>NZ_AP025747.1:0-5454476 GCF_030295175.1 Escherichia sp. HH091_1A | reverse complement strand
GAAAAATACTTACTAAGGCGTTTTTTATTTGGTGATATTTTTTTCAATATCATGCAGCAAACGATGCAACATTGCCGTGTCTCGTTGCTCTAAAAGCCCCAGCCGTTGTTGTAACCAGTCGACCAGTTTTGTGTCATCTGCCACTGCCAGGGTCGTCAGCAATGACATGGCTCGTTCGCGTAAAGCTTGCAGTTGATGTTGGTCTGCCGTTGTGTCACTTTTGGCCGGTTGTTGTATTAATGTTGCTAATTGATAGCAATAAACCATCACCGCCTGCCCCAGATTGAGCGAAGGATAATCTGCCACCATCGGCACACCAGTAAGAACGTCAGCCAAGGCTAACTCCTCGTTAGTCAGCCCGGAATCTTCGCGACCAAACACCAGCGCTGCATGGCTCATCCACGAGGATTTTTCCTCTAACAGCGGCACCAGTTCCACCGGCGTGGCGTAGTAATGATATTTCGCCCGACTGCGTGCAGTGGTGGCGACAGTGAAGTCGACATCGTGTAACGATTCAGCCAGAGTTGGGAAAACTTTAATATTATCAATAATATCACCAGATCCATGTGCGACCCAGCGGGTAGCTGGCTCCAGGTGTGCCTGACTATCGACAATTCGCAGCTCGCTAAACCCCATCGTTTTCATTGCCCGCGCCGCTGCCCCAATATTTTCTGCTCTGGCGGGTGCGACCAGAATAATCGTTATACGCATATTGACACTCTTCTTGACCTAATAACCGCGCACAGGGTGATCATTGTCAACTTATTACGCGGATCGAATTTACAAACCCTTAACGTAAGTCGCAGAAAAAGCCCTTCACTTAACTTAAAAAAGGCTAAACTATTTCCTGACTATACTAATGGTTGAATTGTTAAAAAATGCTACATATCCTTCTGTTTACTTAGGATAATTTTATAAAAAATAAATCTCGACAATTGGATTCACCACGTTTATTAGTTGTATGATGCAACTAGTTGGATTATTAAAATAATGTGACGAAAGCTAGCATTTAGATACGATGATTTCATCAAACTGTTAACGTGCTACAATTGAACTTGATATATGTCAACGAAGCGTAGTTTTATTGGGTGTCCGGCCCCTCTTAGCCTGTTATGTTGCTGTTAAAATGGTTAGGATGACAGCCGTTTTTGACACTGTCGGGTCCTGAGGGAAAGTACCCACGACCAAGCTAATGATGTTGTTGACGTTGATGGAAAGTGCATCAAGAACGCAATTACGTACTTTAGTCATGTTACGCCGATCATGTTAATTTGCAGCATGCATCAGGCAGGTCAGGGACTTTTGTACTTCCTGTTTCGATTTAGTTGGCAATTTAGGTAGCAAACATGCAGACCCCGCACATTCTTATCGTTGAAGACGAGTTGGTAACACGCAACACGTTGAAAAGTATTTTCGAAGCGGAAGGCTATGATGTTTTCGAAGCGACAGATGGCGCGGAAATGCATCAGATCCTCTCTGAATATGACATCAACCTGGTGATCATGGATATCAATCTGCCGGGTAAGAACGGTCTTCTGTTAGCGCGTGAACTGCGCGAGCAGGCGAATGTTGCGTTGATGTTCCTGACTGGCCGTGACAACGAAGTCGATAAAATTCTCGGCCTCGAAATCGGTGCAGATGATTACATCACCAAACCGTTCAACCCGCGTGAACTGACTATTCGTGCACGCAACCTGCTGTCTCGTACCATGAATCTGGGTACTGTCAGCGAAGAACGTCGTAGCGTTGAAAGCTACAAGTTCAATGGTTGGGAACTGGACATCAACAGCCGTTCGCTGATCGGCCCTGATGGCGAGCAGTACAAGCTGCCGCGCAGCGAGTTCCGCGCCATGCTTCACTTCTGTGAAAACCCAGGCAAAATTCAGTCCCGTGCTGAACTGCTGAAGAAAATGACCGGCCGTGAGCTGAAACCGCACGACCGTACTGTAGACGTGACGATCCGCCGTATTCGTAAACATTTCGAATCTACGCCGGATACGCCGGAAATCATCGCCACCATTCACGGTGAAGGTTATCGCTTCTGCGGTGATCTGGAAGATTAATCGGCTTTACCACCGTCAAAAAAAACGGCGCTTTTTAGCGCCGTTTTTATTTTTCAACCTTATTTCCAGATACGTAACTCATCGTCCGTTGTAACTTCTTTACTGGCTTTCATTTTCGGCAGTGAAAACGCATACCAGTCGATATTACGGGTCACAAACATCATGCCGGCCAGCGCCACCATCAGCACACTGGTTCCCAATAACAGTGCGCTATCGGCAGAGTTGAGCAGTCCCCACATCACACCATCCAGCAACAACAGCGCGAGAGTAAACAACATGCTGTTGCGCCAGCCTTTTAATACCGCCTGCAAGTAAATACCGTTCATTAACGCCCCTATCAGGCTGGCGATTATCCATGCCACGGTAAAACCGGTATGTTCAGAAAGCGCCAGCAAGAGCAAATAAAACATCACCAATGAAAGCCCCACCAGTAAATATTGCATCGGGTGTAAACGTTGATCGGTAAGCGTTTCAAAAACAAAGAAGGCCATAAAAGTCAGCGCAATCAGCAAAATAGCGTACTTAGTCGCCCGATCCGTTAATTGGTATTGATCGGCTGGCGTCGTCACTGCGACGCTAAACGCCGGGAAGTTTTCCCAGCCGGTATCATTACCTGAAGCAAAACGCTCACCGAGATTATTAGCAAACCAGCTGCTTTGCCATTGCGCCTGAAAACCAGACTCGCTGACTTCCCGTTTGGCTGGCAGAAAATCACCTAAAAAACTGGGATGCGGCCAGTTGCTGGTTAAGGTCATTTCGCTATTACGCCCGGCAGGCACCACAGAAAGATTGCCGGTACCGCTTAAATTCAGCGCCATATTCAGCTTCAGGTTCTGCTTCCGCCAGTCCCCTTCGGGTAAAGGGATATGCACGCCCTGCCCGCCTTGCTCTAACCCGGTACCGGGTTCAATGGTCAGCGCCGTTCCGTTAACGTCAGGTGCTTTCACCACACCTATACCACGCGCATCCCCGACGCCAATCACAATAAATGGCTTGCCTAAGGTGATATTTGGCGCATTGAGTTCGCTAAGACGCGAAACATCAAAATCGGCTTTTAGCGTTAAATCACTATGCCAGACCTGACCGGTATAAATCCCAATCTTGCGTTCTTCCACGTTCTGATTGCCATCAACCATCAATGACTCAGGTAACCAAAAATGGATAAAACTTCGTTTCCGCTCCACGGTTTTATCCTCTTCCTGCACCGTATAAAGCTCGGTCACAGGAATAGCGATGAGCGGTCCAACAAGTTTCTGCGGCCCGCTGGTACTTTGCCGAATCGCATCTTCCACATCGCTACGGTAATCGGCACGTTCGACAATCACCTGCCGAATCAGCATTATCGGAATCAACAACAGCAATACTGCACCAAACAGGGTGGTCATTTTCCAGAACAGGGGGGATTTCAACATAGTCTTCTCCTTTGCAATGACCGCAGGTTACAAAGGCTATGTGGGAAGAATTTGAAGCTATGTGAAGTGACGGTGAAGTCGAAGCGAGGCCAGAACCACGGCAGCCTGACGACTGCAAATTGAAAACCGGCCCTGTTCGTCCTGTTGTTGCCGCACGCCCCGCAGAATATGTATGCTCTGAGGACCTGTTTTATTAAGGACTCATCCCCTTATGTTGACCCGCAAAAGTATCGATACAGTTCTGCTCTCTGTTGGTGCTGAGAAGCTCTCACAACGTGAATGGGACTGGATGAAGATGCTCAAACCCATGGACCCACCACCTGCGATGGTCGCTGCCTCCATCCTGGAGCACCGTGGCGACACAGCAGCCCTTACCCTGCTACAGGATACCGGGGGTTAATCCGTCCTCATGTTATCCGGTTTTACTCCCCGCCCTCTGAAACGCCTGTTCACAGCCAACCAGTGCTGGACGTCCTTCCTGGATGCGGGCGGTCTGCGCGATATCGAGGTTGAGGCTGTCACCAAAATGCTGGCCTGCGGCACGCGGATACTGGGCGTGAAGGAATACAACTGCGATAAACCTGACTGTCCCCACGTCAGATACGTCACTAACTCATGTGGCAGCCGTGCCTGCCCGTCCTGCGGAAAAAAGGCCACAGACCTGTGGACAGCGACACAGCTGAATCGTCTTCCTGACTGCGACTGGGTACACCTGGTCTTCACCCTGCCGGCCACGCTGTGGCCGGTGTTCGAAAGCAACCGTTGGCTGCTGAATGACGTGTGCCGTCTGGCGGTGGAGAATCTGCTGTATGCCGCCCGAAAACGGGGGCTGGAACCCGGTATCTTCTGCGCCATCCACACATATGGCCGTCGTCTCAACTGGCATCCGCATGTACATGTGTCAGTAACCTGCGGGGGGCTGAATAAGCACGGTCAGTGGAAAAAGCTGAGCTTCCTGAAAGACGCGATGCGTTCGCGGTGGATGTGGAATATGCGGCAGTTGCTTCTGAAAGCGTGGTCAGAGGGGATGGCGATGCCGGAGTCGTTGTCACATATCACGACGGAATCACAGTGGAGAAGCCTGGTGCTGAAAGCCGGCGGAAAATACTGGCATGTGTACATGTCGAAGAAGACGGCCGGCGGGCGGAATACGGCACGCTACCTGGGTCGTTATCTGAAGAAGCCACCAATAGCGGCTTCCCGGCTGGCACATTACAACGGAGGGGCAAGCCTGAGCTTCCGTTACCTGGACCACAAAACGGGAGAAACGGCGACGGAAACACTGACGCAGCGGGAGCTGGTCGCGAGGCTGAAACAGCACATCCCGGAGAAGTTTTTTAAGATGGTGAGGTACTTCGGGTTCCTTGCCAACCGGGTGTGTGGAGAGAAGCTGCCGAAGGTGTACCGGGCTCTGGGGATGGATAAACCGGAACCGGTGGCGAAAGTGTGCTATGCACAAATGGTGAAACAGTTCCTGAGTCGTGACCCGTTCGAATGCGTGCTGTGTGGCGGCCGGATGGTATACCGCCGGGCCCTTGCGGGGCTGAATGTATCAGGGCTGAAGAAAAACGCGCGGGATATCAGTCTGCTGAGGTATATGCCGGCCTGACGCAGGCTAAGTGTGCCCAGGAATTGGTGCAGGAATAAAAAACAGCCTGTTGCGGTATAAGAATCGACCATGCAGAGAGAGAAAACACCGGAGTGGTGGGAAAAGCAGAAGAGCTCACGTGGCATAAGGCGTGGACAGCGGTATCGTCTGGTTTTTCAATTTCCTATACGTGCACGCCACCTTCCTGCACGTTGTGCAGCGTGACTTCGCCGTTAAACAAACGGGCGACCTCACTGACGAACGCCAACCCCAGACCGCTGCTTTTTTGCCCATTTGCACGCGGCAAAGAGTAAAAGCGTTCAAAAATACGTGAAAGCGCGTAGTCAGGAATACCACTACCGGTATCCAGCACCTTAAGCGTGACGTGTTTCTGCTCCACTTCGGCGCTTAGCGTTATACGACCGCTCTCGGGGGTAAAATCGATGGCGTTATCCAGTAAATTCCCCAGCGCCTGCTCCAGTAACGTCGGTTCAGCAGCAACATTAACCTCGGTGGGCATAACATGTAGAGTGATGTTTTTTTCCGCCAACTGCACGGTGCGCGCTTCGCTGACGCGGCGAAATAATGCCGCCACATCAACAGCAGTCAAAACGACTTCCTGACGATTCTCCAGTCTTGCCTGGCGTAGTAACGTTTCCACCAGTGCCTGCATTCGCGCATTTTGCGTCAGAATGTTGTCGGTAAAACGAGCCACCACTTCCGGCGGCGGACCTTCGCGTAAAATTTCCGCCGCTCCACGAATCGCCGCCAGTGGGCTTTTTAGCTCATGAGTTAACGCATAAACATACTGCTCAATATAGTTTTTCCCTTCCAGCTTCACGCGCATACTTTCCAGCGCCTGCGCGAGTTTACGCAGCTCGCTACTACCGAGATCGGGGAGAGGAACGGGCTTATTGTCAGTGACAGAATCAGCATAGCGAGTGAGCCGGGCAATGGAGCGGTTGATCCACCAAACCATGCCTGCGCCAATCACCAGTGCAATCCCCAACAAAATGGCGCTGGCCCATAAAATTCGCCGCTCGCTGCGCTTAATGACCGGAGCCATCGCCGCGTTCGGTTTGCCTACGCTCAAAACGCCAATAAGCCGCGAGCCGTCCATAATTGGCGCGGCAACATACATCACAGAACTTTCGGGATCGTCAGGATTTTGCAATGTGCTGCGCGCACCATACTGACCACGCAACGTTAGCCAGACGTCATTCCAGCGCGAGTAATCCTGTCCAACGGCTTTATTTGCCGAATCGAACAATACTTTGCCCTGCGCATCGGTCATATAGACATGATATTCATTGCGCACTTTGTTAATGCCACCGATATTGGCGCGAAACGGGCGATGTTGTAGCTGATTAAACGCCTGCGCCAGTTGCCCATGCGTTGGATCACCAGAGAGCAAATCAGAACGCGCCAGCTCTGCCAGCAATGTTGCGGTGTCGATCAACGTTCCCTCCGTTGCTCTTCGCACGCCCGGTTTAACTTCTTTGACAAAAATTGCCAGTACGAACCAGGCCGCCACTGCCACCAGTAAAAAATAGCCCAGCAACAACCTCATGCCGATACGCATTACAGTCCCCTCAGGCTATATCCCATGCCGCGATGAGTATTAATCGGGGAAAGATCGGGGTTAATGGCGCGCAGCTTGGCACGCAGCGTTTTAATGTGGGTATCGACGGTGCGATCGTAGGTGTCCTGCGCATCTTCCCACACGCTATCCATCAGTTGCTGGCGGGACCAGACGCGGCCCGGCGACTTGAGTAATGTTTTCAGCAGCAAAAACTCATACCGCGTCAGCGTTAATGGCGTGTCAAACCAGCTGATCTGCGCCGCAGGTTCATTCAATTCAAAATGACCAATACGGATAACGGGAGACGGCGTCGAGAACTTCCTCACCCGACGCAGTAAGGTGCGCACTCTGGCGCACACTTCGCGAGGTGAAAACGGTTTAGCCACGTAGTCGTCAGCGCCAATTTCCAGCCCAAGCAGGCGATCGACCTCTTCACTTCGGGCCGTCAGGAACAGTACAGGTAACGCCGGATGGAGCGCCAGTAACTGGCGGCACAATTCAAAGCCGCTGATATCAGGCAAACCAACATCGAGAATCATGACATCGGGAACCTGCTGGCGAGCTTTATCCAGCACCGGCAAGCCTCGCTCAAAGACCTCGACGTCAAAACCTTCCTGTTGCAACATGTAGACTAGCGTGTCGGCTATCCCTTGCTCGTCTTCTACTAACCAGACCGTTTCCCGTTGCATAGATCGCCTCTGTTATTGCCGCCACGGCATGACAGGAACCGCGCTAATCGCATTTTTCGGCGAACCTTCTACAACTTTGTCGGAGTAAGCCAGGTAAGCGAGCGCGTTGCGTTTAGCGTCATAAAAGCGCACGACCTGTAACGACTTAAAGACCAACGACGTGCGTTTTTTGAATACTACCTCGCCCTGAGCTTTGCCGTTTTTAATGCGATCTGACAGTTCAATCGGCCCGACTTGCTGACAAGAAATAGCCGCATCGGAAGTATCTTCCGCCAGGCCCAATCCCCCTTTAATACCGCCGGTTTTCGCCCGGCTCACATAACAGGTGACATTTTTCACATCGGGATCGTCAAAGGCTTCTACGACAATTTTGTGATCAGGGCCGATCATTTTAAATACAGTGTCGACCGAACCAATCTCTTCTGCATGAGCCAACGGCCCCAGCATTATCAGGCTTAAAGACAGAATCAAATGCTTGTATTTCATATTGTTACCATTTTTATCTATGACATGAGCAATTAGTTCACCACGATAAATAACATATTGATTAAGAACAAAATCTCAATACTTTTATTTCCGTCAAGACCTAAAACATACTCGACTAAGAAAAAAACACTGAATGCTAAAACAGCAAAAAATGCTATTATCCAATTACCTGATGTCAGGTGCTCGTTGTTGAAAGGATGAGGATATTTTATGGATCAGGCCGGCATTATTCGCGACCTTTTAATCTGGCTGGAAGGTCATCTGGATCAGCCCCTGTCGCTCGACAATGTAGCGGCGAAAGCAGGTTATTCCAAGTGGCACTTACAGAGAATGTTTAAAGATGTCACTGGTCATGCTATTGGCGCGTATATTCGTGCTCGTCGTTTGTCGAAATCGGCGGTCGCACTACGCCTGACTGCGCGTCCGATTCTGGATATCGCGCTGCAATACCGCTTCGACTCTCAACAGACATTTACTCGCGCATTCAAGAAGCAGTTTGCCCAAACTCCTGCTCTTTACCGCCGTTCTCCTGAATGGAGCGCCTTTGGTATTCGCCCGCCGCTGCGTCTGGGTGAATTCACCATGCCAGAGCACAAATTTGTCACCCTGGAAGATACGCCGCTGATTGGTGTTACCCAGAGTTACTCCTGTTCGCTGGAACAAATCTCTGATTTCCGCCATGAAATGCGTTATCAGTTCTGGCACGATTTTCTTGGCAACGCGCCGACCATTCCGCCTGTGCTCTACGGCCTGAATGAAACGCGTCCGAGCCAGGATAAAGACGACGAGCAAGAGGTGTTCTATACCACCGCATTAGCCCAGGATCAGGCAGATGGCTATGTATTGACCGGGCATCCTGTGATGCTGCAAGGCGGTGAATATGTGATGTTTACCTATGAAGGTCTGGGAACAGGCGTGCAGGAGTTTATCCTGACGGTATACGGAACGTGCATGCCAATGCTTAACCTGACGCGCCGTAAAGGTCAGGATATTGAGCGATACTACCCGGCAGAAGATGCCAAAGCGGGAGATCGCCCAATTAATCTGCGCTGTGAACTGCTGATTCCGATCCGTCGTTAACGCTGCAGCTCATCTAATGCAGGGGCGTCCAGATGCGAGATGTCCCCTGCGGTTTCAACCACCCAGCCAGACGCCAGCCACAAGCTTTCCTGATAATCCACGCGCGAAATAGAACAGTTACGCAGACGTAAGCGACGCTCTGCCCATGCTGGTAATCCGAGAATCGTACTCACCAGGCATCCCAGTGCAATACCGTGGCTCACCAGCAGCGGTCGGCTTCCCTGCGGTAATTCCCGACAAGATTCCAGTGCCGCATTGACACGATCGCTGAGCTCCTGCATAGACTCGCCTTCAGGAATACGTCCGTCGACAGTGCCATTGACCAGTTGGCGACGCCAGTTTTCTTCTTCTTCGGTGAGTGAATCGATATTTCTTGTTTCCAGTACACCCATATTTAATTCACGCAGGCGAGAATCAAAGATGATGTCACAGCCGCAGGCCTGGGCGATGATTTCCGCCGTGCGGCGGGTGCGCCCTAAATCGCTACTGATGATATGCGTAATGCCAAGCTCTTTGGCACGGGTCGCCACCTGCATCGCCTGTTGCTCACCTTTGGCAGTCAGCGGGCTATCAGACTGGCCCTGAATACGTCGCTCGGCGTTCCACTGCGTTTCACCGTGGCGGACTAGGTATACCTGTAACATGCTTTTTTTCCGTATACTGCTGTAACGTTAATTTTCTGAGTAATGCTGATTATGCACCAAGTTGTCTGTGCGACCACCAATCCCGCTAAAATTCAGGCCATTCTGCAGGCATTTCACGAGATCTTCGGCGAAGGATCCTGCCATATTGCATCCGTTGCCGTCGAGAGCGGTGTACCGGAACAGCCCTTTGGCAGTGAGGAAACGCGCGCTGGCGCACGAAATCGGGTAGCAAATGCCCGCCGTTTACATCCAGAGGCTGATTTTTGGGTGGCGATTGAAGCTGGCATTGATGGCGACAGCACCTTCAGTTGGGTGGTGATTGAAAACACCAGCCAGCGCGGCGAAGCGCGTTCGGCAACTTTGCCGTTACCTGCGGTGATTCTGGAGAAAGTGCGTGAAGGCGAGGCGCTCGGCCCCGTGATGTCGCGTTATACCGGCATTGATGAAATTGGCCGTAAAGAAGGTGCAATCGGCGTATTTACCGCCGGGAAGCTCACTCGCGCCAGCGTCTATCACCAGGCGGTGATCCTGGCGCTGAGTCCGTTTCATAATGCCGTGTATCAGTGATCTTTCAGCAACACCTCTTCCAGCCACTGGCGCAGCTCGACAGGCGCGGCTTTCAGACTGTTAGATCCACGCGTAATCGTCGCGATGCCAGCGCCGAGTTCATTTTTCAACTCACGCTGGCTCATTTCGCCGCGCAACAGCTCTTCGACAATACGCACGCGAGTCCCCAACGCTTCGCGCTCATCTGGCGTCAGCATCAGGTTTAACAACGGTAAATGGAGATCGTTTTGGTAGGCATTCTTAAGCAGGTCGACAAAACGTAACCACTCCTGGTGACGCTGTTCTGCCATCGCTGCTGAATAGGGTGATTGTTGGGCCATAATATGTCGCCATTGTTAGCGGGGGAAGCAAAATGCCTCCCCCGGTTGTACTCGCTAAAGAGTACGATAGCATATCATAAACGTGCGGATCAGTAACGACGTCCCCATTCCGTGGCGCTCATCAACGTTGGTTTATCCCCCATGAAATAGCGGTAGTAAGCGTCATAAGCCAGCACGTTCTTCACATAACCGCGCGTCTCAGAGAACGGAATACTCTCGACAAATGCCACTGCGTCGATTCGACCAGCGCTGTTGCCAAGCCAGGTGCGCACTCGTCCAGGTCCGGCGTTATAAGCTGCTGAGGCGAAAATACGGTTATTGCCAAACTGCTGATAAACATATTGCAGGTAACTGGTGCCGATGTTGATGTTCGTTTCCGGATCCAGCAATTGCCCAGGGCTGCTGTAGCCAGGAATAGAGAACATCTTCACCGTATGGGTCGCCGTACCAGGCATAATCTGCATCAGCCCGCTGGCCCCTACCGGTGACTTCACTTTCGGATTCCAGGCGCTCTCCTGACGGGCAATCGCCATCGCATAGCTTTGCGGGATCTCCTTACCGCTGGTGTAACGTTTGAAAAGATCGTTGTAGGCCAGCGGGAATCGCTCTTCCAGATGATCCCACAACTTCCCGGCGATCGTCGCCTGAACGCTGAGATCCCACCATTGGTTGTTGAAAGCATACCGTGCCAGCTGTGCCTGCTCTGTTTTTGACTTGCTCTTCACCAGATTGGCCCACTCGCTACGCGCGGTGTTATCGAGATTCCAGTACATCAACTCGCGCACGCGCGCCATCTCCGGCCCCTGAGTCAGGGTGCTGTCAACATTCTGCGGCGCTTTATCAATCTTCAGCTCATACTCTTCGCCGATGCGCTGTGCAGCAACCATCGGGTAGAAACCACGCTGTTGCATGAGTTGATGCAGAATCTCTTTCGCTTCAGCTTCGCGTCCGCGTTCCAGCAATAAATCGGCCTGCCAGTAACGCCATTCATCTTTCTCTTTCGCTTCCATCGGCAAACGCGCCAGCCAGGTATTCAGGCCACGCCGATCGCCAGTACCAAGCGCCATCCGTACTCGGCGTTCAATCAACGAGGTGGATTGCGAGCGCATAATGGCGTCATCGCGCCATTTCGCCTGCTCGTCGGTGACATCGTTGCCCATCAAACGCCAGGCGACGATATCGCGCAGTTCCTGAATCTGATCTTCATTAAGCTGCTGTGCCTGAGCAAGCGATGGGATCATCAGCCGTGCATTTTCAGCATCCTGCCGCGCCACACTGGCAAACGCCACCGCCGCCATTTGACGGGTAAAATCGGTCGCTCCGGTTGTACGCGCGAAGGTCAGTACCGTATTAGGGTTGTTCGCCAGTGAAATGATTGCCGAGGCGATAGTCTGGTAATCGGCAAGCATCTGCCCTGCCAGCACTGTCACCAGGCCTGTGTTACCCGCTTTCATCGCCAGACGGATACGCTCCAGATACGCCAGCGGATCTTGTTTGCCTGACGCACGCCAGACGCTAAATAACTTGTCACAGGCGTTAGGCTGGCTCTTGCCGGTTAGCCACAGCTCTTTCGCCCCTTGCCAGGCTTCTTCACTCTGCCCGGTATTCCATTTCGCATAGTAGTAATTACATTGCGCTTCGGTAGTTCCTGGCTTTTCCGGGCTAAAGGCTAACAAACCACGCCAGTCTTCACGCCGCGCCAGTTCATTGACGAAACGAGATTGTAGCGTGCGAGCGGGAGGAAGCGTGGGGTTAGCGCGAACAAAGTTAGTGACCGTCACCGCCGGTTGATTCATCAGATCATCGGTGATCTGGCGGTATTCCAGATAGGGATAAAGTGGATAATCCTTCAGTCCAGGCATCATTTGTTCGACCACATCCATTTGTCGATTATCCCAGGCCTGCTTAATTTGCGCGTAACGGCTACGCTGCTCATCCAGTGAGTCGGCTCGCGCCACGCTGCTGACCGTCAGCAGACAGACACCGACAGCCAACAGCCGCCAGGTAACGTGTTTGGCTTTTTCCACAAGCGCATCCTCTAAGTGTCAATACATCAATGCAGCGTCATGCCGCGTAATAGATTTATGCTAACCAGTCATTGCCGTTTACGCCACGTTACGGACACTTTTTTACTTTTACTGCGAGGGTGATCGACCGGCTGGGATTAGATAAGGAAACAGGCTACACTTCGCCTTTGAAAACTCATCATCACGATAAACATAGAGGCGAAGTCCAACGTGGCTCAATTCGTTTATACCATGCATCGTGTCGGCAAAGTTGTTCCGCCGAAACGTCATATTTTGAAAAACATCTCTCTGAGTTTCTTCCCTAGGGCAAAAATTGGTGTCCTGGGTCTGAACGGCGCGGGTAAGTCTACCCTGCTGCGCATTATGGCGGGCATTGATAAAGACATCGAAGGTGAAGCGCGTCCGCAACCGGATATCAAGATTGGTTACCTGCCGCAGGAACCTCAGCTGAACCCGGAACACACCGTGCGTGAGTCCATTGAAGAAGCGGTTTCTGAAGTGGTTAACGCTCTGAAACGTCTGGATGAAGTGTATGCGCTGTACGCCGATCCGGATGCCGATTTTGACAAGCTGGCCGCTGAACAAGGCCGTCTGGAAGAGATCATTCAGGCTCATGACGGTCATAACCTGAACGTTCAGCTGGAGCGTGCGGCTGATGCGCTGCGTCTGCCGGACTGGGACGCGAAAATCGCTAACCTTTCCGGTGGTGAGCGTCGTCGCGTGGCGTTGTGCCGCCTGCTGTTGGAAAAACCAGACATGCTGCTGCTCGACGAACCGACCAACCACCTGGATGCCGAATCCGTAGCGTGGCTGGAACGCTTCCTGCACGACTTCGAGGGCACCGTGGTGGCGATTACCCACGACCGTTACTTCCTCGATAACGTTGCAGGCTGGATCCTCGAACTTGACCGCGGTGAAGGTATTCCGTGGGAAGGTAACTACTCCTCCTGGCTGGAGCAGAAAGATCAGCGTCTGGCGCAGGAAGCTTCACAAGAAGCAGCGCGTCGTAAGTCGATCGAGAAAGAGCTGGAGTGGGTACGTCAGGGAACTAAAGGCCGTCAGTCGAAAGGTAAAGCACGTCTGGCGCGCTTTGAAGAGCTGAACAGCACCGAATATCAGAAACGTAACGAAACCAACGAACTGTTTATTCCGCCAGGACCGCGTCTGGGCGATAAAGTGCTGGAAGTCAGCAACCTGCGTAAATCTTACGGCGATCGCCTGCTGATTGACTCCCTGAGCTTCTCGATCCCTAAAGGGGCGATCGTCGGGATCATCGGTCCGAACGGCGCGGGCAAATCAACACTGTTCCGTATGATCTCTGGTCAGGAACAACCAGACAGCGGCACCATCACTTTAGGTGAAACGGTGAAACTGGCATCTGTCGATCAGTTCCGTGACTCAATGGATAACAGCAAAACCGTTTGGGAAGAAGTTTCCGGCGGGCTGGATATCATGAAGATCGGTAACACCGAGATGCCAAGCCGCGCCTACGTTGGCCGCTTCAACTTTAAAGGGGTTGATCAGGGTAAACGCGTTGGTGAACTCTCCGGTGGTGAGCGTGGTCGTCTGCATCTGGCGAAGCTGCTGCAGGTTGGCGGCAACATGCTGCTGCTCGACGAACCGACCAACGACCTGGATATCGAAACCCTGCGTGCGCTGGAAAACGCCCTGCTGGAGTTCCCGGGCTGCGCGATGGTTATCTCGCACGACCGTTGGTTCCTCGACCGTATCGCCACACACATTCTGGATTACCAGGATGAAGGTAAAGTTGAGTTCTTTGAAGGTAACTTTACCGAGTACGAAGAGTACAAGAAACGCACGCTGGGCGCAGACGCGCTGGAGCCGAAGCGTATCAAGTACAAGCGTATTGCGAAGTAATGCGTAAAATGCCGGATGCGGCGCGCCAGCATCGCATCCGGTAATAGTTAAATGATTAATGGGAGGCAAGTTCCCGGAAAAAGGCAGGATTTTCTTTAATTGTGGCAAGTACTTTTGCAGCCAATCCCGTAGGATTTCTTCGCTTCGATTCCCAGCTTTTAATGGTATCCACACTGGTTCCCAGAGCTTTTGCCATCTCACTTTGCGAAACGTTGAGTTGCTCACGAATAGCTTTAACATCCGCAATTTCGTAGCGGGTCACCCGTGCAGGTTCTTTTAAACCTTGTTTAATCTCGACAGCCTCTTCCAGAGAGGTTTTCAACTCATCAAAAAAACTCATTTTATACCTCACCTTTGAGCAGTTTCGTCAACTTCTTTAGTTGAGCTTTTTCCGTATCTGTCAGACTGTCTTTGGCATTCTTCGGATAGGCCATAATCAAATAAATAATCTCTTCCGTCGCCAGAAAGTAAATTATTCTGACACTACCACTTTTTCCCTGTGAACCCGCAGCCATTCGGACTTTACGCAATCCACCAGTCTGCTGAATGAGATCACCTTTATCGGGAGTTCCGATGAGTTCTTTTTGCAATTCCTTTAATTCATCATCGGTTGCAATCTGCTTGATCTGACGCGTAAACATTGGCGTCTCTATAAATATTATCGCCTTGCCCATTACCCTTCCCTGGCAGGTACATTGTACACCAAAATGGAGTACTAAGTACACTTTTGAATCAGTAATATCACTCAACATCTTATAAAGATGATTATCCCTGCTCCCCCATCATCTCCCGCACCAACTCCACGCAGCGCAGGAAACGGCTGTCGTAATCGTCCTCTTCAACCCGCACAAATTCGATATTGTTCTCTTCCAGCATTTCCACCAGCAAGTTCTGGAACTCTTTGCGATCCACCGAACTGCCGAGACTGCGTAAACCATCCGCCACCCACGGCGTGTTGTTCTCCAGCAGAATCACCAGATCAAAACGGTATTCATCGATCAGCGCCTGTACGAACGGATGCTCGCGCCCTTCGTACTTTTTGCAGAACGCCTGAGTTGTCACAAAATCGGTGTCGATAAACGCCACTTTATTGGCATATTTTACTGCAAAATCAATATATTGAGCGTGTCCAAGTGCGATTTTATCGTAGTCGGAATACTGCAATGCGATCTCATCGCCGCCAAGATGTGAAAAGACATAATCGCGACCATATTCCCATGCACTGGTAGTGTTGAAGATATTGGCAAGTTTGTTTACCAGGGTGGATTTACCGCTCGATTCGCCGCCGAGGATCGCCACGGTGCGCACAAAGAACGGCTTCACTTCGGTAGGAATATATTCCCAGTAGCGGAACGGATTTTCGCGGATCTGCGCACCACTGATACTCATAAAAGTACGTTTCGGATCGACCAATACCGTTTCGATCCCCAGATGTTCCATATACTGCGGCGCGTCGGCTTCTTCCGAGGTGTAGATCAGATCCGGCTGGATCCCTTTTTCAGCCATAAACTTTTTGATGCCGTTGCTCCACACATCCCAGCCATGCGGATACGGCTCCATGCCCTCTTCGTTGAATGCATGAATGCGAATATTTTTCTGATATTTAAAAGTTTGCAATAACCAGCGCAGACGATCCGGCACCGTGGGCTGCTGCGACATGGCGCTGTCTTCGAACAACGCGCGGTCGCGGGTAGCGTCAAAGCCCATAATGATATGCAGCTCGTCAACCTGACTACAGGCACGCTGGATAAGGTAGATATGTCCGGTATGCAGCGGGTAAAACTTACCGAATACAACACCAATAGTTTTCTTCTGCCGGGGAAATTCAAGTCCCAAATAACGGTGCAACGCCTCCAGCTTTTGCGCGCTGGGGCTTTTAATTTTGGCATTCAGTAACTGGCTTAAATACCCTTTGGTCATACCGCTGGCATCAGCCACCTGCTGTAGCGTACAGCCCTGTTGCTTGATGGCAGTTTTCAGATAATCAAATGACGACATATCTCCCTCCCTATCTCTCATTATAAGTCGTCGAACACGCTAAGCGCGTCGGAGAGTTTTTTAACGCCAAAAATCTGCATCCCTTCCGGCGCTTTTTTCGGCACGTTGGCTGCCGGAACAATCGCCCGCCGAAAACCGTGTTTCGCCGCTTCAGAGATTCGTTCCTGGCCACTGGGCACTGGACGGATCTCACCTGCCAGCCCGACTTCACCAAACACCACCAGATCCTGCGGCAGCGGTCTGTCACGCAGGCTGGAAACCATCGCCAGCAGTAATGCTAAATCGGCACTGGTTTCGGTTACCTTCACGCCACCGACCACGTTCACAAACACATCCTGATCGGCCATTTGCAGGCCACCGTGACGGTGAAGCACCGCCAGCAGGATTGCCAGACGGTTTTGCTCCAGCCCTACTGCGACGCGGCGTGGATTCGCCATCATCGAGTGATCGACCAGCGCCTGGATCTCCACCAGCAGCGGACGCGTTCCTTCCCACACCACCATCACTGAGCTGCCGGAGGTCACTTCATCGCCGCGACTTAAGAAGATGGCGGAAGGGTTGCTAACTTCACGCAGTCCCTGTTCAGTCATCGCGAAGACGCCCAGCTCATTCACCGCGCCGAAACGGTTTTTATGACTGCGTAAGGTGCGGAAACGGGAGTCGGCATCGCCGTCCAGAAGCACCGAACAGTCGATACAGTGTTCCAGCACTTTAGGGCCAGCCAGCGAACCATCTTTGGTTACGTGCCCCACCATGACAATCGCCACACCGCGCGTTTTGGCGAAGCGCGTCAGATAAGCCGCCGTTTCACGCACCTGTGCCACGCTGCCAGGCGATGACTGAACATCCGCCATATGCATCACCTGGATGGAGTCAATGACCATCAGCTTCGGTTGCTCTTCTTCGGCAATCAGGCAGATCTGTTCGATGCTGGTTTCCGACAACATATTGAGATTGTCAGTCGGCAGGCCGAGGCGATGAGCGCGCATTGCCACCTGTTGCAGCGACTCTTCGCCAGTGACATATAGCGTTTTCATCTGCTGCGCCAGTTTGCACAGCGTTTGCAGTAGCAGCGTGGATTTCCCCGCGCCTGGGTTACCGCCAATCAGAATAGCGCTTCCTGGCACTACGCCGCCGCCTAATACGCGGTCGAACTCTTTAAATCCGGTGGAAAAACGCGGCAACTCCTCAAGGCTGATATCGGAGAGTTTCTGGACTTTTGCTACCCCGGCGCTACCGGCATAGCCACTGAGACGCTCGTTACGCGCCACCGTTGGCGACGCAGCAAGACGCACCTCGGTGATGGTGTTCCAGGCATGGCAGGCGCTGCACTGCCCCTGCCAGCGCGGATAATCGGCCCCGCATTCATTACAAACAAAGGCGCGTTTTGGAGCTTTTGCCACGGTGTACCTCGTTAATGCTGTGCCGCCCGCAGGATGACGGGCGGGCAATTACTTCTGATTCAGGCTGCCAGAGAGGATGCAGAATACCCCCATCAGGTCAGCGTGACGGATGGTGACTTCCGTCTTTTCATTCACTTTTGGCTTGGCATGGTAGGCAATCCCCAGACCTGCCGCTTTGATCATCGGCAGGTCGTTGGCACCATCGCCAATCGCCACGGTTTGCGCCAGCGGGATTTCATACTCCTGCGCCAGGCGGGTCAGGGTTTTCGCTTTATACTGAGCGTCTACAATGTCGCCAATCACATTACCGGTAAATTTACCGTCCATGATCTCCAGTTCATTGGCTACTACGGCGGTCAGGCGCAGCTTATCGCGCAGGTATTCGGCAAAGAAGGTAAAACCGCCGGAGGCAATCGCCACTTTCCAGCCCAGCGTTTCCAGCTTGAGTACCAGTTGCGTTAAGCCTGGCATCAGCGGCAGATTTTCACGCACCTGTTGCAGAATATTGGCGTCAGCGCCTTTCAGCGTTGCCACTCGACTGCGCAAGCTGGCAGCAAAATCGAGTTCGCCGCGCATCGCCCGCTCGGTTACTTCCGCCACCATCTCGCCCGTTCCGGCCAGTTTGGCAATTTCGTCAATACATTCAATCTGAATGGCGGTGGAATCCATGTCCATCACCAGCAGACCTGGCGTGCGCAGATGCGGAATTTTCCCCAGCGGCGCGACATCCAGTTGTGCTTCATGGGCCAGGCGCGTAGCCCGGGCGGTAAGCGAACCTGCCAGACGAATCACCTGATAATCTTCCACGCACCAGGCGGCAACAATCACCATCGCCGCGCCCAGTTTGCTCTGGTATTGGGTCAGACGTTGTTTATCCAGCCCACGACCATACAGCAGCCAGCCGCTACGACCTGCGTGGTAATCCAGTGGCATCACTTCATCACCACTTAATGAAAGAGGCAGACCAGGCCATAAAGAGACATCTTCAGGCAGGTCGCACCAGGTAATGTTAGGCATTAAGGCTCCTGTAAAATCGTTCGAAGCAGGGAAAATAACGCATGAGGCTACCTTGTATCCATTGCTTCTGGCAACATTAAGTCTCAAATTTTCAAAGGGTGGAAGATGGCTCGCACAAAACTGAAATTCCGGCTGCATCGGGCAGTGATTGTCCTGTTCTGTCTTGCCTTGTTAGTGGCGCTGATGCAGGGGGCATCATGGTTTAGTCAAAACCACCAGCGACAGCGTAATCCGCAGCTGGAAGAACTGGCCCGCACCCTGGCGCGGCAGGTGACGCTGAACGTTGCGCCGCTGATGCGTACCGACTCGCCGGATGAAAAACGTATTCAGGCGATCCTCGATCAGTTAACGGATGAAAGCCGCATCCTCGACGCGGGCGTGTATGACGAACAAGGCGATCTTATCGCCCGTTCTGGCGAAAGCGTCGAAGTGCGTGACCGGCTGGCGCTCGACGGTAAAAAAGCGGGCGGCTATTTTAACCAGCAGATTGTCGAACCCATTGCAGGGAAAAATGGTCCGCTTGGCTATCTGCGCCTGACGCTCGACACCCATACGCTCGCCACCGAAGCTCAACAGGTGGATAACACCACTAACATTTTACGCCTGATGTTGTTGCTCTCGCTGGCAATCGGCGTAGTGCTGACCCGCACGCTGCTACAGGGTAAACGCACCCGCTGGCAGCAATCCCCCTTCCTGTTAACCGCCAGCAAACCGGTGCCGGAAGAGGAAGAAAGCGAGAAAAAAGAGTGACCCATTACTACAAGAAAGGAAATCGTTATGTCCACATTACGCCTGCTCATCTCTGACTCTTACGACCCGTGGTTTAACCTGGCGGTAGAGGAGTGTATTTTTCGCCAGATGCCCGCCACGCAGCGCGTTTTGTTTCTCTGGCGCAATGCCGACACGGTAGTGATTGGTCGCGCGCAGAACCCGTGGAAAGAGTGTAATACCCGGCGGATGGAAGAAGATAACGTTCGCCTGGCACGGCGCAGTAGCGGTGGCGGCGCGGTGTTCCACGATCTCGGCAATACCTGTTTTACCTTCATGGCTGGCAAGCCGGAATACGATAAAACGATCTCCACCTCGATTGTGCTCAATGCACTGAACGCGCTCGGTGTCAGCGCCGAAGCGTCCGGACGTAACGATTTGGTGGTGAAAACCGCCGAAGGCGACCGTAAAGTCTCAGGCTCGGCCTATCGCGAAACCAAAGATCGTGGCTTCCATCACGGCACCTTGCTACTCAATGCCGACCTTAGCCGCCTGGCAAACTATCTCAACCCGGATAAAAAGAAACTGGCGGCGAAAGGCATTACGTCGGTACGTTCCCGCGTGACCAATCTGACCGAATTGCTGCCGGGAATTACCCACGAGCAGGTTTGCGAAGCCATAACCGAGGCCTTTTTCGCCCATTATGGCGAGCGTGTAGAAGCGGAAATTATCTCCCCGGACAAAACGCCGGACTTGCCGAACTTCGCCGAAACCTTTGCCCGCCAGAGTAGCTGGGAATGGAATTTCGGACAGGCTCCAGCGTTCTCGCATCTGCTGGATGAACGCTTTACCTGGGGCGGCGTAGAACTGCATTTCGACGTCGAAAAAGGCCATATCACCCGCGCCCAGGTGTTTACCGATAGCCTCAACCCCGCACCTCTGGAAGCTCTCGCCGGACGACTGCAAGGCTGCCTGTACCGCGCTGACATGCTGCAACAAGAGTGTGAAGCGCTGTTGGTTGACTTCCCTGAACAGGAAAAAGAGCTAAGGGAGTTGTCGACGTGGATGGCAGGGGCGGTGCGGTAACTCGCTGATTAAAATATCCAGGGAAGGAAATATGATCGATCTGAAGAACCAGGAACGGGAGATTATCAATTTAATGTTCAGCCAGGGTATATCCTGGCTAACCGCCGTGCGTATCAGGCATAAACTATCACTTGCTGAAGTTAGTAAAATGTTGGGTATCTCGATTAATTCTCTAAAACAAATCGAAAAGACGGAACGGCTTAGTTCAAACATCAAAAACAAAATGGCAGGAATTTATGGTTGTCTGCCAGAGTTGCTGATATGCCCTTACTGGATGACGGCTGAACATAAATGAATAGATTCGTGAATAGATACTCGAATGGATTTAATTTTCTATCCATATGAAAAATAATAGTGAATCTATAAATCAGTTGCTATTGATGAATAAATACTAAAAAGCCGGAGCGGTCTCCCGCTCCGGCTTCACACGACAATCGCCTTTCAGCGAAACACAATTACTCTTTATCGCCCAGCAGAACGGATTCCAGTGCGATTTTGATCATGTCGTTGAAGGTGGTCTGACGCTCAGCGGCAGTGGTCTGCTCGTGAGTGCGGATGTGGTCAGACACGGTGCAGATGGTCAGGGCTTTCGCGCCGAATTCTGCAGCGACGCCGTAGATACCAGCAGCTTCCATTTCCACACCGAGAATGCCGTATTTTTCCATCACGTCGAACATTTCGCCGTCCGGAGAGTAGAACAGGTCAGCGGAGAACAGGTTACCAACGCGCGCATCAATGCCCAGTGCTTTAGCTGCATCTACTGCGTTACGCACCATGTCGAAGTCAGCGATAGCTGCAAAGTCATGGTCTTTAAAACGGATGCGGTTAACTTTGGAATCGGTGCAGGCACCCATACCAATCACTACGTCACGCAGTTTTACGTGCGGCAGAACTGCACCACAGGAACCAACGCGAATGATTTTCTTCACGCCGAAATCGGTGATCAGTTCTTTAGTGTAGATGGAGCAGGACGGGATACCCATACCGTGGCCCATTACAGAAATTTTGCGGCCTTTGTAAGTACCGGTGAAGCCCAGCATACCGCGAACGTTGTTCACTTCACGAGCATCTTCAAGGAAAGTTTCAGCAATATACTTCGCACGCAGCGGGTCGCCTGGCATCAAAACTACGTCAGCGAAATCGCCCATTTCTGCATTAATGTGTGGAGTAGCCATCATTTTATCCTTTTTGTGACATATTAAAGGCGGAGTCACTGCTCCGCCCAAATCCATCAGAACATGGCTTTGCCATATTCCATATCAGAAGTACCAAAATATTTTGCCAGAGTCTGGCCGATATCCGCGAAAGTTTCACGGTGCCCCAGCGAACCCGGTTTTACTTTCGGGCCGTAAACCAGTACCGGAATGTGTTCACGGGTATGGTCAGTACCGGTCCAGGTCGGATCACAACCATGGTCAGCAGTGAGGATCAGGATGTCGTCATCGCGCAGCAAAGACATCAGCTCTGGCAGACGGCGGTCGAACAGTTCCAGACCCGCAGCATAACCGGCAACGTCGCGACGGTGACCCCAGGAAGAGTCGAAGTCAACGAAGTTGGTGAAGACGATGGTGTTATCACCCGCTTCTTTCATCTCTTTGATGGTGGCGTCAAACAGCGCGTCCAGGCCGGTCGCTTTCACTTTTTTGGTGATGCCGCAGTTAGCGTAGATGTCTGCAATTTTACCGACAGAAACCACCTGGCCGTGTTTTTCATCAACCAGTTTCTGCAGCACGGTCGGTGCTGGCGGTTCAACAGCCAGGTCATGACGGTTACCGGTACGCTGGAAGTTACCGGCTTTGTCGCCGATAAACGGACGAGCGATAACACGACCGATGTTGTAGCCGCCGTTGGTCAGCTCTTCACGGGCGATTTCGCACAGTTCGTAGAGTTTATCCAGACCGAAAGTTTCTTCATGGCAGGCAATCTGGAACACGGAGTCAGCGGAGGTATAGAAAATCGGCTTGCCGGTTTTCATGTGCTCTTCGCCCAGCTGATCCAGAATGACCGTACCGGAAGAGTGGCAGTTACCGAGGTAACCCGGCAGATTAGCGCGCTCGACCAGTTTATCCAGTAGCTCTTGCGGGAAGCTGTTTTCGTGATCGGAGAAGTATCCCCACTCAAACAGAACCGGGACACCGGCGATTTCCCAGTGACCAGACGGGGTGTCTTTACCGGATGACATTTCGTGCGCCCATGCGTACGCGCCGATAACTTCAGCGTTGCCGTCCATTCCCGCCGGAATGAAACCGGTAGAACCTTCGTGTGCTTTCGCCAACCCCAGACGGGTCAGATTTGGCAGATTGAGCGGGCCTTTACGACCATTATCAGCTTCGCCTTTGGCGCAAGCTTCTGCGATATGACCCAGGGTGTCAGCCCCGACGTCACCAAAGCGTTCTGCATCTTCTGTAGCGCCGATGCCGAATGAGTCCAGCACCATAATAAATGCACGTTTCATATGTTCTCCGTACTCAGTGCTTCAAATTTAAATGATCAGATCAGTATACCGTTATTCGCTGATACGGCGATAGACAGTTGGTGTGCTTTCCGGTGCTTTATCGGCAAGTTTAATTGCCGCTTTCACCGCTTTCGCCGCTTCCTGCCAGCTGTTTTCGTCTTTCGCGTGGATAACCGCCAGCGGACGCTGGCCGTCGACCTGGTCGCCCAGACGCGCCATATCAGTAAAGCCGACGCTGTAATCGATGGTGTCAGATGCCTGACGGCGACCGCCGCCCATTGCAACCACTGCCATTCCCAGCGCGCGGGTATCCATTTCACTGACAAAACCTTCGGTATCAGCATAGACTGCTTTCGTCAGCATCGCTGTCGGCAGATACTTCGCGTAGTTCTCAACGAAGTCGGTCGGGCCTTTTTGTGCCGCTACCATACGACCAAAGACTTCTGCCGCTTTACCGTTGTCCAGTACCGCCTGCAATTTCGCGCGCGCTTCGGCATCATCTTTCGCCAGTTTGCCGGAGGTAAGCATCTCCACGCACAGTGCCATCGTGACATCAAACAGACGCGGATTACGATACTCACCAGTCAGGAACTGCACCGCTTCACGAACTTCAACCGCGTTACCTGCACTGGAGGCCAGCACCTGATTCATATCGGTGAGCAGCGCGGTGGTGCGCACGCCAGCACCGTTAGCCACGCCAACAATCGCTTCGGCAAGGGCTTCAGAGAGTTCGTAGGTCGGCATAAACGCGCCGCTACCCACTTTCACGTCCATCACCAGCGCGTCCAGACCTTCCGCAAGTTTCTTCGCCAGGATCGAGGCAGTGATCAGCGGGATGGAATCCACGGTTGCGGTAATATCGCGGGTCGCGTAGAAACGTTTATCTGCCGGAGCCAGTGAGCTGGTCTGGCCGATAATCGCCACGCCGACGTCTTTAATAATTTCGCGGAAACGGTTGTCATCCGGGAAAATGTCGAAGCCAGGGATGGATTCCAGTTTGTCGAGCGTACCGCCAGTATGGCCGAGGCCACGACCGGAGATCATCGGAATATAGCCGCCACAGGCAGCGACCATCGGCCCCAACATCAGCGAAGTCACATCGCCGACGCCGCCGGTCGAGTGTTTATCAACAATCGGGCCATTCAGATGCAGGCTTTTCCAGTCGAGAACGGTTCCTGAATCTCGCATCGCCATCGTCAGCGAGACACGCTCCGGCATTGTCATATCGTGGAAGAAAATGGTCATCGCGAGGGCGGCAATCTGCCCTTCGGAGATAGTGTTGTCGCGAATGCCGTTGATAAAGAAGCGAATTTCTTCATCGCTCAGCGCATGACCATCACGTTTTTTACGAATAATTTCTTGTGCGAGAAACAAGGTAACCTCCCGTGGAATAAGTTTGAAGGCATTGTTGCCAGATGGCGGATGTTGTTATTGCCTGATGCTGACCGCTTCTTATCCTGCCTACACGGCAATCGTCCCGTAGGCCGGATAAGGCGTTCGCGCCGAATCCGGCATCCCCCCTCTGGCAAAAGGCAGCTTAGTAGCTACTGGCGCTCTTACCGTCGCCGTGGCCCAGCGCTTTCAGCAAGCTTGCCAGCAGGCTGGAAGCACCAAAGCGGTAGTGACGCGCATCTGCCCAGTCAGCACCGAACAGTTCATCTGCAATCGCGAGATATTTCTGCGCATCTTCCGCAGTACGCACGCCGCCCGCCGGTTTGAAACCAACGGTTTTCTCTACGCCCATATCACGGATCACTTCCATCATGATGCGCGCGCTTTCTGGCGTCGCGTTCACTGCTACTTTACCGGTAGAGGTTTTGATGAAATCAGCACCCGCTTTGATGGAGATTTCAGACGCTTTGCGGATCAGCGCTTCGTCTTTCAGTTCGCCGGTTTCGATGATCACTTTCAGCAGTACATTCGCTGCCGCGCAAGCCTCTTTACAGGCTTTCACCAGGTCAAAACCAACCTGCTCGTTACCCGCCATCAGCGCACGGTACGGGAACACCACATCAACTTCATCGGCACCGTAGGCGATTGCCGCGCGAGTTTCGGCCAGCGCGATTTCGATATCGTCGTTACCGTGTGGGAAGTTGGTTACCGTAGCGATACGGATTTCCGGGGTACCCTGCTCTTTCAGCGTCTTGCGAGCAATCGGGATAAAGCGAGGATAGATACAGATAGCGGCGGTATTACCGACCGGAGTTTTGGCCTGATGACACAGGGCGATCACTTTCTCGTCGGTATCGTCGTCATTCAGGGTGGTCAGGTCCATCAATTTCAGTGCACGCAGGCTGCTTGCTTTCAGATCAGTCATTTCATTCTCCTGGCTTGTCGCCAATAAAATTCACCTTGCGAGTTTGTTAGTATTCTAACATCGACTCCGCAACACACTTCGATATACATCACAATTAAGGAAATCTACTTACAAAATTGCATTACTGTAATGCAATCTGGTTCAAATAATTCACTTTCAAATGAATGCGTCAGTGGTGGCAAACGCATCAGGATCAAAGTGAACATCACGAAACTTCTTACAATGGCGCATCACCTTCGGCATAAAAAGGAACAGAAGATGCCCACTTCTCATGAAAATGCACTGCAACAACGTTGCCAGCAAATTGTCACCAGTCCGGTACTTAGCCCGGAGCAGAAGCGCCATTTTCTGGCGCTGGAAGCAGAAAACAATCTGCCTTACCCACAGCTTCCTGCCGAAGCCCGCCGCGCGCTGGATGAAGGTGTAATCTGCGATATGTTTGAAGGTCATGCGCCGTATAAACCGCGCTATGTCTTACCCGATTACGCCCGTTTTTTGGCCAACGGTTCCGAATGGCTGGAGCTGGAAGGCGCAAAAGATCTTGATGACGCACTCTCTCTGCTGACCATTCTTTACCACCACGTTCCTTCGGTCACATCGATGCCGGTCTACCTGGGGCAACTGGATGCGTTGTTGCAACCGTATGTTAGAATTCTAACACAAAACGAGATCGATATTCGAATAAAACGTTTCTGGCGTTACCTCGATAGAACCCTGCCAGATGCCTTTATGCACGCCAATATTGGCCCGTCTGATTCGCCCATTACCCGTGCGATTTTACGGGCAGATTCATAGCTGAAGCAGGTTTCACCGAACCTGACTTTTATCTACGATCCTGAAATCACCCCTGATGACCTGCTGCTGGAAGTGGCGAAAAACATCTGTGAATGTAGCAAACCGCACATCGCCAACGGTCCCGTGCATGATAAAATTTTCACAAAAGGGGGCTACGGGATTGTGAGCTGTTACAACTCACTGCCGCTGGCGGGTGGTGGCAGCACGCTGGTACGCCTTAACCTGAAAGCCATTGCCGAGCGCAGTGAATCGCTGGATGACTTCTTTACGCGCACTCTACCGCACTACTGCCAGCAGCAAATCGCCATCATCGATGCGCGGTGTGAATTCCTCTATCAACAATCACACTTCTTTGAGAATAGCTTCCTGGTGAAAGAAGGGCTGATTAACCCTGAACGTTTTGTGCCAATGTTTGGCATGTACGGACTGGCAGAGGCGGTTAACTTGTTGTGTGAGAAAGAAGGAATTGCCGCACGTTACGGTAAAGAAGCCGCTGCAAATGAAGTGGGTTATCGCATCAGCGCGCAACTGGCGGAGTTTGTCGCCAATACCCCCGTGAAAGATGGCTGGCAAAAACGCGCCATGTTACACGCACAGTCGGGGATAAGTTCCGATATCGGCACCACGCCGGGCGCGCGTTTGCCGTATGGCGATGAGCAAGATCCGATCACCCATCTGCAAACTGTCGCCCCGCATCATGCTTATTATTATTCCGGCATCAGCGACATTTTGACGCTCGACGAAACCATCAAACGTAATCCGCAGGCGCTGGTACAGCTTTGCCTCGGTGCCTTTAAAGCCGGAATGCGTGAATTTACCGCCAATGTCAGCGGTAACGATCTGGTTCGCGTTACCGGTTATATGGTGCGTTTGTCGGATCTGGAAAAATATCGTGCCGAAGGCTCACGTACCAATACCACCTGGCTGGGAGAAGAAGCCGCACGCAACACTCGTATTCTGGAACGCCAGCCGCGCGTGATAAGCCATGAACAGCAGATGCGCTTTAGTCAGTAAGATTATCCCCTTCTCCTGCGTTGACGGGCCAGGCAGTCGTCTGGCTCTGTTTTTACAGGGCTGTAATCTGCGCTGCAAAAACTGTCACAATCCGTGGACAATGGGGCGCTGTAATGATTGCGGGGAGTGCGTGCCACAGTGTCCGCATCAGGCGTTGCAGATTGTTAACAGCAAAGTAGTGTGGAACGCAGCCGTCTGTGAGCAGTGTGATACCTGCCTGAAGATGTGTCCACAACACGCTACGCCGATGGCGCAATCCATGAACGTGGACGAGGTGCTTAGTCACGTCCGCAAAGCGGTGCTGTTTATTGAAGGGATAACGGTAAGCGGCGGTGAAGCCACGACCCAGTTGCCGTTTGTGGTGGCGCTGTTTACTGCCATCAAAAACGATCCACAACTGCGCCATCTCACCTGTCTGGTGGACAGTAACGGCATGTTGAGCGAAACCGGCTGGGAAAAATTACTCCCAGTGTGCGACGGCGCGATGCTCGATCTCAAAGCGTGGGGAAGCGAATGTCATCAACAGCTAACCGGACGCGATAATCAGCAGATCAAGCGCAGCATTAGTCTGCTTGCCGAGCGCGGCAAACTGGCAGAACTGCGTTTGCTGGTAATCCCAGGCCACGTGGATTATTTGCAGCATATCGATGAGCTGGCGGCGTTTATCAAGGGACTTGGCGATGTTCCGGTACGCCTGAACGCGTTTCATGCCCACGGCGTGTATGGCGAGGCGCAAAGCTGGGCGAGCGCCACGCCGCAAGACGTTGAGCAATTAGCTGATGCGTTACGGGAGCGCGGGGTAAGTCGGTTGATATTTCCGGCGCTGTATTTGTGACATGCCGGATGCGGCCTACGGTTCGGCACAGACTTGTAGGCATGATAAGACGCGTCAGCGTCGCATCAGGCATTCTGCGCCGATTGCCGGATGCGGTGTGAACGCCTTATCCGGCTTACGAAGGGCAGACTACCCACGAACGTTAAACACCGCATACGTGTTATTAAGCAACACTTCGGCAATCTCATCCGCGGGTTCCGGGCGTAACTCGCACAGCACGGCAAACACACGGGCGGCCTGTTCAGGGCGATTAGGCTGCCCCTGAAAACCATTGAGCGGCATATCTGGTGCGTCGGTCTCCAGCAACATCGATGCCAGCAGCAGCTTTGCGATGACATCGCGGGTTTTACTGGCGCGTGGATAGGTGATAGTACCGCCTACGCCAATTTTGTAGCCCAGCTGCACAAACCGTTCGGCCTGTTGCAGGCTGCCAGAAAAACCATGAACCACACCAGTGCGTGGCAAATTTTGGCGTTTAAGATGCATCGCCAGTTTGTCGTGCGTGCGCCGTGAATGAAGGATCACCGGCAGATCGTAGCGTTTCGCCAGTTTCAGTTGTTCATCAAGCAACCACTGCTGCCTCTCAAATTGCGGATCGTCACCAAAGAGATCCAGGCCGATCTCCCCCACCGCCACCACCTTCGTCGGACGTCTTCCCAACGCCTGCTGTAACTGATCCAGCGATGCATCGTTATGTTTTTCCAACATCCCCGGATGCAACCCTAAAGCGGCATACAGCGGTTGATAATTTTCCGCTAACGCCTGCACGCGGGCAAAATTTGCCGCCTCGGTGGCCGGAACAATGATCTTGCCTACGCCCGCTTGTGCCGCGCGTTGCAGGCTGGCCTCTTCATCGCCACTAAACGGCGGGAAATCAAAATGGCAGTGGGTGTCGATAAAACGGCAAATCAAGCCAAATCCTCATTGTTAAATGTCGGGTCGTTCGCCTGTGGAGCGTCTATCACCTCGGTAACCAGCGTATCGTTGGCGACGGGTGCAGGCGGAATAACGATCGACTCCGGCGTCACCACCGGCACCAGATGGCGGCTCAGCGGCGCTTTTTCAGTCAATAACTTACCGACCGTTGCCAGAAAATAACGCCCGCATAAACGCCCAAGTTTATAGTCTTCACGCAGCGCCGGAATCCGACTGCCGAGCGCGATACTATGTAATGGCTTCGGCGGATAAATTTCGAATATCCTCAACTGGCCCGGTGGTTTCTCAATAAATTGCTGAATCTCACGATAGCTGGTTTCATGATGCTGCACCAGATTGACCAGCGGCTGCAGGCTACTGTCACCCAGCCAGCGTTCCATGCGTTTGAACCACTGCGGCGTGTAGTACATTTGTGACGGCACAGTGCGGATGACGACTAACGTTTTTGCGCCCTGCCTTGCTGCCTCTTTAACCGGGATCGCATCACTGATCCCGCCATCCAGGTAATTAATGCCTTCCAGCGACACTCCGCTACGATAAAAGCCAGGTATTGCACTGGAGGCGCGAATCACATCCAGCCAGTTTTGTTTGGTTGGTAAAAAGTAATTCGGCGCGTAGTCATCCTGACGACAGGCGCACATATAAAACGATTTGCCGCTGTCAAATAGCCGCGCTGCGGTGTCCATTTGCAACGGCATCTGGCTTGCGGTGGCCTCCACCAGCCAGTCGAGATCGATAAGATTTCCTCCACGGACAAAGCGCAATGGATCGAAAAATTCGCGTTTTGTGGTGTAACGCATGATGACTTTGCGCGCGTAACCGGGCTGATTGCAGATATACGCCGAGAGGTTCTGCGCCCCGGCAGATGTGCCGAGATAAAGATCGAAAGGATTAAACTGCGCACGCATAAACTCATCCAGCACGCCAGCCGTGAAAATTCCACGCTGCCCGCCGCCTTCGCACACCAGAGCTATTCGTCCAGGCTGGAACGGCCTTAGCGACAACGGCGCAATATTACCAAGCGTTACAGGTATTCGCTGCCCCACCTCTGCCTTCCTGTTTTTGTTGTGAAAGAATGACAAAGTAACGCAATTTATTATTCGCTAAAACCGCAAAAGCCAGTCCGCTGGACTGGCTTTGGATAAAATTTTCTTAATGGTCTGAAATCTAGGGTCGTTTTCGGCCCATGAACAAACTCACCAGGAACAGAATAATCCCGACGACAAAGACAATTTTAGCTGCGCCCGCAGCGGTACCGGCCAGACCACCAAACCCAAGTGCGGCGGCGATTAACGCGATAACCAGAAATATGATGCCCCAACGAAACATATAAGCGTCTCCTTTACCATAGTTAATGTCACCGCTTGATATGAGCGTGAAAATCACTCAATGCGATATTTTTAGTGTGGTGCACATCGCGCCTCCCGACAAAGTTCGGGAGGTCGAATTACGACGAATTACTTAGTTTTCAGATCATTTTTAACGCTTTTCACACCATCTACCGCTTTGGCGATACTTTCAGCACGGTCACTTTGTGCCTGAGAATCTACGGTACCGGAGAGCTGAACCACACCATCGGTGGTTTCAACTTTCACTTTACGTGAAGGGACGATATCGTCCGCCAGCAGTTTGGCTTTGATTTCACTGGTGGTGGCGGTGTCACCCGCGTAGCCCTTCACAGAGCCTTCTTTAGCGTCGCGAACGTGCAGTTTGTCGCTGACAGAGGTCACGCCTTCAACGCCTTTCGCCACTTTCACTGCCTCTTCGGCCTGGGCCTGGCTTTCAACGAAACCGCTCAGGGTCACGACTTTTTGATCGGTTTTGACAGAGATATCGGTGCTCTTGATGTTGTCATGATCCACCAGGGCCGCCTTCACTTTCGCGGTGATAGCGCTGTCATCCATGAAATTACCGACTTTATTCATAGAGCTATCGACTTTTTGCCCTGCACTTTCATTGGTTGTCTGCGCGTTGTTTTCTGCGTAGGCAGAGCCGGTCGCGACGGCAGAGGTCAACATTACAGCCAGCAGAGTTTTCGAAATCTTCAGTCTTGTCATAGTCATCGATTTATTCCTGTATGTTTGCTCATAATTTGAGCCTGGCAACACGAGGTTGCATTGCTGAATAGGGAGAGGCTTCACCCTCTACAGAAGTCAATGGTCGCTATCACAAAAGCGATGGCTGATGAATAACGACCATTACAGCCTCTGAATCAGTTATTAATATCGGTAGAATGACAATCGACGGCTTTAGATACTGATATCTACGCATTGAACGGTATTTAACGCCGCCAGAAATGTCATTACTTTGTTAAATATAGATCACAATTTTGAAACCGCTCGGGATATCCCCTAAAACATAAGTAAAAGTGAATGTTTTAAGAACATTCCGTAAGCGGCTAATAAGGAAGGGAAATTGACAGGGCGCAGCGGCTACCGCGCCCTGGAGGCAAGAATTAATGCTCGCGAGTCTGGTGGAACTGAACGTCCGGATAACGTTCCTGCGCCAGGCGCAGGTTGACCATGCTGGTAGCGATGTAAGCGAGGTTATCGCCGCCATCAAGCGCCAGTTGGCTTTCGTTCTTACGCTTGAACTCTTCGAATTTCTTCGCGTCCGCACATTCTACCCAGCGTGCAGTGGCAACGTTGACTGACTCATACACTGCTTCAACGTTGTATTCGCTCTTCAAGCGCGCTACCACCACATCAAACTGCAGCACACCAACCGCACCAACGATCAGGTCGTTGTTGGAGATCGGACGGAACACCTGCACCGCGCCCTCTTCGGAAAGCTGTACCAGCCCTTTGAGCAGCTGTTTTTGCTTCAGCGGATCTTTCAGGCGGATACGACGGAACAGTTCCGGCGCAAAGTTCGGGATACCGGTGAACTTCATCATCTCACCCTGGGTAAAGGTGTCGCCGATCTGAATAGTGCCGTGGTTGTGCAGACCAAGGATGTCGCCCGGATACGCTTCTTCAACATGCGAACGGTCGCCCGCCATAAAGGTCAGCGCGTCGGAGATCACCACATCTTTCGCGGTGCGCACCTGGCGCAGCTTCATGCCTTTTTCATATTTACCGGATACCACGCGCATAAACGCCACGCGGTCGCGGTGTTTCGGGTCCATGTTGGCCTGAATTTTAAATACGAAGCCGGTAAATTTATCTTCGCTCGCCTCTACGGTACGGGTATCAGTCTGACGCGGCATCGGCGCAGGTGCCCACTCTACCAGGCCATCCAGCATATGATCGACGCCGAAGTTACCCAGCGCAGTACCAAAGAACACTGGAGTAATTTCGCCCGCAAGGAACAATTCTTTGTCGAACTCGTTAGACGCGCCTTTCACCAGTTCCAGTTCGTCACGCAGCTGCTGTGCCAGATCTTCACCAACCGCAGCATCGAGATCCGGGTTATTCAGCCCTTTAACAATACGGACTTCCTGAATGGTGTGACCTTTACCGCTCTGATAGAGATAGGTTTCGTCTTTATAAAGGTGGTAAACGCCTTTAAACAGCTTGCCGCAGCCAATCGGCCAGGTGATCGGCGCACAGCCGATTTTCAGCTCGTTCTCAACTTCATCGAGCAGCTCCATCGGATCGCGGATATCACGGTCAAGTTTGTTCATAAAGGTGAGGATCGGCGTATCGCGCAGACGGGTAACTTCCATCAGCTTACGGGTACGATCTTCAACACCTTTTGCAGCGTCGATAACCATCAGGCAGCAGTCCACCGCCGTCAGGGTACGATAGGTATCTTCCGAGAAGTCTTCGTGCCCGGGGGTGTCGAGCAGGTTAACCAGGCAGTCGTGATACGGAAACTGCATCACAGACGTGGTAATGGAGATCCCACGCTGCTTTTCCATCTCCATCCAGTCCGACTTAGCGTGCTGGTTGGAACCACGGCCTTTTACTGTACCGGCAGTCTGAATGGCCTGTCCGAACAGCAGCACCTTCTCGGTGATGGTCGTTTTACCGGCGTCCGGGTGAGAAATAATTGCAAAGGTTCTTCTTTTCGCTACCTCTGCGGCCAAAAGGCTTGTCATAATTGTTGTCTCTTTGATTATGTACAATCATATGTACAAAGAAAAATTCATGCCGCTGATTGTACATTTTGGAGGTATCAGAGCATAGCAGAACATGATCAGTAGGTGTATTTGTAGCCAAAGAACATTTGTACATGCAGCAATCTTTACTCTATTGACACTGTTTATTCATACAGTCAAAAATAGTGCTGTATACAAATACAGTATAGAGGGATTTTTATGCGTATTGAGATCTGCATAGCCAAAGAGAAAATGACTAAAATGCCAAGCGGTGCTGTTGATGCGTTAAAGGAAGAATTAACTCGGCGCATCAGTAAGCGTTATGACGATGTAGAAGTAATCGTAAAAGCCACCAGCAATGACGGGCTTTCTGTTACACGCACCGCAGATAAGGATTCTGCAAAAACATTTGTTCAGGAGACTCTGAAAGATACTTGGGAGTCTGCTGACGAGTGGTTTGTTCACTAATAGACACGTAAAATCGGTAACGGCTGGAAATAATTCAATACTCGCACTATCGGAAGTTCACCAGCCAGCCGCAGCACGTTCTTGCATACGACGTGCCTGCGGTTTCAACTCCCGCCAGCTCCACCACTTTTGATAGGACTGCAACCGGACAGCGGCAATAAAAACAGCCACTTACGGACACTGACCAGACAGTAAGCGGACTTAAAAAAGACAAAAATATACACGCAAAATGCACGTGCATTTCAAAAAAGCCTCTGATTGTGAAGTCAGAGGCTTTTCTATTTGTAACTAAGAGTAACAATTCAACATGACGCAACCTACCAATTACGTCACGTCAAACGCTCTGATTGAACGCAAATCATCCAGATTATTCAGTTGTTCCTTCATCTCGCGCTGGCGTTCGTGGATTTTAAAGCCCTCCGCCACCATGGCCACCATCATGGCATCGTTCAGCGCAATAAGTTTCTCCCTGGTCAGTATGACGTTGTTATTATCCGCATCAGTCCAGAAAAAACCATCCGGAAGCAGCCCGGCCTGCGCTGTTGCAACCACGGGCGCAAGGCGTGACTGCGAGGTTTTTCCGCCATCAAAACGACGGCCATCAAACGTGAAAATAAACTCAACGTTTTCCTGACTGTCGCGCCATGCCTCAATTTCCCGCCTTTTGGCATCCTTTGCCGCTGCAATAAGTTCCGGCGTGACGGTGAACGGGGCGATTTCGCCCCATTTCCCGCTTTGCAGCTCCTGCCAGACATGCTGGCCTGTCGGGGCCATATCATCCTGTATGGCGGTATACAGGACGAACTCCGTTTCACCTTCAAATAACACCTCGCAGTCAACCGCACCATTTTCAAGATAATGCGCGTTTCTGATGCCTTTCACCGCTCTGATTTTCATGTCTTATTTCCTTATTACTCAATGCGTACAAAAAGACCGATATAGCCACGCGTTGTATCGTGACTAATGCGGGTCCCCGAAAGCGCCGTGTAACGACCGGGGAAGTTGTATTCACCAGCACCGCCAATCACAACCTGCGGTGAGGATGCGTATGTCCCTGTATCGCTAACCCGTGCACTCATAGCCAGAGGGCCAAGACGGGAACCCGGCACAATATCACCGAGCCCCAGAGACGCATCTGCACCAAAACTCTCCCCCTGATATGCCGCCATAATCGGCACACCAACGGCCGGGTATTTATAATATGAGCCTGAGCCCGCCATCCTGGACAGCAGGTACGCCAGTGAATCTCCGTCGTATACAACTACCCGCGATGACATGTTCCAGCTGTTATCGCTGTCGTTGTACCGGTACTGCATATAGTGAATACAGTGTTCACCCTGATAATACTGGTTGTAGCACATCAGGGTTTTAAATTTGCGGACTGTGTCGGATTCACTGTTGGCGTACGGTGACCACATCACATCAATAATGCCGTTAAATTGCGTGGTACCGGTAAGCAGTTGCGAGGAGTCTGTAATACTGACCGCATACCGCCCCGGCGTGACTTTCTTCAACCACTCAACGAAATCAGACAGCCCCTCAAACGCCAGAGCGTCAGTGCTGGTGAATGCCTGTCCAAACCCATACATCCCGGACAGGGCCAGCCTGCCCGGTGTGCGGTCACGGATATCACTCTGGGGTTCCATCGTCGCAGCCGCGTTCAGCTCAAGCTCCGTGCGCATGGCTTCAGCCGTGTCATGCGCCAGTAATGCGCGGCCCTTCTCTGACAGCAGAGACAGTGAGGCATTCCCGTCCGTATTGAAGTACAGAAGATTATCTGCCCGTTGCGTCAGTGCGCTGATTGCCGTTAAGACGTCATTAAGCGGTTGTTTGCCTGCCAGCGCGTTTGTGATTGTCGTCGCAAAGTTCGGGTCATTGCCCAGCGCCGCTGCCAGCTCGTTCAGGGTGTCCAGAACTTCCGGCGATGAGCCAACCAGCGCAGCAAGCAGTTTGCGCACAAACGCTGCGTTCGCTGCTTCCAGACCGGCGGCATCATCCGGTGGGGTTGGGGTGGTTGGGGTGCCGGTGAAGGCCGGGCTGTCCAGTGGCGCTTTTGTTTTCGTCTCCTCCATGACGGTTTTGACAGCCTTTGGCGTGGCAGCCAGTTCCTCGCTGTCGTTATCCGTGTCACTACAGAGTTGCACCAGACCTTTTTCTGTCGTGGAGGCATTTGTTGCATTCAGGTCATCAACTATCTGCTGCGTCTCATCCCTGTACTGTTTCGCTTCCTGCGCATTGTCTGCACCTGCATCCTGGCTGGCTTTAGCCTGTCGGGCGTATTCGGCGGCACTGTTTTTGTGCCCCAGCGCCGCATTTGCCGACAGTTCTGAACTGGTCGCTGCTGATGATGCGGCATTATGATAAAGGCGGGCGCGTTCGGCGGCATCGACTGATTCGTCCCGCGCTGTGCCTGATGACTGTGCGCTGTTTTCTGCCTCACCCGCAAAACGTTCCGCATCATCACGGGCCGTTGCGGTTGTCGTCACATCCTGTGCCGTCTGCTGTGCGTTTCCGGCTGCAGCTTCGGCGCTCTGCTGTGTCTGATTTTTTAGCTCTTCTGCCTCATCCTTACTAACCGCCGCAGATGTTGCTGCATTGATTGCATCATCAGCAGCTGTTTCTGCTCTCTCCCTGTCACTGACCACCTGCTCAGACAAGCGAACAACGGTATTTACCATTTCCTCAAAACGCTTCATTACCTCAGGGCGTAAATCACCCTCCTTTGGTGCATCCAGAAAAGCATTCAGCGTATCCGGCTCATCTGTAACCGGCTCATTTAAACCGTCTGGTCTGTTTCCTCCGGCTCTACAAAAATAATGTCCATCATTTTTAATGGACACTATCGTATGAAACACCGGACCTGGATCACTGAAGCTTTACGTCTTCACTTTGAAGAACATTTACCCCGGGTTGTGGCCGGGCGTCGCCTGGGTGTACCAAAATCAACAGTTTGTAGTATGTTCGTGCGCTTTCGGAGAGCTGGCCTTTCGTGGCCTTTGCCCGCAGGCATGTCGGAGCAGGAACTTGATGCCTGCCTTTACGGACAATTTTCCACGGTACCAGTCGTACGTCCTGAAAGCACCGTTATATCCGAAGCCCCCGTGGTAAAAAAACGTCCCCGGCGGCCCAACTTCCCTTATGAGTTTAAAATCGCCTTAGTGGAGAAGTCACTGCAGCCCGGAGCCTGTGTGGCGCAGATCGCCCGGGAAAACGGAATCAACGATAACCTGCTCTTCAACTGGCGCCATCAATACCGGAAAGGTGGCCTGCTGCCTTCCGGAAAAAATATGCCGGCACTGCTTCCCGTGACGTTAACGCCGGAGCCGGATAATAAAATCCCGGCCCCCGCACAGGAACCAGAGCAGATAAATACACCGTCCGACAGTCTGTGTTGTGAGCTGGTTCTGCCGGCCGGAACTCTCAGGCTTAAAGGTAAACTGACGCCGGCGTTATTACAGACACTTATCCGCGAAATAAAAGGGAGCAGCCACTGATGATATCTCTCCCTGCAGGTTCGCGTATCTGGCTGGTTGCAGGTATCACCGATATGCGAAATGGCTTTAACGGCCTGGCATCAAAAGTTCAGAACGTCCTGAAGGATGACCCGTTCTCCGGACACCTGTTCATCTTCCGCGGACGCCGGGGTGACCAGATAAAAGTGTTGTGGGCTGACAGTGACGGACTGTGCCTCTTCACCAAACGCCTGGAGCGGGGCCGCTTCGTCTGGCCAGTCACCCGTGACGGCAAGGTGCACCTTACTCCGGCTCAGTTATCCATGCTTCTTGAAGGTATCAACTGGAAGCACCCGAAACGAACGGAACGCGCTGGAATCCGCATATAACCCGTTGTAAAGTGAGGATATGGACACCTCACTTGCTCATGAGAACGCCCGCCTGCGGGCACTGTTGCAGACGCAACAGGACACCATCCGCCAGATGGCTGAATACAACCGCCTGCTCTCACAGCGGGTGGCGGCTTATGCTTCCGAAATCAACCGGCTGAAGGCGCTGGTTGCGAAACTGCAACGTATGCAGTTCGGTAAAAGCTCAGAAAAACTTCGTGCAAAAACCGAACGGCAGATACAGGAAGCACAGGAGCGAATCAGCGCACTTCAGGAAGAAATGGCGGAAACGCTGGGTGAGCAATATGACCCGGTACTGCCATCCGCCCTGCGCCAGTCTTCAGCCCGTAAACCGTTACCGGCCTCACTTCCCCGTGAAACCCGGGTTATCCGGCCGGAAGAGGAATGCTGTCCTGCCTGTGGTGGTGAACTCAGTTCTCTGGGATGTGATGTGTCAGAGCAACTGGAGCTTATCAGCAGCGCCTTTAAGGTTATCGAAACACAACGTCCGAAACAGGCCTGTTGCCGGTGCGACCATATCGTGCAGGCACCAGTACCTTCAAAACCCATTGCACGCAGTTATGCCGGAGCGGGGCTTCTGGCCCATGTTGTCACCGGGAAATATGCAGACCATCTGCCGTTATACCGCCAGTCAGAAATATACCGTCGTCAGGGAGTGGAGCTGAGCCGTGCCACACTGGGGCGCTGGACAGGTGCTGTTGCTGAACTGCTGGAGCCGCTGTATGACGTCCTGCGCCAGTATGTGCTGATGCCCGGTAAAGTCCATGCTGATGATATCCCCGTCCCGGTCCAGGAGCCGGGCAGCGGTAAAACCCGGACAGCCCGGCTGTGGGTCTACGTCCGTGATGACCGTAACGCCGGTTCACAGATGCCCCCGGCGGTCTGGTTCGCGTACAGTCCGGACCGGAAAGGTATCCATCCACAAAATCACCTGGCCGGTTACAGCGGTGTGCTTCAGGCCGATGCTTACGGTGGTTACCGGGCGTTATACGAATCCGGCAGAATAACGGAAGCCGCGTGTATGGCTCATGCCCGGAGAAAAATCCACGATGTGCATGCAAGAGCGCCCACCTACATCACCACGGAAGCCCTGCAGCGTATCGGTGAACTGTATGCCATCGAGGCAGAGGTCCGGGGCTGTTCAGCAGAACAGCGTCTGGCGGCAAGAAAAGCCAGAGCCGCGCCACTGATGCAGTCACTGTATGACTGGATACAGCAACAGATGAAAACACTGTCGCGTCACTCAGATACGGCAAAAGCGTTCGCATACCTGCTGAAACAGTGGGATGCACTGAACGTGTACTGCAGTAATGGCTGGGTGGAAATCGACAACAACATCGCAGAGAACGCCTTACGGGGAGTGGCCGTAGGCCGGAAAAACTGGATGTTCGCGGGTTCCGACAGCGGTGGTGAACATGCGGCGGTGTTGTACTCGCTGATCGGCACATGCCGTCTGAACAATGTGGAGCCAGAAAAGTGGCTGCGTTACGTCATTGAACATATCCAGGACTGGCCGGCAAACCGGGTACGCGATCTGTTGCCCTGGAAAGTTGATCTGAGCTCTCAGTAAATATCAATACGGTTCTGACGAGTCGCTTACGCTCATCTGTCGGTGCAACATAAATTTCCCCCGCCTTTACAGGAGGATGCCCTGAGCGGGACAAAAATACATCATAAAATCCCGGCTCAGCATTAATAGTATACCCGCCATCACTTCCCGTAAGACAGGTTGCCACAATATTAACCACAACTGTCGGACTGGTTCTTCTGGCTCGCAATTCAATCGCACAGTTTACGACAGGCTCACCTGCTCCGTCCTTCAGGACACCTGAAATCTTTACTGCCATATTCACCCCACAAAAAAGCCCGCCTGAACCCGGCGGGCTGTCATAACACTGTGTTACCTGGCTAATCAGAACTTATAACCGACACCCACGATGAAACCGTCAGTGCGCCAGTCGCCACTGCCGGAGCCTTCATAAGCAATATCAATAGCCACGGATTCGGTCGGGTTAAACTGCACGCCAGCTCCCCACGCCAGAGACGTGTTGCTGTGGCGACCGTCATCACTTCCGGTCAGCACATCGTGCGTTTTCCCCTTATTGTCAGTTACGCGGAGATAATCCCCGGAGAAAGTCGACACACGGCTGTAAGCCACACCCGCCATCGCATACGCGCTGAACCATTCATTCACGCGCACAGACGGCCCCGCCATTACGCTGAACCAGCGGTTACGAACGGAATCTTCATGCCAGCGGGTATCGCTGTAACGGGTCAGCTGGCGATTCTTGTCTCCTGCATAGCTGAATGACGTCACCATACCCAGTGTGTCCGTAAACTCATAACGGTATTTCACGTTAATCCCGTTCAGATCATCGCTGCCGGGAACGTTCGTCGAGACATGAAGATACCCCGCGCTCAGCGTGGACTGATGTTCAGACGCCCATGCAGGCGCACCGGATAAGGCCAGACAAATGGCTGCGGACAAAATGGCGGCATAAAGTTTACGCATAATTACCTCTCGCTTTTCTGCAATAAAAAAGGCGTCATTTCTGACGCCCGTTATGGGTTATAAAATTCAGCTGATACTGATACCTGCTGTGGATTTCTTCATCACCACAACCAGCAGATCGCTGATACTGGTTGTTGGTGTCCAGTTATTCGCTCCTGATGAAGATACGGTGAATGTCAGTGTCAGCGTCCCCTGTCCGGCAGGCATATCTATAACTGAGGAAAATACGCCCTGAGCATCCGTCGTGGACTGATTAAAAATCTCCTGACCATTGCGGGTCACTCTTAACCGGCAGGTTGAATACCAGTATGACTGTTGGTTATTACTGTTGAAATTCTCATGCTTACCACCACGGAACAACACTGGCGGTATCATGACCTGCCGGTCAAATTTCTGATCATCACTGATTCTTACCGTGATGGTGCCACTGGCATAACTGTTCGTGCGGGGGAAAGACTTGCTGACCGTTTTGACAATATCGCCTTCAATCTGGTTGGCTGACAGTTTCCCCTTAATCTGACAGTTCTCATTTATCGTGACGTTGTTGAGCGTCCCGGAGTTCGCATTCACGTTACCGCTGATATCGGCATTTTTAGCGGTCAGCTTTCCGTCCGGTGTCAGGGAAAATGCAGGAGGATTACCGCCGCTGGTAATGGTGGGAGCCGTCAGATATTTCAGGAACACTTCATTCATGAATATCTGATCACCCTGACCAACAAACATCGGTTTTGTGTTGCCATTTGCAGGATTAATCATCGCAATCCTGTCTGCCGCCAGCAGCACCTGACTCTGCATGCCGTCGGGGGTGTTCTCAATACCGGCACCGATACCCGCAATATAAAGGCGACCATCCTGCATCTGCTGCAGTTTCACGGCCCACATACTGTTCAGGTTATTACTGGTGTCCGTCTGAACCTTTTGTATCTGCTGGATGGTGGCCTCCTGATCTCCCAGCTTCTGGTCCGTTGTCGTCATGATTTCACTGCTTTTTTGATCCACATACTGGCGAACCTGCGCTATCTGGCGTGCATTCTCCTCATTACTCTGACTGACCGTCTGCGTGAGTTCGCTGCTGACGTTATCCACTCTCTGGCTCACCTGTGATATACCCAGTGACAGCTCATCATTTTTTTTCGCAACCAGCTGTGTGAGGCTGTTTTCTGTCTCCCCGATTTTTTGGGTCACTTCAGCAATATCACTCTCTATCTGCTGATTGATCTCATCCTCCAGTTGCTCAACTTCACTGCGCAATGCCGAGGCATTAATACGATCGTTCAGCTCCTGCCCCAGCAGGGTGCTGTTTATTTTCCCTTCAAAAAAATTGAGATACACCTCAGCATCATTAACCGGCTGGCCAACAGCTTCCACAAACGCTGATTTACCGACGATGTTCACACTGCGGATATAAAAGTAATAATCATGGCCCGGCCTGATATTAATACTGGCAGCTGTCCAGTACATCGCCGTACCAAGATAGCGGGCTGTGGTTTCAACCTGCCGGATATCCGTAATCTGATTTTCCGAGAACCAGAACTCAAACTGCACCGTCGGGTCATACACCGCAAGACGCGGGACTGCCGTTATCTGAAAATACCCCGGTATCAGTTCAATCTGTGACGGCGCTGCCGGGGCGTTAATCCGGAATGAGGTGGTGGCGGGTTCCCCCTGCTGGCCATAACTGTTTATCGCCCGCACCGTCAGGGTGTATTCCCCCAGTGGCAGACCACTGAAACGGTGCGCCGTGTCTGCAGTGATGGCGTTGGTCACCAGACGGCTGTCTTCACCGCTTCCACGGTTCAGGCGCAGACTGAAGCGCACACCCTTCACCACCCGCGGCGTGTCCCATTTCGCCTGCGCCAGATACTGGCCATCATCCGCGCTCACCTCCACCGTGAGGTGCTGCACTGCCGGAGGAGTGACGCTGTTCAGGGAGCCGGACAGCGGCTCAAAGGTGGCCCCGTTATCCACAATGGCTTCTTTTTCCGGTACGTGCTGCACCGCCGTGATGGCAAAGGTGCCGTCCGTGTTTTCCCGGATGGCCACACAGCGGAACAGGCGACGTCGAAGGCCGGGAATTTTCAGCCCCCATACCCCGTATGTCGCCACGCCATCAGGCAGGGCGCTGACCTGTATCCGGTCAGGAGCAGGCTGTGCCGTGATGTCCACACTCACCGGCTTACCGCTGCCATTAATCAGGTTCACCGTGGCGGTACCGGTCTCCGGAAGCGTCACCTCCCGGTCCAGCGTCAGGGTGAGACTGGCGGCATCGATGTTCAGAATGCGCCCGCCGGTCAGGGTCCCGGCGTAGTCGTTATCACAGACTTCAATGATGTCACCGGGCGTGTGGCGCAGCCCCTGTGATCCGAGCGTGAAATCCACCGTCTGCGTTTCCAGCAGTTCGGTCTTTATCACCCACAGTCCGGCACGGTGAGCCTGACCGCGACTGGTACAGCCGAACGCATCCATCTTCAGCAGATTACGTCCGTAGCGCAGTATGGCTTCCGGGTCTTCCACCAGTTCAGTGGAGGTCTGCCAACCGTTCTGCGGGTCGGTGTAATTCACCTCCACCGCCGTGTGCCGGTCCTTCAGGGCGCTGAAGCTGTAGCGGAAGCCCACACCGTTATCATCCACCACCACATCGCTGTTGGTGTAGGGCCACACCACATCCGACGGGCGGTCCTGCACGAACGTCAGCGTCTGCCCGTTCCATACCGGCATACAGCGCATCGCCGAGCAGAAATCACTGAGCACATCCCACGCCTTACGCTGTTGTGACAGGTACGCATTAAACGTCATCCGCGGTTCGGTCCCCCCGAAGCCATCCGGCACCGGCTGGTCGCAGTACTGCGCAATGGCATACAGAGCCCATTTGTCCACGTCTGCGGCCCCCAGACGTTTCCCCATCCCGTAGCGCGGGTGGGTCAGCATGTCCCACAGGCACCAGGCCGGGTTGTTGCTCCAGGCCGGTTTCATACACCCGTCCCAGATACCGCTGTAAGTACGTTTTTCCGGGTCATAGTTTGACGGCACCTGAATGATGCGACCGCGGATATGGTAGTTCACAGTTATCTGCTGACCGCCAAACTGCTCCGCATCCACCTGCAGGCCCACAATGGCCGTGTTCGGGTAGCACTGTTCCACATCGATGATTTCGGTGTATGACGACCACAGCGTTCTGTTCTGCAGCTGGTCCGTGGTGCTGTCAGCCGTCTCCCTGACCATCCGGATGTTAAAGGGGCGCTCAGGCAGATTATTCAGAATCACCGACGTCAGGTACTGCGAGGTGGTCTTACCGTTAATGGTGACATCCTTTTCCGTCACCCAGCTACCGTTACGCTGCAGCTGAATCAGCAGACGAACAGAAGCCGGATTACGGTCGCCCCTGGAGGTGGTCTCCACCAGTGACTGTACCCCGAAGGTGACCCGCAGGCGGTCAATGTTCGCGGACGTGATGGTACGCGTCACCGGCTTTGCCTTCGTCACTTCCACACCCAGCGCAGTTTCAGCCCCGGAGGACTCAAAACCTTCCGGCGGGGTCTGCTCCTGCTCCCCGGCGCGCCAGACGGCGGTCACACCGTGTATCACGGGATTGCCGTCCGTGTCCGTCAGCGGGGTTTTATTCACCAGGATACTCTGCAGTCCCTTCACCGGGCCTTCTATCGGTCCCTCTCCAATCGCATCAATCACGCTCATCATCTGCGTGGACTTAAGATTGTCCTTTGCCTCAACTGGCGTGTGCGCCTTGCCGCCACCTTTTCCCATTGCCTCACCCTTTACTGTGATAACTGTTACGCACAAAAGAACAGGCCCCCCGGGGATGCCTGTATCATAATGACTGAATAAAAATTCTGAGTTTATTCACATTTCCGGAAACTGACGGTTGCAGGAATAACTCCACATTTTTACAGTTCTTCAGCCTGATAAAGGCAATTGGTCAAAACTTAACTAATCAAGGTGACTATTCATTTCTCCCGTAATATTCGTGAGTATTACGGGAGATTTTTTTTATCCTCTGCCGATAACCACCACTTTCCCGTCACCACCTTCATCACGGGTACTGATGTCCTGGGATATCCGTCGGGAACCAACCAGCATTTCACCGTATGGCACCGGCACCGGATTACCCTGAGCAATCATATTGTCCAGCGAGGAAAAGTAGGTGTTCTGTCTGCCGTTATCCGTTGTCCGGTAATCCGGTGTTTTTGCCTTCGGGGCCAGCATCTGTGCCACCCCACCCAGCGCCATTGCAGTCCCCATGGCAAACATAATATTGCTGGCTGCAATACCGATACCCGGCATCCAGATAGCTGCCGCAGCCAGCGCAACGCCAAGAACCGCCTGAAACACACCCCCACTTTTGGCTCCTTCAGTCCGGGGTACCAGATGAATGACATCCCCCGGGCTCAGTGGCTCATGCAGTCGGGTCGATATCTGGTCCGGCGCAGTATCCTCACCGGCAATACGTACCCGGTACCAGCCTTCGGTCATCTGACGGCGGAATCCCGGCAGCTGCAGAGACAGCGCCCGGATGGCTTCCGCTGCCGTGTTCACATACAGGCTGAGGCGGCGGCCAAATCGTTGTAAATCCCCGTGAAGGCAGATGCGGACCAGTGGCGGTGATGCCAGACAGAATGCGTTCGTCGTTGCCATTTTTCAGAATACCTCTCCCGTTTACTCAGTTGTTCAGGTATATGGTGAAGCAGTTCACCGTTACCGCAGTAAATGGCGGCGTGATTGGCCACCGATGCGCCAAAGCAGCACAGCAGGATATCGCCCGGCTGTGCAGAGGGCAGGGGCACCCGGTAAAAGCCCGTGGCCTCCATATTGTCCAGGTACAGGTTCTGGCCGTTGCGCCACCACTCATCCTCGCGCGCAAAATCCGGCAGCGTTATCCCTGCCAGATGGTATGCATCCCGGAACAGGGTGTAACAGTCCGTCACACCATGTTCAAAGCGCCGTCCGGTCAGGTGCGGCACACAGCGGAACTTGTGAATCGCCCCCCGGCAGACCAGCCACCAGGACAGGGCACTTTTCACCTGCAGCCGCCGGTCCGCCTCGCTCAGCCAGGGCAGACCACCGGGATGACTGTGGACCAGTGCCACAATCTCCCCCTGCATCTCTGCCCGCAGCCAGTCCTCCGGTGCAATACGAAAATATGCCTCAGGCTCTGCGGAGGTATTCACGCAGGGAAGATACCTGTCTCCCTCCGGCGTTCTCACCACGAAGCCGCACGACTCCGCAGGCGCACACCGCCGGGCATGCGCCAGAATCGCTGATTCAGTCTGTGTCATAAAATGGGATTTACTGCGAAAGTTTATTAATGGAAAGGAAACCGCCAAAATTAGCGACCATGCCGCGCATCTCACACCCGCGCATGCACTTGCTGCATTTGTCCTTACGGATATCTGTGGTGGGTTTATCGAACTCATCCGCCACTGCCGGACCGTTATACCCGCATTCATCTCCCCGGTAATCCCACATACAGGTATTCGCCAGCATAATGCGACCGGGAAACAACGCCCCGTCCGTCTCGGTCGGAGTGGCCAGCACAAACGAGGCCGTCATGGCCGTCAGCTCTGACATCTGCTCCACCACCCAGCGGTCGCTCAGCTCCTGCTCCGGGTCCGCCTCCGGATTGCCCGCAACGAAATTCACCGCATCCAGAAAACGCGCATACACCCGGCGGCGGACCACCGTTGCCCCCACCAGACTCTGCAGGTCCTCCGCCATCCCGGTGACAAGGCCAAACAGATTGGACACCGTCAGCGACGGTCTGGCACTGCTGCCCTTCCCGTTCATCTCAAAGCCGCTGCCGTCAATCGGGTATGCCTGATATTCCCGCCCCTGCCAGGTCACCGGCTCCCCTTTTTCATTCAGCTCATTGCAGAAAAAATACCGCTCACCGCCCTGCACCGTCAGGTCGATTTCCCAGAGTACCACCCGCGGTGACTGCTCTGATTTAACCGACTCGTTAAGACTTTCTTCGTGGATATCCTGCATCAGTTCACCACCTGCTTAAACTCCGCGCTGAACTCAACGCGCAACATCCCGACCCGCGCAGACCACCCGGCACAGGTCACCTTTATCTGCCGGTATGCATAAGGCGGTGTCCACAGAAACGCCTTCCAGCCACCGTGCTCTGCCAGGAACGCCTCCAGATGCCGGGCCTCCTCCCGGGTCACGGAAAGCATCACCCTGTATGTTTTCAGGTCAGCATTCAGTCCCGCCGCCATGCGCTGCGAATACCCGTCACCAAAACGCACTTCACGCACCGATGACTGCGAGTTCACCTCCATATCCGGCTTCACTTTCCAGTGAAATGTTTTCATCGCCCGCTCCCTGATAACATACCGCCATCACGTAACTGCAGCCGGAGCTCATCCTGCGCCCCCTTACGGGCCATGTCATACACCGCTTTCATCAGCTGCGGCCCCGCCTGTCCGTTGATACCGTCGTTCTGAATCACCACGTGATTGTTCTGATTAAAATTAATGCCTTCCACCCGCCGCATCTGCGCCGGACTTCCGGCACCACCCACATAACCACCTTCCGCATAGCCATGCATCAGGCGGTACAGGTTGCCGACGCCAATCCGGCTGGTCGCCTCCTTCGTGAAGACAAACTCCCCGCGGTGAACAATCCCCGCAGGCTCGTATTTGCCGCCAGTACCTGTAAAACCACCACCGGCAAACCCAATGGCACTACCGATACTCCCGACAATCCCCACCATTGCCTGCTTAAGCAGAATTTCTGTCATCATGGACAGCACGGAGCGGGTGAAGCTGCGCCAGTTCTGTTCACTGCCGGTCAGCATCGCCGCCATATTCTGCGCAATACCATCAAAGGTCTGCGTGGCCGCGCTTTTAACCTGCGAAAAACTGTCCATGGCACTTTCCGCCCACTCACCCCAGCCGGATTTCAGCCCGACCATCCAGCTTCCACGAAGCTGCTCCTCCGCAGACCAGGTGTTCTTCAGTGCAGATGTGGCCTTCGCCAGCGCATCCGGATTATCACCGTACACGTCACGAAGGCGCTGCTCTTCCGACTCCCGCTGCGCCTGACGGTCGGTGAGGCCGCGGGCTTTTGCGCTGATGGCGGCCTGCTTCGCGCTCTGCTGCTGTTCAAACCGCGCCGCCTGCTGTGCCAGCTCATTCAGCCGTTTCTGGTGTTCAACCTTGTCGCCCAGGTCAGCCAGCTGGCGTTTGTACTCCAGCGTCTCTTTCTCATGGGCCAGCAGCGATTTTTCCTGCCCGGATAACTGCCGTTTCGTGGCGGCCTCTTTCAGGACCGCATACTGATTTTCCGCTTTCCATAAATCACGGCGCTGCTGGCTGATTTTCTCATTCGCACCGGCATGCTTCTCCAGCGTCCTGAGCTCAGTTTCAAGCGCCAGCATGGCTGCATGCGCCCGGTCTTCCTGACGCTCCCCGGCTGACACTTTGACACCTGACGACTTCGGTTTTTTCAGCGTCGATTCATAATCCTTTTTCGCCGCCGCCATCAGCGTGTTGTAATCCGCCTGCAGGATTTTCCCGTCTTTCAGGGCATTATTCAGCTCTTCCTGCCGGTCAGTATATTTCTCCAGTGGCGTCAGCAGGCGCTCATACGCCTTCTGCGCCTCTCCGGTATACTTCAGCTGTGACGCCTCACGCTCAGCCCGGTCCCTTGCCACCAGTTCACCGGCTTTTTCCATATCCGACTGCAGCGTGGCTGCCGCCAGCCCCAGACGGGCATTTTCACGGTCATCCCATGCACCCTGAAGGTTGGCACGGAAAGAGGAGGTCTTTCCCCGGCGCTGACTCCGGCTCTGGTACCACTGCCATTTTTTATCCGCCTCATCAAATGCCTTCTGCGCACTGGCGAGCATATCCGCTGAGGATTCAGGACGACCGATATCCAGGATGGCATCCCACATCAATTTGAATGCCTTCCCGGTTTTATCCGCCCAGGTTTCCAGCGTCCCCATGTTTTCTTTCAGGCGACGGGTCTGCTCATCAAAGCCTTTTGTGGCGATATCGTTCGCCGCCTGTAAGGCCCCTGCCTCATCACCCGAACGCTGCAGCTGCGCAACATACGCAATCTGCTCTGCCGTCACGTTACGGAACTGGCGCGCCATAGCCATCAGTCCCGACGTCGGGTCGGTGGTCAGCTTTCCAAAAGCCTCTGCAACCTTGTCCACTTCCACACCGGATACAGAAGCAAAACGCGCCACACTCTGGTTGATGGCATCAAACTGTTCACCACCACGCACACCGGCATTCACCAGGGCTGCCAGTGACTCACTCGCCTGGTTAAACGTCAGCCCTGCTGCCTGTCCGGCTCTGGAGAGCGTCAGCATGCGATCGGCAGTCAGTCCGGACTGATTACCGGAAAGAACCAGGGTTTTATTAAACGCTGAAAGCGTGGAATCCCCCTGGTACCAGGCATACGCCAGCGCACCTGTCGCCACCGCCAGCGAGGTGACCCCGACCATCGGCAGGGTGATCGCACCGGCAAGCCCCCTGAACATGGGGAGCATCCCGCCGAAGGCGTCCTTCACCTGACCGCCCTGTTGCAGCAGAATAAGCCAGGGATTCTGACCACCGGCAAGCTGCGTGGCGATATCCGTAAACTGTGCAGGCAGGGTACGCATGGCCGCTTTATACTGCCCGACGGAAATCCCGGCTTTTTGTGCAGCCAGCGCCTGACGGCTCAGGCCCTGTTCAACAGCACTGGCGGTTTTTCTGGCGTCGGTATCCAGTCCTGAAAAATGACGCCTTACCCGGCTTATCTGCTCATCGAAACGGACCGCATCCAGACTCAGGTCAATAACAAGATCACCAACCGGCTGGGACATATCTCACACCTCCAGGAATCTCCGCTGAAGCCATCATTAATGCGACATCATCCTCACTGACATCCACCACATCCGCAGAAGGTGAAATATCGCCCCCTCCTTCCCCACCAAACCGGATGCCTCCGGCAAGTCCTGCCGCTTTCTGCATCAGCATTTTTTCCTCATCCGCCATCTCCGTCTGCTCTTCCTCACGCCGGGGGGCAAGCAGACTGAAGTCCGAGGGATACATATCCGGATCGCAAAAAAACAGGCTGAGTACGGTGTACGTCAGCCCGGAAAAATGCATATCCAGTTGGGTATCGTGAAAATAATGCGTGCGGTAAAAATGTCGCCAGTCGGCATATTCGGTGGATGTCATCCCGGCAAGCATGGCGCGCCAGTCAGGCCTCCCCATCTCACGCGCCAGTCTGAGGGCAAAATTCAGCTCGCCGTCGAAGACTTTCCCGCAGAAAAATCATCATCAGTAAGCGCATTATTTTTCGCCACTTCGGTGATATCCGTATCCACATGAACAGGCTCACTCATCCCGGACAGACGCAACACCACGTCTTCCGCCCGGGCAATGGCATCAGCAGGCCAGGTGGTCAGGACTTCCTGCTCAATCTGCATCACAGCCTCATTCATTGACGGTGACTCCGTTTTCTGCGGATGGTTATGCCACAGGGACATCGCCACCAGAAACGCCCCGGTTCTGACAATGTCTTCCACGCTCACCTGCAGGTTGCCGCTGGCTTCAGACTCTTCTGCCCGCCGTTTCAGGAGGGCAAGATGCTCGATACGCTGCAGCGCAGACAGTTCAGAAAGCGTGACGGACACACCGTTATATTCAAATTGTTCTGTTTTCAGAAACATGTATAACCTCCGTTTACCCTGCAGCGCCCGCTTCAGTAACGGTGACTTCAGCTACCGTGGCAAACTGACCATTACCGGAAATCACGGGGATACTCACTTTTCCAGCCTTAACCCCCGTCACAGTGATCACCATATCTTTCACAGCAATGGTTCCCGTTGACGGATCGGCGGAAACCGCTCTGAACGTCTTGTCGGTTGCACTTTCCGGCTCAAAAGAAACAGTCAGGGTGGTTGCTTTCCCTTTTTCCACGGTACCGGATGTCGGCGTCACCTTAATTGCAGTGACCGGCGTAATTTCGCTGCGTTCTTCCGCCACGGAGGGTTTGCCCACGTTGGTAACTTTCACTGTTCGGGTGATCACTTCTTTCGCCGTCACGGCCTTACCGATACTGCTGACCCAGCCACGAAACACATCCACCGTGCCATTCGAAAAACGGATTTTATAGGCCCGGACATCGCCGCTTTCAAACCAGCCTATAAGCCCTTTCTGGCCTTCCTCTCCCGGTTTCCAGGCCAGCGTAAAACTGGTATCACCCGCAGATTTCTGTCCCTGCCCGGTCGCGGTCCAGTCCGCGTCTTCATCATCCAGGTAGTTATCATCGTAGGATTCTGCCGTCATCTCGCCGGGTGTCAGATCCTTCACCTTAGCCAGTCGCTGCCAGTCATCGTCTGACAACGGGTTTGCATAAGCATCACCCGTGCCGGTGTAAACCCACAGTGTGGTACCGGCACCTTTTACCGGCGCCAGGGGATTTGGTGTTGCCATATCGTCCTCACATCTCGTATGTAATGGAATAAGTCAGATCTGCAGAACTCCACAATGCCATATCGTCATCACGACGATAGTCATAGCCCTGCGTAACCATCGTGGTAATCATGCCTGCCAGTGCAGGGATCGCCGCCATCGCCGGGTAAATCCGGCTTTCCATCCACTGATCAAGCTCTGAATCCGGTACCTGTGCCGGTAAAAACACCTCAATATGCAGTGTGGCCCGCCAGGTATCTGCATCCAGCTCTTCACCGGTATACTCTGCATCCGTCAGATAAACCGCGACCGCGGGAAAATCCTCTTCGTCAAAAACAACGGGGCGACCATCAAACAGCGTCGCCCCGTGTTCATGCTGCTCCAGTGCATCCAGCACTGCCCCGCGGATATCAGTATGTTTCATCGTTTTATCGCAATCCTCAGTTGTTGTTTCAGCGCGTATGCCAGTTCTTCTGGCAGGCGTTCACGCCGGATACGGTCAACGTTCTCATCAAACGCCTGTTTCAGCGGGGCCGCCATCGGGATTTTCACCACATCAATGGGGTAACGGTTTTTCCCGGCCACACGCTGCATGACATGCCAGCGACCGTTTTTTAATCGCTGGATAAATGCCCGCTGATACCGATGCTGACCAGCTTTAAGTATGCTGTTCGGACGACGGCCCAGCCTCCTGATCCCCAGCTTAATCACAGGAAGATCACCGCGGTTAACGATAATTTTTGCATTCGGATTTCTGACCGTCGCCCTTTTCAGCCTGGCCCTTTCCTTTACCAGTTTCCGGCGTACCTTTGTCTCACGGGCAACCTGTGACGCCGACTGATTTATTGCCGTTGTGGCCACACGGTTAATGGCCATTGCTGAAGCAGCAGGAATGGCGTTTTTACGAACCCGGCTCAGATTATCAATCGCCTGATCAAGCCCTTTTATCGCCATAATTTCACCCTGCGTTTATCGTCGCCGGTTAACTGCGGGTGGTTGCCCACGGTTGAGCCAGATATAACAGCTGCCCCCGTCATCCGGAGAAACACGATCCGCCCAGAACATCTCGCCGTTAATGGTCAGCGTGTCTCCACGCCGCAGTTGCCGCACATCATCAGTCCGGACAAACAGGGACGGGCTGGAGCCTTCAACGCGCACGCCCTGTCCGGCATAGCTGATATTTTCAGGGTCATCAAAAACACCACGTATCACAGCACCGGACTGCTCACCGGATGTCATGGTGGCTGACGTTCCCATGTACCCGCGTATCGTTTCATCGGCGCGGGCAATGGCAGCATCGAACAGGTTATCGAAATCAGCCACAGTGCCTCCCGTTATTGCATTCTGGCCAGGCCACGTTCTGTCATTTCGGCTGCCACACCGGCAGAGACACGAAACGCCGTTCCCGGCAGCACAAATGCCACAGGTTCATCCCGCGTGGCGTGAAGTGCATCGGTATGCAGCGTCACCAGTGCCACAACCGTGACCAGAGCAGCCGTATCCTGAATCACGGTATCCGGCTGCGCTGATACCACCTCATTTTCATGCCCGGTCAGCGCATTTTCCGGGCTGACAGACGTGTCCTGACCGGCTGCGTCATCCGTGTCATCAAGCTCCTCTTCCAGCTCTGCCACACGGAGCGCCAGTTCTTCTTTCGTCCCCGTCAGGCTGACATCACGGTTCAGTTGCTCACCCAGCGACCGGAGACGGGCAATCAGTTCATCTTTCGTCATGGACTCCTCCACAGAGAGAAAATGGCCCCGAAGGGCCATGATTACGCCAGTTGAACGGATACGAACTCATCAGGATCAGCCAGCAGCATCAGCGGTGCTGACTGAATCATGGTGAACTCTCGCGCCGGATCGCCGGATGTCTTCCAGTTTTTCGGATAACGGGGAGACGCATTAATACCCTCACTCAATGCATCCGCATCCTGAATACAGCCATAGGTGCGCAGACCGCGTGCATGAGTGTTACCCAGCACCATCGTGTTGTCCGGCAGGAAGTTCTTTTTGACGCCGTTTTCCACGTACTGTCCGGAATACACGACGATGGCCACATCGCCATACATTCCCTTATAAGACACCGCTTTGCCCAGGTCTTTTACCGCTGTCTCCAGTTCGGAATGAGAGCCGCGACGGGTATCCAGCTTCTCCCTGACGGCTTTGAAGGAACGGAACTGCGCCCAGCCTTTCGGATCAAACACGATGATATTCACCACACCGCTGGCGTTCAGCGCGTAGGCTTCGATATCGTCGGTCGGGTCATATGTGGACTTGTCACGCTTGCTCCACTCCGTGCCGCCGGACTGCGTGATGTTGTTCGCCGCACTGCGGCCCATATCCACCTCAACCGGATCGAAGGCTTCACCGGTCATGGTGTATTTGCCCTTGAGCACGGCAGAAACGGCCTGCATCTCTTCGACCTGAGCAATGGCCAGCTCTTCGTCTCGCATGTTCTGCATGATGATGCGACGGCGGCGGTAAGCCGGGTCCGCCAGATTCTGCGGATCTTCATCCGGCAGGCGACGCAGGGTCATCTGCGGATTCACCTCATGCTTGGGCTTGACATATCCCGGTGTAAATTCAGAGGTGGAGCCGCCACGGGAGCGGATAACCTCACCGGAAACAATCGGCGAAACGTACAGCGCCATGTTTACCAGTCCCGGAATTTGTGAGAGATAGACTTTCTCCGTGGTGAAGGGATAGCTCTCACGGAAAAAGAGACACAGAAACAGCGGATCAAACTTAAATTTCTGCTCATTTGCCGCCAGCAGTTGGGCGGTTGTGTACATCGACATAAAAAAATCCCGTAAAAAAGCCGCACAGGCGGCCTTTAGTGATGAAGGGTCAGGTTAAACGATGCTGATTGCCGTTCTGGCAAACGCGGTCCGTTTTTTCGTCTCGTCGCTGGCAGCCTCCGGCCAGAGCACATCCTCATAACGGAACGTGCCGGACTTGTAGAACGTCAGTGTGGTGCTGGTCTGGTCAGCAGCAACCGCAAGAATGCCAACGGCAGCACCGTCGGTGGTGCCATCCCACGCAACCAGTTTACGGGTGGAGGTGTCCAGCATCAGCGGGGTCATTGCAGGCGCTTTCGCACTCAATCCGCCGGGCGCGGTTGCGGTATGAGCCGGGTCACTGTTGCCCAGCGGCTGGTAATGGGTAAAGGTTTCTTTGCTCGTCATAAACATCCCTTACACTGGTGTGTTCAGCAAATCGTTAACGGCATCAGATGCCGGGTTACCTGCAGCCAGCGGTGCCGGTGCCCCCTGCATCAGACGATCCAGCGCAGTGTCACTGCGCGCCTGTGCACTCTGTGGTGCTGCGGCCAGAATGCGGCGGGCCGTTTCCACGGTCATACCGGGGGTTTCTGCCAGCACGCGAGCCTGTTCTTCGCGTCCGTGAGCCTCCTCACAGTTGAGGATCCCCATAATGCGGCTGTTTTCTGCCGCAACCGCTGCGGTGATCTGCGCGTTCACGTCCGGCTGCGCCGCGCTGGCGTTCTCGCCCTCCTTCGCTGGCTCCACGCTGGTGATGTCAGCCTGCGAAGCAGTGGCTGAAACAGTTGTTGATTGAGTCTCTTTGGTCATTCGCCCTCCTGAGAGACGGGATTTACGTGCATCCAGTGCATCACGCATGACGGTGATCGCATCGGTGCTGTTAACAAGTTCATCAGCCAGTCCGGCATCAATGGCCTCCTGACCGCTGTACACTGCAGCCTCGGTATCCAGCACAGCCTGCACGGACAGGCCGGTATATGCCGACACCTTCTGTGCAAACATCCGGCGGGTTGCATCCATCCGGGACTGCAGTGTTTCCCGGACATCATCCGGTAGATGGCTGTAGGGGTTGCCATCCACCTTATGGCTGCCGCTGTAAATCAGCGTGATTTCCACGCCCTGTTTCTCCAGCGCAGCGCCGTAATTACTGTGAGCCATCATGACGCCGATGGAGCCTGTCCGGGCGGTCTGCGTGACCAGACGTCGGGAGGCGGCGCTGGCAAGCAACTGACCTGCACTGCAGTTCATGTCGTTGGCCAGCGCCCATACCGGCTTTATGTCACGCACACGGGCGATGATGTCAGCGCAGTCAAATGCCCCTGCCACCATCCCGCCTGGCGTATCCATATCGAGCAGAATGCCGGCCACCATCGGGTCGCTGGCAGCCTGTTGCAGACGGGCGATAATGCCGTTGTAACCGGTCATCCCCGAATACGGCTGCAGCGCCCGCGTCCGGCTGACCAGCGTGCCGGACACCGGCAGCACGGCGATGCCGTTCATGACCTGATAACTGCGGGCCTGTCGTGGTCCGTCATCATCACCGGATAACGCCAGCGTCGCGGGTGCCTCTCCGGCAGCCAGGCTGTCACCGGACACCGCATCCGTCAGGCGGCTGATCCCAAGCTGGCCAGCAAGCGCACAAAAGAAAACCCGCGCATAGGCGGGTTCAAGCATCAGCGGCTCATTAAAGGCCATGCTGGCAATATGCGGGAGATTACGCAGCTCTGCTGTCACTCTTCTCCTCCTCTGTTGATTGTCGCAGCCCGGATTCAAATGCCGCAGCCGCCCAGGCGGGCGGTTTAAGACCAGCTGCGCGGCGCTCCATCGTTTCACGGACCTGCTGGGCAAAAATTTCCTGATAGTCATCGCCGCGTTTTGCACACTCTTTCTCGTAGGTACTCAGCCCGGCTTCTATCAGCATCACCGCTTCCTGAACTTCTTTCAGACCATCGATGGCCATACGACCGGAGCCTATCCAGTCGCAGTTCCCCCAGGCACTGCGGGCTTCCTGAAAACTGAAGCGCGCTTTTGAAGGTAACGTCACCACGCGGCGAACAATGGCCTCTTCCAGCCAGCACAGAAACATCTGGCTCGCCTGACGGGATGCGACGAATTTTCGCCGCCCCATAAAGTACGCCCACGACTCGTTCGCACTGGCCCGTGCCGTGGAGTAGCTCATCTGGGCGTAATTCCGGGAAAGCTGCTCATACGAGACACCCAGCCCGGCAGCGATATACCGCAACAGTGACTGCTCAAACACGGAGTAGCCGTTATCCGTGTCCTGAGCCGTCTGCAGGTTCAGTGAGTCCCCCGGCATCAGGTGCGGCACTTTTGCGCCTCCCAGACGGACCGGTGCTGCGGCGTAATACGCGGCAATTTCACCAATCCAGCCGGTCAGCCTTTCCCGCTGCTCCTGACTGTTCGCGCCCAGAATAAAATCCATCGCTGACTGCGTATCCAGCTCACTCTCAATGGTGGCGGCATACATCGCCTTCACAATGGCGCTCTGCAACTGCGTGTTCTGCAGCGTGTCGAGCATCTTCATCTGCTCCATCACGCTGTAAAACACATTTGCACCGCGGGTCTGCCCGTCCTCCACGGGTTCAAAGACGTGAATGAACGAGGCACGACCGCCGGGTAACTCACGGGGTATCCATGTCCATTTCTGCGGCATCCAGCCAGGATAGCCGTCCTCGCTGACGTAATATCCCAGCGCCGCACCGCTGTCATTAATCTGCACACCGGCACGGCAGTTCCGGCTGTCGCCGGTATTGTTCGGGTTGCTGATACGCTTCGGGCTGACCATCCGGAACTGTGTCCGGAAAAGCCGCGACGAACTGGTATCCCAGGTGGCCTGAACGAACAGCTCACCGTTAAAGGCATGCATGGCCACACCTTCACGAATCATCATGGTAAACGTGCGTTTTCGCTCAACGTCAATGCAGCAGCAGTCATCTTCGGCGAACTCTTTCCATGCCGCTTCAACCTCGCGGGAAAAGGCACGGGCTTCTTCCTCCCCGATGCCCAGATAGCGCCAGCTTGGGCGATGACTGAGCCGGAAAAAAGACCCGACGATATGATCCTGATGCAGCTGGATGGCGTTGGCGGCATAGCCGTTATTGCGTACCAGATCGTCTGCGCGGGCATTGCCACGGGTAAAGTTGGGCAGCAGGGCTGCATCCACACTTTCACCCGGTGGGTTCCACGCCCGCAACTGCCCACAAAATCCGCTGCCACCGCCGTGATAACCGGCATATTCGCGCAGCGATGTCATGCCGTCCGGCCCCAGAAGGGTGGGAATGGTGGGCGTTTTCATACATAAAATCCTGCAGGTCCCCTGCGTCGCTGTGTCATGCCGGTCTGCACTTCCAGCTCTGCAATATATTTTTTCAGGTCAGACACGGAAGTGGTCGTAAACTCCACCCTTCGTCCGTCTTTCTGTACTGTTGCCACCCGTTTTCCTGTCATCAGGTCATGCAGTGCCGCACGGGCAGCGGCAAGTTCTTCCTGTCGCGTCATTCATCCTCTCCGGATAAGGCACGGGCGTAATCTGCCAGTGTTTTCTTGTTGGTTGCTGCACCATCCTCTTCCTGCAGGCTCGCCAGCAGCGCACTGAGATCCAGCTGCCAGCGGGAAATACTGATGCGCAGCGCCGCCAGCGCATAAACGAAGCAGTCGAGTGCCTCATTGCGTCGCTTTTTGCTGTCCCACAGTATTTTTTTCCTGCCATCCACCCATTTTTCGACCTGCTCTTCAGCAGTCAGCTGCTGCGCTTCGGTCAGATCAAAAATATCCGGGTTATTCGGGAAGTGAACGGCACCGGGAAGCGGTTCATCCCCTTCCGGCGTCAGTGTGAAGCGGTTATAAATCTGCTCTTTCGCGGTATCCGTACCGATTTCGGTAAGGTAAACCCCGTTTTTGTTTCGCTTACGTGGCATGCTGGCCACAGGCTTACCGTAGACGGATGCCCCTTTAATGGGGATCACCCGGAACAGCCCATGCTTTTTCGAGCGTTCATACACAATGGTCGGGTCAATGCCCCCAATATCCCAGCAGATACGGGATACCGACATTTCTGCACCATTCCGGCGGGTATAGGTTTTATTGATGGCCTCATCCACACGCAGCAGCGTCTGTTCATCGTCGTGGCGGCCCATAATAATCTGCCGGTCAATCAGCCAGCTTTCCTCACCTGGCCCCCATCCCCATACGCGCATTTCGTAGCGGTCCAGCTGGGAGTCGATACCGGCGGTCAGGTAAGCCACACGGTCAGGAACGGGCGCTGAATAATGCTCTTTCCGCTCTGCCATCACTTCAGCATCCGGACGTTCGCCGATTTTCGCTTCCCACGTCTCACCGAGCGTGGTGTTCACGAAGGTTTTACGTTTTCCCGTATCCCCTTTCGTTTTCATCCAGTCTTTGACAATCTGCACCCAGGTGGTGAACGGACTGTACGCCGTCCAGATGTGAAAGGTCACACTGTCCGGCGGCTCAATCTCTTCACCGGATGACGAAAACCAGAGAATGCCATCACGGGTCCAGATCCCGGTCTTTTCGCAGATATAACGGGCATCAGTGAAGTCCAGCTCCTGCTGGCGGATGACGCAGGCATTATGTTCGCAGAGATAAAACACGCTGGAGGGATCATCCGGCGTCCATTTGAGGCCAAACGGCGTCTCTTTATCGCCAAATTTAAGGTACTGCTCCTCCCCGCAGTGCGGGCAGGCAACATGAAAACGCATAAAATGCGGGGATTCACTGGCTGCACGCTCAATCTGACAGGTGCCTCTCACTTTGGGCGTGGAGCCACGGATGGACTTTGGCCAGACCGAGCCTTCAATACGCTTGTCACCCAGGAACGTCGGAGAGCCTTCCTGTTCAATATCATCATCAAAGGCAGCAAGTTCATCATAACCCGCCACATCCACTGACTTTTCACGGTAGTTTTTTGCCGCTTTACCGCCCAGGCACCAGAAACCACGCCCATTGGTGAAACGCTTCATGGTGAGCGTGTTATCCCGGTGCTTTTTGCCATACCACGGGGCCAGCGCCAGCAGCGACGGAATATCGCGGATGGTCGGCTCAACGTGGGTTTTCATAAAGTTCTCGGCATCACCATCCGTCGGCAACCAGATAAGGGTGTTGCGCTGCTTATGCTCTATGAAGTAGGCATAAACACCCAGCAGCATTTTGGAATAACCGACACGGGCAGACTTCACCACATTCACCTCACGGATGTAGTCGCTGCCCATCGCATTCATGATGGCCCGCTGAAAGGGCAGTGTTTCCCAGCGCCCTTCCTGGTATGCGGATTCTTTCGGGAGATAGTAATTGGTATCCGCCCATTCAACGGCGGTCTGTGGCTCCGGCCTGAACAGTGAGCGAAGCCCGGCGCGGACAAAATGCCGCAGCCTGTTAACCTGACTGTTCGATATATTCACTCAGCAACCCCGGTATCAGTTCATCCAGCGCAGCTGCTTTGTTCATGGCTTTGATGATATCCCGTTTCAGGAAATCAACATGTCGGTTTTCCAGTTCCGGAAAACGCCGCTGCAACGACAGGGGGATCCCGTCGAGAATACTGGCAATTTCACCTGCGATCCGCGACAGCACGAAAGTACAGAATGCGGTTTCCACCACTTCAGCGGAGTCTCTGGCATTCTTCAGTTCCTGTGCGTCGGCCTGCGCACGCGTAAGTCGATGGCGTTCGTACTCAATAGTCCCTGGCTGGAGATCTGCCTCGCTGGCCTGCCGCAGTTCTTCAACCTCCCGGCGCAGCTTTTCGTTCTCAATTTCAGCATCCCTTTCGGCATACCATTTTATAACGGCGGCAGAGTCATAAAGCACCTCATTACCCTTGCCACCGCCTCGCAGAACGGGCATTCCCTGTTCCTGCCAGTTCTGAATGGTACGGATACTCGCACCGAAAATGTCAGCCAGCTGCTTTTTGTTGACTTCCATTGTTCATTCCACGGCCAAAAACAGAGAAAGGAAACGACAGAGGCCCAAAAGCTCGTTTTCAGCACCTGTCGTTTCCTTTCTTTTCAGGGGGTATTTTAAATAAAAACATTAAGTTACGACGAAGAAGAACGGAAATGCCTTAAACCGGAAAATTTTCATAAATAGCGAAAACCCGCGAGGTCGCCGCCCCGTAACAGGCCGGATCGCCAGAAAGGACCCTAAAATGATAATAATTATCAATTAAATAAAAGTTATCTCAACCGACAAGTTCACCATGAAAGAGGACAAATAATGAGTTCGGTCTCAATGCATTAATTGATCTGCATCAAATTTAAGTAAAAACATCTTTGGACAATACAGAACACTGCCGTGAATATGGAAAAAGACAATGTCATCGAAGAACAAAACCAGCAAAACAACAACCCGTAACATCCGTTTTCCCAATCACATGATTGAGCAGATCAATATCGCCCTTGAGCATAAAGGCTCCGGCAACTTTTCGGCATGGGTTATTGAAGCCTGTCGCCGGAGGCTGGCAGCAGACATAAAATGTGCCCGTCAGTTAACTGTAACAAAGAATGATACACCGTCTGCTCTGTGATAACTGTTCATATAACCATTTCTTTATATTGCTGAATTTACAAAAAGTCGCAGTTATTAGTCGTATTTATTCCGAATTGAAATCATCCGTCATATAAAATAAAAAAGAATAACAATAATAATCTTCTACCCTTATCAGTACCTTTACTGCTGTGCTCCAACACAGCAGTTTTTTTGATTATGCTCACATATTTTTCATCCCCACCGCACTGCACATTATAACTGTTGCTTTTCAATTCAGGCTTTGTGCAGGTATGTCTGAATCTCCTCCGGGAGAGGTCTTCATCGTTATCAGCCCCAAAACACACCAGCGACACTGACAAAGAGCCTGCGAGTGCAGTTGCCCCGTTTTCATTTTATGATGTATTCACCCAGTCAAATAATGAGCAAATTCAATCCATGTCAGACGGCAGAGAATCATAAAATTTAACCATCGTGCTTACATAAACAATCCGATAAAGACTTAACATACTTAAAATCGCATATTGCATAAGAATAAATAATAAGTCATCAAAAAACATCGGGCAAAACTACCGCAACTCCAGTTAAAAAGACAATATATTAATCCAGCGACCTCATTTATTATTCAGAAATGCTTAATAATAAGATATTTCCTGTTATTCCTTTATGGAGATCGGGTAACTGCTCCATGCCAGTCTTGTTGAATGGCTCAAAAAATAAGAGAATAATTCATAACATATATTGTAATTCAGGCTCGGTTATTTCGAATTGAATACTTGCATTAAAATCTGATAAAAAATTCGTCATAACAACAACATTCTCTTCTGCATGTGCCATAACCTGCCGTAACAACCCGGCAGGTTTTTTTATTGAATAAATTTCCGGTTTCTTCCACCATCGCACCGGCCAGGCGACTATGAGGGGACAACGCCGCGCTCCGTTAACGCAGTAAACCCCGGTGTGTATCGTTTTTGATTATCCCCGCACACTCGCGCAGAGGAGTCTCCCTGTCGGGCTACGGTCTCTGTTAATACGGGAATACGGCGACAATACCGCGCATGGATAATAAGGTCGCTCAACACACTGGCTGTAATGCAGCCGATACCATGCGGCATTTAGCGGCATTCATCGTACACTCAACGGTTAGCTCTTCATTCGTGGCATTCACCTGAAAGATCCGGGAGTGTAATTGCGTACATTTACCACTGAACGAACCTTCAACAAGAACACGACCACGCTGCAAAATACGGAACAGAATTGTTCCCTGAAAAGGCTTTACGGTTACCAGTAATTTCTTCATGCATTCTCCGGATAACAAAAATACTAGTTAATACACTGAGTGCGGATATATTCCTGCGCCCCTTCCAGCTGCTTCTGCATCATCATCAACCGCTCTCTGAGAGTGAAATAATCCCGTTCAACTGTGTCTGCCAGTCGGGGGCCGGTTGCATTATCCACGCCGGAGGTGCCGGTGGCTTCACGCACGGTACCGGAGCAGGTGGCGTTGATCCGCAGGCGCTTACGACCAGCGGCAACATCAGCACGCAGAGTTTCATTTTCAGCTCTCGCATCGGCTAATTCCCTCGAGTATCTGGCATCAAGTGCAGCGACATCACGCTGGCGTATCTGCATATCAGTAATTGTCGCGTTCGCCAGCTCCAGCTCTCTGACTTTTTTATCGCGCTGCGCTTTGTAGGTGATGGCGTTATCGCGGTAATGATTCAGCCCCAGACCAAGCGCACCACAGGCTACCAGCAGGACAATAATCACCACACACAGAACACGGTTCATATCCCCCTCACCCCATCATCCCCGACGAAGACAACATCATCCAGCCTAAGAGCAACCAGCATTAGTGAAAATGAAATGCCGACGATTACACAGAGGATCTTCGCCAGCGTTATGAGCTTGTCTGACATGCTTAATCCTCTTCACGATTTCAACGCAATGACCAGTTTTGCCAGCCCATACAGCATCGGAGACACAGCAATACCGACCGCCACCCACTTAATAGCAAAAGCCAGCGCTCTGCTGATGTCATCAGTTACAGGCGCTTTCAGTTCAAGGCCGTTTTTCATAGTCAACCTCAACAGAATTCGTTTATACTTTTCCATGTTCTCCCTTGCCTTATCCAAGGTCAGAAACACAAAACCCCGCTTGCTGCCAACAAACGGGGTTTTACTTTTATTCACTTAGGTTTTGCCAGTTCGCAGGATTTCGTGTTATCCGTCCGCGTTGGTCAACGTCATTTTTCAGCAAAATATTCTGCTTATCTGTCGATTCCCCAGCACGCCAGCGCGCTCTCCTGGTCACGACGGGATATCTGACCGTAACAGTTGTTTGAGCGGATACGGCAGTCTCTGCCACCGTCCTTAATCCACCAGCGAATCGCTTCACACGCTCCCCTGCGATCGCCTGCATTAATTCGTTTATAAAACGTCGACGGGAAACACTTACCGGGGCCAATGTTATACGGGCAGAATGACGCGATCCCCGCTTTCTGGGGTTCAGTCAGTGGCACTTTGATGTTTTTCGCCACCCATGCCAGCGCCTTATCACGTTCAATGGCGTTAACCCGGTCGCATTTTTCCTTTGACAGCTTCATGCCAGGAATAACAGGCTTACCATCCACCCGGGTGGCTCCACGGCAGATGGTCCAGATCCCCGCACCATCACGGTATGCCGTGGTGTGGTTACCTTCCTTTTCATCCAGAAACTGGTCGAGGATTTCAGGCGCAGGCGCACCTGCGGCAATCAGCGCCAGAACGGCAGCCGACAGACCGTATTTGATTTTGGTGTTCATGGATATTTATCAGGATTTATCGGTTCCGAATCCCTGGATATGTTAAGTCTTCAGCCCGCCAGTGGTGGGCACTGGTGTTTTACCTGATGGCTGAAATATATCTGACAATTCCCGTCGAGGATTTAGCAATGTATAACGATGAACATAAATATACCGCCTGCATGCAGGCCATGAATGAACAATTTAAATCAGCATTCCTTAAACTCATTCAGCAAAACCACAAAGCAGTAAAATCCATTCAGGCTGAGCCGTATGGACACCTCACACCACCAACTCTCGACATTATGTCCAGAATATTAACACCAGCCATGCTTCTACGTCTGAAAGACAATATAAATGACTGGTTAAACGAAGAATTAAACTACCTTGAATGTGAGTGGGATCATCATTACGCCAAATCACAAAAAGAACGCATCTTCCGTCGATTATCCGGCAACAGATAACGAGCCAGCTTATATACGTCCTTTAAGATAAGTCAGTCCTGGATGAAACCAGTAAGCAGGCACTTTTTTAAAGGGTGGATTATCAAAATCACGAAGAAGAGCCTCCCGCACAACTGCATCCTTGTCCGCACCACTGGCCAGCGCTTCAATCTCAGCAGCTACCTGCAGATATCCCATGCAACGACCAATGCGCTTCATTAGTCCCTGCTTTTTATTGTTCTTCAGGTAATCAATGGCAAATTCAATGAGCGCCTCACTGTGCTGGTGCGATGCTGGTGTTACTTTTCCATCTTCACGGATCGTGATATTCCAGTCATCGCTTGTCACAATAAAAGATGGCCGATTCCCCCCCCATGCCTGGTCTTTATCCGGTGCAGACGCAATAAAATAACGTTTATTGCCTTCCTCTCCGGCACTTTTAACTGTAATGGAGTACTTTTCTGACAATGCGGTCGGTAAAAACTTTTCCTGCAAAATCTTCTCAAAGGTCCTGCGAGCAATTTTGATGCAATCATCGTAAAACGCTGCTTCCTGCTCATCGCGGCGTTTTTTTCATCTTCAGAAACCATCAGCACCGACAGTTTTTTATTCAGTTCAGTGATTTCATTTTCCAGGCAACTTATGCGCTGATTCATTTCTTCATGGTTCATCGTCTACTCTCCCCGCGCCGCCTTACGCCGGTCCTCTCTGATTTTGAAATACAGGTTAGTCAGGTACGTCAGCAGGCCAAACAGCAGACTCCCCAGCACACCTATCGCCACCCACTGGGACGGAGAGACTTTGTCCAGCAGCTGCAGTAACCAGTATCCCGTCCCCACCGCTGACGTGGTGTATGACACACCTGTTGTGATTTTTTCCATCTGGTACATACCCCGTCTCCCGTTATCCGGAAACTGACAACAATAAAAAAGCCACCCGTTAATTACTGATGGCTCTGATGCATAAACGTCATCATTCCTGACCGTTATGATTGACAATGGTTATCATTTTTATATAAAAATACTCCCGATATGTGTTACATATCATTTCTCCACGGGGAATATCCCCACGCCAGCGTCAGACTCGTTTTCCCGTTCTCTTCTGTGCTGGCGTTTTTTTTATTATGATGTCGGTACATTTATCTCCAGCACCAGGCTTTCAATCTCAACACCATACGCGGAATTTTTGGGCGTAAAAAATCCCCTCCGGTGAGGGGATTTGCTTATGTAAACATTTACACTGCTTACCTGCATGGTGCCGGGTGCCTCCCGGTGAATTCAGTATCAGCACCTGAATCCGCAATTATCCCATATACCTACTTGCTGATTGCCCCTCCGCACAGGGGGATTCACCATGCGAAATTTTTTTAACAAATGCTCAGTCTGACAGGCAACTGTCAACTGGCTGAATTGTGAGACATTTAAAATTTTCGGGGCGTAACTGATACCCGGTTAACTACCTGGCATGTCCTTTTTCACCAAAGGAAAAAGCACCACCACAATACCGACCACCAGCACTCCATCCGCCAGCACCGACATGATCCTGCTGGTGAAATCCACCATCACCACCAGAAACAGCAGGAGTGCCACAGCGGCCAGACGCAGTTTTACCGTCACAGGTGGTTCTCCAGTCGCAGGCCAAGAACACCAGCAATCTCTTCCAGAACCTTACGCTCTTCCGGCTCAATTTCACCATCTGCTTCAGCAATGGCCACCGCCACATCCAGCACATCTTCCGCTTCACGCGTATCGTGTTTCACATCTTCAATTTCACGCAACGCTGCACGACGACCAATTTTAAAATTGGTGTCAAGCTGACCTGTGATCGTGGCACTGATGGCATTAATTTCTGACGTAAACGTGGACAACGCTGGCTGGTTACGTAATACCTGTTCGATCTTCGCTTTCTCTGAAGTCTCACATTCACCATCTGCATAGGCCACTAGGTAGGCAGCATTAATAACCGCCTGTGCCAGATCGCGTTTCTCAAACTTTTTAATTTCAGTTGCTGCTCTGCGGGTTTTCTTTTTGAAAATACCAAACATCGTGACTTTTCCTTTTAGTGGGTGAACCTGCGCCCTGCGGGGACCAGCCCACAGAGAAAGTCACACTGACCATCCCGTAAGCTCACCCCTGAAAAGCTCTGTGGTTTTTGATATACGCCGGGCGTGGCGCGGATACAAAAAAGGCCCGCAAAAGCGAGCCAGGAAAATAAGTATGGCGCGTTGTACTGGATTCGAACCAGTGACCGATTGCTTAGAAGGCAATTGCTCTGTCCGACTGAGCTAACAACGCATGATGCAGATAATGGACCGCCATCGAGGACTCGAACCCCGCACCAACAACCCTGTTATCGTGTCGTCTGCTCTTCCTGATGAGCTAATGGCGGTACGTTATGGTGGCCCTGCTGGATTTGAACCAGCGACCTGGCGATTATGAGTCGCTCACTCTCACCACTGAGCTAAAGGGCCGGGCGCAGGATAATAACGGTACGTAACTAATTCTGCAATATCATCCGTTCTGACTGACTAAATCCTGAACTTCCTTGACCGTCTGCTCAAAACGCTCAGTCTCCAGCTCAACGCCAATTGCACGACGTCCCAGCGCCATCGATGCTTTGACCGTCGAACCCGACCCCATGAAAAAATCTGCAACCAGATCTCCCGGACGACTGCTTGCGCTGATTATCTGCTGCAACATTTCTGCCGGTTTTTCGCACGGATGTTTCCCGGGATAGTACTGCACCGGTTTATGCATCCACACATCGGTGTACGGCACCTGCACAGTCACACCGAAATACCGCCGCAAATTTTTATATTCTCTCAGCAGTTCCGTATACTGCCGGTTCAGTTCACTGTATGTGCTGACCAGCTGGTGGTGTGGCTGCTCCAGTTCACCGCGCTGATGTTTTTCTGCTGCAACACGCGCAAACAACGCCTGCAATTTGTTGTAATCAGCTTCGTTCGGTAACTGCCACTGACTGGTACCAAACCAGTGCGAAGCCATGTTTTTCTTTCCGGTGGCTTCCGCTATCTGTTTTGACGTTATTCCCAGTTCGGCACGAGCATCCCTGAAATACGATATCAGCGGTGCCATTATGTGCTGTTTGAGTTCCCTTTCTTTTGCCGCATAGCCGTCACTTTTGCCGCGATATGGCCCCTGGTAATGTTCAGCAAACAGAACGCGCTCTGTGGCAGGAAAATATGCGCGCAGACTTTCTTTATTACACCCATTCCAACGTCCGGACGGCTTCGCCCAGATGATATGGTTAAGCACGTTGAAACGTTCACGCATCATGATCTCAATATCAGATGCCAGGCGATGCCCACAGAACAGGTAAAGGCTTCCGGCAGGTTTCAACACCCGCCAGAACTGGGCCAGACAGTGGTCCAGCCACTTAAGATAATCTTCGTCCCCTTTCCACTGATTGTCCCAACCGTTGGGTTTCACCTTGAAGTAAGGCGGATCGGTAACAATCAGGTCAATGGAATCATCAGGCAGGGACTGAATAAAATGCAGGCAATCAGCGTTGATTAAATCAACACTGTTTATTTTTACAGTATTTTTCATGGATCAGTAAGCGTAACTCTGGTAGGCTCACTCTGCTTTTGCGCTAAAGCAGTGGGCCGTGGTTCGCTTGTGACCAGTAAGCATGAGCGAATGGCTGGCAGGTGCTACCAACACCCACCAGCCGCCCATTTTCACAGCAGGAAACCGCCATTACTGGCAGCGTCTGAATTTATTCCCGTACCCGCCGTTATCCTTCGCCAGACCCGCCAGAACTAACTGAGTCAGTATTAACTGGCACCGGACTTCGCTTACTCCGGTAGTTCTCGTCATCATGCGTGGCGTTACCCACTTGTCAGCAGGTAAGAAATGAAGGACTGCGGCGGCGGTTTCTGTCATATCTTGCTGTTTTAGCATGTTTTTTCCCTTCTGGTTAACATGACATACCAATAACTCTTGTCTAAAAAGCCAGCAAGATAAAAAGTCAGTATTCACGACCACCAGCGTGTTTACTGTACTGCACCAAGTTTACAGGTACAAAAAAACCGCTCAGCGGCGGGTTTAAGTTGTGTGGCGAAGTAACCACTCTTAACAGCATATTTGATTTTTTACGATTGTAAACGGTTGATTATTCATCTCCAATAAAAATAATTGTGTAGGTATGCCCTTAACAATGGATAAGAAACATGAATAAAATGACTGTATTATTACTTAGCGCAACTATCATTTCAGGTTGTACTTCTTCCGTACCATTGATAAAGAAAACTCAATCAGGAAAACCTGAGGGGGTTTATCAAAATACGACAAAAGATAAAGTCAAAGATGCCCTTGTGAATTACTGCAATAGTAGAGGGTTGATAATTTACAACGCGGATAACAGCAGTGTTATATGTGGTAAAGAACTGGAAGGCGGGTCTGCTGTTTTTGGACAAATGTTAATCGGCAATGCCTATTCAACAACCCCGGTATCAAAAGTCAGATTTACTATCGCTCAAGTTAATAACGATACAAAAGTGTGGGCCGATATGTGGATGGAAACTCAAATGGCAATGGGGCAAGTACAACAAATGGCTATAACAGACAACGCAAGCAAAAACACTATCCAACAACGTCTTGATGAATTAAAACCTTAAGTAAATTAATTAAATAAAATGGGGAGAAATAAATCGACTCCCCACACATTAAACTGATTCAATTACCCCCTCAATAAGAGATCTTCTAACGATCCATCTCTAGCTCAATTTCTAACATCATTAACATGCCATCAACTACACCTTCAGCCTTTTGCAATAAACGCCCAACCCAGCAATCAGAACGCCCATGTTTACGGGCAAGCGCCATAAACGTCATACCACCTACATAATAATCCACTAATAAATCGTGCAAATCGCTGTTGTTCTTTTTCAGGCGAGCCATGCACCCACAAATGATCATCGCGTCATCGTCACAACATTGCGGGCGGGATTTTACTTTTGAAGGGATTAGTCCTTTAAATCCTGCAGCAATAGACGACCAGGTGACATCCTCGTGATTATTTGCCACCCATGCCCCCCAACGTTCAAGAACCATTTGAATATCACGCATCAACTTTCTCCACAAAATCAGGCCAGAACGCCAATTGCCAGCGCACGATCGATAAAACGAAATATCAGCTCCAGCTGGGAGCCATACTTCTCTTCAAATGCCACGGTATCCGCATGCAGCTCGTCGTGATGCTTTCTGCACAAAGGCAACACAAAAAGGTCATGCGCTTTTGTTCCCATTCCACCCTGACCGTGACCTATCAGGTGGTGGGGATCATCAGCAGGCTTTCCACAACATGCACACGGCTGTGTCTTAACCCAGCGCGTGTACTTTTCATTAACCCAGCGGCGACGTTTGGGGCGTAACATAAAAGACTCCGGCGACTCCGGATCCACTTTCAGCGCCAGCACCTTTTTCGCTTTATCCTGGATGATGCTGGTGGCAGGAACCGAAGGCACAAGGTCACACTCCCGGGTGACAGACGGCACAACAGGCGTCGGTAATCTCAGTGCCTTACGGGCTGCACTTTCCGGTAAGGCATCCGCCAGGTCATTACGAGCCAGCCACCAGCACAGTTCCGGCATTGTCACAACGTGACTATCATCAAAACCGAGATCCCGACGCACGACAGATAACACCCACCGGGCACAGTTATCCGTTGCCATTGATTCCAGCCGTTCCGTGAACTGATCGCGCAGCTGGTTATCGCAGTGCCAGCACAGACGGATTGCGCCCGGAGCGTGTCGCATTGTGGTCATATTCTCGCTGTGCCAGTCGGAATGAGGCCACTGGCAGCCTTTTTCACGAAGTAACCAGCTTTCAAGACATTCCACGCCACCAGCACGACGGATTACCGCCTCATTGCGGAACATAGCCCGAACGGCAGGATCATCCGCCAGCGGTTGTGATGCCGCCGGAACGGCACCACTGGCAAAAGATGAATAACGTTCCGGCTCAGGCTCCAGCAGGACACGCCCCTGCATAAACAGGGGCATCAGCTCTGAACCGGGTCTGAACAATACGATCCCCATACGTGGGGCAATTTCAGGGGTCAGTAGTGCTCTCAACGTAGAACCTCACAGCACAATCTGTTTCAGTTTCTGTACCGCTTTCCCCATATCCGCCATAGCATCAACAAACTCATCAAATTTACGACTTGCCATTCCATACGCCTGGAGGATTTCCAGTTTCAGAGGATCCAGTTGCTTTTTAATTTCCGCACGATCATTAAATTTCTTCTCTGCTTCTTCCGCAGCCCTGATCAGCTCCTCAGCATGCCTGCGTAATTCATCCGGAGTAACGGTCTTTTTAATCACAACGGGTTCCTCTGTTTTTACTGGTATTTCACTATTTACTGCCTGATGTCCAAATTTAGGATGATGTAACGTTGTAGTTCTTCCATCATTCGCAACGACCAGAAGTCCACTGTCGCGGATAATGCCAATGAGTATCTCCTTATCCCTTTTATTCAGCAGACTGTACGCCTGCACTTTCTGTGATATCTGGGTCAGTGTTGCGCCTTCCGGCATTCGTTCAACAAAACGTTTAACCCTGGATAAAACTGGCTGCAGATGGGGTGGTGTAATTCGCATGCTCCACGCCTCCCATCAGTGAACGGTATCGAGCAGCTTTAACAGCTCAGGGAATCGGGATTCGAAGAAATGCGGCTGCGTCTCGCGCGGATTTGCAGGACTGGTGATGTTCTTGCCGAACATGCAGCCTTTCGCCGTCAGCGACCAGAATTTTTTGATGTTGTTAATCGCGGTACGGCTGTATCGTTCGCGTTGTTCAACGATCCCCAGCTTCGCCATCTGGTGATATGCCTGATTAGCCGTCAGGCGGATACCATACTGCTTCAGCAGTGCACTCAGCGACAGCGTAGGGCGGCTTGAACCATCTGGCGCATCAGCAGGTGCATCAATGGCATAGATCGGCATAAGTTCAGGAAGACCTGCTACCTTTGATAATTTCTGGTATGCACCAAGTTTCGAGGAGTTTGACAGATTTAGAGTCTTTGCTGCTGATTCAAGCAGAATGACCCCGGATTTAATTTTGTCGGATGTGGTTTCTTCTGGTGATGAATTATGAAGCGCATCAAAAGTACGTATCACTTTTAAGCTGAATGCCGGGCTGATCCACATTGCATATGCATAGACCAGCTCTTTACAGACATACGTCCCACCATTGCGCCCCTGAATGGTGATGACAGGAATACTACGGGAATCTCCCGTAGTTTCTTCTTCCAGTAATTCCACAAGAGCCTTCGTTTCAGGACGACGCATAAACTCGTGAACTTCCAGCGAACGGGAGGAGCGATTCTCACCAGCGGCAAGAAGAGCAGCTTTCTGAAGGTCGTTAAGACAGTAGTTAGATTCAAAGTACTGGCGCACAGAAACGCCATCAATTACAAGCAACTGATTCATTGGTTTCTCCACAAATTTCGGGACTGCACTCCCTTTTCGTTGATGCAAGATGAACTTACTGCGATTTTTAATAGTTATCAAGGATACACTGTTCATAAATACAGTATCTTTAACGAGGTAATACCCAAATTTAGGGTGTTGCTCAATTCCGTTACCGAGTTGCTAATTTGCAACTCGCTTTTTCGTACTTACTGATAGTGATCTCGACCTTACCTTCCGGGATAACCGGTCCCCACTCCACCAGCATTCTTTTCACCTGACTGTCGTCTTCCCACACCCCCGCGTGGGTCAGGGCGTCAAACAGCGCCTTGTTATAGTTGTCCAGATCGCGGATCCGGTTATCCGGAGGAAACAACACGATCTCCACTGAAGCAGGTGCCGACGTTGGTTTCGGCAGACGACGTAACTGCTCAACTATTGCTGCGCACGCCGCGCTCTGGAATTTTCGCCCCGCCGCGCTTATCAGGCTCTTACCAGCAAACGCCCCTTTGTTGGGGTGTCGCCAGTACGTGTTCACGCTGGGCGGGAAAGGCAGTATTAGCTTCATACTTTCAGGCCCCTCTCATGTAACCAGTGGGTTGCACGCAGCCTGGCGTTTTCCTCACCGGCAAGCAGTGAGCGGATAATCCCGACCGCCTCGCTGTCGTCGTCCTTCATCGCAGTATGAAGCGTTATCCCCCGGGCCACGCCACGCTTTATCGTGATGACGCCTTTTTTCTCCAGTGCGCGAAGATGCTCCACCGCTGCATTCACTGAACGGTATCCCAGCATGGTTGCCACCTCCTGATTGGTTGGCGGGAAGCCACGTTCTTTCTGATAAGAAATCAGCATATCCAGCACCTGCTGCTGGCATTGAGTTAACGTCGTCATGCCGCCATCTCCCTGACCAGTTTTTCCGCCTGCTGGCGAACCTGCGCCAGAAACGCCTCACCACATGCCTCAAGTTCATCGCGCCCGATGTAGCTGATTGCCGGTCCCTTCCAGGTCTTGTCGAAAACAGCAATAGCACCAGCGAAGAAAGCGCCTGTCGGCACCTGCTTCTCATCTTTCGGGATAAACCAGGCAGGCAGTTCAAAACCAATACGCCCGCGAATAAAAGCAATATGATCTGCATCTTCCGGCCACCACACTTCGCTGGTGGCAGCTTTGATCAGGAAAACATAGCGCCCGCCTTTATCACGCATGGCACTGGCATGTTTCATGATGTAACGCATGCCGGTGATGTATTGCCCCTCATGCTGACTGGCGCGGCTGTATGGGGGATTACCAAAGGCAGCACCTTTAAGCTCCGCAAGACGTTCTGACCAGTCATGCGCCAGCGCGTTGTCTTCCGCCGTGTAATACGCGGTACATTTGGCGTTATCACCGTCAGTAAACAGATCTAGGACAAACGGGCCAAACAGGGTGTTAATTCCCCAGAAAATGTTACCCGGCGTGCGCCACTGATCGCCCACTTCCTTCAGTTCATGGGCTGGTTTGTTCCGCAGTTCCACCAGCGCCCGGCAATATTTATTACTCATTAAGCCCCCACGTAATTCCCTGACAGATACCACTCTTCACCCGATGCAGCGCGCTTGCTACTTTTCCGTAAGCACCGCTCACGACGCGCCAGAAAATTGTTTCGTTCTGGCAGGGAGTGGCTTTCACGGAATGCCGCCATCCACACGGTTGCAGCACGACGAAATAAGCCCCTGGACTCCAGTTCTTCCGCCTGGCGGGTCAGGCACAAAATCACCCGTGGATCGTTAGTGCCGACATAGAAATTGCGCACAGGTCTGGTTTCACGAACTGGTTGTGGTTCCGGCTCCTGCGCTCTCTCAGTCAGGCGTGGGAAATGTCTGCGTGTATCTCCTTCACAACGGTGAGCCACACGCCCACTCTGACGTAACTTGCTTGCTGACTGCAGAACGCGCTGTCGTGAGTAACCAGCAAAAGCATCCGCAATGTCTCCGGAAGTACACCCCGGATGGGCTTCAATGAATTTCTGAACTTCATTCAAAAGACTCATAATCCCCCCCTGAATCCTGCCGGGATCTGGCTGTAGTCCACGTTGTCGTAACTGGCTTTGAAGTACGGGTCCTCGCGTCTGGCTGCAGATACCGCAGGAACTTCCCAGGATTCTTCGAAATGACGATCCGGACCAAAGAACGTGACAGCCTGTTTCACAAATTGTGTGCCGCTGTTACCCATCGCAGATACCCAGCCCGCGTAGCGTTTCACACCTTCCAGCATGGTTTCGGGGTTTACTCCCTCATTCAAACGGGCTTTCCAGGCTTTGAAGGCTGCAGATTTTGAATTGCCACCAGCACGTTTGGGATATGCCAGCCATGCCTGCTCAAACTCCGGAGAGTATTCCGGTCGGTTTGAACGAACTCGCACGGACTCATCAACTGATGCACCAACAGCTATTGGTTCATTGACTGGTTCTTTGACTGGTTCAAAAGAGTGACTGGTTCTGGGTGAATCTCCTGCACTACCCCCTGGTGCAACTCCTGCACTACCTGGTGAATTTGCTGCACCAGATAGTGAATTATTTGCACTACCCCCTAGTGAATCTCCTGCACCATCCAGATGAAGGAGATAGATATTACTTGAGTTACCTTTTTCACCTTTCCGGGTGACTTTTTTTACCAGCCCGGACTCACAAAGGGCCGCAATATGATTCATCACAGAACGTTTGCTAATCTCGCACTGGTCAGCAATATGCTGGTAGCTGGGCCAGCACTCACCCTGATCGCTGGCATTATCAGCCAGCTTGATCAGAACCAGTTTTCGCAATGGATTACCCACTCGAATTTTCATCGCTTTAACCATCAGCTCCATACTCATGCTGCACCTCCGAGATGCTTCATGTTTTTTCCGGAGCGAAAGGCTATAAGCGGCATACTGACGCGGTAATTACGGCCCAGCGGTTCACAAATCACCTTCTGACATTCACGGTCAACCAGGCTAACACGTAGAACATGCCCTGCAGGCGTGGTGTACCACTGACCCGGTCGAGGACAACGGAAAGTCTGATTGGTAAACCGTTTGAAAATATTCCGGATCATTTGCGCCCCCTTACCTCGGAAGAGTTCAGCGACGAATGAATAAGACGGGCAAGAAATGCCGCATCGTTAATTCGGTCATACAGACTTACAGCCAGCGGTGATTCAGCTTTTTCCAGCATGGGATAAAGCTGCTGCAACCAGACCTGATGAATTGATGAAATGTAGGAATAGAGTACGCTGGCGTTATGTGCAACGTCGCTCGGTACAGCGGGCTTTGAAAGCTGTTTCTCCATCTGGTTAAAGGCATTGATGTATGCCTCTTTGAACTGGGCAGCACGTTTACCCGTGAAACCCATAGCAAGAAACGCAAAACCGTCGCGGGTTATTTGATAGCAAGGTAGTTTGCGGCCTGTGCAATCGGTGTAATCACTCACCGAAAAATTGCGGGCAGTGAATGATGCGGAGCATTCAAGCGTGCGGATCTTTTTCAGTACATCGTCATGACGTTTGGAGAAGAAGTTGGCAACAGCCAGGGATGAAGTAACAGCCTGACCATCAACGATGGCAATTTCAGGTTGAGTGAGGGTTGGGATCGTAGCCATGATGGCAGCCTCTTTGGTGATTTTTAATAACTCACCACCAAGGCTTTCCACGACCTTATTGGTGGTGAGACGTACAGGGGTGGAAATACCGGTCACCAAAGAACCCGGCCCAACCGAAGTTGGCCCTGCACGCCCCACCATAATTTGGGCGTAATGCTGCTCATGACACAAAAAAACCGCAAGAGCGCGGTTGTGCGCTTTGGTGAATTCCGGGTTTCCACGCCCGGCACCCGCTTTATAAGGTGCCTGAACAGTGTAACGTCCCGGAATGGCAGAATCAATGTGCTGGTGGTCCTTCACACTCAACAAAATCACGCCTGAATTTCCACAAAGGGCTAAAGCACTCATGCGGGTAGTCTTTGCGAAGATAGATAACGCGCTGTGTTTCTGGCTCCCAACGAATAACATGAACATAAAGTCCTCTTCCGTCACGAAACCAGCGGTTAAGTTCCTGCACAACTCGCCCCCCACAGTCAGGTAAAGTTCTCTGTGGTTACTTACAGCCAGGAGATTTGGTAATCTGCATTCATGCCGTAACAACAGGTGTTCAGCGACGCTGACCACCAGCTGTTGCGACAAATGGTTATTTGCCGTTAAACTGTTCATGCGTTAGTTTCTCCACAGACACAAAACGCCACGACGCCCGGAGCTGCACACTCGCGGGCGTCACTCTTTTCTGGAGCGCAAAAGATTTTGTAGACCAGTGCTGCATGCTCCTGGAGCTTCGAAATTGACAGATACAACTCATCATTAATTGCTGTCTGCTCGTGTGGCTCCACTACCCCATCTTCGATTGCCGAACGAATCTGCTTTGAGTAACTCCCGATCTGTTCGATGACTTCCAGCAGGCGCTGGTTTATATCGGCGTTCTCTACTTCCTCAATTTCAGGAAGCGATACAAACACCCCACCAGCAGACTGTGCGACAGCATCCGCAATGTAGTGAGTGCCAGCCGCGCGCTGTAAAATCATTGCCCATCCCAGCGGGAAAATCTGATCGCCATCTGCACGAAGGCGGTTGAATAAAGCGTTCTCTGTTACATCCAGCCACTCAGCAGCTTCAGCGTAACCCCCCGGCAACGCCGCGATAGTTTTTCTGACAGCTTTCACGTACCACTCAGGCTGTTTTTCTACTTTCCAGTGATGCTTACCCACGGTTAGCCTCATCGTTCTGTGGTTAAAAATTAAAGGTGTTCTGTTAATCTTTCGGATAGATATCCGGTCTTAAGTCAGATTTCGTAATTGCACCTGACGTGCATTGCTCAAGTTTTTTAGCCAGCACAAAACTGGCTTTTTTATAACCATTGAAAACCAGCCGTAAGTAGCCTGGTGTTGAGCCAACTTTTCCGGCCAACTCGCCCTGCTGTTCTTTGGTTAAAGAGTCCCAATACGCTTTCATACAATATGTACCTCTTATATACATATTACATGATTGAAATGAACCTTCAAGATACTTGTACCCTATCGGTACAAAGGTTTTAATTTCGTTATGAAAACAGTCCATGACATCCGGCGGTCTAACGCCAGAAAACTGAGAGATGGTGTTGGCGGGAATTCTTCCTTTGCCACCATGATTGATCGCGAACCAACCCAGACCAGCAGGTTTATGGGAGATGGTGCTACTAAAAATATCGGTGACAGCATGGCACGGCACATCGAAAAATGTTTCGACCTGCCTGTCGGATGGCTTGATCAAGAACACCAGACAACGAACATCACAAAAAAACCTGATGTTTCAATCACTAATAAACAAATAACGTTAGTCCCTGTCATATCATGGGTACAGGCCGGAGCATGGAAAGAAGTTGGCTATTCTGAGGTTGATTTGAGCACAACAGAAACATATCCCTGCCCTGTACCCTGTGGCGAAATGACTTATATATTGAGGGTGATTGGTGATTCAATGATTGATGAGTACCGTCCGGGGGACATGATTTTTGTCGATCCAGAAGTACCAGCCTGCCACGGCGATGACGTTATTGCATTGATGCACGATACAGGTGAAACCACCTTCAAAAGGTTGATAGAAGACGGGACACAGCGTTATCTCAAAGCATTAAACCCCAACTGGCCTGAGCCTTACATTAAGATAAACGGTAATTGCTCTATCATTGGTACAGTTATTTTCTCAGGAAAACCAAGAAGATACAAAATTAAAGCCTGATCAATGTCTATGAACCTGCTTCGGCAGGTTTTTTTATACTTGACAATGTACCATTAAGATACATAATGTACCTGCATAAGATATCGAACAGGCAGGACGCCCACGAAGTAGCCGTCCGGGGCATACGAAGACCGGAATGGTTCGTAAATAAAAAAGCGCCCAAGTGGACGCTTCACTTTTGAACTGGATTTATAATCAATTATTTTCTTCATAAATGTTTTGTAATGTATTTATGAGATTTGGTATTTCTTTTATGGGAAAAGAATATATTGGACTTTCGATAATTTTATCAGATTCAAATGGTGGTTGTTTGCAGGACAGTTGAACTATAACTGAATTATGATCTTTAACTGGCACACAGTACCAACCACATACATCAAAAACAGGAGTATTTTGATTATCCATTATGTCCTCGACAACTAAAAACACTGCGTACAAACCTCAAAAGCAGGGAGTTATTTATAAAATTTCATAAAGAATAATTACTGATGGCGACAATTCATTGTTCTTGAATTTTGAAAAATAGCAAGACAAAACAATGTAAACTTATTTAAGAAAAGTTCTTATTATGTAAACAAAACAACCAATTCGTTATATAGGAAAAACAAATAGTACGCAAGAAAATATTCAACAGGGGTATTACATTCAACCATAAGAGTAATCGTCTCTTTGGTAACTAATACCGAACATTTTATTGTAACACGTCGTATGGCACATGCGTCGTTAGCGGTCTGGGGACGTTAAAGGGGACAATCCACTCCTTGCTCGGGCAAACAAACCAGGTAGCCGGAATGTGCAAGTCAATGATGATGCTGATAAGACGCCTAACCAGCGTGGCGATCCGGTTTGACGCCTGGGAAGAGACCAGGGTGCAACGATGAGGGCATTTATGGAGCCGCGACAAAGTGTGGTGCCATAACTGGCTAAGTGCTCTCAGCGTTGTGGTAATCCGCGAAATGGCGCGGCGGTAAGTATGGCGGGGTTACTCTTTCCCCGTTGAGGACACCGGATTGTCAGGTTGACCATACGCCTGAGTGACAACCCCACCACAACAGCCACTGCTTTGGCGGTACCAGCTTGTACCCTTGCTTCCGGCTGGTACCGTCCTTTTTACAAAACAGAGAAGAGCATCACCGGACGACGGGCTCATAACCCAATCCATCCGGGCGGCTGCCACCGCAGGTGTTCTTCTCTGTTTTGTGGAGAAACCAACCGGCCTTGCAGGGTCGATATGATGAGGAGCAGCAAAATGGCTAGCGAACGCAGTACTGATGTGCAGGCATTTATCGGGGAGCTGGACGGCGGCGTATTTGAAACCAAAATCGGCGCAGTTCTCAGTGAAGTCGCTTCCGGTGTGATGAACACGAAAACCAAAGGTAAGGTCTCACTCAACCTGGAAATCGAACCATTTGATGAGAACCGTGTGAAAATCAAACACAAACTCTCATATGTTCGCCCGACTAACCGCGGGAAAATTTCCGAAGAAGACACCACCGAAACGCCGATGTATGTCAATCGCGGTGGTCGCCTGACTATTCTGCAGGAAGACCAGGGACAATTACTGACTCTTGCCGGTGAACCTGACGGAAAACTCCGCGCAGCAGGTCATTAATATCGTTCTTAATTAACTGATTATTTATCTCATCACTGAATATCTTTATATAGTGAGGACTTATTATGTCTCAGAACTTAGACGCAACCGCAATTAATCAAATCCATGCCCTTATTTCTGCTCAGGGTGTTAATGAAATTATCAGTAAGATTGGTGCCGATGCTGTGGCATTGCCTGAGAATTTCCGCATTCATGATCTGGAAAAATTTAATTTAAATCGCTTCCGTTTCCGTGGTGCGCTTTCCACTGCCAGCATCGATGACTTTACCCGTTATTCTAAAGATCTTGCAGATGAAGGCACCCGCTGCTTTATCGATGCTGATAATATGCGTGCCGTCAGTGTGCTTAACCTGGGTACTATTGATGAACCAGGTCACGCAGATAACACCGCCACTCTCAAACTGAAAAAGACAGCACCGTTCTCTGCCCTGTTGTATGTTAACGGCGAGCGTAACTCCCAGAAGTCACTGGCAGAATGGATTGAAGACTGGGCCGACTATCTTGTGGGCTTTGATGCTAATGGTGACACCATTCAGGCAACAAAAGCGGCTGCGGCGGTCCGTAAAATCACGATTGAAGCAAACCAGACCGCTGATTTTGAAGATAATGACTTCAGCGGCAAACGCTCCCTGATGGAGTCTGTCGAAGCGAAGACCAAAGACATTATGCCAGTGGCATTTGAATTTAAATGCGTTCCGTTTGAAGGTCTGAAAGAACGTCCGTTTAAATTACGCCTCAGCATTATCACTGGCGATCGTCCTGTACTGGTTCTGCGCATTATTCAGCTGGAAGCGGTGCAGGAAGATATGGCTAACGAATTTCGTGATCTGCTTGTTGAGAAATTCAAGGACAGCAAAGTAGAAACCTTTATTGGTACTTTCACCGCCTGATTTCATTACTGCAAATGCCCCTGCGGGGGCATTTATGGAAACGTAATTTACTCAATAATCGCCGGATGGTGAGGGATTCTTTTTACCAGAATTCAGCGCGGTGCAGCGCATATACGTGGAGAACAAAATGTCATTTATCAAAACTTTTTCTGGGAAGCATTTTTATTATGACAGGATAAATAAAGACGACATCGATATTAACGATATCGCGGTTTCCCTTTCAAATATCTGTCGCTTTGCCGGTCATCTTTCGCACTTCTACAGCGTCGCCCAACATGCGGTTCTTTGCAGCCAGCTGGTGCCGCAGGAATTTGCTTTTGAAGCGTTAATGCATGATGCAACAGAAGCGTATTGCCAGGACATTCCCGCACCACTGAAACGCCTTCTTCCTGACTATAAACGGATGGAAGAAAAAATAGACGCCGTAATCCGTGAGAAATACGGGTTACCCCCGGTTATGAGTACACCCGTGAAATATGCCGATCTCATCATGCTGGCAACCGAACGCCGCGATCTCGGGCTTGATGATGGCTCTTTCTGGCCTGTACTGGAAGGCATCCCGGCAACAGAGATGTTCAACGTGATTCCACTGGCACCGGGCCATGCCTACGGGATGTTTATGGAACGTTTTAACGATTTATCGGAGTTACGCAAATGCGCATGAATGTTTTCGAAATGGAAGGGTTTCTTCGCGGGAAATGTGTACCGCGAGATCTGAAAGTGAACGAAACAAATGCTGAGTACCTGGTACGTAAATTCGACGCGCTTGAAGCTAAATGTGCGGCACTGGAAAACAAAATAATACCAGTGTCAACTGAACTGCCACCAGCAAATGAAAGTGTTCTGTTATTTGATGCTAATGGAGAAGGCTGGCTGATTGGCTGGCGTTCTCTCTGGTACACCTGGGGACAAAAAGAAACCGGAGAATGGCAGTGGACATTTCAGGTCGGGGACCTTGAAAACGTCAATATCACTCACTGGGCAGTAGTGCCAAAAGCACCGGAGGCTGGAGCATAATGACCACATTTACCAATAAAGAACTGATTAAAGAAATCAAAGAACGAATCAGCAGCCTAGAGGTTCGAGACGATATTGAGCGCCGTGCTTATGAAATTGCTCTGGCATCGCTAGAAGAGGAGCCGGTGGCGTGGCTGCATTCAGAAAATGGCTTAGGTATTCCGGCAATAACGAGGAGTAAAAACATTGCTGACAGTTGGTTATCAAAGGGCTGGTATGTTCAGCCGCTATATATAGCCAAGCCAGTGCCGGTAGTGCCAGATGCTCGTCCGTCTTTAAATAATGGCATAGTCGGTTTTGATGAAGGCTGGAACGCCTGCCGCGCCGCCATGCTTCATGGTGCCGAACCTGTAAACCAAACTTACAAGTCACCACACACGCAGTTTGAACAAGTTGCTGACCTCTACGAAATGCAATTTGATGACGGTCGCACTTGTGCCTTTCACACTGATGCGCAAAAGGCTGCGCAATGGCTTCAGGTGTGCGACGGAAACAGGGTTCAGGAATACGTTAAGCTGGAACGGCTGCAGAACGCGCTGTCTGGCAACTCTCCGGTAAGTCCAGGTGGTTGGATAAGCTGTAGTGAGCGAATGCCGAATGATAAACAGTATGTTTGGTGTTGGGGGAAGTCTTACGGCTGGACTGAGTGCGATACCTTCGAAGGGTATTACGATTGGTCGAGAAACAAATGGTGGGCAGTTACTGACAATGAGGAAGAACAGGCATCGAAAGTAACCCACTGGATGCCACTACCGGAGCCGCCGCAGGAGGTGAAGTAATGAACAACTTAATGACAACTAAACAAGTCGCCGATTTCTGTGGTGTTTCAGTATCGACAGTTCTTCGCTGGAACAGCGTAAACAGGAGAACTGGTCAGAAATACAGGCCTGACTTTCCAGATCCTGATATTAAATCCTGCCCAAATAAATGGGCATCACACAAGATTTACAGATTTGCGGGAGTGATTGAGTAATATGTATTAGCTTAGATGTGAGCTGACACATCTATGCTTAGATGCCAAACCTAATCTGAGCGTCCACTCTTTACCAAGAGCGGACGTTACCAATGACCATATGACATGAATCGATAAGATCAAAACATTATCGCCAAGAAATGTCATACCATTGATACAAATAAAATTGATTACCCCCTTACTCTTGTTGAAAAGTTAGTCGTAGAGTACCTATCGCAATGTAATCAGCTTTAATCATCTGAAAATTACTCCTTAAAAATTAGCTTTTATATACTGAACAAATTAAATCTCTGTTTCTTTTCCTGCTCGGCTCAACCAATACTCCATTGTTTGAGTATGAATCTTTTCAGCGTATATTTTATCAATTAATTTATCTTGTTTTTCTTTAATGACTTCACGCAGTGAATCATATAACATAAAAAAACGTTCATCATCTTCCTCATTATTACCGTAATTTATTTGATTGAGCTCTGAAAAAATATGATAGTACCTTTTTTTCTTGGTCCCCGGCAATATTAAAACCAAGCCACATTGATCATATTCGAATTCACCTTTATGGGCAGCAAAGTTATGTCTAACATTCATAATAGAATCATGTAAATCTCTATATTTTTCTGGCACATGCTTTCTCTGCAATGTGAATCGACGCCCTTTCGCCTCTGTAAAACACTTACCGTAAGTAACAACTTTTGATATAAACAAAGACTTTAATATTAGATTCTTTTCTAAATCCGGATAAATAAAGTGTTGTTCTTTATTAATGTTATTACAAATATTTTTTATTATATTCTCCCAACCAATAACATTCCGAAGATCTTTATCAAGCAACTGTAAGGCCACATATTGTTCTACAAAGCGGCCTTTTAAAGGTATTCGTGGTAATATTACACCTTTCTGCTTATAAATTCTTTCTATCGTATTATCTGGATATTGGATCTTCCTTATTTCTATTCCGTCTTCTTCTGATACCCTTACTAATGGTTCATTTTTTAACTTTGACATGTTAACCCTCTTAAATAAAAAACTAACTTTATCCAGATAGTGTCCGTTAAGAAGTTTTCGTTACAACTAAGTTTCTAGGTAAATCATGAATCGACCTATAGTATCAAAAACATTTGGTGGTAAACATCTGCATTTATCAAATGGCAGGAGCGATTTAGGGGCATAGGGATAGTGATGATATCGATACCCGCCCCCTCTTATGTCAACACAATGGCGTAAACTTAACGCTCACATCTCGCTCAAAGTGTGCTAGGAGATTTGGTTATGTTCAGGTGATACAAACCGTCAGTTTGACAATTAACAATCGATTCAACCCTCTTCCACCATGCCAGGTAAGCTTTACGCTGTTCTTCTAGATAATCACTCTTATCATAAACTTGCCATACCCCTGGCAGCTTATGACCAAGCATAATTTCTGCGATATGAGGCGCAGTAAGATCAGAAAAATTTGTTCGAGCTGTACGTCTCAAGTCATGAAGAGACCAATGAGGGAATTGATATCCTAAACACCGCCATGCGTACTGCATTAAATTGTAAGGCAGCGACTGCAATGATGTCCGACCAACGGGTTCCCTGCTTCCTTCCTTAGTAAAAAGCATATCGGAACCATTGTTCATAGAGATAGCGTACTTTATAAGCTCTTCAACCGGTTCAATAATGGGCCGCTTTAGCGGTTCGCCTGTTATCTCCCCAGTCTTATGTCGTTCTGGTGGTACAGTCCATACTTTATTAATGAAATCAAAATCGTCCACCCGGGCGGTAATTAGCTCTGAACTACGGCAACCAAAATGCAGCAATAGTTTAATGAAGGCCCGGTATTTAGGAACCATTCGAGAACCATCGATCGCAGCATAAAGGATTTTAATTTCATCATGTGTCAGAAACCGTTTCTTCTGACCTTTACGGATATCCATATCTTTACCCGTGATATCCGACAGCGGGCGAGTTTCAATGAGCTTTCTCTTATACGCCCAGACATGGGCCTGCTTTGCGTTAATTAGCAATCGGTCTGCTATTGCTGGAGTCTTAGTGCTAAGAGGCTCCAGGACTTCTAACCAATCATGCAATGTAGCTGCATCGTGAGGGATATTCCCGATTTTAGAGAACAGGTGCAGCTCAAACGAGCGAAGTATCTGTTCAGAACCTTTTTTATTTTTTACACAATATGCTTCATACCAAGCACGGATCACAGACTCTACCGTCATGGCTTCAGTAGCTTTTCGTTTTTCAGCCTGCTTGACCAATCGTGGATTACGGTTTGACTCGAGTTCACCACGAAGACGGATAACTTCTTCTCTGGCCTCTTTTAATCCAGTTGCCGGGTAAGTTCCGATATCAAGACGCTCACCTTTCCCTGCCCATTGATAACGATATTGGAACACTACGCGACCTTTCGGTGATACTCTGACAGACAGACCATCACGATCGGATTTAACCAAAACCTTATCACGTTCCTTTCCAACGACTGAACGCAACCACGCATCAGACAGCGCCATTACTCACCTTGTACAAATCGCAAAACACCTCTGCTGTTTTGTACATTATGTACAAGCATATGTACAGATTTTTGATGAAAGCAAGCTGATCGATTTAAAGTTACATGAAAGAGTTTTCAATTAAAGAAGCTACATAACCAAATGTATTTAAATGAGTTACATAACTCAACCTAAATTAACTGAAAGGATTTTGAAAGAGTAAAAGAGCTTTAATTTGGGCTTAATTATTGGGGTGAGAAATAATGGCAAAAGTGCGGCGCTTCGCCACCTCTTGCAAATAAGGAGACAACGTCATAATTCTTTCTTCTTGAGTAAGCGGCATCGCGCCGCGCTTGTTGAAAACGAAAAATTGCGGCTATTTTACCCATCAACGGGGGGGAGGCAATCAGTGTTTACACAGGAGCTGCTCCAGTTCGTGCAACGAAGAAACGGTCCAGGTAGGCGCGATGCCTTCTGGTTGCTCGCGATTGTGCGCATTCAGCCAGCAGGTCGCAAGCCCGGCGTTGATGCCACCGAGAATATCGGACTCGGCAGTGTCGCCAACCATTAGCACGCGTGAACGGTCAGGATTGCCCGCCTGTTCCAGCGCATAATCGAAAATTTTCTTATTCGGTTTGGCTACGCCAACTTCTTCGGAAATCACCAACAAATCGAAATAATCACGCAGGCCCGTGCGTTCCAGACGCACTTGCTGCAAGGCGCTAAAGCCGTTGGTGATGATGCCGATTTTGGCGTTGCCGCGAATGGCATTAAGCAGGGAAACCGCGCCCGGCAGCGGCGTGCAAATTTCCGCCATCGCATTAATGAAGGCCTCGTTGAGTTTACCTGGCTCGACGTTCAGCCGTTCGGCCCAGCTCTCAAAACGCCCGTGCTGAAGCTGTAATGAAGTGATCGCGCCGTTTTGATAATCTACCCACAGGGGCTTGTTAACGGCCTGATAGTCCTGAAAATCTTCAGCGGTAAAAGTGACGCTGTAATCAAGAAACATCCGCTGCAGGCCGGTGAACGAGTCAAAGGTAAACAGCGTTTCATCGGCATCAAAGAAAATCCAGTCCCACTTCATTATTCCACCTTGTCTTACATACTGATTGGCAACGCCATGATGATGGCGTCTTCGCGACCGTCCTTGGTGGGGTAGTAATTGCGGCGAATCGTCGCCTCGTTAAAGCCTAAACTTTCGTACAGGGCAATGGCGGCAGCGTTTGAGGCACGGACTTCCAGCCATAACGTCGCCACACCGCGTTTTTCCAGTTCGTCGATCAGATGTTCCAGCAGCGCCCTTCCCAGTCCCTGACGCTGATAGTCAGGATCGACCGCAATATTGAACAATGTAGCTTCATCCAGCACCACTTGCGTAATCGCAAACGCCGCCATTTTGCCGTTTTGCGTTAACTGAAAGTTGAGATAACGCTCGCCCTGATTACTGGCAAAGGTTTTTTCACTCCACGGAAAGGCGTGGGCGCGTTGTTCAATGTGGAAAGCCGCTGGTAAATCAGTCGTTTCGAGGGAAGAAATCGTGTTCATATGTGCAAATTTGTTGCCATAACGCGGCGCGTGCCGTTGGGTTTGCCCGTAATTCGGTGAGCGCCGGTGATGCCACCTGAGCGCCTTCCAGTGATAGCGGTTCGTCAGTACCCAACCGCCAGCTGTTGCAGCGACTGCCTTGCGGCAGCATAGCGATTTTTTCTGGCGTCAGTTGCAGCACTTGATCGGGGCTGACGGTTAATGCACGCAGAACATCGCTCACCAGAGGATCGGTCAGGGCGGGAAGATCGTTTGCCACCATCACCAGACGGACGTGTGCCGGGATCGCAATGGCAATCTCCCCCTGCAACGCGCCAGGGCGACGCAGCGACCACTGGGTAATGCCCAGTTGCTGTAACTGCCAGTCTCGTCGGGATGTCATAGCGAATCGCTCCTGTTGTCAGGGGCGCAAATATAGCAAATTCGTCGATACCGCGCCAACATATGGCTATAATCGCCGCCAGTATCAATTGAGGAGCATTCCATGTCAGCATTTACCCCGGCAAGTGAAGTCTTGCTGCGTCACAGTGATGATTTCGAACAAAGCCGTATTCTTTTTGCCGGAGACTTACAGGATGACCTGCCCGCGCGTTTAGATACCGCGGCCAGCCGTGCTCATACCCAGCAATTCCACCACTGGCAGGTGTTAAGCCGCCAGATGGGGGATAACGCCCGTTTTAGTCTGGTCGCCACGGCGGATGACGTCGCAGATTGCGATACGCTGATTTACTACTGGCCGAAGAACAAACCGGAAGCCCAGTTTCAGTTGATGAATTTACTTTCTCTGCTGCCGGTGGGAACGGATATTTTTGTCGTTGGCGAGAACCGAAGCGGCGTGCGCAGCGCCGAGCAGATGCTTGCAGATTATGCGCCGTTGAATAAAGTCGACAGCGCCCGTCGCTGTGGCCTCTATTTTGGTCGTCTGGAAAAGCAGCCGATGTTTGATGCCGATAAATTCTGGGGCGAATATAACGTCGATGGCCTGACGGTCAAAACGTTGCCGGGCGTGTTTAGCCGCGACGGTCTGGATGTCGGTAGCCAACTGCTGCTCTCGACGTTAACTCCGCACACGAAAGGTAAAGTGCTGGATGTCGGCTGTGGCGCGGGCGTGCTTTCGGTTGCCTTTGCGCGCCATTCGCCGAAAATTCGTCTCACGTTGTGCGATGTTTCTGCGCCAGCAGTTGAAGCCAGCCGTGCAACACTTGCTGCCAACGGTATTGAAGGTGAAGTCTTTGCCAGCAACGTCTTTTCCGAGGTGAAAGGTCGCTTTGATATGATCATCTCCAACCCGCCGTTCCACGATGGGATGCAAACCAGCCTGGATGCGGCGCAAACGCTGATTCGCGGCGCGGTGCGTCATCTTAACAGCGGCGGCGAGCTGAGAATTGTGGCGAACGCCTTCCTGCCTTACCCGGACGTGCTGGATGAGACATTTGGCTTCCACGAAGTGATCGCGCAAACCGGGCGATTCAAGGTGTATCGCGCCATTATGACCCGCCAGGCGAAGAAAGGTTAAGTATCTGATATCTGTCGCCGCATACTGTGTCGGATGCGGCGTACACGCCTTATCCGACCGACAAACGAATTATCCACAATCCGCCGATGGCCATTTTTCCAGCAATTACACCTCCGTCGATAATTAACTATTGACGAAAAGCTGAAAACCACTAGAATGCGCCTCCGTGGTAGCAATTCTTTTTAAGAATTGATGGTATGCGAAGGTGGCGGAATTGGTAGACGCGCTAGCTTCAGGTGTTAGTGTCCTTACGGACGTGGGGGTTCAAGTCCCCCCCCTCGCACCAAAAACCACGTTGATATTGCTCGCACTGGGCGAAGGTGGCGGAATTGGTAGACGCGCTAGCTTCAGGTGTTAGTGTTCTTACGGACGTGGGGGTTCAAGTCCCCCCCCTCGCACCAAACGAGGCGATATCAAAAAAGTAAGATGACTGTGCGAAGGTGGCGGAATTGGTAGACGCGCTAGCTTCAGGTGTTAGTGTCCTTACGGACGTGGGGGTTCAAGTCCCCCCCCTCGCACCAATTATCTTTACTTCCTTCCTTGTTTTTTCATCCCTGATTCAAATTCATTATCATCAGCATGACGCCAGCAATAAGCACCAGGCACGATGGTAGCAAAATGTAATGCCGTAACTGTTTGTGATACAACATCACCGGCGTCAACACCAATCCCATCAGAATGACAATCCGCCACTGATCCGGCGATAAATCCGCATACGTCAGCCCTGCAATCAGCAATCCTGGCAGAAACACTCCCCAGCCACTGCCCAGCATACGTTGCAACATGGTTTCATCTCTTTCATTGATAATGATAACCAATATCATATGATAATTTTTATCATTTGCAAGTCAGAGAAATCCCTTGCTATCGAATAAACCTATCGCTAGGATTAGCAATCATTATCATTTAGATTACCATCGCGATTATGGCCTATCGTTCCGCACCGCTCTATGAAGATGTTATCTGGCGAACGCATCTCCAGCCGCAGGATGCTGGGCTTGCACAAGCAGTACGTGCGACGATCGCCGAACATCGTGAACATTTGCTCGAGTTTATCCGTCTGGATGAACCCGCCCCGCTTAACGCCATGACGCTGGCGCAATGGTCATCACCGAATGCGTTAAGTTCTCTGTTAGCTGTTTATTCCGATCATATCTACCGCAATCAACCAACGATGATCCGCGAGAATAAGCCGCTGATCTCCCTGTGGGCGCAATGGTACATCGGCCTGATGGTGCCGCCATTAATGCTGGCCCTGTTAACGCAGGAAAAAGCATTAGATGTGACGCCGGAACATTTCCACGTTGAGTTTCACGAAACCGGACGCGCCGCCTGTTTCTGGGTCGATGTGTATGAAGATAAAAACGCAACACCACATTCACCGCAGCAGCGAATGGAAACGTTAATCAGCCAGGCGCTTGTTCCGGTTGTGCAGGCACTAGAAGCAACGGGAGAGATTAACGGTAAACTTATCTGGAGCAATACCGGTTATTTGATCAACTGGTATCTGACTGAGATGAAACAGCTGCTCGGCGAGGCGACGGTTGAATCGCTGCGCCATGCCCTCTTTTTTGAGAAAACGCTCACTACCGGTGAAGATAATCCACTCTGGCGTACCGTGGTGCTGCGCGACGGCCTGCTGGTGCGCCGCACTTGCTGCCAGCGTTATCGCTTGCCGGATGTGCAGCAATGTGGTGACTGTACGCTGAAATAGAAAAATTTGCCGGGGAAGTAAACCCGGCATTAAACGTATTAATAGGGGTGCAACACGTTACTTGCTTCGCAATGACGCATACATAACAGAATGTCTGCGGCCTCCAACAACCCTGCATCAGAACTGACGCCCAGTTTCGACATTACATTAAATTTATGCGCGCGGATCGTTTTGATATTGCGTTTAAGCTGCTCGGCAATTTGTGTCATTGAGTAGCCACGCGACATAAAGCGCAATATTTCTCTCTCCGTCGGGCTTAGCGTCCGGCTTTGGTTAATGTACCACTGATTGTTCAGTCGGTCGGTCGCCTGACGCACACCATTTAATGACAAAAAGAGTTCTTGATGAAAAATCTCCAGCGTCGACGCTTTACTTAATACACCGTCCAGCGGTGATGGCGACAATGAACCAATCAGCCGAGCTTCAATATCATCATCCGCAATAACTAAACGTCGGGTACGCGGAAACTTAATCGCCAGTTCAGTCAGGCAAGATAATCCCTCTCTGCGTTTACTTCTCATGGCAGAAAAAGAAAAAATGACCGCCGCAAATGAGATCCGCGACATGGCATCCTGAAATGACTCCTGACTGGTATAGATATGGAGCTTATAAGGGTTACCTGCAAACTTTCTGAATAAACTCTCAATACCGATACTGCTCATGACGCATTTTTCTATGAGTGCGACATTTCTCTTCTTAATTCGGCTGTGTTCCATTCTGCGGCATCTCCATAAACGTAAGCGACTCGTCAGAACCGTATTGATATTTACTGAGAGCTCAGATCAACTTTCCAGGGCAACAGATCGCGTACCCGGTTTGCCGGCCAGTCCTGGATATGTTCAATGACGTAACGCAGCCACTTTTCTGGCTCCACATTGTTCAGACGGCATGTGCCGATCAGCGAGTACAACACCGCCGCATGTTCACCACCGCTGTCGGAACCCGCGAACATCCAGTTTTTCCGGCCTACGGCCACTCCCCGTAAGGCGTTCTCTGCGATGTTGTTGTCGATTTCCACCCAGCCATTACTGCAGTACACGTTCAGTGCATCCCACTGTTTCAGCAGGTATGCGAACGCTTTTGCCGTATCTGAGTGACGCGACAGTGTTTTCATCTGTTGCTGTATCCAGTCATACAGTGACTGCATCAGTGGCGCGGCTCTGGCTTTTCTTGCCGCCAGACGCTGTTCTGCTGAACAGCCCCGGACCTCTGCCTCGATGGCATACAGTTCACCGATACGCTGCAGGGCTTCCGTGGTGATGTAGGTGGGCGCTCTTGCATGCACATCGTGGATTTTTCTCCGGGCATGAGCCATACACGCGGCTTCCGTTATTCTGCCGGATTCGTATAACGCCCGGTAACCACCGTAAGCATCGGCCTGAAGCACACCGCTGTAACCGGCCAGGTGATTTTGTGGATGGATACCTTTCCGGTCCGGACTGTACGCGAACCAGACCGCCGGGGGCATCTGTGAACCGGCGTTACGGTCATCACGGACGTAGACCCACAGCCGGGCTGTCCGGGTTTTACCGCTGCCCGGCTCCTGGACCGGGACGGGGATATCATCAGCATGGACTTTACCGGGCATCAGCACATACTGGCGCAGGACGTCATACAGCGGCTCCAGCAGTTCAGCAACAGCACCTGTCCAGCGCCCCAGTGTGGCACGGCTCAGCTCCACTCCCTGACGACGGTATATTTCTGACTGGCGGTATAACGGCAGATGGTCTGCATATTTCCCGGTGACAACATGGGCCAGAAGCCCCGCTCCGGCATAACTGCGTGCAATGGGTTTTGAAGGTACTGGTGCCTGCACGATATGGTCGCACCGGCAACAGGCCTGTTTCGGACGTTGTGTTTCGATAACCTTAAAGGCGCTGCTGATAAGCTCCAGTTGCTCTGACACATCACATCCCAGAGAACTGAGTTCACCACCACAGGCAGGACAGCATTCCTCTTCCGGCCGGATAACCCGGGTTTCACGGGGAAGTGAGGCCGGTAACGGTTTACGGGCTGAAGACTGGCGCAGGGCGGATGGCAGTACCGGGTCATATTGCTCACCCAGCGTTTCCGCCATTTCTTCCTGAAGTGCGCTGATTCGCTCCTGTGCTTCCTGTATCTGCCGTTCGGTTTTTGCACGAAGTTTTTCTGAGCTTTTACCGAACTGCATACGTTGCAGTTTCGCAACCAGCGCCTTCAGCCGGTTGATTTCGGAAGCATAAGCCGCCACCCGCTGTGAGAGCAGGCGGTTGTATTCAGCCATCTGGCGGATGGTGTCCTGTTGCGTCTGCAACAGTGCCCGCAGGCGGGCGTTCTCATGAGCAAGTGAGGTGTCCATATCCTCACTTTACAACGGGTTATATGCGGATTCCAGCGCGTTCCGTTCGTTTCGGGTGCTTCCAGTTGATACCTTCAAGAAGCATGGATAACTGAGCCGGAGTAAGGTGCACCTTGCCGTCACGGGTGACTGGCCAGACGAAGCGGCCCCGCTCCAGGCGTTTGGTGAAGAGGCACAGTCCGTCACTGTCAGCCCACAACACTTTTATCTGGTCACCCCGGCGTCCGCGGAAGATGAACAGGTGTCCGGAGAACGGGTCATCCTTCAGGACGTTCTGAACTTTTGATGCCAGGCCGTTAAAGCCATTTCGCATATCGGTGATACCTGCAACCAGCCAGATACGCGAACCTGCAGGGAGAGATATCATCAGTGGCTGCTCCCTTTTATTTCGCGGATAAGTGTCTGTAATAACGCCGGCGTCAGTTTACCTTTAAGCCTGAGAGTTCCGGCCGGCAGAACCAGCTCACAACACAGACTGTCGGACGGTGTATTTATCTGCTCTGGTTCCTGTGCGGGGGCCGGGATTTTATTATCCGGCTCCGGCGTTAACGTCACGGGAAGCAGTGCCGGCATATTTTTTCCGGAAGGCAGCAGGCCACCTTTCCGGTATTGATGGCGCCAGTTGAAGAGCAGGTTATCGTTGATTCCGTTTTCCCGGGCGATCTGCGCCACACAGGCTCCGGGCTGCAGTGACTTCTCCACTAAGGCGATTTTAAACTCATAAGGGAAGTTGGGCCGCCGGGGACGTTTTTTTACCACGGGGGCTTCGGATATAACGGTGCTTTCAGGACGTACGACTGGTACCGTGGAAAATTGTCCGTAAAGGCAGGCATCAAGTTCCTGCTCCGACATGCCTGCGGGCAAAGGCCACGAAAGGCCAGCTCTCCGAAAGCGCACGAACATACTACAAACTGTTGATTTTGGTACACCCAGGCGACGCCCGGCCACAACCCGGGGTAAATGTTCTTCAAAGTGAAGACGTAAAGCTTCAGTGATCCAGGTCCGGTGTTTCATACGATAGTGTCCATTAAAAATGATGGACATTATTTTTGTAGAGCCGGAGGAAACAGACCAGACGGTTTAAATGAGCCGGTTACCCATAAACAGAAGGCAAGTTAAGTTCTCTTGCACCCTGCGCGCTATTTATCCATGCATACATTTCAGCGTTGCTGTGAATTGCCAGTCGACGCATCGCACTGTTTTTTTGGGCGCTGATAGTTTTATTACTTTTCTTAAGCAATGAAGCTATCTGGTTGATGCCCCATCCTTTACCTAATAGCCGCAGTACTTTGCGCTCTGAAAGAGTGAGAATAACGGAGCGATAGCTAAAATCATGCGTTTCAGTCATTGCCGGAGAGGTCAGCATGGCACTGATACGCTCTGCGTGCGTATTGCCAGAACGCACGGTCTTGACCAGATTCTCAATGGGTTCAACATCAGACAATAATGTCGCCGTAGGGCACATGAGCAGTTCTACCGCCTGGGAATACCAGGAGCGTGACACCATGAAAACCCAGTGAATTTCCCGATATTGTGAGATTAAAGAATAATAATGCTCACAAACAGAACGAGGATCTTCACTTTCACCGGCTAAATCTGCAATAACTAATCCGGAACGACGTAATTGTAATAAGGTAAGGTCCTCCGCAGAGGCGCTGGATATTATTTCATATTCAGGGAAGTGAGTCCTCATGACCTCTTTTAACCCTGCTTGCATAACAGGTATTTTACTGATAACAATTCCATTTTTGCAGCATCCTGGCAACATATTTCCTCCACATCCACTGTCTAAAAATCATGATGGTTTATTCAGGATATTCATTCCTTAAATGTTCCCAGCAAATTAATAGATTAAGCGAATAAATTATCCTTTGCATTCACTTTCATATCAGCATACTCCTGCTACACAATAACTCCACTGCATGTGTCAGAAGGTTAGCATCAAATGATAACCTGGTGAAATAGCCTGGAGACATTTAAAATATCTACATTAAGTTGTTAGAAATACTTAATGAAAAACAGAATTCTCATTCATTTAATTTATAATTAAAAAATATTTCTTCTCGCAAAATAAAAAATCACACAATCAATATTTATTCAATAAAATCTGATAGTTTTATCTTTTTTAAACCCTAAAAAAGCACTCAGTTATCGATAATCCCGATTCGTAAAAACCAGACCATACATTCATTATACCGATAATATTCACGTTATAATTTGTTTACAGCTTGAGATTATTCGCTTTTTACCACCGAACCTCTCCCGATAACCAGGATTAATCAGCGCAATTTTGATCTTAACCTGCCGCAAAACAACCGCGCTTCATGATACAAATGGATTCTCATTATCTGAACAATACGCAGCACGTCTATGACAAAGGGCGAGTTATGCAAACTGAGCAACAGCGAGCCGTAACACGGCTTTGTATCCAGTGTGGATTATTTCTTTTGCAACATGGTGCGGAAAGCGCGTTGGTCGATGAACTTTCCTCACGACTGGGTCGGGCGCTGGGAATGGACAGCGTCGAAAGTTCTATCTCTTCGAACGCCATCGTACTGACAACCATTAAAGATGGGCAATGCCTGACATCGACACGTAAAAATCACGATCGCGGCATTAATATGCATGTGGTGACTGAAGTCCAGCACATTGTGATTCTGGCGGAGCATCATCTGCTGGATTACAAAGGCGTAGAGAAAAGATTTAGCCAAATTCAGCCATTACGTTACCCGCGATGGCTGGTAGCCTTGATGGTCGGCCTTTCTTGCGCCTGTTTCTGTAAACTCAATAACGGTGGCTGGGACGGTGCCGTCATCACCTTCTTTGCCAGTACGGCCGCGATGTATATCCGCCAGCTGCTGGCACAACGTCATCTTCATCCACAGATCAACTTTTGCCTCACCGCTTTCGCCGCCACCACCATTTCCGGTTTGCTTTTGCAACTTCCCACTTTCAGTAATACCCCCACCATTGCGATGGCCGCCAGCGTTCTCTTGCTGGTACCGGGCTTTCCGTTGATTAATGCCGTCGCCGATATGTTTAAAGGCCACATCAATACCGGACTGGCACGCTGGGCGATCTCCAGTCTGCTGACACTGGCTACCTGCGTCGGCGTGGTGATGGCACTGACGATTTGGGGGCTACGCGGATGGGTGTGATCGAATTTCTGTTAGCGTTGGCGCAGGATATGATCCTCGCCGCCATTCCTGCAGTCGGCTTTGCGATGGTGTTCAACGTTCCCGTTCGGGCGTTACGCTGGTGTGCGCTGCTTGGTGCGATAGGTCATGGTTCCCGAATGATCTTAATGACCAGCGGGCTGAATATTGAATGGTCAACCTTTATGGCCTCTATGCTGGTCGGCACCATTGGTATTCAATGGTCGCGCTGGTATCTGGCACATCCGAAAGTGTTTACCGTGGCGGCTGTTATCCCCATGTTTCCGGGCATCTCTGCTTATACTGCAATGATTTCGGCGGTAAAAATCAGCCAGCTAGGTTACAGCGAACCGTTGATGATTACCCTGTTAACCAACTTTCTTACAGCTTCATCGATTGTTGGTGCATTATCCATCGGCCTTTCCATTCCTGGATTATGGTTGTACCGCAAGCGCCCTCGCGTATAAAATTGCCTCACTTAAAGCACGCGGATGAGAGACAGCCTCCTCTCCTCCGTGTGTTACTATAAAAGTTATCTCCCTTCTCGTTCATCGTTCCATATTTGAGAAACAGTATGTCTTCCAGAGTTTTGACCCCGGACGTCGTTGGTATTGACGCCCTGGTACACGATCACCAAACCGTTCTGGCAAAAGCTGAAGGCGGTGTGGTTGCCGTATTTGCTAACAATGCCCCGGCGTTTTATGCCGTCACGCCTGCGCGCCTGGCTGAACTGCTGGCGCTGGAAGAAAAGCTGGCGCGTCCGGGAAGCGATGTCGCTCTGGACGATCAACTCTATCAGGAACCGCAAGCCGCTCCCGTTGCTGTACCCATGGGGAAATTCGCCATGTATCCGGACTGGCAACCCGATGCCGACTTTATCCGCCTGGCGGCGCTATGGGGCGTGGCGCTAAAAGAGCCGGTGACCACCGAAGAACTGGCCTCATTCATTGCCTACTGGCAGGCGGAAGGTAAAGTCTTTCACCATGTACAGTGGCAACAAAAACTGGCGCGCAGCCTGCAAATCGGTCGTGCCAGCAACGGCGGACTGCCGAAACGAGATGTGAACACGGTCAGCGAACCTGACAGCCAAATTCCACCAGGATTCAGAGGGTAACGATGAAAAACGTTGGCGACCTGATGCAACGCCTGCAAAAAATGATGCCTGCCCATATCAAACCCGCATTCAAAACGGGCGAAGAACTGCTGGCCTGGCAGAAAGAACAAGGGGCAATCCGCTCCGCCGCTCTCGAACGTGAAAACCGGGCGATGAAAATGCAGCGCACCTTTAACCGCTCCGGTATTCGTCCACTGCATCAGAACTGCTCCTTTGAGAACTATCGCGTTGAGTGTGAAGGGCAGATGAATGCGTTAAGCAAAGCGCGCCAGTATGTCGAAGAGTTTGACGGCAACATCGCCAGCTTCATCTTTTCTGGCAAGCCAGGAACCGGCAAAAACCATCTGGCGGCGGCAATCTGCAACGAGCTACTGCTACGCGGTAAATCCGTATTGATCATCACCGTGGCCGATATTATGTCGGCGATGAAAGATACCTTCAGGAATAGAGGTACCAGCGAAGAACAACTGCTTAACGATCTGAGCAACGTTGATCTGCTGGTGATCGATGAGATCGGTGTGCAGACCGAATCGAAATACGAAAAAGTGATCATCAACCAGATCGTCGATCGCCGCTCTTCTTCCAAACGCCCAACCGGGATGCTGACCAACAGTAATATGGAAGAGATGACCAAGTTGCTGGGCGAACGCGTGATGGATCGTATGCGCCTGGGCAACAGTTTGTGGGTGATCTTCAACTGGGATAGCTACCGTAGCCGGGTAACGGGTAAAGAGTATTAATCCCAATTTCTGGCGGTATACTGCGACACAATTCCACCTTGAGTAATGATGATGAAAACTATTAAACATCTTCTGTGCTGTGCCATTGCTGCCAGCGCATTAATTTCCACCGGGGTGCATGCTGCATCCTGGAAAGATGCGCTCTCCAGCGCCGCCAGCGAACTTGGCAACCAAAACAGCACGACACAAGAAGGCGGTTGGTCGCTCGCTTCATTAACTAGCTTGCTTAGCAGCGGGAACCAGGCCTTAAGCGCAGATAACATGAACAATGCCGCAGGCATACTGCAATACTGCGCCAAGCAAAAGCTAGCTTCGGTAACCGATGCCGAAAACATCAAGAACCAGGTGCTGGAAAAGCTGGGCCTGAACAGTGAAGAGCAAAAAGAAGACACCAACTATCTGGATGGCATTCAGGGTTTGCTGAAAACCAAAGATGGTCAGCAACTCAATCTGGATAACATCGGAACGACTCCGCTGGCAGAAAAGGTGAAAACCAAAGCCTGCGATCTGGTGTTAAAGCAGGGGCTAAACTTCATTTCCTGATCCGCGAAACGCCGCGTTTTAGCTGTTACCCGGCTGACGCGGCTCTCTCCTGCCCTTTTCCCTGCTCCTGTACGGTTTTCCCCCTGTTACACGGGAAGCGACCATAATCAAAAAAGTCTGTTTATAAACTAATTCCTAACAACATCGCATTTTTTTGACACTAGAATTGCAGCAATATGGCGACGCCATTACATTGTGCTTCTCAAAAAGCTTAAACGTTGGCTAAACGGCCCGGTTTAGTGAGGATCGCCCGTTGTCAGAACTACTCTCTTTCGCCCTTTTTCTCGCCTCTGTGCTGATTTACGCATGGAAAGCGGGACGTAACACCTGGTGGTTTGCAGCCACGTTAACGGTGCTGGGGCTATTTGTCGTTTTAAATATCACCCTGTTTGCCAGCGACTATTTTACTGGCGATGGTATTAACGACGCGGTCCTCTATACCTTAACCAACAGCCTGACCGGTGCTGGCGTCAGCAAATACATTCTTCCGGGTATCGGCATTGTGCTGGGGCTGACGGCGGTGTTCGGTGCTCTGGGCTGGATCCTGCGCCGTCGTCGTCATCATCCGCACCATTTTGGTTACAGCCTGCTGGCACTCTTACTGGCGCTGGGTTCAGTGGATGCCAGCCCGGCATTTCGTCAGATAACGGAACTGGTGAAATCCCAGTCACGCGACGGCGACCCGGACTTTGCGGCTTATTATAAAGAGCCGTCGAAAACTATCCCTGACCCGAAACTCAACCTGGTTTATATCTACGGCGAAAGTCTCGAGCGAACCTATTTTGATAACGAAGCTTTCCCGGATCTCACGCCTGAACTGGGCGCGTTGAAAAATGAAGGCCTGGATTTCAGCCACACGCAGCAGCTGCCAGGAACGGATTACACGATTGCGGGCATGGTGGCTTCTCAGTGCGGCATACCGCTGTTTGCCCCCTTTGAAGGCAACGCCTCCGCTTCTGTTTCCAGCTTCTTCCCACAGAACATCTGCCTGGGCGATATCCTGAAGAACTCGGGTTATCAGAACTATTTCGTGCAGGGCGCGAATCTGCGTTTTGCCGGTAAAGATGTGTTCCTGAAGTCGCACGGCTTCGACCATTTATATGGCTCAGAAGAGCTGAAAAGCGTGGTGGCAGACCCACACTATCGCAACGACTGGGGATTCTACGACGATACCGTGCTGGATGAAGCGTGGAAAAAGTTTGAAGAGCTTTCCCGCTCTGGCCAGCGATTCTCACTGTTTACCCTGACGGTCGATACCCATCACCCGGATGGTTTTATCTCGCGCACCTGTAACCGCAAAAAATATGATTTTGACGGTAAGCCAAATCAGTCATTCAGTGCGGTAAGTTGCAGCCAGGAGAACATCGCAACGTTTATCAACAAAATCAAAGCATCACCGTGGTTTAAGGATACCGTTATCGTCGTCTCGTCTGACCATTTAGCGATGAACAACACGGCGTGGAAATACCTCAATAAGCAAGATCGCAATAATCTGTTTTTCGTCATTCGTGGCGACAAGCCGCAGCAAGAAACACTGGCGGTGAAGCGTAATACGATGGATAACGGCGCGACGGTGCTGGACATTCTCGGTGGCGATAACTATCTCGGACTTGGTCGTAGCAGTTTATCCGGGCAGTCGATGTCGGAAATCTTCCTCAATATCAAAGAGAAAACATTGGCGTGGAAGCCAGATATCATCCGCCTGTGGAAATTCCCTAAAGAGATGAAAGAGTTCACCATCGACCAGCAGAAAAACATGATTGCCTTCTCGGGTAGCCATTTCCGTTTGCCGCTGCTGTTGCGGGTTTCAGACAAGCGCGTAGAACCGCTGCCGGAAAGTGAATACTCAGCACCGCTGCGTTTCCAGCTGGCCGATTTCGCTCCACGCGACAATTTCGTCTGGGTTGACCGTTGCTATAAGATGGCACAACTCTGGGCTCCGGAACTGGCACTTTCCACCGACTGGTGTGTCTCGCAAGGGCAGCTTGGCGGTCAGCAAATTGTCCAGCATGTTGATAAAACAACATGGAAGGGCAAAACGGCATTTAAAGATACGGTCATCGACATGGCGCGTTACAAAGGCAATGTCGATACGCTGAAGATTATTGATAACGATATTCGCTACAAAGCCGACAGTTTCATCTTTAACGTCGCCGGTGCGCCAGAAGAGGTGAAACAGTTTAGCGGGATTTCTCGTCCGGAGTCGTGGGGCCGCTGGTCCAACGCACAGCTGGGCGACGAAGTAAAAATCGAGTACAAGCATCCGCTGCCGAAGAAATTTGACCTGGTGATTACCGCCAAAGCATACGGCAATAACGCCAGCCGTCCTATTCCGGTACGCGTAGGCAATGAAGAACAAACCCTTGTGCTGGGCAATGAAGTAACCACCACCACGCTGCATTTCGATAACCCAACCGATGCTGACACGCTGGTGATTGTGCCACCTGAACCCGTCTCAACCAACGAAGGGAATATCCTCGGACACTCGCCGCGTAAGCTTGGTATCGGCATGGTGGAAATTAAAGTGGTGGAACGTGAAGGGTAATTCCTGACTGATTTGTAGGTCGCATAAGGTGCGACCTACACATCTTCTCCGGCTCACAACACATTATTAAGAAACAAAAAAAACAGCGCCCAACACTTCCCCGGACGCTGCATGGCAACTTTAATAATCTCGCCTTATAAGAAAGTAATTACACCCTTAATCAACTCACGGTTGTTAATCACATCGCGCTCATAGGTTTCTGCCAGCGTGGCGAACGGATAGCGATGGGTTAACATCATGTCGGCAGTGATTTTTCCTTCCGCCATCAGTCGACCGACTTTAGCGAAATCTTCCGGCGTGGCGTTGCGGCTGCCCATCATCGTCGTTTCTTTTTTATGGAATTCCGGATCGGAGAACTGCAACTCACCTTTAAACAGACCGACAAATACCACCGTGCCGCCGTGACGAATCAGATTTACGGTGTTATTCATCGCATGTTGATTACCTGTCGCGTCGATCACTTTCTGCGCCAGCGAACCACCAAACTGCGCCCGCAGCTGCGCGTCAAAATCTTCGGCTGACGGGTCCAGCACGGGCAACTCCAGACGCGTTGCCACATGTTCTCGGCGTGCCGGACTGGTATCCGCCACCACCACCTGTGCGCCATCAGCTTTAGCGATTGCCGCCGCGCCCAGACCGATTGGCCCCGCCCCGACCACCAGCACCTGCTCGCCGGGAGCAATGGCTGCACGACGCACCGCATGTGCGCTAATAGCGAAAGGTTCAATCAATGCTGCCGCCTGCGGGTCAATACCGTCTGCGGGCAAAATGTTCGCCACCGGCACGCTCAAATACTCACTAAAACCACCATCCTGATGCACACCAATAACTGAAATTTTTTCACAGCAATTGGTGCGACCGCTTTTACATGCCGGGCATTGCTGACAGGCAACATAAGGGATCACCGCAACTTGCTGACCATTTTTAAGATCAGCAATATTTTTACCCAGCCCAACAATCTCCCCACATATTTCATGGCCTAAAACGCGTGGATAACTAAAAAATGGTTGATTTCCACCCCAGGCATGAATATCGGTACCGCAAATCCCGACAGACTTAATTTTTATTAATGCTTCATTGTCACCCGGAATAGGTATCTCGCGTTGTTTCCAGACTAATTCTTTCGGCTGCTGGCAAATTAAAACATTCATCGTAGACATGATTCGGCTCTCCATTTTTTGTTGCCTTAGATATCAATGAAAATGAAAAATGGCAGCGGAACGGAAAATCTGTTTTGTGAAAACACACGCATAAAAATGTTTTAAATCGGGTTTTAATGGACTCACAAGGAGGAAAATATGAGTCGCTCACAAAATTTACGCCACAATGTGATTAACCAGGTCATTGATGATATGGCGCGGGGTCACATCCCTTCCCCACTTCCATCGCAAAGTGCGCTGGCGGAAATGTACAACATCAGCCGCACCACAGTGCGTCATATTCTCAGCCACTTACGCGAATGCGGCGTCTTGACGCAGGTTGGAAACGACTATGTTATTGCGCGTAAACCTGACCATGATGACGGTTTCGCCTGTACTACCGCTTCAATGAGTGAACAAAACAAAGTGTTTGAGCAGGCTTTTTTTACGATGATAAACCAGCGCCAGTTACGCCCAGGGGAAACTTTTTCTGAACTGCAACTGGCTCGGGCCGCGGGTGTCAGCCCGGTGGTTGTAAGAGAATATCTTTTAAAATTCGGTCGTTATAATCTTATTCAGAGCGAAAAGCGCGGCCAGTGGAGCATGAAGCAATTCGATCAATCCTACGCCGAGCAGCTGTTTGAGCTACGCGAAATGCTCGAAACTCATTCACTTCAGCACTTTCTCAACCTGCCTGATCATGATCCCCGCTGGCTGCAGGCGAAAACCATGCTCGAACGTCATCGACTACTGCGTGACAACATCGGCAATAGCTTTCGCATGTTCTCGCAACTTGACAGAGATTTTCACTCCTTACTGCTTTCAGCTGCCGATAATATCTTTTTTGATCAATCGCTTGAGATCATCTCAGTCATCTTTCATTTTCACTATCAATGGGACGAAAGCGATCTTAAACAGCGCAATATCATTGCCGTCGATGAGCATATGACCATTCTCAGCGCTCTGATTTGCCGCAGTGACCTGGATGCCACCCTTGCGCTCCGTAACCATTTGAATTCAGCTAAACAATCAATGATTCGATCCATTAATGAGAACACGCGTTATGCTCATTAAGTACGGATTAAAAACAGCAAACTATTAGCGGGTGCACGGTTTTATCAAAAGATAAATACCGGAAAATTCCCGCTTACCTATGCTCACAATCAGTCGACTAAAAATGTTTTTGTGAGCGGTAGTAAAGTCCTAAAACTTTTACCTGCCGTTAATGTCAACCTTGCGTAATGCACAATTACGTAAACAATTAAAATTATAAATACAGGAGTCCGGCGTGGAAAAAGAAAATATCACCCTCGATCCGCGTTCTTCATTTACTCCATCTTCGTCGGCAGATATTCCCGTGCCACCAGATGGATTAGTTCAACGCAGTACCCGAATTAAACGCATTCAAACCACCGCCATGTTGTTATTATTTTTTGCGGCGGTAATCAATTATCTCGACCGCAGTTCACTGTCGGTAGCAAATTTAACGATTCGTGAAGAATTGGGATTAAGTGCCACCGAAATCGGCGCTTTGCTCTCCGTGTTTTCACTCGCTTACGGGATTGCGCAACTTCCTTGCGGCCCACTATTGGATCGTAAAGGCCCGCGCCTGATGCTGGGACTGGGGATGTTCTTCTGGTCACTGTTCCAGGCAATGTCTGGCATGGTGCACAGCTTTACGCAGTTCGTGTTGGTGCGTATAGGTATGGGGATTGGTGAAGCGCCGATGAACCCATGCGGTGTAAAAGTCATTAACGACTGGTTCAACATCAAAGAGCGCGGACGCCCGATGGGCTTCTTCAACGCAGCTTCTACCATTGGCGTTGCCGTAAGCCCACCAATTCTGGCGGCGATGATGCTGGTGATGGGTTGGCGCGGGATGTTTATTACCATTGGTGTGTTGGGGATTTTTCTCGCCATCGGTTGGTATATGCTCTATCGCAACCGCGAGCACGTTGAACTGACTGCCGTTGAACAAGCCTATCTCAATGCCGGTAGCGTCAATGCCCGCCGTGATCCACTCAGTTTTGCTGAATGGCGCAGCCTGTTCCGTAACCGCACAATGTGGGGAATGATGCTCGGATTCAGTGGCATCAATTACACTGCGTGGCTGTATCTGGCCTGGCTGCCAGGTTACCTGCAAACAGCCTATAACCTGGATTTAAAAAGCACCGGGTTGATGGCGGCTATCCCTTTCCTGTTTGGGGCTGCCGGGATGCTGGTCAATGGTTACGTTACCGACTGGCTGGTCAAAGGAGGAATGGCTCCGATTAAAAGCCGTAAGATCTGCATTATTGCCGGGATGTTCTGTTCTGCCGCCTTTACGCTGGTCGTACCGCAAGCGACAACATCCATGACGGCGGTTCTGCTGATTGGCATGGCACTGTTCTGCATTCACTTTGCTGGAACATCCTGCTGGGGATTGATCCACGTCGCTGTCGCTTCTCGCATGACTGCATCGGTGGGCAGTATCCAGAACTTTGCCAGCTTCATCTGCGCTTCTTTCGCGCCGATCATTACTGGTTTTATTGTCGATACCACCCACTCATTCCGTCTGGCGCTAATCATCTGCGGTTGCGTCACCGCGGCGGGTGCACTGGCATACATCTTCCTGGTTCGTCAGCCGATCAACGACCCACGTAAAGATTAATTTCCCTATGCCCGATAACATTTTGCTTATCGGGCATTTTTATGGAGATTAAAACGTTTCCCAGTTCTCTCCGCTATCTGCCACTGCCACTTTGCGCGGCGCAGATGGCGTCACAGTTTTTACTACTGCCGATGCTTCGCGCTGGCGTTGCTGCTCTTGCTGAATCCGGAACACTGCCACAGCTTCGGTCAGGCGACTGGCCTGCTCCTCCAGCGCGGCGGCGGCGGCGGCAGATTCTTCCACCAGCGCAGCGTTCTGTTGGGTCACTCGGTCCATCTCAGCTACTGCTAAGCCAACCTGATCGATACCACGGCTCTGCTCATCAGAAGCCGAAGCAATTTCGCCCATAATGTCCGTCACGCGGGTCACAGCGCTGACAATCTCTGCCATGGTTTCCCCGGCGCTTTCGACCAGCGTAGAGCCAACATCCACTTTGCCCACCGAGTCTTCAATCAGGCTTTTAATTTCGCGAGCCGCCTGAGCGCTACGCTGGGCCAGATTACGCACTTCTCCCGCAACCACCGCAAAACCGCGCCCTTGCTCACCCGCACGCGCTGCTTCAACCGCCGCGTTCAAAGCCAGAATATTGGTCTGGAAGGCAATGCCGTCAATTACGCTGATAATATCGGCGATTTTCTGCGAGCTGGTGGAGATATCGCGCATGGTCTGCACCACGTTATCCACCACTTTGCCGCCACGTTGCGCCGTTTCGGAAGCACTTAACGCCAGATGGCTAGCCTGACGCGCATTCTCGGCGTTCTGTTTCACCGTTGCGGTCAGTTGTTCCATGCTGGCTGCCGTCTCTTCCAGCGAAGCGGCCTGTTGCTCGGTGCGCGAAGAGAGATCGTTATTGCCGGTGGCGATTTCGCTGGCACCGCTATAGATAGCATTGGCCCCGTTGCGCACATCACCGACGGTACGCATCAGCTCCCCCTGCATATGGCGCAAACTCTCTGCCAGTTGCCCCATCTCATTAGAACCATCCACCTCAATCGGTTTCACCAGATCGCCACCTGCAATATGACGAATGCTGTCAATCAGGCGATTCATTGGCGCTACCAACGAGGCTTTAATACCGAACCAGACGGCGAAGATGACCGCCAGTACGACGATCATCACGCCCACCAGAATCCACATCGCCTGGCTGTAGGAGGCATTATTATCGCTGACGGCGATATCATAGAGCCGATCGTTTTGCTCCATGTAAGCCACATACTGCTTCTCGAAACCGTCCTGATATCCCTGAGTCGGCTGATCAAAGAATTCGTTGATTTTGCCTGCACCTAACAGTTGGATCAGTTCCGCCAGCGCATTGTGATAAATATCGTAATTACGTTTGATCTCTGCCGCTGCGGCGGTGCTCTGACGCGGGTCACGCGGCAATGCTTCGTAATCCGCCCAGTTTTTTTCCGCCTGTTTCAGCGAAATACTGGCACTCTGCATCAGCTCGGCAACGGTTGAACCGCTACCAATATTGTTCTGATCCATCATGTAGCGGATCCCCGCGCGGTTGAGGGTGTTACGCGTCTGCAACAACGCGACCCAGCTGCCATTCAGCGTGGATTGCTGTTGGCGAATGGTTTGTAAAACAGTGAAATTTTCTTTGTCATTCTTTAAGGCATTAAAGAACAGACCGCCTGATGTCAGTTGTAAAAGGCCAAAAACGGCCAAAACCAGCAGTAAGCTGGTCACGATCTTGATACGTTTTAACATGGTTTCTCTTTCCTGTGGACCGATGCAAGATTTTCGGCCTGGAAAGCAAAAACTTTATGAAAAGGTGTAACCCGCCATCCATGGAAAAACCAGATGCTGGTTATCAGATACTAAAAAGTTATTCATTATCGCCCGGAATGTCTTCTTGTCGGGAATTACCCAGAGCAATAAATTCCTCTAACAGATGGGTTAACTGTTGCATTTTCTCGGCAGTAAACTGAGCTTCAATCTGCCGATAGGCTTCTTCAATCTGTGTCTGAGCGCGGTTATACAGGGCCTGCCCCTCTTTGGTCAGCGAGATATAAAGCTTCCGCTGATCATTGATCGGCTTTAATCGCAACACTAAACCGTCGCGTTCCATCCGCGTGAGGATCCCGGTCAGGCTTGGGCGCAAAATGCAGGCGCGATACGCCAGATCGTGAAAATCCATTGATGGGCTTTCCGCCAGAATACGCACGATGCGCCACTGTTGCTCAGTCAAATTATGCCGTTTAACGATTGGGCGAAAATAACTCATCGCCGCTTCTCGCGCCTGGAGCAACGCAATGGTTAGTGAGTCGTGCATTATCTTTCCCCTGAAAAAATTCAAAATCATTAATATAGAAACAGTTAATCGTCACGTTACCGGGACTGAGCTATCCCCGCAATTCCTCATTTTATCAAAATTGAGCATACTTTATTAACTTACTGATATTTAGTATTTTATTACCTGAAAATGTAAATAGTTTGTTAATTAGATCACATTTACATCACTTACTTTTGCCAAACTACGCAATCGGGAATAAAAGTAATCATTAACATATTAATGATTAAAATGATCGAATCCGAGGAGTGGTAATGAAAGGCACTATCTTCGCCGTAGCGTTGAACCATCGCAGCCAGCTTGATGCATGGCAGGAAGCGTTCCAGCAATCCCCCTACAAAGCCCCGCCTAAAACTGCGGTCTGGTTTATTAAACCGCGCAATACGGTGATTAGTAGCGGTGAGCCGATTCCCTTTCCGCAGGGTGAAAAGGTACTGAGTGGTGCGACAGTTGCGCTGATTGTGGGAAAAAAGGCGACGAAAGTACGCGAAGAAGATGCAGCAGAGTACATCGCCGGATACGCGCTGGCTAACGACGTCAGCCTGCCGGAAGAGAGCTTTTACCGCCCGGCAATCAAAGCAAAATGTCGTGATGGATTCTGCCCCATTGGTGAAACCGTGGCTCTCAGCAATGTCGATAATCTGACCATCTATACCGAGATCAACGGGCGTCCTGCCGATCACTGGAACACCGCCGATTTACAACGTAACGCCGCACAGTTGCTGAACGCCCTCAGCGAATTTGCCACACTAAATCCTGGCGATGCCATTCTGCTCGGCACGCCACAGGCGCGCGTGGAAATACAGCCAGGCGATCGCGTTCGTGTTCTCGCAGAAGGTTTCCCGCCGCTGGAAAATCCGGTAGTGGACGAACATGAAGTGACCACGCACAAAACCTTCCCAACGCTGCCACACCCGCACGGCACGCTGTTTGCCCTCGGCCTGAACTACGCCGACCACGCCAGCGAACTGGAATTTAAACCACCGGAAGAGCCGCTGGTGTTCCTGAAAGCGCCGAATACCCTCACTGGCGATAACCAGACCTCCGTGCGCCCGAACAATATTGAATACATGCACTACGAAGCGGAGCTGGTGGTGGTGATTGGCAAGCAGGCGCGTTACGTCAGCGAAGCCGATGCTATGGATTATGTCGCGGGCTACACCGTGTGTAACGACTACGCCATTCGCGACTATCTGGAAAACTACTACCGCCCTAACCTGCGGGTAAAAAGCCGCGACGGACTGACGCCGATGCTTTCAACCATCGTGCCTAAAGAGGCGATCCCGGACCCGCATAATCTGACCCTTCGCACCTTCGTCAACGGCGAGTTACGCCAGCAAGGCACCACCGCCGATCTGATCTTCAGCGTGCCTTTCCTGATCGCCTATTTAAGCGAATTTATGACCCTGAATCCGGGCGACATGATCGCCACCGGCACACCAAAAGGCTTATCTGACGTGGTGCCTGGCGATGAAGTAGTGGTGGAAGTAGAAGGCGTGGGCCGCCTGGTGAACCGAATTGTGAGTGAGGATACAGCGAAATGAAAAAAGTAAATCATTGGATCAACGGCAAAAATGTTGCAGGTAACGACTACTTCCAGACCACTAATCCAGCAACGGGTGAAGTGCTGGCGGATGTGGCCTCTGGCGGTGAAGCGGAGATCAATCAGGCGGTAGCGGCAGCGAAAGAGGCGTTCCCAAAATGGGCCAATCTGCCGATGAAAGAGCGTGCGCGACTGATGCGCCGTCTGGGCTCACTGATCGACCAGAACGTGCCAGAGATCGCCGCGATGGAAACCGCTGACACGGGCCTGCCGATCCATCAGACCAAAAATGTGTTGATCCCACGCGCTTCTCACAACTTTGAATTTTTCGCGGAAGTCTGCCAGCAGATGAACGGCAAAACCTATCCGGTTGATGACAAGATGCTCAACTACACACTGGTGCAGCCGGTGGGCGTTTGTGCGCTGGTGTCACCGTGGAACGTGCCATTTATGACCGCCACCTGGAAGGTCGCGCCGTGTCTGGCGCTGGGCAATACCGCAGTGCTGAAAATGTCGGAACTCTCCCCGCTGACCGCTGACCGCCTGGGTGAGCTGGCGCTGGAAGCCGGTATTCCGGCGGGCGTGCTGAACGTGGTACAGGGCTACGGAGCAACCGCAGGCGATGCACTGGTCCGTCATCATGACGTACGTGCCGTGTCGTTCACCGGCGGTACGGCCACCGGGCGCAACATCATGAAAAACGCCGGGCTGAAAAAATACTCCATGGAACTGGGCGGTAAATCGCCGGTGCTGATTTTTGAAGATGCCGATATTGAGCGCGCGCTGGACGCCGCCCTGTTCACCATCTTCTCGATCAACGGCGAACGCTGCACCGCCGGTTCGCGCATCTTTATTCAGCAAAGCATCTACCCGGAATTTGTTAAACGCTTTGCCGAACGCGCCAACCGTCTGCGCGTGGGCGATCCAAACGATCCAAACACCCAGGTTGGGGCGCTTATCAGCCAACAGCACTGGGAAAAAGTTTCCGGCTATATCCGTCTCGGCATTGAAGAAGGCGCAACCCTGCTGGCGGGCGGCCCGGATAAACCGTCCGACCTGCCTGTGCACCTGAAAGGCGGCAACTTCCTGCGCCCGACCGTGCTGGCAGACGTTGATAACCGTATGCGCGTCGCCCAGGAAGAAATTTTCGGGCCGGTCGCCTGCCTGCTGCCGTTTAAAGATGAAGCCGAAGGCTTACGCCTGGCAAACGACGTAGAGTACGGCCTTGCGTCGTACATCTGGACCCAGGATGTCAGCAAAGTGTTACGCCTGGCGCGTGGCATTGAAGCAGGCATGGTGTTCGTCAACACCCAGAACGTGCGCGACCTGCGCCAGCCGTTTGGCGGCGTAAAAGCCTCCGGTACCGGGCGCGAAGGCGGTGAGTACAGCTTCGAAGTGTTCGCGGAAATGAAGAACGTCTGCATTTCCATGGGCGACCATCCCATTCCGAAATGGGGAGTCTGATATGGGTAAGTTAGCATTAGCAGCAAAAATCACGCACGTGCCGTCGATGTATCTCTCTGAACTGCCGGGGAAAAACCACGGCTGCCGCCAGGGCGCGATTAACGGGCATAAAGAGATCAGCAAGCGTTGCCGGGAAATGGGCGTCGATACCATTATCGTTTTCGATACCCACTGGCTGGTGAACAGTGCTTATCACATCAACTGTGCAGACCATTTTGAAGGCGTCTACACCAGTAACGAGCTGCCGCATTTTATCCGCGATATGACCTACAACTACGAGGGCAACCCGGAGTTGGGGCAGCTTATTGCCGATGAAGCGATAAAACTCGGCGTGCGCGCAAAAGCGCACAACATTCCCAGCCTGAAACTGGAGTACGGCACGCTGGTGCCAATGCGTTACATGAATGAAGACAAGCACTTCAAAGTGGTCTCCATCTCTGCATTCTGTACCGTCCATGATTTTGCCGACAGCCGCAAGCTGGGCGAAGCGATTCTGAAAGCGATCGAACAGTACGACGGCACCGTGGCGGTCCTTGCCAGCGGTTCGTTATCGCACCGCTTTATTGACGATCAGCGTGCGGAAGAAGGGATGAACAGCTACACCCGCGAGTTCGACCGCCAGATGGACGAGCGCGTGGTGAAGCTGTGGCGAGAAGGCCAGTTCAAAGAGTTCTGCAATATGCTGCCGGAGTATGCCAACTACTGCTACGGGGAAGGCAATATGCACGACACGGTGATGCTGCTGGGGATGCTTGGCTGGGATAAATACGATGGCAAGGTGGAGTTTATTACCGAGCTGTTCCCAAGCTCTGGCACCGGTCAGGTTAACGCTGTTTTCCCGCTGCCCGCATAAGGAACCACCATGCCGCACTTTATCGTGGAATGTACTGAAAATATCCGTGAAGAAGCCCGCTTACCTGAGCTGTTTGCCAGTGTTAACACCGCACTGGCGGCGACGGGGATTTTTCCGCTTGGGGGAATACGTAGCCGGGCGCACTGGATCGATACCTGGCAAATGGCTGATGGCAAGCACGATTACGCCTTTGTGCATATGACGCTAAAAATCGGCAGCGGGCGCAGTCTGGAAAGCCGTCAGGAAGTGGGCGAAATGCTGTTTGATCTGATTAAAACGCACTTCGCCTCACTGATGGAGAGCCGTTACCTGGCGCTTTCATTTGAGATTGCAGAACTGCACCCAACGTTGAATTTCAAACAGAACAACGTACACGCGTTGTTTAAATAAATTTGCACCAGCTTCCAGGCCGGATGATAAGGCGCAGCCGCCATCCGGCAATGCCACAGGATATCGCCATGTTCGATAAACACACCCACACCCTGATCGCCCAGCGTCTGGATCAGGCAGAAAAACAGCGCGAACAGATCCGCGCGATCTCCCTGGATTACCCGGAGATCACCATCGAAGACGCCTACGCAGTACAGCGCGAATGGGTCCGCCTGAAAATTGCCGAAGGCCGCACGCTGAAAGGCCACAAAATCGGCCTGACCTCGAAAGCCATGCAGGCCAGCTCACAAATCAGCGAACCAGATTACGGCGCACTGCTGGATGACATGTTCTTCCACGATGGCAGCGATATCCCGACCGATCGCTTTATCGTGCCACGCATTGAAGTGGAGCTGGCTTTTGTGCTGGCAAAACCGCTGCGCGGGCCAAACTGCACCCTGTTCGACGTCTACAACGCGACGGATTATGTGATCCCGGCGCTGGAGTTGATCGACGCTCGCTGCCACAACATCGATCCAGAAACCCAGCGCCCGCGCAAAGTGTTCGACACCATTTCCGATAACGCCGCCAACGCCGGGGTGATCCTCGGCGGTCGTCCCATTAAGCCCGATGAACTGGATCTGCGTTGGATCTCCGCGCTGCTGTACCGCAATGGCGTGATTGAAGAAACCGGCGTCGCCGCGGGTGTGCTGAATCATCCGGCCAACGGCGTGGCATGGCTGGCGAACAAACTCGCACCGTATGACGTGCAACTGGAAGCCGGGCAAATCATTCTCGGCGGATCGTTCACCCGACCGGTTCCGGCGCGTAAAGGCGACACCTTCCACGTCGATTACGGCAACATGGGCTCCATTAGCTGCCGCTTTGTTTAAGGAGAGAATCATGGAAAACACCTTTAAAGCGGCGCTGAAAGCAGGTCGCCCACAAATCGGTTTATGGCTGGGGCTGAGCAGCAGCTACAGCGCGGAGTTACTGGCCGGCGCGGGGTTCGACTGGTTGTTGATCGACGGTGAACACGCGCCGAACAACGTGCAAACAGTGCTCACCCAGCTGCAGGCGATCGCGCCCTATCCCAGTCAACCGGTAGTGCGCCCGTCGTGGAACGATCCGGTGCAAATCAAACAACTGCTGGACGTCGGCACACAAACCTTACTGGTGCCGATGGTACAAAACGCCGACGAAGCCCGTGAAGCGGTACGCGCCACCCGTTATCCCCCCGCCGGTATTCGTGGCGTGGGCAGTGCGCTGGCACGCGCCTCACGCTGGAATCGCATTCCTGATTACCTGCAAAAAGCCAATGATCAAATGTGCGTGCTGGTGCAGATCGAAACGCGTGAGGCAATGAAGAACCTACCGCAGATTCTGGACGTAGAAGGTGTCGACGGCGTGTTTATCGGCCCGGCAGATCTGAGCGCCGATATGGGTTATGCCGGTAATCCGCAGCACCCGGAAGTGCAGGCCGCGATTGAACAGGCGATCGTGCAGATCCGTGAAGCGGGCAAAGCGCCGGGGATCCTGATCGCCAATGAGCAACTGGCAAAACGCTATCTGGAACTGGGCGCGCTGTTTGTCGCCGTCGGCGTTGACACCACCCTGCTCGCCCGCGCCGCCGAAGCACTGGCAGCACGGTTTGGCGCGCAGGCCACGACCGTGAAGCCCGGCGTGTATTAATGCCGGATGCGCTGCGCTTAACCAGCCTACACGCGCACCAAACCGTAGGCCGGATAAGGCGTTTGTGCTGCATCCGCCATAAACCTTGTCGTACCCTACAAAAATCCCATTAGAGGAAGAAAAATGAGCGACACCTCACCTGCCATACCGGAAAGTATCGATCCGGCGAATCAGCATAAAGCGCTGACTGCCGGACAACAGGCGGTTATTAAGAAGTTGTTTCGCCGCCTAATCATCTTTCTGTTCGTGCTGTTTATCTTCTCGTTCCTTGATCGCATCAACATCGGCTTTGCCGGACTGACGATGGGGCGCGACCTCGGTCTGAGCGCCACCATGTTTGGCCTCGCCACCACCCTGTTCTACGCCGCTTACGTCATCTTCGGCATTCCCAGCAACATTATGCTGAGTATTGTCGGTGCGCGACGCTGGATCGCCACCATAATGGTGCTTTGGGGCATCGCCTCTACTGCCACCATGTTTGCCACTGGCCCCACCAGCTTATACGTACTGCGTATACTGGTTGGCATTACCGAAGCCGGCTTTCTGCCTGGCATTCTGCTGTATTTAACCTTCTGGTTTCCGGCCTACTTCCGCGCCCGTGCCAACGCCTTGTTTATGGTGGCAATGCCGGTAACGACAGCGTTGGGATCTATCGTTTCCGGCTACATTTTGTCGCTGGATGGCGTATTGGCACTAAAAGGCTGGCAGTGGCTGTTTTTGCTGGAAGGCTTCCCGTCGGTATTACTCGGCGTCATGGTGTGGTTTTGGCTTGATGACTCACCGGACAAAGCTAAGTGGCTGACGAAAGAAGACAAAAAATGCCTGCAAGAGATGATGGATAACGATCGTCTGACGCTGGTTCAGCCAGAGGGAGCCATCAGCCACCACGCCATGCAACAACGCAGCATGTGGCGGGAGATCTTCACTCCGGTGGTGATGATGTATACCCTGGCGTATTTCTGCCTGACCAACACACTTAGTGCGATCAGCATCTGGACACCGCAGATCCTGCAAAGCTTTAATCAGGGCAGCAGTAATATCACCATCGGTCTGCTAGCCGCCGTACCGCAGATTTGTACCATTCTCGGGATGATCTACTGGAGCCGTCACTCAGATCGCCGCCAGGAACGAAGGCACCACACCGCCCTTCCTTATTTGTTCGCGGCCGCAGGTTGGTTACTGGCTTCGGCAACTGATCACAATATGATCCAGATGCTGGGGATCATTATGGCTTCGACCGGATCATTCAGCGCAATGGCAATTTTCTGGACAACACCGGATCAGTCCATCAGCCTGCGGGCACGCGCGATCGGTATTGCGGTGATCAACGCTACTGGCAATATCGGTTCGGCGCTGAGTCCGTTTATGATCGGCTGGCTGAAAGATCTGACCGGCAGCTTTAACAGTGGATTGTGGTTTGTTGCCGCGCTGCTGGTGATTGGTGCGGGGATTATCTGGGCGATTCCAATGCAGTCCTCCCGTCCGCGAGCGACCCCGTAAGGAACGACGATGTGCGATAGTCAGATTGCCAATATTGATATCAGCAAAGAGTATGATGAAAGCCTGGGCACGGACGATGTGCATTATCAGTCGTTCGCCCGCATGGCGGCCTTTTTTGGCCGCCATATGCTGCCACATCGTCACGAACAGTACTTTCAGATGCATTTCCTCAATAGCGGACAGATTGAGCTACAGCTTGACGATCATCGCTACTCGGTGGAAGCGCCTCTGTTTGTCCTGACGCCGCCGTCAGTACCTCATGCGTTTATTACGGAGTCTGACGCCGACGGTCATGTGTTGACGGTACGGGAAGATCTAATCTGGCCCCTGCTGGAAGTTCTTTATCCAGGCACTCGGGAAACCTTCGGCCTACCGGGGATTTGCCTGTCACTGGCAGATAAACCCGACGAACTGGCGGCGCTGGAACACTATTGGCAACTGATAGAGCGGGAATCGGTGGAACAACTGCCTGGACGGGAACACACCCTGACGCTACTGGCACAGGCAGTGTTCACCCTACTGCTGCGTAACGCAAAACTCGACGACCATGCCGCCAGCGGGATGCGCGGGGAATTAAAACTGTTCCAGCGTTTTCATATGCTGATTGAAAGCCATTTTCATCAGCACTGGACAGTTCCTGATTACGCTAACGAACTGCATATCACCGAATCACGACTCACGGACATCTGCCGTCGCTTTGCCAACCGTCCGCCAAAACGGTTGATTTTCGACAGACAGCTGCGAGAAGCCAAGCGGCTGCTGCTGTTTTCTGATAACGCCGTAAACAATATTGCCTGGCAACTCGGTTTTAAGGATCCGGCTTATTTTGCGCGCTTTTTTAATCGCTTAGTCGGTTGCTCACCCAGTGCTTATCGCGCCCAAAAAGTACCTGTGACGTGATAACCCTATAGTCTTAACGGGAAACCAGGCACCACCTGCTATTCCCCTTTCTCCGCCTGGAGCAAGGGGATTGAGTAACGTCAAAAATCGCTAAAAGCGACCTCGATCACAAAACCGTACCCTACCTGAAAAGTACCAGCCATTGTCCCAAAAGTCTCTTCCCGTAATAGCCCCTGCAAGCTTCAATTGAATAACAAAAACAACACACAAAATTAACAACCGTATTCCGATTAATACTGTAGAGGTCGACATGAAACCAGAAGATTTCCGCGCCAGTACCCAACGTCCGTTCACCGGGGAAGAGTATCTGAAAAGCCTGCAGGATGGTCGCGAGATCTATATCTATGGCGAGCGAGTGAAAGACGTCACCACTCATCCGGCATTTCGTAATGCGGCAGCGTCTGTTGCCCAATTGTACGACGCGCTGCACAAACCGGAGATGCAGGACTCTCTGTGCTGGAACACCGACACCGGCAGCGGCGGCTATACCCATAAATTCTTCCGCGTGGCGAAAAGTGCCGACGACCTGCGCCAGCAACGCGACGCCATCGCTGAGTGGTCACGCCTGAGCTATGGCTGGATGGGCCGCACCCCAGACTACAAAGCCGCTTTCGGTTGCGCACTGGGCGCGAATCCGGGCTTTTACGGTCAGTTCGAGCAGAACGCCCGTAACTGGTACACACGTATCCAGGAAACTGGCCTCTACTTTAACCACGCGATTGTTAACCCACCGATCGATCGTCATTTGCCGACCGATAAAGTGAAAGACGTTTACATCAAGCTGGAAAAAGAGACTGACGCCGGGATTATCGTCAGCGGTGCGAAAGTGGTTGCCACCAACTCGGCGCTGACTCACTACAACATGATTGGCTTCGGCTCAGCACAAGTGATGGGTGAAAACCCGGACTTCGCACTGATGTTCGTTGCACCAATGGATGCCGATGGTGTGAAATTAATCTCCCGCGCCTCTTATGAGATGGTCGCGGGCGCTACCGGCTCGCCGTACGACTACCCGCTCTCCAGTCGCTTCGATGAGAACGATGCGATTCTGGTGATGGATAACGTACTGATCCCATGGGAAAACGTGCTGATCTACCGCGATTTTGATCGCTGTCGTCGCTGGACGATGGAAGGCGGTTTCGCCCGTATGTATCCGCTGCAAGCCTGTGTGCGCCTGGCAGTGAAACTCGACTTCATCACGGCACTGCTGAAAAAATCACTCGAATGTACCGGCACCCTGGAGTTCCGGGGCGTGCAGGCCGATCTCGGTGAAGTGGTGGCGTGGCGCAACACCTTCTGGGCATTGAGTGACTCAATGTGTTCAGAAGCGACGCCGTGGGTCAACGGGGCTTATTTACCGGATCATGCCGCACTGCAAACCTATCGCGTACTGGCACCAATGGCCTACGCGAAGATCAAAAACATTATCGAACGCAACGTTACCAGTGGCCTGATCTATCTCCCTTCCAGTGCCCGTGACCTGAACAATCCGCAGATCGACCAGTATCTGGCGAAGTATGTGCGCGGTTCGAACGGTATGGATCACGTCCAGCGCATCAAGATCCTCAAACTGATGTGGGACGCCATTGGCAGCGAGTTTGGTGGTCGTCACGAACTGTATGAAATCAACTACTCCGGTAGCCAGGATGAGATTCGCCTGCAGTGTCTGCGCCAGGCACAAAGCTCCGGCAATATGGACAAGATGATGGCGATGGTTGATCGCTGCCTGTCGGAATACGACCAGAACGGCTGGACTGTGCCGCACCTGCACAACAACGACGATATCAACATGCTGGATAAGCTGCTGAAATAACGCAGCGGGAGGTTAAGATGCAATTAGATGAACAACGCCTGCGCTTTCGTGACGCGATGGCCAGCCTGTCGGCAGCGGTAAATATTATCACCACCGAGGGTGACGCCGGACAATGCGGGATTACGGCAACGGCCGTCTGCTCGGTCACGGATACACCACCGTCGCTGATGGTGTGCATTAACGCCAACAGTGCGATGAACCCGGTGTTTCAGGGTAACGGCAAGTTGTGCGTCAACGTCCTCAATCATGAGCAGGAACTGATGGCCCGTCACTTCGCGGGTATGACGGGCATGGCGATGGAAGAGCGTTTTAGCCTCTCATGCTGGCAAAAAGGTCCGCTGGCGCAGCCGGTGCTGAAAGGTTCGCTGGCCAGTCTTGAAGGTGAGATCCGCGATGTGCAGGCGATTGGCACACATCTGGTGTATCTGGTGGAGATTAAAAACATCATCCTCAGTGCAGAAGGTCACGGACTTATCTACTTCAAACGCCGTTTCCATCCGGTGATGCTGGAAATGGAAGCTGCGATTTAAGCTCCAGCCCCTTCACGTATTCGTTGAAGGGGCATTTTTATTGTGATCTCAATCACATATCCACCCGACGAATAATTCTTGCCCAACCGCTCACCGCCATTCCTGACCGCTTACGTCCCAAATATAACCACTCAGTTATTTACCTTACTTTACGCGCGCGTAACTCTGGCAACATCACTGCAGGATAGCGGTCAATTTACCTCCTCAAACGCAACGCAAACCTAGAACGGCTTCGGCCAACTATTAATCAATACATGCCAGGTTTTACTATGGATACTAAAAAGATATTCAAGCACATACCCTGGGTGATTCTTGGAATCATCGGTGCATTCTGCCTCGCGGTAGTTGCATTACGTCGGGGGGAGCACGTCAGCGCCCTGTGGATCGTGGTCGCCTCTGTGTCGGTGTATCTGGTGGCTTATCGCTACTACAGTTTGTACATCGCCCAGAAGGTGATGAAACTCGACCCCACGCGCGCGACGCCTGCAGTTATTAACAATGACGGTCTGAACTATGTTCCGACCAACCGTTACGTGTTGTTTGGTCACCACTTCGCCGCTATCGCCGGTGCGGGTCCGCTGGTTGGTCCGGTTCTCGCCGCGCAGATGGGTTACCTGCCTGGCACACTGTGGCTGCTGGCGGGGGTAGTGCTGGCCGGTGCGGTACAGGACTTTATGGTGCTGTTTATCTCTTCTCGCCGTAACGGCGCATCTCTCGGTGAGATGATCAAAGAAGAGATGGGGCCAGTACCGGGAACTATCGCGCTGTTTGGCTGTTTCTTAATCATGATCATCATCCTCGCCGTTCTGGCGCTGATTGTGGTTAAAGCCCTGGCCGAAAGTCCGTGGGGGGTCTTCACCGTTTGCTCAACCGTACCAATTGCGCTGTTTATGGGTATCTACATGCGCTTTATCCGTCCGGGGCGTGTAGGTGAAGTCTCTGTTATTGGTATCGTGCTGCTGGTTGCCTCTATCTACTTCGGTGGCGTAATTGCTCACGATCCGTACTGGGGTCCGGCACTGACCTTTAAAGACACCACCATTACCTTCGCACTGATTGGCTATGCGTTTGTTTCCGCACTGCTGCCGGTGTGGCTGATCCTCGCACCGCGCGACTATCTGGCAACCTTCCTGAAAATCGGCGTTATCGTCGGCCTGGCGCTGGGTATCGTGGTGCTGAACCCGGAACTGAAAATGCCTGCGATGACCCAGTACATTGACGGTACTGGCCCGCTGTGGAAAGGCGCTCTGTTCCCGTTCCTGTTCATCACCATCGCCTGTGGTGCGGTATCTGGCTTCCACGCGCTGATCTCTTCCGGTACGACGCCGAAACTGCTGGCTAACGAAACCGACGCGCGTTTCATTGGCTACGGCGCAATGCTGATGGAGTCCTTCGTGGCGATTATGGCGCTGGTTGCTGCGTCCATCATCGAACCGGGTCTTTACTTCGCGATGAATACCCCGCCTGCGGGCCTTGGCATCACCATGCCTAACCTGCATGAAATGGGTGGCGAGAACGCGCCGATCATCATGGCACAACTGAAAGACGTTACCGCACACGCGGCAGCGACTGTCAGCTCCTGGGGCTTCGTGATTTCGCCAGAGCAGATCCTGCAAACCGCGAAAGACATTGGTGAGCCTTCTGTCCTGAACCGTGCAGGTGGTGCGCCGACGCTGGCGGTAGGTATCGCTCACGTGTTCCACAAAGTGCTGCCGATGGCTGACATGGGCTTCTGGTATCACTTCGGTATTCTGTTCGAAGCCCTGTTCATCCTGACCGCGCTGGATGCGGGTACCCGTTCTGGCCGCTTTATGCTGCAAGACCTGCTGGGTAACTTCATCCCGTTCCTGAAAAAAACCGACTCTCTGGTTGCCGGTATCATCGGTACTGCGGGCTGTGTGGGTCTGTGGGGCTACCTGCTGTATCAGGGCGTGGTCGATCCGCTGGGCGGCGTTAAGAGCCTGTGGCCGCTGTTCGGTATCTCCAACCAGATGCTGGCAGCCGTAGCGCTGGTACTGGGCACCGTTGTGCTGATTAAGATGAAGCGCACCCAATACATCTGGGTAACTGTTGTTCCGGCTGTATGGCTGCTTATCTGCACCACCTGGGCGCTGGGCCTGAAACTGTTCAGCACCAACCCGCAGATGGAAGGCTTCTTCTACATGGCAAGCCAGTACAAAGAGAAGATTGCTAACGGTACTGACCTGACGGCACAGCAGATTGCCAACATGAACCACATCGTTGTGAACAACTACACCAACGCGGGCCTGAGTATTCTGTTCCTGATTGTGGTGTACAGCATCATCTTCTACGGTTTCAAAACCTGGTTGAAGGTGCGTAACAGCGACAAACGTACTGACAAAGAAACACCGTACGTTCCAATCCCGGAAGGCGGCGTGAAGATCTCTTCGCACCACTAACCGGTTGCCGGATGCGCTGCGCGTATCCGGCCTACAAAGTGTCTATCGTAGGCCGGATAAGGCGTTTACGCCGCATCCGGCAAATCCCCGGCCCGGACCTTCCGGGCTTTACGCATATCTGGAAGGCAAAATGTTTGGTAACTTAGGACAGGCAAAAAAATATCTCGGCCAGGCGGCAAAGATGTTGATTGGCATTCCAGACTACGACAACTACGTCGAGCATATGAAGACCAACCATCCCGACCAGCCGTACATGAGCTATGAAGAATTCTTCCGCGAACGCCAGAACGCGCGCTACGGCGGCGATGGTAAAGGCGGTATGCGCTGTTGTTAATGGAGAGAGCATGAACCCGATTGCAGTTACCCTACTCACCGGTTTTTTAGGCGCAGGCAAAACCACCCTGCTGCGCCATATTCTTAATGAACAGCACGGCTACAAGATTGCCGTGATTGAAAACGAATTCGGCGAAGTCTCCGTTGATGATCAACTGATTGGCGACCGCGCCACGCAGATCAAAACGCTGACCAACGGCTGCATCTGTTGTTCGCGCTCCAACGAGCTGGAGGACGCGCTACTCGACCTGCTGGATAATCTCGACAAGGGCAATATTCAGTTCGACCGTCTGGTCATTGAATGCACAGGCATGGCCGATCCCGGCCCGATTATTCAGACCTTTTTCTCCCATGAGATTTTATGCCAGCGTTACCTGCTGGACGGCGTGATTGCGCTGGTAGATGCGGTACATGCCGATGAGCAGATGAACCAGTTCACCATCGCCCAGTCACAGGTTGGCTACGCCGACCGTATTCTGCTGACCAAAACCGACGTCGCAGGCGAAGCAGAGAAACTGCGTGAGCGCCTGGCGCGCATCAACGCCCGCGCACCGGTCTACACCGTCACCCACGGCGACATCGATCTGGGCCTGCTGTTCAACACCAACGGTTTTATGCTGGAAGAAAACGTCGTCAGCACCAAACCGCGTTTCCACTTTATCGCGGATAAACAAAACGATATTTCGTCGATTGTGGTAGAACTGGATTACCCGGTAGATATCAGCGAAGTTTCCCGCGTGATGGAAAACCTGCTGCTGGAGTCGGCGGATAAACTGCTGCGTTACAAAGGAATGCTGTGGATTGACGGCGAACCTAATCGCCTGCTGTTCCAGGGCGTCCAGCGCCTCTACAGCGCCGACTGGGACCGCCCGTGGGGCGATGAAAAACCGCATAGCACGATGGTGTTTATCGGGATTCAGCTGCCGGAGGATGAGATTCGGGCGGCGTTTGCGGGGTTGAGGAAGTAATCGTGAAAGGTTGAGTGTAAAGCAGCTCAATGCCCCATTTAGCAGTGAGGGGGGAAACAGAACGACGTGCTCCCCTCCGCTAAGTTTTATTGCGCGTGAATACCTGGATCTGGCAAAAAATTGCCGCGTGTGGCGTCAGACCATGCTTCGCTACCAGAAGCAGGAATGTCGCTGTAATCAATGTCTTCGTCGGATTTATTAACCAAAGCCATGAGTTCAGCTTCTTGCTGCACATCAAGTGTGTAGAGTGTGCCCCGTTTATGTTTAATCATGCTCATTTATGATCAGAACCTTTACGATTTAATTATAAAGATGACTTATTTCAGCCATCCAGGCACGTTATATTCTGAGACATTCTCAATGGAATATGCATCTCTCCTGTCAGAACCTTTCTTACATTTCAACTCATTGAACCCCCATTTACCCTCTCTATTGGAATAAAATACAGTATATTTATCGGTATTAAACCCGAAATATCTTTCATCCGGACGTGAAATATTCAACTCTCCACATTTAACCTGATTATGCCATTCAAAATCTATGGTGCTTTTTAAAACGTAGTACGAAATACCTTCTACATTTTTTGAAGCAAAAGCCACTAAAATAGTAGATACGATAAATGCTCCGGCAAGTATAAACAACCTATATACACTTAATTTATCCCACAGAGTTAAAAAAGCAAAATAGATAACAAGTTGCATTAACATAAAGAAAAGCAACATAAAAGCCATCCCTTTCCAGAAATACTCAACCCATGGCGTTAGTGTGATATTGAGATTACTCAAACTTAAAAACAAACTGGAAGCACAACTACTTGCAAACAAATATATAATTGGTATGCAAGCTATAATCATGGACCTAATAAGTATTAGCTTATTATTGTTTTCAAATTCCAATTCTAATATAACGAAAATACTTCCCAGAAAAACGAATACTGAAAAAGCACTAAAAACGTATAGAGAGGCACTGGCTGAAAAAATATTAATTGACAACACAAAAAACAAAAATATAAACCATGCAATAAGTGAACACCAGGCAGCACAACTATTCAACCTGTTTTTATTACTGAACTTAACAAAATACTCCATATATTCTGTAATGCGATTTTCTTCCACTAATGCATAAAGAAGAATACCAACAAAGCACAGAGATAAAATAATATCTTTCCACAGATATTTATAAGGGAGAAGTATAAAACCAAGAAATAGATAAATTAGCAGAATGACATCTAATGCCTTAGTACAAAAATATTGTTTCACTCCTTGCAAGAACCGAACATTCTCCATATGAATCCTTCTCCAGCTATTGATGAAACTCAAGAATACCTTTAAAACAGTGACTTAACGCTGATAATACTCTTTGAACAGATGAATTCATCTATTTTTCTGTGTAGAATTTGCGCATCGCATTTAGATGAGAACACCCCATGGCGGAACTGAACCTAAGTAACCTGACGGAAGCAGACATCATTACCAAATGCGTTATGCCAGCCATTCTCAATGCAGGCTGGGACAACACAACGCAAATCAGACAGGAGGTCAAACTCCGGGACGGTAAAGTCATCGTACGTGGTAAAGTTGCGGCACGCAGAACGGTAAAATCTGCTGACATCGTGCTGTATCACAAACCAGGCATTCCCTTAGCCGTGATTGAAGCAAAAGCCAACAAACATGAAATTGGCAAAGGGATGCAACAGGGCATTGAATATGCGCGCCTGCTGGACGTTCCTTTTGTTTTTGCCACCAACGGTGATGGCTTTATCTTCCGCGATGCCACCGCAGCCGAAGGTGAATGCCTTGAAAAGCAAATAACGCTGGATGACTTCCCTTCCCCCGCTGAACTCTGGCAAAAATTCTGCCTCTGGAAAGGATACACACAAGCTCAGCTTCCGGTTATTACTCAGGACTATTACGACGATGGCAGCGGTAAATCGCCACGTTATTACCAGCTTCAGGCAATCAACAAAACCATTGAAGCCGTCTCCAACGGGCAAAACCGCGTTCTGCTGGTCATGGCGACCGGAACAGGGAAAACCTATACCGCATTCCAGATCATCTGGCGCCTGTGGAAATCAAAAAATAAAAAACGCATTTTGTTCCTTGCCGATCGCAACATTCTGGTCGACCAAACCAAAAATAATGATTTCCAGCCATTTGGTACGGCAATGACCAAAGTCAGCGGACGCACCATTGATCCCGCTTATGAAATTCACCTCGCGCTCTATCAGGCTATAACTGGCCCGGAGGAAGACCAAAAAGCGTTTAAACAAGTCGCACCAGATTTCTTCGATCTGATCGTGATCGACGAATGCCATCGCGGCAGCGCATCCGAAGACAGCGCCTGGCGAGAGATCCTTGATTATTTCAGTTCCGCCACCCAAATTGGCTTAACCGCCACGCCAAAAGAGACGCATGAAGTCTCCAGCACGGATTACTTCGGCGATCCGGTTTACGTCTACTCGCTAAAAGAAGGGATCGAAGACGGCTTCCTCGCCCCTTATAAAGTTGTCCGTGTTGATATTGATGTTGATCTGCAAGGCTGGCGCCCAACCAAAGGGCAAACTGACTTAAACGGCGAAGTGATCGACGATCGTATCTATAACCAGAAAGATTTCGATCGCACGATGGTAATCGACGAACGCACAGAACTGGTTGCCAGAACCATTACCGACTACCTCAAGCGCACCAACCCGATGGATAAAACCATCGTCTTCTGTAACGACATCGATCATGCAGAACGTATGCGCCGCGCCCTGGTTAATCTCAACCCGGAGCAGGTGAAAAAGAATGACAAATACGTCATGAAAATCACCGGCGATGATGAAATTGGCAAAGCTCAGTTGGATAACTTCATCAACCCGAAAAAACCGTACCCGGTTATCGCGACCACTTCAGAGCTGATGACCACCGGTGTGGATGCTAAAACCTGCAAACTGGTAGTACTGGACCAGAACATCCAGTCGATGACCAAATTCAAGCAGATTATCGGTCGTGTGTAACTTCGCGTTTTTTTCTGGGCTAATTGACGCGCAATTCCGGGCGGGGAGCGCGCAACCCAAAAGCCCAGAATTGACCGCTAATTACCACTAATCGCCATCGCTCTGATTGAGCGTAAATCCTCCAGGCTACTCAGTTCCTCTTTCATCTTCCGCTGACGTTCGTGGATTTTAAAGCCCTCCGCCACCATGGCCACCATCATGGCATCGTTCAGCGCAATAAGTTTCTCCCTGGTCAGTACGACGTTGTTATTATCCGCATCAGTCCAGAAAAAACCATCCGGAAGCAGTCCGGCCTGTGCTGTTGCAACCACGGGGGCAAGGCGTGACTGCGAGGTTTTTCCGCCATCAAAACGACGGCCATCAAACGTGAAAATAAACTCAACGTTTTCCTGACTGTCGCGCCATGCCTCAATTTCCCGCCTTTTGGCATCCTTTGCCGCTGCAATAAGTTCAGGCGTGACAGTGAACGGGGCGATTTCGCCCCATTTCCCGCTTTGCAGCTCCTGCCAGACATGCTGGCCTGTCGGGGCCATATCATCCTGTATGGCAGTATACAGGGCGAACTCCGTTTCACCTTCAAATAACACCTCGCAGTCAACCGCACCATTTTCAAGATAATGTGCGTTTCTGATACCTTTCACCGCTCTGATTTTCATGCCTGATTTCCTCATTACTCAATGCGTACAAAAAGACCGATAAAGCCACGCTGAGTACCATAATTGTTACCCAGGCCCGAAAGCGCCGTGTAACGACCGGGGAAGTTGTATTCACCGGCACCGCCAATCACAACCTGCGGTGAGGATGCGTATGTCCCTGTATCACTAACCTGTGCACTCATGGCCAGAGGACCAAGACGGGAACCCGGCACAGTATCACCGAGTCCCAGAGAAGCATTTTCACCAAAACTTTCTCCCTGATATACCGCCATAATCGGCACACCGACGGCCGGGTATTGGTAATATGAGAACGGACCATTACCGGCGGTTGAGGACATCAGATATGCCAGGGAGTTGCCGTCATACACAATAAGGCTTGATGTTGCATTCCAGCTGTTACCACTGTAGCGATAACGCATACAATGTATGCTGTGCTCATCCTCGTAATACTGGTTGTAGTACAGCAGCATTTTGAATTTACGCGCTGAGTCTGAACCATCGTTATCAGAGGGTGACCACATCACATCAATGATACCGTTAAATTTCGTGGTGCCCACCAGCAGCGTGGAGGAGTCCGCAATACTGACCGCATAACGCCCCGGGGTGACTGTCTGCAGCCATATAACGAAATCAGCCTGTCCGTTAAATGACAGAGCTTCGGCGCTGGTGAATGCCTGTCCAAACCCATACATCCCGGACAGGGCCAGCCTGCCCGGTGTGCGGTCACGGATATCACTCTGGGGTTCCATCGTCGCAGCCGCGCTCAGCTCAAGCTCCGTGCGCATGGCTTCAGCCGTGTCATGCGCCAGCAATGCGCGGCCCTTCTCTGACAGCAGAGACAGTGAGGCATTCCCGTCCGTATTGAAGTACAGAAGATTATCTGCCCGTTGCGTCAGTGCGCTGATTGCCGTTAAGACGTCATTAAGCGGTTGTTTGCCTGCCAGCGCGTTTGTGATTGTCGTCGCAAAGTTCGGGTCATTGCCCAGCGCCGCTGCCAGCTCGTTCAGGGTGTCCAGAACTTCCGGCGATGAGCCAACCAGCGCAGCAAGCAGTTTGCGCACAAACGCTGCGTTCGCTGCTTCCAGACCGGCGGCATCATCCGGTGGGGTTGGGGTGGTTGGGGTGCCGGTGAAGGCCGGGCTGTCCAGTGGCGCTTTTGTTTTCGTCTCGTCCATGACGGTTTTGACAGCCTTTGGCGTGGCAGCCAGTTCCTCGCTGTCGTTGTCCGTATCACTACACAGTTGCACCAGACCTTTTTCTGTCGTGGAGGCATTTGTTGCATTCAGGTCATCAACTATCTGCTGCGCCTCATCCCTGTACTGTTTCGCTTCCTGCGCATTGTCTGCACCTGCATCCTGGCTGGCTTTAGCCTGTCGGGCGTATTCAGCGGCGCTGTTTTCATGCCCGAGTGCAGCATTTGCTGCATTTTCCGCGCTGGTTGCAGCTGATGATGCGGCATTATGATAAAGGCGGGCACGTTCGGCGGCATCGACTGATTCGTCCCGCGCTGTGCCTGATGTCTGTGCGCTGTTTTCTGCCTCACCCGCAAAACGTTCCGCATCATCACGTGCGGTGACCGTTGCCTCCACATCCTGCGCGGTCTGCTGTGCGCTTTGTGCTGCATTATCAGCGTGATTTTCCGCATTCTGTTCGCTTTGTGCGGCAGCTTCGGCACTGGCCTTTGCCTCGCCGGTCAGCGTTGCGGCATCAGCAAGTTTATCGACCGCTTTCCGGACTATCGTGTCGGCATCCTTGACAGCCTGCTCTGCGCGGGCCGCATCCTGTGTGGCAGATGACGCCAGCAACGCCACCTGATTTTTGTCTTCGGCAACGGCTTCTGCATTCTGCTGTACGTTATCCGCCAGCGTCTCGCAGTCTTCCTTTATCTTCTGCGCATCAGCGACATGTTGCCCGGCCTGTCGCTCGCTTTCCGCTGCTGCTTCCGCGCTCTGCTGCGCCTGCGCCACCATTTCCTCAAAGCGTTTCACCACGTCGGGCTTGAGGTCGCCTTCATCCAGCGCGGTCAGAAAATCATTCAGTGTGCCGGGCTTTGAGTCATCGTAAACCGAAATATCACCCACACAGCACTTAGGGCCGTTCTTTTGTTTGATGTGTACGGTGTATTTGCCTTTTTGTGCTTCAAAGGCATACTGTCCCGCCGCATCGGTTTCAATAACCGCAAATGATTCAATAACCACTTCACTGGTATTAACCAGTGCATCTAAATAAATTTTGCATTCCGCCATCGGAATGCCAGCGCCATTAATCAGCGCTCCTGAAATTAATACAGACATAAAGCCTTCTGAACTGAAAACGGTCACCAGACAGCGACCGTTACTGTTTTACACGTCAGGTTTTTCCGGCCACTGAATTAAATCAAAGGAAGATTTATCACTGACCAGGCTTAAATCCAGCGCCTTCACCGCTTTGATATATGCCATCCACTGCGTAAGACGGGCTTTGTCATCGTCGCTGATGGTGCCCAGTCCCAGCTCGGTTTTCCAGTCGGAGGTGATGTCCCTGGCTTCAGCCAGAAGACGCTGGCGTTGCTTTTCTGCCAGTTGCGAATAATCAACCGGAACCGGCAGCACTTCGCCATCCCGGTAATACCAGCAGGCTTCAATGCCAAAACCCTCCGGCAGTTCGTCCACTTCCACAATAGTGAAACCAGCCGGATAAAGACGGGACACGTCTTCCGCCATCGAATAAATCACGCCGGTTTCAGGGTGAATACACAATTTGTATTTCTTCGTGAATTTATCCAGTGATTCATAAAAATCCTGTCCGTCTTCACTGCGGAAATACTGAATGTTTTCACCATAAGGCATTTCTTCCGGGTAATAACGCGTGACGTTTCTGAGTTCCATTATTTTCTCCTTAATTAACCGGATACGGTGCGCCATGAGCCATTGATATAAATCTGCGCGGATTTGTAATACACACCACCGATATTGTCTGCTGTATTATCTCCCGTTTCCTGGACATAAATGCCTGACAACTGACAGCCGGAAGGTGCCCGGAATGTCCATGTAATTTCAGTACCGCCGGGATTATGAAACACCTCGTTGGTATACTGGAAATTACGCACAGCACCAGAATCGGTACTGGTGATTGTGATATCGCTGGAGCCATCAAACAGCACATTGTTGATTCTGCGGGCGTTCTGAAGGCGGGTTGCTGTTCCGGCGTTGCCGCTGATGCTGCTGATGGTGATATCCGAAGTCAGGGCCATACCGTTGACCTTGCGTGCTTTTGGCACACCGCTGATGTTATCCAGAAACAACTGTTTATTCGGGATGTCTGCGCCGTTACGGTCTTTTGCCAGTCTGGCGTTTGCGTTATCTATCGCAATTTTGACCGCTTTTGGTGTGGCAGCTTCTGTTTCTGATTCACTATTAACAGCACTGTTAAGCTGCACCACGCCTTTTTGCGTCAGTGATGCATCCGGGACTTTCTGACCAATAAACGAGGTCAGCGCCTCAACCAGCTGGTTTTGTTTTTCCGGGTCAGGGGTGACGCCAGCCTCTTTAAGGACGTTAATCACCTCCTGCTGCAAATCACGCGTTGCTGCCTGATGATTATTCATAAATTCAGCAGTAACGATGGTTCCCTCAATTCCCTGAGTCGGGTCACCATCATGAAATAACTTATCCGGCGTATTCACCGGGGGCATTAAATTCTGCATTATTCCTCCACCTCATACGTAAAATAACAGTCTGTAAAAGCCGGTTTAAGGTCTTTAAACGTGTTTTCTAAAATGGATTCACCAAAGGCCGTCAGAGGTTCGCCGGTTGCCGATGCGCCCGTTCTGAACCGGTAGACCGGTGTTTTTGTCCCGATAACGTTGACCTGCCACGCCCAGCGGATTTCCGGTATCAGCAGACGGTCGCCGCAGCGGTTTATCCCCACCCGGAACGGTCGCGGCTCCGTAATGGTGATGGTATAGCCCAGACTGGCGGCAAGGCTCTTAAAGTAAGGGATTGACAGTCCGCCAGTGGCTGCCATTTTTACCAGAATGTTCTGCCGCCGCTCCTGTTGTGTTGCCTCTTCACGGGGGACAACACTGTACACGCGCTCCCAGTCGGACAGCGTCATCGATGCCTGCAACGGGGTGATTTGTGCCAGAACGCGCGCCGCTGAGGCCTTCACGGCCTCCATGACGTCAGCCTCGGCTGTCAGTTCTGCGGAAATATATTTCCCGTTCAGGTCATAACTGACAGGTGGCAGCATGGCGCGAAATAAATCGACCATATTCATAAAATCACCCCTCACGTGGAAAATACTGAATATCAATATTTCCCGGGCGCAGCCATTCCCACGTTGACGCGTTAATAATGGCTTTTACGTTGTCTGCTGGCGTAATGATTCGCCGGTCACTGACACCGGAAATTAATGAAATCTGGGTTTCCAGTTGTGAAATTATTAATTCCTGCCCCGGCTCCAGCCGGTTCATAAAATCCGTGATAACGTCAGTTATCTGCGGTTTTATCTGCTCAACGGTCAGGCCGCTGGTTTTTACCCGAACAACGAAATCAACGGCTTTTTTCGTCGGGGCCAGTACCATTGTGTCCTTCGCTGTGACCGGGCGGACTTCCTCAATATGTGCCAGCACGGCATTAATCAGTTCCTGCGAAGGGAGGTCATTGGCTGACGTAATGGCCACATCAACCGTCCCCAACCCACGACGTAACGGCTCCACATATGCTGAGGTAACGCCATCCACTTCCAGCGCCCAGCGTTTGTAATCATATTTGTTACCGCCAGCGGGCGGCCTGCGCAGGATATCCAGATAACGCGCCAGCAGGTCGGTGTCACTTTCCCTGTCCGTTCCACCGGTCAGGGATTTAATCGTCACCGTGCTGTTGATGCCTTCCGGCGGGCTGACCAGCGTTGCCGTCTGCGTTGCGGATGCGTTCGTCTGTACACCCGTGGCGGTGCTTTTTACCGTCACCTCTGCGCTGCCTTCATCACCGATGGTGCAGTCTGCTGTGGTGGCCACGCTGACACCTTCACCACGAATTTCCGCACCGGCTGGCAGCGTCTTACCGGGTGTGCCGGTAATCACTACCGGACCGGATGAGGCCGTTGCTTTTTTACGAAAAACATTGCGCGTACGGCAGTGCAGCTCCAGATATTCAGGGTCTGCCGTGTCAGGAAACACCTGACGGAGGATCCATCCCTGATGCATATAAAGTCCGTCCGCCACGCCGGATACGGCATTTGCTCGAATGCGGTAATCGCTGTCAGCGCCGGTGTCGATGGTTTCTCCCGGCAGGGCGTTAGCGATATCACGTAGCTGGCGTTCTGTGTTTTCAGCAACGCCCGGAACAGGAAACGGCATTACATAATCCTCACAGGGTGTTCAAACGTCTGCGGTGTGCCCGCGTTATCCGTGACGGTGATTAACAGCAACAGCCAGCCTCGCTGGCCCGCTTTCGTGTCAACGGTAATGGATTTTGCCCGCCCGTCATCAAGCAGGGGCTGAAGTGCCTGGCTGGCATACTGCGCCGCCAGCCTGTGAACACGGGAAACGTCTTTTTCCCGCTTCAGTTCGTGCAGGCGTGACCCCAGCGACGCATCCGCCCAGTAACTGCCAAGCGGTGTCGCCAGTCGCAGATAAACCGCGTTATGGAGTGTATAAATCCGGCGGCGTTCGTAGTCGCCGGTTGCAGGTGAAATCGTCTGGTCCATGCCGCCAGTCTGGCAGCATGGACAGGTCAGAATCAGGTGAGGGTGTTCAGCACTTAATTAACCGGCGTGTCAGACATGCCGTGTGGGGTCGGGTGTTTGTGCGTTCCGATTTTAACGCCATTAATGGTGACGTCAACGGAGGTAATCACACCGCTTGTGTGGTTGATATTGCCTTCAAAGGTGGCAGTATATTTTCCTTTGCCGCCTTTAATGGCCATACCCCCATTACCGGATATTTTCCCTTCAGCAATTAATTGCTCACTTGCGGTAAGTTGGGGAGTAATAAAACCAGCGCTGTCCTTTGCTTCAACTTCAAACGAATTACATTTCACCCGGTAAATATCACACTCCGTTTCAATCACACGTCCGCGCTTCAGCACAATTTTCGCGCCTTCGTCGGTATACAGGGCCACTTCCCCGGGTTTCAGTTCCGTCAGGCGATATGCGCCGTGCTCTGTGGCCACGACGACGGTATGGGAGGTATTACCATTCAGCGGAACGGCAATACCCATCGAGCCGGGCGGCGGGGATGTGGTGAGGCCGTAATGTTGAAAATACTCCGCACCGTCCAGCTGTTCGCCTGCCAGCCCGTTCAGCTGAAGCAACTGTACTTTGGTCGAACTGTCCACCGTACCGGTCACCACCCTGAATGCCTGGCGAACGGCGGCCAGTGCCTGCTGTATGCGCTGATTAACCTTGTCCCACATCATTTCTCCCAGACCTTAACAATGGCGACCTCTTTTTTCTTTTTGCCCCTGCGGTGATGGCGTTTCGTCTCGCGCGGGAAGGCATCAGGTATCCACACGCCATCCTCCTTAAAGCGGAGCCGGGTTGTCTGCCCGCTCCGGCCTCCGCTGAACTCACGCCCCATCAGGAAAAAGATGGCGTCGATGCCGTGGGGTTCGCTGACAATCCGCACACGCTGGCCGGGCTGCCACAGGACACCGTCCGCCGTGCGATGACCTGCAACCAGTGCGACGATATCCAGCCCCGACAGACGGGCATCACTCATCATTTTTTTGGCGCGCCAGTTCACCTGCTCCATGTTACTGGTGTCGCCCTGGGTGATTATCTGCGGGCGGTAATAATCCACGGTGGGGTCGGTGGCCACGGCTTTCATGTTATGAATGCCCGTCTGGCCACTGTCCGTATTACCGCTGTCCTGCCCGGACAATGTGCGCACGCTGCCGTCCTCGTTCCAGATGTCCAGTGGCACCACGGCTACCTGTTTCTTGCTGTCTGCGCGGCGGGCGTGGCTCTGGGCCAGCACCGTCAGCTCGGAGAAACAGCCGTTAATGGACCGGGTATCGTCCAGCTCCATCACGTTGTTCCCGGTGCCGTCCAGCTTCATAATCAGTGTATCCACCGGCGTGGTGGTGTAGTCAGGGCCACCCACAACCAGCGTACCGTCAGGCTCAAACCACGGCCATAAGCCGCGACCGGCGGCAGCTTTGGCCAGTGCATCCCACGCACGCATCCCCGGCTCTATAACGACCTTGTCATTACGTGACACGCCGGACGCCTGAATACGGATGCGCTGTATCCCCAGCGGTCTGACTATCCTGTCGATGACCTCGTCCAGCGTCAGCTGGTTGGCGCTGAATACCGGCGCGGCACAGTCCACCAGGATGGCGGCATCATCACGCCCGGACAGGGTCAGCGTGCAGCTCTGACGGGATACACTACGGCGCACGCTGTCCACGCGACCACTGAGGACCGTCTCGTCTCCCACCTGCAAACGGACTGGCGCACCCCGGACGATATCCGCCGGGAACACCTTTTCAGGCAGTCCCAGCTGAAGCTGCCACCCGTCGGCGGCTTTCAGGAAATCGCTGTCAATACGATAACTGCTCCAGTCAGAATGCGACCTTCCGGCAATGACCAGGCTGATTTTGTCGTCGTTATTTTGCGTAGGCATTAATCACCATCCCGGCGGTTATGTTGTTCGGGTCACGCAGCTGCGGGTTCAGACGTTGCAGCTCTGCCGCACGGCTGTAGTCGCCGTACCACTGCCACGCCAGCAACAGCAGACAGCTATCCGCCTGCACCTGTTTCTGCGTCAGCGGTGGGAGGCGTGACAGAACCAGCAGACCGACATCCTGCACGGATGCCGCCACGTTCTTCATGCTCTGAATAATTTCCGGGTACATCAGCCCCAGCGGTGATGCGGTTTCGGTTATCCGTTCGCGTTCGCCTTCATAGCGTTCACGGAACAGCGTGATGGCGGCCTGTAAGCGGGTGCGCACATCCCCGACCAGTCGCCCGATATCCGCCGGTATAAGCTGCTCTGACTGGGCCTCATCTGACAGTATCGCCGTCGCCACGCTGGCCAGCTCTGAGGCTGCCAGAACCGCATAAGCCGCTTTCACGTCCTGCACGTCTTCCACGGACGCATCCGGCGGAAGTGCCACAGACGGCGTTTTATCGCCGCTGACCAGTGCGACCGGCAGCGCGACCAGCTCATCCATATCTGCCATCACCTCATTCCAGCAGGTCATCACTGTCGCAGAACTGGCGACGCTGTCTTCCCCGGTCAGTCCGGTCGTGGTGGCGGAATCAGTACGCTCCAGCACCGGCACCGCGTGCCCGACATCTGACGTGTGGATTTCCAGCACCTCTGCCAGCCCGCCGATAAACTTTCCGGGTTCGCTGGCCAGTGACATCATATTGTCGATGGATGAGAGAAAATCGCTTTTGAACATCAGCAGGGTATTCACCAGCGTGGCACGTACCGTCTGGATTTTTTTAATCACGCTGTTAATGGTCTTTAAAGGGGCCGTAACAGCGTCAAATAATTCGCTTAACTGTGCCAGTAACTTATCCAGTTCTTCAAATAACTGCTGTGCAAACAGCTCCGGTAACGGGGTGCTGAACAACGCGCTGCCGGTGCGGTTCTCCAGAAAGCTCATGTCGATGGTGCAGCTGTCCGGGCTTTCTGCGTCATGGCGAATGCTGTAGCCGGTCACAATCACCGACGGTACGGAGCCGTAAACCGGATGAATCAGCTCACCATCGCCGCCTTCGTCCAGGGCGGCGATCAGCTTTTCGAGTTTATATTCGTAATACTCCCCCCACAGGAACGCCGTCATGCGGAACGGTCGCGCCTTGCGTCCGAGGTCGTGCAAATCCGCCCCGTCAACAAACGGGTATTCATAGGCCGCATGGTCGCGGCTGATTTGCTCATCCGTGTTCAGTACATCAAACTGCACACCGCGAAAGGAAGCGTTTTGCAGGTTTTCAGCCCAGCCCATCAGTAAGTTCCTCCCGTGCCTCTGTTACCGTCCTGAAGGTTGTATTTGTTCACTGCCTCCGCCACGACCTGACCATCGAGCACCAGTTGTGTGGTGAAATTAATGGGGCTGGCAGGTGGCCCCCAGTGCGTGAGGTATTCCGGCTGGGTGATGCGTCCGGGTTGCGTTGATGCCGGTTCAGGCGTTGTGTTTCCTGCGGCTTTGTTAACCTGCGCCGGTGATGGCAGGGCATCAGATGCGGCTTTTTTCGTGTCTTCCTCCCAGCGCCTCAACCATTCTTCGTTTTCGGTGGAATAGCCTTCCCCAAACTGCCACCATGGCTGGTATTTTTTGCGGGCGGCGTCGATGATTTCCTGGGGATATCGGGCGCGGATGCGTTTCCAGCGTTCTTCGCTTCCTTCGACGGCGGCGTCTTCTTCCGGGCTGGTTGCGGTGGCCAGTGCCGTAACGGTGCCACCGAAAGAAAGCAGGCTACCGGCAATGCCGGGGAATTTAAATCCTTTGCCTTTTTTGACCGTGTTTTCAATTACATCACCGACAACCTCGCCAGCCTTGCCACCGGGTTTACCCCCGGTCAGGATTTTGATCCCGGCCCATGTCAGAGCCGCTGCGGTCATCGCTTCAATCGCGGTCGTGGCACCCACCACTGCTGTGGTCAGCCCCGGAAATTTTTCACCCGCCCAGCTTATGGCATCGGCCACAGTACCGGACGCATCCGCCAGCTTTTTCATGCTGTCCATTTGTGAAAATTCAAGCGTGTTTTTAGCCTGTTCGGTTTTAAAGTCATTGAGGCCGGATATGAAGTTAAAATCCACATCACCCGCGCGCTGACCTTCCGGCAGGGTGCGCTGCTGATTAATCGCGTCTTCAACCTTTTTCCGGTATTCAGGGTTGTTACGGTAAGCCAGCAACGCTTTTAACGCCTGTTGGTCTGCAACCAGTTTCCCGACACCAAAGCCTTCAAGGAGTTTTGCCATCGAATCATAAACAGCCGTCTGCTCACCTTTATCCCGGGCGGAGGCCAGTTTCTTTTGCAACTCCTGAAAGCGTTTATCGCTGGCAACGATTTTGTCTATCAGGCTGGACAGCGCATCTATCGGATCAAGCCCATGTTCGCGCGCCTGAACCAGCGTGCCGGAAAAATCAATTCCTTTACCGTTGTAATCAATGCTCTTTGCCGCTGTTTCAATATCATGGCTGGTCAGTTTAGCCAGCAGGTTAAACACGTTATTTCCGGCCTCATCACTGCTTCCCGCCGTAATGGCGGCAGCTTCATTCAGCGCCAGAATCTTGACAAAATCATCCTTGCCTCTCATCCCCGCAGCTGACGCTGACCCCAGTTGCGAAGATAACCAGCGGGCCATGTCGCTCAGTTCAAAGCTGCCTTCTTTGCCCGCTGCAATTGCCATATTCAGAACGGTGGAAATATCTTCATCCCGGAATCCAAAGGTCTTTTTGCCCTTAAGCATCACATTAGCCAGGTCTGTCGCTGATGCACCAGAAGCCGTGGCGTATTTCATCAGTTCAGGTAGCCACTTGTTGGCTGTTTCAAATGAAATGCCGTCTTTCAGCAGGGCATCCAGCGTTTCGGCTGCATCCTCTTTCGTGCCGCCACCATAGGTCACTGCGTTACGGATGCTGCTTTTCATCTGCTCAAGACCAGCCCTGCGCCCCTCCAGACCGCCATCACTGAAAGCGGTATTGGCCATCATTGCCAGCTGGCGTTCGTAGCTCATCTGCTTTTTGACCGGCTGCGCCATAATGGCAGCACCTGCTACGATACCAGCGCCTGTAGTCACGGCATTCCCGCCAAATGCAGCCGCACGCGCAAAACGCCCCGGTTCAGGGATAACAGGCGTTTTCGCCATCTTCATCTGAGCCTGAGTAACGCCATCCAGTTCACGCTTGAGTGCCCGGGCTTTTTCCCGGGTGGCCTGCATGGCGCGTTCCTGCTCCTGCGCAGATTCAAAACCGGCGCGGGCCAGACGGTTATAACTGGCAACCGTCTGATAAATCTCACGCCGGATCTCACGCTCTGCACGGATACCGAGCGTTTCCCGGGCACGGGCGGCACGCTGTATCTCTTTTGCGGCCTTTTTCGTGCTGTTAACGCTCTCCTGCTCGGTACGCTTCTGCTCTGCGCCTGCCTTCCGTGTCGCCTTTGTTACACCTTCGGTGGCTTTGATAACCTGTTTTTGTCCCTTTTCCAGAACCTGCGAGGCTTCGTCCTTCGCAGTCAGGGTCATGCCAACTTTGAAATTACCGGCCATTTTTCTGCTTACCTTTTCTGCGTTTCTTTCTGAGGGATTTAAATGACTGGCGGGTGGTCTGTGAGGTGCCCTTCCTTCCTGAGCCGCCGCCGTTCAGCCTGTCAACGGCGGCAAGCCAGCCGTCCAGCTCGGGACGGCTCATGGTCATGATTTGCTCTTCGGTTATTCCGTAGCGCCCGAGGATGAGGACTGCGAGCCGGAGTCCGGCGAGCCGGGATTCCCGCCGTTCCGCTTTACCTTCAGGACGTTGCGTGATGCCAGCAGAATATTAAAATCGTCCGGCGTCATGTTGTCGTGCAACAGCTCCGCCGTCAGTTCTTCCTGCGGAATATCCCCCAGACGGACCAGCGTTGCCGCCATCACCGCACAGCGGTAGTAATAATCCGCCGCGAAGCCATCCACCGTCTGAAAGCGTTCTTCAGTTTCTTCCAGTGCCTGCCCGTTATCACGCATGACCGGCAGACGCAGCTCAAAGTTTTTATGAACGGTGCCGTTAAATACCACGCCATCAGACAGTTCGCCGGTCTGTGTATTACTCAAAGTCATCCTGTCACCTTCCTGAGTGCAGCCATTTTGATATCAATTTTCGCTTCACTGTCGACGGTGTATTTCTCACCCACTTCAACAGTGAAGCAGTCCAGATAGGAGGTGCGCTTACCGCTGTTGCTGAGCGGATAAATTGAGATTTTCACACCTTCCAGATTTTCCCAGTCCGGCTCGTTGGTATCAGGGATAACCGCCGAAACTGAAATATCGTAAGTGGCAATGCCACGGGCAAAGCCTTTGGCCCTGCCGGTTTTGTTCATGGTCTTGACCAGCTTTCGCCCGGTGTTGATCTGAACATCGAAGTCGGTGATCTCGATTTCCTGGCTGTCCACCTCCAGCACAATCGAACCGACATATTCTTTAATGGACATTTACCGCGCTCCTTACAAAATCATGTCGATGCGACCGGCAAACACATGCAGGCCGTTAACCACATCCGCCGGAACCACGCAGTCGAGACGGTTTGCATCTTTCCCGTTTCGCTGAACGCGCAGCTTTGCTTTGTTCGCTTCCACGTTCTCCAGAATTTCCGCTTCCTCCAGCTTGATCAGCACGTCATACAGTTCGCTTTCCACTTTTGCGATAGTGCGGGTGCTGAGTTTTTCGCGCGGGAAGCGAAGGCTGATGCGTTCGCGGCACGCCTTGCGGGTGTAGTCCAGCGTTCTGATGGACGTGATATCCAGTAACGAGACGTCAGTCACGCCCTGTGCGTTAACCGTGTACGTACTGACCGCACGCACAATCTGCACCGTGTTACCCGGGCCAACCTCAACCGGCGTCAGGCCGTTATGCAGGGCGTTTTCCTGCTCGTTACGGCTTTCACGCTGTGACATGGCGACCACATCCAGCCCGGACAGCGCCAGCGAGTTCAGCGGACGCGCCGGGTCTTCCTCGCCCGCCATCACAGCGCCGTAGATGGCAGCCAGTACCGCTGGCAGCTTCACGGAGCCGCGATACCAGGGGACGGACACGCGCCCGCTGTTCACACCGGCTGCCAGGGTGATCCCGTTTCCGAGACTGCCCGTCCAGCCCGCACAGCCAATCGCGCCGCGCTGTTCCATCGCGTTCCCGGTTTTCTCCAGATGCTGCTTCAGGGCGGCAAGGGCTGGCGTGGTACTGAACGGACAAATCAGAATGTTGTGACCGGCGGCAAAGACCGCATCCAGTGCGGGCTGAATATCCGGGTCCATTTCACCGTTCGCCATCGGCGTGGCGCTCACGGTCAGACCACCTGCCGTGGTGGACGCTGACAGGGTGATGTCATTCCCCCAGGCTCCTTTGGTCCGGGTGGTCACCGTCAGCTGAGAGGTTTCTGATTTGTATTCCCCCGTCACCAGAAGCGAGGGCGTCTGCGTCATTGCTTCCACCAGTGCCGGAATGATTTTCGACGGTTCATCACCGGTTTCCACATCCACCGAAACCTGCTCACCGGCAACCCATATCGACAGTGTGCCGCTGCTGATTGCCGTACCGTTGACGGTAACCGCGCCGGTTGCTGCCTTTCCTGCGCCACTGTCTGCAATACCGATAACATCCAGTTGCAGATAGCTGTTGGCATTAATGGCCGCGCGCGCCATTGCAGCGGCCAGCGAACCGGCCCCGAAATACAAATCCGCTTCGTCTTCGGAATACACGGAAACGGCATTCAGGGGCGTGGCGGTGCCGCCTGACAGCATCGGACCAATCACAAGAACACGCTGTTCATTACCCGGCAGCGTGTTAACGGCCAGCCGGGTATTAAACTCAAAATGCACACCGGGCTTACGGATACCGCCCGAAATGGTGTCAAACTGAATTTCACTCATCGGAATCCACCTGTTTCTCTCTCTTCGCCTTCGCTTTTACCTGCACGGCGTCCTGTTCAGCCGTCACGGTGGTTTCAGGCTCATCCTTCACCAGAATCAGGTCACCGTCCTGAACGGCGCGCCGGTAATAAGCGGTGTTCTCAACGTTCACCGCTTCCGTGGTGATGTATTTCCGGGCGTTATCCTCCATCGGGAACTTCACCCCGGGAGCCGCCTTAACCTTCATTTTGTTCATGCTGTTGCTCTCTTAATTCATCCAGACCACAGATATCTGCGCCGTATTGCGTACCAATTCGCAGTAAATCCGGGTCAGGGTCTGACAGCCTGCCGTGGTAGCGGTTGAAGAGACGGTCCGCTTCTGCGCCGCGCTCCGGCCATTTGCCGTTCTCCAGCGCGTGCTCCACCCAGCGGGTATCGAACTCACAGGCAAACACGGACATTGCCCGCTCTGCCACGCCGGTGTTAAACAGCGTCCTGACCCGCCCGGGTTCGAAATAATCAATCTCCAGCCCCAAATCCTGACCGGTCAGCAGGCGACGGACGGATTCAACAAGCTGGTTTGTCCCGACTTCATCCCGGACAGTGCCTCCCTGTCTGGCGCTCTGTTCGCTGCGGGTGTTGTAATCACCCACCACAACCACAAAGCGTCCGGTGGCAATGTATTTCCGGCGTGACGTGGAATAGCGTTCGGTTTTCACGATGCCGCCGAACGTCACCCAGGCTGCCGGAAGGCTGCGAACAATCCGGCCCGGGTCTTCATCCAGTTCACCGGCATAGGTGCGGACATCCTGCACCATATGCCCCAGACCACAGCGCAGACGCTCAACCAGCGCCCGTTCAATGTCAGTAATCAGAATGCACCTCCCCGCGTGGACTCACGCCCGAACTGACGGGAGCCGGAGCGGATACGCACCTGTGACGATGACTGGATCACGCTGCCGGACGTATCCCGTCCGAGGTTGATTTGTCCTGCCGCGACTTTCTCCAGAAAGCGGATGGCATCCCGGTAGCGCATCTGAATTTCTTCTGAGCAGATACGGTAATCGGTCGCCAGGTGATAACGGGCGATATCGCAGCAGTAACCCACCAGTATCCCCGGGCTGTCAGGCCACGGGGTCCGGTAACGCCCCACCAGATAGCCATCAATCCAGGCACTGGCACGTGCAAGCGCGGAGGCCAGCTTTTCTTCGTCGATGAATCCCGTCATGTCTTCATCCGTCAGTGTGCGCGCCTCGCGTTCACTGAACGCCCTGATGAACTGTTCCGGTGTGGCGTAAGACATGGGTTACTTCTCCTTTTTGTCCGCTTTTTGTGTTTTCTGTGCGGCGTTCAGCTGTGCGGTCAGTTCACTGACTTTCTGGCGTTCTTCTTCCAGTTGCGCCGTCAGTTCGCTGACTTTCTGACGCTCGGCATCCAGCTGTGCGGCCAGCTCATCACCCCGGGCCGCGTCGTTCTGGCCGGACGCTTTATCGCGCTCCACCACAATCAGCATGGGGTCAGCCTTCAGCACCGCCAGCTGTTCCGGGGTGAACGCATCCGCAGGCCATTCCTTCGTGGTTGCGCTGTGTGCCACACCGCAGCGGCGAAAACCCTCACGGCGGGCGGTAATTTCAATCACCTTTTCCATGCATTACTCCGTCGTACCATCAGAACCAAATGCCATCTGCCAGAAGCCGTAACCGCCGTTACAGCGCGCTTCGGCACCAAACAGGAACTTCTTACGCTTGAACACGTTGTCGCTGTTGTAGTCCGTCTGCTCCACAAAAACAGGCTTTTTACGCAGCTGATAAATCAGCGGTTTCACTGGTTTGGTGGTGTCAAACAGGAACCACGCAGAATCCGACGCCAGCTCCGGCATCACCAGCACTTCGGCGGTATTGCGGTACGGGTTCGGCGTGCCGTCCGGGAACTTCTCGGCGGTCATCAGGTAGTTCGCGTCATCCTCCAGCGCCGGTGGCACAACCAGCAGATTCGGGCGAATTTTGAGGGATGCGCCTTCGTCATCTTTCAGACTACGCATGGCCGTACGGGCGGCACCGTAGGAGGCTTTCGCCTCGGCAAGCGAGCCAACTTTGAGTTTTTTGGTGCCTTTGTTGGACACCGATTTACCGGCGACCAGGTGGTCGGTATCAAAGAACATCTGACCGTCGTAACAGGGATTGGTAAAACCGTTACTGATAAGGGACGCCACAATATCTGCTGGTAGCTCTGCCGCCGACTGTCCGGCCCCTTTCGCCTGAAGGGCATAGCCCATAATCTGGTCGTCCTCGATGTCGTTACGATCGACTTCAACCGTGGCTTCCCAGTCCTTGTTACGGATGGTGTAGTTAAATGCCGCCAGTGATTTAACGACCTTGTCACCAATCCACTCGCGCATTTTCGGGAAACGACTTAACCAGCTGTAGTCGTTCTCCTTGCCGTTTGATGGCACTTCCATTGCCACCTTCTGCCAGTCAGTTGGTGACTGGTCGAAGGCTTTCTGGAAGGTGGCCTTCAGATTGATAAAAATCTGTTTGACGTTTTTAACGTTGACTATCACGTTTTGCTCCTTAACTGAAATGAACCCAGACGCCATCGTCACCGATGCCGATTATTTTCCCGGCGACAGGGCGGGCGCTGCTGTTGTCGGTTTTTGCCACGGTCACGCTGTCTTCCACGTAGCACACCTTGCCGACCTGCGATTGCGTGACCGGGTCTGAGGTGCTGTTCGCCATCAGAAAGGCTTTGCCGCAACGCACCAGAACGGTGGCGTCGCCATCGCTGCCGGTGCTGTTATCCACCCAGCCATCAGACACGCCCAGCGTAATCTGTGAGGCCGTGGCACTGGCCGGAACGGCATAACCGGATGCGTTAACGGCCACCATATGGCCGCCAAAAATTTCGGTCGCAGCGGCAACCGGCACCGGGTTCAGCTCGCCGTCACGATAGGGGGTATTGCGATCCATTTACTTGTCTCCTGCGTAACGGGCGACATCCTCTGGATCAACGCCCATCATTGAACAAATGGCGATATCGACATCGATGTCATCACCGGTTTTAATCTGCGCCGGGGCAGGCGACGGCGTTTGGGGTGGTTTACCGCCGGTCTGGGTCTGACTGAGTGCAACAAGTTTTGGTGCGTTATCCAGCCAGGACTTAAAGCCGTTGATATCGCGGCTGGCGTAATCTTTCGCCCAGTCTTCCTGCGCCGGAAGCAGTCGCCCGTCAGACAGCGCCGCCTGAATCAGTGCCCCGGCTTCGGCCTCACCGGACTGTTGCGCCAGTGCGGCATAACGCCCCTGAAGTTCTTCAAAGGCCGCAAGGGAAATGTGTTTTGACGGGTCATAGGCACTGGCTGACAGGCTGGCGATTTGCTCGTCTTTCTGATTCAGCAGGGCCAGCAGGCTGACGGATGCCGCCGCCGTTCCCTGACCGTTCGAAATCATGTCAACGACCTTTTGCAGCTCGTTTTTGATATCTTCCGCCGTTGAGGTAACCGGGAGGTTAAGCATCCAGCGCAGACTGGACAGCAAGTCGTTTAACAGTTCTTCATCCACCGTTGTGTTCTCCGTTTCAGTTGACAGACTCGCCAGACGGCTGGCCGCAGCCAGCATGACCGCGTCCATACCGTCGAGCGCCGGGGTATTGGTCAGCGCAGCATGTAACAGCTCCAGCACTTCGCCGCGCTTGTTGTAGGCAAAAACAGGGGAAATAAATTTGTACTCACCGGCGGCAATCATGGCCGCCGCGTTATCCGTCCACTCCACACCGGTGGCATACAGGCCCGCGCCTTCTCGCCATTCCACCTGGCTGAACCAGCCCGCCGCCGGGGCGGGCTTGCCGTTGTTTACGGCGCGCAGCGTCTGATGTTCGTAATCAATGACAAAAGGCGTGGTACGGGCGGCCACCTGCGCGACAAGCTGCGCGGCCAGTTCAGCGGTCAGCACCCATTTACCGCTTTCGACTTCATCGGTATGTGGGCGACCATCCACCGCGCTGAACTCGCCCGCCGGAAACAGCTGGATTTCGCTGTGGGTTGCTTTAGTAATTTCGAGGCTTAACGCCGCAATGTTCAGTTTCATACGCGGCATGATGACGGAAGGGGAACACGGGGTACTGTGGAGGGTGTTCAGCACCCAGCCATAACGCGAAAGGATAAAAGGGGAAATAAAACCGTTTTTAAAACCCTTTTAAAAACGATTCTGACAGCATTTACGGGGTGCGGTGCTGTAATGCCTCATCCGTGAGGCGTTTATGTTGCCACAGACGATTACAGCGCGTTTGTGGTCATTCAGTCAATCACACGCGCAAAATAGCGGTTTGCGGTGTTCTCCAGCTCGTCGATGTCGTCCTGTACAAGCTGAAGGAAGGGGCGCGCGGGCATGTTGACCGTATACGCTCCGACCGTTGCGCTCTGCACAAAATTACTGTTGCGCTTTTTCACAAAGCGGGTGCTGACGCTGCCGTTTTTGTACTGTTTAAAATACAGGTTCTGCGTCCGTGCCTGATGGCGGATTTCGCCGCCTTCGTTGTGGATACGGGCATAACGGACGTTTGTCCCGACCGTGGCCTCGTTATTGTTAACCGCAGAGCGGATACTGGCAGCCAGTCGCCCGGATTTCTGAAGGATTTGCCCGGGGCCGCGCCGTTTCGCATAAGCCGGACTCCAGCCCATCCATTTCGGGCGCCCCTGTTGTTCAAAGTTAGTCTCAACCGCATCCAGCATGGAACCCGCAAGTGCCGTCATCAGATCGCGCCGGTCCTTCACGGAACGAATCAGTTTCCCCAGCGTGGTGTTATACGCGCTTAAATCAATCTTAATATCCAGTTTACCGTTGCTCATGATGCCTCCGGGGTATCCTGCATAACCCAGTCTGTCAGCACGTCATCCTCAACCGTCGCCACTGACCAGCGGTCGCCCGACTGTAACGCATACCGCCACGCGTTGCCGTCCTGCGTGACATGCTCCGCCCGTTCGATGGTCTGCTGCATCAGCACATAGTCGGCGGCGGCCGGGGGCGTGTCTGTTGCACTGAGGCGCTTCATAACGTCAGCCGTAAGGTTTACCGTCTGCCGTGCAGCGCCCGTGGCGGCGACCTGTTCCGGTGAACGGATGGCCAGCGGATATCGCTGGCGCGCATCCAGTTCGCTGACGTTCGCCAGTCCCCGGGCAAAATCCGGCCCGGTCAGAGTGCCGGTGACATACTGGCGGGCACTGCGGTAATCATATTTCTCCAGTTCCGGCTGCCATGCCACCCGACCGGGATTAAATCCGAAGCCCGGGTCGGCGGTATACACGGAGCCGTCCGGCATCTTCAGTCCCATTGTTCTGATGGTCAGGCCCGGCTGGCCATATTCCTGCTCAACCTCAACCAGTCGCCCCTCGCTGCTCTGCACCGTCAGGCCATATTTCTCCACATCAGACGCCGAACGCGCCCGGATACGGCAGCGGCATCCGTACCCGTCAGGGGCGTAGAAATACTCCCAGACCGGGTCATCCGCCCGGGCGGTAAAGCCGTTCAGGGCGGCGTGTTTCGGGCGTGTGTGAAGGTCCATCACCGCCACGCGCTCAAAATAAGGCCGGTCGGCCACGTTCGCCATCTGTTGCTGATAACGTCCGGCGTTGTAGGACGACTGAATGTTGGTATCAAATATCGTGCGCAACCGGCGCGGCGTCAGCTGTCTGCCGTGCAGTTCGCCGGTGTCCTCGTCCACAATCAGTTTTTTACCCAGCCAGCCTTTTTTCTCCAGCAGTGGCTCCAGTTGTGCAGCAAACTCCCGGAACGTCCCGCCGTCAGCCAGTGCGGCCGTCAGGCCATCACGGATATCCTTCAGCACATCCAGTTTCAGCACGCCAGCCACCGTGAACGCCCGGGCGTTGGCGATATCCTTCACATCGTGCCAGCGGAAGCCGATAACGTATCCCTTACTTTCGAAATACTTAATCGCTTCTTCCGGTTTCAGTGTGTACGCATACCCCAGGTCAACATCGTCAGCTGTCGGCATTCAGTCGCCCCCAGATATCCGCCACAAAGAATGCCTGCGCCAGCAACTGCCGCAGTGTGTCATCCGGCAGCTCCGTCCATGCATCCGCCAGTACGTTCATGACCTCGTCTGCATTCCGGCCTTCCTGTATGGCCTGCACCAGCGGGGCCACCAGTTCGTTCATTCCCTGCGCGATGGCCTCTGCCGGAAGTGCTGCCCGGTCGATGGCGCGCTGTGCCGGGTCGTCCTCCCCGTTGTCCTGCTGACTGAGTGCGGCAACATTCATCCGCTCACGCAGCTGGCTGAGACCGGCCTGCACAGGGAGACGCTGTGCCACCGGAACCAGTACCTCTTCGCCGTCTTTCGGGGTGGGGATACCGGTTTTTTTGCGCACCCACGACACCGGGATATCCTTCATTCCCACATTGTTGACCAGCACACTGACGGCTTCCGCCACCCCCTTAATGTCGGCTTCCTGCTGCACATCAAACACCAGACGCGGCAGACGGCGTGGCGGGATATCCTGCCAGCCGTTGAGGCTGGCCATCATCTGTATCAGGCTGCTGAACATGCCGGACAGCTGGCGCGCATCGGCGGCCAGAATGTCGTGCCGGACCTCGTTATGCACATTACCCAGCGCGTTGGTGGAGGTTTTACCGTCAGCCTGGCTGGTCAGCGTACTGCCCAGAATCACTTTTGAGGTGGTACGCTCCGCCCATTCCACCATCGACATGAACGCCTCCGGCCCACCGGACGCGGCTTCCTTGAACTCGATTTCGTTACCCTGCGGCAGGGCTGCCACCGCTTCATGGCCCAGATTAACCAGGGCTTCGAGAATGTTGTCCCGGTCTTCGTCACTGGTGCCCTGTGCATAGTACGCAATGCGCGCCGGAAGGCCGTAAATCTCCAGAAATTCCGCCATATCACGCAGCGCGAAGTTTTTGAACAGATACGGCCAGACCAGTACGCGGAACAGGCCGGATGAACCCAGGAACCCCGACCGGGCGTTGTAACGGTGAACCAGCCAGCCGAACGGCCACAATGCGGAACCGTCCTTACCATCTTCCCCACGGTTGCCGTCATCCAGCCGGAGTTCGTCATTGTGTTCCGGCAGGGTAATAAACCAGTTATGCGGGCGCAGCGTCACCGCATCCGGTAACCACGTTTTATCCACGAACGCCCAGCTGATTTCCTGACAGCTGAAGCCATAACCGACACTGCTCATCCCGTTGAGGATGATGTCCTCCATATCCGGGATACCGTGCAGCCACTCATCCACGGCAGCGGCCAGTTCCTTTTCTGCCTTCGAGGCATTGCGGGGCGGCTCCACCGACCAGTCCAGCGTCAGCAACGCTTTTTTGCGCTTTTCCATCTCGGCGAACAGATGGCCATCACGTTCTTCCATATCCGCAAACAGCATCGCCTGCGCCGGAAGATAACCGCGTTCGGCAGCTTCCAGAATGCGCGGCAGTTTTCTGATGTTCAGACCACGGGACGGGTGGTCGGGATAAATGCGCAGCCGTTCTGCCACTCTGACCGACTGCGTGGTTTTGAGTGCCTCACGTTTCAGCGGGCGTCCGTAAATATCAACAAGCTGTGCCATTAATTACCATCCTCCTGAACCAAAACGCCCGCCACGGTCACGCCCGCTGCTGCGTGGGGTGTGAATCTGAAATTTTGCGCTGCGCGAAACCGCCAGCGTCCACAGCATGTGCAGACAGTCCGGGCCATCATCGTGGTCGGCTTTGGGGTAGTGGCGCAGCTGGTCAATCAGTGTCTGATGTGTGTGACTGATGCGAATCAGGCCGTTGGCCATATGCGGCTGAAGGGATTCGATACGCAGCGCCTTATCCTCCAGCGGGATGACCGGCAGCGCCGGAACCGGCACACCCAGCGCCGCCGAACGCTCAACCAGCACGGTACGCAGAAACTCCTGAAACTGGACGGACTCAAACGACCAGCACAGGCAGTGATATTCCCGCTGATACTTAATCACGTCTTCGATAATTTTATTCGGCAGTCGTCGGCGGATATCGGCTTCAACCACATCCAGAATGCCGGTAAAACGGTTAAAGCCCCCCACGAAAATGGCCGACGGGTCGCGGTTTTTATTCTTCTTCCCGAGGCTGGGGTCAACAGCGCCGTAGAACACCCATTCATCAAGACGGTTAACCCAGAACTTAATGCAGCCCGCAAACAGCGCATCTTCACCGCTGACCGGGTCGTTCTGGTATTCAGAATCAAAGGTGTCGTGACCGTCACGGACACGGATTTTCATCAGCGCCAGCAGGGGCCGCGCCGCCCATGACACCACCGACCCGGCGAGCATATCGGCTTCGTTCTGCTGATAAAGTGCCTCCGCCGCTTCCGGCTGTTTGTTGCGGATGAGTTCTTCCCACTCGTCCCACAGCTTCATATTGGCAGGCCACTGAATGACGGCCTTAAAACGGGCCGTTTTCCACATCGGGTTATTGAGTGTGCGCGACAGCACGGAGTCGTAATGCAGGATGGTCCCGATATAAATAATATCGGTTTTACCGCCAGCCTCGCCCAGTGGCATCACGGTTTTGGTGAGCCAGTCATGCAGCTTGTCGCGCTGCTCCGGGTTACGCACCATCTCGTCGTTCTCGATATCGTCGAGGATAATCAGGTCAGGACGGTACGGACCGTGGCGCAGACCACGCAGTTTTTTACCACTACCGGCAACGGTCACCTTGATATTGTTGGCCGTGACGATGGTCCCCATACGCCAGACGCGACCCTGCCCGCACACCTCCGGGAAATCGTTTTTTAAACGGGGGTTAAACTCCAGTTCAGCCTTGATGGCTTCCAGCATCGGATAAGCCTGGTCGATACTGTCCATAATGATGACCGGGTAATGCTTAATGGCCCGGATAATGGTCCACAGGGTAAACAGCTGAGTCACCAGCGTGGATTTTGCTTCACCACGGGGCGCGGCGATGGCGTCGTTCTCCGGGTCCGGGCTTGCCACAACCTGTGGCAGACGGCTGAACAGGTATTTATGCAGCTCGCTTTTTGCCGGGTTGCGGACGTAGTGCGGGAAATAGTTTTCGACAAAATAATCGTAGCCCGTCACCGGGTCACAGACTGCCGCCCGGCGGGCCTGTGTGGCCTGCGGGTTAACATCGAACCCCAGACATTCAGCCTCAATGGTCTGGCGGAGGTTGGCGATGTACTCCTGTAAGCTTCTCTGAAACTCTTTAATGGAAAGTTTACGTTTTGCCACGTCACACCTGGTATACAAATATCAGACGGCCCGGAAAACCGGGCCGCTGTGGTTAACTGAAATTATCCTCAAGCTCTTTAGTGAAGCCTTCGAGCACCTCAAGAAACGGGGCATACTGTGCCGGATGACGCTCCTTGATGAACGCGCCGAGCCGCTGCACCACTTCCAGTGCCGTGGCGAGCCGGTCGGTTTCCGGCAGGATTTTTTTACTGCTGGCCACCGCCTTACTGAGACTGTCAGACAGACTCGCCAGCAGTTCGACGGACTCCTGCGGCGGGATGTCCGGGTTCTGGTTCAGCCGTTCAAGCGTCGTCTGACACTTCACCACCAGACTGATAAGCACGGTGCGGGCGACACTTTCCAGCCCGTCACCGGCGAGCGCGTGAGCGGCCCGCAGCTTGTCCCAGTCGTCACCGTTCTTCATCGCCTGCGTTTTCCAGCGCCGCGCGGTATCGTGCGGCACGGCGTACTTCATGGCGACGATATCCAGCGGAAGCTGGTCAAAGATGTACCCGTTACGGACTTTGTCCCTGATATCCTGTGACCACGCCATTAAGTGTCCTTCTGAGCCTGTTCAATCCTGCGCTGAACTTCGTCGGGATTTTCAAGAACGAACACGTTTTTCCCGGTATCCAGTTCAATGACAGTGCCATCATGTGTACCGTGCTGACGGTAAAAATGGGTGATGCGTTCAGCGAGCACCATGACAGCGCCTGCACCTCCTGAACCTGTGTATTCTGTAAATCTGATAACGCTCACTGTGCCAGACCTTCAAAAAATCAGTTCTGCGAACACTGCCGGATACCGTCGATAATCCGGCAGACCTGTGCCGCCGCGTCAAACAGCTGGCCCGCTCTGTTAATGTCAGTGCATCCCACCGGAAGCAACATCACCAGAAACAGGGCCAGAACACAGCGCACGGCTTTACGTGGCGTTCTGTGGGGCCAGTGACTTCTGTTCATAATCCCTCCCGCATCAGCGTTTTAACTGGAAATGAGGCCCGTCTTTCAGCGTTTTCCAGTCTCCGCCCCATTCGATGGCGACACCCAGCTCTGCGGCAGCCTGTTTAAAGGCTCGGGCGATTTTTTCGTATAACGGCCAGTCCCATGAAATGGTGCCACCAACGTAAGCCACGACATCAACAGCATCGCCAGTAAGGTGACGGCTGTTCATGGTCTGGCTCTTGCCTTCAGCGACAAGTTGTTTCTGACGTTCTTTCGTGCGTAAACCTTCGGTAATACCAAAATCGACGTCCGACAACGCCAGCGCACGGCGTACAACCGCCACCAGTTGTGGTTTTACGCCAGCCAGATTTTTCTCGCTACGTTGACTGAAACGGAATTTTTCCGACATATTCACCTCCGCAGTAACGAAAGGATTTTTGACAAATTCCCGTGCGCCCACACGATAAGCGCACAGAACACCAGATTCAGCGCCACAACCAGCCAGCTGGAGTGTGTGTATGTACCTGACAGCCAGCGGAACGGGATGATGATGTAGCCGAGCATCAGCCAGTACGCCAGCCAGGTAATCATCGGTTTATGCGCCGCACCGTGACGGCGATACACAAACAACCCCAGCACAATGGCGAGACACAGCCAGACATTCACGATACCGGCAAGGCTACTTTCCATTTCCACCCCCTCCGCCGCGCAGTCTGGAAAACAGGCCGAACAGCGATGAAATTTCCTGTTGATAAAGAAAGGTCAGTATCTTGATGGATAACGCCGAGACACCGACCGCACACAATGCATCGAGCGGCTTGTCGTTGTAGTGGGTCAGCCACTGCATCAGTGACGCAGCCACGCCAGCCCCCAGAACGCCAACCACAAACGCGACGAGCAGGTGGATGGCCATTCGCCACACCGGGATTTCTTTCTGTTGCGTGACAACAAAAAGCGCCCCGGCAAACGCGCCCACCACGACGCCAAAATCGGTATTGGTGAGAAGACCAAACACACTGGCACCACCGATGGTGACTGCCACAGCTCCGCCGCCTGATAAGGGTTCAGACATGAGTTTCTCCTGTAAATCTGAGCCACTGACGGCCCGTAAATAACACCCGGTCAAAGGCACAGAATGACTTTTGCCGGGCGCTATCCCTTAAGGTGCCTTGTGGTCTGAGTGGAGAGGGTAAACGGTCTGGTGTGGTGGGTACTGCTGGGGGAGTTCAGCACCCCGCCGCGGCGGGGTGCTAAATCAGAAGCGGGAAAGAGAATCCGGCGTAATAAGAGGTTTATTACAAAGCGGAGCAGAGGCGTTCGCCTTTTCCATCGCTGCGCGCATCTCGTTTTCGCTGGCGATGATGTCAGCAATGGCACACTGCAACGCTTCTTCCTGAACAACCATATCCGGTTGTTCGGCCATTCGGTTTAGCTGGCTGGCCAGATTTTTCATATAAGCGAAGCGGCGTCCGGCAGCATCCCGGGCCTGCTCTGAGTAGGCCGTATACTCGCCTGGTGCCGTATAGTTGGTCATAAGTGTCTCCTTTTTCTGAGGCCTGTTAATCAAAAAGCCCCACCTGGGTGGGGCTTTTCAGCGAAGTCTGTTTTTGTCGTCGGTGTATCAGTTGCCATGCGTACCGGTCTGAAATCCCGTAACGGGGACAGAGTAGTGCCAGCGCCTGCCGGTGTGAGCATCCGTCTTTTACATGCTGCTGTAAATCAGCCATAAAACGGGTGTTACGCAGGGCACGTAACGCATGATCGCAACGAGGAATGTAAAACGGTGCACCGCCAAGAAAGCGGATCAATTTGTTGATTTCGTCTTCGGTCAGCACGTCATGTAACAGGGCATGGACACCGCCGGTGCGTCCGGCGTGTGCGCCGGTTTTACCGCTTAACGTCACGCCACCAAAAGAACGGATTAACCGGGTCAGGGCGGGGAAGCCAATCACGCTAATCAGTTGCTGTACGGAATCGGGCAGCAGTACCTGCGCATCGCGAAGATCTGTTTCACTGAAGGTCTGCATGATGGCGTCTCCGGTAGTAACTTACTGTTATTATAGCCATACATGATCGCCTGTACAGTTCATAAAAAACCTCCGCGTTTGCGGAGGTTCCTGTTTATTCATCCCAGACATTAACAATGGCAAGGTCTTTTCTGGCCTCTATACGTTCTTTACCAAAGACGAATTGATCAAAGCAATCCATGCGATCCTGTATAAACAAACTTCTGGAACGCTCGAGAAACTGTTTGTTGTTGCCGAGGACGTTAGACCAGTAATCCTGTAGTTGAATCCCCATATTTACACAGGAACTATAAACAGGATCGAAGCCATTACCGCCAATTTTCTCTATTTGTTTATCGAATTCCTTCAGGCCTGTTATGACCTTACGCCATTTTTCAGGGTTACCGTTATTATATTCTGATGCAGCGTCTGGCATGTCATAATAGAGTTTCAGGCTTTCCCTCAGAAGTTGCTCAACCTGTGGTTTCATATCCTGATAACGTTTCAGTTCCTTTTGCGCCTGTTCCTCTGTCTGAGCCAACGCAGAACAAGAGAAAATAACCCCTACTAAACAAAACAACCATTTTTTCATCATTGATTTCTCCTTCTTGAATCTTTAACCAGCGCCACCATTACCCCAAAAAGCTGTTCATCCGTCAGCCATTCGATCACATGTTGCTTATACATGTGAGATGCCAGCCCTTCTGCATATGCCCAGGAACGACCGGCATCAGCCAGCAACGCTTCAATTTTGGATAATACTGATTTTCTGCTCATTGCAACACGGGGGCGGCGACCTTTACCGGCGGGTGCTTTGCGCGGAAATCCCTGTTCGTGCATGTATTCCCGGATGATGCGCAGTTCATCGAGGTTGCAGCGTGTGGTGCTGGTTTTACCGGTCAGGCGGGCCAGCGTCTGGCGATAAAGGACATCATCCCACCCCAGATACGCCTGACCGGCTTTAATGGCTCCGATCATCTTTTTCAGCATGTTTGTTATCCTCAAAACGCACGGTAAAACGTGAAACGCCAATCCCTGACAGGAACGCGGCGGCACGGTCAAGAGACAGCCACGTCTTGTAATCGCCACGGCGTTCCTGTAGAAAATAAGACACACCAGCGCGGCGATTCACAGCGAAGAGGTGATACACACCACCGAACCTCTGCACGACGAACTCATCCACGCCACCGCTTTCAGCCTGCTGCCGGAAGGCTGCCATTCCGATTTGTTCAATCTTCATAATGACCAAAACATCGCTTTTGGCAGACCAAAACATATATTTTGGTCTGCTATTGGTTATTATTTAATTACTTTGCGTTAGTGTGATTCTTCCAGCGGTTTTGCGCCGCGCTGGGCTTTTTGCAACAACTGTGCCCCATCACACCACGACACCCCGTCAACCTCACTCGTCTGTTACTAATCCTCAACCATCGCCAGACCCCAACACCGTTTCTGCGAGCTAACAGAATTTTTGCCTTACGGTTTTTCATCTGATTATTCCCCTGAAACCAGTTCTGAATAAATGACTGTTGTTGCAATACGCTCCCGTAATTGCTGCGTTCCGTGGTATTTGATTGCCACATCTCGTAACTGATTAACCAGCTCTCTGACCTGATGCTCCTTTACTCTCAGCGTCACTGGAATGATTCCAGCACTCCGGCGTTCCTGAAGTTCAACCAGGGACTGCCGTAAAAGCATCCACCACTCTCTGTCTACAATCGGTCCGCGCATATCAAGCATTTTGTCAGCATCGGCAATCAGTCTGGTCAGGCTCTTATCGCTTATTCTGGTTTGCTGGTTCACTGCGCCGCCTCCTGTTCATTTTTTTCACTCCGGTATACCAAAATCACGACATCTCCCTGGGTAATTACGCGTGCCGGGTCTCCCTGTTGCATACGGTCAATATCAAAAGCGTCATTAAACGCATTTAGTGCCTTCACGCGCTTGTCTTTGCGGCAACGTTTTTCACATTGCTTAAAGAACGAAGAAATCAACCACCTGAATGACATAAAAGTGATATAGCCATAACCGATAAGCGCCAGACCTGTATTCATGGCTACATCGATCGTTATCGTTTTATCAATGACCATTGCAAGCCTCCTGTTTTGCCACTTTAAACGCCCGCAACATCGGGACCGTTTTACCGCTGATGACAGTGTTCATAACAATACCGATTCCACTGTGATGTAACGCTCCCGGTGCAACAAACAGCGCAGCATCTACAACTCTGAAGTAACGGTGGAACTCCCAGAACCAACAAGAAATAGTGATAGTTGCGGTGACCCCATGGTCATAAAATTCAATTTTCATTTGCAGTTAAACCTTCTCTTATGACGTTCTACGGCAGCCTTCATATTGTTGTGCACGGTTCTTTTAATAATCCGACGTCCCACACTGTCATAGAACCGCCACCGGGAAGCCCCCGGATATCCGGGGAACTCAACCACCGCGCTACCGTCATTCATCCTGTATTCGTGGCGTTCTCCGGGCGGCTGGTATATTGCTTCGGTAACACTAAGAAGTTTAAAAGCCATCGTTACACCCTCCCCAGTGCCAGCGGTCTGTTGCTCTGACCATTAACCCCCTGATGCAGTCTGGCGTTTTTCCCGGCGATAAAACCGGCTGTAGCGGCAAACTCTGCACCTCGACACGCTTTAGCTGTGCGCATATCCCCGTCGCGCAGCCCCTTAGTGCTGTGCAGGTTCTTTCTGTAAAGCTCAAGGCGGCTTTTTTCTTCCGGGGAGACGTCATACACCGCAATGACATCACGGGCACCAAAGACCCAGCCTTCGCAGAACTGGTCGCCACGGGCTACCCGCGTGGACGGACCACAACGTTTGCAGTGTTTATCCTGATATTTCTTACGCTCTGCCATCATCTGACGGGAAAGCACATCAAACGCGTAAGCCGCGATTTCCGGGCGGCTGTCAGAGCCATAAAAACGCACGTGACGTTTGAGTGAACCAGAAGCCCGGTATTCGCCGGATATGTAACACTCGACACCGAAGGCTTTACAGACCAGGTCACACAGGATGTGCATATAACGCGGCGGTGTACTGGCATCACTCGGCGCACCCGCGCTGGCAGCTTCCTGAATGTCGAACAATTCAGCGTCGTTTTCGCTGATGCCATGCTGGCGCATATAAGCCTGGGCTTTTGCAATAGCGTTAGCGGCTTCTTTCGGGCTTGATGTTCCTCTGGCAAGGCGTAACAGCTTTTTGATTTTGGCGATGTATTTGCTTTTATTTTCCATAATGAATTCCTCAGATTCAGGCGTAAGCCAGCCCCGGCGGGTTTACGCCTGTTTTAAATAACAATTAAAAACAAATTAAATTAATGCGGTGCTTTCAGTGTTTCGACTTTTACGAAATAAGGCTCGACATTAATTTCAACCACACAACCACATTTAAAATCTCTGGCAGGTGAAACGGTTTTCACCACACGACCACCACGCAACGCCGGATGTGCAGTGTGCATGAAGCGAGTCCCTACCGGATACTGCTTATTAAAGTTCTTCGCATTCATGGCGTGGCTTCCATCCTTTCAGGTGAGCATTAGCACAGAACTCGGCCCGGTGTTCCGCCCAGATGCGGCGCAGGGTGCTACACGGGCTTTGTGCTGCCTTACGCCACAGCTTTTCAGCCTCGGCATAATCGCCGCGTTGTTCTGCTCTGGACGCGCCCAGCGAATACGCCGCGCAACTATTTCCGGCTCTGTACTCTTTGATATCCTGATGCATGTTAAACCCCTGCAATATCAAGCGGGATTGCGCGGTATTCAGCAGAATCACCGACGCGCTCATACACGCGGATATAGCTTTTGCTGCCAATTACCTGGACGGCTTCACCAATCAGTTTCATGGCGTTATCCCAGCGTTCCTCCGTAATATCGAGACGACGCAGAGCCAGAACGCGCCCGGTGTTAATGTTGCCTTCCTTGTCCGTGCTGAATGCTTCACTGATGATGGCTTTAATTTCAGGGCGCGCTCCTTCCGTCCAGTCAGCCAGACAGTCATCAATCAGTGCCTTCGCGGTCTGAATGCGTTCATCAAGCGCGATACGGTCCTGCATGGCGCGCTGAATCTTGTAACGCCCGTCAAAGCTGTAAAGTGTGATATTCCCTTTTTTACCGCCTTTCACAGCGCCGTATTTCTCCGCCGACAGGTCAATAAATGCCTGAATATCACCAAACGCACGCAGTTTCAGTTCACGCAGTGAGGCAGAGGCAGCAATCACCATCTCCACAAGCTCACCGACCAGCTGCTCACGGTCGCGGTCAATATCTTTGATAAGACTTTCAGGCGTCATCACACCACGGGCATCAACCCAGTAGCCTTCCTGCACTTTATTTTTTGTATATTGCTTAACTTTATTTTCAGTCGTCATAATTAAATTACCTCAGTGATATTTACAGATTAATGTGTGTTATGTGCGCGAGGCGCAACATTTTCAGAAAAAAGATTCACGCCGTTATAGTCATTTCTGAGCGTTTCCTTGATAGCATCATGTAATCTTGTTGCCACCTGAAACTCCTTTTCGGAAGCTCCGTCCTTCGAATAACTCCCCGTGGTCTGGGTTAAAACACAGCCTTTTTCATCGGTATAGATAATTACTTCTAACTTAACCGCCATTCTGATTTCCTCTTATTGCCATACGACGGTGCAGCCGTCGATACAGGACGTTTTCACCACGCGGCGCAGGCCGCTGAATGTCTGGATGATTTCCGTTACCGGCCATACAGGGCCGCCCACGGGCGGGCAGGCATAAACCACAGGTAAACGGTGATGTTGCCCAGTTACGCGACCGCCGGTGGTGTGGATGGCCACACGGGCACGGGAACGGACGGCGTTAATGGTCTGCTTGTCCATCGTCTTGTTCTCCATCAGTGAATTAACATTTCTGCGAATTTATCAATGGCCTGCACACTGACCGGTGCATCGCTGATATCACAAATCCGGTACACACCGCGCGCCAGTTTGAACAGGCGGCGGGCATTACCCAGTGAGCGTGCGTAGAGCGCCTCGCTGATTTCCGGTTCTGCTGCTTCCGGCATCAGCCCGGTAGCTATCTGGTTAAAATCTTCCTGCGACAGCGTATCGCCCAGGTTAAGCGCCAGCGCCACACGGCTGTATAACTGGGCGAACTCACCGCGACGTCCCTTGAGGTTAATCAGAAGGCGTGGCATACCCGCCAGGACAATCCCGATACCCGCTTTGTCATGCAGACGGCGCAGAACCTCCAGTGCGCGATAGGGGAGCAGTTCAGCCTCGTCCACCATCAGCAGGCGACCGGAATCACGCAGTTCTCGCACACATGCATCAATCAGTTCGTGGATATTGCCGCGAACTTTTACCCCCAGCTGGCGGCACAGCTCCTCAAGCAGTGTTCTGGCTGTATAGCCCGGGTCGGCTTCAATCAGGACCGCATCCCGGTTTCTGGCGGCGTATTCACGCAGAATCATTGTTTTGCCAAGACCTGCTGCGCCATACAGCACACAGATTTCACATTCCAGGTGAGCGTAGGCCAGCACCTCCAGTCCTTTGGCAGCCATACCGGTGGTCACAAACTTTGCTTTAATACGGCGGCTGTTTTCTTTTTCCCGCTCACGGGTCACAAAGGCAGAAATGCGTTCTTCAATATCAGACATATCGCCCTGATATTTACCCTGCAAATACTGGCTGATAACGGCGCTGCTACGACCAATAGCACGGGCGACGTGGGTCTGCGTATAGCCGCGACGGGCCATTACGTCATTTAATTGCGTAATTAAACTCATAATTAAATACCTTTTAAATTAATGGTTGTTTGTGCCGTTTTTCTTTAAATTGCGCTCGCGTTCAGATGCGAATAAATAAAGTTCTTCTTTTTCCTTTTTCTCCGGGCGTTCCAGTCCATATCCCAGATTAAAGTCAGGCTTCTGCGTAATAGCCGGGGTAAGCTCGCGTTTAGCCTCTTCGATTTTCTGCGTGGCCCGTGCAATGCGGCCCCTGACGCGTTTCTCCAGTTTTTGTTCGATAACTGGTTTAGCGAAGGCATCAACCTTGTTACCGTTCCAGATGGCATCGCAGATATAAGAGCCATCAGCCCGCCGGACAATGACGCTGTTTGCATCATGAATATCGTAACTGACCCTGACTTCATTCCCGTGCTCTGCGGCCAGCTCATATGAGTAATAAATATTGTTGAATAACTGAATTTCCCCGCGAAATGTTTTGCGCGTCACTTCCGGTCTGAACATTTCATGCAGTTCTTCCGGCGACAGGAAATCAATTTCAACATTCTGCTCTTTTATCAGTTTCCGGCGATACGCTGCCGGGCTGTAATATTCGCCATCCTCTTTGCGGGGTAGGCTGCTGTGTGGCCGGTTGTTATAGCGTCTGACCTCCAGCTCTATGGCTGCCAGCAGTTGCTCAAAGGTGGGGATTTCATCCCTCGCCTTAACCTGCCGTTTTGTCAGTTCTTTCCCTTTGTGGGTGGCCTTAATGGCTGACTGCATAATCCGTTGCTGCATCATTACGGTTTCCTTGTCTGCATCCCTTGCGCAGTACGTCTGGAAACTCAGAGCCACGTCTTTGGGTATTCCTTTGTTTGCCCGTTCAATCACCCCGCGCCCCTGCGGGTTACCTGGTATCCCCGTGTGATGTTCCACACCCAGCCGGGGCAGAATCCCGGTAATATCGGCATCAAGCACCCGGTTTTTTTCACCGCCCCCGTTATCGGAGTAATAAATCAGCGGTATCCCGTGCTGCGCCATGCCGTAACGTAACGCATCAGCAACGGCTATCACGTTCTCCGACAGGGATAGTGACCAGCCCACAACAAAGCGTTGACCCGCATCCATAACCAGCGTCACTTCTGGCCGGAAAATATTGCCGGTCAGTGGGTTAAACGCAGTCATTTTCATACAGTGACCATCCCCGACCCATACCGCATTAACCGGTAATGTGCTCCAGTCGCGCCGCACAAAAGGATTGAGCGAACGCCAGGCTGAACCGGTGGAGCGGAAACGCTCCTTAACAATCACCGGGACGTTGCTTAACACCCGTCTTACTGCGTGAACTGAAGGCAGTGCCGCCAGCATTCCCGCATCATTCGCGTGTTTCTCATGCCACCAGGCTGAAAACTCGCGATAAGCGTATTCAACGGTCGGGCGCTTCCATGAGCGATAGAACATAAAGAAATCGCTCAACCACCAGACCTGCTCCCACGGTGTTCCCTTATGATGACCGGGAGCCAGTAACGCCAGTAACTGATTGGCATCACCGCGCGCCATCACCCAGCTGGAGTACCAGCTATCCAGGCTGCCGGTGCTGACACCGGTTCGCTTTCCCTGACGTGCATTTGCAGTATTCGCTGCTTCGATAATGCGGTCAGGCAACGCCCCCATGCGCACACCATCAACGATGTGCTTTAACGCGGCCTTCCTGGTCATTCCGGCGTATTCACGCAGTTTATGCACTTCAGTAGCCAGCAATATCCGCGCATCAGCAATGGCCTTTTGCTTGTCGGTCAGTGCCTGGACTTCGCGTAATGCCAGTTCCGGGCATTTGACCATCACTTCCAGTTCATCGCGAACGGCGACGTTTTTAACTGCTTTCTGCTCAACCACGGCGGGCAGTTGTGCATCTTCCAGGACCTGATGGGTCAGGCGCTTACGTAAAACTTTCTGCGCTTCAGCGGGCAGGCAGTCGATGTGATACTCGAATGCTTTGGTGCCTTCACGCTTGCGCTTCCATTCCGGGTTATTTTCAGCAAGACGATCCAGACGTGCCCGGATGTTTTTTTCTGCTGATGGAAAACCGGATAATCCCAGGCAATCCCGCACTACAAACCACACGATTCCACCTTACACCGCTATTTGCGATGTCTCATGCAAATAGCGACTTGGCCAAATCACATCAGGCGTTACGCCAACAGCCTGGGCAATTACCTGTTCGTATTTGGAGCACGGTCGATAAAACACATTCCGCATGGAACCGGGTTTCAATCCTTGTGCTTTTTCCAGCGAGGGTAAATCAATCCCTTTATTTTTTAACGCTGTTTGAATCGCCATTGCTGACCAGTCATGACCGCGACGAACAAACAGGTCGGTTAGATCTTGTCTCAACAACTGCATTGTGTGATCCTCTCACGTTTATCGAATTCGATAATCAAATTCGATTATCGAATGTGATAAAAGATATGCGATCAAAAGTACGCGGTCAATAACTTTTTGCGTATTTTTAGTCGCGCAAGCACAAAAGTACGCACATGCTTGTAACCTGTTAATTTATATGGTGAATTATGGAAAAGAACGGAAATGCGCCAATTAACGATAAACGTACTTTTTCTTATGATGGAATAGTACGCTTTAACGAACGTCTGAGAATCGCCATGGGAGATATGAGTAATCACGCTCTTGCACGGCAAAGCGGCTTATCCGAGGCATCTATAAGAAAGTATGTAAAAGGTGATAGCTATCCAACTATTGATAATGCAGCAAAAGTTGCTGATGCGTGTGGAGTATCTCTTGCATGGCTGTTAACTGGTGAGGATTGCGGTACTGATGATAATCACAAACGACCAGGTGCGAACAAAAAGACGCAAAAGAAAGCGTTAACTGATGCGTGCAATGATGCGCAGAACGGATTACAACTTATATTGGCTAATCTTCTACCTGAAGATGCTGAAATGTTATTCTCGACGCTATGCAAAGTAGGTATTAACGGTGTGTTGGCACGATTACACGCAACAGGCGACCATGTTTTAAGTGCTGACCCAGAAACGGTCATCCGAAGCCTGAACATCAGAGAATCGCTCAAAGATGCCATTAGTGTGGCATTGGCTGGCAACGAAGAAACTGACAAAGAGATTTTGCAACGCGCCAAATCCTGTATCCGAGCAGGAACACCAGGTGATCGCGTTCCCGTCACACCGGAGCAAAAAACTAAGCCTATAAACAAGAAATCAGCATAAGCGCCTCGTTTTGGCGGGGCGTGTGCTGTTAGCTAATCAGCAATAACCACAACAAAACCGAACACAACAGATGAGAACAACTTGAGGAAAACGGGCAAGGATAAAACACTTTTTAAAAGCATTTAAAACCCGTTAAGTTTGTAGCAGAACCAGATCAAAAGCGCCCAGAAAAAAGCGCAAAAAAAAGCGTTTTTGGTCATTTCTCACAAAACCGCCCAGAATCACACTAAATCACCACACCCCGCGCCACACAAGGCTTGCAGGTTCTACCAGGCTGCACGAACTCCGCCCAGAATTGATCACTACCCCACACGTGGTACACGCATCGACGAACGTTACGGCAAACTCTGGTTTACCATCCTCGACTTTAAAAAAGCCACCGAACTGTTTGCCGATGAGCGTTTCGATGGCATTCCCGAAAAAGTCATGGATACCACGCCAGAGGATATCGCCGACCCAGAATCTGATTTTGAAGAGAAACTCGAAGAAATCAGCGAACATGACGAAGAGCAGGTAACAGGCGTTGATGAACCGCCTGCGCCACCATACCAGGTTACCGATACCGATGATGTCGGCCCACTTCCGGAAGAAGACGAGAAGAAAATCCGCAAGTTTCACGTCAACGGTGTCGCGGTGGGCGTTATTGCGCAGCGCGTTCAGTATTACGATGCCGACGGTAAACTGGTTACCGAATCTTTTAAAGATTACACCCGCAAAACACTGCTCAAAGAATATGCCTCGCTGGATGACTTTACCCGCAAGTGGCAGGACGCCGATCGCAAAGAAGCGATCATTCACGAGCTGGAGCAACAGGGGATCATCTGGGAAGTACTGGCAGAAGAAGTCGGTAAAGATCTCGACCCGTTCGACATGCTTTGCCACGTAGTGTATGGTCAGCCGCCGTTAACCCGCAAAGAGCGTGCCGAGAACGTGCGCAAGCGGAACTACTTCACAAAATACTCTGAAGCAGCACAAACCGTGCTCGATAATCTGCTGGATAAATACGCCGATGCGGGCGTACAGGAGATCGAAAGTATTCAGGTGCTGAAACTTAAACCATTCGACAGCATGGGCACTTTACCGGAGATTATTAAAACCGGATTTGGCGACCGTAACGGGTATAATCAGGCGCTCAGCGAGCTGGAAAACGAAATCTACCAATTACCGCCCCGCTCTGCTTAACAACTCTCTTTTGCGCCTTCTGCAACCATCATGTTGCAGAAGGCCTTGTTTTTCATGGAATACAACATGTCTATCAGCTCAGTAATCAAATCATTACAAGATATTATGCGCAAAGATGCCGGTGTGGATGGCGATGCGCAGCGTCTCGGTCAGCTCTCCTGGCTGCTGTTTTTGAAAATCTTCGATGCCCAGGAAGAGGCGCTGGAACTGGAGCAGGATAACTATCAATATCCGATCCCACAGCGTTATTTGTGGCGCAGTTGGGCCGCCAACGCGCAGGGCATTACCGGTGATTCCCTGCTGGAATTCGTTAATGATGATCTGTTCCCGGCGTTGAAAAACCTCACTGCGCCTATCGATAAAAACCCACGCGGCTACGTGGTGAAGCAGGCGTTCAGCGATGCCTATAACTATATGAAAAACGGTACGCTACTGCGTCAGGTGATCAACAAGCTGAACGAAATTGACTTTACCAGCGCCAGCGAACGCCATCTGTTTGGTGATATTTACGAACAGATCCTTAAAGATCTACAATCTGCGGGCAATGCTGGCGAATTCTATACGCCACGCGCCGTCACTCGCTTTATGGTGGATCGCGTTGATCCGAAACTCGGCGAATCCATTATGGACCCGGCCTGCGGTACGGGCGGTTTTCTTGCCTGCGCGTTCGATCATGTAAAGAACAAATACGTGAAGAGCGTCGCCGATCATCAGACGCTGCAACAACAGATCCACGGTGTCGAGAAAAAACAGCTTCCGCACCTGCTGGCGACCACCAATATGCTGCTGCACGGCATTGAAGTGCCTGTACAAATTCGTCACGACAACACCCTGAACAAACCGCTTTCCTCCTGGGATGAGCAACTGGATGTCATTGTTACCAACCCGCCATTTGGTGGCACGGAAGAAGACGGTATTGAGAAGAACTTTCCGGCAGAGATGCAAACCCGCGAAACGGCGGATCTGTTCCTGCAACTGATTGTGGAAGTACTGGCGAAAAACGGTCGCGCGGCGGTGGTATTGCCGGATGGCACACTATTTGGCGAAGGCGTTAAAACCAAAATCAAAAAACTGCTTACCGAAGAGTGCAACCTGCATACCATCGTGCGTTTACCGAATGGGGTGTTTAACCCCTATACCGGCATTAAAACCAACCTGTTGTTCTTTACCAAAGGTCAGCCAACCAAAGAGATTTGGTTCTATGAGCATCCGTATCCGGCGGGCGTAAAAAATTACAGTAAAACCAAGCCGATGAAGTTTGAAGAGTTTCAGGCGGAAATCGACTGGTGGGGGAACGAGGCCGATGGTTTTGCCAGCCGCGTCGAGAATGAGCAGGCGTGGAAAGTCAGCATTGATGACGTGATTGCGCGTAACTTCAATCTGGATATTAAAAACCCACATCAGGCGGAAACCGTTAGCCATGATCCGGACGAACTGTTAGCGCAGTATGCAAAACAGCAGGCGGAGATCCAGACGCTGCGTAATCAACTGCGCGATATTCTTGGCGCTGCGCTGTCTGGCAAGGAGGTTAACTAATGAGTGTGGAAAAGCTGATCGTTGATCATATGGAAACCTGGACCTCGGCGTTGCAAACCCGTTCCACCGCCGGGCGCGGCAGTTCCGGAAAAATTGATTTATATGGCATTAAGAAATTACGTGAGCTGATTCTGGAACTGGCTGTGCGCGGTAAACTGGTGCCGCAAGACCCGAACGATGAACCGGCGTCGGAGCTGCTGAAGCGTATTGCTGCCGAGAAAGCAGAACTGGTGAAGCAAGGCAAAATTAAAAAGCAAAAACCACTGCCAGGAATTAGTGAGGAAGAGAAGCCATTTGAATTGCCGCAGGGATGGGAGTGGGCAAGAATCAATGACATAGCTTCATTTACAAATGGATATGCATTTAAGAGTAGCGAGTTTCAGAATTCTGGAGTTGGTATAGTCAAAATAGGTGATATCGACAGTTCCGGGTTTATTTCTACCGCAGGTATGTCATATGTTAGTGAAAAAAAAATAAATGTATTACCCGAAGAGATGAGGGTTAATCCTGGTGATATGGTTATTGCTATGTCTGGAGCAACAACAGGGAAACTAGGATTTAATAAAACAAAAAGCACGTTCCTTCTAAATCAACGAGTCGGTAAAATTGTGACTTACTCAGTTGACAAAGAGTTCATTTATCACTATTTATCTACAAGAATTGAAGAAAATCTATCTATTTCTTTAGGTAGTGCAATACCAAATATTAGCACAGCACAAATAAACAATATCATTATTCCAATCCCCCCATCAGATGAACAAGTTAAAATAATAGCCAGAGTTAAGTTACTTATTTCCCATTGCGACCAACTGGAACAGCAATCCCTGACCAGTCTGGACGCACATCAGCAACTGGTTGAAACCCTGTTGGGAACACTTACAGACAGCCAAAACGCCGAGGAACTGGCTGAAAACTGGGCACGTATTAGCGAGCATTTCGACACACTATTTACCACCGAAGCCAGCGTGGATGCATTAAAACAGACCATTCTGCAACTGGCCGTAATGGGTAAGCTTGTGCCGCAGGATCCGAATGATGAACCAGCCTCTGAACTGCTCAAACGAATTGCGCAGGAAAAAGCACAACTGGTGAAAGAAGGAAAAATAAAAAAACAAAAACCGTTGCCGCCGATTAGCGATGAGGAAAAACCTTTTGAACTGCCGGAAGGGTGGGAATGGATTAGACTAGGAAATATTGGTGAAGTTAAAGGGGGCGGAACCCCAAGTAAAAACAATTCTGATTTTTGGAAAGGTAATATTCCATGGGTTTCACCAAAGGATATGAAGGTTAATTACATCTCCAAAAGTCAACTAAATATTTCAAAAGAGGCTGTATTGGAGAGTTCAGTACATCTAATCCCTGAAAATAGTCTTATTTTTGTTGTCCGAGGCATGATTTTAGCCCATACATTCCCCGTAGCAATAACAAAAAAAGAAGTCACTATTAATCAAGATATGAAAGCCATATCAACTAATCAATTAAATACTGATTTTTTAATTTACTTACTTAAAGCAAACGAGACTCGAGTAATATGCTTAGTTGACCGCTCCTCTCATGGCACATGTAAACTTGTTTCAGATAAACTTTTCAATTTGGTTTTACCGTTGCCTCCATTAGAAGAACAATTTCGTATTACAGAACGAATAAATATGCTATTAGCTTATTGTGATAGATTGAAAAATTATATAAACCTAAAAAAACAAACCCAACTGCACCTTGCAGACGCACTGACTAACGCGGCGATAAACTAATTTTCCCGCCCTCAAAAAAGCAATAAAGCGGCTCAATAGCCGCTTTATTCACATCACCAAAAATTATATTTCACGCTAACTTCCATCTTATTTTCATTAATTTTTAGCTGGACTTTCCCCATATTTACTGATGATATATCCAGGTATTTAGCGCGGTGCGGATGTGCGCCAACACACCCGCACCGCTCATCACAATCACTATTATCGGAGAATAGCAGTTATGACTGACACGCATTCTATTGCACAACCGTTCGAAGCAGAAGTCTCCCCGGCAAATAACCGTCAATTAACCGTGAGTTATGCGAGTCGCTACCCGGATTACAGCCGTATTCCCGCCATCACCCTGAAAGGTCAGTGGCTGGAAGCCGCCGGTTTTGCCACCGGCACGGCGGTAGATGTCAAAGTGATGGAAGGCTGTATTGTCCTCACCGCCCAACCACCCGCCCCCGAAGAGAGCGAACTGATGCAGTCGCTGCGCCAGGTGTGCAAACTGTCAGCGCGTAAACAGAAGCAGGTGCAGGAGTTTATTGGGGTGATTGCCGGTAAACAGAAAGTCGCCTGATACATTGACCCGGTAGCGCCAGTGCTACCGGGTATTATTCGCCACGTTATACCAACGCGCTCTCCATCTGTTTTTCAAATGCCTGACGGATTAATCCCATAATGTAAGGAAGTTGTGCGAGGTCGCTGAAACCAATTTCTACATCGCCATTGCCCCAGCGCCCAACATTTGTCACATCTTTGGCAATACCTTTCGGATCGACCAGTTCATGAAACTGCATATTAAGCGACAATCGCAGTCGGCTTTTTTGCGGCACAACATCAACAAAATTCGTTTCAGCTTTAAACGCAATATAGAGCTTCAATACTTCCTGCGTGATCCCTGCGTCCAGGCGCATAACTTCATCGCGAAGATGATCGAATAACACCCGGCTATGCGAACCATCAGCAAGAAAAGGATAATCACTCAGGCTGTAACTGGTTTTGTTCTCCGGTTGCCCCCGATAAACAGCTAAAACCTCTTCAGGAAGAGAAGGCGCTTGCCAGACCTGAACCGCGAGATCGGCCAGACGATCGGCTCGGGCGTGAATAGCGGCTTCATCCCATTTTTCGCACTGTCCAAGACCGATATTCAAATAGAGCGGGCTATGTTTAAAGCCATCTTCAATATCGCGTTTTTCCGCGAAAGGTCTGTCACTGTAGCGGGAGTTATAGCGCGTTAATGTGAGATTCCCCAACGTATGCAACAGTTCTTTATGAATGCGTTGCCAGTCGATTCCCAGCTCTTCACGCCATTTAGCCGACAGATTTTCATTCTGCGGCATAATGTGCTCAATCGTAAACTCTTCCACGCGCTCTCTGCGTTTATCGTTTTCCAGTCGTCGTAACCAGTAGCTGCGACTGCGGAAGTTATAGAGATCGCGAACTTTTAATTCCCGTTTAAATTCATCATCGTTGGGAAAACGACGATATGAAGGCAGGTTCAAAAAATGCACCTGAATACTTTCCAGATAATTTTCTTTATTAATGATCTTATAAAAAGTGGCAAACGTCTTGTTAAGAGAATTTGTTGGAATCGCACATACTGCACGGCGGAAAACATAAGATTCAATTAAACGAATTATGCTCAGGAAATCTTCGTGAGACAAATCGTCATTTTTATAGTCATGATAAAGCACCAGTAAGAAAGGATACGCCACATCAACCTTTAACTCGCGCAAATCCTGAAATGCCGTAGCAAGCGATTTGTCACTTTCTTTTCCCAATGCCATTGCACAGTAATACTCCGCGTAGATGTGAATATCTTCAACCAGCCGATCTACGCCTTTTTCAGCAACACTCTGGCTACGGGCATGTAGTTTAAATGCCTCATAGACTTCATCTGTCCGAGGGATCTCCCCCGTTTTTACCGTCAGATAATGACGCATAAAACTGTCAAAATATTCGCTGTAACCTTGCTGACCAAAAGCGACTTCCATTGGACGCCAGTGATCTTCATACAACCGGGTTTGATGCTCTGGTTCGAGGCCCATCAGGATAAAATTGCGCACCAGATCGGCCTGACTTAACGCCTTACCGGTGGAGTTCATACTTTCAAAAATCAGTTGCGGATTATCCTGGCCACGATTAAGTGCCACATCGACAATTAATAACTTTGCTAACCCACGACATAAGGGAATCAAGTCATCCCCGAGTTTGGCAATTTGTTCATCAAAGAAAGTAAAGTTTTCCATTATTCGATGGGAATAGTTTTCTGGCATCGGTCTTTGTTTTATTAACGCCAGCAAACTGTCTTTATCAGTCTCGGTCAGCAGTAATTTAAATCCTTTCTCGCCGGACTCATAAGGATTGAGTAAATAATAATTACGCAATTTCATTGCTGAAAAGCCATCAAAAACTTCGTCTTCGCCAAGATGACGCGATAAAGCCTCAATCAGCAACATTGCGGTCGTCAGCCTTTGTTGACCATCAATGACCAGTAACGGAGAAATACCAGAAACCTGATACAACCCCTGCTCAATATAAACAACCGAACCGATAAAATGCGCTGATATATCGTCACGCTTTCCGGCACGAATGATGTCGTCCCAAAGTTGCCGACATTGTTGCCCGGTCCATGAATAAGTCCGTTGATAAATGGGAATAACAAACTGCTGCGAACGTTTTAAAAAATCGAGTAGGCGAGCCTCTGTGGCTTTCATCCTGGCGTCCTTCCGTGAAGCAATAATGACGCAATAATAACCACTTCCTTGTGAAGGTTATAGCGAAATCCGGTTTATCCGCGATGAATTGCCCCCTCACTCCACATCCTCCCTGCGTAACCCAATATCCCTCAACCGCTCATCACTCATCTGCTGTAACACGCGTCGGGTCTGCATTTGCCGCCGCCAACGCCTCACCGCCTGCCAGAGTTGCACCAGGCCGATAAACGGCGCTTTAGCTCTGTTTTCGTGAAATTCCATCTGCTGCCTCCTCATCTTTCAGAGGCTTCATCATCCGCCTTCTGGCAGTTCACAATACAGATGCAAATATTAGTTTTATTTAACATACAGACAGGTTAAAACAGCATCTGCATCCGGTTTTTTAGCCTCATCTGTACCGGTTTTTCTCTCTGTATGGTCCAAATAAGGAGTACAGCATGACGCGTTATCAACATCTGGCGACTCTGCTTGCCGAACGGATTGAGCAAGGGCTGTATCGTCACGGGGAGAAATTGCCGTCGGTGCGCAGCTTAAGTCAGGAGCACGGCGTCAGTATCAGCACCGTGCAGCAGGCGTATCAGACGCTGGAGACGATGAAGCTCATCACTCCGCAGCCGCGTTCGGGTTATTTTGTCGCACAACGTAAAGCCCAGCCGCCAGTACCGCCGATGACGCGTCCGGTGCAGCGCCCGGTGGAAATTACCCAGTGGGATCAGGTGCTGGATATGCTAGAGGCGCATAGCGACAGTTCCATTGTTCCGTTAAGCAAAAGCACGCCGGATGTCGAAACGCCCAGCTTGAAACCGCTGTGGCGGGAGCTAAGCCGGGTGGTGCAGCATAATCTGCAAACCGTTCTCGGTTATGACTTGTTAGCCGGTCAGCGAGTATTGCGAGAGCAGATTGCCCGCCTGATGCTCGACAGCGGCTCGGTAGTCACCGCCGATGACATCATTATTACCAGCGGCTGCCATAACTCGATGTCGCTGGCGTTAATGGCGGTGTGTAAACCGGGCGATATTGTCGCGGTCGAATCCCCCTGTTATTACGGTTCGATGCAGATGCTGCGCGGCATGGGCGTGAAAGTGATTGAAATCCCAACCGATCCAGAAACAGGCATCAGCGTTGAAGCGCTGGAACTGGCGCTGGAACAGTGGCCAATTAAAGGCATCATTCTGGTGCCAAACTGTAATAATCCGCTGGGATTTATTATGCCGGACGCGCGCAAACGGGCCGTTCTCTCTCTCGCTCAGCGTCATGATATTGTGATTTTTGAAGATGATGTCTATGGCGAACTGGCAACGGAGTATCCGCGCCCGCGGACCATTCATTCCTGGGATATCGACGGGCGAGTGCTGTTGTGCAGTTCGTTCAGTAAAAGTATTGCACCAGGCCTGCGCGTGGGTTGGGTCGCACCGGGGCGTTATCACGATAAACTGATGCATATGAAATACGCCATCAGCAGCTTTAATGTGCCGTCCACGCAAATGGCGGCGGCAACGTTTGTGCTGGAAGGTCATTATCATCGCCATATCCGGCGGATGCGGCAGAATTATCAGCGCAATTTGGCGCTTTATACCTGCTGGATACGGGAATATTTTCCCTGCGAAATCTGTATTACGCGCCCGAAAGGCGGATTTTTACTGTGGATAGAATTGCCTGAACAGGTCGATATGGTTTGCGTTGCGCGGCAGCTATACCGCATGAAAATCCAGGTGGCGGCAGGCTCGATTTTCTCGGCTTCCGGCAAATACCGTAATTGTCTGCGCATCAACTGCGCTTTGCCGCTCAGCGAAACCTATCGCGAAGCACTGAAGCAAATTGGCGAGGCCGTGTATCGGGCAATGGAATAAATTCGAAATAGCGGCGAAGCGCCTGATTTCCTCTCATGAATAACCTGTGACTCGTTTTATCTTTGCTGGGTCATCGCCACGTTCCAGCCTGAATTAGGCAAACTACGCTTTGTTCATGCCGGATGCGGCGTGAACGCCTTATCCTGCCTACAAACCGCGCAAATTCAATAGATTGTAGAGAAAATGTAGGTCTGATAAGCGTAGCACATCAGGCTGCTTTGCGTTTGTCATCAGTCTCTGATTAGTACTCGATCCATGGATCACGCTTGCTTTCAGGCAAGGGCTGATCTAATGCCTGCATTTGCTCCGCCGAAAGTCCGGTAATCTTTTGTATCCATTCAGGATCTGCCCCATTCTGCAACAACAATCTAAGGAGGCGTTGTTCCCCTTCTTCTTTCCCTTTCTCCCTCCCCAACAGCCATCCATCATTATAAATTCGCTCTGCAATTGTCATTATTCGCTCCCTGTGTTGTGGCATTCGCCTGGTAAGTTCGCTGATAAACGCCTTAAAACGCGCTTCATCGCCAGTCAGTAAAATGTAATTTAACAGCGCAGTTATCTGGCTGTCATTAGCGCACCCTGTAACCAGTAATACTGCCAGTTGATCAATAAGCCCCATTAGATCGCGCTGGCGAATATGCTTTTGGATCAACTCCAACAGGGCGACTCTGCGGTGTTGCACAATCTCGTCGTCTGGCACGACAGTGATATCCACCAGCGGGAACGCGGCGGTATAAAGCTTCCGTGCGATAGTCGGGTCGGCAAATTCGTCCAGCCAGCACAAAGACCAGGGATAAGGACTACGGCTACCGTGATAAAACAGCATCGGGATGACCAGCGGTAGCGGTCGGCGTTTATCATGTTCGATATGGCGCTGCATCACCGCCATGGAATAGCGCATCAGGCGAAAAGCCATGTGAATATCCTCGCGGCTCTGATGTTCAATCACCACATAGATATAGCCATCGCCTTCGCGGGTCTTTACCGACCATAAAATATCGGAGTGTAGCGCCCGCAATTTTTCATCGACAAAGCTGGCGGATTCCAGTTTTAAGGTGTCGAGATCGCACAGTTCACGTAAATCTTTAGGTAAGTGAATCTCCATAAAATCCCGCGCAGTGTCAGGGTGCGTGAGAAAGGTTTTAAATAATGCATCATGCGGCGTACTGGTCGTGAAGTTTGTCATGGCGATCCGTCACCTGTAGATAAGATGGTCTGACTTTAGCGGCTAACAAAACCACTCTCACCCGGCAATTTCCCATTCCCCGAGGCGCTTTCCAGGCTATTTTTATTCTTCTGCAAACGATACATTTTTCCGGAAACAAGCTCGCGTTTTACATGTCCTGTACCCGGCAGATATTCCCCTTCCCACCGCGCTCTTTTGATTAACCGCAAATTTTAATTACACTTAAGGTGTATATTTTCTATGCAACCCATCAATTAAAGAGGTGTAATGTGCTGATGACTATTTGTAATCGTTATACATTCTGACCCGAAGTCAGAAAGTATTTCTCTGTCTGTGTGTTCACAGGCAGTGTGGTTGATTACATGAAATTCAGTACATTTGCAGTCTCGTTGCCCTTCTCACCTGCCTTTCGTCATTACCGACGGTATTGAATTTCGTTTTCCCCGTTGAGGTTCTCCGGACAAGGAGTTGTTTGTTATGCCACGTTTTTTTGCCCGCCATGCCGCCACGCTGTTTTTCCCGATGGCGTTGATTTTGTATGACTTTGCCGCGTATCTGTCGACGGATCTGATCCAGCCTGGGATCATTAATGTGGTCCGTGATTTTAACGCCGATGTCAGTCTGGCCCCGGCTGCCGTCAGTCTCTATCTCGCTGGCGGTATGGCGTTACAGTGGCTGCTGGGGCCGCTCTCCGACAGAATTGGCCGCAGGCCGGTGCTGATTACCGGGGCGCTAATTTTTACCCTTGCCTGCGCCGCGACAATGTTCACAACGTCTATGACACAGTTTCTTATCGCGCGTGCAATTCAGGGCACCAGTATCTGTTTTATTGCCACCGTTGGTTATGTCACGGTGCAGGAGGCGTTCGGACAGACAAAAGGGATCAAGTTGATGGCGATTATCACCTCCATCGTACTGATTGCGCCGATTATCGGCCCGCTTTCCGGCGCAGCTCTGATGCACTTTATGCACTGGAAAGTCCTTTTTGCCATCATTGCGGTTATGGGTTTTATCTCATTTGTTGGCTTACTGCTGGCGATGCCAGAGACAGTGAAGCGCGGCGCGGTTCCGTTTAGCGCCAAAAGCGTATTACGCGATTTTCGTAATGTCTTTTGCAACCGTCTGTTCCTCTTTGGCGCAGCAACCATCTCTTTAAGCTATATCCCGATGATGAGCTGGGTGGCTGTCTCGCCGGTGATCCTGATTGACGCAGGCGGCTTAACAACTACGCAGTTCGCCTGGACACAGGTTCCGGTGTTCGGCGCGGTGATTGTTGCGAATGCCATCGTGGCGCGTTTCGTTAAAGATCCGACCGAACCGCGGTTTATCTGGCGTGCCGTACCCATTCAACTGGTCGGCCTCTCGCTGTTGATTATCGGCAATCTGCTGTCGCCGCACGTCTGGCTGTGGTCGGTGCTGGGCACCAGTCTGTATGCTTTCGGGATTGGTTTGATTTTCCCGACCTTATTCCGCTTTACGCTGTTTTCCAATAACTTACCGAAAGGGACCGTCTCCGCATCGCTAAATATGGTGATCCTGATGGTGATGTCGGTCTCGGTCGAAATCGGCCGCTGGCTGTGGTTTAACGGCGGTCGCTTGCCGTTTCATCTGTTAGCCGTTGTGGCGGGCGTTATCGTCGTTTTCACCCTGGCGGGATTGCTCAATCGCGTGCGCCAACATCAGGCTGCCGAGCTGGTGGAGGAGCGGTGATTTTTGCGCGATCCTGCCGTCAGGCTCTATTCTTAACGTTATGAATAAACTCATCGAACTCAGACGCGCCAAAAGGTTGGCGCTCTCTTTACTGCTTATCGCCGCTGCTACCTTTGTCGTTACGCTGTTTTTGCCGCCCAATTTTTGGGTGAGCGGCGTGAAGGCGATTGCTGAAGCGGCGATGGTCGGCGCGCTGGCTGACTGGTTTGCGGTGGTGGCGCTATTTCGCCGCGTGCCGATTCCGATCATTTCTCGTCATACGGCGATTATCCCGCGTAATAAAGACAGGATTGGTGAAAATCTCGGCCAGTTCGTGCAGGAAAAATTTCTCGATACCCAGTCGCTGGTGGCATTGATTCGACGTCACGAACCGGCGTTGTTGATTGGCAACTGGTTTAGTCAGCCGGAAAACGCCCGCCGCGTTGGTCAGCATCTGTTGCAGATCATGAGCGGTTTTCTTGAACTGACCGATGATGCGCGCATTCAGCGCCTGCTTAAGCGCGCAGTCCATCGGGCGATTGATAAGGTCGATCTCTCCGGCACCAGTGCGTTGATGCTGGAGAGTATGACCAAAAACGATCGCCATCAGGTGCTGCTGGATACGCTGATCGCACAGTTGATCGCCCTGCTTCAGCGCGATAAATCGCGCAAGTTTATCGCCCAGCAAATTGTTCGCTGGCTGGAGAGCGAGCATCCGCTAAAAGCCAAAATTTTGCCCACTGAATGGCTGGGCGAACATAGCGCGGAGTTAGTTTCTGACGCGGTGAATTCTTTGCTTGATGATATTAGTCGCGATCGTGCGCATCAGATCCGCCATGCGTTTGATCGCGCCACCTTCGCCCTGATCGACAAGCTGAAAAACGATCCGGAAATGGCAGCGCGAGCCGATGCCGTAAAAAGCTATCTGAAAGAAGATGAAGCTTTTAACCGCTATCTCAGTGAATTGTGGGGGGATTTACGGGAATGGCTGAAAGCGGATATCAACAGTGAAGATTCTCGTGTGAAAGAACGTATCGCACGAGCGGGTCAATGGTTTGGCGAAACGTTAATTGCCGATGATGCCTTGCGGGCGTCGTTAAATGGTCATCTGGAACAAGCCGCGCACCGCGTTGCGCCTGAGTTTTCCGCATTCCTGACGCGCCATATCAGCGATACGGTAAAAAGCTGGGATGCCAGGGATATGTCGCGGCAAATCGAGTTAAATATCGGCAAAGATCTGCAGTTTATCCGTGTCAACGGTACGCTAGTTGGCGGTTGTATTGGGCTAATTTTGTATTTGCTGTCGCAGCTCCCGGCCTTGTTTCCCCTCGGCAATTTTTAGAAATCCATGAAAAACTAAGTGGCTAACCGCGAGAGAGATCAAATAAACCACACTAAAAGAATGGTAATAATGTGGCCTCTTTTCATTATCTCCCGTGGTACGGGGAAGGAAAATCATGTCACTTGTCACCGATCTACCCGCCATTTTCGCTCAGTTCTCTGAAGCTCGCCAGAAAGGCTTTCTCACCGTCATGGATCTCAAGGAGCGCGGCATTCCGCTGGTTGGCACCTACTGCACCTTTATGCCGCAAGAGATCCCGATGGCAGCCGGCGCGGTTGTGGTTTCGCTCTGTTCCACCTCTGATGAAACCATTGAAGAAGCCGAGAAAGATCTGCCGCGCAACCTCTGCCCGCTGATTAAAAGCAGCTATGGCTTCGGCAAAACCGATAAATGCCCCTACTTCTACTTTTCTGATCTGGTGGTCGGTGAAACCACCTGCGACGGCAAAAAGAAAATGTATGAATACATGGCAGAGTTTAAGCCTGTTCATGTGATGCAATTGCCCAACAGCGTTAAGGACGATGCCTCGCGTGCATTATGGAAAGCTGAGATGCTGCGCTTACAAAAAGCGGTAGAGGAACGTTTTGGACACGAGATTAGCGAAGATGCTCTGCGCGACGCCATTGCGTTGAAAAACCGCGAACGTCGCGCACTGGCCAATTTTTATCATCTTGGGCAGTTAAATCCCCCAGCGCTTAGCGGCAGCGACATTCTGAAAGTGGTCTACGGCGCAACCTTCCGGTTCGATAAAGAGGCGTTGGTTGACGAACTGGATGCAATGACCGCCCGCGTTCGTCAGCAGTGGGAAGAAGGCCAGCGACTGGACCCGCGTCCACGCATTTTAATCACCGGCTGCCCAATTGGCGGCGCAGCAGAGAAAGTGGTGCGCGCGATTGAAGAGAATGGCGGCTGGATTGTCGGTTATGAAAACTGCACCGGGGCGAAAGCGACCGAGCAATGCGTGGCAGAAACGGGCGATGTCTACGACGCGCTGGCGGATAAATATCTGGCGATTGGCTGCTCCTGTGTTTCGCCGAACGATCAGCGCCTGAAAATGCTCAGCCAGATGGTGGAAGAATATCAGGTCGATGGCGTAGTTGATGTGATTTTGCAGGCGTGCCATACCTATGCGGTGGAATCGCTGGCGATTAAACGTCATGTGCGTCAGCAGCACAACATTCCTTATATCGCTATTGAAACAGACTACTCCACCTCAGATGTCGGGCAGCTCAGCACCCGTGTCGCGGCCTTTATTGAGATGCTGTAAGGAGTGGCAGTGGCATATTCGATTGGCATTGATTCCGGCTCAACCGCCACCAAAGGGATCTTACTGGCAGACGGCGTGATTACGCGCCGTTTCCTCGTTCCAACACCCTTTCGCCCGGCAACAGCAATTACTGAAGCCTGGGAAACTCTGCGCGAAGGGTTAGAAACAACGCCGTTTCTGACGCTCACCGGCTACGGGCGGCAACTGGTGGATTTTGCCGATAAACAGGTGACGGAAATCTCCTGTCACGGGCTGGGCGCACGGTTTCTTGCGCCAGCAACGCGCGGGGTAATCGACATCGGTGGTCAGGACAGCAAAGTGATTCAGCTTGATGACGACGGTAACCTGTGCGATTTCCTGATGAATGACAAATGCGCGGCGGGCACCGGGCGTTTCCTGGAGGTGATCTCGCGCACGCTTGGCACCAGCGTCGAGCAACTCGACAGCATTACCGAAAATGTCACGCCGCACGCCATCACGAGTATGTGTACGGTGTTTGCCGAATCAGAAGTGATCAGCCTGCGCTCAGCGGGCGTCGCGCCAGAAGCGATTCTCGCTGGAGTGATTAACGCGATGGCGCGGCGGAGTGCCAATTTCATTGCTCGTCTCTCCTGTGAAGCGCCGATTCTGTTTACTGGTGGCGTTAGTCATTGCCAGACGTTTGCCCGGATGTTGGAAACTCACCTGGGAATGCCGGTAAATACCCATCCTGATGCGCAATTTGCTGGCGCAATTGGCGCAGCGGTAATTGGTCAACGAGTGAGAAAACGCCGATGAAAGAGTTTTTATTTTTATTTCACTCCACGGTCGGCGTCATACAAACCCGCAAGGCGTTGCAGGCAGCGGGCATGACTTTTCGCGTCAGCGATATTCCCCGTGATTTACGCGGCGGCTGCGGGTTATGCATTTGGCTGACCTGTCTGCCCGGCGAGGAAATACAATGGGTGATCCCTGGGCAGACCGAAGCGATATATTGCCAACAGGGCAGCAACTGGCAGTGCGTGGTGCATTACGATTCAGAAGCGTCAACCAGGCAATAAGATCTTTAAATATAACGCCCGGATATTTGGCTGCACATAATCCTGCATGAAGGAAGTTGTATTAAATATCTCGCCTGCTGTGAAATATTTCCCATCCACAAAATGAGCGATTTTTGATAGCACCTTGCTATTGCGCGTCTAAAATACAATATACATTGTATTATACTTAAACCCATAATTATACATAGAGCAATAAAATGATTACCGGGTGTGGTAATGATAAAGATAAGTTTCAGTGTGAAGCTTATCTTTACCCACACCCCCTGATTATTTTAGATTTAGAAGAATATTTCACAATTCAAGGATAAAAATATGGGCTCCACATTTAACATATACGGCGATATTCTTCCAACACTCGACATGTATTCGGGACTAAAACCTTGCCATAAAAAAAGCAACCAACCATTTGACATTAACACGGAAATTGAAACCATACAAAAACAAATTAATTATGATATAAATCATTTGAATGATGGTTTTATTAAGCGTGTACTGAATGTTTTTATTCACCTTATCTCTAATCCCGACAATCTCGAATTAACCTTAAATCGATATTCATCAACAACAGAACAAATCATCGCCAAAACCAAAAGAAATGGTTTAAATGAGTTTGAAATTAACGATCTAAAAATAATATTTAATCGACAAGATGATAATGAAAGCGTATTAACTGTTTACCACAAAGATATAAGTCATAGTTGCAATGTTAAAACCGAGCAACTGCAGCAGTTTATTAAAATAATGGAACAAAAAGCGCAACTACCAATCTATATTGACAAGAACAATTTGAAAGAGAGCATTTTCTCTGTTTTGCGAAATGACCCACAGCACGTAGAAAAAGAGCAATACCTTCCCTTTGATAAGTTTTTAACACATGCCTGCAAAAGTTCAAATTCATTTGAAGTGAAATTAGATGCCACTCATCAATATCGACATCTGAATAACTTCATGATTTCTTTTGACCCAGTAGAAAGTCAATTAACCATACGGGATAATAATAACGAGACTGAAACTATCTCGTTGACAAACTTACAATGGGAAAATGTGCTGCAATACTACAGAGAAAATCACCAGCAGCCAAATATATCAGGATCACGAAATCTCACGGATAATAGAGATAAAATAAAAAATACAATATCCACCTCTGAAATTATAGAGTGCGCCTCTCCTGAAATAAGAAATAGCGTTCTGAACGATCTTTATAGCATTGCTAACTTCCTCCCGGACAATAATCTGACACCAAATGAGAGCTGGAAAAGATTTTGTCATACATGCGAGCGCTTTTACGTTGCTCAGAAGAGTATCACTGGAGATAAGAGTGAACGCCTTACGCGAAAACTCTCTATCTCTGACGCAGAAATTACAATGACCTTCACGATAGGTGATGTTGTTATCAATACTATTAGCACTGCTATTCCTAAAGATTCAACGGGTCAACGGTGTATCAAAGGGTTGAATTTAGCGGGAATGGATTTAACCGGCATAGACTTGTCTAAAATGGCTCTAAGGAATGTCAATTTTAATGGCAGCATTCTTAGAAAAGCGGATTTCTCCGGTACGATCTGTGAAGGCGTGGATTTTACAGATTGTGATCTGCGTAATGCAAAATTCGAAAATGCCACATTAGAAAATAATGATTTTCGTAAAGTTCGCCACTTGACTTATGTAAATTTCAAAAACGCAAATCTACGAAACTGTAACTTCAGCGGAAAAGTTCTCACTGGCGTTAATTTTACTGGAAGTGACCTTAGTAAGGCTTATCTTGAACACATAGATTTCACATCAGTCATTCTATATGAAACATCTGCAACATCTGCAACATCTGCAACATCTGCAACATCTGCAACATCTGCAACATCTGATACTTCTAAAATACCTGAAATACCTGGAGCACCTAAAATACCTGCAACACCTCGAATACCTGGTACACCTAAAGTAATTCTTACTGGAGCAATACTAAATTATTCCGATCTATCGGATAAAGATCTTTCAGAATATGATCTTACTGATACTGTCTGCATGTTTACCAATTTTACAAACGCTAATTTAACAAAATGCAAACTGTTTAATACAAACTTTTCTGCTGCAACATTTAACAATACTAATTTCACTGGTACAGAAGGTTCTAATATTCTATTTAACCATGCATGGTTGTTCAATACGATATTTATAGATACGATTTTTAAAAATGCCTGTTTTTTCAATGCCAAAGTGAATAATGTTTCTCTTAAGAGTGCATATCTTTACAATGATAATATCGATAAAAAAGCCAAGAACAGTACCGAGCAACAGGACAGTAACAGTTTTAATCAAGCCCGTTTAAAGAAAGAAGTGAATAGCAGTTTTTCCATTCCGGGTTTAACGTCTTATCAGCCAACGTATATAGTTGACGAATAGTTCAATAATCACCCAAACAGAGTGAGTATGGCAGAGGATATAAATTGTTAACCGCCTCATCTATCATTCATGGATGAGGCGCATTTGTCAGCCAACGTAAGCTGAAAATGTTCTGCCATCCAAAGACAAACGCCGCAACTCCCCTGCGGCGTTTACTATTTCATCGCCCCGCGTTAAGAATTCATTAAGCTTCATCCGTATACTCCTTATCTGTCGCACTGAATTTGACGAGAAAAAAGCAATAATAAGGAGCAACAAGTTGAAAAAGCGCATCACCTTTATCGTTTTTCTTTGCGCCATCGTGGCGGTAAGCCTGTTTTTTGTGCAATCCTGCGTCCGTAAAAGCCAGCATGTCGCAGGGTTTCAGAATTATCAGGCCACTATCGATGGTAAAGAGATTACAGGAGTAACTAAAAATATCTCCTCACTGACCTGGTCTGCGCAGAGCAATACTTTGTTTAGCACTATCAACAAACCTGCAACCATCGTTGAAATGACGACCGAGGGCGATCTGATCCGCACCATTCCGCTCGATTTCGTTAAGGATCTCGAGACGATTGAATACATTGGTGATAATAAATTTGTCATCAGTGATGAACGTGATTATGCCATTTATGTGATTTCACTTAACGCTGATTCGGAAGTGAGCATCCTCAAAAAAATAAAAATCCCATTGCAGGAAACGCCAACCAACTGTGGCTTTGAAGGGCTGGCTTATTCCTCTCAGGACCATACCTTCTGGTTTTTTAAAGAGAAAAATCCGATAGAGGTCTACAAAGTAACCGGGCTATTGCGTAGCGATGAGTTGCATATCAGTAAAGATAAAGCATTGCAGCGTCAGTTTACTTTGGATGATGTTTCTGGTGCGGAATTTAACCCACAGAAAAATACGCTACTGGTGTTGTCACATGAGTCACGCGCCCTGCAGGAAGTGACCGTGACAGGTGACGTTATCGGCGAAATGTCGTTAACCAAAGGCAACTATGGCCTTTCACATAACATCAAGCAGGCGGAAGGGATAGCGATGGATGCCAGTGGCAACATCTATATCGTTGGCGAACCCAATCTTTTTTATCGCTTTACGTCGACAAAATCACAATAACAGTCTGGCAGGCTCGCTTTTTTGTTATTAAATTGTTAACTCAATTAATACAAATCAGGCAGAACATGAATTCGACATCGCATCCCGTAGAACGTTTTTCTTTCAGCACCGCGTTATTCGGGATGCTGGTTCTGACCCTAGGTATGGGTTTAGGCCGCTTTCTCTATACGCCGATGCTGCCAGTCATGCTGGCGGAAGGCGAGTTTTCCTTTAGCGAACTCTCGTGGATCGCCAGTGGTAACTATGCCGGGTATCTGGCGGGGAGCCTGCTGTTTTCATTCGGCGCGTTTCATTTGCCCTCACGCCTGCGCCCATTCCTGTTAACTTCCGCCCTCGCAACCGGATTATTAATCCTCGCGATGGCGTGGTTGCCGCCGTTTCTTCTGGTTTTCATCATTCGCTTTCTGGCAGGGGTCGCCAGCGCCGGGATGTTGATTTTCGGCTCGACGCTTATCATGCAACACACCCGCCATCCCTTTGTTCTTGCGGCGCTATTTTCTGGCGTTGGCGTCGGTATTGCTCTGGGTAATGAATATGTACTGGCAGGCCTGCATTTTTCCCTCTCTTCACAAACGTTGTGGCAAGGTGCCGGGGCACTTTCTGCCATAATATTGCTTGTTCTGGCGCTGCTCATTCCGTCGAAGAAACATATTATCGCACCAGCACCATTGGCAAAAATTGCCCGACAACCCATGAGCTGGTGGTTACTGGCGATTCTGTATGGTCTGGCGGGTTTTGGTTATATCATCGTCGCCACGTACCTGCCGCTCATGGCGAAAGACGCGGGCCAGCCTGTGCTGACGGCTCACCTCTGGACACTGGTTGGCTTGTCAATTGTCCCAGGTTGCTTTGGCTGGCTATGGGCAGCCAAACGGTGGGGAGCATTACCTTGCCTGACCGCAAATTTGCTGGTGCAGGCTGTCTGCGTGCTGTTAACCCTCGCCAGTAGCTCTCCTTTATTACTCATCATCAGCAGTATTGGTTTTGGCGGCACCTTTATGGGGACTACCTCGTTGGTGATGACCATCGCCCGCCAGCTTAGCGTGCCGGGAAATCTTAATCTTTTGGGCTTTGTGACACTTATTTATGGTATAGGGCAAATTCTTGGCCCGGTGCTGACCAGCATGCTCGGCAACGGAACGTCGGCGCTCGCCAGTGCCACGCTCTGCGGCGCAGCTGCGCTATTTATCGCAGCGTTAATCTGCGGGATGCAAATATTCAAAATACATACGAATTACTCTTAGTTGATTTAATGAATTTAACTTTTCAGTACAGCACGTAAAATAACTAAAACACCCTTGTTCTTTGGCGGTGCTCAGCCACCGCCACTATTATTCATGGTTTAGCAAATTTACGACTAATTCATTATTTCTGGTCATATTATAGTCAGGATCGTTTTATACCTCCGTGCTAGAAAAAACACGTTTAATTCTGTTTTTTCACGGAAGGTCACTATGGCTTCGACAAATGCGCAGCAAATAAAAAATAATGATCAAAACTCTTTATGCGGTCTGGGTGACAAAATACGCCGCCTGGCCGCCGGAGTTTGTTTATTCACACAAATTTTTTTCCCCGTCATCGCGACGGCACAAAATGTGGTACACGCTAAACCCCAGATGACAGTTTCATCTCCTCCCCCTCTTACAGAAAATAAAACCGTACCTTACACGCTTGGCGCGCTGGAATCAGCGCAAAGTGTTGCTGACCGGTTCGGTATTTCACTGGAAGAGCTTCGTCGTCTTAATCAGTTTCGTACTTTTGCTCGCGGCTTTGATAACGTGCGTCAGGGTGAAGAACTGGATGTTCCGGCAACAACCTCGCAGAGAAGTCATGAGCTACAAAATGCCGTATCACCGGCGAATGCCGAAAACACACTGGAGAATCAAATAGCCAGTACTTCACAGCGAGTTGGCACTCTGCTTTCACAAGGTATGAATAGTGAGCAGGCAAGCAGCATGGCGCGTGGTTGGGCGTCTTCAGAAGCCTCTGGCACGATGACTGATTGGTTAAATAACTTTGGCACCGCGAAAATCTCTCTGGGCGTGGATGAAGATTTTAGCCTGAAAAATTCGGAATTCGACTTCCTGCATCCATGGTATGACACACCCGATTATCTGCTCTTCAGCCAGCATACCCTTCATCGAACGGACGATCGCACCCAGATCAACACCGGTTTAGGCTGGCGTTACTTCACCCCCAGTTGGATGTCAGGCATCAACCTGTTTTTTGATCACGACCTGAGCCGCTATCACTCCCGCGCGGGACTTGGCGCAGAATACTGGCGTGACTATCTGAAGTTGAGCAGCAATGCTTATATCGGCCTGACCGGCTGGCGTAGCGCACCAGAATTGAATAATGACTACGAAGCCCGCCCGGCTAACGGCTGGGATTTACGCGCAGAAGGCTGGTTACCTGCCTGGCCGCATCTGGGTGGAAAACTGGTCTATGAACAATACTATGGCGATGAAGTGGCGCTGTTTGACAAGAATGATCGTCAAAGTAATCCCCATGCTATTACCGCAGGCCTCAACTATACCCCCTTCCCGCTTCTGACTCTCAGTGCAGAGCAGCGTCAGGGGAAACAAGGTGAAAATGACTCACGGTTTGCCGTTGATCTGACCTGGCAACCCAGCAGCTCAATGCAGAAACAGCTTAACCCGGACGAAGTGGCCGGACGGCGCAGTCTGGCCGGTAGTCGTTATGACCTGATTGATCGCAACAACAACATCGTTCTGGAATACCGCAAGAAAGAGCTTATCCGCCTGAGTCTGCTGGACCCAGTGAAAGGGAAATCGGGAGAAATAAAATCGCTGGTTTCCTCGCTACAGACCAAATATGCCCTGAAAGGCTATAAAATCGACGCTGCTGCGCTGGAATCTGCTGGAGGAAAAGTCAGCACTTCCGGAAAAGATATCACGGTCACGCTGCCTGGTTACCGCTTCACTAACACCCCGGAAACCGATAATACGTGGCCGATAGACGTTACCGCTGAGGATGTAAAAGGTAATCTGTCACATCGTGAGCAAAGCATGGTCGTCATCCAGGCTCCGACATTAAGCCAGAAAGATTCTCTGTTATCCGTTAATCCGCTAACCCTGGCAGCAGATAAAAAATCGACTACCACATTGACTGTGACTGCGCACGATTCCGACGGAACTCCGGTTCCGGGGCTGGCACTGCAAACCCGCAGTGAAGGTGTTCAGGATATCACGCTGTCTGACTGGACAGATAACGGGGATGGTAGCTACACACAGATGCTGACTGCAGGAACGACTTCAGGTTCAGTAACACTGACACCGCAACTTAACGGTGAGAGTGCGGTAAAAGAATCCATCGTCGTTAATATCGTCCCTGTTGTCTCATCCCGCGACCATTCTTCAATATCCATAGATAACATATTGTATTATGCCGGAGACGACATCAAAGTCAGGGTAGAACTGAAAGACGACAACAATAAACCGGTTGAATATCAAGAAGACGCGTTGGTAAAAGCCGTCACTGTCGAGAACAGCAAACCAGGCGCCACGGTTGTCTGGCACGAAGAGCATCCGGGCGTTTATGCAGCGAATTATCCGGCCCATAAGCAAGGAGCAGCCCTGAGGGCACAACTTAGCCTTCACAACTGGAATACTCCTCTGCAATCGCATATTTATAATATCGAAGCAAACCAGAATAAGGCTCACGTCGCTACATTATCCGCAACGAATAATGACGTTTACGCCGATAAAAAGACGTTTAATACCATCACTATTAACGTCACTGATGAGAGTGATAATCCCCTGAGAAATCATCAGGTCACCTTTAAGAATGAGAAAGGAAGCGCGGAATTTGTAGAACCGACGCAACAAAATACTGATGCACATGGTGTTGCCACAATCAACATGATAAGTCAGGTTGCGGAAGAAAATACGATTAGCGCTACGCTGCCAAATGGTTCTACTCAACGGGTAACTGCGAAATTTGTTAGCGATTCGAATACGCCAAAACTCAAACAACTGGTTGCCGCTCCAGATACCATTAGTGCTGGTAATAGCCAGGGTAGTACCCTGACCGCCACCGTCACAGACTTTCATAACAACCCGTTAAAAGATATGAAAGTGAATTTTGTGGCACCAACTGACTCGCAACTGGACAACACGACCGCCACAACTGACCAGTCCGGGATTGCGCGGGTGCACCTGACCAGTTCAAAAGCAGGTAACTATACCGTCGATGCCTCGCTTGAGGCGGATAAAAATATTCACCAGTCGGTTACGGTTACCGTGGTCCCAAACAGGGAACAATCGGTAATTATTTTGAATGCCGGATCGGGCAGTACGATTGCTAACAATACAGATACCGTTACCCTGACTGCCAGTGTGAAAGATGTTTATGGACACTCACTACCGGATGAGGATGTGAAATTTACCTTGCCAGCATCTATGACAGGGAACTTCACGCTAAGTAGTGACACCGCTCGCACCGATTTGAACCGCCCCGGGTTTCCTGGAGAGTGTTTTATCTGTGAACTCAGGCTGCCAGATCATTGTTTCCGATGGAAGCATAATAAGCTTTTTCTGCTTCTGCCGGAGGAGTATGGCCCAGCCTTCCCAGCAATCGTCGATTGTTATACCAGTCCACCCACGTTAGTGTGGCCAGTTCCACTTCTGCACGGTTTTTCCAGCTCTTACGGTGTATTACCTCCGCTTTGTAAAGACCATTGATGCTCTCAGCCATCGCGTTGTCATACGAGTCGCCTGTACTCCCTGTTGATGCCAGTAATCCGGCTTCTTTTAGTCGCTCCGTATAGGCCAGTGACACATACTGAGAGCCTTTATCGCTGTGATGGATGGTGCCAGACGGACGACGGGCCCACAACGCCTGCTCCAGCGCATCCAGCACGAATGTCGTTTCCATAGACGATGAGACCCGCCACCCCACGATGTATCCGGCAAACACATCAATGATAAACGCCACATAGACGAAGCCCTGCCATGTGCTGACGTAAGTAAAATCAGCCACCCACAGCTGGTCAGGACGTTCTGCCACGAACTGACGGTTTACGCGGTCACCTGTGGCAACGGTTTTCCGGCTGACGGTAGTGCGGACCTTTTTACCCCGGAGAACACCGGCAAGTCCCATAACCGCCATGAGGCGCGCCACTGTACATCTGGCCACCCTGATTCCTTCCCGTAACAACTGACGCCAGACTTTACGCACACCGTACACCTGATGATTTTCATCGTATACGCGCTGTATCTCTCTCTTCAGCCAGTCATCGTGCTGCGCACGGGCACTGCGTTTATCCGGATGATGTCGCTGTTGCTGACAATGGTAATACGTTGACGGGGCAATATGCAGTTCGCTGCATACCGGTCCGACCCCGTACTGCTCACGCAGCTTATCCAGCAGTGGCATCATTTTTTCCAGAGGCGGTCGAACTCCGCCTTCGCAAAATAAGCGGAAGCCTGGCGAAGGATATCGTTACTGCGGCGCAGTTCACGATTTTCACGTTCCAGCTCTTTCAGACGCTGACGTTCAGCGCTGGTGAGCCCACCATCACCGCCCCCGGTATCCCGCTCATGCTGGCGAACCCAGACACGCAGAGTCTCCGGCGTACAGCCAATCTTTGGGGCAATGGAACAAATTGCCGCCCACTGTGAGTCATATTCATCCTGACTTTCCAGAACCATACGAATCGCCCGCTGACGGACTTCGGGGGAAAAACGAGTATTTTTAGTCATCCTGTTTACCTCTTTCTCAGGGAGTTTAGTCTCCAGGATTTCCGGGGCGGTTCACACCTGATTGTGCACGTCCGCCTGTGAACGCGAACTGCCGTTATCTGTGGTCATGGTCTGCCCCAGTACGGCTTTACTGATTTGCGCATCGCACCATTCAGCCATTTCACGGAACAGCGCGCCGCCGTTATTCCGGCTGGCGGTTTCCTGCATCTCCAGTTGCATGGACTGCGGAATGGCACACCCGGCATCCGAGGCAATGGACGCAATCGCGTCAATCAGCACACGGATTTGTTCTTCCGTGGCGTTGGGGCCGTATTTCCCCACCGTGACCGGAATGCCGAATTTTTCTGCGAACGCCCACCAGTCGCGCACGGTATAGGATTTCAGCATGTACATTACTGCCACCAGACGGGCCAGACCGTTACGCAGCGGCAGACCGGATTTCAGACGCGGCTGGTGAACAATGAATTTTCCCGGTGTCAGCGGTACGCCATCCACCGGTTCATCGTCAGTCAGCAGGCGGAACCGGCGCAGCGTGGGCTTTTCGGCTTTCAGAAAACGGGGATCAACCCACTCATAATCACGGGGCACCCAGTGGTTGTTGCAGGTGTTCCACAAAATTTCACAGACCGCCACGCCTTTTCCCAGCCCGTCGAGCAAATCAAACATCAGCTCGGGGATTTGCGGGGCTTCCATCAGCGCACGTATGGCATCCGCCAGCTGCACGTCGGCATCGTCATCACTGGCAGCCACCACCACCGGTTCGATACCTGCCACCGTCAGCTTGCGGGTGCGCAGCACCGAGGCGTAATGCAAATCGCGTTCTTCCATCTCTTCGGCAAGGATAAAAAAATCACGCGTGATACCGTTGGCGGCATTGCGCAGAATGCCTGCCAGCCTGCCGGGATTCAGCCCGGAAGCGATGCTGATGCCCGGCGAGGCCGGACGCACGCCAGCCTGACGCGGACGGGCCTGTGCTTCATTGAGCGCCTCTTTTTTCAGCGTGTCTTCCTCACCGGTTGCCGGGTTCAGCAGACGGCGTGCGGCCCCGGCCTGTTGTTTCAGGTTCACAGTAAACCTCCCTCATTTTTCAGGCCGCGCGTCAGCTTCATCTGGCGGCGCGCGTTGCGTTCTTCCGGTTTCGCCGGGCGGTTCAGACGGTGCAGTTCGTAACGGTGGCAGTCATCTTTACTGGCAAGGAAGCCCAGGAAAATGGCCACAGCGGCGTCGCCGTGACGTTTGTGACCGTCGCTGCCTCTGGTTCGTGAATCATCAATGCCGGGAACGCCACGCAGTAACTGAATGGCCCCGAGGTCATTGATCACGTCTTCATGCTTCGGAAGGATCAGCTCATCATCTTCAAACGCCGCACGGAAACGGGGCATGTTTTCACGGTAAAACGCCACGGACAGCATCACCTGTTCCACCTCGTCGCCGTACCGCTCCGCCGCCTGTTCTGCCAGATACTGACCATTCCCCCGCGCATCCATTTTGATGCCGTCACGACGGGGCAGACGATCGCAAAGCCAGAACAGTACCTGCTCCTGCTGTTTAAACGGCACATTGGCAAGCTCAACCAGGAACGGCACCTCGCGGGTGGTGTCGTCGTTCACCGTCACCGGGGCCAGCACAGTCAGGTCACCCGAACGCGCAAAGTCTTCCCCCAGACAGTGGCGCAGGTTCTGTGGGAGTTTTTCCAGTTCAGGGCGCACCACCGTTTCCAGCCATTCCCGGATATCTGCCCGGCGCTGGCTTTCCGTCAGTGCGTTAAATTCCGGTGTGCCGGTAAAGCGCAACACTTTTCCGGTGCCACGGGCTGCACGTTCACGCATTGAGCGGGGGATATACGTGCCGCCGCCGTTTTTCGGGACGCAGTAATATTCCTCCAGGGCGTCTTCGCGAGTGGCGGTATTTCGCAGCAGGCCTTCTTTCCATTCCGCCTCGGCCTCCGGTGACCACTCCATGCCGCGTACCTGACAGATCCGCCGGTACAGCCCGTCACTGCAGGCGTCATCCAGCGTGATGGTGTGAATACGGTAATCTTTTTTGCCTGCGCGGCTCTCCTGAATCAGCTGGTTAAACGGGTTGTCCACGCCGTCATGGGTGGAGATAAGGCGAACCTTACCGCCCCACGTGGTCAGTGGTGTGACCGCCTTGAGTACCTCATCCAGTTTTTCATGAAACGCCGCTTCGTCGATGGTGACATTCCCCTGCATCCCGCGAATGTTGCCCGGATTGCTGGACAGCGCCTTGACCTTAAAACCGCTGGCGAAGTACACGACGAACGTCAGAATGTCCTTGTCTTCGTCGGTGATCACTTCCTCGCGGATTTCTTCCGCTGCCGCATTAAACGCTTTCGCCCACATCGCCACGGCGTCGATAAATTCGCGGGCCATCTCCTTATTCGAACCGATATAAAAGTGATCGCACCCGCCGTTTTCCTTCTTCAGTGATGCGGTCAGTGCTGCATCTGCCGCTTCCGCCCAGGTTAAACCGGTACGGCGGGATTTTTCGGCGATTTTCAGTTTTGAATCATCCGCCACCCAGCGTTTCTGATACGGCAGCAGAACATCGGATTCACTGAACGTGTTCATCTGTGTCATGCGCTAATCCCCAGAATGTCTCGTTTGATGGTGTCAGCCGCACCGCCTGACAGACCACCCGTTCTGACCAGCTCTTCGGTTTTCTCAGCCATCTCCTGTGCAAACGCATCACGGATCGCTTTCTCGCGTTTATGGCTGGTCATGGCTGCCGCTTCCAGACGCTGGGCAACCAGCGCCAGTTGCCCCAGCGCCTTTGGTGCTACAGGTTTGTCGTCTTCTGCCATCGACATGGACGTTTCAAAGGCCAGCGTTTTTACAAACTCCATCAGCAGCCTGCCGACGTCTGATGTTGGCGCGGAACCCAGCTTTGCCGCCCAGACTTCGGCCATTTCGCGGGAGGCGCGGATTTTGGCCCCGACTTTTTCCATGCGGCTGGCATAACGGTTTAAACCCGTCCGGCTTAACTGCATCTCTTCCGGCAGGTTGTGTTCGTCAATCAGGGCGTTGATGGCTTCGCGGATTTCTTCCTGCGTGTGCCGCTTTTCCCGCAGCATCTGATGCAACTGCTCCCGGATGCTGTCCGGGAGTAAATCCACTTTGGAAAGACGGCCACGGGTGGGGCGTTGTTCATTTTCCATGTTTGCCCTCCTGTTGCTCACTACGCTGTAAACTTTCGTATGCAGATTTCAGCGCGCCGCTCTGGATTTCCCGCCATGTCAGGTTGTGCGCCAGACGGCGGAGTTCATCACGGGACGCTTTACTTATCGGATTCTTTTTACGGTTCACGACGGCCCCCGTCTTCAGTTCCCGGTGTTTTCAGACCGGCGTATATTTCTTCGCGAACGGAGCGGATATCCTTACCCAGCAGCTTCCACAGCCGCGCACATGCCGGTGATGACCGCAGAAAGCGTCTCATGGGGCTGTCCGGTGCATCCGGGCTCCAGGGCTTTCCGGTCTGTTGTTCGTATGCACGGGCAATAGCGTTTTGTTCGATATCCGCCAGCACAAGGCAGTGCGCAAGCCGCCATATGACGGCACGTTCTCCGCGGCTTAACGGCTTCAGTTTTCGGGGCATGCTCAGCCTCTCGCACGGGGTTTTTTAACGCCCGGCACACCGGACAGACCGTTTGCCACATCCTCGCCGCTGCCGGTGATTTCAGCCACGTAACAGCCGCCCACATCAGACAGACGAACCAGCCCCTGCTCGCGAAGCCATGCAAGCTGGGTGCGCACCACATCACGGGATACCTTATGACCGTAGGCCTGAAGGCAGGTCTGCAACACGGATTCATTCGCGCTGTCGCCACAGTCCAGCAGGGAACGCAGCAACACCAGACGACGGTCTTCAGTGAGGATCTCTTTCATCGCCATTAATTTTTTTCCTTTAACTCGTTCTCTAATAACAAATCACTGATGCGGGAAACCTGGCGTATGGATGGCCCCAGTTCCCGGATTTCGCCCCGCAGGTTGCTGATATCCAGTTGCAGGCGGTGAAATTCATTGCGGTCGGGGAGCTGATTCACCAGACCTTCCATCACCGACACACGGGAACGCAGCGAATCAAACTCTTCGCGTTTGACGTAAGTCTTTGCCAGAATCAGCTGAAGCAAATTTATCGCTGTCATCAACAGCGCCCATAAAATGGGCCAGTTGGCCCGGATCACTTCCCAGGACACGTCTTCCTCCTGCGCTCACGCATCTGCTGGCAGTCAATACAGGTCACCACATCCGGCAGCGCCGCAAGGCGCTGTGCCGGAATGATGTTTCCGCAGTCATTGCAGAAGCCCCGACTGTGGGGCGCTTCTTTTGTCCGCGTCTGCCAGGCTTTAACGACGCACTGACGCTCGTTCAGAACCACTTCACTGATGCGGTCGATTTCATCGGTCATTTCAGCCCCGCAGACATTTTGTGACGGCTTGATTTGCTGTAACGGGCAAAGCCGTCAAGGGTTCGCACGCCGAGATAGCCCAGCGCAGGGGTAAGCAACATCAGCGTGATATCCCAGTCCGGTGTTGGCATATGCAGCGTGATACCTCTGGCACCGGCAACGGCTCCGGCAATCTGGCCGCAGGAGAGCAACAGCACATAGGCCAGACCGCTGTAACAGGAAAGGCGGGCCAGCAGCGGGCGCGTCTGGCGCACATAGCTGTCCGTGGCATTGTCACCATTGCGGATGGTTTCCTGCTGTTCGTGGTGTGCGGCCTGCTGGTCAGCCAGCACCAGCTTCTGCCGCTCCACCTCCAGTTGTTGCAGCTGAATTTTCAGGGTTTCCAGTTGTATCTGTTGTTCCGGTGGTAACATCGCCATCTTCTGTTCCAGAACGCGCTGCTGTTCAGCCACCGGCAGGCTTTCCCGGACGCTTTCCACCATACCGGCCACCGAGTCAGCGGCGGCAGATGTACCGCCACCAAACCAGCGCCCGACGGAACGAATCAGCCCCGGCCCGGCTTTCAGCAGAACGGAGGCGATGCCTGAAAGGGTTAACGGATCCACGGGAAACCTCCATACAGATAACGCTGAAGACAGAGCAGAGCGCCGCAACCGCCACCACACAGCCAGAACACCGGGTGTGCCGGTGACATCATCATCAGCGTGCTGAAGACGCAGCAGAAATATCCCAGCGCCCAGACCACCCATGACCACACGATGATGTGGCGACCAAAAGCCCGGTAACGGACCTCAGGCAGCAGGCGAAATGGCACATTCCCGAGGCTTGCGCTGTATGAAAACAACACCACCCCGGCAAAGGACAACAACATCAGCACGAACGATCGCCAGCCACATAACATGCTGATGATGAACATACAGAGCGTCAGTCCGGCCAGCGGCCATGGGGTTCTCATCAGTCGGGAACAAATCAGCCAGTCACATAGTTTTAAAATTTTGTTCATAACCTTTTTCCACATTGAATTTTTCCCTGTACTTCTGGCACTGCCAGAAAATGTCCCGTGTATCCACGGAGTTCCAGCCACGCATGTAGTAGCTGGCGTGTGTGCCGTCATGGCCGGTATAGTCCAGCGGTTTCGGGGGCGGACCTCCGGCCATGCGGTGCAGAACCTCCTGACGCAGGCGGTCGCGCCGCCCGGCTTTCAGAGAGGCATCCCAGCCTTTGCCCATATCACCCCCGCGTGGCGGACATGATGCCCAAAGGGGTATCGATGATTTCCAGACAGGCGTCGGTCAGCTTTTCCATGCGGTTAAACCAGCCGTTCAGGTATTTGCCCTGGGCGGGTTTGGATTTGATGATGTCGGCATAAAAGCGGGAACGACGGACAATGCAGCGGGCCAGCAGCCAGTCAGGGGTGGACTGGCTCACGGCCTTACGGGTACGGGGGCCGATGATGCCGTCAGCATCCACATCAGCGGCTTCCTGCAAAATCCTGATGGCTTTTTTAACGCCATGCTGAACCGCCGCATCGAACACAAACATCGCCACGCCATCAGGCCACTGGTCACATCCGGCAGGCAGCCAGTAATCGCGCCAGTAAATCTGCGCAACCTGTTCGCGGGTTAAATCCCTGATGCGGGTATCCGGTTTGCCGTCGCCGTTGACATCGGTCTGGCCGTCAATCACACCGTCGCGGCGGTCAGAAATGCCGTATTTGGTTTCGCCGCCACGGTCAGTGGGGTCATTGACATAGACGCCTTCGATATCGGGACGCAGAATGAAATTCAGCGCATGTTCAAAAGCCGGGGAGAATTTTTGATTTACCATAAAAGCACCTGTGAAGCAGATTTAAACGTGGTCTGCTTCATGGTGCCGGAGGCATAAAAAAAGCCGGATTTACCGGCTTCATTGAATATCAGGTTATCGACTCAGTTAACTTTGCGGGCAGAGCATGTGGTCTTCATTGCTGAACGTTCAATTTTTATCTTCCACCCATTCACTGTTTTTTCGACAGGAGCATCTTCATCCTCCTTTGACTTCCCCACGTACATAAAATTTAGCGGGGCGGGTGTATCATCATCCCATGATGTTGGGGGAACATAATCAGGGGCAACAAAAGGCTCAAACACAGTTTCACACAAAAGAGATGTCATCTGTGCGAACTGTTCGCTATCAGGACGAACAGGCCCTGTAACATACTGCATTTTTATGTTGATTTCGTTATTCCGCACGGATGCCTTTAAATCCTGATATACCCCAAAGTTAAATCCTTTAAACTCAGCAATGGCGGTGTCACCTTTAGCGTACCAGTCGGTGTAGTCAACAGAGGTTTTATTCTGAAAAACATCTTTGACTCTTTGCTGGAATGTATCCGCCGCTTGTACAGAAGCAGCACTCAGTAAAAGAATAAGGGGAAGATATTTCATGACTCATCCTTAAATAGTTGCATTTGATATTTTCCACGCTCCAGCCTTCGCATTCTTTTGATGGCCTGATATACCGTTTTGTATGTCACTTTGTAACGCTGCGCCAGCTCCGCTACGTTTTTTCCATCAAAATCACGCCAGATGCGCATGTCTCTGATAAGGTTTTCCAGTATTTTCCCTTGCGGAACATATATCTGAATCCCACCGATATGATTGCAAATCGCCACTACCAGCTCAAGGGAGTGGGCAGGGTTAACACCAAGCCTTCTCAGTTCCTGTCGTAACAGAGCATTCAGCTCTGAAAGTAGCGCCGGGTAAGCATATTTTTCCTGATAATCGTGGAGATATTCCAGAACACTGTCGTCCTGACAGTCTTCAAATAAATCCTGCTCTTTCATCTGTTTCATACAGCAATTCTCCCGCTGTTTCGTGCACGGGCATACGCACTGGTCAGTGCATCATATCCGCGCAGCTCCCGCCCGGTTTCGCTCACAGGTAAAGGCACACCATGTCGGGCAAAGGCTTCACGGATGCAGCGCATATGCCACTGTTTGAGCGTTTCGAGCACAACCTGCAACGATTCCCCATGACACCAGGCCAGCGTGGAAACACCCTGACCACCATTACGTCTGGCCGTCAGGCGCTCAACGTATTTGTCCAGCGCAGCGTCGCTGATATCGGAAACGAAACCATCAAGGAACATCTGCTGCCAGATTTTGTAAATCTTCTCGCGTGGTGTGACATGCCCCTTAAAGCGACGGCGGGGATGTTTTTTCTGCTTCTTAAAACCGCGCTCTTTCATGGCATCGAGCACTTGTTCCAATTGTGCAACGGACAGCTCGCGGCAACTGGTTTTGCCCGTGCACTGCACCAGAAAAGCTCGGTAAGTGTCATCGTCGAGTTGCAACTCCCGACGGGCAACATGAATTAATTTAATCAGGGATGTGCGGCTCATTATGTCCCATCTCCTTAATGCAGTGTTTTTCGACCCATGCCACACGAGCAGAATTCAGGTGACATCTGCCAAGTCTGCATTCCTCATGATAGTGCGCTCTACTTTCATTGAAAGGTAATAATTCATCCAACTCGTTCGCGATAAAATCTGCACGTAATTGTTCTAATATATCTTCGGTATCCACTCCGATTTCGTCAAAATAACGACAAGCATTTGCACATAATCCTGAATATTGAACAAATATTTCACTCTCTGTTTCTGGTGCACCATTTTTTAACCACTGGTTATAGGCAACATAAAAATCATAAAGATGTTTTCTGGTGCTGGCGGATGTGGATTTAATTTCATTTTTCTCTGCGTTATTCATTTCGTAATACCTCTTCGCAATAAAAGATTTCACTGGGATAACGTTTTTGTATGCGCTCCATCACCTGTATACACACTTGCTCTGTGGGCCAGATTTTTTCCGTTACCGGAATGGCATCGCAGGCATCATTCCCGCAGGTGCCAACCAGCAGGACAAAGCCAATTGACTTAATCATGCCCGCTGACTTCCTGTGTTGCCGCCGGAACCGGTGAATAATCAATAATGAGATAACGCACCACATGGTCGGTGATATTCCAGGAGCTTAAACTGCAAATAAAACGTCCCAGCCGGATATCGATACGTGCCATTGCAAAACGGGGCATTCCCTGTTTGCACATCTCATCATCCACTTCTGCAACGATGTGAACCGACTCGCAGGTCAGTACACCTGTCGCAAACTCTTTTGCCAGTGCCGGAATGGCATTGCCTTCCAGCCAGGGCAAAGAGCGGCGGAACGCGCACCATTGAGCATCATCAACATCGGGGTGCTCCGTTGTTGCGTTTCGTATTACTGGCGGCGTCGGACGAGGGCGCGGAACGTCATAAAATCCGTTGCATTCAGTGAGAACTCCGGCATCAACCGCATCACGCAGGAAATACACCATTGAGGAAGGTGGCATCTTCATTTTTTCAGCCAGAACGCCACAGGTCAGACGGCCGTAAACCTGTAATAATGTGCTGACGCCGCTCAGAACTTTTGCATTAATCATTTTTTATTTCCCGTATATCAGATTCAGGCGCGAGCAATCCCCTGACGCATCGCGCCATAATTAAAAGAAAGTGAACTAATTAAATATTTGTGGTGGTATTAAATACCGGCTTCCTGCTCAAACGGAATAATAGAAAAATCTTCAATGCCTGATTTAACTGTAATTCCGGCAACACCTGCGACCGCTTTCGGTTCCAGTAAAATCGCTTCCTTGTTGATTTCCTGTTTCGTGCGAATAAAACGTTGCAGACCAAGACGCTCCAGCGTTTCCATCACCGCATCCACACCGCGAATACTTACCGATGGTGGGCGCTGACGCCATGACACATCGCCGGTTACCAGGTTGGCCGTCTTCACCTTGCCGCCGTTCGTCAGTTCGTCACGGTTCGCTTCACACCACCCCTGAACGCCTTTTGAAAGGGTTTCAATACGGGTTTTAAGCGGCGCAATCCGTGAGGCGTATTTCTCCGTAATTTCAGCAATAGCGTCATTCATTTCCGTTTCAAGTCGTACCGCTTCGCGTTGGAGGTCACCAATCCAGCGAATATCACACACCACGGCATCGCGGGATTGAGGAACATAAGCTGCTGCGGCATTCCTGATTCGTTTTGCTGGTTTAGCCATAATAAATAAAGCTCCTGTTAATTAATATTCGCTGTATACAATGCTGGATACAGCCCGATTGCTTAATTCCATCTTCTGGGCTATCACATGAATAGCCAGGCCTTCTTTATAAAGTTCACGACACAAATATTTGTCGCGCTCACTGATTTTGTATACACACAACGATATTCCGTACCTTCTGGCATGCGCACGCAGGGCGCTTGTGGCAACATTCAGTTTTTTCGCCATTTCTTCAACAGTCATTTTCCCGACACTGGCTTCGATAAATTCCCGGTCTTCACGTGACCATCTTTTGCTAGGGGTTATCATGATGATGCCCTCCTTATCAGTGCACCGGGAGTTCGAATCGTGCCGACAGCATATGCCGCACAGATAGCTGAACCGCTTTCAGGGCAAGGGAAGAATACGTCCCCTGCGTCCAGCCTTTCGCCATTTGCCGGTAATCGCGCCAGATGTTCTTCCACTGCTCCCGTGCGTCCGGGTCTGACGCGCTGATGTATTCGCGGTCCATGACGTATTCCCATAAATCCTCGTTAAACGCACCGCCAAACGTGATGGCATTAGAGATGTTTTCGCCACAATAACGCGCACAAATGCTGTAATGGTCAAATGCAATCAGGTAAGTTTTTCACCATACCCCTCAACTTCGCGCGCGCAAATAAACTCGCGTAAGTCTCCACCATTGTTATTACGCATTTTAATTCGAATTAATGCCTGAATTTCGTTTCTGATTTTGGCGTTCATTGTCAGCGTTCCTTTGTGAATTAATGTTTGATTGCATCTGGATCAAATGGTAGCAACTTGCCTTTTGCATTCAGTCCTTTGGCTCGTGCTGATTTCAGTAGCTCTCTGGATGCCTTTTCAATGATTTCCGGTCCCATGCTCTCAACAATGCACGCAAGCGCGTCATGCGGTCCGGTTTCCTCCTCCGGGGAAAGTTCAATTGCTCGCACGGTCATGCTTATGCATGAAGCGTCTTTTCCCTGATATTCCATACTTTCCGGGCTGTTAAATTCAAAGATCACTTTTGCCATTTTGTTATTCCTCACAAATAAATAAGCCGTTATTAACGCCAGATAATCTGGCAGCCATTAAGGCGGGCCGTCCATACTGAACGGGCAACCCCTGATTTATGCTCCATAATCCTGACAGCGTTTCTGACCAGCTCCGGTGGCGGGCAGGTGATTTCAAGCACCGGGCGGGCCACGCCCAGCCAGGATTCGTTGACGTGGCTGCCGCGCTCCTGTAACCAGGTCTTTACTTCCGTTGCCATTTTGATATTCCGTGACATCATGGTTTATGCCCCTTACTGCCAGTTCAGCAACTTAGGGTTGCTGTAAGCCTCCTTAAAAGCCGCTTTTATGTGACTTTTATTCAGGGATGAACCAGCACCTTTCGCCGCCAGCCACGCATGATTCAGTGTGTGAGTTAATACACGCAATCCCCCGGGCTTTTCGGCAACCCTCATCAGCAGATCCAGCTCATCTTCCTGTGTTACTCCCCATGCTTTGGCTACAGCCATCACATCAGTCTTTTTCACTTTGCGCAGTTGTTTTGTCATGGCAAAACGGCTGAACAAACGAGCCAGTTCATCAGTCCCACGACGGGTGGCATCCGCCATCTGTTTCGGGTTGCCAATTAAAACCATCCCCACGCCAGTAGCATCCTGAATGGCGCGTAATTGCTCCAGACCATCCACACTTAAGTGATCAGCTTCATCAATAATCAGCAGGGGGTTCACACGGACACTGGTTTCTTTACCACCGCCCAGTTTTCTGCGAATGGCGCGGGTTATATTCCCCTTATTTCTTCCCGGATTATTAATTTCCAGCGCATATGCTATTTCAAGGAGGCATTCCGTTACGCTCGAATGTGCCGGTGCAAGCGTCACCATCCAGGCATTAGCTGTCTTGCGGCAATATTCCCGTGCAGCAAAAGTTTTGCCGACACCCGGTACGCCAACAACAACACTGATAATCCCGAGTGAGCGCACTGTTTTAAACAGCTCATGCAAATCACAAAATGTCTGGGTCTTCACAACGCCGGGGGCACCTGACAAATTCTGCCCTTTTTGCCAGACCCGATACCATTCCTGTAATTTGTCATGCATACCTTCGACATTGCCTTTGTATTCTCCTTTACGCAGAGCCGAGAGTGTTGCCGGAGACATTCCGGCCTCATCAGCAATATCTTCCTGGGGCTTGTCGCCCTCGTTGATCAACGTATTAATAGTGTTGAAAACATCATCAATATCAGTCATAGTATTTCCTCCATCATTACAGATTCACTTTGTTTTCCTTGTTTAACAGTCCGTTCCCGCGGACTGTTTTTTTATTCAGGCCAGCGGATCATCTTCTTCCTGCATGGCAAAAAGTTTTTGCATCCCCAGTCTGAAATCGCGTTCAAATTCTTCGTCATGCTCTTCTTCATATTCCGGTTGCTGAACGGTCACCACATTACCAACCGGGCGATAAACATTATCCAGCCAGGGTTCAGCCTGTTTGTGTTCCAGAATCTGAATACCTTCATCTTCAGCATCGCGAATTTTTTCCTCAGCGCGTTTGCGCATCCCTTTAATACGCTGCTGTTGTTTGTGATATTCCGCACTGACAGGGAAGGCTGCGCGTTTATTGCCGTTCCATATCGCCTCACAGATAAAGCTGCCGTCCTTGCGACGTACCGTAATTCGCTCGGCGTCATGAATGTCATAACTGATAAGCACTTTGCGACCGTGTTCGTCACGCAGCTCCGGCGCGTAATAAATATTGCCAAGCCATTTGATTTCACAGCGTTTTACCGGACGCTCCACCATCGGGCGGAACATGTCGCGCAGCTCAAGATCACTCAGCCACTCAATTTCGGTGTCTTCTTCTGCCAGGCGTTTTTTTCTGAACTCTGCCGGGCTGTAATGCCGCCCGTTCGGTTTCATAGGCAGCTCAGAATGCGGGCGGTTGTTGTACCATTCCACGCCTTCACGAATAGCCTCAATAAGCTCCGCCCACGATGGTAGCTCGCGCATTGCAGCTTTCTGGCGGTCGTTCAGAGGCTTGTCCTGTTGCAGGGCGTTAAACGCTGAACGCAGATCACGGTTAAGTACACGCAACGATTCCCGGTCAGCACCCTTGCCAAAATAGGTGCGATACCTCCTGGCTATACGCATCGGCAGTGTCCGGTTCAGGCGTTCAATAATGCCGCGCCCCTGTGGATTACCGGCAATACCTGTTGGGTGTTTAATCCCCAGGCGGGGCAGAATACCCACGACCTCTTTGTCCAGCATGTCAGCCGTTTCACCAGAACCGTTATCCGAGTAATACAGAAACGGTTTTCCGTGGTTACGAATGCCGTGCTGTATCGCACCGGCAACGGCGAACACGTTCTCGGCAAGGTCAAGACTCCAGCCAACAACAAACCGGGTTCCACCGTCGATCACAAATGTGACTTCCGGTGAGAATGGACGCCCGTGGATCGGATGTGCACATTTCAGCTTCATACCGTGACCGTCACCAATCCAGACATAATTCACCGGCATAGCTATCCAGTCGCGGCGGGTGAATCCTTCAAGCTGACGGTATTCACTGCCAGTAACGCGTCCTTTTTGTTTCACCACTTCCGGCAATTTCTTCATGGCATAACGAACCACATCGTAAGAAGGCATCACCTCCAGCATGTACGGTTCGTCTGCATGGCGACGCTGCCATTCCGCGACAAAATCCTCGTAGGCTTCAGACATAGGTCTGCCGTTCACCTGGCGATACTGCGCCAGAAATTCAGGCAGCCAGCTAATTTCTTCCGGTTTTATTTCGTCGCGTTTTCCTGGTGCCAGTAACAGCAGCCGTTCTGCGGCGTTCTGTGACTGGTTGTACTTCAGCACCCACTGATAAAGCGGGTCACGACTGATGGTGCGATTAGCGCCACGTTTTGCATTGGCGTTAACTGCGGCCTGTTGCAGGCGTTCCGGTAGTTCACCTTTACGGGCTTTTTCGACAAGATAGTTAATGGCTTTCAGCCGCCCGAGATTACCGTCGCTTTCCAGCTTCAGCACTTCCACCACCAGCGCAGCCCTTGCTTCAGATACCCGACGCTGATTTTCGGTCAGCGCGTTCAGGCGTTCTTCCATCAGTTGTGGCGAACCGCGATATGCTTCGATTGCCTGGACTGCATCAGGATTACGAGCCTTCCTGGTAACAACCTTCACTTCAGAAACATTGTTCTCTGTAGCCACCAGCTGTTCTATATAGCGTTCACGCAGTGCTTTTTGAATTACAACAGGTAAAGAGTTTATTTCGCACTCAACAACACGCCCCTTAACCCCTGCTTTAAGACGTGTCCGCCATGACTCTTTCTTAGCTTTCTTATGCAAACCTGCAAGTGAACTAGGTAAACCACAAAATGAAGCTAATTCAGTCATTGGAACCCACATTCTTCCTCCGTGAGCGACGTTCATATCTGGTTGGCCAAATAACCTCTGGTTGAACTCCAATAGCCTGCGCAATAATCCCTTCTCCCTTTAAATAGGGGACTCGCAAAGTATTACCTAACGTTCTTGGCCTTAAATTATTTTCTCTCGATAAGCGAGATAAATTAGTACCACGTTTCTCAAGCTCAGCCTTGATATCAGCGGAATCCCAATCCTCACCTAAAATCACGATTAACACCCCACGCGCTTTCTATGGCAAACTCTATAACTCATGCGTGTAACTCCCGAGAGTTACTCAACTGTGTGTACTTGGAATGTTAGATATTAACTTAGTAAATATCAACTGGTTAATTTCAAATTTCTCGCACGCTCTTTGTATGTTGTTGATATTGATATAAATATTTTTGAAATTAACTATGATCAATAGATATTTCCTTAGTTAATTTCATCTGGAGGTTGATATGATCCAAGATCAAGAATGGGTGCCTGCTAGTGAACTCCTTGGTGTTGGTGGTTTACCCACATCCCTTGCAGGGCTCCATAAGCGAGCAAGAAATGAGGGGTGGGAAAAACGTTCAGTTACAACACCTGGAGTTAGAGGAAGAGCCTTTGCGTACCGAGTGCAAGATTTGCCTGAACACGTCGCTGCAATTGTTAGCGGTCAGTCACAAGCAACAACTAAACCATCAAACAAGGCCTCAAAAGCTAATGAGTTGATGAAAATTATGGATTCTCTAAGCGAACAAGAAAAAGAGATTGTGATCCACATGCTCAAACGAAAAGGCGTTGAAAAGTTGCTCGAATTTTGCAGCCAAGAAAACCAAGAGTTGATTAGTTTAACGGGTATCCGAAGATTAGCCGCTTTAAGCCTAAATAACCTGTCAGAACAAAAGGTTAGAGAGATTTTGGCGAAAAATGAAGCTGAGGCCGATCTCATCCAACTGACCAACAAGACAGCTAGCATATAATCAGCTAGCTGTACTTAACTTACCTAGTCCCTTTCTACAACTTCTGATAAGCTAGTTTTAAAAGTCTTTAAAAGGTCAAAATAAGCAAGATGCCTTATCTTGAATGTTTTGTTGTTCTGAACAAACTAAACGGCCCTTGCTCATTTTATCTTGAATACAACTAGCAGCTAACTTATTGAATCCAATCAAATCCCGTCTTTTTTAATCTCTTCCCGGTTATCTTGAATAATTTACCTAGTCATATTGAACAGGTATACGCCCGCGGCAAACTGATGGTTAAAGACGGCAAAGCCTGCGTGAAAGGAACTTTTGAAACGGCATAAACGGTTGTCAGCCGCCCGAATGGACGTAGAATGCCCGCAAGGGCGGCTGACAGAGTAAAACGTAATGGATGACTGTGGTGCAGTTTTGCATAATATTGAAACAAAATGGCTTTATGATTTTCTGACCCTGGAAAAATGCCGCAACTTTTCCCAGGCGGCAGTCAGTCGCAACGTCTCACAACCCGCATTTAGCCGTCGCATCCGCGCGCTGGAACAGGCAATTGGCGTTGAATTGTTTAACCGCCAGGTGACACCTCTGCAACTCTCGGAACAAGGGAAAATCTTCCATTCGCAGATCCGCCATCTGCTGCAACAGTTAGAGAGCAACCTTGCAGAACTGCGTGGCGGCAGCGATTACGCGCAACGTAAAATCAAGGTAGCCGCTGCACACTCTCTTTCTCTCGGTCTTTTACCGTCCATTATCAGCCAGATGCCGCCGCTCTTTACCTGGGCGATTGAAGCCATTGATGTTGATGAAGCGGTCGATAAACTGCGTGAAGGGCAAAGCGACTGTATTTTTTCCTTTCATGACGAAGATTTGCTGGAAGCACCGTTTGACCACATTCGCTTATTTGAATCTCAATTGTTCCCCGTCTGCGCCAGTGACGAACACGGAGAAGCGCTTTTTAACCTCGCACAGCCACACTTTCCGTTACTGAATTACAGCCGTAACTCCTACATGGGGCGATTGATTAACCGTACCCTGACGCGCCACAGTGAGTTAAGTTTCAGCACCTTTTTTGTCTCGTCGATGAGCGAGCTTTTAAAGCAGGTTGCCCTCGACGGCTGTGGGATTGCCTGGCTGCCGGAGTACGCCATCCAACAAGAAATTCGCAGCGGGAAGCTTATCGTTCTGAATCGGGACGAACTGGTGATCCCGATTCAGGCCTATGCATACCGGATGAACACCCGTATGAATCCCGTGGCCGAACGCTTCTGGCGCGAACTGCGCGAGCTGGAGATTGTGCTTAGCTGACATTCTCCAGCGTCGCACTACACCAACCGCCACTATCCCAGACCAGATCAAACGTTAGCGGTTCATCGTCGTGGTGCAGCATTATCTCAAGGCTGATCGCCAGCGTGTGGCTGTACGCTTCTTTCAAATTGACCTGCAACGCCGCAATCCGAGGCTCATGAAATAACAGTGCAGAACGTAGTTGACGGCAATACCAGCTCTGGAGATGTTTGTCGCTCTGGTTATGCACTTGCCACTCAGGCATACCTGAAACAAGTAATGAAGGTAATGCCGAATGAGGAGAATTAAAAAGAGTGAGGAGATCGCTGCATACCGATTTACGCAGTGATAACGTTTTATTGCCTGAAATTTCAGGTGAAACAGCCTGAAGTGATTGGCGCATCATTTTGCGCACTCCTGACGTTTAGCAACATATGTGGCTTGCCCTGAATACCGGGCACCACTGTATTGATGCTCATTTTCCATAGCCATTCCCTTTTGTTCATTACATCCATGTCAGTCTGAGACAGGCCTGAATCCTGTCAGCAAAGTATAAAACCTTACTTGCCTATGAATATCTACTGACTTTTCAGGAAAAAAGTCATGATTTGATAAAAATCATCAAACTCAAAAAAAAACTGCTAGTATATTCTGAATATTCCGAATAGTTACGTAGATTAAAATACTTGTCACCGCCGCTACTTAATCCCGGCGGGAGATTATTTATTTTCGTATAATCAACCATGTATTATTTGAAACAATTAGTTTGTAAATAATATAAATTGATAACATATCAAATACATCAAAAACACCATTCACAGGCATTATTAATATAGACATCAATATAACAACATCAAATTCCAATTAGTAATAAGATATGCTTTTTAATTGCATGCAAATAATTTTAAATGAGCGTTTTTTGATACTTTAGAGTGTTTCCCACCCTTTAATATGACCGTGTAGAGTTGATATCACTACAACAGAAACATGCATGTCATTTGTTTACTTCTCTTTTTACTACAGAAAAATTTATCTATTTTTCTAAGCATCAGTGAAATACTCATAAAGGTAACTATTATGTCTATGCCATTAAGCAATACCGCTAATAACCAAATCTATACAAATAATCACTTCCTTCATCATCCAAAAGTCGACAATAAGTTAACACGTGAATATGAATATGCACGCATGGATACGGAAAATATCTATCTCCTGCCTCTTACTCGTGGCAATAACCATAATTATGATGGAAAAAGCGTTGTCGAAATTAGAAAACTTGATATTAGCAAAGAGTCCTGGCGATTTAATTATGTGACAGAAACATGCAGAGAATTCAATGGTATTACAACAACAGGACGTATGCTCTATCGAAACTTGAAAATCACCTCAGCTTTAGACGAAATATATGGTGGTATATGTAAAAAGGCGCATGCTGCCACAGAGTTAGCGGAAGGATTACAACTAAATTTATTTATGAAGAGCCCTTTCGATCCTGTTGAGGAATATACAGTTCATGAAATAACATTAGGCCCTGGTTGCAATGTTCCAGGTTATGCTGGAACCACGATAGGATATATTTCAACCCTTCCAGCTTCTCAGGCAAAAAGATGGACCAATGAGCAGCCAAGGATTGATATCTATATTGATCAGATAATGACGGTAACAGGGGTAGCAAATTCTTCCGGATTCGCCCTTGCCGCATTACTTAATGCTAATATTGGAATGGGAAATGACCCAATAATTGGTATAGAAGCTTATCCAGGTACCGCGGAGATCCATGCAAAAATGGGATATAAAGTTATCCCCGGTGATGAAGATGAGCCACTCAAACGCATGACTCTGCAACCGTCATCTCTTCCAGAACTGTTTGAATTAAAAAATGGTGAATGGAATTATATTGGTAAATAACCACTGGGAAGAATGAGTACTAACATTCAGGTTATACAGATATTTAAACAATACCCTGCAATTTATAAAGTAATACTCATTGCGACTTCTTAATTTAAGAAAGCGCAAGGAACGTTTACCCTTGCGCTTATCATAATAAGTCAGGCGTCGACTTTATCCAGCGGCCATGAATCAAACAGATAGCCATCAAAATAAATATCGTCAACGTTCGAGAATTCAAGCAGACGTTGCTTCACGTTTTCCAGATGCTGCCACATTGCCAGCTTCGCCGCTCGGGCGTCTTTTTTGATTAACGCGGCGAGGATCTGTTTGTGATCGCCCAACCACTCTTTGCGATACAGGCTGTCATCCAGATGGCTGTGCAACTGGATCCACATCGGATTGTTTTCCCGCCATTGCCAGGACTGACGGAATAGCTCCACCAGCATGCTGTTATGCGTCGCTTCGGCAATGGCGAGATGGAACTGCATGTCACCGCTTTCGCTGCTGCCCGGCGCGCTGGAAGCCAGCTCACGCTCTTCCAGTTGTAATGCCTGGCGCATTTTGACGATATCTTCGCGGGTAGCCTGCAGGGCGGCAAATTCCGCGATGTTACTTTCCAGTAACTGACGCGCCTGTAACAGCTCAAAAGGACCGGCATCATTGCAGACGTTGGCATCCGGACTGTCTGTGTTGTGGCTGCCTGAGCTATCAAGAACATAAATACCGGCACCCCGGCGCACTTCCACCAGCCCTTTGATCTCCAGCATGATCAGCGCTTCACGTACCACCGTCCGCGTGACATCAAGCATTTCTGCAATTTCACGCTCCGGCGGCAGCCGTTCGCCAGGATTGTACGGCGTCTTTATGATCAGATCGCGGATCATCGCCCCGACTTCCTGGTAAGGTCTTTGCGCAGAGGTGGCAGATTTCATGGTGTTGTGTCCGTTAGGTGCAGTTAATCAAATTTTTGCCGGATGCGTCGTGCACGCCTTATCCGGCCTACAACGGGCGATTTTACGGCCCCCGTCAATCTCAAACTATACCATTAGCACTGGAAGTTGGCACGTACAGGTGGGCAAAAAACGAAAACTGGTCAACCAAATATTATTTTGATTGACCAGTAAGTCTGTTGGGTAATCAGTTAGTTACAGCGCAGCCACACACTCGCGCGCACCGCGTTCGCACAGCTGCTGATATGCCGCCGTCACCGCGCCAACAAAGTCGGCATTCTGCGGCAGATCATCGGCAAAAATACCGCTCAGGCCCAGCAGCGCTTTCACGCGGTCTGCGCCCTGATACTGCGCGTTAATCTTCTGGAACTCGGCCAGCATCGGGTCTACCACGTCAATGGCATTACCCTGCTCATCCACACCCTGGGTGTAGCGCATCCAGCCAGCCACGCCGAGCGCCAGGTGACGCCAGCTACCGCCGTTTTGTAGGTGCAGACGCACCGGGTCCAGCAAACGCTGCGGTAACTTCTGGCTGCCGTCCATCGCAATCTGCCAGGTACGGTGACGCAGAGACGGGTTGCTGAAACGCTCGATCAGCAGCGTCGCATAGGCGTTCAGGTCCGTACCTTCCGGCATCGACAGCGTTGGCGCTTGTTCCTGCATCATCAGGGCAAAGGCCGCTTTGCGATAATCCGGATTAGTCATGGTGTCGGCAATGGTTTCATAGCCGCCGAGGTAACCGAGGTACGCCAGGAAAGAGTGGCTGCCGTTCAGCATACGCAATTTCATCATTTCGAACGGCACAACGTCTGCAACGAACTGTGCGCCCACTTTATCCCAGTCCGGGCGACCATTAACGAAGTTATCTTCAATCACCCACTGACGGAACGGTTCGCAGGCAATGGCACACGGGTCATAAACACCCAGCTGGTCAGCAATTTCCTGTAAGGTTTCTGGCGTCGCAGCCGGAACGATGCGGTCAACCATGGTGCACGGGAAGGTGACATTCTCTTCAATCCATGCAGCCAGCTGCGGATCACGCGCCTGAGCCAGCCCCAGAACGGCAACTTTTGCCACGTGGCCGTTTTCACGCACGTTGTCGCAGGACATCACCGTAAACGCTTTCAGCCCTTTTTCACGACGCAGACGCAAAGCTTCAACGATGTAACCAATCGCGGACTTCGGCGCAGTCGGGTTTTCCAGATCGTGCTTGATCAGCGGGTTATTGAGATCCAGCTGACCGCTCGCCGCATCGGCGCAATAACCTTTCTCTGTGACCGTCAGGGAGACAATCGCCGTCTGCGGACGCGCCATCGCGTTGAGAATACCTTCACAACCGTCGATTTCCGGGTGCAGGGCTTCTTTCATCGAACCGATAATTTTCAGCTCGGTGCTTTCTGCGCCTTTTTCCGCCACGGTGTACAGCAGTTGCTGTTTTTTCAGGTTTTCGATCAGCACGCGGTCGTTACCTGGCATCAGGTTAACTTCGCAGATCCCCCAGTCGCTATCCGTGCTTTCCAGCAGGTGATGGGTGTACAGCGCCTGGTGCGCGCGGTGAAACGCCCCGCAACCGAGATGCACAATGCGTGATTCCAGACGAGAATGATCCCATGACGGGCGGGCAACCGGCAGATTGCTGTCAACAATAGTAGTCATCGTAAACTCCAGAATCCGTCTTCAGAGAGTGACGGCAAGGAAGAAGGAACCGGCACGGCGCGCAGCCATGCCGGTGGATATTAACGGCTAAAGAAAGCGCGCTGGATCGCCATTTCGACGCCGCGAACTTCAGCCAGACCTTTCAGACGACCAATCGCGGAGTAACCTGGGTTGGTTTTCTTCTTCAGGTCGTCCAGCATCTGGTGGCCGTGATCCGGACGCATTGGGATCAGGTCTTCTTTGCCTTCCGCTTTACGACGATGCTCTTCTTCAACAATCGCTTTCACCACTTCGTACATATCAACGTCACCGTTCAGGTGCGCCGCTTCGTGGAAGGTTTTCGGGTTATCTTCACGCATGGTGGAACGCAGATGGGTGAAGTAAATACGCGGACCGAACTGCTTGATCATATCAACCAGATCGTTGTCAGCACGCACGCCGTAGGAACCGGTGCACATGGTGAAACCGTTCGCCATGCTGTTTACGGTATCAACCATCCACTGCATATCTTCAATGGTGGAAACGATACGCGGCAGGCCGAGGATTGGGCGCGGCGGATCGTCCGGGTGAACAGCCATACGCACGCCAACTTCTTCCGCAACTGGAATGATCGCCTTCAGGAAGACCGCAAAGTTTTCGCGCAGTTTGGCTTTGTCGATATCTTTGTACAGCTCCAGGTGCTTACGGAACTGGTCAAGGGTGTAGCCTTCTTCCGCACCCGGCAGACCGGCAATGATGTTACGGGTCAGACGCGCTTTGTCTTCGTCGCTCATAGTGGCGAAGCGTTCAGCGGCCTGAGCAATTTCTTCTTCGGTGTAATCCGCTTCCGCGCCTGGACGCTTGAGGATGTGCATTTCAAACGCAGCAAATTCGATCTGGTCGAAGCGCAGAGCTTTGGAGCCATCTGGCAGCACGTATTCGAGGTCAGTACGGGTCCAGTCGAGCACCGGCATGAAGTTGTAGCACACGGTGCGAATGCCGCACTGCGCCAGATTGCGCAGAGTTTGCTGATAGTTAGCGATCCACTGCTCGTAGTTGCCAGTATGAGTTTTGATATCTTCGTGAATTGGCACGCTTTCTACGACAGACCACACCAGGCCTGCGTCTTCAACGATCGCCTTGCGTTTGAGGATCTCTTCTACGGACCATACTTCCCCGTTCGGGATATGGTGCAAAGCGGTAACCACGCCAGTCGCGCCCGCCTGACGGACATCAGCTAAAGTGACCGGATCATTTGGGCCGTACCAGCGCCAGGTCTGTTCCATGATTTTTCCTCTTTCACATAGTGGGTTCCACAGCAAAGAGACGCGGAACCCCGGAGTTGTTTAGGTATCCGGATGAACAACCAAACCGCAGCCGTGGCGTTGCATCGGATGAGATGGCGTATAAGTTCTACCTTTTGGTAAGACATGTCAACCCGAAATCTGAAATTGGTTAACCACATCACAAGATTTCACGCGCACGCTCGTTGCTGCAAATTGCAGCAACGGGTAATTGACAGTTATTAATCAGAGGGTGTGACATTCATCGCAACAATGGTTGACCAATTTACATAACATGTCGCCCAAAATAACAACGGTTCAACCAGGTAAGGTAAAACGTTATGCATGTGCTTAACATTCTTTGGGTAGTATTCGGTATCGGCCTGATGCTGGTACTGAATTTGAAGTTCAAAATCAATTCAATGGTGGCTTTGCTAGTGGCGGCGCTGTCCGTCGGGATGTTGACGGGCATGGATTTGATGTCGCTGCTGCACACCATGAAAGCGGGCTTCGGCAACACGCTGGGGGAACTGGCAATCATTGTTGTGTTCGGTGCGGTCATTGGTAAATTGATGGTCGACTCCGGCGCGGCCCATCAGATAGCGCATACGCTGCTGGCGCGTCTCGGCCTGCGCTATGTCCAGATATCGGTGATTATCATCGGCCTGATTTTTGGTCTGGCGATGTTCTATGAAGTGGCCTTTATCATGTTAGCGCCGCTGGTTATCGTCATTGCCGCCGAAGCTAAAATTCCGTTCCTGAAACTGGCTATTCCGGCAGTAGCGGCTGCTACCACCGCACATTCACTTTTCCCTCCGCAGCCGGGTCCGGTGGCGCTGGTGAATGCTTATGGTGCAGATATGGGGATGGTTTATATCTATGGTGTACTGGTGACAATCCCAAGCGTAATCTGCGCAGGCCTGATTCTGCCGAAGTTCCTCGGTAATCTTGAGCGCCCAACGCCATCATTCCTCAAAGCGGATCAACCGGTGGATATGAATAATCTCCCCTCTTTCGGCGTTTCGATTCTGGTACCGCTGATCCCGGCGATCATTATGATCTCTACCACTATCGCCAATATCTGGCTGGTCAAAGACACCCCTGCGTGGGAAGTCGTTAACTTTATAGGTTCATCGCCGATTGCAATGTTTATTGCGATGGTGGTTGCATTCGTACTCTTTGGCACCGCGCGTGGTCATGACATGCAGTGGGTGATGAACGCCTTTGAAAGCGCGGTAAAAAGCATTGCGATGGTGATTCTGATCATCGGTGCGGGCGGCGTGCTGAAGCAGACCATCATCGATACCGGCATTGGTGACACCATTGGCATGTTGATGTCACACGGCAATATCTCGCCGTACATCATGGCGTGGCTGATCACTGTGCTAATTCGTCTGGCGACGGGTCAAGGTGTGGTTTCGGCGATGACTGCCGCCGGGATTATCAGTGCTGCAATCCTTGATCCAGCAACCGGTCAACTGGTTGGCGTGAATCCGGCGCTGCTGGTGCTGGCGACGGCTGCGGGTTCCAACACCCTCACCCACATTAATGATGCCTCATTCTGGCTGTTCAAAGGTTATTTTGACCTGTCAGTAAAAGACACGTTGAAAACCTGGGGTCTGCTGGAGCTGGTCAACTCCGTGGTTGGGCTGATTATTGTGTTGATTATCAGCATGGTAGCGTAAAAGAACGCCAGAGCCTGCCAATGGCAGGCTCTGTTCGGATTGTCGGTAAAGTGCGCTTTGTTTATGCCAGATGCGACGCTGGCGCGTCTTATCTGGCCTACAAAGGGCTAACGTGCGGGTTTGTAGGTAGCGTAGCGCATCAGGCAATATTGCGTACCAGCATTAGCAATGTCCTGTGATTTCTTTATTGATAAACAAAAGTCACGCCAATAATCGATTGCACATTCCCTGCGGTCACCTGCCCTCCGGTACGTGCGTAATTTGCCGTTAATCCCAGACTTACCGCCGAAGTCCCTACTGCTCCTAACGATACCGTGTTATTCGCTGGAATAATCGTACCGTTGCGCGTTAACTGTACGCCAACGCCCTGCGCTGGTGAAAACGACGCGGTATTGGTGAAAATCGAGTTGCCCGCATCTGCGGTTGTGCCGGAGAGGTAATACCCCAGGTTTTGGCTTTTCGCACAATAAACGGTAAGAGGAATCGGCACTGAACCAGGGTAGTCTGGCAGAGTAACGGTGACATCACGAGCAGAAACATCGCAGCCGCCAGTAGGCACCACCACATCATTATTGGCGTAAATATTCCACACAAACTGGAAATCATCGCTGTTATAGTTGTTGGTCTGTCGCAAAATAAGCATGGCAATTAATGAGCCAGCTTTAATCGCCACCCCGCCCGCACTGCTCACAGGCGTCAAATAAAGCGCCACCGGCCACGGCTTATCCGTTCTCGAATTATAAACAACGCGCGGCGTTTCGCTGGTGGTAGGAAATGGATAGCTACTGCCATTATATTTTACGGTCCCGGAAAAATGAGATAACACGCCGCCATAAGCCGAACCTCGTTGCAGTGTGACATAGTCTGTAATGGTTTCCGGGTAATCGTTATGGCAAAAGATTTGCGTCGAAAGATCTACGACCAGGTTTTGCCCCACATTCACGGCGGGCGCAAGGTTTACATAAACATTGGCGCTGCCACCGCCAATAGGGATAGCGGTGCCATTGGCGGTTTTACAGGCGAATGACCAGGCATTTACCGACCAGCCCATCAGCAGTACAGCAAACAGGGTAATAACTCTTTTCATTACAATCATCTCTTCGGATTCAGCTGTAGGTATAGGTGATGCTAATCACTGCCTGAATGGTTCCCTGAGTGGCTCCGCCATTTACCGTCAATGCTCTAACCTGTAACGGGAAGTGCGCTGATTGTGAGGAATCATCCACCTGAACTGTTTTGGTTGCGCCAGTATTCAATGTGTTGCCACTGTCATCTTGCAGCTCTAACTGGATGTTTTGCGCGGTCCCCTGGTTTTTATAATATCCCGTACTATCGGCTGCCCCGCTGAAGCTGGCGGTGACCCTCGATGTTCCCACCGGACAATGAGTCAACTCTAACGCAACATCATGCCAGGCCGATGCCGCACCGGCAGACACGAGACTGAAAGAATAAAGATCGCCGAGATCAACCGTGGCATTAGTGGTGGAAACCGTGCACGGTTTGGCGACGACCTTACCGTTCACGGTGATCGTGACATCGGCTGCCTGTAGCGTCGCACTTACGAGCGTCAACATTGCCGCCAATAAACACCCACGTATGCGCCATTTCATGAGCATCTCCTGTTACTGATATTCAAGAGTGAAGGTAGCCGTGGCATTGATATGCCCCGCAGTGACAGGCACCTGTGTCGCCATTAGCCGGGCGTAAAAATTCAGCGTATTTGGTTTACCCGGCGTCAGGGTCGTCCACGAAATCGCGGAGGATGGCGCATTAAGGGGGAACTGATTTTGTTGCTCATTCAGAAGCTGTATTCCCAGCCCCGCAGCCGCTGACACCGTATTTTCAAGTGCAAGCAGGTTGGCATTGTGACTATCTGCAACGCCGGTAAACCCAACCTTTACGGCAGAAACGGCATTACCACAGGGTGACAGCAAAATACGAAATGGAACGACAGGAGTCGTCGCGCCAATGTTGTTAAATTGCTTCGCCGCGTTTTCCATCAGATCAACAGTAAAATTGGTTGATTCAGCGGCCACACTACAGCCGTTATCTCTGACATAGCCGCGGATAGTAATCGTGCTATCCGCAGCCAAAGCGTGACTTACCGCCAGCCACAAAAAAGCGCACAGAAGATAAAAAGGTTTGCTTTTCATCACGCCCCCTTAACGACATTCAGCTGATAGCTGGGTTAATAACTGCTGCTGACTCTCTGGTGGCAGTTGATAATTGGCGACACAGTGAGCATTTTCCTCTTCTCCCCATTTCACCTGAACTTTTCCCGCTAAAGGCATCCCGCTGAGATAAACCTGACCATTATCCGCAACAATGCCGCTACTCTGACTACTCTCTGATGTGACCATCGCCCCAAACGGCAGCGGCTTATTATTGTGGGTTAGCGTCATGAGCAGTTTTATCCCAACACGCGCTTTAAACTCTGCTCGCACAATTGCCCCACGGGTGGGAACAACGTTAGCGACCGCGTTATCTAAATCGACGTTATCAGCCAGGGTATTGGTATCCAGCGCCACTCTATTTTCCCGATATTCTGTGGCATAAGGCAGCACGGCATAGCCGCGCCAGTCGGTACGCACCCCCGTCTGGTTTTCAACTTTTGCATCTTTTGCGCCGGGCGCTTTAACAAGCACCACCGTATCGTTTAACGGCTGCCCCAGCGTTACGCCATTGGCATGAGCCAATACCCCACCGCTGATTCCGTAATAGAGCTGCTTAATATCATCGCTATGGCTGTAACCAATGTTGGCATTGCCGTAGCCACCGCGATAATTCAGCGCGGCGTAGCCTGTACTTCCGCTATTACCATCGCCTCCCCCGGCATAGCCGGTTTGCACGCTATAGCTGAGGTTATTGTCTTCCAGCAACGTACCGTATACGCCCGCAAGGTTGGTCATCCGACCGTTGAGATCGTGTGACATGCTGTAGCTGGCACTGGCATGTCGCCACTGAGATTTACTGTCAGAACGCAGCCAGTGGCTGAAAGGAATATTGACGTTAAGAGCCAACATCTGATCCCGTCCTTTTTGCCACGCGTTTTTCGTCAGGCTATAGCTGAGCGTCCAGTTGATATCTTCGAAAGCAGTATTTAATCCAGCCTGGAATTGCTCATCGACATTACTCGTTCCCCAATAAGTTTGATGGCTACCACTCAAATACAGTGTTGATGTGCGTCCGAGTTGCTGAGTAACAGTGAGCTGTAATTTCCCGCGTTTGTTATAAGCGAGATTGTAATAGTCGGTAAATTTCGGCTTAACCTGAATAACACCATCCTGTGTTTCGATGTTGTAGCCACTCATTCGGCTGTATGTTGTATCAGCGAAATTAAAATACCCGCTGGTCGAGTAACGGTAACCCACTAACTGAAAATTCGTACCTGACTCATTGAGCGATTTGTTATAGAGAAAACGCACCGATTGCCCGTCATGCTGACTGTCATCAGGAAGTGTGGAATTAGCCTGCGTCATATCCACGGACAGAGCGCCCAGTGCCCCCATGTTTTTCCCGATACCGAAATTAAAAGCGCGATAACGATCCGCCAGTTGCGTTCCACCATATATTGTCCAGCCAGCCGGAAGGCCGTGGAGTAATGTACTCTGGAAAAAACGGGGTTTATCCTGTTGCGCATTTCCACTACGGTATTCTCCTGCCGTAATGGAATAACGAGTATGCCCTTCACGTTGCAAAAGCGGGACTGACGAATAGGGTACGGTAAAGATCTGCGTGCTACCGTCAGCCTCTTTAATCGTTACCTGCAAGTCACCACTATTACCTGCGGCATAGATATCGTTGATGGTAAAAGGCCCCGGTGGCACCGTACTATTATAAATGTCATACCCATTTTGTTTAATAGTGACCTGTGCAGTACCACGCGCAATACCGTGGATCACCGGGGCAAATCCTCTTTGGCTATCGGGTAACATATTGTCATCTGAGGCCAATTGTGCGCCGCGAAAGTTAATACCATCGAAAATATCGCCCTGAGTATAACCATCACCCAGCGTCAGCCGGGAACGCAACGGTATTATGTCTCGCTCAAGCCAGGTATTGATATGTTGCCATTTATTTTTGCTACCTGATGAACTGTCGCTACTGTTATAACTCCAGGTGGTATTGTCGCGTAAACGCCATGCACCAATATTTAACCCACTCTGTAGGTTTAAATATGCATAATGGCTGTTACCACCAATCCGATTCTGTACACTATTTCCGCTGAAATTATAATTGAGCAATCCGGCATTAATACCGGGGTCCCATAACTCTGGAGGAATATAACCACGCGCGCGATTACTCATAAATGCCTGAGGGATCGTCAGGTTGAGTCGCTGCTGACCAACATCTAAATGCGCAGTAGCGTCATGGATCATTGTAGTTAATGGCACGCAGGCATCATCCGCCAGCAAATTCATACCGGAGACAGAAGCCGTATTCAGCCCCATACTGGCAAGTTGCGCGCGTGTCAGGCAGGGAACAATCCCTTGTTCACTGTCGCCCGTATTAAATGTGACATCACGCGTTGCCATATAACCATTATTCAAATAGATATCGACGCGATACGTCCCTGGCGGTAATTCTTGACCATTCTCAAAACGCGATAAATCGGCCACAGCCTGGGGATCATCCGCTAAAAAGCGCGGATTAAAATAGAGTTCGGCAGATGACAAAGGTGCCTGTGCGGCAAAAGCACAGGCGACAAAGAGCCGAACAAAAAAACCAGCCAGACGAGGCTTACGAATATGCAAGCATTGTGTGTTTCGCTGGTAAAGTCTTAAATTCAGATATGACATTATTCCTCCGGTTTAAAATTACCCGGCAGTCAATTCTTTTTATTCAGGCGAAAAATTCCCCCTGCGTTATTCCATTACGCCCGTCATTTTTGGAGTAAGTGCGCCATAATCATTTATTGTTCGGTAAGTAATGTTGCTTCCTGCATCAGAAGGTAATTTAACTGTGCTTTCGCCCATTGGAGGCACCAATGCATTTTCAAGAACCCGAGTTCCGGCATTCAACTCTGTTACCGTCAGGTAATAGGGTGTCGGGTTAATCAGCGTCAGAGAATTCGCGCTACGACGAAATCTTAATTTTTCTGCGGCATGATCGGGTGGCAACGCTAATTTAGCCGGGCGATAGTACAATTTAATGCGGCTGATAATTGCGAGCTGTAGCGTATTCTCAGTCAATTTTGATTTATCCATTGACGGAATCGCTTTAACGTTCATCCAGAATAAACTTTCCCGATCCTGTGGCAATTGGTTATTTGTTGCATCAAGAATACGTAAGGTATTCTCTTTTTTTCCCTTCATCGCAAACAGAGGTGGCGTCACGATAAAACGACCATCCTTTACACCATCGGCATTTTCCACCCATGATTGAATTAAATAGGTGCTATTTTCATCATTATTTGTCACGGCAAGTTGTACTTGTTTTTGCCCTGCCGGATAAATAACGCGAGTCGCACCTAAGGCCACTCCTGCTTCCGCGCGTCCGGCAGCCATCATTGCCATGATCATCAGGATACCTGCCAGCAAGCAGAATGTTATTTCCTGCAATTTCCTTACATTGACGTTTTTATTACTCACTGTCTTGTTCCTGTTATCACATTATCTGCTGAACAATTACTGATAGGTTAAAGAGAACCAGGCCTGAGCATTGGCGATGCCGCCAGTAACCCGACGCCCGGTAGCACGATATTTGGCGATGAAATGTAACGAAGTAGAGCCTGAGTAAAGCCGTTTCCAGTTTGCTGGAGGACGATTAATCGGTACAAGGTTTCCTTCATCATCAAACAACGCTACGCCAATATTGGTGGCAATCCCTGGCCCCTCTCCCACGGAAAGCACATCCGGATTTTTACCATCCGCGACACCGTGAAACGCCACCCCCACACGTTCACTCACCACCGTGCTACATTCCCGTAAATGAATAACAAAAGGCACCGGTGCGCTATCTTCCCCAACCGCATGAAACCGGTTACTGCTGATTTGCCCCATATTGACCGTCATTTGTTTATCACCAGCTTCAATCCGGCAAGCTTCTGCAATAATGACGCCCTGAAATTGCATATTTCCGCCGGGCAACGTGGTGTTCCATTTATTTCCGGCCAGAGCAAACATTGGCAGCAACGACGCTAATAGAAATAATTTCTTCCTTTTCATCGTTATTTTTATCGCACAAGGGTGGGCATCCCTGCCCGTAATGACGTCCCTGAACCTGGGTAGGTTATTGATACTGAACCTTGAAGGTCGCATCCGCATTAGCAGCACCTGGGGTTGCGGCACCGGTTGCAAAGTAACGCGCCTGGAACGGAATGGTGTTAGTACCGTTATTCAGGGTTGATTCTGCACTAAATGTCGCACCGTCCAGCGCCAGCGCAGCACCGGTTCTGTCCAGAATTTGCACACCAACGTTTGTTGCGCTACCTGCAGCAGAACTCTGCAGAGCCAGTACATCAGTATGCGTAGCATCAATTGCCGTACCTAAGAAGGCAACAGCGGCTTTTGTAGCAACAGTGGTATCGCAATCATTCAGCTGAATGTTAAAACCAACGGCAGAGCTGGTTGCTCCAGTCTGCTTCAGGCTAGCGGTACGAACCTGTCCTAACTGAACGGTTTGATCAACAGAGCCTGCATCAACTGCGCAAGCGGCGTTAACAACTTCCCCTTTGAAGTGAACGGTCCCACCATTTACCGTCGTAGTATCGGCCAGAGCCGCTGCGGAACTGAGGGACAGAGCCGACAGAACAACGATCGCCAAAGTTTTAATTTTCATGCTGCTTTCCTTTAAAAAAACTGTTTCTAAATCGACATGGGCAGTCGTTCTGTACACTTTGTTTTGAAACGAATTGGACTGCCAACACTGCACAGTTCTTCCCCAAAAGATGAAACATTTGGGGCCATTTTGACTCATAGAGGAAAGCATTACGCACGAACTTTCTTAGTTTATTATTTGGATTTATATTCTATTAATACATTCTTTTATAGATTTTTATATTGAACACGGTGGTTTTTGGAGAGATGAATGAGGAAGTTGCTTCGAGACACAGAAACGTTAGCTTTACCTATAGCGGAGGTGATGTGAAATTAATTTATAAGAGAAACAATTTACATATCAAACAGTTAGTTGCTTTATGTCGTTTTTTTATATTTTTATGCTTGAGAACAAATACAAAACTTTTTTATGATATGGACAGTTTGGCCCCAATTGTCTTATATTTCCTTATCTTTTCATATTATTATCAATAAGTTACATCAGGCATCTTCTCTTTTTAATTTTTCGTTTATGAGATTATTTCTTTCCCATAATCCGGCAAAACGTGCAGCATTACTGGCGGTATAACGCACAGTATGGCGAATATTTCGATGCCCGAGATAATCCTGAATTAAACGGGTATCTGCACCACGCTCCGCCAGTTCATAACCGCAAGCATGCCTTAACATATGAGGATGAGTCTGCGTCACGGTTCCAGCTTCAATACCGGCATCGCGAATAATGCGATAGGCCTGCTGGCGAGAAAGTCGACTCCCGCGGCGAGAAATAAATATGGCGTCGGTCTGGTCAGCGCCTTTCCAGTTAATACGTTCCTGGGTCCAGCGCTCCACAGCTTCACGCTCATCAAAACGTAACGGGTGAACGGTAGAAAATCCGTTCTTCAGTCGGCGAATATTTATTCGACCTTCGTTAAGGTCAAGATCCTGATAATGCAGATCAAGCAGTTCACTAATACGCATCCCATGCCGATATGCCAACAAAATTAGGCAATAATCTCTGGCTCCCGTTGCCCCGTAACAAACCGCCTGCATCATGTCCTGAACTTCTTTACCGGTAAGATAACGACGTTTACTCACAATAGTAGTACTCCTGACTGAGATATATTTGAATGAATACCTATAGGAAACCTCGATCGGTTAAAATTAGCCCAATAGATAAAAAGATAACCACACAGGAAGTTATGTGGCTATCAGTCAATTACATTAAATATCATACAAAAATAAAATATCACTGATGTGACAACATCTATTTTCATTGATTTGATTCAATATAACAATAGATTGCAGCGGATTAACTTCCAGTTGCTTAAAAAATAAAGAAAAAAGTGCAGAAACAGGAGAACTTGAGTGATGTGTAAATTTATGAATGATTTTGTTTATTTATTTTGAAGAACATAAACCATTGTATTTTGTATGGATATGGTTAACTTAATGTTTATTATGATAATTAAGAATCACACTTACAATAACATCAATTAATAAATGGTTAATCATTTTTGATATATCGTAAGAATAATGTATTTTTTAACACCATCCCTGGTATCTCATCTATCTCTATAAAACTGCGTGATGCTGTCGTCCTCTGGCTCTATCCCAGATGCCGTAAAAACGCCCTGCATTGCTGGCGGTATACCAGACAGTATGACGAATATTGCGATGCCCAAGATAATCCTGGATAAGTCGTGTATCTATTCCCATATTCGCCAAAGCAAAACCACACGAATGGCGTAACATATGCGGATGAATCTCCAGTGATAACCCAGCATTACCACCAGAAGTCGAGATAATATGGTAAAACTGTTGCCGAGAAAGCGGGTTCCCCTTACGTGATAAAAATACCCACTCGCTCTCAGCATACGGATAAGAAGTACGTATACTCAACCAGTTTTTTAAAGCCTGAACTTCTTTGTTCAATAGCGGGTGCGTTGTTGAAAAGCCTTTTTTTAATCGATGGATATAGATACACTTTGCCTTAAGATCAATATCCGAAATCCTCAATCGGCAAATTTCACTCGCCCGGAAACCATGAATAAAACAAAGCAAAGTCAGACAATAATTACGTGCTGCATGAGGCCCGGTATTTGCTGCTTTAAGGAGTGACTCGATTTCACTATGGGTCAGGAAGTTCCTTTTTTTGTTATCAGCCTTATTCTTCATCGTTTTCCCTTATAATTACAGACGCGCACTAGCTGTGCTGGGTTAGCAATAATCCAACATTTTAATCCTGATTATGTTTATAAAAGCGAACGTTTGCTTAATAACTAACGTAAGTGGACCAGTTCTTCTGAGTGAACTTAAATGGAGTAGCGATAGTTACTTATAATAACTTTGCCATACAAACGCCATGCTCTTGCATGCTATGTACCTTTATATATTTATCAATGTGATACGAATCTAATAATAACCCTCATCATTAATGCAACTAATCTTATCTATATATCATGTGATATGTTCTGTAACAAGTAAAATCAACATAAAAAATTCAGCAAAATTTAATATTCGTTCAACTAGCCGTCTCACATATGACATTATTAGTCAACACCATTTGCCACAAAATGGCTATTTCATGGAACGCAGTAATTTCTTAGTGGCTATTATCATGCTAATGCTTAGGTCCCTAGCGATTATTCCTGTCTGGTTCGTCAACTCACGCCATGAGATTGTTATATTCCTTTTTATCATGGAGATATGGGGGAAAGCAGGAAACGATTTTTTCATCTACATTCGTTGGTAAATATGGCTTTGGTCACTACGTCTTAAACCTTCTTCAATCACAGCTATTCGCCGGGCGATACGGCAAACAAACTAAGTGAAGCATCATCCTGAAAACACCATCATCAACAAGCCTCTCCAGATCGACTTCAGAAGTAACCAGTTACAAGCCACAAACCAAGAAACATATTTCATGATGAGAATTATGCTCAGCCTGATGGCGGGTAAACACTTATTTTCACCAAGCTCACTGAGTTAGCTTGCAAAGCTTTCCTTGTTTAGACTCTAAATAAATTATCTATAAAACAGATAGTTAAAAGAAAATCTTTAGTTTTTGAAGACCACCGCAAGTGTTCGTCTGGCTTCACATGGCATCTTCCTCTTAGAAAAAGATCGACATATTTTGTGACACGAATTGCAAATCTGGTTTTGTTGTATGGATTGCGTGATTTTTGATCTGGTATAACAGGTATAAAGGTGCACCACGATAGTCAATGAGACTGGGCATCTCGTAATCTATGGCAAACATCACTTCAGTTCTTTCACATCGGGTGATGAAAATGCACTTCAGTCTGAAAGGAATATGAAAATGAGATCAACAGACACTCTATTTTATGACTCTGGGTAAAATGGATTGAGTAAGTGATATAGCTTACGAACATTCAAATCAATCAAACATCAGAAGAGATTTTATACTCAGGTATTTAATCTGGATCTCTGTTTATTTAAATAATGTGGAAAGAGATTTTTCACAGGAGACATTATACAAAAAATATAAAATACAGCTTTCGGTTGCCAAAGACACTATAAGCCTGGCAAAAAATATTACACAACATAAATGCTAATTGTTTATGCGGGCTTTGTATTGCTTTCTGTATCCTACAAATGAGTGAAATTTATGAAAAAGGCTAAAATACTTTCTGGCGTATTATTACTGTGCTTTTCGTCACCACTAATTTCCCAGGCTGCGACACTGGACGTACGTGGTGGATATCGTAGTGGAAGCCACGCCTATGAGACTCGACTCAAAGTCAGTGAGGGATGGCAAAATGGATGGTGGGCAAGTATGGAAAGTAATACCTGGAATACCATTCATGATAATAAAAAGGAAAATGCCGCACTCAATGATGTTCAGGTTGAAGTTAATTACGCGATTAAACTTGATGATCAATGGACGGTGCGCCCGGGAATGTTAACGCATTTTAGCAGTAACGGCACACGCTACGGACCCTACGTAAAATTGTCCTGGGACGCGACAAAAGATCTTAATTTTGGCATTCGCTATCGTTACGACTGGAAAGCTTACCGACAACAAGACTTATCCGGTGATATGTCTCGTGATAACGTTCATCGTTGGGATGGATATGTCACTTACCATATTAATAGTGATTTCACCTTCGCATGGCAAACGACGCTATACAGCAAACAAAACGATTATCGCTATGCAAACCATAAGAAATGGGCGACAGAAAATGCATTTGTTCTACAATACCATATGACGCCCGATATTACGCCATACATAGAATATGACTACCTTGACCGTCAGGGTGTTTATAACGGCAGAGATAATTTATCGGAAAACAGTTATCGCATTGGTGTGTCATTTAAACTGTAGTAGACAGGAGACAGTCACAATGAATAAAACAATAACGGCGCTTACTATCATAATGGCTTCATTTGCCGCAAACGCGGCTGTATTACCGGAAACTCCTGTGCCATTTAAAAGTGGTACCGGAGCAATTGATAACGACACTGTCTACATTGGTTTAGGTAGCGCAGGTATGGCATGGTACAAGCTGGATACACAGGCCAAAGAAAAAAAATGGATAGCGTTAGCTGCATTCCCTGGTGGGGCGAGAGATCAAGCAACCTCTGCATTTATTGATGGCAATCTGTACGTATTTGGCGGCATTGGCAAAAACAGCGAAGGCTTGACTCAGGTATTTAATGACGTACACAAATACAACCCCAAAACCAATAGCTGGGTTAAATTGATGTCGCACGCGCCGATGGGCATGGCGGGCCATGTGACTTTTGTACACAACGGCAAGGCTTATGTTACTGGCGGTGTTAACCAGAATATCTTCAATGGCTATTTTGAAGATCTCAACGAAGCTGGAAAAGATTCAACCGCTATAGATAAAATCAACGCCCACTATTTTGACAAAAAAGCAGAAGATTATTTCTTCAATAAGTTTCTGTTGTCTTTTGATCCCTCAACACAGCAATGGAGTTACGCTGGCGAATCTCCCTGGTACGGGACGGCTGGTGCAGCGGTTGTGAATAAAGGCGATAAAACCTGGCTTATTAATGGTGAAGCCAAACCAGGACTACGAACGGATGCCGTATTTGAACTTGATTTCACCGGTAATAATTTAAAATGGAATAAACTTGCTCCCGTCTCATCACCAGATGGCGTCGCTGGCGGTTTTGCAGGTATGAGCAATGACTCACTTATATTTGCCGGGGGGGCCGGATTCAAGGGGTCGCGGGAAAATTATCAGAACGGTAAGAACTATGCGCATGAAGGCCTGAAAAAATCATATAGCGCTGATATTCATCTTTGGCATAACGGGAAATGGGATAAATCTGGCGAATTATCGCAAGGTCGGGCCTACGGAGTATCATTGCCCTGGAATAATAGTTTATTAATTATTGGCGGTGAAACTACAGGCGGCAAAGCGGTGACGGATTCAGTTTTGATCTCTGTGAAGGATAATAAAGTCACAGTACAAAACTAATGCTTCAGGGCCCCAGTAAAGGGGCCCTGCTATCAATTTATCATTTCAATTACGCGAAAATTATATGAACGCAATAATATCGCCCGATTATTACTATGTTCTTACCGTTGCTGGTCAGTCTAATGCCATGGCGTATGGCGAAGGACTGCCATTACCGGACAGGGAAGATGCGCCTCATCCCAGGATTAAACAATTAGCGAGATTCGCGCATACGCATCCCGGAGGCCCCTCATGTCACTTTAACGACATTATTCCACTGACTCACTGCCCACACGATATTCAGGATATGCAGGGTTATCACCATCCTCTGGCAACGAATCATCAAACACAGTACGGCACCGTTGGCCAGGCACTGCATATTGCACGGAAATTACTGCCCTTTATTCCTGATAATGCAGGGGTTCTCATCGTTCCGTGTTGCCGTGGCGGATCGGCTTTTACTGCGGGCAGCGAAGGGACATATTCAGAACGGCACGGAGCCAGCCATGATGCTTGTCGTTGGGGAACGGATACCCCTCTATACCAGGATTTAGTCAGCAGAACGCGAGCCGCACTGGCAAAAAATCCGCATAACAAATTCCTCGGCGTATGCTGGATGCAAGGCGAATTTGACTTAATGACAAGTGACTACGCGTCACACCCTCAACACTTTAATCATATGGTTGAAGCCTTTCGTAGGGATCTAAAACAATACCATTCTCAGCTTAATAATATTACTGGCGCGCCGTGGTTTTGCGGCGATACCACCTGGTACTGGAAAGAAAGTTTCCCTCATGCGTATGAAGCTATTTATGGCAATTATCAAAATAATATTTTAGCCAATATTATTTTCATCGACTTCCAGCAACAAGGTGAAAGAGGGCTGACGAACGCGCCTGATGAAGATCCGGACGATTTAAGCACGGGATATTTCGGTTCAGCGTACCGGTCACCGGAGAACTGGACGACGGCACTGCGAAGCAGTCATTTCAGCGCGGCAGCCCGTCGGGGGATTATTTCTGACAGGTTTGTAGAAGCAATTTTGCAGTTTTGGAGCGAAAGGTGAGCGTTCATTAATTTGATTTATTCGCATCCATCAACGCTTTTAACTGCTCCGGCGTAAACGGTGGTTTGCGTCGGTGCAACATCGCATGGCAATTAGGGCACACAGGCAGCAAAAAAACAAATGAGATCAAGGTAATATATCTTCACTTGCAGGCTTGAACAGCAGAAAATTTGCGAGCATGATCGCAATTATTTCACTGCCAGGGATATCAATGGCTTCCAGTAAATCGCTACAGCAGGCAATTGCCAATATAAAAATCTGGCACAAGGGTGAACAGCGTGCGCCGCATAAGCCATTGTTATTGCTATACATATTAGCGGGATACCTGAATGGACATCCGCGCCTTTTCGATTATGGCTCGGAAATCTACGAACCTCTGCACAGTTTACTGGAACGTTTTGGTCCACAGCGTTCACAGTACCGACCTGATATGCCGTTCTGGCGATTACAAGGCGACGGTTTCTGGCAATTACACAATGCCGGGCTTTGCTCAACAGCAGGGAGCAGCCGACAACCACCAGTGAAGGAACTGACTGAATACCACGTTGCAGGCGGTTTCGATGAACAGCACTACGCCCTGGTAACTGGCAATAAAAAACTCATCAATACTCTGGCGCAACAGATACTCGAAGCGCACTTCACCGAGAGTATTCAGGAAGAAATTGCTGACGAGCTGGGTTTTGATCTCCAGCAAATCCGTAAACAGCGCGACCCGTTATTTCGCAAAAATGTATTACGCGCTTATAAATACCAGTGCGCGATATGTGGCTTTAATATGCGCCACGACGACGCCACCGTCGCGCTTGAAGCGGCGCATATAAAATGGAAACAGCACGGCGGTCCTTGTGAAATTCCTAATGGCCTGGCGCTTTGCGCAATTCACCATAAAGCCTTTGATAAAGGATCGATTGGCCTGGACGAAAATATGCGGGTACTGGTATCAGATGCGGTAAACGGCGGAGGGATCGTTGAGAGATTATTCTGGGATTTTGACGGGAAAACTATTGCGTTGCCGCAGGTGCGTAAAAATTACCCTTATGAGGTGTTTGTAGAGTGGCATCGGAAAGAGGTTTTTAGGGGGTGAGTGAACCGCCCCGGGTTTCCTGGAGACTAAACTCCCTGAGAAAGAGGTAAACAGGATGACTAAAAATACTCGTTTTTCCCCCGAAGTCCGTCAGCGGGCGATTCGTATGGTTCTGGAAAGTCAGGATGAATATGACTCACAGTGGGCGGCAATTTGTTCCATTGCCCCAAAGATTGGCTGTACGCCGGAGACTCTGCGTGTCTGGGTTCGCCAGCATGAGCGGGATACCGGGGGCGGTGATGGTGGGCTCACCAGCGCTGAACGTCAGCGTCTGAAAGAGCTGGAACGTGAAAATCGTGAACTGCGCCGCAGTAACGATATCCTTCGCCAGGCTTCCGCTTATTTTGCGAAGGCGGAGTTCGACCGCCTCTGGAAAAAATGATGCCACTGCTGGATAAGCTGCGTGAGCAGTACGGGGTCGGACCGGTATGCAGCGAACTGCATATTGCCCCGTCAACGTATTACCATTGTCAGCAACAGCGACATCATCCGGATAAACGCAGTGCCCGTGCGCAGCACGATGACTGGCTGAAGAGAGAGATACAGCGCGTATACGATGAAAATCATCAGGTGTACGGTGTGCGTAAAGTCTGGCGTCAGTTGTTACGGGAAGGAATCAGGGTGGCCAGATGTACAGTGGCGCGCCTCATGGCGGTTATGGGACTTGCCGGTGTTCTCCGGGGTAAAAAGGTCCGCACTACCGTCAGCCGGAAAACCGTTGCCACAGGTGACCGCGTAAACCGTCAGTTCGTGGCAGAACGTCCTGACCAGCTGTGGGTGGCTGATTTTACTTACGTCAGCACATGGCAGGGCTTCGTCTATGTGGCGTTTATCATTGATGTGTTTGCCGGATACATCGTGGGGTGGCGGGTCTCATCGTCTATGGAAACGACATTCGTGCTGGATGCGCTGGAGCAGGCGTTGTGGGCCCGTCGTCCGTCTGGCACCATCCATCACAGCGATAAAGGCTCTCAGTATGTGTCACTGGCCTATACGGAGCGACTAAAAGAAGCCGGATTACTGGCATCAACAGGGAGTACAGGCGACTCGTATGACAACGCGATGGCTGAGAGCATCAATGGTCTTTACAAAGCGGAGGTAATACACCGTAAGAGCTGGAAAAACCGTGCAGAAGTGGAACTGGCCACACTAACGTGGGTGGACTGGTATAACAATCGACGATTGCTGGGAAGGCTGGGCCATACTCCTCCGGCAGAAGCAGAAAAAGCTTATTATGCTTCCATCGGAAACAATGATCTGGCAGCCTGAGTTCACAGATAAAACACTCTCCAGGAAACCCGGGGCGGTTCACACCAGTCATGTTGATTGCGCTGACAGAAGGCCATTGGGAATACGCCGCTGACACTGCAAAGTTTGATGATTTAGCCTATCAGCTGTTAAGTGATATCGAAGGTGACTGGCCAGTATATGCCGTTGTGGACGATGGCTTGAACCACCGTATTTTGGCCTTGTTCGGTGCCGATGGTTCTGACGGTACCCACGGTGCAGATACCCTGCCTGGTCTGGAAGAATTACGTAGCTTTGATCGCATGGAGCGTGATCCAACCTTTCGCTGGTCGATGCGTGTTTATACACGCTTAATGCAGCGATTTGATGCCTTTCATGAAAATGTTTATCGCGTTACCAAAGACAAGGTAAACGACAAGAACGACATTATTGAGGAAGTGGCTAAACTTCTGTTTTTAGAAACTTTCCGCTTGCATCACGATGAAGACTTGACCTTTAAAGATGATGAGGGAAATACCCTGCGTTTTCGTGATGTCTTTGATTGGCAATATGTGGAGAGCCATGGCGATAAAGCCGTTGCCCAAATCAAAGCCGCCTTTGAGGAATTTAAAAACCACGAAAACTACGTTGTGATCTCAGATGATGGCTCACGTAACCCCATCTTTAGTAAAGAAACACACCTGCGGCTGTCTGTTGCGAAAAACTATCAGGATTTGCTGGAAGCAATACAAAACCTGGGGCCGGTAAAAACCAACGACGGCAAAATCGCTAAAGAACACGGCACGTTGGCTGATGTGTCAGGAGATTTACTCGGCAGAGTGTTTGATGTATTCCTACGCGCTAACTTTGAATCCAAAGGTGGCCTTGGCGTTTATTTAACACCTAACCCAGTAAAACAGGCCATGCTAGAAATTGCTATGCACGACATCGACGATGACGATGAAATGCGATCGCGCTTAGCCAATGGCGATTTTCGTTTCTGCGACCCCACCTGTGGCTCCTTTGGTTTTGGCTCGGTGGCGTTAAGCCAGATTGATAAATGGATCGATTTTAAGCTGGTGCTGGCCGACGATAAAAAAGAATCATTGAAACAGAAATTACGCGACTGTGCATTTACCGGTGCCGATGCTGCACCACGCATGGTAATGCTGGCCCGCGTGAATATGGCATTGCAAGGTGCCCCCAAAGCGCAGATTTTTTATACCGACAACTCACTCACCACTAACGCTCTGAAGCCGAATAGCTTTGACCTGATTTGCACCAACCCGCCGTTCGGTACGCCTAAATTTGATAAAGGCAAAAATGGTCAAAACTCAAAAGCCAATTACGAAGCCAATATGGAGCAAGTGCTCGGTGGTTTTCGTCCGACCAAAAAAGTCGTTGATAGCTACAACGCCTGGTATGACCACGTAAAAATGAAGTGGGAGGATATCGGTGATTTAGAGCTGGATGAAAACGGCGAGCCTAAATGGGCGGGCTATCGTACCGATTTGCGCAGAACGGGCGGGACTGATAAAAAGCCGTTTTACAGCCTGCAGCCTACAACCGCAGGGCTCGCGCTGGGCAGCAAGCCCGATAGCAAGGGCAACTGGCAACCGGTAGGTGCCACTATTGACCCAGCAGTACTTTTTATCGACCGCTGCCTGCAACTGCTTAAACCCGGTGGCCGCCTGTTAATAGTGCTGCCCGATGGTATTTTATGTAACTCCGGCGACCGTTATGTCCGCGAGTACATTATGGGGAAAAAAGACGAAAAAACTGGCGAGTTTGTTGGCGGTAAAGCCATAGTCAAAGCGGTGATCTCTCTGCCAAGTGACTGCTTTAAGCTCTCCGGTACAGGCGCCAAAACCTCGATTTTGTATTTACAAAAACGCCATGCTAACCCCAACCAACCAGAGCAATTTTTACCTGAGCCACAAACCGATGTATTTATGGCGGTGGCCGAAACTCTGGGCTACGTGGTGAAAAATAATATTGAAGACTATAACGCTGGTGTTACCAACGATCTGGATAAGATTGTATCGGCTTATAAGCGGGGGGAATGATGGCAACTATTTTTAAAAGAACACCCGAACAATTGTCTGAAAGGCGGATTGATCCTTGGCACTATCAACCGCGATTTGAAAGACAAATTAATAAGATAAAAGACAACCTAGGTGCTTTGCCCCTGGAAGCGGTAATTGATTCAAAGCGCGGGGTGGCTAGTGGCGCAACACCTTTAGGAGCAAATTATTTAGAAAAAGGCCGTGTTAAGTTTTATCGTACTTCTGAAGTTGAAGAAATGTTCTTGCAAGCTGAAGAAGCTGTTTTTATTAACGATGAAGATGATGAAAAATTAAAGCGCAGCCGATTAGTGGATGGCGACGTTTTACTTACTATTACTGGTGCAAAATTTGGTAAATCGGCTGTTGTGTCAGCTAAACATCTACCGGCCAACATTAGTCAGCACTCAGTCAGATTCAAGCCCGATCCCAAAAAAGTTGACGCCTATTTCTTGGTGGCATATTTGAATAGCAAAACCGGACAAGTAGCGATCTGGAAGGAGGCATATGGCGCAACTCGCCCTGCAATTGACTTCCCAAGTGTCCGCTCGCTAGCAGTTCCTAAAGTTTTACCTCTAGCCCAAAAATACATCGGGGATAAAGTTCGCCAAGCCGAGCAACTGCGCGTTTGGGCGAAGAGGCTCAATTCGGTTTTACAGTCACAAATTCACTCTGTATTTAAAGGTGATCCTAAGCCAGAAAAAAGAATTGGTAAGGTTATATCAATTCAACAACTATCCTCCCTGAGGCTGGAGGCTGAATACTATGGTGATTTAGAGCTTTGGGCGGAACTCGAAATTAAGAACTCTCCTTTTCCGAATAAACCACTCGGGGAGTTATCTTCAAGAATTAAAGATGGTCCTGGCGGATGGGCGGTGTCTACAAGCGACTATAGACCATCAGGCATTCCAGTTATAAGAAGTGTTAATTTAATCGACGGTCGCTGCGAATTAGAGGACTGCGTTTTTATCTCTAAGGAAAAGCATAATGATCTGAGATCGCATCAAGTAAAGCCTGGTGGTCTTTTGCTTTCTGTTCGAGGAACAATCGGCCGCGCTGCTGTATTTGACAGCGAGAAATACAGCACTGCTAGCCTGAATGCGGCGGTTGTAACTATTGACTGCAAACCAACTATAAACCCGTACTATTTAGCAGCATTTTTAAACTCAGAAGTTGGAAGGATTCAATCGAACCGAATTGCAAACGGCGCAGTTCAATTAAATATGAATTTAAAAGAAACAGCATCAAACTTAATTGTTATACCGCCTATTAATTTACAAGAAACTATCGCGGCAACTTTCCTATCCAAAAACCGAGCTATTATCTTAGCTAATTTATTAATTCAGTCCGCCAAAACCCTGGTCGAAGCCCTCATCGAAGGCCAACTGACCGAGCAACAACTAATCCAGGCTCAACAAGCCCTGGAAGATGGCGACAACAGCTTAGATCAGGCGATTTTAAGTAAACTGAGCGCTGAGGGTTATGCCATCGAAGGCGCCACACCGCTATTTAGCGATGTGGATGAGTTATACAGTTTGCTGGAAGAGGCGGCGCAAGCGGAGGCTGAAGAGTAAAGATGGAGACAAGGGGCATGGACAGCATTACAACCAGGCAAAATAACGACCCCGTAAATAGCGAAGCGGCACTTAACCTCTGCCTGCAGCTTTGGCATCAAGGCGGTTTAACCGCCAGTAAAGCAGCGTTGTTACTGGCGGCTGTGCCTGCCCTCAGGTCACTGTTACAACCAATAATACAGCCGAAAAAGAAAGACGCTGAAACGGATATCATTAGCGCCTTTAGCCTCACTGCACCATTACTTGATGCCTTTAGTGATTTAAGCCAGTCGGGTGAATGGCAATTAGCGTTGTTGGGCTTAAACCCAGATATTCGCCAACATTGGATAAATTTAGCCGCCGCTCGCTGCCAGGAAGCTGGCGCGATGAGTGACCCAATGGTATTGGTTAAACTCATTCAGCAACTGGGCAATGCCAGTGAATGGGTCTTAGCCCAGTTGGAAAACGCAGACTTCTCACCACAAATCATTGCAAGCCCATTGGCGCAAACCGAACGGGATTTACTCGGTCATAGCCTAAACGACAATGCTGCCATTCCCGCTCTATGCCGTATTTTGCGCACCAGCCATACCCTGTTTACCGTGAGCGAACAAAATGAACCACCGGCATCTATACAAGCGGTGGATGTCACCGCAAAACAACTGACAAATAACTGGTGTAGTGGGCGGTTGTTAGCACTCCCTAATACCTTGCTTGATGAACATAACCTTAAACCCAATGCCGATTGGTTATTGGTGTCCCGCTCGGGTCATGACAACATGCCGCTTACCGAGCTATTCGCCCAACAGCCCTGGTTATTTTTACTCAGTCTAATTATCTTTGTGCAAGATGCCTGGGCTGCCGAGCAACGTGGCGGTTTGTTGCTCACCTTACCTGCCGGGCAAAATGCCTTTGCCCCCGGTCAAATAAATGTGGCGGTACAGGGCATTGAAGGTGATGAGGTGAGTCTGGGTAGTTTGGCCGAGTTTCTTGTGCTTCTGCTCGGTGAGCTCAATATACCCCTCTACCCGGCACTCGATGCGAACACGGAAAGCATCAACCGCCTAAACCGCGTCCTGAGCTCATTCATTGCCGAATTGTTGGCAAAAAAAATCTGGCAATTTACCGAGGCGGGTCGTGGAGAGGCCGGCCAATATCGAATTCATACAAGCTTCAGCGATGCCTGTTATAGCCTGCCGTTAGCACCACTATTTGGCTACAAAAGCCAAACGTTACAACGGACCATTAAGCAACTGGCGCAAAACTGCTATGCCAATAAAAAACGCGCCGCCAATAGAATAAACCTTCAAGGATCGTCGTTATGAGTTTTGAATTAAACGAACAGATGGTTGATAGCCTGGCAAAACAACATCGCTGGGCGGCGACGGGTGTATCAGATTATCCACCTCGCGACCCGTTAGTGGGCCAGAGCCGCTTTTTTAAACGCTTTCAAACCTTTTTGCATACGGTGGATCACGACGATGATCGCTTTGCCCATGTGTTTGCCGTCGAAGCCGAATGGGGTCGGGGTAAATCACGTTTAGGCCATGAATTGGTCGCACAAATTAACGACTGCTCCAGGGGCTGGTTTGTCCGCGACGAACAAGGCCAACTGCACGATAAGCAGCTGTTTAATCGCGACACGCAAGACAAATACCTGGCGCTCTACATTCGCTACTCGCAAGTGGCATCAGATTATCAAAACTCGGATAACTGGTTTGCTTTTGGTTTATATCAGGCGCTATTACCACTGGCCACTCAAACCTTTGATGGATCGATTCAAAGTGAAATTGCCAAACAAGCCTATGAACGCTTAATGCCATTTGGCTTTAAATCTGAACTGTTAGCAGATGCCTTACAGCTGAACGCCAACCACAGCGAAGAAGACCTCTATACTGACCAAACGCTGGTAGTCAGTTTGGTGCAAGCCGCCTATAAAGTATTAAAGAGTTATGGCGTGCAGTATATGTTGGTGGTGCTGGATGAGCTGGAAACCGTTGCAGAAGCCGCCACCTTTGGCCTGGAAGATGAACAAGATAAACGCCTCGATGGCCAGGCCATTCGCCTGATTGGTAAAGCAATTAAAGAGGAAGACCCTCGGCGTAAACTTCCATGGTTGCGCTATGTGGCGCTGTGTTCACCACTGCTTGGCCAGCAATTGCGCGAAATTCAATCTGTCGCACGCCGCTTTGAGTTAGTAGAACTTGAGCATAATGCCTTTGCCGATGTATCAGACTATGTGGCAAGCCTCTTAAAAGACGGCAAGCTGGGTTTTAATTACCCTGCTGGTTTAGTGGAAGCTGCATACGCCATGAGTGGTGCCAACTTCGGTTGGTTTAACGTGGTCATGGCTAATGTGGATGCAGTGCTGAGCCAATACCAACAAGCAGGCCGCAGTATCAAGGATGTGGGCGATTTATTTGAAGCTGTGCTGGCAGGCTCTGGCCGCGTGGCCAGGCATGTGCTGGATAAAGGTGCGATAGAAGGCATTCAAACCCGCGACCAGGCACTATTGACCGAATGCCGTACTTTGCTATACGGCCAATTACCCGTGCGCTTAACTGAAGTGAGCCATGCAACTGAATTGCTGGCGCTGAAAAACGAAGATCTGGAACCCATAGCCGCTCATTACCGCAAACTGAGCATTGACCGCTTACAGTGCCGACAAGCCCTGGAGCAAGCCAAATTCCGCCGCGATAAAGATGAATGGTACTACCCTGCAGTAGATCAAGCGCTGAATTTAGATACTTTGCTGGATAACCTGCGTACTTTTTCAATTAAAGAACAAGCCGCAAGCGGCGATAAAGGCGCGGTATTACTACCGCTGTCCAAAGGTGAGTTTAAATATTTACTCAGCTTGCTGTATGACCACCCAGCGATTGAATTCGCTGCCGATGCCTTATGGCACAAGCTAGTGGGTGAAACTACCGAACTGGACGCCAGCGAAGCAACGCATATTGGCCCCAGTGTGGCGATGTTACTGCGCCTGGATTTGCGCTATCGCAGTGCTCAGCAAAACTCACTGATATTTAAAGATCCCGCCATGGGCGATGCACATGAACAGGCAATGAGTGAACTTAGCAAACAAAGTAGCCAGAAGCCGCTCATCAAGGCATTAGCCCGTGTAACGGGCTTTGTGAGATTACTGGATAACAACTGGACCTATGATGAAAACTTGCTGAGTAATAAAGCGGGCAGCGACGATGCACCTCTGGCCATTTTAACCGAGCCCCGTGGCCGCCAGGGTGGTTTAATTACCCTGGATGGATTTAAGCTTCACCCAGAAGGTAAAGCCTTGTTTGCCTGGGTCAGTAACCTAATTGAGCTGAACAATCTTCACACCTTTGCGGCAAACCACAGCTACCAAAATGGTCGCACGCCAGTATTAGCGTTAACCGCATCTGCACATCTCATGGAGCAATACAGCCGACTGGATGAAAGAAATGAGTTACGTGATGCGATACTGCTGCATTATATCAACCCAAGCGAAGCAGACCAGTTAGAGCGTATTGGCTTAAGTCTGGCAGCATGCCAGTTGCACGGCGTGAATTTAACTGCCGACAGCTTTACCGCGAAATTCAAAAACAAGCTGCATGCCCTGACAACCTTTGCCACGGATGCCATTCACAAGTGGCGCCAGCGTTTGCAACAGCGCGGTTTAATTGCCTGGCCGTTAAAGGTAGATGGTAAATTATCACCGAATGACCGAGACCTGTTGTTTAAAGGCTGGTATCAGCTGGCCATTGCTCACCCTGAGTTAAATGGCATTCTCGATTTACAGCAGCAACACGGCGTGCCAGTGAATGAGCTGAGCAGCTTGTTGGATAAGCTTAAGGTGCCGGGCAGCTATATTGCCAAAGGCTACACGGCCGATGAACATGCCGGGCTATTTACTGAACTTAATAATGTGCAGCGAAGCCAGGCGCAGCTCCCATTATTTTTAGCCCGTATTGCTCATCCTAATAAAAAGCACAAGTGGCAATTCGAAGGCTTTAAGCAGCAGTTTTATTTCGCCTATGTGGCTGAAACGAGTATTACTGCCAAAGGCGTGTTTAATGACTGGATGTGGTGGTGTGGAGAGCTGAACTTACTCACTTTAACCAATCCAACAGAAAAACAGGCAATTTGGGAGCACTACCCGCGCTCCCGCTTAGAAAATGCCATTAGAGAAGCGCAAAACTGGTTCCGCGGTAACGATATGGGCAGCTACGCAGCCAATGTGGAAGTCATGAGCCGCGTGTATGGTTATGCACGCATTAATGAAATGTTCGCGCCACTGGGTAAAAATAAGCTGGGGTTTGTCACCGTAGAAGCTAAAGAGCAGTTGGAAAAAGCACAATCACTATTTAACGTGCTCAAACAGCAAGAAGAACAACTGGCTGATATGGCCGAGGCCAATGACACGCAAGTACTGGCTGGGCTTATCCACAAACGTGCTGAAGTGCTGGAGCTGGTAGCAAAGGTTAAACCGCTTAATAGTTCCAGGCCTATGCTAAAAGATGCTCATATTCTCAGCTTAGAAGACAAAACGACCTCGCTTTATCAACGGATTGAACAGGCCTGTTTATTTGCCGAGTTTGTTGAGCGCAGCGCTGAGCGTATCAACAACCGACTCGCTGATTTAATCATAGATGTTGAAACAGAGTGTGCCCCGCTGACGAATTTCCCGAAACGTCTGTACACCAACACGCTGCGCACTATAGGTCATATTTTAGACGGAGCGTTAAAAGACGATACCAGCAGTGCCACTGGCCGAAAAGAGCAGCAAGCAGACAGCGATACCTTACTGCATTACCTGCGTAAACTCGATTTAGGTAGAGCGCATGACAAGCTTTCAGCCTTAGCGCAAGAAGTGGGTTTAAACCTGCACAATGATCAACAGTTGCCGATAGCGGAGATTCAGGGGCATATTTTGTCCAGCTACCGCAACTGCAAAGAACGATTTAGTAAGCTGGTTAATAACCTCACAGAGCAAAAACTACGTGCACAACAACTGCAAGAATGGCTTAGTAGCGCCACGGCTGAGTATCAGTTCACCGATGACATTGCAGAGCTACCAAAACTGGTAATGAAATTACAGCTCATTGAAGATGCTACTGCCGATCTCCCCAACGATGCCGAGAGCAAGCGTCAAAGTATGCAAAACAGTTTGCGCAATGGGCAGTTTTCATCGTTACGGGATTTACCAGAAGAGCTTTTAAAACCGGCACGCGGTCAACTTACACCGATTCAAGGCCAGCTACTTAAAATTGAAGAGCGTCTAAACCAAGTAAGACGCAACTCCATCGCGCAGGTAAACAGCTGGCTGCCGTTATTAAAACCGCTATTGGCTTCTCAAAAGCAAGCGGAACCAGCAGCGTTGACTCTGGAGGATGTGAGCAATTTGGGTGTCAGAGAACTTCAACAGGTGTGTGAAAGCACCCAGGCCAAATGGCAGAGTCAAGGTGAGCAGATATTAAAAAATACAGGCTTAACACTGGCGGATTGGCAACCGATTTATCAGGCTTTGAGCCAAAATCAGGAACCCGTGTTAACACCTGAGCAACAGAAAGGACTTGTAGACAAAGGCATTCTAAAAATGCGCCTTACCTTTGCCACTGGTTTATAGAGGTGACGCGATGAGTCTTTATTTATCTGCGGCACTGGCCAGTAATCGTAAAGGCCGTTTTTTGCAAACTGTTGCGGGGGCTACTCCCTTAACGAAGGATTGGATTAGCTCGCCGCCAGCCAGTGGTTTGTTAATAGTGCAAGCAGAAGAGTTGACTGACGCTAATACTATGCAGCACCTGTATCACTGGGCTATGCAGGCAGGTTGTGCCGCTTTGGTAATAAACCTGAAAGCTGAACAATTTACCTTATTAGCGCAATTGCCCTCCCCACTGGATTGGCAGTTAGTACCAGCTATCTTGAGGGTGCAGGAACCGGAGCTAACCGCTTTGCTAGCCAGTGAAACAGACCAGGCTATTGCTGGCTTTACTGGCAGTGCAGATCGCCACCAACACCAGGCCGGTGATGTAGTGCATACCCGCTACATACGAAAACACAGCAACAGTGGGCTATTAGCTTTTACCACGTTACCTTTGTGGTCGCTGACTTTACTCGATCATAGTGAGCTCCTGGTGAGCTGGTTGAATTGGTTTGTGGACCATGCAGGCATTGCTGAACGAATAATCGAACCTAAAGCGCCATCGACTGACTACACGCCAGATAAGCACGATCTGGTTGTATTGCTATTACTCTACGCTGGCGGTGGCATGAGCTTACAAGCGTTGTCTGAGCATAATGCGGTTAAGCTGATGTTTGATGTTAATAGCCTTGATATTGTCAAGCGGGGTGAGATGTTGCGGCAGCACGATTTTATCGACGACGCGGGCATAACAACTACAGGTAAAACATGCCTACAAACCTCGCAATATTGGGCTTATGCCCCATTACTTAGCGAGCAGCTACACACAGGAATGCTATAAGCATGAATGAGAACAAAACGATGAATTTAGCGCAATCGCTCGCCATCGATAGCCAGCTTCGCTTACCGGGAAGTGCAGGACGCTTGCTTAAACAGGTCCGTGATATTGAGCAAGTGGCGCCGCTGTTCCGTGATGCTGGCTTAGTGAAAGCGGTCCCCAAGCCCACAATTGTTAATTTACGCGTAGCCGGTATTGCGACTAAATCGTGCTTAGACAAGGTATTGGGTGGTTTTATTTATGCCAGTGCAGCAGTGCGCACAGATTTGTTAATAGATGACAATAAAGTCAGCACGGTGGGTAGCGACTCGATATCAGAACTGGATGATATTGATTTTGAAGCTCAGCGTAAACGGCTTGATTTAATTGAAATTCGTCAGGCTTATCAGTTAGTTGAGAAAAAACTTTTAAGTTATGAGCCTGGCGATTTAATTTTGCTGGATACGCCGTTGTTTTTAGCACGGGATATGGCTCCGCTGGAGCGAAATGTCCGTCATAAACAAGAGTACGAAAAAACCAGACAAGTGATAGAAACTTTTTGGCAAAACCATCGCTCCAGAATTTTTCCCTGGAATCAAAATGGTGTAGTACTTGCGAGCATTTTGGCTGAGCGCTTTAGTGCCATTGTAAGTATCGCCAAACAAGATTTACGTACCGAACAAGGCCGCAAACAAATTTTAGCATCTGATGGGTTTTCTAAAGAGTTGATGCAAAATCTGGAAGGACTGGATGAAAGTTTGGTTGGCGTGGGGGATTTGCGATTTATCAATGGCATTTTAGGCAACTATTCGCGCACCATCGCATTTCGGTTGTCTGAACAAGAAAAGCGCATTGAACCCAATATTGAAGCTAAGCAAGGTCTAATTGGTTTTCACTTCCGTAGTGCCCGAGGTGGACAGATAAAAATGGTGCAATTAGCGGGTGACGAACCAGAATGGAAAAGTGCTGATCTCGATTTAGTTGCCTCTCGCCTGATGGTGCTGGATATGCAAAACAAAGGTAATGCAATGCCGTTGCCACAATTACTTGGTTATCAACAGCTTGGTATTTTACCTAAATTTGCTACGTTTTATCGCCAGGGTTTACACCAGGCACTAAAGAATAATGATATTGAGGCAGGGTGGTTGGCAGGCCTCGATGAGGGATTGAATAATGGCTTATAAAGTTTTAGGTAAATTAGTCGGTAACACTGGTGATGCCAGTCAGTTAACTATGGTTGTGCAAGACTCGTTTTCAGTACGCCGTGGTGAGTTTGTACGCATTATGCACCAGGAACGCAAAGATGAGGGGCAAGTCGCCGTACTGGGGCGAGTGACCAAGATAAGCCGTACTAATATGCTCTATAACGCCGGCTTTGGCGATGGTGTAACCGAGCTTGAACTTTTGCCCGGTGCGAATGTAACTGGTGAGAATATGTTTGCTCAGGTCGAGCTGGTTGGTTACCGCGATCCTGTTACTCGTCAAATCAAAATTCCACGTCGCCCGCTTAACCCGGGTACCGCTGTTGAAACCGTCGATTTTCAGTTTTTGAGTGATTTTTACGAATTTAATGAACACTCCAGTTTGCACTTGGGTAACTTAGTAGGCTACGACAAAGGTGAGAATACAGTTCCTGTTTTTATTGACGTGAACAAGTTGGTCACTGAGCATTTGGCTGTTCTGGCAATGACGGGTTCAGGTAAGTCTTATACAGTTGGCCGCATTATTGAGCGTTTAGTTGCGGTTAATAACGGTACGGTAGTAGTATTTGACCCACATGGTGAATACGGTAAAGCCCTCGCTGGCGGTAATCTGCAATTCTCAAGCTTCTTAGAAGCCACTGACGATAAGCGTGATCAAGAAGCACTGCCACTGATAAAACAGACCTTTGAAAAGCTGCAGACCGCCGGTGCAGGTATTCAGGTTTACTCGCCGCAGCACGAATCTTTTAAACATAAATACGCCAGTAAGAATACGCCATTAGCGCTTCAGTTTGACCATTTTGAAATGGACGATATTGCTGAAATATTACCTGGCTTAACGGAACCGCAGCAACGAGTACTCGATGTTGCAATTCGTTATTGGCGCTCTGCAGATAAGACTGAGCCACGAGATATTAACCGCCTACGCTTCTTATTAGGTGATGGTATTGAAGAGTTAAAAGAGTGGGACGACCTTTCTGAAGCTGAGGCGAAGGCGTTATCAGGCCGTAGTGCCGCCGTCGCCTCGATGAAGCTTTCACGCGTGCTTAATGAAGCTAAAAGTTTTTACAGCGCAACAATGGCTGAGCCAACTGATATTTACAAAATGGTGGGCCGCCCGAGCAATCAACAGGGGCGTTTAGTTGTTGTTGACTTACAAGGTTTGAGTGATACCGCTAAGCAAGTCATTTGTGCACTGTTATCTAGTGAAATATTAAAAGCAGCCTCGAGCAAAACGGACCCGCTGCGCCCATGCTTTATCATTTACGAAGAGGGCCATAATTTTGCCCCGGCCGGCGGCAACGCAGTCAGTCACCGCATTATTAAAAAGATCGCCGGTGAAGGTCGTAAATTTGGTGTTGGATTTGGCATTGTGAGCCAGCGTCCATCGAAATTAGATTCAGATGTGACCTCTCAGTGCAATACGCTAATTACGATGCGCTTAAAGAACCCAGACGATCAACGATTTATAGCTAAAGCATCAGATATGGTGAGCAAAGCTGATCTGGAGGAACTCCCGAGTTTATCAACCGGTGAAGCTTTGGTGTGTGGTCGTTCAATCCCTGCACCACTGCTTGTTAAAGTTGGTAGTAAGGCATTAATTCACGGTGGTGAATCACCAGAGGTACTGCGTGTTTGGGGCTCTTTCAGTGGCTAAGGTGCCTATGCCTGAGGTTGCCTGGGTAAATGAGACATTTCCACTTTTAGCAAGCGGTAAGCTATTGGACCAGGATGTATTGGTCCACAGCCTGGGCTGTAGCGTTTGGAATACATTCGGGCATGAACAGTCATTTATGGCGGTAGTGGAATGCCCGGCTCCAGGGACAGTTGGTGCTGATATTCGTTCTGACTCGGGCTGGTTTCATAAATCTTCTGCATCGCCTGTGTGTTTAATCGAATTTGAACGCTTTGATGGTTCAGCGAAGGGGCAGCAAAAGCTGGAAGAAAAATTAAAAAACTTACTGGAAGCAGCACAGCGCTGGAATCATTGCCCCAAAACCCTGGTCCTCAGTGCCTGGAGCCAAGGCTTAGTAGGTGTACCTGATACTCAAAAACTGAAAGACATATGCCGTATGGGTTTTACTTCGTCCACGGGTACCCAAGTAATCGCCGCTCCTGATGTTGAGGTGGTATTTAGTCGCTTTTTATTTATCAAAAACCTGAACATGATTGTTTTGGACAGAATTCACTATGAGGTGTTGATGTGAATATAAAATCAGCACATTTTTTGCCAGGGACGAATAAACGCCTTGGTGACAAATACCTGTTACTTGAATGCCTTGGTGATGGCAGCCATGGCTGGGTATGGCGGGCGGAACGCCTGAAAGATGGAAAAATTGTCGCAGTAAAAATCCCTAAGGATATTACTCGGGAAGACCGTCAGCTTGCCGAAGGTAAAGAGCTTTTAAACGTCGAGCCGCACGAAAATATTGTGCAAATTTTTGATATGGGCCGTATAGATAATGAATGGTTCTATATTGAAATGGAGTATTTTCCCAGCCAAACCCTGGCGCAAAAGCTCGATGACAGGCAGCGTAATTTTGGTCAGACCTATGAACGGTTGTTCAGAATATATCGTCAAGTGCTCTGTGCTGTGCATTATTTGTCCGAACTACCAGTGCCAATATCTCATGGAGATATTAAGCCACATAACATTTTGGTTGGAGAGCGGGACCTGGTGAAGTTGACGGACTTTGGCAGCTCAGCTTTACCAGAAGAAATTTACGTTCGTACCCGAGAAAATGGCGGGACTGTGTTGTATTCGGCCCCAGAGTTCTCCAACGTCGATAGCCGTAGAGGCAGCCTGGAAGAGCTACTATTGGGCGACATCTATAGCTTAGGTGTTTTGCTATACCAGCTGCTGACAGGAAAACTGCCCCATGATACGCCAGCACAAGTTCAGCGCCACGCACCTTTCAAGCTTCCGACAGAGATTAATAGCTCTATTCACACAGACCTGGAGCAAGTGGTTCTTACCTGCTTACAAAAACGAGCGGAGGATCGCTTTTCCTCTATTTCCGACTTAATTCATGCATTTGATGCTGCTGCCACTAAGCAATTAAAAGTTGGTGCTATTGCTCCCGTTTTTCAGACTAAATCTGATCAGGACTGGTCAAGTGCGGTACTTGAGGCAATGTCCAATCAATCTTACCAAAAAGCTGCTCAGTTAGCGTCGCAGGAGTATAGCCGCAGTAAAGATCTACAAGCTTTACATCAGCAACTTATTGCCTTGTACCGCGCCAATCGCTTATTCGACTTTGAAAAAGTCGTAGAAGATAATAAAGGGATCTTGCTTGAGGGTAAATTGACTCAACCAGCGGCATTGTTCGAGTTGATAGTTAAGACAAACCTACAGTTACGCAATATCAGTCAAGCAAAATTCTGGCTGTTACAACGAAAGCAAGCTGAAGCAGAAAACGCGGCCACCATGTATTTAGAATCATCTATCCTTGGCCTTGAAGCGAAATATTCTGAAGCAAGAGTACTATTGGAGAAAGTAAACCAAACAACTCCAATGAAGTTCCATGTGTTAAGCCAACTCATTTTAGTTTGCGAGCAAATGCGTGATTACTCTGGTGCAGCGGCTTATTTGAAAGCGGCATTGCGAGTAGCACCATTGGATAACAGCATGAAAGAGAAAAAAGAATTGTATGCAAAGCTTGGAGTTATTTGATTGAAAGGATGACCATTGCGCGAACAAGGCATAGTGGATATTTAACACTTCCGTTCACATACCGGACAAAAAAATAAAGTTTTACATAACGATTTCCTTCTTGATTGAGTTAAGACAAAAGCCTCTCCCCATTAGGTCGGAGGCTTCTCAGTTATAAGCCCTTGATTAAAAAACAGTTAATATTCACACACTTAGCTAAAATTATCGAAAAGGACTATTAATCTTTGCATAGTCAAATGGAGTGATAGCCGCCATTCTATTCGCATCCAGATAATCAGCCCACCACTGCAGCATCAACATTCGCTCCCCAAGATGTTCCGCCTTATGGATATAAGCCGCCCGTACTGAGCTACGTTCCTGATGACTCATCTGCCGCTCTACTGCATCCCTCGACCACAATCCCGATTCAATCAAAGAACTACACGCCATCGTCCTGAAACCATGTCCACACACTTCCGTTTTCGTGTCATAGCCCATCACTCGCAAGGCCTTGTGAAGCGTATTCTCACTCATTGGCTTACGCGGATCGTGATCACCAACGAAGATCAGCTCACGGTTTCCACTCATGCTTTTGATTTTTTCCAGAATGGTGAGAGCTTGTCGAGATAAGGGTACAAGATGTGGAGTCCGCATCTTCGAACCACGCTGAGAATGCTTAACTCCCTCCAGTGGCTCACGTTCTCCCGGAATCGTCCACATGGCAGTATCAAAATCAACTTCTGACCAGCGAGCAAAACGCAACTCGCTTGAACGGATGAAAACTAACAATGTGAGTTCAACCGCTAGTCGGGTTAACGGCCTGCCAGAATAGTGATAGATGCGTTGAAGCAATTCAGGAATGCGGTTAAGTTCCAGAGCAGCACGATGCTGTCTTTTCGCCGTAGCAACCGCACCAGCAATCTCTTGAGCGGGGTTGTAGTCGATTAATCCACTCTGTACAGCAAAGCGTATAATCGCGGTAGTATGCTGCTGCAAACGAGCAGCGACTTCGAGACGCCCAGACGACTCCACCGCTTTGATGGGGACAAGCAGATCCCGAGTCTTCAGATCAGCAATGTTCCGCTTACCGATAGCAGCAAAGAGATTATCTTCGAGGCTTTTCAATACACGAGCGCTATGCGATGCAGACCACTTCTGATTGCTGGCGTGCCACTCTCTGGCTACCACTTCAAACGTTATCACCTCTTGCTCATGCTCTACCTTAACAGCTTTCTTGTTCTCACTAGGATCGACGCCGTTAGCTAACAACTTACGGGCTTCATCCCGGCGACCTCTGGCATCGACCAGCGAGACTTCAGGGTATTTCCCCAGCGCCAGCATCTTCTCCTTACCGCCAAAACGATAACGAAGTCGCCAGTATTTGGAGCCATTAGGGTGAACCAACAAAACCATGCCTTCACCGTCAGTAAGTTTATAGGCTTTTGCTTCCGGCTTAGCCGAACGGACCTTCACATCACTCAGAGCCATGATGAGTATCCTTTCAAGGGCCCTGTGTGGGTACAAACATAATCGAACCGGGAAATACCCGCAGTTGTACCCGCATCAGTAAGTTGATGTAGATTGAATCAGGTTGACTTAGGTTGAGTGAAAAAGCGAGGAAAGCCTTGCGGATACTGGATTTCAGGCACAAAAAAAGACGTCCGTTGACGTCTATTGATGTTCCGATGGTGCCGAAGGCCGGACTCGAACCGGCACGTATTTCTACGGTTGATTTTGAATCAACTGCGTCTACCGATTTCGCCACTTCGGCACTGAAGAGGTATGCGGAAAACGTTGTGGATTATACCTGTCGCACGCCACCATGCAAGCGCCAGCTTGCTCGCACCTCGCTAAGTGCTGAAATTTTCAGCATTGCATACAGCGATGTGCAACCTTTGTCACACTCCAGGCACCACGCCCTACCATGCTCTACACTTCCCAGACAACACCAGAGAAGGACAAAAATATGTCGATGATAAAAAGCTATGCCGCAAAAGAGGCTGGCGGCAAACTGGAAGTTTATGAGTACGATCCCGGTGAACTGAAGCCACAAGATGTCGAAGTGCAGGTGGATTACTGCGGGATCTGCCATTCCGATCTGTCGATGATCGACAACGAATGGGGATTTTCACAGTATCCGCTGGTTGCCGGGCATGAGGTGATTGGGCGCGTGGTGGCGCTCGGGAGCGCCGCACAGGATAAAGGTTTGCAGGTCGGTCAGCGTGTCGGGATTGGCTGGACGGCGCGAAGCTGTGGTCACTGCGATGCCTGTATTAGCGGTAATCAGATCAACTGCGAGCAAGGTGCGGTGCCAACAATTATGAATCGCGGCGGTTTTGCCGAGAAGTTGCGTGCAGACTGGCAATGGGTGATTCCACTGCCGGAAAATATCGATATCGAATCCGCCGGGCCGCTGCTGTGTGGTGGTATCACGGTCTTCAAACCACTGTTAATGCACCATATCACTGCCACCAGCCGCGTTGGGGTAATTGGTATTGGCGGGCTGGGGCATATCGCTATAAAACTTCTGCACGCAATGGGATGCGAGGTGACGGCCTTTAGTTCTAATACGGCGAAACAGCAGGAAGTGCTGGCGATGGGTGCCGATAAAGTAGTGAATAGCCGCGATCCGCAGGCACTGAAAGCACTGGCGGGGCAGTTTGATCTCATTATCAACACCGTCAACGTCAGCCTCGACTGGCAGCCTTATTTTGAGGCGCTGACGTATGGCGGTAATTTCCATACAGTCGGCGCGGTCCTCACGCCGCTGTCTGTTCCGGCCTTTACGTTAATTGCGGGCGACCGCAGCGTCTCTGGTTCAGCAACAGGTACACCTTATGAGCTGCGTAAGCTGATGCGCTTTGCCGCCCGCAGCAAGGTTGCGCCGACTACCGAACTGTTCCCGATGTCGAAAATTAACGACGCCATTCAGCATGTACGCGATGGTAAAGCGCGCTACCGCGTGGTGTTGAAAGCAGATTTTTGAAAATCATTCGCAGCGCTGATCTGAGGCGCTGCCCTCTTTCGCACATATTCTGTTTTGTCTTATCGCCAGCACAGCCTGCCGACATTGTTCGGTGACATTGGCAATATCATGGTTGATATCAATGCGCACAATATCCTGTTCATCTGCTTGTGGACGCTCCAGCGCCTCAAACTGACTTTTTAGTAACGCTACCGGCATAAAATGCCCAGCCCGACGCTGCATTCGCGCGAGAATAGTTTCATAGTCGCCATCTAACCAGAGGAAATGAACATGGGGGCTACCCTTGCGTAAAATATCACGATACTGTTTTTTTAATGATGAACAGACAATAAATCCTGTTTCATTCTTTTTATAAAGACTGTATGAAGCATCATTTAAGCGTTCCAGCCAGGGAAGTCGATCTTCATCAGATAATGGAATGCCTTGCGACATTTTATCTATATTTTTGGCTGGATGAAGATCGTCACCATCAATAAATTTCGCAGACAATAACGCGGCAACCTTGCTACCAATTAATGTTTTACCACTCCCTGATACGCCCATCAAAATAAAGCTTTCACCCGCCATTTAAAATCTCCTGAATCATCTTACCTGCGGCGATACTACGCCTGGCGGCATAATAATTTCACGTTTTTTTATTTCTGTTGATAAGAATTACAAGGCACATCACGTTATGCGTAACATAGTAATGTAACAATTTTCTGACGTGATCTTCATCACAAATAATGACAATTAAAACCGCTTAAATGCTTCCGAGGTGTCTACCTGACCAGTGAGGAATTTATGCAAGTGAAAACACAGTCCTGCGTTGTTGCGGGCAAGAAAACTGTTGCCGTTACCGAGCAGACGATAGATTGGAATAATAATGGAACATTAGTACAAATAACCCGAGGTGGAATTTGCGGTTCCGATTTACATTATTATCAGGAAGGAAAAGTAGGTAATTTCATGATAAAGGCACCGATGGTGTTAGGTCATGAAGTTATCGGTAAAGTTATTCATAGCGACTCATCAGAATTACATGAAGGGCAAACGGTAGCCATTAATCCGTCTAAACCTTGCGGTCACTGCAAATACTGCATTGAACATAACGAGAATCAGTGTACAGAGATGCGTTTTTTTGGCAGTGCCATGTATTTCCCTCATGTTGATGGTGGCTTTACCCGTTATAAAATGGTCGAAACGTCGCAATGTGTCCCTTATCCGGCCAAAGCTGACGAAAAGGTTATGGCTTTTGCCGAACCTTTAGCCGTCGCGATTCATGCCGCACATCAGGCCGGCGAGTTACAGGGCAAGCGAGTATTTATTTCCGGTGTTGGGCCCATTGGCTGCCTGATTGTCAGTGCTGTGAAAACACTGGGGGCCTCGGAAATTGTCTGTGCCGATGTGAGTCCCCGTTCCCTTTTGCTGGCCAAAGAGATGGGGGCGGATGTGCTCGTAAACCCACAAAACGACGACATGGATCACTGGAAAGCGGAAAAAGGCTATTTCGATGTCAGCTTTGAAGTGTCCGGTCATCCTTCATCAGTGAATACCTGTCTGGAGGTCACTCGTGCACGCGGCGTAATGGTGCAGGTAGGTATGGGAGGCGCGATGGCAGAATTCCCAATGATGACGTTGATTGGTAAGGAGATTTCACTCAAAGGCTCTTTCCGTTTTACCAGCGAATTTAATACCGCAGTGTCATGGCTGGCGAATGGCGTTATCAATCCACTGCCTTTACTGAGTGCTGAATATCCCTTCACTGACCTGGAAGAGGCGCTACGTTTCGCCGGTGATAAAACCCAGGCAGCAAAAGTCCAGCTTGTTTTCTAAGAGATAAATAAAGGAATAATACAATGAACGATCTATTTTCACTGGCAGGAAAAAATATCTTGATTACCGGTTCAGCACAGGGCATTGGCTTTTTACTGGCAACCGGCCTGGGTAAATATGGCGCACAAATAATTATTAATGATATTACTGCCGAACGCGCAGAACTTGCTGTAGAAAAACTCCGCCAGGAGGGTGTTCGGGCCGTTGCCGCACCTTTTAATGTTACCCATAAACATGAAATTGATACCGCCGTTGAACATATCGAAAAGGACATCGGCCCCATTGATGTGCTGGTGAATAACGCCGGTATCCAGCGCCGTCATCCTTTTACTGAGTTCCCTGAACAAGAGTGGAATGATGTGATCGCAGTAAACCAGACCGCCGTGTTCCTGGTGTCGCAAGCGGTAACTCGTCACATGGTTGAACGCAAGGCGGGTAAAGTTATTAATATTTGCTCGATGCAAAGCGAACTGGGACGTGACACCATCACCCCTTATGCCGCATCGAAAGGAGCGGTAAAAATGCTCACCCGCGGCATGTGCGTCGAGCTGGCGCGCCACAATATTCAGGTCAACGGTATTGCGCCGGGCTATTTCAAAACAGAAATGACTAAAGCACTGGTTGAGGACGAAGCCTTCACCGCCTGGTTGTGCAAACGGACCCCCGCCGCACGCTGGGGCGATCCGCAGGAACTGATTGGTGCTGCGGTGTTCCTTTCTTCAAAAGCCTCTGATTTCGTAAACGGCCACCTGTTGTTTGTTGATGGCGGCATGTTGGTGGCTGTTTAACAGCCACTACCCTGCGTGCAGCGCGAAAGCGCTGCTTTTCTGGCACTAATAAGAGATAAAGACTATGCCATTAATCATTATTGCGGCAGGCGTCGCGCTGCTTCTTATCCTGATGATCGGCTTTAAAGTTAACGGCTTTATTGCCCTCGTTCTGGTAGCTGCCGTCGTCGGATTTGCCGAAGGGATGGATGCACAGGCCGTCCTGCACTCTATACAAAATGGTATCGGCAGCACGCTCGGCGGGCTGGCAATGATCCTCGGTTTCGGGGCCATGTTAGGCAAGCTGATTTCTGATACGGGCGCGGCACAACGTATCGCCACTACGCTGATTGCTACTTTTGGTAAAAAACGCGTGCAATGGGCGCTAGTGATCACCGGTCTGGTTGTGGGCCTCGCCATGTTTTTTGAAGTGGGTTTTGTCCTGCTGTTGCCGTTGGTATTTACCATCGTAGCATCATCAGGATTACCCCTGTTGTATGTTGGCGTACCAATGGTAGCAGCGCTCTCTGTAACCCACTGTTTTCTGCCGCCACATCCTGGTCCTACTGCCATCGCGACTATCTTTGAGGCTAATCTCGGAACGACTCTACTGTATGGATTTATCATTACCATTCCGACAGTTATTGTCGCAGGACCGCTGTTTTCTAAACTGCTAACTCGCTTTGAGAAAGCACCACCAGAAGGCTTATTTAATCCTCATCTGTTTAGCGAAGAGGAGATGCCCTCCTTCTGGAACAGTATTTTCGCTGCCGTGATCCCGGTCATCCTGATGGCTATCGCCGCCGTTTGTGAAATTACGTTACCGAAAACTAACACCGTGCGCCTCTTCTTTGAATTTGTCGGTAGCCCTGCCGTTGCGCTGTTTATTGCCATTGTTATTGCGATTTTCACACTGGGCCGACGTAATGGACGCACCATCGAGCAAATCATGGATATCATTGGGGATTCTATAGGCGCTATCGCGATGATTGTGTTTATTATCGCTGGCGGCGGCGCGTTTAAGCAGGTATTAGTAGATAGCGGTGTCGGGCAGTATATTTCACACTTAATGACCGGAACTACGCTTTCGCCGTTATTGATGTGCTGGACTGTTGCGGCGCTGTTGCGTATCGCTCTGGGCTCTGCCACCGTCGCGGCCATTACCACCGCGGGTGTGGTGTTGCCGATTATCAACGTTACCCATGCCGATCCCGCTTTAATGGTACTGGCAACCGGTGCGGGCAGCGTGATCGCGTCACACGTAAACGACCCTGGCTTCTGGCTATTTAAAGGGTATTTTAATCTGACGGTTGGTGAAACGTTGCGTACCTGGACGGTGATGGAAACCCTTATTTCTATTATGGGTTTGCTGGGCGTGTTAGCCATTAACGCCGTATTGCACTGAAAGAATAAAATATTGTGATGTAGTTTCGGGGGAAGATTGAAGATTCCCCCGACGTTGGGAGAAGTTATGCGCAATCACAGAATTTCTTTACAGGATATCGCTACGCTGGCTGGCGTAACAAAAATGACCGTGAGTCGTTATATCCGCTCGCCGAAAAAGGTGGCAAAGGAAACAGGCGAGCGCATCGCCAAAATTATGGAAGAGATCAATTATATCCCTAATCGCGCTCCCGGCATGTTGTTGAATGCACAAAGTTATACCCTCGGTATCTTGATTCCGTCATTTCAAAATCAACTCTTCGCTGACATTCTCGCGGGAATAGAATCCGTCACCTCTGAGCATAATTATCAGACCCTTATTGCTAATTACAATTACGATCGCGATTCCGAAGAAGAGTCGGTGATTAACCTGCTCTCTTATAACATTGACGGGATTATTCTTTCGGAAAAATATCACACCATCAGGACGGTGAAATTTCTGCGTTCAGCCACCATTCCGGTCGTGGAATTGATGGATGTACAGGGAGAACGGCTGGATATGGAGGTCGGTTTTGATAATCGGCAGGCCGCTTTTGACATGGTGTGTACCATGCTGGATAAGCGAGTCAGGCGCAAAATTCTGTATCTCGGTTCCAAAGATGACACCCGCGATGAACAGCGTTATCAGGGGTATTGCGATGCGATGATGCTGCATAATCTTTCCCCGTTACGCATGAATCCACGCGCCATCTCATCCATTCATTTAGGAATGCAATTAATGCGAGATGCCCTTAGCGCAAACCCGGATTTAGACGGTGTATTTTGCACCAATGACGATATTGCGATGGGTGCGCTTCTGCTGTGCCGCGAGCGAAACCTCGCCGTGCCAGAACAAATTTCCATTGCGGGTTTTCATGGGCTGGAGATTGGCAGGCAAATGATCCCAAGCCTCGCCAGCGTAATTACTCCCCGTTTTGATATTGGTCGGATGGCCGCCCAAATGTTGCTGAGCAAAATTAAAAATAACGATCACAACCACAACACTGTTGACCTCGGGTATCAGATTTATCACGGTAACACGCTTTAGGTTATTTTCTCTTCATTACACGTATTCTCTTTGCCGGACGTTGCCTATACTCCAGGCAGGAAACTGGAGGAAATCTCATGAGCGAACCCCTGTTAATTGCCCGCACGCCGGACACAGAACTGTTTTTACTGCCGGGAATGGCTAACCGTCACGGGCTGATTACTGGCGCAACGGGGACGGGTAAAACCGTTACGCTGCAAAAACTGGCAGAGTCATTGTCGGAAATCGGTGTTCCGGTGTTTATGGCCGATGTGAAAGGTGATTTAACGGGAGTAGCGGAGGAAGGTACATCTTCGGAAAAACTGCTCGCAAGGCTTAAAAATATCGGCGTCAATGACTGGCAACCACATGCTAATCCGGTGGTGGTGTGGGATATCTTTGGCGAGAAAGGCCACCCGGTGCGGGCGACGGTTTCAGACCTGGGGCCGCTGTTGCTGGCGCGACTGTTGAATCTCAACGATGTGCAATCTGGCGTGCTGAATATTATCTTCCGCATTGCTGATGATCAGGGGCTGTTACTGCTCGACTTTAAAGATTTGCGGGCGATTACCCAGTACATCGGCGATAACGCCAAATCCTTCCAGAATCAGTACGGTAATATCAGTAGCGCATCGGTTGGTGCCATCCAGCGCGGGCTGTTGTCGCTGGAACAACAAGGCGCAGCACACTTTTTTGGCGAGCCGATGCTGGATATCAAAGACTGGATGCGCACCGATGCCAATGGTAAAGGGGTTATCAATATCCTCAGCGCCGAGAAGCTCTACCAGATGCCGAAACTGTATGCCGCCAGCCTGCTGTGGATGCTTTCAGAGTTGTATGAACAATTGCCGGAAGCAGGCGATCTGGAAAAACCGAAACTGGTGTTTTTCTTCGACGAAGCACATCTGCTGTTTAACGATGCACCGCAGGTACTGCTGGATAAGATTGAGCAGGTGATAAGGCTTATTCGCTCAAAAGGCGTTGGGGTCTGGTTCGTTTCGCAAAACCCGTCGGATATTCCGGATAATGTGCTCGGGCAGCTCGGTAATCGTGTTCAACATGCTTTGCGTGCTTTTACGCCTAAAGATCAGAAAGCAGTAAAAGCTGCGGCGCAAACCATGCGGGCCAATCCGGCGTTTGATACCGAAAAGGCGATTCAGGAACTGGGGACCGGCGAGGCGTTAATCTCGTTTCTCGATGCGAAAGGAAGTCCTTCAGTGGTGGAACGGGCGATGGTTATCGCGCCTTGTTCGCGAATGGGGCCGGTGACGGAAGATGAGCGTAATAGCCTGATTAATCACTCCCCGGTGTATGGCAAGTACGAGGATGACGTGGACCGGGAATCCGCCTATGAGATGTTGCAAAAAGGCTTTCAGGCCAGTACCGAGCAGCAAAATAATCCTCCCGCGAACGGGAAAGAGGTGGCGGTGGATGACGGTATTCTTGGTGGATTGAAGGATATTTTGTTTGGCACTACCGGACCACGCGGCGGGAAGAAAGATGGTGTGGTGCAAACAATGGCGAAAAGCGCCGCCCGCCAGGTGACGAATCAGATTGTACGCGGTGTGCTGGGGAGTTTGCTGGGGGGGAGAAAAAGGTAAGTCAGGTGCGATTTGTCTTTGCTTGATGCGACGCTGGCGCGTCTTATCATGCCTACACCACTGCAATATATTGAATTTTCATGATTTTTCAGGCATGAACAAAGCACACTTTGCTAACAATAATAAAGGGAGCTTTCGCTCCCCTTATACGTTCATCCAGTTACGATTTTCTCATTAACAGCCACAGGCTGATTAAGAAGAAGCTGGCGCTTGGCAACAGTGCGCCGATGATCGGCGGGATGCCGTAAACCAGCGTCAGCGGGCCGAAGATCTGGTCCAGTACGTAGAAGACAAAACCGAAGCTGATACCGGTGACCACACGCACGCCCATCGGCACGCTACGCAGTGGGCCGAAGATGAACGACAGCGCCATCAGCATCATCACCGCCACGGATAACGGCTGGAAGATTTTGCTCCACATGTTGAGCTGATAACGTCCGGCATCCTGACCGCTCGACTTCAGATACTTCACGTAGTTGTGCAAACCACTGATGGAGAGTGCATCCGGGTCCAGCGCCACCACGCCCAGTTTGTCCGGCGTGAGGTTGGTTTTCCAGGTGCCGCTCACCGTCTGCGAACCGGTGATCTGTTTCGGATTGGTCAGATCAGATTCATCAACCTGCGACAGACGCCAGACTTTATGTTCCGGGTCAAACTTCGCGGTAGCGGCATAGCGTACAGATTGCAGACGACGATTCTCATTAAAGGCATAGATACTGATGCCACCTAACTCTTCGTCACCTTTAACCCGCTCAATGTAGACGAAGTTGTTGCCATCTTTTGCCCATAAACCTTGCTGGGTAGAGAGCAACGAGCCACCGTACATCGCCTGCGCGCGGTAGTTACGCGCCATCTGCTCGCCCTGCGGTGCGACCCATTCGCCAATCGCCATCGTCAACAAGACCAGCGGAATGGCGGTTTTCATCACCGACAGCGCCACCTGCATACGGGTAAAACCAGAAGCCTGCATGACCACCAGTTCGCTGCGCTGCGCCAACATCCCAAGACCAAGCAACGCCCCAAGCAGAGCCGCCATCGGGAAGAAGATTTGCACATCTTTCGGCACGCTCAGCAAGGTATACATTCCTGCGCCTAACGCGTCGTAACTCCCCTGCCCGGCTTTTTTCAGCTGATCGACAAACTTGATAATGCCCGACAGCGACACCAGCATGAACAGCGTCATCATGATGGTGGTGAAAATAGTTTTACCGATATAGCGGTCAAGTACGCCAAAAGGTTGCATCACACCGCTCCTTTACGCGAAAAACTGGCGCGCAGGCGGCGGACCGGCACGGTGTCCCAAAGGTTGAGAACAATCGCCAAAGCCAGATAAATCAGGTTTACGGTCCACATCCACAGCGTCGGGTCCAGCTTACCTTTACCGCCGTTCGATTTCAGGGAGGTCTGGATCAGGAAGAACAACAGATACAGCAGCATGGCTGGCAGCATCGACAGTACGCGCCCCTGACGCGGGTTAACCACGCTCAGCGGAACGACCATAAGCGCCATCATAAACACGGTGAATACCAGCGTGATACGCCAGTTCAGTTCTGCGCGGGCACGATCGGTGTCAGTGTTCCACAATGTGCGCATGTCCATCTGGTCAGTATCGTTCGGGTCGAGCGCCACCGCCTGGTGACCAATGATCGCCTGATAATCCTGGAAGTCCGTAATGCGAAAATCACGTAACAGTGCAGTGCCTTCGAAACGCGTTCCCTGGTTGAGAGTGACGACCTGGGAGCCGTCGCGCAGCTGGGTTAAATGTCCGGAATCGGCCACCACCACAGAAGGACGTGCATTACCTTTTGGTCGAATTTGCGCGAGGAACACATCTTTGAAATCGCTGCCGTCAACGCTTTCGATGAACAGCACCGAGCTGCCATTAGTCGCTTGCTGGAATTGCCCTTGCGCCAGCGCCGCCATGCCAGGGTTCGCTTTCGCTTCTGCTAACACTTCATCCTGATGACGCGATGACCACGGTCCCGCCCACATCACGTTAACCGCCGCGACGATTGCCGTGAATACCGCAAGGATCATTGCCGCTTTCACCAGAACCGCTTTGCTCAAGCCGCAGGCATGCATTACCGTAATTTCACTTTCGGTATACAGTTTGCCCAGCGTCATCAGCAGCCCGAGGAACAGGCTTAATGGCAGGATAAGCTGCGCCATTTCCGGCACGCCCAACCCGAGAAGGGAGAGCACCAGATTCGCCGGAATATCGCCGTCAACCGCTGCGCCGAGGATCCTCACTAACTTTTGACAGAAGAAGATCAAAAGCAAGATGAAGAGTATCGCCAGCTGGCTTTTGAGCGTCTCCCGCACCAGATATCTTATGATTATCACTTTAAATACGCCCGTAAAAACTCGTCTTTTGCAGGATTTTAGCTTGTTTCATGGCTTAAACGTCATTTATTCTCTTGAGTCGTCGAAATCGTCGCTAAGATAATTATACTCAACGGATTCACCTCTCAGATTTTGTTCTGACGTGCCAATGCCGTAATAACGTTAAGATTAACACGAAGTCATCGCAACAGCGGACATGAGTTACGAAAGCTTGCAATTCTATCTGTAGCCACCGCCGTTGTCTTTAAGATTCAGGAGCGTAGTGCATGGAGTTTAGTGTAAAAAGCGGTAGCCCGGAGAAACAGCGGAGTGCCTGCATCGTCGTGGGCGTCTTCGAACCACGTCGCCTTTCTCCGATTGCAGAACAGCTCGATAAAATCAGCGATGGGTACATCAGCGCCCTGCTACGTCGGGGCGAACTGGAAGGAAAACCGGGGCAGACACTGTTGCTGCACCATGTGCCAAACGTGCTTTCTGAACGCATCCTCCTTATTGGTTGCGGCAAAGAACGTGAGCTGGATGAGCGTCAGTACAAGCAGGTTATTCAGAAAACCATTAATACGCTGAATGATACTGGCTCGATGGAAGCGGTCTGCTTTCTGACTGAACTGCACGTTAAAGGCCGTAACAACTACTGGAAAGTGCGTCAGGCTGTCGAGACGGCAAAAGAGACGCTCTACAGCTTTGATCAGTTGAAAACGAATAAGAGCGAGCCGCGTCGCCCGCTGCGTAAGATGGTCTTCAACGTGCCGACCCGCCGTGAACTGACCAGCGGCGAGCGCGCGATCCAACACGGTCTGGCGATTGCCGCCGGGATTAAAGCAGCAAAAGATCTCGGCAATATGCCGCCGAATATCTGTAATGCCGCTTACCTCGCCTCTCAGGCGCGCCAGTTGGCTGACAGCTACAGCAAGAATGTCATCACCCGCGTTATCGGCGAACAGCAGATGAAAGAGCTGGGGATGCACTCTTATCTGGCGGTTGGTCAGGGTTCGCAAAACGAATCGCTGATGTCGGTGATTGAGTACAAAGGCAACGCGTCGGAAGATGCACGCCCAATCGTGCTGGTAGGTAAAGGTTTGACCTTCGACTCCGGCGGTATCTCCATCAAGCCTTCAGAAGGCATGGATGAGATGAAGTACGATATGTGCGGCGCGGCGGCGGTTTACGGCGTGATGCGTATGGTCGCGGAGCTGCAACTGCCGATTAACGTTATCGGCGTGCTGGCAGGTTGCGAAAACATGCCTGGCGGCCGAGCCTATCGTCCGGGCGATGTGTTAACCACCATGTCCGGTCAAACCGTTGAAGTGCTGAACACCGACGCCGAAGGCCGTCTGGTACTGTGCGACGTGTTAACTTACGTTGAGCGTTTTGAGCCGGAAGCGGTGATTGACGTGGCGACGCTGACCGGTGCCTGCGTTATCGCGCTAGGCCATCATATTACCGGTCTGATGGCGAACCACAATCCGCTGGCCCATGAGCTGATTGCCGCGTCTGAACAATCCGGTGACCGCGCATGGCGTTTGCCGCTGGGTGACGAGTATCAGGAACAGCTGGAGTCCAATTTTGCCGATATGGCGAACATTGGCGGTCGTCCTGGTGGGGCGATTACCGCAGGTTGCTTCCTGTCGCGCTTTACCCGTAAGTACAACTGGGCACACCTGGATATCGCCGGAACCGCCTGGCGTTCTGGTAAAGCGAAAGGCGCAACCGGCCGCCCGGTGGCGTTGCTGGCACAGTTCCTGCTCAACCGCGCCGGGTTTAACGGCGAAGAGTAATTGCATCAGGCTGTGTTGTTATTGTCGGATGCGGCGTGAACGCCTTATCCGACCGACACAGAGCACCGGACCCGTAGGCCTGATAAGACGCGACAGCGTCGCATCTGGCAATGTTGTTATTGTCGGATGCGGCGTGAATGCCTTATCCGACCTACACAGAGTACCGGACCCGTAGGCCTGATAAGACGCGACAGCGTCGCATCAGGCAATTCGGCGTTTATCTGATGTGTATTTAAATCCACCACAAGAAGCCCCATTTATGAAAAACGCAACGTTCTACCTTCTGGACAATGACACCACCGTCGATGGCTTAAGCGCCGTTGAGCAGCTGGTGTGCGAAATTGCCGCAGAACGTTGGCGCAGCGGTAAGCGCGTACTCATCGCCTGTGAAGATGAAAAGCAGGCTTACCGACTGGATGAAGCCCTGTGGGCGCGTCCGGCAGAAAGCTTTGTTCCGCATAATTTAGCGGGAGAAGGACCGCGCGGCGGTGCACCGGTGGAGATCGCCTGGCCACAAAAGCGTAGCAGCAACCCGCGCGATATATTGATTAGTCTGCGAACAAGCTTTGCAGATTTTGCCACCGCTTTCACAGAAGTGGTAGACTTCGTTCCTTATGAAGATTCTCTGAAACAACTGGCGCGCGAACGCTATAAAGCCTACCGCGTGGCTGGTTTCAACCTGAATACGGCAACCTGGAAATAATGGAAAAGACATACAACCCACAAGATATCGAACAGCCGCTTTACGAGCACTGGGAAAAGCAGGGCTACTTTAAGCCTAATGGCGATGAAAGCCAGGAAAGTTTCTGCATCATGATCCCGCCGCCGAACGTCACCGGCAGTTTGCATATGGGTCACGCCTTCCAGCAAACCATCATGGATACCATGATCCGCTATCAGCGTATGCAGGGCAAAAACACCCTGTGGCAGGTCGGTACTGACCACGCAGGGATCGCTACCCAGATGGTCGTTGAGCGCAAGATTGCCGCAGAAGAAGGTAAAACCCGTCACGACTACGGCCGCGAAGCTTTCATCGACAAAATCTGGGAATGGAAAGCGGAATCCGGCGGCACCATTACCCGTCAGATGCGCCGTCTCGGCAACTCCGTCGACTGGGAGCGTGAACGCTTCACCATGGACGAAGGCCTGTCCAATGCGGTGAAAGAAGTTTTCGTTCGTCTGTATAAAGAAGACCTGATTTACCGTGGTAAACGCCTGGTAAACTGGGACCCGAAACTGCGTACCGCTATCTCTGACCTGGAAGTGGAAAACCGCGAATCGAAAGGTTCGATGTGGCACATCCGCTATCCGCTGGCTGATGGCGCGAAAACAGCAGACGGTAAAGATTATCTGGTGGTTGCGACTACCCGTCCGGAAACCCTGCTGGGCGATACCGGCGTGGCCGTTAACCCGGAAGATCCGCGTTACAAAGATCTGATTGGCAAATATGTCATTCTGCCGCTGGTTAACCGTCGTATTCCGATTGTTGGCGACGAACACGCCGATATGGAAAAAGGCACCGGCTGCGTGAAGATCACTCCGGCGCACGACTTTAACGACTATGAAGTCGGTAAACGTCACGCCCTGCCGATGATCAACATCCTGACCTTTGACGGTGATATCCGTGAAAGCGCCCAGGTGTTCGATACTAAAGGTAACGAATCTGACGTTTATTCCAGCGAGATCCCGGCAGAGTTCCAGAAACTGGAGCGTTTTGCCGCGCGTAAAGCAGTCGTTGCTGCGGTTGATGCACTCGGCCTGCTGGAAGAAATTAAACCGCACAACCTGACCGTTCCTTACGGCGACCGTGGCGGCGTAGTTATCGAACCGATGCTGACCGACCAGTGGTACGTGCGTGCCGATGTACTGGCGAAACCGGCAGTTGAAGCGGTTGAGAACGGCGACATTCAGTTCGTACCGAAGCAGTACGAAAACATGTACTTCTCCTGGATGCGCGATATTCAGGACTGGTGTATCTCTCGTCAGCTGTGGTGGGGTCACCGTATCCCGGCATGGTACGACGAAGCGGGTAACGTTTATGTTGGCCGCAACGAAGACGAAGTGCGTAAAGAAAATAACCTCGGTGCCGACGTTGCCCTGCGTCAGGACGAAGACGTTCTCGACACCTGGTTCTCCTCCGCGCTGTGGACCTTCTCCACGCTCGGCTGGCCGGAAAACACCGACGCACTGCGCCAGTTCCACCCAACCAGCGTGATGGTATCCGGCTTCGACATCATCTTCTTCTGGATTGCCCGCATGATCATGATGACCATGCACTTCATCAAAGATGAAAATGGCAAACCGCAGGTGCCGTTCCACACCGTTTACATGACCGGCCTGATTCGTGATGACGAAGGCCAGAAGATGTCCAAATCCAAGGGTAACGTTATCGACCCGCTGGATATGGTTGATGGAATTTCTCTGCCGGAACTGCTGGAAAAACGTACCGGCAATATGATGCAGCCGCAGCTGGCGGACAAAATCCGTAAGCGCACCGAGAAGCAGTTCCCGAACGGCATTGAGCCCCACGGCACTGATGCCCTGCGCTTTACCCTGGCCGCACTCGCTTCTACCGGTCGTGACATCAACTGGGATATGAAGCGTCTGGAAGGTTACCGTAACTTCTGTAACAAGCTGTGGAACGCCAGCCGCTTTGTGCTGATGAACACAGAAGGTCAGGATTGCGGCTTCAACGGCGGCGAAATGACGCTGTCGCTGGCGGACCGCTGGATTCTGGCGGAGTTCAATCAGACCATTAAAGCGTACCGCGAAGCGCTGGACAGCTTCCGCTTCGATATCGCCGCAGGCATTCTGTATGAATTCACCTGGAACCAGTTCTGTGACTGGTATCTGGAGCTGACCAAGCCGGTAATGAACGGTGGCACCGAAGCAGAACTGCGCGGTACTCGCCATACGCTGGTGACTGTACTGGAAGGTCTGCTGCGCCTCGCGCATCCGATCATTCCGTTCATCACCGAAACCATCTGGCAGCGTGTGAAAGTACTTTGCGGTATCACTGCCGACACCATCATGCTGCAACCGTTCCCGCAGTATGATGCATCTCAGGTTGATGAAGCCGCACTGGCCGACACCGAGTGGCTGAAGCAGGCGATCGTTGCGGTACGTAACATCCGTGCAGAAATGAACATCGCACCGGGTAAACCGCTGGAGCTGCTGCTGCGTGGTTGCAGCGCGGATGCAGAACGTCGCGTAAATGAAAACCGTGGCTTCCTGCAAACGCTGGCGCGTCTGGAAAGCATCACCGTGCTGCCTGCCGATGACAAAGGTCCGGTTTCCGTTACGAAGATCATCGACGGTGCAGAGCTGCTGATCCCGATGGCTGGCCTCATCAACAAAGAAGATGAGCTGGCGCGTCTGGCGAAAGAAGTGGCGAAGATTGAAGGTGAAATCAGCCGTATCGAGAACAAACTGGCGAACGAAGGCTTTGTCGCCCGCGCACCGGAAGCGGTCATCGCGAAAGAGCGTGAGAAGCTGGAAGGCTATGCGGAAGCGAAAGCGAAACTGATTGAGCAGCAGGCTGTTATCGCCGCGCTGTAATCAACACCGTGATGAAAACGAAGGCCGGAGCATGCTCCGGCCTTTTTTATCTCTTACAGAAATGGTAAAGAAGGCATAACTCCCCGAGAAATACTGGCTAAGAAGCCTTTATCTGGTTGTTCTTCTTTATTGATTAAAGGAAGGTCATCCAAATCGCCCAGCAAATACGTATTTTTTGCCTGCCAGTCAATCATCCATATTTTCAACAGTGGATAAGCCAGACCGCCCGTAATCCCGGATATCACCACCAACGCACACATGCGATAAAGCATACCGTGGTACGTTAAAGTTGAGCGAAAACGAATACGCCCATCATTCAGTGATAGGTTGCTCATAAAATGGTTTCGCAACGACACCGTTAAATAACTGGTGCTAACAGCAATCCCAAAATAATAGATTAACTGCGCGATTATCATTTTACGTTGCATTTCCATAAATTGCTGTAAATTCTCAATGTCATCATTTGCATATACAGAACTATCATACGCATTTAATATTTGATCGAAGATAATATAACCAGCAACAGCGAGAAAAGGCAATAAAGCTAAAAATGCGAGAATGGCATATTTTATACAATACGTAGTATCTAATTTCACCTTGAAACGATGTATACCGAAACTGGTATTGCTCCAGAGAAAACTCATTACCAGACTATATAAAGTACCATTAAAAATACCAATGGAAACAATACCAACTATTGCCATCAGAACCATAGATATAATAACACTACTTGAACTATTGGCATGTAGCATCTTTGTCGAGATAAAGAAAACAGTCCCCATCCCAACGGCCATTAAAATCGGCAAGAAAAAGGTCACCCACCAGAACCCTTTCATAGAGCAATTAAAACTAAATCTTACGCCGTTGAGACTGGTCATTAAGGCCTGATGACGCAGTCCTTTTGCTGCCATAAATATAAGCAAAACCAACAGTAACAAAGTCAAAACACAACCAACAAGCGGCATATCTGCTGACACTGTCATTAAGATTGCGAAATAGAAAAAAACAAAAACAAGACAACTAACAAAAACATTCCCACCGGTAATTCCATAAGAAAATCGTTGTCCGTTAACTTCCATATTAGCATAAAGATAACGCTTACATTTCATTAATGCCCATGGTAAATAGATACCTAACGTTATAATCGTTAACAACACATTCACCACACAAATAAGAAAATACCTCTCACCTGTACCATGAAAAACAAACGAATGGGACGGAACATCCATTTCATTAATAACTTGAGCCATAAAAAATCCCTGAATTAAAAAATCCATTGATATAACTTATATATACAGACAGTAAAATGTTCTGCCACGTTACAATACTCTTATCAGTAATAGGCTGGCAAAAACTTTATTACTTTATAAGTCGCTTGCGCACGTAAGAAGAGAGTGGTATTAAACAAATGTATAATTACTTTATTTTTATTGGGTTAAACTATGAATAACATTGCGCCGCAATCACCTGTAATGCGTCGCCTGACGCTGCAGGATAATCCTGCTATCGCCCGCGTCATTCGTCAGGTATCCGCCGAATACGGTCTTACCGCTGATAAAGGCTACACCGTCGCCGATCCGAATCTTGACGAGCTGTATCAAGTGTATAGTCAGCCTGGCCATGCATATTGGGTAGTTGAGTACGAGGGTGAAGTGGTCGGCGGCGGTGGGATAGCGCCATTAACCGGGAGTGAGTCGGACATTTGCGAACTGCAAAAGATGTATTTTCTTCCGGCTATCCGCGGCAAAGGGCTGGCAAAAAAACTGGCCTTAATGGCGATGGAGCAGGCGCGAGAGATGGGTTTCAAACGCTGCTATCTGGAAACGACAGCTTTTTTAAAGGAAGCCATTGCGCTTTATGAGCATTTGGGCTTTGAGCATATCGACTATGCGCTTGGCTGCACGGGCCATGTCGATTGTGAAGTGCGGATGTTGCGCGAACTCTAAAAAAATGCCCGCGTGTTCAACTCGCGGGCATTCGAACATTAACAACGTACGTTTTGTTTATGCCGGATGTGACATGAATGCCTTATCCGGGCAACAAATTCACCAGGTTGCAGGAACTACCTGGGCCTGATGCGCTACGCTTAATTAGTGGCGAACTCCGTCATCGTCTTCATCGACAAAATCTTCATCGTCGCCATCTTCGCCGTTAGGATCTTCAAAGTAAGTGCCCCAACCGTCGTACTCAACGTCAAATTTCTCTGCCAGCGTCATCAGTTGTTCAACCTGGGCATCGATCAGATCGGCATTCAACGCGCACTCGCTGAGGATGTCGCAGCAAATCACCACATCACCATCCTCTACTTCCAGTTCTTCCGGATCGGTGACTTCATATCCGAGTTTAAACGCTTCTACCGCTGCTTTCTCCAGCGTTTCAAGGTCGTCTGCGGAAAGATGGTGCTCAATGGTGTACAGCGCATCTGGATCGCTGCCATCTTCCAGTAATTCTTCAATAATTAAACGTGTTTCTTCACGCTGTTCTTCCAGTTGTTCCGGGTTTGCCATGGCTCATTCCTCTTAATGTCCTGCCGATACTCTTATTGTCACACACCACTGACATTGCCTCCACCTTTGTGATAAAGATTTATGCTTTAGACTTGCAAATGAATAACCATACATATAAATTGAATTTTAATTCATTTAGGCGTTAGCCACAGGAGGGATCTATGTCCGGGTTTTATCATAAGCATTTCCTGAAATTACTCGATTTCACGCCAGCTGAACTTAACAGCCTGCTGCAGTTAGCCGCGAAGCTGAAAGCCGATAAGAAAAGCGGTAAAGAAGAAGCCAAACTCACTGGTAAAAACATCGCGCTCATCTTCGAAAAAGACTCGACCCGTACCCGATGCTCTTTCGAAGTTGCCGCATATGACCAGGGTGCTCGCGTTACTTATCTCGGTCCAAGCGGCAGCCAAATTGGTCATAAAGAGTCGATTAAAGACACTGCCCGCGTGCTTGGTCGCATGTATGACGGTATTCAGTATCGCGGCTATGGTCAGGAGATTGTCGAAACACTGGCGGAATACGCTGGCGTGCCGGTATGGAACGGCCTGACCAATGAGTTTCACCCCACGCAGCTGCTGGCGGATCTCCTCACCATGCAGGAGCATTTGCCCGGCAAAGCGTTCAACGAAATGACGCTGGTCTATGCAGGTGACGCACGTAACAACATGGGCAATTCGATGCTCGAAGCTGCAGCGCTTACCGGTCTGGATTTGCGTCTGGTCGCGCCACAGGCGTGCTGGCCAGAAGCTGCGCTGGTTACGGAATGCCGCGCCCTGGCACAACAAAATGGCGGGAATATTACGCTGACGGAAGATGTAGCTAAAGGAGTTGAAGGTGCTGACTTTATCTATACCGATGTATGGGTGTCGATGGGTGAAGCAAAAGAAAAATGGGCTGAACGCATTGCATTACTGCGTGATTATCAGGTGAACAGCAAGATGATGCAGTTGACCGGTAACCCGGAGGTCAAATTCCTCCACTGCCTGCCCGCGTTTCATGACGACCAAACGACGCTTGGCAAAAAAATGGCGGAAGAGTTTGGCCTACATGGCGGAATGGAAGTGACTGATGAGGTCTTCGAATCTGCCGCCAGCATTGTATTTGATCAGGCGGAAAACCGCATGCATACCATCAAAGCGGTGATGGTCGCGACGCTCAGTAAATAATTGACATCTCTATAAAGATGCCGGGAAATACAAAAAATATCCCGGCATCATATTATTTTATGCAGTGTGAGTTCTATTCTTCCACCCCCATTTTTCTATTACTGTTCGTAAATTTTCCGGAGGATTTAATTTTTCTAACTGTTTTTCATTAATATAATTATATATATTGATTTTCCCATCCCGGAGGACTTCCATCATTCTTGTTCTAATTTTTAATTCATTAACCATCTTTTCTTCAAAAATCTTAACGACATAACCCGGAAATTTATTTACAATTTCTTTTGTTTTTTCTTCATCACCATAAACATATCCTAACTCATTAAGATACAGCTGTTCGCCCTCATAACACTTAAGTAATTGATAGAAGTACCACTTAGCAAAATCAGGTTGCTTCATGAAAAAACCCTTCAAAATAATATCATTTACTAAAATGCTGACAGGCACTTCATTAAATAGCAACTTAACATCATCAAATAACTTTAGTATTAAGCGTGATTTTTCTTGATTGCTTAAGTTAAAATCATTGACATATGCAACCAACTTATCCCAAATCAATTCCTGTAATTTACGGCTATTTTTATAGGGTTCTTTATCGAGATTGAAAAATAAGGTCTCAGCTATTTTAATTTTAGATTGATCGCAGCTAAAATCTTTAGATTGATCGCGGCTAAAATCAATATGATTTATCACAGAGCATGCATGCTTTATCTTTGCAGAATCACCAAAATATTGCATGCTTTTATTAAAACACCAATCCAGTATTCTTACATCATCAATATATGGGGATTTTAAAAAAGTCTCCAGAATCGAATCGATGACCGGTGTAAGGTTAACTTTTGCATCATCTAAGGAATCAATAAGAATATGAGACAGGTTAACTTTGATGTCATTAATTTCATTGTCAGTAGCTTTTTTATTATTAATAATATAATTATTTAATACGTTAAGGTCATCTATTTCTTTCAGTATCCCTTTTTTACCCAGCAAGTATGAAATCGATTCATTACATACATAAGGCATTAATAGCAGATGTTCTTTCCTTATTGCTAATAATGCATTATTCAATGGTTTTTCTAATAAATCCGTAATCGTAGAATCAACTGAACCTTTACAACTCACCTGCGAGTTATTTAAGCCATGAGAATTATTTAACTCCTGCGGAATATTTAATAGACGAGCTATTTCCTTGTTAGCTTCGCGTTGGTAACACGCCAGAATCTTGTTAGTAATCAGGTGTAATGAACTCTCATCTTTTCTTTCAAAGGACTTTCCTTCATAACGATTAGTCGAACCATCAGGTTGTTGAAATATAATAGCCGTATGTCCTTGACGAGTTCCCATAGTAGTGATAGTGGAAAGTGTAATTTCTATTTCCACCTTAGATAAATCCGCTCGTTCCCCTTCAGGATTATTCATAACAAACTTCATTATCTCACTGCCATCATTATTTTTGATATAAGATGAGGACTCAATATGAGCCATCATATTTCTTCCCGCTTCGTTGGAGCGTTTGCTAAAATCCACATAACCCAGGGTAAATATTTTTACCAAAAACTCCAAAAATGTCTTAGGATCAAGGATATTTCTTGTATTATCCTGCCCCTCGGCATTACGGGCAAAATTATTCATTCCAACACGCCAGGTATTTAAAACTTCACTTTTTTGTTTAAAATTGTCGGCTAATGTAATGTGTTGAGAATAATTCAAATCTGATATTTTGCTCATGACGAACTCCTTGAGTTAATAAGAACGTCTAAGCATTACAAATTTTACTCACAAAAAAATATCAAAAAACGCTCTTTTCACAAACTCGCCGTAAACCTGGAGTTATTTACGGCGAAAAGTCATCACGCCATCAGCATCTTCACTACTGCTTTGCGAACCTGGGCTGGCGCGCCCACTGCGCACAGCGGTTTATGCACTTCCCCCGGATAAAACACAACAAAATCACCTTCATTAAGGATAACTTTTTTCTCATCAACGCCTTCCGGCAAAAATGCGATGTCTTTGTCTGCTAACCAGTCGGTATCCGGGGTGCCTGCAGGTTGCGTGCTGAAGGTCATGCCTTCCTGACCTTTTAACACAATCTGAATGTCGAGATAGCGGGCATGGTACTCCGCACGGCGAGCTTCGTACGGCTCGGTCATATCTTCCGAGATAAGATAAAACAGACGATTGCCTTCGATATCGTGCTTGCCCTTGGGCGTTTCTGCCGTAACGTTTGCTTTGATATGCTCAATCGCCTGGCGTAACTCCTGGGGTAGCCACGGCTGAAGATTATGAATATTTCCGATGATCATCTTTTCCACTCCTTAATTAAAACAATGTTTCATTTCTATCGTTATACGAAAAGATGATCAATTCCGCCAGCCTTAACGCGTGAATTATTGTCTTATCACAACTTATCGGCAGGCGCGTTCCCGCCTTTCGGATCAAGGCCAGCATCACTCCTTGAGAAGAGTTTTTATCGCTTCCCCCGCCAGGGCAGCTGTTGCACAGAGTTGTTCGATGGAGTGCCCCTCTCGTGCCTTCGCAGAAAGCCCAGACATCACGGTACTCATAAAATCAGTCACACATTGTGCGCTTTGTGGATGCCGCCTTGCGATATAGTCATAAATGGTTGTTTCTGCGGCGTGATAATATTGAACGGCAATACCACGCGCTTGTGGATCATGACTATGAATACCTTCAAGAACCATACAGCCAGCGCAGCCGCCGTTTTGGCTATATCTGCGCGCCGCTTCTTTTAATACCTCAACCAGGCACTCGCCTACCGGACGATCATCACGAAGAATATCGGCAAGCGGAATAGCTTCCGTACCGACATATTCATTGAGTACACGGCTAAATAACCCAGCCTTACTGCCAAAAGCCGCGTAGAGGCTCGGGGGGTTAATACCAAGATAATCAGTAACTTCAGCAACACTGACAGCATCGAAACCTTTTTGGTGAAAAAGCACTTTTGCCGCAGAGACTGCCTGCTCAGGAGCGAAACGTCTGGGACGACCTGGAACGCGAGATTGTTTTTTAGTGACCATTACAAAACTTGTTGACAGAAAGTTAAAACAGTTTTGTAATGCATGTTACATAATAAATCAAGGAGTCCTTATGGGCGCTTTTACAGGTAAGACAGTTCTCATCCTCGGTGGCAGTCGTGGAATCGGTGCTGCTATCGTACGTCGTTTCGTCACCGATGGGGCCAATGTACGATTCACCTATGCGGGGTCGAAAGATGCCGCTGAACGCCTGGCACAAGAGACGGGAGCGACAGCAGTATTCACAGATAGTGCTGACAGAGACGCTGTCATTGATGTCGTTCGTAAGAGCGGTGCATTGGATATCCTGGTGGTAAATGCAGGTATTGGCGTCTTTGGCGATGCCCTGGAATTAAATGCCGACGATATTGATCGCCTTTTCAAAATCAATATTCATGCTCCTTACCATGCCTCTGTTGAAGCCGCCCGGCAGATGCCCGAAGGCGGGCGCATCTTAATCATCGGCTCCGTGAATGGCGATCGTATGCCTGTTGCAGGCATGGCTGCTTATGCCGCCAGTAAATCTGCCCTGCAAGGTATGGCGCGCGGGCTGGCCCGTGATTTTGGACCGCGTGGGATCACCATCAACGTCGTCCAGCCAGGGCCAATTGATACCGACGCGAATCCCGCCAACGGGCCAATGCGCGATATGTTGCATGGTTTTATGGCTATCAAAAGACATGGGCAACCGGAAGAGGTCGCTGGTATGGTCGCATGGTTAGCAGGGCCAGAAGCCAGTTTTGTTACCGGTGCGATGCATACCATTGATGGCGCGTTTGGCGCATAACCGACTACGCTCAATTAAGCCCAGCCATTATCCATGATGTCTGGGTTTTGTTTACTCACGTCGTCCCCTAAAAGCGGCTCCCGGTAAATATAAATCTTCTGTTCATGTCGTAAATCTTGAGGATAACCAAATGGTAGAAAGAAACGCTGTTTTCCCTGCTGGCCGACATTCACTGTATGCTGAACATCGTTATTCTGCGGCTATCCGTTCCGGCGATTTGCTGTTTGTTTCCGGGCAAGTAGGAAGTCGAGAAGACGGAACACCTGAACCCGATTTTCAGCAACAAGTCAGACTGGCATTTGATAATTTGCATGCGACCCTGGCAGCTGCGGGATGCACTTTTGACGATATCATTGATGTGACGAGCTTTCATACCGATCCGGAAAAACAATTTGAAGACATCATGACAGTCAAAAATGAAATATTTAGCGCCCCACCTTACCCAAATTGGACGGCGGTGGGTGTTACCTGGCTGGCAGGCTTTGATTTTGAAATTAAAGTGATAGCGCGCATCCCTGCGCAGTAAGCAATAGTGTTAGCCGTTCGTTTTCACACTCCGCCCTATAAGTCGGATGAATGGAATAAAATGCATATCTGATTGCGTGAAAGTGAAAAAGAAAAAAGCAGGAAATGTCTGCAATTATTGATACCGAACGACAGTTCTCCTCCAGAATCACATCAAATAAAAATGCATATATTTTGACTTATAATTCAAATAAACCGTTTGCGCAGACAAAATATTGCATCAAATGCTTGCACCGCTTCTGACGATGAGTATAATGCCGGACAATTTGCCGGGAGGATGTATGGTTCAGTGTGTTCGACATTTTGTCTTACCACGTCTGAAAAAAGACGCTGGCCTGCCGTTTTTCTTCCCGTTGATCACCCATTCCCAGCCCCTCAATCGAGGGGCTTTTTTTTGCCCAGGCGTCAGGAGATAAAAGATGGCTAATCCGCTATATCAGAAACATATCATTTCCATAAACGACCTTAGTCGCGATGACCTTAATCTGGTGCTGGCGACAGCGGCGAAACTGAAAGCAAACCCGCAACCAGAGCTGTTGAAGCACAAAGTCATTGCCAGCTGTTTCTTCGAAGCCTCTACCCGTACCCGCCTCTCTTTCGAAACTTCCATGCACCGCCTGGGTGCCAGCGTGGTGGGCTTCTCCGACAGCGCCAATACATCACTGGGTAAAAAGGGCGAAACGCTGGCCGATACCATTTCGGTTATCAGCACTTACGTCGATGCGATAGTGATGCGTCATCCGCAGGAAGGTGCAGCGCGTCTGGCCACCGAGTTTTCCGGCAATGTACCGGTACTGAATGCCGGTGATGGCTCCAACCAACATCCGACGCAAACTTTACTGGATCTGTTCACCATTCAGGAAACCCAGGGGCGTCTGGACAATCTCCACGTCGCAATGGTTGGTGACCTGAAATATGGCCGCACCGTTCACTCCCTGACCCAGGCGTTAGCGAAGTTCGACGGCAACCGTTTTTACTTCATCGCGCCGGACGCGCTGGCAATGCCGCAATACATCCTGGATATGCTCGATGAAAAAGGGATCGCCTGGAGTCTGCACAGCTCCATTGAAGAAGTGATGGCGGAAGTGGACATTCTGTATATGACTCGCGTGCAAAAAGAGCGTCTGGACCCGTCCGAGTACGCCAACGTGAAAGCGCAGTTTGTTCTTCGCGCCAGCGATCTCCACAACGCCAAAGCCAATATGAAAGTGCTGCATCCGCTGCCTCGCGTTGATGAGATTGCCACCGATGTTGATAAAACGCCTCACGCCTGGTACTTCCAGCAAGCAGGCAACGGGATTTTCGCTCGCCAGGCGTTACTGGCACTGGTTCTGAATCGCGATCTGGTACTGTAAGGGGAAATAGAGATGACACACGATAATAAATTGCAGGTTGAAGCTATTAAACGCGGCACGGTAATTGACCATATCCCCGCCCAGATCGGTTTTAAGCTGTTGAGTCTGTTCAAGCTTACCGAGACAGATCAGCGTATTACCATCGGCCTGAATCTGCCTTCTGGTGAGATGGGGCGTAAAGATCTGATCAAAATCGAAAATACCTTTTTGAGTGAAGATCAGGTAGACCAACTGGCATTGTATGCGCCGCAAGCCACGGTTAACCGTATCGACAACTATGAAGTGGTGGGCAAATCGCGCCCCAGCCTGCCGGAGCACATCGACAATGTGCTGGTCTGCCCGAACAGCAACTGTATCAGCCATGCCGAACCGGTTTCTTCCAGCTTTGCAGTACGAAAACGCGCCAATGACATCGCGCTCAAATGCAAATACTGTGAAAAAGAGTTTTCCCATAATGTGGTGCTGGCCAATTAATTGCGGTTGGTAATAAAAGTCTGGCTCCCTATAATGAGCCAGACTTTTTACCGCTGTAATAAAGGAGAAATCATGAGCAAAACTATCGCGACGGAAAATGCACCGGCAGCTATCGGTCCTTACGTACAGGGCGTTGATCTGGGCAATATGATCATTACCTCCGGTCAGATCCCAGTAAACCCGAAAACCGGCGAAGTACCGGCAGACGTCGCTGCACAGGCACGTCAGTCGCTGGATAACGTAAAAGCGATCGTCGAAGCCGCTGGCCTGAAAGTGGGCGATATCGTTAAAACCACCGTGTTTGTGAAAGATCTGAACGACTTCGCAACCGTAAACGCTACATACGAAGCCTTCTTCACCGAACACAACGCCACCTTCCCGGCGCGTTCTTGCGTTGAAGTTGCCCGTCTGCCGAAAGACGTGAAGATTGAGATCGAAGCGATCGCTGTTCGTCGCTAATCTTGATGGGAATCCGGGCTATCATGCCCGGATTAAGCCTGATGCGCTACGCTTATCAGGCCTTGTATTATCCCTCCTGTGCAGAGAAAATCGGCCAGTTTTCTCTGCCTGCAGTCCGCATGCCGTATCGGGCCTTAGGTTTTCAACCTGTTGCGTAGATTTATGCAGCGGACTGCCTTTCTCCCAAAGTGATAAACCGGACAGTATCATGGACCGGTTTTCCCGGTAATCCGTATTTGCAAGGTTGGTTTCACGATGGAACATGAACTTCATTATATCGGTATCGACACCGCTAAAGAGAAACTGGATGTCGATGTGTTGCGTCCTGATGGTCGTCATCGCACCAAAAAATTCGCTAACACCACTAAAGGGCACGATGAGCTGGTGAGCTGGCTGAAGGGTCACAAGATTGACCATGCGCATATCTGCATCGAAGCGACCGGCACCTATATGGAACCTGTCGCAGAGTGCCTTTACGATGCAGGCTACATAGTGTCAGTCATTAATCCTGCGTTGGGTAAAGCTTTCGCTCAGAGTGAAGGACTGCGTAACAAGACTGATACCGTGGATGCGCGCATGCTGGCAGAGTTCTGTCGTCAGAAGCGCCCTGCAGCCTGGGAAGCGCCTCACCCGCTTGAACGCGCGTTGCGTGCCCTGGTAGTACGCCACCAGGCGCTGACAGATATGCACACGCAGGAACTGAACCGCACTGAAACGGCGCGGGAAGTCCAGAGACCGAGCATTGATGCTCACCTTCTGTGGCTTGAAGCAGAGCTGAAGCGTCTTGAGAAGCAGATAAAAGACCTGACAGACGATGATCCGGATATGAAACACCGCAGGAAACTGCTGGAAAGTATCCCGGGTATCGGAGAGAAAACATCTGCGGTATTACTGGCTTATATCGGTCTGAAGGACCGCTTCGCCCATGCCAGACAGTTCGCCGCTTTTGCGGGTCTGACACCACGGCGTTATGAATCAGGCAGTAGTGTGAGAGGGGCAAGCCGGTTGAGTAAAGCCGGACATGTGTCGCTTCGCAGGGCGTTGTATATGCCTGCAATGGTAGCCACCAGTAAGACTGAGTGGGGACGGGCGTTCCGCGACCGTCTGGCGGCTAATGGCAAGAAAGGAAAAGTGATTCTCGGCGCGATGATGCGCAAGCTGGCACAGGTGGCGTATGGAGTGCTGAAGTCAGGCGTACCGTTCGATGCGTCACGGCATAATCCGGTAGCTGCGTAAAAATCGCGGAAGGGATGAAAAAAACAGCGCCTGACGGCGCTGTGTCTGGCATGCCTGCAATCTGGGAAACCAGGGTAGAAAAAAACTTGCAGGCCATAACAGTATCTACGTAATTCCTGCAATTTATTGAATTTGCGAGTTTTAGTAGGCCGGATAAGGCGTTTTCGCCGCATCCGGCATGAACAAAGCTCACTTTGTCTGTAATCTGAATCCGGGCCACCATGCCCAGTTTATTCTTTACTGCCAGCCGTAACGACGGCTATAGAACCCTTTCACCAACTGGGTTAACGTCATATACCCTGCCAGAATCGCAACCAGCCACGGGAAATAGCTTAACGGCAGCGCCTGCAGTTGCAGATAACTGGCCAGCGGTGAAAAAGGCAATGCGATCCCGACTATCATCACAATCACGGTCATGATCATTAACGGCCACGATGCACAACTCTGAATAAACGGTACACGACGGGTACGGATCATATGCACAATCAGCGTTTGCGACAGTAAGCCCACCACAAACCAGCCCGACTGGAACAGCGTTTGCGTTTCCGGCGTGTTGGCATGGAATACCCACCACATCAGGCAAAACGTCAGAATATCGAAAATCGAGCTGATCGGTCCGAAGAAGATCATAAAGCGCCCCAAATCCGCCGGATTCCAACGCTGAGGCTTTTGAATTTGCTCGTCGTCGACGTTATCAAACGGGATCGCCACCTGTGACACATCGTACAGCAGGTTCTGGATCAGTAAGTGTAAAGGCAGCATCGGCAGGAAGGGCAAGAAAGCACTCGCCACCAGCACGCTGAACACATTACCGAAGTTAGAACTCGCCGTCATTTTTATGTATTTCAGCATGTTGGCGAAAGTCCGGCGTCCTTCAATAACCCCCTCCTCCAGCACCATCAGGCTTTTTTCCAGCAGGATGATATCAGCCGCTTCACGGGCAATATCTACCGCACCATCCACAGAAATGCCGATATCCGCAGCGCGTAAGGCGGGCGCATCATTAATACCATCGCCCATAAAGCCAACCACATGCCCTTCGCGCTTTAGTAAGGTCACGATGCGTTCTTTATGCATCGGCGTCAGGCGAGCAAACAGCGTGGTGCGCTGTGCAAGATTTGCCAGTTCGTCGTCAGATAGCGTTTCAATATCACTACCAATGACCACCTCTCCCGCGTCCAGTCCCACTTCATGGCACACTTTCGCCGCCACTAACTCACTGTCGCCAGTAAGGATTTTCACGGTAATGCCACTCGCTTTTAATGCCTTCAGAGCCGGAGCTGTTGTCTCTTTCGGCGGATCAAGGAAAGCAATATATCCTTCGAGGATCAGGTCGGATTCATCCGCCCGCTGGTAATCCCCTTCACGTGCTGGCAGGTATTTCGTCGCCACCGCAACCACGCGCAGCCCCTGACGATTCAGCGTATCAGTAACGCGCTTAATCTTACGCAGTATGATGTCATCAAGCGGCACAATCTCGCCATTGTGACGCACCTGCGAACACACATTGAGGATTTCCTGCAATGCGCCTTTGCAAACCAGTTGATGATGTTCGGTATTCTCTGCCACTACCACCGACATCCGGCGACGCTCGAAATCAAACGGAATCTCATCAATTTTTTGCCAACGACTGGCCAGCGAGCGCGCTGACTCTTCATCCGTACCTTCGAGCACCGCTGTATCAAGCAGGTTTTTAAGTCCGGTCTGATAATGACTGTTCAACCACGCGCTATGCAGCACGCGTTCGCTGGTTTTACCGGAGATATCGGTATGATTCTCCAGCACAATTTTATCCTGCGTCAGGGTGCCGGTTTTATCAGTGCACAGAATATCCATAGCGCCAAAGTTCTGAATGGCATCCAGATGTTTGACGATCACTTTCTGTTTCGACAGCTTTACGGCACCACGCGCCAGCGTCGAAGTGACAATCATCGGCAACATTTCTGGCGTTAAGCCTACCGCGACCGAAAGTGCGAACAGTGCCGCTTCCCACCAGTCACCTTTGGTGTAACCGTTGATCAGCAACACCACCGGAGCCATCACCAGCATAAAGCGAATCAGCAGCATACTGACGCGGCTAATCCCTTGCTGAAAGGCATTCGGCTCGCTTTCCTGCTCACTAACACGCCCCGCCAGTTGACCAAACCAGGTGTTGGCTCCTGTAGCAATCACCATTGCTTGTGCCGTGCCGCTCACTACGGTGGTGCCCATAAAACACAGGGTGTCGCACTCCAGCGGATTGCTGTGCTCCGGCTGGCGAGTGGTAGCAGCTTTTTCCACGGGCAGAGACTCACCGGTTAACGACGCCTGAGCGACAAACAGATCCCGCGCCTGCAAGATACGTAAATCTGCCGGGATCATATCCCCCGCCGCCAGTTTTATAATATCGCCGGGCACTAGTTGGTCTATCGGGATCTCCAGCCAGCCATTTTCACCTTTATCGTTAATTACGCGCAGTACCGTCGCGGTATTACTGACCATCGCTTTCAGGGCATCTGCCGCTTTGGTGGAACGAGCTTCCTGAATAAAGTTCAGCAACGTAGAAATAGCGACCATTAGCGCGATAACACCTGCGGCAAATAAATCTTCCGTGGCGTAAGAAATAGCACCGAGAATGGTGAGCAAAATATTAAAGGGGTTGCGATAGCAGACCCATAAATGCACCCACCACGGCGACGGTTGTTGCGCGGGTAATTTATTTTCACCATGTTGTTCGCGGGCAGATTCCACTTCCGCCTGATTTAACCCTTCCGGATGGGTATTGAACGTTTTCCATAATTCCTGTTCTGGCATCACCGCCATTTTCAGGCAATGCGCACTTAAGGACGGCGGGACCGCCGTATTCACTGTCTGCTGCGCGCCAGGCAATGGATCGCGATGAACCAGACGGGAAGGTAAATGGCGAATGAGCCGGGTAAAAATTTCTTTAAACATAAGGAGTCCCTCCGCACTGACTGAAACAGTGCAGAAATGTCTTCAGGCGTGGCGAAGCCTTACCTGAAGGTAATAAAGCTGAGCTGGGACGTTAAAACGTCATGGCCTTACGCATCCGGTAACGCCGTGAAAAGACGGGCTTACCGGAAAAGTTTTAATCTCCGTCGAGGGAGAGGCGTGGGATCAGGTTCCATATAACCTCCGGTAAGTGAAAAAAGCGCCGCAAATAATAAGGAGAATCCAATAATATTCGTGGCATTTATGGCGATATAATACCTACTGGCAACTAAACCAACGATAAACCAGACTTTACCCATTGCTGAATGCACGGGTAAAGTTAGGCTCAAATAATGAAACGCAAATACGGGACAACAGGATGCAAAATCGGCTGACCATCAAAGACATCGCTCGCTTAAGCGGCGTGGGGAAATCTACGGTTTCCCGAGTGCTGAATAACGAAAGCGGCGTGAGTCAGCGCACGCGCGAGCGCGTGGAAGCAGTGATGAATCAGCATGGATTTTCCCCTTCCCGCTCCGCACGCGCTATGCGTGGGCAAAGCGACAAAGTCGTCGCCATCATCGTGACCCGTCTGGATTCGTTGTCAGAAAATCTCGCCGTCCAAACCATGCTGCCAGCGTTCTATGAACAAGGTTACGACCCGATCATGATGGAAAGTCAGTTTTCTCCGCAATTAGTTGCCGAACATTTGGGGGTGCTGAAACGGCGTAATATCGACGGCGTAGTGCTGTTCGGTTTTACCGGCATAACCGAAGACATGTTAGCCCACTGGCAGTCATCGCTGGTTCTGCTGGCGCGTGACGCAAAAGGCTTTGCTTCGGTCTGTTATGACGACGAAGGGGCAATCAAAATCCTGATGCAACGGCTGTATGACCAGGGGCATCGTAATATCAGTTATCTCGGCGTACCGCACAGTGACGTGACGACCGGTAAGCGACGTCACGAAGCCTACCTGGCGTACTGCAAAGCGCATAAACTTCATCCCGTCGCCGCCCTGCCAGGCCTTGCGATGAAGCAAGGCTATGAGAATGTCGCAAAAGTGATTACCCCTGAAACCACCGCGTTACTGTGCGCAACCGACACGCTGGCACTTGGCGCAAGTAAATACTTGCAAGAGCAACGCATCGACACCTTGCAACTGGCGAGCGTCGGTAATACACCGTTAATGAAATTCCTCCATCCGGAGATCGTCACCGTTGACCCAGGTTACGCCGAAGCCGGACGCCAGGCGGCCAGCCAGTTAATTGCGCAGGTAACCGGGCGCAGCGAACCGCAACAAATCATCATCCCTGCCACCCTATCCTGATCGTTTCCTGAACGATAAATTGTGATCTTCGCTGCGTTTAGGGAACGTTCCCGTTTTTAAATTTTTCCGCGCAATATATTCTGCAGCCAACCAAAAATGTCATCTGCCATGGGGCTTTATGATGAGCAAAATAAACCAAACGGATATCGATCGGTTGATTGAACTGGTCGGCGGGCGCGGCAATATTGCGACGGTGAGCCACTGTATTACTCGCCTGCGCTTTGTCCTCAACCAACCGGCCAATGCCAGACCGAAAGAGATTGAGCAACTCCCCATGGTGAAAGGCTGTTTCACCAATGCCGGGCAATTTCAGGTGGTAATTGGCACCAACGTGGGTGATTACTATCAAGCGCTGATAGCGACGACCGGACAGGCGCAGGTTGATAAAGAGCAGGTGAAAAAAGCCGCCCGGCAGAATATGAAATGGCATGAGCAGTTGATCTCTCATTTCGCGGAGATCTTCTTCCCGCTGCTGCCCGCGTTGATTAGTGGTGGTTTGATCCTCGGTTTTCGCAATGTGATCGGCGATTTGCCCATGAGCAACGGTCAAACGCTGGCGCAAATGTACCCTTCCCTGCAAACGATCTACGATTTTCTATGGTTGATCGGTGAAGCGATCTTCTTCTACCTGCCGGTCGGAATTTGCTGGTCAGCGGTGAAAAAAATGGGCGGCACGCCGATCCTCGGTATCGTGCTTGGCGTGACGCTGGTTTCCCCACAGTTGATGAACGCTTATCTGCTCGGGCAGCAGCTACCGGAAGTATGGAACTTTGGCATGTTCAGCATCGCCAAAGTGGGCTATCAGGCACAGGTTATTCCGGCACTGTTAGCCGGGCTGGCGCTGGGCGTGATAGAAACTCGCCTTAAGCGTATCGTGCCGGATTACCTCTATCTGGTGGTGGTGCCGGTCTGTTCGCTGATCCTCGCGGTGTTCCTCGCCCATGCGCTGATTGGTCCGTTTGGTCGCATGATTGGCGATGGCGTTGCCTTTGCGGTGCGTCACCTGATGACCGGCAGCTTTGCCCCCATTGGTGCGGCATTGTTTGGCTTCCTTTATGCACCGCTGGTGATCACCGGCGTACACCAGACCACGCTTGCTATAGATTTGCAGATGATTCAAAGCATGGGTGGCACGCCAGTATGGCCGCTTATTGCGCTGTCGAATATCGCTCAGGGCTCCGCCGTGATAGGCATTATCATTTCCAGCCGCAAGAGCAATGAACGCGAGATCTCCGTACCTGCCGCTATCTCCGCCTGGCTTGGGGTCACTGAGCCTGCAATGTACGGCATCAACCTGAAATATCGCTTCCCGATGCTGTGCGCGATGATTGGTTCTGGTCTGGCTGGATTGCTATGTGGTCTGAACGGCGTTATGGCGAATGGCATCGGCGTAGGCGGCCTGCCGGGAATTCTCTCTATTCAACCGAGCTATTGGCAAGTGTTTGCGCTGGCAATGGCTATCGCCATCATCATCCCGATTGTACTCACCTCATTTATCTACCAGCGGAAATACCGCCTGGGTACGCTGGACATTGTTTAATTTTCTTCGGGGCGCAATTGCGCCCCCTCGCATTTGCAGGAATAACGTAATGACGAATCTTCCCCACTGGTGGCAAAACGGCGTTATCTACCAGATTTATCCCAAGAGTTTTCAGGACACCACGGGCAGCGGCACCGGCGATTTACGTGGCGTTATCCAACGCCTGGACTATCTGCATAAACTGGGCGTTGATGCCATCTGGCTAACCCCCTTTTATGTCTCTCCCCAGGTCGATAACGGATACGACGTAGCGAACTATACGGCGATAGATCCCACTTACGGTACGCTGGACGATTTTGACGAAATGGTGACGCAGGCGAAATCGCGCGGCATTCGTATCATTCTCGATATGGTGTTTAATCATACTTCTACCCAACATGCCTGGTTTCGTGAGGCGCTGAGCAAAGAAAGCCCTTACCGCCAGTTTTATATCTGGCGCGATGGTGAACCAGAAACGCCACCGAATAACTGGCGTTCAAAATTTGGCGGTAGTGCGTGGCGCTGGCATGCGGAAAGCGAACAGTACTATTTGCATCTCTTTGCACCAGAACAGGCGGATCTCAACTGGGAGAATTCGGCGGTACGCGCCGAGCTGAAAAAAGTCTGTGAGTTCTGGGCCGATCGCGGGGTCGACGGGTTACGCCTGGATGTAGTGAATTTGATCTCTAAAGATCTGCGTTTTCCTAATGACCTGGATGGCGATGGGCGTCGCTTCTACACCGACGGGCCACGAGCACACGAGTTTTTGCATGAGATGAACCGCGATGTGTTTACGCCTCGCGGTTTAATGACCGTGGGTGAAATGTCCTCCACCAGCCTTGAGCATTGCCAGCGATACGCGGCACTAACAGGCAGTGAATTGTCGATGACCTTTAATTTTCATCACCTGAAGGTCGATTATCCCGGTGGTGAAAAATGGACGCTGGCTAAACCTGACTTTGTGGCGTTGAAAGCATTGTTCCGCCACTGGCAACAAGGAATGCACAACGTGGCATGGAATGCCTTGTTCTGGTGTAACCACGATCAGCCGCGCATTGTTTCTCGTTTTGGTGATGAAGGGGACTACCGCGAACCTGCGGCAAAAATGCTGGCGATGGTGCTGCATGGCATGCAGGGAACGCCATATATCTATCAGGGCGAAGAGATTGGCATGACTAACCCACATTTCACGCGCATTACTGACTATCGCGACGTGGAGAGCCTCAATATGTTTGCCGAACTGCGCAACGATGGGCGTGACGCCGACGAGTTATTGGCAATCCTCGCCAGTAAATCCCGTGACAATAGTCGCACGCCAATGCAATGGAGCAACGGCGATAATGCCGGGTTTACAACGGGTGAACCGTGGATTGGCCTGGGCGATAACTATCAAGAAATCAACGTAGAAGCCGCGCTGGCCGATGAGTTCTCAGTGTTTTACACCTACCAAAAGTTAATCGCACTGCGTAAGCAAGAAGCCGTCCTGACATGGGGCAATTACCAGGATCTGCTGCCAGACAGCCCTGTATTGTGGTGCTATCGCCGTGAATGGAAGGGGCAAACCTTGCTGGTCATTGCCAACCTTAGCCGTGAGATCCAACCCTGGCAGCCAGGGCAAATGCGCGGAAACTGGCAGCTTGTGATGCATAACTACGAAGAAGCCTCAGCACAACCCTGTGCCATGACTTTACGGCCTTTTGAGGCCGTCTGGTGGTTACAGAAGTAAGTATCCGCTAAGCCCCGGTAATACTGGTCATTCCGGGGTTTTGCCTTTCAGTATGTTGTTTTTGTTGATTTTATAATCAAAAAATTCATTAAAAAATTTACATAACGCTGTAGCGCCCGTCATCCGTACGCTCTGCTTTTTACTTTGAGCTACATCAAAAAAAGTTCAAACATCCTTGATGCAAAGCACTATATATAGACTTTAAAATGCGTCCCGACCCAATATGTTGTATTAATCGACTATAATTGCTACTACAACTCCCCACGAAAAAGGTGCGGCGTTGTGGATAAGCGGATGGCGATTGCGGAAAGCGCCGGAAAACGAAACGAAAAAACCGGAAAACACCTTTCCCAATTTCTGTGGATAACCTGTTCTTAAAAATATGGAGCGATCATGACACCGCATGTGATGAAACGAGACGGCTGCAAAGTGCCGTTTAAATCAGAGCGCATCAAAGAAGCGATTCTGCGTGCAGCTAAAGCAGCGGAAGTCGATGATGCAGATTATTGCGCCACTGTTGCCGCGGTTGTCAGCGAGCAGATGCAGGGCCGCAGCCAGGTGGATATCAACGAGATCCAGACCGCCGTTGAAAACCAGCTTATGTCGGGTCCATACAAACAACTGGCTCGTGCTTACATCGAGTACCGTCACGATCGCGACATTGAACGTGAAAAACGCGGTCGCCTGAATCAGGAGATCCGTGGTCTGGTCGAGCAGACCAACGCCTCGTTGCTCAACGAAAACGCCAACAAAGACAGCAAGGTGATTCCAACCCAGCGCGACCTGCTGGCCGGGATTGTGGCTAAACACTATGCACGTCAGCACCTGCTGCCGCGTGACGTGGTGCAGGCGCATGAGCGTGGCGATATTCACTATCACGATCTCGATTACTCGCCGTTCTTCCCGATGTTCAACTGCATGTTGATCGACCTGAAAGGTATGCTGACCCAGGGCTTTAAGATGGGTAACGCCGAGATTGAACCACCGAAGTCGATCTCTACGGCAACCGCGGTAACAGCGCAGATTATTGCTCAGGTCGCCAGTCATATTTATGGCGGCACCACCATTAACCGTATCGATGAAGTGCTGGCACCGTTTGTCACCGCCAGCTACAACAAACACCGCAAGACCGCAGAAGAGTGGAACATCCCGGACGCCGAAGGTTACGCTAACTCTCGTACCATCAAAGAGTGCTACGATGCCTTCCAGTCGCTGGAGTACGAAGTAAACACCCTGCACACCGCCAACGGTCAAACACCGTTTGTGACCTTTGGTTTTGGTCTGGGCACCAGCTGGGAGTCTCGCCTGATTCAGGAGTCTATCCTGCGTAACCGTATCGCGGGCCTCGGTAAAAACCGCAAAACTGCGGTGTTCCCGAAACTGGTGTTTGCGATTCGCGATGGCCTGAACCATAAAAAAGGCGATCCGAACTACGATATCAAACAGCTGGCGCTGGAGTGTGCAAGCAAGCGCATGTATCCGGATATCCTGAACTACGATCAGGTAGTGAAAGTCACCGGTTCGTTTAAAACCCCGATGGGCTGCCGTAGCTTCCTCGGCGTGTGGGAAAATGAAAACGGCGAACAGATCCACGATGGTCGTAACAACCTCGGCGTGATCAGCCTGAACCTGCCGCGCATTGCGCTGGAAGCGAAAGGCGATGAAGCCACCTTCTGGAAGCTGCTGGATGAACGTCTGGTGCTGGCACGTAAGGCGCTGATGACCCGTATCGCTCGTCTCGAAGGCGTTAAAGCGCGCGTGGCCCCGATCCTCTATATGGAAGGTGCTTGTGGCGTTCGTCTGAATGCTGACGACGACGTTTCTGAAATCTTCAAAAACGGTCGTGCGTCTATTTCGCTGGGTTACATCGGCATCCACGAAACCATTAACGCGCTGTTTGGCGGCGAGCATGTGTATGATAACGAGCAGCTGCGCGCGAAAGGTATCGCCATTGTTGAACGTCTGCGTCAGGCGGTGGATCAGTGGAAAGAAGAAACGGGTTACGGTTTTAGCCTTTACAGCACGCCAAGTGAAAACCTTTGCGACCGCTTCTGCCGTCTCGATACCGCGGAGTTTGGCGTGGTGCCGGGCGTGACTGATAAAGGTTACTACACCAACAGTTTCCACCTCGATGTGGAGAAGAAGGTGAACCCGTACGACAAGATCGACTTTGAAGCGCCTTACCCGCCGCTGGCGAACGGTGGCTTCATTTGCTACGGCGAATATCCAAACATTCAGCACAACCTGAAGGCGCTGGAAGATGTCTGGGATTACAGCTATCAGCATGTACCGTATTACGGCACCAATACGCCGATTGATGAGTGTTACGAGTGTGGTTTTACCGGTGAGTTTGAGTGCACCAGTAAAGGCTTCACCTGCCCGAAATGTGGTAACCATGATGCCTCCCGTGTGTCGGTGACTCGCCGCGTGTGCGGATATTTAGGTAGCCCGGATGCGCGTCCGTTTAACGCTGGTAAGCAGGAAGAAGTTAAGCGCCGCGTTAAACATTTGGGAAATGGGCAGATCGGTTAATCTTCACTCTGCGCTAAGCAAATGCCGGATGCGGCGTAAACGCCTTATCCGGCCTACATTTGGCAACGGCTGTAGGCCTGATAAGACGCAACAGCGTCGCATCAGGCGTTGATTGCCTGATACCGCCTACACGCGGACTGATAAGCCAGGCGAAATAATGAATTATCATCAGTACTATCCTGTCGACATCGTCAACGGCCCCGGCACTCGCTGCACCCTGTTTGTCTCCGGGTGTGTTCATGAATGCCCCGGTTGCTATAACAAAAGCACCTGGCGAGTAAATTCCGGTCAGCCATTTACCAAAGCAATGGAAGACCAGATCATTAACGATCTGAACGACACCCGCATCAAACGCCAGGGTATTTCCCTCTCCGGCGGCGATCCGCTGCATCCGCAAAACGTGCCGGATATTCTGAAACTGGTACAACGCATCCGCGCCGAATGTCCGGGTAAAGACATCTGGGTGTGGACAGGCTATAAACTCGACGAACTCAACGCTGCGCAAATGCAGGTTGTTGATTTGATTAACGTGCTGGTCGACGGCAAATTTATGCAGGATCTAAAAGACCCTTCCCTGATCTGGCGCGGCAGCAGCAATCAGGTGGTGCATCATTTGCGATGATAAGTTCCCTGTTACCTGAGTGCAGGCAACAGGGAAATAAGGAATTAACGATACTTCTGGTGATAGGCGTTGCGGGTCGTTTTCAGTTGCTCTGCGGCAGCCTGCGCTTCTTTTACTTTACCTTCATTAGCCAGCTTCAGCGCGTCGTCAATCTGACCGACCAGAATGTCGAAACCGTGGCGGAAGTCTTTCATCTCCGGGCTGTCTGGCGATTTGCCTTCGAGCTTCGGCGGCGTTGCTTTTTGCGCATCCAGCGCCGCTGCGCGCATTTTGGTTAACGCGTCTTTGACTTGCGCCGCGTTATCGGCTTTTTCGACCACTTTTAAATTGTCGTTGAGGGTTTCCATATTGTCTTCAAGATCAGCGGCAAACGACGCCGAACTGAATACCAACGAGGAGACTGCAAGAATAGCTAACAGGCTTTTACGCATTGCTCACTTCCTTTTTCTTATTAAGATTTGGCGCGGCAGGTCGCGCCTTTTTTTACTGCCCGGCGATTTTCATCTCCGGCAACAGCACAGAACCACACTGTATATTGCTGCGTGTTTCAATATCGTTACCGACGGTGACAATATTGCGCCACATATCTTTTAAATTACCTGCGATGGTGATTTCGCTAACCGGATACTGAATTTCGCCATTCTCTACCCAGAAGCCCGCAGCACCACGGGAATAATCACCGGTAATGGCACTCACTCCCTGGCCCATCAGTTCCGTCACCACCAGCCCGGTGCCCATCTCTTTGAGCATTTGTTCGAAGCTTAGCCCTTGCCCGGCAATCCGCCAATTATGAATACCACCCGCATGTCCGGTGCTTTTCAGCCCCAGTTTACGTGCGGAATAGCTGGTCAGCAGCCACTGGGTCAGAATGCCATCTTTAATAATATCGCGGCGCTCGGTGCGCACACCTTCGCTATCGAATGGCGTGGAGGCCAGCCCTTTCAGCAAATGCGGATGCTCTTCAATGGTCAGCCAATCCGGTAGAATTTGTTTACCCAGCGAATCCAGCAGGAAGGTGGATTTACGGTAGACCGATCCACCCGCTATCGCCCCAACCAGATGGCCAAAAAGCCCGGTTGCCACTTCATTGGCAAAAATTACCGGTGCTTTCATGGTGGAAAGTTTACGCGGTGACAGGCGCGATAAAGTACGGCGAGCACAGTCGGCCCCGACCCACTCTGGCGTTTGCAGATCGCTCATCGCGCGACCAATGGTGTAGGCGTAATCACGCTCCATATCGCCATTTTCTTCGGCAATTACGCAGCTTGAGAGTGAATGACGCGTTGAGCAATAACCCTGCAACATGCCGTGGCTGTTGCCAAAAACTTTTACGCCGTAGTGGCTGTTAAAACTGCCGCCTTCGGTATTGGTGATGCGTTTATCCGCCTGTAATGCTGCCTGTTCTGCGCGAGCCGCCAGTTCAATAGCTTCATCCGGGGAAACTTCCGCAGGGTGAAACAAGTCGAGATCCGGCGCGTCAAAGGCCAGCAGCTCTTTGTCTGCCACGCCGGCACAGGGATCTGGCGAAGTGTAACGAGCAATATCCAGCGCTGCCTGTACGGTGCGGGCAATGGCCTGCGGGCTTAAATCGGTAGACGATGCGCTACCTTTACGGTTCTGGTGATAAACAGTGATCCCCAGCGCGCCATCGCTATTGAATTCGACATTCTCCACTTCGCCATATCGCGTGCTAACGCTAATGCCGGTGGTCTTGCTGACGGCAACTTCCGCACCGTCCGATTTGCCTGAGGCCAACTCCAGCGCAGTGGAAACTGCTTCTTCCAGAATCTTGCGCTGCGCTTCAACTTGAGAGATTACTTTCATTGCAAGTGCCATAATGTAGAGAGTTTCTCTGAAGTCTAACAGAGAACCGTTTTTCAGTGCGCATCTTAACTGGTAACATTAGCCTCTTTTTTTAAGGAGCCTGAGATGACTAAGCAGCCCGAAGACTGGCTCGACGACGTTCCCGGTGATGACATCGAAGACGAAGACGATGAAATTATCTGGGTCAGTAAAAGTGAAATTAAACGCGATGCCGAGGAGCTAAAACGCCTTGGCGCAGAAATTGTTGATCTGGGGAAAAACGCGCTGGATAAGATCCCGTTAGACGCGGATCTGCGCGCGGCTATTGAGCTCGCCCAGCGTATTAAGATGGAAGGTCGCCGCCGCCAGTTGCAGCTCATCGGTAAGATGCTGCGCCAGCGCGACGTAGAACCGATCCGTCAGGCGCTGGATAAGCTGAAAAATCGCCACAACCAGCAGGTGGTGTTGTTCCATAAACTGGAAAACCTGCGCGATCGTCTGATCGACCAGGGTGATGACGCCATCGCTGAAGTATTAAATCTGTGGCCCGATGCCGATCGTCAGCAACTGCGTACTCTGATCCGCAACGCGAAGAAAGAGAAAGAAGGAAATAAGCCGCCGAAATCCGCGCGCCAGATTTTCCAGTATCTGCGTGAGTTAGCGGAAAACGAAGGGTAATTTTCGTTGTTGATGTGAGTATGGTTTGCCGAATGCGGTGCACCTGTAGGCCTGATAAGACGCATCAAGCGTCGCATCAGGCACTATGCTCAAATGCCGGATGCGGCGTGAACGCCTTATCCGGCCTACACACACTATATCAGGCTGAGGCAGAATTACTGCGCGGCTTCCGCTTTCTTCGCTAGCCCATCCAGCAGTTTCTGATGAATTCCACCAAAACCGCCGTTGCTCATCACCAGAATATGGTCGCCAGGCTGAGCGGTTTTCACCACCATATCTGCCAGCGTATCCACATCGCCACTCCAGTGTGCAGGCTGAACGCAGGCTTCTGCCACTTCTGCGACCTGCCACGGAATATGCGCCGGTTGCAGCAGGAAGACTTCATCGGCACGACCTAATGAAGGTGCCAAATCGTCTTTGCAGATCCCCATTTTCATGGTGTTTGAGCGCGGTTCCAGCACGGCAATAATGCGCGCCGTACCGCCAACTTTGCCGCGCAGCGCAGCCAGCGTTGCCAGAATCGCCGTCGGGTGATGGGCAAAATCGTCATACACCGTCACGCCATTTGCTTCTCCGCGCAACTCCAGACGACGACGAGCGTTAATAAACGAACCCAGCGCGTTAGCAGCATCTGCCGGCGCTACGCCAACATGACGGGCCGCCGCAATCGCCATCAGGCCGTTGTGCATATTATGTTCGCCCACCAGCGACCATTTCACTTCGCCCACTTTTTCGCCATCCAGCAAGACTTCCCATTCGGAAGCGTCAGTGGTCAGCTTTTTCGCCTGCCAGTGCCCCTGCTCGCCCACCAGCTCCTGCTCGCTCCAGCAGCCCATCGCCATGGTTTGTTTCAGGTTGATGTCGTTTTCCGGCCAGATAATACGCCCCTGCCCCGGAACGATACGCACCAGATGGTGGAACTGTTTCTGGATCGCTTTCAGGTCGTCAAAGATATCGGCATGATCGAACTCAAGGTTGTTGAGGATCAGCGTACGCGGGCAGTAATGGACAAATTTAGAGCGTTTGTCGAAGAAGGCGCAGTCATACTCATCCGCTTCGATAACAAAGAAGTCGCTTTCGCCTAAACGTGCCGAAACGTCAAAGTTCCCCGGAACACCGCCGATCACAAAACCCGGTTTATAGCCACACTGTTCCAGAATCCAGGTCGCCATTCCCGCCGTGGTGGTTTTGCCGTGTGTACCGGCAACGGCCAACACCCAGCGGTCACGCAGCACAAAATCGTGCAGCCACTGCGGGCCAGACATATAAGGGATGTTTTTTTCCAGTACCGCTTCCACACACGGATTTCCACGGGTCATGGCGTTGCCAATGATCACCAGATCCGGCTGCGGGTCGAGCTGGCTGGCATCGTAACCCTGAATCAGTTCAATGCCTTGCTTCTCAAGTAAGGTGCTCATCGGCGGATACACATTGGCGTCCGAACCCGTTACTTCATGGCCTAACTGGCGCGCCAGCATCGCCAGACCGCCCATAAATGTGCCACAAATTCCTAAAATATGAATGCGCATACGTCACTATCCTTTTTTAATCTGCCGCTCATTTTACGCATATGTCGGGCAAGTGAGAAACGCATTTCAGGATAATCCGTAATTTGCTGGCGCGATTCACCTGAGCGCGACATTGAGATTATTTGTTAAGATTGTTGCGGTCGCTTTACTCCATAAACATTGCAGGGAAAGTTTTATGAAAACGTTAGGTGAATTTATTGTCGAAAAGCAGCACGAGTTTTCTCATGCTACCGGTGAGCTCACTGCTTTGCTGTCGGCAATAAAACTGGGCGCCAAGATTATCCATCGCGATATCAACAAAGCAGGACTGGTTGATATCCTGGGTGCCAGCGGTGCTGAGAACGTGCAGGGCGAGGTTCAGCAGAAACTCGACTTGTTCGCTAATGAAAAACTGAAAGCCGCACTGAAAGCACGCGATATCGTTGCGGGCATTGCCTCTGAAGAAGAAGATGAGATTGTCGTCTTTGAAGGCTGTGAACACGCAAAATACGTGGTGCTGATGGACCCACTGGATGGCTCGTCCAACATCGATGTTAACGTCTCTGTCGGTACCATTTTCTCCATTTACCGCCGCGTTACGCCTGTTGGTACGCCGGTAACGGAAGAAGACTTCCTCCAGCCTGGTAACAAACAGGTTGCGGCAGGTTACGTGGTATACGGCTCCTCTACCATGTTGGTTTACACCACCGGATGCGGTGTTCACGCCTTTACTTACGATCCTTCGCTTGGCGTTTTCTGCCTGTGCCAGGAACGGATGCGCTTCCCGGAGAAAGGCAAAACCTACTCCATCAACGAAGGGAACTACATTAAGTTTCCAAACGGGGTGAAGAAGTACATTAAATTCTGCCAGGAAGAAGATAAGTCTACCAACCGCCCGTATACCTCACGTTATATCGGTTCACTGGTCGCGGATTTCCACCGTAACCTGCTGAAAGGTGGGATTTATCTCTACCCAAGCACCGCCAGCCACCCGGACGGTAAACTGCGTTTACTGTATGAGTGCAACCCGATGGCGTTCCTCGCGGAACAAGCGGGCGGTAAAGCGAGCGATGGCAAAGAGCGTATTCTGGATATCATCCCGGAAACCCTGCACCAGCGCCGTTCGTTCTTTGTCGGCAATGACCATATGGTTGAAGATGTCGAACGCTTTATCCGTGAGTTCCCGGACGCGTAATCTCCTGCGCCTCTCCACACGGAGAGGCGTTATTATTCCTGCGCAATATTGATTCTTGTCACTGGCGAACTCTGGCGATTCTCCCACAGCACCGTTAATCCACGCTGTAAGGCAATAAAAATGAACAGCAAAATGCCGATGGCGATTTTCGTCCACCATGAGCTCAGCGTGCCATCAAAGTTTATGTAAGTCTGAATTAGCCCCTGAATCGCCACGCCAAAAAGCGTCCCTAATACCGTTCCAACGCCGCCGCTCAAAAGTGTACCGCCAATCACCACCGACGCGATAGCGTCCAGTTCCACACCTACGCCCGCCAGCGCATATCCAGCCTGGGTATAAATCGAGAAGACTATCCCCGCCAGTGTTGCCAGCCCGGTGGAGAGCATATAAATGCGTATAGTGGTGCTGCGAGTGGAAATCCCCATCAGGTTCGCCGACGTCGCGTTGCCACCAATGGCATATACCTGATTACCAAAACGGGTACGATGCGCGAGGAATATGCCGATAACTACCACCGCCAGCATCAGTAGCCCCATCGCACTTAAGCGACCGCCGCCAGGGATTTTCCATGCAAGGCTTGAGAGCGTGTCATAAACAGGATGGTTTATCGGGATCGATTCTTCCGAAACGAGATAGCTGACGCCGCGCAAAAAGAACATTCCTGCCAGGGTAATGATAAACGCCGGGATCTTCAGGGCGTCGATCAGAAGCCCCATAAATGCGCCGAAGGCACAGCCCATCACCAGCACCAGTGGAAACGCCAGCAGCGGCGAGAGGCCGAAATCGCCAATCACTTTTGCCAGAAACACGCCGGTAAAGGCGATCACCGAACCGACGGAGAGATCGATCCCACCGGAGAGGATCACAAAGGTCATGCCAACGGCGATGATCCCCAGAAAAGCGTTATCGGTCAGGATATTGCAGATCACTCTTGTGGAAGCAAAACCGGGAAACTGCGTCAGACAGTAGAGATAACCCAGCACAAAGACGCCGATGGTGATCATAAGCGGCAGGTTACGTTTTATCACGGCTACGCACTCCTTTAATCAGACTGATAAAGCGTTGCGACTGAACAATCAGCACGCAAAGCACCACCACTGCTTTCACTACCTGGTTCATCTCTGGCGGAAAGCCAGAAAGTAAAATTCCGGTGTTCATCCCCTGAATAATCAGCGCCCCTACCACTGAGAGCAGCAGGTTAAAACGCCCGCCCATCAGCGATCCACCGCCAATCACCACCGCAAGAATGGCGTCCAGCTCCAGCCATAATCCGGCGTTGTTGGCATCGGCACCGCGAATATCCGCCGCCACGATAATGCCCGCAATCGCCGCACACAGCCCGCTCAACACATAAGTGAGCATGACGATGATTCGTGTGTTGACTCCGGCATTTTTTGCCGCCCGAATGTTGATACCAACGGCTTCGATAAACATCCCCAGTGCCGTTTTGCGGGTCAACAGCCAGAAGAGGAGAAGCGTCAGTACCGCAATAATGACTGGTGTTGGCAGGAACACCAGCGATCCGCTGCCAAACCATGAGAGATCCGGCGAGTTAAACGTGACGATCTGTCCGGAGGTGATCAGTTGCGCCACGCCGCGCCCGGCGACCATCAGGATCAGGGTGGCGACAAACGGCTGAATTTTGAGGATCGCTACAAGTATGCCGTTCCACAACCCCGCCAGGATGCCGGTGCCCAGGGCGCTTAACAAAACAATCGGCAGGCTGAATCCCGCGACCGTCATCGCAGCCGTTGTGGCTCCGGCGATAGCCATCACCGCCCCTACGGAGAGATCGATACCACCGGTGGCGATAACCAGCGTCATACCGATAGCCAACAGCGCAACGGGTGCCGCACGGTTAAGAATGTCGATGGGGCTACCGAACAAACGCCCATCCTGAAGCACGACCTGCCAGAAATGCGGGGCCACCAGGCTATCGACCAGCAGCACCAGCAATAGCGCCGCCAGCTGCGGCATTCCCGTTGGCCAGCGAAAGCGCCTTTTCGGCGGCGTAGTGTCCGGGAGAGATTGAGGCATCACACAGTTCTCCTTACGCCGCAATGGCGTTCATGATCGCCGGAACGGAAAGCTCTGCCAACGGGATCTCCGCAACCTGTTTGCGATCGCGCATGATAATCACCCGGTCGGCATAGCCCACCAGTTCTTCCAGTTCGGAGGAGATCACCAGCAGCGCCAGACCATCGGCGCATAGCGTTTCGATCAGGCGGATGATCTCAGCGTGGGCGCCAACGTCAATGCCACGCGTTGGCTCGTCGAGGATCAGAAATTGCGGCCGGGTCAGTAGCCAGCGTGAGAGCAGCACTTTTTGCTGATTGCCACCGGAGAGAAACTCAATCGGCTGTTCGCTGGAAGGTGTGCGAATGCCAAGCTGGCGGATAAAGCGTTCGGCAATCTCTTGCTGTTCTTTGCGCGAAATTGGCCGTAACCAGCCGCGCTGGGCCTGGAGAGCGAGGATGATATTTTCCCGCACCGAGGCGGCGGCGATGATGCCATCGGTTTTCCTGTCTTCCGGGCAGAAGCCGATACCCAGTACCGAAGCCTGATGTGGCGATCGCAGGGTTTGCTGTTTGCCTTTGATCAACGCCGTGCCGCTGTCAGCAGGTTTGATCCCGAAGATCACTTCGGCGGTTTCGGTACGTCCTGATCCCAGCAAGCCTGCCAGGCCAACGATCTCGCCGGGGCGTACTTCGAGATCAAACGGTGCGATCGTTCCTTTTTTGCCGTAATTTTTGAACGCGGCAACGGGTTTGTCGCTCAGCAATGTTCGTCCGGCACGCTGTAGCGCGTGGGTGTCCAGCTCGCGCCCCAGCATCATTTTTACCAGTTCGATCTGCGGTAGCTCGCGGGTTTCCCGACAGCCTACGAAACTGCCGTTGCGTAAGACGGTGATCCGATCGCTGACCTGATAGACCTGATCGAGAAAGTGAGTGACAAAGATCAGGCTGACGCCGCGATCGCGCAATTGACGCATCAGGCCAAACAGTAACTCTACTTCCTGAGTGTCGAGGCTGGCGGTGGGTTCATCGAGGATCAGCACTTTGGCGGAGAGATCGATGGCCCGGCAAATGGCGACGATTTGCTGCATCGCGACTGAAAAGCGGTTGAGCGGTTCCCGCACGTCGAGGGAGAAACCGTAAGATGCCATCAGTTCGGTGGCGCGCTTTTCCATCTCTTTACGGCGTAGAAGGCCGAAACGTTTGGGTTCGCGACCTATGAATAGATTATCAGCGACCGACATATTGGGTAGCAGGTTGACTTCCTGATAGACGGTGCCGATGCCGAGTTGTTGTGCGTGGGCGGTATTTTTCGGTGAGATAGTCTGGCCTTCCAGCCAGATGGTGCCACGATCGGCGTGGTAGACACCGGTTAATGCTTTGATTAGCGTTGATTTTCCCGCCCCGTTTTCACCGAGCAGCGCCATAATTTCACCACGGCGCAGGCTGAAATCAACGTTGTCTAACGCTTTGACGCCGGGGAAAAATTTACTTAATCCTTCGGTGCGGAGGATTTCCTGGTGTTGGTTAGTATTCATAGTTTCCCCCGTAGTAAAGCGTGCGCCAGATAAGACACAACAGCGTCGCATCAGGCATCTCGCACAACCGCCGGATGCGGCGTGAATGCCTTATCCGGCGGCCCACAAGTCGGCATCAGGCATTGATGCCCCTCAATACCCCATGTTTTTCTTCTTCTCTAACTCTTCTTTTGCAGTATCAGGCAGATAAAGGGTGGACTTGGTCAGGGTCAGCTTTTCAGGCAGGGTGCCGTCTTTTTTATATTTCTCCAGCGCATCAAAAGCGGGGCCTGCCATGTTCGGCGTCAGTTCAACGCTGGCGTTCGCTTCGCCATCAATCATCGCTTTGTAGATGTCCGGCACGCCGTCGATAGAGCCTGTCAGGATATCTTTGCCCGGTTTCAGGCCCGCTTCTTTAATTGCCTGAATTGCACCAATCACCATGTCATCGTTATGGGCGTAAACCATGCAGATGTTTTTGCCGTTGTTTTCCGCTTTGATAAAGCTCTCCATCACTTCTTTGCCTTTACTACGGGTAAAGTCACCTGACTGCGAGCGGATAATTTTGATATTTGGCGCATTCTTAATGGCTTCGGCAAAGCCTTTCTTACGGTCAATGGCGACACTGGCCCCAACGGTGCCCTGCAGCTCCACCACGTTACACGGTTTGCCATTCACTTCTTTTACCAGCCAGTCACCGATCAACTTGCCTTCCAGAATGTTGTCGGCAGTGACGGTGGTCATATAGAGAGATTTGTCTTTCACATCGATGGAACGGTCAAGCAAGAAGACCGGGATTTCGGCATCTTTCGCCTCTTTTAATACCGGCTCCCAACCGGTCGCTACCACCGGAGCGATAAAGATCGCATCCACCCCTTGCGCGACGAAGGAACGTACCGCTTTAATCTGGTTTTCCTGCTTTTGCTGACCATCGGCAATTTTCAACGTAATTCCGCGCTTTTCGGCTTCACTTTTCGCCACATTGGTTTCTGCGGCGCGCCAGCCGGATTCCGATCCGACCTGCGAAAATCCTACGGTTAATGGAGCGGCCAACGCCATAGACGACATGGCTGCCGAGACTGCAGAGACTACAAGTAAGCGTTTCCACATAGGGTTGTCCTCGTCGGGGTAATTATTATTGGTGAAAAGATGTTCGCGAAAAAACTATAGACAATTCGTTATGTAACGGATTGCGTTACATCACACTTCAAAAAAGTAAATAAAACGTTAATCACAAGTTTGTAATCGCTTTCATCTCACTATGAAAAATGCGGCTACGGTTATGGATTTTCCTGCTCTGTAAACCTTCTTAAAACTGGCGAAAAAGGAAAATGAAGACGAAAACAAGCGAAGACATTCGGCGCGAGTTGGCTATAATACTCGGCACTTGTTTGCCACATATTTTTAAAGGAAACAGACATGAGCTTACTCAACGTCCCTGCGGGTAAAGATCTGCCGGAAGACATCTACGTTGTTATTGAGATCCCGGCTAACGCAGATCCGATCAAATACGAAATCGACAAAGAGAGCGGCGCACTGTTCGTTGACCGCTTCATGTCCACCGCGATGTTCTATCCGTGCAACTACGGTTACATCAACCACACCCTGTCTCTGGACGGTGACCCGGTTGACGTACTGGTCCCGACTCCGTACCCGCTGCAGCCAGGTTCTGTGATTCGCTGCCGTCCGGTTGGCGTTCTGAAAATGACCGACGAAGCTGGTGAAGATGCGAAACTGATTGCTGTTCCGCACACCAAGCTGAGCAAAGAATACGATCACATCAAAGACGTTAACGATCTGCCTGAACTGCTGAAAGCACAGATCGCTCACTTCTTCGAGCACTACAAAGACCTCGAAAAAGGCAAGTGGGTGAAAGTTGAAGGCTGGGAAAACGCAGAAGCCGCTAAAGCTGAAATCGTTGCCTCCTTCGAGCGCGCAAAGAATAAATAAGTTCTTCTAGTGCCATAACCCTGAACGCCGGGCTTCGGTTAGTAAGGGTTTTTTATGCCCGCGATAAATAAACTCTCTATTCCCCTATCATTATTCTCAGCGCTTGCAAGGCTTGAACGGTAAGAACAAGCAAACACGACCACCATTTTGCTGTTCATAGCCGCTTGCTGGAAATTAGCCGACCTCACTCATTCTCACCGTTCAAAGCATGCCCCCGTTTTACCCCTACGTAATTGTGAACGCCAGCAGAGTTTTTTATGCGTTTACGGATATGGAAAGCGGCTCGGAGAGAAAAGCTAAAGATGGGGAAGTTACAAAAAAAATCGCGAGATACATCGCATAAAACAACGCCACCCGAAGGTGGCGTGCTTTTATTATTACTTATCCCTGTCTAACCAGTCGCCGCTTTCAATTAGCTTTAATCCATCGACGGGTCGTTGATAAACGTACATCCATGCACTCCCGTACGGCGTCTGAATCAACTGGCGCGCGTATTCACCGCCCCTGGTGCGCAAGGCATCAAGTTCGGCCAGCGTGGCGTTGTCAATACGATAAACTTCACCGTGTACTGTTCCGTTCCCCGGAACTGCGCCTGGATAGTGGCCCAGGCTATACAACTGGTAGTTATCGATACTGAAATCGCCCAGTAACTGGGCATTGGTCATCCAGTGACTGTTGCCTTGTTTGTGGCGTAAACTGCCGTAGACAAATATTCGCATTGCTAAAACTCGAACTGATAGAGCAAATCCAGTGCCTGGTCTACACCAGACACGGCTTCCAGATATAGCTTAGGCATCAGGCGATAACGTAACGTGAGTGTTGCTATTGAGTCAAATATACCCACGCCGTATTTCACTTGCAGACCTGGCAATACATAGCCGCTGACCACCACCTGGGAGGAGTCGCCTACTCCCTCTGTGTCGAGCGCTAAATTGCTTACGCCAAACGTCTCGCCGATTTTACCCACAATCTGACCACTTTGTGCAACCCCCAGACCAATCAGCATTGAGGTCATCGCCGCACTGTCACTCTGATCGCTCTCCAACCCTTGTCCACGTAGCAGGTAGGAAAGCGCGGCCTGTTGCGACATCGCCGGGTCAGAGAAGATCTCCGCTTTCGGTTCGTCTGCCAGACCAGTGACTCGAACTCCGGCGATTACGTCGTCTTCTGTAGCATCCGGGTTACGAATAGCTTCGATATTAAGATACGGTTGATCCGGCGGACCAGAGAACAGTAGCTCACCCTTACGCACAATCAGATCCTGACCATAAGCATGGAAGCGACCTTCAGGGATGTTGATCTGCCCGTTCAGGCCCAGTCCTTGTTTGTCCTGTACGACGTTGAGATCGCCCGTCAGCCGCGCTTTCAGGCCGAAGGCGTCAATGCGCACATTGTTGCCAACGTGGACAATCAGGTTGCTGTTAATCGGAATCGACGCCGTTTTCGGCTCTTCCGGTTGCAGGTTATCGTTAAGCATCACCACATCGCTGGAAACGCCCACCGCGCTTTCCGGCAGCTCATGCACCACAATGCGCGCCCAAGGGACATCCACGCGACCGTCGAGAGTAAACAGGTTTGGTGTAGCCTCGAATACAACATCTGGGGATACATCCATTCGTACCATCGGCGGCACGGTGATCCGTACCTTACTGCCTTTCGCGGTTACCCTCGCCCGCCAGTTTTCAATCTGGCTCCAGTCGGCGTCACCACTCAGGTAGATTTCTCCCTGTTGGGTCCGCACAGTACCAGCAAGCGTCGAGCGCATACCGTTAAAGTTAACCGCAAGCTGGCTCGGTTGCATATCAAACGGCATAAAGTTGCCGTCGATATCCACACCCGTAGCCTGGAGCTGACCAAACAACTGCGGGCTTTGTACATCCCCCCCCAGACGCAAGTTGGCACTCACCATCCCCGCTGCTTTTTCCCCACGGGTAAAGATGGGGTTTATCATCGCAAGGTTGAAGTTACGGATATTAACGTTGCCACCAAGATTACGGCGGCCTTGCGGATCGGTCACCTGCACCTGACCATCAAACTGGCCGTTATTGGTCAGGCGGATGGTCCAGCCCAGTTCAGCACGGTTGTTACGCAGTTCCGCCGTCAGATTCAGCGTCTGAAACGCCACGGGCAGCGCCGCATCGTTGACGGTTTGCGTTACCTGCACGTTACGCCCCGAAAGGGTGATACTCCCCTGTGGCAGCCCTTCTTTAGTGGTGTCCCATGCGACATCCGCTTTACCCGTGAAGATACCGCTGGCCTGTGTGGTTTCTGGCATAAACGGTTTCAGCATGGCGAGGTCGAAGCGATTGAGATTTACCACCGCACGCCCTTCAGCCCCGGCATCAATGGTTTGCGGCACGCACAGTTCCGCATTCGGGTTAAGCCAGCAGTGTGGCCCGATGCTGATTTTTTGCTCCTTGTTGCGATAATCCAGCGCAATATCGCGGGTCAGCGACCACGGGCCGACTGGCGTCTGGAAGCGGGTATTGCTAAGTGTTCCCTTCCAGCGTTCTTCTTTGCGATCAAAACTGCCTGCCAGATTAAGCTGCCCGGAAACCGGTTCGCCCTGAATCCGCAACTGTAGCTCGTGCTGCTTTTCGCTGCCTTTGGCATTCAGAGTGACGAGGTTGATATTCACATCGGGCTGCGAGATTTGCTCAACGCGTACGTCAAGTTTACCCGCAATCTGGTCAGTGGATTTGATATCACCTTTCACGCGAACCTGCGCCACGGAAAGTTCCTGCCAGCGCAGGCCGCGCGCGGTGATATCTGCCAGTAGTTGTGGCGCTTCCACCGTGCCGCGTACTTTCACCAGCCCTTTCGCTGTACCGCCAAGCCCCGGCAGCGCGTTATCCAGCCCCGGCGCGTTGATGGTGGCATCAAGATTGAGATCTTTTACCCCCAGTTCACCTTTCACTTCGGCACTGTTTGGCCCCAGTTCCAGATGCAGCCCTGGGATCATCCACTGCATATAACTGTTGCCTTTCAGCGTGCCGTCAACGTTCACTTTGTTCTGTTTGACGTTACCGGTCAGCTTCAACTCCGGCACGTCCATCTGCCAGGTGCCGCCATACAGACTACCGCGGGTTTTAATCAGACCATTGAGTTTCGACGGCCACTCCGGGAACTCTTTCGCGGTGTTAATGCCATTAAGCGTTAACTCACCGCGCCAGCTAATTGCCTGCTGCCAGTCGAGTAGCGCCTTGAGTTCAGTTTTCCCTTCCAGCGCCGCGACGGTGAGTTTGTCGAGATTGACCTGCTGTTCATTGCCTTTGGCATCAAGGGTAATGGTCGCGGGCGGGATCTCCTGCCCCTTCACTGCCGTACGCATAGAGATCGTGTAATCGGTCATTTTACCGGTGAGTTTCAATTTCAGATCATCCGCCTGATACTGCTTCTCACCAATGAACGGCCAGTAAAGCTGTTTGCTGTTCACTTCCACGTTGAGCGGCAATCCAGCTTCTGCCAGCCGCGTCTGGGCGCGCAGATCCATATCTACCGGGCCAGAAAGGTTAACGCCTATCTCCAGCTGTTCGCGCAGCGCACCACCCACTTTCAGCTTCACCTTTTCGCCTTTCAACGGCTCCACGTTCAGTGTGCTGTTGAGGGTGATATCCACCGGCCAGTTGTCTGATAGCTGCGCCGTGCCGCTGGCGTTGACGATCCCTTGACTGGAGTCGATATCCAGGGCGTCCAGTTTGGTATTGCCGTCAATGCTGCTCACTTTCAGCAGCATGGTGCGCACGGTGATGTCCGTGTCGCCCGTCACGCGCAGCTGCTCGCCCTTAAACTCTTCAATATTCAGGTTGAGCGGCAAATGCACGTCGGTCATTTCCGGCAATACCGGGCGAGAAAAGAGATCTTTCAGCGTTTCGCCGAGCGGTTTTTCATCCGGCTGCGGATTTTCAATCTTCGGTTCGACGACCTCTTCCTGCGCTACTTCCGCCACTTTCGGCAGAGCAATCAATAAACCTTTCAGTGATGTCGGTTTCAGGGTCAGGGTTTTCTCCTGCCAGTTCAGGCCGGAGGTGAAGTCCATCACCGATACCGTGGTGTCATCAATCTTGATGTTGACGTTATCCAGCGCCACCCGCGTCAGGGTGATGGGATACGGCGTGGAGAGATCCAGCGGCCCGCTATCTTCCTCTTCTTCAACCTGTTCAGAAGGGGGCATTTTTTTACTGTCGATGTTGACCTGAATGTCTTTCAGCGCCAGGTCATTAATACAAACGCTACTGTTCCACAGGCACTCAAGCCCGACCGCCAGATGGAGATTGCCCGCTTTTACCGCCACGCCTGGCTGCTCATAACGAACGTCAGACAAGGTGAGATCGCGCCAGCCGCCGCTGACCTTGCCAATATCCAGTCCTGGCACCCAGCGATCCGCCGCTTTAAATACCAGATGCAGGCCGCTGGTGGTGCCCACCAGAAACGCCACCGATCCCAGCAACAGTAAGATAACGATAACCACGCCGAGGCTGATTTTTTTCCATAAACTCATAATTCTGGCCCCAGACCGATGTAAAACTGTAACCCGTGTTCGTCTTTATCCGCGACCGGTACGGCAAAATCGAGTTTGATTGGCCCGACCGGCGATTCCCAGCGCACGCCAACCCCGGTACCGGTTTTAAAGTCGCTACGGCGAATATCGCTTACCGCTTCGCCACTATCGACAAACACCGCGCCCCACCATTTTCCGGTCACGTTGTACTGGTACTCCAGCGATCCGGTTATCAACTTCGATGCCCCTTTCAGGTCACCGTTGGCGTATTTCGGGGCGATAGATTTGTATTTGTAGCCACGAATACTGCGGTCGCCCCCGGCGAAGAAACGCAGATCCGGCGGTACTTTGTCGAAATCACCCGTTTCAATCCAGCCCAGCGTGCCGCGTGTCACAAAACGATGGCGATCGTACAGTGTGCGGATCCAGACGTTCTGCGCCTGGAAAACGGAGAAATCGACATCCGAGCCCCAGGCCGTGTTGGAGTAGTCGATAGAGTAACGTTGCGAGTCGCCCCAGGTTGGCATCAGGCCACCACGAGAACGCGTGCGGCTAATCATCACCCCCGGATAAAACAGCATCGTGGTGTTGGTAATTTCACCCTGGGTAAAGTGGTCGAGACTCCAGCGCAGGTTAATGGCACGCTGCCAGCCACTGGAGAGATCCCAGTAGCGAGAAGCCACCAGCGTCGTGGAGTCAGACTCGGTATCGTTCAGGTCAGTGCGCTTAAAACCGCCCTGCACCAAATAATATTGTTCCAGCGGGTTCTTCAGCAGCGGCATTTTATAGCTGAAGTCGAGGATCTGTTCCGGTGCGGAAATACTGGTACTGGTGGTCAGACTGTGACCGTAAGAGTTCATCCATGGTTTTTTCCACGTCGCTTTCACGCGCGGTCCCACGTCTGTAGAGTAACCGACCCCGGTTTCGATGGTGTTTTCTGTGCGCGGCGAAACCACGCCCGTCAACGGTAATACTTTCGTTTCGCGCGCTTTATCAAATTGTGGTGCAACCACCACCGAGTTAAACCAGCCGGTAGCAGAAAGTCGGCGGTTCAGTTCCGCGAGATCTTTCGACTCGTACTCATCGCCCTCTTTGAACGGCACCAGATTTTGCAGGTATTCGTCACGAATTTGTGATCCTTCAAAGGTCACATGCCCAAAGCGGTAACGTTCGCCACTGTTATAATCAATATCCCAGAAGGCTTTATGCAGGCCGAGCGCAATGCCCAGCTGCGCTTTGGTAAATTCGCTATCGAAATAACCTTTACGCAACGCAATGCTGGTTAAGGACTTTTTGAAATTTTCATAATCGCCCTGGTTCAGCACAGTGCCAATCGCCGGGCGAGTATCGAGCAATTTCAAATAGTCTTTATCGGTCCGCGCGCCGCCGCGCAATACCACATCGGTGCCGCCAATTAACACCGGCACGCCTGGCGTGACTTTGGCGATCAATACCTGCCGCCCTTTCTTTGGCGGTGGACGGAGATCAAATTCAATGGTCGGCTGGTAATAACCCAGCGCTTTCAGACCTTCGCGGATGGCATCATCGACGCGTGCGCGAAAGCGACGGTCTGGCGTCACTTCATCACTTTCAATTGTTGAAAGCTGTGCACGAACGTTCTTTTCCAGTTGTCCCGATAACCCTTCGACCTGTAGACGGACGTTCGCGGCGAAGGCAGATCCGCTTAAGCAGAGTAAGCTTACACAGCATAACTGTCGGATATAGCGCACATTTTCTCCTGAATATCCTTTATTCCTGCCCCTGGAACGCCGTTAAACGGCTTAACAAAAATCCAGTAATATGGATTAAAAAGCAGACTAAACCCCAAATATTTCTTATGTTTTACTTTAGACCTATTCACGGTGGTTATTGTGTGCAAATACGTCTCTTGTTACAACCTTAACCCCAATGACCGATTTTCGGGAGAGCGACACCATGAGTTTATTTGATAAAAAGCATCTGGTTTCCCCCGCCGATGCCCTGCCTGGACGTAACACCCCGATGCCCGTAGCCACGCTGCATGCGGTCAATGGTCACTCAATGACCAATGTACCTGACGGAATGGAGATTGCCATTTTTGCGATGGGTTGTTTCTGGGGTGTGGAGCGTCTGTTCTGGCAGCTACCCGGCGTTTACAGCACCGCCGCAGGTTACACCGGCGGATATACGCCAAACCCCACTTATCGGGAAGTGTGCTCCGGTGATACTGGTCATGCCGAAGCGGTGCGCATTGTTTACGATCCTTCCGTCATCAGCTATGAGCAGTTGCTACAAGTATTTTGGGAGAATCACGATCCCGCCCAGGGAATGCGTCAGGGCAATGACCACGGCACGCAGTATCGTTCAGCGATTTATCCGCTGACCCCAGAACAGGATGCCGCCGCTCGTGCCAGTCTGAAGCGTTTTCAGGCGGCGATGCTTGCCGCCGATGACGATCGTCACATCACCACGGAAATCGCTAACGCCTCACCATTTTATTATGCCGAAGATGACCACCAGCAATATCTGCATAAAAACCCATATGGTTACTGTGGAATTGGCGGAATTGGCGTCTGTCTGCCGCCGGAAGCATAGCGTTACGGTTACAAACTCAGATTGTTGATAAAGTGAGCTTTGTTTATGCCGGATGCGGCGTAAACGCCTTGCCAGGCCTACAAAACCCTCAAAATTCAATGTATTGCAGAGACTTCGTAGGCCTGAACAGCATAGCGCATCAGGCAGTTTTGCATTTATCAGTCGTCTGAATTTTAACCCTCTGGCGACTTTACAGTACCTTACGCTATACTAGCCACTGAAAATGCCGGTTCACTTTCTTCGAATCGGCTTTCAATGTGTATTTCACACAAATTAATCAACTTCCCCTTCCGAGGATCTGGCCTGAAAGGTCGGATAAGATATGTTAAACAGTATTTTTGTCATACTCTGCTTGATCGCTGTAAGTGCGTTCTTCTCGATGTCCGAGATCTCACTTGCCGCTTCACGCAAAATCAAACTAAAACTGCTGGCTGATGAAGGCAATATAAATGCCCAACGCGTTCTGAATATGCAAGAAAATCCTGGCATGTTCTTTACCGTGGTACAAATCGGTCTTAACGCAGTGGCGATTCTCGGCGGTATTGTCGGTGATGCGGCGTTTTCTCCAGCTTTTCACAGCCTGTTCTCCCGCTATATGTCGGCGGAACTCTCTGAGCAACTGAGCTTTATTCTCTCTTTCTCGTTAGTAACTGGCATGTTTATCCTGTTTGCGGATTTAACTCCGAAACGCATCGGTATGATTGCGCCAGAAGCGGTGGCTTTGCGTATCATCAACCCGATGCGCTTCTGCCTGTACGTTTGCACCCCGTTGGTGTGGTTCTTCAACGGCCTGGCGAACATGATCTTCCGTATCTTTAAACTGCCAATGGTACGTAAAGATGACATCACTTCTGATGACATCTATGCAGTTGTGGAAGCAGGTGCACTGGCGGGCGTGTTACGTAAACAGGAACACGAGCTGATAGAAAACGTCTTTGAGCTGGAATCCCGTACCGTTCCGTCGTCAATGACACCGCGTGAAAACGTGATTTGGTTTGATCTCCACGAAGATGAGCAAAGTCTGAAGAATAAGGTGGCGGAACATCCGCACTCGAAATTTCTCGTCTGTAATGAAGATATTGACCACATCATCGGCTATGTCGATTCTAAAGACCTGCTGAACCGCGTGCTGGCTAACCAAAGCCTGGCACTGAACAGCGGCGTACAAATTCGCAACACACTGATTGTGCCGGATACATTAACCCTTTCAGAGGCATTGGAAAGTTTTAAAACTGCGGGTGAAGACTTCGCGGTGATCATGAACGAGTACGCGCTGGTCGTTGGGATCATCACCCTCAACGACGTAATGACCACACTAATGGGCGATCTGGTCGGTCAGGGACTGGAAGAGCAGATTGTCGCCCGTGATGAGAACTCATGGTTGATTGATGGCGGCACCCCGATTGACGACGTAATGCGTGTGCTGGATATTGATGAGTTCCCGCAGTCAGGCAACTACGAAACCATCGGCGGCTTTATGATGTTTATGCTGCGTAAAATCCCGAAACGCACCGACTCGGTGAAATTCGCCGGCTACAAATTTGAAGTGGTGGATATCGATAACTACCGCATCGACCAGTTGCTGGTAACGCGGATCGACAGCAAGGCCACCGCCCTTTCGCCCAAACTGCCTGACGTTAAAGATAAAGAAGAAAACGTCGCGTAACCCCAAGAAACATCAACGGCTCCTGAATCAGGAGCCGTCTTATTTACTGCATAGCACTTTGGTTAAGCCATCTCTGTTTGCAGACGCATAACCTGACGGTTAACTTCGGACATCACTGACAAATGCAGCTTATCCTTCACTTTTGGGATAAGAATCTTACCCTTATCAAATTCAAAAGCGCCAACATCCTTGATGTATAACCGTCCACGGAACAGGATCTTTACGTACTTCGCCACCTGCAGTGGGTTGTACCGTTGGAAAATTTTCATTGTTATCTCCTGCTGAGTATTACGCCTTTGCGGTGCCACAATCGGCCCAACTATTATGAGGCGCAAATTTTAATGCTTAGTGACTATAGACTATCCGGGTAATGTTTCCACCGCGTATAACTTTTTTTACCTAAAGGTTACAATTATTCAGAATTATCTTTTTACCGAAGCGCGGTCTTCAGTATAAGCATTCATTTTTCATATGATTTGTGCGCTTGACCGCAAACTGGCATCACACTTGCGGGAAATTCGATAAATAGCACATATGATTAAAAGTCAGACCCCAAGTGGTCGGATCACCTGCATATCATAAGAAGGATACACCATGACCCTACGTAAGATTCTGGCACTCACCTGCCTGCTGTTGCCGATGATGGCTTCCGCACATCAGTTTGAAACCGGTCAACGAGTGCCACCGATAGGCATTACCGATCGGGGCGAGTTGGTGCTTGATAAAGATCAGTTTAGCTACAAAACCTGGAACAGCGCGCAGTTAGTGGGAAAAGTGCGAGTACTGCAACATATTGCTGGTCGCACCTCTGCAAAAGAGAAAAACGCGACGCTGATTGAAGCGATTAAATCAGCAAAGTTACCGCACGATCGTTACCAGACCACCACCATTGTGAACACCGACGACGCGATTCCGGGTTCTGGCATGTTTGTGCGCAGCAGTCTGGAGAGTAATAAAAAGCTTTATCCCTGGTCGCAGTTTATTGTCGATAGCAATGGCATCGCGCGCGGTGCCTGGCAGCTAGATGAAGAAAGTTCCGCTGTAGCGGTGCTGGATAAAGACGGTCGAGTGCAATGGGCCAAAGACGGTGCGCTCACTCAGGAAGAGGTGCAGCAAGTGATGAACCTGCTGCAAAAGTTGCTCAAATAATGTTAAGGTGATGCCTCTAATTAGTTGAATCTGATGTATAATTCGGGCTTTTGAGGTTATCTCATGGCCAGTGTTAATATTCATTGTCCCCGTTGTCAGTCAGCTCGGGTTTACCGCCATGGTCAGAACCCTAAAGGCCGTGACAGATTTCGCTGCCGTGACTGCCACCGTGTATTTCAGCTCACTTATACTTATCAAGCACGTAAGCCGGGTATGAAAGAGCTGATCACTGAAATGGCCTTTAATGGTGCCGGGGTTCGCGATACCGCCAGGACACTGAAAATTGGTATTAACACCGTCATCCGGACTTTAAAAAACTCGCGCCAAAGCGAATAACTTCTTCGCCTGTTGCCCATGCTGATGTGGCGCTTATCTGCGAGCTTGATGAGCAATGGAGCTACGTTGGCAGTAAAGCCCGGCAACATTGGCTCTGGTACGCGTACAACACCAAAACAGGCGGTGTACTGGCCTACACTTTTGGTCCCCGAACCGATCAAACGTGCCGGGAGCTACTGGCACTGCTTACACCCTTCAACATCGGCATACTCACCAGCGATGACTGGGGCAGCTATGGCCGGGTGGTACCGAAGAATAAGCATCTGATCGGCAAAATATTCACCCAACGCATTGAGCGTAATAATCTGACGCTACGCACCCGTATTAAGCGGTTGGCTCGTAAAACAATCTGCTTCTCACGCTCAGTTGAGATCCACGAAAAAGTGATCGGAGCGTTTATCGAAAAACACATGTTCTACTAATTGGATGCACTACCAATGTTAATAACATAAATTCTGGAAAAATAAATTTCCCCTATCGATATATATGGGATAGGGGAATTAAGTCTCTGAGTTTTTACGCCGAACTCATACTAGTATCAATAACCCTTATTCGCGTTTAACGGTTTTACCTCTTTTTTAAACGCTTCAATGGTAGATTTATATTTCTTGTGAATCTTTTCTGCGGTATAATTACCGTTTGCGGCAAGATTTGCACTTACAATCGCTTCCACTTGCTCGGTTATTTCCACTTGTTGGTAACCTGCATTAACCAGAAAATTATAAATAAGAGAGTAATCTTCACCCTGCAAAAAAATATAAGAGCCAGTTCGAAGTTCCTCATCCCCTCCATAGATTTTAAGAGCAAAGCCCAAAGATTCTATGACCATGGCATAATTTCCATTATTTATTTCCTCGCAAAAATACCATCCTTCACATTCTTTAATGCTACCTTCTGGCCCTTCAAGTTCAAATTTACCCCGTTTTAATTTGCTTACTACATTCTCCAAATAAGCAGAATCGTAAGATAAGTTACCCGCCGCCTTCCGAAAATAACCGTTAATCCTTTCAGGTATGTCAGACTGTTTTTTCTGCAAAATATCATAGGCATACAATCTTCTATTTTGTGCTAGTGGAAATTCACGGTTTTTAAAGTCTATAAATGAGTTATACTCATTTATTGGTAGTGCATCCAATTAGTAGAACATGTGTTTTTCGATAAACGCTCCGATCACTTTTTCGTGGATCTCAACTGAGCGTGAGAAGCAGATTGTTTTACGAGCCAACCGCTTAATACGGGTGCGTAGCGTCAGATTATTACGCTCAATGCGTTGGGTGAATATTTTGCCGATCAGATGCTTATTCTTCGGTACCACCCGGCCATAGCTGCCCCAGTCATCGCTGGTGAGTATGCCGATGTTGAAGGGTGTAAGCAGTGCCAGTAGCTCCCGGCACGTTTGATCGGTTCGGGGACCAAAAGTGTAGGCCAGTACACCGCCTGTTTTGGTGTTGTACGCGTACCAGAGCCAATGTTGCCGGGCTTTACTGCCAACGTAGCTCCATTGCTCATCAAGCTCGCAGATAAGCGCCACATCAGCATGGGCAACAGGCGAAGAAGTTATTCGCTTTGGCGCGAGTTTTTAAAGTCCGGATGACGGTGTTAATACCAATTTTCAGTGTCGGCGGTATCGCGAACCCCGGCACCATTAAAGGCCATTTCAGTGATCAGCTCTTTCATACCCGGCTTACGTGCTTGATAAGTATAAGTGAGCTGAAATACACGGTGGCAGTCACGGCAGCGAAATCTGTCACGGCCTTTAGGGTTCTGACCATGGCGGTAAACCCGAGCTGACTGACAACGGGGACAATGAATATTAACACTGGCCATGAGATAACCTCAAAAGCCCGAATTATACATCAGATTCAACTAATTAGAGGCATCACCCATTTATTGTTATAGGGATTTCTTCGTATTCAAATCCAGTGCCTCGCAATGTCATTGTATATTCGGCACCGTTATCTTTAAGGCGGAAACTGATAAGAAAATTATCCATGGAGTGAACGGTTTCATCTTTTAATGAAAGCACCTGATAACTATTTTTATCGATCTGTGTTGCTCTAAGAAAGAACTCCCTTAAAATTAACAAACTATCATAATTCGAAATCCAATCCCTTTTCTTAAATGCATGCTGAATATTATTAAAGAAATTATTTGAATGTATTTTTGTATGCGATGACTTTACAAATAACTCCACTGCACCAAAAAAAATTATTGTGTCTGATCTTGGGTAACATATGACAACCTTATTATATTTGGTTATTCTATGTCGCCATTAAACATCTTGTTAAAGAAATAAACTATCAAAAAACGCTCATTATTAAAACATAACTTATTAGCGTTAGAATATTTACACTTTAAATATAGTCCTTTATATCTATAATTTTTTAGGTTGGGAGCAAATCAGGATGGCAGAATCAGGAAATACACTGTTTCTGCCATCTGTATTTAATAAATAGACACTCTGAACCCAGGATTCAGGAACGATTCGCGCGGGGTGTAATCCAGCGGTTTACCCTGCCAGTCGTGAACATGTGCTCCGGCAGCGGCAGCCACGGCATGACCGGCGGCGGTGTCCCAAATATTGGTTGGCCCGAAACGCGGGTAAAGCTGCGCCTGCCCTTCCGCCACCAGGCAGAATTTCAGCGAAGAGCCGATAGACGTGGTTTGATGTTCGCCAAGCTGTTGCAGATACTCTTTCAGCTCCGCATCCGCATGGGAACGGCTGATCACCACCAGCGGCGGGCGCGCATCGCGGACCTGAATCTGCTTGCGTACACCGCACTCTTCTTTCCAGGCTTTGCCGTCTGCCGCGCTGTACATTACGTTCATTACCGGCGCATACACCACACCTAAAATCGGTTTGCCGTGGTCGATGAGCGCAATATTAACGGTGAATTCACCATTACGTTTAATAAACTCTTTAGTACCATCCAGCGGGTCTACCAGCCAGTAACGCTGCCAGTGTTGACGGAATTCCCAACCGGGAGGATCTTCTTCAGAAAGGACCGGAATATCCGGTGTCAGCGTACGTAAACCGTCCATGATAACGGTGTGTGCGGCAATATCCGCTGCCGTTACCGGAGAATTGTCCGCTTTGCTGACGACGTCCATCGGTTTCGTCCCGTCGTAGACCTGCATAATGGCATCGCCTGCATTCCGTGCAAGCTGGCATACTTGATCTAACATTTCTCCACCTCGTCTCTGTGAGCGGTGTTAACTTGTTGTTTTACTTATACCCTATCGTTAAAGAATGCGCCAACTGTGATAGTGTCATCATTTTCAAAGCGTTAAATTGTGGCATTCTTCACTGTTCTAAAAGTAAGAGGTTTATTCTCCCTTTTCTTTCGAATTCCCGATGATAAAAGGATGTCCCTGATGATTAAGTTTAGCGCAACGCTCCTGGCCACGCTGATTGCCGCCAGTGTGAATGCAGCGACGGTCGATCTGCGTATCATGGAAACCACTGATTTGCATAGCAACATGATGGATTTCGATTATTACAAAGACACCGCCACGGAAAAATTCGGACTGGTACGTACGGCAAGCCTGATTAACGATGCCCGCAATGAAGTGAAAAACAGCGTACTGGTCGATAATGGCGATTTGATTCAGGGGAGTCCGCTGGCCGATTACATGTCGGCGAAAGGCTTAAAAGCAGGTGATATTCACCCTGTCTATAAAGCATTAAATACGCTGGACTATACCGTCGGCACGCTTGGCAACCACGAGTTTAACTACGGTCTGGATTACCTGAAAAATGCACTGGCAGGAGCGAAATTCCCTTATGTAAACGCCAACGTCATTGACGCTAAAACCAAACAGCCCATGTTTACACCGTATTTGATTAAAGACACCGAAGTGATCGATAAAGACGGAAAAAAACAGACGCTGAAGATTGGCTATATTGGCGTCGTACCGCCGCAGATTATGGGATGGGATAAAGCTAATTTATCTGGCAAAGTCACCGTTAACGATATAACGGAAACTGTGCGCAAGTACGTACCTGAAATGCGCGAGAAAGGTGCCGATCTTGTTGTCGTTTTGGCGCATTCTGGTCTGTCTGCCGATCCGTATAAAGTGATGGCAGAAAACTCAGTTTATTATCTCAGTGAAATTCCGGGCGTTGACGCCATTATGTTTGGCCATGCTCACGCCGTCTTCCCGAGTAAAGATTTTGCGAATATCAAAGGGGCTGATATCGCCAAAGGCACGCTGAACGGCGTTCCGGCGGTAATGCCGGGCATGTGGGGCGATCATCTCGGCGTGGTCGATCTGCAACTCAATAATGACAGCGGAAAATGGCAGGTGACGCAGGCGAAAGCGGAAGCACGGCCAATTTACGATATCGCCAATAAAAAATCCCTCGCGGCGGAAGACAGCAAGCTGGTAGAAACACTTAAGGCCGATCACGAGGCCACACGCCAGTTTGTCAGCAAACCAATCGGTAAATCTGCCGACAATATGTATAGCTATTTGGCGCTGGTGCAGGACGATCCGACCGTGCAGGTGGTGAATAATGCACAAAAAGCGTATGTCGAACATTACATTCAGGGCGATCCCGATCTTGCAAAACTGCCGGTGCTTTCAGCTGCCGCACCGTTTAAAGTCGGTGGTCGCAAAAATGATCCGGCAAGCTATGTGGAGGTGGAAAAAGGCCAATTAACCTTCCGTAACGCCGCCGATCTTTACCTCTATCCCAATACGCTGATTGTGGTGAAAGCCAGCGGTAAAGAGGTGAAAGAGTGGCTGGAATGCTCCGCCGGACAGTTTAACCAGATTGATCCCAACAGCACGAAACCACAGTCACTGATCAACTGGGATGGTTTCCGCACCTATAACTTTGACGTCATTGATGGTGTGAATTATCAGATTGATGTTACTCAGCCCGCCCGCTATGACGGCGAGTGCCAGGTGGTTAATGCCAATGCGGAAAGGATTAAGAACCTGACCTTTAACGGCAAGCCGATTGATCCGAACGCGATGTTCCTCGTTGCCACCAATAACTATCGCGCTTACGGCGGCAAATTTGCAGGTACGGGCGATAGCCATATCGCTTTTGCTTCACCGGATGAGAACCGCTCGGTGCTGGCAGCGTGGATTGCAGATGAGTCGAAGCGTGCGGGGGAAATTCACCCGGCGGCAGATAACAACTGGCGTTTAGCACCGATTCCCGGCGATAAGAAACTGGATATCCGTTTCGAAACCTCTCCGTCAGATAAAGCCGCAGCGTTTATTAAAGAGAAAGGACAATATCCGATGAAGAAAGTCGCGACCGATGATATCGGCTTTGCGATTTATCAGGTGGATTTGAGTAAGTAAAACACTTCTTTTTCGACCTACAAATCATCAACCGCATCCGGCATTTATTGGCGGATGCGATGCTGTCGCATCTTATCCGCCCTACAAGTCATGCACCGTAGGTCGGATAAGCGCATCCGGCTGTTATTCTGCACGTTCATCCCGCACTGCCAACACCTCAGGCAAATTCAACTCAATCCAGTCCGCCAGTGCAGCAACCTTTTCGCTCACCTGCTCGCCCAGCGGCGTGAGGCTGTATTCCACATGCGGCGGCACCACCGGATACGCGATACGGTTAAGAAAACCATCCTGCTCTAGCGCCTGTAACGACTGCGCAAGCATCTTTTCACTCACCCCACCCATCTTGCGGCGCAGGTCGCTAAAACGGTGCGTACCTTCGCGAAGCGCGACCAGAATCAATACCCCCCAACGGCTGGTGACGTGTTTCAACACCTCGCGCGACGGGCACTGTTCGGCGAAGAGGTTACCCTCTTTCAGTTGTTGCGACAGGCTAGCCTGGCTCATTCATACTTACCTTTTTGTACGTACTTACTAAAAGTAAGTTTAGGTGGTAGCGTATTTAAACACAAGACAAACCGATGGAGGCTTCCCATGATCGCAATTACCGGCGCAACCGGCCAACTTGGTCACCATGTTATTAACTCCTTACTGAAAACCGTTCCTGCCAGCCAAATAGTGGCTATCGCACGTAACCCGGCAAAAGCGCAGGCATTGAGCGCGCAAGGCATTACTGTACGTCAGGCTGAATACGGCGATGAGGCCGCACTGACATCTGCGCTTCAGGGAGTGGAAAAACTGCTGCTGATCTCTTCCAGCGAAGTGGGGCAACGTGCCCCGCAGCATCGAAATGTTATTAATGCCGCTAAGGCGGCGGGCGTGAAATTTATCGCTTATACCAGCCTGCTACATGCTGATACCTCCCCGCTCGGCCTCGCCGATGAGCACATCGAGACGGAGAAAATGCTGGCTGCTTCTGGCATCGCTTACACCTTGCTGCGCAACGGCTGGTACACCGAAAACTATCTCGCCAGCGCCCCGGCAGCACTGGAGCACGGCGTATTTATCGGTGCCGCGGGCGATGGCAAAATTGCCTCAGCTACGCGAGCTGATTATGCGGTAGCTGCGGCGCGCGTAATTAGCGAAGCAGGTCACGAAGGCAAGGTTTATGAACTGGCAGGTGATAGCGCCTGGACACTGACACAGTTAGCGGCGGAACTCACTAAACAGAGCGGCAAACAGGTTACCTATCAAAACCTGAGCGAAGCTGATTTCGCCGCGGCGCTGAAAAGCGTCGGTCTGCCTGACGGGCTGGCGGATATGCTGGCAGATTCTGACGTTGGCGCATCGAAAGGCGGCCTGTTTGATGACAGCAAAACGCTTAGCAAATTGATTGGCCGCCCAACGACAACATTAGCCGAGAGCGTAAGCCATCTTTTTAATGTTAATAACTAGTTAATTAAAGTGGCATCCTCCCGTATCCTCTCTGATAATGACGGGATGCGGGGAGCAATCATGTCTGCTTCCTGAACTTTCTTCTGACAGACCAATGGATGCCAGTAATGATTAGCGGCGTGCTGTACGCCCTGTTAGCAGGGTTGATGTGGGGGCTTATATTTGTCGGGCCGTTGATCGTGCCGGAATACCCGGCGATGTTGCAGTCGATGGGTCGTTATCTGGCGTTAGGGTTAATTGCGCTGCCCATTGCCTGGCTGGGACGCGTGCGTCTGCGTCAGTTGGAGCGTCGCGACTGGCTTACCGCCTTGATGCTCACCATGATGGGCAACCTCATCTATTACTTCTGCCTTGCCAGTGCCATTCAACGTACTGGCGCGCCTGTTTCCACGATGATTATCGGCACCCTGCCGGTGGTGATTCCTGTCTTCGCCAATCTGCTTTATAGCCAGCGTGACGGTAAACTCGCGTGGGGGAAACTCGCCCCGGCGCTGGTTTGTATTGGCATCGGCCTGGCATGTGTAAATATTGCTGAGTTAGACCACGGACTCCCCGATTTTGACTGGGCACGTTATACCTCTGGCATCGTGTTGGCGTTAGTTTCCGTGGTCTGCTGGGCGTGGTATGCCTTGCGCAACGCCCGTTGGCTGCGGGAAAACCCAGACAAACATCCGATGATGTGGGCAACGGCGCAGGCGCTGGTCACGCTGCCGGTTTCGCTCATCGGTTATCTTGTCGCCTGTTACTGGCTGAATACGCAAACGCCGGGCTTCTCCCTACCTTTTGGCCCCCGTCCGCTGGTGTTTATTAGTCTGATGATTGCGATAGCTGTGCTTTGCTCATGGGTCGGCGCACTTTGCTGGAACGTCGCCAGCCAGCGATTACCGACGGTTATCCTCGGACCGTTGATTGTTTTCGAAACGCTGGCAGGTTTGCTGTACACCTTTTTACTCCGCCAGCAAATGCCGCCGCTAATGACGCTGAGCGGTATCGCGCTGTTAGTGATTGGCGTGGTCATTGCGGTCAGAGCCAAACCGGAAAAACCCTTAATTGAACCTGTCTCTGAAAGTTGACACGCTGGCAGTGAGTTAAATAAGCCTCTGCTACGTAAGGGTTATAGCATTCACCTTAAAGATGCATTTAAAATACATCTTATCTTATTAAGAATGAGGTATCAGCTATGGCTTATCGCGACCAACCTTTAGGTGAACTGGCGCTCTCTATTCCTCGCGCTTCGGCTCTGTTTCGTAAATATGATATGGATTACTGCTGTGGCGGTAAGCAAACGCTGGCGCGCGCGGCGGCACGTAAAGAACTGGATGTTGAGGTCATTGAAGCCGAACTGGCAAAGCTTGCTGAACAACCGATTGAGAAAGACTGGCGTAGCGCCCCACTGGCAGAAATCATCGACCATATCATCGTGCGCTACCACGATCGTCACCGCGAGCAGTTGCCGGAGCTGATCCTGCAAGCTACCAAAGTCGAGCGCGTTCACGCCGACAAACCGAGCGTGCCAAAAGGGCTGACAAAATACCTGACTATGCTGCATGAAGAGCTTTCCAGCCACATGATGAAAGAAGAGCAGATCCTCTTCCCGATGATCAAACAAGGAATGGGCAGCCAGGCGATGGGGCCAATCAGCGTAATGGAAAGCGAGCACGATGAAGCGGGCGAACTGCTGGAAGTAATTAAACACACCACCAATAACGTCACACCGCCGCCAGAAGCCTGCACCACCTGGAAAGCGATGTATAACGGCATTAATGAACTGATTGATGACCTGATGGAGCACATCAGTCTGGAAAACAATGTGCTGTTCCCGCGCGCGCTGGCGGGTGAGTGATCTAAAAGCTGGATGGCATTGCGCCATCCAGCATGAGAAAGCCGTTACTTCCGCAGTTCAGCAGTCCGCTTCTTACCAATAAACAACCAGCCCAACCCCAGCGCGATAAACCACAGCGGGGTAACCAGCAGCGCCTGGCGAGTGTCATCTTCCAGTGTCAGCAGCACGACCACGAACACAAAGAACGCCATACATACCCAGCACATCAGCTTGCCGAGCGGCATCTTGTAGATAGACTTCTCATGCAGGTGCGGACGCTGTTTGCGATACACCAGGTATGAGCAAAGGATAATCGTCCAGACGAACATAAACAGAATCGCGGAAACAGTCGTGATCATCGTGAACGCGCCAATTACACTTGGATTCACATACAACATCACCACGCCGCCGAGCAGACAGATACAAGAGAAGGTCAGCCCTTTCGCGGGCACGGCGCGCTTAGAAAGTTTAGCGAACGCTTTCGGCGCAACACCTTCCTGGGCCAGACCAAACAGCATACGGCTGGTAGAGAAGACGCCGCTGTTAGCGGAAGACGCCGCAGAGGTCAGCACCACAAAGTTGATTACGCTGGCAGCCGCAGGCAAACCCACCAATACAAACAATTCAACAAACGGGCTTTTCTCCGGGACTACTGAACTCCACGGCGTCACGGACATAATCACAATCAGCGCGAAGACGTAGAACATAATGATACGGATCGGAATGGAGTTAATCGCGCGTGGCAGTGATTTCTCCGGATCTTTCGTTTCCGCAGCGGTTGTACCGACCAGCTCAATCCCCACGAAAGCGAAAACCGCTATCTGGAATCCGGCAAAGAAGCCACTTAAACCTTTCGGGAACCAGCCGCCGTCATTCCACAAATGCGCAAACGACGCTTCCACACCGGTCGGTGACTGGAAGTGCATCATGACCATGATCAGACCAACGACAATCAGCGACACGATGGCGACAATTTTGATCATCGCAAACCAGAACTCCATCTCACCGAACATTTTCACGGTAGCGAGGTTGAGCGTCAGCAGCAGCACTATCACCGCCAGCGAGGCAACCCAGTCGGAGAGATCGGGGAACCAGAACTGAGCATAGGCAGTGATGGCCACCACGTCCGCCATACCGGTAACCACCCAGCAGAACCAGTAGGTCCAGCCAGTGAAATATCCCGCCCATGGCCCCAGTAAATCGGAAGCGAAGTCACTAAAAGATTTGTATTCCAGATTCGAAAGCAGCAATTCCCCCATTGCCCGCATCACGAAAAAGAGCATAAAACCGATGATCATATAAACGAAGATGATCGACGGTCCGGCAAGGCTGATTGTTTTACCGGACCCCATAAACAACCCCGTACCAATGGCCCCACCAATGGCAATAAGCTGAATATGTCGGTTTGTGAGATTGCGCCGTAGCGACTGTTCAGCCGGAGCCTGATCATCGGCAACGACTTTTACCTGATCTACCATGTTTTTTTCTTCCTGTACCTGTCTGTGTTGTTCAGGCTCTGCGGCCTTTAGTCAGTCTATGATACGACGAATCTGTATCGGGACTCATCGATATTAGGTAACAATACGCGGGATGAATACTAAGATTTAGATCTAATGTTAATTTTATGTTTAAAGTGAGTGTCATATCACGGTGATAACGCGAAACAGCTCACAAAAATACACGCTTACGTGGTCTTTGCAACACAAAATAGCGCCATTTGGCAAACTGAAGGGTTTATTGCTGAATGCCTGCTCCCCTCTGGCTCGAGGGGAACAGAATGCGCTGCTTAGAGGATTTCCAGCAGTTCGACTTCAAACACCAGGGTGCTGAACGGAGGGATGGACGCGCCTGCGCCACGCTCGCCATATGCCAGTTCCTGCGGGATAGTCAGTTCCCATTTAGAACCTACCGGCATCAGAGTCAGTGCTTCAATCCAGCCAGGGATCACGCCGTTAACCGGGAATTCAGCTGGCTCGCCGCGAGCGACGGAGCTGTCAAACACGGTGCCGTCGATCAGTTTTCCGGTGTAATGAACACGAACGCGGTCGGTACGTGCCGGAATTGCGCCTTCCCCCTGATTGATCACGCGGAATTGCAGGCCAGATTCGGTGCTATTCACACCTTCTTTTTTGGCGTTTTCTTCCAGGTATTTCACACCTTCAGCAGCCATCGCCTGGAAACGCTGACGACGAACGGCATCGGCGCGTTCGTGGATTTCACGCAGCGCGCGGTGCACCACATCAACCGGAACAGCCGGATGTTTGCCTTCCAGCGCATCGGCAATGCCTGCAACCAGTGCTTCTGGCAGCAGCCCTTCCAGGCCTGATTCACTCAGTTGTTGCCCTACCTGCAAACCAATGCCGTAGCTTGCTTGCGCTTCGATGGTGTCAAAAGTTGGGGTGGTCATCGTATTTCCTTTCTTAGGGTATAAAGTAGCGGGCAGCATATCAGCCACACTTCTTTGGGTAAAACTTTGTCGCGGGAATGATGACAAATCCCGGGGAAAAAGAAACAATAGCAATATCCCGTATGAATATAATAAAGGCGGGTTTACCACGGACATCATAGCGTTAGCTTATTCATAGGCTATGATTGAGGAACAAGACGCGGAGCAGGAGGAAACCATGCCCGGGCGCTTTGAACTAAAACCAACCCTGGAGAAAGTCTGGCACGCGCCGGACAATTTTCGCTTCATGGACCCGCTACCGCCGATGCATCGTCGGGGGATCATTATTGCCGCTATTGTATTGGTGGTCGGATTTCTACTCCCGTCGGATGATACGCCAAACGCGCCGATGGTGACGCGTGAAGCACAGTTAGATATTCAGTCGCAATCACAACCGCCGACAGAAGAACAGCTGCGGGCGCAATTAGTCACACCACAAAATGATCCTGATCAGGTGGCTCCGGTCGCTCCAGAACCGATACAGGAAGGCCAACCGGAAGAGCAGCCGCAAACCTCGCAAGTGCAACCTTTCCAGCCAGATAGCGGAATTGACAATCAATGGCGCTCTTATCGTGTCGAACCCGGTAAAACAATGGCGCAGCTGTTCCGCGACCACGGACTGCCCGCTACCGATGTCTATGCAATGGCGCAGGTAGAAGGCGCGGATAAGCCACTGAGTAATTTGCAAAATGGGCAGATGGTGAAAATCCGCCAGAACGCCAGCGGCGTGGTGACGGGCTTAACCATTGATACGGGAAATAATCAACAGGTCCTGTTTACCCGCCAGCCGGATGGCAGTTTTATTCGCGCGCGGTAGATGAAGGGTCAACCAGAAGCCAGCTAAGGATCGTCTCTTTGATGACCTTACGCCTGGCTTCCAGTGCCTGCGGTGAAACCATACTGATGTGATAAACCAGGCCAAGCGTATGCTGGTTGATCAAATAATATCCTCCAAGAGCAGCAATATTAATATTCACCTGCAACGGGTCGATATCTGGCTTAAAAATATTGCGCCGTTTGCCTTCAGCTAATAATGACTCCATTAACTGTAAGTGTGCGTGGTTAATTTCTAAAAGGCGCTGTGATTTTGCATAATGCACCCCTTTACTCTGGTTTTCACTATGCACAATTTTTAAAAACCAGGGGTTAGCAATGTAATAATCCCAGGTGAAATCGATAATTTTCTCAATGGCTTTTTGTGGCGGAAGACCTGAGAAATCAAGGGATTTTTCTTTTTGCCGGATATCATTCCAGGTATATTCCAGCACTTCGATAAATAAATTTTCTTTATTACCAAAGTGATGATAAACCGTCTGTTTACTGCACTCCGCGGCCTTGACGATATTATCGACTCTGGCCCCTTCGTAACCATATTCGGCAAATTCATTAACCGCACATAACAACAGCTTTTCCTTCAGGCTTTGTACGTTGCTGGTATCAAGATACATTCCGCTTCCCCACGTCTTCTTCGTGATGACTATCTTAACCCGATTTGTTAGAAGCTCCACTAAAATGGCTAAAAACTCGCAATTTCATCGGGTTATCAAATGCTCTGTGATCATTATCGCATATCAACCAACTAGATGGTTGATCTTTCTTGCCACACATTGCAAGCTAATCGTCACTTAAGGAAATAATATTCAAAAAGAGGGTTATCGTATGAAGTCAACACGTCCTGTTGCTGTCATCACTGGAGCCGCACGTGGTATTGGAAAGGGCTGTGCACTGGAACTTGCGCGTGGCGGATTTAATCTGCTGATTAATGATCGTCCGGATGCCGACAGCGTAGAAAAATTACATGCCACACAACAAGAATGTCTGGCGGAAGGCGTGGAAGTGATTTGCTTCCCTGCTGATGTTGGCGATCTCTCCCTTCATGAAGAGATGCTCGACGCGGCGCAAAACCAGTGGGGACGTCTGGACTGTCTACTCAACAACGCAGGCATTTCAGTGAAAAAACGCGGTGACCTCCTCGACCTCGAACCAGACAGCTTCGACCAAAACATTGCCATTAACACCCGTGCGCCGTTCTTCCTTGCTCAGGCATTCAGTAAGCGATTACTGGCACAGCCGAAACCGGAAGCAGAACTGCCGCACCGCTCGATTATTTTTGTCAGTTCCATTAACGCCATCATGCTGGCGATGAATCGCGGCGAATATACCATTGCCAAAACTGCCGTCTCCGCCGCAGCTCGTCTGTTTGCCGCTCGCCTTTGCAATGAACAAATTGGCGTTTATGAAGTGCGCCCTGGCCTAATCAAAACCGATATGACCATTCCGGCAACGGCTTATTACGACGAACTGATTGCTAAGGGGTTAGTGCCGTGGGGACGTTGGGGTTATCCGGCTGATATTGCCTCAACGGTCCGCGCGATGGCGGAAGGCAAACTGATTTACACCTGTGGTCAGGCGGTCGCCATCGACGGCGGCTTAAGTATGCCGCGCTTCTGAGGCTGAATCATGAGAGATCTGTTACAACGCCCGGATTTATTCAGTATCAATACTGCGACACTGGGCTATAAAACGCCGCTACCTGCCATTATTGATGCCTGCGCCGCACGCGGTATTGGCGCGATTGCCCCCTGGCGCAGGGAGTTGCAGGGTGAAGATCTCCAGCAAATCGCCCGCCAGCTTGCTGCCAGTAACATGAGCGTTTCCGGTTTGTGCCGTAGCACCTATTACACCGCGCCGACGCTGACGGAACGCAAACTGGCGATTGATGATAACCGCCGGGCGCTGGACGAGGCCGCTGTACTGAACGCCGCCTGTTATATGCAGGTGGTTGGCGGTCTGCCAATGGGAACAAAAGATCTGTACGAAGCGCGGGAACAAGTGAAACAAGGGATTCGCCAGTTGCTGCCACATTCGAAAGATGTCGGCGTACCAATTGCGCTGGAGCCGCTGCACCCGATGACCGCCGCCGATCGCTCTTGCCTGTGCACGTTACATCAGGCGTTGGACTGGTGTGATGAACTCGATCCCGATGGGGAGTTTGGCCTCGGCGTGGCGGTAGATGTCTACCACGTTTGGTGGGATCCGGATCTCGCCAGTCAGATCCTGCGTGCCGGAAAACGCATCCTCGCGTTTCATGTTTCCGACTGGCTGGTGCCAACCACCGATTTAGTCAATGACCGGGGAATGCCGGGAGATGGCGTAATCAATATTCCGTCTATTCGTCGCCAGGTAGAAAATGCCGGATTTAACGGTGCTGTGGAACTGGAAATTTTCTCACCGTACTGGTGGCAGCAAGATATTAACAGCACGTTGGATATTAGCGTCGATCGCATCGCGCATTATTGCTAAGGAATGATCATGAGTGACCAACCCGTTCTGTTCAGCAGAGCGGCGGCTTCCTGCCGCCTGACATTGAACCGTGAAGATAAATGTCATGCTATTAATGAAGAAATGATCGAATCTCTCGACCATTATTTAAATGAAATTGAAAACGACACCACATTACGATTAGTCGAATTAACGGCAACCGGCGATAAATTCTTTTGTGCAGGCGGCGATATTAAATCGTGGTCAGCCTATTCGCCATTAGATATGGGCAGAAAATGGATTAAACGCGGCAATGACGTTTTTAATCGCCTGCGCAATTTACCTCAATTAACGGTTGCGAATCTCAACGGTCATACCATCGGCGGTGGTATTGAACTTGCCTTGTGCTGCGATATTCGTATTGCCCGCCCCAGTGCGAAATTCTCTAATCCGGAAGTAATGCTCGGCATGGTGCCTGGCTGGATGGGCATTGAACGCGTGCTTAATCAGGTCGGTCCGGTGGTCGGTCGCCAGATGCTGATGCTGGGTAAACGCCTGACGGCGCAGGAAGCTCAGGCGGCGAATTTAATTGATGAAGTGGTAGAAAAAGAACAGGTGGAAAGCTGGATGGCGAATCAGTTAGCGCAGCTGGAAAAATGCGGTCCGGTGGCGCTCGCACATATTAAGCAACTGATTCTGGCGCTGGAAAATAAACACGCCGATTACCCGCACCAGTTACTGGCTGGATTAATGTCCGCCACTCAGGATTGCCAGCAGGCGACGCGCGCATTTGCCGAAAAAAGTAGCGTGATCTTCCAAAATCAATAAGGAAATTGTATGCGTAAGATAACAACCGCCGAGACACTGGCGGCGCAAATTCAGGACGGCGCAACCATTGCCATTAGCGGTAATGGCGGCGGCATGGTGGAAGCGGACCATATTCTGGCTGCTATTGAAGCGCGTTTCCTGCAAACCGGACACCCGCGCGATCTGACATTAATCCACTCACTGGGCATTGGCGATCGCGACTGCAAAGGCACTAACCGCTTCGCTCATGCAGAGATGCTCAAACGCATCATTGCCGGACATTTTACCTGGTCGCCCAAGATGCAGGATCTGGTGAAAAACAATGCTATTGAAGCCTACTGCTTCCCTGGTGGCGTAATTCAGGCACTGCTGCGGGAGATCGGTGCCGGACGTCCAGGGCTTTTTACCCACGTTGGGCTGGGATCGTTTGTTGATCCGCGCAACGGCGGCGGTAAGTCGAACGCCAGCACCACTGAGGATCTGGTAGAGCTGATTGAAATCGACGGTGAAACCAAACTTCGTTATCGCCCTTTCAAAGTGGATTACGCGATTTTGCGTGGCACTTATGCTGATCCGCGTGGCAACGTCAGCCTCGAAGAAGAGGCGATTGATATGGATAGCTATTCCATGGCGCTGGCAGCACACAACAGCGGCGGCAAAGTGTTCGTACAGGTGCGCGATGTGCTGGAAGCTGGTGCCATTGAACCACGCCGGGTCAAATTACCGGGCATTCTGGTTGATGGCATCGTTGAACACCGCGAACAACCACAAACCTATCTTGGCGGTTACGATCTGACCATTAGCGGTCAGCATCGCCGTCTAAGTTCTAACGACGCAATTGAACTGGTTAGTCATCCGGTGCGCCGCCTGATTGCCCGTCGGGCAGCACGCGAACTTGTAGCTGGCGCTTCAACCAACTTTGGCTTTGGCATTCCCGGCGGCATTCCTGGGGTTGCACTGCGCGAAGGCGTGCCTTATCAAAGTTTATGGCTGAGCGTCGAGCAAGGCGTGCATAACGGTATGATGCTGGATGATGCTCTGTTCGGCTGCGCCCGTAACGCCGATGCCATTATTCCATCACTCGATCAATTCGAATTCTACAGTGGCGGAGGGATCGATATCACCTTCCTCGGCATGGGAGAGATGGATCAGTACGGTAACGTCAACGTCTCCCATCTCAATGGCAATCTCATTGGCCCCGGCGGATTTCTCGAAATTGCGCAAAACGCCCGTAAAGTGGTGTTCTGCGGCACGTTCGACGCCAAAGGTAGCACGATTGATGTAACACCAGATGGCTTGCATATCGCCCAGTCAGGTCAAATCCCTAAACTGGTTACCCAGGTGGAAAAAATCACTTTTAGCGCCGCTTACGCACAGCAAAGCGGTCAGGAAGTGTTGTATATCACTGAACGTGCAGTATTCCAGTTAACAGCAGAAGGCGTTGAATTAATTGAAATCGCACCAGGCGTGGAGATTGAGCGCGACATTCTGCCGCATATGGCCTTCCGTCCAATTATCAATCAGCCACGCCTGATGGAAAGTAGCCTGTTTACGCCGATGGAGGATGCATGAGTCAGCTTGATGACACCCTCCTTGATGCGCTGACGCACGTCACTTTCCCGAAGGGTTTTGTGTCAGCAGAGCCAGCGTCAATTGTCACGGTTGAAGATGTCGATTACCCGATCTGGCAAGTTGATGCGCTAGTCGTTGGTAGCGGCGCGGCAGGGCTGCGCGCAGCGGTTGAACTTAAGCGCCGCCAGCAAAATGTGCTGATCGCCACCGCTGGGTTATATATGGGGACATCGGCATGTTCTGGTTCCGATAAACAGACGCTGTTTACCGCCGCTACCGCGGGCAACGGCGATAACTTCGCCAAACTGGCGGAAGCACTGGCGAGCGGTGGGGCGATGGATCACGACACCGCTTATGTCGAAGCGGTAGGTTCTCTGCACACTCTTGGCGGGTTGCAATATCTTGGTCTGGAATTACCGGAAGATCGCTATGGCGCAATTCTTCGTTATCAAACCGACCATGACGAAGCCGGGCGAGCAACCTCGTGTGGGCCGCGTACTTCTCGCCTAATGGTGAAAGTATTGCTGGAGGAAGTGCAGCGTCTTGCCATACCACTACTGACCAGTGCAACGGTGATTAAGCTCCTGCATCAGCACGGAGAGAATGGCGAAGATCGCGTTGCGGGGGCTATTCTCGCAACCGGTTCCCGCGCCTATAACCCTTGGGGGCTGGCTATTGTGACGGCGCCCAATGTGGTACTGGCAACGGGCGGACCGGGCGAGCTTTATCGCGACAGTGTTTATCCACATAAATGCTTCGGCTCGCTGGGGCTGGCGCTGGAAGAAGGTCTGACGCTAACCAATCTGACCGAAAGCCAGTTTGGTATAGGCACGCCGCGCAGCACGTTTCCGTGGAATTTGTCCGGCACCTATGTACAGGTGATCCCATATATCTATTCCGTGGATGCCGGGGGCAACGAGTATAACTTCCTCGCAGATTACTATCGCACCACCCAGGAGCTGGCTTCAAACATCTTCCGTAAAGGCTATCAGTGGCCGTTTCACGCCACACGAGTGATGGATTTTGGCTCCAGCTTGTTAGATATGGCAGTAGCGCAAGAGCAGCAATCAGGGCGTCAGGTATTTATGGATTTCAATCGCAATCCTGAACCTGTGCCGGGTGACCTGCCGTTCTCATTAGATCGACTGGACGACGACGTTCGCGCGTATCTGGAAAATAACGACGCTCTGGCACCATCGCCCATCGAACGACTGCAACGAATGAATCCGCTGTCTATCTCGCTGTATAAGATGCACGGTTACGATCTCACCACGCAGCCATTGCAGTTTGCCATGAATAATCAGCATATGAATGGCGGCATTGAAGTGGATATCTGGGGGCAAACCTCCCTGTCCGGCTGTTTCGCCGTGGGGGAAGTTGCTGGCACACACGGCGTCACTCGCCCTGGTGGTGCGGCATTGAATGCCGGGCAGGTTTTTGCTGTTCGTCTGGCACGTTTTATTGGTTGCACGCAAAAGCGGTCCGTTGAGGATGATGTCGCGCAGCTAGTAGCCTCACCTCTGCATACAATCAGAGAAGTTATCGCTCAGGCACTGGCAAACGAGAACGGAATGACGCTGGCAACGGTAAAAGAAAAAATCCAGGCGCGAATGTCTGATTACGCGGGATTTATTTGCCATGCTGATAAAGTTCGTCACGCCGCCCGTGACGCCATGCTGTTAAATGAATTTGCGCAGCAACATGGTCTAACTATCAACCACGCCGGTGAAATTGCCGAGCTATTTATGTGGCGGCATATGGCATTAACATCCGCTGCGGTGTTAAGCCAGCTATCACATTATATTGATGCTGGCGGTGGTAGTCGTGGAGCGCGGATGATTATTGATCCACAAGGAGAATATCTTCCACAAACTCGTCGCGGCGCAATCGAAGATTGGCGTTTTCGCTCTGAACAAGCTGAAGATAAAAATCACAGACTAACTCTCTCCTTTTCACAAGGTTTATTTATTAATGAAATTAAGTTCTTGAGAAACTTACCGCATATTAAAGGTATTTACTTTGAGAAGAATTGGCCTGATTTTCTTAACGGAACAATTTATCAGACACGGCATGAATAATATTGCAAAGGTTAATCACTATGCGAAATATAATCAGATCTATTAATTCATTGCTTTCCACATTGAACATTACCATTTTGGCAATTATTGTGATGTGCGTTACATGGCAAGTAGTAGCACGATTTATCTTTAAAAGCCCCAGCATTTTTACAGATGAACTTAGTCGTTTACTATTTATTTGTCTTGGACTTTTTGGTGGTGCTTATACTGCCGGACAAAACCGACATCTGGCCATTGATCTTCTGCCAATGATGCTAAAAGGAAAATCCCGACGTTATTTATTCTTATGTATTCAGGCCATTGTTATTCTTTTTGCCTCTATCATTATGGTTTATGGTGGCGGGTTATTAACACTGGACACATTTGATTCAGGGCAAACTTCTCCGGCTTTAGGCTGGCAGATGGGATATATTTACATGAGCATTCCAATAAGTGGCATCCTTATTATTATATACACCATAGATACAGTTTTAACCGAACTTAAACAACCACTCTAAAATAAGTAGGGATGGAGAAAACATGGATTACTGGTTACCGATCATTGTGTTATTTGGTGCTTTCTTTTTTATGTTGGCATTAGGTGTTCCTATTGTCTATGCTATTGGTTTATCAACACTGGCATCAATTACTACACAACTCGATTTCAACTCAGCGTTAAGTGTGGTTTCCCAAAAGTTAGCCTCCGGGTTAGATAGTTTTACGTTGTTGGCAATCCCATTTTTTATTTTGTCTGGCAACATTATGAATCACGGAGGAATAGCGCGACGATTAATCAACTTTGCCCGAATTCTCGGCGGTCGTCTGCCAGGCTCACTTGCCCACTGTAATATTCTTGCCAATATGCTGTTCGGGGCAATTTCTGATTCAGCCGTGGCTTCGGCGGCTGCGATGGGCGGCGTCATGCATCCGCAACAGGTTAAAGAGGGCTACGACCCGGCATTCAGTACTGCAGTTAACGTTGCCTCTGCCCCGACGGGTTTGCTTATTCCACCCAGTAATACGTTAATCGTCTATTCACTGGTCAGTGGTGGTACTTCTATTGCCGCACTGTTCCTGGCAGGATATGTCCCGGGAATTTTATTGGGCCTGGCGCTGATGACTGTGGCTGGTATTATCGCGGTACGCCGGGGTTATCCAAAACCAGAACGTCCGACTTTGCGCCAGGCTGGAGTGGCAATATGGATGGCGATCCCCAGTATTTTCCTGATTGTATTAATTATGGGTGGTGTACTAAGCGGTATTTTTACCCCGACAGAAGCATCTGCAATTGCGGTAATTTATACCCTTTTCCTTGCACTGGTTCTTTATCGTGAAATATCAGTTAAAGATTTACCTAAGATATTTCTGGAGTCCGTCATTACCACTGCAATTGTCTTGTTGTTAATTGGTTCTTCAATGGGAATGTCATGGGCAATGTCAAACGCTGACGTTCCCTTCCTGATTCTCGATTTGCTTAACACTATTTCTGACAATCCAATAATCATCCTGCTTATTATCAATATTATCCTGTTGATTATCGGCACATTTATGGATATGACACCGGCAGTACTGATTTTTACGCCGATATTTTTACCCGTTGTCACCGAACTGGGTATGGACCCGATTCACTTTGGTATTGTCATGGTACTGAACATGTGTATCGGTATTTGTACTCCGCCTGTAGGCAGTGTGTTATTTGTCGGTTGTAGTGTATCTAAATTACCGATTAATAAAATTATCAAACCTATGCTGCCATTCTATGCCGTGATGGTATTGGTGCTGGCAATGGTTACCTATATTCCGCAAATCAGTATGGCATTGCCAAGAGCACTGGGCTACTGATATGCATTAACTGGCGGCACCTGCCGCCATATTTATTAGAAAAGGAACATCTATGAAAATAAAAGTATCCGCTGGCATTATCGGTGCTGTTCTTATGCTATCCGCAAGCCAGTCCTGGGCAGTAACATTAAAACTTAGCCATAATCAGGATAAATCTCATCCTGTTCATAAAGCGATGGAGTTCTTTGCGAAAAAGAGCAAAGAGTACTCTAACGGTGATATTACTATTCGTATTTATCCAAATGGAACATTGGGTACTCAACGAGAAACAATGGAGCTGATTCGTTCTGGTGCTATTCCGCTGGTAAAAACCAATGCGGCGGAGATGGAAGCCTTCGAGAGTTCGTATAAAATATTTAGCCTGCCTTATTTGTTCCGCGATCGTGATCATTATTATCAGGTCATGCAAGGCGATATCGGAAGGAAAATCCTCGACTCAACGAAAAGCAAAGGTTATTTCGGGCTGACTTTCTATGATGGAGGCGCCCGCAGTTTCTACGGTAATAAACCGGTACTGAAACCAGACGATCTGAAAGGCATGAAAGTCCGTGTCCAGCCAAGTCCTGGCGCAGTTGAAATGATCAAAGTCATGGGCGGTAACCCGACGCCACTGGATTACGGCGAGCTGTATACGGCCTTACAGCAGGGCGTGGTCGATATGGCAGAAAACAGCGTGATGGCACTGACCACTATGCGTCACGGTGAAGTGGCAAAATCCTTTAGCCTTGATGAGCACACCATGGTGCCCGATGTGGTTCTGATGAGTAATGCTGCATTTGATAAACTCAGCCCTGAAAATCAGGCAGTTATATTAAAAGCAGCGAAAGAATCGATGAGTTACATGAAGGAGTTATGGAGCGAGCAAGAGAAACAAGAATTTGCAAAACTGGATAAAATGGGCGTAAAAGTCTACCCGGTTGATAAAGCACCGTTTATCGAGAAAGTACAACCGATGTACGCAAACTTCGCTAAAGATAACCCTGCCCTTGCCCCAATGCTGGCTGATATTCAGGCGGCTAAGTAATTACCTTCATGGGGCTGCTTATTGTGGCCCTTATCGATATCAGCAAGTGCTCGCTATAAAAGCAAAACGCCGACCAATGGTCGGCGTTTTTACGTCTCGTTGAATAACGAATTATTCAGCTACTACGTTTACGATCACTTTCGCGAATACTTCGCTGTGAACCTGGAAGCTCACTTCGTGTTCGCCAGTGGTACGCAGAACGCCGTTCGGCAGACGAACTTCGCTCTTAGCCACTTCAACGCCAGCTGCAGTTACAGCGTCAGCGATGTCGCGAGTACCGATGGAACCGAACAGTTTACCTTCGTCGCCAGCTTTAGACGCGATGGTAACAGTTTCCAGTGCATTGATTTTCTCAGCGCGAGCATTAGCAGCTGCCAGAACTTCAGCCAGTTTAGCTTCCAGTTCAGCGCGACGTGCTTCGAAGAATTCAATGTTTTTCTTGGTAGCTGGAACAGCTTTACCCTGCGGTACCAGGAAGTTACGAGCATAGCCCGCTTTAACGTTTACCTGATCACCCAGGCTACCCAGGTTTGCTACTTTATCAAGCAGAATAACTTGCATTACCTTATCCTCTCAAAGTCGTATTAATGGACCGTGACCGATTACTGATGGCGATCAGTGTACGGCAGCAGGGACAGGTAGCGAGCGCGTTTGATAGCGCGAGCCAGCTGACGCTGGTATTTTGCACGGGTACCGGTGATACGGCTTGGGACAATCTTACCGCTTTCGGTGATGTAGTTTTTCAGCGTAGCGATATCTTTATAGTCGATCTCTTGAACGCCTTCCGCGGTGAAACGGCAGAACTTGCGACGACGGAAATAACGTGCCATATGGCTAGTCTCCAGAATCTATCAATTCAATCTGCTCGGCATGCAAAACCATTTTGCTCAGACCGTTCTTTGCCTTGTGGCATGAAATGAACCCCTGAACGGTTATGCGACTGCCGACCGTTATACTGTGAGTAATGGCCTGGTTTTCGTGTCCGCTAACAATAACGGGCATTTGACACCACGCCTGCCGGTGAAAGCCGGCTTCCTCCTGCACAGAACGATGCTCAAGCACGAACTGGCAGTGAGGAATTCCTGATGGACTGACCTTTCGAAGGGGAGTCCTGCACACGGTGCCGGACAACACCAGACGGTTGGTCATCAGAAATTACTCTTCAGAATCCCCAGCTTCAGCATCATCAGCGGTTTCGTTTGCGAAATCATCGCGACGCTCACGGCGCTCGTCTTTCGCTTTAACCATCGGAGATGCTTCGGTAACAGCGTGCTTGGTACGCATAACCATGCTGCGGATAACGGCATCGTTGAAGCGGAAGGTAGTTTCCAGCTCATCGATCACTTCCTGCGGAGCTTCAACGTTCATCAGAACGTAGTGTGCTTTGTGCAGTTTGTTGATCGGGTAAGCCAGCTGACGGCGGCCCCAGTCTTCCAGACGGTGGATCTTGCCTTCTGCACCAGTGATGGCAGCAGTGTAGCGCTCGATCATGCCCGGAACCTGTTCGCTCTGGTCAGGATGGACCATAAAAACGATTTCGTAATGACGCATCGAATTGCTCCTTACGGATTATTCAGCCTCCTGTCTGGGTCAGCCGAATCCCGGGGAGGCAAGGAACGTGTTAAAGGTCGGCTGAAAAATGACGCGTTATAGTACTGACATACCCCGCTAAACTCAAGGCCAGCCGACAAATAAATCTCATCTTTCACCAAATCGTACTAACACGCTGATTTGAAGTTCATCACACTTCATCATGGTGTTTTTTTGAACAACTGCATCAGAAATGGTCACCATCCACTTCTTTATCATTGATTAAAATTAAATCAGAAGATCACCACAAGAGGAGAGCACACAAAGTCAGCCGTCGAGGAGGTATCTATGTTCAGCCGTGTTTTAGCCCTTCTGGCTGTGCTTTTGCTAAGTGCAAATACATGGGCAGCCATTGAAATTAATAACCACCAGGCCAGAAATATGGACGATGTGCAAAGCTTAGGCGTGATTTATATCAATCATAATTTCGCCACTGAAAGCGAAGCGCGTCAGGCATTAAATGAAGAGACAAATGCGCAGGGCGCAACGTACTACCACGTGATTCTGATGCGGGAACCGGGGAGTAACGGCAACATGCACGCCAGCGCGGATATTTATCGCTAGCACCAGGTATAACCAACGAAACATTGCCATAGTTTGCTTTGCCCCCTTCTCAGGGGGCTTTTTTTGAAAAACGGCTGTGGACTTAGACCAGTTATCTCCCGAAGAAGGAAATTTCCGCAGCGCGTGTTTTACTTCTGCCCGTAATAGGCGTTAGGACCGTGCTTACGCATGAAGTGTTTATTCATGAGATAGCTGTCGATGTGATTCAGTTGTGGGTTAATGCCGCGGGCAATCCACGCCATTTTCGCCACTTCTTCCATCACCACCGCGTTATGCACCGCATCGTGAGCATCTTTCCCCCAGGCGAACGGCCCGTGCTGATACACCACAATTCCCGGCGTATGCAGCGGCTCGGCGTTGCCCAGCGTTTCGATAATCACTTTGCCAGTGTTCAGTTCATACTCACCCTGCACCTCTTCTTCGCTTAATCCACGCGTACACGGGATATCACCAAAGAAGTAGTCAGCGTGCGTGGTGCCTAACGCCGGGATCGCCAGCCCCGCCTGCGCCCATGCGGTGGCATGCGTGGAATGGGTATGGACAATGCCGCCAAGCGACGGATAACGACGGTAGAGTTCAAGATGCGTCGCAGTGTCGGAAGACGGACGATACTCCCCTTCCACCACCTTGCCGCTCATATCAACCACCACCATATCGTCTGCTTTCATGGTTTCGTAGGCAACGCCGCTGGGCTTGATCACCACCAGCCCGCGTTCGCGGTCAATGGCGCTGACGTTGCCCCAGGTAAAGGTCACCAGCCCGTAGCGCGGCAGATCCATATTGGCTTCAAATACCTGCTGTTTTAGCTTTTGCATTATGCCGCCTCCACCATGCCGGCTTTGGCCATGCGCGCTTTCACCCAATCACGCGCTTTCGCCACTTCTGCCGCCGGGTCTTCCGCCGTTTCGCTCCACATCTCAATCAGGTACGGCCCGCAATAGCCACTCTGTTTGAGCGTTTCAAAGCAACGTTCGAAATCCACTACGCCTTCGCCAAACGGCACGTTTTTGAAGACGCCTGGTTTGGTGTCTTTCACATGCACCGCGACGATATGCCCGATTCCGGCCTGCAACTCCATCTGCACGTCGTTGTCCCACGCCGACAAGTTGCCGATATCCGGGTAGAGCTGGAACCACGGGTTGTTAAGATAGTGCGCGTAACCCAGCGCCTTGCTGATGGAGTTCATCAACGGGTAATCCATGATCTCCATTGCCAGCGTCACCTGCGCGCGGCTCGCCATCTCAACGCTCTCTTTCAGGCCGTCACGGAAACGACGACGCGTTTCGTTATTGGCTTCCTGATAGTAAACGTCGTAGCCCGCCAGTTGGATCACGCGAATACCGACATCCTGGGCGAACTGGATAGCTTTGCGCATAATCTCCAGCCCCTGCGCCCGCACTGCGTCATCTTCGCTGCCCAGCGGGAAACGACGATGAGCAGAAAGGCACATGGATGGTACGCGCACGCCGGTTTCAACAATCGCGTTCACCAGCGCCAGACGCTGCTCGCGGCTCCAGTCAAGGCGCGAGAGGCGATCGTCCGTTTCATCTACCGACATCTCGACAAAATCGAAGCCTAACGTTTTTGCCAGTTGCAGCCGTTCCAGCCAGCACTCCCCGGCGGGGAGCGCTTTTTCGTAGATGCCAAGCGGGATTTGTTTGGACAACATATCCGCTCCTTAGCCCCACAGTTCGGCGATGGAACGTTTGAACTGACGCGCGGCTTCAACCGGAGAGGCGGCATCACGGATACTACGCCCAGCGATAAACACATGAATCGGAATGCCTTTGAACAGCGGCAGGTCTTCCAGCGCCAGGCCACCGGTGACGGTGACTTTGAAGCCCATATCGGAAAGACGTTTGATCGCGGTGATATCCGCTTCGCCCCACGCCACGCCTGCGGCCTGCGCGTCACGGCTGCGGTGATAAACCACCTGCTGGATACCAGCGTCGCGCCACTGCTGCGCCTGTTCCCAGGTCCAGTAACCGGTCAGTTCGATCTGCACGTCGCCATTAAACTCTTTTGCCACGTCCAGCGCGCCTTTGGCGGTGTTGATATCTGCACAACAAATCACGGTCACCCAGTCAGCGTTGGCTTCGAAGCACATACGAGAAAGGATTTTGCCCGCATCGGCGATTTTGGCGTCTGCCAGCACGATTTTGTGCGGATAAAGCGCTTTCAGATCGCGAACCGCACGCACACCTTCGCCCACGCACAGAATGGTGCCCACTTCGATAATGTCGACTTCTTCGGCAATCAGGCGAGTGGTTTCGTAGGCGCTAGCCATAGTCTGGTTGTCCAGCGCGACTTGCAACATCGGTAATGACATTTTCAATTCCTTCTTAAGCAGCCGCGTTGGTGCGGTCAATGAGATCCAGGACTTCCTGCTCAGTACGGCAGGCGCGTAAACGGTCGAAATTCTCTTCATCTTCAAACAGGTTGACGATCTGCATGATGCCCACTTCCTGATGCGTGTTGGCATCGACCGCCGCCATCGTGATGAGGATATCCACCGGGTCGTTATCTTCGTGGTTGAACTCCAGCGGCTTTTTCAGCGTCACCAGTGCAAAACCGGTTTTCTTAACGCCCTCTTCCGGGCGACCATGCGGCATTGCCAGGCCCGGTGCGAGCACAAAGTACGGGCCGTGTTGTTCAACCGCATCCAGAATCGCCTGGTAGTAACGCGGCTCTACCACATCTGCCGCCACCAGCAGGTCAACGCCGATTTTCACTGCGTCCTGCCATGTCTCAGCTTCAGCCTGCAGACGGATAGATTTATTCTCCGCCAGCGAATCACGTAATTTCATAGCGCGCCCTTACTTCACGTCCTGCGGGAAATGTTCTTTGATCACTTCCAGCAGTTTCGGGCCAAAATCGGCAGGAGAGAGCATGTTGCGCACGCCAACCACGTATTTATTGCCGGTCACGGTGATTTCGCCCGCGATGTGCGTAGAAGCGATGATGATATCCGCGCCGCTCAACTCGCTTTTGTATTCACCAACCGCGCAGCTGTTTACCGTGTGGTCGATGTTCGACTGGGTTAAAAACTGGTCCACTTTCATTTTCATGATCATGGAACTGCCTTGTCCGTTACCACACACAGCCAGAATACGTACGGTCATAATCAAAACTCCTTATTAAGCAGACTGTTCTGCCAGTTGTTTTTCTGCATCTTCTTCTGCGCGCAGCGCGCGGCCAGCGAAGAACATATAAGCCAGTGCAATGAAAATGATGACGGCCATAAAGGCGATGCCGATGGAGAAGAAGCCCTGCATCATCGGCGGTGCCAGAATCGACCAGTCCGCCATGCCCATCCAGGCGCTCATACCGGTGAGTTTCACCGCCCAGACGCAACCAAAGATTTCAATCATCCCCATCACCAGACAAATCTTCAGCGCCGCGCGCCAGCCACCGAAGTGGTTAGCAAACACGCCAATAGTGGCGTTAGAGAAGAACATCGGGATAAAGCCAGGGATAATCAGAATGGAAGAGCCGCAGGCGACCAGGATGCCAACTGCAATCAGTTGACCGATGGTGCCCCACATAAAGCCCCAAACCACAGCGTTCGGCGCGAAGCTATAGATGGCCGCACAGTCAATCGCCAGAACCGCACCGGGGATCAGGCGCTGGGAGATACCGTTAAACGCTTCAGAGAGTTCCGCCACAAACATGCGCACGCCCTGAGTGATGATGAAGATCGCCACCGCAAAGGAGAAACCGGTTTGCAGGATGTACACCGTCCAGTTCACTTTACCTGCCATCGCCTGCACGGTGTCGATCCCGAAGGAGAGCAAAATGGCACCAAAGAAGATGGTCATGACAATCGCCGTGGAGACGATGTTGTCGTGGAAAATGTTCAGCCAGCCTGGCAGTTTGAGGTCTTCAACGCTCTCCTCTTTTTTGCCGAGGAAAGGCGCAACTTTATAAGCAATCCATGATGCAAACTGTTGTTGGTGACCGATGGAGAAACCACAGCCGTCCGTCACTTCCTGAGTCGGCTTGTACATCATGTTAGAGGTAATACCCCAGTAGAGCGAAACCAGAATCGCGGTGCAGATAATGGTCGTCCACATGGAGTAACCAAAGATAAACAGCGTAACGGCAATCAGCCCCGCCTGCTGGAACATGATGTGACCCGTCAGCATGATGGTGCGAATACCGGTAATGCGACGCAGCAGCACGTAACAGATGTTCAGCGCCAGTGCCAACAGCACCGCGTAGCCCACCCAGCTATAGGCATCGCCCATACGCTCGATGGTAGCCATCATGGATGCGTAAGTATCGGAAATCGCACCATTGATGCCATAAACCTCCGACATTTTCGCCACCACCGGTTTGAAGGTGCTGGTCAGGATGCCGGACCCGGCCTGCAACAACATGAAACCAATAATGGTTTTAATCGTACCTTTGATAATCACGCTGACGCTTTTGCGCAGCAGGATATAACCCAGACAGGTCACAATACCCAGCAGTAACGGGGCATTGGTCATGACCTGGTTAAAAAACACGGTAAAGATGTTGTAGAGGATCTCCATAACGATCTCCTGAAGAAGAGGTAACCGGGTATTCCACACACCCGGAATGTTGTGCACTCACTCTAATTTTCAAAAGTAATCACAACAAGATTATTTATGATTAAATGTGACGCGACCCGCAAATAATTCCACATGGATAGAGTGGGATTCACACAACGAAACAATTATTCATTTAAATTCATTTAGTTAATTGAATTACACATTCCATTAAATCTTTCCATACTCAAAATCAACAACAACTTCCCTGGCAAAAAGTCAAAAAATGGTCATTGCCTTCCTGAAAAAATAGTGTCATGATTAATCAAAACCAATCAAATATTGATTCAAATTGAACTATCATGAAGGTAAATGGCGATGAGTAAAGTGAAAAGTATCACCCGTGAATCCTGGATCCTGAGCACTTTCCCGGAGTGGGGTAGCTGGCTGAATGAAGAAATTGAACAAGAACAGGTAGCTCCTGGCACATTCGCGATGTGGTGGCTAGGCTGTACCGGGATCTGGCTGAAATCTGAAGGTGGCACCAACGTTTGCGTCGATTTCTGGTGTGGTACTGGCAAACAAAGTCACGGTAACCCACTAATGAAACAGGGTCACCAGATGCAGCGCATGGCTGGCGTGAAAAAACTGCAACCGAACCTGCGTACCACCCCATTTGTTCTTGATCCGTTTGCGATTCGCCAGATCGACGCGGTACTGGCAACTCACGATCACAACGATCATATCGACGTCAACGTCGCTGCTGCCGTGATGCAGAACTGCGCTGATGACGTGCCATTTATCGGGCCGAAAACCTGCGTGGATTTGTGGATTGGCTGGGGTGTGCCGAAAGAACGTTGCATCGTGGTCAAACCGGGCGATGTCGTTAAAGTGAAAGACATTGAAATTCATGCCCTTGACGCGTTTGACCGTACTGCACTGATCACTTTGCCTGCCGATCAAAAAGCGGCTGGCGTACTGCCAGACGGCATGGACGATCGCGCGGTAAACTACCTGTTCAAAACGCCGGGCGGTACCCTGTATCACAGTGGCGATTCCCACTACTCTAACTACTATGCGAAGCACGGTAACGAGCATCAGATCGACGTGGCATTAGGTTCATACGGTGAAAACCCACGTGGTATCACCGACAAAATGACCAGTGCTGATATCCTGCGTATGGCAGAAGCGCTGAATACAAAAGTGGTTATCCCGTTCCACCATGATATCTGGTCAAACTTCCAGGCCGATCCGCAAGAGATCCGCGTACTGTGGGAGATGAAAAAAGATCGCCTGAAGTATGGCTTCAAGCCGTTTATCTGGCAGGTCGGTGGCAAATTTACCTGGCCGCTGGATAAAGACAACTTCGAGTACCACTATCCACGCGGTTTTGACGATTGCTTCACCATTGAACCGGATCTGCCGTTCAAGTCGTTCCTGTAATCTGTCGTTTATACCGGATGGCGTGGAGAAGTTCGCGCTATCCGGCGTAGTATTTCCTGGCTATTTCAAATATCATCTAAAAAAATCAAATTTTATCGGAATAGCTCATGACTGAAGCACAAAGACATCAAATTCTCCTGGAAATGCTCGCACAATTGGGCTTTGTGACCGTTGAGAAAGTCGTTGAGCGTCTGGGAATTTCGCCTGCTACCGCTCGACGCGATATCAATAAACTTGACGAAAGCGGCAAACTGAAAAAAGTGCGCAATGGCGCAGAAGCCATTACCCAGCAGCGCCCACGCTGGACGCCGATGAATCTGCATCAGGCGCAGAACCATGATGAAAAAGTACGTATCGCTAAAGCAGCCTCGCAGCTGGTTAATCCGGGCGAAAGCGTCGTCATCAACTGCGGTTCCACCGCGTTTCTGCTTGGGCGGGAAATGTGTGGCAAGCCAGTGCAAATCATTACTAATTATCTACCGCTGGCGAATTACCTGATCGATCAGGAGCATGACAGCGTGATTATCATGGGCGGCCAATACAACAAAAGCCAGTCCATCACCTTAAGTCCACAGGGCAGCGAAAACAGTCTCTATGCCGGGCACTGGATGTTTACCAGCGGCAAAGGACTGACCGCAGAAGGGTTGTATAAAACCGATATGCTGACGGCAATGGCAGAGCAGAAGATGTTGAGCGTGGTAGGGAAACTGGTGGTACTGGTTGATAGCAGTAAGATCGGCGAACGTGCGGGGATGCTCTTTAGTCGTGCAGATCAAATCGATATGCTGATCACCGGCAAAAATGCTAACCCGGAAATCCTGCAACAACTGGAAGCGCAAGGGGTCAGCATTCTGCGTGTTTAAAGATGCTGGCGGAAAAATGTCACGGCGGTCTCTAACGCCTCGGGCGTAATGCGGTGACGCACGCCTGGCTGCCATGAACAGGTTAGCTGTTTATCCCGTCCCACCTCGCTTAAGGCCTGCTGCAAACGTAGTGATTCGTCGGCGGGGACGACATCATCGTCAAGGCCATGCCATAAGAGCAGAGGTCTGTTTCCCAACTCTTCCAGGTGGTTTGTCGCTTCCCACTCTGCCAGTGGCGCGATAATGTTATTAAATTCGTTCTGCTGTCCTGTCGTTTCAGATATCAGCGGTGGAAACAGTGAACGGGCGAGTGATGTAAAATAGCCCGATCCCATCATGCTGGCGGTACATTTCACCGTGGGGTAGCGAGCGGTAATTCCCAGTGCCGTCATCGCGCCCATCGACGCGCCACCGACTGCCAGACGGTCAGCAAGCAGCCAGTTTTCTTCGGCTATTGCCGCACGTAAGGTAGTGAATTCCTGCATACTTTGTAGCAAAATTTGCCAAAATTGATTTAACCGCCGCGCTGCGTCGCCCCTAAAACGGCTACCGTGATCGGGCGCATCCGGCATGATCACCCGCAAACCAGCCTGCGCCAGCGCAACGGCAAAATAGCTATACACCAGACTGGACGAAGTAAAGCCGTGATAAAAAATCACGCACGGTAACGGGGTATCTTTTTGCCCGACAGGATAAGCATGAAGAACGGGAATATCTGCCAGCACGCGCGAGTCTATTTCAATCATCTGTCTCTCCTTTTTGTCTGGTATGACATGAAGAAATCCTTAGCACAAGTTTCTGCTGGCGGTATTAGTTCATAATGTTGAGATGTGGGTTACGCTTTCATCACGTTTTCATTCGAAAATCGCGTACCAGGTAACAATTCGGGAACATTCCCCCAAAGTTAAATTAATAAGGCACTACACTATGGTTAGCAGGAAACGTAATAGCGTTATTTACCGGTTTGCCAGTTTATTATTGGTGTTGATGTTAAGTGCCTGTAGCGCACTGCAAGGTACGCCACAGCCAGCACCGCCAGTAACGGACCATCCGCAAGAGATTCGCCGCGACCAGACGCAAGGGTTACAGCGAATAGGTAGCGTAAGCACGATGGTTCGGGGTTCTCCGGATGACGCATTAGCAGAAATCAGAGCGAAAGCTGTCGCTGCAAAAGCTGATTATTACGTTGTCGTCATGGTGGACGAAACCATCGTGACAGGACAGTGGTATTCACAAGCTATTTTATACCGTAAATAAATCAGACAACTTATACAGCCAGCTTTACATTGCTTTGCGTCCCTATGCGTTTACCTGTGCACAATAAATTACCAGCTGGAAGCTCGGGCGTTTATTACCGCGATGGAATGCCCTGCAACATGTGGGGAAACGAAAAATGGAGCTGACGATGAAACAATTACTTGCCTCACCCTCGCTGCAATTAGTGACTTATCCTGCGAGCACCACGGCACAGTCTGCAGAATTCGCCAGTGCTGACTGCGTGACGGGCCTGAATGAAATAGGTCAGATCTCGGTTAGCAATATTTCAGGGGATCCGCAGGACGTGGAACGTATCGTGGCGTTAAAGGCCGATGAACAAGGTGCATCATGGTACCGCATTATTACCATGTACGAAGACCAGCAGCCTGATAACTGGCGCGTACAGGCGATCCTGTATGCGTGAGTGTCATCTACAGCAAATGAACAATGCCGGATGCGGCACCTGTGCCTTATCCGGCCAACAGTTCCTGAAATTTCATTGTGTTAGTTGATAACACGTAATGCTGCTGTTGCCATTATAAGACGCGCTAGCATCACATCTGGCTGACTCGTTTATAAACATACTCCCCCCGTCGCCCGCAGCAATAAATCATTCTGGATCTGCTCTGACAACCGCACGCCGCCGCGCGTATCAAACATCATCTGACACCACGCCTGCGCCATTGGCGGAGAGGCATATTTCAACATTTGCGCGCCGCAACCCAGCAGGAATAGCTGACGAGTAATCTCTCGCCCCATTTCTTCAGCTGGCTTACGCAGTTGCTGCTGCAAACGACGAACCGCGCGATCAAAATAGCGATCCTGCCCTTTCACTTCCATAAACGCTTCCGACAGTAAGTCGTATACACCCGCCTGCTTATTGAGAACGCGCAGCACATCGAGGCACATAATATTGCCAGAACCTTCCCAGATGCTGTTCACTGGCATTTCCCGATAAAGTCGCGGTAGTTCGCTCTCTTCGCAATAGCCAATACCGCCCAGCACCTCCATCGCTTCAGCCACAAACGGAATGCCACGTTTGCAGATAACAAATTTCGCCGCAGGCGTAAATAAGCGCGCCCACAGGGCTTCTTTGGCATCGGCACGCCGATCCCACGCTCGCGCAAGACGAAACAGCAACGCTGTTTGCCCTTCAAGTTGGAGCGCCATGCGGCTTAAGACATGACGCATCAAAGGCTGTTGGATCAACGGATTACCAAATACATGGCGTTGATGAGCGTGATAAATTGCCAGCGAGAACGCACGACGCATCATGGCGTGGCTACCCAGTGCACAATCAAAACGCGTCATCCCGCCCATTTTCAGGATCAGGCGAATCCCTTCCCCTTCCTGCCCCAATAACCAGCCTATGGCATCCTGAAACTCCACTTCGCAACTGGCGTTAGAGCGATTGCCCAGCTTATCTTTCAGCCGCTCCAGGCGAATCGCGTTGCGTTGCCCGTCAGGCAAAAATCGCGGCACAAAAAAGCAGGATAAACCGCCCGTGGTCTGCGCCAGCACCAGATGCGCGTCGCTTTGTGGCACCGAGAAAAACCATTTATGTCCCACCAGCCGATAAGAGCCATCGTCCAGACGCTCTGCGCGGGTAGTGTTGCTCATCACATCGGAACCGCCCTGCTTTTCCGTCATGCCCATGCCAATCAACAAACCGCGTTTTTGCCCACCTGGCAATAAGTGGGAATCGTAGCGATCGCTCAACAGCGGCGTGGTCCAGTCCTGAAACGGCGCGGGTAACATCTGTAATAACAATGGCGTGGCGGCAAAGGTCATCGTTATCGGGCATAACGACCCAGCCTCAACCTGTGCGTGCAACATAAAACGCGCCGCTCGCGCCACAAATGCGCCGGAGCGAGCGTCTTCTTCCCAGGCAAGATTGTGCACCCGATTGGTACATAGCGCCTGCATCAGCAAGTGCCAGGCGGGGTGAAAACGCACATCGTCCAGACGGCGTCCTTGCGCATCGTAGCGCAATAATTCGGGCGGATTCACATTCGCCAGTCGCCCCAGTTCAAGGGATTCAGCCGTTCCTAACTGCTGACCAATACTGGCGAGAAAATCGCTATCCCAGCCAGCACCTTCACGCGTTACCGCTTCGCAGAGCGCGCCATCAGACAGGTATAGGTTGCTGTTATTTAATGGTATAGGTTGATTAAAAACGGTGTGAGTTTGCCAGTGCACTGTGTCTCCCTCCATCAATGGCAGTCACCATTAGTATGGTCACTGCCACGGATTCCTGACAGAAAGAGATTGCTAAAACATTCTTAGCCAGCAATATAATGCGGAACGAAACGTGAGGTGTCTTTGGTGATCAGCGTGTTATCTTCACGGATCCCCATTCCGCACGCTTCATCATCAACAATCCAGCTACCAATGAGTGTGTAGCTATCGCCAAATCGTGGCAGAGGTTGAAATGCCTGGTAGATCATCGGTTCATCGGCATAATCACCCTCAGCGTGGTCAACGACGTTATTCTGACCATCGAAAATGGTGACGTTACCGCCCTCGCGTGAGTAGATCGGTTTACGCACATAGCTTTCGCCAGCGGCAATCTGCGGTTTTTCGCCATCAAACCAGGATGCAAGTAGGTTAGGATGACCAGGAAAGAAGCGCCAAAGCAGCGGCATTAACCCTTTGTTGCTCAAGATACTTTTCCATAACGGCTCCACCCATTGCTCGCGGCGCTTGCGCAGCAGCGGACCGTTATCGTCACGCATCATCCATTCCAGCGGATACAGCTTAAATGCACGCTGGATGACATTATCATCAAGATCGGTCAGTACACCGCCGACGCCCAAACCGAGATCTTCAATGTAGATAAACCGTGACTCCTGCCCAGCCTGCTGAGCGCAGTCCTGCAAGTACAGCACAGTACTCCTGTCTTCGTCGGTATCCTGACAACAGCAGAAATAAAACGGTTCCCGACTGTAAAGCTCGCTAAAACGCGAAATCAGGCGTTCCTGAATGGCATTGTACTGATCGGCATCACGCGGAATAATGCCGCTGCGCCGGGCATCTTCCAGCCACAGCCACTGGAAATAAGCCGATTCATACAACGAGGTTGGCGTATCGGCGTTGTACTCCAGCAGCTTCACCGGCGCATTGCCACACCAGGCAAAATCCATCCGTCCATACAGCGAAGGATCGCGTGCGCGCCAGCTTTCGGCGATCACATCCCAGTACAACGGCGGGATCGCCAGTTGCTTCAGGATCTCTTCGTCTTTAACCGCGCGATCCACCACCTCAAGGCACATCTGATGCAGTTCCGCAGTTGGTTTTTCGATCTGCTCTTCAATCTGGCGCAGGGTAAAGCGGTAAGCCCGACTCTCATCCCAATAGATTTCATTGTCGATGATATGAAAGTCGAAACCGTTGTCAGCGGCGATCTGGTCCAGATCCCGCCGTACAGGAACGTTGTGTCTCAGCATGATTAGCCTCCCCAATGCCCACGGGCGCTGGAAGAACGACCATAGCCGCCGCGAGAAACAGTTGACGCTTTTCTGGTGGTAAAGCCGCCCGAGGAGTAAGACTCTTTTTTGCCAGAACCGGAGCGCCAGGAGTAATCACCGGAAGTATTGCGCCAGACGGGGCGGGAAGCAAATGAGGATCCACCGCTGTTATAAACGAACGGCTCATCGCGATCTTTACGAATAACCCGGCTTAATAAAAATCCAGAAATGACCGGGATCCAACTCTGTTCAACATTGTCGTAGTAGCAATTTTCGTACTTAGACTGACAATTCTGCTGAGTCATATTCTTCGGAACATCGGCATAAAATGCCGCTTTGGCATTGTTCCAGCCATGAGCACAGATATCTGAATTATTACCGTCATCAATACAATCCTGCACTGTCGAGTAAAACGTTCCGTCACCGTCGTTATCGACATCACCACTATCGCCACAACCTTTCAATACAAAAAAAGCTGCACCGCCCATTAGCGCCAACGTTAAGTATTTTTGTGCGTAGCGATTGCGTCGCGGCTCAAAAGGATTATTAGGTCTTCCAATGCGACTGATCGCTCCGTGACCAATTTTACTGTTATTTCTTGATTTGCGTTTTCTGGCCATGATCGTCCATTACCATGTCATACAAGCTGCGTTAAAAATACCGCCAGCCAGCGCGGCGGTTCCCATAAACATTCCTGCTGCGGTATTGTGATTAATAATTTTTTCGCTTAATGCTGGCATATAAAGTCTGACGCCAGCAAAAACGAGTAACTGAATCACCAGTGCGATCCCGCCCCAGGCAAAATAATCCGGAATACTCACCGCATTGATTGCCGCACTAGATAATGGGATCACGTAACCCAACAATGTACCACTGAACGCCAGTGCCGCCGCGGTATTATTGTTTTTAATTAACTGCCATTCGTTGTGCGGTGTAATTTTGGAGTAGATAAACAGAAAAATAATCACCATAGCCACGCCAATAAAAAAATAGGCGCTAAAGGCAAGAAGTGAATCCAGTATATGCATCGTAAACGTCCTTGTAATTAACCAATAATATGAAGTGATGTCAGTGGGATATCAACACCCAGTGCGCGCGAAAATAACCACTCCGGCTCGCCGAGATCGTTAAAAGATTCCTCACCATTTAACAGCAAATATTCACAGGTATCTTCGGTCACCTGCCGTTCATAGCCCATGGTAAAATTATGCACTTCCCATTTGGCGTGGTTTTGATTTTCAACTTTTTCCAGCATATAGACGGGTTCGATATTCCCCGGTTCTTCGCTGTTAAAAAATCGCTGCCAGCGTTTTTCCTGCCAGTTTAAAGTCATTGCCCCCATCGCTTTGGCGTTGATCGCCTCGCGCCAGTGACTCTCTTTACTGATACCGTAGCTCTCTTCATAGACAAAGAGCTTTATATCATCAATGTCATCAATATCTTCGCCGCCGGTGGTATTGATTTGCAGAAATTCATCGCCCGAAGTGTAGTAGCGGAAAATCTGACTACCGCCGCCCAGATCGATGTGGCTGACAGCGGCTACCGTAAATTCTTCACCCGGCAGCGCAATCAGCAATTCATCTTCCAGCAAACGAAACGCTAACGTGTCGAGCGTAAAGCCGCTATTGAGATGAAGTCCCAGCGGGCCACGTGCGATTACAGGTTTATCATCCTTACCAAACAGATGCTTGAAAAAACTTGTCATATGCTTCCCTCAATGTCCTGCCATGCCACTTCTTCAGCCAAAATACGGTTATTGCCAATAAGATGCAGCCACATACCGCCTTTAACTTCCGTTGCAATGACTGGATTCAGTTCCATTCCCCTACCATTTTTACAACTGCTTATTCCCAGGACGGTGGCATCATGATGAAGTTTCATATAATGCATCAATGCGCCATAACGCATTGAGGTAACCCGTTCAGGAATCGGTAAAACAAATCCCGTATCCCCCAGCATTGGATTCATAATCGATGCCACTGATTGAGATGAACCGGGATCTTGTATTGAACGGGAAAGTTGTTCTGCTGAAATATTTCGCACTATTTCAATACGTTGACAATGAACCTCTAATAAACGAGCGTAGCGTTCATCTTCCAGATAAGCGACGATATGGCATCTTTCAGGAATAAAATCCGCCAGGGATAGTGCGGTCGTGAACGTCTGCTCATCTGTTTGCGAAAAGATGATGACACTTTGGCAATTTGCCAGTCCCATGCGGGTATGTTCATGCGGATCATTAAAATTACTAATACGAATGAAATCGACCCAATTATTTCCAGGCATCGGATGTTGAATATCATCCCGCTCACACAAAAGTACCCGGCCAAATGCTCTTCGGGAATCAAACAACAATAATGAAATCATCTTTTCAGTCTGATGCCCGCGCCATCCAATGACCAGCATATGGTTGCGCAAATTGCTGTAGTCGCCCATTCCCGTCATTCCTTTCGCCAATATGTCTTGCACTAATGCAATGACTTTTCCCATTAAAGCGCCAAATAAACCAACACTCACAGGAATCTGCCAGAGCGCTGTGAACAGACGTCCCCCAACCGTTTGGGGTGTGATATCACCAAACCCCAGCGTTGATCCCACAACCGAGCAGTAATAAATAAAATTACTCAGTTGACCTACCAACGCCACTTCATGCAACGCAGTTAACACCAGATAACAAAACAGATACTGTCCTGTAAATAATCCAGTCAATGCCGGCCAGGTAAGCCTGGAAAGGTGACGTCGGCAGGTTTTAATGATCCAGGAGAAGAACATTACTCGCCCTGTTGGCGTTGCAGTCTTGCTAATACATCCTGGGCGCTACTTTTGTTGCTACCGCCAATTCCGGCTTCCGCCAGTTTTTCATCAAGATCGCGACCATCTGCCACTTTTTCCAGCTGTGCGGCAGCATCCAGGCGAGCTTGACGTTCGGCCTGACGCGTTTGCAGACGCTTTAAGGATTCTGCCGCTGTCGAAACGCTGGAAGATGCGCCAACAGTAGAGGTCGTTACGGCCTGTTGTGCACGCTGCATGGCTTCAGTAGCTTTAACGACTTCCATTTGTTGCTCAAATTGAGCGATACGCTGTGCTGTCGCTGTAACCGCTTTTTCCACACCATCGCGAGAGACCTCCAGATTCGACAACACTTGCTCTTCAGCGGTAATGAGATTCTCAAGACGGGCGATTTCTTCAGCAACTTCGTTAATCAACGACGGATTAACGTTCTTGCTTAACGCTTCCAGCGCACGAGCTTCCAGACTGGCTTTACGCTCACGTAAATCTTTCAGTTTATCGTTGCTCAATTTCACTCTTGCCAGTAGATCGACACGTGATTTACCGGCCTTATCCAGTTCTGCTTTGGCATCGCGTATATGCTGTTCAAGCATTCTAACGCCCTGTGCTTCTTCAATGGATTCTTCCGCTTGCGAGATCACCGATTTACCCAGCGTAAATAAAGTTTTTAAAATTCCCATAAATACCTGTCCTTGTAATTAGTGTGAATATTCTTCTGTAATTTCAGCAAGATCCAAAGCGTTATCTACCAGCGTGGTTATTTCCAGCAGGATATCTTCAAGAGAAGATTTAAGCGATAACGCCCCGAAAACAATGTAATACTCTTCCTCTTGCACGCTGGAGATCCCTACCGATGACAACGGCATCATCTTCTGATTTCTTAATAAGAAGGTATTAAATTCATCTGGATTGCTGATACTACTTACCGGACAAATAAAGGTTTCGATAATCATTTGGCGGGAAGTAAAAAGAATATTGATTTGCAAATCGCCATAATCATTCATTTTAATAATTAATGCGTTTTCATTATTTGTTATATCAATATTTTGTTCAGGTACAGTTTGCAGCGCCGTCGCCAGCGCCAACGGATTCCATGTCATATATTATTCCATATAAATTAAGTTTAAATATTAATAAAATGAATATTTGTAGTACGTAATTATCTTACCAGCTATAGACAAAAAAACCATCCAAATATGGATGGTTTTTCATAATTCAGAGAAATTAGCTACGCTGGCGTACCGCTTCAAATAAGCAAATGCCGGTCGCTACCGAAACGTTCAGGGAAGAAACGCTTCCTGCCATGGGGATGCTGATCAACTCATCGCAATGTTCACGAGTGAGGCGACGCATACCTTCACCTTCTGCGCCCATAACCAGTGCCAGCCGTCCGGTCATTTTGCTCTGATAGAGCGTATGATCCGCCTCTCCTGCCGTACCGACGATCCAGATATTCTCTTCCTGCAACATACGCATGGTGCGCGCCAGGTTAGTCACCCGAATCAGCGGAACGCTTTCTGCCGCGCCGCAGGCCACTTTTTTCGCCGTGGCGTTGAGCTGTGCGGAGCGATCTTTCGGCACAATCACCGCATGAACGCCAGCGGCGTCCGCGCTGCGCAGGCACGCGCCGAGGTTGTGCGGATCGGTCACACCGTCGAGGATCAGCAGGAACGGTTGATCGAGCGAAGCGAGCAGATCCGGCAGATCATTTTCCTGATACTGACGTCCAGGCTTCACACGGGCGATAATGCCCTGATGCACGGCACCGTCGCTTTTCTCGTCGAGATATTGGCGGTTTGCCAGCTGGATAACCACGCCCTGGGACTCAAGGGCGTGAATCAGCGGCAACAGACGTTTATCTTCACGGCCTTTTAAAATAAAGACTTCCTGAAAACGTTCAGGGGCGCGCTCCAGCAGGGCCTGCACTGCGTGGATGCCGTAAATCATTTCGCTCATTAATGTACTCGTTGTTTACGTTTTGCCTGATGCGCTACGCTTATCAGGCCTACATGATCCCTGCAATGTATTGAATTTGCGTGATTATGTAGGCCGGATAAGGCGTTCACGCCGCATCCGGCATGAACAAAGCGCATTTTGTCAGCAATCTGACCCTCTTCTGTTTGAAGAGGGTAATGATCACTCTGCCACTTTTTTCTTCGCCGCACGCTTCGCTTTGGTCGCTGCGGCTATTTTCTGCGTTTTCGCCGATGGCTTTTTCGCTTTTCTCGCGTCTTTCTTCGCCGCTTTCGGCTTCGTTTTTTTCTCGCCGCGGAAAGCGCTGTCTGGCTCAAAGTTTACCTTTTTACCAACCTGACGACGCTTGCCGCCTTTTTTGCCTGCATCGCCTTTTTTCGCTTTCTCGCGCGCGGTTTTACCGACGTTGCGCGGTGCGCGTTCGCTGGAGATCAGGCTAAAGTCGATTTTGCGCTCGTCCATATTAACCGCTTCGACGCGCACTTCCACGCGATCGCCCAGGCGATAAGTCTGACCGCTGGATTCTCCCATCAGGCGTTGTCCCACTTGGTCAAAGCGATAGTAGTCGTTGTCCAGCGAAGAGACATGGACCAGACCATCGATGAACAAGTCATCCAGGCGAACAAAGAAGCCAAAGCCGGTAACGCTGGAAATTACGCCTTTAAAGACGTTACCTACCTGGTCGAGCATGAAGTCACACTTCAGCCAGTCAGCCACATCGCGCGTTGCTTCGTCGGCACGACGTTCCGCCATCGAACAGTGCTGACCCAGTTGCAGCATCTCTTCCATCGAATAATGGTAGCCGCCGGTTTCAGTGGTATTCCCCTGATGCCCCTGCTCTTTCGCCAGCAGATACTTAATGGCGCGGTGGAGCGTCAGGTCAGGATAACGACGAATCGGCGAAGTAAAGTGCGCATAGGACTGCAATGCCAGACCGAAGTGACCACGGTTTTCCGGATCGTAAATCGCTTGTTTCATCGAGCGCAACAGCATGGTTTGCAGCATTTCTGCGTCAGGACGGTCAGCAACCGATTCCAGCAGTTCCGCGTAGTCACGCGGTTCCGGCTTGTTACCGCCAGGCAATTCCAGCCCCAGTTCCGCCAGCACTGAACGGAAAGAGGTTATCGCTTCGGTGCTCGGCTTGTCGTGAATACGGAACAGTGCCGGTTCTTTGGCCTTCTCAACGAAACGCGCCGCCGAGATATTCGCCAGAATCATGCACTCTTCAATTAACTTGTGTGCGTCGTTACGCTGGGTCTGTTCGATACGCTCAATACGGCGTTCAGCGTTGAAAATGAACTTCGCTTCTTCGCTCTCAAACGAGATCCCGCCGCGTTCTTCACGGGCTTTATCCAGCACTTTATAGAGGTTATGCAGCTCTTCGAGGTGCTTAACCAGCGGGGAGTACTGCTCGCGCAGATCCTGATCACCCTGCAGAATATGCCAGACTTTGGTGTAGGTCAGACGCGCGTGAGAGCTCATCACCGCTTCATAGAATTTGTAGCCCGTCAGGCGACCTTTCGACGAAATGGTCATCTCACACACCATACACAGGCGGTCTACCTGCGGGTTGAGCGAGCACAGGCCGTTAGAGAGCACTTCCGGCAGCATCGGGATAACCTGCGAAGGGAAGTACACCGACGTACCACGGTTACGCGCTTCTCTGTCCAGCGGTGTTGGCGGACGCACATAGTAACTGACGTCGGCAATTGCGACCCACAAACGCCAGCCGCCGCCGCGTTTTTTCTCGCAGTAAACTGCATCGTCAAAGTCACGGGCGTCTTCGCCATCAATGGTGACCAGCGGTAAATCGCGCAGATCGACACGGCCAGCTTTCGCCTCTTCCGGTACTTCTTCTTTCAGCCCGGCAACCTGTTGCTCAACAGCCTGCGGCCAGATGTACGGAATTTCATGGGTACGCAGGGCGATATCAACCGCCATGCCGGTGCCCATATTATCGCCCAGCACTTCGACGATTTTACCCACCGCTTTGGTACGGCGAGTCGGGCGTTGGGTCAGTTCAACCACCACCACAAAGCCCATCCGCGCGCCCATGATCTGATCGGGCGGGATTAAAATATCGAAGCTCAAACGACTGTCGTCAGGAACCACAAAGCCGACACCCGCTTCGGTAAAGTAGCGACCAACAATCTGGCTGGTTTTTGGTACCAGTACGCGGACAATACGCGCTTCACGGCGGCCTTTACGGTCAGCGCCCAGCGGCTGTGCCAGCACCTGATCGCCATGAATGCAGGTTTTCATCTGCTCGCTGGAGAGATACAAATCATCTTTACGCCCTTCAACCCGCAGAAAGCCGTAGCCATCACGGTGGCCAATAACGGTACCTTTCACCAGGTCGAGGCGTTCCGGCAGCGCATAGCACTGACGGCGAGTGAAGACCAGTTGACCATCGCGCTCCATCGCGCGCAGGCGGCGACGCAGGCCTTCAAGCTGCTCTTCGCCTTCAATGTGCAGTTCTACCGCCAGCTCATCACGGCTGGCCGGTTTTTCACGTTTGGTTAAATGTTCGAGGATAAATTCCCGACTAGGGATGGGATTCGCGTATTTTTCAGCTTCGCGTTCCTGGAAAGGATCTTGTGACATCTCGGTTCCTCCGTTGTCATCTCTGATGAAGATTTTCGTCACTCCACCAGCAATAATTTATAAAGCGGTTGATTCTCTTCAACCAAATCGGCAAGCGTGTAGTTATCCAGTTCCATAAGAAAACTTTGCACGGCCTTAGAAAGTGCCTGTTTCAACCGACAGGCAGGTGTAATGTGGCAAAACTCACTGCTGCAATTCACCAGCGATAAAGGTTCCAGCTCGCGCACCACATCACCAATACGTATCGCACTCGCCGGTTTCCCCAGGCGAATGCCGCCATTTTTTCCACGAACAGCAGTCACGTAGCCGGCACGACTAAGTTGATTGATTATTTTGACCATATGATTACGGGAGACGCCGTAGACGTCAGTCACTTCAGAAATACTGGTCATCCGCCCTTCTGGCAATGACGCCATGTAGATCAGCGCACGTAATCCGTAATCAGTGAAACTCGTTAACTGCACATCAACCTCAAAAGGGAAATCGGGAAAAAATACATTTATATTGATGATAAACCAGCCACAAGCTGTGTCGCTAATTTATTTCAGTTCGGGGAAGGAAAAAAGCGAGGATTTAACACTGTGTCGGATAGCATAATGGCTAACCCGACACAGCAATGTATCACACTGTTAGCCCGGCAGGCAAAATATCTGCCAGGCGTACCAGAATTACGCGTCGAACGGGTCGCGCAGAATCATGGTTTCAGTACGATCCGGGCCGGTAGAGATGATATCGATCGGCACACCGGTCAGTTCTTCAATACGCTTGATGTAGTTCAGTGCCGCCTGCGGCAGACCGCTACGATCTTTCACGCCGAAGGTGGATTCAGACCAGCCCGGCATGGTTTCGTAAATCGGCTCTACACCTTTCCAGTCATCTGCTGCCAGCGGAGTGGTAGTCACTTCGCGACCATCCGGCATACGGTAAGCCACGCAGAGTTTCACCTCTTTCAGGCCATCCAGAACGTCCAGTTTGGTCAGGCAGAAGCCAGACAGGGAGTTCAGCTGTACCGCACGACGAACGGCAACGGTGTCCAGCCAGCCGGTACGACGACGACGACCCGTAGTTGCGCCGAATTCGTTACCCTGCTTGCAGAGGAACTCACCAGTTTCATCAAACAGTTCGGTCGGGAACGGACCTGCACCTACACGAGTGGAGTAAGCTTTGAGGATACCCAGAACGTAATCAACATAACGCGGGCCCAGGCCGGAACCGGTCGCCACGCCACCTGCAGTAGTGTTGGAAGAAGTTACGTACGGATAAGTACCGTGGTCGATATCCAGCAGCGTACCCTGCGCACCTTCGAACATGACGAAATCGCCACGCTGACGCGCCTGGTCGAGCAGGTCAGAAACGTCAACCACCATAGAAGTCAGGATGTCGGCAACAGCCATCGTATCATCCAGAACTTTCTGGTAATCAACCGCTTCAGCTTTGTAGTAGTTAACCAACTGGAAGTTGTGATATTCCATCACTTCTTTCAGTTTTTCAGCGAAGGTTTCTTTGTCGAAAAGGTCGCCAACACGCAGACCACGACGTGCCACTTTATCTTCATAAGCAGGCCCGATACCACGACCCGTGGTGCCGATCGCTTTCGCGCCGCGCGCTTTCTCACGCGCGTTATCCAGCGCAACGTGATAATCAAGGATCAGCGGACATGCTTCAGACAGCAGCAGACGCTCACGAACGGGGATGCCACGGTCTTCCAGTTCTTTCATCTCTTTCATCAGCGCGGCCGGAGACAGCACAACACCGTTACCGATGATGCTGGTTACATTCTCGCGGAGAATACCTGATGGAATAAGATGGAGAACGGTTTTTTCACCGTTGATTACGAGAGTATGGCCTGCGTTGTGACCGCCCTGGTAGCGTACAACATATTTAGCCCGTTCAGTCAGAAGATCGACGATCTTACCTTTACCTTCGTCACCCCATTGGGTGCCCAGTACGACGACGTTGTTACCCATTTTTCAAAATCACCGTTTGCTTAAAAATGGATTCTACCATCGCTTTTTCAGAGTTACAGCACTTTTTGCACTCAAAAATGACCTCGATCAGTCTGTTTTTTGTTCAGCCAATCGTTTTCCTCAACATGTAGTAGACCACAACGCCCGCAACCACAAGTCCACCGCCAAAACGACGTAAAATATTATCGGGCAAATTGGTCATCGCAGCGATCATCTTCTTCCATGCCTTCGGGTAAAGCATCGGCCCTAAACCTTCCAGCACCAAAACCAGGGCAAGCGCCAGCCAGATTGTCGAATTCATTCATTATCCTTATAGAAAAAGAAAACCACCGACATCCCTGAGGATGCGGTGGCTTTATTGACCTGTACCGCAGTCGTTATATTAACGCGTTGCGGAAGTCGGCGTCTTCATGTAGCGGAAGAAATCGCTGTCCGGGCTCATGACCATCACGTCCTGATTGCCAGAGAAGCTGTTCTCATAAGCACGCAGGCTACGGATGAATGCGTAGAAGTCCGGATCTTTACTGAATGCATCAGCAAACAGTTTGGCTGCTTCTGCATCGCCTTCACCACGCATGATGCGGCCCTGACGCTCAGCTTCTGCCAGCGTTCTGGTCACTTCATAGTCGGCAGTCGCGCGCAGTTTTTCCGCTTCTTCCTGACCTTGTGAACGGTGACGACGTGCTACCGCTTCACGCTCGGCGCGCATACGGTTGTAGATCGCTTCAGACACTTCGGTCGGCAGGTTGATCTGCTTGATACGCACATCGACAACTTCAATACCCAGCGCCGCCATACTGTTCGGGTTGATGACCGGTACTTTACCCTTCGTCTCAGCCGTTACGCGCTCTGCCGCTTCGGCAATGGCGTTATCTGCAGCCGGAGTAGTAACTTCATCTTCTGTACCCGCAGAACCGGAGTTTAGCGCGTCACGCACTTCCAGGGTCAGACGACCACGAGAATCGGTGACGATGTCTTTCACGTCCAGGCGACCAATTTCAGAACGCAGACGGTCAGAGAACTTACGTTTCAACAGCACTTCCGCTTGCGAAATGTCGCCACCGCCCGTTGCCAGGTAGTAACGGCTGAAATCACTGATGCGCCATTTGATGTAAGAGTCGACGATCAGGTCTTTCTTCTCTTTAGTCACAAAGCGGTCGGCCTGGTTGTCCATGGTCTGAATACGTGCATCAAGCATTTTCACCGTTTCAATGAACGGTATCTTGAAATGCAGACCCGGCTCATAAACCAGAGGTTTGTTGTCATCGTCACGCAGTACCTTACCAAAACGCAGCGTAATACCGCGCTCACCTTCTTTGACGACAAAGACAGACATGTAAAGCACTACCAGCACGATGATGATAATCGCGATAACTGACTTACGCATCGTTATTCCCCCTGACGCTGGTAGTCGTTACGCTGCGCGTTAGCGCGGCGTTGGTCCATAATATCGCCCTGACTGGTGGACGACGTGTTGCTTGCTCCACTGGTTGTGGAGGAAGAGGCTGGCGGCAGACGCAGCAGATTGCTGGCACCGTTATCGCTCTTCGCCGCAGGGGCGTTACCACCTTTCAGCATCTGGTCTAACGGCAGAACCATCAGGTTGCCACCTTTATCGTTAACCAGCACTTTGCGGGTGTTGCCCAACACTTTTTCCATCGTCTCGATATACAGACGCTCGCGGGTAATTTCCGGCGCAGCTTTATATTCCGGCAGAAGTTTAGCAAAGCGTGCCACTTCACCCTGAGCTTCCAGGATAGTCTGAGCCTTGTACGCACGCGCCTCTTCGAGGATACGTTGCGCCTGACCGTTCGCACGCGGCTGAACTTCGTTGGTATACGCTTCTGCTTCACGAATGTATTGCTGTTCGTTTTCACGCGCGGCAATCGCATCGTCAAACGCCGCTTTTACTTCTTCCGGCGGACGAGCTGCCTGGAAGTTGACGTCCAGCAGAGTGATACCCATGTCATACGGACGAATCGTCTCTTCCAGTTCGCGCTGAGTATCGCTACGAATCACGGTACGACCTTCCGTCAGAATGCGGTCCATGGTGTATTTACCGATAACCCCACGCAGGGCGCTGTCGGTAGCCTGACGCAGGCTGTCATCCGGGCTGGTCACGCTATATAGATATTTTTCCGGATTGGTGACGCGGTACTGTACGTTCATCTCAACGCGCACCACGTTTTCGTCCGACGTCAGCATCACACCGGAAGCAGCCAGTTCACGCACGGCTTCCACGTTCACCGGTTTGACTTCGTCGATAAACGTCGGTTTCCAGTTCAGACCCGGCTCAACCAGATGGCTGAATTTACCAAAGCGTGTTACCACGCCGCGTTCGGCTTCTTTAATGGTGTAGAAACCACTGGCCGCCCAAATAATGACAATCGCTGCCGCTGCGATGGTAACGACACGACCGCCAAGCTGCGGGCGCGGGCCTTGCGATGAATTACCACCGCCAGATCCGGTGCCTTTACCGCCGCCCAGACCACCGAGCTTTTTGCTCAGTTTGCGGAAGATATCATCTAAATCAGGTGGCCCTTGATCGCGACCGCCTTTGTTTCCATTTCCCTCAGAGTTGCCGCCAGGTTTGCTGCTTCCCCACGGGTCGCGGTCTTGTCCGTTATTACCGGGCTGATTCCACGCCATGTTTGTGCTCCATATTTGTTATGCGGTGATCCCTGTTGTCTTTCGACGCCAGAGGATATGACTCCACGCTTCAGACGCTACGCCGTTAGATCAAGTAATCGATCAACGCCGGTTCTTGTTTGCAGAGGCGACGCCAGTCAACGATCGGCATACGAACTTGCAGACTTACACTGCCGTCCTCCTCCATCCACTCTTTTTCTATTGCCTGAAGCTGATAAAAACGACTTCTCAGACGCCCTTCCTGCGGCGGCAGACGCAATGTATGCTGCGCCACCTCGCCGGAAAGACGCTCCGTCAAAGCCTGAAAAAGCTGTGGTATCCCCGCTCCGGTCTGCGCAGAAAGCCAGACACGGATCGGTTTGTTCTCTTCGTCCCGATCAATACGCGGTTCAAAATCTTCCAGCATATCGATCTTGTTCATCACCAGCAGGGTTGGGATCTCGTGAGCATCGATCTCTTCAAGAACCGTATTCACCGCTTCGATGTTTTCTTGTACTCGCACATCTGCCGCGTCAATGACGTGCAGCAGCAATGTGGCTTGCCGCGTCTCTTGTAACGTGGCTTTAAATGCCGCCACCAGATCGTGCGGCAGGTGGCGAATAAACCCTACGGTATCTGCCAGCACGGTTTCACCGACATCCGCGACGTCAATACGCCGCAACGTCGGGTCGAGGGTGGCAAACAACTGGTCTGCCGCATAGACCCGCGCTTCGGTGATGCGATTGAAAAGGGTAGATTTACCGGCGTTGGTATATCCCACCAGCGAAACAGTAGGAACGTCGGCTTTGATACGCGATTGCCGCCCCTGCTCACGCTGTTTTTCAACTCTTTCCAGGCGCGACTGTATCTGCACGATGCGATTACGCAACAAACGACGGTCGGTTTCGAGCTGGGTTTCACCCGGACCACGCAAACCGATCCCGCCTTTCTGTCTTTCAAGGTGGGTCCAGCCACGCACCAGGCGCGTAGCCAGATGGCGCAACTGCGCCAGCTCAACCTGCAACTTACCCTCATGGGTACGCGCACGTTGGGCGAAAATATCTAAAATAAGGCCGGTGCGGTCGATAACACGACACTCGCACAAACGCTCCAGGTTACGCTCTTGCGCCGGGCTCAGGGCATGGTCAAAAAGAACGACCGAAGCACCCGTCGCTTTGACAGCTTCCGCAATTTCAACTGCTTTACCTTCACCTACAAAATACTTTGGGTGCGGCGCTTTACGGCTACCGGTAATCACCTGCAATGCTTCGACACCGGCGGAAGAAACCAGAGATTCAAACTCCTGGAGGTCTTCCATATCTTTGTCTTGCGTAAAATAGATGTGTACCAGTACCGCCTGCTCACCAGCATCATAACGGTCAAACAAGCGTATAACCCTCTAAATAGATCAGCGGGGAACGCAGGATCGCTGGCTCCCCGTGTAAAAAAACAGCCCGAAACCTTATTCGGTTTCTTCGCTGTCCTGTTGCGCGGAAGTATTCTGCGCGCTGCTACCATGATGATAGTTACTGCTGGTACCGCCACCGGCGTTGTTACTGTGATGAGAAACCGGGCGAGACGGGACAACAGTAGAAATCGCGTGCTTGTAAACCATCTGGCTGACCGTGTTTTTCAACAGGATCACGAACTGATCAAAAGACTCGATTTGTCCTTGCAGCTTAATACCATTCACCAAATAAATAGAAACTGGAACACGTTCCCGACGCAGTGCGTTCAGGAACGGATCTTGTAAAGATTGCCCCTTAGCCATTCTCTCTTTTCCTTATATGCTTATTTGTACTTTGAACCTTTCGATTCTGAAAAAATTGCGCACGATACGTCTCAATTGTACACATTCAGCCTGCGATAGCACCAACAACCTGTAATACTTCGTCACGTGCCTGTTCTGGTTTTTCACTGTCAAGCCAGTGAACCCCTTCCCAACCACGCAGCCAGGTTATCTGCCGCTTCGCCAACTGTCTCGTGGCGCAAACACCTCGATAAACCATTTCATCGTATGAGATTTCGCCTTCAAGGTAAGACCACATCTGGCGATAACCCACACAACGAATGGAAGGCAAGTCCGTATGCAAATCTCCTCGGGCAAAAAGCGCCCGGACTTCTGCTTCAAAACCTGAAGCCAACATCTGATGAAAACGCTGCTCAATTCGTTGATGGAGCAGTTCACGGCTCGCCGGGGCGATGGCGAACTGATGCACCTGATACGGTAGAGCGTCTCCTGACGTTTGCGTCAGTTCCGTTAAAGTTTTACCCGAAATGAAAAAAACTTCCAGTGCCCGGGAAAGCCTTTGTGGATCATTTGGATGAATCCTTGCTGCCGCAACCGGATCGATCTCCTGAAGTTGACGATGCAATGACTCCCAACCTTGCTCTGCCGCCTGTTGCTCAATTCTGGCCCGCACTTCAGGGTCTGCCGACGGTAGCGGCGACAACCCTTCCAGCAATGCCTTGAAATACAACATCGTACCGCCCACTAATAGTGGGATCCGCCCCGCCGCGGTGATATCGGCCATTTCCGCCAGCGCATCGCGGCGAAAATCAGCGGCCGAATAAGCCTGCGACGGATCGCGAATATCCAGCAATCGGTGCGGCGCGGCGAGTAACTCTTCAGCGTTCGGCTTCGCCGTCCCGATATCCATCCCTTTGTAAATAAGGGCAGAATCAACGCTTATCAACTCTACTGGTAAAATTTTACGCAGCTCAATGGCTAACGCCGTTTTACCGGAGGCCGTCGGCCCCATCAAAAAAATCGCCTTAGGCAGGCTCGCCTTACTGATATCACTCATCTTTCAGGGCTTTTATCGCCGGATGTAAATCAACAGATTGTAACAGACCACCCGGCGGCGTTTTCACAAGTTGCGGACATAACCGTTCCACGTCCGCCAGCAGGGTGATGGCCTGTGCCATTGACCACTGCGCATGTTCGCTCATCAGATTTCGTGCAATCCACTGCGCAATATTGCCAGGTTCGAATACGGACTGCTTCGCCAGGTAGCCTATCAGTTCAGGAATCAAGATTTGTAAATTTTGTTGGCGTAAGGGTAAAGGCACGGCCCTGATGGTCACATACTGTGCATCGGACTGGAAATCAATACCCAATTCCGCCAGGGCAGACTGCGCTTTTTCTAATGCCGATTTTTCTTCGCCAGAAACTTTTAGCCGCAACGGAATAAGCAACGGCTGGGCGCAAACTGGCGTTTCACCCGGCGTCAACTGCGCCTGACGCAGCCAACGTTCTGCCACTGGCAGGGCTAAAAGTGAAATGTTGCCGTCGCGCTCCAGCAACGCACAGTCGGAATGGACGATAGTCAGTACCCGACCAAAACTCTGACTGTTCGCCGCAAGCGCTGGCTCCTGCGGTTCAGGTGCTTTTGGTTTTTGCATCGGCGCAGGCGTTTGCAAAAGCTGGCGATACACTTCACCTTGCTGTTTCTGGTAGCCTGGCTGCGCATTTGGCCAGGGGGCAGCCGGACGACTGCCTGAGGCGGGCGCAGGAGTGTAGCGCGGAGCTACTGGCTCACGAACTGCCGGTTCAGCAAAATGATTGCGCCCCGCCGCCACGCGGTTTTCCGGGATGGCGCGCGGTGCGGGTTGTGGTTCATCGTCCAGCGGTAGCGGCGTTTCCAGTTGCTGTTGTAGCACGCTCAGCACGCCCTGATAGATAAAGTCATGCACCAGACGCGACTGATGGAAACGCACTTCGTGTTTGGCAGGGTGCACGTTGACGTCCACCTGATGTGGGTCGATCTCCAGATACAGCACAAATGCCGGTTGCTGATCGGCCCCCAGTTTGTCTTCACAGGCCTGGCGGATCGCGTGATTGATCAGGCGATCGCGCATCATGCGACCATTCACGTAGCAATACTGAATTTCTGCCAGTGTGGGCGTGGTGTGGTTTGGATCTGCCACCCAACCGCGCAGCGTGAGATCGCCGTGCTGCCATTCAATCGCCAGCGCATGTTCGAGAAAAGCGGTGCCGCAAATCGCGCCTAAACGCCGTTCTTTTTGCCCGCCTTCCGGCACTGCGCGGTACTGGCGAACTATTTTGCCGTTATGCGACAGATTGATAGTGACGTCGAAACGCGCCAGCGCAATGCGGCGGATGATTTCATCAATATGGTTAAATTCGGTTTTCTCGGTACGCAGGAATTTGCGCCGCGCCGGGGTATTGTAGAACAGATCCAGCACTTCCAGCGTCGTTCCCACCGGATGCGCCGCAGGTTTAACCGTCACGTCCATATCGCGCCCTTCGGCATACGCTTGCCATGCCTCCTGCTGTTCTGCGGTGCGTGAAGTGAGCGTCAGGCGGGAAACCGAACTGATACTCGCCAGCGCCTCACCGCGAAAGCCCAGGCTGATAATGGCTTCGAGATCGTCCAGAGAGGCGATTTTACTGGTGGCATGACGAGCCAGCGCCAGCGCCAGCTCATCTTTTTTGATACCGCAGCCGTTATCACGAATGCGGATAAGTTTCGCCCCACCGCGTTCGATATCAATATCAATACGCGTCGCACCCGCATCGAGGCTGTTTTCCACCAGTTCTTTGACTACCGACGCAGGTCGCTCGACCACCTCACCTGCGGCAATCTGGTTCGCCAGTTGTGGCGGTAAGACCTGAATTGGCATCAATCATCCTTAGTTTGGCAGCGTGCGATCTGGCGTCGTCACCGTGCTGGCCGTTTGTGCCGTTGCCCCCTGCGGCGCAGATTGCATCGGATGCGCAAGGAAATAATTGCGCAGGCCTTTGTAAATGGCTTCTGCCAGCTGTTGTTGGTAATCGTCGCTCGCCAGCAAACGTTCTTCGCTGTTATTGCTGATAAAACCGGTTTCGACCAGTACTGATGGGATATCCGGCGAACGCAGAACGCCAAGGCTGGCATGTTCTGGTCGACGTTTATGTATTTCGCCAATGCGTTGCAACTGACTGATCATACTGGTCGCCACATCATACCCTACCCGCTGGGAATGACCGAACTGTAAATCCAGCACCGCCTGGCTTAAATAGGGGTCAGACTGACTGTTCGCCAGCACATCGCCCGCTCCGCCCAGCAGCTCCGACTGTTTCTCATGCTGCTCCAGCCAGCTGGCCATTTCGCTGTTGGCGCGACGGTTAGAGAGCACCCATACGGAAGCGCCAGTCGCACTGCGGTTCGGTGCGGCATCAGCGTGAATCGAGACGAGGAAATTGGCGTTTTGCTTACGTGCCACATCGCTGCGCCCCATTACCGAGATAAAGTAATCCCCGTCACGGGTTAAAACGCCCTTAAACATCGGATCATCATTGAGTAAAGTACGCAATTTACGTGCGATGGCGATGGTGACATTTTTCTCCCGCGTACCACTAGGGCCGATAGCGCCAGGATCCTGACCGCCGTGTCCGGCATCAATAGCGATGATAATTTTATCGCCTGTGTTAGCCGTCGCGCGCGCTGCCGGACGCGTTACCGTATTACTGCTGATAACACCCGTAGTGCGGTTACTTTCCGTTTTAAACGGATTGCGCGCCGGTTCGCTGACGCGCGGTGCGACAACCGCAGGCGTTTCAACGCGCTTCGCAACCACTGGCGGCGGTGGAGGCGGTGGCGGCGCATCAGCGTTAATCGTAAAGACGACAGTGTAATTGCTACCATTCTGCCGCTTCACCGCTTCGGTTTTACCGTTTTCGGTGAGATCGACCACCAGCCGTAGCGTTTGTGCATCTTTAGGCGTTCCAGAGCGAATCGCCTTCACCAGATTATTACCGCTGAACAACAACGGTAGCCCCTGAATCACGCCCGTTTGTTTGATATCGAGCGCCACGGTGCGTTTGTTTTGATGGCTAAACGCGTAATCAGGATCGCCAGTAAAACTCAATGTTATTCGCGCCTGTTGATTACCGTTAGAAACCTGAATATCAGAGAGCGTAGCGGCGCCAGCCTGCGCGCACAGCAGCAGCAACGTCGCTACCAACCAATTTCTGATGCGATACATCATCCCGCCACCTTTCAAAGGTTAACCGGCTAAACGCGCCAGCAACAATTCACCCGCAGAGGAAACCGCGCTCACGCGCGCCTCACGGCCTTGTGCCTGATAATCAATGTGTATTTCGACATCCGGGTCAGGAAGAACACCTGTACCTTGTTGTGGCCACTCCACCAGGCAGATGGCATCGTTGGCAAAATAATCGCGGATCCCCATAAACTCCAGCTCCTCGGGATCGGCAAGGCGGTATAAATCAAAGTGATACACCATTAAGTTTTCGAGCGTATAGGGTTCGACCAGCGTATAAGTGGGGCTTTTGACATTACCCTGATGGCCCAAAGCCTGTAAAAAGCCCCGACTAAAGGTGGTTTTACCTGCGCCTAAATCGCCATACAGATAGATTACGGTTGCGCCATCGCAGGCTTTCGCTACCCGCTCGCCCAGGTCTAATGTTGCCTGCTCATCAGGGAGCGGAATTACTCGATTCATCATGGTTTTTATCAGTCACTTCCGGGTTAACAATACGCTGTAGCGTGGAAAAGAGATCGGTTGCCAGCATCCCGCGCGTTCCAAAACGCGCCGCCAGTACGTCAGCTGCCGTACCGTGTGCGACACAGCCCGCGCACGCTGCATCATACGGCGACAGTTTTTGCCCAAGCAATGCGCCAATAATACCAGAGAGCACATCACCCATCCCGCCGCTCGCCATGCCTGCATTTCCGGCATCAATAATGCCTAAAGCGTCAGGATGCGCGGCCACTACGGTTCCGGCACCTTTCAGCACCGCTACGCCGCCATAACGTTGTACCAGACGTTGGGCGCAATGTAAGCGGTCACTTTCAATTTCTGCTACGGAACAGCCCAACAACCGTGCGGCCTCGCCAGGATGCGGCGTGATCACGCGATTGTGACGCTTATCAGGATTGATTGCCAGCAGGTTCAATGCATCGGCATCCCATAACATCGGTTTGCGAAAATTCTCAACTTTTTGCAGGGCTTTTTTCCCCCACTCTTGCTGGCCCAGACCGGGACCAATCACCACCACATCGGCCCATTCCAGGCTTTCGGTAAGAGAGTCCATAGTCAGTTCATGCACCATCAATTCCGGTCGTGCAGTCAGCAGCGGCGCAATGTTCTCACTGCGGGTCAGTACTCGGACTAAACCAGCACCAGCACGCAGTGCCGCTTCCCCCGTCATACGAATAGCCCCCGCCGTGCCGTGATCGCCACCAACAATCACCAGCCGCCCGTGATCGCCTTTATGCGAAGTCGGGCGACGCGGTTTCAGCCAGTGAGAAAGTTGTTCTGCCGAAAACCGCTGAATTTTCGTCTCCTGACCTGCCAACCAATTGTCCAGCCCCAGCGAGTCAAAATGCAGTTTTCCGGTAACATCCCGTGCTTTCCCGGTGAGCAAGCCAGGTTTCAGCGCAATAAAAGTGATGGTGTGATCGGCGTTGATTACCGCGCCTGGCGTAGCGCCGGTTTCAGCCAGCAGGCCGGAAGGGATATCAACCGCCACAATCGGCGCAGGGTGAGTATTAGCGTGGTCGATTAACTGGCTAATGGATACGCGGGGCGCGTGCTGCAATCCGGTACCGAGCAGCGCATCAACAATCAGATCTACCGACTCAGGCCAGACAATATTCGAAGCATGGATCTCGCCTCCCGCGTTTAACCATGCATCGCGTGCCTGCGCGGCCTCTTCCGGTAACGATTTGTCACTTTCCTGGGCCAGCAGCGTGACCTCAATGCCGACCGCTTTTGCCAGCCGCGCAATCACATAACCATCGCCGCCGTTATTGCCATGACCGCACAGCACCAGCCAGTGGAAGGCATCAGGATAAGCCGAACGACACACCTGAAATGCGGCTTCACCAGCGCGAAGCATCAGTTCATAGAGTGTAAGCCCCAACGAATCTGCCGCCTCGCGTTCGCCGCGGCGGATATCGTCGGCGTGCCAGACGGTGTGTGGTATACTTACGGGGTTTTTCTTCATTGTATGGTCCGTCATGTCAGAGCCCCTCGATCTCAATCAGTTAGCGCAAAAAATTAAACAGTGGGGGCTGGAACTGGGCTTTCAGCAGGTAGGTATTACCGATACCGATCTCAGCGCGTCCGAGCCCAAACTGCAAGCATGGCTGGACAAACAATACCACGGCGAAATGGACTGGATGGCGCGTCACGGTATGCTGCGCGCTCGCCCCCATGAGTTATTGCCTGGTACGCTGCGCGTCATCAGCGTGCGGATGAATTACCTTCCTGCTAACGCCGCATTTGCCAGCACGCTGAAAAACCCCAAACTCGGCTATGTAAGTCGTTATGCGTTGGGCCGTGACTATCACAAACTTCTGCGCAACCGACTCAAAAAGCTGGGCGAGATGATTCAGCAACATTGTGTTTCGCTGAATTTTAGACCGTTTGTCGATTCTGCGCCTATTCTCGAGCGCCCGTTAGCTGAAAAAGCAGGTCTTGGCTGGACAGGTAAGCACTCACTTATCCTCAATCGCGAGGCCGGTTCGTTCTTCTTTTTAGGTGAATTACTGGTCGATATTCCGCTGCCCGTGGATCAACCGGTCGAGGAAGGATGCGGTAAATGCGTGGCCTGTATGACGATTTGCCCGACCGGCGCCATCGTCGAGCCATATACCGTCGATGCTCGCCGCTGTATCTCTTATCTCACCATTGAACTGGAAGGGGCGATCCCGGAAGAGCTGCGTCCATTGATGGGAAACCGTATTTACGGTTGCGATGACTGCCAGCTTATCTGCCCGTGGAATCGCTATTCGCAACTCACTAAAGAAGACGATTTCAGCCCGCGCAAACCACTACACGCACCGGAACTCATTGAGTTATTCGCCTGGAGTGAAGAGAAGTTTTTAAAAGTCACGGAAGGTTCGGCGATTCGCCGTATAGGTCACCTGCGTTGGCTGCGTAATATCGCCGTGGCATTAGGCAATGCCCCCTGGGATAAAACGATTTTGACAGCGCTGGAAAGTCGTAAAGGTGAGCACCCACTTCTTGATGAGCACATAGCGTGGGCGATTGCGCAGCAAATCGAGAGGCGAAATGCGTGCGTCGTAGAGGTACAACTACCGAAAAAACAGCGTCTGGTTCGGGTGATTGAAAAAGGGTTACCGCGTGACGCCTGATTCATCCACAGCTTGTGAATAAAAATAAAAACGCATTGCAATTCAAGGCGAATAAAATCGTCAAGTGATCGACTCGACAAAACGAGATCTTAATTTTCAACCTATATATCAATAAGTTAAAAAAATACTATTCACCGTGCGAAGTTTCTTTGAAATTAAGATTACGACATGAGGCTGTGGATAACTCTGTTTACAAGAGTTTGTCAGAGACAACAAAAACCAGCAATAACGCATCGCGTCGCTGTGGATATTTTATTGAGAGAAGAATTTGGAGCGGGAAACGAGACTCGAACTCGCGACCCCGACCTTGGCAAGGTCGTGCTCTACCAACTGAGCTATTCCCGCTTGGGTGGTCTGTGCTTTGCAGCACTTTCAAATTTTGGAGCGGGAAACGAGACTCGAACTCGCGACCCCGACCTTGGCAAGGTCGTGCTCTACCAACTGAGCTATTCCCGCTTAATCTTCGTCTTTCGAACCGCTACTGCCTTGGCTGCCTTCACTCACCTTAGTCACTTACTTTTGTAAGCTCCCAAGGATTCGTTCAGTTGCCGCCTTGTCACAATTCGAAATACTGCGATTGGGTGGTCTGTGCTTTGCAGCACTTTTCAAATTTTGGAGCGGGAAACGAGACTCGAACTCGCGACCCCGACCTTGGCAAGGTCGTGCTCTACCAACTGAGCTATTCCCGCGTACTGCTTAATTTTGCTTTCGTAATTTTCGCATTTCTGCGTCGTTACGGGAGGCGCATTATACGAGAAATCTTTTCCTCTGCAACCCCCCTAAAAATTTTTTTTTGAGTTTTTATCTCAAGTGCTGAAATTATCAGCAAGACGTTCAATTTAGCGTCAAAATCACGCCGCCGCAAGTGGATTACGGCGCTTACGTGACCAGAACAAATTTTACAGCTTGATAAAATGCTCGCGGTAGTAAGCCAGCTCCGCCACCGACTCACGGATATCATCCATCGCCTGATGCGTCCCCTGCTTGGTAAAACCATCAAGAATTTCCGGCTTCCAGCGGCGCGCCAGCTCTTTCAGTGTGCTGACATCCAGATAACGGTAGTGGAAGTAGGCTTCCAGCTCCGGCATGTATTTAAACAAGAAGCGACGATCCTGGCCGATGCTGTTACCGCAAATCGGCGATTTTCCCGCAGGCACCCACTGTTTTAAAAATTCGAGCGTTGCCAGTTCAGCTTCCCGATCGCCCATCGTGCTCGCTTTCACGCGCTCCACCAGCCCGCTGGCGGTATGAGTACGGACATTCCAGTCATCCATCAGCGCCAGTTGTTCATCGGACTGGTGTACTGCAATGGTCGGCCCTTCTGCCAGAATATTCAGGTTGGCGTCGGTCACCAGCGTGGCAATCTCAATAATGCGATCGCGCTCGGGATCCAGACCGGTCATCTCAAGATCGATCCAAATCAGGTTGTTTTCATTGGCACTCATGCTATTTTCCACCCATTCACAGTGACTATATTGATCCACAATTGCGTGTATCATAGATGTTTTGCCCAACAGGGGCGACCAGGAGTCAGTACGATTGAGTAAAAATAAACTCTCCAAAGGCCAGCAGCGCCGCGTGAACGCCAATCACCAGCGTCGTCTTAAAACGTCTAAGGAGAAGCCCGACTACGACGACAATCTGTTTGGCGAGCCTGATGAAGGTATCGTCATCAGCCGCTTTGGTATGCACGCTGATGTGGAATCTGCCGATGGCGACGTTCACCGCTGCAATATTCGCCGTACCATCCGTTCGCTGGTGACCGGCGATCGCGTAGTCTGGCGTCCGGGTAAACCGGCGGCAGAAGGCGTAAATGTCAAAGGGATCGTGGAAGCGGTGCATGAGCGCACCTCAGTGTTGACGCGCCCGGATTTCTACGACGGTGTGAAACCCATTGCTGCCAACATTGACCAGATTGTCATTGTCTCCGCGATTTTGCCGGAGCTGTCGCTCAATATTATCGACCGTTACCTGGTGGCCTGCGAAACCTTGCAGATTGAGCCGATTATTGTGCTCAACAAGATAGACCTGCTGGACGACGAAGGCATGGAATTCGTCAACGAGCAGATGGATATCTACCGCAATATCGGTTATCGCGTATTGATGGTTTCCAGTCATACTCAGGATGGACTGAAACCGCTGGAAGAGGCGTTGACCGGGAGCATCAGTATTTTTGCCGGGCAGTCTGGCGTCGGCAAATCCAGCCTGCTGAACGCGTTGCTGGGGCTGCAAAAAGAGATCCTGACCAACGACGTCTCGGATAACTCGGGGCTTGGTCAGCACACCACGACTGCCGCGCGGCTGTATCACTTCCCGCACGGCGGTGATGTGATTGATTCCCCAGGTGTGCGTGAGTTTGGTCTCTGGCATCTGGAACCGGAACAAATTACTCGGGGTTTTGTCGAATTCCATGACTACTTAGGTCTGTGTAAATATCGCGATTGCAAACACGATACCGATCCGGGCTGCGCTATCCGGGAAGCGGTTGAGGAAGGGAAAATCGCGGAAACCCGTTTCGAAAACTATCACCGTATTCTGGAAAGCATGGCGCAGGTAAAAACGCGTAAAAACTTTTCTGATACGGATGACTGACAATTAAGCTAACCGTCGTTAGAATCGTCCCCTTTTTTTCAGGATCCGGCATGTAGGCCGGATCAGGAACGACAAAACAATGGCCTGGAGGCTACCTTGTTAAATTCATTTAAACTTTCGCTACAGTACATTCTGCCGAAATTATGGCTTACTCGCCTGGCGGGTTGGGGCGCAAGCAAGCGGGCAGGATGGCTGACAAAACTGGTTATCGATCTGTTCGTTAAATACTACAAGGTCGACATGAAAGAGGCGCAAAAGCCGGACACCGCCAGCTACCGCACCTTTAACGAATTCTTTGTCCGTCCGCTGCGTGACGAAGTACGCCCAATTGATACCGATCCTAATGTACTGGTCATGCCTGCCGATGGCGTTATCAGCCAGTTAGGTAAAATCGAAGAAGATAAAATCCTGCAAGCTAAAGGCCACAACTACAGCCTCGAAGCTCTGCTGGCAGGGAACTATCTGATGGCGGATCTTTTCCGTAACGGTACGTTTGTGACCACTTACCTCTCCCCGCGTGACTACCACCGCGTACACATGCCGTGCAACGGTATTCTGCGTGAGATGATCTATGTGCCGGGCGATCTCTTCTCCGTTAACCATCTCACCGCTCAGAACGTGCCGAATCTGTTTGCCCGTAACGAACGCGTGATCTGCCTGTTCGATACCGAATTTGGCCCGATGGCGCAGATTCTGGTCGGGGCGACGATTGTTGGCAGCATTGAAACTGTCTGGGCGGGCACCATTACGCCGCCGCGCGAAGGCATCATCAAGCGCTGGACCTGGCCTGCCGGAGAAAACGACGGTTCTGTGGCGCTGCTGAAAGGCCAGGAAATGGGTCGCTTTAAACTCGGCTCTACCGTTATCAACCTGTTTGCACCGGGTAAAGTTAATCTGGTTGAGCAACTGGAAAGCCTGTCTGTCACGAAAATTGGTCAGCCGCTGGCAGTATCTACCGAAACCTTTGTTACGCCAGACTCTGAACCTGCCCCGCTTCCTGCTGAAGAGATCGAGGCAGAACACGACGCCAGCCCATTGGTTGACGATAAAAAAGCCCAGGTCTAATCCATCAAAGGAAACGCTGACGTGCGCCTGATTATCACTTTTCTGATGGCCTGGTGCCTCAGTTGGGGGGCGTACGCCGCGACGGCCCCCGATAGCAAACAAATCACCCAGGAACTGGAGCAGGCAAAAGCGGCGAAACCCGCTCAGCCGGAAGTCGTAGAGGCACTCCAGTCCGCCTTAAATGCGCTTGAGGAACGAAAAGGTTCCCTTGAGCGCATCAAGCAATATCAAGAAGTCATTGATAATTACCCGAAACTCTCCGCTACTCTGCGCGCGCAATTAAACAACATGCGTGACGAGCCGCGCAGCGTATCGCCGGGAATGTCTACCGACGCGCTGAATCAGGAAATTCTCCAGGTCAGCAGTCAGTTACTGGATAAGAGCCGTCAGGCCCAGCAAGAGCAGGAGCGCGCCCGCGAGATTGCCGATTCGCTGAATCAACTGCCGCAACAGCAAACTGACGCCCGCCGCCAGTTGAATGAAATCGAGCGCCGCCTTGGAACGCTTACCGGCAATACCCCGCTTAATCAGGCGCAAAATTTTGCTTTGCAGTCTGACTCTGCGCGACTGAAGGCGCTCGTTGATGAACTGGAATTGGCGCAGCTGTCTGCCAATAACCGCCAGGAATTAGCACGTTTACGCTCAGAGCTGGCGGAAAAAGAGAGCCAGCAACTGGATGCGTATTTGCAGGCCTTGCGTAATCAGTTGAACAGCCAACGCCAGCTTGAGGCGGAGCGGGCGCTGGAAAGCACCGAACTTCTGGCAGAAAACAGCGCCGACTTGCCGAAAGATATCGTCGCGCAATTCAAAATTAACCGCGAGCTGTCGGCGGCGTTGAATCAACAGGCGCAGCGGATGGATCTCGTTGCCTCGCAACAGCGTCAGGCTGCCAGCCAGACGTTACAGGTCCGGCAGGCGTTGAATACGCTGCGTGAACAATCACAATGGCTGGGATCGTCCAACCTGCTCGGCGAAGCGTTGCGGGCGCAGGTGGCACGGCTGCCGGAAATGCCAAAACCACAACAGCTTGATACCGAAATGGCGCAGTTGCGTGTGCAACGGTTACGTTATGAGGATCTGCTTAATAAACAGCCGCTGCTACGACAAATCCATCAGGCCGACGGTCAGCCGCTGACCGCCGAGCAAAACCGTATTCTGGAAGCACAGCTACGCACTCAGCGTGAGTTGCTGAACTCATTGTTGCAGGGTGGCGACACGTTACTGCTGGAGCTGACCAAGCTGAAAGTCTCCAACGGGCAACTGGAAGATGCGCTGAAAGAAGTGAATGAAGCGACGCACCGCTACCTGTTCTGGACTTCTGACGTGCGCCCGATGACCATCGCCTGGCCGCTGGAGATCGCTCAGGATCTGCGTCGTCTCATTTCGCTGGACACCTTCAGTCAGTTGGGCAAAGCCAGCGTAATGATGCTGACCAGCAAAGAGACGATTTTGCCGCTGTTTGGCGCGTTGATTCTGGTCGGTTGCAGTATTTACTCACGCCGCTATTTCACCCGTTTTCTTGAACGTTCAGCGGCGAAAGTCGGCAAAGTGACTCAGGATCACTTCTGGCTGACGTTGCGCACCCTTTTCTGGTCGATTCTCGTCGCCTCGCCGCTACCGGTGCTGTGGATGACGCTGGGTTACGGCTTGCGCGAGGCGTGGCCTTATCCGCTGGCGGTCGCAATTGGTGATGGCGTAACGGCCACCGTACCGCTGCTGTGGGTAGTGATGATTTGCGCCACCTTTGCCCGTCCGAACGGCTTGTTTATCGCTCATTTCGGCTGGCCACGCGAACGGGTTTCCCGTGGGATGCGTTACTACCTGATGAGCATCGGGCTTATTGTGCCGCTGATTATGGCGCTGATGATGTTCGATAACCTCGATGACCGTGAATTCTCCGGTTCGCTGGGACGGCTTTGTTTTATCCTCATTTGCGGTGCGCTGGCGGTGGTCACCCTCAGCCTGAAAAAGGCCGGCATTCCGTTGTATCTCAACAAAGAAGGCAGCGGCGACAACATTACCAACCATATGCTGTGGAACATGATGATTGGCGCGCCGTTGGTTGCCATTCTGGCGTCGGCGGTGGGTTATCTGGCAACGGCGCAGGCGCTGTTAGCGAGGCTTGAAACCTCGGTTGCCATCTGGTTTTTGCTACTGGTGGTTTATCACGTTATCCGCCGCTGGATGCTGATCCAACGCCGCAGGCTGGCGTTTGACCGGGCGAAGCATCGCCGGGCAGAGATGTTAGCGCAGCGTGCGCGTGGCGAAGAGGAAGCGCATCATCACAGTAGCCCGGAAGGGGCAATTGAAGTCGATGAAAGCGAAGTCGATCTCGATGCCATCAGTGCGCAATCCTTGCGGCTGGTGCGCTCAATTTTGATGTTGATCGCCTTGCTTTCGGTCATTGTGCTGTGGTCAGAAATCCATTCCGCTTTCGGCTTCCTTGAAAATATTTCGCTGTGGGATGTCACTTCCACGGTACAGGGCGTAGAAAGTTTGGAGCCGATTACCCTCGGTGCGGTGCTGATTGCCATTCTGGTGTTTATCATCACCACGCAGCTGGTGCGCAACCTGCCCGCGCTGCTGGAACTGGCGATTTTGCAGCACCTCGATTTAACGCCGGGTACCGGCTACGCCATCACCACCATCACCAAATATCTATTGATGCTGATTGGCGGGCTGGTAGGTTTCTCGATGATTGGTATTGAGTGGTCGAAATTACAGTGGCTGGTCGCCGCGCTCGGTGTTGGTCTGGGCTTTGGTTTGCAGGAAATTTTCGCCAACTTTATCTCTGGCCTGATCATCCTGTTCGAAAAACCGATTCGCATTGGCGATACGGTGACGATCCGCGATCTCACCGGTAGTGTGACGAAAATTAACACCCGCGCCACCACCATCAGCGACTGGGACCGCAAAGAAATTATCGTGCCGAACAAGGCGTTTATTACCGAGCAGTTTATCAATTGGTCGCTCTCTGACTCGGTCACGCGCGTGGTGTTGACGATTCCGGCCCCTGCCGATGCCAACAGTGAAGAAGTGACGGAAATCCTGCTCACCGCAGCGCGTCGCTGCTCGCTGGTGATCGACAACCCGGCGCCGGAAGTCTTCCTGGTGGATCTGCAGCAGGGGATTCAGATTTTCGAGCTGCGTATTTACGCCGCTGAGATGGGTCACCGTATGCCGCTACGCCATGAGATCCACCAGCTGATTCTGGCTGGCTTCCACGCCCACGGTATCGATATGCCATTCCCGCCCTTCCAGATGCGTCTGGAAAGCCTCAACGGTAAACAAACGGGGAGAACATTAACTTCTGCGGGCAAAGGTCGTCAGGCAGGAAGTTTGTAAGGTCTTTGTGGCCGGATGACCCCATCCGGCTCACAAGCAAAACTGATAGCGCAGAAAAAACTGCCACAACCAGTAGCCGAAAATAGCCAGGGCGGTGGCGTACATAAACCAGCCGCGTTTTTTTCGCCACAAAGCGAACCAGAGAAAAGGGAAAAAGAGCGGTAACGTCATTATCACACCGACATCGCGAGTATCGTCATCTTCGAGATACATCAAAACATCACAGACGTTGTTAATCCCGCGTCCATCAATCATCCACTCTTTGTCCAGCGCGGAGGTAATGGTTATCCAGAGGAACGCCACAATGAACCAGATGCAGCACAAGACAAACATGCGCGCACTCATGAGATAATCGGTCGCTTAATTTCGCTATAGCGCATACGAAATCCCGCTAATTCCCTGTCATTGCGCCCTATCGTCAGGCAGACGATAGGGCATCGGGTTATTCCACCGCCCACTGCGGATTTTTTGCCACTCTGCTGCAATAGTTCTGGTAAATCGCCATCGCTAACAGCGAGAAGAAGACAGGGCCGCCAATCATCCACAATGTGCTGTCCCAGTCTCCGGCTTCAACCACAGGTTGAATGATGGTGAAGACGTTCGCAAATGTCACCACCAGTACGACAACCACTGTCGCAATCATTGCCGACATATGTGTTTTGAAAATCACAAACGGTCTGTCGAGATCCTGACGTGCTTTAAAGAATGGGAAAGCCAGCGCGAGGAACAAGTAAGGAAGCGTCATAGACACGTTCGCCATCAGCGTCAGCTTGTTAAAGAACGCCGATGCGGTACCGCCACCAAACGAAACCAGCAGGATGAAGATAGTAACCAACCCACACTGCATCCACATGGCGATAGACGGCATCCCCATCGCATTCAGGCGCGTCATCGGTTCTGGCCACAACGCTTTCGGCGTCCCTTGGATGATGGCTTTCAGCGGTGAATAGCAAAGCGTAAAGAACGCACCGGTATAAGCGAGGAACATCGAAAGCCCGGTAATACGCGCAAACCATACGCCCAGCGACAATGACGCTTCAGGTGACAAATGCAGTGCGTTACCCAGCGTCATCCCGAGGCTCTTCATCAGCACATAGGTAATATTGCCAAGGTTAACGGAACCATTACTTAATACCTGCTGCCAGTTTGTGCTGACGCCCCATAAAAATATTGCCAGCGAATAACCGATTGAAATAACAATAGCGGCAAAAACAATACCTTTGGCAAAGTTCTTTTCTGGATTTTCCGTTTTATCGACCAGACCACCAACCGCTTCAATTCCGCCATAGGCAAAAATGGCAAATACCACAAACGATAGCATTGCCAGACCGGACTGATAACCTGGATTCGGTGATGTCAGGAAATTAATATCCTGCGCGAAATGCCCACCATTTAATAACAAAATAGTAATGCTTACTAACAGTAATACTAAATTCAGGCACATTACTGCAATACCGCCCACCGCAGTAATGCGGGCAATTTTATTAATCCCTTTTGAAGCAACGACGGTGACCAGAATCATCCATGCCACTGCCAGCAGACCAACCACCTGCGTAGGTTCCAGTCCGGCAATACGCCAGTGCTGGGTCATGTCGCTACCATAGAGGAATGTTGAGAACGGTACCCAAACTTTCGCGGAGGTGCTCACCATCCAGATGATATAAGAGGAAAACCACATAAACGTACCAATGAAGGCAAAACGGGGTCCGACACTATTATTCATCCAGGAATAGATACCGCCTTCTTCTTTGCGATAAGCAGCTCCCATTTCAGCCATCATTAAGGCGAATGGAATAAAGAATAACAATGCAGAAAATATATAAAAGGGAATCGCACTATAACCCATTAAGTAATAAGCCGATGGGCTATTGGCAAATCCAAATACGGAAGTAAAGATCATCAATATGAGTCCTATCAGACTCATCTTTTTTATCGTGTGAGGCATGAAACCATCCTTCATTTCAGCGCGTGTATAAAACGCGCCCACTGAACTGCACTGCCCAACATAGAGCGGGCAGCGTAAAAACCAATACAGAATTGATACCTGGATGATATCAAATATCCAGTCTTAAATTGTGGCCTTTAGCGGAAAAATGAAAACATATGCTACAGAATGGCGCTCATCACGCCATTCTTCGCGGTTAATTCAGTAATTTTTCAGAATTATGCCCGGTCAACGCTAAAGGCGATGACTTCAGCCAGTGTCTCCGCGCCCAGCGCCAACATCACCAGACGATCAACGCCTAATGCCACGCCGGAACAGTCAGGCATACCGACTTTCAAGGCTTCAATAAGATTCTGGTCAATGGGGTGCTGCGGCAAACCGCGCGCCGCGCGCTTACGGTTATCTTGTTCAAAACGTTGTTGCTGCTCACGGGCATCCGTCAATTCATGGAAACCATTCGCCAGCTCAATACCTTTATAATAAACCTCAAAGCGTTCAGCGACCCGATGATCTTCGGTACTGATTTGCGCCAGTGATGCCTGGCTGGCCGGAAAGTGGTACACAAAGGTCGGTTTTTCTTTGCCAATATTTGGCTCTACGCCAAAGGTAAACAGCAGTTGTAGCAGCGTGTCGCGGTCTTCTTCGGTATCGGCAACGTTGCTCAAATCCAGTTTCGCTGCCACTTCCCGCAGTTGCGTTTTGTCGGCAGAGAGCGGGTCAATTTCCAGATAACGCAAGAAAGCTTGTTGATAAGAAAGACTTTCTGCTGCCGGGCAGTCAAGCACCTGTTGTAAGAGATCATCCACCTCGTTCATCAACCGGTACATATCATAGTGCGGTCGATACCACTCAAGCATAGTGAACTCAGGGTTGTGATAACGCCCCATCTCTTCATTACGGAAGCTGCGGCACAGCTGGAATACCGGCCCACAACCGGCAACCAGCAGGCGTTTCATATGGTATTCCGGGCTGGTCATTAACCAGAGATTCATCCCCTGCGAATGCCCGGGGCCAACGAAACGCGTCTCAAACGGGACCAAATGAATATCGGTTACCGTCGCCTGGCTCATACAAGGCGTCTCCACCTCCAGCACTCCACGATCGGCAAAGAAACGACGGATCTCCGCCATAATCGCCGCGCGTTTTAATAAGTTAGGAATGGATGCGCTCGGCTGCCAGGATGCCGTTTCGCTCATAGTTAAATCTCCATTTTTTGACAAGGGCACGAAGTCTACTCGCAACGCGGCGGCGAGACAAATTTTACGCAGGTATCAATCAACGGTGGGCGGTGACTAAAAAAAGCACGATCTGATGGTTTAGTAATTAAATTAATCATCTTCAGTGATAATTTAGCCCTCTTGCGCACTAAAAAAATCGATCTCGTCAAATTTCAGACTTATCCATCAGACTATACTGTTGTACCTATAAAGGAGCAGTGGAATAGCGTTCGCAGACCGTAACTTTCAGGCACTTACCATGAAGTACGGGGCTGTGGGATAAAAACAATCTGGAGGAATGTCGTGCAAACCTTTCAAGCCGATCTTGCCATTGTAGGCGCCGGTGGCGCGGGATTACGTGCTGCAATTGCTGCCGCGCAGGCAAATCCAAATGCAAAAATCGCACTAATCTCAAAAGTATACCCTATGCGTAGCCATACCGTAGCTGCAGAAGGGGGCTCCGCCGCTGTCGCGCAGGATCATGACAGCTTCGAATATCACTTTCACGATACAGTAGCGGGTGGCGACTGGTTGTGTGAGCAGGATGTCGTGGATTATTTCGTCCACCACTGCCCAACCGAAATGACCCAACTGGAACTGTGGGGATGCCCATGGAGCCGTCGCCCGGATGGTAGCGTCAACGTACGTCGCTTCGGCGGCATGAAAATCGAGCGTACCTGGTTCGCCGCCGATAAAACCGGCTTCCATATGCTGCACACGCTGTTCCAGACTTCTCTGCAATTCCCGCAGATCCAGCGTTTTGACGAGCACTTCGTACTGGATATTCTGGTTGATGATGGTCATGTTCGCGGCCTGGTAGCAATGAACATGATGGAAGGCACGCTGGTGCAGATCCGCGCTAACGCGGTCGTTATGGCTACCGGCGGTGCGGGTCGCGTTTATCGTTACAACACCAACGGCGGTATCGTTACCGGTGACGGTATGGGTATGGCGCTAAGCCACGGCGTTCCGCTGCGTGACATGGAATTCGTTCAGTATCACCCAACCGGTCTGCCAGGTTCCGGTATCTTGATGACCGAAGGCTGCCGCGGTGAAGGCGGTATTCTGGTCAACAAAAATGGCTACCGTTATCTGCAAGATTACGGCATGGGCCCGGAAACTCCGCTGGGCGAGCCGAAAAACAAATATATGGAACTGGGTCCACGCGACAAAGTTTCTCAGGCCTTCTGGCACGAATGGCGTAAAGGCAACACCATCTCCACGCCACGTGGCGATGTGGTTTACCTCGACCTGCGTCACCTCGGCGAGAAAAAACTGCATGAACGTCTGCCGTTCATCTGCGAACTGGCGAAAGCGTACGTTGGCGTCGATCCGGTTAAAGAACCGATTCCGGTACGTCCGACCGCGCACTACACCATGGGCGGTATCGAAACCGATCAGAACTGTGAAACCCGCATTAAAGGTCTGTTCGCCGTGGGTGAATGTTCCTCTGTTGGTCTGCACGGCGCAAACCGTCTGGGCTCCAACTCCCTGGCGGAACTGGTGGTCTTCGGTCGTCTGGCCGGTGAACAAGCGACAGAGCGTGCAGCAACTGCCGGTAATGGCAACGAAGCGGCAATTGAAGCGCAGGCAGCTGGCGTTGAACAACGTCTGAAAGATCTGGTTAACCAGGATGGCGGCGAAAACTGGGCGAAGATCCGCGACGAAATGGGCCTGGCTATGGAAGAAGGTTGCGGTATCTACCGTACGCCGGAACTGATGCAGAAAACCATCGACAAGCTGGCTGAGCTACAGGAACGCTTCAAGCGCGTGCGCATCACCGACACCTCCAGCGTGTTCAACACCGACCTGCTCTACACCATTGAACTGGGTCACGGTCTGAACGTTGCTGAATGTATGGCGCACTCCGCAATGGCACGTAAAGAGTCCCGCGGCGCGCACCAGCGTCTGGACGAAGGTTGCACCGAGCGTGACGATGTCAACTTCCTCAAACACACCCTCGCCTTCCGCGATGCTGATGGCACTACTCGCCTGGAGTACAGCGACGTGAAGATTACTACGCTGCCGCCAGCTAAACGTGTTTACGGTGGCGAAGCGGATGCAGCCGATAAGGCGGAAGCAGCCAATAAGAAGGAGAAGGCGAATGGCTGAGATGAAAAACCTGAAAATTGAGGTGGTGCGCTATAACCCGGAAGTCGATACCGCACCGCATAGCGCATTCTATGAAGTGCCTTATGACGCAACTACCTCATTACTGGATGCGCTGGGCTACATCAAAGACAACCTGGCACCGGACCTGAGCTACCGCTGGTCCTGCCGTATGGCGATTTGTGGTTCCTGCGGCATGATGGTTAACAACGTGCCAAAACTGGCATGCAAAACCTTCCTGCGTGACTACACCGACGGTATGAAGGTTGAAGCGTTAGCTAACTTCCCGATTGAACGCGATCTGGTGGTCGATATGACTCACTTTATCGAAAGTCTGGAAGCGATCAAACCGTACATCATCGGCAACTCCCGCACCGCGGATCAGGGTACGAACATCCAGACCCCGGCGCAGATGGCGAAGTATCACCAGTTCTCCGGTTGCATCAACTGTGGTCTGTGCTACGCCGCGTGCCCGCAGTTTGGCCTGAACCCAGAGTTCATCGGTCCGGCTGCCATTACGCTGGCGCATCGTTATAACGAAGATAGCCGCGACCACGGTAAGAAGGAGCGTATGGCGCAGTTGAACAGCCAGAATGGCGTATGGAGCTGTACTTTCGTGGGCTACTGCTCCGAAGTCTGCCCGAAACACGTCGATCCGGCTGCGGCCATTCAGCAGGGCAAAGTAGAAAGTTCGAAAGACTTTCTTATCGCGACCCTGAAACCACGCTAAGGAGTGCAACATGACGACTAAACGTAAACCGTATGTACGGCCAATGACGTCCACCTGGTGGAAAAAATTGCCGTTTTATCGCTTTTACATGCTGCGCGAAGGCACGGCAGTTCCGGCTGTGTGGTTCAGCATTGAACTGATTTTCGGGCTGTTTGCCCTGAAAAATGGCCCGGAAGCCTGGGCGGGATTCGTCGACTTTTTACAAAACCCGGTTATCGTGATCATTAACTTGATCACTCTGGCAGCAGCTCTGCTGCACACCAAAACCTGGTTTGAGCTGGCACCGAAAGCGGCCAATATCATTGTAAAAGATGAAAAAATGGGACCAGAGCCAATTATCAAAAGCCTCTGGGCGGTAACTGTGGTTGCCACCATCGTAATCCTGTTTGTTGCCCTGTACTGGTAAGGAGCCTGAGATGATTAATCCAAATCCAAAGCGTTCTGACGAACCGGTATTCTGGGGCCTCTTCGGGGCCGGTGGTATGTGGAGCGCAATTATTGCGCCGGTGATGATCCTGCTGGTGGGTATTCTGCTGCCACTGGGGCTGTTTCCGGGTGACGCACTGAGCTACGAGCGCGTTCTGGCGTTCGCGCAAAGCTTCATTGGTCGCGTATTCCTGTTCCTGATGATCGTTCTGCCACTGTGGTGTGGTTTACACCGTATGCACCACGCGATGCACGATCTGAAAATCCACGTACCTGCGGGCAAATGGGTTTTCTACGGTCTGGCTGCTATCCTGACAGTTGTCACACTGATTGGTGTCGTTACAATCTAACGCATCGCCAATGTAAATCCGGCCCGCCTATGGCGGGCCGTTTTGTATGGAAACCAGACCCTATGTTCAAAACGACGCTCTGCGCCTTATTAATTACCGCCTCTTGCTCCACATTTGCTGCCCCTCAACAAATCAACGATATTGTGCATCGCACAATTACCCCGCTTATAGAGCAACAAAAGATCCCCGGTATGGCGGTGGCGGTAATTTATCAGGGTAAACCTTATTACTTTACCTGGGGCTATGCGGACATCGCCAAAAAGCAGCCCGTCACACAGCAAACGTTGTTTGAGTTAGGTTCGGTCAGCAAAACATTTACGGGCGTGCTTGGTGGCGACGCTATTGCGCGAGGGGAAATCAACCTAAGCGATCCCGCGACAAAATACTGGCCTGAACTTACCGCTAAACAGTGGAATGGGATCACACTATTACATCTTGCGACCTACACCGCTGGCGGCCTGCCATTACAGGTGCCGGATGACGTTAAATCCTCAAGCGACTTGCTGCGCTTCTATCAAAACTGGCAGCCTGCATGGGCTCCAGGAACACAACGTCTGTATGCCAACGCCAGTATTGGGTTGTTCGGCGCACTGGCTGTGAAACCATCCGATTTGAGCTTTGAACAGGCGATGCAAACTCGTGTTTTCCAGCCACTCAAACTCAACCATACGTGGATTAATGTGCCGCCCGCAGAAGAAAAGCATTACGCCTGGGGATATCGCGAAGGTAAGGCAGTGCATGTTTCGCCAGGGGCATTAGACGCTGAAGCTTATGGTGTGAAGTCGACCATTGAAGATATGGCCCGCTGGGTGCAAAGCAATTTAACCCCCCGTGATATCAATGAGAAAACACTTCAACAAGGGATACAACTGGCACAATCTCGCTACTGGCAAACCGGCGATATGTATCAGGGCCTGGGCTGGGAAATGCTGGACTGGCCGGTAAATCCTGACATTATCATTAACGGCAGTGACAATAAAATTGCACTGGCAGCACGCCCCGTAAAAGCGATTACGCCCCCAACTCCTGCAGTACGCGCATCATGGGTACATAAAACGGGGGCGACCGGCGGATTTGGTAGCTATGTCGCGTTTATTCCAGAAAAAGAGCTGGGTATCGTGATGCTGGCTAACAAAAATTATCCCAATCCAGCGAGAGTCGCCGCCGCCTGGCAGATTATCAACGCTCTACAGTAAAATTTCATCGGGTCCGAATTTTCGGACCTTTTCTGCGCTTTTCCTTGCTGTCATCTACACTTAGAAAAAAACCAGTAAGGAAACATTTATGCGCCTGCTCCCTCTCGTTGCCGCAGCGACAGCTGCATTTCTGGTCGTTGCCTGCAGTTCTCCTACGCCGCCGCGTGGCGTGACAGTAGTGAATAATTTCGACGCTAAACGCTATCTCGGTACCTGGTATGAGATTGCCCGTTTTGATCACCGCTTTGAACGTGGACTGGAAAAAGTCACCGCAACATACAGCCTACGAGATGACGGCGGCCTGAATGTCATTAATAAAGGCTATAACCCTGACAGAGAAATGTGGCAGCAGAGTGAAGGGAAAGCGTACTTTACCGGCGCGCCTACCCGCGCTGCGCTGAAAGTGTCATTCTTTGGTCCTTTCTATGGCGGTTATAACGTTATTGCACTCGATCGGGAATACCGCCATGCGCTGGTTTGCGGCCCGGACCGCGACTACCTGTGGATACTCTCCCGCACGCCAACCATTTCTGACGAAGTGAAACAGGAGATGCTGGCAGTCGCGACCCGGGAAGGGTTTGATGTCAGTAAGTTTATTTGGGTACAGCAGCCCGGTAGTTAGTGAGTGCTAAGTTTCAGGCCAATAATCCCCAATACGATTAACGCCAGACTCGCCAGGCGCATCGGATTAGCGGACTCACCGAGCAGCACAATGCCGGTGATAGCCGCGCCGACTGCGCCAATCCCCGTCCACACAGCATAAGCCGTCCCCACCGGTAACGATTTCATCGCCCAGGCAAGTAACGCCATACTGACAATCATCGCCGTCACGGTAATAACACTTGGCGTCAAACGACTAAAGCCGTGGGTATATTTCAGGCCAACGGCCCATACCACTTCCAGCAGACCAGCAATAACTAAGATAATCCAGGACATATCAGGCTCCGGAGAATTGGGGCCGTCCCCGGTGAAAAGATGCGTTTGCAGGTCGTCCTGCAAAGCTAATGGTTGAACGGGTATTTTGCCAGGTGGCAGGGGAATTTCAACTATTACCTTAGTGACTATCGCAAAAAAACAAACGGCACGACACAGCTGTCGTACCGTTATTGCTTATTGCTGTGCTTTTGTTGCTGCACCAGAAATCGCGTTACCGCCATCAGAGATATCTTCACCAACGCCACGCGTGGTGTTGCAAGCAGTTAATACTGTTGAAAGCACCAGAACAGAAAAGATCGCTGCAATTGTCTTCTTCACCATAACGTCTTCCTTTTAGGTAATGTTATTTATGTTTGCCTATAGCAAATTAATAATAGACAACATCGCCAAAAATGATGGAAATCTGATGATTTTTCGGAAGAGAAGAAAAATTAGCTGGCAGCGCGGGAGATGGAGTTGCCGAGATGTTTGATATCTTCGCCGAAACCGCGAGCGGTGTTACAGCCCGTGAGCAGCGTGCTGGCAAGCAAAACAAGAACGATAAGGCGTTTCATCATCTCTGACCAGAATAAGTGATGGTGCAGCCAACAGGCCGCACCAAAACCGCATTACTTCACGCGAGAGACGTATTCACCAGAGCGGGTATCCACTTTGATGACTTCGCCGATCTGCACGAACAGCGGAACTTTAACCACAGCGCCAGTAGACAGGGTAGCCGGTTTGCCGCCAGTACCTGCGGTATCACCTTTCAGGCCTGGATCGGTATCAACGATTTCCAGTTCAACAAAGTTCGGCGGAGTAACGGAGATCGGCTGACCATTCCACAGAGTTACGATACACTCTGCCTGATCCAGCAACCATTTAGCGTTGTCGCCAATTGCTTTTGCATCAGCAGACAGTTGCTCGAAAGTTTCGTTGTTCATGAAGTGCCAGAACTCACCGTCGTTGTACAGGTAAGTCAGGTTCATATCGACAACATCAGCGCCTTCAGCGGAATCAGTAGATTTGAAGGTTTTTTCTACGCGAGTACCGGTCAGCAGACGACGCAGTTTAACGCGAGCAAATGCCTGGCCTTTACCCGGTTTTACGAATTCACTCGCTTCAACCGCGTAAGGTTCGCCGTCTAACATGATTTTAAGACCAGCACGAAAATCGTTGCTATAGTACGTTGCCATAAGGCCCTCTGAAATTTGTTAATTGGTAGCTAAGCCACAAAATGGCGCATATTGTAACCCTAAATACCCCATCCAGAGAAGATTGGTTAACGCAACTTGCCGATGTTGTGACCGATCCTGATGAACTTCTGCGTCTTTTGAATATAGACGCGGACGAAAAACTGTTGGCCGGACGCAGCGCCAAAAAGCTGTTTGCCCTGCGTGTTCCCCGCTCATTTATCGATCGCATGGAGAAAGGCAATCCGGACGATCCACTTTTGCGTCAGGTACTTACCTCGCAAGATGAGTTTGTCGTCGCGCCCGGATTCTCCACCGACCCGCTGGAAGAACAGCACAGCGTAGTGCCTGGTTTGTTGCATAAATACCACAACCGGGCGCTATTGCTGGTCAAAGGCGGCTGTGCGGTAAATTGCCGTTATTGCTTTCGTCGCCATTTCCCGTATGCCGAAAATCAGGGCAACAAGCGAAACTGGCAGACGGCACTTGAGTATGTTGCAGCGCATCCGGAACTGGACGAGATGATTTTCTCCGGCGGCGATCCGCTGATGGCGAAAGATCACGAGCTGGACTGGTTGCTCACACAACTGGAAGCCATCCCGCATATCAAACGTCTGCGGATTCACAGCCGTCTGCCGATTGTGATCCCGGCACGCATCACAGATGCGCTGGTCGAACGCTTTTCACATTCTACGCTGCAAATCTTGCTGGTGAATCACATCAACCATGCCAATGAGGTAGATGAAACATTCCGCCAGGCGATGGCTAAGTTGCGCCGGGTAGGCGTTACTTTGCTGAACCAGAGCGTTCTGTTACGTGGTGTGAACGATAACGCACAAACGCTGGCAAACCTGAGTAATGCGTTGTTCGATGCGGGCGTGATGCCGTATTACCTGCATGTGCTCGATAAAGTGCAGGGCGCGGCGCATTTTATGGTGAGTGATGACGAAGCACGGCAGATTATGCGTGAGTTGCTGACGCTGGTGTCGGGATATCTGGTGCCGAAACTGGCGCGCGAGATTGGCGGCGAACCCAGTAAAACGCCACTGGATCTCCAGCTACGCCAGCAGTAACTGATTAAACAGGGAAGTTTAATCTTTGCACGTTGCATAACCTTTAATTATTCATATATATTGCTGTTATTACTTTTTATATAACCAACACCAATAATTAACCTTTCTTTTCTGTTTATATAGAGTGAGCACGGCTATTTATGTTATTTTAACAACTATTACTACCAAGCCCATTTATCTGGCTTATAAATTAAAATTAATTATTTAATTGAGAAATGGTTAGGGAGAACCTACATGGCCATAAGCATCAAGGGTGTTAATACCGGTGTTATTCGCAAGAGTAATAATTTCATTGCACTGGCGCTGAAAATTAAAGAGCCTCGCAATAAAGAATCGTTGTTCTTTCTGTCTGTCATGGAACTGCGCGACCTGCTGATTGCGCTGGAAAGCCGTCTGCATCAAAAGCATAAACTGGATGCTGCAGCACGCCTTCAGTATGAGCAAGCTCGCGATAAAGTCATTAAGAAAATGGCAGAAAATATCCCAGAAATTCTGGTTGATGAGCTTAAAAATGCCGATATTAATCGTCGAGTTAACACGCTGGAACTTACCGATAATCAGGGTGAAAATCTTACCTTCGTATTAACGCTACATGACGGTAGCAAATGTGAGTTAGTCATCAATGAGTTGCAGATTGAAATGCTGGCGCGAGCAATCATTCATGCAATTAATAATGCGGAAATGCGTGAACTGGCATTACGTATTACCTCACTGTTAGATTTCCTGCCGTTATACGACGTTGACTGCCAGGACAATGGCAATCTGGAATATGACACCTATTCCCAACCAGAATGGAAACATAACTTGTTCAACCATTATCTGGCAGTGCTTTATCGCTTTAAAGATGAAAATGGCAAAGAGCAATTTAGCGGCGCGGTGGTGAAAACGCGTGAAGCAACGCCGGGTAAAGAAGTGGAGGCGATCACTCGCCGAATGCTTGATTTCAGCCCTAGACTGAAAAAACTCGCGGGTGTGCCATGTCAGGTCTATGTTCGCACCGTAGCGGCAAATAACACCCAACCGCTAACCCAGGATCAATGCTTACGCGCGCTGCATCACTTACGTGTTCAGTCCATCAGCAAAAGTGCACCACAAGCGAAATAATCTCATCTTTGCTAATGCGAGGCTGGAGTCATCCAGCCTCTGAATCACATCAATTCGGGCACTTATATACCTGGCCGATAATCTGGCTATCCGTCGGGACAAAACTGGACAACATTCCCTGCGACGGGCTGCTGATACCATAAATCACGTTACCACCCATTGCCGCTGCCTGGTTGCGCAGATCGTTTGCCGCACCACGCATAGAACCGCCTTCTTCACCGTGTTGCCCGGAAAGCCAGTTACTTTGCTTACCTGTCGCAGTACCAATCAACTGGCACTCTGCGCCTGGCTGCTCGTCCACAATGCGTACACTCTGACCGGCAGCACTCAATTCGTTGCTGGAGCTACAACCCGCCATCAGTAGCGCGGCACCGACAATCCCTGCTAAGTATTTTACGTGCATGTTATTCCCCATAATCAATGAGCTGGACGCCACTCGCGTCGTCCGTGTCTGAATCTTATACTAGAAAGATGACCAAAAGAAAAACCCCCAGACATTTCTGCCCGGGGGTTTGTTTATTTCTGCGAGGTGCAGGGCAATTACATCATGCCGCCCATGCCACCCATGCCGCCCATACCGCCAGCAGCGCCTAAGTCAGCTGCATCGTTTTTCGGCAGGTCGGTAACCATGCACTCGGTGGTGATCATCAGGCCAGCCACAGAAGCCGCGTACTGCAGAGCAGAGCGGGTTACTTTGGTTGGGTCCAGGATACCCATGTCGATCATGTTGCCGTATTCTTCGGTTGCTGCGTTGTAACCGTAGTTGCCGTCGCCGCCTTTAACGGTGTTAGCAACAACAGACGGTTCTTCGCCGCAGTTCAGGACGATCTGACGCAGCGGAGCTTCCATTGCACGCAGTGCAACTTTGATACCTACGTTCTGGTCTTCGTTCTGACCACGCAGGTCTGCCAGTTTAGACGCTACGCGGATCAGCGCAACACCACCACCAGCAACCACGCCTTCTTCTACCGCAGCACGGGTCGCGTGCAGGGCGTCTTCAACGCGTGCTTTTTTCTCTTTCATTTCAACTTCGGTAGCAGCACCAACTTTGATAACTGCAACGCCGCCTGCCAGTTTCGCTACGCGCTCCTGCAGTTTTTCACGGTCGTAGTCAGAAGTTGCTTCTTCAATCTGCTGACGGATCTGAGCAACACGGCCCTGGATTGCAGCTTCTTCACCCACGCCATCGATGATAGTGGTGGTGTCTTTGTTGATCACAACACGTTTAGCCTGACCCAGGTCTTCCAGGGTTGCTTTTTCCAGCTCCATACCGATCTCTTCAGAGATCACGGTACCGCCAGTCAGGGTTGCGATATCCTGCAGCATAGCTTTACGACGATCGCCGAAGCCCGGAGCTTTAACCGCAGCAACTTTCACGATGCCACGCATGGTGTTAACAACCAGAGTTGCCAGCGCTTCGCCTTCTACATCTTCAGCGATGATCAGCAGCGGTTTGCCTGCTTTGGCAACAGCTTCCAGAACCGGCAGCATTTCGCGGATGTTGGAGATTTTCTTGTCAGCCAGCAGGATGAACGGGCTTTCCAGTTCTACTGCGCCAGTTTCCGGCTTGTTGATGAAGTAAGGTGACAGGTAGCCACGGTCGAACTGCATACCTTCAACCACGTCCAGTTCATCCTGCAGACCGGTACCGTCTTCAACGGTGATAACGCCTTCTTTACCGACTTTGTCCATCGCTTCAGCGATCAGTTTACCTACGGTTTCGTCGGAGTTAGCGGAGATGGTACCAACCTGAGCAATCGCTTTAGAGTCAGAGCACGGTACGGACAGGGCTTTCAGTTCTTCAACTGCAGCGGTAACGGCTTTGTCGATACCACGTTTCAGGTCCATCGGGTTCATGCCCGCAGCAACAGCTTTCAGGCCTTCAGTGATGATAGCCTGAGCCAGTACGGTTGCGGTGGTGGTACCGTCGCCTGCAGCGTCGTTCGCTTTAGAGGCAACTTCTTTCACCATCTGCGCACCCATGTTTTCGAACTTGTCTTCCAGTTCGATTTCACGAGCAACGGAAACACCATCTTTGGTGATGGTCGGTGCACCGAAAGATTTATCCAGAACTACGTTACGGCCTTTCGGACCGAGGGTAACTTTCACTGCATCTGCCAGTACGTTTACGCCGCGCAGCATTTTCACACGAGCGTCGTTACCGAATTTTACGTCTTTAGCTGCCATTATCTTTATTCCTTAAATTCGTATGTTCAGTGTCGTGCGCGGATTACGCTTCAACAATTGCCAGAATGTCGCTTTCGGACATGATCAACACTTCTTCATTGTCGATCTTCTCAGATTTCACACCGTAGCCATCGTTGAAAATAACGATGTCGCCAACTTTCACGTCCAGCGGCTTCACTTCGCCATTTTCAAGGATACGGCCATTGCCGACAGCCAGCACTTCGCCACGGGTAGATTTAGCCGCTGCAGAGCCGGTCAGAACGATGCCGCCAGCAGATTTAGTTTCAACTTCTTTACGCTTGACGATCACGCGATCATGCAATGGACGAATATTCATTGATAACTCTCCTTTGAGAAAGTCCGTATCTGTTATGGGTGACGCCGGACCTTAAGTGGTTTCCCGGCTGGTGACCAGAGAAATGGGGGTGAGGCTTCGCCCCTTCAAGGGGGAAAATGAAAAAAAATTCTGATCAGCACAAAATCGGGTGAAAACACTGATTCACCTCACATTTCATCGCAATTTATTCATCGCCGTCATAAGCGAATCTGATTGTGCTACCATCGAAAATCTACGCAGTTGCCCAAGATTTGGGCGCAATCGGACATCAACCCATGAGTGGACTCAAACAAGAACTGGGGCTGGCCCAGGGCATCGGCCTGCTATCGACGTCATTATTAGGCACTGGCGTGTTTGCCGTTCCTGCGTTAGCTGCACTGGTAGCAGGCAATACCAGCCTGTGGGCGTGGCCCGTTTTGATTATCTTAGTGTTCCCGATTGCAATTGTGTTTGCGATTCTGGGTCGCCACTATCCCAGTGCAGGCGGCGTCGCACACTTCGTCGGTATGGCGTTTGGTTCGCGGCTTGAGCGAGTCACCGGCTGGTTATTTTTATCGGTCATTCCCGTGGGTTTGCCTGCCGCGCTACAAATTGCTGCCGGGTTCGGCCAGGCGATGTTTGGCTGGCATAGCTGGCAACTGTTGTTAGCAGAACTCGGTACGCTGGCGTTGGTGTGGTATATCGGTACTCGCGGTGCCAATTCCAGTGCTAATCTACAAACAGTTATTGCCGGACTTATCGTCGCGCTGATTGTCGCTATCTGGTGGGCGGGTGATATCCAACCTGCGAATATCCCCTTCCCTGCACCTGGTAATATCGAACTTACCGGGTTATTTGCTGCGTTATCAGTGATGTTCTGGTGCTTTGTCGGTCTGGAAGCATTTGCCCATCTTGCCTCGGAATTTAAAAATCCAGAGCGTGATTTTCCTCGCGCGTTGATGATTGGTCTGCTGCTGGCAGGATTAGTCTACTGGGGCTGTACGGTAGTCGTCTTACACTTCGACGCCTACGGTGAAAAAATGGCAGCGGCAGCATCGCTTCCAAAAATTGTGGTGCAGCTGTTCGGTGTAGGGGCGTTATGGATTGCCTGCGTGATTGGCTATCTGGCCTGCTTTGCCAGTCTCAACATTTATATACAGAGTTTCGCCCGCCTGGTCTGGTCACAAGCGCAACATAATCCTGACCACTACCTGGCACGCCTCTCTTCTCGTCATATTCCGCGTAATGCCCTCAATGCGGTGCTCGGCTGCTGCGTGGTGAGCACGTTGGTGATTCATGCTTTAGAGATCAATCTGGACGCACTTATCATCTATGCCAATGGCATCTTTATTATGATTTATCTGTTATGCATGCTGGCAGGCTGTAAATTATTGCAAGGACGTTATCGACTACTGGCGGTGGTTGGCGGGCTGTTATGCGTTCTGTTACTGGCAATGGTCGGCTGGAAAAGTCTCTATGCGCTGATCATGCTGGCGGGGTTATGGCTGTTTCTGCCAAAACGAAAAACGCCGGAAAATGGCATAACCACATAATCCGGCGTTTCGGCATTAATCCTGGCGATCGTCTTTATGATCAAGGCGGTCGCGCTCATCATCCTTTCGCTGGTACTCACCATCAAAAGTATTACCGCCACCGGTCCCGGCGCTAAAACCGCCGCCTGGCATGCGAGAAAAGCGCAAATGCGGCATCAACTTCACCGTCAGATGCTTTTGCACCGGCGGTAATAAAAGCAGAAGGCCGAGGAAGTCGGTGAAAAAGCCCGGTAATAAAAGCAGCAAACCGGCAATGATCAGCGAAACACTTTTAATCATCTCCGCCGCTGGGTTTTCACCTGCCGCCATTTTTTGCTGCATCAGCACGAAATTCTTAAAGCCCTGGTTACGTACCAGTGACATACCGATAACTGACGTGAATATAACCAGCACGAGGGTCAGCAATACCCCCAATACATGGGCAACCTGAATAAAGATTGAAATCTCAATATAGACATAAAGGAAAATGGCAATAAAAGGTAACCAGCGCAAAGGTTTCTCCTGTAATAGCAGCCGGTTAAACCCGGCTACCTGAATGGGTTGCGAATCGCGTTCAGCTTATATTGTGGTCATTAGCAAAATTTCAAGATGTTTGCGCAACTATTTTTGGTAGTAATCCCAAAGCGGTGATCTATTTCACAAATTAATAATTAAGGGGTAAAAACCGACACTTAAAGTGATCCAGATTACGGTAGAAATCCTCAAGCAGCATATGATCTCGGGTATTCGGTCGATGCAGGGGATAATCGTCGGTCGAAAAACATTCGAAACCACATATATTCTGTGTGTTTAAAGCAAATCATTGGCAGCTTGAAAAAGAAGGTTCACATGTCAAACAACATTCGTATCGAAGAAGATCTGTTGGGTACCAGGGAAGTTCCAGCTGATGCCTACTATGGTGTTCACACTCTGAGAGCGATTGAAAACTTCTATATCAGCAACAACAAAATCAGTGATATTCCTGAATTTGTTCGCGGTATGGTAATGGTTAAAAAAGCCGCAGCTATGGCAAACAAAGAGCTGCAAACCATTCCTAAAAGTGTAGCGAATGCCATCATTGCCGCATGTGATGAAGTCCTGAACAACGGAAAATGCATGGATCAGTTCCCGGTAGACGTCTACCAGGGCGGCGCAGGTACTTCCGTAAACATGAACACCAACGAAGTGCTGGCCAATATCGGTCTGGAACTGATGGGTCACCAGAAAGGTGAATATCAGTACCTGAACCCGAACGACCATGTTAACAAATGTCAGTCCACTAACGACGCCTACCCGACCGGTTTCCGTATCGCAGTTTACTCTTCCCTGATTAAGCTGGTAGATGCGATTAACCAACTGCGTGAAGGCTTTGAACGTAAAGCTGTCGAATTCCAGGACATCCTGAAAATGGGTCGTACCCAGCTGCAGGACGCAGTACCGATGACCCTCGGTCAGGAATTCCGCGCTTTCAGCATCCTGCTGAAAGAAGAAGTGAAAAATATTCAACGTACCGCTGAGCTGCTGCTGGAAGTTAACCTTGGCGCAACAGCAATCGGTACTGGTCTGAACACGCCGAAAGAGTACTCTCCGCTGGCAGTGAAAAAACTGGCTGAAGTCACTGGCTTCCCATGCGTACCGGCTGAAGACTTGATCGAAGCGACCTCTGACTGCGGCGCTTATGTTATGGTTCACGGCGCGCTGAAACGCCTGGCTGTGAAGATGTCCAAAATCTGTAACGACCTGCGCTTGCTCTCTTCTGGCCCACGTGCCGGCCTGAACGAGATCAACCTGCCGGAACTGCAGGCGGGCTCTTCCATCATGCCAGCTAAAGTAAACCCGGTTGTTCCGGAAGTGGTTAACCAGGTATGCTTCAAAGTCATCGGTAACGACACCACTGTTACCATGGCAGCAGAAGCAGGTCAGCTGCAGTTGAACGTTATGGAGCCGGTCATTGGCCAGGCCATGTTCGAATCCGTTCACATTCTGACCAACGCTTGCTACAACCTGCTGGAAAAATGCATTAACGGCATCACGGCTAACAAAGAAGTGTGCGAAGGTTACGTTTACAACTCTATCGGTATCGTTACTTACCTGAACCCGTTCATCGGTCACCACAACGGTGACATCGTGGGTAAAATCTGTGCCGAAACCGGTAAGAGTGTACGTGAAGTCGTTCTGGAACGCGGTCTGTTGACTGAAGCGGAACTTGACGATATTTTCTCCGTACAGAATCTGATGCACCCGGCTTACAAAGCAAAACGCTATACTGATGAAAGCGAACAGTAATCGTACAGGGTAGTACAAATAAAGAAGGCACGTCAGATGACGTGCCTTTTTTCTTGTGAGCAGTAACTTAAAAATAACAACCTAATATCAACTTGTTAAAAAACAAGGAAGGCTAATATGCTAGTTGTAGAACTCATCATAGTTTTGCTGGCGATCTTCTTGGGCGCCAGATTGGGGGGAATAGGTATTGGTTTTGCAGGCGGATTGGGGGTACTGGTTCTTGCCGCTATTGGCGTAAAACCTGGTAACATCCCGTTCGATGTCATTTCCATTATCATGGCGGTTATCGCCGCTATTTCTGCCATGCAGGTTGCTGGCGGTCTGGACTATCTGGTTCATCAGACAGAAAAGCTGCTGCGCCGTAACCCGAAATACATCACGATCCTCGCACCGATCGTGACCTATTTCCTGACTATCTTTGCTGGTACTGGCAACATCTCTCTGGCGACACTGCCAGTTATCGCTGAAGTTGCGAAGGAACAAGGCGTTAAACCTTGCCGTCCGCTGTCTACTGCAGTGGTATCCGCGCAGATTGCGATCACCGCATCGCCAATCTCAGCGGCCGTGGTTTACATGTCTTCCGTAATGGAAGGTCATGGCATCAGCTACCTCCATCTGCTCTCCGTGGTCATCCCGTCCACCCTGCTGGCGGTTCTGGTGATGTCCTTCCTGGTCACTATGCTGTTCAACTCCAAACTCTCTGACGATCCGATTTATCGCAAACGTCTGGAAGAGGGCCTGGTTGAACTGCGCGGTGAAAAGCAGATTGAAATCAAATCCGGTGCAAAAACTTCCGTCTGGCTGTTCCTGCTGGGCGTAGTTGGCGTGGTTATCTATGCAATCATCAACAGCCCGAGCATGGGCCTGGTTGAGAAACCGCTGATGAACACCACTAACGCAATCCTGATCATCATGCTCAGCGTTGCAACTCTGACCACCGTTATCTGTAAAGTTGATACCGACAACATCCTCAACTCCAGCACCTTCAAAGCAGGTATGAGCGCCTGTATTTGTATCCTGGGTGTTGCGTGGCTGGGCGATACTTTCGTTTCCAACAACATCGACTGGATCAAAGATACCGCTGGTGAAGTGATTCAGGGTCATCCGTGGCTGCTGGCCGTCATCTTCTTCTTTGCTTCTGCTCTGCTGTACTCTCAGGCTGCAACCGCAAAAGCACTGATGCCGATGGCTCTGGCACTGAACGTTTCTCCGCTGACCGCTGTTGCTTCTTTCGCTGCGGTGTCTGGTCTGTTCATTCTGCCGACCTACCCGACGCTGGTTGCTGCGGTTCAGATGGATGACACGGGTACTACCCGTATCGGTAAATTCGTCTTCAACCATCCGTTCTTCATCCCGGGTACTCTGGGTGTTGCCCTGGCCGTTTGCTTCGGCTTCTTGCTGGGTAGCTTCATGCTGTAATGACCAATCGCGGGGCTTCAGGCCCCGCTTTCTTTCCCGCCGACTAACATCCTTCCCCCGTCCGTTGTATAGTGACCTCTCTCTTGCGGTTCCATCTGTTCTTGCGAGGTGTTTATGCTTGATGAAAAAAGTTCGAATACCGCGTCTGTCGTGGTGCTATGTACGGCACCGGATGAAGCGACAGCCCAGGATTTAGCCGCCAAAGTGCTGGCGGAAAAACTGGCGGCCTGCGCGACCTTGATCCCCGGCGCTACCTCTCTCTATTACTGGGAAGGTAAGCTGGAGCAAGAATACGAAGTGCAGATGATTTTAAAAACTACCGTATCTCTCCAGCAGGCACTGCTGGAATGCCTGAAGTCTCATCATCCATATCAAACCCCGGAACTTCTGGTTTTACCTGTTACACACGGAGACACAGATTACCTCTCATGGCTCAACGCATCTTTACGCTGATCCTGCTACTTTGCAGCACTTCCGTTTTTGCCGGATTATTCGACGCGCCGGGACGTTCACAATTTGTCCCCGCGGATCAAGCCTTTGCTTTTGATTTTCAGCAAAACCAACATGACCTGAATCTGACCTGGCAGATCAAAGACGGTTACTACCTCTACCGTAAACAGGTCCGCATTACGCCGGAACACGCGAAAATTGCCGACGTGCAGCTGCCGCAAGGCGTCTGGCATGAAGATGAGTTTTACGGCAAAAGCGAGATTTACCGCGATCGGCTGACGCTTCCCGTAACCATCAACCAGGCGAGTGCGGGAGCGACGTTAACTGTCACCTACCAGGGCTGTGCTGATGCTGGTTTCTGTTATCCGCCAGAAACCAAAACCGTTCCGTTAAGCGAAGTGGTCGCCAACAACGCAGCGTCACAGCTTGTGTCTGTTCCGCAGCAAGAGCAGCCCACCGCGCAATTGCCCTTTTCCGCGCTCTGGGCGTTGTTGATCGGTATTGGTATCGCCTTTACGCCATGCGTGCTGCCAATGTACCCACTGATTTCTGGCATCGTGCTGGGCGGTAAACAGCGGCTCTCCACTGCCAGAGCATTGTTGCTGACCTTTATTTATGTGCAGGGGATGGCGCTGACTTACACTGCACTGGGTCTGGTGGTTGCCGCCGCAGGGTTACAGTTCCAGGCGGCGCTACAGCACCCATACGTGCTCATTGGCCTCGCTATCGTCTTTACCTTGCTGGCGATGTCAATGTTTGGCTTGTTTACCCTGCAACTCCCCTCTTCGCTGCAAACGCGCCTCACGCTGATGAGCAATCGCCAACAGGGCGGCTCACCTGGCGGTGTATTTGTTATGGGGGCGATTGCCGGACTGATCTGTTCACCATGCACCACCGCACCGCTTAGCGCGATTCTGCTGTATATCGCCCAAAGCGGGAACATGTGGCTGGGCGGCGGCACGCTTTATCTCTATGCGTTGGGCATGGGCCTGCCGCTGATGCTAATTACCGTCTTTGGTAACCGCTTGCTGCCGAAAAGCGGCCCGTGGATGGAACAAGTCAAAACCGCGTTTGGTTTTGTGATCCTCGCACTGCCGGTCTTCCTGCTGGAGCGAGTGATTGGTGATATATGGGGATTACGCTTGTGGTCGGCGCTTGGTGTCGCATTCTTTGGCTGGGCCTTTATCACCAGCCTACAGGCCAAACGCGGCTGGATGAGCGTAGTGCAAATAATTCTGCTGGCAGCAGCATTGGTTAGCGTGCGCCCACTTCAGGATTGGGCATTTGGTGCGACGCATACCGCGCAAACTCAGACGCATCTCAACTTTACACAAATCAAAACGGTAGATGAGTTAAATCAGGCGCTCGTTGAAGCCAAAGGCAAACCAGTGATGTTAGATCTCTATGCCGACTGGTGCGTCGCCTGTAAAGAGTTTGAGAAATACACCTTCAGCGACCCGCAGGTGCAAAAAGCGTTAGCAGACACGGTATTACTTCAGGCCAACGTCACTGCCAACGACGCCCAAGATGTGGCGCTGTTAAAGCATCTTAATGTCCTTGGCCTACCGACAATTCTCTTTTTTGACGGACAAGGCCAGGAGCATCCACAAGCACGCGTCACGGGCTTTATGGATGCTGAAACCTTCAGTGCACATTTGCGCGATCGCCAACCGTGAACGACACTTGCAGTGGGAAAGACGGAGGAAAATAGCGTGCAACGTGAAGATGTACTGGGAGAAGCCCTGAAATTATTAGAATTACAAGGGATTGCCAACACCACGCTGGAGATGGTTGCTGAACGTGTGGATTATCCACTGGACGAGCTACGCCGCTTCTGGCCAGACAAAGAGGCAATCCTCTATGATGCGCTGCGCTATCTTAGCCAACAGATAGATGTCTGGCGTCGTCAGCTGATGCTGGACGAAACGCAAACCGCCGAACAAAAGCTGCTGGCACGTTATCAGGCGTTATCGGAGTGCGTTAAAAACAACCGCTATCCGGGCTGTCTGTTTATCGCTGCCTGTACGTTTTATCCCGATCCTGGCCACCCTATTCATCAACTGGCCGATCAGCAAAAAAGCGCGGCCTACGATTTCACCCACGAACTGTTAACCACGCTGGAAGTTGACGATCCGGCGATGGTAGCAAAGCAGATGGAACTGGTGCTGGAAGGCTGTTTAAGCCGAATGCTGGTGAATCGTAGCCACGCGGATGTCGACACCGCACATCGGCTGGCAGAAGATATCCTGCGCTTCGCTCGCTGCCGCCAGGGTGGCGCACTGACCTGACAGAAACACAGAAAAGAAGCGATTTGCCGCAATCTTAAGCAGTTGAATCGCTTTTACTGAAATTAGGTTGACGAGATGTGCAGATTACGGTTTAATGCGCCCCGTTGCCCGGATAGCTCAGTCGGTAGAGCAGGGGATTGAAAATCCCCGTGTCCTTGGTTCGATTCCGAGTCCGGGCACCAAATTCATATAAACGGACCTCCACGGAGGTCCGTTTTTCGTTTCAGGACGCCATGTGATTTAAGCGTTCTGCCTTCAAATCATTTCTAACAATCTCAACCAAATTTTCCCACATCGCCAGCATGTTGCGGGTATACCCCAGCTCTGGGAAATTTATCCCTAAGCTATGAATGACTCTCACGAAATGTCGTGCGGCTGCGTGATGCAGTTGAAAATCAAATGATGTCATCAAGAGCTTAACGGTATCGTTGCCGATGACATATATAAAGCACAACATCGGGCAGAACGCCGACTGATGAGATTTTCTGAATGAGAACAAAGAGAAATGTATCAGTCCGCTTGCTCATGCAAAGACTAACAATCCATTAAAATAGTAAGCGCTCCGGGCAATTTTCCATAGATTATTTTCTGCACATTTTTCTTTGGCAAAGATGATGAATAATGATGGTAAGGTAAATTACTTCTGGTGCTCATTAAACTCCTTTCGTAATACTATGTAATCAAGAAGTTTATGGCGGGTAAAAATAACGTCTTACATTCACCAATAATATGTAAATAAACCCATCTATAGATGGTAAAAATAGGTCATGGCAATTATCATTGCATCATTCCCTTTTCGAATGAGTTTCTATTATGCAACAACCTGTAGTTCGCGTTGGCGAATGGCTTGTTACTCCGTCCATAAACCAAATTAGCCGCAATGGGCGTCAACTTACCCTTGAGCCGAGATTAATCGATCTTCTGGTTTTCTTTGCTCAACACAGTGGCGAAGTACTTAGCAGGGATGAACTTATCGATAATGTCTGGAAGAGAAGTATTGTCACCAATCACGTTGTGACGCAGAGTATCTCAGAACTACGTAAGTCATTAAAAGATAATGATGAAGATAGTCCTGTCTATATCGCTACTGTACCAAAGCGCGGCTATAAATTAATGGTGCCGGTTATCTGGTACAGCGAAGAAGAGGGAGAGGAAATAATGCTATCTTCGCCTCCCCCTATACCAGAGGCGGTTCCTGACACAGATTCTCCCTCCCAAAGTCTTAACATTCAAAACACCGCAACACCACCTGAACAATCCACAGTTAAAAGCAAACGATTCACTACCTTTTGGGTATGGTTTTTTTTCCTGTTGTCGTTAGGTATCTGTGTAGCACTGGTAGCGTTTTCAAGTCTTGATACACGTCTTCCTATGAGCAAATCGCGTATTTTGCTCAATCCACGCGATATTGACATTAATATGGTAAATAAAAGTTGTAACAGCTGGAGTTCCCCGTATCAGCTCTCTTACGCGATAGGCGTGGGTGATTTGGTGGCGACATCACTTAACACCTTCTCCACCTTTATGGTGCATGACAAAATCAACTACAACATTGATGAACCGAGCAGTTCCGGTAAAACATTATCTATTGCGTTTGTTAATCAGCGCCAATACCGTGCTCAACAATGCTTTATGTCGGTAAAATTGGTAGACAATGCAGATGGTTCAACCATGCTGGATAAACGTTATGTCATCACTAACGGTAATCAGCTGGCGATTCAAAATGATTTACTGGAGAGTTTATCAAAAGCGTTAAACCAACCGTGGCCACAACGAATGCAGGAGATGCTCCAGCAAATTTTGCCGCATCGTGGTGCGTTATTAACTAATTTTTATCAGGCTCATGATTATTTACTGCATGGCGATGATAAATCATTGAACCGTGCCAGTGAATTACTAGGTGAGATTGTTCAATCATCCCCAGAATTTACCTACGCAAGAGCAGAAAAAGCATTAGTTGATATCGTGCGCCATTCTCAACATCCTTTAGATGAAAAACAATTAGCAGCACTGAATACAGAAATAGATAACATTGTTACACTGCCGGAATTGAACAACCTGTCCATTATATATCAAATAAAAGCGGTCAGTGCTCTGGTAAAAGGTAAAACAGATGAGTCTTACCAGTCGATAAATACTGGCATTGATCTTGAAATGTCCTGGCTAAATTATGTGTTGCTTGGCAAGGTTTATGAAATGAAGGGGATGAACCGGGAAGCAACTGATGCATATCTCACCGCCTTTAATTTACGCCCAGGGGCAAACACCCTTTACTGGATTGAAAATGGTATATTCCAGACTTCTGTTCCTTATGTTGTACCTTATCTCGACAAATTTCTCGCTTCAGAATAAGTGACTCCCGGGTTGACTCATGCTCGGGAATATTTGTTGTTGATTTTTTGTATGTTATTGTTGGTATAATATGTTGCGGCAATTTATTTGTCGCATATTTTTTATAACAGAAATTTAACCGAAAAACATTTCTTAATTCATTGTAAATATTGAATGTTTATCTTTTCATGATATCAACTTGCGATCCTGATGTGTTAATAAAAAACCTCAAGTTCTCACTTACAGAAACTTTTGTGTTATTTCACCTAATCTTTAGGATTAATCTTTTTTTTTGAGTAATCTTGTCGCCAGTTTGGTCTGGTCAGTAAATAGTTACGCATCATGACCCGGACTCCAAATTCAAAAATGAAATTAGGAGAAGAGCATGAGTTCTGCCAAGAAGATCGGGCTATTTGCCTGTACCGGTGTTGTTGCCGGTAATATGATGGGGAGCGGCATTGCATTATTGCCTGCGAACCTTGCAAGTATCGGTGGTATTGCTATCTGGGGTTGGATTATCTCTATTATTGGTGCAATGTCGTTGGCTTATGTATATGCCCGACTGGCAACAAAAAACCCGCAACAAGGTGGCCCAATTGCTTATGCCGGAGAAATTTCTCCTGCATTTGGTTTTCAGACAGGTGTTCTTTATTACCATGCTAACTGGATTGGTAACCTGGCGATTGGTATTACCGCTGTATCTTATCTTTCCACCTTCTTCCCTGTATTAAATGATCCTGTTCCGGCGGGTATCGCTTGTATTGCTATCGTCTGGGTATTTACCTTTGTAAATATGCTCGGCGGTACCTGGGTAAGCCGTTTAACCACTATTGGTCTGGTGCTGGTTCTTATTCCTGTAGTTATGACTGCTATTGTTGGCTGGCATTGGTTTGATGCTGCAACTTATGCTGCTAACTGGAATACCGCAGGTACTACTGATGGTCATGCGATCATTAAAAGTATTCTGCTCTGCCTGTGGGCCTTCGTGGGTGTTGAATCCGCAGCGGTAAGTACTGGTATGGTTAAAAACCCGAAACGTACCGTTCCGCTGGCAACCATGCTGGGTACTGGTTTAGCAGGTATTGTTTACATCGCTGCGACTCAGGTGCTTTCCGGTATGTATCCGTCTTCTGTAATGGCAGGCTCCGGTGCTCCGTTTGCAATCAGTGCTTCAACTATCCTCGGTAACTGGGCTGCGCCGATGGTTTCTGCATTCACCGCTTTTGCGTGCCTGACTTCTCTGGGTTCCTGGATGATGCTGGTAGGTCAGGCAGGTGTACGTGCCGCTAACGACGGTAACTTCCCGAAAGTTTATGGTGAAGTCGACAGCAACGGTATTCCGAAAAAAGGTCTGCTGCTGGCTGCAGTGAAAATGACTGCCCTGATGATCCTCATCACTCTGATGAACTCTGCCGGTGGTAAAGCATCTGACCTGTTCGGTGAACTGACCGGTATCGCAGTACTGCTGACTATGCTGCCGTACTTCTACTCTTGCGTTGACCTGATTCGTTTTGAAGGCGTTAACATCCGCAACTTTGTCAGCCTGATCTGCTCTGTACTGGGTTGCGTGTTCTGCTTCATCGCGCTGATGGGCGCAAGCTCCTTCGAGCTGGCAGGTACCTTCATCGTCAGCCTGATTATCCTGATGTTCTACGCTCGCAAAATGCACGAGCGCCAGAGCCACTCAATGGATAACCACACAGCGTCTAACGCACATTAATTAAAAGTATTTTCCGAGGCTCCTCCTTTCATTTTGTCCCATGTGTTGGGAGGGGCCTTTTTTACCTGGAGATATGACTATGAACGTTATTGCAATATTGAATCACATGGGGGTTTATTTTAAAGAAGAACCCATCCGTGAACTTCATCGCGCGCTTGAACGTCTGAACTTCCAGATTGTTTACCCGAATGACCGTGACGACTTATTAAAACTGATCGAAAACAATGCGCGTCTGTGCGGTGTTATTTTTGACTGGGATAAATATAATCTCGAGCTGTGCGAAGAAATTAGCAAAATGAACGAGAACCTGCCGTTGTACGCGTTCGCTAATACGTATTCCACTCTCGATGTCAGCCTGAATGACCTGCGTTTACAGATTAGCTTCTTTGAATATGCGCTGGGTGCTGCTGATGATATTGCTAACAAGATCAAGCAGACCACTGACGAATATATCAACACTATTCTGCCTCCGCTGACCAAAGCACTGTTTAAATATGTTCGTGAAGGTAAATATACTTTCTGTACTCCTGGTCACATGGGCGGTACTGCATTCCAGAAAAGCCCGGTAGGTAGCCTGTTCTATGATTTCTTTGGTCCGAACACCATGAAATCTGATATTTCCATTTCAGTATCTGAATTGGGTTCTCTGCTGGATCACAGCGGTCCGCACAAAGAAGCAGAACAGTACATCGCTCGCGTATTTAACGCAGATCGCAGCTACATGGTGACCAACGGTACTTCCACTGCGAACAAGATTGTTGGTATGTACTCTGCTCCGGCAGGCAGCACCATTCTGATTGACCGTAACTGCCACAAATCGCTAACCCACCTGATGATGATGAGCGATGTTACGCCAATCTATTTCCGCCCGACCCGTAACGCTTACGGTATTCTTGGTGGTATCCCACAGAGTGAATTCCAGCACGCTACCATTGCTAAGCGCGTGAAAGAAACACCAAACGCGACCTGGCCGGTACATGCCGTAATTACTAACTCTACCTATGATGGTCTGCTGTACAACACCGACTTCATCAAGAAAACACTGGATGTAAAATCCATCCACTTTGACTCCGCGTGGGTGCCTTACACCAACTTTTCACCGATTTACGAAGGTAAATGCGGTATGAGCGGTGGCCGTGTAGAAGGGAAAGTGATTTACGAAACCCAGTCTACTCACAAACTGCTGGCGGCGTTCTCTCAGGCTTCCATGATCCACGTTAAAGGTGATGTAAACGAAGAAACCTTTAACGAAGCCTACATGATGCACACCACCACTTCTCCGCACTACGGTATCGTGGCGTCCACTGAAACCGCTGCGGCGATGATGAAAGGTAATGCTGGTAAGCGTCTGATCAACGGTTCCATTGAACGTGCGATCAAGTTCCGTAAAGAGATCAAACGCCTGAGAACGGAATCTGATGGCTGGTTCTTTGATGTATGGCAGCCGGATCATATCGATACCACTGAATGCTGGCCGCTGCGTTCTGACAGCTCCTGGCACGGCTTCAAGAACATCGACAATGAGCACATGTATCTTGACCCGATTAAAGTCACCCTGCTGACCCCGGGGATGGAAAAAGACGGCACCATGAGCGACTTTGGTATTCCGGCCAGCATCGTGGCGAAATACCTCGACGAACATGGCATCGTTGTTGAGAAAACCGGCCCGTATAACCTGCTGTTCCTGTTCAGCATCGGTATTGATAAGACCAAAGCATTGAGCCTGCTGCGTGCTCTGACTGACTTCAAACGTGCGTTCGACCTGAACCTGCGTGTGAAAAACATGCTGCCGTCTCTGTATCGTGAAGATCCTGAATTCTATGAAGATATGCGTATTCAGGAACTGGCTCAGAATATCCACAAACTGATTGTTCACCACAATCTGCCGGATCTGATGTATCGCGCATTTGAAGTGCTGCCGACAATGGTAATGACTCCGTATGCTGCATTCCAGAAAGAGCTGCACGGTATGACCGAAGAAGTTTACCTCGACGAAATGGTAGGTCGTATTAACGCCAATATGATCCTTCCGTATCCGCCGGGAGTTCCTCTGGTAATGCCGGGTGAAATGATCACCGAAGAAAGCCGTCCGGTGCTGGAGTTCCTGCAGATGCTGTGTGAAATCGGCGCTCACTATCCGGGCTTTGAAACCGATATTCACGGTGCATACCGTCAGGCTGATGGTCGCTATACCGTTAAGGTATTGAAAGACGAAAGCAAAAAATAATTAGCTCGTACAAGGGAAGTGGCTTGCCACTTCCCTTTTTTGCTCATAAGGAGAACACATGAAAACACCCTCACAGCCGCGCGCGATATACTATATCGTGGCGATCCAAATCTGGGAGTACTTCAGTTTTTACGGCATGCGTGCCTTACTCATTCTCTACCTCACCCATCAGCTTGGTTTTGATGATAACCATGCCATCAGTCTGTTCAGCGCATATGCTTCTCTGGTTTACGTTACCCCTATTCTCGGCGGCTGGCTTGCCGACCGCCTGCTCGGCAACCGCACTGCAGTGATTGCCGGCGCGCTGTTAATGACCCTTGGCCATGTGGTGCTGGGCATTGATACAAATTCAACCTTTAGCCTGTATCTGGCGCTGGCAATCATTATTTGTGGCTACGGTTTATTCAAATCGAACATCAGCTGTTTGCTTGGCGAGCTCTATGCCCCTGACGATCATCGACGTGATGGCGGTTTTTCGCTGCTGTATGCTGCGGGCAATATCGGTTCTATCGCAGCCCCCATCGCCTGCGGTCTGGCTGCTCAGTGGTATGGATGGCATGTTGGCTTTGCCCTTGCGGGTGGTGGCATGTTTATCGGTTTGTTGATTTTCTTAAGCGGTCATCGTCATTTCCAGTCAACGCGTAGTATGGATAAAAAAGCGCTCACTCGCGTGAAATTTGCCTTACCGGTATGGAGCTGGTTAGTGGTGATGCTCTGTTTAGCCCCAGTATTTTTTACCCTACTGCTGGAGAACGACTGGTCCGGATATTTGCTGGCGATCGTTTGCCTTATTGCTGCACAAATCATTGCCCGCATGATGATCAAATACCCCGAACACCGTCGTGCTCTTTGGCAAATAGTATTGTTGATGCTTGTCGGAACGTTGTTCTGGGTACTGGCACAACAGGGCGGCAGCACCATCAGCTTGTTTATCGATCGCTTTGTGAATCGTCAGGCATTCAATATTGAAGTGCCGACTGCGCTATTCCAGTCAGTGAATGCGATTGCAGTGATGCTCGCTGGGGTTGTTCTGGCCTGGCTGGCGTCGCCAGAAAGCCGCGGCAATTCAGCATTGCGCGTCTGGCTGAAGTTTGCCTTTGGCTTACTGCTGATGGCTTGTGGCTTTATGTTGCTGGCATTTGATGCCCGACATGCAGCAGCTGGCGGTCAAGCGTCAATGGGCGTGATGATATCCGGGCTGGCGCTAATGGGCTTTGCCGAACTCTTTATTGACCCGGTGGCGATTGCGCAAATCACGCGTCTGAAAATGTCTGGCGTATTAACCGGTATTTATATGCTGGCAACAGGCGCGGTCGCCAACTGGCTGGCAGGCGTCGTGGCACAGCAGACGACAGAGTCGCAAATTAGCGGAATGGCAATTGCAGCTTACCAGCGATTCTTTTCTCAGATGGGAGAGTGGACGTTGGCTTGTGTCGCGATCATCGTGGTATTGGCCTTTGCTACCCGTTTTCTGTTTAGCACGCCGACGAATATGATACAGGAGAGCAACGATTAACTGTCGTAAAAACAATTTGTTATGAATAAATTAACTTTCAGTTTATCACACTAGCAAATCGAGATTAATAAGTCATTTAAACCATTTTTATGGTTATTTATTAGTGATATCAACTTGAGGTAAGCGTTAGTTTCGATAAGATAAACTGAGTTATTAATAGTCGAGGCAGATAATACAGTGTACCGATCTGTCTCTTTATCTACGCTAAATTGAAAGCTGGATTTAGAGGAACCAAAATGTCTGAACGAGAAACACGGGGAGCCAATGAGGCTATTGATTTTAACGATGAACTGAGAAATCGCCGCGAAAAACTGGCGGCACTGCGTCAGCAAGGTGTGGCGTTTCCTAATGATTTTCGCCGCGACCATACCTCTGACCAGTTGCACGAAGAGTTTGATGCGAAGGATAACCAGGAACTGGAATCCTTAAACATTGAAGTCTCGGTTGCTGGCCGAATGATGACCCGTCGTATCATGGGGAAAGCCTCCTTTGTAACGTTGCAGGATGTCGGTGGCCGTATTCAACTGTATGTTGCACGAGATAGCCTGCCAGAAGGTGTTTATAACGATCAGTTTAAAAAATGGGACCTCGGCGACATTATCGGTGCCCGCGGTACGCTGTTTAAGACGCAAACGGGTGAGCTTTCCATTCACTGTACTGAGTTACGCCTGCTGACTAAGGCACTGCGTCCATTGCCGGATAAATTCCATGGCTTACAGGATCAGGAAGTCCGTTATCGTCAACGTTATCTGGACCTCATCGCTAACGATAAATCCCGTCAAACGTTTGTTGTCCGTTCAAAAATTCTGGCCGCTATCCGTCAGTTCATGGTCGCTCGCGGTTTTATGGAAGTAGAAACCCCAATGATGCAGGTAATTCCAGGTGGGGCATCTGCTCGCCCGTTTATTACCCATCATAATGCTCTGGATTTGGATATGTACCTGCGTATTGCGCCGGAGCTATATCTGAAACGTCTGGTTGTAGGTGGTTTTGAACGGGTATTCGAAATCAACCGTAACTTCCGTAATGAAGGTATTTCTGTTCGTCATAATCCTGAGTTCACGATGATGGAACTCTACATGGCGTATGCGGATTACCACGATTTGATTGAACTGACGGAATCACTGTTCCGCACTCTGGCACAAGAGGTACTGGGTACCACTAAAGTCACTTATGGCGAGCATGTGTTTGATTTCGGCAAACCGTTTGAAAAACTCACCATGCGCGAAGCAATCAAAAAATATCGTCCAGAAACCGATATGGCGGACCTGGATAATTTTGATGCTGCTAAAGCATTAGCTGAATCTATCGGAATTACGGTAGAGAAAAGCTGGGGGCTGGGACGTATTGTCACGGAGATCTTTGATGAAGTGGCAGAAGCACATCTGATTCAGCCAACCTTTATTACGGAATATCCGGCAGAAGTGTCACCGCTGGCGCGCCGTAATGATGTTAACCCGGAAATCACCGACCGTTTTGAATTCTTCATCGGTGGTCGTGAAATTGGTAATGGTTTTAGCGAATTAAACGACGCAGAAGATCAGGCGGAACGTTTCCAGGAACAGGTTAACGCTAAAGCTGCAGGTGACGACGAAGCCATGTTCTATGACGAAGATTACGTGACTGCGCTGGAATATGGTCTGCCGCCAACCGCGGGTCTGGGTATTGGTATCGACCGAATGATTATGCTGTTTACTAACAGTCATACTATTCGCGACGTTATTCTCTTCCCGGCGATGCGTCCACAGAAATAAATTTCATTTTAACGAACGAAGCAGTCAGACGACTGCTTCGTTCGTCGTTCCACAAATCCAGTTTCGAGGAGAGACGCTTCGTTTCAAGATAACCAGCGGGTCCACTCAACTACAGCTCCTAAAAGAGAGAAAAAAGTAATGCCACAGGCAGGCTCATTGGCCAGGTTATTCCGACCAGAAATGCACTAAGTAAACGAATATGTGTTTTCTCATGTGAGATAAACCAGATAATGACAAAGGATATGTTCACACCAATCACATAAAAAATTAATATTTTAGAGAATAGTGCCATTTTTTATGTTCTTCTTATCCTTCCTGACTACTTGTAAAACTGACGGAAATAGTCATCAACTGTCATAATGTTGAGGTCAAAATCAATATCCGGTAAGTCTAAGCATTTGAGCCTGATTAAATCTTCGATTTCACTTGCGGCTAACGATGTCGTTATTGCGAAGGAATTTTCATTCAATTGTCGTGGTATCCCATATTCATCAGCCACGATAGAGGAGAAATTCATATCATACATCAATGATCTTAACCTTAAGAACACTGAGGAATAAGATGATGGATAATCAAAAGAAACAACATAAGTATTGAACTTGTTTTTACCTTCCATAATATGACTCCTATCAATATTAAACGATCTGGGGACGCACAACTTATTAACCCCGATCGATGATTCTCATATAGGAGATATTCTTTTTTTTTTGCTCAGTAAAGGGGATTGGATTTGCCCCTATATTTCCAGACATCTGTTATCACTTAACCCATTACAAGCCTGCTGCCGCAGATATTCCCGTGGCGAGCGATAACCCAGCGCACTATGCGGATGCCATTCGTTATAATGCTCGAACGCCTCTGCAAGGTTCTTTGCTGCCGTTAACCCGTCTGGTTTGGGCATGATACTGATGTAGTCACGCTTTATCGTTTTCACGAAGCTCTCTGCTATTCCGTTACTCTCCGGACTCCGCACCGCCGTGTTCTTCGGTTCAAGTCCCAACATCCGGGCGAACTGGCGTGTTTCATTAGCCCGGTAGCATGAACCATTATCCGTCAGCCACTCCACTGGAGACGACGGAAGATCGTTGCCGAAGCGGCGTTCCACCGCTCCCAGCATGACGTCCTGTACTGTTTCACTGTTGAAGCCGCCGGTAGTGACCGCCCAGTGCAGTGCCTCACGATCACAGCAGTCCAGCGCGAACGTGACACGCAGTCTCTCTCCGTTATCACAGCAGAACTCGAACCCGTCAGAGCACCATCGCTGATTGCTTTCTTTCACGGCCACTCTGCCTGTATGTGCCCGTTTCGATGGCGGTACAGCAGGTTTTCGCTCAAGCAACAGCGCATTCTGGCGCATGATCCGGTAAACACGTTTGGCATTGATCGCAGGCATACCATCAAGTTCTGCCTGTCTGCGAAGCAGCGCCCATACCCGACGATAACCATACGTGGGCAGCTCTCCGATAACATGGTGTATACGGAGAAGCACATCCGTATCATCAGTGTGACGACTGCGGCGGCCATCCATCCAGTCATCGGTTCGTCTGAGAATGACGTGCAACTGCGCACGCGACACCCGGAGACAACGGCTGACTAAGCTTACTCCCCATCCCCGGGCAATAAGGGCGCGTGCGCTATCCACTTTTTTGCCCGTCCATATTCAACGGCTTCTTTGAGGAGTTCATTTTCCATCGTTTTCTTGCCGAGCAGGCGCTGGAGTTCTTTAATCTGCTTCATGGCGGCAGCAAGTTCAGAGGCAGGAACAACCTGTTCTCCGGCGGCGACAGCAGTAAGACTTCCTTCCTGGTATTGCTTACGCCAGAGAAATAACTGGCTGGCTGCTACACCATGTTGCCGGGCAACGAGGGAGACCGTCATCCCCGGTTCAAAGCTCTGCTGAACAATTGCGATCTTTTCCTGTGTGGTACGCCGTCTGCGTTTCTCCGGCCCTAAGACATCAATCATCTGTTCTCCAATGACTAGTCTAAAAACTAGTATTAAGACTATCACTTATTTAAGTGATACTGGTTGTCTGGAGATTCAGGGGGCCAGTCTAGGGATGACTTGGGACAAGAAAACGCTCTCTCTGACCATTCTTTGTGCATCCCCCTACCCTTCAGATTCTCTCCTGCATCACACCGCGGAGAGCATGAAAAATATCGTGACTCTGTACTCTCCCATCAACTGCGAATATCATCATACTCACGCGTTTTATCAAATTCGTGTTTCGCAAAGGGGCATAGTGGGATAATTTTTCGTTTTTCCCGACGCATTTTTTCCACGACTTTCGCAACCAGCTGTTTACCAATCCCTTGCCCTTTCAGGCTTTCATCGACATCGGTATGTTCGATAATCGCTAAATTCTTGCCGGTCGGCACAAAGACAATTTCAGCAATTTGCTTGCCTTGTTCGTCATTAATGTAAAATTTATTGTAGCCTTCGCGTATTTCCATTTTACCCTCGCTTATTTATGACGGTATTTCAGCGCGCCGCTCGGGCACATATCAATCACTTTCACTACAGTGGTGACGTCAACTTCATCCGGCATGATCCACGGCTTACGTTTGAGACTAAATAACCTGCCGTTGCCACGTACGCAATTGCCAGAATTTGTAGAGATGTGATGGGCACCTCTTCCCAAGGTAATCAGAGCCATGCCTTTACTAGCTGCATTAATCCGGGAGTAATATCACTACAGGCCCCTTTTCAGGGGCCTCTCCTTGTCAGAACATATACCGGAAATTCGCGTTTATCGCGTTATCCACGTTGTATTTACCAAAGGCGGATTTCTCAAACTCCAGCCCAAAGCGCATGTTGTCCTTTATCTGTGCGTTCATGCCGACATTGAACAACATCCTGCTGTCCTTCTCCCCTTTAATCCGTTTTTCTCCAGAGGCATCACGAAGAACCGTCTCGCCATTATTCAGCAGGTCAAACTGCCAGCTGGTTCCGGCACGGGCTGTCACACTCCAGTCCTTACCACTGAATGTTTTGCCCAGTTCAATCCCTGTTCTGCCAATCAACGGGCTGAAATCCTTGTTCTTCATACTCAGGTCCATCTCACCGTCTTTCCAGCGGAATGTTTTCCCGGACACGGCGCCGTAAACCAGTTCGGCCTGAGGCTCAATAAATGTGTCTTCCGTCAGGTGATAACGGTAACCCGTTTCCGCTCCGGCATACCAGGAGTGAGTTCCGTAGTGCTTCGTACCCAGACCGGCAAAGTTGCCTGTGTAATCATTGTCATGGTGAATATATTTACCAATCAAATCAATGTAGGCACCGGAGTTAAACAGTGCGGAAGCATACAGACCGCCCCCCACGGATTTTGTTTTCCCGCTGAACGCATCACTGTCTGCACTGCTGTCGGTATAGGTCATCGTGACACCGGTGAACAGGTCCACGCCATCCAGCACATGTTTTTTGTCAAAGCCGACCTGAACGTGAGTGTAATTATCACTGTACCCGCCATCGGCTGAACCGGCGCCGTTCATGATACGGGCCCAGGCACCGGCATCACCGTTCGTATCACGCAGTTCACCCATACGTTTGTTCAGGTTGTTAACTTCCGTCATAAAGTTTTTGTAGCCGGCATTCATGAAACTGTCCGCCTTCGCTGCAGCCGCTTTATCGGCTTCCGTCCTGAAACCATCCAGAATCCACTTCGTACTGCCCCCCGTGGTGTCGACATGCAGCGTCGGCGTCACACGACTGAAGCCAGTCACCCGGGTGCCAGCCTTAAAGATATCTCCTGATGTTCCGGCCGGTGCACTGACCAGCGGAATATTCAGGGACTGCCCCGGAGTCGGGTTCTTCATAAAACTGACGTTCAGGGTGTTATCTGAACCGCTGGCTTTTTTGGTCACATGAATTTTATCTGCATTTTTCAGGTCAGTGCGCAGGACAAAATCACTGCCCGTGGCATCAAGTGTATTAACCGTCAGGGTACGGAAGGCCCCCTTTTCTTCAGACTGAACCCGGCTGTTACGGGTCGTCAGACTGTTGATACCGGAATCTCCGGTCAGCTGCCACAGGCCATTATTCATACTGACGTTTCCCTTACCGCCGGTGATGGCACCGTAGTACGCCGCGTTATACCCGCTGAACACCCCGGCAGCCAGAACAGGGGAGACAGAAGAGGAAACTGAGCCCGGGTTTTCAGAGCCAATACGAATTGTGGATGAACTGGTTGCATGAACATCCCCGGAAACATGCGCCTGCTGGCTGATGTCCAGCGTGGCGTTATCACCGGTTAAATCGTAGCCTTCCGTCATGTATGTCAGAACAGGCATCCAGGTATTATCCGCACCATTCTCCGGCGTGCCGCTCAGGGAAAGCGTACCGTTCTTTCCAATCTGAACCCGGCCATCACTGTAGAGCCCTTTTTGTGCCGTCAGATGACCGCCGTCACGGACAGAAAGGGGGGAATTCACGAAAACACCGCTGTTCTGCAGCACGGCATCCGGTGAGGTGACATTTACCTTACTGTCATAGGCTTCAATCCCGCCAGTGAAGCGGTTGTTGATGTCCAGCGTGGAGCCTTTCTGCAGTGTAATATTGCCCGTATAGCTGCTACTGCCATCATCTGCTGAGCGTCCTTCACGAACGTCCTGGCGGAAGCCAAAACCATTACCGGTAATATTGATGCCATCATACATATCAATGAATACCGGAACATCGCCCCCCAGTTTCAGCGTTGAATTCGATGCGATAATATCACCCTCAACAACTGAGTTACGTGCAGTTGTGAATTCTGCGTTTTCCAGATTCAGTGTCTTAAATCGAAAATGTCGGGTTTCCCAGTCGGGCTGGTCAAAGGAAGCCACCTGGTTATTTGTTTTATAGGCACTGTTATTTTTTTTGTTTGCCTCACTCTCCAGTCTGGCGAAATCAGCGACAAAATCTTTGTCACAAAGGACTCCCGGTACATAGCAGTGCCGGGGACCATCACGAAAAATGGCATGTGTTGTGGCATGTCCCTGTAACCGAAGCTGGGAATTCCGTACAGTAATGTCATTGTGCGTATTAATGTTTCCGTCAATAATCAGGCTACTGTCAGCACTTTTCTGTGTTCCAGTGTGTTCGATATTCGTATTTCCCGTGATACTACCGTGATAGACATAACGGGAAGGGTTTTGTAGAGAAAGGGTCGCTGTTTTATCAGAAGTATTGGTGATAATGGTACCAACATCAGTTGCCGCAATCTTCTTAAACGACTGGCTGAACCCGTTTAAATCCAGAGTCCCTCCACGGCTGGTAAAATAAATACCTCTGTAATCACTATTTTTATCCAGCGCATCGGCCTGCCCCAGTTTGACCGTTCCACGGCCACTGGCAACATAGATAGCATTGAAAGCCTTTTCTGCATTAAGAAAAACGGTACCGTCACCTGTTTTCAGGTTATTCCCCTGGGCCACATTGACATTCAGTGTCCCGGCCCCTGTTTTGTGCAGGTTATCGTTTGCCGCTCCTTTTACCGACCAGTCAACAACCGTACCTTTTCCGATCTCAACACCCGCCCCTTTATAGGTTTTATCTTTCCCAATAACCGAATAATGTTGTCCCTCATCAAAAATCAGTCCTCCGGTTCCTGAGTTCAGATTATCGGTAAGTTCAATGCTCCCGCCACCATGAAATTTCAAATCTTTATTTTTATTATTCCTGGTCAGTTCAATAGCGGTTGTATTACCGTTAACAGTAATATTTTTATTATTGGCGGTCATTTTCTGACCATTGAGGTTCACCTCCTGAGTAAAAGTATTTTTCAGGTTATCGACAGTGTTCTGATCATATCGGGCAAAAAAGGCCCAGGTATCCTTACTGGAGAATGCTTTACCATATGTTGTTCCAAGAATGACCCATTTTTTTCTCTGATTGTCATAAAGATAAAATCCGGAACCGCTGTCTCCTCCTGTCACTTCATTATAAAATCCACCTGTATTATTCGTGGCTAACATATTGTTCCAGTTTAACTGAAACATAGAGGCACTGCGTAATAATGGATTATATGCCTGTCCCACCCCATAAGATGTAACACCGGTTGCTCCGGATCCGACCCGAAAACCGATTATCTGTTTCTTTCCATTGAACTCAATACCATAACGCTCTAGTGCTTCTGCTGCTGATAAGTTGAAATCAGCATGCTCTGTTGCACCCGCTGTTTCAACAACAAACTTATCCAGACGCTGGACCGCAAAGTCACCTTTGGTCACCCGATCAACATAATGATAGTCTGACTGTCCCCATGTCTGAGTTTTAACGGCATGGTGAATAGTGCCATTATGGCTTGCGGTAACACTGTAGGCATTACCAATAGCAGTTGTTGCAACTTTAGCGGATACTGGAGAAAAATCAGGAATCGTTACTTCAGGAAAACTGAATTCACCACCATTTTTTAATGGCGTTTTCACCCCGTATGCTCCAGGCTGAAATACACCTTTATTCTGTGCCAAATCAAGATAATCACGGATCCAGAAATTTCGGGTATCCATCTGCGCTGCATAGGCATGTTCAGCAGCACCATAAGACAAGGCGGAAACTATAAATGTAGCGAGAAGTTTTCGACCGGTTTTAGAGGATACTCGGGATGCTAATTCTGATACAGCTATAAGCCCTTGAGTAAGGTGACAATACTTAAGTGAATATATTCTGTTCACGGGTAAGACTCCATAACGTTTATAACATAATACAAACCAATAGAACTATGCCTTTATTAACAAAAAGCTTCCAGTTTCCTTTATTAATTGCAGTTAAAAAACAAAATTGAACCCGCGCCTGTAAGAAATACATTTACAATACAGATTGTATAGTAGTGTAATAAGCATACTTACATTGCAATAATTAAATTGCATTGCGCCGTCCAAAAGTATTTAGAATATAATAACGACTCCATACCCACATTGCATAATGAAGGATAAAGCTACAAAAATAAAATCAATAAATAAAAAAATCATATGGCGTTTAAGTGTTTTTGCATTTATTGTTTTTTATTTTATATCATTGTGCGGCGGAATTCTTCATTTATTCCACGCGTTAACATTATTGTATCGTATTCTTTTATTTTTTTGGAAAACAATAATGCTTTTAACATGTGGATGTTTTTATATTCGAAGATTAATTGAGCACATGGGTAAATAATTCGTTATTATTTGAGTAATTCTCTAAATATGTAGATAATGGCGAGTTAACGTATCACCTGACACACTTCTCTCCGAGATTAAGAAGTATTTGACACATCAAGCCAATAAATGTGTATAGAATGATTATACGGAATAGTTACAAGTTCACCGATACGGTGCAGGACTCAATGGCGATGTCGGTGGGAGCGTTTGCGTCGGGATATGATGGACGTCCCTTCTTAATGCAGTCAGTGCCATACTTTTACTGACTGCATTAATCCGGGAGTAACATCACATGAACACGATCAGGGTTGTTGGTATCAATATTGCCAAGCCTGTTTTTCAGGCCTACACATCTGGATTAATGATGATTCTGTTGCATAGGATAGAAACACCTCATGCTCCAAATTGCAGGATATCGTTCAACGATTCGAGTCCGGAACACTATTCGCTATAGAGGCATGTTCAACTTCTCGTTCTGGGGAATGAACGTTCAGGACTATGGAATATCTCCTGACTATTCCCTGCGCAACATCATCATTTTTGGTTAAAAAATAACATTATTCTTAATATATAGAAAAGGAACTCGTCCTGGACGGGGCCTATTAAAAATGCATATCATATTCACCTCACCGGAAAACGATTAAAAATCAGTAAGAACTGCTTCTGCCTATAATATATATGTAATATATATTATGATTTCCTTTTCACTTTCAAGGAAAACTGTTTTGGTGTTATACCAAAATAACTTTTAAAGTTACGGATAAAATATGATGTGCTAACATATCCAACCTCATCAGATATACTATTAATATGTTTTTCAGTCGTCGTTATCAATCTTGCTGCATGTTGCATTCTAATATCCAGAATCAAATTGTTAAAATTATTATTTTCTTTTTCAAGTTTTTTCAGAATTGAGACTTCAGACATATGTAAAACATTTGCCAGATCAACTAATCGCCATGATTTTGACAGATCAGATTCTATTATTGACTTTAATTTTTCTGTGAAAGTAGAGTCTGTTGAAACAGATAATGAGCAAACCAAAGATTCAATATCATCAACTTTAGATAACAAATAAGTAATGTTATAAATTAGTCTATGATGTGGGACATTCGCCTCTGTTATTATTTTAAATATTTCTGTATCTGTCTTATCCGCCGTGCAATTAAAAATTCTACTTCGCATAGAACCAACTTTATGTGGATTCAGTAACAATGGTTCCATTACTTTGCAGATACAGCTTAATATATTGTTGTCTATGTGGAAAATATCATAAGGCATGCCTTTACCTAACACGTTAAGTGTAACATCAATGACTGTATTTTTCTCAATATAACATATTGATTCAGGAGGAATATTAATAACCCCCCCATCTATTGTTTTAACCAGTAATTGGGCATTGCGAAGATAAATAATAGCACAATTGTAGAATCTAATCTTTTTAAGAACCAATGTAGAGTGACAGGATATCTCCCCTCTAACAGCAAGCCTCATATTACTTAAAGCATTTTGACTATTCATACAGTCACCCCCATGCTTTGTAACAATATAGTTTCATGGGATATCCACTCTGTAAACTCGGAAATAACGCAAAGATGAATACTTCCCGGTAAAAAGTTTCGCATCGACATATCAACTAATTTCATAGACTATAAATAGTTAGTCACTATGGTGATAAAATTAATTGACTCTGATAATAGTTACGTCATGAAAAAAATGAAAATCAAATCAGTTGATGTTACAGATAACATCTAAAAAGAATTGGAAGCTTCCGTGTCGTTTCAGCGCCAAATTTAATTTTTATCATTCTTATTCTATAATAAATCTTACTTACGCTTAAACATGTAATATTTGAAATTTCTTTTATTTTTCTCCGTTTAATAAAATAGAGGTAAAGAATCTCTCGTTCAGTATTATTAAGAGATCGAAGAATTTGTTCTGGTGGATGCGTATAATCAATTGATAACCGATTTCCATATTGGATAGTTATATTATCAACACATATGCATTTAACAGGTCCCCCTGAAAAAAGAAGGCTGTATAAAAAATAATTATTATTATCGCAAACTATATAAACATAATTATATTGCTGAACGGCCTCATATACAGAGGCTCGGCCACTGAACTCAAAACATTTATACTCTTCATCCTGACTTGAAAAATATAAGAGACCATTTTTTAAATAAATATCTTTTGTAACCATTATTAGAGCAACGGTCATAGCACATATAAAATATTAGAAATCTGAACTGAATCCAACTATAAGCTAAAGTAAAGAATAAAACCACCCTAAAAAATAGCAGCATAAGATAAAATTTTACACTTCAGAATATCCAATAGATAAGCATATTTGACTAGCTATAACAACAAATCAATAAGAAAACCTGAACAATATGTTCAGGTTTTCTTTTTTATCTACTCTTCTACTCAGAATGTATAACGAATATTAGCATTTATTAGCTTGTCAATATTGTAAGAACCGAACTCAGAACGCTCCACATTCAGACTTATCCTAGTGTTTTCTTTAATTTTAGTATTTAACCCGACATTGAATACCACTCTGCTATCTTTACCATTATTAATATATGTATCACCTGCCAGATCCTTGAATGCTGTCACAGTAGGCTTAAATAAATCGTACTGATAATTAACCCCAGTCAATGCTGTCATTTCCCAGTCTTTGCCGCTGAATGTTTTGCCAAATTCAATTCCTGTGCGACCAATCAATGGTTGCATCTGCTTACGTTGCATATTGATCTCGACCCCATTGAATTGCCAGGCTAACTGATTCTCAGATACAGTACCGTAGATCAACTCTGTTTGCGGCTGTATATATGTTTCGTCAGGTAAGGAAAAACGCCAACCGGCCTCAGCGCCCAAATACCATGAGTGCGAGCCATAATCTTGTTCTGGCATTCCTAACGCACTTGATGAGTAATGATTGTCATGACGCACATATTTCCCGATAGTATCTACATAGAGTCCAGAGTCAAACATAGCTGAAGCGTACACACCAATACCCGTTGATTTGGTTCTTCCTGACCAACCAGTACCCCGGTTATTACTGTTTGTAAATGTCGCCGTTACTCCAGTAAATAACTCTCCGCCTTCAATTATATGCTTCCTGTCTGCCCCAATTTGCAAGTGCGTATAACTTCCGGTAAATCCATCAGTAGCTGAGCCCGAACCACTGTTAAGTCTAGCCCATGCCCCAGTTTCACCATGGGTATGACGTAAGTCGCCCATTCGATCATTCAGATTATTAATTTCTGTAAGAAAGTTTTTATAACCGAGATCCATAAAACTCTTGCCTGTCCGCAAAGCGGCTTTATCAGGCTGTATGTAAAATCCCTCCAGACGCCATTGTTTATTAACATCGGTCTCCAACACATCAAGTTGCGGTGTGAAACTATGGAACCCCGCATTTATTGAAACCGGGTTAAGTGTAAATATATCGCTTTGTGTATTTTTCGGGGCAGTAACCAATGCCACAGGGTAACCGCCCTGTTTTACTGAATTTGTCGTAGGAATAACAACCAGTGTGTTATTCGCCCCTGTCAATGCCTGATTTACCGTCACTGTATCTGCTGCTTTACCATCGGCATTGATAATGAATGAGCTGTTAGTGGCCTCTAGCGTATCTGACGTCAGCCCCCCCTGCCCGAAACGATTAAAGCTCAGTGTTGAACCATTCAAAGTGAGCGACTTAACCACCGACTGCTTGTTTGCCTGCCAGGCAGTGTCCTTCATTGTTACACTTGCCAACGGCGCGTTGATATCTCCATAGTAATTTGTGGATTGGTTAATATCAGTCGTGCCAAACCTAATGCTTGCCGCATCATTGGCATTGATATCTCCAGTGATGATCCCACCTGCGCCAACATTTAAGCTCGTGCTTTGCCCGCTAAGTTCCCAGCTTTTGGCGGAATACATCGTTCCAGGCTGGTCTGATAGCAAGGTAAGGCTCGTCCTGGCATTACTGCTTACCGTCCCGTCAGAAAGCAATCCGGCTGTAGCGGTCAATTTTGCCCCTTCACCTAATGACAAAGAAGATTGAGTGAAACGACTGAGCTGATTAAGTGTGGTATCTGTAGAGGTTATCGTCGTCGCACTATCTGTACTATCAATACCACCGACAAAATGTTCATTAATAGTTAGTGTCGATCCTTGTTTCAACTGTACATGTCCATTGAAACGACTCTGATCATCTTCTGCGGTTGCCTTTGACTTACCCAATGTTGGTTTGGTTGCCACGCCATTACCGTCATTGAGATCAATATAAAGATCCTCACTACCTAATGTAACGGTAGAATGATCGGCATTAATTCTCGTATTAAGGCTGGCGTTTCTTGCAAGGTAAAATTCAGCATTTTGTAAGTTAAGCTCAGCCATACTGAACTGTCGATTTTCCCAATCGTTCTGAGTAAATGACACTGGTTGGGTCAGTACTGAATTGTCACCCAGCGCCTTTAACTTATTTGCTACGTCCTGGCTGCTGACGGCGTGAACAACCGGATGTCCTTGCATAAATAGCCGACCATTTTGCTGAGTTACACTCCCCTGAGTATCCACTCCACCATCAATAACGAAATCATTCTGTGTGCCTGCGGTAACCTCATTAATGATATTTACATTACCGGTGAAATGGCCGTGCCAGATATTAGCAATCGTGGCTGTTGTATCTGGGCTGTTGAAATCCAGATTAACATTAGCCATGGAGCCACTGTTAGTCAGTATGGCTCCATCATCAGCCCCGTTAAGTTTATGAAAAGTCAAACCGTTTCCATTAATGTCGAGCTTGCCGCCATGATAGCCCCATTTGATATTATCCGGATTAATTTGTTTGTCGTCGCTTAGCACCAGAGTAGGGCGCCCACTTACAATACTGACAGAACTGAACGCCTGGCTCAGTCCGTTATTATCAGCACGCTGCGCCAATATAACGGTTCCGTCTCCCACACTTAAGCTTCCTGGGTTTACACCGGTACCGTTAATTTTTAACGTACCCGTACCCAGTTTATGCAAACTATCACCAGTAACCCCATTAATCTGCCAGTCGACAAGATGCTCACCATTAACAATAATTCCGCCACCTTTCCATGTCTGAGTATCAACGGGCTTGACAATATAATCATCATCAAAAGTAAGTGTGCCAGCCCCCTGATTTACAGTATTTTCTAACACTACAGTACCGCCGCCCTGAAAAGTTAGATCTTTACCACTATTAAGCGAAGCAGGCCATGTTGTTCCCAAATTCCCATGCATTGCCCATGATGCGCTTCCCTGAGTTAATGAACCAAGTCCCGTTTTTTCGTCATATGACCAATGAATATCTCCTTCACCTTGTTTTGTATTTACCGGTGCATCGACATCTTGTTTCATCGTATTTTTTACATCACCGGCAGGAATTATTGTGTACCAGTTAGTATTGCCATTGACTCCTGCATATGAATTGAGAACTGCTAACAAAACCCATTTATTTTGGTCTGCATCCCAGGCAAAAAGAGGAGAACCGCTGTCACCGGGAGTACCGTAGGTTGAGAGTGGAGTATTAGTGGTATTCGTGACAAAACTCCAGTCAGATATAGCCGGCGTATTCACTATTCCACCTGTTTTATAAGTATACGCTCCCATTAAATGGAAAATTTTTCCGTTGGTATCTTTTACATATTGAGTCCCCGCACCAACTCGATAGAACACAGGGAAACGATCAGCATTTTGATAGGTTCCATTAGCAGTGCCCGCATTGGTTATATCCAGCGGTGTAACCTCAGTAACAATTTTGTTGAGACGAGGAGTGTGGAAATCTCTCCAGTGGTTATTTTTATCAACAAGGGTATAGGAGGAATCATCGGTATAACCAAATTTCACATATTGATAACCAACATTGTGTTTAACGCTGACGACATACTGTGGCGAAACCAGTGTTGCAACCCCAGTCGAGTCATTAGAGCTGAAGTCAATCATGGGGGCTTTACTTAAGCTTGTAACGACATTGCCCTGTTTATCATAAAAAGATATGTTCACGGTGCCTGGTTTAAAAAGACCTTTATTTTCAGCAAAATCACGATAGGTCTGATAAGGAATATAGTTTGTCGTCACCGAAGCCCGTGATGAGGCAGAACATAATAACCATAATCCAATCATTAACAGGATGTTTAACGATAGTCGTGAAGTAACACTCTTCCTTATGCCTTCACTAACTTCTGAAACGACAACCGCCTCGCCCTTTTTGTTCTTTTTTATTGCATATATTTTATTCACTTTATCTCCTGATAACTATCTTCTTAAATAATTGACATTCAAATAAACATCGGTAGCTGTCAATAAAAAAAGGTTTCATTTTTATTTTTATATCTCGAAGAGATATCACTAATAATTGGTTGATTACCCCCCACCCTTTATTTTAACCGATTAATAAAAACAAAAGGATTAGTGTCAATAAGTTGAATTTTTATGAGTTGTTATATTAAAAAATAAAAAAATATGATAGAAAAATAACGAATGATTATTTGGTATTTGATTGTGAACTTCCAGTGCAATATATTCTGCATCGCTCATTAAGATGGTTGTGAGCAAATTTAAGAATCAAGCCTAAGCCAATTATTTATTTATGGAGTATAAAATGAAAAAGCTGATTTTAGGTACGGCAATTATGGCAGTTCTGGGTGTGGCATCTAATGCCATGGCTGCACCAAACTCCGGTACTGTAAACTTTACGGGTAGCGTTTCTAGTGCAACCTGTGAACTTAAGCTTCAAGATAGTAGCGGTGGGAATATTTCAGATGTTAATTTAGGTGTATTGTCAACAGCAAATACTGCTAATGGTACCGCCGTAGTCTTTAAATTGGTTCCATCAGCTCAAGACTGCCTTAGTAAATCTGCCGCTAGTATTAACTGGACGTCTCCTACCCTAAACCCGGCAGGTATCACTAACTCCACAACTACTGGAGGTACGTCAGCTTATCTTCAGGTAAAAGCAACCAATTCCACGAATACGGCTGATACCATGATTAAACAAGGAAATACGTCCTTCAATTATACTAATCCTAAATCATTTGACTATACTGCCCAACTAGTTAGACCTAGTAATGGTGCAACCCCAGGGTTGTTTACCGCATCTGCAAGTTATGTAGTCACATATAAATAATTCGCCTTAGTCAAAGGAAGTAAGTTTACTTCCTTTATTGAAGGATAACTTACGTCGGCAAGGTTTTAAAATGAAGATAAAAGTATTATGTATCGCTATCATTTTTCATTTATGGTCAAATGAAATTCTTGCCGACGAATTCAATTATAATTTTATCCGCGGCGGTAGCAAAGAAGTGCCAGAGGTACTGAAGAATAGAGGGCAAAACATACCTGGGAAATACGTTGTTGATCTGCTATTTAATGGTTCTAAAATGGCTAATTCTGTACAATTAACAATTAGCGATGATGATGCTGAACATATTTGCCTTTCAGATGAATGGTTACAGGAAAAAGGTATTAGTATAAATAAGGAATTCTATAAAGAGTTTCTTAATCCAGCACGAAACTGCTACTTTATTGATAAAGATAAAAACAGTCGGGTAAAATTTGATTCTTCCCTGCAAGAGCTTTCAATCGATATGCCACAGGCAGGTTTTATCGATACCCAAAAAGAGGGTGGCCCTTGGGATTATGGCACTCCCGGTTTCAAACTCGCTTATGATCTGAATACTTCAAAATCCAGCAACCAGGAGCGGACAACATACGGTAATATTGACGGTCAGGTTAACATTGGCGAATGGGTCCTGCTTGGCAGGGGATACGCGTATCAGGGAGAAAAATTTCAGAGCAATAACCTGCTGTTAATGCATGCAATTAAATCGATTAAATCAGATATTCTGATTGGTAAAACCCAGTCCTACAATACTCTGAATAACGGATTTACCTTTTATGGCGCACAATTAAAGTCCAATCAGGATATGTATCCCTGGGACTCACAATCCTATGCCCCGGTAATCAACGGCATTGCCAGAACGCATGCCCGCGTCACTGTCGAACAAGGCGGGTACACATTGAAATCATTCGTGGTTCCGCCAGGTCCTTTTGTGATCAACGATCTGACTGGTGTGTATTCCGGCGATATTATTTTAAAGGTCTATGAAGAGGACGGCACGGTCAAAGAACAGCGCTTCCCGGTTGCCGTTCTGCCGAATTTATTGAAACCTGGTAATTATAATTACAATATTGCCGTAGGTAGCAAAGTTGACCAGTACAGTGACAAGCGTGATGAGGATAGCTTATTCGCGCAAATGACCTATGATTACGGTTTTGTACCCTTTACGCTTAACACATCTGCGTTAGTGGACAAAAACTACACTAACGTTGGTCTGGGGTTTATCCGTTCTTTTGGCTGGTTTGGCGCAGTCGCGATGAGCGGCAACCTGTCGCAAGCCAAATATCATAACGGCAAAGCCATGAATGGTTTTAGCGCATCGGTAAAATATGCCCGTGCCTTAGGGGAAAACGCGAATTTACAGCTAATCGGTTATCGTTTTAACTCCGAGAATTATATTGATTATTCAGATTTCAACTATCGTTATTACAGCCTGTTAAACAACAGACCTAAACAGCGGTATGAATCAATTATTACCTATCAATTACCGGAAATGAATGTATTCTTAAATATGTCGGCCTGGAAGGAGGACTACTGGGACCGTTCCAGTGAATTAGGTGCAAACTTAAATCTTAGTAAGAGCTTTAATAATATTTCGGTATCTCTGAATGCCGGATATTCCCGACTTCAGGGCATGGAAAACGATTATAACGCCGGACTCTCCATTAGCGTGCCCTTTAGCGTGTTTGATAAATCACAATATAGTTTCTCGGGTATAAACTATGATCGCCGTAACGGTACCAATTTCAACACCGGCGTTTCCGGAAGTATTAATTCACGTTTAAGCTATAACGCATCCATCAACCAGTCACGCAACATTACAGGAAGCGCAGTTTCTGCTTCTTATCTGTTTGATGGCTTACAAACCTCGGCAAGCTATTCGCAAATGGGGAGCACATCGAGTTCATCATTCCAGGTTGGCGGCAGTATTATCGGAGTGCCTGATGCAGGTATCCTTTTTACGCCTGTGAAAAATGATGAAATTGCAGTTGTCCAGATGGAAAATATTCCTGGCGTCAGATTTAATGGTTCCATGCCTGGCGATAAAAAAGGACGCGCGGTCATACCGCTAACGGCATATAACAATAATACCATCACGGTCAATGCGGACAACCTGCCGCAGAGCGTTGAATTAACTGAAAACGCAATCAATGTAACGCCAACAGAAAACGCGATTATCTATAAAAAGGTGAAATACAGAAAAATCAACACCTATATTGTTAAAGTCATCAGCGGTAATGGTTTCGTTATTCCAATGGGGAGTATTGCTAAAAACGCGGAAAATCAGGAAATCGGCTACGTCAACAACGGCGGTATTCTATTAATGAATCTGGAAGAAAAAGATGAAGGGATAATTTCTGTCGGTGATTGCAAATTCGACTCTCGATCGCTGAAGAAAGATATGGGTAAAGTACAGGAGATTAAGTGTGGCTAAGAAAAATACACTACAGAAATTATTCATGTTCGCATCACTGTGTTTATTTACGGCATCAAGTCATGCGGCTTTCGTCCTTAACAGCACACGTTATGTTTTTGATGAAAAAAGAGAGAATATCTCTGTGCAGGTTGATAACCAGTCTACTCAGGAATATGGTGGGCAAATATGGATTGAAAACCAGGATCAGAACGATAAAAACGTCTATTTTGTGCCCAGTCCTACATTTTTTAAAGTGACTGAACAGCATAAACAAATCCTGCGTATTCTGAAAATTAATGATGCGCTTCCAAAGGACAAAGAATCGCTGTTCTGGATCAATGTTCAGGAGATCCCAAAAGCGCCGAAAGACGGCGCTAATACTTTAGCGATTGCACTGCATACTCAGGTCAAAATGTTTTATCGTCCTGACACATTGAAAGAGAAAAGGGAAAACGCCGAGCAGAATATTAAGGCGATAAGCAGTGAGGGGAACACCGTTCTCTGGAATGACACCCCCTACTACTTTGCAATAATCAGTGTTAAACAAAATGGAACAGCCATAAAAGTTAGCGAGGATATTAAAGATAAACTATCTGTATTTGCTCCGGGTGAAAAAGTATCGTTGGGTAAGTCAGTCACCAACAACAGTCTGAGTATAGTGGCATTCGATGATTATGGTGTTGATAAAGAGTATAAATTAACTAAATCCTGAGGTGCATAAGGTTTTTGCCATGTATAAATTTGTGCTTGCTCTTTTCTTTGTTTTTGCATCACTCAGTTCCGTACCCGCTATGGCAGCAAACTGTAGTGGGGGAGGAATAGCTTTTCAAATTGATCCCAATGATTCTCGCTATTTTATGAAAGGCTACACGTCGGCAGATAATGCCCCATTGTTACTTATGAATCTAACTCTACCTAATAGCATTGATTGTGAACCGGATTATATAGAAAATGCTGTCGGAAAGAGTAAAATGACCATAAGAATGACTGGTGGAGGAAGCTGTAAAACCCCGACCACCATAACGACGCCCTATCCAAACATTGAATGGCAACTGGAGGGGATGACGTGCAGTAGTGGATTCATTTACTCTAACAACATTATATCTACCGGCTGGGATGGAAAAGCCCACTGGCCTGCAGGTACCAACTTGGGAAAAGCCAGACTTGTGGTAAATGATCAATACTGGATACAAAATGCACAAATCGGTGAGTATACTGTTAATATACCGATACCCTCTGCAGGCAAGACACTAGTTAACAGTCCCGCAATAAATATCAGTGCTCAATTGGGGGAAATGATGACTTTTGTTTTTAATGATATTGGCACTTGCTCGATGTCTTTGTATCCTGAGAATATTGATTTTGGTAAATTAACTCCAAATGATGTTAATAATGGACGTATATATAAAGAAATTATGGTTTCTTATTCTTGTAAAAACAAAGCAATGATTAATGGCTTGTATATCCGTTTTGAACCAGAGAATGTGGTTGATAATACAAATGGTATGTTTAGTGCCAACGATGCTGATGGAAAGAGGTTAAACTTCCAGATAACCAGACTATATGGATCTGAAATGACAGTTCCTCTAAATACTAATTATCAGGTTTATACGCCAACTAAAATCGATCTTGATGCTTCGGAACGCTTCAGAATCAACGTCAAACCTTCAACTCCGCTTCCTGTCGGTAAGGTTTCAACGTACCTCAATATTTCGCTAATATACAGATAGGCTGGATGACGTTATGCATAGATGGCTAATATTTTTTTTGATACTTTTTTCATTTAATAACGCCTCTGCGTCGAAATCAGTGCTGAGGAGAGCGATAATAAACGCCGAGTTAGCCGTAAACACATGTGCATTGTCACTCTCTCCGGCAAACCTTAACTTTCAACATGTCAGCTTTAGTCAGTTTGAAAATAGCGCAACAACGGCTCAGACCGTCGATTTGAATATTTCCTGCAGTTGGCCTGCAACGGGGATCTCTATCAAATTTTCACCAGCCGCAGGCGTTGCTGCGAGTAGTAACAGTCTGATGAAAACGGGTTTATCTGGCGTTGGGCTTGCGCTGTCATGGAAAAATGCAGCCAGCACAAGTTTTGCACCGCTTGAATTGAATAAGCCTCTTGTACCAGCATTAACTTCATTAAGTAATAATAGTGAAATGCTTGGCCAGTTTCAGCTTTTACCCAAACAAATTCCCGGAGAAACGCTCCAGGCAGGGAATGTTAATACCAGTTTGACAGTCGAGGTGACCTATGATTGATAAGCGTTATCTCCTTTTTCCCTTGCTTATGGGACTCTTAAGCGCATCCATGCCGCTAGCGGGTTATGCAGCGCAAAAAGCAAACGTTAGCTTGCCCATCACCATGACCGTGACCAATCCACAATGTCAGATTAATAATGGAACTGGTCTGCCTGTAAATGTTCAGCTTCCCCTTATAACGACATCAGGCGCGATATTAGGCGACAATAATGTTGAAGTCCCTATTGTAATAAACTGTTTAAATGATATTACCAAATTTGAAGTGACGTTTTCCGGGGGCAATGATTCTAAACTCACGACCTCCAACAGTATGGTAGATCTTACGCTGTCATGGAAAAAAAGCAGTGAAGCCGTTACATTTGGCTCACCGGTTGAGTTGAGTAAAGCCCCTTTTCTTGTGAGTCCAAAACAGTTTGACGGAAGTTTACTGGTCAGAGTTTCACCGCATACAGGGACAATTCCTGCCGGGAGTTACACCGCCAGTTTGCCGGTTACATTTACCTATTATTGAGATGGTATAAATACAAGCCGGGAACGCTGGGCTGCACCCCAAAAGTTGGACACCCAACTGATTAAGGTGCAGTTTTCTATGGCAAAGTCAAAATATTCTCTCGAAACCAGATTAGCTGTCGTTAATCATTATCTTGCCGGACACGATGGCGCACGTCGTACCGCTGTACGTTTTGGTGTTGAAGAAACATCAGTGCGACGCTGGGTAAGAGCCTGGCAACTCCACGGTATTGATGGTATTACATGGAAAAATGACCGCCACTCTCCTGAGTTTCGACTGACGGTTGTCCTGAAGGCTGTGAGTCAAGAACTTACCATGCGCGAGGCCGCCGTACGGTTTAATATCTCAAATGAATCCGTTGTCCGGCACTGGGTGAAGGTCTACAAAGACACTGGTGAAGAAGGACTTCTGAACATAAAACCTGGCCGGAGCAAGGACATGACAAAACCTCAAAAAACACCTCCACTTACCGATGCAGAACTGGAAAAGTTATCTCCCGAAGAACTGCGGGCGAAACTCCGTTACCTTCGCGCAGAGAATGCCTGTCTAAAATAGCTGAGGGCCTTATTCAAAGCGAGAAAACGGCAGAAAGCCAGGATAATCAGTGGGCAAAGGCTGAAGCATGCGCTCGGTGATCTTCTGCGTGCAGCGGGTATGCCCCGCAGTACGTGGTATCACAATATAAATGCCCTGAAGCGAGTGGACAGGCATACCGGACTGAAATACAAAATCAGAGAGATTTATCACTATCACAACGGGCGTTATGGCTACCGCAGAATCACGCTCTCACTGAGAAAACAGGGCGTGTTGGTACACATGAACTGTCCAACTTTATGGGTCAGCCCAGAAACTGGCCCCTGATAGATTGAGTAATGACTCATGCTAATGTCGCATGTGATAATACCCAGCCAGAAAGGTTGGGTATTTCCATACATTTTTATGAATAATGTTTGTTGTGAATATTACTCTTGCAATATGATGTTGTTCTATCTAAATACAAGATCTTATCTGCAATTCGTAGTGCTTCACCTTTATGGCTTATAATAATTTTTGCACAGGGAATAGTGGCAATATAATCAATAAGTTGTGTTTCAGATTCATGGTCAAGATTACTCGTTGCTTCATCAAGGATAAGCAAAGCTGGTTTTCTGTATATAGCCCTGGCAAGTAAAATACGCTGAATCTGACCAACCGACAAAAAGGCATTAATATCTGTCACCTGGGAGTAATATCCCATCGGTAGGCTATTGATTACCTCATGTATTCCCAGCCCTTTTGTAATATGAATAACATCATCAAGAGAAACTGTATTATCAAAGGAAATATTATAAAGCAGAGAGCCACTAAGAAGAGAATCTCCTTGTAAAACAGTACCAGTAATTTTCCTGAAGGACTGAATATTATGCTCCAAAATATTCACACCATTGCATATAATGTGTCCTCCAGTAGGCGGTAATAAGCCAAGAATTATTTTTACTAAGGTACTTTTACCGCAACCTGATTTACCAGAGATGAGTAATACTTCACCGGGATCAAGTTTAAATGAGAGACTGGATAATATTACAGATTTTGTGGAATAGGAAAAAGAGATGTTATTTAATTCCAGAGAAATTCCATTTGTATATTTGGATGAAAAAAATTGTGCAGGGGATTCAGTTTCTGGGGGGGCTGTTATAACTTCGTTGATACGTTCAATATGCACTCCAGACATATAGCCCTGCATCAGGAAATCAATTATTTTCATCGAGCGGCGGCAAAATTGTTCAGAGTATGAAATAAAAGCAACCAACATGCCAATACTAAAATTCCCTGACATGACCTGAATGCCTCCGAAATACAAAATAAAAATATTTTTCAAAGATGATAGAAATAAATTTGCGCCGGTAAAAATGATCTGAATATAACCTACTTTTGCCTGATTGTTTACAACATCAACAAGGCTCTGAGAAAAATTCCCTCTAACCCCTCGACATTCAGAATATAATTTTAAAAGTTGATGATTCTTAACACTTTCAATAACAGCGCCATTCTGCCTCGCTTTTGATTTAAGCGTACTCACATTACAATACTTATAAATTTTATATGAAAAAAATTTAGTGAGTGCATACAGAAATAGCATGAGCATCACTATTAATGCTAAGGACTTATCATAAATCATCAACATAATAAATGATGCTGACATCATGATAGAGTCCAGTACTGTAGTCAGCAATTGCGTCGTTGTAGTATTTTTTATAAAATCAACCGAGTCAAATCTTGATATAAGGTCCCCAAGCGTTCTTGAGTTAAAAAAAGAAACAGGTAACGCCATTAATTTATTGTAAAAGCTAAGAGGAAGTTGATATCCGAGATGGGCGCTTATCCATATAAAGATAACATCTTTGGCAGAAGTGACAACTATTTGTATTAAACTTAGAAAAAAATACCCTAATGTCGCAACAATCAGGAGATGCATATCACTATTCACAATAACGTCATCTATGATTAGTTGTGTCACCTGCGGCAAACAAATATTAATAAACTCGATGATAAATAATAATATCAATATAAAGAAAACTGGTGACTGGCACTGCCTCAGCAACGAAACGAAAAAACTCAAATTATTAGAGACAGAATATTTTTTCTCCTTGCCAGAAAGCAGATTTGTTGATGGCAGATCCGGGATGACAAGTCTGGGAATGGATTCAACAATAATACCAGAAAAATGTTCAAAAAATTTCACATAACCAAGTGTAAGCATGCCTCGTTCTGGATCATGAACAATAAATTTATCCCTTTTTATTTTTCTCAAAACAACAAAGTGGTCACAATCCCAATGAAGTATGCATGGCAACTTCACTTTCCCTAGCTCATCATTATCAACAGACAAAACTCTAACATTCAATCCAGTAGAAGAAAGAATGTCATAGACATCATTCAGGTTCATCCCCCCTTTATATTGAGGATAATTACTCTTCAGTTGAGACAAACTTAATGAAATACCATGAAAATTAGCAATCATAGCGATACAAGAAAGAGCACAATCTGTTCTTTCCGTCTGGAATATGAGTGGAAGATGTTTTTTTCTCAAAAAAACATTTTGATTCAGTATATTATGCATCTATATCTTTATCTCTAAAGAAAGGGAATATCCATTTAATGATGGATGTTTTTCTTGTCGGTATATCAACCTTAAGACTCATACCTGGGATAATATTAATTCGTTTCTTTTTTTCAGTAATTTTAATCACAATCCTGTAACAAGCATTTTCAAATTTAATACCAAAGTTTGTATAGATATCTTCAGGTTGAAGTGGAACCCTGGATATATCAATGATAATACCATGTTCAAACCCAAATCGTTGATAGGGATAAGAATCATATTTCAACGCAACTCTCGTACCTTGCTTTATTTCACCAATGAACTCTGGTGATATAAAGGCCACAATCTGGTTTACACTTCCTTGCGGAATTACTGTAAGTATAGTATCACCCGCGTTAACAAAACTTCCTGTCTTCTCAACAACTTCTGCAATTTTTCCTGCAGAAGGCGCGCGAAGGATAGATTCTGAATCAGAAGCAACACCATACATTTTTATTAACGAATCGATATTCTCTTTTTCATTTTCATTCTGAATATTTTTTATTCTGTCTATGGTATCCTCTAATTCCTTTTTGAGACTTATAATTTGTCCCTCTTTGGAGGAAATTTCATTATTAAGTGATTGTAACTGCATTTTCTTATCAATTAACTGCATCTCAGCATTGTTTTTCTCAACATCTGAAACATACCGCTTTTTATAGGCATCCTGTATTTTACCAAATGATATTTGCTGAGAATGTATCGCTGCATTAAGCAATCTGATTTGACGCTCCATAATCGCCTTGCTGTTTTTAGTTTGAATAATCTGTTCCTCTGTTAATTTCTTTTTTGCTTCCAATGCAGTTATATTATTCTGTGTTTCCAGGCTACTAATCGATCTTAATTTTGATAACATCTCCCGATAATTTTCTTCATTGTTTTTGAAATAATGGGTTGATGATGATGCGTCGATTGCAAGCAATTTTTCGCCTGAGTTAATATAATCTCCACTTTTTACATAAAGTGCTGACAAAGTACCTGATTGTTTGCTTTTAATACTAATAATCCCTTTATCTGGGTAAACAATCCCATTGACATTTCTTTTTTGTGTATATTCTGCGAAAGACATAAACAGAATAATACAAATAAAAATAATAACAGAGCATACAGTAATAGCACGCTGAGAAAATGTGGTGGCGATAATCACGTCACCAAAATTAGAACGATGATTTTTTTCAATAAAATCTTGCATGGATTTTAAGAGGGGGTATCCCCCCTCTCTCTATCATATTACCCGACAACAAATTTATTTTGTTCAACAGAAAAATGATATGCCCCTTCTCTTGTGCTGTTCTGTATAGACTCAAGGGCATTGTGTGCTACTGATGCATCAGAAGAATGCACATCCTGTACGTCTTTATTCATTCCCTGTTCAATAAATTGTTTTACATCAGGATCTTTAATTTCATCTGGAGAAAATGCCCCTTCACCTGGCGTACCGCCCAGAGACTCAAAATGATTTGATAAAGGATTAAAATAAACCCGCCCATCATTTTGTAAATTATGAATAGCATCTTCACGCATAGTATCTGTAATTTGATCGCTGCCGGTATGCGTCTGTATCTCATGCATATAGGTATTCGCAATATTGACATCCATATTCAATAATTGCGGATCTGATGTGTATTTTGGTGTAGATTTTTCTGGAGGTTCAAACAACCCAAGGGCATCGGCCAGCTGAATCCCCCCTTCTGCCCCATGGGCAAAATCTTCACCGAATTCTCCCAGTCCCCGTAATGCCGGAGCAATATTTATACCACAGCCATATATTCTCTCACAATCTTCTCTATTTAACTCTTTCATTCTGTCACCATTTACTTAAGTTATATCACATCGATTATGAAATTACGCATCCTAAAAAATTATTCAAGGGGTGTTTTCTTTCTGATTATAAATATAGGTTTCTTATTGTAAAAATATAAGAAAAGGATAAAATACTAATAACAAGACAACATTTATGAGCATCTATCTGTTTATCATATAAAGTATAAATAATGCTTTGAAAAAGTATAAACTCATATGAATATAACTATAATATAATAATAAAGTTTAAGTTTAATGATAAATTTCGATATAAGGTAGCCTAAGTATCCCGCATAATCGTGCTATTCTCATTTAGAGATTCTCCGGCATCATCAATCTGTCAATGACAGTGATCGCTACGTGTAGTGGGTCGGTAATGCAGGACACCTCGACATCCTGTCAATGTTAAAACAGTGAAAATGAGGTGATGCATACTCAAAACTCGTCGGACTAAACCCGGAGTTCAGGCTCGAAGCTATCGAGCAGGTGGTTAAATACCAGCGTGATGTCAGAGAAGCCGCGCAGGCACTCGAGCTCAACCCTGACCATTTGCGCAAATGGATACGCCTGTATAAGCAAGAACTTCAGGGTATTGAGCCCACTGGTAATGCCATTACCCCTGAACAACGCGAAATTCAGCAGCTAAAAGCGCAGATAAAGCGCCTTGAGATGGAAAAAGAAATACTAAAGCAGGCTGCCGTGCTGATGAGCGAAATCCCCGGGAAACTGTCGCGCTAATCACACGGCTGAAAGCAAAGTGGTCAGTGCGGGTTCTTTGTCATTTATTCGGTATTTACCGTAGCGTTTATTACGCGCAGGTGACGCGTCCTGTTAATGTGCAAAGAATTGAATTACGAAGTCGGGTGAGGGCTTTCCATGCTCTCAGTCGTGGCGCAGCCGGTAGCCGGGCAATCAGTCAGATGTTGCGCCAGAGTGGCGTTGATGCAGGCCGGTGGCTGGCATGACGACTGATGCGGGAATGCGGGCTGACAAGTCGACAGCCGGTTAAACATCACTACCGGGTAAACCAAGACAAAAGTCCGCCATTGCCAAATTTACTGAATCGGCAATTTAACCCCGCCGCACCAAACCGCGTCTGGTGCGGCGACATCAGTTTTATTCGCCTGCAGGACAAATGATGTTATCTCGCGCTCGTTGTTGATCTATATTCACGTCGGATTATCGGTTCAGCCCTTTCATTAACCGCTGATGCTGAGTTGGCGTGCAGGGCTTTGCGTAATGCTCTGGAAACACGACCGCGTGATGGCCGTCTGCTGTTTCATTCAGATCAAGGTGTTCAATATAAAAGCAATAAATACAGAAGGTTACTCTGGCGTTATGGGGTAATGCAAAGTATGAGTCGCAGAGGGAATTGCCTGGATAATTCGCCGATGGATAGACTCTTTCGCCGCTTTAAAAGTGAATGGCTTCCGAAAGGTGGTTATGGTGATTTTTGCCATGCAGTACGCGATATAAACCGGTGGATAAATGGTTATTACAACGTTTATCGACCTCATACAAACAATGGTGGTTTATCGCCTTGCTTGCATGAAGAAAAGTGGAAACAGGTTATTCCGTTGTCTTGATTTTGTGATCCACTACACTTTCATTACAGTGGTGACGTCAATTTCATCCGGCATGATTCACGGCTTTCGTTTGAGATTAAATAACCTGCCGTTACCACGTACGCAATTGCCAGAATGCTGACATATCGCAGTGTTGAAATAGACATCGATCTTTTCGCCGGTATAACAGCGATAACCCCCGTCCAGTAGCGCCTGATCCATGACCTTCCCTCTCTCATCAGTATGGTTTTCACTATAAGCATAGCCCCGGAATCTTCATACAGCACTGGCAGTTTCCGTTCCCAGAGTCTCTTCCCCTATATAGCCAATCATTCTTACTCCCTTTGAATTACCCGCCTCATCAGAGATAATGCTTAAGAAATTTGTCACACAAGGAAGCTGATGAGACATTCATTGCCCTACCGTATGTTACGCAAACGTCCGATGAAATTGAGTACCACTGTGATCTTAATGGTCAGTGCGGTACTGTTCTCGGTGCTATTGGTGGTGCATCTGATTTACTTCTCGCAAATCAGTGATATGACGCGAGACGGGCTAGCCAACAAGGCGCTGGCAGTGGCGCGTACCCTCGCCGACTCGCCGGAAATCCGTCAGGGCTTGCAGAAAAAACCGCAGGAGAGTGGTATCCAGGCCATCGCGGAAGCCGTACGCAAACGCAACGATCTGCTATTTATTGTCGTTACTGATATGCAAAGTCTTCGCTACTCGCATCCTGAAACCCAGCGTATTGGTCAGCCATTTAAAGGTGATGACATCCTTAAAGCGCTGAATGGCGAGGAAAATATCGCTATTAATCGCGGTTTTCTGGCGCAGGCTTTACGCGTATTTACCCCCATCTACGATGAAAATCATAAACAAATTGGCGTGGTGGCGATCGGCCTTGAGTTAAGCCGCGTGACTCAACAGATCAATGACAGTCGCTGGAGCATCATCTGGTCGGTATTATTTGGCATGCTGGTCGGACTGATCGGCACCTGCATTCTGGTTAAAGTACTGAAAAAAATCCTTTTCGGCCTGGAACCCTACGAAATCTCCACGCTTTTTGAGCAGCGCCAGGCCATGTTGCAGTCGATCAAAGAAGGCGTCGTTGCCGTGGACGATCGCGGCGAGGTCACACTGATCAACGATGCCGCACAAGAATTGCTGAATTACCGTAAGTCGCAGGACGATGAGAAACTGTCGACGCTAAGCCACGCGTGGTCACAGGTGGTAGATGTCTCGGAAGTGTTACGCGACGGTACCCCGCGGCGCGACGAAGAGATTACGATTAAAGACCGGCTATTACTGATCAACACCGTTCCGGTGCGCAGTAATGGCGTTATCATCGGTGCCATTTCAACCTTCAGGGACAAAACTGAAGTACGTAAACTGATGCAGCGACTCGACGGTCTGGTCAACTATGCTGACGCACTTCGTGAACGATCCCACGAATTTATGAATAAATTGCATGTGATTCTCGGATTATTGCATCTGAAGAGTTATAAGCAGTTGGAAGATTACATTCTCAAAACAGCCAATAACTATCAGGAAGAGATTGGCTCTCTGCTGGGTAAGATCAAATCTCCAGTTATCGCTGGTTTTTTAATCAGCAAGATTAACCGCGCGACCGATTTAGGCCATACGCTGATTTTAAACAGCGAAAGCCAGTTGCCAGACAGCGGCAGTGAAGACCAGGTCGCGACGCTGATTACCACGCTGGGAAATCTGATAGAAAACGCGCTGGAGGCATTAGGGCCGGAACCCGGTGGCGAAATTAGCGTAACATTGCACTACCGTCACGGCTGGCTGCACTGTGAAGTTAACGATGATGGACCGGGGATCGCACCCGACAAAATCGATCACATTTTTGACAAAGGTGTCTCGACAAAAGGAAGCGAGCGAGGCGTCGGTTTAGCACTTGTCAAACAACAGGTAGAAAATCTCGGCGGCAGCATCGCCGTGGAATCGGAACCCGGGATTTTCACACAATTTTTTGTCCAGATACCCTGGGATGGGGAGAGGTCGAACAGATGATCAATGTATTAATTATTGATGACGACGCAATGGTCGCGGAGCTGAATCGTCGATACGTGGCACAAATCCCAGGCTTTCAATGCTGTGGAACGGCCTCGACGCTGGAGAAAGCCAAAGAGATTATCTTCAATAGCGATACGCCTATCGACCTGATATTGCTCGATATCTATATGCAAAAAGAGAACGGGCTCGATTTACTGCCTGTTCTGCATAATGCGCGTTGCAAAAGTGATGTGATTGTTATCTCTTCCGCTGCCGATGCCGCAACCATTAAAGATTCGCTGCATTACGGAGTCGTGGATTACCTGATCAAACCCTTCCAGGCTACCCGCTTTGAAGAGGCGCTCACCGGCTGGCGGCAAAAGAAAATGGCGCTGGAAAAACATCAGTATTATGACCAGGCCGAGCTTGATCAGCTAATCCACGGCAGCAGCTCCAACGAGCAGGATCCTCGTCGCTTGCCAAAAGGCTTAACACCACAGACGTTACGCACGCTGTGCCAGTGGATTGACGCGCATCAGGACTATGAGTTTTCAACCGACGAGCTGGCTAATGAGGTTAACATCTCGCGTGTTTCCTGCCGTAAATATCTCATCTGGCTGGTCAACTGCCACATCTTGTTCACCAGTATCCATTATGGCGTCACAGGTCGTCCGGTTTATCGTTATCGTATTCAGGCAGAACATTACTCACTACTTAAACAATATTGCCAATAACGATCACGGTTATCTGTAAGTAATAATTATTACAGTAATGCAAAATACCCCTGGCACAAGTTACATCGTTCATCAGTAAAACTTGTGCCAGATCAAATATAATTCCCCCTCTCTCACCGCTGAAAATTAATATCTCTTCGGATGAACGGTGTTTTTAATTTCAAAACGCTAACAAAAGTTAATTAACTATTATGTCGCCCACATTATGTGTATTTTTACCCACAAATGGGTAGTTAAGAATAATCTATAAACCTGATGATACCTACCCTGAGAACAAAAATTATACCAATAAGTATCAATAAGATAGCAGCAAACAAAACATTAACATCTGCGTAGTACAAACTATAAACCCATCGCCAGAGAGTATTTCTCTCTGAAAAAACCGCTTATCACAGTGCATAAATTTGCCGCTGCTTTAATCAGCCAATATTCACTGTGAGGTATTTACTCAAGCCGGTAACGACCAAACGGATATTTAGTCAAGCTCTGAAAACAGTTCATACAAAACAGAACGTGACTGTGATCTATTCAGCAAAAATTTAAATAGGATTATCGCGAGGGTTTACACATGTTATTTACTATCCAACTTATCATAATACTGATATGTCTGTTTTATGGTGCCAGAAAGGGCGGTATCGCGCTGGGTTTATTAGGCGGTATCGGCCTGGTCATTCTGGTCTTTGTCTTCCACCTTCAGCCAGGTAAACCACCGGTTGATGTCATGCTGGTTATCATTGCGGTGGTGGCGGCATCGGCGACCTTGCAAGCTTCGGGCGGTCTTGATGTCATGCTGCAAATTGCCGAGAAGCTGCTGCGCCGCAATCCGAAATATGTCTCCATTGTCGCACCGTTTGTAACCTGCACGCTGACCATTCTTTGCGGTACGGGCCACGTGGTTTACACCATTCTGCCGATCATCTACGACGTTGCTATTAAGAACAACATCCGTCCGGAACGTCCGATGGCGGCAAGTTCTATCGGTGCACAGATGGGGATTATCGCAAGCCCAGTGTCGGTTGCGGTCGTATCTCTGGTTGCGATGCTGGGTAATGTCACCTTTGATGGTCGCCATCTTGAGTTCCTCGACCTGCTGGCAATCACCATTCCATCGACGTTAATCGGTATCCTGGCGATCGGTATCTTCAGTTGGTTCCGCGGTAAAGATCTGGATAAAGATGAAGAGTTCCAGAAATTCATCTCCGTACCGGAAAACCGTGAGTATGTTTACGGTGATACCGCGACGCTGCTGGATAAAAAACTGCCGAAAAGCAACTGGCTGGCAATGTGGATCTTCCTCGGGGCAATCGCTGTAGTTGCACTTCTTGGTGCTGATTCGGACCTGCGTCCATCCTTCGGTGGCAAACCGCTGTCGATGGTACTGGTTATTCAGATGTTTATGCTGCTAACCGGGGCGCTGATTATTATCCTGACCAAAACCAATCCTGCGTCTATCTCAAAAAACGAAGTCTTCCGTTCCGGTATGATCGCCATCGTGGCGGTGTACGGTATCGCATGGATGGCGGAAACCATGTTCGGTGCGCATATGTCTGAAATTCAGGGCGTACTGGGTGAAATGGTGAAAGAGTATCCGTGGGCCTATGCCATTGTTCTGCTGCTGGTTTCCAAGTTTGTAAACTCTCAGGCCGCGGCGCTAGCGGCGATTGTTCCGGTCGCGCTGGCGATCGGCGTTGACCCGGCATACATCGTGGCTTCAGCACCGGCTTGCTATGGTTATTACATCCTGCCGACTTATCCGAGCGACCTGGCAGCGATTCAGTTTGACCGTTCCGGCACCACCCACATCGGTCGCTTCGTCATCAACCACAGTTTTATTCTGCCGGGGTTGATTGGTGTGAGCGTATCGTGCGTCTTCGGCTGGATCTTCGCTGCGATGTACGGGTTCTTATAAATGCACTTTGCGTGCCGCCCGTGACTGCGCGGCACGCCATTTTCGAATAACAAATACAGAGTTACAGGCTGGAAGCTATGTCAAACAAACCCTTTATCTACCAGGCACCTTTCCCGATGGGGAAAGACAATACCGAATACTATCTCCTCACGTCCGATTACGTTAGCGTTGCCGACTTCGACGGCGAAACAATCCTGAAAGTGGAACCAGAAGCCCTGACTCTGCTGGCGCAGCAAGCCTTCCACGACGCTTCTTTCATGCTCCGCCCGGCACACCAGAAACAGGTTGCTGCAATTCTTCACGATCCAGAAGCCAGCGAAAACGACAAGTACGTGGCGCTGCAATTCTTAAGAAACTCAGAAATCGCCGCCAAAGGCGTGCTGCCAACCTGCCAGGACACCGGCACCGCGATCATCGTCGGTAAAAAAGGTCAGCGCGTGTGGACCGGCGGCGGTGATGAAGAAGCGCTGTCGAAAGGCGTCTATAACACCTATATCGAAGATAACCTGCGCTATTCACAGAATGCGGCGCTGGACATGTACAAAGAGGTCAACACCGGCACTAACCTGCCTGCGCAAATCGACCTGTACGCGGTAGATGGCGATGAGTACAAATTCCTCTGCGTCGCCAAAGGCGGTGGCTCTGCCAATAAAACGTATCTCTACCAGGAAACCAAAGCCCTGCTGACTCCCGGCAAACTGAAAAACTTCCTCGTTGAGAAAATGCGTACCCTCGGTACTGCAGCCTGCCCGCCGTACCATATCGCGTTTGTGATTGGCGGTACGTCTGCGGAAACCAACCTGAAAACCGTCAAGTTAGCAAGCGCTCACTATTACGATGAACTGCCGACCGAAGGGAACGAACATGGTCAGGCGTTCCGAGATGTCCAGCTTGAACAGGAACTGCTGGAAGAGGCCCAGAAACTCGGCCTTGGCGCGCAGTTTGGCGGTAAATACTTCGCGCACGACATCCGCGTGATCCGTCTGCCACGTCACGGCGCATCCTGCCCGGTAGGTATGGGCGTCTCCTGCTCCGCTGACCGTAACATTAAAGCGAAAATCAACCGCGAAGGTATCTGGATCGAAAAACTGGAACACAATCCAGGCCAGTACATTCCACAAGAACTGCGTCAGGCTGGTGAAGGCGAAGCGGTGAAAGTCGACCTTAACCGCCCGATGAAAGAGATCCTCGCCCAGCTTTCGCAATACCCGGTATCCACCCGTTTGTCGCTCACCGGCACTATTATCGTGGGTCGCGATATTGCACATGCCAAGCTGAAAGAGCTGATTGACGCCGGTAAAGAACTGCCGCAGTACATCAAAGATCACCCGATCTACTACGCGGGTCCGGCGAAAACGCCTGCCGGTTATCCATCAGGTTCACTTGGCCCAACCACCGCAGGTCGTATGGACTCCTACGTGGATCTGCTGCAATCCCACGGCGGCAGCATGATCATGCTGGCGAAAGGTAACCGCAGTCAGCAGGTCACCGACGCGTGTCATAAACACGGCGGCTTCTACCTCGGTAGTATCGGCGGTCCGGCGGCGGTACTGGCGCAGCAGAGCATCAAGCATCTGGAATGCGTCGCTTATCCGGAGCTGGGTATGGAAGCTATCTGGAAAATCGAAGTAGAAGATTTCCCGGCGTTTATCCTGGTCGATGACAAAGGCAACGACTTCTTCCAGCAAATCGTCAACAAACAGTGCGCGAACTGCACTAAGTAACCTCTACGGCCCAGCGCCTGGCAGCATGCTGCCAGGTGATCCCCCTGGGCCACCTCTTTTGCGATTGTAATTTCACGCTTGCTGGTGAATAGTCAGTATTTTCCCTGACTTGCGAACTCACCATGACCCGCACACTCAAGCCGTTAATTCTTAACACCGGCGCACTGGCGCTAACGTTAATCCTGATTTATACCGGCATTTCGGCCAATGACAAACTCACCTGGCTGATGGAAGTGACACCGGTGATTATTGTCGTGCCGCTACTGCTTGCCACCGCTAAACGTTATCCGTTAACGCCGCTGCTCTATACGCTCATTTTCTTTCACGCCATCATCCTGATGGTCGGCGGGCAATACACCTACGCGAAAGTCCCCGTTGGTTTTGAGGTGCAGGAATGGCTGGGGTTGAGCCGTAATCCGTATGACAAGCTGGGGCATTTTTTCCAGGGGCTGGTGCCTGCACTGGTGGCGCGAGAAATTCTCGTTCGCGGGATGTACGTGCGCGGACGTAAAATGGTGGCGTTTCTGGTCTGCTGCGTGGCGCTGGCGATAAGCGCGATGTATGAATTAATCGAGTGGTGGGCAGCGCTGGCAATGGGTCAGGGAGCGGATGATTTTCTCGGTACCCAGGGCGACCAATGGGACACACAATCCGATATGTTCTGCGCGCTGCTTGGTGCATTAACTACGGTGATATTCCTTGCTCGCTTTCATTGCCGCCAGCTACGGCGCTATGGCTTAATCACCAGAGCGCCGGAAGCGATTACCTCTTAACGGTGTAACCAGCCTGGCAGCCAGTCGCCGTGGGCGGCAATCAGGTCGTCAATAAGAGCATAGATTTCATCAATGCCCAGCACGGCAGCGGTATGTGGGTCCATCATCGCGGCATGGTAAACACGGTCGCGATTTTCTGTGAGAATGGCTTCCGTCAGCAGCGTCTGTACGTTGATATTGGTTTGCATCAGGGCGGCCAGATGCGAAGGTAGCGTACCGACTTTGGTCGGCTGAATGCCATTAGCATCAACTAAACAGGCCACTTCCACGCAACATCCTTGTGGCAGGTTATCAATCAAACCATCGTTACGGACGTTGCCATAAATCACACTCGGCTCGCCAGTCCAGATAGCGTTCATGATTGTGCTGGCATATTCCCGTGACGGTTTAATATCAATCCGGGAGGCGTTCTTATACTCCTCCAGCTCTTTATGCCAGTTTGCCAATTGTTCGACGCAGCGTTTCGGGTACTCATCCAGCGGCACTTTATAACGCTCAATCAAATCCTCACGACCAGGCTTAATAAACCACGGTGTGTATTCAGCAAAATGTTCTGACGATTCCGTGACGAAGTAGCCCAGCTTTTTGAACATTTCATAACGCACAATATTCTGGCAGCGAGTATTGCCATGAATATTCGGCTTCGGTGCCTGCCCTGCGTCATACGCTGCCAGCAGTTCTGGGTAGAGATTCACGTAACTGCCGTCGGCGGTTTTGCGCTCCAGTTCCAGGTAAAACGCCATATGGTTGATACCCGCGCAACGGTAACGCAACGTAGCTGGGTCGATATTGAGATCACGCGCCAGCTCTTCCGCCGTTCCCTGCACCGAATGGCACAGCCCTACCTGTTTGATATGCGGATAGCGGGCATACATCGCCCAGGTATTCATCGCCATTGGGTTAACATAGTTGAGCATAGTGGCATCGGGGCAGACTTCCGTCATGTCCTCGCAAATTTGCCACAGGTGCGGAATGGTACGTAGCGCGCGCATAATACCGCCCGGCCCCAACGTATCGGCAATGGTTTGTTCCAGACCGTGGCGCTTACAGACCTCAAAATCAGTCACCGTGCAAGGTTCATAACCGCCAATCTGAAATGCCACTACGACAAAATCGGCATCCTGTAAGGCTTCTTTCTGTTGGGTGTGGCAGGTGATTTTGCCACTGGCCCCCGCTGAATCCATCAGCTTGCGCACCACAATGTGCGACTCTTCCAGGCGGATGGGATCAATGTCCATCAGGGCAATATGCGCCGTTTTTAGCGCCTCGCGATGGAACACATCACCAAGAATATTTTTAACGAAAATCGTCGAACCAGCGCCGATAAATGTAATTTTAGGTGCAGACATCATGCAGATCTCCTGGCTTGCTTGAATAACTTCATCATGGCAGGCGAATCTGCAGAAAACCTCCGGCTTCCAGGCTGAGCATTCCCATTAACTCAGATCCTGTGTGAAGCATCAGAAAATCTGAGTTTATGGGAATAAATTAGCTGAAAAGCAGAGTTTTCGGCCTCATGGTACTCGGATGATCCCTTCGCCCCTCAGGCAAGAGGGCGAAAACCGTGCTCCCACTCGCAGTCATATTCCTACACTCCTGCCATAATTCTGATATTCCAGGAAAGAGAGTCATCCATGAATACAGATACTTTTATGTGTAGCAGCGACGAAAAACAGACCCGCAGTCCGCTGTCGCTGTATTCGGAATACCAGCGGATGGAGATTGAGTTTCGCGCACCGCATATCATGCCCACCAGCCACTGGCATGGTCAGGTCGAAGTGAATGTGCCTTTCGATGGCGATGTGGAATACCTGATCAACAATGAAAAAGTGAGTATCAATCAGGGACATATCACGCTGTTCTGGGCCTGTACACCGCACCAACTAACAGATACCGGAACCTGTCAGAGCATGGCGATTTTTAATCTGCCGATGCATCTGTTTCTCTCCTGGCCGCTGGATAAAGACCTGATTAACCACGTCACTCACGGCATGGTGATCAAATCACTGGCGACACAGCAACTTAGCCCGTTTGAAGTGCGCCGCTGGCAGCAGGAATTGAACAGTCCGAATGAGCAAATCCGCCAACTCGCCATTGATGAAATTGGCATGATGCTCAAGCGATTTAGCCTCTCTGGTTGGGAACCGATTCTGGTCAATAAAACCTCGCGCACACACAAAAACAGCGTCTCGCGCCATGCGCAATTTTATGTCAGCCAGATGCTGGGCTTTATTGCCGAAAACTATGATCAGGCGCTGACCATCAACGATGTGGCTGAGCACGTCAAACTTAACGCCAACTATGCAATGGGGATATTCCAGCGGGTCATGCAATTGACGATGAAACAGTACATTACTGCGATGCGCATCAACCACGTTCGTGCGTTACTGAGCGATACCGATAAAAGTATTCTCGATATTGCCCTGACGGCAGGCTTTCGTTCGAGTAGCCGTTTTTACAGCACGTTCGGCAAATATGTCGGCATGTCACCGCAACAATACCGCAAACTTAGCCAACAGCGCCGCCAGACGTTTCCCGGCTAAAGACGATATCAGTATCAGCCAAAAAAATAGTTTAGCCGTCGATAATAAGCAGTGAAAATAAATCAAAATAATCACATAACATATTGTTTATAAAAATGAATATTTAAAAAATGTTTGTTTTTCATGCGCTTTACAGCCCGAAAAGGCCGGAAGATACTTGCCCGCAACTAAGATTCCTTCATAACCGGGTAAGCAATGATGAAAGTATTAATTGTTGAAAGCGAGTTTCTCCATCAGGACACCTGGGTCGGTAACGCCGTTGAGCGTCTGGCAGAGGCTTTAAGCCAGCAAAATGTTACCGTGATTAAATCCACCTCCTTTGATGATGGCTTTGCCATTCTCTCTTCAAACGAAGCCATTGACTGCCTGATGTTCAGCTATCAAATGGAACATCCGGACGAACATCAAAACGTCAGACAATTGATCGGTAAGCTTCATGAGCGCCAACAAAACGTGCCGGTCTTCCTGTTGGGCGATCGGGAAAAAGCCCTCGCCGCAATGGACCGAGATCTGCTGGAGCTTGTCGATGAATTCGCCTGGATTCTGGAAGATACCGCCGACTTTATCGCCGGACGCGCCGTTGCCGCAATGACCCGCTACCGCCAGCAGCTGTTGCCGCCACTGTTCAGCGCGCTGATGAAATATAGCGACATCCATGAATATTCCTGGGCAGCGCCAGGCCACCAGGGCGGCGTTGGCTTTACCAAAACACCCGCCGGACGTTTCTACCATGACTACTATGGTGAAAATCTGTTCCGCACCGACATGGGCATCGAACGGACTTCCCTCGGTTCTTTGCTTGACCATACTGGCGCATTTGGCGAAAGCGAAAAATATGCCGCACGCGTATTTGGTGCCGATCGCTCCTGGTCGGTAGTCGTCGGTACTTCCGGCTCTAACCGTACCATCATGCAGGCTTGCATGACCGATAACGATGTAGTGGTCGTTGACCGTAACTGCCATAAATCCATCGAACAAGGCTTGATGCTGACAGGCGCGAAACCGGTCTACATGGTGCCAAGCCGCAACCGCTACGGCATTATCGGGCCAATTTATCCGCAGGAAATGCAACCTGAAACCTTGCAGAAGAAAATCAGTGAAAGCCCGCTGACCAAAGACAAAGTCGGGCAAAAACCGTCTTACTGCGTGGTGACCAACTGCACCTATGACGGCGTGTGTTATAACGCTAAAGAAGCGCAGGATCTGCTGGAAAAAACTTCCGATCGTCTGCACTTTGACGAAGCCTGGTACGGCTATGCACGTTTCAACCCGATCTATGCCGATCACTATGCCATGCGCGGTGAACCTGGCGATCACAACGGTCCTACCGTTTTCGCCACCCACTCAACCCACAAACTGCTGAATGCGCTGTCACAGGCCTCTTACATTCATGTGCGTGAAGGTCGTGGGGCGATTAACTTCTCCCGCTTCAACCAGGCATACATGATGCATGCCACCACATCCCCGCTGTATGCCATCTGTGCATCTAACGACGTGGCGGTGTCGATGATGGACGGCAACAGCGGCCTGTCACTGACCCAGGAAGTGATCGACGAAGCGGTTGATTTCCGTCAAGCGATGGCACGGCTGTATAAAGAGTTCACCCATGACGGTAGCTGGTTCTTCAAACCGTGGAACAAAGAAGTGGTCACCGATCCACAAACCGGCAAAACCTACGACTTTGCTGACGCGCCAACCAAACTGCTGACCACCGTTCAGGACTGCTGGGTAATGCATCCGGGCGAAAGCTGGCACGGCTTCAAAGATATTCCGGATAACTGGAGTATGCTCGACCCAATTAAAGTCAGCATTCTCGCACCGGGAATGGGTGAAGATGGTGAACTGGAAGAAACCGGTGTTCCGGCGGCGCTGGTCACTGCCTGGCTTGGTCGCCACGGCATTGTGCCTACCCGCACCACTGACTTCCAAATTATGTTCCTGTTCTCTATGGGCGTAACCCGTGGGAAATGGGGAACTCTGGTTAACACCCTTTGCTCCTTCAAACGCCACTACGACGCCAACACACCGCTGGCGCAGGTCATGCCGGAACTTGTTGAACAATATCCTGACACTTACGCGAATATGGGGATTCACGATCTGGGTGACACCATGTTTGCCTGGCTAAAAGAAAATAACCCTGGCGCACGGTTGAACGAAGCCTATTCCGGCCTGCCGGTGGCGGAAATCACCCCGCGTGAAGCGTACAACGCAATTGTCGATAACAATGTCGAACTGGTATCCATTGAAAATCTGCCTGGACGCATCGCGGCAAACTCAGTTATCCCGTATCCGCCAGGAATCCCGATGCTACTGTCTGGTGAAAACTTCGGCGATAAAAACAGTCCACAGGTAAGTTATTTACGCTCCCTGCAATCCTGGGACCATCATTTCCCTGGATTTGAACACGAAACTGAAGGGACTGAAATTATTGACGGTATTTACCACGTCATGTGTGTGAAAGCGTAACCACTATTCCGCTGAAGGCGTAATTGTTAAATAACATTACGCCGCCTGGCTTGAGGCCTTTTTAGTATGGCAACGTTTTCATAAAAATTGCTGCAAACAAAAATGTCATACTTTTTGCGCGGTCCCACCCCGCGCTTTTTTTCGCCTGTTATTTATCCTGTAAAAAAATATGTACATGAGAAATTACTATAAAAATTTGTAATATTAGTAAAACTCGTTATTTTTATGCATGTTTATATTCATCATACAATTATATAACCATTTCCCGGTATCGCTTTGCTTTAGCGAGAACTGGTCTTTTATTCGCACTCAGGAGTACATGTATGAGGATTTGCAGCGACCAACCTTGTATTGTTTTATTGACTGAAAAAGATGTCTGGATAAGGGTGAATGGGAAAGAACCTATTAGCCTTAAAGCTAACCATATGGCGTTATTAAATTGTGAAAATAATATTATCGACGTCTCCTCTCTTAATAACACTTTGGTTGCTCATATTAGTCACGACATCATCAAAGATTACCTCCGGTTTCTGAATAAAGATCTCTCGCAAATACCAGTATGGCAACGTAGTGCTACGCCCATCCTCACCCTGCCATGCCTGACGCCAGACGTCTTTCGCGTTGCCGCGAAACATAGCATGATGCCCGCTGAAACTGAGTCAGAAAAGGAACGAACACGTGCATTATTATTCACTGTGCTATCCCGTTTTCTCGACAGTAAAAAATTCCTTTCATTAATGATGTATATGTTACGTAATTGTGTAAGTGACAGCGTTTATCAAATTATTGAAAGCGATATCCACAAAGACTGGAATCTTAGTATGGTAGCCAGTTGTTTATGTCTTAGCCCAAGTCTGTTAAAGAAAAAGCTGAAAAGCGAAAACACCAGTTATAGCCAAATAATCACCACCTGCCGCATGCGTTATGCCGTCAATGAATTAATGATGGACGGTAAAAATATCTCTCAGGTCTCACAGTCGTGTGGCTACAACAGTACATCGTACTTTATTTCTGTCTTTAAAGACTTCTACGGTATGACGCCTCTGCATTATGTTAGTCAGCACAGAGAACGCACTGTCGCCTGATTTTTAACCTTAACGAAGAGCTATATTAATAACGGCATCAGCGATAACCCGGTCGATAATAATTCAACTATCGAATGCAGGCGTATGATATGACGTAATTTATTGTCACGAAGCTCGCCTTCGCAGGAGTTTAATTATGTCTTCGGATGCTGATGCTCACAAAGTGGGCTTAATCCCCGTCACCCTGATGGTGTCGGGGAATATTATGGGGTCAGGTGTTTTTCTGTTACCTGCAAACCTGGCCTCCACTGGCGGGATTGCCATTTATGGATGGTTGGTGACGATTATCGGTGCGCTGGGGCTCTCGATGGTATACGCCAAAATGTCGTTCCTCGACCCAAGCCCTGGTGGTTCTTACGCTTACGCCCGCCGCTGCTTTGGCCCGTTTCTCGGTTATCAAACTAACGTCCTCTACTGGCTGGCCTGCTGGATCGGCAATATCGCCATGGTGGTCATTGGCGTTGGATATTTAAGTTACTTCTTCCCGATTCTGAAAGATCCACTGGTATTAACCATCACCTGCGTCGTGGTGCTGTGGATCTTCGTCCTGCTGAACATTGTCGGTCCGAAAATGATCACCCGCGTGCAGGCCGTTGCCACCGTGCTGGCGCTGATCCCCATCGTCGGGATTGCCGTATTTGGCTGGTTCTGGTTCCGTGGTGAAACCTATATGGCGGCATGGAACGTCAGCGGCCTGGGCACCTTCGGCGCGATTCAAAGTACCCTTAACGTTACGCTGTGGTCGTTCATCGGTGTGGAAAGTGCCTCCGTTGCCGCAGGTGTGGTGAAAAACCCGAAACGCAACGTCCCTATCGCCACCATTGGTGGGGTATTGATTGCCGCCGTTTGCTATGTACTTTCTACCACCGCGATTATGGGGATGATCCCTAATGCCGCACTGCGCGTTTCTGCTTCGCCATTCGGTGATGCCGCACGGATGGCGCTGGGTGACACCGCCGGGGCCATTGTTTCTTTCTGCGCAGCTGCGGGTTGCTTAGGTTCACTGGGCGGCTGGACATTGCTGGCGGGTCAAACGGCGAAAGCCGCTGCCGATGACGGGCTGTTCCCACCGATTTTTGCTCGTGTAAACAAAGCGGGTACGCCAGTGGCGGGGCTGATTATCGTCGGAATTTTGATGACCATCTTCCAGCTCAGCAGCATTTCGCCAAACGCGACCAAAGAATTCGGTCTGGTTTCTTCCGTGTCGGTCATCTTTACACTGGTGCCATATCTTTACACCTGTGCGGCGTTACTGCTGCTCGGCCACGGCCACTTTGGTAAAGCACGCCCGGCATATCTGGCTGTTACTACCATTGCCTTCCTCTACTGCATCTGGGCCGTAGTAGGGTCCGGCGCGAAAGAGGTTATGTGGTCATTTGTCACCCTGATGGTCATCACCGCCATGTATGCGCTGAATTACAACCGGCTGCATAAAAACCCGTATCCCTTAGATGCACCAATAAGCAAAGATTAATTCCCCTTAATCCAGCAAACATAAAAGCCAACCTTAAGAACTTAAGGTTGGCTTAATTTTGCTTTGCGAGCATATGCGCACTTTGTTCGATGGAAACACCGTGATGTTGAAGCGCCTACTAAAAAGACCCTCTTTGAATTTACTCGCCTGGCTATTGTTGGCCGCTTTTTATATCTCTATCTGCCTGAATATTGCCTTTTTTAAACAGGTGTTGCAGGCGCTGCCGCTGGACTCGCTGCATAACGTACTGGTTTTCTTGTCGATGCCGGTCGTCGCCTTCAGCGTGATTAATATTGTCCTGACACTAAGCTCTTTCTTATGGCTTAATCGACCGCTGGCCTGCCTGTTTATTCTGGTTGGCGCGGCTGCACAATATTTCATAATGACTTACGGCATCGTCATCGACCGCTCGATGATTGCCAATATTATTGATACCACCCCAGCAGAAAGTTATGCGCTGATGACACCGCAAATGTTATTAACGCTGGGATTCAGCGGCGTGCTTGCTGCGCTGATTGCCTGCTGGATTAAAATCAAACCTGCCACCTCGCGTCTGCGCAGTGTTCTTTTCCGTGGTGCCAATATTCTGGTTTCTGTACTGCTGATTCTGCTGGTCGCCGCACTGTTTTATAAAGACTACGCCTCGCTGTTTCGCAACAACAAAGAGCTGGTGAAGTCCTTAAGCCCCTCTAACAGCATTGTTGCCAGCTGGTCATGGTACTCCCATCAGCGACTGGCAAATCTGCCGCTGGTGCGAATTGGTGAAGACGCGCACCGCAACCCGTTAATGCAGAACGAGAAACGTAAAAATTTGACCATTTTGATTGTCGGCGAAACCTCGCGGGCGGAGAACTTCTCCCTCAACGGCTACCCGCGTGAAACGAACCCGCGGCTGGCGAAAGATAACGTGGTCTATTTCCCCAATACTGCGTCTTGCGGCACGGCAACGGCAGTTTCAGTACCATGCATGTTCTCGGATATGCCGCGTGAGCATTACAAAGAAGAGTTGGCACAGCACCAGGAAGGCGTGCTGGATATCATTCAGCGGGCGGGCATAAACGTGCTGTGGAATGACAACGATGGTGGCTGCAAAGGCGTCTGCGATCGCGTGCCTCACCAGAACGTCACTGCGCTGAACCTGCCTGGTCAGTGTATCAACGGCGAATGTTATGACGAAGTGCTTTTCCACGGGCTGGAAGAGTACATCAATAACCTGCAAGGTGATGGCGTAATTGTCTTACACACCATCGGCAGTCACGGCCCGACCTATTACAATCGCTATCCGCCACAGTTCAGGAAATTTACCCCTACCTGCGACACCAACGAGATCCAGACCTGTACCCAAGAGCAACTGGTAAACACTTACGACAATACGCTGGTCTACGTCGACTATATTGTTGATAAAGCAATTAATCTACTGAAAGAACATCAGGATAAATTTACCACCAGCCTGGTTTATCTTTCTGACCACGGTGAATCGTTAGGTGAAAATGGCATCTATCTGCACGGTCTGCCTTATGCCATCGCCCCGGATAGCCAAAAACAGGTGCCGATGCTGCTGTGGCTGTCTGAGGATTATCAAAAACGGTATCAGGTTGACCAAAGTTGCCTACAGAAACAGGCGCAAACGCAACACTATTCACAAGACAATTTATTCTCCACGCTATTGGGATTAACTGGCGTTGAGACGAAGTATTACCAGGCTGCGGATGATATTCTGCAAACTTGCAGGAGAGTGAGTGAATGAAAATTCTGATTGTTGAAGACGATACGCTGTTATTGCAGGGATTGATTCTGGCGGCGCAAACCGAAGGCTACGCGTGCGATGGCGTGACAACCGCGCGGATGGCGGAACAAAGCCTTGAGACCGGTCATTACAGCCTGGTGGTACTGGATTTAGGCTTACCCGATGAAGATGGGCTGCATTTTCTCGCCCGTATCCGGCAGAAAAAATATACCCTGCCGGTACTGATCCTCACCGCTCGCGATACGCTGACCGACAAAATCGCCGGGCTGGATGTCGGTGCCGATGACTATCTGGTGAAGCCTTTTGCGCTGGAAGAGTTACATGCCCGTATCCGCGCCCTGCTACGACGCCATAATAATCAGGGCGAAAGTGAGCTGATTGTTGGCAATCTGACGCTGAATATGGGTCGCCGTCAGGTATGGATGGACGGTGAAGAGTTGATTCTGACGCCCAAAGAATATGCTCTGCTATCACGGTTAATGCTTAAAGCAGGCAGTCCGGTGCATCGGGAAATTCTCTACAACGACATCTATAACTGGGACAACGAACCCTCGACCAACACCCTGGAAGTGCATATCCACAATTTGCGCGACAAAGTGGGCAAAGCCCGTATCCGCACCGTGCGCGGCTTTGGCTATATGCTGGTCGCGAATGAGGAAAACTAATTGAATCTGATGCGTTTTCTGCGCCGACCAATATCGCTGCGCCAACGGCTGATATTGACCATCGGGGCCATTTTGTTGGTGTTTGAGCTGATCAGCGTCTTCTGGCTATGGCATGAAAGTACCGAGCAGATTCAGCTGTTTGAGCAGGCGCTACGCGACAATCGTAACAACGATCGCCACATCATGCGTGAGATCCGCGAGGCGGTCGCCAGCCTGATTGTCCCTGGCGTCTTTATGGTCAGCCTGACGCTATTTATCTGCTATCAGGCGGTACGCCGCATCACCCGCCCGCTGGCGGAGCTGCAAAAAGAGCTGGAAGCACGCACCGCCGACAACTTAACACCCATTGCCATTCACAGCGCCACCCTCGAAATCGAAGCGGTGGTTTCAGCGTTAAACGATCTGGTCAGTCGCCTGACCAACACGCTGGATAACGAAAGGTTGTTTACCGCTGACGTCGCGCACGAACTGCGAACGCCACTGGCAGGGGTGCGTTTGCATCTGGAACTGCTGGCGAAAACGCATCACATTGATGTAGCACCGTTAGTGGCAAGGCTTGATCAGATGATGGATAGCGTCTCCCAGTTGTTACAACTGGCACGTGCCGGACAGTCATTTTCTTCCGGTAATTATCAACATGTAAAACTGCTGGAAGATGTCATTCTCCCCTCGTATGACGAACTCAGTACCATGCTCGACCAGCGCCAGCAAACCCTGCTATTGCCAGAGAGCGCCGCCGACATCACCGTTCAGGGTGATGCAACCCTGCTGCGGATGTTATTGCGAAACCTGGTAGAAAATGCCCATCGTTACAGCCCGCAAGGCAGCAACATTATGATTAAGCTGCAAGAAGATGGCGGAGCGGTCATGGCCGTTGAAGATGAAGGACCGGGTATTGATGAGAGTAAATGCGGGGAGTTGAGTAAAGCGTTTGTACGTATGGACAGCCGTTATGGCGGGATTGGTCTGGGGTTAAGTATTGTCAGCCGCATTACACAGTTGCATCACGGGCAGTTTTTCCTGCAAAACCGGCAAGAGACTTCCGGCACGCGGGCCTGGGTACGGCTGAAGAAAGATCAGTACGTGGCAAACCAGATATAAAGAAAGCTGCTGACCACCAGCACGCTGAACACGGTAGTTAAACTTTCATAAACACGGTTTTTCATTGCACTCTCCTCCGTTAACCTGGAGGAGAGTATGCGCGTCAGAGATTAAGTGAACCTTAAGAGTTCAATTGGCCTGATAAGACAGCGTCACATCAGGCCATCCGTTTCAGCTTATTCATCAATTCGCGGATGCTGCTGCACCAGGCGGGTACGTTTCGCCTGCAAATCGGCAATCTCGTGGTCAATATCATCGATTTTCTGCTCGATATTATCGTAATGCTCGACGAGAATTTCCTTCGCTTCCTGTATATCTGACGCCGCCGGTGTCGCACCTTTCAACGGACGATTCGCCGTCTCTTTCATGGTTACGCCGGTGATTAAACCAACCACCGCCACTACCATCAGGTAATAGGCAGGCATCATCAGATTCTGCGAGCTTTCGACCAGCCAGGCCGCCAACGTTGGCGTCAGACCGGCAACCAGCACCGAAATATTAAATGCCGCCGCCAGCGCGCTGTATCGGATATGCGTCGGGAACATCGCTGGCAAGGTAGAAGCCATAACGCCCGTAAAGCAGTTAAGGATCACCGCCAGCATCAGTAACCCGGCAAAAATCAGGCCGATGACGTTACTGTTAATCAGAATAAACGCCGGGATCGCCAACACAAACAGTGCAACACTACCAAGTAGCACAAACGGACGACGGCCAAAACGGTCACTCAGCAAGCCCATCACCGGCTGGACAAACAGCATACCGATCATAATGGCGATAATAATCAGCACCCCGTGGTCTTCGGAGTAATGCAGGTTATGCGACAAATAACTCGGCATATAGGTCAGCAACATGTAGTAAGTCACGTTGGTGGCAATTACCAGACCAATACATGTCAACAGGCTGCGCCAGTATTTAGTGGCAATCTCTTTAAACGAGACTTTCGGGCCATCCTGCAAACCTTCGCGGTCGCCCTGTTCCAGTTTATCAACATGCTGCTGGAACGCCGGAGTTTCTTCCAGCGCATGGCGCAGGTAAAGCCCGATAATCCCTAACGGCAGAGCAATAAAGAACGGAATACGCCAGCCCCAGTCGAGGAAGTTCGCTTCGCCGACAATGGTCGAAATTAACACCACCACGCCCGCACCCAGCACAAACCCGGCAATAGAACCGAAGTCCAGCCAGCTGCCCATAAAGCCACGTTTACGGTCAGGGGAGTATTCCGCAACAAATATCGACGCCCCGGTATATTCACCGCCGACCGAGAAACCTTGTGCCATCTTACAGATCAACAGCAGAATCGGTGCCCAAATACCAATCGTGTCGTAGGACGGTATTAAGCCAATACAGAACGTACTGATCGACATAATCACAATAGTGATAGCGAGGATCTTCTGGCGACCATATTTATCGCCCAACATACCAAAGAAGAGTCCGCCAAGCGGTCGAATCAGAAAGGGAACGGAGAAAGTGGCAAGTGCAGCAACCATCTGCACGCTGGGGTCAGCCCCCGGGAAAAAAACTTTACCTAATGCGTAAGCAACAAAACCATAAACACCAAAATCGAACCATTCCATTGCATTACCCAGTGATGCTGCGGTAATGGCTTTACGCAGTTTACCGTCATCAATAATAGTGACATCACGAAGGGTAATCGGTTTTACTTTTTTCCTTTTCAGCATAGCTTTCCTCGCAGAGTTGGCCCATTTCCGCAAACGCCAGAAAAATCAGCGCGACGGCCGCAAAAGGGGAGCGGGAATTGCAGGATGCAATCTCTGTAACAAGCGTAGCGGGTTTGCTTACACCCTCCGGTTAAGGAATGTACAATCAAACCAGTTGACGCCTGAATTGGGCAGTTAATGACCTTTTTACCCTACCAGTGTTTAAATTTGTGATCAACTTCACACATGGATTTCGTTTAGGACTCATTGATGTAACTGATTATTTACGCCAAATTTACAGAGAAGATTTCCTCGACCATTGCCCCCACCAAACGCTGCGCTGAACAGAGTCGTGGCATCCCCAGCGCGACAGTTTGCCAGCGTTGGGTCACTGACCAGCAAACGGGTTGTTTATCTGCCGTGGACCACTTTCCCAGCCAACTTAAAAAATCAGCATGATCCCCACCCGTCGGGGCGGTTGAAGAGGTAAACCACTGATGGTAATAGTGACGCGTGGTCGTTGCCGCATTAATACTCTCTGCCAGATGTTGTGTCGCTTTCTCGCGCAAATCACCCAGCAACAACGCCACCGCTTGCGGGCTTCCCAGACGGCAGGCATCGCCAAATGCCCCCCAGCGCAGTTCCTCCAGAACGATAAAACAGCGCCCAGGCAACGACCAGGCGTTATACGCACCAGCACGCCAGCGGGTAAAAATTTGCTCACTCTGATCACCGGCCTGTACCAGTAATCCTCGTTGCGTTAACGCCTTTTCCTTCCAGCGACAACGGGCTGAAAACAACTCATACAAGGCGGCAATTTGCTGGGGGAGCTCCGGGAAAGCAGAGTGCTGGCGGTGATCCATTTTTTGCAGCAGCGCCAGATGCTGCGCGATCTGCGTCAGCGCCAGATGACCGGGATCCAGCATCGACGCCAGTTTTTCCACCAATGTCAGACGCAGGCTAAGCGGCGCATTTAACATGCCGCCGTTCGTCCATGCCTGAAGCTGCACGCGCGCAAGAAGTTCCTGCATCAGTCGTTCACGAAACTGCTGCTGATGGGCTTGTGGATGGCGGGCATCATCGCCCTGCGCCAGATCCACTAAAAAGCGGGAATGAATCGACTCCAGCACGCGACCGGGGCCGTCCAGTAACGTCTTGGTCAATATCGTTCTGCCGTGAAAAGTGTTTGAATATCATCGCGTAACAGCTGAGCGTCGGTGTAAATCCAGCCATGAGTCATCACAGTCTGCTGCAATTGCTGCTGCATCAGCCTGACCACCGATTCATTTTGTTGACGCAGAGCCAGACTTTCGCATAAACGCGTCTGTAATTCCGTCAAACATGAAGCGAACTCAGCGAAAAAAGTATTCATGCCTGCCGTAACAGATTCATCGACCTGCTCTGCCAGAACTTTAGCCATTTGTTGGCAATAAAGATCGACTTCTGCGCTTAATGCTCGTTGCAACGCACTGTAATCAACCGTCTCTATCGGGGATTTCTCATTTCCCCGTCCCCAGTCGGGCTGATTCAACCAGCGCGAAAAAGTCTCACGCACAACGCCTAAACGCGTGCTCTGCTCGTCCATTGCGTCCTGGCGCGAAATGACTTCACTGAACAGCTGGCGAGTGTTGAAGTGGGGAACTGCGCCGTGAAAAACAGGAAAATGAAACCCAGGACGAAACCCTGACTCGCTCAATTCCATTTTGACTTGTTGCTCAATGGGCCGAATAACATCGGTTAACACCCGGCAAAGAGTGGATTCAAGCTCGGCAAAACGCAGCGTAAAGTCGCGACTGATGGTGTTCTGCGCCGTCTGTAACAGTGTCTCACAGCAGGTACGAATCTCGCTTAATGACCCCGAATCATCCTGAAACAACGCGGCTAACTGGGCATTCACCGCATCTTGCTGTTGACGCAGAAAGAGGTTGGCGGAGGTCAGGGCCAGCTCGATTTCATGTTTAATCTCGCCGCTCACCTGAGCCTGATTGAGTTGAAATAGCTGCAAACTTTCTTCGATCTGGTGGATATTTTGCCGCAATTGTTCACAAGCGACGTTTAACCCGTGCGCACGAAAATCCAGGTATTCCCGCGCCTGCTGCGCGTAATTCAACAGTTTATGCGCGGCAGATCGCAGAGCATACAACGAGGCGTTAGCGTAAGCGGCATGAAGCAACGCCTGAATTGGCTGGGCGAACAGCGAATCTTCCCACAACTGATCGGCAGCATGACGAATATGTTCGAGGTCCGCCAGGTCGGCATGACGCCAGCGCCTGCCGAGCGCGGCATGGGCAAAATCCTCCACCCAGCGTTGTTGCTCTGGCGCGGGTAACTTACCTTTGTTGGCTAACTCATTACGCGCCCGATTCGCCAGGTAGCCCCACATCGACGACACTGGAAATATCTGCTGTGGCGTAATACAGCCTTTCATCAGCGTCCCGGAAATCAGTGCCCGCACCTGGTCGGCGTCGTCACTGTTACGATCCTGTTGATCGAACTTATTGACCAGCACATACAGCGGCACCGATTGCCCCACCGCCAAAATCGCCTCACGGACCTCTTCATCGGAGATCGATTTCAGTTGCGTATAATCCAGCACCGCCAGTACCGCCGAGGCGCGAGCCAGCTGCTGGTTAAGCATTTTTTGCAGATGCGGTTGCCCGGCTTCATTTGGCCCAGGGGTATCCAGTAACGTCAACTGACCGGGATAACTCTCCAGCCCCGCCAGATGGACAAACTCCACTTCAATCACGGGAATATGCTCAATGGCGGCGTAAGCAGAAAAAGGAAAATCGACGTCCAGCGCCTTCGCCAGTCGCACCAAATCATTCAAACTTTTCAGACAATGAAAAATAGGCTGGGCACCCAGATAATATTTTTCGAAAGCGACGCCATTTTCGATCCGCTGCATAAGCGCACGCATATCTTTATCTATTTCCAGCACATCGGTCAGATGCTTAATATCGCAATCACGCAGGCGCTGTTGTAATTGTTGAATTAAACCATCGATTGGCGCGACATGTGAAAAATGCAGTACCGGTTCTTTTTGCCCGGGCGTATGACGAATAAGCGTCGGCAGCGCAGTCATTGGACGATTGCGATTAGGCAAAACCTCTGTACCAACAATGGCATTAATGGTGGTTGATTTCCCTGCTTTCATGGTGCCGACAATCGCCAGCACCATTTCCAGTCGGGAAATTTTACGCAACTCATTATTCAGCATCGCGTGACGCTCGATGATATTAGGCTGACTCCAGGGTAAAGTCAGCTGTGGCGCATCGTCTCCGGGTATAGAGAGAGGCATTTTTTCCAGTAACTGCAACTGTTGACGAGAAAGCTGCAACAGGCGTTCAGCCTCCTGACTTAACTCATACAGGGTCTGTGTGTACATAGAAAATTTTTCCTTAAAGCAAATTTAATTACTTTTATTTAGCCAGATTGTTTTTGAGTTCTGTTTTCGGCTTTTATAATTACTGCAAGAAATAATTTTATATTTAGAGTGTTGTTTTTTATTAGAATAAATAACGTCTTCCGATACGTTTAAAACGTCAGAAAGATAAAAATATCATTTGAATTAAAAAAAGACCAAGTAGAACATTAACCTTATCTTAAATAATAAATGGAGGCAAAAAGATTATTTTCTTTTTGCGTTTCCTTTCAAATGAAAACGATCGTCGTCTAAAATCAGCAGTACCCCCGACAAACTCAGGGGTTTTGTGTATAATTGCGGCCTTTTTCGGCAATCTGCCGTTTTTTGGCGCTTTTGCCCTGCTGACTTTTGAGGAAATCCACATGTCATTACCACACTGCCCAAAATGCAACTCCGAATACACCTACGAAGATAACGGCATGTACATCTGCCCGGAATGTGCCTACGAATGGAACGACGCAGAACCTGCACAGGAAAGCGATGAACTGATCGTTAAAGATGCAAACGGCAATCTTCTGGCTGATGGCGACAGCGTTACCATCATTAAAGATCTGAAGGTGAAAGGTAGCTCTTCGATGCTGAAGATCGGTACCAAAGTGAAAAACATTCGCCTGGTTGAAGGCGACCACAACATCGATTGCAAAATCGACGGTTTTGGTCCGATGAAACTGAAATCTGAGTTTGTGAAAAAGAACTGATTGTATTGCTCAATGTAATATTGGCACATGATCGGTAGGCCGGATAAGGCGCTCGCGCCGCATCCGGCTACGGTGCCGACTGCCTGATGCGACGCTCGCGCGTCTTATCAGGCCTACAAATTCTCGCACCATCCGGCAACGGTGCCTAATGCGACGCTTACCGAGTCTTATCAGCCCCCGCTCATCTGTATAATTTTCGAACTACACTTAACTGGCTTCTCTTAACTGAGGTCACCATCATGCCGTTAAGTCCCTACCTCTCTTTTGCTGGTAACTGTTCCGATGCGATTGCCTATTATCAACGCACGTTGGGCGCGGAACTGCTTTATAAAATCAGCTTCGGCGAAATGCCGAAATCAGCGCAGGACAGCGCCGAGAACTGCCCTTCCGGTATGCAATTTCCCGATACCGCTATCGCCCATGCTAACGTGCGTATTGCCGGAAGCGATATCATGATGAGCGATGCCATACCGTCAGGAAAAGCCAGCTACTCCGGTTTTACACTGGTACTCGATTCGCAACAGGTCGAAGAAGGAAAACGCTGGTTTGATAACCTTGCTGCTAACGGAAAAATCGAAATGGCCTGGCAGGAAACTTTCTGGGCGCATGGCTTCGGCAAAGTCACCGATAAATTTGGCGTGCCGTGGATGATTAATGTCGTCAAACAACAACCAACGCACTAACCCGCCGGGAGGCCCGCCCTCCCGCACTGTCATCGAATTCCCGTTAACTCTTCATCTGTTAGTCACTTTTAGTTAACAAAATCGTCACGATAATCCGCCACGATGGAGCCACTTTTTTAGGGAGGCTGCATCATGCAAACGATTATCCGTGTCGAGAAGCTCGCCAAAACCTTCAATCAGCATCAGGCGCTGCATGCGGTTGATCTGAACATTCATCACGGTGAAATGGTGGCTCTGCTTGGGCCGTCCGGTTCCGGCAAATCCACCCTTTTACGTCATTTAAGCGGTTTGATTACCGGCGATAAATCTGCCGGTAGCCATATCGAGCTGCTGGGCCGCACAGTCCAGCGCGAAGGCCGTCTGGCCCGCGATATCCGCAAAAGCCGCGCCCATACCGGCTACATCTTCCAACAATTCAACCTGGTGAATCGCCTGAGCGTACTGGAGAACGTGCTGATTGGCGCGCTCGGCAACACGCCGTTCTGGCGTACCTGTTTTAGTTGGTTCACCCGCGAGCAGAAACAGCGCGCGTTACAGGCGCTGACTCGCGTCGGTATGGCGCACTTTGCATACCAACGCGTTTCCACGCTCTCCGGCGGCCAGCAGCAGCGTGTGGCGATTGCCCGCGCGCTGATGCAGCAGGCGAAGGTGATTCTGGCCGATGAACCCATCGCCTCGCTGGACCCGGAATCGGCGCGCATCGTGATGGACACCCTGCGCGACATTAACCAGAACGACGGCATTACCGTGGTCGTCACGCTGCATCAGGTGGATTACGCCCTGCGCTACTGCGAACGCATCGTCGCCCTGCGCCAGGGGCACGTCTTCTACGACGGCAGCAGCCAACAGTTTGATAACGAACGTTTTGACCATCTCTACCGCAGCATTAACCGCGTCGAAGAGAACGCGAAAGCTGCCTGACATCCCCATCATTGAGGAAAACGAATGAACGCTAAGATAATTGCCTCGCTGGCCTTCACCAGCATGTTCAGCCTCAGCACCCTGTTCAGCCCGGCGCACGCCGAAGAGCAGGAAAAGGCGCTGAATTTCGGCATTATTTCAACGGAATCACAGCAAAACCTGAAACCGCAATGGACGCCGTTCTTACAGGATATGGAAAAGAAGCTTGGCGTAAAGGTCAACGCCTTCTTTGCCCCGGACTACGCGGGCATTATCCAGGGAATGCGCTTCAACAAAGTGGACATCGCCTGGTACGGCAACTTGTCGGCGATGGAAGCGGTGGATCGCGCCAACGGTCAGGTCTTCGCCCAGACGGTCGCGGCGGATGGATCGCCGGGTTACTGGAGCGTGTTGATCGTCAACAAAGACAGTCCGATCAACAACCTGAACGATCTGCTGGCGAAGCGTAAAGATCTCACCTTTGGCAATGGCGATCCTAACTCCACCTCTGGCTTCCTCGTCCCCGGCTACTACGTCTTCGCCAAAAACAATATCTCCGCCAGCGACTTCAAGCGCACCGTCAACGCCGGGCATGAAACCAACGCGCTGGCCGTCGCCAACAAGCAGGTGGATGTGGCGACCAACAACACCGAGAACCTCGACAAGCTGAAAACCTCCGCACCGGAGAAGCTCAAAGAACTGAAGGTGATCTGGAAATCGCCGCTGATCCCAGGCGATCCGATCGTCTGGCGCAAAAATCTTTCCGAAACCACCAAAGACAAGATCTACGACTTCTTTATGAACTACGGCAAAACGCCGGAAGAGAAAGCGGTGCTGGAACGCCTGGGCTGGGCGCCGTTCCGCGCCTCCAGCGACCTGCAACTGGTGCCAATTCGCCAGCTCGCACTGTTTAAAGAGATGCAAAGCGTGAAGGACAACAAAGGGCTGAACGAACAGGACAAGCTCGCGAAAACCACCGAGATACAGGCGCAACTGGATGACCTGGATCGCCTGAACAACGCGTTAAGCGCGATGAGTTCGGTGAGTAAAGCGGTGCAGTAATGTGCTCGATCGGTCCCCTCTCCCTTGAGGGAGAGGGTTAGGGTGAGGGGGGAAATACGCACGCTGATGCCCTCACCCCGGCCCTCTCCCACAGGGAGAGGGAGAAAACATTAAACGGAGCCAAACATGCAAACCATCACCATCGCCCCACCCAAGCGCAGCTGGTTCTCGCTTCTGAGCTGGGCCATTGTTCTCGCCGTGCTGGTCGTCTCGTGGCAGGGCGCGGAAATGGCCCCGCTCACGCTGATTAAAGACGGCGGCAACATGGCGACGTTCGCCGCCGACTTCTTCCCGCCCGATTTCAGCCAGTGGCAGGATTACCTCACCGAAATGGCCGTCACGCTGCAAATCGCCGTCTGGGGCACCGCGCTGGCAGTCGTTCTCTCCATCCCCTTCGGCCTGATGAGCGCCGAAAACCTGGTGCCGTGGTGGGTTTACCAGCCCGTTCGCCGCCTGATGGACGCCTGCCGCGCCATTAACGAGATGGTCTTCGCCATGCTGTTCGTGGTCGCCGTCGGTCTCGGTCCGTTCGCTGGCGTACTGGCGCTGTTTATCCACACCACCGGCGTGCTCTCCAAACTGCTTTCCGAAGCGGTAGAAGCAATTGAACCCGGCCCGGTGGAAGGCATTCGCGCCACCGGTGCCAACAAGCTCGAAGAGATCCTCTATGGCGTGCTGCCGCAGGTGATGCCGCTGCTAATCTCCTACTCCCTCTATCGCTTCGAATCCAACGTCCGTTCGGCGACTGTCGTCGGCATGGTCGGCGCGGGCGGAATTGGCGTCACGCTGTGGGAAGCGATTCGCGGTTTCCAGTTCCAGCAAACCTGTGCCCTGATGGTGCTGATTATCGTCACGGTCAGCCTGCTGGATTTCCTCTCTCAACGGTTGCGTAAGCACTTTATCTGATAAGCGAGGCATTGATATCTATGCACTTGTCTACACATCCGACCAGCTACCCAACACGCTATCAGGAGATAGCCGCAAAACTTGAGCAGGAGCTTCGTCAACACTACCGCTGCGGCGACTATCTTCCCGCCGAGCAGCAACTGGCAGCGCGCTTTGAGGTGAATCGCCACACCCTGCGCCGTGCCATCGACCAACTGGTGGAAAAAGGCTGGGTACAGCGCCGTCAGGGCATCGGCGTACTGGTGCTGATGCGCCCGTTCGATTACCCGCTCAACGCCCAGGCGCGTTTTAGCCAGAACCTGCTGGATCAGGGTAGCCATCCCACCAGCGAAAAACTGCTGTCCGTGCTGCGCCCGGCCTCCGGTCACGTCGCTGACGCGCTGGGGATAACCGAGGGCGAGAACGTTATCCACCTGCGCACCCTGCGCCGGGTCAACGGCGTCGCGCTCTGTTTAATCGACCACTACTTTGCGGACCTCACTCTCTGGCCGACGCTGCAACGCTTCGACAGCGGCTCGCTGCACGATTTTTTGCACGAGCAAACGGGGATTGCGCTGCGCCGCAGCCAGACGCGGATCAGCGCCCGCCGCGCCCAGGCCAAAGAGTGCCAGCGTCTTGAAATCCCGAATATGTCGCCGCTGCTGTGCGTGCGCACCCTTAACCACCGTGACGGTGAAAGCAGCCCGGCGGAGTACTCCGTCAGCCTGACGCGCGCCGACATGATTGAATTCACTATGGAGCACTGAATGCACGCAGATACCGCGACCCGCCAGCACTGGATGTCCGTACTGGCACACAGCCAACCGGCTGAACTGGCAGCCCGCCTGAAGGCGCTGAACATCACCGCCGACTATGAGGTGATCCGCGCCGCTGAAACCGGCCTGGTGCAGATTCAGGCGCGGATGGGTGGCACCGGCGAACGCTTTTTTGCCGGCGACGCCACGCTCACCCGCGCCGCCGTACGCCTGACTGACGGCACGCTCGGCTACAGCTGGGTGCTGGGGCGCGACAAACAGCACGCCGAACGCTGCGCGCTGATTGACGCGCTGATGCAGCAATCTCGCCACTTTCAAAACTTATCAGAAACTCTTATTGCCCCGCTGGACGCTGACCGTATGGCACGCATTGCCGCACGCCAGGCCGAAGTGAACGCCAGTCGGGTCGACTTCTTTACGATGGTTCGCGGAGACAACGCATGACCCTGGAAACCGCTTTTATGCTTCCCGTGCAGGATGCCCAGCACAGTTTTCGTCGCCTGTTAAAGGCCATGAGCGAGCCGGGCGTGATTGTCGCCCTGCATCAGCTCAAACGCGGCTGGCAGCCGCTGAATATCGCCACCACCAGCGTGCTGCTCACGCTGGCCGATAACGACACGCCGGTGTGGCTTTCCGCGCCATTAAGTAACGATATCGTCAGCCAGAGCCTGCGTTTTCATACCAACGCCCCGCTGGTCAATCAGCCGGAACAGGCGACCTTCGCAGTGACGGATGAGGCGATTGCCAGCGAGCAGCTCAACGCCCTTTCCACCGGCACCGCCGTTGCGCCGGAAGCCGGTGCGACGTTGATTTTACAGGTCACCAGCCTGAGCGGCGGACGCATGCTGCGCCTCACCGGCGCGGGTATTGCCGAAGAACGGATGATCGCCCCGCAACTGCCGGAGTGCATTCTGCACGAACTCACCGAGCGCCCGCACCCGTTCCCGCTCGGCATCGACCTGATCCTGACCTGCGGCGAGCGCCTGCTGGCTATTCCGCGAACCACTCATGTGGAGGTGTGCTGATGTACGTTGCCGTGAAAGGGGGCGAGAAGGCGATCGACGCCGCCCACGCCCTGCAAGAGAGCCGACGCCGGGGCGATACCGATTTGCCTGAACTGAGCGTCGCCCAGATTGAACAGCAGCTTAATCTCGCGGTGGATCGCGTGATGACCGAAGGCGGCATTGCCGACCGCGAACTGGCCGCACTGGCGCTGAAACAGGCCAGTGGCGATAACGTTGAAGCAATTTTCCTGCTGCGCGCCTACCGCACGACGCTGGCAAAACTGGCGGTAAGCGAGCCGCTCGACACCACCGAGATGCGTCTCGAACGCCGTATCTCCGCCGTTTATAAAGACATTCCTGGCGGCCAGCTGCTTGGCCCGACCTACGACTACACCCATCGCCTGCTCGATTTCACCCTGCTGGCGAATGGCGAAGCGCCGACGCTGACCACCACCGACAGCGAGCAAGCCCCATCGCCGCACGTTTTCAGCCTGCTGGCGCGTCAGGGGCTGGCGAAGTTTGAAGAGGATAGCGGCGCACAGCCGGATGACATCACCCGTACACCGCCGGTTTACCCTTGCTCTCGCGCCTCCCGCCTGCAACAGCTCATGCGCGGCGACGAAGGCTATTTGCTGGCGCTGGCCTACTCCACCCAGCGTGGTTACGGACGCAATCACCCGTTCGCAGGCGAAATCCGCAGTGGCTATATCGACGTGTCTATTGTGCCGGAAGAGCTGGGATTTGCGGTGAACATCGGCGAACTAGTGATGACCGAGTGTGAAATGGTCAACGGTTTTATCGACCCGCCGGATGAGCCGCCGCACTTCACGCGCGGCTACGGGCTGGTGTTCGGCATGAGCGAGCGCAAAGCGATGGCAATGGCGCTGGTTGACCGCGCTCTACAAGCCCCGGAGTACGGCGAGCACGCGACAGGCCCGGCGCAGGATGAAGAGTTCGTGCTGGCGCATGCCGACAACGTCGAAGCCGCAGGCTTTGTCTCGCACCTCAAACTCCCGCACTACGTCGATTTCCAGGCCGAGCTGGAGCTACTCAAACGTCTGCAACAGGAGCAGAACCATGGCTAATCTGAGCGGCTACAACTTTGCGTACCTCGACGAGCAGACCAAACGCATGATCCGCCGCGCCATCTTAAAAGCGGTGGCGATCCCCGGCTATCAGGTGCCGTTTGGCGGGCGCGAGATGCCGATGCCATACGGCTGGGGAACTGGTGGTATCCAGCTTACCGCCAGTGTGATTGGCGAAAGCGACGTGTTGAAGGTGATTGACCAGGGCGCGGATGACACCACCAACGCCGTATCAATTCGCAACTTTTTCAAGCGCGTGACCGGGGTAAACACCACTGAACGTACGGACGATGCGACGCTTATCCAGACGCGCCACCGCATCCCCGAAACGCCGCTGACCGAAGATCAGATCATTATTTTCCAGGTGCCGATCCCCGAACCGCTGCGCTTTATCGAGCCGCGCGAAACGGAGACCCGCACTATGCACGCGCTGGAGGAGTACGGCGTGATGCAGGTGAAACTGTATGAAGATATCGCCCGCTTCGGTCATATCGCCACCACCTACGCCTATCCGGTGAAGGTGAACGGACGCTACGTCATGGACCCATCGCCGATCCCGAAATTTGATAACCCGAAAATGGACATGATGCCCGCCCTGCAACTGTTCGGCGCGGGGCGCGAGAAGCGTATTTATGCGGTGCCGCCGTTTACCCGCGTGGAAAGCCTCGATTTCGACGATCACCCGTTCACCGTTCAGCAGTGGAATGAACCCTGCGCGATTTGCGGATCAACCCACAGCTATCTCGATGAAGTGGTGCTGGATGACGCCGGAAACCACATGTTTGTCTGTTCCGATACCGATTACTGCCGCCAACAGAGCGAGGCGAAAAGCCAATGAATCAACCGTTACTTTCGGTCAATAACCTGACCCACCTTTACGCGCCGGGCAAAGGCTTTAGCGATGTCTCTTTTGATTTATGGCCGGGGGAAGTGCTGGGCATCGTCGGGGAATCCGGCTCCGGGAAGACCACGCTGCTGAAATCAATCTCCGCGCGCCTGACGCCGCAGCAGGGGGAGATTCGCTATGAAAACCGCTCCCTCTATGGCATGAGCGAAGCCGACCGCCGTCGCCTGCTGCGCACCGAATGGGGCGTGGTGCATCAGCATCCGCTCGACGGCCTGCGCCGTCAGGTGTCAGCAGGCGGCAATATCGGCGAACGGCTGATGGCGACCGGGGCGCGTCATTACGGCGATATTCGCGCCACCGCGCAGAAGTGGCTGGAAGAGGTGGAGATTCCCGCCAACCGTATCGACGACCTGCCGACCACTTTTTCCGGCGGTATGCAGCAGCGTTTGCAGATTGCCCGCAACCTGGTGACGCATCCGAAGCTGGTGTTTATGGATGAACCGACCGGCGGGCTGGATGTATCAGTGCAAGCGCGCCTGCTCGACCTGCTGCGCGGCCTGGTGGTGGAACTGAACCTGGCGGTGGTGATTGTCACCCATGATTTAGGCGTCGCCCGCCTGCTGGCGGACCGTTTGCTGGTGATGAAGCAGGGGCAGGTGGTGGAGAGTGGGTTAACCGACCGCGTACTCGACGACCCGCATCATCCGTATACCCAGTTGCTGGTGTCATCGGTTTTGCAGAATTGAGTTGCAACACTTTGCGCACTGATCCCCTCACCCCGGCCCTCTCCCGGAGGGAGAGGGAGAAAACCGGCGCAATATTCAACACCGTGCACAAGCGGTCCCCTCGCCCCTTTGGGGAGAGGGTTAGGGTGAGGGGCAATGTGCGCACCGCTCCCAAACATGCGAACCACGAGGCGAAAAATGATTAACGTACAAAACGTCAGTAAAACCTTCATCCTGCACCAGCAAAACGGCGTGCGCCTGCCCGTCTTACAACGCGCCTCGCTCACCGTCAACGCGGGCGAATGCGTGGTGCTCCACGGTCACTCCGGCAGCGGCAAATCAACTCTGCTACGCTCGCTGTACGCCAACTATCTGCCCGACGAAGGGCAAATCCAGATCAAACACGGTGACGAATGGGTAGACCTGGTCACCGCGCCAACGCGCAAAGTGGTGGAAATCCGCAAAACCACTGTCGGCTGGGTAAGCCAGTTTCTGCGCGTCATCCCGCGTATTTCGGCACTGGAAGTGGTGATGCAGCCGCTGCTCGATACCGGCGTTCCGCGTGAAGCCTGCGCCGCTAAAGCCGCCCGATTACTGACGCGCCTGAACGTGCCTGAACGCCTGTGGCACCTGGCACCATCGACCTTCTCCGGCGGCGAACAGCAGCGCGTCAACATCGCCCGTGGCTTTATCGTCGACTATCCGATTCTGCTGCTGGATGAACCCACCGCCTCGCTGGACGCTAAAAACAGCGCCGCCGTAGTGGAACTGATCCGCGAAGCCAAAGCCCGCGGCGCGGCCATCGTCGGTATCTTCCATGACGAAGCCGTACGCAATGACGTCGCCGACCGCCTGCACCCAATGGGAGTCTCTTCATGATTATCAATAACGTCAAACTGGTGCTGGAAAATGAAGTGGTGCACGGTTCACTGGAAGTACAGGATGGCGAAATTCGCGCCTTTGCCGAAAGCCAGAGCCGCCTGCCAGAGGCGATGGACGGCGAAGGCGGCTGGCTGCTGCCGGGGCTGATTGAGCTGCATACCGACAACCTCGATAAATTCTTCACTCCGCGCCCAAAAGTGGACTGGCCTGCCCACTCGGCGATGAGCAGCCACGACGCGCTGATGGTGGCGAGCGGCATCACCACCGTGCTGGATGCCGTGGCGATTGGCGACGTGCGCGACGGCGGCGATCGGCTGGAGAATCTGGAGAAGATGATCAACGCCATCGAAGAGACGCAGAAACGCGGCGTCAACCGCGCCGAGCACCGTCTGCACCTGCGCTGTGAACTGCCACATCACACCACGCTGCCGCTGTTTGAAAAACTGGTGCAGCGCGAGCCGGTCACGCTGGTGTCGCTGATGGACCACTCACCGGGCCAGCGCCAGTTCGCCAATCGCGAGAAGTATCGCGAATATTACCAGGGCAAATACTCGCTCACCGATGCGCAGATGCAGCAGTACGAAGAGGAACAACTGGCGCTTGCCGCACGCTGGTCGCAGCCGAATCGCGAAACCATCGCCGCAATGTGCCGCGCGCGACAAATTGCCCTCGCCAGCCACGATGACGCCACGCACGCGCACGTTGCCGAATCCCACCAGCTTGGCAGCGTAATCGCCGAATTTCCCACCACGTTCGAAGCGGCGGAAGCTTCGCGCAAGCATGGCATGAATGTATTGATGGGCGCGCCCAATATCGTGCGCGGCGGTTCGCACTCCGGCAACGTGGCGGCAAGTGAGCTGGCGCAGCTTGGCCTGCTGGATATCCTCTCTTCCGACTACTACCCTGCCAGCCTGCTGGATGCGGCGTTCCGCGTCGCCGATGACGAGAGCAACCGCTTTACGCTGCCGCAGGCGGTGAAGCTGGTGACCAAAAACCCGGCCCAGGCGCTGAATCTTCAGGATCGCGGGGTGATTGGCGAGGGCAAACGCGCCGACCTGGTGCTGGCGCACCGCAAGGGCAATCACATTCATATCGACCACGTCTGGCGTCAGGGAAAAAGGGTGTTTTGATGATGGGAAAACTGATTTGGTTGATGGGGCCGTCCGGCTCCGGGAAAGATAGCCTGCTGGCGGAGCTCCGCCTGCGGGAACAAACTCAGTTACTGGTGGCGCATCGCTACATCACGCGCGATGCCAGCGCCGGAAGCGAAAATCATATCGCCCTGAGTGAGCAGGAGTTTTTTGCCCGCGCGGGGCAGCAACTCTTCGCATTAAGCTGGCATGCTAATAGCTACTATTATGGTGTCGGGCTGGAGATTGACCTCTGGCTGCACGCCGGATTCGACGTGGTGGTCAATGGCTCACGTGCGCATCTGCCGCAGGCGCGGGCGCGCTATCAATCGGCGCTGCTGCCCATCTGTTTACAGGTTTCGCCAGAGATCCTGCGCCAGCGCCTGGAAAACCGTGGCCGTGAAAACGCGACAGAAATTAACGCCCGCCTGGCGCGCGCCGCCCGCTATACTCCTCAGGATTGCCATACGCTCAATAATGACGGCAGCCTGCGCCAGTCGGTCGACACGCTGCTGACGCTGATTCATCAGAAGGAGAAACACCATGCCTGCTTGTGAGCTTCGCCCGGCTACGCAGTACGACACCGACGCAGTTTACGCGCTGATTTGTGAGCTAAAACAGGCGGAGTTTGACCACCACGCGTTTCGCGTGGGGTTTAACGCCAACCTGCGCGACCCGAACATGCGCTACCATCTGGCGCTGCTGGATGGCGAAGTTGTCGGCATGATCGGCCTGCATTTGCAGTTTCATCTGCATCATGTCAACTGGATCGGCGAAATTCAGGAACTGGTGGTGATGCCGCAGGCGCGCGGTCTGAACGTCGGCAGTAAATTACTGGCATGGGCCGAAGAAGAAGCCCGCCAGGCCGGGGCCGAAATGACCGAGCTTTCCACCAACGTCAAGCGCCACGACGCGCACCGTTTCTATCTGCGCGAAGGCTACGAGCAGAGCCACTTCCGCTTCACCAAGGCGCTGTAACATGAGCCTGACCCTTACGCTCACCGGCACAGGCGGCGCACAGGGCGTTCCCGCATGGGGCTGCGAGTGCGCGGCCTGCGCCAGAGCGCGGAGCTCGCCGCAGTATCGCCGCCAGCCCTGCAGCGGCGTAGTGAAGTTTAACGAGGCGATCACCCTGATCGACGCCGGGCTGCACGATCTCGCCGATCGCTGGTCGCCCGGATCGTTCCAGCAATTTTTACTGACACACTACCATATGGATCATGTGCAGGGGCTGTTCCCGCTGCGCTGGGGCGTGGGTGATTCGATCCCGGTCTACGGCCCGCCGGATGAACAGGGCTGCGACGATCTGTTTAAACATCCGGGCCTGCTTGATTTCAGCCACACGGTGGAGCCATTTGTGATGTTTGATTTGCAGGGATTACAGGTCACGCCGCTGCCGCTCAACCATTCGAAACTCACTTTCGGCTATCTACTGGAAACGGCACATAGCCGGGTGGCGTGGCTGTCTGACACCGCAGGCCTGCCGGAAAAAACGGTGAAATTTTTACGCAATAATCAGCCGCAGGTGATGGTGATTGATTGCAGTCACCCACCGCGCGCGAATTCGCCACGCAATCACTGTGATTTAAACACCGTGCTGGCGCTGAATGAAGTTATCCGCTCGCCGCGCGTGGTTCTGACACATATCAGCCATCAGCTTGATGTGTGGCTGATGGAGAACGTACTGCCGTCAGGGTTTGAGGCGGGGTTTGATGGGATAGAGATTGGGGTGGAGTGATGGGTGAGGGGCGATGCCTGCTCTAAACTCAACATCACCGCCCATACTCATCTTCCATTCTCCGCTCTTCATCTTCTAGCTGCCGACGCTCCTGATCCAGCTGGCGCTGGCGATCGTCCAGCTGCCTGCGGCGATCTTCAAACTGGCGGCGGCGATCGTCATATTGTCTGCGCCGATCGTCGTTCACTTCACGCTGCCAGCCGTCGTCGCGCGAATCTTCATAGTCTCGCCCACGGTCAGGGTTATAAGCATCGTTAATCGCCTGCTGAATATTGCCAATGGTGTCGTCGATAATATCGGCCTGGGCCGGAACGGTGGACAGCGTGAGCAGGGTGAATAAAAGAAATAGCGGAAAACGTTTCATTAGCCAACCTCAAAAAGAAACTCTATCCACATTAGTCATTACTCATCCATGCAAGTAGTGGATGAATCTCAATTTTTCCGCTGCTCTATTGCCGTAATCGCCTCCACGCGTTGTTGATGACGACCGCCTTCGTACTGCGCGCCCAGCCACGCATCCACAATCATTTTTGCCAGTTCGAGGCCAACCACTCGTGAACCAAAAGCCAGTGCAACTTCACTGGCGTAATGCGGATAATCAGTGCGCTCTGACGACCTGGTTTCTTTATCAATCCCCTCACTCATTGACCATGAATAAAAGGCTGGCACAGCAACGCAGAATCCTGCGGTGCCAGCGACATGACCGCCCATTGCTCCGGTACGTTTTTTAATAAGAAACACCGGTTGCATTGATTAATTGTGCTCAGTATTTGCCGAAGTACAATATATATAATAAATATATAAAACACCTCATATTATTTACAGAGATAATGAATTCGCGTACTTTTCCCTCTTCAGCACAAATGCCTAATAAAATGGCTCGTTCCGCTCACACTTCCACTTATTAAAGTCGCAAATTCCCAATTATGATAACGCCAGCTTTAAATGACGTATTTTGCATGGATTACATATTTACGACATAAATGATAAATGGAGATTTATATGAATAACTCTCGGTTATTCCGTTTGAGCAGGATTGTTATTGCGTTAACTGCCGCCAGCGGCATGATGGTAAATACCGCTCACGCAACAGATGAAGCGAAAGCCGCGACTCAATATACCCAGCAGGTTAATCAGCATTACGCAAAATCATTACCGTTTAGCGATCGTCAGGACTTTGACGATGCCCAGCGCGGATTTATCGCCCCGCTGCTGGATGAAGGTATTCTGCGCGATGCGAATGGCAAAGTTTACTACCGCGCGGATGATTACAAATTTGATATTAATGCCGCTGCGCCGGAAACCGTAAACCCCAGCCTGTGGCGTCAGTCGCAGATCAACGGCATTTCTGGCCTGTTCAAAGTCACCGATAAAATGTATCAGGTACGCGGCCAGGATATCTCTAACATTACATTCGTTGAGGGCGAGAAAGGCATTATTGTTATCGACCCACTGGTAACGCCGCCTGCCGCAAAAGCCGCACTTGACCTTTACTTCCAGCATCGTCCGCAAAAACCGATTGTTGCTGTGATTTACACCCACAGCCACGCCGACCATTATGGCGGTGTGAAAGGCATTATCTCTGAAGCGGATGTTAAATCTGGCAAAGTGCAGGTGATCGCTCCGGCAGGCTTTATGGACGAAGCCATCAGCGAAAACGTGCTGGCGGGTAACATCATGAGCCGCCGTGCGCTCTACTCTTACGGTCTGTTACTGCCGCACAACGCGCAAGGCAACGTGGGCAACGGCCTGGGCGTGACGCTGGCAACGGGCGACCCGAGCATTATTGCGCCAACCAAAACGATTGTCAGAACTGGCGAGAAGATGGTTATCGACGGTCTGGAGTTTGACTTTCTGATGACTCCGGGTAGCGAAGCGCCAGCCGAAATGCACTTCTATATTCCGGCCCTGAAAGCCCTGTGTACCGCCGAAAACGCCACGCATACCCTGCACAACTTCTACACCCTGCGCGGCGCGAAAACCCGCGATACCAGCAAGTGGACAGAGTATCTGAACGAAACGCTGGATATGTGGGGTAACGACGCGGAAGTACTGTTTATGCCGCACACCTGGCCGGTCTGGGGCAATAAGCATATCAATGATTATATTGGTAAATATCGCGATACTATCAAATACATTCACGACCAGACCCTGCACCTGGCGAATCAGGGTTACACCATGAATGAAATCGGCGACATGATTAAGCTGCCACCTGCGCTTGCCAATAACTGGGCCAGCCGCGGCTATTACGGTTCTGTTAGCCACAACGCCCGTGCAGTGTATAACTTCTATCTCGGCTATTATGACGGCAATCCAGCTAACCTACATCCGTACGGTCAGGTGGAGATGGGCAAACGTTACGTGCAAGCGCTGGGCGGTTCCGCCCGTGTCATCAACCTGGCGCAAGAAGCGAACAAGCAAGGGGATTACCGCTGGTCAGCAGAGTTGCTGAAACAGGTGATTGCTGCCAATCCGGGTGACCAGGTGGCAAAGAATCTGCAAGCGAATAACTTTGAGCAGTTGGGTTATCAGGCCGAGTCCGCCACCTGGCGCGGTTTCTACCTGACCGGCGCGAAAGAACTGCGCGAAGGAGTGCATAAGTTCAGCCACGGCACCACCGGTTCTCCGGACACCCTTCGCGGGATGTCGGTCGAAATGCTGTTCGACTTTATGGCCGTTCGCCTCGATAGCGCGAAAGCCGCAGGTAATAATATCAGCCTGAACTTCAATATGAGCAACGGCGATAACCTCAACCTGACGCTGAACGATAGCGTGCTTAACTACCGTAAAACGCTGCAACCTGAAGCCAACGCCTCTTTCTACATCAGCCGTGAAGATCTTCACGCCGTGCTGACCGGACAAGCCAAAATGGCGGATCTGGTAAAAGCGAAGAAAGCCAAAATTATTGGCAATGGCGCGAAACTGGAAGAAATTATTGCCTGTCTGGATAATTTCGATTTGTGGGTGAATATCGTAACCCCAAATTAATGCCACTCACTTTTGGGGGCGCTTAAGCCCCCAAAAGTATTTATTTTAAAAATACATACAACCAATTAATACATAAAATATATAAGTTATGAATGCGGTGGCTGAATAAAGCTATTTTTATTCATCGAGAAAATAGCCATACTGACGCCTTCAATGGATATTGATATTCACTACAGATATTGTTCGCAGCAGACAGGATGTATTTAATATGCCAACAGTTCTCTCTCGCATGGCGATGCAACTCAAAAAAACAGCCTGGATAATTCCCGTCTTCATGGTTTCGGGATGCTCATTATCTCCGGCAATCCCGGTGATCGGCGCTTATTATCCCAGCTGGTTTTTCTGCGCCATTGCCAGCCTTATTTTGACGCTCATCACGAGGCGAATTATTCAGCGGGCAAATATCAATCTGGCATTTGTCGGAATTATTTATACCGCCCTTTTTGCTCTCTACGCCATGCTGTTCTGGCTGGCATTTTTCTAATCTATTTGAGACGCGCTCATGGAAAGTACGCCGAAAAAAGCTCCTCGCAGTAAATTCCCTGCTCTGTTAGTGGTTGCGTTGGCGCTGGTTGCCCTTGTTTTCGTTATCTGGCGCGTAGACAGTGCGCCATCAACTAATGACGCCTACGCGTCAGCAGATACCATTGATGTGGTGCCGGAAGTCAGCGGTCGCATTGTAGAACTGGCGGTCACCGACAACCAGGCGGTGAAACAGGGCGATTTGCTGTTCCGCATCGACCCGCGCCCGTACGAAGCCAATCTGGCGAAAGCCGAAGCCTCCCTCGCGGCACTGGATAAGCAAATTATGCTCACCCAACGTAGCGTTGACGCACAACAGTTTGGTGCCGACTCGGTTAATGCCACGGTAGAAAAAGCCCGTGCCGCCGCGAAACAGGCCAGTGATACATTACGCCGCACCGAGCCATTACTGAAAGAAGGTTTCGTCTCAGCGGAAGACGTTGACCGTGCAAGAACGGCGCAGCGCGCCGCAGAAGCCGATCTTAACGCCGTATTGTTGCAGGCGCAGTCAGCCGCCAGCGCCGTCAGCGGCGTGGATGCGCTGGTGGCGCAACGTGCGGCAGTGGAAGCGGATATTGCGTTGACGAAACTGCATCTGGAAATGGCGACCGTTCGCGCGCCGTTTGATGGCCGGGTCATTTCCCTCAAAACCTCCGTCGGGCAATTTGCTTCTGCCATGCGCCCTATTTTCACCCTAATCGACACCCGTCACTGGTACGTGATCGCCAACTTCCGCGAAACCGATCTGAAAAATATTCGCTCGGGTACACCCGCAACGATTCGCCTGATGAGCGACAGCGGCAAAACCTTCGCAGGTAAAGTGGATTCGATTGGCTACGGCGTGCTACCGGATGACGGCGGCCTGGTGCTGGGCGGCCTGCCGAAAGTGTCTCGTTCTATTAACTGGGTCCGCGTTGCCCAGCGTTTTCCGGTCAAAATCATGGTTGAAAAACCTGACCCGGAAATGTTCCGCATCGGCGCTTCGGCAGTCGCTAATCTTGAGCCGCAATAATGAGCGCGCTCAACTCCCTGCCATTACCGGTGGTCAGGCTGCTGGCGTTCTTTCATGAAGAGTTAAGCGAGCGGCGACCAGGCCGCGTGCCGCAGACTATGCAACTCTGGGTAGGCTGCTTGCTGGTGATTCTGATCTCGATGACTTTTGAGATCCCTTTTGTGGCGTTATCACTGGCAGTGCTGTTTTACGGTATTCAGTCGAACGCGTTTTACACCAAATTTGTCGCGATCTTGTTTGTGGTCGCCACGATGCTGGAAATCGCCAGCCTGTTTTTGATCTACAAATGGTCATATGGCGAACCGTTGATCCGATTGATCATTGCCGGACCGATCCTGATGGGCTGTATGTTTTTGATGCGCACCCATCGGTTGGGGCTGGTTTTTTTCGCCGTCGCCATTGTCGCCATTTACGGGCAAACATTCCCCGCCATGCTCGACTATCCGGAAGTGGTCGTGCGCTTAACGCTGTGGTGTATCGTTGTCGGCCTCTACCCGACGTTATTGATGACGTTAATCGGCGTGCTGTGGTTTCCCAGCCGCGCTATCACGCAGATGCATCAGGTGCTTAATGATCGGCTTGATGATGCCATTAGCCACCTGACGGACAGCCTCGCACCGCTACCCGAAACGCGGATTGAAAGAGAGGCGCTGGCGCTGCAAAAACTCAATGTCTTTTGCCTCGCGGACGATGCCAACTGGCGAACTCAGAGCGCATGGTGGCAAAGCTGCGTGGCAACGGTAACCTACATTTACTCGACGCTGAATCGCTACGATCCCACCTCTTTTGCTGATTCTCAGGCAATTATTGAATTTCGGCAAAAATTAGCCTCAGAAATCAACAAACTGCAGCATGCCATTGCCGAAGGTCAGTGCTGGCAAAGCGACTGGCGGATCACTGAAAGTGAAGCGATGGCGGCACGGGAATGTAACCTGGAGAATATCTGCCAGACATTGTTGCAACTGGGTCAGATGGACCCGAATACGCCGCCAACGCCCGCCGCCAAACCGCCATCAATGGTCGCCGATGCTTTTACCAATCCAGACTATATGCGCTACGCGGTAAAAACGCTGCTCGCCTGTTTGATCTGTTACACCTTCTACAGCGGCGTGGACTGGGAAGGCATTCACACCTGTATGCTGACCTGCGTGATCGTCGCTAACCCGAATGTTGGTTCGTCGTATCAGAAAATGGCGCTGCGTTTTGGCGGTGCCTTCTGCGGTGCAATTCTGGCGCTGTTATTCACGTTACTGGTCATGCCCTGGCTGGACAATATTGTCGAATTGCTATTTGTGCTGGCACCGATTTTCCTGTTGGGCGCATGGATTGCCACCAGCTCTGAACGCTCTTCTTATATCGGCACACAGATGGTGGTCACCTTCGCGCTCGCCACGCTCGAAAACGTTTTTGGCCCGGTGTACGACCTGGTGGAAATTCGCGATCGCGCCCTGGGTATCATCATTGGTACCGTGGTGTCCGCGGTGATTTACACCTTTGTCTGGCCTGAAAGTGAAGCGCGCACACTGCCGCAAAAACTGGCTGGCGCGCTGGGTATGTTGAGTAAAGTAATGCGGATCCCACGCCAGCAGGAAGTCACGGCTCTGCGCACTTATCTGCAAATTCGCATAGGTCTGCATGCGGCGTTTAATGCCTGTGAAGAGATGTGCCAACGCGTGGCGCTGGAGCGTCAACTGGACAGCGAAGAACGCGCTTTACTGATTGAACGTTCGCAAACGGTTATTCGTCAGGGCCGCGATATTCTTCACGCCTGGGATGCAACCTGGAACTCGGCGCAGGCACTGGATAACGCACTACAGCCGGACAGAGCAGGTCAGTTTGCCGACGCACTGGAGAAATACGCCGCCGGTCTGGCAACCGCACTCAGTCGTTCTCCTCAAATAACGCTTGAAGAAACACCCGCCTCGCAGGCCATCCTGCCGACCTTATTAAAACAGGAGCAACACGTCTGCCAGCTTTTCGCCCGCTTGCCAGACTGGACAGCCCCGGCATTAACGCCCGCCACGGAACAGGCACAAGGAGCCACGCAATGATCAATCGTCAACTTTCACGCCTGCTGTTATGCAGCATTCTCGGCAGCACGACGCTGATTTCCGGCTGTGCCCTGGTACGTAAGGATTCTGCCCCGCATCAACAGCTCAAACCGGAACAAATCAAACTGGCCGATGATATTCATCTTGCCAGCTCCGGCTGGCCGCAGGCGCAGTGGTGGAAACAACTCAATGACCCGCAGTTGGATGCTTTGATCCAACGGACGCTAAGTGGTTCACATACCCTCGCCGAAGCGAAACTGCGGGAAGAAAAAGCGCAGTCGCAGGCGGATTTGTTAGATGCCGGTTCACAATTACAGGTGGCAGCGTTAGGGATGCTAAACCGTCAGCGCGTTTCGGCGAACGGCTTTTTAAGCCCTTATGCTATGGATGCGCCAGCACTGGGTATGGACGGGCCGTACTATACGGAAGCCACAGTCGGTTTGTTTGCCGGACTGGATCTTGATTTGTGGGGTGTGCATCGCTCAGCGGTTGCCGCCGCCATTGGCGCGCATAATGCAGCGCTGGCAGAAACCGCAGCAGTAGAGCTATCGCTGACCACGGGCGTAGCGCAGCTTTATTACAGTATGCAGGCCAGCTATCAGATGCTCGATCTGTTAGAACAAACACGCGATGTGATTGATTACGCGGTGAAAGCGCACCAGAGTAAAGTGGCGCACGGTCTGGAAGCGCAAGTGCCTTTCCACGGCGCGCGGGCACAGATTCTGGCGGTCGATAAACAAATTGCTGCCGTTAAAGGGCAAATCACCGAAACGCGAGAATCTCTGCGTGCATTGATTGGCGCAGGAGCCAGCGATATGCCGGAGATCAAACCGGTGGCATTACCGCAAGTCCAGACCGGCATTCCAGCGACACTCTCTTATGGGTTGCTCGCCAGACGCCCGGATCTGCAAGCCATGCGCTGGTATGTTCAGGCGTCATTAGATCAGGTGGATTCCGCGCGGGCGCTGTTCTATCCGAGCTTTGATATCAAAGCGTTTTTCGGCCTGGATTCTATCCACCTGGATACCTTATTCAAAAAAACCAGTCGCCAGTTCAACTTTATCCCAGGTCTGAAATTGCCGCTGTTTGACGGTGGACGGTTGAATGCCAATCTCGAAGGCACTCGCGCCGCCAGCAACATGATGATTGAACGTTACAACCAGTCAGTGCTGAATGCGGTGCGCGACGTTGCAGTCAACGGCACGCGTCTGCAAACGCTCAACGACGAGCGGGAGATGCAGGCAGAACGCGTAGAAGCAACGCGCTTCACCCAGCGCGCTGCCGACGCCGCCTACCAACGCGGCTTAACCAGTCGCTTACAGGCCACCGAAGCCCAGTTGCCGGTGCTTGCCGAAGAGATGTCATTACTGATGCTGGACAGCCGCCGGGTGATCCAAAGCATTCAGTTGATGAAATCGCTGGGTGGCGGGTATCAGGCGGCTCCCGTCGTCGAGAAAAAATAAAATGTCAGCCGCGTGATGGCTGTCACGCGGTATTTCGTTTCGTCACGTCAAAACTGACGACAGCCTGTTTTTCGTCAGAGTTTTGAATAAATAGTGCCCGTAATATCAGGGAATGACCCCAAATAAAATGTGGCATAAAAGATGCATACTGTAGTCGAGAGCGCGTATGCGTGATTTGATTAACTGGAGCGAGACCGATGAAAAAAGTCGTCACGGTTTGCCCCTATTGCGCATCAGGTTGCAAAATCAACCTGGTCGTCGATAACGGCAAAATCGTCCGGGCGGAGGCAGCGCAGGGGAAAACCAACCAGGGTACCCTGTGTCTGAAGGGTTATTATGGCTGGGACTTCATTAACGATACCCAGATCCTGACCCCGCGCCTGAAAACCCCCATGATCCGTCGCCAGCGTGGCGGCAAACTCGAACCTGTTTCCTGGGATGAGGCACTGAATTACGTTGCCGAGCGCCTGAGCGCCATCAAAGAGAAGTACGGTCCGGATGCCATCCAGACGACCGGCTCCTCGCGTGGTACGGGTAACGAAACCAACTATGTAATGCAAAAATTTGCGCGCGCCGTTATTGGTACCAATAACGTTGACTGCTGCGCTCGTGTCTGACACGGCCCATCGGTTGCAGGTCTGCACCAATCGGTCGGTAATGGCGCAATGAGCAATGCTATTAACGAAATTGATAATACCGATTTAGTGTTCGTTTTCGGGTACAACCCGGCGGATTCCCACCCTATCGTGGCGAATCACGTAATTAACGCTAAACGTAACGGGGCGAAAATTATCGTCTGCGATCCGCGCAAAATTGAAACCGCGCGCATTGCTGACATGCACATTGCACTGAAAAACGGCTCGAATATCGCGCTGTTGAATGCGATGGGCCATGTCATTATTGAAGAAAATCTGTACGACAAAGCGTTCGTCGCTTCCCGTACAGAAGGCTTTGAAGAGTATCGTAAAATCGTTGAAGGCTACACGCCGGAGTCGGTTGAAGATATCACCGGCGTCAGCGCCAGTGAGATTCGTCAGGCGGCGCGGATGTATGCCCAGGCGAAAAGCGCCGCCATCCTGTGGGGCATGGGTGTAACCCAGTTCTACCAGGGCGTGGAAACCGTGCGTTCTCTGACCAGCCTCGCGATGCTGACCGGTAACCTCGGTAAGCCGCATGCGGGTGTAAACCCGGTTCGTGGTCAGAACAACGTGCAGGGTGCCTGCGATATGGGCGCGCTGCCGGATACGTATCCGGGATACCAGTATGTGAAAGATCCGGCTAACCGCGAGAAATTCGCCAAAGCCTGGGGCGTGGAAAGCCTGCCTGCTCATACCGGTTATCGCATCAGCGAGCTGCCGCACCGCGCAGCGCATGGTGAAGTGCGTGCCGCGTACATTATGGGCGAAGATCCGCTACAAACTGACGCGGAGCTGTCGGCAGTACGTAAAGCCTTTGAAGATCTGGAACTGGTCATCGTCCAGGACATCTTTATGACTAAAACCGCATCAGCGGCGGACGTTATTTTACCGTCCACCTCGTGGGGCGAGCATGAAGGCGTGTTTACTGCGGCTGACCGTGGCTTCCAGCGTTTCTTCAAGGCGGTTGAACCGAAGTGGGATCTGAAAACGGACTGGCAGATTATCAGTGAAATCGCCACCCGTATGGGTTATCCGATGCACTACAACAACACCCAGGAGATCTGGGACGAGTTGCGTCACCTGTGCCCGGATTTCTACGGTGCGACTTACGAGAAAATGGGCGAACTGGGATTCATTCAGTGGCCTTGCCGCGATACTTCAGATGCCGATCAGGGGACTTCTTATCTGTTTAAAGAGAAGTTTGATACTCCGAACGGTCTGGCGCAGTTCTTCACCTGCGACTGGGTAGCGCCAATCGACAAACTCACCGACGAGTATCCGATGGTACTGTCAACGGTGCGTGAAGTCGGTCACTACTCTTGCCGTTCGATGACCGGTAACTGTGCGGCACTGGCGGCGCTGGCTGATGAACCAGGCTACGCACAAATCAATACCGAAGACGCCAAACGTCTGGGTATTGAAGATGAGGCATTGGTTTGGGTGCACTCGCGTAAAGGCAAAATTATCACCCGTGCGCAGGTCAGCGATCGTCCGAACAAAGGGGCGATTTACATGACCTACCAGTGGTGGATTGGTGCCTGTAACGAGCTGGTTACCGAAAACTTAAGCCCGATTACGAAAACGCCGGAATACAAATACTGCGCCGTGCGCGTCGAGCCGATCGCCGATCAGCGCGCCGCCGAGCAGTACGTGATTGACGAGTACAACAAGTTGAAAACTCGCCTGCGCGAAGCGGCACTGGCGTAATACAGTCCTTTCTACAGCCTCCTGTCGGAGGCTGTTTTTTTATCCATTCGAACTCTTTATACTGGTCACTCCCTACCCAATCGTATTATCAAAATGAAAAAAATTATCGCATTGATGTTGTTTTTGACATTCTTTGCCCATGCGAACGGCTCCGAGCCTGGCAGTCAGTATCTCAAGGCTGCAGAGGCTGGAGACCGACGCGCACAATATTTTCTTGCCGACAGCTGGTTTAGCTCCGGCGATTTGAGCAAAGCCGAATATTGGGCACAGAAAGCCGCCGACAGCGGTGATGCTGATGCCTGCGCGCTGTTGGCGCAGATCAAAATCACCAATCCGGTCAGTCTGGACTATCCACAAGCAAAAGTTCTTGCAGAGAAAGCGGCGCAAGCGGGCAGTAAAGAAGGTGAAGTAACGCTGGCGCATATTCTGGTAAATACGCAAGCGGGTAAACCGGATTATCCAAAGGCGATTTCGCTGTTAGAAAACGCCTCTGAAGATCTGGAGAACGACTCCGCCGTCGATGCTCAGATGCTGCTTGGTTTGATTTACGCTAACGGCGTGGGCATTAAGGCCGACGATGAGAAGGCAACCTGGTATTTCAAACGCAGCTCTGCGATTTCACGAACCGGTTATTCCGAGTACTGGGCGGGAATGATGTTCTTAAATGGTGAAGAAGGTTTTATCGAGAAGAACAAACAGAAGGCGCTGCACTGGCTGAACCTGAGCTGTATGGAAGGGTTTGATACCGGGTGTGAAGAGTTTGAAAAATTAACTAACGGTTAATGTAGGCCTGATAAGGCGCGCCAAGCGTCGCATCAGGCATTGATGTCGGATGCGGCGTAAACGCCTTATCCGACCTACAAAATCACGCTAAATCAGGCTATTGCGCAGTCTGGCGTAGGCCTGATAAGACGCGGCAAGCGTCGCATCAGGCATTGATGTCGGATGCGGCGTAAACGCCTTATCCGACCTACAAAATCACGCTAAATCAGGCTATTGCGCAGTCTGGCGTAGATACTGTTATGGCCTGCAAGTTTTTTTCTACCCTGGTTTCCCAGATTGCAGGCATGCCAGACACAGCGCCGTCAGGCGCTGTTTTTTTCATCCCTTCCGCGATTTTTACGCAGCTACCGGATTATGCCGTGACGCATCGAACGGTACGCCTGACTTCAGCACTCCATACGCCACCTGTGCCAGCTTGCGCATCATCGCGCCGAGAATCACTTTTCCTTTCTTGCCATTAGCCGCCAGACGGTCGCGGAACGCCCGTCCCCACTCAGTCTTACTGGTGGCTACCATTGCAGGCATATACAACGCCCTGCGAAGCGACACATGTCCGGCTTTACTCAACCGGCTTGCCCCTCTCACACTACTGCCTGATTCATAACGCCGTGGTGTCAGACCCGCAAAAGCGGCGAACTGTCTGGCATGGGCGAAGCGGTCCTTCAGACCGATATAAGCCAGTAATACCGCAGATGTTTTCTCTCCGATACCCGGGATACTTTCCAGCAGTTTCCTGCGGTGTTTCATATCCGGATCATCGTCTGTCAGGTCTTTTATCTGCTTCTCAAGACGCTTCAGCTCTGCTTCAAGCCACAGAAGGTGAGCATCAATGCTCGGTCTCTGGACTTCCCGCGCCGTTTCAGTGCGGTTCAGTTCCTGCGTGTGCATATCTGTCAGCGCCTGGTGGCGTACTACCAGGGCACGCAACGCGCGTTCAAGCGGGTGAGGCGCTTCCCAGGCTGCAGGGCGCTTCTGACGACAGAACTCTGCCAGCATGCGCGCATCCACGGTATCAGTCTTGTTACGCAGTCCTTCACTCTGAGCGAAAGCTTTACCCAACGCAGGATTAATGACTGACACTATGTAGCCTGCATCGTAAAGGCACTCTGCGACAGGTTCCATATAGGTGCCGGTCGCTTCGATGCAGATATGCGCATGGTCAATCTTGTGACCCTTCAGCCAGCTCACCAGCTCATCGTGCCCTTTAGTGGTGTTAGCGAATTTTTTGGTGCGATGACGACCATCAGGACGCAACACATCGACATCCAGTTTCTCTTTAGCGGTGTCGATACCGATATAATGAAGTTCATGTTCCATCGTGAAACCAACCTTGCAAATACGGATTACCGGGAAAACCGGTCCATGATACTGTCCGGTTTATCACTTTGGGAGAAAGGCAGTCCGCTGCATAAATCTACGCAACAGGTTGAAAACCTAAGGCCCGATACGGCATGCGGACTGCAGGCAGAGAAAACTGGCCGATTTTCTCTGCACAGGAGGGATAATACAAGGCCTGATAAGACGCGGTAAGCGTCGCATCAGATATTGATGTCGGATGCGGCGTAAACGCCTTATCCGACCTACAAAATCACCCTAAATCAAGCTATTGCGCAGTCTGGCGTAGGCCTGATAAGACGCGGCAAGCGTCGCATCAGGCATCCACACATTGCCGGGTGTATGTCCCCGGCAATCCTCAATTATTGATCCGCAGTTTTATCAAATTTGCCCAGCACTTCGCGCTCATAAGCCAGCGCTTTCTTACGGTCAAATTTGTGTTCCCACTTGGCAATCACCAGCACCGCCAGCGCATTACCCACCACGTTCAGCGCAGTACGCGCCATGTCGAGGATACGGTCAACACCGGCAATAAACGCCAGACCTTCCAGCGGGATCCCTACGCTGCCCAGCGTTGCCAGCAACACCACAAACGACACGCCCGGCACGCCAGCAATCCCTTTCGAGGTCACCATCAGCGTCAGCACCAGAATGATTTCCTGCCAGATGGACAGGTCAATGCCATACAACTGCGCGATGAAAATAGCGGCAATACTTTGATATAGCGTTGAACCGTCAAGGTTAAAAGAGTAACCGGTCGGCACCACGAAACTGGTGATCGACGCCGGTGCACCATAGGCTTCCATCTTCTCAATAATTCGCGGCAGCACGCTTTCAGAGCTGGCAGTGGAGTACGCCAGAATCAGCTCATCTTTCAGAATACGAATCAGGATCCAGACGCTTAACCCGCACAGGCGCGCCACAATTCCCAGCACTACCAGCGCGAAGAACAGAATGGCGAAATGCACCAGCAGCACCAGTTTCGCCAGTGGCCACAGAGACGAGAAACCAAAGTTAGCCACCGTCACCGCAATCAGCGCAAACACACCCACCGGCGCATAACGCATCACCATATGAGTCACTTTAAACATGGTTTCAGAGATGGAGCGGAACACGGTCACCAGCGGTTCACGATGCGTTGCGGGCAGGGAGGAAAGCCCCAGACCAAACAGTACCGAGAAGAAGATGATCGGTAACATTTCGCCTTTCGCCATCGACGCCACAATGTTCGTCGGCACCAGCGACAAAATCGTGCCCATAATGCCGTGGGAACTGCTCTGTACCGCTTCTGTAGTGCTCTGATATTTCGAGATATCGACGGTCGCCAGCTGCGACATATCCACCCCGGCACCGGGCTGGAAGACGTTCGCCAGAGTGATCCCCAGAATGATGGCGACAGTGGTGATCACCTCGAAGTAAATAATGGTTTTCGCGCCAATACGCCCGAGCTGTTTGGCATCACCAACACCCGCAATACCCACCACCAGCGTGGAGATCACAATCGGCACAACAATCATTTTGATCAGATGGATGAAGATATCACCCGCCGGAGAGAGCAAATTGACGACCAGCCATTCGCGACTGTCGCTATGGTAGTGCAGGTAGCTTCCCAGGAGAATGCCCAGCACCATAGCAAACAGAATCTGCCAGGCCAGGCTGAATTTTATATTTTTCATCAGAATAACTTCCTCAATGGAGCGCCGTTCCCGTTCAGAAACGCGAGAACGTGACATACTGCCAGGGCATGAATTGTGTTGCGTTGGTTTGTAGATTTTTTTAACGCTTATAATCAGTATCATTTGCGCGGTATGTTGCGCAACCCTTTAACAACAGAGCTTTTCGCTGCATTAATGCATAATAACGCGAGTTTATGGTAGGATTAATGAATAACCATTTGTTATGGAAAGATTTTTATTTGTTTAATCCGCAATAATACTGATTGGTGATTATTTTTGGTATATGTTCATTCGATTGTTTTTTATGCAGCTCAATAACATAATCTTCATCACCAAATGATTAATCCGATCTTCGCTGCAACAATTTCGCCATATTAATCGACTCGACCAGCTGTGTCCGGTTGATCCGGGGTGAGTTGAGATCCATCACTTTTTGCCATAATCCGATGGCCTGCGCGTAGTTCGCCTGCATAAACGCATCGGAAGCCAGCAGCATCAGAGCGGTGATTTCGTTAGAGTCCAGCGCGAGGGCTTTGTCGATCATTGCGCGAGTCTGGGCGGTCATATGCTGGCTGGCCTGGTAATACAGCACCGTCGCCAGCGCCGCATACAGTTCAGCGTTATCGCCACGTAGTTGCAACGCCTGACGGTACGCCAGCAGCGAATTGCTGTAATCGTTTTGCCACAGATAATACTCGCCCAGTAACGCCCACTGTTCGCTGTTTTGTGGATTAGCGCGAATTTTATCCTGTAATGCCTGAAGCTGCGCTTCCGGGGTTTGCTGGCTGGCAAACTGATGTAGCGGATCGCGCTGACGCTGATACTCCGCACGTACCGCCTGCCATTTTGGGCTTAACAGATAACTGCCGATACAGAGAAATACCATCAATATCGTGAGTGTTGTCAGCATTTTCACCGGTATTTGAGGCTGTTTCATCGCTTCGCCCTTACCCGCCAGAGGATCAGTATCATCAGCAGTAACAACACCACTGGCAGCGCCCACAACACCAGCGTCTGACCGGTTAACGGTGGGTTATAGCGAACAAAATCTCCGTAGCGTTCGGTCATCCAGCCAATGATTTCGACTTCACTTTTCCCCTCCGCCACCATGCTGTAAACCTGATGGCGCATACTGACTGCCACCGGCGCATTGGATTCCAGTAAGTTCTGATTCTGGCATTGCGGGCAGCGTAACTGGCTGGCAATAGTTAACGCCTGTTCCTGTTGTTGCGGGTTGGCGAATTGCCATGTGTCTACGACCTGAGCGCGCGCAAAACAGGTAAATAACAGCAGTAGCGTGAGAAGACCTTTATTCATCGCGCTTCCTTCCCCGCCATCCGCTTAACAATGCGCCCACAATCATCAACAATCCTCCCCCCCAGATCCAGCGCACACCGCTTTGTACATACAAACGAAAAGCGTAACGATCCGCTCCGGTTTTCTCGCCCATGACCGCATACCAGTCATGGATGCCGTTCCAGCGAATTGCCGGTTCCATCATTTGCTGACGACGTGCTTCGTAAAAACGCCGCTCCGGCGTCAGTTCACCAATGCGTTGCTGATGGTCAAACAGCGCCACTATCGCTTTTTCGCTGGTGTAATTACCTTTGGCTTGCAGATCGAGGCGCTCAAAACGGAAGGCATATCCTGCCAGAGTCACCTGCTGACCCGGCTGTAAATTCAGGCTGATCTCCTGACGGCTGACGCTTGAAACCACGATCCCCGCGGCAAATAACAGCACGCCCGCATGAGCCAGCAGCGCCGGAAGCTGCACGCGTTTGCCAGAGACAAACGTCGCCAGCACAATCACCACCAGCATCAACAGACCAAACGGTAACGTCGCGCGGTTAAAATACGGCGCGCCAACGGAGAGGCGTCCCCAGCCCAGCAGGCCGTAAATCATCGGATAAAGCGTTCCCACCAGCACGATCAGTAGCACTGCGCAAAACAGCAACAGCGTAGCGAGGATTAACATTTCCCGCGATAACCCCGAAAAATGCACCGCCGGGCCACCGTCCCGCGCTCGCCAGCCATACAGAGCCAGAGACACAAGGCTAATCAACGCAAACAGGCTGAACAACGGCACGGCGCGGACGTTATCCAGCGCGAACGCATGAACCGAAACCAGAATGCCAGAACGAACAATTAAGGTGCCCAGCAATGACAGCATCAGAGTAACTATCGCCAGTAACAGCGACCAGTGGCGGAAAATCCCCCGCTGGCGTGTCAGGGACAAACTGTGCAGCAGCGCAGTGGCAGAAAGCCAGGGTAATAAAGAGGCGTTTTCCACCGGATCCCAGAACCACCAGCCGCCCCAGCCCAGTTCGCAATAGGCCCACCAGGAACCTAGGATGATCCCCGCCGTTAATGCGCTCCAGCCAGGTAGTGCCCAACGCCAGCAAATTCGGGCGCTGACACCATCAAACTCGCCGCGCAGTAGACTCGCCAGCGCCACGCTCGCCGCTACCATCAAACCGCCATAGCCAAGATAAAGCAGGGGCGGATGGAAGATAAGGCCAGGATGTTGCAGCATCGGATTGAGATCGCGACCTTCGATTGCTGGCGGAAATATCCGCGCAAACGGATCGGACCACAGCACCACAAACAGCAACAGTGCGGCGAGCATAAGAGATAAAACGGCTAATGTCAGCGGAAATAGCGGATCGGTTTGCTGCCGATAATGCCAGGCAAACAGCGCACTCCACGCGGAAAGGAGTAGCACCCAAAGTAGCAACGAACCTTCATGCCCTCCCCACACTGCCGCCAGTTTGAGTTCCCACGACAGCAGGCTATAGCTATGTTGGGCGACATAAATGACCGAGAAATCGCTGATGAGAAAACAATACGTCAGTACGCCAAAGGCGAGCAGCAGGAGCGCGAACTGCGCCAGAATGCCGATGCAAGTGAGTCGCATCATGGCAGGCCAGCGCAACCGCACTCCCGCAAAGGTTGTCAACGGGGTCAACACGTTGACCCCAAGACTTAACAACAACGCCAGAAAACCGACTTCAGGAAGGAATACGTCCAGAAACCACCTCTTTTCTGGCTTACGCCACCGTTAACTGCCCGGCGTAGAGAATGAAAAAGCGCAGCATCAACACCCCGACCAAGCTGGCCCCACACGCCGCCAGCACGGCAGGAATGCCGGAACTGCGATTCACACACGGTTTGAGCAACATTGGCACAATCAGCCCCAACCCGGCGACACCAAGCCAGAACCACCACGTCCAGAAACCACCGCCCAATGCTGCCACCAGCGCACGCACTTTGCCGTCATCGCCCAGCGCCAGTCCAACAAAAAACGCCACCAGCAGGAAGATTTCGCCCCATACCACAGGGATTTCCATACGGTGAACAAAGTGCGCTTCCGTGGAATGCGGATTACTGCGCTGGCGTATCGCCATAGCGATCAACGCCACCGCCGCACCGGACGAAATGCCGGAGAAGAGGAACAGCACCGGTAAAATCGGATTATTGAGGAACGGATATGATTTCAGCGCAGACAGCAGAAAGCCGGTATAAGCCCCCAGCAACACCGCCAGCACCAGCATCAGCGTTTCCAGTCCGCGGTGAACGGGCGTCAGCAGGCTCAGAACCTTTTGCACAATTCCCAGCTTCGGCAACCAGCGTTGTTGCAGGGCAAGCAAATCATGTTCAAAGATTTTCGCCAGCCACAGCACCAGCACCACCATGTAGAGCTGAAACAGCATCACCCCCATCGACATCACCGAGGTAAAACTGTAATGGAACATCAGCTTCCAGAAGGTCCACGGTCTTGTCAGGTGGAAGACGAGAATCAACAGACCGAGGATCACCGCGCCAGGCCCGACAATCAGCGTGGTTCGCAGCAACGTACTGTCTGCACCACCCGCCTGCGGGTAGAAGCGACGTAACAGCACGGCCAGCGTCACCAGACCGGCAGAAATACCAATCAAAAACAGGTAGATGGCAATCGGCCAGTCCCACACCAGCGATTCAAAATGAAATGCGGAAGTCTGCGTCATTGGCTCACCTCCCCGTATTTAAACGGTACGCGGTACAGCTTCGGTTTGGTTCCCAGCGCCAGCTTGTAGCGGTAAGTGGGCTTCTGGCATAGCAGTTGCGAAATCTCACTGTTGGGATCGTCCAGATTGCCAAACGTCAGCGCCTTCGTCGGGCAAGCCTCAACGCACGCGGGGAGCTTACCGGCCTGCAAATTGGTCTTACGGCAGAAATCGCATTTGTCCGCCGTCTTCGTGACCGGATGGATAAAGCGCACGCGGTACGGACAGGCGGCGATGCAGTACTGACAACCGACGCAGAGATCCGGGTTAACATCGACAATCCCGCTGGCAGCATCGCGAAAAGACGCACCCGTTGGGCAGACGTCAACGCACGGTGCATGGTCGCAGTGCTGGCAAGACTTACGAAAGAAGCGATATTTCACATCAGGAAATTCGCCCTGCGGCTCGCTACGAATAATTGTCAGGCGCGAGACGCCTTCCGGCACCTTATTCACTTCCCGACAAGCATCCATACAGGCAGTACAGCCGATGCATAACGACTCGTCATGCACCATGCCGTAACGCACCCCATTGATATTCAACGTTTTCGCCACCACGCGTCCTGCGGTGCCGCTGACGGCTGCCAGCACGCCGACGCCGGTGAGAAACTGGCGACGAGACCAGGTCATGGCTGCTCCTTAAGCAACGGAACAGACGCCGGGTTAAAGTTCGGATTGGTGCGCTGATCGCTGTGGCAATCGACGCAAATCTTAATCCGTCCTTTGTCACTTAACGTCTGCATCGTATCTTGCTGTGGATGCAGGGAATGGCAGCTGGCGCACGCCACTTTGGTTACGTGGACATCGTGCGGCCAGAACGCTTTTTGCAACTGTTCCGGCAGATGGCAGGACATACAGACGCTGTTCTGCTCTCCAACCTTGTACATCGGCTCGTTAAAGCGCATCACATCTTTCACCCCTTCGCGGTGTTGCGGTGATGGCTGGCCGTGACAGTTGGTGCAGGTGACCGGCAGTTTGTTATTCGGGTTGATAACGGAAGCATGTTTGCCATGCATACCTTCGGTATCTGGTTTATGACAGTCCAGACAGGCGACATCCGGGTTACGCTGCTGGGTAACTTCGTAGCGATCACCAGATGCCTGCGCCGCAGGGGTAGCGGTAATTCCGTTCAGGCTCCACAACAGGCCCGACGCCAGCACCCCGGCAGTTAATAACGAACGTAATACGCTCATATTCACTCCATTGTGTTTTCCGCCCCTTGCGAGGCGGAACGGGGTTATTGGCTTAACAGACCGTTTTTACGTGCCTGCGCTTCCCACTGCGGGATCACCGTTTTGATGAAGTCCTGCTTCTCAGCCTTGATTTGTTCCATGTTCAGGCCAATTGCCTGCTGGGCTTTCTCTTTGGTTGAGATATCCGGGATCGGGATTTCATGGGTGATGCCTTTGGTCGCCAGCAGGCGCGCCAGTTTGGTGCGCGCATCCGCCGCTTTATCCATCGCCGTACCGAGCATCCTCAGACCTTCTTCCGGTGCGTGCATATGAATGCCGTGGGAAGCGATCGCCAAATCCCAACGCCACTGAGCATGACGGATATCGTCCTGAATCGGTTTCATTTCGGCTTCCGTCGCGCCTGCATCCAGCGCCGCTTTCGCTTCGAAGTGAGCGTGAACCAGTTGATCTTCAACCTTGATTTTCAGGTCGTTAATTGACTGCTTACGTTCCGCAACCACTTTTTGCAGGGCAGCTTTGTCCTGGGTATGGCAGTTCGCACAAGTCTGGGCGAAGTTATCAAACGGATTACCAATTTTATGGTCGGTGTAGAGTTTGCCTTCAGCGTTCTGCACTTTTGGCATATGGCAGTCGATACAGGTCACGTTGTTTTTGCCGTGAATGCCCACTGTCCAGGTTTCATATTCCGGGTGCTGCGCTTTCAGCATTGGCGTTTTCGACAGGGAGTTAGTCCAGTCAGAGAAGGCAATTTTGTCGTAATACTGCTCCATATTTTCGACTTTCATGCCGTCATCCCACGGGAATTTAACGGCTTTGTTTTTGCCATCGAAGTAATACTCCACATGGCACTGACCGCAAACCATCGATTGCTGGTCGAAGCGTCCGGCTTTCTCAAAAGGTTTACCAATGGCTTCCATCGCGCGAGCCGCATACGGACGGGAAAGGGTTAACTCCGGTTTGCCTTTGGCGAACTCTGGTGAGGCAGTGTTATGGCAATCGGCACAACCTAAGTTGTTGACGATTTCCGGGCCGCCGCGCGCCCATTTACCGTGGAAGTAGCCATCTTCGCCGTCTTTCTGGATCAGACGCGCCACATCCGGGCTTTTACAACTCCAGCATGCCATCGGTAGCGGACCATCTTCAGCGTTTTTCGGCGCACCGGTACGCAGGGTTTCACGAACATCGGTTACCGCAAAGGCATGTCCGCGCGGCTTGTTGTAATCGCGCGAGAAAGGATACCCCGCCCACAGAATCACCAGTCGTGGATCTTCCGCCAGGGCGTCAACACGCTCTGACTGTTCCGAGGTGGCTTTCCAGGAGAGATATTGATCGGGATGCTGCGGAGCGAAGGTTTCATTCTTCGCTTCCACGGTTACAGGTTTCGTGGGAGCGGCCGTTTGTTCAGCGTGAACAGAAGTGAAAAAGAAAAAAGGAATCAACAAGCTGAAGATACGGCGTGCGTTTATTTTTATCCTTGTCATAGGGGCTTCATCCGAATTGCGCCATTGTTGCAATGGCGGTTTTTATTGTTTTTCACGACAGTAACCGCACCTACACTGTCATGACATTGCTCGCCCCTATGTGTAACAAATAACCACACTGTGAATGTTGTCTTTAATCAATTGTAAGTGCATGTAAAATACCACTTTAGAGTTAGTCAGTATTTTCCTCTTTTTCAATAGCATGCATAACTGCATGTTCCTCAAAGAATTAATCAACTTTTGTTGCTGACCTTCAAAAATTACCCTGCCGTTTATTTGCACAATTCTACTTTTGCGTGATCTGTCGCCCAAATACTAAACAAAACTGCCAATACCCCTACATTTAACGCTTATGCCACATATTATTAACATCCTACAAGGAGAACAAAAGCATGAGTCAAATTCACAAACACACCATTCCTGCCAACATCGCAGACCGTTGCCTGATAAACCCTCAGCAGTACGAGGCGATGTATCAACAATCTATCAACGCACCAGATACCTTCTGGGGCGAACAGGGAAAAATTCTCGACTGGATCAAACCTTACCAGAAGGTGAAAAACACCTCCTTTGCCCCGGGTAATGTGTCCATTAAATGGTACGAGGACGGCACGCTGAATCTGGCGGCGAACTGCCTTGACCGCCATCTGCAAGAAAACGGCGATCGCACCGCCATCATCTGGGAAGGCGACGACGCCAGGCAGAGCAAACATATCAGCTATAAAGAGCTGCATCGCGATGTTTGCCGCTTCGCCAATACCCTGCTCGAGCTGGGCATTAAAAAAGGTGATGTAGTGGCGATTTATATGCCAATGGTGCCGGAAGCTGCGGTCGCAATGCTGGCCTGCGCCCGTATTGGCGCGGTGCATTCGGTGATTTTCGGCGGCTTCTCACCAGAGGCCGTTGCCGGACGCATTATCGATTCCAACTCACGGTTGGTGATCACTTCTGACGAAGGTGTGCGCGCCGGGCGCAGTATTCCGCTGAAGAAAAACGTCGATGACGCGCTGAAAAATCCGAATGTCACTAGCGTTGAGCATGTGGTGGTACTGAAGCGTACTGGCGGAAAAATTGACTGGCAGGAAGGGCGCGATCTGTGGTGGCACGACCTGATTGAGCAAGCGAGCGATCAGCACCAGGCGCAAGAGATGAACGCTGAAGATCCGCTGTTTATTCTCTACACTTCCGGTTCTACCGGGAAGCCGAAAGGCGTGCTGCACACTACCGGCGGTTATCTGGTGTACGCGGCGCTGACTTTTAAATATGTCTTTGATTATCATCCGGGCGATATCTACTGGTGCACCGCCGATGTGGGCTGGGTTACCGGGCACAGTTATTTGCTGTACGGCCCGCTGGCATGCGGCGCGACCACGCTGATGTTTGAAGGCGTACCGAACTGGCCGACGCCTGCCCGTATGGCCCAGGTGGTGGACAAGCATCAGGTCAATATTCTCTATACCGCGCCCACGGCGATCCGCGCGCTGATGGCAGAAGGCGATAAAGCGATCGAAGGCACTGACCGTTCGTCGCTGCGCATTCTCGGTTCCGTAGGCGAGCCAATCAACCCGGAAGCGTGGGAGTGGTACTGGAAGAAGATCGGCAACGAGAAATGTCCGGTAGTCGACACCTGGTGGCAGACCGAAACCGGCGGTTTCATGATCACGCCACTGCCTGGTGCTACCGAGCTAAAAGCAGGTTCTGCAACGCGTCCGTTCTTCGGCGTGCAACCGGCGCTGGTCGATAACGAAGGTAACCCGCTGGAAGGGGCTACCGAAGGCAGCCTGGTGATCACTGACTCCTGGCCGGGTCAGGCGCGCACGCTGTTTGGCGATCACGAACGTTTTGAACAGACCTACTTCTCCACCTTCAAAAATATGTATTTCAGCGGCGACGGCGCGCGTCGCGATGAAGATGGTTATTACTGGATCACCGGGCGTGTGGACGACGTGCTGAACGTCTCGGGTCACCGTCTGGGAACAGCGGAGATTGAGTCGGCGCTGGTGGCGCATCCGAAGATTGCCGAAGCCGCCGTAGTAGGTATTCCGCACAATATTAAAGGTCAGGCGATCTACGCCTACGTCACGCTTAATCACGGGGAGGAACCGTCACCAGAACTGTACGCAGAAGTCCGCAACTGGGTGCGTAAAGAGATTGGCCCGCTGGCAACGCCAGACGTGCTGCACTGGACCGACTCCCTGCCAAAAACCCGCTCCGGCAAAATTATGCGCCGTATTCTGCGCAAAATTGCGGCGGGCGATACCAGCAACCTGGGCGATACCTCGACGCTTGCCGATCCTGGCGTTGTCGAGAAGCTGCTTGAAGAGAAGCAGGCTATCGCGATGCCCTCGTAACTCTCAATTGCCGGATGCGATCCGGGCAACAAGTCGGAAACGATTTGTAGGCCTGATAAGACGCGACAGCGTCGCATCAGGCATTGATTGCCGGATGCGGCGTATAACGCCTTATCCGGCCTACATAAGGCAAGGGTTACCTGGGCGTTAACCCGCTCCCATAAGGGCGCGGGAATTAAAACAATCCCTACATTACCTCTGGAGAATCTGTGATGAATGGCACTATTTATCAGCGGATAGAAGACAATGCGCATTTCAGGGAGTTAGTCGAAAAACGGCAACGGTTTGCCACCATCCTGTCGATTATTATGCTGGCAGTTTATATCGGCTTTATTTTACTGATCGCCTTCGCGCCCGGCTGGCTGGGCACTCCGCTGAATCCGAACACCAGCGTCACACGCGGTATTCCGATTGGTGTTGGAGTAATTGTGATCTCCTTTGTTCTCACTGGTATCTACATCTGGCGGGCGAACGGCGAATTCGACCGTCTTAATAATGAAGTCCTGCATGAGGTACAAGCATCATGAAAAGAGTTCTGACGGCGCTTGCCGCCACACTCCCTTTCGCAGCTAACGCCGCGGATGCTATTAGCGGGGCCGTAGAGCGCCAGCCAACGAACTGGCAGGCGATTATTATGTTCCTGATTTTCGTCGTGTTTACGCTCGGCATTACCTACTGGGCGTCAAAACGCGTACGTTCGCGTAATGACTACTACACCGCAGGCGGCAATATCACCGGTTTTCAGAACGGGCTGGCGATTGCCGGGGACTATATGTCCGCTGCCTCATTCTTGGGGATCTCCGCGCTGGTGTTTACCTCCGGCTATGACGGCTTAATTTACTCGCTGGGCTTCCTGGTGGGCTGGCCGATCATTCTGTTCCTGATTGCCGAACGTCTGCGTAACCTCGGTCGCTACACCTTTGCCGATGTAGCCTCGTACCGCCTGAAACAGGGGCCTATCCGTATTCTTTCGGCCTGTGGTTCTCTGGTGGTGGTGGCGCTTTACCTTATCGCTCAGATGGTAGGCGCAGGTAAACTCATCGAACTGCTGTTTGGCCTTAACTATCACATTGCGGTAGTGCTGGTCGGCGTGCTGATGATGATGTACGTCCTGTTCGGCGGTATGCTGGCGACCACCTGGGTACAGATTATCAAAGCTGTGCTGTTACTGTTTGGTGCCAGCTTTATGGCCTTTATGGTGATGAAACACGTCGGCTTTAGCTTCAACAATCTGTTCAGCGAAGCGATGGCGGTACACCCGAAAGGTGTCGATATCATGAAGCCGGGCGGATTGGTGAAAGATCCTATCTCCGCGCTGTCGCTGGGTCTGGGGCTGATGTTTGGTACGGCTGGCTTACCGCACATTCTGATGCGTTTCTTTACGGTCAGCGATGCCCGAGAAGCGCGTAAGAGCGTGTTCTACGCCACCGGATTTATGGGCTACTTCTATATCCTGACCTTTATTATCGGCTTTGGTGCGATCATGCTGGTCGGTGCGAATCCGGAATATAAAGACGCGGCGGGCCATCTGATTGGTGGTAACAACATGGCGGCAGTTCACCTGGCCAATGCTGTGGGCGGCAACCTGTTCCTCGGCTTTATTTCAGCGGTTGCTTTCGCCACCATTCTTGCGGTGGTTGCGGGACTGACGCTGGCGGGTGCTTCTGCGGTTTCGCATGACCTGTACGCTAACGTCTTCAAAAAAGGTGCGACCGAACGTGAAGAGCTACGGGTATCGAAAATCACCGTGCTGATCCTCGGCGTGATTGCCATTATCCTCGGCGTGCTGTTTGAGAATCAGAACATCGCATTTATGGTGGGCCTGGCGTTTGCCATCGCGGCGAGCTGTAACTTCCCGATCATTCTGCTTTCCATGTACTGGTCGAAACTGACCACCCGTGGCGCGATGATGGGAGGCTGGCTGGGGCTGATTACCGCAGTGGTACTGATGATTCTCGGCCCTACCATTTGGGTACAGATCCTCGGTCACGAAAAAGCCATCTTCCCGTACGAATACCCGGCGCTGTTCTCTATCAGTGTGGCATTCCTCGGCATATGGTTCTTCTCGGCAACCGATAACTCAGCGGAAGGTGCGCGCGAGCGTGAACTGTTCCGTGCGCAGTTTATCCGTTCCCAGACCGGCTTTGGCGTTGAGCAAGGCCGCGCGCATTAATCTCTCCCCTTCCCCGGTCGTCTGACCGGGGAATACTCTTCCTCTCCAATATGCATCATCTTTTCCCATAATATTAAACAAATAAACTCATTAAAAAAATGAGCGATTTTTGACAGTCGTAGAAAATGATAATGCAGAGAATATGCCTTTTCTTTCTTGTTAATTATAAGGATATTTTATGCGCTATAATGGTTTAAATAATATGTTTTTCCCTCTTTGCCTGATTAACGATAACCACCCTGTCACAAGTCCATCACATACAAAGGAAACAAAATCAGATAATTATAGCAAACATCATAAAGACACGTTAATTGACAATAAAGCCCTCTCTCTTTTCAAAATGGATGATCATGAAAAAGTGATAGGCTTGATTCAGAAAATGAAAAGAACTTATGATACTTTACCATCAGGAAAAATCACTAAAGAAACTGACAGGAAAATTCATAAATATTTTATAGATATAGCTTTATATGCAAGTAATAAATATGACGATAGAATTACGAGAAGAGTTTACCTTAATAAAGATAAGGAAGTGTCAATTAAGGTAGTGTATTTTATAAATAATGTCACTGTCCATAATAATACTATCGAAATCCCACAGACAGTAAATGGTGGTTACGATTTTTCACACCTTAGCCTGAAAGGTATCAGGATTAAAGATGAAGATTTATCCAATTCGGATTTTGCAGGTTGCAGACTACAAAATGCTATTTTCCAGGGCTGTAATATGTATCAAACGAATTTTAATTTTGCCATAATGGAAAAAATAATTTTTGATAATTGTATTCTCGATGACTCAAATTTCGCTCAGATAAAAATGACTGACGGAACTCTAAATGCATGCTCCGCTATGCATGTTGAATTCTTCAATGCAACAATGATTAGAGCTAAAATTAAAAATACCTTCCTTGACTATTCAAATTTTTATATGGCGTACATGGCTGAGGTGAATCTTTATAAAGTAATAGCGCCATATGTTAATTTATTTAGAGCCGACCTTAGTTTCTCTAAACTCGATTTAATTAACTTTGAACATGCTAATCTTTCTCGCGTCAACCTGAACAAAGCAACCCTCCAGAATATAAACTTAATTAATAGCAAACTCTTTTTTACGCGGCTGACAAATACGTTCCTCGAAATGGTTATATGTACCGATTCTAATATGGCTAATGCTAATTTTAATAATGCCAATTTAAGCAATTGCCATTTCAACTGTTCTATTTTAACAAAAGCCTGGATGTTTAATACCCGTTTCTATCGGGTTAATTTCGATGAGGCTATCGTCCAGGGAATGGGCATATCCATTCTCCGTGGGGAGGATAATATTCCCATTAATAGTGATATCCTGATAACACTACAGCAACTCTTTGAAGAGGATTGTGCCACTCATACTGGCATGTCACAAACTGAGCATAATATTCAGGAAGTGTCTATGAATACCACTGAAGATACTATGCAATACGCAGATTGAGATTAAGCCGAAGAATAGCCAATGAATTGACTTTAAAAGAGAGATACTCACGGACTTCTGACTTATTTATTTTAGAATCATGAATGTTAGCCCGAGGTAATCTGAAAAAGGTGCAAAAGATTGCACCTTTTTCAGATTACCTCGGGCTTGGTTACGTCGCTTTCGGCTTACTGATTTTCCTCAATCAACAACGCTTCAAGCAAATCGAGATCGTGCAATAATTTTTGCAGCGTTTCATTGCTGATCTCCCGCGTGGCGCGCAGGTGGTACAGTTCAGCACGTTCAGAACGCAATGCCGCCAGACGGAAGCGACGCTCAAGGTTCTCTTCCTGCACGGAACTTTCAACGTCGTTACGTCCATCGGCGCGACGACGCAGGTTACCAATGACGCGAGAACTGACCTCCGTGAGCAGCTGGTTATCGATATTCTCTTCGGTATCCGCCGCCAGACGCTCCTCCATTTTCTGGATTGCCACAATCGCCACTTCTGCCGTTGCCGCTCGCGCAATACGCTCCTCTTTCAACTGCTGCGAATGGTCTGCGACTTCAATGTGTTGCAGCAAAATGGGCAACATCACCACGCCGACAAACAGCGAGAAGAGAATGACGCCAGCCGCCAGGAACACCAACTCATAGCGCGCCGGGAAGACGTTGCCATCCGGCAAGAGCAGCGGGATAGAGAGCACACCGGCTAGTGTGATCGCCCCACGCACCCCGGCAAAAGACGCAATCAGGATTTCTCGTGTGGTCCACGAACCAAACTCCATCGGCTTCTTCTTCAGAAAACGGTTGCTGAACTTTTTCATCGTCCACAGCCAGCCAAAACGGACCAGCATCAGCGCCGCATAAATCAGAATGATATCGGTAAACAGCATCCAGATTTCGACGTTAGGGTCGATTTCTGCCGCCATCAGCGACGTCTCCAGAATACCCGGCAACTGCAGACCTAACAGCAGGAATACCATGCCGTTGAAGACAAATTCCAGCATCGCCCAGGTGCTGTTTGCGCGCAGGCGCATCGCCAGCGGCGCACGGCGCATTACACCGGAGCGGGTGATGGTCATCCCGGCGGCAACCGCAGCAAGAATACCGGAAACGCCAATATGTTCGGCAATCAGATAAGAAGCGAATGGCAGCAGGAACAGCAGTACAATCTGCGTCGCGGGTTCATCACCGCCCCAGCGGCTGAGGAATCGCAGCGAACGACCATACAGCCAGCTCACCACAAAACCGGCGAGAATACCGCCTATTGCCACTTTCATAAATTCCACCGTTGCACCGCCGACGGTGAAGATCATCGTCCCCATCGCCACTGCCACAGCAAACTTTAATGACACCAGGCCGGAGGCGTCATTCATCAACGCTTCGCCCTGCAAAATACCCATGATTTTTTTCGGGATGCGCCCTTCGCCAACAATACCGGAAAGCGCCACAGCATCGGTCGGAGAAAGCACCGCCGCCAGCGCAAAGGCGGGAATCAGCGGAATGCCCGGCACCACCCAGTAAATAAGGAAGCCAATGCCAACCACGGTGACCACCACCAGCGCCAGCGCGAGGCCGAAAATCTCCCGACCATGTTCGAGAAATTCACGGGTCGGCGTTTTCCAGCCATCTGCGAACAGCAACGGCGGGATAAACAAGACTAAAAAGAGTTCAGGATCAAACTCCACATGCAAACCAAACGTCGGCCACGCCAGTAGCGCACCGATGGCGATTTGCATAAGCGGAAGCGGGATCTGAAAGGGCATGACACGAGTGACCACCCCGGACAGCGAGACCACGAGGGTCATTATCAGTATGGTGAAGAAGATTTCCATGCGTTCCCTGTTTGCGATGTTTTTTTATGATCTGAGAAAGGCGTTATGCCTGAATTCTCATTTTTTCAGAATATCGCAAAAGCTCACACAATGTGCGGAGAAAATAAAAACGGGCAGCCATTGCCACCCGTTTTCAGAATCTTATTAAAGCTTAGATAGCCCAGCCGCCCGCATAGAAGGTCACCAGCGCCACGGCGATAACGACCGTACCGATGTTCAACTTGCGCCATTCGCCGGAAACCAGACGACCAATCACCAGAGTCGCGAAGCCGATCATGATGCCTGTTACGATGTTACAGGTCAGCACGATGAATACCGCCGTAACCAGACCCGCCATCGCATCAACAAAATCAGCAAAGTCGATTTTCGCCACGTTGCTCAGCATCAGCAGGCCCACGTACATCAGCGCCGGAGCCGTTGCGTACCCAGGAACGAGGTAAGAGAGTGGAGAGAGGAACAGAATCAGCAGGAACAACACGCCAACGGTGATAGCCGTCAGACCGGTTTTTCCGCCCGCCGCTGTACCCGCCGCAGACTCGATGTATACCGCTGCCGGTGCTGCACCCACAAGGCCAGAGAAAACACTGCTCATGGAGTCGGTGGTCAGTGCTTTCCCGCCGTCGATAATTTGCCCGTCTTTATCCAGCAGGTTTGCCTGGCCCGCGACGGCACGGATAGTTCCGGTGGCATCAAATACTGCCGTCATCACCAGTGCCAGCACGCTCGGCAGAACCACAGGGTTCAGCGCGCCCATAATGTCCAGGCTGCCAATCAGTGAATTGCCGTTTTCATCGCTCAATGAAGGCATGGCGAAAACGCCAGAGAAGTGGACGTTAGGATCGAAGATCAAACCGACAATTGAGATACCGATAATGGTCAGCAGAATGCCACCGGGGACTTTCAGTTTTTCCAGGCCGATGATCACAGCCAAACCTACCAGTGACATAATCACCGGGAAGGTCGCGAAATCACCCAGCGCAACAGGCAGACCATCAAGCGGGTTTTTAATCACCAGACCGACACCATTAGCGGCAATGAGCAGCAGGAAAAGACCGATACCGATCCCCGTGCCGTGCGCCACACCGTGCGGCAAGTTGCGCAAAATCCAGCTACGAATACCCGTGGCAGAAATTATCGTAAACAGCACACCCATCAGGAACACGGCACCCAGCGCGACAGGTACGCTAATATGTTGCCCCAGCACCAGACTGAATGCGGTAAACGCCGTCAGGGAGATAGCGCAACCAATTGCCAGCGGCAGATTAGCCCACAGCCCCATCACGATAGAACCGAGTCCAGCAACCAGACAGGTTGCAACGAAAACTGCCGCTGGCGGAAAGCCCGCTTTACCCAACATGCCTGGAACGACGATAACCGAGTAGACCATCGCCAGAAACGTTGTTAACCCGGCAACCACTTCCTGACGGACAGAGCTTCCACGTTGTGAAATTTTAAACCAGGCGTCGAGTGAACCGCCGGTACGCGCTGATGGCGTAGACATAAGAAAACATCCCCTGAGAGTTTAATTTTCGTCAAGATGCGTGGCGGACAATCCCCTGCCAGCGAAACGTTATCTTCCTGCTCCAGGTTTGCGACAAATTGGTGCGTCGCAAAAAAGCAAACGTTTAGCTCCGCGCATACAAAACGGGTGGTAAAAAAAGCAAACGATTATCCGGCGATCATAGCGGCTTTTTCAACCGAAGTTTGCTGCTTTTTTCTCTTTTATGGTCTTGACGATGAAAAACCAGGCAATTGATGCGCAAACGTTATCGTCGATGCGCAAGATTGCAGCGTTATCGAGCCGTATACCGTTCACGATTGCGATAAAAAATCGTCTGAGATGACAAAAATATTGCGGCTAAAAAGTATACTTTTACACTGGCGAAGAAACGCCGGTGACATACAATTAAAGCATCAACACCAACCGGAACCTCCACCACGTGCTCGAATGAGGTGTGTTGACGTCGGGGGAAACCCTCCTGTATACCAGCGGGATAGAGAGAAAGACAAAGACCGGAAAACAAACTAAAGCGCCCTTGTGGCGCTTTAGTTTTGTTCATCTTCCAGCAAGCGTGCGCCTGTGCCTTCTTCTCCTAAGCGGTCGCCCGGGTTACGCAATGGGCAATCACTGCGCGAAAGGCAGCCACAACCAATACATCCGTCCAGTTCGTCACGCAGCGCCACTAAGGTATGAATGCGCCGATCCAACTCTTCTCGCCATTGGGACGAAAGCTGTTTCCACTCTTTCGCACTTAATGTATGCCCTTCGGGCAACACGCCAAACGCTTCACGAATGGTCGCCAGCGGAATGCCAATACGCTGAGCAATTTTGATGATTGCGACATATCGCAACACATCACGTTTATATCGCCGCTGATTGCCACTATTACGAATACTGCTAATCAACCCTTTGCTTTCATAGAAATGCAGCGCCGATACCGCCACACCGCTGCGTTTTGCCACTTCGCCGGGGGTTAGCAGCGCTTTAATGCGGGGTAATTTCTTTTCCATAAATCGCTTTACCTCAAGTTAACTTGAGGAATTATACTCCCCAACAGATGAATTAACGAACTGAACACTGAAAAGAGGCAGATTTATGTCCCATCAGAAAATTATTCAGGATCTTATCGCATGGATTGACGAGCATATTGACCAGCCGCTTAACATTGATGTCATCGCAAAAAAATCAGGCTATTCAAAGTGGTACTTACAGCGGATGTTCCGCACGGTGACGCATCAGACACTTGGTGATTACATTCGCCAACGCCGCCTGTTACTGGCCGCCGTTGAGTTGCGCACCACCGAGCGTCCGATTTTTGATATCGCAATGGACCTTGGTTATGTCTCGCAGCAGACTTTTTCCCGCGTTTTCCGTCGGCAGTTTGATCGCACTCCCAGCGATTATCGCCACCGCCTGTAGTTTTATTGCCCGCGCGTTAACTCCTGCGCGGGTGATTGCTCCATCCATTGCATGAACACCTGCGGTGGCATCGCCTTAGCAAAGAACCATCCCTGGCAATAGCGCACGCCGCGTTTACGCAACCAGTTAACCTGATCCTCAGTTTCTACCCCTTCTGCAATCGTTTTCAGCCCCAGGCTGTGCGCCAGCTCGATGATGTGTTCCGCAATCAAATGGCTGGTTTTGTGGGTAGTCAGCGTCTCAACAAATGATTTGTCGATTTTCAAAATATCAACATTCAATGATTTAAGGTTATGCAAGTTAGAGTAGCCAATACCAAAATCATCAATTGCCACTTCGTAACCGGCCTGGCGGAAAGCCAGAATAATCGGCGTCATTTTGTCGACATCAAGAAATGCATGTTCAGTCACTTCAAATTTAATTTGCTGTGGACGCACCGCGTATTGCTCTGTTTTCTGATTGGTTCGCGCTATCAACCGTGACGTATGAAAATCGGAGGCCGACAGATTAATAGAAACATAGCGATCGGCATGTGTTGCCAGGTACGCGCCCAGATCGCGGAAGACATTATCAATAACATAATCAGTTACCTGTCCGATCATTCTCTCCTTTTCTGCCAGCGGAATAAACTCTGCCGGATTCATTACTTGCCCCTGCTCACCAGGCCAACGTAACAATGCTTCAGCGCCGATACATTTTTCTGTTTTGATATCGATTATTGGCTGGTAATAAAGGCAAAGTTGATGTTTTTCGAGGGCGCGTTGCAATTTGCGTTTGGGAGACAAATAGTTTTGTCGAATACGTAGCCAGAGTAATAACAGAACAAGACTCCCCAAAATACCGGCGGGTAACGCAAAAATAAGATGATTATAAAAATGCGCTATAAGACGTTGATATGAAGTCGCAACAATGGCTGCAATTGGGCGTTTTGTCGAATAAACTGTCGCATATAAATAGCCATTTCTTTGTACGGTTAAATCATTCAAATGAATCAGCGGAGAAAACGTTGCTGCCGAGGCCTCGTTGCTTAACGAGAAAAAGGTTTTCGTTACCGTATCATACATACCCCATTGCAATGTCGGATCATCAGACATCACTTCACTCCAGAATAGAGGGTTGATGACCGCCACATAATTTCCCCGCTGCATATAGGTCATTTTATAGCCAGAGAAAAAAGGCGTATCGCGGTAATAATAGATAGAAACGTTAGGTTCACGCTTATAATCGGCCGGTGCAATCGTATAACCGTTTACAGGCGCTATCAGCGATGAGCATAAAAAATGGTTATCACGGGCATAGATCAATTCATTAATATAAAGATAGCCACGAATAATATTCAACATTCGCTTTTGATGGGCCGGAGTGCAAACTTGCCCCTGATAGCGTTCTGCTGCATCGCTCACTAAATCTGCCTGGCGAATGACCAGCTCGGATTTATCCAGCGCCAGCTGAGCAAAAGTTTGGAGCTGACTATTCACTTCTGATTTTGCCCAAAGGAAGGCAATCCATAGCGACAGAATGATGGGAAAGAGAACTAAAAAGATAATGCCCGGCAACGCCAGTAATTGGTGTCGTGCATGATGACTCATTGCTATCAATTTCCTGCCTGTTTATACCCGGTCATTGCAAGGCGAGAACCCTGGTTATCGACGTCTTTAGATAAATCTTACGGTATAAATAGCACTTTTGCCTGATTTGAAATTGATACCTTTTTAATCGTCACCTGAATAAAAATAATTCATTGATATTCAAAATTAATTTCCTACAGGAATGCAGAGGCGGCGGGAAGATATGCCCTTAATGCCGCTGAAAAAACACATAATCTGTACGGCAATAAAAGTCACGGCCTAATCTGGCTAACAAACAATCAATTGTGATATAGTTCACAAAATTAATGAAACAAACAGAGTGTTTCTTTTTTGTGTTCTGCAAGCCCCGCGATAGCCAGATTGTATCACGCCTCCCGTGAACAACGCCGCGCTGTCCAGGGCATCGGCTCTTTTCAGAGGAATTGTTTGATGGCTACCCTCACCACTGGCGTGGTTCTTCTTCGCTGGCAACTTCTTAGTGCCGTAATGATGTTTCTGGCCAGCACGCTCAACATCCGTTTTCGTCGGTCTGATTATGTCGGGCTTGCAGTGATCAGCAGCGGTCTGGGCGTGGTTTCCGCCTGTTGGTTCGCAATGGGGTTGCTTGGCATCACAATGGCGGACATCACCGCCATCTGGCACAACATCGAGTCGGTGATGATAGAAGAGATGAATCAGACACCGCCACAATGGCCAATGATTTTGACTTGATATGTAGAAGCCTTCATAACGGAGGCTTCTTTTTTTATGGCTGGCAGATGCTTTAATCATCCACCTTAAAACAATATAACCTATTGGTTTAATGACAAATCAGAACGGAATATCGTCATCAAAGTCCATCGGCGGCTCATTAGACGGTGCTGCCGGAGCAGACTGCTGCGGGCGAGACTGCGCGCCGCCGCTGAACTGATTGCCGCCCTGCGGCTGCTGAGGCTGACCCCAACCGCCCTGCGGCTGACCACCACCGATATTGCCACCTGCAGGTGCGCCACCGCCCTGACGACCACCCAGCATCTGCATGGTGCCGCCAACGTTCACCACGACTTCTGTGGTGTAGCGATCCTGACCGGATTGATCGGTCCATTTGCGGGTACGCAGCTGACCTTCGATATAAACCTGAGAACCTTTACGCAGATATTCGCTGGCTACTTCTGCCAGTTTGCCGAACAGCACAACGCGGTGCCATTCAGTCTGCTCTTTCATCTCGCCGGTCGCTTTATCACGCCAGGATTCGGAAGTAGCCAGCGTAATGTTGGCAACTGCGCCACCATTTGGCATGTAGCGTACTTCCGGGTCCTGACCCAGATTACCAACGAGAATAACCTTGTTTACGCCTCTGCTGGCCATGTTCGTGTCTCCTGAAAAAAAATCGTTCTGAATAAGTGTAAACGCGCGATTGTACCATTACCAATAGCGCTTTTACTATGTTGTGACCTCGGTTCAGGGAAACAAACCTGGCCAGACATTGTTACACAACACTCCGGGTAATGCATTCCAATACTGTATATTCATTCAGGTCAATTTGTGTCATAATTAACCGTTTGTGATCGCCGGTAGCACCATGCCACCGGGCAAAAAAGCGTTTAATCCGGGAAAGGTGAATGGATAAGATCGAAGTTCGGGGCGCCCGCACCCATAATCTCAAAAACATCAACCTCGTTATCCCCCGCGACAAGCTCATTGTCGTGACCGGGCTTTCGGGTTCTGGCAAATCCTCGCTCGCTTTCGACACCTTATATGCCGAAGGGCAGCGCCGTTACGTTGAATCCCTTTCCGCCTACGCGCGGCAGTTTCTGTCACTGATGGAAAAGCCGGACGTCGATCATATTGAGGGGCTTTCTCCTGCCATCTCGATTGAGCAGAAATCGACGTCTCATAACCCGCGTTCTACGGTGGGGACAATCACCGAAATCCACGACTATTTGCGTTTGTTGTTCGCCCGCGTCGGTGAGCCGCGCTGCCCGGACCACGATGTACCGCTGGCGGCGCAAACCGTCAGCCAGATGGTGGATAACGTGCTGTCGCAGCCGGAAGGTAAACGCCTGATGCTGCTCGCGCCAATCATTAAAGAGCGCAAAGGCGAACACACCAAAACGCTGGAAAATCTGGCAAGCCAGGGTTACATCCGTGCTCGTATTGATGGCGAAGTCTGCGATCTTTCCGATCCGCCGAAACTGGAACTGCAAAAGAAACATACCATTGAAGTGGTGGTTGATCGCTTCAAGGTGCGTGACGATCTCACCCAACGTCTGGCAGAGTCGTTTGAAACCGCGCTGGAGCTTTCCGGTGGTACCGCGGTAGTTGCCGATATGGACGATCCAAAAGCGGAAGAGCTGCTATTTTCCGCCAACTTCGCCTGCCCAATTTGCGGCTACAGTATGCGTGAACTGGAACCACGCCTGTTTTCGTTTAACAACCCGGCGGGTGCCTGCCCGACCTGTGACGGCCTTGGCGTACAGCAATATTTCGATCCTGACCGCGTGATCCAGAATCCGGAACTGTCGCTGGCAGGTGGTGCGATCCGAGGCTGGGATCGCCGCAACTTCTATTACTTCCAGATGCTGAAATCGCTGGCAGATCACTATAAGTTCGACGTCGAAGCGCCGTGGGGCAGCCTGAGCGCGAATGTGCATAAAGTGGTGTTGTACGGTTCTGGCAAAGAAAACATTGAATTCAAATACATGAACGATCGTGGCGATACCTCCATTCGTCGTCATCCGTTCGAAGGCGTGCTGCACAATATGGAGCGCCGTTATAAAGAGACGGAATCCAGTGCGGTACGCGAAGAATTAGCCAAGTTTATCAGCAATCGCCCGTGCGCCAGCTGCGAAGGAACGCGTCTGCGTCGGGAAGCGCGCCATGTGTATGTCGAGAATACGCCGCTGCCTGCTATCTCCGACATGAGCATCGGTCATGCGATGGAATTCTTCAACAATCTCAAACTCGCAGGTCAACGAGCGAAGATTGCGGAAAAAATTCTTAAGGAGATTGGCGATCGCCTGAAATTCCTCGTTAACGTCGGCCTGAATTACCTGACACTTTCCCGCTCGGCAGAAACGCTTTCTGGCGGTGAAGCCCAGCGTATCCGTCTGGCGAGCCAGATTGGTGCGGGCCTGGTTGGCGTTATGTACGTGCTCGATGAGCCGTCTATCGGCCTGCACCAGCGCGATAACGAGCGCCTGCTGGGTACGCTTATCCATCTGCGCGATCTCGGTAATACCGTGATTGTGGTGGAGCACGACGAAGACGCGATTCGCGCCGCTGACCATGTGATCGACATTGGCCCGGGCGCAGGTGTACACGGCGGTGAAGTAGTCGCGGAAGGTCCCCTGGAAGCGATTATGGCGGTGCCTGAGTCGTTAACCGGGCAGTACATGAGCGGCAAACGCAAGATTGAAGTGCCGAAGAAACGCGTTCCGGCGAATCCGGAAAAAGTGCTGAAGCTGACAGGCGCACGTGGTAATAACCTGAAAGACGTGACGCTGACGCTGCCAGTCGGTCTGTTTACCTGCATCACAGGGGTTTCAGGTTCCGGTAAATCGACGCTGATTAACGACACACTGTTCCCGATTGCCCAACGCCAGTTGAATGGTGCGACCATCGCCGAACCGGCACCTTATCGCGATATTCAGGGGCTGGAGCATTTCGATAAAGTGATCGATATCGACCAAAGCCCAATTGGTCGTACTCCGCGTTCTAACCCGGCGACCTATACCGGCGTGTTTACGCCTGTGCGCGAACTGTTTGCGGGCGTACCGGAATCCCGTGCGCGCGGTTATACACCAGGACGATTCAGCTTTAACGTTCGCGGCGGACGCTGCGAAGCCTGTCAGGGCGATGGCGTGATCAAAGTGGAGATGCACTTCCTACCGGACATTTACGTACCGTGCGACCAGTGCAAAGGTAAACGCTATAACCGTGAAACGCTGGAGATTAAGTACAAAGGCAAAACCATCCACGAAGTGCTGGATATGACCATCGAAGAGGCGCGTGAGTTCTTTGATGCGGTACCAACTCTGGCACGTAAGCTGCAAACATTGATGGACGTTGGCCTGACGTATATTCGTCTGGGTCAGTCCGCAACCACGCTTTCTGGTGGTGAAGCCCAGCGCGTGAAGCTGGCGCGTGAGTTGTCAAAACGCGGCACCGGGCAGACGCTGTATATTCTCGACGAGCCGACCACCGGTCTGCACTTCGCCGATATTCAGCAACTGCTCGACGTACTGCATAAACTGCGCGATCAGGGCAATACCATCGTGGTGATTGAGCACAATCTCGACGTGATCAAAACCGCTGACTGGATTGTCGACCTGGGGCCGGAAGGCGGCAGTGGCGGCGGCGAGATCCTCGTCTCCGGTACACCAGAAACCGTCGCGGAGTGCGAAGCATCACACACGGCACGCTTCCTTAAGCCGATGCTGTAATCGTTAAGGCCGCTTTCTGAGCGGCCTTTTCCTTTCAGAGTTGCACCAGCAATTTACGTTTTTCTTCCGGCAGTAAATTCACCGCCTGCTGATAAGACGCATCCACCAGATAATAGATTTGCGAATCTGGCAGCGAACCGTCGAGATACACGGTGCTCCAGTGCGCTTTATTCAGATGGCGGCTTGGACGCACATCGCTGTGCTGCTGACGTAGCAGCTCCGCCAGCTCCGGGCTGGTTTTCAGCGAAACAGCTGGGCGATTTTCTACTTCTTTCACCATCGCAAACAGTACATCTTCCACTTTGATCTGCGTCGCTTTCCAGTCGTTATGCACGCTCTGTTCTGCGCCTGGTTTTGCCATGCAATATTGTAGCAACTCCGAAATGGTCATTTTTTACTCCCCTTGTAGTGTCGCGATGATGCGACGCGATCCGCCGTGGATGCGATGTTCCCCCAGCCAGATGCCTTGCCAGGTGCCGGTCTGAATACGCCCTTTATGCACCGGCAATACAAGCGATGTTCCCAACATTGAGGATTTGATATGAGAAGGCATATCGTCGGCCCCCTCATAGTCATGCTCATAATTTCCGTTATCGGGAACGGTGCGGAGGAAAAAACGCTCCATGTCCTGGCGTACGGTGGGATCGCAGTTCTCATTAAGTGTCAGAGAGGCGGAGGTATGTTGCAGCAACAGATGCAGTAAGCCGATGTTAACACGCGGCATATCAGCCAGCTGATGCAGTATTTCATCCGTTACCAGATGAAATCCACGAGATTTGGCGCTAAGCGTGAGCGTCTTTTGATACCACATGTGCTGCTCCTTGATAAAACTCTCTTAATCAGTTTGCAGCAAGACAGCGAAAGGATAAAGGTGTGATTAAAAAAACAGCATTCGGGAGAGCATCACGCTCTCCCGCTCTGTCAGTATTCTGAATTGACGATCACCTCTTCACCAAACGCACCCGCTTGTGGCAAGGGTTTGTAGGTAGAGTTGGAGGCGCGTAGAATGCGGATACCACGAGCGCCGACTTCGCGTGCGGCGGTAATATCGTTATCGGAATCGCCATAAAAAATTCGGATATTTTTATCCTGTAGCCATTGCGATTTTGTATTTTGACCTGGTTTATCGCCTGCAAAAATTACCGGATTCATGTTGGTGGCAGGAATATGAAAATTATCCGCCAGCGTTTTTGAAACCGTTTCTGTTTTCGTCGGGCTACGACCAGTCACAAAGAAGATCGCGTCACCGCGGCGTACATGCATATCAATCAGCTGGCGAGCGACCTCTTTTGGAATGCTGAATTCATCCCAGCCATTGTTCATTTTTTCCCAGAACACAGGATTTTTCAGATAATCTTCGCTTTCTGGCGAGAAGGTTTTTTTGCCGCGCCAGAAGCCCGGACTGGAAAAAAGTACCGTGTCATCGATATCAAACCCCACCGCCATTGGCGGACGCCCTGCGAGGCTATTTTCAATTTGTGCGACCGAAACCCAATGAATTGGTGCCTGTTCAGCAAGCCTGGCAACGTTAGTACCAGGATTAAGCGGTGAAGGTGACGAGGCCAGGGCAACAGCGGAACTGTTTAGAGCGAACAATAAGCAAACGGCACTGATTGCCTGTGTGATCTTGCGCATATTTTTCCCTAAATAGTCAGTCTATTGAAACGTTTTATTATGAGATTTGTTGCAAAAACCATCTGACCATAACGCCAGCTGCCAGGGAATAAAAGGATTATCTACGGCTTTTGTTAAGAAAGGGAGCAGGATCACATGCGATCAGACTATGTTTGTTGTATTTAATAACTTAATGGCTCTCTATTGTGTAAAAATATTCGGATATAAAAACTTCTATTTTCTCAGTAGGAAATATCGATTATCAGAACCCATTCCTTTGTACGATTAGCCGAAAAAATACGTATACCCACTTATTGATGATTGAGCAGGCGGCTGTTCATCCGCCTGCCAACGACATTACATCACCGCAGCAAACGCCTTTGCCACACGTTGTACATTTGCCGTATTTAACCCGGCGACACACATGCGACCGCTGGCGATGAGATAGACACCAAATTCTTCACGTAGTCGGTCAACCTGAGCGGCACTTAAACCGGTATAACTGAACATACCGCGCTGATTAAGCAGATAATCGAAATTGCGTTCTGGCATTTCTGTGCTCAATACCTTCACCAGTTCCTGACGCATCGCCAGAATGCGAGTACGCATCTCTTCTACTTCCGCCAGCCAGCTGGCTTTCAATGCCTCGTCATTCAGCACCGCAGCCACCACCTGCGCACCAAAATTCGGCGGGCTGGAGTAGTTGCGGCGAACTGTTGCTTTCAATTGCCCCAGTACGCGGCCTGCGGCTTCGGCATCTTCACACAGCACAGAAAGTCCGCCGACGCGCTCGCCGTAAAGGGAGAAAATTTTCGAGAACGAATTGCTCACCAGAGCGGGTAATCCAGCGCTGACAATGGCGCGAATGGCGTAGGCATCCTCTTCCATACCGGCACCAAATCCTTGATAGGCAATATCAAGAAATGGGATAAGCTCGCGGGCTGTGAGAATTTGAATCACCGCATCCCACTGGTCATTAGTGAGATCGGCACCCGTTGGGTTGTGGCAACATGGGTGCAGCAACACAATACTGCGGGCAGGTAATGTTTTTAGCGTCGCCAACAGGTCATTAAAGCGCACGCCGTTAGTCGCTTCGTCATACCAGGGGTAAGTACTCACTTCGAATCCAGCCCCGGCGAATATTGCTACGTGGTTTTCCCAGGTAGGATCGCTGACCCAGACGCCTGATTCCGGGAAGTAACGCTTCAGGAAGTCAGCGCCCACTTTCAATGCCCCTGAGCCGCCAAGGGTTTGAATGGTTGCTACGCGCTGTTGTTGCAGTACCGGATGGTCCGCACCAAACAGCAGCGGCGCAATGGCATGGCGATAGCTATTAAGCCCTTCCATCGGTAAATAAAGCGAAGCGCCATGAGGCTGCGCATTCAGGCGCGCTTCCGCATCCGCCACGGCTTTCAGTTGGGGAATAATTCCGTCTTCGTTGTAGTACAGACCGATACTTAAATTCACTTTGTCGCTGCGAGGGTCTTCTTTGAAACGCTCCATAAGCGTAAGAATCGGGTCGCCAGCGTAGGCGTCAACTTTTTGAAACACGCGATGGTTCTCCAGGTTTACGGGCAGGTGGTTAAACCACAATAAACCGGAAGGTGGGGAAGATCGAGAGGATGTTCAGGGGTGAACGACAATTAGCAACAAAAAGTGACCAATGACAAACGCACATTCGCCAGAGGCACGACCTTTATAACAGCATGAAATAATATCAATTTATTGAATTAGTAAGATTTTATTAGCCGGATAGGCATTCATACCACATCCGGCACAGATAATCAGATATTACAGAACGATTAATCCACGTATTTCATCGCGACCCTTGAGGTCAGGCGCGTGATAAGTTCGTAAGCGCTCACTTTCGTCATTTCAGCGATACGTTCTACGGGCAAACCTTCGCCCCATAAAATGACCGGGTCCCCGGCTTTATCCTGCGCCTGTGGACCTAAGTCGACGCAGATCATATCCATCGCGACTCGCCCGACAATCGGCACTTCGCGACCGTTCACCAGCACTGGCGTACCGGACGGCGCGGCGCGCGGATAACCATCGCCATAACCCATAGCGACTACGCCAAGACGGGTATTACGTTCGCTTACCCAGGTTCCACCATAACCGACAGGCTCTCCGGCTTTATGCTCACGCACAGCAATCAGGCTGGAGGTCAATGACATTACCGGCTGACAGCCAAAATCGGCACCGGTGGAGCGATCTTCCAGCGGCGAGACACCGTAAAGAATGATGCCCGGGCGCACCCAGTCAAAATGTGACTGTGGCCACAGCAGAATGCCCCCCGACGCGGCAATGGAACGTTGACCAGGTTTGCCTTCACAAAAGGTATTAAAGATATCGAGTTGTTTCTCGGTTGCACCGCATTTTGGCTCATCCGCGCGCGCAAAATGGCTGACAATATTCACCGGCTGACGAACGTTTTTGCACCGCGTCAGACGATGATAAAACGCCTCAGCCTGTTCCGGCCTTACACCCAGACGGTGCATACCAGTATCGAGTTTCATCCAGACGGTAACCGGCTCGTCCAGGCTGGCCTCTTCCAGCGCAGCAAGCTGTTCTTCGTTATGCACGGCGGTATGAAAATGTTGCGCAGAAATCGTCGGTAGATCTCTGGCATCAAAAAAGCCTTCGAGTAAAAGTACAGGTTTGGTGATTCCCCCCGCACGCAGTCGCAGAGCTTCTTCGAGACGGGCTACGCCAAAGGCGTCAGCATCGGGGAGCGTTCGCGCGGTCTCAAGAAGACCGTGACCATAAGCGTTCGCTTTCACCACCGCAACCATTTTACTGGCAGGTGCCAGTTCACGAAGACGTTGCAGGTTGTGTCGCAGAGCGCGGCGGTTAATCACAACAGTTGCCGCTTGCATTTGTGTTCCTTGATAAGTGTTTGCTTTAATTACCTAATTCATAAAATAATTATTATTCGTCGTCGTACTGCGGCCCCGCATAGTTGTCGAAGCGCGACCATTGACCGTTAAAGGTCAGGCGTACCGTCCCGATTGGGCCGTTACGTTGTTTACCGATAATAATTTCCGCGATGCCTTTTAAATCACTGTTTTCGTGATACACCTCATCACGATAGATAAACATGATCAAGTCCGCATCCTGCTCGATAGAGCCAGATTCACGCAGGTCGGAGTTGACCGGGCGTTTGTCGGCACGTTGTTCCAGAGAACGGTTCAACTGGGACAGCGCCACCACCGGCACGTTCAGTTCTTTCGCCAGTGCTTTCAGCGAGCGGGAGATTTCTGCAATTTCCAGCGTACGGTTATCGGAAAGCGCCGGTACGCGCATCAGTTGCAGGTAGTCGATCATGATAAGCCCAATGCCGCCATGTTCTCGGGCAATACGCCGCGCGCGGGAGCGCACTTCCGTTGGTGTCAGACCGGAGGAATCATCAATATAGATATTACGTTTTTCCAGCAAAATGCCCATCGTGCCGGAAATGCGCGCCCAGTCTTCATCATCCAGTTGCCCGGTACGAATTTTAGTCTGGTCAACGCGCGACAGCGACGCCAGAGAACGCATCATAATCTGTTCTGATGGCATCTCAAGAGAGAAGATAAGTACCGGTTTATCTTGCAACATCGCCGCGTTTTCGACGAGGTTCATCGCAAATGTCGTTTTACCCATCGACGGACGCGCTGCGACGATGATCAAATCCGACGGCTGCAAACCAGCGGTTTTTTTGTTGAGATCGTCATAACCGGTGTTTACCCCGGTAACGCCATCGTGTGGCTGCTGAAACAGCTGCTCAATACGCGCCACGGTTGCGTCGAGCACATCGGCGATGTTCTTCGGCCCTTCGTCTTTGTTTGCACGACTTTCGGCAATTTTAAAGACGCGGGATTCAGCCAGGTCCAACAGGTCTTCGCTGGTTCGCCCCTGCGGATCAAAACCGGCTTCGGCAATCTCATTCGCAACCGAGATCATCTCACGGACAACGGCACGTTCACGCACGATGTCCGCATAGGCACTGATGTTCGCCGCACTTGGCGTATTTTTTGACAACTCTGCCAGGTAAGCAAAACCACCAACGCTGTCGAGTTGTCCCTGACGTTCCAGCGATTCCGCAAGGGTAATCAGATCGATAGGACTACCGCTTTCCTGCAAACGCGCCATTTCAGTAAAGATATGACGGTGTGGGCGGGTGTAAAAATCGTCTGCCACCACACGCTCGGCTACATCGTCCCAGCGTTCGTTATCCAGCATTAAACCGCCCAACACCGACTGCTCCGCTTCGATCGAGTGCGGAGGCACTTTCAGCCCGGCAACTTGTGGATCGCGTTCGCGGGGTTCAGCCTGCTGTTTGTTGAAGGGTTTATTTCCTGCCATAGTGAATGGAGTTACCGAGATAAAGAATGGGTCGAAACTTTACCATATGAAGCAGACCCTGACGATACGTTCTGGAGGACACATGGCAACACGAATTGAATTTCATAAGCACGGTGGCCCGGAAGTACTTCAAGCCGTAGAGTTCACTCCTGCCGATCCGGCGGAGAATGAAATCCAGGTCGAAAATAAAGCCATCGGCATCAATTTTATCGACACGTATATCCGCAGCGGCCTTTATCCGCCGCCATCGCTACCCAGCGGATTAGGTACCGAAGCGGCAGGCATCGTGAGTAAAGTCGGCAGTGGTGTAAAGCATATTAAGGCAGGCGATCGCGTAGTCTATGCACAGTCGGCATTAGGCGCTTACAGCTCTTTGCATAACGTCAATGCCGATAAAGCGGCGATTCTGCCCGCGGCAATTTCTTTTGAGCAAGCGGCGGCATCATTCCTGAAAGGCTTAACGGTTTATTATCTGCTGCGCAAAACCTATGAAATTAAACCCGACGAACAGTTCCTGTTCCACGCTGCTGCTGGCGGCGTTGGCTTGATTGCCTGCCAGTGGGCAAAAGCCCTGGGCGCGAAGCTCATCGGTACCGTGGGAAGCGCGCAAAAAGCGCAGAGTGCGCTAAAAGCGGGGGCGTGGCAGGTGATTAACTATCGCGAAGAAAACCTGGTCGAGCGGTTAAAAGAGATCACCGGCGGTAAGAAAGTGCGCGTGGTGTACGATTCCGTCGGCAGAGACACCTGGGAACGGTCGCTGGATTGCCTGCAACGTCGCGGCTTAATGGTGAGTTTTGGCAACTCATCAGGCGCGGTTACCGGTGTGAACTTAGGCATTCTCAATCAGAAAGGCTCGTTGTATGTGACACGCCCTTCCCTGCAAGGCTATATCACCACGCGGGAGGAATTAACCGAGGCCAGTAATGAACTGTTCTCTTTGATTGCCAGCGGTGTGATTAAGGTCGATGTCGCCGAACAACAGAAATATCCGCTGAAGGATGCACAGCGTGCGCATGCGATTCTGGAAAGCCGGGCGACGCAAGGCTCCAGCCTGTTGATTCCATAAAAGAAATAGGGCTTCCACCTGGGAAGCCCTTTCTTTTTATAGTTCGGCTGTATGTAGGGTACAGCACGATGAATCTGTTAGAGGCGCAATAGTGACAGATTTGATTATCAATTCCTATTTTGTTCTAAGGATAAAACCTTAGGTTGTGATCGTCCGCACAATCCCTTAGTAACACCAACGGTCATAGCGCTGATATTTCGGCACTTTTGGTGCTTTAATCGCCTTAATAACCCACACCACCGCAATCGCCAATAACAGCCACGGCAGCAACTTAATCATCAATGCCAGCATACCGCCGAGGAACATAATGGCCGTCGCCACAACCAGCGCAGCGATAATACCCAGCAACGAAACGCCGGTGACCATCAGCATGACAAAAAAGCCAATCACAAAAAGTAGTTCCAGCATGATGCTCTCCCAAATATGAAATCTCTTGCTGGCATTACAAGAATCATGCCAAAAATAATCTATTGATTTAACAGCAAAACGCCCCGCGACGGTGCGCAGGGCGTGGTGAATTTGACTACTTTTTGGTGAAAAGTTAACGCTTATCTGCCACCAGTTTGAGCGCGTGTTCCAGCACGTTAATGTCAGCACCCGCTTTATGGGCATTTTCACTTAAATAACGCCGCCACTGCCGCGCGCCAGGAATACCCTGGAACAGCCCCAGCATATGCCGGGTAATATGGCCGAGATACGTCCCCTGGCTGAGTTCACGCTCAATGTACGGATACATGGCACGCACCACCGCCACCGGATCGGCATCGGTATCCGAGGAACCAAAAATCTCTCGGTCTACCGCCGCCAGAATACCCGGATTCTGATACGCCTCGCGCCCTACCATCACGCCATCCATATGTTGCAAATGCGCTTTAGCCTCTTCCAGCGACTTGATACCACCGTTAATCGACATCGTCAGATGCGGAAAGTCACGCTTCAGTTGATACACACGCGGATAATCGAGCGGCGGGATTTCACGGTTTTCTTTCGGGCTTAACCCAGAAAGCCAGGCTTTACGTGCGTGGATGATGAACATCTCACACTCGCCTTTGCCGGAAACGGTGTTGATGAAATCGCAGAGAAATTCATAGCTGTCCTGGTCATCGATGCCAATACGCGTTTTCACCGTCACCGGAATCGATACGACATCGCGCATCGCTTTCACGCAGTCGGCAACCAGCTGCGCATTGCCCATCAGGCACGCACCAAACATGCCGTTCTGTACCCGGTCAGACGGGCAGCCGACATTCAGGTTGATCTCATCATATCCGCGCGTTTCTGCCAGCTTCGCACACTGCGCCAGCGCCGCCGGATCGCTACCGCCCAGTTGCAACGCTACCGGATGTTCTTCTTCACTGTACGCCAGGTAATCACCTTTACCGTGAATAATCGCCCCTGTGGTCACCATTTCTGTATACAGCAACGTATTGCGGGAAAGCAGACGCAGGAAATAACGGCAGTGTCTGTCCGTCCAGTCGAGCATTGGTGCAACGCTAAACCGACCACTCCAGTGAACGTCGGTTTTTTCAGGCATTGCGCTGGTTTGGTTGATTTTTTGCATTTCAGAATTACCGTGCATTTTCAAATGTAGAGATTATTTTAACGATATATCATGGAGTTATGTTATTCAGCATCACTGTTCAGGAGGCTCAATAGCGGGGTACTATACCATAACAACAGGAAGCGCCTGGCTCTTTGAAAAAGAAAAATGAGATTCCTTCAAAGCGTGACGCTCTCGCGAATTGAAGAAATAATCTTATTAGATGTTAGCGTGTGAAAAGCAATGATAAACAATTCAGTTTCGACGATAAATAAAAAATCACACATAAAACCGTGTTGAACTATCTCGCGGCGAATGGCATTGATAGATAAAAAAGAACCCAAGCAATGTTGGGTTCTTTTATGTAAAAAATCCCATACTACAGAGAAAATTCACATTTTATTTTTTTAACACAATATCGAATAGGTCATAAATGAACTTAATAATATCTTCGTTAATGAGATCGTTGTCATTTATATCTTTGTCATTCATATCTTTGCCAATTACAATGGGTCCCGTTGAGTCTGGGTCAAATGATTGAACGAATTTAATTAACGTCTCACCTGCAGTCTGCATTTTTGTAATGTCTGTGATGTCTTTATTGTCTTCTTCAGCCTTCTTTTTCCTCTCATTCAGAATTAAATTAAAATCCAGTTCATTTTTATCTACTAATTCTTTCATATCCCTCAGGCTTTTTTTCATCACTTGACGAGATAATATTTTTATCTTACTTGTTATGTGGTTTTCACAATAATCATTAACTCTTCGTGCTGTTGCTATGATATCAGCTGATGCACTACCATATGAGAATGAAAGTAAAAGGGAAGCCAAGGGTTTTAAGCGAGCATCGTTCTTTGCTTTATATGCATTTTCCAAATTTAAAAAACCTTCGCTTACAGTTTTTAGATGTAATGACGCTACAGGTACTTTACCATAGGGTTTATCATAAAATAGCTGAATTGCGGAGGGAAGGTCATTCTGATTTATTACATCGAAAGTACACCTGTCTATTAGAGTTGCATCGCTATTTTCCATTGGATTACAAACAAAATCCATCGCATAATGAAAAATCGCCCGTTCTACAAATGCAGAAATATAGTCACGATCACCTAATTGCTCATTAGTGCACTCTACAATACACTCGTCAACCCAATCTTTGAGAGCATTTATTCGTCCAATTAAGGAAACATTCTTTTCACTTGCAGTCCATAAATTATGGGTAATCCTCTGAATAAACAAATCTATTTTTGCAATAATCGCAGCGCGATTACTCATCGTTGCATAATCAACCGATTTATTATACAGATCCTTAAGTTTTCCCGAGCTTACATCTTTATTATCGTATTGATTTGAGTTGAGGCTTTTATTAAAGTAATCTCTTGAACTTCCTATTATACTTGACATAATTTATCCACCTTTTTACCGAGCTGTATCATTCATATAATTCATTTGACAAAAAGTCACTATCAAAAATCGCTCATAATTTCTGATCTGTAGGCATACTTTCAAACGCATTTAAATAAATAGCGAGTTAACTTCAAGCAATGTATTTAAAAATGGAGTAATAATTATTGTCATGTTGATAATGGTGTCACCTGGCTATACAACACCTTACCTATGAAACAGAAAATCAACATTACAACAACAATAAGGGTTCTCGGTGTTTTTCCTGGAACATGGTAAAGTAAGGACATTCTTAACCCACACCTTGAGGTGCCCGATGGAAAAGACCACAACGCAGGAATTATTAGCGCAGGCTGAAAAACTCTGTGCGCAGCGTAATGTGCGCCTGACCCCGCAGCGCCTGGAAGTGTTACGCCTGATGAGTCTGCAGGATGGCGCTATCAGCGCTTACGATCTGCTTGATTTGCTGCGCGAAGCTGAACCGCAAGCCAAGCCGCCAACGGTTTATCGCGCGCTGGATTTTCTGCTTGAGCAAGGTTTTGTGCATAAGGTGGAATCCACCAACAGTTATGTGCTCTGTCATCTGTTCGACCAGCCCACCCATACTTCAGCCATGTTTATTTGCGATCGCTGCGGCGCAGTGAAAGAAGAGTGTGCAGAAGGCGTGGAAGACATTATGCATACGCTGGCGGCAAAAATGGGGTTTGCCCTGCGGCATAATGTGATTGAAGCACATGGGCTCTGTGCGGCATGCGTGGAAGTGGAAGCGTGTCGTCATCCTGAACAGTGCCAGCATGATCACTCTTTGCAGGTGAAAAAGAAACCGCGTTAAGAGGGCGTACATCCTTGTACACGTCGGGCAGGAGGGATTAATTACCAGCGATATTCATTGCGGGTTTCCCAATCCACGACCTCTTTTTCTGCCTGATCTTTCTGATAACCATAACGTTCCTGGATTTTACCGACCAGTTGATCACGTTTACCTTCAATGATCGTCATATCATCATCGGTCAGTTTGCCCCATTGCTCTTTCACTTTACCTTTAAACTGTTTCCAGTTACCGCCGGCTTCATCTTTATTCATAATCAAGACCTCATCGTTAGGTTGTGAATGAGAGTACGCTCACTTTTCTTCTGAACGTGAGATTAAGTGTAGTCAGGAATTTTACCCAGGATTATTTATTCAGAATTTTTAACCGTCACGTTGCTGCAAACCAGGTACCGTTGCGCCAGTGACGCTGCCAGATAGCTGCCAGAGAAAGCCCGCGCAGCGCCAGAAAGACAGTTAACGCCAACCACAAACCATGATTGCCCAGCCACGGCAGCGTAAGGAGCGTCAGGGCAAAACCTGCTGCTGCTACCGCCATACTGTTACGCATTTCAGCCGCACGCGTTGCGCCTATAAACATGCCATCCAGTAGATAACACCAGACACCGACCAATGGCAAAATCACCTGCCAGATAAGATAGCAGTCGGCCAGCTGCTGAATCTGGGTTAACGACGTCAACAACGCAATGATGTGTTCCCCTGCCAGTAAATAAATCACCGAAAACAGCAGTGCAACGATCCCCGACTGGCGGCACGCTGCGCGCCAGACCTCCAATAGCTGGCTCCCGTCGCGCGCACCGTACGCCTGACCTGAATGCGCTTCAACCGCGTAGGCAAAACCATCAAGCGCATAGGCGGTAAAGGTGAGTAGAGTCATCAGAACCGCGTTTACCGCGATGATGTCACTTCCAAGTCGTGCGCCAAGTACGGTGATCGCACCAAAACAGAGTTGCAGCAACAGCGAGCGCAGCATGATATCGCGGTTAAGCGCCAGCAAACGGCGGAAATTACCTCGCCAGGCTTTTTTCAGCATTTCGCCGGAGATACCGCGTGTTTTGATGATTTTACGCACTAGTAGCAGACCAATCAGCAATGTTGCATATTCCGCAATAACCGTCGCCAGCGCAGCGCCCTGCACGTTCATATGCAGCCCCATCACCAGCCAGACATCCAGCACTATGTTGAGAATATTGCCGGCTACTAACAAAATTACTGGCGCACGGGCATATTGCACGCCGAGTAGCCAGCCAAGTAACACCAGATTCGCCAGCGACGCCGGTGCGCTTAACCAGCGGATTTCAAGAAAGCGCCGCGCCTGTTCCAGCACTGCTTCGCTACCGCCAACAATATGCAGCGCCAGATCGATAATCGGCGTACGCAGTAGCGCAATTAACGCCCCAGCCCCCAGAGCCAACAGCAACGGCTGTACCAGCGCACGGGCTAATGCCTGGGGATTTTGGGCACCATAAGCCTGCGCAGTAAGCCCGGTGGTGCTCATGCGCAAAAACAGCAACAGCATAAAGAGAAAGCTGGTCGCCGTTGCACCAACCGCCACACCGCCCAGATAAACCGGACTATCAAGATGACCAATAACCGCCGTATCGACCAGCCCAAGCAACGGGACGGTGATATTGGAGAAAATCATGGGTAAGGCGAGATGCCAGAGTGCTTTATCAGATGAAGTGAGGAATGCCATGCAGACAAGCCTGATGAAGAGAGATGAAAAACAAACCGCGACGCCAGGCGGCATCGCGGTCTCAGAGATATGTCACAGCCAGTCGCCGTTGCGAATAACCCCAACCGCCAGCCCTTCAATCGTGAAGCTTTGCTGACGAAGGTCAACGACAATCGGTTTAAACTCACTGTTTTCTGGCAACAGTTCGACTTTATTGCCCTGTTTTTTCAGACGCTTAACGGTAACTTCGTCATCAATACGAGCGACGACGACCTGACCATTACGTACGTCCTGAGTTTTATGCACAGCCAGCAAGTCGCCATCCATAATGCCGATATCTTTCATCGACATCCCGCTGACGCGCAGCAGGAAATCCGCATTCGGTTTGAACAAGGAAGGATCAACCTGATAATGACCTTCAATGTGCTGCTGCGCCAGAAGCGGTTCACCGGCAGCCACACGACCTACCAGTGGCAACCCCTCTTCCTCTTCCTGTAACAGACGAATCCCGCGTGATGCGCCGGAAACAATTTCAATAACGCCTTTGCGTGCCAGCGCTTTCAGATGTTCTTCAGCCGCGTTTGGGGAACGGAACCCCAAACGCTGCGCGATTTCCGCACGCGTCGGCGGCATACCTGTCTGGCTGATGTGATCACGGATGAGATCAAACACCTCTTGCTGCCTGGCCGTTAACGCTTTCATTCCGCCCCCTGGGTGTATATACAGTTATGCTGTGAGTATATACAGCAAAAGGCGATTTTGGAACCATAAACTGCACAATAAACCAGAGATTTATCGAATTCTGGAAGGGTTATCCAAAATGCGACCATAACAGGATGCACCAGGTAATCACGGCGACGATAATCGCGATCAGTACCGCAGCGGACCCCATATCTTTAGCGCGTCCGGAAAGCTCATGGTATTCAGAGCCAATTCGGTCAACCACGGCTTCAATGGCACTATTGAGAATTTCCACAATCATCACCAGCATGACGGAGCTGATAAGCAGCACGCGAGTAATCGCGTCCACATCCAGCCAGCAGGCGATGACCACCGCCAACAATACCGCTACGCCTTCCTGACGGAATGCCGCTTCGTTGATCCATGCCGCGCGTAACCCCTTCCAGGAATAGCCAGCAGCTTTGATAATTCGAGTGAATCCAGTGGTATTATTGGCCATTGAAAGAACCTTTTTACATTATGAGCGTCAATATCAGTGTACCGTTAAATCCGATGATTCGGGTTTGCGTAACGCCGCGCGAAACATGAGCGGATACCACAGAATTTCCCATGAGTTTCTGCTATCCTTGCCGCGCATTTGCATTATTAACCAGAGGCTTTACATCGTTTATGTCCGGCTGGCCACGAATTTACTACAAATTACTGAATTTACCATTAAGCATCCTGGTAAAAAGCAAGTCTATTCCGGCAGATCCTGCCCCGGAACTGGGACTGGATACCTCTCGTCCAATTATGTACGTTTTACCGTACAACTCGAAAGCAGATTTGCTGACGTTGCGCGCCCAGTGTCTGGCACATGACCTGCCTGACCCCTTAGAGCCGCTGGAGATTGACGGCACGCTACTGCCGCGCTATGTGTTCATTCACGGCGGGCCGCGTGTTTTCACCTATTACACACCGAAAGAAGAGTCCATTAAGCTGTTCCACGACTATCTTGATTTGCATCGTAGCAATCCAAATCTGGATGTGCAGATGGTGCCAGTATCGGTGATGTTCGGTCGCGCGCCTGGGCGGGAAAAAGGTGAAGTGAACCCACCGCTGCGTATGCTAAATGGCGTGCAGAAATTTTTCGCCGTACTGTGGCTCGGTCGCGACAGTTTTGTGCGTTTCTCACCGTCAGTTTCTCTGCGCCGCATGGCCGATGAACACGGCACGGATAAAACTATCGCCCAGAAACTAGCGCGCGTGGCACGTATGCACTTTGCTCGTCAGCGTCTGGCTGCCGTAGGTCCACGTCTTCCTGCCCGTCAGGATCTGTTTAATAAGCTGCTCGCCTCCCGCGCCATTGCCAAAGCGGTAGAAGATGAAGCGCGCAGCAAAAAAATCTCCCATGAAAAAGCGCAGCAGAACGCCATTGCACTGATGGAAGAGATTGCGGCGAATTTCTCTTACGAGATGATTCGCCTGACTGACCGTATTCTGGGCTTCACCTGGAACCGACTTTATCAGGGCATTAACGTCCATAACGCTGAGCGCGTTCGCCAGCTGGCTCATGACGGTCATGAGTTGGTATATGTGCCTTGCCACCGCAGTCACATGGACTACCTGCTGCTTTCTTACGTGCTCTATCACCAGGGGCTGGTGCCACCGCATATCGCCGCCGGGATCAACCTGAACTTCTGGCCTGCCGGGCCGATTTTCCGCCGTCTGGGTGCGTTCTTTATTCGCCGTACGTTTAAAGGCAATAAGCTCTATTCCACCGTTTTCCGTGAGTATCTAGGCGAACTGTTCAGCCGTGGTTATTCCGTCGAGTATTTCGTGGAAGGCGGTCGTTCCCGTACGGGGCGTTTGCTGGATCCGAAAACCGGTACGCTGTCGATGACCATTCAGGCGATGCTGCGTGGCGGCACGCGTCCGATTACGCTGATTCCGATCTACATCGGTTATGAGCACGTCATGGAAGTGGGTACTTACGCCAAAGAACTGCGCGGTGCAACGAAAGAGAAAGAGAGCCTGCCGCAGATGCTGCGCGGTTTAAGCAAGCTGCGTAATCTCGGTCAGGGTTACGTCAACTTCGGTGAACCAATGCCGTTGATGACCTACCTTAACCAGCACGTACCAGACTGGCGTGAATCTATCGATCCCATCGAAGCGGTGCGTCCGGCCTGGTTAACGCCGACGGTCAATAATATTGCTGCCGATCTGATGGTACGCATTAACAACGCAGGCGCGGCAAACGCCATGAACCTGTGCTGTACTGCGCTTCTGGCGTCACGTCAGCGCTCACTCACCCGCGAGCAGTTAACCGAGCAACTCAACTGCTACCTGGATCTGATGCGCAATGTACCTTACTCCACGGACTCTACCGTTCCTTCAGCCAGCGCCAGCGAGCTTATCGATCACGCGCTGCAAATGAACAAGTTTGAAGTCGAGAAAGACACTATCGGCGACATCATCATTCTGCCGCGCGAGCAAGCGGTGCTGATGACCTACTATCGCAACAACATTGCGCATATGTTGGTGCTGCCTTCGCTGATGGCGGCAATTGTCACCCAGCATCGCCACATCTCCCGCGACGTATTGATGGAGCACGTCAATGTGCTTTACCCAATGCTGAAAGCGGAGCTGTTCCTGCGCTGGGATCGCGACGAATTGCCAGACGTTATTGATGCGCTGGCAAATGAGATGCAACGTCAGGGGCTGATTACCCTGCAAGATGATGAGTTGCATATCAACCCGGCGCATTCTCGCACGCTACAGCTGCTGGCCGCAGGCGCGCGCGAAACGCTGCAACGTTATGCCATCACCTTCTGGCTGTTGAGCGCCAACCCGTCGATCAACCGCGGTACGCTGGAAAAAGAGAGCCGCACCGTCGCGCAACGTCTCTCCGTGCTGCACGGTATCAACGCGCCGGAGTTCTTCGACAAGGCGGTGTTCAGTTCTCTGGTGCTGACACTGCGTGATGAAGGGTATATCAGCGATAGCGGCGACGCCGAACCGGCAGAAACGATGAAGGTGTATCAGTTGTTGGCGGAGTTGATTACATCAGACGTGCGTTTGACGATTGAGAGTGCGACGCAGGGCGAAGGGTAATCAGTGAGAATTGCCGGATGCGGCGCAAACGCCCTATTCGGCCTACCATGATCTGCAAATTCAATAAATTGCGATCTGTTGTGTAGGCCTTAGAAGCGCAGCGCATCAGGCAGTTTTGTCCACAAAAAAGCCGGATAATCCTCCGGCTTTTTCACATCATCAAATATGCCAGTAACTCATTGCCAGCCCTAAAAACAGCACCAGGCCAACATAGTTATTATTCATAAATGCTTTAAAGCAGGCTTCGCGCTCGCGGTTAGCAATCAGTTTTTGTTGATAAACAAACAGCGCACCTGCCACCAGAATTGACCAGTAATATCCCCAGCCTAAGCCATTTAACTCACCGATTATCGCCATCAGCACCAGTACGCCAATCTGCAAAATACCAATAATCAATTTATCGTACTGGCCGAACAAGATTGCAGTGGACTTAATGCCAATCTTCACATCATCATCGCGGTCAACCATCGCATACTGCGTGTCGTAAGCCACCGCCCAGAGAATATTGGCGAGGAACATTAACCAGCAACTCAACGGCACCGACTCACTCACAGCGGCAAAAGCCATTGGAATCGACCAGCCAAACGCCGCCCCCAGCACCACTTGCGGTAGATGGGTATACCGCTTCATAAACGGGTATACCCACGCCAGCGCCAGCGCGGCAATCGACAACAGAATGGTCATCGTATTCAGCGTCAGCACCAGTAAAAACGAAATCAGTACCAGCACGACAAACAGCGCACGCGCCTCTTTCTCCGTTACCGCGCCGCTGGGAAGTGGTCGGTTCGCCGTACGCTTAACATGACCATCAAACTTGCGGTCAGCATAATCATTCACCACACAACCAGCAGCGCGCATCAGCCAGACACCCGCGACAAACACCGCCAGGATCCAGAGCTGGGGAACGCCCGGCGTCGCTACCCACAGTGCCCATAATGTTGGCCAGAGCAGCAGTAACGCGCCAATTGGCTTATCCGTACGCATTAAGCGATGAAACGCCAGCAGCTTATTCTGCGTCAGACTCCACTCCATATTTTTTTCCTCTTAGTACAACGGTGACGCCGGTAAAAACAGTTCGGTTAGCAACAGCGGTTTACCGCTTAATCGCAGGCGGGAACGTCGCCCCCACAGTCCGGCATCACGGCCTATCTCAATAAAGTCCCGGGTTAATGTCGATGATGTGAACAGATAGCGTCCTAACGGCGTTTTACCCAATTTTTGTAACGCCAGCTCCGGCCCGCTTAACGTTGACTCAGGAACGACGGTACGACCGGCAAGCCACGGTTCACCATCGGCACATAACAAAATTTCACGTAACCAGTAACGGGACTCTTTCGGCAACAATGGCAGTTCTTCGTGGATTTCATTCTGCCCGACAAACCCTTCGCGGATCATCGTCACGCTCACTGTTTTTCCCTGCTGCTCAAAACGTTTCGTCATGGAATCTTCCAGCAACAACCAGTCGAGCAGTTGCGGATCCAGGGAAGGGATCTCTGTAAAATAGCGCAGCGCACGCAGTTGCGTTAACGCGGGGTGTGACATGCCGAACTCTCCGTTACATAACGTAAAGGCATTGTATCGCAGAAAAGTGTTTACGGGAGATGTATAGCAAATTAAGTGATCTAATGCGCAACAAAAACGCAACAATCGCATGAAGTGATAAAACGCTGTTGAACCTTACGCTTTGCCGATGCCCGTGCTGGCAAGAGCAACCAGAGGGGCATCACCGCCCGGGACGCCAGGAATGGTGATGTTTTCCTTTACTCACACACCTTTATTCTTTTTATGGATAGCTCGCCAACTTGCAGTAAAAATTGGGAAAAGCGCATGTTCATCATGAGATGTGGAGCCGAAAAGTGTTTCCGGAGTAATATTAACAGGCAGCATTTCATGTCTGGATTTAAAGATATAGGGGGAATTCCAATGGGTATCTTTTGTAGGATTCAACATATCATGTAAGCGCTGGGAGCTTACCACCATAACTGGCCCATCATCGACAGAGGAAAACAAGATAAAGATATTGTCGTTTTGTGTTAATTGCTTGGCGTTAAATGTTCTTAAATAATCGTCAACTTCTTTAAATATAGGTGATATATTATCACTGCGTATCCACTCTTTATAAAGATACCAGGCATTTTCTCTGATAATCTCATCCGATGATCGTAGAGCCTGATCGATAAGTTGGATAAAAAAATTATTATTTTGATCAATCAACCATTTATTCACACGAAATCTATTAATGAAAGTATTCATCTGTGTGACATCAAATTTCACCTTACTAAAACGATGTTGACGCATAAAAATATCGAACTTATCATCTTCATCATGATATAAATAGCTACGTATAATTGGATTGCTCACATAAGGATAATGACTAAATGTGTTTTTCATATTCTCAATAAAGTTTTTATTAACAATATTAAGAATTTTTAATTGTATCACCAGTTTGACTGCCAGAACGGATTTTAATTTCACTGCATTATCAGGCAACGTATTAATCATTTGGATAATGCCATTGATATAACCATCAAGATCTTCATTACCAAATATATCTGAGTAATCAATCGTTAATGCCAATTTCTCTGTAATGCAGTCTTTAAAATTCCCTGTCGACATTCGCACATTATCAAACATAACATTAGTCAGATTCGATTTAATAAATGATATTTCCTTATCAGAAAGAAAATATGCTCTGGTGAAGTGCGAAGCATAAAGATAACAATTATCGAAGTTTGAATTTTTAATCTGACATTCGCGAAAATTACTATGACCAAGTTGACTCTGCGAGAAGTCAACGGTATCAAGAATATTTTGGCTAAAATCAACACATTCGCCACTCGTTTTGAGAAAAATCACATTGTGTAAACGTCGACATTTAAATATGACATTATTAACTGTTGCCTTAGTAAAATTGCAATTCTCAATTTCTTTACATTCGAAAATTGCATGTTGTAGATTTGACGATAAAAAAGACACCTCCGAAATAACGTTACCTTTAAAATGGCAACTTGTTAAATCCAAATCAGACAGGTCGATATACCCCTGCGCATCTTTATCCATCAGAAAATCACAAGCACATTCTATTTCTTCATTTCTATAAAATTTTACGCTTATAATATCATTACTGATTGAGACTTCACGAAACATATTTATTGCATGATTTTTTTCGTTCCGTTGTTTTATATTTAAAAATATATCACTGATATAAATAAAATTTTCTCGATTTAAACCTGGCACCCCATTAAAATTACGTAGTAAATCAAGATCTAATTTATTATTTCCTTGCACCACATCATGTTTCATCAAAGAGTTATTGCCGCCAGAATTTGTGATATGACCTATCATAAAACCTCTGTATTACAGAAATAAAATAACCTGGAAAAGTAGCCTGAGCGTCCAGACACTACCGGCGAAAGGAAAAGAATCTCTGATATGGCATTGAGATAATGCACATTCTTAGTGAAGAAGAAGTGACGTACTATAAAAAATCGCTCATATCCCAGGAAAGAAGCACAAAAAAAGGTGCGCCAGGAGACGCACCAGTTGTTGCAAAATCAGCACTGTGGGGCGTAATTACCCCTTGCCTTTTACACTGCTGATAAAGGTGGAACGGGCAGATGTTGACCCCAGGCGTTCAGCTTCATCAAGCAGTTTTAACGCCTTATCAACATCACCTTTCGCGACAGCGTTTTTGATCGCGGTATTAAAATAACTTTCCGTGTCGTTGAGCATCGGCTCGCTTTTCTTCACCGGTGCCGGAGCGGGTGCGGCCACTGCTGGTGCTGCCGTGTTGCCTACCGTAACCGGAGCAGGCGCGGAAGAACCAAATAGAGGCCCCACCAACACGCTGGAACTGGAGTTCGTTTTCACTTTCAGTTTCAGTAAGCCATCGGTGGTATGACGAGCAACCGGATCGGGAATATCCGGGATCGAGTTACCGACGCCTTTGGCATAGGCTTTTGCCGGGTCGAGCAGTTGGGTCGTCTGCTGGAGATCTTTTTCCGTGGTAAAGACCAGTACATAAAGTTTCTGCTGCCCCAACGCCGGTGTCAGGCGCATAACGCCTTCCAGACGGTCTGCACTCATCACGCCTGGTTCCTGGTAGGTGAAATAACTGCTGGGGAAGAAGGCTGATGGGGTCATGTTCTGATCAAGAATCAGCACGTTCGGCGCAAATACGCTGGTTTGTTTGTTCACTTCGCTGGTCAGCGTTAGTGTCAGTTCGCCAATGTTTGCCGGGACGCTGTACGCAGCAACCGGACCACTGATGCCGGGGACTTTCAGTTGTTGGCCGCCGGTCGCCAGTTGGGTGGTCTGGGTTTTAGATTGATCGACCGGTGTCCAGGTGAGTTGTTGCAGCGCGGCAGATGGAATGGCTGGCGCGTCGCTGGTGTTTTGCGGTACGTAGTTAACATCGGCAAGGCTGATTCCAGGCGCGCTTGCCAGCAACCCTGCTGATAAACAGAGGGCGATGAGACTTTTATTCATTTTCATTGTTTTCACCTCAAAATCTGGAGTTCAGCGGTAGCCAGGCAATAGCGCGCCAAACCCGATAATCAGAGGGGCTTTCGCCCCTTTCAGATAATGACAACCTGTTTTTATGCCGGATGCGGCGCGAACGCCTTATCCGGCCCAGGTTTTGCTATTACCACCAGATTTCCATCTGGGCACCGAAGGTCCACTCGTCGCTGTCGCCACGTCCGAAGCTGCCGCCGTTGAAATCAGCTGGAACAGCTTTGCCGTAGTATGGGTTGGTTGAAGAGCTACCGTTGTAGTCGTAACCCCATTTCTCATCCCACTTGGCGTAGGTTGCGAAGACACGAATAGCCGGGCGTGACCAGATGCTGTCGCCAGCTTGCCATTGTTGTGCGAGGGTAATTTTGTACTGATTGTTCTTGTCACCAGTGCGCTGGGATTCGACGTTGTCGTAGCCGATTTCCATCACGGTGCTCATGATTGGCGTCCACTTGTACATCGGGCGAATACCAACGGTCCACCATTTGGTGCCGTTGTCGTTATCCCAGTTGATATCCTGGTACATACCCACGTACATCATGTCCCAGTTGTCGCCCATGGAGATCGCACCGTGGTCGAGGATACGAAGCATGTGACCGTTGTTATTGATATTGTAGGCGAATTTCTCGTTATCAAACGCAACGCCAGAACCCTGCGACAGACCTTTACCCTGTGAGGTCATCGAGTCAGTAGCGTACTGAACAACAAACTTGTTAAAGCCCTTCAGGACACTCTGAGTATGTTCTGCAGTGAATAACCAGCCATCTTTCGATGCACCATCAACCAGACGATAGTTATCACGCAGATTGGCACGACCGTAGTCGACACCCAGCTCTAACGTGCCGCCCGGGTTGATTTCCATCTGCGCTAAACGTACGTCGAATACGTCGTTCGCGGTTTCGTTGGTATAGTCATAAATATTATTGCTGGCGAAAGAGGAAGAACCACCAGCTTCAGAGGAACGGGTTGCTGCCAGAGAGAGTTTACCAAACCCAACATCGATGTTTTCCAGACCGGCACCAGGACCAGAAATATCCCAGTAGTAGAAGTCGATCATATGAACGTCATGACGTTGGTAGAAACGCTTACCTGCCCAGATGGTGGAGCCTGGCAGCCATTCAATCAGGTTTTTACCCTGCACGTTTGCTTCACGGAAGGCTGGATCGGTAGCTTCCCAGTCATTTTGTTGCGCGACGGAATAGGCCACGTTAGTGTCGAAATAGAAGCTCTTATCGCCTTCTTTCCACACTTCCTGACCCAATTTTAATTCAGCATAAGTTTCACATTCGTTGCCAAGACGGTATTTACTTTGAGCACCGGTAGTCTGGAAACACTGTTGTTCGCCGCCGCTACCTGTCCAGCCAATACCGGAACGTGCATAGCCGTGGAAATCAACAGCCATTGCCTGAGCAGACATTACGCCCGCTGCGACGGCAACCGCCAGAGGAAGTTTGCGCAGAGTAATCATCATTCTATCTCCTGAGTCATTGCTTTTCTTTTTTCACATCACCTGTGACAGGCTTTGTGTGTTTTGTGGGGTGCTTAAACGCCCGGCTCCTTATGCAGTCGACGACATGCAGTGCCATCCTCACGGAACAGATGGCAACGCTCTGGCGGCAGACCGATAGCGAATGTGGCACCTTCTTCTACCAACACCACGTCGTTCTGGCGGTACACCAGGTTTTGACGAATGGAAGGGATCTGGATATGGATTTGAGTTTCGTTGCCGAGCTGCTCGACGACCTGAACTTCACCCTCAAGGATGACGTCAGCGATATCACTCGGCAGTAGATGTTCCGGGCGAATACCCAGCGACATATTGGCTCCAACCTGGACATCACGGCTTTCAACCGGCAGCCAGACTTGCTGACGATTCGGCATCGGCAGTTCCACCTGCACTTGATCGATTGCGGTGGCGGTCACTTTTACCGGCAGGAAGTTCATCTTTGGCGAACCGATGAATCCGGCGACAAAGCGGTCTGCCGGATAGTGGTACAGCTCCAGCGGTTTCCCAACCTGCGCCACGCGACCGGCGTCCAGTACCACGATTTTGTCGGCCAGCGTCATCGCTTCGACCTGATCGTGGGTGACATAAATCATTGTGCGGCCCAGGCGTTTATGCAGACGGGAGATTTCGATACGCATTTGCACACGCAGTGCAGCATCGAGATTGGAGAGCGGTTCATCGAGCAAAAATACACTTGGCTCGGCCACCAGCGTACGGCCAATCGCCACACGCTGACGCTGACCACCAGAGAGCGCTTTCGGTTTGCGATCCAGCAAATGCGCCAGTTGCAGCACTTCCGCCACCTGGTTGACGCGTTGGTTAATCACCTCTTTTTTTGCGCCTGCCAGTTTCAGGCCAAATGACATGTTTTCTGCTACTGACAGGTGGGGATAGAGCGCGTAAGACTGGAACACCATACCAACGCCGCGTTCTGCTGGCGGAGTGTCATTCATCCGTTTCTCACCGATGAACAGGTCGCCGCTGGTGATCGTCTCAAGCCCGGCAATCATGCGCAGTAAAGTCGATTTTCCGCAGCCAGACGGCCCGACAAACACCACGAATTCACCTTCATGGATGTCGAGATTGATATCTTTCGATACCACGACCTCGCCCCAGGCTTTCGTTACATTTTGCAGCTGTACGCTCGCCATGCCCTTCTCCCTTTGTTACAACCTGTCATCGACAGCAACATTCATGATGGGCTGACTATGCGTCATCAGAAGATGGCTTAAATCCTCCACCCCCTGGCTTTTTTATGGGGGAGGAGGCGGGAGGATGAGAACGCGGCTTCTGTGAACTAAACCGAGACCATGTAAGGAATTTCGTGAAGTTGCTTGCAAAAATCGTGGCGATTTTATGTGCGCATCTCCACATTACCGCCAATTCTGTAACAGAGATCACACAAAGCAACGGAGGGGCGTAGGGGCAAGGAGGATGGAAAGAGGTTGCCGTATAAAGAAACTAGAGTCCGTTTAGGTGTTTTCACGAGCACTTCACCAACAAGGACCATAGATTATGAAAATAAAAACAGGTGCACGCATCCTCGCATTATCCGCATTAACGACGATGATGTTTTCCGCCTCGGCTCTCGCCAAAATCGAAGAAGGTAAACTGGTAATCTGGATTAACGGCGATAAAGGCTATAACGGTCTCGCTGAAGTCGGTAAGAAATTCGAGAAAGATACCGGAATTAAAGTCACCGTTGAGCATCCGGATAAACTGGAAGAGAAATTCCCTCAGGTTGCGGCAACTGGCGATGGCCCTGACATTATCTTCTGGGCGCACGACCGCTTTGGTGGCTACGCTCAATCTGGCCTGTTGGCTGAGATCACCCCGGACAAAGCGTTCCAGGACAAGCTGTATCCGTTTACCTGGGATGCCGTACGTTACAACGGCAAGCTGATTGCTTACCCAATTTCTGTCGAAGCGTTATCGCTGATTTATAACAAAGATCTGCTGCCGAACCCGCCAAAAACATGGGAAGAGATCCCAGCGCTGGATAAAGAACTGAAAGCGAAAGGTAAGAGTGCGCTAATGTTCAACCTGCAAGAACCGTACTTCACCTGGCCGCTGATTGCTGCTGACGGGGGTTATGCGTTCAAGTACGAAAACGGCAAGTACGACATTAAAGACGTGGGCGTGGATAACGCTGGCGCGAAAGCGGGTCTGACCTTCCTGGTTGACCTGATTAAAAACAAACACATGAATGCGGACACCGATTACTCCATCGCAGAAGCCGCCTTTAATAAAGGCGAAACAGCGATGACCATCAACGGCCCGTGGGCATGGTCCAACATCGACACCAGCAAAGTGAATTATGGTGTAACGGTACTGCCGACCTTTAAGGGCCAGCCATCCAAACCGTTCGTGGGCGTACTGAGCGCGGGTATTAACGCCGCCAGTCCGAACAAAGAGCTGGCGAAAGAGTTCCTCGAAAACTATCTGCTGACTGACGAAGGCCTGGAAGCGGTTAATAAAGATAAACCGCTGGGTGCAGTAGCGCTGAAGTCCTATCAGGATGAACTTGCGAAAGATCCTCGTATTGCCGCCACCATGGATAACGCTCAGAAAGGTGAAATTATGCCGAACATCCCGCAGATGTCCGCTTTCTGGTATGCCGTGCGTACTGCCGTGATCAACGCCGCCAGCGGTCGTCAGACTGTGGATGCAGCGCTGAAAGATGCACAGACTCGTATCACCAAGTAATGCAGTGAAATGCCGGATGCGGCGTAAACGCCTTATCCGGCCTACAAAACCGAAACGTATGTAGGCCTGATAAGACGCGTCAGCGTCGCATCAGGCAGTTGTTGTCGGATAAGGCGTAAATGCGTTATCTGTCCTGGAATGAGGAAGAACCCCATGGATGTCATTAAAAAGAAACATTGGTGGCAAAGCGACGCGCTGAAATGGTCAGTGTTAGGTCTGCTCGGCCTGCTGGTGGGTTACCTTGTTGTTTTAATGTACGCACAAGGGGAATACCTGTTCGCCATTACCACGCTGATATTGAGTTCAGCGGGGCTCTATATTTTCGCCAATCGTAAAGCCTACGCCTGGCGCTATGTCTATCCGGGAATGGCTGGGATGGGGCTATTCGTCCTTTTCCCTCTGGTCTGCACCATCGCCATTGCCTTCACCAACTACAGCAGCACTAACCAGCTGACTTTTGAACGTGCGCAGGAAGTGTTGTTAGATCGCTCCTGGCAAGCAGGCAAAACCTATAACTTTGGTCTTTACCCGGCGGGCGATGAGTGGCAACTGGCGCTCAGCGACGGCGAAACTGGCAAAAATTACCTCTCCGACGCGTTTAAATTTGGCGGCGAGCAAAAACTGCAACTAAAAGAAACAGCCGCCCAGCCTGAAGGCGAGCGCGCGAATCTGCGTGTGATTACCCAGAATCGTCAGGCACTGAGTGACATTACTGCCATTCTGCCGGATGGTAACAAAGTGATGATGAGCTCCCTGCGCCAGTTTTCTGGCACGCAGCCGCTCTACACACTCGACGGTGACGGCACGCTGACGAATAACCAGAGCGGTGTGAAATATCGGCCGAATAACCAAATTGGTTTTTACCAGTCCATTACCGCCGACGGCAACTGGGGCGATGAAAAGTTAAGCCCCGGTTACACCGTGACCACCGGCTGGAAAAACTTTACCCGCGTCTTCACCGACGAAGGCATTCAGAAACCGTTCCTCGCCATTTTCGTCTGGACCGTGGTGTTCTCGCTAATCACCGTCTTTTTAACAGTGGCAGTCGGCATGGTTCTGGCGTGTCTGGTGCAGTGGGAAGCGTTGCGCGGCAAAGCGGTCTATCGTGTCCTGCTGATTCTGCCCTACGCGGTGCCATCGTTTATTTCAATCTTGATTTTCAAAGGGTTGTTTAACCAGAGCTTCGGTGAAATCAACATGATGTTGAGCGCGCTATTTGGCGTGAAGCCTGCCTGGTTTAGCGATCCGACCACCGCCCGCACGATGCTGATTATCGTCAACACCTGGCTGGGTTATCCGTACATGATGATCCTCTGCATGGGCTTGCTGAAAGCGATTCCGGACGATCTGTATGAAGCCTCAGCAATGGATGGCGCAGGTCCATTCCAGAACTTCTTTAAAATTACGCTGCCGCTGCTGATTAAGCCGCTCACACCGCTAATGATCGCCAGCTTCGCCTTTAACTTTAACAACTTCGTGCTGATTCAACTGTTAACTAACGGCGGCCCGGATCGTCTTGGCACTACCACGCCAGCCGGTTATACCGACCTGCTCGTTAACTACACCTACCGCATCGCCTTTGAAGGCGGCGGTGGTCAGGACTTCGGTCTGGCGGCGGCAATTGCCACGCTGATCTTCCTGCTGGTGGGTGCGCTGGCGATCGTCAACCTGAAAGCCACGCGAATGAAGTTTGATTAAGGGAGATAACAAAAATGGCAATGGTCCAACCGAAATCGCAAAAAGCACGTTTGTTTATTACTCATCTGCTACTGCTACTTTTTATCGCGGCGATTATGTTCCCGCTGCTGATGGTCGTCGCTATCTCTCTGCGTCAGGGGAACTTCGCGACTGGTAGCCTGATCCCGGAACAAATCTCCTGGGATCATTGGAAACTGGCGTTAGGTTTTAGCGTTGAACAGGCTGATGGGCGCATTACGCCACCGCCGTTCCCGGTACTGCTGTGGCTGTGGAACTCAGTAAAGGTTGCCGGAATTTCCGCGATTGGCATTGTTGCGCTCTCCACCACCTGCGCCTACGCTTTCGCCCGTATGCGCTTTCCTGGCAAAGCGACACTGCTGAAAGGCATGCTGATTTTCCAGATGTTCCCGGCGGTGCTTTCACTGGTAGCGTTGTATGCGTTATTTGATCGTTTGGGTGAGTACATTCCATTCATCGGCCTGAATACTCACGGCGGCGTAATCTTCGCGTACCTGGGGGGGATTGCGCTGCATGTCTGGACCATCAAAGGCTATTTCGAAACCATCGACAGTTCGCTGGAAGAAGCGGCGGCGCTGGATGGTGCAACACCGTGGCAGGCCTTCCGCCTTGTCCTGTTGCCGCTGTCAGTGCCGATTCTGGCGGTGGTGTTCATCCTGTCGTTTATCGCTGCCATTACTGAAGTTCCGGTCGCGTCGCTATTACTGCGTGACGTAAACAGCTACACCCTGGCTGTGGGGATGCAGCAATACCTCAACCCGCAAAACTACCTGTGGGGTGACTTTGCCGCCGCTGCCGTGATGTCTGCATTACCGATCACCATCGTCTTCTTGCTGGCTCAACGCTGGCTGGTCAACGGACTGACGGCAGGTGGTGTGAAAGGTTAAAGATGTTGTTCTGCCAATGTTATGCCGCTACACCCTCAACTTACGTTATCCCAACTTGTGACTGTTATTCGGCGCTCTATGGAGCGCCTTTTTTTACTCCCGCTTCAGCCGTTTCGAATTACACAGCCATAAGGTGATCACCAGTAGCAGGATCGCAGCCGAGTAGATCAACACATCCAGTGGTGATTTATGATCGACGATGATCAAGCGCACAATGGCGGTGATCCCGATATAGACAAAATAACGTAAGGGAAAGTGAAAACCGGACTGAAAGTACTTCACAATCAACGCGATAAATTCGAAATAGAGAAAGTAAACCACCAGTCCTTCTACCAGCTCATATTTACTGGTTTGTTCTGGCGCGAACAGCACATCAGCCAGATGCACCGTTTCTTTGCCGAGGAAGACAACCAAAATCAGGCCGAGGCACAACAGGCCAAGATTGAGTACGGTCTGCAAAATGGTGGAGATAAACTCCACGCGCGGACGAGAGAGTGACGTCATAGCAGTACCTCCTTCACAATGGCGAGCTTCCTGTATAACGTAAAAATGTGACGGAGATCTATATTTTTTGTGTATGTTTTGTTCAGATCGATTAAATGGGCATCTCCCAACCAACGCCGGATGCGGCGTGAACGCCTTATCCGTCCTACCCGTAGGCCGGATAAGCCGCGCCTGGCGGCGCATCCGGCAAGACAAACCGCACCATAGCCTGTAATGCAAAAATCACCCATTCAGGTGATTCCCAGCCACCAGCAATGCGCGAAAAATCGACAATGTTCCTCTGGAACAAATGAAACGTAACCTGATAAAGGTGGTAAAAATGAAGCCTTATTTTGCTGCTTTGATGTTATCAGTCTCTGTTCTTCCTGCTTATGCTGGTCCGCTCGGTACTGCTGATAAAGCCGACCTACCGCAAAGCAATGTCTCCAGCCCAATGATGGCCCAGTCGCTCAGGCAACCAGACCTGCAACCAATATCGACGGACAGGAAAACAGAATGTTTTCGCCTTTACACACCAGATCGCAAACCGGGGGTGAACTGCGTTCCTGATGGCTCGACAGGCCATTAAGAATGAAGGTGCCAGTGAGTGCGAAAACTGGCACCTTTCCTCTGACTTAGCGGAAATTGACGCTTCGGTCGCTGGTCATGTCATACAACTGGAACTTACGCCCAAGTTGCTGACCACCGTCACGCGTCAGCGGCGTCCAGCCAATTGCCGCTCGGCTACGAGTCGGGCCAGACGAGAAGAGATCCAACGGTACAGAGATATACACGCCTTTGGTGAAGTCCCCTTCGCCGTACTCCTCTTTCGAAACATTCGTGATCGTGGCATACCCACCCACTACCACGCCGCTATCAAAGCGTTTGGCGATTTCCAGCGTGCCGCCTTTATCCCCTGCCAGATATTGCCCGACGCTGGCTTTCACTAACACATCCTGAGCGAAAGATGGCGTCCAGTAGGCGGTCAGATATCCGGTTTTCACGCTGTAATCGGTGAATTTCATCATATCTTTCGCGCTACGCCAGTCGCGCTGTTTAACGTAGTTAGCATCCAGACCAAACGCCCAGTTGCTATCCAGCGGGCGATACAATACTTCTGCCCCTGCGCCGCCAAACATGGTTTCGAGATAACCACCGTAGACCTGACCGTAGAAGCCGTTGCCCAGATGCTGGAAGTAGTTGGCTTGCAGGTTATTCACATAGACATCATTCTGCACATACTCACGCACATGGGTACGAACGCGCGGTAAGTGCGAGTCCTGCGGTGGATTGGTGTAATTAAACTTGTCGTAATTGTTCGCCAGGTTAGCAAACAGACTACCGGTGGTCAGCAGATGGTCCGTCAGCCACAAATCCGCCGTTCCCATCACGCCCAGCTGGTACATGTAAAAGTTTTCCGGGCCACCGACCGACTGGTTCAGCACCGGATCGATATGGAAATCAAAGCGTGATTTGTCTATATACCAGCCCTGCTCGGTGGACGCAGGAACTACCGGCTCGATGCGTTTTTGCGCCAGCGTCGTTTCGTGGCCCAACGGCTCTCCGGCAAGATGATTTTTCAGGCTGGCTACATCGGTTTCCGTCGTCACCTGCGGCATGTTAAGGCGATTTTCTGTAACGCGGATCGTCTTGATCCCCTCCGGCAGATCGTTCATCACGATCCGATTAGCACGGATGATCCCTTCACGCGAATCACGATATTTCACCTGCTCACCGGTGACGTACAGCGTATCGCCTTTCGTCTGGATCTGCGGATCGGCCAGTCCGGCGTTGTATTTCAACAGCGTTAACTGATTCGCCACCACCGAATGCTGCAAAATGGCATCCTGCGGCTGCGGTTGATATTGCGGACGGGCGTTATCATTGTAGGACGGGCGTAGATCGTTAAAGTTGGTACGCAGCGTGACGCCAAACATAAAGGTGTTACCGCGTTCATAGCTAAGGTTAACGTCGGCCCAATCGGTAACGCGATAAATCGCCCCGACGTTAAACTTACTTTTTTGCTCCAGCTTCCCGGCAAAATCCTGCTGATAATTATTGCCTTCATACTCCAGTTTCAGACGCAGCGGCTGCCAGGGCGTCTGGTATTCCACGCCGCCAAACAGTGAGGCCGGACCGTGGAACATCTGGCTGCCGTCGATAGATCCCGCTTGTTTGTAGCTGTTATCGCGATAGCAATATTTGTCACTGGCTGAACAGAGCGGATTTTTCACGTTACCGCTGGTGCCCAGATATCCCCAGCCCAGGCCGAGCGTAAAATCGAATGGCCCCCAGGCTTTGCTGGCGACAAGATATTCCGCATCGAACAGCCCCGTACCGCCGATATCCCGCGCACCAACCGCCACCTGTGGCAGCCAGTAACTCTCTTCCCATAAACGCAGTTTGAGATCGAAGGCTTTATCTTTATACGTTTGATCACCAGAGAACGCTTCGACGCTGCTGTACTGCCGAGTGCGCACATCGGTATAACGCAGTGTTGTTTCCAACCACGGGAAGAGTTGCACCGAAGCAGAGTAATAACGGTACTGATCGTTATCGCGATAGTTCAGACTCAACTCCCCTTCCCGCGCCATGCGCGCAGTAGGTGTTTGTAATAATCCTACGCCACCGAAATCCGATTGCGACGGACCAATGGGCGAAGGATATGTTTCGCCGTAGCAAGCCGTGCTAATGCCCAGCGCCAGTAAACTAAGCAGATGTCTTTTTTTCATTATTGCGGTATCCGCTGCGTCAGAGTCTGAAGAATGTCAGCGTTAAGGGCATCAGGCGTCTCACTCCAGACGGAGTCCGCGAGGCCAACATAAATAATGCTGCCGGGCATCGGCTCTACGTGACGCTTGTTCCAGTAAGCCACCGGAGCTTTTTGCGTGCGTCCATCCGGATAAACGACCCACGCGTAGCTGCGATCCGCACCGCTGAGCAGGCTCTGGTCAGAGAGATAGCTCGCCACGTCGCGACCGGGAGTGAATGGCTGATTGCCAGGACGGCTGATAAGCCCGAATAACGTGACCGTGGACGGTGGTGGTCCGACCCACAGCGTGTAGTTGCCCTGCAACGGCGGGTTACCGCGTTCGGCAACGCGCACGATATCAGGATCAAGATTGATTTTTTGTCTGCCCGTCACCTTCAACGCCTGAATTTGCTGGCGTAAGGCGTTAATGGCGGCGGCATCGTCGGTGCTGGATTCTGAGGCCAGGTCTGCCAGCCTTGTCAGCAACGCCTGCTGCTGCCGTAATGCCGCCGCCGTTGCCAGCTCTTCGCTAATCACCGCACCGGGCCACCAACTGTTTGCGAGCCGCGGTTGACCTACCAGATCAATTAAATGCTCTGCGCCCGTTAGCGTTTTGGCCTCACTGCTGCCATTGCTGAACACCTTGACGGTTCCTGCCGCAAAGCCCGATGACGCTCCAACACTCAAAAGCAACGCAGCAATAGTTTGTTTAATCATTGTTTTGCCGCCTTGATGAGAGTGGTTTTCACCGGGAAATAATCCGCGCCGAGATACTGTTCCGACTGGCGAATTTGCCCTTCGCTGTCGATCCAATAGCGGTTATGCCAGCGTGCCTGGTCGGTGGAGACTTCTTCGTCCAGCACACGAACCGGAGTTTCATCGCTACCGACTTTGACGGTATCGGTGCCATCCCATTTGAAAACCGAGCGTGCGGTGGCGTAGCGCACCTGCTGGTACTCGGTCCAGCCCATCGTGCGCGTCCAGGTTGCGCCATCAACAATTTGTGCGGGTTTTATCAGCGGGTCGGCGGCAAGGTTATTCACTTCAATCAGGTTGTCGCCGCCAAGTAAAGTCTTCACCAGACGACCATGTTGTGTGACGAGAGTGGCTTGATCCTGAGTAACCCATTTTTGTTGTCCGTCTTCAGCGAAGGCCAGCACCACAAACAACTGCGGCCCACCATTAAGCTGCATGTACTGGCTGGCATAGGGCATATTTTGAATATCATCGTCCGTCAGCTGTACGCCTGGCGTACCGAACAGACTGTCCCACAGTGAATTGCCCAGCTCTTTAGTCGTGGCTGAACAAGCCTGTAATAGCAGGCAGATAAGAATGAGTGCAGGTCGCTTCACGACTCTTCTCCAGAGGGGCAGAATAACCACACCGGAGTGTGGTTATGGTTAATCCCCGTCATACTTCAAGCCACAGATGCGATGACTCGAATTATTTTAGGGATACATACTTTATTACTGGGTACTGGTGGTCGTGGTTGTGGTGGTCCCGGTATTAGAACCATCACCGCCACCGGTTGCCGCGAGCGCGACACCCACCGCCGAGCTTACGGTGCTGACGCTGGTCGCGGAGGAGCTACCCGCCGAAACCGACGTTGCTGCCGCCCCTGCCGCTTCGCCCACCTGTACAGGTGCAGCCCACGCAGAAGTCGCCGCAAGCGCAGATATGGCAAAAATGCCATACAGAACTTTTTTCATAACAATTTCCCTTCATTGAATGAATGGAGATTTACCCAAAAACATTTCGGGCGGGATTGAGTATACACAACTAAAGCATGCGAATTACGGCGTGGGGAATTAGTGATGGGGTTTTAAGATAATTGGAATGAATATCAAATATAAGTTTCAACTTATATATAAATAATATTTAAAATCAAAAATTTAAAACAAAATCAAAAATAATTAACCTACGTATTTTCCGAAATCAATCATGATTAAAAATCTATTTTAGGATTAACCTCACGGTATGATTTTCGTTAAATCACAGACAAGGGGATTTATCTGATAAAACAATGCCGACTTATAGTCAGCATTGTTATTAAGGTTATTTAATTAACCGCGCCACGCTTTATAGCGGTTAATCAGACCATTGGTCGAGCTATCGTGGCTGCTGATTTCTTTGTCATCTTTCAGCTCTGGCAGAATACGGTTCGCCAGCTGTTTACCCAGCTCCACGCCCCACTGGTCGAAGGTGAAGATGTTCAGGATCACGCCCTGAGTAAAGATTTTGTGCTCATACAGCGCAATCAACGCACCCAGGCTGAACGGAGTGATTTCGCGCAGCAGGATAGAGTTGGTTGGGCGGTTACCTTCGAACACTTTGAACGGTACCACGTAGTCAAGCGTGGCCGGATCTTTACCCTGATCGCGATATTCCTGCTCAACCACTTCGCGGGATTTACCAAACGCCAGCGCTTCGGTCTGAGCGAAGAAGTTAGACAGCAGTTTCTGGTGATGATCAGAGAGCGGGTTATGGGTGATAGCCGGGGCGATGAAATCGCATGGCACCATCTTCGTACCCTGGTGGATCAGCTGGTAGAACGCGTGCTGACCGTTCGTGCCAGGTTCACCCCAGATAATCGGGCCAGTCTGGTAATCCACAACGTTACCGTTACGGTCTACATACTTGCCGTTGGACTCCATATTGCCCTGCTGGAAGTACGCTGCGAAACGGTGCATATACTGGTCGTACGGCAGAATCGCTTCAGTTTCCGCGCCAAAGAAATTGTTGTACCAGATGCCGATCAGCGCCAGCAGTACAGGCAGGTTTTTCTCTGCAGGCGTGGTGGAGAAATGCTTGTCCATCGCGTGTGCGCCGGAAAGCAGTTCAACGAAGTTATCAAAGCCGATGGAGAGAACAATCGACAAGCCAATCGCTGACCATAAAGAGTAACGACCGCCGACCCAGTCCCAGAACTCGAACATGTTGGCGGTATCAATACCAAACTCACCAACGGCTTTGGCATTGGTTGAGAGCGCCGCAAAGTGTTTCGCAACGTGTTTCTCATCACCTGCCGCTTTCAGGAACCAGTCACGCGCGCTATGGGCGTTGGTCATGGTTTCCTGAGTGGTGAAGGTTTTAGATGCTACCAGGAACAGCGTGGTTTCCGGGTTTACTTTTTTCAGCACTTCCGCGATGTGAGTTCCATCGACGTTAGAAACAAAGTGCATGTTCAGGTGATTTTTGTACGGACGCAGTGCTTCGGTCACCATGTACGGCCCGAGGTCAGAACCGCCGATCCCGATGTTCACTACGTCAGTGATTGCTTTGCCGGTATAGCCTTTCCACTCACCGGAAATAATCGCTTCCGAGAAGGTTTTCATCTTCTCCAGCACGGCGTTAACTTCCGGCATGACATCTTTGCCATCAACCAGAATCGGGGTATTGCTACGGTTACGCAACGCTACGTGCAGTACGGCGCGGTTTTCAGTGCGGTTGATCTTCTCGCCAGAGAACATCGACTTAATCGCACTCGCCAGATCGCACTCTTTCGCCAGATCCTGTAATTTCGCCAGCGTCTCTTCAGTGATGCGGTTTTTGGAGTAATCCACCAGCATCTGATCGTCGAAGGTTGCGGAGAACTTAGAAAAACGATCGCCGTCTTTAGCAAAAAGATCGGCGATCGTAACGTCTTTCATTTCATCGAAGTGTTTCTGTAGTGCCTGCCAGGCCGCGGTCTGCGTTGGATTGATGTTTTTCATTAGCAATACTCTTCTGATTTTGAGAATTGTGACTTTGGAAGATTGTAGCGCCAGTCACAGAAAAATGTGATGGTTTTAGTGCCGTTAGCGTAATGTTGAGTGTAAACCCTTAGCGCGATGAAGCATTTATTAGTTGAACTACTGACCGCCAGGAGTGGATGAAAAATCCGCATGACCCCATCGTTGACAACCGCCCCGCTCACCCTTTATTTATAAATGTACTACCTGCGCTAGCGCAGGCCAGAAGAGGCGCGTTGCCCAAGTAACGGTGTTGGAGGAGCCAGTCCTGTGATAACACCTGAGGGGGTGCATCGCCGAGGTGATTGAACGGCTGGCCACGTTCATCATCGGCTACAGGGGCTGAATCCCCTGGGTTGTCACCAGAAGCGTTCGCAGTCGGGCGTTTCGCAAGTGGTGGAGCACTTCTGGGTGAAAATAGTAGCGAAGTATCGCTCTGCGCCCACCCGTCTTCCGCTCTTCCCTTGTGCCAAGGCTGAAAATGGATCCCCTGACACGAGGTAGTTATGTCTGAAATTGTTGTCTCCAAATTTGGCGGTACCAGCGTAGCTGATTTTGACGCGATGAACCGCAGCGCTGATATTGTCCTTTCTGATGCCAACGTACGTTTAGTTGTCCTCTCAGCTTCTGCTGGTATCACTAATCTGCTGGTCGCTTTAGCTGAAGGACTGGAACCTGGCGAGCGATTCGAAAAACTCGACGCAATCCGCAATATCCAGTTTGCCATTCTGGAACGTCTGCGTTACCCGAACGTTATTCGTGAAGAGATTGAACGTCTGCTGGAGAACATTACTGTTCTGGCAGAAGCGGCGGCGCTGGCAACGTCTCCGGCGCTGACAGATGAACTGGTCAGCCACGGCGAGCTGATGTCGACCCTGCTGTTTGTTGAGATCCTGCGCGAACGCGATGTTCAGGCACAGTGGTTTGATGTACGTAAAGTGATGCGTACCAATGACCGATTTGGTCGTGCAGAGCCAGACGTAGCCGCGCTGGCGGAACTGACCGCGCTGCAGCTGCTCCCGCGCCTCAATGAAGGCTTAGTGATCACCCAAGGATTTATCGGCAGCGAAAGTAAAGGTCGTACAACGACGCTTGGCCGTGGAGGCAGCGATTATACGGCAGCCTTGCTGGCGGAGGCTTTACACGCTTCTCGTGTTGATATCTGGACCGATGTCCCAGGCATCTACACCACCGATCCACGCGTGGTCACCGCAGCAAAACGCATTGATGAAATCGCGTTTGCCGAAGCGGCAGAGATGGCAACTTTTGGTGCAAAAGTACTGCATCCGGCAACGTTGCTACCCGCAGTACGCAGCGATATTCCGGTGTTTGTCGGCTCCAGTAAAGACCCACGTGCAGGTGGTACGCTGGTGTGCAATAAAACTGAAAATCCGCCGCTGTTCCGTGCCCTGGCGCTTCGTCGTAATCAGACTCTGCTCACTTTGCACAGCCTGAATATGCTGCATTCTCGCGGTTTCCTCGCGGAAGTTTTCGGCATTCTCGCGCGGCATAATATTTCGGTGGATCTCATCACCACCTCCGAAGTGAGCGTGGCGTTGACACTTGATACCACCGGTTCCACCTCCACTGGCGATACATTGCTGACGCAATCCCTGCTGATGGAGCTGTCTGCACTATGCCGGGTAGAAGTGGAAGAAGGTCTGGCACTGGTCGCGTTAATTGGTAATGACCTGTCAAAAGCCTGCGGCGTTGGCAAAGAGGTATTTGGCGTACTGGAACCGTTTAACATCCGCATGATTTGCTACGGCGCATCCAGCCATAACCTGTGCTTCCTGGTGCCCGGCGAAGATGCCGAGCAGGTGGTGCAGAAGCTGCATTTTAATTTGTTTGAGTAAACACAGTATGGCCCGAAAGACATTATTTCGGGCCGTATGTTTTTCTTGTCATTATGCCCATCAATAAACGAGTCTATTCCCTGTTAACCAGCATCTTTATCTGAGAATAATTACCTTTAATTTTTTATCTGCATCTCTAGCTAATTATCGAGAGAGATAAATATTTAAGAGAAGGCAAAATGAATATTATCAGTTCTGCTCGCAAAGGAATTCCCGTACACTGAACTCTCCGGCTCACTGAGGGCACCATCATGGCACTCCCCCGTATTACCCAAAAAGAGATGACTGAACGCGAGCAGCGTGAACTTAAAACACTGCTGGATCGGGCGCGTATTGCGCATGGTCGCGTGCTGACCAACTCGGAAACTAACAGCATTAAGAAAGAGTACATCGATAAATTAATGGTTGAGCGTGAGGCTGAAGCAAAAAAAGCCCGCCAGTTGAAGAAAAAGCAGGCTTATAAACCCGATCCCGAAGCATCGTTTAGCTGGTCGGCAAATACGTCGACGCGTGGTAGGCGCTGATTAGCGCCCCTTCTTTTTGCGCCCCGGCGAGGTGAAACGTTTACCGTTGGACGCCGGGCGACCACCTTTTTCCGCCGTTTTTTCCATCTTAACGACTGGACGTTTGATGCCCGCCGTTTTCGGTTTGGCTTTCGCTTTAGGTTTTGCCTCGGAAGAGGAATTTTCGATGAGTTTAAAGAGGTCGATTAACTCATCGTCGGTTAAATCGCGCCACTCCCCCAGCGGAATGCCGCTTAAGCTGACGTTCATAATGCGCGTACGCTCCAGCTTTTTCACTTCGTAACCAAAGTGCTCGCACATGCGACGGATCTGACGGTTCAGTCCCTGCACCAGGGTAATGCGAAAAACAAACGGCGCTTCTTTTTTGACTTTGCACTTTTTCGTCACCGTCCCGAGGATCGGCACCCCCGCCCCCATACCACGAATAAACTCATCGGTGACTGGTTTATCGACCGTAACCAGATACTCTTTCTCATGATCGTTACCCGCACGGAGGATCTTATTCACCAGATCGCCGTGATTGGTGAGGAAAATCAGCCCCTGGGAATCTTTATCCAGGCGGCCAATCGGGAACACGCGTTTGCTGTGGTTAACAAAATCGACAATGTTATCGCGCTCGCCATCTTCGGTGGTGCTGACAATACCGACGGGCTTGTTCAGGGCGATAAGTACCAAATCTTCGGCTTCCCGAGGCTCAATCAACTGACCATTTACTTTCACAACGTCGCCGGGTTTCACCTGATCGCCAATGGTGGCTCGCTTGCCATTAAGGAACACATTGCCTTGCTCGATATAGCGATCCGCTTCGCGGCGTGAGCAAATTCCGCTTTCGCTGATGTATTTATTTAAACGGACTGATGAGTCGGGCAGCATAAATTCTCCTGTAAAAAACGGAATATACCGTACCTTTGGGTTGATAAAAAATAGTCATGAGCGAACTATTTGTTATTTCCATTGGCTTGAATTCGTTACCTGCTCAAATCACTTTCCAGAAGCAATGTGCGACATCGTGAGCCATGTCAGTAAGCGATTAAAATCACAGTGATAGCATGCCTCCCGTGATTTCTTACTAACCGGAGAAGTAATGGAACTGCTTTTATTGAGTAACTCGACGCTGCCGGGTAAAGCCTGGCTGGAACACGCGCTGCCGCTGATTGCTGAACAGTTGCAGGGTCGCCGTTCAGCGGTATTTATTCCTTTCGCGGGCGTAACGCAGACCTGGGATGATTACACAGCGAAAACGGCTGCGGTTCTCGCTCCGCTGGGTGTTTCTGTCACCGGTATTCATAGCGTTGTCGATCCCGTTGCCGCGATTGAAAATGCTGAGATCGTGATTGTCGGCGGCGGTAATACTTTCCAGTTGCTGAAACAGTGCCGCGAGCGCGGGCTGCTGACACCCATCACTGACGTGGTGAAACGTGGCGCGCTGTATATTGGCTGGAGCGCAGGCGCTAACCTTGCTTGCCCAACCATTCGTACCACCAACGATATGCCGATTGTCGATCCGCAAGGTTTCGATGCGCTAAATCTGTTCCCGCTGCAAATCAACCCGCACTTCACCAACGCGCTGCCGGAAGGCCATAAAGGTGAAACCCGTGAGCAGCGTATTCGCGAACTGCTGGTCGTCGCGCCAGAACTGACGATTATTGGTCTGCCGGAAGGTAACTGGATCACAGTAAGTAAAGGTCACGCTACGCTGGGTGGCCCGAACACCACTTATGTGTTTAAGGCTGGTGAAGAAGCGGTGCCGCTGGAAGCGGGTCACCGTTTTTAAGTGAATTGCCGGATGCATGATCCGGCATCTTGTACATAGTGCCTGATGCGACGCTTTACGCGTCTTATCAGGCCTACAGGGGCACGGTATTAATACTCGTCCCGTCCTTCATCTTCATCCGGCTGTTCCAGCACACTGTAAGCCACCGAACAAAACAGCGAGTTCAGACGCTGCATATCTCCCAGTAAGCCTAAATGAAGCGAACTGGTTTCAATGCTCTGCACGTTTTGCTGATGCAGGCGATCGACGTGGGCGTGGGAATAGCGGCGATTAAGAATGCGAAAACGATGTTTGCTGCGGCGCAAACGACGGGCGCTGGTAACATCGCCAGAGAAGAAAACCGACATTGCCAGTTTTAAATTACTGAGCAATTGCTCATAGAGCGCATCCAGTTCCTTCAAGCCATCAAGCGAAAATGCTCGCCTTGCAGCCAGCGATTTGTCGGCAATTTCACTCCCCATGCGCTCGACGATATCGGAGGCCTGTTCAAGGTTGAGCGACATTTCGATGATCTCCGCCCAGCGGCGCGACTCTTCTTCTGCCAGTTCCTCTTTTGGCATTCGCGCCAGATACAGCTTAATGGCGGTATAGAGAACATTGATATCATCTGCCAACTTACGCAGCTCTTTCTCCTGCCGTGGCTCGCCGTGCATCACTTTATTCAACCCTTCCATCATCTGTTCCATGGCGTCGCCAATGCGCAGGGTTTCGCGGGCAGCGTTCGCCAGAGCAAGCGTGGGCGTATCTAGCGCGCTGACATCCAGATGTTTAGGCCGTAGCTGGGTATCCAGTTCCGGTTCATCGCGAATAATCGTTTTGCAAAACCGTGCCATCGGGTCAACAAATGGCAGCATGACCAGGCAGCGTACAAGGTTGTAGAAGACGTGGAAATAGATCACCAGTTCCGCTTTTGGCAATGACAACTTCCCCATTGTCTCTGCCAGCAAATGAACAAACGGCAGGATAATCAGGCTACCCACCAGCTTAAACAGCAGACTACCCAGCGCGACACGGCGGGCTGCGGCATTGGCGGCACTGTTGTTGAGCATCGCCAGCAGGCCGGAACCGAGGTTAGCACCAATCACCAGACAGAGCGCCACCGGGAAGGAGATAATGCCTGCGGCGGTCAGAGTCGCGGTCAGCAGTACAGCAGCAAGGCTGGAGTAGCTGATAATGGCGAACATCGCGCCAATCAGCGCATCCAGCAGAATATCGCCGGTTAGCGAGGCAAAGATCACCTGAACGCCGTTTGCCTGGGTGATCGGCGTTACGGCCTGCACAATCAATTCCAGCGCCAGTAAAATCAGCCCAAGACCAATACCGACACGGCCTAGTTGCCCGGCGCGTGACTGTTTGCGGCCGAGGAAAAAAATCACGCCGATAAAAATAAGTAACGGTGACAGCCAGGATAAGTCGAAGGTGAGAATACGCGCCATTAGCGCCGTCCCGACATCTGCACCCAGCACAATCACCAGCGCAGGCGCGAGAGCAACCAGATCCTGGGCGACAAACGAGGTCACCAGCATGGTGGTGGCATTACTGCTCTGCACCAGTGCTGTAACGCCGATCCCCGCGCAAAAGGCAAGCGGCTTCTTTTCGACGCTTCGGCTAAGAACAGTACGCAAACGCGCGCCGAAGACGCGCATTACGCCGGTTCGAACAATATGAGTCCCCCAGACCAGCAGGGCGACGGCAGAAAGCAGGTGAAGCAGCGTTAACACGAGTTCAGGTTCTCCTTATCGTTATATGTTCCTGAAGCAATTGAATGACCAAAGGACCGGAAACACGCTGACTGGCATCTTTACTGTGCCTTTTGACCTTCGTTTTTCCGGCTAAGATTATTCCAGCCTGATTCCAGTATAAGTGTTTCATATTAATAAAGAGACAGGGCACTCATTGAGCGCCCTGTTTGTTGTAAGGAAAAGTGACAGATTTGTGAATCAGTCCGCGTCATACCCCAGATTCGGTGCCAGCCAGCGTTCAACATCTGAGACGCTCATACCTTTACGGCGGGCATAGTCTTCGACCTGGTCGCGCTGAATTTGCGCTACCGCGTAATACTTGCTGTCCGGGTGGCTGAAGTACCAACCCGAAACCGATGCACCGGGCCACATGGCGAAAGATTCTGTAAGTTTCATGCCGGTATGTTTTTCCACTTCCAGCAACTCCCAGATGGTGGCTTTTTCCGTATGTTCCGGGCAGGCCGGGTAGCCTGGTGCCGGGCGGATTCCCTGATAGTTTTCGCGGATCAGCTCTTCGTTGCTGAGGTTCTCGTTCGGCGCATAGCCCCAGTAGACTTTACGCACACGCTCATGGAGATACTCCGCAAAGGCTTCGGCTAAACGGTCGGCAAGCGCTTTCACCATGATTTTGTTGTAATCATCGTGCTGTGCTTCAAAGGCATCAGCCAGTGCGTCCTCTTCCAGTCCGCCAGTCACGGCAAATGCGCCGATGTAATCTGCTTTACCAGAAAGCTTCGGCGCAACGAAGTCAGCGAGACAGTAGTTAGCGAAGCCCGTTTTTTCGGTCTGTTGACGCAGATGGTGGCTGACGTTGATCACATGGGTACGCGTTTCGTCACGGTAGATTTCAATGTCATCGCCCACACGGTTTGCCGGGAACAGCCCCACCACGCCACGCGGATTCAGCGTTTTCTCGGCGCTTAATTTATCCAGCATGTCGTTGGCGTCTTTAAACAGCCGCTGCGCCTCTTCACCCACCACTTCATCTTCCAGAATGCGCGGATACTTCCCAGCCAGTGACCAGGTCATAAAGAACGGCGTCCAGTCGATGTAATTACGCAGCGTTTCGATGCTGGCTTCCACTTCCTGCACGCCGAGACGGTGCGCCACCGGCGGCGTATAAGCCTGCCAGTCAAAAGCGAAGTCGTTATCGCGCGCCGCTTCCAGCGTGACTGGCAGTGTGCGCGGTTTCTTGCGCCCATGTTGAATACGTACGGTTTCGTACTCTTTACGGGTACGAGCGACAAAATCATCACGCTGAGTGTCAGAAAGCAGCGCCGCCACCACACCAACGGTGCGTGAGGCGTTCTGCACATACACCGTCGGGCCACTGTAGTTTTGCTCGATTTTCACCGCCGTGTGCGCTTTAGAGGTGGTCGCGCCGCCGATCAGTAACGGAATGGTGAAACCCTGACGCTCCATCTCTTTCGCCACGTTAACCATTTCATCCAGCGACGGCGTGATCAATCCTGAAAGGCCAATCAAATCAGCATTCACTTCTTTGGCGGTACGGAGAATTTTTTCCGCAGGCACCATCACGCCGAGATCAACAATTTCGTAGTTGTTACATTGCAGCACCACGCCAACGATATTTTTACCGATATCGTGGACGTCGCCCTTCACTGTAGCGATCACCATCTTGCCGTTGGTTTTGCCCTGCTCTTTGCTGGCTTCAATAAACGGTTCGAGATACGCCACCGCCTGTTTCATGACGCGCGCCGATTTCACCACCTGCGGCAGGAACATTTTCCCTTCGCCAAACAGATCGCCGACCACGTTCATGCCGTCCATCAACGGGCCTTCAATCACTTCAATCGGGCGCGTAGCCTGCTGGCGGGCTTCTTCGGTATCCTGCTCGATAAACTCGGTAATGCCTTTGACCAACGAGTATTCCAGACGTTTATTCACTTCCCACGAGCGCCACTCCGCCTGCTGGGCGTTAGCGGTGTCGTCGGTTTTGCTGCCGCGATATTTCTCGGCAAGCTCCAGTAAACGCTCGGTGCCATCGTCGCGACGATTAAGAATCACATCTTCCACCGCGTCGCGCAGTTCAGCGGGTAGGTCGTCGTAAATCGCCAGTTGCCCGGCGTTGACGATCCCCATATCCATGCCATTGCGAATAGCGTAGTAGAGGAACACCGCGTGAATGGCTTCGCGCACCGGATCGTTGCCACGGAATGAGAACGAAACGTTAGAAACGCCGCCGGAAATCAGCGCGTGCGGCAGTTCACGTTTGATGTCTTCACACGCGCCGATAAAGTCCTGCGCGTAGTTGTTGTGCTCTTCAATGCCAGTTGCGACCGCGAAGATGTTCGGGTCAAAGATGATATCTTCTGGCGGGAAGCCAACCTCTTCGGTGAGGATTTTGTACGCCCGACGGCAAATCTCGATTTTCCGTGCGCGGGTATCGGCCTGGCCCTGTTCGTCAAAGGCCATCACCACGACTGCCGCACCGTAGCGACGCAACAGTTTCGCGTGATGAATAAAGGCATCGACGCCCTCTTTCATCGAGATAGAGTTAACAATGCCTTTGCCCTGGATACACTTCAGACCTTTTTCAATGACCTCCCATTTTGAGGAGTCGATCATAATCGGCACGCGAGCGATATCCGGTTCACCGGCAATCAGATTGAGAAAACGCACCATCGCCGCTTCGGCGTCGAGCATCCCTTCATCCATGTTGATATCGATAATCTGCGCACCGTTTTCCACCTGCTGACGCGCCACATCCAGCGCCTCGCTGTATTTCTCTTCTTTGATCAGGCGCTTGAACTTAGCGGAACCGGTGACGTTGGTGCGTTCACCCACGTTCACAAACAGGCTATCGTCGCCAATGTTCAGCGGCTCCAGGCCAGACAAACGGCAGGCTACGGGAATTTCCGGCAGTTTGCGCGGCGCTAATCCTTCTACAGCACGACTCATCGCTGCAATATGTTGTGGCGTGGTGCCACAGCAGCCGCCGACGATATTGAGAAAGCCCGCTTGTGCCCATTCACGTATTTGTTTTGCCATCGTGTCGGCGTCGAGATCGTATTCACCAAAGGCGTTGGGCAGCCCGGCGTTCGGGTGCGCGGTGACGTAGCATTCCGCAATCCGTGACAGCTCCTGCACGTACTGGCGCAGTTCATCTGGCCCCAGCGCACAGTTCAGGCCGAAAGTCAGGGCTTCGGCGTGGCGCAATGAGTTGTAAAATGCTTCGGTGGTCTGCCCGGAGAGCGTGCGCCCGGAGGCGTCGGTGATGGTGCCGGAGATCATAATCGGCAGCTCAACGCCCAGCGCTTCAAACTCCGTTTTCACCGCAAAGACCGCCGCTTTGGCGTTAAGGGTGTCGAAAACGGTTTCAATCAGGATCAGGTCCGCACCACCTTCCACCAGCGCTTTGGTGGATTCACGATAGGCCGCCACCAGCTGGTCAAAAGTGATGTTGCGGAATGCCGGATCGTTGACGTCCGGAGAAATAGACGCCGTGCGATTGGTTGGGCCGAGAACGCCGGCAACATAGCGCGGTTTCTCCGGCGTACGGGCGGTCCACTCGTCAGCACAGGCACGCGCCAGCTTCGCCGCCGCAAAGTTGATTTCCGCCGACAGGGATTCCATCTGGTAATCCGCCATCGCAATGGTCGTGGAGTTGAAGGTGTTGGTTTCGATGATATCCGCACCCGCTTCAAAGTAGGCGTTGTGGATAGCGGCGATCACTTCCGGTTTGCTGAGCACCAGTAGGTCGTTGTTGCCTTTGAGATCGCATGGCCAGTCGGCAAAGCGTTCACCACGAAAATCGGCTTCGTTCAGTCGATAGCTCTGGATCATAGTGCCCATACCGCCGTCCAGCACCAGAATACGTTCATTTAACTGCGCACGCAGTTGTTCCACTTTGCTGCTCACACTTGCTCCCGACACGCTCAACCCAGATTTAATAAAAATTCAACAAACCATACTGGCATAAACGCATCTGTGGTAAAAGCGAGCACCACGCAACATGAGATTTGTTCAACATTAACTCATCGGATCAGTTCAGCAACTATTGCATTAGCTAACAATAAAAATGAAAATGATTTCCACGATACAGAAAAAGGAGACTGTCATGGTCGCACCCATTCCCGCGAAACGCGGCAGAAAACCCGCCGTTGCCACCGCACCAGCGACTGGGCAGGTTCAGTCTTTAACGCGTGGTCTGAAATTACTGGAGTGGATTGCCGAATCCAATGGCAGTGTGGCACTCACGGAACTGGCGCAACAAGCCGGGTTACCCAATTCCACAACCCACCGCCTGCTAACCACGATGCAACAGCAGGGTTTCGTGCGTCAAGTCGGCGAACTGGGACACTGGGCAATCGGCGCACATGCCTTTATGGTCGGCAGCAGCTTTCTCCAGAGCCGTAATTTGTTAGCCATTGTTCACCCTATCCTGCGCAATCTAATGGAAGAGTCTGGCGAAACGGTAAATATGGCGGTGCTTGATCAAAGCGATCACGAAGCGATTATTATCGACCAGGTACAGTGTACGCACCTGATGCGTATGTCCGCCCCTATTGGCGGTAAATTACCGATGCACGCTTCCGGTGCGGGTAAAGCCTTTTTAGCCCAGTTAAGTGAAGAGCAGGTGACGAAGTTACTGCATCGCAAAGGGTTACATGCCTATACCCACGCAACACTGGTGTCTCCTGTACATTTAAAAGAAGATCTCGCCCAAACGCGAAAACGGGGTTATTCATTTGACGATGAGGAACATGCGCTGGGGCTGCGTTGCCTCGCAGCGTGTATTTTCGACGAGCACCGCGAACCATTTGCGGCAATTTCGATTTCCGGACCGATTTCACGTATTACCGATGATCGCGTAACCGAGTTTGGTGCGATGGTGATTAAAGCTGCGAAGGAAGTGACGCTGGCCTACAGCGGGATGCGGTGACATTTTCGCCTCTGATTTATACGAATCGCACGCTAAACCGTTGCCTGCGCCGGTACGCATAAACATCTTCCACATGCCCTTCACGTATGCGGTTTTGTAGTGCGCGCCAGTAATCGGCGCGGAACAGGTCGGCGTGCATCTCTTCAAACAGCGGACCAATGCGCGGATCGGCGCAAAGCCAGTGGCGGAATTCTTCCGGGAAAACATCGCCCGGCGAGACGCTGTACCACGGTTCGCTGGCAAGTTCGTCCTCCGGGTAGCGCGACGGTGGGATGTCGCGGAAGTTTACTTCCGTCATGTAGCAAATTTCATCGTAATCATAAAACACCACGCGCCCGTGACGGGTGACACCGAAGTTTTTAAACAGCATGTCGCCGGGGAAGATGTTGGCGGCAGCAAGCTGGCGAATGGCGTTGCCGTATTCTTCAATGGCGTCGCGCAACTGCTGACCTTCCACTTGTTCCAGCCAGATATTGAGCGGCACCATCCGCCGCTCAATATAAAGATGGCGAATCACAATTTGTTCGCCGAGAACGGTGATTTTTTCCGCTGCTTCCTGGAGCAGTAATGCCATTAATGCCGGGGAAATATGCCGCTTCTCCAGCACAAAGTTTTCAAACTCCTGGGTGTCCGCCATTCGACCCACGCGATCGTGCTCTTTAACCAGTTGGTAGCAGGCACGAACGTGAGCGGCAGACATCTCTTTCTGCGGCGCGAACTTGTCTTTAATCACTTTGAACACCCGGTCAAAACCTGGCAGCGTGAACACCAGCATCACCATCCCACGAATACCCGGCGCTTCAATAAACTGCTCATTACAGCCCTGTAGATAAACGAGATATTCGCGGTAGCTCTCGGTTTTAGCGTGCTTCTGGCAGCCGATAGCCATATACAATTCTGCGGTCGTTTTACCTGGCAGAATTTCCCGTAGCCACTCGACCAGTGCTGCGGGCAGCGGTGCATAAACCATAAAATAGGAGCGTGCGAAGCCAAAGACGATGCTCGCTTCGGCGGTCGTCGTCAGGCAAGTATCAATAAATAACTCGCCGTCGTCCGTCTGGTGGATCGGCAGCAAAAATGGCAATGTGCCGAAAGGCGTGATCAGTTTGCCCACCAGCCAGGCGGCTTTATTGCGATAAAACAGTTCGTTCGCCACCTGTAAATGGCTTTCCGCGAGGTTGTCTGTCCCCAGCGTTTCCGTCAGATGGCGAACGATGTAATGAATGTCACGGCTTTTATTTTGCCAGCGCAGACGCAACGGCAGATCGCTGATAACGCGCATCAGCAGAGATTCCCAGCCGTGATCGGGGTGAAAGTCTTTCGCCAGCGGGCGGGGAATGGTACGAAAACGGCGCTCTGGCTGGGAGCTAAAGATAAAAAGCCGCTCGGGAGTAAGCGAGCGGTGGTCAAATAACCGACAGTACACGGAGTTAAAAAAGCTCTCCGCAATCTCGAAACGCGGGTAGTCCGGCAACAGCCGGGTGTAATGCTCTTTAACGCGCAGTAAAAATGCCGCGTCCGTGCTTTGACCGTTAGTAATGCAGCGCAGTTGCTCCACCACCAGACCCACGTGATGATCGTAAAGATGGATACGGTTTTTCATCGCCTGCTGGACAGCGTGCCAGTCGGCTTGTTCGAAACGCTGCTGCGCCCCGGAAGTCACTTCGAGGAATCGACCATACTGAGCGTCGAAGCCTTGCAGAATGGTTTGTGCAATCAGTAATTCCAGGCCACGCGGCATTTGTTGCCCTCATCAGGAGCAGTGAATTGCCGGATAAGACGCGCAAATCGTCGCATCAGGCGTTGATTGCCGGATGCGGCGTGAACGTCTTATCCAGCCTACGGTCAGCAACGGTTGTAGGCCTAATAAGACGCGCAAGCGTCGCATCAGGCATCGTGCACCGATTGCCGGATGCGGCGTGAACGCGTTATCCGGCCTACAATCAGCAACGTGTATCAGTTGCTTAGAACTGCGATTCTTCGGTGGAGCCGGTCAGCGCGGTGACTGAAGACGTGCCGCCCTGAATAATGGTCGTCACTTTATCGAAATAACCTGTACCCACTTCCTGCTGGTGAGATACGAAGGTGTAGCCATCTTTCGCGGCGGCAAATTCCGGTTGCTGCACTTTTTCAACATAGTGCTTCATACCTTCGCCCTGGGCATAGGCGTTTGCCAGGTCGAACATGTTAAACCACATGCTGTGGATGCCTGCCAGGGTGATGAACTGGAACTTGTAGCCCATATCCGACAGCTGCTGCTGGAAGCTGGCAATAGTTTTGTCGTCGAGATTTTTCTGCCAGTTGAAGGACGGCGAGCAGTTATAAGCCAGCAGTTTGCCTGGATATTTCGCGTGGATAGCTTGTGCAAAGCGACGCGCCAGTTCCAGATCCGGCGTAGAGGTTTCACACCAAACCAGGTCAGCATATGGCGCATACGCCAGGCCACGGCTGATTGCTTGCTCAATGCCTGCATGAGTACGGAAGAAGCCTTCGTTGGTGCGCTCGCCGGTAATAAATTCGCTGTCATACGGGTCGCAATCGGAGGTGATCAAATCCGCCGCATCAGCATCGGTACGTGCAACCAGCAGGGTTGGAACGCCCGTAACGTCGGCAGCCAGACGCGCCGCAACCAGTTTCTGGATTGCTTCCTGAGTTGGCACCAGTACTTTACCGCCCATATGACCGCATTTCTTCACTGATGCCAGCTGATCTTCGAAGTGAACTGCCGCTGCACCGGCTTCAATCATCGCTTTCATCAGTTCAAAGGCATTCAGGACACCGCCAAAACCGGCTTCCGCATCGGCAACGATCGGCAGGAAGTAATCGACATAGCGCGGATCGCCCGGCTCAATGCCCGCGGACCATTGGATCTGATCCGCACGGCGGAAGGTGTTGTTGATCCGCTCCACCACAGCTGGCACCGAGTTTGCCGGATAGAGCGACTGATCCGGATACATGCTGGCCGCCAGGTTAGCGTCCGCCGCTACCTGCCATCCCGACAGATAGACTGCTTCAATACCCGCTTTCGCCTGTTGCAGCGCCTGACCGCCAGTCAGTGCACCGAGGCTGTTGATGTAGCCTTTTTTCGACTCGCCATGCAGCAGACGCCACATTTTCGCCGCGCCCAGTTGCGCCAGCGTGCATTCAGGATTGACTGAACCGCGTAATTTCACCACATCTTCCGCGCTGTATGGGCGAGTAATGCCTTCCCAACGCGGTTGAGTCCACTCTTTCTGTAATTCTTCAATTTGTTGTGTACGGGTTTTCATGTGCAGATGCTCCATAGTTATGTGGTGGTTTACGCTAACAGGCGGTAGCCTGGCAGGGTCAGGAAATCAATTAACTCATCGGAAGTGGTGATCTGTTCCATCAAGCGTGCGGCATCGTCAAAACGCCCCTGGGAGAAACGTTCTTCGCCCAGTTCGCTGGCAATGACTTTCATCTCTTCGCCCAGCATCTGGCGGAACAAGGCTTTGGTCACCGGTTTGCCATTACTCAACGTTTTTTGGTGATGGATCCACTGCCAGATGGAGGTACGGGAAATTTCAGCCGTCGCCGCATCTTCCATCAGGCCATAAATCGGCACGCAGCCGTTGCCGGAGATCCATGCTTCGATGTACTGCACAGCCACGCGAATGTTGGCGCGCATACCTTCTTCGGTGCGTTCACCATCACAAGGTGCCAGCAGCTGATCGGCAGTAATCGGCGCGTCTTGTTCGCGCATCACTTCAAGCTGATTTTTACGGGAGCCGAGAATGTCGTTGAATACCGCCATTGCCGTATCCGCAAGGCCCGGGTGGGCAATCCATGTGCCATCGTGACCGTTATTGGCTTCCAGCGATTTATCCGCTTTTACTTTGTTGAGCACCTGGTTATTGCGCTCTTCATCTTTGCTCGGAATAAACGCTGCCATGCCGCCCATCGCAAATGCGCCGCGTTTATGGCAGGTTTTGATTAACAGGCGTGAATAGGCATTAAGGAACGGTTTATCCATCGTCACAGCCTGTCTGTCTGGCAGGACGCGATCGGGATAGTTTTTCAACGTTTTGATATAGCTGAAGATGTAATCCCAACGACCGCAGTTCAGACCAACAATATGGTCACGCAGCGCGTGAAGGATTTCATCCATCTGGAACACGGCGGGCAGCGTTTCAATCAGCAACGTCGCCTTGATGGTGCCGCGCGCCAGATTAAAGCGATCTTCTGCATAGCTGAAGACTTCGCTCCACCAGGCCGCTTCCTGCCAGGACTGGGTTTTTGGCAGATAGAAATAGGGGCCACTGCCTTTTGCCAGTAAGGCCTGGTAGTTGTGAAAGAAGTAGAGCGCAAAATCAAACAGGCTGCCAGGGATTGCCTCACCACGCCAGGTGACATGTTTTTCCGGCAAGTGCAGACCGCGTACCCGACAAATCAACACCGCTGGATTGGGCTTGAGCTGGTAAATTTTGCCTGCTTCATTGGTGTAACTGATGGTGCCATTAACTGCATCGCGCAGGTTAATTTGCCCATCGATCACTTTGTTCCAGTCCGGGGCCAGTGAATCCTCAAAATCGGCCATAAAGACTTTCACATTGGCGTTGAGCGCGTTGATCACCATCTTGCGCTCTACGGGTCCGGTAATCTCTACCCGACGATCTTCTAAGTCCGCAGGAATACCACGAATTTTCCAGTCAACATCACGAATGGAAGCTGTTTCCGAAATAAAATCAGGCAATGTTCCGTTATCGATATCCTGCTGCTGCTGAATGCGCGCTGCCAGAAGTTTATTGCGTTGTGGCGTAAAATGCGTCACCAGCTCAGTCAGAAACTCTACCGCTTCGGCAGTAAGAATTTGCTTCTCCTGCTCGCCATACGGCCTTGTGAAAACCAGTTCATCGGTTGTTGTTGCCTGTTCAGTCATCGTGCTGCTCCTCGTCATGGATCCGAAAACTTCCCCACTGTGAACGAAGGATCGTTGTGCGCTTTTCGTTCAGCACAACTAAGACTACTCATTTAAAATGCAAAATCAAAAACAATTTCCATTTAAATTAAAAATACTTAATAACTTATTGATAACAATATAAATAAAATTTGTTCACCTACTAAGGTGCGTTTCGGAAATAAAAAAGGCACCCGAAGGTGCCTGAGGTAAGGTGCTGAATCGCTTAACGATCGACTATCACAGATGATTAATCCAGCGTTGGATTCATGTGCCGTAGATCGTATGGCGTGATCTGGTAGACGTAATAGTTGAGCCAGTTGGTAAACAGCAAATTACCGTGACTACGCCAGCTCGCTCGCGGTGTATTTTGCGGATCATTATGCGGGAAATAGTTATACGGTACATCCGGGTCTAGTCCGGCTTCCACATCGCGGAAAAATTCCTGCGCCAGCGTTTGCGCATCATATTCGGGATGGCCCGTCACAAAGGCAATGCGCTTATCTTTGCTGGCAAACAGATAGGCATCCCCTTCTTCTGTCTCCGCCAGAATTTCCAGATCGGTGTAATCACGAATCAACGCTGCCGGAAAGTCAGCATAGCGCGAATGCGGTGCCAGGAATGAATCATCAAAGCCACGCGTCAGAAGCGCATGAGGATGGAGAATATGATGCTCGTAAACGCCAGATAGTTTGTCGGTGCGGGTTTGCTTAGGAATGCCGTAGAGGATATTGAGCGCGGCCTGGACCGCCCAACAGACAAACAGCGTTGAGGTGACGTGATCTTTCGACCACTCCAGCACCTGTTTGATCTGCGGCCAGTAAGCGACGTCATTAAACTCCACCAGTCCCAGCGGCGCGCCGGTAACTATCAGACCGTCAAAGTTTTGTTCCTGAATATCTTCAAAGTTACAGTAGAAGTTATTCAGATGCTCTGCGGGCGTGTTGCGCGATTCACGGGAATCGATGCGCAACAGCTGAATATCGACCTGCAAAGGTGAGTTTGAAAGCAGGCGCAAAAACTGATTTTCAGTTTCGATCTTCTTCGGCATCAGGTTAAGGATAAGCACCTTTAGCGGACGAATTTCCTGACCAGACGCGCGAGAAGTTGTCATCACAAAGACGTTTTCTTCACGCAAGAAATTGACGGCGGGTAGCTCGTCCGGCACACGAATCGGCATAACCTGATTACCTCACTACATACGCTTATACGTTTAGACATCCAGATAGCTGAAGATAACCAGAAAATTTGCCAATGTCGAGCCTGCATGTTGAAGGTGAGAAAGTTTCAAGGAAAAGGCTACGTTAGAATATAAGAATGACGAAAAGGAGAGAAAATGGTTATTAGTATTCGCCGCTCACGGCATGAGGAAGGGGAAGAACTGGTTGCGATTTGGTGCCGTTCTGTCGATGCCACTCACGATTTTTTATCAGCAGAGTATCGGGCCGAGCTGGAAGAGCTGGTACGTTCCTTCCTGCCGGAAGCGCCGTTGTGGGTCGCGGTTAATGAGCGGGATCGGCCGGTTGGGTTTATGTTGTTAAGTGGGCAGCATATGGATGCGCTGTTTATCGATCCTGATGTGCGCGGCTGCGGCGTGGGTCGGATGCTGGTGGAACATGCGCTCTCGATGGCACCGGAACTGACAACCAATGTTAATGAGCAAAATGCCCGGGCGGTAGGGTTCTATAAGAAGTTGGGATTTAAGGTTACGGGACGCTCTGAGGTGGACGATTTGGGGAAACCGTATCCGTTGCTGAATCTGGCGTATGTGGAGGCGTAGGCATTTTTTTTCTCATCCCGGTGAGCTGAACTTCAGGTTTCGTACCCACCAATGGTGACATGATTATTTCTGCTTAAGCATTGCCATGACCGCACTATCACTGAGCACCACTGATTGCGCATGGATGTGGAAATGGCGATATTTCATTAACGTTGCACCAGCGACCACTTCATGAAGAATGCGTTCCTCAACCTGTGACAAACCGCCCTCATTCATTTCCAGCGCGCTCACAACAATATCCATACGTTTTGCTGGCAAAAAAGAGTACCAGGGTGAACGTGGGTGGAGTTGCAAAACAAGATCTTGCAGAACTTTTTCTGCAACAAAGAAATTGGCGATTAACAGGCGCTGGTTACTGAAGGCAGCCTCTCCTGACACTTCACGTTTGCTTTCAAGATCGCGAACAGTAATTTGATTACGACGAATTTGGATATACAGAACTGACATGAGATTCCCTTCATCATGCAAATAATTGATATGCAAAAAACCCCGGCCTTATGGACCGGGGTTTTTCTAATTTGATGCCTGGCAGTTCCCTACTCTCGCATGGGGAGACCCCACACTACCATCGGCGCTACGGCGTTTCACTTCTGAGTTCGGCATGGGGTCAGGTGGGACCACCGCGCTACGGCCGCCAGGCAAATTCCTGTGCTCTGTCCTGTGTCTTTTGTGCTGATACTGCGTTGGCTGCATTCGCGAAAATCAGTCACATACTTCAGTATGCTCCTTCCTTCGCTTCATTTGCCGCCTTGTCTCAGCGCAAAATCCTTCGGACTCTGGATCCAAGCTGAAATTCTCTCAATCCGCCAAAACATCTTCGGCGTTGTAAGGTTAAGCCTCACGGTTCATTAGTACCGGTTAGCTCAACGCATCGCTGCGCTTACACACCCGGCCTATCAACGTCGTCGTCTTCAACGTTCCTTCAGGACCCTTAAAGGGTCAGGGAGAACTCATCTCGGGGCAAGTTTCGTGCTTAGATGCTTTCAGCACTTATCTCTTCCGCATTTAGCTACCGGGCAGTGCCATTGGCATGACAACCCGAACACCAGTGATGCGTCCACTCCGGTCCTCTCGTACTAGGAGCAGCCCCCCTCAGTTCTCCAGCGCCCACGGCAGATAGGGACCGAACTGTCTCACGACGTTCTAAACCCAGCTCGCGTACCACTTTAAATGGCGAACAGCCATACCCTTGGGACCTACTTCAGCCCCAGGATGTGATGAGCCGACATCGAGGTGCCAAACACCGCCGTCGATATGAACTCTTGGGCGGTATCAGCCTGTTATCCCCGGAGTACCTTTTATCCGTTGAGCGATGGCCCTTCCATTCAGAACCACCGGATCACTATGACCTGCTTTCGCACCTGCTCGCGCCGTCACGCTCGCAGTCAAGCTGGCTTATGCCATTGCACTAACCTCCTGATGTCCGACCAGGATTAGCCAACCTTCGTGCTCCTCCGTTACTCTTTAGGAGGAGACCGCCCCAGTCAAACTACCCACCAGACACTGTCCGCAACCCGGATTACGGGCCAACGTTAGAACATCAAACATTAAAGGGTGGTATTTCAAGGTCGGCTCCATGCAGACTGGCGTCCACACTTCAAAGCCTCCCACCTATCCTACACATCAAGGCTCAATGTTCAGTGTCAAGCTATAGTAAAGGTTCACGGGGTCTTTCCGTCTTGCCGCGGGTACACTGCATCTTCACAGCGAGTTCAATTTCACTGAGTCTCGGGTGGAGACAGCCTGGCCATCATTACGCCATTCGTGCAGGTCGGAACTTACCCGACAAGGAATTTCGCTACCTTAGGACCGTTATAGTTACGGCCGCCGTTTACCGGGGCTTCGATCAAGAGCTTCGCGTTACCGCTAACCCCATCAATTAACCTTCCGGCACCGGGCAGGCGTCACACCGTATACGTCCACTTTCGTGTTTGCACAGTGCTGTGTTTTTAATAAACAGTTGCAGCCAGCTGGTATCTTCGACTGATTTCAGCTCCACGAGCAAGTCGCTTCACCTACATATCAGCGTGCCTTCTCCCGAAGTTACGGCACCATTTTGCCTAGTTCCTTCACCCGAGTTCTCTCAAGCGCCTTGGTATTCTCTACCTGACCACCTGTGTCGGTTTGGGGTACGATTCGATGTTACCTGATGCTTAGAGGCTTTTCCTGGAAGCAGGGCATTTGTTGCTTCAGCACCGTAGTGCCTCGTCATCACGCCTCAGCCTTGATTTTCCGGATTTGCCTGGAAAACCAGCCTACACGCTTAAACCGGGACAACCGTCGCCCGGCCAACATAGCCTTCTCCGTCCCCCCTTCGCAGTAACACCAAGTACAGGAATATTAACCTGTTTCCCATCGACTACGCCTTTCGGCCTCGCCTTAGGGGTCGACTCACCCTGCCCCGATTAACGTTGGACAGGAACCCTTGGTCTTCCGGCGAGCGGGCTTTTCACCCGCTTTATCGTTACTTATGTCAGCATTCGCACTTCTGATACCTCCAGCATACCTCACAGTACACCTTCGCAGGCTTACAGAACGCTCCCCTACCCAACAACGCATAAGCGTCGCTGCCGCAGCTTCGGTGCATGGTTTAGCCCCGTTACATCTTCCGCGCAGGCCGACTCGACCAGTGAGCTATTACGCTTTCTTTAAATGATGGCTGCTTCTAAGCCAACATCCTGGCTGTCTGGGCCTTCCCACATCGTTTCCCACTTAACCATGACTTTGGGACCTTAGCTGGCGGTCTGGGTTGTTTCCCTCTTCACGACGGACGTTAGCACCCGCCGTGTGTCTCCCGTGATAACATTCTCCGGTATTCGCAGTTTGCATCGGGTTGGTAAGTCGGGATGACCCCCTTGCCGAAACAGTGCTCTACCCCCGGAGATGAATTCACGAGGCGCTACCTAAATAGCTTTCGGGGAGAACCAGCTATCTCCCGGTTTGATTGGCCTTTCACCCCCAGCCACAAGTCATCCGCTAATTTTTCAACATTAGTCGGTTCGGTCCTCCAGTTAGTGTTACCCAACCTTCAACCTGCCCATGGCTAGATCACCGGGTTTCGGGTCTATACCCTGCAACTTAACGCCCAGTTAAGACTCGGTTTCCCTTCGGCTCCCCTATTCGGTTAACCTTGCTACAGAATATAAGTCGCTGACCCATTATACAAAAGGTACGCAGTCACCCCATAAAGAGGCTCCCACTGCTTGTACGTACACGGTTTCAGGTTCTTTTTCACTCCCCTCGCCGGGGTTCTTTTCGCCTTTCCCTCACGGTACTGGTTCACTATCGGTCAGTCAGGAGTATTTAGCCTTGGAGGATGGTCCCCCCATATTCAGACAGGATACCACGTGTCCCGCCCTACTCATCGAGCTCACAATATGTGCATTTTTGTGTACGGGGCTGTCACCCTGTATCGCGCGCCTTTCCAGACGCTTCCACTAACACACACACTGATTCAGGCTCTGGGCTCCTCCCCGTTCGCTCGCCGCTACTGGGGGAATCTCGGTTGATTTCTTTTCCTCGGGGTACTTAGATGTTTCAGTTCCCCCGGTTCGCCTCATTAACCTATGGATTCAGTTAATGATAGTGTGACGAATCACACTGGGTTTCCCCATTCGGAAATCGCCGGTTATAACGGTTCATATCACCTTACCGACGCTTATCGCAGATTAGCACGTCCTTCATCGCCTCTGACTGCCAGGGCATCCACCGTGTACGCTTAGTCGCTTAACCTCACAACCCGAAAATGTTTCTTTCGATTCATCATCGTGTTGCGAAAATTTGAGAGACTCACGAACAACTCTCGTTGTTCAGTGTTTCAATTTTCAGCTTGATCCAGATTTTTAAAGAGCAAATATCTTAAACATGACTCGTAAGTCATCTTTAACGATATTAAGGTCGGCGACTTTCACTCACAAACCAGCAAGTGGCGTCCCCTAGGGGATTCGAACCCCTGTTACCGCCGTGAAAGGGCGGTGTCCTGGGCCTCTAGACGAAGGGGACACGAAAATTGCTTATCACGCGCTGCGTGATATTTTCGTGTAGGGTGAGCTTTCATTAATAGAAAGCGAACGGCCTTATTCTCTTCAGCCTCACTCCCAACGCGTAAACGCCTTGCTATTCACTTTTCATCAGACAATCTGTGTGAGCACTGCAAAGTACAGTTCTTTAAGGTAAGGAGGTGATCCAACCGCAGGTTCCCCTACGGTTACCTTGTTACGACTTCACCCCAGTCATGAATCACAAAGTGGTAAGCGCCCTCCCGAAGGTTAAGCTACCTACTTCTTTTGCAACCCACTCCCATGGTGTGACGGGCGGTGTGTACAAGGCCCGGGAACGTATTCACCGTGGCATTCTGATCCACGATTACTAGCGATTCCGACTTCATGGAGTCGAGTTGCAGACTCCAATCCGGACTACGACGCACTTTATGAGGTCCGCTTGCTCTCGCGAGGTCGCTTCTCTTTGTATGCGCCATTGTAGCACGTGTGTAGCCCTGGTCGTAAGGGCCATGATGACTTGACGTCATCCCCACCTTCCTCCAGTTTATCACTGGCAGTCTCCTTTGAGTTCCCGGCCGGACCGCTGGCAACAAAGGATAAGGGTTGCGCTCGTTGCGGGACTTAACCCAACATTTCACAACACGAGCTGACGACAGCCATGCAGCACCTGTCTCACGGTTCCCGAAGGCACATTCTCATCTCTGAAAACTTCCGTGGATGTCAAGACCAGGTAAGGTTCTTCGCGTTGCATCGAATTAAACCACATGCTCCACCGCTTGTGCGGGCCCCCGTCAATTCATTTGAGTTTTAACCTTGCGGCCGTACTCCCCAGGCGGTCGACTTAACGCGTTAGCTCCGGAAGCCACGCCTCAAGGGCACAACCTCCAAGTCGACATCGTTTACGGCGTGGACTACCAGGGTATCTAATCCTGTTTGCTCCCCACGCTTTCGCACCTGAGCGTCAGTCTTCGTCCAGGGGGCCGCCTTCGCCACCGGTATTCCTCCAGATCTCTACGCATTTCACCGCTACACCTGGAATTCTACCCCCCTCTACGAGACTCAAGCTTGCCAGTATCAGATGCAGTTCCCAGGTTGAGCCCGGGGATTTCACATCTGACTTAACAAACCGCCTGCGTGCGCTTTACGCCCAGTAATTCCGATTAACGCTTGCACCCTCCGTATTACCGCGGCTGCTGGCACGGAGTTAGCCGGTGCTTCTTCTGCGGGTAACGTCAATGAGCAAAGGTATTAACTTTACTCCCTTCCTCCCCGCTGAAAGTACTTTACAACCCGAAGGCCTTCTTCATACACGCGGCATGGCTGCATCAGGCTTGCGCCCATTGTGCAATATTCCCCACTGCTGCCTCCCGTAGGAGTCTGGACCGTGTCTCAGTTCCAGTGTGGCTGGTCATCCTCTCAGACCAGCTAGGGATCGTCGCCTAGGTGAGCCGTTACCCCACCTACTAGCTAATCCCATCTGGGCACATCCGATGGCAAGAGGCCCGAAGGTCCCCCTCTTTGGTCTTGCGACGTTATGCGGTATTAGCTACCGTTTCCAGTAGTTATCCCCCTCCATCAGGCAGTTTCCCAGACATTACTCACCCGTCCGCCACTCGTCAGCAAAGCAGCAAGCTGCTTCCTGTTACCGTTCGACTTGCATGTGTTAGGCCTGCCGCCAGCGTTCAATCTGAGCCATGATCAAACTCTTCAATTTAAAAGTTTGATGCTCAAAGAATTAAACTTCGTAATGAATTACGTGTTCACTCTTGAGACTTGGTATTCATTTTTCGTCTTGCGACGTTAAGAATCCGTATCTTCGAGTGCCCACACAGATTGTCTGATAAATTGTTAAAGAGCAGTTGCGACGCGGCTTTCAGCTCACTGTCGCGAGGTGGCGTATATTACGCTTTCCTCTTTCAGAGTCAACCCTGAATTTCAGGATTTTTCTCTTCAACCGAACCGGCTGTTTGTGTGAAGTGATTCACATCCGCCGTGTCGATGGAGGCGCATTATAGGGAGTTCTCCGCAGGCCGCAATAGAAAAATTGCAGAAAAATGACTGACTGCTGCATTCCCCAGCAAAACCCCGCTTTATACCTTTTTATGCACAGAGTTATCCACAATCATCAATGTAATTTCTGTATTTTTCCCACGGTAAACACTGTCAAAATTGTGATCACCATTGAAAGAGAAAAATTCGCGAGCGTTGCGCAAACGTTTTCGTTACAATGCGGGCGAAAAATAAGGATGCCCCGTTAGGGGCGTTAGCTGAGTTTTTCGCGAAAAATTCAGCTAACGCTCTCTGTAATAGTCAAATCCAGGGGATTTACCATGCAACAACGTCGTCCAGTCCGCCGCGCTCTGCTCAGTGTTTCTGACAAAGCCGGTATCGTCGAATTCGCCCAGGCACTTTCCGCACGCGGTGTGGAGCTGCTGTCTACAGGGGGCACTGCCCGTCTGTTAGCAGAAAAGGGTCTGCCGGTAACCGAAGTTTCCGATTACACCGGTTTCCCGGAGATGATGGATGGACGCGTGAAGACCCTGCATCCAAAAGTGCATGGTGGCATTCTGGGCCGTCGCGGCCAGGACGATGCCATTATGGAAGAACATCAGATCCAACCTATCGATATGGTAGTTGTTAACCTCTATCCGTTCGCCCAGACCGTTGCCCGTGAAGGCTGCTCGCTGGAAGATGCGGTTGAGAACATCGATATCGGTGGTCCAACGATGGTGCGCTCCGCCGCCAAGAACCATAAAGATGTCGCAATCGTGGTGAAGAGCAGCGACTACGACGCCATTATTAAAGAGATGGATGCCAACGAAGCATCGCTGACGCTTGCAACCCGTTTCGATCTCGCTATCAAAGCCTTTGAACATACCGCCGCCTACGACAGCATGATTGCCAACTACTTCGGCAGCATGGTCCCAGCCTATCACGGTGAAAGCAAAGAAGCCGCCGGTCGCTTCCCGCGTACGCTGAACCTGAACTTCATTAAGAAGCAGGATATGCGCTACGGCGAGAACAGCCACCAGCAGGCTGCCTTCTATATAGAAGAGAATGTGAAAGAAGCCTCCGTTGCCACCGCAACCCAGGTTCAGGGTAAAGCCCTCTCTTATAACAACATCGCCGATACCGATGCGGCGCTGGAGTGCGTGAAAGAGTTCGCCGAGCCGGCATGTGTGATTGTGAAGCACGCCAACCCTTGCGGTGTGGCTATCGGCAATTCCATTCTTGATGCTTACGATCGCGCGTATAAAACCGACCCCACCTCGGCGTTCGGCGGCATTATCGCCTTTAACCGCGAGCTGGATGCTGAAACCGCACAGGCCATCATTTCTCGTCAGTTTGTTGAAGTGATTATTGCGCCGTCCGCCAGCGAAGAAGCGTTGAAAATCACCGCCGCTAAACAGAACGTACGTGTCCTGACATGTGGTCAGTGGGCCGAGCGTGTTCCAGGCCTTGATTTCAAACGCGTGAACGGCGGTCTGCTGGTTCAGGATCGTGACCTGGGGATGGTTGGTGCAGAAGAACTGCGCGTCGTCACCAAACGTCAGCCGACCGAACAGGAGCTGCGTGATGCGCTGTTCTGCTGGAAGGTGGCGAAGTTCGTGAAATCTAACGCCATTGTCTACGCCAAAAACAATATGACCATCGGTATTGGCGCAGGCCAGATGAGCCGCGTGTACTCCGCGAAAATCGCCGGTATTAAAGCTGCCGATGAAGGCCTGGAAGTGAAAGGTTCGTCAATGGCTTCTGACGCATTCTTCCCGTTCCGCGACGGTATTGATGCCGCGGCCGCTGCGGGCGTGACCTGCGTAATCCAGCCTGGCGGTTCTATCCGTGATGACGAAGTGATTGCCGCCGCCGACGAGCACGGTATTGCGATGCTCTTCACCGACATGCGCCACTTCCGCCATTAATGGAGCGACAGATGAAAGTATTAGTGATTGGTAATGGCGGGCGCGAGCACGCGCTGGCCTGGAAAGCGGCCCAGTCGCCGCTGGTTGAGACTGTTTTTGTTGCTCCGGGTAACGCAGGCACTGCACTGGAACCCGCGCTGCAAAACGTCGCTATCGGCGTGACCGATATCCCGGCACTGCTAGATTTCGCGCAAAATGAAAAGGTAGATTTAACCATCGTCGGCCCGGAAGCGCCGCTGGTGAAAGGCGTGGTCGATACCTTCCGCGCCGCCGGGCTGAAAATCTTCGGACCAACCGCAGGCGCCGCACAACTGGAAGGCTCGAAAGCGTTTACCAAGGATTTCCTGGCCCGCCATAAGATCCCTACGGCGGAATACCAGAACTTCACCGAGGTAGAACCTGCACTGGCGTATCTGCGTGAGAAAGGCGCGCCAATCGTCATTAAAGCGGACGGTCTGGCTGCCGGGAAAGGCGTTATCGTAGCGATGACGCTGGAAGAAGCCGAAGCGGCCGTTCACGACATGCTGGCAGGCAACGCTTTTGGCGACGCGGGTCATCGTATTGTTATCGAAGAGTTCCTCGACGGCGAAGAAGCGAGCTTTATCGTGATGGTGGACGGTGAGCATGTGCTGCCAATGGCCACCAGCCAGGATCACAAACGCGTAGGCGATAAAGATACCGGGCCGAACACGGGCGGTATGGGCGCTTACTCCCCTGCGCCAGTGGTGACCGATGAAGTTCATCTGCGCACGATGGAACGTATCATCTGGCCAACCGTGAAAGGTATGGCGGCGGAAGGCAACACCTACACCGGTTTTCTCTATGCGGGCCTGATGATCGACAAACAGGGTAATCCGAAGGTTATCGAATTTAACTGCCGCTTTGGCGATCCGGAAACCCAGCCGATTATGCTACGCATGAAGTCCGATCTGGTTGAGCTTTGCCTGGCGGCCTGTGAAGGTACGCTTGACGAGAAAACGTCCGAGTGGGATGAACGCGCTTCTCTCGGCGTGGTGATGGCTGCGGGTGGATATCCGGGCGATTACCGCACCGGCGATGTGATCCACGGCCTGCCGCTGGAAGAAGTGTCTGACGGCAAAGTGTTCCACGCGGGCACAAAACTGGCGGATGACGAGCAGGTGGTAACCAGCGGCGGGCGCGTACTGTGCGTCACCGCGCTGGGTCATACCGTGGCAGAAGCGCAGAAACGCGCTTATGCCTTAATGACCGATATCCATTGGGACGATTGCTTCTGCCGGAAGGATATCGGCTGGCGCGCCATCGAACGCGAGCAGAACTAACGCGACAGTTTTGCCAATAGCGTTTTGCGCGTAATCCCTAACTGACGGGCGGCTTCGGTTTTGTTGCCGCCCGTTTTCTCCAGCGCCGCCAGAATCACTTCCTTTTCGACTTCCACCAGCGGCTGAATATCCTGACTTTGCACCAGCGGGATCGGCGTACTGGCAATCGCCAGCGGCAGCTCGCGTTCGGAAATATATTCCCCGGTCAGCAGCACCACCGCCCGTTCCACCGCGTTTTCCAGTTCACGAATATTTCCCGGCCAGTCGTAGTGAATCAGCAGATCCATCGCCTGGGGAGTAAACCCTTTTACCGCCTTGCGATTGCGTTCGGCAAAGCGCTGCAGAAAATGGTTAGCCAGCAGTGGAATATCTTCCCGCCGTTGCCGTAGCGAAGGTACTTCAATCGCCACCACATTCAGGCGATAGTAGAGATCCTGACGAAAACGCCCGGCCTTTACCTCAGCGGCAAGATCGCGATGAGTCGCCGCAATCAGCCGGACATCAACCGAGATAGTCTGATTGCTACCGACACGCTGGACTTCGCGCTCCTGAATCGCACGCAGTAGACGAACCTGCATCATCAGTGAGATATCGCCAATTTCATCGAGAAACAGCGTGCCGCCGTCTGCCTCCACAAAGCGCCCTTCCCGCCGTTTGTCGGCTCCGGTAAACGCCCCTTTTTCGTGACCGAACAATTCAGATTCCAGTAAGGATTCGTTGAGTGCCGCACAGTTGAGCGTTACCAGCGGCTTTTCACTCCGTGCGCTACTGGCGTGAATCGCCCTGGCGACCAGCTCTTTACCGGTGCCGGAATCGCCGTGGATCAGCACCGTGGCTTCCGATGGCGCGACAAGGGCGATTTCACTGAGCAGGTGTTGCATCGCCGGGCTTTTACCGACCATACCGAACTGGCTGGCAGACACCGCAGGCGTTTCAGCATCAACACTGTGCGTATGCGCAAGCGCCTTTTCCAGGGTTGCCTGCAGGTTATCGAAATCCAGCGGCTTGATGAGATAATCCAGCGCCCCGGTTTTCAACGCCTCTACCGCCGTCTCGACGCTGGAGTACGCGGTCATAATCAGTACCGGAATTGCCGGATTTAACGCTTTGATCTCTTTCAGCGTGGCGATGCCATCCATCTCTGCCATTCGCACATCACAAAGCACAAGATCAAAAACCTGTTCCCGCACTTGCTCCAGCGCTTGTCGCCCGCTGTTCGCCAGCGCGACGTTATAGCCCCAGCCGCGCAGCAATGCCTGCAAGATAGTGCAGTGGCTAATGTCATCATCCACCACCAGAATATCGATATTATCGTGCGTCATCCTTGTGGGTCCTTACGCGTAATATTGACCGGAAGCCAGAGGGTGAACGTTGCACCTTTCCCCTCCTGGCTTACGACCTGAATTGTACCACCGTGTTGTTCAACAATATTATGCACAACCGCCAGCCCCAGTCCGGTGCCTTCGGCTTTGGTGGTGAAGTACGGGGTGAAGATGGCTTCAAGCTGATCCGCCGCAATTCCCTTACCGCTGTCGGTTACGCTTATTTTAACGCCTGCGCTGCTTTCGCTGGCCGTCACGCTAATCACGCCATGCTGACCAATAGCCTGAATAGCATTGAGATAGAGATTCAACAGGACCTGAGTCAGTCGGTCCGGATCGGCCTGTATCTCCGGCAATGCGTCGTTGGCGGTAAAGCGTAATTGGATCTCCCTACTGTTTGCATCCTGGCTTACCAGTTGTAATGAGTGGTTAATCAGCGTGTTGAGATCCACCGCCTGCAAAGCCAGATGCGTTGGCTTAACCAGCTCCAGCAGCTCGCTTACCACGCGGTTTAAACGGTCGGCTTCTTTCGCCATCACCTGCGCCAATTGATGTGCTTCTCCTCCTGCTGGTGCGCGTTCGGCAAAATATTTCGCCAGCCCTTTAATCGAGGAAAGCGGGTTACGGATTTCATGGGCGACGCCTGCGGCCAGATGTCCCAGCGCCACCAGCTTCTCTTTACGCTTCATTTCATCCTGTAACAGCTGGCGCGAGCGAAGATAGCGGCGATACCAGAAGAATGACAACACGCTTGCCAGCAAGACCGTCGCCAGGGCGAAGAGGATAATCAGGGTGTTTCTCTGCTCACGCTCTTCGGCACTCACAATGTTACTGGCGTCGAAAGCGATAAAAATTGCTTGTGGTGTCGTGGCATACTGCTGCATATGGCGCATCCGGTGCATTCCAGCAGCAAACATCGGTTGAAACTGGCGATAAATTTCCAGAACAGGCTCGCCGTCTGCGCTATCGATCCGCCGCCACGCTTCTTCGTCTCCCGGATGTAACTGCTGCATTTCCTGCGGGGAATAAAGCTGTTTTCCCACCATGCCGGAGTTGCTATGCATCACGATTGTTCCTTGTTCATCCGTGACCGCAAACCAACGCACTCCTGGCTGCCCAGCCATTTCTTCCAGTAAAGCCTGCTGCTGCGCATGATGCATGCGCATCCCCATACCGACGCGCGAGCCGGATTCGAGAGCGCGGATAAGTACACTGCCTTTTTCCAGCAGAGTTTGTCTGGCGGCGGCAGTCTCGCGCCCATAATCGCGAATCACGGTCACCGCAAACAACCCCACCAGTCCAACAATGACTACGGGAAGGATCGCGCTTAACCATTTTGCTAAGGCATCTTTTGATCGCTGCATAAAACGCATCTTCTTCTTTGCCTGTTCATCCCTTTTTGACAGCAGAAATCATGCCATCTTTTATTAGCACTTACCCTGCGCTTTAACACAAAGGCTTAAGTTTCAATGAGTAAAAATGACTCGCTACACACAGCAGGCGAGTCATTTTTACTCGTTTATCATGTCATATTGCCCGTCATATCAGCGTTTCGCCGTTGGCACGAAAGATGCAATACCCGAAGTAAGACAACCACTGGAGGATTAACCATGAAACGGAACACGAAAATTGCCCTGGTGATGATGGCGCTTTCAGCAATGGCGATGGGATCGACATCTGCATTTGCTCACGGCGGACACGGTATGTGGCAGCAAAATGCCGCGCCTTTGACCAGCGAACAACAGACAGCGTGGCAGAAAATCCATAATGACTTTTACGCTCAAAGCAGCGCACTGCAACAGCAACTGGTGACGAAGCGTTATGAATACAATGCCCTGTTAGCCGCGAACCCACCGGATAGCAGCAAAATTAACGCGGTCGCCAAAGAGATGGAGAATTTGCGTCAGTCGTTAGATAAGTTACGGGTGAAACGAGATATTGCGATGGCTGAAGCGGGTATTCCGCGCGGTACCGGAATGGGTTACGGCGGCTGCGGTGGTGGCGGTCATATGGGTATGGGCCACTGGTAAATCAGAACGTTTTCTCGTTGGGTTGCCAGCGACAGAAATCAGAGTTTGCCACTAACAGTAATTGCGAACCTTCGGGCGCTTCCAGCCATGCCACGCTGACATCAACAGAAGAGCGGCTCTGGCGGCGCTCGATATGCGCTATCGCCTGCGAATCTAAATCAGGTTTAATGGTTTGCCCTTCGCAGGTGGTCACGGTCTGTTCCATCGCATGCCAGCGCCCCTGGCGCAGCACGACTCTCCCCTGACGTAAGGCATCGCTAATCTGGCGGATCTGGTCAGCTCGATAACGGTATAAATCGATTTGGTCGTTAGAAAGCTGCTGCTTTTCCCCATCGGATTCACGTTGCATAAAGCTCAGATCGCCGCGATCGTCAAAACGCGCGCGAATGTTCACCGGCGGTTTGCTGTAAACATTGATATTGATGAGCGTGAGGTTATCGCCCTGCCAGCGATACTCTCGCGTCGTGGTATCGCCACTGCGCCACGGGCTAAACACAGCAAGCAGATGCACATTATCGCCACTGTCTTTTCGCCAGATACGTACCGCGCCCTGATCTTCAGCAAATCCACTGGCGGTAAAGGGAGGAAGTGAAGAGTTGTGGCTACAGGCAGTGAGAAACAGAGCGCCCGCCAGCATCAATGATCGATGCCAGAAAGACAAAAGGGGTGAAACCACCCCTTCGTTAAAACTGTTCACTGCCACGCAATCTTACTTAACTGCGTCTTTCAGTGCCTTGCCAGAAACAAATGCCGGCACGTTAGCTGCGGCAATTTTGATTTCTTTACCGGTCTGCGGGTTGCGGCCAGTACGCTCAGCGCGGTGGTTCACTTTGAAGGTACCGAAACCAACCAGTTGTACAGCATCGCCTTCTTTCAGAGACTCAGTAATTGCAGCCAGAGTGGACTCCAGAGCAGCTTTAGCCTGGGTTTTGGACAGTTCTGCTTTCTCTGCAATTACATCAATCAGTTGAGTCTTGTTCATAAGTTATCCTTACAATGTGTTTATCGCTTGCTAAGCATCGAGTGCGACGGAAATGCCAGAATAGCACTCTCCTGCATACACGCACCGATAGCCACTTTTTTTCGCCCCCCAAATGTAGACCAGACGGGGGGCGAAAGGGAAGACTCCAGGTACGACAAATCAGGCGTTAAATCACGTTTTCTGGTCTTATTGCTGAAAAATTATACCAATATTGCTCTCACCCGCCTCACGCAGGTCTGCCCTAAGGCCTTTTATCAGCTCGATATCGCGTTCTTCGCACTCAGCTAAAAGTCGGAATATTTCCCACTGAATGTCCCACTCTTGCTCTACAGCTGGGTTTTCTTTGAGCTCTTCATCGCTCATTTCACGGCCAGCCTGAGTCATTTCCAGCATCGCCACGGTCGTGATGGAGGTCTTACTCACTTCTACCGCGTGTTCGAGCGTTTCGCCACTCAAACGCGAATGGACCAGTTCACTTAACGCCACGCAGGCATCGATTGCCGGATAAACGCCGTACAGATCGAAATCGTCCGCTGAAGGAATCGCTTCTTCAAATTTCTCCAGTTGGCTATCGAAATTCACTTTTGCGTCTTTGACGGTCAGTGTTTCCCAGATGAGATCGAGAATGCGGCGGTAAATTTGCCCATCACCAAAACCGGTTTGCTGGCAGAACATGGCGTAATTGGGGTACATGCGTTCGCATAAGCAAGCCATGAAAGTGACGTGCTGCCAGCTTTCCAGGCGCTCCAGACGCAGATGAATTGGGTTTTGTAACATGTTGAGTTCTCAAATACGGAAATTATCCGCAGTTTACCTGAATTAGGGCTGATTTGCTGTATAGCGCACGAACGCCGGACGTTCCGAAGCCACCGCGTCTGCCCAGCGCGTTGGCTCCGGCAGACGATAGCCTTTCATGCAGCGTTGTACCCAGGCCAGCGCACTATCCATGCTGACACGATGGCCAGTTGCGATAAATAGCGGGTTACAGCGCGCTTTACTGCGCCAGACCCAGGCCAGCTGCTCGCCTTTATCCATCAACGGTGCCAGCGCGCCCGGTTCGCTGGAGAGCGGCTCGAATTTACCGCATAACCGCTTTTTCGCTACGCCAATGGTCGGTACGTCCACTAATAAGCCAAAATGGCTGGCGACGCCAAGACGGCGAGGATGCGAGATCCCGTGACCATCGACAAACACTAAATCCGGCTTTTGCGACAGCATCTCCCACGCTGCCAGCAGCGCAGGATATTCGCGGAAGGAGAGAAAACCTGGAATGTAAGGCATGGTAGTGGCGATGCGGGCCACTTTATACTCCACCAGCTCAAGCGAGGGGTATTTCAACAGCACCATCGCCGCTCGCGTCACTTCTCCGCCCTGCTCAAACCCGACATCGGCTCCGGCGATCAGATCCGGCGGATCTTTACCAAGTCGATCCTCACGGATCACAGAAGAAGCCAGTTCGATTTGTTGAGCGCGTAATGACGCGAGATCCATAATCACTCCTTAGCGGTGATATTGTTCAGACAAACGATGCACAGCCTCCACAAACACGCCAGCATGTTCTGGCGGCACATCCTGATGAATACCGTGACCAAGGTTAAAGACATGACCTTCGCCGTGACCGAAACCTGCAAGTATAGTCGCGACTTCTTCTTCAATGCGGGCAGGTGGCGCGTATAGCATCGACGGATCCATATTACCCTGCAGCGCGACTTTATTGCCCACGCGGCGGCGCGCATCGGCGATATCCGTTGTCCAGTCGAGGCCCAGCGCATCGCAACCCGTTTCCACCATAGCTTCCAGCCACTGTCCACCGCCTTTGGTAAACAGGGTGACCGGTACACGGCGACCGTCGTTTTCACGCAGTAAACCATCAACTATTTTATGCATGTAATAGAGCGAAAACTGTTGATAATCGCGCCCGGTGAGCACGCCGCCCCAGGTATCGAAGATCATCACGGCCTGAGCACCAGCTTTAATTTGCGCATTCAGATACAAAGTGACGCTTTTCGCCAGTTTATCGAGCAGAGCGTGCAGCGCCTGTGGATCGGCATACATCATCTTTTTGATCACGGTGAACGCTTTGCTGCTGCCACCTTCCACCATATAGGTCGCCAGCGTCCACGGGCTGCCGGAAAAACCAATCAGCGGCACTTCGCCTTTCAGTTCGCGGCGAATAGTACGCACCGCGTTCATCACATAACCCAGCTCATCTTCCGGGTCCGGAATTGGCAGTTTATCAACGTCAGCTTTGCAGGTGACTGGCGAGGTAAAACGCGGACCTTCTCCGGCTTCAAAATAGAGCCCTAACCCCATCGCGTCCGGCACGGTGAGGATATCGGAAAAGAGGATCGCCGCATCCAGCGGATAGCGACGCAGCGGTTGCAAAGTCACTTCGCACGCCAGCTCTGCATTTTTGCACAGCGACATAAAATCGCCCGCCTGGGCGCGCGTGACTTTATATTCCGGTAGATAGCGACCCGCCTGGCGCATCATCCATACTGGAGTGACATCAACGGGCTGGCGCAGCAGCGCCCGCAGATAACGATCGTTTTTGAGTTCGGTCATTTTGGCTGTTCCTTAGTGCGTCAGGCGGTCAGTGTATCATCACTCATACTCTGCCCGACACATCGCCACCGTATCTTCTATCAGACGGCGCGCCACGGTGCCGGGCGGCGGAAGTAACGGTAAATCATCGTAGCGATACCAGTTCGCCTCGAGCAGCTCTTTCGGATCAATCACGATGTCGCCGCTGTCATATTCCGCCATAAATGCGGTCATCAGCGACTGGGGAAACGGCCACGGCTGGGAAGTCACGTACCGCAAGTTTTTAACTTTAATTCCGCTCTCTTCCATCACTTCCCGCGCGACCGCCTGCTCGAGGGTTTCGCCCACTTCGACGAATCCGGCAAGTACCGTATGGACACCGTTACGATGGCGGGTATGCTGGGCGAGGAGGATCGAATCATCGCGACGGATGGCAACAATAATGCAGGGGGCGATTTGCGGGTAGTAACGCTCACGGCAATGGCTGCACAGCATCGCCCATTCGGTTTTGCTTGGATACATTTCATGCCCGCAGTAACCACAGTATTTATGCGATCGGTAAAACTCCGCCAGTTGCACGCCACGTCCGGCCAGTTGAAACAGCCCAACATCGAGATCAATGACCTGACGTACCGACCCCATATCGTGACGCCGCTGCTGTTGTACTAACCAAACAGGTTCCCCCTGCCATTCGCCGATTTGTAGTGCGCGCTGACCCACAAGATCGAAATTTGCCGCTTCGCCATATGGCAATTCTCCCTTCGGCAACCATAATTTTTGTTCATGGCTGACGACCCACCAGCCGTGATCTAATTTTTCAATTATACGATCCATAGCTCTTGCACTACCTTTGCATCACTGGCATGTTTAACATGGTTTTTACATTTCTCACTGAGCAGTTTTTGAATACAAACTTGCGGAGTCAATCATGCTTAACCAGCTCGATAACCTGACGGAGCGCGTCAGAGGAAGTAACAAACTGGTTGATCGCTGGCTACATGTACGTAAGCATCTGCTCGTGGCTTACTACAATCTGGTTGGCATTAAGCCTGGCAAAGAATCGTACATGAGGCTAAACGAAAAAGCCCTTGATGATTTTTGTCAGAGCCTGGTCGATTACTTGTCTGCCGGACATTTCAGTATTTATGAGCGCATTCTTCATAAACTGGAAGGCAATGGGCAACTCGCACGCGCCGCGAAGATTTGGCCACAACTCGAAGCCAATACCCAACAGATTATGGATTACTACGATTCCAGCCTGGAAACCGCTATCGATCATGATAATTACCTTGAGTTTCAACAGGTTTTATCTGACATCGGCGAGGCCCTGGAAGCGCGCTTTGTGCTGGAAGATAAGCTGATTCTGCTGGTGCTTGACGCCGCCCGCGTCAAACATCCTGCTTGAGTTCTGCGCTGTTAACGCGTAATTTACATTCAACGCCCCGTTTGCGGGGCTAATTTCTTGTCGGAGTGCCTTAACTGGCTGAGACCGTTTATTCGGGATCCGCGGAACCTGATCAGGCTAATACCTGCGAAGGGAACAAGAGTTAATCTGCTATCGCATCGCCTTTGCGGCGATCGTCTCTTGCTTCATCCGTCGTCTGACAAGCCACGTCCTTAACTTTTTGGAATGAGCTATGTCTGCAACAAAACTGACCCGCCGCGAACAACGCGCCCAGGCCCAACATTTTATCGACACCCTGGAAGGCACCGCCTTTCCGAACTCAAAACGCATTTACATCACTGGCACACAACCCGGCGTGCGCGTGCCGATGCGTGAGATCCAGCTTAGCCCGACGCTAATCGGCGGTAGCAAAGAACAGCCGCAGTACGAAGAAAACGAAGCGATTCCGGTCTACGACACCTCCGGTCCGTATGGCGATCCACAGATCGCCATTAACGTGCAGCAAGGACTGGCAAAACTGCGCCAGCCGTGGATCGATGCGCGCGGCGATACCGAAGAACTTACCGTGCGCAGTTCCGATTACACTAAAGCGCGACTAGCAGATGATGGCCTCGACGAGCTACGTTTTAGCGGCGTATTAACCCCAAAGCGCGCCAAAGCAGGACGCCGCGTCACCCAACTGCACTACGCCCGCCGGGGCATCATCACGCCCGAAATGGAATTCATCGCCATTCGCGAGAATATGGGTCGCGAGCGCATACGTAGCGAAGTTTTGCGCCACCAGCATCCGGGAATGAGCTTTGGCGCACGTCTGCCGGAAAATATCACTGCGGAATTTGTCCGTGATGAAGTTGCTGCCGGACGTGCGATTATCCCGGCCAACATTAATCATCCGGAATCGGAGCCAATGATTATTGGCCGTAACTTCCTGGTAAAAGTTAACGCCAATATCGGCAACTCGGCGGTCACCTCTTCCATCGAAGAAGAAGTGGAAAAGCTGGTATGGTCTACGCGCTGGGGGGCGGATACAGTGATGGATCTTTCCACCGGTCGCTATATTCACGAAACTCGCGAATGGATTTTGCGTAACAGCCCGGTACCGATTGGTACAGTGCCGATCTACCAGGCGCTGGAGAAGGTTAATGGGATCGCTGAAGATCTTACCTGGGAAGCGTTCCGCGACACGCTGCTGGAACAAGCCGAGCAAGGTGTGGATTACTTCACTATCCATGCGGGCGTACTGCTGCGCTATGTGCCGATGACCGCGAAACGCCTGACTGGTATCGTCTCTCGCGGCGGTTCGATTATGGCGAAATGGTGCCTCTCCCATCATCAGGAAAATTTCCTCTATCAACACTTCCGCGAAATTTGTGAAATCTGTGCCGCTTATGACGTTTCGTTGTCGCTGGGCGACGGCCTGCGCCCTGGTTCTATACAGGACGCCAACGATGAAGCGCAGTTTGCCGAGCTACATACGCTGGGCGAACTGACCAAAATCGCCTGGGAATATGACGTGCAGGTGATGATTGAAGGTCCAGGCCACGTGCCGATGCAGATGATCCGCCGCAATATGACCGAGGAGTTAGAGCACTGCCACGAAGCACCGTTCTATACCCTCGGGCCGCTAACTACTGATATTGCGCCGGGTTATGACCACTTCACATCGGGGATTGGCGCGGCGATGATTGGCTGGTTTGGCTGCGCGATGCTCTGTTACGTAACGCCAAAAGAGCATCTGGGTCTGCCTAATAAAGAAGATGTTAAGCAGGGGCTTATCACCTATAAGATTGCCGCCCACGCCGCCGACCTGGCGAAAGGGCATCCGGGCGCGCAAATTCGCGATAACGCCATGTCGAAAGCCCGCTTCGAATTTCGCTGGGAAGACCAGTTTAATCTGGCCCTCGACCCGTTTACCGCCCGCGCTTATCACGATGAAACCCTGCCACAAGAGTCCGGTAAAGTCGCCCATTTTTGCTCCATGTGTGGGCCGAAATTCTGCTCGATGAAAATCAGCCAGGAAGTGCGTGACTATGCCGCCGCGCAAACCATTGAAGTGGGAATGGCGGATATGTCGGAGAACTTCCGTGCCAGTGGTGGAGAAATCTACCTGCGTAAGGAGGAAGCGTGATGTATCAGCCTGATTTTCCTCACGTACCTTTTCGTTTAGGACTGTACCCGGTAGTGGACAGCGTACAGTGGATCGAACGTCTGTTGGATGCAGGCGTGCGTACTCTCCAGCTGCGCATCAAAGATCGGCGCGATGAAGAGGTGGAAGCCGATGTCGTAGCAGCAATTGCGCTGGGCCGCCGCTATAACGCACGGCTGTTTATCAACGATTACTGGCAGCTGGCGATTAAGCATCAGGCGTATGGCGTCCATTTGGGGCAGGAAGATTTGCAATCTACCGATCTCAATGCCATCCGCGCGGCAGGCCTGCGGCTGGGCGTTTCGACACATGATGATATGGAGATCGACGTCGCGTTGGCAGCACGTCCTTCTTATATCGCGCTAGGACATGTGTTCCCGACGCAAACCAAACAGATGCCTTCTGCACCGCAGGGGCTGGAACAGCTGGCACGGCATGTTGAGCGCCTGGCGGATTATCCCACCGTGGCGATTGGCGGTATCAGTCTGCCGCGCGCGCCTGCGGTGATAGCAACGGGTGTCGGCAGTATCGCCGTTGTCAGCGCCATTACTCAAGCCGCAGACTGGCGTTTGGCAACAGCACAGTTGCTGGAAATTGCAGGAGTTGGCGATGAATGACCGTGACTTTATGCGTTATAGCCGCCAAATCCTGCTCGACGATATCGCTCTTGACGGGCAGCAAAAACTGCTCGACAGCCAGGTGCTGATTATCGGTCTGGGTGGGTTGGGTACACCTGCTGCGCTATACCTGGCGGGAGCTGGTGTCGGGACGCTGGTACTGGCAGATGACGACGATGTGCATTTGAGCAATCTGCAACGACAAATCCTCTTTACGACTGAAGATATCGATCGCCCGAAATCGCAGGTCAGCCAACAGCGACTGACACAGTTGAATCCCGACATTCAACTGACAGCATTACAACAACGGTTAACGGGTAAGGCGTTAAAAGATGCGGTAGCACGGGCCGATGTGGTACTCGACTGTACCGACAACATGGCGACTCGCCAGGAGATTAATACCGCCTGCGTAGCACTTAACACACCGCTTATCATCGCCAGCGCGGTCGGATTTGGTGGTCAGTTGATGGTGCTGACACCGCCCTGGGAACAGGGGTGTTACCGCTGCCTGTGGCCGGATAACCAGGAGCCAGAACGCAACTGCCGCACGGCGGGCGTGGTTGGCCCGGTGGTCGGGGTCATGGGCACGTTACAGGCACTGGAAGCAATTAAGCTATTGAGTGGTATAGAGACCCCTGCGGGATATCTTCGACTGTTTGACGGTAAATTAAACCAATGGCGCAACCTGGCGTTGCGCCGTGCCAGCAGTTGCCCAGTATGCGGAGGAAGCAATGCAGATCCTGTTTAACGATCAACCGATGCAGTGCGTCGCCGGACTAACTGTTCACGAACTGCTGGAGCAACTCGATCAACAACAAGCAGGTGCGGCACTGGCAATTAATCAGCAAATCGTCCCGCGGGAGCAATGGGCGCAACATATCGTGCAGGATGGCGACCAGATCCTGCTTTTTCAGGTTATTGCAGGGGGTTGAGATGTTACGTATTGCGGGCAAAACGTTTGATTCACATCTGTTTACCGGCACCGGGAAATTCGCCTCTTCACAATTGATGGTGGAGGCGATCCGCGCTTCCGGCAGCCAACTGGTGACGCTGGCGATGAAACGTGTCGACTTGCGCCAACACAACGATGCTATCCTCGATCCACTTATCGCGGCGGGTGTGACCCTGCTGCCAAATACTTCTGGGGCGAAAACTGCGGAAGAAGCCATTTTCGCCGCTCATCTGGCACGTGAAGCGTTAGGCACAAACTGGCTAAAATTAGAGATTCACCCTGACGCCCGCTGGCTGTTGCCCGATCCCATCGAAACCCTGAAAGCCGCCGAAATGTTGGTGCAACAGGGATTTGTCGTGCTGCCTTACTGCGGTGCCGATCCAGTGTTGTGCAAACGTCTGGAGGAAGTGGGCTGTGCAGCAGTAATGCCGCTCGGCGCACCAATTGGCTCTAATCAGGGACTGGAAACCCGCGCCATGCTGGAGATTATTATCCAGCAAGCCACGGTTCCGGTGGTCGTTGATGCTGGCATTGGCGTTCCCAGCCATGCCGCGCAGGCGCTTGAAATGGGAGCCGATGCGGTGTTAGTGAATACGGCGATTGCCGTCGCGGACGATCCCGTCAACATGGCGAAGGCATTTCGTCTGGCGGTAGACGCCGGCCTGCTGGCACGTCAGTCCGGGCCGGGCAGTCGCAGTCATTTTGCTCATGCCACTAGCCCGCTGACCGGATTTCTGGAGGCATCGGCATGAAAACCTTCAGCGATCGCTGGCGACAACTGGACTGGGACGACATCCGCCTGCGTATCAACAGCAAAACGGCTGCTGACGTAGAGCGGGCGCTCAATGCCTCGCAACTCACTCGCGACGATATGATGGCATTGCTATCACCTGCCGCCAGTGAATACCTGGAACCACTGGCTCAACGGGCGCAGCGTCTGACCCGTCAGCGATTTGGCAACGTCATCAGCTTCTACGTCCCGCTTTATCTCTCTAATCTTTGCGCTAACGACTGCACTTACTGCGGATTTTCCATGAGCAATCGCATCAAGCGTAAAACGCTGGATGAAGCGGATATCGCCAGGGAAAGCGCCGCTATCCGGGAGATGGGCTTTGAACATCTATTGCTGGTCACTGGTGAACATCAGACGAAAGTGGGGATGGATTACTTTCGTCGTCATCTCCCTGTCCTGCGTGAACAGTTCTCTTCACTACAGATGGAAGTACAGCCACTGGCGGAAGCGGAATACGCCGAGTTAAAGCAACTTGGTCTGGATGGGGTGATGGTTTATCAGGAGACATATCACGAGGCGACATACGCCCACCATCATCTGAAAGGGAAAAAACAGGACTTCTTCTGGCGGCTGGAAACGCCGGATCGGCTGGGCCGTGCGGGGATAGATAAGATAGGCCTCGGCGCGCTAATCGGCCTTTCCGACAGCTGGCGCGTTGACTGCTATATGGTTGCCGAACATTTGCTATGGCTGCAACAACATTACTGGCAAAGCCGTTACTCTGTCTCCTTCCCGCGCCTGCGCCCGTGTACTGGCGGGATTGAGCCAGCGTCGATTATGGATGAACGCCAGTTAGTGCAAACTATCTGCGCCTTCCGCCTACTTGCGCCGGAGATTGAACTGTCACTCTCCACGCGGGAATCACCGTGGTTTCGCGATCGCGTTATTCCGCTGGCGATCAATAACGTCAGCGCCTTCTCGAAAACGCAACCAGGTGGTTATGCCGACAATCATCCCGAGCTGGAACAGTTCTCACCGCACGACGATCGCAGACCAGAAGCGGTGGCCGCCGCGTTAACCGCTCAGGGTTTGCAGCCGGTGTGGAAAGACTGGGACAGCTATCTGGGACGCGCCTCGCAAAGGACATGAGACAAAATGTAAGAACGTAAATTTATTCCGAGCAGCTACGGAAGATGAAAAACGCAAGGTTGTTGAAAGCGTTGCGTTTTTTTATGTTAGTACCGTCAGCAGGAATGTTGTCCAGGGCGAAAAGCTTCTTCCTCGTTTCGCCCTGCCTTTCTTAAAAATTCCGTAATGCAAAGTCTGAAGCCATCGCCTGTTGAGCAATGAAAGAGATCTGATTGTAAGAGAGTAAATACTCAACTATCATAGAGACGAAAATAAGAACACATGTTCTCATCTTCCAGGATGCAGCAGACTGAAGAAATTCAGACATCCCGCAACCTGCGATTATCGCAAGGTCAAGGCAAAGTCCGGTAATGGCGTTCTGAATACCAGAGATAATTCTCTGGCGAAACCCACCTTAAGGTGGGTTTTGTTATTTTGATGGCTGAGGAAGCTGCTTATTTCTCAATAAGTTGTAGGCAATGGTGAAAAATTTCACTGATTTACCTTTCTGTTTTTCAGAAATGGGATAAGCGCTAGTTACATGCAAACGAAGTTTTTTCTTTTCCCTGAAAGCCCTGAACGCAACAAAGTAAAATGCCTTGTCTCCTCCGTTTAAATCCACTTCAATCACGGCATAGCTACCATACCCAGCATGAATAACGTTGCTTTCTGGCAGCGCCAAAATGGTTCTTTTTAAGTGTATGCGCGCTAAGTTATAACGGTGCTGGCAGAAGGGACGAGATTCTTTAGGCGCGTGGTACATTAACGATTGTTTTTCTTCGTTAGTCTAATGTTCATAATCTTTTGTGAAGCAGTGAAGAGAGTAGGTAACCCAGAAGCGATACTCTAAAGGCTCTTTGCCCTCATGATGCTGAACGTAGACAGCCTGATGAGCATCAAGAAATGATAAATCACGAATATCACCATCCGGATGTCCAAAAGGTCGCCACTTCTCCACTTCCTGTTTCATTATCGTTCCTTAAGAAAGTCACACAGGAATAGTATCGAATTCTTGCCGAGCTTGACTCAATTAGTTCAGTCAGTTTCAGGATATTAGTCATCTCTACATTGATTATGAGTATCCAGAAATTCATTAAATATTCTGACAAATGCTCTTTCCCTAAACTACCCCCATAAAAAAACCCGCCGAAGCGGGTTTTTACGTTATTTGCGGATTAACGATTACTCGTTATCAGAACCGCCCAGACCTGCGTTCAGCAGTTCTGCCAGGCTGGCAGATGCGTCTTCTGCAGTCACCTGCGGTGCAGCCGGAGCTTCACCCGCAGCACGGCGACGCATACGATCCTGGTGGTACGCGTAACCGGTACCTGCCGGGATCAGACGACCCACGATAACGTTCTCTTTCAGGCCGCGCAGTTCGTCGCGTTTGCCCGCAACGGCTGCTTCGGTCAGCACGCGAGTGGTCTCCTGGAACGATGCCGCGGAGATGAAGGACTCGGTTGCCAGAGACGCTTTGGTGATACCCAGCAGATCGCGGGAGTAAGTTGCACCCACTTTGCCGTTCGCTTCCAGTTCGCGGTTTGCGATCTTGACGCGAGAGTATTCAACCTGTTCGCCTTCCAGGAAGTCGGAGCTGCCCGCGTTAACGATGGTAGCTTTACGCAGCATCTGACGAACGATAACTTCGATGTGTTTATCGTTAATCTTAACGCCCTGCAGACGGTATACGTCCTGTACTTCGTTAACGATGTAACGAGTTACAGCATGCACACCACGCAGACGCAGAATGTCATGCGGCGCTTCCGGACCATCGGAAATTACGTCACCACGTTCTACACGTTCACCTTCGAACACGTTGAGCTGACGCCATTTCGGAATCATCTCTTCGTACGGCTCGCTACCGTCTACCGGGGTGATAACCAGACGACGTTTACCTTTGGTTTCTTTACCGAAGGAAACCACACCGCTGATTTCAGCCAGGATTGCCGGCTCTTTCGGACGACGTGCTTCGAACAGGTCCGCAACGCGTGGCAGACCACCGGTGATGTCCTTGGTACCGCCAGATTCTTGCGGAATACGCGCCAGGGTGTCACCGGAGCTGATCTGTACGCCATCTTCCAGCTGAACAATCGCTTTACCCGGCAGGAAGTACTGCGCAGGCATGTCGGTACCCGGGATCAGAACGTCGTTACCCTGAGCATCAACGATTTTCAGTGCCGGACGCAGATCTTTACCACCTGCGGTACGTTCTGCGGAATCCAGAACCACCAGCGAAGACAGACCGGTCAATTCGTCGGTCTGACGAGTAATGGTCTGGCCGTCGATCATGTCAGTAAAGCGTACAAAACCGCTTACTTCGGTGATAACCGGCATGGTGTGCGGGTCCCAGTTTGCAACGGTCTCGCCGCCAGCAACCTGTTCGCCATCGCCTTTCGCCAGTACTGCACCGTAAGGCACTTTATAGCTTTCTTTGGTACGACCGAATTCGTCGATCAATTTCAGTTCGGTGTTACGGGAAGTGATAACCAGTTTGCCGCTGGAGTTCACAACCGACTTCACGTTGCTGAGCTTGATGCTACCTTTGTTTTTCACCTGGATGCTGGATTCAGCAGCCGCACGAGATGCCGCACCACCGATGTGGAACGTACGCATGGTCAGCTGTGTACCCGGTTCACCGATGGACTGTGCCGCGATAACACCGATTGCTTCACCTTTGTTGATGATGTGGCCACGCGCCAGGTCACGACCGTAGCAGTGCGCACATACACCAAAGTCGGTGTCACAAGATACAACAGAACGTACTTTTACCGCGTCGACAGAGTTCTCTTCCAGCAGGTCACACCACTGTTCGTGCAGCAGCGTGTTGCGCGGAACGAGGATATCAGCAGTACCCGGCTTCAGAACGTCTTCAGCAGTTACACGACCCAGTACGCGATCGCGCAGCGGCTCTTTAACGTCACCACCTTCGATAACCGGAGTCATCATGATACCTTCATGAGTACCACAATCGTCTTCGGTAACCACCAGGTCCTGCGCCACGTCAACCAGACGACGAGTCAGGTAACCGGAGTTCGCAGTTTTCAGTGCGGTATCCGCCAGACCTTTACGAGCACCGTGGGTTGAGATGAAGTACTGGAGTACGTTCAGACCTTCACGGAAGTTCGCGGTGATTGGCGTTTCGATGATGGAGCCATCCGGCTTCGCCATCAGACCACGCATACCCGCCAGCTGACGAATCTGTGCCGCAGAACCACGCGCACCGGAGTCGGCCATCATGTAGATGCTGTTGAAGGAAACCTGCTTCTCTTCCTGACCGTCACGGTTAATAACGGTTTCAGTTTGCAGATTATCCATCATCGCTTTGGATACACGATCGTTCGCCGCAGCCCAGATATCGATAACTTTGTTGTAGCGTTCGCCCGCAGTTACCAGACCAGACTGGAACTGCTCCTGAATCTCAGCAACTTCAGCTTCTGCCTCGGAGATGATTTCGTGTTTCTTCTCCGGGATGACCATGTCATCGATACCAACAGATGCACCAGAACGCGCTGCATATGCAAAGCCGGTGTACATGATCTGGTCCGCAAAAATAACGGTCGGTTTCAGACCGAGAATGCGGTAGCAGGTGTTCAGCATTTTGGAGATTGCTTTCTTACCCAGCGCCTGGTTGACGATGGAGTAAGGCAGACCTTTCGGTACAATCATCCACAGAATGGCACGGCCAACGGTCGTATCTTTCAGACTGGTTTTCGCTACTAATTCACCGTTAGCATCTTTTTCATACTCGGTGATACGCACTTTAACGCGCGCATGCAGAGAAGCCAGACCAGAGCGATACAGACGTTCTGCTTCTTTCGGGCCAGTCAGTACCATGCCTTCGCCTTTGGCGTTAACACAGTCACGGGTCATGTAGTACAGACCCAATACAACGTCCTGAGACGGAACGATGATTGGTTCGCCGTTCGCCGGGGACAGGATGTTGTTGGTAGACATCATCAGCGCACGCGCTTCCAGCTGGGCTTCCAGCGTCAGCGGTACGTGAACAGCCATCTGGTCACCATCGAAGTCGGCGTTATATGCCGCACAAACCAGCGGGTGCAGCTGGATAGCTTTACCTTCGATCAGTACCGGTTCAAATGCCTGGATACCCAGACGGTGCAGAGTCGGTGCACGGTTCAGCAGTACCGGGTGTTCGCGGATAACTTCGTCCAGGATATCCCAAACGACAGCTTCTTCGCGCTCAACCATTTTCTTCGCAGCTTTAATGGTGGTAGCAAGACCACGCAGTTCCAGCTTGCCGTAGATGAACGGTTTGAACAGTTCCAGTGCCATTTTCTTCGGCAGACCGCACTGATGCAGACGCAAGTATGGACCTACGGTGATTACAGAACGACCGGAGTAGTCAACACGCTTACCGAGCAGGTTCTGACGGAAACGACCCTGTTTACCTTTGATCATGTCGGCCAAAGATTTCAGAGGACGCTTGTTAGAACCAGTGATCGCACGACCGCGACGACCGTTATCCAGCAGGGCGTCTACCGCTTCCTGCAGCATACGTTTTTCGTTACGTACGATGATGTCCGGCGCAGCCAGATCCAGCAGACGTTTGAGACGGTTGTTACGGTTAATGACGCGACGATACAGATCGTTCAGGTCAGAAGTCGCGAAACGACCACCATCCAGCGGAACCAGCGGACGCAGATCTGGCGGCAGTACCGGCAGAACGGTCAGGATCATCCACTCTGGTTTGTTACCAGACTGAACGAACGCTTCCAGCAGTTTGATACGCTTGGTCAGCTTCTTACGCTTAGTTTCGGAGTTGGTTTCGTTCAGCTCTTCACGCAGCTGTTCGCACTCTTGCTCCAGATCCATGCTCTTCAGCAGAGCCTGGATTGCTTCCGCACCCATTTTCGCGTCGAATTCGTCACCGAACTCTTCCAGCGCGTCCAGATACTGCTCTTCAGTCAGGATCTGCTGACGCTCCAGGTTGGTCATACCGCCTTCGATAACCACATAGGATTCGAAGTACAGTACGCGTTCGATATCGCGCAGCGGCATATCGAGCAGCAGGCCGATACGGGACGGCAGCGATTTCAGGAACCAGATGTGCGCAGTCGGGGAAGCCAGTTCGATGTGGCCCATACGCTCACGACGTACTTTGGTCTGGGTCACTTCAACGCCGCACTTCTCACAGATGACGCCACGGTGTTTCAGGCGCTTGTACTTACCGCACAGGCACTCGTAATCTTTTACCGGCCCAAAGATACGGGCGCAGAAAAGGCCGTCACGTTCTGGTTTGAACGTACGGTAGTTGATGGTTTCCGGCTTTTTAACTTCACCGAAAGACCATGAACGGATCATGTCTGGCGAAGCCAGAGCAATTTTGATCGCATCAAACTCTTCGGTTTTAGTCTGCGCTTTCAGAAACTTTAATAAATCTTTCACGGATTTGCTCCCGTCGGAGTTAGCACAATCCGCTGCCGGGTTTTACCCCGACAGCAGTGACCTGTTTGAGCGAGAATTACTCGTCTTCCAGTTCGATGTTGATACCCAGCGAACGAATCTCTTTCAACAATACGTTGAAGGATTCTGGCATGCCCGGCTCCATCTGATGGTTGCCGTCCACGATGTTTTTATACATCTTGGTACGACCGTTCACGTCATCAGACTTAACGGTGAGCATTTCCTGCAGGGTGTATGCTGCGCCGTATGCTTCCAGCGCCCACACTTCCATCTCCCCGAAACGCTGACCACCGAACTGTGCCTTACCACCCAGCGGCTGCTGAGTAACCAGGCTGTAAGAACCGGTGGAACGCGCGTGCATCTTGTCGTCGACCAGGTGGTTCAGTTTCAGCATGTACATGTAACCCACGGTTACCGGACGTTCGAACTGTTCACCAGTGCGACCGTCGTACAGGCGGATCTGACCAGAAGTCGGCAGGTCGCCAAGTTTCAGCAGTTCTTTAATTTCTGCTTCTTTCGCACCGTCGAAGACCGGCGTTGCGATTGGCATACCTTTGCGCAGGTTTTCAGCCAGACGCATAACTTCTTCATCGCTGAAGGTACTTAGGTCAACTTTCTGACGAACGTCAGCGCCCAGATCGTACGCACGCTGGATGAATTCGCGCAGTTTCGCGACTTCTTGCTGCTGTTTCAGCATGGCGTTGATCTTGTCGCCGATACCTTTCGCAGCCATACCCAGGTGGGTTTCGAGGATCTGACCGATGTTCATACGAGACGGTACGCCCAGCGGGTTCAGTACGATGTCTACCGGTGTACCGTTTTCATCGTAAGGCATATCTTCGATCGGGTTGATCTTAGAAATTACACCCTTGTTACCGTGACGGCCTGCCATCTTGTCACCAGGCTGGATACGGCGTTTAACCGCCAGATATACCTTAACAATCTTCAGCACGCCCGGTGCCAGATCGTCGCCCTGGGTGATTTTGCGGCGTTTCGCTTCGAGTTTCTTCTCGAACTCGTGTTTCAGTTCGTCATACTGCTCAGCCAGCTGTTCCAGCTGATTTTGTTTCTCTTCGTCGGTCAGGCCCAGCTCCAGCCAGCGATCGCGCGGCAGTTTGTCGAGCTTCTCAGCTTCAACGCCACCGGCTACCAGCACAGCACGGATACGGCTGAACAGACCCGCTTCGAGGATCTGCAGTTCTTCAGACAGGTCTTTCTTCGCCTGTTTGAGCTGCATTTCTTCGATTTCCAGCGCACGTTTGTCTTTTTCTACGCCATCGCGAGTAAAGACCTGAACGTCGATAACCGTACCGGATACACCGTTTGGTACGCGCAGAGAAGAGTCTTTAACGTCAGACGCTTTCTCACCGAAGATCGCACGCAGCAGTTTTTCTTCTGGGGTCAGCTGAGTTTCACCTTTCGGCGTTACCTTACCAACCAGAATGTCGCCACCGGTCACTTCCGCACCAATGTAAACGATACCGGATTCATCCAGTTTGGAGAGCGCAGCTTCCCCCACGTTCGGGATGTCAGCGGTGATCTCTTCTGGCCCCAGCTTGGTGTCACGGGACACACATGCCAGTTCCTGAATGTGAATGGTGGTGAAACGATCTTCCTGAACAACACGCTCGGATACGAGGATGGAGTCTTCGAAGTTGTAACCATTCCACGGCATGAACGCTACGCGCATGTTCTGACCGAGCGCCAGTTCACCGAGGTCGGTGGACGGACCGTCTGCCAGCACGTCGCCACGTTCTACCGGTTCACCCAGAGACACACACGGCATCTGGTTGATACAGGTGTTCTGGTTAGAACGGGTGTACTTGGTCAGGTTGTAGATGTCGATACCTGCTTCACCCGGATACATCTCATCTTCGTTAACTTTGATAACGATACGGGAAGCATCCACGTACTGAACGACACCACCACGTTTAGCAACCGCAGTTACACCGGAGTCAACGGCAACAGCACGTTCCATACCCGTACCAACCAGCGGCTTATCAGCACGCAGAGTCGGAACGGCCTGACGTTGCATGTTCGCACCCATCAATGCACGGTTGGCGTCATCGTGTTCAAGGAACGGGATCAGGGACGCACCGACGGATACCACCTGCTGGGTGGATACGTCCATGTAGTCAACCTGGTCGCGGCTGAACAAGCTGGATTCGCCTTTGCTACGGCAAGTTACCAGGTCTTCTACGAAGTGGCCTTCTTCATCCAGGTTGGAGTTCGCCTGGGCGATAACGTAGTTGCCTTCTTCGATAGCAGACAGGTAGTGAATTTCGTCGGTTACAACACCGTCGATCACTTTACGGTACGGCGTCTCAAGGAAGCCATATTCGTTAGTCTGTGCGTACACGGACAGGGAGTTGATCAGACCGATGTTCGGGCCTTCAGGAGTTTCGATTGGACATACGCGACCGTAGTGAGTCGGGTGTACGTCTCGAACTTCGAAGCCTGCACGTTCACGGGTCAGACCGCCTGGGCCGAGTGCGGAGATACGACGCTTGTGCGTAATCTCAGACAGCGGGTTGTTCTGGTCCATAAACTGAGACAGCTGGCTGGAACCAAAGAACTCTTTCACTGCTGCGGAAATCGGTTTGGCGTTGATCATATCCTGAGGCATCAGGGTATCCAGATCGCCCAGAGACAAACGCTCTTTCACCGCACGCTCTACACGTACCAGGCCAACGCGGAACTGGTTTTCCGCCATTTCGCCAACGGAACGGATACGACGGTTACCGAGGTGGTCGATATCATCGACTTCGCCTTTACCGTTACGGATATCGATGAGCTTTTTCATAACATCAATGATGTCGTCTTTGCTCAGGATACCGGAACCTTCGATTTCGTCGCGCAGCAGAGAACGGTTGAACTTCATACGACCAACCGCAGACAAGTCATAGCGGTCTTCGGAGAAGAACAGGTTCTCGAACAGGCTTTCAGCGGCTTCACGAGTCGGCGGCTCGCCAGGGCGCATCATGCGGTAGATTTCTACCAGTGCGCTCAGGCGGTCGTTAGTTGGGTCGACACGTAAGGTTTCAGAGATATACGGGCCGTGATCCAGATCGTTGGTGAACAGCGTTTCGATACGCTTGTGACCAGACTGGCTCAGCTTAGCCAGCAGATCCAGGCTCAGCTCCATGTTCGCAGCACAGATAAGCTCACCAGTAGACTCATCAATGTAGTCTTTAGCAACCACTTTACCTGCGATGTACTCAACCGGGACTTCGATCAGTTTGACGTCGTCTTTTTCCAGCTGGCGAATGTGGCGCGCAGTAATACGGCGGCCTTTTTCTACGTACACTTTACCGTTAGCTTCGATGTCGAAAGATGCGGTTTCACCACGCAGGCGTTCCGGCACCAGTTCCATCTGCAGCTTGTTATCACGGATTTCAAAGATAACTTTTTCAAAGAACAGGTCGAGGATCTGCTCTGTGGTGTAGTTCAGGGCACGCAGAATGATGGTCGCAGGCAGTTTACGGCGACGGTCGATACGTACGAACAGGTTGTCCTTCGGATCGAATTCGAAGTCCAGCCAGGAACCACGGTAAGGGATGATGCGCGCGTTATACAGCACTTTACCCGAAGAGTGGGTTTTACCTTTGTCGGAGTCAAAGAAGACGCCCGGACTACGGTGCAGCTGGGAAACGATAACACGCTCAGTACCGTTGATAACAAAGGTACCGTTGTCCGTCATGAGCGGAATTTCGCCCATGTAGACTTCTTGTTCTTTAATGTCTTTTACGGTGCCTTCCGGCGCTTCGCGCTCATAGATCACCAGACGCAGTTTAACGCGCAGCGGTGCGGAATAGGTCACGCCACGGATTTGACATTCCTGGACGTCAAACACCGGTTCGCCAAGGCGGTAGCTGACGTATTGCAGCTCGGAATTACCGCTGTAGCTCTGAATCGGGAATACGGAACGGAAAGCAGCTTCCAGACCATACTGCCCTTCAGGATCTTGCTCGATAAATTTCTGAAACGAGTCAAGCTGGATAGAAAGGAGATAAGGTACATCCAGAACTTGTGGACGTTTACCAAAATCCTTACGAATACGTTTTTTCTCGGTATAGGAGTAAACCATAGGGTTCCTCAGCTCGCTGACAAGTCGACCCATCTGTCCATTGAGCGGACAGTTTGTGCAACACTATTTTGTTGACCGGAAAATGGAACACTTTCCGCAATGCCTGTTGCTATCACGCTTAAACCATTTCATTGCGATTTACACAGAACGGGCGTCCTGTCGCAGTATATTAAGTCGTCGATAGAAACAAGCATTGAAAGGCACAGCAGTAGTCAAACAGTGTGAAACGCTACTGGCGCCTTACAGCGCAAAAAGGCTGGTGACTAAAAAGTCACCAGCCATCAGCCTGATTTCTCAGGCTGCAACCGGAAGGGTTGGCTTATTTAACTTCAACTTCAGCGCCAGCTTCTTCCAGAGCTTTTTTCAGTGCTTCTGCGTCGTCTTTGCTCACGCCTTCTTTCAGAGCAGCCGGTGCAGATTCTACCAGGTCTTTAGCTTCTTTCAGACCCAGGCCAGTTGCGCCACGTACTGCTTTGATAACAGCAACTTTGTTAGCGCCAGCAGCTTTCAGAATTACGTCGAATTCAGTTTTTTCTTCAGCAGCTTCAACCGGGCCAGCAGCTACAGCTACAGCAGCAGCAGCGGAAACACCGAATTTTTCTTCCATTGCAGAGATCAGTTCTACAACGTCCATTACAGACATAGCTGCAACTGCTTCAATGATTTGATCTTTAGTGATAGACATTTAAATTGTTCCTGAATATCAGAATAAGTTTATACGTAAGCGAATGCGTTAAAAAGATAACTGCGATTAAGCAGCTTCTTTCGCATCGCGTACAGCAGCCAGAGTACGAACCAGTTTGCCAGCCGAAGCTTCTTTCATGGTTGCCATCAGGCGTGCAATTGCTTCTTCGTAGGTCGGCAGAGTTGCCAGGCGGTCGATCTGAGACGCCGGGATCAGCTCACCTTCAAAGGCAGCGGCTTTGACCTCAAATTTTGCATTCGCTTTCGCGAACTCTTTGAACAGACGAGCAGCAGCGCCCGGATGTTCCATAGAGTATGCAATCAGGGTCGGACCAACAAACGCGTCTTTCAGGCACTCGAACGGAGTACCTTCAACAGCACGGCGCAGCAGGGTGTTACGAACAACACGCATGTATACGCCAGCTTCGCGACCTGCTTTACGCAGTTCAGTCATTTTATCTACAGTTACGCCACGGGAATCCGCAACTACTGCAGACAGCGCGCCTTTGGCTACTTCGCTGACTTCAGCAACAATCGCTTGTTTGTCTTGAAGATTTAAAGCCATTAGCTTTGCTCCTGGATGTTTGCCAGAGAAAATCTCTGGAACTCACTTCACTCCTCCAAACGGAGAGAGCGTCTTAATTACGGTGAGCAGAAACAAGCCAGAATATAAAAGAATAATCTTAGCGTTCTGTCACCGTCTACGCAGGGGATTAAGTTTCTTGCGAAACTCCTGCGGTCTTCGACGGAGGCCTGGATAGGCCAGGCTCCAACGAACAAATCTTTTCTATCCGTCGCTATTCAGCTTGTAGCGGCGTTGGCTTCCTTCGTTCGCACCAGTCACATAGTTAGCTATGCTCCTGGCGACTCACTCAGTTGCCGCCTTGCTACAACCCGAATATCTCGGATATACGTCTGCATTAAGCATTATACGTGGGGGTAAGATTGTAGACAAAATCACCGCCCACGTAAAGGCATTAGTTTACAGAAGCGCTCAGGCCAGCCTGGTCAACTGCAACACCTGCACCCATGGTGGTGGAGATGCTAACTTTCTTGATGTACACGCCTTTCGCCTGAGTCGGTTTTGCTTTTTTCAGCGCAACCAGCAGAGCTTCCAGGTTTTCTTTCAGTTTGTCAGCGTCAAAGTCCACTTTACCGATGGTGGTGTGGATGATGCCGTTTTTGTCGTTACGGTAACGAATCTGGCCAGCTTTAGCGTTTTTAACCGCTTCAGCAACGTTCGGCGTTACAGTACCCACTTTCGGGTTTGGCATCAGGCCGCGCGGACCCAGAACCTGGCCCAGCTGGCCAACAACGCGCATTGCATCCGGGGAAGCAATAACAACGTCAAAGTTCATTTCGCCTTTCTTGATCTGGTCAGCCAGATCTTCCATACCTACCAGTTCAGCGCCTGCAGCTTTAGCAGCTTCAGCGTTTGCACCCTGGGTAAATACGGCTACGCGAACGGAACGGCCAGTACCGTGCGGCAGTACAGTTGCACCACGTACGTTCTGGTCAGATTTACGAGCGTCGATGCCGAGGTTAACAGCAACGTCCACGCTTTCTACGAATTTAGCAGTCGCCAGCTCTTTCAGCAGAGCGATAGCTTCGTTGATGTCGTATTGTTTGGTCGCATCAACTTTCTCGCGGATAACACGCATGCGCTTGGTCAGTTTAGCCATTTCTTAGTCCTCCACTACCAGGCCCATGGAACGTGCAGTACCTTCGATGGAGCGAGTCATCGCTTCAATGTCGGCACCAGTCATGTCGGCAGCTTTGGTCTGCGCGATTTCCTGCAGCTGAGCGCGGGAAATTTTACCCACTTTGTCTTTGTTCGGCTTACCGGAACCAGACTTGATACCAGCCGCTTTTTTCAGCAGAACTGCTGCCGGCGGAGTCTTGGTAACGAAAGTGAAAGAACGGTCAGCGTAAACGGTGATTACTACCGGAATCGGCAGACCTTTTTCGATGGAATCAGTTTTTGCGTTGAACGCTTTGCAGAATTCCATGATGTTTACGCCCTGCTGACCCAGAGCCGGACCTACTGGCGGACTCGGGTTAGCCATACCAGCTGCAACCTGCAGCTTGACATAGGCTTGTACTTTCTTAGCCATTATAAATTCCTCAAGTTGGGTAATAACGCCTCTGAGAGGCTCCCCGTGATATAAAAAATCGTTTTACGGGCAAGGCCCATAAAAACAAAAGGCGCGAAATTGTATTCCAATCTCGCGCCTTGTGCAACGATTAAATCGCCGCTTTTTTGATCGCTGGGTTAGGCTTTTTCAACCTGGCTGAAGTCCAGCTCTACCGGGGTCGCACGACCGAAGATAGAAACAGACACTTTCAGACGAGATTTCTCGTAATCAACTTCTTCAACAACACCGTTGAAGTCAGCGAACGGACCATCATTAACACGAACCATTTCACCCGGTTCAAACAGCGTTTTCGGACGCGGCTTATCGCCAACCTGCTGCAGGCGATTCATAATCGCATCCACTTCTTTATCGCTGATTGGCGCAGGACGATCGGAAGTACCGCCGATGAAGCCCATCACACGCGGTACGCTGCGCACCAGGTGCCAGCTCGCGTCGTTCATCACCATCTGAACGAGGACGTAGCCAGGGAAGAATTTGCGTTCGCTTTTGCGACGCTGTCCGCCACGGATTTCAACCACTTCTTCGGTTGGTACCATGACTTCACCAAACAAATCTTCCATGTTATGTAATTTGATATGCTCACGTAGCGACGTTGCTACGCGGCCTTCAAAACCGGAAAACGCCTGAACGACGTACCAGCGCTTTTTAGGAGCTTCAGACATCTCAGAACCTCAGGCCAGTGATAAAGGATACCAGGCGAACCAGAATACCATCCAGTCCCCACAGGATCAGTGACATTACTGCGGTAACCGCAGCCACAATCAGCGTGGTGTGCAATGTTTCCTGGCGAGTCGGCCAAATGACCTTACGGACTTCGGTACGCGCTTCACGGGCAAAAGCAACGGTTGCTTTTCCTTTTGTCGTTAACAGCGCGACACCACCCGCTGCAGCAATCAGAATTACTACGGCCAGCGCACGCAGCGGCAGCATAATGTCGCGATAAAGGTAGTTGCCGACAATTGCTACCAGGAGCAATGCCACCACAACGACCCACTTCATCGCTTCCAGGCCGCGCCCGCTTCCTTGAGCTTCGGTATTCGCACTCATAAACCAACCTGTCAGAAGTATTCTACAAACATTTTCACCCCGCGATCGCGAGGCAAACCAAATCGAAACGCGTATTAGCTTTTCGGATTATACGCCCTCAACAGAGCCTGTCTCAGCAATGATTATGACAAAGAAAATCACTGATGAGCCAGGTTCTGGTACGAAAGCGTGCAAAAAGGGCATCAAATGATGCCCTTTTAGTGCGCATTGCGTCAAATGTTATCGGCAATTAGCTCAGAACTTTTGCTACAACGCCCGCGCCAACGGTACGGCCGCCTTCACGGATTGCGAAACGCAGACCGTCGTCCATCGCGATCGGGTGGATCAGGGTAACAACCATTTTGATGTTGTCGCCCGGCATTACCATCTCTACGCCTTCCGGCAGTTCGATGGTACCAGTCACGTCAGTAGTACGGAAGTAGAACTGCGGACGGTAGCCTTTGAAGAACGGAGTATGACGGCCGCCTTCATCTTTGGACAGAATGTACACTTCAGATTCGAACTTGGTGTGCGGCTTGATGGTGCCCGGCTTAGCCAGTACCTGACCACGTTCGATTTCTTCACGTTTGATACCACGCAGCAGAACACCTACGTTCTCACCAGCACGGCCTTCGTCCAGCAGTTTGCGGAACATTTCAACGCCAGTACAGGTAGACTTCTGAGTCTCTTTGATACCAACGATTTCAACTTCTTCACCAACTTTGATGATACCGCGTTCTACACGACCGGTAACAACGGTACCACGACCGGAGATGGAGAATACGTCTTCGATCGGCAGCAGGAACGGCTTGTCAATCGCACGCTCTGGTTCCGGAATGTAAGAATCCAGGAAGCCAGCCAGTTCCAGGATTTTCGCTTCCCACTCTGCGTCGCCTTCCAGCGCTTTCAGAGCAGAACCACGAACGATCGGAGTGTCGTCGCCCGGGAAGTCGTACTGAGACAGAAGTTCACGAACTTCCATTTCAACCAGTTCCAGCAGCTCTTCGTCATCAACCATGTCGCATTTGTTCAGGAACACGATGATGTACGGAACGCCTACCTGACGACCCAGCAGGATGTGCTCACGAGTCTGCGGCATCGGGCCGTCAGTCGCAGCAACTACCAGGATCGCGCCGTCCATCTGAGCAGCACCGGTGATCATGTTTTTAACATAGTCGGCGTGCCCCGGGCAGTCTACGTGTGCGTAGTGACGGGTCGGGGTGTCGTATTCAACGTGAGAAGTGTTGATGGTGATACCACGAGCTTTTTCTTCCGGCGCGTTATCGATCTGGTCGAATGCGCGAGCAGCACCGCCGTAGGTTTTAGCCAGTACGGTAGTGATTGCAGCGGTCAGCGTTGTTTTACCATGGTCAACGTGGCCGATAGTACCGACGTTAACGTGCGGTTTTGTACGTTCAAACTTTTCTTTAGACATCGATTGTCCCTCTAAGACACGGATAAATCGGTGATATCACCACATCAACCAGGCAACATGCCCGACTTGTTGAATGCAATAAACAGAAGGAAAAAACAGGGAGGAGAAAAGAAGTGGTGCTGATAGGCAGATTCGAACTGCCGACCTCACCCTTACCAAGGGTGCGCTCTACCAACTGAGCTATATCAGCACATCTTGGAGCGGGCAGCGGGAATCGAACCCGCATCATCAGCTTGGAAGGCTGAGGTAATAGCCATTATACGATGCCCGCATCCTGGAACTCGGCTACCTGATTTTCATTCTGCACTGAATATCGAGAGAAGCTCTCTTTATTCGAGCCGGTAAGCGAACTTATCGTCTCGGGCTACGCCATCGCGTGGCCGAAATTGGTGGTGGGGGAAGGATTCGAACCTTCGAAGTCTGTGACGGCAGATTTACAGTCTGCTCCCTTTGGCCGCTCGGGAACCCCACCGGACTTGATGGTGCCGACTACCGGAATCGAACTGGTGACCTACTGATTACAAGTCAGTTGCTCTACCTACTGAGCTAAGTCGGCATCAAGTAGCGCGCATTCTATGGAGACATGCGAGTTCATGCAACTAAAAAATTGCATAATTTGTTTTATTGGTCACATTTTATGCGACACGATGAAGAAACAGTCGAACAGAGGGCAAATTAGCACACTTTTTCAACATCATTGTTCTCAACAATGCGCTCCTTCTAAAGCGCAATTCTTTTTATCAGATGGAATATCTGTCACATTGCTTTTCAACGATAGCTTCCCGGGAGAGATTTTTTCTTATTATTCCTCCCCATCTGGTGTTACCCTCCTGCCCATTAACCCATTCAACAGAACTGTGACGCGCCATGGCAAATATCGTTTTGCCGATAGAGCTATGACCGCCAGAAACATGCTTATGAGTATAAAAGAGCAAACGTTAATGACGCCTTACCTACAGTTTGACCGCAACCAGTGGGCAGCTCTGCGTGATTCCGTACCTATGACGTTATCGGAAGATGAGATCGCCCGTCTCAAAGGTATTAATGAAGATCTCTCGTTAGAAGAAGTTGCCGAGATCTATTTACCTCTGTCACGTTTGCTGAACTTCTATATAAGCTCGAATCTGCGCCGTCAGGCAGTTCTGGAACAGTTTCTTGGTACCAACGGGCAACGCATTCCTTACATTATCAGTATCGCAGGTAGCGTCGCGGTGGGGAAAAGTACAACCGCCCGTGTATTGCAGGCACTATTAAGCCGTTGGCCGGAGCATCGTCGTGTTGAGCTGATCACTACAGATGGCTTCCTTCACCCTAATCAGGTGCTGAAAGAACGTGGTCTGATGAAGAAGAAAGGCTTCCCGGAATCGTATGATATGCATCGCCTGGTGAAGTTTGTTTCCGATCTCAAATCCGGCGTGCCAAACGTTACGGCACCTGTTTACTCGCATCTTATTTATGATGTGATCCCGGATGGAGATAAAACGGTTGTTCAGCCTGATATTTTAATTCTTGAAGGGTTAAATGTCTTACAGAGCGGGATGGATTATCCACACGATCCACATCATGTTTTTGTTTCTGATTTTGTCGATTTTTCGATATATGTTGATGCACCGGAAGACTTACTTCAGACGTGGTATATCAACCGTTTCCTGAAATTCCGCGAAGGGGCTTTTACAGACCCGGATTCCTATTTTCATAACTACGCGAAATTAACTAAAGAAGAAGCGATTAACACTGCCATGACATTGTGGAAAGAGATCAACTGGCTGAACTTAAAGCAAAATATTCTACCTACTCGTGAGCGCGCCAGTTTAATCCTGACAAAGAGTGCTAATCACGCGGTAGAAGAGGTCAGACTACGCAAATAATTTAAAGGGGAGCTAATGCTCCCCTTTCTTATTTTTCTGCACTACGCAGGGATATTTCACCGCCCATCCAGGGTTTTATTATTCCATCCTGCTCAAGCAATAAAGCGCCTTGTTTGTCTATTCCGCGTGAAATGCCAAATATTTCTTTATCACCAATGATAAGTTTCACTGGGCGATTAATAAAATTATCCAGTTTTTCCCAGCGCGAAAGATAAGGTGCCAATCCTTCTTGCTCGAAGAGTTCCAGCGCCGCACGTAATTCACGTATTAGCATGGCCGCCAACGCATTACGATCGAGATTGATCCCAGCTTCCTGCAGCGTGATCCACCCCTGATTAACGACACTCTCTTCAACACGACGCATTGCCATGTTGATCCCGGCACCAACGACTATTTGCGCCGCATCGCCAGTTTTGCCAGTCAGCTCCACAAGAATACCTGCCAGCTTGCGATCCTGCAGATAGAGGTCATTCGGCCATTTAACACGAACTTTATCAGCGCCCAACTTGCGTAATACTTCCGCCATCACGATACCGATAACCAGACTTAAACCAATCGCCGCAGCCGGGCCTTGTTCCAGACGCCAGAACATCGACAAATATAAGTTTGCGCCAAAAGGTGAAAACCATTTCCGACCTCGGCGACCACGTCCTGCCTGCTGGTATTCAGCAACGCAGGCATCACCCGATTTAAGCTCTCCGATACGATCAAGAAGGTACTGATTCGTGGAGTCAATAACTGGCAGCACGGCTACACTACCGCTATCCAGCTGACTCAATATCTGTTCAGCATTAAGTAACTGGATGGGCTCAGGCAGGCAGTATCCTTTACCCGGAACGGTAAAGACATCAACGCCCCAGTCACGCAGTGTTTGAATATGTTTATTAATGGCCGCCCGGCTCATTCCTAACGTTTCACCCAGCTGCTCACCAGAGTGAAATTCGCCATTCGCTAATAGCGTGATTAATTTTAGCGGAACGGTATTATCCTTCATGAAATCGTCTCCACTGCGCTAACTTCACCTGATGTACCAATAAAGCGAACTTCTGGCTCAAGCCAGACATTAAATTTTTCACCCACTTTCTGTCTTACATGATGTGCCAGCTGCACAATATCTTCGCTTTTTGCATTGCCTTCATTAATGAGAACTAACGCCTGTTGACGGTGTACCGCAGCCCCACCAATTTGTGTTCCTTTTAGCTGGCACTGATCGATAAGCCAACCAGCGGCCAGTTTTACTGAACCATCCGTCTGGGGATAATTTGGTGCTGTTGGAAATTGTGCCAGTAATTCTTTAGCCGTTTCGGCAGATACAACAGGGTTTTTGAAGAAACTACCGGCATTGCCATTCACTTTTGGATCAGGGAGTTTGGTGGTGCGCATATGACACACCGCATCAAATACTTGCTGTGGCGTTACGGTTGTAGGATCCAGACGAGTTAAGTCACCATACGTTAGTACAGGTTGCCACTCTTTTGGCAGGCGCAGACCTACGGCTACAATGGCGAAGCGGTCCTGGTATTCATGTTTAAAAATACTGTCGCGATAGCCAAAACGGCACTCTTTGGCAGTTAAGCGCACTTGCTTGCCTGTCGCCAGTTCAACACAGTCAACATAAGCGCAAACTCGCTGTAATTCTACGCCATAAGCACCAATATTCTGGATAGGTGATGAGCCGACACAACCAGGAATTAACGCCAGATTTTCCAGACCTGGCATACCTTCCTGCAAAGTGTATTTTACCAGGCGATGCCAGTTTTCTCCGGCTCCTACATGTAAATACCACGCATCAGGTTCATCATGAATTTCGATACCTTTGATCCGGTTGATGATCACCGTGCCGCGATAGTCTTCCAGAAAAAGTACATTACTTCCTTCACCCAGAATAAGAACGGGTTGCCCTTCTGCGGTTGCATGCTGCCAGGCATTGAGTAGTTGTTGTTCGTCTTCGGCACATACAATGTGCTGAGCATTATGATCAATGCCAAATGTGTTCCAGGGTTTTAAGGAGTGGTTCATAGCTGCTTTCCTGATGCAAAAACGAGGCTAGTTTACCGTATCTGTGGGGGGATGGCTTGTAGTTATGACGACAGGAAGAGTTTGTAGAAACGCAAAAAGGCCCAGTCTTCCGACTGGGCCTTTTGCTTAATTTGATGCCTGGCAGTTCCCTACTCTCGCATGGGGAGACCCCACACTACCATCGGCGCTACGGCATTTCACTTCTGAGTTCGGCATGGGGTCAGGTGGGACCACCGCGCTAAGGCCGCCAGGCAAATTCTGTTTCATCAGACCGCTTCTGCGTTCTGATTTAATCTGTATCAGGCTGAAAATCTTCTCTCAATCCGCCAAAACATCTTCGGCGTTGTAAGGTTAAGCCTCACGGTTCATTAGTACCGGTTAGCTCAACGCATCGCTGCGCTTACACACCCGGCCTATCAACGTCGTCGTCTTCAACGTTCCTTCAGGACCCTTAAAGGGTCAGGGAGAACTCATCTCGGGGCAAGTTTCGTGCTTAGATGCTTTCAGCACTTATCTCTTCCGCATTTAGCTACCGGGCAGTGCCATTGGCATGACAACCCGAACACCAGTGATGCGTCCACTCCGGTCCTCTCGTACTAGGAGCAGCCCCCCTCAGTTCTCCAGCGCCCACGGCAGATAGGGACCGAACTGTCTCACGACGTTCTAAACCCAGCTCGCGTACCACTTTAAATGGCGAACAGCCATACCCTTGGGACCTACTTCAGCCCCAGGATGTGATGAGCCGACATCGAGGTGCCAAACACCGCCGTCGATATGAACTCTTGGGCGGTATCAGCCTGTTATCCCCGGAGTACCTTTTATCCGTTGAGCGATGGCCCTTCCATTCAGAACCACCGGATCACTATGACCTGCTTTCGCACCTGCTCGCGCCGTCACGCTCGCAGTCAAGCTGGCTTATGCCATTGCACTAACCTCCTGATGTCCGACCAGGATTAGCCAACCTTCGTGCTCCTCCGTTACTCTTTAGGAGGAGACCGCCCCAGTCAAACTACCCACCAGACACTGTCCGCAACCCGGATTACGGGCCAACGTTAGAACATCAAACATTAAAGGGTGGTATTTCAAGGTCGGCTCCATGCAGACTGGCGTCCACACTTCAAAGCCTCCCACCTATCCTACACATCAAGGCTCAATGTTCAGTGTCAAGCTATAGTAAAGGTTCACGGGGTCTTTCCGTCTTGCCGCGGGTACACTGCATCTTCACAGCGAGTTCAATTTCACTGAGTCTCGGGTGGAGACAGCCTGGCCATCATTACGCCATTCGTGCAGGTCGGAACTTACCCGACAAGGAATTTCGCTACCTTAGGACCGTTATAGTTACGGCCGCCGTTTACCGGGGCTTCGATCAAGAGCTTCGCGTTACCGCTAACCCCATCAATTAACCTTCCGGCACCGGGCAGGCGTCACACCGTATACGTCCACTTTCGTGTTTGCACAGTGCTGTGTTTTTAATAAACAGTTGCAGCCAGCTGGTATCTTCGACTGATTTCAGCTCCACGAGCAAGTCGCTTCACCTACATATCAGCGTGCCTTCTCCCGAAGTTACGGCACCATTTTGCCTAGTTCCTTCACCCGAGTTCTCTCAAGCGCCTTGGTATTCTCTACCTGACCACCTGTGTCGGTTTGGGGTACGATTCGATGTTACCTGATGCTTAGAGGCTTTTCCTGGAAGCAGGGCATTTGTTGCTTCAGCACCGTAGTGCCTCGTCATCACGCCTCAGCCTTGATTTTCCGGATTTGCCTGGAAAACCAGCCTACACGCTTAAACCGGGACAACCGTCGCCCGGCCAACATAGCCTTCTCCGTCCCCCCTTCGCAGTAACACCAAGTACAGGAATATTAACCTGTTTCCCATCGACTACGCCTTTCGGCCTCGCCTTAGGGGTCGACTCACCCTGCCCCGATTAACGTTGGACAGGAACCCTTGGTCTTCCGGCGAGCGGGCTTTTCACCCGCTTTATCGTTACTTATGTCAGCATTCGCACTTCTGATACCTCCAGCATACCTCACAGTACACCTTCGCAGGCTTACAGAACGCTCCCCTACCCAACAACGCATAAGCGTCGCTGCCGCAGCTTCGGTGCATGGTTTAGCCCCGTTACATCTTCCGCGCAGGCCGACTCGACCAGTGAGCTATTACGCTTTCTTTAAATGATGGCTGCTTCTAAGCCAACATCCTGGCTGTCTGGGCCTTCCCACATCGTTTCCCACTTAACCATGACTTTGGGACCTTAGCTGGCGGTCTGGGTTGTTTCCCTCTTCACGACGGACGTTAGCACCCGCCGTGTGTCTCCCGTGATAACATTCTCCGGTATTCGCAGTTTGCATCGGGTTGGTAAGTCGGGATGACCCCCTTGCCGAAACAGTGCTCTACCCCCGGAGATGAATTCACGAGGCGCTACCTAAATAGCTTTCGGGGAGAACCAGCTATCTCCCGGTTTGATTGGCCTTTCACCCCCAGCCACAAGTCATCCGCTAATTTTTCAACATTAGTCGGTTCGGTCCTCCAGTTAGTGTTACCCAACCTTCAACCTGCCCATGGCTAGATCACCGGGTTTCGGGTCTATACCCTGCAACTTAACGCCCAGTTAAGACTCGGTTTCCCTTCGGCTCCCCTATTCGGTTAACCTTGCTACAGAATATAAGTCGCTGACCCATTATACAAAAGGTACGCAGTCACCCCATAAAGAGGCTCCCACTGCTTGTACGTACACGGTTTCAGGTTCTTTTTCACTCCCCTCGCCGGGGTTCTTTTCGCCTTTCCCTCACGGTACTGGTTCACTATCGGTCAGTCAGGAGTATTTAGCCTTGGAGGATGGTCCCCCCATATTCAGACAGGATACCACGTGTCCCGCCCTACTCATCGAGCTCACAATATGTGCATTTTTGTGTACGGGGCTGTCACCCTGTATCGCGCGCCTTTCCAGACGCTTCCACTAACACACACACTGATTCAGGCTCTGGGCTCCTCCCCGTTCGCTCGCCGCTACTGGGGGAATCTCGGTTGATTTCTTTTCCTCGGGGTACTTAGATGTTTCAGTTCCCCCGGTTCGCCTCATTAACCTATGGATTCAGTTAATGATAGTGTGACGAATCACACTGGGTTTCCCCATTCGGAAATCGCCGGTTATAACGGTTCATATCACCTTACCGACGCTTATCGCAGATTAGCACGTCCTTCATCGCCTCTGACTGCCAGGGCATCCACCGTGTACGCTTAGTCGCTTAACCTCACAACCCGAAGATGTTTCTTGCGATTCATCATCGTGTTGCGAAAATTTGAGAGACTCACGAACAACTTTCGTTGTTCAGTGTTTCAATTTTCAGCTTGATCCAGATTTTTAAAGAGCAAATATCTTAAACATGACTCGTAAGTCATCTTTAACGATATTAAGGTCGGCGACTTTCACTCACAAACCAGCAAGTGGCGTCCCCTAGGGGATTCGAACCCCTGTTACCGCCGTGAAAGGGCGGTGTCCTGGGCCTCTAGACGAAGGGGACGTATCAGTCTGCTTCGCAAGACGCCTTGCTTTTCACTTTCTATCAGACAATCTGTGTGAGCACTGCAAAGTACAGTTCTTTAAGGTAAGGAGGTGATCCAACCGCAGGTTCCCCTACGGTTACCTTGTTACGACTTCACCCCAGTCATGAATCACAAAGTGGTAAGCGCCCTCCCGAAGGTTAAGCTACCTACTTCTTTTGCAACCCACTCCCATGGTGTGACGGGCGGTGTGTACAAGGCCCGGGAACGTATTCACCGTGGCATTCTGATCCACGATTACTAGCGATTCCGACTTCATGGAGTCGAGTTGCAGACTCCAATCCGGACTACGACGCACTTTATGAGGTCCGCTTGCTCTCGCGAGGTCGCTTCTCTTTGTATGCGCCATTGTAGCACGTGTGTAGCCCTGGTCGTAAGGGCCATGATGACTTGACGTCATCCCCACCTTCCTCCAGTTTATCACTGGCAGTCTCCTTTGAGTTCCCGGCCGGACCGCTGGCAACAAAGGATAAGGGTTGCGCTCGTTGCGGGACTTAACCCAACATTTCACAACACGAGCTGACGACAGCCATGCAGCACCTGTCTCACGGTTCCCGAAGGCACATTCTCATCTCTGAAAACTTCCGTGGATGTCAAGACCAGGTAAGGTTCTTCGCGTTGCATCGAATTAAACCACATGCTCCACCGCTTGTGCGGGCCCCCGTCAATTCATTTGAGTTTTAACCTTGCGGCCGTACTCCCCAGGCGGTCGACTTAACGCGTTAGCTCCGGAAGCCACGCCTCAAGGGCACAACCTCCAAGTCGACATCGTTTACGGCGTGGACTACCAGGGTATCTAATCCTGTTTGCTCCCCACGCTTTCGCACCTGAGCGTCAGTCTTCGTCCAGGGGGCCGCCTTCGCCACCGGTATTCCTCCAGATCTCTACGCATTTCACCGCTACACCTGGAATTCTACCCCCCTCTACGAGACTCAAGCTTGCCAGTATCAGATGCAGTTCCCAGGTTGAGCCCGGGGATTTCACATCTGACTTAACAAACCGCCTGCGTGCGCTTTACGCCCAGTAATTCCGATTAACGCTTGCACCCTCCGTATTACCGCGGCTGCTGGCACGGAGTTAGCCGGTGCTTCTTCTGCGGGTAACGTCAATGAGCAAAGGTATTAACTTTACTCCCTTCCTCCCCGCTGAAAGTACTTTACAACCCGAAGGCCTTCTTCATACACGCGGCATGGCTGCATCAGGCTTGCGCCCATTGTGCAATATTCCCCACTGCTGCCTCCCGTAGGAGTCTGGACCGTGTCTCAGTTCCAGTGTGGCTGGTCATCCTCTCAGACCAGCTAGGGATCGTCGCCTAGGTGAGCCGTTACCCCACCTACTAGCTAATCCCATCTGGGCACATCCGATGGCAAGAGGCCCGAAGGTCCCCCTCTTTGGTCTTGCGACGTTATGCGGTATTAGCTACCGTTTCCAGTAGTTATCCCCCTCCATCAGGCAGTTTCCCAGACATTACTCACCCGTCCGCCACTCGTCAGCAAAGCAGCAAGCTGCTTCCTGTTACCGTTCGACTTGCATGTGTTAGGCCTGCCGCCAGCGTTCAATCTGAGCCATGATCAAACTCTTCAATTTAAAAGTTTGATGCTCAAAGAATTAAACTTCGTAATGAATTACGTGTTCACTCTTGAGACTTGGTATTCATTTTTCGTCTTGCGACGTTAAGAATCCGTATCTTCGAGTGCCCACACAGATTGTCTGATAAATTGTTAAAGAGCAGTGCCGCTTCGCTTTTTCTCAGCGGCGCGGGGTGTGCATAATACGCTTTCCCGCTACAGAGTCAAGCATTTTTTTGCTTTTCTCTGTTGAGATTCTCAGGAGAACCCCGCTGACCCGGCGGCGTGTTTGCCGTTGTTCCGTGTCAGTGGTGGCGCATTATAGGGAGTTATTCCGGCCTGACAAGAGGAAATTTAAAATAATTTTCCGACCGCGCAACATTCAACCAAATCAGTCTAAAACTGCCAGTTTTTCGAGCGTTTCGAAGCCGTAGCGCTGTAAAACGGGCAATAATTGTTCAGCTTCTGGCGTCATTGCCATACAAAAGGCAATATTCGCATCGGCGGATTTTGCATCCGGGGCTTCATGTTCTAACAACCATGCCGTTCGGCGAGCAATCGCTGCGCCAGAATCCACCAGCCGTGTTCCCTCTGGCAGCACTTGTAACAGTTCTTCTTGTAGTAGAGGGAAGTGGGTACACCCCAGAACAACGGTATCTGGTGGCTCTTTCATTCTTAACCACGGGCGCAAGATACGCTTTAGTGCATCCAGAGAAACATCTTCGCCATGCAGCTTCGCTTCAGCCAACTCAACCATCTCTGCCGAGCCCAGCATTTCTATCTGGCATTCATTAGCGAAACGCGCGATCAGCTCATGAGTATAAGAACGTTTAACTGTTCCGCGGGTTGCCAGTAATCCGACAATGCCATTAGCTGTCAGACGTGCCGCTGGCTTAATCGCCGGCACGACACCAACAACCGGGAAGTCGAACTTTTCGCGTAATGCAGGAAGTGAAACGGTACTGGCGGTGTTGCAAGCGACCACTGCCAGCGCAAGGGGATAGCGTTCTTGCACTGCGGTGACAATTGCCACCACTCGCTCAACAATAAACTCTTCGCTTTTTTCGCCATACGGGAAAGCGACGTTATCGAAAGCATAAATGTAATGGAGATCCGGTAAGAGATGCCGGATCTCGTCATAGACCGACAACCCACCGACGCCGGAGTCAAACACCAGCACGGTGGGACGTGGTTCAGAAGGTGTAGCTGCCAGACAAGGTGTATTCCCGTCCTGCAGTTTGGTAGCCATAGACTGTCTCATAATCTTTGTCGAACAGGTTGGCTATTTTACCACGAACTGTCAGGTGAGAGGTGACCGGATACGCAACCGCAAGATCCCACAAGCTCACACCGCCCATTTTCACGGTTTGATACGGCCAGGAGGAGTAATCCTTATCATAGCGAGTGCCTAAATACTGATAAGTAATACCCCAGTCGAAGTCATACAACTGCCAGTCGAGCTGGTATTTCACCTGCTGTTTAGCACGGCGTAACAACGGCGTGTCGGTAATTGCATTGCGCGCATCGACATAATCATAACTCACAGTATGCGTCAGTGGTCCGGTATCAAAATTGGCGATCGCCTCGACGCCCTTAATTCGCGCTTTCCCTTCGTTATAGTATTTCAGGGTGTGATCATCGTAATCGATCAAGTCACTGACATCGTTACGATATCCAGAAATACGCCAGTTCACCCCAGCGGTTAAGCCTTCAAACGCGCCTTCCCACTGTTTGCTTTTCTCAGGTTCCAGATTTGGATTTCCGTAGAAGCCATACAGTTGTCCAAGATTTGGTGCCTTATAAGATGTCCCGTAGGAAGCAATGAAGCGATAGCCTTCGATGAATTCCCAACCAGCGCTGGTTTGCCAGGTTCCATGACGACCAAACTGTGAGTTATCGTCGCTGCGTGCTGCGCCTTCAAAGGTAAAATCGCCGACTTGTTGCAGCCCGGTCAGATAGATGCCGGTATTACGTTGATCATATCCATCCTCAACATAACCTGTACCCGGCGTCGTAGTCTGTTTCTGCCAGTCGACACCCGCACCAATACTACCGTGACCAACGATGACATTGTTTGCCCACTGGACGGTGTATTGCTTCATCTCATCAAGCGTCGCCGACGAATCATAACGACCATAATGCGGATCGTAGTTGTAATCTTTGCTATGGCTATAGCTGGTAATGAGTTGTGATTTAATCAGTTCGCCGTTATAGCGCAGCCCGGCGTCCCAACTTTGGCTATAGAGTTTACGGGTATCGAGCAACGGTGAGCCGGGAGAATAATATGCGTCATAATTGGTACGGTTATCATAGCCATAGCCGCGCACAAAACCGCTCCAGACATCAGTAAAGTTATGCTCCAGCGCGCCATAAAGCGTTTTACTTAAAAAACCATCGTTATCTGGCTGAGCTTGCGTTCCGGTATTACCATAGGCGACAACATCATAACCATGAGTATGGGCATAATCGCCCAACAGCGTTACCCGTGTCTTATCTCCCAGTTGTTGCTGTGTAGAAACATCATAGTTCTGATAGCTATTGCTTCCCCACCCTGCTGAAATTTCCGTTCCGGGTTGATCGCGCGTCGTGATGATATTCACGACCCCACCTATTGCATCGGAACCATAGACGGCGGAGCGCGGCCCACGGATATATTCAACACGCTGGACAAGCGCAATAGGGAACTGGCTAAGGTCGGCAGAACCACTCACCCCCGCCAGATTCAGGCGGACGCCATCAATTAACACCAACACATGACTGGCATTTGTACCGCGAATAAAAATAGATGAGAGCTGACCTGAACCGCCGTTTTGGGTGATATCGACACCCGGAAGACGGCGCAGCACATCATTGACCGAGGTCGACTGCCAGCGGTCGATATCCTGACGCGTCACAACGGTGGTTGGTGCAAGCACAGTGCTGCGCGGCTGTTCAAAACGGTTAGCAGTAACGACGAGAGTATCCGGGCTGGTATCCTGTGCCCAAGCGGAAAAGGCTGTGACAGAACACGCCGTCAGCAGCGAAGCTTTTTTAATCATTGTAAAGCATCCACAATAGAAGAAGGATGCCGCAGGCTTCATCAATATTACGCGATGATGAGAACCAGATGCGACGTTAGCCGGCAGGTCTTCGGGCTTGGAGGGGTATATAAAATACTAAGAGATGATGACTTCCCACCGGATGGCAGTGTCCGCATAACGCAATCATCGCACCTTTCCTTACCGCTGCGCGTCAGCTCCAGATTTGCACTGGATTCCCTATTAACTCACAGGACCGGCGAGTGGATGCTACAGGTTGTAACAAGTTGCTGTCCAGACGTAGCTCACAAATAGGAATACATCAAGATCTGGACATCTGATGAGCAATCCCTACAATCGCCGCGTACATTTCATTTTCAGGATACATCATGACCCCCGAACACCTTCCAACAGAACAGTATGAAGCGCAGTTAGCCGAAAAAGTGGTACGTTTGCAAAGTATGATGGCGCCGTTTTCTGACCTGGTTCCGGAAGTGTTTCGCTCGCCGGTCAGTCATTACCGGATGCGTGCGGAGTTCCGCATCTGGCACGATGGCGATGACCTGTACCACATCATTTTCGATCAACAAACCAAAAGCCGTATCCGCGTGGATAGCTTCCCCGCCGCCAGTGAACTTATCAACCAGTTGATGACGGCGATGATTGCGGGTGTGCGTAATAATCCCGTTCTGCGCCACAAGCTATTCCAGATTGATTACCTCACTACGCTGAGCAATCAGGCGGTCGTTTCCCTGCTGTACCATAAAAAGCTGGATGACGAATGGCGTCAGCAGGCGGAAGCCCTGCGTGATGCACTGCGCGCGCAGAATCTGAATGTGCATCTGATTGGTCGGGCAACGAAAACCAAAATCGCGCTGGACCAGGATTACATCGACGAACGTCTGCCGGTCGCAGGGAGAGAAATGATCTACCGTCAGGTGGAGAACAGTTTCACCCAGCCGAACGCGGCGATGAATATTCAAATGCTGGAATGGGCGCTGGACGTGACCAAAGACTCAAAAGGCGACTTACTGGAGCTGTACTGCGGCAACGGTAACTTCTCATTAGCCCTGGCACGCAATTTTGATCGGGTATTAGCTACCGAAATCGCCAAGCCGTCGGTCGCTGCCGCGCAATACAACATTGCCGCTAACCATATTGATAACGTACAAATTATTCGTATGGCGGCAGAAGAATTTACTCAGGCGATGAATGGTGTGCGCGAGTTTAACCGCTTGCAAGGGATCGACTTGAAGAGTTATCAGTGCGAAACCATTTTTGTCGACCCACCGCGCAGCGGTCTGGACAGTGAAACCGAGAAAATGGTGCAGGCGTATCCACGTATTCTGTATATCTCCTGCAATCCGGAAACGTTATGCAAGAATCTGGAAACATTAAGCCAGACGCACAAGGTTGAACGTCTGGCTCTGTTTGATCAGTTCCCCTACACGCACCATATGGAGTGCGGCGTATTACTGACCGCGAAGTAAAATCTATGCCGGATGCGCCAGCATCCGGCATGATACCGATTACTCAGCAACTTCCTGCTTACGGTTACGCATCTTCGCGCCAATCCAGAACACCATAATGACGGACAGTACTGCCGGGAAGAAGTTAGAGCCGATATCCGGATATTCCGCACGAACTACCGTGCTGTACAGCAGTACGCCGAGAATAAAACAAGCAGCAGCCAGTCCAGGCAACCCAACCGGCATAGTGCGATTAAGGTAACGTTGATGCAGGCAGTAAACTGTCAACACCAGGGAAATAATCGGAAATACTGAAAATGGCACAATGGAGCTAAACAGCGCTGCGAAAGTACCATTAATCGATAAGCCAGCAACTAACGCCAGCAGCAGCGTACCTCTATCTTGATTTGCTTGTTTCATTACTCGTCCTTCACATTTCCCGGAATAATTGCGGTTTTCTCTTGTTCACGGCGATACCAGTAATAAGCCCCTTTCGAAATCATTCGCAGTTGCAGTACCAGTCGCTCTTCTAATTGCCGACGTTGTTCGACGCCGACGTCCAACGCCTCGGCCCCCGCACTGAAGACAATCGTCACCATTGCTTCGGCTTGCGCTTCAGTAAACGCACGCGGCATATGGTTTTCGAGTTCCAGATAGTCCGCAAGTTCCGCAATGAAGTGCTGAATTTCACGCGCAACGGCGGCACGAAACGCAGCGGAGGTGCCGGAGCGTTCCCGCAATAATAACCGGAAGGCGTTAGGATTATTACCGATGAACTCCATAAATGTGGAGACCGAGGTGCGGATCACACTCCCACCTTTGGCGATACGCTGACGCGCCTGGCGCATGAGTTGGCGCAGCATCAAACCGCTTTCATCAACCATGGTCAGACCAAGCTCGTCTACGTCGCGGAAATGCCGATAAAAAGAGGTGGGAGCAATACCGGCTTCACGCGCCACTTCACGCAAACTCAGGCTGGCGAAGCTGCGTTCAGCACTTAATTGGCTAAATGCGGCTTCCACCAGCGAACGGCGGGTTTTTTCTTTTTGTTGCGCTCTTACGCCCATCACGATGTCTGAATCCTTGCCAAAAGTACTGCTGGCACTATACCAGAGAATGAACATACTGGATTGCTCCAGTGTTGTGAATGAACCGTAACGCAATAAAACATATTTACTGCAATTCTTTGGCTGGTTCTTTTACGAACATCGGAAACCTGCCGCTTAAACGGTGAGTATTGGCGATAAAAATCCAATAAAACGTTCAAGGCAAAAGTAAGAAACAGACAAAGCAAAGGCCGCTCACGATATAGCCAGATAAATGACGGGGATCAATTGGCTTACCCGCGATAAAATGTTACCATTCTGTTGCTTTTATGTATAAGAACAGGTAAGCCCTACCATGCCACATTCCTACGATTACGATGCCATAGTAATAGGTTCCGGCCCCGGCGGCGAAGGCGCTGCAATGGGCCTGGTTAAGCAAGGTGCGCGCGTCGCAGTTATCGAGCGTTATCAAAATGTTGGCGGCGGTTGCACCCACTGGGGCACCATCCCGTCGAAAGCTCTCCGTCACGCCGTCAGCCGCATTATAGAATTTAATCAAAACCCACTTTACAGCGACCATTCCCGACTGCTCCGCTCATCTTTTGCCGATATCCTTAACCATGCCGATAACGTGATTAATCAACAAACGCGCATGCGTCAGGGATTTTACGAACGTAATCACTGTGAAATATTGCAGGGGAACGCTCGCTTTGTTGACGAGCATACGTTGGCGCTGGATTGCCCGGACGGCAGCGTCGAAACACTAACCGCTGAAAAATTTGTTATTGCCTGTGGTTCTCGCCCTTATCATCCAACAGATGTTGATTTCACCCATCCACGCATCTACGACAGCGACTCAATTCTTAGCATGCACCACGAACCGCGCCATGTACTTATCTATGGTGCTGGAGTGATCGGCTGTGAATATGCGTCGATCTTCCGCGGTATGGATGTAAAAGTAGATCTGATCAATACCCGCGATCGCCTGCTGGCATTTCTCGATCAAGAGATGTCAGATTCTCTCTCCTATCACTTCTGGAACAGTGGTGTAGTGATTCGTCACAACGAAGAGTACGAGAAGATCGAAGGCTGTGACGACGGTGTGATCATGCATCTGAAGTCGGGCAAAAAGCTGAAAGCCGACTGTCTGCTCTACGCCAATGGTCGCACCGGTAATACCGATTCGCTGGCGTTACAGAACATTGGGCTGGAAACTGACAGCCGCGGACAACTTAAAGTCAACAGCATGTACCAGACCGCACAGCCGCACGTTTACGCGGTGGGCGACGTGATTGGTTATCCGAGCCTGGCGTCGGCAGCCTATGACCAGGGGCGCATTGCCGCGCAGGCGCTGGTGAAAGGTGAAGCCACCGCACATCTGATTGAAGATATCCCTACCGGCATTTACACCATTCCGGAAATCAGCTCTGTAGGCAAAACCGAACAGCAGCTGACCGCGATGAAAGTGCCGTATGAAGTGGGCCGCGCCCAGTTTAAACATCTGGCACGTGCACAAATCGTTGGCATGAACGTGGGTACGCTGAAAATTTTGTTCCATCGGGAAACAAAAGAGATTCTGGGCATTCACTGCTTTGGCGAACGCGCTGCCGAGATTATCCATATCGGGCAGGCGATAATGGAACAGAAAGGTGGCGGCAACACTATTGAGTACTTCGTCAACACCACCTTTAACTACCCGACGATGGCGGAAGCCTATCGGGTAGCTGCGTTAAACGGCTTAAACCGCCTGTTTTAACACTTTATCGAAATGGCCATCCATTCTTGCGCGGATGGCCTCTGCCAGCTGCTCATAGCGGCTGCGCAGCGGTGAGCCAGGACGATAAACCAGGCCAATAGTGCGGCGTGGTTCCGGCTTAATGCACGGCAGATAAACAACCCCATCGCGTTTACGCTCCGGCGGCACAGCCAGCGCAGGCAGTAAAGTAATCCCGCTACCTGCCGCCACCATGTTGCGCAGAGTTTCCAGGCTGGTCGCGCGGAAGTGTGTATCTTCATCCGCCCCGGCTTCAAAGCAGAAACCCATTGCCTGATCGCGCAAACAGTGACCATCTTCCAGCATCAGCAGTTTTTCCCCTGCCAGATCGGCCATTGGTACGCATTCGCGGTTCGCCCACGGGTGATCTTCATAGATAGCCAGCAACATTGGCTCATCAAACAACGGCACTTCAATGAATGCTTCGCTCTCTTTCACCAGCGCGAGGATCACGCAATCGAGTTTGCCGCTGTCCAGTTGCGCCAGTAACTGGTGGGTCTGTGCTTCATGCAGATACATTTCCAGCTTTGGAAAGGTCTGGTGCAGCATCGGGATAATATGCGGTAACAGGTAAGGCCCAACCGTTGGAATCAAACCAATATGCAGCGGTCCGGACATCGTCTCACCCTGCTGGCTTGCCATCTCTTTAAGGACTTTCACCTCACGCAGCACGGTACGCGCCTGATCCACCAGCAGCATTCCCGCCTGGGTGAACAACACTTTACGGCTGGTCCGCTCCAGCAACATCACGCCCAGCTCATCTTCCAGCTTACGAATTTGCCCGCTAAGCGTCGGCTGGCTAACGTGGCAGGAGTCTGCCGCACGCCGAAAATGGCGGTGTTCAGCCAATGCCACCAGGTACTCAAGATCACGAATATTCATTATCCATCCTCCATCGCCACGATAGTTCATGGCGATAGGTAGCATAGCAACGAACGATTATCCCTATCAAGCATTCTGACTGATAATTGCTCACAGAAACGGAGCGGCACCTCTTTTAACCCTTGAAGTCACTGCCCGTTTCGAGAGTTTCTCAACTCGAATAACTAAAGCCAACGTGAACTTTTGCGGATCTCCAGGATCCGCTTTTTTTTATTCTACAGGCCCACAGCAAGAGAGCCTGATAGTAACAGTTACTCAATCCGATCTTTGACAATAAAGAAGTAACACAGCGCCCCGGTGAACGTCACACAGGCCGCGATAACCAGCGCCAGATTAAACGAGTGCGTGGTATCCACTACCCAACCGGTTACGATCGGAGCAAAGGAAGCAAAAACAAAACTGCCAAAGTTTTGAATCCCGGCGATGGAAGCCACTTTTGTTTCTGACACCATCACCTGCACCAGTCCCCATGCAGATGTTCCCGCGAAATGCACGCAGAACAGCGCCATTGAGATAAACGCTACAGCCTGGGCTGGCGAGGAGGATTGCACGACCAGCAACGTGCCTAATGCCGACATCATCAAACCGCAGACAATAGCCGTTTTACGCGTCTTCGCCAGGTCGTAGCCTTTTTTCGCCAGCCGATCGACAACAATACCGTTAACCCACATCCCGACCGCCGCCGCGAGGAAAGGAATCGCCGCCACCCAACCGGTTTTCGCCAGACTGAAGCCTTGCTCGGCTTGTAAATAACCGGGTAACCACGCGATGTAGAGCCAACCGGTATAATTGACGCCAGAGAAACCTAAAATCATCCCCCAGGTTGTCCGATGCTTAAACAGCGCCAGCCACTCGCTAAATTGTAATTGTGGACGCGGTTTAACCGGCGCGGAGAGATAGGTCCGTTCTTCGTCGGTCAGGACAAACTGCGCCCGGTTGCGATACCACGCGTACCAACAGATCCCAACCAGAATCCCCGCCACGCCGATGATGACGAACATTGCCCGCCAGCCCCATGCCAGCTGCATCAATACAAGAGCAGGAGGCGCAATAGCCTGACCGATAACGGTAGATGAGTTAAAAATCCCCAGCGCCGTGCCGCGTTCTTTTTGCGCATACCAGTCGGTGATCGACTTTACTCCCGCAGGCATAAATGGCGCTTCGCCAATACCCAGACCGATACGCATTAAAATAAAGTGGCTAAAAGAATTAACCATTCCTGTTAATGCCTGCATTAATGACCAGAATATTAAGCCTGCGCCTAAAACTATTCGTGGGCCAAAGCGGTCTAGCAAAATACCGGAAGGGAGTTGTGAAAAACCATAAGACAGAGAAAATGCAGAAAGCAAAACGCCAAATTCTGTCGCCGATAATCCTAACTCACCACGAATCGCTTCGCCTGCCACGCTCAATGACGAACGGTCGAGGAAATTAACGATCCCCGCCATAAATAATAAAACCAGCGTTACTGTCTGAATACGACGAATCCGTTGCGGTTTATTACCCGCAACACTGGTTGACACATCAACGTCCATTTTTAGCTCCTTGAGCGGAATTAATCGATTTGCTGACTATTCAGAAAATAATTAAGCGAACCGTTATTACCAGTTCCACAATGTGCCATCTTCCAGTCGTGCGACGGGGAGATATGCAGGGTCATACGGATATTTCGCCGCCAGTTTCTCATCGAAAGAAATACCCAGCCCCGGTTCATCGCCTGGGTGCATATAACCTTCATCGAAGCGCCAGCTGTGCGGGAAGACTTCAAGCATTTGTTCGGAATAGCCCATGTACTCCTGAACACCAAAGTTTGGCACCCAGAGGTCAAAATGCAGCGCCGCCGCATGACAAACAGGCGATAAATCTGAAGGGCCATGCGAACCGGTACGTACCTGATAAAGCGATGCAAAATCGGCAATCCGTCGCATCCCGGTAATGCCGCCTGCATGGGTAATCGTCGTGCGAATATAGTCAATCAGCTGCTCTTCGATTAACTGCTTGCAGTCCCAGATACTGTTAAACACTTCACCGACCGCAATCGGCGTCACAGTATGCTGGCGAATCAGACGAAAACATTCCTGGTTCTCGGCAGGCGTCGGATCTTCCATCCAGAACAGGCGGTAATCCTCAATGCTCTTCCCAAAGCGCGCCGCTTCGATAGGAGTCAGGCGATGGTGCATGTCATGCAACAGATGTTCGTTAAAACCGAACTTATTACGCACCGCTTCAAATAACTTCGGTGTAAAATCGAGATACTTTTCTGAAGACCACAACTGCTCTTCCGGCCACAGGCCTTTGGTTGCCGGTTCATACGCCAGTCCTTTGCCCTTCGCCAGGCCATAAGTGGTTTGCATACCCGGTACACCGCACTGCACACGAATCGCCTTAAAGCCCATCAGCTGGTGCTTTGCATAGTCTTCAAGGACTTCATCAATCGTGCGCCCGGTGGTGTGGCAATAAACCATCACGCCTTCACGAGAAGCCCCACCAAGCAGTTGATACAATGGCATATTTGCCGCTTTGGCTTTGATATCCCACAACGCCATATCAATGGCAGAAATGGCCGACATCGTGACGGGGCCACGTCGCCAGTAAGCACCTTTATAAAAGAATTGCCAGATATCTTCGATACGGCTGGCATCGCGGCCAATTAATTGTGGACAAAGATGATCTTTCAGATAAGAAGCGACCGACAATTCGCGACCATTTAATGTGGCATCTCCCAATCCACAAAGTCCGCTTGCAGTGGTTATTTTAAGCGTAACGAAATTACGTCTTGGGCAAGTAACAAAAACATCTGCAGCAATAATTTTCATTATTGCAATCTCCTGTGTTGTAAATAGATGCTTCAAACTTAATTTTACACCTACTACCATACAAGAGAGAAAGAGCGATTATTCAACCGTGATCACATTAAAAATAAAAATTTCCGCCGAGGAGAAAAAACACCCTCAAAAACCACCTGAATAATTAACCATTATCGTTAAAACAACACGTTAAATAATCACATAACAAACTCCATTAATCATTAAATATGAGCGCAGCAATAGAAATGAATTATATTCAATTAATTAAAATATGTATTGATTGATGTATTGAAAATATGATTTTCATGGGGAGAGTGAAGGTAAAGAAGACGCAAGAATAAAAAGGAATATGACAAATAATAGTTCTGGTTGGGCGTTAAATTTAAGGTCACCAGAATGCTGACAAATTTCTGCCTGAGGCAGTCCGCCTACGTAGTGTCGCTACTTTATAGGCGTGGTAAGCTCCCCATTTTCAGGGGAGCAATATAAACCAATTACCCCAACCGCGCCTGCGCAAAAGCAATCGCCTGCGCCACCTGCTGCGGGGAGACGCCGCCTTTTGCCGCACGCTTGTCGAGGCACGATTGCAGCGACAGAATCGGATAGACATCTTCGCCAATCACCTCGCTGAATTTCTGCAACTCACTGAGCGGCAGTTCTTCCAGCGGTTTGCCCTGACGAATGGCTTCCACCACCGCTTCACCAACAATATGGTGCGCCTCGCGGAACGGCACACCTTTCGCCACCAGGTAATCCGCCAGTTCAGTGGCGTTCGCATACCCCTGCTGCGCCGCTTCCTGGCAACGTGGGCGTTTCACCTGAATCCCGTCCAGCACCAGCGCCGCCATATGCAGGCAGTCCAGCCAGGTATCGAGCGCATCGAACAGACCTTCTTTGTCTTCCTGCATATCTTTGTTATAGGCCAACGGCAGACCTTTCAGCGTCATCATCATGCCGGTCAACGCGCCCTGAACACGACCGCATTTACCGCGAATCAACTCCAGCGCATCCGGGTTTTTCTTCTGCGGCATTAATGATGAACCGGAAGTAACACGATCAGAAAGCTCCACAAAACCCGCTTCGCCGGTGTTAAAGAAAATCAGATCTTCGGCAAAACGCGACAAATGCACCATACCGATAGCGGCGGCAGATAGCAGTTCCAGCACGTGGTCGCGGTCAGAAACGCTGTCGAGACTGTTACGGGTCGCCGAGGCAAAGCCCAGCCAGCCTGCTAACTGTTCACGGTCGATTTCATAGGCCGTTCCCGCCAGGGCGCCACAGCCTAGCGGGCTGACATCCAGACGCTTAAGCGCATCCTGCAAACGGCTTTCATCACGCGCCAGCATCTCAACATAGGCCAGGCACCAGTGCGCAAACGTCACCGGCTGGGCGCGTTGCAGGTGAGTGTAACCAGGCATTACCGCGTCCTGATTATTCTGCGCGGTTTCCACCAGCGCCGATTGTAACTGTCGGTTAGCCGTCAGCAACTCGCTAACGGTATCCTTGCACCACAGTTTCAGGTCAGTCGCTACCTGATCATTACGGCTACGCCCGGTATGCAGTTTTTTGCCTAACTGGCCCACTTTGTCGATCAGTTTGCCTTCCACCCAGCTATGGATATCTTCGGCGTCGCTTTCAAGAATTTGTTGTGGCCTGGCGCGAACATCTTCCAGCAGCACATTGAGCGCCTCTTCCAGTTGCACCTGTTCTTCTGCGGTTAACACGCCTACCGTTACCAGCGCTTTGGACCAGGCCACAGAGCCAACAATATCCTGCTCCGCCAGACGGTAATCAAAGCGCAGTGAGTCGTTGAATTGTTTAAACCGTTGATCTGCTGCCTGGGTAAAACGCCCGCCCCAAAGTGCCATAACTCTGTTTCCTTATTTTGAAATTCAATGCCAGAAAGCTACGTCTCTGGCCAACAAAACTTAAGCTAAAATCCGCGTACCCATCGGCATACCGTTAAACAGTGCCGGAAGCTGTTCCGCATGACGCCAGGAGGCAATATCTACCGGGCGACCCAGCGTGCGCGCAGCGTCCAGCGCCGCGTTCACTTTCACTATCATGCCGTCAGTAATAATGCCCTGCTCAATCAGTTGTTCTGCTTTCGCTGCGGTCATTTCGGCAATACGTTGCCCTTTGCCGTCGAGAATACCGCTGACATCAGAGAGCAAAATCAGATCCGCGCCCAGCGTTGCCGCCAGCGCCGTCGCCGCCTGGTCAGCATTGACGTTCATCAGTTGCCCTTCGTCCGTTACGCCAATGGAGCTGACCACTGGTAGATAACCGTTTTCCAGCAACGTGTTGATAAGCTTAGGCGAACCTGGCTGCGCCAGTCCAACATGGCCTAACTCTTCATCGAGCTGGGTCACTTTTACGCTGTCGCCGTCACCGAGAAACAAACCTACGGCTGCAATCTGATGTTTCTTCGCCCATGCCAGCAGGGTTTTATTTGCCGTTCCCGCCAGCGCTCCGGTGATAATGTCTATCTGATCCGCAGGCGTCACCCGCAGGCCGTTTTTCTTTTTCACCGGCAGATTCAGTCCTTTCATCAGCTCATCCACCACGCAGCCGCCGCCGTGGACAATCACCAGCGGACGCTGATGTGACTCGCGATAATTCACCAGGGCGCTAAACAGACGTTCCAGCGCCTCTTCACTATCCAGCAGTACGCCGCCCAGTTTGATAATTAATGGATTCATCATTGCACCCCTAAATAAGAGACTGCGTTTCCGCATAGCCGAAACGAATATTGGCGCACTGTACCGCTTGTGCTGCCGCGCCTTTCAATAAGTTGTCTTCGGTCGCCACAATAATCAGATGTTCCCCCTGAACGGCAAAACCGATATCGCAGAACGGCAGCCCGACGACATTTTTCAGCGCCGGAACGCCTTTGTCATACAACCGTACCAGCGGTTTATGGGCATACGCCTGCTGTAACGCTTGCGCGACTTGCGCCTGGTTCACGCCAGGCTTCAGGCGGCAGGTAATGGTTTCGAGAATGCCGCGCGGGAAATTGCCCAGATGCGGGGTAAAAATAACGTCAGCACCGAGATGCGTGGCGATCTCCGGCTGGTGGCGATGGGTAAAGACACCATACGGTTGCAGGCTAACTTCACAAAAACTATTTGAAATCGCTGCCTTACGTCCTGCTCCGCTCACACCACTGGTGGCGTTGATAACCGGCCACTGATTGAGGTCAAGAAGATCGGCATCAATCAACGGTTTCAGCGCCAATTGCGCCGCCGTCGGATAACAGCCAGGCACCGCAATTAAGTTCGCTTCTTTTAATTTATGACCGCACCACTCCGCCAGACCGTAAGCTGCCTGTTCCAACAGTTCCGGGTATTGATGGCTAAAGCCGTAATATTTTTCATAGAAGGTGGCGTCGTTAACACGAAACGCGCCGGAAAGGTCGAACACCACACAGCCCGCTTCAAGAAATTGTGGCGCTAAATCGTGACTAACTTCATGGGCAGTAGCAAGAAACACCACGTCCACCCCTGGGCTAAACTCACTGATATCCGACATCGGCTGCAACGGCAGATCAACGATGCCTTTTAGCTGCGGATGCAAATCGGAGATTAACTTTCCCGCATCATTGCTTTGCGCTGAAACAGTCAAAGCGGTTATGTTCATATGCGGATGGCGATTTACATAGGTCACTAGCTCTGCGCCAGCGTAACCGCTGGCACCCACAATCAGCGTATTCAACATCGGGGCTATTCACCTTCTTATGTCTGGTTGCCTGGTTAAACGTAAAACATTCACCTTACGGCTGGTGGGTTTTATTACGCTCAACGTTAGTGTATTTTTATTCACAAATACTGCATGAATATTGATACTATCATGACCAGAGGTGTGTCAACAATGAAAAACAAATTACCGCCATTTATCGAGATTTACCGTGCTCTGATTGCCACACCTTCAATAAGCGCCACGGAAGAGGCACTCGATCAAAGCAATGCAGATTTAATCACTCTGCTGGCGGACTGGTTTAAAGATTTGGGCTTCAATGTGGAAGTGCAGCCCGTGCCGGGAACTCGCAACAAATTTAATATGCTGGCAAGTACCGGACAGGGAGCTGGCGGTTTGCTGCTGGCGGGGCATACCGATACGGTGCCATTTGATGACGGCCGCTGGACGCGCGATCCGTTTACGCTGACGGAGCATGACGGCAAGCTTTACGGCTTAGGCACCGCCGACATGAAAGGCTTTTTTGCGTTTATCCTCGATGCACTACGCGATGTCGACGTCACGAAACTGAAAAAACCGCTCTACATTCTGGCGACTGCCGATGAAGAGACCAGTATGGCAGGAGCGCGTTATTTTGCCGAAACTACCGCCCTGCGCCCGGATTGCGCCATCATTGGCGAACCGACGTCGCTGCAACCGGTACGCGCGCATAAAGGCCATATCTCGAACGCCATCCGTATTCAGGGCCAGTCGGGGCACTCCAGCGATCCAGCACGCGGAGTTAACGCGATCGAATTGATGCACGACGCCATCGGGCATATTTTGCAATTGCGCGATAATCTGAAAGAACGTTATCACTACGAAGCATTTACCGTGCCATACCCTACGCTCAACCTCGGGCATATTCACGGTGGCGATGCATCTAACCGTATTTGCGCTTGCTGTGAGTTGCATATGGATATTCGTCCGCTGCCAGGCATGACACTCAATGAACTTAATGGTTTGCTCAACGATGCATTGTCTCCGGTGAGCGAGCGCTGGCCGGGTCGTCTGACGGTCGACGAGCTGCATCCACCGATTCCTGGCTATGAATGCCCACCGAATCATCAACTGGTTGAAGTGGTTGAGAAATTGCTCGGAGCAAAGACCGAAGTAGTGAACTACTGTACCGAAGCGCCGTTTATTCAGACGTTATGCCCGACGCTGGTGCTGGGACCTGGCTCAATTAATCAGGCTCATCAGCCTGATGAATACCTGGAGACACGGTTTATCAAGCCCACCCGCGAACTGATCACCCAGGTGATTCACCATTTCTGCTGGCATTAAAACGTAGGCCAAACAATGTCGGATGCGATGCTTGCGCATCTTATCCGACCTACACCTTTGGTGTTACTCAAGGCGATTTTTTAACATTTCCATAAGTTACGCTTATTTAAAGCGTCGTGAATTTAATGGCGTAAATTCCTGCTATTTATTCGTTTGCTGAAGCGATTTCGCAGCATTTGACGTCATCGCTTTTACGTGGCTTTATAAAAGACGACGAAAAGCAAAGCCCGAGCATATTCGCGCCAATGCGACGTGAAGGATACAGGGCTATCAAACGATAAGATGGGGTGTCTGGGGTAATATGAACGAACAATATTCCGCATTGCGTAGTAATGTCAGTATGCTCGGCAAAGTGCTGGGGGAAACCATCAAGGATGCGTTGGGAGAACACATTCTTGAACGCGTTGAAACTATCCGTAAGTTGTCCAAATCTTCACGCGCTGGCAATGATGCTAACCGCCAGGAGTTGCTCACCACTTTACAAAATTTGTCGAACGACGAGCTGCTGCCCGTTGCGCGTGCGTTTAGTCAGTTCCTGAATCTGGCTAACACCGCCGAGCAATACCATAGCATTTCGCCGAAAGGCGAAGCAGCCAGCAATCCGGAAGTGATCGCCCGCACCCTGCGTAAACTGAAAAACCAGCCGGAACTGAGCGAAGACAGCATCAAAAAAGCAGTTGAATCGCTGTCGCTGGAACTGGTCCTCACGGCTCACCCAACCGAAATTACCCGTCGTACGCTGATCCACAAAATGGTGGAAGTGAACGCCTGCTTAAAACAGCTCGACAACAAAGATATCGCCGACTACGAACATAACCAACTGATGCGCCGCCTGCGCCAGTTGATCGCCCAGTCATGGCATACCGATGAAATCCGTAAGCTGCGCCCAAGCCCGGTAGATGAGGCCAAATGGGGCTTTGCCGTAGTAGAAAACAGCCTGTGGCAAGGCGTACCGAATTACCTGCGCGAACTGAACGAACAACTGGAAGAGAACCTCGGCTACAAACTACCCGTCGAATTTGTTCCGGTGCGTTTTACCTCGTGGATGGGCGGCGACCGCGACGGAAACCCGAACGTCACTGCCGATATCACCCGCCACGTCCTGCTGCTCAGCCGCTGGAAAGCCACCGATCTGTTCCTGAAAGATATTCAAGTTCTGGTTTCTGAACTGTCGATGGTTGAAGCAACTCCGGAACTGCTGGCGCTGGTCGGCGAAGAAGGTGCCGCAGAACCGTATCGCTATCTGATGAAAAACCTGCGTTCCCGCCTGATGGCGACACAGGCATGGCTGGAAGCGCGCCTGAAAGGTGAAGAAGTACCAAAACCAGAGGGTCTGCTGACGCAGAACGAAGAACTGTGGGAGCCGCTCTACGCTTGCTACCAGTCCCTTCAGGCGTGTGGCATGGGTATTATTGCCAACGGCGATCTGCTCGACACCCTGCGCCGCGTGAAATGTTTCGGTGTACCGCTGGTCCGTATTGATATCCGTCAGGAGAGCACCCGTCATACCGAAGCGCTGGGCGAACTGACCCGCTACCTCGGCATCGGCGACTACGAAAGCTGGTCAGAGGCCGACAAACAGGCGTTCCTGATCCGCGAACTGAACTCCAAACGCCCTCTTCTGCCGCGTAACTGGCAACCGAGCGCCGAAACGCGCGAAGTACTTGATACCTGTCAGGTAATTGCTGAAGCACCGCAAGGTTCCATTGCCGCCTACGTGATCTCGATGGCAAAAACGCCGTCCGACGTACTGGCTGTACACCTGCTGCTGAAAGAAGCGGGTATTGGATTTGCGATGCCGGTTGCACCGCTGTTTGAAACCCTTGATGACCTGAACAACGCCAACGATGTCATGACCCAGTTGCTCAATATCGACTGGTATCGCGGCCTGATTCAGGGCAAACAGATGGTGATGATTGGCTATTCCGACTCAGCAAAAGATGCGGGGGTGATGGCGGCTTCCTGGGCGCAATATCAGGCACAGGATGCATTAATCAAAACCTGCGAAAAAGCGGGTATTGAACTGACGCTGTTCCACGGCCGCGGCGGTTCCATTGGTCGCGGCGGCGCACCTGCCCATGCGGCGCTGCTGTCACAACCGCCAGGAAGCCTGAAAGGCGGCCTTCGCGTGACCGAACAGGGCGAGATGATCCGCTTTAAATATGGTCTGCCAGAAATCACCGTTAGCAGCCTGTCGCTGTACACCGGGGCAATTCTGGAAGCCAACCTGCTGCCACCGCCGGAGCCGAAAGAGAGCTGGCGTCGCATTATGGATGAACTGTCAGTCATCTCCTGCGATCTCTACCGTGGCTACGTACGTGAAAACAAAGATTTTGTGCCGTACTTCCGCTCCGCTACGCCGGAACAAGAGCTGGGCAAACTGCCGTTGGGTTCACGTCCGGCGAAACGTCGCCCGACCGGCGGCGTCGAGTCACTGCGCGCCATTCCGTGGATTTTTGCCTGGACACAAAACCGCCTGATGCTCCCCGCCTGGCTGGGTGCAGGTACGGCGCTGCAAAAAGTGGTCGAAGATGGCAAGCAGAGCGAACTGGAAGCCATGTGCCGCGACTGGCCATTCTTCTCGACGCGTCTCGGCATGCTGGAGATGGTCTTCGCCAAAGCAGACCTGTGGCTGGCGGAATACTATGATCAACGTCTGGTAGACAAAGCATTGTGGCCGTTAGGTAAAGAGTTACGTAATCTGCAAGAAGAAGACATCAAAGTGGTGCTGGCGATTGCCAACGATTCTCACCTGATGGCCGATCTGCCGTGGATTGCGGAGTCTATTCAGCTGCGAAATATTTACACCGACCCACTGAACGTATTGCAGGCCGAGTTGCTACACCGCTCCCGCCAGGCAGAAAAAGAAGGCCAGGAACCGGATCCTCGCGTCGAGCAAGCGTTAATGGTTACTATTGCCGGGATTGCGGCAGGTATGCGTAATACCGGCTAATCTTCCCCCCTCCTGCAAACCCTCGTGCTTTTGCGCGAGGGTTTTCTGAAATACTTCTGTTCTAACACCCTCGTTTTCAATATATTTCTGTCTGCATTTTATTCAAATTCTGGATATCCCTTCAGATATCCTTAAGGAATTGTCGTTACATTCGGCGATATTTTTTCAAGACAGGTTCTTACTATGCATTCCACAGAAGTCCAGGCTAAACCTCTTTTTAGCTGGAAAGCCCTGGGTTGGGCACTGCTCTACTTTTGGTTTTTCTCTACTCTGCTACAGGCCATTATTTACATCAGTGGTTATAGTGGCACTAACGGCATTCGCGACTCGCTGTTATTCAGTTCGCTGTGGTTGATCCCGGTATTCCTCTTTCCGAAGCGGATTAAAATTATTGCCGCAGTAATCGGCGTGGTGCTATGGGCGGCCTCTCTGGCGGCGCTGTGCTACTACGTCATCTACGGTCAGGAGTTCTCGCAGAGCGTTCTGTTTGTGATGTTCGAAACCAACACCAACGAAGCCAGCGAGTATTTAAGCCAGTATTTCAGCCTGAAAATTGTGCTTATCGCGCTGGCCTATACGGCGGTGGCAGTTCTGCTGTGGACACGCCTGCGCCCGGTCTATATTCCAAAGCCGTGGCGTTATGTTGTCTCTTTTGCCCTGCTTTATGGCTTGATTCTGCATCCGATCGCCATGAATACGTTTATCAAAAACAAGCCGTTTGAGAAAACGTTGGATAACCTGGCATCGCGTATGGAGCCTGCCGCACCGTGGCAATTCCTGACCGGCTATTATCAGTATCGTCAGCAACTAAACTCGCTAACAAAGCTACTGAATGAAAATAATGCCTTGCCGCCGCTGGCTAATTTCAAAGATGAATCGGGTAACGAACCGCGCACCTTAGTGCTGGTGATTGGCGAGTCGACCCAGCGTGGACGCATGAGTCTGTACGGTTATCCGCGTGAAACCACGCCGGAGCTGGATGCGCTGCATAAAACTGATCCGAATCTGACCGTGTTTAATAACGTGGTGACGTCTCGTCCGTACACCATTGAAATCCTGCAACAGGCGCTGACTTTTGCCAATGAAAAGAACCCGGATCTGTATCTGACGCAGCCGTCGCTGATGAACATGATGAAACAGGCGGGTTATAAAACCTTCTGGATCACCAACCAGCAAACGATGACCGCCCGCAATACCATGCTGACGGTATTTTCGCGCCAGACCGACAAGCAGTACTACATGAACCAGCAACGTACGCAGAGTGCGCGTGAATACGACACCAACGTGCTGAAGCCGTTCCAGGAAGTGCTGAATGACCCTGCGCCGAAGAAACTGATCATCGTTCATCTGCTGGGTACGCATATCAAATACAAATACCGCTACCCGGAAAATCAGGGCAAGTTTGATGGCAATACCGATCATGTTCCGCCGGGACTAAGCGCAGAAGAGCTGGAGTCATATAACGATTATGATAACGCTAACCTGTATAACGATCATGTGGTTGCCAGCCTGATTAAAGACTTTAAAGCAGCAGACCCGAACGGTTTCCTGGTTTACTTCTCTGACCACGGTGAAGAGGTTTACGACACGCCGCCGCACAAAACTCAGGGGCGTAATGAGGACAACCCGACGCGTCATATGTACACCATTCCGTTCCTGCTGTGGACGTCAGAAAAATGGCAAGCGACTCATCCGCGTGATTTCTCGCAGGATGTTGATCGTAAATACAGCCTGGCGGAACTGATCCACACCTGGTCAGATTTGGCGGGCTTATCTTACGACGGTTACGATCCAACCCGTTCAGTGGTGAATCCGCAGTTCAAAGAAACTACCCGCTGGATTGGTAACCCGTACAAGAAAAACGCGCTGATCGATTACGACACTCTGCCGTATGGCGATCAGGTGGGTAATCAGTAAATGACCTTTGTATCGCGTCTGGCACTATTTGCCGGATGCGATACTGGCACAATGTTTACATCGAACTCCCATCAGGCCACACTTTTCAGGTGGCCTTTTTTCATAATGCCAGTTACTGTTTTCCCGTCTACATACCTAAGGGAATAACATGTATCACGACGTCAGCTATCTGCTCTCCCGCCTGATAAACGGCCCGCTGTCGCTGCGCCAGATTTACTTTGCCAGCAGCAACGGTCCGGCGCCCGATCTTGCGTATCAGGTCGATTTTCCACGGCTGGAAATAGTGCTGGAAGGTGAATTTGTTGATACCGGCGCTGGCGCAACGTTAGTTCCCGGCGATGTGCTGTACGTTCCCGCTGGTGGCTGGAATTTTCCACAATGGCAAGCCCCCGCCACTACCTTTAGCGTGCTGTTTGGCAAACAGCAACTCGGCTTCAGCGTCGTGCAATGGGATGGCAAACAATATCAAAATCTGGCGAAGCAACACGTCGCCCGACGCGGCCCGCGCATTGGTTCTTTTCTGCTACAAACGCTCAATGAAATGCAAATGCAGTCGCAAGAGCAGCAAACGGCAAGGCTTATCGTCGCCAGCCTGCTTAGCCACTGCCGCGATTTGCTTGGCAGCCAAATCCAGACCGCCTCACGCAGCCAGGCACTATTCGAAGCTATTCGCGATTATATCGACGAACGCTATGCCTCCGCGCTTACCCGCGAATCTGTCGCACAGGCGTTCTATATTTCGCCAAATTACCTCTCGCACCTGTTTCAAAAAACGGGGGCTATTGGTTTTAACGAATACCTGAATCACACGCGACTGGAACACGCTAAGACGTTATTGAAAGGCTATGACCTGAAGGTAAAAGAAGTGGCGCACGCCTGCGGCTTTGTTGACAGCAACTACTTCTGCCGTCTGTTTCGTAAAAACACCGAACGCTCGCCGTCGGAATATCGTCGGCAGTACCACAGCCAACTGACAGAAAAACCGACTACTCCAGAATAAGATGGGTTTGCTGCGGCGCAGAAAGCACTTTGCGCACCGCGCTCATTACCCGCTGCGGCTCACGCAGGAATGCGTAGATGCTGCATTGCACATAGCGGCAATGTTCAAATCGCTCAGCACCGGCAAGTTCAATATCCGTAATCAACAGCGCAACATCCGCCCGGCGGATATCCTCGTCCGCTAAACGATTCTCCGTTCCCAAAGCACCCTGAGTTTCAATGCTGACGCCCCACTTCTCTAACTGGCACAACTTTTCCAGCCGTTCCGCCGCCATATAAGTATGCGCCACGCCGCTTACGCAGGCGGTTACTGCCACCAGGTATGCCATTTTAACCTCCCACGGTAACCTGAAATCCGGCCCGTTCTGCCATTTCGCGCATCGTTGCCACATCGGCTGAGGACGGCGCTGGCACCTCTTTCATCGACCATGTTTTCCCCAGCAGACGGTATTTTGGTTCGCCGTACTGATGAAACGGTAACAGATGGATCTGCCTGATATTCAGCGGGATCAGCACGTCCAGCGCCTGCTGCATATTCTCCCGGCTGAGTGTGAAACCAGGGATCAGCGGTAAACGCGGGGTCACGTTGACACCCTCACTCACCAGCAAACGCAAGTTCTCCAGCACGCGTGGCAGGTTCATCTTCACCACATCCCGCGCCAGAGTCACGTCCATAATTTTTAAATCGAACAACACTTCATCGCACAATTTCGCCAGCGGTAACAACTTGCTGGTCGGCGCGTCTCCGGCAGTTTCAATGGCGCATGACACACCCCACAACCGAAGCCGCTGTAAAAAACGGGTAGCAAACTCCGCCTGCATTAACACTTCGCCGCCAGAAAGCGTGACGCCGCCGCCGGACGTGCGAAAGAAAATGTCATCTTTCATCACTTCCCGTTCCAGCGCGTCAAGGCTGATATCGCGACCAATCCGTTCAAACGCCCCGGACGGGCATTCATCCGCATCACGCAAACATTTCGCACAGTGCAGACATTTCGCCTCTCTGCGTACCGTCTGGATTTTGCCGGAGATCGACTCCGGATTAGCACACCACGGGCAAAGATGCGGACAGCCTTTAAAAAAGACCACCGTACGAATGCCCTCGCCGTCATTCAGTGAATAACGCTGAATGTTGAAAATGCGCGCCACATCATCGCGGCGCGTTTCCACAACGTTACAACTGATGCGCTGTCCGGCGGATGATGTCATCCTGGATCTCCTTCGACAATTCGACAAAGAAGGCGCTGTATCCGGCTACGCGCACCACCAGCCCGGCATAGTCCTGTGGGCGCTGTTGAGCTTCCCGCAACGTGTCAGCGTTCACCACGTTAAACTGAATATGCTGCAACTTAAGCTGGGTAAATGCCCGTAAGAAGTCGGCCAGTTTGCGTAATCCCGCTTCACCTTCCAGGGTCGCCGGAGTGAATTTCACGTTCAGCAACGTACCGTTAGAAAGCAGCGTGTTATCGAGCTTGCTGACTGATTTCAGTACCGCCGTTGGTCCTTGTGCGTCCTGGCCCAGCATGGGTGACAAGCCGCCGTCTGCCAGCTGTTCCCCGGCAAAACGACCGTCTGGCGTCGCACCAACCACCGATCCCAACGGGACATGAGCAGAAACGGTATACGATCCCGGCGTGAAGTAGCCGCCGCGCGGGTTCTGGTATTTTTCCACTTCTTTGCAGTAATGGCGTAACAGTTCGGCGCTGATGTTATCCACCTCGTCGATATCGTTACCATATTTCTCGAAGCGGTTAATTAAGCGAGCGCGGATTTTTTCGCCTTCTGGCGTTGCGAAGTTAGCTTTTAATACCGACAGCAATTCGTCAAAACTTAAACGCTGTTGATCAAAAATCATCCCTTTCAACGCATGGAGAGAATCGCTCAGGTTGGCGATACCGATCCCCTGTACGCCGGAGAAGTTATAACGCGCGCCGCCATCGGTAATATCGCGGCCTTTTTCCAGACAATCGCTGATAAACGACGAGAGCAGCGGTACAGGAGCCCAGTCACGGTGACCGATATCACAAATATTGCTGCCTTCAACCATCAGGGTGATGTAGTGGCTGATCTTGGCGCGGATCTGTTCCAGCAAACCTTCATAACTCAGCGCGGCATTACCTTCATTTTCATGCAGGCAGATTTCCATCACTTTCAGCAGGTTAAACATCGCGATGTCATGCAGACCGTAGGTTCTGCCGGGAATAGATAATTCCACGCACCCCACTACGGAATAGTCGCGCGCATCTTCCAGCGAAACGCCACGATTGAGGAACGCTGGCACCACCACTTCATCGTTGAAGATTTGCGGAATACCCGTGCCGAGGCGAATGGTTTCTGCGGTTTTCATCAGGAACGGCGTGTCGATCAAGGCGTTAGTGCGCACACCCAGGTTCGGTTGTGGTAATTGCACGCTTTGATAGGCATCGAGGCAAAGGAACGAAAGCACGTTCACCGCGCTACGTCCGTTTTCGGTTAACCCACCGAGCAGGGCGGTATAGCCGGTCGGGAAACCTGCAAAATAGCGCGCGCTGCTGGTGGAGCGTAACAGCACGATGTCATTGCATTTCACCCATAAAGATTCGAGCAGTTCTTTCAGGAACGCCGGATCTTCACCCTGGGTTAATGATGCCTGATAGAACGGCAACATATACTGGTCGAAGCGCCCTAAAGACAGCGAGCTGGCGTTGGATTCGTATTGGAGAATGATGTTCATGTACCAGAACAACTGGCACGCCTGCCAGAATGTCTGCGGCTTATGTTCGGCGTTATGGCGGGAGATCTCCGCGATAGTCAGCAGTTCTTCGCGACGCTGGGCATCAGTGCAGTTTGCCGCCATCGTTTCCGCCAGTTCGGCGTAACGCAAAATGTGTTTCTGCGAGGCTTCGAGCAATAACAGCGCAGCCTGATAAAAGTGATTCTCCGGCTGTTGCTGGCAATGTTGCTGCATCTGCGCCACCAGCTCACCCAGCCCGTGATTCAGCAGGCGCGGGTAATCAATAATGATGTGCCCCTGGCCTTTATCTGTCTGGTTGATACTGAAAATCTGCGTGCTGGTCGCGGCTTTTACTTCATCCGTCATCTGCCCGTTGATGAAATCTTTCATCGAACGTTTTTCCCAGTATGGGAACAGCTCTTCGCGGTAGATACGTTTATCTTCTTCACTAATGGCGAAGCGGTCCTGCGGTCGCGTCGGAAATTGATCCAGCTCTTTCAGCAGCCAGTAAGGGTCCATTTCCGGCGACATAATCCCGGCGCGCGGTTTTACGGTACGGTTACCAGCAATCAGTTCTTCATCACGAATCGAAATTTCAACATGTTCAAGGATATACGCTGTTGCTTTCGCCCGGCGCAATATCACTGGTTCGCCTTCGGTTTGCCGATGGCTGGCGGTATAAAGCAGCGCCCGCTCCAGCGAGATTTCACGGGTATTAGCAAACAGTGCAGTTTTAAGGCGAGAGATACGATTCGTCATGAGGAACTCCTGTGGGGAAGCGAACCCGCCCTTGCGAGCGGGATAAGGACTTAAGCGGTTTGTGCCAGGTGAGCTTCAATTTTGCTCATAATGGCGTCAGCGCGTTTTACCGCGTCGCTGATGTTGACGCGCACAATGGTCTTGCCAGCAAAACGCTCTTCAAACTTGATGCCGATATCTTTGGTCAGAATCACCATATCGGCGCTCGCCACGTCTTCCGCAGTCAGTTCATTTTCCAGACCAATCGAGCCCTGAGTTTCTACTTTCACTTCCCAACCTTTCGCTTTCGCAGCGCTTTCAAGCGCCTCTGCCGCCATATAAGTATGGGCAACACCAGATGGACATGCGGTTACTGCAATAATTTTCGTCATGGCTCGTTCCTCAATTAATTAATTTCAAAATCCAGATCCAGGTCGTCTTCCTTCTCATCAGTCGAAGGCCCATTTTTACGCGCCAGACTTTTCAGCACGTTCACACAAACTGCTGTCACTACTGCCCCGACAGCCACTGCTGCGATATAACCCAGCTTGCCTTCAACCACAGGCAGCACAATCAGACCACCCCAGCCTGCATAGCACTGCGCACCGACCAGCGCCGCAGTTACCGCACCACAAACTGAACCGACCATGATGGACGGAATGACACGCAGCGGATCGGCAGCGGCGAAAGGAATCGCCCCTTCAGTAACACCAACGCACCCCATCACCAGCGCCGCTTTGCCGGTTTCGCGCTCTTCTGCAGAGAAATTTTTACGACCAATCAGCGTCGCCAGCCCCATGCCCAACGGTGGAACACAAATCCCAACAGCGGCAATAGCCACCACGGTATAAACACCCTGAGCAACGCAAATCAGCATGAAGGCATAGGCCACTTTGTTAACCGGACCGCCCATATCGAACGCCAGCATCAGCCCCATGATCACCGCCAGCATAACAATGCTGCCCTGCTGCATCCCCTGTAGCCACTGAGTCAGGCTGTTGGTCAACGCACCCACCGGCTCGCCCAGTCCCCACATCATGACACCAGCGGTAATCAGTGTGCCGACGATCGGAATGATGAAGATTGGCATCACCGAGCGCAGAACTTTATGCACCGGAATTTTCTTCAGATAATGCACCACGATGCCGCCGATAATCCCTGCGATCAGCGCACCAAAGAAGCCCGCGCCAAAGCTGTTACCAACCCAGGCACCGATGGCGCACGGAGCCAGCGCAGAACGTTCTGCAATGGAATAACCGATGTACGCTGCGAGGAAAGGCACCATCAGCGTCAACCCCGCAACGCCGATATCAAACAGTTTTTTTAGATTCGGATCGGCTACGGCATCCGGCACTGCGCCTTTGCCATACAACATGACGGAAACCGCCAGCAAAATACCGCCCGATACCACGAAGGGAATCATATGTGAAACGCCCGTCATTAAATGCTGACGGGTATTTTTCAGGATCTGCACCAACTCATTCATAAGCTGCTCCCGGGCTTGCAAAAGCCCATGTCCATATTTTTGATGGAGGAAACAATAGGCAATCGCAGGCGGAGCAAACAGTGGATAAAAAGGCCATTTACTGGACTTTTGTAATATCAGTACAAAAATGCGATCCGCCTCATAACTTGCGATAATCCGGAAGCCTGCCGCAAAACGGCATCTTGTGAGACGCGTCGCAAATTGACGGTTACATTACATTTGTCCAGCTTTTGGCAGATTTGTCACATGGCAGGCCGTTGCCGTGCGCTCTTATCCTGTAAACAGAGAACCGTACCGGGAGAAAGGCAATGGCCCTGATTGTGGAATTTATTTGTGAGCTACCTAACGGCGTACATGCCCGTCCGGCAAGCCACGTTGAAACGCTGTGTAATACTTTTTCATCACAAATTGAGTGGCATAACCTGCGCACTGACCGCAAGGGCAACGCCAAAAGCGCCCTTGCGCTGATTGGCACCGATACGCTGGTGGGCGATAGCTGCCAGTTACTGATTTCCGGGGCCGATGAACAGGAAGCGCATCAGCGTTTAAGCCAATGGCTGCGCGATGAATTTCCCCACTGCGACGCGCCGCTGGCGGAAGTAAAATCTGACGAACTGGAGCCGCTGCCGGTTTCACTGACCAACCTGAATCCGCGTATTATCCGCGCCCGCACCGTATGCAGTGGTAGCGCAGGCGGCATTCTGACGCCAATCTCTTCTTTAGATCTCAACGCGCTGGGTAACCTCCCCGCAACCAACGGCGTTGACGCCGAGCAATCCGCGCTGGAAAACGGCCTGACACTGGTACTGAAAAATATTGAGTTTCGTCTGCTGGATAGCGACGGTGCTACCAGCACGATTCTGGAAGCGCACCGCTCCCTGGCTGGCGATACTTCCCTGCGCGAACATTTACTGGCAGGCGTCAGCGCTGGATTAAGCTGCGCCGAAGCGATTGTCGCCAGTGCGAATCACTTTTGCGAAGAGTTTTCCCGTTCCAGCAGCAGCTACCTGCAAGAACGCGCGCTGGATGTGCGCGATGTCTGCTTCCAGTTACTCCAGCAAATCTACGGCGAGAAACGCTTTCCGGCACCGGGCAAGCTAACGCAGCCCGCCATTTGTATGGCGGATGAACTGACCCCTAGCCAGTTCCTCGAACTGGATAAAAATCACCTCAAAGGATTGTTGCTCAAAAGCGGCGGCACCACCTCACACACGGTGATCCTTGCCCGTTCGTTCAACATTCCGACGCTGGTTGGTGTGGATATTGATGCCCTTACTCCGTGGCAGCATCAAACGATTTATATCGACGGCAACGCTGGGGCGATTGTGGTTGAGCCTGGAGAAGCCGTAGCCCGTTATTATCAGCAAGAAGCCCGCGTACAGAACGCCCTTCGTGAGCAACAGCGTGTCTGGCTGACCCAACAAGCCCGTACCGCTGACGGTATCCGCATTGAAATTGCCGCTAACATCGCTCACTCCGTCGAAGCGCAGGCCGCATTCGGCAATGGTGCGGAAGGCGTTGGTTTGTTCCGCACTGAAATGCTCTATATGGATCGCACCAGTGCACCGGGCGAAAGCGAGCTGTACAACATTTTTTGTCAGGCGCTGGAGTCCGCCAACGGACGCAGCATTATTGTGCGCACTATGGATATTGGCGGTGACAAACCCGTTGATTATCTGAATATTCCCGCAGAGGCAAACCCGTTCCTCGGTTATCGCGCCGTACGTATTTATGAAGAGTACGCCTCGTTGTTTACCACGCAGCTACGATCGATCCTGCGCGCCTCCGCTCATGGCAGCCTGAAAATCATGATCCCGATGATCTCTTCAATGGAAGAGATCTTATGGGTGAAAGAAAAACTGGCGGAAGCTAAACAGCAGCTGCGTAACGAACACATTCCGTTTGATGAGAAGATCCAGCTCGGTATCATGCTTGAGGTGCCGTCAGTAATGTTCATCATCGATCAATGCTGTGAAGAGATTGATTTCTTTAGTATTGGTAGTAATGACCTGACGCAATATCTGCTGGCAGTGGATCGCGATAACGCTAAGGTAACTCGTCACTACAACAGCCTGAATCCGGCATTCTTACGAGCGCTTGATTACGCCGTGCAGGCAGTGCATCGCCAGGGCAAATGGATTGGTCTGTGCGGTGAACTGGGGGCGAAAGGTTCCGTGCTGCCGTTGCTGGTCGGTTTAGGGCTGGATGAGTTGAGCATGAGTGCACCGTCAATTCCGGCGGCGAAAGCGCGGATGGCGCAACTTGATAGCCGCGAATGCCGCCAGTTACTCAACCAGGCAATGGCCTGCCGTACTTCGCTGGAAGTGGAACACCTGCTGGCACAATTCCGCATGACGCAACAGGACGCACCGCTGGTCACCGCCGAGTGCATCACGCTGGAAAGCGACTGGCGCAGCAAAGAAGAAGTGCTCAAAGGCATGACCGATAACCTGCTGCTGGCGGGCCGCTGCCGCTATCCGCGTAAACTGGAAGCCGACTTGTGGGCGCGCGAGGCCGTTTTCTCTACCGGTCTGGGCTTTAGTTTTGCCATTCCACACAGCAAATCAGAACACATTGAGCAGTCCACCATCAGCGTGGCGCGTCTGCAAGCGCCAGTGCGCTGGGGCGATGATGAAGCACAATTCATCATTATGTTAACCCTTAACAAACACGCTGCCGGCGATCAGCATATGCGCATTTTCTCGCGCCTCGCTCGCCGCATCATGCACGAAGAATTCCGTAACGCGCTGGTTAACGCCGCCTCTGCCGACGCTATCGCCAGCCTGCTGCAACATGAACTGGAACTGTAAAAGGAAACATCATGGAACTGTATCTGGACACCGCTAACGTCGCAGAAGTCGAACGTCTGGCACGCATATTCCCGATTGCCGGGGTAACAACTAACCCGAGCATTATCGCTGCCAGCAAGGAGTCCATCTGGGAAGTGCTGCCGCGTTTGCAAAAAGCGATTGGTGATGAGGGTATTCTGTTTGCTCAGACCATGAGTCGTGACGCACAGGGTATGGTGGAAGAAGCGAAGCGCCTGCGCGACGCCATTCCGGGCATTGTGGTGAAAATCCCGGTAACTTCCGAAGGTCTTGCCGCCATTAAAATGCTGAAAAAAGAGGGCATTACTACACTTGGCACCGCTGTATATAGCGCCGCACAAGGGTTATTAGCCGCGCTGGCAGGGGCAAAATATGTTGCTCCGTATGTTAACCGCGTCGACGCCCAGGGCGGTGACGGCATTCGTACGGTTCAGGAGCTGCAAGCGCTGTTGGAAATGCACGCGCCAGAAAGCATGGTGCTGGCTGCCAGCTTTAAAACACCGCGTCAGGCGCTGGATTGTTTGCTGGCAGGATGTGAGTCCATCACCCTACCCTTAGATGTAGCGCAACAAATGCTCAACACTCCTGCGGTAGAGTCGGCTATAGAGAAGTTTGAGCACGACTGGAATGCCGCATTTGGCACTACTCATCTCTAAAGGAGCAATTATGGACCGCATTATTCAATCACCGGGTAAATACATCCAGGGCGCAGATGTCATTAATCGTCTGGGCGAGTACCTGAAGCCGCTGGCAGAACGCTGGTTAGTGGTGGGTGACAAATTTGTTTTAGGTTTTGCTCAATCCACTGTCGAGAAAAGCTTTAAAGATGCTGGACTGGTAGTAGAAATTGCGCCGTTTGGCGGTGAATGTTCGCAAAATGAGATCGACCGTCTGCGTGGCATCGCGGAGACTGCGCAGTGTGGCGCAATTCTCGGTATCGGTGGCGGAAAAACCCTCGATACTGCCAAAGCGCTGGCACATTTCATGGGTGTTCCGGTAGCGATCGCACCGACTATTGCCTCTACCGACGCGCCGTGCAGCGCGCTGTCTGTTATCTACACCGATGATGGTGAGTTTGACCGCTATTTGCTGTTGCCAAATAACCCGAATATGGTCATTGTCGACACCAAAATCGTCGCGGGCGCACCTGCACGTCTGTTAGCGGCGGGTATCGGCGATGCGCTGGCGACCTGGTTTGAAGCGCGTGCTTGCTCTCGTAGCGGTGCGACCACAATGGCGGGCGGTAAGTGTACTCAGGCAGCGCTGGCGCTGGCTGAACTGTGCTACAACACGCTGCTGGAAGAAGGCGAAAAAGCGATGCTTGCCGCCGAACAGCATGTAGTAACTCCAGCACTGGAACGCGTGATTGAAGCGAACACCTATTTGAGCGGCGTTGGCTTTGAAAGCGGTGGGCTGGCTGCGGCACACGCGGTGCATAACGGCCTGACTGCAATCCCTGATGCCCATCACTATTATCATGGTGAAAAAGTGGCATTCGGTACGCTGACGCAGCTGGTTCTGGAAAATGCGCCGGTGGAAGAAATCGAAACCGTAGCTGCACTTAGCCATGCGGTAGGTTTGCCAATAACCCTCGCTCAACTGGATATTAAAGAAGATGTCCCGGCGAAAATGCGGATTGTGGCAGAAGCGGCATGTGCAGAAGGTGAAACCATCCACAACATGCCTGGCGGCGCGACGCCAGATCAGGTTTACGCCGCACTCCTGGTAGCCGACCAGTACGGTCAGCGTTTCCTGCAAGAGTGGGAATAATCTATGCCAAACTCCCGGCTTGTCCGGGAGTTTGAACGCAAAATTGCCTGATGCGCTACGCTTATCAGGCCTACGAAATATCTGCAATGCATTGAATTTACGTGCTTTTTATGTCTGACAAGGCGTTCACGCCGCATCCGGCACTCTGTGCCATTAATCTGATACTCCCACGTTGTTCGGGAGTTTTTATCCGCTTCTGGACATTTTCTCCACAGAACAATCGTTAGCCCGGAAGGTCGAATCTGTGAATATTTTTTCACGGACGAAACAGATGAAAGCTTCACTGGCGTTGTTCAGTCTTCTGACGGCATTTACCAGCCACTCCTTAAAATCTCCCGCCGTTCCACTAACCGTGGTACAAATCCAGGCCAACACCAATCTTGCCATCGCAGACGGTGCCAGACAGCAAATTGGCAGCACGCTATTTTACGATCCGGCGTATGTGCAGCTTACTTATCCTGGCGGTGATGTCCCGCAAGAACGCGGTGTATGTTCCGATGTGGTGATCCGCGCCCTGCGCAGCCAGAAGGTCGATTTGCAAAAACTGGTTCACGAAGATATGGCGAAGAATTTTGCCGATTATCCGCAAAAGTGGAAGTTAAAGCGCCCGGACAGCAACATCGATCACCGTCGGGTGCCTAATCTGGAAACCTGGTTTACCCGCCACGATAAAACACGCCCCACCAGCAAAAACGCCAGTGACTACCAAGCGGGCGATATTGTCTCCTGGCGATTAGATAATGGGCTGGCGCATATCGGAGTGGTGTCAGATGGCTTTGCCCGCGACGGTACGCCGCTGGTGATACATAACATTGGCGCAGGCGCGCAGGAAGAAGACGTGCTGTTTAGCTGGCGGATGGTGGGGCACTATCGGTATTTTGCTAAATGAGCGCTCGCCCCACCTGTAAAAAATTCAGATCCTTTTTACGCTGACGGCTTCTTTTTTCTTACGGCTCACCAGCGCCAGTGCCAGCACAATCAGCACAATACCGCTGCCTTCAACCGCGCCGGGATTTTCACCGAGCAGCCACCAGGAAAAGAGTACGCCGCAAACGGGAACCGCCAGCGTACTTAAGCTGGCGATACTGGCGGGCAAGTTTTTCAGCACAAACAACCATAAGCTCCAGGCCAGCGCCGTCGCCAGAATCGCACTGTAGGCCAGCGCCCAGAATACGGTGGGCTGCCAGTCAATTTCACGTTGCGGCACCAGTAAAGCGACCGCACTCATCACCAGCGCCGCATACAACATCTGCCAGGATGTTAACGACAATAAATCTACGCGCGGATGACGGGCGTAAAGGCGTTTAGCGACAATGGCACTCGCCCCCCAACTGACACCAGAGAGGATCGCCAGCATGGCGCTTTTCATCGAAGAGAAATCGAGTTGCCACGGCTGCAACACCAAAAATAAGCCGAAAGCGGCAATCAGAATCGCCAAATATTGCCCGCGTCGCAGGCGTTCACCGAGAAACAACGCGGCGAAAATCACCACCCAGAATGGCATGGTATAGCTCAGGATCGCCACCTTCCCCGCTCCGCCGCTCACCAGCGCCCACTGCGCCAGGCCAACCATCCCGCAGGTTTGTAACAGGGCAATGGCTAAGGTGTATTTAAAGGGCGTCGGGCGCATTCCGCGACCGCGTAATAAAAGGACGATGAATAAAACGAGAGCGCCGAAAATGCAGCGTAAAGCGGTAAAGTCGAAGGCACCGATGTAGCTGGTGACTTGCTTCATGAAAATCCAGCTATAACTCCAGATAAGTGTGAGCACAACCAGGCCACTGATTGCCAGTGGGTTGCTCTTTCCTGCGGCAGACATGAGAGATCCAGTGTGTAGTTTTCCTGTGGACACTATACGCCGGTAAAGAAACTTCAGCGACTGCCTGAAAGACAGTCGCTGAAGAAGGTCAGATTACAGCAGGTCGAAACGGTCGAGGTTCATCACTTTCACCCATGCCGCCACGAAGTCTTTAACAAATTTCTCGTGGGCATCGCTGCTGGCGTAAACTTCCGCCACCGCACGCAGGACTGAGTTAGAACCAAAGACCAGATCCGCACGGCTGGCCGTGTATTTCACTTCGCCGGTTTCACGGTCACGGCCTTCGAACAGCTCTTTCGATTCGTCGGTCGCTTTCCACTCGTAACGCATATCCAGCAAGTTCACGAAGAAGTCATTGCTCAATACACCAACGCGGTCAGTGAAGACGCCATTTTTGCTGCCATCGAAGTTGGCACCCAGTACGCGCATCCCGCCCACCAGCGCGGTCATTTCCGGCGCGGTCAGCGTCAGTTGCTGTGCTTTATCAATCAGCAGTGACTCAGTAGTGGAAACATCCAGACGAGCGCGGTAGTTACGGAAACCGTCAGCAATCGGCTCCAACAGCTCAAACATTTCAATGTCAGTTTGATCCTGACGCGCATCAACGCGACCCGGCGCAAACGGGACATGAATGCTCAAACCTGCGGCGCTTGCGGCTTTCTCGACGCCAACCACACCAGCCAGCACAATGATATCCGCCAGCGAAGCTTTGCCAGACTCTTTCTGAATTTTCTCCAGAACTGGCAGGGCACGAACGGCTGCGGCGTTCACGTCCCAGTCACGTTGCGGCATTAATGCCAGACGCGCACCGTTGGCACCACCGCGTTTGTCTCCACCACGGAAGGTTGAAGCAGACGCCCAGGCCACCGACACCAGTTCGCTGACAGACAGACCAGAATCCGCAATCGCGAATTTCAGATCGATAATGTCCTGCTCGGTCGGGTTGTAGATCGGCTGCGGCAGCGGATCTTGCCAGATCAGATCTTCTTTCGGTACTTCCGGTCCGATGTAACGAGATTTCGGCCCCATATCCCTGTGCGTCAGTTTGAACCAGGCACGGGCAAAGGCTTCGTTGAACGCCTGCGGATCATTAAGGAAGCGACGAGAGATCTTCTCGAACTCAGGATCAAAACGCAGCGTCAGGTCGGTGACCAGCATTGTCGGTTTACGTTTCTTCGACGGATCGAACGGATCCGGAATAATTTCCGGTGCGTCTACCGCTTCGAACTGGATTGCGCCAGCCGGGCTGCGGGTCTGTACCCACTCATATTTGAACAGGTTCTCGAAGAAATAGTTGCTCCACTGGGTCGGTGTCTGGGTCCAGACCACTTCCAGACCAGAGGTGATGGCATCTGCGCCAACGCCGCTGCCGTAAGTGCTCGCCCAGCCTAAACCTTGTTCTTCAATCGGTGCAGCTTCTGGATCAGGACCTACGTTTGATGTCGGACCGGCACCGTGGGTTTTACCCAACGTATGACCACCCGCAATCAGCGCCACGGTTTCTTCGTCGTTCATGCCCATGTTGCCGAAGGTCGCGCGGATAGCTGCTGCCGCAGAAAGCGGTTCGCCGCTGTGATCCGGGCCTTCCGGGTTAACGTAAATCAGGCCCATCTCGGTTGCGCCCAGCGGTGCTTTCGCCAGTGCTTCCGGATGACGGTGAGTCAGCCAGGCTTTTTCATCACCCCAGTTAACGTCCAGATCCGGTTCCCAGACGTCTTCACGACCGGCACCAAAACCGAAGGTACGGAAGCCGGAGTTTTCCAGCGCCACGTTACCCGCGAGGATAAACAGGTCTGCCCAGGAGATTTTCTGACCATATTTCTGTTTGATTGGCCACAGCAGGCGACGCGCTTTATCGAGGCTTACGTTATCCGGCCAGGAGTTCAGCGGTGCAAAACGTTGCTGACCACGACCCGCGCCGCCGCGTCCGTCGATGGAACGGTAAGTACCCGCGCCGTGCCAGGCCATACGAATAAACAGACCGGCGTAGCTGCCCCAGTCGGCAGGCCACCACGGCTGAGATTCTGTCAGCAGGGCTTTCAGATCTTTTTTCAGGCCGTAGTAATCTAATTTGCTGAATTCTTTGCGGTAGTCAAAGTCCTCACCCAGTGGGTTAGAACGATTAGAATGTTGGTTTAACAGGTCAACACGGAGTTGATTTGGCCACCAGTCACGCGTGGTTGTGCCCCCACCTGCGCTCTGGTCGTGACCCCCCTGATAAAACGGGCATTTGCCAGTGGCTGTCGTGTTATGGATATCGTCTGACGTGCTCATCAATGTGCTCCCCTCTACAGTGTTACCGTTACGATACACAGCGTTAGAGAGAAGTTATAATTGAATTAATCCACGGATGCGATAGTTGAGATCTTACATATTGTTGGTTAAAGAGATGTAGATCAAATTGATCGTAATTAAGCTTTTTTGATTATGTCCGAATTCGGACAAATGCTTTATAAAAAAGGGTTTTAGCTTCGTATTCTTCAAGAAATGAGGGAGAAAACAAGGCTGACTACCTTATTTTCTCACTCGCATTTCGAGGCAGCATTTTGTGCTCTGTTTAAAATTTGTGATCACAGTGTGATTTTCACAAAAGGCACACTATTTATAAACCAGGTCGAACACCCAGCGTATGGCAAATCGCATAACTCATTTCAGCGCGGTTAAGCGTATAGAAGTGGAAATCTTTCACTCCTTCACGGCTTAAAATCTTCACCATATCCATGGCAATATTCGCGCCCACCAGCTTGCGGGTTTCAGCGTCGTCGTCCAGCCCGTCAAACATTTGCGCCATCCACGCCGGAATACGCACGTTGGTCATGTCAGCGAATTTCTTCGCCTGTTTAAAGTTAGATACCGGCAAAATTCCCGGAATAATTTCCACATCAATGCCCGCCGATACGCAGCGGTCACGAAAACGCAGGTAGCTTTCGACATCAAAGAAGAACTGAGTAATCGCGCGGTTGGCTCCGGCATCGACTTTGCGTTTCAGGTTGAGCAAATCCGCCTGAGCGCTTTTCGCTTCCGGATGCACTTCCGGATACGCCGCCACGGAGATATCGAAATCCGCGACCTCTTTTAACAACGTCACCAGGTCAGAAGCATACATTTCTGGCTTACCACTTCCCGGCGGCAGGTCGCCACGCAGCGCCACGATATGGCGAATACCGTTGTTCCAGTAGTCGCGTGCAATAGTGCGCAGCTCGTCGGGCGTCGCATCAATACAGGTAAGATGTGGTGCTGCTTCCAGACCAGTGCGATCTTTAATGCCTTTAATAATGCTGTGCGTACGGTCGCGCTCGCCGGAGTTCGCGCCATAGGTCACCGATACAAACTTCGGTTTCAGACTGCTAAGGCGATCGATGGAGTTCCACAGGGTCTGCTCCATTTCACTGGTACGCGGCGGGAAAAACTCGAACGAAACGTTAATCTGCCCCTGGACTTCTGCCAGACTCTGATTCAGGGCATCCCGCTGGCTGGCGTGAAAAAAGCTCATACCTTACCTCATCAATCGCTTGTAGTTATATGTTGTGTTGTGCACATCTATCCGTTTAGACGTCCAGATGTAAAGATGAAGGAAAAGCTGAAGGGCGTCAACCGAAAAATGACCAATGATGGTGAGGAAAAATCAGGGAAGATGAAAAAAACTCATCTTAATTAGAGGTAATAAAGAGATTTCTATATAGCGCAATCAACCTCACTCGTTTTGACTGATATACAGGCAACACAACGGCACCTGTTCTCATTCGAAAAACAACGCCCTGCCACCAGATGGTGATGCTAAAGCATCTGATTCGGCCTGCGCTCTCGTGTAGGCCGAATACAGAATCTGCGAAATCAACGGGTAACAAACAGTAGAGTCAACTCAGTGCGTACTTTTATTTAATATCTTTCACGCGCATACCGTTGATCTGTTCATCCGTGATGGTATTACCCGCTTTAAAGTAATCAACCACCGCGTGATAAACGTAATAACCGCCCGTCGTATTGCGCGCTTTACCCTCGGTAAACGCGGTAAAACCATCTCCACCATCAGCAAGGAAACTCTGAGTGGCAATGTGGTAAACCGTCGCATCTTCAATCGGTTTGCCATTCAAAGTCAGTGAGATAACCCGCTGACCAACCGGCTTGCTGCTGTCGTACTTCATTTCCAGGCCTTTCGATACCTGTAAAACGCCATTACTTAAACTTGCGCCGTGTTCCATCAAACTGCGTAATTGTTTACCCGTGAGTTCCATCGTCACCAGTTCGTTGGGGAACGGGAAGGTACTGATGACGCCACCCATCGTAATTGCACCCGCCGGGATCTCATTGCGAATCCCGCCAGAGTTGGTTAACGCCAACTGGGTATTTTTACCCGCCGCTGCCAGCAAAGCGTCCGCCGCCAGGTTCCCGAGGGAAGCCGATTCACCATAGGCACGTTTTAATTCAACCGGCGATTGCGCCACCGTTTGTTGCACCACTTCATCAAGCTTTTTATTCCAGCCTTCGATCACCTGTTTCGTTTGCGGATCGGGCTTCCACTCATCGGCGTAAATGGTTTTAAGCTCGAAGTTTTTCACCGTAAAATCATGCGGCTTCTCTTTGTAGTCCAGTACCAGTTTACCGACATCAATCCCACCGCTGTCAGTGGAGAGGATGAGCGTATTGCCGACTTTAATCGGTTCCGGCGTACCCACATGTGCATGCCCGGTGATCAAAATATCCAGCCCTTTCACCTGACTTGCCGTCTGAATATCTTTATCCAGTGCGCGGCGCACATCTGTGCCCCCCATACTGGACTGGCGGGCCGGAACACCTTCGTGGATCAGGGCAACGGTCAAATCAACCTTGCCTTTGAGTTCATCGATATAACGTTGTAGCCATTTAATTTCATCACGCGCCTCAATACCCACTCGCGTTGCCGCAGATACCGTATCATTAAAGGCAAATACACCGTGCAAACCAATCACGCCAATTTTCACGCCGTCTTTTTCAATGATGGTATAGGGCTTATCCCAGAATGATTTACTGCTGTTCTGATAAAAAACATTACCCTGCACAATCGGGAATTTTGCCTGACTCAACTGTTGGATTTGCCCCTATATTTCCAGACATCTGTTATCACTTAACCCATTACAAGCCTGCTGCCGCAGATATTCCCGTGGCGAGCGATAACCCAGCGCACTATGCGGATGCCATTCGTTATAATGCTCGAACGCCTCTGCAAGGTTCTTTGCTGCCGTTAACCCGTCTGGTTTGGGCATGATACTGATGTAGTCACGCTTTATCGTTTTCACGAAGCTCTCTGCTATTCCGTTACTCTCCGGACTCCGCACCGCCGTGTTCTTCGGTTCAAGTCCCAACATCCGGGCGAACTGGCGTGTTTCATTAGCCCGGTAGCATGAACCATTATCCGTCAGCCACTCCACTGGAGACGACGGAAGATCGTTGCCGAAGCGGCGTTCCACCGCTCCCAGCATGACGTCCTGTACTGTTTCACTGTTGAAGCCGCCGGTAGTGACCGCCCAGTGCAGTGCCTCACGATCACAGCAGTCCAGCGCGAACGTGACACGCAGTCTCTCTCCGTTATCACAGCAGAACTCGAACCCGTCAGAGCACCATCGCTGATTGCTTTCTTTCACGGCCACTCTGCCTGTATGTGCCCGTTTCGATGGCGGTACAGCAGGTTTTCGCTCAAGCAACAGCGCATTCTGGCGCATGATCCGGTAAACACGTTTGGCATTGATCGCAGGCATACCATCAAGTTCTGCCTGTCTGCGAAGCAGCGCCCATACCCGACGATAACCATACGTGGGCAGCTCTCCGATAACATGGTGTATACGGAGAAGCACATCCGTATCATCAGTGTGACGACTGCGGCGGCCATCCATCCAGTCATCGGTTCGTCTGAGAATGACGTGCAACTGCGCACGCGACACCCGGAGACAACGGCTGACTAAGCTTACTCCCCATCCCCGGGCAATAAGGGCGCGTGCGCTATCCACTTTTTTGCCCGTCCATATTCAACGGCTTCTTTGAGGAGTTCATTTTCCATCGTTTTCTTGCCGAGCAGGCGCTGGAGTTCTTTAATCTGCTTCATGGCGGCAGCAAGTTCAGAGGCAGGAACAACCTGTTCTCCGGCGGCGACAGCAGTAAGACTTCCTTCCTGGTATTGCTTACGCCAGAGAAATAACTGGCTGGCTGCTACACCATGTTGCCGGGCAACGAGGGAGACCGTCATCCCCGGTTCAAAGCTCTGCTGAACAATTGCGATCTTTTCCTGTGTGGTACGCCGTCTGCGTTTCTCCGGCCCTAAGACATCAATCATCTGTTCTCCAATGACTAGTCTAAAAACTAGTATTAAGACTATCACTTATTTAAGTGATACTGGTTGTCTGGAGATTCAGGGGGCCAGTCTAACTGTAATAACGTATTGTCCCAGCCGTGATCAAATTCATGATTACCTATAGTGACCGCATCGAACGGCATGGTATTCATAATATCGATAATCGCCTTGCCTTTAGTCAGGCTGCTGATATACGGCCCGGTAAAATAGTCACCCGCATCAAAAAACCAGGTCGCTTTGTTTTTAGCTTTTTCTTGTTTAACAAGCGTAGTGATATTTGCCCAGCCGCCAATATCTCGTTTACCGTCAGCAATCCACGGCACTTTATAAGGCTCTACATGTGCATGGAGGTCGTTGGTATAAATGATGGTGACATCTTTGGCGCAAGCCCAGAACGGCAGTGTTAATGCGATACCCGCAGCAAGCATTTTAATTTTCATAAACAATCCCTTCCAGTGAGATAAAGGATTGCTACATTACGTTCTGAAAGGCTTTTTTATGTGAGAATACTCACATCCAGAGGCGATAACTGTAGGACAAAATCAACGACCTTATGAAATCGTTGGTGATATATGTCAAATCTGTTTGCGATTAATGTCTGTAAAACGTTCGGTTGTCGAAATTTGGGATTGGCCTCATCGGAAGATTACAGTTGGCCAGACTATAAACTGGGTTTTCCGGCACTGCACTGCCAGGCATGCGGAAGTTACCCCCCTTTGTTTGATGAACAACAATTTCGTGACTGGTTGTCAGTTCACATGACTGCGTGTGCCATAGAAACAGGGTATTTTTGTCCATCATGCTATTGTAAAGAAAAGATTTTTTATGGACACAACCCGCAGGGAACACAACGCGTTCAATGCCGTTCATGCAAAAAAGTCTGGACTCCGAAACAGCAGCCAGCAAGAGAAATTACGTATCCCCAGTCCATTGAAACCGTTCAACTGTTCATGCCCTTTCAAGGAGCCAGCGCAGTACAAAAGCTCTATGTTTTAGTCAGTCTTGACGCCACTCGTGGCAACATCCTTCATCTCTCCACGAATTATACGCAACATCAGACAGGAGACAGTCTGCGGTACAGTTACAGAGGCAATACAGAACCAACTGAGCACCATAGCGATATTGTGCAGAGGGTAGATATGCGTGAAGCGCAATTCTTGCGCCGGAGCCAGTTCGATGAAATTCAGTATGGCAGTGCTGTGCTCAAGCGCAACGGCAAGGGAGCCATACTACGCCCGGTTATCACGGCACACGGGCATTTCAGAATACTGAAAATCCGCTTTCCACATGTCAAAACGCATATCATTTCACACGAATGTTTTCTGAGAGGCGCAATTATTACAGCCTGGGCAGATCAGTTCCGCCAACAACAAGGCGAACTTTGGTTCGTAGAAGAAGAAATCAGCGACCGTAACGCTGATATTCCCTGGCATTTTCAGGGAACGACATACCATGGTTGGTGGCAAAATCAGTGGCAACGCTGGGGGCAGGGGAATAACAGCAAGATGGTCTGCCTGCTCACAGGAGTCTCCTTAGAAAGGGGCGCAAATGTTTCTCTGGCAACCAGTCGTTGCTTTATCACATGGCTGACAGACCAACACGACTTTACCCAAAGCGCGTTATTATCCGCAGGTCGCGTAACGAAAATGCTGACCTCACTGGCGTTAAAATACAATGAATCGCTCAATCCATCTTGTTAGTCAATACACTCGACAAACGACCATAAATTAATGGGATCACTATTTCTCATTTAATTAAATATATGAATGTATGACTGAAAAATATAATCACAGTCAATGTTTAATTAATAACATTATTTGTTACTAAGATCACATAATACTTTCCTGACCTATGCTTACATAAAAATAAGACACGGAGTTCCTTTTATTTAAATAATTCAACCAATGTAACAACCCCTATCAAGGAGGGATGATGAGAACTGTATTTACGACTTTATCAGTCATATTCAGCGTGATGTTTTCTCACAGTATACTAGCTCAGGACGTTACTATTTATTATACGAATGATATTCACGCACATGTCAATCCGGCAAAAATTCCCGCTGTTGATAAGAACAGACTTGTAGGTGGTATGGCTAATATCGCAGGCATCGTTAATGAAGCGAAGAAAAAAAACAAAGATGTCTTTTTCTTTGATGCAGGCGACTATTTTACCGGTCCGTATATCAGTACCCTGACCAAAGGTGAAGCTATTATTGATATCATGAACACCATGCCCTTTGATGCGGTGTCCGTTGGTAATCACGAGTTCGATCACGGCGTGCCCAATATGGTATCTCAGTTATCAAAAGCAAAATTCCCCATTCTGCTGGGAAATATTTACTACACCGATACAAATAAACCAGTTTGGGATCATCCGTGGACCATTATCGAAAAAGATGGTTTAAAGATTGGTGTGATTGGATTGCATGGTGCATTCGCTTTCTATGATACAGTCGCGGCAAAAGCACGTGAAGGCGTAGAAGCCAGAGACGAAATTAAATATTTAAATAAAGCACTTGCAGAATTAAAAGGTAAAGTCGACATTACCGTTTTGCTAATTCACGAAGGTGTTCCGGCGCGTCAATCAAGCTTTGGTAGTAAAGATGTGGAGCGGCTACTACAGGCAGATATTGAGACAGCTAAAAAAGTGAATGGTGTTGATGTCTTAATTACCGGTCACGCACATGTCGGAACACCGCAACCAATAAAAGTTAATAACACATTAATTGTATCTACCGATGCATACGGCACCGACATCGGAAAACTTGTGCTTGATTACAATCCGAAAACAAAGAAAATTGATAGTTATAATGGTGAGTTAATCACCATCTTTGCAGATCAATTTAAACCTGACACCATCGTTCAAAATACTATCGATAAATGGAGCGTAAAACTTAACAAAATAACACAGGAAGTTGTCGGCCATTCTCCCGTAGTTTTAACACGTGAGTATGGCAGTTCTTCTTCTACCGGTAACCTTATTCTGGATGCAATGATGGAAAAAACACCTGATGCCATTGCCGGATTTCAAAATAGCGGTGGGATGCGAGCTGATTTTCCTAAAGGTGATATCACACTGGGAGATGTTATTAGCACATTCCCCTTTAATAATGACCTCATCGAGATGGATTTGACGGGCCGCGATCTCAAATCGTTGATGACGCATGCAACCAATCTAACTAACGGTGTGTTACAGGTTTCAAAAAGCGTTGCGGTTGTCTATGACAGCAAAAAACCACTCAACCAACGGTTAATCTCTTTCACCATTAACGGCAAACCCGTGGAAGATAATCAAACATATCGTATTGCCACGCACTCCTTTTGTGCCAGTGGTGGTGACGGTTTTGAAGCATTTTTGAATGGAAAAAATGTGAAGACGATACCGGGAACAACCTCGGCGGAATCAATCATCGATTATTTCAAAAATCATAAACCTGTCACCCCAGACTTAACTAAACGAGTCATGGACGTCGCCAAATAAAATATCATTTATCAGTCTATATATTTAACAAGGAATGCGAATGAAAACAGTGCAGCGTACTTTACTTGCCGCAACATTGCTGACTATTTTTTCGGTCTCAGTCATGGCGCAGGATGTCACGATTATTTATACAAATGATCTTCACGCTCATGTGGATTCTTATAAAGTGCCGTATATCGCAGACGGAAAACGCGACATTGGCGGCTTTGCCAATATATCTACTTTAGTAAAACAAGAGAAAGCGAAAAATAAAGCCACCTTTTATTTTGATGCTGGAGACTATTTCACCGGCCCTTATATCAGCAGTCTGACAAAGGGCGAAGCAATAATTGACATTATGAATACCATGCCTTTTGACGCAGTATCAATCGGCAATCATGAGTTTGACCATGGCTGGGATAATGCCCTGCGACAATTAAGCAAAGCGAATTTTCCTGTTTTATTGGGCAATGTTTATCATAAAGAGAGTGAGAAACCCTTCTGGAACAAGCCCTACACCATCCTGGAAAAAGATGGCATCAAGATTGGTATTATTGGGCTACACGGCGTATTTGCATTTAATGATACGGTCTCGGAGCTCTCTCTCCAGGGACTCGATAATGACAATAATAACCGCTTTGATAAATCTTCCGAGACCCTTAAGAATCAGGGGATTGAAGCACGTGATGAAGTGAAGTATTTGCAGCATTATATCGACGAGTTACGTGATAAGGTTGACCTCACTGTGGCGCTGGTTCATGAAGGCGTTCCGGCGCGTCAGTCCAGCATTGGCAATACAGATGTTAGACGCGCTCTTGATAAAGATATTCAAACCGCTAGCAAGGTGAAAGGATTGGATATTCTGATTACCGGGCATGCCCACGTCGGAACGCCAGAACCAATCAAAGTCGGCAACACCTTAATCCTTTCGACTGATAGTGGCGGTATCGATATTGGTAAATTAGTCCTTGATGTCAACCCTACAGCTCGTACCCATAAAATGAAGAGCTTTGAGCTGAAAACAGTTTATGCCGATGAATGGATACCCGATCCAACGACACAAAAAGTTATCAATGGCTGGAATAAAAAACTGGCGGATATTGTACGCCAACCAGTGGGTGAATCATCGATTGCATTAACTCGCGCCTATGGTGAGTCATCGCAACTAGGCAACCTGTTTACCGATGCAATGCTTGTCGCTGCTCCGACTGCACAGATTGCATTGATAAACTCCGGCAGCTTACGTGCGGATATAAATGCAGGCACGATTACCTTTGGCGACATTACCAGTACATTCCCCTTCAAGAATGAACTTACTGAAATGGATCTCAGCGGTAAGGATCTGCGTAACCTACTGGAACACGGGGCATCGCTTACCAATGGCATCCTGCAAATGTCAAAAGGCGCAGAAATGCGCTATACCCCGCAGAAACCAGTAGGTCAGCGCATAGTATCTTTTAAAATTAATGGTGAAGAGATCGTTGATACGAATATTTACCATGTTGCAACAACGACTTTCCTTGCACTGGGGGGCGATGGTTTTCTGGCATTCAAAGAAGGGAAAAATGTTCAGGTCCGCGCCAGAAATAACATGTCCGATGTCGTGATCGATTATTTGAAGAAAGGCCACAAGATTACGCCTGCACAGGTAAATGAAATGCGGGTGGACGTTAGCAAATAATAAAAATTATAATGCCATTCATTCACTGAATGGCATTATTTTTCTCTAAATCAACAATAAATAATGAGATATATTTATGTGTATAAAAAAGCACGGGATAGCTTTATCGATTCTATTAATACCTTGCATTGGAAACGCTCAGGAAATTAAAAGTGAGGAAGGCTGGTTACATCAAAGCTTGAATGTCATTGGTCGCACAGACTCTCGCTTTGGCCCAAGGCTGACTAACGACCTCTACCCTGAATATACTGTAGCAGGAAGAAAAGACTGGTTTGATTTTTATGGTTATGTTGATCTACCAAAATTCTTTGGCGTCGGCAGTCACTATGATGTTGGGATCTGGGATGAGGGCTCACCACTATTTACGGAAATAGAACCTCGGTTTTCCATTGACAAATTGACCGGATTAAATCTTGCGTTCGGCCCTTTTAAAGAATGGTTCATTGCAAACAACTATGTCTATGATATGGGTGACAACCAGTCATCCCGGCAAAGTACATGGTATATGGGGCTTGGTACAGATATCGACACGGGTCTACCAATTAAGCTTTCTGCCAATATATACACCAAGTATCAGTGGCAAAACTATGGTGCCGCTAATGAAAATGAATGGGACGGATATCGATTCAAAATAAAATATAGCATTCCTCTTACCCATTTATTCGGAGGGCGATTGGTATACAATAGTTTTACTAACTTTGATTTTGGCTCCGATCTTGCGGACAAATCACACAATAATAAACGAACCAGTAATGCTATTGCTTCAAGCCATATCCTTTCCCTGCTATATGGACACTGGAAATTTGCATTTACACTACGTTATTTTCACAACGGTGGACAATGGAATGCTGGGGAGAAAGTTAACTTCGGAGATGGTCCATTTGAATTAAAAAACACAGGATGGGGAACCTATACTACTATTGGTTATCAATTTTAAATCAGGTGATGTTTTAGATATTTTTACTTAATGCCATTTTGTAATTGTCATAAATAACTTCACCATTCACACTGTGAATTCATCGCTCAACACAAAAGCCCCTTATTACCGGGGCACTGACCAAAGGCAAAATGACAATCAATCACCACCTCCGCAGGAGGTGGTTTAGAGGTGACAACAAAAGCTGGCAACTGCCAGCTTTTGTTCAATAATCACTACAACAACTGCGCCAGACGGTTAATATCCGACTGAATCGCCCCGGCGGTGACGTCGCGCCCTGCACCTGGCCCGCGGATCACCAGCGGGTTGTCGCGATACCAGCGGCTTTCGATGGCAAAGACGTTATCGCACGGTAGTAGTGATGCCAGCGGATGGTCTTCTCGCACCGCTTCCACGCCTACTCGCGCTTTGCCGTTGGCATCGAAACGCGCCACGTAGCGCAACACCAGCCCCATTTCACGGGCCGCTTCCAACCGTTGTACCATCTGCTCATTAAGTTCATCGCCATTTTCAAAGAAATGGTCGATGCTTCCACCTTCGCAATGGGTTGGCACCAGTGATTCAACACGCACCTGGTCCGGTTCAATGTTGTAACCCGCTTCACGCGCCAGAATCACCAGCTTGCGCATCACGTCTTTGCCGGAGAGGTCATCACGCGGGTCAGGTTCAGTTAAGCCCTGCTGCCACGCCTGATCCACCAGCTCGGTAAACGGCACGCTACCGTCGAATTGCAGGAACAGCCAGGAGAGTGTGCCGGAGAAGATCCCGCTGATCGACAAAATAGTGTCGCCGCTGTCGATCAGATCGCGCACGGTATGGTTGATCGGCAAACCTGCGCCGACGGTGGCGTTGTATAGCCAGTGACGCCCGGTTTTTTCGAACGCGTCGTGGATCTGGCGATATTTATTGCTGTCGCTCGCTCCCGCCAGTTTGTTGGCACTGATGACGTGGAAACCGTGGCTGGCGAAATCGAGGTATTGATCGGCCAGTTGCTGACTGGCGGTAACGTCCAGCACCACTAAATCATCATACGGATGGGCACGCATCCACAGGAACAGCGACTCTTCATCCTGTTCGACGGCTTCATCATTAAAGAAGGCTAGCGCACGGCTGGCGTCCAGCCCGTCATAGCTCAACAGGCTGCGACGGCTGTCCACCACGCCTGCCAGCACAAATTCAAAGCCGGTGCGCGCCGAGAGCGTGCTCTGCTCACGGGCGAACAGTTCCAGCCAGCGGGAACCGATATTGCCCTTACCGAACAATACCAGGCCGATGCGTTTTTCTGCGCGGAAGACGGACTGATGCAGCCCCTGAATCAGGCTTTCGGTCGGCCCGGTGCGCAGTACTGCCACCAGGCTGATGCCGTCATCGGACTGCCAGGTAAACTCGACCGGCTGGCCTTTCAGTTGCTGCCAGAAGCGGTGGCAATGCAGCGGGTTACGGGTGACGCCCGCCCCAACCATCGCCACCAGCGCCAGCCCCTGACGCAGGCGCAGTTCGCCAGGTAATCCTGCTTCGTCGAGGATTTTCAGCGCACTGTCGGCCACTTCCGAGGTGTAGCAAAATTGCAGCAACTGGCGATCGTTATGCACGCCAACCGCCAGTGGGCGCACCTGAGCACGTTTCAGGATTTGGTCGATCTCTTTATGCGCCAGTTTGAAATCCTGACTGGCGGGCACCTGAAACTCAATCAAACAGACATCATCGTGGCTGGTGACAATACGCGCGCCCGTACCGGAAGCCAGCACGCGTTCAATGCGCGTGGAACCTTGATCCGGTGTATAGCTACAGCGCAGCTGCAGGTCGATTTCACTGCCAGAAACTGGCTGTAAAGTACGCGCGTGCAACACTGGCGCGGCAAGACGCGCCAGTTCGCTGGCTTCATCAAGACGCAGCAATGGCAGCAGACAGGCATCTTTCACTTTACGCGGGTCGGCGCTATATACCCCGGCGACGTCACTCCAGATGGTTACGCGGGAAACTCCCGCCAGCGCACCGATTTGTGTCGCGGAATAGTCGGAACCGTTACGCCCCAGCAGCACCGTTTCACCGGCGTTGTTACGGCTGATAAACCCGGTCACCACCAGACGTTTGCCCGGATGTTGTACCAGTAGCTGTTGCAGCAACGGGTAAGAAAGCCCTTCATCAACCTGCGGCTGCGCGGCGCGTTCAGCGCGTAAAAACTCGCGGGCATCAAGCCAGGCCGCTGGCAATCCTTGTTGATTAAGTACCGCAGACATCAGGCGCGCCGACCACACTTCACCGTGGCCCACCACTTCCGCATACACCGCATCGTTAATACCGCTGTCGAGCAGCGCCGCCAGGCGTTCCAGATCGCTGACAAAAGCGCTAATGAGGCTATCGGCTTCTTCAGCGGGTAGCAGGCCGCTAATCAGATCGCACTGATAACGACGTAGCGTTTGTTGAACCTGATGCGCAGAGAGACGATCGGTCTGGCTTAGTTTCAACCAGTTAATCAACTGGTTAGTGGTGCTACCGGCGGCGGAAACCACCATCATATCGTCAGGCTGAGAGTACTCCGCCATAATGCCCGCGACACGCAAATAACACTTCACATCAGCCAGACTACTGCCACCAAATTTATGCAGTTGACGACCTTTCGCCCCTGCCTGCGCAATCACACTCATTTTTACCCCTTGTTTGCAGCCCGGAAGCCATTTTCCAGGTCGGCAATTAAATCTTCGCCATCTTCAATACCGGTGGAGATACGCAGCAGCGTCTCGGAGATCCCGGCGGCAGCACGCGCTTCTGGTGCCATGCCTGCATGTGTCATGGTTGCGGCGTGAGAGATTAAACTTTCCACTCCCCCTAATGATTCCGCCAGCGTAAACAACGACAGCCCACCCAGGAAACGACGCAGCGTCTGCTCATCGCCATCCAGTTCAAAACTCAACATTGCGCCAAAGCCTTTTTGCTGGCGCGCAGCAATTTCATGCCCTTGATTTTCCGGCAGCGACGGGTGATACAGTTTTTTCACCAACGGCTGGGTTTGCAGATATTTCACAATCGCCTGCGCGTTGCGCTGCGCCAGCTCCATACGCGGCACCAGCGTTCGCAAACCGCGCAGCAACAAATAACTGTCAAACGCGCCGCCCGTCACGCCAATATTGTTTGCCCACCAGGCCAGTTCGGTGACAACGTCCGGGTCTTTAGCAATCACCACGCCAGCCACTACATCTGAGTGACCGTTCAGATATTTCGTGCATGAATGCAACACCAGATCGGCACCTAATGCCAGTGGATTTTGTAATGCCGGGCTTAAGAAGGTGTTATCCACCACGCTCACCGCCCCGACTTCCCTTGCCAGATGGCAGATTTTCGCAATATCCACGACGCGTAACAATGGATTACTTGGGCTTTCTACCAGTACTAGTTTGGGTTTTTCTGCCAGTGCAGCCTGCAATGCCTGCTCATCTCCTTGATCAACAAACAGCACGCGATAACAGCCGCGTTTCGCCAGGCTGTCGAACAGGCGATAGCTGCCGCCGTAGCAGTCGTGCGGTGCAACCAGCAAATCGCCAGGTTTCAAAAAGACGGTCGTTACCAGGTGGATGGCAGACATGCCGGTATTAGTCAGCACTGCACCAGCACCGCCTTCCAGTTCAGCCAGCGCACGCTGAACCACATCGCGCGTTGGGTTGCCGCGACGCGAGTAATCATGCGCGCGCGGTTCATTAAATCCGGTAAAGTTATAGGTGCTGGAAAGATGGATTGGAGGGACAACGCAACCATACTGTTCGTCGTCATTTAACCCGCTACGCACTGCGATGGTGGCCTGTTTACGCGTCATGTGATGAAGTTCCCTGGGCTTTGTCGGTGAAATCTCAGGCACCAGAGTAAACATTGTGTTAATGGACGTCAATACATCTGGACATCTAAACTTCTTTGCGTATAGATTGAGCAAATCCCCAATAACCGTTAAAATTACATGCATTATCACGCCGACAGGTGCATTACACGATGTCACGGTAACGCCTGTACGGTAAACTATGCGGGTTTACGGTCAGTACCCACATAAATTGTGTGGTCTGGTCTCAATTTATTGACGAAGAGGATTAAGTATCTCATGGCTGAATGGAGCGGCGAATATATCAGCCCATACGCTGAGCACGGCAAGAAGAGTGAACAAGTCAAAAAGATTACGGTTTCCATTCCTCTTAAGGTGTTAAAAATCCTCACCGATGAACGCACGCGTCGTCAGGTGAACAACCTGCGTCACGCTACCAACAGCGAGCTGCTGTGCGAAGCGTTTCTGCATGCCTTTACCGGGCAACCTCTGCCGGATGATGCCGATCTGCGTAAAGAGCGCAGCGACGAAATCCCGGAAGCGGCAAAAGAGATCATGCGTGAGATGGGGATTAACCCGGAAACGTGGGAATACTAAAGCGGAAAAGAGCGGCGCGGAGTTAACCAGCCGCTTTTTTCATACATGGACGTTTAACTATGAAATACAGGCTACTGATCCTCAGCCTGCTGGTTTCTGTGCCTGCCTTTGCCTGGCAGCCGCAAACTGGCGACATCATCTTTCAGATCTCTCGCTCATCGCAAAGTAAAGCGATCCAACTGGCGACCCATTCCGATTACAGCCACACCGGTATGCTGGTGATGCGTAACAAAAAGCCCTACGTTTTTGAAGCGGTCGGCCCGGTGAAATACACCCCGCTCAAGCAGTGGATCGCCCATGGTGAAAAGGGCAAATACGTTGTTCGCCGCGTTGAAGGCGGACTGAGTGTTGAACAACAGCAAAAACTGGCGCAAACGGCAAAACGTTATCTCGGAAAACCGTATGACTTCAGCTTCTCGTGGAGCGACGATCGCCAGTACTGTTCGGAAGTGGTGTGGAAGGTTTATCAGAACGCGCTGGGGATGCGCGTAGGTGAACAGCAGAAGTTGAAAGAGTTCGATCTTAGTAACCCGCTGGTTCAGGCGAAACTCAAAGAACGTTATGGGAAAAATATTCCGCTTGAGGAAACAGTAGTTTCACCCCAGGCCGTTTTCGATGCGCCACAACTCACCACAGTCGCCAAAGAATGGCCGCTGTTTTCGTGGTAATACGACCAAAATTCAGACACAAAAAAAGCGCCGTGCGGCGCTTTTTTCGGAAATCCGGTCTTATTTGCTGCCCGGGATGTTGAAACGCTTGTTGAAGCGGTCAACACGGCCACCGGTAGCAACATCACGCTGTTTGCCAGTGAAGAACGGGTGGCACTTGCTGCACACGTCGAGGTTCAGATCATGACCAACGGTGGAGCGGATTTTCATTACGTTACCGCAAGAGCAGCTAGCAGTAATTTCTTCGTATTTCGGGTGAATATCTTTTTTCATGGGAAAACCTCGGTTTAAGGCCGCGTCGCTCTTCCAGCCCTAACGCCAGACACCACGCGATGTTTAAAGTATAGTTTGACACGATCATTTCGTATCAAAGGCGCCGAATCATACAGAAATTAACCAGCGTATGCAAACTGATCCGCACTCCTCTACGGCAATGTGTATACTGTTCCACCGAATTTCAAGTCAGGATGATGCTATGCCCGTTGCTCACGTTGCCTTGCCCGTTCCGCTTCCTCGTACCTTTGACTATCTGCTGCCAGAAGGCATGACGGTTAAAGCCGGGTGTCGCGTGCGTGTGCCGTTTGGCAAACAGCAGGAGCGTATCGGGGTTGTGGTGTCAGTTAGCGATGTCAGCGAGCTGCCGCTTAACGAGCTGAAAGCGGTAGTAGAAGTGCTGGACGTTGAGCCGGTATTTACTCACTCCGTCTGGCGATTACTGCTATGGGCCGCGGATTACTATCATCATCCGATTGGCGATGTGCTGTTTCATGCCTTGCCGATTTTACTACGCCAGGGGCGGCCTGCGGCGAACGCGCCGATGTGGTACTGGTTTGCCACTGAACAAGGTCAGGCGGTGGATCTGAACAGCCTGAAACGCTCACCCAAGCAACAACAGGCGCTGGCAGCGTTACGGCAAGGCAAAATCTGGCGTGATCAGGTTGCCACGCTCGAATTTAATGATGCCGCGTTGCAGGCGCTGCGCAAAAAAGGTCTGTGTGATTTAGCAAGTGAAACACCAGAGTTTAGCGACTGGCGCACGAACTATGCCGTTTCTGGTGAACGGTTGCGATTGAATACCGAACAGGCCACCGCCGTTGGCGCAATTCATAGCGCGGCAGATACTTTTTCTGCCTGGCTGCTGGCGGGTGTTACCGGTTCCGGTAAAACGGAAGTCTATTTAAGCGTGCTGGAAAACGTGCTCGCTCAGGGCAAACAGGCGCTGGTGATGGTGCCGGAAATCGGCCTGACACCGCAAACTATTGCCCGTTTTCGTGAGCGGTTTAATGCGCCAGTGGAAGTTCTGCATTCCGGCCTGAACGACAGCGAGCGTCTTTCGGCGTGGTTGAAAGCGAAAAATGGTGAGGCGGCGATTGTGATCGGCACCCGCTCCGCGCTGTTTACGCCGTTTAAAAATCTCGGTGTGATTGTCATTGATGAAGAGCACGACAGTTCCTACAAGCAGCAGGAAGGCTGGCGCTATCATGCCCGCGACCTGGCGGTGTATCGTGCGCACAGCGAGCAAATCCCGATTATTCTTGGCTCCGCAACGCCCGCGCTGGAAACGTTATGCAACGTCCAGCAGAAAAAATACCGCCTGCTACGCCTGACCCGTCGGGCAGGGAATGCGCGTCCGGCAATTCAACACGTGCTGGATTTAAAAGGTCAGAAGGTGCAGGCTGGTCTGGCTCCGGCGTTAATCACCCGTATGCGCCAGCATTTACAGGCCGACAACCAGGTTATCCTCTTTCTTAACCGCCGTGGCTTTGCACCTGCCCTGCTGTGCCACGACTGCGGCTGGATTGCCGAATGCCCACGTTGCGATCACTACTACACGCTGCATCAGGCGCAACAGCATTTGCGCTGTCACCACTGTGACAGTCAGCGTCCGGTGCCGCGCCAGTGCCCTTCCTGCGGTTCCACGCACCTGGTCCCCGTGGGGCTGGGCACCGAACAGCTTGAACAGACGCTTGCGCCGATGTTCCCCGGCGTGCCCATTTCTCGTATCGACCGCGATACCACCAGCCGCAAAGGGGCGCTTGAACAACAACTGGCGGAAGTACATCGCGGCGGTGCGAGGATTTTGATCGGCACGCAAATGCTGGCGAAAGGTCACCACTTTCCGGATGTGACGCTGGTGGCATTACTGGACGTAGACGGCACGCTGTTTTCTGCCGATTTTCGCTCGGCAGAGCGTTTCGCCCAGCTTTACACCCAGGTCGCCGGTCGTGCCGGGCGTGCGGGTAAACAGGGTGAAGTGGTGCTGCAAACGCACCATCCGGAACATCCTCTGTTGCAAACATTGCTCTATAAAGGCTACGACGCCTTTGCCGAACAGGCGCTGGCTGAACGACGCATGATGCAACTGCCGCCGTGGACCAGCCATGTGATTGTGCGTGCGGAAGATCATAACAATCAGCACGCGCCGCTGTTCCTGCAACAGTTGCGTAATCTGATCCTCGCCAGCCCGCTTGCAGACGACAAACTGTGGGTTCTCGGTCCGGTTCCGGCACTGGCCCCTAAGCGTGGTGGCCGCTGGCGCTGGCAGATATTGTTGCAGCACCCTTCCCGCGTGCGCTTGCAACACATCATTAGTGGTACGCTGGCGCTCATCAATACAATACCGGATTCCCGTAAGGTGAAATGGGTGCTGGATGTCGATCCCATCGAGGGCTAATGCGCAAACGATGCGAGGCGGATCGAAAAATTCAATATTCATCACACTTTTCATGAAAATTCTGTAACCGTTTTCACGCGCTATCTGCTAAAAATGTTGCCGATGTGAAGTAAACATGGAAGTAGTACGCCTGCCGTGCCGGGCGAGGAGTGAGTGTGAAAGCGAAGAAGCAGGAAACTGCCGCGACCATGAAAGACGTTGCCCTGAAGGCAAAAGTCTCTACAGCGACCGTCTCCCGAGCATTAATGAATCCCGATAAAGTCTCCCAGGCCACCCGTAATCGGGTTGAAAAAGCGGCCCGGGAAGTAGGTTATTTGCCGCAGCCTATGGGGCGCAACGTCAAACGTAATGAATCCCGCACCATTCTGGTGATTGTCCCGGATATCTGCGATCCCTTCTTTAGCGAAATTATTCGCGGTATCGAAGTTACGGCGGCAAATCACGGATATCTGGTGCTGATTGGCGACTGTGCGCATCAAAATCAGCAGGAAAAAACCTTTATCGATTTGATTATCACCAAGCAAATTGATGGCATGTTGCTGCTGGGTTCAAGGCTGCCGTTTGATGCCAGCATTGAGGAACAGCGTAATCTGCCGCCGATGGTGATGGCGAACGAATTTGCGCCGGAACTGGAGCTGCCTACAGTTCATATCGACAATCTGACCGCGGCATTTGATGCAGTAAATTATTTATATGAGCAAGGTCATAAACGGATTGGCTGTATAGCCGGTCCCGAAGAGATGCCGCTGTGTCACTACCGCCTGCAAGGCTACGTTCAGGCGCTGCGTCGCTGCGGCATTATGGTTGATCCGCAATACATCGCCCGGGGCGACTTCTCCTTTGAAGCCGGAAGCAAAGCGATGCAACAGCTGCTTGCTCTTCCGCAACCGCCTACTGCTGTCTTCTGCCATAGCGATGTAATGGCGCTCGGCGCACTTTCTCAGGCAAAACGCCAGGGGCTGAAAGTCCCGGATGATCTGTCCATAATCGGTTTTGATAACATCGACCTGACGCAATTTTGTGATCCGCCGCTGACAACCATCGCGCAGCCGCGTTACGAAATCGGTCGGGAAGCTATGCTGTTATTGCTTGATCAAATGCAGGGGCAACACGTTGGCAGTGGCTCTCGTTTAATGGACTGCGAACTTATCATCCGGGGATCAACACGCGCGTTACCTTAAAGTAAACCTTTAAGACTGCCGTGACTGGTCAAAGGCCCGCCGCTTAAGTAACATGGCGGGCTGACGAACGAATAAATACAGCGAAACGATAGTGGCACAACGAGATTATGTACGCCGCAGCCAACCGGCACCTTCGCGGCGAAAAAAAAGCACCTCACGGAAAAAGCAACGAAATCTGCCTGCGGTTTCTCCCGCAATGGTCGCTATTGCTGCCGCCGTTCTTGTGACCTTTATCGGTGGTCTGTACTTCATTACGCATCACAAGAAAGAAGAGTCCGAGACGCTGCAAAGCCAGAAAGTGACCGGAAACGGATTACCACCGAAACCAGAAGAACGCTGGCGCTACATTAAAGAGCTGGAAAGTCGCCAGCCGGGTGTGCGTGCACCAACAGAACCTTCTGCCGGTGGTGAAGTGAAAACGCCGGAACAACTGACACCAGAACAACGTCAGCTTCTTGAACAAATGCAGGCTGATATGCGCCAGCAACCAACGCAACTGGTTGAAGTCCCATGGAATGAACAGACGCCGGAACAGCGTCAGCAAACGCTTCAACGTCAGGCACAACAGCGTCAGATTCAGGCGGCTCAACAGCAGCAGCGTCAGGCTGAGCAGGCATATCAACAACCGCGTACCGCGCAAGCGCAGCAACCACCGCGCCAGACGCAGCAGACTCGCCAGGCGGCTCAGCAGCCGTACCAGGATCTCCTGCAAACGCCAGCACACACTGCCGCGGCGCAGCCGAAGTCACAGCAAGTCGCGCCTGTTAGCCGGGCCGCTGACGCGCCAAAACCGACGGCGGAGAAAAAAGACGAACGCCGCTGGATGGTGCAGTGCGGTTCGTTCAGAGGCGCGGAACAGGCAGAGACGGTACGTGCTCAGCTGGCGTTTGAAGGCTTTGACTCGAAGATCACCACAAACAATGGCTGGAATCGTGTGGTCATTGGCCCGGTGAAAGGCAAAGAGAACGCAGACAGCACCCTCAATCGCTTGAAGATGGCGGGTCATACAAACTGCATTCGGCTCGCCGCCGGGGGTTGAAACCCTCAAAATCCCCCCCATCTATAATTGCATTATGCCCCGTACTTTTGTACGGGGTTTGTACTCTGTATTCGTAACCAAGGGGTCAGCTCGTGACAACTATAGTAAGCGTACGCCGTAACGGCCATGTGGTCATCGCTGGTGATGGTCAGGCCACGTTGGGCAATACCGTAATGAAAGGTAACGTGAAAAAGGTCCGCCGTCTGTACAACGACAAAGTCATCGCGGGCTTTGCGGGCGGTACTGCGGATGCTTTTACGCTGTTCGAACTGTTTGAACGTAAACTGGAAATGCATCAGGGCCATCTGGTCAAAGCCGCCGTTGAGCTGGCAAAAGACTGGCGTACCGATCGCATGTTACGCAAACTTGAAGCACTGTTGGCAGTCGCGGATGAAACCGCTTCACTGATCATCACCGGTAACGGTGACGTGGTGCAGCCAGAAAACGATCTTATTGCTATCGGCTCCGGCGGCCCTTACGCCCAGGCTGCGGCGCGCGCGCTGTTAGAAAACACTGAACTAAGCGCCCGTGAAATTGCTGAAAAGGCGTTGGATATTGCAGGCGACATTTGCATCTATACCAACCATTTCCACACCATCGAAGAATTAAGCTACAAAGCGTAAGGATCTCCCATGTCTGAAATGACCCCACGCGAAATCGTCAGCGAACTGGATAAACACATCATCGGCCAGGATAACGCCAAGCGTTCCGTGGCGATTGCACTGCGTAACCGCTGGCGTCGCATGCAGCTTAACGAAGAGCTGCGCCATGAAGTGACCCCGAAAAATATCCTGATGATCGGCCCGACCGGTGTCGGTAAAACTGAAATCGCTCGTCGTCTGGCTAAGCTGGCGAATGCGCCGTTCATTAAAGTTGAAGCGACCAAATTCACCGAAGTGGGCTATGTAGGTAAGGAAGTGGATTCTATTATCCGCGATCTGACCGATGCCGCCGTGAAAATGGTACGCGTCCAGGCTATTGAGAAAAACCGTTATCGCGCTGAAGAACTGGCAGAAGAACGTATTCTCGACGTGCTGATCCCACCGGCTAAAAACAACTGGGGACAGACCGAACAACAGCAGGAACCGTCCGCTGCTCGTCAGGCATTCCGCAAAAAACTGCGTGAAGGCCAACTCGATGACAAAGAAATCGAAATCGATCTTGCCGCAGCACCGATGGGCGTTGAAATTATGGCGCCTCCGGGAATGGAAGAGATGACCAGCCAGCTGCAGTCCATGTTCCAGAACCTGGGTGGTCAGAAACAAAAAGCGCGTAAGCTGAAAATCAAAGACGCCATGAAGCTGCTGATTGAAGAAGAAGCGGCGAAACTGGTGAATCCGGAAGAGCTGAAGCAAGACGCTATCGACGCCGTTGAACAGCACGGGATCGTGTTTATCGACGAAATCGACAAAATCTGTAAGCGCGGCGAGTCTTCCGGTCCGGATGTTTCTCGTGAAGGTGTTCAGCGTGACCTGCTGCCGCTGGTAGAAGGTTGCACCGTTTCCACCAAACACGGGATGGTCAAAACTGACCACATTCTGTTTATCGCTTCTGGCGCGTTCCAGATTGCGAAACCGTCTGACCTGATCCCGGAACTGCAAGGTCGTCTGCCAATCCGCGTTGAACTGCAGGCACTGACCACCAGCGACTTCGAGCGTATTCTGACCGAACCGAATGCCTCTATCACCGTGCAGTACAAAGCACTGATGGCGACTGAAGGCGTAAATATCGAGTTCACCGACTCCGGTATTAAGCGGATCGCGGAAGCAGCATGGCAGGTGAACGAATCTACCGAAAACATCGGTGCTCGTCGTTTACATACTGTTCTGGAGCGTTTAATGGAAGAGATTTCCTACGACGCCAGCGATTTAAGCGGTCAAACCATCACTATTGACGCAGATTATGTGAGCAAACATCTGGATGCGTTGGTGGCAGATGAAGATCTGAGCCGTTTTATCCTATAATCGCGTTCAATCATTTTCATCATTGTTTGATGGGGCTGAAAGGCCCCATTTTTATTGGCGCGTATTATGACTGAACAACAAATTAGCCGAACTCAGGCGTGGCTGGAAAGTTTACGACCTAAAACCCTCCCCCTCGCCTTTGCTGCAATTATCGTCGGGACGGCGCTGGCATGGTGGCAAGGTCACTTCGATCCGCTGGTCGCCCTGCTGGCACTGATTACCGCCGGACTGCTTCAAATTCTCTCTAACCTCGCTAATGATTACGGCGATGCAGTAAAAGGCAGCGATAAACCTGACCGCATTGGCCCGCTACGTGGCATGCAAAAAGGGGTCATTACCCAGCAAGAGATGAAACGGGCGCTCATTATTACCGTCGTGCTCATCTGTCTCTCCGGGCTGGCGTTGGTTGCAGTGGCGTGCCATACGCTGGCCGATTTTGTCGGCTTCCTGATTCTTGGCGGGTTGTCGATCATTGCCGCTATCACCTACACCGTGGGCAATCGTCCTTATGGTTATATCGGTCTGGGTGATATTTCCGTACTGGTTTTCTTTGGCTGGTTAAGCGTCATGGGCAGCTGGTATTTACAGGCTCATACGTTGATTCCGGCGTTGATCCTTCCGGCGACCGCATGCGGCCTGCTGGCAACGGCAGTACTGAACATTAATAACCTGCGTGATATCAATAGCGACCGCGAAAATGGCAAAAACACGCTGGTGGTGCGCTTAGGTGAAGTGAACGCGCGTCGTTATCATGCCTGCCTGCTGATGGGCTCTCTGGTGTGTCTGGCGCTGTTTAATCTCTTTTCACTGCATAGCCTGTGGGGCTGGCTGTTCCTGCTGGCGGCACCATTACTGGTGAAGCAAGCCCGTTATGTGATGCGGGAAATGGACCCGGTGGCGATGCGACCGATGCTGGAACGCACTGTCAAGGGAGCCTTACTGACTAACCTGCTGTTTGTTTTAGGGATATTCCTAAGCCAGTGGGCAGCATAACTGACAAATATCAATTAACAATTGATGATTTTGCCAACAGCCCACATAGCGCGATATACTGAAAATTCTCGCAGCAACTGAATGTTAAGCCTATGAAATACGATACTTCCGAGCTTTGTGACATCTATCAAGAAGATGTTAACGTCGTGGAACCGCTGTTCTCCAACTTTGGCGGACGGGCGTCGTTTGGCGGACAAATAATCACGGTAAAATGTTTCGAGGACAACGGGTTGCTGTACGATCTGCTCGAACAGAATGGCCGTGGTCGTGTTCTCGTCGTTGATGGCGGTGGTTCTGTTCGTAGCGCACTGGTCGATGCTGAGCTGGCGCGTCTGGCAGTACAAAATGAATGGGAAGGCCTGGTCATTTACGGCGCGGTGCGTCAGGTAGATGACCTGGAAGAGCTGGATATCGGCATCCAGGCGATGGCAGCAATTCCAGTCGGTGCCGCTGGCGAAGGCATTGGCGAAAGCGATGTCCGCGTTAATTTTGGCGGCGTCACCTTCTTCTCCGGTGACCATCTTTATGCCGACAATACCGGAATTATTCTTTCAGAAGATCCGCTGGATATTGAATAAGTACCTGCCATGCGTTAAAAGGGGAATTAAATTCCCCTTTTTTATATGCAAAATATTCATAAAGACTATCGTTTGTTTTTATTTAATTCATTTTAAATATCAATAGTTCACATCTGACAATATAAATTAATTATCGATAAATCATTTCATAAAAATATGCAGCATTAAAAATTAATGCTATATGGTAAATTAACTATTCTGGGAATAGGGATATGAATCATCGTTAGTAGCGAACGTATTATATAATAAGGGATTGATATGAGATACGTTATCTTATTAATACTATGGATAATAACTACTTTTCTTAGTCATCTTCAGCACAGCAACCTACTGTCTGGAGATCCTGGCATGGTTGGCGAGTATATCGGTTCAGTATTTCTGGGGCCGTTGTTACTTCCCGTGCTTGTGTCAGGTATTCTGTGCGCATTTATTAAAAAAAAACGTAACTTCGCCAGTTTTACTCGCGGGTGCTGTTGGGTATTGGGAATCCTGCTTTTATCCAAAGTCGGCAATACGTTTCGTATGTTTACCCCGTGGCAATATACCTTTGAGAATGCTGCGATAACCGTGACTATCCCGAACCGACACTGGAATACGGTTTCCATTAGTACTAATAAAACCATTGATATAAGAAGTGAGGATAATAGCGTCTTCATTTCTGCTTTCCGCCTGCCCGCAGGACGTAGCGCCGATGACCCGCTGGAAGCGTTAAAGAAGAAGCAGCGAGACAATCTCAAGGATCAATACAATGAGGAAGCCTTCCAGTTTCATGATTGTAATGCCAAACATTTCACCTGTAAGTATCAGGATGTGTTGATAAATTTTGATGGTCAGCAGAAAAGAACCATCAGTGTTTATCTTGAAGACACCCCCAGGGCTGTGGGGATCATTGCATTAATGGCGCCAGATACGGCAGATAAATATCGCCAACAGGCGATGGAGATTATGCTTTCCGCTAAAAATGCAGTGAAGTAAAAAATAAGGCGCCTTGCGGCGCCTCTGCGTGGAAGAGATTAAACCTCTTCCATGCGACCCAGCAGGGCCTGCAGACGTTCCTGCCAGCCGTTCTGCTGTTCTTTCAGATGGTTGTTCTCACGCTCCAGCTCTTCGCGCTGATGCTGGGCATTTTGAACTTCCTGCGACAGTGAGTTGTTTTTTTCTTTCAGCTCTTCGATTTCCATCTGCAACAGAGTGATGGTATCAATCGCCTGCTGTACTTTTGCTTCCAGTTTCTCAAACACTTCTAATGACATTGTCATACCTCTCCTGAATTGCAAGGCGTTGATGGATAAAAATCCTCGTCCCGATTACCGGTGACGCCTTAATAAATACGAGCGCACTTTAGTTAGCTCCGATTGTATGAAGCCGCGCCATCGCTGTCCAGCGGCACGCCTTGCAGATTACGGTTTGCCACACTTTTCATCCTTCTCCTGGAGACATAATCCACGCAAATCGAAAATGTTAATAAATTTGTTGCGCGAATGATCTAACAAACATGCATCATGTACAATCAGATGGAATAAATGGCGCGATAACGCTCATCTTATGACGAAGCACACACATTTTAAGTTCGATATTTCTCGTTTTTGCTCGTTAACGATAAGTTTACAGCATGCCTACAAGCATCGTGGAGGTCCGTGACTTTCACGCATACAACAAACATTAACTCTTCAGGATCCGATTATGAGTCAAACATCAACCTTGAAAGGCCAGTGCATTGCTGAATTCCTCGGTACCGGGTTGTTGATTTTTTTCGGTGTGGGTTGCGTTGCAGCACTAAAAGTCGCTGGTGCGTCTTTTGGTCAGTGGGAAATCAGTGTCATTTGGGGACTGGGGGTGGCAATGGCCATCTACCTGACCGCAGGGGTTTCCGGCGCGCATCTTAACCCCGCTGTTACCATTGCATTGTGGCTGTTTGCCTGTTTCGACAAGCGCAAAGTTATTCCTTTTATCGTTTCACAAGTTGCCGGCGCTTTCTGCGCTGCGGCTTTAGTTTACGGGCTTTACTACAATTTATTTTTCGACTTCGAACAGACTCATCACATTGTTCGCGGCAGCGTTGAAAGTGTTGATCTGGCTGGCACTTTCTCTACTTACCCTAATCCTCATATCAATTTTGTGCAGGCTTTCGCAGTTGAGATGGTGATTACCGCTATTCTGATGGGGCTGATCCTGGCGTTAACGGACGATGGCAACGGTGTACCACGCGGCCCTTTGGCTCCCTTGCTGATTGGTCTACTGATTGCGGTCATTGGCGCATCTATGGGCCCATTGACGGGCTTTGCCATGAACCCAGCGCGTGACTTCGGTCCGAAAGTCTTTGCCTGGCTGGCGGGCTGGGGCAATGTCGCCTTTACCGGCGGCAGAGACATTCCTTACTTCCTGGTGCCGCTTTTTGGCCCTATCGTTGGCGCGATTGTAGGTGCATTTGCCTATCGCAAACTGATTGGTCGCCATTTGCCTTGCGATATCTGTGTTGTGGAAGAAAAGGAGACCACAACTCCTCCAGAACAAAAAGCTTCGCTGTAATATGACTACGGGACAATTAAACATGACTGAAAAAAAATATATCGTTGCGCTCGACCAGGGCACCACCAGCTCCCGCGCGGTCGTAATGGATCACGATGCCAATATCATTAGCGTGTCACAGCGCGAATTTGAGCAAATCTACCCAAAACCAGGCTGGGTAGAACACGACCCAATGGAAATCTGGGCCACCCAAAGCTCCACGCTGGTAGAAGTGCTGGCGAAAGCCGATATCAGTTCCGATCAAATTGCGGCTATCGGTATTACGAATCAGCGTGAAACCACTATTGTCTGGGAAAAAGAAACCGGCAAGCCTATCTATAACGCTATTGTCTGGCAGTGTCGTCGTACCGCAGAAATCTGCGAGCATTTAAAACGTGACGGTTTAGAAGATTATATCCGCAGCAATACCGGTCTGGTGATTGACCCGTACTTCTCTGGCACCAAAGTGAAGTGGATCCTCGACCATGTGGAAGGATCTCGCGAGCGTGCACGTCGTGGTGAATTGCTGTTTGGTACGGTTGATACGTGGCTTATCTGGAAAATGACTCAGGGCCGTGTCCATGTGACCGATTACACCAACGCCTCTCGTACCATGTTGTTCAACATCCATACCCTGGACTGGGACGACAAAATGCTGGAAGTGCTGGATATTCCGCGCGAGATGCTGCCAGAAGTGCGTCGTTCTTCCGAAGTGTACGGTCAGACTAACATTGGCGGCAAAGGCGGCACGCGTATTCCAATCTCCGGGATCGCCGGTGACCAGCAGGCGGCGCTGTTTGGTCAGTTGTGCGTGAAAGAAGGGATGGCGAAGAATACCTACGGCACTGGCTGCTTTATGCTGATGAACACCGGCGAGAAAGCGGTGAAATCAGAAAACGGCCTGCTGACCACCATCGCCTGTGGCCCAACTGGCGAAGTAAACTATGCGCTGGAAGGTGCGGTGTTTATGGCGGGCGCATCCATTCAGTGGCTGCGTGATGAGATGAAGTTGATTAACGACGCCTACGATTCCGAATACTTTGCCACGAAAGTGCAAAACACCAACGGTGTGTATGTGGTTCCGGCGTTTACCGGACTGGGTGCGCCGTACTGGGATCCGTATGCGCGCGGGGCGATTTTCGGTCTGACTCGTGGAGTGAACGCTAACCACATTATACGCGCGACGCTGGAGTCTATTGCTTATCAGACGCGTGACGTGCTGGAAGCGATGCAGGCCGATTCTGGTATTCGTCTGCACGCCCTGCGCGTGGATGGCGGCGCAGTGGCGAACAATTTCCTGATGCAGTTCCAGTCCGATATTCTCGGCACGCGCGTTGAGCGCCCGGAAGTGCGCGAAGTCACCGCATTGGGTGCGGCCTATCTTGCTGGTCTGGCGGTTGGCTTCTGGCAGAACCTCGACGAGCTGCAAGAGAAAGCGGTGATTGAGCGCGAGTTCCGTCCTGGCATCGAAACCACCGAGCGTAATTACCGTTACGCTGGCTGGAAAAAAGCGGTTAAACGCGCGATGGCGTGGGAAGAACACGACGAGTAATATCAGGCATCTGAACCAATTGCCTGATACTGATCGCCTGATGCGACGCTTACGCGTCTTATCAGGCCTACGAGCCGATGCCATTTTGTGTAGGCCGGATAAGGCGTTCACGCCGCATCCGGCATGTCGTAGACTCTGAAATCGTGCGGGGGCAACCCCCGCACACATCAATAATCCTGCCCTTCCCCTGTGCTACACTTCGCGCCATTCCTTACTGCTTAGAGTTTGCTATGAGACGAGAACTTGCCATCGAATTTTCCCGCGTCACCGAATCTGCGGCGCTGGCTGGCTACAAATGGTTAGGACGCGGCGATAAAAACACCGCGGACGGCGCGGCGGTTAACGCCATGCGTATTATGCTCAACCAGGTCAACATTGACGGCACCATCGTCATTGGTGAAGGTGAAATCGACGAAGCACCGATGCTCTACATTGGTGAAAAAGTCGGTACCGGTCGCGGTGATGCGGTAGATATTGCTGTTGATCCGATTGAAGGCACGCGCATGACGGCGATGGGCCAGGCTAACGCGCTGGCGGTGCTGGCAGTAGGCGATAAAGGCTGCTTCCTCAACGCGCCAGATATGTATATGGAGAAGCTGATCGTCGGACCGGGAGCCAAAGGCACCATTGATCTGAACCTGCCGCTGGCGGATAACCTGCGCAATGTTGCGGCGGCGCTCGGCAAACCGTTGAGCGAACTGACGGTAACGATTCTGGCAAAACCGCGCCACGATGCCGTTATCGCAGAAATGCAGCAACTCGGCGTGCGCGTATTTGCTATTCCGGATGGCGATGTGGCAGCCTCAATTCTCACCTGTATGCCAGACAGCGAAGTTGACGTGCTGTACGGTATTGGTGGCGCGCCGGAAGGCGTGGTTTCTGCGGCGGTGATCCGCGCATTAGATGGCGACATGAATGGTCGTCTGCTGGCACGTCATGACGTCAAAGGCGACAACGAAGAAAATCGCCGCATTGGCGAGCAGGAGCTGGCGCGCTGCAAAGCGATGGGCATCGAAGCGGGTAAAGTGTTGCGTCTGGGCGATATGGCGCGCAGCGACAACGTCATCTTTTCTGCCACTGGCATCACCAAAGGTGATCTGCTGGAAGGTATTAGCCGCAAAGGCAATATCGCCACCACCGAAACACTGCTGATCCGCGGTAAATCACGCACCATTCGTCGCATTCAATCCATCCACTATCTGGATCGTAAAGACCCGGAAATGCAGGTGCACATTCTCTGAGTGATTTGATCGATTGAGCCTTCCAGTCCTTCGGGACTGGAATTTTTTTGTTCGGAGAACGAAGATAAGGCAAGTCAATCAAAACAGGAGAAAAACATGGCTGATTGGGTAACAGGCAAAGTCACTAAAGTGCAGAACTGGACCGACGCCCTGTTTAGTCTCACCGTTCACGCTCCCGTGCTTCCATTTACTGCCGGGCAATTCACCAAACTAGGCCTTGAAATTGACGGCGAACGCGTCCAGCGTGCCTATTCCTACGTTAACTCTCCTGATAATCCCGATCTGGAGTTTTACCTGGTGACCGTGCCCGATGGAAAATTAAGCCCACGATTAGCGGCACTGAAACCGGGCGATGAAGTACAGGTGGTTAGCGAAGCAGCTGGCTTCTTTGTGCTGGATGAGGTCCCTGACTGCGAAACACTGTGGATGCTGGCAACCGGTACAGCGATTGGCCCTTATTTATCAATTCTGCAACTGGGCAAAGATTTAGATCGCTTCAAAAATCTGGTTCTGGTTCACGCCGCACGTTATGCCGCCGACTTAAGTTATCTGCCACTGATGCAAGAACTGGAAAAACGCTACGAAGGGAAACTGCGCATTCAGACGGTGGTCAGTCGGGAAACGGCGGCGGGTTCGCTCACCGGGCGAATACCGGCGTTAATTGAAAGTGGTGAACTGGAAAGTGCGGTGGGCTTGCCGATGGATAAAGAAACCAGCCATGTGATGCTGTGCGGCAATCCACAGATGGTTCGCGATACGCAACAGTTGCTAAAAGAAACCCGGCAGATGACGAAACATTTACGTCGTCGACCGGGCCATATGACAGCGGAGCATTACTGGTAAGCGGTTACTTATCGATAAACGGCACGATGAGCAGATCCGCTTTCAACTTATTGATCATCCCGCGGTATGCCGGCATCAAACGGTTGATAAATGAGTGGTGATGACCACAGACAAGGAGGTCGCACTGCTCTTGTTGCATAATATCCAGCAGTGTTTCCGGCATTTCCCCACGTTCAATACGCAGTTTTGTCTTCGGCCATTGAATATTTTTCGTCAGTTTATACAGCTTGTTATCCGACTTATTCTTCAACAATTGAAGAATATCCTCTGTTGCAGGGAAGTAGATACCCGGATACAACTCGCTTAAGCCATCATCAATATGAATTAACGTCAGGTGAGCGTCATTATGTCTGGCGAGCTCCAGGGCTTTATTCACCAGTAAGGCATCTTCTTCATTCCCGGAAATTGCCACGCCAATGTGTTTATAAGCCATGTTTAACTCCTTCTAAAGCAACTCCATCAAGCTAACGAACGCAGTGATAACTCAAAAATAATCATCTCGGCCTGGCATGAGAAGGTGAAGGCCGCATCAAGCTCAACTTGCCCCTCCTGATCCTTAATCTTATAGGCCACGCTGGCCCCTTCATCCGCAGAGGATGCAGCGGCGGCAAGCTCTTTCAGTTTAGTCATAAAGGACTCTGCTTCTTCGCGGGTGGCAAAAAAGCGCGAAAACTTACTGGTACAGTTGTCGTTATCAATCACCGTACCGATATCAATCGCACATCCTTTAGTACTGCATTTATCTACGACATCTTTCATAGGGCACCTCTGTATATTCGCCTCTCTGTCGATTACGACTTAAGAATAATGCGCCGTTAAGGGAAGAACAAACAAGTAATGATCTTATGGATTACCATTTTTTTTGATATTGCTTAAGGTGAAGAGATCAGAAGGATTTTCCGGGCATTGTCATTTTCAACGTGGAAATAACAAACCCGGAAAAAAATAGCAGTAAGAGATATATTAAAGGTTAATTACTTGATTTATTGTCGGCTTTATACTTCACATCCTCGGTATCTTTACCATATTTATTTTCGCCTTGTGTGCCAACAAACGCACCAAGATCGATAAGCATCATCACCAGAATCAACGTCGGGACAAAACGCCCCACCGCCCATTGCCAGACACCAGGTAAAATCGCCCAGTTACCCGCCAGCAGCATCCACGCCACAATCATCAGAAATGCCCATGCGCCGGAACGCCCGCGATCATGCAAGCGCTTAACGGTTACTGCCGCTGTTGGCCAAAGCAAGCACACAAGGCAAAACGCCGCGGTCTGAATATCGAGTAAATTTTTACCCGCCAGTGAGAAAAGCACCAGCATGCCTGCGAACCACAGGCCTATCCAAATCCAGAAATCACGGCGTCCAATACGCCCTTTAAATGAAAATAACCATTGCTGTATGGTCATGTAAGTTCCTTGATGGTTGTCTTTTCCAGGATTCTACCCTTTTGACAAGGGCGACAGATATCGTTTTAATCGGAGCCAGTCATAACAAAAGGTACTGTCAATGAAGCCAGGGTGTACGCTGTTTTTTCTCTTATGTTCTGCATTAACCGTTACAACAGCGGCGCATGCACAAACACCAGATACGGCAACGACCGCGCCTTATCTGCTGGCTGGAGCCCCTACTTTCGATCTCTCCATCAGCCAGTTTCGAGAAGACTTTAACAGCCAGAATCCCAGCCTGCCACTGAACGAATTTCGTGCCATCGACAGCAGTCCCGACAAAGCCAATCTCACTCGTGCTGCAAGTAAAATTAATGAGAACTTGTATGCTTCTACAGCGCTGGAGCGCGGTACCTTAAAAATCAAAAGCATTCAAATGACCTGGCTACCCATCCAGGGGCCAGAGCAAAAAGCCGCGAAAGCGAAAGCTCAGGAATACATGGCAGCGGTGATCCGCACACTCACCCCATTAATGACCAAAACACAAAGCCAGAAAAAACTGCAGTCGCTACTAACGGCGGGGAAAAACAAACGTTATTACACCGAGACCGAAGGTGCACTGCGTTATGTTGTCGCGGACAACGGCGAAAAGGGGCTGACCTTCGCTGTTGAACCGATTAAGCTGGCGCTATCTGAATCGCTTGAAGGTTTGAATAAATGACAAAAAGCAAAGCCTTTGTGCCGATGAATCTCTATACTGTTTCACAGACCTGCTGCCCTGCGGGGCGGCCATCTTCCTTTATTCGCTTATAAGCGTGGAGAATTAAAATGCGACATCCTTTAGTGATGGGTAACTGGAAACTGAACGGCAGCCGCCACATGGTTCACGAGCTGGTTTCTAACCTGCGTAAAGAGCTGGCAGGTGTTGCTGGCTGTGCGGTTGCAATCGCACCACCGGAAATGTACATCGATATGGCGAAGCGCGAAGCTGAAGGCAGCCACATCATGCTGGGTGCGCAAAACGTGGACCTGAACCTGTCCGGCGCATTCACCGGTGAAACCTCTGCTGCTATGCTGAAAGACATCGGCGCACAGTACATCATCATCGGCCACTCTGAACGTCGTACTTACCACAAAGAGTCTGACGAACTGATCGCGAAAAAATTCGCGGTGCTGAAAGAGCAGGGTCTGACTCCGGTTCTGTGCATCGGTGAAACCGAAGCTGAAAACGAAGCGGGCAAAACTGAAGAAGTTTGTGCACGTCAGATCGACGCGGTACTGAAAACTCAGGGTGCTGCAGCATTCGAAGGTGCGGTAATCGCTTACGAACCAGTATGGGCAATCGGTACTGGCAAATCGGCAACTCCGGCGCAGGCACAGGCTGTTCACAAATTCATCCGTGACCACATCGCTAAAGTTGACGCTAACATCGCTGAACAAGTGATCATCCAGTACGGCGGCTCTGTAAACGCGTCTAACGCTGCAGAACTGTTTGCTCAGCCAGACATCGACGGCGCGCTGGTTGGCGGTGCTTCTCTGAAAGCTGACGCTTTCGCAGTGATCGTTAAAGCTGCAGAAGCGGCTAAACAGGCTTAAGTCTGACAGGTGCCGGATTTCATATCCGGCACTTACTTTCCTTAACTCCTCGCCTTAACGCAAAATCTCACACTGATGATCCTGGATTTCCTCGGCTGAAGCACGGTTCAGCGTCAGTAGATTTCGTTGTGTCGCCAGCAACACAAACGAATTATCACTCTGCCGCACCATCGCCAGCCCGTAGCTTCCCATATGTTCCCGCGCCTCAGGCACTTCTTCTGCAAGCATCATAAATGGGCTGCGTTGTACCAGTTCGCTTTCCGTTACCCGACGCGCCAGGTATTCATGCCCGTGCAAACCACCTGGCAGTGGCAACCAGCGGCTGCTGATGTTCGCCAGATTGTTATCCAGCTGTTCGCGCACATCAGGACGAATACAAGAGATATGAATATGAAAATGGTTTTGCGTACGCCCGGTGCGAGAGTTGATCGCCAAAGAAACCGCGCGATCGGGAACCGGCTGGCCGTATTTTTTGCTCATAAAATCACGCGCCTGCCAGGCCAACCAAAAGAAGTTCGGCGTTGAAGGATCGGTCAACAAAGGACTTTCAGTACCGTTAATACGATACGTTGGCATCAACAGATATTGCAGTGGGCCATTAAGATCTTTTAAAACCACGTATCCGGCATTGGGTTTGACTTCCGCACATGGCGAAGGATTTTGATTTTGCTGCTGATTGGGTAAACATTCCTCAAGGACAATCTTACGTAATGTATCCGACTCTTCGCCGGTTAATTTCCAGTAACCAATACCAGCAGCCACAACGGCGATAACTATCATCACCAAAAAAAGAAGACCCGCTTTTTTCATCTTTTTTTCCCTGTACCTCAAAGAGATGCAAGGGTAACGCAAAATCGTGACAAATAAAAAACCCGGTCGCGAGAAACCACCGGGTTTGATAATTATCCTGGAGAAACTAGCGTTTGCTGATCTGATCGAACGTACCACCGTTAGCAAAATGCTCTTTTTGTGCTTTCGTCCAGCCGCCAAACTCTTCATCAATGGTAAATAACTTCAGCTTTGGAAACGCATTTTCGTACTTTTTCGCCACCTCCGCATCGCGCGGACGGTAGTAGTTTTTCGCGGCAATTTCCTGGCCTTCTGGCGAGTAGAGATATTTCAGGTAGGCTTCCGCCACCTCTTTGGTATCTTTTTTCTCAACCACTTTATCGACCACCGACACGGTTGGCTCTGCGAGGATAGACTCACTCGGCGTGACGATTTCGAATTTATCTTTCCCCAGTTCATTCGCTGCCAGCAGAGCTTCGTTTTCCCAGGCAATCAGAACATCGCCAATTCCGCGCTCGACAAAAGTGTTAGTGGAGCCGCGCGCGCCAGAATCCAGAACTTCGACGTTTTTATACAGTGCCCGAACAAAATCCTGCGCTTTTGCCTGATCGTTGTTGTTGTGGTGCAGCGCGTAGCCCCAGGCTGCCAGGTAGTTCCAGCGCGCGCCACCGGAGCTTTTCGGATTAGGCGTGATCACCGAAACACCCGGTTTAATCAGATCATTCCAGTCATGGATCTGCTTCGGATTGCCCTTACGTACCAGGAAAACAATGGTGGAAGTGTACGGTGCGGAGTTATCCGGCAGACGTTTGATCCACTCTTTATCAATCCGCCCGCGTTCCGCAATTGCGTCCACGTCATAGGCCAGAGCCAGAGTGACAACATCAGCTTCAATACCATTGATTACCGACGTCGCTTGTTTGCCTGAACCACCGTGTGACTGACGAATCACCACGTTATCGCCAGTTTGCTGTTTCCAGTGGGCGCTGAATGCCTTGTTGTACTGTTCGTACAATTCGCGCGTTGGATCATATGAAACGTTAAGAAGCTGAATATCCTTTGCCATAACGCTGGTTGCCGCCAGCAAAAATGTTAACCCTACGCCCCACTTGTTCATCGCCCGACTCTCTTATGTTGTGTTGTGATGAGCAAAGCGTGCCAGAAGGTTAACCAAACATTAAAGAATAAAAAAAGATTGGCTATAACTTGTGGGTATATGTTGGGGGATTAAAAAGGCGGAAGAAATCCGCCTCATATTGCTGACAAAGTGCGCTTTGTCCATGCCATATGCGGCGCGAACGCCTTATACGGCCTACAAAAGTTTGCAAATTCAATAAATTGCAGAATTCATGTAGGCCTGATAAGCGAAGCGCATCAGGCATTTTTGCTTCTGTCATCGGTTTCAGGCTAAAGGAATCTGCCTTTTTCCGAAATCATTAATACAGTTTTTTCGCGCAGTCCAGCCAGTCGCCTTTGAACGGACGCTTCATGTTTTCGATAGCGTCGATGATGTCGTGGTGAACCAGCTGTTCGTTCTGGATACCTACACAACGACCGCCGTAACCTGCCAGCAGCAGTTCAATGGCGTAAGCACCCATACGGGAAGCCAGAATACGGTCGTAAGGCACCGGAGAACCACCGCGCTGAATGTGGCCCAACACAGTTGCACGGGTTTCACGACCAGTTTCTTTCTCGATGAAATGCGCCAGTTCGTCAACATCACACATGTGTTCGGTAATTGCCACAATGGCGTGTTTCTTACCTTTCGCGATACCCGCTTTGATTTCATTTACCAGGTCATCACGGCTGAATTCAACTTCCGGAACCACGACGAATTCACAACCACCGGCGATGGCCGCAGCCAGCGTCAGATCGCCACAGTAACGCCCCATCACTTCCACCACGGAAATACGCTGGTGAGAAGAAGAGGTGTCACGCAGGCGGTCGATCGCTTCTACAACGGTGCTCAGCGCAGTGAAGAAACCGATAGTGTAGTCAGTGCCTTTGATGTCGTTGTCGATAGTGCCCGGCAGGCCGATGCACGGGAAGCCCATTTCGGTCAGACGCATTGCACCCATGTAGGAACCGTCACCGCCGATAACCACCAGCGCGTCGATACCACGTTTTTTCAGGTTTTCGATAGCCACGGCGCGGATGTTCTCGTCGCGGAATTCCGGGAAACGCGCAGAACCGAGGAACGTACCGCCACGGTTGATCATGTCAGACACGCTGTAACGGTCTAGCTGTACCATACGGTCTTCATACAGACCCAGATAGCCGTCATAAATACCCATTACTTCCAGACCTTCTGTCAGCGCAGAACGAACAACCCCGCGAATTGCGGCGTTCATGCCTGGCGCATCACCGCCGCTTGTCAACACACCGATTTTCTTAATCATGACTACCTCTGAACTTTGGAATGCAAAATGAAATCTGTTGCCGGAAGTCTTCTTGCACATCGAAGTGATCCAACGAATGTGCAAATAGTATAACAATCACTTCCTGCTGAATTGATTCAGGTCAGGCCAAATGGCGGTATTTTATACACAAAATGCGGGTCTGGCTCTCTTTTATACTGATTATGAAAGCATAGACCGTTTACCCTCCCTGGGTACGACGGAACAAGGATCCTGATGGATAATCACATCCGATCCCGGAAAACGCCGTAAAATAGCCTGCTCTACCTGATCCGCCACCATATGTGCCTGAACCAAAGGCAGAGAGTCTTCCATTTCCAAATGAATCTGAATAAAGCGGGTCGGCCCTGACTGCCGCGTGCGAAGATCGTGAGCGCCGCTAACACCCGGCCAGGAAGTCACGATATCAATAATTTCTTGCCGTTCCTCATCAGGTAATGCGCGATCCAGTAATGACTGTACCGCCTCATATCCCATGCGTAACGCGCTATATAAAATATAGATGCCGATTCCCAATGCAAACAGAGCATCGGCGCGATGCCAGCCGTACCAGGACAACCCCAGCGCCAGCAGAATTGCGCCGTTCATCATAACATCAGACTGGTAATGTAGCATATCAGCCCGCACCGCCTGGCTTTGCGTCCGGCGCACCACCCACCGCTGAAACGAGACAAGGATAATCGTACAAATTAGCGCCACAATTGTCACGATAACCCCGACGCCTGGATCTGTCATCGGTGTTGGAGATACCAGATGTTGAATACCCGTCAAAAACAGGAATAGTGCCGAACCGGAGATAAACATACTTTGCGCCAGCGCCGCGAGGGACTCAGCTTTACCGTGACCAAACGAGTGATTATCGTCGGCAGGTTGCAGGGAATATCGCACCACCAGTAAATTCGTCAACGACGCGCCGATATCCACCAGCGAATCCACCAGCGCGGCGAGAATACTCACCGACCCGGTATACCACCATGCAAAAATTTTAATCAGCAATAGCAGCGAAGCCATCGCCGTTGCAGCAATCGCCGCCCGACTGACCAGCCGTCCATAAGATTGATTCATAAATACTCCCGCTATCAACTGACGGTAGTATAACGGAAGCAAATCATCTGCAATGCATTAAGCAGTAGGCAAATTGAGGATAAAAAAAACCCCCACATCATGTGGGGGAAGACAGGGATGGTGTCTATGGCAAGGAAAACAGGGTTTACTACTGGGAACGTGAGTTGCTACTACTCAATAGCTTCAACGATGAACTTTTTTGCCATTGCGTCACGTCGCGCAACTGCTCCATTCGTTGTTGATGTTTCTCGTTTAAAACCGCTTGCTGCTCCGGCGTTAACAGGCGATACATTTGGTTGCGGACTTTTGCCATCTCAACCTGACGAGCAATTTGCTCATTCGCCATTTTTTCTGCCTGTGCGCGCACAGCGTTTTCATCAAAATTTTCTGCGGTGACAAGGCGATGCATTGTCTCCAGTTCGCTAACATTAACAGGAGGCTGTTCGTGCCGGGCCTGTTGCATAAGATCTCGCATCTGCTGACGCTGATGTTCGGTTAAACTTATGCCGTCGAACATATGGCTCTGCGTACTGCGCTGCGTAAGTTCTTCACCCGGATGCCAGTTATCGCCTGAACCGACTTCAGCAGCGTGGCTTAATGAACTGACTGCCAGCGTTGAGGCCATGACGGCAGCGGTAACTATGCGCATCATTTGCTCCCAAAATCTTTCTGTCGCGATTCAACGATAGAGAGTTTACGATTCAGGCTGCAAACATGCGTCAGGGGGTGTAAAACAACGTAAAGTCATGGATTAGCGACGTCTGATGACGTAATTTCTGCCTCGGAGGTATTTAAACAATGAATAAAATCCTGTTAGTTGATGATGACCGAGAGCTGACTTCCCTGTTAAAGGAGCTGCTCGAGATGGAAGGCTTCAACGTGATTGTTGCCCACGATGGGGAGCAGGCGCTTGATCTTCTGGACGACAGCATTGATTTACTTTTGCTTGATGTCATGATGCCGAAGAAAAATGGTATCGACACATTAAAAGCACTTCGCCAGACACACCAGACGCCTGTCATTATGTTGACGGCGCGCGGCAGTGAACTTGATCGCGTTCTCGGCCTTGAGCTGGGCGCAGATGACTATCTCCCGAAACCGTTTAATGATCGTGAGCTGGTGGCACGTATTCGCGCGATCCTGCGCCGTTCGCACTGGAGCGAGCAACAGCAAAACAACGACAACGGTTCACCGACACTGGAAGTTGATGCCTTAGTGCTGAATCCAGGCCGTCAGGAAGCCAGCTTCGACGGGCAAACGCTGGAGTTAACCGGCACTGAGTTTACCCTGCTTTATTTGCTGGCACAGCATCTGGGTCAGGTGGTTTCCCGTGAGCATTTAAGCCAGGAAGTGCTGGGCAAACGCCTGACGCCTTTCGACCGCGCTATCGATATGCACATTTCCAACCTGCGTCGTAAACTGCCGGATCGTAAAGATGGTCACCCGTGGTTTAAAACCTTGCGTGGTCGCGGCTATCTGATGGTTTCTGCTTCATGATAGGCAGCTTAACCGCGCGCATCTTCGCCATCTTCTGGCTGACGCTGGCGCTGGTGTTGATGTTGGTTTTGATGTTACCCAAGCTCGATTCACGCCAGATGACCGAGCTTCTGGATAGCGAACAGCGTCAGGGGCTGATGATTGAGCAGCATGTCGAAGCGGAACTGGCGAACGATCCGCCCAACGATTTAATGTGGTGGCGGCGTCTGTTCCGGGCGATTGATAAGTGGGCACCGCCAGGACAGCGTTTGTTATTGGTGACCACCGAGGGCCGCGTGATCGGCGCTGAACGCAGCGAAATGCAGATCATTCGCAACTTTATTGGCCAGGCCGATAACGCCGATCACCCGCAAAAGAAAAAGTATGGCCGCGTGGAACTGGTCGGTCCGTTCTCCGTGCGTGATGGCGAAGATAATTACCAACTGTATCTGATTCGTCCGGCCAGCAGTTCTCAATCCGATTTCATTAACTTACTGTTTGACCGCCCGCTATTACTGCTGATTGTGACTATGTTGGTCAGTACACCGTTGCTGTTGTGGTTGGCCTGGAGTCTGGCAAAACCGGCGCGTAAGCTGAAAAACGCGGCCGATGAAGTTGCCCAGGGGAACTTACGCCAGCATCCGGAACTGGAAGCGGGGCCACAGGAATTTCTTGCCGCTGGTGCCAGTTTTAACCAGATGGTGACCGCGCTGGAGCGCATGATGACCTCCCAGCAGCGCCTCCTTTCTGATATCTCTCACGAACTGCGCACGCCACTGACGCGCCTGCAACTGGGTACGGCGTTATTGCGCCGTCGTAGTGGTGAAAGCAAGGAACTGGAGCGTATTGAAACCGAAGCCCAGCGTCTGGACAGCATGATCAACGACCTGTTGGTGATGTCACGTAATCAGCAGAAAAACGCGCTGGTGAGCGAGACATTGAAAGCTAACCAGTTGTGGGGTGAAGTGCTGGATAACGCGGCATTCGAAGCGGAACAAATGGGCAAGTCGTTTACGGTTAACTTCCCGCCTGGGCCGTGGCCTCTGTATGGCAACCCGAACGCTCTGGAAAGTGCGCTGGAAAACATTGTTCGTAATGCTCTGCGTTATTCCCATACGAAGATTGAGGTGGGCTTTGCGGTAGATAAAGATGGTATCACCATTACGGTGGACGACGATGGTCCTGGCGTTAGCCCGGAAGATCGCGAGCAGATTTTCCGTCCGTTCTATCGCACCGATGAAGCGCGCGATCGTGAATCTGGCGGTACGGGCTTAGGGCTGGCGATTGTCGAAACAGCTATCCAGCAGCACCGTGGTTGGGTGAAGGCAGAAGACAGCCCGCTGGGCGGTTTGCGGCTGGTGATTTGGCTGCCGCTGTATAAGCGGAGTTAAACTCCGCATTTGTAGGCCGGATAAGGCGTTTACGCCGCATCCGGCGTTTGAGCAGAATGCCTGATGCGACGCTGATAGCGTCTTATCAGGCCTACTCTCCGGGGGTTATTTTCCCCACAACCGCCGTGAAAAATCTTCGATTTTGCCGCTCAGTCGGCGTTTCTGCATCGTCCGCGTCCAGCTTTTCGATAACCCTGCGGCGGAGAGTAAACGGTGATACTGATCGTCATCAAACGGCATATGCCATGCGATAGCAGCAGCCTCCTGCACGGTCACATCACTGACACGAGAAACCAACTCCAGCGGCGCATCAGCAGATACCAACCCTGGCGCAATCACGCTATACAACCACCCCACTTTACCCGTGTTTTGCATCAACTGCGCTATATCGCTGATATCAAAATGGTAATTGAGTTTATAGCAAGGGGAGCGTGGCTGGCTGACCTGAATTAATGCCTCTCCCCAGCGGAAAATATCGCCAATATAAACATTGCTTTCCGTCAGACCGTCGGTTGAGAGATTTTCGCCAAACGCAGGCGCAACAAACAACTCCGCCTGTTCCGGAAATTCCCGCGCCCAGTAGAGATAGTGCTCACGAGGATAATGACACAGCGCTCTGTCTGGCCCGCCGTGAACCTTCTTCTCCGCCTGCTCGTCACCTTCCAGCCCCAGCTCCGTCAGCATCAACTCACCATCAACCTGGATTTTGGCAATTGCGCTGAGTTTGCCTTCGGGATAAGCCTGAATCTTGCCTGTGTATACATCAACCGGATATCGCATCTGTTCCCTCTCCACGAGAAATTTCCCCATTAGACCATATTTATTTTATGTCAGGCGTGCTGTTTTCGCGGTATGTATCCAGGCAGGAGCTCAATAGCAAACCGGACGAACGTTAGTTCATCCGGCTGTGGGGATTAAGGAAGCAGGTTTATTTTACCGTGCCTAAAATTTCGATTTTCGCCACTCTGGCTTTGACTTTACGTGACCAGATAGAGGTAAGAATTGGCACCAGAATCGAAGTCACAATGACCGCCGTCGCGACCAGCGAAGTTGCTGCCGGAGCCATCGGTTTAAACGCAGGCACCATTTCAGCAATCAGCACAGGTGTCGCTACCGCGGCCCCTGCGGAACTGGAAGCGGCAATTCCGGCAGTGCCATCGCCACCGCCAATCAATTTATCGGCGATAATCAACGGAATACCGGTCACGATAATTACTGCCACACCCAACAGGATCCCCAGCAAACCTGTCTGGGCAATTACAGTCAAATCAATGGTATTGCCCAGCGCGAAGGCAAAGAATGGAATCAGCGTCTGCACCGCTTTGCTGAAAAATTCTCGTAATTCAGGATCAAGGTTCCCAAGGGCAAAGCCCACCAGGAACGGTAATACTGCGCCGACGAAAACATGCGGTTCAAACGAGGCAATCCCGGCAGTGCCCAGAATAATCATCGTCATGAGCGGCCCGGACTCCAATGACATTAACACAAATGCCCCAGCTTCTTCTTTCGTACCGTACTGCTGCATGATGGAAGCGTAAAGTCCGCCGTTGGTCATATCCATCGCCGCCACCAGCGCCAGCGTTGAAAGTCCGGCAAAGAATCCAACTTCAACACCATGTTCCGGAATAATGCGCGAGGCAATTGCCGCAACCACCCACGCGACGGCAATTTTTGTTACCACCAGCGTACCGGATTTACGCAATACCGTTCCCGTCGCGCTTAATTTTATTGACGCCCCCATGCAAAAAAACCACACCGCCAGAATGGGCACCGTACCGGTAATCATCCCGTTGGTGAATGATCCAAAATATTTCCCCGCCCCCGGCGAGAAGGTGTGGCACAGTGCGCCAAGGAATAGCGGGACGAGCATCATCCCCCCCGGGATTTTTTCAATCGAGCGTTTTATCTGCATTTCCATCACCTGTCGGCATATTTTTAAGGGCTGATGCGTAATTCCTCAACGGAGCATCAGTGTTGATGAAAACGAAGATAGACATTCATTTAATCAATAAAAGTGATCAAAACCACATCAATTGAAACACTGTTTTATTTTTATCGGATCATTGTTTTTATTTTGAAATTGATCACAAAAAAACCACCGCCGTTGGCGATGGTTCATTTTTTAAGCTGATATGCGGCGTAAACGCCTCATTGCAGCAGGCGGCAAATGATTATTTTTTCGCCGCGAAACGTGCCGCTGCTTCGTCCCAGTTCACCACATTCCAGAACTCTTTGATGTAGTCCGGGCGGCGGTTCTGGAATTTCAGGTAGTAAGCGTGTTCCCACACATCCAGGCCCAGGATCGGGAAGCCGGAAGCGCCAGAAATAGTTTCGCCCATCAGCGGGGAGTCCTGGTTAGCAGTAGAAACCACCGCCAGTTTATCGCCTTTCAGCACCAGCCATGCCCAGCCGGAACCAAAGCGGGAAGCTGCCGCTTTCTCAAATTCTGCTTTGAAGTTATCAACGGAGCCGAAGTCACGTTCGATAGCCGCTTTCAGGTCACCCTGTAAGGTGGTGCCTTTTTTCAGACCTTTCCAGAACAGGCTGTGGTTAGCGTGACCGCCAGCGTTGTTGCGCAGTACGGTTTTCTTGTCTGCTGGCAGCTGGTCCAGTTTGGTGATCAGCTCTTCAACCGGCAGGTTGGCAAATTCTGGCAGGCTTTCCAGCGCCGCGTTGGCGTTGTTGACGTAGGTCTGATGGTGTTTGGTGTGGTGGATTTCCATGGTCTGCTTATCGAAGTGCGGTTCCAGGGCATCGTAAGCATACGGCAGGGATGGCAGGGTATAGCTCATATTCATCTCCAGTATTGTCGGGCGGCCGATTGTTAATGCCGCGTAAGCAGTTGGTTCATTATAGTTAATTAAATGATATTGAAAATGATTATCAATGCCGTACTTTTCGTAAGGGTATGGTTTTGCAGGAAAATGCCCGAGATGTGAAGCAAATCACCCACTTAATGCCGTGATTGCCAGTAAATCGACAACGGCGGCAACAGGCGAAAGGTTAATCGACAGCACGATTTTTACACTCATCTCGTCGGAGATGTGACGCGACGAAAAATGATGAGGATAAGAAGATGAGTAACGCGATTACGATGGGGATATTTTGGCATTTGATCGGCGCGGCCAGTGCAGCCTGTTTTTACGCGCCGTTCAAAAAAGTAAAGAAATGGTCATGGGAAACCATGTGGTCAGTCGGTGGGATTGTTTCGTGGATTATTCTGCCGTGGGCCATCAGCGCCCTGTTACTACCGAATTTCTGGGCGTATTACAGCTCGTTTAGTCTCTCTACACTGCTGCCTGTTTTTCTGTTCGGTGCTATGTGGGGGATCGGTAATATCAACTACGGCCTGACCATGCGTTATCTCGGCATGTCGATGGGAATTGGCATCGCCATTGGCATTACGTTGATTGTCGGTACGCTGATGACGCCAATTATCAACGGCAATTTCGATGTTCTGATTAATACCGAAGGCGGACGCATGACGTTGCTCGGCGTTCTGGTGGCGCTGATTGGCGTAGGGATTGTAACTCGCGCCGGGCAGTTGAAAGAGCGCAAGATGGGCATAAAAGCCGAAGAGTTCAACCTGAAAAAAGGGCTGGTGCTGGCGGTGATGTGCGGCATTTTCTCTGCCGGGATGTCCTTTGCGATGAACGCCGCAAAACCGATGCATGAAGCAGCTGCCGCACTGGGCGTCGATCCACTGTATGTCGCTCTGCCAAGCTATGTTGTCATCATGGGAGGCGGCGCGATCATCAACCTCGGTTTCTGCTTCATTCGTCTGGCAAAAGTGAAGGATTTGTCGCTAAAAGCCGACTTTTCGCTGGCAAAACCGCTGATCATTCACAACGTGTTACTCTCGGCACTGGGCGGTTTGATGTGGTATCTGCAATTCTTTTTCTATGCCTGGGGCCACGCCCGCATTCCGGCGCAGTATGACTACATCAGCTGGATGCTGCATATGAGCTTCTATGTATTGTGCGGCGGTATCGTCGGGCTGGTGCTGAAAGAGTGGAACAATGCAGGTCGCCGTCCGGTAACGGTGTTGAGCCTCGGTTGTGTGGTGATTATTGTCGCCGCCAACATCGTCGGCATGGGCATGGCGAATTAATCTTTCTGCGAATTGAGATGACGCCACTGGCTGGGCGTCATCCCGGTTTCCCGGGTAAACACCACCGAAAAATAGTTACTATCTTCAAAGCCACATTCGGTTGAAATATCACTGATTAACAGACGGCTATGCTGGAGAAGATATTGCGCATGACACACTCTGACCTGCCGCAGATATTGATTGATGGTCATTCCAGTCTGCTGGCGAAATTGCTGACGCAAAACGCGCTCACTGCACGATGCCTCATCACAAAATTCATCCAGCGCAAAGGGACTTTTCAGGCTGGCCGCCAGCCGGGTAATCAGCTTATCCAGCAACGTTTCGCTGGATGTTGGCGGCAACGAATCACTGGTGTAACGATGGCGATTCAGCAACATCACCAACTGCCCGAACAGCAACTCTGCCATTTCGTTAGCAAACGGCACATGCTGACTACTTTCATGCTCAAGCTGACCGATAATCTGCCGCGCCTGTGCCATCCCCATGCTACCTAAGCGCCAGTGTGGTTGCCCTGCGCTGGCGCTAAATCCCGGAATCGCCCCCTGCCAGTCAAGATTCAGCTTCAGCCGCTCCGGGCAATAAATAATATTCTGCAAAACCAGATCGTTAACGGAAGCGTAGGAGTGTTTATCGTCAGCATGAATGTAAAAGAGATCGCCACGGGTAATGCGATAAGGGCGATCGTTGAGTACATGCAGACCATTACCGCGCCAGACAATTACCAGCTCACAAAAATCATGTGTATGTTCAGCAAAGACATCTTGCGGATAACGGTCAGCCACAGCGACTGCCTGCTGGTCGCTGGCAAAAAAATCATCTTTGAGAAGTTTTAACTGATGCGCCACCGTGGCTACCTCGGCCAGAGAACGAAGTTGATTATTCGCAATATGGCGTACAAATACGTTGAGAAGATTCGCGTTATTGCAGAAAGCCATCCCGTCCCTGGCGAATATCACGCGGTGACCATTTAAACTCTCGGCGAAAAAGCGTCGAAAAGTGGTTACTGTCACTAAATCCGCAACGATAGGCGATGTCAGTAACGCTGGCCTCGCTGTGGCGTAGCAGATGTCGGGCTTTCATCAGTCGCAGGCGGTTCAGGTAACGCTGAGGCGTCAGTCCCGTTTTCTGCTTAAGCTGCCGATGTAGCGTACGCAGCGAAAGAGAAAATTGATCCGCCACGGCATCCCAATTTACCTCATCGGCAAAATGGTCCTCCAGCCAGGCCAGAAGCAAGTTGAGACGTGATGCGCTGTTTTCCAGGTTCTCCTGCAAACTGCTTTTACGCAGCAAGAGCAGTAATTGCATAAACAAGATCTCGCGACTGGCGGTCGAGGGTAAATCATTTTCCCCTTCCTGCTGTTCCATCTGTGCAACCAGCTGTCGCACCTGCTGCAACACGCTGTGGTTAACGCGCCAGTGAGACGGATACTGCCCATCCTGCTCTTGTGGCAGCAACTGATTCAGCCCGGCGAGAAACTGAAATCGATCCGGCGAGCGATACAGCACATTGGTCAGACACAGATTATTGGTATGTTCATACAGATGCCGATCATGATCGCGTACGAAACAGACCGTCCCACCGGTGATGGTATAGGGCTGCCCATTAAACACATGAATACCCGTGCCATGTTCGACAATCACAATTTCATGAAAATCATGATGATGTTCAGGAAAATCCGCCTGCGGGAGCCGGGGTTCTATCGCCACGGACGCGTTACCAGACGGAAAAAAATCCACACTATGTAATACGGTCATACTGGCCTCCTGATGTCGTCAACACGGCGAAATAGTAATCACGAGGTCAGGTTCTTACCTTAAATTTTCGACGGAAAACCACGTAAAAAACGTCGATTTTTCAAGATACAGCGTGAATTTTCAGGAAATGCGGTGAGCATCACATCACCACAATTCAGCAAATTGTGAACATCATCACGTTCATCTTTCCCTGGTTGCCAATGGCCCATTTTCCTGTCAGTAACGAGAAGGTCGCGAATTCAGGCGCTTTTTAGACTGGTCGTAATGAAATTCAGCAGGATCACATTATGACCTTTCGCAATTGTGTCGCCGTCGATCTCGGCGCATCCAGTGGGCGCGTGATGCTGGCGCGTTACGAGCGTGAATGCCGCAGCCTGACGCTGCACGAAATCCATCGTTTTAACAATGGGCTGCATAGCCAGAACGGTTATGTCACCTGGGATGTGGATAGCCTGGAAAGTGCCATTCGCCTTGGATTAAACAAGGTGTGCGAGCAAGGGATTCGTATCGATAGCATTGGGATTGATACCTGGGGCGTGGACTTTGTGCTGCTCGACCTACAGGGTAAGCGTGTGGGTCTGCCCGTTGCTTATCGCGATAGCCGCACCCATGGTCTGATGACGCAGGCACAACAGCAACTCGGCAAACGCGATATTTATCAGCGTAGCGGCATACAATTTCTACCCTTCAATACGCTTTATCAGTTGCGTGCGCTGACGGAGCAACAACCTGAGCTTATTCCACACATTGCTCACGCTCTGCTGATGCCGGATTACTTCAGTTATCGCCTGACCGGCAAGATGAACTGGGAATATACCAACGCCACCACCACGCAACTGGTCAATATCAATAGCGACGACTGGGACGAAACGCTACTGGCGTGGAGCGGGGCCAACAAAGCCTGGTTTGGTCGCCCGACACATCCGGGTAATGTCATTGGTCACTGGATTTGCCCGCAAGGTAATGCAATTCCTGTCGTCGCCGTTGCCAGCCATGATACCGCCAGCGCGGTTATCGCCTCGCCGTTAAACGGTTCCCGCGCTGCGTATCTCTCTTCTGGCACCTGGTCATTGATGGGCTTCGAAAGCCAGACACCATTCACCAATGACACAGCGCTGGCAGCCAACATCACCAATGAAGGCGGGGCGGAAGGTCGCTATCGGGTGCTGAAAAATATTATGGGCTTATGGCTGCTTCAGCGGGTGCTTCAGGAGCGGAAAATCAACGATCTTCCGGCGCTTATCGCCGCGACACAGGCACTGCCGGCTTGCCGCTTCACCATCAATCCCAATGACGATCGCTTTATTAATCCTGACGAGATGTGCAGCGAAATTCAGGCTGCGTGTCGGGAAACGGCGCAACCAATCCCGGAAAGTGATGCTGAACTGGCGCGCTGTATTTTCGACAGTCTGGCGCTGCTGTATGCCGATGTGTTGCATGAGCTGGCGCAACTGCGCGGTGAAGATTTCTCACAACTGCATATTGTCGGCGGTGGCTGCCAGAACACGCTGCTCAATCAGCTATGTGCCGATGCCTGCGGTATTCGGGTGATTGCCGGGCCTGTTGAAGCCTCGACGCTCGGCAATATCGGCATCCAGTTAATGACGCTGGATGAACTCAACAATGTGGATGATTTCCGTCAGGTCGTCAGCACCACCGCGAATCTGACCACCTTTACCCCTAATCCTGACAGTGAAATTGCCCACTATGTGGCGCGGATTCACTCTACACGACAGACAAAGGAGCTTTGCGCATGACCACTCAACTGGAACAGGCCTGGGAGCTTGCGAAACAGCGTTTCGCGGCGGTGGGGATTGATGTCGAGGAGGCGCTGCGCCAACTTGATCGTTTACCCGTTTCAATGCACTGCTGGCAAGGCGATGATGTTTCCGGTTTTGAAAACCCGGAAGGTTCGCTGACCGGTGGGATTCAGGCTACTGGCAATTATCCGGGCAAAGCGCGTAATGCCAGCGAGCTACGTGCCGATCTGGAACAAGCTATGCGGCTGATTCCGGGTCCGAAACGGCTTAATTTACATGCCATCTATCTGGAATCAGATACGCCAGTCGCGCGCGACCAAATCAAACCAGAGCACTTCAAAAACTGGGTTGAATGGGCGAAAACCAATCAGCTCGGTCTGGATTTTAACCCCTCCTGTTTTTCGCATCCGCTAAGCGCCGATGGCTTTACGCTTTCCCATGCCGACGACAGCATTCGCCAGTTCTGGATTGATCACTGCAAAGCCAGCCGCCGTGTTTCAGCCTATTTTGGCGAGCAACTCGGCACACCGTCGGTGATGAACATCTGGATCCCGGATGGCATGAAAGATATCACCGTTGACCGTCTCGCCCCGCGCCAGCGTTTACTGGCAGCACTGGATGAGGTGATCAGCGAGAAGCTGGATCCGGCGCACCATATCGACGCCGTTGAGAGCAAATTGTTTGGTATTGGCGCGGAGAGCTACACGGTTGGCTCCAATGAGTTTTACATGGGGTATGCCACCAGCCGCCAGACGGCGCTGTGCCTGGATGCCGGACATTTCCACCCGACTGAAGTGATTTCCGACAAGATTTCCGCCGCCATGCTGTATGTGCCGCAGTTGCTGCTGCACGTCAGCCGTCCGGTTCGCTGGGACAGCGATCACGTAGTGCTACTGGATGATGAAACTCAGGCGATTGCAAGTGAGATTGTTCGTCACGATCTGTTCGACCGGGTACATATCGGCCTGGATTTCTTTGATGCCTCTATCAACCGCATTGCCGCATGGGTCATTGGTACGCGCAATATGAAAAAAGCCCTGCTACGTGCGTTGCTGGAACCTACCACTGAACTGCGCAAGCTGGAAGCAGCGGGTGATTACACTGCGCGTCTGGCGCTACTGGAAGAACAAAAATCATTGCCATGGCAGGCAGTCTGGGAAATGTATTGCCAACGTCACGATACCCCAGTGGGTAGCGAATGGCTGGAGAGCGTGCGGGCTTATGAGAAAGCGATTTTGAGCCAGCGTGGGTAAACACTGCCGGATGCGGCGCGAGCGCCTTATCCGGCCTACGGGTCGTGCATCCGACAACACCGAATTTACAGGAACACAGAACATGCAAAACATTACCCAGTCCTGGTTTGTCCAGGGAATGATCAAAGCCACCACCGACGCCTGGCTGAAAGGCTGGGACGAGCGCAACGGCGGCAACCTGACGCTGCGCCTGGATGACGCCGATATCGCGCCTTATCACGACAACTTCCATGCACAACCGCGCTATATCCCGCTCAGCCAGCCCATGCCTTTACTGGCAAATACACCGTTTATTGTCACCGGCTCCGGCAAATTCTTCCGCAACGTCCAGCTTGATCCTGCGGCTAACTTAGGCGTCGTAAAAGTCGACAGCGACGGCGCGGGCTACCACATTCTCTGGGGACTAACTCACGAAGCCGTTCCAACCTCTGAACTTCCCGCTCACTTCCTTTCCCACTGCGAGCGCATTAAAGCCACCAACGGTAAAGATCGGGTGATCATGCACTGCCACGCCACCAACCTGATCGCCCTTACCTACGTACTGGAAAACGACACCGCGCTCTTCACTCGCCAGCTTTGGGAAGGCAGCACCGAGTGTCTGGTAGTGTTCCCGGATGGCGTCGGCATTTTGCCGTGGATGGTGCCCGGCACGGACGAAATCGGCCAGGCGACCGCACAGGAAATGCAAAAACATTCGCTGGTGTTGTGGCCCTTCCACGGTGTGTTCGGTTCCGGACCGACACTGGATGAAGCCTTTGGTTTGATTGATACCGCAGAGAAATCAGCGGAGGTGTTAGTCAAAATCTACTCGATGGGCGGTATGAAGCAGACCATTACCCGCGAAGAGCTGATTGCACTCGGTGAGCGTTTTGGCGTTACGCCACTGGCCAGTGCGCTGGCACTTTAATATCCCGACAGATATCCGGCGGTGTGGGAAACGCCGTCGGAAAGATGGATTTGAACTTAAGGAGAGTCATTATGAGTTTTATGTTGGCATTACCGAAAATTAGCCTGCATGGTGCTGGGGCAATTGGCGATATGATAAATCTGGTTGCAAATAAACAGTGGGGAAAAGCACTGATCGTTACCGATGGGCAACTGGTTAAGTTGGGATTACTGGACAGCCTGTTTGCCGCACTGGATCAACACGAAATGTCTTATCACTTATTTGATGAGGTATTTCCTAACCCCACCGAAGAACTGGTGCAAAAAGGCTACGCTGCCTTTCAGGATGCCGCATGTGACTACATTATTGCTTTCGGTGGCGGTAGCCCAATTGATACTGCAAAAGCCGTAAAAATCCTTACCGCTAATCCAGCGCCTTCTACGGCGTACTCTGGTGTGGGTAAAGTGACAAACCCCGGCGTACCGCTGGTGGCAATCAATACGACTGCCGGAACAGCTGCTGAGATGACCAGCAATGCAGTGATCATCGACACCGCGCGGCAGGTAAAAGAGGTCATTATCGACCCGAATATCATTCCAGATATTGCGGTGGATGATGCCAGTGTAATGCTGGAGATCCCGACCTCTGTTACCGCCGCCACGGGTATGGATGCACTGACTCACGCAGTTGAAGCCTATGTTTCTGTTGGTGCACATCCATTAACCGACGCTAACGCACTGGAAGCTATCCGTTTGATTACGTTGTGGCTGCCAAAAGCGGTAGATGATGGTCATAATCTGGAAGCCCGTGAACAAATGGCATTCGCCCAGTACCTGGCAGGTATGGCATTTAACAGTGCGGGTCTGGGCCTTGTTCACGCACTGGCGCATCAGCCTGGCGCTACCCACAACCTGCCGCATGGTGTGTGCAATGCTATCTTGTTGCCAGTTATTGAAAACTTTAACCGTCCAAATGCCATCGCACGCTTTGCCCGCATTGCTCAGGCGATGGGTGTCGATACGCGTGATATGAGTGAAGAAACGGCAAGTATTGAAGCAATTAACGCTATCCGCGCATTAAGCCATCGCGTGGGTATTCCGGCAGGATTCAGCCAACTTGGCATCACCAAAGAAGATATTGAAAGCTGGTTAGATAAAGCCCTGGCTGACCCGTGCGCGCCATGTAACCCGCGTACCGCCAGCCGCGACGAGGTACGCGAGCTGTATCTGGAGGCATTATGATCCGTAAGGCATTTGTAATGCAGGTTAACCCCGACGCTCACGAAGAGTATCAGCGTCGGCATAATCCCATCTGGCCGGAACTGGAAGCAGTGTTGAAATCTCACGGCGCGCATAACTACGCCATCTACCTCGACAAAGCGCGTAACCTGCTGTTTGCCACGGTAGAAATTGAATCTGAAGAACGCTGGAATGCGGTTGCCAGTACTGATGTTTGCCAACGTTGGTGGAAATACATGACCGACGTCATGCCCGCTAACCCGAATAACAGCCCGGTGAGTAGCGAACTGCAAGAAGTGTTTTATCTGCCGTAATTGCCTAATGTGCCGGAGACGCCTTCGGCACAATATTTTTAATTTCGATTTAAAAAATTAAACATATTACATCTCCCGGTAAGTTATATTTCCCTGATACATTGTGAGTAAATCATAAAAAATAATGAATAACCCATTAATGATTCATGTGGTTTATTTAAATAACCATTATGTGCATTACTCCGCAAATTTGACCTTACACTCTGTCTCAAATTGTCATTGTTTACCGACATATCGCCTCTCATCACTTAATCGCTCCACCATTACAATTGATTAAAATATATTTTATGGAGTTCGATTAATGGCTGCTCTTACTGCAAGCTGTATTGACCTGAATATTCAGGGCAATGGCGCTTATTCCGTTCTGAAGCAGTTGGCGACAATGGCGTTACAAAACGGTTTTATCACCGACTCACATCAATTCCTGCAAACCCTGCTGCTGCGCGAAAAAATGCACTCCACGGGATTTGGTTCCGGTGTCGCCGTGCCGCACGGTAAAAGCGCCTGCGTTAAACAACCGTTCGTGTTATTCGCCCGCAAAGCGCAGGCCATTGACTGGCAGGCCAGCGATGGCGAAGACGTCAATTGCTGGATCTGCCTCGGCGTGCCGCAAAGTGGCGAAGAGGATCAGGTCAAAATCATCGGCACACTGTGTCGCAAAATTATCCACCAGGATTTTATCAACCAACTGCGACAGGGCGACGCCGACCAGGTGCTTGCTTTGTTAAATCAAACCCTCAGCTCATAAGGAAGTGGCGATGGAGTCATCCTTACGTATTGTCGCGATCACCAACTGCCCCGCCGGGATCGCTCACACCTACATGGTGGCGGAAGCCCTGGAACAGAAAGCCCGTTCTCTCGGCCATACCATTAAAGTGGAAACTCAAGGGTCAAGCGGCGTTGAAAACCGCTTATCCTGCGAAGAGATTGCCGCTGCCGATTATGTCATTCTCGCTACCGGGCGTGGCCTGAGCGGTGACGATCGCGCGCGGTTTGCCGGGAAAAAGGTGTATGAGATTGCCATCTCTCAGGCACTGAAAAATATCGACCAGATTTTCAGTGAATTGCCGACAAATTCGCAGCTTTTTGCCGCAGATAGCGGCGTGAAGCTCGGCAAACAGGAAGTGCAAAGTGGCAGCGTGATGAGCCACCTGATGGCGGGCGTCTCTGCGGCGCTGCCGTTTGTCATCGGTGGCGGTATTCTGGTGGCGCTTGCCAACATGCTGGTGCAGTTCGGTTTGCCGTATACCGATATGTCGAAAGGTGCGCCGTCGTTTACCTGGGTGGTTGAATCCATCGGTTATCTCGGTTTCACCTTTATGATCCCCATTATGGGCGCTTATATTGCCTCGTCGATTGCCGATAAACCGGCTTTCGCTCCGGCTTTTCTGGTTTGTTATCTGGCAAACGACAAAGCCCTACTCGGCACCCAGTCGGGTGCGGGATTCCTCGGCGCGGTGGTGCTGGGGCTGGCGATTGGCTATTTCGTCTTCTGGTTCCGTAAAGTCCGTCTCGGCAAAGCGTTACAACCGCTGCTCGGTTCCATGCTGATCCCGTTCGTTACTCTGCTGGTTTTTGGCGTACTGACTTACTACGTTATCGGACCGGTGATGTCCGATCTCATGGGCGGGCTGCTGCACTTCCTGAACACCATTCCTCCATCAATGAAGTTTGCGGCGGCGTTTCTGGTCGGTGCGATGCTGGCGTTCGATATGGGCGGCCCCATCAACAAAACCGCCTGGTTCTTCTGCTTCTCACTGCTGGAAAAACACATTTACGACTGGTACGCCATCGTCGGCGTTGTCGCGCTAATGCCGCCTGTCGCGGCGGGTCTTGCGACGTTCATTGCGCCCAAACTGTTTACTCAACAGGAAAAAGAAGCCGCCAGTAGTGCCATTGTGGTCGGTGCCACAGTCGCAACCGAACCGGCTATTCCTTACGCTCTGGCCGCTCCGTTACCGATGATTACCGCCAACACGCTGGCGGGCGGTATTACCGGCGTGCTGGTGATCGCTTTCGGAATCAAACGGCTGGCACCGGGTTTGGGTATCTTTGACCCGCTGATCGGCCTGATGTCGCCGGTAGGTTCGTTTTATCTGGTGCTGGCGATTGGCCTCGCGCTGAACATTTCATTCATTATCGTCCTGAAAGGATTATGGTTACGCCGCAAAGCCAAAGCTGCGCAACAGGAGCTTGTCCATGAACATTGAGTTACTGCAACAGTTGTGCGAAGCCAGCGCCGTCAGCGGCGATGAACAGGAAGTTCGCGACATTCTGATAAACACGCTGGAACCCTGCGTGAATGAAATCACCTTCGATGGTCTGGGCAGCTTTGTTGCCCGTAAGGGGAATAAAGGGCCGAAAGTTGCCGTTGTCGGGCATATGGATGAAGTCGGCTTTATGGTCACCCACATCGACGAGAGCGGTTTTCTGCGCTTCACCACCATTGGCGGCTGGTGGAATCAGTCGATGCTCAACCACCGGGTAACCATACGCACACACAAGGGATTTAAAATCCCTGGTGTAATTGGCTCCGTCGCGCCACATGCGTTAAGCGAAAAGCAAAAGCAACAACCGCTGTCATTTGATGAGATGTTCATTGATATTGGCGCAAACAGTCGCGAAGAAGCGGAAAAACGTGGCGTGGAAATTGGCGATTTTATTAGCCCGGAAGCCAATTTTGCCTGCTGGGGCGAAGATAAAGTGGTCGGCAAGGCGCTGGATAATCGCATCGGCTGCGCAATGATGGCTGAGCTATTGCAGACGGTGAATAACCCCGAAATTACGCTTTATGGCGTTGGCAGTGTGGAAGAAGAAGTTGGGCTACGCGGGGCACAAACCTCGGCTGAACACATTAAACCGGATGTGGTGATCGTGCTGGATACCGCTGTCGCGGGCGATGTTCCAGGCATTGATAACATTAAATATCCGCTGAAACTGGGCAACGGGCCGGGGCTGATGCTGTTTGACAAGCGCTACTTCCCCAACCAGAAACTGGTAGCAGCGTTAAAAAACTGTGCCACGCAGAATGATTTACCGCTGCAATTTTCCACTATGAAAACCGGTGCGACGGATGGCGGGCGCTACAACGTGATGGGCGGCGGGCGTCCGGTTGTCGCGTTGTGCCTGCCAACGCGTTATCTGCACGCTAACAGCGGCATGATTTCAAAAGCCGATTACGATGCTCTGCTCACGTTGATACGGGATTTTCTGACCACCTTAACCGCGGAGAAAGTCAACGCGTTTAGCCAGTTCCGTCAGGTGGATTAATGCTAAACGAACGCCAGTTAAAGATTGTCGATCTGCTGGAGCAACAGCCACGCACGCCTGGCGAGCTGGCGCAACAGACTGGCGTTTCTGGCAGGACCATCCTGCGTGATATTGACTATCTCAACTTTACCCTTAACGGCAAAGCCCGCATTTCCGCCAGTGGCAACGCGGGCTATCAGCTGGAAATCTTCGAGCGCCGCAGCTTTTTTCAGTTGCTGCAAAAGCACGATAACGACGATCGGCTGCTGGCGCTTTTGTTGCTGAATACCTTTACGCCTCGTGCGCAACTCGCCTCGGCGCTTAATTTGCCAGAAACGTGGGTAGCAGAGCGCCTGCCCCGCCTGAAACAGCGCTATGAACGCGGTTTTTGTCTCGCTAGTCGCCCTGGTTTGGGCCATTTCATTGATGAGACAGAAGAGAAACGCATTATTTTGCTGGCGAATCTTTTACGCAAAGATCCGTTTTTAATTCCGCTGTCGGGAGTAACACGAGACAATTTTCAACAATTAACCACCGCCTGCGAAAAGCAACGTCGCTGGCCGCTGATGCAAAGCGACTATCTCTCAAGCCTGATTCTGGCTATTTACGCGTTGCGTAATCAGCTTACTGACACATGGCCTGAATATCCCGGTAGCGAGATAAAACAGATCGTTGAATATAGCGGCCTGTTTCTTGGTGATAACGCTGTAAGAACGTTGACGGGGTTGATAGAAAAACAGTATCAGCAAGCACAGGTAATTTCTGCCGATCATGTGCTGGCATTGCTGCAAAGGGTGCCGGGCATTGCGTCATTGAATATTATTGATACGCAGCTGGTTGATAATATTACCGGGCATTTATTACGTTGCCTTGCCGCGCCGGTGTGGATTGGTGAGCACCGCCAAAGCAGCATGAATAACCTGAAAGCCGCCTGGCCTGCGGCCTTTGATATGAGTCTGCACTTTATTACGCTACTGCGTGAACAGCTCGATATTCCCCTTTTCGACAGCGATCTGATTGGTTTGTATTTTGCCTGTGCGCTGGAACGGCATCAAAACGAACGCCAGCCGATCATTTTGCTCTCTGATCAGAACGCGATTGCCACTATTAATCAGCTCGCCATTGAGCGCGATGTCCTGAATTGTCGGGTGATTATTGCCCGCAGCGTAAGCGAACTTGTTGCCATTCGCGAAGAGATTGAGCCGTTATTGATCATTAATAACAGCCATTATTTACTGGATGACGCGGTCAATAATTGCATCATCGTAAAAAATATCATTACGGCTGCCGGTATCGAACAAATAAAACATTTTCTGGCGACGGCATTTATTCGCCAGCAACCGGAGCGTTTTTTTTCTGCCCCCGGAAGTTTTCATTTTTCGAATGTACGCGGTGAAAGCTGGCTACATATTACCCGGCAAATATGTGCGCAATTAGTGACGCAACACCACATTACCGCCGATGAAGCACAAAGGGTCATCGCCCGCGAAAGCGAAGGCGAAAACCTGATTGTTAATCGTCTCGCCATCCCACATTGCTGGAGCGAACAGGAACGACGTTTTCGTGGATTTTTTATTACCCTTGCCCAACCGGTTGAGGTGAATAACGAAGTAGTTAACCATGTGCTGATCGCCTGTGCCGCCGCCGATGCGCGTCATGAGCTAAAAATATTTAGCTATCTTGCCAGCGTATTGTGCCAGCATCCGGCAGAGGTTATTGCCGGGTTAACAGGATATGAGGCATTTATGGAGTTACTTCACAAGGGGTGAACTGTGTCGGATGCGCCGCATCCGACACTGCATTTATCACCAAAATCAAAAACGTTTAACGCAGGCGATTATAATCATCGACCATTTCGTTGTACTCGCGTAACGCTCGCGGAAATGAGTCGTCGACCATCCAGCTTGTGTTTGCATCCTGAAGTTGCTCTTTATCCCAGTCAGAATACGGAACTTTATCTCTGACGCGGCGAACATATTTTTTAGCCTCGAGTTGATACTGGTCTGCCGAATTAATGAACGAGAAATTCATACCGCCTTTATCCGCTTCTTTGGCCTGCGCCACCAGCGTTTCCAGTTCAGAGACTTTCTTCATTGCCGCATCAACATCAAACTTCTCTTGCGAAATCAGGTTATTAATTTGTTTCGCTGAAATCATGACTGCCAGAGAGTAGTAGTGGAATGTTTTCCCTTCTCTTTGTTCAATATTTTTCAGTTCCGCAAGCTGGCGCTTATCGTTAATTTCCTGAATCGCCGCATGATAAGATTCTGCTACAGGTTCAAAGGCTTCAAGATTTTTTAAGAATGTCTGGTGCAGCGTTTTCCCTTTCGCAAACGCATCGTCTTTATAATTTTCCTGGGTGTAATATTTATCCATTTCGTTAATGGTATTACCCAACGCCACGGCAGCATCAATATAACTCACCGCCACGCCATCAATAGGTTGCAGCGCAGGCGTTAACGCCACAGCACTTTTTACGCTTTTTTCACACTCAGCGAGGTTGGATTCACTAATACCGTAGATACCATAAACAGTACGCTCTTCACCGGTAGGGCCCTGTTTAAAATCTTTCAGCCAGTCAGCATAACGCGCCAGACTGCTCTGTACAGGGATCTGTAACTTGTTGTAGCACTTGATATAGACATCCATTTTTTCGTCGAAAACCGCTTGTTCATCGACCACCGGTTGAGCAGGCGTTTCAGGTTTAACTTCTGCTTTTGCAACGGGAGCTTCAGCAGGTTTCGCTTCAGGAGCTGGTGCGGCAGGTTGACTATTGGCAGGCGGGGGCGTTTCTGTTTCGGATTTTTTATCGTCACAACCCGTGAGACCGAGGGCCATTATGGCGACTATAATAGCGGAAGATAATAAATTCCTTTTCATTTAATTGCCTTATAAATAGATAAATAAGAGAGTGAATATAATAAATGAAAAAAGAAAATGACACTACACGCGTTTTGTTTATAAATAAATCGATAATATTCATAAAATGAATAAGTCCTGTAATTTAATTTCTAAATCACAGGACTTATTTTAATTAATTACTCAAACGCTGCGGATGGGTATAAACCGTTGCCCGACCCGGCTTACAAAAGCCCACCAGCGTCAAATTACAGCGCTCAGCCACTTCTACGGCAAGCGTGGTCGCGGCAGACACCGCAAACAAAATTTCTACGCCGCACATCGCTGACTTTTGCACCATTTCATAACTGGCACGACTGGAAACCAGCACCGCACCTTGCAGCCAGCTTTCCCCTTCTTGTGACCGGCGGCCTAACAGTTTATCCAGCGCCACATGGCGACCCACGTCTTCATGCCCGCCTACCAGTTCGCCAGATGGCAACATCCATGCAGCGGCGTGAGTACAACCAGTCAGTTGCCCCACTGGCTGGAAATCATTGAGATGGCGTAATGCATCATCCAGTTTGTTGAGATCAAATGTCTGAGTGAACGGCAGCGGCTGCACCGGTTTACCGATGTCATTAAGTTGCTCCACGCCGCACACGCCACATCCCGTACGTCCCGCCAGTGCCCGACGACGCTCCTTCAACCCCATAAAGCGGCGGCTGGAAAGCTCAATTTGCACTTCCAGACCATTACAGGAAGGAACGACATCCATACCGAAGATATCGCGCGGACTTTCGATAATCCCCTCGGAAAGCGAAAAACCGAGCGCAAAGTATTCAAGGTCTTTGGGCGACGCCATCATCACCACATGCGAAATGCCGTTGTAGACCAGCGCAACGGGAACCTCTTCCGCCACCTCATCTAACCGTGGGTGTTGTAAATCGTCACGCCGCCATAACTCAATTTGACGAACACCTGTGACATTTGTCACATTTTTGATTTCTTTTTGCTGTGTTTTTTTCACTTTCTATTAACCGGATAAGAACACACACACCAACATTATGGTATTCTGTTACAAACCCTTCCTGGATGGAGGGAAATTGAGCCAATTCTGGACCTTTGCGGCCCCTTCCGCAAAGAAAAATAACTCCCACTCCCTGCACACGCAGCAAGCGAATGTAAATGGGACGTGACAATGTCGAAACAAGGAGCAATCCATGCAGGTCAGCAGAAGGCAGTTCTTTAAGATCTGCGCTGGCGGTATGGCAGGCACCACGGCAGCGGCACTGGGTTTTGCACCCAGCGTAGCACTCGCGGAAACCCGGCAGTATAAACTGCTGCGCACCCGCGAAACCCGTAATACCTGCACCTATTGTTCCGTAGGCTGTGGGCTGTTGATGTACAGCCTCGGTGACGGAGCAAAAAACGCCAAAGCATCTATCTTCCATATCGAAGGTGACCCGGATCACCCGGTCAACCGCGGTGCACTTTGTCCGAAAGGCGCTGGCCTGGTGGATTTCATCCACTCCGAAAGCCGTCTGAAGTTTCCGGAATACCGTGCGCCAGGTTCTGATAAATGGCAGCAAATCAGTTGGGAAGAGGCGTTTGATCGCATTGCCAAACTGATGAAAGAAGACCGCGATGCTAACTACATTGCGCAAAACGCCGAAGGCGTGACTGTTAACCGCTGGCTCTCCACCGGGATGCTGTGTGCTTCCGCGTCGAGTAACGAAACCGGCTATTTAACGCAAAAATTCTCCCGCGCGCTGGGTATGCTCGCGGTCGACAACCAGGCGCGTGTCTGACACGGACCAACGGTAGCAAGTCTTGCTCCAACATTTGGTCGCGGTGCGATGACCAACCACTGGGTCGACATCAAGAACGCCAACCTCGTCGTGGTGATGGGCGGTAACGCCGCTGAAGCTCACCCGGTCGGGTTCCGCTGGGCGATGGAAGCCAAAATTCACAACGGCGCGAAGCTGATTGTGATCGATCCTCGCTTTACGCGTACGGCGGCGGTGGCTGACTACTATGCCCCTATTCGTTCCGGTACTGACATTGCTTTCCTGTCAGGCGTATTGCTGTACCTGCTGAACAATGAAAAATTCAACCGCGAATACACCGAAGCCTATACCAACGCCAGCCTGATCGTGCGTGAGGATTACGGCTTTGAAGATGGCCTGTTCACCGGCTACGACGCGGAAAAACGCAAGTACGATAAATCCTCCTGGACTTACGAACTGGACGAAAACGGCTTCGCCAAACGCGATACCACGCTGCAACATCCGCGCTGCGTGTGGAACTTGCTGAAACAGCACGTTTCCCGTTATACGCCAGATGTGGTTGAAAACATCTGTGGTACGCCGAAAGACGCGTTCCTGAAAGTCTGCGAATACATCGCCGAAACCAGTGCTCACGATAAAACTGCCTCGTTCCTTTACGCGCTCGGCTGGACGCAACACTCCGTTGGTGCGCAAAACATTCGAACGATGGCGATGATCCAACTGCTGCTCGGCAATATGGGGATGGCAGGCGGCGGCGTTAACGCCCTGCGCGGTCACTCCAACATTCAGGGGCTGACGGACCTGGGGCTGCTGTCGCAGAGCCTGCCAGGTTACATGACGCTGCCAAGCGAGAAGCAGACCGATCTGCAAACCTACCTTGCCGCCAACACGCCGAAACCGCTGCTGGAAGGCCAGGTTAACTACTGGGGCAATTACCCGAAATTCTTCGTCTCCATGATGAAGGCCTTCTTTGGTGATAAAGCGACGGCAGAAAACAGCTGGGGCTTTGACTGGTTGCCGAAGTGGGATAAAGGCTACGACGTCCTGCAATACTTCGAGATGATGAAAGAGGGCAAGGTCAATGGCTATATCTGCCAGGGCTTTAACCCTGTTGCCTCATTCCCGAACAAAAACAAAGTGATCGGTTGTCTGTCGAAACTGAAGTTCCTCGTCACTATCGACCCGCTGAACACTGAAACCTCTAACTTCTGGCAGAACCACGGTGAGCTGAACGAAGTGGACTCGTCGAAGATCCAGACCGAAGTGTTCCGTCTGCCATCGACCTGCTTCGCGGAAGAGAACGGTTCAATCGTTAACTCCGGTCGCTGGTTGCAGTGGCACTGGAAAGGTGCGGACGCCCCGGGGATTGCGCTGACTGATGGCGAGATCCTCTCCGGTATCTTCCTGCGCTTGCGCAAGATGTACGCCGAACAGGGTGGCGCGAACCCGGACCAGGTGCTGAACATGACCTGGAACTACGCCATCCCGCATGAGCCGAAGTCGGAAGAAGTGGCGATGGAGAGCAACGGTAAGGCGCTGGCCGATATTACCGATCCGGCAACCGGGGCGGTTATCGTCAAGAAAGGCCAACAACTTAGCTCGTTCGCACAACTGCGCGATGACGGTACCACCTCCTGTGGCTGCTGGATTTTCGCCGGTAGCTGGACGCCAGAGGGCAACCAGATGGCACGCCGTGATAACGCCGATCCGTCTGGCCTCGGTAACACGCTGGGCTGGGCATGGGCATGGCCGCTTAACCGCCGCATTCTGTATAACCGCGCCTCCGCAGATCCGCAGGGTAACCCGTGGGATCCGAAGCGTCAGTTGCTGAAATGGGACGGCACTAAGTGGACCGGCTGGGATATTCCGGACTACAGCGCAGCACCTCCGGGCAGTGGCGTCGGGCCGTTTATCATGCAGCAGGAAGGCATGGGGCGTCTGTTTGCCCTCGATAAGATGGCGGAAGGTCCGTTCCCGGAACACTACGAGCCGTTTGAAACGCCGCTGGGAACTAACCCGCTGCATCCAAACGTTATCTCGAACCCGGCTGCACGTATCTTTAAAGACGACGCCGAAGCATTGGGTAAAGCCGATAAGTTCCCGTATGTCGGAACCACCTATCGTCTGACCGAGCACTTCCACTACTGGACCAAACACGCGCTGTTGAACGCGATTTTGCAACCAGAGCAGTTTGTGGAAATCGGTGAGTCGCTGGCGAATAAACTTGGCATTGCCCAGGGCGATACCGTGAAAGTCTCCTCCAACCGTGGCTATATCAAAGCCAAAGCGGTGGTGACCAAACGTATTCGCACGCTGAAAGCGAATGGCAAAGATATCGATACCATCGGTATTCCGATTCACTGGGGCTATGAAGGTGTTGCGAAAAAAGGCTTTATTGCCAATACGTTAACGCCATTCGTTGGTGATGCGAACACGCAGACGCCGGAGTTTAAATCCTTCCTTGTGAATGTGGAAAAGGTGTAACGGAGACGACATATGGCTTATCAATCTCAAGATATCATTCGTCGTTCCGCGACTAACGGTCTGACCCCCGCGCCTCAGGCGCGGGACTTCCAGGAAGAAGTGGCGAAACTCATCGACGTCACCACCTGTATCGGCTGTAAAGCCTGTCAGGTGGCGTGTTCAGAGTGGAACGACATTCGCGATACCGTCGGCAATAACATTGGGGTGTACGACAACCCCAATGATTTAAGCGCCAAATCGTGGACGGTAATGCGCTTCTCGGAAGTGGAGCAGAACGACAAACTGGAATGGCTGATCCGCAAAGACGGCTGTATGCACTGTTCCGATCCAGGCTGCCTGAAAGCGTGCCCGGCGGAAGGAGCAATTATTCAGTATGCCAACGGTATCGTCGACTTCCAGTCCGAGCAGTGCATCGGCTGCGGTTATTGCATTGCGGGCTGTCCGTTCGACATTCCGCGCCTCAACCCGGAAGACAACCGCGTCTACAAATGTACACTGTGCGTTGACCGCGTGGTGGTTGGGCAAGAACCGGCCTGCGTGAAGACCTGCCCAACGGGCGCGATTCACTTCGGTACGAAAGAGTCGATGAAAACGCTGGCGAGCGAGCGCGTGGCGGAGCTGAAAACCCGTGGTTACGACAATGCGGGTCTGTACGATCCGGCAGGCGTGGGTGGTACACACGTTATGTACGTGCTGCACCATGCTGACAAGCCGAATCTGTATCATGGCTTGCCGGAGAACCCGGAAATCAGCGAAACCGTGAAATTCTGGAAAGGCATCTGGAAACCGCTCGCAGCTGTTGGCTTTGCGGCTACCTTCGCAGCCAGTATCTTCCACTACGTGGGTGTCGGTCCGAACCGTGCGGATGAGGAAGAGAATAATCTGCACGAAGAGAAAGACGAGGAGCGCAAATGAAACGACGTGACACCATCGTGCGCTACACCGCGCCGGAACGTATCAACCACTGGATCACCGCCTTCTGCTTCATCCTGGCGGCGGTGAGCGGGCTGGGCTTTTTGTTCCCGTCCTTCAACTGGTTGATGCAAATCATGGGCACACCGCAGCTGGCGCGAATTCTGCACCCGTTTGTCGGCGTGGTTATGTTTGCCTCGTTCATCATCATGTTTTTCCGTTACTGGCATCACAACCTAATCAATCGGGATGATATCTTTTGGGCGAAGAATATTCGTAAGATCGTCGTCAACGAGGAAGTAGGTGACACCGGGCGTTATAACTTCGGTCAGAAATGCGTTTTCTGGGCGGCGATTATTTTCCTGGTCCTGCTGCTGGTGAGCGGTGTGATTATCTGGCGTCCTTATTTTGCGCCTGCTTTCTCAATCCCGGTGATCCGATTCGCGTTAATGCTGCATTCATTTGCCGCAGTGGCGTTAATTGTGGTTATCATGGTGCATATCTACGCCGCCCTTTGGGTGAAAGGCACGATTACCGCCATGGTGGAAGGATGGGTTACCAGCGCATGGGCGAAGAAACATCACCCACGCTGGTACCGTGAGGTCCGCAAGACAACGGAAAAGAAAGCTGAATGAGTATTCGCATAATCCCGCAAGATGAGCTGGGTTCGAGCGAGAAACGTACGGCGGATATGATTCCGCCGTTATTGTTCCCTCGGCTCAAAAATTTATACAACCGCCGCGCTGAACGTCTGCGCGAGCTGGCAGAAAATAATCCGCTGGGTGATTACCTGCGTTTTGCTGCGCTTATCGCCCACGCCCAGGAAGTGGTGCTGTACGACCATCCGCTGGAGATGGATCTGACCGCGCGCATTAAAGAAGCCAGCGCACAAGGCAAGCCACCGCTGGATATTCACGTTTTGCCGCGTGATAAGCACTGGCAAAAGCTGCTGATGGCAATGATTGCTGAGCTGAAACCTGAAATGAGCGGCCCGGCGCTGGCAGTGATTGAGAATCTGGAGAAGGCATCAAGCCAGGAGCTGGAAGATATGGCCAGCGCACTGTTTGCCTCTGATTTCTCGTCCGTCAGCAGCGATAAAGCGCCGTTTATCTGGGCTGCACTGTCGCTCTACTGGGCGCAGATGGCCAATCTGATCCCTGGCAAAGCCCGCGCTGAATACGGCGAACAACGTCAATATTGCCCGGTTTGTGGTTCTATGCCGGTGTCCAGCATGGTGCAAATTGGCACTACTCAGGGTCTGCGTTACCTGCACTGCAACCTGTGTGAAACTGAATGGCACGTAGTGCGCGTAAAATGCAGCAACTGTGAACAGAGCGGCAAACTGCATTACTGGTCGCTGGATGACGAACAGGCCGCGATTAAAGCCGAAAGCTGCGATGACTGTGGCACTTACCTTAAGATTCTTTATCAGGAAAAAGAACCGAAAGTTGAAGCCGTGGCAGATGACCTCGCCTCTCTGGTACTGGATGCGCGAATGGAGCAAGAAGGCTACGCCCGCAGTTCCATTAACCCGTTCCTGTTTCCGGGGGAAGGGGAGTAATCTCTGACGTTTTCCGGGTGGCGCTGGTCGCCCGGATTACAGCTCATAGGGTGTGACGATACCTGCTATTCCCGCAAAATCTCTCGTATTTTGCGAGGCGTTTTCCAGATATGATGTAACAGTTGCAGTTATTATAAGTTCAAGTAAAACAGCCTTGTATTAATACCAGAATAAGGGCATCTGTTTTTTATATTCAAGAATGAAAAAATTTTTGTCATTCCTTATGCTCCTGACACTCATCATCAACACCAACTACCTCCTCCCTTTGCCTCCCGCCTTTTGCCTTACGCACCGGGAATTGCTGACGTTCCAGATATTGCTCTACCGCTTCGCGTAAAATTGCAGATCGTGAAACCTTACGCCAGCCCCTAAGCTTGTTCAGCCGTTTAATTGCCTCTTCTGATAAATGAAGAAAAACCGTATTCATCGTCATTGCCACCACCTAACATATATTACTCATTAATGTATGTGCGAAAATTACGCCGAAAAATCATTTAAAAAAAGCGGATTTTTGCATGCTGTTTTGTTTTTGCGAGACGTTTTCCAGAAATAATAAGAACGTTGCAGTTATTTCATTTGTTAATCAAAAATGGTTTGGTTATCGCCCAGGATGAGATATGGGTGCTATAAATATATTATATTCAGGGATATTTATTTTTTGATTGGGTCTTCATTTGCATAATCTGAATGGTGTACCCGAAAAACGTCAGCATCCTAACAGCACCAGGATTTAAGGTGAAATTTAACATCCATCACAGACCGGTCAATGCTGCCGCCAACCGGTCTTTACTTGCTCGTCGTTATAATTTTGTGAGTAACAGTTCGGGAAACAAGGAATTCCTTCCGGAACACCCCGGTATCATCCGATAGCATTGACGTCAATCATCAGCGCGACGGTGAGTTTTTTTAATCGAATCATAGGATGGTAACGTTAAGCACGATTACGGGTCATAGTAAAACTCCTGAGCAGGCGGCACTATGCCGCTTTCACAGGAGTTCTGAATGCTGGTGCTTTCTGTATGGCATAACCATGCCCCTCGCGGCTAAGTGCCTGCACACATCTCTCTTTGTATGTCATTTTTGCAATGCATTGGCCGAATTCTGGTAATTCAAATGAGTTTTACTCTTCAGACTCCCATCCCTACGGTATACGAGTTAGATTCATGAATGAAATCGACATTTTTAAAAAACGAATCTTGTAAAACATCCGTGTTGATATTACCTTGCAAACCAACATTGAATTTGTTAGAGACATGAAGAATTCGAATATCAAACAGGTCTTTTAACATCATTAATTCTTCAGCTGTTAATGACTCGCAACTAAAATATCCCTGTTGATCAAAAAGGTTTTCAATTTCTCCACCATAGGCGAGGCGTTTTTCAATGAGTGTTTGCAACATCGAGTTGCCAAGGACAATGGATATCGTGCGATCTTTCGCAGATTTACACCCCATCACAACGGCAACATTCGTATCCCCCTCAGGGGTTTCATTTAACGCTGTTGCTAAAATGGTGGTCAAACACGCAAACGGTACTGTATTTCTTTCGTGGTTTAACTTATCTACCAATTCATTCCATTTATCAAAAACCGGCCGATATTTTGTTTGTACAGAATTACCCATGTGGTTAAATAATCCAGCCATACGATTTTTTATCATCTCGATATCCGGAGAGTCAGAAATACTTTTCGCATAATACGGGCCTGATGATGTTGCATACATTAAAGCAGCGCCCACACCTGTCACCATGATAGGTGCAACCACGGTTTTGGCAAAGGCGACGCTGCGATGGCTATGCGCTTCACAGTCTAAAGGAATATATTCCACTGGCTGCGGTAAATCCTGGCATGCCTCCCTCATCATTGCGGTATGTTTTACAAACAACGGTTTTTCACTGCCAAAAAAAACTTTCTGCTTAATTGCACTAAGAAAACGCAAATCAAAAATGATTGTTTTTTGTTTATTATTTTTTGGCACATTTCCTATTATCCCGCTAAGAACCTTCCTTGCTGCATGGGGATTTTTTTGCACAGCACATAACACAATTGACGAAGCCTTCTCTACTTCGTTATTGATTTTAATTTTAAAATCTGCCCGATATACGTTGACGGGCAATGTAAGTATGTCTGGACTTACATCTTTGGCTGAGTATTTATTGGTGATCGACGGTCGTGAATCCACGAGAAAACTTAGCTGCAAATTATGCTCTATATTATCAGCTGTTTTTGTGGTGTGGTTAAACATAGAGATGCCACCTCTCATTCTTTCACACATATCCTCAACTTTTTCACTTCGTTCTTGTGGCAATTTGGCTTTAACGTTAATTTGATGATTTTTACCGGTGCATTCCTTTACTACAAGAGGAACGTTATCTAAAGTGCCATATAGGCTAATAACGTCATCAGGGTTTTTATCATGTAAGTAAGTTTGATTAATACTCGAGGCATTCACAAAGAGGTCAATATTATAACTGTTTATAACTTCACCTACATCAAATGTGTAGTGCTTACTCTGGAGGCTGCCATCCTTATTTAATTGTATATCAATCAATATATCCCCTGACTTTGTCACCATATCTTTGCCATAAACCATTTGCATAGCCATTTCGAGGAGGTTTTTATCTAACTGATTGCGGGCGTTGAGTAAGCGACTACCAAATAATTTATATACTGTTCCCGTCATTGCCAGCGCTGCGCTTTCTGGTACTTTGCGTTTCCACAGTGAGGTTTCTCTATTTTTGAACAGGTCATATTCATTATTACTCGACAACCCGAGTTTCAGTTCGTTAACACAATCGCACAGTTGCTCCTCACCTTCCATTTTAAGGCAAAGTGAAAAATGATTTAATAGCGTTTGCTTCGGTAATTCATTACTCGTTAGTTGTTTTTCTAAATTAACAATAGAATAACCTTCTTGTTTAATGAGATTAATATTGGCAACCATTACAGCCTCCTTCCCACGGTTTAAGAGCAAACATGCAACATAATTATTTATAACATCCAGAGCAGTAAATGAATGATACTGACAATGATGCCAGTCCATTATCTTTGCATAATGTTTGTTAGCTATAGATTTTAAAAATATTTATGAGAAAAGTATGGCACCAGAGGGGGTTTTGGCTATCAAAAATCGCTCAAACCTGAAGTAAGATGATGAATTAAGCATTATCGGCGATAATTGCCACTCACCTCTACAAATAATATTTAAATGCTCCTGAACAGTGATGTAGCAAGACACGTATGGTGCCAACGAAGAATAAAAATTTATAGCATTCTTATTCAATATAACCGGAATAGTCAGGGGCTGATGTAAATGACCTGAATGAGTGAGAGAGGCTACACCGCCCCTCTCCATCAGCTACTCTTCTTCGTTCCCGCCCTCTTCATACGGGCCAAATGGCTTCGCGGGCAGAACGATATACGTGCCTTCAAACACCGCCCCCGGCGTCTCGTCGCCAAAGATTTCGACCTGCATCTGCACCCGTGCTTTACGTCCGCGCGCCAGACGGTCGAGATCGCCACTTAAGGCACCGAGGTCGGCTACCGCATGAGGTTTACCGCTAATCGGCTTGCTGTAGCGGATATGCGCATCAGCGAGAATAATGGTTCCGCCGAGGTGGCGTTCGCGCAGCATTAGCCAGATAAGCCCCCAACCAGTGAGTGTTGCCAGCGAGAATAAACTCCCGGCAAACAGCGTATGGTGCGGATTCTGATTACCGGTTTCCGGCATGGTGGTGATAAATTTTTGCCCGGTATATTGCTGAATGCGCACGCCCATTTTTTCACTAAGCGGGATGTGTTCATACCACGCCTGTTGCAACTGCGCGCACCAGTCGCCGCGATGCAGAATATCATCCAGAGTGGCGACGGGTTTAATCATCAAAAAATGACGAATCGGCGTGGTGGTTGGTGTGGTGATTTCTCCCTGATTAACGAACCCCAGCTTGGCGAAAAACTCCACCGCGTCTTCACGGGCGCTACAGGTCACGCGCTTAACGCCTTCCTGACGCGCCACCGACTCCAGAGTCATCGCCATCAGCGTTCCTAACCCTTTGTCCTGCACGTCGGGATGAACGGCCATAAAACGGATGGACGCTTCGTTATCGGCATTAATATACAGCCGCCCTACTGCCACCAGATTACCCTGTTCGTCGACGACCATCTGGTGATGCGCCATCGCATCCCACGCGTCGCGTTCCGAACCTTTTGGTTGATGCAAGGGCTTACGCAACATTTCCCAGCGAAACTGATAGTAACGCTCTAATTCTTCTTCTGTTTGTGGAACCCGAAGGTGATACATAGCGATACTCTCTCTTGTTTCCCGTGACAACCCTGGAAGCTGGCTCATACCTGCAACCAGAATGTTACGGGGCCATCATTGACCAGCGATACCTGCATATCCGCAGCGAAGCGTCCTGTTTGCGTGTTCATCTCTTGCTGACGGCAGCGTTCGACGAAATAGTCATATAACGCCTCTGCGCGATCCGGTGATGCGCCTTTGGAGAAACTTGGGCGCATCCCCCGTTCGGTATCTGCGGCGAGGGTAAACTGGGAAACCACCAGCACACTGCCGCCCGCCTGTTGCACGTTGAGATTCATCTTGCCTTCGGCATCGCTGAAGATGCGATAGCCAAGCACGCGCTCGCACAGACGGTTTGCTTTCTGTTCGTCGTCATCCTTTTCGACACCCAATAACACCAAAAGTCCCGCGCCAATTTCGCCCGTCACTTCTCCCTCCACGGTGACGCTGGCACGGGTTACGCGTTGAATTAATGCAATCATGGTTCGTCGTCTTCTTCTTGTTCAGCTGCTTGTTTTAGTTTGCGGTATTCCCCGAGAGTGACAGTAATTTCCGCACCAAGCAAGACGATACACCATGTCCAGTAGACCCAAACAAAGAGAATGGGGATCACCGCCAGCACACCGTAAATGAGCTGATATGAGGGGAACATGGTGATATAAAGCGCGAAACCTTTCTTTCCTGCTTCGAACAGGAGTGCGGCGACAAACGCGCCGACAATCGCGTCGCGATTAGGTACGCGGATAGTAGGAACAATGCTGTACAGCAACCAGAAGGAAATCCACGACAACAGCAACGGAAAAATACGCAGCACGTTGTCGATGACAGTATTGAGATCGCTCGCCCAGCGCAGGGAGAGCAAATAGGAACTGATCGCCAGACTGGCCCCTGCCAGCAGCGGCCCCAGCGTTAAAATCATCCAGTACACGGCAAACGAGTAAATTTTTGGTCGCGCTCGTTTACTGCGCCAGATGGTATTCAACGCGCTATCGATGGAGTACATCAGCAATAACGCCGTGACGATCAGCCCGCACGCCCCAACGGCGGTCATCTTGTTGGAATTGGCAACAAATTGTTCGATATACCGCTGAATAACATCGCCAGTAGCAGGCAGAAAGTTGGCAAAAATAAAGTGACGCAACTGAATGCTGACGTCGGAAAACATGGGAAAAGCGGCGAAAAGCGCAAAAACAACGGCAACCAGCGGCACTAATGAGAGCAACGACACATAGGCAAGGTTACCTGCCAGGGTTGTCATGTTGTCCTCATCAATGCGTTGCCAGAGTAGTTTTAGCCAGGCCCATAGTGGACGGGTACGGTGCCTGGCTTTGTCCTGAATGGTTTTTAGCATAACACCTTCGCGAAATAGTCCGGGATGGTGGTTTTATCTTTCACCAGAATGCTGGTAATGCCTAGCTGATTAGCTCCTTCTATATTATCGGCGTTATCGTCGAAAAAGACCGTATCGCTGGGTGAAAAACCTTCCGCCTGCAAAACATGCTGGTAAATTCGTGCTTCAGGTTTGCGCATCCCCAGATCTTGTGACAGATAGATATGGTCAGCAGCATCACGAATTTCCGGGTATTCTTCCGGCCAGAAGGAGGTATGCAGGCGGTTGGTATTGGAAAGCACCACCACGCGATGCCCCTGCTCACGCAGTTTATGCATGATGGCGATCACTTCCGGGCGCAGCGCGACAAACACCGCCTGCCAGCCGTGGGAAAACTGCTCATAGCTTAGCGGTAGAGCCATCTCATGACACAGCGCCTCTGCGAACGCTTCGTCGCTAATTTCCCCACGCTCATGCTGATGAAACGCCTCGCCCATGTGGAAACTCTTCTTAAGCGTAGCCAGGGGAACACGCGTTAAATCGCTCCAGGCTCCCAGCACGCGGTTAAAGTCGATATCGACAATCACATTACCTAAATCAAAGATATAGAGCATTTTTGCCTCCTTTCGCGCCACAAGAAATTAACTGTAGCGGGAAAGGATGGGTTTGGCTATGTGGTCAGGTATGAAGCAAGGTCAACGGTCACAAAATTCTACGCGTCTTCCTGGGGAAGGATGATTTCAATTTGGCTGTCTTGTAAACGTGATTTTAGCGCAGCGGGCGGCAGCTCGTCGGTAAAGAGCGCAGTGACCTGTGCCACGTTACCAATTTCAACCGCCGCCGAAGCATGATACTTAGTGTGATCGGCGACCAGCAGAATATTTCTCGCGTGCGCCATCATCGTTTTCACCACGTTAGCTTCGTTTACATCAAACTCCATCAACGCGCCATCGCTCTCAATCGCCCCAACGCTTGTTACCAGATAATCAGCCCGAAAATCGGCCACAAAGGAAGCCGCTGAAGGGCCAATGATCCCGCTATTATGAGAGCGCAACGTACCGCCGGGCACCATCACTTCAAAGCGCGGGTTGTGGTACAGAATATGCGCCACACGCAGGCTGTTCGTGATTATCCGCAAATGATTATGGTTAAGTAACGCCCGGGCGACATGTTCGACAGTCGTACCGATGGTGATAAATATTGTCGATCCATCAGGAATATAGTCTGCCACCGCTTCGGCAATCGCTTTTTTCTCTTCAGTTTGCGAAACCTCACGCTGTTCGAACGCCGTATTAACGACGCTGGAGGCCCGACCCGCGCCACCGTGATGGCGCGTGATCAGCCCTTGCTCGCTTAATTTACGAATATCCCGGCGGACCGTCTGCGTGGAAACATCCAGCAGATTTGCCAGCTCATCAATATTCATATACCCACGCTCGGCGATCAGCATGAGGAGTTGGTCGTGCCGCGGGTTACCGGTCAGTTCGGTAAGGCTCATGAAAATTCCTCGAAAAACCATCACCCTGGCATTTTATACAAAAAGTGACAAAAAAGATCGGGTTTGATCACAGTCAGGGATCCCGGCACGCCCACCGGGACGCGTGCATTTTAACGCCGCCACACCGCTGGCAAAGCGGACGGAATCCGCTAAATCTCCACCTGTTGCCAGCGCCACCGCCAATGCGCCGTGAAAAACATCGCCCGCACCGGTAGTATCTACCACATCAACTTTGAAAGCTGGCTGATGCTGTCGCCCGCCATTCTCCAGCCAGTCACAGCCTGCACTGCCCTGAGTAACATAGACATGTCCATTTGTGAGCATTTGTGCCTGTTTTAGGGCACTCGCCATCTCTTTCACGCCCGTTAGCCGCGCCAGACCCGGTTCTGAAAAAGCTGCATGATCGCTTAACGCCACCAGCTCACTGATATCCTGCGGCGTAATATCACCGTCCAGCACGGTCATCACGCCCGCCTGCCGCGCCAGAGTGAAGGCTTTTTTCGCGCCGTCATGCCAGCGTACATCTGCCAGCACCACGTCCCACTGAGAGAAATCAATTTCCTCCAACCACTCTGCGTCAGGCAGCAGGTCCGGGCTGGGATAGTTAATGATGATTCGCTCTCCTTTGGCATCCACCATGATGGCGGATTGCGAAGATTTCGCCTGGTTATACCGTTTGGTGTAACGGGTGTTAACGCCCCAGGATTCCAGCTCTGCCAGCAGGCTGTTGCCCGTGTCGTCGTCACCGACGCGACCAATAAAATCGACCTGCGCACCCAGTCTGGCCGCCGCAACTGCTGCTGTAGCCGCTGGCCCGCCGCCAACTTCCGTATAATTTTTTGCCACGTACTTACCGCTCTCCGTCGGCAACCCTTCCACGTAATAGATGCGATCCATCACGGTAATTCCTACACAAGCAACACGAATCATGGTCATTCCTTAAGCATTTTGGGATGCGTTCATTTTAATTTCACCAATTGTTTAAAAAGTGACGGCTGTCAATTTTTTGACGATAAATTACAAATACGATCAAAAACAGACAAACAAGGCATGTCATAAATGACAAAAAGTGACATCACTGTATTCAGGAGAGGGTTATGGCAGCAATCGCGTTTATCGGTTTAGGACAAATGGGTTCGCCAATGGCGAGCAATTTATTGCAGCAAGGGCATCAACTTTGCGTCTTCGATGTGAATGCCGAAGCCGTACAGCATCTGGTAGACAAAGGGGCGACTCCCGCTGCTAACCCAGCGCAGGCCGCTAAAGATACCGAATTTATCATTACCATGTTGCCGAATGGCGATCTGGTGCGCAGCGTGTTGTTCGGTGAAAACGGCATTTGCGAAAGCTTATCTACCGATGCGCTGGTCATTGATATGTCGACCATCCATCCGCTGCAAACCGATAAATTGATTGCCGATATGCAAGCCAAAGGCTTCAGCATGATGGATGTTCCGGTAGGCCGTACTTCTGCAAATGCCATTACCGGTACTCTGTTACTGCTGGCTGGCGGCACCGCTGAACAAGTTGAACGTGCCACGCCGATCCTGATGGCAATGGGCAGTGAGTTGATCAACGCTGGCGGTCCGGGCATGGGGATCCGCGTTAAGCTTATCAACAACTACATGAGCATCGCGCTCAATGCGCTGTCGGCAGAAGCCGCCGTTTTGTGCGAAGCCCTCAATCTTCCCTTCGATGTTGCCATCAAGGTAATGAGCGGTACTGCCGCCGGTAAAGGCCACTTCACCACTTCCTGGCCGAACAAAGTCCTCAGTGGAGATCTTTCTCCCGCCTTCATGATCGATCTTGCCCATAAGGATCTTGGCATCGCCCTCGATGTTGCCAACCAGTTGCATGTGCCGATGCCGCTGGGGGCCGCCTCACGGGAGGTTTATAGCCAGGCGCGCGCAGCGGGTCGAGGTCGCCAGGACTGGTCCGCCATTCTGGAGCAGGTCCGTGTCAGTGCCGGGATGACTGCCAAAGTAAAAATGTAACGACTGGATAAAGGAATAAATGAATGAATAAGTACACCATCAACGACATTACGCGCGCATCGGGCGGTTTTGCCATGCTGGCAGTCGATCAGCGCGAAGCCATGCGCATGATGTTTGCCGCGGCTGGCGCACCCGCTCCAGTAGCCGATAGCGTTTTAACTGATTTCAAAGTTAACGCCGCGAAGGCCCTTTCACCTTATGCATCGGCGATTCTGGTAGATCAACAATTCTGCTACCGCCAGGTGGTTGAGCAAAACGCGATTGCCAAAAGTTGCGCCATGATTGTCGCCGCCGATGAGTTCATCCCTGGCAACGGTATTCCGGTAGATAGCGTAGTCATTGACCGCAAAATCAACCCGCTACAAATCAAACAAGACGGCGGTAAAGCCTTAAAACTGCTGGTGCTGTGGCGTAGCGATGAAGATGCGCAGCAACGCCTGAATATGGTGAAAGAGTTCAACGAACTGTGCCATTCAAACGGTCTGGTGAGCATCATTGAGCCGGTTGTTCGCCCGCCGCGTCGTGGCGATAAATTCGATCGCGAACAAGCGATCATCGATGCCGCCAAAGAACTGGGCGACAGTGGCGCTGACCTCTACAAAGTTGAAATGCCGCTTTATGGCAAAGGTCCGCAACAAGAGCTTCTCAGTGCTTCACAACGTCTGAATGACCATATCAATATGCCGTGGGTGATCCTCTCATCCGGCGTCGACGAAAAACTGTTCCCGCGTGCCGTACGCGTGGCAATGACAGCGGGTGCATCGGGCTTCCTGGCTGGTCGTGCCGTCTGGGCATCGGTTGTCGGTTTACCGGACAACGAGCTGATGCTGCGTGACGTTTGCGCACCGAAATTACAACAACTTGGCGATATCGTCGACGAAATGATGGCTAAACGCCGTTAAGATGAGGATACAAAAATGAAATGGTTTAACACCTTAAGTCACAACCGTTGGCTGGAACAGGAAACCGATCGCATCTTTGATTTTGGTAAAAATTCCGTAGTACCGACTGGCTTTGGCTGGTTAGGCAATAAAGGGCAAATCAAAGAAGAGATGGGCACCCATCTGTGGATCACCGCCCGTATGTTGCACGTGTATTCCGTTGCTGCGGCGATGGGTCGACCTGGCGCTTACTCGTTGGTTGATCATGGTATCAAAGCCATGAACGGCGCACTGCGCGATAAAAAATATGGCGGCTGGTATGCCTGTGTCAATGACGAGGGCGTGGTGGATGCCTCCAAACAGGGCTATCAACATTTCTTTGCCCTGCTGGGTGCCGCCAGTGCCGTCACAACGGGTCACCCGGAAGCGCGTAAGCTGCTCGATTACACCATTGAAATTATCGAGAAATACTTCTGGAGCGAAGAAGAGCAGATGTGCCTGGAATCCTGGGACGAAGCCTTCAGCAAAACCGAAGAGTACCGCGGCGGCAATGCCAATATGCACGCGGTGGAAGCTTTCTTGATTGTTTATGACGTAACGCATGACAAAAAATGGCTGGATCGCGCGATTCGCGTGGCTTCCGTCATTATCCACGACGTCGCCAGAAATAATCATTATCGCGTTAACGAGCACTTCGATACCCAGTGGAATCCGCTGCCGGATTACAACAAAGATAACCCGGCGCACCGCTTCCGCGCATTCGGAGGCACGCCGGGCCACTGGATCGAATGGGGCCGTTTAATGCTGCATATCCACGCTGCCCTGGAAGCCCGTTGCGAACAGCCTCCGGCCTGGTTGCTAGAAGATGCCAAAGGTCTGTTCAACGCTACCGTGCGCGATGCCTGGGCGCCCGATGGTGCCGACGGGATTGTTTATACCGTTGACTGGGAAGGCAAACCGGTGGTCCGCGAACGTGTGCGTTGGCCTATCGTCGAAGCGATGGGTACAGCTTATGCGCTCTACACCGTCACCGGCGATCGCCAGTACGAAACCTGGTATCAGACATGGTGGGACTACTGCATTAAGTACCTGATGGACTACGAAAACGGTTCCTGGTGGCAGGAGCTGGATGCGGACAACAAGGTCACCACCAAAGTCTGGGACGGTAAACAGGATATTTACCACCTGCTGCATTGCCTGGTGATCCCGCGTATCCCGTTAGCACCAGGCCTGGCACCGGCTGTTGCGGCGGGTCTGCTGGACGTGAATGCCAAATAACTGACTGAAAACCCTAACCCTCTCCCCAAAGGGGAGAGGGGACCGCCCGGCGCAGTTTTTTGGTTTGACATCAGCCTCATGGGAGGCTGTATGCCGTTTTTTAATTAAGGTGCCTCGTATGCAAATCACCAACATGCATTGCAGTGGACAAACCGTTTCACTTGCCGCGGGGGATTATCACGCGACTATCGTGACGGTTGGTGCTGGTCTGGCTGAATTAACTTTTCAGGGTTGTCATTTAGTCATCCCGCACAAACCCGAAGAGATGCCGCTGGCGCATCTGGGTAAAGTGCTTATTCCGTGGCCGAACCGGATCGCCAACGGCTGTTACCGCTATCAGGGACAGGAATATCAGTTACCCATTAATGAACATAGTTCAAAAGCCGCTATTCACGGGCTGCTTGCCTGGCGAGACTGGCAAATTAGCGAATTAACCGCCACCAGCGTTACCCTGACAGCTTTTCTACCGCCCAGTTACGGCTATCCGTTTATGCTGGCTTCGCAGGTTGTTTATTCGCTCAATGCTCGCACGGGCCTTTCCGTTGAGATCGCAAGCCAGAATATTGGTACTGTGACCGCACCTTATGGTGTGGGTATTCATCCTTATTTAACCTGCAACTTAACATCTGTTGATGACTATCTTTTCCAGCTTCCGGCAGAACAGGTTTATGCCGTCGATGAGCACGCAAATCCAACAACGCTTCACCCCGTTGATGAGCTGGATTTAAATTTCACGCAGGCGAAAAAAATAGCCGCGACAAAAATCGACCACACCTTTAAAACCGCTAATGATCTGTGGGAAATGACCATTACCCATCCACAGCAGGCGCTGTTGGTGAGTCTTTGTTCCGATCAACCCTGGGTGCAGGTTTATAGCGGCGAAAAATTACAGCGTCAGGGACTGGCAGTTGAACCTATGAGTTGCCCGCCTAACGCCTTTAATTCCGGCACCGATTTATTATTACTGGAACCAGGAAAAACGCATCGCCTGTTTTTTAATATTCACGGGCAGCACAATTAATTTCATTAAGAAAAAAACGAGATCATTGTTTAGGGTTGTATTTACACAACAGGAAATATTATGGACTTTTTTACGTTATTTTCGCCAGATGGGGCCATGCTGGAAACAAACGTGGTATGTATCGTTATCGCGTTGATGTTTCTTTATACCTTTGTGGGGATATGCGCGGGATTTGGTGGCGGTTTAACCACCATGCCACTCGTCACGTTAATGCTCCCCGTAAAAATGGCAACACCACTTTCGGTAATTGTCGGCACCGCAACCGCCTTGTACGCCACCTGGCTGTCACGTAAAGAAACGGATTGGCGATCGGCAATGGTACTGATTATTTTCTCGTTTCTGGGAATACCCGTCGGTTTATATGCGCTGTCGTATTTACCCGACCATTTTATGAAAGTGGGCTTAGGCGGATTCCTTATCCTTTACTCGTTTTACAGCATGTTTATTCCTCGCCTGCCGATTTATGACCGTAACTGGATCGCCGCACCTATCGGCGCAGTAGCTGGTGCATTAGGTGCGGCGTTCTCAACCAACGGACCGCCGATGGTTATCTACGGTATGCTGCGTAACTTAGGCCCGGCGGCATTTCGCGGCACTCTGAACGCTTTCTTCACCGCAAACAACATCGCGGTAATCGGCGGGCTGGCGACCAGCGGAATTTTGACTGTTTCTATCTTTAAACTGGTGCTGTTTTGTATTCCCACCATGATCCTCGGTTCACTGGTTGGACAATATGTGCATAAACGCATTTCAGTCAAAGTGTTCCGTGTGATGGTCTTTTTGTTGCTGATTGCCTCCGGTTCCATGTTGATAAAAGGTGCGTTGGGAATTCCCGCCGCTGCCGCACTTCTGCCTCCGTTTACCTTGTTAGTTATACTGCAACTGGCATTTGGTAAAAAAGTGGCGGCAATCCGCCGAGCTGAAGAAAGTAAATAATCACTTGCGCGGGTTTTAATTTATACCCGCACACATTCTTTGATTAATGAAACCTGTAATAACAGGATGGCATGAAATATTAGTTTTATACTCTATGGAGATTATTTATGGATACGCCACGCCCACAGTTATTAGATTTTCAATTTCATCAGAATAACGACAGTTTTACTCTACGTTTTCAAGACCGTCTTATTTTAATCCATAGCAAAGATAATCCTTGCTTATCGATTGGCTCAGGTATAGCGGATATCGATATGTTCCGCGGTAATTTCAGCATTAAAGATAAATTGCAGGAGAAAATTGCGCTGACCGACGCCATCGTCAGCCAGTCACCGGATGGCTGGTTAATCCATTTCAGCCGTGGTTCTGACATTAGCGCCACGCTGCGTATCTCTGCCGACGATCAGGGCCGTTTATTGCTGGAACTACAAAACGACAACCATCACCATAACCGCATCTGGCTGCGTCTTGCCGCACAACCAGAGGACCATATCTACGGCTGCGGCGAACAGTTTTCCTATTTTGATCTGCGCGGCAAACCGTTCCCGCTATGGACCAGTGAACAAGGCGTTGGTCGCAACAAACAAACCTATGTCACCTGGCAGGCCGACTGCAAAGAGAACGCGGGCGGCGACTATTACTGGACTTTCTTCCCGCAGCCTACTTTTGTCAGCACGCAGAAGTATTACTGCCATGTCGATAACAGCTGCTATATGAACTTCGACTTCAGTGCTCCGGAATACCATGAACTGGCATTGTGGGAAGACAATGCCACCCTGCGTTTTGAATGTGCGGACACATACATCTCCCTGTTGGAAAAATTAACCGCCCTGCTGGGACGCCAGCCAGAACTGCCCGACTGGATTTATGACGGGGTAACGCTCGGTATTCAGGGCGGGACAGATGTATGCCAGAAGAAACTGGACACCATGCGTAACGCGGGCGTGAAGGTCAACGGCATCTGGGCGCAGGACTGGTCCGGGATCCGTATGACCTCTTTTGGCAAACGTGTGATGTGGAACTGGAAGTGGAACAGTGAAAACTACCCACAGTTAGATTCCCGCATCAAGCAATGGAAAGAAGAAGGCGTGCAGTTCCTCGCCTACATCAACCCGTATGTTGCCAGCGATAAAGATCTCTGCGAAGAAGCGGCGCAACATGGCTATCTGGCAAAAGATGCCTCTGGCGGTGACTATCTGGTGGAATTTGGGGAGTTTTACGGCGGCGTTGTCGATTTGACCAATCCTGAAGCATATTCCTGGTTCAAAGAAGTCATCAAGAAAAACATGATCGAATTGGGCTGCGGCGGCTGGATGGCAGATTTTGGCGAATATTTGCCGACCGATACGTATCTGCATAACGGCGTTAGCGCCGAAATTATGCATAACGCCTGGCCCGCACTGTGGGCGAAATGTAACTACGAAGCCCTTGAAGAAACGGGCAAGCTTGGCGAGATCCTTTTCTTTATGCGCGCCGGTTCTACCGGTAGCCAGAAATACTCCACCATGATGTGGGCGGGCGACCAGAACGTCGACTGGAGTCTGGACGATGGCCTGGCGTCGGTTGTTCCGGCGGCGCTCTCGCTGGCGATGACCGGGCATGGCCTGCATCACAGTGACATTGGCGGTTACACCACCCTGTTTGAGATGAAGCGCAGCAAAGAGCTGCTGCTGCGCTGGTGCGATTTCAGCGCCTTCACGCCGATGATGCGCACCCACGAAGGTAACCGTCCTGGCGACAACTGGCAGTTTGACGGCGACGCGGAAACCATCGCCCATTTTGCCCGTATGACCACCGTCTTCACCACCCTGAAACCTTACCTGAAAGAGGCCGTCGCGCTGAATGCGAAGTCCGGCCTGCCGGTTATGCGCCCGCTGTTCCTGCACTACGAAGACGACGCGCAGACCTACACCCTGAAATATCAGTACCTGTTAGGTCGCGACATTCTGGTCGCTCCGGTGCATGAACAAGGCCGCAGCGACTGGACGCTCTATCTGCCGGAGGATAACTGGGTCCACGCCTGGACAGGTGAAGCGTTCCGGGGCGGGGAAGTTACCGTTAATGCGCCCATCGGTAAACCGCCGGTCTTTTATCGCACCGACAGCGAATGGGCGGCACTGTTCGCGTCGTTAAAAAGCATCTAATCACGTCCGCCCGTGGGGAAACTCACGGGCAAAGGGAGAACAACGATGAGTCACATCACAACGGAAGATCCGGCTACTTTACGCCTGCCCTTTAAAGAGAAACTCTCTTACGGTATCGGCGATCTGGCCTCTAACATCCTGCTGGATATCGGCACGCTTTATCTTTTGAAGTTTTATACCGACGTTCTGGGGCTGCCTGGTACCTATGGCGGCATTATCTTTTTGATTTCGAAGTTCTTTACTGCGTTTACCGATATGGGTACCGGCATCATGCTCGATTCCCGACGCAAGATCGGTCCAAAAGGTAAGTTCCGTCCTTTTATTCTGTATGCGTCATTCCCGGTCACCTTACTGGCGATCGCCAACTTTGTCGGCACACCGTTTGATGTCACCGGTAAAACGGTGATGGCCACTATCCTGTTTATGCTCTACGGGCTGTTTTTCAGCATGATGAACTGCTCTTATGGCGCAATGGTCCCCGCTATTACCAAAAACCCCAACGAACGCGCATCACTGGCGGCATGGCGTCAGGGTGGCGCTACATTGGGCCTGCTGCTTTGTACGGTGGGATTCGTGCCGGTTATGAATCTTATCGAGGGTAATCAGCAACTTGGCTATATCTTCGCCGCCACGCTGTTTTCACTGTTCGGCCTGCTGTTTATGTGGATCTGCTACTCGGGCGTGAAAGAGCGTTATGTCGAAACCCAACCTACCAATCCAGCGCAAAAGCCTGGCTTGTTGCAGTCTTTCCGCGCAATTGCGGGTAACCGCCCACTGTTCATTCTGTGTATTGCCAACCTCTGCACCTTAGGGGCGTTTAACGTCAAGCTCGCCATCCAGGTCTATTACACCCAGTACGTACTTAACGATCCCATCCTGTTGTCGTATATGGGATTTTTCAGCATGGGCTGTATTTTCATCGGCGTGTTCCTGATGCCTGGCGCAGTCAGACGTTTTGGTAAGAAGAAGGTCTATATCGGCGGTCTGCTGATCTGGGTGCTGGGCGATCTGCTCAACTATTTCTTCGGCGGCGGCTCGGTCAGCTTTGTGGCGTTCTCCTGCCTGGCGTTCTTCGGCTCAGCGTTTGTTAACAGCCTGAACTGGGCGCTGGTTTCTGACACCGTCGAGTACGGCGAGTGGCGCACCGGCGTTCGTTCGGAAGGAACGGTCTACACCGGCTTCACCTTCTTTCGCAAAGTGTCTCAGGCGCTGGCTGGTTTCTTCCCCGGCTGGATGCTGACGCAAATCGGCTATGTGCCAAACGTGGCGCAGGCTGACCATACCATCGAAGGTTTACGCCAGCTGATCTTCATCTACCCAAGCGCACTGGCGGTAGTCACCATTGTTGCGATGGGTTGCTTCTACAGTCTGAACGAGAAAATGTACGTCCGCATTGTTGAAGAAATAGAAGCCCGTAAACGCACGGCATAAATAATAAACAACGCCCTGCGGGGCGTTATAAGGAGTGATTATGTCTGACCATAATCCACTGACATTAAAACTGAATCTGCGGGAAAAAATCGCTTATGGCATGGGCGACATCGGTTCGAATTTAATGCTTAGCATCGGCACTCTGTATCTCCTCAAATTTTATACCGATGAATTAGGGATGCCTGCTTACTATGGCGGGATTATCTTTCTGGTGGCGAAATTCTTTACCGCGTTTACCGATATGCTCACCGGATTTTTACTCGACTCGCGGAAAAATATTGGGCCTAAAGGCAAATTTCGTCCCTTTATTTTATATGCAGCGGTTCCGGCGGCGTTAATTGCAACGCTCCAGTTTATCGCCACCACTTTTAGTTTGCCGATTAAAACGACGATTGCCACCGCGCTGTTTATGATGTTTGGACTTTCATACAGTCTGATGAACTGCTCGTATGGCGCGATGATCCCAGCAATTACCAAAAACCCCAATGAGCGCGCGCAGCTTGCGGCTTACCGCCAGGGTGGTGCAACCATAGGGCTATTGATTTGTACCGTAGCATTTATTCCATTGCAGTCGCTTTTTTCTGACTCCACTGTCGGTTATGCCTGCGCTGCACTGATGTTCTCCATTGGTGGCTTTATTTTTATGATGCTGTGCTACAGAGGCGTCAAAGAGCATTATGTGGACACGACGCCAACCGGACATAAAGCCAGTATTCTCAAATCTTTTTGCGCGATATTTCGTAATCCGCCATTGCTGGTTTTATGCATTGCTAACCTGTGTACCCTGGCGGCATTTAATATCAAACTGGCAATTCAGGTCTATTACACCCAGTATGTGCTGAATGATATTAATTTATTGTCGTGGATGGGATTCTTCAGTATGGGATGCATCCTCATCGGCGTATTGCTGGTGCCATTAACTGTAAAATGTTTTGGTAAAAAACAGGTTTATTTAGCTGGCATGGTGCTGTGGGCGGTGGGGGATATCCTGAATTATTTCTGGGGCAGTAACTCTTTCACTTTCGTCATGTTCTCTTGTGTCGCCTTTTTTGGTACGGCCTTTGTAAACAGCCTGAACTGGGCGCTGGTACCGGATACCGTAGATTATGGTGAATGGAAAACCGGTATTCGTGCCGAAGGTTCTGTTTATACCGGTTATACCTTCTTTCGTAAAATTTCAGCCGCACTTGCTGGCTTCTTGCCAGGCATTATGCTGACGCAAATCGGTTATGTTCCCAACATCGCGCAAAGCGATGCAACATTACAGGGTTTGCGTCAGCTCATTTTTATTTGGCCTTGTGCGCTGGCGATAATTGCTGCATTGACGATGGGATTCTTTTACACGCTCAATGAAAAACGTTTTGCGTTAATTATTGAGGACATCAACCAACGTAAAAAAAAAGAGATTGAGACAAAAGAAAAAACTGCTTCTGTAACGTTATAAATGTCAATAGCCGCTATTTCCATCCTGATGGGTGGCGGCCCCCCCACGTTAAAAAAATGGACTTATTATGAAAAAGATTAATGCAATAATTTTATTATCTTCTCTGACCTCTGCCTCGGTATTTGCTGGCGCATACGTCGAAAACAGGGAGGCATATAATCTCGCCTCCGATCAGGCAGAAATTATGCTACGTGTAGGTTATAACTTCGATATGGGCGCGGGTATCATGTTAACCAATACCTATAATTTTCAGAGAGAAGATGAGCTTAAACATGGCTACAATGAAATTGAAGGTTGGTATCCTTTATTCAAACCAACCGATAAATTAACCATCCAGCCCGGTGGATTAATTAATGATAAGAGCATCGGTTCGGGTGGCGCAGTGTATCTGGACGTCAACTATAAATTTGTACCATGGTTTAATCTGACAGTGCGAAATCGCTATAACCATAATAACTATAGTTCAACAGATTTGAACGGGGAGCTGGATAATAATGACACCTATGAAATTGGTACCTACTGGAATTTTAAAATCACCGAGAAATTCTCCTATACATTTGAGCCACATTATTTCATACGCGTAAATGACTTTAATAGCAGCAATGGAAAAGATCATCACTGGGAAATCACTAATACCTTCCGTTACCGTATTAATGAACACTGGCTCCCTTATTTCGAATTACGCTGGTTAGATCGTAATATAGAACCATACCACCGCGAGCAAAACCAGATTCGTATCGGGACGAAGTATTTCTTCTGATGTGAAACTGCCGGATGCGGCGTAAACGCCTTATCCGGCCTACGGTTGATACGGTTTTCATTGGCCGGATTAAACACATCCGGCCATTAATCAAGCTTCAGCCGCCAACATCTCTTTCTTACGTTGGCTAATTCGCTTAACCAGCATTACGGAAACCACCGCACCACAGAATGCGAAGCAGGCCATAATGCCAAACACGATTTTGTAGCCAATAATCCCCGGGTTTAAATCCAGAATGTAGCCATACAGACTGAAGCAGAACATCGCCGGGGCGTAACCGATAAAGCTACCCAACGCCATCGCCGCGCCTGTTTTATTTTCAGCAATTTTTGCTTCGCCGATAGGTGCAAAAAATACGGCTCGCTGTGTAAAGACTATCGCGCCAAAGCCTAATGTACAGGCCATCCCTAAATAGACCGGCATACTTTCGTGCGGCAGCATAATCAACAGTACGAGCGCAGCGGTACTGATGATAAAGGTGTAGCATAGATATTTACTCGGCGATTTCAGGATCTTATCTGAAATCATGCCACCAATCGGTCCACCGATCATTTTCAGACAGTATTGGTTAATGATTCCATAAGCCCCCACCAGCGCAACGGGCAGCAGATAGATGTTTTTCAGGAATGGAATGAAGAATGTCAGGCCACAGTAAACCGCGTAAACGAAGAAGACGTTGAAAGCGATAAGCCAGATGGTTTTATCTCTCAGCACCGAAGTCATACTGGTGTTTTGCGATGCTTCGTCTTCTTTTTTCACCTCCACGGACGGTGCCTCTTCTTTGTCATTGAGTACAAAGAAAATGATAACGCCCACGGCAATCACAATAAGGGAATAGAACCAGATACCCGCTTTAAAGCCCAACAAGCCACTGCCAAACCAGGTAAATACTGCCAACGCAGAAAATGCCACCACAGTATCGACAATTCCACGCCCTGTTTCGAAGAAGCCAAACAAACGACCTTGTTGTTCGCTATTGCCCAGTCGACTTACCGACTTGAGCAAGACAGGCCAGTTCATCATGTCGCAGGTAACACCAAATAGCGCCCAGACAAAGAGGATGCCCCAATACCCCGGCATTGTCGTCAAATAAACACCCAGTAATCCTGTCGCAATGAGTGAGAATGACATGGTGTATCTGCGCGGTAGTTTATCGGCAAAATAAATAGACAGAAAAAATCCCACTGTGGTGACAAATGAGTTTACCGACATAGCATTACCAATTTGACCATTGGTCAAATGGAAATATTCCTGCATCGGGATATAAAACGCATCTTTCAACGACGGTAATTTATAAATTGTACCGCCACACAGTGTTAATAGACTAAATAACGCCCATTTCTTTTTCGTGAGCATAACATCCCCTAAGCGATTTTGAAAATCACTGTTCTAAAGGCAATAAGATACCGGCCATTCTTATGGAATGGTTTTTATTAACAGCGGATGAGTTAAAACTTATTAGTGGTTCAGAAGATGGTTTGCCTCTTGTTTGATTTGTTGTAGTACGTTACGCACATGATTTATCTGATTAATTGCATCTTCTTTTTCTTTACGTAACCGCGCATCCAGTAAATGATTTTCTGGCAGTGGTGTTTCACTCATCTGGCGATAAGGGATCCACGGATTATCATCTTCGTCTTCAAAGCGGAACGCCGGAGCATAATAATCAACCTCTTCTTCCAGGCCATATGCCGTCACCTGTGGCTCATCATCACCCAAGCAGATAAGGTGCGTTAATAATTCTTTAAATGGCATATCTCCCTGACCTGAAATACAGGCTTTATGTCCCAGGCCACCTTGTTCTTTAACAATCAAGGCATCTTTGATATGCACCTGAGTAATATGTGGTGCCATCGTTTTTAAAGCGTCTATGGGATGCTCATTCGCATTGATCATATTCGCAAAATCAAACAGTAAGGAAAGTGATTTCATCTCACTGTCTTTGACCAGCGACACCAGTTCATGGCTTTTTAAATCTTCATGCTGTTCGATCGTAAAGGTCAGGCCGCTGTCCCGATATGTTTCCCGAACATAGGCAATATCGTTAGCAATGATCGATAATACGTCGCGCAAATTACCTTCATAACGCGGATAAAAACGTACTGACGATGCCCCAGTTTTCAACGCAATGGCAACGGCTTCGTCAATAGATGCCTTATCTGAGGCACTGGTTTCAATATGAATATCAAGGTTCAGATGGCGGGCTTTATCGCCAAAGGCAGAGAGTTCTTTATCTGCCATATTGCCCAGAGAAAAACGCTCGCCATCCAGAACATGAATTTTGACGCCTCGCAGATTATTTTCACTTGCAATATCAAGTAAATCAGCCGGCAATACTCTTTCCAGCCGCATATTTAAATGAAAAGCGTAGGCATGCAAATAAAGAGGAAGAGTATCGACACGTTGTAGAATCTTTCTTGCGTTATTTATTGTCACCATAAAACACCTACAGATTAATGATGAGATCCACGGCCTCAAATCGCCAATATTCAATATCTATCTGGACAATATTGCCTTGCTGGTCAGCGCGATGTTTTTCAATTAAGATCGCAGGCATGCCCGCTGAACCGCCAAGAAATTTACTGATATCACCCGGCATTCTTACGGGTTTGAAAACCAGTTTTTTTACTACCGTCTCTTTTTGGTAGCATTTTTCCCAGACTGAAGAAAATGAGTGGTTTTCAAGTTGCTCTATAAAACCTGGGGCAACTTCAGGATTAATATATGTTTCGTGATAGAAAACTTTATGTCCTTCCAGCGCCCCCCAGCCGGTAATGCGATAGAGTTCAGTTGATGGCGTCACTGCAACCAGTGGCGCGAGCGTCTCGGGAATGTCGCTGGTACGGCTTTTCTCAGTAAAGCCCCAGGAAGGTTCCCGCCCTTGCTCAATTGCGGCCCGCTGAAAGCTCGCCGACAGCTCCGGACTGTAATTAAATCGCGGCTGAGTCACGAACCACCCTTTACGATCCTTACGGAAAATTTTGGATTCTGCCTCAAGGTTCAGCAACGCCTGGCGTAACGTCATACGTTTAATGCCCAGCAGCTCTCCCAGCTCTCTTTCTGAAGGGAGTTTTCCACCCGGCGTGGTGATGCCATCTTTCAACCACCGATCCAGTTTCTCTTTTGCATTTTCTACGGTGGATTGATTCTCCGCCATTGTTTAATCCTTTTGGTTTAAACCAGATTAGGCATCTTACGCTTACGCCAAAAAAGAAAGCAATTAACAGCGTATGACTTTGCAGATAATTGTGACAAAGCTCTCTATTGACGTAACCACAAACTTATAAGGGAGATACTCGCACTGGTGAGAACTTACGACAGGCAAAAAAAAACCTGCCATCACTGGCAGGTTTTTTATGACTAAAAAACGAAATTAATCGTCTTTCGGTGCGCGGTTGGCGCGACGACGATCGTTTTCCGTCAGGTGACGTTTACGAATACGGATAGAGGTCGGAGTCACTTCTACCAGTTCGTCATCATCGATGAACTCCAGCGCTTGTTCCAGAGTCATGCGGATAGGCGGAACCAGAACAACGGCTTCGTCAGTACCGGAAGCACGCATGTTGGTCAGTTTCTTACCGGTCAGACAGTTTACAGTCAGGTCGTTAGAACGGCTGTGAATACCGATAATCTGACCTTCGTAAACTTCGGCACCGTGACCGAGGAACAGCTTACCGCGATCCTGCAGACCGAACAGCGCGAACGCGACCGCTTTACCCTGACCGTTAGAGATCAGTACGCCGTTCTGACGCTGACCCACTTCACCCGGACGTACGTCGTCGTAGTGGCTGAAGGTGGAGTACAGCAGACCCGTACCAGAAGTCATGGTCATGAACTCAGAACGGAAGCCAATCAGACCACGGCTTGGGATCACGTAGTCGAGACGTACGCGGCCTTTACCGTCTGGATTCATGTTTTTCAGGTCGCCTTTACGTTCGCCCAGCGCCTGCATTACAGAACCCTGATGCTGTTCTTCAACGTCCAGAGTCACGTTTTCATACGGCTCTTGTTTACGACCGTCAATTTCACGGAAGATAACTTTCGGACGGGATACCGCCAGTTCGAAACCTTCACGACGCATGTTTTCGATCAGAACAGACAGGTGCAGTTCGCCACGACCAGAAACGCGGAACGCATCGGCGTCTTCAGTTTCTTCTACGCGCAGCGCAACGTTGTGTACCAGTTCTTTGTTCAGACGATCCAGAATCTGACGAGACGTTACGAACTTACCTTCTTTACCGCAGAACGGTGAGGTGTTAACGCAGAAGAACATAGAAACGGTCGGCTCATCAACGGAGAGTGCCGGCAGCGCTTCAACGTTTTGCGTGTCGCAAACGGTGTCAGAAATGTTCAGTTCGCCCAGGCCCGTGATCGCCACGATATCGCCAGCTTCCGCCAGATCGGTTTCGATACGTTCCAGACCGAGGTGGCCCAGCACTTTACCGACTTTCGCGTTGCGGGTTTTGCCTTCGCTATCGATGATAGTGACCTGCTGGTTCGGCTTCACTTTACCGCGCTTGATGCGGCCAATGCCGATAACGCCAACATAGCTGTTGTAATCGAGCTGAGAAATCTGCATCTGGAACGGACCGTCAAGGTCAACGTCCGGCGCAGGAACGTGGTCAACAATTGCCTGATACAGCGGGGTCATGTCTTCCGCCATATCTTCGTGGTCCAGACCGGCGATACCGTTCAGCGCAGAAGCGTAAACGATCGGGAAGTCCAGCTGCTCGTCGGTCGCGTCGAGGTTAACGAACAGGTCAAATACCTGATCCACAACCCAGTCAGGACGCGCGCCAGGGCGGTCAACTTTGTTGATAACAACAATTGGCTTCAGGCCGTAAGCAAACGCTTTTTTGGTTACGAAGCGCGTTTGCGGCATCGGGCCGTCAAATGCGTCAACCACCAGCAGCACTGAGTCTACCATGGACATTACACGTTCAACTTCACCACCGAAGTCGGCGTGCCCCGGGGTATCAACGATGTTGATACGGTAATCATTCCATTTGATAGCGGTGTTTTTCGCGAGGATGGTAATCCCACGCTCTTTCTCCAAATCGTTGGAGTCCATCACGCGCTCTTGGGTTTCGGCACGAGAGTCGAACGTACCGGATTGTTGGAGCAGCTTGTCTACCAGGGTGGTTTTACCATGGTCTACGTGCGCGATGATGGCGATATTACGCAATTTTTCGATCACAACTTTGCCTCAGGCATTAGAAATAGCGCGTTATTGTACACGGATTAATCGCACTACAAAACAGGATCACAAACATCCTCCGCAAACAAGTATTGCAGAGTCCCTTTGTGATCGCTTTCACGGAGCATAAAAAGGGTTATCCAAAGGTCATTGCACCAATATGGTGCTTAATGTTTCCATTGAAGCACTATATTGGTGCAACATTAACATCGTGGTGCAGCCCTTTTGCACGATGGTGCGCATGATAACGCCTTTTAGGGGCAATTTAAAAGTTGGCACAGTTTTCGCTTTATCTTTTTTACGGCGACACGGCCAAAATAATTGCAGATTTCGTTACCACGACGACCATGACCAATCCAGGAGAGTTAAAGTATGTCCGCTGAACACGTACTGACGATGCTGAACGAGCACGAAGTGAAGTTTGTTGATTTGCGCTTCACCGATACCAAAGGTAAAGAACAGCACGTCACTATCCCTGCTCATCAGGTGAATGCTGAATTCTTCGAAGAAGGCAAAATGTTTGACGGCTCCTCGATTGGCGGCTGGAAAGGCATTAACGAATCCGACATGGTGCTGATGCCAGACGCATCCACCGCAGTGATTGACCCGTTCTTCGCGGACTCTACCCTGATTATCCGTTGCGATATCCTTGAACCAGGCACCCTGCAAGGCTATGACCGTGACCCGCGTTCCATCGCGAAGCGCGCTGAAGATTACCTGCGTTCTACTGGCATTGCCGACACCGTACTGTTCGGGCCAGAACCTGAATTCTTCCTGTTCGATGACATCCGTTTCGGATCTTCTATCTCCGGTTCCCACGTTGCTATCGACGATATCGAAGGCGCATGGAACTCCTCCACCCAATACGAAGGTGGTAACAAAGGTCACCGTCCGGCAGTGAAAGGCGGTTACTTCCCGGTGCCACCAGTAGACTCTGCTCAGGATATTCGTTCTGAAATGTGTCTGGTGATGGAACAGATGGGTCTGGTGGTTGAAGCCCATCACCACGAAGTAGCGACTGCTGGTCAGAACGAAGTGGCTACCCGCTTCAATACCATGACCAAAAAAGCTGACGAAATTCAGATCTACAAATATGTTGTGCACAACGTGGCGCACCGCTTCGGTAAAACCGCGACCTTTATGCCAAAACCGATGTTCGGTGATAACGGCTCCGGTATGCACTGCCACATGTCGCTGTCTAAAAACGGCGTTAACCTGTTCGCAGGCGACAAATACGCAGGTCTGTCTGAGCAGGCGCTGTACTACATTGGCGGCGTAATCAAACACGCTAAAGCGATTAACGCCCTGGCAAACCCGACCACCAACTCTTATAAGCGTCTGGTCCCGGGCTACGAAGCACCGGTAATGCTGGCTTACTCTGCACGCAACCGTTCTGCGTCTATCCGTATTCCGGTGGTTTCTTCTCCGAAAGCACGTCGTATCGAAGTCCGTTTCCCGGATCCGGCGGCTAACCCGTACCTGTGCTTTGCTGCCCTGCTGATGGCCGGTCTTGATGGCATCAAGAACAAGATCCACCCAGGCGAAGCCATGGACAAAAACCTGTATGACCTGCCGCCAGAAGAAGCGAAAGAGATCCCACAGGTTGCTGGTTCTCTGGAAGAAGCACTGAACGAACTGGATCTGGACCGCGAGTTCCTGAAAGCCGGTGGCGTGTTCACTGACGAAGCCATTGATGCGTACATCGCTCTGCGTCGCGAAGAAAATGACCGCGTGCGTATGACTCCGCATCCGGTAGAGTTTGAGCTGTACTACAGCGTCTAATAGTTGAAGTTGTACTACCCGGTGCATAGAAGGCCGGGATTTAGTTGCCGTGGAAACTTTCAGCCCATCTCTGCATGGGCTTTTTTCTCCGTAACTTCTTTGATGCTTCGCGCTTTTTATCCGTAAAAAGCTATAATGCACTAAAATGGTGCAACCTGTTCAGGAGACTGCTTTATGGCAACAGGCACGCAGCCCGATGCTGGGCAGATCCTCAACTCGCTGATTAACAGTATTTTGTTAATTGATGACAACCTGGCAATCCATTACGCCAACCCCGCCGCGCAACAACTGCTCGCCCAAAGCTCCCGCAAATTGTTTGGTACGCCGTTACCGGAACTGTTGAGCTACTTCTCATTAAATATCGAGCTGATGCAAGAAAGTCTGGAGGCGGGGCAAGGTTTTACCGATAACGAAGTGACGCTGGTGATCGACGGGCGCTCGCATATCCTTTCTGTGACGGCCCAGCGTATGCCGGACGGCATGATCCTGCTGGAGATGGCACCGATGGATAACCAGCGCCGCTTAAGTCAGGAACAGCTACAGCACGCCCAGCAGGTTGCTGCCCGTGATTTAGTGCGCGGCCTGGCGCATGAGATTAAAAATCCGCTTGGCGGTTTACGTGGCGCGGCCCAGTTGCTCAGCAAAGCATTACCTGACCCGTCACTGCTGGAATATACCAAAGTGATTATTGAACAGGCGGATCGGTTGCGAAATCTGGTCGACCGTCTGTTGGGGCCGCAACTGCCCGGTACGCGCGTTACCGAAAGTATTCACAAAGTGGCTGAACGCGTGGTGACGCTGGTGTCGATGGAACTGCCGGACAACGTGCGGTTGATTCGTGATTACGACCCCAGCCTGCCGGAACTGGCGCACGACCCGGATCAAATTGAACAGGTATTGCTGAATATTGTGCGCAATGCGCTACAGGCACTGGGGCCGGAAGGTGGTGAAATCATTCTGCGTACCCGCACCGCGTTTCAACTGACCTTACACGGCGAGCGCTATCGGCTGGCAGCGCGGATTGATGTGGAAGATAACGGGCCAGGCATTCCGCCTCATTTGCAGGATACGCTGTTTTACCCGATGGTCAGCGGCCGCGAAGGTGGCACCGGGCTTGGCTTATCCATCGCCCGTAATTTGATTGATCAGCATTCAGGCAAAATTGAATTTACCAGTTGGCCAGGTCATACCGAGTTCTCGGTTTACCTGCCTATCAGGAAATAAAGGTGACGTTTATGCAACGAGGGATAGTCTGGGTAGTCGATGACGATAGTTCCATCCGTTGGGTGCTTGAACGTGCGCTCGCTGGAGCGGGTTTAACCTGTACGACATTTGAGAACGGCGCGGAAGTACTGGAGGCGCTGGCGAGCAAAACGCCGGATGTGCTGCTTTCAGATATCCGTATGCCGGGAATGGACGGGCTTGCGCTGCTCAAGCAGATTAAACAGCGCCATCCGATGCTTCCGGTCATCATTATGACCGCACATTCCGATCTGGATGCTGCCGTCAGCGCCTATCAACAAGGGGCGTTTGATTATCTGCCCAAACCGTTTGATATCGACGAAGCCGTGGCGCTGGTTGAGCGCGCCATCAGCCATTATCAGGAACAGCAGCAACCGCGTAATGTTCAGCTTAACGGCCCGACGACCGATATCATCGGCGAAGCGCCAGCCATGCAGGACGTGTTCCGGATTATCGGTCGGCTTTCACGTTCTTCTATTAGCGTGCTGATTAACGGCGAATCCGGCACCGGTAAAGAACTGGTCGCTCATGCCCTGCATCGCCACAGTCCTCGAGCCAAAGCGCCGTTTATCGCGCTGAATATGGCGGCTATCCCGAAGGATTTGATCGAATCAGAACTGTTCGGTCACGAGAAAGGCGCGTTTACCGGCGCGAATACTATTCGTCAGGGGCGTTTTGAACAGGCCGATGGCGGCACGTTATTCCTCGATGAAATTGGCGATATGCCGCTCGATGTACAGACGCGTTTGCTGCGCGTGCTGGCAGACGGTCAGTTTTATCGCGTTGGCGGCTATGCGCCGGTGAAAGTGGATGTGCGGATTATCGCTGCGACCCATCAGAATCTCGAACAGCGGGTACAGGAAGGCAAGTTCCGTGAGGATTTGTTCCACCGCCTGAACGTTATCCGCGTTCATCTGCCGCCGCTGCGTGAGCGTCGGGAAGATATTCCCCGTCTGGCACGCCATTTTTTACAGGTTGCCGCGCGCGAACTGGGCGTAGAAGCGAAGTTGCTGCATCCGGAAACCGAAGCCGCGCTGACGCGTCTGGCATGGCCGGGTAACGTGCGCCAGCTGGAAAACACCTGTCGCTGGCTAACGGTGATGGCCGCCGGGCAGGAAGTGTTGATTCAGGATTTGCCTGGCGAACTGTTTGAATCAACGGTTGCGGAGAGTACTTCGCAAATGCAACCGGACAGTTGGGCGACACTTTTAGCGCAATGGGCAGACAGAGCGCTACGTTCCGGTCATCAAAACCTGCTTTCCGAAGCGCAGCCTGAGCTTGAGCGGACATTACTGACAACCGCGTTGCGACATACGCAGGGGCATAAACAAGAAGCGGCGCGGCTGCTTGGCTGGGGTCGCAACACACTGACACGGAAGTTAAAAGAGCTGGGGATGGAGTGATTCACGGCTTGTGTGTAAAGATTGATTATTGAGCGCAAATTGCTGGTATTTTGCGCTTTACTGTTCCGATAAGTTCAGTATGATCTTGCCCGGAAAACGGGGAGAGTCATTATGCTGGAATCAATAATTAATCTGGTATCGAGTGGCGCAGTTGACAGCCACACACCGCAAACTGCCGTTGCTGCCGTGCTGTGTGCTGCGATGATTGGGCTGTTTAGCTGAAGCTCGTTGTTTATGCCGGATGCGGAGAAAGTCGTAGATACTGTTATGGCCTGCAAGTTTTTTTCTACCCTGGTTTCCCAGATTGCAGGCATGCCAGACACAGCGCCGTCAGGCGCTGTTTTTTTCATCCCTTCCGCGATTTTTACGCAGCTACCGGATTATGCCGTGACGCATCGAACGGTACGCCTGACTTCAGCACTCCATACGCCACCTGTGCCAGCTTGCGCATCATCGCGCCGAGAATCACTTTTCCTTTCTTGCCATTAGCCGCCAGACGGTCGCGGAACGCCCGTCCCCACTCAGTCTTACTGGTGGCTACCATTGCAGGCATATACAACGCCCTGCGAAGCGACACATGTCCGGCTTTACTCAACCGGCTTGCCCCTCTCACACTACTGCCTGATTCATAACGCCGTGGTGTCAGACCCGCAAAAGCGGCGAACTGTCTGGCATGGGCGAAGCGGTCCTTCAGACCGATATAAGCCAGTAATACCGCAGATGTTTTCTCTCCGATACCCGGGATACTTTCCAGCAGTTTCCTGCGGTGTTTCATATCCGGATCATCGTCTGTCAGGTCTTTTATCTGCTTCTCAAGACGCTTCAGCTCTGCTTCAAGCCACAGAAGGTGAGCATCAATGCTCGGTCTCTGGACTTCCCGCGCCGTTTCAGTGCGGTTCAGTTCCTGCGTGTGCATATCTGTCAGCGCCTGGTGGCGTACTACCAGGGCACGCAACGCGCGTTCAAGCGGGTGAGGCGCTTCCCAGGCTGCAGGGCGCTTCTGACGACAGAACTCTGCCAGCATGCGCGCATCCACGGTATCAGTCTTGTTACGCAGTCCTTCACTCTGAGCGAAAGCTTTACCCAACGCAGGATTAATGACTGACACTATGTAGCCTGCATCGTAAAGGCACTCTGCGACAGGTTCCATATAGGTGCCGGTCGCTTCGATGCAGATATGCGCATGGTCAATCTTGTGACCCTTCAGCCAGCTCACCAGCTCATCGTGCCCTTTAGTGGTGTTAGCGAATTTTTTGGTGCGATGACGACCATCAGGACGCAACACATCGACATCCAGTTTCTCTTTAGCGGTGTCGATACCGATATAATGAAGTTCATGTTCCATCGTGAAACCAACCTTGCAAATACGGATTACCGGGAAAACCGGTCCATGATACTGTCCGGTTTATCACTTTGGGAGAAAGGCAGTCCGCTGCATAAATCTACGCAACAGGTTGAAAACCTAAGGCCCGATACGGCATGCGGACTGCAGGCAGAGAAAACTGGCCGATTTTCTCTGCACAGGAGGGATAATACAAGGCCTGATAAGACGCGACCAGCGTCGCATCAGGCATCATGCTCAGATGCCGGATGCAGCGTAAACGCCTTATCCGGCCTACAAAAGCAATAATTTCAACAGGTTTTCTTAACCAGCGCATCAAGCAATCTTGTTCTCAGCACATTGATGGCGCTTTCGTTTTCTACCTTGTAAACGAAGCGCCATTCACTCTTTAAATCACCCGTGAGAACTGCTGCATCCGCGCTTTCTGGCGCAGATAGGTATCAAAGCACATGCAAATGTTGCGGATCAGCAAGCGACCTTTCGCCGTCACCTGAATCCCCTTCTCATCCACATCCACCAGCCCATCTTTTGCTAACGGGGCAAGTAGTTTGAGATCTTCCGCAAAGTAATCAGCGAAGTGCAAATCCCACTGTTGCTCAATAGGGGCGTAATCCAGACGGAAGTTGCAGATGAGCGACTTAATTACATCGCGACGAATACAGTCATCACGCGTTAGCGCAATACCACGCCACAGCGCATTGCCTTGTTCATCCACTTGCTGATAGTACTGCTTCAACTCTTTCTGATTCTGCGCGTAGCAGTCGCCAATCATGCTGATGGCTGAAACGCCCATCCCCAGCAGGTCGGTATCGCCCTGAGTGGTGTAGCCCTGGAAGTTACGATGCAGCACGCCTTCACGCTGGGCCACCGCCAGCTCGTCATCCGGACGGGCAAAGTGATCCATACCGATAAACTGATAGCCCGATTGTGTCAGGAAGGCGATGGTTTCCTGCAGGATATCGAGTTTTTGCTGCGGACTCGGCAGGTCAGCATCTTTGATTTTACGCTGAGCAGCAAAAATGGTCGGCAAATGCGCGTAGTTAAAGACACTCAGGCGATCGGGGTTAAGTTCCGCCACGCGTTTCAGGGTAAAGGCGAAACTCTCCGGCGTCTGTTTCGGCAGGCCGTAAATCAGGTCGATGTTGGTGGAGGTAAAGCCAATCTCACGCGCATGGTTAAGCAGTGCAAAGATGAACTCTTCATCCTGCTCGCGGTTAACCAGACGTTGCACTTCTTTGTTGAAGTCCTGCACGCCCATGCTCAGGCGATTAAAGCCTTCGGCGCGTAAATGATCGAGTACATCCAGTTCGATTTCCCGCGGATCGACTTCGATCGAGATCTCCGCATCGGCATTGAACTGGAAGTTTTCGCGCAGCAGCTTCATCAGACGGCTGATTTGCGCTTTGTTCAGATATGTCGGCGTTCCACCGCCCCAGTGCAGCTGGCTCACCTTGCGCCCGGCAAAAAGCGGTGCACGATGGACGATTTCTTGCTCCAGTGCGTCCAGATACTGATCAGCCTTGTGCTGCTGGCGAGTCACTATCTTATTGCAACCGCAGAAGTAACAAAGCTTATGGCAGAACGGGATATGTACGTAGAGAGATAATGGACGCTCAGGATAGCGCGCCACGGCTTGTAAAAACGCCTGTTCGCCGAAGTCTTCTGAAAACTCCAGCGCGGTCGGGTACGAGGTGTATCGTGGCCCGGAATAGTTATATTTCTGGATCAGGGCCAGATCCCAGTCGATTTGCTGTACAGACATGCTCACTCCTTCCGATGGCGTCTCTGGCGGCTACGGCGTACCGGCGGATGCCCGTTTCGAGTCATCAGCCGGTTGCGCAGCCACTTTTGTCGCCGCGACAACCGCTGTAGTTTAACGAATAACCACACCAGATAACATATAACCGGAAGGGTTATCAGCAGAACGGGAAGGCCCACGGCGGCAATCCGTTAGTTGCCCCGCAGCAGACGCATCATGTCTTCTTGCTTCTCGTCTTCTTCCTCTTCTTCGTCATCGTCATAAGAGAGGCCGAGTTTCTGCATCAACTCATCAATACGATCCAGTTTGGCATCCACCCAGGATTGCTCTTCGGCGCTCAGGGTTTCGCCTGCCTCCAGACGTTCCAGCAGCGCATCCAGACGCTCATCCGTTTCCAGTAACTCCAACTCCGCCTGCGGTGAAAGCATAGGTTTCTCACTCTTCGGTTTGTGCTGTTTGGTGACTTTTTCAGTCACGCCCAATGGAATAGGGGTTTTACTGCCAATACGTGGATCTTTCGGTGCGTTCTGGCCTTTGCTGCCTGACGTGGTGTTACCGCCTGCTGCGCGGCTGCCCGGCGCATGACCACGACGTTTTTTCTGACGCTTACGGTCACGAGCTTCCTGATCCAGCTCCTCGCGTGTTTTTCGACGCGCTTTTGCATGACCTTTGCTGCGTGAGTTTGAAGATGATGGTTTCATAATGGTTCGTCTTTTAGCCGTTTTATTCAGTATAGATTTGCGGCGGAATCTAACAGAAAGCAAGCAAAGAAAAAAGGCGACAGATTACTCTGTCGCCTTTTTTCCTGACTCATAACCCTTAACGGGTCTTACAATCCTTGCAGGCCGCCAACACACCCTGTTTTTCCATTAGCCGGAACAATCCGTGTTGATTCCATTTCCGTTTAATTACGTCTCCGGACGTTTGTCTTCCTGACAATCCTCTGTCTTCGCCTCCTGGCGCTCCTGACCCTCATCCTGAGTCATTGTTCCTGTTAGCGTCCTCGCTCTATGGGTGCTACTTTACGCCTTTGCTTTAAACAAACAATCAACCGCCATCAGTATTTGCACATTTTCAGAGTTTTATATAAAAGCAATTAACTGATTTATATAGCTTATTTGACATGCATCGCAGAATTTTCTCTGCTATTTCGCATAAAGACTATCGGCAATGTCTCACAAAGCGTATGGCTTTTACTTACAACGCTCACGCCGAAAAATCCGCCTTTTATTATGGTTCAGGTATAATCGCCGCAAAGCTTTGACTGACGGAGACGACCGCTTTGACTAATTTGAATTATCAACAGACGCATTTTGTGATGAGTGCGCCTGATATTCGCCACCTACCTTCCGATACCGGAATTGAAGTGGCTTTTGCAGGCCGTTCCAACGCAGGTAAATCCAGCGCGCTGAACACGCTGACTAACCAGAAAAGCCTGGCGCGGACCTCAAAAACCCCAGGGCGCACCCAGCTTATCAACCTGTTTGAAGTGGCTGACGGCAAGCGTCTGGTTGACCTGCCCGGCTATGGCTACGCGGAAGTCCCGGAAGAGATGAAGCGCAAATGGCAACGCGCGCTCGGCGAGTACCTCGAAAAACGTCAGAGCCTGCAAGGCCTGGTGGTACTCATGGATATTCGCCATCCGTTGAAAGACCTCGATCAGCAGATGATTGAGTGGGCGGTAGACAGTAATATCGCCGTACTGGTGCTGCTGACCAAAGCGGACAAACTGGCAAGCGGCGCACGTAAAGCGCAATTGAATATGGTGCGTGAAGCGGTGCTGGCGTTTAACGGTGATGTGCAGGTTGAAACGTTCTCTTCACTGAAGAAACAAGGCGTGGACAAGCTGCGGCAGAAACTGGATACCTGGTTTAGCGAGATGCAGCCTGTCGAAGAAACGCAGGACGGCGAATAATTTTCTTGCCTTAATGCTTGTGCCGGATGTGGCGTATCCGGCCGGTAAATTCAATAGATTACGATTCTACCGTTGGCCTGATAAACATGGCGCATCAGGCATTACAGATCTTTTCTTTCGCCCAATAAAAAACGCCCCAGTCATTACTGACTGGGGCGGCTAAAATATTCAGCCAAATCCGATTACGTGAAGTAAAAGGTCTGAAAGATAGAACATCTTACCTCTGTACCCTACGCGACTAACTTTACTCTTTTTTGTTCAGTTCAGAAAGCATTTTTTGTAATTTTTTTTCAGTTGTTGCATAGGAATTTCTAATAGCCATCACAAAACGTGACAGCTTATGTTGCTTACTTACGAAAAAAGGGCATGTTCAGGCGAATCTTAGTGCGCCTGATCCCAGTTTTCGCCACTCCCCACTTCCACCAGCAACGGCACATCCAGACGGGTACAGTTTTCCATCAGTTGATGAATCTGCTTCGCGACGGCATCGACATCATCTTTATGAACTTCAAATACCAGTTCATCGTGTACCTGCATAATCATACGCACACGCGGTTGCTCAGCTTGTAACCACGCATCAACGGCAATCATCGCTCGTTTGATAATGTCGGCGGCGGTTCCCTGCATTGGCGCGTTAATGGCTGCACGTTCAGCCGCTGCACGACGAGCACCATTGCTGGATTTGATATCCGGCAGATACAGACGGCGTCCGTCCAGCGTTTCAACGTAGCCCTGCTCTTTCGCCTGAGCACGGGTGCGTTCCATATACTCCAGCACGCCAGGGTAGCGTTCGAAGTAAAGGTCCATGTACTTCTGCGCTTCTTTACGTGGAATGTTCAATTGCCGCGCCAGACCGAAAGCACTCATGCCATAAATCAGACCAAAGTTGATCGCTTTCGCGCTACGGCGTTGCTCGCTGGTGACGGTTTCCAGTGGCAAACCAAACACTTCTGCCGCCGTAGCCCGGTGGATATCTTTTCCTTCCGCGAATGCGGTCAGCAAGCCTTTGTCACGCGAGAGATGCGCCATAATGCGCAGTTCAATCTGCGAGTAGTCCGCCGAGACAATCACATAATCCTCTGGCGCAATAAACGCCTGGCGGATACGACGACCTTCTTCGTTACGCACCGGAATGTTTTGCAGGTTAGGATCGGTTGACGATAAACGTCCCGTTGCGGTTACTGCCTGGTGATAAGAGGTATGTACACACCCGGTTTTCGGATTGATCATCAGCGGCAGCTTGTCGGTGTAGGTCGATTTCAGCTTCGCCAGACCACGATACTCCAGAATCACTTTTGGCAACGGATAGTCCAGCGCCAGTTCTTCCAGTACCTCTTCCGACGTTGACGGCGCGCCACCCGGTGTTTTCTTCAGCGGCTTAATACCCTGTTTTTCAAACAGAATGGTTTGCAACTGCTTGGTGGAAGAAAGATTAAATTCTTCACCTGCAATTTCATGCGCTTTCTTTTCCAGCTCAGCCAGACGCAAGGTGAGCTCTTCAGAGTGATTGTGTAGCACTTTCGGATCGATCTTCACACCGTTACGTTCAATGCGTGAAAGCACCGGCACCAGCGGCATTTCGATATTCTCGAAGACGTTCAACGGCCCTTTGTGTTTTTGCAGATCCGGCCACATTTTCAGATGCAACTGCAAGGTGACATCGGCATCTTCGGCGGCGTAACGTCCGGCCTCTTCGAGGGCAATCTGGTTAAAGGTCAGTTGATTTTTGCCTTTACCCGCAATCTCTTCAAAAGTGATGGTTTTGTGCTTCAACCAACGTTCCGCGAGGCTGTCCATATCGTGACGCCCGGCAACGCTATTGAGAATGTAGGACTCCAACATGGTATCAAACGCAATCCCACGCAGCTCAATGCCGTAGTTCGCCAGAATACCGCGATCGTATTTCAGGTTTTGCCCGACCTTCAGCGCCTTTTCATCTTCCAGCAGCGGTTTTAGCAACTCGAGTGCACGCTCGCGAGAGATTTGATCGGGCGCATCAAGATAATCATGAGCAACCGGAATATATGCCGCTACGCCTGGCTCGATAGCAAAAGAAAGCCCGACCAGGTTAGCAGAGATGTTATCAAGGCTGTCGGTTTCGGTATCAAATGCAAATACCGGCGCTTTTTCCAGCTTCGCAATCCACGCTTTCAGTGTTTCTTCATCAAGGATGGTGACGTAGTTGTCATAAGAAATCACCGTTGCCGTCACTTCTGGCGCTTCGTCTGCAACACTGGTTTCCTGCGGCTTCGCGGCTGGTTTTGCCCCTTTGGCCTGTAACCATTTGCCCGCTTCGACATCAGCAGTCCAGCGTTTGAACTCATACTTTTTGAACAGCCCCAACAGCTCTTCCGCCGCCGGTTGCTGCACTTCCAGTTGTTCACAGGTCAGCTCCAGTTCAACGTCGGTTTTAATCGTCGCCAGCTGGTAAGAGAGATAAGCCACTTCTTTGTTTTGCTCGAGCTTCGCCGCCATTGTTTTCGCGCCACGGAAGCTTAGGCCAGCAATTTTTTCCGGCTCGGCATACAGCGTATCCAGTCCGCCAAGACCTTGTAGCAATGCTTGCGCGGTTTTTTCACCGACGCCCGGTACGCCAGGGATGTTATCAGAGGAATCACCCATCAGCGCCAGGAAGTCGATGATCAGTTCTGGCGGCACGCCGTACTTATTCACCACCTCTTCCGGGCCGAGGATGGTATTCGTCATGGTATTGATAAGCGTAATATTTGGCGTCACCAGCTGCGCCATATCTTTATCGCCTGTGCTTATCAGCACCGGACGCCCGGCTTTTTCGGCTTCGCGCGCCAGAGTACCGATAACGTCGTCCGCTTCTACGCCAGAAACCGCCAGCAGCGGCAGTCCCATCGCTTTAACCATCGCGTGCAAGGGTTCGATTTGTGCACGCAGATCGTCCGGCATTGGCGGGCGATGTGATTTGTAATGTTCAAACAGTTCATCACGAAAGGTTTTTCCCTTGGCGTCAAAGACCACCGCTGCATGCGTCGGTTTATATTGCATGATTAGACTGCGCAGCATGTTGAGGACACCATACATCGCACCGGTCGGCTCGCCTGCGCTGTTAGTCAGCGGGGGAAACGCGTGATATGCGCGATAAAGATAAGATGAACCATCTACAAGGATAAGTGGATTTTGGGGGATCTGAACCATAATGTCCGTGCCTGTTTATCAGATTATGGGTAAAGGATGCCACAGACAGGATGAAAACATGAGTTTTTCACCTCTTTTCGTGAAAATCTTTTGTAGATCTTCTGGATCGCTCGCAAATCGTCATGTGGATAACTTTGTGCATAAATTATTTACATCGCTTTTAATTTATTATCATGCTTTTTACAGCATGATGTTTGTCTTTGCTTTTCATACAGTTAAATATAAAGCCATCCCTAATAATTGTGATAATGGGATTTTTTCTAATGTGGATAGATATGAATTATTTTTCTCCTTAAGGATCATCCGTTATTTGGGGCGTTTTCTGCTAAAATCGGCGCCTTGCGCTTCTTTAGCGCACTGTCTATGGCTAACCTTTTGAATAAATTCATTATGACGAGAATACTCGCTGCGATAACCCTTTTGCTGAGTATCGTATTGACCATTTTGGTCACTATTTTTTGCTCCGTCCCGATCATCATTGCCGGGATTGTAAAACTATTGCTACCTGTGCCAGTCATTTGGCGAAAGGTTTCGCGTTTTTGTGATTTTATGATGTATTGCTGGTGTGAAAGTCTGGCGGTATTACTGCATCTGAACCCACACCTGCAATGGGAAGTTCACGGGCTGGAAGGGTTAAGTAAGAAGAACTGGTATCTGCTTATTTGTAACCACCGTAGTTGGGCAGATATTGTCGTACTGTGCGTGCTGTTTCGTAAGCACATTCCGATGAATAAATATTTCCTCAAGCAGCAGCTTGCCTGGGTACCATTTCTTGGCCTGGCATGCTGGGCGCTGGATATGCCGTTTATGAAGCGTTATTCCCGCGCTTATTTATTACGTCATCCGGAACGACGTGGTAAAGATGTTGAAACCACCCGGCGTTCTTGTGAAAAGTTTCGCCTGCACCCCACCACCATTGTCAATTTCGTTGAAGGCTCCCGTTTCACGCAAGAAAAACATCAGCAAACCCACTCCACTTTTCAAAACTTGTTGCCACCAAAGGCAGCAGGCATTGCGATGGCGCTAAATGTACTGGGTAAACAATTCGATAAACTGCTTAATGTTACGCTGTGTTATCCGGACAATAACCGTCAGCCGTTCTTCGATATGTTAAGCGGTAAACTGACGCGAATTGTCGTACATGTGGATTTACAGCCTATTGCCGATGAGTTACATGGCGACTACATCAATGACAAAAGCTTTAAGCGCCATTTTCAGCAATGGCTGAACTCACTGTGGCAGGAAAAAGACCGACTTCTGACGTCGTTGATGTCATCACAGCGTCAGAATAAGTAAGTTTTACTCGCCTCTGAATGAGCAGAGGCGAGTGAGTATTTTAATGAACAAAACGTCCGGCACGAGACATAAATTCTTCTTCGCTCATTTCCTGTCCGTTAAAAACAACTTTACCCGGTGTATAACGCAGTTGCAGCGAGGCGGTATTGTTGTCAATCGTGATTAACTGAAACATCTGACCTAATGTCATCATCCCGCTGATTTGTTTATCAGCCCTCTTTTGCGCTTTTTCAGCATCCATGCCTTCAGATAAATTAAGCTGTTTTGCGGTTTCTGTGACAACATTAAGCGGTAACTTCACGTCAAAATTGAGCGATTTAATATCTTTGTTTGTGGATGATGAAGATTTGGCTGGGTCGGCAATACTGATATCCAGATTGGCATTTAGTTCGCCGAGTGCGTTCTTCCATCTTACCGGTTGTTTAATGGTCGGCTCACTTTTTTGTAATAACGGTAAATACTCTTTGAACAATGCAGCATTCACTTCTTGCAGAGCAACTTCATCGTTTGCTAACTCAGGGTGTGCAGCAAGCTGCTTCTGCATCGCAATGTTATACTGGATGACAAATTGGCGCACCGCTGAGGGATCAATAGATTCAGCAATCAATGACCACTCACCACTACCGAGTTGCTGATTCCCTTTTGTTAACTTATCAAGTTCGTAGGTCAGATTGACATTGATATAATCTTTGTCTTTAACGCGATCCAGCCTGGTTTTTGCAACGAAAGCATCGATTTGGGCAACGTCTTCTCCCTGATTGATAATGTTAATCTGATTGAATTTCGACTCGCTTTCGCCAACCGGAAATTTCTTTTCTTCTAATCGCGTTAGAGAATCAATGGTAAAACTTTTCGCCGTTACTTTGTTCAATGGCGATAATTCCAGAACAATATCTTCGACTTTGCCTTCAATATCCAGGTTAGACAATGAGCTACCATCACCATTAAAAGTAAACTGGCCTTCACCAAAAGAAAACTTTCCATATTTTGCAGGGGCAACATCTAATGTCGTGGAGAATGAGCCACCAAACGCGAATCGCAATGTCGCTTCCACGGGCGATTTATTTTTTGCGGCGATAAATAGCGGTTGTGTCAGTTCATTATTCACTAAGTTCACTTTTGCCGCTGCCAGTGCGGGGATGACATTACCACGCATTAACATTGTGATGGGCAACGGACCGTGCTCAACATCCACATCAAATGCAACTTTCTGGCCTGGCTTGATATTGAGATCGGGTGCACCGTTATCAAATGTCATTTGCATTTGAAAATGAGAATTAAAAAAGCCTTTGTCAAAGTTTTTATAACTTAACGTCATATCGTAGGCATGTTCACCTTTCTTTTTAGCATCGTTAAAATCTTTAATGAACTTTTCGACACCAGGCTGAATTTGCGTACCTGTGTACCATGTGCCACCACCCCAGATTACGGCTAACGCAACAATAACACCTGTAGCTGACTTACGTATCATATAAATATTCCCTGATAAAACAGCAAAACTTTGAATATCCACTTATGCTGAAATAATGTCCAGCGGCAGGACGCATTATCAGAATGTATTTATATTTATTAAATAATAAAAAAAGCCCGTGAATATTCACGGGCCTTATGTAATTCACAATGAATTATTTTTTCTCGGACAGATATTTCACAGTATCAGCATACTGCTGAACAAAAACATCCATATTGCTGGTATCCATACCCTGCGGATTCAGCTGATATTTACCGTTAACAAACATCGCCGGAACGCCACGCAATTGCACGTCGGCTGCGGCTTTTTCCTGCTGAGCCACCAGAGATTTCACCACGAAGCTGTTCCACGCCGCGTCGTACTCTTCACCTTTAATACCTGCGTTGATAAATACATCGCGGATATCAGATGCAGAACGAATGGTCTGGGTTTTCTGTACGCCTTCAAACAGCGGAACAGTCACTTTGTCTTCCACGCCCAGCGCCATCGCCACTGCCCATGCCTGAGTCAGTTCTTTGCCCAGATCCCCACCCATGAAGTTGACGTGGTATTTAGTCATTTTCACGCCTTCCGGCAGTTTTTTCTTCACGTTCTCAGAAATATGCAGAACTTCTTCAAACTGATAGCAGTGCGGGCAGAAGAAAGAGAAAAACTCCAGCACTTGCGGCGCGCCAGCAACCGGTTTTTCCAGGGTGGTGTACTGTTTACCATCTTCATACTGCGCCGCCGATGCGCTAAACGCTAAAACTAAACCAGCCAGCGCCAGCCAAATCTTTTTCATGATCTACTCTCTCCGATTAATACATAGGTGTTAATTGCAAAGGGGGTTCTTGTAGAACTTTTGCCTGTTCTATAAAAGTCGCCGTCTGTCGCAGCCAGTAATCTTCCCCGGTTAACCACGGGAAATTTTTCGGGAACGCGGGATCAGCCCAACGCCGCATTAGCCAGGCAAGATAATAAACCAAACGCATGGCGCGTAAAGGTTCAATCAGTCCGATTTCAGCGGTGTCGAACTCGCTAAATTCTTCATAAGCTTCAATAATAGTTTCCAGTTGCATCCGCTGCTCGGCTTTATCGCCATTGAGCAACATCCACAAATCCTGAATAGCCGGACCATTACGTGCATCATCCAGATCAACAAACATTGGACCATCGCGCCAGAGGATATTCCCGGCGTGGCAGTCTCCATGTAGCCGCAGAACGGTGAAATCTTCCCGCCAGTGTGCTGTAACGGCGGCGATCAGCTCATCTGTCGCTTTCAGGAATGCCGCTTTCAACCCGGAAGGTATCAGTGTGGCGTCCTCAAACAGCTTGCGTGGCTCAATGAGATATTCATTCAGACCGATGGTCGGGCGATGGATAAAAAGCTGTTTGCGCCCCGTCTGGTGCATACGCCCTAAATAACGCCCTACAGCTTCCATCTGATCGATATTATCAGCTTCGAACTGGCGACCACCGACGCTTGGAAAAACAGCGAAATAAAATCCCTGATGATTCAATAAAGTCTGACCGTTAAAGGCCACAGGCGCTGCGACCGGAACTTCATCGTTAACCAGCTGCAACGCAAATTGATGTTCTTCGAGGATTTGATCGGCTGTCCAACGTTCAGGGCGATAAAATTTGACGACAAAACGTCGACGATCTTCGTCCTGAAATTGATAGACACGGTTTTCATAGCTGTTAAGCGGGGTAAGACCGGAATCCACCCGGATCCCATGCTCAAACAGAGCGTCCATGATGGTATCCGGGTGTAGTGTCTGGAAAGTAAAAGCGCTGTTGTTCATCCCATCATCCGGAAAACATTATGAATGATGAAGGATATCATTTCACGATGATTTTGGTGGCACCGCTTACAAGCTTTTACTCTTTAATTACGCCGCGAGCGCGTAACAGCGCCGTTTTGAAATCTTCTTCATAATCTTTCTGCAAACCCGGGATCACCGCATCTTTCGCGGAATCACGCATTTTCAGGTGATAGATCAGAATGTCATCCGTCAAATCCGCCAGTTCGCCGTCAAAACCTGACTCTTTCGCCAGTTTCTGCAAAAATTGCAGCAGGTTAAGGTCTGGCTCTTTTTGCCAGGCTGGCTGGAGGAGTTCAATAACTTCATTCAGACGTTTACATTTCATAGTAATGCTCCTTACTCTTGAGACAGACACGTTAGCAGGGTCAATCCCACAATAAAAGAGGCGATATCGGTGAATCTGATGACGACGATAACAGGCGTTGTGCTGGCGGGCGGTAAAGCCAGACGAATGGGCGGCGTAGATAAAGGATTGCTTGAATTAAACGGCAAACCATTATGGCAACATGTCGCTGACGCGCTTATGACGCAGCACTCTCACGTCGTGGTTAATGCTAATCGTCATCAGGAAATCTATCAGGCAAGCGGTCTGAAAGTGATTGAAGATACACTGGCGGATTACCCAGGCCCTCTGGCAGGAATGCTTTCAGTAATGCAGCAGGAAGCGGGGGAGTGGTTTTTGTTTTGCCCATGCGATACGCCTTACATTCCCCCTGATTTAGCTGCCCGGCTTAATCATCAGCGCAAAGATGCGCCTGTCGTGTGGGTCCACGACGGTGAACGCGATCACCCGACTATTGCTCTGGTAAACCGCGCAATTGAGCCTTTATTACTGGAATATCTGCAAGCAGGAGAACGCCGGGTAATGGCATTTATGCGTCTGGCTGGCGGTCACGCGGTCGATTTCAGCGATCATAAAGATGCATTTGTAAACGTGAATACGCCAGAGGAGCTTGCCCGATGGCAGGAAAAACGATGATACCGTTACTCGCCTTTGCCGCGTGGAGCGGCACTGGAAAAACTACGCTGCTGAAAAAACTGATCCCGGCATTATGCGCCAGAGGGATCCGTCCAGGGCTGATTAAGCATACGCACCATGATATGGATGTTGATAAACCGGGCAAAGATAGCTATGAGCTGCGCAAGGCTGGCGCGGCACAAACCATCGTTGCCAGCCAGCAGCGATGGGCCTTGATGACGGAAACACCAGACGAAGAAGAGCTGGATCTACATTTTCTCGCAAGTCGAATGGATACCTCAAAGCTGGATTTGATTCTGGTCGAAGGGTTTAAGCATGAAGAGATCGCAAAGATTGTGCTGTTTCGCGATGGAGCCGGACATCGACCGGAAGAATTAGTGATAGACAGACATGTTATTGCTGTAGCCAGTGATGTGCCGCTTAATCTTGATGTCGCGTTACTGGATATTAATGATGTTGAGGGGCTGGCTGATTTTGTGGTGGAGTGGATGCAAAATCAGGACGGATAAGCAAGAGTAGTCTGGATCAGACGCGCCAGCGTCGTATCCGACCTTTTTCTGCACCAGCGCAAAAAGGCCCAGTCTTCCGACCGGGCCTTCTGCTTAATTTGATGCCTGGCAGTTCCCTACTCTCGCATGGGGAGACCCCACACTACCATCGGCGCTACGGCGTTTCACTTCTGAGTTCGGCATGGGGTCAGGTGGGACCACCGCGCTAAGGCCGCCAGGCAAATTCTGTTTCATCAGACCGCTTCTGCGTTCTGATTTAATCTGTATCAGGCTGAAAATCTTCTCTCAATCCGCCAAAACATCTTCGGCGTTGTAAGGTTAAGCCTCACGGTTCATTAGTACCGGTTAGCTCAACGCATCGCTGCGCTTACACACCCGGCCTATCAACGTCGTCGTCTTCAACGTTCCTTCAGGACCCTTAAAGGGTCAGGGAGAACTCATCTCGGGGCAAGTTTCGTGCTTAGATGCTTTCAGCACTTATCTCTTCCGCATTTAGCTACCGGGCAGTGCCATTGGCATGACAACCCGAACACCAGTGATGCGTCCACTCCGGTCCTCTCGTACTAGGAGCAGCCCCCCTCAGTTCTCCAGCGCCCACGGCAGATAGGGACCGAACTGTCTCACGACGTTCTAAACCCAGCTCGCGTACCACTTTAAATGGCGAACAGCCATACCCTTGGGACCTACTTCAGCCCCAGGATGTGATGAGCCGACATCGAGGTGCCAAACACCGCCGTCGATATGAACTCTTGGGCGGTATCAGCCTGTTATCCCCGGAGTACCTTTTATCCGTTGAGCGATGGCCCTTCCATTCAGAACCACCGGATCACTATGACCTGCTTTCGCACCTGCTCGCGCCGTCACGCTCGCAGTCAAGCTGGCTTATGCCATTGCACTAACCTCCTGATGTCCGACCAGGATTAGCCAACCTTCGTGCTCCTCCGTTACTCTTTAGGAGGAGACCGCCCCAGTCAAACTACCCACCAGACACTGTCCGCAACCCGGATTACGGGCCAACGTTAGAACATCAAACATTAAAGGGTGGTATTTCAAGGTCGGCTCCATGCAGACTGGCGTCCACACTTCAAAGCCTCCCACCTATCCTACACATCAAGGCTCAATGTTCAGTGTCAAGCTATAGTAAAGGTTCACGGGGTCTTTCCGTCTTGCCGCGGGTACACTGCATCTTCACAGCGAGTTCAATTTCACTGAGTCTCGGGTGGAGACAGCCTGGCCATCATTACGCCATTCGTGCAGGTCGGAACTTACCCGACAAGGAATTTCGCTACCTTAGGACCGTTATAGTTACGGCCGCCGTTTACCGGGGCTTCGATCAAGAGCTTCGCGTTACCGCTAACCCCATCAATTAACCTTCCGGCACCGGGCAGGCGTCACACCGTATACGTCCACTTTCGTGTTTGCACAGTGCTGTGTTTTTAATAAACAGTTGCAGCCAGCTGGTATCTTCGACTGATTTCAGCTCCACGAGCAAGTCGCTTCACCTACATATCAGCGTGCCTTCTCCCGAAGTTACGGCACCATTTTGCCTAGTTCCTTCACCCGAGTTCTCTCAAGCGCCTTGGTATTCTCTACCTGACCACCTGTGTCGGTTTGGGGTACGATTCGATGTTACCTGATGCTTAGAGGCTTTTCCTGGAAGCAGGGCATTTGTTGCTTCAGCACCGTAGTGCCTCGTCATCACGCCTCAGCCTTGATTTTCCGGATTTGCCTGGAAAACCAGCCTACACGCTTAAACCGGGACAACCGTCGCCCGGCCAACATAGCCTTCTCCGTCCCCCCTTCGCAGTAACACCAAGTACAGGAATATTAACCTGTTTCCCATCGACTACGCCTTTCGGCCTCGCCTTAGGGGTCGACTCACCCTGCCCCGATTAACGTTGGACAGGAACCCTTGGTCTTCCGGCGAGCGGGCTTTTCACCCGCTTTATCGTTACTTATGTCAGCATTCGCACTTCTGATACCTCCAGCATACCTCACAGTACACCTTCGCAGGCTTACAGAACGCTCCCCTACCCAACAACGCATAAGCGTCGCTGCCGCAGCTTCGGTGCATGGTTTAGCCCCGTTACATCTTCCGCGCAGGCCGACTCGACCAGTGAGCTATTACGCTTTCTTTAAATGATGGCTGCTTCTAAGCCAACATCCTGGCTGTCTGGGCCTTCCCACATCGTTTCCCACTTAACCATGACTTTGGGACCTTAGCTGGCGGTCTGGGTTGTTTCCCTCTTCACGACGGACGTTAGCACCCGCCGTGTGTCTCCCGTGATAACATTCTCCGGTATTCGCAGTTTGCATCGGGTTGGTAAGTCGGGATGACCCCCTTGCCGAAACAGTGCTCTACCCCCGGAGATGAATTCACGAGGCGCTACCTAAATAGCTTTCGGGGAGAACCAGCTATCTCCCGGTTTGATTGGCCTTTCACCCCCAGCCACAAGTCATCCGCTAATTTTTCAACATTAGTCGGTTCGGTCCTCCAGTTAGTGTTACCCAACCTTCAACCTGCCCATGGCTAGATCACCGGGTTTCGGGTCTATACCCTGCAACTTAACGCCCAGTTAAGACTCGGTTTCCCTTCGGCTCCCCTATTCGGTTAACCTTGCTACAGAATATAAGTCGCTGACCCATTATACAAAAGGTACGCAGTCACCCCATAAAGAGGCTCCCACTGCTTGTACGTACACGGTTTCAGGTTCTTTTTCACTCCCCTCGCCGGGGTTCTTTTCGCCTTTCCCTCACGGTACTGGTTCACTATCGGTCAGTCAGGAGTATTTAGCCTTGGAGGATGGTCCCCCCATATTCAGACAGGATACCACGTGTCCCGCCCTACTCATCGAGCTCACAATATGTGCATTTTTGTGTACGGGGCTGTCACCCTGTATCGCGCGCCTTTCCAGACGCTTCCACTAACACACACACTGATTCAGGCTCTGGGCTCCTCCCCGTTCGCTCGCCGCTACTGGGGGAATCTCGGTTGATTTCTTTTCCTCGGGGTACTTAGATGTTTCAGTTCCCCCGGTTCGCCTCATTAACCTATGGATTCAGTTAATGATAGTGTGACGAATCACACTGGGTTTCCCCATTCGGAAATCGCCGGTTATAACGGTTCATATCACCTTACCGACGCTTATCGCAGATTAGCACGTCCTTCATCGCCTCTGACTGCCAGGGCATCCACCGTGTACGCTTAGTCGCTTAACCTCACAACCCGAAGATGTTTCTTTCGATTCATCATCGTGTTGCGAAAATTTGAGAGACTCACGAACAACTCTCGTTGTTCAGTGTTTCAATTTTCAGCTTGATCCAGATTTTTAAAGAGCAAAACTTCGCAGTGAACCTTTGCAGGTACACTCTGAAGTATTTTTTATTTAATCACTACAGAGATGGTGGAGCTATGCGGGATCGAACCGCAGACCTCCTGCGTGCAAAGCAGGCGCTCTCCCAGCTGAGCTATAGCCCCATAACATGTAGTTAAAACCTCTTCAAATTTGCGGTGCAAATTTGGTAGGCCTGAGTGGACTTGAACCACCGACCTCACCCTTATCAGGGGTGCGCTCTAACCACCTGAGCTACAAGCCTGTAGAGATTTTACTGCTCATTTTCATCAGACAATCTGTGTGAGCACTGCAAAGTACAGTTCTTTAAGGTAAGGAGGTGATCCAACCGCAGGTTCCCCTACGGTTACCTTGTTACGACTTCACCCCAGTCATGAATCACAAAGTGGTAAGCGCCCTCCCGAAGGTTAAGCTACCTACTTCTTTTGCAACCCACTCCCATGGTGTGACGGGCGGTGTGTACAAGGCCCGGGAACGTATTCACCGTGGCATTCTGATCCACGATTACTAGCGATTCCGACTTCATGGAGTCGAGTTGCAGACTCCAATCCGGACTACGACGCACTTTATGAGGTCCGCTTGCTCTCGCGAGGTCGCTTCTCTTTGTATGCGCCATTGTAGCACGTGTGTAGCCCTGGTCGTAAGGGCCATGATGACTTGACGTCATCCCCACCTTCCTCCAGTTTATCACTGGCAGTCTCCTTTGAGTTCCCGGCCGGACCGCTGGCAACAAAGGATAAGGGTTGCGCTCGTTGCGGGACTTAACCCAACATTTCACAACACGAGCTGACGACAGCCATGCAGCACCTGTCTCACGGTTCCCGAAGGCACATTCTCATCTCTGAAAACTTCCGTGGATGTCAAGACCAGGTAAGGTTCTTCGCGTTGCATCGAATTAAACCACATGCTCCACCGCTTGTGCGGGCCCCCGTCAATTCATTTGAGTTTTAACCTTGCGGCCGTACTCCCCAGGCGGTCGACTTAACGCGTTAGCTCCGGAAGCCACGCCTCAAGGGCACAACCTCCAAGTCGACATCGTTTACGGCGTGGACTACCAGGGTATCTAATCCTGTTTGCTCCCCACGCTTTCGCACCTGAGCGTCAGTCTTCGTCCAGGGGGCCGCCTTCGCCACCGGTATTCCTCCAGATCTCTACGCATTTCACCGCTACACCTGGAATTCTACCCCCCTCTACGAGACTCAAGCTTGCCAGTATCAGATGCAGTTCCCAGGTTGAGCCCGGGGATTTCACATCTGACTTAACAAACCGCCTGCGTGCGCTTTACGCCCAGTAATTCCGATTAACGCTTGCACCCTCCGTATTACCGCGGCTGCTGGCACGGAGTTAGCCGGTGCTTCTTCTGCGGGTAACGTCAATGAGCAAAGGTATTAACTTTACTCCCTTCCTCCCCGCTGAAAGTACTTTACAACCCGAAGGCCTTCTTCATACACGCGGCATGGCTGCATCAGGCTTGCGCCCATTGTGCAATATTCCCCACTGCTGCCTCCCGTAGGAGTCTGGACCGTGTCTCAGTTCCAGTGTGGCTGGTCATCCTCTCAGACCAGCTAGGGATCGTCGCCTAGGTGAGCCGTTACCCCACCTACTAGCTAATCCCATCTGGGCACATCCGATGGCAAGAGGCCCGAAGGTCCCCCTCTTTGGTCTTGCGACGTTATGCGGTATTAGCTACCGTTTCCAGTAGTTATCCCCCTCCATCAGGCAGTTTCCCAGACATTACTCACCCGTCCGCCACTCGTCAGCAAAGCAGCAAGCTGCTTCCTGTTACCGTTCGACTTGCATGTGTTAGGCCTGCCGCCAGCGTTCAATCTGAGCCATGATCAAACTCTTCAATTTAAAAGTTTGATGCTCAAAGAATTAAACTTCGTAATGAATTACGTGTTCACTCTTGAGACTTGGTATTCATTTTTCGTCTTGCGACGTTAAGAATCCGTATCTTCGAGTGCCCACACAGATTGTCTGATAAATTGTTAAAGAGCAGTGCCGCTTCGCTTTTTCTCAGCGGCGCGGGGTGTGCATAATACGCTTTCCCGCTCCAGAGTCAAGCATTTTTTTGCTTTTCTCTGTCGAGATTCTCAGGAGAATCTCGCTGACCCGGCGGCGTGTTTGCCGTTGTTCCGTGTCAGTGGTGGCGCATTATAGGGAGTTATTCCGGCCTGACAAGAGGAAATTTAAAATAATTTTCCGACCGCGCATTTTTTACTCTTTATGCTTATTTCAGCGTCGGTTTGTCGGTTAAATGGGCGATTTCTCGGGCGAAATTCTCCACCTGCTGCCAATCGGTATAGACAACTTCTTTGCGCGTATCCGTTTCACCGCCTGACATCTTCATAATCAGCTTGATCATAAAGCGGTCGTACCAGCGGTAACGTGGATAACGTAGCGCCCCGGCAATGACGGCACAGCGATCGGGACGCCATTGTGAACTCATCAGAAACTTCCGCGCGTAGCTGTTGGTCTGTGGAGTACGCTTCTCCGGTTTACGCGCCACCAGGTTTACGGAGTAAAAGGCGCTCGGCATCGAATTCAGCCGCGTCGCATGCTTTTTGACAAATTCCTGGAACGCAGAGTGGTAGTGACCATAGCGAATAGAAGCACCAATGACCACACGGTCGTAGTTTTCCCACTGTGGTTCTTCAATGCGGTGCACATTGGCGACATCCGCCTGGATCCCCAGTTCTTTCAGTTCCGAAGCCAGGTAGGAGGCAATCTCGCGCGTTTGTCCGTCCCTTGTTGAGAAAAGAATTAATGTTTTCACGTATTACTCCATCATTCACGCCAGAAAGTCGGGGTAAAGAGCACCAGCAATGTAAAGACCTCGAGACGACCAAACAGCATGTTGGCAATCAGGATCCATTTAGCCACCGGGTTCATACTGGTAAAGTTATCAGCAACCACGCCAAGCCCTGGCCCCAGGTTATTCAATGTCGCAACAACCGAGGCAAAGGCAGAAAAGTCATCCACACCCGTGGCGATAATCGCCAGCATACTGACAATAAACACCAATGCATAGGCGGAGAAAAATCCCCAAACGGCTTCGAGGATACGTTCCGGCAGTGCGCGATTCCCCAGCTTAATGCTATACACGGCGTTCGGATGCACCAGTCGTTTCAGCTCACGGTTCCCCTGCTTAAACAGCAGCAGAATGCGGATCACTTTCAGGCCACCGCCCGTAGACCCGGCGCAACCGCCAATAAATGCTGAACATAAAAGCAGTACCGGCAAAAAGAGCGGCCAGCGGGCAATGCTATCTGTCGTAAATCCGGCGGTCGTCGCCATCGACACCACCTGAAAAAACGCCTGGTTAATTGTCATCAGCGCCGAACTATAGACATTATGAAACCACAGCACGAGGGTACAAATAACCACCAGCGTAAACTGTACGCCGATAAACATGCGAAATTCCGGATCGCGCCAATAAACCTTCAGACTACGCCCACTTAACAGCGAAAAGTGCAGACCGTAGTTACAGCCGGAGATCAGCAGGAAGATAGCAATGATGGTGTTAATAGTCGGGCTGTCGAAATAACCGATACTGGCATCATGTGTCGAGAAGCCGCCAATAGCGATAGTCGCAAAGCTATGGCCGATGGCATCAAAGGCATCCATTCCGGCAAACCACAACGCCAGCGCACAGGCGACGGTCAGCAAGACATAAATCAACCACAGGGTTTTCGCCGTTTCCGCAATTCGCGGGCGCATTTTGTTATCTTTCAGCGGGCCGGGCATTTCTGCGCGATAGAGCTGCATCCCACCCACGCCGAGGATAGGCAGTATCGCAACCGCCAAAACGATGATCCCCATCCCGCCAAACCATTGCAGCATCTGGCGATAAAAGAGGATTGCGTGAGGAAGTGTATCCAGTCCCACCAGCGTAGTGGCCCCCGTGGTAGTCAGACCGGAGAAAGATTCAAAAAACGCATCGGTAATCGTGAGGTTTGGGCTTTCCGAAAAGATAAAAGGGAGCGCACCGACGCTACCCAACACGGTCCAGAACAGCACCACTATCAGAAACCCTTCACGGGATTTCAGTTCGCCCTTCTCTTTGCGGTTCGGCCACCACAGCATAGAGCCAATGGCGAGGGCGACAAAAAAGGTCTGGGTAAAAGCGCGGCCCGCTCCATCCCGGTAGATGAGTGCTACCAGCCCAGGGATAATCATGGTCCCTGAAAATAAGATGACCAGTAGTCCAACGATTCGGGTAATGGCGCGAAAATGCATCTCTGCCGCTTCCTTAGTTCTGCAAAACGAAGTGGGGATTATTCTTCAATCGCTAACAATTGCAATGAACCACGGCTAAAATCCGCCAGCTTTGCGGAAAATTCAGCCACTTTCGCCGCCGGAAGCGCCACCCGCAGCAGAACGAATGCCTGATAATCACTGTTGATAATTTTGCCGCCACACTGCCCCAGCAACGCTTCAATGCCGGTTAACTGACTATATTCACATTGCAAAGTATATTCGGTTAATGGCGTCTTGCGTTGGGTCGTTAGCTGGCGCAGTGCCTGATTCACGCCGCCGCCATACGCTTTCACTAACCCACCGGTGCCCAGCAATATGCCGCCGTAGTAGCGCACCACCACGGCGGTAATTTCCCCGACGCCGCTGCCCATAAGTTGGGCGAGCATCGGTTTACCTGCCGTTCCCGCCGGTTCCCCGTCATCAGAGAAACCCAGTTGTTGAGAATCATCCGGTGCGCCAGCTACCCACGCCACGCAATGGTGGCGGGCATCGGGGTGTTCTGCCCGCACCGATTCAACAAACGCTTTTGCCGCCTCAACGCCATCGGTATGCGCCAACAGCGTAATGAAGCGGCTCTTTTTGATCTCTTCAACGACCGTGACCGGTGCCGCAGGGATTAACCAGCTTTCCATCACGCCAGTTTCAGATCCCGGGTCATGTTTTCCACGTTGTTTTCGTGGATCACCACGTTGTCTTCGATACGAATGCCACCAAACGGTTTCAGTGCTTCAATTTTCTGCCAGTTGAAGTGTTTGCTGAACTGCCCTTCACGCCACGGCGCCAGCAGCGATTCGATGAAGTAGATACCCGGTTCGATGGTTAACACCATGCCCGGCTGGAGAATACGAGTGCAGCGCAGGTACGGATATTTTGCCGGTGCCGCGAGGTGCGTACCGCTATCATCCTGCATAAAACCAGCGACGTCATGCACCTGCAGGCCCAGCGGATGGCCGATACCATGCGGCATAAACGGTCCGGTAAGATCATTTTCGACCATCGCCTCTTCACTCATATCGGTGATGATTTGATGTTTACGCAGCAGTTTGGCGATACGCTGATGGAACTGGATGTGGTAATCCACATAGCTGACGCCTGCTTTCATGGTAGCGATCAGCGCCAGTTGTTCATCATTTACGTCTTTCACCAGCTGTGCATAGTCGTTGTCGCTTTTTGCCGACCAGGTACGAGTCAGGTCAGCCGCATAGCCGTTATATTCGGCCCCGGCATCCAGCAGGAAGCTGCGCATCTCTTCCGGTGCCTGATGGTCGAGTTTGGTGTAATGCAGTACCGCAGCGTGTTCGTTGAGCGCCACAATGTTGCTGTAAGGCACGTCGGTATCACGATGACCGGTCGCGGTCAGATAGGCAATGTTGATATCGAACTCGCTCATGCCAGAACGGAACGCTTCTTCTGCCGCGCGATGACCGTTGACCGCCATTTTCTGCGCTTCACGCATACAGGCCAGTTCGTACTCGGTTTTGAAGGAGCGGTAGTAATGCAGGTAGTCGATCACCCCTTTCGGGTTGATATTGCTGGCCTCAATACCCAGTTGCAGCGCACGTTCCGGCACCGGGCCGATATACCCGATATTGCCGCGCGCAGCTGGTAACAGGCTACCAATGCCATCGGCTTTCGGCAGCGCGATCACTTCTACATCTTCAGTCCAGAAAGAGGTCGGCAAAGGTTCGACGTTGTGCCAATAATCAACCGGCAGATAAAACCACTGTTTCGGCTTGTTCACGCCATCTACCAGCAACCAGCAGTTTGGCACCTGGGTTACCGGCACCCACGCTTTGAATTGCGGGTTCACTTTAAACGGATAGGGATGATCGTCGAGAAAAACGTTGAACAGTTCGCCGGAGTGAATAAGTAACGCATCCAGTTTGAAGCGCGCCAGCGCATCGCGAGTCCGTTCCTGTAAGGTAGCTATATGATTTTTATAGAGCGAGGCCAGTGATTCCATTTTTTACCCTTCTGTTTTTTGACCTTAAGTCTCCGCATCTTAGCACAACGTTAATACAGAGCGTGATTTCTGCCGAGCGTGATCAGATTGGCATTTCTTTAATCTTTTATTTGCATATTTTTAACACAAAATACACACTTCGTTTCATCTGGTACGACCAGATCACCTTGCGGATTCAGGAGACTGACATGCTTTACAAAGGCGACACCTTGTACCTTGACTGGCTGGAAGATGGCATTGCCGAACTGGTATTTGATGCCCCAGGTTCAGTTAATAAACTCGACACTGCGACCGTCGCCAGCCTCGGCGAGGCCATCGGCGTGCTGGAACAGCAATCAGATTTAAAAGGGCTGCTGCTGCGTTCGAATAAAGCAGCCTTTATCGTCGGTGCTGATATCACCGAATTTTTGTCCCTGTTCCTCGTTCCTGAAGAACAGTTAAGCCAGTGGCTGCATTTTGCCAATAGCGTGTTTAATCGCCTGGAAGATCTGCCGGTGCCGACCATTGCTGCCGTCAACGGCTATGCGCTGGGCGGTGGCTGCGAATGTGTGCTGGCGACCGATTATCGTCTGGCGACGCCAGATCTGCGCATCGGTCTGCCGGAAACCAAACTGGGCATTATGCCGGGCTTTGGCGGTTCTGTACGTATGCCACGTATGCTCGGTGCTGATAGTGCGCTGGAAATCATTGCCGCCGGTAAAGATGTCGGCGCGGATCAGGCGCTGAAAATCGGTCTGGTGGATGGCGTAGTCAAAGCAGAAAAACTGGTTGAAGGCGCGAAGGCAATTTTACGTCAGGCCATTAACGGCGACCTCGACTGGAAAGCGAAACGTCAGCCGAAGCTGGAACCGCTAAAACTGAGCAAGATTGAAGCCACCATGAGCTTCACCATCGCTAAAGGAATGGTCGCACAAACAGCAGGGAAACATTACCCCGCACCCATCACCGCAGTAAAAACCATTGAAGCTGCGGCCCGTTTTGGTCGTGAAGAAGCCTTAAACCTGGAAAACAAAAGTTTTGTCCCGCTGGCGCATACCAACGAAGCTCGCGCACTGGTCGGCATTTTCCTTAACGATCAATATGTAAAAGGTAAAGCGAAGAAACTCACCAAAGATGTTGAAACCCCGAAACAGGCCGCTGTGCTGGGCGCAGGCATTATGGGCGGCGGCATCGCTTACCAGTCTGCGTGGAAAGGCGTGCCGGTTGTCATGAAAGATATCAACGACAAGTCGTTAACCCTCGGCATGACCGAAGCCGCGAAACTGCTGAACAAGCAGCTTGAGCGCGGCAAGATCGACGGTCTGAAACTGGCTGGCGTGATCTCCACGATTCATCCAACGCTCGACTACGCCGGGTTTGATCGCGTGGACGTTGTGGTAGAAGCGGTTGTCGAAAACCCGAAAGTGAAAAAAGCCGTGCTGGCAGAAACCGAGCAGAAAGTACGCCCGGATACCGTGCTGGCTTCCAATACTTCAACCATTCCTATCAGCGAACTGGCCAACGCGCTGGAACGCCCGGAAAACTTCTGCGGGATGCATTTCTTTAACCCAGTGCACCGGATGCCGTTGGTGGAAATTATTCGCGGTGAGAAAAGCTCCGACGAAACCATCGCGAAAGTTGTCGCATGGGCGAGCAAGATGGGTAAAACGCCAATTGTGGTTAATGACTGCCCCGGCTTCTTTGTTAACCGCGTGCTGTTCCCCTATTTCGCCGGTTTCAGCCAGCTGCTGCGCGACGGCGCGGATTTTCGCAAGATCGACAAAGTGATGGAAAAACAGTTCGGCTGGCCGATGGGTCCGGCATACTTGCTGGATGTCGTGGGCATTGATACCGCGCATCACGCCCAGGCAGTGATGGCAGCAGGTTTCCCGCAGCGGATGCAGAAAGATTATCGCGATGCCATCGACGCACTGTTTGATGCCAAGCGTTTTGGTCAGAAGAACGGCCTCGGTTTCTGGCGTTATAAAGAAGACAGCAAAGGTAAGCCGAAGAAAGAAGAAGATGCCGCCGTTGACGACCTGCTGGCAGAAGTCAGCCAGCCGAAGCGCGATTTCAGCGAAGAAGAGATTATCGCCCGCATGATGATCCCGATGGTCAACGAAGTGGTGCGTTGTCTGGAGGAAGGCATTATCGCCACTCCGGCAGAAGCCGATATGGCACTGGTCTACGGCCTGGGCTTCCCTCCGTTCCACGGCGGCGCGTTCCGCTGGCTGGACACCCTCGGTAGCGCAAAATACCTCGATATGGCACAACAATATCAGCACCTCGGCCCGCTGTATGAAGTGCCGGAAGGTCTGCGTAATAAAGCGCGTCATAACGAACCGTACTATCCCCCGGTTGAGCCAGCCCGTCCGGTTGGCGACCTGAAAACGGCTTAAGGAGTCACAATGGAACAGGTTGTCATTGTCGATGCAATTCGTACCCCGATGGGCCGTTCGAAGGGCGGTGCTTTTCGTAACGTGCGTGCGGAAGATCTCTCCGCTCATTTAATGCGTAGCCTGCTGGCGCGTAACCCGGCGCTGGAAGCTGCGGCCCTCGATGATATTTACTGGGGTTGTGTGCAGCAGACGCTGGAGCAGGGTTTTAATATCGCTCGTAACGCGGCGCTGTTGGCAGAAGTGCCGCATTCTGTCCCGGCGGTCACCGTCAATCGCTTGTGCGGTTCATCCATGCAGGCACTGCATGACGCAGCACGGATGATTATGACTGGCAATGCACAGGCATGTCTGGTCGGTGGCGTGGAGCATATGGGCCATGTGCCGATGAGTCACGGCGTCGATTTTCACCCCGGCCTGAGCCGCAATGTCGCCAAAGCGGCGGGCATGATGGGCTTAACGGCAGAAATGCTGGCGCGTATGCACGGTATCAGCCGTGAAATGCAGGATGCCTTTGCCGCGCGATCACACGCCCGCGCCTGGGCCGCCACGCAGTCGGGCGCATTTAAAAATGAAATCATCCCGACCGGTGGTCACGATGCCGACGGCGTCCTGAAGCAGTTTAATTACGACGAAGTGATTCGGCCGGAAACCACCGTGGAAGCCCTCGCCACGCTGCGTCCGGCGTTCGATCCAGTCAGCGGCACGGTAACGGCGGGTACGTCTTCCGCTCTCTCCGATGGCGCTGCAGCCATGCTGGTGATGAGTGAAAGCCGCGCTCGTGAATTAGGTCTTAAGCCACGCGCCCGCGTACGTTCGATGGCGGTCGTTGGTTGTGACCCGTCGATTATGGGTTACGGCCCGGTTCCAGCCTCGAAGCTGGCGCTGAAAAAAGCGGGGCTTTCTGCCAGCGATATCGGCGTGTTTGAAATGAACGAAGCTTTTGCCGCGCAGATCCTACCATGTATTAAAGATCTGGGACTGATGGAGCAGATTGACGAGAAGATCAATCTCAACGGTGGCGCGATCGCACTGGGTCATCCGCTGGGCTGTTCCGGTGCGCGTATCAGTACCACGCTGCTGAATCTGATGGAACGCAAAGACATTCAGTTTGGTCTGGCGACGATGTGTATCGGTCTGGGTCAGGGTATTGCAACGGTGTTTGAGCGGGTTTAACCACTTGCCGGATGCGGCGTAAACGCCTTATCCGGTCTACCGACCCGGCACTAATGTAGATACTGTTATGGCCTGCAAGTTTTTTTCTACCCTGGTTTCCCAGATTGCAGGCATGCCAGACACAGCGCCGTCAGGCGCTGTTTTTTTCATCCCTTCCGCGATTTTTACGCAGCTACCGGATTATGCCGTGACGCATCGAACGGTACGCCTGACTTCAGCACTCCATACGCCACCTGTGCCAGCTTGCGCATCATCGCGCCGAGAATCACTTTTCCTTTCTTGCCATTAGCCGCCAGACGGTCGCGGAACGCCCGTCCCCACTCAGTCTTACTGGTGGCTACCATTGCAGGCATATACAACGCCCTGCGAAGCGACACATGTCCGGCTTTACTCAACCGGCTTGCCCCTCTCACACTACTGCCTGATTCATAACGCCGTGGTGTCAGACCCGCAAAAGCGGCGAACTGTCTGGCATGGGCGAAGCGGTCCTTCAGACCGATATAAGCCAGTAATACCGCAGATGTTTTCTCTCCGATACCCGGGATACTTTCCAGCAGTTTCCTGCGGTGTTTCATATCCGGATCATCGTCTGTCAGGTCTTTTATCTGCTTCTCAAGACGCTTCAGCTCTGCTTCAAGCCACAGAAGGTGAGCATCAATGCTCGGTCTCTGGACTTCCCGCGCCGTTTCAGTGCGGTTCAGTTCCTGCGTGTGCATATCTGTCAGCGCCTGGTGGCGTACTACCAGGGCACGCAACGCGCGTTCAAGCGGGTGAGGCGCTTCCCAGGCTGCAGGGCGCTTCTGACGACAGAACTCTGCCAGCATGCGCGCATCCACGGTATCAGTCTTGTTACGCAGTCCTTCACTCTGAGCGAAAGCTTTACCCAACGCAGGATTAATGACTGACACTATGTAGCCTGCATCGTAAAGGCACTCTGCGACAGGTTCCATATAGGTGCCGGTCGCTTCGATGCAGATATGCGCATGGTCAATCTTGTGACCCTTCAGCCAGCTCACCAGCTCATCGTGCCCTTTAGTGGTGTTAGCGAATTTTTTGGTGCGATGACGACCATCAGGACGCAACACATCGACATCCAGTTTCTCTTTAGCGGTGTCGATACCGATATAATGAAGTTCATGTTCCATCGTGAAACCAACCTTGCAAATACGGATTACCGGGAAAACCGGTCCATGATACTGTCCGGTTTATCACTTTGGGAGAAAGGCAGTCCGCTGCATAAATCTACGCAACAGGTTGAAAACCTAAGGCCCGATACGGCATGCGGACTGCAGGCAGAGAAAACTGGCCGATTTTCTCTGCACAGGAGGGATAATACAAGGCCTGATAAGACGCGCCAGCGTCGCATCAGGCATCGATTGCCGGATGCGGCGTAAACGCCTTATCCGGCCTACCGACCCGGCACCAATGTAGGCCTGATAAGACGCACCAGCGTCGCATCAGGCATCGTGCATCGATTGCCGAATGCGACATAGATCTAAATGCCACTGTATCACTGTATAAAGTTTTAGTTGCCGTTCTTCCCGCCTGTCAGGGGCGGGTTTTTTATATCTCAGATAAACGCAAACGCATCGCCAAACAGGCGGTCTTCCCGCGCATTACGCTCACTGCAAAACAGGTCACGGGCGATTTTCGCCATCTCAAAACGTCCGGCAATATAGATATCATGCTCTGCCAGCGTACCGTGATCCTGCAATACCGCCGTTAACACAGTGCCAGTACGCCCACGCCAGCCCGCTTCCGGTTGTTCAACCACCGGCACCACTTGCAGACCAGGATGCTTCAACGAAAGCGCCTCAAGCTCGGAGAGATCATAAAGATGCTGCTCTTCACGCCCGCCCCAGTAAATGGTGATATCACGGTTTGGGTTACGCGCCAGCGCCGTCAGCAAAATCGAGCGCGCATAAGAGAACCCGGTGCCACCCGCAATCAAAATCATCGGACGTTCTATATCATCGCGCAGCCACGCTTCTCCGTGGGGAATATCGACCACGATTTGATGATCTTTGAGAATACGGTCCATAACGGCTTTCGCGTAAAGGTTAATTTCAGAAGCGCCAATATGCAGCTCGATGAAACCTTTTTCATCCGGCGTCGAGGCCATTGAGAATGGACGTTTATCGCGCTCATCCATCACCACCATCAAATACTGACCAGCACGAAAAGAAAAGGCCGCGTCTGGCACGATGCGGACACGATATACGGTATCCGTGATAGCTTCTACCGAGGTCACTTTACAGCTTAAGGTTGTCATGCGCTTTCTCTGTCGGATCGATAAATAGGGCAAAACAAACGCGCATCAGGCGCTTTTACCGTTGTTAAAAATAGCCAGTTCATCCCAAATGGCGTCAATATGCGCGACAACATCTGGATCTTTTTTGATGGGACGTCCCCATTCACGCTGGGTTTCCCCCGGCCATTTATTCGTGGCATCCAGCCCCATTTTTGAACCCAGCCCGGAGACAGGCGAGGCAAAATCCAGATAATCAATAGGCGTATTTTCTACCAGAACGGTATCCCGCGCCGGGTCCATACGGGTGGTAATCGCCCAAATCACATCGTTCCAGTCGCGGGCGTTGACGTCATCATCGCAAACGATCACAAATTTAGTGTACATAAACTGGCGTAAGAACGACCAGACGCCCATCATGACGCGCTTCGCGTGTCCGGCGTACTGTTTTTTGATCGTCACTACCGCCAGACGATAAGAACAGCCTTCCGGCGGCAGGTAAAAATCGACAATTTCCGGGAACTGTTTTTGCAGAATCGGCACGAACACTTCGTTCAACGCCACGCCCAGTACCGCGGGTTCATCTGGCGGACGCCCGGTATAGGTGGAATGGTAAATCGCATCTTCACGCTGGGTAATATGCGTCACGGTAAATACCGGGAAACTATCGACTTCGTTATAGTAACCGGTGTGGTCGCCATACGGCCCTTCCGGCGCAGTTTCGCCTTGTTCGATATACCCTTCCAGCACAATCTCCGCACTGGCGGGCACTTCAAGGTCATTGGAGATACACTTCACCACTTCGGTCTTGGTGCCGCGCAGCAATCCGGCAAACGCATACTCTGAAAGCGTATCCGGAACGGGGGTGACTGCACCGAGAATCGTGGCGGGATCAGCACCCAGCGCCACAGAAACCGGGAAACGTTCGCCCGGATGCGCCGCACACCACTCCTGATAATCCAGCGCGCCGCCGCGATGCGACAGCCAGCGCATAATCAGTTTGTTTTTACCAATTAGCTGCTGGCGATAAATGCCCAGATTCTGCCGCTCTTTATGCGGGCCGCGCGTCACTGTCAGTCCCCAGGTAATCAGCGGCGCGGCATCTTCCGGCCAGCAGGTCATAATGGGAATGCGGTTAAGATCGACGTCATCGCCAGAGACGATTTTTTGTTGGCAGGGCGCACCACGCAGTCGCTTTGTCGGCATGTTCAATACTTGTTTAAACTGCGGCAGTTTATCAAACAGGTCACGGAAACCTTTTGGCGGCTCCGGCTCTTTCAGAAAAGCCAATAATTTACCCACTTCACGCAGCGCCGAAACATCTTCCTGCCCCATGCCCATCGCCACGCGCTTCGGCGTACCGAACAGGTTGCACAGCACTGGCATTGAGTACCCTTTAGGGTTTTCGAATAACAGCGCAGGCCCACCGGCACGCAAAGTGCGGTCAGCAATTTCAGTGATTTCCAGATGCGGATCCACCGGGAGCGTGATACGTTTTAGCTCACCCTGCTGTTCAAGCAGCGTCAGGAAATCGCGTAAATCGTTATATTTCATGGCATCCATTGTAGCCTCTTAATCTGCGCCCATTATACGGCGTTCATCTTTGCGATGCTGTAAATTTGTTAAATTAGCGTGAACTCTGACGGTATAACGCAAACCGGGGAATATAATTAACTTAGCGTAAAGCTTTTGCTATCCTTGCGCCCCGATTAAACGGATAAGAGTCATTATGCAATCCTGGTATTTACTGTACTGCAAGCGCGGGCAACTTCAACGTGCCCAGGAACACCTCGAAAGACAGGCTGTGAATTGCCTGGCACCGATGATCACCCTGGAAAAAATCGTGCGTGGCAAACGTACTGCAGTCAGTGAACCATTGTTCCCCAACTACCTGTTTGTGGAATTTGATCCAGAAGTCATTCATACCACGACTATCAACGCGACCCGCGGTGTCAGCCACTTCGTGCGCTTTGGTGCGTCGCCAGCGATAGTCCCATCGGCGGTGATTCATCAGCTATCGGTATATAAACCGAAAGACATTGTCGATCCGGCAACCCCTTATCCGGGTGATAAGGTGATTATTACCGAAGGCGCGTTCGAAGGTTTTCAGGCCATTTTCACCGAACCCGACGGTGAGGCTCGCTCCATGCTATTGCTTAATCTTATTAATAAAGAGATTAAGCACAGTGTGAAGAACACCGAGTTCCGCAAACTCTAAAACGCAATCCCAAACAGTGTTTTAACATTGGCATCCGTGGTGGCAGCCAGCCATGCGGCATCTTCTCCACGCCAGTGCGCAATACGTTGCAAAATATGGGGCAGATGGGCTGGCTCGTTGCGCCGGGATGATGGCTTCGGCGTGAGATCGCGCGGGAGCAAATACGGCGCATCAGTTTCGATCAGCAATTTCTCCGCCGGAATCAACGGCAACAATTCCCGCAGCTCCAGCCCGCGTCGTTCATCGCAAACCCAACCGGTAATGCCGATATAAATTCCACGCGCCGCGCACGCCTGCATCTCTTCACGTGTACCGGTAAAGCAATGAAGAACTGCACCAGGCAGTTTATCCAGCCACGGTTCCAGCAGGGTGATAAACCGATCGTGGGCATCGCGACAGTGCATAAATACCGGCATGTTTAATTCTGCAGCAATGCGTAGCTGAGCAACAAAAGCACATTCCTGCTCTTCTGGTGTAGAAAAGTTGCGGTTAAAGTCGAGGCCACACTCACCAATCGCCACCACTTCTGGCTGCGAGGCCAGTTCAATGATCGCTTCTTCGGTCGCTGCTTGCCACTGGCTGCTGTCGTGAGGATGTACGCCCGCCGTTGACCAACATGACGAATACTGACGCGCCAGCTTTTGCGCATGCTGGCTTTCGTGCAGATTAGTGCCAGTGATGAGTAGCCCATTAACTCCTGCGTCAAAAGCGCGTGCTACAACATCATCACGGTCTTTCGCAAATTGCGAACTGGTCAAATTAACGCCGATATCAAACATCCTGTACTCCATATGACAACCGCCCTGACGGGCGGTTGAATTTATTCTTCAGTTTTTTCGCTTTCTGCTTCAGCGTCGTTTTCCTCTTCCCGGTTTCGACCCTTACCAACGTAAAAGCGTGAGAAGAAGACACCGATTTCAAACAGGCAGTACATCGGGATCGCCAGCAGCGTTTGCGAGAAGACATCCGGCGGCGTCAGCAGCATCCCGACAACAAATGCGCCAACCAGCACATACGGACGTTTTTTGCGTAAGTCTTCTGGCGAGGTAATTCCCATCCAGCACAGCAGCACAATTGCCACCGGCACTTCAAAGGAGACACCAAACGCCATAAACAGCGCCATAACGAAGCTTAAATAGCTGGCGATGTCGGTGGATACCTGTACCCCTTCCGGCGCGGTATTGGCAAGGAAGCCAAATGCCAGCGGAAAGACCACAAAGTAGGCGAACGCCATGCCGATATAAAACAACAGAGAGCTGGAAACCAGCAGCGGCACCACCAGGCGACGTTCATGCTTATACAGCGCTGGGGCGATAAACGCCCAGACCTGATAGAGAATCACCGGCGCTGACAGAATCAGCGACACCATAAAGGTCAGCTTGATCGGCGTAAAGAACGGCGAGGCCACGTCAGTGGCGATCATCGTTGAGCCTTGCGGCAACTGCTTGATCAATGGCGCGGATACCAGGTGATAGATGTCATTGGCGAAATAGACCAGACACAGGAATATCACGATCACCGCGATAATGCAGTTCAGCAGACGCTTACGCAGCTCAATCAGATGCGTGATAAGCGGTTGAGTATCTTCTACAGACATGTTTACGGTTTATCACTCGACGAAGGGGAAGGTGCAGCGGTTTTCGGTTCAGCGTCCGCAGCAGGTTTTACCACCGGCTCTGGCGTGGTTTCTGGCTTCTGTTCCGGCGAACTGGCCTGCGTTTGTGCAGCGGCAGGCGTTACGCCTTCATGCGCAGCTTCATTATCTTTCACCACCGGGTTATGGATGGTGTGCGCTTCATCGCTCGCCTTTTCAGGATCGTTTGCAACGTAGGAACGCTTCATCGACTCCGCGGCCTGGCGTAGTTCATCCATCGACGCTTTCAGTTCGGGCGTCAGGTTAGTGAGGCTCGCCTTTTCAACCTTTTTCAGGCTGTCCTGAAACTCCTGGAGTTTTAACTCCTGGGTCAGTTCGTTCTGCACCGTTGTCGCCAGTGAACGCAACGCGCGAATCCAGCCAGCTACCGTTTTTACCGCCACAGGCAGTCGTTGCGGCCCCAGAACGACGAGGCCGATGATGAACACCAATAGCAGTTCGCTAAAACCGATATCAAACACGGATTACACCTGCTCTTTATCGTGGCGCTTCGCGTCTTCTGTTTTAGCCTGTTCCTGATTCGTATCCGCCTGCTTATCGGCGATAGTTTTCGCAGTAAAATCAGCATCCTGACTGGTTTTATCCTGCTTTGGTTCATCATCGCTCATTGCTTTTTTAAAGCCTTTGATCGACGCACCAAGATCGGAACCGATGGAGCCGAGCTTTTTGGTGCCAAAAAGCAGTACAACGATGACGGCAATAATCAATAACTGCCAAATACTGATACCACCCATACATGTTCCTCTGTGGTAGATGATGATTAAACAAGGCCGCATTATACGTTACACGGCCCGCCTTGAGCGATGAAAAAATCAGCGTGTTTTGCGCCAACCGACAAACCAGGCGATCAGACCACCTGCCATTAACCAGCCGGGCATCAACCCCCATTCAGGGCGGCTGACCAACAAGAATGTGCCGCTTAATACTAACGTAGCGCCAATTCCGAGAAAATAACGCGATTGTCCCTGACGTACATGATTTGACTGAAGCTCGCGGGCAATCTTATCAACACTGTGCTGTAAATACTTGCCCTGGCGCAAACTGTCGTAAACCAGTTCAGGCAGTTCTGGCATTTTTTCGACCCAGAACGGCGCTTTTTCTTTAAATGCTCTCACCAGCGCAGGAATACCGACCTGATCTTTAATCCACGACTCCAGGAAAGGCTTCGCCGTTTTCCATAAATCGAGCTGCGGATAAAGCTGGCGACCTACCCCTTCGACGTAGAGCAGGGTTTTCTGGAGTAACACCAGTTGCGGCTGCACTTCCATATTGAAGCGACGCGCCGTATTAAACAGATTTAACAGTACATGTCCAAACGAAATTTCGGCCAGCGGTTTCTCAAAGATAGGTTCACAGACCGTACGAATGGCAAATTCGAACTCTTCAACGTTGGTATCTGGCGGCACCCAGCCTGAATCGACGTGTAGCTCTGCCACTTTGCGATAATCGCGATTAAAGAAGGCGATAAAGTTTTCCGCCAGATAGCGTTTATCTTCTTTGTTTAGCGAGCCAACAATCCCGCAATCAATGCCGATATATTTCGGGTTTTCTGGGTGTTCATAGCTTACAAAGATGTTGCCAGGGTGCATATCGGCATGGAAAAAGCTGTCGCGAAAGACCTGAGTGAAGAACACCTGCACCCCGCGTTCTGCCAGCAATTTCATGTTGGTGCCGTTTTTCTCCAGCGCTGCGACATCTGAAACCGGAATGCCGTAAATGCGCTCCATCACCATCATCCCTTCACTACAATAGTCAGGGTAAACTTCCGGGATGTAGAGCATCGGGCTGTCTTCAAAATTGCGCCGAAGCTGAATGGCGTTGGCAGATTCCCGCAGCAAATTCAGTTCATCAATCAATGTCTTTTCGTACTCGCGCACCACTTCGGTTGGGCGCAGACGGCGACCATCCGGCAGCAAACGCGGCACCCAGCGAGCCAGACGGTAGATAAGTTTCAGATCCGCTTTAATGACCGGCAAAATATCCGGGCGGATAACTTTAATCACCACCTCTTTGCCATTCGATTTCAATCGTGCGGTATGAACCTGAGCAATAGAAGCCGACGCCAGCGGCTTGATTTCAAAATCGTCAAACCACGCTTCTACCGGCAAACCGCCCATTGCAGCTTCAATCTGTTGCTTCGCAAGCTTGCCATCAAACGGAGCAACTTTGTCCTGCAATAACGCCAGCTGATCGGCAATATGCGGAGGAAAAAGGTCGCGGCGGGTAGACAGCATCTGCCCGAACTTGATCCACACTGGCCCCAGTTCTTGCAGAGCCAGTCGTAGTCGCTCACCTAAAGGTTTGTCTTTATGCCGATTTGGCATCCAGAATAATGAGTATCGCCATAGTCGTAACGGCAGGGTGATACGCATTTTAGGGATCAGTTCATCAAGTCCGTAGCTTAAAAAAGTGCGAATGATGAAATATAGGCGCCGTACTTCACCTGGCGTCATTTAGCCTCCAGTTTTTCCAGCCGTTTGGTCAGGGAATCCACGGCACGTTCAACGGCTGCCGTTTCTTCCGCAAACCAGGCTACTTCAAGTGGACCTGGCGCCATACGCCACTCTTCGGTAATGGCTTCCGCCACGTAACGTTGCTGGCGTTTAATGCCGTGATGCAAGAACTTCGCGCCTCCGCGCAAGGCTTTGCTGATACCTTCAGCGGCGATATCACCAGTATAAGGCGCCAGCAATTCCGCAGGGTCAAACTCGGCCAGATCTGCCAGTGCAACGAAGTTCTGCACCACCTGAATATCGCCCTGTACTTCCAGCTCACCGCTGCGAATTAACGCGGCAAGCTGCTGGCGATCGCGAAGTTTCGGCAACACGCTGGCGTAGGCGATAACGGTACAGTCAGCATCGCCCGCCCATTCACCCAGCACATCAACCTGGCGTTCGCTGAACACCAGAATCAATGACGTCGAAAAGCCTTTTACCTCCACGCGCAAAACTTTACCCAGCAGACGCGAGCGGGCCGTTTTCAGCGCGGGTGAACGATACAGGAAGGTGTTGAGCAGACTTTCAATTCCTGCCGTCACTAAAGGTTTAAAAGGCATTTCCGGTCTCCTGTCAGAACTTATAACCACGATGCAGCGCCACAACCCCTGCCGTCAGGTTGTAATAGTCGACACTTTCGAATCCAGCATCCTGCATCATAGCTTTCAGGGTGTCCTGATCGGGATGCATGCGGATAGATTCAGCAAGATAACGGTAGCTGTCAGCGTCGTTCGCGACCAGTGAGCCAATACGCGGCAGCACATGGAAGGAGTAAGCGTCATAGGCCTTACTTAACGGCTCGATAATCGGCTTCGAGAACTCAAGCACCAGCAGTCGGCCGCCAGGTTTCAGAACGCGATACATTGAACGCAGAGCTTTATCTTTGTCAGTGACGTTACGCAGACCAAACGAAATGGTGATGCAATCAAAGGTGTTATCCGGGAACGGCAGCGCCTCAGCGTTCGCCTGAACATACTCAACGTTGCCAATCACACCAATATTACGCAGCTTCTCGCGGCCCATTTTGAGCATGGATTCATTGATATCAGCAAGGACCACTTTGCCAGTTTCACCCACCAGGCGGGAGAATTTCGCTGTCAGGTCGCCAGTACCGCCTGCCAGATCCAGCACGGTCTGCCCGCGGCGTACGCCACTGCAATCAATCGTGAAGCGTTTCCACAAACGATGTATGCCAAAAGACATCAAATCATTCATGACATCGTATTTCGATGCCACGGAATGGAAAACGTGGGCGACCATATCCGCTTTTTGTTCCTTCGCGACGGTCTGAAAACCAAAGTGCGTCGTTTCTTGTGACTTATCCACCATCTCAATGCCTGCTCATCAAAAAATTGTTCCAGAAGTGTAACAGATTGGGCGTCGATGCCCTAGATTTCTACCCGGCTTAACTACCCCCAATGGGCTAGCGCGACTGCTGATTATATTCATCATCGCGTTGATAAGCTTCATCATTCGGCTGCTCCGGTACCGACCGCAGTCGATACTCTTCATCCTGGCTCACCGCTTGTTCAGCCAAATCCGGATTAATCTCGCGTTTAATTTCTACTCCTAAACCGCGAAACGCTTCTGCTTGCGCCAGCACATTTCCGCGACCTGAAGAGAGTTTTTTCATTGCCTGGCGATAGTTATCCTGCGCTTTGTCGAGACTTTGACCAATCGCGGACATATCATCGACAAACAAGCGCATTTTGTCGTACAACTTGCTGGCACGATCGGCTATTTTCTGAGCGTTGCGGCTTTGATGCTCATAGCGCCAGAGGTTGGCGATAGTGCGCAGCGCCACCAGCAGCGTGGTCGGGCTAACCAGCATGATATTGTTTTTCAACGCTTCGGTGATCAGCTCCGGCTGGCGGTCAAGCGCCAGTAAAAATGCGGGCTCAACAGGGATAAACATCAGCACGTAATCCAGGGTTCGTAGCCCCGGCAGCTGTTGATAATCTTTACGTCCCAGCAAGCGGATGTGGTTACGCACCGACGCGATATGTTCCTGTAGCGAGCTTTCGCGGGTGTAGTCGTCTTCTGCGTTGAAATAGCGTTCATAGGCGACCAGCGTCATTTTGGCGTCGATCACCACATCTTTTCCGTGCGGCAACCGCACGATGACATCCGGCTGCATCCGCGAGCGGGCGTCATTTTCGATGCTGACCTGGGTTTCATATTCATACCCTTCACGCAGACCGGAAGCCTCCAGCACACGCGTCAATACTACCTCGCCCCAGTTGCCCTGGGTTTTATTGTCGCCTTTCAGCGCACGCGTCAGGTTGATCGCTTCCTGGGCCATTTGCGCGTTGAGCTGCTGGAGATTGCGTATTTCGTGAGTCAGGGTATGGCGTTCTTGTGCTTCTTTACCGAAACTGTCCTGAACCTGACGACGAAAACCGTCCAGTTGTTCACGTAGTGGCGACAACAGGCTGTTCAGACTCTGACGGTTTTGCTCATCAACCCGGCGATTGCTGTGCTCGAAAATACGGTTGGCGAGGTTTTCAAACTGCTCACTGAGGCGCTGTTCGCTGTTGATCATTTGGCGAATTTTATCGTCAGCATGTTGCTGTACAGCCTCCATTCGCGTGGTGACTTCACGCAGATCCGCCTCCAGCGAGGTGTTAATGCTTTGCAGACTGCGCACTTCATTATTGAGTAACTCGCACTCAGCACGCCAATGTTCGCTTTGGGTAATTTGTTGTTTTGCCGCACTTAACTCCGCGACCATCTCTTCACGTTCAGCGAATTGCTCGGCTTTTTGCTGCGCATGCTGATAACTGGCAATCAGCCAGCCAATCGCCACGCTCACCAACGCAATAACTGCGTAAACCATGATTGAGATATCCACAACGCCTCCAGCCTCATTACTTACCCGCACAAAATAGAATTGTGCTGTACAAACGTCCAGTTTGAAAGAAGTTTCCTGCGAGGCGCTACGCAAAACGATCCTTAATTTTTATTATTTTATCCCACAATATGAGACGTAGTTTATATTGTGGGATATATCACCTTTTCCCCACGTCATTATGTGGAACACTTCAGCAATATCATAAGGAGAAACGTATGGCAGATACCTCTTCAACCACCGCTGGCGCACAAACGTTATTACGCGGGCTGGCGGTTCTTAATGCTGTTTATAACGGCTGCCATGACCTGAAAAGTATCGGCGAGTTCACCGGCACGACCCGGAGCACAACCCATCGTTTAGTCACCGTTCTGGTGGAACAACGCTACCTGCGCCACGTCCCAACGCAGGGCTACCAACTGGGCGCCAAACTGATCGAATTCGGTGCCAGAGCGCTGGAAAGCACCTCGCTGTACGAAGTTGCGCTGCCCGTTTTGCAACGCCTTGCCCGTTACACCCTGGACACCGTGCATCTGGGGATCGTTGAAGGCGACGAAGTGCTGTATCTGGAGAAGATCAACAGCCAGCGCGGGCTGGAAATGCGCTCACGCCCAGGCCATCGCATGCCACTGGCAATCACCGGCATCGGCAAGGCATTGATCCTCAACCGAACAGAAGAAGAGTGGCGCACGCTGTTTAAGACCTGTGGTGATGAAACAAAACTGGGCGCATTTATTCAGAACATGCGTCGTTATGCCGCCAGTGGTTTTGCTTTTGATCTGGAAGAGAACGAGCCGACTATCCGTTGCGTTGCAGCGCCGGTTTACAACGCCCGGGATGAAATTGTGGCGGCTATTTCTGTCGCCAGTACCACTACGTATATGTCACTGGCGCGTCTGGAAGAACTGGCACCTTACGTCAAATCCTGTGCAGAAGAGATATCCGCTGAACTGGGCTGGGGTAAGCACGTTCACAAAAATAAATAAACCATGACTAAAGGAAACGGCTAATGTCGGGAAACACCTCATTTATTGCCCTGGACTGGGGAACGTCATCGCTTCGGGCATGGCGTTTTGGCGACTCACCCAATCCACAAGAAAAACGTGAATTCCCGTGGGGGATCATGAAATTACCCTCCCAGGCAGCAACACGTGAGGACGCTTTCCACGATACGTTTTTACGTGTCTGCGGCGACTGGCTGGCACAATCCCCATGCCCGGTTCTGGCTTGCGGCATGATCGGCAGTGCGCAAGGGTGGCAACCCGCAGCTTATTTACCTTGCCCGGTCACTCTCGAGGGTCTGGCAAAGCAGTTGACGCCTGTTATCCACCAGCAGCAGACAATGCTGCACATTATTCCTGGCGTGATTAAAGAAGGTGAAATGCCCGAAGTGATGCGTGGTGAAGAGACACAAATCTTCGGTGCTATCTCGATGGAACCGGCCCTGCAAAACGCGATCCATCAGGGTATGCCTGTGCTGATTGGCTTACCTGGCACACATGCGAAATGGGCTGTAGTTGAAAACAACACCATTACCGATTTTCGAACCTTTATGACAGGCGAGTTATTTGATGTTTTATCCCGCCATTCGATTCTCGGTGCCACCATGCGTTCGGGAGATGAACCGCACTGGGATGCCTTCGCCCACGGGCTGACAGCGGCACAAGAGCATCATCAGACCGGATTATTATCGACGCTGTTTTCGACCCGTTCGCGCCTGCTGACCAGTAATCTTACGCCGTCCTCACAGGGGGATTACCTTTCAGGATTACTGATAGGCCATGAATTATGCGGTCTGGCATCCAGTTTGCTACGTGATTTACCCGCCACAACACCGATCGCCTTAATCGGTAGCGCCACTCTGAACAGCCGCTATTCACAAGCATTCAGCCACGTTTTTCCCGACAGACAGCTACACGCCATTCCTAATGCCACTGAACAGGGGTTATGGCGAATCGCCCACGCTGCCGGGCTACTCTCCACCAACGCCAGGGAATGTACTCATGCCATTTAATACGCTTTTGCAAAAAACCAGGTTAGTCGCCATTTTACGCGGCGTGAAACCGGATGAGATTGTCGCCATCGGTGAAAAGCTGTATGCCGCTGGATTTCGCCTGATTGAGATTCCCATGAACTCGCCGGAGCCGTTGCAAAGTATCAGTTTACTGCGCGACGCCCTGCCTAAGGACTGCCTGGTGGGAGCCGGAACTGTGCTTTCGGTGGAACAAGTCGTCGCGGTTAAAGAGGCTGGAGGCCAGATTATCGTGATGCCGCATTGCGATACTGCGGTGATCCGTCGTGCCCGTGCGCTGGGTATGTATTGTGCGCCTGGCGTCGCTACGCCCACCGAAGCTTTTGCTGCCATTGAACATGGCGCCAATGCCATCAAGCTGTTCCCGGCTGAACAAATTACGCCTGAAGTCACCAAAGCCTGGCGTGCGGTTATTCCACAATCCGTTCCGATGTTACCGGTTGGCGGTATCACTCCAGACACAATGGCGCGTTATCTGAGCCACGGCGCAAACGGCTTTGGCCTCGGTTCTGCGCTATATCGCCCCGGCATGACGCCAGAGCAAGTCTATGAAAATGCAGTACTGTTTATGAACGCATGGAATAATTTAAATAGCAAATAACTGATAAATAAGGATATAAAAGCAATGATAAAACATCTTACCTTACCGAAAAAAATGGCTGCAATGGTACTTCTTGCCGGCGCTGCCCTCAGCACTGCGCCTGTGCAGGCGGCCTCCTGGCCAACCAAACAGATCGAGTTAGTCGTACCCTACGCGGCCGGAGGCGGTACGGATCTGGTTGCCCGTGCCTTTGCTGATGCCGCCAAAAACCATTTGCCCGTCAGCATCGGGGTTATCAATAAACCTGGCAGTGGCGGCGCTATCGGCCTGAGTGAAATCGCCGCTGCCCGCCCTAACGGTTACAAAATGGGTTTAGGCACGGTTGAACTGACCACCCTTCCCAGTCTCGGAATGGTGCGTTTTAAAACCAGCGACTTTAAACCCATTGCCCGTCTGAATGCGGATCCGGCTGCTATCACCGTCCGTGCCGATGCACCGTGGAATAGCTATGAAGAATTTATGACTTACGCCAAAGCGAATCCCGGAAAAGTACGCATTGGTAACTCAGGCACCGGAGCAATCTAGCATCTGGCGGCAGCTGCACTGGAAGACAAAACGGGCGTGAAGTTTTCTCATGTCCCATATGACGGCGCAGCCCCTGCCATTACAGGCCTGTTAGGCGGGCATATTGAAGCGGTTTCCGTAAGCCCAGGTGAAGTTATCAATCATGTGAAAGGCGGCAAGCTGAAGACACTGGTAGTGATGGCGGATGAACATATGAAAACCATGCCTGACGTACCGACGTTAAAAGAGAAAGGCGTTGATCTCTCCATCGGCACCTGGCGCGGTCTGATCGTGTCGCAAAAAACGCCGCAGGATGTGGTTGATGTTCTGGCTAAGGCCGCAAAAGAGACGGCTGAAGAGCCTGCATTCCAGGATGCTCTGCAAAAGTTGAATCTCAACTATGCATGGCTTGATGGTGCCAGCTTCCAGACCCAAATCAACGAACAGGAAAAGTACTTTGACGAGTTACTAACTCGGCTGGGCTTGAAAAAATAATCCCGAGGTACGGTCGATGAACACAAAACAGTCTGTTGCTCAACTCGCCGTACCGCACCGCAAGCGCCTTTCATCCACTGTGGTGGTGGCGCTGTTACTTTGTGTGGTTGCTGGCGCGGTGATAATTAATGCCGCTGATTTTCCAGCAACTGCCATTGAAACGGATCCCGGTGCAAGTGCCTTCCCTACTTTCTATGCCTGCGCTCTGATTGTGCTCGCTGTCTTACTGGTGATACGCGATCTTTTGCTGGCAAAACCAGTCCCTTGCGCCAACGCACAGGAAAAACCGGCATTAAGGAAAACGGCAACAGGAATTGCGGCAACCGCGTTTTATATTGTGGCGATGAGCTACTGCGGTTATCTCATTACTACTCCTGTTTTCCTCATCGTCATTATGACGTTGATGGGCTACAGGCGATGGGTACTCACACCGGGTATTGCGCTGCTGTTAACGGCAATCCTCTGGTTGCTGTTTGTCGAAGCGTTACAGGTGCCATTGCCTGTCGGCACATTTTTCGAATAACAGGGGCCTGCAATGTTTGAAAGTGAACTTTTAACTCAGGGGTTTTCGACATTACTCAGTAATCCTCAGGCGCTGCTGTTTGCCACGTTTGGAGTGATGCTGGGTATTATGATTGGCGCTCTGCCTGGCCTGACAGCGACCATGGGTGTGGCGATTTTGCTGCCTTTCACCTACGGCATGGAGCCTGTTTCTGGCTTATTGATGATTTGCGGTGTCTTTTTTGGTGGTGTGTATGGTGGTTCTATCACCGCAATTTTGCTCAAAATTCCCGGTACACCTGCCGCCGCTGCCACCGCCATTGACGGATATGAGCTGACGAAGCAGGGAAAAGCCGGGCTGGCATTAAGTGCCGCCACGTTCTCTTCTTTTAGCGGTGGAACGCTCAGCATTATCGTATTGATGTTTCTCTCTCCGGTACTTGCCAGTTGGGCGTTGAAATTTAGTGCCTCGGAGTCCTTCGCCCTGGCAACCTTCGGGCTAAGTATTATTGCCAGTATTTCCGGTGAGTCACTGATTAAAGGGCTGATTGCCGGGGTTGGCGGATTACTGATCGCAACGATAGGCCTCGATCCGATGGGCGGTTTTCCACGCTTTACGGGCGGGTTTGTGGAACTGATGAATGTGCCATTTATCCCGGTGATGATTGGTCTGTTTGCTGCTTCAGAAGCATTCCGCTCTATGGAGCAAAACCAGCAAATTCGTCAGGGGGCGAAGGTGGCTATCGGCAGTCTGTTACTGCCCTGGCAAACACTACGCCGCATCGCATTAACCATTTTGCGCTCATCAGGATTAGGGGTTTTTATCGGCATGATCCCCGGTGCGGGGGCAGATATTGCAGCTTTTGTTGCCTATAACGAAACTCGTCGTTTCAGTAAGACGCCTGAAAACTTTGGTAAAGGTGAGATTAAGGCGGTGGCCTCCTGTGAGGCAGGCGCGAATGGCTGCACCGGTGGCGCATTGTTACCTATGCTGACGTTGGGGATCCCAGGCGATGCGGTAACTGCCATCATGCTGGGCGCGTTAACGTTACAAGGGATGCAGCCAGGCCCACTGATGTTTACCGACCACGGCGATATGGTTTATACGCTGTTTGTCGGCATGATCTTTTGTTACTTCATGCTGCTAGTTCTTGGACTGCTCTCTTTGAAAGTCATCGGTAACGTGGTGAAGATCCCCGGCAATATTCTCACGCCGATGATCCTCGCACTTTGTGTGGTCGGGACTTATGCGTTGAACAATAGCCTGTTTGATGTTGGCATTATGCTGATTGCAGGCGTGGTGGGCTATTTCATGCAAAAAGGGGGGTATCCGGCATCACCCGTAGTGCTGGCATTGATTATGGGGCCAATGGCGGAAAGTAATTTTCGCCGTGCGCTGTCGCTTTCTGGTGGGTCATTCGACTTTCTGTATACCCGACCGATAACCCTGGCATTGCTGACACTGGCAGCCTTTACGCTACTGACGCCAATAATACGCAAAATTATGCGCTTACGGCGTCAGTAATTGATATCGCTCCCCGACGTTGGGGAGCTTTTTTTATTTCAGCAGACGACGCGCCGCTTCCACCACGATTTTCACCGCATGGCTTTCGGTTTGTTTCATCGTCTCAGCATTCGGGATCTCTTGCTGGGTACGATTGACGATAACGCCCGCCACCATACCCGCACGCAGGCCCTGGCTTGCACACATGGTCAGCAGGGTTGCAGATTCCATTTCATAGTTCATTACGCCCATCGCCTGCCACTCTTCCATAGAACCTTTAAAGTGACGGACTACACGACCAGAGTAAGTATCGTAACGTTCCTGACCTGGGTAGAAGGTATCAGAAGAAGCCGTCACACCAACGTGAGTGGTGGCACCAATTGACTTCGCCGCTTCAACCAGCGCGGTCGTACATTCGAAATCTGCGACAGCCGGGAACTCCAGCGGAGCGAAGTGCAGGCTCGCGCCATCCAGACGAACAGACGCCGTGGTCACCAGCACATCACCCACATTAATATGCGGCTGGATAGCGCCCGTTGTACCGATACGCAGGAAGGTGCGAATGCCCAGCTGTGCCAGCTCTTCAACCGCAATAGAGGTAGACGGGCCGCCGATACCGGTAGAGCAGACGATAACAGGTTTACCATCCAGCTCTGCACGCCAGGTGGTGAATTCGCGGTGAGATGCCAGCTTAACCGGCTTATCCATCAGCGCGGCGATCTTTTCCACACGATCCGGGTCGCCAGGGACGATGGCAAGCGTAGCCCCTTGTAAATCGTTTTTAGTGAGGCCGAGATGAAAAACATCAGACTTGGACATATACAACTCCTCTGTGAATCGGTTTAGTCAGAAGAAGCAAAAAGACACTTTACCGAAGGGTTTGACATTTTTTCGTGACACTCATCACCTTGATGCAAATACGTTGCATAAATTTACCCAGCAAAAGTGATGCGAATCACATAAATCACTCTTCATTCTGCATGACTGCATAAAAGATGAGCCGATTCAGGCAATGTGATTTGTTGCATGCTGACTATAGTTAACATTGCGCAACATTTTTATAAGGGTACGGAGAATACCATGGCAACAACACAACAATCTGGATTTGCACCTGCTGCATCACCTCTCGCTTCGACCATCGTTCAGACCCCGGATGACGCGATTGTAGCAGGCATCACCTCTATCCCTTCACAAGGGGATAACATGCCTGCTTACCATGCCAGACCAAAGCAGAGCGATGGCCTACTACCAGTGGTCATTGTAGTGCAGGAAATTTTTGGCGTGCATGAACATATCCGCGATATTTGTCGCCGTCTGGCACTGGAGGGGTATCTGGCTATCGCACCTGAACTTTACTTCCGCGAAGGCGATCCGAATGATTTTGCCGATATCCCTACGCTGCTTAGCGGTCTGGTAGCAAAAGTGCCTGACTCGCAGGTGCTGGCCGATCTCGATCATGTCGCCAGTTGGGCGTCACGCAACGGCGGCGATGTTCATCGCTTAATGATCACCGGATTTTGCTGGGGTGGGCGCATCACCTGGCTGTATGCTGCGCATAACCCGCAACTGAAAGCGGCGGTGGCATGGTACGGCAAACTGACAGGCGATAAGTCGCTGAATTCACCGAAACAACCTGTTGATATCGCAACCGATCTTAACGCGCCGGTTCTCGGCTTGTATGGTGGTCAGGATAACAGCATTCCGCAGGAGAGCGTTGAAACCATGCGCCAGGCGCTGCGGGCTGCTAATGCGAAAGCAGAGATTATCGTCTACCCGGATGCCGGGCATGCATTCAACGCCGATTATCACCCGAGCTATCATGCCGAATCTGCGAAAGATGGCTGGCAGCGAATGCTGGAGTGGTTTAAGCGGTATGGTGGGAAACGGAATTAGTTTCCTCTTAGTCTATATTTGAGATGGTGAGTGAACGAATGCGTTTTGCTGCCATCTCTGTCCCCCAAAAAATAATCAGTATGAATTGATTGGAGAGCACGACTCCGCTATTTGACCTTAAGAAAGTCGGCAAGTCATAGTCATAAATGAGTCTCTTCACTGGCAGACACCTTAAAGATTTACCATCAACTCCCATTCTCAAACAAACATTAATTATTATCAACACATTCACATTAATTATAAATTATCTCAGACCTTCCTGATAAAAAGATATTAAAGTGAAACATTTTGTTTTTCACATTTTAGTTCATCCCTATTAGGCGTAAATAAAGGTAAAAAATAACAATACTATTTTTCTTTCACAAAAGAATTAACAAAAGGTTTTTCAAGGATGAGTGATATTATTTACCTGACCATAACCGGAGAACAACACGGATGTATTTCCTCTCGTTGTGGAACGAGCACATCAATAGGTAATCGCTGGCAGATTGGTCATGAAGATGAAATCTTCGCGTTCTCGCTCTCTAATAGTATTACGAATACAGGAAAAGGGTCACATTTGCATGGCCTTAGTTTCTGTAAGTTGATTGACAAAAGCTCCCCGTTACTTATTAACGCTATTAACAATAACGAGCAGTTGTTCATGGAGTTTGACTTCTATCGGATCAATAGATTTGGTCGATGGGAGAAATATTACAACATTCAACTCCGCGGCGCGCTCTTATCAGCAATCAATCACCTGTTTACGGAGAACAATCTGGATACAGAAACCATCACTGTCAGTTATTAATATATACTCTCCAGGCATCTGATTGCTAATACTGAATTTAGTTATTTGGCATTTCCCGATAACTACAATCGTCTGTTTATACCACGGCCAAAAACTAAAGATGATAATGGCCTCAAAACACTCAATAGTAAAGCTGTTGGCAGACTGCTTGCTGCTGGCGGCATATACAATGGGAATATCGAAGGATTCAGGGAAACAGCAAACAAGTTGGGGGGAGATGCACCTGCTGGTTACGATCAAGTTATGGATAACAAAGGGTTACTCATCGCTGGTGCTTCAATAGTTGCTGGAGCAGTTCTGGGGAGAATGAGACTCCCTGATTTGGAATCACTTGAGCATTTCGGAGCCAGAGGAGCAGTATCAGGAAGACCATTTAATCCCGACCTTGCCGGTGGTCCAATAGAAAATCTGACGACAGATGGCGTAACAATCAACAGGGAAGGTATCGCTATTGTTGAAAAACACATAGCCAGATTTGGTCATGATGAACCGCCCCGGGTTTCCTGGAGAGTGTTTTATCTGTGAACTCAGGCTGCCAGATCATTGTTTCCGATGGAAGCATAATAAGCTTTTTCTGCTTCTGCCGGAGGAGTATGGCCCAGCCTTCCCAGCAATCGTCGATTGTTATACCAGTCCACCCACGTTAGTGTGGCCAGTTCCACTTCTGCACGGTTTTTCCAGCTCTTACGGTGTATTACCTCCGCTTTGTAAAGACCATTGATGCTCTCAGCCATCGCGTTGTCATACGAGTCGCCTGTACTCCCTGTTGATGCCAGTAATCCGGCTTCTTTTAGTCGCTCCGTATAGGCCAGTGACACATACTGAGAGCCTTTATCGCTGTGATGGATGGTGCCAGACGGACGACGGGCCCACAACGCCTGCTCCAGCGCATCCAGCACGAATGTCGTTTCCATAGACGATGAGACCCGCCACCCCACGATGTATCCGGCAAACACATCAATGATAAACGCCACATAGACGAAGCCCTGCCATGTGCTGACGTAAGTAAAATCAGCCACCCACAGCTGGTCAGGACGTTCTGCCACGAACTGACGGTTTACGCGGTCACCTGTGGCAACGGTTTTCCGGCTGACGGTAGTGCGGACCTTTTTACCCCGGAGAACACCGGCAAGTCCCATAACCGCCATGAGGCGCGCCACTGTACATCTGGCCACCCTGATTCCTTCCCGTAACAACTGACGCCAGACTTTACGCACACCGTACACCTGATGATTTTCATCGTATACGCGCTGTATCTCTCTCTTCAGCCAGTCATCGTGCTGCGCACGGGCACTGCGTTTATCCGGATGATGTCGCTGTTGCTGACAATGGTAATACGTTGACGGGGCAATATGCAGTTCGCTGCATACCGGTCCGACCCCGTACTGCTCACGCAGCTTATCCAGCAGTGGCATCATTTTTTCCAGAGGCGGTCGAACTCCGCCTTCGCAAAATAAGCGGAAGCCTGGCGAAGGATATCGTTACTGCGGCGCAGTTCACGATTTTCACGTTCCAGCTCTTTCAGACGCTGACGTTCAGCGCTGGTGAGCCCACCATCACCGCCCCCGGTATCCCGCTCATGCTGGCGAACCCAGACACGCAGAGTCTCCGGCGTACAGCCAATCTTTGGGGCAATGGAACAAATTGCCGCCCACTGTGAGTCATATTCATCCTGACTTTCCAGAACCATACGAATCGCCCGCTGACGGACTTCGGGGGAAAAACGAGTATTTTTAGTCATCCTGTTTACCTCTTTCTCAGGGAGTTTAGTCTCCAGGATTTCCGGGGCGGTTCATGACCCTGTAAATGAAGTGATGATCAATAGACTGAAAGACATTGAGAAAGGAAAAATCCCCCCAGAACAAGTAGATCTTAACTTCTATACTCATGAATGTCGGGAATATCAGCGTTACTGTAATCTTGGTTGGGAAACAGGACAACCTGATGGTGACGCAGGCTATGCACTCTGGAATCATACGCATACTGCTACTCTAGAAGATTATAAACTTAAGGGAGAACTTAATGACTTATACCACCAGGACGCACTTGACTATGATAACTGAAACTGAAATTAACGTACTGAAAGTTATGGCTGAGAAAGATATAAACTGGAACTGGATGAATCTCGATCGCACACTATCTATAAGGCAAATACCAGGATTCGGTAATGTTGTTAACATTGTTAACAAATTAGCTAACGAGGGTTTGGTTATTATTGAGGATAGCGGACATAAGTCTATGCCTCACTACCACGTTACTGAAAAGGGATACAATCTCGTGAAAAGTGAGAATAAATAACGTAGCGTTGATTACTGAACAAATCGCTCAGGATTATATTTTGCGAAAAAAATGATTCGGTTATTTCTGTGTCTGAACGGCCGCAGATAGCAAAATGGCTTCCGGTGATGGAAGCCATCAGATTATTGGCAAAGTGCGTGTTGTTCATGCCGGATGCGGCGTGAACGCCTTATCTGGCCAACTAAATCTTGAAAATTCAATAAATTGAATAAATTATGTAGGTCTGGTATCAGGCAGTTTCGCCTCTTTCATCGTACTGCAATTTACAGTGACTCGTTAATACTCATCACCCCCGACGCAAATTCTGCGCCGCCTGCACCATGTTCGCCAGTGCCGCGCGGGTTTCTGGCCAGCCGCGCGTTTTCAGACCACAGTCCGGGTTGACCCACAGACGCTCTGCCGGAATGCGTTGTGCCGCTTTCTTCAGCAGGGACTCAATCCATTCCACGCTCGGTACGTTTGGCGAGTGAATGTCATAGACGCCAGGACCGATTTCATTCGGATAATCAAACTCTTCAAACGACTCCAGCAACTCCATGTCGGAACGCGAGGTTTCGATTGTGATGACGTCAGCATCCAGCGCCGCAATCGAATCCATGATGTCGTTGAACTCGCAGTAACACATGTGAGTGTGGATTTGTGTGTCATCTTTCGCCACGGCGGCGTTGATACGGAAAGCCTCCACGCCCCACTGGAGATAGGCATCCCAGTCGCTGCGACGCAGCGGTAAACCTTCGCGCAGTGCCGGTTCATCAATCTGGATGATGCCAATTCCAGCGGCTTCCAGATCGGCCACTTCATCACGAAGCGCCAGCGCAATTTGTTTGGCGATGGTTTCACGGCTGACATCTTCACGCGGGAACGACCAGCAGAGAATGGTCACCGGGCCCGTCAGCATCCCTTTCACCGGTTTATCAGTCAGAGATTGCGCATACTTCGCCCACTCCACGGTAATCGGTGCCGGGCGGCTAACGTCACCAATAACAATCGGTGGCTTCACGCAACGGGAACCATAGCTCTGTACCCAACCGTTTTGCGTAAAGACAAACCCGTCGAGGTGCTCGCCAAAGTATTCCACCATGTCATTACGCTCGGCCTCACCATGCACCAGCACATCCAGACCCAGACGTTCCTGCTCAACAATGGCCTGCTTGATATGTTCTGCAATGCCCGTACGATAGTTGTTGGCGTCGAGATTACCCTTTTTGAAATCCAGACGCAGGGTACGGATTTCTGTGGTTTGCGGGAAAGAGCCAATCGTGGTGGTCGGCCAGGCTGGCAGTTTAAAACGCGCACGCTGGGCTTCAGCACGCACTTCATAAACGTTTGCACGCTGGCTGTCCTGGGCGGTGATCGCCGCCAGACGCTTTTCTACCGCCGGATTATGGACGCGGGTTGAGTGACGACGCGCCTGAATCGGAGCGCTCCACTCTGCCAGAGCTGCCGTGTCACCACTGTTCAACGCATCGCGCAGCAGCGCCAGTTCATGGCATTTTTGCAGGGCGAAGGCAAACCAGCTTTTCACTTCCGCATCAAGACGCGTTTCCACACTCAGGTCGATAGGGCTGTGCAGCAATGAGCAGGAAGATGCCACCCACAAATCACGTTTGCCGACAATGTCCTTAATTTGCGCATATTTCTCGGTAAGATCGGCGCGCCAGACGTTACGACCATTGATAAGACCCGCAGACAGCAGCCAGTCAGAAGGCAGACGCTTGTGCAGTTCAGCAACGTCATCTTTACCATGTACGAGATCGACATGCAGCCCCTGAACAGGCAGCGCAGTAATGGTGTCGAGGTTTGGCGTTACGCCTTCAAAATAGGTGGTCAGCAGCAGTTTCACCTGGCCCTGGAGCGAGTCGTAAGCGGGTTTATAGGCGTCCAGCCACGCCTGCGGCAGTTCCAGCACCAGTGCGGGTTCGTCGATCTGTACCCACTCAATGCCGCGTTTTGCCAGTTCTGCCAACACTTGCTGATAAACCGGCAGAATGTCGTTTAGCAGGCTCAGGCGATCAAACTGTTCACCTTTCACTTTACCCAGCCACAGGTAGGTAACCGGCCCCAGCAGCACGGGCTTGACCTTGTGGCCCAGCGCCAGCGCCTCGTCCACTTCCTCCAGCAGTTGCGTCCAGGTCAGTTTGAACTGTTGGCCTTTAACGAACTCCGGCACCATGTAGTGATAGTTGGTGTTAAACCATTTGGTCATTTCCGCTGCCGCCGCAGGTTCACCAGTCGGTGCACGTCCACGACCAATACGGAACAGGGTGTCGATATCTACCGAACCATCTTTGTTCTGGTGACGCGCCGGAACGTTACCCAGCAGCAGGCTGGTGGTCAGGACATGATCGTACCAGGCAAAATCGCCCACCGGCAGCAGGTCGATACCTGCTTGCTTTTGTTGATCCCAGTGACGGGCACGTAATTCACGCCCAACCGCCAGCAGTTCTTCACGCGTGGAGTTCCCCGCCCAATAACTCTCTTGCGCTTTTTTCAGCTCGCGACGCAGGCCAACGCGAGGGAAACCGAGGGTGTGATTCAATATTGTCATTTTTCTTCCTCTAATTATATGTAAATCCTATGGATTTTGAATTTAGGGAAGGCGGCAAGTTTATTCATCCCCGGGAGCTTACTGAAGTAAGTGACCGGGGTGAAGAAACGCAGCCAACGCACCATAAATTTAAAAGACGAAGGATTTTAGCCGTCCAGATGTTTACACATCCATAATTGGCGGTTACTGTATATTCCTCAAGCGCAAATTATTCATGCCGAAGTGAAGGACTTTCATGATCGAAGTAAAACACCTGAAAACGCTACAAGCGTTGCGGAACTGCGGCTCACTCGCAGCCGCTGCGGCGACGTTGCATCAAACGCAATCCGCCCTGTCTCACCAGTTTAGCGATCTGGAACAACGCCTTGGCTTCCGGCTATTTGTGCGTAAAAGCCAGCCGCTTCGGTTTACACCGCAGGGAGAAATCCTGTTGCAACTGGCGAATCAGGTGCTGCCGCAAATCAGCCAGGCACTGCAAGCCTGCAATGAACCGCAGCAGACGCGCCTGCGCATTGCCATTGAGTGCCATAGCTGTATTCAGTGGCTGACGCCCGCGTTAGAAAATTTCCATAAGAACTGGCCGCAGGTGGAGATGGATTTTAAATCAGGCGTAACATTTGACCCGCAGCCTGCATTGCAGCAGGGCGAGCTGGATCTGGTGATGACCTCCGATATTCTGCCGCGCAGTGGCCTGCATTATTCGCCGATGTTCGATTATGAAGTGCGTCTGGTGTTAGCGCCTGACCATCCACTGGCGGCGAAAACGCGAATCACGCCGGAAGACCTCGCCAGCGAAACGCTGTTGATTTATCCGGTGCAGCGTAGCCGACTGGATGTCTGGCGGCATTTTCTTCAGCCCGCAGGCGTTAGCCCGTCACTGAAAAGCGTCGATAACACCTTGTTGTTGATTCAGATGGTTGCCGCGCGGATGGGTATCGCTGCGCTACCGCACTGGGTGGTGGAGAGTTTTGAACGCCAGGGTCTGGTGGTCACCAAAACCCTGGGCGAAGGCTTGTGGAGCCGACTGTACGCCGCCGTGCGCGATGGCGAGCAGCGTCAGCCGATTACAGAAGCGTTTATTCGTTCAGCGCGCAATCACGCCTGCGATCATCTGCCGTTTGTGAAGAGCGCGGAGCGACCCACTTACGATGCACCCACAGTGAGGCCAGGATCACCAGCGCGCCTGTAATAAACGTTGGCCAGTGCGGCTGTTGGTGCCAGATAGCCAGGTTAACCAACAGCCCTGCCGGAACGTGCATATTATTCATAATGCCCAGCGTTCCGGCGTCCACCTGAGTCGCGCCGTAGTTCCACATAAAGTAGCCAATACCGGAAGCCACCACGCCAAGAAACACCAGAATGCCCCATTGCAGCGTGGTTTGCGGCATTTTCTGCGCATTTCCCAGCAAGAACCATGCAATCACCGCCACCAGGAACGCGCCAAGATAGAACCACGCAAAGGCGTTATGCTGCGGCATCGGGCGAGTTTCCATCAGGCGTTTGTAACCCACCATGCCGATGGCAAAAGTGATATTGGAGAGTTGCACCAGCAGCAGGCCAGTCCAGAAGTGGTCGGTGACCTGATCATAGCGAATAATCCCGGCACCAATCACCGCCAACAAGGCGCTAAAAGCATAACCCCAGCGCAGACGGCGCTTACTCATGATGTCATAAATCAGCGTGATGTAGAGCGGCGTCAGTACGGTGAACAGCAACAGTTCGGAGACCGTCAGGTAGAGATAGGCGCGAAAACTCAGCATATACATCACGCCAAGCTGCATCGCGCCCACCAGCATATACAGACCGACCGTTTTCAGGCTATTGCCACGGGTACGCAGAAACGGCAGAAACACGAGTGCCGCCAGGCCAACGCGCACCAGCACTGCAAAATAGCTATCGACGTGCCCCGCAAGGTACTCGCCATAAAAGCTAAAGGAGAAGGCCCACAGAATCGTGGTGATGATAAGTAGCGCCACAATGGAAAACTCTTTGATTAACGAGTATCCATTGTAGCGAAGTATCAGGTTGACAACTGACCAAATAAAGAACGATTACGATAAATAGAGCTTACGCAGATAATGCGGCACTGCATCCTCGGCGTTAGTACCAATCACTTCCAGCTCCGGATGCAGATCTTTCAGACGCTGGTGCGCACTGCCCATAATGCAGCCTTTACCTGCCATCGACAGCATTTCGGCGTCGTTCATCCCGTCACCAAAGGCAATACAATCTTTCAGACTGTAGCCCAGTTTCTTCGCCACCGCTTCCAGGGCATGGCCTTTTGAAACGCCGCCCGCCATCACTTCCAGACAAGTTAGGGTAGAGAAACTGACGTTGACGCGATCGCCCCAACGAGCGTTGATTGCCTGCTCCAGCGGCAGCAGTTGTTCATGAGAATCACAGGTGAAGAACACTTTGCTGACGCCTTCCGGATCCAGTAATCCTGGCTCATACAGCGCATATTTGAACACCGCTTCTTTAAAAAAGCGCATCTCTTCCGGGCGGTGGCGATTCATAAACCATTCGTCGTCGCGATAAACGTTAGTAATGATGTCCGGGTTGTCGTTGACCACGCCAAACAGATCGCTGGCAATGTCGCGATCCAGGTTATGAGCAAAAATCAGATTGCCATCCAGATCGTGAACACGCGCGCCATTGGAGGTAATCATGTAAGACTTAATCTCCAGATTATCGCGAATTTGCCCCACATCAACGTGGTGACGACCGGTCGCAAACACAAAGTTGATGCCGCGCGCGGTGAGCAACTTCAGAGTTTCTTTGGCGTAAGGGGATAACGTATGGTCGGGAGAAAGTAACGTGCCATCTAAATCAGACGCAACAACCTGGTACATAAGAAATTTAAACCTCTGTAGAGCGGTTTCCGCTGGGTGAGTTATGCCTGTTGAAAAAATCAACAATGGCGTGGAGCGCGACTGAGCGCATTGCGTCCTTTTCAAAAAGGATCTCATGGTACGCACCTTTAATTACCAGCGGTCGTCCCCCTTCGACAGGATGGCCCGCAGCGGTGCGGAGTTCACAAAAACGGTCGTGCATGCGGTTATCCACCACGCGTTCCTCTTCAGCCTGCAAGAGAAGCGTTGGCGTGGCGTCATCACCCGCACCGGCTAACACCTGTTCGCCAGCCAGAATACTTTCGCGTACCCAATGGTAGGTCGGCCCACCGACGCGAATCGTTGGGTCATCAGCATAAAAGCGTAAGTTACGTCGATATCGCTGTCTGCTGTGGGTCAGTACGTTGATAGCAAACGGCAACGCGCGCCAGCGCCCGGTGCCTATTGCATAGCCATCACGGAAACGTGGATGTGCTTCGGCCCAGTTAAGGATCTGCCGCGCCATAAATGACGGCATACGAATCACGATCCCAAACATTGGTGCAGTTAGCGCAATGGCGTCACATACACCTGGATGGCGTTGCAGAAATAACGTGGAGATCGCACCGCCCATCGAATGTGCCAGTATATAGCGCTTACGCCACGGACCGGGCTGGACCTCCTGTTGCCAGAATGCCGCCAGATCATCAACATAATCATTAAAGCGATTAACATGCCCAAGATGCGGATCGGCTAACAGGCGACCGGAACGTCCCTGCCCGCGATGGTCGATGATTAAGACATCAAACCCCAAATGGAACAGGTCGTAGGCCAGTTCCGCATATTTTACGTAGCTCTCAATACGCCCCGGGCAGATGACTATCACCCGGTCATGGTGCTGCGCACGAAAACGGACAAAGCGCACCGGAATGTCATCCACACCAGTAAATTCTGCTTCATCACGCTGACGCCAGAAATCAGTCAGCGGTCCCATGGTAAAAGCAGCAAACGCGTTTTCTCTTGTTTCCCAGTCTTTTTGCTGCTGAAACATCGGGTAATCTGCCTCTTAAACCACGTAAAATCGTTTTTTTAAGCGTGTCTGACACAACGCTGCGACAGTAGCGTATTGTGGCACAAAAATAGACACACCGGGAGTTCATCATGACCTTAGAATGGTGGTTTGCCTACCTGCTAACATCAATCATTTTAAGCCTGTCGCCAGGCTCTGGTGCAATCAACACCATGACCACCTCGCTCAACCACGGTTATCGTGGTGCGATGGCGTCTATTGCTGGGCTTCAGACCGGACTGGCGATTCATATTGTGCTGGTTGGTGTGGGGTTGGGTACGCTATTCTCCCGCTCAGTGATTGCGTTTGAAGTGTTGAAGTGGGCAGGAGCAGCTTATTTGATTTGGCTGGGTATCCAGCAGTGGCGTGCTGCTGGCGCAATTGATCTTAAATCGCTGGCCTCTACTCAATCGCGCCGACATTTGTTCCAGCGCGCAGTTTTTGTGAATCTCACCAATCCCAAAAGTATTGTGTTTCTGGCGGCGTTATTTCCGCAATTCATCATGCCGCAACAGCCACAACTGATGCAGTATATCGTGCTCGGCGTCACCACTATTGTGGTCGATATTATTGTGATGATCGGTTACGCCACCCTCGCCCAACGGATCGCATTATGGATAAAAGGGCCAAAACAGATGAAGGCATTGAATAAGATTTTTGGCTCGCTGTTTATGCTGGTAGGAGCGTTGTTGGCATCGGCGAGGCATGCGTGAAAAATAATGTCGGATGCGGCGTAAACGCCTTATCCGACTTACTCTGATGAAGCGTTTGGCATCAACGAGAAATAATCAAATGAATGCCAAATCCGGCAAATAACGCCCCGGCAAAACCATCAATCCACTTCGCCAGACGTTGATAACCACGGCGCATTTGCGGTAGAGCAAACAGGCTGGCAACGACGGTAAACCACGCCAGTGTTTCGATAATAATCAACGCGAAAATGCCCCAGCGCTCAGTGGTGCCGACGTTATCGCCGACAAACAGCGAGAATACCGAACCAAAGTAGATAATCGCTTTCGGATTGGCGAGATTGGTCAGTAAGCCTTTCAGGAAACTGCGCCCGCTTTTTGCCAGTTCTACCTGTGGCGCAGGCGCAGAAACGACCTCTTTTTTCAGTGCGCTACGCAGCATCTGATAACCCATCCAGCAGAGATACAGGCCACCGCCCACCATAATCAGCGTATGCAGCCAGGCCATTTTTTCGATAATTAAATGCAGGCCAAGCAACGCGATCCCTGCCCAGACCATTACGCCGCAGGTAATGCCCAGCACGCCCATCATCGCTTCTTTGCGCGAACGGCTAACGGCAGTCTGGGAGACAAAAAAGAAATCGGGACCGGGGCTCATAAGCGCCACGATATGAACCATGGCGACGGTGAGGAATAACATCAACATACAATTGACTCGCGGGGAAATCGTTTACGGAGTCTTCATCCTGGCACTTTTTTATGCTGCTGACTACTCTTCGTCATCGCCATCGACATGCGCACGAATCAGCGCCATAAACGGTTTGCCAAAGCGTTCCAGCTTGCGCATCCCAACGCCGTTAACGCTGAGCATTTCGCTGGCGGTGATTGGCATCTGTTCCGCCATCTCAATCAAGGTCGCGTCGTTAAACACCACATACGGCGGGACATTGCTTTCATCGGCAATCGATTTACGCAGTTTGCGTAATTTGGCGAACAGTTTGCGATCGTAATTGCCACCGAAAGATTTCTGCATTGCTTTCGGTTTAAGCGCCACAATACGCGGCACGGCAAGTTGCAAAGAGGATTCGCCGCGCAGCACCGGGCGCGCAGCCTCTGTCAGTTGTAGGGCAGAATGCTGGGCAATATTTTGCGTCACAAGGCCGAGGTGAATCAGCTGGCGGATCACGCTGACCCAATGTTCATGGCTTTTATCACGGCCCATGCCGTAGACTTTCAGTTTGTCATGACCATAGTCGCGGATTCGCTGGTTATTCGCACCGCGAATCACTTCCACTACATAGCCCATACCAAAACGCTGATTCACACGACCAATGGTGGAAAGCGCAATCTGCGCATCGGTTGAACCATCGTACTGTTTTGGCGGATCGAGACAGATATCGCAGTTCCCGCACGGCTCCTGCCGCCCTTCGCCAAAGTAATTCAGCAGCACCAGACGACGACAGGTTTGCGCCTCAGCAAACGCGCCCATCGCATTGAGTTTATGACGTTCGATATCCTGCAACTGCCCCTGCGGTTTTTCTTCCAGGCAACGGCGCAGCCACGCCATATCGGCCGGATCGTAAAACAGCATCGCTTCCGCGGGCAGGCCATCACGCCCGGCGCGACCGGTTTCCTGATAATAGGATTCGATATTGCGTGGAATATCAAAGTGAACCACGAAGCGGACGTTAGGCTTGTTGATGCCCATGCCGAACGCTACCGTCGCCACCACAATTTGCAGGTCATCGCGCTGGAATTTTTCCTGCACGTCCGCACGGACATCGTTTTCAAGCCCGGCGTGATAAGCCGCTGCGCTGATACCCTTGCTTTGCAGACGCGCGGCGGTGTCTTCTACTTTCGCACGACTATTACAGTAAATAATCCCCGACTTACCGCGTTGTTCCTGCACGTAGCGCATCAACTGATCGAGCGGTTTGAATTTCTCCATCAGCATGTAGCGAATGTTCGGGCGATCAAAACTGCTGATTTGAATCAGCGGATCGTTCAGCCCCAGCAGGCGCACGATATCCTGCCGCGTGGTGTCGTCGGCGGTGGCGGTTAGCGCCATAAACGGCAGAGTAGGAAAACGCTGACGCAGCTGACCGAGCGCGGCGTATTCCGGGCGGAAATCGTGCCCCCATTGGGAGATACAGTGCGCTTCATCAACGGCTAATAACACTGGATTCCAGTGCGCCAGATGCTCAAGGAAGTTATCCAGCATCAGGCGTTCCGGCGCGATATACAGCAGGCGGATTTGCCCGGTGCGGCAGCCTGTCATTACTTCAAGCTGCTGCTCGCGGGTTTGCGTCGAGTTAAGGCACGCCGCCGCCACGCCGTTGGCCTGTAGCTGATCCACCTGATCTTTCATCAACGAAATCAGTGGTGAAACAACCACGGTAAGATCGTTTAGTAGTAAGGCAGGGATTTGATAGCAAAGGGATTTTCCGCCACCAGTGGGCATGACGACCAGGCAATCGCGACCGGAAAGTACGGTGTCGATAATCTCTTCCTGGCCGGGGCGAAACTGTTGGTAGCCAAAGGTTTCTTGTAAAACCTGTTTAGCCCCGGACTCCAGATTCAACACTTCCGCCTGCGCCACATTAACCCCGATTGCCTGAAATAAAAACAGGCGCTATTTTCAGCGCCTGCGCGAGAAACTGCAATGCTTTTAGTCTCTGAGAGGGTAATCCTGGATGCTGGATTCCAGTTTTGCCTTTCAATCAACTCACATTAGAACAAGTCGTTCAGCATAACCCCCACACCCACACGGGTCTGGTTAAAGTTATAGTCGATGAGCGATTCGCCATAACCGCTGTAAACCTGGGTATAAAGGCGCACATGCCTGGTGATCGGGTAACTTAAGCCTAACTCCGCACCACCGTAACCGGTGTTCCAGTTGTACTGTCCTTTCGCACTCAGCACCGCATCACCCAGGTGATAGCCGATTTTAAGCTGGTAGTAACCCATATATTTGGTGATATCTGGGTTATCGTCAGTATTCCCCACCACATACCACGGCTTCACCTCTACCAGCCAGTTACCGTTTTCTGCCATCAGACGGGTATAAAGGCGGTTCCAGCTGCGGGAAGTCGGGTCTGAACGCCCGTTAGAGTCGTGGTTATAACCCATCTCCACATCGCGCAGCGTCCAGCCAGCAAAGCGGTAATCTGTGGCAAAACCAAGGAACAATTGCGGTTCGTAGTTGGTTTCACGAAACGGTGAAGACTCTTCGCTATTGGACAGTTGCCACCAGGATTTTTGCGTGTAAGAAGCTCCCAACACCGAATTTGGCCCCAATATTCCGCGCCACAGCGGAAATGCCAGGCTCAACTGGAATTTCACTTCATCCTTACGCGCGTTTTCCGCCCAGTCATAACTGGCGATCGCTTCTTTGTTCAGATCGCTGGTTTGGGTGTAGATGAGGTAGTTGGTGTCATAAGGATAGAGCGTGAAAGGATTGTCATGCTCCTGCAGCATATTCGCAATAATACTGCCACGCACCGCAGGCGCGTCATGCACCTCTTTTACCGTTGCCTCTTGCGCATACACTGCCATTGGCAACATAAACACCGGCAACAACCAGCCCTGCAGAGTCCGCATCGGTCGTGTTCTCCGTAACGAATTATTGATTAGATGAATATTTTTCTGCGGGCTATTTTACATACTTAACTCCTTTGCCGTTAGTTATCCCTTCCTAAAGTAGAAACCAACAAAAAAGAAGCATAAAATCAACATTTCATTAACTAATGAAGTGTAAGGATGATATGTCTGCCGTACTGACCGCTGAACAAGCCCTGAAATTAGTGGGTGAGATGTTTGTTTATCACATGCCATTTAACCGCGCATTGGGGATGGAACTGGAGCGTTACGAAAAAGAGTTCGCACAGCTGGCCTTTAAAAATCAGCCAATGATGGTGGGTAACTGGGCGCAAAGCATTTTGCACGGCGGGGTCATTGCGTCGGCGCTGGATGTCGCCGCCGGTCTGGTGTGCGTGGGAAGTACCTTAACCCGCCACGAAACCATCAGTGAAGATGAACTACGCCAGCGGCTATCGCGGATGGGGACCATTGATCTTCGCGTCGATTATCTGCGCCCAGGCAGGGGCGAGCGTTTTACTGCTACCAGTAGTCTGTTGCGTGCGGGCAATAAAGTCGCCGTCGCCCGCGTTGAATTACACAATGAAGAACAGCTTTATATAGCCAGTGCCACCGCCACCTATATGGTAGGTTGATAACGTAAAAGCAGGTAAACTGCTTTTACCCATAAAAAATGAGTTTTGCCAATGGACACCAAACAAACGCGGCAGGGCGTATTACTCGCTCTTGCCGCTTATTTTATTTGGGGTATTGCGCCAGCGTACTTCAAGCTGATTTACTACGTGCCCGCCGATGAGATCCTGACGCATCGCGTGATCTGGTCGTTTTTCTTTATGGTGGTGCTGATGAGCATTTGCCGCCAGTGGTCCTATTTAAAAACGCTGATTCAGACACCAAAGAAAATCTTCATGCTGGCAGTCTCTGCCGTGCTGATTGGTGGCAACTGGCTACTGTTTATCTGGGCGGTGAACAATCACCATATGCTGGAAGCGAGCCTTGGTTACTTTATTAACCCGCTGGTGAACATTGTGCTGGGGATGATTTTCCTCGGCGAGCGATTCCGCCGGATGCAATGGCTGGCGGTGATTCTGGCGATATGTGGTGTATTGGTCCAGCTCTGGACTTTTGGTTCGCTGCCAATCATCGCGCTGGGGCTGGCGTTTAGTTTTGCCTTCTACGGCCTGGTACGCAAGAAAATTGCCGTTGAAGCGCAAACCGGAATGTTAATCGAAACTATGTGGCTGCTGCCCGTCGCGGCGATTTATCTGTTTGCTATTGCCGACAGCTCAACCAGCCATATGGGGCAAAATCCGATGTCGCTGAATTTACTGCTGATCGCCGCCGGTATTGTCACTACCGTACCGCTGTTGTGTTTTACTGCGGCTGCGACACGCCTGCGTCTCTCAACGTTAGGCTTTTTTCAGTACATTGGCCCGACGCTGATGTTCCTGCTGGCTGTGACGTTTTATGGTGAAAAACCGGGTGCCGATAAGATGGTGACCTTCGCCTTTATTTGGGTGGCGCTGGCAATTTTTGTGATGGATGCGATTTATACGCAGCGTAGAACGTCCAAATAAAAAATAAATATATTCTGAAAAAATATGCCGACTCTTGCATGAGAGTGGGCATATTGCCATGCTGACAGGAGACTCACATAAGGAAAGGCAGAATTTCCAGACGTCGTTGTATATTTTCATTTGCTTTAATAAATTTCATTTTTGGTAAATTCAGCATTATGTTATTAGCGATGAGCAAGACCAATCATTAACCAAGTTCTCTTCAGAATGTAATGAAAAATGTGAAGTGCATTTCTTTTTTAAAATTTTTTTACCCTATTATTTCTTATCAAATTAACATTGCCCTTAATTATAAGAAAGGAGAATATAAATGAACAACATATTAGGCTCATCAATTAATATGCCCTGTACACTTTTCGAAACTATTACTTTATTCGATGATTTTTCTGCTGATGATATGCAGTATGGGGATATGGAAGAACAAGATTTTCTCTCACTCGGCTTAAGCGACATCTCTGCAAAAGTTGATCCTTACCGCCTCATTAAATACCATTTTCCTGGGCCGAATTCTACTTATGGTGCTTTTAGTGTTCCAACTTCTGGAACAAAAATATCACAAAGTGAATGTATTGATATTTTATTTGCAGAAATGAAAGATCTGGCAAAAATGTTTTCCTTTTTTGGACAATACAAAACACTCACCCAGGATCTGATTGATCATTTTAGATATGGAAATGGCAACAGTTTCCATAGCCAGGAATTGAACTTATCTTTTCATGAACGAATAAACAAATATGATTATAATAGCCCAATACGTGTAATCAAAGAATGTATCGAAAATGATATTTCTTCAACACCTACGATAGGATACCGGCCTCTTCTCCTACAAAAGATTAAGACCGAATTACTTTCATCAAGACTAAATAAATTCAATGATTTTAAAGATAATTTTAATGGCCTGGGAATCAGCATTCATGATATCTCAGCTCAAAAAATATCTCTTTTAAATTTTCAAAAATATCCTATGGGCTGGAGCGCTACCATTCATTTCATAGCACAAGACCACTTTGGTTTGGATGTGACTGATATAAAAAACAAGATTTACAACAAGTATAGATTTTTTCGCATATGGTTCTTTTTACAACGGCATAAAGACTTTGCTTTCAAACCTTTTTTTACCAATTTTAACACTATCGAAAGAATCGAAAATTATCTATGAAAAGCAAACTCCAGAAAATTATATTATATTATTTCTTATATGCTGCATCTATAATTTATGGACATTGCGTCCTGTACAGATTTTGTATACATACTCTGATGCTGGCAATTCAGTCTTTCTGGTCGTTGATCATCTGCCATGGACTGATAGCGATAAAATAAATTGGTATCTGAAGCATCAGGATGAAATTAAAAGTCAAAATCCCCTACCAGAAGGCAGTTGGCATACCTGGTATGTTATTGATATCGGTAATGGCTTCACTGACTATAAAAAATATATCGAAGGGCCGTATGAAGATCTCTACTGTTTCCCGACGATTAAGAGCAATGATAATTGCATCGTAAAAAACTATTTAATGGTTATTAATGAATATCCTTACCGTAATACTCATTTTTTTATTGCTGATAACAATGAGTATCAACTAACCCAGGAAAATAAGATAGAGCGAGTGTTCAACCCGCATGACTTTGAAAAAGACAATTTTCAGCAATAAGCCGGATAAAGAACAATCTTTACCCGGCATTTATATTACAACCAGTTCTTCCGCTTAAAGTAAAGATACGGTGCCAGGCCCGCGAGGATCATAAAGATAATCGCGCCTGGGTAGCCGAAGCTCCACTTCAGTTCCGGCATAAACTCAAAGTTCATCCCGTAGCTGGAAGCGACCAGCGTCGGTGGCAGGAACACCACGGATACCACCGAGAAGATTTTAATGATGCGGTTCTGCTCGATATTGATAAAGCCCATCGCCGCCTGCATCAGGAAGTTCACCTTCTGGAACAGGGATTCGTTATGCGGCAGCAGGGATTCGATATCTCGCAGGATTTCACGCGCCTGCTCCAGTTGCCCACCCGGTAAGCGTGCTTTACGTACCAGGAAGTTGAGCGCGCGCTGGGTATCCATCAGACACAGGCGAACTTTCCAGCCGATATCTTCCAGTTCCGCCAGCGTGGAGAGCGCCTCGTCGTACTCATCGCCCTGATGCCCTTCCATAATCACCCGGCTCAACTGCTCCAGGTCGCTGTAGATATTTTCAATTTCATCTGCCAGCTGTTCGATTTTGGTTTCGAACAGATCCAACAGCAGCTCGTAGGCGTTACCGTCCACCATTGACTGGCTACGGGCGCGCATACGATACAGACGGAATGCAGGCAGTTCACGCTCACGCAGAGTAAACAGACGACCATCACGGATGGTAAATGCCACAGTGGAGTTACCGGCGTGATCTTCCGCATCTTCAAAGAAGAAGAAGGAGTGAATATGCAGGCCGTCATCGTCTTCAAAGAAACGCGCCGATGCTTCGATGTCTTCCAGTTCCGGGCGTGTTGCCAGGCTCTGGCCAAGTTCAGATTGTACGCGCAGTCGCTCGTCGTCGTCCGGTTCGACAAGATCAATCCATACTGCATTTACAAGGGGTTGTGACTCTTCGACTTCCAGCCGGGTCAGTCGGTTATTTTCCAGTTGAAATGCGCTCAGCATGACCGGGACTCCCAATGCTTAAAATATCGGACAGTTCGGTGGGCACACAGAAACAAATTGGGTTTCAGACCATTAAACAGCCTGACTCAGCGCGACGGGAAAAATTGAGGTCGCTGACAACCGCTAAGGCTATCAGCAAAAAGGGATAGCCTTAGGAGTTGATCCTGGATGACAGGATAATGAGCCAGTATCTACTGGGTGTGTCCAAGGCGAATGTCCTCTTAGAGTGATCGTGCGCGCATGTTACGCCAGCAAAATTTTGCCGTCAACACGCAACAGAACACCACAGAACAATAGTTGAACTTCGCGCTTTTTGGTACTCGTCAAGGTCGCTAACAGGATAAAAAAATCCCACATCCAGGACCTATAATGGCGCATCGGCTACTCATTGGTAAAGGAATGATCACCTTGAATCTCAAACGGATTTTTCTCGCCCTCACCTTACTTCCCTTGTTTGCTGTTGCCGCTGATGATTGCGCACTATCAGATCCGACACTGACCATACAGGCGTATACCGTTAATCCTCAAACAGAGCGGGTGAAAATGTACTGGCAAAAAGCCAATGGCGAAGCGTGGGAAACGTTACATGCGCTGCTGACGGATATTAATAGTCAGGGTCAGGTGCAAATGGCGATGAACGGCAGCATCTATGATGAAAGCTATGCGCCGCTCGGTTTGTACATCGAAAACGGTCAGCAGAAGGTGGCGTTAAATCTCGCTTCAGGTGAAGGGAATTTCTTTATCCGTCCTGGCGGTGTGTTTTATGTCGCGGGAGATAAAGTCGGCATCGTTCGTCTGGATGCCTTTAAAACCAGTAAAGAGATTCAGTTCGCGGTGCAGTCAGGGCCAATGTTGATGGAAAACGGCGTCATTAATCCGCGTATTCATCCCAACGTCGCCTCACGCAAAATTCGTAACGGTGTTGGGATTAATAAACAAGGGAACGCCGTGTTTTTGTTGAGCCAGCAGGTGACAAATTTTTATGATTTTGCCTGTTATGCCAAAACGAAACTGAACGTTGAGCAACTGCTTTATCTTGATGGCACGATTTCACATATGTATGTGAAAGGCGGGGCAATCCCGTGGCAACGCTATCCTTTTGTTACCATGATTTCCGTCGAGCAGAAAAGTTAAAACAACCGTTTTGTGTCACTGAATATGGTGCAGATGCCGGATGCGGCGCAAACGCCTTACCCGGCCTACATGACATTGCAATTTATTGAATCTACATGATTTTGTAGGCCGGATAAGGTGCGCAGCACCGCATCCGGCAACGTTATACCGTCTCCAGCCGGGCGTAAGCCGCCACCAGCCATTTAATACCCTGGCCCTGGAATGCCACCTGCAAACGGCTATGCTCACCGCTGCCTTCCATATTGACGATGGTGCCTTCACCAAACTTGGCGTGGCGTACGCGCTGGCCGAGCTTGTAGCCGCTGTCGTTCTCGACCATCGGCGTACCCATCCGTTGATGGCTGACCGGGCGGCTTACCGTAGCGCGTAAACGCACCTCTTCCACACACTCTTCCGGCAGCTCACCAATAAAGCGCGACGGGCGATGGTAAACCTCTTTGCCATACAGACGGCGGGTTTCCGCGTAGGTCAGTGTCAGTTTCTGCATCGCGCGGGTTACGCCAACGTAGGCCAGACGGCGTTCTTCTTCCAGACGCCCGCCTTCATCCAGCGACATCTGGCTTGGGAACATGCCCTCTTCCATACCAACAATAAACACCTGCGGGAATTCCAGACCTTTCGCCGAGTGTAGCGTCATCAGCTGTACCGCATCCTGCCAGGTATCCGCCTGCCCTTCACCTGCTTCCAGTGCCGCATGGGAGAGGAACGCCTGCAGCGGCATTAAATCTTCGTCTTCTTCGTTGTAGCTGAACTGGCGCGTTGCCGTCACCAGTTCCTCTAAGTTTTCGATACGCGTCTGGCCTTTTTCGCCCTTCTCCTGCTCGTACATGGTGCGCAGGCCGGAGTCTTTAATGACCCGGTCAGTCTGTACATGCAGCGGCATATCGGCAGTTTCTTGCGCTAAGGCGTCGATCAGTTCCATAAACCGTTGCAAAGCGCTGGCAGCACGCCCGGCGAGCGCTTTTTCCTGCAATAATTCGCGGCACGCCTGCCAGAGTGTTAACTGGCGATCGCGCGATGTCTGACGTACCACGTCCAGCGTCCGGTCACCAATACCCCGCGTTGGCGTATTCACCACGCGCTCAAAGGCCGCGTCGTCGTTACGGTTGGCAATCAGGCGCAGATACGAGAGCGCATCTTTGATTTCCTGGCGTTCGAAGAAGCGCATCCCGCCATAAATACGGTACGGCATACTGGCTTGTAATAACGCCTCTTCCAGCACGCGCGACTGGGCGTTGCTGCGATAGAGAATGGCGCACTCGGCGAGCGCCCCGCCGTTGTCCTGCCAGGTCTTGATGCGGTTAACCACAAAACGCGCTTCGTCGAGTTCGTTAAAAGCGCAATAGAGGGAAATCGGCTCACCGTCCGCGCCATCGGTCCACAACTTTTTACCCAAACGCCCGTTGTTGTTTTCAATCAGGGCGTTCGCCGCGCTCAGGATATTGCTGGTAGAGCGGTAGTTTTGCTCCAGACGGATAGTTTCGGCACCGGGGAAATCATTGAGGAAACGCTGAATATTCTCTACCTGCGCCCCACGCCAGCCGTAGATTGACTGGTCGTCATCGCCAACAATCATCACTTTGCCAGTATCGCCCGCCAGCAGGCGGATCCACGCGTACTGAATGTTGTTGGTATCCTGGAATTCGTCCACCAGGATATTGGTAAAACGTTCGCGGTAGTGTTGCAGGATATGCGGCTTGTTAAGCCACAGTTCGTGGGCGCGTAGCAGTAGTTCAGCGAAGTCCACCAGGCCCGCGCGGTCACACGCTTCCTGATACGCCTGGTACACCTTCTGCCAGGTCTGCTCCACCGGATTACCGTAGCTTTGAATATGATGCGGACGCAGCCCTTCATCTTTCTGGCTGTTGATGTACCACATTGCCTGGCGCGGCGGCCACTGCTTCTCGTCGAGGTTCATGGCTTTGATCAGACGCTTAAGCAGGCGCAGCTGGTCTTCGCTGTCGAGGATCTGGAAATCCTGCGGCAGGTTGGCGTCCATATGGTGCGCACGCAGCAGACGGTGTGCCAGCCCGTGGAAAGTGCCGACCCACATACCGCCCTGGCTGGTACCCATCAGTTGCCCGATACGATGGCGCATTTCCGCCGCCGCTTTGTTGGTAAATGTCACCGCCATAATCGAGTACGGCGAGCAGTTTTCCACGCTCATCAGCCAGGCGATACGATGCACCAGTACGCGCGTCTTACCACTGCCCGCGCCCGCCAGCACCAAAAGGTTGCTGCGTGGCGCGGCCACCGCTTCGCGCTGTTTGTCATTAAGGCTGTCGAGCAGGTAAGAAACGTCCATTGGCACCGCCGCGTAAAAATAGGTTGGGCGGAGAAGCGCAACGCCCTCCGCCAAAAAGCTGGGTATATATACAGATTTGCTGATTATATCAGCGAGGTCAGAGATGCCAACCGGGAAATTTCCAGATGCGGGAGTAAACGGCTGTCCCAGGTTTGCATCAGATCGCCATTTTCCGGTCTGATCCAACAGGCCTGCATTCCGCTGCGAATTGCCCCACCCACGTCAGTGGTGAGATCGTCCCCGACATGTAAGATCTCGCCGATCGGCACGTTGAGTTTTTCCGCCGCCAGGAAGTACATATCGCTGAACGGTTTTGAGCGCCCGTGCGGGCCAGCACGCAGCACAAACTCAAAATAATCCCCCAAACCAAACAGCTCCGGCTGGGCGTTACCGTTGGTGATCGCCACCAGCGGCCATTTCTTCGCCAGCTGTTTTAAGGTGTCGTGCGTTTGCTGCGGAACGTCGATCCGGCTACGCCATTTGGCAAAGTTGATCATTGCCGCGTGTGCGCCTGCACTGGCTTCTTCTGCGCTCAGCCCGGCGTCAAGCATCGCTTGTTCTATTGAGCGAAAACGCCAGCGCGTCACATCATGATAAATCTCGGGTTCCGCTTCCCGTACCGCCTGACGCAGACGTTGCAGATCTTCATTCTGGAAGCTGCGCAGCGCCGGATGGTAATTTTGCACAAAGGTAAGCGCCTCCTGCTCAGTGCGCAAAATCACCGGACGGTTATCGTAAAGGGTATCATCCAGGTCAAAGGTGAGCGCCGAGATGCGCCCCAAAGGCCGGTAAAAACGCATTATTTCCCCCGTTTGGCGCGTGGATGCGCCGCATCGTACACCGAGGCAAGGTGTTGAAAATCAAGATGAGTATAGATTTGCGTGGTAGAAAGGTTGGCATGACCCAGCAGCTCCTGCACACCACGAAGATCACCGCTCGACTCCAGCATATGCGTAGCGAACGAGTGACGTAATTTATGCGGGTGAACGTGATTATTCAGCCCTTGTTTGATGCCCCATTCGGCAAAGCGTTTCTGCACATTACGCGCGGAGATACGCTTGCCCAGTTTCGACAGAAAAAGCGCGTCGTCTTCGCTACCAAACAGGTCGCGCAAATCAAGCCAGTGCTCAATCCACGCCACAGCGTTGCGACCAATCGGCAGGCGGCGCTCTTTGCTGCCTTTCCCCATCACCCACACTTCACCGGACTCCAGGTCGAGGTGTTTGATATCGAGCCCCACCAGTTCGGAAAGACGCAGACCCGCGCCGTACATCACTTCCAGCATTGCCCGATCGCGCACGGCGAGGGGATCGTTGATATCAATATCCAGCAGCCGATTTATATCATCGACGTCGATATTTTTCGGCAGATGACGCGGCGCTTTCGGTGCCGAAACACCTTTCGCCGGGTTGGCTTTAAGTTCGTTCTGGCTGACCAACCAGTCAAAAAAGCTACGTAGCGCAGAGAGGCGTAATGCGAGGCTTGCCGCGCCAAGCCCTTTACGGCGACTGCGTACAGCGAAATTGCGCACCATCGCCGCATCACATTGCTGCCAGCTTTGCAGGCCGTTTTCGCTGGCAAAATTGATGATCGCCTCAAGTTGGCGCTGGTAGTTAAGCAGGGTTATCGGGCTAAGCTGGCGCTCCACGCTCAGATAACGTAGGTAGCGTTCTACATCGGTGTGTAAATCGGTCATACGCGTTCAATCCAACGCTCCAGAAGCTCCGGCAACATCAGCGCAATTTCATGAAGTAACTGCGTTCCCTGCCCTTGTTGATAGTGACTGGCATCGCGGCTGGTGAACAGCACGACACCCAAATCAGCATCGCTTCCCAGCATCGACATCGCCACCGATCCCACCGCTTTCGCTTCCGGTAGCACCACCAGCAGCTCCGGTCCGTTAAGCGGCCCAAGATAGTGCTGTTCCTGCCCCAGACGCTGAATACGCAGCGGTTCGAAAGACTGACGGCTTAATGCGAGATGAGTGTAGTTTGACGGCGCACCTAAGCGCCAGCGATCCGGAAACAGGCGCAGACTCGCACCTGCCAGGCCGAGATCGCGCGCCCAGCGGTGAAAACGCATCAGCATATCGTCGAGACTGCTGGCGGCGGTGAGACTACGCTGCAGGTAAAGTAAGCGATAGAACAAGCCTTCGTTGGCGATAGCCTGTTCCATCAACAGCGCCATGTTCTCTTCCAGAACATGAATATGATGACGTGCGCGGGCCATGTGCCACTCGACCAACGAAACGGTGCCGCGTACCGGATGCGGCACACGTATCGCTTCTACTGCGCGCGCATTGCGGATAAAAAACTCAGGATTTTTAATCAGATAATCGACAACCGCCCGGTCATCTAGCTCCGTGAGTGTTTCCTGCAGTTCTTCCCCTGGTTGCTTCATAGATGAATAAATCCGTCGTAGACATGTACCGCCGGCCCCGTCATATATAAGGGGTGACCCGGACCTTTCCAGGCGATATCAAGACGACCGCCGGGGAGTTCCACGCGTACTTCTTCGGCCAGCAAACCTTGCTGAATCCCTACCGCCACCGCCGCACACGCGCCGCTGCCGCAGGCCTGGGTTTCTCCTGCCCCACGCTCATAAACGCGTAAACGAATATGTTCGCGTTTAACCACTTGCATAAAACCGATATTGGCGCGCTCCGGAAAACGTTCGTGGCTTTCCAGAACAGGACCAAGCGTTTCTACCGCCGCAGTATCGACATCATCAACCTGAATCACGCAGTGCGGATTTCCCATCGACACCACGCCGCATAAGATTGTCTGCTCGGCGGCGCGCATAATATAGGTCTTTTCCGCTTTGTTAGCGCGAAATGGCACGGCAGAAGGTTCGAAGTTGGGTTCGCCCATATTGACGCGCACCAGATCGTCATCGGTGACGGTCAGAACCATCCGCCCGTTGGCAGTGCTGACGCGGATATCGCGCTTATTGGTCAGCCCTTTCAGACGCACAAAACGGGCAAAGCAGCGTGCGCCGTTGCCGCACTGCGCCACTTCACTGCCATCAGCATTGAAAATGCGATAGTGAAAATCCAGTTCCGGATCATACGGTGGCTCAACCACCAGCAGTTGGTCAAACCCTATCCCCAGGTGCCGATCCGCCAGGCGACGAATCAGTTCTGGTGAAAAAAAGACATTCTGCGTTACCGCGTCGACGACCATAAAATCGTTGCCAAGGCCATGCATTTTCGAGAACTGCATCATTTACTCCAATCACGCGGGTACAGAAACTGACTTTTAGTAATTCACCTGGGATGGACCATCGCCAGTGGCGCGATCGTTTTTATCCGGCACCGTGGATTGCGTTTGCGTCTCTACCGGTTTGGTCGGTGGCGGTGCGTTTTTATCTGCAGGCGGGAAATAGAGCGGACCTTTCAGACCGCAGCCCGTCAGGCTGAAGAGAGTAAGTAATACAGTGAGTGCCTTAAACACGTTTTTCATTATGGATTGCCTGTAAAGTTCATCGCTTTCTGCTTTCTATCATCGCAGGAGAAGACGTAAAAGCAAGCGTTTAGCGACTCTTTATGAAGTCTGAAAAATGAGGAATTGCTGCGAGTATAACGCTTACACGTGGTGATTTATGTTTTGCTGGTAGTTTCGTGATCGGCACCTCGCGCCAGGATGGCTTTATGCACTATCGCAATGTGGTTTGTTTGTTGTCTTTTTTAGTTCCGTCAGCGTGGGGATGCTCGCTCGGTGAACCTGATCATAATATTTACCAGAAACAGGGAAAAGGCGTGGTATACCTGCGCCCTAATGAAGAGACAAATCTTTCGTTACCGGAAGTAAATTACCAGCGACTGCGTCGTTTACCTGATTTATTCATTGCTCCTGACACCCAGGACGATGGGGAAAAAGAACCGCCGTTAAACGACCTTACCACCGATTATATTGATCAGGGCGCATGGGCCTGGTATCCAAATTATGCTTACTTTAGCGATGGCCGTTTTGTCATTTATGCGGGCAAGATTGTACAAAATCCATCTGATTATCCACCGGTCGATGTAGCCTCGTTCCATTCATGGGGCGATTTTGCCGTCGATAAAAACAGCATTTATTACAAAGGCCAACGGACAGATGAAAATGGCGGCAAGCAACGCGTCGATGAAAAAACGCTGCGCAAAGTAGGATTAGGTAGCCGTTGGATGCCTGATCGGCTGGGATTGGTGCTACGTGACGCGCATTTTCTTTATATCGATGGGCACCGTTTTGATAACCCAGAGAGTTTTTCCGTGATCGCGCAAAAATCCTGGGGTCAACAAGGGAAATTCGCTTCAACGTTTTTTCCCTGCATTGCCTACCCCTTTGGCCCGTGGGATATGCTTACCCGCACACGAACAAAGTTGCTGATCAATGGAGAGCAACTGGATGCCGATCCGGACAATTTTTCTGTCGTTCGCTGGATGCCCGGCACCCTGTTTAGCTGGCGTGATAAACACGGCGAGCATCGTAAAGTCATTGATCAGGTTCGTTTGGCAAGGAATGAAGATATATCCCGGCAATGTGACAACTTTACGCTGTTAGAAAAAAAGGTGTTCTGGCGCAAGGGGCCAGATTGTGAGCAGGAAGAATTACCCAGTCTCGACCCGGAGCAGTTTCACCCGATCAGTGACATCGTGGCGCAGTATCAGGACAAGTTGTATGCAATCAGTAAGACCCCCTTCGGTGAAAATCAGTTGGAGATCATCACCCTGGATAACCCGAATCTGATCATCAATAAACGTTTTAATGCCGGAAGGCATCATGGCTATTTACTCACCCGATCAACAAATTGGGACGGACATGAGAAAGACGGTTTACAGATGTTTGAATCCGTTGGCCCACTGATACTGCTGGACTACCGTGTGCCGAATGAAGCAGATGCACACCGTGGCAATAACCCGCATTACAAAAAATGGTTTGCTCGCGACGATCGTTACGTTTATGCATTCGATGGTGCGCAGCTTTGGCGTTACCCTACGCAATATCCCAAAGCGGCACGTATCAAAGCCGCTAAAGACGACTGGCTGAACGTCAGCCTTAGCCAGTTGGACGGTGAGATAATGAAAGATGGCTCATTTACTCCCACTGGCATCAAGCACACATCCTCTTTAAAACCCGCCAAGGCATACGAAGATGGGGACAATGAATCTTCATTTATCGTAAATAAATCGGGAGTAGGCTGGCGAAAAGCGCTTTCACCCGACCTGCAATGGAGTGAGTGGCATTACCTGGAAGGCATTGATCCAAAAAAGTTTCATCTGATTACCGAACGTATTGCACAGTACAAAAACCAACTCTACGTCGTCAGGCGCTCGCATTTTGGAGAAGATCGGCTCGAAATCATAGAGTTGGAGTCATCTTTGCCCATCAAAAATAAACCGATAAATACGGGCAAGGAGCGTCATTACTTTCTGCAAAGTACCCGACAAAAACAGGATGTGCAGGTATTCACCAGCAGCGGTGCGCTGATAGCAACGGAGCGCTTTGCTTATGACGATAGCTATGTCTACACCTGGATTGACGATCAGCTTTATCGCACACCCTCCCCCTGCCCAGCGAAAACATACGTCAGAGAAAAGAATGTCCGTGAAATTCATAACAGCGACATTATTATTCCGGTGACGGAGGAATCGTGCCGGAACGCAGCAGCAGACGGGCAAACTTTGAAGCCCTGACACCATGCCGCTATACTGCCGCCATCACTTAAAAACAGGATACAACAATGAACGACAGTGAATTTCATCGCCTGGCTGATCAACTGTGGCTGACCATTGAAGAGCGTCTGGACGACTGGGATGGCGACAGCGATATCGACTGCGAAATCAACGGCGGTGTGCTGACCATTACCTTTGAAAATGGCAGCAAAATCATTATCAACCGTCAGGAACCGCTGCACCAGGTTTGGCTGGCAACCAAACAGGGCGGCTACCATTTTGATCTGAAAGGTGACGAATGGATTTGCGACCGTAGCGGTGAAACCTTCTGGGATTTGCTGGAACAGGCGGCAACGCAGCAGGCCGGTGAAACAGTCAGTTTCCGCTAAGATTGCATGCCGGATAAGCCTCGCTTTCCGGCACGCTCATCACGAAAAATACTGCTGTAATAGCGGCGTGTCGTGATCCTGATTGGCAGGCGGCATGTTACCGATAGATTTGGTGCGGAACGGAATCACCTGTTCACGACCATCAACCTTCACAATCTGATAGAACTGCGGCAGGTTGAAGTTGATGAAGCTTGAGCCGTAGGTAAAACGGTCGTGCGATGACGAGTAGAAGCGACTGACGTCACGCACCAGCTCCTCTTTGCTGCCTTCGCAGTGGTGATACACCTCAACCCGGTTGCTTTCGTCGAGAATGTAGATATTAAAGCCATTCTCGTCTTGCGTTTCTTCGAAGAAGAACTGGATGATCCCTTCGCTGGCAAAGCCGTCCACCACCGCCGGTAATTTGACGTGATTGGTTTCAACCTGCACTGACAGGCCGTGCAGTTTGTTATGCGAAATAGCGCCATAAAACTCGATGGCATTTTCCAGTTTCTGTACCGATACATTCAGCCGTTCGAAGAACAACCCCCAGGTTTGACCAGAAACGCGCAGCGCCTTGAAGCGCCCTGTTTCCTGACGGGTGCTGGACAGACGCAGTTCAATACACTCAGAAACCAGTTGCTGCACGCGAGTACGGATTAATCCGCGCAGATGCTGGCTGTAGCAGAAGACTTCCACGCTATCTGGCGGTGCGGCGTCCTGATGCATTTTGCCGAGAATAGTTTTCAGGGCTTCGATCATCGATTGCTCGCCGTTGAAGTGCAGCGTACGCACTTCGTTCCACGAGTTGCGGTACAGCAGGTCCACGCTACCTACCAGGCAATTTTGGTTTTCGCCAAAGCTGAAGACGTCCAACTTACGGAAATCAAAATGCACCACCTGATTGCGGAACGCAGCTGTCGGGTCATATTCCAGGTTAACGATAATCGCCAGATGGCGAATTTCACACGGGCTGTAGAGCGCTTTTGGCGTCGGTGCAGGCAGGCGCAGCGGGAAATGGTGCGACACATCGGCGACCATCTCCTGCAACTTAGGCAAATCGACAATGCCGTTGCCTTTAATATACAAGCGGGTGCGCGAGGTCAGCAGGCCGTTAAACCATGCCCACGCCACCAGTTTATTAAGGTAACGGTTATATTCCAGCGGCTGATGGCTGATGATCGACTCAATATTTGGCGCGCGGTTATACAGATACCAACCTGAACGGTTAGCCCGGCCCGGCGGCACATAAATAAAGGTCAGATTCGGTTCCGAGAGATCGGGCGAAATCTGCGGGTTTACCAGCGTCACTTTACCTGGCAATGCTTCAAACGCGGCGTACAGTTTACGCGTCAGCACGCCGATATCCTGCGGACTGGCAGAGACGCTAAGGTTATTGCGACGCGCAAAGCGGATCAGATTGCGGTAGCTCTGCATCATTGCATCGAGCAGTTCGTTGTGCGCCTCGCGCACCTGATCAATCTTCCAGTTAGCGCGGTTATCGAGCATTGCCAGACGAGCATCGTCCCATTCCCACTCTTTCACTAACTGGGTTAGCACTTCACGACGCCAGCCTACACAGGCGCGTTCACGGCTGAGTTTTTCGCACACTTTTAAATAGAAGCAGCGACGCACTAAATCCAGACGGGTGAAATCTTCAATCGCCGTCAGGTACTCAGTAACACGCTCCAGCATCATGCAGTACGGATCGAGACCAAACGATACAATCTCGCCGTCGTGCAAACGCTGTTTGATATCTTTCGCCAGCAGACGTGGGTTCGGGTATTCCCAGGAATAGGCTTCCAGCAGCAGTGTTTTCAGCACCGCTTTGTATGGGGAATCGATACTCTTATAGAGCTGCCAAAGGCTGGCACCAAAGTACTCTTCGGCAGAAAGTGAGCTTAAGCCGCCGAGATCCAGCCATTCATTAGGAGTAAGCACGCCCTGCGCGTAAAGCGTCATCACATAGTCGTCGTAATGCTCTTCTTCGTCACACGGCACCATATTCCACAGAATACGTTTACCGGCGAGACGCACGGCGGTACGATAAAATTCGTCAAGCAGCAGTATATGCTGGGTGGAGCCACAATCTTCGCCCCCCAGGCTGCCGCTTTCATTATGACGGAAGCGATTTTCATCAATCAGGAAGAAGCTAACTTCCACGCCCAGCGAGGCGGCCCAGCTTTCCAGCAGGCTGCATTTACGTTGTAGTAACTGGCGCTCTTCACTATCAAGCCAGGATTGATGACAGACCCAGATATCCAGGTCAGAGGAACAACTTTGCCCTATGGACGAGGTGCTGCCCATGGTGTATACACCAGTAATTGGAAGCTCACCTTTCGGCGGATCCTGTACTGACATTCCACGATACAGTTCAAGCTCGTTCAGGTAGTGGCGTTGAGTTTCATCAGGCGTGTAAAGGCAAATGCCTTTGGGAACGTTACCATCAAGGTAACCCGGCATTAGCGGATGGTGATAGTGCAACAATGTCGGCAGTAGACTGTAGACCTGTTGGAATGCAGGCCCCATAGCAGCAAGCGCGCGATCCACGCGCAATTGATTTATGGCATCCAGTCTCTGTTTCAGAGTCTCAATATAGAGGTACAAGACGTATCGCCTGATTTGCTACCCGTCATGACTGTGATTCCGCCAACATCAACGGTAACACGCGGCATTCGGGATATTTCGTATGTCAAAAGTAACCGTTACCACTTTTCGCGCCTGGTTTTTTTAGTTTCACGACGAAAAAATGGTCTAAAACGTGATCAATTTAACACCTTGCTGATTGACCGTAAAGAAAGATGCGCTACATACAAGTGTAGCACCGTTTATTCTCTGTAAATTCCTTATTACGACGGCGTGAAACGCCTGTCAGGATCCACTGCCAGACCTCATTTTACGGTTTGCGCAGGCGTCTACGTTTCACCACAACACTGACATCGCTCTGGCAAGGATGTTAGGATGGACCACGGATGATAATGACGGTAACAAGCATGTTAGACAATGTTTTAAGAATTGCCACACGCCAAAGCCCACTTGCACTCTGGCAGGCACACTATGTCAAAGACAAGTTGATGGCGAGCCATCCGGGCCTGGTCGTTGAACTGGTACCGATGGTGACGCGCGGCGATGTGATTCTTGATACGCCGCTGGCGAAAGTAGGCGGAAAAGGCTTATTTGTAAAAGAGCTGGAAGTCGCGCTCCTGGAGAATCGCGCCGATATCGCCGTACATTCAATGAAAGATGTGCCGGTTGAATTCCCGCAAGGTCTGGGGCTGGTCACCATTTGCGAGCGTGAAGATCCTCGCGATGCCTTTGTGTCCAATAACTATGACAGTCTGGATGCGTTACCGGCAGGCAGTATCGTCGGGACGTCCAGTTTACGTCGCCAGTGCCAACTGGCTGAACGCCGCCCGGACCTGATTATCCGCTCCCTGCGCGGCAACGTCGGCACTCGCCTGAGCAAACTGGATAACGGCGAATACGATGCCATCATTCTTGCCGTAGCCGGACTAAAACGTTTAGGTCTGGAGTCACGCATTCGCGCCGCACTGCCACCCGAGATTTCTCTTCCGGCAGTAGGGCAAGGTGCGGTAGGTATTGAATGCCGCCTTGATGATACACGCACTCGCGAGCTGCTTGCCGCTCTGAATCACCACGAAACTGCACTGCGTGTTACCGCAGAACGCGCCATGAATACCCGTCTCGAAGGCGGATGTCAGGTGCCAATTGGTAGCTACGCCGAGCTTATTGATGGCGAAATCTGGCTGCGTGCGTTGGTCGGCGCGCCGGACGGTTCGCAGATTATTCGCGGTGAACGCCGCGGTGCGCCGCAAGATGCCGAACAAATGGGGATTTCGCTGGCAGAAGAGCTACTGAATAACGGCGCGCGCGAGATCCTTGCTGAAGTCTATAACGGAGACGCCCCGGCATGAGTATCCTGGTCACCCGCCCGTCTCCCGCAGGAGAAGAGTTAGTGAGCCGTCTGCGCACACTGGGGCAGGTGGCCTGGCATTTTCCGCTGATTGAGTTTTCTCCGGGTCGACAATTACCGCAACTTGCCGATCAACTGGCAGCGCTGGGAGAGAGCGATCTGTTGTTTGCCCTCTCGCAACACGCGGTTGCTTTTGCCCAATCACAGCTGCATCAGCAAGAGCGTAAATGGCCCCACCTACCCACTTATTTTGCCATTGGACGGACCACCGCACTGGCGCTACACACCGTAAGCGGACAGAAGATTCTCTACCCGCAGGATCGGGAAATCAGCGAAGTCTTGCTACAATTACCTGAATTACAAAATATTGCGGGCAAACGTGCGCTGATATTACGTGGCAATGGCGGTCGTGAGCTAATTGGGGATACCCTGACGGCGCGCGGCGCTGAAGTCACTTTTTGTGAATGTTATCAACGATGCGCAATCCATTACGATGGTGCAGAAGAAGCGATGCGCTGGCAATCCCGCGAGGTAACGACAGTCGTTGTTACCAGCGGTGAAATGTTACAGCAACTCTGGTCGCTGATCCCACAATGGTATCGTGAGCACTGGTTACTACGCTGTCGACTTTTAGTCGTCAGTGAGCGTCTGGCGAAACTCGCCCGGGAACTGGGCTGGCAAGACATTAAGGTCGCCGATAACGCTGACAACGATGCGCTTTTACGGGCATTACAATAACTCTCATAACAGGAAGCCATAATGACGGAACAAGAAAAAACCTCCGCCGTGGTTGAAGAGACCAGGGAGGCCGTGGACACCACGTCACAACCTGTCGCAACAGAAAAAAAGAGCAAGAACAACACCGCATTGATTCTCAGCGCGGTGGCTATCGCTATTGCTCTGGCGGCGGGCGTCGGTTTGTATGGCTGGGGTAAACAACAGGCCGTCAATCAGACTGCCACCAGCGATGCCCTGGCTAACCAACTTACGGCAATGCAAAAAGCCCAGGAGAGCCAAAAAGCCGAGCTGGAAGGCATTATCAAGCAACAAGCTGTACAGCTTGAGCAAGCGAATCGTCAGCAAGAAACGCTGGCAAAACAGCTGGATGAAGTCCAACAAAAGGTCGCGACTATTTCCGGCAGCGATGCTAAAACCTGGCTGCTGGCTCAGGCTGATTTCCTGGTGAAACTCGCCGGACGGAAGCTGTGGAGCGATCAGGACGTCACGACCGCTGCAGCGTTGCTGAAAAGTGCAGATGCCAGCCTGGCGGATATGAATGACCCGAGTCTGATTACCGTTCGCCGGGCAATTACCGATGATATCGCCAGCCTTTCTGCGGTATCGCAGGTGGATTATGACGGCATCATCCTTAAGCTGAATCAGCTTTCTAATCAGGTAGATAATCTGCGTCTGGCCGATAATGATAGCGATGGTTCGCCGATGGATTCCGACGGTGAAGAGCTTTCCAGTTCCCTCAGCGAATGGCGTATCAATCTGCAAAAAAGCTGGCAGAACTTTATGGACAACTTCATTACGATTCGCCGTCGTGATGACACCGCCGTACCGCTGTTAGCGCCGAATCAGGATATCTATCTGCGCGAAAATATTCGCTCCCGCCTGCTGGTCGCGGCACAAGCCGTACCGCGTCATCAGGAAGAGACTTACCGCCAGGCACTGGAGAACGTCTCCACCTGGGTTCGTGCTTATTACGATACTGATGATGCCACCACCAAAGCGTTCCTCGACGAGGTGGACCAGTTAAGCCAGCAAAATATCTCGATGGATCTCCCGGAAACCCTGCAAAGCCAGGCGATGCTGGAAAAACTGATGCAGACGCGCGTGCGCAATCTGCTGGCGCAACCAGCGGCAGAGGCTAAACCTGCACCTGCACCTGCACCTGCACCTGCACCTGCACCGCAAGCTGATACTCCGGCAGCCGCGCCGCAAGGAGAATAACCATGCTAAAAGTGTTATTGCTCTTTGTGTTGCTGATTGCGGGGATAGTGGTTGGCCCGATGATTGCCGGTCATCAGGGTTACGTATTGATCCAGACCGACAACTACAATATTGAAACTAGCGTCACGGGCCTCGTGATTATTTTGATTCTGGCGATGGTAGTGCTGTTTGCCATTGAGTGGCTACTGCGGCGGATCTTCCGCACAGGCGCACACACCCGTGGGTGGTTTGTCGGACGTAAGCGTCGCCGTGCCCGTAAGCAGACCGAACAGGCGCTGCTGAAACTAGCGGAAGGCGATTATCAGCAAGTTGAAAAGCTGATGGCGAAAAATGCCGATCACGCTGAACAACCGGTGGTGAACTATCTGCTGGCTGCCGAAGCCGCGCAACAACGCGGTGATGAAGCCCGCGCCAACCAACATCTGGAACGCGCAGCGGAGCTGGCCGGCAACGACACAATTCCGGTAGAAATCACCCGTGTACGTCTGCAACTGGCCCGTAATGAAAACCATGCAGCACGTCACGGCGTTGATAAGCTGCTGGAAGTTACGCCACGCCATCCGGAAGTATTACGTCTGGCGGAACAGGCGTATATCCGCACTGGCGCATGGAGTTCGCTGCTGGATATCATCCCATCAATGGCAAAAGCCCACGTTGGCGATGAAGAGCATCGTGCAATGCTGGAACAACAGGCATGGATTGGCCTGATGGATCAGGCGCGTGCCGATAACGGTAGCGAAGGTTTGCGTAACTGGTGGAAAAACCAAAGCCGGAAAACGCGTCATCAGGTGGCGTTACAGGTGGCAATGGCGGAACATCTTATTGAATGTGACGATCATGATACTGCCCAGCAAATTATCATCGACGGCCTGAAACGCCAGTATGACGATCGCCTACTGCTGCCGATCCCGCGTCTGAAAACCAATAACCCGGAACAGCTGGAAAAAGTGCTGCGCCAACAGATCAAAAACGTGGGCGATCGCCCGTTGTTGTGGAGCACACTGGGTCAGTCGCTGATGAAGCACGGCGAATGGCAGGAAGCATCGCTCGCCTTCCGCGCGGCGCTGAAACAACGTCCGGACGCCTACGATTACGCATGGCTTGCCGACGCGCTGGACAGACTGCACAAGCCGGAAGAAGCCGCAGCGATGCGTCGCGATGGCTTGATGTTAACGTTGCAGAACAACCCGCCACAGTAGCTCTTTCTCACCCGGAGGCAAGCACCTCCGGGGCCTTTCTGATATATAAAAAAACGCCTGCTCTTATTACGGAGCAGGCGTTAAAACAGGTCTGTATGACAACAAGTGGGTGCTTCACTCAACGTTGTGTCCATGGTGTCTGATGAGGCATAAGCGACATCTGTCAGTGGACGATAAGCACCGTAAACGGCTCTGCGTCATTCCGGAGTTTATGAGGCACTAAGGCGAACATAAGAGATGGAATGAGCATCTACTCGTTTATTATGCCACAGAGAACCGGGAAATAACATCCCTTAACACTTGTTATGAGATAATTCTGTAATCCTCTTTGCTTCCTGAGTAATAACTTCCTGAGTGAATATTTCTCCTGCGCACGATTCTACACATATATATAATGAATAATAAAAGTCATTCAATTAATAACATATATATTAATTGCCGTTAAAACTAAAAACAGCATCAATAATCAACGCGATATAACATCACCGCCTTACATATCACCTGCGCCAGAGGTAGGATTGAAAACGCTCTCCTGATTTTCCAATTCATTATCTGTATAAATAAATAATTTATTTTCATCACTATTATTTATGCAATCATCCTGTCAGGGAGAGGGATCTCAATTATCAATGCTTAATTACGTCAACATTTTGACGACATGAAACCGGAGCATTTTGCATGGAATTTTCGTTTTCACCCAAACTTCTTGTTGTGGCTGTCGCCGCCGCTCTTCCACTCATGGCCAGCGCAGCAGATACCCCGTCAACCGCCACCGCACGCAAAGGCTTTGCCGGATACGATCACCCAAACCAGTATCTGGTTAAACCGGCGACCACTATTGCCGACAACATGATGCCGGTGATGCAGCATCCTGCACAAGACAAAGAAACCCAGCAGAAGCTGGCAGAACTTGAGAAAAAAACCGGTAAGAAACCGAACGTGGTTGTTTTCTTGCTGGATGATGTGGGCTGGATGGATGTTGGCTTTAACGGCGGTGGCGTGGCGGTGGGTAACCCTACACCAGATATCGACGCCGTTGCCAGCCAGGGGCTGATTTTAACTTCGGCGTATTCTCAACCGAGTTCTTCCCCAACCCGCGCCACGATTCTCACCGGACAATACTCCATCCACCACGGCATTCTGATGCCGCCAATGTACGGGCAGCCGGGCGGTCTGCAAGGGTTAACCACGCTGCCACAGTTGCTGCACGATCAGGGCTACGTCACCCAGGCTATCGGGAAATGGCATATGGGGGAAAACAAAGAGTCGCAGCCGCAGAACGTTGGCTTTGATGATTTCCGCGGCTTTAACTCGGTATCTGATATGTATACCGAATGGCGTGATGTTCATGTCAACCCGGAAGTCGCCCTGAGCCCGGATCGTTCTGAATACATCCAAAAACTGCCGTTCAGCAAAGATGACGTTCATGCCGTGCGCGGCGGTGAACAGGAAGCCATTGCCGACATTACGCCGAAATATATGGAAGATCTGGATCAACGCTGGATGGAATATGGCGTTAAGTTCCTCGACAAGATGGCAAAGAGCGATAAGCCATTCTTCCTCTACTATGGCACTCGCGGCTGTCACTTCGATAACTACCCGAACGCCAAATATGCGGGTAGCTCTCCGGCGCGCACCTCTTACGGCGACTGCATGGTGGAGATGAACGATATCTTCGCCAATCTGTATAAAGCACTGGAGAAAAACGGTCAGCTTGATAACACGCTGATTGTGTTCACCTCTGATAACGGTCCGGAAGCTGAAGTTCCGCCGCACGGTCGCACGCCGTTCCGCGGTGCGAAAGGTTCTACATGGGAAGGCGGCGTTCGTGTGCCAACCTTCGTTTACTGGAAAGGGATGATCCAACCGCGTAAATCTGACGGTATTGTCGATCTGGCGGATCTCTTCCCTACGGCGCTGGATCTGGCAGGACATCCTGGAGCGAAAGTGGCGAATTTAGTGCCGAAAACCACCTTTATTGATGGTGTGGACCAGACATCTTTCTTCCTGGGAACAAATGGTCAGTCTAACCGTAAGGCCGAGCACTACTTCCTCAACGGCAAACTTTCTGCTGTGCGTATGGATGAGTTTAAATATCACGTACTCATCCAACAGCCATACGCTTATACCCAGAGCGGGTATCAGGGTGGATTCACCGGCACAGTAATGCAAACGGCGGGATCGTCGGTGTTTAACCTGTACACCGATCCGCAGGAAAGCGACTCTATCGGCGTGCGCCATATCCCAATGGGTGTACCGCTACAGACCGAAATGCACGCGTATATGGAGATCCTGAAAAAATATCCGCCGCGCGCGCAGATTAAATCTGATTAAGCCGGCGCTATCGCTACATCGGGCCACACTGACCTTGCCGGATGCGGCGTGAACGCCTTATCCGGCCTACAAGCCTTGCAAATTCAATAAATTGCAGCGTCCTGTAGGCCGGATAAGATGCGTCAGCATCGCATCCGGCAATCAACCGCAGGCGGCCACAAAATGGCTGCTTTTTTACTTATTCACCACCATCAAATGCGCCTGCATAATGTCGCTGGCCGGGCGACCGTGCGCCAGCAAATCAGCCATTGCTTTAAGATATGGCGGTAGATAGCGGAAATAACGCTGATACCCGGCACACAAATAATTCAGCCCCGGCTTACCGCTGGCATCGAGCATAAAGCGATGTTTCGGGCAGCCTCCCCAACATGCTTTTAACACGTTACAACTGCGACACTGCGCCGGTAACAGCTTAAATTTATCTTCTCCAAACACCTGCTGCTGCGGGGAATCTACCATTTCTGCAATTGTTTGCTGAAGCATATTCCCCAGTCGATATTGCGGATAAACATAGTGATCGCAGGCGTAAACGTCGCCGTTGTGTTCGACAATCACCGAGCGTCCACAAGTCGGCTGATGATGGCAAACCGCACCCGGCGCACCGACAAAATTGGCAAACGCCCATTCGATATTCATCACGAAAATCTTGCCGACGTCACGTTTGATCCAGTGGTCAAAAATTGCCACCAGAAACTCACCGAACTCATCGGGGCGCACCGACCATTCTGTCAGTTCCCCCTGAATATCACCAGGCGCATGTAATTTCAGTCCATTGCGGGCAGCTGTTTCATCAGCCAGGCGCTCCACCACCGGAATAAACTGGATAAACTCAACGCCTGCATTGCACAAAAAATCATAAACCTGTAACGGTTGCTGCGCGCTGGTGCGGTTGACACAGACCAGCACGTTATAGTCGACATGATGTTTTTGCAGGAGCGTCAGGGCACGCATCACCAGCTTATGCGTGGGTCTGCCACCTTTGGTCACGCGATAATGATTGTGGATCTCAGCCGGACCGTCCAGCGATAACCCAACCAGAAAATGATTTTCTGCCAGAAATGCACACCATTCATCATCGAGCAGCACACCGTTAGTCTGAAAGCTGTTACTTATCTTCCTGCCAGCACCATATTTCGCCTGTAGCGCCACGGCACGTCGGTAAAAATCCAGCCCGAGTAACGTTGGTTCGCCGCCCTGCCAGGTAAAAGCCACTTCGTTTTGGGGTTCGCTGGCGGCGATATAGTGACGGACATACGCTTCCAGCGTGTCATCGTCCATATGCGCAACTGGCTTTTCGCGGTAAAGGGATTGTTTTTCGAGATAAAAACAGTAGTCACAGTTCAGATTACAATCGGAACCGCTTGGTTTCGCCATCACATGAAAAGCACGCGTTGGAACCTGTTGCAGCATGGTCGCTCCTTGCCCGAAGTCATCCTTCAATACGTTAAGGGCGAAATCATACCGTGTAGCAATGAGTGATTACGGGCGTTTATTGCGAAGGGAGAGTGATGAAATGCACAGAAAACAAAAAACCCCGCCGAAGCGGGGTTCAAAATTGGTCGGCGAGAGAGGATTCGAACCTCCGACCCACTGGTCCCAAACCAGTTGCGCTACCAAGCTGCGCTACTCGCCGAAATACTGCTTTTTGAATTTTTAGTTCAATTCTTTAAAGTCGTGGTGCGAGGGGGGGGACTTGAACCCCCACGTCCGTAAGGACACTAACACCTGAAGCTAGCGCGTCTACCAATTCCGCCACCTTCGCATTGTCACAACTTCTAATAATGGGGTGGCTAATGGGATTCGAACCCACGACAACTGGAATCACAATCCAGGGCTCTACCAACTGAGCTATAGCCACCACTACAAATCTTGTTACGCGGTATTACTACCACCGCAGCTCAAGCGCCGGGACTAAATGGCGCGCCCGACAGGATTCGAACCTGAGACCTCTGCCTCCGGAGGGCAGCGCTCTATCCAGCTGAGCTACGGGCGCTTAGCGCCGTTGCGGGGGTGGATAATACGGACTTCCCACCCCTCTGTCTAGTCCCTTTTTAAATAAATTGCGCGTTTGGTTACGGTTTGTGCGTTTTGCTGCTTATTCCTCCAGTTTATGCGCTTTACCGTGGCGATTAAGCCCAAAAACTTTATAAATTGCCGTCACCGCCAGCATAAAGATGATGCCGACAAACAGCGACATACGCGTATCTTCATTAAAGTACATGCCGATCAAAACGCAAATCAGGAATGCCATTGTTACGTAGTTGGCCCACGGGAACAGGATTGAGCGGAACGGATGGCTGGCAATCGCCGCTTTATGCGCACGACGAAAACGCAGCTGGCTTATCAATATCACAAACCATGGCACCATCCCCGGAAGCACGCTGGCACTGTAGACATAGACAAACACACGCTGTGGATTGGGAATGATGTAGTTCAGGCATGAGCCAATTAACAGAATAGCAATTGATACCGCCACGCCTGCAACCGGAACACCTTGACGGGAAACTTTCGCCATTGCCGCCGGTAACTGACGGTTTTTCGCCAGTGCGTAGAGCATACGTCCACAACTGTACATGCCGCTGTTACAGCCAGAGAGCGCAGCCGTCAGTACCACAAAGTTGATAATACCCGCCGCTGCGGTAATGCCGATTTTGGCGAAAGTCAGTACGAACGGGCTGCCGTTACTGCCTATTTCATTCCACGGGAAGATGGTGACGATAACGAAAATCGCGCCTACGTAGAAAATCAGGATACGCCACAACACCTTGCCTACGGCACTGCGCAGCGTCACCTGCGGATTCTTCGCTTCACCGGCAGTAATGCCAATCAGCTCCACGCCCTGGTAGGACGCCACCACAATACACAATGCGGTCAGGAACCCTTTCCAGCCACCCGCAAAGAAACCGCCATGCTCTGTGAGATTGCTAAAACCAATCGACTGCCCGCCATTGCCAAAACCAAAGAAAATTACGCCCAGGCCAATGACAATCATCACGATAATCGTGGTGACTTTGATCATCGCGAACCAGAACTCGATTTCGCCGTACAACCGCACTGCCGCCAGATTCGCCAACGCCACCAGCGCCACCGCGATCAATGCGGGTATCCACTGCGCCATCTCCGGGAACCAGAACTGGACATAAACGCCAATGGCGGTGATTTCTGAGATCCCCACCGCCATCCACATAAACCAGTAAGACCAGGCGGTGAGATAGCCAAAAAACGGGCTCATATAACGATGCGCATAAACGGCGAACGAACCGGTAACCGGTTCGAGGAACAACATTTCGCCCATTGAACGCATGATGAAAAAGACGAACAGCCCGGCGATGATATAGGCCAACAATACGGATGGCCCGGCCCATTTCAGGGTACTGGCGGCCCCCATAAACAGGCCGACGCCAATGGTGCCCCCCAGGGCGATGAGTTCGATATGTCGAGCTTCCAGCCCACGCTGTAGCTCTGGTTTGTTATCTGCCATAAATCCTCGTGTTGTGTTTGCATGCTTTCCGGTGTTACCGGTTATCGTTATGGGTACATCGAGTGTTGCGAATGTTTTCGTAATTCAGGAGAAATGGCAAATAAAGCATTAAAAATTTGAATGCTTTGTGTAATAAAAAGACAGGCAGGCGACGAAGTGACCACTCCGTCGCTTTACAGAGAGAGGAAAATCAGAGGTTGCCGGTGTAATGCCAGCGTAAATAACGCAGCAAACGAAGCTGACGCTTAATGCGGCTCGGCTGCGAAAGCAGGCGGTAGAGCCACTCCAGCCCCAGCGTTTGCCAGATTTTCGGTGCGCGTTTCACGTGACCGGTGAAAACATCGTAAGTCCCGCCAACGCCCATATACAGCGCTTCTGGATGCACCAGACGGCAGTCGCGCATGAAGATCTCCTGCTTTGGCGATCCCATCGCGACGGTGACGATTTGCGCTCCGCTGGCATGAATGCGTTCAAACAGCGCCTGACGCTGCTCGGGTTTAAAATAACCATCCTGACTGCCAACGATATTCACATTCCACTGATTGCGCAGTTTAGCTTCAGTTTGCGCCAGCACTTCAGGTTTACCGCCCACAAGAAATACCGGCGTCCCTTCTTTGCCTGCGCGCGCCATCAGCTCTTCCCAGAGATCGGCCCCGGCAACGCGGGAAACCTGCGCCTGCGGGTACTTTTTACGTACTGAACGTACAACGCTGATGCCATCAGCATATTTAAATTCGGCAGCATTAATTAACTCCCTGACCTCGGCGTTATCTTCAATGGTCAGCATTTTTTCGGCATTAATGGCAACCAGCGTTCCCTGCTTAAGCTGCCCGTCAGCAAACAGATAATCGAGGGCGTGCTGCATATCACGCCAACCAATCAACTGTAAGCCACGCAGCGTATAGGTCGGTGCTGTGGTGTTGTTATTCATTGTTATCCTTCAACCTGCGTCCGGAGCGATGATTTTGTACGTTTATGAATGAGTCCGGCGCTTTCAAAAAGCCAGTACAACAGTTTTGCGATCATCAGACATGCGCCGAAGACCACGATAAAAAAGACCACGCGTGAGACAAACGAATCCAGCCCTTCACGCGCCAGCACGATCATATTGAAGATCGCCCCGAAGCAGAAACTGTGCAATATCGCAGCCTTATAGCGATTAGTTTCGCGATTGCCCAGTTCATACAGCCAGTCGAACCATTTGATGATCAGTCCAACCACAATCGCCCCGAGCGGGATGAACAACGCGCCGCCCATAACAACCAGTGAGCCTATAAGAGTAGGCGAGATCGCCAGCCCGGAGTGGTTATTCAGCACTTCCCAGGTAAAGTAGTTGGCGGAGTTCAGTACCATACTCGGGCGACCCGGCCACAGCCAGGAAGGGATAAAGACATAGAAATCGCGGACAATGGGAGCCAGGCCCTGGAAGTCGATGTTGTCGTAGTTCTGCAACAGCAATGCCAGATTCTCCCACGGCGAAAAGGTATCGCGGGTGAGATAGAGAAACGTATAGAACGCTTCATCGCCGCTCACATTCATTCCATAGCGTTTTAGCGCCAGCCAGAACATGCCCACAATCCCCAGCACGCCCGCCGCCGCCAGCATCCACAACGAAATCCAGCCGCGAATAATGCCAATAAACAGGAAGATAGCGAATGCGATGATGATATTGGCGCGAGTGCCGCCGACAATCATATAAGTCAGCAAGCCAAAGGCGACCGTGCTGACGAGGAAAAACAGCCACGCTTTGCTGTCCTGGCGCAGAAAATAAACCACCAGCATCGCCGGGATGAAAAAGTAAAAGAAACGTTTTAACGCCACGCCGGAGACTTCACTGGAGAAGATCTGACTGTAGGAGTTAAGACGGAACAGCAAAAAACCGTTGTGCATGAAGAAGATGCCGACGCTTACCAACGCAATGCCCATCAGGATCACCCACGTGAGATTGGTCTCCACGCGGTTCATGGTAAACAGCGGACGGCGCGGTACATCAGCAACGCGTTTGCGTAGGCGGGTTTTGTAGGTGACATAGTAAACCGCGTAGAAGCAGCCCGCAGAAAGCAACGCCTGCAACAAGATTTCTGGCGGCGCAACACCAACATCAAAGCGAAATACCAGCACGCTGGTCAGCGGAAAGCCGAAGAAAAAGGTGAGCAAAAACAGCAATGAAAAGAAGACATTGAAGTTAAAGCGCACACGGCGAAACTCAAACCAGGTCAGCGTGGCAATAAACAGCGTGCAGAGCAGCCAGACAACAAACAGGCCACTGAATTGCAGCAGACTCATGCGACCTCCCCGGCGGCAATCGCCAATGCCCGCTGCCAGCCTTGCAGATAGTTCGGGCTAAAGAAGGCAATGGTGTTTTTATCCACCGACGCCAACTGGCGCTGCGCTTCACGCACAATATCCTCGTTGAGATCGTCGGTAGTAAACAGCACCGGCAAATGCTGTTCCGTCATATCCTGCCAGAACGGATTTTCCCGGTTAAGCACACAAGGAATACCCGCCTGAATCAGTAAGCACAGCGTACCAATGCCCTGCTGGCGGGCAAAAATAAAGTAACCGAGATCGCACTGACGAAGTAGCGCCAGATAGGCATCAAATTCCAGTTTTTCGCTCAGAACTTGCAGATTTTCTTCGCTGAATAACGCCAGCCCCGCCAGGCGAACTTCATTGATATATGCATCGTTATTGGGTGGATATCCCATCGGCACCACGACTTTTACCGTATCGCCAAATTGCTGATGAACGGCGCGTAAGGCGGCGACATGCTCATTGCTGCGGTCACCGGAGTTCCCCACCAGAATGGTCATTTTCCCTTCACGTTGGCGATCGTTCGCCATCGTATTGAGAGAAGGGTCCATCCGCGTCGGGAAGTACAGCAGTTCGCCCCGCACCTTTGGATGCGTTTTGGCAAAAAAACTCAAATCACCGCGAGTGGCAAATACACAGCCGACTCGCTTTTGCGCCAGACGGCGCAGCGGATAAAAAAGCTTATATCTCAAGCCACTGGAAAGCTCATACAGGTCTGCCCCCCAGATATGCCAGTAAAACTGGCTGGGCTTAATGCCCCCACTCAGCAGAGCCAGCCACAGTTTGGGATTGAACTGACCGTGGAAAAAAAATCGCTGCTGACGGTTAGCTTTTGCTTTCGCGATGACCGCTTCCGCCAGCGATTTTTTCCCAGGGAAAAATTGCACAGAAAGCGCCGGACAGCTATCACTTAAGCCGTCGTCCTTGCCAACAACCATAAACTCGCGCGCGTGCTCGCTCGTCGCGGCCAGCGCGTCGTTGAAAAACCGCAGAACGGTTCGGTTATGGTGAGGGATATCCGATCCCAGTACGTGAATCAGTACAGTCATGCCCGCCTACGCCAGAGTAAAAACACGCCACAACAAAGAGAAAAATAGACGATATAGGTTGCCATATAGGCCTGTGCCGCGCCCAGTGCACCATGCGCAGGGATTAGCCAGTGGGCAAATACCATCAATAAAGTGAACTGGCTGACTTCCGCCAGAATATAAAACCGCAGTGACGCTTTGGCGATCACCAGATAACCAAAGACATAAGCGCCCACTTTTAACACATCACCCACTAACTGCCAGGCAAAGAGATCGCGCATAGCGGTAAATTTATTCGACAACAGCAGCCAGATAGCAAAATCACGCAGCAACCAGACGGTAAAACTCGCCGCCGCCACTGCCGGTAAGACGAATTTCAGCGATTTAACCACTTCCCGGGTGATATCGCGCTTTTCCGTTAGCCGCGACAACGTGGGCAGCAAATATACGCTGAACGATGCCGTAATAAATTGCAGGTAGGCATCGGAAATACTGCTCACCCCTTGCCAGATACCCACTTCATCCCAGCTATACTGCGCCGCCAACAGTTTACGCATCATGATGTACGCAACGGGCAAGGTCACCGACGTAATCAACGCCATGAGCGTAAATTTGCTCAACTGCCCTGCCAGGCCGTTATCCCAGCAGGGTTTCAGATAGCTTAACGGGATGGCACCACGTTTGATCAACATGATGACGGCAGGAATCACCACCAACGCGGGAATCAACGCCAGCCCCAGCAACGCCCCTTCATAACCACCCAAACGGTAACTGACATAATAAGCGATAACGCCAATCAAGCTGCCGACAATCAGCGATAACGCATTACCAGCGGCATCGCGAAAGCCTTTCATCAACGCCAGTAACAGGTTGCCCCAGGCGATCCCCATTTGCACCAGCGCCACTAAACGCACCAGCCCCACATAGTCGGTATTACCAAACAATCCCTGGCTAATTGGCGCTGCCGCCAGCACAAAAACCAGCGCCATCAGCGTAGAGAAGCCAAGCACCATCGCTGATGAAGTGCCGACCACGCGGCGCAGCTGCTGCGGATTATCATGGTACTGGGCAACGTATTTGGTTACGCCGTTAAAGATGCCTGCCCCAGCAAGCACGCCGAGCACGGTAATTAACTGGCGGAAATTTGCCGCCAGCCCAAGCCCCGCCGGACCAAATGACACCGCCAGCAACTTACCGACCAGTAACCCTGCACCAATCTTGACCAGTGTACTGGCCGCCGTCCATAAGGACGCTTTTGCCAACGACATATCAGGAGAAGTAATTCAACAAGGTCGCAATTACCGTACGCTGATTGACGGGCGACAGGTTGTAGAACAGCGGCAGGCGCAGCAGGCGCTCGCTCTCTTTGGTGGTGTAGCGATCTTCACCGTGGAACTCACCAAAGCGTTCCCCCGCAGGGCAACCGTGCAGCGGAATGTAATGGAACACCGCCATGATTTCCGCTTCTTTCAGAAAGTTAATCAACGCGCTCCGATCATCAATATCCCGCAGTTTAATGTAGAACATATGCGCGTTCTGCACGCAGCCATCCGGAATCGATGGCAGCTCGATACGCCCGGCTTTCGCCAGAGGCGCTAACGCATCGTAGTAGTTTTGCCACAGCGCCAGACGTTGCTGGTTGATACGATCCGCTGCTTCCAGTTGCGCCCACAGGTACGCAGCTTGCAGATCGGACATCAAATAGCTGGAGCCAATATCGCGCCAGGTATATTTATCGACCTGACCACGGAAGAACTGGCTGCGGTTTGTGCCTTTTTCACGGATGATCTCGGCACGTTCAATCAACGCTTTATCGTTAATCAGCGTCGCGCCGCCTTCACCGCCCGCCGTGTAATTTTTGGTTTCATGGAAGCTAAAGCAGCCAATATGACCAATGGTTCCCAGCGCACGCCCTTTGTAAGTGGACATCACACCCTGAGCGGCATCTTCCACCACAAACAGGTTATACTTTTTCGCCAACGCCATAATGGTGTCCATTTCGCAGGCCACACCCGCGTAATGGACCGGCACGATAACGCGCGTTTTGTCGGTGATCGCCGCTTCAATCAGCGTTTCGTCGATGTTCATAGTGTCCGGGCGAACATCCACAAAGACGATTTTCGCGCCACGCAGCACAAAGGCATTGGCGGTGGAGACAAAGGTGTAGCTCGGCATGATCACTTCATCGCCAGGCTGGATATCGAGCAGCAGCGCCGCCATCTCCAGAGAAGCGGTGCAGGACGGCGTCAACAGCACTTTGGCGCTGCCAAAACGTTGTTCCAGCCACTGCTGGCAGCGACGGGTAAAACCGCCATCGCCACACAGTTTGCCGCTACCCATTGCCGACTGCATATAGTCGAGTTCGGTTCCCACCACCGGCGGTGCGTTAAATGGAATCATGTGATCACCTGTATAACCAGTACGCGGTGCTTTCTACATTCGCACCACTTTGTATGTATCGTTTAAGCGCGGCGGTGTTGCCCATCTGGGTCGCCACCCGCAAAGTTGTTTTACCGCGAGCATACGCCCAGTTTAGCGCTGTTTGCATCAGCTCAGCACCTGCACCGCGTCCAGCCAGCAGGCCAATTCGCGCATCTGTCGCATTGAGTTCCCGTAAAGAGACATAGCCGCGAATATCGCCGGACGCCGAACGTAAAATGAGGCATTGATGATCAAAGGTGCCGCGCACGGCATTTTCAACCCACTGCGCATAAAAGCGACCGCTGGCGTCAGGCGCATACCACGGCGCACGAAAACGGCTTTGCGCAAATGCGGCACTGGCTAACTCACGTAATACGGGAATATCTGTCTCTTGTGCCACTTCTGCGCCGCTATCACTGACATTGTTCACGGGTAGCGCCAAATCAACTTCACCTTCAACCAGGCAGAATCCCAGCTGTTGCAAGGCATCCAGCTCAACAGTATTTGATGCAGCAATTTTGGCCTGCACTCGTGACCACGGCGCTAACGCGTCTGGCGTCAGGAGTGGCGCATCAGGAGTGATGCGCACGATAGCGCTGTTAACGCCAAAGAAGGCATTTTCCCAGGCTAGTGGTTCAATACTGGCGCGGACGGGCACGGAGTAACTCCAGCAGATATTGGCCGTAGCCAGTTTTCGCTAATGAACTGGCAGCACGCTTCACACCTTCGTCATCGAGCCAGCCGTTACGCCAGGCAATCTCTTCCAGGCAGGCAATCTTAAAGCCCTGGCGTTTTTCCACCGTCTGTACAAAGGTACTGGCTTCAATCAGGCTGTCGTGTGTGCCGGTGTCCAGCCAGGCAAATCCGCGCCCGAGCAGTTCAACGGTCAGGTTGCCTGCCTCAAGGTACATCTGGTTGATGGAGGTAATCTCCAGTTCACCACGCTCCGACGGCTTCACCTGCTTTGCGTACTCCACAACTTTACTGTCGTAGAAATAAAGCCCGGTCACCGCCCAGTTTGATTTTGGCTGTTTTGGCTTTTCTTCCAGAGAGATAGCGCGGAAATTGTCGTCAAACTCCACGACGCCAAAGCGTTCTGGATCCATTACCTGATAGCCAAATACCGTCGCCCCTTGCGTGCGCGCCGCAACATGACGCAGCTTCGGACTGAAGCCCTGTCCGAAGAAGATGTTATCGCCCAGCACCAGACAAGAAGGTTCACCGTTGAGGAAGGTTTCACCGATGATAAAGGCCTGCGCAAGACCGTCCGGGCTGGGCTGTTCGGCATATTCCAGCTGGATACCGAACTCACTACCATCGCCCAGCAGGCGCTGGAAATAACCTTTATCTTCCGGCGTAGTGATGATGAGAATTTCGCGGATACCGGCCAGCATCAGCACCGACAGCGGATAGTAAATCATTGGCTTATCGTAAATCGGCAACAGTTGCTTCGATACGCCGCGCGTAATCGGATGCAATCGGGTGCCGGAACCGCCCGCCAGGATAATACCTTTCATGTTTGCCTCCGCTGAGAATTAGCCGTTCAGACCTAAACGCTCACCCTGATAGCTGCCGTCCTGCACCTGCTTCCACCAGCTTTCATTAGCCAGATACCACTGCACTGTTTTACGCATTCCACTTTCAAAGGTTTCCTGCGGCAGCCAGCCAAGTTCACGGGCAATTTTCGAAGCATCAATGGCATAGCGCAGGTCATGCCCCGGACGGTCAGCGACAAAAGTGATCAGATCACGATAGTGCGCCACACCGTGCGGTTTATTCGGGGCCAGTTCTTCCAGCAGCTCGCAAATGGTTTCCACAACCTCGAGATTCTTACGCTCGTTGTGACCACCAATATTATAGGTTTCACCGACTTTCCCGGTGGTCACCACGCAATACAGCGCGCGGGCATGATCTTCAACATATAACCAGTCACGGATTTGCTGCCCATTGCCATATACCGGCAGCGGTTTACCCGCCAGCGCGTTGAGGATCATCAGCGGGATCAGTTTTTCCGGAAAGTGGTAAGGACCGTAGTTATTAGAGCAGTTGGTGATTAACGTCGGCAGGCCGTAGGTCCGCAGCCAGGCGCGCACCAGATGGTCGCTGCTTGCTTTTGAAGCAGAATAAGGGCTGCTCGGCGAATACGGCGTGGTTTCGGTGAAGAAATCATCTGTGGAATGCAGGTCACCGTATACTTCGTCGGTGGAGATATGATGAAAACGGAACGCCGATTTTTTGTCTTCTGCCAGCGCATTCCAGTAAGCCCGCGCCGCTTCAAGCAGTGTATAAGTCCCGACAATGTTGGTTTCGATAAACGCTGCCGGGCCGTCAATAGAACGGTCAACATGGCTTTCAGCTGCCAGATGCATGACGCAGTCTGGCTGATGTTCTGTGAAAACACGCGCCAGTTCTGCCCGATCGCAGATATCAACTTTCTCAAAGGCAAAGCGATCGCTTTGCGCAACCGGTGCCAGCGACATCAGGTTTCCGGCGTAGGTCAGCTTATCGACCACCACCACCGCATCGTTCGTCTCGTTGATGATATAACGCACCAGCGCCGAGCCAATAAACCCGGCACCGCCTGTTATCAGAATCTTTCTCATTAGCGCCACACTCCTTTGGCATCGACGACATACTGCTGATGGACGTTGTCGCCATTGATAACTTTGAACTGACTATGATCGACCAACATCACCAGCACATCTGCCGTTGCCAGCGCCTCGTCAAGCTGCGCCAGAGTACAAAGCCCATTCAGTTTGTTCGGCAACTGGTGAATGTTAGGCTCAACAACCAGCGTTTCGCCGCTGTGCCACTGAGCGATCAATTCAGCGATTTCCATCGCCGGACTTTCGCGCAGGTCATCAATATTCGGTTTAAACGCCAGACCAAAACAGGCAATTTTCAGCTCACTGGCGCGTTTATCGGTAGCGGCCAGGCAGTCGGCAACCGCCGCTTTGACCTGATCAATCACCCAGAACGGTTTGTGATCGTTTACTTCACGCGCGGTACGGATAAGCCGCGCCTGCTGCGGATTCTGTGCCACGATAAACCACGGATCAACAGCGATGCAGTGACCACCCACGCCAGGGCCAGGTTGAAGAATATTGACGCGAGGGTGACGATTCGCCAGGCGAATCAGTTCCCAGACGTTAATCCCCTGATCGGCGCAAATCAGCGACAGTTCGTTAGCAAAAGCGATATTCACATCGCGGAAGCTGTTCTCGGTGAGTTTACACATTTCCGCCGTCCGTGAGTTAGTGACGACACACTCACCTTCGAGGAAAATTTTGTACAGTTCGCTGGCACGGGCCGAACAAACCGGCGTCATACCACCAATCACGCGATCGTTTTTAATCAGCTCGACCATAACCTGGCCCGGTAACACGCGTTCCGGGCAGTAAGCAATGTTGACGTCCGCCTGCTCGCCCACCTGCTGTGGGAAAGTCAGGTCCGGACGCATCTCTGCTAACCATTCTGCCATCTTCTCGGTTGAACCCACCGGCGAGGTGGACTCAAGGATCACCAGCGCGCCTTTTTTCAGCACTGGCGCAATGGAGCGAGCAGCCGATTCAACGTAAGCCATATCAGGCTCATGATCGCCTTTAAACGGCGTGGGTACAGCAATCAGCCAGGCATCCGCTTCAACCGGCGTCGTGCTCGCTCGTAAAAAACCGCCTTCTACGGCAGTTTTTACTACGCTCGCCAAATCAGGCTCGACGATATGGATTTCGCCACGATTGATGGTATCAACCGCGTGTTGGTTGATATCAACACCAATCACCTGTTTTTGCCGGGAGGCAAACGCTGCCGCCGTTGGCAGTCCAATGTAACCCAGTCCAATGACAGAAATGGTCGCAAAACTCATAGTGATATCCGATTATTTTTTAACGCTTCCAGAATGCGAGAGCATGCCTGACCATCACCATACGGGTTATGGGCGCGGCTCATGGTTTGATATTCGTTTTCGTCTTTTAAAAGACGCGTCACTTCCTCGACGATTCGCTGCTTATCCGTGCCGACCAGACGCACCGTACCCGCCTTCACTGCTTCCGGACGTTCAGTGGTTTCACGCATCACCAGCACTGGTTTCCCCAGCGAAGGCGCTTCCTCCTGAATGCCACCTGAATCGGTCAAAATCAGCCAGGCGTGGTTCATCAGCCAGACAAACGGTAAATACTCTTGGGGATCGATCAGAATGACATTTTTCACGTGCCCCAGAATGCGATTGACCGGCTCTCTGACGTTCGGGTTGAGATGCACCGGATAGACAATCTGAATGTCCTGGTGAGTGGTGGCGATGTCTGCCAGCGCATGGCAGATTTCTTCAAAGCCACGACCAAAACTCTCACGTCTGTGACCGGTCACCAGAATCATCTTTTTATCAGGGTCGATAAACGGATAATTTGCCGCCAGTTCTGAACGCAGCGTATCGCTGCTCATCACCTGGTCACGCACCCATAACAGTGCATCAATAACGGTATTACCGGTAATGAATATTCGGCTGTCAGCAACGTTTTCACGCAGCAAGTTTTGCCGGGAAGTTTCGGTTGGAGAGAAGTGATACATCGCCAGATGCCCGGTCAATGTACGATTTGCCTCTTCCGGCCACGGCGAATAGAGATCGCCCGTGCGCAGACCAGCCTCAACGTGACCAACAGGAATACGCTGATAAAACGCCGCCAGACTGGTTGCCAGCGTCGTCGTCGTATCGCCGTGAACCAGCACGACGTCTGGTTTGAACTCGGCAAGAATAGGTTTTAGCCCTTCCAGAATCCGACAGGTTATCTCTGTCAGACCCTGTCCTGGCTGCATTATGTTGAGATCGTAGTCAGGTACAATGGAAAAGAGTTTCAGCACCTGATCGAGCATCTCCCGATGCTGCGCAGTGACGCAAACTTTAGCCTCAAAAAAAGGATCTTTTGCCAACGCATGCACCAACGGCGCCATCTTGATGGCTTCCGGGCGCGTACCAAATACAGTCAGTACTTTCACATCGATTCTCTTCGAATAAGCGGCGAGCGCCTTTGCGCTCACCGCAGCAGTGTTGCTATTTCGAGCAACGGCGGGTTAATGCGACACCAGCCCCGATCAGCCCCCCGACAATGCCCCACATAATCATCAGGAAGGCACGACGTGGGCTATCGCGTTTTACCGGTTCTTCCGGCGTACGCAAATAGCGATAGGTCTGAAAACGCGGATCCAGGGTTGGACCAACATTCAGGGTGTTTAACATGGCCCGATTCTGATCATAGTCGAGATCAAAGGCCGGACCGACGGCCTGTAAATTTTCCAGTCGCGCCTGGAGCATTGGACGCCCAAGCAGGAACATTTCTGAATCAGGTAGTTCCTCGGCAGGTACATCTGTCGCACTGCGCGAAATATTATGCTGCTCAGCAATTTTCAGCGCCTGTTCAATGCTGTTCATCCGGCGGTCGTAGATGGCTTTCGCCACTTCTTCCTGACGCTTCACCTGAGCTTTCATCTGGATGGTACGCGCCGCCCATGCGCCTTTCAGCTCATCATTCAGATGGCTGGCTGCTCGTTGGCTGGCAAACGCAACATACTGACGTAACAGGTTATTAGCGTCAGGCGCGGTTTCGGCAATCAGCTTAACGCTATCATTGACCGCACGCGTGAAGTCACCGGGAATAAACACGATGTTGTTAATCATTTCATCCAGCAACGCCGCATCGGCTTTGCTGTTCCCGACCATCCGCTGTTTGTAATAGTCTGTCTGCAACCAGAAATCGCGGCGGGTATCCCACGAGGCCAGTTGCATAACAAACTCTTTATAGGCTTCATCCATGACCGATGGTTGGTCGGCAGAAGCCATGTTCGAACGGACGTCCAGGTTACGCAAGAATTGCTGCTGCGAGTAGTATCCTCCCAGCATATTCACTGTTGGACGATCGGTAATCGCCGTCGAGCTCCACTCCTGACGAGCAAAAAAAGTATACGCCAGCGCGATTAACGCAAACGCCAGCCCCATGCCAATAATCCACAGCTTCCCAGCCCACAAGGTACGAAACAACCCACGAATATCCAGTTCATTTTCAGCGTCTTCGGCCGGTTTCCCAGGCATTGGTTGTGTCATCACATCCTCATTTATTTGGTTAAATTGGGGCTGCCACCACGATTTCTACGCAGTCTGCGTTTTACGCGCTTAATAAAGCGAGCAACTTTCCAGGCACGCTTAATGCAATATCCATAGAGGAAGAATGCTAGCAAAAAGAGCACCAGCATGACCCATTCCGGGACAAAATGAGAGTATTCTGCCAGCACGCCAATTGAAGCGAGCAGTGCTGCGGCAAGGGTAATCAGCACAAACGCCTGGCGGGAAGTAAACCCGGCACGCATGATCAAATGGTGAATATGCTGACGGTCAGGAGAGAATGGGCTCATGCCTTTACGCAGGCGACGGTACATAATCGCCACCATATCCATTAGCGGAATGGCGATAATCCATAATGCAGTAACCGGGCTTATTGGGTGCGTTTTTCCCTGAGTCGTTTCGAGCAGGATCCAGATAACGGTAAAACCAATCAGCGTACTGCCCGCATCACCCATAAAGACTTTGTAGCGGCGACCCAGGATACCAAGGTTGAGCATGATATAGGGCAGGATGGCGGCGATCATCGCAAAGCACCAGATAGCGAGGCTGGTTTGCCCGTCGAACCACAAAATCATACCGATTGCTGCAAACGAGACGCAGGACAACCCGCCCAGCAAGCCATCAATGCCATCAACCATGTTGAAAGCATTAATTGCCGCCCAGACGGCAAATAGCGTCAGGAAGTAGCCAAACGGTCCGAGCACCATCTCCCAGGAGCCAAAGATATAACCCAGGCTACTGAGATAAAGTTTGCCGAACACCATCATAACAATGCCAACAGCGGCCTGTATGGTGGCACGGATTTTTACGCTGATATCAAAACGGTCATCCAGCGCACCGATGAACACAAGCACACCGGCACAAGCGAGATAGAGAGATGCATGCGGAATATAATAATCGACAATTCCGAACGTGAAGCAAATCCCTGCGTAAACCGAAATACCCCCAACGAGAGGTATCAATCCCTGGTGACGTTTGCGGAAGTTAGGTTTATCCACTAAACCGACTTTTTTTGCTACCTTTCGGGCAAAAAACAGAAACAGTGTCGTGAATAAAAAAATACTGATGAGATCAGTACTCACTGTCAGTAAATTCACAATGCATGCTCTCAGAGAAAATTATTAGCAGAAGTATAACCACGAAGACCTTTATTCAGAAGGGAAAGTCCGTTCCGAACCCACCAGTCCTGTGCAAAAATTAATCATTCGATATGCAAATTGCATAACACACGAGCAAAACCCAGGAATTTTCCTAACATTGCCAGTGCGGCAATAAGATTACAGATATAAAAGCAAAACGCCACGTAAACACGTGGCGTTTTTGGCATAAGACAAATTTATGAGCGCTTCATCATTTCGAAGAAATCGTCATTGGTCTTGGTCATCGCCAGTTTATTAATGAGGAACTCCATGGCATCGATTTCGCCCATCGGGTGAATGATTTTGCGCAGGATCCACATTTTCTGCAGCTCTTCCTGAGTAGTGAGCAGCTCTTCTTTACGGGTACCGGAACGGTTGTAGTCGATTGCCGGGAAGACGCGTTTTTCAGCGATCTTACGAGAGAGGTGCAGTTCCATGTTGCCTGTACCTTTAAACTCTTCGTAGATAACTTCGTCCATCTTGGAACCGGTATCGATAAGCGCGGTAGCGATGATGGTCAGGCTGCCGCCCTCTTCCACGTTACGCGCCGCACCGAAGAAGCGTTTCGGGCGATGCAGGGCGTTGGCATCCACACCACCGGTCAGCACTTTACCTGACGCCGGAACAACGGTGTTGTAAGCACGCGCCAAACGAGTGATGGAGTCGAGCAGAATGATAACGTCTTTCTTGTGCTCAACCAGGCGTTTCGCCTTCTCGATCACCATTTCCGCAACCTGAACGTGGCGAGATGCGGGTTCGTCAAAGGTGGAAGCAACAACTTCACCTTTTACCAGACGCTGCATCTCGGTGACTTCTTCCGGACGTTCGTCAATCAGCAGAACCATCAGCACACAATCCGGGTGGTTGTAAGCAATGCTCTGGGCAATGTTCTGCAGCAGCATGGTTTTACCGGCTTTCGGCGGTGCCACAATCAGACCACGCTGACCACGACCGATAGGTGATGCCAGGTCCAGTACGCGAGCGGTTAAATCTTCAGTAGAACCGTTACCACGTTCCATGCGCAGACGAGAGTTTGCGTGCAGTGGGGTTAAGTTCTCAAAGAGGATTTTGTTGCGGGCGTTTTCAGGTTTGTCGAAGTTAACTTCGTTAACTTTCAGCAGCGCAAAATAGCGTTCACCTTCTTTCGGCGGGCGAATCTTACCAGAGATGGTATCACCAGTGCGGAGGTTGAAACGGCGGATTTGGCTAGGAGAAACGTAGATGTCATCAGGACCGGCGAGGTAGGAGCTGTCTGCGGAACGGAGGAAACCAAATCCATCCTGCAATATCTCCAGTACGCCATCACCAAAGATATCTTCGCCACTCTTTGCGTGCTGCTTCAGGATGGCAAAAATAATGTCCTGCTTACGCATACGAGCCAGGTTTTCCAGCCCCATATTTTCGCCGAGAGTGATCAGCTCAGAAACCGGCGTATTCTTTAATTCGGTAAGATTCATAGTGGTGTGAGTTCTTAAACTTGGGGTAAATCTCGAACTTAATGTTGTGAATGGTATGGCAGGATCATCCATGCCTGTTTACGGTCATCGACTCATGTCTTTTCGCTGCCTGGTCACAGGAGAGTACGCAGAGCTGAAACGACAAGACGGATTGAGTGACGAGCCAGAAATCTGTTCACTTCGCATTTAAGATAAAACGGGAAGCGTTGGAAATTACAAGATTCAAACTTAATAAGGTATGTTTAATACGAAGTCAACACTAAGTTAGCATGACTCACGCCGGGCGTCCAGTTTTTAGCGACAGGGCACCCGAACATGAAATTCCCTTACGCCAGGTTAGCGTCGAGGAACTCTTTCAACTGACCTTTAGACAGTGCGCCCACTTTGGTTGCCGCCACTTCACCGTTTTTGAACAGCAGCAGAGTCGGGATACCACGGATGCCATATTTCGGCGCAGTGCCAGGGTTTTGATCGATGTTCAGTTTTGCAACGGTCAGTTTGCCCTGATATTCGTCAGCGATTTCATCCAGAATCGGGGCGATCATTTTGCACGGACCGCACCACTCTGCCCAGAAATCAACGAGGATCGCCCCGTCCGCTTTGAGTACATCCGTGTCAAAACTGTCGTCAGTCAGGTGAATAATTTTATCGCTCATATATAACTCCACAGGAATAAGCCTGGCGTGTTGGTTTCGTTGTTGGTGTAACATTAACCAACTAAAGGTTGACTTTATTTCACCGGATACGCTTTCGTAAAGCAATAGTAAGCTGATATTCTACCACACTATGAGCAAAACACATTTAACAGAACAGAAGTTTTCCGACTTCGCCCTGCATCCGAAGGTTGTAGAAGCCCTTGAAAAAAAAGGGTTTCATAACTGTACGCCCATTCAGGCACTGGCCCTTCCGCTGACGCTGGCGGGTCGTGACGTAGCCGGGCAGGCGCAAACCGGTACCGGGAAAACGATGGCGTTTCTTACGTCAACGTTTCATTATCTTCTCTCTCATCCCGCGATTGCCGATCGCAAGGTGAATCAGCCGCGTGCCTTAATTATGGCACCGACGCGTGAACTTGCCGTGCAGATCCACGCCGATGCGGAGCCACTGGCGCAAGCTACCGGCCTGAAGCTGGGTCTGGCTTACGGTGGTGATGGCTACGACAAACAGCTGAAAGTGCTGGAAAGCGGCGTTGACATTCTGATTGGCACCACGGGTCGTTTAATTGACTACGCCAAGCAGAACCACATTAACCTCGGTGCCATTCAGGTGGTGGTACTGGACGAAGCCGATCGCATGTACGATCTGGGCTTTATTAAAGATATCCGCTGGCTGTTCCGCCGTATGCCGCCTGCAAACCAGCGCCTCAACATGCTGTTCTCCGCCACGCTTTCGTACCGGGTACGCGAACTGGCATTCGAGCAGATGAACAATGCCGAATATATTGAAGTGGAACCGGAACAGAAAACGGGCCACCGTATAAAAGAAGAGCTTTTCTACCCTTCTAACGAAGAAAAAATGCGTTTGCTGCAAACGCTGATTGAAGAAGAATGGCCAGACCGAGCGATTATTTTCGCCAACACCAAACATCGTTGTGAAGAGATCTGGGGCCACCTGGCGGCAGATGGTCATCGTGTCGGTTTGTTGACAGGCGATGTCGCGCAGAAAAAACGTCTGCGTATCCTTGATGAATTTACCCGTGGCGATCTGGATATTCTGGTTGCCACCGACGTTGCTGCGCGTGGTTTGCACATCCCTGCGGTGACGCACGTCTTTAACTACGATTTACCCGATGACTGTGAAGATTACGTTCACCGTATTGGTCGTACAGGTCGCGCAGGCGCAAGCGGTCACTCTATCAGCCTGGCCTGTGAAGAGTATGCATTGAATTTGCCTGCTATTGAGACCTATATTGGTCACTCAATTCCGGTAAGCAAATACAATCCGGACGCATTGATGACCGATCTGCCAAAACCGCTGCGCCTCACACGCCCGCGTACAGGTAATGGTCCGCGTCGTACTGGCGCTCCGCGTAATCGTCGTCGTTCAGGTTAAATAAAAAATGTCATACTCAAAATCATTCAAACTGTATCAAGATGGCAAGAGAGTTAATCCCAATGAGCTTACTGTAGTAAGTGATTCGGATGAAAGAACGCAGCCAACGCAGAGACAGATTGAAGGATGAAGAGTATGGGTTCCACCTCGTCATTATATGCAGCCATTGATCTCGGTTCGAATAGTTTTCATATGCTGGTTGTGCGCGAGGTGGCTGGAAGCATCCAGACGCTGACGCGAATTAAACGCAAAGTGCGTCTGGCTGCTGGCCTGAACAGCGAAAATGCCCTGTCTAATGAAGCAATGGAGCGCGGTTGGCAATGTTTGCGCCTGTTTGCTGAACGTCTGCAAGATATCCCTCCCTCGCAAATTCGCGTTGTCGCCACGGCGACATTACGCCTTGCCGTCAATGCCGGTGATTTTATTGCCAAAGCGCAGGAAATCCTCGGTTGTCCGGTACAAGTGATCAGCGGTGAAGAAGAAGCCCGCCTGATTTATCAGGGTGTTGCTCACACCACTGGCGGTGCCGATCAGCGCCTGGTGGTGGATATCGGCGGTGCCAGTACTGAACTGGTAACCGGTACTGGCGCACAAACCACCTCGTTGTTCAGCCTGTCGATGGGCTGCGTCACCTGGCTGGAACGCTATTTTGCCGATCGTAATCTGGGGCAGGAAAATTTTGATGCCGCAGAAAAAGCGGCACGCGAAGTGTTACGTCCGGTTGCCGATGAATTGCGGTATCACGGCTGGAAAGTGTGCGTTGGTGCTTCCGGCACCGTGCAGGCCTTACAAGAAATCATGATGGCACAGGGGATGGATGAACGGATTACCCTGGAAAAGTTGCAGCAACTGAAACAACGCGCCATTCATTGTGGTCGACTGGAGGAACTGGAGATCGACGGACTGACGCTGGAACGTGCGTTAGTGTTCCCGAGTGGTCTGGCGATCCTGATAGCCATTTTTACCGAACTGAATATTCAGTGTATGACCCTGGCTGGCGGTGCACTGCGTGAAGGCCTGGTCTACGGCATGTTGCATCTGGCCGTCGAGCAGGATATTCGCAGCCGTACGCTGCGTAATATTCAACGCCGCTTTATGATCGATATTGATCAGGCTCAGCGAGTAGCCAAAGTTGCGGCTAACTTCTTCGATCAGGTGGAAAACGAATGGCATCTTGAAGCGATTAGCCGTGATTTGCTCATCAGCGCCTGTCAGCTTCATGAAATCGGTCTGAGCGTTGATTTCAAACAAGCGCCGCAACATGCTGCTTATCTGGTACGTAATCTGGATCTTCCCGGTTTTACGCCTGCACAGAAAAAATTACTGGCGACGCTACTACTCAACCAGACGAACCCAATAGATCTCTCCTCGTTGCATCAGCAAAATGCCGTACCGCCGCGCGTCGCGGAACAACTCTGCCGTTTACTACGCCTGGCCATCATTTTTGCCAGCCGTCGCCGTGACGATCTCGTGCCAGAGATGACATTAAAGGCCAACCATGAACTGTTGACCTTGACGCTTCCGCAAGGTTGGCTAACCCAACATCCGCTGGGTAAAGAGATTATTGATCAGGAAAGCCAGTGGCAAAGCTATGTTCACTGGCCGTTGGAAGTGCATTAAAGAGTAATATGCTGGGTGCGATGCTCGCGCATCTTACCCGGCCTTGATTATTTCCCTCGTTTTGCTGCCATCATCGCCTTCAGATTTGCCAGATGGTTTTGGCCTTTCTGCATTCGTTCTTCGGCGCTGACAACTTTGCGCTCCTGTTCCCAAACCAAATCATCCTGCGGCAGCTCCAGCAGGAAGCGACTCGGCTCCGGGCGCACCAGTTCGCCGTACTGACGGCGTTCTTTACACAGCGTAAAGGTCAATTCCTTCTGGGCGCGGGTGATGCCAACATAGGCCAGCCGACGCTCCTCATCGATATTGTCTTCATCGATGCTGCTCTGGTGGGGCAAAAATCCTTCTTCCATACCGACCATGTAGACATAGGGAAACTCCAGCCCTTTTGACGCGTGCAGAGTCATCAGTTGTACCTGATCCAGCTCTTCCTCGCTCTCGCCGCGCTCCATCATGTCTCGCAGAGTAAAGCGCGTCACCACCTGAGTGAGCGTCATCGGCTCATCCAGTTCACTGCCTTCCAGCATCTCCGTCATCCAGCTAAACAGTTGGTTGACGTTCTTCATGCGCATTTCGGCAGCTTTCGGGCTGGGCGATGTTTCGTACAGCCAGGATTCATAATCCATGCCATGGATCAGATCGCGTACTGCGGCAATCGGTTCCCGCTCCGCCAGGCGCTGAATTTCCGCCAGCCAGTGAGTGAAGCGGGTCAATGCTTCATAACCACGTCCGCTAAGCGTCTGGCTCAGGCCCATATCAAAACTGGCGGTAAACATGCTTTTATTGCGCGTCATCGCCCACTCACCCAGCTTTTTCAGCGTAGCCGGGCCAATCTCTCGCTTCGGCGTGTTAACGATACGCAGAAATGCGCTGTCATCGTCCGGGTTAGTCAGCACGCGCAGATAAGCCAGCAAATCCTTGATTTCAGGACGAGAGAAAAACGACGTACCACCAGAAATTTTGTACGGGATGCGGTTTTGCATCAGGAATTTTTCAAACACCCGCGACTGATGGTTGCCGCGATAAAGAATGGCGTAATCTTTGTACTGCGTTTTATTGACGAAGTGATGGGCGATCAGCTCGCCAGTAACGCGCTCGGCTTCATGTTCCTCGTTATTCGCGCTTAAAACTTTTAGCTCTGTGCCGTAGCCCAGTTCGGAGAACAGACGCTTTTCAAAGACGTGCGGGTTATTGGCAATGAGGATGTTCGCCGCTTTCAGAATACGTCCGGAAGAGCGGTAGTTCTGCTCAAGCTTAATCACCTTCAGCGCCGGAAAATCCTGGCTCAACAGCACCAGGTTTTGCGGACGTGCGCCGCGCCAGGAGTAGATCGACTGGTCGTCATCGCCAACTACGGTAAAGCGCGCGCGGCTGCCCACCAGCAGTTTCACCAGTTCATACTGGCTGGTGTTGGTGTCCTGATACTCATCCACCAGCAGGTAGCGAATTTTGTTCTGCCAGCGCTCGCGGACTTCTTCATTGCGTTGCAGCAGTAACGTCGGCAATAAAATCAGATCATCGAAGTCGAGAACGTTACAGGCTTTCAGGTGTGAATCATACAGCCCATAACAATGGGCAAAAATGCGATCCCGCTCGCCCTTTGCTTCTGCCGCCGCCTGCGCCGGTGTTTTGAGATCGTTCTTCCAGTTAGAGATGGTCGAAATCAGCTGTTGCAGAAGAACTTTGTCATCTTCAATCAGCCCCTCGGTCAGTTCTTTGAGCAACGCCAGTTGATCGGTATCGTCAAACAGTGAAAAGTTCGCTTTCATCCCAAGCGCCGCATACTCGCGTTTGATGATATCCAGCCCTAATGTATGGAAGGTGGAGATCATCAGCCCGCGCGCCTCTTTACGCCCCAGCGTCTGCCCGACACGCTCTTTCATCTCGCGCGCCGCCTTATTGGTAAAGGTCACCGCCGCGATATGCCGCGCCTGATAACCGCAACCGCGGATCAGATGGGCGATTTTATTGGTGATAACACGAGTTTTACCGGAACCCGCGCCCGCCAGCACCAGGCAGGGGCCGGTAACGAATTCGACAGCTTGTTGTTGGCCGGGGTTTAGACGCATAGGTGTATTGCTCAATCTTCGAACGGGGGGAGGATTGTAGCAGAATCGCATTTGAATGTGACCGAGTGAAAACCGCTAACCGGATGGCTGCGGATGTTTAAATCAGAGAGGGAAGGCCGAAACCGGAGTTCATCATGAATCCATTAGACTTAGAAAATATCGGGTCGTAACGTTGTGTTATTACTTTTTCAGAGTTTACTAAGGAGAGGTTTACTCGTGGCGATTAATTTCAGCCCCAAGGTTGGTGAAATACTGGAATGCAACTTTGGTAACTATCCTGTTAGCCAGAATGGACAGTTCAGCACGACGTATTACGATGGCCGCATTCCACCTGAGATGATAAAAAATAGGTTGGTTGTCGTGCTCAACGGAAAAATTAATGGCAACGCATGTATCGTCGTTCCATTATCAACCACTCGCGACCATGACAAGTTAAATCGTGGAATGCATGTTGAAATAGCCAGTAATGTTATCAATGACCTGCAATTCTTTGATCAGCAGATACGTTGGGCTAAAGCCGACCTGGTACAACAAGTCAGTCGAAACCGATTAAACAGAGCAAGGACTTATCGGGGGTATCTTAATCAATGTTTGCCACATGAGTTGGTTGCAGACATACAGAGGGCAGTCATCAAGTCAATCAATGCCATATCGCTCATAAATTGACAATAAAATCACCATCCCCGATAATGACTCTGTAGCCCATAGAGGCCCTAAGTTTTCTCCCCTTGAGGGACCTGCGAAGCCCGGATTTTCCGGGCTTTTGCCATATATGTCCCCCCTCCCTGACTGACAATTTTTAATTCAAGGCACGATCATGGCAAAAACAGCAGCAGCACTGCATATCCTTGTAAAAGAAGAGAAACTGGCTCTGGAACTTCTCGAGCAGATTAAGAATGGTGCCGATTTCGGCAAGCTGGCGAAGAAACACTCTATTTGCCCGTCAGGGAAACGCGGCGGTGATTTAGGTGAATTCCGCCAGGGCCAGATGGTTCCGGCGTTCGATAAAGTGGTTTTCTCTTGTCCGGTACTGGAGCCAACCGGTCCGCTGCATACCCAGTTCGGGTATCACATCATCAAGGTGCTGTACCGTAACTAACAGCAAGGCCTTCTCCGGGAGAAGGCCTTGAACTCTGAATCGCTATTAACCCGCAACAGCAATGCGTTTCATATCTGTCATATAGCCGCGCAGTTTCTTACCAACCTGCTCAATCGCATGGCTGCGAATCGCTTCGTTCACATCACGCAACTGCGCGTTATCTACCGCACCTTCCGGAATAGCTTTACCCAGGTCGCCCGGTTGCAGCTCTGCCATAAACGGTTTCAGCAACGGCACACAAGCGTAAGAGAACAGATAGTTACCGTACTCGGCGGTATCAGAGATAACCACGTTCATTTCGTACAGACGCTTACGGGCGATGGTATTGGCAATCAGCGGCAGTTCGTGCAGTGATTCATAGTAAGCAGACTCTTCGATGATGCCGGAATCAACCATGGTTTCGAATGCCAGTTCAACGCCCGCTTTCACCATCGCGATCATCAGTACGCCTTTATCGAAGTACTCTTGCTCGCCGATTTTGCCTTCAAACTGCGGCGCAGTTTCGAACGCGGTTTTGCCGGTTTCTTCACGCCAGGTCAGCAGTTTCTTATCATCGTTGGCCCAGTCCGCCATCATGCCGGAGGAGAATTCGCCGGAGATGATGTCGTCCATATGTTTCTGGAACAGCGGTGCCATGATCTCTTTCAGCTGTTCAGAGAGCGCGTAAGCACGCAGTTTCGCCGGGTTAGAGAGACGGTCCATCATCAGGGTGATGCCGCCCTGTTTCAGCGCTTCGGTGATGGTTTCCCAGCCGAACTGAATCAGTTTTTCTGCGTATGCCGGGTCGGTGCCTTCTTCCACCAGCTTGTCGAAGCACAGCAGCGAGCCAGCCTGCAACATACCGCACAGGATGGTTTGCTCGCCCATCAGGTCAGATTTCACTTCCGCAACAAAGGACGACTCCAGCACGCCCGCACGGTGACCACCGGTGGCTGCCGCCCATGCTTTAGCGATCGCCATGCCTTCGCCTTTCGGATCGTTTTCCGGGTGAACGGCAATCAGCGTCGGTACGCCAAACCCACGTTTGTACTCTTCACGCACTTCAGTGCCAGGGCATTTTGGCGCAACCATTACTACGGTGATGTCTTTACGGATCTGCTCGCCCACTTCGACGATGTTGAAACCATGTGAGTAACCCAGCGCCGCGCCGTCTTTCATCAGTGGCTGTACGGTGCGCACCACGTCGGAGTGCTGTTTGTCTGGCGTCAGGTTAACCACCAGATCTGCCTGCGGGATCAGCTCTTCGTAAGTACCCACTTTAAAACCGTTTTCGGTCGCTTTACGCCAGGATGCGCGCTTCTCAGCGATAGCTTCTTTACGCAGGGCATAAGAGATATCCAGACCAGAATCACGCATGTTCAGGCCCTGGTTCAGACCCTGCGCACCACAACCGACGATGACCACTTTTTTACCCTGAAGGTAGCTCGCGCCGTCAGCGAATTCGTCGCGGCCCATAAAGCGACATTTGCCCAACTGTGCCAGTTGCTGGCGCAGGTTCAGTGTATTGAAGTAGTTAGCCATGGTGATTCCTCGTGATGTTGTGCTTCTTATTGTTCGGTTCGCTGATGAGCGAGAATGTCACCACATTACAACAGGAAATTTATTGCGGAAATTGATATATTCACAACGTCATATTGCAATTTCTGCAACGTCCTAACCGGGGGATCAACCAGTGGATTTACGCGACCTGAAAATGTTTCTGCATCTGGCGGAAAGCCGCCATTTTGGCCGCAGCGCACGGGCGATGCACGTCAGTCCGTCCACGCTTTCCCGACAGATTCAGCGCCTGGAAGAAGATCTCGGTCAACCATTGTTTGTACGCGATAACCGTACGGTGACGCTGACGGAAGCGGGCGAAGAGTTGCGTGTTTTCGCCCAGCAAACGTTGTTGCAGTACCAGCAATTGCGCCACACCATCGACCAGCAAGGACCGTCGCTCTCTGGCGAATTACATATCTTCTGCTCGGTGACCGCTGCCTACAGCCATCTGCCGCCGATTCTTGACAGATTCCGCGCGGAACACCCGTCAGTGGAGATCAAACTCACTACCGGTGATGCGGCGGATGCGATGGAAAAAGTGGTGACAGGGGAAGCGGATCTGGCGATTGCCGGGAAGCCGGAGACGCTGCCCGGTGCGGTGGCGTTTTCGATGCTGGAGAACCTTGCGGTGGTGCTGATCGCGCCCGCGCTGCCTTGCCCGGTGCGTAATCAGGTTTCGGTAGAGAAGCCGGACTGGTCTACAGTGCCGTTTATCATGGCCGATCAGGGGCCGGTGCGCCGCCGCATTGAGTTGTGGTTCCGACGCAATAAAATCAGTAACCCGATGATTTACGCCACGGTTGGCGGGCATGAAGCGATGGTTTCGATGGTGGCGCTCGGCTGCGGCGTGGCATTGTTGCCGGAAGTGGTGCTGGAAAACAGCCCGGAACCGGTGCGTAACCGCGTGATGATTCTGGAGCGTAGCGATGAGAAAACGCCGTTTGAGCTGGGCGTTTGTGCACAAAAAAAGCGGCTGCATGAGCCGCTGATTGAGGCTTTCTGGAAGATTTTACCGAACCATTAACCCGCCAAAAAGAACCTGAACGCCGGGTTATGGGTTTCGTCGTGGCAATCGTAGCCCAGCTCATTCAGCCGGGTTTCGAAATCCGGTTCGTGGTCGCCAAGCTCGAACGCCGCCAGTACGCGCCCGTAGTCGGTACCGTGGCTGCGATAATGGAACAGCGAGATGTTCCAGTGCGTACCCAGCGTGTTGAGGAAGCGCAGCAGCGCGCCCGGCGATTCCGGAAATTCGAAGCTGTAGAGGCGTTCCTGCAACGGATGCGATGGACGTCCGCCGACCATATAACGCACGTGCAGCTTCGCCATTTCGTCGTCGGAGAGATCAACCACGCTGTAGCCGCCGTCGTTGAGCATCTGCAAAATTTCTTTGCGCTCTTCAAGCCCGCGGCTCAGGCGCACACCGACAAAGATGCAGGCGTTTTTGGCATCGGCAAAACGGTAGTTGAACTCGGTGACCGAACGCCCGCCAAGCAACTGGCAGAATTTGAGGAAGCTGCCCTTCTCTTCCGGAATGGTCACCGCCAGCAACGCTTCACGCTGTTCGCCCAGTTCGCAGCGTTCCGAGACGTAGCGCAGGCCGTGAAAGTTCACGTTAGCACCGGAAAGAATATGCGCCAGCCGTTCGCCGCGAATATTGTTCTGGGCGATGTATTTTTTCATTCCCGCCAGCGCCAGCGCGCCGGAAGGTTCCGCCACTGCGCGCACATCTTCGAATAAATCCTTCATCGCCGCACAGATCGCATCACTATCGACGGTGATGATGTCGTCGAGATACTCCTGGCACAAACGGAAGGTTTCATCGCCGATGCGTTTTACCGCAACACCTTCGGCAAACAGCCCTACGCGCGGCAAATCAACCGGATGACCCGCATCCAGCGCCGCTTTCAGGCAGGCGGAGTCTTCCGCTTCCACGGCGATCACTTTGATTTGCGGCATCAGCTGTTTGATCAGCACCGCCACACCCGCCGCCAGGCCGCCGCCGCCGACCGGCACAAATACGCGATCGAGATGAGCGTCCTGCTGGAGCAGCTCCAGCGCCAGCGTGCCTTGCCCAGCGATCACCATCGGGTGGTCGAACGGTGGCACCCAGGTGAAGCCCTGCTGCTGTGACAGTTCGATCGCTTTCGCTTTTGCTTCGTCAAAGTTCGCGCCATGAAGCAACACTTCGCCGCCAAAGCCGCGTACCGCATCAACTTTGATATCGGCGGTGGCGGTTGGCATGACGATCAGCGCCTTCACGCCTAACCGTGCGGAAGAAAACGCCACGCCCTGCGCGTGATTACCCGCCGAGGCAGTGATCACGCCATGCGCTTTTTGTTCTTCCGTCAGGCCCGCCATCATGGCGTATGCACCGCGCAGCTTAAAGCTGTGTACCGGCTGGCGATCTTCGCGCTTCACCAGAATCACGTTATCAAGACGCGACGAGAGCTTTTCCATTTTTTGTAGCGGCGTGACCTGCGCCGCCTCGTAAACCGGTGCACGTAGCACCGCTCTTAAATATTCGGCGCCTTCCGGAGCACCAGACAGGGGTTGTGAGTCTGCCATCATTAACCCCCCAGTTTCGATTTATCGCGCACCGCGCCTTTGTCGGCGCTGGTTGCCAGGCTGGCGTAGGCGCGCAGGGCAAAGGAAACCTGACGTTCACGGTTTTTCGGCGTCCAGGCTTTGTCGCCACGGGCTTCCTGCGCTTCACGACGGGCCGCCAGTTCGGCATCGCTTACCTGTAACTGAATGCCACGGTTCGGAATGTCGATAGCGATCAGGTCACCATCTTCAATCAGGCCAATGCTGCCGCCGCTTGCCGCTTCCGGCGAGACGTGGCCGATGGAAAGACCAGAGGTGCCGCCGGAGAAGCGTCCATCGGTGATCAGCGCACAGGCTTTGCCGAGCCCCATTGATTTCAGGAAGCTGGTTGGGTAGAGCATTTCCTGCATGCCAGGGCCGCCTTTCGGGCCTTCATAGCGGATCACCACCACATCGCCCGCGACAACTTTGCCACCGAGGATCGCTTCTACCGCGTCGTCCTGGCTTTCGTACACTTTCGCCGGGCCGGTGAATTTTAGGATACTGTCATCGACGCCTGCGGTTTTAACGATGCAGCCGTTTTCTGCGAAATTACCGTAGAGCACCGCCAGACCGCCGTCTTTGCTGTAGGCGTGTTCCAGCGAGCGAATACAGCCATTGGAGCGATCGTCGTCCAGCGTATCCCAGCGGCAATCCTGCGAGAATGCCTGTGTAGTACGAATGCCCGCAGGGCCAGCGCGGAACATATTTTTTACCGCATCATCCTGGGTCACGACGATGTCGTATTGTTCCAGTGTTTGCGGCAACGTCAGGCCAAGTACGTTTTTCACATCACGGTTCAGTAACCCCGCGCGATCCAGTTCGCCGAGAATACCGATAACACCACCAGCACGGTGAACATCTTCCATATGGTATTTCTGGGTGCTCGGCGCGACTTTACACAGCTGCGGTACTTTGCGGGAGAGCTTATCGATATCACTCATGGTGAAGTCGATTTCCGCTTCCTGTGCCGCCGCCAGCAGGTGAAGTACGGTGTTAGTCGATCCGCCCATCGCGATATCCAGCGTCATGGCATTTTCAAACGCCGCTTTGCTTGCGATGTTACGCGGCAGTGCGCTTTCATCATCCTGTTCGTAGTAACGTTTGGTCAATTCAACAATGCGTTTACCGGCATTGAGGAACAACTGCTTACGGTCAGCGTGGGTTGCCAGCAGCGAGCCGTTGCCCGGCTGCGACAGGCCCAGAGCTTCGGTCAGGCAGTTCATCGAGTTAGCGGTGAACATCCCGGAACACGATCCGCAGGTTGGACAGGCGGAACGTTCAACCTGATCGCTCTGGGAGTCAGAGACTTTCGGGTCTGCGCCCTGGATCATCGCATCAACCAGATCGAGCTTGATGATCTGATCGGACAGTTTGGTTTTCCCGGCCTCCATAGGGCCGCCGGAAACAAAGATCACCGGAATATTCAGGCGCAGGGAAGCCATCAGCATCCCCGGGGTGATTTTGTCGCAGTTAGAGATGCAGACCATGGCGTCGGCGCAGTGGGCATTGACCATATACTCAACGGAATCAGCGATCAGTTCGCGAGATGGCAGTGAATAAAGCATCCCCCCGTGGCCCATAGCGATCCCATCATCCACCGCAATGGTATTGAACTCTTTGGCAACGCCGCCAGCCGCTTCAATTTGTTCGGCGACCAGTTTACCGAGATCGCGCAGATGAACGTGACCCGGTACAAATTGGGTGAACGAGTTCACAACCGCGATAATCGGCTTACCGAAATCGGCGTCGGTCATTCCGGTGGCGCGCCACAGCGCACGAGCACCCGCCATATTACGACCATGAGTGGTGGTGGCGGAACGGTACTTAGGCATACTTTATTTACTCCCAGTGTCTGTCTCGTAAATGGGACGGTGCGTGCCGTCCCATTTTTTGTATTTATTGATTAACTTGATCTAACCAGCCCCATTTATCTTCGGTTTCACCAGTGAATAGGCCGAAGAAGGCTTGCTGGATGCGTTTGGTAACCGGGCCACAACGGCCTTCGCCTACCTGGATACCATCTACACTGCGCACTGGCGTGATTTCAGCCGCTGTACCAGACATAAACACTTCATCCGCCAGGTACAGTGATTCGCGCGACAGCACCTGCTCACGCACTTCAATTCCCAGTTCTTTCGCCAGTTTGATGATGGCGTCACGGGTAATCCCCGGCAGCGCGGATGAGGTGAACGGTGGGGTAAACAGCACACCGTCTTTCACTTCAAACAGGTTTTCGCCCGCACCTTCAGAGATATAACCATTCACGTCCAGCGCGATACCTTCCTGATAACCGTGGCGGCGCGCTTCGCTACCCACCAGCAGAGAAGAGAGGTAGTTACCACCGGCTTTTGCCGCGGTTGGGATGGTGTTTGGCGCTGCGCGGTTCCAGGAGGAAACCATTGCATCGATCCCCTGCTCCAGCGCTTCTGCACCCAGATACGCTCCCCACGGGAAAGCGGCGATAATCACGTCGGTTGAGTATCCCGCTGGCGGGTTTACGCCCATGCCAACATCACCGACGAAGATCAGCGGACGGATATAGGCGCTGGTGAGATTGTTTTTGCGGATCACGTCACGACACGCTTCCATCAGCTCATCAATGCTCTGCGAAACCGGGAAGCGATAGATTTTGGCGGAGTCATGCAGACGCTGCATATGCTCACGATGGCGGAATACAACTGGTCCTTTGTGCGAATCATAGCAACGGATACCTTCAAAAACTGAGGTACCATAGTGCAGCGCGTGCGACATCACATGCACCTTCGCGTCTTCCCAGCGAACCATTTCCCCATTGAACCAAATGTAATCAGCTTTCTTCGTGGTCATTTTTATATTCCTTTTGCGCTCAGGCGCGGATTTGTTGTGATGTGGTTGTGCTCTGGCAGATGGCAACGTGTGCGACGTCCACCAGTTTATTTAACTGACTAAACAGTAAGTCGACCGACCGTGGGCTGGCAACGGTCAATTCGATATTTATATTTTGTGCATCGCTGGCGGCGGCCATATTCATTGAGCAGACGTGGAAACCACGATGACGCACCACGCGTAAAACACGTTCTAAGGTTTCCGGATTGAAGCGAGCCGATACATTGACCTGATGTTGCATCATGATAATTTCTCCAACATTTCTGAATTACTGGCGCCAGGCGGCACCAGCGGCCAGACGTTCTCAAGTTCGTCGATTGAGACATGAAGCAGGTATGGCCCATCACTGTTCAGCATGGTGTCGAGTGCCGCTTCAACCTGGTCTTTACGGGTGATGTGTTGGCCAGGGATGCCGAAGGCGCTGGCTAACATGAGGAAATCGGGATTATCGGTAAGGGTGGTTTCGCTATATCGTTCCTGGAAAAACAGTTGCTGCCATTGTCGAACCATCCCTAACCGTTGGTTATCGAGTAAGACAATTTTCAACGGTAATTGCTTGCGTTTTACGGTGCCCAGCTCTTGCACATTCATCATGAAAGAGCCGTCACCGGAGATACAGACGACGGTATCGTTCGGTCGCGCAACTTGCGCACCAACCGCTGCCGGTAAACCAAACCCCATGGTGCCTAATCCGCTTGAAGTGATGAAATTTTCCGGGCGAGTGTGGACGATGTGCTGCGCGGCCCACATCTGGTGCTGCCCTACATCTGTGGTTACTACACAATCTTCAGGTTTACGATCCGACAGTTGTTTTAACAACAACGGCGCGTAGATAGCATCACCGGGATGGTTGTAACGCCATGCATGTTCATCAAGCAGCTGCGCGCAGTGTTGCTGCCAGTCATTGATATTCAACGGCTGTCGTAATGCCGGTAACAGAGCATTTAAATCACCCTGCAATGCCACATGCGCCTGACGCAGCTTGTTCATTTCTGCCGGGTCGATATCCATATGGATAACACTGGCGTGTGGTGCGAAGGTGTTCAGTTTGCCAGTTACCCGGTCATCAAAACGTGCACCCACGGCGATCAACAAGTCACATTCCTGCACCGCAAAGTTCGCCGCTTTGGTGCCGTGCATCCCCAGCATGCCCAGATAGTACGGATAATCCGCATCAACTGCGCCAAGTCCTTTCAGCGTGCAGGTGGCAGGCATTTTTGTGGCAGAGAGAAATTCTCGTAATGCAGGAACTGCCTGCGCCATACCCACGCCACCGCCAACGTACAGCATCGGTTTTTGCGCTTTTGCCAACATCTGGCGCGCTTGCTCGACTTCGGCATGTGGGAAAGTCACTTCGTTTTCAACGGTGGTGAACCAGGGTTCCAGATCGCCGCTGGCTAACTGGATATCTTTTGGAATATCGACCAAAACCGGACCAGGACGACCAGAGCTGGCGACGTCAAACGCTTCGGCCATGATACGCGGTAACTCTTCCAGTGATTGCACCAGGAAACTGTGCTTGGTGCAGGCTAACGACAACCCCAGAATATCCACCTCCTGAAATGCGTCAGTGCCGATAAACGGTGCGGATACCTGACCGGTGATAGCAACAACGGGGATGGAATCTAACAGCGCGTCCGCAAGCCCGGTTATCAGGTTGGTTGCGCCCGGACCAGATGTGGCGATACATACGCCAGTTTTGCCGGTAGCACGGGCATAACCGATAGCCGCCATTGCCGCGCCCTGCTCATGCCGGCACAGCAAGTGCTCCACGCCGCCGTCATACAATGCATCGTAAACCGGCATAATTGCGCCACCCGGATAACCGAAAACGGTATTCACACCTTGTGCCCGCAACGCATGTACCACCCACTGTGCGCCATTCATAGTTAGTTCTCCGTCCTGAATCTTGAGAAACAGAATTTTGTGCTGTTATTCATTGTCTGCTCCTCGGTTATGTTTTTAAGGTCAAAAAAAACCCCCGGACCTTTCGGTGCGGGGGTCTTAGTTCGTTAAGGCTTGATCTCTAAGCCTTTCCTCGTCCAAGTGCAGCCCCGCACGGTGGGATAATAATCACCACCACGCTAATCACGACCAGGCTAATCACTCGTAGAAGGGCTGTCATTTTGTCTTTTCTTGCATCTTGTTCGAAGGAATGCCTAAAGAGTTACCATAGATTTTGCGAATAGCACAAGATATTTTTTGGCCGATTTTTATGATGCCTTTAATAATTTCAATAGAAATTGTTGTTTTTTAAAAAGAAAACAGTGAGTGAAAAAAATTCAATTTCAGTATGAATGTTGTTCCCTTCCTCGTAGTTAATCCTTTGTCCACTGCATTTTTGCGAGCATCGTTCCACCGCCAGAACAACTCAACTTCACTTGCACAAATAAACAGGAATCAGCCACTAAAATTCACGAATTAGCGGGCTACAGCAGCGATATCTTATGCACATAATGGCGACTCAAGGAGGGCTTATGTCACTGTCAATTGTTCATACCCGCGCAGCCCTGGGAGTAAATGCGCCCCCAATCACTGTTGAGGTACATATCAGTAAAGGTCTACCCGGCTTAACGATGGTGGGCTTACCAGAAACAACGGTAAAAGAAGCTCGCGATCGCGTGCGCAGCGCCATTATCAATAGCGGATATGAATATCCGGCGAAAAAAATCACCATCAACCTTGCTCCAGCCGATCTGCCAAAAGAAGGGGGACGATATGATTTGCCTATCGCTATTGCGTTGCTGGCGGCCTCAGAACAGCTTACAGCCAATAAGTTAGATGAATATGAATTAGTCGGAGAACTGGCGCTTACAGGCGCTCTACGTGGCGTTCCCGGCGCAATCTCCAGTGCAACTGAAGCCATTAAGTCGGGCAGAAAAATTATCGTCGCGAAAGATAACGAAGATGAAGTGGGGCTAATTAACGGTGAAGGATGCCTGATAGCCGATCATCTGCAGGCTGTCTGTGCGTTTCTGGAAGGTAAGCACGCTCTCGAACGCCCGAAACCAACTGATGCAGTATCCCGGGCGCTACAACATGATCTCAGTGATGTTGTCGGTCAGGAGCAAGGAAAGCGAGGACTGGAAATTACCGCCGCTGGCGGACACAACCTTTTACTGATTGGACCGCCGGGAACAGGTAAAACAATGCTCGCCAGCCGTATTAATGGCCTGTTGCCAGATTTAAGCAATGAAGAGGCACTGGAGAGCGCTGCGATATTAAGTCTGGTAAATGCTGAATCAGTACAAAAACAATGGCGGCAGCGCCCGTTCCGCTCACCTCATCACAGTGCGTCGTTAACTGCGATGGTGGGCGGTGGTGCAATTCCAGGGCCTGGTGAAATTTCGCTGGCGCATAACGGCGTGCTTTTTCTTGATGAGCTACCTGAATTTGAACGGCGTACACTGGATGCCTTGCGAGAGCCGATTGAATCCGGGCAGATCCATCTTTCACGCACGCGAGCAAAAATAACCTATCCAGCCCGTTTCCAGCTTGTCGCGGCGATGAATCCCAGCCCTACCGGACATTATCAGGGAAACCATAACCGCTGCACACCAGAGCAAACGCTGCGTTATCTCAACCGACTCTCTGGTCCCTTTCTCGACCGCTTCGATCTCTCACTGGAGATCCCATTACCGCCACCCGGCATTTTGAGTAAAACGGTAGTGCCGGGAGAAAGCAGCGCCACCGTTAAACAACGCGTAATGGCCGCCAGAGAGCGCCAATTTAAGCGGCAGAATAAACTGAATGCCTGGCTGGATAGTCCGGAAATACGCCAATTCTGCAAGCTTGAGAGCGAAGATGCGCAGTGGCTGGAAGAAACGCTGATCCATCTGGGGTTATCGATTCGTGCCTGGCAGCGGTTACTGAAAGTTGCACGAACCATTGCTGATATTGATCAGTCCGACATTATCACACGTCAGCATTTGCAGGAGGCAGTTAGCTATCGTGCCATTGACCGTTTGCTCATCCATCTGCAAAAACTACTGACATAAAAAAAGGGCATTTCGCCCTTTTTATTAATCGTCAGAATCGGTGTAGTCTTCAGCACCTTCAACCTGCGGTTTACCACCGGAAAGGGTGTGAAAACGTTTTGGACGCTTGATACGCGTCATATACTTGGACCACACGCGTTCTGCTTCTGTCACTGGCTCACGTTCGCCGCGGCATACTGCTACGAAGAGTTTCTCTTCCTCGGTAACCGGCTCGCGTTTGCCGAGATCCAGCTCATTGAAGGCATAACCATGACGCTCAAGCAGTTGTGCCTCTTTGATGGTGAAATCACCATGACGAGAGAATCCACGTGGATAATGTTTATTGTCGAAATATCGATTAGTCGTCGTAAAGCTTTCCGCCATCCTGCACGCTCCTAATTCTTTGACCGAGCTAGTTATGGCGCGGAGTATTAGTTACGCTTGACAGAGTGTAAAACAAAACATTTAAATCATAACGACAAATAATTTTGCGGAGAGCACTGTGGATACGGAATTGTTAAAAACTTTCCTGGAAGTTAGCCGAACGCGTCACTTTGGTCGAGCGGCTGAATCGCTCTATCTGACCCAGTCAGCAGTGAGCTTTCGAATCAGACAACTGGAAAATCAACTGGGTGTGAACCTTTTCACCCGCCACAGAAACAATATCCGTTTAACCGCTGCCGGTGAAAAGCTACTGCCCTATGCAGAAACGCTCATGAGTACCTGGCAGGCCGCCCGTAAGGAGGTGGCGCATACCTCACGACATAATGAGTTTTCTATCGGTGCCAGCGCCTCGTTGTGGGAATGTATGCTTAATCAGTGGTTGGGACGCTTGTATCAAAACCAGGATACCCATACAGGTTTACAGTTCGAAGCGCGAATTGCCCAACGGCAGTCTCTGGTAAAACAGCTGCATGAACGCCAGCTTGATCTTCTTATTACTACTGAAGCACCCAAAATGGACGAATTTAGCAGTCAGTTGTTGGGGTATTTCACTTTAGCGCTTTATACCAGTGCCCCTTCTAAACTAAAGGGAGATCTAAACTATCTGCGATTAGAGTGGGGGCCAGATTTTCAACAGCATGAGGCAGGTTTGATCGGTGCTGACGAAGTTCCCATTCTGACAACGAGTTCAGCTGAACTGGCACAGCAACAGATTGCGATGCTTAATGGTTGCACCTGGCTACCAGTCAGCTGGGCGCGTAAAAAAGGCGGTCTGCATACCGTTGTCGATAGCACAACACTTTCACGGCCGCTTTATGCTATATGGCTGCAAAATAGCGATAAAAATGCGTTGATTCGTGATCTATTGAAAATTAACGTGCTGGATGAAGTGTATTAATCAGAATGACTGGCAAGGATGCCGGTGGAAAGATTTACTTCGGAGAGGGTTATTACAGACAAAAAAAATCCTTAGCTTTCGCTAAGGATGATTTCTGGCAGGGGCGGAGAGACTCGAACTCCCAACACCCGGTTTTGGAGACCGGTGCTCTACCAATTGAACTACGCCCCTAATTAGGGTGGCGGAACGGACGGGACTCGAACCCGCGACCCCCTGCGTGACAGGCAGGTATTCTAACCGACTGAACTACCGCTCCACCGAATTCTTTTACAACCACCGGTTTTATGACCGGCTTACTGCTTAATTTGATGCCTGGCAGTTCCCTACTCTCGCATGGGGAGACCCCACACTACCATCGGCGCTACGGCGTTTCACTTCTGAGTTCGGCATGGGGTCAGGTGGGACCACCGCGCTACGGCCGCCAGGCAAATTCTGTTTCATCAGACCGCTTCTGCGTTCTGATTTAATCTGTATCAGGCTGAAAATCTTCTCTCAATCCGCCAAAACATCTTCGGCGTTGTAAGGTTAAGCCTCACGGTTCATTAGTACCGGTTAGCTCAACGCATCGCTGCGCTTACACACCCGGCCTATCAACGTCGTCGTCTTCAACGTTCCTTCAGGACCCTTAAAGGGTCAGGGAGAACTCATCTCGGGGCAAGTTTCGTGCTTAGATGCTTTCAGCACTTATCTCTTCCGCATTTAGCTACCGGGCAGTGCCATTGGCATGACAACCCGAACACCAGTGATGCGTCCACTCCGGTCCTCTCGTACTAGGAGCAGCCCCCCTCAGTTCTCCAGCGCCCACGGCAGATAGGGACCGAACTGTCTCACGACGTTCTAAACCCAGCTCGCGTACCACTTTAAATGGCGAACAGCCATACCCTTGGGACCTACTTCAGCCCCAGGATGTGATGAGCCGACATCGAGGTGCCAAACACCGCCGTCGATATGAACTCTTGGGCGGTATCAGCCTGTTATCCCCGGAGTACCTTTTATCCGTTGAGCGATGGCCCTTCCATTCAGAACCACCGGATCACTATGACCTGCTTTCGCACCTGCTCGCGCCGTCACGCTCGCAGTCAAGCTGGCTTATGCCATTGCACTAACCTCCTGATGTCCGACCAGGATTAGCCAACCTTCGTGCTCCTCCGTTACTCTTTAGGAGGAGACCGCCCCAGTCAAACTACCCACCAGACACTGTCCGCAACCCGGATTACGGGCCAACGTTAGAACATCAAACATTAAAGGGTGGTATTTCAAGGTCGGCTCCATGCAGACTGGCGTCCACACTTCAAAGCCTCCCACCTATCCTACACATCAAGGCTCAATGTTCAGTGTCAAGCTATAGTAAAGGTTCACGGGGTCTTTCCGTCTTGCCGCGGGTACACTGCATCTTCACAGCGAGTTCAATTTCACTGAGTCTCGGGTGGAGACAGCCTGGCCATCATTACGCCATTCGTGCAGGTCGGAACTTACCCGACAAGGAATTTCGCTACCTTAGGACCGTTATAGTTACGGCCGCCGTTTACCGGGGCTTCGATCAAGAGCTTCGCGTTACCGCTAACCCCATCAATTAACCTTCCGGCACCGGGCAGGCGTCACACCGTATACGTCCACTTTCGTGTTTGCACAGTGCTGTGTTTTTAATAAACAGTTGCAGCCAGCTGGTATCTTCGACTGATTTCAGCTCCACGAGCAAGTCGCTTCACCTACATATCAGCGTGCCTTCTCCCGAAGTTACGGCACCATTTTGCCTAGTTCCTTCACCCGAGTTCTCTCAAGCGCCTTGGTATTCTCTACCTGACCACCTGTGTCGGTTTGGGGTACGATTCGATGTTACCTGATGCTTAGAGGCTTTTCCTGGAAGCAGGGCATTTGTTGCTTCAGCACCGTAGTGCCTCGTCATCACGCCTCAGCCTTGATTTTCCGGATTTGCCTGGAAAACCAGCCTACACGCTTAAACCGGGACAACCGTCGCCCGGCCAACATAGCCTTCTCCGTCCCCCCTTCGCAGTAACACCAAGTACAGGAATATTAACCTGTTTCCCATCGACTACGCCTTTCGGCCTCGCCTTAGGGGTCGACTCACCCTGCCCCGATTAACGTTGGACAGGAACCCTTGGTCTTCCGGCGAGCGGGCTTTTCACCCGCTTTATCGTTACTTATGTCAGCATTCGCACTTCTGATACCTCCAGCATACCTCACAGTACACCTTCGCAGGCTTACAGAACGCTCCCCTACCCAACAACGCATAAGCGTCGCTGCCGCAGCTTCGGTGCATGGTTTAGCCCCGTTACATCTTCCGCGCAGGCCGACTCGACCAGTGAGCTATTACGCTTTCTTTAAATGATGGCTGCTTCTAAGCCAACATCCTGGCTGTCTGGGCCTTCCCACATCGTTTCCCACTTAACCATGACTTTGGGACCTTAGCTGGCGGTCTGGGTTGTTTCCCTCTTCACGACGGACGTTAGCACCCGCCGTGTGTCTCCCGTGATAACATTCTCCGGTATTCGCAGTTTGCATCGGGTTGGTAAGTCGGGATGACCCCCTTGCCGAAACAGTGCTCTACCCCCGGAGATGAATTCACGAGGCGCTACCTAAATAGCTTTCGGGGAGAACCAGCTATCTCCCGGTTTGATTGGCCTTTCACCCCCAGCCACAAGTCATCCGCTAATTTTTCAACATTAGTCGGTTCGGTCCTCCAGTTAGTGTTACCCAACCTTCAACCTGCCCATGGCTAGATCACCGGGTTTCGGGTCTATACCCTGCAACTTAACGCCCAGTTAAGACTCGGTTTCCCTTCGGCTCCCCTATTCGGTTAACCTTGCTACAGAATATAAGTCGCTGACCCATTATACAAAAGGTACGCAGTCACCCCATAAAGAGGCTCCCACTGCTTGTACGTACACGGTTTCAGGTTCTTTTTCACTCCCCTCGCCGGGGTTCTTTTCGCCTTTCCCTCACGGTACTGGTTCACTATCGGTCAGTCAGGAGTATTTAGCCTTGGAGGATGGTCCCCCCATATTCAGACAGGATACCACGTGTCCCGCCCTACTCATCGAGCTCACAATATGTGCATTTTTGTGTACGGGGCTGTCACCCTGTATCGCGCGCCTTTCCAGACGCTTCCACTAACACACACACTGATTCAGGCTCTGGGCTCCTCCCCGTTCGCTCGCCGCTACTGGGGGAATCTCGGTTGATTTCTTTTCCTCGGGGTACTTAGATGTTTCAGTTCCCCCGGTTCGCCTCATTAACCTATGGATTCAGTTAATGATAGTGTGACGAATCACACTGGGTTTCCCCATTCGGAAATCGCCGGTTATAACGGTTCATATCACCTTACCGACGCTTATCGCAGATTAGCACGTCCTTCATCGCCTCTGACTGCCAGGGCATCCACCGTGTACGCTTAGTCGCTTAACCTCACAACCCGAAAATGTTTCTTTCGATTCATCATCGTGTTGCGAAAATTTGAGAGACTCACGAACAACTCTCGTTGTTCAGTGTTTCAATTTTCAGCTTGATCCAGATTTTTAAAGAGCAAATATCTTAAACATGACTCGTAAGTCATCTTTAACGATATTAAGGTCGGCGACTTTCACTCACAAACCAGCAAGTGGCGTCCCCTAGGGGATTCGAACCCCTGTTACCGCCGTGAAAGGGCGGTGTCCTGGGCCTCTAGACGAAGGGGACACGAAAATTGCTTATCACGCGCTGCGTGATATTTTCGTGTAGGGTGAGCTTTCATTAATAGAAAGCGAACGGCCTTATTCTCTTCAGCCTCACTCCCAACGCGTAAACGCCTTGCTATTCACTTTTCATCAGACAATCTGTGTGAGCACTGCAAAGTACAGTTCTTTAAGGTAAGGAGGTGATCCAACCGCAGGTTCCCCTACGGTTACCTTGTTACGACTTCACCCCAGTCATGAATCACAAAGTGGTAAGCGCCCTCCCGAAGGTTAAGCTACCTACTTCTTTTGCAACCCACTCCCATGGTGTGACGGGCGGTGTGTACAAGGCCCGGGAACGTATTCACCGTGGCATTCTGATCCACGATTACTAGCGATTCCGACTTCATGGAGTCGAGTTGCAGACTCCAATCCGGACTACGACGCACTTTATGAGGTCCGCTTGCTCTCGCGAGGTCGCTTCTCTTTGTATGCGCCATTGTAGCACGTGTGTAGCCCTGGTCGTAAGGGCCATGATGACTTGACGTCATCCCCACCTTCCTCCAGTTTATCACTGGCAGTCTCCTTTGAGTTCCCGGCCGGACCGCTGGCAACAAAGGATAAGGGTTGCGCTCGTTGCGGGACTTAACCCAACATTTCACAACACGAGCTGACGACAGCCATGCAGCACCTGTCTCACGGTTCCCGAAGGCACATTCTCATCTCTGAAAACTTCCGTGGATGTCAAGACCAGGTAAGGTTCTTCGCGTTGCATCGAATTAAACCACATGCTCCACCGCTTGTGCGGGCCCCCGTCAATTCATTTGAGTTTTAACCTTGCGGCCGTACTCCCCAGGCGGTCGACTTAACGCGTTAGCTCCGGAAGCCACGCCTCAAGGGCACAACCTCCAAGTCGACATCGTTTACGGCGTGGACTACCAGGGTATCTAATCCTGTTTGCTCCCCACGCTTTCGCACCTGAGCGTCAGTCTTCGTCCAGGGGGCCGCCTTCGCCACCGGTATTCCTCCAGATCTCTACGCATTTCACCGCTACACCTGGAATTCTACCCCCCTCTACGAGACTCAAGCTTGCCAGTATCAGATGCAGTTCCCAGGTTGAGCCCGGGGATTTCACATCTGACTTAACAAACCGCCTGCGTGCGCTTTACGCCCAGTAATTCCGATTAACGCTTGCACCCTCCGTATTACCGCGGCTGCTGGCACGGAGTTAGCCGGTGCTTCTTCTGCGGGTAACGTCAATGAGCAAAGGTATTAACTTTACTCCCTTCCTCCCCGCTGAAAGTACTTTACAACCCGAAGGCCTTCTTCATACACGCGGCATGGCTGCATCAGGCTTGCGCCCATTGTGCAATATTCCCCACTGCTGCCTCCCGTAGGAGTCTGGACCGTGTCTCAGTTCCAGTGTGGCTGGTCATCCTCTCAGACCAGCTAGGGATCGTCGCCTAGGTGAGCCGTTACCCCACCTACTAGCTAATCCCATCTGGGCACATCCGATGGCAAGAGGCCCGAAGGTCCCCCTCTTTGGTCTTGCGACGTTATGCGGTATTAGCTACCGTTTCCAGTAGTTATCCCCCTCCATCAGGCAGTTTCCCAGACATTACTCACCCGTCCGCCACTCGTCAGCAAATCAGCAAGCTGATTCCTGTTACCGTTCGACTTGCATGTGTTAGGCCTGCCGCCAGCGTTCAATCTGAGCCATGATCAAACTCTTCAATTTAAAAGTTTGATGCTCAAAGAATTAAACTTCGTAATGAATTACGTGTTCACTCTTGAGACTTGGTATTCATTTTTCGTCTTGCGACGTTAAGAATCCGTATCTTCGAGTGCCCACACAGATTGTCTGATAAATTGTTAAAGAGCAGTGCCGCTTCGCTTTTTCTCAGCGGCGCGGGGTGTGCATAATACGCTTTCCCGCTACAGAGTCAAGCATTTTTTTGCTTTTCTCTGTCGAGATTCTCAGGAGAACCTCGCTGACCCGGCGGCTTGTTTGCCGTTGTTCCGTGTCAGTGGTGGCGCATTATAGGGAGTTATTCCGGCCTGACAAGAGGAAATTTAAAATAATTTTCCGACCGCGCATTTTTTCAGCAAAAACCCCGTTAATGTGCCATAAAACAAGCAATTTGCCGTTTTTGCAACCGTAATCACACTTCCTGGTGGCATACTAAGGAGGAATAAAAAGAAAAAGGAAGATTAGTAATGCCTTTAAGCGCACAACAGTTAGCTGCACAGAAAAACCTTTCGTATGTTCTGGCTGAGAAGCTGGCGCAACGGATCTTAAAAGGTGAATATGAACCCGGCACCATTTTGCCTGGTGAGATTGAGCTGGGCGAGCAATTTGGAGTGAGTCGTACAGCGGTACGCGAAGCGGTTAAAACGTTAACGGCAAAAGGGATGGTTTTACCGCGACCACGAATTGGTACCCGGGTCATGCCACAATCAAACTGGAATTTTCTTGATCAGGAATTGCTTACCTGGTGGATGACAGAAGAGAACTTTCATCAGGTCATCGATCACTTTCTGGTTATGCGTATCTGTCTGGAGCCGCAAGCTTGCCTACTGGCTGCAACGGTTGGCACCGCGGAACAGAAGGCGCATCTCAATACGTTAATGGCCGAAATGGTGGCATTAAAAGAGAACTTTCGCCGTGAACGCTGGATTGAGGTCGATATGGCCTGGCATGAGCATATCTATGAAATGAGCGCCAATCCGTTTTTGACCTCATTCGCCTCGCTCTTCCATTCGGTTTATCACACTTACTTCACGTCAATTACCAGCGACACAGTGATAAAGCTGGATCTGCACCAGGCGATTGTTGATGCGATTATCCAAAGCGATGGCGACGCGGCATTTAAAGCTTGTCAGGCGCTGCTACGCTCACCTGATAAGTGACACCCCGATAACAGGACATTGAATGAGCGATAAAAAGAAGCGCAGTATGGCGGGTTTGCCGTGGATCGCGGCGATGGCCTTCTTCATGCAGGCACTTGATGCCACTATTCTGAATACCGCCTTACCCGCAATCGCTCATAGCCTTAATCGTTCTCCTCTCGCGATGCAATCAGCCATCATCAGTTACACGCTGACGGTGGCGATGCTTATTCCGGTAAGCGGATGGCTAGCCGATCGCTTCGGTACGCGTCGCATATTTACCCTTGCCGTGAGTCTGTTCACATTGGGTTCTCTGGCCTGCGCACTTTCTAACTCGCTACCACAGCTGGTTGTCTTCCGGGTTATTCAGGGGATAGGTGGCGCAATGATGATGCCTGTTGCTCGGCTGGCCTTGCTGCGCGCTTATCCTCGTAATGAGCTTCTTCCTGTATTGAATTTTGTCGCCATGCCGGGTCTGGTGGGGCCAATTTTAGGCCCCGTACTTGGCGGCGTGCTGGTCACCTGGGCAACCTGGCACTGGATATTTTTAATCAATATCCCCATAGGTATTGCCGGCCTTCTTTACGCGCGCAAACATATGCCCAATTTCACCACCGCACGACGCAGATTCGATATCACTGGCTTTTTGCTGTTTGGCCTCAGCCTTGTTCTCTTCTCAAGCGGAATAGAGCTATTCGGTGAAAAGATTGTCGCCAGTTGGATTGCCTTGACGGTAATTGTCACCAGCATCGGGTTACTGCTTCTCTATATTCTCCATGCACGACGCACGCTAAACCCATTAATTTCATTAGATTTATTTAAAACCCGCACTTTCTCGATCGGTATAGTAGGCAATATTGCAACCCGTCTGGGGACCGGCTGTGTACCGTTCCTTATGCCATTGATGTTACAGGTAGGATTTGGTTATCAGGCGTTTATTGCCGGCTGTATGATGGCACCGACAGCGTTAGGTTCCATTATTGCAAAATCGATGGTTACCCAAGTCTTACGTCGTCTGGGCTATCGCCATACGTTAGTGGGGATCACGGTAATTATTGGGCTAATGATCGCTCAGTTCTCTTTGCAATCACCAGCAATGGCGATATGGATGCTGATCTTGCCGTTGTTTATATTAGGGATGGCTATGTCGACGCAATTTACCGCGATGAATACCATCACACTTGCCGATCTGACCGATGACAACGCCAGCAGCGGTAACAGTGTTCTGGCGGTCACGCAGCAACTGTCTATCAGTTTAGGCGTTGCTGTAAGTGCGGCCGTCCTTCGCGTTTATGAAGGGATGGAAGGCACAACGACTGTCGAACAATTCCACTATACGTTTATCACAATGGGCATTATTACTGTTGCTTCAGCAGCAATGTTCATGCTTCTGAAAACAACCGATGGTAATAATTTGATCAAAAGACAGCGTAAATCTAAGCCGAACCGCGTTCCATCAGAATCGGAGTAAGTTGTAATCGTTGTTGCTGAAGGGTCGGTTGGGTTATCCGATGGATGAGTACATCAATCGCCAGCTCCCCCAGTTCATCTTTCGGTTGATGGATAGTGGTTAATGGTGGCGTCATAAAGCTTGCCAGTTCGATATCGTCATAGCCAATCACCGCGATATCCTGCGGAACCTGTAACTCTGCCTGATATAGCGCCTGGTAAACGCCAACAGCCATAGCGTCATTTCCGGTAAAGACGGCCTGAGGACGCAGCGGATGTGATAACAGTTGGCGCATAGCGTCAAACCCGCCGTTAAATTCAAAATCACCAGTGACTTCATAGCCATCAGGAATGTTGAGACCCGCACGTTTCATCGCCGCCCGATAACCTTCCAACCGCAGGCGCGCCGGAGTTTTATCCAGCGGGCCGGTAATACAGGCGATACGGGTATGACCTTTATCGATCAGATATTGCGTTGCTAAGTCTCCGCCCAGCAACGAGTTATCCTGTATAAGATCGCTGTCGCCATCGAACGGTGCCCAGTCCATCATCACGGTAGGCACTGTCGGATAACGTTGCATGATTTCACGCGAAGGCTGATGCGTTTCGGTGCACAGTAACAGCAAGCCATCAACGCGCTTTTGCATCAGCGTTTCCAGATTACGATTCATCCGCTGCTCATCGCCTTCGGTATTGCAAAGAACAAGACTATAGCCGCGCTCGAAGCAGCTGCGTTCAACGCCACGCACCAGTTCAGAATAAAAAGGATTGGTACTGGCAGTAATCAACATGCCAATGGTTCGAGTCTGATTGAGCTTGAGGCTACGCGCCAGAGCTGATGGCGCGTAATTGAGTTCTTTAATTGCCGCTTCAACTTTGGCAGTAATCGCTTCACTGACGAAGCGATCTTTATTGATGACGTGAGAAACTGTTGAGGTAGAAACGCCCGCCAGGCGGGCAACATCTTTCATTGTAGCCAAGCGTCACCTCTGCCTGTCTAAAAATGCGTCGATCTCTTCACGCCATGGAACGGAAGGTTGTGCGCCTTTGCGCGTTACAGCAATCGCTGCGGCGGCATGAGCAAAACGAATCGCCTCCGGCAACGGTTTTTCTTCCAGCAACGCCGTGATTAACGCGCCGTTAAAAGTATCTCCGGCAGCAATGGTATCGACAGCCTGCACCCGGAATCCAGGAACGCGCTGACCTTCACCATTCACGCTAGCCCACACACCACGACTTCCTAAGGTGATCAGTACGGTACGGATACCTTTTTCATGCAGTACCTGCGCGGCCTTCGCTGCATCTTCATCATTTTCAACGCGAATACCGGTGAGCTTTTCTGCTTCCGTTTCATTTGGCGTAATAATGTCCACCAGAGCCAGCAGTTCGTCAGGAAGTTCACGAGCCGGAGCTGGGTTAAGCGCAACGATAGTCTTATTTTGATGGGCGATTTTCGCCGCTGCCATCACACTTTCGAGTGGTGATTCCAGCTGCATTAATAATGCCGATGCGTTAGCAATACGCTCACGTTGCGCCTCCACCAACGCAGGGGAAAGGGCTGCGTTAGCGCCGGCATGAATACCAATGACATTCTCACCTTCGCCATTAACAAAAATCAGCGCCACACCTGTTGATTCGCCTTTGATCACGCTCACCGGAGAAATATCGATGTTATCAGTGGCGAGCTGCTGGCGAACGCTCTCACCAATACTGTCATCACCCGTACAGGCAATAAACGCGATATTCGCACCGCTACGCCCAGCAGCCACAGCCTGATTAGCGCCTTTGCCGCCAAATGCAACCTGATAGTGATTACCGGTTACGGTTTCGCCTGGAGTAGGAAAAGATTGAAGATTAAGAATGTGGTCAGCATTAATGCTGCCAAGAACAACGAGGCTGCCTGCGTTTTGCATATTCGGGATGTCCATAAAATGCGCCACCGTGTTAGGGTGGCGCGTGCCCTGCTTTTCTTTATTTTACACGTTCATCTGTCGATGACGTATTTATGTCACCATCAGGTCATACAACCTGATTAAAACTACTGCTTAACAACCAGTTTCAGATCAACCGGATACTTAGCCTGAACTTTCTCGCCTTTCAGCACTTTATCGGCGGTTTCGACGCCTTTCGCGCCAATCTGATCGGGTAGCTGAGCGATAGTCGCTGCTAGTTTGCCATCATTCACCGCTTTTTCGCCATCCGGTGTACCGTCAAATCCGACGACCATCACATCCGATTTACCAGCAGTTTGCAGTGCGCGCAGCGCGCCCAGCGCCATTTCATCATTCTGCGCGAACACAGCCTGAACATCCGGATGAGCGGTCAACAGGTTCTGCATTACGTTCAAACCTTTGGTGCGGTCAAAGTCCGCTGGCTGGCTGGCAAGAACATTAAACTTGTGAGCAGCAACGGCCTGCTGGAAACCTTCGCCACGCTCACGAGCTGCGGAGGTACCGGCAATGCCTTGCAGCTCGATAACTTTGGCACCTTCACCCGCTTTCTTCGCGATATAATCACCCGCGATTTTGCCGCCCAGTACGTTATCAGAAGCAATATGGCTCACTACTTCACCTTTCGTGGCCTGGCGGTCAAGAGTGATAACCGGGATGTTCGCTTGGTTAGCCATCTTCACAGCATTACCCACTGCGTCGGAGTCGGTCGGGTTAATTAGCAGAATTTTGGTGCCGCGAACGGTTAAGTCCTGCACGTTCGCCAGCTCTTTCGCCGGGTTATTCTGGGAGTCCAGCACCACCAGGTTATAGCCGAGTTTATCCGCCTCTTTCTGCGCGCCATCTTTCAGCGATACAAAGAACGGGTTGTTAAGCGTGGAAACCACCAGCGCGATGGTGTCTTTTGCCATCGCATTCGCACTGACGGTGGCGCTTAGCGCAACAGCGGAAACCAGGGTAGCCAGTTTTTTCATGTTCATATTCAAGATGTCCTGTAGTCGTTATTACTGTTTTTTGTTGTCTACCAGCACCGCCAGCAAAATCACCACCGCTTTGACGATCATCTGGTAATAGGAGGAAACACCTAACAAATTCAATCCATTATTAAGGAAGCCAAGAATTAATGCGCCGATCAACGTCCCAACAATGCGACCTTTTCCGCCCGCCAGACTCGTACCGCCCAGAACCACCGCAGCAATGGCATCCAGCTCATAGCCAGTCCCCGCCGTGGGTTGTGCGGAGGAGAGACGCGCCACTTCAATGATCCCGGCCAGCGATGCCAGCAGACCACAAAGAGAATAGACGATGATTTTGATTTTATTGACGTTGATACCAGAAAGACGTGTAGCCGCTTCGTTGCCGCCCAGCGCGTAGATGTAACGCCCCAAACGTGTGTGATGCAGCATGTACCAGGCCGCGAGGAACACAATTCCCATGATCCAGACTGGCGTTGGTACGCCCAACGGGCGACCAATACCAAACCAGCCGAACAGATCGGCGTTCTCAGTAAAGCCGGTATTCACTGGGCTACCGTTGGTATAAACCATGGTCACGCCGCGCAGTAAAAGCATCATAACCAGCGTAGCGATAAACGCCTGGACGCGACCTTTCGCTACAATCACCCCGGTTACCGCACCAATAGCGGCACCTAACGCGAGAGCGGCAGCGACAGCCACCAGCGCATTGACTTCAATGCCGACGATAGATGCAGCCACTGCGCCAGTCAGCGCCAACAGAGAACCTACCGACAAGTCGATGCCCGACGTCAGGATCACCAGCGTCATCCCGACCGCCATAATGGCGTTCACTGAGGTTTGCTGGAGAATATTGAATAAGTTATTGATGGTGAAAAAGTTCGGGCTTAACGTCGAGACAATCGCGATCAGCACCAGCAGAGCGATAAGCGATTTCTGCTCCATCAGCCACGCTTTCGTGAAATAACGGCGACCAGAGACAGTCTGGGTTGTCATTTTTTTACTCCTGATTCACGCGATTAAGCTTGCCCACAGCGGCAGCCATTAACACTTCCTGGGTGGCCTGCTCACGAGTAAATTCCCCGCTGAGATGCCCTTCATGCATGACGATGATGCGATCGCTCATGCCTAATACTTCTGGCATCTCCGATGACACCAGAATGATGCTCAAGCCATCGGCTTTGAACTGGTTAATCAGTTGATAGATCTCTTTTTTCGCGCCGACATCTACGCCACGGGTAGGTTCATCAAGAATCAACACTTTGGGGCGTGTCATCAGTCCACGGGCAATCGCCACTTTTTGCTGATTGCCACCGGAGAGCAAACCAATTGCCTGTTCCATCGACGGCGTTTTCACATTAAACAGACGAATAAAATCACTCACTGCCTGCTGTTCATCGGCATGCTTCAAACTGCCGCCAGCGCGGCTGAAGTAGCGCAGCGCGGTCAGCGACATATTCTCTTTTACTGACATACCCAGCACTAAACCGTCACGTTTACGGTCTTCGGAGATATACACAATGCCGTTTGCCAGGCCATCCTGCGGTGAACGGGTAACGACTTCATGCCCATCCAGGGTGACGTAACCGCTGGTGCGCGGCAGTGCGCCGTAGAGCACTTTCATCAGTTCGGTACGACCTGCGCCCATCAAACCAGAGACGCCAAGAATTTCGCCTTTGCGTAAAGTTAAAGAGACATCGTTAACGCCAGGTCCGCAGAGATTATCGACTTTCAGGCGGATATCTCCCGGCGCTTTGTCCAGGTGTGGATATTGATCTTCCAGCTTGCGGCCCACCATCATCTCAATCAGCGAATCTTCGGTCAGTGATGCCACTTCGCGCTCAGCAATAAATTGCCCGTCACGAAAAACAGTAACGTCATCGCAAATTTCGAAGATTTCTTTCATGCGGTGGGAGATATAGACAATACCGCGGCCTTGCGATTTCAGCTCGCGGATGACGCGGAACAGGGATTCGGTTTCGGTATCGGTCAGCGCATCGGTCGGTTCATCCATAATGATGACTTTCGACTCAAAGCTCAGCACTTTGGCAATTTCAACCATTTGCTGGTCACCGATGGAAAGATCGCCCACCAGCTTGTCACTTTTAAAACGCAGGTTAAGTTTAGCCAGCAATTTATCCGCTTCGGCATACATGGTTTCCCAGTCAATTTTGCCAAAGCGATTAACAAACTCACGACCGAGGAAAATGTTTTCGGCAATGGTTAACTGCGGGATCAGGTTCAGTTCCTGATGGATGATTCCAATGCCGGCTTCCTGGGATGATTTCGGTCCGGTAAACGTCGTTTCTTTCCCCAGCCATAAAAGCGTACCGGCATCGCGAGTATAGATACCAGTAAGCACTTTCATCATGGTGGATTTACCCGCGCCGTTTTCGCCCACCAGCGCCATCACGCGGCCAGGATAGACATTTAACGCTGCGCCCGAGAGGGCTTTTACGCCCGGGAAGGCTTTATCGATGCCTTTAAGCTGAAGTAATGCTTCCATGACGGCCTCAGAACGTCACGCCAGCATAGAGAATGATATTCGCATACGGAGAACATTCTCCGCTGCGAATTACCGCCTGACTTTCTGCGGTTTGTTGTTTGAATTGTTCATGCGTGGTGTAACGAATTTCAATGGTATTTCCCTGGTGTTTTTGCAGCTGCTCAAGGTGAGTGAGCAACGTTTCGTGGAGTTGCGGATTATGTTGTTTGATCTCTTCCGCGATAATGGCAGCCTCGACCTGCATTTCATTTGTGACGACGCCCAGCACCTGCATAAAAGAAGGTACCCCCTGGGTTAATGCCATATCGATACGCGTTGTACTTTTGGGGATGGGTAAACCAGCATCACACACCACCAGCGTATCGGTATGTCCCAGACGGGAGATCACCGAAGAAATATCAGAATTAAGAACGGTGCCTTTTTTCATTTTTTTCTCCATCAGCGAAACGTTTCGCTGACCCGCAGTTTAATCCTGACTGAGTTGGGAAAACCATCGTGACGTTACGGAAATGTGATCAACATCGAAACGTTTTACATGGTGATTAACCATGAAAACAAAAACGCCCCCTTATGGAGAAAGGAGGCGTCTGGCGTTAAATTTCGACCTGAGTACCCAGTTCGATAACCCTGTTTGGCGGGATTTCAAATTGATCCGGTGCGCGCAGCGCATTACGTTGCAACAGCAAATACAGCTTGCCGCGCAAACGCAAATACCACGGACGTTTGCCGAGGATCAACGACTCATGCGACATAAAGAAGGAGGTTTCCATCATCCGGCAACTTAATCCTTCCAGACCGCAGCGGTGGAATACTTCTTCCACGTTTGGCGTTTCTCGCCAACCATAACTTGCCACCACGCGCCAGAAAGTGGGCGACAGTTGTTCAATCTGTACCCGACGGACGTTATGGACATAAGGCGCGTCTTCGGTGCGCAGAGTTAACAGAATCACCCGCTCATGCAATACCTTGTTATGTTTAAGGTTATGCATCAGCGCAAAGGGAATGACGTTGATTGCACGTGACATATACACCGCGGTCCCAGGCACGCGAACGGGCGGTGACTTCTCCAGCGAAGCAATCATCGCTTCCAGAGAGTTACCATGTTCATGCATCCGCCGCAGCAAGCGGAAACGTTCGCTCTTCCAGGTGGTCATCACGATAAACATCACCGTACCGAGGCTCAATGGCAACCAGCCGCCTGATAGCAGTTTATCGAGGTTAGCGGTGAACAATGGAATATCAACACAAAGGAAAGCAATCAGGATCAGCGCAACAAAATACTTATTCCAGTGCCAGTTCTGACGTGCCACGGTAGTTGAGAGAATAGACGTCAGTACCATGGTTCCGGTTACCGCAATCCCGTACGCCGCCGCCAGGTTGCTGGAGTGCTCAAAGCTGACAATCACAATCACGACCGCGACATAGAGCATCCAGTTCACAAACGGAATATAGATTTGCCCTGACTCCATTTCGGAGGTGTGAATAATGCGCATCGGCGACAAATATCCCAGACGTACCGCCTGACGCGTCAATGAGAAGACGCCAGAAATAACCGCCTGCGAGGCAATTACCGTCGCCAGTGCGGCGATGATCAGCAGCGGGATCAGCGCCCAGTCCGGTGCCAACAGGAAGAACGGGTTCTTAATTGCTTCCGGGTTCTTTAACAACAGCGCTCCCTGACCGAAGTAATTAAGAGTTAAGGAGGGCAATACGACGGTGAACCACGCCAGACGAATCGGGAACTTACCAAAGTGCCCCATATCAGCATACAGCGCCTCTACCCCCGTAATCGACAGCACCACTGCCCCTAACGCAATAAACGAAACCGTTTTATATTCAAGGAAGAAATGCACCGCCCACATCGGATTCAGCGCATGCAGCACTTCTGGGTTAGCAATAATGCTACGTAACCCCAGTACTGCCAGAATCAAAAACCAGGTCAGCATGATCGGCGCAAACAGCTTACCGACCATAGCCGTGCCATGTTTTTGAATCATAAATAGTAAAGTGAGAACGATGATTGAGAGGGGAACTATCCAGGTATCCAGCTGCGGGGCGACGATTTCCAGACCTTCAATGGCAGACATCACCGAAATAGCGGGTGTTATGACGACTTCACCATAGAAAAAGCTGCCGCCGATTAGCCCCATAATCACCAGCATTGATGTGGTTCGCGCTGACGTATTACGCCCGGCAAGCGACATCAACGTCAGGATCCCCCCTCACCGGCGTTATCTGCCCGCATCACGAAGGTGAGATATTTAATGGAAACCACAAAGATTAGCAGCCAGAAGATCAGCGATAAAAAGCCAAACACGGCATCGCGTTCAACGCCAAAACCAAACTGGCCGGACAAACATTCACGAAGTGTATATAACGGGCTGGTACCAATATCGCCGTAGACAACTCCAATCGCCGCGAGGGTAATCGCGGGCAACGATTGCTTATTATCAGTGCTCATAGACTAGTCTTTCGTTGAAATATGAAATGTGTGCTTAGTCCCTTGGCCCACAAAAAAGCGCACAGTATGCACGATTAACGACAAAATCGTACTCCTAAATGCGGCCACATTAACCTGGCTCAAAGAAAAATAGACCTCTTTTGAGACTATTTTAGCCACCAGCAAGAAACGTCTATACTCGCAATTTACGCAGAACTTTTGACGAAAGGACGCCACTTCATTATGGCTCACCCTCATTTATTAGCGGAAAGAATTTCCCGCCTGAGCAGTTCGTTGGAAAAGGGGCTTTATGAACGTAGCCACGCCATCCGCTTGTGTTTATTAGCGGCATTAAGTGGTGAAAGTGTGTTCCTCCTTGGCCCGCCAGGCATTGCCAAAAGTTTGATCGCTCGGCGCTTAAAATTCGCCTTTCAGAATGCCCGCGCGTTTGAATATCTGATGACCCGCTTCTCCACGCCGGAAGAAGTTTTTGGTCCCCTTTCTATTCAGGCGCTAAAAGATGAAGGGCGCTATGAACGTTTAACCAGCGGTTACCTGCCGGAAGCAGAAATCGTCTTTCTGGATGAGATCTGGAAAGCGGGCCCGGCAATTCTTAATACCTTGCTCACCGCCATTAACGAGCGCCAGTTCCGTAACGGTGCACACGTAGAAAAAATCCCGATGCGTCTGCTGGTGGCGGCCTCCAACGAGCTGCCGGAAGCAGACAGCAGTCTGGAAGCGTTATATGACCGCATGCTGATTCGTCTGTGGTTAGATAAAGTGCAGGATAAAGCGAATTTCCGCTCCATGCTGACCAGTCAACAGGATGAAAATGACAATCCGGTTCCTGCCTCCTTGCAGGTCACTGATGAAGAATATGAACGCTGGCAGAAAGAGATTGGTGAAATTACGCTGCCCGATCATGTATTTGAGCTGATTTTTATGCTGCGCCAGCAAATGGATAAATTACCGGATGCGCCTTATGTCTCGGATCGTCGCTGGAAAAAAGCGATCCGCTTATTGCAGGCCAGCGCCTTTTTTAGCGGTCGCAGTGCTGTTGCCCCGGTAGATCTCATTTTGCTGAAAGATTGCCTGTGGTATGACGCGCAAAGCCTGAATTTGATACAACAACAAATTGATGTATTGATGACCGGTCATGCCTGGCAACAGCAAGGGATGTTGACCCGCCTGGGCGCGATTGTGCAACGTCACCTGCAACTACAGCAGCAACAAAGCGATAAAACAGCCTTAACGGTAATTCGTCTGGGCGGCATTTTCAGCCGTCGTCAGCAGTATCAACTCCCTGTTAACGTTACTGCTTCCACTCTGACTCTGCTGCTGCAAAAACCGTTAAAACTGCATGATATGGAAGTGGTTCATATCTCCTTTGAGCGTAGCGCGCTGGAACAGTGGCTGAGCAGAGGTGGTGAAATTCGCGGCAAACTGAACGGTATCGGCTTTGCCCAGAAACTGAATCTGGAAGTTGATAGCGCCCAACATCTTGTCGTACGCGATGTAAGTTTACAAGGCAGTACGCTGGCACTTCCCGGTTCATCGGCTGAAGGTCTGCCAGGTGAAATAAAACAACAACTGGAAGAGCTTGAAAGCGACTGGCGCAAGCAACACGCTTTATTCAGCGAACAGCAAAAATGTCTGTTTATCCCTGGCGACTGGTTAGGTCGCATTGAAGCCAGCCTACAGGATGTCGGCACCCAGATTCGCCAGGCACAACAATGCTAACGCTGGATACGCTTAATGTGATGCTGGCCGTCAGCGAAGAGGGATTGATCGAAGAGATGATCATCGCGCTGCTGGCCTCACCGCAGCTGGCAGTCTTCTTTGAAAAATTCCCACGACTGAAGGCGGCAATCACTGATGATGTTCCCCGCTGGCGTGAGGCGCTGCGCAGTCGGCTGAAAGATGCCCGAGTCCCGCCGGAACTCACCGAAGAGGTGATGTGCTATCAGGAAAGCCAGCTCCTCTCCACGCCGCAGTTTATTGTGCAGCTACCACAGATCCTGGACTTACTGCATCGTCTGAATTCCCCATGGGCAGAACAAGCCCGACAGTTGGTTGATGCTAACAGCACGATCACTTCAGCGTTACACACACTTTTTCTCCAGCGTTGGCGTTTAAGTCTGATCGTGCAAGCAACGACGTTAAATCAACAGCTATTAGAAGAAGAACGCGAACAACTGTTGAGTGAAGTTCAGGAACGCATGACGCTGAGCGGGCAACTTGAACCGATTCTCGCAGATAATAATACCGCAGCTGGTCGTCTGTGGGATATGAGCGCCGGTCAGCTTAAACGTGGCGACTATCAGTTGATTGTGAAATACGGTGAATTTCTTAACGAACAGCCGGAACTGAAACGACTGGCAGACCAACTGGGGCGTTCCCGGGAAGCCAAATCGATACCCCGTAACGATGCGCAGATGGAAACCTTCCGTACCATGGTGCGCGAACCGGCGACCGTTCCTGAGCAGGTTGATGGACTGCAACAAAGCGACGATATTTTACGCCTTCTACCACCGGAATTGGCGACGCTGGGGATAACGGAACTGGAATATGAGTTTTATCGTCGGCTGGTGGAAAAACAATTGCTCACCTATCGCCTTCACGGTGAGTCGTGGCGTGAAAAAGTTATCGAACGCCCGGTAGTTCATAAAGATTACGACGAACAGCCGCGCGGACCGTTTATTGTCTGCGTGGATACTTCCGGCTCAATGGGCGGCTTTAATGAACAGTGTGCGAAAGCGTTCTGTCTGGCATTGATGCGCATAGCCCTCGCTGAAAATCGTCGCTGCTTTATTATGTTATTTTCCACCGAGATCGTCCGTTATGAGCTTTCAGGCCCACAAGGCATCGAACAAGCAATCCGTTTTTTAAGCCAGCAGTTTCGTGGCGGTACCGATCTTGCCAGTTGTTTCCGCGCCATTATGGAACGCTTGCAAAGTCGGGAGTGGTTTGACGCCGATGCGGTGGTGATTTCTGATTTTATCGCCCAGCGGTTGCCTGACGACGTGACGAGCAAAGTGAAAGAGTTGCAGCGGGTACATCAGCATCGCTTTCATGCCGTGGCGATGTCGGCACATGGCAAACCCGGCATCATGCGCATTTTCGATCATATCTGGCGCTTTGATACCGGGATGCGAAGCCGCCTGCTCAGACGCTGGCGGCGATAAACAATTACAGCAGAGAAGGGACGCTCTCGCGAACAGCTGCCGGCCATACACCACACTGAACCTGGCCGATATGTGGCAGTTGCAGCAGCAGCATGGTCAAACGAGACTGCCCGATACCGCCGCCGATGGTCTGCGGCATTTCACCGCGCAGCAGCGCCTGATGCCACTCCAGCTGCAGACGATCTTCATCACCGGTCAGCGCCAGCTGATGTTTCAACGTATCGGCATCCACGCGGATCCCCATGGAAGAAAGCTCAAACGCATCTTCCAGTACCGGGTTCCATACCAGAATATCGCCGTTCAGACCCGCATGGCCCAGCTCTGACGGGGTGCTCCAGTCATCATAATCCGGTGCGCGCACGTCGTGACGATGACCATCACTCAACTTGCCGCCAATCCCGACGAGGAATACCGCGCCAAGATCTTTCGCAATCGCCCGCTCACGTCCTTTGGCATCGAGATCCGGATAACGAGCCAGTAACTCCTGGCTGTGTACGAAGTGGATCTGATCCGGCAGGAACGGTGCCAGGCCAAACTCTTCGCTAACTGCAGCTTCGGTTGCTTTAATTCCCGCCCAGATCGCCTCTACCGTGCTTTTCAGAGTCGAGAATTGACGCTCGCCGTCGCCCATTACGCGCTCCCAGTCCCACTGGTCTACATAGATCGAGTGCAGCGGGGAAAGACGGTCTTCATCGGGGCGAAGGGCTTTCATGTGCGTGTATAGCCCTTCGCCCGCGCTGAAGTCATGTTGCCCTAAGGTCTGACGTTTCCACTTCGCCAGTGAATGAACCACTTCGAACTGGGCATCAGGCAGAGCTTTCACTTTTACCTGCACCGCTTTTTCACAGCCCGACAAGTTATCCTGCGTGCCATCCCCCACACGGCTAAGAATCGGCGCCTGGACTTCGATCAGCCCCAGACGTTCTTCCAGTTGACGAGAAAAGTGAGATTTCACGAAGCTAATTTGACGTTGTTTGGCAATGTAAGCGGTTTTCATTTTTTATACTCCTGCGTCCTGTTGCTTATGATTAAGCAACAAAAACCGACACACATGCAATAATCATTCAATAAAAAGCCTCACACACTTTTGATTCATTAAAAAATAAGGCTAAAATAGAGTGATTCTTCAATCTGCATAAGAAAATCCTATGGAAAATTATCTGATCGACAATCTGGACCGCGGCATCCTGGAAGCATTAATGGGTAATGCGCGTACCGCTTACGCCGAACTGGCGAAACAATTTGGCGTCAGTCCGGGGACGATTCACGTTCGTGTAGAGAAAATGAAGCAGGCGGGGATCATTACCGGGGCACGTATTGATGTCAGCCCGAAGCAGCTCGGTTATGACGTAGGCTGCTTTATCGGCATTATATTAAAGAGCGCCAAAGACTATCCTTCCGCGCTGGCAAAGCTGGAAAGCCTCGATGAAGTCACTGAAGCCTATTACACAACTGGCCACTACAGCATCTTTATCAAAGTGATGTGCCGTTCGATCGATGCTCTCCAGCATGTACTTATCAACAAGATCCAAACAATTGATGAAATTCAGTCCACTGAGACACTGATCGTCCTGCAGAACCCGATCATGCGTACCATTAAGCCATGATCGGCTTTTTTAATCCCATACTTTTCCACAGGTAGATCCCAACGCGTTCACAGCGTACAATACGCCACTCTTAATAAAGGTGGCGGTTTATGGCAGATATCACTCTTATCAGCGGCAGCACCCTCGGCGGTGCCGAATATGTAGCAGAACACTTGGCTGAAAAGCTGGAAGAGGCGGGTTTTACCACCGAAACGCTGCACGGTCCGCTGTTGGAAGATTTATCTGCCTCGGGGATCTGGCTGGTTATCAGCTCAACCCACGGTGCCGGAGATATTCCGGACAACCTTTCTCCTTTCTATGAAGCATTGCAGGAACAGAAGCCCGATCTTTCTGCGGTCCGCTTTGGCGCTATCGGTATTGGCAGTCGTGAATATGACACCTTTTGTGGGGCTATCGATAAACTCGAGGCAGAACTCAAAAATTCCGGTGCAAAACAGACAGGCGAAACACTGAAGATCAACATCCTTGATCACGACATTCCGGAAGATCCGGCAGAAGAATGGCTGGGATCGTGGATTAATTTACTCAAATAAGTATACAGATCGTGCGATCTGTTGTGGATAACTCTGTCAGGAAGCTTGGATCAACCGGTAGTTATCCAAAGAACAACGGTTGTTCAGTTTTTGAGTTGTGTATAACCCCTCATTCTGATCCCAGCTTATACGGTCCAGGATCACCGATCATTCACAGTTAATGATCCTTTCCAGGTTGTTGATCTTAAACGCCGGATCTTTGTTATCCACAGGGAAGTGCGATCCTAATAAGAGATCACAATAGAACAAATCTCTAAATAAATAGATCTTCTTTTTAATACCCAGGATCCCAGGTCTTTCTCAAGCCGACAAAGTTGAGTAGAATCCACGGCCCGGGCTTCAATCCATTTTCATACCGCGTTATGCGAGGCAATCACCATGTTTTATCCGGATCCTTTTGACGTCATCATCATTGGCGGGGGTCATGCAGGCACCGAGGCCGCGATGGCCGCGGCGCGTATGGGTCAACAGACTCTGCTTTTGACACACAATATCGACACTCTGGGGCAGATGAGCTGCAACCCGGCGATCGGCGGTATTGGGAAGGGACATCTGGTAAAAGAAGTGGATGCACTCGGCGGCCTGATGGCGAAAGCGATCGATCAGGCGGGTATCCAGTTTAGGATACTAAACGCAAGCAAGGGACCGGCAGTTCGCGCTACCCGAGCTCAGGCGGATCGTGTGCTCTACCGTCAGGCGGTACGTACGGCGCTGGAGAACCAACCGAACCTGATGATCTTCCAGCAGGCGGTTGAAGATCTTATTGTCGAAAACGATCGCGTGGTCGGTGCTGTTACCCAAATGGGACTGAAGTTCCGTGCCAAAGCCGTCGTGCTCACCGTTGGGACGTTCCTCGACGGTAAAATTCACATCGGTCTGGATAACTACAGCGGTGGCCGTGCTGGTGATCCGCCGTCCATTCCGCTTTCTCGCCGTTTGCGTGAACTGCCGCTGCGCGTTGGTCGTCTGAAAACCGGGACACCGCCGCGTATTGATGCGCGTACTATCGACTTCAGCGTGCTGGCGCAACAGCATGGCGATAACCCAATGCCGGTATTCTCGTTTATGGGCAATGCGTCCCAGCATCCACAGCAGGTGCCGTGTTATATCACTCATACCAACGAGAAAACCCATGATGTGATCCGCAGTAACCTCGATCGTAGCCCAATGTACGCAGGGGTGATCGAAGGTGTCGGCCCACGCTACTGCCCGTCGATCGAAGACAAAGTCATGCGCTTCGCCGACAGAAATCAGCATCAGATCTTCCTTGAACCGGAAGGGCTGACCTCTAACGAAATTTATCCGAACGGTATCTCCACCAGCCTGCCGTTCGATGTGCAGATGCAAATCGTCCGCTCCATGCAGGGGATGGAAAACGCGAAGATCGTGCGTCCGGGTTATGCCATTGAGTATGACTTCTTCGATCCACGCGACCTGAAACCGACGCTGGAGAGCAAGTTTATCCAGGGGCTGTTCTTTGCTGGTCAGATTAACGGCACTACCGGTTACGAAGAAGCCGCTGCGCAAGGTTTGCTGGCCGGTCTTAACGCTGCCCGTCTGTCTGCTGACAAAGAAGGTTGGGCTCCGGCGCGTTCTCAGGCGTATCTCGGTGTACTGGTTGATGACCTGTGCACTTTAGGAACCAAAGAACCGTACCGTATGTTTACCTCGCGTGCAGAATATCGCCTGATGCTACGCGAAGATAATGCGGATCTGCGTTTGACTGAAATCGGTCGTGAACTGGGCCTGGTGGATGACGAACGTTGGGCGCGCTTTAACGAGAAGCTTGAGAACATCGAGCGTGAGCGTCAGCGTCTGAAATCGACATGGGTAACCCCGTCGGCGGAAGCTGCAGCCGACGTGAATGCTCACCTGACTGCGCCGCTTTCCCGTGAAGCCAGTGGTGAAGATCTGCTGCGTCGTCCGGAAATGACTTATGAAAAATTAACCATGCTGACGCCTTTTGCCCCTGCGTTGACAGACGAACAGGCGGCGGAACAGGTTGAGATTCAGGTTAAATACGAAGGTTATATTGCGCGCCAGCAAGATGAGATCGAAAAGCAGCAGCGTAACGAGAATACCTTGCTGCCAGCGACGCTGGATTACCGCCAGGTATCCGGTCTTTCTAACGAAGTGATCGCCAAACTTAACGATCACAAACCGGCTTCTATCGGTCAGGCTTCGCGTATTTCTGGCGTCACGCCTGCTGCCATCTCCATTCTACTGGTGTGGCTAAAAAAACAGGGTATGCTGCGTCGTAGCGCATAACGCATTAAAAATGCCTGGTAAGCACCCGCTTACCGGGCTACGCATCAAGAACAGGTAATCACCGTGCTCAACAAACTCTCCTCTCTGCTGAAAGACGCAGGAATTTCGCTTACCGATCACCAGAAAAACCAGCTTATTGCCTACGTGAATATGCTGCATAAGTGGAATAAAGCGTACAACCTGACTTCGGTCCGCGATCCTAATGAGATGCTGGTACGCCATATTCTCGATAGCATTGTGGTGGCACCGTATCTGCAAGGTGAACGGTTTATCGATGTCGGCACCGGACCAGGACTGCCTGGCATTCCACTCTCTATCGTGCGCCCTGAAGCCCATTTCACGTTGTTGGATAGCCTTGGTAAACGCGTGCGTTTCCTTCGTCAGGTGCAACATGAGCTTAAACTGGAGAATATTGAGCCAGTACAGAGCAGGGTAGAAGAGTTTCCTTCTGAGCCGCCATTTGATGGCGTAATTAGCCGCGCCTTTGCCTCTCTGAACGATATGGTGAGCTGGTGCCACCATCTTCCTGGTGAGCAAGGTCGTTTCTACGCGCTGAAAGGCCAAATACCGGAAGATGAAATCGCTTTGTTGCCCGAAGAATATCAGGTCGAATCAGTGGTTAAACTTCACGTTCCGGCCCTGGATGGCGAACGTCATCTGGTGGTGATTAAAGCAAATAAAATTTAATTTTTATCAAAAAAAACATAAAAAAATGACCGGTTAGACTGTTAACAACAACCAGGTTTTCTACTGATATAACTGGTTACATTTAACGCCACGTTCACTCTTTTGCATCAACAAAGTAACGTGGCTTTTTTGGGTAAGCAGAAAATAAGTCAGCAGTGAAAATATCAGGCTGCTAAAAATCGGCGCTAAGAACCATAATCATCTGTTAAAACATTATTAAAAATGTCAATGGGTGGTTTTTGTTGTGTAAATGTCACTTATTAAAAGAGTGTCTGTTTTTGGACTTAAATATCATAAACTTGCAATGGCATCATTTGCCAAGTAAATAAATATGCTGTGCGCGAACATGCTCAATATGTGATCTGAAGCACGCTTTATCGCCAGTGTTTACGCGTTATTTACAGTTTTTCATGATCGAACAGCGTTAGCAGAAAAGTCGCAATTGTATGCACTGGAAAAATATTTAAACATTTATTCACCTTTTGGCTACTTATTGTTTGAAATCACGGGGGCGCACCGTATAATTTGACCGCTTTTTGATGCTTGACTCTAAGCCTTAAAGAAAGTTTTATACGACACGCGGCATACCTCGAAGGGAGCAGGAGTGAAAAACGTGATGTCTGTGTCGCTCGTGAGTCGAAACGTTGCTCGGAAGCTTCTGCTCGTTCAGTTACTGGTGGTGATAGCAAGTGGATTGCTGTTCAGCCTCAAAGACCCCTTCTGGGGCGTCTCTGCATTAAGTGGAGGCCTGGCAGTCTTTCTGCCTAACGTTTTGTTTATGATATTTGCCTGGCGTCACCAGGCACATACACCAGCGAAAGGCCGGGTGGCCTGGACATTCGCATTTGGCGAAGCTTTTAAAGTTCTGGCGATGTTGGTGTTACTGGTGGTGGCGTTGGCGGTTTTAAAGGCGGTATTCTTGCCGCTGATCGTTACGTGGGTTTTGGTGCTGGTGGTTCAGATACTGGCACCGGCTGTAATTAACAACAAAGGGTAAAAGGCATCATGGCTTCAGAAAATATGACGCCGCAGGATTACATAGGACACCACCTGAATAACCTTCAGCTGGACCTGCGTACATTCTCGCTGGTGGATCCGCATAACCCCCCAGCCACCTTCTGGACAATTAATATTGACTCCATGTTCTTCTCGGTGGTGCTGGGTCTGTTGTTCCTGGTTTTATTCCGTAGTGTAGCCAAAAAGGCGACCAGCGGCGTGCCAGGTAAGTTTCAGACCGCGATTGAGCTGGTGATCGGCTTTGTTAATGGTAGCGTGAAAGACATGTACCATGGCAAAAGCAAGCTGATTGCTCCGCTGGCCCTGACGATTTTCGTCTGGGTATTCCTGATGAACTTGATGGACTTACTGCCTATCGATCTGCTGCCGTACATCGCTGAACATGTACTGGGGCTGCCAGCACTGCGTGTGGTTCCGTCTGCGGACGTGAACGTAACGCTGTCTATGGCTCTGGGCGTATTTATCCTGATTCTGTTCTACAGCATCAAAATGAAAGGCATCGGCGGCTTCACGAAAGAGTTGACGCTGCAGCCGTTCAATCACTGGGCGTTCATTCCTGTCAACTTAATCCTTGAAGGGGTAAGCCTGCTGTCCAAACCAGTTTCACTCGGTTTGCGACTGTTCGGTAACATGTATGCCGGTGAGCTGATTTTCATTCTGATTGCTGGTCTGTTGCCGTGGTGGTCACAGTGGATCCTGAATGTGCCGTGGGCCATTTTCCACATCCTGATCATTACGCTGCAAGCCTTCATCTTCATGGTTCTGACGATCGTCTATCTGTCGATGGCGTCTGAAGAACATTAATTTACCAACACTACTACGTTTTAACTGAAACAAACTGGAGACTGTCATGGAAAACCTGAATATGGATCTGCTGTACATGGCTGCCGCTGTGATGATGGGTCTGGCGGCAATCGGTGCTGCGATCGGTATCGGCATCCTCGGGGGTAAATTCCTGGAAGGCGCAGCGCGTCAACCTGATCTGATTCCTCTGCTGCGTACTCAGTTCTTTATCGTTATGGGTCTGGTGGATGCTATCCCGATGATCGCTGTAGGTCTGGGTCTGTACGTGATGTTCGCTGTCGCGTAGTAAGCGTTGCTTTTATTTAAAGAGCAATATCAGAACGTTAACTAAATAGAGGCATTGTGCTGTGAATCTTAACGCAACAATCCTCGGCCAGGCCATCGCGTTTGTCCTGTTCGTTCTGTTCTGCATGAAGTACGTATGGCCGCCATTAATGGCAGCCATCGAAAAACGTCAAAAAGAAATTGCTGACGGCCTTGCTTCCGCAGAACGAGCACATAAGGACCTTGACCTTGCAAAGGCCAGCGCGACCGACCAGCTGAAAAAAGCGAAAGCGGAAGCCCAGGTAATCATCGAGCAGGCGAACAAACGCCGCTCGCAGATTCTGGACGAAGCTAAAGCTGAAGCAGAGCAGGAACGTACTAAAATCGTGGCCCAGGCGCAGGCGGAAATTGAAGCCGAGCGTAAACGTGCCCGTGAAGAGCTGCGTAAGCAAGTTGCTATCCTGGCTGTTGCTGGCGCCGAGAAGATCATCGAACGTTCCGTGGATGAAGCTGCTAACAGCGACATCGTGGATAAACTTGTCGCTGAACTGTAAGGAGGGAGGGGCTGATGTCTGAATTTATTACGGTAGCTCGCCCCTACGCCAAAGCAGCTTTTGACTTTGCCGTCGAACACCAAAGTGTAGAACGCTGGCAGGACATGCTGGCGTTTGCCGCCGAGGTAACCAAAAACGAACAAATGGCAGAGCTTCTCTCTGGCGCGCTTGCGCCAGAAACGCTCGCCGAGTCGTTTATCGCAGTTTGTGGTGAGCAACTGGACGAAAACGGTCAGAACCTGATTCGGGTTATGGCTGAAAATGGTCGTCTTAATGCGCTCCCGGATGTTCTGGAGCAGTTTATTCACCTGCGTGCTGTGAGTGAGGCTACCGCTGAGGTAGACGTCATTTCCGCTGCCGCGTTGAGTGAACAACAGCTCGCGAAAATTTCTGCTGCGATGGAAAAACGTCTGTCACGCAAAGTTAAGCTGAATTGCAAAATCGATAAGTCTGTAATGGCAGGCGTTATCATCCGAGCGGGTGATATGGTCATTGATGGCAGCGTACGCGGTCGTCTTGAGCGCCTTGCAGACGTCTTGCAGTCTTAAGGGGACTGGAGCATGCAACTGAATTCCACCGAAATCAGCGAACTGATCAAGCAGCGCATTGCTCAGTTCAATGTTGTGAGTGAAGCTCACAACGAAGGTACTATTGTTTCTGTAAGTGACGGTGTTATCCGCATCCACGGCCTGGCCGATTGTATGCAGGGTGAAATGATCTCCCTGCCGGGTAACCGTTACGCTATCGCACTGAACCTCGAGCGTGACTCTGTAGGTGCGGTTGTTATGGGTCCGTACGCTGACCTTGCCGAAGGCATGAAAGTTAAGTGTACTGGCCGTATCCTGGAAGTTCCGGTTGGCCGTGGCCTGCTGGGCCGTGTGGTTAACACTCTGGGTGCACCAATCGACGGTAAAGGTCCGCTGGATCACGACGGCTTCTCTGCTGTAGAAGCTATCGCCCCGGGCGTTATCGAACGTCAGTCCGTAGATCAGCCGGTACAGACCGGTTATAAAGCCGTTGACTCCATGATCCCAATCGGTCGTGGTCAGCGTGAATTGATCATCGGTGACCGTCAGACCGGTAAAACCGCACTGGCAATCGATGCCATCATTAACCAGCGCGATTCCGGTATCAAATGTATCTATGTCGCTATCGGCCAGAAAGCGTCCACTATTTCTAACGTGGTACGTAAACTGGAAGAGCACGGCGCACTGGCTAACACCATCGTTGTGGTAGCAACCGCGTCTGAATCCGCTGCACTGCAATACCTGGCGCCGTATGCCGGTTGCGCAATGGGTGAATACTTCCGTGACCGCGGTGAAGATGCGCTGATCATTTACGATGACCTGTCTAAACAGGCTGTTGCTTACCGTCAGATCTCCCTGCTGCTCCGTCGTCCGCCAGGACGTGAAGCATTCCCGGGCGACGTATTCTACCTCCACTCTCGTCTGCTGGAGCGTGCTGCGCGTGTTAACGCCGAATACGTTGAAGCCTTCACCAAAGGTGAAGTGAAAGGGAAAACCGGTTCTCTGACCGCGCTGCCGATTATCGAAACTCAGGCGGGTGACGTTTCTGCGTTCGTTCCGACTAACGTAATCTCCATTACCGATGGTCAGATCTTCCTGGAAACCAACCTGTTCAACGCCGGTATTCGTCCTGCGGTTAACCCGGGTATTTCCGTATCCCGTGTTGGTGGTGCAGCACAGACCAAGATCATGAAAAAACTGTCCGGTGGTATCCGTACCGCTCTGGCACAGTATCGTGAACTGGCAGCGTTCTCTCAGTTTGCATCCGACCTTGACGATGCAACACGTAAGCAGCTTGACCACGGTCAGAAAGTGACCGAACTGCTGAAACAGAAACAGTATGCGCCGATGTCCGTAGCGCAACAGTCTCTGGTTCTGTTCGCAGCAGAACGTGGTTACCTGGCGGATGTTGAACTGTCGAAAATCGGCAGCTTCGAAGCCGCTCTGCTGGCTTACGTCGACCGTGATCACGCTCCGTTGATGCAAGAGATCAACCAGACCGGTGGCTACAACGACGAAATCGAAGGCAAGCTGAAAGGCATCCTCGATTCCTTCAAAGCAACCCAATCCTGGTAACGTCTGGCGGCTTGCCTTAGGGCAGGCCGCAAGGCATTGAGGAGAAGCTCATGGCCGGCGCAAAAGAGATACGTAGTAAGATCGCAAGCGTCCAGAACACGCAAAAGATCACTAAAGCGATGGAGATGGTCGCCGCTTCCAAAATGCGTAAATCGCAGGATCGCATGGCGGCCAGCCGTCCTTATGCAGAAACCATGCGCAAAGTGATTGGTCACCTTGCACACGGTAATCTGGAATATAAGCACCCATACCTGGAAGACCGCGACGTTAAACGCGTGGGCTACCTGGTGGTGTCGACCGACCGTGGTTTGTGCGGTGGTTTGAACATTAACCTGTTCAAAAAACTGCTGGCGGAAATGAAGACCTGGACCGACAAAGGCGTTCAATGCGACCTCGCAATGATCGGCTCAAAAGGCGTGTCGTTCTTCAACTCCGTGGGCGGCAATGTTGTTGCCCAGGTCACCGGCATGGGGGATAACCCTTCCCTGTCCGAACTGATCGGTCCGGTAAAAGTGATGTTGCAGGCCTACGACGAAGGCCGTCTGGACAAGCTTTACATTGTCAGCAACAAATTTATTAACACCATGTCTCAGGTTCCGACCATCAGCCAGCTGCTGCCGTTACCGGCATCAGATGATGATGATCTGAAACATAAATCCTGGGATTACCTGTACGAACCCGATCCGAAGGCGTTGCTGGATACCCTGCTGCGTCGTTATGTCGAATCTCAGGTTTATCAGGGCGTGGTTGAAAACCTGGCCAGCGAGCAGGCCGCCCGTATGGTGGCGATGAAAGCCGCGACCGACAATGGCGGCAGCCTGATTAAAGAGCTGCAGTTGGTATACAACAAAGCTCGTCAGGCCAGCATTACTCAGGAACTCACCGAGATCGTCTCGGGGGCCGCCGCGGTTTAAACAGGTTATTTCGTAGAGGATTTAAGATGGCTACTGGAAAGATTGTCCAGGTAATCGGCGCCGTAGTTGACGTCGAATTCCCTCAGGATGCCGTACCGCGCGTGTACGATGCTCTTGAGGTGCAAAATGGTAATGAGCGTCTGGTGCTGGAAGTTCAGCAGCAGCTCGGGGGCGGTATCGTGCGTACCATCGCAATGGGTTCCTCCGACGGTCTGCGTCGCGGTCTGGATGTAAAAGACCTCGAACACCCGATCGAAGTCCCGGTCGGTAAAGCGACTCTGGGCCGTATCATGAACGTACTGGGTGAACCGGTCGACATGAAAGGCGAGATCGGTGAAGAAGAGCGTTGGGCGATTCACCGCGCAGCACCTTCCTACGAAGAGCTGTCAAACTCTCAGGAACTGCTGGAAACCGGTATCAAAGTTATCGACCTGATGTGTCCGTTCGCTAAGGGCGGTAAAGTCGGTCTGTTCGGTGGTGCGGGTGTAGGTAAAACTGTAAACATGATGGAGCTGATCCGTAACATCGCGATCGAGCACTCCGGTTACTCTGTGTTTGCGGGCGTAGGTGAACGTACTCGTGAGGGTAACGACTTCTACCACGAAATGACCGACTCCAACGTTATCGACAAAGTATCCCTGGTATATGGCCAGATGAACGAGCCGCCGGGAAACCGTCTGCGCGTTGCACTGACCGGCCTGACCATGGCTGAGAAATTCCGTGACGAAGGTCGTGACGTTCTGCTGTTCGTTGACAACATCTATCGTTACACCCTGGCCGGTACGGAAGTATCCGCACTGCTGGGCCGTATGCCTTCAGCGGTAGGTTATCAGCCGACCCTGGCGGAAGAGATGGGCGTTCTTCAGGAACGTATCACCTCCACCAAAACTGGTTCTATCACCTCCGTACAGGCGGTATACGTACCTGCGGATGACTTGACTGACCCGTCTCCGGCAACCACCTTTGCGCACCTTGACGCAACCGTGGTACTGAGCCGTCAGATCGCGTCTCTGGGTATCTACCCGGCCGTTGACCCGCTGGACTCTACCAGCCGTCAGCTGGACCCGCTGGTGGTTGGTCAGGAACACTACGACACCGCGCGTGGCGTTCAGTCCATCCTGCAACGTTATCAGGAACTGAAAGACATCATCGCCATCCTGGGTATGGATGAACTGTCTGAAGAAGACAAACTGGTGGTAGCGCGTGCTCGTAAGATCCAGCGCTTCCTGTCCCAGCCGTTCTTCGTGGCAGAAGTATTCACCGGTTCTCCGGGTAAATACGTCTCCCTGAAAGACACCATCCGTGGCTTTAAAGGCATCATGGAAGGCGAATACGATCACCTGCCGGAGCAGGCGTTCTACATGGTCGGTTCCATCGAAGAAGCAGTGGAAAAAGCCAAAAAACTTTAACGCCTTAATCGGAGGGTGATATGGCAATGACTTACCACCTGGACGTCGTCAGCGCAGAGCAACAAATGTTCTCTGGTCTGGTCGAGAAAATCCAGGTAACGGGTAGCGAAGGTGAACTGGGCATTTACCCGGGCCACGCACCGCTGCTCACCGCCATTAAGCCTGGTATGATTCGCATCGTGAAACAGCACGGTCACGAAGAGTTTATCTATCTGTCTGGCGGCATTCTTGAAGTGCAGCCTGGCAACGTGACCGTTCTGGCCGACACCGCAATTCGCGGCCAGGATCTCGACGAAGCGCGAGCCATGGAAGCGAAACGTAAGGCTGAAGAGCACATTAGCAGCTCTCACGGCGACGTAGATTACGCTCAGGCGTCTGCGGAACTGGCCAAAGCGATCGCGCAGTTGCGCGTTATCGAGTTGACCAAAAAAGCGATGTAACACCGGCTTGAAAAGCTCAAAAGCCAGTCTGGAAACAGACTGGCTTTTTTATATGTATTTTGCTGATTGATACAAAAATTATATTATTCATCAAAAAGTTAGCGTCTTGTTAAGTCGTTAATTGTCACCTTTTCTCCATAGTGATATCGTCCCTGTTGTTATTATTATTTCTATAATTATATGAGGGATCATATCTATGTCTTTTAAAACGTCTTTTGAAGGTGTCCAACCGGTTGTGATGACCGATCGCGCCACCTTTATCCGCCGTGCTTATATGCATCTGGCTGGGGCAGTTGTCGGGTTCATCATTCTCAGCGCGCTGTTTATCTTTAGTGGGCTTGGCAAAATGATGCTTAGGGTGCTGATGAACAGTGGTCAGTTTGGTTGGCTGGTGGTGCTGGGTGCTTTTATTCTGGTCAGCATGCTGGCGACTCGTCTGGCAGATAATGTGGAGTCTAATCAGACCCAACTGATTGGACTGGGGATATACGTACTGGCAGAAGCGTTAATTTTTGCACCTTTACTGACACTGGCAGCGTATATTAATCCAGCAATTATTGGCGCGGCGGGCATCACCACAGCACTGCTTGTGGGGGGTCTGACATTCACTGCCTTCACGACCAAAAAAGATTTCTCTTTCATGCGTTCGTTTTTAACCATGGCGGGCTTTATCGCTTTCGGTGCCATTATCGCGAGCATTTTTATGGGATTCTCACTGGGCGTCTGGTTCTCGGCGGCAATGGTGCTGTTGTGTGCTGGCTTCGTGCTGTACGACACGTCTAATATTATTCATCATTATCCTACCGATCGTCCGGCAGGCGCGGCGCTACATCTCTTCGCCTCTATCGCTACCATGTTCTGGTATGTTCTGCGCATTTTCATGTCCCGCGATTAACCCTGCTTGTATAAACCAGCGAAATTATTCGCTGGTTTTCCCGTTTATTCATTGATCGAAATAAGAGCAAAAACATCCACCTGACGCTTAAATGAAGGTACTGCCTTAATTTTCTGCAGACAAAAGGCGTGACGATGGTCGAAAATGGCACTTTCGTCAGCGGGGATAATCCGTTATTGAACAATTTATCCTCTGTCCATTTCACGATGAAAAAAATGTAGTTTTTTCAAGGTGAAGCGGTTTAAATTCGTTCTCAAATTACAGTCAGGACGCGTATGTTGAATAATGCTATGAGCGTAGTGATCCTTGCCGCAGGTAAAGGCACGCGCATGTATTCCGATCTTCCGAAAGTGCTGCATACCCTTGCCGGGAAAGCGATGGTTCAGCATGTCATTGATGCTGCGAATGAATTAGGCGCAGCGCACGTTCACCTGGTGTACGGTCACGGCGGCGATCTGCTTAAACAGGCGCTGAAAGACGATAACCTGAACTGGGTGCTTCAGGCAGAACAGCTGGGTACGGGCCATGCAATGCAGCAAGCCGCACCTTTTTTTGCCGATGACGAAGACATTTTAATGCTCTACGGCGACGTGCCGCTGATCTCTGTTGAAACACTCCAGCGCCTGCGTGATGCGAAACCGCAGGGTGGCATTGGTCTGCTGACGGTTAAACTGGATGATCCGACCGGTTATGGACGTATCACCCGTGAAAACGGCAAAGTTACCGGCATTGTTGAGCACAAAGATGCCACCGACGAGCAGCGTCAGATTCAGGAGATCAACACCGGCATTCTGATCGCCAACGGCGCAGATATGAAACGCTGGCTGGCTAAACTGACCAACAATAACGCGCAGGGCGAATACTACATCACCGATATTATTGCGCTGGCGTATCAGGAAGGACGTGAAATTGTTGCCGTTCATCCGCAACGTTTAAGCGAAGTAGAAGGCGTGAATAACCGCCTGCAACTCTCGCGTCTGGAGCGTGTTTATCAATCCGAACAAGCTGAAAAACTGCTGTTAGCAGGCGTTATGCTGCGCGATCCGGCGCGTTTTGATCTGCGCGGTACGCTTACTCACGGGCGCGATGTTGAAATTGATACTAACGTTATCATCGAGGGCAACGTGACTCTCGGTAATCGCGTGAAAATCGGCACCGGTTGCGTGATTAAAAACAGCGTGATTGGCGATGATTGCGAAATTAGCCCGTATACCGTTGTGGAAGATGCGAATCTGGCAGCGGCCTGTACCATTGGCCCGTTTGCCCGTCTTCGTCCTGGTGCTGAGTTGCTGGAAGGCGCACACGTCGGTAACTTCGTTGAGATGAAAAAAGCGCGTCTGGGTAAAGGCTCGAAAGCCGGTCATCTGACTTACCTGGGGGATGCGGAAATTGGCGATAACGTCAACATCGGCGCAGGAACCATTACCTGCAACTACGATGGTGCGAATAAATTTAAAACCATTATTGGCGACGATGTGTTTGTTGGATCCGATACTCAGCTGGTGGCCCCGGTAACGGTAGGCAAAGGCGCAACCATTGCTGCGGGTACAACTGTGACGCGTAATGTTGGCGAAAATGCTCTGGCAATCAGCCGTGTGCCGCAGTCGCAAAAAGAAGGCTGGCGTCGTCCGGTAAAGAAAAAGTAATTCTGGCTGGGTAATCCGGCCATATGGGGTGAGGAGATAACATAATCTCCCGCCCACAAGCAGTAACTATAAAAATAACCCCACTCTCTACAAAGGCTCGGGGCGCCCGAAAAACGGGCATACAGGTTGACCGACAACGATATAAATCGGAATCAAAAACTATGTGTGGAATTGTTGGCGCGATCGCGCAACGTGATGTAGCAGAAATCCTTCTTGAAGGTTTACGTCGTCTGGAATACCGCGGATATGACTCTGCCGGTCTGGCGGTTGTAGATGCAGAAGGTCATATGACCCGCCTGCGTCGCCTCGGTAAAGTCCAGATGCTGGCCCAGGCAGCGGAAGAACATCCTCTGCATGGCGGCACCGGGATTGCTCACACTCGCTGGGCGACGCACGGCGAACCTTCAGAAGTGAATGCGCATCCGCATGTTTCTGAACACATTGTGGTGGTGCATAACGGCATCATCGAAAACCATGAACCGCTGCGTGAAGCGTTAAAAGCACGTGGCTATACCTTTGTTTCTGAAACCGACACCGAAGTGATTGCACACCTGGTGAACTGGGAACTGAAACAAGGCGGTACTCTGCGTGAGGCTGTTCTGCGTGCTATTCCGCAACTGCGCGGCGCGTACGGTACGGTAATTATGGACTCCCGTCACCCGGATACCCTGCTGGCGGCTCGTTCTGGTAGCCCGCTGGTGATTGGCCTGGGCATGGGCGAAAACTTTATTGCTTCTGACCAGTTGGCGCTGTTGCCAGTGACCCGTCGCTTTATCTTCCTTGAAGAAGGCGATATTGCGGAAATCACTCGCCGTTCGGTAAACATCTTCGATAAAACTGGCGCGGAAGTGAAACGTCAGGATATCGAATCCAATCTGCAATATGACGCGGGCGATAAAGGTATTTACCGCCACTACATGCAGAAAGAGATCTACGAACAGCCGAACGCGATCAAAAACACCCTTACCGGGCGCATCAGCCACGGTCAGGTTGATTTGAGCGAGCTGGGACCGAACGCCGACGAACTGCTGTCGAAGGTTGAGCATATTCAGATCCTCGCCTGTGGTACTTCTTACAACTCCGGTATGGTTTCCCGCTACTGGTTTGAAGCGCTGGCAGGTATTCCGTGCGATGTTGAAATCGCCTCTGAATTCCGCTATCGCAAATCAGCCGTGCGTCGTAACAGCCTGATGATCACTCTGTCGCAGTCCGGTGAAACCGCGGATACCCTGGCGGGTCTGCGTCTGTCAAAAGAATTGGGTTACCTTGGATCGCTGGCAATCTGTAACGTTCCTGGCTCTTCGCTGGTACGTGAATCCGATTTGGCGCTGATGACCAATGCGGGTACGGAAATCGGCGTGGCGTCTACTAAAGCATTCACCACCCAGTTAACTGTGCTGTTGATGCTGGTGGCGAAGCTGTCTCGCCTGAAAGGTCTGGATGCCTCCATTGAGCATGATATCGTGCATGGTCTGCAGGCGTTACCGAGCCGTATTGAGCAGATGCTGTCTCAGGACAAACGCATTGAAGCTCTGGCAGAAGATTTCTCTGATAAACACCACGCGCTGTTCCTGGGCCGTGGCGATCAGTATCCAATTGCGCTGGAAGGCGCATTGAAGCTGAAAGAGATCTCTTATATTCATGCGGAAGCCTACGCAGCAGGCGAACTGAAACACGGTCCGCTGGCGCTGATTGACGCGGATATGCCGGTTATCGTCGTCGCACCGAACAACGAACTGCTGGAAAAACTGAAATCCAACATTGAAGAAGTTCGCGCGCGCGGCGGTCAGTTGTATGTCTTTGCCGATCAGGATGCTGGTTTTGTGAGCAGTGATAACATGCACATCATCGAGATGCCGCATGTGGAAGAGGTGATTGCACCGATCTTCTACACCGTTCCGCTGCAGTTACTGGCTTATCACGTCGCGCTGATCAAAGGCACCGACGTTGACCAGCCGCGTAACCTGGCAAAATCGGTTACGGTTGAGTAATTTTCATCATTGATATAAAGGGCTGCCGACGGGCGGCCTTTTTTTTATAAAGGGTATCAGTGGGTTATTATTGATGCGAAAATTAATATAAATATATTCTGAATTATTGGTGATGTCCGATAATACACTTGATTTTTTACTGTTTTAATAATATTTAAATAATAAATTTATATTTAATTTCGCATAATTAATATTATTTTTAGATAAATCTACCCCATTGGTGTACTATGCCTCTGAATCATAAATACACTTATTAATTTAAGTGATGATTTAGACTGAAGGATATATTATATCAATGGAGTTCGTATGAAACGTAATATTATTGGTGGTGCACTTACGCTGGCATCTTTAATGTTAGCCGGAAATGCACTTGCAGAAGATGGCGTTGTTCACTTTGTCGGTGAAATTGTCGATAGCACATGTGAAGTGACTTCCGATACCGCCGATCAAACTGTTCCTCTTGGTAAGGTCAACAAAAGTGCGTTTTCAGGAGTAGGCAGCCTGGCGTCACCACAGCAATTTAGTATTAAACTGGAAAAATGTCCGTCAACCTATACTGAGGCAGCCGTTCGTTTTGATGGTACCGAAGCACCTGGCGGATACGGTGATCTGAAAGTAGGTTCACCTATTACAGCGAGTGATCCGGGTGATTATACTGGCACAGGCGCTGCAATAGTTGCTACTGGCGTCGGCATCCGTATATTTAACCAGTCCGATAACTCTCAGGTTAAACTCTATAACGACTCCGCCTATACCGCTATCGACGGTGAAGGCAAGGCTGAAATGAAGTTTATTGCACGCTATGTTGCTACCAATGCGACCGTAACGGCGGGTACGGCGAACGCGGATTCACAATTTACCATCGAATATAAGAAATAATTAATTCAGAGCCTTTTTATTCAGTTGGCTTTGGCCAGGGAGTCGTTATGTCCAGAAAAAGTTGTTTAATCAGGCTCTTTAAAGCAATAATTTCGCATAACTTATTATATATCATGCTACTAAGCGCCTTTTTATTCCGGCCAGCATTAACCTATGCTGGTGTTGTTATTGGTGGTACACGAGTCGTTTATGCGAGCAATAATGCAGATAAATCTATTTCTGTATTTAGTAAGGAAGAAAAAATTCCTTATCTCATCCAGGCATGGGTGGACCCATTTAATAAAGATGATAAAACTAAAGCGCCATTTATTGTTATTCCTCCGGTATCACGGTTAGAACCCGCACAAGAAAAAATATTACGTATCGTCCACACCAAAGGTTTGTCATTACCAGAGGATCGTGAGTCTGTCTTCTGGCTAAATATCAAAAACATTCCGCCCTCTGCGAGCAACAAAGAAGCGAATTCGCTGGAAATCGCCGTTAAAACGCGAATTAAGCTTTTCTGGAGACCGGCATCTATCCGCATGATTCCCGAAAATGCCGCACCAAAGGTGAAGTGGCATCGGGAAGGCCGAAATCTTATTGCTGAGAACCCTAACCCGATTCATATCAGCGTGATGGATGTCATTGTTGATGGCCATGATGTGCCTCTCAACATGATCCGACCTTTCGAGACGCTCACATTACCGTTGCCTGCTAATTCTTCGGGTAGCCAAATGACCTGGCGATTTATTAATGACTACGGCGCGATAAGCGAGCCAATAAAGCAAGCGTTGTAAGCATTGCATAAGGATAGGCGAATTATGGTTACGACCAGAATAGCGGTTGGCCTGACGGCAGGGACGTGTCTCGTTTTCTCGCAAAGCCTGATGGCCGAGGTCAGCGTATTTAATCCGGCGCTGCTGGAAATAGACCATCAATCCGGAGTCGATATTCGCCAGTTTAACAAAGCGAATCACATACCTCCCGGCGTCTACAGTGTTGATATTTTTATCAATGGCAAAATGTTCGAACGGCAGGATGTGACTTTTGTTCAGGATAACCCTGATGCCGATCTGCACGCCTGCTTTGTCGCGGTTAAAAAAACGCTGACTTCCTTTGGTGTAAAAGTTGACGCGCTGAAATCGCTCAATAAGGTGGATGACAATGCCTGTATTGACCCTGCACCACGCATTGAAGGCTCAACATGGCAACTGGACGGCGATAAGCTGCAACTGAATATCACCATTCCCCAGATCTATATGGATGCGATGGCTTACGATTACATAAGCCCCACGCGTTGGGATGAGGGAATTAACGCACTGACTATCAACTACGATTTTTCCGGTTCACATACTCTGCGCTCGGATTACAGCTCACAGGATACCGATACCAGTTATCTCAACCTGCGTAACGGATTCAATATTGGGCCGTGGCGACTCCGCAATTACAGCACCTTGAACACCACTGATGGTCGTGCGGAATACAACTCTATCAGCACCTGGATACAACGTGATATTGCTGCGTTAAGAAGCCAGATTATGATCGGCGATACGTGGACGGCGAGCGATATTTTCGACAGCACGCAAATCCGTGGTGCACGACTTTATACTGATAAAGATATGTTACCCGCCAGCCAGAATGGCTTCGCGCCTGTGGTTCATGGGATTGCAAAATCCAACGCCACCGTCATCATTCGACAGAACGGCTACGTAATTTATCAGTCAGCCGTGCCACAAGGTGCCTTTGAAATCACCGACCTCAATACTGCCAGCTCAGGCGGCGACCTGGACGTGACTATCAAGGAAGAAGATGGTAGTGAACAACGATTCACCCAGCCTTATGCGTCGCTGGCAATCCTCAAACGTGAAGGTCAGACCGATGTAGATGTTAGCGTGGGGGAGCTGCGCGATGAAGATGGTTTTACTCCTGACGTGCTTCAGGCACAGATCCTTCATGGCTTGCCCCACGGTTTTACCTTGTATGGTGGCGTACAGGCTGCTGAAAAGTATGGTTCTGTTGCTTTGGGGGTAGGTAAAGATCTCGGTTCTCTGGGAGCCATCTCTTTAGATGCGACACATGCCAGAGCGAAATTTGCAGATGATGATACGGAAACGGGTCAGTCATATCGTTTTCTGTATTCAAAACGTTTTGACGATACAGACACCAGCTTACGCCTGGTTGGCTATCGTTACTCCACCGAAGGCTACTATACCCTCAATGAATGGGCATCCCGGCAAAATAGTCCAGAAGATTTCTGGCAAACCGGAAACCGTCGCAGCCGTGTGGAAGGAACGTTAACGCAATCGCTGGGCAGAGATTATGGCAACTTATACCTGACATTAAGCCGCCAGCAATATTGGCACACAGATGATGTCGAACGATTAATCCAATTTGGTTACAGCAGTAGCTGGAAGCGACTCTCGTGGAACGTCTCGTGGAGTTATTCCAATACGGCCCGGCAAGGGACGAGTAATAGTTATGCCAGTGATAACACCAGCGAACAAATCTACATGCTCTCTTTATCAGTTCCATTATCGGGCTGGTGGGGAAATAGTTATGCCACCTATTCGGTTTCGCAAAATGATGATTCTGGTAGCTCGCATCAACTTGGCCTAAGCGGTACGGCGCTGGAGAAAAATAATCTCTCCTGGAATCTCATGCAGTCCTATAACAGCCGCGATGATCAAGTAGGCGGTAATATGTCGCTGACCTATGACGGTACCTACGGCACGTTAAACGGCAGTTATAACTACAGCCAAAATTCTCAGCGACTCAATTATGGTATCCGGGGGGGTATTTTGGCGCACAGTGAAGGGATAACGTTTAGCCAGGAACTGGGTGAAACCATTGCCCTTATTAAAGCACCGGGAGCCGCAGGTCTGGAAATTGATAATATGCGCGGGGCGGCAACAGACTGGCGTGGTTACACGGTTAAGACACAGCTAAATCCTTATGATGAAAACCGGGTAGCGATCAGCGACAACTATTTCTCTAAGTCGAATGTTGAACTCGATAATACCGTCGTTACGATGGTTCCTACCCGCGGCGCGGTGGTTAAAGCGGAGTTTGTGACGCATGTGGGTTACCGCGTTCTCTTCAGAGTGGTAAATGCAAATGGTAAACCGGCACCTTTTGGCGCCATTGCCTCAGTTCAAAACGCAAGTACCGCCGATTCAGGAATAGTCGGTGATTCTGGTGAGCTTTATCTCTCGGGTCTGTCAGATAAAGGGCAGGTCACTTTATCCTGGGGAGGAGACGCAGTCACGAAATGTACCTTTGGCTACTCACTTTCCGTACCAGAAAATGAGAATGGTTTAATTGAACAGAGTGTCACCTGTAAATAAAGGTTTTTTATGAAAAATAATATTCTGGTGTGGTGTTTTTCTATTGTTGCCATTTTTTACACGAGTACGACTCTTGCGGCTCCTAAAGGTATCTGTACTCCGGATAATGGCGTTTTTCATAGCGTGCTTGATTTTCCTGGATATGTTATTACGGCAGCTCAAAATAAAGCGGGGGGCACATTTAATACGACAGTAACTAATGGTGGGTCTTATCCGGCACACTGTCATTGTGATACTGGAACAGCCGGTGAATTTCCCTATATTTACTACACGGCAAGAATAAATGAATCTTTAAGTTATGCAGGCGTTCATTCTAATTTAAATTACTATAATCTTAATTCTCATCTTGATGTAGGTATGGCAATCGATCTTTTGGGAGTCGGATTTGTTAATGCACCATTCGAGTATCATGCTAACAATCCCTCTGGAACAACAGTATATAAGTGTAGTAGAGTCGACCCATTAAGTATTTCCAGTGGCGCTAAGGCTCAGGTTTATTTTTATATCAAAAAGCCATTTGCAGGAAAGTTAATTATTCCCGAGACGCTTATCGCAAAGTTGTATGGAACTATCAGTCGTGATACACCGGTTGATTATTCTAAACCGATGGCTGATGTTTATATTCGTGGAGACATTACTGCACCACAAAGTTGTGAAATTAATAGTTTGCAGCCTATTAATTTTGATTTTAGTACTATTCCAGCCTCAGATTTTTCATCTGTTGTCGGGAGTGCTGTGTCAGCGCATAAAATCACCAAAACTGTCACCATTAAGTGTGAGTATTTAGGAATACTGAATACGGATGATATCACTACCTCTTTTTACGCTACTGAATCCAGTAGCGATAATTCAATGGTTGTAACATCAAACCCAAATGTAGGGGTAAAAATCTACGATAAAAATAACAGGGAAATCAAGGTCAACGGTGGAGAACTGTCAACTGATATGGGAGCAACAAGCGTTTATGGCGAGAAAGCTGGCAGCGTGACGTTTTCTGCTGCGCCTGCGAGCCTCACGGGTGCTCGACCCGCGCCAGGAACATTTACTGCTACGGCAACAATTACCATCGAAATTGTTCGCTAATCAAACTGACAGCGGTGCTCAACGCGCCGTTGTCATCAGACACCTCTTTCTAACCTATTTGCACATGACATGACAAAAAGATGACATGAGTTTTTTTTGTCTGGTTATAAAAATCAATAAATTACGCATAAATCTCGTTGTGTCATAAAACTGTCATAAACCTTACATATAACTGTCACCTGTTTGTCCTATTTTGCTTCTCGTAGCCAACAAACAATGCTTTATGAATCCTCCCAGGAGACATTATGAAAGTTATGCGTACCACCGTCGCAACTGTTGTCGCCGCGACCTTATCGATGAGCGCTTTCTCTGTGTTTGCAGAAGCAAGCCTGACAGGTGCAGGTGCAACCTTCCCTGCGCCGGTGTATGCCAAATGGGCTGACACTTACCAGAAAGAAACCGGTAATAAAGTTAACTACCAGGGTATCGGTTCTTCCGGCGGCGTAAAACAGATTATCGCCAACACCGTTGATTTCGGTGCTTCTGACGCGCCGCTGTCTGACGAAAAACTGGCTCAGGAAGGTCTGTTCCAGTTCCCAACCGTAATTGGCGGCGTGGTGCTGGCGGTTAACATTCCGGGGCTAAAATCTGGCGAACTGGTGCTGGATGGTAAAACCCTCGGTGACATCTACTTGGGCAAAATCAAAAAGTGGGATGATGAAGCCATCGCCAAACTGAATCCGGGTCTGAAACTGCCTTCACAGAACATTGCTGTAGTGCGCCGCGCAGATGGCTCCGGGACTTCCTTCGTCTTCACCAGCTACCTGGCAAAAGTGAACGAAGAATGGAAAAACAACGTTGGTACTGGCTCTACCGTAAAATGGCCGATCGGTCTGGGCGGTAAAGGTAACGACGGTATCGCCGCGTTCGTTCAGCGTCTGCCGGGTGCAATTGGTTACGTTGAATATGCTTACGCTAAGCAGAACAACCTGGCGTACACAAAATTGATCTCCGCTGATGGTAAACCGGTTAGTCCGACCGAAGAAAACTTCGCTAATGCAGCAAAAGGCGCAGACTGGAGCAAAACATTCGCTCAGGATCTGACCAACCAGAAAGGCGAAGATGCATGGCCTATCACTTCTACCACCTTCATTCTGGTCCACAAAGATCAGAAGAAACCTGAGCAGGGTGTAGAAGTGCTGAAGTTCTTCGACTGGGCGTACAAAACCGGGGCTAAACAGGCTAACGACCTGGATTACGCCAGCCTGCCGGATAGCGTAGTTGAACAAGTTCGCGCTGCGTGGAAGACCAATATTAAAGACAGTAGCGGCAAGCCACTGTACTAATAAAACACCATGCCGGATAAGGCATTAACAGCTTATCCGGCATTACAAAATGACTTTGTAAACGCGTTTAACTGAAGAGTAACTTATGGCTGCAACCAAGCCTGCTTTTAACCCTCCGGGTAAAAAGGGCGACATAATTTTCAGCGTGCTGGTAAAACTGGCGGCGCTGATTGTGCTATTGATGTTGGGTGGCATTATTGTCTCTCTGATCATCTCCTCCTGGCCGAGCATTCAGAAATTTGGTCTGGCTTTCCTGTGGACCAAAGAGTGGGATGCGCCGAATGATATCTACGGGGCGCTGGTGCCGATCTACGGTACTCTGGTGACCTCGTTTATCGCGTTGCTGATCGCCGTCCCGGTGAGTTTCGGTATCGCCCTGTTTCTGACCGAGCTTGCGCCTGGCTGGCTGAAGCGCCCGCTGGGTATCGCCATTGAGTTGCTGGCAGCCATTCCAAGTATCGTTTACGGCATGTGGGGCCTGTTTATCTTTGCGCCGCTGTTCGCCGTTTACTTCCAGGAGCCGGTCGGCAATATCATGTCGAATATCCCGATTGTTGGCGCGCTGTTCTCCGGCCCGGCCTTTGGTATCGGTATCCTCGCGGCAGGCGTGATCCTCGCCATCATGATTATTCCGTACATTGCAGCGGTAATGCGCGATGTATTCGAACAAACTCCGGTGATGATGAAAGAGTCAGCCTACGGTATCGGCTGCACCACCTGGGAAGTTATCTGGCGTATCGTTCTTCCGTTCACCAAAAATGGGGTTATCGGCGGCATCATGCTGGGTCTGGGGCGCGCGCTCGGTGAAACCATGGCGGTGACCTTTATCATCGGTAACACCTACCAGCTCGACAGCGCCTCGCTGTACATGCCGGGCAACAGTATCACCTCTGCGCTGGCGAACGAATTTGCTGAAGCGGAATCCGGTCTGCACGTTGCCGCACTGATGGAACTGGGCCTGATCCTGTTTGTGATTACCTTCATCGTCCTCGCCGCATCGAAGTTTATGATTATGCGCCTGGCTAAGAATGAGGGGGCACGCTAATGGCTATGGTTGAAACGCAAACCACTGCGGCACTGGCAGAATCCCGCCGCAAAATGCAGGCGCGTCGCCGCCTCAAAAACCGTATTGCACTGACGCTCTCAATGGCGACGATGGCTTTCGGTTTGTTTTGGCTGATCTGGATTTTAATGTCCACCATCACTCGCGGTATCGATGGTATGTCGCTGGCGCTGTTCACCGAAATGACGCCGCCGCCAAATACGGAAGGCGGTGGTCTGGCGAACGCCCTGGCGGGTAGCGGCCTGTTAATTTTGTGGGCCACGGTATTCGGTACGCCACTGGGCATTATGGCGGGGATTTACCTGGCGGAATATGGACGTAAATCCTGGCTGGCAGAAGTTATTCGCTTCATTAACGACATTCTGCTCTCCGCGCCGTCGATTGTGGTTGGTCTGTTTGTTTACACCATCGTGGTGGCGCAAATGGAGCACTTCTCCGGCTGGGCGGGCGTGATTGCCCTGGCGTTGTTGCAGGTACCGATTGTTATCCGCACCACTGAGAACATGCTGAAACTGGTGCCGGACAGCCTGCGTGAAGCGGCTTATGCGCTGGGTACGCCGAAGTGGAAGATGATCTCCGCGATTACGCTAAAAGCGTCGGTGTCCGGGATTATGACCGGTATCCTGCTGGCGATTGCCCGTATTGCTGGTGAAACCGCGCCACTGCTGTTTACTGCGCTCTCCAACCAGTTCTGGAGCACGGACATGATGCAGCCGATCGCCAACCTGCCGGTGACGATCTTTAAGTTTGCGATGAGCCCGTTTGCGGAATGGCAACAACTGGCCTGGGCCGGGGTGTTGATTATTACCCTGTGCGTCCTGCTGCTGAACATTCTGGCGCGCGTTGTTTTTGCGAAGAATAAACACGGTTAACACTTTGCCGGATGCGGTGTGAACGCCTTATCCGGCCTACGGTAAGCCTGATTAGCGAAGTGCATCAGGCACGATGAGGAAAAGATTGCAATGAGTATGGTTGAAACTGCCCCGAGTAAAATTCAGGTTCGTAATTTGAACTTCTACTACGGCAAATTCCATGCCCTGAAAAACATCAACCTGGATATCGCCAAAAACCAGGTTACGGCGTTTATCGGGCCGTCTGGCTGCGGTAAATCGACGCTGCTGCGTACTTTCAACAAAATGTTTGAACTGTATCCGGAGCAGCGTGCGGAAGGTGAGATTCTGCTCGATGGCGACAACATCCTGACTAACACTCAGGATATCGCCCTGCTGCGTGCGAAAGTGGGCATGGTGTTCCAGAAACCGACGCCGTTCCCTATGTCCATCTACGACAACATCGCCTTTGGTGTTCGTCTGTTTGAGAAGCTCTCCCGTGCGGATATGGACGAGCGCGTGCAGTGGGCATTGACCAAAGCCGCATTGTGGAACGAAACCAAAGATAAATTGCACCAGAGCGGTTACTCTCTCTCTGGTGGTCAGCAACAGCGTCTGTGCATTGCGCGTGGTATCGCCATTCGCCCGGAAGTGCTGCTGCTCGACGAACCGTGTTCGGCGCTCGACCCTATCTCTACCGGGCGTATTGAAGAGCTGATCACCGAACTGAAGCAGGATTACACCGTAGTGATCGTCACCCACAACATGCAGCAGGCTGCGCGTTGTTCCGACCACACGGCGTTTATGTACCTGGGCGAATTGATTGAGTTCAGCAACACGGACGATCTGTTCACCAAACCAGCGAAGAAACAAACAGAAGACTACATCACCGGTCGTTACGGTTGATTCAGGAGTGCGTTATGGACAGTCTCAATCTTAATAAACATATTTCCGGCCAGTTCAACGCCGAACTGGAAAGCATCCGCACGCAGGTGATGACCATGGGCGGCATGGTGGAGCAGCAGCTTTCTGATGCAATCACCGCGATGCATAACCAGGACAGCGATCTGGCGAAGCGGGTGATCGAAGGCGACAAGAACGTCAACATGATGGAAGTGGCGATCGATGAAGCCTGCGTGCGCATTATCGCCAAACGTCAGCCGACGGCGAGCGACCTGCGTCTGGTGATGGTGATCAGCAAAACCATTGCCGAGCTGGAGCGTATTGGTGACGTGGCGGATAAAATCTGCCGTACTGCGCTGGAGAAATTCTCCCAGCAGCATCAGCCGTTGCTGGTAAGCCTGGAATCACTGGGGCGTCACACTATCCAGATGCTGCATGACGTGCTGGACGCGTTCGCGCGGATGGATATTGACGAAGCGGTGCGAATTTATCGGGAAGATAAAAAAGTCGATCAGGAGTACGAAGGTATTGTTCGTCAACTGATGACCTACATGATGGAAGATTCGCGCACCATTCCGAGCGTCCTTACCGCGCTGTTCTGTGCACGTTCTATCGAACGTATCGGCGACCGCTGCCAGAATATTTGTGAATACATCTTCTACTACGTGAAAGGTCAGGATTTCCGTCACGTAGGCGGTGATGAGCTGGATAAACTGCTGGCCGGAAAAGACCCGAAAGAGTAACGCTAACTGTAGGTCAGATAAGGCTTTTACGCCGCATCTGGCAATCAGCCCGGTCATACATAGTTACCGGGCTGATAAACTTTCTCCTTGAAATATTGCCACACAAACTCACCTCGAAACTCTCCCCAGTGCAATGCAAATATATTATTTCATTTGAATTATTTTACTTATAATGTAGTGCCCCGTTATAAAATTTTTTTTGTTATTCCTTTCATTTATATCGTTACCCGCACAGAAAATGGAAAAGAAAACAAAAAAACCAGGGTAAAAGCCCTATATCGGAACATAAAAAATGAGCGATTTTTTACAGTATTCATAGGTGGTTTAGTCATAATCGTATCAAAACAACACCAAAGTGTTCTTTTTTATACAAAACGGTTATGTATTGTGAGCGGGCGAATAAATATTGTGTTCAGGAGAAATGATTATGGCTATATCATCATATAGTACAGTTACAGATAAATTTGCTACTCTGACTAAAATGCCAGATGAAAATCTGAATGAAAAAAATAGAACGCAAAAATATTCAGGAAAAATTGGTTTGTCTCTTGATGATGTGGGTAAGTATTCAGTAACTCATAAAGATATAACAAATATTTTAGCTGGTGATAGTCAATCTTTTCTTAAACGAAGTCTTTGGGAGTTTATACTCGATCTTTTTCCCATGTCTCATATTAAGGAGGCTAAACAAGCCATTGTAGATTTTGTGACGAAAACTGATGATAAAGTTGAGATGTTTAATAGAGTTAAATCTCTCGCCGATCAAGATCAACAATGGCGCTTTAATACGACTACAGAATTTACTGTAGATGAAAATAAAGACATTATTGTTAGTAGAGTATTTAATATAAATATTAATGCGCAAGATTATCATAATGATGCTGAAAAAAACACAATGCGTTCTTTATTTTCTGAAGAACTCAGCTTGGATATTTATAAGCATGATATTCATTTTGATCAGAAGGCTTTTCAATCAGGGATGCTGAAAATACAGTTCCCAAATGATAATGAAAAGCTTAGCGTATATTTAAAAAATAAAATCCCCTTTGAAAATATCACAATCGATTTATCTGCGCTGGAAAAAGAAGCCCTGGCATCTCTAAAATATTGTAACTTTAAAAAAGTGACATTCACTGGTGCTATATCTTACGAAAATCTTAATGGTTCAGTATTTGGAAATTGTTTTTTTGAGGACTGTATTTTTGAGAATGTGTCACTTGTTAGCTCCAAGTATCGAGTAAAACCAAATAATGAAATACCTATTTACGGCGTGTTTAAAGAGTGTTTTCTGTATCGATGTGAAATAAAAAATTTTAACATAGATACATCAAAAATATACTCTGTAAATCAAGATCCCAATGTGGGTAAGCCAGTTGGTGCATATCTGTTTATGCAGTCATTTGTAGATGAGTGTACTCTTCAGGATGGAGTGTGTAAAAATGCAAGTGTTATTGCAAGCAGTTTGTTATGTTGTAAAATAGCAAAAGCTTAATGGTGCTGAAATGGATTTCATAGGGACTTCGTTTTATCACAAATATAAATGTGAATTAAAATATGATAATCATTTTTATAATTGTGATTTTAGCTCCTCTGATATGACATACAAGCGAAATGGAATTCGCAAAGATTTACTGGATTTTGATCCCAGAGAGTATTTCAAAAAGGATGGAGGTAAACTTAATCTGGATAAACACATTTCAAACCTTATCTACGTTAATCTTTTCCCTAATATGAGTGGCGGTCGTTATATAAATGATAAATACGTTGCTGATGATATAGATAAATATTTAAAACTTAGTAATTGCAATTTACTTAAAACTTGTTTGGGCGAGTCAATCAATGGAATTAAATTGGATGATTGTGCTATTGATCATTTAACCACTTGGTTAAGTGGTAATCTTGCTGCGAACACCCAGATTAGAATTCCTGTTTATATGGACATGAAAGGAGCTATAGCTGAAAATGGCATTTCAGATTTCATGAAAAATTTAATGGAAATTAATTCATGGGTAGAAGAATTTAATAATTATGGCAAGGATGCGGAAAGTCATTACCAAAAGGAACTATTATATTTACAATCTTTGTTGGTCAAGCTGGGGCGCTTCAATCTTGATGATGAAGGAAAAAAATATCAACTTAATGGTGAAGCTATCCAGTATATTATATTAAAAGTTTTGTACAATATAGAAAAAGATATAGCCAATGAAATAGATATTGATAAAGTGAATTTCATGCATAAGCTCTATACTGGATTCTTTTGGCAAAGACCTTACGATCAACGTAACTATTTAAAAATAAATCGTTCTGCTATTTCAAACAGCAAAACATTTCACTTCCACTTTGATTTTAATGATTTGCGAAATATTTACAAAGAATATAATAAAAATCATAAAGATGATAGTTTTGATAAAATGCAAAAGATTTTTTTAGCATTGAATGAATTTAAGGAAAGAACGAAAATAAATTATAGGGATTATAGAAAAGTATCAAAATATGTAGATGATAAAGTCGATTTATTCTCTGGCATTGAGCAATACTTACGGTGGGTAATTGAGAAAAATAATGACTATAATAAGGAAAATTATGGCGATATAAAAGACAAATATGCCAAACTTATTGTCGAAAGAAATGATTTAGTCGATACTAAGGATCAATTGATTAAAGAGGATTTTTACTTAAATAATAAAGACAATAAAGATAAAAAAGATGCGGAAAGAATTAATGAGATTAAGGGGATAATAAAGGTGATAGATGGAAAAATACCAAATATAAGTAAAGAGATTCTACATCTTAAGGATGAAACAGAGAGATTGGAGAAAGAGTATCAACAAGAAAATACACTTAATGATGTAGTTCAAAATATCAGGAGTTGGCTAAAAGAAAATGAAAATATGGTGAAAGCTATTAAGAAAATTGATACTGAATAACATGGCGAATAAATAAACGGATCAAGTCGTTCCTGTGACAATGAGGTTATACGAAAAGACGCTTACTCATCAGAAATTTGGTATGCTTTAATTAAACCAGTGTCGCTGATGTGTAAGCGTTGACGTTGGGAGGCGATTAAATGGTTATACCACTCCTACGCCTTTTCCAGACGGCGTATAAGAGTGCAACATGTTGAGTTTTCCGAGCGAATGGTGCATTTTACTAACCGAGCCATTTGAAACAACCAACGCAATAAAAAAGACTGGAATAATAAGCCTGTATTTATTATTCATCGCAATCGCACTCTACGGTTTTATCCTGCAGAAATGAGACTACTTCCAGCGGTTGTGGATTATCCCTGGGCGATAGTCATAGTCTGGTGTCAGGATTCACAAATGACCTGTTACCTGACATGGATATAAACACAACATAGAGTGCGGTAGTTAATCTGAATCATCTATTTTTCGGCTACACAGCACAAAACAACATTATTGATTCTTTATAAGAGAGAATCTCTCCATTATTTTTATATAAATCATTATTAAGAAAATCCAGAAGCTCTTGCCTTACACTATAAATATTGACTTTTTGGTCAACCAACGACAGTAATATATCCTTGATACCTTTTAATTTCATATTTCTATCAGATATTGTATTAAAAGTGAAGATGATATTACGTTTATTACAACTGGAGAACCAATATTTTAGAGTATTATTCGTCCACTTTTTTGGTGTCTTAATTAGTTGCGCTGTTGTTGTTTTTACATTGTTAAATGTAGAACCGCTAAAATTTGTCCCGACGCACGAAATGAAATTCATCTCTGAATTGTCAAAATTGCAATTCTTTATCTCACACATATCAAGGTTAACATCATGAAATGTCGAATATTTCATGTTTGCATGTGAAAATAAACATGCAATAAACGTTATATATTGCAACCTGGCATTACAAAAAGATTTATTTTTAAAATCAAAACAAAAGGTTTTTTTTATTTTGAAATTGTTATTATATCTGCAATGTAAAGAAATCATGTTTTTTATTAACTGATAACACCATTGTGATGATTCTGGTAATTCATAGGGATGTAAATGGATGTTTTCATAGAATATAACCTGTGAGTTATGGTTGTTTATTGAAGATATATGGAAGCTATCATTTGTTAAAGCTATGGTTGTGCTAAAATTATGGTGGTGATCAGCGCTCATGAAATCAAATGTAACAATGTCGTTGTTTTCTTTCTTTTCTTTGTGATATGCGTTTAAAAAAGAAATATTTTCGATCTGTTCATCAGTTAATGTCAATGGCATTTCGTCATCAAAGAAAGCGTAATCGGCATTTGGGACTGGAATATTTTCAATTGAGCATAGTTTTAATAAAAAAATATGAAAACAATGGAACTTATTTTTGTCAATAAGAGAACTTAATCTCTGTTGTATCTTCTGTAGTTGTCCTTTGGGAAGTAAATGCTGTAAATTTGAAAAAGAGCCATCTAAAACATATTTGTATGTAAAAAGGTCCTCTCTCTGACCAGTTATCAAAAAATCGTCAGGTATTTTAGAAAAACGATTGATATGACATAAATATTCCATTTGCTCCATGTCTATATACTTATGGGGAACTGCATAGTTTGGTGGAGTGCCAATAAGATTTTCCATAAATCACCTTGGTAACATATTATAAAATCTATTTATTCTAACATTGACAATATAACCAGCTATAAAAAATCGCTCATTTTCAGATATTGCGGTTTACCTGAGGGATGATTCGTTATGCCTAAAAATTGGGAATCCAGGGTAAACACCCTGGATTAAATCGGGGGAAATGAGCTATTTTTTATAGTCTTCACTAGTAATATAAGTAACACTTGTTGCTAACCTGGCTAGCGGTAGTGTTAATTAACAATCTAGATGTCGTTATTTTTAAACACCCTAATATTGCACATCGGAGGATTTATGGTTGCTAAATTAAGATCAGATGTTCTTATAAATACTAATCCCTTTTCAGAAGTGAAATATGAGAAGCATAAGCATAACGGATATTCTGACAAGGTTACTTTAGATATTAATAATAAGAAATACGATGTAAATTTTAAGGATATTGAAAATATTCTGGATGGTAATGGGTTGTTGTTTAAAAAACGTACACTGTGGGAGTTTATTCGCGATCTTTTTCCCGGATCGCATATTAAACAAGTTAAAAGCTTAATTTACGAATTTGTGACAAAAAATGATAATAAAGCGGAGATGTTCAAGAATATTAAATCTCTGGCCAAAGTAGAAGAACAATGGCGATTTAGTACTACTACAGATTTTACCACAAATGAAAATAATGAAGTGGTTGTGTGTAGATCTTTTAATCTCTACACGGGGGAGACTGTAAATGAGGCCGATAAGCATCAAGTTTTTTCTGAAAGATTCACTCTTGATAACTATCTTGATGATTTACATTTTGATAATTCTCCCATGAAGAGATTAAAGTTTTCTGATAATGCTGTAAAACTTACGACGCTTATTAAAAATAAAATTCCTGTTTTTGATACAACTATCAATTTAAATTCGTTGCCTAAAGATGTATTAAATTCATTAAAATATTGTAGTTTTAAACATGTAACTTTTTCAGGAAATATAGAAACTCCGACCCTTGAAGGCCCAGTTTTTGAAAATTGTTATTTCGAAGATTGTAAGTTCAACAACATACATTTTTATGATCCTAATGAAAAAACTGCAGAGTCAGGAAATGAAAAATCAATAATAGGTATGTTTAAAGGTTGTTTTATTTCTAAATGCGAAATAAATCATTATAGTTGTGAGACGTCTCAAGTCTACACCGTTAAACAACCCGTCAATATCCAAGAAAAATTAGGGGCTTATCTCTTTATGCAGTCTTTTGTTCAAGACTGTACAATTCAGGGAGGTAGTTGTCCTGGATCGAGTATACTTCTGAGTCATTTTTATAACTGTGATATCACAGGACTTGAAGCTCCTGGAATGAAATTTTTGGCAAACTCATTCAACAAGTCTAATAATAATTACATCAGGGGGAGGGATCATGGGATAGTATTTAATAATTGTACTTTGAACTATATTAAAATAAACAGTGGTCTTGGTGAAGCTGGTTCAGGTAAATATATGTTTAACCCCGTTGAGTATTTTTCTGATCGCATTGAAAGAAGATCGAGAACTCTTAAGTTAGATGATAATTTTATTAAATGTGCAGACAATATTAATAAAGGTATTAACTCTTCATATAGCAATGAAAATACAGAGAATAATAACATTTTCTTTAAAAATAGTCGTTTGCACGGGGCGGATCTGGGCTATTGTTACAGAGAGGACAGACTCGAAGGCTGTACTATCGATTCTGCTACAATTTATTCACAAGGTAGTCTTACCGATAAAAAATACATTTATATGAATATAGACGGAGCTATAAGTAAAGAACAAATACCTAATTTCATAAATCAGGCAGATGCTCTATATAAAGACATAGGGGAACTTGAAAAATCCTTGCCAAATACTCGGCTAATATATGAAAAAGCATTTGCAGAATTACAGTCGTTTTTAGCCGCACTCTATAATGAAAATGGATCGTTTAAAGAGGAATTTTCTTTTGATATTGAAAAAGCTAATTTTTTTATCTTCAAAGATATGCATGGTAGGGCACAACATATCATTAACAATATGATGGGACGTGACAGAATTAACTTTGTTGAATCTGTCATAAAAGAAAAAATTTCGCAGTCAAATGCACAAGAAGATCTTAAATATTCAGAAGAATTTATCCGAAAAGAAAGGCAAGAGTCTCATAACCAATTTGATAGAAATTTAAATTTCAAATTTAAAGATCTTGTCTACCTATTTGACGATGTTGATATAGACAAAATAGAGCTAAAAAAACAACTAGAAAAAATAAAATCTTTTAAAGAACTTTACGACTCAGCACTCAATAATTTTGCTTTCGATTTTCAAAATTTAGCAGGTATATTTAAAATTAACAAGGAAAGTTTAACCAAATATTATCAGGAAGTAAAAGAGTCCAATGAGGGTTACGAGGACATATTGCAAAAAATTAACGAATTAACAAAAGAACATAATAAAATTGTGAAAGAGAAAGCACAACTAGTTAGTGAAAACAAAGATAATTTGACGCGTAATGATATACAAAGAAAATTAAATAACTTTAAGATTGATATTGATAAAATAGATGATGAAATACGAGCTTACCAGGATATTGTTCAAAATTATAGTCGGGAGAAAAAATATAAAAAGTATAAAAAACTCAGTGAAATAATCTTGAATATTATTACATGGTTCGATAAATATCCCGATATTGTGAAAAATATAACCCAGGCTTAGCTAAGCAGAGAGTGATTGACTGGACGAATAACGACATAAATTTTTGAAAGGGAAACATACGCTTACTCATCAGACACTTGGTAGTCTTTATCTCAAACCAGCGTGACTGATGTGTAAGCGTTAAAGTTCGGAGCAATTAACGCGCTATATCCCAGCCGCGTGCCTTCCAGAGCGCAGGCAGTTGCGCCAGCTCGGTAAAGGTGGTGACTTTCGGGTGAACGATCGGCTTATTGTGCGGGTCAGCGCAGAAGTAAAACACTTCCATACCGGCATCTATCCCTGACTGCGCACCGGCGCTGGAGTCATCGACCAGAATGCAGTTTTCAACGTTCACATTCATCGCTTTTGCCGCATGGAACATTAATGCCGGGTCAGGCTTCCAACGCTGAATGTCGTAACCACTGAACAGTTTTTCCGGGAAGTAGTGCAGCATATTGAGCTTACCAAGCGAATGCTGCATTTTGCTCACCGGGCCATTAGAAACCACGCACATCGGCACGTTAACGCTCGCCAGCAATTCGTTCGCTCCCGCGATGACCTCTAGTTCGCTATCAAACAGGCGGGTGACTTCTGCGCGGTAAACGTGCTCTGCATCGGACTGGACCATCGTCACGCCCTGCTCTTTACTGATGATATCGATGATTTCATAGAGTTTTACGCCTTTAAAACGGGTAAAAATCTCTTCCAGGTCAACGTTAATGCCAAATTCCCTGAACATCGTGACATAGGCGCGAGAGCAAATGACCTCGCTATCGACCAGCGTACCGTCGCAGTCGAAAAATACCGCTTCTATCTGGGACATGTCTTTCCTTTATCGTTAGTTTAACGTTTTCGTCATGCAAATTTGCACAACGCAATCGTTGCCGTATAAGCAAATACAATGAAAAAAAGTTAACTTCAGCCGTCCATATTGTCTCATTTTGGTATACGATAGCGACGGATTTTCCCTCCTTAGTTCGGAAATAGATAATGAGTCAACAACACACAACCCAGGCTTCTGGTCAGGGGATGCTGGAACGCGTGTTTAAACTGCGCGAACATGGCACGACGGCTCGGACCGAAGTGATCGCCGGTTTTACCACCTTCCTGACGATGGTTTACATCGTTTTTGTTAACCCGCAAATTCTTGGCGTTGCTGGCATGGACACCAGCGCCGTCTTCGTCACCACTTGTCTGATTGCTGCATTTGGCAGCATTCTGATGGGACTGTTTGCTAATCTGCCAGTTGCACTGGCACCAGCAATGGGCCTGAACGCATTCTTCGCTTTTGTGGTTGTACAGGCGATGGGCTTGCCGTGGCAGGTCGGGATGGGCGCAATCTTCTGGGGCGCGATTGGTCTATTGTTACTGACAGTTTTCCGCATTCGCTACTGGATGATTGCTAACATTCCGGTAAGTCTGCGTGTGGGCATCACCAGCGGTATCGGCCTGTTCATTGGCATGATGGGGCTGAAAAACGCGGGCGTGATTGTCGCGAATCCCGAAACGCTAGTGAGCATCGGTAACCTGACTTCTCACAGCGTGCTGCTGGGGATCCTCGGCTTCTTCATCATCGCTATTCTGGCCTCGCGCAATATTCACGCGGCGGTGCTGGTTTCTATTGTGGTGACGACGCTGCTGGGCTGGATGCTGGGTGATGTGCACTACAACGGCATCGTGTCTGCGCCACCGAGCGTAATGACAGTAGTGGGTCATGTCGATTTAGCCGGTTCGTTTAATCTCGGTTTGGCAGGGGTGATTTTCTCTTTCATGCTGGTCAACCTGTTTGACTCCTCCGGTACGCTGATTGGCGTGACTGATAAAGCCGGGCTGGCGGATGAGAAAGGTAAATTCCCGCGCATGAAGCAGGCGCTGTATGTCGACAGTATCTCTTCCGTGACCGGTTCGTTTATCGGTACTTCTTCTGTTACGGCGTACATTGAGTCCTCTTCCGGCGTTTCCGTTGGCGGTCGTACCGGTCTGACGGCAGTGGTTGTTGGTCTGCTGTTCCTGCTGGTTATCTTCCTGTCGCCGCTGGCGGGAATGGTGCCGGGATATGCCGCAGCTGGCGCGCTGATTTACGTTGGCGTGTTGATGACCTCAAGTCTTGCTCGCGTGAACTGGCAGGATCTTACCGAATCCGTTCCAGCGTTTATTACCGCCGTGATGATGCCGTTCAGCTTCTCGATTACCGAAGGTATCGCACTGGGCTTTATCTCCTACTGCGTGATGAAAATCGGTACCGGACGTCTGCGCGATCTTAGCCCGTGTGTGGTTGTGGTGGCGCTGCTGTTTATCCTGAAGATTGTATTTATCGACGCCCACTAAAACCGATAGTTCGTTAAAAAACCCGCCATGCGTTACCGCAGGCGGGTTTTTTATTTAGCGTTTTACCCTTTGAATAAACTCGCTAAATGCGGTCAATTGTCCGGTCAGGTGATCCAGCGTTCCCTGATCAACCACTTCTCCGGTTTGCGGATCGACTTTGTTTTGAATCACGCCGCCCATAAATTCCGGCTTGTTCATCACCATTGCATCGAGAAAAACCAGAATCTGGCGCAGGTGATACTGACAGCGCGCGCCGCCAATCACGCCCATTGAGCTGGTCTGAATCAACACCGGTTTACCAGCCAGAGGTTGATCCGGCAGGCGGGAAAGCCAGTCGATGGCATTTTTCAGCCCGCCCGGTACCGAGTAGTTATATTCCGGCGTGACGATCACCACACCGTCAGCCTGACGGATCTGCTCCGCCATAGCTTCTACCGTTGCGGGAAAACCTTCTTCCTGCTGTACATCAGCGTCATACAGGGGAATGTCGGCAATGGAAGGTAATGCATTGATTTCCATGCTAGCAGGAGCAATTTTCGGCAGGGTACGTGCAACCATGCCATTAAATGAGCCTTTGCGCAGGCTCCCCAGTAACGTAACCACCTTCAATTTTTCAGACATGATGACTCCTGTGGTTGTCTATCAATTTGGCGAAAAAGACTTCACGGTAGAGAGTTGGGCAAAACGCATCATCCGGCTGGTAGGATTGTTGGCGCGGCTGTGAATATCCGGCAGGCTTTTCCAGCCGCGTTTGCCATCTAACTCCCAGACACTGAGCTTTTCAATTGTGGGCGTGACCGCCACGGACCACACCAGCACGTCCTCCGCGTCGCATAACGCTTCAACATGATTTACATGAGCACATTTCAGGCGTCCGGCAATGGGCAGCAGTTGCAGATCGCGCGGATCGTCATTCAAAACATCACCGGTTAGTTTTAGCACGCTTCGGCGCAGCGTGATGAGTTGCGCTCGCGCTTCGTTATGATCGTTTTGTTTACTGATCCATAGTGATTCGTTGCTGGAAAAGGTGTGGTTATCGGGCGCGTGTGGGCTATGAAACCCGCGCGTCGCACGCTGCAGTTCCATATCGAGGCCACATTCACCTTCGGTTGTTAGCGCCACGCCAACCATATTCCCGGCATAGGAAATAGAAAACGAGGGCAAATTTTTATCACTGAAAACCGGTTTTCCTTTCGGCAGGGTGACGATTTCCGGTAATTCGCCGATGCCATACAGCATGAACATCAGTTCTGCGAGTAAACCTCTGGACGCCAGGAAACGGCTTTGACGATGAGGGGGAATATTTCGGGCTTCTTGATGACACTGGGAGGAGAGACGAACAGAAATCAGATGTCCTTCCGTTAAAATCCCTCGGGCAAAGTGAGTCGCCATTTTTCGCTCCATGCTTAATGGTCCATTATGAATACAAGAGTAATCATTTACTGGAATGATGGACAGACTAAAGCGGCTAAAAGTTCGATTCAGATAAGTTTATTACAACTTTTTTACATTTTATTGTGAAATAGGGTCGCGTTTCATACGATTCGGTTATGCCATCGACGCGTAAAGATTTTTAATGGTTTCCCGTAACCAGACGATTTTCGGATTATGGCTGTTCCGTTTATGCCACAGTAGGGTAAAAGGGACTTCCAACTTTTTTTGCTGGCTTTCGTCAAACGGGAGAGGTAGAGCAACCAACGGCAGTTGGTGGAGTTGATTGTAGTACTGACAGTAGCGTGGTGCGGTCGCCAGTAGCAGATTGTCGGGCTGCGCTGCCATAAACAGTGACTGCTCGAATTCCGGCAAACTCATAGCAATCGTGCGTTCGCGCCCCAGCTCCTGTAACACATTGTCCAGCGCCCAGGTATCGCTCTGTTCCCAGCAAATGCTGATATGTGGGTAACGTAAAAAGGTATCCAGATCCCACGCTTCATGCAGTGCTGGATGATCCTGGCGCAACCAGACGCAGGGCACATCACTAAACAGTACTTCATAATCAATGGCTAATGGCAGCGAGCTTAACAGCTCCCGCGAACGGGGATGACTTTCGCGACCGGAAAAACCAATATCCACTTCGCCACGGGTAATCGCATCCAGTGAATCATAATCCCAGTTGCGCAATTTGATGGTCGCCTGCGGGTATCGTTGGTAGATCCGTTTCGATAGCGCATTAAGCATAATCATCATCAGCGGCGATTCCGCCGCCAGTTCAAACTTAAGACCGCGCGGCGTTTCGTGGTGCGGTTTATCCAGCAGCAGATTGCTCATTTGCATCCACTCCGCCAGATTTTGCTCCATGCTGACCATTAGCGGTGTGGGCGACAGGCCCAGCGGTGAGTTCACAAAGAGCGGGTCGTCAAACCACGCTCTTAACTTTGCCAGCGACTTACTCACCGCCGAAGGTGTCACGTTCATCCGCTTCGCCGCTTTGGTTACGCTGCGCTCCTGCATCAGCAGTTGCAGACAGAGCAGCAGATTGAGATCAAGCGTGGTGATGGATTTCTTCATGAGCGGCAACCGGGCGTCCAGACGCGACGAACATAATCAGCAACAGGCTCACTATGCTACAGGCAATCAGAATCCCGATCAGCATATTCCATGCGCCGATACCAACCACCGCTGCCAGCCAAATCCACAGTGACGATCCGCAAACCTGTGCAATACCTAAGGTCGAGCTGGCAACACCCGCACGTAATGAAAACGGCCCTAACGCCTGACTCATCGCCACGCCAAAACCTATCGAGAACCCAGCGCAAATCAGCGTGATACCAAACAAAGAGATCGCATGGGAAGGCGAAACGGCAAGAGTGATACCCGCCGCCAGAAATAACACCTGCGAGGTGATCATCAACGTACGTGGCTTAAAAATCCCCAGTGCAAATGGCGTGGAGAATGAAACGGTCATGCTGACACCTGCGGTCAACGCCATTATGGTGGCGTATTCTCCGCGCTCAAAGCCCATGATTTCCATCATCAATACCGGCGACGTATTCACGAAGGTGAGGATCACCGAAACGCTGAGGGTGGTGATAACAACACGGCTGAGGAAAAACCGGTTAAGCAGCGACTCGCTATTTTCTCGTGGTTTGTCAGAAGCTGCGGGGGCGGCAGGGCGCGTTTCTTTTAAAATAAACAAAGACAACATCAGTACTGCGACGCCCATCGTTGCCATCGTCCAGAACAGACTCTGCCACGGGAATTTAAGCATAATCAGGTGCCCGAGCACTGGCGCTAACACCGGAATGATGCAGGTAATACCGTTGAGTAATGACAGCACTTTTGCCCGACGTCGATCATCCAGTGTGTCACGTAAAATGGCGAACGCCACCACGTAACAACAGCCTGCGCCTAACCCCTGTAGAAATCGCCCTGCAAGAAATAACGTGCTGGTTTCAGCCAGTGAACAGAACACCGAGGCGATAATAAATAGCGCCGCGCCGGGTATGGCGACAGGCTTTCTCCCTGAACGATCGGCCACTTTACCGGCAAATAACATCGCTGCTGCCATACCTGCCAGATAAACGGAGAACGCAATATGCAACTGCGCTTCGCTGGCATTGAGATCGGCGGCGATGCGCGGTAAACCAACGAGGTACATATCAATCCCGGCGGGATAAAGTAAAACCAGGGCAAAACTACAAATCAAAAAGCGGGACATGGGCTAAAGCGTCCTGATAGTAAGGTGACGCAAAGCATACGTGGTGAAGGAGAATCAGGCGAGTTGCCATTTGGACATAAGTGATTTCCTGACAGGCAAGAAGCCAGCTATTTCGCTGGCTTCTTAAACGGATTAGCCAAATTTAGGTAACACATTAAAGACGTTACCGAACCAGCATAAAATTACGGTTATACCAAAGAGAATGACAATCGCCGGAATAAGATTGCCGCCCCAGACCGTGAACATCTGATTGGGAAACTTCTTGCGAGCTTTGATTGCCAGCACCGCGGGGATAATGACTGCCCAGATGGTGGCGCATAGTCCGGCACCGCCGATCCCGTAAATAAAGCCGTTCGGGAAGACGAGATATAACAACGCGGGTGGCAGGAAGGTTAACAGCACGGTTTTGAAACGCCCGGCGTGGGAGTTATCAATCTTAAACAGATCCGCCAGATAATCGAACAACCCCAGCGTGACACCAAAAAACGAGCTGGCGACAGCTAAGTTAGAGAACACCAGCAGGCAAAACTCGATAATGCCGTGCTGTTTGGTGCCGAGGAACGATTTCACCAGCGAATCAACGTTGCCGCCTGAGGAGATAATCGCCTTAAAGCTTTCTCGCGGAATATTCCCCATCGTGCAATAGAGCCAGAAGAGATAAATCACCAGCGCCAGCAGCGAACCAAAAACCACACTTTTGATTAGCTTATCTTTGCGTTTGCCATAGCAAATAATCAGGCTGGGAATATTGCCGTGGAAACCAAATGACGCCAGACACACCGGCAAAGCCATAAAGATATACGGGAAATAAGACGTTCCCGCAGTGGTGCTGGTGGCATCGCGCAGAATGGAGTAATCGACCTGGAAGAAGAAAGAACCAAACACGATCACAAAGGAGATAATCTTCAACCCGAGGAACAACGAGGTAATACGGCTGGCGGCTAACGAGCTTATCCACAATACGCTGGCAACGAAAATGGCTGTGCAGATCCCGACAATACGTGGATTAGCGTGATAACCCAAATTCATTGATATCGTTTCACTAATGATCGCACCATTAGCAGAGATATAGGCATAAGTGAGGATATAGAGAACGAAGGCAACGGTAATACCGCTGATAATGTTCCAGGTATTACCGATTAAATCTTTGGTGATGGTGTTAAAACTGGAGCCGACGGGATAATTTAAATTTGCTTCTAATAACAATAACCCGGAATGAAGCATTGAAAACCAGGCAATGATAAGGATAAAGGCACCCCAGAAAAACCAGGCACCGGCAAGATCAACAGGTAAAGCAAACATACCTCCACCGATTACTGTACCTGCTATAACCATAACACCCCAAAATGCAGAGTGCTTTTTTTCAGCTTGATCAGTCATGATGCCACCTTTAGAGGAAGGCTATTTTTGTTATTGAAGATGTAGGGAGTTAGAGTGGCTAACATCCTTATAGCCACTCTGAATGTATTAATTAAACTTCTTTCAGTTTTGCGGTGAAGTGACGCAATACTTTTGGCTCATAGGTAAAGGTTAAACCTTTAATATTCGCCGCGTTCTCTTTCACATGTTTGAAGGCTTCAATAATGAAGTCCATATGTGTTTGAGTATATGTTGCGCGCGGAATGGTTAAACGCAGCAGTTCAGCCGGGCATGGCAGTTGTTTACCGGTTTTCGGATCGCGGCCTAACAGGAAAGAGCCAATTTCTACCGCACGGATACCGGCGACTTTATACAGCTCGCAGGCCAGCGCCTGTGCCGGGAACTGATCTGCCGGGATATGCGGCAACAGTTTACCTGCATCAACGAATGCCGCGTGACCGCCCGCCTGCTGGCAGACAACGCCAATCTCTTCCAGACCATCAACCAGATACTGTACCTGCGCGATACGATAAGCCAGCCAGTCCAGATTCATGCCGTCATACAGACCTACCGCCAGACGCTCCATCGCACCGCCTTCCAGGCCGCCATATGTCGGGAAGCCTTCCTGTACCACGCAAAGGGTTCTGCATTCGGTATACACATCAAAGAAGCTGTCGTCTTTCATGCACAGCAAGCCGCCCATCGGCACCATTGCATCTTTCTTGGCGGACATCGCCAGCATATCGGCATATTTGTAGGTTTCGCGGGTGATCTGCTCGATGGTCCAGTCTTTGTATTCTGCTTCACGCTGCTTGATGAAATAGGCGTTTTCGGCAAAGCGTGCGGAGTCCATGACCACCGGAATATCGTATTTCTTCGCGATGCTGTACATCGCTTTTAAGTTTGCCAGTGAAACCGGCTGACCACCTGCGGAGTTACTGGTGATGGTTGCAACGATATACGGCACGTTATTCGGGCCAACTTCTTCAATACCGCGTTCTAATCCCTCAAGGTCAAAGTTGCCTTTAAAGTCGTAACGCACGCCCGTATCGAAGGCTTCTTTGATATAGACGTTACGCACGGTACAGCCGTTGATCTGGCTATGGCCCTGCGTGGTATCAAAGAAATAGTTAGAGAACGCCACCATTTTGCTGCGATCCAGGCCCTTTTCCTGCTCGCGTTTTTTAATCAGAACAGGAATATAGATTTGCTCTGCACCACGGCCCTGGTGAGTCGGAATAGTGTATTGATAACCAAAGATATTTTTCACTGACTCGGCTAACGCATAGTAGCTGCGGCTGCCGCTGTAAGCTTCATCGCCGCGCATCATCGCGGCCTGCATACTCTGCGTCACTGCCCCGGTGCCGCTGTCGGTCAGTAAATCGATAAACACATCTTCACTATCCAGCAGGAACGGGTTCATACCGGATTTAATAATTGCCTCTTCACGGTAAGCGCGAGTCGTACGTTTTACTGGCTCAATAACACGAATGCGGAATGGTTCAGGGAGATGTTTAAAGTTTTCCATTACATAATCCTTCATTTATTTTAATTACAGTGATCCCTGTGAATATGATATTTGCAATATCTATTAATTCGCCAGTTATATATGCCAAGACCATCATTTACTAAAACAAGTAAATAAATGAGAGACAGCCTTTGCAAAAGGCAAAATTAAGATATAGCAAACAAATAGATCACATTGAATCTAATCGGTTTGGCTTTGGTGATGGTTACAGAAGGGCAAATCAAGGGCGGTGATCGACAATCTTGTTGTCAATATTGAACCATTTTGAGGTCACACATATATGTAAGATATTCATAATGCACTTATCCTCGAAAGACACGAGGCTACAGTATAATACTCAAGGAATTTGTCTATTCTGAAATTGTTTAAATGTGAATCGAATCACAATCGTTCGGGAAGCAATATTAAATGCTTTTTTTAAAGATTATAAATTACGTAAGAATTTTAATGTTTAAAAAAAGGGTTGAGGCATAACAGGAGTGTTAACAATGAAGCGAAGCCGCATCTGACAGTCAGAATGCGGCTTCGCAAGCGCGGTTACTTACCAATACAGAAGCTGGAGAAAATCCGCCCCAGCAGGTCATCAGAAGTAAATTCTCCGGTGATCTCGCTTAATTTCTGCTGCGCCAGGCGCAACTCTTCCGCCAGCAGTTCACCCGCCCAGGCACCTAACAGTTGCGCTTTACCCTGTTGCAGGTGCTCTGCCGCCTGTTCCAGTGCCTGTAGGTGACGACGACGCGCCAGGAAGCCGCCTTCCATGTTGGTGTCAAAGCCCATGCTCTGTTTGAGATGGTTACGCAGCACGTCCACACCTTCACCAGTCCTTGCTGAGAGACGAATTAACGCGTGACCGTTCACTTCACTCATCCCCAGCGTTTCGCCGGTGATATCGGCTTTATTGCGCACCACTGTGATCGGCAGTTTCGCAGGCAGACGGGCGATAAATTCCGGCCAGATCTCTGCTGGATCAACAGCGTCTGTCGTAGTGCCATCAACCATAAACAGCACGCGGTCAGCCTGTTCGATTTCCTGCCATGCGCGCTCGATACCAATACGTTCCACTTCGTCGCTGGCTTCGCGTAGCCCGGCGGTATCGATGATATGCAACGGCATTCCGTCAATGTGGATATGCTCACGCAGCACGTCACGCGTGGTTCCGGCGATATCAGTCACGATTGCCGCTTCACGGCCCGCCAGCGCGTTTAACAGGCTCGATTTACCGGCGTTTGGACGCCCGGCAATCACTACTTTCATCCCTTCGCGTAACAAGCTGCCCTGACGAGCCTCGGCGCGTACTGCGTCGAGATCGGCAATCACGTCATTGAGCTGGGCTTCAATTTTGCCGTCGGAGAGGAAATCGATCTCTTCATCGGGGAAATCAATTGCCGCTTCGACGTAAATGCGCAAGTGGGTGAGGGCTTCCACCAGATGGTTAACCCGTGCGGAGAACGCGCCTTGCAGCGAGTTTAGCGCTGAGCGCGCCGCCTGTTCCGAGCTGGCGTCGATAAGGTCTGCAATCGCTTCGGCCTGGGCTAAATCGAGTTTATCGTTCAGAAATGCGCGTTCGGAAAACTCACCAGGACGGGCAATCCGCAGGCCGGGAATAGTCAGAATGCGTTTTAACAGCAGGTCGAGGATCACCGGACCGCCGTGACCTTGCAGTTCCAGCACATCTTCGCCGGTGAATGAGTTCGGGCCAGGGAACCATAGCGCAATCCCCTGATCGAGCACGCTGCCATCGGCGTCTTTAAACGGAAGATAATCGGCGTAGCGCGGCTTGGGCAGTTTACCCAGCACGGTTTCGGCAACTTCACGGGCTTTGAGGCCGGAGATGCGCAGGATGCCAACGCCGCCACGTCCCGGAGGCGTGGCCTGGGCTACGATAGTGTCATTATCGCTCATGATGTTCCTGTTGCTTTGTGTGGCGGATGCGCGGTGCTTATCCGCCCTACGAAAAGAAAAAAGGCGGTCAACTGACCGCCCTTATTTTAGCGAAAACTCACCGAATCAGGATTTTTTCTTCTCGCGGCTATGCAGGCCACGTTTTTCCAGACCACGGTAAATCAGCTGCTGCTGAATAATGGTAACCAGGTTGCTGACGATATAGTACAGCACCAGACCTGACGGGAACCACAGGAAGAACACGGTGAAGATGACCGGCATAAAGGTCATGATCTTCTGCTGCATCGGGTCGGTCACAGTGGTCGGCGACATCTTCTGAATGAAGAACATCGTTACGCCCATCAGGATCGGCAGGATGTAGTACGGGTCCTGTGCTGACAGGTCGTGGATCCACAGTGCAAACGGTGCCTGACGCAGTTCAACGGAACCCATCAGCATGTAGTACAACGCCAGGAAGATTGGCATCTGGATCAGCAGCGGGAAGCAGCCGCCCAGCGGGTTAACCTTCTCAGCTTTGTACAGCGCCATCATTTCCTGGCTGATACGCTGTTTGTCATCGCCCAGACGCTCACGCATCGCCTGAATCTTCGGCTGCAGCATACGCATCTTCGCCATGGAGGTGTACTGCGCTTTGGTCAGCGGGTACATGATGCCACGAACGATAAAGGTGATGATGATAATGGAGAAGCCCCAGTTACCCACAAAGCTATGGATCCATTTCAGCAGTTTGAACAGCGGCTGAGAGATGAACCACAACCAACCGTAATCAACGGTCAGATCCAGGTGCGGAGCAACTGCTGCCATTTTGTCCTGGATTTCCGGGCCAACCCACAGGGTGCTGTTCATTGCGCCAGCCTGACCAGGCTGAACCAGTACCGGCTGAGATTTATAGCCGATAGCGGCGATGCCGTTACCCAGATTAGCGGTGTAGAAGTTGTTGGTACCGTCGTTATGCGGGATCCACGCAGTCGCGAAATACTGTTGCAGCATCGCCACCCAACCACCTTTCGAAGAGATGTTCAGGTTTTCGTTATCGGCAATGGTATCGAACTTATATTTCTCGTACTTCTCGTCAGGCGTGGAGTACGCCGCGCCACGGAAGGTGTGCAGTGCGAAGTTGCTGCTTCCGGTGTCGAGATGCGGTGGCAGTGTAATGGATTGCTTCAACTGACCAAAGGTGGAGATCTCCAGCGGTTTCTCGCCAGCGTTCTGCACGTTGTAGTTGACGTTGACAGCGTAATCACCACGTTTCAGGACAAACGTTTTGGTAAACGTGTTGCCTGCCGCGTCGGTATACGTCATCGGCACCTGCAGTTCGTTTTGACCTTCAGCCAGCACATAAGCGTCTTTTTCAACGTTATACAGCGGACGCGGGCCGTTAGCCGGGTTATCCGGGCCATCACGACCGGTCAGACCGCTCTGTGCCTGATAAATAAACTGCGGTGAAGTTTCCAGCAGCTGGAACGGCTGGGTAGAGTTCAGCTCTTTCGGGTAAGCAGGCAGCAGAGCTTGCTCAACATCACCACCACGGGTGTTGATGGTCAGATCAAGCACGTCGGTCTTAACCGAGATCAGTTTCCCCTGGCCACTGGCCGGTACGCCCTGGTCGGCGGCGCTACCCGCTGCGGTGGTCGTTGTCTGCGTGGTCTGTTGGGCCTGAGGTTGCGGGTTTGTATCCTGCTCCCAGGCTTGCCAGATCATGAAAGACACGAACAGCAAAGCGATGACTAAAAGATTGCGTTGCGAATCCATCGTTAGTGTTCTCTGGTATCAAATGGTCCGGGCGGGACGGGATCGTCACCACCAGGGTGTAAAGGGTGGCATTTTAATACGCGTTTCACCGTCAACCAACTGCCTTTTATCACTCCAAACCTGCGCAATGCCTCAATTCCGTAGCTTGAACAGGTTGGAGTGAAACGACAATGCGGCCCGAGTAGCGGACTAATCAGGCGTTGATAGACCCGAATGAGGGCTATCAGGACCCGCGAGCCAGGCGACAGTGGCGGCGCCATAATTTTTCCAACGCTTCCGAGAGAGCACGGTTATCGAGGTCGGCAACCCCTTTTTTCGCCACCACCACGAAATCCATAGCCGGGAGTTCATGTTGGCGCAGACGGAAGCTTTCACGCGTCAGACGTTTAATCCGATTGCGTTCATGGGCGCGTCGAACGTTTTTCTTGGCGACTGTAAGACCGATACGGGGATGCCCCAGCGAATTCAGGCGGCCGAGAATGGTAATTTGCGGCGTGCCAGCCCGTTGTGGCTGCTGGAAGACGAATGTGAATTGACTGGGAGTTAACAAGCGTAACTCCCTGGGAAATGCGAGCTTAACCACTCAGGGGTTAGCTTTATTACTTAGAAACGGTCAGACGAGCGCGGCCTTTAGCACGACGACGTGCCAGAACCTGACGACCATTTTTAGTAGCCATACGAGCACGGAAGCCGTGAGAACGGTTGCGCTTCAGTACAGACGGTTGAAAAGTGCGTTTCATGGCGATTTCTACCTAAACTTGAATAAATTCAATGGCTTTATTGGATATCCGCCGAAAAATGAAACGATGGACACCGAAGCCATGGGTGATTAAAGAGGCCGGATTGTAATAATTGTACACTCCGGAGTCAATTCTCTTTCCTTATTTACCGCGCTTTTCCGCACCTTTTCGCAGGGAAAACGTACGGCCTCACACCAGTGAAAACCAGCATGGCGCGCCGGGTGGAGGATTATACGGGCTGACGGGTAAAGCGCAAGGATCGTCCTGGATCTTTATTAGATCGATTAAGCCAATTTTTGTCTATGGTCATTAAATTTTCCAATATGCGGCGTAAATCGTGCCCGCCTCGCGGCAGGATCGTTTACACTTAGCGAGTTCTGGATCATCCTGTGGATAAATCGGGAAAATCTGTGAGAAACAGAAGATCTCTTGCGCAGTTTAGGCTATGATCCGCGGTCCCGATCGTTTAGCAGGATCTTGATCGGGCATATAACCGCAGACAGCGGTTCGTGCGTCACCCTCAAGCAGGGTCTTTTCGACGTACGTCAACAATCATGAATGTTTCAGCCTTAGTCATTATCGACTTTTGTTCGAGTGGAGTCCGCCGTGTCACTTTCGCTTTGGCAGCAGTGTCTTGCCCGATTGCAGGATGAGTTACCAGCCACAGAATTCAGTATGTGGATACGCCCATTGCAGGCGGAACTGAGCGATAACACGCTGGCCCTGTACGCGCCAAACCGTTTTGTCCTCGATTGGGTACGGGACAAGTACCTTAATAATATCAATGGACTGCTAACCAGTTTCTGCGGAGCGGATGCCCCACAGCTGCGTTTTGAAGTCGGCACCAAACCGGTGACACAAACGCCACAAGCGGCAGTGACGAGCAACGTCGCGGCCCCAGCACAGGTGGCGCATGCGCAGCCGCAACGTGTTGCGCCTTCTACGCGTTCCGGTTGGGATAACGTCCCGGCTCCGGCAGAACCGACCTATCGTTCTAACGTAAACGTCAAACACACGTTTGATAACTTCGTTGAAGGTAAATCTAACCAACTGGCGCGCGCGGCGGCTCGTCAGGTGGCTGATAACCCTGGCGGTGCCTATAACCCGTTGTTCCTTTATGGCGGCACGGGTCTGGGTAAAACTCACCTGCTGCATGCGGTGGGTAACGGCATTATGGCGCGTAAGCCGAATGCCAAAGTGGTTTATATGCACTCCGAGCGCTTTGTTCAGGACATGGTTAAAGCCCTGCAAAACAACGCGATCGAAGAGTTTAAACGCTACTACCGTTCCGTAGATGCACTACTGATCGACGATATTCAGTTTTTTGCTAATAAAGAACGATCTCAGGAAGAGTTTTTCCACACCTTCAACGCCCTGCTGGAAGGTAACCAGCAGATCATTCTCACCTCGGATCGCTATCCGAAAGAGATCAACGGCGTTGAGGATCGTCTGAAATCCCGCTTCGGTTGGGGACTGACTGTGGCGATCGAACCGCCAGAGTTAGAAACCCGCGTGGCGATCCTGATGAAAAAGGCCGACGAAAACGACATTCGTTTGCCGGGCGAAGTGGCGTTCTTTATCGCCAAGCGTCTACGCTCTAACGTACGTGAGCTGGAAGGGGCGTTGAACCGCGTCATTGCTAACGCCAACTTTACCGGACGGGCGATCACCATCGACTTCGTGCGTGAGGCGCTGCGCGACTTGCTGGCATTGCAGGAAAAACTGGTCACCATCGACAATATTCAGAAGACGGTGGCAGAGTACTACAAGATCAAAGTTGCGGATCTCCTTTCCAAGCGTCGATCCCGCTCGGTGGCGCGTCCGCGCCAGATGGCGATGGCGCTGGCGAAAGAGTTGACTAACCACAGTCTGCCGGAGATTGGCGATGCGTTTGGTGGTCGTGACCACACAACGGTGCTTCATGCTTGCCGGAAGATCGAGCAGTTGCGTGAAGAGAGCCACGATATCAAAGAAGATTTTTCAAATTTAATCAGAACATTGTCATCGTAAACCTATGAAATTTACCGTAGAACGTGAGCATTTATTAAAACCGCTACAACAGGTGAGCGGTCCGTTAGGTGGTCGTCCTACGCTACCGATTCTCGGTAATCTGCTGTTACAGGTTGCTGACGGTACGTTGTCGCTGACCGGTACCGATCTCGAGATGGAAATGGTGGCACGTGTTGCGCTGGTTCAGCCGCACGAACCAGGGGCGACGACCGTTCCGGCGCGCAAATTCTTTGATATCTGCCGTGGTCTGCCTGAAGGCGCGGAAATTGCCGTGCAACTGGAAGGTGAGCGGATGCTGGTGCGTTCCGGGCGTAGCCGTTTTTCGCTTTCCACCCTGCCAGCAGCAGATTTCCCGAACCTCGATGACTGGCAGAGCGAAGTCGAATTTACCCTGCCGCAGGCGACGATGAAGCGTCTGATTGAAGCGACTCAGTTTTCGATGGCGCATCAGGATGTTCGCTATTACTTAAACGGTATGCTGTTCGAAACCGAAGGTGAAGAACTGCGCACCGTGGCGACCGACGGTCACCGTCTGGCGGTCTGTTCAATGCCAATTGGTCAATCTTTGCCAAGCCATTCGGTGATCGTGCCGCGTAAAGGCGTGATTGAACTGATGCGTATGCTCGACGGCGGCGACAATCCGCTGCGCGTGCAAATTGGCAGCAACAATATACGTGCCCACGTCGGCGACTTTATCTTCACCTCCAAACTGGTGGATGGTCGCTTCCCGGATTACCGCCGTGTTCTGCCGAAGAACCCGGACAAACATCTCGAAGCAGGGTGCGATCTGCTCAAGCAGGCGTTTGCCCGTGCGGCGATCCTCTCCAACGAGAAATTCCGCGGCGTGCGTCTGTATGTCAGCGAAAATCAGCTGAAAATCACCGCCAATAACCCGGAACAGGAAGAAGCGGAAGAGATCCTCGACGTTACCTATAGCGGTGCGGAGATGGAAATTGGCTTCAACGTCAGCTATGTGCTGGATGTTCTGAACGCGCTGAAATGCGAAAACGTGCGCATGATGCTGACCGATTCGGTTTCCAGTGTGCAGATTGAAGATGCCGCATCACAGTCGGCTGCCTATGTTGTCATGCCAATGAGACTGTAATGTCCCTCACCCGTTTGTTGATCCGCGATTTCCGCAACATTGAAACCGCGGATCTCGCTTTATCTCCCGGCTTTAACTTTCTGGTAGGTGCCAACGGCAGTGGCAAAACCAGCGTGCTGGAAGCCATCTATACGCTCGGCCACGGTCGGGCGTTTCGCAGTTTGCAGATTGGTCGTGTTATTCGCCACGAGCAGGAGGCGTTTATTCTCCATGGGCGTTTACAGGGCGAAGAGCGCGAGACGGCGATTGGCCTAACCAAAGATAAACAGGGCGACAGCAAAGTCCGCATCGACGGTACTGACGGGCATAAGGTCGCCGAGCTGGCGCATCTGATGCCGATGCAACTGATAACGCCAGAAGGGTTTACTTTACTCAACGGCGGCCCCAAATACAGAAGAGCTTTCCTCGACTGGGGATGCTTTCACACCGAACCCGGATTTTTCACCGCCTGGAGCAATCTCAAGCGATTACTCAAGCAGCGCAATGCGGCACTGCGCCAGGTGACTCGTTATGAACAGCTACGCCCGTGGGACAAAGAACTGATCCCGCTGGCAGAACAAATCAGTACCTGGCGCGCCGAGTACAGCGCCGGTATCGCCGCTGATATGGCCGATACCTGTAAGCAATTTCTCCCGGAGTTTACTCTGACTTTCTCTTTTCAGCGCGGCTGGGAGAAAGAGACAGAATATGCTGAGGTGCTGGAACGTAATTTTGAACGCGATCGCCAGTTAACCTACACCGCGCATGGCCCGCATAAAGCGGACTTACGCATTCGCGCCGACGGTGCGCCGGTGGAAGATACCTTATCGCGTGGACAGCTTAAGCTGTTGATGTGCGCCTTACGTCTGGCGCAAGGAGAGTTCCTCACCCGTGAAAGCGGGCGGCGGTGTCTCTACCTGATAGATGATTTTGCCTCTGAGCTTGATGATGAGCGTCGCGGACTGCTTGCCAGCCGCTTAAAAGCGACGCAATCACAGGTCTTTGTCAGCGCGATCAGTGCTGAACACGTAATAGACATGTCGGACGAAAATTCGAAGATGTTTACCGTGGAAAAGGGTAAAATAACGGATTAACCCAAGAATAAATGAGCGAGAAACGTTGATGTCGAATTCTTATGACTCCTCCAGTATCAAAGTCCTGAAAGGGCTGGATGCGGTGCGTAAGCGCCCGGGTATGTATATCGGCGACACGGATGACGGCACCGGTCTGCACCACATGGTATTCGAGGTGGTAGATAACGCTATCGACGAAGCGCTCGCGGGTCACTGTAAAGAAATTATCGTCACCATTCACGCCGATAACTCTGTCTCTGTACAGGATGACGGGCGCGGCATTCCGACCGGTATTCACCCGGAAGAGGGCGTATCGGCGGCGGAAGTGATCATGACCGTCCTGCACGCAGGCGGTAAATTTGACGATAACTCCTATAAAGTGTCCGGCGGTCTGCACGGCGTTGGTGTTTCGGTAGTAAACGCCCTGTCGCAAAAACTGGAGCTGGTTATCCAGCGCGAGGGTAAAATTCACCGTCAGATCTACGAACACGGTGTACCGCAGGCTCCGCTGGCGGTTACCGGCGAGACTGAAAAAACCGGCACCATGGTACGTTTCTGGCCAAGCCTTGAAACCTTCACCAATGTGACCGAATTCGAATATGACATTCTGGCGAAACGCCTGCGTGAGTTGTCGTTCCTCAACTCTGGCGTTTCCATTCGTCTGCGCGACAAGCGCGACGGCAAAGAAGACCACTTCCACTATGTAGGCGGTATCAAGGCGTTCGTTGAATATCTGAACAAAAACAAAACGCCGATCCACCCGAATATCTTCTACTTCTCCACCGAAAAAGACGGTATCGGCGTTGAAGTTGCATTGCAGTGGAATGATGGCTTCCAGGAAAACATCTACTGCTTTACCAACAACATTCCGCAGCGTGATGGCGGTACTCACCTGGCAGGCTTCCGTGCGGCGATGACCCGTACTCTGAACGCCTACATGGATAAAGAAGGCTACAGCAAAAAAGCCAAAGTCAGCGCCACCGGTGACGATGCGCGTGAAGGCCTGATTGCCGTCGTTTCCGTAAAAGTGCCGGACCCGAAATTCTCCTCTCAGACCAAAGACAAACTGGTTTCTTCTGAGGTGAAATCGGCGGTTGAACAGCAGATGAACGAACTCCTGGCAGAATACCTGCTGGAAAACCCAACCGACGCGAAAATCGTAGTCGGCAAAATTATCGATGCTGCTCGTGCCCGTGAAGCTGCGCGTCGCGCTCGTGAAATGACCCGTCGTAAAGGTGCGCTGGATTTAGCGGGCCTGCCGGGTAAACTGGCGGACTGTCAGGAACGCGACCCGGCGCTCTCTGAACTGTACCTTGTGGAAGGGGACTCCGCGGGCGGCTCTGCGAAGCAGGGGCGTAACCGCAAGAACCAGGCGATTCTGCCGCTGAAGGGTAAAATCCTCAACGTCGAGAAAGCGCGCTTCGATAAGATGCTCTCTTCCCAGGAAGTGGCGACGCTGATCACCGCGCTTGGTTGTGGTATCGGTCGTGACGAGTACAACCCGGACAAACTGCGTTATCACAGCATCATCATCATGACCGATGCGGACGTCGACGGCTCGCACATTCGTACGCTGCTGTTGACCTTCTTCTATCGTCAGATGCCGGAAATCGTTGAACGCGGTCACGTCTACATCGCTCAGCCGCCGCTGTACAAAGTGAAGAAAGGCAAGCAGGAACAGTACATTAAAGACGACGAAGCGATGGATCAGTACCAGATCTCTATCGCGCTGGATGGCGCAACGCTGCACACCAACGCCAGTGCACCGGCATTGGCTGGCGAAGCGTTAGAGAAACTGGTGTCTGAGTACAACGCTACGCAGAAAATGATCAACCGAATGGAGCGTCGTTATCCGAAAGCAATGCTGAAAGAGCTTATCTATCAGCCGACGCTGACGGAAGCCGACCTCTCTGATGAGCAGACCGTTACCCGTTGGGTGAACGCCCTGGTCAGCGAACTGAACGACAAAGAACAGCACGGCAGCCAGTGGAAGTTTGATGTCCACACCAATGCTGATCAAAACCTGTTTGAACCGATTGTTCGCGTGCGTACCCACGGTGTGGATACTGACTATCCGCTGGATCACGAGTTTATCACCGGTGGCGAATATCGTCGTATCTGCACGCTGGGTGAGAAACTGCGTGGCCTTCTGGAAGAAGATGCGTTTATCGAACGTGGCGAGCGTCGTCAGCCGGTAGCCAGCTTCGAGCAGGCGCTGGACTGGCTGGTGAAAGAGTCCCGTCGCGGCCTCTCCATCCAGCGTTATAAAGGTCTGGGCGAGATGAACCCGGAACAGCTGTGGGAAACTACCATGGACCCGGAAAGCCGTCGTATGCTGCGCGTTACCGTTAAAGATGCAATTGCTGCCGATCAGCTGTTCACCACGCTGATGGGCGACGCCGTTGAACCGCGTCGTGCGTTTATCGAAGAGAATGCCCTGAAAGCGGCGAATATCGATATTTAATGGCGTTAACAATGCGAGCGTGCATGATGCGCTACGCTTATCAGGCCTACGAGACTCCTGCAATATTTTGAATTTGCATGATTTTGTAGGCCGGATCAGACGTTAACGCCGCATCCGGCTAGAAGCTATAAGAAAAGGGCGGAGATCATCTCCGCCCTTTTTATTTCTGCAATCCGTAATTATCATTCCGCAGATCTATACTTTTTGAGTCAACACGTAACGCTTTACAGGTGATTATCATGGGGCTTTTTGATGATGTTGTCGGCGCCTTTCTGAAAGGCGATGCGGGGAAATATCAGGCTATTTTGAGTTGGGTTGAGGAGCAGGGTGGCATTCAGGTGCTGTTGGAAAAACTGCAAAGTGGCGGCTTAGGTGCCATTCTCTCAACCTGGTTGAGTAATCAACAGGGCAATCAGCCGGTGAGCGGCGAGCAACTGGAGTCGGCGCTCGGCACAAATGCGGTGTCCGATCTCGGGCAAAAACTGGGTGTAGATACCAGTACGGCTTCCAGCTTGCTGGCAGAGCAACTGCCAAAGATTATTGATGCTCTCTCACCGCAGGGTGAAGTGTCTTCGCAAGCCAATAACGATTTGCTTTCCGCAGGCATGGAACTGCTGAAAGGGAAACTCTTCCGCTAAGCAAAAGGGGAGCATGCAACGCGCGTTGCATCCCCCTTTTCCCTCGGGTGTTGTACTGATTTTTGAGCGGAATCGCGTTAGCATGGGTCAGGAACCAATCTACCTGGGGAACTCATGGCTATCAAACTCATTGCAATCGATATGGATGGCACCCTTCTGCTGCCCGATCACACCATTTCACCCGCTGTTAAAAACGCGATTGCCGCAGCTCGCGCCCGTGGCGTGAATGTCGTGCTAACGACAGGTCGCCCTTATGCAGGCGTTCACAACTACCTGAAAGAGCTGCATATGGAACAGCCGGGCGACTACTGCATTACTTATAACGGCGCGTTGGTACAGAAGGCCGCCGATGGTAGCACCGTGGCGCAAACCGCTCTGAGCTATGAAGACTACCGTTTCCTGGAAAAACTCTCTCGCGAAGTCGGTTCTCATTTCCACGCCCTGGACCGCACCACGCTGTACACCGCCAACCGTGATATCAGCTACTACACGGTGCATGAATCTTTCGTTGCCACTATTCCGCTGGTGTTCTGCGAAGCGGAGAAAATGGACCCCAATACTCAGTTCCTGAAAGTGATGATGATTGATGAACCCGCCATCCTCGACCAGGCCATTGCGCGTATTCCGCAGGAAGTGAAAGAAAAATACACTGTGCTGAAAAGTGCGCCGTACTTCCTCGAAATCCTCGATAAACGCGTTAACAAAGGTACGGGTGTGAAATCACTGGCCGACGTGTTAGGCATTAAGCCGGAAGAAGTCATGGCGATTGGCGATCAGGAAAACGACATCGCAATGATTGAATACGCAGGTGTTGGTGTGGCAATGGATAACGCTATTCCTTCGGTGAAAGAAGTGGCGAACTTTGTCACCAAATCCAACCTGGAAGATGGCGTGGCGTTTGCTATTGAGAAGTATGTGCTGAATTAATCAGTGGGAGGGCAAACTGCATAAATGCGTTTGCCCGCAGCGATTAACAATTTCTGGTCGTGCATAAAATCAGGAACTGGAGTGGTGACGTTACTATATCCAGCGTAAGAGTGACTGGTAGCAGCGCATTAGCGAGGCCGCGCGGAACGCCATCAGTTGCTTTGTACTTATAAAATCCCACCGTAAAGGGTTGATGGAAAACCATCACGTTTGAGTAATCCGCTTTTTTATTTTTCTGGTGGATAGAGCCTTTCAGGCCGTCAAGTGCCCAGGTACAACGCTGGGTATTACAAATAAAACCATATTGTGTCGCCAGTGCTTTATCTTCCTCATTATCCCAGTCGTAATAGAGCGTTATTGAACCAGAAAAATTAGTATCACTGCTGCTTAAAATAAATTTCGCGTTATCGGAAACGGTGATTCTTTCGCCATGAATTGCCGGATCGTTCAGCATTTTAACCACCTCGCCGCCGCCCGTGGTCAACAGATAGTCCAACGATTCACCAACAAAAACATAGCCTTTCGTACCGTTACTATCCTCTGCCAGCGATAACCCCTTAATCGAGTCTGACCGCCATTGCTCGGCATGTGGAGGACTTGCGGTATTGAAAAGCAGTCCTGCGGTTAGACAACCGGTCAACGCAAATGCCAAAGAACACAAACCGGCAGCCTTAAAAAATCCCTTAAAATTCAACTTCATGACTAATCGTTTAAACGAGTAGCTAAGCCGTTGAAAGCATACTCTTCTTTCCCTCCTGTTTAGCGCCTGATATCCCTTTTCAGATTTCTGCCCGACGCATGTCATTTTTTTATGCATTGTTCTTTTTGTGATCTAAATTGTAGTACAACAATATAACTTTGTACTACATTACGCATACGGCAAACGCGAACGTCATCACGCTGGTACTACAAAATTGCCGCGTTATGCATCGATCGGGGTAAAGTAGAGAAGTACATACAGAGCACAAGGACTCTCCATGACTCTCAATAAAACCGATCGCATCGTCATTACGCTGGGTAAACAGATCGTTCACGGCAAATACGTGCCAGGCTCGCCGCTTCCGGCCGAAGCGGAACTTTGTGAGGAGTTTGCAACCTCGCGCAACATCATCCGTGAGGTTTTTCGTTCGCTGATGGCGAAGCGGCTGATTGAAATGAAACGTTATCGCGGGGCGTTTGTGGCACCGCGTAATCAGTGGAATTACCTCGATACTGACGTGCTGCAATGGGTGCTGGAAAACGACTACGACCCACGGCTTATCAGTGCAATGAGCGAAGTGCGAAATCTGGTGGAACCGGCGATTGCCCGTTGGGCGGCAGAGCGCGCGACTTCCAGCGATCTGGCGCAGATTGAATCAGCGCTGAACGAGATGATCGCCAACAATCAGGACCGCGAAGCGTTTAACGAAGCGGATATTCGCTATCACGAGGCGGTACTGCAATCAGTGCATAACCCGGTGTTACAGCAACTTAGCATTGCGATTAGTTCATTACAGCGGGCGGTTTTTGAACGAACCTGGATGGGCGATGAGGCCAACATGCCGCAAACGCTCCAGGAACATAAGGCGCTGTTTGATGCGATACGGCATCAGGACGGCGATGCGGCAGAGCAGGCGGCGCTTACCATGATCGCCAGCTCGACACGAAGGTTAAAGGAAATCACATGACAGCTCGCTACATCGCAATTGACTGGGGATCGACCAATCTGCGCGCCTGGCTTTATCAGGGCGACAACTGCTTGGACAGCAGGCAATCAGAAGCAGGCGTTACGCGTCTGAACGGAAAATCTCCGGCTGCGGTGTTAGCAGAAGTGACGACCGACTGGCGTGAAGAGAATACGCCAGTGGTGATGGCAGGAATGGTCGGCAGCAATGTCGGCTGGAAAGTTGCACCGTATTTATCTGTTCCTGCCCGTTTTTCATCTATTGGCGAACAATTAACGTCTGTTGGCGACAATATCTGGATTATTCCCGGATTATGCGTTTCTCATGATGATAACCACAATGTGATGCGCGGCGAAGAAACACAATTGATCGGCGCGCGTACTTTGGCTCCTTCCTCTCTTTATGTCATGCCCGGTACGCATTGCAAATGGGTGCAGGCCGATAGCCAGCAAATCAACGATTTTCGCACCGTAATGACCGGTGAATTACATCATTTACTGTTAAATCATTCATTGATTGGCGCAGGTTTACCACCGCAGGAAAACTCTGCCGATGCCTTCGCGGCTGGCCTTGAGCGTGGTCTCAATGCGCCCGCCATATTGCCGCAGCTTTTTGAAGTTCGTGCCTCGCATGTGCTGGGAACACTTCCCCGTGAACAGGTCAGCGAATTTCTCTCTGGTTTGTTGATTGGCGCAGAGGTCGCCAGTATGCGCGACTACGTGGCCCATCAACACGCCATCACCCTTGTCGCCGGAACATCGCTGACTGCACGCTACCAGCAAGCCTTTCAGGCGATGGGTTGCGACGTGACGGCGGTGGCGGGCGACACGGCATTTCAGGCTGGTATAAGGAGCATCGCTCATGCAGTGGCAAACTAAACTCCCGCTGATCGCCATTTTGCGCGGTATTACGCCCGACGAGGCGCTGGCGCATGTTGGCGCGGTGATTGACGCTGGGTTCGACGCGGTTGAAATCCCTCTGAATTCCCCACAATGGGAACAAAGCATTCCCGCCATCGTTGATGCGTATGGCGACAAGGCGTTGATTGGCGCAGGTACGGTACTGAAACCTGAACAGGTCGATGCGCTCGCCAGGATGGGCTGCCAGCTCATCGTTACGCCCAATATCCATAGTGAAGTGATCCGCCGCGCGGTGGGCTATGGCATGACCGTTTGCCCCGGCTGCGCGACGGCGACAGAAGCCTTTACCGCGATCGACGCGGGCGCGCAGGCGCTGAAAATATTCCCGTCATCGGCTTTTGGGCCGCAATACATCAAAGCGTTAAAAGCGGTATTACCGCAGGACATCCCGGTCTTTGCCGTAGGCGGTGTGACGCCAGAAAACCTGGCGCAGTGGATAGACGCAGGTTGTGCAGGGGCGGGCTTAGGCAGCGATCTCTATCGCGCCGGGCAGACCGTAGAACGCACCGCGCAGCAGGCAGCAGCATTTGTTAAGGCGTATCGAGAGGCAGTGCAATGAAAATCACCAACATTACTACGTATCGTTTACCTCCCCGCTGGATGTTCCTGAAAATTGAAACTGATGAAGGCGTGGTCGGTTGGGGCGAGCCCGTGATCGAAGGCCGCGCCCGCACGGTGGAAGCGGCAGTTCACGAGCTGGGTGACTATTTGATTGGTCAGGATCCATCGCGCATCAATGACTTATGGCAAGTGATGTATCGCGCCGGATTTTATCGTGGCGGTCCGATTCTGATGAGCGCCATCGCCGGGATCGACCAGGCGTTATGGGATATCAAAGGTAAAGTGCTGAATGCGCCGGTCTGGCAACTGATGGGTGGCCTGGTTCGCGACAAAATTAAAGCCTACAGTTGGGTCGGCGGCGATCGTCCGGCGGATGTTATCGACGGCATTAAAACGCTACGCGAAATCGGCTTCGATACCTTCAAACTGAACGGTTGTGAAGAGCTGGGATTGATTGATAACTCCCGCGCGGTAGATGCGGCGGTCAACACCGTGGCACAAATTCGTGAAGCTTTTGGCAATCAGATTGAGTTTGGTCTTGATTTCCACGGTCGCGTCAGCGCGCCGATGGCGAAAGTGCTGATTAAAGAACTGGAACCGTATCGCCCTCTGTTTATTGAAGAACCGGTGCTGGCGGAACAAGCCGAATACTACCCGAAACTGGCGGCACAAACGCATATTCCATTGGCGGCGGGTGAGCGCATGTTCTCACGCTTCGATTTTAAACGCGTGCTGGAAGCTGGCGGTATTTCGATTCTGCAACCGGATCTCTCCCACGCAGGCGGTATTACCGAATGCTACAAAATTGCCGGAATGGCGGAAGCCTATGACGTGACCCTTGCGCCGCACTGTCCGCTCGGCCCGATTGCACTGGCGGCTTGCCTGCATATCGACTTTGTTTCCTATAACGCGGTACTTCAGGAACAAAGTATGGGCATTCATTACAACAAAGGCGCGGAGTTACTCGACTTTGTGAAAAATAAAGAAGACTTCAGCATGGTCGGCGGCTTCTTTAAACCGTTAATGAAACCGGGCTTAGGCGTGGAAATCGACGAAGCCAAAGTCATTGAGTTCAGTAAAAATGCCCCGGACTGGCGTAATCCGCTCTGGCGTCATGAAGATAACAGCGTAGCAGAGTGGTAATTCCTGCCACGTAAGCCCCTCATCGGGCACTAAAACAGCAATACAAAAATATAACCCTCTGTACATTACAGGGCATGGTGAGCGGCTTCGCTATGCCCAAAATCTGGAGAAAGCTCGCTATGGATATTCCCGTTAATGCAGCAAAACCGGGGCGTCGGCGTTATCTGACGCTGGTGATGATCTTTATTACGGTGGTCATTTGTTATGTTGACCGCGCTAACCTGGCCGTGGCTTCCGCCCATATTCAGGAAGAGTTCGGCATTACCAAAGCGCAAATGGGCTATGTATTTTCGGCCTTCGCCTGGCTTTATACCTTATGTCAGATCCCCGGCGGTTGGTTTTTAGATCGCGTAGGTTCTCGCGTGACTTATTTTATTGCGATATTTGGCTGGTCAGTGGCGACGTTATTCCAGGGCTTTGCCACGGGCTTAATGTCATTAATTGGTCTGCGCGCGATAACCGGTATTTTCGAAGCGCCCGCGTTCCCGACCAATAACCGGATGGTGACCAGCTGGTTCCCGGAACATGAACGCGCTTCTGCCGTGGGTTTTTATACGTCTGGTCAGTTTGTCGGTCTGGCGTTTCTGACTCCGCTGCTGATCTGGATTCAGGAAATGTTGAGCTGGCACTGGGTGTTCATTGTCACCGGCGGTATCGGCATTATCTGGTCGCTGATTTGGTTTAAGGTTTATCAGCCGCCGCGCCTGACCAAAGGCATTAGCAAAGCTGAACTGGATTACATTCGTGACGGCGGCGGTCTGGTGGATGGCGATGCGCCGGTGAAGAAAGAGGCGCGTCAGCCGTTAACAGCCAAAGACTGGAAACTGGTGTTCCATCGTAAACTGATCGGCGTCTATCTTGGGCAATTTGCGGTGGCTTCTACACTGTGGTTCTTCTTAACTTGGTTCCCGAACTATTTAACTCAAGAAAAAGGAATCACGGCGCTGAAAGCGGGCTTTATGACCACGGTGCCATTCCTTGCGGCGTTTGTTGGCGTCCTGCTCTCAGGCTGGGTCGCGGATCTGCTGGTTCGTAAGGGCTTATCACTGGGCTTTGCGCGTAAAACGCCGATTATCTGCGGTTTGCTGATCTCCACCTGCATTATGGGTGCTAACTACACCAACGATCCGATGATGATTATGTGCCTGATGGCGCTGGCATTCTTCGGCAACGGTTTTGCTTCGATTACCTGGTCGTTAGTCTCTTCTCTGGCACCGATGCGGCTGATTGGTTTAACCGGCGGCGTGTTTAACTTCGCCGGTGGTCTGGGCGGCATCACCGTTCCGCTGGTGGTGGGGTACCTGGCGCAGGGTTACGGTTTCGCACCTGCACTGGTTTATATCTCCGCCGTCGCGTTGATTGGCGCGCTCTCTTACATCCTGCTGGTGGGCGATGTGAAGCGCGTTGGATAATCTTTAAACTGTGGAATATGCGCCACACCACTGCGCATAATCCACTTTCGTAAAGCCGGTGCGGTCAGGCATTGGCTTTTTACTATTTTGCCGAAGAGTTTTAAACGCAGTTTGCGGGTGGCGCGCCAGTAGGCGGCGTTGCTCTTCTCCGGTTGTTTGAGTAACACCGAACGCAGAATCTCTGCGCTATCCAGCGCATAGCTAATCCCCTCCAGTGAGCTGGCGCTGATAAATCCCGCCGCTTCACCAATCAGAAAGGCGTTGTCCTTACCGCAGACAAAATCCTGCCAGCGTGAGGGAAACAGCACCGTGCATTTTTCGCTTTTTACCGCCTTACCAAACTGGAACTGAAAGGCGCTCATTTTGTCTTTCAGCGACGCGAAACGCGCCTGGCCGTCTTTCATTGGATAGGCACCGCCAAAGATAAAATAACCGTCTTTGCTGATACTCCATGAATAACAGTCAGTTATCGCATTATCAAAGATGCAGGAGTAGAACGGCACCGGATGTTTCTCTGCGAACCACTGCTGGATAGCAACATATTTACGAATCTGATGATCCGGGTAGAGATGTCGCCGCACCATCGAGTTTGCACCATCGGCACCGACCAGATAGCGGGCGGTAATGTGTTGCTCCCAGCCGTCTGCGCGAAAAATGACATGCCATTTATCATCCTCGCGCCAGATTTTCCGGCACAGGCTGTCGTGGTAAACCTCAACGCTGGTGGGAATGAGCGATTTCATCCATAAGTCGAAAGCATGGCGATTAATATTGATATAGCTTCGCTGGTAGTTACGTGTAAGCGATGCGGCGACGTCGACGGTTTTGACGCTGAAAATCTGCGGATTGGCGATCACATCGACAGGAAGCGTTAGTCCATCGCGAATAAAAGATCGCTGCGCGTCCGGTGCCAGCAGACCGCCGCAGGGTTTGCTGAAACCTTCAGTACCGCACTGGTGCTTTTTATCCAGCGCGATCACCTGCATTTTGCCTGCTAACTTTCGCGCCAACGCCGACCCTGCCGGGCCGAGGCCAATAATCGCCACGTCGAAATGTTCCATCTTTTCACTCACATTCATCACGATGGCAAAAGACTATTGTCTGAAAGTGAAGTCCTTGTGAAGTATGATGGCGGAACCGTTTTGTATCAGGACCGCGCCATGAAACAGATAACCTTTGCTCCCCGTAATCACCTGCTCACCAATACCAATACCTGGACGCCCGACAGCCAGTGGCTGGTATTTGACGTGCGTCCTTCTGGGGCGTCGTTTACCGGCGAGACCATTGAGCGTGTGAATATTCATACCGGTGAGGTCGAGGTTATCTACCGTGCGTCACAGGGCGCACACGTCGGCGTGGTGACCGTTCATCCGAAGTCAGAGAAATATGTCTTTATTCACGGCCCTGAAAATCCTGATGAAACATGGCATTACGATTTCCATCATCGACGCGGAGTGATTGCTGAAAGCGGCAAGGTGAGCAATCTCGATGCAATGGATATTACCGCGCCGTATACGCAAGGAGCGCTGCGCGGCGGCAGCCATGTGCATGTCTTTAGCCCGAACGGTGAAAGGGTGAGCTTTACCTATAACGACCATGTAATGCATGAACGCGATCCGGCGCTGGATTTGCGAAATGTCGGTGTTGCTGCACCGTTTGGCCCGGTCAACGTACAAAAGCAGCATCCGCGTGAATACAGCGGTAGCCACTGGTGCGTACTGGTGAGTAAAACAACGCCCACGCCGCAGCCAGGCAGTAATGAAATCAATCGTGCTTATGAAGAAGGATGGGTAGGAAATCACGCGCTGGCGTTTATTGGCGACACACTTTCGCCAAAGGGCGAGAAAGTGCCGGAGCTGTTCATCGTTGAGTTACCGCAAGATGAAGCTGGCTGGAAAGCAGCAGGTGATGCGCCGTTAAGTGGAACGGAAACAACCCTGCCCGCGCCACCGCGTGGCGTCGTGCAGCGACGTTTAACCTTTACCCATCAGCGGGCTTATCCGGGGTTAGTCAACGTTCCGCGCCACTGGGTGCGCTGTAATCCGCAGGGTACGCAAATCGCGTTTTTAATGCGTGATGATAACGGCATTGTGCAATTGTGGCTTATCTCACCACAGGGCGGCGAGCCGCGACAGTTAACTCATAACAAAACGGATATTCAGTCTGTATTTAACTGGCACCCTTCCGGGGAATGGCTGGGCTTTGTGCTGGATAATCGAATTGCTTGCGTCGATGCGCAAAGCGGCGAGGTTGAGTATTTAACCGAAAACCACGCCAATCCCCCTTCTGCGGACGCCGTGGTCTTCTCGCCGGATGGTCAATGGCTGGCGTGGATGGAAGGTGGCCAGCTGTGGATCACCGAAACTGATCGCTAAATCAGTTATCAGGCATTCTGGCCGGTGGAATAACCGCATTGGTGGCTTGCGCGTTGGCTTCGCTTTTTTCAACGCGTGAGCGCACCGAGCTGTCTTTGCGGAATACATCCCACGGCAGTAAAAGCGTATCCATCACAGCGGTAAACGGCATATCGAGAATCGCCAACGACTTAGTGCCCCAGTTGGTTTCATCGTCGCCAATCATGGTGGCGCTGGCGCGGGTGCCGGGATACGTTCCTTCTTTTCCTCCGGTATGGGACATCACGCTGGAGCATCCTCCGAGTAATGCCATTCCGCTGCATATCATGAACGCTAACAACACATTTCTTATCATAATAAATTCATCTGTTGATCGTGGGTGTTGGCCTGATGAGTTATAGCGATCCCTTGCTGAAAATAACATCATCATTACGTCGCACTGTGGCGGCTATCGCACTTTAACGTTTCGTGCTGCCCCCTCAGTCTATGCAATAGACCATAAACTGCAAAAAAAAGTCCGCTGATAAGGCTTGAAAAGTGCATTTCCAGACCCATTTTTACATCGTAGCCGATGAGGACGCGCCTGATGGGTGTTCTGGCTACCTGACCTGTCCATTGTGGAAGGTCTTATATTCTCGCTGATTTCAGGAGCTATTGATTATGCGTAACTTTGATTTATCCCCGCTTTACCGTTCTGCTATTGGATTTGACCGTTTGTTTAACCACTTAGAAAACAACCAGAGCCAGAGTAATGGCGGCTACCCTCCGTATAACGTTGAACTGGTAGACGAAAACCATTACCGCATTGCTATCGCTGTGGCTGGTTTTGCTGAGAGCGAACTGGAAATTACCGCCCAGGATAATCTGCTGGTGGTGAAAGGTGCTCATGCCGACGAACAAAAAGAGCGCACCTATCTGTACCAGGGCATCGCTGAACGCAACTTTGAACGTAAATTCCAGTTAGCTGAGAACATTCATGTTCGTGGCGCTAACCTGGTGAATGGTCTGCTGTATATCGATCTCGAACGTGTGATTCCGGAAGCGAAAAAACCGCGCCGTATCGAAATCAACTGATTCCCTAAGGCCGCCTGGCGCGGTCTGATATCTCCATGCTCGCCGTCAGGGAGCATATGCGAATCTTCGGATTTGCAGGTACTTACTCGCTTCTTAGAAGGAGAAATGACTATGCGTAACTTCGATTTATCCCCACTGATGCGTCAATGGATCGGTTTTGACAAACTGGCCAACGCACTGCAAAACGCCGGTGAAAGCCAGAGCTTCCCGCCGTACAACATTGAGAAAAGCGACGATAACCACTACCGCATTACCCTTGCGCTGGCAGGTTTTCGTCAGGAAGATTTAGATATTCAACTGGAAGGTACGCGCCTGAGCGTAAAAGGCACGCCGGAGCAGCCAAAAGAAGAGAAAAAATGGCTGCATCAAGGGCTTATGAATCAGCCATTTAGCCTGAGCTTTACGCTGGCTGAAAATATGGAAGTCTCTGGTGCAACCTTCGTAAACGGTTTACTGCATATTGATTTAATTCGTAATGAGCCTGAACCCATCGCAGCGCAGCGTATCGCTATCAGCGAACGTCCCGCGTTAAATAGCTAACTAGCTATTCTCTTTGCCCCACCATTCTGGTGGGGCTTTTTTTGTCTTTCTTACTCAACAAAGCGTTAAATTTCGCCTGTTTAAGATATTTCGGCACGTTCTTTCCCGTGATAATGTGCGCTATAAGGCAAATCTGCTTCACCGATTCAGCCATAATCCGTAGCAATTAAAATGTTATCTCAAGAGAAATGGACGATGAGTGATATAGCATTAACGGTCAGTATTCTGGCTTTGGTGGCAGTCGTCGGTTTGTTTATCGGCAACGTCAAATTTCGCGGCATAGGATTAGGTATTGGCGGCGTGCTGTTTGGTGGGATCATCGTCGGCCATTTTGTTTCTCAGGCGGGGATGACATTAAGTAGCGATATGCTGCATGTTATTCAGGAATTTGGCCTGATCCTGTTCGTTTATACCATCGGTATTCAGGTGGGGCCGGGCTTCTTTGCCTCATTGCGCGTCTCCGGATTACGCCTCAACCTGTTTGCTGTTCTGATCGTCATCATCGGTGGTCTGGTTACCGCCATCCTGCATAAACTGTTTGATATTCCACTGCCGGTAGTACTGGGGATTTTCTCCGGTGCGGTAACCAATACGCCAGCGCTGGGGGCAGGGCAGCAGATCTTGCGCGACCTGGGTACACCAATGGAAATGGTCGATCAGATGGGGATGAGTTACGCGATGGCGTATCCATTCGGCATTTGCGGGATCTTGTTCACCATGTGGATGTTGCGGGTTATTTTCCGCGTCAATGTCGAGACAGAAGCCCAGCAGCACGAGTCTTCACGCACCAATGGCGGCGCGCTGATCAGGACTATCAATATTCGCGTTGAGAACCCTAACCTGCATGACTTAGCCATTAAAGATGTACCGATTCTCAACGGGGACAAAATTATCTGTTCGCGTCTGAAACGAGAAGAAACCCTAAAAGTACCTTCGCCTGATACCATTATCCAACTGGGTGATTTGCTGCATCTGGTGGGGCAGCCAGCGGATTTACATAATGCGCAACTGGTGATTGGTCAGGAGGTCGATACCTCGCTGTCCACGAAAGGCACTGATTTACGCGTCGAGCGTGTGGTGGTCACCAATGAAAACGTGCTTGGTAAGCGTATTCGCGATCTGCACTTTAAAGAACGCTATGACGTTGTTATCTCGCGTCTGAACCGTGCCGGGGTCGAACTGGTCGCCAGTGGTGATATCAGCCTGCAGTTCGGCGATATCCTCAACCTGGTGGGGCGTCCGTCCGCAATTGATGCCGTTGCCAATGTGCTGGGGAATGCGCAGCAGAAACTGCAACAGGTTCAGATGCTGCCGGTGTTTATTGGTATCGGGCTTGGCGTATTGTTAGGTTCTATTCCCGTCTTTGTGCCGGGATTCCCGGCGGCGTTGAAACTGGGACTGGCGGGCGGCCCGCTGATTATGGCGTTGATCCTCGGGCGTATCGGCAGTATCGGTAAGCTGTACTGGTTTATGCCGCCAAGCGCCAACCTCGCGCTGCGGGAGCTGGGGATCGTACTGTTCCTCTCGGTAGTGGGGCTGAAATCCGGTGGGGATTTTGTAAATACCCTGGTCAATGGCGAAGGGCTAAGCTGGATTGGATATGGTGCCCTGATCACCGCCGTTCCGCTGATTACTGTTGGTATTCTGGCGCGGATGTTAGCCAAAATGAATTACCTGACCATGTGCGGAATGCTGGCTGGCTCCATGACCGATCCTCCGGCGCTGGCATTTGCTAATAATCTTCATCCAACCAGCGGTGCGGCGGCACTCTCTTATGCCACTGTCTATCCGTTGGTGATGTTCCTGCGCATTATCACCCCACAATTACTGGCGGTGCTCTTTTGGAGTATCGGTTAACTCTTTTCCGGGTGGAGTCGCCGTAAATGGTACTCCACCTGGTATTCACTGGCATTTCTGAACATCACTGAATAATTCAAAAACTCACCGCTCTCACTATATGACAACGAGGTGATCCGCAGCAGTGGTGTGTGTTCCGCTACCTTCATTTGCCGCGCCAGCAGTCTATCGGCGAGAACCGGCGTCAGGCTTTCATAATTACCGCCAATAAGAATCCCGCACTCTTGTTCAATATATTCAAACTTCGACCCTTCCAGATGTTGCAGCGAAAGGTTGCGGAACAGTTTTACCGGCATATAGCTATCTTCCAGCATCAGCGGTTTCCCTTCCACAAAACGAACGCGACGGGAGAAGTAGATCTGCTCGTTGATTTGAATCCGTAATTGGCTGGCAATGGCCGGAGGCGCAGGCATGATTTCAAATATTAGCACCTGGCTGGTGACTGTTTTCCCCTGGCGTTTTAACACCTCCACCAGCCCGGTCAGGCTGGCAGTTTGATGCAGTACATCTTTGCGCACCAGATAAGTACCGCTGCCGTGGCGGCGGACCACCAACCCCCACGCCACCAGCAGGTCAATGGCTTTACGGATGGTCATCCGTGATACCGCAAACTCTTCCGCCAGCTTTTTTTCACCGGGAAGAAGACTGTTTAGCGTGAAATCCGCGGAGTTAAGTCGAATTCTTAACCGCTCCGCAATGCTTTTGTAGATCATCTCTAGATCTCTTTTTTGCCTGCAAGCCCGGGTAAAGCGCCCACAAATTTCGATTAATCCGTTGAAAAAGCATCTTTTTTTTAGTGATGTGTTCGATGCTGTGTACCCGTGTTCACAGATGTCTACTTTTTCGCGAAAACGTAGATCTCTACCGCTCAACGAAAAGCATGAAAGCGATCACGAATCCCACTGGGTCGTCATGTTCTGCCGATAGCATCTTCCTATCCTCGCTCCAGGCCTGCCGCATAACCAATCAGGCTTCCTACTTACAGAATTGAGAAAAGAGGATGTGGAAATGCTCAGTCAAATTCAACGCTTTAGCGGCGCGATGTTCACGCCAGTGCTGCTGTTTCCCTTCGCCGGGATTGTGGTGGGTCTTGCCATTTTGCTGCAAAACCCGATGTTTGTCGGGGAATCACTGACCGATCCGAACAGTTTATTCGCGCAAATCGTACACATCATTGAAGAGGGCGGTTGGACGGTATTCCGTAATATGCCGCTGATTTTTGCTGTCGGTTTACCCATTGGCCTTGCGAAGCAAGCGCAGGGGCGTGCTTGTCTGGCGGTGATGGTGAGTTTCCTGACCTGGAACTATTTCATCAACGCGATGGGAATGACCTGGGGAAGCTACTTCGGCGTCGATTTCTCTCAGGACGCAGTGGCAGGTAGCGGGCTGACAATGATGGCGGGAATTAAAACCCTTGATACCAGCATTATCGGCGCAATTATCATTTCCGGCATTGTGACAGCGTTGCATAACCGTCTGTTCGATAAAAAACTGCCGGTGTTTCTCGGCATTTTTCAGGGGACATCTTATGTGGTGATTATCGCCTTCCTGGTGATGATCCCATGCGCGTGGCTGACATTGCTCGGCTGGCCAAAAGTACAAATGGGGATTGAATCTCTGCAAGCGTTCCTGCGTTCGGCGGGTGCGCTTGGGGTCTGGGTTTACACCTTCCTCGAACGCATTCTGATCCCAACCGGTTTACACCACTTCATCTACGGACCGTTTATCTTTGGTCCGGCAGCTGTTGAGGGCGGCATTCAGATGTACTGGGCGCAGCATCTGCAAGAGTTCAGTCTGAGCGCCGAGCCGCTGAAATCGTTGTTCCCGGAAGGCGGTTTTGCCCTGCACGGCAACTCAAAAATCTTTGGTGCCGTGGGCATTTCTTTAGCGATGTACTTCACCGCTGCACCGGAAAATCGGGTAAAAGTGGCGGGCTTGCTGATCCCCGCAACCTTAACCGCCATGCTGGTGGGAATTACCGAACCGCTGGAATTTACCTTCCTGTTCATTTCACCGTTGCTGTTTGCGGTACATGCTGTGCTGGCAGCTTCAATGTCGACTGTGATGTATCTCTTTGGTGTGGTGGGCAACATGGGCGGTGGTCTGATAGACTAGGTTTTACCGCAAAACTGGATCCCGATGTTCAGCAACCACGCGGATATGATGCTGACCCAAATCGCCATTGGGTTGTGCTTTACCCTCTTGTACTTCGTTGTCTTCCGCACCCTGATTCTGCAATTCAACATGTGCACACCGGGGCGTGAAGATGCGGAGGTGAAGCTCTACTCGAAAGCCGAATACAAAGCCTCGCGAGGCCAAACTACCGCTGCAGAGCCCAAAAAAGAGCTGGAGCAGGCTGCCGGCATCCTGCAAGCCCTGGGCGGGGTGGGCAATATCTCCAGCATCAACAATTGCGCGACGCGTCTACGTATTGCACTGCATGACATGTCACAAACACTGGATGACGAAGTCTTTAAAAAGCTGGGAGCGCATGGCGTCTTCCGTAGTGGTGATGCCATTCAGGTGATCATTGGTTTGCATGTTTCCCAGCTGCGTGAACAGCTCGATAGCTTAATTAATTCTCATCAATTAGCAGAAAAAGTTGCCATTACGGAGGCAGTATAATGACCAAATTCTCAGTGGTTGTCGCAGGCGGTGGAAGCACCTTTACGCCAGGCATCGTGTTGATGTTATTGGCGAATCAGGATCGTTTCCCGCTTCGCGCACTGAAATTTTATGATAACGATGGCGCACGGCAGGAAGTGATTGCCGAAGCCTGTAAAGTTATTCTTAAAGAGAAAGCGCCGGACATTGAGTTTAGCTACACCACCGATCCTGAAGTGGCGTTCAGCGACGTTGATTTTGTCATGGCGCACATTCGTGTCGGCAAATATCCGATGCGCGAACTGGATGAAAAAATACCGCTGCGCCACGGCGTTGTCGGTCAGGAAACTTGCGGACCCGGCGGAATAGCGTACGGCATGCGGTCTATCGGTGGCGTCCTGGAACTGGTGGATTATATGGAAAAATATTCACCAAATGCCTGGATGCTCAACTACTCCAACCCGGCAGCAATTGTGGCAGAAGCCACACGTCGTCTGCGCCCGAACGCGAAAATCCTCAACATCTGTGACATGCCAATCGGTATTGAAAGTCGGATGGCGCAAATTGTTGGGCTGCAAGATCGCAAACAGATGCGCGTGCGCTACTACGGCCTGAACCACTTTGGCTGGTGGACATCAATTGAAGATTTGCAGGGCAACGACCTGATGCCCCAGCTGCGGCAATATGTCTCTAAGCACGGTTATGTTCCACCGCAGCAAGATACACATACTGAAGCGAGCTGGAACGACACCTATGCAAAAGCGCGGGATGTCCAGGCACTGGATCCGGATACATTGCCGAACACCTATCTGAAATATTATCTCTTCCCGGATTATGTCGTTCAGCATTCCAACCCTGAACATACCCGCGCGAATGAGGTGATGGAACATCGCGAGAAACAGGTTTTCGATGCTTGCCGCGCCATTACGGCGGCAGGAAATTCGGCGGCGGGCAAGCTGGAAATTGACGAACATGCGTCATACATCGTCGATCTGGCAGCGGCAATCGCCTTTAACACTCAGGAGCGGATGTTGCTGATTGTGCCTAACAATGGGGCAATTCATAACTTTGATGATGAAGCGATGGTCGAGATCCCGTGTCTGGTCGGGCACAACGGACCAGAACCACTGGTGGTCGGCGATATCCCGCAGTTTCAGAAAGGGTTAATGAGTCAGCAAGTGGCGGTGGAAAAACTGGTCGTGGACGCCTGGGAACAGCGTTCATATCAGCACCTGTGGCAGGCGATTACCCTGTCGAAAACGGTACCGAGCGCCTCGGTCGCCAAAGCTATTCTGGATGAGTTGCTGGAGGCCAACAAAGCGTACTGGCCAGAGTTACGTTAATTGTGTGGACTGGCATCCGTTGGGTGCTGGTCCGTATTCTTCAGCACCGCTGACGGCGCATAACCAAATTTATGTTTAAAGGCTTTGCTGAAATGAAAGGAGTCGAAGAAGTTGAGCGTATCAGCGACTTCGCCAACCGAGTTACCTTGTTGCTTTAATAGCGATAGCGCCAGATCCAGACGTGCATCGAGGTAATATTCTTTCGGCGTCTTGCCGGTATAGCGTAAAAACAGACGACGCAACCAGGCTTCGCTACAGGGGATCGTGGCAGCCATATCAGCTACGCTCCAGCGTTGTTGCAGACTGGCATGTAAAGTGGCAATTAGTTTTTCAATTTGCCGCCGTTGTGGATCTTTTTTACCGTCTGAGTACATAAGACAAATCCACTGATAAATAATTTTCGTCAGAAAAGCGACTGCCAGATTATTTTTTATTGCTTCTGGTGAAGTAATTAATTCAGCAACTTCGGTGAGTTCCTGATTATAAACTTCGCCATTATAAATAACGCTTTGCTGACCGACGGGAATATCCATCATACTGGTGGGGGTAAATTCCATCCAGTACTGTTCCCAGACTAAACCTTCACAGTGATAAGAGTGAATATCCATTGGCTTTAAAAATATAATACAGTTGCCATGCAGTGTTATTTGTTCACCATTCTTTAAAATAATTTTCCCACATCCTTGTACGGTATACACCGCAACCCATGAGTTGGCGATAAGCGGTTTCTTCTTGTCCCGCGGCCAGATCACCCGATAATGCTCGTCGGCGTAGGTATGCCAGAGCGAGATCAGAGAAATTCCGCTGGAGATCACATTTTCGTTAATCAATAAGGGAATATTGTACGGAGTTTCGTTTTTTACATCCGAACTTTGCAATTTTCCATTCATTTTAATATCCCTCCGGCGAATTATGCTCACAACCTGAACTTAACAGAAAACAATCCGTTCAGGGATACGACGTTTGTATTTTAAGAATCTGACTGCCTGACCCGACGCATTTTACCTCTCCCTATATTCATGCGTCCGGGACATAAACATAAATAAGGGCTATGAGATGAATTCGTTACAAATCTTGAGTTTTGTCGGTTTTACGCTGCTGGTGGCGGTCATCACCTGGTGGAAGGTCCGCAAAACAGATACCGGATCGCAACAAGGCTATTTTCTTGCCGGACGTTCACTAAAAGCGCCGGTTATTGCCGCTTCGTTAATGTTAACCAACCTTTCCACGGAACAACTGGTTGGACTTTCCGGGCAGGCCTACAAAAGCGGCATGTCGGTGATGGGCTGGGAAGTCACTTCTGCGGTGACGCTGATCTTCCTCGCGCTAATCTTTTTACCGCGCTATCTGAAGCGTGGCATTGCCACCATCCCCGATTTCCTGGAGGAACGTTATGATAAAACGACGCGTATTATCATCGACTTCTGCTTCCTCATTGCCACTGGCGTTTGCTTTCTGCCAATTGTTCTCTACTCCGGCGCGTTGGCGTTAAACAGCCTGTTTCACATCGGGGAATCGCTACAAATTTCTCACGGTGCGGCTATCTGGCTACTGGTTATTTTGCTTGGCCTGGCGGGAATTTTGTATGCGGTGATCGGCGGACTGCGCGCGATGGCGGTGGCGGACTCCATTAACGGTATTGGGCTGGTTATTGGCGGGTTGATGGTGCCGGTGTTTGGCCTGATCGCGATGGGCAAGGGCAGCTTTATGCAGGGCATTGAGCAACTCACCACCGTTCACGCCGAGAAATTAAACTCAGTCGGCGGCCCGACCGATCCCTTGCCGATTGGCGCGGCATTTACCGGTTTGATTCTGGTGAACACCTTTTACTGGTGTACAAATCAGGGCATCGTGCAACGCACGCTGGCGTCAAAAAGCCTGGCGGAAGGGCAAAAGGGGGCGCTGTTAACGGCGGTGCTGAAAATGCTCGACCCGCTGGTACTGGTGCTGCCAGGGTTGATTGCGTTTCATCTTTATCAGGATTTACCTAAAGCCGACATGGCCTACCCGACGCTGGTCAATAACGTTCTGCCAGTGCCACTGGTAGGTTTTTTCGGCGCGGTGTTATTTGGTGCGGTGATCAGTACTTTCAACGGCTTTCTGAATAGCGCCAGTACGTTATTCAGTATGGGCATTTACCGACGCATCATTAACCAAAATGCCGAGCCGCAGCAACTGGTTACCGTCGGGCGCAAATTTGGTTTCTTTATCGCCATTGTTTCGGTGCTGGTCGCGCCGTGGATCGCCAACGCGCCGCAGGGGCTGTATAGCTGGATGAAACAGCTCAACGGTATTTACAACGTGCCGCTGGTTACCATCATCATTATGGGCTTTTTCTTCCCCCGCATTCCGGCACTGGCGGCAAAAGTGGCGATGGGGATTGGCATTATCAGCTACATTACCATCAACTATCTGGTGAAGTTCGACTTCCATTTCCTCTATGTGCTGGCCTGTACGTTCTGCATCAACGTGGTAGTGATGCTGGTGATTGGTTTTATCAAACCACGCGCCACGCCGTTCACTTTCAAAGATGCGTTTGCGGTGGACATGAAGCCGTGGAAAAACGTCAAGATCGCGTCAATTGGCATCTTGTTCGCGATGATTGGCGTCTATGCCGGGCTGGCTGAATTCGGCGGCTACGGTACGCGCTGGTTAGCGATGATCAGTTATTTCATCGCTGCCGTAGTGATTGTCTACCTGATTTTTGACAGCTGGCGGCATCGTCACGACCCAGCCGTAACCTTTACTCCCGACGCGAAGGATAGCCTATGAAACGCCCCAATTTTCTGTTCATCATGACCGATACCCAGGCCACCAATATGGTCGGTTGCTATAGCGGTAAGCCGCTGAATACGCAAAATATTGATAGTCTGGCGGCGGAAAGTATTCGCTTTAATTCCGCCTATACCTGTTCTCCGGTTTGTACACCAGCGCGCGCCGGGCTGTTTACTGGTATCTACGCTAACCAGTCCGGCCCGTGGACCAATAACGTCGCGCCGGGCAAAAACATCTCCACTATGGGACGCTACTTTAAGGATGCGGGCTATCACACCTGTTACATTGGCAAATGGCATCTCGACGGTCATGACTATTTCGGCACTGGCGAGTGTCCGCCGGAGTGGGACGCTGATTACTGGTTCGATGGGGCGAACTACCTTAGCGAACTGACGGAAAAAGAGATCAGCCTGTGGCGCAATGGCCTAAACAGCGTTGAGGATTTACAGGCGAACCAGATCGACGAAACCTTCACCTGGGCGCACCGCATCAGCAATCGGGCGGTAGATTTTCTGCAACAGCCCGCGCGCGCCGAGGAACCCTTCCTGATGGTGGTTTCGTATGATGAGCCGCATCACCCGTTCACCTGTCCGGTGGAGTATTTAGAGAAATACGCTGATTTTTACTACGAACTTGGCGAGAAATCACAGGATGACCTGGCGAACAAACCGGAACATCACCGCTTATGGGCGCAGGCGATGCCATCGCCAGTCGGTGATGACGGGCTTTATCACCATCCGCTCTATTTTGCCTGCAATGACTTTGTTGATGACCAAATCGGACGGGTCATCAATGCCTTAACGCCAGAGCAACGTGAAAATACGTGGGTCATTTATACCTCCGATCATGGTGAAATGATGGGCGCACATAAGCTGATCAGTAAAGGAGCGGCGATGTATGACGACATCACCCGTATTCCGCTGATCATCCGTTCGCCGCAAGGGGAGCGGCGGCAGGTCGATACGCCAGTCAGTCATATCGATTTACTGCCGACAATGATGGCGCTGGCAGATATTGAAAAACCAGAGATTCTGCCGGGGGAAAATATCCTTGCTGTGAAAGAGCCGCGTGGCGTGATGGTGGAATTTAACCGTTATGAGATTGAGCATGACAGCTTTGGCGGTTTTATTCCGGTGCGTTGCTGGGTGACGGATGACTTTAAACTGGTGCTAAACCTCTTCACCAGTGATGAACTTTACGATCGCCGTAACGACCCAAATGAAATGCATAACCTGATCGATGATATCCGTTTTGCCGACGTTCGCCGCAAAATGCATGACGCCTTGCTGGATTACATGGACAAAATTCGCGATCCGTTCCGCAGTTACCAATGGAGTCTGCGTCCGTGGCGTAAAGATGCGCAACCGCGCTGGATGGGGGCGTTCCGTCCACGCCCACAGGATGGCTATTCGCCGGTAGTACGCGACTATGACACCGGCCTGCCAACACAAGGGGTGAAGGTGGAAGAGAAAAAACAGAAGTTTTGACGACAATGCCCGTTGGCGATAACCCAGCGGGCAAAATATTCAGGCTGCTTAAATCAGCGAACCGCCGGTCAGGAAGGAAAAGATAAGGAATATCAGCAAAATGCTGCACACGATGCCGATACCAAAAAGCAAGGTATGGAAAGCCAGCGTCCCGCCGCCAAAAACCAGCGCGCCGCGAATGCCCCAGCGATTTTCCTTACGCATACCGCCAACAAATGCGCAAAGTAGCGCAGCAATGGCCAGTGCGATACCGCTTTGATCGAGGATTTTATCGACATCTACATCCTCTTTTTTCTCCACGGTGGTAATTTTTTCGCCTTTTATTCCGGCGAGAAGACCTCTTTTAATTTCAGCCGTTTTGTCCGCCACGATGCTTTCAAGCGTTGGCGGTGGTGCGGAAAAAGGGCCGAATGAAAAGTGGATAATCCCCATCATTAAAGCGATGGCACCGAACAGCATGCCCAATGAACTGATTTTATTTTGCGCTATGATACCCATCTGACCTCCTTGTAGCGGATGGCAAAAGCATATCAGGAAACGGGCGGACGAAATTCTTAAAAAAACCGCTAAAGGTAGAGCGTTAGTGAAATTGCAAAGGAGCAACAATGAAAATTTCCCGCCTCGGAGAAGCGCCCGATTACCGCTTCTCGCTGGCTAATGAGCGTACTTTTTTGGCGTGGATCCGTACTGCACTAGGATTTCTGGCGGCGGGGGTTGGGCTTGATCAACTTGCGCCAGATTTCGCCACGCCCGTCATTCGCGAACTGCTGGCGTTGTTGTTGTGTCTGTTTTCCGGCGGGTTAGCGATGTATGGCTACTTGCGCTGGTTACGCAATGAAAAAGCGATGCGTCTGAAAGAGGACCTGCCCTATACCAACAGCTTATTAATCATCAGCTTAATATTGATGGTCGTGGCGGTGATCGTTATGGGACTGGTGTTGTATGCCGGATAGCCGCAAAGCCAGACGCATTGCCGACCCAGGGCTGCAGCCGGAGCGTACATCACTGGCGTGGTTTCGTACCATGCTGGGCTACGGTGCGTTGATGGCGTTGGCTATCAAACACAACTGGCACCAGGCGGGCATGTTATTCTGGATTTCGATTGGCATCCTCGCCATCGTGGCGCTGATCCTCTGGCACTACACCCGTAATCGCAATTTAATGGATGTCACGAATAGCGATTTTTCCCAATTTCACGTAGTCCGTGACAAATTTTTGATCTCCCTCGCGGTGTTATCTCTCGCAATACTGTTTGCTGTAACGCATATACATCAACTTATCGTATTTATTGAGAGAGTCGCATGACAGGAAGTCAGGTCATTGATGCTGAAGAGGACAGGCATAAACTGGTTGTAGAGTATAAGGATGCTCTGCAACCTGCCGATTTTTATTACAATTTCAAACAGCGGGGCATCCGCTCCGTACAGCTTATTCCCCATCTTGAATTTGATGACCGGGGCGATCTGACGGCCGCTTCGGTGACAGCAGAGCTGTGGGGGAAATTTTTAATTGCCCTGTTCGAGTGTTGGGTACGGGCAGATATCAGTCGTATCTCGATTGAGCTTTTTGACGCCACCCTACAAAAATGGTGTGGCAGCGAAAACCCGCAACCGCGCCGTGGCTGCCAGGCGTGCGACTGGCATCGGCTGTGCCCGCACGCTCGGGAGGAGACGCCAGACAACGTGCTTTGTGCGGGCTATCAGGCGTTTTATTCTTACTCCGCGCCGCATATGCGGGTGATGCGTGATCTGATAAAGCAGCATCGTTCTCCCATGGAGCTGATGACGATGCTGCGGTGACGTGAGCTTAAACGGGCTGCCCCTGATGCGACATCCGCGTCGCCAGCGGTAGCCAGCACAGCACGATCAACAATCCCATTAAGGTCATCAACAACCCCAGGCTGCCCTGACCGGTTTGCGGCAACATCGCAGAGAGCGACGCAAGCACGCCGGAACCAATGTTTTGCAGACCGCCGACCAGCGCGCCAGCCGTGCCCGCCAGGAAGGGGAACGGTTCCATTGCGCCGCTGGTAGCCAGCGGAAACAGCATCCCGGCACCGAAAAAGAACAGCGCGGCGGGAACGAGCAGCGTCCAGACATTCATCACGCCAAACCAGTCGGGGATCCACATCAGCAAGCCAGCCAGCAGGCAGCAGATAACCGACTGCCACATCAACGTTGAGAAGCGTTTATTAGGACGTCCGGCAAACCATGCCCCAAAAAATGCCGCCGGAATCGGCAGAATAAACAAAATACTGACCGTCATACTGCTCAGCCCTAATACCGCACCCATCAGCACGCCGGAGCAGGCTTCAAAGGCGGCAATCCCGGCCAGACCGCCAATCAGCATCAGCAAATAACAGTTAAAACCGCTGTTACCGAAAAGTGTTTTATAACTGGTAAGCAGGCGCGTGCGCGGTGCATCTACCGGACGCGTTTCCGGCATCCAGCGCGCCATACTGAAGGTCACACCGGCACAAAGTACCAACAGGAAGAGATAACAGGCGCGCCAGTTCCACATCGTATCCAGCAGACCGCCGATTAACGGTGCGAGCAAAGGACTGACTAGAATACCCATATTTAACAGGCTGTTAGCATGACGCAACTGTGTCCGTTCATATAAATCACGCGGCAATGTACGCGCCATCACGCCGCCTACGCCGGTGCCCATCCCCTGCATCGCGCTGGCGGCAATCAACACCGTCAAACTGGAGGTCGTGACCGCGACCAGCGTTGCCAGCATAAAAATGGACATTCCGACGAGGATCACCGGTCGGCGACCCACACGGTCGGATATCGGGCCATAAAACAGTTGCGAGACACCGTAAGTCAGCAGATAAGCGCCCATTACGCTTTGCACCGCCCCTTCACGAACGTTGAGATCGCGCGCCATATCGGCAATAGCTGGAATATAAATGGTTTGCGCCATCTGACCGACGGCCACGAGTAATACCAACATCAATAACAAATTGACGTTTCTATGCCTTTTCATTATCACGGATGCTTTTATAAAAATAATTAGAATAAGTCACTACGCATTCCCATAAATGCGGGAGAGGAATCTATCACATTGATGAATGTTAGCCAGATATACGCCAGGAATGGGGAATTGTTTAGCGGCAGAATATGTAAACAAAAGCGGCAATAAATGTTGCCGGGAGGGATGGTAGGTCGGATAAGATGCGTCAGCATCGCATCCGACACCAACCCACACGCTAAATATAAAAGGGGAGCGGTTACCCGCTCCCCTTTGGTGCGACTTGAATCTGAATTACTTCAGGTATTTCAGAACAGCATCAAGCAGTTGCAGTGCTGCAACAATGAGTTTGAGGATAAGAATGGCGATATCCACCAGGCTCATACGCGTCTCCTGTGGTTCAGGAGCACTGCCAGCTGACGTACCTTTCCGCTGCCTGTTGCCAGCTGTTGTGCACGCGGTATCTCAAGGAGAAACGTTGTGCTTGTTGACATAACACAGTGTGCTCACGCGGGGTTAAGGCGCTGACGGCACCACCCGTTTCAGCCAGGACTTAGTGCGCCGGGTAACGATGCGGCCCCCGCATAACACATTGCGTACAGTGATATTATAGAAGTTTACTGTATAAATAAACAGTAATATTTAGACAAAACGTAAACTGTGATCGATACTCAACTATGTACTAAATACGTCAAAATTCGTGCCGAAATTGCGCGTTCTGCGCGGAACACGTATACTTTCAGTGTTGACATAATACAGTGTGCTTTGCGGTTACCAGCCGCGGGCGGCTGACGAAACCTCGCTCCGGCGGGGTTTTTTATTGCCTGCTTTTCAGTACAAAACGTGATCAATCCCTCAATTTTCCCTTGATGAAAAATTTTCCATTGTCTCCCCTGTAAACCTGTGCTTGTATAAATATTGTTAAACACAAAACCAACAAGGTCCCCAATGACTACTTCCATGCTCAACGCAAAACTACTACCAACTGCGCCATCCGCCGCAGTGGTCGTCGTGCGTGTGGTGGTGGTCGTCGGCAATGCGCCGTAGGGACTGGAACAACACACGATTCCAAAACCCCGCCGGCGCAAACCGGGCGGGGTTTTTCGTTTAAGCACCTCCCGGAAAGTCGGCCCAGAAGAAAAGGACTGGAGCATGGCAAGTTCGGGCACATCATCGACACGTAAGCGCTTTACCGGCGCAGAATTTATCGTTCATTTCCTGGAACAGCAGGGCATTAAGATTGTGACGGGCATTCCGGGCGGTTCTATCCTGCCTGTTTACGACGCCTTAAGCCAAAGCACGCAAATCCGCCATATTCTGGCTCGCCATGAACAGGGCGCGGGGTTTATCGCTCAGGGAATGGCGCGCACTGACGGCAAACCGGCAGTCTGTATGGCCTGTAGCGGACCGGGTGCGACTAACCTGGTGACCGCCATTGCCGATGCGCGACTGGACTCCATCCCGCTGATTTGCATCACCGGCCAGGTCCCTGCCTCAATGATCGGCACTGACGCCTTCCAGGAAGTGGACACCTACGGCATCTCTATCCCCATCACCAAACACAACTATCTGGTCAGACATATCGAAGAACTCCCGCAGGTCATGAGCGATGCCTTCCGTATTGCGCAATCAGGCCGCCCTGGCCCGGTGTGGATAGACATTCCTAAGGATGTGCAAACGGCAGTTTTTGAGATTGAAGAACAGCCCGGTATGACAGAAAAAGCTGCCGCGCCTGCGTTTAGTGAAGAGAGTATTCGTGACGCAGCTGCAATGATTAACGCCGCCAAACGCCCGGTGCTCTATCTGGGCGGCGGTGTCATTAACGCGCCCGCGCGGGTGCGTGAACTGGCGGAGAAAGCGCAGCTGCCTACCACCATGACTTTAATGGCGCTGGGCATATTGCCAAAAGCACATCCCCTGTCGCTGGGTATGCTGGGGATGCACGGCGTGCGCAGCACCAACTACATTTTGCAGGAGGCGGATCTGCTGATTGTTCTCGGCGCGCGTTTTGATGACCGGGCGATTGGTAAAACCGAGCAGTTCTGCCCGAATGCCAAAATTATTCATGTCGATATCGACCGCGCAGAGCTGGGCAAAATCAAGCAGCCGCACGTAGCGATTCAGGCGGATGTTGATGACGTGCTGGTGCAGCTGATCCCACAGGTGGACGCGCAACCGCGTGCAGAGTGGCACCAGTTGGTAGCCGATTTGCAGCGCGAATTCCCGTGTCCAATCCCGAAAGCGTGTGATCCGTTAAGCCATTACGGCCTGATCAACGCCGTTGCCGCCTGTGTCGATGACAACGCGATTATCACCACCGACGTGGGTCAGCATCAGATGTGGACCGCGCAGGCTTATCCGCTCAATCGCCCACGCCAGTGGCTGACCTCCGGCGGGCTGGGCACGATGGGCTTTGGCCTGCCTGCGGCCATTGGCGCGGCGCTGGCGAACCCGGATCGCAAAGTGTTGTGTTTCTCCGGCGACGGCAGCCTGATGATGAATATTCAGGAGATGGCGACCGCCAGTGAAAACCAGCTGGATGTGAAAATCATTCTGATGAACAACGAAGCGCTGGGGCTGGTGCATCAGCAACAGAGTCTGTTCTACAAGCAGGGCGTTTTTGCCGCCACCTATCCGGGCAAAATCAACTTTATGCAGATTGCCGCCGGATTTGGCCTCGAAACCTGTGATTTGAATAACGAAGCCGATCCGCAGGCTGCATTGCAGGAAATCATCAACCGCCCTGGGCCAGCGCTGATCCATGTGCGCATTGATGCCGAAGAAAAAGTGTACCCGATGGTGCCGCCAGGTGCGGCGAATACTGAAATGGTGGGGGAATAAGCCATGCAAAACACAACTCATGACAACGTGATTCTGGAGCTCACCGTTCGCAACCATCCGGGCGTAATGACCCACGTTTGTGGCCTTTTTGCCCGCCGCGCTTTTAACGTTGAAGGCATTCTCTGCCTGCCGATTCAGGACAGCGACAAAAGCCATATCTGGCTACTGGTCAATGACGACCAGCGTCTGGAGCAGATGATAAGCCAAATCGATAAGCTGGAAGACGTAGTGAAAGTGCAGCGTAATCAGTCCGATCCGACGATGTTTAACAAGATTGCGGTGTTTTTTCAGTAAGGAGCGATATTAAACCGCTCGGGGGAGTTACTGATGAGCGATTTTTGATAGATCCGTTCAGATATATAGGGTGAAATTGTGCCAGAGACCATCTCAGGCACAATTTATTAGCCCAGGACGTTAATTTAAGTCGCTGCACCGATAACCAGGGGGTTGACAGTTAGGGCTAAAAATTTCCAGCGATGGTGTTAAATTCTGATTGCTGTCTATACCAGTGGTCATGACCAGCATTCTATTAATTAATGGTTCATCGTGAGGTATATTATGGCAAGCCCTATAAACAGCGGAACAATGATGTCAAATCCCTGCCCTTCCACCTTTTTGGATAAAAATAGAATTATTGCTGCTGAGCTTAATATCACAAATAACGAGAAAAAATATTCACCTGGCAGTAATTTCGCAAAATGGATGTTACAGGAAATAAAACGCTTAATAGCAAATATTATGTCCGGTTCTCGCAGTGTTAATACCGAAATTCTTAACTATTTTCACCCTATGCCAGGCACTGAAAATAATGGTAATCGTACCTGGATGGCGGCAACTGGAGAGAACGAATACACCGTAATTGAACAAACAGGTGGCAAATCCTTTAATGTTTTTCAGGTTGGTGCAGGTAAAAATAATATAAAAGAAATATTGGGGAATACATCATATTCTGGAGTGGCTGTAGCGACTATTATCAAATCGCTATCTGAAAAAACTGCTGCGTTAGAAACACATTCTGCTGACACGGTTTTGAGGAAAAAATTAGTTAATAGTATTGTTCTGATGAATGCGGATTGTAATTACGAAATGCCTGCAGAAATTTTGAGTAATACATATGATTTATTAAACCTGCGAATTCAAAAAGATGAGGGGCATTTACCTGTTCAGGAAAAAATTGATATTGATGCTGATTATTTATACTCTATGACTATGGATGCTCATAGATGTATAAAAGAACAAACTAAACCAAGTGGCGCTGCAAAAATAACTTGCTGTGGTGTTGAGTTAAGTAAAGATATTCTTAAAATATTTGCAAGCAAAATTGAAATAATTGAAAAAGATCTAAGTTATAGTCAAAAGACACCTGAACAATTGGTTGCACAGGTATGCTTTAATGATGATGATTGTGCTCGGGTAAGAGAATTATTAAAACAATCAAACGGTAATATTACGGATGATAAGATTGATGAAATAATCGCTTGCTTAGCCAGTCCTCAGGGGATTACATGTTTTTATTATTCTTCCGCACAAGGCTATCAGACTCGCTTACAACATACATCTCAAGATGTTCGCGAGTTACTCTCAAAGAGTTTGGATGGTGCCACTTCATTAACATTGCATTTAAAAAAATCAGGAAATGCTTTTTTTGGGTCTGGAAAGTATCTTAATGAAATGGATTTTACTATGAATGGGTTTAGTCAGAAGATATATTTGATGGCGGTTAATAAAATTGAAAATGAAGTTAATCTTCAGTGCGCTCGTTATATTACTACCGGTAGTGTCGACGAGAAAAACTCCACCAGCGATAAAGTCTCTTTTACATTTTCTGGTGCCGCAACAACTGCTGATTTATGATTTTTTCTTGATAAAGCGCGTTTATCATTAAGATGAACGCGTATTGTTAACCGTCTGTGTGTAAACAGTCTTTTTGAAAAAATGAGCGATTTTTGATAGTGAATAAGTAGTGTTAGTGATGCAATTGCATTGGGAAAATCGATAATAATTAATGGCACTATAGTCTTATTATTGAAATAAATGAAATATAGCGGTTGGCATTGAAATATTTATCATGCTATCCATTGATATTTCTAACAATGTCAAAATATGCAAAGTGTCATATTGCGAGGTTACTATGGTTAGTGTGACGAGTTATACATATCCAACGGAAACAGAGAATGATAATAGCCAGTTTCAGAGTCAAACTCAGAGCCAGGGCCTGAGCCAGAGTCTAAGAGATAGTATCGAGGGTAATATTGAAGCATTTGATGCGATGGCACAAAGTGGCCTGCTCGATAATTGTAGAACATTACCTAAAGATGCCACTTTTCGTGAAGTTTTCCGAAGTTTATTATTATACATTTTAGATTCTTTACATATCTATCGGCATGATATCAGTGGTAAATTGGTTTCTTATTTTCATGTTACGCCTGAATCAGCGAATGCGAATTATAAGACATGGATCGCTACCACAGGCATGGATAGCTATATAAAAATTGAGCAGACCGGCAGTGATAAGTTTAAAGTCACTGATGTGTATCGTGAGTCAAAAGGCAACAGTTTGAAAAAACAGAGTAGAGACAGAGATTTTAGTGGTCGAAATGTGAAAGAGTTTATAGGGTTATTATCAGAGCACGATGTATTTGAAAAGTATCAACTCTCAAAAGTAACAGTTGCTGCAAATGCTCTTAAGCTAGAAGTTGTTAATAATAATTCTGAAAATAAACGCAGTTTTGGAGTTACTGATGCTGAGCGCCAATTAAAAAAAGCGTTAAATGAACAAACTCAATTAACTCCAGATAAATTAATTCCAGATGATTGTAGTTATAAATCAGACATAAAAAAACTAGATGTTCGGGAGGGAGAGTTTAGTTCACTTCTTGCTGATGCATCAAGACACGTTGGAGAGGGTAGCTCAATTATTTCATGTTGTGGAGTTAAAATAAATAGCACAATCCATGAATTTCTGAGGGATAAAACCATGGCTTTGTCTGGTCATGGAGGTGTTAGAAAATATAAAGATTTCGAAAAACTTTTTAGTAAAATTGTATTTACGTCAGATGAATGTAATATTGTGAGAAACTCTCTACAGAACGATGGTGTTGAGAAAAAAACCAGAGAAGATATTATTTCTTGCCTCTCCAGTATTTCAGGAATAGGTAACCTGTATTATGCTTGTTCACAGGCATTTCCTGTCGCGCTTGATAGGGGGGATATTAATGCAATACAGGCAAACGATTCTGTTTCTGCCGGGCTTGATAATAACCCAGGGTTTTGTGCTTTGCTGGGAAAAACAAATTTGCTTGTTGCTGATTTTTCACAGCATACATTCACACAAACTCATTATATTGTAAAGGCCGAAATAAATGAAGTTGGTAACGATTTTAATATAGCTAATTTCATTTATCGAACATACGGTGAGGATTATATTCATAACGACTCAGTGGATGATTCTCTTAATGAGCGTTCCGCTGAAGATTATAGGTTTCTGGATGACTCTTTGTTACCTGAAAACGATTTCCGCAACAGGAGGAGAAATTTTTCAGGCAATATTGCAATTGCAACCTACAAATAATTCGCTTTTTCTCAATAACACGCACCAAACGCTTACCTTTCAGGTAAGCGTTTTGACGATAAGCCCAACATCATTAAGCCAATACATACCCCATATCCAACTTGAACAACATCGCGCTTATCGTTAAGGTATGCGCGTTTTTTATCCGCCAGGACCCAATCATGATCACCATTGCCCTTATAGACGATCACCTTATCGTCCGCTCCGGCTTTGCGCAGCTGCTGGGGCTGGAACCTGATTTGCAGGTAGTTGCCGAGTTTGGTTCGGGGCGCGAGGCACTGGCGGGGCTGCCGGGGCGCGGTGTGCAGGTGTGTATTTGCGATATCTCCATGCCCGATATCTCCGGTCTGGAGCTGCTAAGCCAGCTGCCGAAAGGTATGGCGACAATTATGCTCTCCGTTCACGACAGTCCGGCACTGGTTGAGCAGGCACTTAACGCGGGGGCGCGCGGCTTTCTCTCCAAACGCTGTAGCCCGGATGAACTGATTGCTGCGGTGCATACGGTTGCTACGGGGGGATGTTATTTGACACCGGATATTGCCATTAAACTGGCATCCGGTCGCCAGGACCCGCTGACCAAACGTGAACGCCAGGTGGCGGAAAAACTGGCGCAAGGAATGGCGGTGAAAGAGATTGCCGCCGAACTGGGCTTGTCGCCGAAAACGGTACACGTCCATCGCGCCAACCTGATGGAAAAACTGGGCGTCAGTAACGACGTGGAACTGGCGCGCCGCATGTTTGATGGCTGGTGATGAAGACGTTGTTCTCCCGCTTAATTACTGTTATTGCCTGCTTTTTTATCTTCTCTGCCGCGTGGTTTTGCCTGTGGAGTATCAGCCTGCATCTGGTTGAGCGCCCTGATATGGCGGTGCTGTTATTTCCGTTTGGTCTTCGACTTGGGCTAATGTTGCAATGCCCACGCGGATACTGGCCAGTGCTGCTGGGCGCGGAATGGCTGCTGATTTATTGGTTAATGCAGGCGGTTGGTTTAAGCCATTTCTCCTTATTGATGATCGGTAGTTTACTGACGTTACTGCCCGTGGCGCTGATCTCACGCTATCGCCATCAACGCGACTGGCGCACCCTGCTGTTACAGGGGGCAGCGCTGACGGCGGCGGCGTTGTTGCAGTCGTTGCCCTGGCTTTGGTACGGCAAAGAGTCGTGGAATGCGCTGCTGTTAACTTTAACTGGCGGCCTGACGCTGGCCCCGATATGTCTGGTGTTCTGGCACTATCTCGCCAATAACACCTGGCTGCCGCTCGGTCCGTCATTGGTTTCTCAACCGATCAACTGGCGCGGGCGGCATCTGGTCTGGTACTTGCTGCTGTTTGTTATCAGTCTCTGGCTCCAGTTGGGCTTGCCGGACGAACTGTCGCGCTTTACGCCATTCTGCCTGGCGCTGCCGATTATCGCGCTGGCCTGGCACTACGGCTGGCAAGGGGCGCTGATAGCGACATTGATGAACGCCATCGCGCTAATCGCCAGTCAAACCTGGCGTGACCATCCGGTCGATTTATTGCTCTCGCTGCTGGTGCAAAGTCTGACAGGGTTGTTACTGGGCGCTGGCATCCAGCGGTTGCGTGAACTTAACCAGTCGCTGCAAAAGGAACTGGCGCGCAATCAGCATCTGGCTGAACGTTTGCTGGAAACCGAAGAGAGTGTGCGTCGTGATGTGGCGCGTGAATTACACGATGATATCGGTCAGACCATCACCGCCATTCGTACGCAAGCGGGCATTGTCCAGCGGCTCGCGGCGGATAACGCCCGCGTGAAACAGAGCGGGCAGCTCATCGAACAGTTATCCCTGGGCGTTTACGACGCGGTGCGCCGCTTGTTAGGGCGGTTACGTCCGCGCCAGCTGGATGATCTCACTCTGGAGCAGGCCATCCGCTCACTGATGCGGGAAATGGAGCTGGAAGGGCGCGGTATTGTCAGCCATCTCGAATGGCGAATCGATGAATCAGCGTTAAGCGAAAACCAGCGCGTGACGCTGTTTCGCGTCTGCCAGGAAGGGTTGAACAACATTGTGAAACATGCCGATGCCAGTGCGGTCACGTTGCAAGGCTGGCAGCAGGACGAACGGTTGATGCTGGTGATTGAAGACGATGGTAGCGGTTTACCGCCGGGTTCCGGGCAACACGGTTTTGGCCTCACCGGAATGCGCGAGCGAGTAACGGCGCTGGGTGGCACCTTGACCATCTCCTGTTTGCACGGCACGCGTGTCAGTGTTTCTCTACCTCAACGTTATGTCTAAGGCTTGATGATGTTGCCGTTTCTGAAAGCGCCAGCTGACGCGCCGTTGATTAGCGATAAACAAGAAATTGATGCCCGTTACCGTTACTGGCGTCGCCATATTCTGCTGACCATCTGGCTGGGTTACGCACTGTTTTACTTTACGCGTAAAAGTTTTAACGCCGCCGTACCAGAAATTCTTGCCAACGGTGTGCTCAGCCGTAGCGATATCGGCCTGTTAGCAACTCTGTTTTACATTACCTACGGCGTGTCGAAGTTTGTCTCCGGCATTGTCAGCGACCGCTCAAATGCCCGGTATTTTATGGGGATTGGGCTTATCGCTACGGGCATTATCAACATTCTGTTTGGTTTCTCGACGTCGCTGTGGGCGTTTGCCATGCTATGGGGGCTGAACGCCTTTTTCCAGGGCTGGGGTTCACCGGTGTGTGCGCGTCTGTTAACCACCTGGTATTCACGTACTGAGCGCGGGGGTTGGTGGGCATTATGGAACACGGCGCATAACGTCGGCGGCGCACTCATTCCCATTGTGATGGCAGCGAGCGCGCTGCATTACGGCTGGCGTGCCGGGATGATGATTGCCGGTTGTATGGCGATAGTCGTGGGGATTATTCTCTGCTGGCGGCTGCGCGATCGCCCGCAGGCGTTAGGTTTACCAGCGGTCGGCGAATGGCGACACGACGCGCTGGAAATCGCTCAACAACAAGAAGGGGCAGGGCTGACACGTAAAGAGATCCTCACCAAATATGTGTTGCTGAATCCGTATATCTGGCTGCTTTCGTTTTGCTATGTGCTGGTCTATGTGGTCCGGGCGGCGATCAACGACTGGGGCAATTTGTATATGTCCGAGACGCTGGGCGTCGATCTGGTCACGGCGAATACGGCAGTGACAATGTTTGAACTGGGCGGATTTATCGGTGCGCTGGTAGCGGGTTGGGGCTCGGACAAACTCTTTAACGGCAACCGCGGGCCGATGAATTTAATTTTCGCCGCCGGGATTTTGCTGTCCGTCGGCTCGCTGTGGCTGATGCCATTTGCCAGCTACGTGATGCAGGCAAGCTGCTTCTTCACCATTGGTTTTTTTGTCTTTGGCCCGCAGATGTTAATCGGCATGGCGGCAGCAGAGTGTTCCCACAAGGAGGCGGCAGGGGCGGCAACGGGGTTTGTCGGCTTGTTTGCTTATCTGGGGGCGTCGCTTGCTGGTTGGCCGCTGGCGAAAGTACTCGATACCTGGCACTGGAGCGGTTTTTTTGTGGTTATCGCCATTGCCGCCGGGATTTCCGCACTGCTGTTACTGCCCTTTTTGAATGCCCAGACACCGCGCGAAGCGTGATGCATCTCACTTTTTCACTTCATATCCGGCAAAACTAAGAAATTTTCCAGGTTTTGCCTGGACGCTATCTCAGGCCTGATTTGCTGCTGATTTTTACAATGCATACCTCACGCAGGTATTCATTTCAGGAGTAACCCATGCTGGCTTTCTTAAACCAGGTTCGCAAGCCGACCCTGGATCTTCCGCTCGAAGTGCGGCGCAAAATGTGGTTCAAACCGTTCATGCAATCCTACCTGGTGGTCTTTATCGGCTACCTGACGATGTACCTGATTCGCAAGAACTTTAACATCGCGCAGAACGACATGATCTCGACCTACGGCTTGAGCATGACGCAGCTGGGGATGATCGGCCTGGGCTTCTCCATCACTTATGGTGTGGGTAAAACACTGGTTTCCTATTACGCCGACGGCAAAAACACCAAACAATTCCTGCCGTTCATGCTGATCTTGTCTGCCATTTGTATGTTGGGCTTCAGTGCCAGTATGGGCAGCGGCTCGGTTAGTCTGTTCCTGATGATTGCCTTCTACGCCTTAAGCGGCTTTTTCCAGAGTACCGGGGGATCGTGCAGTTACTCCACCATCACCAAATGGACGCCGCGTCGTAAGCGCGGGACGTTCCTCGGTTTCTGGAATATTTCTCACAATCTTGGCGGTGCGGGCGCGGCAGGTGTGGCGCTGTTCGGCGCAAATTACCTGTTTGACGGCCATGTCATCGGCATGTTTATTTTCCCGTCCATCATCGCGTTGATTGTCGGTTTTATCGGCCTTCGTTACGGCAGCGACTCCCCGGAATCTTATGGCCTCGGCAAAGCTGAAGAACTGTTCGGCGAAGAGATCAGCGAAGAGGACAAAGAGACAGAATCTACCGATATGACCAAGTGGCAGATCTTTGTTGAGTATGTGCTGAAAAACAAAGTGATCTGGCTGCTGTGCTTCGCCAACATTTTCCTCTATGTGGTGCGTATTGGTATCGACCAGTGGTCAACCGTGTATGCGTTCCAGGAACTGAAACTCTCTAAAGCGGTGGCGATTCAGGGCTTTACGCTGTTTGAAGCTGGTGCGCTGGTGGGTACGCTGTTGTGGGGCTGGCTCTCTGACCTGGCGAACGGTCGCCGTGGCCTGGTGGCCTGCATCGCGCTGGCGCTGATTATCGCCACGCTCGGTGTGTATCAACATGCCAGCAACGAATATATCTACCTGGCTTCTCTCTTTGCGTTGGGTTTCCTGGTCTTTGGCCCGCAATTGTTGATTGGTGTGGCTGCTGTTGGCTTTGTACCTAAAAAAGCCATTGGCGCTGCCGATGGTATTAAAGGCACCTTCGCTTACCTGATTGGCGACAGCTTTGCCAAGTTAGGTCTGGGGATGATTGCCGATGGTACGCCGGTATTCGGCCTTACCGGCTGGGCAGGCACCTTTGCTGCACTGGATATCGCCGCGATTGGTTGTATCTGCCTGATGGCGATAGTGGCGGTGATGGAAGAACGCAAAATCCGCCGCGAGAAAAAGATTCAGCAGTTGACAGTGGCATAAACGTAACTGGTGACTTTTGCCCGGCATGACGCCGGGCTTTTTTTATTATTCCGTGACTTCCAGCGTGGTGAAGGCAAACTTTTCACCATCAAACAGCCCCTGGCTGGTCAGTTTCAGTGCGGGGATAACTGGCAGGGAAAGAAACGCCATCTGAATAAACGGCTCATCCGGTAACGGACCACATTCACGGGCGGCAGCTTTCAATGCGTCAATTTGCTCCGCCAGCGACTGCGCCGTGTCGGTGCTCATCAGCCCGGCAATGGGCAATGGCAGATGGCTCTGTACCTGACCGTTACGTACTACGCATAGTCCGCCGCCATCCTGAATCACCTGATTGACCGCCAGCGCCATCTCTTCAGCACTACGACCGATCACCACAATATTATGGCTGTCATGGCTGACTGTCGCAGCCAGCGCGCCTTCATTCAGGCCAAAGCCGCCGAGCAAACCACAAGCCGGAGCCAGCCGTTGCCCGTAACGCTCAAGTACGGCAATAAAGCACACATCATCGCGATCAAAACCATTTTCGCTGTAGATGCTGGAGCGGGAGTGCGTAATCAATTCGTTATGGATGACGTCAATGACCCGATAGCGTTTTCCGGGTGTGAATTGCAGGGCAAAGTCGCTGGCAGAAACTGGCTGGCGGGCAATGGTATTGCCATACGGCGGAGCGGATTGTGCCAGTCTTGCCGACTCTTCCGCCTGTAAGGTTTGCGCGTCAATCGGTTCGCCTTTCACCAGTACCTGCTGCACCGTGACCTTACGTGCATCGCTCAACAGGACGATATCGGCCTGCTTGCCGGGTGCCAGTAAGCCGAGGTGATTCAGACCAAAATGGCGTGCCGTTGACCAGCTGGCGACGCGATAAGCCACATGCAGCGGTACATTGTGTTGTTCGATCAGGCGGCGAATTAAGGCATCGATATGCCCTTCATGGGCGATCTCCCACGGGTTACGGTCATCGGTGCAGAGCATACATTGCGGGCTGTTAAATTCGTTGAGCAACGGTGCCAGTGCGTTGAGATTGCGGGCAGCGGACCCTTCGCGGATCATCAACGACATGCCGAGTTGTAACTTCCGGCGACCTTCTTCCAGCAGATAACTTTCGTGGCAGTTTTCAATACCCGCAGCAATATAGGCATTAAGTTCTTTACCGCCCAAACCCGGGCAGTGACCGTCCAGCGTCAGGTGGCGAAATGCGTCCAGTTTATCGAGCAGCGCATTCTGTCCGCTAATTACGCCAGGGTAATCCATCATTTCAGCAAGGCCGGTAACCTGCGGATGGTCACGCCAGGCGAGCATCTGTTCAAGTGTAAAACTGGCACCGTTAACATCGCAGCCTTCCAGGGCAGGTACGCAAGAACTGACCTGCAAATACTGGTTTTGCCTTGCCTGTTCGGCACAGCGGGCAAACCAGGCGAATCCGGCTTCGCCCATCACGTTGACGATTTCATGGGGGTCGCAAATAACGGTCGTCAGGCCGCGCGGCAGGGTGGCGGTTTCAAAAGTAACCGGCGTCATCATGCTGGATTCAATATGCAGGTGAGCATCAATAAACCCTGGCACCGCCGTTGCGCCGCGTGCATCAATCCGCTGCAAAGCCGGAGCGTCAGCATATTCTGCGCCAACACCGGCAATGTAACGTCCTTTAATCACAATTGGCCCGGAAATTTCTCCGCCATTGATCAGATCGAGAATAGAGACATTATCAATAATATAATCGGCAACAGCGTCGCCACGGGAAACGGCTAACAATTCCTGGTATTCAACCCGGCTAATGTGATGAAATTTATGGTTAATGGAATTATTCATATTTTTCTCATTTTGATTTTATCAATTTGATTATTATTTATCATAAAGAAACGTCGCAAGATTATTAAAGAATATCCATTAATGTGCAATTGAAATGTGATAATTATCACTGAACCGTTGTTGTCATTTGTTTTACAAAAGCAAGGGATTAAATCTCCTCCAATGGACAAAAAAATGAATAATGACAATACCGATTACGTGAGTAATGAATCAGGGACGCTTTCGCGATTATTTAAACTACCTCAGCATGGGACCACCGTCCGCACAGAATTGATTGCGGGGATGACCACTTTTTTAACCATGGTGTACATCGTTTTTGTGAACCCGCAAATCCTCGGCGCGGCACAAATGGACCCGAAAGTGGTGTTTGTTACCACCTGTTTGATTGCCGGTATCGGCAGTATTGCGATGGGGATATTTGCTAACTTACCCGTGGCGCTGGCTCCGGCAATGGGGCTGAACGCCTTCTTTGCGTTCGTTGTCGTGGGGGCGATGGGCATCTCCTGGCAGACCGGGATGGGCGCAATATTCTGGGGCGCAATTGGGCTATTTTTGCTCACGCTGTTTCGCATCCGGTACTGGATGATCTCCAACATTCCATTAAGTTTACGTATTGGTATCACTAGCGGAATCGGATTATTTATCGCCTTAATGGGGTTAAAAAATACTGGTGTTATTGTCGCCAATAAAGACACCCTGGTGATGATTGGTGATTTAAGTTCTCACGGTGTGTTGTTAGGTATATTAGGGTTTTTTATTATAACCGTGTTGTCATCTCGTCATTTTCATGCCGCGGTGCTGGTCTCTATTGTGGTGACGTCTTGCTGTGGATTATTTTTCGGTGATGTTCATTTTAGCGGCGTCTATTCCATTCCGCCTGATATTAGCGGCGTCATTGGTGAAGTGGATTTGAGTGGCGCATTATCACTTGAACTCGCTGGTATCATTTTCTCCTTTATGCTGATCAACCTATTTGATTCATCAGGAACATTAATCGGTGTGACTGATAAAGCTGGCTTAATAGATAGTAACGGTAAATTCCCTAATATGAATAAGGCGCTGTATGTTGATAGCGTCAGTTCGGTGGCGGGCGCGTTTATCGGCACCTCGTCTGTTACCGCCTATATTGAAAGTACTTCTGGTGTGGCAGTTGGTGGTCGAACGGGGCTGACTGCGGTCGTGGTCGGCATTATGTTTCTGTTGGTTATGTTTTTCTCGCCGCTGGTGGCAATGGTCCCTCCTTACGCCACCGCCGGAGCGTTAATCTTTGTTGGCGTGCTGATGACCTCAAGCCTGGCGCGCGTTAACTGGGATGATTTTACCGAATCAGTACCTGCATTTATTACTACGGTGATGATGCCCTTTACTTTCTCGATCACCGAAGGGATTGCGCTTGGCTTTATGTCGTACTGCATCATGAAGGTGTGCACCGGGCGCTGGCGCGATCTGAACCTGTGTGTGGTGGTGGTTGCAACTCTGTTTGCTCTGAAGATTATTTTGGTGGATTAGTAACTGGCGAGGGTTTCCAGATATCATGAGTTCTGATTACGCAGGAGAACTCATGATCTGGATAATGCTCGCTACGCTGGCGGTGGTGTTTGTAATTGGTTTTCGGGTGCTGACATCCGGGGCCAGAAAGGCGATTCGCCGTCTCAGCGATCGGCTGAATATTGATGTCGTACCCGTGGAGTCGATGGTCGATCAAATGGGAAAGTCAGCCGGTGAGGAATTTTTACGTTATTTGCATCGCCCGGATGAGTCGCACCTGCAAAACGCCGCGCAGGTGTTGCTCATCTGGCAAATTGTCATTGTCGATGGAAGCGAACAGAACCTGCTGCAATGGCATCGGATTTTACAAAAAGCTCGCCTCGCCGCGCCGATTACCGATGCTCAGGTCAGGCTGGCGCTGGGTTTTCTGCGCGAAACCGAACCTGAAATGCAGGATATTAATGCTTTTCAGATGCGCTATAACGCATTCTTTCAGCCTGCTGAGGGCGTTCACTGGCTGCATTAAAATCGTTTCGTCTTATTAGCCTACAGACCGCGCCTGAGCTGGTGGGTGGATAAGGCGTGCACGCCGCATCCGGCATCGGAACTGACAGTAGGTGAACGCATTATCTACGTTCTATTTACAGCAGCACCTCCAGCCCGTGTTTTTGCACAATGCTGAGCAGTTTTAATGAAATGCCATTGGGGCGTTTAGCGCCACTTTCCCATTTTTGTACAGTTGAAACGCTGGTATTGAGATAGTGAGCGAAGACGGGCTGACTCACTTTTAATTTTTCCCGCAGTGCTTTTATCTCAACAGGTTGTAAGTCTTGCACGCTGGTCAGGCAGGCTTTGTCAAAAGTACGCATCGTTTCGGCAGAAATAGCATCGACGCTGGACAATCCAGCAGCTGCGCTGTGAATAGCCTCAAATGCAGGACTTTTAAATTTAGTTTTTGCAGTCATAGCAGATCTCTGTCAGTTCTTTAGTGTTAATCATTGCTGTTAGTTGGGCTTTCGTCAGGAAGGCATAATGCTTTGCAAGTTCACGAAACCCAGCCAGTTCCTGACTATTGATGTTCGACATATCCTGTTTTGCATATAAAAACGTGTAAAACCAATTGCTTCCCCCTTTTGCCAGAATAATTGCACGCTCACGATTTTGGTGAAGGCGCTTTTTAAAAACGCCACCACCAAGTGCATCAGCTTTACCTTGCTCCGTTTCTAAAATGGCCCGGCACAACTCTTCATCTGTTATTGCATGAGACCTGGCTTCCCTTGCAAACCATTTGGTTTTAAACACGCGCATATCGTTGAGGTCCTGTTATTAAAGTATATCACCAAGTGCAATACTTTATCCCTTATTCCTAACCCAATCGCGAAAATGCATATCAGCTTGCCCTATGATTTTTATTTCTTCGAGCAGCCTCGAACTTTTCCCACAACACCGTAAAAGTTGCAAAAACGTTAAATGTGTCACACATTTCAGTGTTAAAGTGGTCGGCTTTTCCGTTGAAACATGCCACGGGTAACACCATGAGTGAATTTATTGCCGAAAACCGCGGCGCGGATGCCATCATCCGACCGAACTGGTCCGCCGTTTTCTCGGTAGCGTTTTGCGTCGCCTGCCTGATTATCGTTGAGTTTTTGCCCGTCAGTTTGTTGACGCCAATGGCCCAGGATTTAGGTATTTCGGAAGGGGTTGCCGGGCAATCGGTGACCGTGACCGCCTTTGTGGCAATGTTTGCCAGTTTGTTTATTACCCAGACAATTCAGGCCACTGACCGCCGCTACGTTGTTATTTTGTTTGCCGTTTTGCTGACGCTCTCCTGCTTGCTGGTTTCCTTTGCCAACTCATTCAGTTTGCTTTTAATCGGTCGTGCCTGTCTGGGGTTGGCACTCGGCGGGTTCTGGGCGATGTCGGCGTCGCTGACCATGCGTCTGGTACCAGCGCGCACGGTGCCGAAGGCGCTGTCGGTGATTTTCGGCGCGGTTTCTATTGCGCTGGTGATAGCCGCACCGTTGGGTAGCTTTTTAGGTGAGCTTATCGGTTGGCGCAATGTCTTTAATGCGGCGGCGGTGATGGGCGTGCTGTGTATTATCTGGATTATCAAATCATTGCCTTCGCTGCCTGGCGAACCCTCGCATCAGAAGCAAAATACTTTCCGCTTATTACAGCGTCCGGGCGTGATGGCCGGGATGAGCGCCATCTTCATGTCTTTCGCCGGGCAGTTTGCTTTCTTCACGTATATTCGCCCGGTGTATATGAACCTGGCGGGATTCAGCGTGGATGGCTTAACGCTGGTGCTGTTGAGTTTTGGCATTGCCAGCTTTATCGGTACGTCGCTTTCGTCGTTCATTCTTAAACGTTCGGTAAAACAGGCCTTAGCAGGCGCGCCGTTAATACTGGCTGTGAGTGCGTTGGTGCTGACGTTGTGGGGAAGCGATAAAATCGTAGCTACCGGCGTGGCGATTATCTGGGGGCTAACTTTTGCATTGGTTCCTGTCGGCTGGTCAACGTGGATCACTCGCTCACTGGCCGATCAGGCAGAAAAAGCCGGGTCTATTCAGGTGGCGGTTATTCAGCTTGCTAATACCTGTGGCGCGGCAATCGGCGGTTATGCGCTGGATAATATTGGTCTGACTTCGCCGTTGATGTTGTCCGGCACATTGATGTTGCTGACGGCGTTATTGGTCACCGCAAAGGTGAAAATGAAGTAACGTATTTACAGGAGGGGTTACTGCTCTGGCGGGAAAGCTCTCCTGTTCTTCCCCTGATAACCATTGATCAGGCATTGTTCTTATCTTGTTGTTATTTCCATTCTTCTACCAGCATTCATCATTTGCTAATCATGAATCATCATTTTCCCTCATGTTAAAGAAAGGTCATTTAATCTGAACGCATAGCGACAGGGATGACAAATGGCAGGGAAAGCGCATGGGAATGGCGATCGTCGGGGTGATAAAACCATATGTGGATTGGGGGATCGTTTACGTCGTCTGACCGCCGGTATTTGCCTGATAACACAAACTATTTTCCCTGTTATGGCTGCTGCCCCTACGCATGTTAACCCTGCGCATTCGGATACTGCCGCGTCACTGATCCTGTCGAACGTTAAAACTATTCCATACACCTTGGGGGCGTTGGAATCGCCACCAACGGTCGCGGCACGCTTTGGTATTACCGTTGATGAATTACGTCGCCTGAATCAGTTCCGTACCTTTGCGCGGGGCTTTGACAATGTGCGTCAGGGCGATGAGATAGATGTACCACTCATCAACAGTAACAGCCCTGAAGCGCGCACTCTGAAAGCAATGCAGATGGAGCGCGACGGTAAAGATCCACAAATGCAGGTCGCGGAAGTGGCGCAACAAAGTGGGACACTTTTAGCGCGCGATATGGACAGCGAACAGGCTGCGAGTATGGCGCGTGGCTGGGTGGCTTCTTCTGTGTCTGCGCAGGCGACAGACTGGCTCAGCCGCTGGGGAACTGCCCGGGTATCTCTGGGTGTTGATGAAGATTTCAGCCTTAAAAGCTCTTCATTTGAATTTCTCCATCCCTGGTACGAAACGCCAGATAACCTGGTCTTCAGCCAGCACACACTTCACCGTACGGATGATCGCACTCAAACCAACCACGGTATCGGCTGGCGTTATTTCACATCGAGCTGGATGTCTGGCGTCAATATGTTTATCGATCATGACCTGACCCGCTATCACACCCGAACCGGGATGGGCGTTGAATACTGGCGCGATTACCTTAAACTGAGCGGCAACGGTTATCTGCGCCTCAGTAACTGGCGTAGTGCACCGGAACTCGACAATGACTATGAAGCACGTCCGGCGAACGGGTGGGATCTTCGCGCCGAAGGCTGGTTACCGGCCTGGCCGCAGCTGGGCGGCAAGTTGGTCTATGAACAATATTATGGCGATGAAGTGGCGCTGTTTGGTAAAGACGAGCGACAAAATGATCCTCACGCGATTACCGCAGGTTTGAGTTACACCCCCGTTCCCCTGATCTCCTTTAGTGCCGAGCAACGGCAGGGCAAACAGGGAGAAAACGACACCCGAATTGGTATGGAGTTGACGTTGCAACCCGGTCATTCACTGCAAAAACAGCTCGATCCGGCTGAAGTTGCAGCACGACGCAGCCTTGCGGGCAGTCGCTATGACCTGGTCGATCGTAATAGCAATATTGTCCTCGAATATCGCAAGAAAGAGCTGGTGCGGTTGACGCTGACCGATCCGCTGAAAGGCAAGCCGGGCGAGGTTAAATCGCTGGTTTCTTCCTTACAAACCAAATACGCGCTGAAAGGTTATGACATCGAAGCCGCTTCCTTGCAATCAGCGGGCGGAAAAGTAGCTGTTTCCGGCAAGGATATTCAGGTCACCATTCCTCCCTACCGATTCACGGCAATGCCTGAAACCGACAACACTTACCCGATAGCGGTTACAGCGGAAGATTCGAAAGGAAATTTCTCCCGGCGTGAAGAAAGTATGGTAGTCGTGGAAAAACCCACACTAAGCCTCGCCGATTCAACGCTTTCTGTCGATCTGCAAATCCTGCTTGCTGATGGAAAATCAACCTCAACGCTGACCTATACCGCGCGAGATTCCAGCGGCAAGCCTATCCCGGGTATGACATTAAAAACCCATGCGAAAGGTTTGCAAGATTTCGCCCTAAGCGAATGGAAAGACAACGGTAACGGAACCTATACCCAGTTAGTTACCTCCGGGAAGACGTCAGGCGCGTTGTCGCTGATGCCACAATTTAACGGCGACGATGTTGCTAAAACACCAGCGCTGATTGCCATTGTGGCTAATATGGCATCCCGAGCGGACTCCATGATTGAAACAGACCAGAATAATTACGTCGCGGGTAAGCCGATAGGCGTAAAAGTGACCCTGAAAGATGAGAATGGCAACGGGGTTACCGGAAGAAAAGAACTTCTTAAACAGGCTGTTAAAGTAGACAACACGAAGACTGATGCTGTTAGTGCCTGGACGGAAGAAAGTGAGGGAGTTTACAAAGCAAACTATACGGCCCATCTCATTGGCGACAAATTAACGGCCCAGCTGACGATGCCCGGCTGGCAAACCAAGCATTCGGATGCGTTCAGTATTGCGGGTGATAAAGATACCGCCAAAATCGCTGCGATGCAGATCACCGCGAATAACGCAGTCGCCAGACGCGATCACAATACCGTCGCTGTGACGGTCAGGGACGTGCATCAAAATTTACTGCAGGGACAAAATGTTACCTTCACGGTCGTGAATGGTGCGGCGGTTTTTGCCGATCCAAATGGCGGTATTGTGACGACAGATAAAGACGGGATTGCCAGCGTTAACCTTGCCAGTGACCAGGCGGTAAACAGTCTTATCAAGGCCGAGATCAATGGCAGTAGTCAGTCTGTGGAAGTGAGCTTTATCACTGGCGATATCTCGCAGCTAACCTCCACCATCAAGACGGACGATGTGTCATACACCGCGGGTGGCAAGATAAAAGTGTCAGTTACCCTTATGGATGAGCAGAAAAACCTGGTGAAAGGGATGGCTTCGCTGCTGGCGGGTAGCGGTGTGGTCGAGGTGAGCGGTACAGATAAAAATGAAACGGGTAACTGGAGCGAAGAGTCTGATGGCGTTTACACCACCACCCGAACCGCGAAGATTGCTGGCAATAGCCATTACGCCACGCTGAAACTATCGACATGGAGTAGCGCGCAGCAATCCGATGCGTATGTCATCCGCGAAAGCGGAGCTGTGCTGGCTTATTCCTCTATCGTTACCGACAAAACGACCTATACCGCAGGCGGTGCGATTAAAGTTACGGTAACGCTCAAGGATAGCTATGAAAACCTGGTCGGGGGGCAACGAGACGCTATCAGCCAGGTTATCCAGCTGCCAAATACAAAAGCGGAAAGCATTACCTGGAATGAAGATCAAAAAGGCATTTATACCGCAACGTATACCGCTTTACTTCCTGGCACCGGTTTAAAAGCACAGCTACAGATGTCCGGCTGGGCGAGCGCCCTGACTTCAAATGTTTACAGTATTAGTGGCGATGCCGCCAGCGCACAAATCGTCGCGATGCAAGTGACAACGGGTAGCCTGGATGTGCTGGCCAATGGTAGCGATCAACATACGGTGAATGTTCGGGTGGAAGATCAGTTTGGCAATGTGCTGCCAGAGCAGACCGTCACCTTTACGGTGACGAAGGGGGCGGCTGTATTTGCCAATGCAGGGCAGAGTGCAGACATCAGGACGGATGTGCATGGCATGGCGGAGGTTGTGCTGAGTAGTACCGTAGCGGATGCCAGCACTGTTGAGGCTAAGGTCAATCAAAGCAGCGATAGTAAAACGGTGAACTTTGTTGCTGATGTCAGCACGGCGCAGGTCGCGGAGCTGGTGGTGACGCAAGACGGCTCAGCGGCAGACGGTGCAATGGCGAATATGCTGCGGGCGAGGGTCACCGATGCGTTCGGTAATGCGCTGGGCGGGCAGACGGTCAGCGTGTTGGCGGACAACGGCGCAGCGGTCGCTCCGACGGTGATTACAGAGCCGGACGGCACGGTGGAGATCTCTGTCACCAGCCAGACCGCCGGAATCAGTGCGGTCACTGCCAGCATTAACAGCAGCAGCCAGAGCCGGGATGTGACGTTTATCGCCGATGTCAGGACGATGAAGATAGCGGATCTGGTCGTTAGCCAGGATAACGCGGTGGCAGACGGCGCGACGGCGAACACGCTGCAGGTGAAGGTGACCGATGCGTTCGGGAATGCGCTGGGCGGACAGACGGTCAGCGTGACGGCAGGCAACGGCGCAACGGTTGCTCCGACGGTCACCACACAGCCGGACGGCACGGCGGAGATCTCTGTCACCAGCCAGGCCGCCGGAATCAGTGCGGTCACTGCCAGCATTAACAGCAGCAGCCAGAGCCGGGATGTGACGTTTATCGCCGATGTCAGGACGGCGCAGATCGCGAGTCTGGAGGTGACGCAGGATAACGCCGTGGCTGACGGCGCAATGGCGAACACGCTGCGGGTGAGGGTGACGGATGCGTTCGGTAATGTGCTTGCCGGGCAGACGGTCAGCGTGACGGCAGACAACAGCGCAACGGTCGCTCCGACGGTCACCACGCAACCGGACGGCACGGTGGAGATCAGTGTCACCAGCCAGACGGCCGGAACCAGTGTGATCACCGCCAGCGTCAACAACAGCAGCCAGAGCCGGAACGTCACGTTTATCGCCGATGTCAGGACGGCGCAGATCGCGAGTCTGGAGGTGACGCAGGATAACGCCGTGGCTGACGGCGCAATGGCGAACACGCTGCGGGCGAGGGTGACCGATGCGTTCGGTAATACGCTTGCCGGGCAGACGGTCAGCGTGTTGGCAGGCAACGGCGCAACGGTCGCTCCGACGGTCACCACGCAACCGGACGGCACGGTGGAAATCAGTGTCACCAGCCAGACGGCGGGCACCAGTGCGGTCACCGCCAGTATCAACAGCAGTACCGCGAGCCGGAACGTCACGTTTATCGCCGATGTCAGCACGGCGCAGATCGCGAGTCTGGAGGTGACGCAGGATAACTCAGTGGCTGACGGCGCAATGGCGAACACGCTGCGGGCGAGGGTGACCGATGCGTTCGGTAATACGCTTGCCGGGCAGACGGTCAGCGTGACGGCAGGCAACGGCGCAACGGTCGCTCCGACTGTCATCACAGGGCAGGACGGGACGGTGGAGATCCCTGTCACCAGCCAGACGGCGGGCACCAGTGCGGTCACCGCCAGTATCAACAGCAGTACCGCGAGCCGGAACGTCACGTTTATCGCCGATGTCAGCACGGCGCAGATCGCGAGTCTGGAGGTGACGCAGGATAATTCAGTGGCTGACGGCGCAATGGCGAACACGCTGCGGGTGAAAGTCACCGACGCGTTCGGCAATGCGCTGGGCGGACAGACGGTCAGCGTTTCAGCGGGCAATGGGGCAGCGGTTGCCGCGACGGTTATCACCGGGCCGGACGGCACCGTGGAAATCTCCGTCACCAGCCAGACGGCGGGCATCAGTGCCGTCGCCGCCAGCATCAACAACAGCAGTCGGAGCCAGGATGTGACATTTATTCCGGATGTCAGCACCGCGAAGATAGCGGATCTGGTGGTCATCAAGGACGGCTCAGTGGCAGACGGTTCGATGGCGAACACGCTGCGGGTGAAAGTCACCGACGCGTTCGGCAATGCGCTGGCCGGACAGACGGTCAGCGTCTCAGCGGACAACGGGGCAGCGGTTGCCGCGACGGTTATCACCGGGCCGGACGGCACCGTGGAAATCTCCGTCACCAGCCAGACGGCGGGCATCAGTACAGTTACCGCAACCATCAACAACAGCACTCTGAGCCAGAACGTGACGTTTATTGCTGATGTCAGCACGGCGAAGATCGCGGTGCTGGAAGTGACGCAGGATTACGCCGTGGCAGATGGTTCGACGGCGAACACGCTGCGGGCGAGGGTGACCGATGCGTTCGGTAATACGCTTGCCGGGCAGACGGTCAGCGTGACGGCAGGCAACGGCGCAACGGTCGCTCCGACTGTCATCACAGGGCAGGACGGGACGGTGGAAATCAGTGTCACCAGCCAGACGGCGGGCACCAGTGCGGTCACCGCCAGTATCAACAGCAGTACCGCGAGCCGGAACGTCACGTTTATCGCCGATGTCAGCACGGCGCAGATCGCGAGTCTGGAGGTGACGCAGGATAACTCAGTGGCTGACGGCGCAATGGCGAACACGCTGCGGGTGAAGGTCACCGATGCTAACGGGAATGCACTTGCCGGGCAGACGGTCAGCGTGACGGCAGGCAATGGCGCAACGGTCGCTCCGACGGTCACCACGCAACCGGACGGCGCGGCAATAATCACCGTCACCAGCCAGACGGCGGGCATCAGTACGGTCACTGCCAGCATCAACAACAGCATTCTGAACCAGAACGTGACATTTATCCCGGATGTCAGCACCGCGAAGATCGCGGATCTGGTGGTCATTAAGGACGGCTCAGTGGCAGACGGTTCGACGGCGAACACGCTGCGGGTGAAAGTCACCGACGCGTTCGGCAATGCGCTGGCCGGACAGACGGTCAGCGTCTCAGCGGACAACGGTGCAGCGGTTGCCGCGACGGTTATCACCGGGCCGGACGGCACCGTGGAAATCTCCGTCACCAGCCAGACGGCGGGCATCAGTGCCGTCACTGCCAGCATCAACAACAGCAGTCTGAACCAGAACGTGACGTTTATTGCTGATGTCAGCACGGCGAAGATCGCGGATCTGGTGGTCATTAAGGACGGCTCAGTGGCAGATGGTGCGATGGCGAACACGCTGCGGGTGAAAGTCACCGACGCGTTCGGCAATGCGCTGGCCGGACAGACGGTCAGCGTCTCAGCGGACAACGGGGCAGCGGTTGCCGCGACGGTTATCACCGGGCCGGACGGCACCGTGGAAATCTCCGTCACCAGCCAGACGGCGGGCATCAGTACAGTTACCGCAACCATCAACAACAGCACTCTGAACCAGAACGTGACGTTTATTGCTGATGTCAGCACGGCGAAGATCGCGGATCTGGTGGTCATTAAGGACGGCTCAGTGGCAGATGGTGCGATGGCGAACACGCTGCGGGTGAAAGTCACCGACGCGTTCGGCAATGCGCTGGCCGGGCAGACGGTCAGCGTTTCAGCGGGCAACGGGGCAGCGGTTGCCGCGACGGTTATCACAGAGCCGGACGGCGCGGCAATAATCACCGTCACCAGCCAGACGGCGGGCATCAGTGCCGTTGCCGCCAGCATCAACAACAGCACTCTGAACCAGAACGTGACGTTTATTGCTGATGTCAGCACGGCGAAGATCGCGGATCTGGTGGTCATTAAGGACGGCTCAGTGGCAGATGGCGCGATGGCGAACACGCTGCGGGTGAAAGTCACCGACGCGTTCGGCAATGCGCTGGCCGGACAGACGGTCAGCGTCTCAGCGGACAACGGTGCAGCGGTTGCCGCGACGGTTATCACCGGGCCGGACGGCACCGTGGAAATCTCCGTCACCAGCCAGACGGCGGGCATCAGTACAGTTACCGCAACCATCAACAACAGCACTCTGAGCCAGAACGTGACGTTTATTGCTGATGTCAGCACCGCGAAGATCGTGGATCTGGTGGTCATTAAGGACGGCTCAGTGGCAGACGGTTCGACGGCGAACACGCTGCGGGTGAAAGTCACCGACGCGTTCGGCAATGCGCTGGCCGGACAGACGGTCAGCGTCTCAGCGGACAACGGGGCAGCGGTTGCCGCGACGGTTATCACCGGGCCGGACGGCGCGGCAATAATCACCGTCACCAGCCAGACCGCCGGAGCCAGTGCGGTCACTGCCAGCATTAACGGTAGCAGCCAGAGTCAGAGCATCACCTTTGTACCGGGTGATGCATCGCAGCTCACTTCAACCGTTGAAACAAATAAGTCGAACTATACGGTTGGAGAGACAATCACCATCACGGTAACGCTCCGGGATGCGTTCGATAATCTGGTAACCGGTGCAGCTTCACAGTTAGCCGCTAATGGTGTGCTTACGGTGGCTGGCACCGACCCGTCAGAAACGGGAAGCTGGGTTGAATCAGGTGGCGTGTATACCACAACCCGTATGGCGACGATTGCCAGTACCAATCAGCACGCCAACCTGCAATTGCAGACGTGGAGTGATGGTGTAACGTCAGATCGCTATGACATACAGTCCGGTTCTCCGGCGCAAGCTACATCAACTATCGCCACGGATAAAAACGCATACACCGCTGGCGACACTATAACCGTCGCCGTGACGCTGAAAGACGCGCACGGTAACCTGGTTGAAGGGGGCGAGTCCTTACTGTCTGGTGATAACGTAATAGTGGAAGGAGCCGTACGTTCAGGAGGATGGTCTGAAACCGCCGGTGTTTATACTGCTACATGGTCGGCGCAAATGGCAGGAGACTCTCACCACGCGACGTTGACTTTGCCTGAGTGGGGCAGCAGTAAACAATCAGAGAGTTATTCCATCCATAGTGGCGCTCCGGTGCAAACAAATTCAGCCATCAGGACAGATAAAACGACATATATCGCCGGGGAGTCATTAACTGTCACAGTAACGTTGCGGGATGAGTTTGGTAACCCGGCTTTAGGGCTGACATCAGGAGTTATCGAATCATATATCGATAATTTTACGGTGGGCGGCGCAGTCCCCGATTCGATGCAATGGGTCGAACAGAATAATGGTGAATATACCATGATCTGGACAGCATGGTTTGCCGAGAAAAATTTGGTTGCCAGTCTGAAATTAAAAACATGGGCAACGGAGATTGATTCCGCGCTATACGGGATACAACCAGGTGCAGCAGCAAAAACTCAGTCCACGATTATCACGGACAAAACGGTATATATCGCTGGGGAGAGCATAACGGTGACTGTTGTACTTAGTGATGCTCAGGGTAACTTTATTACTGATGGTGTCGCTCAGCTTAATGAGGAAAACGTAAAAGTCAGGAATGCAGATCCTATCCAGGGTAATAATTGGATATACAACGGCAATGGGCAATATCAAAGACAGTATATGGCGCATTTCGCGGAAGTGAATTTGAATGCACAACTGAAGATGGTTGGTTGGAGCGATGCCAATTATTCAAATAATTATACTATTAAACCGGGTGAAGCGAGTCCGCATGGTTCACAGCTTCGTATAAGAGATGATGTTGTGGTTGTTGGGGCGGATTTACCTGTCAGTGTTTTATTAGCTGATGATTTTGGTAACCCGTTGGATAACGGTCTGGATTTGCTGGATAATGCAGTGTACTTACAAAATGTGGAGAAGAAAGAAGGGGCTAAATGGATATATTTGGGTGATGGCATATATGAGCGTACCTATATGGCCTACAAAGAAGGAGAGAACTTAAATTCATTTCTGCAGATTAACGGTTGGCGTGTAAACGGGCAACCTTCCTATACCATCCTTCCTTTTGTGGCAGTCGATTCACTGAGTGTGAATGGTGCAATATTCAGGGCGGCAGATGGTTTTCCTGAAACAGGATTTGATGGGGCTAAATTCACCTTAGTATTAACCCATAATATGAAGAATACAGATTATGATTGGACGGCAGGCATCTATGGTATTAATGTTAACAATAATGGAGAAGTCACAATAAGTCTGCCCCTAAATAGTGAAATCACTATTACCGGGAAACCAAAAGATGGTAAAGGGAATAATGTTGTATTCAAATTCAAGATGAAAAAATGGTTTACTAGTTTAGGTGCTGCCAGTAATAACACTTGGGATATTATAAATGCATCATGCAATAGCTATGGACAAGTGGCGTCATCTTTAGAATTAGCGCAGCGACCAAGTAGTGGTGTAGTTCCACGAAAAGTAGGTACGTTGTGGGGAGAATATGGTAATTTGAAAGCTTATGGCAGTACATTTAGCAGTACGGATTACTGGACAAGTACTGTACTTATAGGGGTTCACGAGAAATTCAATCCTGAAACTGGTATATCAACACCAACACCAGGATCAGGAAAGTCTTCTGGTTTGTGTGTGAGATATTTTTAACGAAATAACTACTAAATTGCCCTGCATCAGCAGGGCAATTTCTCTTCGTTCTTACGCAGAAGTACGCATCGCACTGATAGTATTAAATTCATTTTTTACATTGAGCAAACGAGGGTCGTGAAGCAAAACATTTGACCATAAATCATTGTCTTTAACTAATTGTTGCCAGCGCTTTTCATATTCTTTTTTACCATAAACAGTGTAAATTAACGGCAAGATCACACCATTGATTTTGTTAGTGTTAATATTTGCCAGTAACTTCATAATGTCATTTTTTATAGATGCGCCATAGATCAGAAACTTCGTATAAAGCGAGTTAACACAGCTGTAATCAAGACCATGTTCAGGCTCAAGTTTAAGCAATAAACTTTTGGCTTTGTCATTATGTCCTTTCAGTGCCATGAACATAGCCAGAATAGAGGTAATAATTGGATTATTACAGGTGTTTTGACTATTCAGATTTAATGCAAAAGATATCGCGTTATCGAGGGGGGATGTATAATAAAGTATAATTAATTTAAGAATGCTTATGCCCATTTTATTGGGTTCAAGAGCAATGCTTTTTTCTATTAGATTAAATGCTCTTGCAAGATCACCGTTCAAAAAGCATAGCAGAGACTGATAATAATAAACGTCTGGCGAATTAGGTTTGAGTAAATGTGCTTGCTTAAATAGCACATTAGACACTGAATGTTCATCTTTTAGCCCACTGATTAAACCCAGTAAACCCAATGCCTGAGAATTTGAAGGGTTAATTTCAAGAGCCTTTTCAATGGAGGATACTGCCGTAGTTATTGCTTGTTTTTGTTCACTGAGTCCAAGGAGTGCTAATGATATATGGCATTCCGCCAGGCAACAGTAGGGCAAGGTATTTTGCGGTTGCGTACTCACACAATCTCTAAATATTACTAATGCTCGTTTCAAACTCTCTGGTGTATAACGATACATTTCCATTCTGCCATTCATATACATAACAGCAGAATCCAGAGATGGCATTTGTTGTGTATTAATAGATTTAAAATTAATATTGGGTATTTTTTCAATAAGAATATTAATTACTTGTGATAATAATACGGAAAGAGGATTATCGGGGTTGAAATCAATACTTTGATGATCAATCAATTTATGTGTTCTGGCATGGATTAATTCAATAAATAAACGCCAGTTTTTACCATAGTGAACGACCTGACCCATAATATAATATTCTGGACCTGTTTTATTGATAAACTGATGGATAGTGGAGAAATCGCTGGCCTCATTCGTTACCGAGGCAGGTAAAATATCTAAACCACAAAAAGCATATTTTGAAAGGCCCTGCACAAGTTCGTAATGCAGTTTTAGAACATTGATTGAACCTTCGGTACGAAATGGAAAAACAGCAAGAGTGGTAGTCGACTTTACCGGTTCATTATCGGTTACAATCACAATGGGTACAGTAAAACGGTATCCACGACCATAGACCGTTTCGATATACTTACACTGTTTATTCTCATGCAAAAGTTTGCGCAATGCATAAATACACCGTGTTAAAGATTCATCACTGGCAACACTTGCGCTCCAGACCTTATCAATAATCTCTTCTTTGCTAACAATTTCACCGTCAGCATTAAGTAATAGAATGATAACCCCAAGTTCTTTGGGGGGAATATGGTATTCTTTATTCTTGAATAATAATATTCCATTGTTTTTTAATACAAAGTCGCCAAATATATATTGTTGTGTATTATTTTTTCCATGTTGCAGTTGCATAGAACGCTCCTTCCGTTTTCTCTATTCATAGTATTAATTTGATCAATATAAAATAAAGTATTGGCAGAATTGCTCTATCAAAAAACGCTCATTTTGTAAGATTGTGATGAAGAAATGAATGAAAGCTGATGCTTAATAATATGAAACGCTGGTCCCATTTTTCGGGACCAGATAGTGGAAGATAATTGTGGGTGTTACTTAATCAGAAACGCAAATAATCTTTTGCTGAATCAAACAACGCAGTAATGGTTGAAGATAATAATTTGATAATTGTATCGTAGGTGGAGTTGGCTGTACTGTATTTAGTCGTGATAACCTGCACATCGGTTTTCATGTTTTCTGCTTGCCCATTATAACCCGCTAACCATGCCTGGTATTCAGCTGTGCTTATTTCATAACCGGTGAATTCTTTAGATATGTTTTTTTCCTTCCCTTTATTATCCCTGTGCACCATTGAATCTGAAGATTGACTCATACTGTCAATAATCTGAGGGTTGGGAATAATAACATATAAACCGCTACCTTGTGGTTCAACTTCAACAATCGGAGAAGGGGTGCGGTGTTTGGGATCGGGTGGAATTACCGGAAGTCCTAAAGCGGCGCACCATTTTTCTGCTTCTTCTAGTGGTACACCAATTTTGTCAGCAGGTGCCGGAGGGTATAAAACATAGTCTGGATTGTAATGATAGTGGAAATCACCATTAGGATATTTATCGATATAATAAAAATGCATCAAGGCCTTTTGAAATGCATTGACATCAAAAATTATCGCATCGCCTTTTTTATTAGAGTGAGTCCATTTTCCCATATTGCTTTGGATATGTTCACTGAAGTCCTGCCAGTATGCGCTCATTATCTCAACGCTATTCGCATAAATTTCGAGGTAGTCGCTACCGAGCACACTCATCAAATCAGCAATATCACTGCATATATATTTATCACTTTTAAATTCGTTTGAACTACTGGCCGTTAAAGTACTGCTGGTTGCTGAACTTCTCATTTCAGGCGCAGAACTCTCTAAAGAAGCGATAGCGTGATTTAAGGTACCTTTGGTCGATGCCATTGCACTTGACCCGGTTGCGTTGTGAGCAACGTTAGCCAGGTTTTTTCTCACAGAGTTATGCAAGGTCAATATTTTAGCGGGATCCTTTAATTTTCCGTCAATAGTATTAACATTTTCTGTAAGCTGCAGAACTTTTTTTATCAGCGAATAACTTTCGTGTAAGAGCGCAGATCCTTTCTCTGACAGGTTCTCAGTTGGGAAATTTCTGAGCATGTTTTTAACGAAGTTGAGTTGTATGTCATGCTGGCATTTCCAGTCTTCATTTCGCGGGCTACGTTCACTGACTAAAGTTGATAGTTTTTCAACATCTTTCTTGAGCATAGCGCCAATATTATTATCCTTACTGGCGCTGTTATACAAATTACCCTCGCTTTTGCTGTTTTCCAGTTGATGAGGCTCCTCACTTTGCGAGGATGCCTCTTTAAGAGGAATGTTTGCATTCTGCTGACGTAAAATATCTATATTTAAATTATTATCTTTATTAATCATGTGTCATTCCTCCTTAAATATAATTAACTATTATTGCAATAATTTATGAGCGAATGCCTTGAACGATAGCACTATCAGTATCAATAATGGTTTGTATTATTTGCTGTAATAAATTGAGTGCCTGATCTCTTCCTTGAACATCACGATTAATTTGATCCAGATAGCTACTCATAACTGAATGCATCACATTTTTAGCTTGCTCAACAATTTCTTTTTCTGCATGAGTAGTACTTTCTAGAATTCTAAGTGATGCTTGAGTTGATTGATTAACAAGCTGTGAAAGTACATCTGCTTTACCTATAGTAAAATATTTATTATATCTTTTGTTATGTTTTATACTAATACGCTCGTTTTTATCTCTAATCTTTTCTTCCGTAGTTTCTTTTTCTTTATCGTAATATTTCAGGGTCTCTTCTTTTTGTTCTTCATCAAGTGTTGTATCTTTCGTTGTTGTTTTTATTTCTTCATCTATTTGCTTGAGATAAGCTTGTTGATCTTGAACTTCCCTTTTTAATCCTCGCTGTGTTTTATCATCAGTTCCACTGATAGTGTGCTTCTGATCAGGTGTAAGGGTTTGCATCTTTTCGGGAGGGCTTCTGAAATTTGCTACAACAGATGCTGCAGCTCCGGCTGCGCCAACTGTTGACCCGGCAAGAACACCAGCCGAACTTGCCATTGTAGCGTGTACGGTTTCTGTTTTCTGATACTGGACAAGTTGTTCAAAAACGTTGCTCATAATAGCCTCAGACATAGCAGAGGCTTTATACATTGATGTGAATACCCTTAAAAATTCCTCCATAACAGCCTGTTGTCGCATGGTCAAATTATCTAGCATATCAAGGATATTATATTTAGATATTTTAATAGAACTCTGTTCTGCAGAACTGCTTGATTGACTGGATGAAATTGTAGCTTGGTCAAGGTCACCCCTCAAATTATCTAGCGTACTCCTTGAGTAATTAAGATTATCCAATAGTTTTACTCTTAGTTCCGGACAGACTTCTCTGTCTGTATTTTTTAATATTATAAACTGCGAGCTTATGTCATGATTAATATCTTTAAGGTTATAGTATTGCACAATTTTATTATCATTTGGTATGTTGTTTTTTTTACTATAATCTCTATCAAAGATTGTTTTATCAAGACTGTTAATATTAGATGTGCTGGACGCATTTTTAATTTCATAGGTGGCCATGTTAAAACCCTCTTATACGATAGAATGGGAAGCAAATTTTAAGGCTTCAGTTCGGTGTTGTAATACTCGTACCATCTGGCTTACCTCTTGTTCGACGGTTTTATCCACCCTTTGCAATACTGAAAGCATTTGTTCACGCGTTTTTGATAGATTACTCATGTCCTGTTGTAAAATTGCCATGTCGGCAGAGTTTCCAGCAACAAAACAATTCATCGTCGATGTTGCTATTGCACAGATGAGTAAGCCTATTTTCTCCAGGCCATTACTTATTTTGGCAATCAACTTCAACACTACGGCTGATGTTTGTAGCACGCTGCATACGCTGTCTAATACCTTTATAATATTTTTTGAAACTGAATTAATAATTGATTCAATGGTTGATTTTATAGTGCTTGTTATTTCTTTGGTGACTTCTTCGGCGGCTGTTTTTGATAATGCAGAAACAACGGCCCCTATTGCTACAGAACATATTACAGCTGCACCAATCATTACTGTCGCCATGACAATAGAAGCGGCTGCACTTGCGTAAATACTTTTAACCAGTTCAATCGTATCTTGATCGACACCAATAACGTCCAGAAGCGCGGTGATTGCGAGCAGAGTGGGATCAACTGTTTTAATCGCAGCCGAAAGACCTTCTACAACTTTCCCTAAAATCCAGCCGGTAGCCGTGGTGCCCAGAGCGATTTGACAAGTGATATCTACACCTAATACTACTGCGCCCGCTATTCCTCCAATAAGTGCCAATGCACCCGCAATACTTGAACCACCACTTGGAACTGCAGCAAGAAGACCAACAACAATTAAGACTGCGCTTACGGCAAAGGTAACTACAGTTACACACTCATTAACTATTTTTAAAACTTTAGTCGTGGTAGTATATTTATGTGCTGTTTCATTGAGTTTATTTTCCCTGACATGGTTAATCTCTTTCATTACCTCAGATTGATTTTTAATAGATTCACAATTGGTGTCCCCAATAACTTCCATTACTGAGGTAATCAAAAGGATAAATGTGGCTGTCGCGTTTCTGTTTTTCTGGTTTTCCTGTGTCAGGCAAATATTGGTGGTGAAGTTATTAATCTGTTCTTGCTGTTGAATTTCGTCAAAAACTTCCATACTTTGGCCGATCGCAGCATCAGCATCCATAATGGCTGTATTTAACGATTTCTCAGCTAACGATTTTTTTTGTAATGACAGCGTGAGTGTTTTTTCAGCCGCATTTTTTTGCGTCAGTACTTTATTATATTGCGGATCGCCAGGTTGCAGTTGCGACAGCTCTTGATTCAATGTATTGACTTTTTTCTCCAGCGATTGCACCTTTTTATCGACCGCATTGTAATTATTATTGGCCTGATGCATGATGTCGTCGGCTTTTTGCGCGGAATCTAATGACGAGGAGTAATCGTCACTTAATTCACGAAACTTATTATGTGCCATTTCGTGTCGAAGCAGGGTGCTGTCAAGGTTATTATGCAAACGTGTTGTAATATCCTGATCGGCAATGCCTGTTAGATTACCCAAAATCATCGTCAGGCGGGCATCGTTCGTCTTTGCTGTAGTGGCGTTGTCTGAATCTGAAACCTGCATTTCAGGCGGAGCAAGCATAGGTTTGTTTTCAAGACGAGCGCGAATATCGTTATCAAGGGACTTCGGGTTTTTATTAAGCCGCATGGGATCAACTTGCGTTTTGCTGCTGTCCTGCAGTCTTTTTTCCTCATCGCTATATTGTGTACGCAATGTTTCGCTGATTTGTTCAAACGTGATCGTCTGTCCCGTAATCGGTGCCGACATAATTCACCTCCTTTTTAAGCTATCATCTGGCTTAATTAACTGTTTATTATTTAACTCATGGCAGATGTTTATTTCCATCTAAAATGGCATCAACGGGAAAATAAGCAATGTGTTTATTGTTATTCTTCTCATTTATTTTATTGGCATAGTTGTTTTTTAAATCAATTGTTGCTTCCTCTTTATATTTCTTGGTTGCTTCTTCAGGCGTAAAAGGAGATTTTTTTACGTTTATGTTCATTTTGCCGACTCACTCTGTTTGAACTTCCTCTTCGGAATTGGCTGTCAAGAGTTCAAGATAAGCATTAGCCATCTCTTTAACTTTTTCATTTTGACTGTAGGTTACTACTGTATTAAATAACTCCGTGGCCATTTTAATGTTTTTTAAGCCCATCTGGCATTGGCCCATATAATAAACCAAAGAGAAATCGTTATCGGGAGATAGCATCAAACAGATATGATACATGTCGAATGCCTTTTGATAATCTTTCTTCAACTGACAGACGGCGGCATATCCCTTTAAATAATTATAATTTTGGAAATCATAAATACAGAGAAATTTAAAAAAGAGTTCAGCTTCGTCAAGTCTTCCTTTTTCATAAAAGTTATAAGCGTAAGCATAAACGCCTTCAAGGGTATCCGGGGTTATGCCATGCAGTTCTGCAAGCGTTGCTCCCATACCTAGTGCACGTTCGAACTTACTGGCAATTTCTTTATTTTCTTCTAAATCCAGATTTGCGCTTTCCATCTCTACTCTCTCCTTTCGAACATTCTTTGTTCAGACTTCACCATTTTTTAGAGGGTGGTGATATCAAAATTCGCTCATTTTTATGCCCATCCGTTGGACTTCCTTTTCTGCATTAAAAACAAGTATTGTTTCAATGAGATAAGATTTTCTATGTGATGAAATGAAAATAATGTAGAGGGAATTTTATCCACAATCCTGATGAACGGGTTCAATTCTGATTGGAATTTGAAAAAGCAGGTGATTTACTGATGTGCGAGCGTACGTCAGTGGCTGCTGGCCTGAGCGCGGAGGTGTGCGAAATTCACATATCCGGGCATTCCACCTTACCCAGCGCTTCCCAGTAGTTATTCTGATTATTACGCTCCATCGCCACAATAGCTTCGCGGATATGTTGTTTGTTACTCTCATCAGACAACATTAATTTTTCCCACGCTTCGTCTGATAATGACGCCTGTGGCGTGCAAATTTTACGTAAATCTTGCAATACCGTGGTCTTTTCTTTTGCCGACTGTAGAGAACTGAATGGCGACTCGGCCTGAGAAATGGCTGGGAAAGTCAGGAATACGGTAATCATGAGTAGCATCGTTGGCTTCATAGCTGCAACCTTCTGCAAATGTGCATCGAATGAAGCATAAGTGTAGTTTGCTTTTGCCGCTCTCATCATGCTGTACGAAAGGTGTTTGCGTGGTCAGTAAGAAGTGCCAGTTTTATATACCTTTTTCTTCTATTCGATAGCTTTTCGTTTTTTAAATCGTAGTGATCTTGCCATTATAGTCAGTTAACGATTAAAAAAAGATAAAAAATGAAACTGACAACACATCATCTACGGGCGGGGGCCGCATTATTACTGGCAGGAATTCTGCTGGCAGGTTGCGACCAGAGCAGCAGCGATGAAAAGCACATTAAAGTGGGCGTTATTAATGGCGCAGAACAAGATGTCGCGGAAGTCGCTAAAAAGGTGGCAAAAGAGAAATATGGCCTCGATGTTGAACTGGTAGGATTTAGCGGTTCGTTGCTACCGAACGATGCGACAAATCATGGCGAGCTTGATGCGAACGTCTTCCAGCATCGACCCTTTCTTGAACAAGATAATCAGGCGCATGGTTATAAACTGGTAGCGGTGGGAAATACATTTGTCTTCCCCATGGCGGGTTATTCCAAAAAAATCAAAACCGTGGCGCAAATAAAAGAAGGCGCGACAGTGGCGATCCCCAACGACCCGACCAACCTTGGTCGCGCGCTTTTACTGTTGCAAAAAGAGAAGCTAATTACTCTGAAAGAGGGAAAAGGGTTACTACCTACCGCGCTGGATATAACCGAGAATCCTCGTCATTTGCAGATTATGGAACTCGAGGGGGCGCAGCTCCCGCGCGTACTGGATGATCCCAAAGTTGATGTGGCGATTATCAGCACCACTTACATTCAGCAGACCGGGCTTTCTCCGGTGCACGACAGCGTATTTATTGAAGATAAGAATTCGCCGTATGTGAATATTCTGGTGGCACGGGAAGATAATAAGAATGCAGAAAACGTGAAGGAATTTCTGCAATCTTATCAATCGCCCGAAGTCGCTAAAGCGGCAGAAACCATCTTTAACGGTGGCGCGGTGCCTGGCTGGTAATTCTCACTCATGCCGCGCCGGACGATTTATTTTTCTGGCGCGGCGACGGGAATCCATTGAAATCAAAATCACCGATGACAGAATCAGCAGTGTGCCCAGCCAGTCCGGCAATGTGAATGTGATCCCCAGCAACAGCAAAGAGAGCAGCGCGCTACTTAATGGTTCTGCACAGCTTAAAATGCTGGCTTTTGGACCGCCAATTAATTGTGCTCCTTTCAGGTACAGACTAAATGTCAGGGACGTACCAATGACCACCAAATAAAAAAACGCCAGAATCAAACTGCCATTAACCACAAAATTTGTCCCTTGTCTGGCATAAAATGGCAGCAGGATCAGACCACCAATGAGCATACTCCAGCCGACGACCGGTAACGTGCCATAGCGGGCAATCAGCGTTGAGGGATAGGTGGTATAGAATGCAGCAGCAAATGCCGAGGCAATGCCCCAGAATAACGCGGCCGGAGAGATCGATAATGACGTCGGATTACCGTGTGTCACCAATAAAAAAGTCCCGATCAGCGATGTCAAAATAGCGCAAAAAACCAGAATGCCCGGGCGGGATTTACGCACCAGTGAGAACCAGGCGACGATAATCGTCGGTGAGAGGAATTGCAGCACCGTTGCCGTGGCTGCGTTCGATTTTTCGATGGTTAGCAAAAAAGTGAGCTGTACGGTTAGCGCGCCAACCACGGAAAAAATCAGTAGGCTAATGGCATCTTTGTGATTGTTAATAATAGAAAAGATTTTATCACCATGAACAAATGATAGCGTCAGCAGAATCAAACCGGCGAATATCAAACGCGTCATAGTCAAAAACTGCGACGACATCTGGCTTTGCTCCATGATGTATTGCGCGCAGACCCCTGAACTTCCCCACAACACGGCGGCAATCAGAACGTTCAGCATCCCCTTTCTGGTGGAACCCATTTTTCCCTCTGCATACTGTTTTGTCGTTTATGTATGCAGGCATGATAGCAAAAATGGCGAGGATGGCTCTGTTTGCGCCACGCCGATTTTTCTTAGCTCAGACTGGTGAGCTAAATATCTTTAATAAACAGCAGGCAAATCATCGCAATACCCAACATCCCTATCGCCAGCCAGAACAACGCGTGGTAGCTCCAGATTTCAACCATAATTCCGTCAACAGAGCCGGCGATAATCCAGCCGACGCGTGAGGTATTTGCATATAACGTTGTCGCAGAGCCTATTTTTTCAGGCATCAGATCCTGAAAATAAAGCATGCCGATACCACAGAGAATACCAAGGAAAATGGCATTTAGAATTTGCAATTCCAGCTCAACTGCCGGAGTCGTCGCCATGAGTACGCTGGCGTAAAAACACATACCACTCACGATAGCAATGAGCATTAATAGTCGCTTGCCAATACGTTTCATGTAATAGCCTGCGATTAACATCATCGGAATTTCCAGACCGGCAGCAATACCAATCATTTCTCCAGCCAGTTTATCGGTTAGATGCAGTTCATCAATAATAAATAGCGGCATATTTATCATGTAGAGATTATTCGCCGCCCACATCATTGAACAGACTAAAAAAAGTAGCCGTGTATCTCGCTTTCTATGGATGGAGGGTAAAATTTCTACGGGTTGGGTAACGACAGGAATATTTCTTTGTATTGATGGCAAAAAAAACCAGACTATTAAACCGCAAATAACAAATGCGATGGCAGCGGTGAGATACATCACTTTAAAACTAAATCCCATTGCCAGCTCATAAGCGAGCGGTGGCCCGATAACCCAGGCAAGCGAGATCTGAGCACGTAAAAATGTACTGAACATGACCGTCTCACGGCCTGTTCTGTCGGCGTGTTCACGGGCGAGGGCGAACATTTGCGGGTTTGCAGTGGAAGCAAAACTACTCAGAAGTACGCCCGTAGAGAGGAGAATGAAGTAGTTGCGATTCCACGCAAAAAGAGTGCTGGCCAACACTCCAAATAAGCAACATAGCAGGATCAGTAATTTACGGTCGCCTTGTTTATCGGAGTGCCTTGCCAGAAATTGACTGACCAGAATTCCCATAATAGCGCTACCGGTGAAGAAAAAACCTACCATTATAGGACGGGCTTTCAGTTCATCTGCGAGGAATATACTTAGGGTGGGAGTCTGGAGAGCGCCCGCAATACCAGTCAGAAAGGCGACAAGTAAAAATGCCGCGGCAGTGAGATCAAGTATTTTTGATGGAGTGGTAGCCATTTTTTGCATTCTTCTGAATCACCGGGCGACAAAATATAACTGAGTTACAAATAAGTACCAGTCGAATGAGTATTATATTAAGAATTTTTGAGTATCGCTGATACCACCAGAAAGCAATGCTAGCGCAATATTATAGGGCCAGCAATTGAGATTATTAGCAAAAGCATGTTAAGAATTAATCACCGAATTTATATATTAATTATAGTAAGGCAATGAGCTATTTTTGATAGTAAAAATAAAACAAGTTTATTTGATATATTAAATGAAAAAATTAATCTTGATGGCAGTCTGATTATTGGTGAAGTTTATAGGTCAGTTTTTTTCGCCAGCGGTTAAAGGAATAGAATCGTCGTATAAAAAAAGGGTGTTTTGGGGCGTGTAAAACAACATCTTCACCTTAATGGCGATACAGTTGGCTGAGAGTCAGCAGGGGGGCAAATCACCTGCAAATAAACACGGCGCATGCTGGCGCGAATATCGCGGATGCGTTCGAGGACAGAAGAACCGACAGACGGATTCTTCAGTCGCTCATCGTCCATCACAAAACCTTTGATCAGGTATTCCTGAAGCCGATTAAATATTGAGCAGTAGAAAATATCTGGATTGACTGTATTACAAGGGGTTGGAAAACGTCAGTAGAGGCAAATTGGCGGAAGATCACAGGAGTCGAACCTGCCCGGGACCGCTGGCGGCCCCAACTGGATTTGAAGTCCAGCCGCCTCACCGGAGACGACGATCTTCCGCGCCTCGATTGCTACATGGAGGCGGGGCGCATTATAGCTACTTCCTTGAGTTTCTACATCCCCCAGATCAGTTTTTTCCGCCTAATACATGCAGCGTATTATCACGAAAGCATTATATTTCATATAAAACCCATATTTTACAATGATATATGAGCGTAATTTACGCTACCACGATCACATAAAACAAGAATCATAAATTAATAACCAGATATCGGAATATTCGCTCTCACAGGGATGGTTTACAAAATGCGTTATCGGTCTCAGCACCCCTATAGCATCAAGGAAAAGCAGATGAAGAGTGAAGTGTTGTCCGTTAAAGAGAAAATTGGTTATGGCATGGGAGACGCCGCCAGCCACATTATTTTCGATAACGTAATGTTATATATGATGTTCTTTTATACCGATATTTTTGGCATTCCTGCCGGATTTGTCGGAACCATGTTTTTGGTCGCTCGTGCACTGGATGCGATTTCCGATCCTTGCATGGGGTTGTTGGCCGATCGAACGCGCTCTCGCTGGGGTAAATTTCGTCCATGGGTACTGTTTGGCGCACTGCCATTCGGGATCGTCTGTGTACTGGCCTATAGCACGCCAGATCTCAGTATGAACGGAAAAATGATTTATGCAGCAATTACTTACACCCTACTTACCTTACTTTATACCGTCGTCAATATCCCTTACTGCGCATTGGGTGGTGTAATCACCAATGACCCGACTCAGCGTATCTCGCTGCAATCCTGGCGTTTTGTGCTGGCGACCGCGGGAGGCATGCTCTCTACTGTGCTGATGATGCCGCTGGTTAATTTAATTGGTGGTGATAATAAACCACTCGGTTTCCAGGGCGGTATCGCGGTCCTTTCCGTGGTGGCATTTATGATGCTGGCATTTTGTTTCTTCACCACTAAAGAACGCGTTGAAGCACCACCTACAACGACGTCTATGCGGGAAGATTTACGTGATATCTGGCAAAACGACCAGTGGCGTATTGTCGGTTTCCTGACCATTTTCAATATTCTGGCGGTGTGCGTACGCGGCGGGGCGATGATGTATTACGTCACATGGATTTTGGGTACGCCGGAAGTGTTTGTCGCTTTTCTTACCACTTATTGCGTGGGTAACCTGATTGGTTCCGCACTGGCGAAACCGCTGACCGACTGGAAATGTAAAGTCACTATCTTCTGGTGGACGAACGCCCTGCTGGCAGTGATTAGCCTGGCGATGTTCTTTGTTCCTATGCAGGCCAGCATCACCATGTTTGTCTTCATCTTCGTGATTGGTGTGTTGCATCAACTGGTGACACCTATCCAGTGGGTAATGATGTCCGATACCGTCGACTACGGCGAGTGGTGCAATGGTAAACGCCTGACCGGGATCAGTTTTGCTGGCACGTTGTTTGTGCTCAAACTGGGGTTGGCCTTCGGCGGCGCTCTTATCGGCTGGATGCTGGCTTATGGCGGATATGATGCGGCAGAAAAAGCGCAGAACAGTGCCACGATTAGCATCATTATCGCGCTATTCACGATTGTTCCGGCGATCTGTTACTTGCTGAGCGCGATTATCGCTAAACGCTACTACTCACTCACGACGCACAATCTGAAAACCGTTATGGAACAGCTGGCCCAGGGCAAACGCCGTTGCCAGCAACAATTCACCTCTCAAGAAGTGCAGAACTAAGGAACGGCAATGAAAATTAGCGACGGAAACTGGTTGATTCAACCTGGCCTCAATTTGATTCACCCGCTTCAGGTGTTCGAGGTTGAACCGCAGGGTAATGAAATGGTGGTCTATGCTGCCCCCCGTGATGTGCGTGAACGTACCTGGCAGCTTGATACGCCTTTATTTACGCTGCGCTTTTTCTCCCCACAGGAAGGTATTGTCGGTGTACGGATTGAGCATTTTCAGGGGGCGCTGAATAACGGTCCTCATTACCCGCTCAATATTTTGCAGGACGTGAAGGTCACAATCGAAAACACAGAACGTTACGCTGAGTTTAAAAGTGGCAACTTAAGTGCGCGTGTCAGCAAAGGTGAGTTCTGGTCACTGGATTTTCTGCGCAACGGCGAACGTATTACCGGTAGTCAGGTGAAAAATAATGGCTACGTGCAGGACACGAATAATCAACGAAATTATATGTTTGAGCGGCTGGATCTTGGCGTTGGCGAAACAGTTTACGGTCTGGGAGAGCGCTTTACTGCCCTGGTGCGCAATGGCCAGACGGTAGAGACCTGGAACCGGGACGGCGGCACAAGTACTGAACAGGCGTATAAAAATATCCCGTTCTATATGACTAACCGTGGTTATGGTGTACTGGTCAATCATCCCCAATGCGTCTCTTTTGAAGTGGGATCGGAGAAAGTCTCCAAAGTGCAGTTCAGCGTTGAGAGTGAATATCTCGAATACTTTGTTATCGACGGCCCGACGCCGAAAGCGGTACTTGATCGTTATACCCGTTTTACTGGTCGTCCGGCGCTGCCGCCCGCGTGGTCCTTCGGCCTGTGGCTAACCACTTCATTTACCACCAACTACGACGAAGCGACGGTAAACAGCTTTATCGATGGTATGGCGGAACGCAATCTGCCACTGCATGTTTTCCACTTTGACTGTTTCTGGATGAAAGCCTTCCAGTGGTGCGATTTTGAGTGGGATCCGCTGACCTTCCCGGACCCGGAAGGGATGATCCGCCGCCTGAAAGCGAAAGGGCTGAAAATCTGCGTCTGGATTAACCCCTATATCGGGCAAAAATCCCCTGTCTTTAAAGAGTTACAAGAGAAAGGTTATTTACTCAAACGCCCGGACGGTTCGCTGTGGCAGTGGGATAAATGGCAGCCAGGTCTGGCGATTTATGACTTTACCAATCCGGATGCCTGCAAATGGTACGCCGACAAACTGAAAGGTCTGGTCGCGATGGGCGTTGATTGCTTTAAGACCGACTTTGGCGAACGTATTCCAACCGATGTTCAATGGTTTGACGGTTCCGATCCGCAGAAAATGCATAACCATTATGCGTACATCTACAACGAACTGGTGTGGAACGTGCTCAAGGAAACCGTCGGCGAGGAAGAAGCCGTCTTGTTTGCCCGCTCGGCCTCCGTCGGTGCGCAGAAATTCCCGGTACATTGGGGTGGCGACTGTTACGCTAACTACGAATCAATGGCGGAAAGCCTGCGCGGTGGTTTGTCTATTGGCCTTTCAGGTTTTGGTTTCTGGAGCCACGATATCGGCGGCTTTGAGAATACCGCTCCGGCGCACGTTTACAAACGCTGGTGCGCGTTTGGTTTGCTCTCCAGCCATAGCCGTTTACACGGCAGCAAATCTTATCGTGTGCCGTGGGCCTATGATGATGAGTCCTGTGATGTGGTGCGCTTCTTCACGCAACTGAAATGCCGCATGATGCCGTATCTGTATCGTGAGGCTGCTCGTGCGAACGCGCGGGGTACGCCGATGATGCGGGCCATGATGATGGAGTTTCCGGACGATCCGGCTTGTGATTACCTTGACCGTCAATACATGTTAGGCGACAACGTGATGGTTGCTCCGGTGTTCACTGAATCGGGCGATGTGCAGTTCTACTTGCCGGAAGGTCGCTGGACACACCTGTGGCACAACGATGAACTCGATGGTAGTCGCTGGCATAAACAGCAGCACGGCTTCCTGAGTCTGCCCGTTTATGTGCGTGATAACACCCTACTGGCGCTGGGCAACAACGAGCAACGTCCCGATTACGCGTGGCACGAAGGCACGGCATTCCAGCTCTTTAATCTGCAAGACGGGCATGAAGCCATCTGTGAAGTGCCCGCTGCCGATGGTTCCGTTCTTTTCACCCTGAAAGCGGCGCGTACTGGCAACACAATTACTGTGAATGGTGCGGGCGTGGTGAAGAACTGGACGCTGTGCTTGCGCAATGTTGTGAAAGTAAATGGTCTGCAAGGCGGTTCGCAGGCTGAAAGTGAGTTGGGGGTAGTGGTGATGCCAGCGGCTAACTTGCTGACAATCACGTTGTAATCTATTGAAGAAATGCCGGGTATGTCTGAGCGTACCCGGCGAAATTGACTTTTACTGCACCGGCTCCGTCGACGTAACTTCACCACTGGAAACTACGCCCGCATTCATGGTTTGAGTCACTTGCTGCTTTGCGGCATTCACGGCATGCAATTGCCCGCTAACCGTAGGTTTCAGCGGGACATTGACCTGAATATCGCCACTGGCGGCAAGCTGAATATTGCCGTCGCCAGTCAACGGTAGTTCAGGCCATCCCCACTGTTGCAAAATATTCACCGGCACACCGTGTCCATTCAGGCTGATATGGGTCTGACGTTGTGGCGTTTGTGAAACACTGGCGGTGGCTTCCAGAATGCCTTTTTCAGTAAATGCACTCAGTTCGCTGATATTCACCGTGCTGCTGTTGGCAGTTAGCGCCAGCGACGGACGACGGACATCAACACGATTAAACGTTGCGGCGGCGGCATTCAGATTCGCCGAGCCACTCCAGACGCCCCATTTATGATCGGTAACCAGCGTCAGATTGGCACCGTAACCATCGAGCGCGGTGAGCTGCCACGGGAAGTCAGGGTCGATATCAATGATCAGATTGCGGCTGGCGCTAAATCTCTTCAGTTGCAGGCTGTTTAACCAACCGGGTGTCGTTTCCATCCACAACTGTTGCCAGTTTTTTGGCAAGGTATATTCCAGTCCGGCAATTGCCGCATCATCAAGGATCAACATTTTCCCGTCACGCAACCAGTTCCCTGACGTTCTGACCATGCCCCCTTCCCAGCGGCTGGTGAACTGGCGCAGTGCTACGCCCTGCGGGGAAAATTCCGCGTTTATAATCGGGTCAAATAAATGCAGCGAACCATAAATGAACTCGCTGGCGTTCATCGACAGTTTGCCTTCCTGTGTCTGCCAGTCATCTTTACTGAAGGTCATGTTGCGCAAGCTGAGATCGAGGTCGGTCACCGCCCAGTCCGGACCTTGCAGACGAGCGTCAATGACTTCCAGGCGACCAATCTGCAACGACGGGACAGAGCGCAATGGTGCAAAGAAGTCAGTTAGCGATTTTTCGCTTTGTAGACGGATATCCGCCAGCCGCAGATTTTCCACTTGCCAGCTGCCGTCGGCGTTACGCTGCGCGTTTCCGGTTAATGTCCCGCGGGCGATGTCGGCACCCAGGTTAGTCAGCGTAACGCGATCTTTATCAATACTGCCTTCAATCAGTACATTGGTGGCAGGAACATCATTGAGCGAAAGCGATCCGGCGCTGAATTGAATTTGCGCCTTCGTACCTAGCACTTTACCGGCTTCTGGTGACCACGGAACCACGCCGCCATTTACCCGTTGCGCGCTCAGTTTCCATTCGCTATTCGGGCTATTAAACGCCATATCACGCAGTTGCAGACGATCGGCTTTGAACGGCAGCGGCGCGGTCTGGTCGGTGAGATTCAGCGTCCCGTTTTCCAGCAGGATGGTATCGACATGGCGTGGTTCGGTCAGTTGCCGACTGCTTAGCGCAATGTCGACACTTTTTGCCACCAGGGTAGCGGGCTGACCATCACGACCAAACGTGACGTTCTCCAGCACGATATGAGATGGCGCGGAAAAACGGTGATCCATCGCCCCGAAGGCCAGATGATAGTCGCTATTATCGGAAACCCATGCGCTGATATGTTCTGCTCCCCAGCGGGTTTGCAGAAGGAAATAGAGGCCAGCGATCGCCACTAACAGAGCGATGAGAATGTAGAGAAGCAGCTTCCCAATAAATTTCATGGTCTTCCATCCCGTGAAATGCACATAAGGGAGTTATGCACGATTTACGCGCAATCCTCAAGGCGGGAATGGTGAAAGAGGTGAGACTACGGCGGTAATTATCTTACCGCCGCCAGTGAATTACTGTTTTTCTGGTGGGAAAATCAGATTCAGCACGATGGCAGTAATACCGCCCGCGGCGATCCCGGAGGAGAGCAGGTTTTTCAGCCATTCAGGGGCAAACTGCAAAATCAGCGGCTGCTGAGACACGCCCAGACCGACCGCCAGCGACAGCGCGATAATCAGAATCGCCCGACGGTTCAGCGGCTCACGAGAAACGATACGCACACCGGAGGCGGCGATGGTGCCAAACATTACAAGCGTTGCACCGCCCAGAACCGGTTCTGGAATGTGTTGTACAAAACCGCTCACTGCCGGGAACAGACCCAGCACGATCAACATCAGCGCGACGACAAAACCGACATAGCGGCTGGCAACACCGGTCAACTGGATCACACCGTTGTTCTGCCCGAAGCAGGAATTCGGGAAAGTGTTAAACACCGCCGAAACAAACGAGTTCAGGCCGTTTGCCAGCACGCCGCCTTTCAGGCGTTTCATGTACAGCGGACCGGACACTGGCTGTTCGGAAACGTCAGACGTCGCCGTGATATCGCCAATAGTTTCCAGCGAAGTGATCATAAAGACCAGCATCAGCGGCAGCAGCAGGCTCCATTCAATACCAAGACCGTAGTAGAGCGGGGTTGGCACCATAATCAGTTCTTGCGTCATCGGTTCGTTGCTTTCTGGCAACATGCCCATAAACCACGCCAGCGCATATCCTGCCGCCATCGCAATCACCAGTGAAGCCACGCGCAAATATGGGTTACGCTGACGGTTAAGCAGGATAATTAAGGCCAAGACCACGCCTGCCAGCAACAGATTTTTCGGTGCGCCGAAGGTGTTATCGCTCATGGCTGCGTAACCGCCGCCAATGGATGTTAGCCCAACCTGAATTAGCGACAGGCCGATAATCATCACCACAACGCCAGAAACCAGCGGCGTAATAATGCGGCGCGCCAGATGCAGAACACGGGAGATCACCATCTCGGTGCAACTTGCCAGCATCAACGTGCCGAACAAAGCCGCCATCATGGTAGGAACATCAGCACCACCGGTCTTCAGCGCTGTGCCGCCCATAATCAGCGGGGCAACAAAGTTGAAGCTGGTGCCCTGAATAGACAACAGCCCGGAGCCAACCGGACCCCAGGCCTTAATTTGAATAATCGACGCCACACCGGAGGCAAACAGCGACATACTAATAATGTGTTGCGTGTCTTGTGCCGGTAAACCCAGCGCCTGGCAGATTAATAGCGCTGGCGTGATCACCGCAACGAACATCGCCAGCAGATGCTGACAGGCGGCAAACAGAGTTTGAGGAAGCGGCGGACGATCTTCAAGACGGTAAATCAGTTCGCTGTTTTGAGTCTGCGCAACCGGTTGCGCATTTTCTGACTCGAGGGTGGAAACAGACATCGAAAACAATCCCGTGGAAGCAAAGCGGGCATTTTAGCTGAGCAAAAGAGAAAAGCAAACGTTTGCTACACCTTCTTCTAAATATTTAAATGAGATAAATGCACTTTTTTATATAACTTTTGGTATTTTTCTGCTTAAAATCCATGCCATTTGTTCATTAACAGCTGAGAATTTGACCCAGGAAAGCATGACTCGATACCCGTCATATTTCATGAAGGTGCCACTGCGCGATGAAGTATGACGAGTATGAAAGAGTGATGCGGATACAAAGGAGTAACTATGTTTCATCTCGATACTTTAGCAACGCTTGTTGCTGCAACGCTGACGTTGCTGCTCGGGCGTAAGTTGGTCCATTCCGTCTCCTTTTTGAAGAAATACACCATACCGGAACCTGTTGCGGGTGGTTTGTTGGTGGCGCTGGCGCTACTGGTACTGAAAAAAAGCATGGGCTGGGAAGTCAACTTTGATATGTCCCTGCGCGATCCGTTAATGCTGGCTTTCTTCGCCACCATTGGCCTGAACGCCAACATTGCCAGTCTGCGCGCTGGTGGGCGTGTGGTTGGTATTTTCCTGATTGTGGTTGTTGGCCTATTGGTGATGCAAAATGCCATTGGCATTGGTATGGCTAGCCTGTTAGGGCTTGATCCACTGATGGGGCTGCTGGCCGGTTCTATTACGCTTTCGGGCGGTCACGGTACGGGTGCTGCCTGGAGTAAATTGTTCATTGAACGTTATGGCTTCACCAATGCGACGGAAGTGGCGATGGCCTGTGCAACGTTCGGTTTGGTGCTGGGCGGCTTGATTGGCGGTCCGGTGGCGCGCTATCTGGTGAAACACTCCACTACACCGAACGGTATTCCGGATGACCAGGAAGTCCCGACGGCGTTCGAAAAGCCGGATGTGGGCCGCATGATCACCTCGCTGGTGCTGATTGAAACTATCGCGTTGATTGCTATCTGTCTGACGGTGGGGAAGATCGTTGCGCAACTTTTGGCTGGCACCGCTTTTGAACTGCCAACCTTCGTTTGTGTGTTGTTTGTTGGCGTGATTCTGAGCAACGGTCTGTCAATGATGGGCTTTTATCGCGTTTTTGAGCGTGCGGTATCCGTTCTGGGTAACGTAAGTCTGTCGTTGTTCCTGGCGATGGCGCTGATGGGGCTGAAACTATGGGAGCTGGCTTCGCTGGCGCTGCCGATGCTGGCGATTCTGGTGGTACAGACCATCTTCATGGCGTTGTATGCCATTTTCGTCACCTGGCGCATGATGGGTAAAAACTACGATGCGGCAGTGCTGGCAGCGGGTCACTGTGGTTTTGGCCTTGGTGCAACGCCAACGGCAATCGCCAACATGCAAGCAATCACCGAACGTTTTGGCCCGTCGCACATGGCGTTCCTGGTCGTGCCGATGGTTGGTGCGTTCTTTATCGATATTGTCAATGCGCTGGTGATTAAGCTGTATTTAATGTTGCCGATTTTTGCCGGTTAATTGATGAAGCGGCGGTATAAGTGCCGCCGCAACAAAGACAAATGTCTGATATGCTTCGCTTATCAAGTCTGCGTATTGATTCACAATTTATTGAATTTGTAGTTTTTTTGTAGGACGGATAAGGCGTTCACGCCGCATCCGGCAGGAAGGTAGGGTAACCTGAAATGGCGGTTTCTCACCGCCGCCTTTTACGCATTTGAGTAACGTTCTGTTTCTGGCATCCAGCGTTCTATCAGGGCTTTTGCCTGCTGTGGGTAACGTTCGTGAATATGGCGTGCCAGGCGCTGAACTTCCGGGATCATCGCCTGATCGCGCAGCAAATCCGCCACTTTAAATTCAGCATTACCCGTCTGACGCGTGCCTAACAATTCGCCAGGGCCGCGAATCTCCAGATCTTTTTGTGCAATCACAAAACCGTCGTTGCTGTCGCGCAGCACTTGCAGGCGGATTTGCGCGGTTTTGGAGAGCGGTGTTTTGTAGAGCAACACGCAGTGAGAAGCCACCGCGCCACGACCTACACGCCCGCGCAGCTGGTGTAACTGCGCCAGACCCAGACGCTCAGGGTTTTCGATAATCATCAGGCTGGCGTTAGGCACATCAACGCCGACTTCAATAACGGTCGTGGCAACCAGCAGGTGTAACTCGCCTTGTTTAAATGATGCCATGACGGCCTGCTTCTCGGCTGGTTTCATCCGTCCGTGTACCAGACCAACATTCAACTCTGGTAGCGCCAGTTTCAACTCTTCCCAGGTAGCTTCCGCCGCCTGTGCTTCCAGTAATTCTGATTCTTCAATGAGTGTGCACACCCAGTACGCCTGACGCCCTTCAGTCATACAGGCGTGGCGCACGCGGTCGATAATGTCGTTGCGGCGGGTATCCGGGATTGCCACTGTCGTCACTGGCGTGCGGCCTGGCGGCAGCTCATCTATCACCGAGGTATCGAGATCGGCATATGCAGTCATTGCCAGCGTGCGGGGGATCGGCGTGGCGGTCATGATCAACTGATGCGGATGGAAGCCCTGCTGCTGGCCTTTCTCCCATAACGCCAGACGCTGATGCACGCCAAAACGATGCTGTTCGTCGATAATCACCAGCGCCAGGCCGTTAAACTGCACCTGTTCCTGGAAGATGGCGTGTGTACCGACAATCATCTGCACCTGACCGCTGGCGATGGCTTCCTGCTGTGCCAGTCGTGCTTTACCTTTCTGTTTACCGGCGAGCCAGCCCACTTCGATACCGAGCGGAGCAAACCAGTTACGGAAGTTATTGGCGTGCTGCTCGGCGAGTAATTCGGTTGGTGCCATCAATGCCACCTGTTTGCCGTGCGCAATCGCACGCAACGCGGCGAGGGCGGCGACCAGCGTTTTACCGGAACCTACATCGCCCTGCACCAGGCGCATCATCGGCACATCCAGCGCCATATCGCGCTCGATCTCCGCCACCACGCGTGCCTGTGCGCCCGTTGGCTTGAACGGTAAGGCTGCGAGGAGTTTATTTTTCAGCGCGTCATTGGCGCTCAGCGGCTGGGCATGAAAACGCTGTGCTCCGGCACGTAAGGCTAACATGCTGAGGTTGTGCGCCAGCAACTCTTCCAGAATCAGTCGGCGTTGTGCCGGATGCTGCCCGGTTTCGAGATCGCTAAGCTGTAGCGTCGGCGGCGGGCGGTGCAAAGTGCGCAACGCTTCCGGTAGCGTCATCATTCCTTGTGACAGTTCCGGCGGCAGGAGTTCTTCAATGGCGCAGGTGTCGAGCAGATCCAGCGCCTGGTCGGTTAATTTACGCAGCGTGGCCTGCTTTACGCCTTCCGTAGTTGGGTAAACCGGCGTGAGCGTCTCCTGCAACTCTGGCATACTGAGATCGCCCTGCACGCGGTATTCCGGGTGGATCATCTCCGCACCATATTTACCGCGCTTTGCTTCGCCATAGGCCAGCACGCGGCGGCCAGTCGCCAGGCTATTTTTCATTGCCGCGTTGAAGTTGAAAAAGCGCATGGTGAGAATGCCGGAACCGTCGCTGATCTGGCAGGTCATCATCCGCCGACCGCCGAAGGAGATATTGCAATTCAGCACTTCGCCTTCCACCGTGGCGTAAACGCCCGGCAGTAGTTCACCGATGGGGTAGAGATGGGTGCGATCTTCGTAGCGCAGAGGAAGGTGTAAGAGTAAATCCTGCACGGTATGCAGATTGATTTTCGCCAGCTTATTACTTTGCGCCGCGCCAACGCCCGTTAGCGAACTGAGCGGAACAGCATCTAACAGGCGACCTTTCATGGCGCTTACCCTGCTGCCTGCATAGTGGCCCACCAGTCGGCATCAGCTTCAATTTCGCCTTGCTGATTAACGTGGGGGTAGGGCAGGCCTTTGCGTTTTGCGACTTTCGCCAGCACCGGATAGCCGCCTTCAAACAGCAGGCGTTGTTGCTCTGCTTCCGGCAACATGCTGTTTTCACGCAGATACATACCTGCGTTTTGCCGCTGGCGCTGGGCTTCGTAAAGAATGAGGGCTGAGGCAACGGAAACATTCAGCGACTGCACCATACCGATCATCGGTATAATGATGTCCCGATCCGCCAGGGCTAACGCTTCCTGAGTGATGCCCGTTTTCTCCTGACCCATCAAAATACAGGTCGGGCGGGTGTAATCAATTTCGCGGAAATCGACAGCGTTATCAGAAAGATGGGTTGCCAGAATCTGCATGCCCTGGCCTTTCAGATGAGCAACGGCATCGCCAATGGTGCGGTGTGTTTTCACCTGCACCCAACTGTTGCTGCCAGCCGCAGCCGAAGCCATGGTGCGCATCCGACTGCCAGGCCAGACAGCATGAACTTCATGTACGCCAACGGCATCTGCAGTACGAATAATCGCAGAAACGTTATGAGGTTTGTGGACCTGCTCCATGCAGACGGTCAGATCAGGCTGCCGCCTGGCGAGCATTTCGCAGATGCGTGCATAACGTGTTGGGTTCATAAAACATTAATTTCGGTTTCGGGTGACTTTAATCACGTCTGGCATCACGCGGATTTTGCGCATGATATTCGCCAGATGCACACGGTCACGGGCGGTCAGACGAATAAAGGCGCTGTAGACGCGACCATCCTTTTCTTCTGTATTCAAACTTTGAATATTGGAGTTGGTCGTATTGATCGCTGCCGTCAGGTTAGCTAATGCCCCCTGATGATTGAACATCTCCACTTTGATCTCGGTGATGAACTCCTGTGCCGTCTCTTTATCCCATTCTACAGCCATAAATTTCTCTGGCTCTTTCTGGTAGCCACGGATGTTACGGCAGGATTCATGGTGGATCACCAGACCTTTACCGGGGCTGACGTGAGCGATAATCGGATCGCCAGGAATGGGGCGGCAGCATTTCGCAAAGGTGATCAACACGCCATCAGCACCTTTAATCGGCAGATGCCCGTGGCTTTGAGTCGCCGGCGGAATGGAGGCGTCCCCATGTTGCAGATTTTTCGCGACCACCACGCTCATTGCGTTACCAAGGCCGATTTCAGCCAGCAGATCGTCAAGCGTTGCCAGCTTCATGCGGTCCAGCTCGCGCTGAATATTTTCCGGCGGGATTTCATTGAGCTTACGGCTGCCACCCAACGCATGATTGAGCAGACGACGGCCCAGGCTTACAGAATCATCACGCTTGAGGTTTTTCAGCAACTGACGAATTTTGGCGCGCGCTTTCGAGCTAACGACAAAGTTCAGCCATGCGGCATTCGGGCGAGCGCCCGGTGCGGTAATGATTTCAACGGTTTGGCCACTGGAGAGCGGCTGCGACAGCGGGTAAGGCTGACGGTCGACGCGAGCGCCCACGCAGGCATGACCGATATCGGTATGCACCGCATAAGCGAAGTCGACGGGCGTTGCACCGGCAGGCAGCTCTACAATGCGCCCTTCCGGTGTGAAAACGTAAATCTCATCCGGGAAGAGATCGGATTTAACGCTCTCGATAAATTCAAATGAGCTACCGGCACTCTGTTGCAGCTCCAGCAGGCTTTGCATCCAGCGCTGGGCGCGAATTTGTGCGGTAGTACTGGTTTCGCCGTGCTCTTTATAAGCCCAGTGCGCAGCAACACCCATCTCTGCCATCTGATCCATATCTTCGGTACGGATCTGGACCTCAACCGGCACGCCGTGCGGGCCAATCATCGAGGTGTGCAAAGACTGATAGCCGTTCGCTTTTGGAATAGCGATGTAGTCTTTCACGCGACCCGGACGCGGCTTGTACAGGCTATGCATTTGCCCGAGCACGCGATAACAGGTGTCGGAATCATTGACGATCACGCGGAAGGCGTAGATGTCCATGATCGAGTGAAAACGCTGCTCTTTGAGCACCATTTTGCAGTAGATCGAATAAAGATGCTTCTCGCGACCACTGACGCGGCACGGTATTCCCGCTTCCTGCAAACGCCCTTCGATTTCCGAGAGGATTTTTTGGATCATCTCTTTACGGTTGCCGCGCGCGGCTTTCACCACTTCTTTAATTACGCGGTAACGGTTGGGATACAGCGCCTCAAAACCCAGCTCTTCGAGTTCGGTTTTAATGTGGTGGATACCTAAACGGTGCGCCAGCGGGCTGTAAATTTCGAGCGTTTCACGGGCGATGCGGCGACGTTTGTCCGGGCGAAGTGAGCCCAGCGTGCGCATGTTGTGGGTACGGTCGGCAAGTTTGATGAGAATGACGCGGATATCCTGCACCATCGCCATAATCATCTTGCGAAAGTTTTCGGCCTGCGCCTCTTTCTTATCGCGGAACTTGAGTTTATCAAGTTTCGACACCCCCTCTACCAGCTCGGCGACGCTTTTACCAAAAAGCTGTTCCATGTCCTGGTAGGTGGCGGGTGTATCTTCAATCACGTCATGCAGCAGCGCCGCCATTAGCGTTTCATAGTCGAGTTTCATCTCGGCCAGAATGCAGGCAACCGCTACCGGGTGCGTGATATAGGGTTCACCGCTTGAACGTGTTTGCCCCTCGTGAGCATCACGTGCAACGAGATACGCCTGCCGCAGACGCTTGATTTGGTCTTCCGGCAGGTAGGTTTGAATCAGTTGATTCAGGCTTTCAAACAGATACAAGGGCGACCCGCTTTGTGATTAACGACGACCTTCAGCAATAGCGGTAACGGCTTGTAATTCAGCGGCTTCCTGCTCTTGCTGTTCCTGGCGTTCGCGAACGTCGAGGATCTGGTTGTTGATCAGACCTTCTTCGATTTCGCGCAGCGCGATTACTGTGGTTTTATCGTTTTCTTCCGGTACCAGCGGATCCTTTCCGCCTACCTGCATCTGACGAGCGCGACGCGCGGCGACCAGTACCAGGTCAAAACGGTTACCAATTTTCTCTACAGCGTCCTGAACAGTTACGCGTGCCATACTTAAAAAGCTCCACAGGTGAAGAAATGACTGGGCATGATACTGAAATCAGGTTCAGTCTGCCAACAATTTGCTGATTAAAGCGTCATGACGCTGCTTTTGGCGGCTCATGCGCAGACGTTCGGCGCGAATAATGGTCTTCAAATCGGTCAACGCGGTATCGAAGTCATCATTCACAATCAGGTAATCATATTCGGCGTAATGGCTCATTTCTGCAACAGCTTGCGCCATACGCTTTGCAATGACCTCTTCGCTGTCCTGACCGCGACCGCGTAGACGGCGGTCCAGTTCAATTTTGGACGGCGGTAAAATAAAGATACTCCGCGCGTGCGGCATCTTCTGGCGAATTTGCTGCGCGCCCTGCCAGTCGATATCGAGAAAAACATCGACACCGGTCGCCAGTACTTGCTCAATGGCCTCACGCGAAGTGCCATAGTAATTACCAAAAACTTCTGCGTGTTCGAGGAACGCATCTCTGCTAATCATTTCTTTAAATTCATCATGATTAACAAAGAAATAATGTTCACCGTGAACTTCACCAGGACGCGGTTGGCGCGTGGTGTGTGAAACAGAAACCTGGGTGTCATACAACGGTTGGGTTTTTAATAAAGCCTGAATCAGGCTGGATTTACCCGCGCCACTGGGGGCAGAAACAATATAAAGCGTGCCTTGAGCCATGAGTATCTTTCGTATGTGATTAGCGAAATAAAGCCTACATACGAGCTTATTATACACGGCGCGGCCATGTGACGTAGCCCTTGCTCACACTTTTTGCGCAAAGTTGTTGCGTTTTGCGTAGCTGCTTCCGCATTTGCCTGTGATTCACTGCAATAAAGACGATTCTCAGGAAGCGTCCTCGCAGACTCCGTTTTTGCCACTCGGCTTTGCTTTCATCACGTTGTATATCTGCCTGACTATCTACAGCGGAGGTGATGATGAAAGTATGGATGGCGATATTAATAAGTATCTTGTGCTGGCAATCATCGGCGTGGGCGGTCTGTCCGGCCTGGTCGCCAGCCAGAGCACAGGAAGAAATTTCCCGCCTGCAACAGCAAATAAAACAGTGGGACGATGACTACTGGAAGGAAGGGGAAAGTGAGATTGAAGACGGTGTTTACGATCAGTTAAGCGCCCGTCTCACGCAGTGGCAACGCTGTTTTGGGAACGAGTCCCGCGACGCGATGATGCCACCTTTGGCAGGCACAGTTATGCATCCAGTTGCGCATACAGGCGTGCGTAAATTAGCGGATAAAAATGCACTACGTCTTTGGATGCGTGAACACAACGATCTTTGGGTGCAACCGAAAGTCGATGGCGTTGCGGTAACCCTGGTTTATCGGGACGGGAAACTGAACAAAGCAATCAGTCGCGGCAATGGCCTGAAAGGGGAGGACTGGACGCAGAAAGTTAGCTTAATTCCCTCTGTGCCGCAAACCGTTAGCGGGCCTTTAGTCAATAGTACACTTCAGGGGGAAATATTTCTCAAGCGCGAGGGGCATATCCAACAACAAATGGGGGGAATAAATGCCCGCTCAAAAGTTGCTGGTCTCCTGATGCGCCAGGGGAATAGCGACACGCTGAATTCACTGGGCGTTTTTGTCTGGGCATGGCCGGATGGAACGCAGTTAATGACCGATCGTTTACAGCAGCTGACTACCGCAGGTTTTACTCTAACGCAGACGTATACCCGTGCGGTTAACAATGCTGATGAGGTTGAGCGCATACGCAATGAGTGGTGGAAAGCGAAATTACCCTTCGTCACCGATGGCGTGGTTGTACGAGCGGCTAAGGAACCCGAATCTCGCCATTGGCTGCCGGGCCAGGCAGAGTGGCTGGTGGCCTGGAAATATCAACCTGTAGCTCAGGTTGCCGAAGTGAAGGCGATTCAGTTTGCGGTGGGCAAGAGTGGTAAAATCTCGGTGGTTGCGTCACTTGTGCCTGTCATGTTGGATGATAAAAAAGTTCAGCGGGTAAATATCGGTTCTGTCAGACGTTGGCAGGAGTGGGATATTGCGCCTGGTGATCAGATCCTCGTCAGCCTTGCCGGGCAGGGTATTCCTCGCATTGATAATGTGGTCTGGCGCGGTACAGAACGTACAAAACCGACACCACCAGAAAACCGCTTTAACTCGTTGACCTGCTACTTTGCTTCTGATGTTTGTCAGGAACAGTTCATTTCACGCTTAGTCTGGCTGGGGTCAAAACAAGTTCTGGGGCTTGATGGCATTGGTGAGGCCGGCTGGCGCGCCCTGCATCAAACTCATCGCTTTGAGCATATCTTTTCCTGGCTTTTATTAACGCCAGAGCAATTACAGAACACGCCGGGGATCGCGAAAAGTAAAAGCGCACAGTTATGGCATCAGTTTAATCTGGCTCGTAAGCAGCCTTTTACTCGCTGGGTGATGGCAATGGGAATACCACTAACCCGGGCGGCGCTTAACGCCAGTGATGAACGGTCCTGGTCGCAACTTTTATTTAGCACAGAACAGTTCTGGCAGCAGTTGCCGGGGACTGGATCGGGGCGCGCCAGACAGGTTATTGAATGGAAGGAAAATGCGCAAATCAAGAAGCTGGGCAGTTGGCTGGCTGCCCAGCAGATCACAGGTTTTGAACCTTAGTGACCTTCGTGGCTGTAGTAAAAGACCGGTAATCCCAGCTTAAGACGTAGCGCCAGTAAACGGGCAAAGAAACCGAAGACCAGGGTGGAGATAATCACCACATCATGGTTAGAAACATAGTGTTGCAGCGCGATGTACAGCACGGCGGAGGCAAATGAGACACCGGCATACAACTCTTTCTGGAATACCAGTGGGATGCGTTTACAGAACATATCGCGCAGTACACCACCAAACACACCAGTGGTTACCGCCGCGACAACGGCAATAATTGGGCCGTGTCCCATATCCAGTGCAACCTGTGCGCCAATGATAGAAAAGACTACCAGTCCGAGCGCATCGAGCACCAGAAACACTTTGCGCAGGTAAGGCATTACAGGAGCAACAATAGTGGTGAGTACTGCGGCGGTAGCGACGATAATCACATATTCCGGGTGTTTGACCCAGCCGAGCGGATAGTGGCCCAGCAGAATATCGCGCACTGACCCTCCGCCAATTGCCGTGGCGGTCGCAATAATAATTACGCCAAATGTATCCATGCGCCGTCGTCCGGCCGCCAGCGCCCCCGTCATGGCTTCGGCAGTAATGCCAACCAAATACAAAATGTGTAACAGCATGGTTCTCTCCCTAAAAATCTGTCTGGCAGGGTAGCGATTTGTGCACATTGTCACGATTGAGATTTTTTAAGGTGAGAGGGAATTGATAATTTGTAGTTATGTGAAATCGTTGTTTTCTGTAGCGTAGATGCATTCTTCTGACTTCTTGTCTGAGAAAATGCATAAGAAAAAGTAGGTTAAAACTGAGGGGTGGAAAAGAAAGGTGCAATGTTAGCCATTGTGTTCACTGCACCTGGACCTTGGCTTACGCATCGGGTGTCTCAATCAACAAAAAGAGTTTTTAGTTTCTGCTATTTTTTCTCTGTAATTTTTACACTGTTTTCCAACTGCTTGATGCTAACCTGCGGGGTCGGCAACTCCTCAGGCATGGTTCCGCCAAGTTCCTGAATGGTTTGCCTCACCTTGCGACCCACGTCAAAGTGTGTGGTGTTAGCTTGCTGTTTTGAATTCACGCCATCCCGCTTGAGTTTTTCTTCTGTTTGGGTAGCTCGAAAGAGATTAGCCGCCAGTTCTGTTGAACCCATATGATCCAGGATCTTCTGACTCTTTTTCAGCCCCTTCCGCTGATGGATGGCTTTCTGATCTAATCCACCATACAGTCCCCGGTAACCATGATTCTGAAATATGGCGAAATCGATAGCTGTCGCTACCCCAGCTTGCTGCGCTGCCTCAACTAATTGTTTGTTATGTTCTTTCAACTCATTTCTCAGAAAAAGACGCTTTTCGTCTTCACGAAGTTGCCTGAAAGCTTCATCGTCAGCCAGCTCCTGCCGTCGGGTCTGGATAGCAAAATAAGTTTGCCCTGCCGCAATAACCGGTTTCGCAGGGTCGCCGTTTTGTACTACCAGGTAACAGGCATAGCGGGAGAGATGAACATCTTCAAGTTCTCGTTGAGCCCCTGAACCTAATTGAACCGCCCCGGAAATCCTGGAGACTAAACTCCCTGAGAAAGAGGTAAACAGGATGACTAAAAATACTCGTTTTTCCCCCGAAGTCCGTCAGCGGGCGATTCGTATGGTTCTGGAAAGTCAGGATGAATATGACTCACAGTGGGCGGCAATTTGTTCCATTGCCCCAAAGATTGGCTGTACGCCGGAGACTCTGCGTGTCTGGGTTCGCCAGCATGAGCGGGATACCGGGGGCGGTGATGGTGGGCTCACCAGCGCTGAACGTCAGCGTCTGAAAGAGCTGGAACGTGAAAATCGTGAACTGCGCCGCAGTAACGATATCCTTCGCCAGGCTTCCGCTTATTTTGCGAAGGCGGAGTTCGACCGCCTCTGGAAAAAATGATGCCACTGCTGGATAAGCTGCGTGAGCAGTACGGGGTCGGACCGGTATGCAGCGAACTGCATATTGCCCCGTCAACGTATTACCATTGTCAGCAACAGCGACATCATCCGGATAAACGCAGTGCCCGTGCGCAGCACGATGACTGGCTGAAGAGAGAGATACAGCGCGTATACGATGAAAATCATCAGGTGTACGGTGTGCGTAAAGTCTGGCGTCAGTTGTTACGGGAAGGAATCAGGGTGGCCAGATGTACAGTGGCGCGCCTCATGGCGGTTATGGGACTTGCCGGTGTTCTCCGGGGTAAAAAGGTCCGCACTACCGTCAGCCGGAAAACCGTTGCCACAGGTGACCGCGTAAACCGTCAGTTCGTGGCAGAACGTCCTGACCAGCTGTGGGTGGCTGATTTTACTTACGTCAGCACATGGCAGGGCTTCGTCTATGTGGCGTTTATCATTGATGTGTTTGCCGGATACATCGTGGGGTGGCGGGTCTCATCGTCTATGGAAACGACATTCGTGCTGGATGCGCTGGAGCAGGCGTTGTGGGCCCGTCGTCCGTCTGGCACCATCCATCACAGCGATAAAGGCTCTCAGTATGTGTCACTGGCCTATACGGAGCGACTAAAAGAAGCCGGATTACTGGCATCAACAGGGAGTACAGGCGACTCGTATGACAACGCGATGGCTGAGAGCATCAATGGTCTTTACAAAGCGGAGGTAATACACCGTAAGAGCTGGAAAAACCGTGCAGAAGTGGAACTGGCCACACTAACGTGGGTGGACTGGTATAACAATCGACGATTGCTGGGAAGGCTGGGCCATACTCCTCCGGCAGAAGCAGAAAAAGCTTATTATGCTTCCATCGGAAACAATGATCTGGCAGCCTGAGTTCACAGATAAAACACTCTCCAGGAAACCCGGGGCGGTTCAAATACAACCATTTTGGTGGTTTCAACGAAATGGTCAGATGCAGCTTGATTGCTGGCTTCGCACGCTTGAGTCGCGCGGGCCAGTACCTTTTGAAAATTGCGCCAGTCCCGATAATCCAGTAACGGTGCCAATTCTCTCGCTGACCAAAATTCTTGCCCTTCAGTGCCATAATGCCGTATTTCTTCAAAAGGTTGATGATGTTCGTTCATTGCCCACTCCATGTGATATCGATTGCAAAGAAAGTAAATCTGTAACTGTATTTATATACAGTTGTGAGTATCTCACGTTCTCAGTGTGCTGGGCAAAAAAACATCGCAAAATCTGGAGCAGGCACGCAAAACAGAATTGAAGTTGCGGGGAAGAAAAATGCCGCTCTGTTTGAGTGGGCGGCATTTGTGAAGGCTGAAAAGTAAGAATTGGCGTTACGAGTTATTCAATGTTCTGAATCTGCTCGCGCATCTGCTCAATCAACACTTTCAGCTCGATGGCAGAGTTTGTCACTTCGGCATTGATAGACTTCGAGGCCAGGGTGTTTGACTCGCGGTTGAACTCCTGCATCATAAAGTCCAGACGACGACCAACGGCTTCTTTTTTCTTCAGAATGTTGTAGGTCTCTTTAACATGCGCTTCGAGGCGGTCCAACTCTTCGGCAACGTCAATTCGTTGTGCCAGCAGAACCAACTCCTGCTCCAGACGGTTGTTCTCCAACTGAACCTGAGCATCTTCCAGCTTAGCCACCAGACGCTCACGCTGCCATTGCAGGATTTCCGGCATATGGGCGCGGACTTTGACCACTTCGGCGGTAACGCCTTCCAGACGCTGCTCGATCAATGCTTTCAGCGCCTGACCTTCGGTTTCGCGCGCGACGATAAAGTCATCCAGCGTACCATCCAGCGCCGCGAGAATTTCAGCGGCAATCGCGTCGAGATCCTGTTCCTGGGCCGCCATCACGCCTGGCCAGCGGAGAATATCAACCGGGTTGATTTCCCCTTCGTCACTCTGCATTTTTACCCAGTTCGCGGCAGTTACCAGCTGTTTAGCCAGTTTTTCGTTGAGGATCAGCTCACCTTGCGCGCTGACATCGGGCTCATAGCGCAGGGTACATTCCACTTTACCGCGCGTCAGGCGAGAACGAATACGCTCACGAACGACAGGTTCAAGGCTACGGAACTGCTCCGGCAGACGAAAGTAAGTTTCCAGATAACGCTGGTTTACCGAGCGCATTTCCCAGGTTGCGCTCCCCCATTCACCCTTGATTTCACGCCGGGCGTAGGCGGTCATACTGCGGATCATAGACGTTCCTGTTTATAAAAGGAGAGGTGGAAGGATTATAGCCATCGATGCCTTGTCAGGATAGGAATAACCGCCGGAAGTCCGTATAATGCGCAGCCACATTTGTTTCAAGCCGGAGATTTCAATATGCGTCCAGCAGGCCGTAGCAATAATCAGGTGCGTCCCGTTACCCTGACTCGTAACTATACAAAACATGCAGAAGGCTCGGTGCTGGTCGAATTTGGCGATACCAAAGTGTTGTGTACCGCCTCTATTGAAGAAGGCGTGCCGCGCTTCCTGAAAGGTCAGGGCCAGGGCTGGATCACCGCAGAATACGGTATGCTGCCGCGTTCTACTCATACCCGTAATGCCCGTGAAGCGGCGAAAGGTAAGCAGGGGGGACGCACAATGGAAATCCAGCGTCTGATCGCCCGTGCTCTTCGCGCGGCAGTAGATTTGAAAGCGCTGGGTGAGTTCACCATTACGCTGGACTGCGACGTGCTTCAGGCTGATGGTGGCACGCGTACCGCTTCTATCACCGGTGCTTGTGTTGCACTAGCCGATGCCCTGAATAAACTGGTTGAAAATGGCAAGCTGAAAACCAACCCGATGAAAGGGATGGTAGCCGCGGTTTCTGTCGGGATTGTGAACGGCGAAGCGGTTTGCGATCTGGAATACGTTGAAGACTCTGCCGCTGAAACGGACATGAACGTGGTGATGACCGAAGACGGGCGCATCATTGAAGTGCAGGGAACGGCAGAAGGCGAGCCGTTTACCCATGAAGAGCTACTCACCTTGTTGGCGCTGGCCCGAGGGGGAATCGAATCCATTGTAGCGACGCAGAAGGCGGCGCTGGCAAACTGATTTTTAAGGCGACTGATGAGTCGCCTTTTTTTTGTCTGTAGAAAAGTAAGATGAGGAGCGAAGGCATGAAACCATATCAGCGCCAGTTTATTGAATTTGCGCTTGGCAAGCAGGTATTAAAGTTTGGCGAGTTTACGCTGAAGTCCGGGCGCAAAAGCCCCTATTTCTTCAACGCCGGGCTGTTTAATACCGGGCGCGATCTGGCACTGTTAGGCCGTTTTTACGCTGAAGCGTTAGTGGATTCCGGCATTGAGTTCGATCTGCTGTTTGGCCCTGCTTACAAAGGGATCCCAATTGCCACTACTACCGCTGTAGCGCTGGCGGAGCATCATGACCTGGACCTGCCGTACTGCTTTAACCGCAAAGAAGCAAAAGATCACGGTGAAGGCGGCAATCTGGTCGGTAGCGCATTACAAGGACGCGTAATGCTGGTGGATGATGTGATTACCGCCGGAACGGCGATTCGCGAGTCGATGGAAATTATTCAGGCCAATGGCGCGACGCTTGCTGGTGTGTTAATTTCGCTCGATCGTCAGGAGCGCGGGCGCGGCGAGATTTCGGCGATTCAGGAAGTTGAGCGTGATTACAACTGCAAAGTGATCTCTATCATCACCCTGAAAGACCTGATTGCTTACCTTGAAGAGAAGCCGGAAATGGCGGAACATCTGGCGGCGGTTAAGGCCTATCGCGAAGAGTTCGGCGTTTAAAGAAACTCGCCGGATGAAAAGTCATCCGGCGTCATATTACTGCAACTGTGCAGCAATTAGCGGCCAGCGGGCGTCAAAGTCATCCGTCGGGCGGTATTTAAACTCGCTGCGGACAAAGCGTGACAGCATACCTTCACAGAAGGCCAGGATCTGGCTTGCCAGCAGGGTTTCATCCGTCGCGTAGCCTTCGCCCTCACGCATTCTCTTTTCACGCAATACCTGACGCAACTGCGCTTCAATACGCTCGAATAGCTGGTTGATGCGCCCTTGCAGGCGATCCTGTTCAAACATTAGTGCATGACCAGTGAGGATGCGGGTCAGGCCAGGATTACGCTCACCAAAACCGAGAAGCAGCAACACAATCAGACGCAGGCGCGCTGTGGTGTCTTTCTCATCTTTCAGAATCAGATTGATGCGAGTAATCAGGCTATCTTCGATAAACTCAATCAGGCTATCGAACATGCGGGTCTTACTGGGGAAGTGGCGATACAGTGCCGCTTCGGAAACGCCGACAGAGGCGGCCAGTTTTGCCGTCGTGATACGTTGGCTTCCATCGCTGGATTCCAGCATCAGCGCCAGAGACTGAAGTATTTCTTCGCGACGGTTCCTTTTCGCAGTTTGTTTTTCTGCCATGTTACAAAATACCCCTGAAAATAAGCACTTGCCAGGCGGCACCCACGCTATGACCGCAAACGAAATGTTTGCGGCTATGTTATGACGTTATTCGGATGCGTATGTGTTATTGACGACCAGAGTGACCAAAGCCGCCTTCACCGCGGTCGGTGGCGTCGAAATCTTCCACCAGATTAAATTCAGCCTGTACTACCGGAACAAAAATCATTTGGGCGATACGTTCGCCAGGTTGAATGGTGAAGCTGTCCTGACCACGGTTCCACACAGAGATCATCAACTGGCCCTGATAGTCAGAATCGATCAATCCTACCAGGTTACCGAGCACGATACCGTGCTTATGTCCCAATCCGGAACGCGGCAGCATCATGGCTGCCAGTGAAGGATCGGCAATATGAATCGCCAGCCCGGTTGGAACCAGAGTAGTGGCACCCGGTGCCAGTTCTACGGCGTCGTCGAGACAGGCGCGCAGGTCAAGTCCGGCAGAGCCAGAGGTGGCATAAGTCGGGAGTGGAAATTCCTTCCCAACGCGCGGGTCCAGAATCTTAACGTCGATTTTTTTCATCATAACGGGTCACGATCTCGTCGAGTAATAATTGGCCAAGGAGCTCTTTGCGCTCAAGCGGTAAGACTTTATCTCCGTCCTGCCAGAAAAGGTGTAATGCGTTGTTGTCGCTGTTAAATCCTTGAGTTGGCTGGGAAACATCGTTCGCGCAGATCAGATCAAGGTTTTTACGGATACGTTTTTGCCGGGCGTATTCTTCCACATTATTTGTTTCGGCGGCAAATCCAACGACGTAGGGTCGATGGTCTTTTAGTGTGGCAACGCCTGCGACGATATCGGGGTTTTTAACCATTTTTATTGTTAATTCATCACCCTGCGTGGCCTGCTTTTTGATTTTCTCTGGGGCCACGGTAGCTGCGCGATAATCCGCCACGGCGGCGCAACCGATAAAAATATTTTGCTGCTGTACAGAAGCATTCACGGCGGCTTCCATTTCCAGCGCAGTCATTACATCAACACGTTTAACAAACGGTGGCGTCGGTAGTGAAACCGGACCTGATACCAGCGTGACGTTCGCGCCACGACGGGCAGCAGCGGCGGCGATAGCAAAACCCATCTTGCCGGAGCTGTGATTAGAGATATAACGCACCGGATCGAGCGGTTCACGCGTCGGGCCGGCGGTAATCATAATGTTCAGATGTTTCAGGTCGTTGACGGGCGAAAAATGCGCTACCGCCATATCAACAATGGTTAACGGATCGAGCATTCGCCCAGGGCCGATATCACCACAAGCCTGACTGCCACTGTCTGGCCCCCAGATGAGCAAACCACGGGAAGCAAGCACCTCTAAATTATGCTGCGTGGCAGCGGCACGGTACATCTGCTGGTTCATGGCGGGGAGCACGGCTACAGGCGCAGGTGTAGCCAGGCAAATCGTCGATACCAGGTCATTCGCCATTCCGGCAGCAACACGGGCAATCAAATCTGCCGTGGCAGGGGCGAGAATCACTAAATCAGCCCATTTACCCAGCTCAATATGGCCCATAGCGGCTTCGGCTGCCGGGTCAAGCAGACTGTCGGAAACGGGATACCCCGAAACTGCCTGCAAGCTAAGTGGGGTAATAAAGGCTTTTGCCGCTTCGGTCATGGCTACGCGGACGTCGGCCCCGCGATCGCGCAAACGACGCACCAGTTCAGGGGTTTTATAGGCAGCAATGCCGCCGCTAACGCCGAGAACGATTTTTTTACCGGCCAGGCTCATGATGATTTTTCCTGTTGGGTGACACCAGAAGTTGGCGATTTTATCACAATACTTTTGTTGTCGTGCCTTCACCTGAGAATCACTTTGCGAGGCGCTTTCCAGGATTGAAAACTGGCCGTCGATTTAACGGAACGGCTATGACAGGATGCGAGCACCACAAAGGAGGTGAAGGTGAAAAACAATGCACAGCTGTTGATGCCGCGCGAAAAAATGCTGAAGTTTGGTATTAGCGCCTTAACGGATGTCGAGCTGCTGGCGCTATTTCTGCGTACCGGAACGCGCGGTAAAGATGTATTAACCCTGGCAAAAGAGATGCTGGAGAATTTCGGCTCTCTTTATGGCTTGTTAACCTCTGAATATGAACAGTTTAGTGGCGTTCATGGAATTGGCGTGGCGAAATTTGCCCAGTTAAAGGGGATTGCTGAACTGGCGCGGCGTTACTACAACGTGCGGATGCGTGAAGAAAGCCCTTTACTCAGCCCGGAGATGACGAGGGAATTTTTACAAAGCCAGCTCACGGGCGAGGAGCGGGAGATCTTTATGGTGATCTTTCTCGACTCCCAACACAGGGTTATAACGCATAGCCGTCTTTTTTCCGGCACGCTAAACCATGTTGAAGTCCATCCTCGGGAAATTATCCGCGAAGCGATAAAAATAAACGCCTCGGCGCTGATCCTTGCACATAATCACCCTTCGGGTTGTGCTGAACCCAGTAAAGCGGATAAACTCATTACCGAACGGATAATAAAAAGTTGTCAGTTCATGGATTTACGCGTGCTCGACCATATCGTGATTGGGCGTGGAGAGTATGTTTCTTTTGCCGAACGCGGCTGGATTTAACCCGCTATGCGCGATCCTTCGGGATCTTTGTCTGTTCGGGACTTGAGCACATCGCTGAGTCAGCGTATACTACGCCACCTTTGAGAATCTCGGGTTTGGCATTTGGGCCTGGCAATCGAGAGTTCACATAGAACTGCGATGACCGGGCTGTAAAGCCTGACGAGGCGCCAATACCCCATACGAAGCTCGAGCTAATTTGATTTTTGGAGAATAGACATGTCCCGAGTCTGCCAAGTTACTGGCAAGCGTCCGGTGACCGGTAACAACCGTTCCCACGCACTGAACGCGACTAAACGCCGTTTCCTGCCGAACCTGCACTCTCACCGTTTCTGGGTTGAGAGCGAGAAGCGTTTTGTCACCCTGCGCGTATCTGCTAAAGGTATGCGTGTAATCGATAAAAAAGGCATCGATACAGTTCTGGCTGAACTGCGTGCCCGTGGCGAAAAGTACTAAGTACTTAGAGGAAATAAATCATGGCTAAAGGTATTCGTGAGAAAATCAAGCTGGTTTCTTCTGCTGGTACTGGTCACTTCTATACCACTACGAAGAACAAACGTACTAAGCCGGAAAAACTGGAACTGAAAAAATTCGATCCAGTTGTTCGCCAGCATGTGATCTACAAAGAAGCGAAAATCAAATAATTCTCGCTTTGATGTAACGAAAAACCTCGCTCCGGCGGGGTTTTTTGTTATCTGCTTGCCCCCATATTGACTGCATCTGTTCATTCCCGGAGATGCTATGCCTGAATTACCCGAAGTTGAAACCAGCCGACGCGGCATCGAACCGCATCTCGTTGGTGCAACCATTCTTCATGCGGTGGTGCGCAACGGTCGCTTGCGCTGGCCGGTTTCAGAAGAGATCTACTGTTTAAGCGACCAACCAGTGCTTAGCGTGCAGCGCCGGGCTAAATATCTGCTGCTGGAGCTGCCTGAGGGCTGGATTATTATTCATCTGGGGATGTCTGGCAGCCTGCGCATCCTTTCAGAAGAACTTCCTCCCGAAAAGCATGACCATGTTGATTTGGTGATGAGCAACGGCAAAGTACTGCGCTATACCGATCCGCGCCGTTTTGGTGCCTGGCTGTGGACCAAAGAGCTGGAAGGGCATAATGTGCTGGCCCACCTTGGACCGGAGCCGCTTAGCGACGATTTCAACGGTGAGTACCTGCATCAGAAGTGCGCGAAGAAAAAAACGGCGATTAAACCGTGGCTGATGGATAACAAGCTGGTGGTAGGCGTAGGGAATATCTATGCCAGCGAATCTCTGTTTGCGGCGGGGATCCATCCGGATCGGCTGGCGTCATCACTGTCGCTGGCAGAGTGTGAATTGTTAGCTCGGGTGATTAAAGCGGTGTTGCTGCGTTCGATTGAGCAGGGCGGTACAACGCTGAAAGATTTTCTGCAAAGTGATGGTAAACCGGGCTATTTCGCTCAGGAATTGCAGGTTTACGGGCGAAAAGGTGAGCCGTGTCGGGTGTGCGGTACGCCGATTGTGGCGACGAAACATGCACAACGGGCAACGTTTTATTGTCGGCAGTGCCAGAAGTAATTGATGCGCGCCGGATGGCATACCATCCGGCATAAACGCTACGCTAATTTTGCCATCAATGCCTGATGGACATTCTCTGGCAGGAAATGGGTGACATCGCCCTGATGGCGCGCCACCTCTTTCACCAACGATGAAGAGATAAACGACCACTCTTTCGAAGGCATCAGAAACACACTTTCCAGTTCCGGCATTAAGTGGCGATTCATATGCGCCAGCTGCATTTCATATTCAAAATCCGCCACCGCACGCAGGCCACGAATCAGCACCGTAGCGTGTTGATTACGGGCGAAGTTAGCCATCAAATCACTAAATCCGACCACTTCCACGTTTCCCAGATGCGCAGTTGCGTGCTGTGCCAGCGCCACACGCTCTTCCAGAGTAAACATCGGTTTTTTACTGGGGCTGGCGGCAATCGCCAGAATAACGTGATCGAACATTTGCGTGGCACGCGTCACGATATCGATATGACCATTGGTAATGGGATCGAAAGTACCCGGATAAATCGCCCGTTTTTGCATAACAACCTCAATGCGTTTTCGGTGGCAGGTAAGGTTCCAGCAGTTGAAGCAGACGCTGTAGCGCGCCCTGGTTTTGATACAGCACTTCAACGGCATGACGGCCATAGAAACTACGGTAATCGGCGTCGGTGAGTAAAGAGGAAACCTCTTTTGCAAGCGTAGTGGCATCGGTGACGGTAATCAGCCCGCTTGCCTGCTCCAGCCGTGCGCAAATATCTTTAAAGTTAAAGGTATGCGGTCCCATCAATACCGGAATAGCGTGTGCGGCGGCTTCCAGTGGATTATGCCCACCACGTTCAACCAGTGAACCACCAACAAAGGCGAGATCGGCAATACCGTACAGCAACATCAACTCGCCCATCGTATCGCCAACCACAACCTGCGTGCTAGTGGAAGGGACTTCCCCTGAAGAGCGTGTGATATAGCTTAGCCCAGCCTGGCGGACAAGGTTAATCGCATCCGGGAAGCGTTCCGGGTGACGTGGTACCAGGATGAGCAATAAGTTCGGGAATTGCTGTAACAATGCCTGATGTGCGGCAATGACCACACTCTCTTCGCCTTCGTGAGTGCTGGTGGCAATCCATACCGGGCGATGAGGTGCCCACTGGCGGCGCAGCGTTACTGCTTTGGCAGCCAACTGCGGCGTGACAGAGATATCGAATTTCAGGCTACCAGTGATGGTCACCTGATTATTTTTTGCACCCAGCGCCACAAAACGTGCACCATCTTCTTCATTTTGGGCGGCAATCAGCGTAATTCGACGTAGCAAGCGACGGACGAATTTGCCCAGTTTGGCATAACCTGCGGCAGAGCGTGCAGAGAGTCGCGCGTTAGCGATCACCAACGGAATTTTACGTTTATGTAGCGCCGCAATCAGGTTAGGCCATAGCTCGGTTTCCATAATCAACACCAGTTTGGGGTCGACTTTATTCAGGAAACGATTAAGCGCATCGGGTAGATCGTAAGGCAGATAAACGTGCTGAACATCCTTACCGAAAGCAGATTGTACGCGTTCCGAACCGGTTGGCGTCATGGTGGTGACGGTAATCGGTAAATCAGGATAACGATGACGCAGCGCGCGCACCAATGGGATCGCCGCCAGCGTTTCACCAACGGAGACGGAGTGCAGCATAATGCCGCCTGGTTTTAGCGGATGGCGGTAAAAACCGTAACGTTCACCCCAGCGTTTTCGATAGGCCGGAGCCTTACGTCCGCGCACCCAGAGCCGTATCCAGATCAGCGGCTGAATAAGGTAGAGAAGGGCGGTGTAAAGCAATTCGAGCATAGTAAATAGCTGACTTATGGATGTGCTGGGGATTCTATGTATTTAGCTGTGGCTTTACCATTACTTTTCCCGTTTTTGACTTAAATAGCAATTTACCCGCCAATTCTTGCTGAACATCTATACTTTTTTTGTATTTTTATGCGATTCATTGATTTCTGCAGTACGTGCAGGAAGGAATCGCAGAGCAACAGTAAAAGAATATGGTTGCTAATGATTTTATTTGATTGATTTCTTTATTGAAAATCAACAATGTGCTTAAAAATCATTCGGGTCGGATTGCCGTGAAAGAAGTGATACACTAGCGCGTCAATATCAGTGCGGTATCAGTATTCAGGTAGCTGTTAAGCCTGGGGCGGTAGCGTGCTTTTTCTGCTTCACCTTAATCGGATAATCTCAACAAAAAGAGTTACTTGTGGATAAGCCATTTCGAAGAATTTTGCTCATTAAGATGCGTTTTCATGGGGATATGTTATTAACTACTCCCGTCATTAGTTCGCTGAAAAAAAATTACCCTGACGCAAAAATCGATGTGCTGCTTTATCAGGACACCATCCCGATCCTGTCTGAAAATCCAGAGATTAACGCGCTCTACGGCATAAAAAATAAAAAAGCAAAAGCTTCAGAAAAAATTGCCAACTTTTTTCATCTCATCAAGGTATTACGTGCCAATAAGTATGACCTTATCGTTAATCTTACCGATCAATGGATGGTTGCTATACTGGTTCGCTTATTAAATGCCCGTGTGAAAATTTCCCAGGATTATCATCATCGGCAGTCTGCTTTTTGGCGTAAAAGCTTCACCCATCTGGTGCCGTTGCAGGGTGGAAATGTGGTGGAAAGTAACTTATCCGTGCTGACGCCACTGGGTCTCGAATCGTTGGTGAAGCAGACAACGATGAGTTACCCGCCTGCAAGCTGGAAACGAATGCGTCGCGAACTGGATCACGCAGGTGTTGGACAAAATTATGTGGTTATCCAACCTACCGCGCGGCAAATCTTCAAATGCTGGGACAACGCCAAGTTTTCCGCTGTGATTGATGCCTTACATACACGTGGCTATGAAGTCGTTCTGACGTCCGGCCCGGATAAAGACGATCTGGCCTGCGTCAATGAAATTGCGCAGGGATGCCAGACGCCACCAGTAACGGCGTTGGCCGGAAAGGTAACCTTCCCGGAACTTGGTGCGTTAATCGATCATGCGCAGCTGTTTATTGGCGTTGATTCCGCACCGGCGCACATTGCCGCTGCAGTTAATACGCCGCTGATATCGCTGTTTGGTGCAACAGACCATATTTTCTGGCGTCCCTGGTCAAATAACATGATTCAATTCTGGGCGGGAGATTACCGGGAAATGCCAACGCGCGATCAGCGTGACCGAAATGAGATGTATCTTTCGGTTATTCCGGCGGCAGATGTCATTGCTGCTGTTGATAAATTATTGCCATCCTCCACGACAGGTACGTCGTTATGATCGTTGCTTTCTGTTTATATAAATATTTTCCCTTTGGCGGTTTGCAACGCGATTTTATGCGTATTGCTCAGACAGTTGCGGCCCGAGGGCATCATGTTCGGGTTTATGCCCAGTCATGGGAAGGCGAATGCCCTGATGTGTTTGAACTGATCAACGTGCCGGTTAAGTCGCATACCAATCACGGGCGTAACGCGGAGTATTTTGCCTGGGTGCAAAAACATTTACGCGAGCATCCGGTCGATAAAGTCGTTGGATTCAACAAAATGCCGGGGCTGGACGTTTATTATGCCGCTGATGTTTGTTATGCCGAGAAAGTGGCGCAGGAGAAAGGCTTTTTCTATCGCCTGACGTCACGTTATCGCCATTATGCCGCCTTTGAGCGGGCAACCTTCGAACAGGGCAAGCCGACACAGTTGCTGATGCTGACAGATAAGCAAATCGCCGATTTCCAGAAACATTATCAGACTGAAGCGGAGCGTTTTCATATTCTGCCACCGGGGATTTATCCTGATCGTAAATATAGCCAGCAGCCAGCCAATAGCCGTGAAAGCTTTCGTAAGAAAAATGGAATAACAGAACAACAATATTTATTGTTGCAGGTCGGTTCAGACTTCACGCGTAAAGGTGTCGATCGTTCCATTGAAGCACTTGCTTCGCTCCCGGATTCACTGCGCCACAACACATTGCTATATGTTGTTGGGCAGGATAAACCGCGAAAATTTGAGGCACTGGCAGAAAAACGCGGCGTGCGCAGTAATGTTCACTTCTTCTCGGGGCGCAACGATGTCTCGGAATTAATGGCGGCGGCGGATTTATTACTGCATCCTGCCTACCAGGAAGCGGCGGGAATTGTGCTGCTGGAAGCGATTACTGCAGGATTACCGGTACTAACAACAGCCGTTTGTGGCTATGCGCATTATATTGTTGACGCGAATTGCGGCGAGGCTATTGTTGAGCCATTCCGCCAGGAAACATTGAATGAGATTTTACGCAAAGCGTTAACGCAATCTTCATTGCGGCAGGCCTGGGCGGAAAATGCGCGACATTATGCTGATACACAAGATTTATACAGTCTGCCAGAAAAAGCGGCGGATATCATAACGGGTGGTCTGGATGGTTGAACTTAAAGAGCCGTTTGCCACGTTATGGCGCGGTAAAGATCCTTTTGAGGAAGTTAAAACCTTGCAGGGTGAGGTTTTTCGTGAACTGGAAACTCGCCGCACTCTGCGCTTTGAAATGGCGGGCAAAAGCTATTTTCTCAAATGGCATCGCGGCACGACCCTGAAAGAGATAATCAAAAATTTACTCTCATTGCGGATGCCAGTATTAGGCGCAGACCGCGAATGGAATGCGATTCATCGACTGCGGGATGTCGGCGTTGATACTATGTATGGGGTGGCATTCGGCGAAAAAGGCATTAATCCGCTGACCAGAACCTCGTTTATTATAACCGAAGATCTGACACCAACCATCAGTCTGGAAGATTACTGTGCTGACTGGGCGACTAACCCTCCAGATGTTCGCGTAAAGCGTATGATTATTAAGCGTGTCGCGATGATGGTGCGCGATATGCATGCTGCGGGCATTAACCACCGTGACTGTTATATCTGTCATTTCCTGCTGCACTTGCCTTTTTCTGGTAGGGAAGAGGAGTTAAAAATTTCGGTAATTGACCTGCACCGGGCGCAGCTTCGCACGCGCGTTCCACGTCGTTGGCGCGATAAAGATCTTATTGGGCTTTATTTTTCTTCGATGAATATTGGCCTGACTCAGCGGGATATCTGGCGGTTCATGAAGGTGTATTTTGCTGCCCCGCTTAAAGACATTCTCAAGCAGGAACAAGGGCTGCTGTCGCAAGCAGAAGCAAAAGCCACAAAAATCAGGGAAAGAACGATTCGAAAATCGTTGTAATTTCCGGAGAGAAATATGAGTGCCCACTATTTTAATCCACAAGAGATGATCAATAAGACAATCATCTTCGATGAAAGGCCAGAGGCGTCAGTGGCATCATCATTCCATGTTGCTTATGGCATTGATCAGAACTTTCTTTTTGGTTGTGGTGTTTCAATCACGTCAGTTTTGTTACATAACAACGACGTGAGTTTTGTCTTCCACGTTTTTATTGATGATATCCTTGACGCCGATATCCAGCGTTTATCCCAATTGGCGAAAAGCTATCATACCTGTATCCAGATCCATCTGGTAAATTGTGAACGGCTTAAGGTATTACCGACTACCAAAAATTGGTCTATTGCCATGTATTTCCGTTTTGTAATTGCAGATTACTTTATTGATCAACAAGATAAGATCCTGTACCTGGATGCTGATATCGCCTGCCAGGGAACCTTAAAACCGCTGATAACAATGGATCTTGCCAATAACGTTGCTGCTGTTGTTACTGAACGCGATGCTAACTGGTGGTCGTTACGGGCTCAAAGTCTGCAGTGTAATGAACTTGAAAAGGGTTACTTTAATTCAGGTGTCCTGTTAATTAATACACTAGCGTGGGCGCAGGAGTCCGTTTCTGCTAAAGCGATGTCGATGCTTGCTGATAAAGCCGTCGTTTCCCGTTTAACCTATATGGATCAAGATATACTAAATCTTATCCTGTTAGGGAAAGTTAAATTCATTGATGCTAAATACAATACGCAATTTAGTTTAAATTATGAATTAAAAAAATCATTTATTTGTCCAATTAATGATGAAACCGTATTAATTCATTATGTCGGCCCGACAAAACCCTGGCATTACTGGGCCGGTTATCCAAGCGCGCAGCCATTTATCAAAGCCAAAGAAGCATCGCCATGGAAAAATGAACCGTTAATGCGGCCAATTAACTCAAATTATGCTCGTTATTGCGCTAAGCATAATTTTAAACAAAATAAACCAATTAACGGGATAATGAATTATATTTATTATTTTTATTTAAAGATAATAAAATGACATTGAGAAAATTTAAATGAATGAATTTATAAAAGAACGGTTTCCGTATTTAGCAGATAATAAAAAAGAAAACGTCCCAGAGCTAAATGTTTCCTACGGTATCGATAAGATTTTTTTTGTATGGTGCTGGCGTTTCAATTTCTTCCGTTTTGATTAATAATTCAGATATTAATTTTGTCTTTCATGTTTTCACTGATTATGTGGATGATGATTATTTAAAGTCATTTAATGAAACAGCAAAACAATTTAATACCTCAATTATTGTATATTTAATTGACCCAAAATACTTTGCTGATCTGCCGACGTCACAGTTTTGGTCGTACGCGACATACTTCAGGGTATTGTCCTTTGAATATCTGAGTGAAAGTATTTCCACACTGCTGTATCTGGATGCCGATGTCGTTTGTAAAGGAAGTCTGAATCCTCTCACAAAAATTATATTTAAAGATGAGTTTGCTGCGGTTATTCCTGACAATGATAGTACTCAGGCGGCATGTGCAAAACGTCTTAACATTCCCGAAATGAATGGACGTTATTTCAATGCAGGCGTTATCTATGTCAATCTTAAAAAATGGCATGAAGCAAATTTGACACCGTATTTACTCAAACTTTTACGAGGGGAAACTAAATATGGCTCTCTTAAATATTTAGATCAGGATGCGTTGAATATCGCATTTAATATGAATAATATCTACCTTGCGAAGGATTTTGATACTATTTATACCCTGAAAAACGAACTTTATGATCGTAGTCATCGAAAGTATCAGCAAACCATTACCGATAAAACAGTGTTGATTCACTATACAGGGATAACTAAACCATGGCATAGCTGGGCTGGATATCCGTCTGCATCATACTTTAATATCGCGCGTGAACAATCTCCCTGGAAGAAATATCCTCTTAAAGAGGCGCGGACTGTTGCAGAAATGCAGAAACAATATAAGCATCTGTTTGCCCATGGTGAGTATATAAAAGGCATAACTTCATTAATTAAGTACAAGCTTAAGAAATAAATTACTCTTATGATTACAAGTATACGTTATCGCGGCTTCTCATTTTATTACAAAGATAATGATAATAAATATAAAGAAATCTTTGATGAAATACTGGCCTATAATTTTAAAACAGTAAAAGTATTACGTAATATTGATGATACCAAAGTATCGTTGATTGATACGAAATATGGTCGCTATGTTTTTAAAGTCTTTGCTCCGAAAACGAAAAGGAATGAACGTTTTTTAAAATCTTTTGTAAAAGGTGACTACTATCAGAATTTGATCGTTGAAACCGATCGTGTCAGAAGTGCAGGTCTTACTTTTCCTAATGATTTTTATTTTCTGGCTGAGCGTAAAATTTTCAACTATGCCAGTGTTTTTATCATGCTTATCGAGTATGTCGAGGGCGTAGAGCTCAATGATATGCCGATTATTCCAGAAAATGTTAAAGCAGAAATTAAGGCTTCAATGGAAAAATTGCATGCCTTAAATATGCTATCGGGCGACCCACACCGGGGTAACTTTATCGTTAGTAAAGATGGTGTCAGGATAATTGACCTATCCGGTAAAAGCTGTACGGCAGAGCGTAAAGCTCGTGATCGTCTGGCCATGGAACGTCACCTGGGTATTGCCAACGAAATAAAAGATTATGGCTACTATTCAGTAATCTACAGAACCAAACTACGCAAATTTATTAAAAAATTAAAAGGCAAAGCGTAAACCACACAGTCAAAACGGAACCAACATGGATTTATTAGCTGAGAGTATTACTGAAGTCGCTGTCTCTGGGGAAATTGCTAACACCGATCGTGTGTTAAATATCGCTTACGGTATTGACCGTAATTTTTTATTTGGTGCGGCAGTATCTATGCAATCAGTTGTTATGCATAACCCGGACCTTGCGGTTAAGTTTCATCTCTTTACCGACTACATTGATGAAGATTATCTACAACGTGTTAACGCTTTTACCAGCAAAAATGCTAACGTTGAAGTAAGAATTTATAAAGTCTCCAGTGCCTTTATTGATATCTTCCCCAGCCTGAAACAGTGGTCTTATGCAACATTCTTCCGTTTAGTTGCGTTCCAGTATCTGAGTGAAACTATTAAAATCTGTTATATATCGATGCTGATGTCATCTGTAAAGGCTCATTAGCTGGATTGCTTGATATTAATTTTGACGGCGATAAGTTTGCAGCTGTTATTAAAGATGTGCCTTTTATGCAGGAAAAACCAGCGAAGCGTCTGGCTATAGAGGGACTTCCAGGGAATTATTTCAACGCTGGTGTAGTATATCTGCAGCTTGAAGCATGGTCGAAAAATGATTTTATGAACAAAGCCATTGCTATGCTGGCAAGTGACCCGCAGCACACGAAATATAAATGCCTTGATCAGGATATTTTAAATATTCTGTTCTTTGGTCATTGTATTTTTATTAGCGGCGATTATGATTGCTTTTATGGCATTGACTATGAGTTAAAAAATAAAAGCGATGAAGATTATAAAAAGACCATTACCGATGATACTAAGCTGATTCATTATGTTGGCGTAACGAAGCCCTGGAACGACTGGACGAATTATCCCTGCCAGAAGTATTTTAATGAGGCTTATCAGGCTTCTTGCTGGAATGATGTGGCGTTTATTCCAGCCACGAATGAAAAGCAGTATCAAGTGAAATCCAGACATTTGAAAAGAAATGGTAATATTGCATCTTCATTTTACTATTTCATGCTCTATTATAGTAAGAAAATAGCGCGTAAGCATTTTTCCAAATAATTATTAAGACTAATCATCCAGAGATTTTTTAATGAACTTGCCCATTTATATTGTCTCACTTAAAAGAGATATTGAGCGAAGAAATAAAATAAATGATGTCTTTCATCGATTAAACATTAATTTTGATTTTTTTGATGCCATAGATGCTAAAGATCCTCAAAATAAAGAAATTATTAATAAAATGAGATTAAGTGGTGTCGGCGCAGAAATGACTGATGGAGAAATTGCTTGTACGTTAAGTCATCAGCTTATATATCAGGATATGATAGATAAAAATATAGAATGGGCAGTCATTCTAGAGGACGATGTTATCGTCAATGAGAAATTTAAAAATTTTCTTCAATACTTTAATCCTTCTGAAAAAGACAAGTTAAAACATAATAATTTGTATTTGCTTGGAGGTCAGAAAGGATTACATGATTATCCAGTATTGGGGCAAAGCCTTTTTAGTAAAGTTAAGGTAAGTACTTGTATTTTTCGTCGTGTTAATTTTAATAAAAATAAAATTCGTCGTACATGTTCATATTTGATGAATAACGATATGGCACTAAAGTTGCTCAAATTGACAAAGGATTATGGCACCTATCGAGCTGATAGCTGGAAGTTAATGCATCAACATAATATTATAAAAGATTTTTATTTAGACGAAATAATATTACATCCTATTTTAAATGAGTTTAATAGTCACCTTGAAAGTGAAAGGCTTTTAATATCGGAAAAAAAACAACCCAGGACAAGGCTTCAGAAAAAAATGAAGTTTATACGTTCCTGGATAAAGGTGGCTTTTTTTTCTCTTTTGAAATGAGATTGTTAATTTCAATTTATTGTGAGATATTAACGTGGAAGTAAAAATTGAGCAATTTCGAAATAATAGCTGTAATTTTATTTTTTTATTATATTTAATCGGTTTGTTGTTTGTGCCAATTGATCTAAATATTACCACTAAAATAATTAATGCTACAGGTGCATTTTCTCTTTTTTTATTAATTGTAAATAACAAGCATAATTATAATAAAAATATCATTATATTAATTCTTGGCTTACTTCTTTTGGGTGCAATGAACCTGATATGGTATGAGTTTTATAAAACAGAAGATGTAGTATATAGAAATGCTTATCGAGGCTATCTTGAGTCTGGAAAACTATTAGTATTTAGCTCGTTGACATTTTTATTACTAAGTAAAAATAAATTCAGGCAAAATGAAAAGCTACATTTTATTTCAGCTATCTTAGTTCAAATAATCATGCTATGTAGAGCATATTATCAAGGGATATATTTGCATGCAGACCGCATTCCCCTCTCCGCCATGAATGGGAATATTGGTCAGATGGGGGCAGCGACTATTGCGGCTTATGTGATTACATTCACTACTTTATATTCTTCAATTGTATTCATCAAAATGCAATCGAAATATAAATGGTTTCTATTTTATGCTAACTTTGCTTTAAGCTTTGCAGCAGTAATGATGACAGGAACGCGTGCGGCAATTTTCACATTCCCACTTATGATTATGGTCATATTATTTCTTCAGCATCGTGATCAAAAAGTGTTTTTATTTAAAGGATTGAGTGGTGTTTTTATATTGCTACTTGCTTGTGGTTTGATATTTAATAAGGAAATTGAGAGGCGAATTAATTCATTAAAAGCTGATGTTATTTCATATGCTACAAAAAATAACAGTCAATCCTCGGTCGGAGCACGTTTTGCAATGGTTAATGCAGGAATTAAAGGAAGTCCTGATGGTTTTAATTGGCAATCTCTTGAGCAGCGTGCTGAAAAGATAAAAGCATTAAGTGCAGAAAATAATATTTATAGTGGAGCTTTATTATTCCTTGATGTACATATGCATAATGAAATTGTTGAAGCTCTTTCCACGAAAGGGAAAATTGGTCTTCTTGTTCTTATTATGTTCTATGTTGCAATGATCTACTACTGTATCCGGGAGAAAAAATATATACTTTTGGTTTTCCCTGCTTCTATTATGTTATTTGGCATTAGTGATGTCATTACGCATGCTAAACCAATACCGGCATCGTGGATTGTGTGCCTCTTCCTGTCTATATCGCTTTTGAGTAAAAAAGAACCACAATAATAAAAATGTTGATTAAGTAAGTGGGTATAATGCCCACTTACTATTTATTAAATCAATGTAATTTCTTTATAAACAGCCGCTGCTTCTAAATTATTTAAACTCTTTAGCGGAGCCCTACAAACCATCTGATTCTTCCCATACCCACCAATTAATCCCGGATCGGTAGGTCCATAAACCGTGATATTGGGTCTATCCAGTGCCGCCGTTAAATGGCTTAACCCCGTATCCACCGACACCACAAATTTAGCCCCGGCCAGCACGCGGGCAACGCCTTCCAGACTCATCTTCGGCAATACTTCAACATAAGCAAATCCTTCCGCCAGTCTTTTTGCCCGCTCTTCTTCATGCGGCGCGCCCCACGGAAGTTTAATGCGAATCCCTGAATCTGCCAGTAAACCAATCAACTCTCGCCAGTGTGCTTCCGGCCAGTGTTTATCATCACGGGTTGTTGCATGAAGAAATACGGCATATTCGCCAGCATCTGTCGGCAGGTTCGTCAGGAAATGCTGCGCAATGGCATAATCGCCCTGGGTTTGCGGTTTGCTATAGCCCAGACTTTTGGCAAACAGTTCGCGGGTGCGTTCTACGGCGTGCTGCTGTTTTGCAATATGATGCTTACGATTGTAAAACAGGCTGGCTAAAGGTTCGCGTGCGGTTTGCCAGTCCATTCCATGCTTTACGCCATGCGCCAGACGCGTCACCAGCGCCGCGCTTTTTACCAGCCCCTGAGCGTCGATAACTGCGTCATAGTTCTCTGCTTGTAGCGCTTCACGAAACGCTTTGCGTTCAGCTTTTATGGGGGCCGAGAACCAGGCTTTACGCCAGCGACGTATTGCCACAGGAATAACTCGCTCAACGGCAGCGTGCCAGGAAGGAATCTGTGCGAACCCTTCTTCCACCACCCAGTCAAACTTAATCCCTGGGATTGCCTGCTGGGCATCAGTGAGTGCGGGCAGCGTATGGAGAACATCGCCCATCGACGATGTTTTAACGATCAGAACCCGCATCCGTCAGGCTTCCTCTTGTAACAATAGCGCGTTGAGTTCTTCCAGTACGCGCTGGGGAGTAATGTCGATCAAGCTCTGGTGATAACCCTCCGCAGCGTCACCTTTACGCACTTTGTGATAGCCGGTAATCAGGCGGATCACGCGCGCTTTATGGGATAGTGGCGGTGTGAAGTCCGGGCTACTCGGACCATACAGGGCAACCAAAGGACGATTGAGCGCCGCCGCAACGTGCATCAGGCCAGAATCGTTAGTGACAATGGCTTTACAGGCTGCAATCAGGATAACTGCTTGATCAAGCTGTGTTTCCCCCGCCAGGTTCCGGCACCATGCCTGCTGCTCGGTATTCAAAGCGGCAAGAATCTCATTGCCCGCTTCATGATCTTTCGCCGAGCCAAACAGAACCACCTGATAACCTTCATCAATCAGCTGCTTTGCCAGCTCCGCATAGTGGTAGTGTGGCCAGCGTTTTGCCGGACCAAACTCCGCTCCGGGGCAAAAGCCAATCATCGGACGTTCTGATGAGAGCGAAAATTGATTACAGGTATATGATTTTTCACCTTCGCTCACCTGCAACTGCGGCCATAACAATGGCTGCGGCAGATCTTGTGCGGTACGCATAATGCCTTTGTCATAGGCCAGCGCGACATAGCGTTCCACCATTAGCGGCCAGGCTTCTTTATCGAGCACGCGTACATCGTTAAGTAAACCGTAGCGCATCTCGCCGCGCCAGCCGGTGCGATGAGGAATACCCGCGAAGAAAGGCACTAATGCGGACTTGAAGGAGTTGGGTAAGACGTAGGCGCGGTCGTAGCGCTTTTCACGCAGACTATGACCCAGTTTGCGGCGTTCGCCGATTTCCAGCGAACCGTGACCGAGAGGCATAGGGATAGCTTCGTTAACTTCCGGCATCCGCGATAATAACGGACGGCACCATGCCGGTGCCATCACGTCGATTATCGCCTGGGGATAGCGCGCCTGGAGCGTGCGATAGAGACTTTGCGACATCATCATGTCGCCAACCCAAGACGGGCCGATCACCAGTATTTTCATGCAGAGCTCTTATGCGTCGCGATTCAGCCAGGCCATGTATTCCGTTACACCTTCAGCAACGGTTTTGAACGGTTTGTCGTAACCCGCCGCGCGCAGATTCGTCAGATCTGCCTGAGTGAACGCCTGATAGCGGCCTTTCAGTTTATCCGGGAACGGAATGTATTCGATCTGGCCTTTCTTGTGATAAGCAAGCGTAGCATCTGCTACTGCCTGGAAGGATTCTGCACGACCGGTGCCGAGGTTGAAGATGCCGGAAACGCCATTTTCCAGGAACCACAGATTCACATCAGCCACGTCGCCCACATAGACGAAGTCACGTTTGAAGTTCTCGCTACCTTCGAACAGCTTCGGTGATTCACCGTTGTTAAGCTGAGTGTTGAGATGGAAAGCGACGCTCGCCATGCTGCCTTTATGGCCTTCACGCGGTCCATAAACGTTGAAATAGCGGAAGCCAACAATCTGCGAGTTCGCTTCTGGCAGGATTTGGCGAACATATTCATCAAACAGGAATTTTGAGTAACCGTAGACGTTCAACGGTTTTTCGTACTCGCGGGATTCAATAAAGTCGGAGGTGCGACCGCCGTAAGTGGCCGCGGAAGAGGCATACAGGAACGGGATTTCGCGTTCCAGACAGTAGTGCAGCAGCTCTTTGGAGTATTGATAGTTGTTATCCATCATATACTTGCCATCCCACTCGGTGGTGGAAGAGCACGCGCCTTCGTGGAAAATCGCTTCGACATCGCCGAACTCTTCGCCAGCCATAATCTGGATCAGGAAGTCTTCCTTATCCATATAGTCCGCGATATTCAGATCCACCAGGTTCACAAACTTGGTGCCGTCTTTCAGGTTGTCCACCACCAGAATATCGGTGATGCCTTTATCATTCAGGGCCTTAACGATGTTGCTGCCGATAAAGCCCGCGCCGCCGGTAACGATGATCATAACTGTAACCTTCGAATTATGGAGTCAGAGACAATCTCAGACACGAATGCTTCTATCATATCACTACACGGCGTTCGCTTCAGCCATTCGCCAAAAGTGAGATTGATGGACGTTATTTATCCTGAATTTTGCAGAAGTGTTAACGCGTCATCTCGTCGCAACCTATAAGTTTGGGTAATATGTGCTGGAATTTGCCCTGTCTGGAGAATCGCAATGCGTGGAGAATTTTATCAGCAGTTAACCAACGATCTGGAAACCGCAAGGGCGGAAGGGTTGTTTAAAGAAGAGCGCATTATTACGTCTGCGCAACAAGCAGACATCACGGTGGCTGATGGAAGCCACGTCATTAACTTTTGTGCCAATAACTATCTCGGACTGGCGAATCATCCGGATCTGATTGCGGCAGCAAAGGCGGGAATGGATTCTCATGGTTTCGGCATGGCTTCAGTACGTTTTATCTGCGGCACTCAGGACAGCCATAAAGAGCTTGAACAAAAACTGGCGGCCTTCCTGGGGATGGAAGATGCGATTCTCTACTCTTCCTGCTTTGATGCTAACGGTGGCCTGTTCGAAACGCTGTTAGGCGCGGAAGACGCCATTATCTCCGACGCACTGAACCACGCGTCTATTATTGATGGTGTGCGTCTGTGCAAAGCTAAACGCTATCGTTATGCCAACAACGATATGCAGGAGCTGGAAGCACGTCTGAAAGAAGCGCGTGAAGCCGGTGCGCGTCATGTGCTGATTGCCACCGATGGTGTGTTCTCGATGGACGGCGTGATTGCCAACCTGAAAGGTGTTTGCGATCTGGCAGATAAATACGATGCCCTGGTGATGGTAGACGACTCCCACGCCGTTGGTTTTGTCGGTGAAAATGGTCGTGGTTCCCATGAATACTGCGATGTGATGGGCCGGGTCGATATTATCACCGGCACGCTCGGTAAAGCGCTGGGCGGGGCTTCTGGTGGTTATACCGCGGCGCGCAAAGAAGTGGTTGAGTGGCTGCGCCAGCGTTCTCGTCCGTACCTGTTCTCCAACTCGTTGGCACCGGCCATTGTTGCGGCGTCTATCAAAGTGCTGGAGATGGTTGAAGCGGGTAGCGAGCTGCGTGACCGTCTGTGGGCGAACGCGCGTCAGTTCCGTGAGCAAATGTCGGCGGCGGGCTTTACCCTGGCGGGTGCCGATCACGCCATTATACCGGTCATGCTTGGCGATGCTGTAGTGGCGCAAAAATTTGCACGTGAACTGCAAAAAGAGGGCATTTACGTCACCGGTTTCTTCTATCCGGTCGTTCCGAAAGGTCAGGCGCGTATTCGTACCCAGATGTCTGCGGCGCATACCCCTGAGCAAATTACGCGTGCGGTAGAAGCGTTCACGCGTATTGGTAAACAACTGGGCGTAATCGCCTGAGTGAGGATGTGAGATGAAAGCGTTATCCAAACTGAAAGCGGAAGAGGGCATCTGGATGACCGACGTTCCTGAACCGGAACTCGGACATAACGATCTGCTGATTAAAATCCGTAAAACAGCCATCTGCGGGACTGACGTTCACATCTATAACTGGGATGAGTGGTCGCAAAAAACCATCCCAGTACCGATGGTTGTAGGCCATGAATATGTCGGTGAGGTGGTTGGCATCGGTCAGGAAGTGAAAGGCTTCAAGATCGGCGATCGCGTTTCTGGCGAAGGCCATATCACTTGTGGTCATTGCCGCAACTGTCGTGGTGGCCGTACCCATTTGTGCCGCAACACGATAGGCGTTGGTGTTAATCGCCCGGGCTGCTTCGCCGAATATCTGGTGATTCCGGCGTTCAACGCTTTCAAAATCCCCGACAATATCTCCGATGATCTGGCTTCCATTTTTGATCCCTTCGGTAACGCCGTGCATACCGCGCTGTCGTTTGATCTGGTGGGCGAGGATGTGCTGGTCTCTGGTGCAGGCCCGATTGGTATTATGGCGGCGGCGGTGGCGAAACACGTTGGTGCACGTAACGTGGTGATTACTGATGTTAACGAATACCGCCTTGAGTTGGCGCGTAAAATGGGTATCACCCGTGCGGTTAACGTCGCTAAAGAGAACCTCAATGATGTGATGGCAGAACTGGGCATGACCGAAGGCTTTGATGTCGGTCTGGAAATGTCCGGTGCGCCGCCAGCGTTTCGTACCATGCTCGACACCATGAACCACGGCGGTCGCATTGCGATGCTGGGTATTCCGCCGTCTGATATGTCTATCGACTGGACCAAAGTGATCTTTAAAGGCTTGTTCATTAAAGGTATTTACGGTCGTGAGATGTTTGAAACCTGGTACAAGATGGCGGCGCTGATTCAGTCTGGCCTCGATCTCTCGCCGATCATTACCCATCGTTTCTCTATCGATGATTTCCAGAAGGGCTTTGACGCTATGCGTTCGGGCCAGTCCGGGAAAGTTATTCTGAGCTGGGATTAACACGAACAAGGGCTGGTATTCCAGCCCTTTTTCCTGAGGATAATCCGTTAAATATGTAAAATCCTGTCAGTGTAATAAAGAGTTCGTAATTGCGCTGATCTCTTATATAGCTGCTCTCATTATCTCTCTACCCTGAAGTGACTCTCTCACCTGTAAAAATAATATCTCACAGGCTTAATGGTTTCTTAATACAAAGCCTGTAAAACATCAGGATAACTTCAGAGGTCGTCGGTATTTATGATGAACAGCACCAATAAACTCAGTGTTATTATCCCGTTATATAATGCGGGAGATGATTTCCGTACTTGCATGGAATCTTTAATCGCGCAAACCTGGACTGCTCTGGAAATCATTATTATTAACGATGGTTCAACGGATAATTCTGTTGAAATAGCAAAGCATTACGCAGAAAACTATCCGCACGTTCGTTTGTTGCATCAGGCGAATGCTGGCGCATCGGTGGCGCGTAATCGTGGGATCGAGGTGGCGACGGGTAAATATGTCGCTTTTGTCGATGCTGACGATGAGGTCTATCCCACTATGTACGAAACGCTGATGACCATGGCGTTAGAGGACGACCTCGACGTGGCGCAGTGCAACGCTGACTGGTGTTTTCGTGAAACGGGAGAAACCTGGCAATCCATCCCCAGCGATCGCCTTCGCTCAACCGGCGTATTAACCGGCCCTGATTGGTTGCGGATGGGGCTTTCTTCCCGCCGTTGGACTCACGTTGTCTGGATGGGGGTTTATCGTCGTGATGTCATTGTTAAAAATAACATTAAATTTATTGCCGGATTACATCATCAGGATATTGTCTGGACAACAGAATTTATGTTTAACGCGCAACGCGTGCGATATACCGAGCAATCGTTATATAAATATTATTTGCATAATACGTCAGTGAGCCGATTGAATAGACAGGGAAATAAAAACCTTAATTATCAACGCCACTATATTAAGATTACCCGACTGTTGGAAAAGTTAAATCGCGATTACGCAGACAGAATAGTGATTTACCCGGAATTTCATCAACAAATAACTTACGAAGCATTACGTGTTTGCCATGCGGTACGTAAAGAGCCAGATATTATTACCCGCCAACGGATGATTGCTGAGATATTTACTTCCGGTATGTATAAGCGCCTGATTTCCAATGTACGCAGCATAAAGGTGGGTTATCAGGCGTTACTGTGGTCTTTCCGCTTATGGCAATGGCGCGACAAAACGCGGTCGCACCATCGCATTACGCGTAGCGCCTTTAATTTGCGCTAGCGTTAAGTTTTGCCGCTTCGGGCTGCTTGCCCCAGCCTTGCCACTGATGCTGGAAGTAAACGATCAGCGTGCTCTGGCTGATGCTTTCGCTTAATACTTCAAAGAAGCGATTAGCATAAACCGGTTCCAGCGGTTTCTTCGGTTTACACAGTTTCACGCCACGGAACGGATTATGCGGTGCATCAGGCACAGCGTTTTTCGGCGGTGTAGAAGTATCAACCTGCGGTTCATTCAGCAAGCTGCTGGCTTTCACCAGTGTAATGTCTGGCGGCAGGTTATAAACCATCTGTTGCAACACGCGTACCGTTGAAGGGTGAGGATGCCCAATGGCAATGGTCGAACCGTTGCGACGCGCCAGGTCAATTGCACGATTAAACTGCACACGGATGTCTGCTTCGTTCTGTGAATCGTCGAGGAACACCTTCCGTTTAATAACCTTCACGCCAGTGCCTTGCGCGGCGCGCATCGCCTGGGTATTACCGATGGTTACGCTGTCGAGGAAGTAAAGATTGTAACGCTCCAGTGCCTGCATCACTTTCTGCATACCAAACAGGTTAGAGGTCATCTTGCTACCCATGTGGTTGTTGATCCCCACGGCATAGGGCACGTTATTGACCGCACTACGAATAATGCGCTCAATTTCGTCGCTGCTCATCTCCGGGCGCAGCGTATTTTTCTCCAGCGGCTGTTTACTCAGTGGTGCCATAGGCAGATGAATCAACACTTCGTGACCGCTGTTATGCGCTTTGGTCGCCATCTCTCTGGCGTGCGGTGAATCGGGTAATACAGCGACGGAGATAGCGGAAGGCATCGCCAGCACCTGGTTTTCGTTGTGCGGGCGATACCCAAAATCATCAATGACGATGGCAAGTTTGCCAGCAATTACGGGGGAGGAGAGCGCCAACAGAGCGGCAAATGCAAGAACGTTACGACGAAATGGAAACAAAACTTATCTTCCCAACCACGGCTGTGGATTGACCGCCTGACCCTGGCGGCGAATTTCGAAATAGAGTGAAGGCCGACCCTGACCGCCACTGCTGCCCACCAGTGCAATTGGCTGGCCCGCGCGAACCTGCGAACCAACGCTCACCAGTGCGCTCTGATTATAGCCGTAAAGACTCATGTCGCCTTTACCATGCTCAACCACCACCACCAGACCGTAGCCTTGCAGCCAGTCAGCCAGAATCACCCGACCGTCGGCAATCGCTTTAACTTCAGTACCTTCAGAAGCACCAATCACCATCCCTTTCCAGCGCAGCTCACCCTGTAGCTGCTCGCCATAACGATGCAGCGTCGGCCCGCGAACCGGCCAGAATGCCTGACCACGCGGCGCGCCCAGGCCACCAGTTCGGGACATCAGCGATTTTTCGCTTTCGGTCGGTTTGTAGGTGGTGCCTTTGCGCGTCGCTTCTTTCTGACGGTCGCGAACCGCCTGGGCTTCGCGCGCCTCACGTTCAGCACGCGCTTTCGCCGCCGCTTCCGCACGGGCAATGCTGTTACGTAGACGAGATTCGTTGGCGCGCAGCTCGCTCAACTGTTGTTGACCTTGCTGGATGGAAGACTCTAGCCCAGCCAGCGTCTTTTTACGATCGTTCAGCGCCTGGGTCAGCTTCGCCTGTTGGGCTCGCTGCTCATATAACAGTGTTTGTTGCTCGCTCTGTTTCTCTTCCAGCTCGGCGCGTTGCATAGCGACTTCTTCACGCGTTTGTTTCAACTGAGCAATGGTTTCTTGTCGCGCCTGGTTGAGATAACCGAAATAAGCCTGTAAACGCTGACCACGCTGGCTTTCTTCACCGCTAAGAATCAGCTGAATACCAGTATGCTCGCCCTGACGGAATGCGGCATCCAGTTGTGCGGCGAGGCTGCGTTCCTGAGCGGCTTTTTGCTGCTCCAGTTTGGCAATCGACGCGTTCATCTCATCAATCTGTTTATTCAGTTGATTGAGTGTGTTTTGCGTTTCGCGCAGCTTGCGAGTGGCTTCAGAGATCGCTTCTTCCTGCTTTTTCAATTGTGCGAGCAGGCTTGCGCGTTGTTGTTGCTTTTGGCGTACCGCGCGCTCTTTCGCGGCGATATCGGCCTGAATAGATTTGAGTTGGTCGCGATCATCCGCGTGGGCGGAAAAGGCGCACAACAATACGCCAGCGCTAAGAACGCTGGCGTAGATGATGGGCCTGATTGCAAACCTGCGCGGTTTCACGGCCCGTGTCATGGTATTAATCGCCTTTCCCCTCATGGGGAGGGATTATTCCACGATGAACAGCGGCTTACCAGTCATCTCTTGCGGGATTTCCATACCCATCAGCGACAACATGGTCGGCGCGATGTCAGAAAGTTTGCCGCCTTCAACCGCTTTCACGTTCTTATCGCCAACGTAAATCAGCGGAACAGGCAGGTTGGTGTGCGCTGTGTGCGCCTGACCCGTTGCCGGATCGCGCATCTGTTCAGCGTTACCGTGGTCAGCGGTGATCAGCAGTTGTCCACCTACAGACTCAACCGCTTTCGCAACTTCATCCACGCAGTGATCCAGCGCTTCAACGGCTTTAACCGCTGCTTCCATCACCCCGGTGTGACCTACCATGTCGCCGTTAGGATAGTTACAGATGATAGTGTCGTATTTGCCGCTCTTGATGGCCGCAACCAGTTTTTCGGTCAGCTCTGCGGAGCTCATTTCTGGCTGCAGGTCGTAAGTTGCCACTTTCGGCGAGTTGATCAGAATGCGGTCTTCGCCTTTGAACGACTCTTCTACACCACCGTTAAAGAAGAAAGTGACGTGAGCATATTTTTCGGTTTCGGAAATACGCAGTTGAGTTTTGTCGTTTTTCGCCATCCACTCGCCGAAGGTGTTAACCAGAGAAGCTGGCGGGTAAGCAACCGCAGTTTTGATATCAGCGGCGTATTCGGTCAGCATCACGAAATCGATGTTAACCACTTTCTTACGCGCGAAGCCGTCGAAATCAGCGTTCACGAAAGCACGAGTGATTTCACGCGCGCGGTCAGCACGGAAGTTCATGAAAATCAGCGCATCGCCGTCTTCCATTGCCGCGTCTGGCTGGCCTTCAGCACGGATAACGGTCGCTTTCACGAATTCGTCGTTTTCGTCGCGAGCATAAGCAGCCTGCAAACCGGCAACAGCGGTGTCGGCCTGGAATTCGCCCTGCGCCAGCGTCAGCAGGTCATACGCTTTTTCAACGCGATCCCAACGATTGTCGCGGTCCATTGCGTAGTAACGACCAATGATGGACGCTACGCGGCCTTTGCCCAGCGCGGCAAATTTCTCTTCGAATTTTTTCAGCGAGGATTCAGCACTGCGCGGCGGGGTGTCGCGACCGTCAAGGAATGCGTGCAGGTAGATTTTTTCTGCGCCGCGTTCCGCTGCCAGTTCTACCATCGCCATGATGTGATCTTCGTGGCTGTGTACACCACCTGCGGAGAGCAGCCCCATAATGTGTACTGCTTTGCCTGCGTTTTTCGCTTTATCTACCGCACCAGTCAGCACCGGATTAGCGAAGAAAGCGCGATCTTTGATTTCAACGTCCAGACGAGTCAGGTCCTGATACACGATGCGGCCGGCACCCAGGTTAACGTGGCCTACTTCGGAGTTACCCATTTGACGGTCAGGCAGACCGACTTCCAGACCTGAAGCGTCGATCAGGGTATGCGGACGATTGGCCCACAGTGCATCCATTACCGGGGTTTTAGCACTAAAAATGGCGTTATCCTGCTGTTCTTCGCGATAGCCATAGCCATCCAGAATCACCAGTACCATAGGTTTTTTAGAAACCGACATTGCGACAACCTCATACTCAAGAGTCAAAATTTGCGTAATTTTACTACAGCTGAATCGATAAAATAGCCTCTGAAGATCAAAATATACGACCGCTCGCGGCAAGCCGATGCCAGATTTACGCTTTTTTTTCGTAGCGCCCCGCAAAATTGCATTCCAGTTAACGCGCTGGCTGTATTTGCCGCACCGCGCAGGTATACTCCTTTCCTGGTTTTTTTAATCACTACGTCGGGAGTTGTTACCCCCCATGCAAGAAATTATGCAATTTGTTGGCCGTCATCCCATACTGAGTATCGCCTGGATCGCGTTACTGGTGGCGGTTCTTGTGACTACGTTTAAGAGCCTGACCTCGAAAGTGAAGGTGATTACTCGTGGTGAAGCTACACGTCTGATCAACAAAGAAGACGCTGTGGTTGTGGATTTACGTCAGCGTGATGACTTCCGTAAAGGCCATATCGCAGGTTCTATCAATCTGTTGCCGAGCGAAATCAAAGCCAATAATGTTGGTGAGCTTGAGAAGCACAAAGACAAGCCGGTTATCGTGGTAGACGGTTCTGGCATGCAGTGCCAGGAGCCTGCAAACGCGCTGACGAAAGCAGGTTTTGCGCAAGTATTCGTGCTGAAAGAGGGCGTCGCTGGCTGGGCTGGTGAAAACTTGCCTCTGGTGCGCGGCAAATAATTTACCTGTCGTCTTTCATGATGCAGGCCGTTAGCTGCAATTAGGCCCCCTGAGACTTATTGTTATAAGCTTCTGGGGACACTCCATTTTGCTGCCGCCCTGCAACATGAAATTTCAGGGTAAAAAAACAGGAGCTAATTTATGGCCAATGTTGAAATCTATACCAAAGAAACCTGCCCGTATTGCCATCGTGCGAAAGCACTGCTGAGCAGCAAGGGTGTGAGTTTTCAGGAGTTGCCGATCGATGGCAACGCCGCTAAGCGTGAAGAGATGATCAAACGCAGCGGTCGCACCACGGTTCCCCAGATTTTTATTGACGCACAGCACATTGGCGGCTGTGATGACTTGTATGCATTGGATGCACGTGGTGGACTGGATCCCCTGCTGAAATAACGTGTGAACGTTGGCATTACATTGTGCAGTATTGAAGGACAACACTTAAGGGTTTTCTACACATGTCAGAACAAAACAACACTGAAATGACTTTCCAGATCCAACGTATTTATACCAAGGATATCTCTTTCGAAGCGCCAAACGCGCCGCACGTTTTCCAGAAAGATTGGCAGCCAGAAGTTAAACTTGATCTTGATACGGCATCTTCTCAACTGGCAGATGACGTTTACGAAGTGGTACTGCGTGTTACCGTAACGGCATCCCTGGGCGAAGAAACTGCGTTCCTGTGCGAAGTTCAGCAGGGCGGTATTTTCTCCATCGCGGGTATCGAAGGCACCCAGATGGCACATTGCCTGGGCGCGTACTGCCCGAACATTCTGTTCCCGTATGCTCGTGAGTGCATCACCAGCATGGTATCCCGCGGTACATTCCCGCAACTGAACCTTGCGCCGGTTAACTTCGATGCGCTGTTCATGAACTATTTGCAGCAGCAGGCTGGCGAAGGTACTGAAGAACATCAGGATGCCTGATGAACCAACGTAATGCTTCAATGACTGTGATCGGTGCCGGCTCGTACGGCACTGCTCTTGCCATCACCCTGGCAAGAAATGGCCACGAGGTTGTTCTTTGGGGCCATGACCCTGAACATATCGCGACGCTTGAACGCGACCGCTGTAACGCCGCGTTTCTCCCCGATGTGCCTTTTCCCGATACGCTCCATCTTGAAAGCGATCTCGCTACCGCACTGGCAGCCAGCCGTAATATTCTTGTCGTCGTGCCAAGCCATGTCTTTGGGGAAGTGCTGCGCCAGATTAAACCGCTGATGCGCCCTGATGCGCGTCTGGTGTGGGCGACCAAAGGTCTGGAAGCGGAAACCGGACGTTTGTTACAGGACGTGGCGCGTGAGGCGTTAGGCGATCAAATTCCGCTGGCGGTTATCTCTGGCCCAACGTTTGCGAAAGAACTGGCGGCAGGTTTACCGACGGCCATTTCGCTGGCCTCTACCGACCAGACCTTTGCTGATGATCTCCAGCAACTGCTGCACTGCGGCAAAAGTTTCCGCGTTTACAGCAACCCGGATTTCATTGGTGTGCAGCTTGGCGGCGCGGTGAAAAACGTCATTGCCATTGGCGCGGGGATGTCCGATGGTATCGGTTTTGGTGCGAATGCGCGTACGGCGCTGATCACTCGTGGGCTGGCTGAGATGTCGCGTCTTGGCGCGGCGCTGGGGGCCGATCCTGCCACCTTTATGGGCATGGCGGGGCTGGGTGATCTGGTACTTACCTGTACCGACAACCAGTCGCGTAACCGCCGTTTTGGCATGATGCTCGGTCAGGGCATGGATGTACAAAGCGCGCAGGAGAAAATTGGTCAGGTGGTGGAAGGCTACCGCAATACGAAAGAAGTCCGCGAACTGGCGCATCGCTTCGGCGTTGAAATGCCAATAACCGAGGAAATTTATCAAGTATTATATTGCGGAAAAAACGCGCGCGAGGCAGCATTGACTTTACTAGGTCGTGCACGCAAGGACGAGCGCAGCAGCCACTAAACCCAGGGAACCTTTGTTACCGCTATGACCCGGCCCGCGCAGAACGGGCCGGTCATTATCTCATCGTGTGGAGTAAGCAATGTCGTGTGAAGAACTGGAAATTGTCTGGAACAATATTAAAGCTGAAGCCAGAACCCTGGCGGACTGTGAGCCAATGCTGGCCAGTTTTTACCACGCGACGCTACTCAAGCACGAAAACCTGGGCAGTGCACTGAGCTACATGCTGGCGAACAAGCTGTCATCGCCAATTATGCCTGCCATTGCTATCCGCGAAGTGGTGGAAGAAGCCTACGCCGCCGACCCGGAAATGATTGCTTCTGCGGCCTGTGATATTCAGGCAGTGCGTACCCGCGACCCTGCAGTCGATAAATACTCAACCCCATTGTTATATCTGAAAGGTTTTCACGCCTTGCAGGCGTATCGCATCGGTCACTGGCTGTGGAATCAGGGCCGTCGCGCGCTGGCTATTTTTCTGCAAAACCAGGTATCTGTGACGTTCCAGGTGGATATTCATCCGGCGGCAAAAATTGGTCGCGGTATCATGCTCGACCACGCGACGGGCATTGTGGTGGGTGAAACTGCGGTGATTGAAAATGACGTGTCGATTCTGCAATCCGTTACCCTTGGCGGTACGGGAAAATCTGGCGGCGACCGTCACCCGAAAATTCGTGAAGGCGTGATGATTGGCGCAGGTGCGAAAATTCTCGGTAATATTGAAGTTGGTCGCGGTGCGAAGATTGGCGCAGGTTCCGTGGTGCTGCAACCGGTACCGCCACATACCACCGCCGCTGGCGTTCCGGCACGCATTGTCGGTAAACCAGACAGCGATAAGCCATCAATGGATATGGATCAGCATTTCAACGGCATTAACCATACGTTTGAATATGGGGATGGGATCTGACGTCCTGTGATTGTGCCGGATGCGATGTAATCATCTATCCGGCATACAGTAACTAATCTCTCAACACCGCTCCCGGATACCCCAGCTGCCGCCAGGCTTCATACACCACGACCGACACCGCATTGGACAGGTTCATGCTGCGGCTGTCCGGCACCATTGGAATGCGAATTTTTTGTTCAGCGGGCAGGGCATCGAGAATGCTCGCGGGCAGGCCGCGTGTTTCCGGGCCAAACATCAGATAGTCGCCATCCTGATAACTTACGGCGCTGTGAGCAGGCGTACCTTTCGTGGTGAGGGCAAACAGACGCTGCGGGTTTTCAGCCTCAAGAAACGCGGCATAGTTATGATGGCGCGTAACGGCGGTAAATTCGTGGTAGTCCAGCCCCGCACGGCGCAGGCGCTTATCGTCCCAGGCAAATCCCATCGGTTCGATGATATGCAGGCGAAAGCCGGTGTTGGCGCAAAGACGGATGATGTTGCCAGTATTTGGCGGAATTTCTGGTTCGTAAAGTACGATGTTTAGCATACTGCCCCCTTAGTGCGGGGGCAGGATAGCAGAAAATTGAGAAGTGGTGCGGCCTTTTCCCCTCACCCCGGCCCTCTCCCCGGAGGGGCGAGGGGGAAACGACTATGCGGCATTCCCTTTCGCCATCGGAGCCAGCGCCGCAGGCAACTCTTTACCCAGCCCTTGCACCAGCGAATCTTGCGTAATTTCGCTAATCGATTTCGCGCCAGTGAGCGTCATCGCCACTTTCATCTCTTTCTCTATCAGATTAAGCAGATTTGCCACGCCCGCCTGGCCCGCCGTTGCCAGCGCATACAGGAAAGCACGACCCAGCAGTACAGTATCGGCACCGAGTGCAATCATACGCACGACATCAAGCCCGTTACGAATGCCGCTATCTGCCAGAATGGCGATATCACCTTTCACCGCATCTGCAATAGCAGGCAACGCACGGGCAGAAGAGAGTACACCGTCCAGCTGGCGGCCACCGTGGTTAGAAACCACAATGCCATCTGCGCCAAAACGTACCGCATCACGCGCATCTTCTGGGTCGAGGATCCCTTTGATCACCATCGGGCCATCCCAGAAATCGCGGATCCACTCAAGGTCTTTCCATGAGATAGAAGGATCGAAGTTATTCCCTAGCCAGCCGATGTAATCTTCCAGTCCGGTCGGTTTGCCGAGATAAGCCGAGATATTACCGAGATCATGCGGACGACCATTCAGGCCCACATCCCACGCCCATTGCGGATGCGTTACCGCCTGCAAGTAGCGGCGCATTGCCGCGTTCGGGCCGCTCATTCCAGAGTGCGCATCACGGTAACGCGCACCAGGCGTTGGCATATCCACAGTGAAGACCAGAGTTGAACAGCCTGCCGCTTTTGCACGCTCCAGCGCGTTACGCATAAAGCCGCGATCGCGCAGCACATATAACTGGAACCACATCGGACGCTTGATGGCGGGGGCGACTTCTTCAATTGGGCAAACAGAAACGGTCGAGAGAGTAAACGGAATGCCATGTGCATCCGCCGCTTTTGCGGCCTGAACTTCGCCGCGTCGCGCATACATGCCACACAAACCTACCGGACCTAGCGCCACCGGCATCGACAATTTCTCATTAAACAGCGTCGTTTCCAGGCTTAAGTCGGACATGTTTTTCAGAATTCGCTGGCGCAGCGCCACCTCTGACAAATCTTCCACGTTGCGGCGCAGGGTGTATTCAGAATATGCCCCCCCATCCATATAGTGGAACAGGAATGGCGGCAGAATGCGTTGTGCTGTGGCGCGATAATCGCTGGCTGCGGAAATAATCATGCGTTTTTCTCCCTCGAATTCTCATTATGGTCACCAGGCAGGCGGGTAATGCGTGCATGGCGAGCCTGATCTTCATCGAATCGTTTCATGGTGGTGTGAACAAAGCTAAGGTGCGCCATCATTGCTTTACGCGCCCCGTCAGCATCACCGGCAAAAATGGCGTCAATGACAGCCTGATGTTGTTCGGTCAGTTGTGAAAAAACCGGGGGTACCAGATACATCCGCTGACGGCTATGCTTCACTGAGGATTGCAAGACATCGAAGAAACCACGCATGGTTTGCAGCAACACAATGTTATGTGAGGCTTCGGCAATCGCCAGATGAAAACGAACGTCCGCTTGTGAGGCGAGATCCGGGTCTTCGCTGAGTGTTGCTTCAAAGCAAAGCTGAATTTTCTCTTTTTCGCCAGGTGTGGCGCGCATTGCCGCATGCCATGCGGTGCTGGCTTCAATGGCGTAGCGGGCTTCCAGAATATCGAAACTGTAATCCGGATCATCGGCCATCAGCGTTTTCAGCGGCTGGACGATGTTTTGCTCCGACCATGTGTCATGACGCCAGCGAATAAACGTCCCGCCGCCGCGTCGACTGAGCAGTACACCTTCGCTCACCAGTTTCGCCAGCGCCTCGCGCAGTGAATTTCGCGACACACCGAGTTGCATTGCCAGTTGACGTTCAGCGGGCAATTTCATGCCCGCCTCCAGGTTTTTTTCATCGATCAGCGCCCGCACACGATCGGCAACCTCGTCTGACAGGCGTCTGGGTAAAACAATCATTAAGGAATCATCCACGTTAAGACATAGGCCTGAAGCGTGGTGATCACGCCCACCATACAGGTGAAGATCAGGCTGTGTTTGACAGTAAAGCGGAACAAATCAGACTCTTTGCCCACCAGTCCTACCGCCGCACAGGCGATAGCGATAGATTGCGGAGAGATCATTTTGCCGGTGACACCACCGGTGGTGTTGGCAGCAACCAGCAACAGGTCAGAAACGCCAATTTGTTGTGCGGCGGTAGCCTGCAAAGCGGCAAACAAAGCATTAGATGACGTATCCGACCCGGTCAGGAATACCCCAAGCCAGCCGAGGAACGGCGAGAAGAAGGTGAATGCATGACCGGTATGCGCCAGTGCCAGCGCCAGTGTTGATGACAGTCCGGAATAGTTCGAAATAAAGGCGAATGCCAGCACCATACCGATGGAGTAGATAGGCAGAGCCAGTTCTTTTAGTGTGCTGCCGAAGGTGCTGATAGCGTCAGATGGTTTCATCTTCAGCCAGACAATCGAGAGCAGGGCAGCAAACAGAATGGCGGTACCGGTAGCAGAGAACCAGTCGAACTTAAACACGGCGGCGTAAGCTGTCGCTTCGCTGACCACTGGCGGCATACGGGCAACCAGTTTATCGAGGTACGGCACCGGAATATTGATCACCCACTCATACAGCGCGCCACCCGATGCGAACAGGGCTTTAAACGGCGGGATACTCCACAGTGTTACGGTAGCGGTCAGGAACAGGAACGGTGTCCAGGCACGTAATACCTGACCCGCGGTGTAACCGGTGTGGGCCAGCGTCATATCAACCTGTGACGCCCCCAAATCACCAAAACGGAATACGCGCACCGGCTGCCAGCGTTTGAGGAACAGTGTCAGGCAGAGCAGCGATACCAGCGAAGAGATAATGTCTGGCAGTTCCGGCCCAATGAAGTTAGAGCTGAGGTATTGAGCGATGGCAAACGAACCACCTGCAACCACGACCGCAGGCCACGTTTCTTTGATTCCGCGCCAACCGTCCATAATCGCCATGATCCAGAACAGCACGATAATGGTCATAAACGGTAGCTGACGCCCCACCATCTGACCAATCTCAAAGCTGTCGATGCCTGTTACCTGCCCGGCGACCAGAATCGGAATACCCATCGCGCCAAATGCCACTGGCGCGGTGTTAACAATCAGGCACAGTCCGGCGGCGTACAGTGGTTTAAAGCCCAGACCGACCAGCAATGCGGCGGTAATTGCTACCGGTGCGCCAAATCCTGCGGCCCCTTCGAGGAACGCGCCGAAACAGAAACCGACGATCAGCATTTGCAGGCGCTGGTCAGGGGTTATCGAAAGAATAGACGAGCGGATGATGTCAAACTGCCCGGTTTTCACCGAGATCTTATAGACGAACACCGCTGCAATAATGATCCACGCGATGGGCCACAAACCGTAGAAGAAACCATAAATCACCGAGGCCAGCGCGTTAGCGACCGGCATTTTATAGAACAGCAAAGCCACGGCAAGGGCGATTGCCACCGTCCACGAGGCGGCGACGTATCCTTTCAGTTTGAGCTTAATCAGCGCAAAGAAGAAAAACAGGATGGGAAGCGATGCTATCAGGCTGGAAAGCCAGATATTCCCGGCGGGATCATAGTTTTGTTGCCAGAGATTCATTGCAGGTCTCCTGCAGTCCACACACGCCGCGTGATGAGTCTGTTGCTCATCTCCGTGTCACACGTTGTGTAAAAGTGGCACTGCCAATTATGTTGTGTAGGGATAATGACAATGAATAGTTAACTAAATGTTATGCATTGGCAACATTGATGTGAGTTTTAATTGGGGAACTGTGAACCAGAGGTCAGATAAGCGAAGAATTGGTAGGGCCAATTTGGAGTGAGGTAGATGTCTGTAAAGAAAAGGGCAATTCCCATCAGAGAATTGCCCTCAGATTGTTGATCTGGTACGCCTTATCTTGCCGGATGCGGCGTGAACGCCTTATCCGTCCTACAGGAATGTGCTGAATCATCCCGTAGATACTGTTATGGCCTGCAAGTTTTTTTCTACCCTGGTTTCCCAGATTGCAGGCATGCCAGACACAGCGCCGTCAGGCGCTGTTTTTTTCATCCCTTCCGCGATTTTTACGCAGCTACCGGATTATGCCGTGACGCATCGAACGGTACGCCTGACTTCAGCACTCCATACGCCACCTGTGCCAGCTTGCGCATCATCGCGCCGAGAATCACTTTTCCTTTCTTGCCATTAGCCGCCAGACGGTCGCGGAACGCCCGTCCCCACTCAGTCTTACTGGTGGCTACCATTGCAGGCATATACAACGCCCTGCGAAGCGACACATGTCCGGCTTTACTCAACCGGCTTGCCCCTCTCACACTACTGCCTGATTCATAACGCCGTGGTGTCAGACCCGCAAAAGCGGCGAACTGTCTGGCATGGGCGAAGCGGTCCTTCAGACCGATATAAGCCAGTAATACCGCAGATGTTTTCTCTCCGATACCCGGGATACTTTCCAGCAGTTTCCTGCGGTGTTTCATATCCGGATCATCGTCTGTCAGGTCTTTTATCTGCTTCTCAAGACGCTTCAGCTCTGCTTCAAGCCACAGAAGGTGAGCATCAATGCTCGGTCTCTGGACTTCCCGCGCCGTTTCAGTGCGGTTCAGTTCCTGCGTGTGCATATCTGTCAGCGCCTGGTGGCGTACTACCAGGGCACGCAACGCGCGTTCAAGCGGGTGAGGCGCTTCCCAGGCTGCAGGGCGCTTCTGACGACAGAACTCTGCCAGCATGCGCGCATCCACGGTATCAGTCTTGTTACGCAGTCCTTCACTCTGAGCGAAAGCTTTACCCAACGCAGGATTAATGACTGACACTATGTAGCCTGCATCGTAAAGGCACTCTGCGACAGGTTCCATATAGGTGCCGGTCGCTTCGATGCAGATATGCGCATGGTCAATCTTGTGACCCTTCAGCCAGCTCACCAGCTCATCGTGCCCTTTAGTGGTGTTAGCGAATTTTTTGGTGCGATGACGACCATCAGGACGCAACACATCGACATCCAGTTTCTCTTTAGCGGTGTCGATACCGATATAATGAAGTTCATGTTCCATCGTGAAACCAACCTTGCAAATACGGATTACCGGGAAAACCGGTCCATGATACTGTCCGGTTTATCACTTTGGGAGAAAGGCAGTCCGCTGCATAAATCTACGCAACAGGTTGAAAACCTAAGGCCCGATACGGCATGCGGACTGCAGGCAGAGAAAACTGGCCGATTTTCTCTGCACAGGAGGGATAATACAAGGTCTGATAAGCGTAGCGCATCACGCAATTTGGCGTTTACCCATTCATTAATGGATCATTACCACTGAATACCGGCACCGAGTGCGGCGGAGTATTCACCCTGGCTATTGGTACTACCTTGTAATTTGTAGACCCAACGACCATTGGCGCTCACCATCGACACACCTAAAGCAACAGCCGATTCGCCGTTGTAAGTACCACCACCAATAGAGGCCATGCTGGCTCCCGGCGTGTAAGCCTGCGGCAGACCGGTCATTGCCATTGCGGAAGCGATACCACCGCTCAACTTGCTTTCGGTTTTGGACAGTTTGTTATCCATTTCAACCATGCGCTGATCGGTGTATTGCTTCGTTTCCTGCACACTTTGCTTCAACTGTGCATAGTTCACTGCGTCGTTGTTGTTCACGCCCGCAGAAACGTTGCTGATGCGAGTCGTACCGCCATTGCCGCCACCGAGAGTAATGTTGCTGTAGTCGATAGAGCCATCAGCTTTGGTGTCGTAGCGAACACCACCTGCTTCGGAAGACTTCAGTTGCGAAACGTTAACCGCATCGGTGGCATTAACACCGGCAGCAACGTTGGTGATACGGCGCTGGTTGGTAGAAGAACCCACAGAGATTGTGTTTTCTTCGTTGGCCACGGAGCCTGTACCCAGAGCGACGCTGTTGTCAGCGGCAGCAATGGATCCAGAACCAATCGCCACACTGTCTTTACCCTGGGCGTTAGCATCTACGCCATCGGTGTTGGTCTTGAAGTACTTGGTGCTACCTGTGGTTACGATATCGCCAATACCGTTCTCGATATTGGTCACGCGAGTATCCAGATTCGTCACCTGATTGTTCAGGTTAGTAATGCTCTGGGTATTCTGGGAAACCTGCGCATCCGTTACTTTCAATTGACCCACGTTGACCGCATCGGTATCCGCCGAACCAGCCGCGACGTTGGTGATCTGACGTTGACCGTCTTCGCTACCTACGGAGAATTCACCCACAGAGTTCTGCGGTGTATCCATGTTGTAGGCGGTGTAGCCAGTTTGTGCGCCACGGGTAGTTTGAGAACCATTACCCATTGCAATGCTGTTTGCATGGTTTGCACGCGCGTTGCTACCGATAGCAATACCGTTAATCGCATCTGCCAGAACTAAAGTGTTCAGGCCGATACCAATACCTGCATTACCATTAACGATGGTTTTTGCGCCCATTGCCAGCGAGTCTTCACCGACTGCCAGTGAGTCTTCAGCCGTTGAGTTGGCGTGATAGTATTTGGTCGGCGTGGTGGCTACTGCACCAATCGCATTCTGCAACTGGCGAACCGTAACGGCATCATGGGCTTCAGAACCATCGGCAACATTGATGATTTGACGATATTTACCATCGTCACCGATCGACAATGCGCCAAGCAGTTCACCGTCAGTTGTGTCATAACCAATCACAACACCTTCTTCCGACACGCTGGTGTCACGAGAACCTTTAACTATTACACGGCTGGAAACGGAACTGCTACCCAACGCAATACTCGTATCAACGATGCTGCTGCTGCCCTGACCGATGGCCACGCTGCTATCGCCTTTGGCAACAGAGTTATAACCCACAGCAGTAGAGCCAATGCCTGCTGCGCTGGCATCGGTGAAGGTTAAACCGGTGTCATTGGTACGCACATAGTTAATGCCCGCACCGTTTTCTTCGATGTAGGTTTCGCTAGTGTTACCGGCAAGCTGATTGATGACTTCGCTGTTCTGCTGGATCAGCATATTGGTGTTAAACAGCTGAGAACCGTTGATAGCATCGGTGCTACCTTCACCAATGTTACCATCAGCAACGTTTGTGATAATGCTGGCCTTGCCGTCATGACTGGCGTTGTAAGCCCCTTCGCCGTTATTGGCGGTCGCATCCCACAGCAGCGCGTTCTCATCAAGCGCATCCAGAGCGTCACCGACATTGTTGTACTCGGCATTCGCAATGGTGTAAGTCGGTGCAGTCATGGTGCCATCAGCGTTAACTTCTGCGTCACCACCCAGGGCATCAGCAATGTACTTATTGGTGGTATACAGTTGTGAACCGTTAATGGCATCGCTGCTGGTGGCAGAGATTGCACCATTTGAGACGTTAGTAATCTTACTGGCAGTGTTATCTACCCCACGACCGGCGCTGAATGCACCAGCACCGTCATTGGCTGTTGCATCCCAGAGCAGAGCATCATCCAGTGTGGTATCGATCGCTTCCAGTGCGTCACCAACGTTGCTGTAACTGCCGCCAGCGATGGCATAAGTCGGTGCGGTGATACTGCCGTCCGCATTCACCACAGCGTTCCCGCCCAGAGCATCGGCAATGTAGTCACTAACGCCATAAAGCTGTGAACCGTTAATAGCGTCGCTACTGGTGGACGAGACTGCACCGTTTGCAACATCAGTGATTACACTGGGATCATTATTAATGCCGTGTTTGGCGCTGAATTTGCCTGCGGTTGTATCCCAGAGCAGAGCATCACCGAGAGAATCACTAAATGAAGTGTTAATCGCAGCCAGAGCATCCCCGACGTTAGTGTAGTCAGTGCCGCCAATACTATAGGTTGGCCCGGTTAATACACCTGTATCGCTAATATCAGCACCACCACCCAGATAGGACGTGAATGAATCAGCCAAACCGTAAAGTTGTGAGCCATTTATGGCGTCAGTGCTGTCAGAGGAGACTATGCCAGCTTGTACGTTGCTGATTTTGTTGACGGCGTTAGTGCCGTGTGCAGCGGTGAATGCGCCTGCGGCGTCGTCCCATTTCAGGGCGTCTTCACTAAGGTCAGTCACCGTATCAGTCAGGTTAGTGATATTGGTGGTGTTAGTCGCCACGTTATCGTTAGTGGTTTTCAGCTGAGAACCGTTAACGGCGTCGGTGCTGGTGTCAGAGAGTTCGCCAGCGGTGACATTGGTGATTTTGTTGGTGGCGTTGGTGCCGTGTGCCGCACTATATCCCCTTTTAAGGTTGTCCCATTGTATCGTATTCGTGTTTAGATCCGCTAAGGCGTCGCCAACATTGCCATAAATACCATTTTTCAGTCTGTAATTCGGGGAAGTCACCACGCCCTGCGAATTGACGGTCGCTCCTCCACCAAGATTATCCGCTACTGACTTACTAATAGCATAAAGCTGTGATCCATTGATGGCATCAGTACTGTCAGTGTCGATATCACCTTTTGCCATATTGACAATTTTTCGCTGAACTGTTGTGTTACCCACGGAGACAGTATCCGCTTCAGTCGCGACAGAATCAGCACCCAGAGCAACTGAATTTTTCCCCTGAGCACTGGCCTGAGCACCAATTGCAGTACCATTTTCTAAACCGGCATAACTGCCTTGTCCAAGAGCAATGGCATTTGCCCCACCGGTAATACTCCCATTTCCCAGTGCGATTGCATTTACGCCGTCAGCTTTATTCCCCTGACCGATGGCAATGGCACCCGCAGCGATTGCCTGGCTTTGATTACCCAGAGCAATCGTATTATCGGTATTTGCAATACTCCCGTAGCCCAACGCGATACTGTTAAGCCCATTTGCCTCAGCTTTAGTACCCACTGCCGTTGCATTTTCAGCGGCTTCGGTCTCAGCGCCAATCGCAACCGCGTTAGCCGCGCTGGCGAGAGATTTTCTGCCTAAAGCGAGGCTGTCTGTGCCGTTAGCTGCGCTGTTGCGGCCTACAGCGATCGCGTTAGCCTCTGCTGCAACGCTACTTGCTCCCAGCGCCATAGAATATTCTTTCGAGGCATTGGCACTGTCACCAAGAGCAATGCTCATAATTTCAGTAGCTTTAGTTGCGTTTCCTAGCGCAATAGCTTTCTCGCCCGCCGCATTACTGTTACTCCCCACCGCAGTGGCGTTCAAACCAGCTGCATTGGATTTATCCCCTTGCGCAACTGAATACTTACCACCCGAACTTGCATATCGTCCGAGCGCTATTGAAAACTCACCGAGTGAGCTTGATGATGCACCCATAGCAATACTTCGCTGACCGGTTGAAACGGCATTAACACCGAAGGCCATTGAAGCATCACCAATTGCACTGGTAAGTGCCCCAATAGCGGAACTCCAGGCGCCCTGGGCGTTAGATTTATAACCGACCGCAGTGCTGGCACCACTACCATCTGTAAAGGCGTTTGCCTTTGCGCCTTCACCAATAGCTACCCAGCCTGTGCCAGTTCCAACGCCCTGACCGTTGTCATTCCCGGCGTTTGCTTGCGCGCCGAAAGAAGACAATAACCCACCCGCAACCAGGGCAGAAATTAACAGCTTACTGCGTCCGGACTTCTTTCCGCGGCTTTTCGCCGTTTCGCTAGCAACGCTGTAACTCCCGGTGGCTGGATTCCAGATAACTTTAAATATTTTGTTCATTATTGATGCTCTCTATTCCTTGATATAAGCGCAGAAGCTGCATTTATTTTTTGTTTTTTCGCTGCCGATTTTCAGCAGGTTGAACAGTATCGAACTGAATATTGGCCATATTGATGGACAATTTCAGATACTTCAGGTTATTAGGTGAAACGCCTTTCAATGTCAGATTAATGTCTTGCCATTGACCAGGCATTAATTGCAGGGTGGAGTTCATGGTGGTGTTGAACAGTAATTGCTGCCATTTTGCCAGCGCTTTGTTATCGATGGGTCTTTCATTGCCCCATGTAGCTTGAAGGCCAATATTTGATACGGGAACGCTTAATAGGTTGACCAGCGAAATACGAATAACGCTGCCATTTTCAACCGCATCAATAGCCAACACCCGGCCAGCCAAACCAACCGAGCCATTGTTTAAAATGAAGTATTTTGTTTGTGCTGGGTTAAATTCGGTGAAGACAAATTCGTCCTGTTTGTCTTTAACCGCCTTTACTACACCTGCCAGCACTTTAGTGGTGTTTGCAATATTAATTTGTTGATTTTCAATAGATTCTATCTTTCTTTTATATTGTTCTTGTTGTTTTTCAAGAATCTCTATTTTACTTTTTTGCAATTCTTGCTGTTTGGCGAGATCGTCGATCAGATCCGCTTTCTCAATATAGTCACACCCAGTCAATACCCAGAGTGGCAATGTTATAAACATGCTTAATAGTGCTTTTTTGATGCTCATAGGGTGAATTCCTTTTCATGATCCCGATACGTTAACTGTTACGGCGTAATCATCCTTTTTATGAATGATTCGAGTGGAAAATATACGCAATATAAATTTATAAGAGACTTTTTCTATTAATTGTTGTATTAATTGGTAGTGCGAATATGACATTAAATGTCAGACAATTTCAGATTGTAGCCAATAATATTAATCGCGCGGATTTTAATTATCGATGTCAATCAATGTCAAATGTTTCACCGGATGTAAACACCGACCAGGAGAAATATTAATATTCAGCATGGTGATGTTTTCTTGGGAAGTGTGTGATGCTGAGCGATTAATATAAATAATTAATGGCTGTTACAGGCATTAATATGTATTAATTCATTGTTATCGCTTATATATCACTTTCTTATTCCATACCATAATTTCAGAATTTAGCCTGTAATATGCGCTTCAAAGAGCCGGTGAGATGGAAGCAATAGTGATAAGAATGTTAAAGACATTCGTATCTGGTAGCAGGCTCCTGCATGTGCCAGCAGGAGCGAGTAAATCGTAAGAGGCTGTGATTACAGCGGTGAGACAGGTACTTAAAATGCGGTCTTAGAGAATCCGGTCATCTCTTGCAGGCCCATTTCACGGCCCAGCGCGGTCATCGGATGCACAACTACCAGTCCGCGAACACTTTTCTTCAGCTTGCCCATATCAGCCTGCTCTTTTTTGGTAATCGCGCGCTGGAAGGGCATTTTCATCAGTTTTTGCGCTTCTTTACTGAGTTTCTGGCTGTGAACTTCACGCAGGCGAGCAATTTCGGCTTCCAGCGTGGCTTTTTCTTTTTCCAGTTCGGCATATTTATCTGCGGCTTCAACCAGTGACAGGTCAGCCTGCTGATGGCGGATAGCGTCCAGGCGATCGCTGAGACGTTTGATTTCGTTTTTTTCGACTTCTTTCATGTGATGACTTCTGATAGAGATAAATTTATAGCCTCTAGTATGCGCGACCAGGTGCTTTGTTCACAACAGATGGAATTGTAATAGTTCCAGATTGTAACCATTAATGTGTTTGAAAATCACCCAATCTATTGATTAATTAGGAAATTTAAAGAAAAAAGATAGACAACAGAAGAGGATCATTATTGAGGATTGAGCACGTTTTCCTTAATGTCATTTATACCGGGATCTAAACTAAAATTGGCGGCCGCGCATTCCCGGCGCGGGGTAATACGGAGATATCATCATGGGTAAATTAGGTGAAAACGTTCCGCTTCTTATCGATAAAGCTGTAGATTTCATGGCATCGAGCCAGGCGTTCCGGGAGTATCTGAAAAAACTTCCTCCCCGCAATGCGATTCCGTCCGGAATACCTGATGAAAGCGTGCCGTTATATCTACAACGTCTGGAGTATTATCGTCGGCTTTATCGGCCGAAACAGGTAGAGGAGAAGTAAGCGAAAGTACTTACTTTTGAAAGGCTTTTTTTAAGCTGATTTTGGAAATCAGCTCTGTCAGTGAAAGGACCATTGTTGATCGCACAGCCTGTTGGTAACGCTGAATTTGCATTGCATACAAACTGGAGTCTGCGGGTTCAAACTGTGGCGGCGGTGGTAACGCCGCCACACAGTGCAGCTCACCAAAGGGGCCAAGAATTTCGTCGTCGGTAAAGGCGTACTCATTGCCGTCGTGATTTAGTTCTTCACGCAATGCCATCAGCAGTTCCGCATCTTCATATTCATGGCGGTTAATGACACCCAACCCGTAAATGAGTTTTAAACGCACAGAAAGATCGCCCAGCGGGCCATCGCCGTCGAGTAACGGTTCTACAGCATACTTCACCGCGTAATCGTCTTTGCGGAATACCTGAAGCACCAGAAGATTTACCGCCTCGGTCAAAAGCTCGACGGCGGTAATCAGAAAGCTTCGCACGGTTTTGCCAGCATTCAGACGCTCAAGCACACGGTTTTCAAAGGCCTGGGTTTGTTCCATTGTTGCCTGCATATCTGACAATCTGTTATTCGGGCGCAGGGAGTCCTGCGCCTGGTCCACCATTATTGCATTGCTTTATAAGCGGTTACCGCCTCGGATACAACCTCGCTGTTTGCATCAAGGCCAGAAATCTGCGCCAGTGCGGCTTGCGGGCCTTTGTTGGCGATCAGTGCTGCCAGTTCCTGAGCCTGCGGATCATCTTCACTGCGGAAGTGCATTGCAGCGGCAATACCTTCAATCAGGTTTTTATGTGGCAGACCATATTCCAGCGTTCCGAGCAGTGGCTTGATCAGACGGTCGCCAGCACTCAGTTTACGCAGCGGCTGACGGCCTACGCGCTCTACATCGTCTTTCAGATACGGGTTCTCAAAACGACCAAGGATTTTCTGGATGTACGCCGCATGTTTGTCCGCGTCAAAACCGTAACGCTTAATCAGTACAGCGCCACTTTCTTCCATCGCCCCTTTTACTACCGCGCGGATTTTCTCGTCGAGAATTGCGTCACGAATGGTCTGATGACCTGCCAGTTTTCCGAGGTACGCGGTTATAGCATGACCTGTATTCAGGGTGAAGAGTTTACGCTCAACAAATGCCATCAGGTTGTCGGTTAACTCCATGCCTGGGATGTTCGGCAGTGCACCTTTGAACTGGGTTTTATCGACAATCCATTCGCTGAAGGTTTCGACTGTCACTTCCAGCGGATCGTTCGTTGCCGAAGCGGAAGGCGGTACGATGCGGTCAACGGCGGAATCCACAAAGCCAACGTGTTCTTCTACCCACGCTTTGGCGTCTTCTGGCAGGGCGTTCATCACATGGCCTTTCAGTTGCGTGGTGCCGCGTACCATGTTTTCACAGGCGATAATGTTCAGTGGGGATTCATTACCTTGTTCTTCACGTTTCACCAGCCCTTTGGCGATTGCCGGAGCAATACGTTCCAGCACAACCGGGCCCACGGCGGTAGTGACTAAATCAACCTGAGCAATCAGATCAACGACATCATCACCAATGCTGCTGACAGCATTGACGCCAGAAACGGTATCTACCTGCTCGGTTTCACCGACCACATGAACCTGATAGCTATGACGGGCATTCAGGGCATCAAGTACCACCTGATTGACATCGGCAAACGTCAGTTGGATACCCGCGTCTGCCAGCAGTTTACCGATAAAGCCACGACCGATATTACCTGCGCCAAAATGTAATGCTTTCATAGTATTAACCTTCATCAATGTTTTTACCCGAGAGGGCTGGGGTGAGGCTTTTCCCTCACCCAAACCCTCTCCATGTGGAGAGGAGCCGCGCCGGATGCGGCGCAAACGCCTTATCCGGCCTACAAGAACGTGCAAATTCAACAAATTGTGCTTTGTTTTGTAGGCCTGATAAGCGTAGCGCATCAGGCAATTAGCCCCACCGTCTCCATGTGGAGAGAGTGGGGTTGGATTACTTACGACCTGCCAGCAGTTCCAGTACTTCATCTACGCTGGTGGTGTGCGCCAGACGCTCGATGACGGACTCATCATCCAGTGCGTTGGTCAGGCTGGTGATCACCTGAATGTGCTCGTTGTTACGGGCAGCAATACCAATCACCAGGCGGGCAATGTCATCTTCTTCTTCACCGAAGCGCACGCCTTCCGGGTACTGGCAGAACACCACGCCCGTTTTCAGTACGCGATCTTTCGCTTCAACCGTACCGTGCGGTACCGCGATGGACTCACCCAGATAAGTCGGGGTCAGTTTTTCACGATCCAGCATTGCCTGAACGTATTCCGGCTCAACGTAACCACCTTTCACCAGCTGCTCGCCAGCAAAACGAATCGCTTCTTCTTTGGTGGCCGCTTTGCGACCGAGGAAGATGTTTTCCGCACCCAGTTTGAAGAGGTTAGCACTGGAATCGTCAAAGCTGTCTTTCAGACTGTCTTTCACTTTTACTTCGTTTTCAGTATGGCGCTGGGCAGCAACCAGACGTTCGGTCAGGCTGGTGTACAGGCCGCTGTCGAGGAAGTTGGTCAGCGAAATATGCTGTGCCTGCGGAACCTGGCGCATAGCGCGTTCGGTCAGGTCACGGTGAGTGATGACCAGGTCCACATCTGGCGGCAGGTTGTTGATCGCGCTGTTAGTAACAGAAATCTGCGACAGACCTGCATCCTGAATTTTCTTACGCAGCACACCTGCGCCCATCGCACTGGAACCCATACCGGCATCACAGGCAACGATGATTTTACGGACGTGGCTCAGGTCGTTAGTCACATCGCCCGCAGACAGCGGAGACGCACCTTTAGACTCCGCTTTCATGTCCTGCATACGACGAGTTGCTGCTTCAATATCATCTTCATCTTTCACTTTGCTGGTTTTCAGCAGAATGGCAGAGACAACGAAGGAGACTGCCATCGCCGCACACACACCCGCGATGTTAGCGAAGTAAGCACCTTTTGGCGTCATCGCCAGTACCGCAAGGATAGAGCCCGGAGATGCCGGAGAAACCAGACCACCGCCCAGGATAGTCAGCGTGAACACGCCAGTCATACCGCCGAGGATAACGGCCAGAATCAGACGCGGATTCATCAGCACATACGGGAAGTAGATTTCGTGGATACCCCCCAGGAAGTGAATGATTGCCGCACCGCCCGCAGACTGTTTAGCGCTACCACGGCCAAAGAACATGTACGCCAGCAGAACACCCATACCCGGACCTGGGTTAGCTTCAATCAGGAAGAAGATGGATTTACCCAGTTCATGGGACTGCTGAATACCCAGCGGCGAGAAGATACCGTGGTTAATGGCGTTGTTGAGGAACAGGATTTTCGCCGGTTCAACAAAGATAGACGCCAGCGGCAGCATGTCATGGACAACCATGAAGTTAACGCCCGCAGCCAGCATTTTGGACAGGGCTTCAACAATTGGGCCAATGCCGAGGAACGCCAGAATAGCGAGGATCATCCCGATGATGCCAGCGGAGAAGTTATTCACCAGCATCTCAAAACCGGATTTGATCTTACCGTCTACCCAGCGGTCGAAGTGCTTAATGCACCAGCCGCCCAGCGGACCTGCAATCATAGAACCGAGGAACATCGGCATATCTGCGCCGACGATAACGCCCATTGTGGTGATGGCACCGACTACGCCGCCACGTTCGCCGCCTACCAGCTTACCACCGGTATAACCGATCAGTAGTGGCAGGAGATAAGTGATCATCGGCCCGACCAGCTTCGCCAGCGTTTCGTTCGGTAACCACCCTGTTGGAATAAATAATGCGGTGATAATACCCCACGCGATAAACGCGCCGATATTTGGCATCACCATGTTGCTGAGGAAACGACCAAAGCTTTGCACTTTGATCTTAATATCGGATGACATAAAAACACCCCTTCTTATGTTTGCTGTCGCGCAGGCTGGAAGCCCGAGGTTTTTTGTTAATGTGGCGGCAGAGGTAGCCGGACCTTGTGGATAGTGCGAAATCTGGCACTGAATCGGTTAACTGTCCAGTCGACGGCTTTTTGTGTGATATGAATCACATAAATATAGGGGGTAGAGAGGTAATTGACGTGATATACATCACAAAATACTTGTGTAAAAAAGCAACAAGACGACGATTTTCGCTAAAAATGGCATTTAAATGTGAGTAATGTCACATTTTTGTTTTGTTAGTTTGTTGAATCTTTGTGATCTGAATCACAAGATATTTTCTTACGGCGTTCACCTGATGTGATCTGCAGCATGTTATGCCTTCGTCATAAAATCGTTATGTAACTAAGCAACTCATCACCTCTAAAAATTATTCTTTGGTGTTATGGCGAGAATCGCGAACCCGAATTATTGTCAAAATATCAGCCTGACTCCCTTCTGGCTGCCAGCCAAAAAACAACACCGATAAACGTGAATCCGAGGCAGATATGTTTCTAAACTATTTCGCGTTGGGAGTGCTGATCTTCGTCTTTCTGGTGATTTTTTATGGAATCATCGCGATACATGACATCCCTTATCTGATTGCCAAAAAGCGCAATCACCCCCATGCCGACGCTATTCATACGGCGGGCTGGGTGAGCCTGTTTACTCTGCATGTTATCTGGCCGTTCCTGTGGATCTGGGCGACGCTCTATCAACCGGAGCGTGGCTGGGGTATGCAGTCACATGTTGCGTCGCAGGAGAAAGCGACTGACCCGGAAATCGCCGCACTTTCTGACCGAATTTCCCGGCTGGAGCATCAACTCGCCGCCGAGAAAAAGGCTGACTATTCCACGTTCCCGGAGATCTAATTATGGATCTGTTGATTGTTTTAACTTACGTGGCGCTGGCATGGGCGGTCTTTAAAATCTTCCGTATTCCGGTGAATCAGTGGACGCTGGCGACGGCGGCGCTGGGAGGCGTTTTTCTGGTAAGCGGTTTGATTTTGTTGATGAACTACAACCACCCTTACACTTTTACCGCACAGAAAGCGGTGATTGCTATTCCCATCACGCCACAGGTGACGGGGATCGTGACTGAAGTCACTGACAAGAATAATCAGCTTATACAGAAGGGCGAGGTGCTTTTTAAGCTCGACCCGGTACGTTATCAGGCGCGAGTCGACAGACTTCAGGCTGACCTGATGACGGCGACGCATAATATAAAGACACTGCGCGCGCAGCTCACTGAAGCGCAAGCCAATACCACCCAGGTTTCAGCGGAGCGTGACCGCTTGTTTAAAAATTATCAACGTTACCTGAAAGGCAGCCAGGCGGCAGTGAATCCGTTCTCGGAACGTGACATCGACGATGCGCGGCAAAACTTCCTCGCGCAGGACGCGCTGGTGAAAGGCTCGGTGGCGGAGCAGGCGCAAATCCAGAGCCAGCTCGACAGTATGGTTAACGGTGAGCAATCGCAGATTGTGAGCTTAAGAGCGCAACTTACTGAAGCAAAATATAACCTTGAGCAGACTGTCATTCGCGCACCAAGCAATGGCTACGTTACTCAGGTACTGATCCGCCCAGGTACATACGCAGCTGCCTTGCCGCTACGTCCGGTGATGGTTTTCATCCCCGAGCAAAAACGGCAAATTGTCGCCCAATTTCGGCAGAACTCGCTGTTACGTCTGAAACCCGGCGATGATGCGGAAGTGGTGTTTAACGCGCTACCTGGGCAGGTGTTCCACGGCAAACTGACCAGCATCTTGCCGGTGGTGCCTGGTGGTTCGTATCAGGCGCAGGGGGTACTGCAATCATTAACCGTCGTACCCGGCACGGACGGTGTGCTGGGAACCATCGAACTGGACCCTAACGCTGATATCGATGCTTTACCCGACGGCATCTACGCCCAGGTGGCAGTTTACTCCGACCATTTCAGCCATGTTTCGGTGATGCGAAAAGTGCTGCTAAGAATGACCAGTTGGATGCATTATCTTTATTTGGATCATTGAGGGGGGCGGGGGAGATTATGGAACTTTGCTCCTTGTAAGGACTAATTATTTTTGCATATTACTTCATTGGCTGCGATGATTTTTCTTTAATATTCATTAGGTTGAGAAGTTCTTGATGAGTGTGCTCTCATTGGATTTTTTATCCGTCTTGTTCTGCCGCAGGATCAGACTATACATCGTCGAGATCGCAATGATTATGAATTGTTCCTCTGCGACGATGCTAATCAAAAAAGTGCTGGAGTGCTTTTCCATCTATTGCGATGATGGTTTTATTATCTGAAGAATGACAGTCACACATCCAGCTAATAAAGAACTCGTGAAATTTTCCAGGACTGATACAGGACACAACTCTGGTAATGATATCGTGAATAGGAATACCATATTAAAAATCACCATATTGCTTCAACAAATCGAGATGAGTCTCACCAGAATCCTCTATATCTTCCCATCCTTCAGCTCCGGAAATGATGGCGAAAATAATCAGCACTAGGATATCTGATAATTTATACTCTACTTTCCAGACTTGTCTGTAATCGGGACAGTAGAAATATGCTCCATTAATTTTTTAAGTTCCATTTTTTCTCCTTGTTTATGTAAGGAGTGTCTGAATATATATAAGCTATGAAAACACTTATTAAATAATAAGGGATATCTTGATTATTGGACATTTAGTGCTAATTGTTTAGTGCAAAAAATCGGCGTTATATGGTCTTTACCTTTATTACCCTTGCTGTTTTCCTCCAGCCTATGAAAAGCCAGCTTCAGTAAATCGTACCGCCCGAACATTGTAAGATACAATTTACTGACAACTTAGTACATTATTAATATCACATTTAAGCTTTTTTTTCAGATTATAAAGCCTGTCCACTTTATAATCTTTGCAATTATAAACGTATTCTTTTTTTGTTTTCATATCAATGACACTAACCCCTCGCATGTTACTACCGTTGTCGTAATTGCTAAACACGGAGTACTTATATCCACTTTGAATAAAACTAACGCTAAAGTAATCCGTTTGAAATCTGGAGTAATGATTATAAAAAAATCCTGAATACATTGGTCCATCTGAAATGAATTGAAATTTATTCCCATGCTGACTATTCATTTCATAAATCAACGTTTCACCAAAACTTGTTAATGACAAAGTTCCTTTGGATGTATTACATAAAAAATAATTATTTCCTGCGTGTAGAGTCCAGGGAATTCCAGATAAAAAAATAAAAATTAATGCTCTATCTATATTGCTCATAATTAGCCCTTATTCTGTCATCATATCCTCGCTGACTTTGCCCATTATAACATAGAGCAAAGTTAAGCCAATCTTTATCTCTAATAGCACGCAATAATACAGGATTAGATTTTATGAAGTTAATGAATGCCGCCAGATGGTTTTTCTCTGACTCTGAAATCGATATTATAAACTCTTCGGGCGAAGAGTACCCGGCAGCTTGGTAATTTGAAGCCAATATCTGAAATTTACCCCACGATGCCGATTTAAGCGCAGCTTGCTTATCTAAAACATATGCACGAAGTAATTTTTGATATTGCTCCGATCGTGTTCCATAACCGCCAGAACGGCTGTTGGAAATATCAGGTTGAGAATCATACACACCATTCGTATATCGATGGAAATGATGTCTTTCAAAAAGAATTGAGGGGACGTAATCATCTTCTTGTTCAAATTTAAAATAGCTACCGGAACTACCAGTTTCAGTTTTTGCAACAGCTTTAATTGCAGCCACTTCGCATTGTAGTGTCCTTGCAGCATTTTCATAGTCTGCATCATCAATGGTATCTCCGTTATAAAATCGTAAAAATTCCAATGGAATAAGTTCATTATTTACAGGAGTTTTTGGGTAATTGCTATTATTAATAGCATTCAAAAACACAACCGGATGAAAATGCCACACAGCATCATCACTATTAAACGGAGACACCCCGCTCATCCACTCCAGATCCAGCTGCCACTTTTCACAGTATGCCACTTCCTCGGGTCCAGATCTTTATAAAACCCTTCCCAGCGTCCCGTCGAGCGACCGCCGTACCACTCGCTGTGGTGTCTGACTGTCAGACGATTCACCACATTTCTCACCAGTGGTTCACGCACGGTCAGCGCCTGTCTGATCTCTTCCTCCGTCACTTTTCCATCACCGTCCTGATCCATACCCGCCATCAGCTCACGATAAAAGGGCGGTACCTGCTCATACAGCCACTCATCTCCCTGTTCTGCGGCACGGCTTATTGAGTCAAACGCTTCCGGCACCCATCCTTCGTACGGGCTGTACGTCATGTCACCGCTGCTGTTCTCCTCCAGCGGCTGAAAACCCAGCTTCAGTAAATCATACTGTCCGGCCTCTTCAACATCCTTCTGTGGCAGCCAGCCGGTTCCGGTGATATTAAGCCGCCCCTGGTTTCCTTTTAATAAAGCACTCGTGAAATTTTGCAGGACTGATACAGGATACAACTCTGGCAATGGTATCGTGAACAGGAATACCATTATCAAAATCACCATATTGCTTCAAAAAATCGAGATGTGTTTCCCCAAAATCCTCTATATCTTCCCAGCCTTCTGCACCCGAAATAACGGCACAAATAGTCAACAGTAGAATATCCGATAATTTATGTTGCACTTTCCAGGCTTGTCTGTAATCGGGGATAATAGAAATATGTCCCATCAATTTTTTAAGTTCCATTTTGTTCTCCTTAATTATGTAAGGAGTATTTGATCATGTATAAGCAATAAAAAACAGCTTTAGGTAATGAGGAATATCTCAATTTTCAAACATAAAATGCGAATTGTCTAGTACAAAAAAGCAGCGTTACGTGATCTTTCCCTGCCTGCCTGTACGATATCCCTCAAAAATAATTTTCCAGTCAGTTATTCATGTCTAACTTAAAATCATAAAACATTTAAATTAATAATAAACAAATTCAACCTAGTCGCATTATTATTTTAATAACACAGCATCGATTTCATAAAAAACTGCACAATGGTCATCCAGTCCATTTGCAATCAGTACCATCATCATTATATGCCTCAATATTTTCTTCAAACTCAGTTGTTTTCCCACTTATTGATTTATAATGAAACAAATTAAATCTTGCACCTTGTGTGGAAACAACATACAACCCATTAATTTTTCCATTTACAACCTCGCTCCATGCATAAGAAAATTCAGAAGGCCTGTCATCGAAAGTCACTTCTAATTTATTTATAAACGCAAGAGGTATAAATTTTGAGGATTTCTCATAAATCACATAACCTAAAAAAATATCGCCAGACGATATTTCAACAAACTTTAAATTTGTTTTCCCAGCGCTAAAACAGCCTACCGTTGTTTGTTGTTTAGCCAATAAACAACAAGGCACCAAACAAAACAGTAAAACCAATAAGTTAACTTTCATATCAATTACTCCAGTTCAGTTATTCGTCTCTCTACAAATGTGGATATATTCCTTTTTTCTATTCCATATACTTTTCTATCACCCTCACGCCCTTCCTGAGGAAACGGATGCAGGTCAATTAATTCTTTCGCCCTTCTATAACCTTTTAATGCTTCTTCGTTACTCTTGATCGTCCCTCTTCGGGAGCTATCAGGATCATGCCATATCCCCCATCCCAAAGCATATACTTTATTATCATATACGTCACTATCATCAAACAAGAAATCGTCGTTCATTGCTTTCTGATTTAAATGCTCGGCAGCAAGTGAGGTAACCAATTTATTAAATATCGACAACCGTTCATCATAATGATTATACCCTCCATTAATCACTGCTGTAATTTTATTAAAATCATCATTTTTAGCATCTTCATTTATTCTTTTGAATATATTGAAATACCAAAACGCAGATAATACGCAATGTGGGGAGGATATAAGTTTATCTCTTGCGGAATCTGAAGATGTTACGTCCTCATTGATATATTCCCCATAGGCGGTGTAATTACTTTCCCCTGTAACTTGTATTAAGCCTCGGCCATACCACGGACTATATGAAGCTGATTCACCATTAATTTCTTTGGTATATCTAAAATAACCGCTCTCGTGAATAATTTGAGCAAGAAAATGGGCTTTTTCTCTACAAGTGGTCATACCAAACCGAATAAACCCTGCATTTATATCGTAGAGGTACCTTTTGAGAAGACCTTCACTTACTGCAGGAGCAACTTTTTTTAATTCATCTAATGTTATATCTCTGTTGCAAGCACACACAGATTTGGAATTAATAGCGTCCAAAAACACAACCGGATGAAAATGCCACACAGCATCATCACTATTAAACGGAGATACCCCGCTCATCCACTCCAGATCCAGCTGCCACTTCTCACAGTATGCCACTTCCTCTGTGTCCAGATCTTTATAAAATCCTTCCCACCGCCCTGTCGAGCGCCCTCCGTACCATTCGCTGTGGTGTTTAACTATCAGATGATTCACCACATTTCTCACCAGTGGTTCACGCACGGTCAGCGCCTGTCTGATCTCTTCCTCCGTCACTTTTCCATCACCGTCCTGATCCATACCCGCCATCAGCTCACGATAAAAGGGCGGTACCTGCTCATACAGCCACTCATCTCCCTGTTCTGCGGCACGGCTTATTGAGTCAAACGCTTCCGGCACCCATCCTTCGTACGGGCTGTACGTCATGTCACCGCTGCTGTTCTCCTCCAGCGGTTGAAAACCCAGCTTCAGTAAATCATACTGTCCGGCCTCTTCAACATCCTTTTGTGGCAGCCAGCCGGTTCCGGTGATATTAAACCACCACTGCTGCGATTCATCCGTGATCGGTGTCGTGGCTTCCCGCGGAAGAACGCGCTGAGCACCCAGTGTGGCTGCGGTTGCGGTAAATACCTCCTGTCCCGGAACGGCCTGCCGGGTGTATAAAATTATCCCTTTTGGTGCCAGAACAGTCCGTTTTTCTCCCTTAACGCCTGCCGGGTTGGATAAGAACTTTGGCATATTCGGGTCTGTACTCAGAACCTCCAGATGGACGAACCACTCGCGCTCAATCTCACCGCTTCCCTCGCCAGGATAATCCTCGCATCCCATAAATCCGACCGGTGTTCCGGCACTGACTTTCCACTCTTCCGTTTCGTCGACCGTCTGTACCGAGTCAAAAATGCCTTTTGCCTTCGCCTTCTGCATCCACTCAGGCATCAGCATCTGTATTTCGCCATCTGACTCCATCAGATCCGGATCCAGGGTCACCCAGTACTGCTCATTCCCCGGTTTATTGCCTTCCAGCAGGCGAACCAGTCTGAATGTCGTCAGGACCGGCTGGCCGTTATTGGTCACGTAAAAACGTCCGGTCCGGGATGACACAAACCGATCTCCCGCATTAAGTGTCCTGTTTCCGCTGATTTTCGGGGGTATCCAGTACGTGGCATGATCTCCGCTTTCCTGCCCCTCGGGAAGGCCGTTCTTTCCCGGGATGTATCGGTGCAGCAATATGCCACCATGCCCGGTTTTAACTTTATAGCAGGGGTAGCCGGGATAATCGTTCACCGGGGCCAGATGCATATAGAGACAGTAAAATTCCAGCCAGCTTTCTTTTTTTTGCGGGTCTGGCTGGCAGTAACCGGCTCATTTAAACCGTCTGGTCTGTTTCCTCCGGCTCTACAAAAATAATGTCCATCATTTTTAATGGACACTATCGTATGAAACACCGGACCTGGATCACTGAAGCTTTACGTCTTCACTTTGAAGAACATTTACCCCGGGTTGTGGCCGGGCGTCGCCTGGGTGTACCAAAATCAACAGTTTGTAGTATGTTCGTGCGCTTTCGGAGAGCTGGCCTTTCGTGGCCTTTGCCCGCAGGCATGTCGGAGCAGGAACTTGATGCCTGCCTTTACGGACAATTTTCCACGGTACCAGTCGTACGTCCTGAAAGCACCGTTATATCCGAAGCCCCCGTGGTAAAAAAACGTCCCCGGCGGCCCAACTTCCCTTATGAGTTTAAAATCGCCTTAGTGGAGAAGTCACTGCAGCCCGGAGCCTGTGTGGCGCAGATCGCCCGGGAAAACGGAATCAACGATAACCTGCTCTTCAACTGGCGCCATCAATACCGGAAAGGTGGCCTGCTGCCTTCCGGAAAAAATATGCCGGCACTGCTTCCCGTGACGTTAACGCCGGAGCCGGATAATAAAATCCCGGCCCCCGCACAGGAACCAGAGCAGATAAATACACCGTCCGACAGTCTGTGTTGTGAGCTGGTTCTGCCGGCCGGAACTCTCAGGCTTAAAGGTAAACTGACGCCGGCGTTATTACAGACACTTATCCGCGAAATAAAAGGGAGCAGCCACTGATGATATCTCTCCCTGCAGGTTCGCGTATCTGGCTGGTTGCAGGTATCACCGATATGCGAAATGGCTTTAACGGCCTGGCATCAAAAGTTCAGAACGTCCTGAAGGATGACCCGTTCTCCGGACACCTGTTCATCTTCCGCGGACGCCGGGGTGACCAGATAAAAGTGTTGTGGGCTGACAGTGACGGACTGTGCCTCTTCACCAAACGCCTGGAGCGGGGCCGCTTCGTCTGGCCAGTCACCCGTGACGGCAAGGTGCACCTTACTCCGGCTCAGTTATCCATGCTTCTTGAAGGTATCAACTGGAAGCACCCGAAACGAACGGAACGCGCTGGAATCCGCATATAACCCGTTGTAAAGTGAGGATATGGACACCTCACTTGCTCATGAGAACGCCCGCCTGCGGGCACTGTTGCAGACGCAACAGGACACCATCCGCCAGATGGCTGAATACAACCGCCTGCTCTCACAGCGGGTGGCGGCTTATGCTTCCGAAATCAACCGGCTGAAGGCGCTGGTTGCGAAACTGCAACGTATGCAGTTCGGTAAAAGCTCAGAAAAACTTCGTGCAAAAACCGAACGGCAGATACAGGAAGCACAGGAGCGAATCAGCGCACTTCAGGAAGAAATGGCGGAAACGCTGGGTGAGCAATATGACCCGGTACTGCCATCCGCCCTGCGCCAGTCTTCAGCCCGTAAACCGTTACCGGCCTCACTTCCCCGTGAAACCCGGGTTATCCGGCCGGAAGAGGAATGCTGTCCTGCCTGTGGTGGTGAACTCAGTTCTCTGGGATGTGATGTGTCAGAGCAACTGGAGCTTATCAGCAGCGCCTTTAAGGTTATCGAAACACAACGTCCGAAACAGGCCTGTTGCCGGTGCGACCATATCGTGCAGGCACCAGTACCTTCAAAACCCATTGCACGCAGTTATGCCGGAGCGGGGCTTCTGGCCCATGTTGTCACCGGGAAATATGCAGACCATCTGCCGTTATACCGCCAGTCAGAAATATACCGTCGTCAGGGAGTGGAGCTGAGCCGTGCCACACTGGGGCGCTGGACAGGTGCTGTTGCTGAACTGCTGGAGCCGCTGTATGACGTCCTGCGCCAGTATGTGCTGATGCCCGGTAAAGTCCATGCTGATGATATCCCCGTCCCGGTCCAGGAGCCGGGCAGCGGTAAAACCCGGACAGCCCGGCTGTGGGTCTACGTCCGTGATGACCGTAACGCCGGTTCACAGATGCCCCCGGCGGTCTGGTTCGCGTACAGTCCGGACCGGAAAGGTATCCATCCACAAAATCACCTGGCCGGTTACAGCGGTGTGCTTCAGGCCGATGCTTACGGTGGTTACCGGGCGTTATACGAATCCGGCAGAATAACGGAAGCCGCGTGTATGGCTCATGCCCGGAGAAAAATCCACGATGTGCATGCAAGAGCGCCCACCTACATCACCACGGAAGCCCTGCAGCGTATCGGTGAACTGTATGCCATCGAGGCAGAGGTCCGGGGCTGTTCAGCAGAACAGCGTCTGGCGGCAAGAAAAGCCAGAGCCGCGCCACTGATGCAGTCACTGTATGACTGGATACAGCAACAGATGAAAACACTGTCGCGTCACTCAGATACGGCAAAAGCGTTCGCATACCTGCTGAAACAGTGGGATGCACTGAACGTGTACTGCAGTAATGGCTGGGTGGAAATCGACAACAACATCGCAGAGAACGCCTTACGGGGAGTGGCCGTAGGCCGGAAAAACTGGATGTTCGCGGGTTCCGACAGCGGTGGTGAACATGCGGCGGTGTTGTACTCGCTGATCGGCACATGCCGTCTGAACAATGTGGAGCCAGAAAAGTGGCTGCGTTACGTCATTGAACATATCCAGGACTGGCCGGCAAACCGGGTACGCGATCTGTTGCCCTGGAAAGTTGATCTGAGCTCTCAGTAAATATCAATACGGTTCTGACGAGTCGCTTACGGCTGGCACTGCGATTTCACCAGAACAAATGTGCTGCTGTAACGGAGTTGCTGCCCTTTGTAGGTGCCTTTCAGGTAATCATTATTTATCCGGTACGCCGCAATGGTGCCATCGGCCATAAACTGAAGAGGAACCGGTTCTCCGGTAGCGGCGGTATCCGGTTTCAGGGCTGATAACGGATTAGACACGTCACTGATATGTATCCCGCCGTGCCACAGCCCGTTTCCACCCAGCAGCCAGGTTCCGTGCGCTTCTTTGTCAATAAGCCGCATTATCTCATCCAGCGAGCGAAACTCTTTGCCTTCTTTATCCCTGATGGGATGGCTGATTTTCATGTTCAGTCCTTATCGTGAGAATCTTCCCGGCCGTTGTGGCGGTACCTTATCCTGCTGGGGAGGATCAAAGGCTTCCTGTACATTTTTCCGTGGTGGCTCCGCCCCTTCAGTTCCAGGTCCGCCATTGTCATAATCTGCCAGCGCTTTCAAAACCGCCGGTCGTAGTGTCGGCACCGGCGTTCCCGGACTACCGCCGCTATTGAGATTGATTTTCGGCCCGACGATGTCCACGCCCCCTGAATGGATGACCACAAACGAACCACCCACCTTCAGGGTGATTTTACCGCCACTCTCCAGTACGATTTCATCCCGGACCTTCATTCCCAGCGCACCGGTAATCTTCCTCGCCAGGTCGCCCTTCACCTCCAGACTGTGCGTTCCCTCCACCAGACTGATATGGTTCCCCGTCGTCTTATGCTCCTGCTTCCCTTCCACCGTCACTTTACGGTCGTTTCTGACATACAGGCCGTCATCGTGACTCACGCTCACCGTCCGGTCATTCGTCACCTTCAGCGTCTGGTCATTACGTACCGTTATGCGCCGGTCGTTCGCCACCGTGATACTCTGGTCGTGGCCCCCTTCTTTTCTGGTGCCGACCTCAACCGTCTGCCCCTTCACCACCCTTATCTTCTGGTCGTTACCGATGGTCTCCGTATGGTCATGCTTCACGTCCGTCGTCCGGTCGTTAAGCACCTCCGTGTCCATGTTCTTCTGCGCGTGGATATACACCTGCTCACTGTCCGTCGCATCCTCGAAACGCAGTTCATTAAAGCCGCTTCCTTTATAGGTCTTCGAGCGGATGGTCATCTGCGTCCGCGTGCCCGGTAAATCCCCCGGTGAACGGTTATCTTCATGGTAGGTCCGCCCCGTCACAATGGGCTGGTCCGGGTCGCCGTTCAGAAAGTCCACTATCACTTCCTGACCCACACGCGGTATCGCCAGATTGCCGAACCCCGGTCCCGCCCATGCCTGCGACACCCGTATCCAGCATGAACTCTCCTCCGTCATCCCGTGATAACGGTCCCAGTGAAACTTCACCCGTACCCGGCCATGCTCGTCGCAGAATATCTCCTCGCCCTTCGGCCCGGTCACGATGGCACTCTGCGGGCCGTCCACCTTCGGCTTCGGCAGGGGCTGTGAGCGCCAGGTCCGGTCTGCCGGGATGACCGTGATATGGTTACTCAGTGTCGTTCCCCTCCCCTGGCTCCCGTGCAGCGCCTGCGGCTGGCTCCCCGTCAGCGTGCTGCTCACCACCTGCCACTCACGGTTCGGGTTCGCTCCCTGTACCGGATGCCCCGTCAGGGTGAACCGCCGTCCCGGCCACAGCGCCGGGGAGTTACTGATACCTGTGGCGGTTTCAGCACTGTTACGCAGCCCTTCCAGCCGGTAGCGGGTAAAGTCCTGACCATGCTGCTCGTCCTTGTAGCGCCCCGGCCAGTCCAGGATTTTGTACTGCTTCAGTTGCCCGTTGAGGTTTTCAGCATCCTCAATGTAAATACCCGGCCAGTCCGGCACCTTAAACGTGTGGTCTTTTGAACGCACCTGCGAGGGCCGCACCTGCGCCTGGTAGCGGAACAGGCTGATGCACGCCGTCGTCACCTCACGGGTGTTCGGGTTAAACGGTATCTCCCCGTACACCGGCAGGCCCGCCACATCATCGCACAGCGTGAGCGTCTGCTCCGGGCTGTCGTCAGCGTATCTGTCATAAAAGAAGATGCCTTCCTCCGCCCACAGCCGGGTCAGAAACGCCAGGTCGCTTTCACCGTACTGGACGCAGAACTCCCGTGCCGGGTGGCTCTCATAAAAGCGCGGCGTCCACTGCGTCACTCCGTCCTCGTTTAACAGCGTGGCGGAGATGGCCTGAATGTCCTGCTGCTGGAAGATTCGGTAGTTCTGCCGCAGCCCGCTGCGCCACAGGGGCGGGCGTATCTGAAGGTGGTACTGCATCTGCCAGCCGTTGTGCTCCTTCATGCCGAACCCCGACACCACACCGCTCACATAACGCAGCGCCGTGCCACCCTGCCAGATGGTCAGCACGGCCCCCTTCTCCAGCAGCTTCTCCGCCGTCTGGCGGAACGAGTCGCTGGCAACGTCCACATCCAGGACGAACGGCGATGAGTATGCCTGCGTGAGGCGGAAATCCACCACCGCGAACGTCTCCGGCACCAGTCCGTCCACCGTCAGCGTAAAACGCAGCCCTTTTAATGACATGATGACCTCCCTGGTATTGCTACAGGAAAAAGTAATTAACCGATATTGACCGTACCTTCTGATATTCTCTCACTGATTCATTATCTGTATTTCCCATGAACATTCTCATTTCAACAGGAAAACCAACGAATTGTAGCCATGACAATAAGTTAACATTAATAATTCCTCAACGAATAAGGAGGAGATGCCCTGTCCCCATCAATAGTAACCACGACCTGATTTGATCTTATTTTGAATATATTATCATTACCGCCATGATAGCCAAATCGTGCTAAAAAATCCTGAAATAGACCAGGTCCTCTATAAGGTCCACAGATTCTCCAAACCCGCCACTCCTCTATGCCATACGTTATTTTATCTATAGGATTAGTACACTCTCTTTCTGCCCGCCAGTTCATAATAGAAAGAAAATACTCATATATATATTGTTCTGCAAACCACTCTTGATTAACTATTGTAAATTCTACCGTCCCTATATTATAACGATGAATGCCCGGTAAAAAGGCATAATAATCGTTCAATGTGACATCAAAGGATAGCTCTTTCCCTGGTAATATCTCGCGCCAAACAGATTTACTTTTCCATTCACCAAAGCTACATTTTGTTTTTTTTAAAAAATCCAACTGAATGTTATCCATTATCGGTATAAACACACCACTACACAAGGAAGAGTAAGGCCCGCCGTTAACGTCAAGAGGAAGAGTTAGTCGATGAACAAAATAAGATTCCTGGCTTTTATTCGATAAAACCACTGCAGCTGCTACAATATTTTCTTTCTGATGCACGGAAAGATGAAGATATATTTTATTTTTATCCTGATTATACTGACTCTCATTTTTACTGATAGTATAATATTGAAAAACAGCATAGGCTGAAAGATCATCATAATAATCATAATAATTAAGCCTTGTCGGTTCTACACGAGGATAGACACCAAGTTTTTCCATTACTCCATTCCAATGTAACTTCCCATATCTGTAATGAACCGCATAATCGCCAGAGATATCATAAGCAAATATTGGATGCACCCAAGAAAAAAAAGCAATAAAAACAATCCATCTAGCAAGCATATACTCCCCCGTCAAATAAAAGCATAAATATGGTACAGGAATCTCGAAATAACGTTCGATATTATATGCATTCTGAAACAGTTCTGATTTTTTATCATTTTTTAATTTAGTGGCATGAGCAATATATTCGTCACCTGTACTATACTCTATATCTACCGGCATATCTTCCGTCCACATGCCTCCAAACTTAAGTGAATCCCCGTACCTTATAAAGTGAGATAGTTCATGGCAGAGTGTCGATGCCTTAGAGTTTTCCCCAGTGAATGGCCTATCTATAAATCTTTGTCCTATAGTTATACTTACCAAACTTTTAAAGCTTCCAGATTTTACACCCAAAATCTGATCGTAAGTTACATTGGCAGCATAAGCGTCATTATCTGTACAATTCACAAAGTTACCAATTTTGGGCCTGATTACGTCTTTGTCAACATATTCATTACCCCCTTTGTCATTAAGAACAAGATTACAATTGGCATCACGTTTGAGGAAATGGTCATGAACGGTAACGTCTACACAATCACCTTCCACAGATAATTCCCCACATATCTCATACAGGCGAGTAACGCCATTTCTCATATAATCCCTTGCCTTTATATTCTCTGTAAACAGAGTATTACGCCCCCCGAAAGGGAACTTTAATTTAATATAAGTATTTCCATCAATGCCAAATATATTTATAAATTCCTGATTTTGTTCCGCCCCCCATTTATCACCAAGATCTTCTACTCTTTTTTTCAATACAGCCATCTGCGCCTTCAGAGCCTCTCTCATCATTATTTTAAAATCATTAGTAATTTTCCCCTCCTTTAAAACTACACACTGTTCACCACTCTGGCTTTTTCCGCTCGTACTACCCTTTCCATCTCCCATATAAATCCTCCTTGGTATATATTTTCACTACAAACCCTGTTCCATTTATGCAAAAACACGCCAATTACAGGCGGTCACTCTCTATTCATTAATCCCTCCCCATATCATATCGATATTCAAATGCAACAATCTGACGTCTATTGTCTGCTCGCTGTCAGTGGTGAATATTTCCGTATACCCATCCTTATCCGTTTCTCCGCGGGTCTGCGTGCCGTCCTCAAAGAAGGCAATGTAGCGTGTCTCTGAATACGGTATCCCGTCATCGTCTGTAAAATGGAACTGGAGAGTATATTTTTCAGGGTTCTCATCATCATTCTCATCCTCCAGCGCCTCCAGTACAACCGGTTGCAGCGTCGATACTGGCGTCCCCGGACCTCCCCCACCATTCAGGTTTATCTTCGGCCCCACTATATCCACGCCGCCAGAGTGTATCACCACGAACGAACCGCCCGCTTTCAGGCTTATCTGGCTGCTGCTCTCCAGCACGATATCCCCGTCCACCTTTATCCCCAGCGCGCCACTCACCTTCTCCGCCAGGTCACCCTTCACCTCCAGGCTGTGTTTCCCCTCCACCAGGCTGATATGGTTTCCCGTCGTCTTATGCTCCTGCTTCCCTTCCACCGTCACTTTACGGTCGTTTCTGACATACAGGCCGTCATCGTGACTCACGCTCACCGTCCGGTCATTCGTCACCTTCAGCGTCTGGTCATTACGTACCGTTATGCGCCGGTCGTTCGCCACCGTGATACTCTGGTCGTGACCCCCTTCTTTTCTGGTGCCGACCTCAACCGTCTGCCCCTTCACCACCCTTATCTTCTGGTCGTTACCGATGGTCTCCGTATGGTCATGCTTCACGTCCGTCGTCCGGTCGTTAAGCACCTCCGTGTCCATGTTCTTCTGCGCGTGGATATACACCTGCTCACTGTCCGTCGCATCCTCGAAACGCAGTTCATTAAAGCCGCTTCCTTTATAGGTCTTCGAGCGGATGGTCATCTGCGTCCGCGTGCCCGGTAAATCCCCCGGTGAACGGTTATCTTCATGGTAGGTCCGCCCCGTCACAATGGGCTGGTCCGGGTCGCCGTTCAGAAAGTCCACTATCACTTCCTGACCCACACGCGGTATCGCCAGATTGCCGAACCCCGGTCCCGCCCATGCCTGCGACACCCGTATCCAGCATGAACTCTCCTCCGTCATCCCGTGATAACGGTCCCAGTGAAACTTCACCCGTACCCGGCCATGCTCGTCGCAGAATATCTCCTCACCCTTCGGCCCGGTCACGATGGCACTCTGCGGGCCGTCCACCTTCGGCTTCGGCAGCGGCGCGTGACGCCACGTCCTGTCTGCCGGTATCACCTCAAACTGATTGCTCAGTGTCGTCCCTTCACCGTGACTCCCGTGCAGCGCCTGCGGCTGTTCTCCCCGCAGTGTGCTTCCCACAACCTGCCATTCCCGGTTCAGCGTCGCTGACGGATGGCCCGTCAGCCGGAACCGCGTTCCCGGCCACAGTCGCGCCGTGTTACACACCCCGCTCGCCGTCTCCGCCCCGTTCCGCCACCCTTCCGTCTGGTAACGCGCAAAATCCTGGCCATGCTGCTCATCCTTGAAACGCCCCGGATAATCAAATATCTCGTACTGCGTTCCCTGTCCGTTCAGGCTCTCCCCGTCATGGCTGTAGTACCCCGGCCACCCCGGCGTTTTGAACGTATAATCCTGCGTCTCCACCGACGCCACGCTTATCTGCGCACGGTAACGGAAGTCGCGGATGTACTCTGTCGTGCCTCCGGTCGTGGTATTCGGGTTAAACGCCAGCGCCCCCATTCCCGTCAGCCCCGCCACGTCATCACACACCGCCAGCTTCTGTTCCGGCCCGTCCTGACTGCAGCGTTCATAAAAGAAGATACCTTCCTCCGCCCACAGCCGGGTCAGGAATGTCAGGTCGCTCTCCCCGTACTGCACGCAGAACTCCCGCGCCGGGTGCGCCTCATAGAACAGCGGCATCCACGCCGTCACCCCGTTCTCTTCAAGAAGCTGCGCTGATATCGTCTGAATGTCCTGCTGCTGGAAGATACGGAAGTTCTGCCGTAACCCTGCCCGCCACAGCGGCGGGCTGATGCTCAGGGAATAACGCATCTGCCAGTCGTTGTTCTCACCGAGCTGCACCTCTGTCACGATACCGCTGACGTAACGCTGTGCAGTGTCGCCCTGCCAGACCGTCAGCACCGCGCTTTTCTCCAGAAAATCTTCTGCCGTCAGGTCAGACAGTCCGCTGGCGATATCCACATCCAGGATGAACGGTGTGCAGTGGTGCTGGTACAGACGGAAGCTCACCACCGCCGTCGCCATCTCCACAATACCGTCCACCGACAGCGTGAAACGTAATCCTTCTGCTGCCATATAAACCCCATAGCTACCGCACTCATAGTGCAAACCATACGGGCTTATAAGAAAGGCTTAAGTGAGATATCTGCCAGATAGCAACTATTAGGAAAATATTTATATCACCATGATAAATATGTGATTTATTGGGAGATAACAAACCATCAACATTTTCTGCCCTTTTTCCCATCACCAGGCCATACTGATATTTTTCCTCGCACAAAGGACTCGGCATGAAACTCGTCGGTAGCTACACCAGCCCGTTTGTACGCAAACTTTCTATTCTGTTGTTAGAAAAGGGCATAACTTTCGAATTTATTAATGAACTGCCCTATAACGCGGACAACGGCGTGGCGCAATTTAACCCGTTAGGGAAAGTGCCGGTGCTGGTGACTGAAGAGGGCGAATGTTGGTTTGATTCGCCGATCATCGCTGAATATATTGAATTAATGAATGTCGCTCCGGCGATGTTGCCGCGCGATCCGCTGGAGTCGTTGCGGGTGCGCAAAATTGAGGCGCTGGCGGATGGCATTATGGATGCCGGGCTGGTATCAGTGCGTGAACAGGCGCGTCCGGCGGCGCAGCAGTCTGAAGATGAATTGTTACGCCAGCGGGAGAAAATCAACCGCAGTCTGGATGTGCTGGAAGGATATCTGGTCGATGGCACGCTCAAAACCGATACGGTCAATCTGGCGACTATCGCCATTGCCTGTGCCGTCGGATATCTCAATTTCCGCCGCGTTGCGCCAGGCTGGTGTGTCGACCGCCCACACTTAGTCAAACTGGTCGAAAACCTGTTTAGCCGCGAAAGTTTTGCCCGCACCGAACCGCCAAAGGCTTGATGCGCGATATGTCCTCCTGACCCATCTCACGTTACAATCCGTGGTTATGTTAAACGCCCTTCTCCGTGTGAGAGGGCCTTGATCAGCCAGGTTTCCTATGACAACCGAAACGCGTTCCCTCTATAGTCAACTTCCGGCTATTGATCGCTTATTGCGCGATAGCTCTTTCCTTTCTTTGCGTGATACCTATGGTCACACCCGCGTGGTGGAGTTGCTGCGTCAGATGCTTGACGAAGCGCGAGAAGTGATTCGTGACAGCCAGATGCTACCCGCGTGGTGTGAAAACTGGGCGCAAGAAGTTGATGCCCGGTTGACGAAAGAGGCGCAGAGCGCGCTGCGTCCGGTGATCAACCTGACGGGAACTGTGCTGCATACCAATCTTGGGCGAGCTTTACAGGCAGAAGCCGCGGTGGAAGCCGTTGCGCAGGCTATGCGTTCGCCAGTGACCCTCGAGTACGATCTGGACGACGCCGGACGCGGACATCGCGATCGGGCGCTGGCGCAGCTGCTGTGCCGCATTACGGGGGCGGAAGATGCCTGTATCGTTAATAACAATGCGGCGGCGGTCTTGTTGATGTTGGCGGCCACTGCCAGCGGGAAAGAGGTTGTGGTTTCTCGCGGCGAACTGGTGGAGATTGGCGGTGCGTTTCGTATTCCTGATGTCATGCGTCAGGCAGGCTGCACCCTACACGAAGTGGGGACCACCAACCGCACGCACGCTAATGATTATCGCCAGGCGGTGAATGAAAATACCGCGCTGTTGATGAAAGTACATACCAGTAACTACAGCATTCAGGGATTCACCAAAGCGATAGATGAAGCGGAACTGGTGGCGCTCGGCAAAGAGCTGGATGTTCCCGTAGTGACTGATTTAGGCAGTGGCTCGCTGGTTGATCTTAGCCAGTACGGTTTGCCGAAAGAGCCAATGCCGCAGGAGTTGATTGCGGCGGGCGTCAGTCTGGTGAGCTTCTCCGGCGACAAGCTGTTAGGCGGGCCGCAGGCAGGAATTATTGTTGGTAAAAAAGAGATGATCGCCCGCCTGCAAAGCCATCCACTGAAGCGTGCATTACGCGCGGATAAAATGACCCTCGCGGCGCTGGAAGCCACGTTGCGTCTTTATTTACACCCTGAGGCGCTGAGTGAAAAATTACCGACCCTGCGTCTGCTTACCCGCAGCGCAGAGGTCATTCAAATCCAGGCACAACGTTTACAGGCCCCCCTTGCCGCACATTACGGCGCGGAGTTTGCGGTACAGGTTATGCCATGTCTTTCGCAGATTGGCAGTGGTTCGCTGCCGGTTGATCGCCTGCCGAGCGCGGCATTAACGTTTACACCCCATGATGGACGCGGTAGCCACCTTGAGTCATTAGCCGCCCGCTGGCGTGAATTGCCAGTGCCGGTGATTGGTCGTATTTATGACGGACGATTGTGGCTGGATTTACGCTGCCTTGAAGATGAGCAACGGTTTTTGGAGATGTTGTTGAAATGATTATTGCGACTGCCGGACACGTTGACCACGGCAAAACAACCTTATTGCAGGCGATTACTGGCGTAAATGCCGACCGTCTGCCGGAAGAAAAAAAGCGCGGCATGACCATCGATCTCGGCTATGCCTACTGGCCGCAGCCGGATGGTCGTGTTCCGGGTTTTATCGACGTTCCCGGTCATGAAAAGTTTCTTTCCAACATGCTGGCGGGCGTCGGGGGTATCGATCACGCGCTGTTGGTGGTGGCGTGCGATGACGGCGTGATGGCACAGACTCGTGAGCATCTGGCGATTTTGCAGCTGACCGGTAACCCGATGCTGACAGTGGCGCTGACCAAAGCCGATCGCGTGGACGAAGCGCGTGTTGATGAGGTTGAACGCCAGGTAAAGGAGGTGCTGCGGGAATACGGTTTTGCTGAGGCAAAACTGTTTATCACCGCAGCAACCGAAGGCCGGGGAATTGATGCCCTGCGCGAGCATCTGCTTCAGTTACCAGAGCGTGAACACGCCAGCCAACATAGCTTCCGCCTCGCTATCGACCGTGCTTTTACCGTAAAAGGTGCCGGGCTGGTCGTCACCGGTACGGCGTTAAGTGGGGAAGTGAAGGTAGGCGATTCACTCTGGCTGACTGGTGTAAATAAACCGATGCGCGTGCGTGCGCTGCATGCGCAAAATCAGCCAACAAATGCAGCTCATGCCGGGCAGCGTATTGCGCTTAACATCGCGGGTGATGCGGAAAAAGAGCAGATTAACCGTGGCGACTGGCTGCTTGCCGATGCGCCGCCGGAGCCGTTCACACGGGTGATTGTCGAGCTTCAAACCCATACACCGCTGACCCAGTGGCAGCCGCTGCATATTCACCACGCCGCCAGCCACGTCACGGGACGCGTTTCGCTGCTGGAAGATAACCTTGCCGAGCTGGTGCTCGACACCCCGTTATGGCTGGCAGATAACGATCGCCTGGTGCTGCGCGATATCTCGGCCCGCAACACGCTGGCGGGGGCGCGCGTGGTGATGCTTAACCCGCCGCGTCGCGGTAAGCGTAAGCCGGAATATCTGCAATGGCTGGCGTCTCTTGCACGGGCGCAGAGCGATGCCGATGCGTTAGCTATTCATCTGGAACGCGGAGCGGTTAACCTTGCTGATTTCGCCTGGGCGCGCCAGCTCAACGGCGAAGGGATGCGTGAACTGCTGCAGCAACCGGGCTATATTCAGGCCGGTTACAGCTTGCTGAATGCACCGGTTGCCGCTCGTTGGCAGCGGAAAATTCTCGATACCCTGGCGACTTATCATGAGCAGCATCGCGATGAACCAGGTCCTGGGCGCGAGCGTCTGCGGCGCATGGCGTTGCCAATGGAAGATGAAGCGCTGGTGCTGTTGCTGATTGAAAAGATGCGCGAAAGCGGCGACATCCTCAGTCATCACGGTTGGCTGCATCTGCCGGATCATAAAGCGGGATTCAGCGAAGAGCAGCAGGCTATCTGGCAAAAAGCGGAGCCGCTGTTTGGTGACGAGCCGTGGTGGGTGCGTGACCTGGCAAAAGAGACGGGAACCGACGAGCAGGCAATGCGTTTGACGCTACGCCAGGCGGCCCAACAGGGGATAATCACTGCGATCGTCAAAGATCGTTATTACCGTAACGATCGGATTGTCGAGTTTGCCAATATGATCCGCGATCTCGATCAGGAATGTGGTTCAACCTGCGCGGCGGATTTCCGCGATCGCTTAGGCGTAGGCCGAAAGCTGGCAATTCAAATCCTGGAATATTTTGACCGCATTGGCTTTACGCGGCGTCGTGGAAATGATCATTTATTGCGCGACGCATTATTATTTCCGGAAAAATAAGGAAATGATTAATTAATTTTTAAAATAAATTAATACAAAATTCTTATGATTTTAAAAAAAGCACATTGTTTAATGAATACAATGTGCTTTTTATTAGATTAATTTTGATAATCAATAATACTGATCATATTTTCAAATGAAAATCCTCAGTAAGCTGCCCGCCCTTTTTTACACTTTCAGGAGTGTGTTATGGCAGCTTCAACCTTTTTTATTCCTTCCGTGAATGTTATCGGCGCTGATTCATTGAATGATGCAATGAATATGATGGCAGATTATGGATTTACCCGTACCTTAATTGTCACTGACAATATGTTAACGAAATTGGGTATGGCGGGCGATGTGCAAAAAGCACTGGAAGAGCGCAATATTTTTAGCGTTATTTATGATGGCACCCAGCCTAACCCAACCACGGAAAACGTCGCCGCAGGTTTGAAATTACTTAAAGAAAATAATTGCGATAGCGTAATATCCCTGGGCGGTGGTTCTCCGCACGACTGTGCAAAAGGTATTGCGCTGGTTGCAGCCAACGGCGGTGACATCCGCGATTATGAAGGCGTTGACCGCTCTGCAAAACCGCAGTTGCCGATGATCGCCATCAACACCACTGCGGGTACTGCATCAGAAATGACTCGTTTCTGCATCATCACCGACGAAGCTCGTCACATCAAAATGGCGATTGTTGATAAGCACGTGACTCCGCTGCTTTCTGTCAATGACTCCTCGCTGATGATCGGTATGCCGAAGTCACTGACCGCTGCAACGGGTATGGATGCCTTAACGCACGCTATCGAAGCGTATGTGTCTATTGCCGCCACGCCGATCACCGACGCTTGCGCACTGAAAGCGGTGACCATGATTGCCGAAAACCTGCCGTTAGCCGTTGAAGATGGCAGCAATGCTAAAGCGCGTGAAGCAATGGCTTACGCTCAATTCCTCGCTGGTATGGCATTCAACAACGCATCTCTGGGTTATGTTCATGCGATGGCGCACCAGCTGGGCGGTTTCTACAACCTGCCACACGGTGTATGTAATGCTGTTCTGCTGCCACACGTTCAGGTGTTCAACAGCAAAGTCGCTGCTGCGCGTCTGCGCGTCTGCGTGACTGTGCCGCTGCAATGGGCGTGAACGTGACAGGTAAAAACGACGCGAAAGGTGCTGAAGCCTGCATTAACGCCATCCGTGAACTGGCGAAGAAAGTGAATATCCCGGCAGGCTTGCGTGACCTGAACGTGAAAGAAGAAGATTTCGCGGTACTGGCGACCAATGCCCTGAAAGATGCCTGCGGCTTTACTAACCCGATTCAGGCAACTCACGAAGAAATTGTGGCGATTTATCGAGCGGCGATGTAATCATCATTCCCCCAATGGCTGGCTAATTGTCAGCCATTTTTTCAACTCTCTCAAAATTTGCGATTTTTGAGAGAGTTTTAGTTATCTCTGTAATCCTTGCCCGTAAATTCGTGATAGCCGTCGTAAAGCTATCACCAGCTGGCGAAGATTTCGCCAGTCACGTCTACCCTTGTTATACCTCACACCGCAAGGAGACGATCATGACCAATAATCCCCCTTCAGCACAGATTAAGCCCGGCGAGTATGGTTTCCCCCTCAAGTTAAAAGCCCGCTACGACAACTTTATTGGCGGCGAATGGGTAGCCCCTGCCGACGGCGAGTATTACCAGAACCTGACGCCGGTGACCGGGCAGCTACTGTGCGAAGTGGCGTCTTCGGGCAAACGAGACATCGATCTGGCGCTGGATGCTGCGCATAAAGTGAAAGATAAATGGGCGCATACTTCGGTGCAGGATCGCGCGGCGATTCTGTTTAAGATTGCCGATCGAATGGAGCAGAACCTCGAACTTTTAGCGACGGCTGAAACCTGGGATAACGGCAAACCCATTCGCGAAACCAGTGCTGCTGATGTACCGCTGGCGATTGACCACTTCCGCTATTTCGCCTCGTGTATTCGGGCGCAGGAAGGCGGTATTAGCGAAGTGGATAGCGAAACCGTGGCTTATCACTTCCACGAACCGTTAGGCGTGGTGGGGCAGATTATCCCGTGGAACTTCCCGCTGTTGATGGCGAGCTGGAAAATGGCTCCCGCGCTGGCGGCGGGCAACTGTGTGGTGCTGAAACCCGCACGTCTTACCCCGCTTTCTGTACTGCTGCTAATGGAAATCGTTGGTGATTTACTGCCGCCGGGCGTGGTGAACGTGGTTAACGGCGCTGGTGGGGAAATTGGCGAATATCTGGCGACCTCGAAACGCATCGCCAAAGTGGCGTTTACCGGCTCAACGGAAGTGGGCCAACAAATTATGCAGTACGCCACGCAAAATATTATTCCGGTAACCCTGGAACTGGGCGGCAAGTCGCCAAATATCTTCTTTGCTGATGTGATGGATGAAGAAGATGCCTTTTTCGATAAAGCGCTGGAAGGCTTTGCACTGTTTGCTTTTAACCAGGGCGAAGTTTGCACCTGTCCAAGTCGTGCCTTAGTGCAGGAGTCAATCTACGAACGCTTTATGGAGCGCGCCATCCGCCGTGTCGAAAGCATTCGCAGCGGTAACCCGCTCGATAGCGTGACGCAAATGGGGGCGCAGGTTTCTCACGGGCAACTGGAAACCATCCTCAATTACATTGATATCGGTAAAAAAGAGGGTGCTGACGTGCTCACCGGTGGGCGGCGCAAGCTGCTGGAAGGCGAACTGAAAGACGGCTACTACCTCGAACCGACGATTCTGTTTGGTCAGAATAATATGCGCGTGTTCCAGGAAGAAATTTTTGGTCCGGTGCTGGCGGTAACCACCTTCAAAACGATGGATGAGGCGCTGGAGCTGGCGAACGACACGCAATATGGCCTGGGGGCTGGTGTCTGGAGCCGCAACGGTAATCTGGCCTATAAGATGGGGCGCGGTATTCAGGCAGGGCGCGTGTGGACCAACTGTTATCACGCTTACCCGGCACATGCGGCGTTTGGCGGCTACAAACAATCAGGTATCGGCCGTGAAACCCACAAGATGATGCTGGAGCATTACCAGCAAACCAAGTGCCTGCTGGTGAGCTACTCGGATAAACCGTTGGGGCTGTTCTGATGTGAAAGGCAGGCAACGTTAATAGTTGTCTGCCTTTGTTTTAGTTGTAAAAAGCGGCAGTCGCTTTTAACTCATCGCTGAAAGAATAAATATCATCGAGAGATTCAATAGGATGGCGGGTTTCGTTTTTCTCTAAGTCAAATAAACCAATATATTTTTGATTTCGATTGAAATGTAATCTACAGAGTGGCTTTCGATTATTATCATCTACAAGTATACCAAAATAGCTTTTTGTATCTCTGTGGACTATTCGTGGTGCATCAAGCACTACGCGGACTATAGCTTTAACAATATGAAATCCTTCAAGTTCCTCCATAGTAGTGGCAATATCGGTTTCTTCTTTATTAATACATTCTACTTCCTCATTGTGTGAATTCGAATCAATTACAGATAATGACCCACCACCTATTGCCGATTTCAATCTTTCGTTTATTTGAGAGTTAATATATTGATTGGCAGCTTTCTTTGTTAATTTTGCAAACGTATCTTTTACCTTTTGTGTTAACATACCTTCATAAATTCTTGCTGCAAAGAATTTTACAAAATCCTCTTCAGGATTATTCATTTGTGCATGGAGAACTTTTTTAATTAAACTAACATATTTTAATTCACCTGCAGTATTAATTATTGATTCCAAATCAAATGCTGATTTAGTAAGCTTCTTTATCTCGGGAACAACTGTTTCGTCTAAGTCAAGTAGATCTATCTCAAGAAATGGTTTTTCATCCATTTTATTAGGTGCTTCTAAATCAGTAAAAAATTTATAAACTTGTCCATTGGTTAGAATAGATATTCTTGCATTTGTTACATGAAAGTATCGAAAAAGCTGTGAAGCATGATTTATATTTAGAGGATCGCCAATTTTTTTGCATTCAATGAGAATCTGAACCTCGCTATTTTTTAAGATTGCATAGTCAATCTTTTCACCTTTCTTCGTTCCAATATCGCATACAAACTCTGGGATAACTTCGGTAGGATCAAAGACATCATAACCTAACACATTGTTAATGAACGGCATTACGAAAGCATTTTTGGTAGCTTCCTCCGTTTCAATGACTCCGGCTTGTTGTTTTATTTTTGCGGATAATGAATTCAGCTTATCTATAAACTCCATAGACATTATAACTCCTTTTATATATATTTAATAAAAATGCGTTTGATAAAAATATAGAAAATATTTATATATTAACGCCTTATCATTGGTCATAGTTAATGTATAACACACAAAAAATAGTGTTTGCATATTGTAAATACAATGGTGAAACAAACTTGATATTTATCAAGAAAATAAAACAATGTCTTTTATTGGTTGTTTTAAACGTTCAATGAATACGAGTTGGAGCTATAGCAAGACTAGCTTCGATATCGCATGGATAATCTAATACAGATTTTTTAACACCTAATACTATGAGTTATATGTAAATTGCGAGCATCCTCACATCTTTTCAACAAGTTACTGCACACCGTTATTCTCCTTCCGAGCGGCATTCCTGAGTCAACTTTATCCCCCTGACGGCCCATATAAATCGCGCTATCGTGATTGTTATCGCTAATTGTGTGTGTATCGTGTGTATAATCATGGAAGGGCAGGGATGTGAAAAGTGCAGACCTGATCGCTATCCTGAAGCAGCATGGCTGGGAACATATTCGAACCCGTGGCAGTCATCATCAGTTCCGCCACCCTGTTCATCCGGGTCTGGTGACGGTTCCGCACCCTAAAAAAGATATTAAGCCCGGTACGCTGGCGCAAATTGGGCGTCAGGCTGGTTTAACATTTTAAAATTTCAGGAGGCAATATGTTTTATCCCGCCTATATCCACAGTGATCCTGACGGCAGCGCCAGCGGTTTTTTCCCTGATGTTCCAGGCTGTTATTTTGCTGGTGATACGCTGGACAACGCTTTCCAGGATGCGCGAAGTGCACTGGTCGCGCACTTCGAAACCTTATGCGAGATGAATGAAGAGTTGCCGCTTCCAGGCTCTGTGGAAACACATCCGGTCCAGCGTGCGCAGGACTTTATTGGCGGGCAATGGTTGCTGGTGGATATCAATATGAATCAGTTCGAAGGTCGGGCTGAACGTATCAATATTACGATGCCAAAAAGATTACTGAACAAGATTGATACCTACGTGCGCAATAACCCAGACTATGCCAACAGAAGTGCGTTTCTGGCGGAAGCTGCCCGGCGTGTATTGCCGGGCGTTTAATCTCGCGTTTCGATGGTTGGCGGGCAACCGCACCGATATGTTGATACTGATAAGACGCGTTAAGCGTCGCATCATGCGCTGGTTTCCTCATTCACCCAGATCCGCATTTCGCCTTCACCCCGGTTAGCCCAGCTAAACCACGGGATAAATGTCAGAGTTTGCGGCTGGCGTTTGGCTGGCGCGCTGTCGTAATGCCACAGCGGTTGCTGCTCTGGATTGCTCTGTTCATACCGGTAACCCGGTGCCTGGATTAAGATCTTATGGCGGAACAATCCATTACCTTCAAATGTCGTAAATGGCGCATCGGTGGGCAGCCACAGATTATGCAGTGACTCGCCGTTGTCGGCCTGTTCCAGGCAATACACCAGCGGGCCGCGCTGAATCGCCACTTTTCCGGCGACGTGACGCACCAGCGGGTTACCGTAAACGCGACGTACCGGCATTGGCAACGTCAGATTCAGCGTGTCGCCCTCCTGCCATTCGCGGGTAATGTGCAAATACCCTTTACGAATATCCTGCTCGACCTCTTCCCCATTCAATGTAATCTGCGGCTGTGTGCACCAGTCCGGCAGACGTAAAGCCAGCGTATGACGCACCGGCTGGGGCGATTCAACCGCAATTGTCACCTGTTCCTGCCACGGATAGTTTCCGCTAACCCGCAGACGCAGCGTGCCATTTTCTACCGGCACTTCCATGCTGTTTCCTGCGTAGATGTTGATATACAACGCATCTTCACGCGGCGTGTAGAGATAATGACCAATCGAGATTAGCACGCGGGCGATATTTGGCGGACAACAAGCGCAACCAAACCAACGCTGGCGGATCGGCTTAACGTGATCGTAGATATGGTTGAATTTCAGCGATTTTGGATGTACTTCCAGCGGATTCACATAGAAGAAATGTTTGCCATCCAGCGCCATGCCGCCGAGCACGGTGTTGTACAGTGCGCGCTCCATCACATCGGCATATTGACTGTCGCCTTCCATTTCCAGCATTCGCCGGGCGAACATCATCAGGCCGATGGAAGCACAGCTTTCGGCGTATACCGTGTCATTCGGCAGATCGTAATCGCTGCTGAACGCTTCGCCGCTGCTTTGTGAGCCAATGCCGCCGGTAATATATAACTGACGCTGGGCCATATTGTTCCACAGCCGCAGGCAGTCCTGACGCTTGCTTTCATCGTGACTTAAACGCGCCAGATGCGCGACGCCGGTCATCAGGTAGACAAAACGTACCGCGTGACCAATGGCGGTTTGCTGCTGTGCGATGGGCAAATGTGCCTGGCTGTAGGCTTTGTCTTTCACCATCCACGCCGGGCCGTAGGTGTGCCAGTGCGAGGTCTGCCCGCGCTTTTCATATTCCTGGTCGTAATAGTGCGGTTGCGCACCACGCTGTTCGACAAAATAGTTCGTCAGCGCCAGGTAGCGCGGCTCTTCGGTCACTTCATACAGGCGCATTAGTGCCAGTTCAATTTCCGGGTGACCAGGATAACCGTGTAACTTACTTTCACCTGGACCAAATACGCTGTCGATATGATCGGCCAGACGGCAAACCACTTCCAGCAAGCGCCGCTTGCCCGTGGCCTGGAAGAAGGCGACTCCGGCTTCAATCAGATGACCGGCGCAGTAAAGTTCATGACACTCCGCCAGATTGCTCCAGCGTTCTTCGGGCGCTTTTACCGTAAAGTAAGTATTGAGATAGCCATCTTCGCACTGGGCGGAAGCGACCAGTTCGATTACCTCGTCAGCAGTTTTTTCCAGTTCGGCATCCGCCTTCTGGCACAGCGACCAGGCTACCGCTTCCAGCCATTTGGCGACGTCGCTGTCCTGAAACACCATCCCGTAAAATTCACCGTCTTGCAGTCCTGCGGCAATGCGAAAGTTTTCAATCGCATGGCTGGGTTCCGCTTCTGGGATACGATCGTTCAAGGCATCCCACTGATAAGGAATCACCACGTCGCGGACCTGTTGTTGGTACTGACCGAGGAACGGATCGCTGACCGTCAGTTTATGCAGATCGACTTCCGAAATGTTCATCTTGTGCTCCTTAAGGCTGTACATGACGCTGACGCAGGTCGCTAGCAATGCGTGACATCATAGGGTTATTGAGTTTGCAAAAGCGGATCGCCATCGCCAGCAGCAGGTGGAACAGCGCAGGCAGCAATGTTTCCATCGCCGCGATCCCGCCAAGCGAACTGGCGGTCTGGTTTTCCACGCCTGGCTGGTAGGCGACAAAAATAAACAGCAGGCTGATGATCCCGGCGCTGGAGGCCCAGGCCAGCTTGATGAAAAAGAGATTGAAGGCGAAGTTCATGCCGGAAGAACGTACGCGGGTTTTCCACTCGCCGTAGTCATCGGCAAAGGCCATCAATGAGAAGTGCAATGGCAATGTGAAGCCAAGAATCACGCCATTACCAAGGATCACCGCCAGCCACAGCGTTTGATAAGCCGGGCCAGAAGGCAGGAACCACATCAACACCGCCAGCGCGGCGAGGAGCAGGTTGGTGTAGTAGTAAATTTTGACGGTATCGAAACGTCGCGTTAACGGGCTGACAATCACCGAGCCGATAATGGAGGCGAAGGTGACCATAGTGAAGAACAGCGACGTGTAGCCCGTACTGCCTTGTAAGACGTAGGTAATGAAGTACATATACCCACCGCCGCGAATATTAAAGACGTTAATCAGCAGGAAAGACATGACCAGCATCAGCAGCAGTTGGTCGTTGTTTCGCAGCCCGGCAAGATGTTCGCGCAGGGTAAATTTCCCCATTGTGGAGAGTGGCACCCGTTCACGAACCCAGAAGAAACAGCACAGGAACATCACCACAGCGATGGCGCACAGCAAGCCGACGCCCAGTTGATAGCCGCGCGCGGCATTACCCTGACCGAAGAGATCTACCATCCACGGCAGGCCAACCGAAACCAGAAATCCCGCTACGCCGCAGAGAACGAATCGCCAGGACTGGCAGGAGATCACTTCATTGTGGCGGGTGGTCATGGTGTTGATCAGCGCGCAGTACGGCACGTTAATGGCGGTATAACCGACTGAAAGGAGCAGGTAAGTGCCGAACGCCCAGGCGATTTTTACTCCCATGCTGGCATCTGGCACGGTGAACGTCAGGATGCCGATAATGCCGATGGGAATGGCAATCCACAACTGCCACGGACGAAAGCGCCCCCAGCGACTTTGCGTCCGGTCGGCAATGACGCCCATCACCGGGTCGGAGATGGCATCAAACACGCGTAGTGCAATAAACAGTGTGCCAACCAGTGCAGGAGTTAAACCAAAAACATCGGTGTAGAAAAAAGTAAGAAAGTTCATGATCAGGCAGGTTATGACGGTACCGCCTGCGTCACCCAGGCCGTAGCCTATTTTTTCCCGTACAGATAACGCATCGTCAATTTTACCTTTAGCGATATCAGCGGTAGTAATCGGTGTAGAGGTCATAGATATTCCTCGTGCATAGGGAGCAATTTTTAGTTTTATTGAAATGACATGATTAATTCTGCCGTGAACGGGAATATCAACAAGGCGAGAAAAGAGTAAAAAAAGGTGACGATTCCGACCTGAATTTAAAAGTGTGAATTGGATCAGGTGAAATTAATGTTTTTGATTAATAATCAAAAGGTAATGTGTTTAATCATTAATGAATAAGCGGGAAATTACATATCAATGCTCGAATTATCCATGACGTTACCGATTAAAGTGCAAAATGGTGGATTATTTATTTCCCGTGGCGTAGGGAGGCATCCGGCAAGGCGGCTGGAGTCATGGGAAATTATCTTTGTCGAAAAAGGTCGATTAGCGATTCAGGAAGAAGAGCGGATATTTCTGGTCGATGCGGGAGAGAGTTTATTACTCTGGCCGAACCGACAGCATGTTGGGGTAGAGGATTTTCCCGCCGATCTCAAATTTTACTGGCTACATTTTGAGGTTAAAGCGCCGGATAGCGACCCGCGCTGGCTCACTCATCTTAGCGTGCCGCAACAAACGAAGGTTGCCGATCCGCAGGCGCTGGTGGCCCTGTTTCGCCAGTTCTTAAGCGAACAGGAAAAGCATCAACGCACTCCGGCGCTGGAGTTTATTGTGCTGCTGATTTTGCAGCAACTCACCCGTGACGCGCGTCTTGATGAACAGGCCGATGCCGCAGGTACCACGCTTGCCTGGAAAGCGCAGAAACTGATCCGCACGCAATATCATCGCCCGCTTTCCACGGCGCTTTTAGCCCGCGAGCTGTACTGCAATGCCGATTATCTTGGGCGCGTCTATCGGCGGGTGTTTCATCTGACGTTAACAGAAGCAATCCACCGCCAGCGAGTGCGCGAAGCCGAAAAGCTGTTAATTAGCGAAGCGCGATCGCTCACGGAAGTGGCGGCGTTGTGCGGGTTTAATGACGTTGGCTATTTCCGACAGATTTTTCGCAAACACACCGGTTTAACGCCAGCTGCGTGGAAGCGACGTTACAGCAAGGAACATATCAATTCGTAGTGCCGGGGCAATGAAGCCCCGGCGTGAGAGATTACTGCCCGTAATAGGCATTGGCCCCATGCTTACGCAGGTAGTGCTTATCCAGCAGTTCGTTTTGCATCGCAGGGAGCTGTGGCGCAAGCTGGCGCGAGAACAGGCCCATATAGGCGCACTCTTCGAGTACCACGGCATTATGCACCGCATCGGCGGCGTTATTGCCCCAGGCGAACGGACCGTGAGAATGCACCAGTACCGCCGGGATTTGTGCCGGACTCCTGCCGCGTTCTTCGAAAGTTTCAATGATCACTTCGCCGGTCTGATATTCATATTCGCCGTTAATCTCCTCTACGGTCATCTGTCGCGTGCAGGGGATGGCACCATAGAAATAATCGGCGTGCGTGGTGCCCCAGGCGGGGAGATCCAGCCCGGCCTGTGACCAGATGGTGGCGTGGCGCGAGTGGGTATGCACAATGCCACCGATTTCGGCATAGCGACGGTAAAGCGCCAGATGCGTTGGCGTATCGGACGAGGGCTTTTTGCTACCTTCCACCACCTTGCCGCTGGCTATCTCAACCACCACCATATCGTCGGCGGTCATCACGTCGTACTCGACGCCGGAAGGTTTGATTACCATCCATTGCCGCGTTTCGTCTACCGCGCTGACATTGCCCCAGGTGAACGTCACCAGATGGTGAGCGGGAAGCGCCAGATTTGCCGCCAGTACGTCGGCTTTCAATCGCTCTAACATATAAATCCGGCCTCCTGCATACGCGCTTCAATCCAGCGCCGCGCCTGAATAATCTCCAGCACCGGCTCATTGGCTTTTTCGGTCCACATCTCAATCAGGAAAGAACCGCGATAGTTCAGTTCATGCAGCGTTTTGAAGATACCAACGAAATCGACGCAGCCTTCGCCAAACTGCACGTCGCGGAACTGTCCGGGGCTATGCTCGGTAACTGGTTGGGTATCTTTTAGGTGGATGGCGGCGATACGGTCAATGCCCAGTTTCAGTTCAGCGGGAACATCATTGCCCCAGGCGCTAAGGTTGCCGACGTCCGGGTAGACGGTGAACCACGGCGAGGCGAGCATCTCGTCCCACTTTTTCCATTTGCTGATGGAGTTCATAAACGAGGTATCCATAATCTCCACCGCCAGCATTACTTGTGATGCCGCCGCCTGTTCGACAGCCCACGTCAGCCCTTCAGCAAAACGTTGCCGGGTACCTTCGTCATGGTCTTCGTAATAGACGTCGTAGCCCGCCAGTTGAATGGTGCGAATACCGAGATCGCGCGCCAGATGAATTGCTTTGCTCATGATCTCCAGTGCTCGCTGGCGTACCGCGTCGTCACGGCTACCAAAGGGAAAACGACGATGTGCGGACAGGCACATCGACGGGATCCCAACACCCGTTTCGATCATCGCGGCAACCAGCGAAGTCCTTTGTGCGGCGCTCCAGTCAAGGCGCGACAGACGCTCGTCGGTTTCATCCACCGACATTTCGACAAAATCAAAACCGCAGCTTTTTGCCAGCACCAGCCGCTCCGGCCAGGAGAGATCTTTCGCCAGCGCTTTTTCATAAATCCCTAACGGATGATTACGCACGCGCGCCTCCCCAGATAGCGTCGATTTGCGCATGGAAGTCGGCAGCTACCTGTGCCGGATTTGCTGCGCCTGCCAGTGCTCGTCCGGCAATAAATGCCTTCACGCGGATATCTTTAAACAGCGGCAGGTCAGCAGGCGTAATCCCGCCGGTAATGGAAAGCTCAAGGCCGATATCGGAAAGCGCCTTCATGCGTGCCAGATCGGCTTCGCCCCACTGTTGCCCGCTGGCTTGCGCGTCACGGCCACGATGATAAATGGCCTGCCGCACGCCAATACGATGCCAGTCGCGGGCGTCGTCCAGCGTCCAGTTACCAAAAAGCTCTATCTGGATTTCACCACCGCAGCGTTGCGCCATTGCGTGGCCTTTTTCTACCGTCGCGAGCGGCGCAGCGCAGATGATGGTCATCCAGTTAGCGCCTGCGCCAAACGCCTGTTGCGCGAGCGTTTCACCAGCATCGGCGACCTTCCAGTCAGCAACGATGATTTTGTCCGGGCACTGTTCGCGCAAGGCTTTCACCGCGCCAAGCCCTTCGTTTAAACAGAGAATGGTGCCAGCTTCGACGATATCGACGCTGTCTTTTAACAGCGCAACGTCGCGCTGTGCGGCTTCAAGTGATGAGTGGTCGAGGGCCAGTTGCAGAAGTGGTCTGCTCATAATGTGTTCTCCTTAACGCGGGCATGAAAGCCCTGTAGTGCGGCAATGAGGTGCTGATAGCGTTGGTATTTTTGTTGGTAAAGCTGATGGGCGGTCATATCCGGTAACAGGGTGCGCACCGGGTGCTGTTGATCGCGCTGGGCTTCGCTGAAATCGCGATAAACACCTGTGCCGACGCGGGCGGCAAGCGCCGCGCCAAAACAGCCGGTTTCTTCCACCTGCGGCAGTTCGATACGTAAGCCGCTGACGTCCGCCAGCATTTGCATCCAGACATCGGAGTGCGCCGGGCCACCAGTCACGCGCAGGGTGTGAACATCAGTAAAACGTTCGCGCATCCGGTTGAGATGGGTCATATGGCAGAACACCACCCCTTCATAGATGGCCTGCAACAGGTGTGCGCGGGTGTGAATGGCCTGCATCCCGTAGAAACCGCTGGTCATCTCGAGTCCGGCGTTGCTGCCGTACAGGAACGGCAGGAAAAAGAGATCGTCACCGGCTTTCGGTAAGCTGGCAACAGCCTGGTTGATCTCTGCAAACGAGATTTCTCCCCACTGCGCGGTAAACCATTCGAGATTGCCGGAAGAGGTAGGGCTGGCTTCGTGAACGATAAATTCACCGTCGTTAACGTAGCGGCCATAGACATACGGATGCGCTTCACCGCCACCTAAACCGCGGGTTATGCCGCTGGTCACCGCCCAGGTGCCCATTACCGCATTGAGGGTAAATTCGTCTTCGATTCCGGCGCAGAGTGCGGTAGAAACCACATCAAACAGGCCGCCGACAACGGGCGTACCCGCTTTCAGACCGGTCAGTGCGGCTGTCTGAGCGGTGATTTCCCCGCAGATTTCGGCAGATCCAACAACAGGCGGCAGGGCGTGATTGATTTCACTGATCCCCAGCCAGTCGGTGAGGCACGGGTCATATTCCCCGCGACTCATGTTGTAGAGATTGGATTCGGAAATATTGCTCTCTTCACAACCTTTGACGCCGGTTAAACACCAACGCAGGTAGTCGTGCGTCATCATCACGCAGCCAATTTGCGCGTAGCGTTCTGGTTCGTGCACTTTCAGCCAGCGTAACAGCGACACCGGATGCCCGGTCCACAAGGTTTGTCGGGTCAGCGGGTAGAGTTTTTCCGGGATGTTATCTTCCTGCCAGCGACGAACGATTTCCATCGCCCGGCGATCCGAGGACAAAATGGCGTTACCGAGCGGCTTGTCGTTTTTATCCAGCAAAAACAAGCCCTTTCCCTGTGCGGAGATACCGATGCCGACAATTTGCTCTCCGCTAACGCTGGAATGGGTAAGCAGGGCGCGAATGACAGCCATGCAGCATTGCCACAGTTCTTCTATATCGCGCTCTGCCCAGCCTGGCTGCGGGCTTAATGCGCACAGCTGCAGGCGCTGCACGCCTGCCTCCCGGCCTTCGCGGTCATACAGTCCGGCTTTTAGCCAGCTTCCGCCACAATCTAACCCCAGCCAGTATTGCGTCATGGCTTATTGCACCTCATCCACGGCTTTCAGCAGTTCATCGCCCTGCGGAACATCTTTTACAAACATGTCGCGGACCTGAGTACCCAGTACGTCGCTAAAGGCTTTGCGATCAAGTTCGGTGATGACTTCCACGCCAGCGTCTTTCATGCCGTCGATGATTTTTTGCTGATTTTCGGCGACCAATTTGCGCTGGTAATTACCCGCTTCTTGCGCAGATGAAATTAGCGCTTGCTGGAACTCCGGGCTTAAGCCATCAAATTTCGCTTTGTTGATCACTACCAGAAGCGGGGAATAGGCATGGTGCGTCAGAGAAAGGTACTTCTGCACTTCATAAAATTTTGCTGACCAGACGACGTTGATCGGGTGTTCCTGAGCGTCGATAGTGCGCGTTTCCAGCCCGGTATAGACTTCGGCAAACGGCATCGGAATCGGGTTAGCGCCAAAGACTTTGAATGCGGCGATATTCATCGGGCTATTGTTGGTGCGTATTTTCAGCCCTTTCAGGTCGGCAGGTGTTTTAACTGGCTGGAGTGAGTTGGTGACATCGCGCCAGCCGTTTTCCCAGTAGGCCAGTACTTTCAGTCCCTTACCTTCAAGGGAGGCCTTCAGTTCATCGCCGACTTTGCCGTCGAGTGTTTTATGCGCGTGGGCGGTATCGCGGAACAGGAAAGGAACATCAAGCAGGTTCATCACAGGTGATAATCCGGCAAAGTTATTCGAGCCAGACATCTCCATATCAATAGTGCCGCCACGCACGCCGCTGATCATCGCTTGTGCGTTGCCGAGAGTACTGTCCGGGAACAGTTTTAATTTCAGCTCGCCTTTGGTTCTCTCCTGTAATAATTCATTAAATTTTTTCGCTGCAATATGTTGTGAGTCGGTTTGTGAGGTTTCATAACCGAAACGTAATGATTGTGCCGCCAGCGAAGACGTACTGAATGCAGCGAGGCCAGCAATGAATAATGCGTAGGTTACAGAGCGTAATTTCATTATATTTTCCTTTTAATTAATCCATTTCAACGGGAGGATGATGAGATCGGGAATAAAAACAAATAAGGCTAATAAGGAATATAAAACCAGGACGTAAGGGAAAACGCCTCTGACTGCATCATCGAATTTGAGTTTAGCCACCCCTGAAATAACGTTAAGCACATTACCGATAGGCGGTGTAATTAAGCCGATTGAGCAGTTGATGATAAACATGACTCCGAAGTAAATCGGATCGATTCCTGCCTCTTTAACTAAAGGCATTAATACCGGGGTAAGAATTAACACCGTCGGCGTTAAATCCATTACCATACCGACTATCAAAATCGCCAGCATAATAACGATAAACAGCAGACGCGGTGATTCCACTAACGGTTGCAGTAAATCAGAAACCATCATTGGCAGTTCAGCAATGGTAATTAGCCAGGCGGAAACTTGTGCCGAAGCCACCAGAAACATTACCACTGAGGTGGTTTTCGCCGCGCCAATAAGTACATGCCAAAGTGTGGCGAAGGTCATTTCACGGTAAATAACCGTGGCGACAAATAACGCATAGAAAGCAGCAACGGCCCCGGCTTCGGTAGGGGTAAACAGACCGGAGCGAAAGCCGCCAATAATAATGACCGGAAGAAATAGCGCCCAGATACCGGAAACAAAAGAGTGCCAGATTTCTCGTTTCGTTGCTTTTTGCTGACGGGGTAAATTAAGACGACTGGCCTGCCACCACCATGTGAGCATCAGCGTTGCGCCCATCATAATGCCTGGGGCAATGCCCGCCATAAACAACTTACTGATGGATAATCCGCTGGAAACACCGAAGATAATAAACGGAATGGAAGGGGGAATAATTGGCGCGATAATCCCGCCAGAGGCAATCAGCCCCGCAGCACGGTTGACCGGGTAGTTAGCGCTGCGCATCATCGGCACCAGTAGCGCGGCAACGGCGGCGGTATCCGCAACAGCAGAACCGGAAAGGCTCGCCATAATCATTGCCGCCAGCACGCCTACGTAGCCCAACCCGCCTGGTTTATGCCCGACCAGTTTCATCGGCAGGTCAACAATGCGTTTTGATAAGCCGCCCGCATTCATGATTTCACCCGCCAGTACAAAGAACGGAATCGCCAGCAGGGAGAAGCTGTCAGCACCGTTTACCAGCGTTTGCGCCATGATCTGGACATCAAACATATCCAGCCAGAACATAAGCGCCGCCCCGCACAACAGTAGCGACCAGGCAATAGGCAAACCGATAGCAATGCCACCCAACAGGCAGCCCAGAAAAATCAGCACAGCCATGATTAAGCTCCTTGCGGTGGCGGCGTTAGAGAATTGCTACGCGTGATGAGTTGATATAAAAGGCGCAGCTCAAAGAATGCGATAACGAGGCTGGTGGGCAGACAAGCGGCATACATCAGGCCGATGGGCAAGCCGAGGATCGGTGAATAATCGCTCCAGTCCTGAATTGTTTTTAGCGTTGCGCCCCAGGCCAGTGCGCCACAAATAAATAATATTAAGGAGTGGGTAACCAGAGCGACTCGTCGCTGCCACGCGGGGGAGAGTTTCTCCACCAGAAAGGTAACCTGAACGTGGGCGTTATCCATAAAAGCCACAATCGCGCCAATAAAGGTTAACCAGACAAATAAATAACGCGACAATTCATCTACAGATAAAATACTTGTCTGAAAACCATATCTTAAAATAATGTTTATAAACACAATACAGGAAAGTACGGCGAGATTAATCGCCAGTATTGCTTCAAGTATTTTTTTCATAGCTATTCCTTGAGGCTATGTTTGTCATAATTCAAGTTGCATGTGCAGCAACCTGAATTATTAATATAGTTAGAGCAATAACATTACCCAGGCGTTCTGGCGTAGACGATTATTCGATTAATTTAGCGCCGTTAATGCGACTTTAACCACAACTTTTCGTATCTCAGAGGCTGTTTGCAGAATACAGCCTGGTCGATGAACATCCTGAGGAAAGAAAATAGCGTAGCTACCCGGTATCATTTCTATAAATGATTCATGTTCATTATCGTGATAAAAAATAATATCGCGCAGCTCTAATAGTGATTCGCTGATTTTATTATTTCCTGTATCAATAGCAATGCCGATTTTCTCTTTGCCCCACGCCAGAAATTGAATATCGATATACCGACGATGCACTTCCGGACGGTTTTCCTCTACTGCACGCGTCGTTAAGTCGATAATTTGTGCGTAAATATTTTTGCCGTCGATTTCGACAACGCCCGGCTCCAGGGCGTTGAAATCGGTAGCGCGCAGAAAATCGAGCGCCTTTTCAATAGCAGCGGGTAAACGGCACGGGTTAGGCTGCGCGATATGTCCAAAAATCATGGCTTATCTCCTTATAACGCCTGGATTTTTGCCCATACGCTGTCATCAACGGTAATACCGTTACGGCGGTTTTCTGCCAGCAGGGTGGTAAATTCGTGGCCGGGTAAGCGAATGGCCTGGTTTTCATCGGCGCGTTCAGCGGTAGTAACATAATCCATGATGCGTTGCAGCTTGGCATCGCGGGGGGCGCCGTCGATAAGCTTGTCCACTTCAATGGCGATAAAGATTTGCGAAACACCGTATTCGTCGCTGTTATCCTGGGTGACTTCAGCAACTGACGCGCCGTCAGAAAGAAGAGTAGCGATCATATCCAATACGATCGACATACCGGAACCTTTCCAGTAACCCATTGGCAAAATACGGCGATTTTTCTCGATTACACCAGGTTCTTTGGTGAGGTTGCCTTCATCGTCAAAGCCGCCATCGACCGGTAACTGACGGCCCGCCAGGCGGTTAACTTCTAACATGCCATAAGAGAACATCGACATCGACATATCGACCATAGTGATCGGCGTGGAAGGAATCGCGACGATCAGCGGGTTAGTGCCGATACGACACTCTTTTGCGCCCCACGGTGGCATTACGGCGATGGAGTTGGTCCAGCAAATGCCAATATAGCCTTCTTCCGCCGCCTGCCAGCCGTAGCTGCCGCCGCGCATCCAGTGGTTGGCATTACGTAGAGCCACCAGACCAATACCGTGATCGGCAGCCAGTTCAATGGCGCGATCCATCATCTTTTTCGCTGTCAGGTTACCGATCGAACGCTGGGCGTCCCACTGTTCAATTGCACCGAGGCTGGTTATACGTTTGGCTTGGGCATCGGGAATGATATCGCCATTATCCAGTTGTTGGATGAAGCGTGGGAAGCGGTTAACACCGTGAGAATAAACACCGGATTCGGTGGTGCGGGCGAACATCTCTGCACAGGCATCAGCCGTTTCGCTGTCAACACCGCGTGAAATTAAGACCCGATTAAAGGCTGCTTTTAACTGCTCAAATGTGACTTTCATCCCTGGCTTCCTTGTTTTTTGAACGCTTTTTTGTCTTAAGATTTCAATATGCGAAATTAGATTTCAAATATATCGATCGCTTTTTAACAAAGCAATCTGATTGATGAATTTCAAAAGACTTAAAAATCAATTGCTTATAAATTATCTGTCGAGATCGTGAACTACGGCACACTTTGCGCTACCATCAGGACGCGACAAAATGGGGAAAGAAGTGATGGGAAAAAAAGAGAACGAGATGGCGCAGGAAAAAGAGCGTCCAGCCGGAAGCCAGAGTCTGTTTCGCGGGTTGATGCTGATTGAGATTTTGAGCAACTATCCAAACGGTTGTCCGTTGGCGCATCTTTCGGAGCTGGCTGGTTTAAATAAGAGTACCGTCCATCGCTTATTGCAGGGATTACAGTCCTGCGGCTATGTGACCACCGCGCCCGCCGCAGGGAGTTACCGCCTGACTACCAAATTTATTGCCGTCGGGCAGAAGGCGCTGTCTTCGCTGAATATCATTCATATCGCCGCTCCGCATCTTGAGGCACTGAACATCGCCACTGGTGAAACCATTAACTTCTCCAGCCGCGAAGACGATCACGCTATTTTGATTTATAAGCTGGAACCCACGACCGGGATGCTGCGAACCCGAGCTTATATAGGCCAGCATATGCCGCTCTACTGTTCCGCAATGGGCAAGATCTACATGGCGTTTGGTCACCCGGACTACGTGAAGTCATACTGGGAAAGCCATCAGCATGAGATCCAGCCGTTAACCCGCAATACCGTTACCGAGCTGTCCGCGATGTTCGACGAACTGGCGCACATTCGTGAAAGCGGAGCGGCGATGGACAGAGAAGAAAACGAACTCGGCGTCTCCTGTATTGCTGTTCCGGTGTTTGATATTCATGGGCGGGTGCCGTACGCCGTGTCGATTTCTCTTTCGACATCACGTCTGAAACAGGTGGGGGAGAAAAATCTCCTGAAACCACTGCGTGAAACCGCGCAGGCTATTTCTAATGAACTGGGATTTACTGTCAGGGACGACCAGGGCGCGATCACATAACGCTCTGGACAAGTGCCAAAACTTTAACATTTCCTTCGTTGGATCAAAGCAGTAGAGACGCGCTCTCTGGCACTCTGCTGTTTTAGTGCAAAGGAGTGATCATGAACCGGTTTATTATTGCGGATGCGACGAAATGTATCGGTTGCCGTACCTGTGAAGTGGCTTGCGCAGTGTCGCATCAGGAGAATCAGGATTGCGCTGCGTTGTCACCCGGTGAGTTTATTTCGCGTATTCGTGTCATTAAAGATCATACTTACACCACGGCAGTAGCCTGTCATCAGTGTGAAGATGCACCGTGCGCAAATGTGTGCCCTGTTGACGCGATAAGTCGCGAACATGGGCATATTTTCGTTGAACAATCACGTTGTATTGGCTGTAAAAGCTGTATGCTGGCTTGCCCGTTTGGTGCGATGGAGGTCGTTTCTTCACGCACAAAGGCGAGGGCGATTAAGTGCGATCTGTGCTGGCATCGGGCGACGGGACCGGCTTGTGTTGAAGCTTGCCCAACACAAGCGTTGCAATGCATGGATGTCGAGAAAGTGCAGCGGCATCGGCTACGGCAGCAGTCTGTTTGAAACGTTTTACCGGCGTTTTTTAACGCAGGAATAGTGCGCTTTGTTTATGCCGGATGCGGCTTAAACGCCTTATCCGGCCTACAAATTATTCCAAATTCAATATATTGCAGAAATGATGTAGATACTGTTATGGCCTGCAAGTTTTTTTCTACCCTGGTTTCCCAGATTGCAGGCATGCCAGACACAGCGCCGTCAGGCGCTGTTTTTTTCATCCCTTCCGCGATTTTTACGCAGCTACCGGATTATGCCGTGACGCATCGAACGGTACGCCTGACTTCAGCACTCCATACGCCACCTGTGCCAGCTTGCGCATCATCGCGCCGAGAATCACTTTTCCTTTCTTGCCATTAGCCGCCAGACGGTCGCGGAACGCCCGTCCCCACTCAGTCTTACTGGTGGCTACCATTGCAGGCATATACAACGCCCTGCGAAGCGACACATGTCCGGCTTTACTCAACCGGCTTGCCCCTCTCACACTACTGCCTGATTCATAACGCCGTGGTGTCAGACCCGCAAAAGCGGCGAACTGTCTGGCATGGGCGAAGCGGTCCTTCAGACCGATATAAGCCAGTAATACCGCAGATGTTTTCTCTCCGATACCCGGGATACTTTCCAGCAGTTTCCTGCGGTGTTTCATATCCGGATCATCGTCTGTCAGGTCTTTTATCTGCTTCTCAAGACGCTTCAGCTCTGCTTCAAGCCACAGAAGGTGAGCATCAATGCTCGGTCTCTGGACTTCCCGCGCCGTTTCAGTGCGGTTCAGTTCCTGCGTGTGCATATCTGTCAGCGCCTGGTGGCGTACTACCAGGGCACGCAACGCGCGTTCAAGCGGGTGAGGCGCTTCCCAGGCTGCAGGGCGCTTCTGACGACAGAACTCTGCCAGCATGCGCGCATCCACGGTATCAGTCTTGTTACGCAGTCCTTCACTCTGAGCGAAAGCTTTACCCAACGCAGGATTAATGACTGACACTATGTAGCCTGCATCGTAAAGGCACTCTGCGACAGGTTCCATATAGGTGCCGGTCGCTTCGATGCAGATATGCGCATGGTCAATCTTGTGACCCTTCAGCCAGCTCACCAGCTCATCGTGCCCTTTAGTGGTGTTAGCGAATTTTTTGGTGCGATGACGACCATCAGGACGCAACACATCGACATCCAGTTTCTCTTTAGCGGTGTCGATACCGATATAATGAAGTTCATGTTCCATCGTGAAACCAACCTTGCAAATACGGATTACCGGGAAAACCGGTCCATGATACTGTCCGGTTTATCACTTTGGGAGAAAGGCAGTCCGCTGCATAAATCTACGCAACAGGTTGAAAACCTAAGGCCCGATACGGCATGCGGACTGCAGGCAGAGAAAACTGGCCGATTTTCTCTGCACAGGAGGGATAATACAAGGCCTGATAAGCGTAGCGCATCAGGCTATTTTTAATGACTTTCAGCCCAGGCGCGTTCAATCTCTTCCGCCAGAATCTTCACCCCCGCTTCAATTTTATCCGGCTCCGGCACGTAGTTCATACGCATACATTGATGTGTATGCGGCCACGGTTTATCCAGCCCTGGGAAGAAGTTGTGCCCCGGCACCATCAGCACGCCCCGTGCTTTCAGGCGCTGGTAGAGCTGCTCGGTCGTAATTGGCAAATCCTTAAACCATAGCCAGAGGAAAATGGCTCCTTCCGGTTTATGAATCAGGCAGCGATCTTCCGGTAAATAGCGGCGAATGATAGCGATAGTTTCCTGAACACGCTGGTAGTAAAACGGTTTGATGACTGTTTCAGACAGGCGCAGCAGATCGTTACGCTTAATCATTTCACACATCATCGCTGGACCAATACCACCAGGTGCCAGGCTGATAATGCCGTTCATATTGGTGATGGCGGTGATGATTTTTTCATTGGCGATGATAATGCCGCAGCGGGAGCCTGGTAGACCCAGCTTGGAAAGACTCATGCACAGTACGATATTCGGATTCCACAGCGGGCGCGCTTCGCTGAAGATGATACCCGGGAACGGGACGCCATAAGCGTTATCAATCACCAGCGGAATGCCGTGTTGATTCGCCAGCGCGTCAAGCTTCAGCAACTCTTCGTCAGTAATCACATTGCCTGTTGGATTCGTCGGCCGGGAGACGCAAATCATCCCGGTTTCTTCGCCAATATGCAGATGCTCAAAATCGACGTGGTATTTAAACTGGCCTTCCGGCAGCAGTTCAATATTTGGACGCGCAGAGACAAACAGATCTTCTTCCAGTCCGGCGTCAGCGTAGCCAATGTATTCCGGTGCCAGCGGAAACAGCACTTTTTTGATCCGACCATCGGCACGGCGTCCGGCGAACAGATTAAATAAGTAGAAAAACGCGCTCTGGCTGCCGTTTGTTAGTGCAATATTCTGTGGTTCGATATCCCAACCCAACTTCTCGCGTAGCATTCCGGCAAGCAGTGTGAGTAGCTCCGTTTTCCCCTGTGGACCGTCGTAATTGCACAGTGCATCAGTCGCTTTGCCACTTTCCAGCATGTCGGTCAGTAGCGTCTGGAAGTAGTCCTGCATTTCCGGGATCTGCGCTGGATTACCGCCGCCGAGCATAATCGCGCCAGGCGTGCGTAAACCGTCGTTCAGATCTTCCATCAGCAGCGTAATGCCGGAGTGGCGGGTAAATTTGTCACCAAAAAGGGAGAATGTCATAGCGGGATATCTGTCGAACTCTGTAGCAAGGAAGGTAACAATAACGCTACATTTGCTGGGGTGCAAATCGCTCTGTTGAAGTGGGAGCGGTGCTTTATCCTGCAACTCTGATTAGGGCTGACATTTTATCCTGGTTGGCGGCTTCCCGAGGTACTGACGAACGGGAAGCCGGAAACGTTACTGTTGCCCCGCCCAAACGACCAGCACTTTATCGTCGCCATGCTCACGAACAAAGCCGTAGCCCTGCTTTAGCGAAAGTGTCGTTTGTTTGCCCGCGCCAATTGCGGGATGGCGGGCGCGGAACTGGCTGATTTTCTGCCAGTGCGCGACGCTAGCGGCAGATTTACCGCTAACATCCTGCCAGTTCATATCCGAACGCGTGCCTTGCAGCGGATCAGAACCGGTAGGACCGAACGGACGAGAGGATTCATCACCATAAAAGATTTGTACTGCACCTGGCGCTAATAACAATAACTCTGCTGCTTTGTCGCCCCCTTCACGAAACAAACGAGTATCATGCGACGAAAGATAGCTCAACACGTTGAAATCCTGCAATTTCTCTGCCATTTGCTGCCAGGTCGTATCCATCTGCGCCAGACAATCGACCGCTTTCGCCGCCTGCTCCTGATAATCGAAATTGATCATCGCATCGAAGCCATGGCGATAGTAGTCACTTTGCATCACGCCGTGGCCCCAGGCTTCACCGGTCATCCAGAACGGTTTGTCATCTAACGCTTTATCGGGATTCGCTTTTTTCCATTCGCGAAGTGCGGCGCTGGCTTCGGTTTTCAGTTGCTGCCAGGCGGGCAACTCAACATGCTTGGCGGTATCGACCCGAAAACCATCAATTCCGTAGTCACGGACCCACTGGCTTAACCAATGGGTTAAGTAATCTCGAGGGGTAAAGCCGTCAATGGCTTTAGCGTGGGTATCCGTTTTGTTTTTATAGAACACCGGCAAACCAGAAGCGGTCGTTGATTCGGTTTTGATATCCGGCAAAAAGGCCAGCGACATAGTGAGATCGTCGAATCCAGGATTGTCGTAGTCGCCGATATCCGTTCTGATCCAGTTTTTTCCCCACCATTTATCCCAGCCTGTTTTGTCGCTGAAATTAATGTAATCGTTAAAGCTATGCCAGGTTTGCCCGGCGGCGGGCTTCCAGTCGCTCCAACGGTCACCTAACGTTTTTTTCACTTCGTCACCAGAAAGATATAACGCGCCAAACTGATACTCCTGCATATCCGCCAGTGTGGCATAGCCGGTGTGGTTCATCACGACATCAAAGAGAATACGAATACCGCGCTGATGCGCGCTATCAACCAGCGTCCGTAGATCGGCTTCGCTGCCCATATTGGCATCAAGATTCGTCCAGTCCTGGGTGTAATAACCGTGGTAGGCATAATGCGGGAAATCGCCTTTTGTACCGCCACCGACCCAGCCGTGAATTTGCTCAAATGGGGCACTTATCCATAAAGCATTGACGCCCAGCTGCTGGAGATAATCCAGTTTGTTGGTCAGCCCGCGTAAATCACCACCGTGGAAGGTGCCAATTTCCTGCATGCCATCTTTATGGCGTCCGTAACTTTGGTCATTGCCGGGATCACCATTTTCAAAACGGTCTGTCAGCACAAAGTAAACCGTGGCGTTATGCCAGTCGAAAGGGGCGGATGTGTCAGTTTCTGCCCGTTCCAGCAGGAGTAAACCGTTGCTGGTGGCAGCGGGTTGTAACGTTATTTGACCGTTCTTCACTATCGCAATTTGCTGGCTGTAATAATCCCGGACTGCGGCTCCCTCCGGAAAAGTGGCGCTGACATCCAGTGTGAGCGGTAATCCATCCCATTTCGGGCATTCACGGACCAGGCTTGCTACCGGTTCGACGGCGTTCTGGATGGAAATCATCAATGTTGGTGTACCGGAGCGGGTGTCTAGTTGCAGCGTATATTCGCCGTCCCTGAACAATCGCCATTGAGGTGGCGTGTTGCTACAAGGTTGCAGGGAAAGCATCTGATTGAGTTTTATCGCATCCGCCGGCTGCCAGCACTGTTGGTCAAAATTTAGCGTGAGTGGGCGCGTACCTTTGGGCAACTGCGCGTGGCTGACAAATGTTCCCGTTCCCTGTTCGCTAAAGGCAGGGAACCCCGGAGAAGTCCAGCTGGCGGCAACGGCGAAGCCAGGAAGGAGTGTCAGAAAACAGGCGGCGAGTTTCATGGCGGATGAGTCCTTATTGCTGCGATTTCAGACAGTTTGCCAGCGATAAGCCAGACAAAACTCATCCCTGAGCGGTAAGTCCACAGGATGAGAAGCAAGGGTGAGCGATCGCGCGCAAAAAACGGCCGAATTTTGCGATAAACCCCACATTTTCTGCGATTTAGCGCCAATCTGAATCGTTAACACGTGACATAGTTTCAGATTTGGACTATTCCTTGGGGTGCTCTTGACGGCTATTTTTGATATGATTTGAGATTCAACTCTCAAATTTGTGAAAAATATAAGGTGTTGGAATGATTAAATCCGACCAGGAGACCTGATGATTTTGACTCCCATACGACGATATGGGGCGATGATTCTTATGTTACTCACTCTGGTGTTTTCGAGTGAGGTGTTAGCGAAGACGCACACAACAACAGCGAGTCAAAAGTCCCACTTAACTAAAGCTAGTAATAAACAGGTAAGCAGTAAACAAGAGTATTCTCGCAATAGTGCAAAGAGTAGTTCACTTCCTGATTTGCGAAAATACCCTTCCGGAACACCAAGGAAAAAAGCGTTTCTCCGGACCGTAATGCCTTACATTACCAGCCAAAATGCGGCCATTACTGCGGAACGTAACTGGCTCATTTCAAAACAGTATCAGGGCCAATGGTCACCTGCTGAGCGTGCGCGTCTGAAAGACATCGCCAAACGCTACAAGGTGAAGTGGTCCGGTAATACGCGAAAAATCCCGTGGAATACCTTGCTTGAACGCGTAGACATTATTCCTACCAGTATGGTGGCGACGATGGCTGCAGCAGAAAGCGGTTGGGGAACGTCGAAGCTGGCGCGTAGCAACAACAACCTATTCGGCATGAAGTGCATGAAAGGACGTTGTACCAATGCGCCGGGTAAAGTGAAGGGGTACTCACAGTTCAGTTCTGTCAAAGAATCGGTGAGCGCCTATGTCACTAACCTGAATACTCACCCGGCTTACTCTTCGTTCCGTAAATCGCGTGCACAGCTGCGTAAAGCGGATCAGGAAGTGACTGCCACAGCGATGATTCACAAGCTGAAGGGCTACTCGACCAAAGGGAAGAGTTATAACAACTACCTGTTCGCAATGTACCAGGATAACCAACGGTTAATCGCGGCGCATATGTAATTGCATTTCCTCGAGCCTTATCCGACTTGTCAGTCGGATAAGGCTTTTGCTCGCATCAGGTGGTTGTGCTGAGTTACCTGATGCGACGCCGACAATTCTCATCATCGCTACAACATGACCTCGCTATTTACATCGCGATACTCTTTTGGTGTCGTGTCATATGCTTTTTTAAAAACAGAGTAGAAATATTGCAGCGATGGATAACCGCACATTTGCGATATCTCATTGATCGACAAGGTGGTTGAAATCAGCAGACTGCGCGCTTTCTCCAACTTCTCGGCATGAATCATGGCATGGATGGTTTCACCCACCTCTTCTTTAAAACGCTTCTCAAGATTGGAGCGCGAGATCCCGACCGCATCGAGTACCTGATCCACTTTAATCCCTTTACAGGCGTGATTACGAATGTAATGCATGGCCTGAATAACGGCGGGATCGGTCAGCGAGCGGTAATCTGTTGAGCGCCGTTCAATGACGCGAACTGGTGGGACCAAAATCCGCTGTAGCGGCATTTCTTCTTTATCTAATAATCGATGCAACAGTTTTGCCGCCTGATATCCCATTTGCCGTGCGCCCTGAGCGACCGAAGAAAGGGCGACACGCGATAGATAGCGGGTCAGTTCTTCGTTATCGATGCCAATCACACATAATTTTTCCGGCACAGGAATATGCAGATGTTCGCATACTTGCAAAATGTGCCGCGCCCGGGCGTCGGTAACGGCAATGATCCCGGTTTGCGGCGGCAGCGTTTGTAGCCAGTCTGCCAGCCGATTTTGTGCGTGTTGCCAGTTCTCTGGCGCTGTTTCTAACCCCTGATAAACCACTCCGCGATACTTTTCTTCGGCGACAAGCTGACGGAAAGCATATTCGCGTTCAGTGGCCCAACGTTTGCCGCTTGATTCCGGAAGACCATAAAAAGCAAAGCGGTTAACGCCTTTCTCTTTTAAATGCAAAAATGCGCTTTCAACCAGCGCATAGTTATCGGTGGCAATGTAATGAACGGGTGGGTAACTTTCGGCAAGGTGATACGAGCCACCAACCCCAACAATGGGGACGTCGACGTTAGCCAGCGCTTGCTCGATTTGTTTGTCGTCGAAGTCGGCAATGACGCCATCTCCTAACCAGTCCTTGATTTTATCAATGCGGGCGCGGAAATCTTCTTCAATGAAAATATCCCATTCCGATTGTGACGCCTGTAAATATTCCCCTACGCCTTCTACTACCTGCCGGTCATAGGCTTTATTGGCATTGAACAGTAATGTGATGCGGTGACGTTTAGTAAACATGGTTCTTTTCCTGCTGAATCATGCAAAAACTCAAAACCGGTAATACGTTACCGGCTTTGAGAAAATTTTTATCAAAATCAAGAACGGCGTTTGGTTGCGGAGTCCATCCATACTGCCAGCAACAGAATCGCACCTTTAACGATATACTGCCAGAAGGTCGGTACATCCATCATACTCATGCCGTTATCCAGTGAAGCCATGATGAATGCCCCCATTACTGCTCCGGCCACGCTCCCGACTCCGCCTGCCAGGCTGGTTCCGCCAATCACGCAGGCGGCAATTGCGTCCAGCTCAGCGATATTCCCCGCAGAAGGTGAACCTGCGCCAAGGCGTGAACTAAGGATTAACCCAGCGATAGCGACCATTAATCCGTTAATAGCGAATACGGCAAGTTTGGTGCGTTCAACGTTAATCCCGGAGAGACGTGCCGCTTCCAGATTGCCGCCGATGGCATAAATGCGTCTTCCAAATGCCGTCCGCGTTGCCATAAACATTCCGCCGAGTAACAGCAACGTCAGCAGCAGTACAGGAGTGGGAACGCCACGGTAATCATTCAAAAGCCAGATTGCGCCTAAGACGATAATCGCCGTTAATGCCTGGCGGCCGACAACTGCGGTAGAGGCCGGAGACTGCAAACCCAAAGCCTGACGGCGCATTCTTCCGCGCCATTGCCAGCCAACAAAAGCCATTAAGCCAAGCGCGCCAATGATGAAGCCGGTGCTGGCAGGTAGATAGCTTTGCCCAATTTGTGACATCGCGGCACTGGTGGGGGAAACCGTCGTGCCGTTGGTGATGCCAATGAGTATGCCGCGAAATGCCAACATGCCCGCAAGGGTGACAATAAATGAAGGGACTTTGCGGTATGCAACCCACCATCCGTTCCAGGCTCCGAGAAGCAGTCCCAGAACCAACGTCACAATGATGGTGAGCGGCAAAGGCCAACCTAACCAGACGTCACAAATAGCCGCGACGCCACCTAATAGCCCCATCATTGAGCCGACGGAAAGGTCGATTTCAGCAGAAATTATGACGAACACCATTCCTACCGCGAGGATGCCGGTAATCGCGGTCTGGCGTAACAGGTTGGAGACGTTACGGGCGCTTAAGTAGGCACCATCGGTGGTCCAGGTAAAGAACAGCATGATTGCGATGATAGCTGCAATCATCACGAAGACCTGCAAATTCAGTGACTTCAGCCCGGAAAAGCCACCGGATGTCGGTACGGCCAATTTCACTTCAGACGGATTGCTTTTCGACATGATGTTCGCTCCTCAATGCGGCTTCCATCACCTGCTCCTGAGTCAGGTTATGATTTATCAGGTTGGCTTTTAGTTTCCCTTCATGCATCACCAGTACACGATCGCTAAGGCCGAGCACTTCAGGTAATTCGGAAGAGATGACAATAACGGCAATACCCTGCTGGACGAGTTGGTTAATTAATTTGTAGATCTCGTATTTCGCGCCAATATCGATACCCCTGGTAGGTTCATCAAGAATGAGAATGCGCGGGTTGAGTAACAGACAGCGAGCGAGGATCGCTTTTTGCTGATTGCCGCCGCTCAAACGTCCAATAGCAAGGTCGGGGGACGACGTTTTAACTTTGAGTTGCTGGATTGATTCCAGAATACATTTTTGCTCTGCCGCGTCATCAAGCTGGCTAATACCGCCGGTAAATTTATTGAGTGCGGCGAGGGTAATATTTTTACCAACCGCCATTACCGGAACGATGCCGTCGCGCTTTCTGTCTTCGGGTACCATCGCAATCCCCTGGGCGATGGCTTGCTGACAGTTACGAATATCTACCTGTTTGCCATCAATATAAATTTTTCCTTCCCATTGTCCGGGCCACACGCCAAACAGGCACTGAATGGTCTCGGTACGTCCGGCACCAACGAGTCCGGCAATACCCAGTATTTCGCCACGTTTCAGGGAAAACGAGACATCATTAACTCGTTTAATATGACGATTAACCGGATGCCATGCCGTCAGATGTTCAATACGTAATATTTCATCTCCGGTGGTATGTGGTTCATTAGGGTAAAGCGCGGTTAACTCTCGCCCGACCATCATGGTGATAATATCGTCTTCACTCATTCCGGCAGCATCACGCGTACCAATGTGCTGACCGTCGCGAATAACGCAAATCGTATCGGAAATCGCTTTGACTTCGTTGAGTTTGTGCGAAATATAAATACAGGCGATACCGTGCTGTTGTAGATCGCGAATAATATCCAGTAAAACCGACGTTTCCTGCTCAGTTAATGAGGCTGTCGGTTCATCGAGAATTAACAAGCGCACCTGTTTATTAAGTGCCTTAGCAATTTCAACCAGTTGTTGTTGCCCTAGCCCTAAATCGCCAACGCGGGTATCTGGTGAAATAAGTAAACTGACCTGTGCGAGCAGCTTCTGACAGCGTAGCGTCATCAGATCATAATCCATAATGCCATTATGGGTTATTTCGTTACCCAGGAAGATATTTTCCAGCACGGTTAATTCTTTCACCAGCGCCAATTCCTGGTGAATGATGGCGATACCTTTGCGTTCGGTATCGCGGATGTGACTCGCCTGAATCTCTTCTCCCGCAAAAATAATGTCGCCTTCGTAGGAGCCATGGGGATAAATACCACACAGCACTTTCATCAGCGTTGATTTACCAGACCCATTTTCCCCGCAGAGTGAGACGATTTCGCCAGCATTCAACCGCAAGCTAACGTTATCAATTGCCTTCACACTGCCGAAGGTTTTGGTAATGTTTTTCATTTCAAGTAGATAAGGCATAACGACTCCACCTAAGCCAATTAATTTACACGGCATGGAGAGAAATCACGCCCCCGCTCCTCGCCGGGGCGTAACGCTTACAGCTCGCTCTCTTTGTGGAATCCGTCTTTAACTACCGTATCTTTGATGTTGTTTTTATTCACATCGATCGGTGTCAGCAGGCGGGAGGGAACATCTTTCAGACCATTATTCAGTGTGGTATCTGCTTTTGGTTCCTGACCATTGCCCAACTCAACGGCAATTTCTGCGGCAGTATTTGCCAACAATGTAATAGGTTTATACACCGTCATAGTTTGCGTACCGGCAGCAATACGTTTAATACCTGCGAGATCGGCATCCTGGCCGGAAATTGCTACTTTCCCTGATAAACCTTGCGCGCTTAATGCCTGAATTGCCCCGCCGGCGGTGGCATCGTTTGAGGCAACCACGGCATCAATTTTGTTATTATTGGCGGTCAGCGCGTTTTCCATAATTTTCAGTGCGTTTTCCGGTAACCAGCCATCAACCCATTGGTCACCAACGACTTTAATTTTTCCGGAATCAACGTAAGGTTTTAACACTTTCATTTGTCCGGCGCGGAACAGCTTAGCGTTGTTATCTACCGGCGAACCGCCCATCAGGAAGTAATTACCTTGCGGAACAATATCGACCAGGGCTTTTGCCTGCAGTTCACCGACTTTTTCATTATCGAAAGAAATATAAAAATCGATATCTGCATCGTTAATCATACGGTCATAAGCTAATACTTTAATACCTTCTTGTTTGGCTTCTTTTACAACGTTACTTAATACCTGACCGTTATACGGAATAATGACAAGAACATCGACACCCCGGTTAATCATGTTTTCAATCTGCGACATTTGTGTTTCTTCATTGCCATTTGCAGACTGTACAAATACTTTCGCGCCGAGAGACTCTGCTTTTTTCACAAAAATATCTCGATCTTTTTGCCAGCGTTCAAGACGGAGATCATCAATCGCCATACCTATTTTGACTTCTTTGGCGTGCGCCGCAACGTTGGTAAGCAGAAGTGAGGTGCAAAGGGAGAGTAGAATGTTCTTTATTTTCATGTTGTAGGGCCTTCTGTAGTTAGAGGACAGCTTTAATAAGTAACAATCACCGCGATAAACGTAACCAATTTTTAGCAACTAAACAGGGGAAAACAATTACAGATTTTTATCTTTCGATTACGATTTTTGGTTTATTTCTTGATTTATGACAGAGATCTTACTTTTGTTGCGCAATTGTACTTATTGCATTTTTCTCTTCGAGGAATTACCCAGTTTCATCATTCCATTTTATTTTGCGAGCGAGCGAACACTTGTGAATTATCTCAATAGCAGTGTGAAATAACATAATTGAGCAACTGAAAGGGAGTGCCCAATATTACGACATCATCCATCACCCGCGGCATTACCTGATTATGGAGTTCAATATGCAAGCCTATTTTGACCAGCTCGATCGCGTTCGTTATGAAGGCTCAAAATCCTCTAACCCGTTAGCATTCCATCACTATAATCCCGACGAACTGGTGTTGGGCAAGCGTATGGAAGAGCACTTGCGTTTTGCCGCCTGCTACTGGCACACCTTCTGCTGGAACGGGGCGGACATGTTTGGTGTGGGGGCGTTTAATCGTCCGTGGCAGCAGCCTGGTGAGGCACTGGCGTTGGCGAAGCGTAAAGCAGATGTCGCATTTGAGTTTTTCCACAAGTTACATGTGCCATTTTATTGCTTCCACGACGTGGATGTTTCCCCTGAGGGCGCGTCGTTAAAAGAGTACATCAATAATTTTGCGCAAATGGTTGATGTCCTGGCAGGCAAGCAAGAAGAGAGCGGCGTGAAGCTGCTGTGGGGAACCGCTAACTGCTTTACAAACCCTCGCTACGGTGCGGGTGCGGCGACGAACCCAGATCCAGAAGTCTTTAGTTGGGCGGCGACGCAAGTTGTTACAGCGATGGAAGCAACCCATAAATTGGGCGGTGAAAACTATGTTCTGTGGGGCGGTCGTGAAGGTTACGAAACGCTGTTAAATACCGACTTGCGTCAGGAGCGTGAACAACTGGGCCGCTTTATGCAGATGGTGGTTGAGCATAAACATAAAATCGGTTTCCAGGGTACGTTGCTTATCGAACCGAAACCGCAAGAACCGACTAAACATCAATATGATTACGATGCCGCGACGGTGTATGGCTTCCTGAAACAGTTTGGTCTGGAAAAAGAGATTAAACTGAACATTGAAGCTAACCACGCGACGCTGGCAGGTCACTCTTTCCATCATGAAATAGCCACCGCCATTGCGCTTGGCCTGTTCGGTTCTGTCGACGCCAACCGTGGCGATGCACAACTGGGCTGGGACACCGACCAGTTCCCGAACAGTGTGGAAGAGAATGCGCTGGTGATGTATGAAATTCTCAAAGCAGGCGGTTTCACCACCGGCGGTCTGAACTTCGATGCCAAAGTCCGTCGTCAAAGTACTGATAAATATGATCTGTTTTACGGTCATATCGGCGCGATGGATACGATGGCGTTGGCGCTGAAAATTGCAGCACGCATGATTGAAGATGGCGAGCTGGATAAACGCATCGCGCAGCGTTATTCCGGCTGGAATAGCGAATTAGGCCAGCAAATCCTGAAAGGCCAAATGTCACTGGCAGATTTAGCCAAATATGCTCAGGAACATAATTTGTCTCCGGTGCATCAGAGTGGTCGCCAGGAGCAACTGGAAAATCTGGTAAACCATTATCTGTTCGACAAATAACGGCTAACTGTGCAGTCCGTTGGCCCGGTTATCGGTAGCGATACCGGGCATTTTTTTAAGGAACGATCGATATGTATATCGGGATAGATCTTGGCACCTCGGGCGTAAAAGTTATTTTGCTCAACGAGCAGGGTGAGGTGGTTGCTTCGCAAACGGAAAAGCTGACCGTTTCGCGCCCGCATCCACTCTGGTCGGAACAAGACCCGGAACAGTGGTGGCAGGCAACTGATCGCGCAATGAAAGCTCTGGGCGATCAGCATTCTCTGCAGGACGTTAAAGCATTGGGTATTGCCGGCCAGATGCACGGTGCAACCTTACTGGATGCCCAGCAACGGGTATTACGCCCTGCCATTTTGTGGAACGACGGGCGCTGTGCGCAAGAGTGCACTTTGCTGGAAGCGCGAGTTCCGCAATCACGGGTGATTACCGGTAACCTGATGATGCCCGGATTTACTGCGCCTAAATTGCTATGGGTTCAGCGGCATGAGCCGGAGATATTCCGTCAAATCGACAAAGTATTATTACCGAAAGATTACTTGCGTCTGCGTATGACGGGGGAGTTTGCCAGCGATATGTCTGACGCAGCTGGCACCATGTGGCTGGATGTCGCAAAGCGTGACTGGAGTGACGTCATGCTGCAGGCTTGCCACTTATCTCGTGACCAGATGCCCGCATTATACGAAGGCAGCGAAATTACTGGTGCTTTGCTACCTGAAGTTGCGAAAGCGTGGGGTATGGCGGCAGTGCCAGTTGTCGCAGGCGGTGGTGATAATGCAGCTGGTGCGGTTGGTGTAGGAATGGTTGATGCTAATCAGGCAATGTTATCGCTGGGGACGTCGGGGGTCTATTTTGCTGTCAGCGAAGGGTTCTTAAGCAAGCCAGAAAGCGCCGTACACAGCTTTTGCCATGCGCTACCGCAGCGTTGGCATTTAATGTCTGTGATGCTGAGTGCAGCGTCGTGTCTGGATTGGGCCGCGAAATTAACGGGCCTGAACAATGTCCCAGCTTTAATCGCGGCTGCTCAACAGGCTGATGAAAGTGCCGAGCCAGTTTGGTTTCTGCCTTATCTTTCCGGCGAGCGTACACCACACAATAATCCCCAGGCGAAGGGGATTTTCTTTGGTTTGACTCATCAACATGGCCCCAATGAACTGGCGCGAGCAGTGCTGGAAGGCGTGGGTTATGCGCTGGCAGATGGCATGGATGTCGTGCATGCCTGCGGCATTAAACCGCAAAGTGTTACGTTGATTGGTGGCGGGGCGCGTAGTGAGTACTGGCGTCAGATGCTGGCGGATATCAGCGGTCAGCAACTCGATTACCGCACGGGGGGGGATGTGGGGCCAGCACTGGGCGCAGCAAGGCTGGCGCAGATTGCGGCGAATCCAGAGAAATCTCTCATTGAGTTGTTGCCACAACTGCCGTTAGAACAGTCGCATTTACCAGATGCGCAGCGTTATGCCACTTATCAGCCACGACGTGAAACGTTCCGTCGCCTCTATCAGCAACTTCTGCCATTAATGGCGTAAACGTTATCCCCTGCCTGACCGGGTGGGGGATAATCCACATCTATATATATCAGTAATTAATTAATATTTAGTATGAATTTATTCTGAAATCATTTGTTAATGGCATTTTTCAGTTTTGTCTTTCGTTGGTTACTCGTAATGTATCGCTGGTAGATATGGAGATCATTATGAAAACCTCAAAGACTGTGGCAAAACTATTATTTGTTGTCGGGGCGCTGGTTTATCTGCTTGGGCTATGGATCTCATGCCCATTGTTAAGTGGAAAAGGCTATTTTCTTGGCGTGTTAATGACGGCAACTTTTGGCAACTATGCATATCTTCGTGCTGAAAGACTCGGGCAACTGGATGATTTTTTTATCCGTGTCTGCCAGTTGATAGCGTTAATCACAATCGGTCTCTTGTTTATCGGTGTTTTAAATGCGCCTATCAATGCTTATGAAATGGTGATTTATGCCATCGCCTTTTTTGTTTGCTTGTTTGGTCAAATGCGTTTGTTTCGCTCGGCATGAGCAACATAAAGCTCTTACACATTCAGGAATGAAAGGAATACTGTGATGGACAACAAAATATCAACCTATTCTCCGGCATTTAGTATTGTGTCATGGATAGCTCTTGTTGGTGGTATCGTTACCTATCTATTAGGGCTATGGAATGCAGAGATGCAGTTAAATGAAAAAGGATATTATTTTGCCGTGCTGGTGCTAGGACTGTTTTCTGCGGCATCTTATCAAAAGACCGTTCGTGACAAGTATGAAGGCATACCGACCACCTCCATTTATTATATGACCTGCCTGACTGTCTTTATTATCTCTGTTGCGTTATTGATGGTAGGTCTGTGGAATGCGACGTTATTACTCAGCGAAAAAGGTTTTTATGGGCTGGCTTTCTTCTTAAGCTTGTTTGGTGCAGTAGCGGTGCAGAAGAATATTCGTGATGCCGGAATAAACCCACCAAAAGAAACACAGGTTACCCAGGAAGAATACAGCGAATAATTCACGTAAGCCCGGTCAGTCCAATGTAACCGGGCTTTTACTTAACTCACTAGTCTGTTTCTGTCGATTCGTTGAAGCAGCACAGAAAGTAACAAACTCGCTGCCAACGTCGCGCAAAAGATCCAAATAATATCCAGTATTGGCCAGTTTTTAAGCTCAATCCCCTGGGTACGCAGCGCATGGATAATCAATGCGTGGAACCCGTATATACCTAAAGAATGGCGTGATATCAGCCCAAGCCCGGGAACAGTATGTGTATCCAGCGTGTTTTTAACCAGAGTCAATAGTGCGATTGCGCAGATAAAAACCATCGGCCCACAGTAAAGATACCAGGTATCGGCAAAATTTCCGCGCCACTGCAATTCATATAATGTCCCGCGAGAGATAATAAATACCCCCGCAACAAACAGTGTGGCGCTCACCCACGACAGTGCCTTATGCTGTGTGTCCATCATGCCAATGGCGCGCCCCAACATGCCATACAGGATGTAGTAAAAAGTATCGCCATTGATATATAAGTTAATTGGCAGCCATTCAAAACCGTCGATTTTCTGCGGCACAGTATTTGGATTAGCGATGATGCCAATCACCACCATTAGCACCAGCAACATTTTACCGCCGACGTTCTTCACCTGAATCAGCGGTGAAACCAGATAAATCACCGCAATCGCGAAGAAAAACCATAAGTGGTAAAAAACAGGCTTTTGCAGCAGGTTTTTTAGCGCCATCTCTACATTGATGGAGGTAAATAGCGCAATGTAGAGCAGCGCAACAGTGCTATAAAACAGCAGGCATAAGCCGATGCGTAAGAAATGGCGCGGCTGGGCGCTGCGTTCGCCAAAAAAGAGATAGCCGGAAATCATGAAAAATAGCGGCACGCTGACACGAGAGGCAGAATTCAGAACATTGGCGATATCCCAGGTAGCGGGGCTAACACTATGAGCATTGGTCACATACCAGGTTGTGGTGTGAATCATTACCACCATTAAGCAAGCTATCCCTCGCAGGTTATCAATCCAGTAAATTTTGGGCTGCATCTGTGTCTCTGTATCTGGTTAAAAAAAGTCTGACCGATAAATCATTCGGTTGGCACACTGGAATAATCTGAGTTTTATCACTACAGCTTATAGAGGCTTGAGGAAATTCGTAAGATATCAGCCACTATACCGATATAAATAATAAGACTCACCTGCAAACCAGACGGTAATTTAATGATGATGAACTCTTTCTTTCCGGCAATGGCGCTTGTAGTGTTAGTGGGATGCTCGACACCGCCACCCGTGCAGAAAGCACAACGGGTAAAAGTTGATCCGCTGCGTTCGTTGAATATGGAAGCGTTATGCAAGGATCAGGCGGCAAAACGTTATAACACCGGCGAGCAAAAAATCGACGTCACCGCCTTCGAACAGTTCCAGGGAAGCTACGAAATGCGTGGTTATACCTTCCGGAAAGAGCAGTTTGTCTGTTCTTTTGACGCGGATGGCCATTTTTTGCATCTTTCCATGCGTTAAGCCCTGCTTTTTCCCGTTTCGTACTGTATATCTTCCATCCAGCGGGTATACTGATCCCTTCCTTTAAATCCACACGTATCCAGCACGAAATAATATGCAAAAGTTTGATACCAGGACCTTCCAGGGCTTGATCCTGACCTTACAGGATTACTGGGCTCGCCAGGGCTGCACCATTGTTCAACCATTGGACATGGAAGTCGGCGCGGGAACCTCTCACCCAATGACCTGTCTGCGCGCGCTGGGGCCAGAACCGATGGCGGCTGCTTATGTTCAGCCTTCTCGTCGCCCGACCGATGGTCGCTACGGCGAAAACCCCAACCGCTTACAGCACTACTATCAGTTCCAGGTGGTCATTAAGCCATCGCCGGACAATATTCAGGAGCTGTACCTCGGTTCCCTGAAAGAGCTGGGCATGGATCCGACTATCCACGATATCCGTTTCGTAGAAGATAACTGGGAAAACCCGACTTTGGGTGCCTGGGGGCTGGGCTGGGAAGTGTGGCTGAACGGCATGGAAGTGACGCAGTTCACTTACTTCCAGCAGGTTGGTGGTCTGGAGTGTAAACCGGTTACCGGCGAGATCACCTACGGTCTGGAACGTCTGGCCATGTACATTCAGGGCGTAGACAGCGTTTACGACCTGGTCTGGAGCGACGGTCCGCTGGGTAAAACCACCTACGGCGACGTGTTCCATCAGAACGAAGTGGAGCAGTCCACTTACAACTTCGAATACGCGGATGTGGACTTCCTGTTCACCTGCTTCGAGCAATACGAGAAAGAAGCGCAGCAGCTGCTGGCGCTGGAAAATCCGCTGCCGTTGCCAGCCTACGAGCGTATTCTGAAAGCCGCCCACAGCTTCAACCTGCTGGATGCGCGTAAAGCCATCTCCGTCACTGAGCGTCAGCGCTATATTCTGCGCATTCGCACCCTGACCAAAGCAGTGGCAGAAGCATACTACGCTTCCCGTGAAGCCCTCGGCTTCCCGATGTGCAACAAAGATAAGTAAGAGGCGGCTATGTCTGAGAAAACTTTTCTGGTGGAAATCGGCACTGAAGAGCTGCCACCAAAAGCACTGCGCAGCCTGGCTGAGTCCTTTGCTGCGAACTTTACTGCGGAGCTGGATAACGCTGGCCTCGCACACGGCACCGTTCAATGGTTTGCTGCTCCGCGTCGTCTGGCGCTGAAAGTAGCTAACCTGGCGGAAGCGCAACCGGATCGTGAAATCGAAAAACGCGGCCCGGCAATTGCTCAGGCGTTCGACGCTGAAGGCAAACCGAGCAAAGCGGCAGAAGGCTGGGCGCGTGGTTGCGGTATTACCGTTGACCAGGCTGAGCGTCTGACTACCGATAAAGGCGAATGGCTGCTGTATCGCGCCCACGTGAAGGGCGAAAGCACTGAAGCACTGTTGCCGAATATGGTTGCGACTTCGCTGGCGAAACTGCCGATCCCGAAACTGATGCGTTGGGGCGCAAGCGACGTGCACTTCGTGCGTCCGGTTCACACCGTGACCCTGCTGCTGGGCGACAAAGTCATTCCGGCAACCATTCTGGGCATTCAGTCCGATCGCGTGATTCGCGGCCACCGCTTTATGGGCGAGCCGGAATTCACTATCGACAATGCTGATCAGTATCCGGAAATTCTGCGTGAGCGCGGGAAAGTCATCGCCGATTACGAAGAACGTAAGGCGAAGATTAAAGCCGATGCCGAAGAAGCGGCGCGTAAGATTGGCGGTAACGCTGACTTAAGCGAAAGCCTGTTGGAAGAAGTCGCTTCGCTGGTGGAATGGCCGGTTGTGCTGACCGCAAAATTCGAAGAGAAATTCCTCGCGGTGCCGTCTGAAGCGCTGGTTTACACCATGAAAGGTGACCAGAAATACTTCCCGGTGTATGCGAACGACGGCAAACTGCTGCCGAACTTTATCTTCGTTGCCAATATCGAATCGAAAGATCCGCAGCAAATTATCTCTGGTAACGAGAAAGTCGTTCGTCCACGTCTGGCGGATGCCGAGTTCTTCTTCAACACCGACCGTAAAAAACGTCTGGAAGATAACCTGCCGCGCCTGCAAACCGTGTTGTTCCAGCAACAGCTGGGTACACTGCGCGACAAAACTGACCGCATCCAGGCGCTGGCTGGCTGGATTGCTGAACAGATTGGCGCTGACGTTAACCACGCAACCCGTGCGGGCCTGCTGTCCAAGTGCGACCTGATGACCAACATGGTCTTCGAGTTCACCGACACCCAGGGCGTTATGGGGATGCACTACGCGCGTCACGATGGTGAAGCGGAAGATGTCGCAGTGGCGCTGAACGAGCAGTATCAGCCGCGTTTTGCTGGTGATGACCTGCCGTCTAACCCAGTGGCTTGTGCGCTGGCTATTGCTGACAAGATGGATACCCTGGCGGGTATCTTCGGTATCGGCCAGCATCCGAAAGGCGACAAAGACCCGTTTGCGCTGCGTCGTGCCGCGCTGGGCGTGCTGCGCATTATCGTTGAGAAGAACCTCAACCTCGATCTGCAAACACTGACTGAAGAAGCGGCGCGTCTGTACGGTGATAAGCTGACTAACGCCAACGTGGTTGATGACGTTATCGACTTTATGCTCGGTCGCTTCCGCGCCTGGTATCAGGACGAAGGTTACACCGTTGACACCATCCAGGCGGTACTGGCGCGTCGTCCGACTCGTCCGGCAGATTTTGATGCTCGTATGAAAGCGGTATCGCACTTCCGAACCCTGGATGCGGCGGCAGCACTGGCGGCGGCGAATAAGCGTGTATCTAACATTCTGGCGAAATCTGACGAAGTGCTGAGCGACCGCGTGAATGCCTCTACTCTGAAAGAGCCGGAAGAAATTAAACTGGCGATGCAGGTTGTGGTGCTACGTGACAAGCTAGAGCCGTACTTTGCTGAAGGTCGTTACCAGGATGCGCTGGTCGAACTGGCTGAGCTGCGTGAACCGGTTGATGCCTTCTTCGATAAAGTGATGGTCATGGTTGATGACAAAGAATTGCGAATCAACCGTCTTACCATGCTGGAGAAACTGCGCGAATTATTCCTGCGAGTTGCGGATATTTCGCTGTTGCAGTAATAACGTCGTTATTAAAAAGCCTGCCATCTGGCAGGCTTTTTTATCGCTAAATAATAGAGCAACCTTTAATAATCTTCTGCTGAATAAAGATTGTCTCATATATTAATTTTATGAGATTTTTTAGGATTATATCAAGGAGAAGAAAAGAACTTATTAAGCTAGAATAGCCACGGGTGCTTGAGACTGTTTGTCTCAGGTATTCACCGAAAGGCAGACAGAGAAAAGCCCCACCTGACTATAAATCAAAGTGAGGCCCCTCTATGCATAGACACCATAAGGTTAGCCTCTTACTCGTTGGAAATCAACACAGGAGGCTGGGAATGCCGCAGAAATATAGATTACTTTCTTTAATAGTGATTTGTTGCACGCTTTTATTTTTCACCTGGATGATAAGAGATTCACTGTGTGAATTGCATATTAAACAGGAGAATTATGAGCTGGCGGCGTTTTTAGCCTGCAAATTGAAAGAGTAAGAGTCTTCGGCGGGAAGTTATTCCCGCCTTTCTTACGGCGTTGCGCATTCTCATTGCACCCAAATTTATTCTTCACAAAAATAATAATAGATTTTATTACGCGAACGATTATTTATTTCCTGAATAAACAAATAAAAAAATCCCCGCCAAATGGCAGGGATCTTAGATTCTGTGCTTTTAAGCAGAGATTACAGGCTGGTTACGTTACCAGCTGCCGGGCCTTTAGCGCCGCTTTCGATGGTGAAGGACACTTTCTGACCTTCGTCCAGAGATTTGTAACCATCGTTCTGGATAGCAGAGAAGTGTACGAACACGTCTTTAGAGCCATCGTCAGGAGTGATGAAGCCGAAGCCTTTGTCAGCGTTGAACCATTTTACGATACCAGTCATTTTACCGGACATAGTGTATTACCTTTAATAATTAAGTGTGCCTTTCGGCGATATGGCGTGCTTTACAGATTTTGAAGCGTTAAAGGAATGTGCACTACGAGGGGTATCAACGATAACTCTTGAAGGGACTTGCCTTACTACACTGCTTTAATGGTCTGTACGTCAAACCGTTGATGTGCATTAAGCCACGCATTGGCGGGTGATGCAACAATTATTTTTCATATTTATGATTAATCGGTTGGAAAACGGTCCTGTCATCAGGACCGTAAACAGCAATAAAGTGGATAAAAGTCTATTCCATCAACTGCTTACTTAATGCCGGGTTGGCTTGAATCAAACGCATCAATTTTAGTTCGGCACTTGAAGGCTTCACGCGTCGGGATTCCCATTCCTTTACCATGGCGACTGATACGCCCAAAACCCGGGCGAAATCATCGATTTTTAACCCTGTCCCTTTTCGTAACTGCTCAATTTCGGTACAGGACGTTGTTCTGTGCGTCAGGGTACTTTTCTGCGTTTCATCTTTAAAAACAATCTGTTCCAGGCTGCTCAACAGCTCATGCATTGGATCTTTATATTCCATTGAAAACTCCTCAAATCACACTGCGGGATCGTGAATTGCATCGAAGCTCATTAAGAATAGTCGGGAAAAACAGACACAGCGGGAGTAAGGCAGGGCATGCTCTGCCTGTGATTCGATTCAGCCTGACACTTAGCGTGACTTATAGCGACCTAACGATCTGATAAATGCCGATATATCTTTTACCACTCCGGGATTGTAAAGATTTCGAAAATCTAACGTTCTGAGAAGGCGTAAATCTCTGGCTAGAAAAAAGGCAACTGCAATGTCATTTTTTAACAATGAAACAACAAATTAGTGAAGTTGGTAACATGATCTTGCATAATATCATTTGCGGGGATTGTCATAGTACTGTCGTGAGTACCGGTCACAGCTCCAATTTTCATTTTTTACCTCATGCTATTCACCGCGAGGAATACGTAGTTAATATTTAATCTTATGACATACACCTCATGTTCGATGGAAAAACAATTATATTTTGCACAAATCATTCAGCCTTAAGGCATAATATGAAATTTCTTATCTCAAAGTAGACAAAATCCCTAGAGATTGTAGAGGCGTTATCAGAACATACCTCTACAATCGATTAAGAAAACCTATGAAATACTTTCAGGATTAATAAGACATACCACAGTATTCATGGAATTTTAATGAGATTGAAAACAACTAAGCCCTGATAAATAAATTATTTCATTATTTTTATCACGTACTTTCTTCCGGGAATTTAGACCCATAATACCATTATCAAATAGTTGATTCTGATCTACCCCGAGCCCATGATGGCCATATTTTTGTCTAATGTATTTTCTGGGGTCTTCGCATTTGAGTTTCTCTCCACATATGAAGATATGATTACGTGTTGGTCTGAAATCAGTAGTGTTATTAAAATAATCAGCATATAAATCTGTGGGTTTCATAATATTGCTTCGGATTAGATGGAATAGAGGATCATCCATATATTCTTTATGTTTTTTATTAAATATATTAGCTAATTCCTCAGGATCAGTAGGATTTTTCATCTGTTTAAATGGAACCTGCAAAGCACCGAGACAATAACATTCATTTTCTTCATTTCTTATTATTCCGTGATGACTGGTTAAAACTTTCCTTTCTGGGTCATAATTACAAACATCAAGCGTTTTAATTAAGTTATATGTATCACCGGCGGAGAGTCTATGATTTGCTAGTCGTGCACTATAGTTACCATTAAAATTGATTTCATGATTTCCAGCCAGAACGACGACATTTTTATTTATACGACTATCTTTATTACCCTCCATATTTTGCATAGAATTTAGCAAAGTAAGGATATATTGATCTCCAAAAATAGTACTAAACCTGTCGCCTGTATGATCTCCAAGGAAAATACAAGGAGTAATCGCATCGCCTTTTAAAAAAACATGATTATGCAACTTATTCAAGATCATGTCTCTTGCATTTAATAAAGCGTAGAGCTCTCCCATTTTTTTCTTTTCGTATGCAGATGAAGCCATATTTTCGTGATTTAATAATTCACATATTAAACTCCACCCCTCTTCCCGGATGCCTATATGCCCTGAAACGAGCAATGCATAAAGTATAGCGCCTACTCTTTCATCTGTATCGCCAAAATAAGCCGTGTTCATATTTTGTGGGTTAATCACACCACAGTGTTTATAAAAATCTATTTCTGAGAACACAGATTTAACATAGTTATCAAACTTTTCCTTAGTGAGCATCTCAGTAGAGACATCCCAACGCCAGTCAGGTTTAAAATTACCGCTAAGAAGAGTAAAGAAATTTTCAGATATGATAGAAAGCCCATCAATTTTATAAATTATGTCTGATTTATCTCCGGAGAAATTAATAAAATAATAACCATCCCTACGCTCAATCGTAACGGTTATGGGAGATGATAATTTTAACACATGGTTATTGTCTGGTATAATTGTAAAGATAAACGTGTCAGTATCCATGTTGGCGAAACTATTATATTCTTGGATATCTATAGAAGGTTCACTATTGTAAAGCGATGTTTTCACCGTCTGATGAAAATAGTCATTTACATTCCAGTGACCATATTGCAGGAAATAGATGATATGCAGGCCTGCATTGTTACCTATTTGCGAAAATTTATCCAGTATATTAACTTCAACTGTCTTTGAAAGATGTTTTTTATCAACCTTGCCATGGTGTTGATGATTGTTAACTTTATCTGAATGCTTATATTGATGGCTTAAGGAGTTGTTTCCAATCAGATTATGAATTGCTTTCATAAATAACCTATGATATTTTTGAATTGTTTGTTACAAAATAAACGATACATGTCTGAAAGACATATTTACGACGATATAAAGCAATAATAATTATATGTTCGCTGATTTTAAACACCGAGACTATCCGGTCTTTTACCAATAATGAAAAATAATCCCTCCCTGGAAGATAATTGTAAAGAACTACAGAATAAGAATTAATCTTAGGATAAATATTTATTTACCATGGCCTTTTGAACGCTGAAAAGTGGCACTCGGCAAAGTAAACCCAGCTATAGTTATGCTATGCATTTGTCTTTAATGATATCTCGTCATTTTATTAACAGGCTGAAATTATCATTAATGCACATTTCGATATTAGCAGGGATACCTGAGGAGTTTAAAGTGAACATATATATCGGGTGGCTTTTCAAATTAATCCCCTTGATTATGGGGTTAATTTGTATCGCGTTAGGTGGCTTTGTGCTGGAAAGTTCAGGGCAAAGCGAGTATTTCGTCGCGGGTCATGTGCTGATTTCTCTGGCAGCCATATGCCTGGCATTATTCACTACCGCATTTATTATCATTTCGCAGCTCACGCGCGGCGTTAATACGTTTTACAATACACTGTTCCCCATTATTGGCTATGCGGGGTCAATTATCACCATGATATGGGGTTGGGCACTGTTAGCAGGCAATGATGTGATGGCAGACGAGTTTGTCGCCGGTCATGTGATTTTCGGCGTTGGTATGATTGCCGCCTGTGTATCGACAGTGGCAGCGTCATCCGGTCACTTTCTGCTCATTCCCAAAAATGCATCGGGGAGCAAAAGCGACGGAACGCCGGTACAGGCTTATTCTTCATTAATCGGTAATTGCCTCATTGCCGTTCCCGTATTACTCACCCTGCTCGGTTTCATTTGGTCGATAACGCTGTTACGCAGTGCCGACATAACCCCACATTATGTCGCCGGTCACGTATTGCTTGGGTTAACCGCAATCTGTGCCTGTCTCATTGGCCTTGTAGCCACAATCGTCCATCAAACACGTAATACGTTCTCATCCAAAGAGCACTGGCTGTGGTGTTATTGGGTTATTTTTCTCGGCTCAATCACGGTGCTGCAGGGCATATACGTCTTAGTCAGTTCCGATGCAAGCGCTCGGCTGGCTCCCGGCATTATTCTCATTTGCCTTGGAATGATCTGTTACAGCATATTCTCAAAAGTCTGGCTACTGGCACTGGTCTGGAGACGTACCTGTTCGTTAGCCAACAGAATTCCGATGATTCCCGTCTTCACCTGCCTGTTTTGCCTTTTCCTGGCATCGTTTCTTGCGGAAATGGCGCAGACCGACATGGGATATTTTATTCCTTCGCGGGTTCTGGTCGGTTTGGGAGCGGTATGCTTTACGTTGTTCTCAATCGTTTCAATATTAGAAGCAGGTTCTGCTAAAAAATAATTGCAACGTACCGGATAAAACCAGCGTCGACTAATTGCGTAACGCTGGTTTTTCTTAGGTATCATGAAATAACTTAACATTGATGATTAAGTATAAAAAAACAGTAAAGTTACTGTCTTTTTTCAACCTGTTCATATTTTATAAAGATCTGGACTTCGGTCGATTTTTAATCACCATCCCCCACCTTATTTTAAGCATGGAGGGTTTCAGTTCACGGGCTTATTAGAAAATAATCACAAGATAGCCACTATCAAAATTAGCTCATTTTTAATGCGGCTCTAATAATTTTCATCTTTAGGTAATAGGTCAGGACGACTTCGCTGCAATCAAATCCTGCGCACAAGCCCACGCACTCGACCACGCCCACTGGAAGTTATAGCCCCCCAGCCAGCCGGTGACGTCCATCACTTCGCCGATGAAATACAGCCCAGGCACTTTGCGCGCTTCCATCGTCCGTGAAGAGAGTTCGTTGGTATCCACGCCGCCGAGCGTCACTTCGGCAGTGCGATAGCCTTCAGTGCCGTTCGGCTGCACACGCCAGTCGGTCAATGTGCTAATCAGTGCCTGTTGGTCACGTACGTTGAGCTGTTTTAGCGAGACATCCGGGATTTGCCCGAGTTGTTGTAAGCGTTCAACCAACCGCTTCGGTAGATGAACCGCCAGTGTGTTTTTCAGGCTCTGATTCGGATGTGCGTTACGCTGTTCATTCAGGAAGGTTTCGAGGTCCACATCCGGTAGCAGATTAATGCTGACAAATTCACCCGGTTGCCAGTAGCTGGAAATCTGCAACACTGCCGGTCCAGACAAGCCGCGATGGGTGAAGAGTAAGTTCTCACGGAAAACGGTGCCGTTTTCAGCCGTAATCACGGAAGGTACCGCCACACCCGCCAGCACCTGTAACTCCTCGAGCAACGGTTTATGCAAAGTGAATGGCACCAGACCCGCGCGGGTCGGCAGCACGTTGAGGCCAAATTGTTCGGCAATCTTATAACCAAACGGCGATGCCCCCAGCCCCGGCATTGACAGCCCACCGGTCGCGATGACCAGTTTTTCGCTACCGACGGTCATGCCATTCAGTTCAAGCGTGAAGCCTGTTTCATCCTTCGCCACACTCAGCACTTCGCTTCGCAATCTGAAGGTCACATTGCCCTTCTCGCACTCAGCCACCAGCATGTCGACAATCTGCTGCGCGGAGTCATCACAGAAGAGTTGCCCTAACGTTTTCTCGTGCCAGGCAATGCCGTGTTTATTGACCAGATCAATGAAATCCCACTGGGTAAAACGCGCGAGTGCAGACTTACAAAAATGCGGATTCTGGCTCAGATAAGCGCCCGGTTCGACATAAAGGTTGGTAAAGTTGCAGCGCCCACCGCCAGACATGAGGATTTTGCGCCCTGGTTTTTTACCATTATCGATCAGCAGAACCCGGCGTCCTGCCTGACCTGCCAGCGCAGAACAGAACATACCCGCCGCACCAGCGCCTATAATAATGGCATCAAACCTTTCCACGTTGCGCTCCTCTAAGAAAAAACGGGCGTGAATTGTAAAGATTCCTCAGTGGTCGCACCAGCATCAATATTACTAAAAGGAAGTATTTAGCTGAATTATATAAGATAATTATTTTTTGAGTGCAATCTATACAGGAGGCAAATCAAAAAAAGTCTATATTTCACTTTGCCCGCGCCGCGAAAGTCACTGATAATGCGCCGCGTTCATGTCCTCAAAATGGCGTAACGTCCTATGCTACATTTGTTTGCTGGCCTGGATTTGCATACCGGGCTGTTATTATTGCTTGCACTGGCTTTTGTGCTGTTCTACGAAGCCATCAATGGTTTCCATGACACAGCCAACGCCGTGGCAACCGTTATCTATACCCGCGCGATGCGTTCTCAGCTCGCCGTGGTTATGGCGGCGGTGTTCAACTTTCTGGGTGTTTTGCTGGGTGGTCTGAGTGTTGCCTATGCCATTGTGCATATGCTGCCGACGGATCTGCTGCTTAATATGGGATCGTCTCATGGCCTTGCCATGGTGTTCTCTATGTTATTAGCGGCGATTATCTGGAACCTGGGTACATGGTACTTTGGTTTACCTGCATCCAGCTCTCATACGCTGATTGGCGCGATCATCGGGATTGGTTTAACCAATGCGTTGATGACCGGGACGTCAGTGGTGGATGCACTCAATATCCCGAAAGTATTAAGTATTTTCGGTTCTCTGATCGTTTCCCCTATTGTCGGCCTGGTGTTTGCTGGCGGTCTGATTTTCTTGCTGCGCCGCTACTGGAGCGGCACCAAGAAACGCGCCCGTATCCACCTGACCCCAGCGGAGCGTGAAAAGAAAGACGGCAAGAAAAAGCCGCCGTTCTGGACGCGTATCGCGCTGATCCTTTCCGCTATCGGTGTGGCGTTTTCTCACGGCGCAAATGATGGTCAGAAAGGCATTGGTCTGGTTATGTTGGTACTGATTGGCGTCGCGCCAGCAGGCTTCGTGGTGAACATGAATGCTACTGGCTACGAAATCACCCGTACCCGTGATGCCATCAACAACGTGGAAGCTTACTTTGAGCAGCACCCTGCGCTGCTGAAACAGGCTACCGGTGCTGATCAGTTAGTACCGGCTCCGGAAGCTGGCGCAACGCAACCTGCGGAGTTCCATTGCCATCCGTCGAATACCATTAACGCGCTCAACCGCCTGAAAGGCATGTTGACTACTGATGTGGAAAGCTACGACAAGCTGTCGCTTGATCAACGTAGCCAGATGCGCCGCATTATGCTGTGCGTTTCTGACACTATCGACAAAGTGGTGAAGATGCCTGGCGTGAGTGCTGACGATCAGCGCCTGTTGAAGAAACTGAAGTCCGACATGCTTAGCACCATCGAGTATGCGCCGGTGTGGATCATCATGGCGGTCGCGCTGGCGTTAGGTATCGGTACGATGATTGGCTGGCGTCGTGTGGCAACGACTATCGGTGAGAAAATCGGTAAGAAAGGCATGACCTATGCTCAGGGGATGTCTGCCCAGATGACTGCGGCAGTGTCTATCGGCCTGGCGAGTTATACCGGGATGCCGGTTTCCACTACCCACGTACTCTCCTCTTCTGTCGCGGGGACGATGGTGGTAGATGGCGGCGGCTTACAGCGTAAAACCGTGACCAGTATTCTGATGGCCTGGGTGTTTACCCTTCCGGCTGCGGTACTGCTTTCCGGCGGGCTTTACTGGCTCTCCTTGCAGTTCCTGTAATCGCACGCACCAAAACGAGCGGGTCAGCTGGCCCGCTTCAGATTGTTGACATAGTGCGCTTTGTTCATGCCGGATGCGGCGTGAACGCCTTATCCAGCCTACAAAAACATGCAAATTCAATAGATTGCAGAGATTATGTAGATACTGTTATGGCCTGCAAGTTTTTTTCTACCCTGGTTTCCCAGATTGCAGGCATGCCAGACACAGCGCCGTCAGGCGCTGTTTTTTTCATCCCTTCCGCGATTTTTACGCAGCTACCGGATTATGCCGTGACGCATCGAACGGTACGCCTGACTTCAGCACTCCATACGCCACCTGTGCCAGCTTGCGCATCATCGCGCCGAGAATCACTTTTCCTTTCTTGCCATTAGCCGCCAGACGGTCGCGGAACGCCCGTCCCCACTCAGTCTTACTGGTGGCTACCATTGCAGGCATATACAACGCCCTGCGAAGCGACACATGTCCGGCTTTACTCAACCGGCTTGCCCCTCTCACACTACTGCCTGATTCATAACGCCGTGGTGTCAGACCCGCAAAAGCGGCGAACTGTCTGGCATGGGCGAAGCGGTCCTTCAGACCGATATAAGCCAGTAATACCGCAGATGTTTTCTCTCCGATACCCGGGATACTTTCCAGCAGTTTCCTGCGGTGTTTCATATCCGGATCATCGTCTGTCAGGTCTTTTATCTGCTTCTCAAGACGCTTCAGCTCTGCTTCAAGCCACAGAAGGTGAGCATCAATGCTCGGTCTCTGGACTTCCCGCGCCGTTTCAGTGCGGTTCAGTTCCTGCGTGTGCATATCTGTCAGCGCCTGGTGGCGTACTACCAGGGCACGCAACGCGCGTTCAAGCGGGTGAGGCGCTTCCCAGGCTGCAGGGCGCTTCTGACGACAGAACTCTGCCAGCATGCGCGCATCCACGGTATCAGTCTTGTTACGCAGTCCTTCACTCTGAGCGAAAGCTTTACCCAACGCAGGATTAATGACTGACACTATGTAGCCTGCATCGTAAAGGCACTCTGCGACAGGTTCCATATAGGTGCCGGTCGCTTCGATGCAGATATGCGCATGGTCAATCTTGTGACCCTTCAGCCAGCTCACCAGCTCATCGTGCCCTTTAGTGGTGTTAGCGAATTTTTTGGTGCGATGACGACCATCAGGACGCAACACATCGACATCCAGTTTCTCTTTAGCGGTGTCGATACCGATATAATGAAGTTCATGTTCCATCGTGAAACCAACCTTGCAAATACGGATTACCGGGAAAACCGGTCCATGATACTGTCCGGTTTATCACTTTGGGAGAAAGGCAGTCCGCTGCATAAATCTACGCAACAGGTTGAAAACCTAAGGCCCGATACGGCATGCGGACTGCAGGCAGAGAAAACTGGCCGATTTTCTCTGCACAGGAGGGATAATACAAGGCCTGATAAGCGTAGCACATCAGGCAATTTTGCGTTTGTAATCAGTCTCGAGCGGGTCAGTTTGCTGGCCCGCTTTTTTTATGCGTTATTTTTGCTGAAGTGCTTAATGCCAAATCATCAATGCAATCAGACTGACCACCACCAGACCACACAATGCGCTGGTCAGAATAAACTGCCGACGCACCCGCTCACAGCGGCGAATAAACTCATCATCGTGATGATCGCGATAACGTTGGGCATAGATATACCAAACGAGACGCACCTGTTTGTTGGGTTGGCCATGTGAGGTAAAAAAGCCCCCTCCATCAACATATTGATAGAGCAATGGATCGCAGTTACGCAGTACCACTAACAACGCGCGTAGTGATGAGAAATAGCGCGCCATGTTAACAATGCAAACGACACATAAAGCCCAAAATAATGCGACGGTGCTTATCATACCTCCTCCCCGGCGACCTGCCCGCGGAGTTCCACCCCGGGGCTACCGCTCCCGATACGCTGCCAATCAGTTAACACCAGGTCCTGGAGAAACCGCTTTTGTGGTGACCAACATCCGAGCGGCTCTATAGATAGTGTAGGAGATCAGGTTGTTTTTTTTCCAGAAGGTTAACCACTATCAATATATTCATGCCGAAAATTTGTTTATCTAACGGGTAAGCAAGGCGGATTGACGGATCATCCGGGTCGCTATAAGGTAAGGATGGTCTTAACACTGAATCTTTACGGCTGGGTTAGCCCCGCGCACGTAGTTCGCAGGACGCGGGTGACGTAACGGCACAAGAAACGCTAGCTGGCCAGTCATCGACAACTTTATGGAAGGAGTAACACTATGGCTTATAAACACATTCTCATCGCGGTCGATCTCTCCCCGGAAAGCAAAGTTCTGGTAGAGAAAGCAGTCTCTATGGCTCGCCCCTACAATGCGAAAGTTTCTCTGATCCACGTAGATGTAAACTACTCTGACCTATACACCGGGCTTATTGATGTGAATCTGGGTGATATGCAGAAACGCATCTCTGAAGAGACACATCATGCGCTGACCGAGCTTTCCACTAATGCAGGCTACCCAATCACTGAAACCCTGAGCGGCAGCGGCGATCTGGGCCAGGTTCTGGTCGATGCAATCAAGAAATACGATATGGATCTGGTGGTTTGTGGTCACCACCAGGACTTCTGGAGCAAACTGATGTCTTCCGCACGTCAGCTGATCAACACCGTTCACGTTGATATGCTGATTGTTCCGCTGCGCGACGAAGAAGAATAATCTTCCCTCCACGACGTGTGCCTGAACGCCCGCATATGCGGGCGTTTTGCTTTTTGGCGCGCCTTGTTACCTGATGCAGCGTATACGCCTTATCTGGCCTACGATCTGCGTACGCAATCAAAATCCCCAGCCAATACAACATTTAACACCATCATATTTTCCATCATTAGTGTGATCAGCTGGTTATTTTCTGTTGTAATAGTGTATTAATCTATTCACCGCATCAATATTAAGAATCTCTGACAGATGTAAACTTTTTCGCGCGTTATCCCTTACGCGTTCATACTTTTCAGGATGGTATTGGAAGGTTAATAAATATGAATACAACAACACCCATGGGGATGCTGCAGCAACCTCGCCCATTTTTCATGATCTTTTTTGTCGAGTTATGGGAGCGATTCGGCTACTACGGCGTGCAGGGCGTACTGGCGGTTTTCTTCGTTAAACAGCTTGGATTCTCGCAAGAGCAGGCTTTTGTCACTTTTGGTGCGTTTGCTGCGCTGGTCTATGGCCTCATTTCCATTGGCGGCTATGTCGGCGACCACCTGCTGGGGACCAAACGCACCATTGTTCTCGGAGCGCTTGTGCTGGCGATTGGCTACTTCATGACCGGGATGTCGCTACTTAAGCCTGACCTGATTTTCATCGCCCTGGGCACTATCGCTGTCGGTAACGGCCTGTTTAAAGCTAACCCTGCCAGCTTGCTTTCGAAGTGCTATCCACCGAAAGATCCGCGGCTTGATGGCGCATTCACCCTGTTCTATATGTCGATCAATATCGGCTCGTTGATAGCGTTATCATTGGCCCCTGTGATCGCTGATAGATTCGGCTATTCAGTCACCTACAACCTGTGCGGTGCGGGGTTAATTATCGCGCTATTGGTTTACATCGCCTGTCGTGGAATGGTGAAAAACATTGGTTCTGAACCCGACTTCAAGCCGATGAGCTTCAGCAAACTGTTGTACGTATTACTTGGCAGCGTGGTGATGATCTTCGTCTGTGCATGGCTGATGCACAACGTAGAAGTCGCCAATCTGGTGCTGATTGTTCTCTCCATCATCGTCACCATCATCTTCTTTCGTCAGGCATTCAAGCTGGATAAAACCGGGCGCAATAAAATGTTTGTTGCCTTTGTCCTGATGCTCGAAGCGGTGGTGTTTTACATTCTCTACGCCCAGATGCCAACGTCGCTGAACTTCTTTGCCATCAACAACGTGCATCATGAAATTCTCGGCTTTTCCATCAACCCGGTCAGCTTCCAGGCGCTTAACCCGTTCTGGGTGGTACTCGCCAGCCCAATACTGGCAGGTATCTACACGCATTTGGGTAACAAAGGCAAAGACCTCTCGATGCCGATGAAATTTACTCTCGGTATGTTTATGTGCTCGCTGGGCTTTTTGACGGCTGCCGCTGCGGGAATGTGGTTTGCTGATGCACAAGGACTGACATCGCCGTGGTTTATCGTGCTGGTTTACTTGTTCCAGAGCCTGGGTGAACTGTTTATTAGCGCCCTTGGCCTGGCGATGATTGCTGCCCTGGTGCCGCAGCATTTGATGGGCTTTATTCTCGGGATGTGGTTCCTGACGCAGGCTGCCGCGTTCTTGCTTGGCGGCTATGTGGCAACATTTACCGCAGTACCAGACAACATTACCGATCCGCTTGAGACGTTGCCCGTCTATACCAGCGTGTTTGGTAAAATTGGCCTGGTTACGCTGGGCGTTGCAGTAGTGATGCTGTTGATGGTGCCGTGGCTGAAACGCATGATTGAGACGCCGGAAAGCCATTAATTATTCTTGCAGAACACAGGGTAGCAATAACACTACCCTGCTTTACTTTCACACCGGCGTACCTGCATAAATATCAAAGCGATGCCCTTTGGTGACAACCGCGTTTGGCGTGGCGACATTCGCCAGCGGCGGCGCGTAGTCCGGGCGCTTTACCACCACGCGTTTGGTCGCCAGCAAGCGTGCAGGCTCCAGCAATCCATCAGCGTCGAGATCCGGCCCCACCAGCGACTGGAACACGCGCATCTCTTTTTTCACCAGCGCGCTTTTCTGCTTATGCGGGAACATCGGGTCGAGATAGACCACCTGCGGGCGTGGGGTAATATCAGTCAGCGCCGTCAGGCTGGAGGCGTGAATTAATTGCAAACGCTCCTGCAACCAGCCGCCGATTTCCGCATCCGCATAACCACGCGCCAGGCCGTCGTCGAGCAGCGCGGCAACGACTGGATTACGCTCCAGCATCCGCACACGACAGCCGACCGAAGCCAGCACAAAGGCATCGCGCCCCAGTCCTGCGGTAGCGTCTACTACGTCCGGCAAATAATCGCCTTTAATGCCCACCGCTTTCGCCACCGCCTCACCGCGTCCACCGCCAAATTTGCGACGGTGCGCCATCGTTCCGCCAACAAAATCAACAAAGATGCCGCCAAGTTTTGGCTCATCACGCTTGCGCAGTTCCAGATGCTCCGGTGTTAACACCAGCGCCATCAGGTTGTCTTCATCATGTTCCAGCCCCCAGCGAGCCGCCAGAACAGATAAGGCACCGTCTCCGGTGCCTGTTTCATCAATTAAGCAGATTTTCACTGAATGATCAGCCCTTAATGCCGTAGTGCTCCAGCATCGCATCCAGTTGTGGTTCACGACCACGGAAGCGTTTGAACAGATCCATCGGCTCTTCTGAACCACCACGGCTCAGAATGTTGTCGAGGAACGACTGTCCGGTTTCACGGTTGAAAATGCCCTCTTCCTCAAAACGCGAGAAGGCATCTGCCGCCAGCACATCGGCCCACAGGTAGCTGTAGTAACCTGCCGCATAACCACCAGCGAAAATATGGCTAAATGCATGTGGGAAGCGGCCCCAGGACGGAGACGGTACCACGGCAACCAGTTTCTTGATTTCTGCCAGAGTTTCGAGGATTTTCGCCCCCTGATCCGGACGGAATTCTGCATGTAGACGGAAATCGAACAGGCCGAACTCCAGCTGACGCAGAATAAACAGCGCCGCCTGGTAGTTCTTCGCCGCCAGCATTTTATCCAACAGTTCTTTCGGCAGCGGTTCGCCAGTCTCATAGTGACCGGAGATAAACGCCAGCGCCTCCGGCTCCCAGCACCAGTTTTCCATAAACTGGCTCGGCAGTTCGACCGCATCCCACGGTACCCCGCTGATCCCGGATACACCGGCGGTTTCAATGCGGGTCAGCATATGGTGCAGGCCGTGACCGAACTCGTGGAACAGCGTGATCACTTCGTCGTGAGTGAACAGCGCCGGTTTACCATTTACCGGGCGGTTAAAGTTACAGGTCAGATACGCGACCGGTTTTTGCAGAGAACCATCGGCTTTACGCATCTGGCCTACGCAGTCATCCATCCACGCCCCGCCGCGTTTGTTTTCACGGGCATACAGGTCGAGGTAGAAGCTGCCGCGCAGTTCGTTGTTCTCGTCATACAGTTCGAAGAAACGGACATCCGGGTGCCAGACATCAACATCTTTGCGCTCTTTGGCGGTGATGCCGTAAATACGTTTCACCACTTCAAACAAGCCGTTAACCGCTTTGTTTTCCGGGAAGTACGGACGCAGCTGTTCGTCGCTGATGCTGTAGAGGTGCTGTTTTTGTTTTTCGCTGTAGTAAGCGATATCCCACGGCTGCAACTCATCGACGCCAAATTCGGCTTTGGCGAAGGTGCGCAGCTGTGCCAGCTCTTTTTCACCCTGCGGACGGGCGCGTTTTGCCAGATCGGTTAAGAAATCAAGCACCTGCTGCGGGTTCTCCGCCATTTTGGTAGCCAGAGATTTAAAGGCGTAGTTTTCAAAGCCCAGCAGTTGCGCCAGTTCGTGACGCAGAGCGAGGATCTCTTCCATCACCTTGCTATTGTCCCACTTACCGGCGTTCGGGCCTTGATCGGAAGCGCGGGTGCTGTAAGCGCGATACATCTCTTCACGCAAGGCCTGGTTGTCGCAGTAGGTCATTACCGGCAAATAGCTTGGGATATCCAGCGTCAGCAAGTAGCCTTCCAGTTCTTTCGCTTCGGCCTGGGCTTTTGCCGCCGCCAGCGCGCTTTCTGGCATACCCGCCAGTTCCGCTTCGTCGGTAACGAGTCTGGTCCAGCCCATCGTCGCATCAAGGACGTTGTTGCTGTACTGGTTGCCCAGCTCGGAAAGACGGGTAGCAATTTCGCCGTAGCGTTGCTGTTTCTCTTTCGGCAGACCGATGCCAGAGAGTTCAAAATCACGCAGGGCGTTATCAACCGCTTTCTTCTGCGCCGTATTCAGCGTGGCGTAATGATCACCATCGCGCAGGTCGCGGTACGCTTTATACAGCCCCTCATGTTGCCCTACCCAGGTGCTATATTCCGACAGCAGTGGCAGGGTTTGTTCGTAGGCTTCACGCAGTTCCGGGCTATTTTTCACCGAGTTCAGGTGGCTGACCGGGGAGAAGATACGCCCCAGCACATCGTCTACTTCCGCCAGCGGCTGGCAGAGATTTTCCCAGGTGTACGGTGCCCCTTGCGCTACTACGCGCTCCACATTTTCGCGGCAGTCATTCAATGCCTTCGTCACGGCTGGAACGACATGTTCCGGGAGAATTTTAGAAAACGGAGGCAATTCAAAGGGAGTCAGTAACGGATTCGTCATTAGCGCAGTCCTGGTTAAAGAGGTTAAGGAAGCGCTCAACAGGCGCTTTACATAATGTGTGTAGCATGGGGTTAAGTGTAGTGAATTTCAATGAGAAACGTTACGCTTTCGCGGCGACGGCCTCTTTTCGGTATACTGTCCTGATAGGCTTTTGTGCGCCCCGAATACGGGCCGATTTTTACTTACCGGAACACCTTTACCCATGCTCAGTTATCGCCACAGCTTTCACGCTGGCAACCACGCCGACGTCCTTAAACATACCGTTCAGAGCCTGATCATCGAGTCACTGAAAGAGAAAGATAAACCGTTTCTCTATCTGGATACCCACGCGGGTGCGGGGCGTTATCAGTTAGGCAGTGAACATGCCGAGCGTACCGGCGAATATCTCGAAGGTATCGCCCGTATCTGGCAGCAGGACGATCTGCCTGCGGAGCTGGAACCGTACATCAGCGTGGTGGAACATTTTAACCGTAGCGGGCAGTTACGTTACTACCCAGGTTCGCCGTTGATTGCTCGCCAGCTACTGCGCGAGCAGGACAGTCTGCAACTGACCGAGCTGCACCCGAGCGATTACCCGTTGCTGCGTGCTGAATTTCAGAAAGACAGCCGTGCGCGTGTGGAAAAAGCCGACGGTTTCCAGCAGCTTAAAGCCAAGCTGCCGCCGGTTTCTCGCCGTGGTTTAATCCTTATCGACCCGCCGTATGAAATGAAAACCGACTATCAGGCGGTGGTCAGCGGCATTAACGAGGGATATAAACGTTTTGCCACAGGCGTCTACGCGCTGTGGTATCCAGTGGTGCTGCGTCAGCAAATCAAGCGCATGATCCACGAGCTGGAAGCGACCGGTATTCGCAAGATTATGCAAATTGAACTGGCGGTACTGCCAGACAGCGATCGCCGTGGCATGACCGCTTCCGGCATGATTGTGATTAACCCGCCGTGGAAACTGGAACAGCAGATGAATAACGTGTTGCCGTGGTTGCACAGCAAACTGGTTCCGGCTGGCACCGGGCATGCCACCGTAAGCTGGATCGTGCCAGAGTAATTGCAGCCATCGCTGGCACCTATTACGTCTCGCGCTACAATCGCGGTAATCAACGATAAGGACAATATGTCATGACTAAACACTATGATTACATCGCCATCGGCGGCGGCAGCGGCGGTATCGCCTCCATCAACCGCGCGGCTATGTACGGTCAGAAATGCGCGCTGATTGAAGCCAAAGAACTGGGCGGCACCTGCGTGAATGTTGGCTGCGTGCCGAAAAAAGTGATGTGGCACGCGGCGCAAATCCGTGAAGCGATCCACATGTACGGCCCGGATTATGGTTTCGATACCACCATCAATAAGTTCAACTGGGAAACGTTGATCGCCAGCCGTACCGCCTATATCGACCGTATTCATACCTCCTATGAAAACGTGCTCGGTAAAAATAACGTTGATGTAATCAAAGGCTTTGCCCGCTTCGTTGATGCCAAAACAATTGAAGTAAACGGCGAAACCATCACGGCCGATCATATCCTGATCGCCACCGGCGGTCGCCCGAGCCACCCGGATATTCCGGGCGTGGAATACGGTATTGATTCCGATGGCTTCTTCGCCCTTCCTGCTTTGCCAGAGCGTGTAGCGGTTGTTGGCGCGGGTTACATCGCCGTTGAACTGGCGGGTGTGATTAACGGCCTCGGCGCGAAAACGCATCTGTTTGTTCGTAAACATGCGCCGCTGCGCAGCTTCGACCCGATGATCTCTGAAACGCTGGTCGAAGTGATGAACGCCGAAGGCCCACAGTTGCATACCAACGCCATCCCGAAAGCGGTGGTGAAAAATGCCGACGGCAGCCTGACGCTGGAGCTGGAAGATGGTCGCAGTGAAACGGTGGATTGCCTGATTTGGGCGATTGGTCGTGAGCCTGCCAATGACAACATCAATCTGGAAGCCGCTGGCGTTAAAACCAACGAAAAAGGCTATATCGTCGTCGATAAATATCAAAATACCAGCGTTGAAGGTATTTACGCGGTGGGCGATAACACGGGCGCAGTGGAACTGACACCGGTGGCAGTTGCAGCAGGCCGCCGCCTCTCTGAACGCCTGTTTAATAACAAGCCGGATGAGCATCTGGATTACAGCAATATTCCGACCGTGGTCTTCAGCCATCCGCCGATTGGGACTGTTGGTTTAACGGAACCGCAGGCGCGCGAGCAATACGGCGACGATCAGGTGAAAGTGTATAAATCCTCTTTCACCGCGATGTATACCGCCGTCACCACTCACCGCCAGCCGTGCCGCATGAAGCTGGTGTGCGTTGGACCGGAAGAGAAGATTGTCGGTATTCATGGCATTGGCTTTGGTATGGATGAAATGTTGCAGGGCTTCGCAGTGGCGCTGAAGATGGGCGCAACCAAAAAAGACTTCGACAATACCGTCGCCATTCACCCAACGGCGGCAGAAGAGTTCGTTACCATGCGTTAAATGTTAAAGGGCAAAGAGTGGTGTGCTCTTTGCCCTTAGTTACGTTTCCGCTATCAGTTCAGAAGCTGAAGCAGGAAGCGGATCAGTTCCAGCAGCGCAATTAACGCCCCAAGAACGATGATTGCTTTATCAATCACCCGTTTTCTCCATGCGATGGAGTGAGAATGCATCCGCTTACTCATCCACTGCCTGTCACGGCGCATGCCTCATTGTTAGATGACGACTATCTCACTCCGGCCAGAGCATCAGTTAACGGCACCACCCGTACCACTGATCAGGACTTTGAAAGCGTTTATGCGCATTGCCAGAGTGAAAATGCCTCAGAGCCAACTGGATAATCATACAGTACTTGCGGGTTATAAAACCAGCATGTCCTTGCAATAGTTTCAGTATGGTATTAGCATTGATGTGTTAGATGATGGCTATCTCACTCCAGCCAGGGCCACCAACTCAGGGCTGAAGAGTAAAAAAACCGACGTAAGTCGGTTTTTTTACGTCCGGATTCGGACAAGGCTTGGTACGGCAGCGACCCGATGAAAGTATATCAATCCTCTTTCACCACCATGTATAGCAAACTGTCCCTTCGCCAGCTGAAGAAATCGCTAACGCTTGCAATGTTAGCCACTGGCTAATAGTATTGAACCGTTAGATGTGGGCATTCTCACTCCAGCCAGAGCCACCAACTCTGGCTGAAGAGTAAAAAACCGACGCAAAGTCGGTTTTTTTACATCCTGATTCAGACTTCCTTTCAAATGAACACCCAACGCTTAATTCACACCTATACCTTTCTCCAAACTTACATATTCGTTAAGTCATATATGTTTTTGACTTATCCGCTTCGAAGAGAGACACTAAGTGCAACAATCAGGAGCGCAATATGTCATTTCTGTTACCCATCCAACTCTTCAAAATTCTTGCCGATGAAACCCGTTTGGGCATCGTTTTACTGCTCAGCGAGCTGGGAGAGTTATGCGTCTGCGATCTCTGCACTGCCCTCGATCAGTCGCAACCCAAGATCTCCCGCCATCTGGCATTACTGCGTGAAAGTGGGCTATTGCTGGACCGCAAGCAAGGAAAGTGGGTTCATTACCGTTTATCGCCGCATATTCCAGCATGGGCGGCGAAAATTATTGAGCAGGCCTGGCGATGCGAACAGGAAAAGGTTCAGGTGATTGTCCGTAACCTCGCCAGACAAAATTGTTCCGCAGACAGTAAGAATATTTGTAGTTAAAAAATGTATCTAAACACATATGAATATTCGAATGTGTTTTATCCAGGAGGCATGATGTTACTGGCGGGCGCTATCTTTGTCCTGACCATCGTATTGGTTATCTGGCAGCCGAAAGGTTTAGGCATCGGCTGGAGTGCGACACTGGGCGCCGTACTGGCGTTAGTTACTGGCGTGGTCCATCCGGGCGATATTCCGGTGGTGTGGAATATCGTCTGGAACGCGACGGCTGCGTTTATTGCCGTCATTATCATCAGCCTGCTGCTGGATGAGTCCGGCTTTTTTGAATGGGCGGCGCTGCACGTCTCACGCTGGGGCAATGGGCGCGGTCGCTTGCTGTTTACCTGGATTGTCCTGCTCGGTGCTACCGTTGCGGCCCTGTTTGCCAATGATGGCGCGGCGCTTATTTTGACGCCGATTGTCATCGCCATGCTGCTGGCTTTAGGGTTCAGCAAAGGCACTACGCTGGCGTTTGTTATGGCGGCCGGATTCATTGCCGATACCGCCAGCCTGCCGCTTATTGTCTCCAATCTGGTGAATATCGTTTCGGCAGATTTCTTTAGCCTCGGCTTTCGCGAATACGCCTCGGTGATGGTGCCGGTGGATATCGCTGCAATACTGGCTACCCTGGTGATGTTGCATCTCTATTTCCGCAAAGATATTCCGCAGAACTACGACATGGCGCTGCTTAAATCTCCCGTAGAAGCGGTTAAAGATCCTGCCACCTTCAAAACTGGCTGGGTTGTTTTACTGCTTCTGCTGGTGGGATTTTTCGTCCTGGAACCGCTCGGCATTCCGGTAAGCGCCATTGCGGCAGTGGGCGCGCTGATATTATTTGCCGTCGCTAAACGCGGTCATGCGATTAATACGGGTAAAGTGCTGCGCGGTGCCCCCTGGCAGATTGTCATCTTCTCGCTCGGCATGTATCTGGTGGTTTACGGCCTGCGCAATGCCGGACTAACGGAATATCTTTCTGGCGTACTCAACGTGCTGGCGGATCACGGCCTGTGGGCGGCGACGCTCGGCACCGGATTCCTCACCGCCTTCCTCTCTTCTATTATGAACAATATGCCGACGGTACTGGTTGGCGCGTTGTCCATTGATGGCAGCACGGCATCTGGTGTCATCAAAGAAGCGATGGTTTATGCCAACGTGATTGGCTGCGATTTGGGGCCGAAAATTACACCGATTGGTAGCCTGGCAACGCTACTATGGCTGCACGTACTTTCGCAGAAGAATATGACTATCAGCTGGGGATATTACTTCCGTACAGGGATTATCATGACCCTGCCGGTGCTGTTTGTGACGCTTACCGCGCTGGCGCTTCGTCTCTCTTTCACATCGTAATGAGATACTGATATGAGCAACATTACTATTTATCACAACCCGGCCTGCGGCACGTCGCGTAATACGCTGGAGATGATCCGCAACAGCGGTACAGAACCGACCATTATCTATTATCTGGAAACACCGCCAACGCGCGATGAGCTGGTCAAACTCATTGCCGATATGGGGATTTCCGTACGCGCGCTGTTGCGTAAAAACGTCGAGCCGTATGAGGAACTGGGCCTTGCAGAAGATAAATTTACTGACGATCAGTTAATCGACTTTATGCTTCAGCACCCGATTCTGATTAATCGCCCGATTGTGGTGACGCCGCTGGGAACTCGCCTGTGCCGCCCTTCAGAAGTGGTGCTGGAAATTCTGCCAGATGCGCAACAAGGCGCGTTCACCAAGGAAGATGGCGAGAAAGTGGTTGATGAAGCGGGTAAACGGTTGAAATAACTAAAGGGGGATATGCCCCCTTATTTGTTCTCCGCGGCTCCTTCGCCATCTGTTTTGCTAAGTGGCATTTATGACGGTTATTTTAGGTATAGCTATATGACTCAGATGCTATTTTAAAGTTAACAAAATCAAACTAAAGAATTTTTAGCGCCGAAGCTGCGCATTTTTGTCTCATCCTCCCTTTTAAAGGAAAAATTTCAGATACTAATGCAACACTTCTTTAAATAATTTCAATACAGCTTAACCAATTTTATTACTACACTTAAAAAAGATCACTAAAATTTCACATCACACACCTTCAAAGCATATCATAACCTTTTAAAATGAGCGTTTTTTGATAGTTGCTAGCGCATTATTTTACGATACTATCACTGCCTTTTTATACTCAAACATTACCACATAGAAATAAAATGGAAGTTAAAGATAATTATATCAGGAAGATATGTCGCATCGTATTTATAGCTGCATTGAAGGAAATCATTTCATATCTCTAATTATCATATTAACTAAACATTTTGCAAAAAAAAAAGATGATCAATAAGGAATGTTATGTCAATTGATTTTACCCCCGGTATAATAAATATATATAATGGTGATATTTATAATTGTACTATAAATACCGACAAAATATTTAATGATGTTAAAGCCCCGGAGACTTCAAAGCGCCCTTATGATAATAGCGAAAAACAACTCATTAATTTCTCATTCCCAGGTGAAGAAAACCATCCTGAACAATTATATTTTGCGCAAAAACAATCACAACAAATTAATGAGTGCCACACAATCCCCCCATTTACAGATGCAGAATATTCACGAGTTGTAGATCAACTTGTGAATATTATTAATAACATTGAATCGATAGATTCAAAGCCACTCACGCAACAGACGCAAACAATATTTAATCAGATAAATAAAATTATATACCAAGAAGATAAAGATTCTGAATGTCAAATCATTGTAGTCGTTAATCCAACACCCAACAGACCAATCACAACAAGAATTCTCATAGAAGAGGAAATCCCTAAAACATTCAGCATCCAAACTGTTTGCTCAGATAATAACATTTTCGCTGGGCAACGAGCAGACTTACCATCTGAGATAAAAGACATTCAAAGCTTGTATCTGAAACTGGCCAAATTGTATGTTGCGCATAGTGAAAATGAAAACAGGATGAATGTATTAGACTGGCCCCCTGAATCTCCAGACAACCAGTATCACTTAAATAAGTGATAGTCTTAATACTAGTTTTTAGACTAGTCATTGGAGAACAGATGATTGATGTCTTAGGGCCGGAGAAACGCAGACGGCGTACCACACAGGAAAAGATCGCAATTGTTCAGCAGAGCTTTGAACCGGGGATGACGGTCTCCCTCGTTGCCCGGCAACATGGTGTAGCAGCCAGCCAGTTATTTCTCTGGCGTAAGCAATACCGGGAAGGAAGTCTTACTGCTGTCGCCGCCGGAGAACAGGTTGTTCCTGCCTCTGAACTTGCTGCCGCCATGAAGCAGATTAAAGAACTCCAGCGCCTGCTCGGCAAGAAAACGATGGAAAATGAACTCCTCAAAGAAGCCGTTGAATATGGACGGGCAAAAAGTGGATAGCGCACGCGCCCTTATTGCCCGGGGATGGGGAGTAAGCTTAGTCAGCCGTTGTCTCCGGGTGTCGCGTGCGCAGTTGCACGTCATTCTCAGACGAACCGATGACTGGATGGATGGCCGCCGCAGTCGTCACACTGATGATACGGATGTGCTTCTCCGTATACACCATGTTATCGGAGAGCTGCCCACGTATGGTTATCGTCGGGTATGGGCGCTGCTTCGCAGACAGGCAGAACTTGATGGTATGCCTGCGATCAATGCCAAACGTGTTTACCGGATCATGCGCCAGAATGCGCTGTTGCTTGAGCGAAAACCTGCTGTACCGCCATCGAAACGGGCACATACAGGCAGAGTGGCCGTGAAAGAAAGCAATCAGCGATGGTGCTCTGACGGGTTCGAGTTCTGCTGTGATAACGGAGAGAGACTGCGTGTCACGTTCGCGCTGGACTGCTGTGATCGTGAGGCACTGCACTGGGCGGTCACTACCGGCGGCTTCAACAGTGAAACAGTACAGGACGTCATGCTGGGAGCGGTGGAACGCCGCTTCGGCAACGATCTTCCGTCGTCTCCAGTGGAGTGGCTGACGGATAATGGTTCATGCTACCGGGCTAATGAAACACGCCAGTTCGCCCGGATGTTGGGACTTGAACCGAAGAACACGGCGGTGCGGAGTCCGGAGAGTAACGGAATAGCAGAGAGCTTCGTGAAAACGATAAAGCGTGACTACATCAGTATCATGCCCAAACCAGACGGGTTAACGGCAGCAAAGAACCTTGCAGAGGCGTTCGAGCATTATAACGAATGGCATCCGCATAGTGCGCTGGGTTATCGCTCGCCACGGGAATATCTGCGGCAGCAGGCTTGTAATGGGTTAAGTGATAACAGATGTCTGGAAATATAGGGGCAAATCCATGTATTTTCTGGATGTGACTTTATTAATTTCAATATGACAGGACAAGACATGTCAGGGCTCGTTCTGACCTTGTCAAAATTTTATTATGAAGATTTGCTCAATATAGATTTCACTGACGCAAATTTATTAAACACTATTTTTTTACATAAAAAACATCCCATCCCCAAATTACATAACTATGATCAGCACCTTGACAAACAAATTGATGGATTGTTTTCAACACTGTTAACTATTAATGATGAATCTTTGCGAGCAAAATCTGAAATTGCTTCAACGATAATACAACTTTTAAAGACAAAGGTAAAAAACCTTACATTTAAAGATATATTAAAATATCAGCAAGAATTCCAAAAGGAATGTTACGAGCAACTTCAAATTGTTACGACAGACCACCTATACAATAAAATTAAAAAATGGGCAACAATGTCTAAAGATGAATTCAATGCTTTTAAATACAGGACGCTTCAACTCGAAAAAATATCGCACAGTCCTTATTTAAAGATGCCGCTACCTAATGAAAAAGATATAAATTACGGGGTGGAAATAAAATTACCAACTGGTAAAAAGAATTCGCTTATCGACGCATTACCAGAATATAATACCATAATTTTGAATATTAGCACTTTATAACTAATGAATAAAAATATATTTTAAGTATTATTAAAATATGTCGCTAATATCATGGGGCGATTTCATACTCATGTCACGCCCCATAATTATCTAAATTGAATTGAAGGAATATAAACATCAGACAGGTTTACGTTACTATCAGGCATATCGCCTCAGAATCAGATGAAAACTATAAAGAAATATCTATTATGGTTTTAATATTTGTTGATAAGGATAGTAACATGAACATGACAAAAGGTGCACTCATCCTCAGCCTTTCATTTTTGCTTGCCGCATGTAGTTCAATTCCGCAAAATATCAAAGGCAATAACCAACCTGATATTCAAAAAAGTTTTGTTGCTGTTCATAACCAGCCGGGGTTATATGTTGGTCAACAAGCGCGCTTTGGCGGGAAGGTTATCAACGTTATCAATGGCAAAACGGATACGTTGTTAGAAATCGCTGTATTACCGTTGGATAGCTATGCGAAGCCTGATATTGAAGCCAACTATCAGGGCCGACTGCTCGCCAGACAAAGCGGCTTCCTTGATCCAGTGAACTATCGTAATCACTTTGTTACCATCCTCGGTACCATTCAGGGTGAACAACCTGGCTTTATCAATAAAGTCCCGTATAACTTCCTGGAAGTGAATATGCAGGGAATCCAGGTGTGGCATTTGAGAGAAGTGGTTAATACCACCTATAACCTGTGGGATTACGGCTATGGTGCATTCTGGCCGGAACCGGGCTGGGGCGCGCCTTACTACACCAATGCGGTGAGTCAAGTAACACCTGAGCTGGTCAAATAACACCACCGAGAGATGCAGATGCTTTCTCAGCATCTGCATCATGCATTACATTAAATTAATACACAGCCAGCTAACTATTATTATTATAAGCCCTGTCCTGTTAATTACCTTTGGCAAACTGATTATAAAGTTAATGTCCGCACCAGGAGTCGGTTATGTTTCTTATAATTACCAGGGATACGATGTTCTTCACTGCGATGAAAAACATTCTGAGCAAAGGTAATGTCGTTCATATACAGAACGAAGAAGAGATCGACGTAATGTTGCATCAGCATGCCTTCGTCATTATTGATACATTAATGAATAATGTATTTCATTCTAATTTGCTCACTCAGATTGAACGATTAAAACCTGTCCATGTGATTATTTTCTCTCCCTTTAATATTAAACGCTGCCTGGGGAAAGTACCGGTGACCTTTGTTCCGCGAACTATCACCATCATCGACTTTGTCGCACTCATCAATGGCAGTTACTGCTCTGTGCCTGAAGCGGATGTGTCCCTTTCGCGCAAGCAGCATCAGGTTCTAAGCTGCATTGCGAATCAAATGACAACGGAAGATATTCTGGAGAAACTGAAAATATCGCTAAAAACGTTCTACTGCCATAAACACAATATCATGATGATCCTCAATCTTAAGCGGATCAATGAGTTGGTACGCCATCAGCATATTGATTATCTGGTGTGAATTTCCAGTAGGGTGGCGAGTGTGATTTCGCTACCACACAGATTAGCTAATTGAAACGCCTTTCACCCCCGCCATACCTTTTAATAATCGCAACAGATCTTCTATCGACGTCGTGGCATGAAGCTGGATATCAATGGCGACCACTTCATGATCTTCATTTTCCTGCAACGAAACTAAATCCGTTTTTATTTTTTGCTGCTTAAACCAGTCGAGCATTGATACCGTATTACCGTTCACTAATGTCAGCTGTAAATGGTAATTTTTATTCATCAGGCGGAAGGTTAATTGATGGAAGACTTCCAGCACCAGTAAGGTCATCACTGAACCATAAATACCCAGTTCGTACATACCGCTACCAATAACCATACCAATGGCGGCAGTCACCCAGATATCGGCTGCCGTCGTCAGACCCACAATATTTTGGTTACGAACAAGAATGTTACCCGCACCGATAAACCCAACACCCGTCACTACCTGAGCAGCAATACGGCTGGGGTCCAGTCCGACGTGATCTAAAGACAGCACGTCAGCAAAACCATATTTCGAAACAATCATAAACAGGGCGCTTCCCATGCCAATTAATACATGTGTGCGTAACCCTGCTCCTTTGCCGCGCATTTGCCTTTCCATGCCAATAGCGCCACAGGCAATTGCTGCGAGTATAAGACGTATAATAAATTCTGCTGTCATATAAAAATGCAAAAAGGAGCAGCAAGATGGCTCAACTTGCTACTCCTTTTTACTTGTGCCCCATTAATTCGGCAAGTCATTAGATGCTTGATTTTTGAAAGTATACAAATTTTTCTGCGGATTTTTTTTGCAGTATTCGATCACTTTAGGAATTTGAGTAAGATCGGTTTCATTTAAAGTAACAGTATCACCACCTTTATAAACTGTTTCTTCATGCAGCATCCACCACGCAACCGGTGTCATTGCTTTTGGATTCAGATCAATAAATTCCTGGCAAGTCATATCCTTAGCGGATTCATTGGCTGCCAGCGCAGATTGTGCGTTCACCAGTGACAAAGCCGCTACAGCGCCCATAAAAATAAACGCTTTACGGAGAGATGAAATATTCATTTTGTAACCCATTCAATATAGAGATTAAATATGAACAGAAGGAATAGCTGCTTTTGAAGAAGGTATTCCTACCTGTTCAATATGCAAGGAAGTACGATGTAACGTATTCCCGGAATTACATATCTTTCTTAACTTTGTCCCATTCGCTTTTAACTTTATCTTTAAAGTTGGCTTGTTTATCCTGAGTACAAGCCTGAACGATCGCTGGGGTTACGGTTGCAATACCCTGAACATCTAAAACCGCATCTTCTGGTTTATCTTTATTGTTCAGTGCTTCAGCAAAACCAACTGCAGTTGGCTGGAAGGATTCGTCCACAGCCAGAAAATCTTCACAGGTCCAGGTGTTGACCGGTTTTTTGTTATCAGCTGCTTTTTGCGCATCCGCTGCATTGCTCACAACTGGCAGAAGAAGCAGACCACCAAGAATAACGCCTAATACTTTTTTCATCGTAATATCCTCAACTATAAAGTGAAAGAGCCGTCACGAATCAATTTCGACACTGAGGTTATAACCTGGTTTTCTGTATATGTCATGTTGATGGAAAATATCAAAATCAGATATTTTTATTTCAATACAATAAGTTACAGATGCATCAGATACTGTAATTAGGAAATTTTTATTAAATCGACTGCATTCTTAGACGCGTTTTTGGCATAGATTGATAGCAGGGGATTTTCTTCTTAATTTTATAGGGTGGTTCTATGTTATATATAGATAAGGCAACAATTTTGAAGTTTGATCTGGAGATGCTTAAAAAACATCGCAGAGCAATCCAGTTTATTGCCGTGCTGCTGTTTATCGTCGGGTTGCTGTGTATCAGTTTTCCGTTCGTCTCTGGCGACATTTTAAGCACAGTAGTGGGTGCATTATTAATCTGCTCGGGCATTGCGCTTATTGTCGGGCTATTCAGCAACCGCAGTCATAATTTCTGGCCGGTATTATCCGGTTTCCTCGTCGCAGTCGCCTATTTATTGATCGGCTATTTCTTCATCCGCGCACCGGAGCTGGGCATTTTTGCCATTGCGGCATTTATTGCCGGTTTGTTCTGTGTGGCAGGAGTTATTCGTCTGATGAGTTGGTATCGTCAGCGTTCAATGAAAGGCAGTTGGCTACAGCTCGTTATTGGTGTGCTGGATATCGTCATTGCCTGGATATTCCTTGGTGCAACGCCGATGGTTTCTGTAACGCTGGTTTCCACACTAGTGGGAATTGAACTGATATTTAGCGCCGCTAGCCTGTTCAGCTTCGCCAGTTTGTTTGTTAAAAAGCAATAATTATCCCTATTGCCACCTGGATCATAGTCACTTGATGTGACTATGATCAAATTAATACTCTCTCCGCTACACAGCATTTTAGATCAATTGCGCGCTATCATTGAAATAATTACCTGCTGATGAGTATTTCAACCTACTGAATTTTATCTGATTTTTTTCATTGCATGGCAAATTAGCCATTTCAAACATTATCATGGCTGATATTTTCCGTAGTCAGGTTTAATGTTTTAAAAGTGCTGTGGGAAAGTGAACAAAGAGTTCCGTAAACGTTGATGCTATGGGCGGTTAAATAAGTAATCCGGGTTCATTTTTTTGCAACTGGCGTTGATTACATTGCATAAATATCCGTGTCTCCAGACGCTATATAAAAACCTGAAGACATGAATGAGTTATTTACTCAGGTAATTTCAATGCGTTAAAAGAAAGCTGGCAATCCAATTGCCAGCTTAAGTCGAAACAAGGAGACTCGATATTTAAATCGGATTACATTTTAACTTTAGTAATATTCTTCAGAGATCACAAACTGGTTATTGATAACTTATTCTTGGGCAGTAATCCGCAAACGTTAATTTTTTGTTTGCAGTTTACAATCTGATAACAACCAGGAATTTTACTTAGGATCAATATATGGAGTGCGTGATGGATAAATCTGAAGTATTGATTAGTGTTAATAGACGTATTAGTTCACGAAGGGCAAGGTTCTTATAGGCGTTTACTATATTGAACAACGATTCGGACAGGGATGTAAATAATGAAAAGGATGACATGTTCGAAACGATAACGGCTAAGGAGCAAGTTATGATTTTTCTCATGACGAAAGATTCTTTTCTTTTACAGGGCTTTTGGCAGTTGAAAGATAATCACGAAATGATAAAAATCAATTCCCTGTCAGAGATCAAAAAAGTAGGTAATAAACCTTTCAAGGTTATCATTGATACCTATCACAACCATATCCTTGATGAAGAAGCGATTAAATTTCTGGAGAAATTAGACGCCGAGAGAATTATTGTTTTGGCACCTTATCACATCAGTAAACTAAAAGCTAAAGCGCCTATTTATTTTGTCAGCCGCAAAGAAAGTATCAAAAATCTTCTTGAGATTACTTATGGTAAACACTTGCCTCATAAGAATTCACAATTATGTTTTTCACATAATCAGTTCAAAATTATGCAGCTGATTCTGAAAAACAAAAACGAAAGCAATATCACGTCAACGCTCAATATTTCGCAACAAACATTAAAGATTCAGAAATTCAACATTATGTACAAGCTGAAACTAAGACGTATGAGCGACATCGTCACCCTGGGTATCACATCTTATTTTTAGTCAGGACATAATTAACTGAAAATGATGGCAGGCATGAAGAGGGATGCAGATGCTGATTTCATTATCCCCGGTGATGACTAAAGGAGAGGCGAAAACGACTTTATTCCCCTGGTATGTGTATCCACCAGTAGAACCCTTCGTTGCCCGAATGCTGGCAGGAACTGTTGGCAGAACGGCAACATTTTTTTTGTCGTTGACCTCACCATGTCGATCACTGTGCTTGCATCCCATCTTACTGGCTGACAACCCCACTATGCCGCTGGTCTGTAAATCCCTCATACCTCTCCTCGCGCGCAATTTAAAGAACCGTTATATCTCAAGAATTTTCAGGGACTAAAATGAACAGAAGAAGAAAACTGTTAATACCGTTGTTATTCTGCGGCGCGATGCTCACCGCCTGCGATGACAAATCGACGGAAAACGCCGCCGCCATGACGCCTGAGGTCGGTGTCGTCACACTCTCCCCCGGTTCGGTCAATGTGTTGAGCGAATTGCCCGGTAGAACCGTTCCTTATGAAGTTGCCGAGATACGCCCCCAGGTGGGCGGTATTATCATTAAACGCAACTTTATCGAAGGCGATAAAGTGAACCAGGGCGATTCGCTGTATCAGATTGATCCTGCGCCTTTACAGGCCGATCTAAACTCCGCCAAAGGCTCGTTGGCGAAAGCACTCTCAACCGCCAGCAATGCCCGCATCACCTTCAACCGCCAGGCATCATTGCTGAAGACCAACTACGTTAGCCGTCAGGATTACGACACCGCACGCACCCAGCTGAATGAAGCAGAAGCCAATGTCACCGTCGCCAAAGCGGCTGTTGAACAGGCGACTATCAACCTGCAATACGCAAATGTCATCTCACCGATTACGGGCGTCAGCGGGAAATCGTCGGTGACCGTCGGCGCACTCGTTACCGCTAATCAGGCAGATTCGCTGGTTACCGTACAACGTCTGGACCCGATTTATGTCGATCTCACGCAGTCGGTGCAGGATTTCTTGCGCATGAAAGAAGAGGTCGCCAGTGGGCAAATCAAACAGGTTCAGGGCAGTACGCCAGTACAGCTCAATCTGGAAAATGGTAAACGTTACAGCCAGACCGGCACGCTGAAATTCTCCGACCCGACGGTGGATGAAACCACGGGCTCCGTGACGTTACGGGCGATTTTCCCCAACCCAAATGGTGACTTGCTGCCTGGCATGTACGTCACGGCATTAGTGGATGAAGGTAGCCGCCAGAATGTATTACTGGTGCCGCAGGAAGGCGTCACCCACAACGCCCAGGGTAAAGCAACGGCGCTCATTCTGGATAAAGACGATGTCGTGCAGCTACGCGAAATTGAAGCCAGCAAAGCCATCGGCGACCAGTGGGTTGTCACTTCTGGTTTGCAGGCTGGCGATCGGGTGATCGTTTCCGGTTTGCAACGTATTCATCCGGGTATCAAAGCACGTGCAATTTCCTCCAGCCAGGAAAACGCCAGCACCGAATCGAAACAATAACGTTGCAGGCTTAAGGGGACTTTCATGGCTAACTATTTTATTGATCGCCCGGTTTTTGCCTGGGTACTTGCCATTATTATGATGCTTGCAGGTGGTCTGGCGATCATGAACTTACCGGTTGCGCAATATCCGCAGATTGCGCCACCAACCATTACCGTCAGCGCAACCTATCCGGGTGCCGATGCGCAAACGGTAGAAGACTCGGTCACTCAGGTGATTGAGCAAAATATGAATGGGCTTGATGGCCTGATGTACATGTCTTCAACCAGCGATGCGGCGGGTAATGCCTCCATCACTCTGACCTTTGAGACGGGGACATCGCCTGATATCGCGCAGGTTCAGGTGCAAAATAAACTGCAACTCGCTATGCCTTCATTACCTGAAGCGGTGCAGCAGCAGGGGATTAGCGTCGATAAGTCGAGCAGTAATATCCTGATGGTAGCGGCGTTCATTTCTGATAACGGCAGTCTCAACCAGTACGATATCGCGGACTATGTAGCGTCTAATATCAAAGACCCGCTAAGCCGTACCGCGGGCGTTGGTAGCGTACAACTCTTTGGTTCCGAGTATGCCATGCGTATCTGGCTGGACCCGCAAAAACTCAATAAATACAACCTGGTACCTTCCGATGTTATTTCCCAGATTAAGGTGCAAAACAACCAGATTTCTGGTGGTCAACTGGGTGGCATGCCACAGGCGGCAGACCAGCAACTGAACGCCTCGATCATTGTGCAGACGCGTCTGCAAACGCCGGAAGAATTTGGCAAAATCCTGTTGAAAGTTCAGCAAGATGGCTCGCAAGTGCTGCTGCGTGATGTCGCCCGCGTCGAACTTGGGGCGGAAGATTATTCCACCGTGGCGCGCTATAACGGCAAACCTGCGGCCGGGATCGCCATCAAACTGGCTACCGGAGCAAATGCCCTGGATACCTCACGGGCAGTCAAAGAGGAGCTAAATCGCCTATCGGCCTATTTCCCCGCCAGTCTGAAGACGGTTTATCCTTACGACACGACGCCGTTTATCGAAATTTCTATTCAGGAAGTTTTCAAAACACTGGTTGAGGCAATCATCCTCGTCTTCCTGGTCATGTATCTGTTTTTGCAGAATTTCCGAGCCACAATCATCCCGACGATTGCCGTACCGGTGGTTATTCTCGGGACGTTTGCGATCTTGTCGGCGGTCGGTTTCACCATCAACACCCTCACCATGTTCGGGATGGTGCTGGCGATAGGGTTGTTGGTGGATGACGCCATCGTGGTGGTAGAAAACGTCGAGCGCGTGATAGCGGAGGATAAACTGCCGCCGAAGGAAGCAACGCATAAATCCATGGGGCAAATCCAACGCGCTCTGGTCGGGATTGCCGTTGTGCTTTCCGCGGTGTTTATGCCAATGGCCTTTATGAGCGGCGCGACCGGGGAAATTTATCGTCAGTTCTCCATCACGCTGATCTCCTCGATGCTGCTTTCAGTATTTGTCGCAATGAGCCTGACCCCTGCCCTGTGCGCCACCATTCTGAAAGCCGCGCCGGAAGGCGGTCACAAACCTAACGCCCTGTTCGCACGCTTCAACACGCTGTTTGAAAAATCGACTCATCACTATACCGATAGCACCCGCTCGCTGTTGCGTTGTACCGGTCGCTACATGGTGGTCTACCTGCTGATTTGCGCCGGGATGGCGGTGCTGTTCCTGCGTACGCCGACCTCTTTCTTACCAGAAGAGGATCAGGGGGTATTTATGACCACCGCGCAGTTACCTTCCGGTGCAACCATGGTTAACACCACGAAAGTGCTGCAACAGGTGACTGATTATTATCTGACAAAAGAGAAAGATAATGTTCAGTCGGTGTTTACCGTTGGCGGCTTTGGCTTCAGTGGCCAGGGGCAAAACAACGGTCTGGCGTTTATCAGCCTCAAACCGTGGTCTGAACGTGTCGGTGAGGAAAACTCGGTTACCGCGATCATTCAGCGGGCAATGATTGCGTTAAGCAGTATCAATAAAGCCGTCGTCTTCCCGTTCAACTTACCCGCGGTGGCTGAACTGGGTACCGCGTCAGGTTTTGATATGGAACTGCTGGACAACGGTAACCTGGGGCACGAAAAACTGACCCAGGCGCGAAACGAGCTGTTATCACTGGCTGCGCAATCGCCGAACCAGGTTACCGGGGTACGCCCGAACGGCCTGGAAGATACGCCAATGTTCAAAGTTAACGTCAATGCCGCGAAAGCCGAGGCAATGGGCGTGGCGCTGTCCGATATCAACCAGACAATTTCCACCGCCTTCGGCAGCAGCTACGTGAACGACTTCCTCAACCAGGGACGGGTGAAAAAAGTGTATGTCCAGGCAGGCACGCCGTTCCGTATGTTGCCGGATAACATCAACCAGTGGTATGTACGCAACGCCTCTGGCACGATGGCACCGCTTTCTGCCTATTCGTCTACCGAATGGACCTATGGTTCGCCGCGACTGGAACGCTACAACGGCATCCCGTCAATGGAGATTTTAGGTGAAGCGGCGGCCGGGAAAAGTACCGGTGACGCCATGAAATTTATGGCAGACCTGGTCGCTAAACTTCCGGCAGGCGTCGGCTACTCATGGACCGGACTGTCTTATCAGGAAGCGTTATCCTCAAACCAGGCTCCCGCGCTGTATGCCATTTCACTGGTCGTGGTGTTCCTCGCCCTTGCCGCACTTTATGAGAGCTGGTCAATTCCGTTCTCGGTGATGTTGGTTGTACCGTTAGGCGTCGTTGGCGCATTACTGGCCACCGATCTGCGCGGCTTAAGTAATGACGTCTACTTCCAGGTTGGTTTGTTGACTACCATCGGGCTTTCCGCCAAGAACGCCATCCTGATCGTCGAATTTGCCGTTGAGATGATGCAGAAAGAAGGGAAAACGCCGATAGAGGCGATCATCGAAGCGGCGCGAATGCGTTTACGCCCAATCCTGATGACCTCTCTGGCCTTTATTCTCGGCGTGCTGCCGCTGGTAATCAGTCATGGTGCCGGTTCCGGCGCGCAAAACGCGGTAGGTACCGGCGTGATGGGCGGGATGTTTGCCGCAACAGTGCTGGCCATTTACTTCGTTCCAGTCTTTTTCGTTGTAGTGGAACATCTCTTTGCCCGCTTTAAAAAAGCGTAACGTGTAAATGAGAGTAAGGTTGAACGTGAGGGTTCAGCCTTACTCTTTCCTGCTAACCATTCACCACTCAACAACCAGCTAACCGTCAGGAATACCAGGCTTAGTACACAGCACTGAAAGTAAAAACCACTCCAGCCATTCGTCATCAATTTGAACAGCACAATACTGACCCACATTCCCGTAATCGTATGAATTGTCAGCTTAATAATCCCAAACATGCCGAGTCTTTTCCTCCTGAAAATACCTATACCGCCTGGCATACTGCGAAAGAGAACTAGCCGGTAGCCCGGCAGAAATCATCAGGGAAGAGTTTCACATGAAGCACGTGTGAGATCCTGACCAATATTCAAATGCGAAATATGTCAGGAAAAGGTGCCTGGCGAATGTTGCGCAAACTGATGTGGCGTTACACCATAATATTGTCGAAATGTGTTTATAAAGTACGACGTACTGCTATACCCACATTTTTCCGCAATAGTATGTAGAGGAATTTGACGTAACTCGAGTAATCGTCTGGCCATCGACATCCTGGAAGCGAGTAATATTTTACTGAAACAGGTATTTTCGTCCTGCAACTTTTTTTTGATTAGACTCTCGCTGGTATACATTCTTTCCGCGATATCGCGTAGATACCAACGTTTAGCGATATCAAAGCTAATAAGGCGTTCAACTTTTCCTGAAACAGTGCTGATACTATTGAAAAGTAAGGGGATTAGTTCTTTCTTATGAGAAAACATAGATAAACAGGAAAGGTAGAGCATATTGCTCAGTATCGGCGAATTTACTCCGGATTCATTGAAACTATCAAAAATCGCCGTCACCAGAGGCATGGGCGGGGACTGGTTAATTAACAAACGGTCTTTGCTATGTAACCCTAAATTGCGCGGTAACTGACGAATATTTTGTAAGTAATGGCAAACTGTCAGCTCATCGATATCCAGTCGTCGTGTATCCGGTGAACAAAACGCAAAATCGTCTGCCAAATTTTTATCCAGCAGTAGAATACTTTCGTTGTGCAACGATATTTTTTGCTGTTCATGATGAATATCCAATGAACGACGAACGAGGATCACCGAGCAGACATGAGTCATGACTATCCCTTATATTTCATTACTGCGATTATTTCAATTTCAGTATACTAATGAAATGATGCCAGACCGCTTCTTCGTGCATAAACTGCCATATTTGGTAGGACCAAAAGTTATCCAAAAAGTAGTTTGGCATAACAGTTAATTGATAATAAGAAAATGCAAGAAGAATATATTTTCACACAGCGCATAGCTTATGTTTATAAAAAAATGGCTGATCTTATCTCCATTAAAAGTTATATTTAACTTACTGAGAGCACAAAGTTTCCCGTGCCAACAGGGAGTGTTATAACGGTTTATTAGTCTGGAGACGGCAGACTATCCTCTTCCCGGTCCCCTATGCCGGGTTTTTTTTATGTCTGGGTAAAAACTATAATCTTATTTCTTCCGCAGAATAGTTAGTACCGTAAAAATTCCCTTGCGCAACAATACTTGCCGCCGAGTCACGGTTCGGCAATCCTTGTGCTGATCGTTCCTGATACTCTGTGGGCGTCATCCCATAATAATTTCGAAAAACGTAAATGAAATACGACACGCTGTGATAACCACAGGACACTGCAACTCGCTTAATTGAAAAACCATGTATAACAATAAGTTGCAAAGCACGTTGCATTCTACACTCAGTAAGCAACTGTGAATATGACGTACCTTCTTCGCGCAATTTTTTCTTTAACAGGCTTGAACTCATCAACAGCTCGCTGGCGATTTGGGCTAATGTCCACTCATGGGCGATATTATTATTGATGACCGTACAAACTCGTGTTCGCATGTTCGGTTGCAAAACGTTCAGAAGCAGCGGTATAAACTGCTCGTCCTCCAGGAAAACAGATAACAACGCAAAGATTAATGCTCTTTTACGGAGCATTTCTGCATAGCGCAGATTCTTATTCTGCGATAGTTGCGCAACCTCCTGAAAAACAGGAATATCTCTGGTACAGTGATGAACGAGTAACGAAGGAACTTTTTTATGTGCATGAAGATTTAATGCCTCCTCCTTGAGCATCGGGAGAAATAATGAAAGCGTGTCCCTTGAAACTAATACAAAATTCTCGACACACTTATCCACTTGAATTTGACTTGCATCCGCAAAAACCAGTTCACCGCCATTAAAATAGCGATATTCACCATTAACCATGGTGAGAATATATTTATGTCTTGCGTACGCAATTAGACAATTACCATGTAGTGATTGCATAGTCGGCTTAATATTACATAAACATATTACTGTTTATTAATGTAGCACGCCGCCCTCTTAAGTCAAATTGATTGATAAATAAATTTAAACGAAGCGGGAAAACAGGATGATGATGTGTGATGATAGTCGGGCTGGATAACTGGATTTATAATACAAAAAAAGGCGTTAAAAACGCAGGGAAATTATTAGTAAGCAAATAATCCCTTATTGTGATATTAAACGGTCTCGCCACCCTTAATAACATTCATATAACATATATCTTATCAACACGATGAATAAACAGCCAATATATTATTGCATGAATAAGTAACCGAATGCCCCACCTGTTTTTTAAAGTCGGGGCATTCGGTTTTTACAAAATTATGTTATCAGGTGTGTTTAAAGCTGTTCTGCTGGGCTATACCCTGCAGTTTCGGGTGATCGCTGAGGTATTTCAGGGAGGCTTTGTAGTCTTCCAGTAACAGTTCAGCAAAGTCCATTTCGAAGCCACGACGGCACATAATGCGCATCACCACGATGTCGGTGGCTTCACCGCCGAGGGTGAAGGCCGGAACCTGCCAGCCGCGCAGACGCAGACGTTCAGAGAGGTCATACAGGGTGTATCCCGGATCTTCACCATCTTTCAGTTTGAAGCAAACCGCCGGGATGCCTTCATCCGGGCGACCGGTACAGATGAACTCATACGGCCCCAGTTTGGCGATTTCATCCGCCAGATAAGCGGCAACCTGGTAGGAAGCGTTCTGTACTTTGGTATAGCCTTCACGACCGAGGCGCAGGAATTCATAATACTGTGCAATCACCTGACCCGCCGGGCGGGAGAAGTTGATGGCGAAAGTCCCAATCTGACCACCGAGATAGTCAACGTTGAACACCAGTTCCTGCGGCAGCGCTTCTTCATCACGCCAGATAACCCAGCCGCAGCCCAGCGGAGCCAGACCGAATTTATGGCCTGAAGCACTGATCGATTTCACACGCGGCAGGCGGAAGTCCCAGACGATATCCGGGGCGACGAACGGTGCCAGGAAGCCACCGCTGGCGGCGTCGATGTGCATGTCGATGTCGATACCGGTGTCAGCCTGGAATTTATCCAGCGCATCGTGCAGCGGTTGCGGGAATTCATAGTTACCGGTGTAGGTCACGCCGAAAGTCGGCACCACGCCGATGGTGTTTTCGTCGCAGGCTTCAATCATGCGTTTCGGATCCATAAACAACTGACCGGGGCGCATAGGGATTTCACGCAGCTCCACATCCCAGTAACGGGCAAATTTATGCCAGCAGATTTGTACCGGGCCGCACACCAGATTAGGTTTATCCGTTGGCTTGCCTGCGGCTTCCATACGCTTGCGCCAACGCCATTTCATCGCCATCCCGCCGAGCATACAGGCCTCGGAAGAGCCAATGGTGTTGGTGCCAACGGCCTGACCATTTTTCGGCGCAGGCGCATGCCACAGGTCAGCAACCATGTTTACGCAACGCAGGTCGATAGCTGCAGATTGCGGATATTCTTCTTTGTCGATCCAGTTTTTGTTGATCGACAAATCCATCAATTTATGGACGTTTTCGTCGTCCCAGGTCTGGCAGAAAGTGGCCAGGTTCTGACGAGCGTTGCCATCAAGATATAATTCATCATTGATAATCTGGAATGCGACATCATCGCGCATTTCGTGCAGCGGAAATCGTTTTGACTCCGCGATAGTAGAAATGGCCTTTGCGCCAAAACGTGAATCGAGTAGTTCTGAGCGGAAATCCGTTAACAGCTTCTGGTCCATTTCGAACTCCTTAAATTTATTTGAAGGCAATAAAAAAGTAGGATTTATCCGCAATGGAAGCAAGGCATTACAGGCTTAATTTAAATAACAAAATCCTAAGCAGAAAAACGACTTTTTATAATATAAAAATTTAACATGATAATATTAAAAACAGACTTTATTGTCGTAATAAAAATCGCCCAAACATTCCTGTTCGGGCGATCAAATTAATTATTGTTTATCCTGCATATACGGCGTATATACCCCGTTCAGACTGTGCAGGAAAGCTACGATATCATCCACATCCTCCTGCGGCAGCTCTTTGCCTACCTGATAGCGCAGCATCAGTTTTACCGCCCCGTCCAGCGTCGGCACGTCACCGCGATGGAAGTACGGTGCCGTTAAAGCAACGTTACGTAAACCGGGTACTTTCTGACGCAATTTATCACGCTCTTCTTTAGTAACATTCATACGACCAATATCCGCCGCCGTAATTTCACCAAAGTTAAAGTCTTTTTTCAGCCCCAACGGCTCGAAAGAACGTCCGCCGAGAATAATACCACCATGACAAGTTGCACATTTATTATCTTTAAATAATTGATAGCCTTTTTTCTGTTTCGCCGTCAGCGCATTCTCATCTCCACGCAACCATTTATCAAATGGGGAATCCGGCGTAATTAATGTTTTCTCAAATTCAGCAATAGCATCAGTAATATTTTCGCCACTGAAACCTTGCGGATAGACTTCGAGGAACTGCGCTTTAAGCTGCGGATCTTTTTCCAGCTTAGCAATAATTTCGTCCCAGGATTTCGACGCCATTTCAATCGGGTTCAACGGCGGTCCACCCGCCTGATCCTGCAATGTTGCCGCACGACCATCCCAGAACTGCTCAACGTTAAATACTGAGTTAAATACCGTCGGTGCGTTAATCGGTCCAACGGCACCACCAACACCAATCGACGTTTTTCTGCCATCAACGCCACCCGCATTTAACGCATGGCAATGTGCACATGAAATGGTGCTATCAGCCGATAAACGGGGATCATGATACAGCGTAAAACCCAACGCCACTTTTTGCGCATCGGTAGGCAGTTTTTGCGGAATAGGCTGCACCGGTTCATTGCGATGCTCCGGAGCAGTATCATTACTGGCGTAATATTCCGCGCGCTGTTTTGCAATCCAGTCAAGTATTTCCGCCCGCTCTTCATCACTCACCTTACCCGCCCAGTGTAGCGCGGTATAACGCGTTGGTGGCATAGTTTCATACTGCATCACCCATTCAATCTTATTCAGATCGCTTTGCGAAACGGGTTTATCTGCCAACAGAGCCGCACGCACGGCCTCGAGGTTAAAAGATTTATATCCAAGCTTAATGTCGTAATCCATCAACTGTTTCGCGCCAGGAATATAATAATAGGCGGGTAATTCTGCCGAAGGCGTATGACAATAGTCGCATCCTTTTTCGCGAAGAAAACCTAAAACCTGATTATTTTCACTGACAGCAGATGCCTGAACATCGGCCTGTTTACTGCGTTTATTATCGTGGTACCACACATAACCAGATAACCCTAAATAGCAAATCGCGACGCCAGCCAGGCCGATCGCGGTAATACGTGAGACCATTTTCATTATTCTTCCCTCACGGTGGTGAGTTATTGTGACCCAGAAAATTTTCCAGAATGCTGCAAACGTCTCTGCGAGACAAAGCCATCATAAAAAACAGGGAAATACGCTTTTTGATAGGAATCAATCAATTACATGAATATAAACTATCAATAAGATAGCCTGTACCTATTATAAAGAGCAGGGATGGCATATCATGATTGCGACGAGAGCAGGATTGAATGTTCTGAAAATGAAAAACAACACGGAATCCGTATTTTTATAAATTCTATTGATATTAGTGCGTTATATTTTTTGACAAGTTAATAAACGTGATCCACCGCACGCTTTGTCGCCCACCAGGCGGAGCGAATGACTACCCTTAAAGAAAAGCCCGATAATTAGCGACGAATTTCGGAGGTCGGATCCTTATGCTCAATCAGAAAATTCAAAACTCTAATCCAGACGAACTGATGATCGAGGTCGATCTCTGCTATGAACTGGACCCGTATGAATTAAAACTGGATGAGATGATCGAGGCAGAACCAGAACCCGAGATGATTGAAGGGCTGCCCGCCTCTGATGCGCTGACGCCTGCCGATCGCTATCTCGAACTGTTCGAGCATGTTCAGTCGGCGAAAATTTTCCCCGACAGTAAAACCTTTCCCGACTGCGCACCCAAAATGGACCCGCTGGATATTTTAATCCGCTATCGTAAAGTGCGCCGTCATCGTGATTTTGACTTGCGCAAGTTTGTTGAAAATCACTTCTGGCTGCCGGAGACCTACTCCAGCGAGTATGTATCGGACCCGCAAAATTCCCTGAAAGAACATATCGACCAGCTGTGGCCGGTGCTTACCCGCGAACCGCAAGATCACATTCCGTGGTCTTCCCTGCTGGCGCTGCCACAGTCTTACATTGTTCCAGGGGGCCGTTTTAGCGAAACCTACTACTGGGATTCCTATTTCACCATGCTGGGGCTGGCGGAAAGTGGTCGGGAAGATTTGCTGAAATGCATGGCCGATAACTTCGCCTGGATGATCGAAAACTATGGTCACATCCCCAACGGCAACCGCACCTATTATTTGAGCCGCTCGCAACCACCGGTTTTTGCGCTGATGGTGGAGTTGTTTGAAGAAGATGGTGTACGCGGCGCGCGCCGCTATCTCGACCATCTGAAAATGGAATATGCCTTCTGGATGGACGGCGCAGAATCGTTGATCCCTAATCAGGCCTATCGCCATGTTGTGCGGATGCCCGACGGCTCGCTGCTCAACCGTTACTGGGACGATCGCGACACGCCGCGTGACGAATCCTGGCTTGAGGACGTTGAAACCGCGAAACATTCTGGTCGCCCGCCTAACGAGGTGTACCGCGATTTACGCGCGGGGGCGGCCTCCGGTTGGGATTACTCTTCCCGTTGGCTGCGTGATACCGGTCGTCTGGCGAGCATTCGTACCACCCAGTTCATCCCCATCGATCTGAATGCCTTCCTGTTTAAACTGGAGAGCGCCATCGCCAACATCTCGGCGCTGAAAGGCGAGAAAGAGACAGAAGCACTGTTCCGCCAGAAGGCCAGTGCCCGTCGCGATGCGGTAAACCGTTACCTCTGGGATGATGAAAACGGTATCTACCGCGATTACGACTGGCGACGCGAACAACTGGCGCTCTTTTCCGCTGCCGCCATTGTGCCGCTCTATGTCGGTATGGCGAACCATGAACAGGCAGATCGTCTGGCAAACGCCGTGCGCAGCCGGTTACTGACACCTAGCGGGATTCTGGCAAGCGAGTACGAAACCGGTGAACAGTGGGATAAACCTAACGGCTGGGCACCATTACAATGGATGGCGATTCAGGGATTTAAAATGTACGGCGATGACCTTCTGGGTGATGAAATCGCGCGCAGCTGGCTGAAGACGGTGAATCAGTTCTATCTGGAACAGCACAAACTGATCGAGAAATACCATATTGCCGATGGTTTTCCCCGCGAAGGCGGCGGTGGCGAGTATCCGTTGCAGGATGGGTTTGGCTGGACTAACGGTGTGGTACGCCGTTTAATTGGTTTGTACGGCGAACCATAATATTTTTACAGCCAGCCGCTAACGTCCTGCTGGCTGTAAAATTATCCTCTTCAGGAGGAGATATTTAACATCATTGCCGCCTGGGTGCGATTTTTCACTTCCAGACGGCGATACAGGGATTCCAGATGCGCTTTTACCGTTCCGGTACTGATATTCAGCGCCCTGCCGATCTCCTTATTTGATTCGCCCGCCGCTAACATGGTTAAAATCTCCCGCTGGCGGGCGCTTAACGATTTGAGATCTTTAATGTCCTTTTCCGGCGTCGTTCGCCAGTCTCCCGGCAGAAACATCATCCCCATCGCCGCACTATTGACCGCCAACGCAAATGTCTCGACGGTTGAATCACGAGGCACAATGGCCAGCACATTAAAATGAATAACTTCCTGTAACCACCGTTTGTTGCAATCCGTCGCCGTAATTAACACCTTAACCTCAGGAAATTGCACCACGGTTTTTTGCAGCAACCAGTAGCAAAACTCACCATCCTGATCGCCATCGAGCATCACTAAGGCTTCAGGGTAACTTTCCAGCTTTTGCCATAACTCGTCTGCCTGACTGGCCCCCTGAATACTCACTCCTGGAATACGATGCTGTAAACTGATTTTCATTCCATGAATAAATATTGACTGCCTGTCAAACATGACTATTTGCATAACTGAATCTCCACCTGAATACGTTAAAAAGACTTAAGTAGTGGAAGGGTATTACCCGCGAGAAAAAATAAGAATTCGCCATTTGGCGGTGGCCATTCTACAGAGATGACGCGTAGAAAATAGTTACCGATATAAATAGTTACAGCTAAACGCCTGAAATTACATGTCGAGGGCACTATTTAAAACAATTTTGAGGATTTCCTTATATTGATGGCTAGTACGCATGCAATTAAAAATGAAATTCCGCGACCACAAGCCAAAATAACAAACGGCAATGAGACAAAAATAAGCACAAATAGCCAATACGTCCTCTATTCACTTTAAAGGGAATCGCTGAAAAATACGCTCTGTTTAAGGGGATTCACCTTTCTCATAAAGCTATTCTCCCCTTTTCCTACTGAGAAATCGCCACATTCGTCATGACAACATTGTGAAACCCGGCATTAGATGTTAGAAAAAACAATAAACAATGCGATATGCGCGTTACTGTTTCGATGTGAACAACAATCGGTCAAAGAAATGGATAAAATTCACGCAATGCAGTTGTTCATCAAAGTCGCGGAGCTGGAAAGTTTTTCCCGCGCAGCGGATTTCTTTGCTTTGCCAAAAGGAAGTGTTTCGCGCCAGATACAGGCACTGGAACATCAACTTGGCACCCAGCTTCTCCAGCGCACCACGCGACGGGTCAAACTCACGCCAGAAGGCATGACCTATTATCAACGGGCAAAAGATGTGTTGAGTAATCTCAACGAACTGGACGGTCTGTTTCAACAGGATGCCACCAGTATCAGCGGTAAATTACGCATCGACATCCCACCAGGAATCGCGAAAAGCCTGTTACTGCCGCGCCTGTCGGAATTTCTCTATCAGCATCCGGGAATTGAGCTGGAACTGAGTAGCCATAACCGTCCGGTAGATATTCTTCATGATGGTTTTGATTGCGTGATACGCACTGGCGCGTTATCGGAAGATGGTGTTATCGCCTGTCCCCTCGGCAAACTAACCATGGTCAACTGTGCCAGTCCACACTATCTGACACGCTTTGGTTATCCACAAAGCCCCGACGATCTGACTTCACACGCAATAGTGCGTTACACACCCCACCTGAGTGTACATCCGTTAGGTTTTGAGGTTGCCAGCGTTAATGGCGTCCAGTGGTTTAAGTCTGGCGGCATGTTGACGGTAAACAGTAGCGAAAACTATCTCGCCGCCGGTTTTGCCGGTCTGGGGATTATTCAGATCCCGCGCATTGCCGTGCGCGAAGCCCTGCGTGCCGGGCGGCTTATTGAAGTATTACCTGGCTACCGTGCCGAGCCGCTCTCCCTTTCGCTGGTTTATCCGCAGCGTCGGGAGCTTTCCCGGCGTGTAAACCTGTTTATGCAGTGGCTGGCTGGCGTAATGAAAGAGTACCTGGACTGACAGACTATACTTTTTAAGAATGATAAAGACAGAAGGATAAAAGAGCGGATGACGCAGGAAAACGAGATTAAACGTCCCACCCAGGATCTGGAGCTCGAGCCGATTAAACCGCTGGATAATAGCGAGAAAGGCGGCAAAGTTAGCCAGGCGCTGGAAACCGTCACCACTACTGCCGAAAAAGTCCAACGCCAACCGATTATTGCGCACCTGATTCGCGCGACTGAACGCTTTAACGATCGGCTGGGTAATCAGTTTGGTGCGGCTATCACCTATTTCTCATTTTTGTCGATGATTCCGATTTTGATGGTGTCGTTTGCCGCCGCTGGTTTCGTTCTGGCCTCCCATCCGATGCTGCTGCAGGATATCTTCGACAAAATTCTGCAAAATATTAGCGATCCGACGCTGGCAGCTACATTGAAAAACACCATCAATACCGCCGTTCAACAGCGTACGACGGTAGGGCTTGTCGGCCTGGCGGTGGCGCTTTATTCCGGCATCAACTGGATGGGTAACCTGCGTGAAGCGATTCGCGCTCAATCGCGCGATGTCTGGGAACGTTCGCCACAGGATCAGGAAAAATTTTGGGTTAAATATCTGCGTGATTTTATTTCGCTGATTGGTTTGTTGATTGCGCTCATTGTGACGCTTTCGATCACCTCGGTTGCCGGTTCGGCGCAGCAAATGATTATTAGCGCCCTGCACCTGAACAGCATTGAGTGGCTGAAACCAACGTGGCGGTTGATTGGTCTTGCGATTTCCATCTTCGCCAACTATCTGCTTTTCTTCTGGATCTTTTGGCGATTGCCGCGCCACCGTCCGCGCAAAAAAGCGCTAATTCGCGGAACATTTCTTGCTGCTATAGGTTTTGAAGTGATTAAAATCGTGATGACCTACACACTGCCATCGCTGATGAAATCTCCGTCTGGCGCAGCATTTGGCTCCGTGCTGGGACTGATGGCGTTTTTCTACTTCTTCGCTCGTCTGACGCTGTTTTGCGCGGCGTGGATTGCCACCGCCGAATACAAAGACGACCCGAGAATGCCGGGGAAAACGCAGTCTTAAAATATGCCGGATGCAGCGTAACGCCTTATCCGGCCTACGAATTTATTCGGCCTGGCTCCCCGTAGGCCGGATAAAATGCGCCAGCATCGCATCCGGCTATCATGCGCACATAACCACTTAAACTCTTCCCCAGAGCCTTTTCTGTCATCTCTTAGGAGCAAACAATTTCATTCCAACTCATTACTCCAGCATATAAATCCAGTTGGTAACTTTTATTTAACCTAAAACCAGTTTTATCCACCATTTATGAAATTATGTGAAGCATTTCATAGAAGAAAAATCACCAGCTTAAACATTATTCCCTTTTTGGCTGATTTTCGACCAACTCCGCGATTTGTTACACATTGAAATATCACTTTTGCTGTGCGTAATATGGCTATTCGTTAGCCAAAAAATAAGAAAAGATTATGCAAGCAACAGCCACAACACTCGAAAATAACCAGGAATTTACGCCGGTAAACTCACGTAATAAAGTTCTGGTTGCCTCACTCATCGGTACAGCCATTGAGTTCTTCGACTTCTATATTTACGCAACGGCAGCCGTTATTGTGTTCCCGCATATCTTCTTCCCACAGGGCGATCCTACGGCAGCAACGCTACAGTCGCTTGCCACCTTCGCCATCGCCTTCGTCGCGCGCCCTATTGGCTCTGCCGTCTTTGGTCATTTTGGCGATCGCGTTGGGCGTAAAGCGACGCTGGTCGCCTCGTTGCTAACGATGGGGATTTCGACCGTGGTGATTGGTCTGCTGCCGGGCTATGCCACGATTGGTATTTTCGCCCCGCTGCTGCTGGCACTGGCTCGATTTGGTCAGGGTCTGGGCTTAGGCGGCGAATGGGGCGGAGCGGCGCTGCTGGCAACCGAGAACGCACCACCGCGCAAACGTGCATTGTACGGCTCCTTTCCGCAGCTGGGCGCACCGATTGGCTTCTTCTTTGCCAACGGCACTTTCTTACTGCTTTCCTGGCTACTGACCGACGAGCAGTTTATGAGCTGGGGTTGGCGCGTGCCGTTTATCTTCTCGGCGGTGCTGGTCGTTATCGGCCTGTATGTTCGCGTGTCGCTACATGAGTCGCCGGTGTTTGAGAAAGTCGCTAAAGCGAAAAAGCAGGTGAAGATCCCGCTGGGTACGCTGCTGACCAAGCACGTGCGCGTCACAGTGCTCGGCACCTTCATCATGCTGGCGACCTACACGCTGTTTTACATCATGACGGTCTACTCAATGACCTTCAGTACCGCCGCCGCGCCCGTGGGTCTTGGCCTGCCGCGTAACGAAGTATTGTGGATGCTGATGATGGCAGTTATTGGTTTTGGCGTGATGGTGCCAGTCGCCGGACTGCTGGCCGATGCCTTTGGTCGTCGTAAAAGCATGGTAATCATCACCACGCTGATCATCCTGTTCGCGCTGTTCGCCTTTAACCCGCTGCTCGGTTCTGGCAACCCGATTCTGGTTTTTGCCTTCCTGCTGCTGGGGTTAAGTCTGATGGGACTGACCTTCGGGCCGATGGGCGCGCTGTTACCAGAGCTGTTCCCGACAGAAGTGCGTTACACCGGAGCATCGTTCTCTTACAACGTAGCTTCGATTCTCGGGGCTTCCGTTGCACCATATATCGCAGCCTGGTTGCAGACTAACTACGGGTTAGGTGCGGTGGGGTTATATCTGGCGGCGATGGCTGGCTTGACCTTAATCGCCCTGCTGCTGACCCATGAGACGCGACATCAATCGTTGTAATAAGAGTGAAAAGCCTGATGCGCTACGCTTATCAGGCCTGAATTTCCATAAAATATATTGAATTCGCAAGGATTTGTAGGCCGGATAAGGCGTTCACGCCGCATCCGGCAGTTTCCATCACTTCTTCATCTGCGACAAAATCGTCCGACACTGATTAGCCTCCCCTTCGGAAGGAGAGATCAGCGCCAGTAACGCCGCCGCCGGTGTTACCAGCGTTGCCAGTGCCGCCGCGACGGCTCCGCGAGCAATCAACGGTCCGGCTTTTACCCCAGCCTGCGGATTTTTAAATGTCCCACGCACATACAGCGGCGAACGCAGTGTGATAATGCGAATCCCTTTACTTTCTGGATCGATAGTCAAATCCAGTTGCTCCGAAGCAAAACTTGCCGTGCCGGTAACATTGATCAACGCATTCTCAGTATCAAAAGCAAAAATCTGCGGACGCGCCACACCGTTGGCAATATCCAGATTCGCCGCCGCGCAGTTCACCCGCACCTCATCATCACCAAATATCGCACCGACAATGTAGTTGCCGACATTCAGGCCGACAATCTCCATCAGGTTGCGGCTCACCAGCCCGTCATTCATCAACAGTTTCAGGTTGCCGTTACTGTTGCCTAAAAGCGCCGCCACCGAGTTACCGCTACCGCGTAGTTCCGCGTCACCGTTCATTTCCCCCAGCGTCTTCTGCATCAGTTCTACATCGGGCATCAGTTCTTTGAGTTTCAGCCGACGCGCCTGAATATCAGCCCGCCCTTGCATCGGCTTTTTATCGCCTTCCAGATGAATATTCGCCGCAATGCTGCCTCCCGCCATGCCAAATTTCAGCGGTTGCAGGCGCAGGTCAGCATTTTTGAGAATGATATGGGTAGAGAGATCGCTAATCGGCAAGCTACTACCATGTTCAATGCGCCGACCTTTGAAGCGGACATCGGCATCCATGACGTCCCATTTATCGGTTTCGAAGCGGTCATAAGGCAGCACTTTGCCCGCAGGCTGAACGCTTTTTTCGCCTTTCTTCTGCTCAGACCGTTTCGACTTTTCTGCACCTTTTCCAGAATCAACGCCAATCAATGGCCCTAAATCTGCCAGCCGCAATTGCCGCGATTCGACATCACCTTCCAGTTTTGGCCGTGGCTTGCCGGTGGTGTAGATCAGAGAACCGTGAATATCACTATCGCCAATGCGCCCATTAAAGCCTCGATAATCAAAGACCGACGATTTTTCAGTGTCGATTTTCGCGACCAGCCGACCATCGGTTTCAAACGGCGGGGTATCGGGCAGCAGAACGCCCGTCAGTTCATAGAGATCACCCAGCGAATCGCCAGAAAATTTAAGCCGTAAATCGACACCGCCCATCTTCATTGGGTCATTCACGACGCCATCAAAAGCGACGCGAGTATTCCCGGAGCGGAAATCAGCCTGTACCGGAAACGGTGTACCTTCGCCGCGTAGTGCCAGCATACCGCCGATTTTACCTTTGCCCGTGAGCGGTTCACCGTTATAACGTCCCTGCGCCTTCAGACCAAAAACGTAATCGCCCACCTTTTCTTTATCCGCTTTACCTTTCGATCCAGTAACTTCACTGAACGGCAGCGGCTTGCCTAACGGATCGACAAAAATTTCCAGATCCGCTTTGCTTACTTTGTCATCAATAGCGATCCGCCCTTGATCGAACAGAATATTATCCAGTCGAAACGACCACGCAGACGGCTTTGCATTCATGTCTTTGTTGTCATCATTGGCGAGATTAAAGGTCCAGTTATTGTTCTTTTCAGAGAGACGAATCAGACGCGCGTCGGGCTTCTCCAGTTTTATCCACGGCAGCCAGACCGTTTTGGTCAGCAACGCCAGCGGGGCCAGCGTCGCTTCTACCCGCGGCAAATGCACCATTGTTACTTCGGGAATATCCGGCGGATTGCCAAGAATGATGTCTTCTGCATGCACATGAGGCCACGGCACCCAGCTGCGCCAGCCGGTTTCTTGTTTTTGCCGCTCCCACACCACGCCCAGATCGCCACGGATAGCGAATGGACGATTCAACTCCGCAGAGACTTTCTGGTTGATGGTCGGTTTGAGTCGATTCCAGTCAAATGTTGCAATCAAAATGATCGCCACGACAATCAACAACAAGAAAGTCCCTGAAATCGCAGCGGTTATTTTGCCTGCCTTGCTCATCATTCGCTTCCTCATATTTCTTCCTGTGCCAGTCCTAAAGATAGTCCAGCCAGGCAGAAAATGAGGCAGCTTATAGCGCCAGAACTGCCGAATTCAGCGTTTCTATCGGTGCCGGGCGTGAAAGAAACCAGCCTTGTGCGGCAAATGCAGGCGAATTTTGTACATCGCGCCACTCTTCCTGCGTTTCCACACCTTCGACAATCACCCCGCGACAATAGCGATTCATTAGATGTAAAAGCTGAGAAAAGAGCGTGCGTCCTTCCGGCGACTGACGCAGCATCACAAACAGCTCACGGGCGATTTTGATGTAGTCGTAACGGACTTCACTGAGCGCAGAGAAATTTGCCATCCCAGTGCCGAAATCATCCAGCCACAGCGGACCAAATTCACACATCGAGGCAAAGGTTGAGTCTTTTGGCAGGCGGATGTGTTCTACCAGTTCGAAACGCAGCCAGGGAAGATGCTCAATCTGGCGCAGGATGTTTGGTTGCTGACGCAGGGCGATGAGCGTAGGACCATCAATATTGACCGATGCCAGCAGGCCGTGCTCGACAAAGAAGTCGGCATTTTGCGCCAGCAAATCAATCTGCTCTTTCACAACCTCCATCCGATGGCTGACGGTGATTTCAGTAAAATAGCGATCCGGCGGCAGACGTTGTAAAGGGTTCGAGGGATGCGTGACCACCGTTAATAGCTCCACGGCCATTAACCGTCCGCAGGTTTGATAGATCGGCTGCCAGGTGTAAGCACGCTCACACTGCAACCAAAAACGCCGTTCCTGCAAGCTTTCGATGCTTGCTTCAGGGTTGCTTATTCGCTGGATAACCTGCCTTATCATCAAAGATGTCCTGTGTTTAAAAGTGATGCTGCCCGGACTCGACAAAGATTATCGGCGCGCAGGAGCAGAACTTTACCGCCTGACCGGGTTAAATTTCCCCACTCCACAACGGAATCTTTCAGGAATACGTTCTGGCTCAAAAAAATAATGGAACACTGTTTTAATATGGTTGACCAGCAAACCACCACAGCGCAAACTAACGCTAATTTTTTACAGATCAGGTTCACGACTATGTCCAAAAAGATTGCCGTGATTGGCGAATGCATGATTGAGCTTTCCGAGAAAGGCGCGGACGTTAAGCGCGGTTTCGGCGGCGATACCCTGAACACTTCCGTCTATATCGCCCGTCAGGTCGATCCTGCGGCATTAACCGTTCATTACGTGACGGCGCTGGGAACGGACAGTTTTAGTCAGCAGATGCTGGACGCCTGGCACGGCGAGAACGTTGATACTTCCCTGACCCAGCGGATGGAAAATCGTCTGCCGGGTCTTTACTACATTGAAACCGACAGCACTGGCGAACGTACGTTCTACTACTGGCGTAACGAAGCCGCCGCCAAATTTTGGCTGGAGAGTGAGCAATCCGCAGCGATTTGTGCAGAGCTGGCGAATTTTGATTATCTCTACCTGAGCGGGATTAGCCTGGCAATCTTAAGCCCGACCAGCCGCGAAAAGCTGCTTTCCCTGCTGCGCGAATGCCGCGCCAACGGCGGAAAAGTAATTTTCGACAATAACTATCGTCCGCGCTTGTGGGCCAGCAAAGAAGAGACACAGCAGATGTACCAGCAAATGCTGGAATGCACGGATATCGCCTTCCTGACGCTGGACGACGAAGACGCGCTGTGGGGTCAACAACCGGTGGAAGACGTCATTGCGCGCACCCATAACGCGGGCGTGAAAGAAGTGGTGGTGAAACGCGGGGCGGATTCTTGCCTGGTGTCCATTGCTGGCGAAGGGTTAGTGGATGTTCCGGCGGTGAAACTGCCAAAAGAAAAAGTGATCGATACCACCGCAGCTGGCGACTCTTTCAGTGCCGGTTATCTGGCGGTACGTTTGACGGGCGCCAGTGCGGAAGACGCGGCGAAACGCGGGCACCTGACCGCAAGTACCGTTATTCAGTATCGCGGCGCGATTATCCCGCGTGAGGCGATGCCTGCGTAAAAGCAGCATATGCAAAAGGCTGGATAAAGTGTTACCCCTCTATCCAGCTCATCCATAAATACCTGATGGTTGTGCTAACTCATCACCATCAGGCATTACTGTGCGGGTGGAATATCCGTCACTTCAGGATGTACGTCATCCGTGGCAACAGAGGTTGTGGCAGCAGTAGTAGATGGGGCCATGATTTGATCCCAGGCCGCCTGCAACGCTTTCATGTTAAATTCTGGCTCGCCTTTCGGCTGCAGAAGAATTAACGCCATATCGTTCGACAACTGCTGGCGCAGATCCTGATTTAACATCTCTACCGTCAGACTATTAAGGAAATCCTGGCGCAGTTTCTGATATTGCTCCGGCGCGATATCAACGACCTGATTTTGCAACGAACGCATCCGCTGCCCCATCAAAATATCGGTATCAGCTCGCGCATAGGCGGCAAACAGTTTCTGCAGCTCCAGTTTCTTTTGCGCCACTAACGCATTGAACTCTTCTTCCGGCAGACCTTTATCGCGAACCTTCGCTAGCTCACGCGCTACCAAATTAAGGTTGCTGTTCAGCTTGTCGTTTGGTGACTCGATGTTGATGGCACACTGCGCACGCAGATACAGCACACGGCAGTCAAATCCAAGACCGATGTCTTTGCTGTTACTGGTGCTTAACGCTTGCTGAACGTGCCAGAACAGCGCCTCACGGGCCAGGTCCGCACGCCAGTAGCGCAGCAGTGCGGCTGATTCACGAATTGGCTGCCACGGCGTATCCCACATGATAGATAACCGGTCCTGACGTACCGCATCGGTCATAATACTCACCGCTTCAGGACGCAGCGGAGAAAGCGTCGGCACCGGAGCCGGTGTTTCACGTTTGCCTTTCAGTTCGCCAAACGTTTTGTTGATTTGGTCGACAACCGAGCGCGCATCCACGTTTCCCACCACCAGCAGCGTCATTGCATCCGGGGTGTACCATTTCTGATAGAAATCTTTAATCTTTTCCGCTTCAACGGGTTGTTTCAGCGGATCGGCAGGATCATGACCTAACAAGGTTGATCCTTTCAGACGATAGCGCCACCAGCCCTCTTTAGTATCGGCAGGCCAGGTGGCCACCATGTCCTGACTTTGCAGCGCGTGGTTGATGGTTTCTGGTGTGATGGTCAGTTTGCCAGTGGCATTTGCCAGATAAGAGAGCGCTTCTTTCAGCAAGTCGTTACGGTTATTGGGCAAACTCAGATTAAACAGCGTGGTGTCATAAGAGACAATTACCGGCGGCATCGGGCGTTTAGGGTCGATCCCCTGCTGCCACAATGAACGCGCCTGTGCTGCGTCAAGGCCACCGCTTTGCGTTAACGCAATACGAGGGATGGCGTGACTGTAACCGCTCTGTTGTGTACTTTCGGCGAGCGAACCGGTATTAACCAGCAGGCGAATTTCAACGCGATCGCTGGGACGCTGGGGCGTGGTCAGCACTTGCCACTGTAAACCGTTGGAAAGCGTCCCCTGTTGCCATGCTGGATCAGGCTGGAGCGCATCTGCCTGCACATAGCCAGCAGTGGCCATCATCAGCAAACCGCCCGCTAAAAGTCGAATTTTTGTGCCCTGCATGTGAACCCCTGATCAACTATCCTGGTAATAAAAAACTGCCCGTTGTCGGTCAGTCTAAATGACATTAAAAACACTTCGTGTTAGACCGCAAGAACATGAAAATGTCACGGAAGAAGTGAAATAAACCTGAACTCACCCAGGTGGTAAGTTCAGGCACAGGGGTCAATTATGCGCAAACACCCGCACTCGGGGAAGGGAGTGCGGGCATAAGTGGTGAGATTAAGAGGATAATTCGTGCGTTTTGCCATCCGGCGCACGATTATTCAGCACATCGTCCAGTTTTTTGTGGTCCAGTTCTTTCACCCACTTAGCAACAACAATGGTCGCTACGCCGTTACCGACCAGGTTAGTCAGCGCACGGGCTTCTGACATGAAACGGTCGATACCGAGGATTAGCGCCAGACCCGCTACCGGCAAATGGCCCACCGCAGAGAGCGTCGCCGCCAGCACGATAAAGCCACTGCCCGTTACCCCTGCAGCCCCTTTGGAAGAAAGCAGCAACACAATTAATAGTGTGATTTGGTGAACGATATCCATCTGACTGTTAGTGGCCTGGGCGATAAACACCGCCGCCATTGTCAGGTATATCGATGTGCCATCAAGGTTAAACGAGTAGCCTGTCGGGATGACCAGCCCCACCACCGATTTGCGGCAGCCGAGTTTCTCCATCTTGTCGAGCATACGCGGCAGCGCCGACTCGGAAGATGAAGTCCCCAGTACAATCAGCAATTCTTCACGGATGTAGCGAATAAATTTGAAGATACTGAAACCGGTCGCTTTGGCGATTGAACCCAATACCAGCACCACAAACAGGATACAGGTGATATAGAAGCAGATAATCAGCTGCCCCAGCTGCACCAGTGTGCCGACGCCGTATTTACCGATAGTAAACGCCATTGCCCCGAACGCACCAATAGGTGCCAGACGCATGATCATATTGATGATGCCGAAAATGACCTGCGAGAAACTTTCGATAACGTTAAAAATCAGTTGGCCTTTGCTGCCCAGACGGTGGAGCGCAAAACCAAACAGTACGGCAAACAGCAGCACCTGCAGAATGTTACCGCTGGCAAATGCGCCAATGACGCTCGCCGGGATGACATCCATAATGAAGGCGACAATGCCCTGGTCTTTCGCCTGATCGGCGTAAACCGCTACCGCTTTCGCATCAAGCGTTGCCGGATCGACGTTCATTCCGGCACCAGGCTGCACGACGTTAACGATGATAAGACCAATAATCAGTGCGATGGTGCTGACAATTTCAAAGTAAAGCAGTGCGACTGCGCCGGTACGACCGACCGCCTTCATGCTTTCCATGCCCGCAATGCCCGTTACGACGGTACAAAAGATGACAGGAGCGATGATCATCTTAATGAGCTTAACGAACCCGTCGCCAAGCGGTTTCATTTGCTCGCCTATTTCAGGGTAGAAATGGCCAAGGAGAATACCAATGGCTATCGCTGTCAGGACCTGAAAGTAAAGGCTTTTAAACAGAGAGGTTTTCATAGGGTGTCCTTTAGTAAAACCACAGGTCTTGTAAGGTTATGGGGTACCTGCGGCCTTAAAATAACACCCAGACAACATCACAGAAATGTACCTGGATCATAATTGAAACAAAAAGGTTAAAAAGTTTGAGCTGGCTCGCACAAACCAGCACTTTTTAAAGTTTTGTAATCAGTTTGGGGTAGCTACTTTTCTCCCAGGTAACTCTCTTCGAAGATTTCAATAGGGAGTGGGCGAGCAAAAAGGAAGCCCTGGGCAATACCAACGCCCGCTTTTGCCAGCCAGTCGCGTTGTGCTTCAGTCTCCACGCCTTCGGCAATCATTTGTAAGTTCAGGCTTTGCGCCAACATGATAATTGCAGCAATCATGCTGCTATCTTCCGGCAAGCCTTCAACAAACATTTTGTCGATTTTTAACACGTCGATTGGCAACGATTTCATATGCTGCAGCTGACGCAGCCCTGCGTAGCCCATGCCGAAATCATCCAGCGCCACCCGAACGCCGGCATTACGCAACGGGCGGAGAATTGCCACCGCTGCATGAGGGTCGTCAATACGTCGGCTTTCTGTCACTTCCAGAATCAGTGTTCCCGGCTGAATGCGATAGCGGGTTAACAGTTCCAGCATATCCGCTACCATATTCGGGTGCATCAGTTGCAGCGCTGAGAGGTTTACCGACAAGGGCAACATAATGCCGCGCTCTTGCCAGGCAGCCAGCAGTCGACAGGACTCTTCCAGCACCCAGTGACCGACGGTAACCATCAGCCCACAGCACTCAATGCGATCGATTAAGCCATCCGGCAGATCCCAACTGCCATCCGGTTGCTGGATACGCAGTAACACTTCCGCACTGACCAGTTTACCGCTGGTCATCTCGACCTGTGGCTGTAACCAAATCGCAAACTGATGATTTTCCAGTGCATTAAGGATATCGCTCTCTTCCGTCAACCGCTGTTGGGCGGCTTCCATCTGCTGCGGATCAAAGAACTGAATCTGATTCTTACCTTTATGGCGAGCGGTAAATGCCGCAGAAATAGCGCGACTGTAAAGCTGTTCGGCGGTGAGATCGCCGTAGAACATCGCCACGCCAATGCTACAGTGCGGACGGAGTTGAATACGTTCAATCGGCAGGCACTCGCTCATGATAGTGAGCACTTGCTGACCTAAAGTAATAGCATGCCACGGCTCCTGTACACCGTTGGCAATGACAGCAAAGTCATAACCACTAATCTGCGCGAGGATCATACGTGGCGACAGTACCGATTTGAGTTTTTCCACCAGCGTCAGCAGCAGAATTTCTCGTTGCGCCTCTTTCAGCACGCCCGCAGTATCACGCAGGGTTTCACAGGTGATAATCATCAGCGCGGTGGTTTGTTTACGCGCGACAACCTGCTCCAGCATCTCCATCAGCAAGGCTTTGTTCGGCAAATCCGACACCGGGAAGCGCATCGCATTTTCGTTCTGTTCTTCATAATGGCGCTGCAGCAATTGCTGGTTGAGGTTGTAACTGCGCACCAGCATACCGATTTCATCGTCCTGATGCAGACGTGGTAATGCCAGTTGGTGACCAACAAGCTCCTGGGCTGGGATGGCGTTAAGTTCACGAGCAATATTGCGTAACGGATGCAAAATCAGGCGGTTAATGCACCAGCTAATCGCCACCGTCAATATTAACGACAAAAGTAAGTAAATGGTCACTAACGTTGAGAGGGTGCTCATCACGAACTTATACATGCGGAAGGAATCCGCCTGTAGCACCAGATAGGCAATTGGCTGCGGGTTTGCCGGACGTTCCAGCGAGTAAACGCCCAGCGAGATTTGCACCGGTAGCTCAAACATGCGAGTAACCATTACCGGCACCGGACGCTCTGGAATAAAACTTTTACGCAGCGCCTGGAACTGGTTAGGCAGCACCACATCGGCACGGCTGACCACGCCTGCCGGTTTAATGCTGGCAAGAATAGCTTCCGCTTCGGGAATATCGCCTTTCAAAATGGCAGAAGATAAGGGTTCGCGGACAGAGCGAGCAATGCTTTCCAGTTGCGTAGCCGTGTTATAGCGATTCTGCTGGACCAGATGGAACAGCAAAACGGTGCAAAAAATAAAAACGAACACCAGGACAACGGCTGCCACCATTGCCATCTGCTTGATTGTTAACGAGCGACTTACGCGCAAATTGTCTCCCCCCGGAAATCCCAGATTGCCGCCCGAGTATACCCGATCGCAGCGGCATTAAGAGAGGCGCTATCTGAAAACTTACCAGTCGGCGTAAGGTATCAGCGGCTGCGGCGGTAAATCCATGTCACCCTGCCATCCGGCGGCGGAATAACGTACGTAGAGCAGGAAATGGCTGGGCGCGTAATCTTTCGCCTGCTGGATATCAATTGCCGTACCGACAAACCAGTTGGATGTGACGCGACGCTCAAGTAATGCCCGCGCCGTATAGCCAAAGCCCTGACTGCTGCCGCCATCGTTGGATTGCCGCGCAGCTTCTTCCTGCCAGTCAGTCGGGATCAGATTCATCAGCGGATACCGCGGCATGGTTTTGGTGCGCGAATGCGACCACGAACCAGACGCCCCCAGCTCCCACGACCAGTTTTCTGTCCGCTCACGCCACATCACCGGAATGGCAAACGACAGGTATTCCTGCGGGCTGTAGTAACCGCCCTGACCGAGTGAGTACCCACTCAGATCTTTGTCGTAATGCCAGATCATGTTGTTCAGGCCGATTGTCACGCGGCGATTGTTCTGGTTGATGACCTTATAGTAATAGCCCGTCATCCAGCGCACGCGCCAGTTATCTTCAACATTTTTACCGGTTAACTGGTCGCCGCTAAGCGATGCCCAGACGCCGTTTGCTTCACCTTTATCGTAGCTCAGGCTTAGCCCCACGCCGTCGGCACGCACGCCGCCCCATTTTTTCCCGGTATTGCCTGGGGAGTCTTTTTGCCCGCCAAAGGCCAGCAAAGAACTGGAGATGGGCCGACGATGGGCGTTAACTGTGTAACCCAGCGGCCCGATATCATCGCTGTAACTGATGCCGCCGACCACATCCACCACGTTGAAGCCCATCGGCGTGGTGCCGATATCCCAGCTCCAGACGTCATTTCGCCAGCCGACCGCCACGCTGGCACCGGAATCCGACTGGCTGCGGTTGCCGCTACAGTCCTGTAATGTACAGGTGCCCCAGTTGTCATCCCATTTGCCATCGGCATTAGTGGAGAAACTGCCGACGTTCATATTGACGAAATCACTGCGAAAGAACATCCGCCCGTCAGAATACGGCGCATCCACCTGCAACATGGTAGTGTGCGCTTTCAGATCGGAGTAACCACCGGTGCCGCTCGACCCCCAGTAATCGTGCTCGAGGGTGACGTTAAGATCCTGCTGGCGGTAGAGATCTGCCGCATCGCTGCGCACGCCGCGTTTCAGCCAGTCATCTTTCTCGTCGTTACGAGTCAGCCGGGTAAAGGTGTCGTTATCCTGCGGACGCGTCGTGGTCACACCGGATGCAACCATCGCGTCTTTGTAGGTTTCCAGCGCCTGCGTTGGATCGCCCGCCTGTGCTTCAAACTTCGCACCGTCGCGCAGTACCATCGCGCTTTCCATCGACGGTGGCTGAGATTTTGCCTGCGGGATCAGCTTGTTAAACGTCTGCTGCGCCGCTGCGGTATCGCCAAGCTGCGCCAGCGCCACGCGCCGCTGTGTGTTCAGGGAGGCGTTATCGGAGGCAGGCAGTTTCGCCAGTTGGCTACGTGCCGCCGCTTTGTCACCGGCAGCGATATCCACTTCCGTCAGGCCAAGAATGGCATCAGCGTTAGTTGGCTCCCGCGTCAGGACATTCTGATATGCAGCACGGGCAGCAGCGTAATCACGTCGTTGTTGCGCCCAGTCAGCCAGCGTCAGATCAATACGCGAGGAAGGCGGTTGCTGGCGCAGCATCGCTGCTGCTTCTGCCTCTTTACCGTTTTCTCGCAGGCGATTAGCGGTTTCCAGCACCTGGTCGCTTTGCAGCCGATTAACCAGCTCCTGAATATTGCTGTTCCACTGGGCACGCGGCAGGCTGTTGATATGCGCCAGTGCCGCTCTGTCCTGGTCGTGACCTGAAAGGTACAGCCCGTAAGCGTAAACCTGCTCCGGGTCGTTCGGCTTCTGCTGCACGAGATTGCGCATTAACGTATCGGCCTGGCTGCGTTGTCCGGCCTGCCAGAGATCCTGCGAAAGTCGGTAAGTAATCCATACACTGCCGGGGTCCAGTGCCAGTCGTTGCCGCTGAAGTGCTGCTGCCTGCGCCCATTTGCCCTGTTTTTCCAGTGCCTCTGCCTGCTGTGCCAGACGATCGTTTTGCAGGCTACGTTCGATATCATCAATGCTGCGCCGCTGGCTGGCAGAGAGCGAGGCGATAAACGCTTCGGCTTTTTCTGGCGATTGCTGGCGGTAAATATTCGCTAGCCCGCGCACGGCGTTGGTATTGCCGCTGTCCATGCGCAGCGTCTGCTGGTAATAGCGTTCGGCGGCGGAATAATCTTTTCGCGCCATCGCCACATCGCCCAGCCCCAACACCGCATAGCTGTCGGTGTTATCGACACTGCGCGCCTGCTGGAACAGGCGTTCTGCCCGGTCAGGATTATTGGCTTTCAGCGCGGCATCACCCTGCTGGATCGCCAGCCAGTAGCGGTTTACTTTCAGCAGACTGTTCCATTTGTCGTTGTTGCTGCTGTGCGGGTCCAGTGCGAGGGCTTTTTCCAGATTCGCCACCGCATTGGCGCGATCGCCTTTCTGAGAATACGCCTGGCCCAGCGCCCCCAGTGCCTCACTGTCTTTCGGGTTCGCCCGCACTGCCTGTTGTAGTTCGGGAATGGCTTTACCCGCCATGCCAGAGTCCACTGCCGCTAAACCTTGCGCACGAGCGCGGAAAGCAGGGTCGGCCAGCTGTTTTTGCTGTTCTGCCAGTTGCGATTGCGCAGCAGCTACGCTGTCGCCATCACTAAAGATAGAGAGATATTTTTTCAGCGCCTGCACGCTGGCATCGCTGACAGGCATGTCTTTAATCTGCCCGTACCAGATTTTAGAGGCTCCCTCGCGCCCGGCGTTCGATTTCGCCATCTGCTCCAGTACAGCAAAACCTTCATCACGCCGATCGCTACTAAACAGCAATAGCGCCAGATTGTTTTGCAGGCCCGTATTGCCCGGCGTATCCGCATTGATGCGTTTTAGCTGATTAATCGCTTCGCCACGGCGAGCCGGAATTTTCGCCACCGTACTCCAGTACTCGACGGCAATGTCACCTTCCGGCGGCGCACCGTTGAACAGCTTGTTGTAACTCGCCACAGCTTCTTCTGCATGACCGGTAGTCGCCTGCAATCTTGCCTGTTGCAGTGCCTGACGACCATCCGGCGTAGAAAGTAACATTGTGGTCCGCGACGATTTATACGCATTTGAACTCGGCGCTAACTGCGACAGCCGATCGAGCTGTTTTTGCGCGCCATCAATATCGCCCTGACGTAACAGAGAACGGAAACGGGCGGCAACGACGTCCGGGTTATTCGGATCAATAAGTTCCAGCCGATACAACGACTGTTGCACCAGATCTTCACGATGGGTCGCTTCGCCTAACCGAACTTGCTCCAGCAACTGTTGCTGAGCGGTTGGTGCTGCCTCGACCATCGGCATGACGGCCAGACCGAGGGAAAGCGTGAATATGTTTAGTGTGAATTTGCGCATTCCTGGCCCCAGTCAGGTAATAACTCACCTTTTGTCGAGAAGCGGAAACGGTGTTGATCCCAGCCTTGTCCAAACAGGGTCAGCACATAGTTGTAATAGGCATCGCTGCCGGGAAAGTTATCGGCCACGCGCTGGCGCTGAACGGCCTGTGCATCGCGGTTTTGTAAAAAGGGCAGCATGGCGGCAGAAAAACCGACCGGTCCTTTACCCTGCGCTTTCCCCGTAGCCACATCGACTTTTTCCGGCGGATAGCCGTTTTTCTCGGTGAATGTCGCCATCGGTTTAAACCGGTTGAGCATCCGCGCTTTTTGCGGATCGCTGTCAGGCATCATGCCTACCCACATGTAAACACGGATAGCGTCGTAGCTGCTGATCAATGTTTTTTCGGCTTTTAGCTGCCAGCCTTTGTCTTTCTCATAGCGCACCCAGTCTGGCGAAAAGCCTTTCGGGGCGGTTTCCAGCAATAAACGTTGATTGGTTTCGCGCAGCGTAGTCCACGGCGCGCCAAAGCGGGTGAAATACTGCGCCAGCGTCGGCGGCAGGTAGCTGGGGTTAAAACGCCAGCTGTTATCCTCTGCAAATCCCACTTTGCCCGGCAACAACATGGAACCCAGCCCAGGCACCGTCACCACTTCCTCCCGCGCAATACGTTTTAACAACGCGCTGCCGATGTCGGTATAACGCTGCTCTTTCCACAAACGCCCCGCCTCCAGCAACGACCAGGCCATCCAGACATCACCATCAGAGGCCGAATTGCTGTCCAGCACTTCCCACTTACTGTTCTCTTTCTTGCCCCACAGCCAGGCGGGCAAATGTTCTTTTAAAGAACCCTGAGCGAGATTGTTCTGCGTCCAGTCGAGAATATTATCGAAAGCTGCACGGTCGTTAGCCGCCAGGGCAAAGAACATGCCGTAACTTTGCCCTTCGGAGGTGGTGATTTTGCGCGCGTCGCTGGGGTCGATGACGCGCCCTTCCTGACTGATGTAATCCTTTTTGAACTGCTCCCAGGCAGGCCAGTTGCAGGCAGCCTGAACACTAAAGGCAGCCAGCAGCAGCATCGTCACGAGTCCACTACGCAACACATTCATCTTCAATTACTCGTTATCCGGGTTAAGACGACGACGGCTGATAATACGCAGCAAACGCCACAGTACCCAGGCCAGCAGCACGACGCTGATTGCCGCCAGCACCGCCAGCAGAATCGGATGGTTTGCCAGCGCATACCATAAGCGTTCGAACCACGGCAGATGGCCAACGTAATAGACGTCGCCAACACGCAGGCTATTGATACCGGACTCGCGGATCACCGCGACCGAGCCGAACATGGTGGCGCGTTTGCCGCTATCGTTCACCGCATCGTTAAGCATTTCATAACCGCGTGGGCTATCTGCCAGCAGCGCAATCACGCTACGCTGGTCGTTATACGGCGACTGGAAGCCAATCACCGCTGCCATCGCACCGGAAGAGGTCAGCGTTGATTGAGTTTCTGCCGCGCGATCGCTCTCGTCCGGCACAATGCCGGGGAACGGGGTCTGGCGCATCGGCGTTTTCACCCAGCTTTCGGTCGCCTGCACCAACAGGTCGATCTGCTTGTCGTCTTTCAGTTTGTCCGGGATACCACCGATAATCATGATGTCGGCATCTTTGCCCTGAATGGTGCTGCCATCATCGGTCACCGTCAGGTTAATCGCCGGGAAGCCCGTCTGCGCACCGATAAAGCCAACGGTATTCAGCAAGGTTTCCATCTGTGCTTCGTTAGGCGCTTTCGGCATCACGGTGATGGTTTGTGACAGATCCGCCATCCGGCTGAACGGGAAGCCCGCGTTAGCAAAGGCGCGTAGATCCGGCATCGGGATGAAGTGGTAATACTTCGAGAAGTCGATGGTGGAGTCGTCACCAATCACCACATGATTCTGCACCGGCTGGAAGGTAATACAGTTATCCACCGAACCGCCCGGCATCGGGTTCATATACTCAAAGTCGAACCGCAACTGGTTGGTCGCGCCCAGTTTCAGCGCCGGAATAGAGACATCCGTTTTGCCATCCAGCAAACCTTGTAATACCGGAATACGCAGCAGCAGGCGGTTCGCCTCCTGTTTACTGCTCAGGTTGAAGGATTGCAGGAACTGGTTATTCAGGCTGATATCCATCCGCGAACTGTCTTTCACCGGCGGCATGGTGTAGCGATAGTTGATATCCATATCAATGCCGGTACTGCGCATCAGGTAGAGATCCGGCGGCAGGTTTAGCGAAACGTTAATCGCTGCTGGCTCAAGACCGCTGGATTGTAACTGTTCTTCATAGGTTTTCAGTTCACCAAAGGTGACCGGACGATCGGTACGCACCCAGTTCGGCGCATCGTACGGCTTACGCGGTAGCAGCGGTTTCACTTCATTCACTACCACGCTTTCACCACGGAACAGAATGTTACCCTGAGCGATACCTTTCGCTGCCTGCAACAGGTCTTTGTCGTCACGACCAAAGACCACCAGCAGTTTGACGTAAGGATTCTGTGGATGGTTGATCATCTCAATCACCGGGGCTTTTACCGCCGGATGATCGCGCAGGAAGTCCGGGCGTTTGTCATTAGTGGCAAAAACGATGGCATTGCGATCCGGCAGTTGGTTATAGAGCACCGGGAAGTTCTGCCCACGCCAGCCAGAACGCGAACCAAACCACGAGGCGACAATGGCAGATGCTTGTTGCAGCCCAACATCCGGCGCACCCGCAAAGACCATCGGCAAGGTGTTGGTGCGGTTATCACGCGGGTCAAAGAATGGTACCGGGAAGTGTGACAGATCATTCTTCACATTCAGGGTCTGATAGGTCAGATCCAGTCCACTGCTCCGCCCAACATCCAGCCAAAGCGTGGTGCTGGCCGGGTTTTCGCACACGTCCTGATAATGACCGACAAACTCCAGCCGCACACGGTTGAAGTCGGTAATAAACAGTGGGTTAATTGGCATTTGTGCCAGCGTTTTTTTACCCAACTGTTCTTTGGTCACTGGCAGCACGCCCATCAGTTCATCATTGAGATAAACCTTTAACTGCGACTGGACAGGCAGTAACGATGGCGATGGCGTGTATTCGAGGTTGAGCATCGCCTTCGTCACCACTTCATCGCTGCGCATACCAAACTCAATGCTGCCGTTCGGGTTAATGCCACGTAGCACCATGCTGCCCGGCGGTGGCGCAATTTGCGCAAAGGTCAGCTTCACATCACGCGAAGGACCGTTCTGCGCCACGATGGGGGCATCAGCGCCCTGCACGCCCGGCATCACTTGCCCCACCTGCGGATTTTGTTCCGTCTGGGCGGCTACAGCTGGCTCAGCATTGATCAGTGGTTGCGTTGCTGGCGTCGCCTGCGTCATGAAAGAGGGGAACGCACTCATCCCCATAGCCACTGCACAAATCCAGAATAGTTTTCTTTTCATCGCGTTATCATCATTGTTGAGCCAAAGCCTGATCCGATGGTTGTGCCGTTTCGCTCCGCTCCGGGCGGCGCGGAATAAACGATACAACCCAGGAAACCAGAGAAGTCAGCACACGGAATATGCCCTTCACCGAAGAAGGCGCAAACTCCGCCAGATGGCGGTAGCCACGGAAGCCGAGCTTCAGAATATCCAGCAGACTTTCCAGCGGCTTATCTTCCGGATAGCTGTCCTGCCAGAGCGCCCATGTATCCGCACGGGCAAACGTACACTGCACAAAATCGATATGTTGCTGGGTGGTGAGCGGCATTAATTTCAGCCCAACTTCATTACCCATCACGCGCGCCACCTGGGCCGGGAAGACGTATTCTTGCTGACCGCGTTTAAGCAACAGATTCACTTTCTGCCCTTCCAGAATCTGTGCCTGACCGTTGATCTTGATCCCCAAACCACCGTCGGAGAAATCCTGAACGGTACACGAGAAGAGGTGACCATCTTCGCGGGCAATTGCCGCGGGCATCGTCATCTCCACGCGGTGCGATCGGCGAACCTGTTTGCTTTCTACCGATACCGCTACCGCACCACCGAGAATAATCAGGTTGTAGAACACCCACACCATACTGACGATGACAGTGAGCATCTCGGTTGGCGGGCCGTAGAAGTAACGCCAGATACCGACCGCAATACCGACCAGGTTGAGCAATACCAGGAAAATGTAGGGCCGTGAGATCACCCAGTCGACGTACTCTTCTTCCACCAGTCCACCTTTGGCGGTGACGTTAAATTTGCCTTTGTGCGGGTTAATCAGCGCCACCAGCGTCGGTGGTGCGATATACCACGCCAGCACCGTTTCGTAGATTTCACTCCAGAAAGAGTGGCGATATTTGCCCTGGATCTTCGAGTTGGTCAGGCTGGCATGAATCATATGCGGCAGCACAAACAGAGCGATCATTAACGCTGGCGCGTAGATGATGTAGGCATGCAGCAGCAGGAACGCCAGCGGCGCAGTCAGAAAGATCAGTCTTGGAATGCCCGACAAGAAATGGAACATGGCGTTGACGTAGCACAGCCGCTGAGCAAACTTCAGTCCTTTTCCGGTGAGCGGGTTATCAAGACGGAAGATTTGCACCATCCCACGCGCCCAGCGAATACGTTGGCCGATATGCGCCGACAGACTTTCGGTCGCCAGCCCCGCCGCCTGTGGAATACGCATATACGCTGAAGTGTAGCCACGACGGTGCAAACGCAGAGAAGTATGCGCATCTTCGGTTACCGTTTCGACAGCAATGCCGCCAATCTCATCCAGCGGCTTACGGCGAATCACCGCACATGAACCGCAGAAGAAAGTGGCGTCCCACATATCGTTGCCATCCTGCACCAGACCATAAAACAGCGTGCCTTCGTTTGGCGTTTTACGAAAACGTCCCAGGTTACGTTCAAACGGATCCGGTGAGAAGAAGTGGTGCGGCGTCTGCATCATCGCCAACTGTTTTTCTTTCAGGAACCAGCCCATGGTCATTTGCAGGAATGAGCGCGTCGGCACGTGGTCGCAGTCGAAAATCGACACGAACTCGCCTTTGGCATATTTCAACGCATTGTTGATGTTGCCTGCTTTCGCATGTTCATGAGTGGTACGGGCGATATATTTCACCCCCACGTTTTGTGCAAACTGGCGAAACTCTTCCCTGCCGCCGTCATCGAGGATCCAGATGTTCAGCTTGTCTTTCGGCCAGTCGATACCCAGCGAGGCGTAAATCGTATTTTTCACCACGTTGAGATCTTCGTTGTAAGTCGGGACAAAGATATCCACCGACGGCCACAGCGACATATCTTTCGGCAACGGTACTGGCTGACGATTCAGCGGCCATACCACCTGGAAGTAGCCGAGCACCAGCACAATCCACGCGTACGTTTCAGCGAACAGCAGTATAAGCCCGCACACCAGACTGACCGGATCGTCCCAGTTCAGCGTAGAGGTGTAGCGCCACCAGATATAACGGCAAGAAACGGTCAGCGACAGCACAATCAACATTAGCGCCGAGAAGCGCCCCGGCATCCGCCGTACGATCAGCGCTACACCCCACAGCAGCATCAGGAAGATAAACTGCGCCAGCGGGTTAAACGGCTGGGTAACGCAGATTAACGCCAGAATCAGCGAGAAGGTGACGATGATACCGAGGATCAACCGCCGCGCCCCGGCGCTCAAATGGCCGAGTTCTTTTTTCTCATCAAGATGCTGTGTTTTATGGCTAACGCGCTCAGGCAACTCGTCCATCCACTGATGGTAACGGCCACGAATATTCTGCAGACCTGAAATTGCCCGCCTGCGCGGTTTCGGCGTTTCTTTACGCGGCGCACCGATCAGTAGCCAGCAGGTTTGAATGAGATAACGGACCGGATCCAGCGGACGCGGACGCGAGGCGTTGATATGCGGATACAGGTTTTTATGTTCTGCGCGAATACGCTGCCAGCGCGGGTGCTCCAGCGGAATAAAAATCCAGGCCAGGATCAACCAAAAACAGCCGAGCGTCGCGCTGAAAGCCGACGCGCCGTGACGACGATAATCGCGATAACGCCCGATAAGCCGCGCGTTGACCGGCGGGATAAGCAACCACCGGGTCAGGATACTCATGATGCACTCCCGACTGGCGTTTTCAGCCCGGAATAGTTCAACAGGCACCAGTTAGCCAGCGTCAGTATCTCTTCAGCCGCCAGCGCATCACTGCGGTATTCACCGACTGGTTGCTTAGCCGCCAGGCATTGAGCCATCGCTTCATCACGATGAATGAGCATTGGCAGTAATCGGCGCTGGCTTTGCAACCAAAGCTGGTAAATATCGTCCTGAACCTGACTGCCGATACGGAAGTCATTAATCAAAATATGCGCGCCATCCGGCAGCGCCTGCTGATGCAGCCGGATATGGCAGTTGGCATCCACATTGACGATTGCCAGCGAGTGATCGCACAAACTCAGCAACTGGTGGGTTATCTGTGAGGCATCACGCGGTAAGTCGATCAAAATCCACTGGTAACGCCCGCTAGCTTTGAGTTGCTGTAAGCCGGAGCAAATATCGCTCAACCGGGTTTGCCAGTGCTGAGGATTTTCTTGTTCTTCAATGGATAACTGACCAAAAGGCAGCAAATCGAGCTGCGAGGTATAGCGCAACCCGGCGTCACGCCAGTCCTGACCGTCCAGCATGGCTCTGGCCCAGCCCTGACGGTGGGTAAAATCAACGTTAAATGACAGGCGCAACAAATTGTCCGGGCAGGCATCGACCACCAGGACATTTTCTCCCAACATTTGTAATGACCAGGCTAATGCGGCAGTGATGGTTGTTGTCCCCACGCCTCCCCGCACCCCCTGCAATCCCAGTACGGCCATTCACCAATCCCCTACTTTTGTTGCGCAAACTCTGCCAGCAACGGCCAGCGTTTTAATGCCGCGGCCAACTGTTCGCGTTGGGAAATATCGGCATAATCAATATCAGGTAGTGAAAACGCCTGCTTTAACGCCAAAATATCATTCTGGAAGATATAGCCTATCGCGGGATCAGGCAGAGTATCTGGTTCATTGTTATTCATTTGCTTGATCCCTATGAAATAACCGTACCGTTCATGAGACAATTCTAACCGTGAGCATTTCGCCGGTTTATTGTTTACGGCGAGACGGGAATTTGCTCACTTTTTGACTTTCCGTTACGCAACAAAAAAAGTTAAAAACGAAAAGACTAAAATCACACGTCTTGTGACCTGCTAAATTGATTCACATGCTAAATCTGATAAGTTTTAATTTCAATGGTAGGTTTATTTCTTAGCTTTCGCTAGTAAACTGATAATCAGACAAAATGATGACATGAGGGACATTGTGGACCCTGTATTCTCTATCGGTATCTCATCATTATGGGATGAGCTGCGACATATGCCAGCAGGCGGCGTCTGGTGGTTTAACGTCGATCGCCATGAAGATGCTATCAGTCTGGCGAATCAAACAATTGCATCCCAGGCTGAAACCGCACACGTCGCGGTCATTAGCATGGACAGCGATCCGGCGAAAATCTTTCAATTAGATGATTCTCAAGGGCCGGAAAAAATAAAATTATTTTCAATGCTAAATCATGAAAAAGGTCTATACTATTTGGCCCGTGATTTGCAGTGTTCTATTGATCCCAATAATTACCTTTTTATTCTTGTTTGCGCAAATAACGCATGGCAAAACATTCCTGCCGAGCGGCTTCGCTCATGGTTGGATAAAATGAATAAATGGAGCAGGTTAAACCATTGTTCGCTTTTGGTAATTAATCCCGGAAATAATAACGATAAACAATTTTCATTGTTGCTTGAGGAATACCGTTCACTTTTTGGTCTTGCCAGTTTGCGTTTTCAGGGCGACCAACATTTGCTGGATATTGCCTTCTGGTGCAACGAAAAAGGGGTCAGCGCCCGTCAGCAGCTTAGCGTTCAGCAACAAAATGGTATCTGGACATTAGTTCAAAGCGAAGAGGCGGAGATCCAACCACGCAGCGACGAAAAACGCATTCTGAGTAATGTTGCTGTACTGGAAGGTGCACCGCCCCTATCGGAACACTGGCAACTGTTCAACAATAACGAAGTTCTGTTCAATGAAGCCCGTACAGCTCAGGCGGCGACGGTGGTCTTTTCTTTACAGCAAAATGCGCAAATCGAGCCACTGGCCCGCAGCATTCATACTCTGCGTCGCCAGCGCGGTAGTGCGATGAAAATCCTCGTACGGGAAAATACTGCAAGCCTGCGCGCCACCGATGAACGTTTATTATTGGCCTGCGGTGCAAATATGGTTATCCCGTGGAATGCGCCACTCTCCCGCTGTCTGACGATGATCGAAAGCGTGCAAGGGCAGAAGTTTAGTCGCTATGTGCCGGAAGATATCACTACCTTGCTGTCAATGACCCAGCCGCTCAAACTGCGTGGTTTCCAGAAGTGGGATGTGTTCTGTAATGCCGTTAACAACATGATGAATAACCCTCTCTTGCCTGCACATGGTAAAGGCGTTCTGGTTGCCCTACGTCCGGTACCGGGTATCCGCGTTGAGCAAGCCCTGACGCTGTGTCGCCCTAACCGTACCGGCGATATCATGACCATTGGCGGTAATCGGCTGGTGCTGTTTCTCTCATTCTGTCGGATTAACGATCTGGATACCGCGTTGAATCATATTTTCCCATTGCCGACTGGCGACATTTTCTCAAACCGTATGGTCTGGTTTGAAGATGATCAAATCAGTGCCGAGCTGGTGCAGATGCGCCTGCTTGCTCCAGAACAATGGGGCATGCCGCTGCCTTTAACGCAAAGTTCTAAACCGGTCATCAATGCCGAGCACGATGGGCGCCACTGGCGAAGAATACCAGAACCAATGCGACTGTTAGATGATACTGTGGAGCGCTCATCATGATGACCATCAGCGATATCATTGAAATTATTGTCGTTTGCGCACTGATATTTTTCCCGCTGGGCTATCTGGCGCGGCACTCTTTGCGACGCATTCGCGACACCTTACGTTTGTTCTTTGCTAAACCTCGTTATGTTAAACCGGCCGGGACGTTACGCCGCACGGAAAAAGCCAGGGCAACCAAAAAATGACTCAATTTACGCAAAATACCGCCATGCCTTCTTCCCTCTGGCAATACTGGCGCGGCCTTTCCGGCTGGAACTTCTATTTTCTGGTTAAGTTCGGCCTGTTGTGGGCGGGATATCTTAACTTCCATCCGCTCCTCAATCTGGTGTTTGCCGCGTTTCTGCTGATGCCCATTCCGCGCTACAGCCTGCATCGCTTACGCCACTGGATTGCCCTGCCGATCGGCTTTGCTTTGTTCTGGCATGACACCTGGTTGCCTGGCCCGGAAAGCATAATGAGCCAGGGTTCGCAGGTGGCGGGGTTCAGTACCGATTATTTAATCGACCTTGTCACACGCTTTATTAACTGGCAGATGATTGGGGCCATTTTTGTTTTATTAGTGGCCTGGTTATTCCTGTCACAATGGATTCGCATTACCGTTTTTGTGGTTGCCATTCTGCTATGGCTGAACGTACTTACCCTGGCGGGACCAAGTTTCTCCTTGTGGCCTGCCGGTCAACCGACGACCACTGTAACAACGACGGGTGGTAACGCAGCGGCAACCGTTGCGGCGACGGGTGGCGCACCGGTAGTGGGTGATATGCCCGCACAAACTGCACCGCCAACAACGGCGAACCTTAACGCCTGGCTGAATAATTTCTATAACGCGGAGGCGAAACGTAAATCGACCTTCCCGTCTTCGCTGCCCGCTGATGCTCAGCCATTTGAACTACTGGTGATTAATATCTGTTCGCTTTCCTGGTCGGATATTGAAGCCGCCGGGTTGATGTCGCATCCGCTGTGGTCGCATTTCGATATTGAGTTCAAGAACTTTAACTCCGCCACCTCCTACAGTGGCCCGGCGGCGATCCGTTTACTGCGCGCCAGCTGCGGGCAGACTTCGCACACTAATCTGTATCAACCGGCAAATAACGACTGCTATCTGTTTGATAACCTGTCGAAACTGGGCTTTACCCAGCACCTGATGATGGGACATAACGGCCAGTTCGGCGGTTTTTTGAAAGAAGTTCGCGAAAATGGCGGCATGCAGACCGAATTGATGGATCAAACAAATCTGCCGGTTATTTTGTTGGGCTTTGATGGTTCGCCGGTTTATGACGATACCGCCGTGCTTAACCGCTGGCTGGACGTTACCGAAAAAGATAAAAACAGCCGTAGTGCCACGTTCTACAACACGCTTCCACTGCATGACGGCAACCATTATCCGGGCGTCAGCAAAACAGCGGATTACAAAGCGCGAGCGCAGAAATTCTTTGATGAGCTGGACGCCTTCTTTACTGAACTGGAGAAATCGGGTCGTAAAGTGATGGTGGTAGTGGTGCCGGAACACGGTGGCGCGCTGAAGGGCGACAGAATGCAGGTATCTGGCCTACGTGATATCCCTAGCCCGTCTATCACAGACGTCCCCGTTGGGGTGAAATTCTTCGGCATGAAGGCACCACATCAGGGGGCACCGATTGTCATCAACCAACCGAGCAGCTTCCTGGCTATCTCCGATCTGGTGGTTCGCGTTCTTGATGGTAAGATTTTCACCGAAGACAATGTTGACTGGAAAAAACTCACCAGTGGGTTGCCACAAACAGCACCGGTCTCCGAGAACTCAAATGCAGTAGTTATTCAATACCAGGATAAACCGTACGTTCGCCTGAACGGCGGCGACTGGGTGCCTTACCCGCAATAAGAACGAAAAAGGCCGCAGAGTTTCACCCCTGCGGCCTGATCCGGGCGCAAATTGCCATTACGGCAGCCTGACGCCCGCATGACACGTTACTTCCACTTATTCAGCGAGTTCACGATCAGACTGGCAAGAATGCCAGCAATGACCGGAGCCGCTAAATCATGCCAGAAGGCCATGCCCAGTTCTGCGAGCGTCATATAGCCGCCTCTGTTGTAATGACAACGTTTCGCGGCTATTCTTGAGTTGTTTGGGTTCAAGATTAGCCCCCGTGATGTTGTCAGGTGCATACCTGCAACGTGCGGGGGTTTTCTCTCTCCAGCAACCAATGCCACCAGGGATAAAGCCCCCGCAACATTGCGCCTCACCGGAACCCTTCCGGCTTGCCGCTAATTCTACGACTGTTTTTCTGTTCCGGAATCCGTCACTTCTTCACTCTGTGCTGCGCATTCCGCAGAATATTATCCGCTTGCAACCGTTGCATTTTTCTTACGAAAAAGGCCGCAGAGTTTTATCCCTGCGGCCTGATCCGGGCGCAAATTGCCATTACGGCAGCCTGACGCCCGTCTGACACGTTACTTCCGCTTGTTCAGCCAGTTCACGATCATGCTGGCAAGAATGCCAGCAATGACCGGAGCCGCTAAATCATGCCAGAAGGCCATGCCCAGCTCTGCGAGCGTCATATAGCCGCCTCTGTTGTAATGACAACGTTTCGCGGCTATTCTTGAATGGTCTAGATGCAAGAATGGCCCCCGTGGTGTTGTCAGGTGCATACCTGCAACGTGCGGGGGTTTTCTCTCTCCAGCAACCAATGCCACCAGGGATAAAGCCCCCCGCAACATTGCGCCTCACCGGAACCCTTCCGGCTTGCCGCTGATTCTACGGCCATTTTTGTTCGTCGAAATCCATCACTTCTTCACTCTGTGCTGCGCATTCCGCAGAATATTATCCGCTTGCAACCGTTGCATTTTTCTTACGAAAAAGGCCGCAGAGTTTTATCCCTGCGGCCTGGTCCGGGCGCAAATTGCCATTACGGCAGCCTGACGCCCGTCTGACACGTTACTTCCGCTTGTTCAGCCAGTTCACGATCAGACTGGCAAGAATGCCAGCAATGACCGGAGCCGCTAAATCATGCCAGAAGGCCATGCCCAGTTCTGCGAGCGTCATATAGCCGCCTCTGTTGTAATGACAACGTTTCGCGGCTATTCTTGTATTGTTTGGATGCAAGAATGGCCCCCGTGATGTTGTCAGGTGCATACCTGCAACGTGCGGGGGTTTTCTCTCTCCAGCAACCAATGCCACCAGGGATAAAGCCCCCGCAACATTGCGCCTCACCGGAACCCTTCCGGCTTGCCGCTGATTCTACGACTGTTTTTCTGTTCCAGAATCCATCACTTCTTCACTCTGTGCTGCGCATTCCGCAGAATATTATCCGCTTGCAACCGTTGCATTTTTCTTACGAAAAAGGCCGCAGAGTTTTATCCCTGCGGCCTGGTCCGGGCGCAAATTGCCATTACGGCAGCCTGACGCCCGTCTGACACGTTACTTCCGCTTGTTCAGCCAGTTCACGATCAGACTGGCAAGAATGCCAGCAATGACCGAAGCCGCTAAATCATGCCAGAAGGCCATGCCCAGTTCTGCGAGCGTCATATAGCCGCCTGTGTTGTAATGACAACGTTTCGCGGCTATTCTTGAGTGGTCTAGGTTCAAGATTAGCCCCCGTGATGTTGTCAGGTGAATATCTGCAACGTGCGGGGGTTTTCTCTCTCCAGCAACCAATGCCACCAGGGATTAAGCCCCCGCAACATTGCGCCTCACCGGAACCTTTCCGGCTTGCCGCTGATTTTACGATTGCTTTTTACCGTCAGCACCCGGCAATCTTCCTCATTGCGTGATGCCTTCCAGCTTAATTTCTTTATTTGCAATAGTTGCAGTTCATATCCGGGCTGACTCCAGACTGGTAGTGAAATGCGCAATTTTGTAGAATTGCGCCTCCTCGCGACCTCCCCAGTGAATCTATTGCCTCATTTTTTACATACTGCGTATTCGACTTCTCCACCTGTTGCGCAAGAGAAACTGGGTTTATTCATTTTTGCGAGGCCGACTTCTTTCTGGACAGGACTTTATGCAGCACAACACACTACCGAAACACGATCAGAAAATGCCGTTTACACGCTACGACTTCGGCTGGGTTTTATTATGCATAGGCATGGCGATTGGTGCCGGAACCGTGCTGATGCCAGTACAAATTGGCTTGAAGGGAATTTGGGTATTTATTACCGCAGCGATCATTGCTTATCCTGCCACCTGGGTAGTGCAGGACATTTATTTAAAAACCCTTTCTGAAAGCGATTCCTGTAATGACTACACCGATATTATCAGTCATTACCTGGGGAAGAACTGGGGAATTTTCCTCGGGGTTATCTACTTTTTGATGATTATCCACGGGATTTTTATCTACTCTCTCTCCGTGGTTTTCGACAGCGCCTCGTACCTGAAAACCTTCGGTTTAACCGATGCCGATCTTTCACAATCTCTACTTTATAAAGTCGCCATTTTCGCCGTACTGGTGGCAATTGCGTCTGGTGGTGAACGATTACTGTTTAAGATTTCCGGGCCAATGGTGGTGGTCAAAGTAGGGATTATCGTCGTGTTCGGTTTTGCGATGATCCCGCACTGGAATTTCGCCAATATAACCGCCTTCCCGCAAGCCTCCGTCTTTTTCCGCGATGTCCTGCTTACCATTCCCTTTTGCTTCTTTTCTGCGGTATTTATTCAGGTGCTAAACCCGATGAATATTGCCTACCGCAAACGGGAAGCGGATAAAGTACTGGCAACCCGGCTCGCGCTGCGTACCCACCGAATTAGTTATGTCACGCTCATCGCGGTGATCCTGTTTTTTGCCTTTTCGTTTACCTTCTCAATTAGCCACGAAGAAGCCGTTTCTGCCTTTGAACAAAATATCTCGGCACTGGCACTGGCCGCGCAGGTGATCCCTGGGCATATCATTCATATCACCTCTACGGTGCTGAATATCTTTGCCGTACTGACCGCATTCTTTGGCATTTATCTCGGTTTCCACGAGGCCATTAAAGGCATTATTCTCAATCTGTTAAGCCGAATTATTGATACCAAGAAAATTAACTCACGCATGCTGACTCTGGCGATCTGCGCTTTTATCGTCATTACGTTGACGATTTGGGTTTCGTTTCGTGTATCGGTGCTGGTGTTCTTTCAGTTGGGAAGCCCGTTATATGGCATTGTGTCGTGCCTCATTCCATTTTTCCTGATCTATAAAGTCTCACAACTGGAAAAACTTCGCGGGTTTAAAGCCTGGATGATTCTGCTGTACGGCATTTTGTTATGCTTGTCGCCACTGTTGAAGCTGATTGAGTAAACCGGAGCGCATGGCCCCGGTTTTGTGAGTTAACGCTGTGGATTTTCATCCTGATCAACAGCAAAGCAGGCTACCAGTTGACCGCCGTAGTCTTTTAGCTGCGGCTGTAACTGAGTGCAGGGGCCGAAGCGCCGACGACAGCGGGCGTTGAAGGCGCAACCCGGCGGTGGATTCAGCGGGCTTGGCAGTTCACCGGTGAGCTTAATGCGCTCGCGACGATCGTCCGGGTTCAGGCGTGGCGTCGCGGAGAGCAGCGCCTGGGTGTACGGATGTCGCGGATTATTGAAGATTTGCTCCTTCGTCCCCTTCTCCACGCAGCGGCCCAGGTACATCACCATCACTTCATCAGCAATGTGCTCCACCACCGACAGGTCGTGCGAGATAAAGACATAAGACAGCCCCAGTTCCTGCTGCAAATCCATCATCAGGTTGAGCACCTGCGCACGTACCGAGACGTCCAGCGCGGATACCGGTTCATCGGCAATCACCACATCCGGGTCGAGCATCAGACCACGGGCGATGGCGATACGCTGACGCTGACCGCCGGAGAACATATGCGGATAGCGATCGTAATGCTCGGTTTTCAGGCCGACTTTTGCCATCATCGACAACGCTTTTTCCCGACGCTGTTCTTTGCTTAAACGGGTGTTGATCAGCAGCGGCTCTTCGAGAATTTGCCCGACTTTTTTACGCGGATTCAGCGAGCCATAGGGATTCTGGAAGACGATCTGGATTTTCTGCCGACGCAACTTCTGCGCCTGCGGATCGTGCTTGAGCAGATCCTGCCCCTGGTAATACAGCTCACCACCGGTGGGCGTTTCGATCATCGTCAGCAACCGACCGAGGGTCGACTTACCGCAGCCAGATTCACCCACTACTGCCAGCGTTTTGCCACGTTCAAGATTAAACGAAACGCCATCCAGCGCCTTTACAAGACGTTCCGGCGCGAACATGCCTTTCTTCACCGGATAATGTTTTTTCAGGTCGATAGCCTGCAACAGCGGTTGTTGCAGGGTGGCCTCTTGCGTACTCATAGTGTGGGCCTCCCGGCATCATCAAGTGGGTAATGGCATTTGGACTGACGCCCGTCAGCGAGCATATTCAGCGTCGGTTCTTCAGCACGGCATCTGTCAGTGGCATAGGGGCAACGCGGGTTAAGCAGGCAGCCATTCGGTCGGTCGTATTTGCCAGGAACGACGCCAGGCAATGACGCCAGACGTTCTTTGTCCTGGGCAAATTCCGGCAGCGCGCGCAGCAATGCCTGAGTATACGGATGACGCGGCGCATGGAAGATGGCGTGGGCATCGCCTGTTTCCACCACCTGGCCTGCATACATGACGATGATTTTATGCGCCGCTTCCGCCACCAGTGCCAGGTCATGGGTAATCAACACCAGCGCCATGTTCTCTTTCTGCTGCAACTCCAGCAGCAGTTCGATGATTTGCGCCTGAATGGTCACGTCCAGCGCGGTGGTCGGCTCATCAGCAATCAGCAGTTTTGGCCGACAGGCAATCGCCATGGCGATCATCACACGCTGGCTCATGCCGCCAGAAAGCTGATGCGGGTAAACATCCAGACGCGATGCCGGATCGGGAATACCGACCTGATTCAGCAGATCAATCGCCCGCTGACGGCGAGTGCTCTTATTACCGCCCTGATGCACTTTAATTGCTTCCATAATCTGGAAACCTACGGTGTAACACGGGTTGAGGCTGGTCATCGGGTCCTGGAAGATCATCGCCACTTCGGCACCCACCAGGTTGCGGCGCTCTTTTTCCGAGATACGCTGCAAATCCTGGCCGTTAAACTCCAGCTTTTCTGCCATCACGCGGCCCGGATAATCAATCAGCCCCATAATCGCCAGTGAACTGACCGACTTACCGGAGCCAGATTCACCCACAATTCCGACCACTTCGCCTTGTTTCACGCTGTAGCTGATGCGGTCTACGGCGCGGAACGGTGCGCTTTCGTCACCGAAATGCACCGATAATTTATCTACATTTAATAACGCCATCTCGAACCTCTTACTGCTTCAGTTTGGGATCGAGCGCGTCACGCAGACCGTCACCCATCAGGTTAAATGCCAGCACCGTCAGCAGGATCGCCAGACCGGGGAAGGTCACGACCCACCAGGCGCTTTGCGCGAACTGCAACACGTCAGAGAGCATGGTGCCCCACTCCGGCGTTGGCGGCTGCGCCCCCATGCCGAGGAAACCAAGAGCAGCCATATCGAGAATGGCGTTAGAGAAACCGAGCGACGCCTGAACAATCAGCGGCGCAAGGCAGTTCGGGAAGATGTTAATAAACATCTGACGCATCGCCCCAGCACCTGCCACGCGAGACGCGGTGACGTAATCGCGATTCACCTCCACCAGCACGGCGGCGCGGGTTAAGCGCACATAGTGCGGCAGCGCAACGAAGGTTAGCGCCAGCGCGGCGTTACCAATCGACGGGCCGAAAATCGCCACCAGCACCAGCGCCAGCAGTAGACTTGGCAGCGCCAGCATGATATCGACCACGCGCATGATGATGTTATCGACCAGGCCGCCAAAGTAACCAGCGATCAGGCCGAGAATAACGCCCATAATCAGCGATAACACCACTACCAGACAGCCAACCAGCAGCGACAAGCGCGCGCCGTACATCAGCCGCGACAGCACATCACGACCTACGTCATCGGTGCCCAGCAAGTGCGCCATACTGCCGCCTTCTTGCCAGGCTGGCGGGGCGAGCAGTGCATCGCGGAACTGTTCCGCTGGGTTATAGGGCGCAATCCAGTTGGCAAAGATCGCGATAAACAGCACGATGACGACGTAAACCAGCCCGACGACCGCGCCTTTGTTGCGTTTAAAATAGTGCCAGAACTCCTGTAACGGGGTCATCGGCACCGGCGCGCTAATCACTTTATTTTCAGTAACCTGTGACATGATGCCCCCTTACTTCTTATGACGAATACGCGGGTTCACCACGCCGTACAGCAGATCGACCAGCAGGTTGACGAGGATAATCATCGTCGCCACCAGCAATACGCCGCCCTGCACTACCGGATAATCGCGGCGTTGCAGTGCGTCAATCAACCAGCGCCCCAGACCGGGCCACGAGAAGATGGTTTCGGTCAGAATCGCGCCTGCCAGCAATGTTCCCACCTGCAGGCCGATAACGGTCACCACCGGCAGCATGGCATTACGCAGCGCATGGACGATAATCACCCTAAGGCGGGTCAGCCCTTTGGCACGCGCGGTGCGGATGTAATCCTCGCCCAGCACTTCCAGCATCGAGGAGCGCGTCATACGTACAATGACCGCCAGCGGGATAGTACCCAGCACAATGGCGGGCAAAATCATATGGGCGACAGCATCAATAAAGTTGCCGTCTTCACCCCAGATGGCGGTGTCGATCAGCATAAAACCGGTTAACGGATTGGAGTCATCGAGGAACACCATGTCGCTCACGCGACCGGAGACAGGCGTCAGGTTCCAGTGCACCGAAACCAGCATGATCAGCATCATGCCCCACCAGAAGATCGGCATCGAGTAGCCGGTCAGCGCCAGGCCAACGGCTGTATGATCGAAAATAGAACCGCGTTTAACCGCAGCCAGCACACCAACCGGAATGCCGACCGCGGTCGCAAAAATCATCGCGCAGACGCCAAGTTCCAGCGTGGCCTGGAAGCGCGGCACGAACTCTTCCCATACCGGAATTCGGCTTTTCATCGAAATGCCTAAATCACCGTGCATTACACCCCAAATGTAATGGAGATACTGCTGCCACATCGGTTTATCCAAGCCGAGTTCTGCCAGCAATTGTGCGTGACGCTCTGGGGAGATCCCACGTTCACCCGCCATGATCATCACCGGATCGCCCGGGATCATGTGGACAAAGGCAAATGTGAGAAGGGTAATACCGATAAACGTGGGGATGACGAGTCCCAAACGTCGGAGAATAAACTGCAACATAACCCGGATTCTCTGTAGTGACCCGCAGCCTGGAACTGCGAGTCTGTATTGCTCACAAATCAATTCCCGCCCTTATAGGACAAGGAATTAAGTATTGCTGCCGGATGGCGCTGCACTTAAAGGCACAGCACCACCGGGTATGCAGATTGTTGACAAAGTACGCTTTGGTCATGCCGGATGCGGCGTGAACGCCTTATCCGACCTACAAAATCGTGCAAACTCAATACATTGCAGAACTCTCGTAGGCCTGATAAGCGGAGCGCATCCGGCAGTTTTGCGTTTGCCATCAACCTTGTATGGCTTTTAATTATTCGATAGAGACGTTTTCGAAGTGATGTTTGCCTAATGGATCAACCACATAGCCTTTAACTTCTTTGCGTACCGGTTCAAACACGGTGGAGTGAGCGATGATCAGTGCCGGAGCCTGATCGTGCATCACGACCTGTGCTTGTTTGTACAATTCAACACGCTTGTTGTGGTCGTCGGTAGCACGCGCCGGTTGAATCAGATCTTCAAACGGTTTGTAGCACCATTTTGAGTAGTTGGAGCCTTGTTCAGAGGCAGCGCAGCTAAACAGGGTAGCGAAGAAGTTATCCGGATCCCCGTTATCGCCAGTCCAGCCCATCATTACCGTCTGGTGCTCGCCATCTTTTGCACGCTTGAGGTACTCACCCCATTCGTAGGTAACGATTTTCGCTTGTACGCCGACTTTCGCCCAGTCTGCCTGAATCATCTCTGCCATGCGACGAGCGTTCGGGTTATACGGACGTTGTACCGGCATTGCCCACAGGTCGATGGAGAAGCCTTTTTCCAGACCCGCTTCTTTCAGCAAGGCTTTCGCTTTTTCAGGATCGTAGGTGTAGTCCTGAACATCATCGTTATAGCCCCACATGGTTGGCGGGATCAGGTTTTTCGCTGATACGCCCGCGCCCTGATACACTGCTTTGATAATCGCGTCTTTGTTCACCGCATAGGTCAGTGCCTGGCGAACTTTCACGTCATCCAGTGGTTTTTTCTGCACGTTATACGAGAGATAGCCGACGTTCAGCCCCGGCATTTCCATCAGGTTGATGGATTTATCCTGCTTCATGCGGGCGATGTCTGCCGGGTTCGGGTACGGCATCACCTGGCATTCATTTTTCTGCAATTTAGCGTAACGCACGGAAGCGTCAGGGGTAATAGAGAAGACCAGCGTATCGATCTGTGGTTTGGTGCCCCAGTAGCCATCAAACGCTTTGTAGCGGATACGGGAATCTTTTTGATACTGCTGTAACTGGAACGGGCCGGTGCCGATTGGGTTAAGGTCCAGTTTTTCCGGCGTACCGGCTTTCATCATCGCGTCAGCATATTCTTTTGACAGAATAGAGGCGAAGTCCATTGCCAGGTCAGCAAGGAACGGCGCTTCCGGGCGAGTCAGCACGAACTGAACGGTGTTGTCGTCCACCTTTTTCACTTCGCTGATCAGCTCCGGCAAGCCCATACCTTCGAAGTATTCGTAGCTACCGCCAGAAACTTTATGGTACGGGTTTTGTGCGTTTTTCTGACGATCGAACGAGAACACCACGTCATCGGCATTCAGTTCGCGCGTCGGTTTGAATTCTTTGTTGTTATGCCACTTCACACCTTTACGCAGATGGAAGGTATAGGTTTTACCGTCTTCGCTGACTTCCCACTTTTCAGCGAGGCCCGGAATCACTTCAGTGGTGCCGATTTTAAATTCAACCAGGCGGTTATAAAGCGGTACGGAAGAGGCGTCATAGGTGGTGCCGGAGGTAAACAGCTGCGGGTTAAACCCTTCAGGAGATCCTTCTGAGCAATAAACCAGAGTTTTAGCCTGAACACTTGCTGCGACGGTCATAGCCACCAGGCTGAGACCAAGCTTCAGCATCCCTGACTTTTTCAAGGAAATACGCATTATTCTGCTCCAATTGTGATGTTTGTTGTTTTAACCCTTTGCAGTGGGTTGTCGCTGCCTGACCTTTTTTGTTTTTTACCCGGTCGGGTCAACGTTATGAGGTGGGGATGCCGTACTAATTAACATCAGTGTAACAGTGCGGATCCTCCATAAAATGCCCCTCGTGACCTACAATCTGTCAACAGAATGTGAAAACGTCAATACAGCCAACCGGGATTTACACCAACGGTGAGAATCCACAAACAAAGATTAAAAAAACTTCAAACAGCTATTTGCAGCAGAGAAATTTGTGCTACGCCAACATAACCAGAACAATCAGCTTAATATTTAGCAACATTTGGTGATTAAGTTTTATGCATTTAATGAAAAAAATCTGAGGAAAAGATGGATATCTGAGCGATTAATACCATGAACGCTAAAACGCACAGCGGAAAATGCCAGCGCCAGCCATAAGTAACGCAAAAAAAGATTTAAGCAAATATAAAAAAAGACAATGGATTCTGTCACAAATCCGTTAATGGATAGTGAGATGTGGGGCGCAAATTTGGCAGGGAAATATGTGGTGTGTTGCCGTTTAGATCGGATAAGACAGGTACGCTGTATCCGACAATGAATGCGGGGCCGTTTTGGTCGGTGCTAGAGGATTACTCGCCACTGCGGGCCGTTGCTGCCACAACGTTCTCTCGCTTTGCTGGAGTCGAACCTCCCTGCCCCCGGAAGTTCTCATCCTCTTCAGGCCGCAGAAAGCAAAAAACCAGCCCGTAGGCTGGTTTTTCTAAATTGGTCGGTGATAGAGGATTACTCGCCACTTCGTGGCTCGCCCTGCGGGCCGTTGCTGGCGCAACGTTCTCTCGCTTCGCTCGAGTCGAACCTCCCCGCCCCCGGAGGTTCTCATCCTCATGGGCTTCAAATGCAAAAAAGCCTGCTCGCTGAGCAGGCTTTTCGAATTTGGTCGGTGATAGAGGATTCGAACCTCCGACCCCTTCGTCCCGAACGAAGTGCGCTACCAGGCTGCGCCAATCACCGAATGCGGGGCGCATCTTACTGCGCAGATACGCCCTCGTCAATCCCTTAATAGCAAAATGCCTTTTGATCGGCGAGAAAGTCAGCAGGCTTCTTAGTTAGCCGCTGCCTCTTTTGCCTGCGGGATGTGGCACCAGTTGTTGTTTTCGTTAATTCCACCATCCGGTGAAGTATAGCCAAGACAACCCATGATGGTGTCGTACAGCTCTACGTGACGGCGTGGCACTTTCATGTCGGCTTCTTTTTTCAGCTGCGCAAATGCCTGCGCATTGACCGGATTTTCCAGATATTTATCTGACATCCAGACCATCATCGGCACACGGAACTGCTCCGGCGGTGCCAGTTCACGCGGTGTGCCGTGCAGGTGCTCGCGTTCATTAATTGACTCACCGTGGTCAGCTGCGTAGAACACAATCGCTTTCTTATCGCGAACCTGATCAATCACGCTGGAGATAAAGTGATCCACATAGGTCACCGAGTTGTCATAGGAGTTGATCATCTGCGCTTTGGTACAGCCGCTATCAACACCAATACATTCCGGCTTCCACTGCGCAAAGCTGCGCGGGTAACGCTGGGTGTAGTTAAAGTGCGAACCTTTGGTATGCAAAATGATCAGATGCTTGCCATCCGGGTTGCGCCCCAGCGATTGCTGCATTTCGTCTACCAGCAACATATCATCTACCGGCTTGCCACGGTTACGTGGCTCCGCACCAATCTGCTCACGATAAGCAATGTTGTCTGCCATCGTGTTGCTGTAGAACCACATTTCGCTTTGCATAGCGTAGAGATCAGAACTGAATCCTAACTGCTTCAATACCGCGAAAATGTTCTGTTCTTTTAATGTGCGCTGCGGATTATCTTCTGCTCCACCCTGACGCACAAACATGCAACGCAGAGAAAGTTTGGTCGCCGTGTCACAAGAATAGCCACGAAACGCCGCCAGATTTTTCTCCTGAGCCAGTTTCGGTGTGGTATTGCGTTCATAGCCGAAAATGCCCATATGATCCCAGCGCGTGGTTTCACCAATAATGAAAACGACATATGTATCATCAACGTTTTGTGGAGCCTGGTACGTAAACTTCTTCGCAGGGTTAAGGAGAGAATTGTTATCGGAAGATTCATCGACCCGCGCCCAGGCATAAAGACCTAACGCCGAAAGCCAGTTTGATGGCAGATAAGAGTTCGCGACAACGCCACCATAACTCGGCAAATCAACACCTGTCGCCCTCTCCACTTTCTTCTGCTGGATATCCAGCAAACGAATCGGTGCCCAAACCATAATACCTGCCAGTACGACGACCGCCAGACTCCGAATACGTTGCCCTGGGGTTCGCAGTTGTCGGAGCAAGGTGTAGCGACAGCGGTTATTCCAGATAAGGATAAGAGGTAATGCGCTTACGGCGATTAACCAGAGAATAAAGTTCAGACCAACAACTTCTTTTGACAGATCGATATCGGTGGTCATGACGGATGCGATGATGCCATAACCAATGACCACATTAAGGAAAGTCATGTAATAGCTGGCACCTGCAGAAAAGAGCACCACCAGCGATGCCAGAATTCGCCAGCTGCGGCGGCCAAACAGCGAAAGCAGACGCAGTAAAAAGAAGGTCACCAGTACGGTAGCGACCAGTTCAACAACAGCAGAAACGCCTTTCCAGACGGTAAAATCGTGCGCATAGCTGCCGAAGCGGCGGTAAAAAACCGCGCCATTCATAAAAAGGCCAATATAGATTGCAAGCAAAAAGCTCAGCTTCTGCTGTGTAATCGATTTGATGTATCTCATGCAAACAAACCCTGGACAAACAGGTGATAACACCCTGCTTAGTGGCTTTTCAGGCCCGGCAGGGGAAAAGTGCGGAGGTAGTCAGATAAGTAAAATCTACACGCGCGAATAAGTAGACCACAGCAAAGGGAAAAAGTGTGGGGAAAGAGTGTGCATGAAGCACAAATTTACAAAAATGCAAGTTTGAAAAGAGACTTTAGCGTTACAAAAAGCAGTAAAAAGGGCCAGTTCACTGGCCCAAATTTTACGCGTCATTGTTTATACATTGCGTTGAAGCGTTTGATTCACACTAAGGCTAAAGCCCAGTAGCTCGCGGCAGGTCATTAAAGGGAGCCATGCGCCTCACGCAACATTTTCTGCTCTGGCTGGCGAATCGTCGTAGAAAGCGCCAGTGACAGAATCAGCAGGGCGAAAATCACGTAGAAAGTCACATAGAATCCGCCAAACAGTGAAGCGATAATCGAACCACAAATGCTGCCGATACCGAAACCGAGGTAAATCACACCGTAGTTTTTTGCCAGATTATTTAGGCCGAAGAACTCACTGACCAGTGACGGGAACACCGTGATAGTGCCGCCGAAGTTAAATGCCACGCAGGCAATCGCTGCAAAGAACGTCACTGCATTCAATGGTGCAAACAGCAGGGCCGCCATGCCCACCAGCGAAATGACCTGACCAATGGTGATAACACGGATACGGGCGATTTTGTCAGACAGAATGCCCAGCACCAGACGACCAGAAAGGTTGGCGATGGAAATAACCGTCACAGCATTGGCTGCGGAAATTGCATCAAGATGCGCCAGACTTTGAGCGATATCTTTCGCCACGCCAATCACATACAGGCCACTCATGCAGGCGGTCAGGAACATAACTGCTAACATCCAGTACTGCGGTTTACGCATCGACTCTGCCAGCGTGTAATCCTTCTCCACCACACCATTGCTGGTTTTCACTTCCTGTTTCGGCGCATCTTTCATTAACGTTGCGCCAAAGACAATCATCACCAGTACAATCGCGCCCCAAATAACAAAGGTTTTTTCCAGACCGACCGTTTCCAACAGTTGCGTATCGATAAATTTGAAACCCAGACTACCAAGTCCATAAGAACCAATAGCGAAAGCAGAGATGAGTCCCTTACGCTCCGGGAACCACTTCACGCAGTTTGAGAGCGTCAGCAGGTAGCCCGCACCATCCGCCAGACCAACCAACACACCGGCGCTTAACCACAGCATCATCAGGTTGTTGGAATGTGCTGTCAGGAAGAAACCTAATCCCAGCAAAATGCCGGAAGCCATAGTGACGCGTTTAACACCAAAACGTTCTTGCAATTTGCCCGCAACAGAAGACGAAATTGCCAGCCCCAGACTTAACAAGCCGAAAGAGAAAGCAACCTGGCTTACCGGAGCCCCCAGCTTGGCAGAAAGCGCGCCGTTAAACAGACTCCAGGTATAAACCGACCCCAGGGCAAACTGGGTAATGATAGTACCGATGAGTGTCAGCCAGCGAGTACGCTGATAATTTGAAGGTGTCATGGCAGTATTCCTGCAGTAATAAAAAGGAAAAATCTCTGCCGACAACCATAACGAAGTGCACTTTATGCCTGGGGAAAAACGGCATGAAATGCCATCAGAACGGAATGAAATGCATTAGTTCAGGAATGAATGACTCGACAATTATTCACCAAATTTATTATTTAGTAAGTTAGTCCCCACTATCGCCACATTAGTTGTTATTTATGGGTTTCAATTGTATCTATAACGTTAAAATCTGGCACTAACCCCCATCGTATACAGATAGTCATTATTGTTCGTGGTATTTTCTGCCTGAGATAACGCAGCGTAGGCGGCAATATTTTGATTGAGCAACATATCAGCACCTACCGTGACATCCAGCCAGTTGCCGTTCTGGTTTGTCGCCGTCATCCGGCTTAAGCCTGATTGCGCCTTCCAGATATTCTCGCCAAATTGCTGGTTATAGCTGATTTGCGCCCAGGGTCGGAGATCGCCAAGCCGGGAGTCAACACGCCAGCCTAAGGTACTCACGCTGGCATGCCATAACGGATCAGTCAGTGTAGTAGTACTGTCGCCAAACTCGTTATACATCGAGGTGGTTGTACCATCGTAATGTAATGCCGCGACCGGGCCGGTTGTAACCTGTTCATATAAAGGAAAACTCCAGCCCATACTCATACTGCTGGTCACATCCACAGGGGTTTCTTCCGCCAGATTAACTTCCAGTCCCAGCGCCCTTTGGCTACTTTGAATACGTTGCGACAGAATATCGTTGTAATCAGGTTGATGATCGCTATCCCAGGTGTAGCGCTCTGTGGAATGTCCGGGTTGCGTATCAACGATATATTCTTGTTGCCAGGCGTAAGCTGTGTTGAGAAAAAAGGCACTGATTACCACGCTCGCCAGCAGGCTTAACTGCCAGCGACCACCGCTTTTTTTTATGATCATTAACACGACTCCAGGGAAGAGCCGAATTCGGCAATATTATTGTCATTGTATGAAGGATATCGGGCATAGTAGCCCTGTATTAAATATTGACTTTTTCACCGATGCGTCAAGAAAAGCGGCTGAAATTTTTACGATCGGGTACATAGCGAGGGAAAGTATGGAACGTTGCGGCTGGGTGAGTCAGGACCCGCTTTATATTGCCTACCATGATAATGAGTGGGGCGTGCCTGAAACTGACAGTAAAAAACTGTTCGAAATGATCTGCCTTGAAGGGCAACAAGCAGGGTTATCGTGGATCACCGTCCTCAAAAAACGCGAAAACTATCGCGCCTGCTTTCATCAGTTCGATCCGATGAAAGTCGCAGCAATGCAGGAAGAGGACGTCGAAAGACTGGTACAGGACGCCGGGATTATCCGCCATCGCGGGAAAATTCAGGCAATTATTGGTAATGCGCGGGCGTACCTGCAAATGGAACAGAACGGCGAACCGTTTGCCGACTTTGTTTGGTCGTTTGTCAATCATCAACCACAGGTGACACAAGCCACAACGTTGAGCGAAATCCCTACATCTACGCCCGCCTCCGACGCTCTATCTAAAGCCTTGAAAAAGCGTGGTTTTAAGTTTGTTGGTACCACAATCTGTTACTCCTTTATGCAGGCATGTGGGCTGGTGAATGATCATGTGGTTGGCTGCTGTTGCTATCCGGGAAATAAACCATGATTCGGGAAGCGCAACGTTCAGAACTCCCCGCGATCCTCGAATTGTGGCTGGAAAGTACAACCTGGGGGCATCCCTTTATAAAAGCGAATTACTGGCGTGATTGCATTCCGCTGGTGCGGGATGCCTATCTTGCCAACGCGCAAAACTGGGTCTGGGAAGAAGACGGTAAGCTTCTCGGTTTTGTCAGCATTATGGAAGGCCGATTTCTGGCTGCAATGTTTGTCGCACCGAAGGCCGTCAGACGCGGTATTGGTAAGGCGCTAATGCAGTATGTGCAGCAGCGCCATCCCCATCTGATGCTGGAGGTTTATCAAAAAAATCAACCGGCGATAGATTTTTACCATGCGCAGGGTTTTCACATTGTCGACTGCGCATGGCAGGATGAAACCCAACTACCCACCTGGATTATGAGCTGGCCGGTGGTTCAAACGCTGTAAGTGTCAGTTCCGGACCGTTGTATTTTTCCAGCCATGCCAGCGCCGTATTACCCGCACAGCCATTCCCCAGCCGCGAGCTGGGGAGATCTTTGGTCAGAACGTTCACCGCGCCGTTTTTACAAATACCGTCAGCGGTTAAATCCAGATCCGGGCATGCCCCTTCATGAATGCAAATCACGCCAGGTTTAATTCCCTCGCTAATGACCGCTCCGGCAAGAATTTGCCCGCGTGCGTTCCACAACCGAACAATATCGCCATCTTGTATGCCGCGCGCCTGGGCATCGTCAGGATGAATGGTGACAGGCTCACGATTTGCCACCGCGTACAATTCGCGCAGAGAACTGTAATTCAGCTGGCTGTGCAGACGATGTGCCGGATGAGCAGAAAGTACCTGCAACTGTTCCGGTTCGGCATTGCCCTGCCATTCGTCCGGCTCCAGCCACATTGGATGCCCAGGGCAATCCGGATAAGCGTAATCGGCAATACGCTGCGAGAAGATTTCAATCTTGCCGCTGGCGGTTTTTAATGGATGCGCCTGCGGATCGCGGCGAAAATCGGCGAAGCGAATAAACCGCTCGCTGTCCGGGTTTTCCGGCATCTCAATTAACTGGTTGGCTTCCCAGAACTCAGCAAATGGCGGCAATTCAACCTGCTGGCTTGCCCCGCGCTGCCGTGCAACGTTATAAAACGTTTCCAGCCATTGCAGCTCACTTTTTCCTTCCGTAAACCGCGCATAGCCGCCCTTCTCCCAACGTTCACTCAACTCGGCAAAGACATCAAAATCATTACGCGCTTCATAACGTGGAGGCACCACTTGCTTCATCGGCACCAGATGCTGATTACTGTAATCGCCGGTCATGGTGAGGTCATTACGCTCAAACGAGGTGGTTGCAGGGAGGACGATATCGGCGTGTTTCGCCGCTGCCGTCCAGAAGCATTCGGAGATCACCACCAGCTCCGGTTTTTGCCAGGCACGAATCAGACGATTGGTATCCTGATGATGAGTAAAGTTGGCGCCGCCCGCCCACCAGATAAAACGAATATCCGGGAAGTGATGGTTCATGCCATTGTGTTGGTATGCACCGCCAGGGTTTTCCAGAGCTTCAACAATACGGGCTACGGGGATTTTATCTACCGCATCGGTGCCACCTGGCAAGCTGCCCTGCATAGATGAAAGCACCGCAGCGCGGCGCGTAGGGTTACCACCATTGGCAAAATGGTAAGAAAGACCAAAGCCCCCGCCAGGCGTGCCGATTTGCCCTAACATTGCTGCCAGGGTGACGATCATCCAGTGTTTTTGCTCACCAAACTGCTGGCGCTGCATTCCCCAGCCAGCCATCAACATGGTGGTATTTTGATGAAAAATAGCCGCCAGTTCGCGGATTTTCTCTGCGTTAATCCCACAAATCTCTGCCGCCCATTCGGCATTTTTCGCTATTCCGTCACTCTCGCCCAGCAAATAAGAGGCGAAGACGTCATAACCTGTGGTGCAACGCGCCAGAAACGCTTCGTCGTGCCAGCCATTTTCCACCAGCGTATGGGCGATCCCCAGCATCAGCGCAACATCGGTGCCCATGTGCGGTGCCACCCACTCCATTTTATCGCCAAAGAAATCGACGGTTTCCGATCGCATTGGATCAATGCAGATCAGCTTTTTCCCGCTGTCACGCAGTGCGGAAAAGTAAGAAAGCCCCTGCTCATCGGATGCATTCCACGCAATTCTCAGCGTATTGAGTGGGTTAGCACTCCATAGCACCACGACATCGCTATGTTCCAATACCAACGGCCAACTGGTTTGCTGTTGATAAACTTCGCTGCCCCCCACGACATACGGCATGATCGCCTGTGCTGCACCGGTCGAATAATCCCCCAGATGCCCGGTATAACCGCCTGCCAGTGCCATATAGCGTTGCAATAATGTCGAGGCCTTATGCAGTACGCCGTTTGAACGCCAGCCGTAGGAACCCGCAAAAATCGACGCTGGACCATAAGCCTCACGAATACGTTTATGTTGATGATGGATGAGATCCAGCGCCTCATCCCAACTCACACGAACAAATTCATCCTGCCCACGAATGCCTTGCGGGTTTTCCGGTGATGCGAGAAAGCCCTTGCGCACCATTGGAAATCGTACCCGTGTTTTGCTGTGAACCTGGTCGCGAACCGCACTCTGCAAGGAGTTTTTCATTTCTGTGACTAACGCGCCACGCGAGCTAAACACGGTTTCGCCGTCGGTTTCAACCAGCATGGGCCCCCAGTGAGCGGCAGTAAGAACAGAATAACGTGAGGATGAGTTGGCCAAACCGAAGGCTCCTGAAAGATTAGATGTATTGAGCAGTTAAATATTACTTACAAATTTCCGAGTATTCCCAGGAATAATCTTCATGTTCACGCGGCATAATCTCCCGCCACGGAACCCGTGGCAAAGAATAAAAAGGTTATTAAGGATTAACAATGAAGAAACGTGTTTATCTTATTGCCGCCGTAGTGAGTGGCGCTCTGGCGGTATCTGGCTGCACCACTAACCCTTACACAGGTGAACGCGAAGCAGGTAAATCTGCTATCGGTGCAGGTCTGGGCTCTCTCGTTGGCGCGGGTATTGGTGCGCTCTCTTCTTCGAAGAAAGATCGCGGTAAAGGCGCGCTGATTGGCGCAGCAGCGGGTGCAGCTCTGGGCGGCGGCGTTGGTTATTACATGGATGTGCAGGAAGCGAAGCTACGTGACAAAATGCGCGGCACTGGTGTTAGCGTAACCCGCAGCGGGGATAACATTATCCTCAATATGCCGAACAATGTAACCTTCGACAGCAGCAGCGCGACCCTGAAACCGGCAGGCGCTAACACCCTAACCGGCGTGGCAATGGTGCTGAAAGAGTATCCGAAAACGGCGGTTAACGTGATTGGTTATACCGACAGCACGGGTGGTCACGACCTGAACATGCGTCTCTCCCAGCAGCGTGCGGATTCCGTTGCCAGCGCGTTGATCACCCAGGGCGTGGACGCCAGCCGCATCCGTACTCAGGGCCTTGGCCCGGCTAACCCAATCGCCAGCAACAGCACCGCAGAAGGTAAGACGCAAAACCGCCGTGTAGAAATTACCTTAAGCCCGCTGTAATCCCTTTCATGCCAGGTGATGCAAAAATCACCTGGCATTCTTCAGTTTTCCTTCATCATATTTCAGGCTAAGGTGATCGCCTTATCAGTGAATGGAGAGAAGAATGAAGCCGTCCGTTATCCTCTACAAAGCCTTACCTGATGATTTACTGCAACGCCTGCAAGAGCATTTCACCGTTCACCAGGTGGCAAACCTCAGCCCACAAACCATCGAACAAAATGCAGCAATTTTTGCCGACGCCGAAGGCTTGCTGGGTTCAAATGAAAACGTTGACGCCGCATTACTGGAAAAAATGCCAAAACTGCGGGCCACTTCAACGATCTCCGTCGGCTATGACAATTTTGATGTCGATGCGCTTACCGCCCGAAAAATTCTGCTGATGCACACGCCAACCGTATTAACAGAAACCGTCGCCGATACGCTGATGGCGCTGGTGTTGTCTACCGCTCGTCGGGTTGTGGAGGTAGCAGAACGGGTAAAAGCAGGCGAATGGACCGCGAGCATAGGCCCGGACTGGTACGGCACTGACGTTCACCATAAAACACTGGGCATTGTCGGGATGGGACGGATCGGCATGGCGCTGGCACAACGTGCGCACTTTGGCTTCAATATGCCCATCCTCTATAACGCGCGCCGCCACCATAAAGAAGCAGAAGAACGCTTCAACGCCCGCTACTGCGATTTGGATACACTGTTACAAGAGTCAGATTTCGTTTGCCTGATCCTGCCGTTAACTGATGAAACGCATCATCTGTTTGGCGCAGAACAATTCGCCAAAATGAAATCCTCCGCCATTTTCATTAATGCCGGACGTGGCCCGGTGGTTGACGAAAATGCACTGATTGCAGCATTGCAGAAAGGGGAAATTCACGCTGCCGGGCTTGATGTGTTCGAACAAGAGCCACTGCCCGTAGATTCTCCGTTGCTCTCAATGGCCAACGTCGTCGCCGTACCGCATATTGGTTCTGCCACCCATGAGACGCGTTATGGCATGGCCGCCTGCGCCGTGGATAATTTGATTAATGCGTTACAGGGAAAAGTTGAGAAGAACTGTGTGAATCCGCACGTCGCGGACTAACCGCGACTGCGGGAAGTAAAGCCCGATAATCGCTCGGGCTTTTACTCTTTATTGGGTTGCAGTGACTGCTGTAGTCCAGGCCTGATTAAACGCCTGATGCTGTGCCGGTAATGGCGCAATCAGTTTGTTATATTCACTTGCCTGCTGCGAAGTCGGGAACTGGATGCCATTTGCGACAAAACTCACCTGAGTACCTTGCTGAGCAATGTAGTCTCCAACCATCACCAGTTGTTGCGTGAAAGTTTGTGCCGCCGGAATCAACGGTTGCAAAGCATCAGCTGGCGTCGTTACCACTTTGGTGAATGCCTGATCAAAGACCGGTTTCAGGTCATCGCTCTGTTTTAGCGCAGAGTGCGCAGCATCGGCCTGCAACTTCGCATTTTGCAGCTGTTGCGCCAGCACACCCAGAGAACCGTTCATTTCACGCAGTGGGCCGCTTTGCGTAACGTAATCCTGCGGTACGCGAATTGCGTTAACGCTGTCTACAACCGGACGCAGACCGGAATCCATCGCCTGATTCACCTGCTGTGAATAACCATACAGAATCGCGTAATCAGAGACAAAAGGACCAAACTGTTTTTTCTGATCGGCAGTCAGGGTTGGTAGACGTTCACCGCTACGCATCACTGTATTCTGCAGGAAGTCGATAAACGCTTTACGCTGATCGCCTTCTTTATCAAAACACCCACTCAGGCTAACTACCATTAATAACGCCGCAAGAGGCGCAAACCAGCGAGAGCAGGACTTTCCTGTCGCCATTTTCTTACTCCTTTCACCCAAAAAAAGCGCACAACGACACACGCGTGTCTGACGTGACAAGGATAGTCCAGGACAGGCTTGCAGGATACCCTTTCTACGTAATCTTCCTGGTAAAATAATGGAGAAAACGAAACAAGGTTAAAGAACTGTTTGGGTATATAGCAAATGGCTTAGGTGATGACATATCAAGTATTGCCAGGACAATGCTCGGTGAAGTTGTGGAAAAAATAGATGACTGGCAAATAGAACGTTTCCAACAATCTTTTCAAGATGACAAGATTTCATTTTCCATACAGACGTATCAATCAGAAAAATATAGTATGCTATCGGGCATGCGTGTTCATATCCTACGCAGGAATAATAGTTATCAGTTTATTGTGACAATTAATGGAAAAAATTACGGTTGCCCTCTTGATAACATAGAAATAAATTGGCGCAGCATTGTTTGTTTTCTTAATGCCATGACAGAAGATGGTAATATGAATGATATTGTAGATACTGAGTCGTACAAACCCCTCTGGGACTGGAAAACTTCGCAATACAATATATTTGATATTAAATTCGAAACAGTAATAAAGGCCCATTTTGCTAATAGAGTCTATTTCTCAAATTGTTCACCCGTTGATCCTACAAGTACCAGACCGACCTATTTCGGTGATACCGATGGCTCAGTCGGTGCCGTTTTGTATGCGCTTACTGCAACAGGTCATTTGGGTATTATGGCTGAAGGAGAAAATTTCCTTAGTCAGTTGCTTAATATAGAAGATGAAGTTCTCAACGTATTGCTAAGGGAGAACTTTAATGAGCAACTTGACACTAATGTTAATACAATAATCAGTATTCTGAACAGAAGAGATATAGTTTTAGAAAGTCTTCAGCCTTATTTGGTTATTAATAAAGGCGCAGTGACGCCATGTACGTTTCTGGGTGACCAAACCGGCGATCGGTTTAGTAATATCTGTGGCGATCAATTTATCATCGATTTGTTAAAACGCATAATGAGTATCAATGAAAATGTTCATGTATTAGCTGGAAATCATGAAACAAATTGCAATGGTAACTATATGCAGAACTTCACGCGCATGAAACCACTTAATGAAGATACCTACGCAGGGATAAAAGATTACCCTGTATGTTTCTATGACCCCAAATATAAAATAATGGCAAATCATCATGGGATAACTTTCGACATACAACGCGAACGTTACATTTTAGGTCCGATAACAGTCTCTAAAGATGAAATGACCAATGTTCTCGATCCGGTCGAATTAGCGGCAATCATTAATAAAAAGCATCATACCATAATTAATGGTAAAAAATTTAAAATTAGCCGGGCCATCTCTTGTCAATCTTTTAATCGTTATTTTTCCATCTCGACAGATTACAGGCCCAAACTTGAAGCACTATTAGCATGCTCACAAATGTTAGGTATAAATCAAGTTGTTGCACATAACGGTAATGGTGGAAGAGAACTCATAGGTGAAATGGGGGCTGTTTTAGGTCTGAACGCCCGTGACAGTAAACATGCCGGAAGAATGTACAGTATGCATAATTGCCAAATTAATCCTGGTGCAGGGCCTGAGGTAACCGCTCCCTGGACGTCTTACCAGCATGAAAAAAACAGAAATGAACTTATGCCTTTGAGTAGAAGGCGCACGCTGTTACAGCTTTGAACCATAGACAACATGAATATTAATGTTACTATCTGGTTGAGACTGTTGATAAAACGTAAAAAGGAATGCTCTGTTCCTGCAACTGAACAGGCGTGAAACGCTATCCAACAGGATGGATACCGTTTTATCAGCCAGTTTTATAGATCACACTTATGAGTATGCGTGTTTCATTTACGGCCAGGAATGCTGATGATGACAACATTACTACCCGTTTTCACTAAGCCTTCCCCATTGGCGCTCAATGCTCTGTGCGCTGGTCGTATTTGCCGTTTCCTTCTTATCCCGGATGGATGAATCCGCTGAACGTCGTTCGGCGGCAGTTGTAACACGTGTCGTTTGCTTACAGGGATTATGGCGGGTCGATTATGGATAAGAGTAAGCGCCATCTGGCGTGGTGGGTTGTCGGGTTACTGGCGGTGGCTGCCGTCGTGGCGTGGTGGCTGTTGCGCCCGGCAGGTGTGCCGGAAGGCTTTGCCGTCAGCAATGGGCGCATTGAAGCGACGGAAGTGGATATCGCCAGCAAAATTGCCGGGCGTATCGATACCATTCTGGTGAAAGAAGGCCAGTTTGTTCGCGAAGGCGAAGTGCTGGCGAAGATGGATACTCGCGTGTTGCAGGAACAGCGACTGGAAGCCATCGCGCAAATCAAAGAAGCACAAAGCGCCGTTGCCGCCGCGCAGGCTTTGCTGGAGCAACGGCAAAGCGAAACTCGCGCCGCACAGTCGCTGGTTAATCAACGCCAGGCAGAACTGGACTCCGTGGCTAAACGTCATACGCGTTCCCGCTCGCTTGCCCAACGGGGGGCTATTTCTGCGCAACAGCTGGATGACGATCGCGCCGCCGCCGAGAGCGCCCGAGCCGCGCTGGAATCGGCGAAAGCTCAGGTATCGGCTTCTAAAGCGGCTATAGAAGCAGCACGCACCAATATCATTCAGGCGCAAACCCGCGTCGAAGCGGCACAAGCCACTGAACGGCGCATTGCCGCAGATATCGATGACAGCGAACTGAAAGCCCCGCGTGACGGACGCGTGCAGTATCGGGTTGCCGAGCCAGGCGAAGTGCTGGCAGCAGGCGGTCGGGTGCTAAATATGGTCGATCTCAGCGATGTCTATATGACCTTCTTCCTGCCAACCGAACAGGCGGGCACGCTGAAACTGGGCGGCGAAGCCCGACTGATCCTCGATGCCGCGCCAGATCTGCGTATTCCTGCGTCCATCAGCTTTGTCGCCAGCGTCGCCCAGTTCACGCCAAAAACCGTCGAAACCAGCGATGAGCGGCTGAAACTGATGTTCCGCGTCAAAGCGCGTATCCCACCGGAATTACTCCAGCAACATCTGGAATATGTCAAAACCGGTTTGCCGGGCGTGGCGTGGGTGCGGGTGAACGAAGAACTTCCGTGGCCTGACGACCTTGCGGTGAGGTTGCCGCAATGACGCATCTGGAACTGGTTCCCGTCCCGCCTGTCGCGCAACTGGCGGGCGTGAGCCAGCATTATGGAAAAACCGTTGCGCTGAACAATATCACTCTCGACATTCCGGCCCGCTGTATGGTCGGGCTGATTGGCCCGGACGGCGTCGGGAAGTCGAGTTTGTTGTCACTGATTTCCGGTGCCCGCGTCATTGAGCAGGGCAACGTGATCGTGCTGGGCGGCGATATGCGCGACCCGAGGCATCGCCGTGACGTCTGCCCGCGCATTGCCTGGATGCCGCAGGGACTGGGCAAAAACCTCTACCACACCTTGTCGGTGTATGAAAACGTCGATTTTTTCGCCCGCCTGTTCGGTCACGACAAAGCGGAGCGGGAAGTCCGAATTAATGAGCTGCTGACCAGCACCGGGTTAGCACCGTTTCGCGATCGTCCGGCAGGTAAACTCTCCGGCGGGATGAAGCAAAAACTGGGGCTGTGCTGTGCGTTAATCCACGACCCGGAATTGTTGATTCTTGATGAGCCAACAACGGGGGTTGACCCGCTCTCTCGCGCCCAGTTCTGGGATCTGATCGACAGTATTCGCCAGCGGCAGAGCAATATGAGCGTGCTGGTTGCCACCGCCTATATGGAAGAGGCGGAACGCTTCGACTGGCTGGTAGCGATGAATGCCGGAGAAGTACTGGCGACTGGCAGCGCCGAAGAGCTGCGGCAGCAAACGCAAAGCGCCACGCTGGAAGAAGCATTTATAAATCTGTTACCGCAAGCACAACGGCAGGCGCATCAGGCGGTAGTGATCCCACCGTATCAACCTGAAAACGCAGAGATTGCCATCGAAGCGCGCGATCTGACCATGCGTTTTGGTTCCTTCGTTGCCGTTGATCACGTCAATTTCCGCATTCCACGCGGGGAGATTTTTGGCTTCCTCGGTTCGAACGGCTGCGGTAAATCCACCACCATGAAAATGCTTACCGGACTGCTGCCTGCCAGCGAAGGTGAGGCGTGGCTGTTCGGGCAACCGGTTGATCCAAAAGATATCGATACTCGCCGTCGGGTGGGCTATATGTCGCAGGCGTTTTCGCTCTATAACGAACTCACCGTGCGGCAAAACCTGGAGTTACATGCCCGTTTGTTTCACATTCCGGAAGCGGAAATTCCCGCGCGAGTGGCTGAAATGAGTGAGCGTTTTAAGCTCAACGACGTTGAAGATGTTCTGCCGGGGTCATTGCCGCTCGGCATTCGCCAGCGGCTTTCGCTGGCGGTGGCGGTGATTCATCGCCCGGAGATGTTAATCCTCGATGAGCCTACTTCTGGCGTCGATCCGGTGGCGAGGGATATGTTCTGGCAGTTAATGGTCGATCTTTCGCGCCAGGACAAAGTGACCATTTTCATCTCCACCCACTTTATGAACGAAGCGGAACGCTGCGACCGCATCTCACTAATGCACGCCGGAAAAGTGCTTGCCAGCGGTACACCGCAGGAACTGGTTGAGAAACGCGGAGCCGCCAGTCTGGAAGAGGCATTTATCGCCTATTTGCAGGAAGCGGCAGGGCAGAGCAACGAAGCCGAAGCGCCGCCCGTGGTACATGACACCACCCACGTCCCGCGTCAGGGATTTAGCCTGCGACGTCTGTTTAGCTACAGCCGTCGCGAAGCACTGGAACTGCGCCGCGATCCGGTACGTTCTACGCTGGCGCTGATGGGAACGGTGATCCTGATGCTGATAATGGGTTACGGCATCAGTATGGATGTGGAAAATCTGCGCTTTGCGGTGCTCGACCGCGACCAGACCGTCAGTAGCCAGGCGTGGACGCTCAATCTCTCCGGTTCCCGTTACTTTATCGAGCAGCCGCCGCTCACCAGTTATGACGAGCTTGATCGTCGGATGCGTGCGGGCGATATCACGGTGGCGATTGAGATTCCACCCAATTTCGGGCGCGATATCGCGCGTGGTACGCCTGTGGAACTCGGTGTCTGGATCGACGGTGCGATGCCCAGTCGTGCCGAAACGGTAAAAGGTTACGTGCAGGCCATGCACCAGAGCTGGCTACAGGATGTGGCGAGTCGGCAATCCACGCCCGCAGGCCAAAGCGGGCTGATGAATATTGAGACACGCTATCGCTATAACCCGGACGTAAAAAGCCTGCCAGCGATTGTTCCGGTGGTGATCCCGCTGTTGCTGATGATGATTCCGTCGATGTTAAGCGCCCTTAGCGTAGTGCGGGAAAAAGAGTTGGGGTCGATTATCAACCTTTACGTGACTCCTACCACCCGTAGCGAATTTTTGCTTGGCAAACAGCTGCCGTACATCGGGCTGGGAATGCTGAACTTTTTCCTGCTCTGCGCCCTGTCGGTGTTTGTGTTTGGCGTGCCGCATAAAGGCAGTTTCCTGACGCTCACCTTGGCGGCGCTGCTGTATATCATCATTGCCACCGGAATGGGGCTGCTGATCTCTACTTTTATGAAAAGCCAGATTGCCGCCATTTTCGGTACGGCGATTATCACGTTGATTCCGGCGACGCAGTTTTCCGGGATGATCGATCCGGTAGCTTCGCTGGAAGGTCCAGGACGTTGGATCGGCGAGGTTTACCCGACCAGTCATTTTCTGACTATCGCCCGCGGAACGTTCTCGAAAGCGCTGGATCTGACTGATTTGTGGCAACTTTTTATCCCGTTGCTGATAGCCATACCGCTGGTGATGGGCTTAAGCATCCTGCTGCTGAAAAAACAGGAGGGATGATGCGCCATTTACGCAATATTTTTAATCTGGGTATCAAAGAGTTGCGCAGTCTGCTCGGTGATAAAGCGATGCTGACGCTGATTATTTTCTCGTTTACGGTGTCGGTTTATTCATCAGCGACCGTCACGCCAGGATCGTTGAACCTGGCACCGATCGCTATTGCCGATATGGATCAATCGCAGTTATCGAACCGGATCGTTAACAGCTTCTATCGCCCGTGGTTTTTGCCCCCGGAGATGATCACCGCCGATGAGATGGATGCCGGGCTGGACGCCGGACGCTATACCTTCGCGATAAATATTCCGCCTAATTTTCAGCGTGATGTCCTCGCCGGACGCCAGCCGGATATTCAGGTGAACGTCGATGCCACGCGCATGAGCCAGGCATTCACTGGCAACGGTTATATCCAGAATATTATCAACGGTGAAGTGAACAGCTTTGTCGCGCGTTACCGTGATAACAGCGAACCGTTGGTATCGCTGGAAACCCGCATGCGCTTTAACCCGAACCTCGATCCCGCATGGTTTGGCGGGGTGATGGCGATCATCAACAACATTACCATGCTGGCGATTGTGTTGACCGGATCGGCGCTGATCCGCGAGCGTGAACACGGCACGGTGGAACACTTACTGGTGATGCCGATAACGCCGTTTGAGATCATGATGGCGAAGGTCTGGTCGATGGGGTTGGTGGTGCTGGTGGTATCGGGATTATCACTGGTGCTGATGGTAAAAGGCGTGCTGGGCGTACCGATAGAAGGCTCTATCCCGCTGTTTATGCTGGGCGTGGCGCTCAGTCTGTTTGCCACTACGTCAATCGGCATTTTTATGGGGACGATAGCGCGTTCGATGCCACAGCTTGGGCTGTTGGTGATTCTGGTGCTGCTGCCGCTGCAAATGCTTTCCGGTGGCTCCACGCCGCGCGAAAGTATGCCGCAGATGGTGCAGGACATTATGCTGACCATGCCGACGACACACTTTGTCAGCCTCGCGCAGGCCATCCTCTACCGGGGTGCCGGATTCGAAATCGTCTGGCCGCAGTTCCTGACGCTAATGGCAATTGGCGGCGCGTTTTTCACCATCGCGCTGCTGCGATTCAGGAAGACGATTGGGACAATGGCGTGATTACGGGCTTAATCTTCCTTCGGCAAGCACTGCAAATGCCCGTGCCGCACGCCGCGCTGGGCGATAACGTCATCGGCAAAATGTTGCACGTCGCCCATGTCACCTTTCAACACGGCGATTTCCAGACAGTCGTCGTGATTAATGTGCACATGCAGAGTAGCAACCGAGAGATCGTGGTGATGGTGCTGGGTGGAGACAATACGGCTGGCTAAGTCGCGTTTTTCGTGTTCATACACATACGACAGCACCGCGAAACCTTGTGTGCCGTGCTGCTGGGTGGCCTCTTGCGCCAGGGCGCTACGCAGAATATCGCGGATAGCTTCGGAACGGTTGTTATAACCACGACGCTGGCTCAGGCTGTCCAGCGTCTCCAGTAAATCGTCATCAAGGGTGATGGTGACTCGTTGCATTGACTTAAACCTTTTCTGTGGCGCGACGGCGCACTGGGAATGCGGGTAATACCGCGTTTTGTAGCACACGTCCGGCGTCAGAGGAAAAGGTTAATTTATCTCCCACCACCTGGGTTTCGACGATTTGTCCGTTGTCCATCACCATCACTCGCTGGCAAAAGCGCTCCACCAGACGTAAGTCGTGGGTGATAAACAGGCAGGCGGTGCCAAACTGCTGTTGCAGCTTTTTCAGCAGGCGAATGACGCCCGCCTGTAACACGAGATCAAGGTTGGAAACGGCTTCATCCAGAATCAGCAGTTTCGGTTCGACCGCCAGCGCACGTGCCAGGCAGACGCGCTGGAGCTGACCGCCGCTTAACTGCGGTGGGCGTTTGTCGAGCACGCTATCGTCAAGATCGACCGCCTTCAGCATTTCGCTGGCGCGCGCCAGTTGTTCCGATTTTTTCAGTGATAGCAGGTGGCGCATCGGTTCACGCAGGATCTCGCGCACGGTTTTGCGCGGATTCACGGCGCTGATGGAGTCCTGAAATACCATCTGAATATCGCGGCGGAACGCTTTACGCTGGGCGCGATTGAGCTTTGCCAACGATTCGCCGCGCCAGCTAATATTCCCTTGTGAGGGCGACTCTAAGCCTACCAGCAGCCGCGCGAGAGTGCTTTTTCCGCAGCCGCTGCGTCCCAGCAGGGCGACGGTTTCACCGCTTTTCAGGGTCAGCGAAACGTTATTGAGCACTGCCTGATGCTGGTGCTTACCGCTGAATCCACCGTGTGCGTACTGGTGTGAAAGGTCGGAGACGTTAAGTAAAGTCATGATGCCAGCTCCATACCATAAAGCGCGAGGTGAGCAGAAACCAGGCTGCGCGTTACCGCATGTTTGGGGGCGTTAAACAGCGTTTCGACATCGCCCTGCTCAACAATCTTACCGTGAGACATCACCGCCACATCGTCTGCCAGACGCGCTACCACGCCCATATCATGGGTAACCAGCAGCATTCCCGGTGCTTGTTTTTGCATAATGCTTTCCAGCAGATCGAGGATGCGCGCCTGTGCTACCACGTCGAGATCGGTGGTCGGTTCATCGGCGATGATAAACGGTGATTCACATAGCACTGCCATCGCAATCATCATGCGCTGCAACATGCCGCCGCTCATCTCGAACGGGTACAGCTTCAGCACGCGTGCGGCGTTTTCCAGCCCTACCGCTTCTATGGCAGCGGTAAGCGTGGCGTCATCGGCGGGTTTCCCCAGTGCCTGGCAAGTTTCCCGCGCGTGCGTGTGCATGGTGTGCAGCGGATTAAAGGCACTGCGCGGGTTCTGCATGATAGTGGCAATTTTGATACCGCGCAGGGCGCAGGGAGAAACCGGTTTGCCATCGGCCAAAATTTCCCCCGCCGTCTGGCGAACGCCAGCGGGCAGAATGCCCAGCGTCGCGGCACAGGTCAGCGACTTCCCGCTGCCACTACCGCCGACTAACGCCAGCACGCGTCCGCGTTGCAGGGTTAACGATACGCCGTGTACCAGCGGTTGCGCGGCCTGTAGCGCGATATTACGTAGTTCAATCTGTTGCGGCATTAGTGTGCGTGCTCCGTCACCAGATGAGGGTCCAGATGATCGCGCAGTGCGTCACCCACCAGGTTAAAGGCCATCACGCTGATAAACAGCGCCAGTCCCGGCCAGAACATTTGCAGCGGCTGGGTCCAGATATACTGACGTGCATCGTTAATCATCACGCCCCATTCGGCGGTCGGGGCGGTCACGCCGAGACCGAGGAAGGACATCCCCGCGACGTGTAGCATCATATGGCCGATATCCAGCGTCGCCAGCACCAGCAGTGAAGGGATCACCGCGCCCGCCAGATGATCGATAAACACCCGCACATGGCCTGCGCCAGAAAGCCGTGATGCCAGCACAAACTCGCGCTGGCGTAGCGAAATCACCAGACTGCGCACCATGCGCGCGTACCACGCCCAGTGCGACAGGGCGATGGCGATAATCACATTGGTCAACCCGGTGCCGAGCACGCCGACCATAAAGAACGACAGAATCGACGTCGGGAAGGTCATAAACATATCCGCCACGCGCATGGTGGCCTGATCAACGCGCCCGCCAATCAGCCCGGCGCTGCCGCCAATAATCAGCCCTAATGTCAGCACCAACAGCAGGCAGGCCATTACCGAGCCAAGCGACACACGGGTCGCCGCCATCAGCCGTGAGAAAATATCGCGTCCTAAGTGATCGGTGCCCAGCCAGTGCTGTGCATCCGGAGAAAGCAGACGCGACGGCAAATCAATGACCTGGGGATCGTATGGCAGCCACCACTGGCTGGTGAGCGCAATCAGTGCCAGCAGGGCGATAATGATGAGCGCCAGGCGTACCGACCAGCGAGAAGAGAGGAAAAAGTTCACGCGTGCGCTCCTTCATGACGACGAATGCGCGGGTCCAGCGCGGCGTTGAGCAAATCGACAATCAAATTACAGACCACAAAAACCACCACCATCATCAGCGTAAAGCATTGGATCACCGGATAGTCACGGTTGAAAATCGCCGACACCGCATAGCGCCCGACGCCCGGCCAGGCAAAGATGTTTTCGATAATCATCGTCCCGCCAATCAGTTCGCCAATGTGCATCCCCACGGCGGTGATCATCGGCAGCGAGGCATTGCGCAGGATATGGCGGCGTTCGGTCTGTTTGTCGTTCAGGCCGCGCAGTCGCGCCCAGGTCACATGACGCTGACCCGCGACGTCCAGCATACTGGCGCGCAGCAGACGCGCGTTAATCGCCAGCGACATAAAAGCGATGGAAACCGCAGGCAAAATGATATGCTGCCAGCCGCCGTAACCCATCGCGGGCAGCCATTGCAGATACACTGAAAATGCCATCACCAGTAAAAACGCCAACCAGAAGTTAGGCATCGACACGCCAAGAAACGCGATAATACGCACGGCGAAATCCGGCAGGCGGTCGCGATGGCGCGCCGCCCAGATGCCGAGCGGCACGGAAGTGAGCAGAATTAACACTAGCGCCGCGCCCGCCAGTTCCAGCGTGGCGGGTAGGAAGGTCAGCATATCGTCCAGCACCGGGCGTTGGCTGGCGAATGAGATACCAAAGTCAAGATGCAGCGCTTTCCACAACCAGGTTCCGTACTGCACGTACAACGGCTGATCCAGCCCCAGCATGGTGCGGGTAGAAGCCAGCATTTCCGGCGTCGGCGGTAGGTTAGACAGACGCAGATAATCGAGCGCCGGGTCGCCGGTGCCGAGGCGCAGCATCAGAAAAATGATCACCGAGGCGGCGAGCACCATCGGGATCAGCAGCAGAAAGCGGCGTAATACATAACGCAACATTAAGGTTTCACCGGTTTAATCTGTTCGAACGGGATTTCGGTGGCGATCGGCGCGTAGGGGATGTTACCCAGTTCCGGTTTTGAAACCACCATCATTGAGATATAGCTGATGGGCAGATAAACCGCCTCGTCATGCAGACGGGTCAGAATGTCGCGATACAGTGCCTGACGTTGTGTTTCGTCGTGTGTCGCCAGCACTTCGCCAATCTCTTTATCAATCAGTGGCTTGTCGGCTAAACCTTGCTGTGCCTGGAAGTCAGCGTGCGACGGTACGCGCATGGAACTCAGGAAGGCGTGTGGATCGTATGGCGCGCCCCAGGTACGGTGGAAAATCATGCCAAAACGACCGTCGCGCTGACGAGCATAGATACTGCTCTCTTCTTCGCCGATCAGCGTGACATCCGCGCCAATCTGGCGCATATCAGCCTGAATGATTTCTGCCATTGATTTGCTTAACGCATCGGTGCCGATGAACGACAGTTCAATGCGCAGCGGCTGACCATTTTTCTCGCGGATGTCTTTGCCTGCGGGCAGCGTCCAGCCTGCTTGTTCCAGCAACGCTTTCGCTTTCTGCGGATCGTACTGGCGCGGTTTCAGGCCGAGATTGGCATAGGGCACGGAAGGGGCAAACAGGGTGTCGGCGACCTGCTGGGTGCCATACAACGCGTTATCGATCAGCGATTTTTTGTTTACCGCGTAATTGAGCGCTTCACGTACGGCCAGTTCGTTGGTGGGGGCTTTGGCGGTATTAAGCGCCAGCATCACGGTTTCGATCGGCTGTGACAGTTGGGTGTGGTAGGCCGGGTTCTGGCTAAAGCGGGCGAAGGTATCGAGCGGTAATAGCCCTTCATTACCGTATAGCAGATCGATATCGCCAGTTTCAAACGCCACCGCGCGGGTGGTCGGGTCCGGGATCACGTTAAAAGTGATCTTCTTCATCGCCGGCTTTTCGCCCCAGTAGTTTTCGTTACGGACGAAGACATCGTACTGATTCAGTTTCGATTCCTGCAAAACCCACGGCCCGGTGCCAATCGGCGCTTTAATCCCATTCATGGTTTCATGGTTTTTAAACTGAGAGGGGGCGATAAAGCGGAAAGGGCGGGGCAGGGCCAGTTCTTGCAGGAAAGGGTAGTAGGCGCTTTTCAGGGTGATTTGCAGCTCGGTTTTACTGAGAGCTTTGACATCAACAATCTGGTTTGCCAGCTCCAGCCAGGCGTGACGTTGACGGTTGTCGAGCACAGCGCGGAAGTTTTCTGCCGCGGCCTCTGCATCAAACGGTTCACCGTTAGAGAATTTCACATCATCACGCAGGGTGAAGGTCCAGGTTTTGCCATCTTCTGAATGGGTCCAGCTTTTTGCCAGCCACGGGATCACCGAACCGTCTGCCTGATATTTCACCAGTGGTTCATAAACCATGCTCTGGGCGAACATCTGGTTGGGTGTGTAAAGGTGCGGGTTTAGTGGCCCGACATTCACCGGCCAGGCGGTGGTGATTTCATCTGGTGCAGCGGCATGGACGATAAAAGACGCACAAGCCAGCAGCGCAAATAGAGTGCGGCGGAGTGTGGAGAGCATGGTAACCCCAATGGATTAAAATAGATGGCGGAAATAAGTATGACGATTTTAAGTATTCGTCATACTGATAACCTGTTCTGGATCAATAGATGGGCAGTCGGATGGGCTGGTCAGTTAACTGAATCGATCCATTGCACACTGTCGGCGGTGAGCGTAAAGGGAGTAGGGGTGCAGATCGCCAGACTTAAATTTTCAAGCTGACAATGGCTGACTGACAGCGAGGACTGATAGGTGCTGTCTACGCTGACGATTTGCCAGGCGCTGCCGCCACGTTGTTTAACGATGGCTTCTTTGCGTGTCCAGATGCGCCAGAACATTTCCAGTTGCTGATCTGGATGCACGGCGTCCATCTCGGCATGTTCTCCGAGGCTGAACACTGCGTTCGCCAGCCAGCGCCAGTTGGCACGCGGGCGAATCACTTCGATATCGCAGCCGACTTCGCCTTCATCGCTCAACAGTAGGGCAATATCGTCACCGCTATGGCTTAAGTTGAACCATAGCGGAGTCTCCTGGGCGAAAGCGGGTTTGCCTTGTTCACCGTAGATGATGTCCGGTAGTGGAGAAAGCGTGTGTGAAAGCAATGCACGCCCCGCCAGCCAGCGTTCGCGCCGTGGGCCTTGCGGTGCTTTATCGCGTAAAGCCGGTGGCAGTGGAGCTGCGCTTAAGGTCGAAACTTTCCCCAGAACTATCCGATACATATCAGGGCCAACGTTTAATGGAAAATGAAAGTGCGTATCGTATCACTTGTCGCCTCATCCCGGTAACCGACTTTTCGGTCTGCCCGGCCCCAGTAAGATCGCCAGTTTGCTACCGCCTTTGGTGGTTTCCATCCAGATTTTACACACGCTGGTTAATGGTACCGAAAGTAGCATCCCTACCGGGCCGAGCAGCCATCCCCAAATTAACAATGAAAGAAATACCACTATGGTGGACATCCCCAGGCGATGGCCCATCATCCGTGGTTCTAAAATATTGCCGATGACCATATGGACCACTAAAAACAATGCGCCGACCAGAATACATTCGTAAACGCCATTAAACAGCAGCACCTGAATCATTGGCGGTACGGCGGAAATTACCGCGCCGATATTGGGGACGTAGTTAAGCAAAAACGCCAGTACCGCCCACATCAGCGCAAACTGTACGCCCATAAGTTCCAGCCCCAGCCAGACGATAATGCCTGTCCATAAACTTAGCAGTGTTTTCAATGCCAGATAGTGCGAAACACCTTTTAAGGCGCGGTGTAGCCCGGCGATGTGAATCTGTGGATTATTCAACGCAAAACGCATTTTGTAGGGGACGTGGCGTACTTCAAACAGCATGAAAACTACGGTCATCACCAGCAAAAGTACGCTCGCCATTGCCCCGGAAAGCCCGGTCATTAGCGCCGTGGTGAAGGTAACCACTTTTTCCGAGTCCATCCGCTGCAGCATTCGCTCCGGCGACATATGCAAATTAAGAAAAGGCAACATCTCCTGCAATTTAAAAAGTTTGCGCGTCAGCTCCTTATTAAACTTCGGCAGCATAGAGATAAATTCGTTAAACGATGCCGCCAGTACGCCGACCAGCGCGGTTAGTGCGATCAGCATCACCACCACCACAATCGTAATGGCAACGGGGCGTTGTACTCCGCGACGAATAAACCAGGTGACGAGCGGGTTGAGGACGATGGCAAAAAACAGCGCCAGTAACAGTTGCACAATGATATCTGCCGCTGCGTGAATGCCCGCGAGGATCACTACCAGCGAGGCCAGTTTAAGCAGAATGTGCATGCCCGTTTTATCGGGTTGAGGGGTTTCCATTGGGGCTTCCTTGTGACTTTTTGTATTAAGTGTAGCGGGAGTCACGCCAGCAATATTCTGATTCTTACTGCTGATTTTCACGTCAGCACGTGGTAAAAATGAAACACTGTTGTAAAAATGTGGTGATCCTCATGCCCGAACCCGTAGCCGAACCCGCGCTAAACGGATTGCGCCTGAATTTGCGCATTGTCTCCATTGTCATGTTTAACTTCGCCAGCTACCTCACCATCGGGTTGCCGCTCGCTGTATTACCGGGCTATGTCCATGATGTGATGGGCTTTAGCGCTTTCTGGGCAGGATTGGTTATCAGCCTGCAATATTTCGCCACCTTGCTGAGCCGCCCTCATGCCGGACGTTACGCCGATTTGCTGGGACCTAAAAAGATTGTCGTCTTCGGTTTATGCGGCTGCTTTTTGAGCGGTTTGGGGTATCTGACGGCAGGATTAACCGCCAGTCTGCCCGTCATCAGCCTGTTATTACTGTGCCTGGGGCGCGTGATCCTTGGGATTGGGCAAAGTTTTGCCGGAACGGGATCGACCCTATGGGGCGTTGGCGTGGTTGGTTCGCTGCATATCGGGCGGGTGATTTCGTGGAATGGCATTGTCACTTACGGGGCGATGGCGATGGGAGCTCCGTTAGGTGTGATGTTTTATCACTGGGGCGGGTTACAAGCGTTAGCGTTAATCATCATGGGCGTGGCGCTGGTGGCAATTTTGTTGGCTATACCGCGTCCAACGGTGAAAGCCAGCAAAGGCAAACCGCTGCCGTTTCGCGCGGTGCTTGGGCGTGTCTGGCTGTACGGCATGGCGCTGGCGTTGGCTTCTGCCGGATTTGGCGTTATCGCCACCTTTATCACATTGTTTTATGACGCTAAAGGCTGGGACGGTGCGGCTTTTGCGCTGACGCTGTTTAGCTGTGCATTTGTTGGAACGCGATTGTTATTCCCTAACGGCATAAATCGTATCGGCGGCTTAAATGTGGCGATGCTCTGCTTTAGCGTTGAGATTATTGGCCTGCTGTTGGTCGGCGTGGCGACCATGCCGTGGATGGCGAAAATTGGCGTCTTACTCGCGGGGGCGGGGTTTTCGCTGGTGTTCCCGGCATTGGGCGTAGTGGCGGTAAAAGCGGTTCCGCAGCAAAATCAGGGGGCGGCGCTGGCAACTTACACCGTATTTATGGATTTATCGCTTGGCGTGACCGGACCACTGGCTGGGCTGGTGATGAGTTGGGCGGGCGTCCCGGTGATTTATCTGGCGGCGGCGGGACTGGTCGCAATCGCGTTATTACTGACGTGGCGATTAAAAAAACGGCCTCCGGTGGAAGTACCTGAGGCCATCTCATCATCTTAAAACTTACTGAATAACCAGCGTATTAATGATGTTTTCTGCGGTGGTCTGTGCTTTTTGCTGATCGTCAGCTGGCAGCGTAATTTGCATGGTCAGCAGTTGATTACCCACGTTACCCAGAATAACGGAAGAGTACGCCGTCTGGCCTTTCGCGGAGATAATGCTGTCTAACTGCTGCATTTTGTGACCTTTCAGCTCAATGGCTTTATTGGTTACCACTTGCAGCTGCGGATCGCGGCTACGTTGCTGATCTTCCAGGCGCTTCGCCAGCACCGCCAGATCTTCTTTCGGATCATCGCCCATGATGACGATGACTGCTTTTTGCCCGGTGGCGTCGGACCAGACATGCATGTTATTAGCCTGCGTTCCCAGCTTACCGCTCTGGTCGGTCATATCCGCTGGCAGCGAGAAACTTAACTTGCCATCAAGCAGGTTGACGGGATTCCCGGTAGCGTTACTTTCCGCGACCGAACCCTGCGCCGTAGCGTTAGTGTCTTTATCATCACAGGCCGCAAGCCCCATAACCAGCAGGCCAATTCCGACATATTTAACCAGATTGCGCATTGACTTCTTCCTTTCGATAAACGGCCATAACGGCTCATTCATCCATCTTATCACAACTCTGATAACGAACCTTTAACTCGCCTGCAAAGCGTTGATTTCGGATTTATCTGCCAGTCTTTTCAACAGCATATTGAGTAATACGCCATACATTGGCAGGAAGAAAACGATACTGATTAACACTTTGAAACAGTAATCGACCAGCGCGATTTCCATCCAGTGTTCAGCCATAAAGGCATCTGGGCTGCGCCAGAAGGCAATGAAGAAGAAGGCCAGCGTGTCGCTGACGTTACCAAACAGGGTGGAAGCCGTCGGTGCCAGCCACCAGCGACGACTCTGACGCAGGCGGTTAAAAACGTGCACGTCGAGGATTTGCCCCAGCGCGTAGGCCATGAAACTGGCGGTGGCGATACGGGCGACAAACAGGTTGAAGTGGGCGAGCGCGCCGAATCCCTGCCAGGAACCCATATAGAACAGCGACGAGATGACGTAGGAGATCAGTAACGCCGGGATCATCACCGCAAAGATGATACGACGGGCCAGCGGTGCGCCAAAAATACGCACAGTCAGGTCGGTAGCAAGGAAAATAAACGGAAAGCTAAACGCGCCCCAGGTGGTATGGAAACCAAAAATGGATACGGGAAGCTGAACCAGATAGTTACTGGAGGTGATCACCAACAGATGAAATAACGATAACCAGAACAACGCCTTATAGCGTTGAGTTTGCGAGAAAACGTTCATATTGTACCTTTTTGATTAACCATTGGGGTGAGGGAACCCAATACGTACGACACGTCTGTTACCTTAACATAATAACGTGCTGACCCTTTTTTCGAGCCGCCGCATGATACTGCTTTACGTTGACAATGCAATGGTTAATTTTCACGCAATCGTTAACCTGGTTTGCTTACGGACTCACAGGGCGTAAACTAGCGCCGTTTTTTTATGTGATGAGAAGAAAATGACCGATCTCTTTTCCAGCCCTGACCACACACTCGACGCACTTGGCCTGCGCTGCCCGGAACCAGTAATGATGGTGCGCAAAACTGTGCGCAATATGCAGCCAGGTGAAACGTTGCTGATTATTGCTGACGATCCGGCGACGACACGCGATATTCCTGGGTTTTGTACCTTTATGGAACACGAACTGGTTGCGAAAGAGACCGATGGACTGCCTTATCGTTATTTGATTCGCAAATCGGGGTAAGGTGGATCAGGCTAGCGGACCGATCGCGCTCAATTTTGCGGCTTGCAACCGGTTTGTAGGACGGATAAGGCGTTCAAGCTGCATCTGGCGATACGGTGCGCAATGCCTGATGCGACGCTGTCGCGTCTTATCATGCCTACGAGTTCGATGCCCTGTGTAGGCCAGATAAGGCGTTTACGCCGCATCCGGCACGCAAACGTAATGGAATGCACAAATGGATTATTTAATTCCAGTTTGTCTGGCATTGCTGGGATTGCTAGCGATCTTCACCCCCAATTGGCTGATCCCTGTTTTTATCGTCGTGGGGGGATGGCTGGGGGTACTTGCCTGGGGTTGGCTCTGGCTAATGATTTTTTTACCTTTACTTAACGGTGTCGGGCTTGCTTATGCCCTGTGGTTGATGTTCAAAAGGCCATCCATAGCATCCCGCCTGGTTGCTGCATGCTGTGTTATCTCCGTCATTCTGATGTTAGCGCTTTATTATGCTTTCCTGACTATGCCGCCGTTCCCGCCTCAGCACTAAGCCTGATAGCCAGAGGCTATCAGGCAACACTTTTACTTCCTGCGCAACAATCTTAACGCATTCGCTGTCACCAGCACCGTCGCACCCGTATCTGCCAGCACAGCCAGCCATAGTCCGGTCATCCCTAACAGCGTTGTGACGAGGAAGATCCCTTTCAGCCCCAGCGCAATGGTGATGTTCTGGCGGATATTGGCGTGAGTGGCGCGTGCCAGTTCAATCATCTGCGCCAGGCCGCGCAGGTGGTTATGGGTTAATGCTGCGTCGGCGGTTTCCAGCGCCACATCTGTGCCACTGCCCATTGCAATCCCTATGGCGGCAGCTTTCATGGCAGGCGCGTCGTTAATACCGTCACCGACCATCGCCAGAGGCGCATGTTGATTCAGCTCGGTCACCGCTTTGACTTTATCTTCTGGTAATAGGCCCGCTTTAAATTCCAGCCCCAGTTCACCGGCGATTGCCGCCGCTGCGCGTGGATTATCGCCAGTGAGGATCACCCCTTTGACACCCAGGGCGCTCAGTTCGCTGATGGCAGTTGCGGCGTCGGCGCGCAGGGTATCCTGCAATGCAATTACGCCAAGCACGTCATCGTTACGCACTACCAGCACTACCGTTTGCCCGGCGCTTTCCAGTTCATTAATCAAACCAGCAAATGCAACAGCCGGATGTTTTCCGGCAGCGCATATCAACACGCGCTCACCGTTAACCTGCGCTTCAATGCCAGACCCGAGCAGCGCCCGCTGTGATTCGGCGGTGGGAATGGCGAGTTCAGCAACCTGTGCTTCGCGTACGATGGCTTGCGCCAGTGGATGCGTCGCGCCTTGTTCTACCGCCGCTGCCAGCGACAGCAGTTCAGATTCGCTAATACCCGTTGCTGGATGAATCGCGGTAACGCGCGGTTTGCCGACGGTCAGCGTGCCGGTTTTATCAAATGCCACCTGGGTAACACGACCTAGCTGTTCCAGCGCCGCGCCACCTTTAATCAGCGCCCCGCGGCGTGCCGCTGCCGCCAGCCCGGAGGTTATCGCCGCAGGCGTGGAGATAACTAACGCACACGGGCAGCCAATCAGCAGCAGCGTCAGACCTTTATAAATCCACTCTTGCCAGCTGGCGGCAAACAGCAGCGGCGGCACCAGCGTTACCAGCAGGGCGACGGCCATAATCGCGGGCGTGTAGATACGGCTGAAACGGTCGATAAACCGCTCAATGGGCGCGCGGCGCTCTTCGGCTTCTTCGATCAGTTTCAGAATCCGGTCAATGGCGCTGGCACCCGGTTCTGACAGCACTTCCAGCGTTACCAGACGATCTACGCTGGTGGCACCTGCAGGGACTTTATCGCCCGTCGCGCGCTCCACCGGAATGGATTCGCCGGTCAGGGCGCTTTCATCAAAACTGGCAAACGGTGAGAGCAGTTTACCGTCGGCAGGTAAACGCCCACCTGCCGCAACTTCGATAACATCGCCCGGACGCAGGCTGTTAATTGCTACCTCTTCACGCTTGCCATTACGCAGGCGCGTGGCGGTTTCCGGTTTCAGCGCCATTAACGCGCTGACCCCTTGACGTGCGCGGCTGGCGGCCCAGCCTTCCAGTCGTTCACCAATCAAAAATAGCAGCAACACCATCGCAGCTTCGGCGGTTGCGCCAATAAACAGCGCGCCAATGGCGGCTACGCTCATTAACGTTTCAATGGCGAAGTAGCTGCCCGATTTGATCAGTCGTAATGCCTGGCGCGCAATCGGGTACAGCCCAACCAGTGTGGTCGCGATAAACGCCAGTTGACCGAACGGATGATTAAACTGCTCTAGCCCCCAGCTGATTGCCATCATCACGATTAGCGTAATCAGCGGCAGATTCTCTTTCAGGCGTGATGCTTGCGGTTCTACGGCTGCCTGTTCATCGCGCAGGGAATAGCCTGCTTTTTGCACCGCAGATTCAACTTGTGCACGGATGTCATTGTCGGCATCAACCACCAGTTTTTCGGTGGCGAACAGCACCTGCACCTGATTCACACCTGCAAGCTGGCGCACGGCATTTTCTACCTTGCGCGCACAGGCGGCGCAGTCCATGCCGCTGACTTTCCAGCTATAGCGGGTGCCGGAGACGTTTTCAGAGAGCGTTGGCGTGCTGGAACATGCGCCGTCGCAGCAACAGTCGTTGGCGTTCTGAACCGTGGGTAGCGGTTTGAACGCGGCAAATTGAGGGGCTTTCTTGCCGTGATTGTCAGGAGTCGACATGGCATCCTCCGGTTAAGTTTTTCTCATTAACCGAAGGATACACTCTGGAGTCGACTCCAGAGTCAAGTTTTATCAGAGATACAGCGAGCGGACGATGAGGAAGTGACCGGCAAAATAACAAGCGGCGGCAATCGCGTTGTCCGCACGGAAGCGTCGGCGATAGTGGCTACCCAGCCAGACAAAGTTACTTATAAACAGCAACGAAGCGCCGACAAACGCAGAGAGCGCCGGAGCGGTCGGACGGAAGAACCACAGTTCACCTGCCAGCCACACCATCACCAGCGTCATGCCGATAAACGTGCAGATAGGCCAACGATACTCTTCCAGACGCGTCCAGATAATCGCCAGTAACAGCGCACCCAGCACCAGCAACACCAGCGGCAAAGGCCAGAAGAATGAGAGCGTCATCTGGCTGGCGAAATAGATGGTGTACAGCAGGTGCGAGAGGAAAAACGCGCCGATGGCGTACATCAGACGTTGACGTGGCAACAGGGTTAGCGCATCGCCCAGCAGTGAAGCGCACAGCCCTGCCAGCACCAGATAGCTAATGGCGTCGAACATCGGCGCTTGCCATGCCAGTAACAGCAGGAGAAGAAGGGTTAACGGTTTAAACACCCAGCGTTGCCAGGTTGGCCCACGATACGAAGCATCCACAGATAGCCATGCGGAAAGACAGACTGCGATAAACGACCAAAGCATCTTAGTTCCTTGAATTCGTTATTTTTTCGTAAGCGGAATGCCTACGGTCTTGCTTCCAGTTTAGTGGCGAGGGTGGACGGATGACAACACCATAACTGGCAGGGTATGCTTATTTCCGCATTTTCCGATGAGGGATAAAGATGAGCAAACCACCTCTTTTCTTTATTGTTATCATTGGCTTAATTATCGTCGCCGCATCGTTTCGTTTTATGCAACAACGACGGGAAAAAGCTGATAATGATATAGCGCCACTCCAGCAAAAGCTGGTGGTAGTGAGCAATAAGCGGGAAAAACCGATTAACGATCGCCGTTCGCGCCAGCAGGAAGTGACACCGGCTGGTACCAGCATGCGCTATGAGGCGAGCTTCAAACCGCAAAGCGGAGGAATGGAACAGACCTTTCGCCTCGACGCCCAGCAGTACCATGCCCTGACAGTGGGCGATAAAGGTACGCTGAGCTATAAAGGAACGCGCTTTGTCAGCTTTGTCAGCAAACAATAAGGTTATTTTTTAACTTTAAATTTCTTCTGCCAGACCAGCAGTTCAAACACGCCGAAAAGGAAAATCCGCACCTTTTCGGCGGTGGTCATCTGCGGGCCATCTTTCGGCAAAGTGGATTTCAATAGCGCCAGCTGCATACCATGCATCAGCACGGTAAAAATCAGCGCCACGTTAACGAAAATATTCAGCGGACGCGGGAAGGGATGCACCAGGTTGAGGATTAAAAATCCCCAAACGCAGAGCATTAACACACGACCAATATTAATCAACATCACTTTCTCCTTGTGCTTCGCGTTGATACAGCCGATAAGCCACCTGACCCGCCACTTTTTCCCGATGTAATGACCAGTTCGCCGGAACAGTGGGCAGACCGTTTTCGACTTCGCTTTCGACATAAATCAGGGCTTCGTCAGCCAGCCAGCCGTTATCTTCCAGTAAATTTATCGTCTCTTCTAACAAGCCACGGCGGAACGGTGGATCGACAAAAACGATATTATGCGGTGTGCCTTTTTGCGCCAGGAATGACATCGCGTTGCTGTTCACCACGCGTGCATTACCTGCTTTTAGTGTCGCCAGATTCTTAATTAACTGTTGAGAAACCGCGCGATCCATCTCAATCAACGTGGCCCCCGCAGCGTAGCGCGATAACGCTTCCAGCCCCAGCGCGCCGCTCCCGGCGAAGCAATCCAGACATTGGGCGTCAACAATGACCGGAGCCAGCCAGTTAAACAACGTTTCGCGTACGCGGTCGGTGGTGGGGCGCAGACCTGGACTATCAGGAACCGGGAGTTTACGGCCTCGCCACTGCCCGCCAATAATGCGGATTTGGCCGCTGCCGGAATGATTCGGTTTTTTCATGATAAATTGCTCAATCCGCCAGATAACACATACTTGCAGGCGGTGATGTGAATTAAGTTAAGTGATAGACTATTTCATCATTTTTTTAGCTGCTATGTACATAGCGTTAACGCTGTGCCATGAAGCAACAGCGAGGAGTGTAGTCGCAAATGGCGAAAGAAAAAAAACGTGGCTTTTTTTCCTGGCTGGGCTTTGGTCAAAAAGAGCAGACCCCGGAAAAAGAGACAGAAGTCCAGAACGAACAACCGGTTGTAGAAGAAATCGTTCCGGCGCAAGAGCCTGCGAAGGCTTCTGAACAAGCCGTTGAAGAGCAGCCGCAGGCGCATACTGAAGCCGAGGCGGAAACTTTTGCTGCCGACGTTGTGGAAGTTACTGAACAGGTTGCTGAAAGTGAAAAAGCGCAGCCTGAAGCTGTTGCTGAACCGGAAGTTATTACTGAGCCGGAAACGATAGTTGAAGAAACGCCAGCGTCAGTCATTGAACCTGAAGTTACGCCAGAGCCTGTGGCTATCGAGCGTGAAGAGCTGCCGTTGCCGGAAGACGTCAAAGCCGAAGAGGTTTCGCCAGAAGAGTGGCAGGCCGAAGCGGAAACCGTAGAGATTGTCGAAGCGGCGGAAGAAGAAGCGGCTAAAGACGAAATCACCGACGAAGAGCTGGAAGCACAGGCGCTGGCTGCCGAAGCGGCAGAAGAGGCGGTGATGGTGGTTCCTCCGGCAGAAGAAGAGCAGCCGGTGGAAGAAATCGCTCAGGAGCAGGAAAAACCGACCAAAGAAGGTTTCTTCGCGCGCCTGAAACGCAGCCTGTTAAAAACCAAAGAAAACCTCGGTTCCGGATTTATCAGCCTGTTCCGCGGTAAAAAAATCGACGATGATCTGTTTGAAGAATTGGAAGAGCAATTGCTCATCGCCGATGTGGGCGTGGAAACCACGCGTAAAATTATCACCAATCTGACAGAAGGTGCGACCCGCAAGCAGCTACGTGATGCCGAGGCGCTCTATGGCCTGCTGAAAGAAGAGATGGGCGAGATTCTGGCGAAAGTCGATGAACCGCTGAACGTTGAAGGTAAAACGCCGTTCGTGATCCTGATGGTGGGCGTCAACGGTGTGGGTAAAACCACGACGATTGGTAAGCTGGCGCGTCAGTTTGAGCAGCAGGGTAAATCAGTGATGCTGGCGGCGGGCGATACTTTCCGTGCAGCAGCGGTTGAACAGCTTCAGGTCTGGGGTCAGCGCAACAATATTCCGGTGATTGCCCAGCATACCGGTGCGGATTCCGCTTCTGTTATCTTCGACGCCATTCAGGCCGCTAAAGCGCGTAACATCGACGTTCTGATTGCCGATACCGCCGGACGCCTGCAGAACAAATCGCACTTGATGGAAGAGTTGAAGAAAATCGTCCGCGTGATGAAGAAACTCGACGTTGAAGCTCCGCATGAAGTTATGCTGACTATCGACGCCAGTACCGGGCAGAATGCAGTAAGCCAGGCCAAACTGTTCCACGAAGCCGTTGGCTTAACCGGCATCACGCTAACGAAACTGGACGGCACGGCGAAAGGCGGGGTAATTTTCTCGGTGGCTGACCAGTTTGGTATCCCTATCCGCTACATTGGTGTCGGCGAACGTATTGAGGATTTGCGTCCGTTTAAAGCGGACGACTTTATAGAGGCACTTTTTGCCCGAGAGGATTAACAATGATTCGCTTTGAACATGTCAGCAAGGCTTATCTCGGTGGGAGACAGGCGCTGCAGGGCGTTACGTTCCATATGCAGCCGGGTGAGATGGCGTTTCTGACCGGTCATTCCGGCGCAGGGAAAAGTACCCTCCTGAAGCTGATCTGTGGGATTGAGCGGCCCAGCGCCGGGAAAATCTGGTTTAGCGGCCATGACATCACGCGTCTGAAAAACCGTGAAGTTCCGTTTCTGCGCCGCCAGATTGGCATGATTTTCCAGGATCACCATCTACTGATGGACCGTACTGTCTACGATAACGTGGCGATCCCGCTGATTATCGCCGGTGCCAGCGGTGACGATATTCGTCGTCGTGTATCGGCGGCGCTGGATAAAGTCGGGCTACTGGACAAAGCGAAGAACTTCCCTATTCAGCTTTCCGGCGGTGAACAACAGCGTGTTGGCATTGCCCGCGCGGTGGTGAACAAGCCCGCGGTACTGCTGGCGGATGAACCGACCGGTAACCTTGACGACGCGTTGTCAGAAGGAATTCTACGTCTGTTTGAAGAATTCAACCGCGTTGGGGTAACCGTATTGATGGCAACGCACGACATCAACCTGATTTCGCGGCGTTCCTATCGCATGCTCACCCTGAGCGATGGTCACTTGCATGGAGGCGTGGGCCATGAATAAGCGCGATGCAATCAATCATATCCGGCAGTTTGGCGGGCGTCTGGATCGCTTCCGTAAATCGGTCGGCGGCTCTGGCGACGGCGGTCGTAATGCGCCGAAACGCGCGAAATCCTCGCCAAAACCGGTAAACCGCAAAACTAACGTTTTCAACGAACAGGTGCGCTATGCTTTCCACGGCGCTTTGCAGGATCTGAAAAGCAAACCGTTCGCCACGTTTTTAACGGTGATGGTTATCGCCATCTCTCTGACGCTGCCCAGCGTCTGTTATATGGTGTACAAAAACGTTAACCAGGCGGCGACGCAGTATTATCCGTCACCGCAAATCACCGTTTATCTGCAAAAAACGCTGGACGATGACGCCGCTGCGGGCGTGGTGGCACAGTTGCAGGCCGAGCAAGGTGTAGAGAAAGTAAACTATCTTTCTCGTGAAGACGCACTGGGCGAGTTCCGTAACTGGTCTGGTTTTGGTGGTGCGCTGGATATGCTGGAAGAAAACCCGCTTCCGGCAGTGGCGGTGGTAATCCCGAAACTCGATTTTCAGGGGACCGAGTCACTGAATACCTTGCGCGATCGTATCACCCAGATCAACGGCATTGACGAAGTGCGAATGGATGACAGCTGGTTTGCCCGTCTGGCGGCGTTGACCGGGCTGGTCGGGCGCGTTTCGGCAATGATCGGCGTATTGATGGTGGCGGCAGTGTTCCTCGTCATCGGTAACAGTGTGCGTCTGAGCATCTTTGCTCGCCGTGACTCCATTAACGTACAGAAACTGATTGGTGCGACAGATGGTTTCATCCTGCGCCCATTCCTGTACGGTGGCGCATTGCTGGGATTTTCTGGCGCATTGCTGTCATTAATTTTGTCGGAAATTCTGGTCCTGCGTTTGTCTTCGGCGGTTGCGGAAGTGGCACAGGTTTTCGGAACGAAGTTTGATATCAATGGCTTATCTTTCGATGAATGTCTGCTTTTGCTGCTGGTGTGTTCGATGATTGGCTGGGTGGCAGCCTGGCTTGCCACGGTACAACATTTACGCCACTTTACGCCTGAATAATAAAAGCGTGTTATACTCTTTCCCTGCAATGGGTTCCGTAGCAGGGAAAGAGACCCCGTTGTCTCTTCCCGGTATTTCATCTCTATGTCACATTTTGTGCGTAATTTATTCACAGCGTTGCATTGAACTTGTGGATAAAATCACGGTCTGATAAAACAGTGAATGATAACCTCGTTGCTCTTAAGCTCTGGCACAGTTGTTGCTACCACTGAAGCGCCAGAAGATATCGATTGAGAGGATTTGAATGACTGACAAAATGCAAAGTTTAGCTTTAGCCCCAGTTGGCAACCTGGATTCCTACATCCGGGCAGCTAACGCGTGGCCGATGTTGTCGGCTGACGAGGAGCGGGCGCTGGCTGAAAAGCTGCATTACCATGGCGATCTGGAAGCAGCAAAAACGCTGATCCTGTCTCACCTGCGGTTTGTTGTTCATATTGCTCGTAATTATGCGGGCTATGGCCTGCCACAGGCGGATTTGATTCAGGAAGGTAACATCGGCCTGATGAAAGCAGTGCGCCGTTTTAACCCGGAAGTGGGTGTGCGCCTGGTCTCCTTCGCCGTTCACTGGATCAAAGCAGAGATCCACGAATACGTTCTGCGCAACTGGCGTATCGTCAAAGTTGCGACCACCAAAGCGCAGCGCAAACTGTTCTTCAACCTGCGTAAAACCAAGCAGCGTCTGGGCTGGTTTAATCAGGATGAAGTCGAAATGGTGGCCCGTGAACTGGGCGTAACCAGCAAAGACGTACGTGAGATGGAATCGCGTATGGCGGCACAGGACATGACCTTTGACCTGTCTTCCGATGACGATTCCGACAGCCAGCCGATGGCTCCGGTGCTCTATCTGCAGGATAAATCGTCCAACTTTGCCGACGGCATTGAAGATGATAACTGGGAAGAGCAGGCGGCAAACCGTCTGACCGACGCGATGCAGGGCCTGGATGAGCGTAGCCAGGACATTATCCGCGCACGCTGGTTGGACGAAGACAATAAGTCCACGTTGCAGGAACTGGCTGACCGTTACGGCGTTTCCGCTGAGCGTGTGCGCCAGCTGGAAAAGAACGCGATGAAAAAACTTCGCGCTGCCATTGAAGCGTAATTACCGCTGTTAAGCAGAGAACCCTGGATGAGAGTCCGGGGTTTTTATTTTTTGGACCTCTGCAATACTCAATGACCCCCTCCGGCAAAACGCCAATCTCCACGCAGATTGTTAATAAACTGTCAAAATAGCTATTCCAATATCATAAAAATCGGGTATGTTTTAGCAGAGTATGCTGCTAAAGCACGGGTAGCCATGCATAAAACGAAATAAAGTGCTGAACAACAACATCACAATACACGTAATAACCAGAAGAATGGGGATTCTCAGGATGAATATAAAGGGTAAAGCGTTACTGGCAGGATGTATCGCGCTGGCATTCAGCAATATGGCTCTGGCAGAAGATATTAAAGTCGCGGTCGTGGGCGCAATGTCCGGTCCGGTGGCCCAGTATGGCGACCAGGAGTTTACTGGCGCAGAGCAGGCAGTTGCGGATATTAACGCTAAAGGCGGCGTGAAAGGCAACAAACTGCAAATCGTAAAATATGACGATGCCTGTGACCCGAAACAGGCGGTCGCGGTGGCGAACAAAGTCGTTAACGACGGCATTAAATATGTCATTGGCCACCTCTGTTCTTCATCAACGCAGCCAGCGTCTGACATCTACGAAGACGAAGGCATTTTAATGATCACCCCAGCGGCAACCGCGCCAGAGCTGACCGCCCGTGGCTATCAGCTGATCCTGCGCACCACCGGTCTGGACTCCGACCAGGGGCCGACGGCGGCGAAATATATTCTTGAGAAGGTGAAACCGCAGCGTATTGCTATCGTCCACGACAAACAGCAATACGGCGAAGGTCTGGCGCGAGCGGTGCAGGACGGCCTTAAGAAAGGCAATGCTAACGTGGTGTTCTTTGATGGCATCACCGCCGGGGAAAAAGATTTCTCAACGCTGGTGGCGCGTTTGAAGAAAGAGAATATCGACTTCGTTTACTACGGTGGTTACCACCCGGAAATGGGGCAGATCCTGCGTCAGGCACGCGCGGCAGGGTTGAAAACCCAGTTTATGGGGCCGGAAGGCGTGGCTAACGTCTCGCTGTCTAACATTGCGGGCGAATCAGCGGAAGGGTTGCTGGTAACCAAGCCGAAGAACTACGATCAGGTTCCGGCGAACAAACCAATTGTTGACGCGATCAAAGCGAAAAAACAGGACCCAAGCGGCGCGTTCGTCTGGACCACCTACGCCGCGCTGCAATCTTTGCAGGCGGGCCTGAATCAGTCTGACGATCCGGCTGAAATCGCCAAATACCTGAAAGCGAACTCCGTGGATACCGTGATGGGGCCGCTGACCTGGGATGAGAAAGGCGATCTGAAAGGCTTTGAGTTCGGCGTATTTGACTGGCACGCCAACGGCACGGCGACCGATGCGAAGTAATCATTAATCGGCAACTTTGGGTTGCCGCCAAATTGCTAATATCGAGTACGCATGCTTCATGCCGGATGCGGCGTAAACGCCTTATCCGGCCTACAAGATCCAAAGAAATCAGTAAATTGCAGCACACATTGTAGGCCTGATAAGCGTAGCGCATCAGGCAATTTCTCGTTGGTCATCACTTTTGAAATCAAACTTGACGATTAACGCTTCTCCCAGCCGCCCTGTTGTGCCGTAAACCCCAGCGCCTGCATAAACGCCGTCATCACGCCGCGATCTTCCACGCCTGCATCCGCCATCCACCAGCCTGAAACGCCAGGATTGTTACGCAAAACCTCTTCCAACAGATATTGCCCCACACCGCGACGTCGGGTGACTTCCCGCACGCGCAGGGAATCCAGTGCCCCCTCGGTGCCGTTTAAGGTTACCCGCACGGCCGCGAGCAGGCGCTCGTTAAAACGCGCGGCGTAGATACGGTGGTTATCGTCAACCTGTAAAGAGGAAGGGGAGTACTCCGGCCAGATCTTTTGCAGATCAATCCGGTCCTGGTCGCTAAAGTGTTCTAATCGAATGATGGTCAGCTTCATGGGGAACCCGTGTAAATCACAAAAGTGGAACCAGTGTAGCGAAATAATTTAATCGGAGGCTTTCTCTTTTTTATTTCTTTTGGCAGGTGATTAATTTTTTAACAGCAATAATTACAAATTAAAAACATTAGAGAATGAAAAATGTCCAGCATAATCCCCTGAATGGTAGTGAATTATTCCGCCCTTTGTACCGTTATTTTATGCTGACAACGGCGCTTTTTTCTGTTTATCTATCAATAAATTCAGAATATTATCTGTTCTTAATCGACTGAAAAATAGGGATTTTAATCGCTATTATCACAAAACACTGCGCTAAACCCTTAATCCGACAGGCAAAAACAGTGCAGTATAAAAAAAGTACAGTCTGATTTGTTAACACATAAAAACAAAGCAACACAACATCACGAATGGGGATTTTTGACTATGAAACGGAATGCGAAAACTATCATCGCAGGGATGATTGCACTGACAATTTCACACACTGCTATGGCCGACGATATTAAAGTTGCCGTTGTCGGCGCGATGTCCGGTCCGATTGCCCAGTGGGGCGATATGGAATTTAACGGCGCGCGTCAGGCGATTAAAGACATTAATGCCAAAGGGGGAATTAAAGGCGATAAGCTGGTGGGCGTGGAATATGACGACGCCTGCGACCCGAAACAAGCCGTTGCGGTCGCCAACAAAATCGTTAACGACGGCATTAAATACGTTATTGGTCATCTGTGTTCCTCTTCTACCCAACCTGCATCAGATATCTACGAAGATGAAGGTATTTTGATGATCTCGCCGGGGGCGACCAACCCGGAGCTGACTCAACGCGGTTATCAACACATCATGCGTACTGCCGGGCTGGACTCTTCCCAGGGGCCAACAGCGGCAAAATACATTCTTGAGACGGTGAAGCCCCAGCGCATCGCCATCATTCACGACAAACAACAGTATGGCGAAGGGCTGGCGCGTTCGGTGCAGGACGGATTGAAAGCAGCCAATGCCAACGTCGTCTTCTTCGACGGTATTACCGCTGGTGAGAAAGATTTCTCCGCGCTGATCGCCCGCCTGAAAAAAGAAAACATCGACTTCGTTTACTACGGCGGTTACTACCCGGAAATGGGGCAGATGCTGCGCCAGGCCCGTTCCGTTGGCCTGAAAACTCAGTTTATGGGGCCGGAAGGGGTGGGTAATGCGTCGCTGTCGAACATTGCTGGTGATGCCGCCGAAGGTATGTTGGTCACTATGCCAAAACGCTATGACCAGGACCCGGCAAACAAAGGCATCGTTGATGCGCTGAAAGCAGACAAGAAAGATCCGTCCGGACCTTATGTCTGGATCACCTACGCGGCGGTGCAATCTCTGGCGACTGCCCTTGAGCGTACCGGCAGCGATGAGCCGCTGGCGCTGGTGAAAGATTTAAAAGCTAACGGTGCAAACACCGTGATTGGGCCGCTGAACTGGGATGAAAAAGGCGATCTTAAGGGATTTGATTTTGGTGTCTTCCAGTGGCACGCCGACGGTTCATCGACGGCAGCCAAGTGATCATCCCACCGCCCGTGAAATGCGGGCGGTTTTAGAAAGGTTACCTTATGTCTGAGCAGTTTTTGTATTTCTTGCAGCAGATGTTTAACGGCGTCACGCTGGGCAGTACCTACGCGCTGATAGCCATCGGCTACACCATGGTTTACGGCATTATCGGCATGATCAACTTCGCCCATGGCGAGGTTTATATGATCGGCAGCTACGTCTCTTTTATGATCATCGCCGCACTGATGATGCTGGGCATTGATACCGGCTGGCTGCTGGTGGTGGCGGGATTCGTCGGCGCAATCGTCATTGCCAGCGCCTACGGCTGGAGTATCGAACGGGTGGCCTATCGCCCGGTGCGTAACTCTAAACGCCTGATTGCGCTCATCTCGGCAATCGGCATGTCCATCTTCCTGCAAAACTACGTCAGCCTGACCGAAGGTTCGCGCGACGTGGCGCTACCCAGCCTGTTTAACGGTCAGTGGGTTGTGGGCCATAGTGAAAACTTCTCTGCCTCTATTACCACCATGCAGGCGGTGATCTGGATTGTTACCTTCCTCGCCATGTTGGCGCTGACAATTTTCATCCGCTATTCCCGCATGGGGCGCGCCTGTCGTGCTTGCGCGGAAGATCTGAAAATGGCGAGCCTGCTTGGCATCAACACTGACCGGGTGATTGCGCTGACCTTTGTGATTGGCGCGGCGATGGCGGCGGTGGCAGGTGTGCTGCTCGGTCAGTTCTATGGCGTAATTAACCCCTACATCGGCTTTATGGCCGGGATGAAAGCCTTTACTGCTGCGGTGCTCGGTGGGATTGGCAGTATTCCGGGAGCGATGATTGGCGGTCTGATCCTGGGGATTGCGGAAGCGCTCTCTTCTGCCTATCTGAGTACGGAATATAAGGATGTGGTTTCATTTGCCCTGCTGATTCTGGTGCTGCTGGTGATGCCGACCGGTATTCTGGGTCGCCCGGAGGTAGAGAAAGTATGAAACCGATGCATATTGCAATGGCGCTGCTCTCTGCCGCCATGTTCTTTGTTCTCGCGGGCGTCTTTATGGGTGTGCAACTGGAGCTGGACGGCACCAAACTGGTGGTCGACACGGCTTCAGACATCCGTTGGCAGTGGGTGTTTATTGGCACGGCGGTGGTCTTTTTCTTCCAGCTTGTGCGACCTGCGTTTCAGAAAGGGTTGAAAAGCGTTTCCGGACCGAAGTTTATTCTGCCCGCAATTGATGGTTCCACGGTGAAGCAAAAGCTGTTCCTCGTCGCACTGCTGGTGCTTGCGGTGGCGTGGCCGTTTATGGTGTCGCGCGGGACGGTGGATATCGCCACCCTGACCATGATCTACATTATCCTCGGCCTCGGGTTGAACGTGGTGGTGGGGCTGTCTGGCTTACTGGTACTGGGTTACGGTGGTTTTTACGCCATCGGCGCTTACACCTTTGCCTTGCTCAATCACTATTACGGTCTTGGCTTCTGGACCTGTTTGCCGATTGCCGGGTTGATGGCGGCGGCGGCGGGCTTCCTGCTCGGCTTCCCGGTGTTGCGTTTACGTGGCGACTATCTGGCGATCGTTACTCTCGGTTTCGGCGAAATTGTGCGCATATTGCTGCTCAATAACACGGAAATCACCGGCGGTCCGAACGGAATCAGTCAGATCCCGAAACCGACACTCTTCGGACTCGAGTTCAGTCGCACCGCCCGCGAAGGCGGCTGGGATACGTTCAGCAATTTCTTTGGCCTGAAATACGACCCGTCCGATCGCGTCATCTTCCTCTACCTGGTGGCGTTACTGTTGGTGGTGTTAAGCCTGTTTGTCATTAATCGCTTACTGCGGATGCCGCTGGGCCGCGCCTGGGAAGCGTTGCGTGAAGATGAAATCGCTTGTCGTTCGCTGGGCTTAAGCCCGCGTCGTATCAAGCTGACTGCCTTTACCATCAGCGCTGCGTTTGCCGGTTTTGCCGGAACGCTGTTCGCGGCGCGTCAGGGATTTGTCAGCCCGGAATCCTTCACCTTTGCCGAATCGGCGTTTGTGCTGGCGATAGTGGTGCTCGGTGGTATGGGCTCGCAATTTGCGGTGATTCTGGCTGCAATTTTGCTGGTGGTGTCGCGAGAGTTGATGCGTGATTTCAACGAATACAGCATGTTAATGCTCGGTGGTTTGATGGTGCTGATGATGATCTGGCGTCCGCAGGGCTTGCTGCCCATGACGCGCCCGCAACTCAAGCTGAAAAACGGCGCAGCGAAAGGAGAGCAGGCATGAGTCAGCCATTATTATCTGTTAACGGCCTGATGATGCGCTTCGGCGGCCTGCTGGCGGTGAATAACGTCAATCTTGAACTGTACCCGCAGGAGATCGTCTCGTTAATCGGCCCTAACGGTGCCGGAAAAACCACGGTTTTTAACTGCCTGACCGGTTTCTACAAACCCACCGGCGGCACTATTTTACTGCGCGATCAGCATCTGGAAGGTTTGCCCGGCCAGCAAATCGCCCGCATGGGCGTGGTGCGCACCTTCCAGCATGTGCGTCTGTTCCGTGAAATGACGGTGATTGAAAACTTGCTGGTGGCGCAGCATCAGCAACTGAAAACCGGGCTGTTCTCCGGCCTGTTGAAAACGCCTTCTTTCCGCCGCGCCCAGAGCGAAGCCCTCGACCGTGCCGCAACCTGGCTTGAGCGCATTGGTTTGCTCGAACACGCTAACCGTCAGGCGAGTAACCTGGCCTACGGTGACCAGCGCCGTCTGGAGATCGCCCGCTGCATGGTAACGCAGCCGGAGATTTTAATGCTCGACGAACCAGCGGCAGGTCTTAACCCGAAAGAAACCAAAGAGCTGGATGAGCTGATTGCCGAACTGCGTAACCATCACAACACCACTATTTTGTTGATTGAACACGATATGAAACTGGTGATGGGGATTTCAGACAGAATTTACGTGGTCAATCAGGGGACGCCACTGGCAAACGGTACGCCTGAGCAAATCCGTAATAACCCGGACGTGATCCGTGCCTATTTAGGTGAGGCATAAGATGGAAAAAGTCATGTTGTCCTTTGACAAAGTCAGTGCCCACTACGGCAAAATCCAGGCGCTGCATGAGGTGAGCCTGCATATCAATCAGGGCGAAATTGTCACGCTGATTGGCGCGAACGGGGCGGGGAAAACCACCTTGCTCGGCACGTTATGTGGCGACCCGCGCGCCACCAGCGGGCGAATTGTGTTTGATGATAAAGACATTACCGACTGGCAGACGGCGAAAATCATGCGCGAAGCGGTGGCGATTGTCCCGGAAGGACGTCGCGTCTTCTCACGCATGACGGTGGAAGAGAATCTGGCGATGGGCGGCTTTTTTGCTGAACGCGACCAGTTCCAGGAGCGCATAAAGTGGGTCTATGAACTGTTTCCACGTCTGCATGAGCGCCGTGTTCAGCGGGCGGGCACCATGTCCGGCGGTGAGCAGCAGATGCTGGCGATTGGTCGCGCGCTGATGAGCAACCCGCGTTTATTGTTGCTTGATGAGCCATCGCTCGGTCTTGCGCCGATTATCATCCAGCAAATTTTCGACACCATCGAGCAACTGCGCGAGCAGGGGATGACTATCTTCCTCGTCGAGCAGAACGCCAACCAGGCGCTAAAGCTGGCAGATCGCGGCTATGTGCTGGAAAACGGTCATGTCGTGCTTTCCGATACCGGCGACGCGCTACTGGCGAATGAAGCGGTGAGAAGTGCGTATTTAGGCGGGTAATAACACGTTGATTGATAAGGAGTCAAAAGACTCCTTTGAGACAGGTTACAAATGTAAAATTGCCTGATGCGCTGCGCTTATCAGGCCTACTGGGTGAGTTGCAATATATTGAATTTGCACGATCTTGTAGGCCGGATAAGGCGTTTACGCCGCATCCGGCATGAAACGATGAGCAATCTGTAGAGTTTGATTCAGACCTTCTATTTTTCCCGCTTATCCGTGCCCCATCTCCCAATTTCCCTCACCTACGCCGTCACTGCCTTGTCATCTTTCTGACACCTTACTATCTTACAAATGTAACAAAAAAGTTATTTTTCTGTAATTCGAGCATGTCATGTTACCCCGCGAGCATAAAACGCGTGAATTCGCGCATTCGGTACAACAAGAGAGATAAACGATGAAACCGTTACATTATACAGCTTCAGCACTGGCGCTCGGACTGGCGTTAATGGGGAATGCACAGGCAGTGACGACCATTCCGTTCTGGCATTCTATGGAAGGGGAACTGGGTAAAGAGGTGGATTCTCTGGCCCAACGTTTTAACGCCGAAAACCCGGATTACAAAATTGTACCGACCTATAAAGGCAACTACGAACAGAATTTAAGTGCGGGGATTGCCGCATTTCGTACCGGCAACGCGCCGGCTATTTTGCAGGTTTATGAAGTTGGCACCGCCACCATGATGGCGTCGAAAGCCATTAAACCGGTGTATGACGTGTTTAAAGAAGCGGGGATTCAATTCGATGAGTCGCAGTTTGTGCCGACGGTTTCAGGCTACTACTCTGACAGCAAAACCGGTCACTTACTCTCCCAGCCGTTCAACAGCTCGACTCCCGTTCTCTATTACAACAAAGACGCCTTCAAGAAAGCGGGGTTAGACCCGGAACAGCCGCCGAAAACCTGGCAGGATCTGGCAGACTATGCCGCGAAACTGAAAGCCTCTGGTATGAAGAGCGGCTACGCCAGCGGCTGGCAGGGCTGGATCCAACTGGAAAACTTTAGCGCCTGGAACGGTCTGCCGTTTGCCAGCAAAAACAACGGCTTTGACGGCACGGACGCGGTGCTTGAGTTCAACAAGCCGGAGCAGGTGAAACACATCGCCATGCTCGAAGAGATGAACAAGAAGGGCGATTTCAGTTACGTAGGGCGTAAGGATGAATCTACCGAGAAGTTCTATAACGGTGATTGCGCGATGACGACCGCCTCTTCGGGTTCTCTTGCCAACATTCGCGAGTACGCCAAATTCAACTACGGCGTAGGCATGATGCCGTACGACGCCGATGCGAAAGATGCGCCACAAAACGCCATTATCGGCGGGGCCAGCCTGTGGGTGATGCAGGGCAAAGATAAAGAAACTTACACCGGCGTGGCGAAGTTCCTCGACTTCCTCGCGAAGCCAGAAAACGCTGCCGAGTGGCATCAGAAAACCGGTTATCTGCCAATCACCAAAGCGGCGTATGACCTGACCCGTGAGCAGGGCTTTTACGAGAAAAACCCCGGGGCGGATACCGCGACGCGTCAGATGCTGAACAAGCCGCCGTTGCCGTTCACCAAAGGGCTGCGTCTGGGCAATATGCCGCAGATCCGCGTGATTGTGGATGAAGAGCTGGAAAGCGTGTGGACCGGTAAGAAGACGCCACAGCAGGCGCTGGATACCGCTGTTGAGCGTGGGAACCAGTTACTGCGCCGCTTTGAGAAATCTACGAAGTCTTAACCAGTGAAATGTCGGATGCGTTTCGCTTATCTGACCTGGCATCGCGTGTAGGCCGGATAAGCGAAGCGCATCCGGCACAGTTCAGGAATTAACCGTAATGTCATCATCCCGTCCGGTGTTCCGCTCGCGCTGGCTGCCTTATTTGCTGGTCGCGCCGCAGCTTATCATCACCGTTATCTTTTTTATCTGGCCTGCGGGCGAAGCGTTGTGGTACTCGCTACAAAGCGTCGATCCGTTTGGCTTTTCCAGCCAGTTTGTCGGCCTGGATAACTTCGTCACGCTGTTTCATGACAGCTACTATCTCGACTCCTTCTGGACGACGATAAAATTCAGCACCTTTGTCACCGTCAGCGGTTTGCTGGTGTCGCTGTTCTTCGCGGCGCTGGTGGAGTACATCGTGCGCGGCAGCCGTTTCTATCAAACCTTAATGCTGCTGCCGTATGCCGTGGCCCCCGCCGTTGCCGCCGTATTGTGGATCTTCCTGTTTAACCCTGGTCGCGGGCTGATCACTCATTTTCTCGCTGAGTTCGGCTACGACTGGAACCATGCGCAAAACAGCGGTCAGGCAATGTTCCTGGTGGTGTTTGCCTCAGTATGGAAGCAAATCAGCTACAACTTTCTGTTCTTCTATGCCGCGCTGCAATCCATTCCCCGTTCGTTGATTGAAGCCGCAGCCATCGACGGTGCAGGCCCGATTCGCCGCTTCTTTAAGATTGCGCTGCCGCTGATTGCGCCGGTGAGTTTCTTCCTGCTGGTGGTGAACCTGGTATACGCCTTCTTCGATACCTTCCCGGTGATCGATGCCGCCACGTCCGGCGGGCCGGTTCAGGCCACCACGACGCTGATTTATAAGATCTATCGTGAAGGCTTTACTGGACTGGATCTGGCTTCGTCTGCCGCGCAGTCGGTGGTGTTGATGTGCCTCGTCATCGTGCTGACGGTGGTGCAGTTCCGCTATGTTGAAAGCAAGGTGCGTTACCAATGATTGAGAACCGTCCGTGGCTGACAATATTCAGCCATACCATGCTGATCCTCGGGATCGCGGTGATCCTCTTCCCGCTGTACGTGGCGTTTGTCGCGGCGACGCTGGATAAACAGGCCGTCTACGCCGCGCCGATGACGCTCATCCCCGGCACGCATCTGTTGGAAAACATCCACAACATCTGGGTGAACGGGGTAGGCACAAATAGCGCGCCGTTCTGGCGGATGTTGCTTAACAGCTTCGTGATGGCGTTCAGCATTACGCTCGGCAAGATTACCGTCTCGATGCTCTCGGCATTTGCCATTGTCTGGTTTCGTTTTCCGCTGCGTAACCTCTTCTTTTGGATGATTTTTATCACCCTGATGCTGCCAGTTGAAGTGCGTATCTTCCCGACAGTAGAAGTCATCGCCAACCTGAACATGCTCGACAGCTACGCTGGTTTAACGCTGCCGCTGATGGCCTCGGCAACTGCTACCTTCCTGTTCCGCCAGTTCTTTATGACGCTGCCGGATGAGCTGGTGGAAGCCGCGCGGATCGACGGCGCGTCACCAATGCGTTTCTTTTGCGACATCGTTTTTCCGCTGTCGAAAACCAATCTGGCGGCGCTGTTTGTGATCACTTTTATTTACGGCTGGAACCAGTATTTGTGGCCGTTGTTGATTATTACCGATGTTGATCTCGGCACCACCGTGGCAGGAATCAAAGGGATGATCGCTACAGGCGAAGGCACCACGGAATGGAATTCGGTGATGGCGGCGATGTTGTTAACGCTTATCCCTCCGGTGGTGATTGTTTTAGTGATGCAGCGTGCCTTCGTGCGCGGCCTGGTCGATAGTGAGAAATAAGATGGCAGGACTGAAATTACAGGCAGTAACCAAAAGCTGGGATGGCAAAACCCAGGTCATTAAACCGCTGACCCTTGATGTGGCGGATGGCGAATTTATCGTGATGGTCGGGCCGTCTGGCTGCGGGAAATCCACGCTGCTGCGCATGGTTGCCGGGCTGGAGCGGGTCACCGAAGGCGATATCTGGATTAACGACCAACGCGTGACCGAAATGGAGCCGAAAGATCGCGGGATTGCGATGGTGTTCCAGAACTACGCGCTTTATCCGCATATGAGTGTCGAAGAAAACATGGCGTGGGGGCTGAAAATTCGCGGCATGGGCAAGCAACAAATTGCCGAGCGTGTTAAAGAAGCGGCGCGCATTCTGGAGCTGGATGGCCTGCTCAAGCGCCGTCCGCGTGAGCTTTCTGGCGGTCAGCGTCAGCGTGTAGCGATGGGCCGTGCGATTGTGCGCGATCCGGCGGTGTTCCTGTTTGATGAGCCGCTCTCTAACCTCGATGCCAAGCTGCGCGTTCAGATGCGCCTTGAGCTGCAACAACTGCACCGTCGCCTGAAAACGACTTCACTCTACGTTACTCACGATCAGGTTGAGGCGATGACGCTCGCTCAGCGGGTAATGGTGATGAACGGCGGCGTTGCCGAACAGATTGGCACGCCAGTTGAAGTCTACGAAAAGCCCGCCACTCTGTTTGTGGCGAGTTTTATCGGCAGTCCGGCGATGAACCTGCTGACAGGCCGCGTGAATAACGAAGGCACGCATTTCGAACTGGATGGCGGTATCGCGCTACCGCTAAACGGTGGCTACCGTCAGTATGCCGGGCGTAAAATGACTCTTGGCATTCGCCCGGAACATATTGCGTTCAGCTCGCAGGCAGAAGGCGGCATACCGCTGGTGATGGACACGCTGGAGATCCTCGGCGCAGATAACCTGGCGCACGGACGCTGGGGCGAACAGAAGCTGGTGGTGCGACTGGTGCATCAGGAGCGCCCGACGGCAGGCAGCACGCTGTGGCTGCATCTGCCGGAAAATCAGCTACATCTTTTTGATGGTGAAACAGGACAACGAGTATGAGTAACTGGCCTTATCCCCGCATCGTCGCCCACCGTGGCGGCGGTAAACTGGCCCCGGAAAACACCCTGGCGGCAATCGACGTTGGGGCAAAATACGGTCATAAGATGATCGAATTTGACGCGAAGTTATCGAAAGATGGTGAGATCTTCCTGCTTCATGACGACAATCTCGAACGCACCAGCAACGGCTGGGGCGTCGCGGGCGATCTGAACTGGCAGGATTTACTGCGCGTGGATGCAGGCAGTTGGTACAGCAAAGCGTTTAAAGGTGAGCCGCTGCCGTTGCTTTCGCAGGTGGCGGAACGCTGCCGTGAACATGGGATGATGGCAAATATTGAAATCAAACCCACCACTGGCACTGGTCCATTAACGGGCAAAATGGTATCGCTGGCGGCGCGCGAACTGTGGGCTGGTATGACGCCGCCGCTGCTGTCATCGTTTGAGATTGATGCTTTAGAAGCCGCACACCAGGCTGCACCGGAACTGCCGCGCGGTTTGTTGCTGGATGAGTGGCGCGACGACTGGCGCGAACTGACCACGCGGCTGGGCTGCGTCTCTATTCATCTCAATCATAAGTTGCTCGATAAAGCGCGAGTGATGCAGTTGAAAGACGCTGGACTACGGATTCTGGTTTATACCGTCAACAAACCCCAGCGTGCGGCAGAGTTGCTGCGCTGGGGCGTGGATTGCATCTGTACCGATGCGATTGATGTGATTGGCCCGAACTTTACGGCCCAATAGTTTTCAACGGAATATCAGGCTGCGGCGTGCTGGGCTGATTCAGCATGTCGCCGTTTCTCCTCTCCGGCAACATATGCTGCTGATTCAACGAACTATCCGGATTACGGTTGCTGTTTAACATCCCGCCGTTGGTGTTGGGCAGCATTTGCTGCCGGGCGGGATTTAGCTCCCCCGGCTGTGACTGCAATACCCGCTGCGAGTTGCTATTAAGCTGATTTTCTAAATGCTGCTGTTGTAATTGCGTCTGAGTTTTCAGTTGCTGATTCAGCATCCCTTTTTGCTGGATTTGCTGCGTTTGCATTTGAGTTTGCATCCGCTGCTGGCTGGGGATCTGATATCCCGGTTGGTTGGGGTTATTCAGAGTATTAATGGGCTGTGCAAAGCCGACAAAAGGCAGGAGTGCCGTCAAAAGCAGAAGTCGTTTCATCGCGTATCCTCCTCTGAAGATATTCTTTAAGTTTACTCCTTTCCTGCAATCATCAGGATTAATTCAGAGTTATATACCAGGCTTAGCTGGGGTTGCCCCTTAATCTCTGGAGAATAACGATGATAAAACCGACGTTTTTACGCCGGGTGGCTATTGCTGCTCTGCTCACAGGAAGTTGTTTTAGTGCTGTCGCCGCGCCACCTGCGCCGCCGCCAGTCTCGTATGGCGTGGAGGAGGATGTCTTCCATCCGGTACGCGCGAAGCAGGGGATGGTAGCATCTGTGGACGCCACTGCCACTCAGGTGGGGGTAGATATCCTTAAACAGGGCGGGAATGCCGTTGATGCTGCCGTGGCAGTGGGCTACGCGCTGGCGGTAACGCATCCGCAGGCCGGGAATCTGGGCGGCGGCGGTTTTATGCTGATCCGCACTAAAGATGGCAATACCACCGCTATCGATTTCCGCGAAATGGCACCCGCCAAAGCGACCCGCGATATGTTCCTTGATGATCAGGGCAACCCGGACAGCAAAAAATCTCTCACTTCGCATCTTGCTTCTGGCACACCCGGTACGGTAGCGGGCTTCTCGTTGGCGCTGGAGAAATACGGCACGATGCCGCTGAACAAAGTTGTGCAGCCTGCGTTTAAACTGGCACGCGATGGTTTTATCGTTAACGATGCGCTGGCAGACGATCTCAAAACCTACGGCAGTGAAGTGCTACCAAATCACGAAAACAGCAAAGCTATCTTCTGGAAAGAGGGCGAACCGCTGAAAAAGGGCGACAAGCTGGTACAGACGAATCTGGCAAAGAGCCTGGAGATGATTGCCGAAAACGGCCCGGATGAATTCTACAAAGGCACGATAGCGGAACAGATCGCCCTGGAGATGCAGAAAAACGGTGGCTTGATCACTAAAGAAGATTTAGCGGCCTATAAAGCGGTCGAACGTACACCAATAAGTGGCGATTATCGCGGGTATCAGGTTTACTCCATGCCACCGCCATCCTCCGGCGGGATCCATATCGTACAGATCCTCAATATTCTGGAAAACTTCGATATGCAGAAATACGGCTTTGGCAGCGCCGACGCGATGCAAATCATGGCAGAAGCGGAGAAACATGCCTACGCCGATCGCTCGGAATATCTTGGCGACCCGGATTTTGTCAAAGTACCGTGGCAGGCGCTGACCAATAAAGCCTATGCCAAATCTATTGCCGATCAAATCGATATCAATAAAGCGAAGCCATCCAGCGAAATTCGTCCTGGCAAGCTTGCGCCTTATGAGAGTAATCAAACTACCCATTACTCAGTGGTGGATAAAGACGGTAACGCCGTGGCGGTGACCTATACGCTGAACACCACCTTCGGTACGGGTATTGTCGCGGGTGAGAGCGGTATTCTGCTTAATAATCAGATGGATGATTTCTCCGCCAAACCGGGCGTACCGAACGTTTACGGGCTGGTGGGCGGCGATGCTAACGCTGTCGGGCCGAATAAACGTCCGCTGTCATCGATGTCACCAACCATTGTGGTGAAAGACGGAAAAACCTGGCTGGTGACCGGTAGCCCTGGCGGAAGCCGAATTATCACCACTGTGCTGCAAATGGTGGTGAACAGCATCGATTATGGCATGAATGTCGCCGAAGCGACTAATGCGCCGCGTTTCCACCATCAGTGGCTGCCGGACGAGCTGCGTGTTGAGAAAGGATTTAGTCCGGATACGCTCAAGCTGCTGGAAGCAAAAGGTCAGAAAGTGGCGCTAAAAGAGGCGATGGGCAGTACACAAAGCATTATGGTTGGGCCGGACGGCGAATTGTACGGTGCATCCGACCCGCGCTCGGTGGATGATTTAACGGCGGGGTATTAATATCTTAAGCCCTCTCCCGGTAGGTGAGGGCTTTTAGATTACAAATTCTCTATTTCACCCGCGCCATATAATACGCATCGACATATTCACCGTTTCGTAATGCGTACTTCTTGCCAGTACCTTCAATCTCAAAGCCGAATTTTTTATAGACCTTAATTGCTGGCGCGTTATCAACGAATACCGTTAGCTCAATACGATCTACCCGCAACCAGTTGTCGCACATTGCAATCATCTCTCGCATCAGGGCGCTGGCGACGCCGCGGTTCTTCCAGCGGGAGTCGACACAGATACCAAAGTCGGCAACATGACTGCGGCGTGGGCGTTGCTGTACGTCAATAGTGAGATGACCCACGACGTCTCCATCAATACAGGCGACGAGTTGCTTGATGCCGGGACGATCGGCGAGTCGATCCTGCCACATTGGTTCTGAAGGATGAGGCACTTGTAGTGTGTTGTAATACACCTCCGGCTGGGCGTGAATTTGCCTGATGGCCTCGAAATCCCGTGTTTCTGCGTGGCGTATTACTATCTCACTCATTCCTTTGTCCTCTTTGGGGTAAATGTCCCTTTCAACATCATTGACTTTCAAATGCGAGTCAAATGCATTTTTTTGCAAAAAGTGTTGGACAAGTGCGAATGAGAATGATTATTATTGTCTCGCGATCAGGAAGACCCTCGCGGAGAACCTGAAAGCACGACATTGCTCACATTGCTTCCAGTATTACTTAGCCAGCCGGGTGCTGGCTTTTTTTTTGATCTTTCGTTTTCAATTTATCCACGGGAAGTGCTTGTGTTTGTTATGCGCACTCCTGTAGGAACCGCGTCCGCTTTGCGCTAAGGTGGTAGATAACCACCTTAAAAAGGACGAAATCATGGTCATCAACTGCGCCTTTATTGGCTTCGGCAAAAGCACCACCCGTTACCATCTGCCGTATGTACTTAACCGCAAGGATAGCTGGCATGTCGCGCATATTTTTCGCCGCCATGAGAAGTCGGAAGAACAGGCTCCCATCTATTCCCATATCCATTTCACCAGCGATCTCGACGAAGTATTAAATGATCCCGACGTTAAGCTGATTGTCGTCTGCACTCATGCGGACAGCCACTTCGAGTACGCGAAGCGCGCGCTGGAGGCTGGGAAAAATGTGCTGGTCGAAAAACCGTTCACTCCGACGCTTGCCCAGGCGAAAGAACTTTTTGCGCTGGCGAAAAGTAAAGGGCTGACCGTCACGCCGTATCAGAATCGTCGCTTTGATTCCTGTTTTCTGACGGCGAAAAAAGCGATTGAAAGCGGCAAGCTGGGAGAGATTGTTGAAATGGAAAGCCATTTTGACTATTACCGCCCGGTGGCAGAAACCAAACCCGGGCTGCCGCAGGATGGCGCGTTCTATGGCCTTGGTGTGCATACGATGGACCAGATTATCTCGCTGTTCGGTCGCCCGGATCACGTCGCTTATGACATCCGCAGCCTGCGTAATAAAGCCAATCCTGACGACACCTTTGAAGCGCAGCTATTTTATGGCGATCTAAAAGCCATCGTCAAAACCAGCCATCTGGTGAAAATCGATTATCCGAAATTTATCGTTCATGGGAAGAAAGGTTCGTTTATTAAATACGGTATCGACCAGCAGGAAACCAGCCTGAAGGCTAACATTATGCCCGCCGAACCGGGATTCGCGGCGGATGATTCGGTCGGTGTGCTGGAGTATGTCAATGACGATGGCGTGACGGTCAGAGAAGAGATGAAGCCAGAGATGGGCGATTATGGGCGCGTTTATGATGCGTTGTATCAAACCATCACCAACGGTGCACCAAATTACGTCAAGGAATCTGAAGTTCTTACCAATCTTGAAATCCTTGAACGCGGATTTGAGCAAGCCTCTCCCTCCACAGTGACTCTCGCGAAGTAAGTTTTATGGCCCCTCAAATAGTTCAATTTTTTTGAACAGAGGGGTCAATTTTCACCCTCTATCATCCCAGGCGGATCGGGTCCACACTAAGCCCATCGAAATCATTCAGGGGGCGAATACAAATGATCTACTTACGCAAAGCAAATGAACGTGGTCATGCAAATCATGGCTGGCTGGACTCCTGGCATACTTTCTCTTTTGCCAACTATTACGACCCGAACTTTATGGGCTTCTCCGCGCTGCGCGTGATTAACGACGACGTGATTGAAGCAGGGCAGGGCTTCGGCACTCACCCGCATAAAGATATGGAAATTTTGACCTACGTGCTGGAAGGTACTGTTGAGCATCAGGACAGCATGGGCAATAAAGAGCAGGTTCCGGCAGGCGAGTTCCAGATTATGAGTGCGGGTACGGGTATTCGTCACTCAGAGTACAACCCAAGCAGTACCGAGCGTCTGCATCTGTATCAGATCTGGATCATGCCAGAAGAAAACGGTATTACGCCGCGTTATGAACAGCGTCGCTTTGATGCCGTACAGGGTAAACAGCTGGTGCTCTCGCCGGATGCGCGAGATGGTTCATTGAAAGTGTATCAGGATATGAAGCTATACCGCTGGGCGCTGCTGAAAGATGAGCAGTCGGTGCATCAGATTGCCGCTGAACGCCGCGTCTGGATCCAGGTGGTGAAAGGTAATGTCACCATTAACGGCGTAAAAGCTTCGACCAGCGATGGTCTGGCAATCTGGGATGAGCAGGCAATCTCCATCCACGCTGATAGCGACAGTGAAGTGTTACTGTTCGATCTACCTCCGGTTTAAAACTTAACGGCATTTTTGAAGCCTGCCTTTTTGCGGGCTTCATCGCTCGCCCCGGTCGCGTGCTGATGTACGCGACCGGGGTTTTGTCGCGTCTTTAGCACAATGCGATGCAATTGATTTAGTGTATATCTAATTATTGTAAACAAGCACTGTTTTCTCCGGGAAGGTTCTGATGCGTCCGTGTTAAACTAAGAGAATCTATCTCTTTTGTACCTTCAGGACGATGAAAAAGAAAAGACCCGTACTTCAGGATGTGGCTGACCGTGTAGGCGTGACCAAAATGACGGTCAGCCGTTTTTTACGCAACCCGGAGCAGGTTTCCGTCGCTCTACGCGGCAAGATTGCCGCCGCTCTTGATGAACTGGGTTATATTCCCAATCGCGCACCCGATATCCTTTCTAACGCCACCAGCCGGGCGATTGGCGTCCTGTTACCTTCACTCACCAACCAGGTTTTCGCTGAAGTATTACGCGGTATCGAAAGCGTCACCGACGCACACGGTTATCAGACGATGCTGGCGCACTACGGTTATAAACCGGAAATGGAGCAAGAACGCCTCGAGTCGATGCTTTCCTGGAATATCGACGGACTTATTCTCACCGAACGTACCCACACGCCCCGCACCTTAAAGATGATTGAAGTAGCGGGTATTCCGGTGGTGGAGCTGATGGACAGTAAGTCGCCGTGCCTCGATATCGCCGTCGGTTTTGATAACTTTGAAGCGGCACGCCAGATGACCACCGCCATTATTGCTCGCGGGCATCGTCACATTGCCTATCTCGGCGCACGCCTCGACGAACGTACTATCATCAAACAGAAGGGATATGAGCAGGCGATGCTGGATGCAGGCCTGGTGCCGTATAGCGTGATGGTCGAGCAATCTTCTTCTTACTCTTCCGGTATTGAACTGATTCGCCAGGCGCGGCGGGAATATCCGCAGTTGGATGGCGTATTTTGTACTAATGATGACCTGGCGGTCGGCGCGGCGTTTGAATGTCAGCGTCTGGGGCTGAAAGTTCCTGACGATATGGCGATTGCCGGTTTCCACGGTCATGACATTGGTCAGGTGATGGAGCCACGGCTGGCGAGCGTGCTGACGCCGCGTGAGCGGATGGGCAGCATTGGCGCTGAGCGCCTGCTGGCGCGTATTCGTGGCGAATCTGTGACACCGAAAATGTTAGATTTAGGTTTCACCTTGTCACCGGGCGGATCTATTTAAGCTCACAAATTTGAAGTAGCTCACACTTATACACTTAAGGCACGGATGGATATTGCTTCTGTTTTTGTCCGGCTGGACAATGTTACCGATAACAGTTATCCGTAACATTTTCTGATTCTTGTATTGTGGGGGCACCACTTTGAGCACGACTAACCATGATCACCACATTTACGTCTTGATGGGCGTATCGGGCAGCGGCAAATCTGCAGTCGCCAGTGAAGTGGCGCATCAACTTCATGCCGCGTTTCTTGATGGCGATTTCCTCCATCCGCGCTGCAATATCGAAAAAATGGCGTCTGGCGAACCGCTGAACGACGACGATCGCAAACCATGGTTACAGGCGCTTAACGACGCCGCGTTTGCCATGCAGCGCACCAATAAAGTGTCGCTGATCGTCTGTTCTGCACTGAAAAAGCACTATCGCGACCTGCTGCGTGAAGGTAATCCGAATCTCTCTTTCATCTACCTGAAAGGCGATTTTGATGTAATTGAAAGCCGTCTGAAAGCGCGCAAAGGCCATTTCTTTAAAACCCAAATGCTGGTGACGCAGTTTGAAACGCTGCAGGAGCCGGGTGCGGACGAAACCGATGTACTGGTGGTGGATATCGATCAACCGCTGGAAGGTGTTGTGGCAAGCACCATTGAGGTTATTAATAAAGGCAAATAAGTAGTGACTACATTAACGCTTGTTTTAACAGCAGTAGGGTCTGTTTTACTGCTGCTGTTTTTAGTCATGAAGGCGCGTATGCACGCTTTCCTGGCTTTGATGGTGGTGTCTATGGGGGCTGGCCTTTTTTCCGGTATGCCGCTCGATAAAATCGCAGCGACGATGGAAAAAGGGATGGGAGGCACCCTCGGCTTCCTGGCGGTAGTTGTCGCCCTGGGAGCCATGTTTGGCAAGATCTTACATGAAACCGGCGCAGTCGATCAGATTGCCGTCAAAATGCTCAAATCCTTCGGTCACAGTCGTGCGCATTATGCCATTGGCCTTGCGGGTCTGGTCTGTGCGCTACCGCTGTTCTTTGAAGTGGCGATTGTTCTGCTGATTAGCGTTGCTTTCTCAATGGCGCGCCACACCGGTACGAACCTGGTGAAACTGGTAATCCCATTATTCGCAGGCGTGGCGGCAGCGGCGGCGTTCCTGGTGCCGGGGCCTGCGCCAATGCTATTGGCATCGCAGATGAACGCTGACTTTGGCTGGATGATCCTGATTGGCCTGTGTGCGGCAATCCCGGGAATGATTATTGCCGGGCCGCTGTGGGGTAATTTCATCAGCCGCTACGTGGAGCTGCATATTCCTGACGATATCAGCGAACCGCATCTCGGCGAAGGCAAAATGCCGTCCTTCGGATTCAGCCTGTCGCTGATCCTGCTGCCGCTGGTGCTGGTGGGGCTGAAAACCATTGCCGCGCGTTTTGTGCCGGAAGGCTCTACCGCTTACGAATGGTTCGAGTTTATCGGTCATCCGTTTACCGCAATTCTGGTCGCTTGCCTGGTAGCAATTTACGGCCTGGCGATGCGTCAGGGTATGCCGAAAGACAAAGTGATGGAGATTTGCGGTCACGCGCTGCAACCGGCGGGGATTATTCTGCTGGTGATTGGTGCAGGCGGCGTGTTCAAACAGGTGCTGGTTGACTCTGGCGTAGGTCCGGCGCTGGGCGAAGCGTTAACCGGCATGGGCCTGCCGATTGCCATCACCTGCTTCGTGCTGGCAGCTGCAGTGCGCATCATTCAGGGTTCTGCCACCGTTGCCTGTTTAACGGCGGTAGGACTGGTGATGCCGGTTATTGAACAACTGAACTACTCCGGTGCGCAAATGGCGGCGCTGTCGATTTGTATCGCCGGTGGTTCGATTGTTGTCAGCCACGTTAACGACGCCGGTTTCTGGTTGTTCGGTAAATTTACCGGCGCGACCGAAGCCGAAACGCTGAAAACCTGGACCATGATGGAAACCATCCTCGGCACCGTTGGTGCCATCGTCGGGATGATTGCGTTCCAGCTGTTGAGTTAAGTTTGTTCGCCCGGTAGTTGTGACGCTACCGGGCTCTTTTCGAAAAACTCTCCTCGTTACCCCTTCATCCACATTCGAATGCCGTCAAGGAACATCTGAGTTGCCATCATCACCAGAATCAATCCCATCAGGCGTTCAAGTGCATTCACCCCTTTCTCGCCCAGCAGACGTAAAAATAGCGAAGACTGTAGCAGGATGACAAAGGTGCCACCCCAGGCCAGCAGCAGAGCAATTACCAGATGTCCCATCTGATTCGGGTACTGATGAGACAGCAACATCAGCGTGGCGAGAATAGTCGGCCCGGCGACTAACGGAATTGCCAACGGCACGATAAACGGCTCTTCACCTGCCGGAAGCCCGCTGCTATTTCCTGAAGCACTGGGGAAAATCATCTTAATGGCGATCAGAAACAGAATGATGCCGCCAGAAATGGAGACGGTTTCTGCCCGCAGGCTAAGAAATGCCAGAATTTTCTCACCCGCAAACAGGAACACCAGCATCACCAGGAGAGCAATAAGCAACTCTCGCACCATGATTGCCCGCCGTCTTTTCGGTTCAGTATGTTTCAGTACGGACATGAAAATAGGTAGGTTTCCGAGCGGATCCATAATCAGGATCAATAAAACTGCTGCAGAAATGATTTCATTCATAACTCAAATTCCCTGATAATTGCCGCGGACTTTCTGCGTGCTAACAAAGCAGGATAAGTCGCATTACTGATGGCTTCGCTATCATTGATTAATTTCACTTGCGACTTTGGCTGCTTTTTGTATGGTGAAAGATGTGCCACGAGGAGACCGGCACATTTATACAGCACACATCTTTGCAGGAAAAAAACGCTTATGAAAAATGTTGGTTTTATCGGCTGGCGCGGTATGGTCGGCTCCGTTCTCATGCAACGCATGGTTGAAGAGCGCGACTTCGACGCCATTCGCCCTGTCTTCTTTTCTACTTCTCAGCTTGGTCAGGCTGCGCCGTCTTTTGGCGGAACCACTGACACACTTCAGGATGCCTTTGATCTGGAGGCGCTAAAGGCCCTCGATATCATTGTGACCTGTCAGGGCGGCGATTATACCAACGAAATCTATCCAAAGCTTCGTGAAAGCGGATGGCAAGGTTACTGGATTGACGCAGCATCATCTCTGCGCATGAAAGATGACGCCATCATCATTCTTGACCCCGTCAATCAGGACGTCATTACCGACGGATTAAATAATGGCATCAGGACTTTTGTTGGCGGTAACTGTACCGTAAGCCTGATGTTGATGTCGTTGGGTGGTTTATTCGCCAATGATCTTGTTGATTGGGTGTCCGTTGCAACCTACCAGGCCGCTTCCGGCGGTGGTGCGCGACATATGCGTGAGTTATTAACCCAGATGGGCCATCTGTATGGCCATGTGGCAGATGAACTCGCGACCCCGTCCTCTGCTATTCTCGATATCGAACGCAAAGTCACAACTTTAACCCGTAGCGGTGAGCTGCCGGTGGATAACTTTGGCGTGCCGCTGGCAGGAAGTCTGATTCCGTGGATCGACAAACAGCTCGATAACGGTCAGAGCCGCGAAGAATGGAAAGGGCAGGCGGAAACTAACAAGATCCTCAACACATCTTCCGTAATTCCGGTAGATGGTTTATGTGTGCGTGTCGGGGCATTGCGCTGCCACAGCCAGGCATTCACTATTAAATTGAAAAAAGATGTGTCTATTCCGACCGTGGAAGAACTGCTGGCTGCGCACAACCCGTGGGCGAAAGTCGTTCCGAACGATCGGGAAATCACTATGCGTGAGCTAACCCCAGCTGCCGTTACCGGCACGCTGACCACGCCGGTAGGCCGCCTGCGTAAGCTGAATATGGGACCGGAGTTCCTGTCAGCCTTTACCGTGGGCGACCAGCTGCTGTGGGGGGCCGCGGAGCCGCTGCGTCGGATGCTTCGTCAACTGGCGTAATCTTTATTCATTAAATCTGGGGCGCGTTGCCGCCCCTGTTAGTGCGTAATACAGGAGTAAGCGCAGATGTTTCATGATTTACCGGGAGTTAAATAGAGCATTGGCTATTCTTTAAGGGTGGCGGAATACAAGAGTATTTACAGCCTTACCTGAAGTGAGGACGACGCAGAGAGGATGCACAGAGTGCTGCGCCGTTCAGGTCAAAAAAATGTCACAACCAGAAGTCAAAAATCCAGTTGGATGGGGTGACACAATAAAACAGGAAGACAAGCATGTCCGATCGTATCGATAGAGACGTGATTAACGCGCTAATTGCAGGCCATTTTGCGGATCCTTTTTCCGTACTGGGAATGCATAAAACCACCGCGGGACTGGAAGTCCGTGCCCTTTTACCCGACGCTACCGATGTGTGGGTGATTGAACCGAAAACCGGGCGCAAACTCGCAAAACTGGAGTGTCTCGACTCACGTGGATTCTTTAGCGGCGTCATTCCGCGGCGTAAGAATTTTTTCCGCTATCAGTTGGCTGTTGTCTGGCATGGTCAGCAAAACCTGATTGATGATCCTTACCGTTTTGGTCCGCTAATCCAGGAAATGGATGCCTGGCTATTATCTGAAGGTACTCACCTGCGCCCGTATGAAACTTTAGGCGCGCATGCAGATACTATGGATGGCGTCACGGGTACGCGTTTTTCTGTCTGGGCTCCAAACGCCCGCCGGGTCTCGGTAGTCGGTCAATTCAACTACTGGGACGGTCGCCGTCACCCGATGCGCCTGCGTAAAGAGAGCGGCATCTGGGAACTGTTTATCCCTGGGGCGCATAACGGTCAGCTCTATAAATACGAGATGATTGATGCCAATGGCAACTTGCGTCTGAAGTCCGACCCTTATGCTTTCGAAGCGCAAATGCGCCCGGAAACCGCGTCTCTTATTTGCGGGCTGCCGGAAAAGGTAGTGCAGACTGAAGAGCGCAAAAAGGCGAATCAGTTTGATGCGCCAATCTCTATTTATGAAGTTCACCTGGGCTCCTGGCGTCGCCACACCGACAACAATTTCTGGTTGAGCTACCGCGAGCTGGCCGATCAACTGGTGCCTTATGCTAAATGGATGGGCTTTACCCACCTCGAACTGCTGCCCATTAACGAGCATCCGTTCGATGGCAGTTGGGGTTATCAGCCAACCGGCCTGTATGCACCGACCCGCCGTTTTGGTACCCGCGACGACTTCCGTTATTTCATTGATGCCGCACACGCAGCTGGTCTGAACGTGATTCTCGACTGGGTACCAGGCCACTTCCCGACCGATGACTTTGCGCTTGCCGAATTTGATGGCACGAACTTGTATGAACACAGCGATCCGCGCGAAGGCTATCATCAGGACTGGAATACGCTGATCTACAACTATGGTCGCCGTGAAGTTAGTAACTTCCTTGTCGGTAATGCGCTTTACTGGATCGAACGTTTTGGTATTGATGCGCTGCGCGTCGATGCTGTGGCATCAATGATTTATCGCGACTACAGCCGCAAAGAGGGGGAGTGGATCCCGAACGAATTTGGCGGGCGCGAGAATCTTGAAGCGATTGAATTCTTGCGTAATACCAACCGTATTCTTGGTGAGCAGGTTTCCGGTGCGGTGACAATGGCGGAAGAGTCTACCGATTTCCCTGGCGTTTCTCGTCCGCAGGACATGGGCGGTCTGGGCTTCTGGTACAAGTGGAATCTCGGCTGGATGCATGACACCCTGGACTATATGAAGCTCGACCCGATTTATCGTCAGTATCATCACGGTAAGCTCACCTTCGGGATGCTCTACAACTACACTGAAAATTTCGTCCTGCCGTTGTCGCATGATGAAGTGGTCCACGGTAAAAAATCGATTCTCGACAGGATGCCAGGCGACGCATGGCAGAAATTCGCTAACCTGCGCGCGTACTATGGCTGGATGTGGGCATTCCCGGGCAAGAAACTGCTGTTCATGGGGAACGAATTTGCCCAGGGCCGCGAGTGGAACCATGACGCCAGCCTCGACTGGCATCTGCTGGAAGGCGGCGATAACTGGCACCACGGTGTCCAGCGTCTGGTGCGTGATCTGAACCTCACCTACCGCCACCATAAAGCGATGCATGAACTGGATTTTGACCCGTACGGTTTTGAATGGCTGGTGGTGGATGACAAAGAACGCTCGGTGCTGATCTTTGTGCGTCGCGATAAAGAGGGTAACGAAATCATCGTTGCCAGTAACTTTACTCCGGTGCCGCGTCATGATTATCGCTTCGGCATTAACCAGCCGGGTAAATGGCGTGAGATCCTCAATACCGATTCCATGCACTATCACGGCAGTAATGCAGGCAATGGCGGCACGGTACACAGCGATGAGATTGCCAGCCACGGTCGTCAGCATTCACTAAGCCTGACACTACCACCGCTGGCCACTATCTGGCTGGTTCGGGAGGCAGAATGACACAACTCGCCATTGGCAAACCCGCACCCCTCGGCGCGCATTACGACGGTCAGGGCGTCAACTTCACACTTTTCTCCGCTCATGCCGAGCGGGTAGAACTGTGTATCTTTGACGCCAATGGCCAGGAACATCGCTATGACTTGCCAGGGCACAGTGGCGACATTTGGCACGGTTATCTGCCGGATGCGCGTCCGGGTTTGCGTTATGGTTATCGCGTTCATGGCCCCTGGCGACCCGCCGAGGGACATCGCTTTAACCCGGCGAAGTTGTTGATTGATCCTTGCGCGCGGCAAATTGACGGGGAGTTTAAAGATAACCCGCTGCTGCACGCAGGTCATAATGAACCTGACTATCGCGACAACGCCGCCATTGCGCCGAAATGTGTAGTGGTGGTTGATCACTATGACTGGGAGGATGATGCCCCGCCGCGCACGCCGTGGGGCAGCACTATCATTTATGAAGCCCATGTCAAAGGATTAACGTATCTGCACCCGGAGATCCCCGTCGATATCCGCGGCACTTATAAAGCCCTGGGGCATCCGGTGATGATCAACTATTTGAAACAGTTGGGCATTACTGCGCTGGAGTTGCTGCCGGTGGCACAATTTGCCAGCGAACCACGCCTGCAACGTATGGGGTTAAGTAACTACTGGGGCTATAACCCGGTAGCGATGTTTGCGCTGCATCCGGCGTATGCCTGCTCGCCAGAAACGGCGCTGAATGAGTTTCGCGATGCAATCAAAGCACTGCATAAAGCGGGTATCGAAGTCATTCTTGATATCGTGCTTAACCATAGTGCGGAACTGGACCTCGACGGTCCGTTATTCTCTCTGCGTGGGATCGACAACCGTAGCTATTATTGGATAAGAGAAGACGGTGATTATCACAATTGGACAGGCTGTGGCAACACGCTCAATTTGAGTCATCCGGCGGTGGTGGATTATGCCAGCGCCTGCCTGCGTTATTGGGTAGAAACCTGCCACGTCGATGGTTTCCGTTTTGATCTGGCAGCAGTCATGGGCCGTACGCCTGAGTTTCGTCAGGATGCGCCGTTGTTTACCGCAATTCAGAACTGCCCGGTGCTCTCGCAGGTGAAGTTAATTGCCGAACCGTGGGATATTGCGCCTGGTGGTTATCAGGTGGGAAATTTCCCGCCACTGTTTGCTGAGTGGAACGATCATTTCCGTGATGCTGCCCGTCGTTTCTGGCTGCATTATGATTTGCCTCTGGGGGCGTTTGCCGGGCGTTTTGCTGCCTCCAGCGATGTTTTTAAACGTAATGGTCGTCTGCCGAGTGCCGCGATTAATCTCGTCACCGCGCATGACGGTTTTACGCTTCGCGACTGCGTTTGCTTCAACCATAAACACAATGAAGCAAACGGAGAAGAAAATCGCGACGGGACCAACAACAATTACAGTAACAATCATGGTAAAGAAGGATTAGGCGGTACTCTTGACCTGGTTGAACGGCGGCGCGACAGCATTCACGCCCTGTTAACAACGTTGTTGCTCTCCCAGGGTACGCCGATGTTACTGGCCGGTGACGAACATGGTCATAGTCAGCATGGCAATAACAATGCCTACTGTCAGGATAATCAATTAACCTGGTTGGACTGGTCGCAGGCAAGCAGTGGTTTAACCGCATTTACTGCCGCGTTAATCCATCTGCGCAAGCGCATTCCCGCTTTGGTGGAGAATCGCTGGTGGGAAGAAGGCGACGGCAATGTCCGTTGGCTAAATCGATATGCTCAACCTTTAAGCACGGATGAGTGGCAAAACGGGCCGAAACAGCTGCAAATTCTGCTCTCGGATCGCTTTTTGATCGCAATTAACGCCACGCTTGAGGTAACAGAGATTGTTTTACCTGCTGGGGAGTGGCACGCCATTCCCCCATTCGCTGGAGAGGATAACCCAGTGATTACGGCTGTCTGGCAGGGACCTGCACACGGATTGTGTGTGTTCCAGAGATGATAAAAAAGGAGTTAGTCATGGTTAGTTTAGAGAAGAACGATCACTTAATGTTGGCGCGCCAGCTGCCATTGAAATCTGTTGCCCTGATACTGGCGGGAGGACGTGGTACCCGCCTGAAGGATTTAACCAATAAGCGAGCAAAACCGGCCGTACACTTCGGCGGTAAGTTCCGCATTATCGACTTTGCACTGTCTAACTGCATCAACTCCGGGATCCGTCGTATGGGCGTGATCACCCAGTACCAGTCCCATACTCTGGTGCAGCACATTCAGCGCGGCTGGTCATTCTTCAATGAAGAAATGAACGAGTTTGTCGATCTGTTGCCAGCGCAGCAGAGAATGAAAGGGGAAAACTGGTATCGCGGCACCGCAGATGCGGTCACGCAAAACCTCGACATTATTCGCCGTTACAAAGCGGAATATGTGGTGATCCTGGCGGGCGACCATATCTACAAGCAAGACTACTCGCGTATGCTTATCGACCACGTCGAAAAAGGCGCACGTTGCACCGTCGCTTGTATGCCTGTACCGATTGAAGAAGCCTCCGCATTTGGCGTTATGGCGGTTGATGAGAACGATAAAATTATCGAATTCGTTGAAAAACCCGCTAACCCGCCGTCAATGCCGAACGATCCGAGCAAATCTCTGGCGAGCATGGGTATCTACGTCTTTGACGCCGACTATCTGTATGAACTGCTGGAAGAAGACGATCGCGATGAGAACTCCAGCCACGACTTTGGTAAAGATTTGATTCCCAAAATCACCGAAGCCGGTCTGGCCTATGCGCACCCGTTCCCGCTCTCTTGCGTACAATCCGACCCGGATGCCGAGCCGTACTGGCGCGATGTGGGTACGCTTGAAGCTTACTGGAAAGCGAACCTCGATCTGGCATCAGTGGTGCCGGAACTGGATATGTACGATCGCAATTGGCCAATTCGCACCTACAATGAATCATTACCGCCAGCGAAATTCGTGCAAGATCGCTCCGGTAGCCACGGGATGACCCTTAACTCACTGGTTTCCGGCGGTTGTGTGATCTCCGGTTCGGTGGTGGTGCAGTCCGTTCTGTTCTCGCGCGTTCGCGTGAATTCATTCTGCAACATTGATTCCGCCGTATTGTTACCGGAAGTATGGGTAGGTCGCTCGTGCCGTCTGCGCCGCTGCGTCATTGATCGTGCTTGTGTTATTCCGGAAGGCATGGTGATTGGTGAAAACGCAGAGGAAGATGCACGTCGTTTCTATCGTTCAGAAGAAGGCATCGTGCTGGTAACGCGCGAAATGCTACGGAAGTTAGGGCATAAACAGGAGCGATAATGCAGGTTTTACATGTATGTTCAGAGATGTTCCCGCTGCTTAAAACCGGCGGTCTGGCTGATGTTATTGGGGCATTACCCGCAGCACAAATCGCAGACGGCGTTGACGCTCGCGTACTGTTGCCTGCATTTCCCGATATTCGCCGTGGCGTAACCGATGCGCAGGTGGTATCTCGCCGTGATACCTTCGCTGGGCATATCACGCTGTTGTTCGGCCATTACAACGGGGTTGGCATTTACCTGATTGACGCGCCGCATCTCTATGATCGTCCGGGAAGCCCGTATCACGATACCAACTTATTTGCCTACACTGACAACGTATTGCGTTTTGCGTTGTTGGGGTGGGTTGGGGCAGAAATGGCCAGCGGGCTTGACCCATTCTGGCGCCCTGATGTGGTGCATGCGCACGACTGGCATGCGGGCCTTGCGCCTGCGTATCTGGCGGCGCGTGGGCGTCCGGCGAAGTCGGTGTTTACTGTGCACAACTTGGCCTATCAAGGCATGTTTTATGCACATCACATGAATGACATTCAATTGCCATGGTCATTCTTTAATATTCATGGGCTGGAATTCAACGGACAAATCTCTTTCCTGAAGGCTGGTCTGTACTATGCCGATCATATTACGGCGGTCAGCCCGACCTACGCTCGCGAGATCACCGAACCGCAGTTTGCCTACGGTATGGAAGGTCTGTTGCAGCAGCGTCACCGTGAAGGGCGTCTTTCCGGCGTACTAAACGGCGTGGACGAAAAAATCTGGAGTCCAGAGACGGACTTACTGTTGGCCTCGCGTTACACCCGCGATACGTTGGAAGATAAAGCGGAGAATAAGCGCCAGTTACAAATCGCAATGGGGCTTAAGGTTGACGATAAAGTGCCGCTTTTTGCAGTGGTGAGCCGTCTGACCAGCCAGAAAGGTCTCGACCTGGTGCTGGAAGCCTTACCAGGCCTTCTGGAGCAGGGCGGACAGCTGGCGCTACTCGGCGCGGGTGATCCGGTGCTGCAGGAAGGTTTCCTTGCCGCGGCCGCCGAATATCCCGGACAAGTGGGCGTTCAGATTGGCTATCACGAAGCATTTTCGCATCGCATTATGGGCGGCGCGGACGTCATTCTGGTGCCCAGCCGTTTTGAACCGTGCGGCTTAACGCAACTTTATGGATTGAAGTACGGTACGCTGCCGTTAGTGCGGCGCACCGGTGGGCTTGCTGATACGGTTTCTGACTGTTCTCTTGAGAACCTTGCAGATGGCGTCGCCAGTGGGTTTGTCTTTGAAGATAGTAATGCCTGGTCGCTGTTACGGGCTATTCGACGTGCTTTTGTACTGTGGTCCCGTCCTTCACTGTGGCGGTTTGTGCAACGTCAGGCTATGGCAATGGATTTTAGCTGGCAGGTCGCGGCGAAGTCGTACCGTGAGCTTTACTATCGCTTGAAATAGTTTTCAGGAAACGCCTATATGAATGCTCCGTTTACATATTCATCGCCCACGCTTAGCGTAGAAGCTCTTAAGCATTCTATCGCTTACAAGCTGATGTTTACGATTGGCAAGGACCCGGTCGTCGCCAATAAACATGAATGGCTGAACGCAACATTATTTGCTGTGCGCGATCGTCTCGTGGAGCGCTGGTTACGTTCAAACCGTGCCCAGTTGTCGCAAGAAACGCGTCAGGTTTACTACCTGTCGATGGAATTTTTGATTGGCCGTACGCTTTCCAACGCCATGTTGTCACTAGGAATTTACGAAGATGTACAGGGCGCACTGGAAGCGATGGGATTAAATCTCGAAGAGCTGATTGATGAAGAAAATGACCCGGGCCTCGGTAACGGTGGTCTGGGACGTCTGGCGGCTTGCTTCCTCGATTCTCTGGCGACGTTAGGGTTGCCGGGGCGTGGTTACGGTATCCGTTATGATTACGGTATGTTTAAGCAGAACATCGTTAACGGTAGCCAGAAAGAGTCGCCAGACTACTGGCTGGAATACGGTAACCCGTGGGAATTCAAACGCCACAACACGCGCTATAAAGTCCGTTTTGGTGGTCGCATTCAGCAGGAAGGTAAAAAAACGCGCTGGATCGAAACCGAAGAGATTCTGGGAGTGGCTTACGATCAGATTATCCCAGGTTACGACACCGACGCGACCAACACGCTGCGTTTGTGGAGTGCGCAAGCCAGCAGCGAAATTAACCTCGGTAAATTCAACCAGGGTGACTACTTCGCGGCAGTGGAAGATAAAAACCACTCCGAAAACGTATCCCGCGTACTGTATCCGGACGACTCCACCTACTCCGGGCGTGAACTGCGTCTGCGTCAGGAATATTTCCTGGTTTCTTCGACCATCCAGGACATTTTAAGTCGCCATTATCAGTTGCATAAAACCTACGATAACCTGGCGGATAAAATCGCGATTCACCTCAACGACACCCACCCGGTGTTGTCGATTCCTGAGATGATGCGTCTGCTGATTGATGAGCATCAATTTAGCTGGGACGACGCATTTGAAGTGTGTTGTCAGGTCTTCTCCTACACCAACCACACGCTAATGAGCGAGGCGCTGGAAACCTGGCCGGTTGATATGCTGGGTAAAATTCTGCCGCGTCACCTGCAGATCATCTTTGAAATTAACGACTATTTCCTGAAAACCTTGCAGGAACAGTATCCGAACGATACCGACCTGCTGGGACGGGCGTCGATCATTGATGAATCCAACGGTCGTCGCGTGCGTATGGCCTGGCTGGCGGTTGTGGTGAGCCACAAGGTTAACGGTGTATCAGAATTACACTCTAACCTGATGGTGCAGTCGCTGTTTGCTGATTTTGCGAAAATCTTCCCGGGGCGTTTCACTAACGTTACCAACGGTGTGACGCCGCGTCGCTGGTTAGCGGTAGCGAACCCATCGCTTTCAGCTGTGCTGGACGAACACCTGGGCCGTAACTGGCGCACCGACCTTAGTTTGCTGAGTGAGCTGCAACAGCACTGTGATTTTCCGATGGTCAACCATGCGGTGCATCAGGCGAAGCTGGATAACAAAAAACGTCTGGCGGAGTATATCGCCCAGCAGCTGAATGTGGTGGTGAATCCGAAGGCGCTGTTTGATGTGCAAATCAAACGTATTCATGAATACAAACGTCAATTGATGAATGTGTTGCACGTGATCACCCGCTATAACCGCATCAAGGCCGACCCGGATGCGAAGTGGGTACCGCGCGTGAATATTTTTGGCGGTAAGGCGGCTTCGGCCTATTACATGGCGAAGCACATTATCCATTTGATCAATGATGTAGCGAAAGTGATCAACAACGATCCGCAGATTGGCGACAAGCTGAAAGTGGTGTTCATCCCGAACTACAGCGTTAGCCTGGCACAGTTGATCATTCCGGCGGCCGATCTATCTGAACAGATTTCTCTGGCAGGGACGGAAGCTTCCGGCACCAGTAATATGAAGTTTGCACTTAACGGCGCGCTGACTATCGGTACCCTGGACGGTGCGAACGTCGAGATGCTGGATCATGTCGGTGCTGACAATATCTTTATCTTTGGTAACACGGCGGAAGAAGTGGAAGAACTGCGTCGTCAGGGCTACAAACCGCGTGAATACTACGAGAAAGATGAGGAGCTGCATCAGGTGCTGACGCAAATCGGCAGCGGTGTATTCAGTCCGGAAGATCCGGGTCGCTATCGTGATCTGGTTGATTCGCTGATTAACTTCGGCGATCACTACCAGGTACTGGCGGATTATCGCAGCTATGTCGATTGTCAGGATAAAGTCGACGAACTTTACGAGCTTCAGGAAGAGTGGACCGCAAAAGCGATGCTGAACATTGCCAATATGGGCTACTTCTCTTCTGACCGTACAATCAAAGAGTACGCTGATCATATCTGGCATATTGATCCAGTGAGATTGTAAGTTCACTAAAAAATAGAACGGGGCCAAATCGGTCCCGTTTTTTTTCGCCTTTATTTCGGAGAAGTGTCCAGAGGGGCAAGGGGACTCGGGGGAGTATAATTTCGCCATTCAGAAAGAATGGAAAGAATAATGCAAAACAGAAAATGGATTTTGACCTCGCTGATAATGACTTTTTTCGGCATCCCCATACTGGCGCAATTTTTGGCAGCGGTTATTGCCATGCTGGGGGCCGGGCTTGCCGCTATTCTTGAGGTTTGCAATTTTCTCTTTACGCCAACAATTTATCTTCTACTCAACGTCTTTATGCTGACGCTGGGGGCGATAATCCTATTTTTCTCTGGTCGCGTGTGGGCCGGTGATAGCGCACCAGAAAACAGAGAAATAGCCGTCTGGCGGCAATGCTTTTTTCTTTTACCTGCACTGTTAACTCTGGTTGGCTGGATAATCACGCTACATCTGGCAGATTATCAACTTCGCCAGCTGGGAGCGGGTTGGTTGGCAGATCTTATTCTCCCCTGGCTGGGCGTATTGTTAGTCTCATTAGTCGGTGGTGAGTACTGGTGGATAGTCATTATTCCCGTTGGCGCGCATATCAGTTTTTCGCTGGGGTACGGCTGGCCAACCAGACATCCCTTAACCGGCACGTCCGGACTGCGTTGCCGTAATTCCCTCCTGTTTATCCTTCTTATGCTTGGTTTTATCGCTGGTTATCAGGCTTATTTATATAAACAGCTTAATCCTGGTGTTGGTGTACGCGAAAATATTGATATCTGGGCCTGGCGACCCGATAAACTCAATAATCAACTGACGCCACTGCGTGGTAAACCGCAAATTCAGTTTACACAAAACTGGCCGCGACTCGATGGTGCTACAGCGGCGTACCCAATTTATGCTTCTGCCTTTTATGCGTTGAGCGTTATACCGGAAGATTTCCACACTTGGGAATATCTGGAGAACTCTCGTACCCCCGATGCATATAACAGGATTGTTAAAGGTGATGCCGATATTATTTTTGTGGCGCAACCTTCCGGTGGGCAGAAAAAACGCGCAGAGGAATCGGGCGTCACTTTGAACTACACTCCTTTCGCCCGTGAAGCATTCGTTTTCATCGTCAATGCGGATAACCCGGTTAATTCCCTGACTGACCAACAGGTGCGTGACATCTTCAGTGGCGCAATTACCAACTGGCGCACGGTTGGCGGTAACGATCAGGAGATCCAGACCTGGCAACGCCCGGAAGACTCTGGCAGCCAGACAGTGATGCAATCGCAGGTCATGAAAAATGTCCGCATGATCTCGCCGCAGGAAACCGAAGTGGCAAGCATGATGGAGGGAATGATTAAAGTTGTTGCCGAATACCGTAATACAAACAACTCAATAGGCTACACCTTCCGCTATTACGCAACACAAATGAACGCCGATAAAAATATAAAACTGCTAGCTATTAACGGTATTGCACCGACTGCGGAAAATATTCGTAACGGCAAATATCCGTATATCGTCGATGCCTTTATGGTAACGCGGGAAAATACTACGTCAGAAACACAAAAACTGGTCGAATGGTTTTTAACGCCGCAGGGGCAGAGTCTGGTGGAAGATGTGGGTTATGTACCGTTGCATACAACAATGAAATAACTTTTGAGAGAACGGAATCAGCGCGATGAATAAATTCATAGGCGTTTTACTGCTAGGTGCGGTTTTACTGGCGGGATGTGTCGACCGGGAAGGGTACTATAACAGCGTCAGGGAAGAAGAAAGCCATGGACTGACGTCTCTGCGGGGGCAACCAGAATTACGTTACAGCGATGATTGGTCAAGATGGCCGAGAGTGTACGGCGCTACAGCCTTATACCCGCTGTATGCTTCCGCGTATTATGAATTAGTACCCGAGCCAAAAGATAAGGATCGAACCTCGCTGGCCTGGCAGGCGTATGGTTTGCAACAAACCCGAACAGCTGAAGCCTACGATAGTCTGATCAAGGTTACCGCGACGGTTATTTTTGTTGCACAACCGTCGGAAGGACAGAAAAAACGTGCAGAAGAAGCAGGCGTTAAACTGAAATATACCGCTTTCGCCCGCGAAGCCTTTGTCTTTATCGTTGATATCAAAAACCCGGTTAATTCACTTAGCGAACAGCAGGTCAAAGACATTTTTAGCGGTAAAGTGAGTCGCTGGAATAAAGTGGGCGGCGGTGACGAAAGTATAAAAGTCTGGCAGCGGCCAGAAGATTCTGGAAGCCAAACGGTTATGAAGGGACTGGTTATGCAAGATACTCCAATGCTGCCAGCCAAAAAATCCACTGTTATCGATCTTATGGGCAGTTTAATTACCGAAGTCGCCGACTACCAAAACACAACATCTTCCATTGGATACACCTTCCACTATTACGTCACGCGTATGAATGACAATATGCTCAAAATGCGCAAACAGATCAAACTGCTGGCTATAAATGGCGTTGCACCTACAGAGGAAAATATCCGTAACGGCACTTATCCGTACATAATTGATGCTTATATGGTGACGCACGAAAACCCTACGCTGGAAACGCAGAAATTCGTCGACTGGTTTTTAAGCCCGCAGGGACAGCAATTGGTAGAGGATGTGGGCTATGTGCCGATTCATGACGCATCATACGAATCATCAGTGCAATAATGATGAATAAAATCAGACTTTATATTCCTCCGTTAATTCTTGGTTTTTTTATTGTGCCGTTGTTGGTGTGGCCGACGGTGGTTGCGCTGGCTGCTTCTGTTATCACGCTGAGTTTTCTGGGAGAGATACTGTTCTCTATCCCGCTCATGATCAGGCATATTTCGCTTCTGCAATTACAACTATGGTTATCGGCTGAATATGCGCTTTTCTGCTGTGCAATGGTGGGCGTTGGTTGGCAATTTGCGCGCAGAACGCCACCTGAATCGAAAAGCAGACTGCATTGTTGGCTGGTATTTGCACCGGTTTATTTCTGGTTGCTCCTGTGGAATATCATTTTCTATGTCGCGCCAGCGAATATTGCGTTGCTGGAGAATATGCGCAGTTTCTTTCTGACAGTTGTCTGGCTCCCACTAAATTTTTCACCATTTTGGTCCCAACCGTGGATTGACTTTGTCGGTCCAATAAGCGCACAGCTTGGTTTTGCGTTGGGATATTATTGCCAGTGGCGTAGCAAAAATAGAAGCCAGATACGGAAGTGGAGTGAGTGGGGAACGTGCCTGAGTTTTGTTACGTTGGGTATGATGGCGTGGGCTTTGCGGTAATTCCCTGACTCAAAAAGTAGGTCAGATTGTTGACAAAGTGCGCTTTGTTCATGCCGGATGCGACATGAACGTCTTATTGGCCTACAAGACCATGCAAATTCAATATATTGCATAAGCCACGTAGATACTGTTATGGCCTGCAAGTTTTTTTGGTAGTGCATCCAATTAGTAGAACATGTGTTTTTCGATAAACGCTCCGATCACTTTTTCGTGGATCTCAACTGAGCGTGAGAAGCAGATTGTTTTACGAGCCAACCGCTTAATACGGGTGCGTAGCGTCAGATTATTACGCTCAATGCGTTGGGTGAATATTTTGCCGATCAGATGCTTATTCTTCGGTACCACCCGGCCATAGCTGCCCCAGTCATCGCTGGTGAGTATGCCGATGTTGAAGGGTGTAAGCAGTGCCAGTAGCTCCCGGCACGTTTGATCGGTTCGGGGACCAAAAGTGTAGGCCAGTACACCGCCTGTTTTGGTGTTGTACGCGTACCAGAGCCAATGTTGCCGGGCTTTACTGCCAACGTAGCTCCATTGCTCATCAAGCTCGCAGATAAGCGCCACATCAGCATGGGCAACAGGCGAAGAAGTTATTCGCTTTGGCGCGAGTTTTTTAAAGTCCGGATGACGGTGTTAATACCAATTTTCAGTGTCCTGGCGGTATCGCGAACCCCGGCACCATTAAAGGCCATTTCAGTGATCAGCTCTTTCATACCCGGCTTACGTGCTTGATAAGTATAAGTGAGCTGAAATACACGGTGGCAGTCACGGCAGCGAAATCTGTCACGGCCTTTAGGGTTCTGACCATGGCGGTAAACCCGAGCTGACTGACAACGGGGACAATGAATATTAACACTGGCCATGAGATAACCTCAAAAGCCCGAATTATACATCAGATTCAACTAATTAGAGGCATCACCGTTTTTTTCTACCCTGGTTTCCCAGATTGCAGGCATGCCAGACACAGCGCCGTCAGGCGCTGTTTTTTTCATCCCTTCCGCGATTTTTACGCAGCTACCGGATTATGCCGTGACGCATCGAACGGTACGCCTGACTTCAGCACTCCATACGCCACCTGTGCCAGCTTGCGCATCATCGCGCCGAGAATCACTTTTCCTTTCTTGCCATTAGCCGCCAGACGGTCGCGGAACGCCCGTCCCCACTCAGTCTTACTGGTGGCTACCATTGCAGGCATATACAACGCCCTGCGAAGCGACACATGTCCGGCTTTACTCAACCGGCTTGCCCCTCTCACACTACTGCCTGATTCATAACGCCGTGGTGTCAGACCCGCAAAAGCGGCGAACTGTCTGGCATGGGCGAAGCGGTCCTTCAGACCGATATAAGCCAGTAATACCGCAGATGTTTTCTCTCCGATACCCGGGATACTTTCCAGCAGTTTCCTGCGGTGTTTCATATCCGGATCATCGTCTGTCAGGTCTTTTATCTGCTTCTCAAGACGCTTCAGCTCTGCTTCAAGCCACAGAAGGTGAGCATCAATGCTCGGTCTCTGGACTTCCCGCGCCGTTTCAGTGCGGTTCAGTTCCTGCGTGTGCATATCTGTCAGCGCCTGGTGGCGTACTACCAGGGCACGCAACGCGCGTTCAAGCGGGTGAGGCGCTTCCCAGGCTGCAGGGCGCTTCTGACGACAGAACTCTGCCAGCATGCGCGCATCCACGGTATCAGTCTTGTTACGCAGTCCTTCACTCTGAGCGAAAGCTTTACCCAACGCAGGATTAATGACTGACACTATGTAGCCTGCATCGTAAAGGCACTCTGCGACAGGTTCCATATAGGTGCCGGTCGCTTCGATGCAGATATGCGCATGGTCAATCTTGTGACCCTTCAGCCAGCTCACCAGCTCATCGTGCCCTTTAGTGGTGTTAGCGAATTTTTTGGTGCGATGACGACCATCAGGACGCAACACATCGACATCCAGTTTCTCTTTAGCGGTGTCGATACCGATATAATGAAGTTCATGTTCCATCGTGAAACCAACCTTGCAAATACGGATTACCGGGAAAACCGGTCCATGATACTGTCCGGTTTATCACTTTGGGAGAAAGGCAGTCCGCTGCATAAATCTACGCAACAGGTTGAAAACCTAAGGCCCGATACGGCATGCGGACTGCAGGCAGAGAAAACTGGCCGATTTTCTCTGCACAGGAGGGATAATACAAGGCCTGATAAGCGTAGCGCATCAGGCAGTTTTTTGTTTATCATCAGTCTCAGGTCAGATTGAAATCTGACCCGGCCACCTTACGTTAATTTACGACGCCAGAGACAACCTCTGCTGCGTATACTCCCCCAGCCACTGACTCACACGAGATTGTTGATCCGCATTCAGCCACATGCCTTGTTTTGTGCGACGCCACAGGGCATCGTCGGCGCGGCGGACCCATTCGTGGTCGACCAGATATTTCAGCTCTGCTTCGTAAAACTCATGCCCGAAATCCTCCCCAAGATCGCTTACCGCCCCCGCATTGCCGAGCAGCAGCTCGCTATTGCTGCCGTAAGTGCGCGCGTAGTGACGTGCCAGCGATTCAGTCAGGAACGGGTAACGGCGGCGCAGGCGGGCGGCGTAATCGTCGCGGTCGCCTTCAATGGCTCCGCCCGGCAGCACGCTCTCTTTCGTCCACGCTGGGCCAATGCCCTGATAATATGGCGTCAGTTTTTCCAGCGCGTGTTCCGCCAGTTTGCGGTAGGTGGTCAGCTTACCGCCGAATACCGATAACAGCGGTGCTTTGCCGTTTTCATCATGGATATCGAGCGTGTAATCACGGGTAATGGCCTGCGGCGAATCGGACTCATCATCACACAGTGGACGCACGCCGGAGTAGGTCCAGACGATATCATCCCGGCTTAGCGGCTTTTTAAAGTGCGCGTTATACACTTTCAGCAGGTAATTGATTTCACTCTCTTCAATCTTCACCGCTTTCGGATCGCCTTTATACTCCACATCGGTGGTGCCGATAATGGAAAACTCGTCCATCCACGGGATCACGAACACAATACGCTTATCTTCGTTTTGCAGAATGTAGGCCTGCTTTTGGGTATGCACGCGCGGCACCACAATATGGCTGCCTTTGATTAGGCGAATGCCATAAGGTGAGGGTAGATGCATCCCGTCGTCGAAGAACTGCTTCACCCACGGGCCGGTGGCGTTCACGAGGCCGCGCGCTTGCCAGCTGTATTTTTTGCCGGTATCGATATCTTCCGCTTCCACAATCCACAGGCCGTTTTCGCGGCGAGCAGAAGTGGCACGAGTACGGGTAAGCACTTCACCGCCTTTACGCACCACCATCTGGGCGTTGGCGAGTACCAGACGGGCGTCGTCTACCCAACAGTCGGAATATTCGAATCCGCGCTTAATTTCCGGTTTTAACACTGAATTTGCGCCAAAACGCAAACCGGTAGATCCCGGCAGGCTGGTACGCTTACCCAGATGATCGTACATAAACAGACCAATACGGATCATCCACGCCGGACGCAGATGCGGGCGATGCGGCAGGCGAAAACGCATCGGGAAAGCGATATGGGGGGCCATTTTCAGCAACACTTCACGTTCAGCCAGCGCCTCGCTGACCAGACGGAATTCATAGTGCTCAAGGTAGCGCAGGCCACCATGAATGAGTTTTGAACTGGCGGAAGAGGTCGCACAAGCGAGATCCTGCGCCTCCAGCATCAGCACGGATAAACCGCGTCCAGCGGCGTCTGCCGCGATACCAGCACCATTGATGCCGCCACCTATCACAATCAGATCTTTGGTTTCCATGCTGCCCTCATTCACTTTCGTTAAAGCTCATAAATGTTCGTTATCGAACATATTAGCAAAGAATCGCGCTTTGGGTAACATTGAAAAAACATTTTAGAGTGATATGTATAACATTATGGCGTTTATCTGCCGCTTCGACGTAAACTGTGCGGTAAATTTGCCCACTTGTTTGTAAAGAAAGAGAGACGCATGGATCAGTTCGAATGTATTAACGTTGCCGACGCGCACCAGAAGTTGCAGGAAAAAGAGGCGGTGCTGGTCGATATTCGCGATCCACAGAGTTTCGCTATGGGGCATGCGGTGCAGGCTTTCCATTTAACCAACGACACGCTGGGCGCGTTTATGCGTGATAACGACTTCGATACGCCAGTCATGGTGATGTGTTACCACGGTAATAGCAGCAAAGGCGCGGCGCAGTATCTGCTGCAACAGGGCTACGATGTGGTCTATAGCATTGATGGCGGCTTTGAAGCCTGGCAACGTCAGTTTCCCGCAGAGGTGGCGTACGGCGCGTAACGCTTTATACTGTCCCCTTTTGTGTGGAATAAGCGACAGCAACGATGTTGATGATTACCTCTTTTGCTAACCCCCGCGTGGCGCAGGCGTTTGTTGATTACATGGCGACGCAGGGTGTTATCCTCACGATTCAACAACATAACCAAAGCGATGTCTGGCTGGCGGATGAGTCCCAGGCCGAACGCGTGCGGGCGGAGCTGGCGCGTTTTCTCGAAAACCCGGCAGATCCGCGTTATCTGGCGGCCAGCTGGCAGGCGGGCCATACCGGCAGCGGCCTGCATTATCGCCGTTATCCCTTCTTTGCTGCCTTGCGTGAACGCGCAGGTCCGGTGACCTGGGTGATGATGATCGCCTGCGTGGTGGTGTTTATCGCCATGCAAATTCTCGGTGATCAGGAAGTGATGTTATGGCTGGCCTGGCCATTCGATCCGACATTGAAATTTGAGTTCTGGCGTTACTTCACTCATGCATTAATGCACTTCTCGCTGATGCATATCCTTTTTAACCTGCTCTGGTGGTGGTATCTCGGCGGCGCGGTGGAAAAACGTCTCGGTAGCGGTAAGCTAATTGTTATTACTCTGATTAGCGCCCTGTTAAGCGGCTATGTGCAGCAAAAATTCAGCGGGCCGTGGTTTGGCGGGCTTTCTGGCGTGGTGTATGCACTGATGGGGTACGTCTGGCTACGCGGCGAACGCGATCCGCAAAGTGGCATTTACCTGCAACGTGGGTTAATCATCTTTGCACTGATCTGGATTGTCGCCGGATGGTTTGATTTGTTTGGGATGTCGATGGCGAACGGAGCACACATCGCCGGGTTAGCCGTGGGTTTAGCGATGGCTTTTGTTGATTCGCTCAATGCGCGAAAACGAAAATAATTCCAGGGATTTATAAATGAAACAAACACAACGTCACAACGGTATTATTGAACTGGTTAAACAGCAGGGTTATGTCAGCACCGAAGAACTGGTGGAACACTTCTCCGTCAGTCCGCAGACTATTCGTCGTGACCTCAACGAGCTGGCGGAGCAAAACCTGATCCTGCGTCACCATGGCGGCGCGGCACTGCCTTCCAGTTCGGTTAACACGCCGTGGCACGATCGTAAGGCCACCCAGACCGAAGAAAAAGAGCGTATTGCCCGCAAAGTGGCGGAGCAAATTCCTAACGGCTCGACGCTGTTTATTGATATCGGCACCACGCCGGAAGCGGTGGCGCACGCGCTGCTTAATCACAGCAATTTGCGCATTGTGACCAACAATCTCAACGTCGCTAACACGCTGATGGTAAAAGAAGATTTTCGCATCATTCTTGCAGGTGGCGAATTACGCAGCCGCGATGGTGGGATCATTGGCGAAGCGACGCTCGATTTTATCTCCCAGTTCCGCCTCGACTTCGGGATTCTGGGGATCAGCGGCATCGATAGCGACGGCTCGCTGCTGGAGTTCGATTACCACGAAGTTCGCACCAAACGCGCTATTATTGAGAACTCGCGCCACGTTATGCTCGTTGTCGATCACTCGAAATTTGGCCGTAATGCGATGGTCAATATGGGCAGCATCAGCATGGTCGATGCCGTCTACACCGACGCCCCGCCACCAGCGAGCGTGATGCAGGTGCTGACAGACCATCATATTCAGCTGGAGCTGTGCTGATCCTGCACGGCTTCCCACGTCAGACCAAAACGCGCCAGGTATTTGCGTAGCCGATCCGCGTCGTTGACGCTGGCTTTGCCCTGGCGCGAAACATCAAAGAGTTCACGCCCGGCAGCGGAAAGCGACTTTGCCTGACGGCAAACGACGATAACGTTTTCCAGTTGCATGCGGTCAAAGAGATCGATGTTTTCCGCTTCAGCGCCCAGTAGCTGTGTAAGCACGGAAGGGCGGCTATCCTGCCAGTTATAGCGCAGACGGTTTATCTCATCTTCTACGGTTTCAAGGGTGATACGCCCACTATCGGCAAACGTCGCCATGCGTGTGACGCTGGCAGAAAGTTCGCGAAAGTTACCGCGCCATGCTGCCTGGGGAGATGTCGCAAAGGCCAGCCAGGCGCGCCTCGCTTCGGTGTTAAAACGTACGCTGTCGCCGGTGAGTGAGGCGTGGCGCTCCACTTCATAATCCAGGTTAGGTTCAATATCTTCCTGGCGCTGGCGTAGCCCCGGCAGGGTGAAGGTCCAGAGATTAATCCGCGCGTACAGGTCTTCGCGAAATTTGCCTTCGGCAACCAGCTGGCGCAAATCGCGCACCGTTCCGGCGATCAGCTGAAAATCACTGCTCACCTGGCGATCGCTGCCAAACGGGTAAAAGGTTTTCTCTTCAATAGCTTTTAGCAACATTGCCTGTTCGTCTGCGCCCAGTTCGCCAATCTCATCAAGAAACAACATGCCGCCGTTGGCGCTGCGTAATAACCCTTCACGAGATTCCCGCGCCCCGGTAAACGCGCCTTTCACATGACCAAACAGCGCGGACATGGCGGTATCGCCACGCAGAGTGGCGCAGTTCACTTCCACAAACTCGCCGCAAAACTGATGCCGCGCCTGTTTTAACTCGAAGATGCGTCGTGCCAGAAATGACTTACCCGCACCGGTCGGGCCGTTAAGCAGGATCGGTGCGCGGGATTTGATCGCCACTTTTTCGATCTGCTCAATCATGCGGTTGAAGTGGGCGTTACGCGTGGCAATGCCGGATTTGAGGAAATCGAGGGTTTGCTGGCGTTCTTCGGCAAAGCGGCTGGCAATAGCGTTATAACGGCTTAAATCGAGATCGATAATCGTCACCGCACCAGGGCTGTTGGGCTGTTCTTTTTTACGCGGTGGCGAAGATTGTATTAACCTGGCGGGCAGGTAACGCGCTTCCGCCAGTAGAAACCAGCAAATTTGCGCGACGTGGGTACCGGTGGTGATGTGAATTAAATAGTCTTCTTTATCAGGTTCGAACGCGTAACCACGGGCGAAATCATGCAGGCAGGCGTAAACCTCCTCGAAATCCCACGGGTTATGCAGTTCAATCTCAACGCTCACCACTTCTGTTTCTGGCGAAACATTGGCGATATCGCGTTTAAGCGTTTCAAACAGCGAGCGTGAGCGGGCGTCGTGCAATAATTCCAGTCGATCGATGACTAACGATTCTTGCTGGCATAGACAGAGTGACGGACGCCATTTCGACCATCGCTGACTGCCGCGCCCGGCATAATCCAGTACGGTGCCGACAAAGCCAAAAGCCACTGTTTTACGCATCTTAGATATCCTTATAAAAGACGATATTTCATTATCGGCGAATTGGCTTTGCGGGAAATCTCCGTTTACGGATGTAAAGATTTAATCTATTAAAAACAATTAGTTAAGAAATTAATCTACTCATTTAATTTTCTGGCACGACGGTTGCAATTATCTGGACAGCAAACAACGAAAAGAGAAAAACAAAATGAATTACGAATTACTGACCACTGAAAATGTCCCGGTAAAAATGTGGACCAAAGGCGTACCGGTAGAAGACGATGCGCGTCAGCAACTGATAAATACGGCGAAGATGCCGTTTATTTTCAAACATATTGCGGTAATGCCTGATGTACATCTGGGTAAAGGTTCCACCATTGGTAGCGTGATCCCGACCAAAGGGGCGATTATTCCGGCGGCGGTGGGGGTAGATATCGGTTGTGGAATGAACGCACTGCGAACTGCGTTAACGGCGGCTGACCTGCCTGAAAACCTGGCGGAGTTGCGTCAGGCGATTGAAGCTGCCGTGCCGCACGGACGTTCCAATAATCGTAGCCGTCGTGATAAAGGCGCATGGGAGAATCCGCCTGTTAACGTCGATGCGAAATGGGCTGAGCTTGAAGCCGGTTATCAGTGGTTAACGCAAAAATATCCGCGTTTCCTTAATACCAATAACTATAAACACTTGGGAACGCTGGGAACGGGAAACCACTTTATTGAAATCTGCCTTGATGAGTCGGATCAGGTGTGGATTATGCTGCACTCCGGTTCACGCGGAATTGGTAATGCCATCGGGACTTACTTTATCGATCTGGCGCAAAAAGAGATGCAGGAAACGCTTGAAACGTTGCCATCGCGTGACCTGGCGTACTTTCTGGAAGGTACGGAATACTTTGATGATTACCTGAAAGCGGTGGCCTGGGCGCAGCTTTTTGCCAGCCTTAACCGCGATGCGATGATGGAAAACGTGGTAACGGCGTTGCAGAGCGTTACGCAGAAAACGGTAAGACAGCCACAAACGCTGGCGATGGAAGAGATCAACTGTCACCACAACTATGTGCAAAAAGAACAGCACTTTGGCGAAGAGATCTATGTGACGCGTAAAGGCGCGGTGTCTGCGCGTGCTGGTCAATATGGAATTATTCCCGGTTCGATGGGGGCGAAAAGCTTTATTGTCCGTGGGCTGGGAAATGAAGAGTCGTTCTGTTCGTGCAGCCACGGTGCCGGGCGGGTAATGAGCCGTACTAAAGCGAAAAAACTGTTCAGCGTGGAAGATCAAATTCGTGCCACCGCGCATGTGGAATGCCGTAAAGATGCCGAAGTGATCGACGAAATCCCGATGGCGTATAAAGATATCGACGCGGTGATGGCGGCACAAAGCGATCTGGTGGAAGTTATCTATACCCTGCGTCAGGTGGTGTGTGTAAAAGGATAAATGATGAAAAGGATGATTGCGCTGGATGGCGCACAGGGCGAAGGCGGCGGGCAGATCCTGCGCTCGGCGCTGAGTCTGTCGATGATAACCGGCCAGCCATTTACCATCACCGGCATTCGCGCCGGGCGGGCGAAACCGGGGCTGTTGCGCCAGCATCTGACGGCTGTAAAGGCGGCGACGGAAATTTGCGGAGCAACGGTGGAGGGTGCGGAGCTGGGGGCGCAGCGTCTGGTCTTCCGGCCCGGTACCGTGCGCGGTGGCGACTACCGCTTTGCTATTGGTAGCGCCGGAAGTTGCACGCTGGTACTACAAACGGTACTGCCCGCGCTGTGGTTTGCCGATGGTCCTTCGCGTGTTGAAGTGAGCGGAGGTACCGATAACCCGTCGGCCCCGCCTGCGGATTTTATCCGCCGGGTGCTGGAGCCGCTGCTGGCAAAAATAGGAATTCATCAGCAAACCACGCTGTTACGTCACGGTTTTTATCCTGCCGGAGGCGGGGTGGTGGCGACGGAAGTCTCGCCCGTGGCATCGTTTAACACTTTGCAACTTGGCGAGCGCGGGAACATTGTGCAGATGCGTGGAGAGGTGCTACTGGCTGGTGTGCCACGCCATGTCGCTGAGCGTGAAATCGCTACGCTGGCGGGTAGTTTTTCCCTGCATGAGCAAAATATTCATAACCTGCCGCGCGACCAGGGGCCGGGTAATACCGTCTCGCTTGAAGTCGAAAGTGAAAATATCACTGAACGCTTTTTTGTCGTCGGTGAAAAGCGCGTCAGTGCCGAAGTGGTGGCTGCGCAGTTAGTGCAAGAGGTGAAACGTTACCTGGCGAGCCCGGCGGCGGTGGGGGAATATCTCGCCGACCAGTTGGTGCTACCGATGGCGCTGGCGGGCGCGGGAGAATTTACGGTCGCCCATCCCTCATGCCATCTGCTGACCAATATCGCGGTGGTGGAGCGTTTCTTGCCAGTGCGGTTTAGTCTGGTGGAGGCGGATGGCGTAATGCGGGTGAGCATTGAATGATATAAAGATGTAAGCCGGATCCGACGTATTATCCGGCTAAACTCACACCCCATATCCCATCATCTTCAGCAGTTTCTGCGCGTGTTGTACCGCGGCCTGACGGTGGGCGACACCGAGTTTTTGGTACAGATTGCGGATATGCGTCTTGATGGTGGTCGCTGCCACCTCCAGTTCGCCTGCAATTTGCTCGTTGCTGTAACCGGAGTAAATCAGCCCCAGGACCTGCCATTCACGTTGCGTCAGCGGGCTGGTGCGGATCAGTTCTGGCACTTCCGGATGATTTAGCAGACGTTCAACGAAATTCTCATCGAAATGGGCGAATTTATGCCGATGATGTTGATTGATTTCTCGCAGAATACGCTGGGCGCGGTGCTGTTCCAGCTCAGGCAACGTATTGAGTTGAATCAGTTGGCGTAACTGTTGCGCCATCGCTTCGCCTTCGATGACAAAGTGACTGATAAATCCGGTACGATTCGCCAGTTTTAATGCCTCCAGCAACACACGCTGGGCATCATTTTTGCGACCGGCCTGCCAGTATAGTTGATTAAGCAGCAACAGGTTACGGTTGAGATCGCTCATTAACCGCAGACTGCGGGCGTTTTCATTGAGTTCTTCAAGAACAATTTCTGCCGGTTCAAACTCGCCCAGCAATATTTGTGCACGGGCGATGTTGCGCCATTGACCTTGCAGGAAGTGGTTATTCGCAAACTCCGGTTTGGCTGTGTGACGCAACCAGTTGGCGGCGGCAGCTTTGTCGCCGGTCATTTGCCAGTAAATGACCCGGACTTTGTTGGCGTTAGAGATCCAGTCGCTGTGATATTTGCCATTCCCCAGCAGGTTTTCCAGACGGTTAAGCTGGCTACGGGCGTTATCTAAATCACCACGGGCCAGCGAGCATTGAATCAACATTGCCAGGCACTGGAGCTGTTGCTGTGGTTGATAAGATGACAAAACTTCAATCCCGCTGCGTGCCGATGCCTCGGCTTCGTCCAGCCGTGCCCAGGCCCATAACAGTTGAGCTCGGATACGTACCAGAAATTCATGCATTGGCAGCTGTTCCAGATGCTGCTCGTTGATCAGCTGGAACGCTTTTTCCTGCGTTTCCCACGCGGTTTGCAGAAAACCCTGAGCAAACAGAATTTCGCTTTGCTGGATTAAACTCCACAAAGCGTAGTGCCAGACATCGTGCTGGCGTGCCATCTGTTCGGTTTGCTGCATTAACGCCAGTGAGCGGGTCAGTTCCCCTTTGCAGTGCAATACTTCACCCAACACCGAAGTTGCTACAATGCGGCTGTAGAACCAGCCGGGAGGCAGTTCTTCCAGTGCCAGTTTTGCCAGCCGTTCAGCTTCATCCGGGTTACCATCGTTAATTGCCACCTGGGCGCGCAGAGCATTAAATTCTGCGTGCATAGTGCCTTCTCTGATGTCTTTGATTTCATGTTCAGCACGAGCCAGCAGGGTGTTTACTTCGCCGTAGCGATGCTGGCTTTGCATCAGCCACGCTTGTAATAACACCAACTGCGGATTTTCCAGCAAACTCTCCCATGGCAGGGCTTTAAGTGACTCTTCAAGTAGCGAAAGTTCGCTGTGGTTGAACAAACTCCAGGCGTGATTAAGCAGAATATCGCGCAGCATCAGCGCATCGCCTGCCGCCAGCGCATGATGAATCGCTTCGCTGGGGAATCCCTGGGCCATCCAGCTTTCTGCTGCGGCACTGTGGATTTTCGGCAGCTCAGCCGCCAGTTCCCACTGGCAGCGCTGGCGCAGGAAGTTGCCAAACAGCGGGTGATAGCAGAACCACTCGCCGCTATCATCCATCCGCTGTAAAAACAGCCCCTGACGCTCAATCTCTTCGAGGCGCATTTGCCCGTTTTCTTCGCCGGTCACACGAGTGATGAGTGCATCGTTCATTGAGCGCAAAATGGCGCTTTTCAACAGAAAATGGCGCGTTGCGAGATCGACGTTGTCCAAAACCTCATCGACCAGATAATCCGAAAGATGACTGGCATTGATTCCCGCCAGGCGACGTGCCGACTTATGGGCTGAGTGGGTATTCTGCCGGGCGGAGAGGGCAATTAACTGTAGCGCAGTCGCCCAACCGGAAACGTCATCGCAAATCCGACTGCTTTCTGCGGCTTCAATCGGCGATGACAGGCGGCAATCAAAAAACTGCTTCGCTTCCTGGTGGGTAAACGCCAGTTGCTGACTGCCAATTTCCAGCAGTTGGTCGCGAACACGCAGATTGGCAATGCCCAGTTGCGGAAGATTGCGTGACAGCACCACCAGGGTGAGATTTTCTGGTTGATGGCGAATAAAGAAGCGCATTGACTCGTGGATCACCGGATTAGTGATCAGATGGTAGTCATCGATGACCAGATAAAGTGGGCTATGCCATTCCGCCAGCTCAATGAAAAGCTGGGCAAAGAGTGACGTCAGGCTGGCATATTGCCGTTTTTGCGCCATCGTCTCACAAATCGCACAGTGACCGTTGGTTGCCTGTTGCACGGCGGCAATGAAATAGCTGGCGAAACGCTCTTGCTGGTTATCGCCCTCATCCAGCGAGTACCAGCCCAAATCGTTTTTGCCTGCCGCCCATTGAGAAATGAGCGTGGTTTTTCCGTAGCCCGCAGGACTCGTGATCAGCGCCAGCCGGAAGTTGTTCGCGCCGGAAAGTTTAGCCAGCAGGCGCTCACGAACCACGGTATGGTCGAGTCGAACCGGACGACTTAATTTTGACGGAATCAGCATAGTTAATCACTTCACTGTGGAAAATGAGGAAATATTATTTTTTTTGCGCTTCGTAATTAATGGTTATAAGGTCGGCCAGAAACCCTTCTAATGCAAGCGATGACGTTTTTTTATGTGTCTGAATTTGCACTGTGTCACAATTCCAAATGTTTATTAACAACTCACCTAATAACGACGCTGATGCAGCGAGAATACTGGGTTTTACGGTATTTTCCTCATGTTCATCAGTTTCATTTAAGCAAGGGAGTCTTCTCAATTCCTGATGAAAGAGCCATCTAAAAAGAGGATCTTAATAAACCTATTAAGAATGAGATGGAGCAAACTGGATGTTTTACTTATGAAACTGTTTCACTCCTTTACTTAATTTATAGAGTTACCTTCCGCCTTTTGAAAATACACAACGGCCATTTTTTGCACTTAGATACAGATTTTCTGCGCTGTATGGCATTGATTTGCTGCTAATCCTGTGGATTGCACTAGGTTTAAGTGGTCGAGATCACATTTCCTTGCTCATCCCCGCAACTCCTCCCTGCCTAATCCCCCGCAGGATGAGGAAGGTCAACATCGAGCCTGGCAAACTAGCGATAACGTTGTGTTGAAAATCTAAGAAAAGTGGAACTCCTATGTCACAACCTATTTTTAACGATAAGCAATTTCAGGAAGCGCTTTCACGTCAGTGGCAGCGTTATGGCTTAAATTCTGCGGCTGAAATGACCCCTCGCCAGTGGTGGCTGGCAGTGAGTGAAGCCCTGGCGGAAATGCTACGTGCCCAGCCATTCGCTAAACCGGTGGCCAATCAGCGACATGTTAACTACATCTCAATGGAGTTTTTGATTGGACGCCTGACGGGTAACAACCTGTTGAATCTTGGCTGGTATCAGGATGTACAGGATTCGTTGAAGGCTTATGACATCAACCTGACTGACCTGCTGGAAGAAGAGATCGACCCGGCGCTGGGTAACGGTGGTCTGGGACGTCTGGCTGCGTGCTTCCTCGACTCAATGGCAACTGTCGGTCAGTCTGCGACGGGTTATGGTCTTAACTATCAATATGGCTTGTTCCGCCAGTCTTTTGTCGATGGCAAACAGGTTGAAGCGCCGGATGACTGGCATCGCGGTAACTACCCGTGGTTCCGCCACAACGAAGCACTGGATGTGCAGGTAGGAATTGGCGGTAAAGTGACGAAAGACGGACGCTGGGAGCCGGAATTTACCATTACCGGTCAAGCGTGGGATCTTCCCGTTGTCGGTTATCGTAATGGCGTGGCGCAGCCGCTGCGTCTGTGGCAGGCGACGCATGCGCATCCGTTTGATCTGACAAAATTTAACGACGGTGATTTCCTGCGTGCCGAACAACAGGGCATCAACGCGGAAAAACTGACCAAAGTTCTCTATCCAAACGACAACCATACTGCCGGTAAAAAGCTGCGCCTGATGCAGCAATACTTCCAGTGTGCTTGTTCGGTAGCGGATATTCTGCGTCGCCATCATTTGGCGGGGCGTAAACTGCACGAGCTGGCAGATTACGAAGTTATTCAGCTGAACGATACCCACCCGACTATCGCGATTCCAGAGCTGCTGCGCGTGCTGATTGATGAGCATCAGATGAGCTGGGATGACGCCTGGGCCATCACCAGCAAAACTTTTGCTTACACCAACCATACCCTTATGCCAGAAGCGCTGGAACGCTGGGATGTGAAGCTAGTGAAAGGCTTACTGCCGCGCCACATGCAGATTATTAACGAAATCAATACTCGCTTTAAAACGCTGGTGGAGAAAACCTGGCCGGGCGATGACAAAGTGTGGGCCAAACTGGCGGTGGTGCACGACAAACAGGTGCATATGGCGAACCTGTGTGTAGTTGGCGGTTTCGCGGTGAACGGTGTAGCGGCGCTGCATTCAGATCTGGTGGTGAAAGATCTGTTCCCGGAATATCACCAGCTGTGGCCGAACAAATTCCATAACGTCACCAATGGTATTACCCCTCGTCGCTGGATCAAACAGTGCAACCCGGCACTTGCGGCTCTGTTGGATAAATCACTGGAAAAAGAGTGGGCTAACGATCTCGATCAACTGATCAATCTGGAAAAATTCGCTGATGACGCGAAATTCCGTCAGCAATATCGCGAGATCAAGCAGGCGAATAAAGTCCGTCTGGCGGAGTTTGTGAAAGTTCGTACCGGTATTGAGATCAATCCTCAGGCGATTTTCGATATTCAGATCAAACGCTTGCATGAGTACAAACGTCAGCACCTGAATCTGCTGCATATTCTGGCGTTGTACAAAGAGATTCGTGAAAACCCGCAGGCTGACCGCGTACCGCGCGTCTTCCTCTTCGGCGCGAAAGCGGCACCGGGCTACTACCTGGCGAAGAATATTATCTTTGCGATCAACAAAGTGGCTGATGTGATCAACAACGATCCACAGGTTGGCGATAAGTTGAAGGTGGTGTTCCTGCCGGATTATTGCGTTTCGGCGGCGGAAAAACTGATCCCGGCGGCGGATATCTCCGAACAAATTTCGACTGCAGGTAAAGAAGCTTCCGGTACCGGCAATATGAAACTGGCGCTCAATGGTGCGCTTACTGTCGGTACGCTGGATGGTGCTAACGTCGAAATCGCCGAAAAAGTTGGTGAAGAAAATATCTTTATTTTTGGTCATACCGTGGAACAAGTGAAGGCAATTCTGGCCAAAGGCTACGACCCGGTGAAATGGCGGAAGAAAGATAAGGTGCTGGACGCAGTATTGAAAGAGCTGGAAAGCGGTAAATACAGCGACGGCGATAAGCATGCCTTCGACCAGATGCTGCACAGTATCGGCAAACAGGGCGGCGATCCGTATCTGGTAATGGCGGATTTCGCAGCCTATGTAGAGGCACAAAAGCAGGTGGATGTGCTGTACCGCGACCAGGAGGCCTGGACTCGCGCGGCGATCCTCAATACCGCCCGCTGCGGTATGTTTAGCTCGGATCGCTCTATTCGCGATTATCAGGCTCGTATCTGGCAGGCAAAACGCTAAGGAAGCTCGATGGAAAGCAAACGTCTGGATAATGCCGCGCTGGCGGCGGGGATCAGCCCCAATTACATCAATGCCCACGGTAAACCGCAGTCGATTAGCGCCGAAACCAAACGGCGTTTGCTTGACGCGATGCATCAACGTATCGCCACGAAAGTGGCGGTAACGCCAGTCCCGAATGTCATGGTCTATATCAGCGGCAAAAAAATGCCGATGGCGGTGGAGGGCAGCGGCGAGTATAGCTGGCTGCTGACCACTGAAGAAGGAACGCAGTACAAAGGCCATGTAACGGGGGGCAAAGCGTTCAATTTACCGACGAAGTTGCCGGAAGGTTATCACACGTTGACACTCACCCAGGACGACCAGCGCGCGCATTGTCGGGTGATTGTCGCCCCGAAACGCTGTTACGAACCGCAGGCGTTGCTGAATAAACAAAAACTGTGGGGCGCCTGCGTCCAGCTTTATACGCTGCGATCGGAAAAAAACTGGGGTATTGGGGATTTTGGCGATCTCAAAGTGATGCTGGTGGATGTGGCAAAACGTGGCGGGGCTTTCATCGGTCTGAACCCGATTCATGCGCTCTATCCGGCAAATCCGGAAAGTGCCAGTCCGTATAGCCCGTCTTCTCGTCGCTGGCTAAATGTGGTTTATATCGACGTTAACGCCGTCGAAGATTTCCATCTTAGCGAAGAGGCTCAGGCCTGGTGGCAGTTACCGACCACGCAACAGACGCTGCAACAGGCACGGGATGCCGACTGGGTCGATTACTCCACCGTTACTGCGCTGAAAATGACAGCATTGCGGATGGCGTGGAAAGGTTTTGCGCAACGTGATGATGAGCAGATGGCCGCGTTTCGCCAGTTTGTTGCAGAGCAGGGCGACAGCCTGTTCTGGCAGGCGGCGTTTGACGCGTTACATGCCCAGCAAGTGAAAGAAGACGAAATGCGCTGGGGCTGGCCTGCATGGCCAGAGATGTATCAGAACGTGGATTCACCAGAAGTGCGTCAGTTCTGCGAAGAACATCGTGATGACGTCGATTTTTATCTCTGGTTGCAGTGGCTGGCTTACTGCCAGTTTGCCGCCTGCTGGGAGATAAGCCAGGGCCATGAAATGCCGATTGGCTTGTACCGTGATCTGGCGGTTGGCGTAGCAGAGGGTGGAGCAGAAACCTGGTGCGACCGGGAGTTGTATTGCCTGAAAGCGTCGGTGGGCGCACCGCCGGATATCCTCGGCCCGTTGGGGCAGAACTGGGGATTGCCGCCGATGGATCCGCATATCATCACCGCGCGTGCCTATGAACCGTTTATCGAGCTGTTGCGTGCCAATATGCAAAACTGCGGCGCGTTGCGAATTGACCATGTGATGTCGATGCTGCGTTTGTGGTGGATACCGTATGGCGAGACGGCAGATCAGGGCGCGTATGTTCACTATCCGGTAGATGATCTGCTCTCGATTCTGGCACTCGAAAGTAAGCGCCATCGCTGCATGGTGATTGGTGAAGACCTCGGCACTGTACCGGTAGAGATTGTCGGTAAACTGCGCAGCAGCGGTGTGTACTCCTACAAAGTGCTCTATTTCGAAAGTGACCACGAGAAGACATTCCGCGCGCCGAAAGCGTATCCGGAGCAGTCGATGGCGGTTGCGGCGACACACGACCTGCCTACACTGCGTGGCTACTGGGAGAGCGGGGATTTAACACTGGGCAAAACGCTGGGGCTGTACCCGGATGAAGTGGTATTGCGCGGTCTGTATCAGGATCGCGAACTGGCGAAGCAAGGGTTACTGGATGCACTGCATAAACATGGTTGCCTGCCAAAACGTGCGGGGCATAAGGCATCGTTAATGTCGATGACGCCGATGCTTAATCGTGGTTTGCAACGTTACATCGCTGATAGTAACAGTGCTCTGTTAGGGCTACAGCCAGAAGACTGGCTGGATATGGCCGAACCGGTAAATATTCCCGGAACCAGTTACCAGTATAAAAACTGGCGACGTAAGCTTTCTGCAACGCTTGAGTCGATGTTTGCCGATGATGGCGTGAACAAGTTGCTGAAGGATTTGGACAGACGGCGCAGAGCGGCTGCGAAGAAGCAGTAGAGAGCGGTTGATGCCGGATGCGATGCATCCGGCAGTCAGTGTTATCAAATCACCATATTCAGCAGCAGACAGCCTACCAGACCGCACACCGAGATAATGGTTTCCAGCATCGACCAGGACTTGATGGTCTCGCCGATAGTCAGGTTAAAGTACTCTTTGAACAGCCAGAAGCCCGGATCGTTCACGTGAGAGAAAATCACACTACCGGAACCAACCGCAATAACCATCAGTTCCGGGCTAACACCCGTCGTTGCAATTAGTGGTGCCGCGATACCCCCCGCAGTGATTGCCGCAACGGTTGCGGAACCCAGCGCGATACGCAGTACGGCGGCAATCGACCAGGCCATCAGCAGCGGAGAAATGTTGGTTTCGTGCATCATGGAAGCAATGTATTTGTCCACGCCGCTGTCTACCAGCACCTGCTTGAACGCACCGCCACCACCGATGATCAACAGCATCATCGCGATGATTTTGATGGAAGAAACCAGTGTGTCGTTAATCTGATCCATTGAACGACCACGGTTCAGACCAAAGGTGAACATCGCAATCAGCACGGCAATCAGCGTTGCCATTACCGGGTCACCGAGGAACTCCGCCACCGGCAGGAAAGCGTGACCTTTCGGCAGGATCATTTCGGCAATTGCACGCATCGCCATCAGCACAACCGGCACCAGAGAAGTCCAGACGCTGACGCCAAAGCTTGGCATCTCTTCTTCGCTGAAGGTTTTCGCGCTGTACAGACCTTCCGGGATTGGCTTATCGATACCTTTCAGCACGCGAGCGTAAACCGGACCCGCGAGAATAACGGTCGGGATTGCCAGAATAGCTCCGTACAGCAGGGTCTTACCCATATCGGCATTGAAAATGGTGGCAATCGCAGTTGGGCCCGGATGTGGCGGCAGGAAGCCGTGGGTCACAGACAGCGCAGCCGCCATTGGTACACCAACATACAGCAGCGGAATATTCGCGGAAGCCGCGATGGTAAACACCAGCGGCAGCATTAGCACGAAGCCCACTTCATAGAACAGGGCAAAACCGACAGTAAAACCGGTTAACACTACCGCCCATTGGATGTGTTTTTTACCAAATTTGGCAATCAGCGTGGTGGCGATACGTTGTGCACCACCGCAGTCTGCCAGCATTTTGCCCAGCATCGCGCCAAAACCCATGATCAGGGCAAGGCTACCGAGCGTCCCGCCGACACCAGCTTTGATGGAGCCAATAACTTTATCCAGCGGCATTCCCTGCATTAATCCAACAGCAAGCGCCACGAGGACGAGAGCGATGAATCCGTTCATTTTGAAGCGGATCATCAGGAGCAACAACAAGATTACACCGATAGCAACAATGACTAATGGCATGATTTACCTGGCCTTTCATTTGTTATGGGTAACGTCAATTTTCTGACGACAAACTCTAATTATCCCAATCGGGAACAGAGATATTGCGGCACTACGACTGATACCCACTAAAACTAATTATTGTAGTCAGATGTCAGGAGTATGTTTGGTACCCACGTGAATGATACGGGTAACATCTGGCGTTTGAGAATCACCAGAGCGGGGTAAATTTAAATTATGAGAGGTTGGTCATATTATCGCGGGGAAACGTAGGGACTGGATTTGCCGAGGCAATGTAGCGCCAACGCCTGGCAGACGGCCCGATAAGAAGCTTTAGCGTCGCATCGGGCAATCTATAAAAGAGAGGATAACTTAGTAGTAAGAGTGTTCGCCGCGCTGGTGTTCGGTGAGATCGCGTACACCTTTCAGCTCCGGGAATTCGTTCAGCAGCTGCTTTTCGATCCCTTCTTTCAGCGTCACATCGACCATTGAACAACCGTTACAACCGCCGCCAAATTGCAGAATGGCGTAACCGTCTTCGGTGATTTCCATCAGCGAAACGCGACCACCGTGACCGGCAAGCTGTGGGTTGATCTGCGACTGCAGCATATACTCCACGCGCTCCATCAGCGGCGCATCGTCAGCTACTTTGCGCATTTTGGCGTTTGGGGCTTTCAGCGTCAGCTGAGAACCCAACTGGTCGGTAACAAAGTCGATCTCTGCATCTTCCAGGTAAGGCGCGCTTAACTCATCAACATACGCGGTCAGCAGGTCAAATTTCAGGGCAGTGTCGGTGGCTTCCACAGCGTCCGGCGGACAATAAGAAACACCACATTCAGCGTTAGGCGTGCCAGGGTTAATCACAAATACGCGGATTTGTGTCCCTTCTTCCTGATTTGCCAGCAGTTTGGCAAAGTGCGCTTGTGCAGCATCGGAAATACGGATCATAGTAATGGCCTAATAGTTGACTATTTTAGTTGGTTATAATACGCCCATCATCGAGGCTCTACAAGGTTCGACAAAGGCACCAGACCTGGACAGTCGCCGCACCATTGCGTAAAAGCAACTGCGCAATCTCTGCGACGGTACTTCCGGTGGTAACGACATCATCCACTATCACCATATGGCGACCTTGCACCGGCAATTCAAGGCGAAAGGCATTTTTCAGGTTGCGTTTGCGCAGCCGGGCGCTAAGAAAATGCTGGGTCGCAGTGGCCCGTGTACGTGTGACGGCTTCGCTATCCCATTGGCAGTGCAACCAGCGTGATAACGGCTGACACAGCAAATCGCTCTGATTAAATCCCCGACGCCAGTGACGCCGCTGCCATAACGGCACGCTGATGATGCGGTCCGGCAATTGCAAACCGGTGGCGCGACGAGCGTGTAAGACTTCCAATAGTAACAGACGTGACAGGGCGCTGGCGATTTCGCAACGCCGGGAAAACTTAAGCTGGTGGATGAGCGGACTTAACGGTGGTGCATAGTCGGCAACCGTGACCAGTCTTTGCCACGGCGGTGGTTTTTGCAGGCAGCGACCACAGGGAAGATGGGAGTGTGTTGCGGGTAATCCACATTGTGGGCATAACGTTTTATCTGTACGGGTGGCGCGAGAGCATACCGAACAAATCCCCCAATGACCTAACGCCAGGGGCATTCGGCATAGCCAGCATAATCCCGGTACTGTTAGCATATGTTCATCCTTGTAAGTAAAAAGAGAACAATAGCGGATGAATAACATCTGGTGGCAGACCAAAGGTCAGGGGAATGTTCATCTTGTGCTGCTGCACGGATGGGGACTGAATGCCGAAGTGTGGCGTTGCATTGATGAGGAACTTAGCTCGCATTTTACGCTGCATCTCGTTGATCTGCCCGGCTTCGGGCGCAGCCAGGGATTTGGTGCGATGTCACTTGCTGATATGGCTGAAGTCGTGCTGCGACAAGCGCCGGACAAAGCTATCTGGTTAGGCTGGAGTTTGGGCGGACTGGTGGCAAGCCAGATTGCGTTAACCCATCCCGAGCGGGTTCAGGCGCTGGTCACCGTGGCGTCGTCGCCATGTTTTAGTGCTCGTGACGATTGGCCGGGGATCAAACCGGACGTGCTGGCAGGTTTCCAGCAGCAACTCAGTGAAGATTTTCAGCGCACGGTAGAACGGTTCCTTGCGTTACAAACCATGGGTACAGAAACGGCACGCCAGGATGCGCGAGCGCTGAAGAAAACCGTTCTGGCGCTGCCGATGCCGAAGGTTGACGTGCTCAATGGTGGGCTGGAAATACTGAAAACGGTCGATCTCCGCCAGCCGCTGCAAAACGTGTCCATGCCGTTTTTGCGATTGTATGGCTATCTCGATGGTCTGGTGCCGCGCAAAGTGGTGCCGATGCTGGATAAACTCTGGCCACACAGCGAGTCGTACATCTTCGCCAAAGCGGCCCATGCGCCGTTTATTTCGCATCCGGACGAGTTTTGTCACCTGCTGGTGGCGTTGAAGCAGAGGGTGTAGACAGCTGTTGAAATGGCGAGACAGAACTTTACTGGCTCGCCGCAGCCAACTCCTCTTCTGACACCCCGGTAAAACGCATGATGTCCGCAAGAGGGACTCCGGATTCAAGCATTATTTTGGCTATATGCAAGGCTTTGGATTGTTCCCCTTCTTGCCGCAATCTTTCCGCAATAGTCATTAAACTCTCCTTGTGTTTCGGTGAACGTTCGGCCACACCATCGATAAAATCATTAAAACGTACTGCATCGCCAGTTTGCAGTATGTAATTAAACAGCCCTTTGATTTGTCTGTCATTAGCGTATCCACTACTTAATAAGCAGGCCATTTGCTCTACCAGCCCCATCAGGTCGCGTTGACGTATATGTTTTTGGATTAACTCCAGCAGCGCCATACGTCGGTGCTGCATGATTTCATCATCAGGCATGACAGTGACATCAATCAGCGGGAATGCAGAGGCATAAAGCTGTCTGGCCAGTTTGGGATCGGCGAAACAATCCAGCCAACACAGTGAATAGGGATATGGGCTTTCAATGCCGTGGTAAAACAACAATGGCACCACCATCGGCAACGTTTTGTATCCGGCATCCAGGTGATTTTGCATTGCGGCAATGGCGTAACGCATCATGCGAAATGCGATCAGTTTGTTTGAGGTGCTTTGATGTTCAATCAGACAATAGATATATCCCGGTCCTTGTTCCGTTTTCACCGACCACAGCACGTCGGAATAGCTTTCACGCAGATCGTCATCAATAAAGCTGCTCGACTCCAGCTTGAGGGTTTTCATATCACAGAGCGCGTGAATAGGTGCCGGTAAATGGAACGCAAGAAAATCGCGCGCCGTCTCCGGTTGGCGTAAAAAGAGTTTGAACAGCGCATCGTGTGGGGTGGAACTCTGCTTTTTGCTCATGGCGTTCCTTCACCTGTTGTTTGAATGCCGCGACTCTACGCGCCACTCCACACCTGTGCATTAGCGAGTTTTCATCCCTGCGAGACGCTTTCAGAGGAACTTACGTTGTACTGCAAGAGTTGCATTTTTATGGAAAGCCGCACGCAAAAAAGCCCGGTTGCAAACGCATACCGGGCTTTCAAAACAGGTAGTAAAACAAGGTTAACGTAACGCCCACCACTCACGCAGACAGGCTTTGCCTTCCGGGCAGCTTTTACAACTGCCAGAGAGGCAGCCGTCAGGTTCTTCCTGAATCCGCACGGCTTTGCCCATACTTTCCAGCTGTTGCAGCATGGCGTTAATCATTGGCTGCGGGGTGTTCAGTGTCTGGCTTATCTGGGCCGCTTCCATACGGCCCCGTAATGCCAGCAAATCACGCACCTGAATGAGCGAAGCCATTGCTGTATCCTTAGTGGCAATCGCCAGTGGTGCTGGCTGCACAGCAACTGCTTACCGATTTGCGTGTTGCCAGCAGTTCGATATCGACCCGGCTACGTGCGCGACGCAGCAAACCGATGACCACGATGTTAAACAGGATAACCGCCAGAATGCATACCAGACTGTAAGTTGGATGCTGGCTGTAGCTGGCGACCTGGTAGAACAATGTTGCCAACGAGTAAGCGATATTTAGCCCCCACAGGATGGAGAAGCCCATCCAGCCACGGCTTGATTCACGGGCGATGGCCCCCATCACCGAGATACACGGTACATACAGCAGAACGAAAATCAGGTAGCTGTAAGCAGCTGCTGCGCTTCCAAATTTCTGATCCATCACGCCCATCGCTCCGGTACCCATTTCACCGTCGCCTTTGCTCGCTTCAATGGGGTTCATCAGTACGCTAAGACTGAAGGTGTCTTTCAGACTCTGCCAGGTTTCATCTACCGCGCTGAATAGCTCTTCACCGAGGTTAAATTCCGCCGGATTGAACTCTTCGTCCTGAATATTTTCTGCGGTGTAGAGGGTGTTGAGCGTACCCACCACCACTTCTTTCGCCATTGCGCCCGTGAACAGGCCAACCGTTGCCTGCCAGTTATCTTCATGTACACCAATCGGCTTGAAAACTGGGGTGATCACCCGGCTGACAGAAGCCAGTGCCGAGTCGTTGATGTTATCGACGATTTTCCCGCTCAGAGAGAAGCTGTTGAAAGCGCTCAGGAAAATGCTGACGATGATAATCACTTTACCAGCACGCAGAACGAAGCCTTTCAGACGCTGCCAGGTCTGGATAATCAGGCTTTTAACGTGTGGTACATGGTAGACCGGTAGCTCCATGACAAACGGCGTCGCTTCACCGCGCATGATGGTGTACTTGAGCATCAGGCCAGTCAGCACCGCCATCACAATACCGAGCATATACAGCGAGAAGACCGCCAGCGCACCGTTCTGCCCGAAGAAGGCAGCCGCGAATACGGCGAAGATAGCCAGACGCGCGCCGCAGGACATAAACGGTGCCATCATGATGGTCATCAGACGTTCACGCGGTGCATCAAGCGTACGTGCGCCCATTACCGACGGTACGTTACAACCGAAACCAACGATCAGCGGTACAAAGGATTTCCCGGGCAAGCCCAGCGCCTGCATCAGACGGTCCATCACAAACGCCGCACGCGCCATATAGCCGGAGTCCTCGAGGAAGGAGAGGAACAGGTACATCATGCCGATCTGTGGCACCAGTGGCAGAACGGTGTTAATACCGCCACCCAAGCCCTGGGCGAGGAAGATAGTCAGCCAGTCCGGGAAGTGGAGCGTGTAGCCAATCCACTGAATACCATGCACAAATAGCGCCACGGAGCCGACGTCAAACAGCGGCTGTAACGCCCCGCCGATGTTGATAGCCAGCAGGAACATCAGGTACATCACAAAGAGGAAAATCGGCAGACCGAGGAAACGGTTGAGCACGATTTTATCTACCGCAGTGGTGAAACGGCTGGGTTCTGCCGTCAGGGTGTTGCTTACCACATCACAGATGGCAGCAATGCACTGGTAACGCGCATCGGCAATGTGCAGCGCCGGATCGTCCATCTCATTACGCAGACGGGCGAGGGCGGCATCAAGATGCTGCGACGCTTCACCGGCGTAGGCGCGGCTGTAGATATCGCCTTCCAGCATTTGCAGGCCCAGCCAGCGACGTTGTTTGAGCGGGATGTCGGAAGGCATCACTTTTGCCAGTGAATCTGCTTCGTTGAGCAGCGGCTGTGCGTAATGCACCAGTTCCACATTCTCGTTAGCTTTATAGCGATCAATCGCCAGCTTGAGCGCTTCAATACCGCGACCACGAGTTGAAACCAGCGGGATCACCGGGCAGCCAAGACGCGCCGACAGAGCATCAATTTCAATGCGAATATTTTGCTTCTCGGCAATGTCGAGCATGTTCAGCGCCACGATGCAGGGAATGCCGAGTTCCAGCAGTTGTAGCGTCAGGTACAGGTTACGCTCAAGGTTAGACGCATCCACCACGTTAATCAGCAGGTCAGCGTCGCCACTCAAAATGTAGTGACAGGCGATTTGCTCATCGAGCGAGGTCTGCGATGAGATGGTGGTCAGAGAATAGGTGCCGGGGAGGTCCACCAGCGTGACCTGATGATCGGTGGTGGAGAATTGCCCTTCTTTACGTTCGACGGTAACGCCAGCCCAGTTACCTACACGCTGACGTGCGCCAGTGAGCTGGTTAAATAAGGTTGTCTTGCCAGAATTTGGATTACCAATTAAGCCAATGGTTAATTTTTTCATTGTTGTTATCACCGTATTAACAGGAAACCGCTTCCACTTCTAATAAGGCCAGATCTTTTTTGCGTAATACCAGGCTCACACGACGGGTTTCGATATGAATGGGGTCGCCAAGTGGAGCGACGCGCACCACATTAAAAGAGGAGCCAGGTAACATGCCAAGAGAAAGCAGTTTTTGGCGATATGCCGGGCTGATTTCACGGGAAAAGCCAGTGATTTTCCACGCAGTATCTGGAGTGTATTGCATAGGTGCCTACTTGTTTCTCATTAACTGGATAACTACCTCATGGGGCGTTTGACAGCGACATGAGACCAGATGATTTGCCAACGAAGGAGAGATTAAATAATCAACAACACAATGATAATGAGAATGGTTTCTATCAGCAATACTTAAAATGTGTGCGAATGTTGGTTTAGATAATAATCTGCGTGAATGTTGATGTGGCTCAAGGTTATATCGCAGCGAAAATATAATTCGAATGGCGAATTATCAGGGCGGGTTAATGTTTAATTAAGGTTTCATTTGTTAATGAAGTGATAAATATTGACGAAATATAGTGTGAGTTTCGTTGTGGAATAAAAATGCCGGAGATATTCTCCGGCATTTTTATGTCAGGCATGGCGTTCGTTGCCAGATGCGGCGTGAACGCCTTATCTGGCAGGTTTACGTTTGTCTATCAGGGCGTTTAACGTTTTTTGCCCATTGCTGCCGCCAGCGCATCCATCATTGCGCTATTACCGGCAGGCTGCGCTTCACGCCCGCGCGGTTTGGCTGCCGGGCGGTTGTTTTGCGGGCGTTCATTACCGCCCCCGCGACGGGCGTTGGTTTCGCCAGGCTGCTCGTCCAGACGCATAGTCAGGGCGATACGTTTACGCTGAAGATCCACTTCCAGCACTTTCACCTTCACAATGTCGCCCGCTTTCACCACGGTATGCGGATCTTCCACAAACTTGTTCGACAATGAAGAGATGTGAACCAGGCCGTCCTGATGTACGCCAATATCAACAAAAGCACCAAAATTGGTGACGTTGGTCACCGCACCTTCGAGGATCATACCCGGTTGCAGGTCGTTCATTGTCTCGACGCCATCGGCAAACTGGGCGGTTTTAAATTCCGGACGCGGATCGCGACCCGGTTTTTCCAGCTCTTTGATGATGTCAGTTACCGTCGGCACACCGAATTTCTCATCAGTAAAGTCAGACGCTTTCAGGTTACGCAGTTCGCTGCTGTTACCCATCAGATCTTTCAGTGCCTGCTGTGTTGCTGCCAGAATGCGTTCCACCACCGGATAGGCTTCCGGGTGAACAGTAGAGGCGTCCAGCGGGTTGTCACCGTGGTTAATGCGCAAGAAGCCTGCGCACTGCTCGAAGGCTTTTGGCCCCAGGCGGCTCACTTTTAACAGTTGCTGGCGGTTCTGGAACTGGCCGTTCTCATCGCGCCAGGCCACAATGTTTTGCGCCATCATGCGCGTCAGGCCCGCCACTCGGGTTAACAGCGGAACGGAAGCGGTGTTGAGATCGACGCCAACGGCGTTTACGCAGTCTTCTACTACTGCATCCAGTTTGCGGGCCAGCTGCGTCTGGCTGACGTCATGCTGATACTGACCTACGCCGATAGATTTCGGATCGATTTTCACCAGCTCCGCCAGCGGATCCTGCAAACGACGGGCGATAGACACCGCGCCACGCAGCGAAACATCGAGATCCGGGAACTCCTGCGCCGCCAGTTCGGAAGCCGAGTAAACCGACGCGCCTGCTTCGCTGACGATCACTTTCTGTGCGGTCACTTTCGGAAACTGCTTCTGAACGTCGAGATAGAAACGCTCAGTTTCGCGGGAAGCCGTACCGTTACCGATTGCCACCAGTTCAACGTTATGTTTTTCACACAAGGCAGCAACGGTCATCGCTGCTTTTGCGGCTTGTCCGGTGTGCGGGTAAATGGTGTCGGTCGCCACCAGTTTACCCGTCGCATCGACTACCGCCACTTTTACCCCAGTACGCAGACCCGGATCGAGGCCCATCGTTGCACGCAGTCCGGCAGGGGCCGCCATCAGAAGATCGTGCAGGTTACGGGCAAAGACGTTGATTGCTTCATCTTCCGCGCGTTCACGCACTGTGCCCATTAGTTCGGTTTCCAGATGCATCAGCACCTTGATGCGCCACGTCCAGCTCACCACGCCTTTGCGCCAGCTATCCGCCGGGGCATTGTTCAGGCGCAGGCCAAGGTGATCCATGATGATTTGCTCGCAATAGCTCTCTTTTGGCGGCTCATCGAACTGCGGATCGGCATTCAGCGAAAGTTGGAGTACGCCTTCGTTACGCCCACGGAACATCGCCAGCGCGCGGTGAGAAGGCACCGTTGACAGCGGTTCGTGATGATCGAAATAGTCGCGGAATTTCGCCCCTTCCTCTTCTTTACCGTTCACCACCGTAGAAACCAAATGCGCGTTCTTCCACAGATAATCACGCACTTTCGCCAGCAGCGCGGCATCTTCGGCAAACCGTTCCATCAGGATATAGCGCGCGCCGTCCAGCGCGGCTTTGGTATCTGCTACGCCTTTATCGGCATCAACATATTGTGCAGCGGCGACTTCTGGCGTGTGTGACGGATCGTTCCACAGCAGGTCGGCCAGTGGCTCAAGTCCTGCTTCAATAGCAATTTGCCCGCGGGTGCGGCGTTTAGGTTTGTAGGGCAGGTAGAGGTCTTCGAGTTCGGTTTTGCTTAAGGTGGCGTTAATAGCATTCGCCAGCTCGTCGGTCAGTTTGCCTTGCTCGGAAATGGACTTGAGGATTGCCTGACGTCTCTCTTCCAGCTCGCGCAAATAGCTCAGACGCGTTTCCAGATTACGCAGCTGCGTGTCATCCAGACCGCCGGTGATTTCCTTACGATAACGTGCGATAAACGGCACGGTATTCCCTTCGTCAAGCAGGCGAACGGCAGCGTCAACCTGTTCCGGGCGCGCCTGAATTTCACCCGCAATAATGCGGCAGAACGAATCATTCATCATGGTTTGAGTTCATCTTTTCGGATCAAAAATCAGGGGATAGTTATACGGACTGGCTGGCAAAAATGCCAGCCATCGGCAGGAGGTTAAGACTCTTCCTTACGGTTTCACGTACTCGATAGCATTAACATACCAGCTCGCTTCCCCGGCAGGGGTATTGACCACTGCCAGATCGCCCACTTCTTTTTTCAGCAATGCGCGGGCCATTGGGGAATCGATAGAGATGTAATCTTTACGGCCAAAAATTTCATCGTAGCCGACAATACGAAAACGGTGAGTCACGCCATCGTCGTTTTCAATCTCCACCCATGCGCCAAAAAAGACTTTGCCTTCCTGTTGCGGGGAGTAATCGACGATTTTGAGATTTTCCATGCATTTAGTGAGATAGCGCACGCGACGGTCGATTTCACGCAGGCGCTTTTTATTATACTGATAGTCAGCATTTTCGCTGCGGTCGCCCAGACTTGCGGCCCAGGTCACTTTCTTTGTGACCTCCGGGCGTTCTTCACGCCAGAGATAATTTAGCTCTTGTTTGAGTTTTTCATACCCTTCCCGGGTAACCAGGGGCGTTTTCATCTCGTTGATTCCCTTTGTCTGTTTGATAATGCGCACATTGGGTATAACGTGATCATATCAACAGAATCAATAATGTTTCGCCGAATAAATTGTATACTTAAGCTGCTGTTTAATATGCTTTGTAACAATTTAGGCTGAAATTCATACCAGATTTAGCTGGTGACGAACGTAAGCTTTTTTAAGAATACACGCTTACAAATTGTTGCGAACCTTTGGGAGTACAAAGAATGCAAGAGAACTACAAGATTCTGGTGGTCGATGACGACATGCGCCTGCGTGCGCTGCTGGAACGTTATCTCACCGAACAAGGCTTCCAGGTTCGAAGCGTCGCTAATGCAGAACAGATGGATCGCCTGCTGACTCGTGAATCTTTCCATCTTATGGTACTGGATTTGATGTTACCTGGTGAAGATGGCTTGTCGATTTGCCGACGTCTTCGTAGCCAGAGCAACCCGATGCCGATCATTATGGTGACGGCGAAAGGGGAAGAAGTGGATCGTATCGTTGGCCTGGAGATTGGCGCTGACGACTACATTCCAAAACCGTTTAACCCGCGTGAACTGCTGGCCCGTATCCGTGCGGTGCTGCGTCGTCAGGCGAACGAACTGCCGGGTGCGCCGTCACAGGAAGAGGCGGTAATTGCTTTCGGTAAGTTCAAACTCAACCTCGGGACGCGTGAAATGTTCCGCGAAGATGAGCCAATGCCGCTCACCAGCGGTGAGTTTGCGGTACTGAAGGCGCTGGTTAGCCATCCACGTGAGCCGCTCTCCCGCGATAAGCTGATGAACCTTGCCCGTGGCCGTGAATATTCCGCAATGGAACGTTCCATCGACGTGCAGATCTCGCGTCTGCGCCGCATGGTGGAAGAAGATCCGGCGCATCCGCGTTACATTCAGACCGTTTGGGGTCTGGGCTACGTTTTCGTGCCGGACGGTTCTAAAGCATGAGGCGATTGCGCTTCTCGCCACGAAGTTCATTTGCCCGTACGTTATTGCTCATCGTCACCTTGCTGTTCGTCAGCCTGGTGACGACTTATCTGGTGGTGCTGAACTTCGCGATTTTGCCGAGCCTCCAGCAGTTTAATAAAGTCCTGGCATACGAAGTGCGTATGTTGATGACCGACAAACTGCAACTGGAGGACGGCACGCAGTTGGTTGTGCCTCCCGCTTTCCGTCGGGAGATCTACCGTGAGCTGGGGATCTCTCTCTATTCCAACGAAGCTGCCGAAGAGGCAGGGCTGCGTTGGGCGCAACACTATGAATTCTTAAGCCATCAGATGGCGCAACAACTGGGCGGCCCGACGGAAGTACGCGTTGAGGTCAACAAAAGCTCGCCTGTCGTCTGGCTGAAAACCTGGCTGTCGCCCAATATCTGGGTACGCGTGCCACTGACCGAAATTCATCAGGGCGATTTCTCCCCGCTGTTCCGCTATACGTTGGCGATTATGCTATTGGCGATAGGTGGGGCGTGGCTATTTATTCGTATCCAGAACCGACCGTTGGTCGATCTCGAACACGCTGCCTTGCAGGTGGGTAAGGGGATTATTCCGCCGCCGCTGCGTGAGTATGGCGCTTCGGAGGTGCGTTCCGTTACCCGCGCCTTTAACCATATGGCGGCTGGTGTTAAGCAACTGGCGGATGACCGCACGTTGCTGATGGCAGGGGTAAGCCACGACTTGCGCACGCCGCTGACACGTATTCGTCTGGCGACCGAGATGATGAGCGAGCAGGATGGCTACCTGGCAGAATCGATCAATAAAGATATCGAAGAGTGCAATGCCATCATTGAACAGTTTATCGACTACCTGCGCACCGGGCAGGAGATGCCGATGGAAATGGCGGATCTCAACGCAGTGCTCGGTGAGGTGATTGCTGCCGAAAGTGGCTATGAGCGGGAAATTGAAACCGCGCTTTACCCCGGCAGCATTGAAGTGAAAATGCACCCGCTGTCGATCAAACGTGCAGTGGCGAATATGGTGGTGAACGCTGCTCGTTACGGCAACGGCTGGATTAAAGTCAGCAGCGGCACGGAGCCGAATCGCGCCTGGTTCCAGGTAGAAGACGACGGTCCGGGAATTGCGCCGGAACAGCGTAAGCACTTGTTCCAGCCGTTTGTCCGCGGCGACAGTGCGCGCACCATTAGCGGCACGGGATTAGGCCTGGCAATTGTGCAGCGTATCGTGGATAACCATAACGGCATGCTGGAGCTTGGCACCAGCGAACGGGGTGGGCTTTCCATTCGCGCCTGGCTGCCAATGCCGGTAACGCGGGCGCAGGGCACGACAAAAGAAGGGTAAATAAAACGGGAGGAGAAGGAGCCTCCTGTTTTATTTTGTGCACTCAGTATCTACTGAATGAATACGGTTTCAGACATCGGCACCATACGAAGTAAAGTGTACTGTAAGCTGATTGCAGGCTAGCGTATCCTGATTAGTAAAGGCACACTAAAGGAATAGCTTGATGCAACTTACCAACGAAGAACAAGCACAGATTGCTCGTATAAAAGAAAAAATCCCACGCATTGCCGCACTGGATCCTGAATGTAAGTTATTCGGTTCTGAAGGTTGGAAATATCAATGGCCGAAGCCTGCCAGCGAGGCGGAAATAGCTTCCTGGGAGAAAAAACATAGCGTCACTTTGCCACGGGAATATCGAATTTTTCTTCGCTATATCGCTAATGGCGGTCCGGCACATGCCTACGGTCTTGAATCTTTAGGCGGTACAGATATTTATGGCGATATAACAAAAGAAAGCCCTGTACCGCTTTATATGACGCAGCAGGATGTTGATGTGTTGAATGCTGGCCGTACAGAAGATGATGAAGAATATAGTTTTTTTGACGGCGCATTGACCATTCTCACCCTGGGATGTACTTATGATATTTGCCTGGTGGTGACGGGGCAGTATCGCGGAAGGTTAATGCTGACTGATGGTGATGAAGATTATCCGTTTGATTTTATATATGATAAAAATTTCCTCAACTGGTATGAACGCTGGCTGGACGATTTTATTGCTGGCATGAGTATGAAGGGTTTCGATAGAAGTTTGCCAGGAACGCAAATTCAACTGCGTGAGTGGTTTTTAACTGAGAAAATCCCGGATTTACGTAGATCCATTTTATTCTCGCTATGCCGTTTTCCACAGATAGAACCCGAAACTTTTGCCCTTTGGGAACATGTTTGCCGCACAGAGAATGATAAAGAATTGTGTGAAGAGGCATTCACAAGATTACGCCAAAAAAAAGGTTCTTGTGCTGCAGATATTTTTCGACTCTATTTTACAATGCCAGGTGAATTACGTGATATTGCTATTAAAGATCTCCGTTTTGCCTGTAGAGATAGTGTGGTGAATATTGAGGATTATATTCATTCACTGTTAATAATAATGCCTGAACTTGACGATGACACTCTATCCTCAGCTGTCTTTGCTATACGAGAAACAGAGTATAATAAATATGATACTTTTCTGCCGCTTCTCGAACGTATCACTGATGACCGTCAGCAAACATTATTGTGGGCGATGAGTAAGGCGCCTGATTTCAATGAAAGCCGAGGATTCGTTGAGTTGGTATTACCGCTTTTTGCATCATCAAAGATGGAGAATGTAAGGAAGGCTATTTTGTTGCTCATTGAAGTTAAAGATAATCGTATTCCACCATTGGTTGATGAAGCTGCAACTCGTTTCCCTGAACTGACCATTTTACGAGAAAACTACTATCTCAGGACGTGGGGACATAAGCCATAAATTAATGGTTCAGAAATGATCTAACGCGGAGAAAAATATGATCAGGGAACATATTCAGCAAGCGATAAATAATAGGTTAGCATTTGATGGCCCATTCAATGTTGTTCCTGAACCTGCAAGCACTGCGTTTGATGGCCGGATCCCGACATTGAAAAACGGTGTCTGGCAGAAGGCCAGCCCTATGTTGCAGGCGCGTTTTGCACATTGTGGACGTTGGTTAAGCGCTACACATGGAAGCTGGCTAAGTATAAGTGACATGGAAACGCTTTGGCAGGAACACATAGAAGATACGTTTCTTGATGAAATCAAAATGAATGCTGTAGCTTCAAGTGATAATTGGGATAACCATGCCTTGGGACTATTTCGTTCTCATCGCCTGTCACTTTTTGCCGGTAGTGATTACAGTTATGAAATGGTTTTTCTCCTTTGGCTAGATAGTACCGTTGAGCCAGAGGTCTGGGTTTATGACTGCAATGGGGAATCACGTTATAAAGATCTTAATGATTACCTGAATGCATATATTAATGATGACGTAAGCGCCTGTGAGCGCTCCTGGCGAGTAGAATGAATAGCCCCCCTTGCCCCTTTGATCCACAAACCGCACATTACCTCGGTACAGTGCAAATCCACTACAGCCCAACCACCTTCAACGCTGCCGTTAAGCATTATACCTGTTACATTAAAAAGCGTTTTAAAGGGTTTAAATGGGGAATTGGAACCGCTGGCTTATTGGCTATATTGCCCATGATCCCACAATGGTTGAAACCTTCTCATGACTTTAAACTCAACGCAATCAGTACGTTAATTCTTCTATTAATGTTGCCACTCCTCTTATCAATGTTCCTGTTAATCAGCAGAAGAATTAACGATTTTAAGTCAAAAACAAAGCAAGTTACTTTTACGAAACCCGTGCGTTATGCGTTTTATTTCGAGGGGATTGTTTTTTATGAATCTCATCAGCAGGGCATACTTCGCTGGGAAGATTTGTATAGCATTGACTATGAAGAAGATTATTTGTGGCTTTTTCTGCATTTACCGAAGAGTTTTCCCAGAGAAGCGACGAAAGCGTTTTGCGATATTTTCATTCCCGCCAGCGCGATAAAAGCGCAGCCTGAACTGGATACGTTTTTTCGTGAAACACGCCACTCGCTGGATTATCTGTTTGTCCCGTTTAATTCTGACAGAAAATAAAAAATCCCCCGTATCTGGTGAAACGGGGGATTTCGTCGCTTAACTTATCGGATTACAGTTTTGGACCAGCCGCTACCAGCGCGGCACCCGCAGGGGTGTCGGTGTATTTATCGAAGTTGTCGATAAACAGTTTCGCCAGCGTTTCAGCTTTTTCCTGCCACTGTTCCGGAGAAGCGTAGGTGTTACGCGGATCGAGGATTTTAGTGTCTACGCCCGGCAGTTCAGTCGGGATCGCCAGGTTAAACATCGGCAGAGTGAAGGTTTCTGCGTTATCCAGCGAACCGTTGAGGATAGCGTCGATAATGGCGCGGGTATCTTTAATGGAGATACGTTTGCCAGTACCGTTCCAGCCAGTGTTAACCAGATATGCCTGCGCACCCGCCGCTTGCATACGTTTCACCAGCACTTCTGCGTACTGAGTTGGGTGCAGCGACAGGAACGCCGCGCCGAAGCAAGCGGAGAAGGTTGGCGTCGGTTCGGTGATGCCACGTTCAGTACCGGCCAGTTTGGCGGTGAAGCCAGAGAGGAAGTGGTACTGAGTTTGATCGGCAGTCAGGCGAGAAACCGGCGGCAGCACACCAAAGGCGTCTGCGGTCAGGAAGATAACTTTAGTTGCGTGGCCCGCTTTGGAAACCGGTTTAACGATGTTATCGATGTGATAGATCGGATAAGAAACGCGGGTGTTCTCGGTTTTTGAACCATCGTCAAAATCGATAGTGCCATCTTCACGTACGGTGACGTTTTCCAGCAGCGCATCGCGACGGATAGCGTTGTAGATTTCAGGTTCCGCTTCTTTCGACAGCTTGATGGTTTTCGCGTAGCAGCCGCCTTCGAAGTTAAACACGCCGTCGTCATCCCAGCCATGCTCGTCATCGCCAATCAGGCGACGTTTCGGGTCGGTGGAAAGGGTGGTTTTACCGGTGCCGGAAAGACCAAAGAACACCGCAACATCGCCTTTCTCGCCAACGTTGGCGGAGCAGTGCATAGAAGCGATACCTTTCAGCGGCAGCAGGTAGTTCATCATTGAGAACATCCCTTTCTTCATTTCGCCGCCGTACCAGGTGCCACCAATCAGCTGCATGCGCTCGGTCAGGTTAAACGCCACGAAGTTTTCGGAGTTCAGACCCTGTTCTTTCCACTGCGGGTTAGTGCACTTCGCACCGTTCATAACGATAAAGTCTGGTTTGAAACCTGCCAGCTCTTCATCGCTCGGGCGAATAAACATGTTTTTGACAAAATGCGCCTGCCAGGCCACTTCGGTGATGAAACGGACGGAAAGACGAGTATCCGGGTTCGCACCACAGAAAGCGTCGACAACGAACAGACGTTTGCCGGAAAGCTGTTTGGTCACCAGGCCTTTAAGATGCTGCCAGGTTTCCGGAGAGAGAGGTTTGTTGTCGTTCTTACCTTTGCCTTTATCAGCCCACCAGAAGGTATCGCGAGTGGTATCGTCACGGACGATATACTTATCTTTTGGTGAACGACCGGTGAAGATCCCGGTATCGACGGCAACGGCACCCAGATTAGTTAACACCCCGCGCTCATAACCTGTCAGGCTCGGATCGAGCTCTTCCTGATACAGCAGGTCGTAGCTTGGGTTGTAAACGATATCATGTACGTCACTGATACCATAAGCCTCGAGTTCTTGCGGGGTCAAACCATTGTTAACGCGCATTTCACTGCTCCTTAGCCAATATGTATTGCCTGAATAGTAAAGTCTTTTTGGGGGTGTTAACCGCGACAAGGCTCATAGATTTACGTATCTGGAGAAATTCATATTTGACAAAAAACTCCGTGATTCCTGTCACGAAACGGTTGCTATTATCGCAGAAATAGCATTTTAGGTGTGGAAAATGTTCTTAAAAGGTTAAATCTTGGTTTATATGGCGGGAATATTGTGAGTGGAATCGCATTCCTGAATGAAATTGATGCAAATTCAATCAGTAAAGTATCGATTCACCACGCTAACTTTTTTTGATTATTTTCTGAAAAAAGCAAAATAGTACTGCCTGGATGCGATAATTAATCCACCTTTTGATTCTGGATAACTAACATGGATAACGTTGAACTTTCACCCGCAACACGCTGGGGGATGATTGCTACCGGATTACTTCAGGGTCTAGTTTGCTACCTACTGATCGCCTGGCTTTCCGGAAAAAATCACAGTTGGATTGTTTATGGCGTGCCTGCGACCGTCGCGTTTTCATCCGTTTTACTCTTCTCCGTGATCTCCTTTAAACAGAAGCGCCTTTGGGGATGGCTGGCGCTGGTGTTTATTGCCACGCTGGGAATGAGCGGCTGGCTGAAGTGGCAAACTGATGGCATGAACCCCTGGATAGCTGAAAAGGCGCTTTGGGATTTTGGTTGCTATCTGCTGCTGATGGCAATGTTGTTGCTACCGTGGATACAACAAAGCCTTCGCATCCGCAATGACAGTAGCCGCTATCGCTATTTTTACCAGTCAGTATGGCATAACGTACTTATATTACTGGTGATTTTTCTCGCCAATGGCCTGACGTGGCTGGTACTTTTACTGTGGGGCGAGTTGTTTAAACTTGTTGGCATCACGTTTTTCAAAACGCTCTTTTTTGCAACCGACTGGTTTATTTATCTCACGTTAGGTCTGGTTACCGCACTGGCGGTGATCCTCGCGCGTACACAGTCACGTTTAATCGACTCTATTCAAAAGTTGTTCACGTTAATCGCCACGGGGTTGCTGCCGTTAGTATCATTGCTAACCCTGATGTTTATCATCACCCTGCCGTTTACGGGCCTGAGCGCGATTTCTCGCCACATCTCCGCCGCCGGGTTGCTGTTGACGCTGGCCTTTTTGCAATTGATTTTAATGGCTATTGTCCGCGATCCGCAAAAAGCGTCACTTCCCTGGACGGGGCCGTTGCGTTGCCTGATTAAAACCGCTCTGCTGGCTGCTCCGCTGTATGTGTTCGTCGCCGCCTGGGCGTTATGGCTGCGGGTCGCTCAGTACGGCTGGACTGTCGACCGCTTGCAGGGCACGCTGGCGGTGCTGGTGTTACTGGTATGGTCGCTGGGGTATTTTGTCAGTATCGTCTGGCGTAAAGGGCAAACCCCTCTTGTTCTTCAGGGCAAAGTGAACCTTGCGGTTTCGTTATTGGTGTTGGTAATACTGGTGCTTCTTAATTCGCCGGTGCTGGATAGTATGCGCATTAGTGTGAACAGTCATATGGCACGTTATCAGAGCGGCAAGAACACGCCAGATCAGGTAAGTCTCTACATGCTCGAACAGAACGGTCGCTATGGACGTGCGGCGCTTGAGTCGCTGAAAAGCGATGCCGAGTATATGAAAGACCCGAAACGCGCACGGGATCTGCTGATGACGTTAGATGGAGAGCAACATCTTCAGGAACAGGTATCGGAAAAAGTATTAGCCGAAAATGTGTTAATTGCCCCAGGCTCTGGCAAACCGGATACGGCATTCTGGTCGGCCTTAATCCAGGATCGCTATAACGTGATGACCTGTATTGAAAAAGACGCCTGCGTACTGGTCGAGCAAGATCTGAATAGTGATGGTCAGGCGGAGCGGATCCTGTTTGCTTTTAATGATGACAGAGTCATTGTCTATGGCTTTGACTCAGATAGAAAAGAATGGGACGCGCTTGATATGAGTTTACTTCCGAACGAAATAACGAAAGAAAAATTACTCACAGCTGCGAAGGATGGAAAGCTGGGGACGAGGCCGAAAGCGTGGCGCGATCTGACGGTAGATGGTGAAACGCTAGAAATAAACTTAAGCAAATGACAATGCTTTTATCGGATACGACGCTTTATCTTACCAACAATAACTTGCGAATTATTGCGTAGGCCTGGTAAGCGCAGCGCATCAGGCCATTACGTCGTAAAATCCGGCAGAGCACTCTCTGCCGGACATACTCATTAATGAACTTGCGGATCTGCCGGAGACGCGTTGTTGCGGATTTCAGCAATATCCATCGCATTGAACAGATAGTGGTTACCGCAGTAATCACAATGCATGTCAATTTCGCCTTCTTCCGCCAGAATGCTATCCACTTCTTCATCCGGCAGCGTTTTTAGCGCGTCGGCGCAACGTTCACGCGAACAGGTGCATTTGAACTCCACATCCTGCGGATCGTAAACCGTCACCTCTTCTTCGTGATACAAACGCCACAACACTTCGTTTGCTGGTAAGGTCAGCAGTTCTTCGGTTTTGATGGTTTCGGTTAGCGTTGCCAGGTGGTCAAAGTCGTCCTGCTGGGCATTTTGCGCAGGCATTACCTGCAACAACATACCGCCTGCAGCCGGTTTGCCGTCTACGTCGCCGGTGCGAATAAACAGGCGCGTCGGCAGCTGTTCAGAACGCATAAAGTAATCTTCCAGGCAGGCCGCCAGGGTATCACCTTCCAGACCAACCACGCCCTGATAGCGTTCGCCTTCGCTCGGAGTAATGGTGATCACTACGTAACCATTGCCGACCAGCGTTTTCAGGTCGGCATTTTCTGGAATTTCGCCCTGCACGCGCGCCACACCGCGCATCTGCTGGTTGTTGTTACCATTAATAACCGCCAGATTCATCGGTCCGTCGCCTTGCAGTTGTACGGTGATATCACCATCAAACTTCAGCGTAGCGGTTAACAGGCTGGTCGCAACCAGCAGTTCTGCCAGCACGTTTTTAACGGGCTGCGGATAATCGTGATTCTCAAGGATCTGTTGCAGGGTTTCCGAAACGGTTACCAGTTCGCCGCGTACGGCAAAGTTTTCAAACAGATAGCGATGTAATTGGTCATGTTGCGGCATAATCATCTCTCTTGCAGGTGACAGTTATTCACTGTCGCCGTGTTTAAATCGTAACAGGTCGCGGCGCTCTTTTTTGTCCGGGCGTCGGTCCGGGTGCGGCATGGTTAAGGCATTAAGTTTACGTGCCAGCGCCATTTTTTCGCGTTTCTCTACACTTTCTGCAGTCTCTTCATACAGCAAGACTGCCTCGCTGGCGGGGCGACGCTGTTCAGTAATCGCCTTTACAATCACCGTTCGTTCGTCATTTCCCTGGCGCAGAGTGAGCGTGGCATTCAGCTCGACGATTTTGCTTGGCTTGCTGCGCTGCCCGTTGTAGTGCACCTTACCGCCTTCGATCATTTCGCGGGCCAGCGCGCGGGTTTTATAAAAACGGGCGGCCCATAGCCATTTATCCAGTCGAACCTCAACAGCAGGTTTTTCTTTCATGGCGTCTCCTTCACATTAGCGAGGGGATCAGGCGGCGGTAGTCATTCAGTGACGGATGGTGCTGATACTGTTTCTCGGCAATCCCGGAGTCAGGATTAGTCACGCCGAGGCAGTAACGAATACCAAATTGTGCGGCAGCATCGAGAATCACTTCGCTGTCATCAATAAACAGCGTTCTTTCAGCTTTCAGACCCGTAGCTTCGGCCACCGCATGCCATAACCGCTGATCCTCTTTCGGATAACCAAATGTGTGGGTGGAAAGTAATAAATCAAGGTGTGCGTCCAGACCGGTATGCTCAAGTTTTACCGCCAGGTTATGCGGATGAGCATTGGTGAGCAAAATTCGTTGCTTACCACTGGCTTTCAGTGCCTCAAGAAACGGAATGGTATCTTCACGCAGTACGGCACGCGGTCCCATCTCGGTGGTCATCGCACAGATATCCAGACCCAGTTGCTCACTCCAGTAATCAAGACAGTACCAGTTTAGCGTATGCTGCACGTCGTGATATTGCTGGCGCATATAGTCCATCGCTTCCTGTGGTGTGACCCCGTTTTTCGCCCCCCATGTTTCAGGCACCAGCTTTTGCCAGAAATAGTTATCGAAGGCGAGGTCGAGCAACGTGCCGTCCATATCCAGCAGAACGGTATCTACGTCCTGCCAGGCAATGTTGATATGCATGAGGGAAATCTCCAGAGTGAAGCAATTTGCGCGACAGGGTAGCATAACCTGCCGCGCAAACGTGTTATTCAATAAGGCTTTCTGAAGGGGTGATCAGTTGCGGATTCAGGCAGCTTTCATAATAGGCCTGAATCTCCATCATGCGAGTGCGATGACGCTGGTAACGACGCCATGCCTGTACGCCATTATAGATAGTGCTGCCCAGCATCGTCAGTAGCAGCAGTGTGGTGCTGAGATAGCGCCACAGGCCGGAACGATCCGGGATCGGATGAAGGCCTATATGCTGCGTACCATTGGCGTCGGTGAAGATTTTTGTGACGATGCCTTCGGCGTTAAACGGCGTATGCATTAACATTTGCGCCAGTTTCTGGAAAGCGTTCCACTGTTCTTGCGGCGGGTAGTCGTAAAGTGATGTTGAAGGCCAGGGTTGATCAACAAAATCGCTGCCTTCGTCGCTGACAATCAGGAATCCGCCGGGGGCCGGACTGTTAAGTGACTGTGCCGCTCGCGCTGTTTCATGCGTGATGAACGGCGCGGTGGAGGTCGCCACCAGGTTATCCAGCGATTCCGCACTCACTGGGCGTAATAACACATTCACGCCATCGAGTTTCCCGGCGTTAGCGCGTTTAACCAGCGCGTCCCAGTCTTTACTGTTGCCGAGATTGACCAGCGCATTTTTCAGTCGCACACAGTCATCTTTGGCAGAACAAAGATCCGCTGTCTTCAGTACGATATCGCCAAAATCATCAAGCAATACCATGCCGGATTTTTGAATTGCTGAACGTAATGAGGCGCTGACGCGAGATTCATCTTCCGGTTTAGGGTGCAGCTGGCGATTAACTGCTTCGGTCAATGCCGTCGCTTTGTTGACCAGTTCAGATTCTGGTAATGGTAATGAACGGGCGTCATTCCAGATGATCTGCGAGCAGTCAAACGGTAAAAAAGGTGAATTGGTTTTCGCGCTCCAGGTACCGGAAGTGCGAATATTACACATTCCCGTACCGCTAATACGCAATGTATCGCCAACCCGCACGCCAGCGTCAGCCAGTTGTTTCACGCTGGTGGCTTCAATGGTCTGCGCGCCTTTCATCCACGAGAGGGTGAATTTCAGCGGCATATCCAGCGGGATCCAGAATAACAGCATAAACAGCACCAGTAGCGAGCCCGCAGCGATAATCGTACTGCGCAGCCAGTGCTGTAACGGAAAGTTTTTTACTTCATCATGCAGCGAAAGATATCGCCCCTGACGCACTACGTGGCGGTCGAGATAGATATCGATATCGGTTTGTTGGCCGAGATCCTGAGCAATGTAGGGCTGCCAGTGTGCGGGATAGACCAGGTCGATAATACCGAGTGAAATATTGTTGATCTGTTCCTGATCGTTTTCGCCAAACAATCCCCAACGACGGGGTGTACCGCGCAGACAATGAATTTCCCGCAGGGAGGATTTTGCCGGGGGCGCGAATAGCCCCCACAGTCCTGCGCCCAGCAGCAGTAACGCGCCGCCTGCCAGCCACGGAACAAATACATCCGGGGTAATCAGGCAGAAAAAGAACATCAGGAAGGAGGCGACAATCAGCAACGCTTCGCGCAGCCCGCGCGGACGACTTAGCGCATACTCTTCGTGCGTTTCTTTGCGAATATTGAGTAGCTCGATTTGCTCACTCTCTTCCCCGCGAATAGACGCCTGTGTTGACGGAACAGGTTGCAAGGCATAGCCGCGAGTTTCCTGCATGTACTCCTGCAGCGTATGACCGTTTAGTGAAATAACCAGCGGCAGCGAATCGGTATGAATCAGTTCAACGCTATTCTCATCGTTGATGTACTGCTCCCAGAAAGGGGGCAGGTGGACTTCTACCGAATCGAGGTAGTAACGCCATTTATTCGGATCGTCGGTAGAGATGCCGTAACGCGTGATAGCGTGTGTCAGCATCATGACGTTGTTGCTTTCGGCATTCAGCGCCAGAGAGACCGGTGCCGCGCTGGCTCCCGTTGGGCCAGGCACCTGTAATACCTGCGTCAGGCTCTCAAGATAATTTTCAACGGCGCTACGTTCTTCAGGTGTGAGTTTACGCGTTTGCGCATCCGCGAAGGCGTTGGTCCAAGGCAGCTGACGCCGTCTGGATCGCACTTTTATCAGCCATCCCGCAAGTAGTGAGCAGGCCAGCAAAGCAGCTAAAAAAATCACAATGGTGCTCATGCTTTCCCCATCTTACTTAGTCTGTCAGGCGTGGTCAGTCGCACCGGACACAATACATGATTCTGCGGTTGGCTATCGGCAAGCGTGGAGTTTAACTTGAGCATCATTAAGCACATCACAGTAACCGCTGATCATAGCAAACCCTCTGAAGGCGGAATATCAGCAAATTCCTGGAGTTATTTCAACCTATTGACTTTTAATTTGATTTGAGGATGATTATTTAATAAGTTACATAAATGTAAATAACATGCAATTCACATTGCCGAAAGCGTGTCCGATATCGCACAATAACCGCTGATTTCACAGCATAGATCCCACGATGAGCAAATCATTACAAAAACCCACCATTCTGAATGTTGAAACTGTAGCCCGTTCACGACTGTTTACCGTCGAAAGCGTGGATCTGGAGTTCAGCAATGGCGTGCGGCGTGTTTATGAACGAATGCGTCCAACCAACCGGGAAGCGGTGATGATTGTGCCGATTGTGGACGATCACCTGATCCTGATCCGCGAATACGCAGTGGGAACGGAATCCTACGAATTAGGTTTTTCGAAAGGATTAATTGATCCGGGTGAAAGCGTCTACGAAGCCGCTAACCGCGAGCTAAAAGAAGAGGTTGGATTTGGTGCGAACGATCTGACTTTTTTGAAGAAGCTCAGCATGGCACCGTCTTACTTTTCCAGCAAAATGAATATCGTGGTAGCGCAAGATCTCTACCCGGAATCGCTGGAAGGCGATGAGCCAGAGCCGCTACCACAGGTGCGCTGGCCGCTGGCGCATATGATGGATTTGCTGGAAGATCCTGACTTCAACGAAGCACGTAATGTCAGCGCACTGTTCCTCGTGCGCGAGTGGTTGAAGGAGCAGGGGCGAGTGTAAATGCGTGAAGTTTGCCTGATGCACAATGCTTATCAGGCCTGCGAGACTCCTGCAATATATTGATTTTTCTCGATATTTTCAGACGGATAACGTGTTCACGCCGTATCCGGTATAAATAAAGTGACACTTTGTCAGCAAACAGAAAAAGGCGCCGAAGCGCCTTTTTAATCAGAACAATTCCTGTGCCTCGCCATTATCGATAATGGTCGTTCCCACCTCGTGCACCGCCTGTTGTGTCGGCTGTGTACCTTCGATGAAATACTCTTCGCGGCTGTTGCCACCATTAGCTAACTGCCCGGTGCTGCGATCGATATTCACCGTCACAATACCCGGCGGCGGCGTCAGCGGCTGTTCCGGCACGCCTTCAAGAACGGCTTTCATATAAGCGTCCCATGCAGGCTGGGCACTCTTGGCACCGCCTTCGTAACCTGAGATCTGATCTTTAATCGCTCCGGAAGCCGTTGTATGACCGAGATTACGACGGTGATCATCAAAGCCAATCCAGACCGAGGTCACAACGCCCGGACCGTAACCCGAAAACCACGCATCTTTCGAACTGTTAGTGGTACCGGTTTTCCCGCCGATATCGCGACGCTGCAAATCACGACCTGCACGCCAGCCGGTACCCTGCCAGCCTGGCTCACCAAAGATATTGGTGTTCAAAGCACTCTTAATCAGGAATGCCAGCGGAGTGTTGATGACGTGCGGTGCGTACTCCTGCGCGCCAGTCTTCGCGACTAACGCCTGATTCGCCTGCTCCAGCTGCGGCATTGGTACAGAAACATTCTGCTGCTCGCGGGAGATAGCGACATCTTCAACATCGTTATTTTCCAGCACGTTCGATTTCTGCGTATCACCGTAAATCACCGGAATATCGCATTCCGGGCAGGCTACTTTCGGTTTCGCTTCGAAAATCACGCCGCCCTGATCGTTTTCAATTTTGCTGATAAACCACGGGTCCACCAGGAAGCCGCCGTTCGCCATTACCGCGTAGCCGCGCGCCACCTGCATTGGGGTGAAGGACGCTGAACCCAGCGCCAGCGATTCGGTGTGGACAATGTTTTGCGCCGGGAAGCCGAAGCGTTGCAGATATTCTGCAGCGTAGTCGACGCCCATCGCCCGCATTGCGCGTACCATCACCACGTTTTTCGACTGGCCCAGTCCCTGACGTAAGCGAATTGGACCGGCATACTGTGGTGGTGAGTTCTTCGGCTGCCAGTCAGAACCGGCACCTGCATCCCAGCGGGAAATTGGCACATCGTTCAACATACTTGCCAGCGTCAGACCTTTATCCATCGCCGCGGTGTAGAGGAACGGTTTGATGTTGGAACCTACCTGACGCAGTGCCTGGGTGGCGCGGTTAAACTTGCTCTGATTGAAATCAAAGCCACCGACCAGCGCCATAACGGCACCGTTTTGCGGATTGATCGACACCAGCGCCGAGTTCACTTCCGGCACTTGTGCCAGCCACCATGCATCGCCAACCTGACGAACCCAGATTTGCTGACCCGTTTGCAGAACATCGGTCACTTTACGCGGCGTCGGTCCCTGCTGAGTATCCGAACGGTAAGGACGCGCCCAGCGAACGCCTTCCATACTCAATGCGACGGTCGACCCGTCCGCCAGCATCGCCGTCGCTTCCTGAGGATTGGCGCTGGTGACTGCGGCAGGCAGCAGCGGACCATAGGTCGGCAGCGCCTTCAGCGTATCGGTAATCTTGTTGTTATCCCACGCCGATTCGCCCACTTTCCACAGCACATTTGCCGGGCCGCGATAGCCGTGGCGCATGTCGTAGTCCAGCACGTTATTACGTACTGCCTGCTGTGCGGCCTGCTGTACTTTGCGGGTGATGGTGGTGTAAATGCGATAACCGTCTTCATAGGCACTTTCGCCATAACGGTTATACATCTCCTGGCGCACCATTTCGCTCAGGTATGGCGCAGAGAAAGCAATCTCCGGCGCGTGATAGTTAGCGTTAATCGCCTCAGTGCGTGTCTGATCGAACTGTTGTTGGGTGATATACCCTTCATCCAGCATCCGCGACAGTACGACGTTACGCCGCGCGACGGCACGATCCATTGAGTAGAGCGGATTAAAGGTGGAAGGCGCTTTCGGCAGCCCGGCTATCACCGCCATTTCGTTCAGCGTCAGTTGGTCGACCGTTTTACCGAAATAGACTTGTGCCGCAGCACCGACACCATAGGCGCGGTAACCGAGGTAAATCTTGTTCAGATAAAGCTCGAGGATCTCGTCTTTCGTCAGCAACTGTTCAATGCGAATCGCGAGGAAGACTTCCTTAATCTTACGCATCAGCGTGCGTTCTGGACTGAGGAAGAAGTTTCTCGCCAGCTGCTGGGTAATGGTACTCGCCCCTTGTGACGCGTGGCCGGAGAACAGCGCCACACTTGCCGCACGGAAGATCCCCACCGGGTCAACGCCGTGATGCTCGTAGAAGCGGCTGTCTTCCGTCGCGATAAAGGCTTTCACCATCTCCGGCGGGATTTGATCCAACGTAACCGGAATACGACGTTTCTCACCGTATTGAGCAATCAGCTCGCCATCGGCGCTGTAAATCTGCATCGGAATTTGCAGGCGAACATCTTTTAATGTCGCCACATCCGGCAGTTGTGGCTCGATGTAGCGGTATAGGCCATAAATCGAGCCTGCTCCCAGCAGAATGCAACAGACTGCAAGGATCAAAAAATACTTTACGAACTTCACTGGAAATTTCCCATTTAGTTTCATTTGGGCAGTTTATAAACAAACGCGCGGTAGTATAAAGGCAAGCCAGACGCATTGATATACCCGTCAGAGTGACGGGTGATAAGGAGATCATCACGATGGCATTTAAGATCTGGCAAATTGGTTTGCATTTACAACAGCAAGAAGCGGTGGCGGTTGCGATCGTGCGGGGCGCAAAAGAATGCTTTTTGCAACGCTGGTGGCGGTCGCCGCTGGCGAACGACATAATCAAAGATGGGCGGATTGTCGATGCACAGCGGCTGGCTAAAACGTTGTTACCGTGGAGTCGCGAACTGCCGCAGCGTCATCACATTATGTTGGCGTTTCCCGCCAGTCGCACATTACAGCGGTCATTTCCGCGCCCGTCGATGTCCCTTGGTGAGCGGGAGCAAACGGCCTGGCTGTCCGGGACGATGGCCCGCGAGCTGGATATGGATCCGGACTCCCTGCGCTTCGATTACAGCGAAGACTCACTCAGTCCCGCCTATAACGTGACTGCCGCGCAAAGCAAAGAGCTGGCAACGCTGCTTACTTTGGCAGAAAGGTTGCGTGTTCATGTTAGTGCGATCACCCCGGATGCCAGTGCATTACAGCGATTCCTGCCTTTTTTACCTTCTCATCAGCAATGTCTGGCCTGGCGTGATAACGAACAGTGGCTGTGGGCGACGCGCTATAGCTGGGGGCGCAAACTGGCGGTGGGGATGACTAGCGCGAAGGAGCTGGCGGCAGCGTTATCCGTTGATCCCGAAAGCGTCGCGCTATGTGGCGAAGGCGGATTTGACCCCTGGGAGGCGGTTTCTGTTCGTCAGCCGCCGCTACCGCCGCCAGGTGGAGACTTTGCCATCGCGCTGGGGCTGGCGCTAGGGAAGGCGTACTGATGAACCCGCCAATTAATTTTTTGCCCTGGCGACAGCAACGCCGGACCGCTTTTCTTCGTTTCTGGTTGCTGATGTTCGTTGCGCCTCTGCTGCTGACCGTCGGGATAACGCTAATATTGCGTCTGACAAGCAACGCCGAAGCTCGCGTAGATGCCGTTTTGCTTCAGGGGGAACAACAACTCGCCCACAGCTTACAAATAACGAAACCACGTTTGCTGGAGCGCCAACAAATTCGTGAGCAGCGTTTGCAAAGGCAGCGCCAGCGACAATTTACCCGTGACTGGCAATCTGCGCTGGAAGCACTGGCGGCGCTTTTACCCGAGCACGCCTGGCTGACAACGATAAGCTGGCAGCAGGGAACGCTGGAGATCAAGGGGCTAACAACAAGCATTACCGCGTTAAACGCGCTGGAAACGTCACTCCGCCAGGATGCTTCTTTTCATCTCAATCAGCGGGGGGCCACGCAGCAGGATGCGCAGGGACGCTGGCAATTTGAGTATCTGTTAACAAGGAAGGTTAGCGATGGACATGCTCTTTGACTGGTGGTTCGCCACATCACCCCGCCTCCGCCAGCTTTGCTGGGCATTCTGGTTGATGATGTTAGTTACGCTCATTTTTCTGTCATCGACACACCAGGAAGAGAGCGACGCATTAATTCGACTACGGGCAAGTCATTACCAGCAGTGGGCCGCACTGTATCGCCTGGTAAACACCACTCCCTTCAGTGAGGAAAAAACGCAGCCCTTTTCGCCACTGGATTTTCAGTTATCCGGCGCGCAACTGGTTTACTGGCATCCATCCGCGCAGGGAGGTGAGTTGGCGTTGAAAACGCTGTGGGAAGCAGTGCCGTCGGCATTTACACGGCTGGCAGAGCGCAACGTCAGCGTGAGCCGTTTTTCGTTAAGCGTGGAAGGTGATGACCTTTTGTTCACGCTACAACTGGAGACGCCGCATGAGGGTTAAACGCTGGTTGTTGGCAGGTATTGCATTGTGCCTTTTAACCGGTATGCGTGACCCTTTTAAACCGCCGGAAGATCTATGCCGGATTAGCGAACTTAGCCAGTGGCGCTATCAGGGGATGGTAGGGCGAGGCGAGCGCATCATCGGTGTAATAAAAGATGGGCAAAAAAAATGGCGACGGGTGCAGCAAAACGATGTGCTGGAAAACGGCTGGACGATCTTACAGCTAACGCCAGACGCACTAACGCTGGGAACCGGGACAAACTGCGAACCGCCACACTGGTTGTGGCAACGGCAAGGAGATACAAATGAAGCAATGGATAGCCGCACTACTGTTGATGCTGATACCCGGCGTACAGGCGGCAAAGCCGCAAAAAGTGACGCTGATGGTGGATGACGTTCCGGTAGCTCAGGTGTTGCAGGCGCTGGCTGAACAGGAGAAGTTGAACCTGGTGGTGTCGCCAGACGTCAGCGGTACGGTGTCGTTACATCTAACAGATGTTCCCTGGAAGCAAGCACTACAAACTGTAGTGAAAAGCGCCGGACTGATAACGCGTCAGGAGGGCAACATTCTCTCGGTGCATTCCGTTGCCTGGCAGAATGACAATATCGCCCGTCAGGAGGCGGAGCAGGCGCGGGCGCAGGCAAATCTGCCGCTGGAAAATCGCAGTATAACCCTGCAATACGCCGACGCGGGAGAACTGGCGAAAGCGGGGGAGAAGCTACTGAGTGCCAAAGGGAGTATGACCGTCGATAAACGCACCAATCGCCTTTTGCTGCGAGATAACAAAGCGGCGTTAAGCGCGCTTGAACAGTGGGTAGCGCAAATGGATCTGCCGGTCGGGCAGGTTGAGCTGTCGGCGCATATTGTCACCATTAATGAAAAAAGTTTGCGTGAGTTAGGCGTGAAATGGACGTTGGCTGATGCGCAACAAGCTGGTGGCGTTGGGCAAGTCACCACGCTTGGCAGCGACCTCTCCGTAGCGACGGCGACAACGCATGTCGGTTTTAACATTGGACGCATCAACGGACGTTTACTGGATCTTGAGCTTTCCGCGCTCGAACAAAAACAGCAGCTGGATATTATCGCCAGTCCGCGTCTGCTGGCCTCACATCTTCAGCCTGCCAGCATTAAACAGGGGAGCGAAATTCCATATCAGGTTTCCAGCGGGGAAAGTGGCGCGACGTCGGTGGAATTTAAAGAGGCCGTCCTGGGGATGGAAGTTACGCCCACGGTGTTACAAAAAGGTCGCATCCGGCTGAAATTACACATCAGCCAGAACGTTCCGGGGCAGGTGCTACAGCAGGCCGATGGCGAAGTGCTGGCGATTGATAAGCAGGAGATCGAAACGCAGGTCGAGGTCAAAAGCGGAGAAACGTTGGCGCTGGGTGGCATTTTTACCCGTAAAAATAAATCGGGTCAGGATAGCGTACCGTTGCTTGGCGACATTCCCTGGTTCGGGCAATTATTTCGTCATGACGGAAAAGAAGATGAACGACGCGAGTTAGTGGTGTTTATCACGCCACGACTGGTTTCCAGTGAGTAAACAGCCGTAAAAGCGGTAATGTTTTTACGCTGAACGTGTTTCATCTATTTGACGCGCGCAGGTATTTAGCATACAAGGAGTACCGATTTGAGAGTTGGTGCTCTTCGCTGCCTGCGTTCCATGATGATGATTTATCATTCAGGCGGCATTTTGCTGTCTTTTTTACGCTAATCTTACCCGGTGATTTATCGCCAGAGCGGTGGTAGCAAGGCAGCGCGCTTGCAGCGACCAGATATGCAGAGGGATGGGTGATTTATTCAGTTGCCAAACCCGCTGGAGTATTGAGATAATTTTCAGTCTGACTCTCGCAATATCTTATGAGGTTTCAGTTCATGTCCTGCGGCGCTCTCTGAGCGAAGCGGGTTTATCATTAACGAATAGTCTTAGTAGTACCGAAAAAATGGCAGAGAAACGCAATATCTTTCTGGTTGGGCCTATGGGTGCCGGAAAAAGCACTATTGGGCGCCAGTTAGCTCAACAACTCAATATGGAATTTTACGATTCCGATCAAGAGATTGAGAAACGAACCGGAGCTGATGTGGGCTGGGTTTTCGATTTAGAAGGCGAAGAAGGCTTCCGCGATCGCGAAGAAAAGGTCATCAATGAGTTGACCGAGAAACAGGGTATTGTGCTGGCTACTGGCGGCGGCTCTGTGAAATCCCGCGAAACGCGTAACCGTCTTTCCGCTCGTGGCGTTGTCGTTTATCTTGAAACGACCATCGAAAAGCAACTTGCACGCACGCAGCGTGATAAAAAACGCCCGTTGCTGCACGTTGAAACACCGCCGCGTGAAGTTCTGGAAGCGTTGGCCAATGAACGCAATCCGCTGTATGAAGAGATTGCCGACGTGACCATTCGTACTGATGATCAAAGCGCTAAAGTGGTTGCAAACCAGATTATTCACATGCTGGAAAGCAACTAATTCTGGCTTTATATACACTCGTCTGCGGGTACAGTAATTAAGGTGGATGTCGCGTTATGGAGAGGATTGTCGTTACTCTCGGGGAACGTAGTTACCCAATTACCATCGCATCTGGTTTGTTTAATGAACCAGCTTCATTCTTACCGCTGAAATCGGGCGAGCAGGTCATGTTGGTCACCAACGAAACCCTGGCTCCTCTGTATCTCGATAAGGTCCGCGGCGTACTTGAACAGGCGGGTGTTAACGTCGATAGCGTTATCCTCCCTGACGGCGAGCAGTATAAAAGCCTGGCTGTACTCGATACCGTTTTTACGGCGTTGTTACAAAAGCCGCATGGTCGCGATACTACGCTGGTGGCGCTTGGCGGCGGCGTAGTGGGCGATCTGACCGGCTTCGCGGCGGCGAGTTATCAGCGTGGTGTACGTTTCATTCAAGTCCCGACGACGTTACTGTCGCAGGTCGATTCCTCCGTTGGCGGCAAAACTGCGGTCAACCATCCCCTCGGTAAAAACATGATTGGCGCGTTCTACCAGCCAGCTTCAGTGGTGGTGGATCTCGACTGTCTGAAAACGCTTCCCCCGCGTGAGTTAGCGTCGGGGCTGGCAGAAGTCATCAAATACGGCATTATTCTTGACGGTGCGTTTTTTAACTGGCTGGAAGAGAATCTGGATGCGTTGTTGCGTCTGGACGGTCCGGCAATGGCGTACTGTATTCGCCGTTGTTGTGAACTGAAGGCAGAAGTTGTCGCTGCCGACGAGCGCGAAACCGGGTTACGTGCTTTACTGAATCTGGGACACACCTTTGGTCATGCCATTGAAGCTGAAATGGGGTATGGCAATTGGTTACATGGTGAAGCGGTTGCTGCGGGTATGGTGATGGCGGCGCGGACGTCGGAACGTCTCGGGCAGTTCAGTTCTGCCGAAACGCAGCGTATTATAACCCTGCTCACGCGGGCTGGGTTACCGGTCAATGGGCCGCGCGAAATGTCCGCGCAGGCGTATTTACCGCATATGCTGCGTGACAAGAAAGTCCTTGCGGGAGAGATGCGCTTAATTCTTCCGTTGGCAATTGGTAAGAGTGAAGTTCGCAGCGGCGTTTCGCACGAGCTTGTTCTTAATGCCATTGCCGATTGTCAATCAGCGTAACAACAAGAAAGGTCAGGCCGCTTATCAAGCGGTCTATTAGCTTCAGGTTAATTGCAACGTGGTAAGCATTAACCTTTTAGTGGGGTGTTAAATGGATGAATTCAAACCAGAAGACGAGCTGAAACCCGATCCCAGCGATCGTCGTACTGGTCGTTCTCGTCAATCTTCTGAACGTTCTGAGCGTACTGAACGTGGCGAACCGCAGATCAATTTTGATGATATTGAACTTGATGACACTGACGATCGCCGTCCGACTCGTGCGCAAAAAGAGCGCAATGAGGAACCGGAAATCGAAGAAGAAATTGACGAATCCGAAGATGAAACCGTGGATGAAGAGCGCGTAGAGCGTCGTCCGCGTAAGCGCAAAAAAGCAGCCAGTAAACCCGCTTCTCGTCAGTATATGATGATGGGCGTCGGCATTCTGGTTCTCCTGCTGTTGATCATCGGTATCGGTTCTGCGCTAAAAGCCCCCTCGACCTCTTCCAGCGATCAAACCGCGTCTGGCGAGAAGAGTATTGATCTTGCTGGCAATGCGACCGATCAGGCGAATGGCGTGCAGCCAGCGCCGGGAACCACGTCTGCGGAAAATACTCAGCAGGATGTTTCTCTGCCGCCGATCTCTTCTACGCCGACTCAAGGGCAAACCCCGGCGGCAACGGATGGTCAACAACGTGTTGAAGTGCAGGGTGACCTGAACAATGCGCTGACCCAGCCACAAAATCAGCAACAGTTGAATAATGTGGCGGTCAATTCCACGTTGCCGACTGAACCCGCGACGGTCGCGCCTGTTCGCAATGGCAATGCATCGCGTGACACGGCGAAAACGCAAACCGCTGAACGTCCGGCCACTACGCGTCCAGCTCGCCAGCAGGCGGTGATTGAACCGAAAAAACCGCAAGCAACCGTGAAAACGGAACCGAAGCCGGTAGCACAGACGCCGAAGCGTACTGAACCAGCTGCTCCTGTGGCGAGCACGAAGGCACCGGCTGCGACCTCTACGCCAGCACCAAAAGAGACCGCAACTACGGCTCCAGTACAGACGGCATCCCCGGCGCAAACCACGGCAACACCAGCCGCTGGAGGGAAGACCGCAGGTAATGTTGGTTCGTTGAAATCGGCACCGTCCAGCCATTACACTCTGCAGCTGAGCAGTTCCTCTAACTACGACAACCTGAACGGTTGGGCGAAGAAAGAGAATCTGAAAAACTACGTTGTCTATGAAACGACGCGTAATGGTCAGCCGTGGTATGTCCTGGTTTCTGGCGTGTACGCTTCGAAAGAAGAGGCGAAAAAAGCGGTATCTACATTGCCAGCAGATGTCCAGGCCAAAAACCCGTGGGCGAAACCGCTGCGTCAGGTACAGGCCGATCTGAAGTAATCAAGGTTATCTCCCGCAATGGTTTATCATCGCGGGAGTTGCCTGAAGCGCTGGATGCTGTCGGAGCTTTCTCCACAGCCGGAGAAGGTGTAATTAGTTAGTCAGCATGAAGAAAAATCGCGCTTTTTTGAAGTGGGCAGGGGGCAAGTATCCCCTGCTTGATGATATTAAACGGCATTTGCCCAAGGGCGAATGTCTGGTTGAGCCTTTTGTAGGTGCCGGGTCGGTGTTTCTCAACACCGACTTTTCTCGTTATATCCTTGCCGATATCAATAGCGACCTGATCAGTCTCTATAACATTGTGAAGATGCGTACTGATGAGTACGTACAGGCCGCACGCGAGCTGTTTGTTCCCGAAACAAATTGCGCCGAGGTTTACTATCAGTTCCGCGAAGAGTTCAACAAAAGCCAGGATCCGTTCCGTCGGGCGGTACTGTTTTTATATTTGAACCGCTACGGTTACAACGGCCTGTGTCGTTACAATCTGCGCGGTGAGTTTAACGTGCCGTTTGGCCGCTACAAAAAACCCTATTTCCCGGAAGCAGAGTTGTATCACTTCGCTGAAAAAGCGCAGAATGCCTTTTTCTATTGTGAGTCTTACGCCGATAGCATGGCGCGCGCAGATGATGCATCCGTCGTCTATTGCGATCCGCCTTATGCGCCGCTGTCTGCGACCGCCAACTTTACGGCGTATCACACAAACAGTTTTACGCTTGAACAACAAGCGCATCTGGCGGAGATCGCCGAAGGTCTGGTTGAGCGCCATATTCCAGTGCTGATCTCCAATCACGATACGATGTTAACGCGTGAGTGGTATCAGCGCGCAAAATTGCATGTCGTCAAAGTTCGACGCAGTATAAGCAGCAACGGCGGCACACGTAAAAAGGTGGACGAACTGCTGGCTTTGTACAAACCAGGAGTCGTTTCACCCGCGAAAAAATAATTCTCAAGGAGAAGCGGATGAAACAGTATTTGATTGCCCCCTCAATTCTGTCGGCTGATTTTGCCCGCCTGGGTGAAGATACCGCAAAAGCCCTGGCAGCTGGCGCTGATGTCGTGCATTTTGACGTCATGGATAACCACTATGTTCCCAATCTGACGATTGGGCCGATGGTGCTGAAATCTCTGCGTAATTATGGCATTACTGCCCCTATTGATGTGCATCTGATGGTGAAACCGGTCGATCGCATTGTGCCAGATTTCGCTGCCGCTGGTGCCAGCATCATAACCTTTCATCCAGAAGCCTCCGAGCATGTTGACCGCACGCTGCAACTGATTAAAGAAAATGGCTGTAAAGCGGGGCTGGTATTTAACCCGGCGACACCGCTGAGCTATCTGGATTACGTGATGGATAAGCTGGATGTGATCCTGCTGATGTCCGTCAACCCTGGTTTCGGCGGTCAGTCTTTCATTCCTCAAACACTGGATAAACTGCGCGAAGTACGTCGTCGTATCGACGAGTCTGGCTTCGACATTCGACTGGAAGTGGACGGCGGCGTGAAGGTGAACAACATTGGCGAAATCGCTGCGGCAGGTGCCGATATGTTCGTCGCTGGTTCGGCCATTTTCGATCAGCCAGACTACAAAAAGGTCATTGATGAAATGCGCAGTGAACTGGCAAAGGTAAGTCATGAATAAGTTTGAAGATATTCGCGGCGTCGCTTTTGATCTCGATGGTACGCTGGTGGACAGTGCTCCTGGTCTGGCTGCTGCGGTAGATATGGCGCTGTATGCGCTGGAGTTGCCCGTCGCAGGTGAAGAACGCGTTATTACCTGGATTGGTAATGGCGCAGATGTTCTGATGGAGCGTGCATTGACCTGGGCGCGTCAGGAACGTGCGACTCTGCGTAAAACAATGGGTAAACCGCCCGTTGATGACGACATTCCGGCAGAAGAACAGGTACGTATTCTGCGTAAACTGTTCGATCGCTACTATGGCGAGGTTGCCGAAGAGGGGACGTTTTTGTTCCCGCACGTTGCCGATACGCTTGGCGCATTGCAGGCAAAAGGCCTGCCGCTAGGTCTGGTCACCAACAAACCGACGCCGTTCGTCGCGCCACTGCTCGAAGCCTTAGATATCGCAAAATACTTTAGCGTGGTCATTGGCGGCGATGATGTGCAAAACAAAAAACCGCATCCGGACCCACTGTTACTGGTGGCTGAGCGGATGGGCATTGCCCCACAACAGATGCTGTTTGTTGGCGACTCACGCAATGATATTCAGGCAGCAAAAGCAGCCGGTTGCCCTTCAGTTGGCTTAACCTACGGATATAACTACGGCGAGGCTATCGATCTTAGCCAGCCTGATGTAATTTATCAGTCTATCAATGACCTTCTGCCCGCATTAGGGCTTCCGCATAGCGAAAATCAGGAATCGAAAAATGACTAAGCCCATCGTTTTTAGTGGCGCACAGCCCTCAGGTGAATTGACCATTGGTAACTACATGGGTGCGCTGCGTCAGTGGGTAAACATGCAGGATGACTACCATTGCATTTACTGTATCGTTGACCAACACGCGATCACCGTGCGCCAGGATGCACAGAAGCTGCGTAAAGCAACACTGGATACGCTGGCGTTGTATCTGGCTTGTGGTATCGATCCTGAGAAAAGCACCATTTTTGTTCAGTCCCACGTGCCGGAACATGCGCAGTTAGGCTGGGCACTGAACTGCTATACCTACTTCGGCGAACTGAGCCGCATGACGCAGTTTAAAGATAAATCTGCGCGTTATGCCGAGAACATCAACGCGGGTCTGTTTGACTATCCGGTGCTGATGGCGGCGGATATCCTACTGTATCAAACCAACCTGGTGCCGGTGGGTGAAGACCAGAAACAGCACCTGGAACTGAGCCGCGATATCGCCCAGCGTTTCAACGCGCTGTATGGCGATATTTTTAAAGTACCGGAGCCGTTTATTCCGAAATCTGGCGCGCGCGTAATGTCGCTGCTGGAGCCGACCAAGAAGATGTCCAAGTCTGACGATAACCGCAATAACGTTATCGGCCTGCTGGAAGATCCGAAATCGGTCGTGAAGAAAATCAAACGCGCGGTCACTGACTCCGACGAGCCGCCGGTAGTTCGCTACGATGTGCAGAATAAAGCGGGCGTTTCCAACCTGCTGGATATCCTTTCTGCGGTAACTGGCCAGAGCATCCCGGAACTGGAAAAACAGTTCGAAGGCAAGATGTATGGTCATCTGAAAGGCGAAGTGGCTGATGCCGTTTCTGGTATGCTGACTGAATTGCAGGAACGTTATCACCGTTTCCGCAACGACGAAGCCTTCCTGCAACAGGTCATGAAAGACGGCGCAGAAAAAGCCAGTGCACACGCTTCCCGGACGCTGAAAGCGGTTTACGAAGCGATTGGTTTTGTGGCGAAGCCGTAATTTAACATTAATGCCAAAAACCGGGGAAACCCGGTTTTTTTATCCTCTTTTCGCAACAACCCGAAAAAATGTGAAGTGCCTCGCCGTTTCCACATCTCATAGTTGCCACTTATCTTCAATTTAATGAAGATATAAATATTCACTTTATTGAAAATTTACTATGCGTCGAACGTTTATCAAAAAAGAAGGCGTCGTCATCACGACTCTGGCTCGTTATCTGTTAGGTGAAAAGTGCGGTAATCGACTGAAAACCATAGATGAACTGGCAACTGAATGCCATTCATCGGTTGGTCTGACACAGGCCGCATTGAAAACACTGGAATCAAGCGGCGCGATACGGATAGAACGCCGCGGGCGCAATGGCAGTTATCTGGTGGAAATGGATAACAAAGCACTGCTGAGTCATGTGGATATCAACAACGTTGTGTGTGCCATGCCATTGCCCTATACCCGCTTGTACGAAGGTTTAGCGAGTGGACTGAAAGCTCAGTTTGATGGCATTCCTTTTTATTATGCGCACATGCGCGGTGCGGATATTCGCGTGGAGTGTTTGCTTAACGGTGTCTATGACATGGCGGTGGTTTCCCGACTGGCGGCAGAAAGTTATCTCACGCAAAAAGGCTTATGCCTCGCGCTGGAGTTGGGGCCGCATACCTACGTTGGTGAGCATCAGTTGATTTGCCGTAAAGGGGAGTCTGCAAAGGTGAAACGCGTGGGGCTGGATAACCGTTCGGCGGATCAGAAAATTATGACCGATGTCTTTTTTGGCAGTAGCGATGTAGAACGTGTCGATCTCTCATATCACGAGAGTTTACAACGCATTGTTAAAGGCGATGTCGATGCTGTTATCTGGAACGTGGTGGCAGAAAACGAACTGACCATGCTGGGATTAGAAGCGATGCCGCTGACGAACGATCCGCGATTTTTACAGGCCACTGAAGCCGTGATACTCACGCGTGCCGATGATTACCCAATGCAACAACTGCTACGTACGGTTGTAGATAAACACGTCCTGCTTGCTCATCAACAGCGAGTAGTCAGTGGGGAACAGGAACCCAGTTATTAAACGAAAGGCATCTGAAATGGAAACCAGATTCAACCTGCTTTGTGAGGCAGGCGTTATTGATAAGGACATCTGCAAAGGCATGATGCAGGTCGTCAACGTACTGGAAACAGAGTGCCATCTACCGGTGCGCAGCGAGCAAGGAATGATGGCGATGACACATATGGCGAGCGCACTGATGCGCAGTCGCCGTGGTGAAGAAATAGAGCCGCTGGATAACGAATTGCTGGCAGAGCTGGCGCAATCCAGCCACTGGTCAGCCATTTTACAATTGCATCAGGTGTTGTTGAAGGAATTCGCACTGGAAGTTAACCCGTGTGAAGAAGGCTATTTGCTGGCCAACCTTTATGGATTATGGATGGCCGCTAACGAAGAGGTCTGAATCTCCCGGCAAATCCACGTCGCGCATCTTAAATATTCAAAAAAATGAATATTTAATTCAAGGAACAGAAACGAGGCAACAAGATGTTTGTAGAAGCATTGAAACGCCAGAACCCGGCACTGATTTCCGTCGCACTCAGTTTGTGGCAACAGGGCAAAATCGCCCCGGACAGTTGGGTAATCGACGTCGATCAGGTACTGGAAAATGGTAAGCGGCTGATTGAGACGGCACGGCTTTACGGTATTGAACTGTATCTGATGACCAAACAGTTCGGTCGTAATCCGTGGCTGGCAGAAAAACTGCTGGCGCTGGGTTACAGCGGCATTGTGGCGGTGGATTACAAAGAGGCACGAATCATGCGCCGCGCAGGTTTACCGGTGGCGCATCAGGGGCATCTGGTGCAAATCCCTTGTCATCAGGTGTATGACGCTGTTGAACAGGGAACCGACGTCATCACCGTGTTTACCCTCGATAAAGCGCGGGAAGTTTCTGCGGCAGCGGTGACGGCCGGGCGGGTCCAGCCTGTGCTGCTCAAAGTTTATAGCGACGATGATTTTCTTTATCCGGGGCAGGAGAGCGGTTTTGCACAGCATTCGTTGCATGAGGTGGTTGCTGAAATCCAGAAACTACCGGGGTTACATTTAGCCGGATTAACCCATTTCCCTTGCCTGCTATGGGATGAGGCTGCCGGGAAAGTTTTGCCAACACCGAACCTCCAGACGCTGGTCAATGCTCGTAACCAACTTCTGAAGTCTGGAGTTGTACTTGAGCAATTAAACGCACCTTCAGCAACCAGCTGCACTTCGCTGCCATTACTGGCGGAATACGGTGTGACTCATGCCGAACCCGGCCATGCACTGACTGGGACGATTCCTGCAAACCAGCAGGGCGACCAGCCGGAACGTATCGCCATGCTTTGGTTAAGTGAAATTTCCCATCACTTCCGTGGCGACAGTTATTGCTATGGCGGTGGCTATTACCGTCGTGGGCATGCGCATAACGCACTGGTATTTACGCCAGAAAATCAAAGCATTACTGAAACATATCTCAAAGCCGTAGATGACAGCAGTATCGACTACACCCTGCCGCTGGCAGGCGAGTATCCGGTGAGCAGTGCAGTGGTGCTCTGTTTTCGCACGCAGATTTTTGTCACCCGTAGCGATGTGGTGCTGGTGTCCGGTATTCACCGTGGCGAACCGGAAATCGTTGGTCGTTATGACAGTCTTGGAAGCTCTCTGGAGGCGTAATGGCGCGATTTGTGGTGTTAGTGATTGATAGCTTTGGCGTAGGGGCAATGAAAGATGTCACGTTGGTGCGTCCGCAGGATGCCGGGGCGAATACCTGTGGTCACATCCTGAGCCAGTTGCCGCATTTGCAGCTACCAACGCTGGAGAAAATGGGGCTAATCAACGCATTAGGTTATGCGCCAGGCGATATGCAGCCGTCAGACTCCGCAACCTGGGGCGTGGCAGAGTTGCAACATGAAGGTGGCGACACCTTTATGGGGCATCAGGAAATTTTAGGCACGCGCCCGTTACCGCCGCTGCGGATGCCCTTTCGCGATGTGATTGACCGTGTTGAACAGGCATTAGTCACCGCTGGCTGGCGGGTTGAGCGCCGTGGCGAAGAGTTGCAATTTCTGTGGGTCAATCAGGCGGTTGCGATTGGCGATAATCTCGAGGCGGATTTAGGCCAGGTCTATAACATCACCGCCAATCTCTCTGTGATCTCTTTTGACGACGCAATCAAAATTGGTCGTATCGTGCGTGAGCAGGTCCAGGTCGGTCGGGTCATTACATTTGGCGGCCTGTTAACTGACAGTCAGCGCATTCTCGATGCCGCAGAAAGCAAAGAAGGGCGCTTTATTGGCATCAATGCGCCGCGTTCTGGCGCTTATGACAACGGTTTCCAGGTCGTACATATGGGCTATGGCGTCGATGAAAAAGTGCAGGTGCCGCACCAACTGCATCAAGTGGGCGTGCCCACGGTGCTGGTGGGTAAGGTGGCAGATATCGTCAGCAATCCTTATGGCGTGAGCTGGCAAAACCTGGTGGATAGCCAGCGGATTATGGATATCACCCTCGACGAATTTAACACGCATCCGACGGCGTTTATTTGCACCAATATCCAGGAAACCGACCTCGCTGGTCACGCAGAAGACGTCGCACGTTATGCCGAACGTTTGCAGGTCGTTGACCGTAACCTTGTCCGGCTTGTTGAGGCGATGCAGCCAGATGATTGCCTGGTCGTGATGGCGGATCACGGTAACGATCCGACCATTGGTCACAGCCACCATACCCGTGAAGTAGTGCCAGTGCTGGTTTATCAGCAAGGGCTGGTCCACACGCAACTCGGTGTGCGCACCACGCTTTCTGATGTGGGGGCTACCGTGTGTGAATTTTTCCGTGCGCCACCGCCACAAAATGGTCGCTCTTTTCTTTCCTCCCTCCGGTTTGCAGGAGACACCCTATGAGTTTTGATCCGACGGGCTTCACCCTCGCCCATGAGCATCTGCATATTGATCTCTCCGGCTTTAAAAACAACGTGGACTGCCGCTTTGATCAGTATGCGTTCATTTGCCAGGAGATGAACGACCTGATGGCACTGGGTGTGCGTAATGTGATTGAGATGACCAACCGTTACATGGGGCGCAATGCACAATTTATGCTCGATGTAATGCACGAGACGGGGATCAACGTGGTGGCCTGCACCGGTTATTACCAGGACGCGTTTTTCCCGCAACATGTGGCGACCCGCAGCGTGCAGGAACTGGCGCAGGAGATGGTCGATGAAATTGAACAGGGTATCGATGGCACGGAGCTGAAAGCCGGGATCATCGCGGAGATCGGCTCCAGCGAAGGAAAGATTACGCCGCTGGAAGAGAAAGTTTTTATTGCCGCCGCGCTGGCACATAACCAGACCGGACGCTCGATCTCCACGCACACGTCGTTCAGCACGATGGGGCTGGAGCAATTGGCTCTGTTGCAAGCCCACGGAGTTGATCTTTCGCGCGTCACCGTTGGTCACTGCGATCTGAAAGACAACCTCGACAACATTTTGAAGATGATCGATCTCGGCGCGTATGTGCAATTCGACACCATCGGCAAGAACAGTTACTACCCGGACGAAAAGCGCATTGCGATGCTCCACGCGCTACGTGACCGTGGTTTGCTGAACCGCGTCATGCTGTCGATGGATATTACGCGCCGCTCCCATTTAAAAGCCAACGGTGGTTATGGCTATGACTATTTATTAACCACCTTTATTCCGCAATTGCGCCAGTCAGGATTCAGTCAGGCCGATGTGGATGTGATGTTACGTGAAAATCCCTCTCAATTTTTCCAATAAGGACAGACTCATGAAAAAGATTGGTGTTGCAGGCTTACAGCGTGAGCAGATTAAAAAAACCATTGAAGCGACGGCTCCTGGCTGTTTTGAAGTTTTCATTCACAACGACATGGAAGCGGCGATGAAGGTGAAATCCGGGCAACTGGATTACTACATCGGCGCGTGTAATACCGGTGCGGGCGCGGCATTGTCGATTGCCATCGCGGTGATTGGCTATAACAAAAGTTGCACCATTGCCAAGCCGGGCATTAAAGCGAAAGACGAGCATATCGCCAAAATGATCGCCGAAGGGAAAGTGGCGTTTGGGCTTTCCGTTGAGCATGTCGAACACGCGATTCCGATGCTGATTAACCATCTGAAATAAAAGGCACGACTATGGATCTGTATATTCAGATTATCGTGGTGGCGTGCCTGACGGGTATGACATCGCTTCTGGCGCATCGCTCTGCAGCCGTTTTTCATGACGGTATCCGCCCGATCCTGCCGCAACTGATTGAAGGCTATATGAACCGTCGCGAGGCGGGGAGTATCGCTTTTGGTCTGAGCATTGGTTTTGTGGCCTCGGTGGGGATCTCTTTTACCCTGAAAACCGGGTTGCTCAACGCATGGTTACTCTTTCTTCCTACCGATATCCTCGGTGTCCTGGCGATAAACAGCCTGATGGCGTTTGGCCTTGGTGCACTCTGGGGCGTACTGATCCTCACCTGCCTGCTGCCGGTAAACCAGCTGCTGACCGCGCTACCGGTGGATGTATTAGGTAGTCTGGGGGAATTAAGCTCGCCAGTGGTTTCAGCTTTTGCACTGTTCCCGTTGGTGGCGATTTTCTACCAGTTTGGCTGGAAGCAAAGTCTGATCGCCGCCGTGGTAGTGTTGATGACCCGTGTGGTGGTAGTGCGCTATTTCCCGCATCTCAATCCGGAATCCATCGAAATCTTTATTGGCATGGTGATGCTGCTGGGGATCGCGATAACTCACGACCTGCGTCATCGTGATGAAAATGATATTGATGCCAGCGGGCTTTCGGTGTTTGAAGAACGCACGTCGCGGATTATCAAAAACTTACCGTATATCACCATCGTAGGGGCGCTGATTGCCGCCGTTGCCAGCATGAAGATTTTTGCTGGTAGTGAAGTGTCGATCTTCACCCTGGAGAAAGCATATTCCGCAGGTGTAACGCCGGAACAATCACAAACGCTGATCAACCAGGCGGCGCTGGCGGAATTTATGCGCGGGCTGGGTTTTGTGCCGTTGATTGCCACCACCGCGTTAGCAACAGGTGTGTATGCAGTTGCGGGCTTTACATTTGTTTATGCGGTGGGCTATCTCTCGCCGAATCCGATGGTTGCGGCGGTATTAGGCGCAGTGGTTATTTCGGCGGAAGTCTTGCTGCTTCGTTCGATCGGCAAATGGCTGGGGCGCTACCCGTCGGTGCGTAATGCGTCGGATAACATCCGTAACGCCATGAATATGCTGATGGAAGTGGCGTTGCTGGTCGGTTCGATTTTCGCAGCAATTAAGATGGCGGGCTATACCGGATTCTCTATCGCGGTTGCCATTTACTTCCTCAACGAATCTCTGGGCCGTCCGGTACAGAAAATGGCGGCACCGGTCGTAGCCGTAATGATCACCGGCATCCTGCTGAATGTTCTTTACTGGCTTGGTCTGTTCGTTCCGGCTTAAGGAAGGTACCTATGAAGACGTTTCCTTTGCAAAGCCTGACGCTTATTGAAGCGCAGCAAAAGCAGTTTGCGTTGGTGGATACGATTTGCCGTCATTTTCCCGGCAGCGAGTTTCTTACACGCGGGGATTTAGGCTTAACGCCAGGGCTGAATCAACCGCGTATTACTCAGCGTGTGGAGCAGGTGCTGGCTGATGCGTTTCATGCGCCAGCGGCGGCGCTGGTACAGGGCGCAGGTACTGGAGCGATTCGTGCGGCGCTGGCAGCTTTGCTCAAACCGGGGCAGCGTCTTCTGGTGCATGACGCGCCGGTTTACCCGACGACTCAGGTCATTATTGCGCAGATGGGGCTGACGCTTATCACTGCTGATTTTAATGACCTGTCGGCACTGAAGCAGGTCGTCGACGAGCAACAACCAGATGCCGCGCTGGTGCAGCATACGCGCCAACAGCCGCAGGACAGCTATGTGCTGGCAGATGTGCTGGCAACATTGCGTTCGGCTGGCGTTCCTGCGTTAACCGATGACAATTATGCGGTGATGAAGGTGGCTCGAATTGGCTGCGAATGCGGCGCGAATGTTTCGACATTCTCCTGTTTCAAGCTGTTTGGACCAGAGGGTGTTGGCGCAGTGGTAGGTGATGCCGATGTTATTAACCGGATCCGCGCCACGCTCTATTCCGGCGGCAGTCAGATCCAGGGCGCACAGGCGCTGGAAGTATTGCGTGGTCTGGTGTTTGCGCCAGTCATGCACGCGGTGCAGGCGGGGGTATCTGAACGGTTGCTGGATTTACTTAACGGTGGCGCGGTGGCGGAAGTTAAAAGCGCCGTTATTGCCAATGCGCAGTCGAAGGTGTTGATTGTGGAGTTTCATCAACCGATTGCCGCCAGAGTGCTTGAAGAGGCGCAAAAGCGCGGCGCGTTGCCTTACCCGGTCGGCGCAGAGTCAAAATATGAAATCCCGCCGCTCTTTTATCGACTTTCCGGAACGTTTCGTCAGGCGAATCCGCAATTAGAACATTGTGCAATTCGCATTAACCCGAATCGCAGCGGTGATGAGACGGTATTGCGGATTTTGCGCGAGAGTATTGCCAGCGTTTAATTCTGGGAACGATGTTTTCGCAGAGGATGGAGAAAAATACGCCCTCGGAAAATTCAGAGGGCGTTAGCTCATTAAATCGGTGTTAGCCGATTTCTGTCAGAGACTTACTGTGCAGTAGGACCGCAACCGCCAATGATTTTAGAAATAGAAATTGCCGGGTGCAGCAGGTAGTCGTAAGAGCAGTTCTTATCACGGTTTTCAATATGACCAGTACATGCAGTTAACGTAGCCAGTACTGCACCTACCAGTGCAACTTTAATAAATTTGTTCATTTACATTCCCTATGTATTATATATTAATTAATATTCATTGATTATATGAATATAAGCGGACTGCTCATAAAGAACGATACAGGAATATTTAATTGGCGTCAGTGAGTGAATGACTTAATTTTGTAAGTCGCTGTAACGGTGAATATAATCCATTAGCAAATGATATTTATTAAGAGGGTATGCTTTATTTGCTGAATATATAAAAAGAGTGATAAAGAGGGCCAGAATTATCTGGCCCGGGTAAAATTAATGGTTAGAGAACCAGTTCAATTTATCGCGCAGGCCAACGACCCGACCAATAATAATTAATGAGGGACTGTTCATTTGCTGCGCCAGCTCGCCCAGTTGCGTGAGCGTACCGTCAATCACGCGTTGCGTTACCGCCGTACCGTTTTCGACAATCGCCACCGGCATTTCGCAAGGCATTCCGTGTTCAATCAGTTTTTGCTGAATGGTCGCGGCCTGATTAAGCCCCATATAGAACACCAGCGTCTGTTTTTCGGCTGCCAGGTTTTCCCAGTCCAGCTCGCCACCGGTTTTTAAGTGTCCGGTAATTAAGCGTACGCTCTGAGCATAATCGCGATGCGTGAGCGGAATGCCCGAATAGGCAGAGCAACCAGACGCTGCGGTAATACCCGGAACTACTGAGAACGGAATACCCGCATTGCACAGTGTTTCAAGCTCTTCGCCACCACGGCCAAAAATAAACGGATCGCCGCCTTTCAGCCGCACCACGCGTTTGCCTTTTTGCGCTTCCCGCAGCAGGATCTGGTTAATCTCTTCCTGCGGTACGCAGTGGTATCCCGCGCGTTTGCCGACGAAAACGCGATCCGCATCGCGGCGTACCAGATTCATAATATCGTCTGAAACCAGACGGTCGTAGACCACCACATCTGCCTGCTGAATTTGTTGCAGTCCTTTTAGTGTCAGCAGACCGGCATCGCCCGGACCTGCGCCAACCAGCACCACTTCACCGCGATGATCGAGCGGTTCATTGATTAACTGTTCGGTCGTTTCGGTAATGGCTTTCTGATCGTTGTTCGCCAGCGACTGCGCCAGGCGATCATTAACGAACAGTTTTTCCCAGAAACGGCGACGTTCACCCATCGTGGCGAACTGTCGTTTGACCCGACCGCGTAACTGCCCCGCATATTTTGCTACCTGGCCGAGATGCAGCGGCAGCAGTGATTCAAGTTTTTCGCGCAACAGTCGCGCCAGAACCGGAGAGGTGCCGCCAGAGGAGACCGCTACCATGAGCGGGGAGCGGTCAATAATCGACGGCATAATAAAGCTGGCGGCTTTCGGCGCATCGACCACGTTACAGAAGATACGACGAGCTTCGGCGGCTTCGCTGACACGCTGGTTAAGCGCGTCATCATCCGTCGCCGCAATTGCCAGCCAACAGGTGTCGAGAAGGCTTTCATCAAATGGCCCCTCGACGAGGGTTAACATGCCTGCATCTGCCCATGCGGTGAACTGTGGAATAAACGCTAATGCATTCACCGTTAAGCGAGCACCTGCGTCTAACAGCAACCTTGCTTTGCGTTCCGCGACATCACCACCGCCGACAATCAAACAGTCGCGGTCGCGTAATTGGCAAAATATAGGCAAATGATCCACGTAAAAACCCCTTAGTAATTAACTGGCAGCCGTTTCAGTTTGATTAAATTTGTCCGCAACCGGACGATTCGCTTTCGGCGTAGCATACCAATAACCCAATCCCATGAATACGGCGCCCGATAAAGTATTACCCAGCGTCACCCACAGCAGGTTATGACCAATACCCGCCAGCGTGTAGGCTTCGCTGTGGTTGCCGAACCATGAGAGCGCGAACAGCGTCATGTTAGCGATGGAGTGCTCGTAGCCGGACGCAATAAACGCCAGCAGACACCACCAGATTGCGATAAATTTCGCCGCGCCTTCAGTACGCAGTGCCATCCAGATTGCCAGACAAACCAGCCAGTTACACAATGCGCCTTTGAAGAACAGTACCATTGCCGGTGCGGTGGTTTTAGCCAGCGCGACGGAGTGAACAATACTGGTATCTACTGGCAAAAGGCTACCACCGCCCCAGCTATAAAGCATGGCAACAAAGACGGAACCGACCAGGTTACCCAGCCAGGTTTGCGGCAGGATTGCCCACATTTGCCCGTGGCTAATGGTGCCCGCTTTCACCCCAAAGGTGAGGAACATGGTGTGTCCGGTGAACAGTTCAGAACCGGCGATAATGACCAGCGTTAAGGCGATACCAAAGGTCGCGCCCATCACCAGAGGACGTACGGACGGATCGAGCAAATTACCGAGCGTGAAAATCAGGATGATCCCCAGCCCCACATACGCGCCCGCCATCGCGGAGCTTACCCAGAAGCCGAGCGGGTTATTTGCCGACAGGCGTGCAATGCGCGCAGCGTTAGCCGCACACTTATTAATAGTGTCTGTAAACATTTGATTATCCTTTAAAAAATAAAAACAAAAAATAAAACAAAAAGTTTAAAAAATGTCCTGCAATATACTTAAGGTCATTACAGGACAATGCAAAAAGGGGAGGCATTGCGCCTCCCGTTAAAACAATTAACCGCGTAGCTGTACCACGCCGTCTTTCACTCGTGCCTCGTAATGCTTGACGGAAAACTGTTCATCTTCCATGCATAAACCGTCGCTTAAGCGAAAACGCTGTTTTTTCAGCGGACTGGCGACCCACAGCTCGCCCTGGTGTTCCGCAATCAGCCCGCGTGACAGCACGCTGGATTCGAAGAACGGATCGATGTTGCTGATCGCAAACACCTGGTCGCTGTGATACGGGCGGAAAATCGCTACCTGCTCGTCACCTAACAGCGCGCAGACGCCGGTTTCAGGCAGGATGTCATCAATTTTGCAGATGTCTTTCCACTGGCTCATGCGTTGTCCTCCACCAGAGTTACCGGGATACGTTCATACGGCGTTGCCGGACGGTGCTGTTCGCGCTCTGGCACCATCTGCACGTTCGGGTCACGCTTGTCGCTGTTGATGAAGTGTTTGAAGCGAATCTGCGCGGACGGTGTATTGACCGTTTCAGTCCACTCACATACTACCGCTTCACGCAGGCGCGCCATCTCTTCTTCCAGATGTGCGTTCAGCCCCAGTTTGTCGTCAATGATCACCGCTTTCAGGTAATCAATGCCGCCTTCGAGGTTTTCTAACCACGGTGCGGTACGCGTCAGTTTGTCGGCAGTACGGATGTAGAACATCATGAAGCGGTCAAGATATTTGATCAGCGTTTCGCGATCGATATCCGCTGCCAGCAGATCCGCATGACGCGGTTTCATGCCGCCGTTACCGCACACATACAGGTTCCAGCCTTTTTCGGTGGCGATAATACCTACGTCTTTACCCTGAGCTTCTGAACATTCACGGGTACAGCCGGAGACACCGAACTTCATTTTGTGCGGCGTACGGATGCCTTTGTAGCGGTTTTCCAGTTCCACGCCGAGGCCGACGCTGTCGCCAACGCCGTAGCGGCACCAGGTGCTACCCACGCAGGTTTTCGCCATACGCAGTGCTTTCGCATAGGCATGACCGGTTTCGAAACCTGCTTCAATCAGCTGACGCCAGATCTCCGGCAGATCGTCTTTCTGTGCGCCAAACATCGCCAGACGCTGGGAGCCGGTGATTTTGGTGTAGAGATTAAATTCACGCGCGATACGACCCACTGCCATCAGCCCTTCTGGGGTGATTTCACCACCCGGAGAACGCGGGATCACCGAGTAGGTGCCGTCTTTCTGGATGTTAGCGAGGAAGTTGTCGTTAGAATCCTGCAGCGGAGTATGTTCCGGCTTCAGAATGTATTCGTTCCAGCAGGAGGCCAGCAGCGAACCGACGGTCGGTTTACAAACCTCACAACCGTAGCCTTTACCGTGTTTCGCCAGCAGTTCTTCGAAGGTTTTAATGCCTTCAACGCGGATCAAATGGAACAGTTCCTGACGCGAATAAGCAAAGTGTTCGCACAGGTTATTGTTAACTTCGATACCCTGTTTTGCCAGTTCTGCGTTCAGTACCTGAGTGACCAGCGGGATACAGCCACCGCAGCCAGTACCCGCTTTGGTTTCGGCTTTCAGCGCCGCAACGGTGTGGCAGCCTTTGTTGATGGCAGCAATCAGATCGCCTTTGGTGACGTCGAAGCAGGAGCAGATTTGCGCGCTGTCCGGCAGTTTATCAACACCAATAGACGGCTTGCCGCTACCTGAGTGCGCCGGCAGAATCAGAGAATCCGGGTTTTCCGGCAGCTCGATTGCGTTCAGCACCAGTTGCAGCAGGTTACCGTAGTCGCTGGTATCACCCACCAGTACTGCACCGAGCAGGGTTTTGTTGTCTTCGCTGACAATCAGGCGTTTGTAGATCTCTTTACTTTCGTCGAGGTAAACGTAGCTACGTGCGCCAGGCGTGCGACCGTGAGCATCGCCAATACCGCCTACGTCTACGCCCAGCAGTTTCAGCTTGGCGCTAAGGTCAGCACCTTCAAAGGCGTTTTCGCTACCGAGAATATGGTCAACGGCGACCTGCGCCATTTTGTAGCCAGGTGCTACCAGACCAAATACACGGTTGTTCCAGCTTGCGCATTCACCGATGGCGTAGATATCTGGATCGGAAGTCTGGCAGGAATCATTTATGACGATACCCCCACGCGGAGCAACGTCCAGACCACACTGGGTTGCCAGCTTATCGCGCGGACGGATACCGGTAGAGAAGACGATAAAGTCGACTTCCAGTTCGCTGCCGTCGGCAAAACGCATGGTTTTACGCGCTTCAACACCTTCCTGCACAATCTCAAGAGTGTTTTTGCTGGTGTGAACGCGTACACCCATGCTTTCGATTTTGCGACGCAATTGCTCGCCGCCCATCTGATCAAGCTGTTCCGCCATCAGCATAGGGGCAAATTCGATAACGTGGGTTTCAATGCCTAAGTTTTTCAGCGCGCCAGCGGCTTCCAGACCTAACAGGCCGCCGCCAACAACGGCACCGCGCTTACTGCGACGGGCGCAGGATTCAATGGCGTTGAGGTCTTCAATGGTGCGATAGACAAAGCAGTCCTGAGTATCAGAACCTTTGATTGGCGGGATCCACGGATAGGAACCGGTCGCCATGATCAGCTTGTCATAAAAAACGGTACGTCCGGCGCTGGAGTGAATCACCTTCTCCTGACGGTTGATGGTGATAGCGCGTTCGCCGACCAGAACTTTAATACCGTGTTTTTCGTAAAAGCCTTCGCGCACCAGCGACAGCTCTTCGGCGGTGTGGTGAGAGAAGTAAGACGAGAGGTGTACGCGGTCATAAGCGATGCGCGGTTCTTCACAGAAAACGGTAATATCAAAGTTGGCCGCATCAGATTTATCAAGAAGATCTTCGATAAAGCGATGGCCGACCATACCGTTACCGATAATTGCGAGTCTGACTTTGCTCATTTTTGCCTCGATTTCTTTTCTATTACCGCCTACCTTAACGATTCAGCAACCCCGCTTATTGATGTAAATCAAATTCACCTTTATATACTCCTTAAGGGGTATATTGCTGATTTGTATAAATTTTCTTAAGTCACGGAATTGTCTGACATTTCATTCGTGTGCAAAAAATAGACAAAATGAAAGGGTTTATAGAAATAGACGTACGTAGCGGGGTAAGTGAGGAAAAGGCCGGACGACGATAGCGCCGCCCGGCATGAGCAATTAATGAGAGGTCAGGGTGTTATGCTGACGGTGACGGCTGACGAAACCTAACAGGAAGCACATCACAAAGACGACAGCGTACAGACCGTTTGCCGTCAGCAGCGCCGCCTTTGGACCGCTATGTTCAACAATCGGGCCGGTAACGACAAAGGTCAGCATGGTACCGATGGTCCCGCAGGTCAGGACAAAGTTAACCAGTTTTGGTGACGGTACTTTGGTTTGCTGTGAACCCAGGGTGATGATGGTGGTATAGATCGCGCTGGAGAAGAAGCCCAGGGCGAGAATTGACCACGCCATATGTGCCGGTGTTCCGGTGTTAAAGACGTACATTAGAATCGCAGCCAGACCGGCCAGTACGGTCAGAATACGTTGCAAATCAAAGAAGCGAAGAATAAAGCTGAACGCCCACATGCCGACCATATAGGACATCCAGAAGTTACTCACCAGCGTACCTGCGTCGTTCAGGCTCATGCCCAGGCCTTTGGCATACTCTGGTACCCAGGAGATAAAACCTAACTGACCGAGGATGTAGCACAGCGCCGCAACAGAGAGAAACAGCACGCCGATCCCCCATTTTTCTTTCGCTACCGGAGCATCCGTTTTTGGTGCATGTTTGCCCAGTGCCGGAAACTCACAGCCGAAGGTCAGAATAAAAATAGCGACGTAAACCAGCCCGATGCAGGCATAAACCCAGTACCACTCAATGCTGCGCGCCAGCAGAAACGCGGCGATCATTGGGAAAATCATCCCGGCCATACTGAAGAAGGAGTCGGTAAATAACAGGCGAGAACCGCGCTGACGCCCTTCATACATTTGTGTTATCAGGAATGTACCAATCGACATAGTGATACCGCTGACCACCCCGAGAATGAACATCGCTGCCGAGAAAAGCGCCAGGCTATGGCTAAACATCAAACCAGCAACCGCCAGCACCATCAGGAGAAAGCCAAAACGTAACTGCGTTTTTAATGGGACGATTTCCATCAGCCAGGCATTGAGGAAGATAGAGATTAAAATGCCAGCATTGAGGAAGGTGAAGGTGTTACTCATACTGGAAACAGGCAGATTGAAATAATCGGCGATATTTCCCATCACCATCCCGGTGACAATAACCAACGCACCCGTCAGTGCGTAGGAGAGAAAGCTAATCCATGTGAGCTTGATGCGATTGCTGTTAGTCATGATTGGCCTGCGTTCAAAAATAAAATGGCATAGCGGGATATGCCGCGAGCGGGCGATTTTAGGTGATTTTGTGATCTGTTTAAATGTTTTATTGCAATCGGTTGCTAAATTGCATTTTAAGGGTGATTTTGATCACGGAATAAAAAGTAATCGTCAGGTTACATATATTTCAGATACGTAAAATTAGGTAAAGGGATGGCCTTGTTCTTGAAGGCTATTTAGAATCTCTTCACTTGCTTTTTTTCTGCTCTGTTTGTTAAGGAAATCTCATGTTCAAATCGACCCTGGCGGCGATGGCTGCTGTTTTCGCTCTTTCTGCTCTTTCTCCCGCAGCAATGGCAGCGAAAGGGGACCCGCACGTATTGTTGACAACCTCAGCTGGTAACATCGAACTGGAGCTGGATAAACAAAAAGCGCCAGTATCTGTGCAAAACTTTGTCGATTATGTGAACAGCGGTTTTTATAACAACACAACCTTTCACCGCGTCATTCCTGGCTTTATGATTCAGGGCGGCGGTTTCACCGAGCAGATGCAGCAGAAAAAACCAAACCCGCCAATCAAAAATGAAGCCGATAACGGCCTGCGCAACACGCGTGGCACCATCGCGATGGCGCGTACCGCTGACAAAGACAGCGCCACCAGCCAGTTCTTTATCAACGTTGCCGATAACGCCTTCCTCGACCACGGTCAGCGTGATTTCGGTTACGCGGTATTTGGTAAAGTGGTGAAAGGCATGGACGTTGCCGATAAGATTTCCCAGGTGCCGACTCATGACGTTGGTCCGTACCAGAATGTGCCGTCAAAACCGGTAGTTATCCTTTCCGCTAAAGTCCTGCCGTAATGATTTCTCGCGCGGGCAATCTTGCCCGCGCTTCTGCTCTCCCGGCGTAACCCGGATTTGCCGCTTATACTTGTGGCAAATGGACACGTTCAGGGAGGCATCAAGTGAAGAAACTCACCGATAAGCAAAAGTCCCGTCTCTGGGAGCTTCAGCGTAATCGTAATTTCCAGGCCAGTCGCCGTCTTGAAGGCGTCGAGATGCCTTTAGTTACTCTTACTGCCGCAGAGGCTTTAGCGCGCCTTGAAGAGCTGAGGAGGCACTATGAGCGATAAATTCGGCGAAGGGCGCGATCCGTATCTTTATCCTGGCCTTGATATCATGCGTAACCGGCTGAACATCCGCCAGCAACAGCGGCTGGAACAGGCCGCTTACGAAATGACGGCGCTGCGTGCTGCGACCATTGAGCTTGGTCCGCTGGTGCGCGGTTTACCGCATTTGCGCACTATCCATCGCCAGCTGTATCAGGATATTTTCGACTGGGCGGGGCAACTGCGTGAAGTTGATATTTATCAGGGCGATACGCCGTTCTGCCACTTTGCTTATATCGAAAAAGAGGGCAATGCCCTGATGCAGGATCTGGAGGAAGAAGGGTATCTGGTTGGCCTGGAGAAAACGAAGTTCGTCGAGCGGCTGGCACACTACTATTGTGAAATCAACGTCCTGCATCCCTTCCGAGCGGGAAGTGGTCTGGCACAGCGGATCTTCTTCGAGCAACTGGCGATTCATGCTGGTTATCAACTGAGCTGGCAGGGTATCGAAAAAGAGGCCTGGAATCAGGCAAATCAGAGTGGGGCAATGGGGGATCTCACCGCACTGCAGATGATATTTAGCAAAGTGGTAAGCGAAGCCGGGGAATCTGAGTAAAATAGCGCGGTTCTTTCGTACCGGAGCCGCCATGATCCTGCTTATTGATAACTACGATTCTTTCACCTGGAACCTCTACCAGTACTTTTGTGAACTGGGGGCCGACGTGTTGGTTAAGCGCAACGATGCGTTAACGTTGGCGGATATCGACACACTCAAACCGCAGAAAATTGTTATCTCACCTGGACCCTGTACGCCGGACGACGCAGGGATCTCCCTTGACGTTATTCGCCACTACGCCGGGAGTTTGCCGATTCTTGGCGTCTGCCTCGGTCATCAGGCAATGGCGCAGGCTTTTGGTGGCAAAGTTGTGCGCGCCGCAAAGGTGATGCACGGTAAAACCTCGCCGATCACACATAACGGTGAGGGCGTATTTAAGGGGCTGGCAAATCCACTCACCGTGACACGCTACCATTCGCTGGTGGTGGCGCCTGACTCATTACCGGAGTGCTTTGAAGTGACGGCCTGGAGCGAAACCCGCGAGATTATGGGGATTCGCCATCGCCAGTGGGATCTGGAAGGTGTGCAGTTCCATCCAGAAAGTATTCTCAGCGAACAAGGACATCAACTGCTGGCTAATTTCCTGGAACGCTGATTTCTGATTGCCATTCAGTGGTTTTTTATGCATATTTTGTGATTATAATTTCACATTGAGTTATGCGTAACAGGGTGATCATGAGATGGCAATTGAACAAACAGCAATTACACGCGCGACTTTCGATGAAGTGATCCTGCCGATTTATGCTCCGGCAGAGTTTATTCCGGTAAAAGGTCTGGGCAGCAGAATCTGGGATCAGCAAGGCAAGGAGTATGTCGATTTCGCGGGTGGCATTGCAGTTACGGCGTTGGGCCATTGCCATCCTGCGCTGGTGAACGCGTTAAAAACCCAGGGCGAAACTCTGTGGCATATCAGTAACGTTTTTACCAATGAACCGGCGCTGCGTCTTGGTCGTAAACTGATTGAGGCAACGTTTGCCGAACGCGTGGTGTTTATGAACTCCGGCACGGAAGCTAACGAAACTGCCTTTAAACTGGCACGCCATTACGCCTGTGTGCGTCATAGCCCGTTCAAAACCAAAATTATTGCCTTCCATAACGCTTTTCATGGTCGTTCGCTGTTTACCGTCTCGGTGGGCGGGCAGCCAAAATATTCCGACGGCTTTGGGCCAAAACCGGCAGACATCATCCACGTTCCCTTTAATGATCTCCACGCAGTGAAAGCGGTGATGGATGATCACACCTGCGCGGTGGTGGTTGAGCCGATTCAGGGCGAGGGCGGCGTGACGGCTGCGACGCCAGAGTTTTTGCAGGGCTTGCGCGAACTCTGTGATGAGCATCAGGCATTATTGGTGTTTGATGAAGTGCAGTGCGGGATGGGGCGGACCGGCGATCTGTTTGCTTACATGCATTACGGCGTGACGCCGGATATTCTGACCTCCGCCAAAGCGTTAGGCGGCGGCTTCCCGATTAGCGCCATGCTGACTACGGCGGAGATTGCTTCTGCGTTTCATCCTGGTTCTCACGGTTCCACCTACGGCGGTAATCCACTGGCCTGTGCAGTAGCTGGCGCGGCGTTTGATATCATCAATACCCCTGAAGTGCTGGAAGGCATTCACGCGAAACGCCAGCGTTTTGTGGACCATTTGCAGAAGATCGATCAGCAGTACGATGTGTTTAGCGATATTCGCGGTATGGGGCTGTTGATTGGCGCAGAGCTGAAACCACAGTACAAAGGTCGGGCGCGTGATTTCCTGTATGCGGGTGCCGAGGAAGGCGTAATGGTGCTGAATGCCGGGCCTGATGTGATGCGTCTTGCGCCGTCGCTGGTGGTGGAAGATGCGGATATCGATGAAGGGATGCATCGTTTCGCCCACGCGGTGGCGAAGGTGATTGGGGCGTAAATAAGACGCGTCAGCGTCGCATCAGGCAAAAGATATCGGATGCGGCGTGAACGCCTTATCCGATGGTTTAGCCTGTATTACGCCTTCGAATCCCGCAACTTGCGACTCAGCCAAATCCCATGATGCGGTCGCTGCCGCCATGCCATCGACGAAATGGTGTGCATGGTGTTCAGATGACCAATAACCCGTTGTAAATGCTGCTCCAGCGTACCTGCCGCACCTTCGTGCGGCTGCATCTCCGGCGCATCCATGATATTGGCATCGCCAGAACTACCTGGTTCGTCATACTCCAGTCGCTGCTGACAACGCTGAATGGCGATTTCACAAGACTGTAAATACTCTTGTGCCAGTTCAGGTGGCAATGCCCGGTGTTCCCGTGCCAGCGTGGTCATGGCATTAATATGTTCAACAATAAACTGGCTATGCGTTACCCACAGTTTCATATCTGCCAGATAATGGCTGTTGAATGCCGGTTCCTGCATCGCCTGATTCAATGAGTTATACAGAGTGTTATGCGCCTGATTCACCCGCATTCGCTGCCAGGCCAGTGGCGTTGGTTGCGGATCCTCGCTCAGAATCAAACGAATCGCTTCCTGATAGGCTTCTAAAGCATCATGGGCGTTTTTACGCAATAACCCGCTCTGCCACTGCGGCCACAGCCAGACAGTACCGCCGAAAGCAATTAAACAACCAATAATGGTATCGATAAGACGCGGAAGGATGTATTGCTCGCCGTTCAACCACAATAGTTGCAGGGTATACACCGCAGTAATGGTAAAACCGACCGTCGCCCAGCCGTAGTTTTTGCGCAATATCAGGTAGCTGGCGAGGGTGGTAATCAGCATCAAGGTCAGGGTGTAACCTTCGGGAATTTTAAAGTGCAGGGCAACGCCCGCAATGATTAACCCGACCACGGTTCCCACAGAACGGTTCACAATCCTCAGACGGGTTGCGCCGTAGCCATTTTGCGTTACCAGCAATACCGTCATCAGGATCCAGTACGACTTCGGCAGATGCAGTGCGGTGCCCATCAGGCTGGCAACGCTTAACATCACACTCAGTCGTCCAGCATTGCGTAGCGCTGGAGATTTCAGTGACAGATAACTTTTTAGCGCCGGCAGTAACGGCATTCGCCGCTGTTTATCGGCCAGTAAATCACGGGCATAGAGCGGTTTTTGGGTGCGCAGCACGCGGGCGATGCGGCTGAAGTGCCAATAGCAGAATTGCCCAACCGGATTATCCGGATGCTGGCGGGCGATTTTTTCCAGTGCGCCAATTTGTTTTTCCATCGTAAAGCGCGTCGGCAGGCGATGGTAAAGAATGTCATCAGCCAGCACGCGCAGGCGAGTGGCGACAGTTTGCGCATTCCAGCGGATAACTTCTTCTGCATGGCTACGCTCGACCAGCTTTTGCACCTCTTCCGGCTGATGCAAGCTGACCGAAATATGTTCCTGTAAATCCAGCGCCTCTTGGAAAATACGCAGCATCCGCTTGTAGTCAGTATTATTTTGCGCGGAAAGCATATGCATTTGCTGATAGCACTGAGTAATTAAATCGACCGCTTTTTGCTGGCGCACCAGCAGCGGCGGCAATGCTTTTTCAGGATCGGTGTGCTGGGTGAGTAGGCTGTATTTAGCTTCGCAATAATCCGCCAGTTCACGGTACAGCAAGCTTAGTGACTCGCGTAGCGGTTGTTCGCGCCAGAGCCAGAACCAAAACCAGTTAAACAGTCCGTACCACAACGTGCCCAGCGCATAGATCAGCAACGGTTCCCAGACTGGCATGTATCCCGCCAGACTGAGGGTAAAAATGGCGGCGAGCAGCGATGCGGGAAGCAATTTTGCGTGCAATGGCCCCAGCTCAGCAGTGACACCAAGCACCAGCGTTAATCCGGTCAGCAAAAAGGGCAGGGGAACATCTTTTGCCAGTAGTAGCTGTGTCAGCAAGCTACAGGTGGCAAACAGTGACGCACCAATGATTAAGCGTTTGAAAAAACGTTTATGAGGCGTATCAAGGCCCGCAATATTGCAACAGGCTGGAACGAGGGAGAAGAGCAGACCGAATCGTAATTCGCCAAGCATTAACCCAACGGCCACGGGCAAACATAGCACTAGCGTTTGTCGTAGTGCATAGTTGATATCGGGGTGATAAATCAGTCTGCGCCACATCGGGGGAAACAAAATGGCGCGCTACTCAGTAACGCGCCACTCCGACGGGATTAACGAGTGCCGTAAACGACGATGGTTTTACCGTGTGCGGAGATCAGGTTCTGATCTTCCAGCATCTTCAGAATGCGTCCCACGGTTTCACGAGAACAGCCGACAATCTGACCAATTTCCTGACGGGTAATTTTGATTTGCATACCGTCCGGGTGAGTCATAGCATCCGGTTGTTTTGCCAGGTTCAGCAGAGTCTGTGCAATGCGGCCCGTCACGTCGAGGAACGCCAGGTTGCCCACTTTCTCTGAAGTGACTTGCAAACGACGCGCCATCTGTGCAGAAAGACGCATCAGAATGTCCGGGTTTACCTGAATCAATTGGCGAAATTTTTTGTATGAAATTTCAGCCACTTCACAGGCGGTTTTCGCACGTACCCATGCGCTACGTTCCTGGCCTTCTTCAAACAGGCCCAGTTCGCCAATAAAATCACCCTGATTCAGATAGGAGAGGATCATTTCTTTACCCTCTTCATCTTTGATCAGCACTGCCACAGAGCCTTTAACGATGTAGTACAGCGTTTCCGCTTTTTCACCCTGGTGAATAAGCGTGCTCTTGGATGGGTACTTATGAATGTGGCAATGAGACAAGAACCATTCGAGAGTCGGGTCTGTTTGCGGTTTGCCAAGCACCATGCGCGGTTATCCTCTGTTATAAGCTTTCTCCAGAGCCAGAAAACGCCGCTGTCTCTGGATTGCCGAAATTGTGCTTCCCGCTACCTGGGAAGGGGCTATCAACTGTACTGCACGGTAATGTGACGTCCTTTGCATACATGCAGTACATCAATGTATTACTGTAGCATCCTGACTGTTTTAGCATAGCTTTCGCTTTGTGTCTCCTGGTGTCTCGCTTCAGCATGACCCAGGTCGCCTTCCGTTGCGCGATTTGGTTAGTACGCGTACTCTGTCAGGAAAATTGACGCAGTGGAGTAGCAAAAATGCAAGCGCGAGTGAAGTGGGTCGAAGGGTTAACTTTTCTGGGCGAGTCTGCCTCTGGTCACCAGATTTTAATGGACGGCAACTCAGGCGATAAAGCGCCAAGTCCGATGGAAATGGTGTTGATGGCGGCGGGTGGTTGCAGTGCCATCGATGTGGTTTCGATCCTGCAAAAAGGGCGTCAGGATGTGGTCGATTGTGAAGTAAAATTGACCTCTGAACGCCGCGAAGAGGCACCACGCCTGTTTACGCACATTAATCTGCATTTTATCGTCACCGGTCGCGACCTGAAAGACGCAGCGGTTGCGCGTGCGGTTGATCTCTCTGCTGAGAAATATTGTTCAGTGGCGTTGATGCTGGAAAAAGCGGTGAATATTACTCACTCGTATGAAGTGGTTGCCGCGTGATTTGATGTCAGGAGTACGATGCCGGATAATTGTTTATCCGGCATATTAGCAGAGTTACTCGATTTTCTTTCCTTCCATCAATCGTTGCACCAGTGGCAGCATAATTAACTCCATTGCCAGACCCATTTTACCGCCCGGCACCACTAATGTATTGATGTGGGAAATGAATGAGCCCTGCAACATCGCCAGCAGCCAGGGGAAATCGATCCCTTCCAGATTACGAAAATGGATCACCACAAAGCTTTCATCCAGTGATGGAATGCCCTTTGCTGCGAACGGGTTTGAGGTGTCGACAGTGGGAACGCGCTGGAAGTTAAGATGGGTGCGGGAAAACTGCGGCGTGATGTAGTTGATATAGTCTTCCATTGAACGTACTACTGAGTCCATCACCGCTTCTCGTGAGTGCCCGCGCTCGCTGGTGTCGCGGATCAGTTTTTGAATCCACTCAAGGTTAACGATAGGCACTACGCCGACCAGTAAATCCACATGCTGCGCAACGTTATGATGTGGCGTGACGACGCCACCGTGTAGCCCTTCATAAAACAGTACATCAGTGGGTTCCGGTAAAGGTTGCCATGGGGTGAATGTTCCCGGCACCTGATTCCACGGTACGGCTTCGTCGTACGTATGCAGATATTTGCGTGATTTTCCTTTGCCGCTCTGACCGTATTCAATGAAGGTTTGTTCCAGCAGGCCGAAGTCGTTCGCTTCGGGGCCAAAGTAGCTGATATGCCGCCCGGCATCACGCGCCTTGCGGATCGCCATGTCCATTTCCGGGCGCGTGTAACGGTGAAAACTGTCGCCTTCCACCTCAGCTGCATGCAGATTTAACTGCGCGAATATTTTACGAAACGCGAGACTGGTGGTGGTGGTCCCCGCGCCGCTGGATCCTGTTACCGCAATGACCGGATGTTTGGCAGACATAGTAACTCCATGACTTAGCTATCATTATTATCTCGTCCGCCGACGGCTGCAGGTTATTCACGAAACTGACTGCGCGGCATGATATTGACCGTTTCGTGCAGCTCCGACCATACCAGCACCGCTTCTCCGCACTGTAGCTGGCGTTTGACGTCGGCGACTTTCTGTTCAAGTGTACGCTCATGTTCACCATAATCGGTGCCTTCGCGTAACACAAAACTTTCAATTAAATTTTCCAGCGTTTCGGGGGAGAGTTCTTGCCACGGAATCAACATGATTTCGCCTCCAGATACGTTGTTAACCAGTCAGGAATGCGTGACTCCAGCCACATTTGCGGATGAAATAATGTACCGCCAAGAAAGCCAACATGACCACCATGTTCAGTCAGTTGATACTCCACCTGCGGGGGGAGATTTTCCGGTTTCGGGATCACCTGATGATCCATAAACGGATCGTCTTTGGCGTGAATAATCAGCGTCGGTTTGGCGATCTGGTTCAGCATCGGCATGGCGCTACACTGACGATAATAGTCGATAGCGTCAGCGTAGCCATGAATTCTGGCGGTGATCAGATCGTCAAATTCACGGATGCGACGTACCGATTTTAACTGTGCGAGATTAATCGGCAGCGTACCGGGATAGGCTGCCAGTTTGCGCGCAGCATTGGCTTTTAACAGGTTCAGCAAGTAACGCTGATAAACGCGGGAAAAGCCCTTTTCCATATGATAACTACAGGCTTCTAGCATAAATGGCGCGGAGACAATTACCGCTGCATCAATCGGGAGGTTATTACCTTCTTTTGCCAGCAAACAGGCGAGCATATTACCGCCGAGCGAATAGCCGACGGCAGCCGTTGGCGCATGTCCAAATTCGCGCTGCAGCCAGCGTAAAAACCAGCTGGCGTCTTCGGTTTCGCCCGAATGGTAAATGCGGTGCATACGGTTTGGTTCACCGCTGCATCCGCGAAAATGCATCACCACGCCCAGCCAGCCGCGTTTTTGCGCCGCCTCGACCAGACCGTGGGCGTAAGGGCTATTGAGGCTGCCCTCCAGCCCGTGAAACACCACTAAACGCGGTTTATGGTTCGCCTGGGCAGGGTCTTCACTCCATGCGAGATCGACAAAATCGCCGTCGGGCAACTCCAGTCGCTGCCAGTGCGGGGTGAATTTCACCTTGCGACGAAACAGACGCGGCAGCATGGTTTGCAGATGACAATTGCTAAAGCCGCGCATAGGGGTGAATTCAGCACTGCTGCTGAATTCATTGGCATCGGTCGTCGTTATCTGCGCCATCAGTTGCTTTGGCCTTCCAGCAGCATCTGCTCAAGCTGCTCCTGGGCTTCCAGCCACGCCATTTCGCACTCTTCCAGCCCGGATTTGGCGCTGGCTTGCTGTTGCAGGCAGGCGGTCAACTCCGCTTTACGGCTTTGATCGTACAGTTCGCTGTCGCCGAGTTTCTCTTCCGCCTGCGCCAGTTGCGCGTTCAGCTTCTCCATCTCTTTTTCCAGACGGGCGATTTCTTTACGCAGTGGCTGGGTTTGCGCACGCAGCTCCGCTTCCCGACGCTTCTGGTCTTTACGTGCCTGGGCGCTGTTCGCGTTCTCTTTTGGCGCGTCGTCGGCCTGGTTTTCCTGCTTTTGAACGTCGCTCAACCACTGTTGATAATCTTCCAGATCGCCGTCGAACGGTTCGACTTTACGATCGTGAACCAGATAGAGATCGTCAGTGGTGGAACGCAACAAATGGCGGTCGTGCGAAACGACAACCAATGCGCCTTCAAACTCGATCAACGCTTCAGTCAGTGCCTGGCGCATGTCGAGGTCAAGGTGGTTAGTCGGTTCGTCGAGCAGCAGTAGATTCGGACGCTGCCAGACGATTAATGCCAGCACCAGGCGGGCTTTTTCCCCACCGGAGAAACGGCGCGTTTCTTCCGTCACTTTATCGCCCTGGAAACCAAAGCCGCCGAGGTAATCACGCAGTTTTTGTTCTAGTTCCTGCGGTGCTAAACGTGCCAGATGTTGAATAGGCGATTCGTCGGCGCGTAGATATTCCAGTTGATGCTGGGCGAAGTAACCGAGTTTGATCCCTTTCGCCAGGCCAATTTCACCGCTGACTGGCGCAAGCTCTCCGGCTAACAGTTTGATTAATGTCGATTTACCCGCGCCATTGCGGCCTAACAGACCAATGCGCGAACCCGGCACCAGATTCAGTTTAATCGAGTCGAGAATAATGCGATCGCCATAACCTGCGCTGACCTTTTCCATTTTCAACAACGGATTAGGCAGGCTTTCCGGCGCGCGGAAGCTAAAGCGGAACGGGTTGTCGACGTGCGCTGGGGCAATCAACTCCATACGCTCGAGCATCTTAATACGGCTCTGGGCCTGCTTCGCTTTGGTGGCTTTGGCACGGAAACGGTCGATATAACTTTGCAGATGTGCCACGCGCTCTTGCTGGCTTTCATACATCGCCTGTTGCTGTGCCAGACGGGTAGCACGCTGCACTTCAAACGAGCTGTAGTTGCCGGTGTACTCGAACATGTTTTGCTGTTCGATATGAATAATTTTATCAACAATCGGATCGAGGAAGTCGCGGTCATGGGAGATCAGGATCAGCGTGCCCTGATAGCTCTTCAGCCATTTTTCCAGCCAGATAACAGCATCGAGATCGAGGTGGTTAGTTGGTTCGTCGAGCAGCAGCAAGTCTGAACGGCAAATCAGTGCCTGGGCGAGGTTGAGACGCATACGCCAGCCACCGGAGAAATCACTTACCGGGCGCTCCAGTTGTTCATTGCTGAAACCGAGGCCGTGCAGCAGGCTGGCGGCGCGGGAGCGAATACTCCATGCGTCAATAGCATCCAGCTTGCCATGAATGGTCGCAATGGCGTGCCCGTCGTTACGTTCGTTGGCGTCGTGTAGCTGCGCTTCCAGTTGACGATATTCACGGTCGCCGTCAATGACATATTCCAGCGCCGCTTGCGGTAGCGCTGGTGTTTCCTGATTCACCCACGCCAGTTGCCAGCTTCCTGGAAAGGTGTAGCTGCCGCCGTCGGCGCTGATTTCATTTTTCAGCAATGCCAGCAGGGTAGATTTACCACAGCCGTTTTTACCCACCAGGCCGACTTTCTGCCCGGGGTTGATGGTGGCGGTGGCATTATCCAGCAGGACGCGCACGCCGCGACGAATTTGTAACGAGGAGAAAACAATCATAAGGCGCCGTATGTTCAGACTATGTTAACTTATCATTATGATAATGTAATGTATGGGCGAGCTGCCGCACCGGGCGCAATGGTAGCCCAAAACAGCGACTATACACAAAAACCATACCGGGAGGGGGATGATGTCTCAGCCAGCGAAAGTTTTGCTGCTGTATGCCCATCCGGAATCTCAGGACTCGGTGGCAAACCGGGTACTGCTTAAACCGGCCACGCAGCTCAGCAATGTTACCGTGCACGACCTTTACGCGCACTATCCCGATTTTTTTATTGATATCCCCCGTGAGCAGGCATTACTGCGCGAGCACGAGGTGATTGTCTTTCAGCATCCTCTTTATACCTATAGCTGCCCGGCACTACTGAAAGAGTGGCTGGACCGGGTATTAAGCCGTGGTTTTGCCAGCGGGCCGGGGGGAAACCAACTGGCGGGAAAGTACTGGCGTAGCGTGATTACCACCGGTGAGCCGGAAAGTGCTTACCGTTATGACGCGTTGAATCGCTATCCGATGAGCGATGTTCTGCGCCCCTTTGAACTGGCGGCGGGCATGTGCCGGATGCATTGGTTAAGCCCTATCATTATTTACTGGGCGAGACGGCAAAGCGCACAGGAGCTGGCGAGTCACGCCAGAGCCTACGGTGACTGGCTGGCAAATCCGCTGTCTCCAGGAGGCTGCTGATGGAAGGTTCCGATTTTTTACTCGCAGGAGTGCTGTTTCTCTTCGCGGCGGTGGCTGCGGTGCCGTTGGCATCGCGGCTGGGTATTGGCGCTGTGTTGGGATATTTGCTGGCAGGGATTGCAATTGGCCCGTGGGGGCTAGGGTTTATTAGCGACGTCGATGAGATCCTCCACTTTTCGGAACTCGGCGTGGTGTTCCTGATGTTTATCATCGGCCTTGAGTTGAATCCCTCCAAGCTTTGGCAACTGCGGCGTTCGATTTTTGGCGTAGGCGCGGCACAGGTGCTGTTAAGCGCGGCGTTGCTGGCGGGATTATTGATGCTGACGGATTTCGCCTGGCAGGCGGCGGTGGTCGGTGGCATTGGCCTTGCGATGTCTTCAACTGCAATGGCGTTGCAATTGATGCGTGAGAAAGGGATGAATCGCAGCGAATCCGGCCAGTTAGGTTTCTCGGTACTGCTGTTTCAGGATCTGGCGGTGATCCCGGCACTGGCGTTAGTACCGCTGCTGGCGGGATCGGCAGATGAACATTTTGACTGGATGAAGATCGGCATGAAGGTGCTGGCGTTTGTTGGCATGCTGATTGGTGGGCGCTATTTACTGCGTCCGGTATTCCGTTTTATTGCCGCTTCTGGTGTGCGGGAAGTGTTCACCGCCGCGACACTGCTGCTGGTGTTGGGTTCCGCATTGTTTATGGATGCGCTGGGGGTGTCGATGGCGCTCGGTACGTTTATTGCGGGCGTGCTGCTGGCGGAAAGTGAATATCGCCATGAGCTGGAAACGGCTATCGATCCGTTCAAAGGCTTGCTGCTCGGACTGTTTTTTATCTCTGTCGGCATGTCGCTCAACCTCGGAGTGCTTTATACCCATCTGTTGTGGGTAGTGATAAGCGTGGTTGTGCTGGTGGCGGTGAAAATTCTCGTGCTGTATTTGCTGGCGCGGCTGTATGGCGTGCGTAGCTCAGAGCGGATGCAGTTTGCTGGCGTGTTGAGTCAGGGCGGCGAGTTTGCCTTTGTCCTCTTTTCTACCGCTTCTTCACAACGCTTATTCCAGGGCGACCAGATGGCGCTATTGCTGGTGACGGTGACGCTTTCCATGATGACCACGCCGCTGCTGATGAAGCTGGTGGATAAATGGCTATCCCGCCAGTTTAACGGACCGGAAGAAGAAGACGAAAAACCGTGGGTCAACGATGATAAACCGCAGGTCATAGTCGTGGGCTTCGGACGTTTTGGTCAGGTGATTGGTCGTTTGCTGATGGCAAATAAAATGCGCATTACCGTGCTGGAGCGGGATATCAGCGCTGTTAACCTGATGCGCAAATATGGCTACAAAGTTTATTACGGCGACGCCACGCAGGTAGATCTTTTACGTTCTGCGGGTGCAGAGGCCGCAGAGTCAATCGTCATTACCTGTAACGAACCGGAAGACACCATGAAGCTGGTGGAGATTTGCCAGCAACACTTCCCGCATTTGCATATTCTTGCGCGAGCGCGCGGACGTGTGGAGGCGCATGAGTTATTACAGGCAGGGGTGACGCAGTTTTCTCGTGAAACATTCTCCAGTGCGTTAGAGCTGGGGCGCAAGACGCTGGTCACGCTTGGCATGCATCCACATCAGGCGCAGCGGGCGCAACTGCATTTTCGCCGCCTGGATATGCGGATGTTGCGGGAGCTCATCCCAATGCATGCCGATACCGTACAAATTTCTCGCGCCAGGGAAGCCCGACGCGAACTGGAAGAGATTTTCCAACGTGAAATGCAACAAGAACGACGCCAGCTGGATGGCTGGGATGAATTTGAGTAGAGGATAACGATGGCAATCCGAAAACGTTTTATTGCGGGAGCAAAATGTCCGGCCTGTCAGGCGCAGGATTCAATGGCGATGTGGCGCGAAAATAATATTGATATTGTTGAATGCGTTAAGTGCGGACACCAGATGCGAGAAGTCGACAAAGAAGCCCGCGATCATGTTCGCAAAGATGAGCAAGTGATCGGGATTTTTCATCCGGACTAGCGATATGCGCCGAGATTTTTTAAGCTAGTGAGTACACGGCTGCAGAATTCCGCTACAATCTGCGCCACTATTCTTCCCATGCTCAGGAGATATCATGAAAGTAGCAAAAGACCTGGTGGTCAGCCTGGCCTATCAGGTACGTACAGAAGACGGTGTGTTGGTTGATGAGTCTCCGGTGAGTGCGCCGCTGGACTACCTGCATGGTCACGGTTCCCTGATCTCTGGCCTGGAAACGGCACTGGAAGGTCATGAAGTTGGCGACAAATTTGATGTCGCTGTTGGTGCGAACGACGCTTATGGTCAATACGACGAAAACCTGGTGCAGCGCGTTCCTAAAGACGTATTTATGGGCGTTGATGAACTGCAGGTTGGTATGCGTTTCCTGGCTGAAACCGACCAGGGTCCGGTACCGGTTGAAATCACTGCGGTTGAAGACGATTACGTCGTGGTTGATGGTAACCACATGCTGGCCGGTCAGAACCTGAAATTCAACGTTGAAGTTGTGGCGATTCGCGAAGCGACTGAAGAAGAGCTGGCTCATGGCCACGTTCACGGTGCGCACGATCATCACCACGATCACGACCACGACGGTTGCTGCGGTGGTCATGGCCACGATCACGGTCATGAACACGGTGGCGAAGGCTGCTGCGGCGGTAAAGGTAACGGCGGTTGCGGTTGCCACTAATACCGAAAAAGTGACAAAAAAGCGGGGAGTCCCCGCTTTTTTTACGCCTCAATAATGTGGCGGTGGCGTTTCTTCAGCCTGCGACGCGATGTTCGACGGCTGGCTGGCTTTTAGCTTCTCGGTCAGCAGACGCAGATGATCGCGCAGTTTCGCCATCTCCATTTCATGAGCGGTCACCGTGACGTTCAGTTCTTCAATGGTGATTTCCTGAAAAGCCAGTCGGCTCTCCAGCTCTGCCAGGCGTGCTTCCAATGATAAATCCTGCATGATTCACCTCTTTTGTCGAATGGTCGCCGCGGATTCTACTTAACTTTGCTGCCCGAGACAGCACTCATTTCGCGGTCATCGAAACTAATTTAAACAAAAAGAGTCTGAAAATAGATGATAATAGGGCGTGTCTGTATGTAGATTTGTTCGACAACGCTTTATAGTACCCTTCTGATAATAGTTAACCCTGGGGTGAGATGCCCCGATCCTGGAGATATGGATGAAATCACTGTTTAAAGTAACGCTGCTGGCGACCACAATGGCCGTTGCCCTGCATGCACCGATCACTTTTGCTGCTGAAGCTGCAAAACCTGCTACAACTGCTGACAGCAAAGCAGCGTTCAAAAATGACGATCAGAAATCAGCTTATGCACTGGGTGCTTCGCTGGGTCGTTACATGGAAAACTCTCTTAAAGAACAAGAAAAACTGGGCATCAAACTGGATAAAGATCAGCTGATCGCGGGTGTTCAGGATGCATTTGCTGATAAGAGCAAACTCTCCGACCAAGAGATCGAACAGACACTGCAAGCATTCGAAGCTCGCGTGAAGTCTTCTGCTCAGGCGAAGATGGAAAAAGACGCGGCAGATAACGAAGCGAAAGGTAAAGAGTACCGCGAGAAATTTGCCAAAGAGAAAGGTGTGAAAACCTCTTCAACTGGTCTGGTTTATCAGGTAGTAGAAGCCGGTAAAGGCGAAGCACCGAAAGACAGCGATACTGTTGTCGTGAACTACAAGGGTACGCTGATCGACGGTAAAGAGTTCGACAACTCTTACACCCGTGGTGAACCGCTCTCTTTCCGTCTGGACGGTGTTATTCCGGGTTGGACAGAAGGTCTGAAGAACATCAAGAAAGGCGGTAAGATTAAACTGGTTATTCCACCAGAATTGGCTTACGGCAAAGCGGGTGTTCCGGGGATCCCACCGAATTCTACCCTGGTGTTTGACGTAGAGCTGCTGGATGTGAAACCAGCGCCGAAGGCTGATGCAAAGCCGGAAGCTGATGCGAAAGCCGCAGATTCTGCTAAAAAATAAGCATTAAGAACCGCCGCCTGACCAGGCGGCGGTTTTTTTATTACAGGCCGGATATAATTAGTGCTGGAAAGCGGAACCTCCGCTGTATTAATTTAGTTACCCGCATCATTAATGAGCCTGCCCTGAAAAGTTAACGACAGGCTCCTGAAAAGGAGTGTTTTTTTTCATGTCCAGGTCGCTTTTAACCAACGAAACCAGTGAGTTGGATTTACTGGATCAACGTCCTTTCGACCAGACCGATTTTGATATTCTGAAATCCTACGAAGCGGTGGTGGACGGGTTAGCGATGCTTATTGGCTCCCACTGTGAAATCGTTTTGCACTCTTTGCAGGATCTAAAATGTTCAGCCATTCGCATTGCTAACGGTGAACATACAGGCCGGAAGATTGGTTCGCCAATTACCGACCTGGCGCTACGTATGCTGCACGATATGACGGGAGCGGATAGCAGCGTTTCTAAATGCTACTTTACTCGCGCCAAAAGCGGCGTATTAATGAAGTCCCTGACTATCGCGATTCGTAACCGCGAACAGCGTGTAATTGGTCTGCTGTGCATCAATATGAATCTTGATGTTCCCTTCTCGCAGATTATGAGCACTTTTGTGCCGCCAGAAACCCCGGATGTCGGTTCAAGCGTCAACTTTGCCTCTTCTGTTGAAGATCTGGTTACCCAAACGCTGGAGTTCACCATCGAAGAAGTGAATGCCGATCGCAATGTTTCTAATAACGCCAAAAATCGTCAGATCGTGCTAAATCTCTACGAGAAAGGGATCTTCGATATTAAAGATGCGATCAACCAGGTTGCTGACCGCCTGAACATCTCCAAACACACTGTCTATCTCTACATCCGCCAGTTCAAGAGCGGTGATTTCCAGGGGCAAGATAAGTAATGCGTTTTGCCATCGTGGTGACCGGACCAGCATACGGTACGCAACAGGCGAGTAGTGCTTTTCAGTTTGCGCAGGCGCTGATAGCAGAAGGCCATGAACTAAGCAGCGTCTTTTTCTATCGGGAAGGGGTCTATAACGCTAACCTATTGACCTCACCGGCAAGCGACGAATTTGACCTTGTGCGCGGCTGGCAACAACTGAATGCGCAACATGGTGTGGCGCTGAATATCTGCGTAGCGGCAGCGTTACGCCGCGGTATCGTCGATGAAACTGAAGCAGGAAGGCTGCGATTGGCCTCGTCAAACCTTCAGCCGGGATTTACCTTAAGTGGACTTGGCGCGCTGGCGGAAGCCTCGCTGACCTGTGACAGGGTGGTACAGTTCTGATGAAACGAATTGCGTTTGTTTTTTCTACTGCGCCTCATGGTACCGCTGCAGGCCGGGAAGGTTTAGATGCTTTACTGGCAACTTCCGCATTAACTGACGATCTGGCTGTCTTCTTTATTGCTGATGGCGTTTTTCAGCTGTTGCCAGGACAAAAGCCCGATGCAGTGCTGGCGCGTGATTACATTGCCACTTTTAAATTGTTGGGTCTGTACGACATTGAACAGTGCTGGGTTTGTGCGGCTTCACTGCGCGAACGCGGGTTAGATCCGCAGACCCCCTTTGTTGTCGAAGCCACGCCGCTCGAAGCAGATGCCTTACGCCGCGAACTCGCCAACTACGATGTTATTTTGAGGTTTTGAGGCATTTATGCTGCACACATTACATCGTTCACCCTGGCTGACGGATTTTGCTGCGCTGTTGCGTCTACTCAGTGAAGGCGACGAACTGCTATTATTGCAAGATGGTGTAACTGCCGCAGTTGACGGTAACCGCTACCTTGAAAGTCTGCGTAATGCCCCCATTAAGGTCTATGCCCTGAACGAAGACCTTATTGCCCGCGGTTTGACTGGTCAAATTTCGAACGACATCATTCCCATTGACTATACTGATTTCGTCAGACTTACGGTTAAGCACTCCAGCCAGATGGCCTGGTGATGGCGGGATCGTTGTATATTTCTTGACACCTTTTCGGCATCGCCCTAAAATTCGGCGTCCTCATATTGTGTGAGGACGTTTTATTACGTGTTTACGAAGCAAAAGCTAAAACCAGGAGCTATTTAATGGCAACAGTTAACCAGCTGGTACGCAAACCACGTGCTCGCAAAGTTGCGAAAAGCAACGTGCCTGCGCTGGAAGCATGCCCGCAAAAACGTGGCGTATGTACTCGTGTATATACTACCACTCCTAAAAAACCGAACTCCGCGCTGCGTAAAGTATGCCGTGTTCGTCTGACTAACGGTTTCGAAGTGACTTCCTACATCGGTGGTGAAGGTCACAACCTGCAGGAGCACTCCGTGATCCTGATCCGTGGTGGTCGTGTTAAAGACCTCCCGGGTGTTCGTTACCACACCGTACGTGGTGCGCTTGACTGCTCCGGCGTTAAAGACCGTAAGCAGGCTCGTTCCAAGTATGGCGTGAAGCGTCCTAAGGCTTAATGGTTCTCCGTTAAGTAAGGCCAAACGTTTTAACTTAAATGTCAAACTAAACTCGTAGAGTTTTGGACAATCCTGAATTAACAACGGAGTATTTCCATGCCACGTCGTCGCGTCATTGGTCAGCGTAAAATTCTGCCGGATCCGAAGTTCGGATCAGAACTGCTGGCTAAATTTGTAAATATCCTGATGGTAGATGGTAAAAAATCTACTGCCGAATCTATCGTATACAGCGCGCTGGAGACCCTGGCTCAGCGTTCTGGTAAATCTGAACTGGAAGCATTCGAAGTAGCTCTCGAAAACGTGCGCCCGACTGTAGAAGTTAAGTCTCGCCGCGTTGGTGGTTCTACTTATCAGGTACCAGTTGAAGTCCGTCCGGTTCGTCGTAATGCTCTGGCAATGCGTTGGATCGTTGAAGCTGCTCGTAAACGCGGTGATAAATCCATGGCTCTGCGCCTGGCGAACGAACTTTCTGATGCTGCAGAAAACAAAGGTACTGCAGTTAAGAAACGTGAAGACGTTCACCGTATGGCCGAAGCCAACAAGGCGTTCGCACACTACCGTTGGTAATCCCTTCGGAGTTTTAGTCACCAGGCGGGCGCTTCCAGTAAGCAGCCCGCTTTGGGCTACTTAAATTGAACGCCTAAAAGATAAACGAGGAAACAAATGGCTCGTACAACACCCATCGCACGCTACCGTAACATCGGTATCAGTGCGCACATCGACGCCGGTAAAACCACTACTACCGAACGTATTCTGTTCTACACCGGTGTAAACCATAAAATCGGTGAAGTTCATGACGGCGCTGCAACCATGGACTGGATGGAGCAGGAGCAGGAACGTGGTATTACCATCACTTCCGCTGCGACTACTGCATTCTGGTCTGGTATGGCTAAGCAGTATGAGCCGCATCGCATCAACATCATCGACACCCCGGGGCACGTTGACTTCACAATCGAAGTAGAACGTTCCATGCGTGTTCTCGATGGTGCGGTAATGGTTTACTGCGCAGTTGGTGGTGTTCAGCCGCAGTCTGAAACCGTATGGCGTCAGGCAAACAAATATAAAGTTCCGCGCATTGCGTTCGTTAACAAAATGGACCGCATGGGTGCGAACTTCCTGAAAGTTGTTAACCAGATCAAAACCCGTCTGGGCGCGAACCCGGTTCCGCTGCAGCTGGCGATTGGTGCTGAAGAACATTTCACCGGTGTTGTTGACCTGGTGAAAATGAAAGCTATCAACTGGAACGACGCTGACCAGGGCGTAACCTTCGAATACGAAGATATCCCGGCAGACATGGTTGAACTGGCTAACGAATGGCACCAGAACCTGATCGAATCCGCAGCTGAAGCTTCTGAAGAGCTGATGGAAAAATACCTGGGTGGTGAAGAACTGACTGAAGAAGAGATTAAAGGTGCTCTGCGTCAGCGCGTTCTGAACAACGAAATCATCCTGGTAACCTGTGGTTCTGCGTTCAAGAACAAAGGTGTTCAGGCGATGCTGGATGCGGTAATTGATTACCTGCCATCCCCGGTTGACGTACCTGCGATCAACGGTATCCTGGACGACGGTAAAGACACTCCGGCTGAACGTCACGCAAGTGATGACGAGCCGTTCTCTGCACTGGCGTTCAAAATCGCTACCGACCCGTTTGTTGGTAACCTGACCTTCTTCCGTGTTTACTCCGGTGTGGTTAACTCTGGTGATACCGTACTGAACTCCGTGAAAGCTGCACGTGAGCGTTTCGGTCGTATCGTTCAGATGCACGCTAACAAACGTGAAGAGATCAAAGAAGTTCGCGCGGGCGACATCGCTGCTGCAATCGGTCTGAAAGACGTAACCACTGGTGACACTCTGTGTGACCCGGATGCGCCGATCATTCTGGAACGTATGGAATTCCCTGAGCCGGTAATCTCCATCGCAGTTGAACCGAAAACCAAAGCTGACCAGGAAAAAATGGGTCTGGCTCTGGGCCGTCTGGCTAAAGAAGACCCGTCTTTCCGTGTATGGACTGACGAAGAATCTAACCAGACCATCATCGCGGGTATGGGCGAACTGCACCTCGACATCATCGTTGACCGTATGAAGCGTGAATTCAACGTTGAAGCGAACGTAGGTAAACCGCAGGTTGCTTACCGTGAAACTATCCGCCAGAAAGTTACTGATGTTGAAGGTAAACACGCGAAACAGTCTGGTGGTCGTGGTCAGTATGGTCATGTTGTTATCGACATGTACCCGCTGGAGCCGGGTTCAAACCCGAAAGGCTACGAGTTCATCAACGACATTAAAGGTGGTGTAATCCCTGGCGAATACATCCCGGCCGTTGATAAAGGTATCCAGGAACAGCTGAAAGCAGGTCCGCTGGCAGGCTACCCGGTAGTAGACATGGGTATTCGTCTGCACTTCGGTTCTTACCATGACGTTGACTCCTCTGAACTGGCGTTTAAACTGGCAGCTTCTATCGCCTTTAAAGAAGGCTTTAAGAAAGCGAAACCAGTTCTGCTTGAGCCGATCATGAAGGTTGAAGTAGAAACTCCGGAAGAGAACACCGGTGACGTTATCGGTGACTTGAGCCGTCGTCGTGGTATGCTCAAAGGTCAGGAATCTGAAGTTACTGGCGTTAAGATCCACGCTGAAGTACCGCTGTCTGAAATGTTCGGATATGCAACTCAGCTGCGTTCTCTGACCAAAGGTCGTGCATCATACACCATGGAATTCCTGAAGTATGATGAAGCGCCGAGTAACGTTGCTCAGGCCGTAATTGAAGCCCGTGGTAAATAAGCCTAAGGGTTAATACCAAAGTCCCGTGCTCTCTCCTGAAGGGGAGAGCACTATAGTAAGGAATATAGCCGTGTCTAAAGAAAAATTTGAACGTACAAAACCGCACGTTAACGTTGGTACTATCGGCCACGTTGACCACGGTAAAACTACTCTGACCGCTGCAATCACCACCGTACTGGCTAAAACCTACGGCGGTGCTGCTCGTGCATTCGACCAGATCGATAACGCGCCGGAAGAAAAAGCTCGTGGTATCACCATCAACACTTCTCACGTTGAATATGACACCCCGACCCGTCACTACGCACACGTAGACTGCCCGGGGCACGCCGACTATGTTAAAAACATGATCACCGGTGCTGCTCAGATGGACGGCGCGATCCTGGTAGTTGCTGCGACTGACGGCCCGATGCCGCAGACTCGTGAGCACATCCTGCTGGGTCGTCAGGTAGGCGTTCCGTACATCATCGTGTTCCTGAACAAATGCGACATGGTTGATGACGAAGAGCTGCTGGAACTGGTTGAAATGGAAGTTCGTGAACTTCTGTCTCAGTACGACTTCCCGGGCGACGACACTCCGATCGTTCGTGGTTCTGCTCTGAAAGCGCTGGAAGGCGACGCAGAGTGGGAAGCGAAAATCCTGGAACTGGCTGGCTTCCTGGATTCTTACATTCCGGAACCAGAGCGTGCGATTGACAAGCCGTTCCTGCTGCCGATCGAAGACGTATTCTCCATCTCCGGTCGTGGTACCGTTGTTACCGGTCGTGTAGAACGCGGTATCATCAAAGTTGGTGAAGAAGTTGAAATCGTTGGTATCAAAGAGACTCAGAAGTCTACCTGTACTGGCGTTGAAATGTTCCGCAAACTGCTGGACGAAGGCCGTGCTGGTGAGAACGTAGGTGTTCTGCTGCGTGGTATCAAACGTGAAGAAATCGAACGTGGTCAGGTACTGGCTAAGCCGGGCACCATCAAGCCGCACACCAAGTTCGAATCTGAAGTGTACATTCTGTCCAAAGATGAAGGCGGCCGTCATACTCCGTTCTTCAAAGGCTACCGTCCGCAGTTCTACTTCCGTACTACTGACGTGACTGGTACCATCGAACTGCCGGAAGGCGTAGAGATGGTAATGCCGGGCGACAACATCAAAATGGTTGTTACCCTGATCCACCCGATCGCGATGGACGACGGTCTGCGTTTCGCAATCCGTGAAGGCGGCCGTACCGTTGGCGCGGGCGTTGTTGCTAAAGTTCTGGGCTAATTACACGTTAATTAGTTTCGAATTAAAAAGGGCGCTTCGGCGCCCTTTTTGCTGCCCGTAATTTGAGCTCGAAATATTTAGTCGTAATTTCACTCGCTGAACTATGGCGCAAATTAAACTGTGCTATTGTAATCATAACCATTCTCATTTACACTTTGCGCAGAATTTGAACGGGAGCAATCATGTACGTTTGTTTGTGTAATGGTGTAAGTGACAAAAAAATTCGCCAGGCAGTCCGTCAGTTTCATCCGCAATCTTTCCAACAATTGCGTAAGTTTATTCCTGTGGGAAATCAATGCGGTAAGTGCATTCGCGCCGCGCGCGAAGTGATGCAGGACGAGTTGATGCAGATGCCAGAATTTAAAGAGATTGCCTGAAGCCCACGCTTATTTTTTGACATCCCGCTAGCCCCATCTACGCTCTAATAGTGGAAGCGGAGGGACTATAAAATGAAAGGTGATGTTAAAATCATAAATTATCTCAATAAACTATTGGGAAATGAGCTTGTCGCAATCAATCAGTATTTTCTCCATGCCCGGATGTTTAAAAACTGGGGCCTGATGCGTCTCAATGACGTCGAATACCATGAATCTATTGATGAGATGAAACACGCTGATAAATATATCGAGCGTATTTTGTTTTTAGAAGGAATCCCTAACTTACAGGATTTAGGCAAACTGGGGATTGGTGAAGATGTCGAGGAGATGCTGCAATCCGACCTGCGATTAGAACTGGAAGGCGCGAAGGATCTCCGTGAGGCTATCGCGTATGCCGACAGCGTTCATGACTATGTTAGCCGTGATATGATGATCGAGATCCTTGCCGATGAAGAAGGTCATATTGACTGGCTCGAAACTGAGCTGGATCTCATCGGTAAAATCGGTTTACAAAATTACCTGCAATCACAAATAAAAGTTAAAGATTAACGGCCTGCCAGCAAACTATCCCAGCCTACAACGAAACCCGCAGCCGCCAGAAATGGCCCAAACGGCAGCGGGTTTTTTAATGACTCTTTTCCTCTCATGAGCAGACCAATAACTACGGCTCCGCAAGCGAATGAGGCAGCAAGGAAAACCAGTCGTGGCAAGAAGGTCCATGTATGCCAGGCACCAAGGGCGGCGAGAAACTTCACATCACCATAGCCTAATCCTTCTTTATGACGCAGTATGCGATACCCCCAGTAAATGACAGCGAATGTGCCGTAACCAATAATCGCCCCCCATAACGCATCGGCTAAACCGTCAGGATTACAAATCTGATAGAACAAAAGACCTGACCAGAGTAACGGGCACGTAAATCTGTCAGGTAACAAGCCATGATTTGCATCCCAGAAAAAAAGTAGGGCTGATAAACAAGCGTACAAAATCAGAAAGGGAAGGGTAGTGTCCATAAAACATCCTCTGTAATTGGAGTATCACCATCGAATAACTGCGGATGCTCAGCAACAGAGAAATCGCTGATTTGTTAACCTGATTCCGGTGAAAAACGCTATCTTCACAACCTTACAAATTTCGTGGAATGCAGCTCGCAATCTGCGCGTTGCGATTAATTTCTACCCGATGCTTGCGTCAGGCTCAGATTTGCGTATAATGCGCGGGCTTGTCGTAGTTGACAGCAGGTTCAATCTGAACCTCAGTTAGCCGAATTTGGCTACCTAACAATGCTCCCAATCGGGGAGCTACGTAAGAACGGTTACACTCTCCCATCAATCGTAATGGGTCTGAGGAGTAATCATTTTCGTTTATAAAATAATTGGAGCTCTGGTCTCATGCAGAACCAAAGAATCCGTATCCGCCTGAAAGCGTTTGATCATCGTCTGATCGATCAAGCAACCGCGGAAATCGTCGAGACTGCCAAGCGCACTGGTGCGCAGGTCCGTGGTCCGATCCCGCTGCCGACACGCAAAGAGCGCTTCACTGTTCTGATCTCCCCGCACGTCAACAAAGACGCGCGCGATCAGTACGAAATCCGTACTCACTTGCGTCTGGTTGACATCGTTGAGCCAACCGAGAAAACCGTTGATGCTCTGATGCGTCTGGATCTGGCTGCCGGTGTAGACGTGCAGATCAGCCTGGGTTAATCAGGTCATTGAGCGATTGAGAGGTTGAAACAATGATTGGTTTAGTCGGTAAAAAAGTGGGTATGACCCGTATCTTCACAGAAGACGGCGTTTCTATCCCAGTAACCGTAATCGAAGTTGAAGCAAACCGCGTTACTCAGGTTAAAGACCTGGCTAACGATGGCTACCGTGCTATTCAGGTAACCACCGGTGCTAAAAAAGCTAACCGTGTGACCAAGCCTGAAGCTGGCCACTTCGCTAAAGCTGGCGTAGAAGCTGGCCGTGGTCTGTGGGAATTCCGCTTGGCTGAAGGCGAAGAGTTCACTGTAGGTCAGAGCATTAGCGTTGAACTGTTTGCTGACGTTAAAAAAGTTGACGTAACTGGCACCTCTAAAGGTAAAGGTTTCGCAGGTACCGTTAAGCGCTGGAACTTCCGTACCCAGGACGCTACTCACGGTAACTCCTTGTCTCACCGCGTTCCGGGTTCTATCGGTCAGAACCAGACTCCGGGCAAAGTGTTCAAAGGCAAGAAAATGGCAGGTCAGATGGGTAACGAACGTGTAACCGTTCAGAGCCTTGACGTAGTACGCGTTGACGCTGAGCGCAACCTGCTGCTGGTTAAAGGTGCTGTCCCGGGTGCAACCGGTAGCGACCTGATCGTTAAACCAGCTGTGAAGGCGTAAGGAGATAGCAATGGAATTAGTATTGAAAGACGCGCAGAGCGCGCTGACTGTTTCCGAAACTACCTTCGGTCGTGATTTCAACGAAGCGCTGGTTCACCAGGTTGTTGTTGCTTATGCAGCTGGTGCTCGTCAGGGTACTCGTGCTCAGAAGACTCGTGCTGAAGTAACTGGTTCCGGTAAAAAACCGTGGCGCCAGAAAGGCACCGGCCGTGCGCGTTCTGGTTCTATCAAGAGCCCGATCTGGCGTTCTGGTGGCGTGACCTTTGCTGCTCGTCCGCAGGACCACAGTCAAAAAGTTAACAAGAAGATGTACCGCGGCGCGCTGAAAAGCATCCTGTCCGAACTGGTACGTCAGGATCGTCTGATCGTTGTCGAGAAGTTCTCTGTAGAAGCGCCGAAAACTAAGCTGCTGGCACAGAAACTGAAAGACATGGCTCTGGAAGATGTGCTGATCATCACCGGTGAGCTGGACGAAAACCTGTTCCTGGCTGCGCGCAACCTGCACAAGGTTGACGTACGCGATGCAACTGGTATCGACCCGGTTAGCCTGATCGCCTTCGACAAAGTCGTAATGACTGCTGATGCTGTTAAGCAAGTTGAGGAGATGCTGGCATGATTCGTGAAGAACGTCTGCTGAAGGTGCTGCGTGCACCGCACGTTTCTGAAAAAGCGTCTACTGCGATGGAAAAATCCAACACCATCGTACTCAAAGTTGCTAAAGACGCGACCAAAGCAGAAATCAAAGCTGCTGTGCAGAAACTGTTTGAAGTCGAAGTCGAAGTCGTTAACACCCTGGTAGTTAAAGGGAAAGTTAAACGTCACGGACAGCGTATCGGTCGTCGTAGCGACTGGAAAAAAGCTTACGTCACCCTGAAAGAAGGCCAGAATCTGGACTTCGTTGGCGGCGCTGAGTAAGTCGGAGGAGTAATACAATGGCAGTTGTTAAATGTAAACCGACATCTCCGGGTCGTCGCCACGTTGTTAAAGTGGTTAACCCTGAGCTGCACAAGGGCAAACCTTTTGCTCCGTTGCTGGAAAAAAACAGCAAATCCGGTGGTCGTAACAACAATGGCCGTATCACCACTCGTCATATCGGTGGTGGCCACAAGCAGGCTTACCGTATTGTTGACTTCAAACGCAACAAAGACGGTATCCCGGCAGTTGTTGAACGTCTTGAGTACGATCCGAACCGTTCCGCGAACATCGCGCTGGTTCTGTACAAAGACGGTGAACGCCGTTACATCCTGGCCCCTAAAGGCCTGAAAGCTGGCGACCAGATTCAGTCTGGCGTTGATGCTGCAATCAAACCAGGTAACACCCTGCCGATGCGCAACATCCCGGTTGGTTCTACTGTTCATAACGTAGAAATGAAACCAGGTAAAGGCGGTCAGCTGGCACGTTCCGCTGGTACTTACGTTCAGATCGTTGCTCGTGATGGTGCTTATGTCACCCTGCGTCTGCGTTCTGGTGAAATGCGTAAAGTAGAAGCAGACTGCCGTGCAACTCTGGGCGAAGTTGGCAATGCTGAGCATATGCTGCGCGTTCTGGGTAAAGCAGGTGCTGCACGCTGGCGTGGTGTTCGTCCGACCGTTCGCGGTACCGCGATGAACCCGGTAGACCACCCACATGGTGGTGGTGAAGGTCGTAACTTTGGTAAGCACCCGGTAACTCCGTGGGGCGTTCAGACCAAAGGTAAGAAGACCCGCAGCAACAAGCGTACTGATAAATTCATCGTACGTCGCCGTAGCAAATAATTTTAGAGGATAAGCCATGCCACGTTCTCTCAAGAAAGGTCCTTTTATTGACCTGCACTTGCTGAAGAAGGTAGAGAAAGCGGTGGAAAGCGGAGACAAGAAGCCCCTGCGCACTTGGTCCCGTCGTTCAACGATCTTTCCTAACATGATCGGTTTGACCATCGCTGTCCATAATGGTCGTCAGCACGTTCCGGTATTTGTAACCGACGAAATGGTCGGTCACAAACTGGGTGAATTCGCACCGACTCGTACTTATCGCGGCCACGCTGCTGATAAAAAAGCGAAGAAGAAATAAGGTAGGAGGAAGAGATGGAAACTATCGCTAAACATCGCCATGCTCGTTCTTCTGCTCAGAAGGTTCGCCTTGTTGCTGACCTGATTCGCGGTAAGAAAGTGTCGCAGGCTCTGGATATTTTGACCTACACCAACAAGAAAGCGGCTGTACTGGTCAAGAAAGTTCTGGAATCTGCCATTGCTAACGCTGAACACAACGATGGCGCTGACATTGACGATCTGAAAGTTACGAAAATTTTCGTAGACGAAGGCCCGAGCATGAAGCGCATTATGCCGCGTGCAAAAGGTCGTGCAGATCGCATCCTGAAGCGCACCAGCCACATCACTGTGGTTGTGTCCGATCGCTGAGACTCTGGAGACTAGCAATGGGTCAGAAAGTACATCCTAATGGTATTCGCCTGGGTATTGTAAAACCATGGAACTCTACCTGGTTTGCGAACACCAAAGAATTCGCTGACAACCTGGACAGCGATTTTAAAGTACGTCAGTACCTGACTAAGGAACTGGCTAAAGCGTCCGTATCTCGTATCGTTATCGAGCGTCCGGCTAAGAGCATCCGTGTAACCATTCACACTGCTCGCCCGGGTATCGTTATCGGTAAAAAAGGTGAAGACGTAGAAAAACTGCGTAAGGTCGTAGCGGACATCGCTGGCGTTCCTGCACAGATCAACATCGCCGAAGTTCGTAAGCCTGAACTGGACGCAAAACTGGTTGCTGACAGCATCACTTCTCAGCTGGAACGTCGCGTTATGTTCCGTCGTGCTATGAAGCGTGCTGTACAGAACGCAATGCGTCTGGGCGCTAAAGGTATTAAAGTTGAAGTTAGCGGCCGTCTGGGCGGCGCGGAAATCGCACGTACCGAATGGTACCGCGAAGGTCGCGTACCGCTGCACACTCTGCGTGCTGACATCGACTACAACACCTCTGAAGCGCACACCACTTACGGTGTAATCGGCGTTAAAGTGTGGATCTTCAAAGGCGAGATCCTGGGTGGTATGGCTGCTGTTGAACAACCGGAAAAACCGGCTGCTCAGCCTAAAAAGCAGCAGCGTAAAGGCCGTAAATAAGGAGCGTCGCTGATGTTACAACCAAAGCGTACAAAATTCCGTAAAATGCACAAAGGCCGTAACCGCGGTCTGGCGCAGGGTACGGATGTTAGCTTCGGCAGCTTCGGTCTGAAAGCTGTTGGCCGTGGTCGTCTGACTGCACGTCAGATCGAAGCAGCACGTCGTGCTATGACCCGTGCAGTTAAGCGTCAAGGTAAGATCTGGATCCGTGTGTTCCCGGACAAACCGATCACTGAAAAGCCGCTGGCAGTGCGTATGGGTAAAGGTAAAGGTAACGTGGAGTATTGGGTTGCCTTGATTCAGCCGGGTAAAGTCCTGTATGAAATGGACGGTGTTCCGGAAGAGCTGGCCCGTGAAGCATTCAAGCTGGCAGCAGCGAAACTGCCGATTAAAACCACCTTTGTAACTAAGACGGTGATGTAATGAAAGCAAAAGAGCTGCGTGAGAAGAGCGTTGAAGAGCTGAACACCGAGCTGCTGAACCTGCTGCGTGAGCAGTTCAACCTGCGTATGCAGGCTGCAAGTGGCCAGCTGCAACAGTCTCACCTGTTGAAGCAAGTGCGTCGCGATGTCGCACGCGTTAAGACTTTACTGAACGAGAAGGCGGGTGCGTAATGACCGATAAAATCCGTACTCTGCAAGGTCGCGTTGTTAGCGACAAAATGGAGAAATCCATTGTTGTTGCTATCGAACGTTTTGTGAAACACCCGATCTACGGTAAATTCATCAAGCGTACGACCAAACTGCACGTACATGACGAGAACAACGAATGCGGTATCGGTGACGTGGTTGAAATCCGCGAATGCCGTCCGCTGTCCAAGACTAAATCCTGGACGCTGGTTCGCGTTGTAGAGAAAGCGGTTCTGTAATACAGTACACTCTCTCGATACGAATAAACGGCTCAGAAATGAGCCGTTTATTTTTTCTACCCATATCCTTGAAGCGGTGTTATAATGCCGCGCCCTCGATATGGGGATTTTTAACGACCTGATTTTCGGGTCTCAGTAGTAGTTGACATTAGCGGAGCACTAAAATGATCCAAGAACAGACTATGCTGAACGTCGCCGACAACTCCGGTGCACGTCGCGTAATGTGTATCAAGGTTCTGGGTGGCTCGCACCGTCGCTACGCAGGCGTAGGCGACATCATCAAGATCACCATCAAAGAAGCAATTCCGCGTGGTAAGGTCAAAAAAGGTGATGTGCTGAAGGCGGTAGTGGTGCGCACCAAGAAGGGTGTTCGTCGCCCGGACGGTTCTGTCATTCGCTTCGATGGTAATGCTTGTGTTCTTCTGAACAACAACAGCGAGCAGCCTATCGGTACGCGTATTTTTGGGCCGGTAACTCGTGAGCTTCGTAGTGAGAAGTTCATGAAAATTATCTCTCTGGCACCAGAAGTACTCTAAGGAGCGAATCATGGCAGCGAAAATCCGTCGTGATGACGAAGTTATCGTGTTAACCGGTAAAGATAAAGGTAAACGCGGTAAAGTTAAGAATGTCCTGTCTTCCGGCAAGGTCATTGTTGAAGGTATCAACCTGGTTAAGAAACATCAGAAGCCGGTTCCGGCCCTGAACCAACCGGGTGGCATCGTTGAAAAAGAAGCCGCTATTCAGGTTTCCAACGTAGCAATCTTCAATGCGGCAACCGGCAAGGCTGACCGTGTAGGCTTTAGATTCGAAGACGGTAAAAAAGTCCGTTTCTTCAAGTCTAACAGCGAAACTATCAAGTAATTTGGAGTAGTACGATGGCGAAACTGCATGATTACTACAAAGACGAAGTAGTTAAAAAACTCATGACTGAGTTTAACTACAATTCTGTCATGCAAGTCCCTCGGGTCGAGAAGATCACCCTGAACATGGGTGTTGGTGAAGCGATCGCTGACAAAAAACTGCTGGATAACGCAGCAGCAGACCTGGCAGCAATCTCCGGTCAAAAACCGCTGATCACCAAAGCACGCAAATCTGTTGCAGGCTTCAAAATCCGTCAGGGCTATCCGATCGGCTGTAAAGTAACTCTGCGTGGCGAACGCATGTGGGAGTTCTTTGAGCGCCTGATCACTATTGCTGTACCTCGTATCCGTGACTTCCGTGGCCTGTCCGCTAAGTCTTTCGACGGTCGTGGTAACTACAGCATGGGTGTCCGTGAGCAGATCATCTTCCCAGAAATCGACTACGATAAAGTCGACCGCGTTCGTGGTTTGGATATTACCATTACCACTACTGCGAAATCTGACGAAGAAGGCCGCGCTCTGCTGGCTGCCTTTGACTTCCCGTTCCGCAAGTAAGGTAGGGTTACTAAATGGCTAAGCAATCAATGAAAGCACGCGAAGTAAAACGCGTAGCTTTAGCTGATAAATACTTCGCGAAACGCGCTGAACTGAAAGCGATCATCTCTGATGTGAACGCTTCCGACGAAGATCGTTGGAACGCTGTTCTCAAGCTGCAGACTCTGCCGCGTGATTCCAGCCCGTCTCGTCAGCGTAACCGCTGCCGTCAAACAGGTCGTCCGCATGGTTTCCTGCGGAAGTTCGGGTTGAGCCGTATTAAGGTCCGTGAAGCCGCTATGCGCGGTGAAATCCCGGGTCTGAAAAAGGCTAGCTGGTAATTGTCACCAATTGAATCACGGGAGTAAAGACAGATGAGCATGCAAGATCCGATCGCGGATATGCTGACCCGTATCCGTAACGGTCAGGCCGCGAACAAAGCTGCGGTCACCATGCCTTCCTCCAAGCTGAAAGTGGCAATCGCCAACGTGCTGAAGGAAGAAGGTTTTATTGAAGATTTTAAAGTTGAAGGCGACACCAAGCCTGAACTGGAACTTACTCTGAAGTATTTCCAGGGCAAAGCTGTTGTAGAAAGCATTCAGCGTGTCAGCCGCCCAGGTCTGCGCATCTATAAACGTAAAGATGAGCTGCCGAAAGTTATGGCGGGTCTGGGTATCGCAGTTGTTTCTACCTCTAAAGGTGTTATGACTGATCGTGCAGCGCGCCAGGCTGGTCTTGGTGGCGAAATTATCTGCTACGTAGCCTAATCGGAGGAAAAAATGTCTCGTGTTGCTAAAGCACCGGTCGTTGTTCCTGCCGGCGTTGACGTAAAAATCAACGGTCAGGTTATTACGATCAAAGGTAAAAACGGCGAGCTGACTCGTACTCTCAACGATGCTGTTGAAGTTAAACATGCAGATAATACCCTGACCTTCGGTCCGCGTGATGGTTACGCAGACGGTTGGGCACAGGCTGGTACCGCGCGTGCCCTGCTGAACTCAATGGTTATCGGTGTTACCGAAGGCTTCACTAAGAAGCTGCAGCTGGTTGGTGTAGGTTACCGTGCAGCGGTTAAAGGCAATGTGATTAACCTGTCTCTGGGTTTCTCTCATCCTGTTGACCATCAGCTGCCTGCGGGTATCACTGCTGAATGTCCGACTCAGACTGAAATCGTGCTGAAAGGCGCTGATAAGCAGGTGATCGGCCAGGTTGCAGCGGATCTGCGCGCCTACCGTCGTCCTGAGCCTTACAAAGGCAAGGGTGTTCGTTACGCCGACGAAGTCGTGCGTACCAAAGAGGCTAAGAAGAAGTAAGGTAACACTATGGATAAGAAATCTGCTCGTATCCGTCGTGCGACCCGCGCACGCCGCAAGCTCCAGGAGCTGGGCGCAACTCGCCTGGTGGTACATCGTACCCCGCGTCACATTTACGCACAGGTAATTGCACCGAACGGTTCTGAAGTTCTGGTAGCTGCTTCTACTGTAGAAAAAGCTATCGCTGAACAACTGAAGTACACCGGTAACAAAGACGCGGCTGCAGCTGTGGGTAAAGCTGTCGCTGAACGCGCTCTGGAAAAAGGCATCAAAGATGTATCCTTTGACCGTTCCGGGTTCCAATATCATGGTCGTGTCCAGGCACTGGCAGATGCTGCCCGTGAAGCTGGCCTTCAGTTCTAAGGTAGAGGTGTAAGATGGCTCACATCGAAAAACAAGCTGGCGAACTGCAGGAAAAGCTGATCGCGGTAAACCGCGTATCTAAAACCGTTAAAGGTGGTCGTATTTTCTCCTTCACAGCTCTGACTGTAGTTGGCGATGGTAACGGTCGCGTTGGTTTTGGTTACGGTAAAGCGCGTGAAGTTCCAGCAGCGATCCAGAAAGCGATGGAAAAAGCCCGTCGCAATATGATTAACGTCGCGCTGAATAACGGCACTCTGCAACACCCTGTTAAAGGTGTTCATACGGGTTCTCGCGTATTCATGCAGCCGGCTTCCGAAGGTACCGGTATCATCGCCGGTGGTGCAATGCGCGCCGTTCTGGAAGTCGCTGGGGTTCATAACGTTCTGGCTAAAGCGTATGGTTCCACCAACCCGATTAACGTGGTTCGTGCAACTATCGATGGCCTGGAAAATATGAATTCTCCAGAAATGGTCGCTGCCAAGCGTGGTAAATCCGTTGAAGAAATTCTGGGGAAATAAACCATGGCAAAGACTATTAAAATTACTCAAACCCGCAGTGCAATCGGTCGTCTGCCGAAACACAAGGCAACGCTGCTTGGCCTGGGTCTGCGTCGTATTGGTCACACCGTAGAGCGCGAGGATACTCCTGCTATTCGCGGTATGATCAACGCGGTTTCCTTCATGGTTAAAGTTGAGGAGTAAGAGATGCGTTTAAATACTCTGTCTCCGGCCGAAGGCTCCAAAAAGGCGGGTAAACGCCTGGGTCGTGGTATCGGTTCTGGCCTCGGTAAAACCGGTGGTCGTGGTCACAAAGGTCAGAAGTCTCGTTCTGGCGGTGGCGTACGTCGCGGTTTCGAGGGGGGTCAGATGCCTCTGTACCGTCGTCTGCCGAAATTCGGCTTCACTTCTCGTAAAGCAGCGATTACAGCCGAAGTTCGTCTGTCTGACCTGGCTAAAGTAGAAGGCGGTGTTGTAGACCTGAACACGCTGAAAGCGGCTAACATTATCGGTATCCAGATCGAGTTCGCGAAAGTGATCCTGGCTGGCGAAGTAACTACTCCGGTAACTGTTCGTGGCCTGCGTGTTACTAAAGGCGCTCGTGCTGCTATCGAAGCTGCTGGCGGTAAAATCGAGGAATAAGTAGCAGATGGCTAAACAACCGGGATTAGATTTTCAAAGTGCCAAAGGTGGCTTAGGCGAGCTGAAACGCAGACTGTTGTTTGTTATCGGTGCGCTGATTGTGTTCCGTATTGGCTCTTTTATTCCGATCCCTGGTATTGATGCCGCTGTACTTGCCAAACTGCTTGAGCAACAGCGAGGCACCATCATTGAAATGTTTAACATGTTCTCTGGTGGTGCTCTCAGCCGTGCTTCTATCTTTGCTCTGGGGATCATGCCGTATATTTCGGCATCGATCATTATCCAGCTGCTGACGGTGGTTCACCCAACGTTGGCAGAAATTAAGAAAGAAGGGGAGTCTGGTCGTCGTAAGATCAGCCAGTACACCCGCTACGGTACTCTGGTGCTGGCAATATTCCAGTCGATCGGTATTGCTACCGGTCTGCCGAATATGCCTGGTATGCAAGGCCTGGTCATTAACCCGGGCTTTGCATTCTACTTCACCGCTGTTGTAAGTCTGGTCACAGGAACCATGTTCCTGATGTGGTTGGGCGAACAGATTACTGAACGAGGTATCGGCAACGGTATTTCAATCATTATCTTCGCCGGTATTGTCGCGGGACTCCCGCCAGCCATTGCCCATACTATCGAGCAAGCGCGTCAAGGCGACCTGCACTTCCTCGTGTTGCTGTTGGTTGCAGTATTAGTATTTGCAGTGACGTTCTTTGTTGTATTTGTTGAGCGTGGTCAACGCCGCATTGTGGTAAACTACGCGAAACGTCAGCAAGGTCGTCGTGTCTATGCTGCACAGAGCACACATTTACCGCTGAAAGTGAATATGGCGGGGGTAATCCCGGCAATCTTCGCTTCCAGTATTATTCTGTTCCCGGCGACCATCGCGTCATGGTTCGGGGGCGGTACTGGTTGGAACTGGCTGACAACAATTTCGCTGTATTTGCAGCCTGGGCAACCGCTTTATGTGTTACTCTATGCGTCTGCAATCATCTTCTTCTGTTTCTTCTACACGGCGTTGGTTTTCAACCCGCGTGAAACAGCAGATAACCTGAAGAAGTCCGGTGCATTTGTACCAGGAATTCGTCCGGGAGAGCAAACGGCGAAGTATATCGATAAAGTAATGACCCGCCTGACCCTGGTTGGTGCGCTGTACATTACCTTTATCTGCCTGATCCCGGAGTTCATGCGTGATGCAATGAAAGTACCGTTCTACTTCGGTGGGACCTCACTGCTTATCGTTGTTGTCGTGATTATGGACTTTATGGCTCAAGTGCAAACTCTGATGATGTCCAGTCAGTATGAGTCTGCATTGAAGAAGGCGAACCTGAAAGGCTACGGCCGATAATTGGTCGCCCGAGAAGTTACGGAGAGTAAAAATGAAAGTTCGTGCTTCCGTCAAGAAATTATGCCGTAACTGCAAAATCGTTAAGCGTGATGGTGTCATCCGTGTGATTTGCAGTGCCGAGCCGAAGCATAAACAGCGCCAAGGCTGATTTTTTCGCATATTTTTCTTGCAAAGTTGGGTTGAGCTGGCTAGATTAGCCAGCCAATCTTTTGTATGTCTGTGCGTTTCCATTTGAGTATCCTGAAAACGGGCTTTTCAGCATGGAACGTACATATTAAATAGTAGGAGTGCATAGTGGCCCGTATAGCAGGCATTAACATTCCTGATCATAAGCATGCCGTAATCGCATTAACTTCGATTTATGGCGTCGGCAAGACCCGTTCTAAAGCCATCCTGGCTGCAGCGGGTATCGCTGAAGATGTTAAGATCAGTGAGCTGTCTGAAGGACAAATCGACACGCTGCGTGACGAAGTTGCCAAATTTGTCGTTGAAGGTGATCTGCGCCGTGAAATCAGCATGAGCATCAAGCGCCTGATGGATCTTGGTTGCTATCGCGGTTTGCGTCATCGTCGTGGTCTCCCGGTTCGCGGTCAGCGTACCAAGACCAACGCACGTACCCGTAAGGGTCCGCGCAAACCGATCAAGAAATAATCGGGGTGATTGAATAATGGCAAAGGCACCAATTCGTGCACGTAAACGTGTAAGAAAACAAGTCTCTGACGGCGTGGCTCATATCCATGCTTCTTTCAACAACACCATCGTGACTATCACTGATCGTCAGGGTAACGCGTTGGGTTGGGCAACAGCCGGTGGTTCCGGTTTCCGTGGTTCTCGCAAATCCACTCCGTTTGCAGCTCAGGTTGCAGCAGAGCGTTGCGCTGACGCCGTGAAAGAATACGGCATCAAGAATCTGGAAGTTATGGTTAAAGGTCCGGGTCCAGGCCGCGAATCTACTATTCGTGCTCTGAACGCCGCAGGTTTCCGCATCACTAACATTACTGATGTGACTCCGATCCCTCATAACGGTTGTCGTCCGCCGAAAAAACGTCGCGTATAACGCCTCGTTTTCCAGGTTTGTTGGAGAAAGAAAATGGCAAGATATTTGGGTCCTAAGCTCAAGCTGAGCCGTCGTGAGGGCACCGACTTATTCCTTAAGTCTGGCGTTCGCGCGATCGATACCAAGTGTAAAATTGAACAAGCTCCTGGCCAGCACGGTGCGCGTAAACCGCGTCTGTCTGACTATGGTGTGCAGTTGCGTGAAAAGCAAAAAGTTCGCCGTATCTATGGTGTGCTGGAGCGTCAGTTCCGTAACTACTACAAAGAAGCAGCACGTCTGAAAGGCAACACCGGTGAAAACCTGTTGGCTCTGCTGGAAGGTCGTCTGGACAACGTTGTATACCGTATGGGCTTCGGTGCCACTCGTGCAGAAGCACGTCAGCTGGTTAGCCATAAAGCAATTATGGTAAACGGTCGTGTTGTTAACATCGCTTCTTATCAGGTTAGTCCGAATGACGTTGTAAGCATTCGTGAGAAAGCGAAGAAGCAGTCTCGCGTGAAAGCCGCTCTGGAGCTGGCTGAGCAGCGTGAAAAGCCAACCTGGCTGGAAGTTGATGCTGGCAAGATGGAAGGTACGTTTAAGCGTAAGCCGGAGCGTTCTGATCTGTCTGCGGACATTAACGAACACCTGATCGTCGAGCTTTACTCCAAGTAAAGCTTAGTACCAAAGAGAGGACACAATGCAGGGTTCTGTGACAGAGTTTCTAAAACCGCGCCTGGTTGATATCGAGCAAGTGAGTTCGACGCACGCCAAGGTGACCCTTGAGCCTTTAGAGCGTGGCTTTGGCCATACTCTGGGTAACGCACTGCGCCGTATTCTGCTCTCATCGATGCCGGGTTGCGCGGTGACCGAGGTTGAGATTGATGGTGTACTACATGAGTACAGCACCAAAGAAGGCGTTCAGGAAGATATCCTGGAAATCCTGCTCAACCTGAAAGGGCTGGCGGTGAGAGTTCAGGGCAAAGATGAAGTTATTCTTACCTTGAATAAATCTGGCATTGGCCCTGTGACTGCAGCCGATATCACCCACGACGGTGATGTCGAAATCGTCAAGCCGCAGCACGTGATCTGCCACCTGACCGATGAGAACGCGTCTATTAGCATGCGTATCAAAGTTCAGCGCGGTCGTGGTTATGTGCCGGCTTCTACCCGAATTCATTCGGAAGAAGATGAGCGCCCAATCGGCCGTCTGCTGGTCGACGCATGCTACAGCCCTGTGGAGCGTATTGCCTACAATGTTGAAGCAGCGCGTGTAGAACAGCGTACCGACCTGGACAAGCTGGTCATCGAAATGGAAACCAACGGCACAATCGATCCTGAAGAGGCGATTCGTCGTGCGGCAACCATTCTGGCTGAACAACTGGAAGCTTTCGTTGACTTACGTGATGTACGTCAGCCTGAAGTGAAAGAAGAGAAACCAGAGTTCGATCCGATCCTGCTGCGCCCTGTTGACGATCTGGAATTGACTGTCCGCTCTGCTAACTGCCTTAAAGCAGAAGCTATCCACTATATCGGTGATCTGGTACAGCGTACCGAGGTTGAGCTCCTTAAAACGCCTAACCTTGGTAAAAAATCTCTTACTGAGATTAAAGACGTGCTGGCTTCCCGTGGACTGTCTCTGGGCATGCGCCTGGAAAACTGGCCACCGGCAAGCATCGCTGACGAGTAACCAGATCACAGGTTAAGGTTTTACTGAGAAGGATAAGGTCATGCGCCATCGTAAGAGTGGTCGTCAACTGAACCGCAACAGCAGCCATCGCCAGGCTATGTTCCGCAATATGGCAGGTTCACTGGTTCGTCATGAAATCATCAAGACGACTCTGCCTAAAGCGAAAGAGCTGCGCCGCGTAGTTGAGCCGCTGATTACTCTTGCCAAGACTGATAGCGTTGCTAATCGTCGTCTGGCATTCGCCCGTACTCGTGATAACGAGATCGTGGCAAAACTGTTTAACGAACTGGGCCCGCGTTTCGCGAGCCGTGCCGGTGGTTACACTCGTATTCTGAAGTGTGGCTTCCGTGCAGGCGACAACGCGCCGATGGCTTACATCGAGCTGGTTGATCGTTCAGAGAAAGCAGAAGCTGCTGCAGAGTAATCTGAAGCAACGTAAAAAAACCCGCCCCGGCGGGTTTTTTTATACCCGTAGTATCCCCACTTATCTACAATAGCTGTACTCTTTTTGTTCATCCCCTGGAGTATTTATGTGGTTACTTGACCAGTGGGCAGAGCGTCATATTACTGAGGCACAATCCAAAGGTGAGTTTGATAACCTACCTGGTAGCGGCGAACCATTAATCCTGGATGATGATTCCCACGTGCCACCAGAATTACGTGCGGGGTATCGCTTGTTGAAGAATGCTGGTTGCTTACCGCCAGAACTTGAGCAACGGAGGGAAGCAATTCATCTTATGGATATCCTCGAAGGTATCCGTCACGATGATCCGCAATATCAAGAGATTAGTCGTCGATTGTCATTACTGGAGTTAAAGCTGCGACAAGCAGGATTGAGTACCGATTTTTTACGCGGCGATTATGCTGACAAGTTGTTGAATAAAATCAACGATAACTAGTGGAGTATGTATGTATCGCATTGGTGAGCTGGCAAAAATGGCGGAAGTAACACCCGACACAATACGTTATTACGAAAAGCAGCAGATGATGGAGCATGAAGTACGTACCGAAGGTGGGTTTCGCCTGTATACCGAAAGCGATCTCCAGCGATTGAAATTTATCCGCCATGCCAGACAACTTGGTTTCAGTCTGGAGTCGATCCGCGAGTTGCTGTCGATCCGTATCGATCCTGAGCACCATACCTGTCAGGAGTCAAAAGGCATTGTGCAGGAAAGATTGCAGGAAGTCGAAGCACGGATAGCCGAGTTGCAGAGTATGCAGCGTTCCCTCCAACGCCTTAACGATGCCTGTTGTGGGACCGCCCATAGCAGTGTTTATTGCTCGATTCTTGAAGCTCTTGAACAAGGGGCGAGTGGCGTTAAGAGTGACTGTTGATTTTTTACACTGGCAGGATTACACTCGCGCCGTTAAATAACCAATTGGAGTTTTTATGAGCCGATATCAGCATACTAAAGGACAGATAAAAGATAATGCGATTGAAGCATTGCTACATGATCCTTTATTCCGACAGCGTGTAGAGAAAAATAAGAAGGGGAAAGGTAGTTACATGCGAAAAGGAAAACATGGCAATCGGGGAAACTGGGAGGCCAGTGGCAAGAACGTAAATCACTTTTTTACCACTGGCCTTCTGCTTTCAGGGGCTTTTTAAGAGCGGTTATTCTGCTCTTTCAGCAAATCACGGATCTCGGTCAGTAATACTTCTTCTTTAGTTGGTGCAGGTGCAGCTGCTGGTTCTTCTTTTTTCCGATTCAGTTTATTGATTAGCTTAATCGCCATAAAGATGGCAAAGGCCACAATCAGAAAATCAAAGACGTTTTGAATGAAGACACCGTAATGCATAACGACTGCTGGGATATCCCCTTGCGCATCGCGTAGCGTGACAGCAAACTGTTTAAAGTCGATCCCACCAATTAATAAACCCAGCGGCGGCATGATGATATCTGCAACCAGTGAAGAGACAATCTTACCGAAGGCCGCACCGATAATGACACCCACTGCCAAATCCACCACATTTCCGCGCATTGCAAATTCGCGAAATTCTTTAATAATGCTCATGTTATTCTCCCTATAAAGCCGACAATCATAAGTCTAACAAATGTTAAGCTATTTTCCTGCCGGGAATGAATTTAATTAATCCTTGAAAAGAAAAGGGAAATAATAAGGCGCCAGAAGACGCCTTATTAATTACAAGAAGAAAGGACTTGGCTGGAAGAGACGTTCGACGTCGGTAATAAACTTTTTGTCCGTCAGGAACATAATTACATGATCGCCTTGCTCAATACGCAGATTGTCATTGGCAATCATCACATCATTGCCGCGTACTACAGCACCAATAATCGTTCCTGGTGGTAGCTTGATTTCATCAATGACTCTGCCCACAACGCGTGAGGTGCTTTCATCACCGTGAGCAACAGCTTCAATAGCTTCTGCAACACCGCGGCGCAATGAGGAAACACCAACAATATCGGCTTTTCGCACGTGACTAAGCAACGCAGAAATAGTTGCTTGTTGTGGTGAAATCGCAATATCGATCACGCTCCCCTGAACCAGATCCACATAAGCGCGACGCTGGATCAATACCATCACCTTTTTCGCACCCATACGTTTGGCAAGCATGGCGGACATGATATTGGCTTCGTCATCGTTGGTGACGGCAATAAACAGATCAACTTGATCGATATGTTCTTCGGCTAGCAGTTCTTGATCCGACGCATCACCAAAAAAGACGATCGTATTCTGCAACTTTTCCGCCAGTTCGGCAGCGCGCTGCTGATTACGTTCGATGAGTTTAACGCTGTAATCTTTTTCCAGACGACGCGCCAGCCCTGCACCGATATTACCGCCGCCAACCAGCATGATCCGCTTATACGGTTTTTCCAGACGTTGCAATTCACTCATCACCGCGCGGATGTGTTGCGAAGCGGCAATAAAGAACACTTCATCACCAGCTTCAACAATGGTCGAACCTTGCGGACGAATAGGGCGATCGTGGCGGAAAATGGCTGCCACACGAGTATCGATATGCGGCATATGTTCGCGCATGGTCGAAAGTGCATTACCAATCAGTGGGCCGCCATAATAGGCTTTAACCACAGCCAGGCTGACTTTACCCTCAGCGAAGTTCACTACCTGCAGCGCGCCGGGATACTCAATCAGTCGGTAAATATTATCGATAACCAGCTGCTCTGGTGCGATCAGATGATCAATCGGTACAGCATCTGAATGAAATAGCTTATCGGCATCGCGCACGTAGTCTGGTGAGCGGATACGAGCGATGCGATTAGGGGTGTTGAAAAGTGAGTAGGCTACCTGGCAGGCAACCATATTGGTTTCATCTGAACTGGTTACAGCAACCAGCATATCGGCGTCGTCGGCACCTGCCTCCCGCAATACGCGTGGATGAGAGCCATGCCCCTGCACGACTCGCAGGTCAAATTTATCCTGCAAGGTCCGCAGACGCTCACCGTTGGTATCGACAACAGTAATATCGTTGTTCTCGCCAACCAGGTTTTCCGCCAGTGTGCCGCCAACCTGGCCGGCACCCAGAATGATAATTTTCATCAGTCGCGACCCGTTATCTCATCACTTTTTGATTAGCTTAGCGTAAAAGAAGCCGTCGCCCTCTTCGGCACCAGGCAGATTTTGCTTACCTGGTTGTTCTGGTGTTCCGGTTTCGCAAAGCATTGCATCTTCTGTGCGTTGCAGAAAGGCTTTAATTTGTTGGCTATTCTCTTCCGGTAACACTGAACAGGTGGCATAGACCAGGGTTCCACCGGATTTTAAATGCGGCCAGATGGCGTCGAGAATTTCAGACTGCAACTGCGCGAGTTCAGGGATATCGCGATCGCGGCGTAACCATTTAATATCCGGATGGCGACGAATCACACCGGTTGCTGAACAAGGCGCATCTAATAAAATGCGATCAAACTGTTGCTCGCCACACCATTGGGAAGGGTAGCGGCCATCACCTTGTTTCACGGTCGCCTTCATACCAAGGCGTTTTAAATTGTCGTAAACGCGAGAGAGGCGCTGTTCGTCAATATCAACCGCAAGAACCTGCGCTTCTGGTGCCACCTCAAGGATATGCGTTGTTTTACCGCCGGGGGCAGCGCAAAGATCCAGAATGTGTTCACCGTTTTGTGGCGCAAGCCAGGCCATGCAACCTTGTGCTGATGCATCCTGAACGGTAACCCATCCTTCTTCAAAACCTGGTAGCACATGAACAGGTGCAGGTGTTTCCAGCCGTACAGCATCAGGGTAATCCGTATGCGGGAAGCCTTTCATTCCTGCTTCATCCAGTAAGGTAAGCCAGCTGTCGCGAGAATGATGCGTGCGATTAATGCGCAGCCACATTGGCGGACGCTGGTTATTGGCTTCAACGATAGATTGCCAATGCTCTGGGTACGCTTTTTGCAGACGCTTCAGTAACCAGGAAGGATGCAGATAACGTGCATCACTGGCATTAAACTCGGCTAATAACTCTTCTTGCTGACGTTGGAACTGGCGTAACACACCGTTAATCAACCCTTTAAGTTGAGGGCGCTTAATTGCGACAGCGCCTTCAACCGTTTCAGCCAGCGCGGCATGAGGTGGAATACGGGTATAAAGCAGTTGATACAAACCAACCATAATCAAGTAATGCACGGTCCGCTGCTTGCCGGTCATCGGACGGGCCATTAACTTATTAATCAGCCAGTCTAACTGTGAGAGCGTACGCAGTACGCCAAAGCACAACTCCTGAAGAAGCGCTTTGTCTTTATCGGAAACTTTTTGCTGGAGCGGTGGCAGAATGTTGCTTAATGATTGCCCTTGCTCGACGACTTGTTCAACGGCCTGTGCCGCCATACTACGTAAATTACGTTGTTTTTTCATAAATATAAAATAAAAATGCCCGGCAAGACCGGGCTTAGAAGAGTGGACTATCAGGCCAGACGGTTGCCCGGAACAAACCATTCCCGACGAGAATTCAGGAGGTCTTGCGCGCTCATTGCTTTCTTACCCGCAGGTTGTAACGAGAGCAGGTTCAGGATGCCATCACCCGTCGCAACCTGAATGCCTTGTTTGTTGGCTTCAAGGATCGTTCCTGGGGCAGCGTTGGTTGCCGTATCAATGACCGATGCTTTCCAGACTTTAACCGGCTGTCCTTCAATTTCCAGCCAGCTCATCGGCCACGGATTAAAAGCGCGAATGCAGCGTTCAAGCTGTGCTGCCGAGAGTGACCAGTCAATACACGCTTCTTCTTTACTCAACTTTTCGGCGTAAGTGACAAGAGTTTCGTCCTGAACTTCTGGTTTCGCCGTGCCGTCTGCCAGTTGTTTCAATGTGGTGATAAGCCCTTGTGGGCCAAGCTCTGCCAGCTTGTCGTACAGCGTACCACTGGTATCTTCTGCAGTAATCGGGCAGGAGAGCTTATAGAGCATGTCACCGGTGTCTAAACCAACATCCATTTGCATAATGGTCACACCAGTTTCTGCATCACCCGCCCATAGTGAGCGTTGGATTGGTGCAGCACCGCGCCAGCGTGGCAGCAGTGAACCATGAACGTTGATACAGCCAAGACGCGGCATCTCCAGCACAGCTTTCGGCAGAATTAAACCATAGGCAACGACGACCATAACATCAGCCTGCAGGTCGGCGACCAGTTGCTGGTTTTCTTGTGGACGCAGGGAAACAGGTTGAAAAACGGGCAGACCTTTTTCCTCAGCCAGAACTTTAACCGGGCTGGGCATCAGTTTTTTACCGCGTCCTGCCGGTCGGTCTGGCTGGGTGAACACGCCAACGACGTTATGACCAGAAGACAACAGCGCGTCGAGATGACGCGCTGCAAAGTCAGGTGTACCCGCAAAAATAATACGTAGTGATTCTGACACGTTAATTCTTATCCTTAAGCCCGGGCTTTCAGACGATCCAGTTTTTCAACTTTCTGACGAATACGTTGTTGTTTCAGCGGTGACAGATAATCCATAAACAGTTTGCCGACCAGGTGATCCATCTCATGCTGAATACAGATGGCTAACAGACCGTCTGCTTCCAGTTCAAATGGTTTACCGTCGCGGTCCAGGGCGCGAATTTTAACTTTCTCTGCGCGTGGCACTAAAGCACGTTGTTCAGGGATCGACAGGCAACCTTCTTCAATGCCTGTTTCGCCGCTTTTTTCTAAAAGCTCCGGATTGATTAACACCAGCCGTTCGTCACGGTTTTCCGAAACATCAATAACAATGATACGTTGATGGATATCAACCTGGGTTGCCGCCAGGCCAATACCTTCTTCTGCGTACATCGTCTCGAACATATCATCGACGATACGCTGAATTTCTGCATTCACTTCTTCTACCGGTTTAGCAACTTTGCGAAGCCGCTCGTCCGGAATATGTAACACTTGCAAAACTGACATAAATCTCCAGAGATGTGTTCAGGAGTTAGAAAGATTATTTCTTCTATTCTAGACAAATCCCCCTCTGATTGACAGCATCACTGACCAATCGCAAAGATTGCTAAGACTGCTTATGGCAGGGAGATAAGGATGGTCGATACAGAAATTTGGCTGCGTTTAATGAGCGTCAGCAGCTTGTACGGCGATGATATGGTCCGTATAGCTCACTGGCTGGCAAAACAGTCGCATATTGATGCGGTTGTATTGCAGCAAACAGGGCTTACATTGCGGCAGGCACAACGCTTTCTTTCATTTCCGCCAAAGAGTATTGAGAGCTCACTTTGTTGGTTGAATCAACCAAACCATCATTTAATCTCAGCGGATAGTGAATTTTATCCTTCCCAACTTCTGGCGACAGCAGATTACCCCGGTGCGCTGTTTGTTGCTGGAGAACTGCGCGCATTGCATTCATTTCAGCTTGCTGTAGTGGGGAGTCGGGCGCATTCATGGTATGGCGAACGCTGGGGACGATTATTTTGCGAAACTCTGGCGACGCGTGGAGTGACAATTACGAGTGGACTGGCGCGAGGAATCGATGGTGTGGCGCATAAAGCGGCCTTGCAGGTGAATGGCGTCAGCATTGCTGTATTGGGGAATGGACTTAATACCATTCATCCCCGCCGCCATGCCCGGCTGGCTACCAGTCTGCTTGAACATGGCGGAGCTCTCGTCTCGGAATTTCCCCTCGATGTTCCACCTCTTGCTTACAATTTCCCGCGAAGAAATCGCATTATCAGTGGTCTAAGTAAAGGTGTACTTGTGGTGGAAGCTGCTTTGCGCAGTGGTTCGCTGGTGACAGCGCGTTGTGCGCTTGAACAGGGGCGAGAAGTTTTTGCCTTGCCAGGTCCAATAGGGAATCCGGGAAGCGAAGGGCCTCACTGGTTAATAAAACAAGGTGCGATTCTTGTGACGGAACCGGAAGAAATTCTGGAAAACTTGCAATTTGGATTGCACTGGTTGCCAGACGCGCCTGAAAATTCATTTTATTCACCAGATCAGGAAGACGTGGCATTGCCATTTCCTGAGCTCCTGGCTAACGTAGGAGATGAGGTAACACCTGTTGACGTCGTCGCTGAACGTGCCGGCCAACCTGTGCCAGAGGTAGTTACTCAACTACTCGAACTGGAGTTAGCAGGATGGATCGCAGCTGTACCCGGCGGCTATGTCCGATTGAGGAGGGCATGCCATGTTCGACGTACTAATGTATTTGTTTGAAACCTATATTCACACAGAAGCTGAGTTGCGTGTGGATCAAGACAAACTTGAACAGGATCTTACCGACGCAGGATTTGATCGAGAAGATATCTACAATGCACTGCTTTGGCTGGAAAAGCTTGCGGATTATCAGGAAGGACTGGCAGAACCGATGCAACTGGCCTCTGATCCACTCTCCATGCGTATTTATACCCCTGAAGAGTGTGAAAGACTGGATGCCAGCTGCCGTGGTTTTCTGCTTTTCCTTGAGCAAATTCAGGTGCTTAACCTTGAAACCCGTGAAATGGTGATAGAGCGAGTGCTCGCGCTGGATACCGCTGAGTTCGACCTGGAAGACCTGAAATGGGTAATCCTGATGGTGTTGTTCAATATTCCGGGCTGCGAAAATGCGTACCAGCAAATGGAAGAATTACTCTTTGAAGTGAATGAAGGTATGCTGCATTAATCATTTCTTTAATTCAGCATAAGTTGTTATGGCGAAATCAGCACTGTTCACGGTGCGTAATAATGAGTCCTGCCCAAAGTGCGGGACTGAACTGGTTATTCGATCCGGGAAACACGGTCCGTTTCTTGGATGCTCACAGTATCCGGCGTGTGACTACGTCCGTCCTCTGAAATCTTCAGCGGATGGACATATCGTCAAAGTTCTGGAGGGACAGATTTGCCCTGCATGCGGCGCAAATCTGGTCTTACGCCAGGGGCGCTTTGGTATGTTTGTTGGTTGCAGTAACTATCCTGAATGCGAACATACCGAACTTATCGATAAACCGGACGAAACAGCAATTACATGTCCTCAATGTCGGACGGGCCATCTGGTCCAGCGCCGCTCCCGTTATGGCAAAACATTTCATTCCTGTGATCGCTACCCGGAGTGTCAATTTGCCATTAACTTCAAACCTATAGCCGGAGAATGCCCTGAGTGTCATTATCCGCTACTCATCGAAAAGAAAACCGCGCAGGGTGTAAAACACTTTTGTGCCAGTAAACAATGTGGAAAGCCGGTTTCGGCGGAATAATAACGTGAATAATAACCTGCAAGGAGACGCTATCGCAGCTGCGATAGATGTCCTCAATGAAGAACGTGTCATCGCCTATCCCACGGAAGCCGTTTTCGGTGTCGGGTGCGATCCTGATAGCGAAACAGCAGTGATGAGACTGTTGGAACTAAAACAGCGTCCGGTTGATAAGGGGCTGATTTTAATCGCGGCAAATTACGAGCAGCTTAAACCCTATATTGATGACTGCATGCTGACTGATGCGCAGCGTGAAACCATTTTTTCTCGCTGGCCAGGTCCCGTCACCTTTGTCTTTCCCGCGCCTGCGACAACACCGCGCTGGTTGACAGGCCGCTTTGATTCGCTTGCTGTACGAGTCACCGACCATCCGTTGGTGGTTGCTTTGTGCCAGGCTTATGGTAAACCGCTGGTTTCTACCAGTGCCAACTTGAGTGGATTGCCGCCTTGTCGAACAGTAGACGAAGTTCGCGCACAATTTGGCGCAGCGTTCCCGGTTGTGCCTGGTGAAACGGGAGGGCGTTTAAATCCTTCAGAAATCCGCGATGCCCTGACGGGTGAACTGTTTCGACAGGGGTAACATAATGGAAAACTATGCTGTTTTTGGTAATCCAATAGCCCACAGCAAATCGCCATTCATTCATCAGCAATTTGCTCAGCAATTGAATATTGAACATCCCTATGGGCGCGTGCTGGCACCTATCAATGATTTCATTAACACACTGAACGCTTTCTTTAGTGCTGGTGGTAAAGGAGCGAATGTGACGGTGCCTTTTAAAGAAGAGGCCTTTGCCAGAGCTGATGAACTTACTGAACGGGCAGCGTTGGCTGGTGCTGTTAATACCCTCAAGCGGTTAGAAGATGGACGCCTGCTGGGTGACAATACCGATGGCGTAGGCTTGTTAAGCGATCTGGAACGTCTGTCTTTTATCCGCCCTGGTTTACGTATTCTACTCATCGGCGCTGGTGGGGCGTCTCGTGGTGTATTACTTCCACTCCTTTCTCTGGACTGCGCGGTGACAATCACTAATCGGACGGTATCCCGCGCGGAAGAGTTGGCTAAATTGTTTGCGCACACGGGCAGTATTCAGGCGTTGGGTATGGACGAACTGGAGGGGCATGAGTTCGATCTCATTATTAATGCAACATCCAGTGGCATCAGTGGTGATATTCCCGCGATCCCGGCATCGCTCATTCATTCAGGCATGTGTTGCTATGACATGTTCTATCAGAAAGGAAAAACACCTTTTCTGGCATGGTGTGAGCTGCGAGGTTCAAAGCGTAATGCGGATGGATTGGGGATGCTGGTGGCACAGGCGGCTCATGCCTTTCTTCTCTGGCACGGTGTTCTGCCTGACATAGAACCAGTTATAAAGCAATTGCAGGAGGAGTTGTCCGCGTGAATCAGGCCATCCAGTTTCCGGACAGGGAAGAGTGGAACGAGAGTAAAAAATGCGTTTGTTTTCCCGCTCTTGTAAATGGTATGCAGCTCACTTGCGCTATTACTGGAGAGAGTCTGGCGAACCGCTTTGCAGGAGATACGCCAGAACAGTGGTTAGCGAGTTTTCGTCAGCATCGCTGGGACCTGGAAGAAGAAGCAGAAAGCTTGATTCAGGATCAAAGCGAAGATGATCAAGGTTGGGTTTGGTTACCCTGATCCAGATACTCGTCCTTCCATTTCACGTAGTTATTCGCGGAATAGCGTAATCCGGCCTTCTCTTCATCACTTAACGGGCGGATCTGTTTGACGGGGCTACCGAGATACAGATATCCGCTCTCCAGCCGTTTATTTTGTGGTACCAGGCTACCCGCACCAATCATCACATCATCTTCTACTATTGCACCATCAAGTAAAATTGATGCCATCCCAACCAACACTCGATTGCCAATGGTACAGCCGTGGAGCATCACCTTATGACCAACAGTGACATCTTCGCCAATGGTTAATGGGTTGCCATCTGGGTTGTATGAGGACTTATGGGTGACATGCAACATACTGCCATCCTGGATATTGGTGCGTGCTCCAATCTGTACATAATGTACATCACCACGAATCACAACGAGTGGCCAGATCCCCACATCATCAGCCAAACGAACGTCACCGATCACTACACTACTATCGTCGATCATTACGCGCTGACCGATTTGTGGAAAAAGATCGCGGTATGGGCGTAAAACATCAGACATACTTACCTCAACAATAAATGATTTACTAATGACTTTGGGTGCATTATTGGCCTTGTGCAAGTCTTTTAGTATGCAAAAAAGCACCGTTTTGTGTGCGAATGCAGCAAAAAGGGTGAAAAAACAACAAACAGAAAAAAAGATCAAAAAAGTACTTGTGCAAAAAAATGGGATCCCTATAATGCGCCTCCGTTGAGACGACAATGTGAAACACTTCACAAGATGGTCGGAACAACGAAGAGAAAAAATCCTGAAATTCAGGGTTGACTCTGAAAGAGGAAAGCGTAATATACGCCACCTCGCGACAGTGAGCTGAAAGCCGCGTCGCAACTGCTCTTTAACAATTTATCAGACAATCTGTGTGGGCACTCGAAGATACGGATTCTTAACGTCGCAAGACGAAAAATGAATACCAAGTCTCAAGAGTGAACACGTAATTCATTACGAAGTTTAATTCTTTGAGCATCAAACTTTTAAATTGAAGAGTTTGATCATGGCTCAGATTGAACGCTGGCGGCAGGCCTAACACATGCAAGTCGAACGGTAACAGGAATCAGCTTGCTGATTTGCTGACGAGTGGCGGACGGGTGAGTAATGTCTGGGAAACTGCCTGATGGAGGGGGATAACTACTGGAAACGGTAGCTAATACCGCATAACGTCGCAAGACCAAAGAGGGGGACCTTCGGGCCTCTTGCCATCGGATGTGCCCAGATGGGATTAGCTAGTAGGTGGGGTAACGGCTCACCTAGGCGACGATCCCTAGCTGGTCTGAGAGGATGACCAGCCACACTGGAACTGAGACACGGTCCAGACTCCTACGGGAGGCAGCAGTGGGGAATATTGCACAATGGGCGCAAGCCTGATGCAGCCATGCCGCGTGTATGAAGAAGGCCTTCGGGTTGTAAAGTACTTTCAGCGGGGAGGAAGGGAGTAAAGTTAATACCTTTGCTCATTGACGTTACCCGCAGAAGAAGCACCGGCTAACTCCGTGCCAGCAGCCGCGGTAATACGGAGGGTGCAAGCGTTAATCGGAATTACTGGGCGTAAAGCGCACGCAGGCGGTTTGTTAAGTCAGATGTGAAATCCCCGGGCTCAACCTGGGAACTGCATCTGATACTGGCAAGCTTGAGTCTCGTAGAGGGGGGTAGAATTCCAGGTGTAGCGGTGAAATGCGTAGAGATCTGGAGGAATACCGGTGGCGAAGGCGGCCCCCTGGACGAAGACTGACGCTCAGGTGCGAAAGCGTGGGGAGCAAACAGGATTAGATACCCTGGTAGTCCACGCCGTAAACGATGTCGACTTGGAGGTTGTGCCCTTGAGGCGTGGCTTCCGGAGCTAACGCGTTAAGTCGACCGCCTGGGGAGTACGGCCGCAAGGTTAAAACTCAAATGAATTGACGGGGGCCCGCACAAGCGGTGGAGCATGTGGTTTAATTCGATGCAACGCGAAGAACCTTACCTGGTCTTGACATCCACGGAAGTTTTCAGAGATGAGAATGTGCCTTCGGGAACCGTGAGACAGGTGCTGCATGGCTGTCGTCAGCTCGTGTTGTGAAATGTTGGGTTAAGTCCCGCAACGAGCGCAACCCTTATCCTTTGTTGCCAGCGGTCCGGCCGGGAACTCAAAGGAGACTGCCAGTGATAAACTGGAGGAAGGTGGGGATGACGTCAAGTCATCATGGCCCTTACGACCAGGGCTACACACGTGCTACAATGGCGCATACAAAGAGAAGCGACCTCGCGAGAGCAAGCGGACCTCATAAAGTGCGTCGTAGTCCGGATTGGAGTCTGCAACTCGACTCCATGAAGTCGGAATCGCTAGTAATCGTGGATCAGAATGCCACGGTGAATACGTTCCCGGGCCTTGTACACACCGCCCGTCACACCATGGGAGTGGGTTGCAAAAGAAGTAGGTAGCTTAACCTTCGGGAGGGCGCTTACCACTTTGTGATTCATGACTGGGGTGAAGTCGTAACAAGGTAACCGTAGGGGAACCTGCGGTTGGATCACCTCCTTACCTTAAAGAACTGTACTTTGCAGTGCTCACACAGATTGTCTGATGAAAATGAGCAGTAAAATCTCTACAGGCTTGTAGCTCAGGTGGTTAGAGCGCACCCCTGATAAGGGTGAGGTCGGTGGTTCAAGTCCACTCAGGCCTACCAAATTTGCACCGCAAATTTGAAGAGGTTTTAACTACATGTTATGGGGCTATAGCTCAGCTGGGAGAGCGCCTGCTTTGCACGCAGGAGGTCTGCGGTTCGATCCCGCATAGCTCCACCATCTCTGTAGTGATTAAATAAAAAATACTTCAGAGTGTACCTGCAAAGGTTCACTGCGAAGTTTTGCTCTTTAAAAATCTGGATCAAGCTGAAAATTGAAACACTGAACAACGAGAGTTGTTCGTGAGTCTCTCAAATTTTCGCAACACGATGATGAATCGAAAGAAACATCTTCGGGTTGTGAGGTTAAGCGACTAAGCGTACACGGTGGATGCCCTGGCAGTCAGAGGCGATGAAGGACGTGCTAATCTGCGATAAGCGTCGGTAAGGTGATATGAACCGTTATAACCGGCGATTTCCGAATGGGGAAACCCAGTGTGATTCGTCACACTATCATTAACTGAATCCATAGGTTAATGAGGCGAACCGGGGGAACTGAAACATCTAAGTACCCCGAGGAAAAGAAATCAACCGAGATTCCCCCAGTAGCGGCGAGCGAACGGGGAGGAGCCCAGAGCCTGAATCAGTGTGTGTGTTAGTGGAAGCGTCTGGAAAGGCGCGCGATACAGGGTGACAGCCCCGTACACAAAAATGCACATATTGTGAGCTCGATGAGTAGGGCGGGACACGTGGTATCCTGTCTGAATATGGGGGGACCATCCTCCAAGGCTAAATACTCCTGACTGACCGATAGTGAACCAGTACCGTGAGGGAAAGGCGAAAAGAACCCCGGCGAGGGGAGTGAAAAAGAACCTGAAACCGTGTACGTACAAGCAGTGGGAGCCTCTTTATGGGGTGACTGCGTACCTTTTGTATAATGGGTCAGCGACTTATATTCTGTAGCAAGGTTAACCGAATAGGGGAGCCGAAGGGAAACCGAGTCTTAACTGGGCGTTAAGTTGCAGGGTATAGACCCGAAACCCGGTGATCTAGCCATGGGCAGGTTGAAGGTTGGGTAACACTAACTGGAGGACCGAACCGACTAATGTTGAAAAATTAGCGGATGACTTGTGGCTGGGGGTGAAAGGCCAATCAAACCGGGAGATAGCTGGTTCTCCCCGAAAGCTATTTAGGTAGCGCCTCGTGAATTCATCTCCGGGGGTAGAGCACTGTTTCGGCAAGGGGGTCATCCCGACTTACCAACCCGATGCAAACTGCGAATACCGGAGAATGTTATCACGGGAGACACACGGCGGGTGCTAACGTCCGTCGTGAAGAGGGAAACAACCCAGACCGCCAGCTAAGGTCCCAAAGTCATGGTTAAGTGGGAAACGATGTGGGAAGGCCCAGACAGCCAGGATGTTGGCTTAGAAGCAGCCATCATTTAAAGAAAGCGTAATAGCTCACTGGTCGAGTCGGCCTGCGCGGAAGATGTAACGGGGCTAAACCATGCACCGAAGCTGCGGCAGCGACGCTTATGCGTTGTTGGGTAGGGGAGCGTTCTGTAAGCCTGCGAAGGTGTACTGTGAGGTATGCTGGAGGTATCAGAAGTGCGAATGCTGACATAAGTAACGATAAAGCGGGTGAAAAGCCCGCTCGCCGGAAGACCAAGGGTTCCTGTCCAACGTTAATCGGGGCAGGGTGAGTCGACCCCTAAGGCGAGGCCGAAAGGCGTAGTCGATGGGAAACAGGTTAATATTCCTGTACTTGGTGTTACTGCGAAGGGGGGACGGAGAAGGCTATGTTGGCCGGGCGACGGTTGTCCCGGTTTAAGCGTGTAGGCTGGTTTTCCAGGCAAATCCGGAAAATCAAGGCTGAGGCGTGATGACGAGGCACTACGGTGCTGAAGCAACAAATGCCCTGCTTCCAGGAAAAGCCTCTAAGCATCAGGTAACATCGAATCGTACCCCAAACCGACACAGGTGGTCAGGTAGAGAATACCAAGGCGCTTGAGAGAACTCGGGTGAAGGAACTAGGCAAAATGGTGCCGTAACTTCGGGAGAAGGCACGCTGATATGTAGGTGAAGCGACTTGCTCGTGGAGCTGAAATCAGTCGAAGATACCAGCTGGCTGCAACTGTTTATTAAAAACACAGCACTGTGCAAACACGAAAGTGGACGTATACGGTGTGACGCCTGCCCGGTGCCGGAAGGTTAATTGATGGGGTTAGCGGTAACGCGAAGCTCTTGATCGAAGCCCCGGTAAACGGCGGCCGTAACTATAACGGTCCTAAGGTAGCGAAATTCCTTGTCGGGTAAGTTCCGACCTGCACGAATGGCGTAATGATGGCCAGGCTGTCTCCACCCGAGACTCAGTGAAATTGAACTCGCTGTGAAGATGCAGTGTACCCGCGGCAAGACGGAAAGACCCCGTGAACCTTTACTATAGCTTGACACTGAACATTGAGCCTTGATGTGTAGGATAGGTGGGAGGCTTTGAAGTGTGGACGCCAGTCTGCATGGAGCCGACCTTGAAATACCACCCTTTAATGTTTGATGTTCTAACGTTGGCCCGTAATCCGGGTTGCGGACAGTGTCTGGTGGGTAGTTTGACTGGGGCGGTCTCCTCCTAAAGAGTAACGGAGGAGCACGAAGGTTGGCTAATCCTGGTCGGACATCAGGAGGTTAGTGCAATGGCATAAGCCAGCTTGACTGCGAGCGTGACGGCGCGAGCAGGTGCGAAAGCAGGTCATAGTGATCCGGTGGTTCTGAATGGAAGGGCCATCGCTCAACGGATAAAAGGTACTCCGGGGATAACAGGCTGATACCGCCCAAGAGTTCATATCGACGGCGGTGTTTGGCACCTCGATGTCGGCTCATCACATCCTGGGGCTGAAGTAGGTCCCAAGGGTATGGCTGTTCGCCATTTAAAGTGGTACGCGAGCTGGGTTTAGAACGTCGTGAGACAGTTCGGTCCCTATCTGCCGTGGGCGCTGGAGAACTGAGGGGGGCTGCTCCTAGTACGAGAGGACCGGAGTGGACGCATCACTGGTGTTCGGGTTGTCATGCCAATGGCACTGCCCGGTAGCTAAATGCGGAAGAGATAAGTGCTGAAAGCATCTAAGCACGAAACTTGCCCCGAGATGAGTTCTCCCTGACCCTTTAAGGGTCCTGAAGGAACGTTGAAGACGACGACGTTGATAGGCCGGGTGTGTAAGCGCAGCGATGCGTTGAGCTAACCGGTACTAATGAACCGTGAGGCTTAACCTTACAACGCCGAAGATGTTTTGGCGGATTGAGAGAATTTCAGCTTGGATCCAGAGTCCGAAGGATTTTGCGCTGAGACAAGGCGGCAAATGAAGCGAAGGAAGGAGCATACTGAAGTATGTGACTGATTTTCGCGAATGCAGCCAACGCAGTATCAGCACAAAAGACACAGGACAGAGCACAGGAATTTGCCTGGCGGCCGTAGCGCGGTGGTCCCACCTGACCCCATGCCGAACTCAGAAGTGAAACGCCGTAGCGCCGATGGTAGTGTGGGGTCTCCCCATGCGAGAGTAGGGAACTGCCAGGCATCAAATTACGAAGAATGGCACTGACCTTTGAGGCAGTTCACTACTCGATAAGAGAGTAGGACAAAAGCGAAAGCTTTTGAACGTTGCGAAGCAACGGCCCGAAGGGTGAATCGCGAAGTGATTCATAAACTGCCAGGCATCAAATTAAGCGTGCTGATATGGCTCAGTTGGTAGAGCGCACCCTTGGTAAGGGTGAGGTCCCCAGTTCGACTCTGGGTATCAGCACCACTTTTTAGGTTAAAGTTCGGCAGATTAGAAAAGAATTTGTCTGGCGGCAGTAGCGCGGTGGTCCCACCTGACCCCATGCCGAACTCAGAAGTGAAACGCCGTAGCGCCGATGGTAGTGTGGGGTCTCCCCATGCGAGAGTAGGGAACTGCCAGACATCAAATAAAACAAAAGGCTCAGTCGGAAGACTGGGCCTTTTGTTTTATCTGTTGTTTGTCGGTGAACACTCTCCCGAGTAGGACAAATCCGCCGGGAGCGGATTTGAACGTTGCGAAGCAACGGCCCGGAGGGTGGCGGGCAGGACGCCCGCCATAAACTGCCAGACATCAAATCAAGCGAAAGGATGGCCTTTTTGCGTTTCGAATCCATGTACAACTTAATGGATAACCTGCGATAAAAATGCCCTCGTACGCTCCGATTTAGGATGCGCAAAAAACTCATCCGGTGTAGCTTGTTCCACTATCTCCCCACGATCCATAAAAATCACCCGATCAGCGACGGTTCGCGCAAACCCCATCTCGTGCGTTACGCACAACATTGTCATACCTGACTGCGCCAGCCCAATCATTGTATCCAGCACTTCTTTCACCATCTCCGGATCGAGCGCAGACGTAGGTTCGTCAAACAGCATGATCTTTGGTTTCATACAAAGTGAACGTGCTATGGCAACGCGTTGCTGCTGACCACCAGAAATCTGTCCGGGAAACTTCTGGGCATGTTCGACAATTCTTACTCGCTCAAGATAATGCATAGCCAGAGCTTCAGCCTCTTTCTTAGGCATCTTGCGTACCCAAATCGGTGCCAGGGTACAGTTCTGTAGAACGGTCAGATGAGGGAAGAGATTGAAATGCTGAAAGACCATTCCCACTTCCTGCCTGACACGCTCAATATTGCGGATATCTTCATTAAGTTCGATGCCATCTACCACGATTCGTCCCTGTTGATGTTCTTCCAGATGATTAATACAGCGAATGGTTGTCGATTTCCCCGAACCAGAAGGGCCACACAGAACGATTCGTTCTCCCGATTGTACGGTTAAATTAATATTTTTCAGAACATGGAATTGTCCATACCATTTATTGACGTTTTCCAGCGTAATCATCGCGTTAGCAGGTTGCAGTAAAATTTGGCTCATAGTGTCCTCAATGCGGTGTACGCCCGGTGTTAAAACGTTTTTCCAGATGTTGGCTATAACGTGACATGCTGAAACAGAAGATCCAGTAAATCAGTGCGGCGAAAACATAACCTTCCGTCGACATACCCAACCAGGCGGGATCAACGGTTGCCTGCTGAACGCTACTGAAAAGATCGAACAACCCGATGATGATCACCAGGCTGGTATCTTTGAAGAGTGCGATGATGGTATTTACCAGCCCAGGAATCACCAGCTTCAACGCCTGTGGCAGAATAACCAGCCCCTGGGTTTTCCAGTAACCCAACGCCAGCGACTCTGCCGCTTCATATTGCCCTTTAGGTAGCGCCTGTAATCCGCCTCGCACGACTTCCGCAACATATGCTGACTGAAACAGGATCACGCCAACCAGCGCGCGGATCAATTTGTCGATACTGGTGCCTTCTGCCATAAACAACGGCAGCATGACCGAAGACATAAACAGAACGGTAATCAGCGGCACACCGCGCCAGAACTCGATAAAAATGACCGATAAGATACGCACAATCGGCATATGGGAGCGGCGACCTAACGCCAGTAAGATCCCCCACGGCAGCGCCCCCGCAATCCCAACTGATGCAATAATTAAAGTTAGCGTCAGCCCGCCCCATTGCCGGGTTTCAACCCGCTCAAGACCAAGAAACCCGCCATACATCAGCCACCAGACAATCAGTGGGTAAATCACCGCCCATACCGCAATATAGCGACCGCGATGCGGGAGTATTTTCCAGAACATTGGTGCGATCGACACAAGCCCAATCAGTAATGCGAGGTTAATTCGCCAGCGTTGGTCGTGTGGGTAAAGCCCATACATAAACTGACCAAATCGTTCGTGGATGAAGACCCAACAGGCACCGGCTTTTGTGCAGTCGGCACGCGTTGAGCCAACCCAGTTAGCCTGCAAAAATGCCCAGTTCAGCAACGGTGGGATCAGTTCCCACATCAACCATATGCAGCCAATAGTCAGCAGGCTATTGCTCCAGCTGGAGAACAGATTTTTCCGCACCCACACCATCGCGCGGCTTGAGTTATGGCTCGCCGGGCGCGGGGGATGAGACAGCAATACTTTTGTCATCATGACTCCTTAGCGTTCAACGATCGCGATGCGGCGGTTATAAATATTCATCAGCAGCGAGATAGTCAGACTGATAATCAGATAGACCGACATGGTCATGGCTATCGTCTCGATGGCTTGCCCAGTCTGGTTCAGCACGGTGCCAGCAAACAGCGAAACCATATCGGGATAGCCAATAGCGGCGGCAAGAGAGGAGTTTTTGACGATGTTGAGATACTGGCTGGTTAACGGTGGAATAATCACTCGCAGTGCCTGAGGAATAATGACCTGGCGTAGCGTAACCGGGTTGGGTAATCCCAGTGACCGAGCCGCTTCATGTTGACCATCAGGCACTGCCTGGATCCCCGCGCGGATAATCTCGGCGATAAATGCAGAGGTATAAACCGAAAGCGCCAGCGTTAAGGCTGCCAGTTCAGGAATTAAAACCATCCCGCCACGGAAGTTAAAGCCTCGTAGGGCTGGAACATCCCAGTGTAGTGCTGCGCCAAAAAGCCATTGCGCCAGTAAAGGCAAACCGATGATCAACACAACGGCGACCGGCCAGGTTCGGCGCAATTGTCCGGTCTTTATCTGGCACGTTTTATTAAAACGGAATATTCCAACAGAAATGGCTATAGCAATAACAACAGTCAGGATAAACGCAATAAATCCGTCTCCCAGCTGCGGCGACGGAATATAAAGCCCACGATTGCTCAAAAAGGCCAGATCAAACGCACTCACTGCCTGGCGTGGTCCGGGCAAATTGCGCAACACGGCAAAGTACCAGAAGAAGATTTGCAGTAGCGGCGGAATATTACGGAAGATCTCAATATAAATTGTGGAAAGCTTTCGTAGCAGCCAGTTATCCGAAAGTCGTGCCAGACCGATAAAGAAGCCCAGAACAGAAGCGAATACAATACACAATGCAGAAACCAGCAGCGTATTGAGTAAGCCAACAATGAAAACACGTCCGTAGGTATCACCCTGCTGGTAATCGATCAAATGCTGGACAATACCGAAGCCAGCGCCGCGATCCAGAAAGGCAAAACCCGAAGTAATGCCACGATTACTGAGATTCGTCACAGTGTTGTGAAATAGCCAACCAACAATGCCGACAACAGCAACAACGGCAAGGATCTGGAATAACCAGGCGCGAACCGTAGGGTTGGCAAAGGAGAGTGAGCCTTTAACGGTTGAGCGGCGATGAGACATAGAAACCTCGGAAAGCATAACGCTGAAGAGAGCGCCGCCGTAGTGACGCTCGTTACCTCACACCGACTTAACGCACGGGCGGCGCGTACTGAATACCGCCGTTATTCCAGAGATTATTTTGCCCACGTTTAATCTTCAGGGGGCTTTCTGAACCTACGTTACGCTCAAAAATTTCCGAGTAATTACCCACCTGTTTGATGATGTTGTAAGCCCATTTATTATCCAGCTTCAGATCTTTACCGTAATCGCCCTCTTTACCCAGCAGATGCGCCATATCAGGCGTTGCAGGATTAGCCGCTTTTTCATCAACGTTTTGCGAATTAACGCCCATCTCTTCAGCATTCAGCATGGCGAAAAGCGTCCAGCGCACTATAGAGAACCATTCATCATCGCCACGACGAACTACCGGCCCAAGCGGTTCTTTAGAGATAACTTCCGGTAAAACAATCCATTCAGCTGGGTTGCTTAATTTGATGCGCAGGGCATACAGTTGTGATTGATCCGAGGCCAGCGTATCGCAGCGACCAGATTCCAGTGCCTTCGCGGATTCGTCAGAGCGATCGAAAGTTACTGGTGTGTACTTCATATTGTTTGCCTTGAAGTAATCGGCGACGTTGAGTTCGGTATCAGTACCCGCCTGAATACAGACTGTTGCGCCATCCAGTTCTTTCGCGCTTTTTAATCCCGCTTTATCGTGCGTCAGGAAACCAATGCCGTCATAATAAGTGACGCCAGTAAATGCCATTCCCATACCGGCATCGCGAGAGGAAGTCCAGGTCGTATTACGGGAGAGCAAATCCACCTCCCCTGACTGTAAAGCCGTGAAGCGTTCTTTTGCAGTGAGCGGGGTATATTTCACTTTCGTGTCGTCACCAAATACAGCTGCCGCAACACCACGACAAACATCTACATCAATACCTGAAAACTTACCGTCAGCATCGGCATAAGAGAACCCAGGTAATCCATCACTGATCCCGCATTGCACAAAACCTTTTTTCTGAACGGCATCAAGCGTCGCGCCAGCATGCGCCTGATTTGCAACGGCAAGCAGCACGCTGGCGGCAGCCAGTGTGGCTATCATCATCTTTTTCATAATGCTTCCTGTGAGGCGAAAATTATCGTTATAGGACGTTTGGGAAACGTCTTTTACCTGTCTGTGGCCATCCTCTTATAAGCAAAAGTAGTGCCAGCTTTTGCGCACGATTTCGCGTCGCAATAAGCTGAGTGTAGACAGGAAATAATAAAAACAGCGCCCCGCAATGGTGCGAAAATGAAACATGCGCCACATTTTGGCGCAAAATATTTACGCATTTTTACTAAGCAGAATAATGATTGTTAGCGTGAGTATATTTCTGGTAGGAATTGTGAAAATTAAATTGATGCGTTATTTCGAAAGCAGCGAAATAACGCGATATAACATGCTAAATCAGCAGTGAATTACCCAGCAGAATATAGCAATATTTTATCTTATGGAGAGATACTGTATCGTTAAACAGAGCGCGGTACTCCGCGCCCTGTTCAGTTATTTCGACAGAGCGATGATCCCCATCGTCAGGCCAGCAACAGCTGCTGCCCCGCCAGCAATAGCCCCAGCCGTTTCCCAGTTATCCTGAGTCGTGCCTTTCATACAGGTATTGGTGTGAACCAGTCGACCCTGATCGTCATAAACCGGAACGCAGGGCGAATCGTGAGCACAGCCCGCCAGCAATGCGGTGAGCAATGCTACAGGAATTAATCTTTTCATGGTGTTACCTCAGTAATAAACGCTAACGCTTAATAAGTTAACTCTCTTATTAACGAGCTGAATGCCATTTTATCACTGGAGGTTATAAATCTTGCGGCATGAATAATGACAAATTATGTGAATTGTAAAAATAGTGAAGGGAGCGGGAACTATAGAAAGTTTTTTAAAGAGTGAGTAGAAGAATATCTTATTAATTTTTATGGGTTTCACTGAAAATAATAAAGGCACCCGAAAGCGCCTTTATGTTTCTGATTTATCCTTTAAAGCAACGGCGGATAACCACAAAGAACACCGGCACGAAGAAGATTGCCAGCAACGTTGCAGAGACCATCCCGCCCATTACCCCGATACCCACTGCGTTCTGCGCGCCACTGCCGGCACCGTTACTGATAGCTAGCGGTAATACGCCGAGAATAAAGGCGAGAGAGGTCATCAGGATAGGACGCAGACGCATACGTACTGCCACCAGTGTCGCTTCAACAACACCTTTACCCTCTTTCTCCATGAGATCTTTAGCGAACTCAACAATCAAAATAGCGTTTTTGGCCGACAAGCCAATTGTCGTTAGCAAGCCCACCATAAAGTAGACGTCATTTTTTTGATTAAAGAGTGTCGCCGCCAGTAGCACGCCGACAATCCCTAACGGCACGACTAACATAACCGAGACAGGAATTGACCAGCTTTCATAGAGTGCAGCAAGGCACAGGAAAACAACCACAAAGGAAATTGCTACCAGAGCGGGAGCTTGGTTTCCCGATAAGCGTTCCTGATATGACATACCCGTCCAGTCATAACCAATGCCAGCTGGTAATTGTGATGCAAGGTTTTCCATCAACGCCATGGCATCGCCGGAACTGGTTCCTGGCGCGGCTTCCCCCTGAATCTCCATTGACGGCAGACCGTTGTAGCGCTCCAGTCGCGGAGAGCCATACACCCAATGTGCAGTGGTAAAGGCAGAGAATGGCACCATTTCGCCGTTGGCGCTGCGGACATAAAGTTTATCGACATCTTCTGGCAGCATACGGAATTTGGCATCCGCCTGAACATACACCTTTTTCACGCGACCACGGTCAATGAAGTAGTTAACGTAAGTCCCACCCAACGCCGTTGAAATGGTCTGATTGATGTCAGAAAGTGAAACACCTAATGCCTGCGCCTTTTCCTGGTCAACTTCCAGTTTAAACTGCGCGGTGTCTTCCAGACCATTAGGACGCACGCTGACTAAGCTGGCAGGATGTTGCGCCGCCATGCCAAGCAACTGGTTACGGGCCTGGGTCAGGGCATCGTGACCCAGCCCAGCCTGATCAATTAACTCAAAGTCGAAACCCGTTGCCGTGCCCAGTTCAACAATGGCTGGCATATTGAATGGAATGACAAAACCGTCGCGGATCTTGCCCAATTCCATTTTGGCACGATGGATTACCGCTTCCGCACTGTTTTCGTCACCACTACGCTCTTCCCACGGTTTCAGACTGACGAAAGCCATACCGGCGTTTTGTGCCTGGCCGCTGAAGCTAAAGCCGTTAACCGTAAAGACACTTTCTACGTTCGCTTTCTCGTTCTTCAGATAGTAATCCGTCACTTGATCCAACACTTTTTGCGTCCGCTCTTGCGTCGCGCCAGCGGGTAACTGAATCATAGTCAGAAAGACACCCTGATCCTCTTCAGGTAAGAAGGAAGACGGAAGACGTAAAAACAACACCACCATTCCAGCAACAATTAGTGCATAGATCAGTAAATATCGTCCTGTGGAACCGAGGATTTTGCCGACGCTGTTGGTGTAGTGGTTAACGCTATGATCGAAGGTGGTATTAAACCAGCCGAAGAAACCGCCCTTATTTTCGTGATGCTCAGCAGAGACGGGTTTGAGCAGTGTTGCACATAACGCTGGGGTAAGAATCAATGCCACCAGAACAGAAAGCGCCATTGCCGAAACGATGGTGATAGAGAACTGGCGGTAAATTGCCCCAGTAGAACCGCCGAAGAATGCCATTGGAATAAATACCGCTGACAGCACCATCGCGATACCCACCAGTGCGCCCTGGATTTGCGACATTGATTTTTCCGTCGCTTCTTTTGGTGGGAGCTTATCCTCCATCATCACGCGCTCGACGTTCTCCACCACCACTATCGCATCATCGACGAGCAGCCCGATGGCAAGCACCATCCCGAACATAGTTAGTGTATTGATGGAGTAACCAAAAGCGGCGAGGATGGCAAACGTCCCTAACAACACCACGGGTACCGCAATGGTGGGGATCAGCGTTGCTCGCATATTCTGCAAGAACAGATACATCACCAGGAACACCAGCATAATGGCTTCGAACAGCGTTTTTACCACTTCGTGAATAGAAAGCTGGACGAATGGCGTAGTGTCATAAGGATAGAGAACCTTCATTCCCTGCGGGAAGAATGGCTGTAATTCCACCAGTTTTGCTTTAATGGCTTTCGCAGTATCGAGAGCGTTCGCGCCGGTTGCCAGCTTAATACCCAGACCAGCCGCCGGTTTACCATTGATGCGAGCGATAACGTTATAGTTTTCACCGCCAAGTTCAACCCGTGCGACATCTTTCAGGCGTACCACCGAGCCGTCACTGTTTACGCGCAGGGTCACTTTGCCGAATTCTTCCGGATTTTTTAACCGCGTCTGAGCAATAATCGAGGCGTTCAACTGTTGCCCTGGTAACGCTGGCGTTCCGCCCAACTGTCCGGCAGCGATCTGATCGTTCTGTACCTTCAACTGGTTAATCACATCAACCGGCGTCAGTTTATATTTGTTTAGCAGATCGGCGTCCAACCAGATACGCATCGCATACTGTGCGCCGAAAAGCTGTACGTCACCGACGCCATTCAGACGGCTAAGCGTATCTTTAACGTTAGAGGCCACATAGTCCGAGATATCGTCCTGTGTGGTGCCTGGGTTATCAGAGACAAAGCCCGCCACCATCAAATAGCTGCTACTGGACTTTTCAACACTGATCCCCTGCTGCTGTACCTCCTGCGGCAGCAACGGCGTGGCGAGCTGGAGTTTGTTCTGCACCTGCACTTGCGCGATATCTGGATCGGTCCCGGACTGGAAGGTAAGGGTAATTGTCACGCTACCGGCGGAATCGCTGGTGGAGGACATATACATCAGGTTATCGATACCATTCATATTCTGTTCGATAACCTGCGTCACCGTATCCTGCACGGTCTGCGCATCAGCGCCCGGATAGTTTGCCGAAACAGAAACTGCAGGCGGCGCAATGGTTGGGTATTGGGCAACGGGCAATTGTAGGATCGCCAGTACACCCGCCATCATCAGAATAATGGCCAGCACCCATGCAAATATCGGTCGTCGAATAAAAAAGTTTGCCATGTCAGATTGCCTTACTTCGATGCAGTATCTGCGGGGGTATCGGTAGTGGCTTTAACCTGCTCTCCCGGACGCGCTTTTTGCAGGCCGCTGACAATGACTTGATCGCCAGATTTCAGCCCTTCGCTAATCAACCATTTATCGCCAATCGCCTGGCTGGCAACGACAGGGCGCGCTTCAACCTGACTTTTATCGTTAACAATCAGCACGGTTGCATCACCACGCGGTGTGCGGCTAACGCCTTGTTGCGGGATAAGAATGGCATCAGGTTGGACGCCTTCATCAATCCGTGCGCGCACAAACATACCAGGTAAAAGCGTATGTTGCGGGTTAGGGAAGACGGCACGTAGGGTTATGGAGCCGGTGCTTTCATCAACGGTAACATCGGAGAATTGCAACGTACCTTTCAAGGGATAGGTTTGACCGTTCTCCATGACCAACTCTACGTTGCTGGTGGCGTTTTCCTTATGCAAATTTCCTTGCTCTACGGATTGCTTCAGCCTCATAAAGTCGTTGCTGGATTGGGTCACATCAACATAGATAGGATCGAGCTGCTGGACAGTCGCCAGTTCAGTCGTCTGCCCATTAGTGACAAGAGCGCCTTCGGTCACAGTAGATTTGCCGATACGTCCGCTAATTGGCGCAGTCACTTTGGTATAAGCGAGATTGATGCGAGCGCTTTCGACCGTGGCTTTTGCGGCAATCACGGCGGCATCGGCCTGGCGAGCATCAGCAATGGCCTGGTCGTACTCCTGCTGACTGATGTATTTCGTACCCACGAGCGGAACGTAACGTTTTACCGTCAAATGCGCGATGGCGGCGGCGGCTTCACTTTTCGCCAGTTCGCCTTTCGCGCTGTCATAACTTGCCTGATAGGTCGCGGGATCGATCTGGTACAGAGACTGGCCTGCTTGCACATCGCTGCCTTCAGTGAAATTGCGACTCAGTACGATCCCGCTAACCTGTGGGCGAACTTCGGCTATACGGTAAGCATTGGTGCGGCCTGGTAATTCAGTCTTAACTTCTAACGGGGCCGTTTTCACAATATGAACGGTAACCTGCGGTTCACCGACGTGAGCTTTCTCTTCTCCCTTATCGTTACAACCGGCGATTAAAGCCGCGGAGATCAGAATAAAGGAGGGCAGGAGGAAAAACCTGGCATGTTTCGTCATTACTATTCCTCAAAAAACCAAAAGCGCGTTATTTACCCAAAAAGGCAACGCGTTAACTCGCAGAAAGAAAAATACAGTTCGCTATCCTACAAATTATCATTCGTCGATGTAAGGAATAGTTATGAATACTGGCGTCTCAAGGCACATAAACACAAAAAAAGATTAATATTCTACTGTTTTATTTTGACGCGGGTTGAAAGAGGTAGAATCAAATCCTCGTAAATTGAAATATATATTGATAGAGTGAATGTATTTTAGGTAAATAATAAACGTTATTTATTTGACGATTTATAGCAACTCAATATTAGCCTCTCGTATAAATATACATTAGGTGATAGATTAACCTTCGCTATTTTCTCATCCTGTGTCGAATATATTTATTTCCTGAATAATTAATCATGGCAAAAAGAACCAAAGCTGAAGCCCTGAAGACCCGGCAAGAACTGATTGAAACTGCCATCGCCCAGTTTGCGCAGCATGGCGTAAGCAAGACGACGCTCAACGACATTGCCGACGCCGCTAACGTTACGCGTGGCGCTATCTACTGGCACTTCGAGAACAAGACCCAACTGTTTAATGAGATGTGGTTGCAACAGCCTTCATTGCGGGAGTTAATCCAGGATCACTTGACTGCTGGGTTAGAGCATGACCCGTTTCAGCAATTGCGTGAAAAATTGATTGTTGGCTTGCAATATATTGCCAAAATTCCCCGCCAGCAGGCGTTGTTGAAAATCTTATATCACAAATGTGAATTTAATGATGAGATGCTGGCAGAGGGAGTGATACGCGAAAAGATGGGCTTTAATCCGCAGACTCTCCGCGAAGTATTGCAGGCATGTCAGCAACAAGGTTGTATAGCAAATAATCTCGATTTAGATGTTGTGATGATTATTATTGATGGTGCCTTCAGCGGAATTGTTCAAAACTGGTTAATGAATATGGCGGGTTATGATCTTTATAAACAAGCACCCGCACTGGTCGATAACGTATTAAGAATGTTCATGCCAGATGAAAACATAACGAAATTAATTCATCAAACGAATGAATTAAGTGTCATATAAATTCACATTCTGTCCTGAAAATTCAGTTCGTCACAGTTAACCAGTTTTAGTGGATTAACTGAGTTCATATTGCGGCATTTGTCTGTTTCTGTTGCCAGCAGTTCAATCCACTGCATCAGTAAAGTATCAAACAGAAAAACGAAGACAGCGAAAACGACGAGCCACCAATACTTGCGAATCATTACCTGAGCCTGTGCATGTTTAACCAAGTCTGGCAGGAAATATACACGAAATGAATAATCTGAAAACCAGGCTTACACTTCCTTTACTTTGCAATGAGATCGGGGTCAACTTCGCTTAACCGGCTTCGTTTTGACAGGTTGCCGGTCTTTCTTTTTTTCACTTTCGCCAGTTCTTCCGCAGAGTAATGCGACGTGACATCCAGCCGTCGAAGCCCCATTTTGATGTACTCGCTGTTGATCTCAATACCAATGAATTTTCGCCCGCTGGCGGCGGCTACGGCACCGGTAGTAAAGCTACCGGCAAACGGGTCGAGAACGATATCGCCTGGGTTGGAAGAGGCGAGAATAATGCGTTTCAGTAAGGCTTCCGGTTTTTGCGTCGGGTGATTCTCATATTCATCCATCAAATAACGCACGCGCGGAAAATCCCAGACGTTACCCGGTACTTTTTGATGATTGTAAGGCTGTGGAGGATTTTTGCGATAATCGATCAACGCGCGCTGCGATCCGGTTTTGGCTTCTACCAGAATAGCATCACCGTTGAACGTGTAGTTCTTTGCGTCTTTCACCATCATCAGGATGGGTTCGTACATGGAGCCGTAGTGTTTTTTCGCCTGCACTCCAGAACTGTCATATGACCAGACGATGCGACTTTTGATGGTAAAAAGCTTGCGGCACTGGAGATCGATAAAGGGCATGTTTTCCGTGCTGTTCATGATGTACATGCTGCCCTGCTTTTTCAGAACGCGGTGGCACTCTGCAATCACTTCAAACAGCCAGTCGATAAACAGATCTTCTTTCCAGGCTTCGATCAGACCATCAAAATTTTTACCGATGTTATACGGTGGGTCGGCAAAGATCAGATCTACACTTTCGGCGGGGATCTTTTTAAGTTCGGTTAATGCATCACCCTGGATGATGGTCTTTGCTTCATTACCAAATCGGGTCGGTTCACATCCTGTTCTCATGGTCACTCCCTTTGTGACACCTATAAAAAAGGCGCTTCCCCATGCCGAGTAGCGCCTTTTTAATCAAGCATTTAGCTAACCTGAATTAGTTCATGCCGTATTTTTTCAATTTTTTACGCAGCGTACCACGGTTGATGCCCATCATCAGCGCAGCACGGGTCTGATTACCACGGGTGTATTGCATCACCATGTCCAACAGGGGCTGTTCTACTTCAGCCAGTACCAGCTCATAGAGGTCATTCACATCCTGACCGTTCAGTTGAGCAAAATAGTTCTTCAGTGCCTGTTTAACCGAGTCACGCAGGGGTTTTTGGGTTACCTGATCCTGAGAGTTAACGGTAGAAACGGTCAGTACGTCAGAATTTACGCGTTGTTCGAACATAGTTCTGTCAGCTCTTTATTTCTGTTTACGCAAAATTTTCGAAGTATGCCTCCAACGCCTCCAGCTGTTCGCTGGCATCCTCAATGGCGTTGAATGTGCGCCGAAACTGGTCATTTGGAGCGTGTTCCTGGAGATACCAGGAAACGTGTTTACGTGCAATTCGGTACCCTTTTGCCGGACCATAAAAGTCATGCAGTTCCCGAACGTGCGCGCAAAGCAAGCGCTTAACCTCTGCCAAAGGCAGCGGGGGCAGCAACTCCCCAGTGTCCAGATAATGCTGGATTTCCCGAAAGATCCAGGGTCTTCCCTGAGCTGCGCGGCCTATCATCAGGGCATCCGCCCCTGTATAGTCGAGCACAGCTCTGGCTTTAAGCGGGTCAGTAATGTCGCCATTCGCGATAACCGGAATGGAAACTTTCTGCTTAACTGCCCGAATACTGTCGTACTCAGCTTCTCCATTGAACAAACAGGCGCGTGTACGGCCATGAATGGTCAGAGCCTGAATGCCACAGTCTTCAGCCAGTTGGGCAATCTCTTCGCAGTTACGGTGTTCCGGCGCCCAGCCGGTGCGAATCTTCAGGGTAACAGGAACGTCCACTGCATTGACGACCTCGGTAAGGATCGATTTAACGACATCCGGGTACTGCAAGAGGGCTGAACCTGCGAGCTTGCGATTCACTTTTTTAGCCGGGCAACCCATATTGATATCAATAATCTGGGCACCGCTTTCCACGTTAATACGTGCTGCATCTGCCATTTCTTTCGGATCGCTACCAGCAATTTGCACGGTGCGAATACCGGGTTCATCAATGTGCACCATCCGTAAACGAGATTTGTCGCTTTCCCAAACCTGTGGGTTAGAAGACATCATCTCGGATACTGTCAATCCGGCTCCCATCTCGTAGCACAACGTCCGAAAAGGTCTGTCTGTAATGCCAGCCATGGGCGCTGCGATCAGGCGATTTCTGAGCTGATATTGTCCGATGCGCATGAGTTAAGAAATGACCATACTGTGACTGCAAGGCGGCGTATATTACGCATTTTTTGCACGAGATGAAAGGCCAAACTTTGACCAATCCTCTGAGATGGATCAAAGAATTGCATTTAAAATGAGCTTGGCGCGATAATTACTCATAAAAATCATTATATTAGAAAATAGTGACTAAAATTTACACTCCAAGAAATTTGAGTAAGTTCTCAATTTTTCTTTATGAATGAAAATTTTGGCACGCAAATTTGCGTAAATAATCGGCAAATTAACGTGCCTTTTGTGACCTTGCTCGCACTTCGCCTTGCGTCACCATACGGCGATGCGAAAGTTAATTCTTACGACCGGTAATGCGGCACCACTCTTCTTTTTCCACGACCGGGTCCAGAGCGAAGCTGTCGGCATAAGCTTCACAAACGCTCTCTGCCTGGCTTGCCAGAATACCGGAAAGGCCCAGCAAGCCACCTGAAACCGGCAGGACGCTGATTAACGGTGCCAGTTCACGTAATGGGCCTGCAAGGATGTTAGCGACCACCACGTCGGCTTTCATTTCTTCTGGCTGATCTTTAGGTAGGTAGAGTTCCAGACGGTCAGAAACGCCATTACGTTCGGCGTTGTCGCGGCTGGCCTGAATCGCCTGCGGATCAATATCAATACCAATGGCTTTTGCTGCACCCAGTTTCAGCGCCGCGATAGCCAGAATGCCGGAACCGCAGCCAAAGTCGATGACTGTTTTACCGGTTAAATCGAGGCTGTCGAGCCATTGCAGGCACAGAGAGGTAGTTGGATGAGTCCCTGTACCAAACGCCAGACCTGGGTCTAACATTACGTTGACGGCGTTTTCGTCCGGCACATCACGCCAGCTTGGGCAGATCCACAGTCGTTCACCAAAGCGCATCGGGTGGAAATTATCCATCCATTCGCGCTCCCAGTCTTTATCTTCCAGTTGTTCGATTTTGTGCGCGAAGCCTGCGCCGAGCAGCGGATGATTCTCCAGAATCGCCACTACTTCATTCATGTCGGTTTCAGCATCGAACAGACCAATCACATCGGTGTCGCCCCACAGGCGCGTTTCGCCCGGCAGCGGCTCAAATACAGGCGTATCGTGGGTATCCTGAAAAGTGATAGAAACGGCACCCGCTTCCATCAGCGCATCGCTAAGATCTTCCGCGTTCGCGCCGGTAGTGTTCAGTTTCAGTTGGATCCAAGGCATGGCAAAACTCTTTATTTATCAGTAGTCAAAACGGTAGCTTGCGGGACGGATGTACCGAAACGGTTTCCGACCAGGAAAGCCAGCAAACTTAGTAGTAACGAGGGCACGATAGGGTGGAAGCCCAGGTACTGAATATTCAGCGTCGCGAGTACGGCATACAGTACGCCGCCAACGATCATCGCACTTAGCGCGCCTTTGGCGTTGGCGCGTTCCCAGTAAAGACCCAGCACCAGCGGCCACAGGAAAACGGCTTCCAGCCCACCGAAGGCCAGCAAATTCAGCCAGATGATCATTTCTGGCGGCTTCCAGGCGGCAAGCAGCAGCAACGCACCGAGAACCAACGTGATCACCGCCGACATCCGCTTCAGACGCGTCTCGTTTTGCATTTGATCCGGACGGATATTCAGATAGAGATCTTTAATGATCGTAGCGGAACTTTGCAGCAACTGGGCATTGATCGTCGACATGATCGCAGCCATAGGTGCAGCCAGGAAGATCCCGGCAGCAAACGGTGGCAGCACTTTTACCATCAACGTCGGGATCACCAGGTCCGGTACGGTGAGATCGGGGATCACCGCCCGACCTAACGCTCCGGCCAGGTGCATACCGAACATCAGGATTGCGACCACAATCGTACCGATGATGATCCCCCGATGTACGGCTTTGCTGTCTTTATAAGAGATACAGCGCACCGCAGTATGCGGCAGGCCAATAACGCCAAAGCACACCAGCACCCAGAACGACGTCATAAAGGCAGGCGACAGAATATCGTCAGCGCCTTGTGGCGTAACCAGTTGCGGATCGATGGTTTGCAGCGTCTCTACTGCATTGCCTAAGCCGCCAGCAGCATGGACCACGCCAATAAGCAGCACAATGGTGCCAATCAGCATCACCAGCCCTTGCATGGTGTCGTTCAGCACGCTGGCGCGAAAGCCGCCAAAGGCGGTATACAACGCAATGCTGATACCGAAAATCAGCAGGCCGGTTTCATAAGGAATACCCGCCGCGGTTTCCAGCAGGCGCGCACCGCCGATAAACTGCACGGTCATCGCACCAACGAACGCAACCAGCAAACTCAAACTCGCCAGCCACACCAGCAGGCGACTCTGGTAGCGGGCAAACAGCATATCGTTCAGCGTCACCGCATTGTAGCGGCGCGCGAGAATCGCGAACTTCTTGCCGAGAATACCGAGCGAAAGCCAGACCGCAGGTAGCTGAATCATTGCCAGCAATACCCAACCCAGGCCGTATTTATAAGCAGCTCCTGGCCCGCCGATAAACGAACTGGCACTGATATAGGTCGCGGTGAGCGTCATCGCCAGCACAATACCGCCCATAGAACGGCTGCCGAGGAAATACTCATTGAGGAAGGTGCCGGTGTTCCGTTTACGCATTGCATAAACTGAAATCCCGAACACCACCACCAGATAGGCGACCAGCGGTAGAATCACTTCAAGCTGCATCGTCATCCTCCAGTGGGATATCGCGATAGATAAATTTCACCATCGCCCAGCACAGTCCAATAAACAGCAGCGGCGTCAGGATGCAGGCCATCTCAAACCAGCGCGGAAAGCCGGTAAAACCGGGGGCAACGCCAGGTAAGTAAGCGGCTACTAACCATACCGCCAGATACAAAAGGGTCAGCCCCAGCGCCCAGCGCGCCTCTTTATGGGCCTGAACAAAACGAGTGTCCACGGAAGGGGTCCTCCTCATGGGGGGATACGAGAAACGGGCAATTCTACGGCAAGTCTTCAGGCAGGGAAAATAATCTGACAGAAAATTGCCGTTCAGTGCTCCTGCAAAAAGTCTTCAATGTCAGCCAGTGAGGATACCCCTTCCATCGGACCTTGCCGCATTACCGCGAGCGCGCCGCTGGCATTTGCATATTGCAGCGCCTTATGTGCCGGGAAACCTGATAAGAAAAGAGTGATAAACGTTGCGCCAAAACAGTCACCAGCACCCGTTGGATCGATAATTTCGATATTGTGACCTGCAATATGCTGGGCATGTAATGTACCGTTTTTTATCTTGTAATAGCTGGCCCCATGCTGGGCGCGTTTTATCGCTACATGTTTTACGCCGCCGTGTAGAAGATCGCTAACAATCTGTTCTTCTGAAAGATTTTTGTGACGCGCGAAGAAAGGAAGTTCACTTTCGCTGGGGATAAAAATATCCGTATATTCAATCAAATAATCGAGAGCCTGAGCCATTTCAGGAATACTCAGCATCTCTTTTCGAATATTGGGATCGAAAGAGACAGTGCCGCCAGCAGATTTGATCGTCGTTATTGCTTTACGCATGACATCGATCATGCGAAATGAGAACAACGATGAGCCCACAATATGCAGATGATTACACTGTCTTAGCAGATCCTTATCAATGTGCTCGGCAGTAAACAAACCGCAGGCGCTATTAGGGATATTAAAGACGAAATCCCGCTGCTGTGGATTTTGATAACTTACGAACGCCGTACCTGTCACGGCATTGTTCATCACGTGGATCCCATCGGTAATGACACCTTCATGACGAAGACGTTCTACAATGAGTCGGCCAAAATCATCATTACCAACACATCCGAAGAAGATGGCCCGATGGGACAGTTTTGCCACTTGAGCTGCAAAAATTGCAGGCGCACCGCTAGGAAATGGCCCGATAAACTCCCCCGGCTGAGTGAATTTTTGATGTGGGTTGCGGGACAAAAACTCGGCCAGCAATTCGCCCATAGCGCAGATAGTTATTGTCACAAAACCCCTCTCATTCCTGAAGCCTTTCGCGATTGGACCAGGTAAAGCACTCATTACTGGTATAAAGGATAACGAAATCAGCCGACTGCAATTGTTGCTGATATTGTTCGTTAATGCTGCGGCTGACGATCACATTTTCTGCCTGATGCAAATGTCCAATGGCTGCCGTTGATGGCGCAGGATCGGCGGCAACGATAACCGTCTTATTCTGGGCATTATCGAAACAGAGCTGCCAGGCAGCGGCAAGTCTGGGAGCGTTGGTATTTAAAGTACCATCAGTATCCAGATGGCTGATTTCCAGAATGCTATGTGTAATGGTGAAATGCTGAAGTGCCTGTTCGAGCGGTTTTCCGGCCAATGCGGTGTCGGGGCGTAGCATTTCACTGCCAGCCAGTATTATTTCGCCATCAATAAACTGATTTGCCAGCAGCGCATGTTCGGGATCGTTGGTGATCAGACGCAGTTTTTTCACTTCGCTGAGCAAGGGAATGATCTTACGGCAGATTATGCCATGTCCAAGAAATAGCGTGTCACGATCGCGAATTAACCGTGCGCAATGTCGCGCTATTTCCATTTGTTGTGCCAGAGACAACGGCGCAATCGGTTGTATCGCTTCTGGTTCAGAGGAGAGGGGGGTTGCAATAGCACCGCCAAAAGAACGCTTTAAATATCCCTGTTGCTCCAGATAACTGAGATCGCCGCGGATCGTCACGCCAGAGACACCAAGTTGAGCAGATAAGTCATCAACTTTGATTTCACCCTGGGTGGCAACAATTTCTGCAATTTTTAATCTTCGTTTCAGTAGGTTAGACGATTTTCTCGGCACGTTAACACTCTTCATTGGCCTTTAATGCGTAACACTATAGCCCCTTGTATTTTTCTTTGAAAGTTACCCTTCAATAATATCGACAATTCGAAAATAAAAGCATAGGGCAAAAATTGCAGCAAAAATAGCTTAATGCATTGAAAATAAATGCATATTTCCATATCTGTCCAAAGTCATCATTGGTTTCATTTTCAAAGTGAAAAATAAATTAAGTTATTTTTTGTAAGTTATTTTGATGATATTCGACATGCATCACGCTTTTTACCGCTTTTGCTGTGCTAGTTTGCTTTCAAAATGAAAGTGAAGATTCTCTTTCTTCATTTTGTAAGGTGAACGACAAATATCAGGAGCTGCGATGTACATCATTTCAAGCAAAAACATGCTGAAAAAAGCCCAGTCAGAGGGATATGCCGTCCCTGCTTTCAACATTCATAACCTTGAAACTTTACAGGTAGTTGTTGAGAGCGCTGCACAACTTCGCTCTCCCGTTATGCTGGCGGGAACACCGGGTACTTATCGTTATGGCGGCGTGGGAAGTTTGATTTCGTTAGTACAATCGCTGGCTCGCGAGTACAACCTACCATTAGTCCTGCATCTCGATCATCATGAAGAGTGTGATGACATTTTTAACAAGGTCCGCGCAGGGATCCGTTCTGTCATGATTGATGGTTCCCATTTGCCATTTGAAGACAACATTGCGCGAGTGCAAGAAGTTACCGCCTTTTGCCATCGCTTTGATGTTAGCGTTGAGGCCGAGCTAGGGCGTCTTGGCGGTCAGGAGGACGATCTGCTGGTGGATGAAAAAGATTCAACTTATACCTCACCAGCCGCAGCTGCAGAGTTTGTTCAACGTACCCAAATTGACTCTCTGGCGGTAGCAATAGGCACTGCACATGGTTTATATGCGCATGAACCACGTCTGGATTTTGTGCGGCTGGAACAAATTCGCCAGCTGGTGGAAATTCCGCTGGTGTTGCATGGAGCTTCAGGCCTATCGGAACAGGACGTTCAGCTCTGTATTCGCCACGGTATTTGTAAAGTAAATGTCGCGACAGAATTGAAAATTGCGTTTGCCGATGCATTAAAAGGATATTTCTACAACAATCCAGCGGCAAATGATCCTCGTCATTATATGCAGCCGGCAAAGGCCGCTATGAAGGAAGTTGTAACCCGCATTATTGGCGTCTGTGGCAGTGAAGGAAAAATTTAAGACGTTGTACCCTACAAAAACAATGAGGATTGTTTATGAAAAATATTAAATTACTTGGTTCCGCTATGATGGTGAGCCTGGCATTGTTCTCGCAAAGTTCATTGGCAAAAGAGTATAAGATTGGAGCTTCATTATTAACACAGCAACACCCTTTTTATATCGACCTCGCAAATGCAATGAAAGAAGAGGCGAAAAAAGACAATGTCAATTTAAGTGTCTCTATTGCCAATCAGGATTTAAACAAACAGCTTTCTGATGTTGAGGATTTTATTACTAAAAAAGTGGATGCCATTATTATCTCTCCGGTTGATTCGAAAGGCGTCCAGGCAGCGATAATTAAAGCCGATAAGGCCGGTATTCCCGTTATCACCGTTGATGTCGCTGCGGAAGGCGTTCCGGTCGTATCGCACGTTGCGACCGATAACTATGCGGGAGGCGTTGAAGCAGGCAAGTTAATGGGCAAACTTTTGAATGGTAAAGGTACTGTAGCCATTATTTCTTATCCGGCACTACAATCGGTGGTTGCGCGCGTTGATGGTTTTAAGAAAGGGTTAAGCGAGACACCGGATATTAAAATTGTTGCTGAACAGCCGGGTATAACGCGGGCTGAAGCGTTAACGACTGCGCAAAACATTATGCAGGCCAACGCCAACCTGAATGGTCTGTTTGGCTTTGGTGATGATGCGGCGTTGGCAGCGGTTATCGCAGCGAAATCTGCGCATAACGACAACATCAAAATCATTGGTTTTGATGGTATGAAAGAAGCGCGAGATGCCGTTGATAGTGAAAAAACGTTTGCGGCCGTGATTCGGCAATATCCCGATCAAATGGGTGCTAAAGCCATTGATGCCGCTGTTGATCACCTCAATGGTAAACCGGTAGAGAAAATGATCCCGGTACAACCCGGCGTATATACAGGTAAATAATAAACATCTTCATTTCACAACAAAACGTTATCGACGTTTTGTTGTGACACCGAGGTCATTATGACGGATGTTATTCTTGATGTTTCGCATATTGCGAAGACATTTGGTCATGTTCAGGCATTAAAAGATATTACACTCTCTTTACGTAAAGGGCGGGTACATACTTTATTAGGTGAGAATGGTGCCGGTAAATCGACATTAATGAAAATATTGGCCGGTGTTTATCCGCCAACCCAGGGAACAATAAAACTACGTGGTGAAACTATCACAATTAATAATCCGCAGCATTCACGTCAGTTAGGGATTGCTATTATTTTTCAGGAACTGAGCCTGAGTAATAATATGACAGTGGCGGAAAATATTTATGCCAATAATGAACCGCGACGTTTTGGCATTATTAACGATAAAAAAATGCTCGCAGATTGCCAGAATCTCCTCGCGGAACTGGGCATCCCACTGGATCCGCTGGAAATGGTCGGCAATATGTCGATGGCACATAGGCAACTGGTAGAAATTGCCAAAGCCTTAAGCTATGCAGCAGATGTCGTGATTATGGATGAACCGACATCTTCGCTAAGTGATAATGAAGCAGAGATTCTGTTTAACATTATTGAGAAATTAAAGCAGCGAGGTTGTGCGGTTATTTATATCTCTCATCGCATGGATGAAATTATGCGGATTTCAGATGATATTTCGGTGATCCGCGACGGTGAGTATATCGCTACGCATGAAAAGAAAAACAGTGATATCCAGCATTTGATTGCCCAAATGGTTGGTCGGGAAATGAAAAATATTTGGCCAGCACGTCTTGGGGAAAAGCCGGATGAAAATGTTCCTGCAAAACTGGAAGTAAAAAACCTTTCCCATCCTTCGCTTTTTAAAGAGGTCAGTTTCGCTGTGCGTCCGGGGGAAGTCCTCGGATTTTTTGGCCTGGTGGGGGCCGGGCGTTCCGATGTGATGAAGGCGCTATTTGGCCTCGTTTCGTATCACGGGACTGTGTTGATCGATGGCAAGGAAGTCAGGATCGCTAATCCCAAACAGGCCATTGATCATGGCATTGCATTTGTGACCGAAAACCGCAAGGAAGAAGGGTTAGTGCTGATGCACGACGTCAATATGAACACGCACCACGTGGCGTTTCAATATAACGCTTCGCGGATGGGACTCATCAATCACCGACAAGAAGAGACGAAGACGCTGCAATCTATTGCCAGAATGAATACTAAAGTGAGTTCTGTACATCAGGCTGTGGGGGCGCTAAGCGGCGGTAATCAACAGAAAATCGTGTTATCGAAGTGGCTGGAGAAAACCCCACGTATTTTATTGCTCGATGAGCCTACGCGCGGAGTGGATGTCGGCGCAAAATTTGAAATCTATAACGTGATACGTCAACTGGCTGCGGCAGGAACAGCAATTATTCTGGTGTCCTCTGAACTGCCTGAAGTCATGGCACTTAGCGATCGTCTGGTGGTGATGCGTAATAAAACGATTGCCGATATTTATTCATGTGAAAATTTAACGCAGACACAGGTAATGACCGCTGCAACAGGAGTACGTTAAATGACAGAGAAAGCTCTTGCCAGTCCGAAACGTTCGGATATTCCCATTGCAAATAATTTTAAAAAAGTTTTCAGGCAATATGGCGGTATTCTGAGTGGCATGGTGGTGTTAATCATTCTGTTCAGTTTTATTAATGACAGTTTTTTCACCGCTAATAACATCACCAATATTATTCTTCAGGTTTCGATAATTGCAATTACCGCCTATGGAATGACTTATGTACTTTTGCTTGGCGATATTGATTTATCAGTCGGTTCAACCATTGCATTGATTGGCACATTTGCTGCGCTTGGGGCTTCATGGGGAATTCCATTTATTTTATTGGTCCCATTATCCATTATTGCAGCCCTGGCTCTGGGGATGATAAATGGTGGCTTGACGGCTATAGCGGGTATCCCTTCGTTTATTGTCACCGTTGCTACTATGGGGATCTTCCGTGGTATCGCTTATATAGTGACTGATGGTATGCCCATCATGATTAAAGATGATGCTTTTCTGGCGCTGGGGAATGGAGAGTTTCTTTATATACCGATTCCTATCTGGATATTAATGATCTTATTGCTGATTAATCATTTCATCCTTACTAAAACAACCTTTGGACGAAAAATTTATATCACTGGTGGTAATAAAGAAGCGGCAGTCTATTCAGGGATAAATGTCACCCGCTTGAAAATTAAAGTCTTTATGATTACAGCCGTGCTGGCAGGTATCAGCGGGATGATCCTCGCCTCACGCCTCTATTCCGGGCAACCGAATTCCGCCTTGAGCTACGAACTGGATGCTATTGCCGCGGCTGTACTGGGAGGCACCAGCCTGAACGGCGGCTATGGAACCGTGGTGGGGACGGTGATCGGCGCATTAACCATCGGCGTTATTAATAATGGCATGAACTTAATGAATGTTCCCTATTTTTACCAGATGGTGGTTAAAGGATTAGTCATTCTTGTAGCCGTTTATTTTGACGTAAGAAATAAAAGAAAACGCAGCTAATCATTTCAAGGAATTAATCATATGAGTAAGGTCTTCACAATTGGAGAAATTCTGGTTGAAATTATGGCGAGTAAAATCGGCCAGCCATTTGATCAACCCGGAATTTGGAACGGTCCTTATCCCAGTGGCGCGCCTGCTATTTTTATCGATCAAGTGACACGTCTTGGCGTTCCGTGCGGCATCATTAGCTGTGTGGGGAATGATGGCTTTGGTGATATTAATATACATCGTTTGGCTGCTGATGGTGTGGATATCAGGGGGATTTCAGTCTTACCTCTGGAAGCCACCGGTAGCGCCTTTGTTACTTATCATAACTCTGGCGATCGTGATTTTATTTTTAATATCAAGAATGCCGCTTGCGGTAAATTATCGGCGCAGCATGTTGATGAAAATATACTGAAAGACTGTACCCATTTTCATATTATGGGCTCATCCCTGTTTTCATTTCATATGGTAGACGCAGTAAAAAAAGCAGTAACCATCGTTAAAGCAAATGGTGGCGTTATTTCTTTCGACCCGAATATTCGTAAAGAGATGCTCGATATTCCAGAAATGCGCGATGCCCTCCACTTTGTTCTTGAGTTAACAGATATCTATATGCCCAGCGAGGGAGAAGTGTTGCTCTTGTCGCCACACTCGACACCGGAGCGTGCAATCGCTGGTTTTCTTGAAGAAGGTGTTAAAGAGGTGATTGTGAAGCGCGGCAATCAAGGTGCCAGTTACTACTCCGCGAATGAGCAGTTTCATGTTGAGAGCTATCCGGTGGAAGAAGTTGACCCGACCGGTGCGGGAGACTGCTTTGGTGGCGCGTGGATTGCCTGCCGCCAGCTAGGGTTTGACGCCCATCGGGCATTACAATATGCCAACGCCTGCGGTGCACTGGCGGTAACCCGACGTGGCCCAATGGAGGGAACGTCTCGCCTTGCGGAAATCGAAGCGTTCATCCAGCGCCATGACATGTCCATTCGGGAAGCAGCACAATGAAAAACGAAATTTGGTCGTGGATTGGCGATCTCTCGCAGGTTGCCGGAATTAAACACTATGAGTTACGTAGTGGCAGATCAAAGGGGACAGAAGCGTTTGATGTCCGTACTGGTGCGGGATTGGCATTTACGGTGGTAAAAGATCGCGCGCTGGATATTGCATGGGCCAGCTACAAGGACACTGCGCTCTCTTTTATCACCCCCAACGGCATTGTCGCCCCCGCTTTTTTTGAGTCTCAGGGCAACGGGTTTTTACGTAGCTTCTACGCGGGGTTACTGACTACCTGCGGACTTAGCTACATTGGCACGCCCTGTGAGGATAACGGAGAAACGCTGGGATTACACGGACGTTTGGCTGCGACACCAGCGGAAGAGGTGGGATATCGCACAGAACGGACCGACGACGGCATTGAATTTGTCATCAATGGCAAAGTACGGGAAACGCGATTGTTCGGTGAAAATCTGACGTTGGAAAGGACCATTCGCTGCCGTTATGGCGAAAATGTGCTGCGCATTGAAGACAAGGTGACTAATCATGGTTTCACCCGCCAGCCGCTGCAAATTCTTTATCACTTTAATTACGGCTGGCCTTTATTATCGCCACAGGCAGAAATCTTGCTGTCGGCTAAAAGCGTAACGCCACGAACCCCGCATGCGGCGGAAGGGTTAACCAGTCATCTGGAGATTTGTACCCCACAGCCCGGTTTTGACGAGCAGGTTTACTATCTCACGTTGAATAGCGACAGTCAGGGGATGAGTAAAGTTGCGCTGGTGAACGCCGAACTGGGGTGGGGAATTTACGAGAAATTCGACACCATGCAGCTACCCAACTTTATCCAGTGGAAAAATTTAGGCGCGGGTGAATATGTTATGGGGCTGGAGGTCAGCAATAGTTTTCCTGACGGTCGTGATAAAGAACGAGCGCAGGGGCGTCTGCCCTTTATAGGGCCAGGGGAAACAAAGACATACTGCTTTGAGCTGGGAATTGTTGATGGCGATGCTGAAATTAGCGCGTTGAAAGCGGAAATTGCAGGCTACCGTTAGTTAACGGTAATAAAAACGCCGGGCAGCCTTAACAGGCCCGGCGTTGATTACGTTCTTTGCTAAGCGCGATGAAAACACCGCGCGTCACAAATTATTTTTCCTGAAGACCGAGTTTTTTCTCCAGATAGTGGATGTTAGTGCCACCATGCTGGAAGTTCTCGTCATTCATGATGCGAATCTGCAGATCAACGTTGGTTTTGATACCATCGATGATCAGCTCCTGCAGCGCATTCTTCATGCGGGCAATCGCCACGTCACGGTTTTCACCGTAGCAAATCAGCTTACCGATCATTGAGTCATAGTACGGCGGTACGGTGTAGCCCGCGTAGATATGAGACTCCCAACGCACGCCAAAACCGCCAGGTGCATGGAAACGGGTGATTTTGCCCGGACTTGGCAGGAAGGTGTTCGGATCTTCGGCGTTAATACGGCATTCCACCGCATGGCCGCGAACGTGAACTTCTTCTTGCTTGATCGACAGTGGCTGACCAGCAGCAATACGCAGTTGTTCTTTGATCAGGTCAACACCGGTGATCATTTCAGTAACCGGGTGTTCTACCTGAATACGGGTGTTCATTTCGATGAAATAGAACTCGCCGTTTTCGAACAGAAACTCGAAAGTACCTGCACCGCGATAGCCGATATCAACACACGCTTTAGCACAACGTTCACCGATGTAGCGACGCAGTTCCGGGGTAATGCCCGGTGCTGGCGCTTCTTCGACCACTTTCTGGTGACGACGCTGCATAGAGCAGTCACGTTCCGCCAGATAGATAGCGTTGCCCTGACCGTCCGCCAGTACTTGGATCTCGACGTGGCGAGGATTTTCCAGGTATTTCTCCATGTAAACCATGTCGTTATTGAAAGCGGCTTTCGCTTCCGCACGGGTCATGGAGATGGATTGCGCCAGTTCAGCGTCGCCGCGTACTACACGCATACCACGACCACCGCCGCCGCCGGAGGCTTTGATAATCACCGGGTAACCAATGCGTTTTGCAATGGCGCGGTTTTTATCCATATCGTCGCCCAGCGGGCCGTCAGAACCCGGTACGCAAGGAACGCCCGCTTTTTTCATCGCGGCGATTGCGGATACTTTGTCACCCATCAGGCGAATGGTGTCTGCTTTCGGGCCGATGAAGATAAAGCCGGAGCGTTCAACCTGCTCGGCAAAATTGGCGTTCTCGGAGAGGAAGCCGTAACCCGGATGGATTGCTACTGCGCCGGTGATTTCAGCGGCGCTGATGATTGCCGGGATGTTCAGATAACTTTTTACTGACGGAGCAGGACCGATACAGACCGTTTCGTCTGCCAGTAATACGTGTTTTAGATCGCGATCCGCACTGGAGTGCACAGCGACAGTCTTGATGCCCAGTTCTTTACAGGCACGAAGAATACGCAATGCAATCTCGCCGCGGTTGGCAATAACAATTTTATCCAGCATGTTCGCCTCGTTACTCGATGACGACCAGCGGCTCGTCAAATTCTACCGGTTGTCCACTTTCGACCAGAATTGCTTTCACGGTACCGGATTTGTCCGCTTCGATCTGGTTCATCATTTTCATGGCTTCAACGATGCACAGGGTATCGCCCACGTTGACTTTCTGACCCACTTCGATGAACGCTTTTGCGTCCGGGCTTGGGGTGCGGTAGAAAGTACCAACCATCGGGGAACGTACGATGTGACCACTGATTTCCGCTGCTGCTGGCGCTTCCATGGAAGGAACGGTCGCCGGAGCGGCTGCGTTAGATTGAGCTGGCTGCTGCATCATTGGTGCAGCGTAAGCTTGTTGCATCACAGGGAAACTTGCGGCAGGAGCTGCACGGCTGATGCGTACTGACTCTTCGCCTTCGGAGATTTCCAGTTCGGAGATGCCTGATTCTTCAACCAGCTCGATCAGTTTTTTAATCTTACGAATATCCATGAGTGGGTTCCGTACTCTTTGTTTAGTGTGATTGTGACAGGCGTTTCACCGCCGTCTGTAAAGCGTATGCCCCGACAGCTGTATGCATAGCGATAAATTCCAGCAGGCCGGGACGCCGGTCTATTTTGCCCCAGAGTGTCAATGTTTAGACTTGACGGACATTGTGCAGCGATCTGCTGCTATCCTCCGGCAAAAAACAAAATATACCTTCGTTGCGCCAATGTCACCTTTTCCGCAGCGCAAAAACTGCGTCAGGGAGGACGAGGTCGCACATTATAACGATTTCGTAGCAATTGGCAGCTAAATACTGGTCTTATCAGGGAAGATAATCAACAGCTAACATGTAAATAACCTTCAACACCGTGTAATTTGCAACAAGCCGCACAATTCACGAAATTAGCGCTATCGTCGACGGAACTTCTTATAACGTAAGGCTAAAAGCTGTAAAGCCAGCTCTGCGAAGATGAGGGGCTGCAATGAGATGATCCTCACAGACCACAAATAATGTAGGGATGTCAGGATCGCGGCAAGATAGACGACATTACGCAGCGGTTGCTGGTGATTACTCAATTTTCACGGCATCGTCCGGATAGACGTAAATGCTAAAGCACGCAAAATCAACAAACTGACAATGCTCAGCATCAAATAGTTTTGAGTGGTTAATTTATAATCAAATAAAATCAGATTATTCACCCCTGGGATCAGAGTTAAGGTACAGATTAAGCGTAGCGTCACCCAGGCAAAGCGCCTTAAACCTAACAGACGACGGGACGTATCAATAATGACTATTTAGTGGAGTATCAAGGGGGTTTTCCACCGTTTGGTGACCCGTATCAATGCGCATCAATTTATGGTCAGTCGAAATCATGACTTTCCAGTTTGGATTATGTTGTACAACTTTCTGACCAAGATGTTCGACGAAAGCTGTCCGGCTAACCGCTTTTCCCGTTAACCGATTGAATAATGATTTCAAAATGAGTTCCCTCTCTTATTAATCCTTGCTAAATGGTTAGTTAATCTTCACCAGCGTGCGACCCTGGATCTGGTTATTAATGATGGCTTCGGCAAATTTTGGTGCTTCTGCCAGAGATATCTCTTTTGCTGCCTGGGTATAGAATGATTCCGGTAAATCGGCGACCAGTCGCTGCCAGGCTTGTGCGCGGCGTGCTGGTGGCGTCATCACTGAATCCACCCCTTGTAAACGGACATTACGCAGAATAAATGGCATGACCGTGGTTGGCAGAGTAAAACCACCCGCCAGACCACAGGCCGCCACGCAGCCGCCGTAATTCATTTGCGCCAGCACTTTCGCCAGCACTTTGTCGCCAACGGTGTCAATTGCCCCAGCCCAGAGTTGTTTTTCCAGAGGACGGGATTCGGCAAACTCATCGCGAGGGAGAATACGGCTGGCACCTAAACTTTTCAGATATTCATGGGTACTTTCGCGACCGGAAACGGCAACGACCTGATAACCCAACTTATGCAGCAGCGCCACGGCGGTACTGCCGACGCCACCACTGGCACCCGTTACGACAATCTCGCCGTCCTGCGGGCGAACACCGGCATCTTCCAGCGCCATCACACACAGCATGGCGGTAAAACCGGCAGTACCGATAATCATTGCTTTACGCGCGTCCAGCCCTTGCGGCATGGCAACCAGCCAGTCACCTTTCACTCGCGCCTGCTCCGCCAGCCCACCCCAGTGGTTTTCACCAACGCCCCAGCCAGTGAGTAATACGTCCTGACCGGCATGAAAACGCGGATCTTCGCTGGTGCGTACAGTTCCGGCAAAATCGATCCCAGGAATCATCGGAAAATTACGGATGATTTTTCCCTTACCGGTAATTGCCAGCGCATCTTTGTAGTTCAGGCTCGACCAGTGAACATCAACCGTGACATCGCCCTCCGGCAGGCGACTTTCGTCCAGAGTCTGTACCGATGCGAGAGTTTTGCCGTCCTGCTGTTCTAAAAGTAACGCCTGCATAAGTGGTCCTCATGTGCATGATGGATTGGAAAATAATTTCTGAAGACTATACTCGCTAATGGAAAAGCAAAGCCGATGAAGCGCAATAAATTGCGAGATAAATCTGATTTGCTAGTATGCCCGTTTCCTCACTATCGGAGTTAACACAAGGATGAGATTAACGACGAAATTTTCGGCCTTTGTTACGCTGCTCACCGGGTTAACAATTTTTGTGACTTTGTTGGGCTGTTCGCTAAGTTTCTACAACGCCATTCAGTATAAGTTTAGTCATCGCGTTCAGGCGGTGGCGACGGCGATTGATACCCACCTTGTGTCGAATGACTTCAGCGCATTAAGGCCACAAATTACCGAATTAATGATGTCAGCAGATATCGTTCGTGTAGACCTGCTGCATGGTGATAAACAGGTTTATACCCTCGCCAGAAATGGTAGTTATCGTCCGGTTGGCACCAGCGATCTGTTTCGCGAACTGAGCGTTCCGTTGATAAAGCATCCGGGGATGTCGCTGCGTCTGGTTTATCAGGATCCGATGGGCAACTATTTCCATTCGTTGATGACCACCGCGCCGCTCACGGGGGCGATTGGCTTTATCATTCTTATGCTCTTCCTGGCGGTACGCTGGTTACAACGGCAACTTGCCGGGCAAGAATTGCTGGAAACCCGGGCTACTCGTATCTTAAACGGTGAGCGTGGCTCTAATGTGTTGGGAACCATCTATGAATGGCCGCCCAGAACCAGCAGTGCGCTGGATACGCTGCTTCGTGAAATTCAGAACGCACGCGAACAACACAGCCGTCTTGATACGCTGATCCGCTCTTATGCCGCCCAGGACATGAAAACCGGCCTCAATAACCGACTCTTCTTCGATAATCAGTTAGCAACGTTACTGGAAGATCAGGAGAAAGTAGGTACCCACGGGATCGTGATGATGATTCGTCTACCGGATTTCAATATGTTGAGCGATACCTGGGGGCACAGCCAGGTTGAAGAACAGTTCTTCACTCTGACGAATCTGCTGTCGACATTTATGATGCGCTACCCTGGCGCACTGCTGGCGCGTTACCACCGCAGTGATTTTGCTGCGCTGTTGCCGCACCGGACGTTAAAAGAGGCAGAGAGCATCGCCAGTCAGTTAATCAAAGCCGTCGATACCTTGCCGAACAATAAAATGCTCGATCGCGACGATATGATCCACATTGGTATCTGTGCCTGGCGTAGTGGTCAGGATACCGAGCAGGTAATGGAACATGCAGAGTCTGCCACGCGTAATGCGGGATTGCAGGGCGGCAATAGCTGGGCTATTTACGATGACTCGTTGCCTGAAAAAGGACGCGGTAATGTTCGCTGGCGTACGCTTATCGAGCAAATGCTGAGTCGCGGCGGCCCGCGCCTTTATCAAAAACCGGCGGTTACTCGCGAAGGTCAGGTTCATCATCGAGAACTCATGTGCCGCATCTTCGATGGTAATGAAGAGGTTAGCTCGGCGGAGTATATGCCGATGGTCTTACAATTTGGCTTATCGGAAGAGTATGACCGCCTGCAAATCAGCCGTCTTATTCCACTATTGCGTTACTGGCCGGAGGAAAATCTGGCGATTCAGGTTACCGTTGAGTCGCTGATTCGCCCGCGTTTTCAGCGTTGGCTGCGCGATACGTTAATGCAATGTGAAAGATCGCAACGAAAACGCATAATTATTGAACTTGCAGAGGCCGATGTAGGTCAACATATCAGTCGTTTACAACCTGTTATTCGTTTAGTGAATGCTTTAGGGGTGCGGGTAGCCGTCAACCAGGCTGGTTTGACGCTGGTAAGCACCAGTTGGATCAAAGAACTTAATGTTGAGTTACTCAAGCTCCATCCGGGGCTGGTCAGAAACATTGAGAAGCGAACGGAGAATCAGCTGCTGGTTCAAAGCCTGGTGGAAGCCTGCTCCGGGACCAGCACCCAGGTTTACGCCACCGGCGTGCGTTCGCGAAGCGAGTGGCAGACCCTGATTCAGCGCGGTGTTACAGGTGGGCAAGGGGATTTTTTCGCGCCCTCACAGCCACTTGATACTAACGTGAAAAAATATTCACAAAGATACTCGGTTTAACCTGCCGTTTAATCCGTTTTCACGTAGAATAACGCGCGCTGCGTCTCATGGGAGTGTGCTTGTCTGCTCGCCAGATTGTTGCAGCACATATGCAGATGAATGACCTTACGCGGTTGCAAACAGGCGAGGAATGCTGCTGATGCATTAAGCCTTTCTGGACTCAGGCAGAGATTTGTAACAAAGGAAACGAACTGCACTAATTTTCACCGTAGCAGATGATTTTTGCGCCTTGTCGCTGCTGCGTGTGGTTGGTAAAGTAAGCGGATTTTCTTTTCCGCCCCAGCTTTCAGGATTATCCCTTAGTATGTTGAAAAAATTTCGTGGCATGTTTTCCAATGACTTGTCCATTGACCTGGGTACTGCGAATACCCTCATTTATGTAAAAGGACAAGGCATCGTATTGAATGAGCCTTCCGTGGTGGCCATTCGTCAGGATCGTGCCGGTTCACCGAAAAGCGTAGCTGCAGTAGGTCATGACGCGAAGCAGATGCTGGGCCGTACGCCGGGCAATATTGCTGCTATTCGCCCAATGAAAGACGGCGTTATCGCCGACTTCTTCGTGACTGAAAAAATGCTCCAGCACTTCATCAAACAAGTGCACAGCAACAGCTTTATGCGTCCAAGCCCGCGCGTTCTGGTTTGTGTGCCGGTTGGCGCAACCCAGGTTGAACGCCGCGCAATTCGTGAATCCGCGCAGGGCGCTGGTGCCCGTGAAGTCTTCCTGATTGAAGAACCGATGGCTGCCGCAATTGGTGCTGGCCTCCCGGTTTCTGAAGCGACCGGTTCTATGGTGGTTGATATCGGTGGTGGTACCACTGAAGTTGCTGTTATCTCCTTGAACGGCGTGGTTTACTCCTCTTCCGTGCGCATTGGTGGTGACCGTTTTGATGAAGCTATCATCAACTATGTGCGTCGTAATTACGGTTCTCTGATCGGTGAAGCCACCGCAGAACGTATCAAGCATGAAATCGGTTCGGCTTACCCGGGCGATGAAGTCCGTGAAATCGAAGTTCGTGGCCGTAACCTGGCAGAAGGTGTTCCACGCGGTTTTACCCTGAACTCCAACGAAATCCTCGAAGCACTGCAGGAACCGCTGACCGGTATTGTGAGCGCGGTAATGGTTGCACTGGAACAGTGCCCGCCAGAACTGGCTTCCGACATCTCCGAGCGTGGCATGGTGCTCACCGGTGGTGGCGCACTGCTGCGTAACCTTGACCGTTTGTTAATGGAAGAAACCGGCATTCCAGTCGTTGTTGCTGAAGATCCGCTGACCTGTGTGGCGCGCGGTGGTGGCAAGGCGCTGGAAATGATCGACATGCACGGCGGCGACCTGTTCAGCGAAGAGTAATCGGATACAGGCAGGAGAAGCGTCTGCTTACCCTGCCTGGTCTGATACGAGAATACGCATAACTTATGAAGCCAATTTTTAGCCGTGGCCCGTCGCTACAGATTCGCCTTATTCTGGCGGTGCTGGTGGCGCTCGGCATTATTATTGCCGACAGCCGCCTGGGGACGTTCAGTCAAATCCGTACTTATATGGATACCGCCGTCAGTCCTTTCTACTTTGTTTCCAATGCTCCTCGTGAATTGCTGGATGGCGTATCGCAGACGCTGGCCTCGCGTGACCAACTAGAACTTGAAAACCGGGCGTTACGTCAGGAACTGTTACTGAAAAACAGCGAACTGCTGATGCTTGGACAATACAAACAGGAGAACGCGCGTCTGCGCGAGCTGCTGGGTTCCCCGCTGCGTCAGGATGAGCAGAAAATGGTGACTCAGGTTATCTCTACGGTTAACGATCCTTATAGCGATCAAGTTGTTATCGATAAAGGTAGCGTTAATGGCGTTTATGAAGGCCAGCCGGTCATCAGCGACAAAGGTGTTGTTGGTCAGGTGGTGGCCGTCGCTAAACTGACCAGTCGCGTATTGCTGATTTGTGATGCGACCCACGCGCTGCCAATCCAGGTACTGCGCAACGATATCCGTGTAATTGCAGCCGGTAACGGTTGTACGGATGATTTGCAGCTTGAGCATCTGCCAGCGAATACGGATATTCGTGTTGGTGATGTGCTGGTGACTTCCGGTCTGGGCGGTCGTTTCCCGGAAGGCTATCCGGTGGCGGTTGTCTCTTCCGTAAAACTCGATACCCAGCGCGCTTATACTGTGATTCAGGCGCGTCCGACTGCGGGACTGCAACGTTTGCGTTATCTGCTGCTGCTGTGGGGCGCGGATCGTAACGGCGCTAACCCGATGACGCCGGAAGAGGTGCATCGTGTTGCTAATGAACGTCTGATGCAGATGATGCCGCAGGTATTGCCTTCGCCAGACGCGATGGGGCCAAAGTTACCCGAACCGGCAACGGGGATCGCTCAGCCGACTCCGCAGCAACCGGCGACAGGAAATGCAGCTACTGCGCCTGCTGCGCCGACACAGCCTGCTGCTAATCGCTCTCCACAAAGGGCTACGCCGCCGCAAAGTGGTGCTCAACCGCCTGCGCGTGCGCCGGGAGGGCAATAGTGGCGAGCTATCGTAGCCAGGGACGCTGGGTAATCTGGCTCTCTTTCCTCATTGCGCTGTTGCTGCAAATCATGCCCTGGCCGGATAACCTGATTGTTTTCCGGCCAAACTGGGTGTTACTCATCTTGTTGTATTGGATCCTGGCCTTGCCTCATCGCGTAAATGTGGGCACAGGTTTTGTGATGGGTGCCATACTGGATCTGATCAGCGGCTCGACGCTTGGCGTACGCGTATTGGCGATGAGCATCATTGCTTACCTGGTGGCGCTGAAATACCAGCTTTTCCGCAACCTCGCATTATGGCAGCAGGCGCTGGTCGTCATGTTGCTTTCGCTGGTGGTGGATATTATTGTTTTCTGGGCAGAGTTTTTAGTGATTAACGTCTCTTTCAGACCGGAAGTGTTCTGGAGTAGTGTAGTCAATGGAGTGCTCTGGCCGTGGATTTTCTTGCTGATGCGTAAAGTCCGTCAGCAGTTTGCAGTGCAATAAAGGTTTCTATGACTTCTCTGTATTTAGCTTCCGGTTCTCCGCGTCGTCAGGAGTTACTTGCGCAACTTGGCGTGACCTTTGAACGTATTGTTACGGGCATTGAGGAGCAGCGTCAGCCGCAGGAGAGCGCGCAGCAATATGTTGTGCGTCTGGCGCGCGAGAAAGCACAGGCGGGTGTCACGCACACGGCGCAGGATCTCCCGGTGCTGGGGGCGGATACTATCGTTATCCTGAATGGAGAAGTGCTGGAGAAACCGCGCGACGCAGATCATGCGGCGCAGATGTTGCGCAAACTATCGGGTCAGACCCATCAGGTGATGACGGCAGTGGCGTTGGCCGACAGTCAGCACATTCTCGATTGCCTGGTGGTCACCGATGTGACGTTCAGAACGTTAACAGACGAAGACATCGCGGGCTATGTCGCCAGCGGAGAACCGTTAGATAAAGCAGGTGCATACGGTATTCAGGGGTTGGGTGGCTGTTTTGTCAGGAAGATAAATGGCAGCTACCACGCCGTAGTCGGCTTACCGCTGGTTGAAACGTATGAATTATTAAGTAATTTTAACGCACTGCGTGAGAAAAGGGATAAACATGACGGCTGAATTGTTGGTAAACGTAACGCCTTCGGAAACGCGAGTGGCGTATATTGATGGCGGTATTCTGCAGGAAATTCATATTGAACGTGAGGCGCGACGCGGAATAGTAGGCAATATCTACAAGGGTCGTGTAAGTCGTGTACTTCCGGGTATGCAGGCGGCTTTTGTAGATATTGGGCTGGATAAAGCCGCGTTTCTTCATGCATCCGACATCATGCCGCATACTGAGTGTGTGGCGGGTGAAGAGCAAAAGCAATTCACGGTGCGCGACATCTCGGAACTGGTCCGTCAGGGGCAAGATCTGATGGTGCAGGTGGTGAAAGATCCGCTTGGTACTAAAGGTGCGCGCCTGACCACCGATATCACTCTGCCATCTCGCTATCTGGTTTTTATGCCAGGTGCTTCTCATGTTGGGGTTTCCCAACGTATCGAAAGCGAATCCGAACGTGAACGCCTGAAAAAAGTGGTCGCAGAGTATTGCGACGAGCAGGGCGGGTTTATCATCCGTACAGCAGCGGAAGGGGTTGGCGAGGCTGAACTGGCTTCCGATGCCGCTTATCTGAAACGTGTCTGGACCAAAGTTATGGAGCGTAAAAAGCGCCCGCAGACCCGTTATCAGCTGTACGGCGAACTGGCGTTGGCGCAGCGTGTTCTGCGTGATTTCGCTGACGCCGAGCTGGACCGCATTCGCGTTGACTCGCGCCTGACTTACGAAGCATTGCTGGAGTTTACTTCGGAGTACATTCCCGAGATGACCAGCAAGCTGGAGCATTACACCGGACGCCAGCCGATTTTCGATCTCTTTGATGTCGAAAACGAAATCCAGCGAGCGCTGGAACGCAAAGTAGAACTGAAATCCGGTGGTTATCTGATTATCGACCAGACCGAAGCGATGACCACCGTGGACATCAATACCGGAGCGTTTGTCGGTCATCGCAATCTGGACGACACCATTTTCAATACCAATATTGAAGCGACGCAGGCTATCGCTCGCCAGTTACGGTTGCGCAATCTGGGCGGGATTATCATTATTGATTTCATCGACATGAATAATGAAGATCACCGTCGCCGCGTGTTGCATTCGCTGGAGCAGGCGTTGAGCAAAGACCGGGTGAAAACCAGCGTTAATGGTTTTTCGGCGCTGGGGCTGGTGGAGATGACGCGTAAACGCACCCGCGAAAGCATTGAGCACGTACTATGTAACGAATGCCCAACCTGCCACGGTCGCGGAACGGTGAAAACCGTGGAAACGGTATGCTATGAAATCATGCGCGAGATTGTTCGTGTACACCATGCTTACGATTCCGACCGTTTCCTGGTCTATGCTTCTCCGGCAGTAGCCGAAGCCTTGAAAGGCGAAGAGTCACACTCGCTGGCGGAAGTGGAAATTTTCGTTGGCAAACAGGTTAAAGTACAAATTGAACCGCTCTATAACCAGGAGCAGTTTGACGTCGTAATGATGTAAACAGATGCTGGGCCGCCATCCGGCAAAGGGTTTTTGAGTCACATTTTTAGCAGACAAGGAGTGACGGGTGAGGCGATTGCCGGGGATTTTACTGCTTACTGGAGCCGCGCTCGTTGTGATCGCTGCCCTGCTGGTTAGCGGCCTGCGTATTGCTTTACCGCATCTTGACGCCTGGCGTCCGGAAATCCTCAACAAAATAGAATCCGCGACTGGCATGCCGGTTGAAGCCAGTCAGCTCTCAGCCAGCTGGCAGAATTTTGGCCCGACGCTTGAAGCGCACGACATCCGTGCAGAACTAAAAGATGGCGGCGAATTTTCGGTTAAACGCGTTACTCTGGCGCTGGATGTCTGGCAAAGCTTGTTACATATGCGCTGGCAGTTTCGTGATCTCACTTTCTGGCAGCTGCGCTTTCGCACCAACACTCCTATCACCAGCGGTGGTGGTAATGATAGCCTGGAAGCCAGTCACATCAGCGATCTGTTTCTTCGTCAATTCGACCATTTCGATCTCCGCGACAGTGAAGTCAGTTTCCTGACGCCATCCGGTCAGCGCGCCGAGCTGGCGATCCCACAACTCACCTGGCTGAACGATCCACGTCGACACCGTGCGGAAGGCCTGGTAAGCCTCTCCAGCCTTACCGGACAGCACGGCGTGATGCAGGTGCGCATGGATTTGCGCGATGATGAGGGGTTGTTAAGCAATGGTCGCGTCTGGCTCCAGGCGGATGACATCGACCTGAAGCCGTGGCTCGGTAAATGGATGCAGGACAATATTGCGCTGGAAACGGCACAGTTCTCCCTTGAAGGCTGGATGACGATCGACAAAGGCGATGTAACCGGCGGTGACGTCTGGCTGAAACAGGGCGGTGCCAGCTGGTTGGGCGAGAAGCAAACGCATACGCTGTCGGTGGATAATCTTACCGCGCATATTACGCGTGAAAACCCGGGCTGGCAGTTCTCTATTCCCGACACACGGATCACGATGGACGGCAAACCCTGGCCGAGCGGAGCATTGACGCTGGCCTGGATACCGGAACAGAACGTTGGCGGCAAAGACAATAAACGCAGTGACGAACTCCGGATTCGCGCCAGTAATCTGGAGCTGGCAGGCCTGGAGGGCGTACGCCCGCTGGCCGCGAAACTTTCACCTGCACTTGGTGATGTTTGGCGCTCCACACAACCGAGCGGCAAGATTAACACTCTGGCGCTGGATATCCCGCTTCAGGCGGCAGACAAGACCCGTTTTCAGGCATCGTGGAGCGATCTGGCCTGGAAGCAATGGAAATTATTACCGGGTGCGGAACACTTCTCCGGGACGCTTTCCGGCAGCGTAGAAAATGGTTTGCTTACCGCGTCGATGAAGCAGGCAAAGATGCCTTACGAAACGGTATTCCGTGCGCCACTGGAAATCGCAGACGGCCAGGCTACGATAAGCTGGCTGAACAATGACAAAGGTTTCCAGCTGGATGGGCGTAATATTGACGTTAAAGCCAAAGCCGTCCATGCGCGCGGCGGTTTTCGTTACCTGCAACCTGCTAACGATGAACCCTGGCTGGGTATTCTGGCTGGCATCAGTACCGATGATGGTTCACAAGCCTGGCGCTATTTCCCGGAAAACTTGATGGGTAAAGACCTGGTTGATTACTTAAGTGGCGCGATTCAGGGCGGTGAAGCGGATAACGCGACGCTGGTTTATGGTGGCAATCCGCAACTCTTCCCCTATAAACACAACGAAGGTCAGTTTGAAGTGCTGGTGCCGCTGCGCAACGCGAAGTTTGCCTTCCAGCCGGACTGGCCTGCATTAACTAACCTTGATATTGAACTGGACTTTATTAACGACGGTTTATGGATGAAAACCGATGGCGTTAATCTGGGCGGCGTGCGCGCGAGTAATCTCACCGCAGTGATCCCTGACTACTCAAAAGAAAAACTGCTGATTGACGCTGACATTAAAGGTCCGGGTAAAGCCGTTGGCCCTTACTTTGATGAGACACCGCTGAAAGATTCCCTGGGTGCGACCCTGCAAGAACTCCAGCTCGACGGCGATGTGAATGCTCGCTTACATCTCGATATTCCGCTAAACGGCGAACTGGTTACCGCGAAAGGTGAAGTGACGCTGCGTAACAACAGTCTGTTTATCAAACCGCTTGATAGCACACTGAAAAATTTGAGCGGTAAATTCAGCTTTATCAATGGCGATCTGCAAAGTGAACCACTGACAGCGAACTGGTTTAATCAGCCGTTGAACGTGGATTTTTCCACCAAAGAAGGGGCAAAAGCCTACCAGGTCGCGGTGAATCTCAACGGTAACTGGCAACCAGCGAAAACCGGCGTTCTGCCTGCAGCGGTGAACGAAGCATTAAGTGGCAGCGTGGCGTGGGATGGTAAAGTGGGCATTGAGCTGCCTTATCATGCTGGCGCGACGTATAACGTAGAGCTTAACGGCGATTTGAAGAATGTGAGCAGTCACTTACCTTCACCGTTAGCCAAACCTGCGGGTGAACCACTGCCGGTAAACGTTAAGGTTGATGGCAATCTCAACAGTTTTGATTTAACCGGACAGGCTGGTGCGGATAACCATTTCAATAGCCGCTGGTTGCTTGGTCAAAAGCTGACGCTCGACCGTGCTATTTGGGCGGCAGACAGTAAAACGCTCCCGCCGTTGCCGGAACAAAGTGGTGTTGAACTCAATATGCCGCCGATGAATGGTGCCGAGTGGCTGGCCCTGTTCCAGAAAGGTGCGGCGGAGAGTGTCGGTGGTGCAGCGAGTTTCCCACAACACATAACGTTACGTACGCCTATGTTGTCGCTGGGAAATCAGCAATGGAATAATCTGAGTATTGTTTCGCAACCGACGGCAAATGGCACCCAGGTTGAGGCGCAAGGGCGTGAAATCAACGCCACGCTGGCGATGCGTAATAACGCGCCGTGGCTGGCGAATATCAAATATCTTTATTACAACCCGAGCGAGGCGAAAACTCGTGGTGATTCAACGCCGTCATCACCTTTCCCGACAACGGAGCGCATTAACTTCCGTGGCTGGCCAGACGCACAAATACGATGCGCAGAGTGCTGGTTCTGGGGGCAAAAATTCGGTCGTATTGACAGTGATCTCACTATTTCTGGCGATACGTTAACGCTGACCAATGGACTGATTGATACTGGTTTTTCGCGGCTCACTGCCGATGGTGAATGGGTTAACAATCCGGGGAATGAACGTACCTCGCTGAAAGGAAAACTGCGCGGGCAGAAAATTGATGCCGCCGCAGAATTTTTTGGTGTCACGACGCCCATACGGCAGTCGTCATTTAATGTGGATTACGATTTACACTGGCGTAAAGCACCGTGGCAGCCAGATGAGGCGACGTTGAATGGCATCATTCATACTCAACTGGGTAAAGGCGAAATTACCGAAATCAATACCGGACATGCCGGGCAATTGCTGCGCTTATTGAGCGTAGATGCCCTGATGCGTAAGCTGCGTTTTGATTTCAGAGACACTTTTGGCGAAGGGTTCTATTTTGACTCCATTCGCAGCACCGCGTGGATTAAAGACGGCGTTATGCACACCGACGACACGCTGGTGGATGGCCTGGAGGCGGATATCGCCATGAAAGGGTCGGTAAATCTGGTACGTCGCGACCTGAATATGGAAGCGGTTGTCGCACCAGAGATTTCTGCGACGGTGGGCGTGGCTGCGGCTTTTGCGGTTAACCCCATTGTTGGAGCGGCAGTATTTGCAGCCAGTAAAGTGCTGGGGCCGCTGTGGAGCAAAGTCTCCATTTTGCGCTATCACATTTCGGGTCCGCTGGACGATCCGCAAATCAACGAAGTGTTGCGCCAACCGCGTAAAGAAAAAGCGCAATGATTTGACGAGGGCGCGTAATTGCCCCAATCTCATATGATAATCGTTGCCAAAGGCCAACGAGCCGGAACATAACCGTAGGCCGGACAGGGCGTTCACGCCGCATCCGGCAGCCGTAAAAAATCCTCTACTGCAGTAACTAACGAGTAGCAAAAACGATGAGTCTGAACCTGGTAAGTGAACAATTGCTAGCGGCGAACGGCCTGAAACATCAGGACTTGTTCGCGATCCTCGGTCAACTGGCCGAACGTCGCCTTGATTATGGCGATCTCTATTTTCAGTCGAGCTATCACGAATCCTGGGTTTTAGAAGACCGCATTATTAAAGATGGTTCTTACAACATCGATCAGGGCGTTGGCGTGCGTGCAATCAGTGGTGAAAAAACCGGATTTGCTTACGCTGACCAAATCAGCCTGCTGGCGCTGGAACAGAGTGCGCAAGCGGCGCGCACCATCGTCCGTGATAGTGGTGATGGCAAAGTACAGACGCTGGGCGCGGTAGAGCATAGCCCGTTGTATACCTCGGTAGATCCGCTGCAAAGCATGAGCCGTGAAGAGAAGCTGGATATCCTGCGTCGCGTCGATAAGGTTGCCCGCGAAGCGGACAAGCGCGTACAGGAAGTGACTGCCAGCCTCAGTGGTGTCTATGAATTAATTCTGGTTGCGGCCACCGACGGCACGCTAGCGGCGGATGTTCGTCCGCTGGTGCGTCTTTCCGTGAGCGTTTTGGTCGAAGAAGATGGCAAACGCGAACGCGGTGCCAGTGGTGGCGGCGGTCGTTTTGGTTATGAGTTCTTCCTTGCCGATCTCGACGGTGAAGTCCGTGCGGATGCGTGGGCAAAAGAAGCAGTGCGTATGGCGTTGGTCAATCTTTCTGCCGTTGCTGCACCAGCGGGCACCATGCCGGTAGTACTTGGCGCAGGTTGGCCGGGCGTACTGTTACATGAGGCGGTGGGTCACGGTCTGGAAGGCGACTTCAACCGCCGTGGTACTTCGGTCTTTAGTGGTCAGGTCGGGGAGCTGGTGGCTTCTGAACTGTGTACCGTGGTTGATGACGGCACGATGGTCGATCGCCGTGGTTCGGTGGCGATTGATGACGAAGGTACGCCAGGCCAGTACAACGTGCTGATTGAGAACGGCATTCTGAAAGGCTACATGCAGGATAAACTCAACGCGCGTTTGATGGGCATGACGCCGACTGGCAACGGTCGCCGTGAATCCTACGCTCATCTGCCTATGCCGCGTATGACCAATACCTATATGCTGCCGGGTAAATCGACCCCGCAGGAAATTATTGAATCCGTTGAGTACGGTATCTATGCACCGAACTTTGGTGGCGGTCAGGTGGATATCACCTCCGGCAAATTCGTTTTCTCCACCTCAGAAGCGTATCTGATTGAAAACGGTAAAGTAACTAAACCGGTGAAAGGCGCAACGTTGATTGGTTCCGGTATCGAAACCATGCAGCAGATTTCGATGGTGGGCAACGACCTGAAACTGGATAACGGCGTGGGTGTCTGCGGTAAAGAAGGGCAAAGTTTACCGGTTGGCGTGGGCCAGCCAACGCTGAAAGTTGATAACCTGACTGTTGGCGGTACCGCGTAATCTATCCAGGCAGGTAAGCGCCGCATCAGGCATTGGTTGCCGGATGCGGCATAAACGCCTTATCCGGCCTCCGCACATGAACTACTTCTCTTTCCCGCGCCCGTGCATCTCCTGAAACAATTTACCGACCTCAACAAAATAATCCGTTAGCGAGTTGATCACGACTTGTACCTTCAGCGGCAGCTTATCTTTTTCGGTATATAACGCATAAACCGGGCGTGGATCTGACTGGTAACGTGGTAGCAGGATCTCGAGTTCCCCGCGATTGATCTCGTTGATCACCCACATCAGCGGCACGTAGGCGATCCCAGCGCCTGCAGTCAGCCAGCGCACCAGCGTCATCGGATCATTAGTCACAAATCTCCCTTGCGGGATCAGGCGAGTCGAGATCCCTTCCGGTGCGATCAGTTCAAATTCATTGTCGGGTCGCACGCTGTATTCAAGCCATGAGTGACTACTTAAATCGGCGGGTTTTTCCGGTATGCCGTATTGTGTGAGATAACTTTTTGCGGCGCACACCACCATTGGCATCGCGCCCAGACGGCGGGAAAACAGGCTGGAATCTTGCAACGCGCCGACGCGGATCACCACATCCAGACCGTCGGCAATCAGGTCGGGGGCAGGAATTCCGGTAACCAGATTAACGCTCAAACCTGGGTATTCTTTCAGCATCTTGGCTGTTAGCCCGGCGAGAACATTTTGTGCCATAGTTGAAGAACAGCCAATGCGCAGCGTCCCGATGGGGGTGTTATTGAAGGCATACAGTTGCTCATGAACATCCTGCACTTCATGAAGCATCCGACGGCAGCCCTGGTAGTAAATTCTACCGGCTTCGGTCAGGCCAATGCTGCGTGTGCTACGGTTTAACAGCTTTACCTGCAACTCATCTTCCAGTTTTGACACCGTCTGACTGATGGACGAAACGCTCATCTGTAGCTGTCTGGCGGCGGCGGTAAAAGAGCCAAATTCAACTACTTTGGCAAACACCGACATGCGTTTTAGTCGTTCCATTATTCACTCTGACTTAAAAGTGATTTAGATCACATAATATAGATAACAGCATAACAGTTACGTTAATATATTAAATATCAATCTACAGCAATGTTGCTCTCGCCCGGCTTTCCATGCCCTTCTCTGCGGCGACAGATGCTGAAAATAATAACGCCTGCTCTCTCTATACAACCAAGGTCAACATGAGTCTGTTTCCCGTTATCGTGGTGTTTGGGCTGTCCTTCCCACCGATATTTTTCGAATTGCTTTTATCACTGGCGATTTTCTGGCTGGTGCGCCGGGTACTTGTGCCAACAGGTATCTACGACTTTGTCTGGCATCCGGCGTTGTTCAACACCGCGCTCTATTGCTGCTTGTTTTATTTGATATCGCGACTGTTCGTTTGAGGTTGAAGTGAAAACACTAATAAGAAAATTCTCCCGTACGGCCATCACGGTCGTATTAGTCATTCTGGCCTTCATCGCAATTTTTAATGCCTGGGTCTATTACACCGAATCCCCGTGGACGCGTGACGCGCGCTTTAGCGCTGACGTCGTTGCGATCGCGCCGGACGTTTCTGGACTCATTACCCAGGTGAATGTTCATGATAACCAGCTGGTGAAAAAAGGACAGGTACTGTTCACCATCGACCAGCCGCGTTATCAAAAGGCGCTTGAGGAAGCGCAAGCCGATGTTGCTTATTATCAGGTACTGGCACAGGAGAAACGCCAGGAGGCCGGACGTCGTAACCGTCTCGGTGTGCAGGCGATGTCTCGCGAAGAGATCGATCAGGCCAACAACGTACTACAAACGGTTCTGCATCAGTTAGCGAAAGCGCAGGCGACCCGCGATCTGGCAAAACTGGATCTTGAACGCACGGTGATCCGCGCGCCAGCAGATGGCTGGGTGACCAACCTCAACGTCTATACCGGTGAGTTTATTACCCGTGGATCAACGGCGGTTGCGCTGGTGAAACAGAACTCCTTCTATGTACTGGCCTATATGGAAGAAACTAAGCTGGAAGGGGTGCGCCCTGGGTATCGTGCAGAGATCACGCCGCTTGGCAGTAACAAAGTGCTGAAAGGGACTGTTGATAGTGTTGCTGCTGGGGTCACCAACGCCAGCAGCACGCGTGACGACAAAGGGATGGCGACCATCGACTCTAACCTTGAATGGGTGCGTTTGGCGCAACGTGTTCCGGTTCGTATTCGTCTCGACAACCAGCAAGAGAACATCTGGCCTGCGGGCACCACTGCTACAGTGGTGGTCACTGGCAAACAAGATCGCGACGAAAGCCAGGATTCGTTCTTCCGTAAAATGGCCCATCGCCTGCGTGAGTTTGGTTAATCACGATGGGTATTTTCTCCATTGCTAACCAACATATTCGCTTTGCGGTAAAACTGGCGACCGCCATTGTACTGGCGCTGTTTGTTGGCTTTCACTTCCAGCTGGAAACGCCACGCTGGGCGGTACTGACAGCGGCGATTGTTGCCGCCGGTCCGGCCTTTGCTGCGGGAGGTGAACCGTATTCTGGCGCTATTCGCTATCGTGGCTTTTTGCGCATCATCGGCACATTTATTGGCTGTATTGCCGGACTGGTGATCATCATTGCGATGATCCGCGCACCATTATTGATGATTCTGGTGTGCTGTATTTGGGCCGGTTTTTGTACCTGGATTTCCTCGCTGGTACGAATAGAAAACTCCTATGCGTGGGGGTTGGCTGGTTATACCGCGCTGATCATTGTGATTACCATTCAGCCGGAACCGCTTCTTACGCCGCAGTTTGCCGTCGAACGTTGTAGCGAGATCGTTATCGGTATTGTGTGTGCAATTATGGCGGATTTGCTCTTTTCTCCGCGATCGATCAAACAAGAAGTGGATCGAGAGCTGGAAAGTTTGCTGGTCGCGCAATATCAATTAATGCAACTCTGTATCAAGCATGGCGATGGTGAAGTTGTCGATAAAGCCTGGGGCGATCTTGTGCGACGCACCACGGCGTTACAAGGTATGCGCAGCAACCTGAATATGGAATCTTCCCGCTGGGCGCGGGCCAATCGACGTTTAAAAGCGATCAATACGCTATCGCTGACGCTGATTACCCAATCCTGCGAAACTTATCTTATTCAGAATACGCGCCCGGAATTGATCACTGATACTTTCCGCGAATTTTTTGACACGCCGGTAGAAACCGCGCAGGACGTCCACAAGCAGCTCAAACGCCTGCGGAGAGTTATCGCCTGGACCGGGGAACGGGAAACGCCTGTCACCATTTATAGCTGGGTCGCGGCGGCAACGCGTTATCAGCTTCTCAAGCGCGGCGTTATCAGTAACACAAAAATCAACGCTACTGAAGAAGAGATCCTGCAAGGCGAACCGGAAGTCAAAGTAGAGTCAGCCGAACGTCATCATGCGATGGTTAACTTCTGGCGAACCACACTTTCCTGCATTCTGGGGACGCTTTTCTGGCTGTGGACGGGCTGGACTTCCGGCAGTGGTGCAATGGTGATGATTGCGGTAGTGACGTCACTGGCAATGCGTTTGCCGAATCCACGCATGGTGGCGATCGACTTTATTTATGGGACGCTGGCGGCGCTGCCGTTAGGGCTACTCTACTTTTTGGTGATTATCCCTAATACCCAACAAAGCATGTTATTGCTGTGTATTAGCCTGGCAGTGCTGGGATTCTTCCTTGGCATTGAAGTACAGAAACGGCGATTGGGCTCGATGGGGGCGCTGGCCAGCACCATAAACATTATCGTGCTGGATAACCCGATGACTTTCCATTTCAGTCAGTTTCTCGACAGCGCATTAGGGCAAATCGTCGGCTGTGTGCTCGCGTTCACCGTTATTTTGCTGGTGCGGGATAAATCGCGCGACAGGACTGGACGTGTACTGCTTAATCAGTTTGTTTCTGCCGCTGTTTCCGCGATGACTACCAATGTGGCACGTCGTAAAGAGAATCACCTCCCGGCACTTTATCAGCAGCTGTTTTTGCTGATGAATAAGTTCCCAGGGGATTTGCCGAAATTTCGCCTGGCACTGACGATGATTATCGCGCACCAGCGCCTGCGTGATGCGCCGATCCCGGTTAACGAGGATTTATCGGCGTTTCACCGGCAAATGCGCCGCACAGCAGACCATGTGATATCTGCCCGTAGCGATGATAAACGTCGTCGGTACTTTGGCCAGTTGCTGGAAGAACTGGAAATCTACCAGGAAAAGCTACGCATCTGGCAAGCGCCACCGCAGGTGACGGAACCAGTACATCGGCTTACGGGTATGCTCCATAAGTATCAACATGCGTTGACCGATAGTTAAGTCAAAACCGACGCCAAAAGCGTCGGTTTTTTCATGGCTATACTTAGCAATGAACGGCAGAACTCGCCGCGAAACGTGACGGTGGCAACAGATGAATATTTATACCTTTGATTTTGATGAGATTGAGAGTCAGGAGGATTTTTATCGCGACTTTAGCCAAACCTTTGGTCTGGCAAAAGATAAAGTACGCGATCTCGACTCTCTATGGGATGTGTTAATGAACGATGTCCTGCCGCTACCACTTGAGATTGAATTTGTTCATCTGGGAGAGAAAACGCGTCGCCGTTTTGGCGCGTTAATATTGCTGTTTGATGAGGCAGAGGAAGAGCTGGAAGGGCATTTGCGTTTTAATGTTCGTCATTAGCGCAAAAAAAAGCCCCCGAACCGGGGGCAATATCGTCGGACAAGACGATGAGGGTTTATTTGTACAGTTCAGCCGTAGCGTGCCAGGTGTCACCGCTACGAGCTTCAGTAATCTGGTAGGCCGTTGCGCCTTTCTCTTCCGCTTTTTTGTTCAGCATTTCACGCATATCCATTGGCGAAGACGCCACACCACTTACGGATACGGTCCCGATTGCTTCACGATTTTGTGCTTGTGCAGCATCAATGGAGTCGGCAGCGAATGCACCGAAAGAGAGAACAGAAAGTACGCTTAATGCAGCAACAGTGGTTTTGATTTTCATGATTTTTACCTCGACATAATCTTTTAGCTGGGCCTTTGTTTCGTGACCCATATCACAAAATCAAGTATACACTAATTATTGAACTAATTAATACCACACTAACTGTTTCAGTTGATACTAAGTGTTAAAAGTGTGAGTTTTAATAACAAAAAAGAATTAAAAACACGGTTATTTATTATTAATTCTATTATTTTCAATTAGATAATGAATTTTGCATAATGTGCTTTTTTAACTCATGTATTCATTATGTGAATGATATGTCGCGCTAAAACGCACTATTCGTTAAATTAATCGTAGGAGAAAGCAGGGGGATGAGAGGGAAAAGCAACATTTTCCCCGCCGCCAGAAGCGACGGGGCAGAGATTAAAGCTCCTGGTCGAACAGCTCTAAAATCGCTTCGTACAGGTCTTTGACGGTGAAACCGTTAGCAGGGGTAGTAAAGATGGTGTCATCGCCAGCGATGGTGCCCAGAATACCTTCTGCTTTGCCCAGTGAGTCCAGCAGGCGAGCAATTAACTGCGCCGCGCCAGGGCTGGTATGAATCACGACAACTGCATCGTTGTAGTCTATATCCAGCACCAGATTCTTCAATGGACTGGAGGTAGTTGGTACACCCAGTTCAGCTGGCAGGCAGTAAACCATTTCCATTTTGGCATTGCGTGTACGTACAGCACCAAACTTGGTCAACATCCGCGAGACTTTAGACTGATTAATATTGTCAAAGCCTTGCTCCTGCAACGCGGCGACGATTTCGCCCTGGGAGCTAAATTTCTCTTCTTTAAGTAATGCTTTAAATGCTTTAACTAGTTCTTCTTGCTTAGCCGAGCTTCGCATAAGTCACCCGATATGGTGGTTGATACAACATTATTGTGCATACAGATGAATTTTTATGCAAACAGTCAGCCCTGAAGAAGGCTGAAATAATGTTATGAAAGAGCGGGATTTTATCAAATTTCGTTATTGAGAAACATGCCTGCGTCACGGCATGCAAATTCTGCTTAAAAGTAAATTAATTGTTATCAAATTGATGTTGTTTTGGCTGAACGGTAGGGTATATTGTCACCACCTGTTGGAATGTTGCGCTAATGCATAAGCGACTGTTAATTACGTAAGTTAGGTTCCTGATTACGGCAATTAAATGCATAAACGCTAAACTTGCGTGACTACACATTCTTGAGATGTGGTCATTGTAAACGGCAATTTTGTGGATTAAGGTCGCGGCAGCGGAGCAACATATCTTAGTTTATCAATATAATAAGGAGTTTAGGATGAAAGTCGCAGTCCTCGGCGCTGCTGGCGGTATTGGCCAGGCGCTTGCACTACTGTTAAAAACCCAACTGCCTTCAGGTTCAGAACTCTCTCTGTATGATATCGCTCCAGTGACTCCCGGTGTGGCTGTCGATCTGAGCCATATCCCTACTGCTGTGAAAATCAAAGGTTTTTCTGGTGAAGATGCGACTCCGGCGCTGGAAGGCGCAGATGTCGTTCTTATCTCTGCAGGTGTAGCGCGTAAACCGGGTATGGATCGTTCCGACCTGTTTAACGTTAACGCCGGCATCGTGAAAAATCTGGTACAGCAAGTTGCGAAAACCTGCCCAAAAGCGTGCATTGGTATTATCACTAACCCGGTTAACACCACAGTTGCGATTGCTGCTGAAGTGCTGAAAAAAGCCGGAGTTTATGACAAAAACAAACTGTTCGGCGTTACTACGCTGGATATCATTCGTTCCAACACCTTTGTTGCGGAACTGAAAGGCAAACAGCCGGGCGAAGTTGAAGTGCCGGTAATTGGCGGTCACTCTGGTGTTACCATTCTGCCGCTGCTGTCACAGGTTCCTGGCGTTAGTTTTACTGAGCAGGAAGTGGCTGATCTGACCAAACGTATCCAGAACGCGGGTACTGAGGTGGTTGAAGCGAAAGCCGGTGGCGGGTCTGCAACCCTGTCTATGGGCCAGGCAGCTGCACGTTTTGGTCTGTCTCTGGTTCGCGCACTACAGGGCGAACAAGGCGTTGTCGAATGTGCCTACGTTGAAGGCGACGGTCAGTACGCACGTTTCTTCTCTCAACCGCTGCTGCTGGGTAAAAACGGCGTGGAAGAGCGTAAATCTATCGGCACCCTGAGCGCATTTGAACAGAACGCGCTGGAAGGTATGCTGGATACGCTGAAGAAAGATATCGCCCTGGGCGAAGAGTTCGTTAATAAGTAATTGATTAGCGGATAATAAAAAACCGGAGCACAGACTCCGGTTTTTTGTTTTGAGCGCACGAATTAATTGGTTGCCGGATATTCCTGAATGGTGACCTGCAGCGTTAACTGCTTATCATCACGCATCACGACAACCGGGATCACCGAGCCAGGGCGAATTTCCGCCACCTGATCCATCGTCTCCAGAGCAGAGATGGCCGGTTTGTTATCCACCGAAATAATCAAATCATTGACCTGTATACCCGCATTCGCCGCCGGGCCGTCAGGTGACACTTCATTAACCACGATCCCTTGCAGTTGATCTATACCACCGCCCTGCGCGTGCAGTGGTGCGATCTCACGTCCGCCGATACCAATGTAGCCGCGGATCACGCGACCATCGCGGATCAGCTTATCCATAATTTTGGTTGCTAACTGGAAAGGAATCGCAAAGCCGATGCCTTCCGGCGTTTCGCCATCGTTACTCTTATCAAACGACAGCGTGTTAATGCCCATCAGTTCGCCCAGCGAGTTCACCAGTGCGCCGCCAGAGTTACCGTGGTTAATGGAAGCATCGGTTTGCAGGAAGTTTTGCCGCCCGGTCGGGTTCAGACCAATTCGACCCGTGGCACTAATAATCCCCTGGGTAATGGTCTGCCCGAGGTTGTACGGGTTACCGATCGCCAGTACCACGTCACCAATGTGCGGTACGCGACGTGCATTGATTGGAATGGTAGGTAAACCGCCAGTGGCATTAATTTTAAGTACCGCCAGATCGGTTAGAGAGTCAGATCCCACCAGCAATGCTTCAAATACACGTCCATCTTGTAAGGCGACGATGATCTGATCGGCGTCGTTGATGACGTGTTTATTGGTGATGATATAACCGCGTTGATCCATGATTACACCGGATCCCAGGGTGCGGATCTCAAGCTGGTTGTGAGAGTTGGTGTTCAAACCACGGTTGTAAACGTTAACCACCGCTGGCGCGGCGCGGCGAACTGCCAGATTATAGCTGGCAGGCGTCTCATCGGTACTGTCAAATTGCGGAGTGGAAAGCGGGTTAAGGCTGCGCAGCGAAGGCATGGCAACCAGCAGAATAGCGCCGACAATTAATCCAATCGCAACGGAACGTAAGAGCTTCACAAACATGATGGAGGCGTCATTAAAAAAGGGAACGACAGCAGCATACCACGAGTTAACCGGACATCACACGTCAGCCTGATGCCCGGTTTACGACATTAACGCATCAGCAAATAGATGCTTTCATTGCCGCGTACAATTTGCAGGGCGATGATGGCCGGTTTTGCCGCCAGCACTTTACGCATTTCAGCAATCGAGTTCACCCGATCGCGGTTGACACCAATGATCACATCGTCTTTTTGCAAGCCTGCCTGAGCAGCTGGGCTTCCTTTGACAACCTCATCGATCTTAATACCTTTGCCGCCATCTTTTAGCTGACCATCGCTCAACGTTGCACCTTCCAGCGCTGGCGTGATCATTTCAGCACTGGCTGACGAAGAGGTACTGGTATCGAGCGTCACTTCTACTTCCAGTGGTTTGCCATTACGCAGCAGGCCGAGCTTTACTTTCGTGCCCGGCTCGGTGGTTGCGATACGAGAGCGCAACTCAGCAAAGCTATTCAGTGGTTTGCCGTTGAGGCTGGTAATAATATCACCCGCTTTGACGCCCGCTTTTGCCGAGCCAGAACCTGGCAGCACTTCGCTGACAAACGCGCCACGCTGTACGTCAAGGTTGAAGGCTTTGGCGATATCGGCACTCATCTCGGTGCCTTTGATGCCTAACAGACCGCGTTTGATTTCACCAAAGTCGATAAGCTGCTGCGCCAGTGTTCGCGCCATATTACTGGGGATGGCAAATCCAATCCCGACGCTCCCACCGCCAGGCGCAAGGATTGCAGTGTTGATGCCAATTAACTCACCGTTAAGGTTTAACAGTGCACCGCCGGAGTTACCGCGGTTAATGGAAGCATCTGTCTGGATAAAGTTTTCAAGACCTTCAAGATTCAACCCGCTGCGGCCTAATGCGGAAACAATGCCAGAGGTGGCGGTTTGCCCAAGGCCAAATGGGTTACCGACCGCCACGGCAAAATCACCGACGCGCAATTTATCGGAGTCGGCAATAGCGATTTGCGTTAATTTGCTCGGGTTTTGAATTTGCAACAGGGCGATATCGCTCTGGTCATCGCTACCAATCAGTTTTGCATCAAACTCGCGCCCATCATTGAGCTGAATACTGATTTTCTGTGCCTGATTAATCACATGGTTGTTAGTCAGCACATAGCCTTTACTGGCGTTGATGATGACACCGGAGCCTAAACCTTCGAAAGGTTGTGCAGGTTGATCCGGTAAATCATCACCAAAAAACTTTTTGAATTCTTCCGGGATTTTCTGTCCCTGACTGGCCGTTCCTTCCACTCGTACGCTCACCACTGCCGGAAGCACTTTTTCTAGCATTGGAGCCAAACTGGGGAGGGGGGCCTGATCGGCAACCTGGCCTGGAATCGACGCAACGGCCTGAAATGACGCCGAGAGAGTTAACCCGACACTTAACGCTAATGCACTCAACAGCTGGGTTTGTTTTTTCATTATTCCTGCTCTCGTACCTGAATGATAAGAAAAGAGATTCAAAACAGTTTGATGTTATTGAATTTTCAGACGGCTAACAATGAGACACCAGATTAAATGATAGTCGGGGGAGGGAAAGAAGAGGAGGGCGCAATGGCTGCGCCCGAAAAATAAATTAGTCGCGCTTCGCGCCAGTACGCAGCAGGCCTGACGCGCCTTCAGAATAGTCGCGTGGCATTTGCACCGGTGCCTGATCGTTGCTGGCTTCAGACTCTGCCAGACGATTACGGAACGGGTTTGCTTCAGCAGACAGTTCCGGCAGCAGGCTGCTGGAGCTTTTCGCCATGTGTTGATACAGCTGGCGATAGTCGTGCGCCATGGTATCCAGTAATTCCGCGCTGCGGGCAAAGTGGCTAACCAGCTCTTCGCGATACTCGTCCAGTTCAGCTTTATTCTTTTCCAGTTCGTACTGCAACGCCTGTTGCTGGCGTAGTTTACGATTACCAAAACGCATGGCCACAGCACCAATAATGATGCCGACGACTAACCCAATTAGCGCATATTCCCAGGTCATGAACATCTCCCGTTGTCTTTTGTTTCCGTAGGGTGTTGGCTTCAGGCTCCATGCCTGCGGCTGATTATGCCACTATAACCGTTAATTCCACAGAAGTGGAATCCCGACTGCATATCGCGTAGTGTAGAACGGCCTTTTTTTCGTCAACCGTGAACAACGGCGCACCGATTATTCAAGGAATAACAATAAGATCATGCAAAGCGTTACCCCAACATCGCAATACCTGAAGGCGCTCAATGAAGGCAGCCATCAACCCGACGACGTTCAAAAAGAGGCCGTCAGCCGCCTGGAAATTATTTATCAGGAACTCATCAATAGCACGCCTCCAGCCCCCAGGACGAGTGGGCTAATGGCGCGGGTCGGTAAACTGTGGGGTAAACGCGAAGACACAAAGCATACGCCAGTGCGTGGCTTATATATGTGGGGCGGGGTAGGACGCGGGAAAACCTGGCTGATGGACCTTTTCTATCAAAGCCTGCCGGGAGAGCGGAAACAGCGTCTGCACTTTCACCGTTTTATGCTGCGGGTACATGAAGAGCTAACTGCTTTGCAGGGGCAGACCGATCCGCTGGAAATTATTGCCGATCGCTTTAAAGCAGAAACTGACGTGCTCTGTTTTGACGAATTTTTTGTTTCTGATATTACCGATGCCATGCTACTTGGCGGCCTGATGAAAGCCCTGTTCGCCCGCGGTATTACCCTGGTAGCGACGTCAAATATTCCGCCGGACGAACTTTATCGAAATGGCCTGCAACGTGCGCGTTTTTTGCCTGCAATCGATGCCATTAAACAGCATTGTGATGTAATGAACGTGGACGCCGGTGTTGATTATCGACTGCGTACGCTCACTCAGGCGCACCTGTGGCTTTCGCCACTCAACGATGAAACCCGGACGCAAATGGACAAACTGTGGTTGGCGCTGGCGGGGGCGAAACGAGAAAATTCACCGACGTTAGAAATCAACCATCGGCCATTGGCGACAATGGGCGTCGAGAACCAGACGCTGGCGGTCTCTTTTACTACGCTGTGCGTCGACGCCCGTAGTCAGCATGACTATATTGCGCTCTCACGCCTCTTTCACACGGTCATGTTGTTTGATGTACCAGTTATGACGCGGTTGATGGAGAGCGAAGCGCGGCGCTTTATTGCGCTGGTGGATGAGTTTTACGAGCGCCATGTCAAATTAGTGGTGAGTGCAGAAGTGCCGCTGTATGAAATTTATCAGGGCGATCGGCTGAAGTTTGAGTTCCAGCGTTGCCTGTCACGTCTGCAAGAGATGCAAAGCGAAGAGTATCTGAAGCGCGAGCATTTGGCGGGTTAAAACCTGCCACAAATCACAAAAAGGGGTCGATCTTTGACCCCGACTTCTCTATAATCCTGCGACCCCACGTTACAAGAAAGTTTTTTTCCCAAAACTTTTTGTGTGCTGGCATAGGCTATTCGAAGGGGTAGGTTTGCCGGACTTTGTCGTGTGAACCTCAACAATTGAAGACGTTTGGGTGTTCACCAACGTGTAACTATTTATTGGGTAAGCTTTTAATGAAAACTTTTACAGCTAAACCAGAAACCGTAAAACGCGACTGGTATGTTGTTGACGCGACCGGTAAAACTCTGGGCCGTCTGGCTACTGAACTGGCTCGTCGCCTGCGCGGTAAGCACAAAGCGGAATACACTCCGCACGTAGATACCGGTGATTACATCATCGTTCTGAACGCTGACAAAGTTGCTGTAACCGGCAACAAGCGTACTGACAAAGTGTACTATCACCACACCGGCCACATCGGTGGTATCAAACAAGCGACCTTTGAAGAGATGATTGCTCGCCGTCCTGAGCGTGTGATTGAAATCGCGGTTAAAGGCATGTTGCCAAAAGGCCCGCTGGGTCGTGCTATGTTCCGTAAACTGAAAGTTTACGCGGGTAACGAGCACAACCACGCGGCACAGCAACCGCAAGTTCTTGACATCTAATCGGGATTATAGGCAATGGCTGAAAATCAATACTACGGCACTGGTCGCCGCAAAAGTTCCGCAGCTCGCGTTTTCATCAAACCGGGCAACGGTAAAATCGTAATCAACCAACGTTCTCTGGAACAGTACTTCGGTCGTGAAACTGCCCGCATGGTAGTTCGTCAGCCGCTGGAACTGGTCGACATGGTTGAGAAACTGGACCTGTACATCACCGTTAAAGGTGGTGGTATCTCTGGTCAGGCTGGTGCGATCCGTCACGGTATCACCCGCGCTCTGATGGAATACGACGAGTCCCTGCGTTCTGAACTGCGTAAAGCTGGCTTCGTTACTCGTGACGCTCGTCAGGTTGAACGTAAGAAAGTCGGTCTGCGTAAAGCACGTCGTCGTCCGCAGTTCTCCAAACGTTAATTGGTTTCTGCTCCGGCAGAAAACAATTTGCGAAAAAACCCGCTTCGGCGGGTTTTTTTATGGCTAAAATCTGAATCAGCGTAAAAAAAGGAATGTTGATTTTTGCTGTCGCCTGACAGACAGAAAACAAAAACCACATCGCCGATAAGGGACTAAGTCAACCATTTCAGACTAAAGCGCATCTCTTTTTCCCCATTTCCGGCATCGACTCACCACAAAGGTCACAAAATCTGGTAAACTATCATCCAATTTTCTGCCCAAATGTCGGGTATTGCTCATTTTTTGTTTGATTTTCGAACAAAGAGAGTCGTTCCTTACTGGGTAACACAACTTCTGACTGGCCACCTGGTGGCTGGTAGCAGTAAAAATTCTGACTATACCTGGAGGTTTTCATGGCTGTCGCTGCCAACAAACGTTCGGTAATGACGCTGTTTTCCGGTCCTACTGACATCTATAGCCATCAGGTCCGCATTGTGCTGGCTGAGAAAGGTGTAAGTTTCGAGATCGAACACGTGGAAAAGGACAATCCGCCTCAGGATCTGATTGACCTCAACCCGAATCAGAGCGTTCCGACCCTGGTGGATCGTGAGCTGACCCTGTGGGAATCTCGCATCATTATGGAATATCTGGATGAGCGTTTCCCGCATCCGCCACTGATGCCTGTTTACCCGGTAGCTCGCGGTGAAAGCCGTCTGTACATGCATCGCATCGAAAAAGACTGGTACACGCTGATGAACACCATCATCAACGGTTCAGCTTCTGAAGCAGATGCCGCACGTAAGCAACTGCGCGAAGAACTGCTGGCGATTGCGCCGGTCTTCGGTCAGAAGCCGTACTTCCTGAGCGATGAGTTCAGCCTGGTCGATTGCTACCTTGCTCCGCTGCTGTGGCGTCTGCCGCAACTGGGCATCGAATTCAGCGGTCCGGGTGCGAAAGAGCTGAAAGGCTATATGACCCGCGTCTTTGAGCGTGACTCTTTCCTCGCTTCCTTAACGGAAGCAGAACGCGAAATGCGTCTGGGCCGGAGTTAATCTGTATGGATTTGTCACAGCTAACACCACGTCGTCCCTATCTGCTGCGTGCATTCTATGAGTGGTTGCTGGATAACCAGCTCACGCCGCATCTGGTGGTGGATGTGACGCTCCCAGGCGTGCAGGTTCCTATGGAATATGCGCGTGACGGGCAAATTGTACTCAACATTGCGCCGCGTGCTGTCGGCAATCTGGAACTGGCGAATGATGAGGTGCGCTTTAACGCGCGCTTTGGTGGCATTCCGCGTCAGGTTTCTGTGCCGCTGGCTGCCGTGCTGGCTATCTACGCCCGTGAAAATGGCGCAGGCACGATGTTTGAACCTGAAGCTGCCTACGATGAAGATGCCAGCATCATGAATGATGAAGAGGCATCGGCAGACAACGAAACCGTTATGTCGGTTATCGATGGCGACAAGCCAGATCACGATGATGACACTCATCCTGACGATGAACCTCCGCAGCCACCACGCGGTGGTCGACCGGCATTACGCGTTGTGAAGTAAAATGAAAACAGGCCCTGGCGGCCTGTTTTGTCTTTTTAATCGCTTAATAAAATAGCGTGATAGTGGCAATCATATTCACCACGAAACCGACTGACATGGGGATCGCTGTCCGCTTCACTACCGCAAAAGGCGAAACGCCTGCAATTCCTGACGTAACGACCACCACCGCAGTAATCGGCGAAACAGCGCGCGCTAGCGTCGTGGCAAAATGCATCGGCATAATCATTACAACCGCTGGTACATGTAGTCCGGCTGCGATATTCGGAATAAGACTGGCAAATGACATAAACGGCGCATTGCCTGAGCCCATCACAATGGCACAAATGGCAATGACCAGCGCCATAATAATCATCACGCCAATACCGCCCAGACCAGAATGCTCTGCGCCCCTGATAACCGCATCGACAGTGCCAATTGTCGTTAAGCCCTTCGCAAATATTTCACCCGCGACCACCAGCGTTACCACGTTGGCAAACTGCGTACCCATGCCGTCAAAAAACGCCTGCACATCGTCCATTGTTTCGCGCAAATTATGCTTGCGGAAAAACTCAACAAACATCGTCACCGTCAAACTCAGTAACATCACCACCACCAGATGCAGTTCTGACTGCATCAGTCCAGCGTGGGCGAGGAACAGCGAGCCGAGCATCAGGATTAACGGCATCACCGGTAAAATGGCGTAATAGAGCGGTGGGACATTATCGAGATCTTTTTGCTCCGCCTGCTCGTGATTGATATTTTTATCTTTTTTGTCAAAAGCGCGTTGCACGAAAAAGTGAGAGATCGCTACCGAGATAATGACGCAAGAGGCGACCGGAAGCTGGTAGTGGAAGAAGTAAGTGGCAATTTTCATTCCTGCCACCTGGGCCGCAAAAATAGAGTTCGTTTCCAGAATCCCCCACTCAATGGACATCGTGGTTGCGATAACTGCCACCGCAGAGAGTCGACTTACTCCCAGACTCACTAGTGTTGGAAATAAGGTGACCATCAGCAACATACCCAGACCGGAGGCGCTGGTAATAAACTGCGCCATGATTTGGCCGATAACGTAAGTTGCCGACAGAATAAGATACGGCGAGCGAATGAGTTTTAACGGGCGGCTTAACAAGCTCACCATCGCCCGACTGGCTCCTATGCGCTCCATGTAGCGGGCATACCCGCTCACCGCCATAATCGACAACCCTAACCCGGCAATGCGGTTGGACAGCATGCGCAGGATTTCATTATAAATATCGACGATCAAGTAGCCGCTGCTTTTGGCGGGATCGAGTACTCCACCGAACCCTAACCAGACACCGCACATCATCAGGAAGATACCTGCGGCAGCCAGCACCACTTGAGGTTTGTAGTTTTTCAGGATCAAATAGCCCATCGTCATTAATACGATGACAGATATAATTATGCCGAACATTGTTGAACTCCGTGTCAAAAGAAAACGGTCAATCCCATAAACGGCAGATTGAAAACAGTGATGTTATATTTTTTGCAAGGCTATTTATGGTGTTGGTGTCGTATTTTTTAATTCTGGATGAGGCGATTTTTCATTATAAAATATGCATTTATGATTATTTTGTAAGAACATATTCGTAATATTCATAATGCTTGTGAATAGTCTTATGAATAATTCATTCAGGATGTTTTTATCGGCGTTACACTAATTTTCGCAATAGTTAATTATTACGTTAATTATGATAATAATGAGACACAAAGAGAAAAAACCGCCATTTCCCCCTACTTTCAATCCTGTGATAGGATGTCACTGATGATGTTAATCACACTGACCTTACAGAATGGGCCTTATGAACGCATTTGATTCGCAAACCGAAGATTCTTCACCTGCAATTGGTCGCAACTTGCGCAGCCGCCCGCTGGCGCGTAAAAAACTCTCCGAAATGGTGGAAGAAGAGCTGGAACAGATGATCCGCCGTCGTGAATTTGGCGAAGGTGAACAATTACCGTCTGAACGCGAACTGATGGCGTTCTTTAACGTCGGGCGTCCTTCTGTGCGCGAAGCGCTGGCAGCGTTAAAACGCAAAGGTCTGGTGCAAATAAACAACGGCGAACGTGCCCGCGTCTCGCGTCCTTCAGCGGACACCATCATCGGCGAGCTTTCCGGCATGGCGAAAGATTTCCTTTCTCATCCTGGCGGAATTGCCCATTTCGAACAATTACGTCTGTTCTTTGAATCCAGCCTGGTGCGCTATGCGGCTGAACATGCCACCGATGAGCAAATTGATTTGCTGGCAAAAGCACTGGAAATCAACAGTCAGTCGCTGGATAACAACGCGGCATTCATTCGTTCAGACGTTGATTTCCACCGCGTGCTGGCGGAGATCCCCGGCAATCCGATCTTTATGGCGATCCATGTTGCCCTGCTCGATTGGCTGATCGCCGCACGCCCAACCGTAGCTGATCAGGCTCTGCACGAGCATAACAACGTTAGCTATCAACAGCATATTGCGATCGTTGACGCGATCCGTCGTCATGATCCTGACGAAGCCGATCGCGCGTTGCAATCGCATCTCAACAGCGTCTCTGCTACCTGGCACGCCTTCGGTCAGACCACCAACAAAAAGAAATAATGCCACTTTAGTGAAGCAGATCGCATTATAAGCTTTCTGTATGGGGTGTTGCTTAATTGATCTGGTATAACAGGTATAAAGGTATATCGTTTATCAGACAAGCATCACTTCAGAGGTATTTATGGCAACGAATTTACGTGGCGTAATGGCCGCACTCCTGACTCCTTTTGATCAACAACAAGCACTGGATAAAGCGAGTCTGCGTCGCCTGGTTCAGTTCAATATTCAGCAGGGCATCGACGGTTTATACGTGGGTGGTTCTACCGGCGAAGCCTTTGTACAAAGCCTTTCCGAGCGTGAACAGGTACTGGAAATCGTCGCCGAAGAGGCGAAAGGCAAGATTAAACTCATCGCTCATGTAGGTTGCGTCAGCACTGCTGAAAGCCAACAGCTTGCGTCTTCAGCCAAACGTTATGGCTTCGATGCCGTCTCCGCCGTCACGCCGTTCTACTACCCTTTCAGCTTTGAAGAACACTGCGATCACTATCGGGCAATTATTGATTCGGCGGATGGGTTGCCGATGGTGGTGTACAACATTCCGGCGTTAAGCGGCGTTAAACTGACCCTGGATCAGATTAACACTCTGGTTACGTTGCCTGGTGTCGGCGCGCTGAAACAGACCTCTGGCGATCTCTATCAGATGGAGCAGATCCGTCGTGAACATCCGGATCTGGTGCTCTATAACGGTTACGACGAAATCTTTGCTTCTGGTTTGTTGGCGGGCGCTGATGGTGGTATCGGCAGTACTTACAACATTATGGGCTGGCGTTATCAGGGTATCGTGAAGGCGCTGAAAGAAGGCGATATCCAGACCGCGCAGAAGCTGCAAACCGAATGTAATAAAGTCATTGATTTACTGATCAAAACGGGCGTATTCCGCGGCCTGAAAACGGTCCTGCACTATATGGATGTCGTTTCTGTGCCGCTGTGCCGCAAACCGTTTGGTCCGGTCGATGAAAAATATCTGCCAGAACTGAAGGCGCTAGCCCAGCAGTTGATGCAAGAGCGCGGGTGAGTTGTTTCCCCTCGCTCGCCCCTACCGGGTGAGGGGAAATAAACGCATCTGTACCCTACAATTTTTATACCAAAGCGTGTGGGCATCGCCCACCGCGGGAGACTCACAATGAGTACTACAACCCAGAATATCCCGTGGTATCGCCATCTCAACCGCGCACAATGGCGCGCATTTTCCGCTGCCTGGTTGGGATATCTGCTTGACGGTTTTGATTTCGTTTTAATCGCCCTGGTACTCACCGAAGTACAAGGTGAATTCGGGCTGACGACGGTACAGGCGGCAAGTCTGATCTCCGCAGCCTTTATCTCTCGCTGGTTCGGCGGCCTGATGCTTGGCGCTATGGGCGACCGCTACGGGCGTCGTCTGGCAATGGTTACCAGTATCGTTCTCTTCTCGGCCGGGACGCTGGCCTGCGGCTTTGCGCCAGGCTACATCACCATGTTTATTGCTCGTCTGGTCATCGGCATGGGGATGGCGGGTGAATACGGTTCCAGCGCCACCTATGTCATTGAAAGCTGGCCAAAACATCTGCGTAACAAAGCCAGTGGTTTTCTGATTTCAGGCTTCTCGGTGGGTGCCGTCGTTGCCGCTCAGGTCTACAGCCTGGTGGTTCCGGTCTGGGGCTGGCGTGCATTGTTTTTTATCGGCATCTTACCAATCATCTTTGCTCTCTGGCTGCGTAAAAACATCCCGGAAGCGGAAGACTGGAAAGAGAAACACGCAGGTAAAGCACCAGTACGCACAATGGTGGATATTCTCTACCGTGGTGAACATCGTATCGCCAATATCGTGATGACACTGGCGGCGGCCACTGCGCTGTGGTTCTGCTTCGCCGGTAACCTGCAAAATGCCGCAATCGTCGCTGTACTCGGGCTGTTATGCGCCGCAATCTTTATCAGCTTTATGGTACAGAGTACGGGCAAACGCTGGCCAACGGGCGTAATGCTGATGGTGGTCGTGTTGTTTGCTTTCCTCTACTCATGGCCGATTCAGGCGCTGCTGCCAACGTATCTTAAAACTGAACTTGCTTATAACCCGCATACTGTCGCCAATGTGCTGTTCTTTAGTGGCTTTGGTGCGGCGGTGGGGTGCTGCGTCGGTGGCTTCCTCGGTGACTGGCTGGGAACCCGCAAAGCGTACGTTTGCAGTCTGCTGGCCTCACAGCTGCTGATTATTCCGGTATTTGCGATTGGTGGCGCAAACGTCTGGGTGCTCGGTTTGTTACTGTTCTTCCAGCAAATGCTTGGACAAGGGATCGCCGGGATCTTACCGAAACTGATTGGCGGTTATTTCGATACCGACCAGCGTGCAGCGGGGCTGGGCTTTACCTACAACGTTGGCGCATTGGGCGGCGCACTGGCCCCAATCATCGGCGCGTTGATCGCTCAACGTCTGGATCTGGGTACTGCGCTGGCATCGCTTTCGTTTAGCCTGACGTTCGTGGTGATCCTGCTGATTGGGCTGGATATGCCTTCTCGCGTTCAGCGTTGGTTGCGCCCGGAAGCGTTGCGTACTCATGACGCTATCGACGGCAAACCATTTAGCGGTGCCGTGCCGTTTGGCAGCGCTAAAAACGATTTAGTCAAAACCAAAAGTTAATCCTGTTGCCCGGTCTTCTACCGGGCCTTTCGCTAAGGGAAGATGTATGTCGTTACTTGCACAACTGGATCAAAAAATCGCTGCTAACGGTGGCCTGATTGTCTCCTGCCAGCCGGTTCCGGACAGCCCACTCGATAAACCTGAAATCGTCGCCGCCATGGCATTAGCGGCAGAGCAGGCGGGAGCGGTTGCCATTCGTATTGAAGGTGTGGCAAATCTGAAAGCCACGCGTGCGGTGGTGAGCGTGCCGATTATCGGGATTGTGAAGCGCGATCTGGAGGATTCTCCGGTACGCATCACGGCCTATATTGAAGATGTTGATGCACTGGCGCAGGCGGGTGCGGATATCATCGCTATTGATGGCACCGATCGCCCGCGCCCGGTTCCAGTTGAAACACTGCTGGCGCGTATTCACCATCACGGTTTACTGGCGATGACCGACTGTTCAACGCCGGAAGACGGCCTGGCTTGCCAAAAGCTGGGAGCCGAAATTATTGGTACTACGCTTTCTGGCTATACCACGCCTGAAACGCCAGAAGAGCCAGACCTGGCACTGGTGAAAACATTAAGCGACGCCGGATGTCGGGTGATTGCCGAAGGGCGTTACAACTCGCCTGCTCAGGCGGCGGATGCGATGCGACACGGTGCATGGGCGGTAACGGTCGGTTCTGCTATCACGCGTCTTGAACACATTTGTCAGTGGTACAACACAGCGATGAAAAAGGCGGTGCTATGACTACACTGGCGATTGATATCGGCGGTACTAAACTTGCCGCCGCGCTGATTGGCGCTGATGGGCAGATCCGCGATCGCCGTGAACTTCCTACGCCTGCTAGCCAGACACCAGAAGCCTTGCGTGAAGCCTTAGCCGTATTAGTTTCTCCGTTGCAAGCTCACGCGCAGAGGGTTGCTATCGCTTCAACCGGAATTATTCGCGACGGCAGTTTATTGGCGCTAAATCCGCATAATCTTGGTGGATTACTACACTTTCCGTTAGTCAAAACACTGGAGCAGCTTACCGATTTGCCGACCATTGCCATTAACGACGCGCAGGCCGCAGCATGGGCAGAGTATCAGGCGCTGGAAGGCGATATAACCGAGATGGTGTTTATCACTGTTTCCACTGGCGTCGGCGGCGGTGTAGTGAGCGGCGGCAAACTGCTTACCGGCCCTGGAGGTCTGGCGGGGCACATCGGGCATACGCTTGCCGATCCGCATGGTCCAGTCTGCGGCTGTGGACGCACAGGTTGCGTGGAGGCGATTGCTTCTGGTCGCGGCATTGCGGCGGCAGCGCAAGGGGAGTTGGCTGGTGCGAATGCGAAAACTATTTTCACGCACGCCGGGCAGGGCGATGAGCAGGCGCAGCAACTGATTCACCGCTCCGCACATGTGCTGGCAAGGCTGATCGCTGATATTAAAGCCACAACTGATTGTCAGTGCGTAGTGGTCGGTGGCAGCGTTGGTCTGGCAGAAGGGTATCTGGCGTTGGTGGAGACGTATCTGGCGCAGGAGCCAGCGGCATTTCATGTTGATTTACTGGCGGCGCACTACCGCCATGATGCAGGTTTACTTGGGGCTGCGCTGTTGGCCCAGGGAGAAAAATTATGATGATGGGTGAAGTACAGTCATTACCGTCTGCCGGATTACATCCTGCGTTACAGGACGCGTTAACACTGGCATTAGCTGCCAGACCGCAAGAAAAAGCGCCGGGTCGTTACGAATTACAGGGCGATAATATCTTTATGAATGTCATGACGTTTAACACTCAATCGCCCGTCGAGAAAAAAGCGGAATTGCACGAGCAGTACATTGATATCCAGCTGTTATTAAACGGTGAGGAACGGATCCTGTTTGGCATGGCAGGCACTGCGCGTCAGTGTGAAGAGTTCCACCATGAAGATGATTACCAGCTTTGCAGCGCCATTGAGAACGAGCAAGCCATCATCTTAAAACCGGGAATGTTCGCCGTGTTTATGCCGGGAGAACCGCATAAACCAGGATGCGTTGTCGGCGAACCTGATGAGATTAAAAAGGTTGTGGTGAAGGTTAAGGCTGATTTAATGGCTTAAAACTTAGTTCGTTTTAAAGATTCTGCAGACACTGTCTGCAGAATTCGAAACCGCTGAAATTAACGGCGTCTATAGCCTTCCTCTAGCACCGCTTGTGTTCGAACGAGTTCATCCGCGAGTCGTTTTTCATCAGGTAGTTGCATCTTATATTCGCTTGCCAGAACGGTGTTAGGCAAACCAGCCAGTGCATAATGTGCTTCTCCGACTCCTTTTTCTGCACAGAGAACCAGACCGATGGGCGGATTTTCATCCGGTAGCGTCCAGTGCTCTTTGGCGTAGTTGAGATACATATTCATCTGTCCGGCATCGCTATAGCTGAATTTGCCCACTTTTAGATCGACGATTAGCAGGCAGCGTAAACGGCGGTGGAAAAACAGCAGATCGACACGAAACCAGTTGTCATCAATGCGTAACCTTCGCTGTCGACCAACAAAGGCAAAATCATCCCCAAGTTCCAGCATGAAATCCATCAGGTGGTTGATCAGCGCCTCCTCAAAATCGGATTCTGAGTATTCATCTTTCAATTCCAAAAATTCGAGCACAAAGGGATCGCGTATCGCCTGTTGCGGAAGAATATGCGTCTCGGCAGGGGCGTGTTGTTGCAGCATGGCTGATTTGTCATATGACAGTAGTGTCCGCTCATAAAATTGGGTCGCAATTTGCCGCTCTAGCTGGCGGACAGACCAACCACAGCGGAGCGCCTCTTTTTCATAAAAGCTGCGGGCGTCAGCGTTTTTAACGGAAAGTAGACGGACGTAGGTGGACCAGGGCAGTGGGAAGGATTTGGCAGACAGCGTCTGCCAAATCTTTGCCGATGGGAATTCTGCAGACGGTGTCTGCGGAATTCCCAATGGTGTTAATTCGCCAGACACTGTCTGGCGAATTTCAACATGTTGAAAAAAGAGGTAAAAAAGCCTCATTTGGCGTAAGTTTTTTGCAGAGAACCCACGCTTATACCTTAGACTTAAATCCTTTGAGAGCCGTTTGATAAGCTGTGCACCATAAGCCGCTCTGGCCTCGCCGCCTTGTTCAAATTCGACAATCCGTCGACCAATTTCCCAGTATGTCGCGGTCATTAACGCGTTAACGCTACGTACCGTTTCCGTGCGGGCGCTATCGACCAGGTGAATAATACCGTCGTGGATTTGCTGGTAGCCTGCTGTGGTTCCTTCTGAGAGCGATTCCATTATCTGTCCCTTTATATGGCGCTGCGTTGAATAATGGGATCAGCTATACGCCGGGCATCTGCCGGTAACAATCCAGGTGGGCTTGTTACATGGGTTTTCTTCACGTTATGCGAGGCGCTTTCCAGCAATTGTGCTGTAACGTTGTGCTGAAGATGAAGCAAATAAAAAGGCCGGAGCGGGCGCATCCGACCAGAATTTTCAGGAAGTTTCTCTTGCTGTCACTACGCCATTTTGCGCAGCCCACAGATTCACATCTTCCTTACGAATGGCGGCGGCCATCATGCCGGGGAATAAATCAGGGGTACAGGCAAAGGAGGGAATACCCATGGCGGCGAGTTTTCCTGCCAGTGACCGGTCGTAAAACGGTGCGCCTTCGTCGCTTAAGGCCAGCAGGGTAACCACCTGTACGCCGGACTGAATCAACTCACTGGCGCGTTGCAACAGATTGCGTTCCACACCACCTTCGTAGAGGTCGGAAATCAGCACCAGAATGGTATTACGCGGATCGCGAATCAAAGACTGGCAGTAACCTACCGCGCGGTTGATGTCGGTGCCGCCGCCCAGCTGCACGCCAAACAGCAGCTCTACCGGATCGTCGAGCTTCTCTGTCATATCAACCACTGCGGTGTCGAAAACCACCAGATGCGTTTTTACCGCCGGGAGCGATGCCATTACTGCGCCAAAAATACTGGAATAGACCACCGAGGAGGCCATCGACCCACTCTGGTCGATACATAAAATGATCTCCTTTTGCGTGCGTTGAGACTTGCGCCCGTAGCCGATTAACGTTTCAGGAACAATACTTTTGTACTCTTCCTGCCAGTGGCGCAGGTTGGCGCGAATGGTGCGCTGCCAGTCAATTTCCGCGTGGCGCGGGCGACGATTACGTACCGCACGATTAAGAGCGCCGCTTACCGCGCTACGCATTGGCTCTTCAAGCTGTTTCATCAATTGCTCGACAACTTTACGCACCACAATCCTGGCGGTTTCTTTGGTTTTGGCCGGAATTACGCCATTCAGCGACATCAGCGTGGAGACCAGATGAACATCAGGCTGGACGTTTGCCAGCATCTCTGGCTCCAGCAACATACTGTGCAAATTAAGACGTTCAAAGGCGTCTTTTTGCATCACCTGAACCACAGAAGAGGGGAAATACTGGCGAATATCACCCAGCCAGCGAGCGACTTTGGGTGACGATCCACCCGTGCCGCCGCGTAATCCATGTTTACCGTCTGGCTGATAGAGCGCCGCCAGCGCGGCATCAATCGCGGACTCTCTGGCATCCAGCGCCACGTTACAGGCATTGTCGGCATCTTCTCCAAGGATCAGACGCCAGCGGCGCAGCCGTTCCATCTCGTTACTCGACATGATTTTCCCTTTCGTGTGGTGGCAAAGCCAGAATGCGGCGCAGTAGCGGCAGCATTAACGCGGCACGCTGTTCATCCCATATACCGCTGGTCTCTTCTTGCTGCGCGACACGCTCGCCCTGCGCGGCGCGTTCGCCTAACTGGCGGCGTTCCGGGCTGGAAAAACGGCCGAATGTCCGCCGCAGCATCGGCAGGATCCGGGTGAAGTGATTGTCGTTCAGGCCGCTTAGCCAGGCATCGATCAACTGCCATAATTCGCTATTGTGCAGTAGCACCATCGCGCTGTCGTTGAGGAAACCTTCCGCCCATGCGGCACTTTCCGCCGGGGGATTGGCTGGCGATAGCGCCAGGTTCATCAGCGTGGTGATCCGTTCTGTCGTTAACGTTTGCAGATCAAACAACAGGCGCGTCGCCGTTCCGCGAAGCAGCGCGTGTGCGGTACTGCCCTCTGCCAGCACCATCAACGCCTGCAACCAGCCCGCCAACAGATCTTCGTTATCCAGCAACCGCAGCGCGGCGTGAGCGTCGATAACTTTTTCTCTCATACTGGCGGCGCTGTCGTCGTTGAGCGCCGAACAGGCACTGGGTAGGGCGATGGCGGCGCGCGGGGCGAGGCTCATCAGTACCTGCATTACCATACCAGAGTCGGTCTGGCGCACGTTGCCGTAGCGGACAATCGCCACCAGCGGTGCCAGGGCTTCCAGCAACTGTTCGATATTGCCCTGAGTGGCAGCCAGTGATTCCAGTGTATTGGCGATGGGGGCAATCGCGGCCTGTAAATCGGCCAGTAGCACTTGTTGGATAAGCTTTGCCAGTTCCGGCAGCGTGCTGGCGTATTGCGCCCTCACAATGGCATAGCGGGAGCTGGCCTGCTCAATGCTGTTACCCCAACGGCTGGCGGTAATGATGTTCATTGCCAGTGCCGGTTCCCAGCGCAGCGACCAGACTTCGTGGAACGTCCCTTTGCTGTTATTTCCTTGTCCAGCCAGACGGCCCCAGGAAATGTCGAGTAAGGTCAGGCGATGCAGTAAATGGCTACGCGCCAGATCGCCGGGTTTGCGCAGATCAAGATCCAGCACTTTTTCGCTGGCTTCTGCCTTCAGGCGCAGCGTTTTTTGCTGTTGCGTAATGTCGCGTTGGAGCGGCACGACGGGCGTATCATCCGGTACGCTTCCCAGCGCGTCGCCGACAATTAACTTCTGGCGAATCATCTGCATTGGCGCGCTTTCGCCCATACACACTACGGTTTGCAGCGCTTCGCAAAGTTCGTCAAGCCCCGGCTGCGGGTGATGGCGCATAATCGCCAGCGTCTGCGCCAGCCGCGCCGCTTCGATAATGTGGGCGCTGGAACAGTCGAGATCGGCTTCGCGAAACAGCCTTGCCGCGCGTGACAGCCAGCCGATATCGCGGTGAGAAGCGCCCTGATAACGCCACAGATGATCGTACCATTCCGGTGACACCACCCCTGCGCCATAACCGCTGGCGCGGCTTAACGCCTCGTAGCTCCAGGGCGTCCAGGCTGCCGCGACCTTGCACTTCGGCAAATTTTTCAGCAGTTCGTTATCATTCTTTGCGGGCGGCAGGTTTTCCAGCGCCGGAACGTGCCACGCACCGCAGACTACCGCGATGCGCGAGAAGCCCTCTTTTTTCGCCTGACGTAGCGTCTTGCGCATATACGCTTCACGCAGTTGATCTCTGGCTGAGTTTCGGGCTTCGGGAGTTGCCTGGCGTAGGGCAATCATCGCCTCGCGAATCGCCTCGAACAGAGACAAATCATCTTCGCGTTCCTCTACTCTGTGGCTCCACCAGCTTTCCCCATCGGTGTAACCGGCGGCGCGGCCCAGCCAGTCCAGCGGATCGCCGTCGGGACTGGCTTCAACGGCATCATCGTCATCGCTCTCTTTTTCGTCATCAAGCGCGAACTGATGACTGATGGGCAAGTCCATAAAGCGCACGGCGATATTTTGCTCAAAACCATAGCGCAGCGCCTGCCATTCCGGGGAGAACGCCGCAAAGGGGTAAAACGCGGCGTGATGTGAGTCGTCCGGGGCATAAATCAGTAGCGCGACCGGCGGTTGCATCTGTTCATGCTGCATGAAAGGCAGGATGGATTCGCCGTCGGGCGGCCCTTCCACCAGCAGGCAGTCGGGCTGTAGCGTCTCCAGCGCCTTTCGCAGGCTGCGCGCGCAGCCAGGGCCATGGTGACGGATGCCAAACAAATGAACGGTTTGTTCAGTCATAGTGGTTGCCTTGCTGATTACACAATTTCGCGGCAGGCGCGATAGAGATCGTTCCAGTCGCTGCGCTCTTTGACGATAGTTTCCAGATATTCACGCCATACCACGTCGTCCTGCACGGGATCTTTTACCACCGCGCCGATAAGGCTTGCGGCGATATCCCGCGGATGCAGCACGCCGTCGCCAAAATGGCCCGCCAGCGCCATACCGTTGTTGATAACGGAGATCGCCTCCGCGGTGCTGAGAGTACTGGTTGGCGACTTAATTTTCGTTTTGCCGTCAACCGTCAGGCCGTTTCGCAGTTCGCGGAAGATTTGCACGACTCGCTGGATCTCTTTAAGCGCTGGCGGTTCGGCAGGAAGTGCCAGCGCCTGACCCAGTTCGGCGACGCGGCGAGTGACAATGTTAATCTCTTCTTCTTCGCTGGCGGGTACGGGCAAAATGACCGTGTTGAAACGACGTTTAAGCGCGGAAGAAAGCTCGTTAACGCCTTTATCCCGGTTGTTGGCGGTGGCGATAACGTTAAAGCCGCGCGTCGCCTGGACCTCTTCATTCAGTTCGGGGATAGGCAGCGTTTTTTCCGACAGGATCGTGATCAGCGTGTCCTGAACATCAGCAGGAATACGCGTCAGCTCTTCTACGCGTGCAATCTGCCCGCGCGCCATCGCCCGCATCAACGGACTTTCTACCAGCGCCAAACGTGACGGACCTTTAGAGAGCAACTCCGCGTAGTTCCAGCCATAACGCATTTGTTCTTCACCGGTGCCTGCGGTGCCCTGAATAATTAACGTTGAGTCGCCGCTGATGGCAGCCGCCAGATGTTCAGATACCCAGGATTTCGCAGTGCCGGGTACGCCATACAACAGCAGTGCGCGATCGGTTGCCAGCGTGGCAACGGCGGTTTCGATAATCCGCCGGTTGCCGATATATTTCGGCGTGACCTCAAAGCCATTTTCCAGCTGCCCGCCCAACAGATAGGTGGCGACGGACCATGGAGAAATGGCCCAGTTTTCCGGGCGCGGATGAGTATCGTTTTTTTGCAGCTCATCCAGTTCTTCAGCAAATTGTTGTTCGGCATGTCGGCGTAAAACGGCGGCAGTAGCGGTAGCATTCATAAAGTGGTTTCTCCGACAAAAAGCGAATTAAGTTGAATTCGGTGCGCCAGCGCGGCGCTCAGGGCAGTAAAGGCTGCCTCGCAATAAGGCGTTTGTTGTGCGTCGTGCGGCCACTTGTCAATGACATCATTGAGGACTTCGGGGGCCAGCAGGCAGGCGAAATCACTCATCACATGGCGCAGGGCGTAGTCAAAGCGCGCGGAATCATGTTTCACCCAACGGTGTAGCTCCGTGACCATTTGCTGGCTCAGGCGCAGGCTAAAGAGCGACGCATCCAGCGGTAACAGGCTGATGTAGCGATGTAAATGTTCGCCGCCCACCACTGAGAACAATGACCGTAACATCGGCTCGTGTTCTTCTACAGGCAGACATTGCAAAAGCTCAAAGGCGTTAATCTTCACGCCTGCAGGATGATGAATGCTCATTCCGACGGGCAGCATGGCGAGAAACGCCTGCGCCCACTGCGGATTTTTTTCGCGCAGTACGGCGTGATACCAGGCGCGCAGTAGCGCCTTCTGCCAGTCGGTTTTCCCGGCCCAGCGCAGCAGTTCAACGGGGGTAGCCTGCAGTTGCGTTTGCCACCAGTCGAGCGGAACCGCTGCAACTATCTGATACAGCCACCATGCGCGCTGGCCCAACTTTTCGCCTTTGGGCTTAGTTTCTTCCAGCGCATCGGCCTTCCACTCTGGTAAGAACGCCTCCGGGGCATCAAGGGCGACGTGCAGCATTTTTTCTTTGCCGGATAAGCCTTTTAGCCTTTCAAGTAAGGTCTCAGGAGCGGGGGATGAACTGAGCAACGGCGCTAACCGAGACTTCATGCGCGAGATCCAGGCGCTTTCCGGCAGACAACACAGTAACCGTGCCGCAGTTTGCCGCACCTCTTTGCTGCGATCGGATAATGTCTGTTCCAGAAAGGCTTCGTCGTGTTGGGAGATCTCCACTTCCAGCACAGCCAGCAGCTGTGCGCGTTCGCGGGCATCCAGCGAACTCATCTCCTGCGCCAGCCGATCGCGACCCTGTTCCGGGGCGCGAATGCGCATTTGCGTCAGATATTGCAGACGCTGTTCGGACGTGCCGTGCAGCCACATTTCTTCATCCAGCGGAGCGTCAACGGAGGCAAGAAAATAGCGCCAGTCGGCGTTAATTTGCGCCAGCCAGCGCCCGCGAGCGCCGAGGACATTGGGCAGAATGCCGCGTATTGATGGATTTTGTACGCCGTAATTCAGCAGTGCCGGTAACAGCAGTGCCGGTAACAGCAGGGGCGGAGAAAGAAGCTGACGCTGGACCAGGTGATCAAGCGCTGACCACAGTAAACGCGGCGGCCCTTCTGCCAGCAACAGATGCAGCAGTCCCGCAAAAGCCGGGTTGTTTATTGGCTCGGCATTTTCTTTATCGATTTCCGGCAGCGGTGCGGGGTCAATCGCCTGCGGCACCCAGCCAGCCAGATGGCAGAGCGCCAGAACGCCCGCCGAGCGCAGTAGCTGTTGCTCTGCGGATGTGTTATTCGCCAGTTCAGACAGTAACAGCCCAATCTCACTTTGCGACGCCGACGGTGTGAACGCTTTTTTGTCTGTGCCGAGTAGCGCTGTGCGGGTTAAATTTTGCCATTCGTTCATTGTGCGCCTCCGGTTGCCCAAATCACGCTACCGGCAAGCCAGGCGCTACAGGGCGTCAGCTGCTGACCATCCCATTCCCCCATTAGCATAAACGGCGCGCCGCCGCTGGCCGCCAGTAACCGCCAACCCTCGTCCGACGACAGGTGCGTCGGTAAGTGCTGGCCCTGTGTCGAGACGAATCGCCAGCCGCTCTCGTGCGGGTAAATCAATATTTCGCTTACTCGCAGCGGCAGAGGCCATTGCCAGGGATTCGCGCTAAGCCGCTGCGCCATGTCATGCAGCGCGTCCGGGAGGGGTAATTCTGCAAGCGGGAATCTTTCACCGCGGGTAAACGGCTCCACAATCCGCGCCCGTAGCGGTGATGCGCCAGGGAAAAAGGCAAGCGCGCCCTGGCAGACTTGCCCGGTGATAAAGTGCTGGGGAAAGTTTTTACCACCGTGTGAATAGTCCAGCAGTAGCGCGGTGCGGTGGCTCTTTTCTCCGTACAGCCAGACCCGGCGTCGCCACAGATTATTCTCTTCTTGCGCGCTTTGGCCTAAGACCTGCCAGTTATCAAGGCAGGTTAGTCCGTCAGCGATGTCATGTTTATCCGGGGTTATTCCCAATGCTGCATGGAGATCGCTAAGTTGTGCCGGGGATAACATTTGTTGCTGGCGCCAGGCGTCAATAATCAGCTGTAGCTGCCCCAGTTCTTTGCACAGGCTCGATGGCCATACCTCGGCGGTAGTAAAAAGAGTGGTCAGATTGTTCAGGCGAGCGGCAATTCCCGGTAGTTGAGCGTCGACCATGCGGGCGGCGATCCCGGCAAAAGGCAACTGTTGTGCAGAGATCTGCGCCAGACCGTGGCGGATCAGGTCGTGCATCCACTGTTCGAGGAAATCCAGCCCCGCCGTCATTTTTTGGTTGCGTGCCGCTTCCCGTTTGGCGGCAGCCTGCGGGTCGGCAGCTTTTGCCTCAGCCTGCTCTTTCTTTTCTTCTTTGCGAACCGCTAGCTGCTGGCGCGAGGTTAGCCACTCGCTTACCCATTCCGGCGGCTCGCCAGCGGTGAAACTTGCGGTGTGTTGCACCTGGAGCAAAAGCAACGCAAGGCTATGTTTACAGGGGAATTTACGGCTGGGGCAGGAACATTTACAGGCCAGATCCTGCCTGTCGACCCGTACCTGATAAGGGCGGGAGCCGCTGCCTTTACATTCTCCCCAGAACGCGGTCTCGCTATATCCCAGCGTCGGCCATTTTGCGGGGGCAACCAGGCCACGAGCCGCTTTAACCGAGGCGTCATCGGGCGCCAGGGCTTGCACTGATTCAACGGTCAGTTCCATTACAATTCTCTATTGGCGTGGGGAAATCGATGGGGTCAAGGAGGCGTTAAGCAAAGCAGGAGGAGACTGTTTTCCGTAACAGCGTATTGCGCGTCCATCGCAAATTTGTAGTGAGTATAGCGGGCGGTAAATTCAGGAAACAATGGCGGATAGCGGAAAGTGTAGTTTTTCGGAAAAAGATAACTTTATCCCGTGTAACCCGTTTTAAGCGGGCTACACGGGAGGCTGCAATTTAAACTTCCAGCCAGTTCATAATCCCATCTGCCGCTTTACGGCCTTCGGCAATAGCGGTTACTACCAGGTCGGAACCACGGACAATATCGCCGCCAGCAAAGATTTTCGGGTTGCTGGTCTGGAAGGCGTTATCGTTGCCTTCCGGGGCGATGATGCGACCTTGTGAGTCCAGCTCGACGCTGTGTTTTGCCAGCCATTCCATGCTGTGTGGGCGGAAACCAAACGCCATGATCACCGCATCTGCCGGAACGATATGTTCGGATCCTGCCACGATCTCCGCGCGGCGACGGCCTTTGGCATCCGGTTCGCCCATTTCTGTGCGCACCATTTTCACGCCGCTGACTTTGCCGTTGCCGTTCACTTCAATACCCAGTGGCTGGACGTTGAATTTGAACTCAACACCTTCTTCCCGCGCGTTTTTCACTTCGCGGCGGGAACCCGGCATATTCTCTTCATCACGACGATAGGCACAGGTAACGTGTTTTGCCCCCTGGCGTACAGACGTGCGTACGCAGTCCATCGCGGTATCGCCACCGCCAAGTACCACCACGCGTTTGCCTTCCATGCTGACGAACGGTTCTTCGCGAGTTTCACCAAAGCCCATTAACTGTTTGGTGTTGGCGATAAGGAACGGCAGCGCTGCGTACACGCCATCGGCGTCTTCGTTTTCCAGTCCGCCGCGCATTGACTGATAAGTCCCGACGCCAAGGAACACGGCATCGTAATCACTCAGGAGATCGTCCAGCTGTACGTCGCGGCCCACTTCGGTATTGAGTTTGAATTCAATACCCATGCCGGTGAATATTTCACGGCGGCGCGTCATCACTTCTTTTTCCAGCTTGAAGGCCGGAATACCGAAGGTCAGCAGGCCGCCGATTTCCGGGTGACGGTCGAAGACGACCGCTTTTACGCCGTTGCGCGTCAGGACATCCGCACACGCCAGACCCGCCGGGCCTGCGCCGATAATCGCCACTTTTTTACCGGTTTGCTTCACGCCGGACATATCCGGACGCCAGCCCATTTCGAACGCTTTATCATTGATATAACGCTCAATGTTGCCGATGGTCACCGCGCCAAACTCATCGTTCAGCGTGCAGGAACCTTCGCACAGACGGTCCTGCGGGCAGACACGTCCGCAAACTTCCGGCAGGGTATTGGTCTGATGCGACAGTTCTGCCGCTTCAAAAATACGCCCCTCGTTGGCGAGCTTCAGCCAGTTCGGGATGTAGTTGTGTACCGGGCATTTCCACTCGCAGTATGGGTTGCCGCACGATAGGCAGCGGTCAGCCTGCGCTTTGGCCTGGCCTTCGGAAAACGGCTCGTAAATTTCAACAAACTCAATTTTGCGGATCTTCAGCGGTTTCTTTGGCGGATCAACGCGCTGCAGGTCGATAAATTGATAAACATTCTGACTCATTGTTGCTACCCCTTACTGCGCCTGCACGCGCAACTCTGCTGCGCTACGACTACGGTGACCCAGCAGTGCTTTTACATCACTGGACTTCGGTTTAACCAGCGCAAATTTCGTGGCGAAGGTTGACCAGTTAGCCAGAATCTCTTCACCACGCTGGGAACCGGTATGCTGAACATGCTCGGTGATAAGACCACGCAGATGCTCTTCATGGATCGCCAGGGAGTCAACGCTTAAGACCTCGACCAGTTCCGGGTTAACGCGTTTGCGGAAATCGCCGCTTTCATCGAGAACGTAAGCGAAGCCGCCGGTCATGCCCGCGCCGAAGTTAACGCCGGTTTTACCCAGAATACAGACAATACCGCCCGTCATATATTCACAGCCGTTGTCGCCAATGCCTTCTACCACGGTGATAGCACCGGAATTACGCACGCCGAAACGTTCACCCGCGCGGCCTGCGGCATACAGACGACCACCGGTCGCGCCATACAGGCAGGTATTGCCGATAATGCTTGCTTCATGGCTGCGGAAGGCTGAGCCAACCGGAGGACGAATGGCGATTAAGCCGCCCGCCATGCCTTTACCGACATAGTCGTTGGCATCACCGGTCAGGTACAGTTCCACGCCGCCCGCGTTCCACACACCGAAGCTCTGGCCTGCGGTGCCGTTGAAGTACGCTTTAATCGGATCGGCTGCCAGCCCCTGATCGCCGTGCGTCTGGGCGATATAGCCCGAAAGCGATGCACCCACGGAACGGTCGGTGTTGCGAATATCGAACCAGAAGGTTTTGCTCTGACGCTCATCGACAAACGGTTTTGCCTGTTGCAGCAACTGCGCGTTTAGCAGGCCATTATCAAACGGCGGGTTGTTTTCGGTACAGTAGAGCGCCTTACCTGGATGCGGCTCGGCAGTCTCCAGCAGCTTCGACAGCGCCAGTTTCTGCTGTTTGGCGGTGAAACCGTCCAGCTCTTTGAGCAGGTCGGTACGGCCAATCAGATCCACCAGGCGCGTTACGCCCAGTTGCGCCATCAGCTCGCGGGTTTCACGGGCGATAAATTCAAAGTAGTTGGTCACTTTGAACGGTAAGCCGTGATAGTGGTTCTTACGCAGTTTGTCATCCTGAGTTGCTACACCGGTGGCGCAGTTGTTCAGGTGGCAGATTCGCAGGTATTTACAGCCGAGCGCCACCATCGGGCCAGTGCCGAAGCCGAAGCTTTCTGCGCCGAGAATCGCCGCTTTGATGATATCGACACCTGTTTTCAGGCCGCCATCGACCTGCAAACGGATCTTATGACGCAAGCCGTTGGCAACCAGCGCCTGTTGGGTTTCCACCAGGCCGAGTTCCCACGGACAGCCTGCGTATTTCACCGATGAAAGCGGACTTGCGCCGGTGCCGCCGTCATAGCCTGCGATGGTGATCAAGTCCGCATAAGCTTTCGCCACGCCAGTCGCGATGGTACCAACGCCCGGTTCAGAAACCAGCTTCACGGAGATCATCGCTTTCGGGTTGACCTGCTTGAGGTCGAAAATGAGCTGCGCTAAGTCCTCGATAGAGTAGATATCGTGGTGCGGCGGCGGGGAGATCAGCGTCACTCCGGGCACCGAATAGCGCAGTTTGGCGATGTAAGGAGTGACTTTGTCGCCCGGCAACTGACCGCCTTCGCCCGGCTTCGCGCCCTGGGCGACTTTAATCTGAATGACGTCAGCATTGACCAGGTACGCCGGAGTAACGCCGAAGCGACCAGAAGCCACCTGCTTGATGCGCGACACTTTGTTAGTGCCGTAGCGCGCCGGATCTTCACCACCTTCACCGGAGTTCGAGTTACCGCCGATGCTGTTCATCGCTTCCGCCAGCGCCTCGTGGGCTTCCGGGCTTAACGCGCCGATAGACATCGCAGCGGTATCGAAGCGTTTAAACAGTTCGCTTGCCGGTTCAACATCGGCAATGTTGACTGCGTTTTCACCCGGCGTAATTGCCAGCAGATCGCGCAGCGTGGTTGCCGGACGCTCATTAACCAGCTTCGCGTATTCCTGATAGTCGCTGTACTCGCCGCTTTGTACCGCCTGTTGCAGTGTGCGCACAACGTCCGGGTTGTAGGCGTGGTATTCGCCACCGTGCACATATTTCAGCAAGCCGCCCTGGCTGATGGGCTTACGCGCCAGCCAGGCACGTTTCGACAGATTCAGCAGATCCTGCTGGAAGTCTTCAAAGCTTGCCCCACCAATGCGGCTGACCGCCCCCTGGAAGCACAGGCCCACTACATCATCGTGCAGACCGACCGCTTCGAACAGTTTCGAGCAGCGGTAAGACGCGATGGTGGAGATGCCCATTTTGGACATGATTTTGTACAAGCCTTTGTTGATGCCGTTACGGTAGTTGAGCATCACGGTACGATAATCTTTGGCAATCGCGTGGGTGTCTACCAGGCGGCCCAGCGTTTCATAGGCCAGGTACGGATAAATAGCCGTCGCGCCGAAGCCCAGCAACACGGCGAAGTGGTGCGGGTCGCGGGCGCTGGCGGTTTCGACGATGATATTGGCATCGCAACGCAGGCTTTGATCGACCAGACGGGTTTGGATCGCGCCAACCGCCATCGGAGCCGGAACCGGCAGGCGATCTTTAGCGATATTCCGGTCAGAAAGCACCAGCAGCACGGTGCCGCTACGCACCATCTGTTCTGCTTTGTCGCACAGCTCTTTGACCGTCGCTTCGAGCGTGGTTTTAGTGACGTCAAAGGTGATATCCAGCGTATTTGCGCGGTAGTGCTCCTCTTTCATCGTCGTGAGCTGTTTGAAATCGGAGTAGAGCAGAATCGGCGATTTAAAGCTTAAACGGTGCGCCTGGCCTTCTGCTTCACAGAAGACGTTCATTTCACGCCCGATGCTGGTGGCGAGCGACATAACATGCGCTTCACGTAGCGGGTCGATTGGCGGGTTGGTGACCTGGGCAAATTGCTGGCGGAAGTAATCGTAAATAATGCGCGGCTGACTGGAGAGCACGGCGAATGGGGTGTCGTCGCCCATCGAACCGACCGCTTCCTGACCGTTTTCACCCAGTACGCGAATTACGGAGTCCAGCTCTTCCGCGCTGTAGTTAAACTGTTTCTGGTAGCTGGCAAGCGTGTCGTCGTCCAGTTCGCGGCTACCCACTTCTTCATCGGGCAAGTCTTCAAACGGCACCAAACGGCGGACGTTTTTCTCCATCCACTCTTTATATGGATGGCGGCTTTTCAGATCGTCATCGGTTTCTGCCGAGTGCAGAATACGCCCACTGCGGGTGTCGATAACCATCAGTTCGCCTGGCCCCACGCGGCCTTTTTCGACCACTTCGTCAGGCTGATAATCCCAGATACCGACTTCAGAGGCGCAGGTGATGAGCTTATCTTTGGTGATGACGTAGCGCGCCGGACGCAGACCGTTACGGTCGAGGTTACAGGCAGCAAAACGACCATCGGACATCACGATGCCCGCCGGGCCATCCCACGGCTCCATATGCATGGAGTTAAAGTCAAAGAAGGAACGCAGTTCCGGGTCCATATCCGGGTTGTTCTGCCAGGCGGGTGGTACTAACAGACGCATGGCGCGGATGATATCCATCCCGCCCGCCAGCAGCAGTTCCAGCATGTTATCCATGGAACTGGAGTCAGAGCCGGTTTCGTTGACGAACGGTGCGGCGTCGTGCAGGTCAGGGATTAGCGGTGTCTGGAATTTATAGGTACGCGCGCGCGCCCATTGGCGGTTACCGGTGATGGTGTTGATTTCACCGTTATGCGCCAGGTAGCGGAACGGCTGCGCCAGCGGCCAGCGCGGTACGGTGTTAGTGGAGAAGCGCTGGTGGAACAGGCAGATGGCCGATTCCAGACGCAGGTCCGCGAGGTCCAGGTAGAAGCGCGGCAGATCCGCCGGCATACACAGACCTTTATAGATGTTCACCAGATTCGACAGGCTACAGACGTAGAAGTCTTTGTCAGCTTCGAGACGCTTTTCAATGCGGCGGCGGGCGATAAACAGACGGCGCTCCATATCGCGCGGACGCCAACCTGCCGGGGCGTTCACAAAAATTTGCTCAATGCGTGGCAGAGAGGAGAGGGCGATTTCACCCAGCACGCCTTCGTTAGTGGGGACATCACGCCAGCCGACAATCGACAACGTTTCGCGTTGCAGCTCTTCTTCAACGATGCGGCGTGCGGTCGCGGCGAGTTCAGGATCTTTATTCAGGAAAAGCATCCCGACGGCGTAGTTTTTCGCTAAACGCCAGCCTCGCTCCTGCGCAACAATGCGAAAAAAGCGATCCGGTTTTTGTAACAGCAAGCCGCAACCGTCACCGGTTTTACCATCGGCGAGAATCGCGCCACGGTGCTGCATGCGGGCCAGTGCGTGTATTGCAGTACGCACTACCTTGTGGCTAGGTTCGCCTTCTATGTGGGCGATCAGGCCGAAACCACAGTTATCCCTCTCAAGGGATTTATCGTACAACATATCGTGAACCTCCCCCAGGCTCTGCGGGAACCCCACTTCCGAACCGCTGCGCACGGGCACAGAAAGAGCGTGGCGACGGGGTTTGCGTTTCATACGCGCGCCTCGCATTCGCCCCCTTGTTGTCCTTTTCGCATCGATTAATACGGTGAAGAGGGGATCTCAATTACTGCATAAATATGATGAGCAGGCTGCTCATCCAGAAAGCTTCCAGCGGATTTCCAACTTATCGGGAAAGCTGATACAGGTCAAATGGCAAGCTTATTGGTACAGAAATGTGCTTTAGCGCAAAATTCTTTATTAATTTATTGAAATTAAAAAGGATTTGTTAATTAAGTTGAAAAGAGGCGTCGTTAGGGAAGCAGTCATTTCCTGACTGTCATAAAGGCGTGTTAACCCTTATCCTGCCTTGAACTGATGAGAAAACCAGCATTTTATACTGCCTTAATTGGCAATGACGTTTCATGCTACTGTTTTTGCCTAAAATCCATAAGGAGATAAAAAAATCTGACACAAGATAAGCAAAAGTGATTTATGTGATTATGCATGAAATTTCGGTAATTTTGATTGATTATGCAATTGATAAAAGCAGGCTGGGACGATTGATCCAGGTCATCGCCGAATTGAGCTAAAAATGGCAGGCTTTGGCCTCTTTTCAAGGCGCGGTCTATCAGATTATGCAGTTACAGAAATTAGTCAATATGTTTGGTGGTGATCTCACCCGTCGTTATGGGCAAAAGGTGCATAAGCTGACGCTGCACGGCGGTTTTAGCTGCCCTAACCGTGACGGTACCATCGGGCGTGGTGGCTGCACATTCTGTAATGTTGCCTCGTTTGCCGATGAAGCGCAGCAGCATCATTCCATTGCCGAGCAACTGGCGCACCAGGCGAATTTAGTTAACCGCGCTAAACGCTATCTGGCCTACTTTCAGGCGTATACCAGCACCTTTGCCGAAGTTCAGGTGCTGCGTTCTATGTATCAGCAGGCGGTGAGCCAGGCCAATATTGTCGGTTTGTGTGTTGGTACCCGCCCGGACTGCGTGCCGGATGCGGTGCTGGATCTGCTTTGCGAATATAAAGACCAGGGCTACGAAGTGTGGCTGGAGCTGGGGCTACAAACCGCCCACGACAAAACGCTGCATCGCATCAATCGCGGTCATGATTTTGCCTGCTATCAGCGCACGACGCAGCTGGCGCGTGAGCGCGGGCTGAAGGTGTGTTCTCACTTAATTGTCGGCCTGCCTGGAGAAGGGCAGGCTGAATGTTTGCAAACGCTGGAGCGAGTGGTTGAAACCGGCGTGGACGGCATAAAGCTGCATCCGCTACATATAGTAAAAGGCAGCATTATGGCGAAAGCCTGGGAAGCGGGGCGTTTGAACGGTATTGAACTGGACGATTACACGCTCACTGCCGGAGAAATGATTCGCCATACGCCACCGGAAGTGATCTACCACCGCATTTCCGCCAGCGCCCGTCGCCCGACGCTGCTTGCTCCGCTGTGGTGCGAAAATCGATGGACGGGAATGGTCGAGCTGGATCGCTATCTGAATGAACATGGCGTACAGGGATCGGCGCTGGGACGTCCGTGGCTACCTCCAACGGAGTAGGCCATTGAGGGGAATTCCGCATTTCTCACACAATTTATAACGTAACTGTCAGAATTGGGTATTATTGGGGCAGGTTGTCGTGAAGGAATTCCCTAATGAAGCAAATTCGTCTGCTGGCGCAGTATTATGTTGACCTGATGATGAAGTTAGGTCTGGTGCGCTTCTCAATGTTGCTGGCGCTGGCCCTCGTCGTTCTTGCCATTGTGGTACAAATGGCAGTGACCATGGTGCTGCATGGTCAGGTCGAAAGCATTGATGTTATTCGTTCTATCTTCTTTGGTTTGCTGATTACGCCGTGGGCGGTCTACTTTCTATCGGTGGTCGTCGAGCAACTGGAGGAGTCACGACAACGTCTGTCACGGCTGGTGCAAAAACTGGAGGAGATGCGCGAGCGCGATTTGAGCCTCAACGTTCAGTTAAAAGATAATATTGCCCAGCTAAATCAGGAAATTGCCGTTCGTGAAAAAGCGGAAGCAGAACTGCAGGAAACCTTCGGCCAACTGAAAATTGAAATTAAAGAGCGCGAAGAGACACAAATTCAGCTCGAGCAGCAATCCTCATTCTTACGTTCCTTCCTTGATGCTTCACCCGACCTGGTTTTTTATCGTAACGAAGATAAAGAGTTTTCCGGCTGTAACCGCGCGATGGAGCTGCTGACCGGAAAAAGCGAAAAACAACTGGTTCATTTAAAACCTGCTGATGTTTACTCACCGGAAGCCGCTGCGAAAGTCATTGAAACCGATGAAAAAGTGTTCCGTCATAATGTGTCACTGACCTATGAGCAGTGGCTGGATTATCCCGACGGACGCAAAGCCTGCTTTGAAATCCGTAAAGTGCCGTACTACGACCGCGTGGGTAAACGTCACGGTTTGATGGGCTTTGGTCGCGACATTACCGAGCGTAAGCGGTATCAGGATGCACTTGAACGCGCCAGCCGCGACAAAACGACGTTTATTTCCACCATCAGTCACGAATTGCGTACACCGCTGAACGGTATCGTCGGCCTGAGCCGCATTCTGCTGGATACCGAACTCACCGCCGAGCAGGAAAAATATCTCAAAACCATCCATGTTTCTGCCGTCACGCTGGGGAATATCTTCAACGATATTATCGACATGGATAAGATGGAACGGCGCAAGGTCCAGCTTGATAATCAGCCGGTTGATTTCACCAGCTTCCTTGCCGATCTGGAAAATCTCTCCGCATTGCAGGCGCAACAGAAAGGATTGCGCTTTAATCTGGAGCCGACGCTGCCATTACCGCATCAGGTCATTACCGACGGGACGCGTTTACGGCAGATCCTGTGGAACCTCATCAGTAACGCCGTCAAATTTACCCAGCAGGGCCAGGTTACCGTGCGCGTGCGCTACGATGAAGGCGATATGCTGCATTTTGAAGTGGAAGATTCCGGCATTGGCATTCCGCAGGATGAGCTGGATAAAATTTTCGCCATGTATTACCAGGTGAAAGACAGTCACGGCGGTAAGCCCGCCACTGGCACCGGTATTGGTCTGGCCGTTTCTCGTCGTCTGGCGAAAAATATGGGCGGCGATATTACGGTTACCAGCGAACAGGGCAAAGGTTCCACCTTTACGTTGACGATCCACGCACCGTCGGTGGCTGAAGAGGTCGATGATGCGTTTGACGAAGACGATATGCCTTTACCGGCGCTGAATGTGCTGCTGGTGGAGGACATTGAACTGAACGTGATTGTCGCGCGTTCTGTGCTGGAAAAATTAGGAAACAGCGTTGATGTCGCAATGACCGGCAAGGCGGCGCTGGAGATGTTTAAACCGGGTGAATACGACCTGGTGTTGCTGGATATTCAGTTGCCAGATATGACCGGGCTGGATATCTCTCGTGAACTGACGAAGCGTTATCCGCGCGAGGATTTACCGCCGCTGGTGGCCTTAACCGCTAACGTGCTGAAAGACAAACAAGAGTACCTCAATGCTGGAATGGATGATGTGCTGAGTAAGCCGCTTTCTGTTCCGGCGCTAACCGCGATGATCAAGAAATTCTGGGATACCCAGGATGATGAGGAGAGTACGGTGACGACAGAAGAGAACAGTAAATCAGAAGCATTGCTCGATATTCCCATGCTGGAACAGTATCTCGAACTTGTAGGACCGAAGCTGATCACCGACGGGTTAGCAGTGTTTGAGAAGATGATGCCGGGCTATGTGAGTGTACTGGAGTCGAATCTGACGGCGCAGGATAAAAAAGGCATCGTCGAGGAAGGGCATAAAATTAAAGGCGCGGCGGGTTCAGTGGGTTTACGCCATCTGCAACAGCTGGGTCAGCAAATTCAGTCTCCTGACCTTCCAGCCTGGGAAGATAACGTCGGTGAATGGATTGAAGAGATGAAAGAAGAGTGGCGTCACGACGTAGAAGTACTGAAAGCGTGGGTGGCAAAAGCTACTAAAAAATGACCCCGGCTAGACCGGGGTGCGCGAATACTGCGCCAACACCAGGGAAATCTTGGCTGCGCCGTAAATTATTATGATGAGTTACAAGGGCACAGCACTGTTTTTCAGGCCGCACGCAGTTAAGATAGCAAAACTTAAATGATTTGTTACATGAATCAGTTAAATGTGTGATGCGTAGCATTTTTATTAAAAAAATTAATGTGTTTCAGTCAATTGCGAAAGGATGATCACAATGAAGAAAATTGGCGTAATTCTGAGCGGATGCGGCGTCTATGACGGTTCTGAAATTCATGAAGCGGTGTTGACGTTGTTAGCTATTTCACGCAGCGGTGCGCAGGCGGTCTGCTTTGCACCGGATAAGCAGCAGGTTGATGTTATCAACCATTTAACTGGCGAAGCGATGACGGAAACGCGCAATGTGCTGATTGAAGCGGCACGAATAACGCGCGGTGAAATCCGTCCTCTGGCTCAGGCCGATGCCGCTGAACTGGATGCGTTGATTGTGCCGGGGGGGTTTGGCGCGGCGAAGAATTTAAGCAATTTTGCCAGTCTTGGTAGCGAATGCACCGTTGACCGTGAATTAAAGGCGCTGGCACAAGCGATGCATCAGGCCGGAAAACCGCTTGGTTTTATGTGTATTGCCCCGGCGATGCTGCCGAAAATTTTCGATTTCCCGCTGCGTTTGACCATCGGTACTGATATCGATACCGCAGAAGTGCTGGAAGAGATGGGCGCGGAGCATGTGCCGTGTCCTGTCGATGATATCGTGGTTGATGAAGACAATAAGATTGTCACCACCCCGGCATATATGCTTGCGCAGAACATTGCAGAAGCGGCGAGCGGCATTGATAAGCTGGTTTCCCGCGTGCTGGTTCTGACTGAATGAGTAAAAGCCGCTTAACGGTGTTTAGTTTCGTTCGCCGTTTTCTTCTACGGTTAATGGTTGTCCTCGCCGTTTTCTGGGGCGGGGGCATCGCGTTGTTTAGCGTTGCGCCTGTTTCTTTCTCAGCGGTAATGGCCGAGCGACAAGTCAGCGCCTGGCTGCATGGCAATTTTCGTTACGTGGCACATTCTGACTGGGTCAGTATGGATCAAATCTCGCCGTGGATGGGACTGGCGGTGATTGCCGCAGAAGATCAGAAGTTTCCTGAGCACTGGGGCTTTGATGTCGCTTCCATTGAGCAAGCCCTGGCGCACAACGAGCGCAATGAAAACCGTATTCGCGGCGCATCAACGATTTCTCAGCAAACAGCCAAAAATCTCTTTTTATGGGATGGACGTAGCTGGGTACGAAAAGGGTTGGAAGCCGGATTAACGCTGGGGATAGAAACAGTCTGGAGCAAAAAGCGTATCCTGACGGTTTACCTGAATATCGCCGAATTTGGCGACGGTGTGTTTGGCGTCGAAGCTGCGGCACAACGTTATTTCCACAAACCCGCGAGCAAACTTACCCGGTCGGAAGCTGCGTTACTGGCTGCCGTATTACCTAATCCACTGCGTTTCAAAGTCTCCGCGCCATCGGGCTATGTGCGTAGCCGTCAGGCGTGGATTTTACGGCAGATGTATCAGTTAGGCGGTGAGTCGTTTATGCAACAACACCAGCTGAATTAAGCTTCGCGCGAAGTGAGGGTCAGCGTTTTGCTCTCACGTGGTTGCAGATCTTTCTGTAGGGCAATAGCCAGTGCCGGCTGGGCGATAAACCGTTTCCATAACCGCTCTTGCTTTCGCTGACAACACCACTTTGACCAGGTCGCCAGTGGAATCAACGTGCTTTCACCAATGTTGTCGCAGACGACGGGGATAACCTCTGACTCACTGATGCGGTGACAGAGGATATTCTGCGGCTTCAACGACATCGTCACGATATGGTTATCCTGCAAATAACGTTTCAGCTGTTTCAGTAACTGGCGCAGCTGTGCAACGTCTTCTTCGTAACGACATTGTTCTGCAAATTCGGTCAGCGTAACGGAGGGCTTACCGTCGAAATCGGCAATCACATCGTAGACATAACCCGTTCCGCAATCCGTCTCCACGGTACCGTGATAGCGCGGTATTCCACTCCAGTCTTTTAACCGGCGACCAAGATGCGCGTAATACTTTAACTCACGGCGGATCTCTTTATCACCACCATCACCACGGTGGTAGACAATCTTGATACAGCGTTGGGCATCTTCCGGATGCGCATAGCATTTCCGATGTCTTCCGGTGCCCAGGGGATTTTGTTCAGATAAGCGAATCATACCATCTCCTGGAAATATTTTCTGACGATCTCCAGTATGGTCGAATAACTTAAACAAAACCTAAACAATGCCTCTTAAGGTTTTCTTAAGGTTCTTCTGAAAGTGAAAAGCGCACAAAATGTACAATTTCCGTCATTAATAACGATTTCAGTACGCGCTTTTTTTATTGTCGGGGGGAGCTTGAAGGGATTTGTATGTCAAAGTGATGAAAATTAATCTTCATCAAAACCAGAGTTAAAGAGGGCGATAACGGCGGCCAGTGCTTCCTCTTCCTGTGGACCGGTCGCTTCGACTTCAATCTGCCGTCCTTTGGCAGAATCCAGCATCAGCAGCGCAATAACGCTGTTGGCTTCAGCTTCAGTGCCTTCATCGTTACGTAACAGCACATCAGCGTCAAAACCCTGCATTAATTCAAACAGCTTCATTGCAGGCCGGGCATGCATGCCCAGCTTGTTTGTGATTTCAACAGTTTGCTTGACGGTCATGGTTTACGTTTTTCCAGCGTACGATGGCGTGACTGGACGTTTTTACCGCGTGAACGGAAGTAGTCTGCCAACTGCTCTGCAATATACACCGAACGGTGCTTCCCGCCAGTACAACCAATGGCGACCGTCAGGTAGCTACGGTTGTTGGTTTCCAGCATAGGTAACCATAGCTCAAGATAGCTTCGCGTCTGGTAAATAAAATTGTGTACTTCTGTGTGGCGGTCGAGGAACGCGGCGACAGGCTTATCAAGACCTGTCATCGGACGCAGTTTTGGATCCCAGTGCGGGTTCGGCAAGAAGCGCACGTCAAAGACGTAATCTGCATCGATAGGGATACCGTGTTTGAAGCCGAAAGACTCAAAGACCATGGTCAGTTCGCGTTCACGTTTACCCAGTAAACGGGTACGCAACATTTCTGCCAGCTCGTGAACGGACATTTCTGAGGTATCGACAATCAGATCCGCTCGCGAACGCAGTGGTTCCAGTAGATCGCTTTCTTTGTCGATAGCACTTTCCAGCGACAGGTTTTTGCTGGAAAGCGGATGCAGGCGGCGCGTGTCACTGTAACGACGAATTAAGGTATTACGGTCGGCATCCAGGAACAGGAGTTGCGGTGAGAAAGCGTCAGGTAGGTTACTCATCGCCTGTTCGAATATTTCTGGTGACTCCGGCATATTACGAACATCAATGCTGACGGCGGCAGAAATCTCGCGATCGGCCAGAGTTCGAGCCAGATCGGGTAACAACACTACGGGGAGGTTATCCACGCAGTAAAAACCCATATCTTCCAGCGCACGAAGGGCGACAGATTTACCTGAACCTGAACGTCCGCTGACGATCATCAGTACCATGTACTGTTTCTCCTCACAACGTCTAAAAGAGACATTACCGAATAACTACGCTTCATCCGGAGTACCTTCGGTATCCGTAATGATTTGATACAGCTCTTCATCGCTCTGGGCTGCGCGTAAACGGCGGCAGATGGTTTTATCCGCCAGACGTTTCGCTACCAGCGACAGAGTATGCAGGTGCGTTTTGGTTTGGTCAGCTGGAACCAGCAACGCAAACAGTAAATCTACCGGTTGGTTGTCAATGGCATCGAAAGCTATGGGCGTTTCGAGCTGAACGAAAACGCCAACGGCGCGCAGAGTATCTTCTTCCAGTTTGCCATGCGGAATGGCTATACCATTGCCGATACCGGTACTGCCCATTTTTTCCCGCGTCAGGATAGCTTCAAAAACCACCTGAGGCGGCAGGCTAAGTTGTTTTGCCGCCAGCTCGCTGATGATTTCCAGGGCGCGTTTTTTGCTCTGACAGTGGACGCGGCTTCGCGTACATTCCCTGTTAAGAACAGTGCTAAGCTGTAGAGTTGTATCATTATTTGTCATAATTTCACCTAAGAACCTGCTCACTCAAACGGTGGAACAGGTTCGGAGCATTAACTGTACAAATGGCCCGTTGTGCCGCACAACAGGCCGCCATGCACATGCTAATTGCCCGGACAATTAGTGTTGTTTCAGTTTATCTTTATGTTTGGTCAACTGGCGTGCCAGCTTATCAATTAAGCCATCAATGGCAGCGTACATGTCCTGACCTTCCGCGCTGGCATGAATTTCACCACCGTTTACATGCAGTGTTGCATCTGAGGTATGGGTGACTTTCTCGACTTTCAGAACAACATAGACCTGGTTGATTCGGTCAAAATATTGCTCAAGTTTGGCAAATTTAGCAGTAACAAATTCGCGCAGTGCCTCGGTGATCTCGACGTTATTTCCGGTAATGTTGAGCTGCATAGTGTCTTCCTTATCGGTTGGGTCAAACGAGCTGTTTACGCTGGTTTGACGGCGGAATGGATAAAGACTCTCGGTACTTCGCAACAGTGCGGCGTGCCACCATGATACCTTGTTCTGACAGCAAAGAGGTTAACTTGCTGTCGCTTAGCGGTTTCGCTGGGTTTTCCGCCGCGATTAATTTCTTCACCAGCGCACGAATTGCCGTTGAGGAAGCTTCGCCGCCGCCCTCGGTATTGACGTGACTGGAAAAGAAATACTTCAGTTCAAAAATGCCTCGTGGACTATGCAGGTATTTTTGCGTGGTCACGCGAGATATCGTCGATTCATGCATTTCGACAGCCTGGGCGATATCGGCCAGTACCATCGGTTTCATATATTCTTCGCCTTGCTCAAAGAAGGCTTGCTGCTGTTCAACGATACAGCGACTCACGCGTAGTAGCGTATCGTTACGGCTTTCCAGACTCTTGATCAACCATTTGGCATCCTGCAGATTGCTGCGGATAAACTGGCTGTCACCGTCGTTGCGCGCGTTATTGCACATCGAGGCGTAGTGCTGGTTGATTTGCAGACGCGGAATGCTGTCGCTGTTGAGTTCTACTGTCCAGTGACCGTTATGCTTACGCACCAGTACATCTGGAATAACATACTCCGGTTCACCAGTCTGGATCGACTGTCCGGGGCGTGGATCGAGCGACTGGATCAGATTGACGGCTTCTTTCAGCACATCTTCTTTCAGTCGCGTGACGCGCATTAAGGTGCGGAAGTCGTGATTGGCTAACAGATCGAGATGATCGCTAATGATCAGTCTCGCCTCTTCCAGCCACGGCGTAGTTTTGTCGAATTGGGAGAGTTGGATCAGCAGGCAGTCACGCAGATCTTTCGCCGCTACGCCGACCGGATCAAACCGTTGGATCCGCTTCAGGACGGCTTCAACTTCATCGATGTCGATTTCTTCATCGCCCATACTTTCGAGAATATCTTCCAGCGGAACAGTCAGATAACCGGTGTCATCAACGGCATCGACGATAGAGGTAGCAATAGCGCGGTCAGTGTCGGAAAACGGTGTCAGCTCGACTTGCCACATCAGGTAATCTTGCAAGGTCTGCGTTGTTTCGCCCTGATAGACCGGCAGCTCGTCGTCAATGTAGTCACCGCTGGTGCCGGAGGGTGTACCAGCGGTGTAAATGGTGTCCCAACTGGCATCGAGCGGCAGCTCTTCCGGCATCTCTTTTTGTTCGAGCGCGTCGGCGGTGTCCAGTGTTTCACTGTCTTGCGTTTCGCGGGTGTCGATTTCTTCATGAGTGTCGATTTGCTCAAGCAGCGGATTACTCTCCAGCGCCTGCTGTAGCTCCTGCTGAAGTTCCAGCGTCGACAACTGCAACAGACGAATAGCCTGTTGGAGCTGTGGCGTCATCGCCAGTTGTTGGCTAAGCCTGAGTTGCAAACCTTGCTTCATGTTCAGAATCGTACTCTCCTGATAAAACGTCGCAAACTTCTACCCTATCAGAGTCTGAAGTCTTCCCCAAGGTATACACGCTTAACATGTTCGTCTTGTAAGATTTCTGTAGGCGTGCCGTGGGCGATCAAATGCCCCTGACTGACGATATAAGCGCGTTCACAAACCGCCAGCGTTTCACGCACGTTATGGTCGGTGATCAGCACGCCCAGGCCGCTGTCGCGCAAGTGCTCAATGATGCGTTTGATGTCGATAACCGAGATCGGGTCAACCCCGGCAAACGGTTCATCAAGCAGAATAAATTTCGGATTCGCAGCCAGTGCACGGGCAATTTCTACACGGCGACGTTCACCCCCGGAGAGTGACTGCCCCATGCTGTCACGCAGGTGTTCGATGTGAAACTCTTCCATCAGCTCGTTCGCGCGGTCTTCACGTTGTTCAGCAGACAAGTCGTCACGAATTTGCAGTACCGCCATCAGGTTATCGTAAACGCTGAGGCGACGAAAAATGGAGGCTTCCTGCGGCAGATAGCCGATACCGCGGCGCGCGCGCGCATGCAGAGGCAGCAGACTGATATCGTCATCATCAATAATGATATTGCCCGCATCGCGCGGCACAATGCCAACAACCATGTAGAAAGTGGTGGTCTTACCGGCACCGTTTGGCCCCAGCAGACCGACAATTTCCCCGGAGTTGACGGTCAGGCTGACGTCTTCTACCACGCGGCGGCCTTTATAGGCTTTTGCAAGGTTCTTTGCAGTTAATGTTGCCATAACGAATTAATTACCCTTCTTCTGTGCCGGGGTCTGGCCTTTGTTGTTTTTGTCCTGCAGCTGCGACGGCACCAGAACGGTGGTTACGCGCTTGCCTTTGTCGCTGAACGCCTGCATTTTCTGCTCTTTCACCAGGTAAGTGATCTTATCACCCTTAATGTTGCTATCGACCTGCTGCAGATAAGCATTACCCGTCAGAACGACAAAATCTTTTGCCAGTTCGTAGTGCATCTGGGAAGCGTGACCTTCAACGGGTTTACCGTTGTCCTGCATCTGGTAGAACGTTGCCGGTTTACCGTAGCCGTCAATCACTTCTTTACCTTGTTCGCCGCCCGGACGGGTAACGACCACTTTGTCGGCATTAATTTTGATGGTGCCCTGGGTGACGATGACATTACCGGTAAAGGTAACCACGTTGCCTTGCATATCAAGAGATTGCTGGTCCGATTCAATGTGGATCGGCTGATCAGTGTCTCCGGTTACGGCAAATGCCGGAATGCTGGCGGCCAGAAGTGAGCTGGCAAGCACAAGATTAAGGCTGAGTTTGTTTGTTTTGAATTTCATAGGATGTTCTAACCTTTTCAATCAGCTCGGCGTTCTTGCTGCGTAAGTTGCCGCGCATTTTCAGACCGCTGGAGTTAAATGTTGTTCCGTATAACGTGACAAGGTCTTCAGAGGTAACATCCTGCGTCACCAGATTGATCTGCGCGTTATCCGTCGTGATTCTGCGAAGTTGAGAGTCCGGCACGAGTGCGTTGACTTCAACGTGTCCATATAAATAGAGCATCCGGTCATTGGTCAGCTTGGCTTTATCTGCTTTTACGGACCATGTCGGGATTTTATCCTTATCAAACGTGGTAAGTACCGGCTGCGTAAACCACGAAACGGCCTGATCGGAATAATATTCAACGTGTTGAGCAATCAATCGATAGCTTAGTGCCCCTTCTGGGTTATAGACGAGCGTGTCCGTATGCTCGCTTTTATAGGTGGGATCATTGTTGTTGACGACCACCTGGGCGGTATCGTCTTTTTCGGCCATATTAATGCCGATCATCACCAGAACCGCCAGTGATAGCACAATGATAACCCAACGTCTGGCTTTACTCATATCGATTGCCCTTTGGCTTCATCCAGTTTGCCCTGCGCCAGGAGTAATAAGTCGCAAACTTCTCGCACTGCGCCACGACCGCCAGCAATGCGCGTTACGTAATCGGCGCGCGGGAGCAACAGTGGATGCGCATCGGCCACGGCGATGCTTAAACCCACTTTTTCCATTACCGGCCAGTCAATGAGATCATCGCCGACATAAGCCACATTTTCCGGGGCAATTGCCAGTTTTTCCAGCAGATCGCTAAAGGCGATCAGTTTGTTTGACTGCCCCTGATACAAGTGAGTGATCCCCAATGTGGCACAACGATCTTCTACCAGTTTAGCCTTTCGCCCGGTAATGATAGCGACTTCAATATCAGAGGTGAGCGCACAACGAATGCCATAACCGTCACGAACGTTGAACGCTTTCAGCTCTTCGCCATTATTGCCCATATAAATCAGGCCATCTGACAGTACGCCATCGACATCGAGGATCAGCAGACGAATGTTCTCTGCTTTTGCCATAACGTCGGCGCTGACAGGGCCGTAACAGGTCGCAAGCGACGCACCTGCTTTGCTCATTGTTGTTTATCCTTGAATCTTTACACTACGCCTGCACGCAGTAAATCATGCATATGTAACACACCGAGTAAATGGTCGCCATCGGCAACCATCACGGAGGTGATATGGCGGGACTGCATTAAGTTCAGTGCCTCAACGGCCAGAATGCCAGGGCGTACACGTATTCCCCCCGGCGTCATCACATCGGCAATACTTAACTGACGAACATCCACACCCATATCGAAGACACGGCGTAAATCACCGTCGGTAAAGATGCCTTCAATCATCATATTGTCATCGCAAATGACCGTCATACCAAGATTTTTGCGGGTAACTTCCAGCAATGCGTCACGCAGACTGGCCGTTTTCTTAACATGCGGGATCTCATCGCCCGTATGCATAATATCGTTTACGCGCAGCAGAAGTTTACGACCCAGTGCGCCGCCGGGGTGTGAGAGCGCAAAATCTTCAGCAGTAAAGCCGCGTGCTTTTAACAGCGCGACAGCGAGGGCATCGCCCATAACCAGCGTGGCGGTCGTGCTGCTGGTCGGTGCCAGCCCTAACGGACAGGCTTCTTTCGCTACTTTAACACACAGATGCACATCTGCGGCGCGCGCCATGCTGCTCTCCGGGCGACCGGTGATGCAGATTAACGGCACGTGAAGACGCTTAAGCACTGGAATTAAGGCCGTGATTTCGCTGGATTCACCGGAGTTAGAGATAGCAATCACCACGTCCTGCGGGGTGACCATACCCAAATCACCATGAGCAGCTTCACCAGGATGGACGAAAAATGAAGGTGTACCGGTGCTGGCAAACGTTGCCGCCATTTTGCGCCCAATATGCCCCGATTTCCCCATCCCCATGACGACAACTTTCCCTTTACACCAGAACATCTTTTCACAGGCAAGCGTGAAATTCTGATTGATGTATTGATCAAGCTCCGCCAGGCAGTCACGTTCAATCGCCAGGACTTCTTTACCTGCTTGCTGAAAGTCAAAACCCGGTTGTAACTCTACGTGCGACATAATGCGTTTCCAGTTATTCAACGAGTATTGGCGATAACCAGTACAACATCGCCAGCCATACGATAAATCCGCCAGTTAATAATACCCCTACACCACGGCCCGGTTGCGGGGAGCGCCGCCAGCACAGCAACGCAAAAATAATGCTCACCAACAACATCACGCTGTAGTCACGGCTGTACGCCAGTGGATCAATCTCTCCAGGCGTTATCAGCGCGGGTAAACCCAACACGATGACAATATTAAAAATGTTTGCGCCAATGATATTCCCGACAGCAATGTCGTTTTCACCTTTGCGAACCCCCGCGATTGCGGTTGCCAGCTCTGGCAGACTGGTTCCGATAGCGATTGCCGTCAGACCCATCGTCAACTCGCTGATGGCAAAGTAATTCGCCAGCACCGTGGCGTTATCAACCACCATCCGCGTGGCCACTGGCATGATGATCAGCGCAATGCCGAGCCATAAAAACGCGACGGGCAATCCGCCTTCACGCGGCAGCTCTGCAAGCTGCTCTCTGGTCAGGCTGTCAGTCCCCTGACGTTCAGCCAGACGTGCAAGTTTAACAATGAACAGCAGCCATAGCACAGCCAGAAAGAGGAGAAAGATACCATCGCTGCGACTAAGTTGTCCGTCATAGAGTACGGAACCGGCCACCACACTGACCAACAACATTATGGGTAATTCGCGGCGCAGAACATCGGAATGGACGGTAAAAGGACGTACCAGCGCAGCCAGACCGAGGATCAGCAAAATATTGATAATGTTTGATCCGAGGGCTACACCAACGGCTAAATCGCGTTGTTCGTGCAGTGATGCGGCAAGCGAAACGATGATTTCTGGTAACGATGTGCCAATACTGACCACCGTCATGCCGATGATCAGCGGCGGGATGCCAAAGGATCGGCAAAGAATGGACGCGGCAAATACCAGGCGGTCGGCACTGTAAACGACCAAAAGTAAACCAACAATTAACAGTGCCGTAGCTAAAAGCATCTAACGTCCTTTCTTCAGGTATACTCGCCGGTCCGCTGAAGATTTTCAGAAAGCCGTAACGGATTCTTAATTTTGACTTTATGCGGCTAAAAAGTAAAACAAATGCCAGCTTTCGCTAACCACGGCGGGTAATATTCTGTAAATATGTTGGGTTCAAGGTTAAATTGAGCGCCATGCTTAGAAAATCAACGCAAGACGAAGGGTGAATTATGGAGCAGTCTGTGGCGAATTTAGTCGATATGCGCGATGTCAGTTTTACGCGTGGCAATCGCTGCATCTTCGATAATATTTCCCTGACCGTGCCGCGAGGGAAGATCACGGCGATCATGGGACCATCGGGCATCGGTAAAACGACGCTACTCCGTCTGATTGGCGGGCAAATCGCACCAGATCATGGTGAGATCCTTTTCGATGGTGAGAATATTCCGGCGATGTCTCGTTCGCGCCTGTATACAGTGCGCAAACGGATGAGCATGTTGTTTCAGTCCGGGGCGTTGTTCACAGATATGAACGTATTTGACAACGTTGCCTATCCACTACGCGAACATACCCAACTTCCCGCACCTTTATTGCATAGCACAGTGATGATGAAGCTGGAGGCCGTGGGGCTGCGCGGAGCGGCTAAACTGATGCCTTCTGAACTTTCCGGAGGGATGGCGCGGCGTGCAGCGCTGGCGCGAGCAATTGCGCTGGAGCCGGATCTCATCATGTTTGATGAACCCTTTGTTGGGCAAGATCCCATCACCATGGGCGTACTGGTGAAGCTGATTTCTGAGCTGAACAGTGCGCTGGGCGTGACTTGTGTGGTGGTTTCTCACGATGTGCCGGAAGTGTTAAGTATTGCGGATCACGCCTGGATCCTGGCGGACAAAAAAATTGTCGCTCATGGCAGTGCTCAGGCGTTGCAGGCGAATCCTGATCCGCGCGTACGTCAGTTTCTGGACGGGATAGCTGACGGGCCTGTTCCGTTCCGCTATCCTGCCGGCGATTATCACGCTGATCTTTTACCAGGGAGTTAAGCCACTCATGCTGTTAAATGCGCTGGCGTCGCTCGGACATAAAGGGATTAAAACCCTGAGAACGTTCGGGCGGGCCGGGTTAATGTTATTCAATGCGCTGGTCGGCAAACCGGAATTTCGCAAACATGCGCCGCTGCTGGTGCGCCAGCTCTATAATGTCGGCGTCCTGTCGATGCTGATTATTGTGGTTTCTGGCGTGTTCATCGGAATGGTGTTGGGGCTGCAAGGTTATCTGGTTCTGACCACTTATAGTGCGGAAACCAGTCTGGGTATGCTGGTGGCGTTATCGCTACTGCGTGAACTGGGGCCGGTGGTTGCCGCGTTGTTGTTTGCCGGGCGTGCTGGTTCGGCGCTAACCGCAGAAATCGGCCTGATGCGCGCTACAGAGCAACTCTCCAGTATGGAGATGATGGCGGTGGATCCGTTGCGTCGGGTTATTTCTCCCCGTTTCTGGGCTGGGGTTATTTCATTACCACTGTTGACGGTTATCTTCGTCGCCGTGGGGATCTGGGGCGGATCTCTGGTCGGCGTCAGTTGGAAAGGCATTGATAGCGGGTTCTTCTGGTCGGCAATGCAAAATGCCGTCGACTGGCGTATGGATCTGGTCAACTGTCTGATTAAGAGCGTGGTGTTCGCCATCACGGTGACGTGGATTTCGTTGTTTAACGGCTACGACGCCATCCCGACGTCTGCCGGGATTAGCCGGGCAACCACTCGCACCGTTGTCCACTCGTCTCTGGCTGTTCTGGGGCTGGATTTTGTGCTGACCGCATTGATGTTTGGGAATTGAGTTCATGCAAACGAAAAAAAATGAAATTTGGGTGGGTATCTTTTTATTAGCAGCACTGCTGGCGGCGCTGTTTGTTTGCCTGAAGGCGGCGAACGTGACGTCCATACGTACTGAACCGACCTATACGCTTTATGCGACGTTCGATAACATTGGCGGCCTGAAAGCGCGCTCTCCGGTCAGCATTGGTGGCGTTGTTGTGGGCCGGGTGGCGGATATTACGCTGGACCCGAAAACCTATCTGCCACGCGTAACGCTGGAAATTGAACAACGTTATAACCACATTCCTGATACCAGTTCGCTGAGCATCCGTACTTCCGGCCTGCTGGGGGAACAATATCTGGCATTAAACGTCGGTTTTGAAGACCCGGAACTGGGGACTGCTATCCTGAAGGATGGCGATACAATCCAGGACACTAAGTCTGCGATGGTGCTGGAAGATCTCATTGGTCAGTTCCTTTACGGTAGTAAAGGCGATGACAATAAGAATAGTGGCGATGCGCCAGCTGCTGCGCCAGGTAATAATGGAACCACTGAACCTGTGGGTACAACGAAATAATTTCAGGAGAACCGACGCATGTTTAAACGTTTAATGATGGTCGCTTTGCTGGTGATTGCACCGCTGAGTGCGGCAACCGCGGCAGACCAGACCAATCCGTATAAGCTGATGGACGAGGCGGCGCAGAAAACGTTCGATCGCCTGAAGAATGAGCAACCGCAAATTCGGGCCAACCCGGATTATCTGCGTACCATTGTTGATCAGGAACTGCTGCCATACGTTCAGGTGAAATACGCCGGGGCTCTGGTTCTGGGCCAGTATTACAAGAGTGCGACTCCCGCCCAGCGTGATGCTTACTTTGCCGCTTTCCGTGAGTATCTGAAGCAGGCTTACGGTCAGGCATTGGCGATGTATCATGGTCAGACTTATCAGATCGCGCCAGAACAGCCTCTGGGTGATAAAACCATTGTGCCTATTCGCGTGACCATTATTGACCCGAATGGCCGCCCGCCGGTGCGTCTGGACTTCCAATGGCGTAAAAACTCCCAGACGGGCAACTGGCAGGCTTACGACATGATTGCAGAGGGTGTCAGCATGATCACCACCAAACAAAATGAGTGGGGGACGCTGCTGCGTACCAAAGGTATCGACGGCCTGACTGCGCAACTGAAATCGATTTCTCAACAGAAAATCACTCTGGAAGAGAAAAAGTAATGAGCGAGTCACTGAGCTGGATGCAGACGGGTGACACGCTGGCGTTATCCGGAGAGCTGGATCAGGACGTTCTGCTACCGCTTTGGGAAATGCGTGAGGAGGCGGTGAAGGGGATTACCTGCATCGATCTTAGCCGTGTATCCCGCGTTGATACAGGTGGACTGGCGCTGCTGCTCCATCTTATCGATCTGGCGAAAAAGCAGGGCAACAATGTGACGCTTCAGGGGGTAAACGACAAAGTGTATACCCTGGCGAAATTGTATAATTTGCCTGCTGATGTTCTGCCTCGTTAAATTTTTTCAGGCCGGATAAGGCGTTAACCGCCTGTCCGGCAAACCTGCCTGCAAGTTGAGCCTTGTCTGATTTATCAGCGAGGCTTTTTGCTTATTTATGCCAGCGCAACTTTGCTCTAAGATGTTTCGCTGGTTTATTAACTGATGATTGAAGATCCCATGGAAAATAATGAAATTCAGAGCGTGTTGATGAACGCTCTCTCCCTCCAGGAAGTCCACGTTTCCGGCGATGGCAGCCACTTTCAGGTTATTGCCGTGGGTGAGTTGTTTGACGGCATGAGTCGGGTTAAAAAACAGCAGACGGTCTATGGCCCGCTGATGGAATATATTGCGGATAACCGCATTCATGCTGTGTCGATCAAAGCGTATACCCCTGCGGAGTGGGCGCGCGATCGCAAACTGAACGGCTTTTGAGCTATGGGCGATTCGCCGGTAGCGGATATGAATTGTTAACTGAGAACAAACTAAATGGATAAATTTCGTGTTCAGGGGCCAACGAAGCTCCAGGGCGAAGTCACAATTTCCGGCGCTAAAAATGCTGCTCTGCCTATTCTTTTTGCCGCACTACTGGCGGAAGAACCGGTAGAGATCCAGAACGTCCCGAAACTGAAAGACGTTGATACATCAATGAAGCTGCTAAGCCAGCTGGGTGCGAAAGTAGAGCGTAATGGTTCTGTGCATATTGATGCCCGCGAGGTTAATGTATTCTGCGCACCTTACGATCTGGTTAAAACCATGCGTGCCTCTATCTGGGCACTGGGGCCGCTGGTAGCGCGCTTTGGGCAGGGGCAAGTTTCACTGCCTGGCGGTTGTACGATCGGTGCGCGTCCGGTTGATCTACACATTTCTGGCCTCGAACAATTAGGCGCGACCATCAAACTGGAAGAAGGTTACGTTAAAGCTTCCGTCGACGGTCGTCTGAAAGGCGCACATATCGTGATGGATAAAGTCAGCGTTGGCGCAACGGTGACCATCATGTGTGCTGCAACCCTGGCGGAAGGCACCACGATTATTGAAAACGCAGCGCGTGAACCGGAAATCGTCGATACCGCGAACTTCCTGATTACGCTGGGTGCGAAAATTAGCGGTCAGGGCACCGATCGTATCATCATCGAAGGTGTGGAACGTTTAGGTGGCGGTGTCTATCGCGTGCTGCCGGATCGTATCGAAACCGGTACATTCCTTGTGGCGGCGGCGATCTCTCGCGGCAAAATTATCTGCCGTAACGCACAGCCAGATACTCTTGACGCTGTGCTGGCGAAATTGCGTGACGCTGGAGCGGACATTGAAGTCGGCGAAGACTGGATTAGCCTGGATATGCATGGCAAACGGCCGAAAGCTGTTAACGTACGTACCGCGCCGCATCCGGCATTCCCGACCGATATGCAGGCCCAGTTCACACTGCTGAACCTGGTGGCAGAAGGCACCGGATTCATCACCGAAACGGTCTTTGAAAACCGCTTTATGCACGTACCAGAGCTGAGTCGTATGGGCGCGCATGCCGAAATTGAAAGTAATACCGTTATTTGTCACGGTGTGGAAAAACTTTCTGGCGCACAGGTTATGGCAACCGATCTACGTGCTTCAGCAAGCCTGGTGCTGGCTGGTTGTATTGCGGAAGGGACAACGGTGGTTGATCGTATTTATCACATCGATCGTGGCTACGAACGTATTGAAGACAAACTGCGCGCTTTAGGTGCAAATATTGAGCGTGTGAAAGGCGAGTAATCGTCCGAGAGCTGGCAGCCCCGTTCGCGGGGCTACCGCCAGACCACTCATTTTTTCGGTTTAGTGTAGCTACGCATCAACTGCGTTCTGTCGATAAACTCATGGGTCTGCGGATCATGGTAGCGTGATGGCCAGATAACCCAGGGGTCAGTTCCCAGGGCTTTCGCAATAATCATCTCTCCTTTCGGCCATGGGCGCGATAATGCGTTCGCCAGCGTTGAGGAACTCAAACCATTTCTACGAGATTCCGCCGCCATTGACGTTCCTTTCTTGCGTAAACCCGCAATGATGTCAGCGGGATGCCAGTCAATGAAATTACTTTCCATCTTTCCTCACTCCTTAAGTTAGTCGCTTTCATTCAGAACACTTCTTCTGTCGAGCATCACTATACTCCTGATGGCCTATTGCTCTAAAAAGTTCCTGTAAAGAGTGTGAATATTCAGAATATATAAAGATACATACACTGGTTTTTCAGGCGTTATTACGCTGAATAAGTGTTTTTATGGAACTTATTGGAATCATCCCGCGCACTGCGCGGGATGAGGGGGAGGGGATTAACGATCGCGTTGAACAGCGATGTGCGCGAGGCCGATGAGTGCTTCTCGCCACGGGGTGTCCGGGAGCACCTGTAACGCTGCGATGGCTTTGTCTGCTTCTTCCTCGGCACGCTGACGCGTCCATTCAAGAGAGCCACAAGCGTTCATTGCTTCCAAAACCGGTTCCAGAAGATGACGACCGTTACCCTGTTCGATGGCGGTACGGATCATCTGCGCCTGTTCAGGTGTGCCATGATGCATCGCATGCAGCAGCGGCAGCGTTGGTTTACCTTCGTTCAGATCGTCGCCGACGTTTTTACCCAACTGTTCGCCATCGGCATTGTAATCGAGCAAATCGTCGATCAACTGGAAAGCGGTGCCGAGATAACGCCCATAATCTTGCAGGCCTTTCTCCTCCTCCGGCGAACAACCTGCCAGAATCCCGGAACACTGCGCGGCAGCCTCAAACAGACGCGCGGTCTTGCTGTAGATAACGCGCATGTAGTTTTCTTCGGTGATGTCCGGGTCGTTAACGTTCATCAGTTGCAGAACTTCACCTTCTGCGATGACGTTTACGGCTTCAGACATCACTTCCAGCACTTTGAGCGAACCGAGGCTGGTCATCATCTGGAACGCGCGGGTATAAATAAAATCGCCTACCAGCACACTGGCAGCATTGCCAAACGCAGCGTTGGCGGTAGCTTTACCCCTGCGCATATCTGATTCATCCACTACGTCGTCGTGTAGCAGAGTCGCCGTGTGGATAAATTCGATCAGGGCTGCAATGGTGACATGCGCATTTCCCTCATAGCCAACAGCTCGTGCAGCCAGTACAGCAATCATCGGACGAATACGTTTACCGCCGCCGCTGACGATGTAATAGCCTAACTGATTGATCAGTTGGACGTCGGAATTAAGCTGCTCGAGAATTGCCGCATTAACACCCGCCATATCTTGCGCGGTTAACTCATTGATTTTTTCTAAATTCATCGCAAAAGCCGGGCTTTTCGCCCCGATTACCTTACTGTGAACAAAGGCAACTTAGGGTTTATGGTTAGGAATATAGGGTGATTGTACTGAAAAAATGGCACAGATAAACGTTACCGTACAAGTTGTGTTTTTTTTCTTCGTGTATTGACTGTAGCACTTGTCAAAGGCGTGCGTTTTGCGTAATATTCGCGCCCTATTGTGAATATTTATAGCGCACTCTGAATCATTGAAAAGGTGTGCGCGGAAGCGGAGTTTTATATGTACGCGGTTTTCCAAAGTGGTGGTAAACAACACCGAGTAAGCGAAGGTCAGACCGTTCGCCTGGAAAAGCTGGACATCGCAACTGGCGAAACTGTTGAGTTCGCTGAAGTGCTGATGATCGCAAACGGTGAAGAAGTCAAAATCGGCGTTCCTTTCGTTGATGGTGGCGTAATCAAAGCTGAAGTTGTTGCTCACGGTCGTGGCGAGAAAGTTAAAATCGTTAAGTTTCGTCGTCGTAAACACTATCGTAAGCAGCAGGGCCATCGTCAGTGGTTCACTGATGTGAAAATTACTGGCATCAGCGCCTAAGACCTGAGGAGAGATTTCAAATGGCACATAAAAAGGCTGGCGGCTCCACACGTAACGGTCGCGATTCAGAAGCTAAACGCCTGGGCGTTAAGCGTTTCGGTGGCGAATCCGTTCTGGCGGGTAGCATCATCGTTCGTCAACGTGGTACCAAATTCCACGCAGGCGCTAACGTAGGTTGCGGTCGTGACCACACTCTGTTTGCTAAAGCAGACGGTAAAGTGAAATTCGAAGTTAAAGGCCCGAAAAACCGTAAATTTATCAGCATCGAAGCTGAATAAGTTTTTCGCGTCCCGGTAACGGATGAAAGCCCCGCAACACGTTGCGGGGCTTTTTACATTCGATAACCGGTAAAAATTCGCATCGTGCGGCGTTAACTCGCAAATGCGTTTTGTAGGGAATACGGTATGAAGCAGCAGGCAGGCATTGGCATTCTTTTGGCGCTCACTACCGCAATTTGCTGGGGTGCGTTGCCAATCGCAATGAAGCAGGTGCTGGAGGTGATGGAACCTCCGACAATCGTGTTTTACCGTTTCTTGATGGCGAGTATTGGCCTTGGTGCCATTCTTGCGGTGAAGAAGAGGTTGCCGCCATTACGCGTGTTTCGTAAGCCACGCTGGTTGATTTTGTTGGCAGTGGCGACCGCCGGGCTGTTTGGGAACTTCATCCTGTTCAGCTCATCCTTGCAATACCTGAGTCCGACCGCTTCGCAGGTGATTGGGCAACTCTCGCCAGTTGGCATGATGGTTGCCAGCGTATTTATCCTGAAAGAGAAAATGCGCAGCACCCAGGTAGTGGGGGCATTGATGCTCCTGAGCGGCCTGGTGATGTTTTTTAACACCAGTCTGGTTGAGATATTTACAAAGCTCACCGATTACACCTGGGGAGTTATTTTTGGGGTCGGTGCGGCGACGGTTTGGGTGAGTTATGGCGTAGCGCAGAAGGTTTTATTGCGTCGGCTGGCCTCACCGCAGATCCTGTTTTTGCTGTACACTTTATGTACAATTGCGCTCTTCCCTCTGGCAAATCCTGGAGTGATAGCGCAGCTTAGCCACTGGCAGCTCGCATGTTTAATTTTTTGCGGACTGAATACATTGGTAGGATATGGCGCCCTGGCGGAAGCGATGGCTCGCTGGCAGGCAGCGCAGGTGAGCGCGATCATCACGCTCACCCCACTGTTTACGCTGTTTTTTTCAGATCTTTTATCACTGGCCTGGCCCGATTTCTTCGCCAGACCGATGTTAAACCTTTTAGGTTATCTCGGTGCGTTTGTCGTGGTTGCGGGCGCGATGTATTCCGCCATTGGTCATCGTATTTGGGGCGGATTACGTAAGCATACAACGGTGGTATCGCAACCCCGCGCAGGCGAATGATTTACGGAGAATAAAATGAAGTTTGTTGATGAAGCATCGATTCTGGTCGTTGCAGGTGATGGCGGTAATGGTTGCGTGAGCTTCCGCCGCGAAAAGTATATTCCGAAAGGCGGCCCGGATGGCGGCGACGGCGGTGACGGTGGTGACGTCTGGATGGAAGCCGACGAGAACCTGAACACGCTGATCGATTATCGTTTTGAAAAATCTTTCCGTGCAGAACGCGGTCAGAACGGCGCAAGCCGCGATTGTACCGGTAAGCGCGGTAAAGACGTCACGATTAAAGTGCCGGTAGGTACGCGTGTTATCGATCAGGGTACCGGTGAAACCATGGGCGATATGACCAAACACGGTCAGCGTCTGCTGGTTGCCAAGGGCGGCTGGCACGGTCTGGGCAATACCCGCTTCAAATCGTCCGTTAACCGTACGCCACGGCAGAAAACCAACGGTACGCCGGGCGATAAGCGCGAGCTGCTGCTGGAGCTGATGCTGCTGGCTGACGTCGGTATGCTGGGAATGCCGAATGCGGGTAAATCGACCTTTATCCGCGCGGTCTCGGCGGCTAAACCGAAAGTGGCGGATTATCCGTTTACCACTCTGGTACCGAGCCTGGGTGTGGTTCGTATGGATAACGAAAAGAGCTTCGTTGTTGCCGATATTCCAGGACTGATTGAAGGCGCTGCGGAAGGCGCAGGTCTGGGCATTCGCTTCCTGAAACACCTGGAACGTTGCCGCGTCTTGTTGCACCTCATCGATATCGATCCGATTGACGGTACCGATCCGGTTGAAAACGCGCGTATTATTATCAGCGAGCTGGAAAAATACAGCCAGGATTTGGCGGCAAAACCACGTTGGTTAGTCTTCAACAAGATCGACCTGCTGGATAAGGCAGAAGCTGAAGAGAAAGCCAAAGCGATCGCGGAGGCGCTGGGCTGGGAAGATAAATATTATCTGATCTCTGCGGCGAGCGGACTGGGCGTGAAAGATCTCTGCTGGGATGTGATGACTTTTATCATTGAAAACCCAGTTGTGCAGGCCGAAGAAGCGAAACAGCCAGAGAAAGTCGAATTCATGTGGGATGATTATCACCGTCAGCAGCTTGAAGAGATTGCTGAAGAGGATGATGAAGACTGGGATGACGACTGGGACGAAGACGACGAAGAAGGCGTTGAGTTCATTTACAAGCGTTAATCAGCTAAACCCCGGCCATGTGCCGGGGTTTCTCTTTAGACTAATTATTCTGATAAATATCTTTATACAAACGGCTTTCAAAACGCACTAACGGAATGCGGCGATTACGCTGAGCCGCGGGTTCTACCGCATAGCCAGAAAGATATTGTACAAACGCCATTCGTTGCCCGCTCGCTGTGGTAATGAATCCCGCCAGGTTATATACCCCCTGCAAAGAACCGGTTTTTGCTGAGACCTTTCCGTCCACGCCAGCCTGATGCAGGCCCGCACGGTACTGCAAAGAGCCGTCATAGCCTGCCAGCGGCAGCATAGAGATAAAGTTAAGTTCATTGTCATGTTGGGCAATGTATTGCAGCACCTGCATCATGGTGGCAGGTGCAATCAGGTTATGCCGCGAAAGCCCTGAACCATCGGCAATAATCGTGTTACCAATATCGATACCAGCTTGCTGACGCAGGATCTGACGTACGGCATCCGATCCGGCCCGCCATGTTCCGGGCACATTGAAGCGCGCATGGCCTATCATGCGGAAAACCGTATCGGCAATCATGTTGTCTGACTTTTTCAGCATAATCTTAAGCAGATCGTGCAACGGGGCCGACTGTTTACTGGCAACTACCGTTCCGGGTTCATTAACCTGAGTCTGGCGCAGTAGTGTTCCGCTCCAGGTGATACCTGCCTGTTTTAACTCATCTTTCAGAATTGCACCGGCATAGCTGGCTCCATCCTGTATGGCAAAAGCCAACGGGAGCGGCTCAGAACGTTGTGGCAGGCATCCGGTCAGCGTAAAGCGGTTCAGGTCGCCTGGCACCACATCCAGCTCGCAATATTGCGCTTCGGCAGAACCACGGGGGAGGGTGCGTACCTGGCTGAACATCGTAACAGGGTAATAAGATGCCACGCGTATAAAGGCCATATCACCGGGTTTTTGGGCACTGTAGAGCGAGACGGAGAAACAGTTGCGGTCAACTATGGCGGCGGCAGGCGGAGCGCTAAAGCATTGTGTCATGTCATTCCACGGCCAGCCGGGGGCTTTATCGTGGCTGGCAAAAATGGAGGTGTCTATCAACACATTACCATCAATTTGGTTGACGCCAGATTTTTTCAAAGTCGTGACCATATTGCGAATATCCTGACGTTTTAACGTCGGATCGGCACCAAATCGCGCCACTAAGTCACCCTTGAGTACGCCGTTTTCCACATTGCCTTTGGTTTCAAGCGTAGTGGTAAAACGAAAATCGGGGCCGAGTTGAATCAACGCCGCCAGCGCAGTAATCACTTTCTGCGTACTCGCGGGCAACGCCATCTGCTGGCTGTGGTAATCAATAGCGGGGGCCGACGCGCCGACTTTTTGCACCATCAGGGCAAGGTTGGCACCAGCGGGAAGTTGAGTAATGTACTCATCAACATTTGCGGCCTGAACACTGAACGCTATACAGCTGGTCAATCCGATGATAAATCTGGAAAATCGCATAATCTCGCGCTAACAACCTGGAATCGAGCCGTCATACTACGGCGCAACGCCCTATAAAGTAAACGATGACCCTTCGGGAACTTCAGGGTAAAATGACTATCAAAATGTGAATTGTAGCTGACCTGGGACTTGTACCCGGGTCGGTATTTTTTGCTTCTGGTCCCGGTGAGGAGTTATGCCGGGCAGGCCGAACAGCTGGGGTGGGTGGAGACTCGCCCCATCAGGAATATTCAAGAGGTATAACAAATGCAAGCTATTCCGATGACCTTACGCGGCGCTGAAAAATTACGCGAAGAGCTGGATTTTCTGAAATCTGTGCGCCGTCCTGAAATTATTGCTGCTATCGCGGAAGCGCGCGAGCATGGCGACCTGAAAGAAAACGCCGAATACCACGCAGCTCGTGAACAGCAGGGTTTCTGCGAAGGTCGTATCAAAGATATTGAAGCCAAACTGTCGAACGCCCAGGTGATTGATGTCACCAAAATGCCTAACAATGGGCGCGTTATTTTTGGTGCTACCGTAACGGTGTTGAATCTGGATTCTGACGAAGAGCAGACTTATCGCATCGTTGGCGATGACGAAGCTGACTTTAAACAGAACCTGATTTCTGTAAACTCGCCTATTGCCCGTGGCCTGATCGGCAAAGAAGAAGATGATGTTGTGGTCATCAAAACGCCGGGCGGCGAAGTAGAATTTGAAGTAATTAAGGTGGAATACCTGTAAGAATTACCCAATACTCAAGATGTTGATGTATTGTAAAGAAAGGAAAAAGGCCGCTATGCGGCCTTTTATCAACGAACAGAGCGTGGCATTTTGCTCTCCTGCCTGCGGAAAACCCCTCGTTTTACACAGCAAATGTGTGTAACTTTAGGATAATCTTAGCGCGGCAGCGAGATTTTACGTTCTTTAGTTGGGCGATAAAGCACCAGCGTTTTACCGATGACCTGTACATTACAGGCGCCGGTTTCGCGCACGATAGCTTCCACGATCAAGGTTTTAGTTTCGCGATCTTCGGTGGCGATTTTCACCTTGATGAGTTCATGGTGCTCTAACGCTTGTTCAATCTCGGCCAGTACCCCTTCGGTCAAACCATTACTGCCAAGCAGAACAACTGGCTTGAGCGGATGTGCCAGACCTTTCAGGTGCTGTTTTTGTTTAGTACTCAGATTCATCGTATTTTTTGCTTACGTTGGGATTGAAAACGGGTCATTCTACCGCCATCTCCCATATATCACCAAATAGGCGCGTAAAAATTTACGCAATTGGTTACGATGAGTTATCCCCATGGGAAAGTTAAATGACAGGTAAGAAGCGTTCTGCCAGCTCCAGCCGCTGGCTTCAGGAACACTTTAGCGATAAATATGTTCAACAGGCACAGAAAAAGGGGTTACGTTCCCGTGCCTGGTTTAAACTTGATGAAATACAGCAAAGTGACAAACTCTTTAAACCGGGAATGACGGTTGTCGACCTTGGTGCTGCTCCGGGTGGTTGGTCACAATATGTGGTCACCCAAATTGGCGGCAAAGGCCGCATCATCGCTTGCGATCTTTTACCTATGGATCCTATCGTTGGTGTGGACTTTCTTCAGGGCGATTTTCGTGATGAACTGGTGATGAAAGCACTGCTGGAGCGCGTTGGCGACAGCAAAGTCCAGGTTGTCATGTCCGATATGGCACCAAACATGAGCGGAACACCGGCGGTGGATATCCCCCGTGCCATGTATCTGGTGGAACTGGCGTTAGAAATGTGTCGTGATGTATTAGCGCCAGGTGGCAGTTTTGTAGTGAAGGTGTTCCAGGGCGAAGGTTTCGATGAGTATCTAAGGGAAATTCGCTCCCTGTTTACGAAGGTCAAAGTTCGTAAGCCGGACTCTTCTCGTGCACGTTCGCGGGAAGTGTATATTGTAGCGACCGGGCGTAAACCCTAACCGGGAGATTTCAGACGAAAGTTTGAAAGATGCTGGATATAGAGTATCCTGACGCTGTTTTTAACACAGTTGTAATAAGAGGTTAATCCCTTGAGTGACATGGCGAAAAACCTAATACTCTGGCTGGTCATTGCCGTTGTGCTGATGTCAGTATTCCAGAGCTTTGGGCCCAGCGAGTCTAATGGCCGTAAGGTGGATTACTCTACCTTCCTACAAGAGGTCAATAACGACCAGGTTCGTGAAGCGCGTATCAACGGACGTGAAATCAACGTTACCAAGAAAGATAGTAACCGTTATACCACTTACATTCCGGTTCAGGATCCGAAATTACTGGATAACCTGTTGACCAAGAACGTCAAGGTTGTCGGTGAACCGCCTGAAGAACCAAGCCTGCTGGCTTCTATCTTCATCTCCTGGTTCCCGATGCTGTTGCTGATTGGTGTCTGGATCTTCTTCATGCGTCAAATGCAGGGCGGCGGTGGCAAAGGTGCCATGTCGTTCGGTAAGAGCAAAGCGCGCATGCTGACGGAAGATCAGATCAAAACGACCTTTGCTGACGTTGCGGGCTGCGACGAAGCAAAAGAAGAAGTTGCTGAACTGGTTGAGTATCTGCGCGAGCCGAGCCGCTTCCAGAAACTCGGCGGTAAGATCCCGAAAGGCGTCCTGATGGTCGGTCCTCCGGGTACCGGTAAAACGCTGCTGGCGAAAGCGATTGCAGGCGAAGCGAAAGTTCCGTTCTTTACTATCTCCGGTTCTGACTTCGTAGAAATGTTCGTCGGTGTGGGTGCATCCCGTGTTCGTGACATGTTCGAACAGGCGAAGAAAGCGGCTCCGTGCATCATCTTTATCGATGAAATCGACGCCGTAGGCCGCCAGCGTGGCGCAGGTCTGGGCGGTGGTCACGATGAACGTGAACAGACTCTGAACCAGATGCTGGTTGAGATGGATGGCTTCGAAGGTAACGAAGGTATCATCGTTATCGCTGCGACTAACCGTCCGGACGTTCTCGACCCGGCGCTGCTGCGTCCTGGCCGTTTCGACCGTCAGGTTGTGGTTGGCTTGCCAGATGTTCGCGGCCGTGAGCAGATTCTGAAAGTTCACATGCGTCGCGTACCATTGGCACCCGATATCGACGCGGCAATCATTGCCCGTGGTACTCCTGGTTTCTCCGGTGCTGACCTGGCGAACCTGGTGAACGAAGCGGCACTGTTCGCTGCTCGTGGCAACAAACGTGTTGTGTCGATGGTTGAGTTCGAGAAAGCGAAAGACAAAATCATGATGGGTGCGGAACGTCGCTCCATGGTGATGACGGAAGCGCAAAAAGAATCGACTGCTTACCACGAAGCAGGTCACGCGATTATCGGTCGCCTGGTGCCGGAACACGATCCGGTGCACAAAGTAACGATTATCCCGCGCGGTCGTGCGCTGGGTGTGACCTTCTTCTTGCCTGAGGGCGACGCAATCAGCGCCAGCCGTCAGAAACTGGAAAGCCAGATTTCTACGCTGTACGGCGGTCGTCTGGCTGAAGAGATCATCTACGGGCCGGAACATGTTTCTACCGGGGCGTCCAACGATATTAAAGTTGCGACCAACCTGGCGCGTAACATGGTTACCCAGTGGGGCTTCTCTGAGAAACTCGGTCCGCTGCTGTATGCGGAAGAAGAAGGTGAAGTGTTCCTCGGTCGTAGCGTAGCGAAAGCGAAACATATGTCCGATGAAACGGCACGCATCATCGACCAGGAAGTGAAAGCACTGATCGAGCGTAACTATAATCGTGCGCGTCAGCTTCTGACCGACAACATGGATATTCTGCATGCGATGAAAGATGCTCTCATGAAATATGAGACTATCGACGCACCGCAGATTGATGACCTGATGGCACGTCGCGATGTACGTCCGCCAGCGGGCTGGGAAGAACCAGGCGCTTCTAACAATTCTGGCGACAATGGTAGTCCAAAGGCTCCGCGTCCGGTTGATGAACCGCGTACGCCGAACCCGGGTAACACCATGTCAGAGCAGTTAGGCGACAAGTAAGTTCCCGCATTAGATGACTGTATTTGTACTGAAAACCCCGGGGCGTGCTCCGGGGTTTTTTCTTATCAATTCATACCAGGGATAACATCATGAAACTCTTTGCCCAGGGCACTTCACTGGACCTTAGCCATCCTCACGTAATGGGGATCCTCAACGTTACGCCTGATTCCTTTTCGGATGGCGGCACGCATAACTCGCTGATAGATGCGGTGAAACATGCGAATCTGATGATTAACGCTGGCGCGACGATCATTGACGTTGGTGGCGAGTCCACGCGCCCAGGGGCGGCGGAAGTTAGCGTTGAAGAAGAGTTGCAACGTGTTATTCCTGTGGTTGAGGCAATTGCTCAACGCTTCGAAGTCTGGATCTCGGTAGATACTTCCAAACCAGAAGTCATCCGTGAGTCAGCGAAAGTTGGTGCTCACATTATTAACGATATTCGCTCCCTTTCCGAACCTGGCGCTCTGGAAGCTGCTGCAGAAACCGGTTTGCCAGTTTGCCTGATGCATATGCAGGGAAATCCAAAAACCATGCAGGAAGCCCCGAAGTATGACGATGTCTTTGCGGAAGTGAATCGCTACTTTATTGAGCAAATAGCACGTTGCGAGCAGGCGGGTATCGCAAAAGAGAAATTGTTGCTCGACCCCGGATTCGGTTTCGGTAAAAATCTCTCCCATAACTATTCATTACTGGCGCGCCTGGCTGAATTTCACCATTTCAACCTGCCGCTGTTGGTGGGTATGTCACGAAAATCGATGATTGGGCAATTGCTGAACGTGGGGCCGTCCGAGCGCCTGAGCGGTAGTTTGGCCTGTGCGGTCATTGCCGCAATGCAAGGTGCGCACATCATTCGTGTTCATGACGTCAAAGAAACCGTAGAAGCGATGCGGGTGGTGGAAGCCACTCTGTCTGCAAAGGAAAACAAACGCTATGAGTAATCGTAAATATTTCGGTACCGATGGGATTCGTGGTCGTGTAGGGGATGCGCCGATCACCCCTGATTTTGTACTTAAGTTGGGTTGGGCCGCCGGTAAAGTGCTGGCGCGCCACGGCTCGCGTAAGATCATTATTGGTAAAGACACGCGTATTTCTGGCTATATGCTGGAGTCAGCACTGGAAGCGGGTCTGGCGGCTGCGGGCCTTTCCGCACTCTTTACAGGCCCGATGCCTACACCTGCCGTGGCTTATCTGACGCGTACCTTCCGCGCAGAGGCCGGGATTGTAATTTCTGCATCGCATAACCCATTCTACGATAACGGCATTAAATTCTTTTCTATTGACGGTACTAAGCTGCCGGATGCAGTTGAAGAAGCCATCGAAGCGGAAATGGAAAAAGAGATCAGCTGTGTTGATTCGGCAGAACTGGGTAAAGCCAGCCGTATCGTTGATGCTGCGGGTCGCTATATCGAGTTTTGCAAAGCCACGTTCCCGAACGAACTTAGCCTCAGTGAACTGAAGATTGTGGTGGATTGCGCAAATGGCGCGACTTATCACATCGCGCCGAACGTGCTGCGTGAACTGGGGGCGAACGTTATCGCTATCGGTTGTGAGCCGAACGGCGTAAACATCAATGCCGAAGTGGGGGCAACTGATGTTCGTGCGTTACAGGCGCGCGTACTGGCTGAAAAAGCAGATCTTGGTATCGCCTTTGACGGTGACGGCGACCGTGTGATTATGGTTGACCATGAAGGCAATAAAGTCGATGGCGACCAGATTATGTATATCATCGCGCGCGAAGGTCTGCGTCAGGGCCAACTGCGTGGTGGCGCGGTGGGTACATTGATGAGCAACATGGGGCTGGAACTGGCGCTGAAACAGTTAGGAATTCCATTTGCGCGCGCGAAAGTGGGTGACCGCTACGTACTGGAAAAAATGCAGGAGAAAGGCTGGCGTATCGGTGCAGAGAACTCTGGTCATGTGATCCTGCTGGATAAAACCACAACCGGTGACGGCATCGTTGCTGGTTTGCAGGTGCTGGCGGCGATGGCGCGTAACCATATGAGCCTGCACGATCTTTGCAGCGGCATGAAAATGTTCCCGCAGATTCTGGTTAACGTGCGTTACACCGCAGGTAGTGGCGATCCGCTGGAGCATGAATCAGTCAAAGCCGTGACCGCAGAAGTTGAAGCGGCGCTGGGCAGCCGCGGACGTGTGCTGTTGCGTAAATCCGGCACCGAGCCATTAATTCGCGTGATGGTGGAAGGCGAAGACGAAGCGCAGGTGACTGAATTTGCACACCGCATCGCTGATGCAGTAAAAGCCGTTTAAAACAGTAGAAGGCTGGCTAAAAAGGCGGCGATTGTCGCCTTTTTTCTCAGCGAACACATCGGTTTTGCTGTTTTTTTCCGCAGTTGATACAATGCGATAAAATTGCCCTTGCGAAGGTCATTCGCTTTGGTTAGTATTCACACCCGCTTCAGTGGGAAAGATTAAAAACTCCCGCTTTATTGGTTGAAGCATTGGTACGCGGCAACTCCGCAAGGAACAGGTTGATTATGTACGAAGCTCTTTTAGTAGTTTTCCTTATTGTGGCAATTGGCCTTGTTGGTCTGATCATGCTGCAGCAAGGTAAAGGCGCTGATATGGGAGCCTCCTTCGGAGCAGGCGCTTCCGCTACGCTGTTTGGTTCAAGTGGTTCTGGTAACTTCATGACCCGCATGACGGCGCTGCTGGCAACGTTATTCTTCATCATCAGTCTGGTGCTGGGTAACATCAATAGCAACAAAACCAATAAAGGTAGTGAATGGGAAAACCTGAGTGCGCCGGCCAAAACCGAACAAACTCAGCCAGCTGCTCCGGCTAAGCCGACCAGCGATATCCCGAACTAAAAAGTAGTATCCGTGCCGAGGTGGTGGAATTGGTAGACACGCTACCTTGAGGTGGTAGTGCCCAATAGGGCTTACGGGTTCAAGTCCCGTCCTCGGTACCAAATTCCAGAAAAGAGACGCTGAAAAGCGTCTTTTTTCGTTTTGGTCCTGGTCTGAGGAATGGTTGTCAGGTATCTGTATCTCGTCCAGTTGCTTTACTCGTAGCTGGTTCTTTGAAACGATGGTGCCGGTACGCCTTAGTTATAAACTTTTCCCTACTGCTGACATAATTGGCACTTTATTGTGTCAACTCCAGTTCCGGTACGAATACGGATATGTTTACTTCTCGATAAACCATCCTGCTCCTGTCAGTATAACTACTGATGGCTACGTTCTGCGTAATGTTTAGAGACGCATTGATAATGTTATTTAATTACTGAGAACAATGGCCGCATCATTTAAAAAGAAAAAACTAACAGTGTTTCGGTCTGATATGGATCAGCGTTGAAAAACATGTCTGATATAAAATTGAACATTGTTGATAATTGTTTATATTGGTTGTGAACTTGGATTTCTGGATGACAGTATTCAACAAATTTGTTAGAAGTTTTAAATCTCATTGGTTGTTGTATCTTTGTGTTATTGTTTTTGGTATTACGAACTTAGTCGCCTCTTCCGGAGCGCATATGGTTCAGCGATTGCTGTTCTTCGTTCTGACCATCCTGGTTGTTAAACGTATATCATCCCTTCCGCTTCGCCTGCTTGTTGCCGCACCATTTGTGTTACTGACAGCGGCAGACATGAGTATTAGCCTCTATTCATGGTGTACCTTTGGTACAACTTTCAATGATGGATTTGCGATTAGTGTGCTGCAGAGTGATCCGGATGAAGTTGTCAAAATGCTGGGGATGTATATCCCTTATCTATGTTCTTTTGCCTTTTTATCCCTTCTTTTTTTGGCAGTAATAATAAAATATGATGTTTCCTTGCCGACGAAAAAAGTGACAGGAATATTATTGCTGATTGTCATTTCGGGCAGTTTATTTTCCGCTTGTCAATTTGCTTATAAAGATGCAAAAAATAAAAAAGCGTTCAGTCCATATATACTAGCGTCGCGATTTGCTACCTATACACCGTTTTTCAATCTCAATTATTTTGCTTTAGCAGCGAAAGAGCATCAAAGATTACTCTCAATTGCAAACACGGTGCCGAATTTTCAATTATCAGTCAGGGATACAGGTATTGATACCTACGTGTTGATTGTGGGGGAGTCTGTACGTGTCGACAATATGTCTTTGTATGGATATACACGCTCTACGACACCGCAAGTCGAAGCACAAAGAAAACAGATCAAACTGTTTAATCAAGCAATAAGCGGTGCACCTTACACTGCGCTGTCGGTTCCCCTTTCTTTAACTGCTGATTCTGTTTTGAGTCATGACATTCATAATTACCCGGACAACATTATTAATATGGCTAATCAAGCAGGATTTCAGACTTTCTGGCTAAGCTCGCAATCCGCTTTTCGGCAGAATGGTACAGCAGTTACCAGTATCGCCATGCGCGCCATGGAAACAGTCTATGTCAGAGGATTTGATGAATTGTTGTTGCCGCATTTATCGCAAGCGTTACAGCAAAAGACGCAGCAAAAGAAACTGATTGTTCTTCATTTAAATGGAAGCCATGAACCGGCTTGTAGCGCCTATCCGCAATCCAGCGCCGTGTTTCAACCACAGGACGATCAGGATGCCTGCTATGACAACTCCATTCATTACACAGATAGTTTGCTAGGTCAGGTTTTTGAATTATTAAAAGATCGCCGAGCCTCGGTCATGTATTTTGCCGACCATGGCCTGGAACGCGACCCGACGAAGAAGAACATTTATTTTCATGGAGGCAGGGAGGCCAGCCAGCAGGCATATCATGTTCCGATGTTTATCTGGTATAGCCCCGTTCTTGGGGATGGCGTGGATCGCACAACGGAAAACGATATCTTTTCCACTGCTTACAATAATTACCTTATTAATGCGTGGATGGGGGTAACAAAGCCGGAACAGCCGCAAACGCTGGAGGAAGTGATTGCACACTATAAAGGAGACTCACGGGTTGTAGATGCAAACCATGATGTTTTCGATTTTGTGATGCTAAGAAAGGAGTTTACTGAGGATAAGCAAGGTAACCCCACCCCTGAAGGGCAGGGTTGATGTCGAATTACTGGCCTTTATTTTCCAGATTCTCCACCTGCGGCACGCCCGAAGCGGCAGAGGAGGAGAGCAGGCCAGTTTTGGCATAACCGAAAAGTTTCTCGCGGGTATCGGTGATATCCAGGTTGCGCATGGTCAGTTGACCGATACGATCATCTGGCGAGAACACCGAGTCGCCTTTTTCCATCGTCAGACGCTCTGGCTTGTAGGTCAGATTGTCAGAGACGGTATTAAGGATGGAGTAATCGTTCCCGCGGCGCAGTTCCAGGGTAACTTCACCAGTGATCTGGCTGGCAACCCAGCGTTGCAGGGAGTCACGCAGCATCAGCGCCTGGGAGTCAAACCAACGTCCCTGGTACAGCAGACGGCCCAACTGACGACCATGTGCATGATACTGCTCAATGGTGTCTTCGTTGTGAATACCAGTAAGCAGACGTTCATACGCAATGTGCAGCAGCGCCATCCCCGGAGCCTCGTAAATACCACGGCTTTTCGCTTCGATGATACGGTTTTCAATCTGGTCGCTCATGCCCAGGCCGTGACGACCGCCGATGCGGTTAGCTTCCAGCATCATTTCTACGTCGTCGCTAAAGGTTTTACCGTTCAGCGCCACTGGATGACCTTGCTCAAAGCGTACTGTGACTTCTTCTGCCGGGATCTTCACGCTCTCATCCCAGAACTTCACGCCCATAATCGGGTTGACGATTTTGACGCTGGAGTTGAGGTATTCCAGATCCTTCGCTTCATGCGTTGCACCAAGCATGTTGGAGTCCGTGGAGTAGGCTTTTTCGACAGACATTTTGTAGTCGAAACCGCAGGCAATCATAAATTCAGACATTTCATGACGGCCGCCCAGTTCATCAATAAAATCAGTATCAAGCCACGGTTTGTAAATCTGAAGTTCAGCATTGGTCAGCAGACCGTAACGATAGAAACGTTCGATATCGTTTCCTTTATAGGTACTGCCGTCCCCCCAGATATTCACGCCATCTTCTTTCATGGCGGCAACCAGCATGGTGCCGGTCACGGCGCGGCCCAGCGGCGTCGTGTTGAAATAGGTCAGGCCGCCGGTGGTGTTATGAAATGCGCCACACTGAATAGCGGCAATACCTTCGGCAACCAGTTGTTTGCGGCAGTCGATCAGACGTGCGTTCTCCGCGCCGTATTCCATGGCACGACGAGGGATTGCATCATAATCCTCTTCGTCTGGCTGGCCCAGGTTTGCAGTATATGCATAAGGAACCGCTCCCTTTTGTCGCATCCACAGCAGTGCGGCACTGGTGTCCAGACCGCCGGAAAAAGCGATACCAATACGTTGACCTACCGGGAGATGCTTGAGAATCGTCGTCATAAAATAACACCCTGCTTAATTAACTGATGATGAGCCTGGATTTCCGCTCTCACTGAATTTTTATGCAAAATAAATGAGTTTTCATTTAATCATCTTTTATCGGTGACAGGAAGAGTTTAGTGTGTTTTTTGTAAAATAATGCGCTTAAGGAGGAGCAGTAGAGGGCAAAAGTATTCGACAAACGAAAGTGAACTGGATATTCATTCACGCGATTAGCAATAAATGTTGACAAAATGTGGCGTGGATCACTATAATGCCTGCAGATTTTACGTCCCGTCTCGGTACACCAAATCCCAGCAGTGTTTGCATTTTTTACCCAAAACGAGTAGAATTTGCCACGTTTCAGGCGCGGGGTGGAGCAGCCTGGTAGCTCGTCGGGCTCATAACCCGAAGGTCGTCGGTTCAAATCCGGCCCCCGCAACCACTTTCCCTTAGAGTCCTTTTTCAAATATACTGTGAAGACTTCGGCCTTCGTAGTGGGATTTGAAAAAATCCTTCTGGAAAGTGCTCCAGACCGCAGTTGCGGTTATAGGGTTCAGTTATATAAAGCCCCGATTTATCGGGGTTTTTTGTTATCTGACTACAGAATAACTGGGCTTTAGGCCCTTTTTTTATGTCTTGGGGGTGGGCTTGTCCACATTAGAGCAAAAATTAACAGAGATGATTACTGCGCCAGTTGAGGCCCTGGGTTTTGAACTGGTTGGCATCGAGTTTATTCGCGGTCGCACATCCACACTGCGCATCTATATTGATAGTGAAGATGGCATCAATGTTGATGATTGTGCTGATGTGAGCCACCAGGTAAGTGCTGTGCTGGATGTCGAAGATCCCATCACCGTTGCTTATAACCTGGAAGTCTCCTCACCGGGTCTCGATCGCCCACTGTTCACGGCTGAACACTACGCCCGTTTCGTCGGAGAAGAGGTGACTCTGGTTCTCCGTATGGCGGTACAAAACCGTCGTAAATGGCAGGGCGTTATCAAAGCGGTAGACGGTGAAATGATCACAGTTACCGTCGAAGGTAAAGATGAAGTGTTCGCGCTGAGTAATATCCAGAAGGCGAACCTGGTTCCCCACTTTTAATAGTCTGGATGAGGTGAAAAGCCCGCGATGAACAAAGAAATTTTGGCTGTAGTTGAAGCCGTCTCCAATGAAAAGGCGCTGCCTCGCGAGAAAATTTTCGAAGCGTTGGAAAGCGCGCTGGCTACAGCAACCAAGAAAAAATACGAACAAGAGATCGACGTTCGCGTACAAATCGATCGCAAAAGCGGTGATTTTGACACCTTCCGTCGCTGGCTGGTAGTTGATGAAGTCACCCAGCCAACGAAAGAAATCACTCTTGAAGCTGCGCGCTTTGAAGATGAAAGCCTGAATCTGGGCGATTACGTTGAAGATCAGATTGAGTCTGTTACCTTTGACCGTATCACCACCCAGACGGCAAAACAGGTTATTGTGCAGAAAGTGCGTGAAGCCGAACGTGCGATGGTGGTTGATCAGTTCCGTGAACACGAAGGTGAAATCATCACCGGCGTGGTGAAAAAAGTAAACCGCGACAACATCTCTCTGGATCTGGGCAACAACGCTGAAGCCGTGATCCTGCGTGAAGATATGCTGCCGCGTGAAAACTTCCGCCCTGGCGACCGCGTTCGTGGTGTGCTCTATTCCGTTCGCCCGGAAGCGCGTGGCGCACAACTGTTCGTCACCCGTTCCAAGCCGGAAATGCTGATCGAACTGTTCCGCATTGAAGTGCCGGAAATCGGCGAAGAAGTGATTGAAATTAAAGCAGCGGCTCGCGACCCGGGTTCTCGTGCGAAAATCGCGGTGAAAACCAACGATAAACGTATCGATCCGGTAGGTGCTTGCGTAGGTATGCGTGGCGCGCGTGTTCAGGCAGTTTCTACTGAACTGGGCGGCGAACGTATCGATATCGTCCTGTGGGATGATAACCCGGCGCAGTTCGTGATTAACGCAATGGCACCGGCAGATGTTGCTTCTATCGTGGTGGATGAAGATAAACACACCATGGATATCGCCGTTGAAGCCGGTAATCTGGCGCAGGCGATTGGCCGTAACGGTCAGAACGTGCGTCTGGCTTCGCAACTGAGCGGTTGGGAACTCAACGTGATGACCGTTGACGACCTGCAGGCTAAGCATCAGGCAGAAGCGCACGCAGCGATCGACACCTTCACCAAATATCTCGACATCGACGAAGACTTTGCGACTGTCCTGGTAGAAGAAGGCTTCTCGACGCTGGAAGAACTGGCCTATGTGCCGATGAAAGAGCTGTTGGAAATCGAAGGCCTTGATGAGCCGACCGTTGAAGCACTGCGCGAGCGTGCTAAAAATGCACTGGCCACCATTGCACAGGTCCAGGAAGAAAGCCTCGGTGATAACAAACCGGCTGACGATCTGCTGAACCTTGAAGGGATAGATCGTGATTTGGCATTCAAACTGGCCGCCCGTGGCGTTTGTACGCTGGAAGATCTCGCCGAACAGGGCATTGATGATCTGGCTGATATCGAAGGGTTGACCGACGAAAAAGCCGGAGCACTGATTATGGCTGCCCGTAATATTTGCTGGTTCGGTGACGAAGCGTAATAAACTGTAGCAGGAAGGAACAGCATGACAGATGTAACGATTAAAACGCTGGCCGCAGAGCGACAGACCTCCGTGGAACGCCTGGTACAGCAATTTGCTGATGCAGGTATCCGGAAGTCTGCTGACGACTCTGTGTCCGCACAAGAGAAACAGACTTTAATTGACCACCTGAATCAGAAAAATTCAGGCCCGGACAAATTAACGCTGCAACGTAAAACCCGCAGCACCCTTAACATTCCTGGTACCGGTGGAAAAAGCAAATCGGTACAAATCGAAGTCCGCAAGAAACGCACCTTTGTGAAACGCGATCCGCAAGAGGCTGAACGCCTTGCTGCGGAAGAGCAGGCGCAGCGTGAAGCGGAAGAGCAAGCCCGTCGTGAGGCAGAAGAATCGGCCAAACGCGAGGCGCAACAAAAAGCTGAACGTGAGGCCGCAGAACAAGCTAAGCGTGAAGCCGCTGAACAAGCGAAACGTGAAGCTGCGGAAAAAGACAAAGTGAGCAATCAACAAGACGATATGACTAAAAACGCCCAGGCTGAAAAAGCCCGCCGTGAGCAGGAAGCTGCAGAGCTCAAGCGTAAAGCTGAAGAAGAAGCGCGTCGTAAACTCGAAGAAGAAGCACGTCGCGTTGCTGAAGAAGCACGTCGTATGGCGGAAGAAAACAAATGGACTGATAACGCGGAACCGACTGAAGATTCCAGCGATTATCACGTTACTACTTCTCAACATGCTCGCCAGGCAGAAGACGAAAGCGATCGTGAAGTCGAAGGCGGCCGTGGCCGTGGTCGTAACGCGAAAGCAGCGCGTCCGAAGAAAGGCAACAAACACTCTGAATCAAAAGCTGATCGTGAAGAAGCACGCGCAGCAGTACGTGGCGGTAAAGGCGGAAAACGTAAAGGTTCTTCGCTGCAGCAAGGCTTCCAGAAGCCAGCTCAGGCCGTTAACCGTGACGTTGTGATTGGCGAAACCATCACCGTTGGTGAACTGGCGAACAAGATGGCGGTTAAAGGTTCTCAGGTCATCAAAGCGATGATGAAACTGGGCGCAATGGCAACCATCAACCAGGTTATCGATCAGGAAACCGCACAGCTGGTTGCTGAAGAGATGGGCCACAAGGTTATCCTGCGTCGTGAAAACGAGCTGGAAGAAGCGGTAATGAGCGACCGTGACACAGGTGCTGCGGCTGAACCGCGCGCGCCGGTTGTGACCATCATGGGTCACGTTGACCACGGTAAAACCTCTTTGCTGGACTACATTCGTTCAACGAAAGTGGCCTCTGGCGAAGCGGGCGGCATTACCCAGCACATTGGTGCATACCACGTTGAAACTGAAAACGGCATGATCACCTTCCTGGACACCCCGGGGCACGCCGCGTTTACTTCAATGCGTGCACGTGGTGCGCAGGCAACGGACATCGTAGTCCTGGTTGTTGCTGCCGACGACGGCGTAATGCCGCAGACCATCGAAGCAATTCAGCACGCGAAAGCGGCAGGCGTGCCGGTTGTGGTTGCAGTGAACAAGATCGACAAACCAGAAGCCGATCCAGATCGCGTTAAGAACGAACTCTCCCAGTACGGCATCCTGCCGGAAGAGTGGGGCGGTGAAAGCCAGTTCGTACACGTGTCTGCGAAAGCAGGTACCGGTATCGATGAACTGCTGGACGCTATCCTGTTGCAGGCAGAAGTTCTGGAACTGAAAGCGGTACGTAAAGGTATGGCGAGCGGTGCGGTTATCGAATCCTTCCTCGATAAAGGTCGTGGTCCGGTTGCTACCGTTCTGGTACGTGAAGGTACTCTGCACAAGGGCGACATCGTTCTGTGTGGTTTCGAATACGGTCGTGTTCGCGCAATGCGTAACGAAATGGGTCAGGAAGTGCTGGAAGCAGGTCCGTCCATTCCAGTTGAAATCCTTGGCTTGTCCGGTGTTCCGGCAGCGGGTGACGAAGTTACCGTAGTGCGTGACGAGAAGAAAGCACGTGAAGTTGCACTGTATCGTCAGGGCAAATTCCGTGAAGTTAAACTGGCACGTCAGCAGAAATCGAAACTCGAGAACATGTTCGCTAACATGACCGAAGGCGAAGTTCACGAAGTGAACATCGTTCTGAAGGCAGACGTTCAGGGTTCCGTGGAAGCGATCTCCGACTCCTTGCTGAAACTGTCTACTGACGAAGTTAAAGTGAAGATCATCGGTTCTGGCGTAGGTGGTATCACCGAAACCGACGCTACCCTGGCTGCGGCGTCCAACGCCATCCTGGTTGGCTTCAACGTACGTGCTGATGCCTCTGCACGTAAAGTGATTGAAGCGGAAAGCCTGGATCTGCGTTACTACTCCGTCATCTATAACCTGATCGACGAAGTGAAAGCGGCGATGAGCGGTATGCTGTCTCCGGAACTGAAACAGCAGATTATCGGTCTGGCGGAAGTTCGTGATGTGTTCAAATCACCGAAATTTGGTGCCATCGCAGGTTGTATGGTTACTGAAGGTGTGGTTAAACGTCACAATCCGATCCGCGTTCTGCGCGACAACGTGGTTATCTACGAAGGCGAGCTGGAGTCCCTGCGCCGCTTCAAAGATGACGTTAACGAAGTCCGTAACGGTATGGAATGTGGTATCGGCGTTAAGAACTACAACGACGTCCGCACTGGCGATGTGATCGAAGTATTCGAAATCATCGAGATCCAACGTACCATCGCTTAAGGTTTTTAGGGTTCTATGCGGGATAAGGCGTTTACGCCGCATCCGGCATGGATTGCCTGATGCGACGCTGGCGCGTCTTATCAGGCTACGTGAACAGCCCTTCTAACTGAAATTAATTTTAAAAAGGGGCTAACAGCCCCTTTTTTGTCAGGAGAATTTATTATGGCGAAAGAATTTGGTCGCCCGCAGCGCGTAGCGCAGGAAATGCAAAAAGAGATCGCTCTCATCCTGCAACGCGAAATTAAAGATCCTCGTCTGGGCATGATGACCACCGTTTCCGGTGTCGAAATGTCTCGTGACCTGGCGTATGCAAAAGTATATGTGACGTTCCTTAACGACAAAGATGAAGACGCGGTTAAAGCGGGCATCAAAGCGTTGCAGGAAGCTTCTGGTTTCATCCGCAGCCTGCTGGGGAAAGCGATGCGCCTGCGTATCGTGCCGGAACTGACCTTCTTCTACGACAACTCTCTGGTTGAAGGGATGCGCATGTCAAACCTGGTGACCAGCGTGGTCAAACATGACGAAGAACGTCGTGTTAACCCGGACGACAGCAAGGAGGACTAATGAGTCGTCCTCGTCGTCGCGGTCGCGACATTAACGGCGTTTTGTTGCTGGATAAACCGCAGGGGATGTCCAGCAACGATGCGCTACAAAAAGTGAAACGGATTTATAACGCCAACCGTGCCGGGCATACCGGTGCGCTGGACCCGCTGGCGACCGGCATGCTGCCGATTTGCCTCGGGGAAGCCACCAAGTTTTCCCAGTATCTGCTGGACTCTGACAAACGCTATCGGGTGATTGCGCGTCTTGGACAGCGTACCGATACTTCTGATGCCGACGGACAAATCGTTGAAGAACGTCCGGTAACCTTTAGTGCAGAGCAACTGGCGGCGGCACTGGATACTTTCCGTGGTGATATCGAACAGATCCCATCGATGTATTCAGCACTGAAATACCAGGGCAAAAAACTGTACGAATATGCGCGTCAGGGAATTGAAGTCCCGCGTGAAGCACGCCCGATTACCGTTTATGAATTGCTGTTTATTCGCCACGAAGGCAATGAACTGGAGCTGGAAATTCACTGCTCAAAAGGCACCTATATCCGCACTATCATTGACGATCTCGGCGAAAAACTCGGCTGTGGCGCGCATGTTATTTACCTGCGTCGCCTGGCTGTAAGTAAATATCCGGTTGAACGGATGGTGACTCTGGAACATCTGCGTGAACTGGTTGAGCAAGCCGAGCAGCAGGATATTCCGGCAGCGAAGTTACTTGATCCATTACTGATGCCAATGGACAGTCCAGCTTCGGACTATCCGGTGGTGAATCTTCCGTTAACGTCTTCTGTTTACTTCAAAAATGGTAACCCGGTTCGTACATCCGGTGCGCCGCTGGAAGGACTGGTTCGCGTTACAGAAGGTGAGAATGGCAAGTTTATCGGTATGGGCGAAATTGACGATGAAGGCCGCGTTGCGCCTCGTCGCCTGGTGGTTGAATACCCGGCGTAATATTAACCGTCTTGCGATAACAAGTCGCTACGAGTAGAATACTGCCGCTTAACGTCGCGTAAATTGTTTAACACTTTGCGTAACGTACACTGGGATCGCTGAATTAGAGATCGGCGTCCTTTCATTCTATATACTTTGGAGTTTTAAAATGTCTCTAAGTACTGAAGCAACAGCTAAAATCGTTTCTGAGTTTGGTCGTGACGCAAACGACACCGGTTCTACTGAAGTTCAGGTAGCACTGCTGACTGCACAGATCAACCACCTGCAGGGCCACTTTGCAGAGCACAAAAAAGATCACCACAGCCGTCGTGGTCTGCTGCGCATGGTTTCTCAGCGTCGTAAACTGCTCGACTACCTGAAACGTAAAGACGTAGCACGTTACACCCAGCTCATCGAGCGCCTGGGTCTGCGTCGCTAATTCTTGCGAGTTTCAGAAAAGGGGCCTGAGTGGCCCCTTTTTTCAAACTGACGGCAGCAATTCACTGGAAACTAATGTATTGTTGCTATGAATGATCTTCCGTTGCAGAGGTTCGCGCGGCTAATGAGAGGCTTTACCCACATTGGGCTGGGTTAGGGTTGTCATTAGTCGCGAGGATGCGCAGAAGATCGGGTATTAACACCAGTGCCGTAAGGTGCTGTCTAAGAAAGAGAAAGGATATTACATTGCTTAATCCGATCGTTCGTAAATTCCAGTACGGCCAACACACCGTGACTCTGGAAACCGGCATGATGGCTCGTCAGGCTACTGCCGCTGTTATGGTTAGCATGGATGACACCGCGGTATTTGTTACCGTTGTCGGCCAGAAAAAAGCCAAACCAGGTCAGGACTTCTTCCCGCTGACCGTTAACTATCAGGAGCGTACCTACGCTGCTGGTCGTATCCCGGGTAGCTTCTTCCGTCGTGAAGGCCGCCCAAGCGAAGGCGAAACCTTGATTGCGCGTCTGATTGACCGCCCGATTCGCCCGCTGTTTCCGGAAGGTTTCGTCAACGAAGTTCAGGTTATCGCCACCGTGGTTTCTGTTAACCCGCAGGTTAACCCGGATATCGTCGCGATGATTGGTGCTTCTGCGGCGCTGTCTCTGTCTGGTATTCCGTTCAATGGTCCGATTGGTGCTGCCCGCGTAGGTTACATCAATGACCAGTACGTACTGAACCCGACTCAGGACGAGCTGAAAGAGAGCAAACTGGACCTGGTTGTTGCCGGTACGGAAGCTGCTGTGCTGATGGTTGAATCTGAAGCTGAACTGCTGAGCGAAGACCAGATGCTGGGCGCAGTGGTGTTCGGTCATGAACAACAGCAAGTTGTTATTCAGAACATCAATGAACTGGTGAAAGAAGCTGGTAAACCGCGTTGGGATTGGCAGCCTGAGCCGGTAAACGAAGCGCTGAACGCGCGCGTTGCTGCACTGGCTGAAGCTCGTCTGAGCGATGCTTATCGCATCACCGACAAACAAGAGCGTTATGCGCAGGTTGATGTCATCAAATCTGAAACCATCGCGACGCTGCTTGCTGAAGACGAAACCCTGGACGAAAACGAACTGGGTGAAATTCTGCACGCTATCGAGAAAAATGTTGTTCGTAGCCGCGTACTGGCAGGCGAACCGCGTATCGACGGTCGTGAAAAAGATATGATCCGTGGTCTGGATGTGCGTACTGGCGTGCTGCCGCGTACTCACGGTTCTGCGTTGTTCACCCGTGGTGAAACGCAGGCACTGGTTACCGCAACGCTGGGTACTGCACGTGACGCACAGGTTCTTGATGAACTGATGGGCGAACGTACTGACACCTTCCTGTTCCACTACAACTTCCCTCCGTATTCCGTAGGTGAAACTGGCATGGTCGGTTCTCCGAAGCGTCGTGAAATTGGTCACGGTCGTCTGGCGAAGCGCGGCGTGCTGGCAGTAATGCCGGATATGGACAAATTCCCGTACACCGTACGTGTAGTGTCTGAAATTACCGAATCCAACGGTTCTTCTTCTATGGCTTCCGTGTGCGGTGCGTCTCTGGCGCTGATGGACGCAGGTGTGCCAATCAAAGCTGCTGTTGCGGGTATCGCAATGGGTCTGGTGAAAGAAGGCGACAACTACGTTGTACTGTCTGACATTTTGGGCGACGAAGATCACCTGGGCGATATGGACTTCAAAGTTGCGGGTTCCCGCGACGGTATCTCTGCACTGCAGATGGATATCAAAATTGAAGGTATCACCAAAGAGATCATGCAGGTTGCGCTGAATCAAGCTAAAGGTGCGCGTCTGCATATCCTGGGCGTCATGGAGCAGGCGATCAACGCGCCGCGTGGTGATATCTCTGAGTTTGCACCGCGTATCCATACCATCAAGATCAATCCGGACAAGATCAAAGACGTTATCGGTAAAGGCGGTTCTGTTATCCGTGCCCTGACCGAAGAAACTGGCACCACCATCGAAATCGAAGATGACGGTACTGTGAAGATCGCAGCGACCGACGGCGAGAAAGCGAAACACGCTATTCGTCGTATCGAAGAAATCACCGCAGAAATCGAAGTGGGTCGCGTCTACAATGGTAAAGTGACCCGTATCGTTGACTTTGGCGCGTTTGTTGCCATCGGCGGCGGTAAAGAAGGTCTGGTCCACATCTCTCAAATCGCCGACAAGCGTGTTGAGAAAGTGACCGACTACCTGCAGATGGGTCAGGAAGTACCGGTGAAAGTTCTGGAAGTCGATCGCCAGGGCCGTATCCGTCTGAGCATTAAAGAAGCGACTGAGCAGTCTCAACCTGCTGCAGCACCGGAAGCTCCGGCTGCTGAACAGGGCGAGTAAGGTTGCCATTTGCCCTCCGCTGCGGCGGGGGGCTTTTAACCGGGCAGGACGCCTTGTTAGCAACCGGGAACAGGACGTTCATTCAACCGTGGTCTTCGGGAGTGGGAAATGAAGCCTTTTTTGCGCTGGTGTTTCGTTGCGACAGCACTTACGCTTGCAGGATGCAGTAATACTTCCTGGCGTAAAAGTGAAGTCCTCGCGGTACCATTGCAACCGACTTTGCAGCAGGAAGTGATTCTGGCACGTATGGAACAAATCCTTGCCAGTCGGGCTTTAACCGATGACGAACGCGCACAGCTTTTATATGAGCGCGGAGTGTTGTATGATAGTCTCGGTCTGAGGGCATTAGCGCGTAACGATTTTTCGCAAGCGCTGGCAATCCGACCGGATATGCCTGAAGTATTCAATTACTTAGGCATATATTTAACGCAGGCAGGCAATTTTGATGCTGCCTATGAAGCGTTTGATTCTGTACTTGAGCTTGATCCAACTTACAACTACGCGCACTTGAATCGCGGGATCGCATTATATTACGGCGGTCGTGACAAGTTAGCGCAAGATGATCTGCTGGCGTTTTATCAAGACGATCCCAATGATCCTTTCCGTAGTCTGTGGCTTTATCTCGCCGAGCAGAAGCTCGATGAGAAGCAGGCTAAAGAAGTGTTAAAACAGCACTTCGAAAAATCGGATAAGGAGCAGTGGGGATGGAACATTGTCGAGTTCTACCTGGGCAACATTAGCGAACAAACGTTAATGGAAAGGCTCAAGGCGGACGCAACGGATAACACCTCGCTCGCTGAGCATCTCAGTGAAACCAACTTCTATTTAGGTAAGTACTACCTAAGTCTGGGGGATTTGGACAGCGCCACGGCACTGTTCAAACTGGCGGTTGCCAACAACGTTCATAACTTTGTTGAGCACCGATACGCATTGTTGGAATTATCGCTCCTGGGCCAGGACCAAGATGACCTGGCAGAATCGGACCAGCAATAGCTGACGTACACATCAGCCCGTAATCTTTTTTGATTGCCATCACCTTAACGGGTGAGGGCGTTGTTGTTCGTTAATACACCTACTTTGAGCCGGTTCACACTTTTCAATGAAAATTGCTGATCAATTTCATGATGAGTTATGTAGACTGGCCGCCATTAATTTTGAGGCACACGTACTACATGGCTGAATTCGAAACCACTTTTGCAGATCTGGGCCTGAAGGCTCCTATCCTTGAAGCCCTTAACGATCTGGGTTACGAAAAACCATCTCCAATTCAGGCAGAGTGTATTCCACATCTGCTGAATGGCCGCGACGTTCTGGGTATGGCCCAGACGGGGAGCGGAAAAACTGCAGCATTCTCTTTACCTCTGCTGCAAAATCTTGATCCTGAGCTGAAAGCACCACAGATTCTGGTGCTGGCACCGACCCGCGAACTGGCGGTACAGGTTGCTGAGGCAATGACGGATTTCTCTAAACACATGCGCGGCGTAAACGTGGTTGCCCTGTACGGCGGCCAGCGTTATGACGTGCAATTACGCGCCCTGCGTCAGGGGCCGCAGATCGTTGTCGGTACTCCTGGCCGTCTGCTGGATCACCTGAAACGTGGCACTCTGGACCTCTCTAAACTGAGCGGTCTGGTTCTGGATGAAGCTGACGAAATGCTGCGCATGGGCTTCATCGAAGACGTTGAAACCATTATGGCGCAGATCCCGGAAGGTCATCAGACCGCTCTGTTCTCTGCAACTATGCCGGAAGCGATTCGTCGCATTACCCGCCGCTTTATGAAAGAGCCGCAGGAAGTACGCATTCAGTCCAGCGTGACTACCCGTCCTGACATCAGCCAGAGCTACTGGACTGTGTGGGGGATGCGTAAAAACGAAGCGCTGGTACGTTTCCTGGAAGCGGAAGATTTTGATGCGGCGATTATCTTCGTTCGTACTAAAAACGCGACTTTGGAAGTGGCAGAAGCTCTTGAGCGTAACGGCTACAACAGCGCTGCACTGAACGGTGACATGAACCAGGCGCTGCGTGAGCAGACTCTGGAACGCCTGAAAGATGGTCGTCTGGATATCCTGATTGCGACCGACGTTGCGGCCCGTGGCCTGGACGTTGAGCGTATCAGCCTGGTAGTTAACTACGATATCCCGATGGATTCTGAGTCTTACGTTCACCGTATTGGTCGTACCGGCCGTGCGGGGCGTGCTGGTCGCGCACTGCTGTTCGTTGAGAACCGCGAGCGTCGTCTGCTGCGCAACATTGAACGCACTATGAAGCTGACCATTCCGGAAGTAGAACTGCCGAACGCAGAGCTGCTGGGCAAACGCCGTCTGGAAAAATTCGCCGCTAAAGTACAGCAGCAGCTGGAAAGCAGCGATCTGGATCAATACCGTGCACTGCTGAACAAAATTCAGCCGACTGCAGAAGGTGAAGAGCTGGATCTCGAAACTCTGGCAGCCGCACTGCTGAAAATGGCACAGGGTGAACGTACTCTGATCGTGCCGCCAGATGCGCCGATGCGTCCGAAACGTGAATTCCGTGACCGTGATGACCGTGGTCCGCGCGATCGTAACGACCGTGGCCCGCGTGGCGACCGTGAAGATCGTCCGCGTCGTGAACGTCGTGATGTTGGCGATATGCAGCTGTACCGTATTGAAGTGGGCCGCGATGATGGTGTTGAAGTTCGTCATATCGTTGGCGCGATTGCTAACGAAGGCGACATCAGCAGCCGTTACATCGGTAACATCAAGCTGTTTGCTTCTCACTCCACCATCGAACTGCCGAAAGGTATGCCGGGTGAAGTGCTGCAACACTTTACGCGTACTCGCATTCTCAACAAGCCGATGAACATGCAGCTGCTGGGCGATGCACAGCCGCATACTGGTGGTGAGCGTCGTGGTGGTGGTCGTGGTTTCGGTGGCGAACGTCGTGAAGGCGGTCGTAACTTCAGCGGTGAGCGCCGTGAAGGTGGTCGTGGTGATGGTCGTCGTTTCAGCGGCGAACGTCGTGAAGGCCGCACGCCGCGTCGTGATGACTCTACTGGTCGTCGTCGTTTCGGTGGTGATGCGTAATTCGCTGACCCGCAGAACTCTGCCGTAAAGTAAAATATACAGCCCCGATTTTAACAATCGGGGCTTTTTTTCTGTCTTTTGTACTCGTGTACTGGTACAGTGCAATGCATAACAACGCAGTCGCACTATTTTTCACTGGAGAGAAGCCCTCATGGCAACACTAACCACCACCCAAACGTCACCGTCGCTGCTTGGCGGCGTGGTGATTATCGGCGGCACCATTATTGGCGCAGGGATGTTTTCTCTGCCTGTGGTCATGTCCGGGGCGTGGTTCTTCTGGTCAATGGCGGCGCTGATCTTTACCTGGTTCTGTATGCTGCATTCCGGCTTGATGATTCTGGAAGCTAACCTGAATTATCGAATCGGTTCGAGTTTTGACACCATAACCAAAGATTTGCTAGGCAAAGGCTGGAACGTGGTCAACGGCATTTCCATTGCCTTTGTGCTCTACATCCTGACTTACGCCTATATTTCTGCCAGCGGTTCGATTCTGCATCACACCTTCGCGGAGATGTCGCTGAATGTTCCGGCACGAGCTGCAGGTTTTGGTTTTGCGCTACTGGTGGCATTTGTGGTGTGGTTGAGCACCAAAGCCGTCAGCCGGATGACGGCGATTGTGCTGGGGGCGAAAGTTATTACCTTCTTCCTCACTTTCGGCAGTTTGCTGGGGCATGTGCAGCCTGCGACATTGTTTAACGTCGCGGAAAGCAATGCGTCTTATGCACCGTATCTGTTGATGACCCTGCCGTTCTGTCTGGCCTCATTTGGTTATCACGGTAACGTGCCGAGCCTGATGAAGTATTATGGCAAAGATCCGAAAACTATCGTGAAATGCCTGGTCTACGGTACGCTGATGGCGCTGGCGCTGTATACCATCTGGTTGCTGGCGACGATGGGCAACATCCCTCGTCCGGAGTTTATCGGCATCGCCGAGAAGGGCGGTAATATTGATGTGCTGGTACAGGCGTTAAGCGGCGTGCTGAACAGTCGTAGTCTGGATCTGCTACTGGTCGTGTTCTCAAACTTTGCGGTAGCGAGTTCGTTCCTCGGCGTAACGCTGGGTTTGTTTGACTATCTGGCAGATCTGTTTGGTTTTGACGACTCTGCCCTGGGCCGCTTTAAAACGGCGTTGCTGACCTTTGCACCGCCTGTCGTGGGTGGCCTGCTGTTCCCGAACGGATTCCTGTACGCTATTGGTTATGCTGGCTTAGCGGCTACCATCTGGGCGGCAATTGTTCCGGCGCTGTTGGCCCGCGCATCGCGTAAACGCTTTGGCAGCCCGAAATTCCGTGTCTGGGGCGGCAAGCCGATGATTGCACTGATTCTGGTGTTTGGCGTTGGCAACGCACTGGTGCATATTTTATCGAGCTTTAATTTGCTGCCGGTGTATCAGTAATCAGCGGTGCCTTATCCGACATTTCTGCTGCCTACACAATGCCTGATGTGCTTCGCTTATCAGGCCTAGGTAGGACAGCGTTGCCAGCTCGGATAAGGCTTCCCACGTTAAAACACACTATCCCAGTAACTCTTCCTTAACATCCATCGCCAGCTCAAACGAATGCAGGCGCGCCTGGTGATCGAAAATCTGCCCGTTAACCATAATCTCATCCGCGTCGGTTTCGCGCAGGATCGACTGCAAACCATGACGCACTTTCGCTTTATCACCCACCAGCGACATACTCAGCGCCTGCTGCACGCCATACTGCTCAGACGGTGACCAGAACTGATCCATATTTTGAATCGGTGGCGGCAGTTGCCCGGTTTCACCGCGGCGCAGCTTCACAAAGGCTTGCTGCATTGAGGTAAACAGAAATTCAGCGTCGCGGTTGCTGTCGGCGGCGATAATATTGATGCACACCATCGCATACGGTTTTTCCAGTCGTGCCGACGGTTTGAAGTTGCTGCGATAAAGATGCAGCGCCTGGAACAGCATATCCGGCGCGAAGTGTGAGGCAAACGCAAACGGCAGACCAAGCTGCGCCGCCAGTTGCGCACTGTAAAGGCTGGAGCCTAACAACCACACGGGGATTTTCTCGCCATAGCCCGGTACAGGGCGCACATGCGGATTGGGATCACGGGCGTCAAACCAGTCCACCAGCTCCGCGACATCGCGGAGGAAATTATCAATATCGCCGCTCATATGGCGACGTAGTGCCATCATGGTTCGCTGGTCACTACCCGGAGCACGGCCCAGCCCCAAATCGATTCGCCCCGGATAGAGAGTATTGAGCGTACCGAACTGTTCGGCAATGACCAACGGTGAGTGGTTAGGCAACATCACGCCGCCAGAACCCAGATGCAGCGTGGTGGTATTCGCCGCCAGATAGCCAATCAATACCGATGTTGCAGCACTGGCAATGCCGGTCATATTGTGGTGTTCTGCCAGCCAGTAGCGATGATAGCCGCGCTTTTCAGCCAGACGGGCGAGGTCGAGAGAGTGGTAGAACGCTTCTCGCGCTGAAGAACCTTCGGGGATGGGGGCCAGATCGAGTAGCGAAAACGCAATGGTTTTATCAGTCATAACAGCTCACTTTGTTACCGATTAATCTTTAATACTGCATTAAAGGGTAGTTAAAGTTGTTAACAAAGTGAGCTATTTGCTTAGGCTTGCAGTTCCAGCCCAGCCAGCCGTCTCCAGTAGCCGTTACAGTCGCTGTTTGCCGTCAACGGGAGTGGTGCAGCACCATTTTCATTAGCGCGGAAGGCGTCGAGCATAGCGAAAGTGTCAGTACCCTGCGGTGACAGGCGGACCACATCAACCAGCCCCTGCATGGATGCCAGCTCGTTACCGAGGTTGTACACGTAGCCGCTCATGGTCTGAATGCCATTGAGCACAAACACTTGTTGGTTTTCCTGCGACAGCACGTTGCGCCCGTTCGGATACTTAATGCAGCAGGTTTCACACTCATCTTTTGGGCGGTCTTCCGAACGCGCGGTAAAGCAGCGGGCGGAGTAGGCCAGCGGCAGATGACCGTAGCTCAAGACTTCCACTTCAAACTGGTTGCGAATGCCCAGCTCATCGCACTGATTAAGCAGATTCACCAGCCAGTCGCGGGAAAGTTCCACCGGCATACACCAGCGCATCATGCCCTGTTTGAGCAATATTTTCAGCGTCACCGCGTTGTAGCAGTTCAGCGCGTGTCCGGCGACGAACGGCAGTTTGCGCTCAGCGCACATATTCACCACGCCAAGATCGCTGGCTTCAATCAGAAACTCACCGTTCTCAACATAGCGTTTCAGTTCGCCCAGTTCGGAGGATGCCTGCACCAGCGCCAGCGTGGAGAGCACAATCTGCTTGCCACTTCCGGCGAGCGATTTTGCCATCTCCAGCCAGTCGCCAACTTTGGTTGCCCGGCGTTTGCTACAGACCGCTTCACCGAGATAAATCACGTCTGCGCTGCTGGCGGCGGCCTGCTGATAAAAATCTTCCAGCGTCTCTTTTGGCCAGTACCACAGCACCGGCCCTAAGGAATATTTCATTGCTTTTCTCACTGCCATTTACGGTGATACGCGCCAAGAGTGGTTTGTGTGCCTTCGGACATCGACCCGAGCGTCTCCATCCACGCGCTTTGCGGCACGAAGTTTTGCGGATCGGCCTTACAACGGTCGATAGCCTGACGCCAGACTTTCGCTACCTGGCTGACATACGCAGGGCTACGCTGGCGGCCTTCAATTTTCACCGAAGCGATATTCGCCGCCATTAACTCCGGCAGTAGCTCAAGGGTATTGAGACTGGTTGGTTCTTCCAGCGCATGATAGCGCTCGCCGTCCACCAGATAACGCCCTTTACACAGCGTCGGATAACCTGCGTTTTCGCCGTCCTGATAACGGTCGATCAGCACTTCGTTCAGGCGGGATTCCAGCCCCTGCGGCGTTTGCTGCCAGCGCACGAAACGGGCCGGAGAACATGCCCCCACGGTGTTGGGCGACTCACCCGTCAGATACGACGACAGATAGCAACGACCTTCCGACATAATGCACAGACTGCCGAAAGCGAACACTTCTAGTGGTACAGGCGTGACCCGCGCCAGTTGTTTCACCTGATGAATCGATAACACGCGCGGCAACACGACGCGGGCAACGTCAAAATGACGATGATAAAAGTGAATCGCCTCTTCATTGGTTGCTGAAGCCTGCACTGACACATGACGTTCAATATGCGGGTATCGCTGGGCGGCGTACTCCAGCATGGCGAGGTCGGCGAGGATCAGCGCGTCGGCACCCAGCTGCGCCGCCATATCCACGGCGCGCTGCCAGCGGGCGTAACCGTCCGGATGCGCAAAAGTGTTAATCGCGATGTGAAGTTTGCGGCGATGTTGATGGACAAAACTCACCGCTTCCTGCAATTTTTTCTCGGTAAAGTTAAGGCCGGCGAAGTGACGGGCATTGGTATCATCTTTTAGCCCGATATAAACAGCATCTGCGCCGTTTTCTATGGCCGCCTTAAGCGCCGGGAGATTTCCGGCAGGGCAGAGCAGCTCCATAATTTTTCCTGAAGGGTGCGCTATCAAAACGCAAAAATGTTAACGAACTGGGATTTTAGTTAACCTTGCAGCGACAATTTTTGATTTAAGGCAGTTAAAGTTGTATTGGTGGTAGCAGCAATTTCATATGGAATTGTTGATTTATACCGCTATGTTATTTTTCTGATATGGCAAAATAGGATGATTGTTGAAACAGGGAGTAAAACTCGTGTTGGATAAACTGCGTTCCCGTATTGTGCATTTGGGGCCATCTCTGTTGAGTGTACCGGTAAAACTGACGCCATTTGCGCTAAAACGCCAGGTTCTTGAGCAGGTCTTAAGCTGGCAATTCCGCCAGGCGCTGGATGATGGCGAGCTGGAGTTTCTTGAAGGCCGCTGGTTAAGTATTCATGTGCGTGATATTGACCTGCAATGGTTTACCTCGGTGGTGAATGGCAAACTGGTCGTTAGCCAGAACGCGCAAGCTGATGTGAGTTTTAGTGCCGACGCCAGCGATCTGCTGATGATTGCGGCGCGTAAACAAGATCCGGACACGCTCTTCTTCCAACGTCGGCTGGTGATTGAAGGCGATACGGAGCTGGGGTTATATGTGAAAAACCTGATGGACGCCATTGAATTGGAGCAAATGCCGAAAGCCTTACGCATGATGCTGCTGCAACTGGCGGATTTTGTTGAGGCGGGAATGAAAACCGCGCCTGAAACCAAACAGACATCGGTAGGTGAACCATGCTAATTCGAGTAGAAATTCCCATTGATGCGCCGGGTATTGATGCCCTGCTGCGTCGTTCATTCGAAAGCGATGCGGAAGCGAAGCTGGTTCACGATCTGCGTGAAGATGGCTTTCTGACGCTGGGGCTGGTGGCGACAGATGACGAAGGTCAGGTCATTGGCTATGTGGCATTTAGTCCGGTTGATGTGCAGGGCGAAGATCTACAATGGGTCGGCATGGCACCGCTGGCGGTAGATGAAAAATACCGTGGACAGGGGCTGGCACGCCAACTGGTCTATGAAGGACTCGATTCGCTTAATGAGTTCGGCTATGCCGCAGTGGTGACGCTGGGCGATCCGGCGCTGTACAGCCGTTTCGGCTTTGAACTGGCGGCGCATCACGATCTGCGTTGTCGCTGGCCGGGCACTGAAAGCGCCTTCCAGGTACATCGTTTAGCGGATGACGCGCTGAACGGCGTAACCGGTCTGGTTGAGTATCACGAGCACTTCAATCGCTTTTAATCTTTGGGGGGTTGCAGGCTGCTCAACAGTTCTGCAAACCCTGCGCCTTCCGCTACCAGACGTTCTTTTTGCCGTTTGGTCAGTTGTTTAACGCGATATTCCGCCCGTAGTGCCAGCGAACGGTCGCCCACTGGCGCGGAAAATGCCAGCGTCAGTTCACCTTTCCCACGCAGTGCTTTCGCCCCTTTTCCGCTTTGGTGCTGCTGATAGCGGCGTTCAACATCCGTAGTGATCCCGGTATAAAGCTTATTGTCGGCGGTACGGATCAAGTAAAGAAACCAGGGTGTCATCGTCTGCGTCACATGTTAAGGTCAGGCCCACAGTATAAAAGAGAACAGCTATGGAAACACTCACCGCCATCAGCCGTTGGCTGGCAAAACAACATGTTGTCACCTGGTGTGTGCAGCAGGAAGGGGAATTGTGGTGCGCCAATGCCTTTTATCTTTTTGATGCACAGAAAGTTGCCTTCTACATTTTGACGGAGGAAAAAACGCGTCACGCGCAGATGAGTGGGCCGCAGGCGGCAGTTGCTGGAACGGTAAACGGTCAGCCGAAAACGGTAGCGTTAATTCGCGGCGTGCAGTTTAAAGGTGAGATCCGCAGACTGGAAGGTGAGGAAAGCGACCTTGCGCGCAAGGCGTATAATCGTCGCTTTCCGGTTGCCAGAATGCTGTCGGCGCCGGTGTGGGAAATCCGGCTTGATGAAATCAAATTCACTGACAACACGCTGGGCTTTGGTAAAAAAATGATTTGGCTACGTAGCTCAGGCACCGAGCAGGCGTAACGCCTCGCGGTTAAACGCGGGCAAATCGTCCGGTGTCCGACTGGTAACCAGCTGATCTTTATCGACCACGACTTCCTGATCGTAAAATTCCGCGCCCGCGTTTTTAACATCAATCACAATCGGTTTAACCGCGGTCAGTTTGCGTCCCCGAATCACATCGGCGCTGATCAGCAGCTGCGGACCGTGGCAAATGGCAAACACCGGTTTGCCGCTATTCACAAAATCACGGGTAAAGGTGACAAAACGGTTGTCGCCACGCAGATAATCCGGTGAATGGCCGCCCGGTAGCAGCAGGGCATCAAACTCGGCTGGCGTCACTTCATCGATGGATTTATCGATGGTCACGCTGGCTTCTCCTTTTTTCCCTTTCACCGTTTTACCCGCTTGTTTTTCAATGGTAATCACTTCGTGTCCGGCTTTACGGAACTCGTCTGCGGGTGAAGTAAATTCTGAATCCTCAAATTCATCAGTGATTAAAACGGCAATTTTCTTACTCATGCTTCCTCCGCGTTGTTGCATTGGATGAGGCGAATTTCTCACAATCGGGGATAATTACCTCATGGTCTATTAAGCCTGGTGCATGAGCCGGGGAGCGCAAGGCAGACAATTCTGTAAAGGAGCGAAGATGAGTCAGGTACTGATTACAGGCGCAACGGGGCTGGTGGGCGGTCACCTGCTGCGGATGTTGATTAACGAACCGAAAGTTAACGCTATTGCTGCACCGACGCGACGTCCGTTGGGAGATATGCCAGGAGTGTTCAATCCCCATGATCCGCAACTGACCGACGCGCTGGCGCAGGTCACTGATCCCATCGACATTGTGTTTTGTTGTCTCGGCACCACGCGGCGGGAAGCAGGGAGCAAAGAAGCGTTTATTCATGCCGATTACACACTGGTAGTGGATACCGCATTAACCGGGCGGCGACTAGGTGCTCAGCATATGCTGGTAGTCAGTGCTATGGGTGCCAACCCCCACTCGCCGTTTTTCTATAACCGCGTCAAAGGGGAGATGGAAGAAGCGTTAATCGCCCAGAACTGGCCGAAACTGACCATTGCCCGTCCGTCGATGTTGCTGGGCGATCGCAGCAAGCAGCGGATGAACGAAACGCTTTTTGCACCGTTGTTTCGTCTGCTACCGGGTAACTGGAAATCCATTGATGCGCGAGACGTGGCGCGGGTCATGCTGGCAGAGGCGATGCGGCCTGAGCATGAAGGTGTGACTATTTTAAGCTCTTCAGAATTACGCAAAAGAGCTGAATAATTATTCCCAAGAATTGATAGTGAGCGTAATATTCACGCGCTCAATTATCATAACTAATTCCTGGGGAATGCTATGACTGGTCAGTCTTCATCTCAGGCGGCAACGCCCATTCAGTGGTGGAAACCCGCGCTTTTCTTTCTCGTTGTCATTGCTGGTCTCTGGTATGTGAAATGGCAACCTTACTACGGCAAAGCGTTTACCGCCGCCGAAACTCACAACATCGGTAAATCAATACTCTCACAGGCGGATGCTAATCCGTGGCAGGCGGCGTTGGATTACGCGATGGTCTATTTCCTCGCGGTATGGAAAGCGGCGGTGCTGGGAGTGCTCCTCGGGTCGTTGATTCAGGTGCTGATCCCTCGTGACTGGTTGCTGCGTACGCTTGGGCAATCGCGCTTTCGCGGCACGCTGCTGGGGACGCTGTTTTCGCTGCCGGGTATGATGTGTACCTGCTGTGCGGCACCGGTCGCGGCGGGGATGCGTCGCCAACAGGTATCGATGGGGGGCGCGCTGGCATTCTGGATGGGGAATCCGTTGTTAAACCCGGCGACGCTGGTATTCATGGGATTTGTCCTTGGCTGGGGCTTTGCCGCGATTCGTCTGGTGGCGGGGCTGGTGATGGTGTTGTTGATTGCGACACTGGTGCAAAAATGGGTACGTGAGACACCGCAAACGCAGGCGCCAGTCGAAATTGACATGCCGGAAGTGCAGGGCGGATTCTTTAGCCGCTGGGGTAGGGCGCTATGGACGCTTTTCTGGAGTACGATCCCGGTATATATCCTTGCCGTACTGGCGTTGGGGGCCGCTCGCGTCTGGTTATTCCCCCATGCCGATGGTGCTGTCGATAACAGCCTGATGTGGGTGATTGCGATGGCGGTAGCGGGATGCTTGTTTGTCATTCCCACGGCAGCAGAAATTCCGATTGTACAAACGATGATGCTGGCAGGTATGGGAACCGCTCCGGCGCTGGCATTGTTGATGACGCTTCCTGCTGTAAGTTTGCCGTCGCTGATAATGTTGCGTAAAGCGTTCCCGGCGAAAGCCTTATGGCTGACGGGTGCGATGGTGGCGGTGTCTGGTGTGATTGTCGGCGGGCTGGCGCTGTTGTTCTGATTTGAGGGAAAACATGTCGGATGCGGCGTAAACGCCTTATCCGACCTACGGTTTGCATCGTTGCAGGCCTGATAAGACGCGGCAAGCGTCGCATCAGGCAACGGCAGTCGGATGCGGCGCAGGCGCCTTATCCGACCTACGGTTTGTGTCGTGTAGGCCTGATAAGACGCGGCAAGCGTCGCATCAGGCATTACAAGGCGTTGTTATTTAATGAACGTAAACGCCGTGGTTACACGTTTTACGCCGCTCACCCGACTGGCAATATCTGCCGCCGCTTTCGCTTCACGTTCAGTCACCAGCCCCATCAGGAACACTTCACCGTTTTCGGTGGTCACTTTCACGTTGGACGATTTCACCAGGTCGCTGGTTAAGAGCTGCGAACGCACTTTGGTGGTGATCCACGTATCGTTAGACGCTTCGCCCAGACCAATCGGCTGGCCCTGACGAATCTCGTTATACACTTCGTTGGCACCGTCTACGCCCATAGCAATCTGTTTGGCGCGAGCCGAAAGTTCAGCATTTGGTGACTGCCCAACCAGCAGCACTTTGCCCTGATAGGCCGTTACATTAATGCGTGCTTCTTTCTTGATTTGTTCGTCTTTCGACAATGCGCTGTTCACGCGCACTTCCAGGGTTCCATCATCCACCTGGGTGCCGACACTGCGTGGGTCAGTTGCGGCTTTTGTACCCACAGCCGCGGTGCCCACTACGGCGGCAGCAACGCAACCTTGCAACAGCAGTGCGGAAATAAGGACTGCGATTGGCGATAATGCCTTCATGTATTCTCCTTAAACATCCTGGTGAGGGAAAAGCGTGTTATCGATCAGATCGCACAAGCAATTTACCGTCAGCATATGCATTTCCTGAATGCGAGCACTACGATGCGAAGGAATGCGGATCTCCACATCCTGTGGCCCTAACAACCCTGCAAGTTCACCGCCGTCATAGCCAGTCAATGCCACAATGGTCATATCACGCGTAACAGCAGCTTCTACTGCTTTTACGATATCGCGGCTGTTGCCACGGGTGGAAATGGCTAACAACACATCTCCCGCATGCCCCAGCGCCCGCACTTGTTTAGCATACACTTCATCATGTAAGCGATCGTTGGCAATCGCCGTTAAGACAACATTATCAGTATTTAGTGCAATGGCAGGTAAGCTGGGCCGCTCCGTTTCGAATCGGTTGATCATGCTGGCAGCAAAATGCTGTGCATTGGCAGCGGAAGTTCCATTACCACAACAGAGGATTTTGTTGCCATTGAGCAGAGACTGAACCAGCGTCATGGCTGCACGGGAGATGGCATCCGGAAGCGCCTCTGCTGCCGCAATTTGAGTTTGAATGCTTTCAGTGAAGCAAGCTTTAATTCGTTCTTGCACGCTAATCCTTAAACCTTAATTATGAGTGGTCATTAAAGGCATCCTTAATCCACTCAACTTCATTCCCGGTGAAGGCTACCACATCGAACCGGCAATCCACAGTATCAAAACTCCCATTATGACGCGCGAGCCACAAGCGGGCAGTCTGTAATAATTTGTGTTGTTTGCTGTGGGTCACACTGGCTGCCGCACCACCGTAAAGGGCTGAGCGGCGGTAACGCACCTCGACAAAAACAGTGGTCCTGCCTTCACGCATTATCAGATCGATCTCGCCGCCACGCTCGTTCACGTTAGCGGCGACAAACCGCAGTCCTTTGCTCTCCAGCCAGCGACGCGCTTGTGCTTCCCACGCATCGCCGGTCTGTTTAGTGGTTAACTGGCGGGGACTACCTGACCTTGTTGGTACTGTAGCCATGATAACTTCCTGTTAATTACGCAATCCGGGTTAGCCGTCAGACTTCCGGTATTACCGTTGATTTCGAAACCCTGAACCTGGCGCATTTGTGAGAAATGATTTGCCAACGACCAGGCATCAACGCCCATCGCATACATGCGAGCCAGCGAATAATCGTTATTCACCGCACTGAGCGCCTGCTGCATTAATGGCAGATTACCGCCTGCCAGCATCGGGATTTCGCTATATTGCAAACCTTCCATTTCCAGACGGAAATCCGGACCCGCGGTGCCTTGTGCGCTTCGGGAGCTTGCGTACAGCGTTGCACCACTCTGGCTACCGTTACGCATGGCGATCATCGGTTTGATAAAAGCGATTTCGCCCGGCGTTGCCACAATGTACACCGCATCGACACGGCCGCCATTATTGGTGAACTGGTCATCGGTTGGCGTGGTTTGCAGCGTTGGATTGTTGGTCGTCATGCCGGAGTCGGTTGTTTCTCTGGGAGTAATCGGGCTACCGGTTAAAGCGATACCAGAACCACCGTTAACTCCCGCGCGTAATTCGCTGGTGGAACCAAATTTTTGTTGCAGAACGGTGCCGCCGCCCAGCTTCTGCCACTCTTGCGCAAACGCATTGGCTACGCGATCGCCCAGCGAACTGCGAGGGATCAGCACCAGTGGCGCTTGTTTACCCTGGTTACGAATATGACGCGCTGCATCGCGCGCTTCGTCTTCCGGTGAAAGCGCGAAGTAACAAATATTGACGCGGTTTTCGATATTTTCTGGCTGGTTCAGTGCCAGCACGTTCAGCGGGGTGTTGCTTTTCAGTAACTCTTCAACGTTATTTTTCAGCAACGGACCGACCACAATACTCGCGCCATCCTGCTGAACCTGGTTGAGGATCTGGCTAAGCGGTTGTGATGAGGTATCATAAATTTTCAGCTCTGCGGATGGATTCGCGGGGGCGCTTACCGCCGCAGTGTTTGCCGCCGGGGCGCTTACAGGCACTGGTTGAGCCGCGGTTTCTTCGCCTGTCAGATCGCTAACCGAGGCTTGTGCCGGGCTGGCAACGCCGTCAACAGTTTGCTGCTGGGGTTGTTCTGCAACGTCTGCGATTGGTGCGGCAGTTGCCTGTGCCGCCACTGGCTGAGTGCCGATATTTTTCGCCGCTTCAAAGCCTTGCTGAATAGTGCGGCCAAATACTGCGGCCTGACCATTCAACGGCAATAACAGGGCTATTTTGTTGGTTGACGCTGGTTTAAATGCTTTTACGTTTACCAACTGCGTAGGCAGCATTTTCGCGCCCGGGTTGTTCGGATAACGTTTCTGCCAGTCGGCGATCCCAGCTTTCATCATGTCGGGATCGTTACGGTTATCAAACCAGACGCGCTGCAGATCAAGCCAGCCTTGCAGAATATTTTCGTCGGCGTTGATCACCAGCGTATTCGCCTGGTCCTGAGTCATGGAGGAGAGTGCCTGCCATGTAGCATCAATATTCTGTTGCTTTTCTTTCGCGCCGAGCAGGGGTTCCTGAGCAATTAAGGCGCGCAGTAAATCAATGGAAGGACGCCCCTGACTGGCATCGATTTTTGCCTGCCAGTAACGCGCCTGCTGGTTTTGATCTAAATCGGCAGGTGTGATTTTCGCCAGCAGGGTTTGTGCGCCAGCAAAATCTTTCTGCGCCAGCTTAATCTCTACTGCCAGAAGAGTTTTCTCGCGACGCTGGTAATCGTTCAGTTCCTGCGGCAGTTGGTTAAACAGCTCCACCGCCTGCCCGGTTTTACCTTCTTTCACCAGTGCACGAATGGCGAGTAATTGCCAGTTGATCCTGGTATCATCAGCGCTTTGCTGCATCTGCTGAAGATAAAAGGCAGAATCAGCCTGCGCCGTGCCCTGCATATAGGCAGTGGACTGATCGGGAGTATGGGTGCCACAACCGGCGAAAATCAGGGCTGCCAGAACAACAGGCAGACAACGCGCGGCTTTCAAACGAGAAAATGTTGAGGGTACCATAATGTATCCAGTGATATTTTTTTTACGCAATGCTCAATATTAAATCGGCAATACGGACGACACAATGAAACAACACCAATCGGCGGATAATTCTCAGGGCCAGCTTTACATTGTACCGACGCCAATCGGCAATCTGGCAGATATCACCCAGCGTGCGTTGGAGGTTTTACAGGCCGTTGATCTGATTGCCGCCGAGGATACTCGTCACACTGGTTTATTGCTGCAACATTTTGGGATTAATGCCCGGTTGTTTGCGCTGCACGACCATAACGAACAACAGAAAGCCGAAACGTTACTGGCGAAGCTGCAGGAAGGGCAAAACATTGCGCTGGTGTCCGATGCCGGAACGCCACTGATTAACGATCCCGGCTATCATCTGGTGCGTACCTGCCGAGAAGCGGGGATTCGCGTGGTGCCACTACCGGGGCCGTGTGCTGCTATCACTGCATTAAGTGCTGCGGGTTTACCATCCGATCGTTTTTGTTATGAAGGTTTCCTGCCTGCCAAATCAAAAGGCCGCCGTGATGCGCTAAAAGCCATTGAAGCGGAGCCGCGCACGCTGATTTTTTATGAATCCACCCACCGTCTGTTAGATAGCCTGGAAGATATCGTTGCGGTATTAGGCGAATCCCGCTACGTCGTTCTGGCGCGTGAGCTCACCAAAACCTGGGAAACCATTCACGGCGCGCCCGTTGGCGAGCTGCTGGCGTGGGTAAAAGAAGATGAAAACCGTCGCAAAGGCGAAATGGTGCTGATTGTTGAAGGCCATAAAGCGCAGGAAGAAGACTTACCCGCCGATGCCCTGCGCACGCTGGCGTTGTTACAGGCTGAGCTTCCGCTGAAGAAAGCGGCGGCGCTGGCGGCAGAGATTCACGGCGTGAAAAAAAACGCGCTGTATAAGTATGCGCTGGAACAGCAGGGGGAGTGATATCTCTCCCTGGCCCCGTTTGAAGAATCCAGGGGCCGCCTGCTAAACAATCAGTCTTTTTAGTGAATACCGCCGTAAATCCTCGCTCTGTGCGGACTGACCTCTTAAATCAGGGGGCTAGTTGCGTGGTATAGTTGGCAGCGACCCAACGATAACCCTTGCTGTCGCTTTTAACATGTCCCAGGCCAGGGAATGAGATATGGGCAGCTGCCACCCAGTAACCACCCTGAGCCGCATGTTTTAATACTCGCTCACGGGTTTTTACCGCTTGCTGTTGATCCACATCGAAATGTATCGCCACGTGAGGATCCGGCATCTGCACTGCTTTGGCATGAATAATATCGCCCCACAACACTAGCGTTTGGCCTTCACTCTCCACTGTGTACATCACGCTACCAGGTGTATGGCCGGCCGTTGAGGTGGCTGCAATGCCTGCAAATACCGTTGCCGGTGCGATAAAGGTCTTCAGCTGACCTGCGTTGATCACTGGGCGGATGGTCTGCTCCGATTCGACAAAGGTGTGCTTCTGACTATCTTCTACTTTCGAGGCATTCGCCGGATTAAGCCAGAAATCCGCATCTTTCTGCTCAACGAATACCTGGGCGTTAGGGAAAGCTGGTTTTCCCTGACGGGAGATGCCACCAGAGTGGTCGGCATGAATATGCGTCAGCAGCACGGCATCAATGGTTTCAGCCGGATAGCCAGCAGCTGCCAGGTTCTCAAGCAGTTGGCCTCCATTGTTGCCAAACAGATCGCCCGCACCGGCATCAACCAACACGCGTTGCTGGCCATTATCAATAACAAATGCATTGATTGAAGTCTCCGTATGGGGTGTCAGAGAATCCTTTGCCAGTTGCTGGCGCAGTTTATCGGCAGAAATGTGGGTGAGTAATTTATCTAGCGGAATTGTCACCGTGCCGTCGGAGACGGCGGTAATACGTAGTTTGCCCAATATCATGCGGTAATAGCCCGGTGCTTGTGTATCAGGAGGGGGCACAGGTATAGGCGTTGCTAACGCATTTACGGAGAGTACCAATGAGGTCATAAGAGTCAGCAAAAGTTTCATTCTATCCTCGATAAGTTCTGTTATTACAGTACGGGCACCAGTATCCTTTTGCGAATAACATCATTCAAATTGATTAATATAATGAACTCTATCAGAGAAAATGATTTAAACCGGGTCGACCTCAACCTGCTAATCGTGCTCCTGGTGCTACATCGAGAGGGGAGCGTTTCACGTGCAGCCAACAAGTTACACTTGGGGCAGCCAGCAGTCAGTGGCGCGCTGGCACGGCTGAGAGAAATGTTTAACGACCCGTTATTTGTGCGCACGGCAAAGGGGATGGCACCGACACCACGTGCACAAGATCTGGTTACGGCACTACTGCCGGTGATGGATCAAATGCAGCAGGTGATTTTTCAAAGGCCAGTTTTTACCCCAGAACAGGATCAGCATACGTTTCGCCTGGGGATGAGTGACTGGGTCGAACGCTGGCTGATGCCTGGAATGATGGCAGATATAGCCCAAATGGCACCCGGGATTCGCTTACAAGTCACGGCATCCGATCCTTTCCAGGATGGCGAAAAAGTGCAACAGGATAAGGTGGACGTAGCAATCTCCGTCGTGGAGCAGGTGCCCGCCGGAGTGGAACGAGAAGTGATCACTCAAATGGGGTTTTGCACGATGTGGCATCCGCTACAGTTATCCCTCACTTCACCGTTAAGCCTTGATGTATATACTGAAACCGATCATCTTTTGGTCTCTTATCGCGGTGTCAGTACTAGCTCTATCGATCTGATTTTGGCTGACTGCGGGCGTAAAAGGGAAGTGCGTTACGTCACGCCAAATTTCTCATCGTTACCGTTGATGTTGAGACAGATACCGGCTTTAGCGACCGTACCGCAGGGGCTGGCAGAAGGCTGGGTAGCCGATTATGGGTTGCAATTTGCCGATGTCCCACTCGAAGTTCCTGCTTTTACGCTCTCTCTACTCTGGAATAAGCGGCGTAATAATGATGAGGCGCTGCGCTGGTTACTGGAGAAATTACGCGCACGAATGCAGGGCTGGGAGATGTTTTCAGAATGCGTTTGAAAACGTAAAAATGTGAACAGGAAATAAGGGCTTTCTAAATTAAATAATTCCTGTTGAATATTATCGTCAGCGACAACATCATCCACGACTACCAGCAGATTCGCACCGATGGTGGAAGTTCAGCTCACACCAACCTGGTCATGAACCAGACGGTTATCAATACGGGTTAAGAGAATATTGAGTAATGTCATAGTATTATCTCCTGTTATCCTTGTCGCCTTTCATTTTTCGGTCCTTCGGCGGCAATAAAAAAGGCAGATAATTAATTATCTGCCCTGTGGTTTATGCGATTTTTTGCATCCTTTCTAATGCTTGTTCAAGCCAGTATCTTTGGGTGCCGAAGTTTAAACGTAAGTAGTTTTCACCGTTTTGCACATAATGGCTGCCATCTTCAATAATGACTCCAGCGTTGCGGGCAAAATGATTGACCCATTCGGTCGCGGAGCGTCCACTTTCACTGACATCAACCCATGCCAGATATGACGATTCTGGTGTCATCATTTTCCATTCAGGAAAATGCGTCTTGAGGGCATCATTAAGCCAGTGGGAGTTATTGCGTAAATAGATATTTAATGCATCCAGCCACGGTCTTGCATGCTGATAAGCCAGTGTAATTCCCCAAACGCCAAAAATATTCGGCGAAGTGATTGAGTTCATTTCCAGTCTCTGGCGAAAACGCTGCCTCAATCCTTTATTCGGAATGACTGAGTAAGATGTTTTCAGTCCCCCCAGGTTAAAGGCTTTATTTGGTGATGTTAGCAGGACCAGATTATCGTGATCGGCACATCCGGGAGCCAGGCAACTGGCAAACTCACCTTCGAGCAGATGCTCGGCATGGACTTCATCCACGACCAGAATGACGCCGTAACGTTTACATAAGTCCGAAACCTGGCGAATCTCGTCTGCCGTCCAGATTCGCCCGGAAGGGTTATGTGGAGAGCAGAAAAACCATAGTTTGGGTTTATGAAGTTTAAGCTGATCTTCAACTAGCGAAAAATCCAGTTGATAACGGTTATCCACAACGCTTAACGGATTTGCCAGCACTTTAACCCCCTGGCGCTCTGTTGCCATTGCAAAAGGGTCATAGACTGGCGTACTCATCATGACGCTATCGCCCGACTGGCAGAACGCCTGAACCATATAGTGCAGTGTGGAGACCGTACCATAGTTCAGAGTGATCCAATCCCGCTCGATACTTACGTGGTGACGATCGCGCTGGAAGCCTATCACGGCGTCATAAAACTCATTAAAGGCGTAGGTGTAGCCAAACGTTCCGTGCTCAACAATCCTTTGAAAACCGTCAATTACCGCTGGTGGCGAAGTAAAATCCATATCAGCAATCCAAAGAGGGATGAAATCTTCTGCAACCGCACCGAAGCGTGAGCAGACAAACTGATGATCCCATTTGCGGCATTTGTCGCTTTTACGCTCGATAATTTTATCGAAATCGAACATTTTCAACTCCTGTTAAATTAAAGCTTCAATGCCCGTTTTCACACTTTGAACTTGCGGGCCAATAATTACCTGCACACTGTGAGCATCCAGTACAACCACCGACAGGGCACCTGCATTCTTTAATGCGGCTTGATCCACTTTCGACATATCTTTCACCACCAAACGCAAACGAGTAATACAGTTATCAAGTGAATCAATATTTTCTTTTCCGCCAAGTGCACTCAAAATCACAGCATGATCGTATTTAGATTTACCTCGTGCTTTTGAATTTGCTGCAACAGCCTGCGCTGCATCATCAGATGAGTCTTCACGGCCCGGGGTTTTAATATCATGCTTAAGGATGTACCAACGGAAAACAAAGAAATAAACAGCAAACCAAACAATACCCACCGGAAGTATTAAATACCATTTAGTAGAAGTACCCTGCATAATACCAAATATTAATAGGTCCAAAATCCCGCCATCAGTATTACCGATAGTCACGCCCAGGATTGCCATAACCATTAAGGCCAGACCGGACATGATAATATGGAATATATATAACGCAGGAGCAATAAAGAGGAATAAAAACTCAATTGGTTCAGAAATGCCAGTAACAACAGATACTAATACGCCTGAAAGCAGTAAGCCTTTAATTACAGGACGATTTTCTGGTTTGGCTGTACGATAAATTGCGTAAGCCACAGCAGGCAAACCAAACATAAAGGTTGGCATAAAGCCTTGGGATAAAAACGCAGTAACATGTGGGCTAAAGGGAAGACCGGCTTTTAATTCTGCATAGAAAATATTGAGTGCTCCGGCGACTTCATGACCGTCGACAATTTCTGTACCACCCGCAGGTGTGAAGCGAACCATTGCCAGCAAGATATGATGTAGCCCGAAAGGCTTAAGCAAAAGCACACCAACGCCATAAAGGAACGGGCCGAATACGCTGGTACTTTGAATAATGTGGCCAATACCCGCAATACCCATTGCAACATAGGTCCAGAGCAAAGGAATGGCCAGGCCGACTAATGATAATGTTAGCGAAGTGATGATGGGTACGAAGCGGATACCGCTAAAGAAGGCAAAGGCATCATGTAATACAGTATCCTGAAAACGTTCGTGGAGAAAATAAGTTATTACCCCGGCGATGATGCCACCTAAAACGCCCATCTCTAAGGTTTGAATACCTAATACTACAGATTGACCAACCTGCTTCATCGTTGCGGCATCGGCAAGTTGATGGGTAACAGTGAGATAATAATTAATACTCATGTTCATTAGCATATAGCCAACAAAACCTGAATATGCGCCTACTGCTTTATTTCTCTTTGCCATTCCTAATGGAATTGCAATAGCAAACATAATAGGTAGATAAGTAAATGCAAAGCCACCTACCATTGCAATAAAGCCAAATGTAAGTTGGGTAAGCTCACCACCTAAAAAGGGGAAGTTATTAATTGTTGAGGGGCTGGTTACTGAACTACCTATACCTAACAGAAGACCCATAAAAGCGAGTAATGATACTGGGAACATAAATGTTTTCCCTAAACTTTGGAAAAACTCCCAGACCCGTGACTTTATAGACTTTTCCTGTGTCATTTAATAGACTCCTTGATTTTTATAAGCATAATTTCAAGGTCATGAAAAAGTAATCATGACCTTTGATATTTGTGAGGTAAGTTGTTTTTTATTGTCTGAATACAGCTGCTAAGAAACTGTTATTCACATATTTTTAATTACCGTAACCTTTTGTAGGAACCACAGACATTAATTTTATTTCTGACAACTTCTTTCATCGCATCCATACCGACGCGCATATAATAACGAGGATCATTACCCTGCGGATTTTCCGCAAACCAGGCTTTAACCGCGCCAGCGAAAGCTATTTTTAATTCTGTGGCAACGTTTACTTTTGTGACGCCAAGTTCAATAGTGCGGCGGACAAATTCATCTGGAACATCGCTGGCACCATGCAGCACCAGAGGAACATCCACCACTTCACGAATTTCCGCCAGCCGCTGGAAATCAATCTTCGGCGTTTTGCTGTATAAGCCGTGCGCCGTACCAATCGCTACCGCCAGGCTGTCGACGCCAGTCAGTTCGACAAAGCGTTTAGCTTCTTGTGGATCGGTCAGAAATGCACTTTCGGCGTCAACGCTCATGTCATCTTCAACACCGCCCAGGCGGCCCAGTTCTGCTTCCACGCTGCAATCCTGTGAGTGGCAGAAGTCGACAACCGATTTCACCAGCTTCACGTTCTCAGCAAACGGGAAGTGACTGCCGTCGATCATCGCACTGCGCACGCCTGCGTGGACTTTACGGCGAATATCATCGAGTGATTCGTGGTGGTCGAGATGCAGCGCCAGTGGCATGTTGTAGGTTGTGGAATAGGCGCTACACAGGGCGTAGATCTCTTCCAGCGCGATATGTTTAAAGGTCCCCGGCGTTCCGGCGAGGATCACCGGCGATCGCATTTCACTGCACACTTCGAGGATCGCCTGGATCGTCTCGGCGTTATGAATGTTAAAAGCAGGCACCGCGTAGCCATTGGCCTGGGCGTCCTGTAACAGATATTTGGTGGAGATAATACTCATAATGCGATCCTCTTATGCCTGCCACGGATGAATGATTACGCCTTGCACCACGCGGTTAACGGTGCCGCTGGCTGATGGGGTATCCGGCGTATTGCCCATGTGCAGCGACTGCATCAGTGCAAACGTCTGGGCGTACATCAGGAAGCAAAATGCCTGCTCAACGTCGATAAAGTGACGTGACGGCGGCAGGATGATATGTGGACCGGCGGTAATAACGTCGTTGCCTTCCGCGGCGATGGCGATTACGCGCATTGCCTGGTTGTCACGGCGGAGTTCTGCCAGCAGATCAAGATCATACTGACGCGTATAGGGGTGGCTGGAGACAAACACCACCACCAGCGTTTCGTCATCGACCAGTGATTTAGGCCCATGACGGAATCCGGTCGGGGAATCATAAAAGGCCGCCAGTTTACCCGCCGTTAGTTCAAGCACTTTCAGCGCTGACTCGCGTGCTGCACCCTGTAATCCACCACTGCCGAGATAAACGATCCGTTTCCACGGTGCGTAACCAAACACACCTTCGCTGAAATCGCCCAGTGAGGTCAGGATTGCCTGGCAACGATCCGCTACGTCGCGGAAGGTCTGGCTATTGATTGTCTCAGGTGCGAAAACCGCGAGGCAGCTGGCCATCATAGTGGTAATGCTGCTTGTCATTGCAAAGCCGCGATCGTGCGTTTCTGCGGGCATCAGCAGGGCAAACGCGTTGTCGCTGTTGATCGCGTTTTGGTAAAGAGCGCCCGCTTCGTTGCAGGTGATCGGCAGGTGATAGCATTCCGGTACAAACTGATTCGCCAGTTCCACGGCGGCGACGCTTTCCGGGCTGTTGCCAGATCGACCGAAGGAGATCAACAGCAGTGGATGCGCTGGGTTCAGGTATTCCATTGGATTGGTGACCAGATCGGTGGTCGGTACGGCGCTGACGTTTTTGCCGGTATGGCTGGCAAGCCACGGCGCGATGATGTCACCGATAAATGCCGAGGTTCCGGCTCCGGTCAGGATGATCCGCAGATTCTCTTTGCGCAGTAACGGTTCAAGGAAGTTATTGAGCGCTGTACGTAACGCGTCGATGTTGGTGAGTGAACGGATCCATGCGCGAGGCTGATGGCGGATCTCTTCTTCAGTCCATGTGCCGGTGGTGGCGGCCGCTGGGGTGTAATTTTCTGGCATAACTCAATCCTTAGTCTGATGAACTTGACTTCCGGCATTGCAGGCTTTGCTTGCCTTTCGTTTCATTTCACTTGGTGATTCGTTTCGTTGATTAAAATCTATAGAAAAGAAATCGAAAGTTCAATGGAGAAAAAAGAAATAAAACGAAATTTGTGATCATTGAAAGAAAAGACAAGGGAAGATTAAAGGATTGCATGATGACGTCGCTATGTGTACCGATTGCTGGAAGCGGCGTACCGTAGAGCGGATAAGACGCGCCAGCGTCGCATTCGACACCACTGCACAGATTAAAACGAAAGAAAAAGAAAGGCCTTACGGGGGAAGTGAAGGCCCAATAAAGGAGCAAACCATCAAAACGAAGCTAATTGACCCTGAATCCAGATTTGTTGCACATGCAGTCCGCTATCCAGCGCAACGACGCTGGCGCGTTTGCCCGGTTTAAGTGATCCCAAAACACCATCAACACCCAGCATTCGCGCCGGATGCAGCGACGCCATATGGATGGCTTCCGCTGGCGTTACGCCCGTCAGCTCGACCATATTGCGAACAGCCGCATCAACAGACAGCGTACTGCCCGCCAGTCCACCGGACGCGGTACGGACAACGCCGTCGTGCATCTGCACCTCTTCACCACATAACGTATAGCGACCATCCGGCATCCCGGCTGCCTGCATCGCGTCGGTGATGAGCACGATTCTCTCTTTCGCACAGCAACAACACAGCGACATCGCCGCCGGATGTACATGATGACCATCGGCTATCAGTTCCAGCCAGGCGCGCTTGTCCGTTAATCCTGCGCCAACCATTCCCGGTTCGCGGTGATGTAAACCTGTCATCCCGTTATAGCAATGCACCAGGCCGTCGGCACCAGCGTCAAACGCGGCGCGGGTTTGTTGCCAGGTTGCTGCGCTATGTCCCAGCATTACCCGCACGTTCTGCTGTTTAAGATGACGAATGGCTTGTAACGCGCCCGTTTTTTCCGGTGCCAGCGCCACCACGCGCAAGGTATGCCGTGAAACAGCAATCAATTGATCCAGCTCGGCAATTTCCAGCTCGCGAAACAGCTCCGGCGGATGTGCGCCTTTATTCTGCGGCGTGAAGTACGGTCCTTCGAGATAACTCCCCAGCACTTGCGCACCAGGTCCACCGCGCTGGCAGCGTAGAGCAATACGTTCCAGCGCCGCATGAATGGTATTAAGCGGCGCGGTTACGGTAGTCGGCAACCAACTGCCGACACCTTCCCGTGCCTTGTGCATTGCCAGCTTGTCGAGCACATCCGGCGCGTCATCCATAACATCAACGCCCGCACCACCGTGTACATGGGTATCGATATAAGCGGGGCAGAGCAGTTCCGCATCGCGTTCAGCCACGCCCACTGGAATCGGTTCGATTGCTGCAATTACACCGTCAGCAATATGCAACTGATGATCATCAAGCCAGCCCTCCTCAGTCAGCAGCCTTCTGGCGCGCAGAACGTGTGTCATATTCCTTCCTCGACCGGACATTCTTCATGGCAGCGGCCTAACTCGTCCACCAGACTGGTCAGCCCACGGTGTCCACACTCCAGCGCCTGTACACGGAATTCTTCACCGCTTAACCCTTCGCGCTCCAGCACCATTTCCAGTAACAGTTGCAAATTGGTGCCGGTGATCACTTCATAGCCCGGTTTTTGCATCGCCAGCGTTGAAGCCACGCGAAACGGTGTGCCGCCCAGCAAATCTGTCAGAAAAACAATGCCGTCTTCACAATCCAGTTTGGCAATGGCTTCTTCAAGCTGCGATGTAAGCAGCGCAGTGCTTGAGGTTTCCGGAAAATCAATGGCGATAAACTGCGACTGCTCGCCGAGGATTTGCTTCATTGCTTTTTCCATGCCGCTGGCAAATCCGCCATGCCCTGTCAAAATAATACTTAACATCTAATACCTCATTGTATTTAAAGGAAATGACAGAATTTACCGACGATGCCAAGAACCACGGTAACCGCAATCAGGCGCAGCGGACTCCAGCCGCGGCGTACCAGCCAGAACATGGTCAGGGTGTAGACCAGCGGTAAGAAGGCAGGCATCAGTTTGTCGATAACGTCAGCCTGCAGCTTAACCACTGCGTCGCCCGCCGTGATTTCCAGCGTGGTGCTTAAACGAACATAGGTTGCCACCAGCGCGCCGATCACCGTCATCCCAACGATAGACGCTGCATGGCCGACTTTTTTGGTATTCGCTTTAATGAGTGGGATCGCCGCCACGCCCATGCGGTAAGCATAATGCGCCAGACCAAAACGCAGCCCCAGGTGTACCACGTTGAACAGCACAATAAAGACGACTGCGCCAAGAATAGAGCCTTGCAATGCCAGACTGGCACCAATCCCGCCACAAATCGGCAGTAACGTTAGCCAGAACATGGCATCGCCAATCCCGCCGAGCGGCGCACCGACGGCAATTTTGGTGCTCTGAATACTGTTAACGTCCTGCTTAGAACGCTCCATCGCGAGGATAATGCCAATAACAAACGTCACCAGAAATGGATGGGTATTGAAGAAACCCATATGTCCCTTCATGGCGCGCGCCAGGTCGCGTTTATTAGTGTGGATCTTTTTCAGAGCAGGCAGCAGACCGTACAACCAGCCGGAAGCCTGCATACGCTCGTAGTTAAAAGACGCTTGTAACAGCATGGAACGCCAGGCGACGCGGTTGATATCTTTTTTTGTTAGCTCCGCGCCAATGCTCTGATCTTCGTATACGTTTTCATTGACGCCTGTCAGTAGTGTCTCTTCATTTTCGCTGACGTTCGGCAGGGTGGTTTGATTAGATGCCATCTTCAAATTCCTCTTTCTGTGCCGCAGGTTGAGTCGGTTCAGGAGATTTACGCAGCAGGTCGATCAGCGCCATCGCCAGCGCGGCGGCAGCAATAGCCAGCACCGGTAACTTGAGCCAGGCGGCGGCAACGAAGCCCAGGATGAAGTAGGGGATATAGACGTTTTTCATCATGATTTTCAGCAGCACGGCAAAACCGATTGCTGGCATGATGCCGCCCGCGACGCCAAGGCCGTCGATTAACCGTTGCGGCAGGACATCAATGATGGTTTTTGCATGCTCCGCGCCGAAGTAGATAGGCAGGAAAGCGCAGAGAAAATAGAACGTGCCGAGTGCCAGCAATGCCAGATAGTTCACGCGTTCAATGCCGCGAGTATCGGCGTTCTCCGCCATCCGGTCGCAGCGGGACATCACGCCAGACATCACCGAGAACAGGAAGGTAATCCCCATCTGTACTGCGACAGCGAAAGGTACGGCGACACCGACCGCGACATCCGGTTTCACGCCAGTAGTAATGGCAAACGCCGTGCCGACGATAGTTCCGATAATCACGTTAGGCGGCTGTGCGCCCGCCAGCGGTGCCAGCCCCATCCACACCAGTTCCAGCGTACCGCCGGTTAAAATACCGGTATGCAGATCGCCAAGCACCAACCCAACTAACGGGCCGAGGACCACCGGGCGGTGCATATGGGTCAAGCCGTTAAACATATCCAGGCCAGCGATAAAGGCGATAATGCCCAACGCAAATGCCTGCAACAGACTGATTTCCATAATGAATCCCTCAAAGTAATTTAAAGAGGTCCACAGCAGGTTCTGTCGGAACGCCCTGAACGAAGCATTCCACCCCAGCGGCTTTCAGGTCGTTAAATGCCGCGATATCGCTCGCATCCACAGAAACCGTTTTGGCAATTTGCTGCTTGCCATTGGCATAGTGCATGTTGCCAACGTTAATGCGACTCACCGGGACCCCACCTTTAACCAGCGTCAGGAAATCGGCAGGTGTTTTACAAACCAGCAGAATTTTCTGCCGATCGGCGGCGCGGTGGATGTTGTCGATCACTTTTTGCAGCGTCCAGAAACGTACGGCGATCCCTTCTGCCAGTACCATTTCCATCAGGTTTTGTTGTACCGGATCTTCGGCAACCTCGTCATTGGCTACCAGCACCAGATTTGCCCCCGCAAATCCGACCCACTGAACGCCGACCTGACCGTGAATCAAGCGTTCATCAATCCGGCATAAAACAATATTTGGCATAGCGTGTTCCTCTTTGTTTTGCTTATTGGCCTTCACAGGCTGTGTGGTACTGCGCCAGGATGTCCTGAATATGGTTGATAATGAGTTCCCGTGGCGTTGGCTGCAGCTCGCCGGAGCGAACTTTCACGTACTGCAGCGGCAGATACTGACTGATGAGCGGTAGCGGAATCGGTGAATCCGCCAGATTACGAACCAGATGGGCGAAAGCGTCATCAATCTGGCTGTCCGGCCAGTAATAGCGCACGCGATCCGAGTAGCTATAACCACGCGCCAGACGACGCGCGTTGCCATCACCGTGGTAGTGGCTTTGCCAGTATTCCGGGCGGTCGAGCATCACGTTTTCCAGCACCTGACGCAGACCGGAACAGGCTTTTGCTGGCACCAGTTCTTCTTCAATCGCCGCCAGAGAGAACAGAGCTTCACGCAGGGCGAAGGTGAGCGCCGGACCAACTTTCAGAATGGCAAAGTGGTCAATCACCAGCTGGCGCAGCGATTGCGGCGTTTGATAATCGGTAGAGTGCGCTTCGAAAATCAGCGTTTCGTAGTTTTCGACCATCTGGCTTAAGGCGGTCGCTTTAGCGGGCTGATAATCAATAACGTTGGTGTGATCGAATTCGACGCCTGGCTGAACTACCAGCGCAATGATGCGCGGCCAGATGGCGTTCAGACCTTGCTTTTCAAAGGCGTGACGATGGGCTTCCAGCGTGGCGCGGGCAGCATCCGGCGTAGTGACCGCCAGTTCGCTTAAGGTTTCATGTGCGCCGCCAGGCACCGGCACTTCGGTACCAATGACATAGACCAGATCGGCTTCGCCAAAGTGTTCACGACAGGTTTCTTCCGCGACTTTAGCCAGTCGGGCGGCGCGTTCAGCCACGATGTCATCGGTTAAGGGAACCGGATCGTCCTGACAGGACATGCTGCAATCAAGGTGAATTTTTTTGAATCCTGCCGCCACGTAGCTTTTAATCAAATCATCGGCATTGGCCATCGCCTGAGCTGCAGGCAGGTTTTGCCAGCGGTTTGGCCCCAGATGATCACCACCCAGAATCAACGCGTCTTGTGGGAAATTCAATGAGTCGGCGAGCTGACAAACAAAGCCGCGAAAATCGGCGGGTGTCATTCCGGTATAACCGCCGAACTGGTCCACCTGATTGGATGTCGCTTCAATCAGTAACGGTGTTTGGTTTGCACTGGCGTAGCGGATTGCAGCTTCCAGCACCAGCGGGTGTGCGGAACAAACGGCATAAATCCCATTTGTTTTGCCCTCTTTGTGCTGCCTCACCATTTCTGTCAGATGTTTCACTTTCCTCTCCAGTTCAGATTGCTGCGATATTAATCTTTCGTTTTGTTTCAGTTGATACTGCGTCATGGTGAGATAAAAATAAAACGAAAGATAATAGTTTTCTGATCTGATTCACAAAAGAAACATAATGAAAGTCACTGAAACGAGAGTAGCTTGCGTCAATGGGCAAGGTGGGCTTGCATTTGCTCAATAGAAAGGCGTTAATAGGCAAAACGAAATGAAACGAAAGTTTTACGAAAGGACTTACTATGAGTAATACCGACGCTTCAGGCGAGAAGCGAGTGACAGGCACCAGCGAGCGACGAGAACAAATCATTCAGCGCCTGCGACAGCAAGGGAGTGTGCAGGTTAACGATCTGTCGGCATTGTATGGCGTATCTACTGTGACGATCCGCAACGATCTGGCGTTTCTGGAAAAGCAGGGGATCGCTGTGCGGGCCTATGGCGGCGCGTTGATCTGCGATAGCACGACGCCGTCAGTCGAGCCATCAGTGGAAGATAAAAGCGCGCTGAACACTGCGATGAAACGCAGCGTTGCGAAAGCTGCCGTTGAGTTGATTCAGCCAGGTCATCGGGTGATCCTCGATTCCGGGACCACCACTTTTGAGATTGCTCGTCTGATGCGCAAGCACACTGACGTAATTGCGATGACCAATGGTATGAACGTAGCCAATGCACTGCTGGAAGCAGAAGGCGTTGAACTTCTTATGACCGGCGGGCATCTGCGGCGTCAGTCGCAATCTTTTTACGGCGATCAGGCTGAACAATCGCTACAAAATTACCACTTTGATATGCTTTTTCTCGGCGTAGATGCGATCGATCTGGAGCGCGGCGTCAGCACGCATAATGAAGATGAAGCCCGTTTAAACCGTCGGATGTGCGAAGTTGCGGAACGGATCATTGTGGTCACCGATTCCAGTAAGTTCAACCGTTCCAGTTTACATAAGATCATTGATACTCAACGTATCGACATGATCATTGTTGATGAAGGCATTCCTGCGGATAGTCTGGAAGGACTGCGAAAGGCTGGGGTTGAAGTGATTCTGGTCGGGGAGTGAGAAAGGGGGCCCGCTGGTCAACACCAATGTGTTCGGCGGGCATTGTGAACACCATCAATGGTTTTCTTCTGTCTCTTGGGTGAGGCTTTCCCAGCCGGCAGGAGGATGTCCTCTTTTTAACATTTTACTGAATACGGTATAGGCATCTGTTTTTTTACCGTAGGTGCGCAGCGTGTTTTCATCGTTCATCCATCCCAGAATGATGACTTTCTCTTTTTCACTGTAACGAAAGAAGAGACGATAGCGACCAGCACCAAATTTTACCCGTGACCAGTCTTTATTTTTCCCAGAGCCTAACGACTTGCCATGACGGAATGCCGGTGATGATGGATTGACCGTGATATGCTCCTCAATCACTTTATGGACCACCGCCAATAACTTTGTGGCAGCTTTTCTCTGATAATTTTCAGGATCTTTTCCCTTTAATGCCTCGACTTCGGCAACTAAAGCATCGTAGGTTTCCTGAAAACAGGGATGAGCATATAGCGCCCAACCATTAACCCTTTGTGGAAAATCCATTATTCGTCGTCGCCAATCTCATCGTCAATGTTGACGTCCATGCCAGCGACAAGTTTCTTTCCTTGTTGAATGTCGAATGGACGAGTTTTTTGCGGGTTGTTCTGGATATCTGCATCCAGAAAACGCAAAAATGCATTCATAGTATGATCCTCCTGTTCATCTCCCAGTCGGCACATAAATACTTGCCCACCAGGCAGAATTTCGTAATGAATGCTGTCCAGGCCTGGCTTCAGTTTTAAGGCCTCACGCACTGGCGCGGGGATAGTTGTTTGTCCGCGTATCGTGACCTTTGATTCAGTGGTCAGTACAGCGTTAGAGCGAGCATTAGCGGGCATTATTTACTGTCCTTTTACAGCCTGTTTTCTGCTCAAATTATAAGCTTGAACTAAGGTAATGCAAATGCATTATTAATGGATGTGTGGACTTTAAACAATAAAAACATGGCACTAAGGCCATGTTTTGCGAGGGACGTTCCAAAAGAAATCAAGTCACCGGTGCCGGGTTAAACACCGCCAGCTGGTTATGCAGTCCCCATTGATCTGAGAAGGTTTTCTTCTTCCCGCTGGCGACGTCGAGAATAAAATGGAACAATTTCCAGCCCACCTCTTCAATAGTTTCTTCGCCGGTAGCGATGGTGCCCGCATTAATATCCATTAAATCAAACCAGCGGTTCGCCAGCTCGGTGCGGGTCGCCATTTTAATGACGGGTACCGCCATCAGGCCGTACGGCGTACCACGGCCGGTCGTAAACACTTGCACGGTAATCCCCGAAGCCACCTGTTGCGTGCCACAGACAAAATCGCTGGCTGGCGTCGCAGCGTAAATTAATCCGCGTTTAGTCGGGCGTTGACCGGGCGACAGCACTTCAACAATTGCACTTTTACCCGATTTAGCAATGGAGCCGAGCGCTTTCTCCACCACATTTGCCAGACCGCCTTTCTTGTTGCCCGGCGAAGGGTTGGCGCTGCGGTCGGTTTTTCCCATATTGAGATAGTTATCGTACCACTCCATCTCCTCCAGCAGCCGTTTGCCGACCTCTTCGTTCACTGCGCGCGGCGTCAGCAGATGGATCGCGTCACGCACTTCTGTGACTTCCGAGAACATCACCGTTGCACCGCAGCGCACCAGTAGATCAGATGCATAACCCACGGCTGGATTTGCCGTTACGCCAGAAAACGCATCGCTGCCACCGCACTGCATGCCGACAACCAGTTCTGAAGCCGGACAGGTTTCTCGCTGACGTTGATTCAGTTTTTGTAGATGGCGTTCGGCGACCTGCAAAATATCCTCGACCATGGACTGAAAACCGACATGCTTTTCATCCTGCAAACTGACAATGCTGGCGCTTTCTACTGGAATAGCTTGCACATCATCCGTTCCAGTCAGCAGGCGTTCAGGCTGCAACTTTTCACAACCCAGACCAATCACCATTACTTCGCCGCCAAAGTTAGGGTTCAGCGAAATATTGTGAATGGTACGAATAGGCACAACTGCCGCCGGTGCGTTAATCGCCACGCCACAACCGTACAAATGATTCAGCCCCACCACGCCATCGACATTCGGGTATTTCGGTAGTAGATCGCGTTCAATGATTTTTACTACATAGTCCACCACGCCTGCCACACAGTGGACGCTGGTGGTGATGCCGAGCAGGTTTTTGGTGCCCACGCTGCCATCGGCATTGCGATAGCCCTCAAAGGTGTATCCTTCCAGTGGCGGTAAGGGGGCCGGGACTTTAGTTGCCAGTGGCAGCGTGTGTAACGGTGGCGCTTCCGGTAGTACAACCATTGATTCGTCGATCCAGCTTCCGCGTGGGATTGCGCGCACGGCGTAACCAATCACTTCGCCATAACGAATAATTTCACCATTAGCCGGAATGTCCAGCAATGCGACTTTATGCCCCTGGGGAATATGTTCAATTAATTCCAGCCCATCCGGAAAACGCGTTCCTGCTTTCAGGCCATTATCATTAACAATAATTGCCACATTATCTGTGTCGTGAACTTTTATATAAAACGCAGTTGGCGTTTCTTGTCTGATTTCGATGTTGGCCATTGTGCAATATTCTCCAGCCAGGGGTTATTAAAATGAGGACCTGGTCTCATTTAAAAAATAAATGACTTCATTCGGTGAAATAAGAATGTCAGGAGTTTAAACGCAGAAATGTGATCAATGTCAATCATTTCAGGGATTGCAGTGCCGCCCGGCGAGGTAAAGCGCAAATCTGTGCTTTAGCGCGCAACCTTATGTGCATATGCTCAAAATAATATTTAAATAGTAATAATTAAATTAGCATTTGCACAATGATTATTATTCTCTCGCTGCTTATACTAATTCCTGAGTTCATTGTCGTAACGGCATAAATAAAACTCATAAATAACACCTTCCCCATAATAATAAAAATCAGCATAAATACCCGAGGTAAATAAAATGATTCTGGACACCGTTGACGTAAAAAAGAAAGGCGTGCATACCCGCTATTTAATATTACTGATTATTTTTATTGTTACCGCCGTTAACTACGCCGATCGTGCAACGCTGTCTATTGCTGGTACCGAAGTGGCAAAAGAGTTGCAGTTAAGTGCGGTTTCGATGGGTTACATCTTTTCTGCTTTTGGCTGGGCCTACTTGCTGATGCAAATCCCCGGCGGCTGGCTGCTTGATAAGTTTGGCTCGAAAAAAGTTTACACCTACAGCCTCTTTTTCTGGTCGCTATTCACCTTCCTGCAAGGCTTTGTTGATATGTTCCCGCTGGCCTGGGCAGGGATCTCCATGTTCTTTATGCGCTTTATGCTCGGCTTCTCGGAAGCGCCATCATTCCCGGCGAACGCCCGTATTGTCGCCGCCTGGTTCCCGACGAAAGAACGTGGTACTGCCTCCGCCATCTTTAACTCGGCGCAATATTTCTCGCTGGCGCTCTTTTCGCCTCTGCTTGGCTGGCTGACTTTCGCCTGGGGATGGGAGCACGTCTTTACCGTTATGGGGGTGATTGGTTTTGTGCTGACGGCGCTGTGGATCAAGTTGATTCATAACCCGACAGATCACCCACGTATGTCTGCGGAAGAGCTGAAGTTTATATCTGAAAATGGCGCGGTGGTCGATATGGACCACAAAAAGCCGGGCAGCGCGGCAGCAAGCGGTCCCAAACTGCATTACATCAAGCAATTGCTCTCTAACCGCATGATGTTGGGCGTATTTTTCGGACAATATTTTATCAACACCATCACCTGGTTCTTCCTCACCTGGTTCCCGATTTATCTGGTGCAGGAAAAAGGCATGTCGATTCTGAAAGTGGGTCTGGTCGCCTCGATTCCGGCACTGTGTGGTTTTGCGGGCGGCGTGCTGGGAGGTATCTTCTCGGATTATCTGATCAAACGCGGTTTGTCCCTGACCCTGGCACGTAAGCTACCGATTGTGCTGGGAATGTTGCTGGCTTCCACCATCATCTTATGTAACTACACCAATAACACCACGCTGGTGGTCATGCTGATGGCGCTGGCCTTCTTTGGCAAAGGATTTGGCGCGCTGGGCTGGCCGGTGATTTCTGACACCGCGCCGAAAGAGATAGTTGGCCTCTGCGGCGGCGTCTTTAACGTCTTTGGAAATGTTGCCTCCATTGTCACTCCACTGGTGATTGGCTACCTGGTAAGTGAACTGAACTCCTTCAATGCAGCACTGGTTTTCGTGGGATGTTCAGCGCTGATGGCGATGGTCTGCTACCTCTTCGTAGTTGGCGACATTAAACGTATGGAATTGCAGAAATAAGCAAAGGTATAAGCGATGAATAACGATGTTTTCCCGAATAAATTCAAAGCCGCACTGGCTGCGAAACAGGTACAAATTGGTTGCTGGTCAGCACTCTCTAACCCGATTAGCACTGAAGTTCTTGGTTTGGCTGGGTTTGACTGGCTGGTGCTGGATGGCGAACATGCGCCAAACGATATCTCCACGTTTATTCCGCAGTTAATGGCCCTGAAAGGCAGCGCCAGCGCGCCAGTAGTGCGAGTGCCGACCAACGAGCCGGTAATTATAAAGCGTCTTCTGGATATCGGTTTCTATAACTTCCTGATTCCTTTTGTAGAAACAAAAGAGGAAGCAGAGCAGGCGGTGGCATCAACCCGTTATCCACCGGAAGGCATTCGCGGCGTCTCCGTTTCTCACCGCGCCAATATGTTTGGCACCGTGGCGGATTATTTCGCTCAGTCGAACAAGAACATCACCATTCTGGTCCAGATAGAAAGTCAGCAGGGCGTAGATAACGTCGATGCCATTGCCGCTACCGAAGGTGTAGACGGTATCTTCGTCGGCCCCAGCGATCTGGCTGCGGCATTAGGCCATCTCGGCAATGCCTCGCACCCGGATGTACAAAAAGCAATCCAGCATATTTTTAACCGTGCCAGTGCGCACGGCAAACCCAGCGGTATCCTCGCGCCGGTCGAAGCCGATGCGCGTCGTTATCTGGAATGGGGCGCGACGTTTGTGGCTGTCGGCAGCGATCTCGGCGTCTTCCGCTCTGCCACTCAGAAACTGGCTGATACCTTTAAAAAATAACCACCACCGCAACAAGAGAGATGATTGATATGACTATGAAAGTTGGTTTTATTGGCCTGGGGATTATGGGTAAACCAATGAGTAAAAACCTTCTGAAAGCAGGTTACTCGCTGGTGGTTGCTGACCGTAACCCAGAAGCTATTGCTGACGTGATTGCAGCAGGTGCAGAAACAGCTTCTACGGCTAAAGCGATCGCTGAACAGTGCGACGTCATCATAACCATGCTGCCAAACTCCCCTCATGTGAAAGAGGTGGCGCTGGGTGAGAATGGCATTATTGAAGGCGCGAAGCCAGGTACGGTATTGATCGATATGAGTTCTATTGCACCGCTGGCAAGCCGTGAAATAAGCGAAGCGCTGAAAGCGAAAGGCATTGATATGCTGGACGCCCCGGTGAGCGGCGGTGAACCGAAAGCCATCGACGGTACGCTGTCAGTGATGGTGGGCGGCGACAAGGCTATTTTCGACAAATACTATGATTTGATGAAAGCGATGGCGGGTTCCGTGGTGCATACCGGGGAAATCGGTGCAGGTAACGTCACCAAACTGGCAAATCAGGTCATTGTGGCGCTGAATATTGCCGCGATGTCAGAAGCGTTAACGCTGGCAACCAAAGCGGGCGTTAACCCGGATCTGGTGTATCAGGCAATTCGCGGTGGACTGGCGGGCAGTACCGTGCTGGATGCCAAAGCGCCGATGGTGATGGACCGCAACTTCAAGCCGGGCTTCCGTATTGATCTGCATATTAAGGATCTGGCAAATGCGCTGGATACTTCCCACGGCGTCGGCGCGCAACTGCCGCTCACAGCTGCGGTTATGGAGATGATGCAGGCACTGCGTGCCGATGGTTTAGGAACGGCGGATCATAGCGCCCTGGCGTGCTACTACGAAAAACTGGCGAAAGTCGAAGTTACTCGCTAATGACGTCGTGCCCGGATGGCGTATTGCAATCCGGGCCTGGAATCCAGGCCGAATAAGAGAAACGCCCTCCGGCGTCATGTGGTAACAGGCATAGGTATGAAAATCGTAATCGCCCCAGACTCTTATAAAGAAAGTTTATCTGCCAGCGAGGTTGCGCAGGCCATAGAAAAAGGATTTCGGGAAATTTTTCCTGATGCACAGTATGTTTCCGTTCCGGTTGCCGACGGTGGTGAAGGAACGGTGGAAGCCATGATTGCAGCCACCCAGGGGGCTGAACGTCACGCCTGGGTTACAGGGCCGCTGGGCGAGAAAGTGAATGCCAGTTGGGGGATCTCCGGCGATGGCAAAACCGCGTTTATCGAAATGGCGGCGGCCAGTGGGCTGGAACTGGTACCTGCGGAAAAACGCGATCCACTTGTGACTACTTCACGCGGTACTGGCGAGTTAATCCTGCAGGCGCTGGAGAGCGGCGCGACAAACATTATTATCGGCATTGGCGGCAGCGCCACCAACGACGGCGGCGCAGGCATGGTGCAGGCGCTGGGGGCGAAATTATGCGATGCCAACGGCAATGAAATTGGTTTTGGCGGCGGTAGCCTTAATACTCTGAATGATATTGATATTTCCGGCCTCGATCCGCGCTTAAAAGATTGTGCTATTCGCGTCGCTTGTGATGTCACCAATCCGCTGGTGGGCGATAACGGCGCATCGCGCATCTTTGGCCCACAAAAGGGAGCCAGTGAGGCGATGATTGTCGAGCTGGACAATAACCTCTCTCACTATGCCGATATCATTAAAAAAGCGCTGCATGTTGATGTGAAAGATGTCCCCGGCGCAGGAGCTGCGGGCGGTATGGGCGCGGCGCTGATGGCGTTTCTTGGTGCGGAACTGAAAAGTGGTATTGAAATCGTCACGACGGCGCTGAATCTGGAGGAACATATTCACGATTGTACGCTGGTGATCACCGGTGAAGGGCGTATTGACAGCCAGAGTATACACGGCAAGGTTCCGATTGGCGTCGCAAACGTGGCGAAAAAGTACCATAAACCGGTGATTGGCATTGCGGGTAGCCTGACCAATGATGTTGGCGTTGTACATCAGCATGGCATTGATGCGGTCTTCAGCGTATTGACCAGTATTGGTACGTTGGACGAAGCATTCCGCGGGGCTTATGACAATATTTACCGTGCTTCACGTAATATCGCCGCGACACTGGCGATTGGAATGCGCAACGCGGGGTGACAAGGGCACGCAAACCCTCTATACTGCGCGCCGAAGCTGACCAGACAGTCGCCGCTTCGTCGTCGTCCTCTTCGGGGGAGACGGGCGGAGGGGAGGAAAGTCCGGGCTCCATAGGGCAGGGTGCCAGGTAACGCCTGGGGGGGAAACCCACGACCAGTGCAACAGAGAGCAAACCGCCGATGGCCCGTGCAAGCGGGATCAGGTAAGGGTGAAAGGGTGCGGTAAGAGCGCACCGCGCGGCTGGTAACAGTCCGTGGCACGGTAAACTCCACCCGGAGCAAGGCCAAATAGGGGTTCATAAGGTACGGCCCGTACTGAACCCGGGTAGGCTGCTTGAGCCAGTGAGCGATTGCTGGCCTAGATGAATGACTGTCCACGACAGAACCCGGCTTATCGGTCAGTTTCACCTATTTTAACCAAAACCCGCCAGCGTAAACTGGCGGGTTTTTGCTTTTGAGGAGGGTGGTCGGAAAGATGAACGTCTTATCTGGCCTACAAAACAACGAAAATTCAATATATTGCACAGAGGCAATGTAGGCCTGATAAGCGTAGCGCCTCAGGCAATTTTGTGTTTATCATCAGTCTCGAACCTGCTTCGGCAAGCTTTTACTTTTGGTGCAGACGGAAAGATGAACGAATATCTAAGCTATTAATAATAGACTTTGTAAGAAATCATTACATTTATATTTCATTTAAAAGATCGTAATCATACGTATATTCTTTGCTAATAAAACGACACTCGTTGAAGCTAAATTCATCGTCCGAAAAGGAATTGTCAACAGAATCTCTCTCTTCCTCCAGGCTATTATCTGAAAGCAAGTCGTTTGAGTTAGTGTAATCTAGGTTGTAATCGACAGTATAATTAATTTCTGGATCGGTTTGGTAATCATTTTTTTTGACGCAATCATATTCTTCAATAATTTTGTCGATGTAATCATATGCTTTTTCTAAGGAGAAGTTTTTCATCTCTGGTAATTTAACTTTGCTCAAATAATTATTAATTTTTGAGGAGTTTTTATATATGCTTTTTGTTAATTCTTTTTCTAATTTGTCTGTTATATTTGCTGTTGGTATGGATTTTATAATAGCATATCTCATGATTTTTAATTGATCTTCGGTTAAATCTCCAAGCTCATTTAAACAACTTTCGACAAAGTCGATTTTTTCTCTGGAATAATCATCGCTGATACTTGTTAACGCTGGGGTGATTTTTAATAAAGAATTCCATGAGATAGTACCATTGTGTGTCGAACGCATAAAATTTATATTGTACATATTGGTTTTAGTAAACTTTGTTGCAAACAATGTAAAGGGATCTAAAGTCGCGTAAGCCATATGTTTATTTGAAAAATCATAACCAGTTAAATCGACGTTATGCAAGTCCAGATAGGATAAATCTATTACGTCGCCTGCTCCAGAGCTAAAGATTACATTTAATTTTCTGATTTCATTGTAAATTTCCTCTAATGAACAATTTGTGTTCATGATGTCTGCTGAAATTTTTATGTTATTTAACGGTTCACAAATTATAAGCTTGCAGGTATTGTCTGATCGTTGCGTTATTTGGGCATTATAACCTAAAAAGTCTATGCGAAGAGACGAGTTATTATAAAGTATTACATTTTTTAAGTATGCTAATTCTTGTTGAAAATCACCATCGATAATACATGTTCCACCAGGTTGCAACGCGCAGATTAACGTGAGCATTTGATTAGAAGTCTGTTTTAGTTTTACTACACCTGGTGCTAGTGCTTTGAGGTCATTTATTATGGGGGTTTCAGGAATGTCATTCATTTTTATACGTACTAAATCATTACCTAAGTCATTACCTATTGATGAAACCGGGAACATTATTTTATCCTTTTTAAATAATCAATGAGAATCATGATTAAAATGATCTGGTGAAAAAAAGAGAATTTGCCAACAATCTGAAACATTGTCAGTTTTATTAAAATGATTAAATTCCGTTAAGATAACTTCTTTTTGCGTGAACTTTGCGCAAAACTTAAAAATTGTCTCCTTGATACACTCCAGATCTTTTCTATTGATGGCTGAACAAGTACATTTTTCGCCAAAAGGTGAAAATGTGCCTACATCTAAAGTTTGTATTATATAATCATCATTTACTCCTGTAGAAATATCTATGATGAATGGACTTCTATTTTCCGGTTGGATTCGGATCATTACAGAAGAAACATCACCTTTATAGACATTCAATGCAGTAATCGCAGATAATATTCTCCGCAATTCATTGCTTATGCTGTAAATTTCATTAACGTCATTTGTCGATATAATCTCGGCAAATTTTATTTTTACCTTCCAATAATCAATGTTTCTATTATAAGTGTTAACAGTTTCGTACATTGGTGGTATCGAAGGGGGTAAAAAATGTGAAATCGAATAACCTTTCATTGATGCCTGCCTTGTCATCATGACAAACAATAATCAATGCTTATTTTCCTTGCACGGTTCGCTCACAACTATCAAAAAACGCTCAATTACCCGGCATTACAGTCAACGAAGCAAAATTCTGTGGTCTACAACGATGTAAAGCACAACGAAAATCCTCCTTGTTCTCTTATTCTGATCGTATAGCGATGAACATCAATTATTCGTTTTGTGATCCTCAACACAAAATGCTATTTAGTAACTATGGTGGCAGTAGAAACGATGGGAAACGATTGCATTCACAAAATGACGTCCTGTAAGAAGGGTGAAAGTTGATGTTAATCAATTGTTCGAGATGATCAATATCTGTATTCGAAATTTTAAAACATTGATAAAATAAATGTTTGCCCTCCAACAAATAGCGAGAAAAAATGTGACGTGCCGCATTATTTATCGCTGAAAATGATTTATTTATAATAAAATTTGATAACTTGCTCATAAAATTTAACTCAAAATTTGCCTGGTAATTATCCGCTAATTGCTTGAAATATGGTCGCGGCTGCTTTTTTTTATTAACCACATAACGAATGATGTTATCGCCATAAAATATGGTTATCCCTGTCATTTTTTTTGACAAAAATCAGGGTTTATGCTGATTTATATACTTTAACTTATTGATATATAAAAGAATTTAATTGATACAGTGATATCCAGAAAAGTATTGAAAGTTAATTTGTGAGTGGTCGCACATATCCTGTTCATTTCATTTTGATACACTTCATGCCGTCAATGAGGTTATTAACGTAGGTAGTTATGAGCACTATTCTTCTTCCGAAAACGCAGCATCTGGTAGTCTTTCAGGAAGTCATTAGAAGTGGCTCTATCGGCTCGGCTGCAAAAGAATTAGGGTTAACTCAACCCGCCGTCAGTAAAATCATTAACGATATTGAAGACTATTTTTGTGTGGAATTAGTGGTGCGGAAAAATACCGGTGTAACATTAACACCTGCCGGTCAATTGTTACTCTCCCGTTCCGAATCCATTACCCGTGAAATGAAAAATATGGTTAATGAGATAAGCGGTATGTCTTCTGAGGCGGTGGTGGAAGTCTCATTCGGTTTTCCTTCATTGATTGGTTTTACTTTTATGTCCGGGATGATCAACAAGTTCAAAGAGGTGTTTCCGAAAGCGCAGGTTTCTATGTATGAAGCGCAACTGTCTTCGTTCTTACCGGCAATCCGCGACGGTCGACTGGATTTTGCGATTGGTACGTTAAGCGCAGAAATGAAGCTTCAGGATTTACATGTTGAGCCGCTGTTCGAGTCCGAGTTTGTGTTGGTAGCCAGTAAGTCCCGAACATGCACCGGCACCACCACGCTGGAGTCGTTGAAGAACGAACAGTGGGTGTTGCCACAAACCAATATGGGGTACTACAGCGAGCTGCTCACCACGTTACAAAGAAATGGCATCAGTATTGAAAACATCGTTAAAACCGACTCAGTTGTGACAATTTATAATCTTGTTCTCAATGCTGATTTCTTAACTGTAATTCCTTGTGATATGACATCACCTTTTGGTTCAAATCAATTTATTACTATTCCGGTTGAAGAAACATTACCTGTGGCACAATATGCCGCGGTATGGTCGAAAAATTATCGTATTAAAAAAGCAGCATCGGTTTTGGTGGAATTAGCCAAAGAGTATTCATCTTATAATGGGTGTAGACGAAGGCAATTAATTGAAGTTGGTTAGTTATTTGTTTTTATTTAAACATAAATAATCCACCTGTCTGTTTTGCAGGTGTCGGTTACGGTTACCTACATATTTAATTCAGGCTAAGAGGTTTTATAATGCATATTACATACGATCTCCCGGTTGCTATTGATGACATCATTGAAGCAAAACAACGACTGGCTGGGCGAATTTATAAAACAGGCATGCCTCGCTCCAACTATTTTAGTGAACGTTGCAAAGGTGAAATATTCCTCAAATTCGAAAACATGCAGCGTACCGGTTCATTTAAAATTCGTGGCGCATTTAATAAATTAAGTTCACTGACCGATGCGGAAAAACGTAAAGGTGTAGTGGCCTGCTCTGCGGGCAACCATGCGCAAGGGGTCTCGCTCTCCTGCGCGATGCTGGGTATCGACGGTAAAGTGGTGATGCCAAAAGGCGCGCCGAAATCCAAAGTAGCGGCAACGTGCGACTACTCCGCTGAAGTTGTTCTGCACGGCGACAACTTTAACGACACTATCGCTAAAGTGAGCGAAATTGTCGAAACGGAAGGCCGTATTTTTATCCCACCTTATGATGATCCGAAAGTGATTGCCGGTCAGGGAACGATTGGCCTGGAAATTATGGAAGATCTCTATGATGTCGATAATGTGATTGTGCCAATTGGCGGTGGCGGTTTAATTGCTGGTATTGCGGTAGCGATTAAATCAATTAACCCGACTATTCGTGTTATTGGCGTACAGTCAGAAAACGTTCACGGCATGGCGGCTTCTTTCCACTCCGGAGAAATAACCACGCACCGAACTACCGGCACCCTGGCGGATGGTTGTGATGTCGCCCGCCCGGGTAATTTAACTTACGAAATCGTTCGTGAATTAGTCGATGACATCGTGCTGGTCAGCGAAGACGAAATCAGAAACAGTATGATTGCCTTAATTCAGCGCAATAAAGTCGTCACCGAAGGCGCAGGCGCTCTGGCATGTGCTGCATTATTAAGCGGTAAATTAGACCAATATATTCAAAACAGAAAAACCGTCAGTATTATTTCCGGCGGCAATATCGATCTTTCTCGCGTCTCTCAAATCACCGGTTTCGTTGACGCTTAATTAATTCGTTGAGGATAGGATATGAGTACTTCAGATAGCATTGTATCCAGCCAGACAAAACAATCGTCCTGGCGTAAATCAGATACCACATGGACGTTAGGCTTGTTTGGTACGGCAATCGGCGCCGGGGTGCTGTTCTTCCCTATCCGCGCAGGTTTTGGCGGACTGATCCCGATTCTTCTGATGTTGGTATTGGCATACCCCATCGCATTTTATTGCCACCGGGCGCTGGCGCGTCTGTGTCTTTCTGGCTCTAACCCTTCCGGCAACATTACGGAAACGGTGGAAGAGCATTTTGGTAAAACTGGCGGCGTGGTTATCACGTTCCTGTACTTCTTCGCGATTTGCCCACTGCTGTGGATTTATGGCGTTACTATTACCAATACCTTTATGACGTTCTGGGAAAACCAGCTCGGCTTTGCACCGCTGAATCGCGGCTTTGTGGCGCTGTTCCTGTTGCTGCTGATGGCTTTCGTCATCTGGTTTGGTAAGGATCTGATGGTTAAAGTGATGAGCTACCTGGTATGGCCGTTTATCGCCAGCCTGGTGCTGATTTCTCTATCGCTGATCCCTTACTGGAACTCTGCAGTTATCGACCAGGTTGACCTCGGTTCGCTGTCGTTAACCGGCCATGACGGTATCCTGATCACTGTCTGGCTGGGGATTTCCATCATGGTTTTCTCCTTTAACTTCTCGCCAATCGTCTCTTCCTTCGTGGTTTCTAAACGTGAAGAGTATGAGAAAGATTTTGGTCGCGATTTCACCGAGCGTAAATGTTCACAAATCATCTCTCGCGCCAGTATGCTGATGGTTGCAGTGGTGATGTTCTTTGCCTTTAGCTGCCTGTTTACGCTGTCTCCGGCGAATATGGCTGAAGCGAAAGCGCAGAATATTCCAGTGCTTTCTTATCTGGCTAACCACTTTGCGTCCATGACCGGTACCAAAACAACGTTTGCAATTACACTGGAATATGCAGCTTCCATTATCGCACTCGTGGCTATTTTCAAATCTTTCTTCGGTCACTATCTGGGGACGCTGGAAGGTCTGAATGGTTTGATTCTGAAGTTCGGTTATAAAGGTGACAAAACCAAAGTGTCGCTGGGTAAACTGAATACTCTCAGCATGATTTTCATCATGGGCTCCACCTGGGTTGTTGCCTACGCCAACCCGAACATCCTCGACCTGATTGAAGCTATGGGCGCGCCGATTATCGCATCCCTGTTGTGCCTGTTGCCGATGTATGCCATCCGTAAAGCGCCGTCTCTGGCGAAATACCGTGGTCGTCTGGATAACGTGTTTGTTACCGTGATTGGTCTGCTGACCATCCTGAACATCGTATACAAACTGTTTTAATCCGTAACTCAGGATGAGAAAAGAGATGAATGAATTTCCGGTTGTTTTGGTTATTAACTGTGGTTCGTCTTCGATTAAGTTTTCCGTGCTCGATGCCAGCGACTGTGAAGTATTAATGTCAGGTATTGCCGACGGTATTAACTCGGAAAATGCATTCTTATCCGTAAATGGGGGAGAGCCAGCACCGCTGGCTCACCACAGCTACGAAGGTGCATTGAAGGCAATTGCATTTGAACTGGAAAAACGGAATTTAAATGACAGTGTGGCCTTAATCGGCCACCGTATCGCCCACGGCGGCAGTATTTTTACCGAGTCTGCCATTATCACCGATGAAGTCATTAATAATATCCGTCGCGTTTCTCCACTGGCACCCCTGCATAATTACGCCAATTTAAGTGGTATTGAATCGGCGCAGCAATTATTCCCGGGCGTAACTCAGGTGGCGGTATTTGATACCAGTTTCCACCAGACGATGGCGCCGGAAGCTTATTTATACGGCCTGCCGTGGAAATATTATGAAGAGTTAGGTGTACGCCGTTATGGTTTCCACGGCACGTCGCACCGCTACGTTTCCCAGCGCGCGCATTCTTTGCTGAATCTGGCGGAAGATGACTCCGGCCTGGTCGTGGCGCATCTTGGCAATGGCGCGTCAATCTGCGCAGTTCGCAACGGTCAGAGTGTTGACACTTCAATGGGAATGACGCCGCTGGAAGGCTTGATGATGGGTACCCGCAGTGGTGATGTCGACTTCGGGGCGATGTCCTGGGTCGCCAGCCAAACCAACCAGAGCCTGGGTGACCTGGAACGCGTAGTGAATAAAGAGTCGGGATTATTAGGTATTTCCGGTCTTTCTTCGGATTTACGTGTTCTGGAAAAAGCCTGGCATGAAGGTCACGAACGCGCGCAACTGGCAATTAAAACCTTTGTTCACCGAATTGCCCGTCATATTGCCGGACACGCAGCCTCATTACGTCGCCTGGATGGAATTATATTCACCGGCGGAATAGGAGAAAATTCAAGTTTAATTCGTCGTTTGGTCATGGAGCATTTGGCTGTATTAGGCGTAGAGATTGATACAGAAATGAATAACCGCTCTAACTCCTTTGGAGAGCGAATTGTTTCCAGTGAAAATGCGCGTGTCATTTGCGCCGTTATTCCGACTAACGAAGAAAAAATGATTGCTTTGGATGCCATTCATTTAGGCAAAGTTAACGCGCCCGCAGAATTTGCATAATTTAGTTGAAGTATTGTAGAGAGATTATTTTTCATGAAGGTAGATATTGATACCAGCGATAAGCTGTACGCCGACGCATGGCTTGGCTTTAAAGGTACGGACTGGAAAAACGAAATTAATGTCCGCGATTTTATTCAACATAACTATACACCGTATGAAGGTGATGAATCTTTTCTCGCCGAAGCGACGCCAGCCACCACGGAATTGTGGGAAAAAGTAATGGAAGGCATCCGTATCGAAAACGCGACTCACGCGCCGGTTGATTTCGATACTAATATTGCCACCACCATTACCGCTCATGATGCGGGATATATTAACCAGCCGCTGGAAAAAATTGTTGGCCTGCAAACAGATGCACCATTAAAGCGCGCGCTGCATCCGTTCGGCGGTATTAATATGATTAAAAGCTCATTCCACGCATATGGCCGTGAAATGGACAGTGAATTTGAGTACATCTTTACCGATCTGCGTAAAACCCATAATCAGGGCGTATTTGATGCGTACTCACCGGATATGCTGCGCTGCCGTAAATCGGGTGTACTGACTGGTTTGCCAGACGGTTATGGTCGTGGGCGTATTATCGGTGACTACCGCCGCGTAGCGCTTTACGGCATCAGTTATCTGGTACGTGAACGCGAACTGCAATTTGCCTTTCTCCAGTCTCGCCTGGAGAAAGGCGAAGATCTCGAAGCCACTATCCGTCTGCGTGAGGAGCTGGCGGAACATCGTCGTGCGCTGTTGCAGATTCAGGAAATGGCGGCGAAATACGGTTTTGATATCTCCCGTCCGGCGCAGAATGCGCAGGAAGCGGTGCAGTGGCTCTACTTCGCTTACTTGGCGGCAGTGAAATCACAGAACGGCGGCGCAATGTCTCTTGGCCGTACGGCATCGTTCCTCGATATCTACATTGAGCGCGACTTTAAAGCTGGCGTGCTCAATGAGCAGCAGGCACAAGAACTGATCGACCACTTCATTATGAAGATCCGTATGGTGCGCTTCCTGCGTACGCCGGAATTTGATTCGCTGTTCTCTGGCGACCCGATCTGGGCGACGGAAGTGATCGGTGGGATGGGGCTGGACGGTCGTACGCTGGTGACCAAAAACTCTTTCCGTTATCTGCACACCCTGCACACTATGGGGCCAGCACCGGAACCAAACCTGACCATTCTGTGGTCGGAAGAATTACCGATCGCCTTCAAAAAATATGCCGCACAGGTGTCTATCGTCACCTCTTCCTTGCAGTATGAAAACGACGATCTGATGCGTACTGACTTCAACAGCGACGATTACGCGATTGCCTGCTGCGTTAGCCCGATGGTGATTGGTAAGCAAATGCAGTTCTTTGGTGCACGCGCTAACCTGGCGAAAACGCTGCTCTACGCAATTAACGGCGGGGTGGACGAGAAGCTGAAGATTCAGGTCGGCCCAAAAACAGCACCGCTGATGGACGACGTGTTGGACTACGACAAAGTGATGGACAGCCTCGACCACTTTATGGACTGGCTGGCGGTGCAGTACATCAGCGCGCTGAACATCATCCACTACATGCACGACAAGTACAGCTACGAAGCCTCGCTGATGGCGCTGCATGATCGTGATGTCTATCGCACTATGGCGTGTGGCATCGCGGGCCTGTCAGTGGCGACGGACTCCCTGTCTGCCATCAAATATGCCCGCGTGAAACCAATCCGTGACGAAAACGGCCTGGCGGTGGATTTCGAAATCGACGGTGAATATCCGCAGTACGGCAACAACGACGAGCGCGTAGACAGTATTGCCTGCGACCTGGTTGAACGCTTTATGAAGAAAATTAAAGCGCTGCCAACCTATCGCAACGCCGTCCCTACCCAGTCGATTCTGACTATCACTTCTAACGTGGTGTACGGGCAGAAAACCGGTAACACGCCGGACGGTCGTCGCGCCGGAACACCGTTCGCACCGGGCGCTAACCCGATGCACGGTCGTGACCGTAAAGGTGCCGTGGCCTCGCTGACGTCGGTGGCGAAACTGCCGTTCACTTACGCCAAAGACGGTATCTCGTACACCTTCTCAATTGTCCCGGCGGCGTTGGGCAAAGAAGATCCAGTACGTAAAACCAACCTTGTCGGCCTGCTGGATGGGTATTTCCACCACGAAGCGGATGTCGAAGGCGGTCAACACCTCAACGTCAACGTAATGAATCGGGAAATGCTGCTGGATGCCATCGAGCACCCGGAAAAATATCCTAACCTGACAATCCGTGTCTCTGGCTACGCCGTGCGCTTCAACGCACTGACCCGTGAACAGCAACAGGATGTTATTTCACGTACTTTTACCCAGGCGCTCTGACGCCGGAGGATGTATGAAAAAGATTATCGAAACGCAACGTGCCCCAGGCGCAATCGGCCCTTATGTTCAGGGTGTTGATTTAGGCAGCATGGTCTTCACCTCCGGGCAAATTCCGGTTTGCCCGCAGACAGGTGAGATCCCGGCAGATGTGCAAGATCAGGCGCGTTTAAGCCTCGAAAACGTCAAAGCGATCGTGGTTGCTGCCGGGCTGAGCGTGGGTGATATCATCAAGATGACCGTGTTCATCACCGATCTGAATGATTTTGCCACCATCAATGAAGTCTATAAGCAGTTCTTCGATGAGCATCAGGCGACCTACCCGACCCGGAGCTGTGTGCAGGTCGCGCGTTTGCCGAAAGATGTGAAGCTGGAAATTGAAGCCATCGCAGTACGTAGTGCGTAAAGCCTCGTGAGCGGGACGGTCGCAAGGTCGTTCCGCTCCACTTCACTGAACGGCAATCCGAGGGTGTGGATATGATTAGTGCATTCGATATTTTCAAAATTGGGATTGGACCCTCCAGTTCGCATACCGTGGGGCCGATGAATGCCGGGAAAAGTTTTATTGATCGGCTGGAAAATAGCGGCTTATTAACCGCGACGAGCCATATTATGGTCGATCTGTACGGGTCGTTGTCACTGACGGGCAAAGGCCATGCCACGGATGTCGCCATCATCATGGGACTAGCAGGAAACAGTCCGCAGGATGTTGTTATTGATGAGATCCCTGCATTTATTGAGTTAGTGACGCGCAGCGGGCGGTTGCCGGTGGCTTCTGGGGCGCATGTTGTTGATTTTCCTGTAGCAAAGAACATTGTTTTCCATCCTGAAATGTTGCCTCGTCATGAGAACGGGATGCGGATTACTGCCTGGAATGGGCAGAAAGAGCTATTAAGCAAAACTTACTACTCAGTCGGTGGCGGATTTATCGTTGAAGAAGAACACTTCGGTCTGTCGCACGATGTCGAAACCCTCGTACCTTACGATTTTCACTCAGCAGGTGAACTGCTGAAAATGTGTGATTACAACGGCCTGTCTATTTCTGGCCTAATGATGCACAACGAGCTGGCGCTGCGCAGCAAAGCGGAAATTGATGCCGGGTTTGCCCGTATCTGGCAAGTGATGCACGACGGCATTGAACGCGGGATGAATACCGAAGGCGTGCTGCCAGGACCGCTTAATGTGCCTCGTCGTGCCGTTGCGTTGCGTCGCCAGCTGGTTTCCAGCGATAACATCTCTAACGATCCGATGAACGTCATCGACTGGATCAACATGTACGCGCTGGCAGTGAGTGAAGAAAACGCAGCCGGTGGGCGCGTAGTAACAGCGCCGACCAATGGGGCGTGCGGCATTATTCCGGCTGTGCTGGCTTATTATGATAAGTTCCGTCGCCCAGTAAATGAGCGGTCGATTGCCCGCTATCTACTGGCAGCGGGGGCTATTGGCGCGCTGTATAAAATGAACGCTTCCATCTCTGGCGCGGAAGTCGGCTGTCAGGGGGAAATTGGCGTGGCCTGTTCAATGGCGGCGGCAGGGTTAACTGAACTACTGGGCGGCAGTCCTGCGCAGGTATGCAATGCGGCGGAAATTGCGATGGAGCATAACCTTGGGCTGACCTGCGATCCGGTTGCCGGACAGGTACAAATCCCGTGCATTGAACGTAATGCCATTAATGCCGTGAAAGCAGTAAACGCTGCGCGGATGGCGATGCGCCGCACCTCGGCACCGCGTGTTTCACTCGATAAAGTGATCGAGACGATGTATGAAACCGGCAAAGATATGAACGATAAATACCGCGAAACATCACGCGGAGGACTGGCCATTAAAGTGGTCTGCGGTTGACATTGCTGTCAGCTTTCATCCTTGGGTGCACAAATGTGCACCTTTTTTTTGTGATCTGCCGCAAATAGAGAATGAATATTCTCTTGCGGTTAATTTAGTAGAAAATTCTTATCCATCTCCGTTATTTCAAAGTCTTGATTGTGAAGATTTTCTCTGACCTCGCGCGTATCATTTCCTTATTCTAATAACTCGCCTGCAAAAATGTAGACCGCATATCGCCTTGATGCGGCTCGGAAAAAAATAATAAGCCCTACAAAATATTGAGCGAGAAATTATGGAAATTGCATCGAATAAAGGCGTCATTGCAGACGCTTCGACCCCGGCAGGTCGTGCTGGAATGAGTGAGAGCGAGTGGCGAGAAGCGATCAAATTCGACAGTACTGACACCGGCTGGGTGATTATGAGTATCGGGATGGCGATTGGCGCAGGGATTGTTTTTCTCCCGGTGCAGGTCGGTTTGATGGGATTGTGGGTATTTTTGCTCTCATCGGTGATTGGTTACCCGGCAATGTATCTGTTTCAGCGGTTGTTTATTAATACGCTGGCAGAATCACCAGAATGTAAAGATTACCCGAGCGTGATTAGCGGTTATTTAGGTAAAAACTGGGGCATCCTGTTAGGTGCACTCTATTTCGTAATGCTGGTGATTTGGATGTTCGTCTATTCCACTGCCATCACCAACGATAGTGCTTCCTACCTGCATACCTTCGGTGTGACGGAAGGGTTGCTGTCAGACAGTCCCTTTTATGGTCTGGTACTGATTTGCATTCTGGTGGCGATCTCCTCACGCGGCGAGAAATTGTTATTCAAAATTTCGACGGGGATGGTGCTGACCAAGCTGCTGGTGGTTGCGGCGCTGGGCGTGTCGATGGTCGGAATGTGGCATCTGTACAACGTCGGTTCGCTGCCGCCGCTGGGGCTGCTGGTGAAAAACGCCATTATTACGCTGCCGTTTACCCTGACGTCGATTCTGTTTATCCAGACGTTAAGCCCGATGGTGATCTCTTATCGCTCACGGGAAAAATCCATTGAAGTGGCGCGGCATAAAGCATTGCGGGCAATGAATATCGCGTTTGGCATTTTGTTTGTCACCGTCTTTTTCTACGCCGTGTCGTTCACGCTGGCGATGGGACATGACGAAGCGGTAAAAGCCTACGAGCAGAATATTTCCGCGCTGGCAATTGCCGCACAGTTTATTAGCGGTGACGGCGCAGCGTGGGTGAAAGTGGTCAGCGTCATTCTTAATATTTTTGCCGTAATGACTGCATTCTTTGGTGTCTATTTAGGTTTTCGCGAAGCAACGCAAGGGATCGTAATGAACATCCTGCGTCGTAAGATGCCCGCCGAGAAGATTAACGAAAATCTCGTTCAGCGCGGCATCATGATTTTCGCCATTTTGCTGGCCTGGAGCGCCATCGTACTGAACGCACCGGTGTTGAGCTTCACCTCTATCTGTAGCCCGATTTTCGGCATGGTAGGGTGCCTGATCCCGGCGTGGCTGGTTTACAAAGTACCGGCATTGCACAAATACAAAGGGATGTCTCTGTACCTGATTATCGTCACTGGTTTGTTGCTTTGTGTATCTCCGTTCCTGGCATTTTCTTGATTTACCTGAAATTTTAAGGTTTTTATTATGTTTGATTCGACTTTAAATCCGTTATGGCAGCGTTACATCCTCGCCGTTCAGGAGGAAGTAAAACCGGCGCTGGGATGTACTGAACCAATTTCACTGGCGCTGGCGGCGGCAGTTGCTGCAGCAGAACTGGAAGGTCCGGTTGAACGAGTAGAAGCCTGGGTTTCGCCAAATCTGATGAAGAACGGTCTGGGCGTCACCGTTCCTGGCACGGGAATGGTGGGACTGCCGATTGCGGCGGCGCTGGGCGCGTTAGGTGGGAATGCCAATGCCGGGCTGGAAGTGCTGAAAGACGCAACTGCGCAGGCAATTGCCGATGCCAAAGCACTGCTGGCGGCGGGGAAAGTCTCAGTTAAGATCCAGGAACCTTGCGATGAAATCCTCTTCTCACGCGCCAAAGTCTGGAACGGTGAGAAGTGGGCGTGTGTCACCATCGTCGGTGGGCATACCAACATTGTGCATATTGAGACGCACAATGGCGTGGTGTTTACCCAGCAGGCCAGTGTAGCAGAGGGCGAGCAAGAGTCGCCACTGACGGTGCTCTCCAGAACGACGCTGGCTGAGATCCTGAAGTTCGTCAATGAAGTGCCGTTTGCGGCGATCCGCTTTATTCTCGATTCTGCGAAGTTAAATTGTGCGTTATCGCAGGAAGGCTTGAGCGGTAACTGGGGGCTGCATATTGGCGCGACGCTGGAGAAACAGTGTGCACGCGGTTTGCTGGCGAAAGATCTCTCTTCATCCATTGTGATTCGTACCAGCGCGGCATCCGATGCGCGTATGGGCGGCGCTACGCTTCCGGCAATGAGTAACTCCGGCTCGGGTAACCAGGGGATCACTGCAACAATGCCTGTGGTGGTGGTAGCAGAACACTTCGGGGCCGATGATGAACGGCTGGCGCGTGCGCTGATGCTTTCGCATTTGAGCGCGATTTACATCCATAACCAGTTACCGCGTTTGTCTGCGCTTTGTGCCGCAACGACCGCAGCAATGGGGGCCGCCGCCGGGATGGCATGGCTGGTGGATGGGCGTTATGAAACCATCTCGATGGCGATCAGCAGTATGATCGGCGATGTCAGCGGCATGATTTGCGATGGTGCGTCCAACAGCTGCGCGATGAAGGTTTCGACCAGTGCTTCGGCTGCGTGGAAAGCAGTGTTAATGGCGCTGGATGATACCGCTGTGACCGGTAATGAAGGTATTGTGGCGCATGATGTTGAGCAGTCGATTGCCAACCTGTGTGCGCTGGCAAGCCATTCGATGCAGCAAACGGATCGGCAGATTATCGAGATTATAGCGAGCAAGGCCAGATAAACACCTGGTTTTGGGTATCGTGTCGGATGCGATGCTGGTGCATCTTATTTGGCCTACGAGTTGTGCAATTTGTTGATGTTGCTGGTTTTGTAGGCCGGATAAGGCGTTTACGCCGCATCCGGCAACCTGTCTTTACGCGGTAGCTTCATCCTCGGCTAAACGCGTTTCAGCATCCGCGACAATGGCTTCCAGTTCGCTCAACATCTCTTCATAGCCAAAATTATTGCCGGTGCGAGCCGGTTCCTTCGCCACCACGGGCTTCACCGGCTGACGCTTTTTGGCCGATTTTTTACTCATCTTCATCTCCCTGTAAAAACAACTAGACAGGCAAATCTATCAGCAAAGCGCGCAGTGGGGAATCGGCAACCAGCGTAATGTTAGCCTCGTCACGAATAAACGCCCCATCACCGCAGGTCAGCACCGCTTTCTCTTCATGATGCGTAAGCGCATGAAATTGCCCGTGAATCGATTGCAAATACGCGCGTGGCCCATGCAACTGGAAATTCGCACTTTCGCCTTTGTCTAGCACGATATGATGCAGCCACACTTGCTGGCGCAACTGCAGGCTTCCCATCGCCCCCTCTGGCGAGGCGATTAATTGCTGCTTGCCCATATCAAGCGCCAGTTTTTGAATCAGCGGATTCTCTCGCTGCGGGCAGGCATCCAGCCAAAGCTGCATCCGTGTTAACGGTTTGTCTTTGCTGAGATTGTGTTCGCTATAGCTGATACCCGGCTGGGTAGAGAGCAGCAACGCTTCACCTGCGTAGGCCTGAATATGATTGCCTTCGCTGTCGCGATACTCAGCTTCTCCATCCAGAATCACATTTAAAATATCGACTTTGGGATAGGTTCGTGGCTGAAAGGCGGCACCTGGGGCCAGAACTTCCTGGTTAAGCACACGCAGGGAGGCATAACCTAACAATTTCGGGTCGAAGTAGTGTCCAAAGGAAAAAGTATACCGGGCCTGCAACCATCCGTAGTCTGCTTGTCCACACTGCCTGGCAGTTCGGGTAGTAATCATAATTCTTGACCTCTCTTTACTTCCTTTTATGGTAAGGGGCTGGACGCTACATTGTTAGCCAGATATTCTGCCCGGTATGTTCAAATTTCCTGAATGAGAACGAAATGGCCAAAGAAAGGGCATTAACGCTGGAAGCACTACGGGTTATGGATGCGATCGATCGCCGGGGCAGTTTTGCGGCGGCGGCGGATGAGCTGGGACGCGTGCCTTCCGCACTTAGCTACACCATGCAAAAACTGGAAGAAGAGCTGGATGTGGTGTTGTTTGACCGCTCGGGCCATCGCACCAAATTCACCAATGTCGGGCGAATGTTGCTGGAGCGAGGGCGCGTTTTGCTGGAAGCCGCAGATAAACTGACTACCGATGCGGAAGCCCTCGCGCGCGGTTGGGAAACGCATCTCACCATTGTGACTGAGGCGCTGGTACCGACACCCGCCTTTTTCCCGTTAATCGACAAATTGGCGGCAAAAGCCAATACCCAACTGGCAATCATCACTGAAGTGCTGGCAGGGGCGTGGGAACGGCTGGAGCAGGGGCGGGCGGATATTGTTATCGCGCCGGATATGCATTTTCGCTCCTCGTCGGAGATCAACTCGCGCAAACTCTATACCTTAATGAACGTCTATGTTGCCGCGCCAGATCACCCGATTCATCAAGAGCCAGAACCGCTCTCTGAAGTGACGCGTGTGAAATATCGTGGTATTGCGGTGGCGGATACCGCTCGTGAGCGCCCGGTATTGACCGTACAGCTGCTGGACAAACAGCCGCGCTTAACGGTGAGTACAATTGAAGATAAACGTCAGGCGTTACTGGCGGGGCTTGGCGTGGCGACGATGCCGTATCCGATGGTTGAAAAAGATATTGCGGAAGGACGGTTGCGTGTCGTCAGCCCGGAATCGACCAGCGAGATCGATATTATTATGGCCTGGCGTCGTGACAGTATGGGGGAAGCGAAATCCTGGTGTCTGCGGGAAATACCCAAACTTTTTAGCGGAAAATAATATTTGTTATTTTTAATAAAAAGGGGCGAAATATCGCCCCAATTCTAAGATTAATTTGAACCAAACTTCGGATCGTTTCCGTAACGATTGCTGCCAGAATTGCCTTCTAAACAGGCAAATACAAACAGAACTAACCAGCCAATGACCGGTACCAGATAGAGAAGCGCCCACGCACCTGAACGGTCAGTATCGTGCAGACGACGAACGCACAGAGCAATGACCGGAATGATTGTTGCTGCCAGGTAAATGAGAGAAAGGAATGGAAACTCTAAACCTAAAATCAATTGAATGACATTGATAATAGCGCCGACGATGGCGTTAATCAGAGTAAACATCCAGTACTCTTTACGACGTGCACGACCAGAGAAACCAACATAATTTTTTAATACGGCTAAATACCACTGCATAAAAACATCCCTTTAATTAAAAGTTGCGAAAGTCTATTCCGGGGATGGAGTAAATGCTATTCGTATCTTTCTTTTTCGGATGTTATAAAGGTTTTGATATTTAAGATAAATACATGGTCGTTTTTTATATGTAATTTATATAACGACATTGAAATAATTTAAATAAACATTAGTAGATTATTTATTCATCAACATGATGATAAAAGCCGGATGAGTCAGACATCCGGCGAGGAGATTTGTTTTAAGGTTCCAGTTTCGGATCTGGTCCAAAGCGGTTTTCGCCTGGCGTACCTGCCTGGCAGTTAAAGACGATGATAATCAGCCAGCCGATAAACGGGATTAAGAACAACAGTGCCCACCACGCCGAGCGGTCGGTGTCGTGCAGGCGGCGGAACTGAACTGCCCACCATGGTAAAAACACCAGAATACCGTAGATTGTCGTCAGGATGCCTTCGCCACCGGCACGTTGCCAGCCTAACATTTTATCCAGTAGCCCCAGCACGAACGTAAAGATGATGTTGACCAGAATAAACATCCAGTACTCTTTGCGCCGCGCACGGCCCCGGAAACCGACATAATTTTTTAGTACTTTCAGATACCAGTCCATTTTTGCCTCAATTTTACTCAATCACTTGTTTTTAAAGCAGCAAATTAAGAATAGACGTGAATGAAATGGCAGTAAATATTCGTTTAATGAATTAATAAGGTACGCTGAAGGAGCGCTAAGACTGATGACAAGCGCAAAATTGCCAGATGCGCTACGCTTATCTGGCCTGCGCGGTCATTGCAACATATTGAATATAAATGTTTTGTAGGTTTGATAAGGCGTTTACGCCACATCCGACATGAACAACACGCACTTAGCTAATTATCAGAGGCACCTCGTAAGGTGCCTTTTTTTAACCGAAGCGAACATCTCGTCCATGCGGTTCATCGAGATCCTGCCACGGACCAATTGAAATAATCCCCGTAGGGTTGATGGTCTTATGGCTGCGGAAGTAATGATTACGGATGTGATCGAAATTGACTGTTTCGGCAATTCCCGGCATCTGGTAGATATCGCGCAGGAAGCCATACAGATTCAGGTAATCGCTGATGCGGTGCTTATCACACTTAAAGTGGGTCACATACACTGGATCAAAACGCACCAGCGTGGTCCACAGGCGAATATCGGCTTCGGTTAGCTGGTTGCCGGTCAGGTAACGATGCTGACCTAAAATCTGTTCCAGCCGCGCCAGCGATTCAAACACTTTCACCACTGCCTCGTCGTAGGCTTCCTGGCTGGTGGCAAAACCGGCTTTATACACGCCATTGTTAACGGTGTCGTAAATCCAGCCATTAAGTTCGTCAATTTTCGTTTGCAGGGCTGAAGGGTAGTAATCTCCAGCTTTCGCACCCAGCGCATCAAACGCGGTATTGAACATGCGGATGATTTCCGCTGATTCGTTGCTGACAATGGTGTGGTTCTTCTTGTCCCAGAGTACGGGAACAGTGACACGTCCGCTGTAGTGTGGATCGGCGTGGAGATAAAGCTGATACAGAAACTCATGTTGATAGAGTGTATCGCCGGTTGCTCCCGGAAAACTGTCATCAAAGGTCCAGCCGTTTTCCAGCATTAACGGGTTCACTACGGAAACGGAAATAAACGGTTCCAGTCCTTTGAGTTTACGCATGATCAGCGTGCGGTGCGCCCACGGGCAGGCGAGTGAAACATAGAGATGATAACGATCTTTCTCTGCGGCAAAACCGCCTTTGCCAGTGGGGCCTGGCGCGCCATCGGCAGTGAGCCAGTTACGAAATGCGGAAGCTGAACGTTGAAATTTACCGCCGGTGGATTTGGTGTCGTACCAGGTGTCATGCCAGACGCCGTCAATCAGTTGACCCATTTTTCTCTCCTCCAATAGCAAAAACGAGGAGCGTTTCTCCTCGTTTGAGACTGATGGCAAACGCAAAACTGCCTGATGCGCTATGCTTATCAGGCCTACGAGGTTTCTGCAATGTATTGAATTTGCATGTTTTTGTAGGCCGGATAAGGCGTTCACGCCGCATCCGGCATGAACAACGTGCACTTTGTCAACAATCTGAAACGAGGAGCGTTTCTCCTCGTTTGAGACTGATGGCAAACGCAAAACTGCCTGATGCGCTATGCTTATCAGGCCTACGAGGTTTCTGCAATGTATTGAATTTGCATGTTTTTGTAGGCCGGATAAGGCGTTCACGCCGCATCCGGCATGAACAACGCGCACTTTGTCAACAATCTGAAACGAGGAGTGTTCCCCCTCGTTTTTTATCGTTAAGTATAGCGCGTACTTACCACTTTTTATTCAACAGACGGTCGATGCTATACGCGCCCGGACCGGTAATCGCCAGCAGCAGGAATCCGCCAGAAATAGTCAGGTTTTTCATAAACATCAGCGAGTTCATGCCTTCTGCAAAATTGCTGTGAAATAAAAATGCCGTCAGCAGCGTAAAGCCCGCAGTAAACAGGGCAGTGGTACGTGTCAGGAAACCGAACAGGATTGCCAGACCACCACCAAACTCAAGCAGAATCACCAGTGGCAACATAAAGCCAGGGACACCCATCGCTTCCATATATTGTTGCGTACCCGCGTAGCCAGTAATTTTTCCCCAACCTGCCGTAATAAACAGAATCGGCATTAAAATGCGTGCGACCAGTACCCCAACATCTTCTAATTTTTTCATCTTACTCTCCACTGCGCCGCTCAGGCTGCTGATTGTTTTTTTGTGCAAGGGCGCGGTATTAGCGTCCTTGCTTTCGATGGAGAGAATCATAAACGTGGCGAAGCGTGATTGTTAGCAAGGAAAACTGTCAAAATTTTTCAAAAAATTTGAGGGATAAGGCCGGAATGTCTCCGGCCAGAGAGGAAGTTAACCGCGAAGCTGTTGTTGCTTGAGGGTTGTTTTCACCAGACGCCAGGCGCTCCATACACCAAAACCGCGTCTGGCCCAGCGGACCAGCATATTGGGATGACGAATCGTCCAGATAGCCATCACACTACTGCCAACCAGCGCCCAGGAGCGCAGACTCAGCAGCATATTCCAGCGACGATCATAAGCGCCTGTCGCCTCCAGCCATTCACGACGACTGGCGGAAAGATCCAGCCGTTGTTGCTGGATCTGGCTAAGCAGTTGCGCCTTACGTCGTTCACGTTCGACTTTACTGCTCACGGGACTCCTCCTCGAGCAGTTGCCGATCGTTTGCCAGCTCATGGCGCGTATGGCGCAGTAAGGTGGATTTACGCGATTTACGTAACGTCCAGATACCGCCAATGAGTGCCAGTAGCAGCAACACCACGGTGGTGGCAATCATCGCATTCAGGCGATATTGCGGATCAACCGCCCAGATAATCAGCACCATCAGGCTCATAAGACCAAATGCAGCGAAAAGCATCGTCAGGCCCAGCATCAGTAAAAGCTGAAAGAGATTGGCTTTTTCCTCTTCCAGCTCCACCACCGCCAGCCGCAGACGTGTCTCCACCATTTCAACCATGATGGAAACAATTCGCTGCCCGATGCCCAGAACGCTTTTACCGGGCCCTTGCGCGTGATGAGTGTCCGCCATAATTAACGACGCGACAGCAGAACGCCGAGCACTACACCGATTGCAGCGCCAATGCCCACGCCCGTCCATGGATTTTCACGCACATACTCATCGGCACGCGCCGCCGCGACACGGGTTTGTTTGGCAATGGCATCACCGGTTTCACCCAGGCGATAACGGCTCTGTTTCAGTGCCTGCTCCGCTTTGCTACGAATCTTACTCAACTCTTCTTTCGACTTCTCGCCAGATGAGCTAAGCACCTCTTCCAGCGTATCGGAAAGGGATTTCAACTCAGCACGCAGATGTTCCGTAGTGTGTTCTTTCGACATAGTTTTCTCCAGGTGAGTAAGTAGTGACTATTGTGAGTTAGTAGTCGCGCGCTTCCAGCTTTTTCAGCTCTTCCTGCGCTTCTGCCAGTTTCCGTTCGCGTTTGGCAATCTTATCGGCATCGCCTTTTTGCTTCGCCTCGGCTAAATCTTGCTGGCGTTCCGCCACCTCATCTTTCTGCTTTGCGATTTTCTTCTGATGATCGGCACGCAGCTGGCTATCTGAACAGTTGGCCCGGACTTCACTCAGGGCTTTATTCAGACCGTCAATACGATTCTGGTTTTGGTGTTTTTCGGCATAGCTGATCTCCTTAAGGATATTTTGCTCCTTTTCCTGACACAGGGTAGTGGCATAACTACCGGTACTAAGAGCAAAAAGAGAAACAGCTAAAGCGATGCGGTATTTCATTCTTGAACCTTCCATTGTGATTCGGACCTATTACAAAGGAACGATTGTCCAGACAACGAAGCGGTAGTGTTAACCACCGCCTCATTAATCATAGACAGTTACGGTGAAATCACCAAAGTGAGTGATCTGTTTCGGATAACAGGAAGTTATCCGAAGCGATGAGAGTTATCCCGCAATCGGGTTAGCCATTGCATAGCCTGACTATTATTGTCCTGCTGCGCAATGATGTAGCCATGGGGCAATGTTCTGTCGAGAACCGCTTTTGCTGCGGCACTCTGGTCGCTGGAGTCAAACGTAATTAACAGAGTGTCGTTTTTAGGGGTGATGCTTTTGAAGGGGATGCCGTGAGCGTCAAGGTGATGCCAGATTGAAAAACCGTCTGGCATCGTTGTGCCTTGATGAACGGCACGAATCGCCAGCGTAGACTCTTGCTGGCGAACCGCGGACCAGGCCAGCAACAGCGTGCCGACCAGAAGTAAAACAGCGCCGGACCAGGTTAGCTGGCGAAGCGACATGCGAGGTATTTGCATCCCTTACCCCCGATTTCCATATTTCTTTTTCCATAACACGACCAGAGAACCTGCCAGGCCAAACACCAGCAGCACCACCGGGAGCAGCATCAGGCATGACATCAGCTGGTCCTCGTACTTTAAAAATACCGGCGTTTTGCCGAGCATGTAACCCAGAGTTGTCAGGATTAATACCCACAGCAGACCGCTCATCCAGTTGAAGAACTGAAAGCGCGCGTTATTCAGCCCTGATAACCCGGCAATCGTCGGCAGCAGTGTTCTGACAAACGCAATAAAGCGACCAATTAACAGCGCCGATAAACCGTGTTTATGAAAAAGATGGTGTGCGCGTTGATGATAATGCGCGGGTAAATGAGATAGCCAGTTTTGTACGGTGCGGGTATTGCCCAGCCATCGCCCCTGAATATAGCTGACCCAGCAGCCGAGGCTGGCGGCAACGGTCAGTAGCAGAATCGTTTGCGGATAGCCCATCGCGCCTTTCGCAATCAATACGCCGACCAACACCAGTAAACTGTCGCCCGGTAAAAAGGCCGCCGGAAGCAAGCCGTTTTCAAGGAACAAAATTACAAATAAAACAAAATAGAGCATGCCAATCATCGACGGATTGGCCAGGGTTTCAAAATCCTGCGCCCACAGGGCTTGCAGCAATTGGGTCAAAAGTTCCATTCATTATTCCTGGTGAATCGGTTAACGCCACGCTGGTTTTAAAAGATGCACTACCGCAATGTTATTGCTGTTTTGGTATGTTCTGCGGGTTTGATACATCAACACAGCCTGAACTATTCCCTGTTAAATCGTGAGATAAGAAAGCATTCAAAAGCATAAATTCAAATTGAATCTAATTGTAACAAAGGTCAACGTTGTTCGTTATCAAAATTACATGTCCGTGGAGTCTGATTTTGCTGAATGCAGGGGAGGGTGGCGAGAGGATTTACACAGGCTGACACTTTATACTTTTCGCTTACCGACGAGGCAAACAGGCGCGTCGTTGCGCCTGCCGAATGGGGATTTCATTTGCTGCCGCTGGTGGCCGTATCAAGATGCACAACGGGATTTTCGGCGAACAGATAGCGGTCGGCATTGAACTCGAAATCGTCGCTGGTTTCGTTAAATAACATGATCTTGGTGTTTTCCAGATGCTGCCACATTGCCAGCTTCGCGGCATGGGGATCTTTACGAATTAACGCTTTGAGGATCTGATCGTGGTCATCGCACCAGTTATCGACAGTACGGGCATCAATATGCTCGTGCAGTTTTTTCCAGTATGGGTTATGGCTACGTTGGGTCCACATTTTTTCAACGATGGCTGCCAGGGCGGAGTTCTGCGTCGCCAGGGCAACCTGAATATGGAACTGCAAATCCCATTCGGAATCACGGAAGCATTGTTCGCCGCGCGCCTGCTCCTGGATGGCCATCAGTTTCATGATGTCCTGTTTAGTTACCTGGGTCGCTGCGAACTCGGCAATATTACTTTCGATGAGCTGACGTGCCTGAAGCAGCTCAAACGGACCGTAATTGGCGAATTCCATATTAGTGTCAGCTGACTGCTGATGGCGCGGCTGGTTGGAAACCACATGAATACCCGAGCCTTTACGCACCTCTACATAGCCTTCAACTTCAAGCATGATGATGGCTTCACGAACCACGGTGCGACTGACGTTTTTTTCATCGGCAATAAAGCGCTCAGCAGGCAGTTTATCACCCACCAGATAGACGCCCTGTTCGATGCGCTCTTTCAGATCAGCGGCAAGTTGTTGATACAAACGGCGTGGTTCAGTGATTTCCATATGCGCTCCAGGCATGATACGGCAGACTATATTTGTTATACCACTTTTGCGAGTTTAGCTCTACTCGCAGTGATGAAAAAGCCGCCTGAGAAGGCGGCTTTGAAGGGAAACTAAAACTTACACGAAGCCTTAATGTTGCGGTGCGGGATCGTTATGTGATTCCTGCGCCACCTCAATCGCCGGTTTGTTCTGCAACACAGTCCAGATAACCAGCGCACCCAGCAGGTCGAATACTGCCAGAACTGCGAACAGCGGGCTGAAGCCGATGGTGTCAGCCAGTGCACCGACTACCAGTGCAAACAGCGTACTTGCCAGCCATGCGGACATCCCGGTTAAACCGTTCGCCGTCGCCACTTCGTTACGACCGAACACGTCAGAAGAGAGCGTAATCAGTGCGCCAGACAGGGCCTGGTGAGCAAAACCACCGATACACAGCAGCATAATCGCGACATACGGGTTAGTGAACAGACCGATCATACCTGGGCCAATCATCAGCACCGCACCCAGCGTTACTACCATCTTACGGGAAACGATCAGGTTCACGCCAAACCAACGCTGGAACAGCGGCGGCAGGTAACCACCGAGGATACAACCAAGGTCAGCAAACAGCATCGGCATCCAGGCGAACATCGCGATCTCTTTCAGGTTAAAGCCGTAAACTTTAAACATGAACAGCGGGATCCACGCGTTAAAAGTACCCCAGGCCGGTTCAGCCAGGAAACGCGGTAGCGCGATACCCCAGAACTGACGGTTACGCAGGATCTGACCAACGGACATTTTCTTCGCTGTGTCAACCTGGTGCTGGGCTTCCTGACCATTAATAATGTAGTCACGTTCTTCATCGGTCAGATGTTTCTGGTCGCGCGGATGCTTGTAGAAAATCAGCCATGCCATCGCCCAGATAAAGCTCAACGCACCGGAGATGATAAATGCCATCTGCCAGCTGTGCATCACGATTGCCCATACCACCAGCGGCGGCGCAATCATGGCACCAATCGAAGAACCTACGTTAAAGTAGCCGACCGCGATGGAACGCTCTTTTGCCGGGAACCATTCGGAACTGGCTTTCAGACCCGCCGGGATCATCGCCGCCTCTGCAGCACCTACCGCACCACGAGCAACCGCCAGGCCACCCCAGCTACCTGCCAGCGCGGTTGCGCCACAGAACACAGCCCACAGTACAGCAAACATTGCGTAACCGATTTTCGTACCCAGCACATCCAGTACATAACCTGCTACCGGTTGCATGACCGTATAAGCAGCAGAATAGGCTGCGATGATATAGGAATACTGTTGGGTGGAGATGTTTAACTCTTCCATCAGAGTTGGCGCAGCTGCCGCCACAGTGTTACGCGTCAGGTAACCAAGCACGGTGCCGAGCGTCACCAGTGCGATCATATACCAACGTAACCCTTTAATTTTACGCATGTAAAACCTCATCGTTTTGTTATAGCCGCAGGAAGCGCGGCCATCATCCCGCCAGAGGCTGAAGATGTTAGTTACGACCGGGTAACCGAAAAAAAACCGGCACGCCCCGAACGTTGCCATGAAAGTTTCGTGCTAATTCGGCTTCCGTACCGGTTAACCCGATTCATCTAACAAATGAATGAATCGGCAATTTGCATTCCGTCGACTTATGATTTGCGACGGCAGAAAGATAACTTGTCATACAACTTTAAAAGGTGAGAGCCATCACAAATGTGGGAATATTTGTAGGGACATTACCTGATGACAGCGAGGCCAGTACTGGCGCGGCTTGCAGCGAGATTTACCACTTTGAGAGTAATTTTTTTAACTACGTTTATTGATCTATCTCACGAAAATATCTTCGGACTCTGGAAATTGGTGTGATAACTTTGTCAGCATCGCACCATAAGCAAGCTAGCTCACTCGTTGAGAGGAAGACGAAAATGACTCCGTTTATGACTGAAGATTTCCTGTTAGATACCGAATTTGCCCGCCGTCTGTATCACGACTACGCAAAAGACCAGCCGATTTTCGATTACCATTGCCATTTGCCGCCGCAGCAAATCGCAGAAGACTACCGCTTTAAAAATCTGTATGACATCTGGCTGAAAGGTGATCACTACAAATGGCGTGCTATGCGCACTAATGGCGTGGCTGAGCGTCTGTGTACCGGTGATGCATCTGACCGAGAAAAATTTGACGCCTGGGCGGCGACCGTTCCGCACACTATCGGCAACCCGTTATACCACTGGACGCACCTCGAACTGCGTCGTCCATTTGGTATTACCGGCAAATTGCTTTCCCCGTCTACCGCTGACGAAATCTGGAACGAATGTAACGAACTGCTGGCGCAGGATAATTTCTCTGCGCGCGGCATCATGCAGCAGATGAACGTGAAAATGGTCGGCACCACCGACGATCCGATCGATTCTCTGGAGCATCACGCAGAGATCGCCAAAGACGGCTCTTTCACCATTAGAGTGCTGCCGAGCTGGCGTCCTGATAAAGCCTTCAACATCGAACAGGCGACCTTTAACGACTACATGGCGAAGCTGGGCGAAGTTTCCGATACCGACATTCGCCGCTTTGCTGACCTGCAAACTGCCCTGACTAAACGTCTGGATCACTTCGCCGCTCACGGCTGTAAAGTGTCTGACCACGCGCTGGACGTGGTGATGTTTGCTGAAGCGAACGAAGCGGAACTGGACAGCATTCTGGAGCGCCGTCTGGCAGGCGAAACCCTGAGCGAGCACGAAGTGGCACAGTTCAAAACTGCGGTGCTGGTGTTCCTTGGTGCCGAATACGCACGTCGCGGCTGGGTACAGCAGTACCACATCGGCGCACTGCGTAATAACAACCTGCGTCAGTTCAAACTGCTGGGGCCGGATGTAGGTTTTGATTCCATCAACGACCGTCCGATGGCAGAAGAGCTGTCTAAGTTGCTGAGCAAGCAGAACGAAGAAAACCTGCTGCCGAAAACCATTCTCTACTGCCTGAACCCGCGCGATAACGAAGTGCTGGGCACCATGATCGGTAACTTCCAGGGCGAAGGTATGCCGGGCAAAATGCAGTTCGGTTCCGGCTGGTGGTTTAACGATCAGAAAGACGGTATGGAACGTCAGATGACCCAACTGGCGCAGCTCGGTCTGCTGAGCCGCTTTGTCGGTATGCTGACTGACAGCCGTAGCTTCCTGTCATACACCCGTCACGAATACTTCCGCCGCATTCTGTGCCAGATGATTGGCCGCTGGGTGGAAGCGGGCGAAGCACCGGCGGACATCAACCTGCTGGGCGAGATGGTGAAAAATATTTGCTTTAACAATGCGCGTGACTACTTCGCCATTGAACTGAACTAAGGTCTGGGGTTGATATGCAATACATCAAGATCCATGCGCTGGATAACGTCGCGGTTGCTTTAGCAGATTTGGCGGAAGGCACAGAAGTCAGTGTCGATAACCAAACTGTCACGCTGCGCCAGGATGTTGCTCGTGGACATAAATTTGCGTTAACGGATATCGCAAAAGGGGCCAACGTCATTAAATATGGCCTGCCGATTGGTTATGCATTGGCGGATATTGCGGCGGGGGAACACGTTCACGCCCACAATACGCGCACGAATCTCAGCGATCTGGATCAGTATCGCTATCAACCTGATTTTCAGGATCTGCCTGCGCAAGCGGCAGATCGTGAAGTGCAGATCTATCGTCGCGCTAACGGCGATGTCGGGGTGCGTAATGAGCTGTGGATCCTGCCAACCGTGGGTTGTGTTAACGGCATCGCGCGGCAGATCCAGAACCGTTTCCTGAAAGAGACCAACAACGCCGAAGGTACTGACGGCGTGTTCCTCTTCAGCCACACCTACGGCTGCTCGCAGCTGGGCGACGATCACATTAATACCCGTACCATGCTGCAAAACATGGTGCGCCACCCGAACGCAGGCGCCGTGTTGGTCATTGGTCTGGGATGTGAAAACAACCAGGTTGCCGCATTCCGTGAAACGCTGGGCGATATCGATCCTGAACGCGTTCATTTCATGATCTGCCAACAGCAGGATGATGAGATCGAAGCCGGGATCGCGCATTTGCATCAGTTGTATAACGTAATGCGCAACGACAAACGTGAGCCGGGCAAACTCAGCGAACTGAAGTTTGGTCTGGAATGCGGTGGTTCTGACGGTCTTTCTGGTATTACTGCTAACCCAATGCTGGGGCGTTTCTCTGATTACGTCATTGCTAACGGCGGCACTACCGTACTGACCGAAGTGCCGGAGATGTTCGGCGCAGAGCAGTTGCTGATGGACCATTGTCGTGACGAAGCAACGTTTGAAAAACTGGTCACTATGGTCAACGACTTCAAGCAGTACTTTATTGCCCATGACCAGCCTATCTACGAAAACCCATCGCCGGGGAACAAAGCGGGCGGTATCACCACGCTGGAAGATAAATCACTTGGTTGTACTCAGAAAGCGGGTTCCAGTGTCGTGGTTGACGTGCTGCGTTACGGCGAGCGTCTGAAAACGCCGGGGCTGAACTTGTTAAGTGCGCCGGGTAACGATGCCGTAGCGACCAGCGCCCTGGCGGGCGCGGGCTGCCATATGGTGCTGTTCAGTACGGGTCGTGGTACGCCATATGGTGGATTTGTGCCAACGGTGAAAATCGCCACCAACAGTGAACTGGCGGCGAAGAAAAAACACTGGATCGACTTTGACGCGGGTCAGCTGATCCACGGTAAAGCGATGCCGCAGTTGCTGGAGGAATTTATCGACACCATCGTTGAGTTTGCCAATGGTAAACAAACCTGCAACGAGCGTAACGACTTCCGCGAACTGGCGATCTTTAAAAGCGGCGTAACGCTATAAAGTCGAAATGAGTTGTTAATAAAAAACGGCGTTTCATAATGTGAAGCGCCGTTTGCTTTTCCATACCTGCTAAGGATTTATCATGACCGCGTATTGGCTGGCCCAGGGCGTGGGTGTCATCGCCTTTCTGATTGGTATCACAACATTTTTCAACCGTGACGAACGTCGCTTCAAAAAGCAGCTTTCGGTCTATAGCGCCGTTATTGGCGTACATTTTTTTCTTCTGGGCACCTATCCCGCTGGTGCCAGTGCCATCCTTAATGCCATTCGTACATTGATTACCTTACGCACGCGCAGCTTATGGATAATGGCGATCTTCATCGTGCTGACGGGAGGAGTTGGCCTGGCGAAGTTCCATCATCCCATGGAGCTGCTGCCGGTTATCGGCACGATTGTCAGTACCTGGGCGCTGTTCCGTTGTAAAGGGCTGACCATGCGCTGCGTGATGTGGTTTTCTACTTGTTGCTGGTTAACTCACAACATTTGGGCCGGGTCGATAGGCGGCACGATGATTGAGGGGAGTTTTCTGCTGATGAATGGCCTGAATATCATTCGTTTTTGGCGTATGCAGAGAAGGGGAATTGATCCGTTTAAAGTGGAGAAAACCCCTTCCGCCGTAGACGAAAGGGGCTAAGTATTAGTTACGCAGGGCGCTATTTGCCAGACGATCGTCTTCTGCCTGGCAAGCTGCCGCAGTGAACAGCACGTCAGTTGAAGAGTTCAGCGCGGTTTCGCAAGAGTCCTGCAATACGCCGATGATAAAGCCGACGGCAACCACCTGCATGGCGATATCGTTCGAAATACCGAACATATTACAGGCCAGTGGGATCAGCAGCAAAGACCCCCCCGCCACGCCGGATGCACCACAGGCACACAGAGAAGCCACTACGCTCAACAGCAGCGCTGTGGGCAGATCCACCGGAATACCCAGCGTATTAACCGCAGCCAGCGTCAACACGGTAATGGTGATTGCTGCGCCCGCCATATTGATCGTTGCACCCAGCGGAATAGAAACGGAATAGGTATCACGATCCAGATTCAGCTTTTCACACAGCGCCATATTCACCGGAATGTTCGCCGCAGAGCTGCGGGTGAAGAAGGCGTACACGCCGCTTTCGCGCAGGCACAGCAGCACCAGCGGGAACGGGTTACGACGAATTTTCCACCACACCAGCAATGGGTTAACCACCAGCGCCACCAGCAACATACAGCCAACCAGCACCACCAGCAGTTGCGCGTAGCCCCACAGGGTGGAGAAACCGGTGGTTGCCAGCGTTGAAGCTACCAGACCAAAAATACCGATTGGTGCGAAACGAATCACCAGTTTCACCATAAAGGTAACGGCGTTCGACATATCATTGACCAGGTTTTTAGTGGTTTCGTTACCGTGACGCAGTGCGAAACCGAGGCCAATTGCCCACACCAGAATCCCGATGTAGTTACCTTTCAGCAACGCGTCGATGGGGTTGGAAACCATGCTCATTACCAGCCCACGCATCACTTCTACAATGCCTGACGGTGGCGAAATATCACCCGCGCTACTGGACAAGTGCAGGGTAGAAGGGAAGGCAAAGCTGAAGACTACCGCGGCCAGAGCAGCAGAGAAGGTGCCCAGCAGATAGAGGAACAAAATAGGACGGATATTGGTTTTCTGCCCGTGCTGGTGGTTAGCAATAGATGCCATTACCAGCATCAGCACCAGAATCGGCGCTACAGCTTTCAGGGCACCAACGAACAAAGTACCTAACAGACCGACAGCTTCAGCAGCCGGTTTTGAGATCCATGCCAGAAGAATCCCCAGAACAAGGCCGACCAGGATTTGTTTTACCAGGCTGCCATGAGCCAGACGCCGGAATAGCCCCGGTGAACGTTGCGTAGTCATTTTTCGATCCTTTCATTGTGTTGTCGCACATCCCTGGTGCGTTCTGTCGACGCATCTTTCAGGATGTAACAAAGTGTTTGCAAGGTCGAGTATAAGGAAAGTTGCAGCTTCGGGAAGCGAAAAATGCTGGATTTTAAAGAGAGGTCATATTTTGCAACTTAATGGTTACATTTATTTGACATAAACAGAGGGAAGGACTGGCTACTAAGGCTGATTAGATAACATATGGGCAAAACTATTTGGCATATGAGAACTGTTGCGCTCCTGTGATGTACGATGCCACATAAAGTCACTGGCGCAGGGAGCGGCCAATCGCCGCTGCCCCGGCCTGCAGGGAACGCTTCGGTGATTTTGACGCCACTAACACCCAAGCGATCTTTTTGTAAAGAGCTATAAGTCGGTTACATACTTAATCGCTCATCTTTGTCTGGAATGAGTTATCACCCGTAGTGGCTTAATATACAGCGAATTATCCCACCCGCTGCTTATCATGCCGATAATTCACCCAGGCGTTGATAATAAACGTCATCACCAGAATGCCAAACACCACGCCCAGCGAAACGGCGATCGGAATATGGTAGAAATCGACAATCAGCATCTTGATACCGATAAACACCAGAATCACCGCCAGACCATATTTGAGCATCGAGAAACGTTCTGCTACGCCCGCCAGCAGGAAATACATCGCACGCAGGCCGAGGATCGCAAACAGGTTTGAGGTCAGCACAATAAACGGATCGGTGGTCACGGCGAAGATAGCCGGAATGCTATCCACGGCGAAAATCACGTCGCTCAACTCCACCAGAATCAGTACCAGCATCAGCGGCGTGGCATACAACAAACCATTCTTACGCACAAAGAAATGCTCGTTGTCGATGGTGTCGGTCATGCGCAAATGACCGCGCAGCCAGCGCACCAGCGGCTTGTCACCAATACCTGATTCATCTTCATGAGCCAGCGCCATCTTCACGCCAGTAAACAGCAGGAAGGCACCGAAGATATACAGGATCCAGTCGAACTGCGAAATCAGCCAGCTGCCAGTGAAGATCATGATGGTACGCAGAACAATCGCCCCGAGTACGCCATACACGAGCACGCGGCGTTGTAATGCCGCCGGAACAGAGAAATAGCTGAACAACATCAGCCAGACGAAGACGTTATCGACCGCCAGTGATTTCTCAATCAGATAACCCGTGAGGAAGGCCAATGCCTGAGGGTCCGCGACTTCGCGCCCCTGTGTCTGCGCCAGATACCACCAGAAAGCGGCATTAAACAATAACGACAGTGTCACCCAGACCAGCGACCAGGCCGCAGCCTGTTTCATGGTCATGGCATGTGCCCCGCGACGCCCCTGCAACAACAGGTCGATAGCCAGCATAATGACGACAACAACAGCGAATCCGCCCCATAGCAACGGCGTGCCGACAGTATTCATAGAAGTTCCTTACACATAAAAAAACGGCCAACGTCGGAAGACGTCAGCCGCTGCTTTTTATGCATAGACCTCGCCTTCCGGCAAGGTCTCACTTACAACAAAAAAGGAATACGTCTGCGTATTCCTTTCGGGTTGCCCGGTGACCGGATGTGGTTTTTCACACATCGTAATGACGATCGACCGGCAATGAAGTTACTCCCCTTTGCAGGTAACAAAGTATGACAGACCATTCGGTCAGTCAATGGTCTGTTACATCCCTTTTACACTGTTTTACTTTGGCTATTATAGTTTTACGCTATCTGCCGGAAAAATCACCCCGGTCTGGCGGCGGATCTCGGTCAGCAGCCTGGCGGTGATACGACTGACCGCCAGCCCTGGATGATCTACCAGATGTTCATCCACCAGGGTAGCGAACAGCTCTGCTTCGTACAGCATGGTATTAATATGCTGCGGTTGGGTAAGATCCTGCATCTGGCTGCCGCGCGGCACATAGCAAACTTTCTGGCATTCAGACAGTTTTTCAATCACCAGCGATCCCGCTTCGCCCTGAATCTCACTTGCCAGCACAGAATCACTGACCTTTGAGTGCTGCAAGGTAACGCTGAAATCACCGTAATCCATCACCACCACGCCGTGGGCATCCACACCACTTGCCAGCAAACTGGCGGTTGCCTGCACGCTTTTCGGTTCACCAAATAACGCCACCGCCGACGCCAGACAGTAAAAGCCGATATCCATAATTGAACCGTTGGAGAATGCCGGATTGAAGGTGTTGGGATTCTCGCCGTCCAGATAACGTTGATATCGCGAGGAATATTGGCAATAGTTGAAAAAGACTTTACGCAATTTGCCAACTTTCGGCAGTACCTGGCGTAACAAATGGAAATTCGGCAGGCTGGCGGTTTTAAATGCCTCAAACAGCACCACCTGATTTTCCCGCGCACAGGCAATGGCGGCATCCACTTCCGCCAGATTCGACGCCAGCGGTTTCTCGCAAATCACATGAATTTTATGGCTAAGGAAAAGTTGTGTCTGGGAAAAATGCAGGGCATTCGGGCTGGCAATATACACCGCGTCAATGGTATCGCTTTCTGCCATCGCTTCCAGCGATGTAAACAGATGCTCGACAGAAAAATCATTGGCGAAGTGCTGGGCCTGTTCAAGGCTGCGGGAATAGACAGCGGTTAACTTGTATTTACCGCTCTCATGGGCGGCCTCGACGAACTGGCGGGTGATCCAGTTCGTGCCAATCACAGCGAAACGTATCATAACGCGTGGATACTCCATAAAGGGATTCTGCCGTCAATGTAGCACGCCTTTTTCATCTTCGACGTGCGCAGATACGCATTATTCTTTCGCCGGACAGCCATGCTCGCTAAACGGCCCAATCATGACCGACGGCCCGAGATATTTCGGCTGTCGATGGAGGATTTTCGCGTCAATCACTGCGCTGACGCGAGCGAGTTTCTCCCGCAACTGAGTATAAAAACCATGTTTCATATTCAGGTCTGGTGCGTTAAACCCGATGGCATCGATGCCGTACTGTTTTGCCAGCCAGATGGCGCGTTGGTTATGAAATTCTTGCGAAATAATAGTGATATGGCTTTCACCAAACACCTTTTTGGCACGCACCACCGAATCAAGCGTTGAGAATCCGGCATAGTCGCAGAAGATGACTTTTGCGGGTACGCCTTTAGCGATCAAAGCCTGCTGCATGCCTGAGGCTTCATCGTAATTTTTACGTCCGTTATCGCCGCTCACTAGTAGCCATTTCACTTTTCCGGCGTGGTACAACTCTGCTGCGGTATCAATACGTCGGGTAAAGTAGCGATTACCCGGCCTCGCCCCCAGCAATAAACCCACGTTACGCGCCGGAACGGCGTTGACATCGCTCCAGGTCAGCTGCTTGCTGGCGTTGACCATAACGCGATCGGCAATAAAAATGGTCGCTCCTGCTATAAGCAACAATAAACAGCCAAGCTTTAGAGTCCGGCGAGAAAAACAAATACGGAGAAGAAGGCGGGCAAAGGCGCGCAGCATGGTCGTTATCCTTAACGAAAGGGGGGAGGTCGATTTTAGGCGCTAAAGGAAGAAAAGATAACGCCTGACATCATTTTCAGATTTTGTCCTGCCCAAGCGACAACTGCGTTAGCCACAGCCGGGTGTCGAACTCAAGCTGGTGGTACTGCGGTTCCATATGACAGCACAACTGGTAAAACGCTTTGTTGTGCTCTTTCTCCTTCAGGTGCGCCAACTCGTGCACCACGATCATGCGCAAAAACGGTTCCGGCGCGTTGCGAAACACGGTAGCGATGCGGATCTCTGCTTTTGCTTTCAGCTTGCCGCCCTGCACACGCGAAACAGCGGTATGTAACCCGAGCGCGTTTTTCAGCACATGGATCTTGTTGTCATACATCACTTTATTGATCGGCGGGGCATTGCGCAGAAACTGATTCTTCAGATCCTGAGTATATTGCCAGAGGGCTTTATCGGTGGCGTAGTCGTGCGTTCCTGGATAGCGTTTTGCCAGCACATCGCCCAGACGCTGTTCATTAATCAGCGTGCGCACCTGGGAAAGCAACTGTTCGGGATAACCCTGAAGATAAGTAAGATTGCTCATAACCGCCCACGAAAAAGAGAAAAAGGGTATACTCACGCACCCTTTTCAGGGGCAACGTCGAAATTTTATCATTCAGGAGGGCCGATGAGCCACTTAGACAACGGTTTCCGTTCACTGACACTACAACGTTTTCCGGCGACGGATGACGTTAACCCGCTACAGGCGTGGGAAGCGGCAGATGAATATTTGCTGCAACAGTTGGACGACACAGAAATCCGCGGCCCGGTGTTAATCCTGAATGATGCCTTTGGGGCGTTAAGTTGTGCGCTGGCGGAACATAAGCCGTACAGCATTGGCGACTCATACATCAGCGAACTGGCGACGCGCGAGAATTTACGCCTCAACGGGATTGATGAATCGAGCGTGAAGTTTCTCGACAGCACCGCTGACTACCCGCAACAGCCGGGCGTGGTGCTGATCAAAGTGCCGAAAACACTGGCATTGCTGGAACAGCAACTGCGCGCATTGCGCAAAGTAGTCACGCCGGATACACGTATTATTGCCGGTGCTAAAGCCCGTGACATTCACACCTCCACGCTGGAACTGTTCGAAAAAGTGCTCGGCCCGACCACCACCACGCTGGCATGGAAGAAAGCGCGCCTGATTAACTGCACTTTCAACGAGCCGCCGCTGGTTGATGCACCGCAGACCGTTAGCTGGAAGCTGGAGGGTACTGACTGGACTATCCACAACCATGCGAATGTCTTCTCACGCACCGGGCTTGATATTGGCGCGCGCTTCTTTATGCAGCATCTGCCAGAGAATCTCGAGGGTGAGGTTGTCGATCTCGGTTGTGGTAACGGCGTTATTGGCCTGACGCTGCTTGATAAAAACCCGCAGGCGAAAGTGGTGTTTGTCGATGAATCACCGATGGCGGTTGCTTCCAGCCATTTGAATGTTGAAACCAACATGCCAGAGGCGTTGGATCGCTGCGAGTTTATGATCAACAACGCGCTCTCCGGCGTGGAGCCGTTCCGCTTTAATGCTGTGCTCTGCAACCCGCCGTTTCACCAGCAACATGCACTGACCGATAACGTTGCCTGGGAAATGTTCCACCACGCGCGCCGCTGCCTGAAAATCAACGGCGAGCTGTATATCGTTGCCAACCGTCACCTGGATTACTTCCATAAACTGAAGAAAATTTTTGGCAACTGCACCACCATTGCCACCAATAATAAATTTGTGGTGCTGAAAGCGGTGAAGCTGGGGCGTCGTCGGTAAGATTGACAGCTACCTGCCGGATGCGGCGTAAACGCCTTATCCGGCAATGTCTGCCCAGTTCTGGAATCGCGCTTCCATAAAACAAAAAATCCCTGTCACCATCCTCTACATTCTCTTGTTTAGCGTTTTTCTACGTTTATTCTTCCGTCACACAGATAAATTCATCCGTTGCCAATCTGTCAACGGATGTTATCATGTTGCCAATTTGTCAACGGACGTGATGAAGAATGCACCTGATAACTCAAAAAGCATTGAAAGATGCTGCGGAAAAATACCCGCAACATAAAACGGAGTTGGTGGCTCTGGGGAACACGATTGCTAAGGGATATTTCAAAAAACCTGAGTCATTAAAAGCAGTATTCCCTTCTCTGGATAACTTCAAATATCTGGATAAGCATTATGTTTTCAATGTCGGGGGCAATGAATTACGTGTTGTAGCAATGGTCTTTTTTGAATCGCAAAAGTGCTACATACGTGAAGTTATGACGCATAAAGAATACGATTTCTTTACCGCCGTTCATCGTACTAAGGGGAAAAAATGATTGCGATTGCCGACATCTTGCAAGCAGGAGAAAAGCTAACTGCTGTGGCACCTTTTTTGGCGGGTATTCAGAACGAGGAACAATACACCCAGGCGCTGGAACTGGTAGATCATCTGCTGCTCAACGATCCTGAAAACCCCTTGCTGGATCTGGTGTGTGCCAAAATAACCGCGTGGGAAGAATCAGCGCCCGAATTTGCTGAATTTAATGCCATGGCTCAAGACATGCCTGGCGGTATAGCTGTGATTCGTACCCTTATGGATCAATATGGTTTAACCCTTTCCGATCTGCCGGAAATTGGCAGTAAATCGATGGTGTCACGCGTTTTGAGCGGGAAGAGGAAATTAACGCTGGAACACGCTAAAAAACTGGCAACGCGATTCGGCATTTCTCCCGCCTTGTTTATTGATTAACGCGACGTGCCGGATGCGTCACATCCGGCACTTCAAATAACGATTTAAATCTCCAGCGCCAACCGTGTTCCCTGGGCAATTGCCCGTTGTGCGTCCAGCTCCATAGCCACATCGCAGCCGCCAATTAAATGCACGGTTTTCCCGCTATCAATGAGCGGTTGTGCCAGCGTGCGGTTTGGCTCCTGCCCCGCGCAGATCACCACATGATCTACCGCCAAAATTTGCGGTTCGCCGTTGATCACCACATGCAGCCCTTCATCGTCGATCTTCTGGTAACTTACGCCTGGGATCATTTTCACGCCGCGCGCGAGCAGGGTGGTGCGATGGATCCAGCCGGTGGTTTTGCCTAACCCTTGTCCTGGTTTGCTGGCTTTGCGTTGAAGCATCACAATCTGTCGCGGGCTACGGGGGATCTGCATTCCCTGCGGGCTTAACCCACCACCCTGTTGCAGGCTACTGTCGATTCCCCACTCATTACAAAACTCGGTGATATTCTGGCTGGTGGACTCCCCTGGCTGACTCAAATACATCGCTGTATCAAAGCCAATCCCACCACAACCAATGATGGCGACGTTGTTGCCCACCGGCGCTTTGTCGCGCAGTACGTCGAGATAACTCAACACCTTCGGATGATCGATCCCGTCGATGGGCGGAATGCGCGGTACGATCCCACTGGCGAGGATCGTTTCATCGAACGCCTTTAACTGATCTGCGGTCACGGTGTGATTAAGTTTCAGTGTCACGCCAGTCACTTCGATCATCCGGCGGTAGTAGCGCAATGTTTCGTAAAATTCCTCTTTGCCGGGGATCTGTTTGGCGATATTAAACTGCCCGCCGATCTCGCTATGTGCATCAAACAACGTTACCTGATGACCACGCGCCGCCGCATTGATGGCAAACGCCAGCCCCGCCGGACCTGCGCCGACCACCGCCAGATTTTTTTTCTGCACGGCGGGAAGGATCGGCATTTTGGTTTCGTGGCAGGCGCGAGGATTCACCAGACACGAGGTGACCTTGCCGACAAAGATCTGATCGAGACAGGCCTGATTGCAGCCAATGCAGGTGTTGATCTCATCGGCTCGCCCCGATTGCGCTTTTGACAGCAGCTCCGCATCAGCAAGAAACGGTCGCGCCATCGATACCATATCGGCATCACCGCGCGAGAGAATATCGTCGGCAACCTGCGGATCGTTAATCCGGTTGGTGGTCACCAGCGGCAATGAGACGTGACCTTTCAGTTTGCGTGTGACCCAGCTAAATGCGCCGCGCGGCACTGGCGTGGCGATGGTCGGAATCCGCGCTTCATGCCAGCCTATTCCAGTGTTGATAATGGTTGCGCCCGCCGCTTCAATGGCCTGCGCCAGTTCTACCGTTTCGGTAAAAGTCCCGCCGCCTTCTACCAGGTCGAGCATCGACAGCCGATAGATAATAATGAAGTCGTTACCGACGCGCTCGCGCACCGCACGTACCACTTCAATAGCAAACCGCATCCGGTTGCGGTAATCGCCGCCCCACTGGTCGCTACGCTGGTTGGTGCGCAGAGTCAGAAATTCGTTGATCAAATACCCTTCAGAGCCCATCACTTCGACGCCATCGTATCCGGCCTCCCGCGCCAGTTGCGCGCAGCGGGCGAAATCGTCGATCAGTCGCAGGATCTCTTCATGGGTGAGTTCATGAGGAACGAAACGGTTGATGGGGGCCTGCAACGCGGAGGGCGCTACCAGATGCGGTTGGTAGCTGTAGCGTCCGGTATGCAAAATTTGCAGGGCGATTTTGCCGCCTTCCTGATGTACCGCTTCGGTAATGGTGCGATGGTGCGGGATCTGGCTGACGTCATTGAGCATTGCACCGCCTTCCATGCCAACGCCTGTTAAATCAGGTGCAATACCGCCGCTAACGATCAGCGCCACGCCGTGACGGGCGCGTTCAGCATAAAACGCCGCCAGCCGCTCGGCACCGTCCGGGTATTCCTCCAGCCCGGTGTGCATTGAACCCATCAACACGCGGTTTTTTAACGTGGTAAAACCTAAATCAAGCGGGGCAAACAGCGACGGGTAGCTCATAAATTATCCAGTATGTAAAATAATTGTTATGTGGTCGGATGAGTTCTAATTTAGCCGTCGCCGGGGAAAAGGGAAAAGGGGAATGCGGGGTTTGTGATGGGAATCAAAAAGAATACGCTGGTGGTAATGCCGGATGCGACGCTTGCCGCATCTTATCCGGCCTGGGGGAACGCACATGTAGTGCGGATAAGGCGTCCACGCCGCATCCGCCAGTGGCGCGGTGCAGATGTCGGATGCGATGCTTGCCGCGTCTTATCCGACCAGGGGGATTGCACATGTAGGGCGGATAAGGCGTTTACGCCGCATCCGCCAGCCGTTGCAAATTACTGCTTACGGAAAAAATCGTTATACAACATATACAAATGCGCGGCACTCCAGGAGAAATTTGGTGCGCCTTGCTGCGCGCCAGTCAGCGGGTTGTAATTCTCCTGAATCGGACCGTCGGCGGTTAATCCTTTGGCATGCTGGAAGAACGTATCCGCCAGTTTCAGGGCATCATCGCGATAACCGTAACGCTCCATTCCTTTCAGACCAAACCAGAACTGATCTACCCATACGCGCCCGCGCCAGTAGATATCCGCGCCAAAAGCCGGGTTGGTTAACGCCGCCGTTCCCAGCGGTACAAAGGTGTTGAACTCTTTGGTGTCCAGCATCACCTTCACCACCGCGTCGGCATTGGCCTGCGTTGCAGCACCGTTAAACAGCGGCGACCAGCCTTCAGGCCCTTTACCGCGCTCAACAATCGGTTTGCCCGCACAGCCGTTCGCCAGCGGTTTATCTTCAATGCGCACGTCATAGTAGAACTGCGTGGTCGGGTCGAACATACAGGTATTGATGTAGTCCGCGAGCTGCTGCGCCAACTGGCGATAGCGTTTGGCCTCTGCCGGCTTACCGAGGATAGTTGCCATCTCTGCCAAATAATGGTTATCGCTGTACATATAGCTGGCCTGATCCACCGACTCCTGCAATAGCGAGTAGCCCAGCAACGTTCCGTCCTGGCTGCGGTTCTCGGCGAATTTCACCGTCCAGTCGCTACGTTTGCCGCCGTTAGCGACATATTTATCCAGCTGTTCCTTGTCGATAAACCCAAAGACGGCGGCGTCATCACGGCCCGATTCCCACGACGCAGCAACTTGTGCCGGAATTTCCAGACTGTCGTACTGGCCTTTCTCCACCACGCGGGCGTAGTTGTTCAGCCCAGACAGCGTCTCTTCTTTATCGCCTTTTTTCACCGTAAACAGCATCTCGCCGCTCTCGGTGTTATGGGCTTTATCGCGGGTCGCGCCATATTCCGGCACGCCGTTGCCGTTATGATCGCGGTTACGTAACCACCAGTCGTGATAGGCCACCAGTTTCGGGTACATCTCTGCCAGCCAGGTTTTATCCTGGGTGACGTTGTACACTTCCATCACCGACCAGGCGGCAAGGCTGGGCTTGGTATTGCGTTCGTTCCAGTTGCCGCCATCGCCGCCACGCTCGGGGCTAAGGTTCCACGCAATCAGGTCGGGGACAAATCCCACATCCTGTGGACGCACGGTGTCGCCAGGTTGGATCTGCCAGGAGAAGACCGCGCGGATATTCTCTTTGGCGATGTCCGGATTGAAATGCGCCATCGCAAACGCCTGCTTCCAGGTATCCCACGGCCAGGTCTGATTGCCGGAGAACCAGCGCCCGGTCACCGACGGTGTGACGGTATTAAATTTCACCGCCCCGCCTGGCGAACGCCAGTTACCGTTGAGTGTTTCGATCGCTTTCACCGCGACGCGCGTCTGTTCCGGCGTCGCATCCGGATTGGTTAACCCTTTCTTCAGATACTCTTCCCAGCGTTGCTGCGAGGCGGTGAGATAAAACGCCGGACGCGCCAGAATATCGCGGATCTGCATTTCCTCTTTGCTAACTTCCTGAGCGGTCAGCAGATGGGAATAGGTGGTGTAGAGCGTCGTCGAACCGTTGATATGCGCCTTACTGGTAAAGCGATTACCGTTGATTTCAGTCTGCACCGGCAGGGATTTATGCACCTGATATTCTGATTCGCCGGAGGTCAGCAGATCCCAGGTGGCGCGCACTTTGCCAAAGGTGACTTTCAGGCCATCACGGGTGGCGCTGATTTTGCGCTGATAGTCAGGGTATTCGCCAGCAATGGTTTTATCGGAAAGTGGTTTCCCTTCTTTCGCTTCCAGTTTTTCCAGTAGTTCGCCGTCCCACACCAGATCCAGCGGTTTATTGCTGGTGATTTTGGTTTCCAGTAGTGACGTGCGCGGCGTGGCGAAGCGAAGAGTCATTTCAACCTGCACATCTTTTGCTGTCATTTTTTGTACCAGCGCGCCGGGAATACTGTATGCCTCCAGCGTGAAATTGACTTTCTTGCCGTCCTGCCAGACGGTCAGGCGGTCGAAATTGCTGGCCATAAAGTTGATGTATTCTTCTGTCAGCAGCGCAACGCCTGGAAAACCGCCCATGGTGTTCGGGCCGTCTGGCAACAGATGACCATGCCAGGATCCGAGATCGAAAAACGGATTAAAACGCTGGTGATCGTCGTAATCGTAATCCTTCATGTACTGCGGCGCGCCAGTACGGTTAATCACGTTTTTATAATTGTCGGCGTTAGCGGCATGGGCGGAAAAACTCATCAGCAGAGCGCAGGTTACTGGCGTTAAAATAGTTTTGATTTTCATGAAATTACAGTCCTTATTACCAGTAGAAATATTGCATCAGGAAGATTTGGTCGCTGGGATCGTGAGAGGCATTTTTCATGTAGAAGCGACTATCAAAAGCCGTTGCGAAACGTCCGCCGCCGTATTCGTACCAGATACCAAACTGCATGAAAGAGGTGGTTTCATCGTCAGCGTGGTCAGGGCGATGTTTGGCGTACGTGTAAGCGGTAGAGAGATAAATCCCCTTGAACGCTTCATACATGGCGCTCACCATCATCCCACTTTCACTTCCCGGTACGTCCAGCCCGTCGGCGCGTCCGGTATGGTGCCAGGCGCGAGCGGCAAAGTTAGGGGTAAGCAGGCCAGTGAGATAGAGTTGTCCGGTACCGTCGGTAATTTCCAGACCGTTCATCCAGGTGATGCCTTCGGCAAGGTCATACTGGATGTAACCGTTCATCATTGCCGGATAGGTGTATTCGTCGTCGTAGCGATCGTATTTGCCAAAATGTAGCCAGGCTTTGCTTTCATCATGATGTCCGGCAGGTGTGGCGGTGACGCTATAACGAAAGTTGCCGGTTAAGTTCTGTACCTTCAGCGCAGTCATAATGTCGCGGGTATTGGGAATGACGTAGCCCAGATCGGGCGTGAAATCGCCCCACCATTGCAGGTCATCCAGCGAGGAATCCTGACGCAGACTGAGCATGATTTCGGTGCCATCATTGGTACGATAACCGCCATAGAAACGGTTAATCCCACCTTCGAAACCACCCCAGCTATGGTCAGGCACCCAGGCATTACCGTCGTGGTCGGCCTGCACGGTCCAGCCTTCGCCGTAAATCAGGCCGAACCAGGAGCCGTACTTCATCTCCAGGCCACCTTCAATATAGGTGCCGTCGCTGTATTTATGTTTATTCTCACCCTCTAAATCCATATATCCACCAACCCCTAATTCGCCGTAAAAACGAAATGAAGGAGAAGATGTCGAGGTCATTGCGGGTGTTTTTGTGTCGTCATGTTCTGCCGGACGTGCTTCTTCAGCGGCCGCAGAAAAGGCGTAGCAAAACGGCAGAGCAAGTAATGCTCTGCATGGTGCAGTGATTAATTTCATTGTGTTAATCCATGAGCTAAAGAAAAAGTACAGCCTTTTATCGTTGTAATTATAAAAATATAAAGGCAGAAACTATTTTCCCTCTCCCCATCCAGGAAGAGGGAAAATGCCTGCTCATTTTTTATTATTCTGCTTAATCAACATTGCTGGCTGGCGTCGCTTCAATATGGCGCTCTTCAGCCGTTAATCCCTTTATATATTTACTGTATTTCCACCACGCAAAGCCGAGGAAGATAACAATACCGCCGACGTTATAAAAAATGATGGTCAGAATATTCGCGCCAGTCGGGAATGTCGAAGCGACAAACCCTACGGCAAATATCGCAATCAGCATTGAAACAACGATAATACCTGTGCGGCGGGAGCCCATACGGAAATCGCGTGGCAGGTGATCTAATTTGGCGCGTAAATTCAGGTAAGCCAACATGATGAATAACGGTGGAAGCATGGATGCTGCGGCGGTCATATTAATAATGGTATTCATCAGATCTTGCACGGTATTGGAACCGAGCATCGGGATAATCATCAGCGGGATGACAATCAGGAACTGGATCCATGCCGCGCGCGCCGGAACGCCGTTTTCGTTCAGTTCGACGGTTTTCTTACCAAAGATGCCTTCCGGGATTTCGGAGAAGAAAATTTTTACCGGCGTAGCGGTCCACATCAGCAGGGAGCCGAACATCGCGGTAAAGGACACCAGGCCAACAAAGCGATTCATCAACGCTTCCGGCAGACCAAAATACGCCGCCATGCCATGGAATACCTGCACCGATCCGCCGGTAAACTTCAACTCTTTGCTGCTAACGAAGACGTTAATCAGCACCGAGGAGACGGAATACAGTACACCGATAAAAATCCCGGCGAGAATGATCACTTTAACAAACGATTTTGAACCGCCTTTGACGTCGTTAACGTACACCGCGACAGATTCCGCGCCACCTGCGGCCATAAAGATCCAGGTAGTAACGCCGAGGAACGCCCAGTTAAAGTTAGGGATCATCGCGTCAACGGTGATCGGATCGGCAGGCTGTACGCCGCCAACCAGCGCCGTGCCTGCCAGTAAAATGTAGGAGAGCGTTAACAGCAGCATCAGCGTTGAAGTGACGGAGGTGATTGGCCCCAGCATTTTCGCCCCGTTGGTGGAAACCCAGGTGGAGAAGGCGAACAGCACCATACTGATAATGGTGGTGGCAACCGGTGTCATAATATATTCGTAGCCGAGGAAAGCATACGAGGCGTAAGCAATAACGCGCGGCAATAATGAGGTGAAAAAGAACAAGTTTACGAACCAGTAGGTATAGGCAGTAATAAATGCCCAACGTCCGCCCAGCGAACTTTTTACCCACGCGTAGACACCGGCTTCCGAGTTTTTATTTAACGAAACAAATTCTGCGATGATCAGACAGAAGGGAATAAAATAAAAAATCGTCGCGAGGAAAAACATCGGTGCCGAGGCCAGTCCAAGCTCAATATTATTATTGATAACGTTGTTAAAGCTGTAAACGGCGGCAAAAGTCAGCGAGAGCAAGCCGAATTTGCCGATTGTATTACGTTTGGTATCAGACATAACACATCTCCGAAAATGAGTAGGGTAGCGGTGGCGGCAAACTCCTTATGCCGCCGTAATTGTTATTTGTTATGGAAATAACCATCTTCGATGGTGACTTTGAGAACGACTTTTTTGACCGCGTTATTACAGATAAATCGATACGCTTCATGGATATCACAAATAACGATTTGCCCTTCGTGGACCTCAACGGCTTCTCCGCAGCCTTTTAGATATTCACGGTCAGTTTCATCACGATAATATTCCACTACCTGTAATGTCTCTTTCGGCGCATATTCAATTTTTTGTTGTCCTTGCAGGTAGTAATGTACTTCAAAATAGCGTCGATGCCCGGTAAATAGCGCATCGGTCGCGGAGTCTGTCTCCACGCGGTAAGTCAATGAGTCACCGATGGAGTGGGCGACGCCAGGCTGAATGTTGTCGATATTTTCAATCGCTTCAACGCAGCGTTGCCACTTTTTGCCAGAGGCGTAAATCTGGCGGAACTGTTCTAAGTTATCGATGATCCTCATTGCTTATTCTCGCTGTGCAAATTCGTGGAAAAGAACCCTGCGCCGAACTCATACGACGCCAGGCTTTGCGCGGTAGCTTCTCCGCCAGAAACTGGCAGCAACGTAAAGCCGTAGCTGAAGTCACGGAACCTGACGCGCCAGGTGTCCAGCACTTCGCTGCCCCAGGAGTTAGAGCCGAGGCCAAGCAGTTGGTGGTCAAGATTCAGGGTGATGTCATCACTGCGCTGCAGTTCGTTACAGTGCTGGGCAGCGTGGATGTTTTCCTGGGTGTAGTGCCAGGCGCTGAAGTTAATGGGGCGCTGCGGAACCACCAGCAGACCGTTGCCGTGGCGATTAGTGAGTGCCGTCCAGCGGACATGCTGACGGTTGCCGTTGTTCTGCGGGAAGGGATAGTTCTCGAACATGGCATCGACGGTACTGCGCCAGATATCAATGATGTTAGCCTGCTGGCTGTCGGCGTAGTTTTCGCCCGGTCCACGTCCGTAATATGCTACCTGGTCGTATTCGCCGTTAATCCCCATGGTGAAACCGATGCACGGAATGATGTGCGGATAGTCGCCGTAACGTTCGCCGGAAAGCGCCACATTAACCTGACCATCGGCAGCGATGCGCCAGATGTAGGTACAGCGCATCCCGAAGTCAAACACCGGTGGGGCAATAACCGTGCGGCTGATGATCAACACTTCATCATCACTTTGCTCAACGGCAAAGTCGCGCAGATGTTCCTGCATAATCTGCAAATGGTTCGGTTGCCACAGTCCTTCGTACTCCTGCTTGTGGTTGTCGATCATTGGCTTGAAGAAGTTGATCTTTGGCTCGCGGGTCAGCAGCGACTCGCCATTCACCTGCCAGGATGTCGGTTTGCCACTCATTTTTGAGAAGGTGATCGCGAAGTTGTAGCCGCGAATGGTGCAGCCCAAGCGATCGTCTTCCAGCGTCAGCGGACGCGCATTATTTGGCGCGAAAGATACAGGCTGCGCGGTATTTTCCTTCAGCGGGAACTGATAAGTGGCGATAGGGTGCCCGGCGTCGCTGTAGCGGGTGCGGGAATCCTTGGTCACTGTAATGTTGAGGAACGCTTCACGGGCATCCAGTTGCGGCAGCGTAATGTGCAAGGGCGCTTCGCTGTTCGGTGCAACGTCGCGCAGTTTAATCTGCTGCGTCGCGAGTGTTTCACCTTCGGCGCGCACTTCTGCGTGCAGAGTGTAGTCATCAAGCGTGGTAAACCACAGTTTATTTTCTACTTTCAGCTCGCCGCGAGTCAGATCCAGCGCGTGGATTTTTACCGGCGCGATAACCTGTTTGTACTCTTTCAGTCCCGGCCCCGGCGTCTGATCGGAATAGATCAAACCATCAAGACAGAAGTTATAGTTGTTGGGATAGTCGCCGTAGTCACCGCCGAATTTATACCAGACATTGCCGTTGTCATCCTGCGCCTGGATCCCGTGGTCGCACCATTCCCAAACATAATGTCCCTGAATGCAATCGTGCTTATAGAATACGTTCTGGTACTCCGTCAGCCCGCCCGGACCGTTCCCCATCGCATGGGCGTATTCACAGATGATGCGCGGCTTCGGATGCGGATATTCACCAAACTCATTCATCAGCGGCACGCGGGTGTACATGGTGGAAATAATATCGACCACTTCAGCATCGCGATCTTCTTCGTAGTGCACCAGTCGTGTGTTATCCAGCGCTTTCGCTGCGTGGTACATCGCGCGGATGTTACAGCCATAGCCGGATTCATTGCCCAGCGACCAGATGATGATCGACGGATGGTTTTTCTGCGCGTGGATATGGCGAACAATGCGCTCGACGTAGACTTTTTCCCACTGCGGATCGTCGGTAATACGGCTGATATCGCCGACATTAGCAAAGCCGTGCGATTCGACGTCGGTTTCCGCCATCACAAACAGGCCGTAGATGTCACACAGTTCGTAAAAACGCGGATCGTTCGGGTAGTGAGCGGTACGCACGGAGTTGATGTTGTGCTGCTTCATCAACTGGAGATCTTTCTCGACGCGATCCATTCCAACGGCGCGGCCTTTGCGATGATCGTTGTCGTGACGGTTGACGCCGTGCAGCATCACATAACGGTTATTGATCCAGAACAGACCGTCGCGCACTTTGATATCACGGAAGCCAACGCGTTGTGGCACCACTTCCAGAACGTTGCCGTCGGCGTCTTTCAGCGTCATGACCAGATGGTAAAGATAAGGGGATTCTGCTGACCATTGCTGGGGCTGTTCGACAGTAAAAGCAAAGCTGGCGCTGGTCAGTTTTTCAATTGCCAAATGATCAATGGTGCTGCTGTGCACCACGCGTTCGCCATCAAACAGGGTATATTCCAGCGTCGTTACGACAGGGGAGGCTGCGAGATTTTCCAGCACCACTTCGCAGGAAAGCGTGGCATCGCAATAGGCTTCGTCAAAGTCGGTACGCACGGTGAAATCGTTAATATGCGTGAGTTGTTTACCGACCAGATAAACATCGCGGAAGATCCCCGCCGACCACCACATATCCTGGTCTTCCACGTAGGTGGAGTCCGCCCACTGCATCACGCGCACACACAACAGGTTGTCGCCGGTTTTTACCATTGCGCTGATGTCAAACTCTGCGGTCAGGCGACTGCCCTTGCTGAAACCCACATACTGACCGTTAACGTAGACTTCAAAATAGGTTTCGACGCCGTCAAATTTAATCAGCGTCTGTTTACTCTGCCAGCCGTCACTGAGGGTGAAAATACGTTGATAGGCACCGGTTGGGTTATCGCTGGGAACAAACGGCACATCGATAGGGAACGGAAAACCTTCGTCGGTATATTGCAGTTTGCCGTGGCCTTCCATTTGCCACATGGCGGGGACGGTAATATGCCCCCAGTCAGCCATTAACTCAGAGGTGAAGGCTTCTGGCACTTGCAGCGGATGGTCAAAAAAGTGGAAATTCCACTGACCACTTAAGGGCAGAAACAGGCTGCTGGTTTCGCGGGCAAAGGTACGCGCTTGCGCAACAGAATCATATGAAAAAAAGTACGCACGCGGCGCAAGTCGGTTTTCGTGGGTGAGCTGAATGTTTTCCCAGCGATTCATAGGGCCTCCCGGTAGAGAGAAATCGGAACCATTCATGGTGATGGTAGTTTGTGTAATTGCTGGGGAGTTTAGTAAAATTTTTACTAAAATATAGCGAGTAAATGCATTTACTTTAACTGGATCACGAAAATAAACGGCAGCACTGTCCGGCAAAAACGATTGCCGGACAGTGTGTAAGGGGATTTAACGGGTCGTGCCGCGCAGTTTTAATTTGCTGGGAACGAAGACTAACAGCGGCAGCGCGCGACCATCGCGGGCTTTTTCATACACCAGGTTAACGCCCTGGCTTCCCATCATCTCGGAATGGATGCGCACGGTGGAGAGCGGCGGAAAGGTAAATCGTGCGGTGGGGATATCGTTAACGCTGATAAGCGAAATATCCTGTGGGATGTTCAGGCCACGTTCATGAATTGCCCGCAGTACGCCGATAGCAATGGAATCGGAAGCAACAAACAGTGCCTTCGGATAGTCTTCCTGCGCCAGCATCTGTTTTGCCAGTTCATAGCCCGACGAACTGGAAAAACCGCCGCGCCAGATATCCTCTTCGCGTACCACTTGTTTCAGTCGGCCATATTCCGCAAAGGCGACCTCACGAATATCCGCCTTGCCAGGCTCATCTTCACCGCCAATAAAACCAATACGATTAACGCCCTGGTTGATATAGAAGTCGATGATTTCTTTACTGATACGTGCCAGATCGATATCCACCGCATCGTAACCGCTGCCGGGTTCGTGAAAGTCGATAAAACAGATATTGTCGGTCAACGCGCAGGCGGCGGCGCGCAAGGCTGGCGTGGGTTTGCCGACAATCAAAATACCGGTGACGTTTTTAATGTCTGGCAAACCGTTGTGTTCATAACAGTTGGTCAGTTCGATCGCCAGTTTTTCGCACTGGGTTTCAATGCCGTGGCGGATCGCCAGATAGTAAGGATCGTTGATTTCCAGCTCTTGTTGGTAGCTGTAGATAGCCAAAATATGGTGCTGGTTGACTGCGCCTGTCTGTAGTTTACGGGCGCTACTGGTCTTGTACTCCAGCTTTTCGGCGATCTCGAGAATACGATGTTTCGTCTCTTCTTTCACATTCAATGTCGGATCGTCATTTAAGACCCTGGATACTGTCGCCAGGGATACGCCAGCTTCGATTGCGATGTCTTTTAGTGTTGCCATGTTTACCTTTTTTACTTTCCCTGATGTGCGCCCCCATTGTAGAGGAAGTGCTTATCGGGTCACCTGTTTTCAGTAAATAAAGCGCGGTTCTTTGACGCTGTAACGGTAACACAGCGGCTTACGAATGTGATCATGCCTGCATTCTCCATTTTTAGCCTACAGGATTGAGAAAATTTTTTGCTATAGTTTAGTAAAATTTTACTTGAAGGGGGATAACAATGGAAACCGTGGCTTATACCGATTTCGCGCGTCTGGAAATGCGCGTTGGAAAGATTGTGGAAGTTGAACGCCATGAAAACGCTGACAAGCTGTACATCGTACAGGTTGATGTTGGTGAAAAAACGCTGCAAACCGTGACCAGCCTGGTGCCGTACTACAGCGAAGAAGAGCTGATGGGGAAAACGGTGGTGGTCTTATGCAATCTGCAAAAAGCAAAAATGCGTGGTGAAACATCGGAATGCATGCTGTTGTGTGCGGAAACCGATGATGGCAGTGAAAGCGTGCTGTTAACGCCGGAGCGGATGATGCCTGCGGGCGTACGTATCGTATAAAACAATCGGATGGTGACGTCGTATCGCCATCCGATTTGATATTACGCTTCTTCGACACTTACTCGCATGGCCGCCAGCGCCTTACGCGCCGCTTTGATCACCAGTTCGCACTGTTCAATGGTCAGTGTCAGTGGCGGTTCAATGCGGATCGTTTTGGCGTTATTGAGCGTTCCGGCCACCAGGACGCGCTGGCGGAACATCTCGCTGGCAAAGTTATAGCCGATTTCGTTATCAACAAACTCAATCGCCATCAACATCCCTTTACCACGCGCTTCCTGTACCAGATCGGGATATTCCCGCGCCAGTTGACGGAAACCGTCCAGCAACATATCGCCTTTTTGCTCAGCCTGAGCCGGTAAGTTCTGCTCCAGCAACACATTGATGGTCGCCAGCGCCGCCGCACAGGCCAGCGGGTTGCCGCCAAAGGTGGTGGTATGCAGGAACGGGTTGTCGAACAGAACTGAGAACACCTCTTCAGTGGCGATGGTCGCGCCAATCGGCATCACGCCGCCGCCGAGGGCTTTTGCCAGACACAGAATGTCCGGCTGAACGTTCTCATGCTCGCAGGCGAACATCTTGCCCGTGCGCCCCATGCCCGTTTGTACTTCATCGAGGATCATCAGTGCGCCGAACTCATCGCACAGCTTACGCACGGCGGTGAGATAGCCCGGCGGCGGCAGAATTACGCCACCTTCGCCCTGAATCGGCTCAAGGATCACTGCGGCAACATCGTCACCGGTTTTTTTGCACTCGTTAAGAGCCGTGCGCATGGCTTCGATATTGCCAAACGGTACATGACGGAAGCCCGGCAGTAACGGCATAAACGGTTTGCGGAAGGTCGATTTCGCCGTGGCCGACAGCGCGCCAAGTGATTTACCGTGGAACGCGCCGCTGGTGGCAATAAAAGTAAACTTGCCGCGCGGCGACTGATAAGCCTTCGCCAGCTTCAGCGCTGCTTCAACGGACTCGGTGCCGCTATTACAGAAGAAGCTGTATTTCAGCTTACCGGGCGTTAGCGCAGCAAGGGTTTTCGCCAGCATCGCCCGTAACGGATCAAGCAGCTCCTGGCTGTGCAACGGTTGTTTCGCAAGTTGATTCTGTACGGCGGAAACCACAACTGGATTACGGTGCCCCACGTTGAAAATTCCAAAACCTCCAAGGCAGTCGATAAACTCCTGTCCCTGGGTGTCGACAAGCGTATTTAAACCTCCCGCTTGCCACTCTACGGCTCCGTAATCCCCGCCGGCGGTAACAGATTTGCGATACTCTAAAAACCCCGGATTGACATGCTCTTTGAAGTATTCAATGACCTCTCGGTTAAGTGCTTTCATCTCCTCATGATCCAGCGTTCGCTTCTCAATGAGATTCAGGGCGTGGGCGCTGCACGCTAAAGCCGATGCGCTCGAAGGTAACCTGTTCAAAATATGCTCCGGAGGCTCGCGTATCACATGATACCGATTTAAGTATTGCAGGTATTGCGCCACTCCGGCTGCAATCGCGAAAATCGGGATAAACACAAATGTGGTTATCATTTACGCAATATTTAATGCTATTTGTTAACATTTGCTGTTATTTTGCACGGTCTATATTGGGTATGAATGTGGTGATCGCTGCGCAAATGCACGCTTTTAGGGCAATAAATGCCTGATTTTTGGGCAAGATAATTAACGTTTTCGTATAGTAACAGAGTGAAAGTATTTTAAATCAAGGTATTAGATTTGTGCTTTAATCGCAAATTGCGATCTAAATCAAATTAATCGGTTAAAGATAACCGCAGCGGGGCCGACATAAACTCTGACAAGAAGTTAACAACCATATAACCTGCACAGGACGCGAACATGTCTTCTCATCCGTATGTCACCCAGCAAAATACCCCGCTGGCGGACGACACCACTCTGATGTCCACTACCGATCTGCAAAGCTATATCACTCATGCTAATGACACTTTTGTGCAGGTGAGCGGCTATACCTTGCAGGAGTTACAGGGGCAGCCGCACAATATGGTGCGTCATCCCGATATGCCAAAAGCGGCGTTTGCGGATATGTGGTTCACCCTGAAAAAAGGGGAGCCCTGGAGCGGCATCGTGAAAAATCGCCGCAAAAATGGCGACCATTATTGGGTGCGGGCCAATGCGGTACCGATGGTGCGCGAAGGAAAAATCAGTGGCTATATGTCGATTCGTACCCGGGCGACGGATGAAGAGATCGCAGCGGTGGAGCCGCTGTACAAAGCGCTGAAGGCCGGACGTACCAGTAAGCGTATTCATAAAGGCCTGGTGGTGCGTAAAGGCTGGCTGGGAAAACTGCCTTCATTGCCGCTTCGCTGGCGGGCGCGTGGAGTGATGACGCTGATGTTTATCTTGTTGGCGGCTATGCTTTGGTTTGTTGCTGCCCCGGTGGTGTCGTATTTCCTCTGTGCATTAGTGGTATTGTTAGTAAGCGCCTGTTTTGAATGGCAGATTGTGCGCCCGATAGAAAATGTCGCCCGTCAGGCACTGAAGGTGGCGACCGGAGAACGTAATAGTGTTGAGCATCTGAATCGCAGCGATGAGCTAGGGCTGACATTACGCGCGGTAGGGCAGCTTGGCCTGATGTGCCGTTGGCTAATTAACGATGTCTCGAGCCAGGTATCCAGTGTCAGAAACGGCAGCGAGACGCTGGCGAAAGGCACTGATGAACTGAACGAACATACCCAACAGACGGTTGATAATGTTCAGCAAACGGTGGCGACCATGAACCAGATGGCGGCGTCGGTGAAACAGAACTCTGCCACGGCGTCGGCTGCCGATAAACTTTCGATCACCGCCAGTAATGCGGCCGTGCAGGGCGGGGAGGCGATGTCCACGGTGATCAAAACGATGGACGATATTGCTGACAGTACCCAGCGCATTGGCACCATTACTTCGCTGATTAACGATATTGCGTTTCAGACCAATATTCTCGCCCTGAATGCGGCGGTGGAAGCGGCGCGTGCCGGAGAACAAGGCAAAGGTTTTGCAGTGGTGGCAGGGGAAGTGCGTCATTTAGCCAGCCGCAGTGCTAATGCCGCTAACGATATTCGCAAGCTGATTGATGCCAGTGCTGATAAGGTGCAATCCGGTTCGCAGCAGGTACACGCCGCCGGACGGACGATGGAAGATATTGTGGCGCAGGTAAAAAACGTCACCCAGTTGATAGCTCAGATTAGCCATTCAACGTTGGAACAGTCCGATGGGCTTTCCAGCCTGACCCGTGCAGTGGATGAGCTTAACCTGATCACCCAGAAAAACGCCGAGTTAGTGGAAGAGAGTGCGCAGGTGTCGGCGATGGTGAAACACCGCGCTAGCCGACTGGAAGACGCGGTGACGGTGCTGCATTAATCGATATGCCGCATCCGGCGGTTGGCGCACAATGCCTGATGCGATGCTGGCGCATCTTATCAGGCCTACGGGGGGGTAGGGCACGCCACATCCGGCAATCGGTGATTAATCCAGTTGGGTAATATCAAAAGCGGCGCGGTCGATCACCGCAATGATCTTTTTTATTTGTGCATCAGTGATATCGCTCTGGTTGACGCGTAAATCCAGCACCGCTTTAAAATTATCCAGTGCCCGCTTCATTTGCGGGTTCTGACGGAGTGCAGCACCAACGCAACGCGCTTTGATGCGTTCTTCGATCATCTCCACCTGTTCGCGGTTTTCTTCCAGCCACTGCGCGCCCTGTTCGGTCAGCGCAATCTGCTTCTTACCACCTTCCTCTTCGCGGATGGTAATTAGCGACTGCTCCTGAAGAAAATCCAGCGTCGGGTAGATGACGCCCGGGCTTGGGGTGTAATTTCCCTGGGTCAGATTTTCAATCGCTTTAATCAATTCGTAACCGTGGCTGTCATCGCGCGAGAGAATATCCAGAATCACCAGACGCAATTCGCCGTGACCAAAGAAACGTTGCCGTCGACCGCCGCCGCGACCGTGGCGACCACCACAGCATTGACCGTGTTCATGCTGGTGACCGTGTCCACAGTGTTCGTGTTCTGATTTCTCACCTTTGCAGCAGCCTTCATGACGTGGCTGGCCTTCATGTTTACAACACCCTTCGTGATGATGGCTCATATCAGCCTCCTTTTGCTTAATTAGATATATCTAATTTATATCTGATATGAGCGCTCTTGCAAGTGTAAAAATGATTTTTAAACGTGGACTCATCTCACACGTAGGCCGGATAAGGCGTTCACGCCGCATCCGGCGTTGAGTAATGATGCCTGAGAAGAGGCGGTTCGTCTTATCAGACTATAGACATATCAATTCTACAAATCGCTTGCATTTATCATGATTAACAATCATTATCATTTACGAAAATTATTTAGATATATCTGATTACCATCACGAAGGCGATAACAATGAATAACTCCCCCCGCTACCCGCAGCGCGTTCGCAATGATCTGCGCTTCCGTGAACTGACTGTGTTACGCGTTGAGCGTATCAGTGCCGGTTTTCAGCGCATTGTCCTCGGCGGCGAGGCGCTGGACGGTTTTACATCGCGCGGCTTTGACGATCACAGCAAACTCTTCTTTCCTCAATCTGACGTTCACTTTGTGCCGCCAGCGGTAACGGAAGAGGGGATCGTCTGGCCGGAAGGACCACGCCCACCGTCGCGTGACTATACGCCACTGTATGACGAACAACGTCATGAACTGGCGATCGATTTCTTTATTCACGACGGCGGAGTCGCCAGCAGCTGGGCGATGCAGGCGCAACCGGGCGATAAACTCACGGTGGCAGGGCCGCGCGGTTCGCTGGTGGTGCCGGAAGATTACGCGTATCAGGTGTATGTTTGCGATGAGTCCGGAATGCCGGCACTGCGCCGCCGCCTGGAAACGTTGAGTAAACTTGCCGTTAAACCGCAAGTTACCGCGCTGGTCAGCGTACAGGATAACGCCTGTCAGGATTATCTCGTGCACCTTGATGGTTTTAATATCGAATGGTTGGCGCATGATGAGCAGGCGGTAGACGCACGCCTGGCGCAGCTGCAAATCCCTGCCGATGATTACTTCATCTGGATAACCGGCGAAGGCAAAGTCGTTAAGAATTTAAGCAGCCGCTTTGAAGCGGAACAGTATGACCCACAGCGGGTACGCGCAGCGGCTTACTGGCACGAAAAGTAACTGATATATAAAAAGAAAAAGGCTGACGATTTCTCGTCAGCCTTTGCTATATCTGGTGGCCCCTGCTGGACTTGAACCAGCGACCAAGCGATTATGAGTCGCCTGCTCTAACCACTGAGCTAAGGGGCCATGGTAGCGGATTATAAAGTAACTCCGTGTCGCAATCCAGCCATTACCGCTCGCCTGCTGTTTTTATAAACAATGTATTTTCAATCCGTTATACTTTTCCTGGTGATGTTAGAAAGGAGTAAATATGGTTGAGGATATTTTGGCTCCAGGGTTACGGGTTGTGTTTTGCGGTATCAATCCTGGTCTTTCATCCGCCGGAACTGGTTTTCCCTTTGCTCATCCGGCAAATCGCTTCTGGAAGGTGATATATCAGGCTGGGTTTACCGACCGTCAGTTGAAGCCGCAGGAGGCACAGCATCTGCTGGATTATCGTTGTGGTGTCACCAAACTTGTAGACCGTCCAACAGTGCAAGCCAATGAAGTTTCAAAGCAGGAGCTGCACGCAGGCGGGCGTAAGCTGATTGAAAAAATTGAAGATTACCAACCACAAGCGTTGGCAATTCTGGGCAAACAGGCGTTTGAGCAAGGATTCAGCCAACGCGGTGCACAGTGGGGGAAGCAAACGCTCACTATTGGTTCGACGCAGATTTGGGTACTGCCAAATCCCAGCGGTTTAAGTCGCGTTTCACTGGAGAAACTGGTTGAGGCGTATCGGGAACTGGACCAGGCGCTGGTAGTGCGTGGGCGATAAAAAACGCCACCGAAAAGGTGGCGTTTGTGCAAAGGGAAAAGTGCCGGATGTGGTGTAACGCCTGATCCGGCCTACCGATTAATCGTCCAGGAAGCTACGCAGTACTTCAGAACGGCTCGGGTGACGCAGTTTACGCAGCGCCTTCGCTTCGATCTGACGGATACGTTCACGGGTAACGTCGAACTGTTTACCCACTTCTTCCAGCGTGTGGTCGGTGTTCATATCGATACCGAAGCGCATACGCAGAACTTTCGCTTCACGCGCGGTCAGGCCAGCCAGCACGTCGTGCGTTGCCGCACGCAGGCTTTCGGTAGTCGCAGAATCCAGCGGCAGCTCGAGGGTAGTGTCCTCGATGAAATCACCCAGATGCGAATCTTCATCATCACCGATCGGCGTTTCCATGGAGATTGGCTCTTTGGCGATCTTCAGCACTTTGCGGATCTTGTCTTCCGGCATCAGCATACGTTCAGCCAGTTCTTCCGGCGTCGGCTCGCGGCCCATCTCTTGCAGCATCTGGCGAGAAATACGGTTGAGCTTGTTGATAGTCTCAATCATATGCACCGGAATACGGATGGTGCGCGCCTGATCCGCGATAGAGCGGGTGATCGCCTGACGGATCCACCAGGTTGCGTAGGTGGAGAACTTGTAACCACGGCGATATTCGAACTTATCTACCGCTTTCATCAGGCCGATGTTACCTTCCTGAATCAGGTCAAGGAACTGCAAGCCACGGTTGGTGTATTTCTTGGCGATAGAAATAACCAGACGTAAGTTCGCTTCAACCATCTCTTTCTTCGCACGGCGGGCTTTCGCTTCACCGATGGACATACGACGGTTGATATCTTTAACCTGCTCGATGGTCAGGCCTGTTTCTTCTTCAATCTGCTGCAGTTTCTGCAGGGCGCGATGCACTTCTTCAGAGACATCGTGCAGTTTTTCCGACCACGGCTTGTTCATTGCAATTGCCGCGTTGAACCAGGTATCGCTGGTTTCGTTGCCGGTAAACAGGGTAATGAAGTTTTTCTTCGGCATTTTGCACTGCTCAACGCAGAGCTTCATGATCAGACGTTCTTGCGTACGAACGCGGTCCATCATGACGCGCATGCTGTTGACCAGGTAGTCAAACTGCTTCGGTACCAGGCGGAACTGTTTGAATACTTCAGACAGTTTCAGGATCTCTTCCTGAGCGGCTGCGTGACTGCGACCTTTCGCTTTGATGGTGTCACGCGTTACAACGTACTGAGCGCGCAGTTCCGCAAATTTTTCGCGAGCCAGTTCCGGGTCGATGCTGTTGTCATCATCGGCGCTGTCGTCATCGCCATCTTCTTCGTCTTCATCTTCGTCATCGTCCAGATCTTCCTGGGAAAGCTCAGAACCGACGTGAGTGGCGGTAGGTGCCAGATCTTCTTCTGCGTTCGGGTCAACAAAGCCGGTGATCAGATCGGACAGACGCGCTTCTTCTGCTTCAACACGATCGTACTGTTCCAGCAGATAGGTGATCGCTTCCGGATATTCAGCAACGGAGCATTGAACCTGGTTGATCCCGTCTTCAATACGCTTAGCGATGTCAATTTCGCCTTCGCGGGTCAACAGTTCAACGGTGCCCATTTCACGCATGTACATGCGTACCGGGTCAGTCGTGCGCCCGATTTCAGATTCCACGCTGGAAAGCACCTGCGCGGCGGCTTCGGCAGCATCTTCGTCCGCGGTGTTTTCAGCCAGCATCAGATCATCGGCATCCGGTGCTTCTTCCATCACCTGAATGCCCATGTCGTTGATCATTTGGATGATGTCTTCGATCTGATCTGAATCGACGATATCTTCCGGCAGATGGTCATTGACCTCGGCATAGGTCAGATAGCCTTGCTCCTTACCACGGGTGACAAGAAGTTTCAGCTGTGACTGCGGGTTTTGCTCCATAAGACGGTATCCACACTTATTTCATGAGGTTGGTGTTGGGCGATTGACCCGCTGTCCTTCAGCCGTTAACGCTGAAATCCAACGGTTATTTACCGCCAACGATAATTACGAGGGCGTACTTATATATTTGCCGCTGCCTCTCAGTGCGGCTGTCGGGGGCTTCCCGATCGCTCTTCGGCACTTAAGCCGTTAAATTACTTTTTCGCCAGCTCCTGGTTTAATGTCCAGAGCTCCAGGCGTTCTTCGTTGCTTAAACCATGCGTGCGCTCACGAGCGATTAACTCTTCCTGGCGCAGTTCAAGCAGCGAATCAAACATATGGTTGAGTGAGTCGGTGAAGGTTTGCTCAGCAATATTCCTATCTGCTATATCGTCCCACATCGACAGTTTTTCAAGGGTGGCAGCATTATTTGTACCACGATAGTGCTCTAAAAGTTGCCCGGTGGTCAGACCTGGCTGAGAGAGACAAGTGTTGACCAGTTCTCTGAATAAGCCAAGTCCAGGGAGCTTATTTTCATCCAGATTCTCAAGCGGCGGGACCAATGTCGCTAATTCTGGATTTTGCACCAGCAACCCTATAAGTATACGCATGGTCGTGCGTTTTAGCTGTGGAACAGGGCGAGAAACGCTGCTCTCCGTCGCTTTTGGCATTAATCGTTCAAGCTGGCTGTCATCAAGTATGCCTAATTTGTTGCCTAATTCCTGACGAAGATATATTCGCAGCGTTTCGCCCGGCACCTGCGATATCAATGGCAGTGCCAGCGTACTCAAACGTGCGCGCCCGTCAGGGGTACTCAGATCAACTTGCGGCATCAGACTGTTAAACAGAAATGCGGAGAGCGGCATCGCCTGCTCCATCCGCGCTTCAAACGCTTCTTTACCTTCTTTGCGCACCAGCGTGTCAGGGTCTTCGCCATCAGGCAAAAACATAAAACGTAGCTGCCGTCCGTCTGTCATGTAAGGCAACGCCGTTTCCAACGCTCGCCAGGCAGCATCGCGACCGGCACGGTCGCCGTCATAACAGCAAATGACATTGTTGGTCGCGCGGAACAACAACTGAATGTGATCGGCAGTGGTTGACGTGCCTAACGATGCGACGGCGTAATTAATGCCGTATTGCGCCAGCGCCACCACGTCCATATAGCCTTCGACCACAAGCAGACGATTGGGTTCAGCGTTATCCTGCTGCGCCTCATAAAGACCGTATAGCTGGCGGCCTTTATGGAAAATATCGGTTTCCGGCGAGTTCAGGTATTTGGGGGTATCGTTGCCCAGCACGCGCCCGCCAAAACCAATTACCCGACCGCGTTTATCGCGAATGGGGAACATCACCCGCTCGCGGAAACGATCGTAACTGCGCCCCTGATCGTTGGTGACCAACATGCCCGAATCAATCAATGACTGACGATTTTCTGGATTACCGCCAAACCGTTTCAGGACGTTGTCCCAGCCGGGGGGCGCAAAACCAATCGCAAAGCGGGCGATAACCTCGTGGCTTAGTCCGCGTTTTTCCAGATACTGGCGCGCAGACGTGGCTACAGGTTGCTGTAAAGATTGTTGGTAAAACGTATTCAGACCGTCCATCAACTGATAAAGCGTTTGCCGTTGATGGCGTTCGATCTGACTGGGGCCGCTGCCTGCTTCAAATGGCACTTCAAGATTGTGCATTGCCGCCAGCTCTTCGACCGTTTCGACGAACTCGAGCTTGTCATAGTTCATCAGGAAGTCGATCGCGTTGCCGTGCGCGCCACATCCAAAGCAGTGGTAAAACTGTTTCTCACCGTTAACGGTGAATGACGGGGTTTTCTCGTTGTGGAATGGACAACACGCGTGAAAATTCTTGCCCTGCTTTTTCAGCTTTACACGGGCATCGATCAGATCGACGATGTCAGTGCGTGCCAGCAGATCATTAATGAATACGCGTGGGATTCGTCCAGCCATAGGCCCCGATTTTTAGCAATTCATAAACGAAAATAAGCCGCGCATTCCTTTCGGAAGCACGGCCTTACAACTACAACTCGGTCTGATCGGAGAGCAACGCTCTCGGGGAATTAGTACAGACGAGTGCGGCGTGCGTTTTCGCGAGCCAGTTTCTTCGCGTGACGTTTCACTGCAGAAGCTTTAGCGCGCTTACGTTCGGTAGTCGGTTTTTCATAGAACTCACGACGACGAACTTCCGCCAGAACACCTGCTTTTTCGCAGGAACGCTTGAAGCGACGCAGAGCTACGTCGAACGGCTCGTTTTCACGTACTTTAATTACCGGCATGTGCCTCTCACCTTTGATTAATTCGGTTTGCCGCTGGCATCAACGCCAGCTTATTTCAAAATGGTGCGGAATTTTACTGCAATTGCTGCTGCTTTGTAAAGCACCGCGGCCTTTTTTGAAAGGGACTTTTATAAGGGTGAGGAGTATACACGAGGCTTTCTCCAGGGGCGAACAAAGTTTTACATCAACCCGCATTGGTCCTACACTGCGCGGTAATAAAGCGAGGTAAAACAAGTCATGCGTGTACTGGGTATTGAAACTTCCTGCGATGAAACCGGCATCGCCATTTACGACGATGAAAAAGGTTTGTTAGCCAACCAATTGTATAGTCAGGTGAAATTGCACGCTGACTACGGCGGCGTCGTGCCTGAACTGGCCTCCCGCGATCACGTGCGTAAAACCGTACCGTTGATCCAGGCGGCGCTGAAAGAGTCCGGTTTAACGGCAAAAGACATTGACGCCGTGGCCTATACTGCAGGCCCTGGATTAGTCGGTGCGCTGTTGGTTGGCGCAACGGTCGGGCGTTCGCTGGCGTTTGCCTGGAACGTTCCGGCGATCCCGGTACACCATATGGAAGGGCATCTGTTAGCGCCGATGCTGGAAGATAACCCACCGGAATTTCCGTTTGTGGCGCTGCTGGTTTCCGGCGGTCATACGCAGTTAATCAGTGTGACTGGCATTGGTCAGTACGAGCTGCTCGGAGAGTCTATCGATGATGCCGCCGGTGAAGCGTTTGATAAAACCGCGAAACTGTTAGGGCTGGATTATCCTGGCGGGCCATTACTGTCGAAAATGGCGGCTCAAGGTACTGCCGGGCGCTTTGTCTTCCCGCGCCCGATGACCGACCGTCCGGGGCTGGATTTCAGCTTTTCTGGTCTGAAAACCTTTGCGGCGAACACGATTCGTGACAACGGCACCGACGACCAGACGCGTGCTGATATCGCCCGCGCCTTTGAAGATGCGGTGGTCGATACGTTGATGATTAAGTGTAAGCGAGCGCTGGATCAGACGGGCTTTAAGCGACTGGTAATGGCAGGCGGCGTGAGTGCTAACCGCACGTTACGGGCGAAGCTGGCTGAAATGATGAAAAAACGCCGTGGCGAAGTGTTCTACGCGCGTCCGGAATTTTGTACTGATAACGGCGCGATGATCGCCTATGCCGGAATGGTGCGGTTTAAAGCAGGCGCGACGGCGGATCTCGGCGTTAGCGTGCGTCCGCGCTGGCCGCTGGCAGAGTTACCGGCCGCGTAAAACTATTAGGTGCCGGAGAGTCACTTCCGGCACCGTCCTCACTTAAAGCAACACCACGGGCATCCACAGTAAGCCGGTAATCACCAGCAACACGAGGAATATCAGCCCAAAAATTGCACCCAGTCGCCAGTAATCCACCGTTGGCAGATAACCACTACCGTAGTAAATCGGACTGGGTCCGGTGGCGTATGGTGTAAGAATGCTCCCCAGACCAATGGCCGCGCCAACCATCAGGCAGAACACGGGAAGCGGGATTTCCGGCATCGCCAGCGCGGCGGCAATCATCATCGGCGCGAGAGCGGAGGTATACGCCGTGGCGCTGGCAAAGAAGTAGCGTAGCAGATAAAAGACCACAATCAACGCCACCATCACCATCGTTGGCGAATAACCGCTTAAGCTGCCTGCTAACAGTTTGCCAAACCAGCTAATAAAACCGGTGTTGTTGAGTCCGGTAGCGAGGGTGATAAGCGAGGCCAGCCAGAAGAAAACGTTCCACGCCGCTTTATTACTGACAATATCGTCCCAGCAGATAATGCGCAGAAGCAGCATCAGTGCCACCACGCTGTAACCGACCATCGCGGCATCGATATAATCACCGCCGAAAATCCACAGCACCAGTGCGCCTACCATCAGCCCCAGCATCCGTTTTTCACGCGAACAGAGCGGGCCCATTGCCTGCAGTTCCGTCTCTGCCCAGCGTGGCACCTGATCACCAGACTTCAGTACCGGCGGGTACAGCACGTAAGCCAGCCAGGGAACCAGCAGAACCAGTAAAATGCTGAGCGGCAACATGCCGAGAAACCAGTCGCCCCAACTCAGTGTGGCGTGAGATGCGCTTTTCATCAGGCCAATTAACAGCAAGTTAGGTGCCATCGCCGTCAGGAAAATGGCGCTGGTCACACAGTCGGCAACAATCCCCATCCACATGATGTACGAGCCAATGCTGCGCGAACTGCTGTCGTTTGGTTGTGATTGATAGAGCGGTGGCAGGTTACGGATGATGGGATAGATAATCCCCGCACCGCGCGCTGAGTTGGACGGTGTTACAGGTGCCAGGATCAGCTCGGAGAACATCACCGCATAGCCGAGAAACAGCGTACGATGCCCCATCTTTTTCACCAGAATCAGCGCGATACGTCGCCCCAGCCCGGTTTTTTCATAGCCTGTGCCAAACATAAAGGCGGCGAAAATCAGCCAGATAACCGAATTAGAAAAACCAGAAACCGCCCAGGAGAGGGATTTGGCGGTGAACTTAAAACCTGGCTGGGCGAGCTGCTCCGGGCTAAACAGCAGCCACGGCGAGAGAATGGCGATAATGGAGATACCCACCATCGCCACCACGGCACCCGGCACGGGTTCGAGGATCAGTCCAACGATCACGCCAGTAAAAACGGCAAAGTAGAGCCAGGTATGACTCTCCAGCCCTGCGGGAACCGGAATTAGAGCAATAATGGCGATGACCGCCAGCGGCGCAAGGTATCGCCACCATTCAGTGGAAGGTTTCATCGTGTTATGCCTGCGAAAAAGGAGAGGGGGTGAGCCTCTCCGGGAGGGTTATTTGATGTAGTGGACGTGCTCGCAAATCTCTTCCACGATGGGATCGCGGCGTTCGGCGAACAGCTTTTTGTTTTCGGCTATCAGGTTGTTGCCGTGGGTATCAATAGAGACAATCAGCGGACCGAACTCTTTGACCCGGCAGACCCACAGCGACTCCGGCATCCCGAGTTCTGTCCAGTGCACCTCTTCAATCTCTTCCACCTGGGTTGCCGCCAGTACTGCGCAGCCTGCCGGGAAAATCACATGCAGCGCCTTGAATTTCTGGCAGCCTTCTTCGGTCAGCGGCCCCATTCCGCCTTTGCCGACCACCAGTTTCACGCCGGTCTGTTCGATAAATTCACGTTCAAAACTTTCCATACGCATACTGGTTGTCGGGCCGACGGATACCATCTCCCATTTGTCGCCGTTTTTGCGCACGATGGGGCCAGCGTGGAAAATCGCTTTGCCGTTGAGATCGTAAGGGATCGGACGTTTGAGTTCGATCAAGCGACGGTGACAAACGTCACGGCAGGTTACCAGCGTACCGGTCAGGTAGATCACATCGCCGACGCGAATATCTTGCAGATCTTCAGCTTTGATCGGGGTTGTCAGGATCTTTTTCATAACGCGCTCCGGGTGTGAGACAGATTTTCAAAGGTGAGATCGGCATGAACCAGCAGTGTGCCGCGACGATGCGCCCAGCAGCCGGTAGAAACAGCAACGCCGATGGTTGACGGATGGCGGGCGGCAGATTCGATATGTACGCCCATCACTGAACTGTTGCCAGTCAGCCCCTGTGGACCAATCCCCAGACGGTTGAGTCCTTCTTCCAGGCGTAGTTCCAGCTCTGCCGCTTTTGGATTGGGATGGCGGCTGCCAATCGGGCGCAAAATGGCTTTACGTGAGAGCACAGCGGCGGTTTCCACCGAGGTGGCGATGCCCACGCCTACCAGTACCGGTGGACAGGCGTTTACGGCGAGGGTGGAGATATTTTCGAAGACGAATTTCACTACGCCTTCGTAGCCTTCCGACGGCATTAACACTTTCGAACGACCAGGCAACGTGCAGCCGCCGCCTGCCATGTAAACTTCGATTTCCGCATCGTCACCGTCGGGGACGATATCCCAGGTGACCCACGGTACGCCGCTGCCGGTATTTTTGCCGGTGTTCACTTCGTCAAAAATTTCTACCGCATTGTGACGCAGTGGCGCTTTGACGGTTGCCTCTTCCACGGCTTGCTTAAGAATGCTTTGCAGCTCGCCAAGCAGTGGGAAACGGGAACCGACCTTAACAAAAAACATGATTTCGCCGGTGTCCTGACAGGCAGGACGATTCAGGTCGATTGCTTTTTGCATGTTGTCGAACATCGTGTGGTAGATGATTTTCCCCATCGACGACGTTTCGGCATCCTTTAGCTGTTTTAGTTTGTCCACCACGTCATCGGGCATTCGGGTAGAAATCATGGCGGTAAAGTTAGCGACAATCTCCGTCAACTTATTCACTGCCTGTTGCTTATTACTTTCGCTCATCATGGCAACTCCAGTTTATGTATTTGTCTGGAAAAATTCACCGCCACAAACTACCACTAAAAATGTGGTTTTATATTTTTTGCCGCCGTGAATATGTAATTCACAGTTCGTGAATCAACGCGAAAATAAGAATGAATATTGCGCCAGAGCAGGGAATGGCAATGTTTTGCGAAATACACTGCGCTTATCACAACTGCGGATAATTAACGATGCTGAATAGCTGGCCTTTAGCCAAAGATTTGCAGGTACTGGTAGAAATCGTCCACAGCGGGAGTTTTAGTGCTGCAGCGGCGACGCTTGGGCAAACGCCTGCATTTGTCACCAAGCGGATCCAAATCCTTGAAAATACGCTGGCAACAACGCTGCTGAACCGCTCCGCCCGCGGCGTGGCGCTGACTGAAAGTGGCCAACGTTGTTACGAGCATGCGCTGGAAATCCTCACCCAATATCAGCGACTGGTCGATGACGTCACGCAAATCAAAACGCGCCCGGAGGGGATGATTCGTATTGGCTGTAGTTTTGGTTTTGGGCGCAGCCATATTGCGCCAGCTATTACCGAACTGATGCGCAATTATCCTGAGTTACAGGTGCATTTTGAATTGTTCGATCGGCAAATTGATTTAGTGCAGGATAATATTGATCTGGATATTCGTATTAATGACGAAATTCCTGATTATTATATTGCGCATCTTTTGACAAAAAATAAACGAATATTATGTGCAGCACCTGAGTATCTGCAAAAATATCCGCAGCCACTATCCTTGCAGGAATTAAGTCGTCATGACTGTCTGGTGACCAAAGAGCGTGATATGACCCACGGAATATGGGAGTTGGGGAACGGTCAGGAGAAAAAATCGGTGAAGGTAAGCGGGCACCTTTCCTCCAATAGCGGCGAGATTGTGCTGCAATGGGCGCTGGAAGGAAAAGGAATTATGCTGCGTTCTGAGTGGGATGTTTTACCGTTTCTGGAGAGTGGCAAACTGGTGCGAGTATTGCCGGAGTATGCACAAAGCGCCAATATCTGGGCTGTTTACCGGGAGCCGCTCTATCGCAGCATGAAATTACGTGTCTGCGTGGAATTTCTGGCGGCATGGTGCCAGCAGCGGCTGGGCAAGCCCGACGAAGGCTATCAGGTTATGTAGACTCGCGAAAAATCACTCAGGATCCTTTTCGCGCTTTCTTTTGAATTTCGTCCAGATTTTTGTCTCCTGACGACGCCACAGACGCTGGATGTTGTCATGATGGCGCAGCAGGATCAGGCATGAGAGCATCGAAACCGGGAAGGTGAATTGTGGCTTAAACCACCAGACGTAAAATGGAGCAATCAGTGCGCTGACAATCGCTCCCAGCGACGAGTATCCGCTCAATAGCACGGTCAGTAACCAGGTTCCCGCCATTACTCCGGTGAGATCCCAGCCAATTGGTGCGATGGCACCAAAAGCGGTAGCAACGCCTTTTCCTCCTTTAAAACCGAAGAAAACGGGCCAGATGTGTCCAAGGCAGGCGGCGATGGCAATTAAGCCTAGCCAGAAGGGGCTGACACCTAATTCATACGCGCCCCAGACGGGCAACATTCCTTTCAGAACGTCGAAAATCAGTACTGCTACGGCTGCTCCCTTGCCACCGATACGTAACACATTGGTTGCGCCAGGATTACCGGAGCCGCTGGTTCGCGGATCGGGCAGCCCACACAAGCGGCAAACCAGAATGGCACTGGAAATGGAGCCGCAGAGGTACGCGATGAGGATCATTCCAGGCGCGATTGCACTCATAAGCTGTTCCGTTTTGAAAATTCGTGTTCAACGATGAATCTGTGGATAATACGCACATTTCGCCGGAAGTGGTATCCGGTTAGCCAAAAAGCAGGCAGGACGTGATGGATATTGTATTTATAGAGCAACTTTCGGTAATCACCACTATTGGTGTTTACGACTGGGAACAGACCATCGAACAGAAGTTAGTGTTCGATATCGAAATGGCGTGGGATAACCGTAAAGCGGCGAAAAGTGATGATGTGGCGGATTGCCTCAGTTACGCTGACATTGCAGAAACGGTAGTCAGCCACGTCGAGGGCGCGCGTTTTGCGCTGGTGGAACGTGTGGCGGAAGAGGTGGCGGAGCTGCTGTTAGCACGCTTCAACTCGCCGTGGGTGCGTATCAAACTCAGCAAGCCAGGCGCAGTGGCGCGGGCGGCGAATGTTGGCGTCATCATTGAGCGTGGCAATAATCTGAAAGAAAATAATTAATTTTACAGCTGTTAAACCAAACGGTTATAACCTGGTCATACTGCAGTAGTTTGGACAAGCGTTACATTTTTATAATTTAGGGGTTTATTGATGAGCGATATGCACTCGCTGCTGATAGCGGCAATATTGGGTGTGGTCGAAGGATTGACAGAATTTCTGCCGGTATCCAGCACGGGCCATATGATTATTGTCGGTCACTTGTTGGGATTTGAGGGCGACACGGCGAAAACCTTTGAAGTCGTGATCCAGTTAGGATCAATTCTGGCGGTAGTAGTGATGTTCTGGCGGCGTCTGTTTGGCCTGATTGGCATTCACTTTGGTCGTCCGCTGCAACACGAAGGAGAAAGCAAAGGCCGTTTAACGCTGATCCACATTCTGCTTGGCATGATCCCAGCGGTAGTACTGGGGCTGTTGTTCCACGACACGATTAAGTCGTTGTTTAATCCAATAAATGTGATGTATGCGCTGGTCGTTGGCGGTCTGTTGCTGATTGCCGCCGAATGCCTGAAACCAAAAGAACCGCGTGCGCCGGGTCTCGATGATATGACCTATCGTCAGGCGTTTATGATTGGCTGCTTCCAGTGTCTGGCGCTGTGGCCGGGTTTTTCACGCTCCGGGGCGACCATATCTGGCGGGATGCTGATGGGCGTGAGCCGTTACGCGGCTTCCGAGTTCTCGTTCCTGCTGGCGGTGCCGATGATGATGGGCGCAACGGCGCTCGATCTCTACAAAAGCTGGGGCTTCCTGACAACTGGCGATATCCCGATGTTTGCCGTTGGGTTTATCACTGCCTTCGTAGTGGCGCTGATAGCGATTAAAACCTTCCTGCAATTGATTAAGCGCATTTCGTTTATACCGTTCGCCATTTATCGCTTTATTGTGGCGGCTGCGGTGTATGTTGTGTTCTTTTGATTGAGGAATAGTGTCGGATATGACGCTTGTGCGTCTTATCCGACCTGGCCGGTGTTTGCAATAAATTGAAATTCAAGTGCTTAATCAGGCTTTGGACAACGTTGTTCCTTCCAGCTGGCTACCGCCGCAATCCGCCGTCGGGTCAGCTCCTCGCGAATCTCCACACCTTTAAATCCCGCTTCAACGACGTCTTTTGTCGGCACTGACTGCGCCACTTCCCAGGCTTCGCGCAACCAGCGGCCTTGCGGGTAGTCCGCTGATTCAAAACCGGTTCTGCCGCGCACATCAGCCTCGCTGGTCAGCGCCAGTTGCTCGACACGCTGCGGTTTACGCCAGGCGTCGATGGAATCAAATAGTTTGACGATGGTTTTTGGGTTCAGCATTGGGAAGGTGTGGATGAGATCATGAAACTCAGCCACCAGTCTGGCTAAATCGCGAATTTCATTTGGCACGCGCAGACGCTGGCATAGTTGTTCCACTAACTTCACACCCGCCGGGCCATGACCATGATGACGCGGCCAAAGTTCTGGCGGCGTCAGTCCTTTACCGAGATCGTGGCATAGCGTTGCGAAACGGACATCGACCTGCGGACTTAGCATCGCCGCCATTGAGAGCGTCATTAAGGTGTGAATACCTGTGTCGATTTCCGGATGCCACTTGGCAGGGGCCGGAACGCCAAACAGGGCGTCAATTTCCGGGAATAAAACGCGCAGTGCGCCGCAATCGCGCAGTACCAGGAAGAACACCTGGGGATTGCGGGTAGTGAGGGCGCTTTCCGTCTCTTTCCACACCCGTTCAGGCGTCAGGTGTTCCAGTTCACCCGCGTGGGTCATCTCGCGCATCAGCGCCAGCGTTTCATCAGCAATACGAAAACTGAGGTGGGCATAACGCGCAGCAAAACGCGCCACGCGCAGTACACGTAACGGATCTTCGCCAAAAGCGGGGGAAACATGGCGCAACAGACGATTTTGCAGATCGCCCAGACCATTGTACGGGTCGATAATCTCGCCGTCATCGTTCTGGGCTAGTGCATTAATGGTCAGATCACGACGCTTAAGATCATCTTCCAGCGTGACATCTGGTGCGGCATAGCAGGTAAATCCGGTGTAACCGGAACCGGATTTCCGTTCGGTACGTGCCAGCGCATACTCTTCATGCGTTTGCGGATGCAGAAAAACAGGAAAATCGCGGCCTACCTGCTGGTAGCCCGCGTCGAGCATCTCCTGTGGCGTACTACCGACTACCACCCAATCTCTGTCTTTGACCGGTAGCCCTAACAATGCATCCCGAACAGCACCACCGACCAGATAAATCTTCACGCCATCATCCCTTCGTCAAATACACAATTCCTAATAATAAGACAGTGCAACGAAGAAGGCGATTTAGTTCATCCAGCGATCTTTACGTTTGCGCGTTGGGATCAGGTGCGGCAGTACCAGACCGAGCAGCAAGCCAAGCCCCAGCACGCCGCCACCATACATAAACCACTGCATGATGATGGTGCGCTGTTTGTCATCCAGCTGTACGCTGGCGGCATCGACCTTTTTCTGCGCGACAATCAGCTCGTTTTTCAGTTTCTGATTTTCTTCTTTTAACCCGTTGATCACACTGTCGCTTTGCGCCACTTTTTGCTGCATTTCTGCCGTGCGCTGATTCCAGGTGTTATCGATATTGGTGAGCTTATCGGTCAGGGTTTTGACCTGATTTTCCAGATCTGGCACACGGGAGCGCAGGCTTGGCTCTGTGCTAAGTTGTTTCAACGGGATCCAGGCGGTACGGCCAGAGCTGTCTTTCACCTGGGCATAATTGGTGTTGGCGTCAGTTTGTAATAAGGTCACTTCCTCGCCGGCGTTAACCGTGCCCACGAGGCGATAATGGTCTCCCGGACCGCTACGGACCCAGGTATTCAGTTCGTCGGAAACATAGCGCGTTTCTTCAGCGTGTGAGACGGCAGTCGCGCTAAGTGCGAGTAAAGTTAATCCGATCAGGCGTAATTTTGGCATCAGGCTGTCGTTATTGTCATGGAAAGTGGAACGATAGTAGTGGCATCAGTGTCGCTACGCAAAGCATTCGACATCAATCGGAATCCTCTGTGTCAGGTCTTGCCACTGCTTCAAACTTTTACGCCCGTCAAATTGCCCGTTGCATGGCAATTTGGCGCAAAATACTATCTACTGACAAAAAAGATCGCATTAAGTTCGCCGTTCATCGTCACTTATGTGACATAACCGATAAGTAAAGGCCTTGACATCCTCCCCCACCTTCGCGCAAAGCGACTCAGGAGGGGGATTCCCTTGTCAGGGTAGCAATACGTTGCCGCATTGCCCGGTTCCTCGCTCGACGGCTTACGCCGCCTTACGGGCGCGTCCTTTACGGACTGACGGCAATATTTGTCCTGCCGCCATGACTTCAAAACCTGCTGTTAATATATTTCGAGCGCCGTTTACATCGGCGTTTGCCGTATAGCCGCACGCGGTACAGATAAAGCTCGCCTGCGCCCTGCGGTTATTTTTCGATGTATGCCCACAACATGCGCATTTCTGACTGGTGTACGCCGGATTAATCGCCAGCACATCACCGCCGCGCCATGCCTGCTTATATTCGAGCTGGCGGCGCATTTCTGCCCAGCCCTGATCCAGTATCGCCCGGTTAAGACCTGATTTTGCCGCGACGTTGCGCCCCGGCTGGTCTACCGTACCCGCTGCTGATTTTGACATGTTCGAAACCTTTAAATCCTCAATGACTATCATCGCGTGGTTTTTGCTGATCGTCGTCGTGGTTTTATGAAGGTAATCGCGGCGGATGTTTGCGATATGAGAGTGGAAACGGGAAATCTTCGCTTTCTGCTTTTTCCAGTTGGCGGAGAATTTAACCTTCCGGGCCAGATGGCGCTGTAAGCGAGCCAGCTTATCCTGATTTTTTTTAAAGCTGTTTACCGGTTTAAAGACCGTGCCGTCTGAAAGTGTTGCCAGCTTCGTTATACCTGCATCCAGGCCTATTGCGCTGGTCGATGCGTGAATCGGATCGGTAACAGCTAATTCGACCTGAAAAGACACATACCAGTGTCCGGCATGCTGGCTGATGGTGCAATTTTTAATGACGCCTTCAATCTTCCGGGACTGACGAAATTTAACCCAGCCCAGTCCTGACGGGAGTTTCACACGGCCATAATCCAGCCCACAATATTTGCTGAAATTGACGAACCGAATAGAGTCGCAGCCTTTGGTTTTCTTTTTGAAAACGGGCTTTTCAGCCGTCAGGGATTTATCAAAACAGCGATCCCATGCGCTCCGCAGGTCTTTCAGTTTCTGCTGGAGGTTGTCAGTGTAACCCTCAGCAAGAAAGGCCAGCTCAGGGAGTTTTTTCCAGCCCGTAAGTCGTTTATTCAGGTCGAAAGCTGACGGAATTTTTCCGCCCGCGTCATGAATGCTCAGTGTTTCATTCAGTGCATAGTTCCAGACAAAGCGAGCGCAACCGCACAACTGACGCAACCTTTGCGCCTGCTGGTCAGTGGGGTAGAGCCTGTATTTATATGCTTTCTGGATTAACATTTTGCATTCAGTATGTGGTTATTTAGAATGTACAATATATCCACATTTTTTTGGGAGGATCAATACGTGTGCGAAATCAATCGTTCACGCTATTCAGCTTACCTGTTGCATGTTCACGTTGTTTTTATGACAAAATACCGCCGTCCAGTTTTTGGTGAATTGCATCATGCAAACATGCGTCAGTATGTAGCGGAGGTATGCGCGGACTTTGGCGCCGAGTTAAAGGAATGTGACGGCGAGGCAGATCATGTTCACATGCTGATTGAATACCCACCGTTGGTGCAACTCACAAAGCTGGTAAACAGCCTTAAGTCCGTTACCAGTAGGCGGCTGCGGAATGATTTTATTGATTTGCGCGCCGCGTATTCAAAGCCCGTACTCTGGTCACGCTCTTATTTCATCGGTTCATGTGGTGGAGCACCGCTGGAAGTTGTGAAAAAGTATATTCAGAATCAGCGTGGCTGATAAACTGCGGGCTTAACAGCCCAAATTCCCCTCCCGCCTACGTTGGGGGGGAGTACCCAGTGGAGGAAGGATGGCTCAGGAAATCGAATTAAAGTTTATTGTTAATCACAGTGCCGTTGAGGCGTTGCGTGACCATCTCAATACGCTGGGCGGCGAGCACCATGACCCCGTGCAGTTGCTGAATATTTACTACGAAACGCTGGATAACTGGCTGCGTGGGCACGACATGGGCTTACGTATCCGTGGCGAAAACGGTCGCTATGAGATGACCATGAAAGTTGCAGGAAGAGTGACAGGCGGCTTACACCAGCGCCCGGAATATAACGTGGCGTTGAGCGAACCGACGCTCGACCTGGCGCAGTTACCGACGGAAGTCTGGCCGAACGGTGAGTTACCAGCCGATCTCGCGTCCCGCGTGAAGCCACTGTTCAGCACCGATTTTTATCGCGAAAAATGGTTGGTGGAGGTCGATGGCAGCAGCATTGAAATCGCTCTCGATCAGGGCGAGGTGAAAGCGGGTGAATTTGCTGAGCCTATCTGCGAGCTGGAACTGGAGTTGCTTAGCGGCGATACGCGCGCGGTACTGAAACTGGCGAACCAACTGGTATCGCAAACCGGATTACGTCAGGGCAGCCTGAGCAAAGCCGCGCGCGGCTATAATCTGGCGCAGGGCAATCCCGCGCGTGAAATCAAACCGACCACCATTTTGCATGTTGCGGCAAAAGCTGATGTGGAACAGGGGCTGGAAGCGGCGCTCGAGCTGGCGTTAGCGCAATGGCAGTATCATGAAGAACTGTGGGTACGTGGCAACGATACGGCGAAAGAGCAGGTGCTGGCAGCCATCGGTCTGGTCCGTCATACGCTGATGCTGTTCGGCGGTATTGTGCCGCGTAAAGCGAGCACTCACTTACGTGATTTGCTGACTCAATGCGAAGCGACCATCGCTTCAGCGGTGTCTGCCGTAACGGCGGTCTACTCTACCGAAACGGCGATGGCGAAGCTGGCGTTGACCGAATGGCTGGTAAGCAAAGCCTGGCAGCCGTTTTTAGATGCCAAAGCGCAGGGCAAAATCAGCGATTCTTTCAAACGCTTTGCCGATATCCATCTTTCCCGCCATGCCGCTGAACTGAAAAGCGTTTTCTGCCAGCCATTAGGCGATCGCTACCGTGACCAATTGCCGCGCCTGACGCGTGACATTGACTCAATATTGTTGCTGGCGGGTTACTACGATCCTCTCGTCGCGCAAGCCTGGCTGGAGAACTGGCAGGGACTGCGTCATGCCATTGCGACCGGGCAACGCATTGAAATTGAACATTTCCGTAATGAGGCAAACAATCAGGAACCGTTCTGGTTGCACAGCGGAAAACGTTAATCAGGCAAGGATAAAATCGCTTATGAAGCCGCTCTCTTCACCGTTACAGCAGTACTGGCAGACCGTTGTTGAGCGGCTGCCAGCGCCTTTAGCCGAGGAATCACTTAGTGCACAGGCGAAGTCAGTACTTACTTTTAGTGATTTTCTGCAGGACAGCATAATTGCGCATCCAGAGTGGCTGACGGAACTGGAAAGCCAACCGCCGCAGGCCGACGAATGGCAGCATTACACTGCATGGTTGCAGGAGGCGCTCAGTAATGTGAGTGACGAAGCCGGGTTAATGCGCGAGCTGCGGCTATTCCGGCGGCGCATTATGGTGCGCATCGCCTGGGCGCAAACGCTGGCACTGGTTACTGAAGAGAGCATTTTGCAGCAGCTCAGTCATCTGGCGGAGACGCTGATTGTTGCGGCGCGTGACTGGCTGTATGACGCTTGCTGCCGCGAGTGGGGAACGCCGTGCAATGCGCAGGGCGAAGCGCAACCGCTGCTGATTTTAGGCATGGGTAAGCTGGGCGGTGGGGAGCTGAATTTCTCCTCAGATATCGATCTGATTTTTGCCTGGCCGGAACATGGTTGCACGCAGGGCGGACGCAGGGAACTGGATAACGCTCAGTTCTTTACCCGCATGGGTCAGCGGCTGATTAAAGTGCTGGATCAACCAACGCAGGATGGCTTCGTCTATCGCGTGGATATGCGACTGCGTCCGTTTGGCGAAAGTGGCCCGCTGGTGCTGAGCTTTGCGGCACTGGAAGACTATTACCAGGAGCAGGGGCGCGACTGGGAGCGATACGCCATGGTCAAGGCGCGGATTATGGGCGATAGCGACGGCGTCTATGCTAACGAGTTGCGTGCGATGCTGCGCCCGTTTGTTTTCCGCCGTTACATCGATTTCAGCGTGATCCAGTCGCTGCGCAACATGAAAGGAATGATTGCCCGTGAAGTGCGCCGACGCGGTTTGACCGACAACATCAAACTTGGCGCGGGTGGCATTCGCGAAATTGAATTTATCGTCCAGGTATTCCAGCTCATTCGCGGCGGGCGCGAACCGTCGCTGCAATCGCGCTCTTTACTGCCAACGCTCAGCGCCATTGCCGCGCTGCATCTGCTTTCTGAAAACGATGCTGAACAATTGCGAGTGGCGTATCTGTTCCTGCGGCGCCTGGAAAACCTGCTGCAAAGCATTAACGACGAACAAACCCAGACACTTCCTTCTGATGAGCTTAACCGTGCGCGGCTGGCGTGGGCGATGGACTTTGCTGACTGGCCGCAACTGACCGGGGCGCTGACCGGACATATGACCAATGTGCGCCGGGTGTTTAACGAATTGATTGGCGATGACGAAAGCGAAACTCAGGAAGAGTCGCTGTCGGAACAGTGGCGTGAGCTGTGGCAGGATGCGTTGCAGGAAGATGACACTACGCCAGTACTGGCGCATCTTAGCGAAGATGATCGCAAACAGGTGCTAACACTGATTGCCGATTTCCGCAAAGAGCTGGATAAGCGCACAATCGGGCCGCGAGGACGTCAGGTGCTCGACCATCTGATGCCGCATCTGCTAAGTGATGTCTGTGCGCGTGAAGACGCTGCTGTCACGCTGTCGCGCATTACCGCCTTGCTGGTGGGGATTGTTACCCGCACTACCTATTTAGAATTGCTTAGTGAATTCCCCGCGGCGCTTAAGCATTTGATTTCTCTGTGTGCCGCATCGCCGATGATTGCCAGCCAACTGGCGCGTTATCCATTATTGCTGGACGAACTGCTCGATCCAAACACTCTCTACCAGCCGACGGCGACGGATGCCTACCGTGATGAACTGCGCCAGTATTTGCTGCGCGTGCCGGAAGATGACGAAGAGCAACAGCTTGAGGCGCTGCGTCAGTTCAAACAGGCGCAACTTTTACGCATCGCGGCGGCGGATATCGCCGGTACGCTACCGGTCATGAAAGTGAGCGATCACTTAACCTGGCTGGCAGAAGCCATGATAGATGCTGTCGTACAACAGGCATGGGTTCAAATGGTTGCCCGCTACGGTAAGCCAAATCACCTGAACGAACGCGAAGGGCGTGGTTTTGCGGTGGTCGGCTACGGCAAGCTGGGCGGCTGGGAGTTAGGCTACAGTTCCGATCTTGACCTGATCTTCCTCCATGATTGCCCAATGGATGCAATGACTGACGGCGAGCGGGAAATCGACGGACGACAGTTTTATCTGCGTCTGGCGCAACGCATTATGCATCTGTTCAGTACGCGCACCTCTTCCGGCATTTTGTATGAAGTGGATGCTCGACTGCGTCCGTCCGGGGCGGCGGGAATGCTGGTCACCTCTGCAGAAGCGTTTGCCGATTATCAGAAAAACGAGGCCTGGACGTGGGAACATCAGGCGCTGGTGCGTGCGCGTGTAGTGTACGGCGATCCGCAGCTCACCGCGCACTTTGACGCGGTGCGTCGCGAGATTATGACGCTGCCGCGTGAAGGTAAAACTCTGCAAACGGAAGTGCGGGAAATGCGCGAGAAAATGCGCGCTCATCTCGGCAATAAACATCGCGATCGCTTTGATATCAAAGCCGATGAAGGCGGAATTACCGATATCGAATTTATTACCCAATATCTGGTGTTGCGCTACGCTCATGAAAAACCGAAGTTAACGCGCTGGTCAGACAACGTGCGTATTCTGGAGCTGCTGGCGCAAAACGACATTATGGAAGAGCAGGAAGCGATGGTGCTGACCCGTGCTTACACTACGCTGCGCGATGAACTTCATCATCTGGCATTACAGGAATTGCCGGGCCATGTGTCGGAGGATTGCTTCACCGCAGAGCGTGATCTGGTGCGGGCAAGCTGGCAGAAGTGGCTGGTGGAAGAATGAAGTATGGTATTATCGCGCGCAAATTTTGAATCTCTCAGGAGACAGGAATGAAAGTAACGCTGCCAGAGTTTGAACGTGCAGGAGTGATGGTGGTTGGTGATGTGATGCTGGATCGTTACTGGTACGGTCCCACCAGCCGTATCTCGCCGGAAGCGCCGGTGCCCGTGGTTAAAGTGAATACCATCGAAGAACGTCCGGGCGGCGCGGCTAACGTGGCGATGAATATCGCTTCTCTCGGTGCTAATGCACGCCTGGTCGGGTTGACGGGCATTGACGATGCGGCGCGCGCGCTGAGTAAATCTCTGGCCGACGTCAACGTCAAATGCGACTTCGTTTCTGTACCGACGCATCCGACCATCACCAAATTACGGGTACTTTCCCGCAACCAACAGCTGATCCGTCTGGATTTTGAAGAAGGTTTCGAAGGGGTTGATCCGCAGCCGCTGCACGAGCGGATTAATCAGGCGCTGAGTTCGATTGGCGCGCTGGTGCTCTCTGACTACGCGAAAGGTGCGCTGGCAAGCGTGCAGCAGATGATCCAACTGGCGCGTAAAGCGGGCGTTCCGGTGCTGATTGATCCAAAAGGCACCGATTTTGAGCGCTACCGCGGCGCTACGCTGTTAACGCCGAATCTCTCGGAATTTGAAGCTGTTGTTGGTAAATGTAAAACAGAAGAAGAGATTGTTGAACGCGGCATGAAACTGATTGCCGACTACGAACTCTCTGCGCTGCTGGTAACCCGTTCCGAGCAGGGGATGTCGCTGCTGCAACCGGGTAAAGAGCCGCTGCATATGCCAACCCAGGCGCAAGAAGTGTATGACGTCACCGGTGCGGGCGATACGGTGATTGGTGTGCTGGCAGCAACGCTGGCGGCGGGTAATTCGCTGGAAGAAGCCTGCTTCTTTGCCAACGCGGCGGCCGGTGTGGTGGTTGGCAAACTGGGAACATCCACGGTTTCGCCGATCGAGCTGGAAAACGCAGTACGTGGACGTGCAGATACCGGCTTTGGTGTGATGACCGAAGAGGAGCTGAAGCTGGCGGTAGCGGCGGCGCGTAAACGCGGTGAAAAAGTGGTGATGACTAACGGCGTCTTCGACATTCTCCACGCCGGGCATGTCTCCTATCTGGCAAACGCCCGCAAGTTGGGTGACCGCCTGATTGTCGCCGTCAACAGCGATGCCTCCACCAAACGGCTGAAAGGGGATTCTCGCCCGGTTAACCCACTCGAACAGCGTATGATTGTGCTGGGCGCACTGGAAGCGGTTGACTGGGTGGTGTCGTTTGAAGAAGACACGCCGCAGCGCTTGATTGCCGGGATCCTGCCAGATCTGCTGGTGAAAGGCGGCGACTATAAACCAGAAGAGATTGCCGGGAGTAAAGAAGTCTGGGCCAATGGTGGCGAAGTGCTGGTGCTCAACTTCGAAGACGGTTGCTCGACCACTAACATTATCAAGAAGATCCAACAGGATAAAAAAGGCTAACCGGAAAGCGGTTCACAGTTCTCGCGTTGTGCCGGATAGACCTATTGACGCTGTTGTTTTTTCAACCTAAAGTAAAGGAACAAGGGTAAGGGAGGATTTCTCCCCCCTCTGATGAGTTGTTAGTAAGTCGGGAAACTTAACAGTAACAACACAACCAGTATGATGACGAACTTCATCATAACCCTTTCCTTCTATAAGGCCCCTTCCTCGGGAGGGGCTTTCCCGTTTCAGCCCCTTGCTGGCTCCCCGATTGTTGATGAGCGCCAGACCCCGCGCAACGCTTTCTCTGTGGCAGTTCTCCCTTCCCCGAGCGGTCACGCAAAACGCTGCAACAACCTGATCATTTGCAGTTTTTTGTGGAACACAGATATAAAAAATCCCCGGTTTTTTGGGCCAGGGATATGTGTTAATGAAACCTTCTTGACGCTGATCTTTTTTCAACCTAAAGTAAAGGAACAAGGGTAAGGGAGGATTTCTCCCCCCTCTGAATGGCCGTTAATAAGCGTGGAAACTTATCAGTAACAGCACAATCAGTATGATGACGAACTTCATCATAACCCTTTCCTTATGCAAGGCCCCTTCCTCGGGAGGGGCTTTCCCGTTTCAGCCCCTTGCTGGCTCCCCGATTGTTGATGAGCGCCGGACCCCGCGCAATGCTTTCCCTGATGCAGTTTTCTCTTCCCCGAGTCGGCTCGCAAAACGCTGTAACAACCTGATCATTTGTACTTTTTAGCGGAACGCAGATATAAAAAATCCCCGGCTTTTTGGGCCAGGGATGTTCATAGTTGAAAATTTATTCTATGTTTTCTGCGACGGGAGTTGTTGAGGTTAAGGGTGAAGTCAATGCCGCCAGTGAGCCGCCTGAAACACCGATTTCATTGAGTAAGGAGTCAATCAGCGGTGCCTGTGTGCGATAAGAAAGCGCGGCTGATAACGCTTGTTCCGCCAGATTTCCTCCACCAACGCTACCTGATATTGCATCCCCTGCGGTACCACCACGGTTCAGACCATCGACCTGAATAATCTTAATACCGTCGATAGACTTCATTGGTTCCACAGATTTCTCAATTACCGCAGGGAGCGCCTGCAACAATGCCAGTTTGAATTTAAGGCTGGTTTGCTCGTCAGAAAGTACGTTGATAGCATCGTTCAGCGCACGTTGCGCTTCTGCTTCCGCCAGGCCTTTTTTACGCGTAGCTTCGGCTAACTCAACGATCACCGCCGCCTGCATCTCTGCGGCTTCTTTCTCTGCTTTCGCCCGCACGGTCAGTTCAACCGCTTTGGTTTCTGCATCCTGCGCGGCAGCGATTAGGGCAACTTGTTTAGCACGATCGGCTTCTGCGGTCTGGCGAGTGGTTTCTACATTTTGCTGGGCGCTTACCGCTTCTGCAAGTGCAAGGTTGGCACGCGCTTCCGCTTGTGACTGCTGTTCCGATTTGGCGGCAATAGCGATCGATTTCGTCTGGTTGGCGATTTCGGTGACCTGCTGCTGTTCGATCTCTTTAATGCGAACTTCACGTTCAGCTTCAACTTTTCTGGAACGGACGGCCTGTTCGCGGTCGATTTCCGTTTCCTGAATCTGTCGTTCAGCCAGAATTCGCGTCTGCTCTGCTTCCCGACGACGCTCGGCCTCAAAAGCCGCAATTTTCGCATTCTGCTCAGCGGTACGGGTTTTAACCTGCTGCTCCTGCTCAAGCGTCATAAACGCTTCTTGCTGTTCAATCTCCAGCTTCCGCGAAAGCGCATCACGGTTTTTCTCACGCACCGCAACTTCTACATCCTGTTCGACTTCGTTACGTTCGCGACGACGGCGCTCCGTCTCCTGCGTCAGCTTGGTTAAACCTTCGGCGTCAAAGGCGTTGTTAGGATTGAAATGTTCTTTCGACGTCTGGTTAAAGTTGGTAAGTGAAACGCTTTCCAGTTCCAGGCCGTTTTTCGACAGATCTTCAGCAACGGTATTTTGTACGCCCTGCACGAAGTTCTCGCGGGTATCCTGTAACTCATGCATGGTCATTTGTGCAGCTGTTGCACGGAGGGCATCGACAAATTTATCTTCAACCAACATACGTAAGTCTTCAGGCGACAGGGTGCGTTGCCCCAGCGTCTGGGCGGCGGTGGCAATACCTTCCACTGACGGTTTTACCCGCACAAAGAAAGCGACAACGACATCGACGCGCATACGATCTTTCGTAATCAGGCTATCAATGGTTGAGCGGCTGACTTCCAGCTTCAGAGTATTCATATTGATGGGGATTATTTCATGAAAGATCGGCATCACGATTGCGCCACCGCTCATTACCACTTTTTGCCCACCTAAACCAGTACGAACAAAAGCTTGCTCTGCCGAAGCGCGACGATAGAGCCTGGCGAAAATAATTCCAATAATTAACAGAATGCATACGGCAATAATTGCGGTAAACATCCAGGAGGGCACAGAATTAACAATATCATCCATTATTAAATTTCCTTTTGATTAATAAATTACAGTATTTGGGGCCAGGGATTTTTTTTCGCCAAATATCGCGTTGCAGAAAGTCGGCAAATAATTAATACTTTGTCTCCTTTAGTGAAAGTTTTTTCTTCTTCAGGTTCCAGTAGTAAATAATGTATTTGGCCAAATTGATCGGTGAGTTTTCCTTCACAGGGGTTACCTGAAGTGGCCTGATGTCCGGTAATTAATGCCATGCAGCCAATATAATCGTCTTCTGTAATAGCAGTGCTATGATCTCGTGGTAACCAGGGCGCAATTACTTTACCGGTATAATGCACTGCAATAATCGTTAGCAGTAAACTGACAGGAACCACAAACAGATTTGTGAGTGGTGATTGCCAGACCATGATGCAGACCTGCTGTAGCAGGATGCCAATAAGGCCAAAAAAACCAGCATGTAAGCAGAGAACGACGAGAGCTGGCAATCTTCCAAAATTGAGATAATGAAGTGCCTGGCTAATATGACCTGTGGTTATGGAATCATAATGGTCAAGATGTGCATCAAGAGCACCGGAAAGCATGTGACCGCAGATAAGCGCAAAAATTTCTAAAAGGCCGATCAAAAGTACAAAAGAAATAGCGAAAAGATAAGGGGTGTTATAGTCAGCGAATAAACTCATATGTCACTCTAATGTCCATTTAGTGACGCAATATTTATTTTGCGATAATTTCCTTGCTTACATTTATCTTTGTTAATAATAACACATGTTAGAGATGTTCTGAAAGAGAAAGTCTTTTAATGTTGTTTTTTATTTTTCACTAAAAAGTGTGATCGGGAACAATATATTTACGCACGTTATGTTTAAAGGCACTACACTGATTGGGGAATACTGAAACCAGAAAAAGCATATGGCCTTAAAAGGTATGCGATAACCGGAGGATGTGCTTATGGATCATAGTCTTAATTCTTTAAATAACTTCGATTTCCTGGCGCGTAGTTTTGCCAGAATGCACGCAGAAGGTCGCCCGGTCGATATTTTGGCCGTTACTGGTAACATGGATGAAGAACATAGAACCTGGTTTTGCGCACGTTATGCCTGGTATTGCCAACAGATGATGCAAACCAGAGAACTGGAATTAGAACATTGATATTACGGGCCGTCTGGCCCGTTTTTGTGGTGCTTTATTCTGCTTTATCAACCGGAGGGATAGCTGGAGGAGATTGAAGTTCTGCTACCGGATTATTGCGCGCTTCCAGTTCGCTGATGCGTTGTTCCAGTAACGCCAGTTTTTCACGAGTCCGTAACAGGACTTGCGTCTGAACGTCGAATTCTTCGCGGCTTACCAGATCGAGACGCGTCAACTGCGCTTGTAGGGTTTGGCGGATTTTTTTCTCCACATCTTCCCCGAACTCCCTGATTCCTTTAGGCATTGATTCGTGAACCTGGCGAGCGATTTGCTCAATTTTTTTCGGGTCAATCATTGTAGTTTCCCTGTACTGATAGGTGTTGAGTGCCATTGTAGTGCGATAAGGGTAAGTCATAAACCAGAATTATGTGAAGCTATGCGTTGCTGCCGCTAATCATTAGCGTTATAGTGAATCCGCTTATTCTCAGGGCGGGGCGAAATTCCCCACCGGCGGTAAATCAACTCAGTTGAAAGCCCGCGAGCGCTTTGGGTGCGAACTCAAAGGACAGCAGATCCGGTGTAATTCCGGGGCCGACGGTTAGAGTCCGGATGGGAGAGAGTAACGATTCTGTCGGGCATGGGCCCGCTCACGTTATTTTGGCTATATGCCGCCACTCCTAAGACTGCCCTGATTCTGGTAACCATAATTTTAGTGAGGTTTTTTTACCATGAATCAGACGCTACTTTCCTCTTTTGGTACGCCTTTCGAACGTGTTGAAAATGCACTGGCAGCGCTGCGTGAAGGACGCGGTGTAATGGTGCTTGATGATGAAGACCGTGAAAACGAAGGCGATATGATCTTCCCGGCAGAAACCATGACCGTTGAGCAGATGGCACTGACCATTCGCCACGGTAGCGGTATTGTTTGCCTGTGCATCACTGAAGATCGCCGTAAACAGCTCGATCTGCCAATGATGGTAGAAAAAAACACCAGCGCCTATGGCACCGGTTTTACCGTGACCATTGAAGCGGCTGAAGGGGTGACTACCGGTGTTTCTGCCGCTGACCGTATTACGACCGTTCGTGCTGCGATTGCTGATGGTGCTAAACCTTCAGACTTGAATCGTCCTGGCCACGTATTCCCACTGCGCGCGCAGGCGGGTGGTGTGCTGACGCGTGGCGGCCATACCGAAGCGACTATTGATCTGATGACGCTGGCAGGCTTTAAACCAGCTGGTGTGTTGTGTGAGCTGACTAATGACGATGGCACGATGGCGCGTGCACCAGAGTGCATTGAGTTTGCCAATAAACACAATATGGCGCTCGTGACTATTGAAGACCTGGTGGCATACCGTCAGGCACATGAGCGTAAAGCTAGTTAATAACTCAAAATATTGAAGATGAAAACGCCGGGATATTCCCGGCGTTTTTATGGCTAGTTGTAGTTGATTTTAACAATCAGGTCCTTTTGAAATGGGCCATAAACCAGTGTTGCACCTGGTTCTGTCGTTAGCTTCGCCTGGTAACTTCGTGTTATTACTGCTGGGGTTTCATTAGGTTTATAAGTAGTAAATAGTTTATACTGATTAAATTTCATATCTGTCTTATCAACTTGATCTGTAATGTGCATTATAAGACCGTTTCCCATTTCTAAGTGTGTATTATCATATAATGTATCATCAGTGTAGAAACTGGTTGCGACATCAAATTGTTCGCTACAATTAGCAGTAGCATCCCGAATTGTTGAAACATCAAATGTAGCTGTTGGTGGTATAGTCACGATTGTACTCGGGTCAATACGTCCGAAATTAACGATTTGACTTTCAGGGAAAATGCGAATGTCTATGCTACAATCAAGAAAAGAAATATTGTCGAGTCCAGTAATATTAGCGTGTAAATTTTTGGCTCTATTATCGGTGTTCGCTCCTTGTGAACCATCGAATTGCAATATATTGACCGTACTGAAGTCAATTTTCGTGTCCTTTGGGGGGTGTTGTTTAAGTTTTACATACAAGCGAAATCGAGCATTGAAGGTGACCTCTGTTTGGAGGACACCAGTATTAGTGCATGTGTCAGTCACAATCTGAAATGGGTTTGCTCTATCCAGACAATATCCTGTATCAATGCCCTGATTGTTTCCTTCGTAATCCTGTCCATTATAAGTTACACCAAATGTTAAGTATGGGTTGTTTATCACAGAGGGATCATTGAACTCTGCTATTTTTATCCAGGCATGAACATTTTCATATGGATTGCTTTCTGACCAATTGACGGCCCTGTTGCAAAAAACTTTTGTATTAATATCATCGCTTTCCCAAATTTTCTGACCAATCTCAGCATCCTGTGGTACTTTGAACGCAGGCATAGGTTTATTTATTTCTGTATTACCAAAACGTTTATTCTGATAGCAATCGACTGCATAAGAAGAAACATTAACAAACAAGCACAATATTGCCAGGAGACGAAAAAGCATGATCATAATTTTCCCTTCTTCGCAGGTGTAGCTTGGCAGAGTGACTGAACGGAATTACAGTCAATTTTGAACATTTCCAGCCCACCGTAATCACCAACAAAACCCAGTAGGAAGGTCGTCGGAAGGTTTTTAATTTGCTGAGTTGCAGTCCCAAAAGGGGTAACCATAATGCTGTCTGTTCCGGGCATTAATGTCTTGCCGTTAGTTCCGATATAACCGACGGTAATGTGATAAGGCGTCGGGTTATTCAGGGTCAACCCGGCGGCGCTGTGGGTAATCGTCAATTTTTGCAGGGGTACCATCTCTCCCTCTTTTAATTCAATCGATTTGGGTCGCCAGAACAGTTTCAGACGACTTTGCATGGCGATTTGCATTACATTCTGTTCTTTGGCGCGCGGCGGAATTTCCCGCACGTTATAGTAAAACAGCGTTTCTCTGTCCTGTGGCAAGTTGTTTAATGCGGACAGCGCCATCAGGCGAATTTGCACTTGCTCATTGGCCTCGATACGTTCCATTGGGGGGAGCGTTGATATGTAATCGCGCGTTTTTTTACCGCTGGCGTCCTCAATCCACGATTGAGCTAAATAAGGATCGATTTTACTTTGGTTGGTCAGGCGAACAGTTGCGCTTTTATTTGAAGCATTAAAAATTATGCGCGTTCTGTCGGGGGAGACAGTCGCTTGGGCGAAGTTACAGAACCCCAGTAAACAAATCATTCCTGTTACGGTTAATAGCGATTTCATTTTTTTCATCCTGAATTAGTTGACTGTTTTACAAGGCAAAATAATGGCACTTTCGTTGATGTTACTTTGGTTCGGGGGGGTAATTTCACAGGAGTTATTACCCCAAGTTAAACGTAGGGTACTGTTTTCTTGAATCCCGCTGAGATAAACAAAGCCATCTTCCGCCACCAGGCCCACATCTTTACCTGTCGATTTATCCGTGACATTCACCCCCAGTGGTGGGAAGCGCCCATTTTCTTGACGAATAACGCCGACGATTTGGTATCCGGTGGTGGCATTCAGTTTTGCGTAGCCGATGGCACCCTGGGTGAGCGTAGTACGAATGACCGAGTTTTCGACATCGACACCTTCTGGCAGAACGTTATTATTCACCCGCAACATGGAGGTGGTGTAGTTCGATAATGAAGGTATCACGGCGATGCCCAGCCCATTGGTAACAGTACGGTTAGAGTTGATTTCAACGCCAGGAATACCATCGGTATCGACCATCATGCGGGCGTTATCGCCGTAGCTATAATCGTGAAGAGCGACACCATGACGCGTAGCTGTAATTGAACCGTACCAGCCTGCGGTAACAGAATTGTACTGATTCGGTTGCACACTACCGGTAAAGTTCAGACGTCCCCACGGTGAATTGTGCTGATAGCTGCCACGCAGCGTTGGTTCGCCATCGCGAATATTATCGTCCGTTGCTGACGCCGAAATATTCCAGATATTGTTGCGGTCTGACGAGTCATACCAGGAAACCATTTGCGAAGTATTACTACCACCCGTGCGCTGCATGCTGTAGGAAAGGTTGCGACTTTGCTGTAACGGCAGAGAGAATGAGAAGTAATACTGATTTTCTTCGTCATCATCCCAGCGAATGCGACTCACTGCCAGCGATGCGGAAATGCCCTTGAAATCACCAATATCAAAGTTTTTGCTTACTGATATCGAGTAATTAGTATTGGCAGGGCTGTCCCAATAAGTATTGCGTGTAACGTTGACATAAGAGTTTAATTCCAGCGATTCAAAGTACTGGTTCAGGGAAATAACATAACTTTCTTTTTCGTTATCGATTGACTCATCACCATTACGTGAGTTGAGGTACTCATTCATTGACACGTAATCTTTATCAGAGAAGCGATAACCCGCGAAGGTAATCTGGCTGCCCGTTGATTCGAAATGTTTTGCATAGTTAAACCGATAGCTGTAACCACGCAAATTGTCGCTATTTTGTTGCTGTAAAGAGGCATCAGCTCCGGTGACATCGAAAGAAAGCGAACCAAATTGATTGAGGTTAAAACCGATGCCAGTGGTGATCGCCTGGTAATCATCTGCAGTGAACATGCCGCCGCCATAGAGCGACACATTATTCAGCCAGCCCCAGGAGGCTTCAGCCGTCCAGAAAAAGGGGTTATTAATATCGTTATGTCCGACTGATGTTGGTTTTCCCAGCGATGTTTTGTAGCGTACTTGCCCTTTACGGGTTAAATAGGGGATAGAAGCGGAACCGACCTGAAAGGTATTGGTACGGCCATCTTCTTCTTCAACAGTGACATCCAGTTGACCCTGAAACGATTGACCCAAATCAGTAATAGTAAAAGGGCCTGGCGCGACTGTGGTTTGATAAAGTACACGACCATTTTGCGCTACTGTCACTTTGGCGTTGGTCTGCGCGATGCCGGTAATTTGTGGCGCATAACCCTGTAAATCTGGCGGCAACATGCTTTCATCACTTTCCAGTGATGCGCCAGTAAAATGGAAGGTATCGTAAAGATTGGAACTCAGGTCGTATTGTCCCATGGTGAACTTAGATGACCATGAGGGAATAGGGCGAAAGAGATAAGTTCGCGCAAATTCACCGCTATGGCTGACGGAACGACCATCAGCAAAATTCTGATTATATTGGTAATCGCTACGTAAGCGCCATGCGCCGAGGTTAAAGCCTAACGTACCATAGGAGCTGACATTTTGGGTACTGTCTCCCTGCTGTGGAGAATACTGGCTAGCGTATATGTTGTAATCAAGGATAAATCCGGCGATACCGTCATCCCAAAATTCGGGGGGCGTCCAGTTTGTTGCCTGGTATTTTAACCATGCTTGGGGAATGCTAAGCGATAATATCATTGTGGCTTTATCAAGCCGTATCGTTAATTCCTGACGTTGACTTAAATCTAAACATTCGCTGCCAGCTATGGTTTGCAATGATTCAATAAAGTCCGTATTAAGGCCGAAATTAGTCAGGTTTTCTTTGGTTAAGCAGAGTAACGAACCACTTTCATTATCGGCTTTTGCCCACTCCAGCATTAACGCTTGTGGTAACATGTTTTTGTTTATTTGCACACGAACGAGGTATTTTGCAGGGGTGATATAGCCTTTTTTTTCAAATCGCGAGAGATCAATGTTCGCACGATCTTCAACGTCAATCATATCAGCATTGAATTCTACGGCGCGGACTGGTAAAACGAAGAGTAGCGAAAACACAACACCAGACAGGGCATTTTTAATTGCGTAGGATAATTTATCCCCGGTAAACGTGTTTTTATTGTTCATAAAAATCCATTTCAAAAAAGACCCCAAGGTGCTGATGAAATTTCATCAGTTTTACCGCCTGGTGTTGTGTAGGTATTAATTGCCGATTACTTGTAGTCGAGTACGTAATTAGCCTGTGCCTGCACATTACCCGGGGTCGCGGTGCGTCCCAGAGATTCCATACGGGCTTTAAAGTTCAACTCCTGGTAGGAATTAGTTGTCGGGAAGTCGATGGTGATGGGGGTACCAAGAGTCACGTTGGTATTGTCTGATTTCACCAGACGTACTCCTACATCAGTTGCGCCGCCGATGTTACCTTCCTGTGTGTTTTTAAGCAGGTTGGAGTCGGTAGTGTCAACGCTGGCAGAGCTAAAGGTGATTTTGACTTTATCAACAGTGTTAGTGCCGTCAGATAAAATACAATCCTGCAAATGAATGGTGACATCTACAGGCAGAGATTTCTGTCCGCTTTTTAATACAGTATCAGCAACCTCACCGAGATTTATTGTTTGATCTTCATCACCAGGAGCAATAGAGCAAGGTGCATCGATAACTTCACCCTTAAACGTTATTTTACCGGAACCCTGATTAGGGTCATCAGCAAGCGCGTTAAATGCAACGCCAGATAATAGTGTGGTTGCGAATATAGATAATAATGTTTTTTTTAACATGACTTAATCCTTTATAAATAGGAAGAGCTATGGATGAGGAAAATATAGGTTTGAATCTAATATTAATTCCGCTATGGACATTACCATAATCAAAGATAATTTGGCTTGTTATTAATATTTAATACTGATTAAGTAAAACTTAAAATATACATTTTAGTTATATATTTTGATGCATATATCTAGATATTTGTTGAATTTCGTTATGTATGATACATTTTTTGTATGGGTCACGGTGAAAGAATGACCACTTATTGACAAAAGTTTACTTCTGATATTGTAAGGTGGTAGAGTATAATTATTATAAAGAGTAGGAACGTAATAATCACGAAGATATAATATATATCTGGTGGTGCTTATTAATATTAATTAGTGATGTTCCATCCGGGAATAGGATGCATTAATAGTCTTGGTTGTTTCTTTTTTAATCGAGTATGGTGTATAATACAACACTTACTATGATCGAAATCATATACTTGATCCACAATTATGCGAGTATATGAATATATTCAACGATGGATATGTGAAATTTTAATGCTAAATGTTTAGTAATGTTAAATTATGAAGGTGAAAAGGATGTTTATTGCCTGGTACTGGATTGTATTAATTGTTCTACTAGCTGGTGGCTATTTTCTTCATCTTAAACGTTACTGTAAAGCTTTTCGTCATGACAGAGATGCGCTGTTAGCTGCTCAAAGTAAATTAGATAAACGCTTCGATAAAGACGTATTTGAAAAGCATCAATAATACCTTTAATAACGATACAGATGTTGCCTTTAGCAATGGGCAACATCTGTCATAATCGTCTTTAACCAATTCCCGCCGTTTGTAACAGCACTAAACTGAATCCCATCACTGACATTCCACATAGCACGCCATAGCTGGGGTTATTATTGGGGTCAATCTCTTTAGCTAGCGGCATTAATTCATCAACCGAGAGCGCCACCATAATTCCTGCAACCGCCGCCATGATTGCCGCCATGACCACCGGAGAAATCATGCTACCGAGGATTAACCACGCCAGCACACCACCAAGAATTTCTGCCAGCCCAGAAATGCCCGCCCACAAAATTGCGGTGCGTTTTGACCCCGTTGCCGCGTAAACCGGCCCCGCAACTGCCAGACCTTCAGGAATATTATGCAATGCAACAGCCAGCGCGATGCCAAAGCCCAGCTCCAGGTTACTGCTCGCCGTGACAAAGGTGGCAATGCCTTCCGGGAAGTTATGCAGACTGATGCCGAGAGTGAGCAGAATGGCTGTGCGCTTGATCGATTTTGGCAACGGCTGCACCGATTTTTGCATTAAATCCTGCGGATGCGCATGTGGCAACATGCGGTCCAGGCCAAAATAGCCAAGCAGACCGAAGATAAACATTCCATAACCCAGCACAGGCGACATTCCTTCGGCGGCTAATGCGGCAGGAAGCATTTCCATTAATGAGATGAGCAACATAATCCCCGCCGCAAATCCTAGCGAAAACGCCAGTAAGCTTTTGTCCGAGAACGCCGAGAAACGCGCCAATAAACGTGGCTGCCCCCGCCAGTATGGTCAGAATGAGAGGTACTGACATCGACAACTCCTTATAAATCTTTACCTTCAGGCAGATCGTCAAAATAACTGATGATCATCATCATTGTTATCCGGGTTCTTACTCCGCCGAACAAGCGTATTGTGAGGATATCAAAATGACACCTTTAGTTAAGGATATCATCATGTCTTCAACACGTATGCCAGCATTGTTTTTAGGTCACGGTAGTCCGATGAACGTGCTGGAAGATAATTTGTATACCCGCAGCTGGCAGAAGTTGGGGATGACATTGCCACGCCCGCAAGCGATTGTGGTGGTTTCGGCTCACTGGTTTACCCGTGGAACAGGAGTGACCGCGATGGAGACGCCGCCCACGATTCATGATTTTGGCGGTTTTCCGCAGGCGCTGTACGACACCCATTATCCTGCTCCGGGTTCGCCTGCGCTGGCACAGCGTCTGGTTGAGCTGTTAGCGCCGGTCCCTGTGACGCTGGATAAAGAAGCCTGGGGCTTTGACCACGGTTCCTGGGGCGTGCTGATTAAGATGTATCCTGACGCCGATATCCCAATGGTGCAGTTGAGTATCGACAGTACCAAACCTGCCGCCTGGCACTTTGAGATGGGGCGTAAACTGGCGGCTCTGCGAGACGAAGGAATAATGTTGGTCGCCAGCGGTAACGTGGTGCACAACCTGCGTACGGTGAAGTGGCACGGTGATAGTTCACCGTATCCTTGGGCGATGTCGTTTAATGAGTATGTGAAAGCGAATCTGACGTGGCAAGGGCCGGTAGAGCAGCATCCTCTGGTGAATTATCTCGACCATGAAGGTGGCGCGTTATCGAACCCAACGCCAGAGCACTATCTGCCGTTGTTGTATGTCTTAGGTGCGTGGGATGGGCAGGAGCCAATTACCATTCCGGTCGATGGTATAGAAATGGGCAGTTTAAGTATGTTGTCGGTGCAGATAGGCTAATAATTACCGGATGGCGAGTGCCATCCGGTATCATGGCTTATTCAACAAAAATATGTGGATAAAACCGAGACATATCCTGGGTGATCAATGCACGGTCTTCACGAATGCCAATTCCGGCAGGTTGATCGTTCACCAGCCAGCTACCAATCAGCATATAGCTATCGCCGAATTTCGGTAACGGGTGGAATTGCTGAACAATCATCCCTTCTTCGCCATACGGACCTTCTGCTGCTTCAATGGTTTTGCCGTTCTCAATGATCGACACGTTTGCGCCTTCACGGGAGAAGATCGGTTTAACCACATATTTTTCCATTTGCGGATGATCATCTTCCGCAAAATAAGCGGGCAACAGGTTTGGGTGATTCGGGAACATCTCCCACAGCAGCGGTAGAAGCGCCTTGTTGGAGATAATGCTCTTCCACGCCGGTTCCAGCCAGCGTACGCCTGCATCCTCCAGCTTGGTTGAGAACATCTCACGCAGCATAAATTCCCACGGATACAGCTTGAACAGGTTGGAAATCACCTGATCCTGTAAATCCGTGAACTGACCTTTTTCGCCTAAACCGATATCGTCGATGTAGAGGAATTCGGTAGCGATTTCAGCTTCGGTTGCGCAGTCCTGCAAATATTGAATGGTGCCGCGATCTTCCACTGTATCGCGACAGCAGGTGAGATGTAGCAATTGGAAGCCGAACTGCTCACGCAGCTCGACAAAGCGATCAATAAGCTTTTCTTGCAGACTGTTAAACTGGTCGCTGCCTTCCGGCAGGTTACCGGCGTTAAGCTGATCTTCCAGCCAGATCCACTGAAAGAATGCGGCTTCATACAGTGACGTTGGCGTATCGGCGTTATTTTCCAGAAGTTTAGGTTCGCCAGTACCATCCCACGCCAGATCAAGACGCGAATAAAGCGATGGCTGGTGAGTCAGCCATGACTGGCGCACAAAACTCCAGGTGTGTTTTGGAATGCGGAATTTGGTCATCAGCTCATCGCTGGCGATCACTTTTTCAACCACTTTCAGGCACATCTGGTGCAGTTCGGCGGTGACTTCTTCCAGCTTTTCAACCTGGGCGAGGGTCAACTTGTAGTAAGCATCTTCACACCAGTACGGTTCGCCGTACATGGTGTGAAAATTGAAACCGTATTCGTGGGCTTTTTCGCGCCAGTCCGGGCGCTCGGTAATACTGACTCTTTCCATCGGTATCAGCCACCCATTGAACGAGAAGAGGTGCCAGTTGCGCTACGCTGCATGGTGCTTTGTTTGGCAACAGATTCACCAAAGCCACCGCGGGTAACGGTAGTGGTGGTCGCCGGTTTTGGTGCCATGGCTGTCTTCGGTACGGTCATGGTGCGGCCTGGCTGAGCTGCGCCATAGTTTTTACCGGTGGCATCAGTATATTTACCGTAAGCCGGGCTGGCTGGGTTTTTCGAGGAGAACAGCGGTTGTTGTGCAAAGCCCGCGCCGCCGCCCATCAAACGTCCCATCATGTAACCTGCCATCAGCGGCATCCAGAAACTCCCGCTGGATTGCTGGGCCTGCGCCTGATTTTCAGGTGCCATGCCAGCCTGGGCTGGTGCCTGCTGGCACTGACCTTCACCAAATTCGGCAACACAGTCTTCACGTGTGGCGTATTTCGGCGCAGTACGTTCGGCTTCTTTCAGCGCATTGTTATACGCAGTGGTACATTCTGCGCTTTTGCCTGGGTTTGCGGCTGAGCAGTCATCAGCATTTTGGTACAGAGACACTGTCTCATCACTCTTTTCACAGCCTGCCAGCATAAAAACAGTGGCAACAGCAAGAGCGACAGGTGTCAGATGGCGTGCGCTCCAGTTTTTGCGGAACGATGCGTGGCGTATGGATTTTGTCCGTTTCATTTTTGTCTTCCGGGACCAGTGGTAAATACCCATCAGAATAGAGGATGGCTGGTCGAAATTGAAGCGGGAAGGGGGAAGAATGCGGCAGATAACCCGTATCTTTACGTTGCCTTACGTTCAGACGGGGCCGAAGCCCCGTCGTCAGCATCAGTTACGGAAAGGGTTATGACCGTTACTGGTAGTCGTGCGTGCGGATGCTTGCTGAACGGCTGGGGCTGGGCTATCTGGTGCATAACCATCAGCAATAGCATTTTGTTCTGGCGTTTGCGGCGCAACGTTTTCTGGATTAGTGGAAACCGGTTTGCTCAGCGCATTGTTCAGTGCCAGCAGATCCTGCTCGTTCAACGTACCCAGAGCTGATTTAATATTCAACTGGTTAATCAGGTAGTTATAACGCGCATTCGCCAGCTCTTGCTTGGCGTTGTACAGCGTGGTGGTGGCATCCAGCACATCAACAATGGTACGCGTACCGACCGAGTAGCCCGCTTCCATCGCGTCTAATGAGCTTTGAGCGGAAACTACGGCTTGTTTGTAGGCGTTAATGCTGCTGATAGAAGCATTAATGTTGTTGAAGGAGGAACGCACGGTTTGCACGACGCTACGATGCGCGCTTTCCAGTTGTTCGCTGGCACCAACAAAGTTGTACTGTGCCTGTTTCACCTGCGAGTTAACCATTCCGCCCTGATAAATCGGCAGCGAGAAGCTCAGGCCAACTTTGTTCTGGCCCATATTGCTATCGTCATACTGGGTACCAGCGGCACCACGGGTTTTCGAACCGCTATATGAGGTGTCAGAAATCCCGGTAGAAGCCGTTAAATCCAGAGTCGGTAAGTGACCATCCTGCGCCTGGCGAATTTGCTCGCGCGCCAGGTCCTGGCTCAAGCGTGCCTGTAACAGCGACAGGTTGCGTTTTTCGGCTTCTTTCAGCAGCGCGTTAACCGGCTGCGGTTTGTCGGTTTTAAAGTTTTCGACATTCAGCGCCGCCAGTTCCGGATAATAGTTACCGGTGATCTGGCGCAGCTGCTCTACCGCGTTATCAAGGTTATTACGTGCGGTCACTTCATTCGCCAGCACGGTATCGTACTGTGCACGGGCGTTCTGCACGTCGGTGATCGCCACCAGGCCCACGTTAAAACGTTGAGTGGTTTGATCTAACTGACGGTAGATCGCTTCTTTTTGCGCCTGCGTATAGGAAAGAACATCAATGGCATTCAACACGTTGAAATAAGCAGTCGCGGTGTTGAGGATCAAGGTTTGTTGATCGGTCTGATACGTGACGTCCTGAATACCCGCTGCTTTTTCCTGTAGCGTTAACGCACGCCATTTCGACATATCAAAAATGGATTGAGTTAACTGCAGGGACGCACTGGTCGCGTTAGAGTTGATGCCGTTCGCGTCGCGGTAGCCGTTGCTATAGGTGTAATCTGCACCTAAACCTAGCTGTGGCAGTAATGGACTGCGTGCTTCATTAATTTTTTCAAAGGCAGCATCACGATCGGCGGCAGACTTACGCAATTCCGGGTTACTAAGGCGTGCTTGCTGATAAACTTGCATCAGGTTCTCGGCCTGGCTCAACGTACTGAACCCAGAAAGGCTCAGGCCGATAAGAATGGGGAGCAATTTCTTCATTTGCATTCCTTGTGGTGAAGCAGTATTTAGCGCGATCAAACTGTAAAATTATTGCGGATTCTAGCAGAAGCCGCTACCGCAAAAGGTTGGCGTTACGTGCCATAGGGCGTTAATGTGCCTCAATTTAACACATGACTGCTCAAACGGCAGTCAAACGTCGCTGAAATTCACATTTAATTCACTATTAGTGCCAGGACATTAACAATGCTTAAGCCAGACAACCTGCCCGTTACTTTTGGCAAAAACGATGTTGAAATTATTGCACGAGAAACACTTTATCGCGGCTTTTTTTCATTAGATCTTTATAGATTTCGTCATCGTCTATTCAACGGGCAAATGAGTCGTGAGGTACGGCGGGAAATTTTTGAGCGCGGTCACGCCGCAGTCTTGCTACCCTTTGACCCAGTGCGCGATGAAGTTGTGCTGATTGAGCAGATTCGGATTGCCGCGTATGACACCAGCGAAACCCCCTGGCTACTGGAGATGGTGGCCGGGATGATTGAAGAGGGTGAAAGTGTGGAAGATGTCGCCTGTCGCGAAGCGATTGAAGAGGCGGGACTGATAGTCAAACGGACCAAACCGGTGTTAAGTTTCCTGGCAAGCCCTGGGGGCACCAGTGAGCGTTCGTCAATTATGGTGGGCGAAGTGGACGCCACGACCGCAAGCGGTATTCACGGTCTGGCTGATGAAAACGAAGATATTCGCGTTCATGTGGTAAGCCGGGAACAGGCATACCAATGGGTAGAAGAGGGGAAAATCGACAACGCAGCGTCGGTCATCGCTTTGCAATGGCTGCAGCTGCATCATCAAGCGTTAAAAAATGAGTGGGCATAAATGAAGCGTTACACACCTGACTTTCCTGAAATGATGCGCCTGTGCGAGATGAACTTTTCACAATTGCGGCGTTTGTTACCGCGCAATGACGCACCCGGCGAAACTGTAAGCTATCAGGTGGCAAACGCACAATATCGGCTAACGATTGTGGAATCGACCCGATACACTACCCTGGTGACAATCGAACAGACTGCGCCCGCGATCAGTTACTGGAGCCTTCCGTCAATGACGGTGCGTCTGTATCATGACGCGATGGTGGCTGAAGTGTGTTCAAGTCAGCAGATTTTTCGCTTCAAAGCGCGGTATGATTATCCTAATAAAAAGTTGCATCAACGCGACGAAAAGCATCAAATTAACCAGTTTTTAGCGGACTGGTTGCGATACTGTTTAGCACATGGAGCGATGGCGATTCCGGTTTATTAGCGTCGTGAAACCTAAGGACACCATTTGGAAAGCCTGTTAACCCTTCCTCTGGCTGGTGAGGCCAGAGTCAGGATTTTACAAATTACCGACACTCACCTGTTTGCGCAAAAGCACGAAGCCCTGTTGGGGGTAAATACCTGGGAAAGCTACCAGGCGGTGCTGGAGGCGATTCGTCCACACCAGCACGAATTCGACCTGATTGTCGCGACCGGTGATTTAGCGCAGGATCAATCCTCTGCGGCCTATCAGCATTTCGCTGAAGGCATCGCAAGTTTTCGTGCGCCCTGCGTCTGGCTGCCGGGCAACCACGATTTTCAGCCTGCGATGTACAGCGCGCTACAGGATGCGGGGATCTCCCCGGCGAAGCGGGTGTTTATTGGTGAGCAATGGCAAATCCTGTTGCTGGATAGCCAGGTGTTTGGCGTGCCGCACGGTGAGCTGAGCGAGTTTCAGCTTGAGTGGCTGGAACGTAAACTGGCTGATGCGCCAGAACGCCATACGTTGCTGCTGCTGCACCATCATCCGTTGCCTGCGGGCTGTAGCTGGCTTGACCAACACAGTCTGCGTAACGCGGGCGAACTGGATAACGTGCTGGCGAAGTTTCCGAACGTTAAATACTTGCTGTGTGGACATATCCATCAGGAGCTGGATCTCGACTGGAATGGTCGCCGCCTGCTGGCAACGCCATCGACCTGTGTACAGTTTAAGCCGCATTGTTCCAACTTTACGCTGGACACCATCGCGCCTGGCTGGCGTACGCTCGAGTTACATGCTGATGGTACGCTGACCACCGAGGTGCACCGCCTGGCGGACACACGTTTCCAACCTGATACCGCTTCAGAAGGCTACTGATGTCTACGCTTCTTTATTTACACGGTTTCAACAGTTCGCCGCGCTCTGCAAAAGCGAGTTTGTTGAAAAACTGGCTGGCGGAACATCACCCTGACGTTGAGATGATCATTCCGCAGTTACCGCCGTACCCTTCCGATGCGGCAGAACTGCTGGAATCCATTGTCCTGGAACATGGCGGCGATTCACTGGGGATCGTCGGTTCATCACTGGGGGGATATTACGCCACCTGGTTGTCGCAATGTTTTATGCTGCCCGCCGTGGTGGTAAACCCAGCGGTGCGCCCGTTTGAACTGCTGACGGACTATCTCGGTCAGAACGAGAACCCCTACACCGGGCAGCAATATGTGCTAGAGTCACGCCATATTTACGATCTCAAAGTCATGCAGATTGACCCGCTGGAAGCGCCGGATTTGATCTGGCTGCTGCAACAGACGGGAGATGAAGTGCTGGATTACCGCCAGGCGGTGGCGTACTACGCTTCCTGCCGCCAGACTGTTATAGAAGGCGGCAACCATGCATTCACAGGCTTCGAAGATTATTTCAACCCGATCGTCGATTTTCTTGGTCTGCACCATCTCTGACGATCAACTCGAATTGCTAACTTAAACCATGACGCAAACTTATAACGCTGATGCCATTGAGGTACTCACCGGGCTTGAGCCGGTTCGCCGCCGCCCGGGGATGTATACTGATACCACGCGCCCTAACCATTTGGGGCAAGAAGTCATTGATAACAGTGTCGATGAAGCACTGGCGGGTCACGCAAAACGCGTGGACGTTATTTTACATGCTGACCAGTCGTTAGAAGTGATTGATGATGGTCGCGGGATGCCGGTGGATATTCACCCTGAAGAAGGCGTTCCGGCGGTCGAACTGATTCTTTGCCGTCTGCACGCGGGCGGTAAGTTTTCTAACAAAAACTACCAGTTCTCCGGTGGTCTTCACGGCGTGGGGATCTCGGTGGTTAACGCCCTGTCGAAGCGCGTAGAAGTCAACGTGCGCCGCGATGGTCAGGTCTACAACATCGCGTTTGAGAACGGCGAAAAGGTGCAGGATCTGCAAGTTGTTGGCACCTGTGGTAAACGCAATACCGGCACCAGCGTGCACTTCTGGCCGGATGAAACCTTCTTTGACAGCCCACGCTTTTCTGTTTCGCGCCTGACACATGTCCTGAAAGCCAAAGCGGTACTGTGCCCTGGTGTTGAGATCACCTTTAAAGATGAAATCAACAACACCGAACAACGCTGGTGCTATCAGGACGGCCTGAATGACTACCTGGCGGAAGCGGTAAATGGCTTGCCGACACTGCCGGAAAAACCGTTTATTGGTAATTTTTCGGGTGAAACGGAAGCCGTGGACTGGGCATTGTTATGGTTGCCGGAAGGCGGAGAACTGCTGACCGAAAGCTACGTCAACCTGATCCCCACCATGCAGGGCGGTACCCATGTTAATGGTTTGCGTCAGGGCCTTCTGGATGCGATGCGTGAGTTTTGTGAATACCGCAATATCCTGCCGCGTGGTGTGAAGTTGTCGGCGGAAGACATCTGGGATCGCTGCGCTTATGTGCTATCAGTGAAAATGCAGGATCCGCAGTTTGCCGGGCAGACCAAAGAGCGTCTCTCTTCGCGTCAGTGCGCGGCATTCGTTTCTGGCGTGGTGAAAGATGCCTTCACCTTGTGGCTGAACCAGAACGTTCAGGCGGCTGAACTGCTGGCGGAGATGGCGATTTCCAGCGCCCAGCGCCGTATGCGTGCGGCCAAGAAAGTGGTGCGTAAAAAGCTGACCAGCGGTCCGGCACTGCCCGGAAAACTGGCTGACTGTACCGCGCAGGATCTTAACCGCACCGAACTGTTTCTCGTGGAAGGTGACTCCGCAGGCGGCTCTGCCAAGCAGGCGCGCGATCGTGAATATCAGGCGATCATGCCGCTGAAAGGTAAGATCCTTAACACCTGGGAAGTCTCTTCTGATGAAGTGCTTGCTTCGCAGGAAGTGCACGATATTTCGGTAGCGATCGGTATCGATCCTGACAGCGACGATCTTAGCCAACTGCGTTATGGCAAGATCTGTATTCTGGCGGATGCGGACTCCGATGGTCTACACATTGCCACGCTGCTTTGCGCTTTGTTTGTAAAACACTTCCGCGCGTTGGTGAAACACGGTCACGTTTACGTTGCTCTGCCACCGCTCTACCGTATTGACCTTGGAAAAGAGGTTTATTACGCACTGACAGAAGAAGAAAAAGAGGGCGTGCTCGAGCAATTAAAACGCAAGAAAGGCAAGCCGAACGTTCAGCGTTTTAAAGGTCTGGGGGAAATGAACCCGATGCAATTGCGCGAAACCACGCTTGATCCGAATACTCGCCGTCTGGTGCAGTTGACCATCGATGATGAAGACGATCAGCGTACTGACGCGATGATGGACATGCTACTGGCGAAGAAACGCTCGGAAGATCGCCGTAACTGGTTGCAAGAGAAAGGCGACATGGCGGAGATTGAGGTTTAAAGGAAAGAACATTGCCCGGTCAGGATGGCCGGGCAAACAAGGCAGGATTAAATCCCTGGCTGCAGAATACGAATATTCATCTCCAGCACGTCGCCTTTTACGGCTTCGCTGTACGCCTTCATGTGCGGGGTTTGCAGGTGCGCTTCAAGGTGCGTGATGCTTTCCCACTGCTCAATCATCACGATAGAATCCGGTGCCATAGACTGGAAACTCACGCCAGCAGCACAATCCACCATTGGCGCATAGCCGTGGCAACCTTCTTCTTTCAGTACGGTTGGAACGATTTTAGCAAACTGATCCAACACTGCCTGACGGTGATGTTGACCAGGACGAGTACGGATTTCTGCGATTACTGTAATCATGGTTAACTCCTTCTAAAGCCAGAGCTCTAGTTAACCAAAAATTTCCACAAGATGCTTGCGATATTCTTCAGTATAGCGGGGAACATCAGGCATTTTTATCACGTCATTAGCGATAAATGTCGGCAGCGGTTCCATACCAAGGAATTGGTTTGCTTTATGGAATGGTAGATACACACCGTCAACGCCAACCCCGTGGAAGAACTGATCTTTTTCGGTGAAAGCTTCCATTGGTGCGTTCCAGGTCAGGGAAAGCATATATTTTTTACCTTGTACCAGGCCGCCGGAACCGTATTTTTTTGATGGATCTTTGCGGGTACGACCATCGCTGGCATACAGAGTCCCGTGACCTTCGGTGAATACATCATCAATGTATTTTTTCACTGTCCACGGCGCGCCCATCCACCAGCCTGGCATCTGCCAGATCACCACATCAGCCCAGAGAAAGTTTTGTACTTCCGCTTTGACATCGTAGTCGCTGTCGGCGCGAACGATGCGGACATCATGCCCGAGGTCGCGCAGTGTGCCATCCGCGACTTCGGTCAGGGTGTCGTTCAGTTGACCATTGGAGTGGGCGAATTTTTTCGCGCCGTTGATAATCAGGATGTTGCTCATTTTTTAACCTCAAGGTGAGACGTTTGCCGACTATAGTACGTCACAGAGCGGTACGGTGAAATTAGCAAAATGTGCAAAGTCTTTTGCGAATTTAGCAAAAGTCTGATCTTGCTCCGATTCACCGATGCAGGATAAATATTTTCTGAAAATGACAATACTGATAGCCATTCCTCATAATTCCTACTCGCACCGGATTAATTTACAGGTTTGGTTCGGTTTTTTGGAGATTAAAAATATGGCGTTGGATAAGTAAAAATGAAAATATCAACGCGTCACGTTGATAATTATAAATGGATTTTTATGAGCGTGCTAACATATGTTAAAGCATAAAATTCAAACAATATTTGAAGCTCTGTTATATATAGTGCTTACTTATTGGTTAATAGATGCTTTTTTTGCATTCAATAAGTATGACTGGATGCTTGAGTCGGGAGACAATATTTGCAGTATACCTTCCGTTTCAGGCGAAGATCGTATATTGCAAACAATGATTGCAGCATTTTTTCTTCTGACGCCACTTATTATTATTATCTTAAGAAAACTCTTTGTGCGAGAAATGTTTGAGTTTTGGTTATATGTAATCTCGCTCGTTATTTGTTTGGTTTGTGGTTGGTGGCTTTTTTGGGGACGGTTTATATTTTGCTATTAATAAAATCTATGAGAGTCGTTTTAACGGCTCTCATAGACAGAGAAGTTACCAGCTTACTTTCGCCTCAAATCCACCTTGTTCCGCATTCCCAAACTCAACATTCATGCCATGCAGCTTGGCGATTCGCTGGACAATTGAAAGCCCAAGTCCACTGCCGGTAGCGGTTTGTCCGGGTGGGCGATAGAAGCGTTCGCCAATTCTCGCCAGTGCCTCTGGTGTCACACCGGGGCCGTTATCCCTCACGATGAAATTATCGGCATTCAGCGTGACGTCCACCACGCTACCTTGTGGACTGTAGCGCACGGCGTTATCCAGCAAATTTCGCACCAACAAACTTAGCAATAGCGGTTGTCCGGTGCGTTTGATGCCGTGGGCATTGAGTGTCAGTCGCACGTCAATTTTCGCTTGCTGCGCCGTGTGGTAAATATCCATCACCGACGATTGCAGGAGATCTTCAAGCGGGATCTCCGCGACGTCCTGAAGGTTATCCAGTGAGTCCAGCCGCGATAGCGTGAGCAGTTGATCAACCAGACGAGTAGCACGATCGATCCCGGAATGTAATTGGAGCAGCGCTTTTTTCCGCGCCTGCGGATCATCGTCAGAGAGCTGCGCAACTTCGGTTTGCACTTTCAGCGCCGTTAACGGGCTACGAAGTTCGTGAGCTGCGTCGGAGGTAAAGCGTCGTTCACGAACCATCATCGCATGTGTGCGGGCGAACAGTTGATTCAACGACTCAACCAGTGGACGCACTTCGCTGGGTACGCCCGTCGCGTTTAGTGGTTTTTCCGAGTCAGGGTCACGCATACGTAGTGCCAGCGCCAGTTTGTTCAGCGGCGCGAGTTCACGACCCAGTAGTACCATCATGATGATTAACATAATCGGCAGTGCGACAAGCCACGGGATCAATTGCCCGGCAACAATCGCCAGCGCCATGTCTTCACGGTATTCCCATTCCTGACCAACAACGATGCGATATTTGCCATCTGGTGAGGTCATCCAGACAAAACGCCAGGGATCTTTATCGCCCACCAGTTGCCCGTCAGCAAAACCTTCCCGTTGATAGCTATAAGGAATATCTTCTCCATTATCGCCATCGTTAAGGACCATTCTGCCGTCGTGGGTAAAGATGGCAAAGGTCAGCGCATCGTCATCAACATGACCGTGTTTTAATTTATTTGGCGTCTGTGCCATGCGATCCGCCGCGTTGATTTCGTTGAGATCGAGCGTACTTAACCGTTTGGCAAACAGCATCAGTTGGGTGTCGAACAACTCATCGACGTTATCCGTTGTTTGTTTCCAGGCGACAAAGCTGGAAAGCAGCCAGGTCACCGAGGCCAGAATTAAAAAGATTAGCGTCAGCCTGACTCGCAGACTAAGACGTTGGGTAAATTTCATTTCTCACCTAATGTGTAGCCAATACCATGCACGGTACGAATAAAATCACTACCGAGTTTGCGTCGCAGATGATGCACATGCACTTCAACGGCATTACTGGTGACCTCTTCGTCCCAGGTATACAGTTTCTCTTCAATAAGTTTGCGCGGCAGTACCCGACCAGCGTTACGCATCAGTAATTCCAGCAGGGCAAATTCTTTTGGTTTCAGCGTTAAGGGTTCGCCAGCCAGCGTGGCGATACGTTTGCCGGGGTCGAGCATGACGTTGCCGTGGCGCAGCTCGTTGCTGGCCTGGCCGTTGGTTCGGCGCATCAGAGCTTCCAGCCTGGCGGCGACTTCTATCAACGCAAAAGGTTTACACAGATAATCGTCAGCTCCCAGACGCAGCCCTTCTACACGTTCCGCCAGCGCATCGCGCGCAGTCAGGATTAATACCGGCTCACGCTGACCTTTTTCTCGCCATTCGCGCAAAATATCGCGACCATCCATGCCCGGTAAGGTTAAATCCAGGATCACCGCATCATAAGGTGCGCTATATAGCGCCTCTTTTCCCTGACGACCTTGTGTAAACCAGTCGACGCTAAAACCCATTTTACTAAGGCCCGTTTTGATGCCGTCGCCAATCAGCATGTCATCTTCTATCAGTAAAATTCGCATTTTTTCATCCCTGCGATAACCATATTTGCTGCCAGTAAACCGTGTTGTAACGCGCTCTGTACAGCACTAAATTTTATTTTTTTCCCTTAAGAAGTTGTTAAGGACTATCTTGTTAAATGCTCGAAAACAGACATTAAAGGGAGTAATAAACATGAAAAAATTCGCAGCAGTAATCGCAGTAATGGCCCTGTGCAGTGCACCGGTGATGGCAGCAGAGCAGGGCGGTTTTTCTGGTCCATCGGCAACACAAAGTCAGGCCGGAGGATTCCAGGGGCCGAATGGCAGCGTAACGACCGTAGAAAGCGCAAAATCCCTGCGTGATGACACTTGGGTCACCCTGCGCGGCAATATCGTTGAACGTATCTCTGACGATCTCTACGTGTTCAAAGATGCCAGCGGTACTATCAATGTTGATATCGACCACAAACGCTGGAACGGCGTGACGGTGACCCCGAAAGATACCGTTGAGATTCAGGGTGAAGTCGATAAAGACTGGAACTCTGTTGAAATTGACGTCAAACAGATCCGCAAAGTAAATCCGTAATTGTTAGCGCTCCCGGGACACGTTCCCGGGAATAATTTCGCAGGGAGGCAAAATGAAAAACCTGACACTGGATGTAAATATTATCGATTTCCCATCAATCCCTGTGGCGATGTTGCCACATCGCTGTAGCCCTGAATTGCTCAACTACAGCGTGGCGAAATTTATCATGTGGCGTAAAGAAACGGGGCTTTCTCCTGTTAACCAAAGCCAGACTTTTGGTGTCGCCTGGGATGACCCTGCCACCACCGTACCGGAAGCGTTTCGCTTTGATATCTGCGGCAGCGTTAACGAACCGATTCCCGATAATCGTTATGGCGTGAGTAATGGTGAACTTACCGGTGGACGTTATGCCGTGGCCCGCCACGTTGGCGAGCTGGACGATATTTCACATACGGTATGGGGCATCATTCGCCACTGGCTGCCTGCAAGCGGCGAGAAAATGCGTAAAGCACCGATTCTGTTTCACTACACCAATCTTGCCGAAGGGGTAACAGAGCAGCGACTGGAAACGGATGTTTATGTGCCGTTGGCGTGATGAAGAATCTTTACCGGAGTGTGAGTCAAATCACTCGCTATCAGTTTAAGTTAACGATGCCACAGGCGTAATGTTGTCCGCTCAGACTCTGACGGCACAGGATTTTGTCCTTCCACACAGAAACCGCCATTGGCGGTTTTCCGCTGCATAATCCTCAGGATTATGTCTACAGCAAAGAGTTGTATATAAAGGCACATTGGTGCCTTTATCGCCGTCGGAGCACGTCCGGCGGCGCTATTCACGCTGATCTCCTGTGACTCGACGCGGCAGATAATGTAGTATCTCCGGCAATATTGCCCCTTTGAAGGCTGGCGAATAAGTTGAGGAATCAGAATTAATGAGCGATATGGCAGAGCGCCTTGCGCTACATGAATTTACGGAAAACGCCTACTTAAATTACTCCATGTACGTAATCATGGACCGTGCGTTGCCGTTTATTGGTGATGGTCTGAAACCTGTTCAGCGCCGCATTGTGTATGCGATGTCTGAACTGGGACTAAATGCCAGCGCCAAATTTAAAAAATCGGCCCGTACCGTCGGTGACGTACTGGGTAAATACCATCCGCACGGTGATAGCGCCTGTTATGAAGCCATGGTCCTGATGGCACAGCCGTTCTCTTACCGTTATCCGCTGGTTGATGGTCAGGGGAACTGGGGCGCGCCGGACGATCCGAAATCGTTCGCAGCAATGCGTTACACCGAATCCCGGTTGTCGAAATATTCCGAGCTGCTATTGAGCGAGCTGGGGCAGGGGACGGCTGACTGGGTGCCAAACTTCGACGGCACTTTGCAGGAGCCGAAAATGCTGCCTGCCCGTCTGCCAAACATTTTGCTTAACGGCACCACCGGTATTGCAGTCGGTATGGCGACCGATATTCCACCGCATAACCTGCGTGAAGTGGCTCAGGCAGCAATCGCGTTAATCGACCAGCCGAAAACCACGCTCGACCAGCTGCTGGATATCGTGCAGGGGCCGGATTATCCGACTGAAGCGGAAATCATCACCTCGCGTGCCGAGATCCGTAAAATCTACGAAAATGGTCGCGGTTCTGTGCGTATGCGCGCGGTGTGGAAGAAAGAAGACGGTGCGGTGGTTATCAGCGCATTGCCGCATCAGGTTTCAGGTGCGCGTGTACTGGAGCAAATTGCTGCGCAAATGCGCAACAAAAAGCTGCCGATGGTTGACGATCTGCGCGATGAATCTGACCACGAGAATCCGACCCGTCTGGTGATTGTGCCGCGTTCCAACCGTGTGGATATGGATCAGGTGATGAACCACCTCTTCGCAACCACCGATCTGGAAAAGAGCTATCGTATTAACCTCAATATGATCGGTCTGGATGGGCGTCCGGCGGTGAAAAACCTGCTGGAAATCCTTTCCGAATGGCTGGTGTTCCGCCGCGATACCGTGCGCCGCCGACTGAACTATCGTCTGGAGAAAGTCCTCAAGCGCCTGCATATTCTGGAAGGTTTGCTGGTGGCGTTTCTCAATATCGACGAAGTGATTGAGATCATTCGCAATGAAGATGAACCGAAACCGGCGCTGATGTCGCGCTTTGGCCTCACGGAAACTCAGGCGGAAGCGATCCTCGAACTGAAACTGCGTCATCTCGCCAAACTGGAAGAGATGAAGATTCGCGGTGAGCAGAGTGAGCTGGAAAAAGAGCGCGACCAGTTGCAAGGCATTCTGGCGTCCGAGCGTAAAATGAATAACCTGCTGAAGAAAGAACTGCAGGCAGACGCGCAAGCTTATGGTGACGATCGTCGTTCGCCGTTGCAGGAACGCGAAGAAGCGAAAGCGATGAGCGAGCACGACATGTTGCCGTCTGAACCTGTCACCATTGTGCTGTCGCAGATGGGCTGGGTACGCAGCGCTAAAGGCCATGACATCGACGCGCCGGGCCTGAATTATAAAGCGGGTGATAGTTTCAAAGCAGCGGTGAAAGGTAAGAGCAACCAACCGGTAGTGTTTGTTGACTCCACCGGTCGTAGCTATGCTATCGACCCGATTACGCTGCCGTCGGCACGTGGTCAGGGCGAGCCGCTCACCGGCAAATTGACGTTGCCGCCTGGGGCGACCGTTGACCATATGCTGATGGAAAGCGACGATCAGAAACTGTTGATGGCTTCCGATGCGGGTTACGGTTTCGTCTGCACCTTTAACGATCTGGTGGCGCGTAACCGTGCAGGTAAGGCCTTAATCACTTTACCGGAAAATGCCCATGTTATGCCGCCTGTGGTGATTGAGGACGCTTCTGATATGCTGCTGGCAATCACTCAGGCAGGCCGTATGTTGATGTTCCCGGTAAGCGATCTGCCGCAGCTGTCGAAGGGCAAAGGCAACAAGATTATCAACATTCCATCGGCAGAAGCCGCGCGTGGAGAAGATGGTCTGGCGCAACTGTACGTTCTGCCGCCGCAAAGCACGCTGACCATTCATGTTGGGAAACGCAAAATTAAACTGCGTCCGGAAGAGCTACAGAAAGTCACTGGCGAACGTGGACGCCGCGGTACGTTGATGCGCGGTTTGCAGCGTATCGATCGTGTCGAGATCGACTCTCCTCGCCGCGCCAGCAGCGGCGATAGCGAAGAGTAGTATGCCGGGGAGGGTATTGCTTCCTCCCGCTTGCAAGGAACGCCGGATGAAACGTTAAGTCGTCATCCGGCAGCATATTCCACCCCCGGAAACGATAAAAATTCCCTTGAAACCGTTGTTTATTCATGCGTTGCGATTAACAATACGCTTTTCCAGAGAGCGGCTTTTAACAATGCCCTAACCTGATTTCAGGTGACGTACAATGCCAGTCTCTCAGACCTTCAGAGGGTGTTATGCTATATATCTTTCGTCTTATTATTACCGTGATTTACAGCATCTTAGTCTGTGTATTCGGCTCCATTTACTGCCTTTTCAGCCCGCGTAACCCGAAACATGTAGCCACCTTTGGGCATATGTTTGGTCGTCTTGCGCCGCTGTTCGGCCTGAAAGTTGAGTGTCGCAAACCTGCAGATGCTGAAAGCTACGGCAATGCTATTTATATTGCTAACCACCAGAACAACTATGACATGGTGACAGCATCGAACATCGTGCAACCGCCGACGGTGACGGTAGGTAAAAAGAGTTTGCTGTGGATCCCCTTCTTTGGTCAGTTGTACTGGCTAACCGGCAACTTATTGATCGACAGAAATAACCGCACTAAAGCTCACGGCACCATTGCAGAAGTAGTGAATCACTTCAAAAAACGCCGTATTTCCATCTGGATGTTCCCGGAAGGTACCCGCAGCCGTGGTCGCGGCCTGCTGCCGTTCAAGACCGGAGCATTTCACGCGGCAATTGCGGCAGGCGTCCCGATTATTCCCGTGTGCGTCTCTACAACTTCGAATAAGATTAATCTTAATCGGCTACACAACGGTCTGGTGATTGTCGAAATGCTGCCGCCAATTGACGTCAGTCAGTATGGCAAAGATCAGGTTCGCGAGTTGGCTGCCCATTGTCGTTCGATAATGGAACAAAAAATCGCTGAGCTCGATAAAGAAGTCGCAGAGCGCGAAGCCGCCGGAAAAGTTTAAGTCGGCAATCTGTATTTTTGCGGGGAACACTTTCCTGCACGGTATTACTTTAGCCAGTTTTACATGGAGCAAATATGTCACTCAGTCGGCGTCAGTTCATTCAGGCATCGGGGATTGCACTTTGTGCAGGCGCTGTTCCCCTGAAGGCCAGCGCAGCCGGGCAACAGCAACCGCTACCCGTTCCGCCGCTGCTTGAATCTCGCCGTGGGCAACCGCTGTTTATGACTGTACAACGTGCGCACTGGTCATTTACGCCAGGGACACGCGCATCGGTCTGGGGAATCAATGGTCGTTACCTGGGGCCGACTATCCGCGTCTGGAAGGGCGATGATGTTAAGCTGATCTACAGTAACCGCCTGACAGAAAATGTCTCAATGACGGTGTCTGGTTTACAGGTGCCTGGCCCGCTGATGGGCGGTCCGGCACGGATGATGTCGCCAAACGCTGACTGGGCACCCGTATTACCCATTCGCCAGAACGCAGCGACATTGTGGTATCACGCTAATACCCCCAATCGCACGGCTCAGCAGGTCTATAATGGCCTTGCCGGAATGTGGCTGGTGGAAGATGAAGTCAGCAAGTCGCTGCCTATCCCCAACCATTATGGTGTGGATGATTTTCCGGTCATTATCCAGGATAAACGGCTGGATAACTTTGGTACGCCAGAATACAACGAACCGGGAAGCGGCGGCTTTGTTGGAGATACGCTGCTGGTCAACGGTGTACAAAGCCCGTACGTTGAAGTCTCGCGTGGCTGGGTGCGCTTGCGTCTGTTGAACGCGTCGAACTCTCGTCGCTATCAACTACAGATGAGCGATGGTCGCCCGTTACATGTGATTTCTGGCGATCAGGGATTCTTGCCTGCTCCTGTATCGGTGAAGCAACTTTCGCTGGCACCGGGCGAGCGCCGCGAGATTCTGGTGGATATGAGCAACGGTGATGAAGTGTCGATCACCTGTGGCGAAGCGGCGAGCATTGTTGATCGTATTCGTGGCTTCTTTGAGCCATCCAGCATTCTGGTTTCTACGCTGGTGCTCACGTTGCGCCCGACCGGGCTACTGCCGCTGGTTACTGACAGCCTGCCGATGCGCCTGCTGCCAACTGAAATTATGGCCGGTTCGCCGATTCGCAGTCGCGATATCAGTCTGGGTGATGACCCGGGTATCAATGGGCAGCTGTGGGACGTCAACCGTATTGATGTCACCGCGCAGCAAGGAACGTGGGAACGCTGGACGGTACGCGCGGACGAGCCGCAAGCGTTCCATATTGAAGGCGTGATGTTCCAGATCCGTAACGTGAATGGCGCGATGCCGTTCCCGGAAGACAGAGGCTGGAAAGATACCGTTTGGGTTGACGGACAAGTGGAGCTGCTTGTTTATTTCGGTCAGCCTTCCTGGGCGCACTTCCCGTTCTACTTCAACAGTCAGACGCTGGAAATGGCGGACCGTGGCTCGATTGGGCAACTGTTGGTCAATCCGGTACCGTAATCGCCATATTCGCCCGAGAGGGCGAGTATGGAATACTTTTCGATTTCTCTTTCGTTCCGGCTTATAATCCCCGGCCTTTGATTATTTTTTTACCATTTCTGGAAGCAAAATGAGCTCTATCTCCCTGATCCAACCGGATCGCGACCTGTTCTCCTGGCCGCAGTACTGGGCCGCCTGTTTTGGACCGGCACCGTTTTTGCCGATGTCTCGTGAAGAGATGGATCAACTTGGCTGGGATAGCTGCGACATCATTTTGGTTACTGGCGACGCGTATGTCGATCACCCAAGCTTCGGGATGGCGATTTGCGGTCGTATGCTGGAAGCGCAGGGCTTCCGTGTCGGGATCATCGCCCAGCCAGACTGGAGCAGCAAAGACGACTTTATGCGTCTGGGTAAACCGAATCTGTTTTTCGGTGTTACTGCTGGCAACATGGACTCGATGATCAACCGCTATACTGCCGATCGCCGTTTACGTCATGACGATGCCTACACGCCGGATAACGTTGCGGGTAAGCGCCCGGATCGCGCCACACTGGTTTACACCCAACGTTGTAAAGAGGCGTGGAAAGATGTGCCGGTGATCCTCGGCGGTATTGAGGCTAGTTTGCGTCGTACCGCGCATTATGATTACTGGTCTGATACCGTGCGCCGTTCCGTGCTGGTGGATTCCAAAGCCGACATGCTGATGTTCGGTAACGGTGAGCGTCCGCTGGTGGAAGTGGCGCATCGTCTGGCGATGGGTGAGCCGATTAGTGAAATCCGCGATGTGCGTAATACTGCGATTATCGTAAAAGAGGCGTTGCCAGGCTGGAGCGGCGTGGATTCCACCCGTCTCGATACCCCAGGGAAAATCGACCCGATCCCGCATCCGTATGGCGAAGATCTGCCGTGCGCGGATAACAAACCTGTTGCGCCGAAAAAGCAGGAAGCGAAAGCCGTAACCGTGCAGCCGCCGCGCCCGAAACCGTGGGAAAAAACCTACGTATTGCTGCCTTCTTTCGAGAAAGTGAAGGGCGATAAAGTGCTGTACGCCCATGCTTCGCGCATTCTGCACCACGAAACCAACCCTGGCTGCGCCCGCGCATTGATGCAAAAACACGGCGACCGCTATGTGTGGATCAACCCGCCTGCTATCCCGCTTTCTACCGAAGAGATGGACAGCGTTTTTGCGCTGCCGTACAAGCGCGTGCCGCATCCGGCCTATGGCAATGCCCGTATTCCGGCTTACGAAATGATCCGTTTCTCGGTCAACATTATGCGTGGCTGCTTTGGCGGCTGCTCTTTCTGCTCTATTACCGAGCACGAAGGGCGCATTATTCAGAGCCGTTCGGAAGATTCGATCATTAATGAGATCGAAGCGATCCGCGACACCGTTCCAGGTTTTACGGGCGTAATTTCCGATCTCGGTGGGCCAACTGCCAACATGTATATGTTGCGCTGCAAATCGCCACGCGCTGAGCAAACCTGCCGTCGTTTGTCGTGCGTTTATCCGGATATTTGTCCGCACATGGACACTAACCACGAACCGACGATCAACCTCTATCGCCGTGCGCGTGATCTGAAAGGCATTAAAAAAATCCTCATCGCCTCAGGCGTACGTTATGACATCGCCGTGGAAGATCCGCGCTATATCAAAGAGTTGGCGACCCATCACGTCGGCGGTTATCTGAAGATTGCTCCGGAACATACCGAAGAAGGGCCGTTGTCGAAGATGATGAAGCCGGGCATGGGCAGCTATGACCGCTTTAAAGAGCTGTTCGATACTTACTCGAAACAGGCAGGTAAAGAGCAGTATCTGATCCCCTATTTCATCTCCGCGCACCCCGGTACGCGTGATGAAGATATGGTGAATCTGGCGCTGTGGCTGAAAAAGCATCGCTTCCGTCTCGATCAGGTACAGAACTTCTACCCGTCGCCGTTGGCTAACTCAACCACCATGTATTACACCGGGAAAAACCCGCTGGCGAAGATCGGTTATAAGAGTGAAGACGTCTTCGTGCCGAAGGGTGACAAGCAGCGTCGTTTGCATAAAGCGTTGCTGCGTTACCACGATCCGGCAAACTGGCCGTTAATCCGTCAGGCGCTGGAAGCGATGGGTAAAAAGCATCTGATTGGCAGCCGTCGTGATTGCTTAGTGCCTGCGCCAACCATTGAAGAGATGCGCGAAGCCCGCCGTCAGAACCGCAATACCCGTCCGGCGTTGACTAAACATACGCCGATGGCGACCCTGCGTCAGACACCTGCTACGGCAAAAAAAGCGTCGTCTACGCCATCTCGCCCGGTGAATGCTGGCGCGAAGAAACGCCCTAAAGCGGTGGCAGGTCGTTAAGTGAAATGTGCCCGGCAGCAATGATGCTGCCGGGAAATTTATAACCTTGGTTTATAAGGACTGTTACGAACGTCTAAGCGGTAATGCGCTCTTGCTGTTTCGTCTTTAACTTGCTGAATTTCCGGACGCAGGGCGTCAATATCCTGTTGCAGTTGATTAATTTTGTTATTCAATGCCTGAATATCATGTTCCAGGTGTTCAATTTTGGCATTGCTGGTACAGCCAGCAAGACACAGCGCCAGCGGAATGGATAAGATAAGTTTGTTCATTATGAATTCCAGAACCGTCATTCCGCATACATACGTAAGCAGCGCAGGCAATCGAAATAGTCCTGGGCGTCAAGGCGCGTATTGGCTCTGTTAGCTTCGGATTTTGCCGCATAGATTTGCGGGCGTAATGCTTTCATATCCTGCTCAAGTCGGGCAATTTTGGCATTTAACGTCTGTACGTTGCTCGCCAGCTGATTGACCTTTTGCTCATTGACGCAGCCGCTGAGCAAGCAGGTTGCCAGAACAACAGCCCCCACGGTGAAAATCGTTTTCATATAGTATTCCCTTTTATTTATTGTTCCGACTAATTGTTATTTAATTCAGCTATTGCTTTAATCTGGCGGCGGTTTTTGCCTCAATTTGCTTAAGTAGGCTGCCGCTGTTCGGGCGGATAAAATCAGCGATTTCCCACTTACCTTCGCGCCGCTGTAAAACCAGTTCTTGCTCTTCGTTGTTGCCATTGGTCAGCGTAAAACGAACATGAATGCGGGCGGAATCGGTGGTTTTCTCCAGGACACGGATTTCATCAACGCGTGAAAATAGCGACTCTTCGCCAAAACAGATCGGATTGTCGTAAATAAATTGCCGTTCTATTTGCATATCTTCATCGGGATTGTTGGCAGTCTTGAAGGTGGTTTTATAGAAGGCATTGACCGCCTGGCGGTAAGAGTCGGAAACCACCCACGTCCACGGCCAGCTATAATCAGCAATATGTTCAAAGAGTTCGGCAACAAAGGCTTCCGGCTGTTCTTTTTGCAACGAAGCTATAGCTACCAGCGTTTTTTCATTCTCGCTATTAACTGCTTGTAAGACGCTGCCATGATTGCTGACAATATCGTCAATGACCCAACGACCATTTTCCGCCACCATTTTCAGTGTCTGCGTGGTCTTTTCTTTATCGTCTTTAAAGATACGAAAGCGCACAACGGCATCGGCATGATCGGCGTCAGGTTGGGTTATCGCTACGCTTTCTAACACCAGATCGCCAAAATCCTGACAATCACAAACTGGATCATAATCCAGCCAGCCAATATTGCCCGGCAGCGTAAGATTGTCGTTCAGGGTAAGCGCCTGTTGAATACGCGCAGAAGTTATCGCTCGCTCTCCGGTTTCACCAAAATAAGGCGTACTGGCATCTGATTTATAGTTCTGATAAATCTGCCGGACTGTTTGTTCTACGGTCTGTGAAGGAGGCTGCGCGTGTACGGTAAAACTTGCCAGGGCTGCTAAAAACAGAAGTATTATTTTCATCTGTTTTTCACCTCTCCGTTGCGTTCATCCCGGATGTAAATGAGTTGTTCCTTTAAGAGCTTCCGGCTCTGCATGATGATGCCCTTATATTTGGCGTTCCTGAACAAGGAAGAGTAACAATGGGCGTGACGCGAGGGGAATAAATGATTTCTGAAAAGTCCGGTAGCGGAACATTACCGCCACCGGAAGAATTTGCGCGTTAGCCGCCGAACTGGTCGGGATCGGGGCCGAGGCGTTTGCCCTGGTCGAGTTTGGCAATTTCACCTAGCTCGTCTTTGTCGAGACGGAAATCCCAGACATCAAAGTTTTCGGCAATACGTGAAGGTGTGACCGATTTCGGGATCACCACCAGGCCGTTATCCAGATGCCAGCGGATAACAATCTGCGCCGGGGTTTTGCCGTATTTATCTGCCAGATCGCGAATGACTTTCTGATCGAAAACGCCTTTCCCTCCTTGCGCTAATGGGCTCCAGGATTCGGTCTGGATTTTGTGTGTCGCGTTCCAGGCGTGAAGCTGGCGTTGCTGCATCAGCGGGTGGAGTTCAATCTGGTTTATCACCGGCGTCACGCCAGTTTCATCAATCAGGCGTTGCAGGTGGTGGATCTGGAAGTTGCACACGCCGATGCTTTTGATTAAGCCCTCTTTTTGCAATTCGATCATGCCCTTCCATGCTTCGACATAATGGTCGATAGCAGGAACGGGCCAGTGCATTAAGTAAAGGTCGACATAATCAAGCTGGAGTTTTTTCAGGCTGTCGAGCAGGGCTTCGCGGGGGCTCTTGTGGTCGTCGTTCCACAGTTTAGTGGTGATGAACAGTTCTTCTCTGTTAACTGAGGCATTTTTCAGGGCTTTGCCGACACCTTCTTCGTTCTTATAGGCCGCGGCGGTATCAATCGAGCGATAACCCACGTCTAACGCTTTTTGAATGGCAGTGATTACTTCCTCATTACTTGCTTGCCAGACGCCCAGTCCCAACTGGGGCATGACATTGCCATCCTGTAGCTTAATAACGGTTGGATTAGCCATACGTTCCTCCTTTATATGAACTCACCGGAGCAGGCTCCGGTGAGGTGTTGTGAACTTAAGTCTGGACGAAATGCCCGAAAACGAAAGTTTGAGGCGTAAAAAGCTTAGCGGGCGGCTTCGTATATGCGGCGGCTGACATCCAGCGTAATGTCATGATTTTCGCCCAGTTGGGTCATACCGTGCTCTTCCAGTTTTTTCAACAAAGCCGGGATGGAGCTGCCGTCCAGACCGTAGTCGGAGAGGTGGGTCGGCACGCCTAATTGCTCAAAGAAATTGCGGGTTGCGGCAATCGCGGCGTCAATACGCTCATCGTCAGAACCTTCTGTGATGTTCCAGACGCGTTCAGCATATTGCAGCAGTTTAGCGCGTTTAGTGTCGCGTTTCTCATTCCACAGTGCAGGCAGGACGATAGCCAGCGTTTGCGCGTGATCCAGACCGTGCATCGCAGTCAGTTCGTGGCCCAGCATATGCGTTGCCCAATCCTGGGGTACACCTGCGCCAATTAAACCGTTCAGCGCCTGAGTCGCCGCCCACATAACGTTGGCGCGTACATCGTAGTTTTCTGGCTCTTTCAGGGCTTTCGGACCATCTTCGATCAGCGTCAGCAAAATGCCTTCTGCGAAACGGTCCTGAATTTTGGCATCAACCGGTTTGGTAACATACTGTTCCACGGTGTGCACAAAGGCATCCACTACACCGTTAGCCACCTGACGCGGCGGCAGAGTGTAGGTATAAACCGGATCGAGCACGGCAAATACCGGCTGAACATGGGCAGAATGGAACGCCTGCTTGTCGCCTGTAGTTTTACGGGAGATGACCGCACCTGCGTTGGATTCTGAACCGGTCGCTGGCAGCGTCAGCACACAGCCCATCGGGATAGCGCTTTTAATCTCTTTACCGCCCGTTTGCAGAATGTGCCACGGATCGATATTTTCTGGATAGTTAGCCGCCGCAGCGATAAATTTGGTGCCGTCCAGTACAGAACCGCCGCCAACCGCCAGCAGGAAGGTTACTTTCTGTTCGCGAACCAGTTTCACGGCGTTCATCAGCGTTTCATAAGCCGGGTTTGGCTCAATACCGCCAAATTCCAGCACGTCCATGCCTTTCAGGGCATCCAGAACTTGATCGAGAACGCCGGTTTTTTTCACGCTGCCGCCGCCGTAGGTAATCAATACGCGAGCATCGTGAGGAATTTGTTCGCGTAAACCAGCGATTGCGCCTTTACCAAAAAGAATGCGGGTTGGGGTGTGCAGATTAAAGTTGTTCATTACTTGCTCCCTTTGCTGGGTCAATATGAGGGCAGAGATCGGTCTGCCTGATGTTTTTCATTGTGGTCGCCAGCGCCGTACCTCTCAATGCTCATTTCTGCCAATGTCTTGCCTATTTCTCCAGAGTGCTGGAGAAATGCGACAAAATTGCGCACAATCAAATTGCCGCATTATTCCTAAGAAATTACGCGATATGAAACGTGAAGAGATTTGCCGCTTGCTGGCGGGTAAAGTTAATAAACTGAAAAATAAAGAAAATAGTTTGTCAGAGCTATTGCCCGATGTGCGTTTGTTGTATGGCGAGACGCCTTTCGCACGTACGCCGGTAATGTACGAGCCTGGCATCATAATTCTCTTTTCCGGGCATAAAATCGGTTATATCAATGAACGCGTGTTTCGTTATGATGCCAATGAATATCTGCTGCTGACGGTGCCGTTGCCGTTTGAGTGCGAAACTTATGCCACGTCAGAGGTACCGCTGGCAGGGTTGCGTCTCAATGTCGATGTTTTGCAGTTACAAGAGCTGTTGATGGACATTGGCGAAGATGAGCATTTTCGGCCGTCGATGGCAGCCAGCGGGATTAACTCTGCCACGTTATCAGAAGAGATTTTATGCGCGGCGGAGCGGTTACTCGACGTGATGGAGCGACCGCTGGATGCGCGTATTCTCGGCAAACAGATCATTCGCGAAATTCTTTACTACGTGCTGACCGGACCTTGCGGCGGCGCGTTACTGGCGCTGGTGAGTCGCCAGACTCACTTCAGCCTGATTAGTCGAGTGCTGAAACGAATTGAGAATAAATACACCGAAAACCTGAGCGTCGAGCAACTGGCGGCAGAAGCCAACATGAGCGTATCGGCGTTCCACCATAATTTTAAGTCTGTCACTAGCACCTCGCCGTTGCAGTATTTGAAGAATTACCGTCTGCATAAGGCGCGGATGATGATTATCCACGACGGCATGAAGGCCAGTGCAGCAGCGATGCGCGTCGGCTACGAAAGCGCGTCGCAATTTAGCCGTGAGTTTAAACGTTACTTTGGTGTGACACCGGGGGAGGATGCGGCAAGAATGCGGGCGATGCAGGGGAGTTAAATGCGTTCCCGGTACCGCAACCGGGAACGGGGGAAATTGTCAGGCGTTACAGTATTTCTTTTTAATCACCACAAACAGCGTGCCTAACAAGCCTGCAGTTAACAAGGCAATCGGCAGGATCATCAGGAATGTCATTACCTGATCTTCATGCCGTTTAACGAACGGAATCATGCTTAAGGCATAGCCGAAACTAGTTACTACGCTGACCCACAGCAATCCGCTTAGCCAGTTGAAAAACTGGAAGCGGCGGTTTGGCAGACCGGAAATACCCGCCATGGTTGGCAACAGCGTACGGACAAATGCGAGAAAACGTCCAGCCAGCAGCGCCAGCAGACCGTGACGGTCAAACATACAGGTAGCACGCTGGTGATATTTGGCAGGAAGCTGTGCCAGCCAGCCTTTCACCGTTTTAGTATTCCCTAACCAGCGCCCCTGAATATAACTTAACCAGCAGCCCAAACTTGCTGCGGCGGTCAGAATCGCAATCGTTGGCAGAAAATCCATAACCCCCTGAGCAATCAATGCGCCTGCCAGTATCAACAAGCTGTCGCCTGGCAAAAATGAGGCGGGCAGCAGGCCGTTTTCTAAAAACAGCGTGGCAAACATGACAAAGTAAACAACGCTAACAATATGAGGATCCGCCAGCGCGGCAAAGTCGTGTTGCCAGAGCGCAGCGATGATATCTTGAATAACAGCCATGGACTTTCCTGTGGAACAGCGTTTAAGCCTTTATCTGCCTATTGTACTCCTGAATCACCCGGGACGCCTTGATCCCGGACGCAACAATTTAAGACTTTTCACAATTAAATGTCTGCAAATTTGTCCAAACTGGCAACATTACACAATTCGCGCAAAACCGGCGTCCAGATCGGCAATCAAATCATCGACATCTTCCAGACCAATATGCAGGCGAATCAAGGTCCCGCTAAAATCGATCTCGCCTTGCGGGCGAATGGCGGCGATATGTTCTGGTTGATTTGCCAGGATCAACGATTCATACCCGCCCCACGAGTAGGCCATGCTGAATAAACTGAAGTTATCCAGATAGTTCGCCAGCTCTTCATCATTGAGTTTTTTCTTAAGCACAAAGGAAAATAGCCCGCTGCTACCTGTAAAGTCTCGTTGCCAGAATTCGTGACCTTTACTGCCAGGCAGAGCAGGGTGGTTAACTCGCGCTACTTGCGGATGTTCCGCCAGCCATTCAGCTACTTTCAGGCTACTTTCGTGATGTTGACGCAGGCGAACACCCAAAGTGCGCAGGCCACGACTGGTTATATAGGCGGTATCGGCATCGACCATCTGCCCCATCAGATAGGCATTCTCCCGTAGCTGCTCCCAGCAACGGGCATTGCATACGGCAGTACCAATCATCGCATCTGAATGCCCAACCAGATATTTGGTAGCGGCCTGAATGGAAACATCAATGCCAAAATCCAGCGCCTTAAACAGCACGCCGGCCGCCCAGGTGTTATCGATCATAATGATGGCATCTGGCACTACACTGCGCACGGCGGCAACAATCGCCGGAACGTCGTGGACTTCCATGGTGATGGAGCCCGGCGATTCCAGAAATACAATTTTAGTGTTTGGCTGCAGATGTTTAACAATATTCGCGCCAATCAGCGGATCAAACCACGATGTCGTTACGCCCAGTTTGCTGAGGATTTTGCTACAGAAATCCTGACTCGGTTCATAGGCGGTGTTGGTCATCAACACATGATCGCCCTGTTCGACAAAAGCAAGAATGGAATTAGCAACCGCTGCTGCTCCGCAGGGGAACAGCACGCAGCCTGCGCCACCTTCCAGTTCGCACATCGCTTCTTGTAAGGAGAAATGGGTTAACGTTCCGCGCCGTCCATAAAACAACTCGCCATTGGCGCGATTGCGCGTCGCGTGTTTTTTGGCTTCCACACTGTCAAAGACCAGCGAAGAAGCGCGCTGAATCACGCTATTTACCGCGCCGAGAGTGTATTTTTTGCTGCGTCCTGCGTTGACCAGTTGAGTATCAAGCTTTTTGTCCGCCATCTCGGGATTCCTGTTTTTATACGTCTGGATGTCTAAACTAGCATGAATATTCGCGGGCGCATCCTGAAGAATTAGCATAAAGCAGAAAATTTTCGCAAATGGCGTGCTGGTGACTTTTTTACTGCGTAAACGCAAGGAAAAGAAAACAAAGGTACGGCAGTATGCAAATAGTAATGAGAACGACTATCAATTCGACGTCGTTTTGATATTATTATGCGCAGATTTTGTGATTTGCGTCCTGGAGATACACAGTGGGTAATAATTTAATGCAGACGGATCTTTCCGTCTGGGGTATGTATCAGCACGCCGATATTGTCGTTAAGTGCGTGATGATTGGGCTTATTTTGGCCTCCGTAGTCACCTGGGCAATCTTCTTCAGTAAGAGCGTTGAGTTCTTCAATCAGAAGCGTCGCCTGAAACGCGAACAGCAACTGCTGGCCCAAGCGCGTTCCTTGAACCAGGCCAACGATATCGCCGCTGATTTTGGTAGCAAAAGCTTAAGCCTGCATTTGCTCAATGAAGCGCAGGATGAGCTGGAACTGTCAGAAGGCAGCGACGATAACGAAGGTATTAAAGAACGTACCAGCTTCCGTCTGGAGCGTCGGGTCGCCGCCGTGGGGCGTCAAATGGGCCGCGGTAACGGCTACCTTGCAACCATCGGCGCGATTTCGCCGTTTGTGGGCCTCTTTGGTACGGTCTGGGGCATCATGAACAGCTTTATCGGTATTGCGCAAACGCAGACCACTAATCTGGCTGTCGTTGCGCCGGGTATCGCAGAAGCTCTGTTAGCAACGGCAATCGGCCTCGTGGCAGCGATTCCGGCGGTCGTTATCTATAACGTATTTGCACGTCAGATTGGCGGCTTTAAAGCGATGCTGGGTGATGTCGCAGCGCAGGTATTATTGCTGCAAAGTCGTGACCTGGATCTGGAAGCCAGCGCCGCTGCGCATCCGGTTCGTGTCGCCCAAAAATTACGCGCAGGATAATGTTCGATGGCAATGCATCTTAACGAAAACCTCGACGATAACGGCGAAATGCATGATATCAACGTGACGCCGTTTATCGACGTGATGTTGGTTCTGCTGATTATCTTTATGGTGGCAGCGCCGTTAGCGACGGTAGATGTGAAGGTGAACTTGCCTGCTTCTACCAGCACGCCGCAGCCTCGTCCGGAAAAACCGGTTTATCTGTCGGTGACGGCGGACAACTCGATGTTTATCGGTAACGATCCGGTCACCGATGAAACAATGGTTACAGCGCTGAATGCGTTAACCGAAGGTAAGAAAGATACCACTATCTTCTTCCGTGCGGATAAAACTGTCGATTACGAGACGTTGATGAAGGTAATGGATATGCTGCACCAGGCGGGTTATCTAAAGATAGGTCTGGTTGGCGAAGAAACTGCCAAAGCGAAGTAAAGACAATTGCCTGATGCGCTACGCTTATCAGGCCTACAAAATATATTGCAACATATTGAATTTGCATGAATTTGTAGGCCGAATAAGGCGTTCACGCCGCATCCGGCATTCGGTGCTCAATGCCTGATGCGCTACGCTTATCAGGCCTACAAAGTCTATCGCAACATATTGAATTTGCATGACATGTAGGCCGGAGAAGGCGTTTAGACCGCATCCGGCAAGAGTTAAATGCATAATGATGCCCGGTTGCTTTTCGCAACCGGGCATTTTTTTAGCCTAAATGTTCGCCGCCGCACACGCCGTGTACTTCTGCGGTGACATAGCTCGACTCCTGACTCGCCAGATAAACATACACTGGGGCCAGCTCCGCCGGTTGCCCTGCACGTTTCATTGGTGTTTGCTGACCAAACTGCGGGATCTTATCCTGCGTTTGTCCACCGGAAATTTGCAGTGCTGTCCAGATAGGGCCTGGTGCGACAATGTTCACTCGAATGCCTTTTTCTGCGACCTGTTTTGCCAGGCCACGGCTGTAGTTCAGAATCGCCGCCTTCGTAGCCGCATAGTCCAGCAAATGTGGGCTTGGCTGGTACGCCTGGATTGACGAAGTGGTGATGATACTGGCACTTTTCGGTAGCAGGGGGATCGCTTCCTGGGTTAGCCAGAACAGCGCGAAAACGTTAATGGCAAAGGTCTTTTGAAACTGTTCGCTGGTGAGGTCTGCAATATCAGGAATGGCAACCTGTTTCCCGGCGACCAGCGCCATAATATCCAGCCCGCCTAACGCCTTGTGCGCTTCGTGAACCAGCGAACGTGCGAATTTCTCATCGCTTAAATCGCCTGGCAGCAGGACGGCTTTGCGTCCGCATTCTTCAATGATCTTTTTCACATCCTGAGCGTCTTCTTCTTCCACAGGAAGATAACTGATCGCCACGTCAGCGCCTTCACGCGCGTAAGCAATGGCGGCAGCGCGACCGATTCCGGAATCGCCCCCTGTCACCAGTGCTTTACGATCTTTCAGGCGACCGCTACCAACATAGGTTTTCTCGCCGCAATCCGGCACTGGTGTCATCTTCGCCTGGATGCCTGGCGTCGGTTGTTTCTGTTTGGGATATTCACCAGTGTAATACTGCGTGGTCGGGTCTTTTAAATGAGACATCGCTTTTCTCCCTTCAGGTTCAACGTCCTTTAAGAGTAGACGCTCTCGATGCGTTGATAAGGGAACCAGGAAAATCCCTAAACCTCAGAATTATGCGACAAAGGTTTAACGGATATGTTTATTTGCTGTTGCGTGCTGTTTACTCAATTGCGATATACTGTTGCCCGTTTTAACTACACGACAGGAATGTATGGAACGTTTTCTTGAAAATGCAATGTATGCTTCTCGCTGGCTGCTTGCCCCCGTGTACTTTGGCCTTTCGCTGGCGTTGATTGCCCTGGCGCTGAAGTTCTTCCAGGAGATTATTCACGTACTGCCGAATATCTTCTCGATGGCGGAATCAGATTTGATCCTCGTGTTGCTGTCGCTGGTGGATATGACGCTGGTTGGCGGTTTGCTGGTGATGGTGATGTTTTCCGGTTATGAGAATTTCGTCTCGCAGTTGGATATCTCCGAGAACAAAGAGAAGCTGAACTGGCTGGGGAAAATGGACGCAACGTCGCTGAAAAACAAAGTAGCAGCGTCGATTGTGGCAATTTCTTCCATTCACTTACTGCGCGTCTTTATGGATGCGAAAAATGTCCCTGATAACAAACTGATGTGGTACGTCATTATCCATCTGACGTTTGTGCTCTCTGCATTTGTGATGGGCTATCTTGACCGACTGACTCGTCATAATCACTGATCTGATTCGGGCGCGGTTCTCGCGCCCGTTATTAACAGGTCATTTATCGGAAGACGCCTGCCACAGATTCAGCTCGCCATCGGCGATATGCTGATCAATCTGCGCCAGCTCCTCGGTGCTAAATGTCAGATTATTCAGCGCCTGCACGTTCTCCTCAAGTTGCTCCGCGCGGCTGGCACCAATCAATACCGACGTCACTCGCTCATCTTTCAGCAACCAGCTTAACGCCATTTGCGCCATTGATTGTCCACGCTGCTGTGCCATTTCATTCAATAACCGCAGGCTGTTGAGGTTGGCTTCGGTGAGCATTTTCGGCGTCAGACCACGAACTTTATTCCCTTCACGATGCATCCGTGAATCTTGCGGAATACCGTTGAGATATTTTCCGGTCAGCAATCCCTGAGCCAGAGGAGTAAAGGCAATGCAGCCCACGCCGTTATGTTGCAGGGTATCCAGCAGGCCGCTTTTATCCACCCAGCGGTTCAGCAAATTGTACGAAGGTTGATGAATTAACAGCGGAATTTTCCACTCGCGCAGCAACTCGACCATTTTTTGCGTCCGCTCTGGCGAGTAAGAGGAGATCCCGACATAAAGCGCCTTACCGCTTTGTACCGCATGAGCCAGCGCAGAGGCGGTTTCTTCCATCGGCGTATTTTCATCGACGCGATGAGAGTAAAAGATATCGACATACTCAAGCCCCATCCGCTTCAGGCTTTGGTCGAGGCTGGCGAGCAGGTATTTACGTGAGCCGCCAGAGCCGTACGGGCCGGGCCACATATCGTATCCGGCTTTGGTAGAGATAATCAGTTCATCGCGATAAGCGGCAAAATCCTCCCGCAGCAGGCGCCCAAAGTTCTCTTCTGCGCTTCCTGGAGGCGGCCCGTAATTGTTGGCTAAATCAAAGTGCGTAATGCCCAAATCAAACGCTTTGCGCAGGATCGCACGCTGTGATTCCAGTGCGTTAACGTGACCGAAATTGTGCCATAAACCGAGCGATAACGCGGGCAGGCGTAAACCGCTTTTTCCGCAATAGCGGTATTGCATCTGCCCGTAACGTTCGGGATTCGCTAACCAGACCATGACCTCTCCTTTCCACCATTCAATTTCGAAACAATGTTTCCAGTTTAGCGATTTACCAGGGGGGATCCCGTAGCATCGCTCACAGTGTGACGAAAAATTGGGCAAAAACACGTGGTTATGCTTTGCTTAAAAAAACACCAATTGAGGAGTGCAATGATGCCGCGTCTGACCGCTAAAGATTTCCCACAAGAGTTGCTGGATTACTACGACTATTACTCTCACGGGAAAATTTCGAAACGTGAGTTCCTCAACCTTGCGGCGAAGTATGCGGTGGGCGGGATGACGGCATTAGCGTTGTTTGATTTGCTCAAGCCAAATTATGCGCTGGCGACTCAGGTAGAGTTTACCGACCCGGAAATTGTTGCTGAGTACATCACGTATTCTTCGCCAAATGGTCACGGCGAGGTACGGGGTTATCTGGTGAAGCCCGCAAAGATGAGCGGCAAAACGCCAGCCGTGGTGGTGGCGCATGAGAATCGTGGACTGAATCCGTATATCGAAGATGTGGCACGGCGAGTAGCGAAGGCGGGGTATATCGCCCTGGCACCTGACGGCTTAAGTTCCGTTGGAGGTTATCCGGGTAATGATGATAAAGGTCGTGAGCTGCAACAGCAGGTTGATCCAACCAAACTGATGAATGATTTCTTTGCCGCAATTGAGTTTATGCAACGCTATCCGCAAGCGACAGGCAAAGTGGGTATTACCGGATTTTGCTATGGCGGTGGTGTATCGAACACGGCGGCTGTCGCGTATCCGGAACTGGCCTGCGCGGTGCCGTTTTATGGTCGTCAGGCACCCACTGCCGATGTGGCGAAGATTGAAGCGCCTTTACTGCTCCACTACGCGGAACTGGATACCCGAATCAACGAGGGCTGGCCCGCTTACGAGGCGGCGTTGAAAGCCAATAATAAGGTCTATGAGGCGTATATCTATCCGGGGGTTAATCACGGATTCCATAATGATTCCACGCCCCGTTATGGCAAATCTGCCGCCGATCTTGCCTGGCAAAGGACGCTGAAATGGTTCGATAAATATCTCTCCTGATAGGTTTATCTCTTACGGGATTACGTCTTAAACAAGCATGAAAAAATAGCGTGCGCCAAAGTCGTTCTTTGCCTAAAATATCGCTATATATGACAATATATAGCGAATGGGGTGAACGATGAATAACCATTTTGGTAAAGGCTTAATGGCGGGATTAAAAGCAACGCATGCCGACAGTGCGGTTAATGTGACAAAATACTGTGCCGATTATAAACGCGGTTTTGTATTAGGCTACTCACACCGGATGTACGAAAAGACCGGAGATCGCCAGCTTAGCGCCTGGGAAGCGGGGATTCTGACGCGCCGCTATGGACTGGATAAAGAGATGGTAATGGATTTCTTTCGTGAGAATAATTCCTGTTCTACGTTGCGCTTTTTTATGGCCGGTTATCGCCTCGAAAATTGATCAAACATACGTATTATCTTGCTTTAATTAATTACACTAATGCTTATTCCCTTCGTTTTAGTGCCCCGCCGCAGTATCATGATATCTATAACCATAATAAATGTGTGGTAAATGGCGCATCGATCGCATTATTGATTTTGCGATTGAGGCAAAATATATGCCAGGTCTTCGCAACGGAATAACTATAAATGACTGGAGATAACACCCTCATCCATTCTCACGGCATTAACCGTCGTGATTTCATGAAGCTTTGTGCAGCATTAGCCGCCACCATGGGGTTAAGTAGCAAAGCCGCTGCAGAAATGGCCGAATCGGTTACTAACCCGCAGCGTCCGCCAGTTATCTGGATTGGCGCGCAGGAGTGCACCGGTTGTACGGAATCTCTGCTTCGTGCAACGCATCCAACGGTAGAAAACCTCGTGCTGGAGACGATCTCTCTGGAGTATCACGAAGTGCTTTCCGCCGCCTTCGGTCATCAGGTCGAAGAGAACAAACATAACGCTCTCGAGAAGTACAAAGGGCAGTATGTGTTAGTGGTGGATGGTTCCATCCCATTAAAAGATAATGGTATTTATTGCATGGTTGCCGGTGAGCCGATTGTGGATCACATCCGCAAAGCGGCGGAAGGCGCAGCAGCCATTATCGCTATCGGTTCCTGCTCTGCGTGGGGCGGTGTTGCCGCAGCTGGAGTTAACCCAACTGGCGCTGTCAGCCTGCAAGAAGTTCTGCCGGGCAAAACCGTTATCAACATTCCGGGCTGCCCACCGAACCCGCACAACTTCCTCGCGACCGTTGCGCACATCATCACTTACGGCAAACCGCCGAAACTGGATGACAAAAACCGTCCGACTTTCGCCTATGGCCGTCTGATTCACGAACACTGCGAACGCCGCCCGCACTTCGATGCTGGTCGTTTTGCCAAAGAGTTCGGTGATGAAGGCCACCGCGAAGGCTGGTGCCTGTACCACCTCGGCTGTAAAGGGCCAGAAACTTACGGCAACTGCTCAACGCTGCAATTCTGCGATGTTGGTGGTGTGTGGCCGGTGGCGATTGGTCACCCGTGCTATGGCTGTAACGAAGAAGGTATCGGCTTCCATAAAGGCATCCATCAGCTTGCCAACGTCGAAAACCAGACTCCGCGTTCGCAGAAACCGGATGTTAACGCTAAAGAGGGCGGCAACGTCTCTGCGGGCGCTATCGGTTTGCTCGGCGGTGTGGTTGGGCTGGTTGCCGGTGTCAGCGTGATGGCGGTGCGTGAACTGGGTCGTCAGCAAAAGAAAGATAACGCTGACTCACGGGGAGAATAACCGTGAACAGACGTAATTTTATTAAAGCAGCCTCCTGCGGGGCATTGCTGACGGGCGCGTTGCCGTCTGTCAGTCATGCGGCTGCTGAAAACCGCCCGCCAATTCCGGGATCGCTGGGGATGTTGTACGACTCGACGCTGTGCGTAGGCTGCCAGGCTTGCGTCACTAAGTGTCAGGATATCAACTTCCCTGAACGTAACCCACAAGGGGAACAGACCTGGTCGAATAACGACAAACTGTCGCCGTACACCAATAACATTATCCAGGTGTGGACCAGCGGCACGGGAGTCAACAAAGACCAGGAAGAGAACGGCTATGCGTACATTAAGAAACAGTGTATGCACTGCGTCGATCCGAACTGTGTCTCAGTGTGCCCGGTTTCTGCGCTGAAAAAAGATCCGAAAACCGGCATTGTCCATTACGACAAAGATGTGTGCACCGGCTGCCGTTACTGCATGGTTGCCTGTCCGTACAACGTGCCGAAGTACGACTACAACAACCCGTTTGGTGCGCTGCATAAGTGTGAGCTTTGCAACCAGAAAGGTGTGGAACGTCTTGATAAAGGCGGTCTGCCTGGCTGCGTAGAAGTGTGCCCGGCGGGCGCGGTGATTTTTGGTACGCGTGAAGAGCTGATGGCGGAGGCGAAAAAACGTCTGGCGCTGAAGCCTGGCAGCGAATACCACTTTCCACGTCAGACGCTGAAATCTGGCGACACTTACCTGCACACAGTGCCGAAATATTATCCGCATCTGTACGGCGAGAAAGAGGGCGGTGGTACTCAGGTTCTGGTGCTGACGGGTGTGCCTTATGAAAATCTCGACCTGCCGAAACTGGACGATCTTTCTACTGGTGCGCGTTCCGAACATGTTCAACACACCCTGTATAAAGGCATGATGCTACCACTGGCTGTGCTGGCGGGCTTAACCGTGCTGGTTCGTCGCAACACCAAAAACGACCATCACGACGGAGGAGACGATCATGAGTCATGATCCACAACCGCTGGGCGGCAAAATCATCAGTAAACCGGTCATGATTTTTGGACCGTTAATCGTCATCTGTATGCTCCTGATTGTGAAGCGTCTGGTGTTCGGTCTGGGCTCTGTCTCTGACCTGAACGGCGGCTTCCCGTGGGGCGTGTGGATCGCGTTTGACCTGCTGATCGGCACCGGCTTTGCCTGTGGCGGCTGGGCGCTGGCGTGGGCGGTATACGTCTTTAATCGTGGGCAATACCATCCGCTGGTGCGTCCGGCACTGTTGGCAAGTCTGTTTGGTTACTCACTGGGTGGCTTGTCGATCACTATCGACGTGGGTCGCTACTGGAACCTGCCGTACTTCTACATTCCGGGTCACTTCAACGTGAACTCGGTACTGTTCGAGACGGCGGTCTGTATGACCATCTACATCGGCGTGATGGCACTGGAGTTTGCTCCGGCACTGTTTGAACGTCTGGGCTGGAAAGTGTCGCTCAAGCGTCTGAACAAGGTGATGTTCTTCATCATCGCGCTCGGCGCGCTGCTGCCAACTATGCACCAGTCTTCAATGGGGTCGCTGATGATCTCGGCGGGCTACAAGGTGCATCCGCTGTGGCAAAGCTATGAAATGTTGCCGCTGTTCTCGCTGTTGACGGCGTTCATCATGGGCTTCTCGATTGTCATCTTTGAAGGTTCGCTGGTGCAGGCGGGTCTGCGTGGCAACGGTCCGGATGAAAAGAGCCTGTTCGTCAAACTGACTAACACCATCAGTGTGTTGCTGGCGATTTTCATCGTGTTGCGCTTTGGCGAGCTGATCTATCGCGACAAGCTGTCGTTAGCGTTTGCCGGTGACTTCTACTCCGTGATGTTCTGGATTGAAGTCCTGCTGATGCTCTTCCCGCTGGTTGTTCTGCGTGTGGCGAAGCTGCGTAATGATTCCCGCATGCTGTTCCTGTCAGCACTGAGCGCACTGTTAGGTTGTGCAACCTGGCGTCTGACCTATTCGCTGGTGGCATTCAACCCGGGCGGCGGTTACGCCTACTTCCCGACCTGGGAAGAACTGTTGATTTCTATTGGTTTTGTGGCTATTGAGATTTGCGCTTACATCGTACTCATTCGTCTACTGCCGATACTTCCTCCTTTAAAACAAAACGATCATAATCGTCATGAGGCGAGCAAAGCATGAGCCAGAGAATTACTATTGATCCGGTAACCCGAATTGAAGGGCATTTACGCATCGATTGCGAAATCGAAAATGGCGTCGTTTCGAAAGCATGGGCTTCCGGTACCATGTGGCGCGGCATGGAAGAGATCGTGAAAAACCGCGATCCGCGCGATGCATGGATGATTGTGCAACGTATCTGTGGCGTATGTACTACCACTCACGCGCTGTCTTCTGTCCGTGCGGCAGAGAGTGCGCTGAATATCGACGTTCCGGTTAACGCGCAATACATCCGTAACATCATTCTGGCTGCGCACACCACGCATGACCATATCGTTCATTTCTATCAGCTTTCGGCGCTGGACTGGGTGGACATCACTTCTGCACTGCAAGCTGATCCAACCAAAGCCTCCGAAATGCTGAAAGGCGTTTCGACCTGGCATCTGAACAGCCCGGAAGAGTTCACTAAAGTTCAGAACAAGATCAAAGATCTGGTTGCCAGCGGTCAGTTGGGTATTTTCGCTAATGGCTACTGGGGGCACCCGGCAATGAAACTGCCGCCGGAAGTGAACCTGATTGCGGTAGCGCACTACCTGCAGGCGCTGGAGTGCCAGCGTGACGCTAACCGCGTCGTGGCGCTGCTGGGCGGTAAAACGCCGCACATTCAGAACCTGGCGGTAGGCGGTGTCGCGAACCCAATCAACCTCGACGGTTTGGGCGTGCTGAACCTTGAGCGCCTGATGTACATCAAGTCTTTCATCGACAAACTGAGCGACTTTGTTGAGCAGGTTTACAAGGTTGATACCGCAGTTATCGCCGCGTTCTACCCGGAATGGCTGACGCGCGGTAAAGGTGCGGTGAACTACCTGAGCGTGCCGGAATTCCCGACCGACAGCAAAAATGGTAGCTTCCTGTTCCCGGGCGGCTACATCCAGAATGCCGATCTGTCGACTTACCGTCCGATCACTTCTCATTCCGATGAATACCTGATCAAAGGGATTCAGGAAAGCGCGAAGCACTCCTGGTATAAAGACGAAGCGCCGCAGGCACCGTGGGAAGGTACCACCATTCCGGCTTACGACGGTTGGTCTGACGACGGTAAATATTCCTGGGTGAAATCACCGACTTTCTACGGCAAAACGGTAGAAGTGGGTCCGCTGGCTAACATGCTGGTGAAACTGGCGGCAGGTCGCGAATCTACCCAAAACAAACTGAATGAAATCGTTGCGATTTATCAGAAACTGACTGGCAACACGCTGGAAGTGGCGCAGCTGCACTCCACGCTGGGCCGTATCATTGGTCGTACCGTTCACTGCTGCGAATTGCAGGATATCCTGCAAAATCAATACAGTGCACTGATCACCAATATCGGCAAAGGCGATCACACCACCTTTGTTAAGCCGAACATTCCGGCAACGGGTGAGTTCAAAGGCGTTGGCTTCCTTGAAGCACCGCGCGGTATGCTCTCTCACTGGATGGTGATCAAAGACGGTATTATCAGTAACTACCAGGCAGTTGTTCCATCAACCTGGAACTCTGGCCCGCGTAACTTCAATGACGACGTTGGTCCTTACGAACAGTCGCTGGTGGGCACGCCGGTTGCTGATCCGAATAAACCGCTGGAAGTCGTGCGAACCATTCACTCCTTTGACCCGTGCATGGCCTGTGCGGTACACGTAGTGGATGCCGACGGCAACGAAGTGGTTTCAGTGAAGGTACTGTAATGCGTATTTTAGTCTTAGGGGTTGGCAATATTTTGCTGACCGATGAAGCCATCGGTGTGCGGATTGTCGAAGCGTTAGAGCAACGATACATTCTGCCGGATTATGTTGAGATCCTCGATGGCGGCACGGCGGGAATGGAGCTGCTTGGCGACATGGCAAATCGCGATCATCTGATTATCGCCGATGCCATTGTGTCGAAAAAGAACGCGCCGGGAACGATGATGATCCTGCGGGATGAAGAAGTTCCGGCGTTGTTTACCAACAAAATCTCTCCGCATCAGCTTGGCCTGGCTGACGTATTGTCGGCCCTGCGCTTCACCGGCGAGTTTCCGAAAAAGCTGACCCTGGTCGGCGTGATCCCGGAATCGCTGGAGCCGCACATCGGCTTGACGCCGACGGTCGAAGCGATGATTGAACCTGCGCTTGAGCAGGTTCTGGTTGCGCTGCGCGAATCAGGCGTGGAAGCCATCCCACGGGAGGCGACTCATGAATGAAGAGATAGCAGGTTTTCAGACCTCCCCGAAGGCGCAAGTACAGGCAGCGTTTGAAGAAATTGCCCGGCGTTCGATGCACGATCTCTCTTTTCTGCATCCTTCAATGCCGGTGTATGTTTCTGACTTTACGCTGTTCGAAGGTCAGTGGACGGGGTGTGTGATCACCCCGTGGATGCTGAGTGCAGTTATCTTCCCCGGCCCGGATCAACTCTGGCCGCTGCGCAAAGTGAGTGAAAAAATCGGTCTGCAACTGCCGTATGGCACCATGACCTTTACCGTTGGCGAACTGGACGGTGTTTCGCAATATCTCTCCTGCTCGCTGATGTCGCCGCTTTCGCACAGCATGTCGATTGAAGAGGGCCAACGGCTGACGGATGACTGCGCGCGGATGATCCTTTCGCTGCCGGTCACCAATCCGGATGTACCACACGCAGGGCGTCGTGCCCTGCTATTTGGCCGCAGGAGTGGCGAAAATGCATGAGTTGTCGCTTTGCCAAAGCGCCGTTGAAATTATCCAACGGCAGGCGGAGCAGCATGATGTTAAGCGCGTCACCGCCGTGTGGCTGGAAATTGGCGCGCTATCCTGCGTTGAGGAGAGCGCCGTCCGTTTTAGTTTTGAAATTGTCTGCCACGGAACGGTGGCGCAAGGGTGCGATTTACATATCGTCTATAAACCCGCCCAGGCCTGGTGCTGGGATTGTAGCCAGGTAGTGGAGATTCATCAGCACGATGCGCAATGCCCGCTCTGTCACGGTGAGCGGTTGCGCGTCGATACCGGCGATTCGCTAATCGTCAAAAGTATTGAAGTTGAATAACCGGAGTTAACAATGTGTATTGGCGTTCCAGGCCAGGTGCTGGCTGTCGGTGAAGATATTCACCAGCTTGCGCAGGTTGAAGTATGTGGTATCAAGCGCGACGTGAATATCGCCCTGATTTGTGAAGGTAATCCTGCCGATCTGCTGGGCCAGTGGGTACTGGTACACGTCGGATTTGCCATGAGCATCATCGACGAAGATGAAGCCAAAGCCACATTAGACGCGCTGCGCCAAATGGATTACGACATTACCAGCGCGTGATGATTAGCTTTCGTAGATACTGTTATGGCCTGCAAGTTTTTTTCTACCCTGGTTTCCCAGATTGCAGGCATGCCAGACACAGCGCCGTCAGGCGCTGTTTTTTTCATCCCTTCCGCGATTTTTACGCAGCTACCGGATTATGCCGTGACGCATCGAACGGTACGCCTGACTTCAGCACTCCATACGCCACCTGTGCCAGCTTGCGCATCATCGCGCCGAGAATCACTTTTCCTTTCTTGCCATTAGCCGCCAGACGGTCGCGGAACGCCCGTCCCCACTCAGTCTTACTGGTGGCTACCATTGCAGGCATATACAACGCCCTGCGAAGCGACACATGTCCGGCTTTACTCAACCGGCTTGCCCCTCTCACACTACTGCCTGATTCATAACGCCGTGGTGTCAGACCCGCAAAAGCGGCGAACTGTCTGGCATGGGCGAAGCGGTCCTTCAGACCGATATAAGCCAGTAATACCGCAGATGTTTTCTCTCCGATACCCGGGATACTTTCCAGCAGTTTCCTGCGGTGTTTCATATCCGGATCATCGTCTGTCAGGTCTTTTATCTGCTTCTCAAGACGCTTCAGCTCTGCTTCAAGCCACAGAAGGTGAGCATCAATGCTCGGTCTCTGGACTTCCCGCGCCGTTTCAGTGCGGTTCAGTTCCTGCGTGTGCATATCTGTCAGCGCCTGGTGGCGTACTACCAGGGCACGCAACGCGCGTTCAAGCGGGTGAGGCGCTTCCCAGGCTGCAGGGCGCTTCTGACGACAGAACTCTGCCAGCATGCGCGCATCCACGGTATCAGTCTTGTTACGCAGTCCTTCACTCTGAGCGAAAGCTTTACCCAACGCAGGATTAATGACTGACACTATGTAGCCTGCATCGTAAAGGCACTCTGCGACAGGTTCCATATAGGTGCCGGTCGCTTCGATGCAGATATGCGCATGGTCAATCTTGTGACCCTTCAGCCAGCTCACCAGCTCATCGTGCCCTTTAGTGGTGTTAGCGAATTTTTTGGTGCGATGACGACCATCAGGACGCAACACATCGACATCCAGTTTCTCTTTAGCGGTGTCGATACCGATATAATGAAGTTCATGTTCCATCGTGAAACCAACCTTGCAAATACGGATTACCGGGAAAACCGGTCCATGATACTGTCCGGTTTATCACTTTGGGAGAAAGGCAGTCCGCTGCATAAATCTACGCAACAGGTTGAAAACCTAAGGCCCGATACGGCATGCGGACTGCAGGCAGAGAAAACTGGCCGATTTTCTCTGCACAGGAGGGATAATACAAGGCCTGATAAGACGCGGCTGCATCGCATCAGGCATTGTGCACGATTGCCGGATGCGGCGTGAACGCCTTATCCGGCCTGGATGGCTTGCTGCGACGAACACCAACCCTTACCCCTGACGCTTATCTTCCGTATTCGTCTCGAAATCACTGGCGTCATGGCGCTCATGCAACTGCTCATTCAGCGGTCCGTTGGTGCGGTTAACAATACGCCCACGCTTCACCGCCGGACGTTCGCCTACTTCTTTCGCCCAGCGTTGTACATGCTTATAACTGCCCGCATCAAGAAACTCAGCGGCATCATACACACCACCTAACACCACGTTGCCAAACCACGGCCAGATTGCCATATCTGCAATGGTGTACTCATCGCCCGCAACAAACTTATGCTGTGCCAGTTGCTTATCCAGCACGTCGAGCAGGCGCTTGGCTTCCATGGTAAAGCGGTTGATGGCGTATTCAATTTTCACCGGCGCGTAATGGTAAAAGTGACCAAAACCACCGCCGAGGAACGGCGCGGCACCCTGTAACCAGAACAGCCAGTTCAGCGTTTCGGTCCGTTTTGCCAGATCCTGCGGCAGGAAGTAGCCAAATTTCTCCGCCAGATAAAGCAGAATCGAGCCTGACTCAAACACGCGGAGTGGCGGATTATGAGTATGATCGCGCAGCGCCGGAATCTTCGAATTCGGGTTCACTTCGACAAAGCCGCTGGAGAATTGATCGCCATCGCCAATACGAATCAGCCAGGCGTCGTACTCTGCACCAGTAACGCCCAGCGCCAGCAGCTCTTCAAGCATAATCGTTACTTTCTGACCGTTTGGCGTACCCAGTGAATAGAGTTGCAGCGGATGTTTGCCCACCGGCAGCGTTTTTTCATGCGTCGGACCAGAAACCGGGCGATTGATATTGGCGAACGCGCCGCCAGCGGATTTATCCCACGTCCAGACTTTCGCGGGCTGATAAGTATTGTCTGTCATAGTGAGTTGCCTTCTGAGTGGTAGTGTTGAAGCAGTGTAGCAGGTCACTTGCTGTACAGAATGTGAATTTTTTAACCCTTTGCGCCAGCCGCTGCGATGAGGTGTATGATTAGTCTGACCTCTGTCCGGTTAATGTCGCTGAGCAGGTAATCAGAGCACAACAATTACGCCAACTGCTTAGGTTGTATTGTTAAAGGTAAAGTGATGAGCAAAGGAACGACCAGCCAGGATGCCCCGTTCGGGACATTATTGGGCTACGCCCCAGGTGGGGTAGCAATCTACTCTTCAGATTACAGTTCTCTCGATCCGCAGGAATACGAAGATGACGCCGTATTCCGTAGCTATATCGACGACGAATATATGGGCCACAAATGGCAATGCGTTGAATTTGCTCGCCGTTTTCTCTTTCTGAATTACGGTGTGGTCTTCACTGACGTGGGTATGGCGTGGGAGATTTTCTCGCTGCGCTTCCTGCGTGAAGTGGTTAATGACAACATCCTGCCATTGCAGGCATTTCCTAACGGCTCGCCGCGTGCGCCGGTCGCGGGTGCGCTTCTTATCTGGGATAAAGGCGGTGAATTTAAAGACACTGGCCATGTCGCCATCATTACTCAATTGCATGGCAACAAAGTCCGTATTGCGGAACAGAACGTGATTCATTCCCCGTTACCGCAAGGGCAACAGTGGACACGCGAGCTGGAGATGGTGGTCGAAAACGGCTGCTATACCCTTAAAGACACGTTTGATGACACCACCATTCTGGGCTGGATGATCCAGACGGAAGATACCGACTACAGCTTACCGCAGCCGGAAATTGCAGGCGAGCTGCTGAAAATCAGCGGAGCGCGTCTGGAAAACAAAGGTCAGTTTGACGGTAAATGGCTGGATGAAAAAGATCCGCTACAAAATGCCTACGTGCAGGCCAACGGTCAGGTGATCAATCAGGATCCGTATCATTACTACACCATTACCGAGAGCGCAGAGCAGGAGCTGATTAAAGCCACCAACGAGCTGCACCTGATGTATCTTCACGCAACCGACAAGGTGCTAAAAGATGACAACCTGCTGGCGCTGTTCGACATTCCGAAAATCCTCTGGCCACGTTTGCGTCTCTCCTGGCAGCGTCGCCGTCACCATATGATCACCGGTCGTATGGATTTCTGCATGGACGAACGTGGCCTGAAGGTCTACGAATACAACGCCGATTCCGCCTCCTGTCATACCGAAGCGGGCTTGATCCTCGAACGTTGGGCGGAGCAGGGCTATAAAGGCAATGGCTTCAATCCTGCGGAAGGGCTGATTAACGAACTGGCTGGTGCCTGGAAACACAGTCGTGCACGTCCGTTTGTCCATATCATGCAGGACAAAGATATCGAGGAAAACTATCACGCGCAGTTTATGGAGCAGGCGCTGCACCAGGCGGGCTTTGAAACGCGTATCTTGCGTGGGTTGGATGAACTGGGCTGGGATGCTGCCGGGCAACTGATTGATGGGGAAGGGCGACTGGTTAACTGCGTGTGGAAAACCTGGGCGTGGGAAACCGCGTTTGATCAGATTCGTGAAGTTAGCGACCGTGAGTTTGCTGCGGTGCCGATCCGTACCGGTCATCCGCAAAATGAAGTGCGTTTAATTGACGTATTGCTGCGCCCGGAAGTGCTGGTCTTTGAGCCGCTGTGGACGGTGATCCCCGGCAACAAAGCGATTCTGCCGATCCTCTGGTCGCTGTTCCCGCACCATCGTTACCTACTGGATACCGATTTCACTGTTAATGATGAACTGGTAAAAACAGGTTACGCAGTGAAACCGATCGCCGGTCGCTGTGGCAGTAACATCGACCTCGTCAGCCATCATGAAGAGGTGCTGGATAAAACCAGCGGTAAATTTGCCGAGCAGAAAAACATCTATCAGCAACTGTGGTGTTTGCCGAAAGTGGACGGTAAATATATTCAGGTATGTACCTTCACCGTTGGCGGCAACTACGGTGGGACGTGTTTGCGCGGTGATGAATCACTGGTCATTAAAAAAGAGAGTGATATTGAACCGTTAATTGTGGTGAAAGAGTAATACATGTTGTAGCAACCCCGTACTGATTATGAAGAATAGTCAGTACGGGGATTAATCAAAATATTCAATATTTATATATTTCAATGTCTATTCATTTTATATGTGAATATATTAACCAGCAGAATACCTGTGTTCTAATTATTTTTAAATATTTTGAATGAATGCTTATTGTCTGATACACAAGAAATAACACTCTTTTTATCGTTAAAAGATGATATTTCACTTTGCCCACGCCGTTAAAGTCACTGATAATGCGTCCGTTCGTAAATTCAAAATGGCGTAATCTAATATATGCTAAATTTATTTGTTGGCCTTGATATATACACAGGGCTTTTGTTATTACTTGCTCTGGCATTTGTGTTGTTCTACGAAGCAATCAATGGTTTTCATGACACGGCGAATGCGGTGGCAACCGTTATTTATACTCGTGCCATGCAGCCACAGCTTGCCGTGGTGATGGCGGCATTTTTTAACTTTTTTGGCGTATTGCTAGGCGGACTTAGCGTTGCCTATGCCATTGTCCATATGTTGCCAACCGATTTGTTGCTGAATATGGGGTCAACTCACGGCCTGGCGATGGTCTTTTCCATGCTGCTGGCGGCGATTATCTGGAACCTGGGAACGTGGTTCTTTGGTTTACCGGCCTCCAGTTCGCATACCTTGATTGGTGCGATTATCGGCATCGGTTTAACCAACGCGCTGTTAACCGGCTCATCGGTGATGGATGCGTTAAACCTGCGTGAAGTGACCAAAATTTTCTCCTCGCTGATTGTTTCCCCTATCGTCGGCCTGGTCATTGCGGGAGGCCTGATATTCCTGCTGCGCCGCTACTGGAGCGGGACGAAAAAGCGTGACCGTATTCACCGCATTCCGGAAGATCGCAAAAAGAAAAAAGGCAAACGTAAGCCACCATTCTGGACGCGTATTGCGCTGATTGTTTCCGCTGCGGGCGTGGCGTTTTCGCACGGCGCGAACGACGGGCAGAAAGGGATCGGCCTGGTGATGCTGGTACTGGTGGGGATTGCTCCTGCTGGTTTCGTCGTCAATATGAATGCGTCCGGCTATGAAATTACCCGTACCCGCGATGCCGTCACCAACTTTGAACACTATCTGCAACAGCATCCTGAACTGCCGCAGAAGTTGATTGCGATGGAACCTCCATTGCCTGCGGCATCGACTGATGGCACGCAAGTAACGGAGTTTCATTGTCATCCGGCAAATACCTTTGATGCGATTGCGCGCGTTAAAACGATGTTGCCAGGTAATATGGAAAGCTACGAGCCGTTAAGCGTGAGTCAGCGCAGCCAGCTGCGCCGCATTATGCTGTGCATCTCTGATACCTCTGCGAAGCTGGCGAAACTGCCAGGCGTCAGTAAAGAAGATCAGAACCTGCTGAAAAAACTGCGCAGTGATATGTTAAGCACCATTGAGTACGCTCCGGTGTGGATCATCATGGCGGTAGCACTGGCGCTCGGCATTGGCACCATGATTGGCTGGCGTCGTGTAGCGATGACCATCGGTGAGAAGATTGGTAAGCGCGGCATGACGTATGCGCAAGGCATGGCGGCACAAATGACGGCGGCAGTGTCTATCGGCCTTGCCAGTTATATTGGGATGCCCGTCTCCACAACGCACGTCCTCTCGTCTGCGGTAGCAGGGACGATGGTGGTGGACGGCGGTGGGTTACAGCGTAAAACGGTAACCAGCATCCTGATGGCGTGGGTGTTTACTTTACCGGCGGCGATTTTTCTGTCTGGTGGGTTGTACTGGATAGCATTGCAGTTGATTTAACCTTCCTGAAAATGCCCGGTCCTGACGATCGGGCATTTCCATTTTTGACTAGTGATAACCACACGCGGTCATAAAATCCGTAATCGCTTTTTCTGCATCAACCAGCACCTTTTCCAGTGGCTGATTGGCGTCGATATCAACCAGTTGTGCACCACCAAAGGTTAACTGTGGCGTTATGGCAATCTTTCTCGCCAGCGATTCCCGTTTATGGTCGGGTTTACGCGCGCAGGCAACTTCAAGGTCAACATTGAGTTTGATGACCAGATCAGGCTTATGGCTCGCCATCCAGTGAAATGCTTTACGTTCCTGGCTTGCCAGCCATGAGACAAACCGGCCGCCTTCAACGTTAGGTGGGAACACCGTACCATCGTAAGCGCCAGGAATTTGGTCCTGAGGATAACGATCGGTTAAGACAATCAGCCCGCGACGACGGCAGGCGAGCATATGACGAAAGCGTAACAGTCGGCGGGCGACGAAAGCGGTGATCACCAGGGCCGGAACCGGACCCGGCAATTTTTTTGCCGTTTTCACTTCATTTTTTTCAATAGTCTTGTGCAGAGACTTTCCCATCAACGGTAATTTTGTCACTGCACGACCGACATTTCCGGCCTGTTTTCCTAAATGAACTCTTTCGGCAGCACCATATTTTTCGACAACGGTAATAAGATGTTCACACACCGTTGACTTGCCTGAACCATCGCTACCAATAACGGCAATTAATGGAGGTGTTATTGACTGCATGAATATATCCTTAAATTTAAATATCCATCCAAAATATTTATTTGGTTAATATGTTTTTATGAAAGCGTAATTCAGGTCAATGTCACAATTAACCATTGTCACAATAAGGTTGAACGGATATTCTGAGCACGGACCACGTAATATTCAATACATTATTTGCTGCCGGGTTTTTCGTGAATCAACGTAATATGTCAATAATTAATTCCACGCCAGTGCGTGTTATTGCCATTGTAGGATGTGATGGTTCAGGGAAATCGACCCTCACGGCAAGCCTGGTAAATGAACTGGCAGCAACAATGCCAACAGAACACATTTATCTCGGGCAATCGTCCGGGCGAATTGGCGAATGGATTTCACAGCTCCCTGTTATTGGCGCACCTTTTGGGCGTTATCTGCGAAGTAAAGCGGCACATGTGCACGAAAAGCCCTCCACACCGCCTGGCAATATTACTGCGCTTGTTATCTATCTGCTTTCCTGCTGGCGGGCGTATAAGTTTCGCAAAATGTTGTGTAAAAGCCAGCAAGGCTATCTGCTCATCACCGACCGCTACCCGCAGGTTGAAGTGCCGGGTTTTCGCTTTGATGGCCCGCAATTGGCAAAAACCACGGGCGGTAACGGTTGGATAAAAATGTTAAGGCAGCGCGAGCTCAAACTTTACCAATGGATGGCGTCTTATTTGCCCGTATTGTTGATTCGTCTTGGCATTGATGAACAAACCGCGTTTGCGCGTAAACCTGACCACCAACTGGCGGCGTTACAGGAAAAAATCGCTGTTACGCCGCAACTGACATTCAATGGCGCAAAGATCCTTGAACTGGATGGTCGGCAACCAGCCGATGAAATTCTGCAAGCGTCACTACGCGCAATTCACGCCGCGCTTTCCTGATCACCAAATGGATAGGGGATGATTTAACGAATGGATGCACTACAAACACAAACTGTTAATAGTACAACCGCGCCGCAGCCCAACTACATTCCGGGGCTGATTGCGGTGGTCGGGTGTGATGGCACCGGTAAATCCACACTGACCACTGACCTGGTGAAATCGCTGCAACAACACTGGCAAACCGAGCGCCGCTATCTGGGGCTGCTCTCCGGCGAAGACGGCGACAAAATCAAACGGTTGCCGCTCGTTGGCGTCTGGCTGGAACGGCGACTGGCGGCCAAATCCTCGAAAACCCAAAGCATGAAAACCAAATCTCCGGCGCTATGGGCGGCGGTGATTATGTACTGCTTCTCGCTGCGAAGAATGGCGAATCTACGCAAGGTTCAGCGACTGGCGCAAAGTGGCGTTCTGGTGGTCAGCGATCGCTTCCCGCAGGCTGAAATTTCGGGCTTTTATTATGACGGACCGGGGATTGGCGTCGAGCGTGCGACCGGGAAAATCAGCATGTTTCTGGCACAGCGCGAACGGCGTTTATACCAAAAAATGGCGCAATACCGTCCTGAATTAATTATTCGTTTGGGGATTGATATTGATACTGCCATCTCCCGCAAGCCTGACCATGACTATGCCGAGCTGCAGGACAAAATCGGTGTCATGTCGACGATTGGCTATAACGGCACAAAAATTCTTGAGATTGATTCCAGAGCGCCCTACAGCGAAGTGCTGGAACAGGCACAGAAGGCGGTTTCTCTGGTTGCAATCGTTTCTGACCGCCGAAGTTTAACTTAAGGTTGGCGGGATACTTTTTACTATCAACGATAAGGTCAGGCTGAATTGGCGGGGTTTAACATCAAACATTGGTTTGCAGATGGCGCGTTTCGCACCATTATTCGCAATAGCGCCTGGTTAGGCTCCAGTAATGTCGTGAGCGCTTTGCTGGGTCTGTTGGCGCTCTCGTGTGCCGGTAAAGGGATGACGCCCGCCATGTTTGGCGTACTGGTGATTGTGCAATCGTACGCCAAGTCGATCAGCGATTTTATTAAGTTTCAGACATGGCAGCTGGTGGTTCAGTACGGAACGCCAGCCTTGACCAATAATAATCCGCAGCAATTTCGCAATGTCGTCTCATTTTCCTTCTCGTTGGATATCGTCAGCGGCGCGGTGGCGATTGTCGGCGGCATTGCCTTACTCCCTTTTCTTTCCCATTCATTAGGTCTGGATGACCAAAGCTTTTGGCTGGCAGCGCTGTATTGCACGCTCATTCCTTCAATGGCTTCCTCCACACCGACCGGCATTCTGCGTGCGGTAGATCGCTTCGATTTGATTGCTGTACAGCAGGCGACGAAACCTTTTCTGCGCGCAGCGGGGAGCGTCGTAGCCTGGTCTTTTGATTTTGGTTTTGCGGGTTTTGTTATTGCCTGGTACGCATCGAATCTGGTTGGCGGCACCATGTACTGGTGGTTTGCCGCGCGCGAATTACGCCGCAGAAATATCCATAACGCCTTCAAATTGAATTTGTTTGAGTCTGCCCGACACATTAAAGGCGCGTGGAGTTTTGTCTGGTCAACCAACATTGCCCACTCCATCTGGTCGGCACGTAACTCGTGCAGCACAGTGTTGGTGGGGATCGTGTTAGGACCCGCTGCCGCCGGGTTATTTAAAATCGCCATGACATTCTTCGATGCCGCCGGAACGCCAGCGGGTTTACTGGGCAAAAGTTTTTACCCAGAGGTGATGCGTTTAGATCCGCGCACCACCAGACCGTGGTTGTTAGGCGTGAAGTCCGGTTTACTGGCGGGCGGAATCGGTATTCTGGTGGCGCTCGCGGTGTTGATCGTCGGCAAGCCGCTCATTTCGCTGGTGTTTGGCGTTAAGTATCTCGAAGCGTATGACCTGATTCAGGTGATGCTTGGCGCAATTGTGATTTCGATGCTGGGCTTCCCACAGGAGTCATTGCTATTGATGGCGGGAAAACAGCGCGCTTTTCTCGTGGCGCAAACCATCGCCTCAATCGGCTACATCGTATTGCTGTTCATGTTCTGTCATCTGTTTGGCGTGCTGGGGGCTGCATTTGCTTACTTCGGTGGGCAATGTCTGGATGTGGTGCTCTCGTTAATTCCAACCTTAAAGGCATTTTTTCAGCGCCATTCCTTGCTTTATAACGCAGCCGGAGAGAAATCCTGATGATGAGAAAATATTTCCCGCTTGAGGCGAGCGAGCGTCTATTTATTGCAGTTGAAGAAGATGATGTCGTTGATGCGCAGGTCAGTTTACCGCCGACTATCGCAACAGGTTGTACCACCGAAATCATTCATGATAATTACGCGTTATGCCTGCAATTCTGGCTGAATGGCGTTGATCGTCAGGAATTACTGCGTTTAATCCACAAACAAGCCAAAGGCGAGGGGCTTACGGCTGACGAGCGTAAACAGTTTAAATATATGCGGGCGCGCTATAAGCATCTGCGTTTCGCTCAGCGACTGTATCTGAAAAAACACCAGGCAGGATTTTTATTCGGCAAAACGACGGTATGTCTGGGCCATTTTCAGGATGGTTTCCGTAACGGTAAAAAAAATATTGTGTCGTATTACGGCAACCTGTTACGGATTTATTTAAGCTCTCCGGTCTGGTCGTTGGTGAACTATTCATTACGCCATAGCCAGTTAGAAAGCGTAAGCGGTTTTATTGCCTATCGGCAAAAGCAAATGCATATTCTGAAAGAGATAATTGCCAAACCGCGACTAACTGGCAGGGAATTTCATAATGTACGAAAAATAATCAGCCAGCAGGTTTCTTATTACGACACCCTAAGATCGCTTGATCCTGAAAATAAAGAAGCGTTACAGATTTCCCGCTTCCTCGCCGCCATTAATGGCCTGATGGGTGATAAACACGACGACATGGTGGCGGATGATATGGAAAACCGCCAGTCGTATGATGCACCGATGGCGCTGGATAGCGATATTCGTCAGCGCTTAGAACTTCTGATTTCGCGTTTTCCGCTATAACCGGAGCAATGATGTCATCTCGTTTGATTATTGCGCTGATTATCATGCTCTTAGCCCCGGGTGTGCAGGCACACAATTTCGTCACGGGCAAAACGGTTACCCCTGTTTATATCCAGGAAGGCGGCGAGCTGCTTCTGAATAGTGACGACGAAATTTACTACCAAAAGTGGAACAGCACACAATTGGCGGGAAAAGTCCGCATTATCCAGTATATCGCCGGGCGTAAGTCGGCGAAGAAAAAGAACTCACTGTTAATTAAAGCGGTTGAAGCGGCAAACTTTCCGCAGGATAGTTTTCAGCCCACCACCATTGTGAACACCGATGATGCCATCTTTGGTACTGGCTATTTTGTCGTTGGCAAAATCGAAAAAAATAAACGCCGCTATCCGTGGGCGCAATTCGTTATTGACGGCAATGGACAGGGACGCGTTGCCTGGCGGTTGCCGGAGCAGAGTTCAACCATTCTGGTGCTGAATAAAGCCGGGCAAATTCAGTGGGCAAAGGACGGCAGCCTGACGCCGGAAGAGGTAGATCATGTCATTGCGCTGGCGCAGAAGCTGATCAATGAATAAAAATTCAAAGGATTGAGGGCGTTAGTGAGATGAAGCTGGTTGAACACTACATCATGCGTGGTACGCGCCGTCTGGTGCTGATTATCGTCGGTTTTCTGATCTTTATTTTCGCCAGCTACTCCGCACAGCGTTATCTGACCGAAGCGGCAAATGGGACATTAGCTCTTGATGTTGTGCTGGATATTGTTTTCTACAAGGTGCTGATTGCACTGGAGATGTTGTTACCTGTTGGACTGTATGTGTCAGTTGGCGTGACGCTAGGGCAGATGTATACCGACTCGGAAATTACCGCTATTTCTGCGGCGGGGGGGAGTCCGGGACGCTTGTACAAAGCCGTTCTTTATCTGGCGATACCGCTAAGTATTTTTGTCACCCTTCTGTCGATGTATGGTCGTCCGTGGGCTTATGCGCAGATTTATCAACTGGAGCAACAGTCGCAGTCGGAGCTGGATGTTCGCCAGTTGCGGGCAAAGAAATTTAACACTAACGATAACGGACGAATGATCCTTTCGCAGACGGTTGATCAGGATAATAATCGCCTGACTGACGTGCTGATTTATACTTCTACTGCCAATCGAACCCGTATTTTCCGCGCCCGTTCGGTTGATTTAGTTGACCCATCACCCGAGAAACCGACCGTTATGTTGCATAACGGGACCGCCTATCTTCTCGATCATCAGGGGCGTGACGACAACGAACAGATCTACCGTAATCTGCAATTGCATCTGAATCCGCTGGATCAAAGCCCTAACGTCAAACGCAAAGCAAAATCGGTCACGGAGCTGGCGCGCTCCGCCTTTCCTGCCGATCATGCCGAACTGCAATGGCGACAAAGCCGTGGCCTGACAGCATTGTTGATGGCGCTGCTGGCCATTTCATTAAGTCGGGTAAAACCGCGGCAAGGGCGATTTTCAACGTTATTGCCACTGACGTTGCTGTTTGTTGCCATTTTTTATGGCGGCGACGTCTGCCGTACGCTGGTGGCTAACGGCGCGATTCCCCTCATTCCTGGTTTGTGGTTAGTACCCGGACTCATGCTAATGGGCCTGCTGATGCTGGTCGCACGCGACTTCTCTTTGCTGCAGAAATTTTCCCGATGAATGTTTTCAGTCGCTATTTAATCCGTCATCTCTTTCTCGGTTTTGCCGCCGCCGCAGGGCTATTGCTGCCGCTTTTTACTACCTTCAACCTGATTAACGAACTGGATAATGTCAGCCCGGGTGGTTATCGCTGGACTCAGGCGGTGCTGGTGGTGCTGATGACCTTACCGCGCACACTGGTCGAACTTTCGCCGTTTATCGCCTTATTGGGGGGGATTGTCGGCCTGGGGCAGTTATCGAAAAACAGTGAGCTTACCGCCATTCGCAGCACGGGGTTTTCTATCTTCCGTATTGCACTGGTGGCGCTGGTTGCCGGGATATTGTGGACTGTTTCATTAGGCGCGATAGATGAGTGGGTGGCGTCGCCATTGCAGCAACAGGCGCTGCAAATCAAATCGACTGCCACTGCGTTGGGGGAGGACGATGACATTACCGGCAATATGCTGTGGGCCAGGCGTGGTAATGAATTTGTGACGGTGAAATCGCTGAACGAGCAGGGCCAGCCGGTGGGCGTGGAGATATTTCATTACCGCGACGATCTCTCGCTCGAATCCTACATTTATGCACGCAGTGCCACCATTGAAGACGACAAAACGTGGATCCTGCATGGTGTGAATCATAAAAAATGGCTGAATGGCAAAGAAACGCTGGAAACATCTGATAATCTTGCCTGGCAATCGGCCTTCACCAGTATGAATCTTGAAGAGTTATCGATGCCGGGAAATACTTTTTCTGGCCGTCAACTTAATCATTACATCCATTATTTGCAGGAAACCGGGCAACCCAGCAGCGAATACCGCCTTGCACTGTGGGAAAAACTGGGACAACCCATCTTGACCCTGGCGATGATTTTGCTGGCTGTGCCGTTTACCTTTAGTGCCCCGCGTTCGCCTGGGATGGGTAGCCGTCTCGCTGTAGGCGTCATCGTGGGCTTACTCACCTGGATCAGCTATCAAATCATGGTCAATCTGGGATTGCTATTTGCGTTGAGCGCACCTGTTACCGCGCTCGGTTTACCGATAGCGTTTATGCTGGTGGCGTTGAGCCTGGTGTATTGGTATGACAGTCAACATTAAACCCGCCGTGGCGCAGCACCACAGCGGGCTCACATTACTGCTTCAGAGTAGCAAATGCCTGAATGATGGCATCGATTTGCTCACGAGTGTGGGCAGCGTTTACGCTACAGCGCAGCAGCGTGATGCCTGCAGGCGCGGCAGGTGGCAGGATAAGATTCACATAAACGCCCAGCGAAATAAGCTCGCGCCAGATGCGTAAACCTTCCTCTTTCGAACCGATTATTACTGGCACTACCGGGCTAATATGTGAACTTAACTCGTAACCCAGTTTTTGCAGACCGTCATACAGATGGTTGGCGTTATCCATCAGCTTTTGCCGCAACTCTGGTTGTGAGGCAATGGTTCTTAACGACGAGCGCACGGTCGCAATGCAGGACGGAGAAGGAGAGGCGGTAAAAATATACGGGCGGCTGCCGTAGCGCAGCACTTCCATCGCTTCCGAACCGACAGCAAAACCGCCAATCGAGGCCAGACTTTTACTGAAAGTACCAACGATAATATCCACATCATCTTCAACGCCAACGGCTTCAGCCAGTCCGCGCCCCGTTGCGCCTAACACGCCAAACGAATGCGCTTCATCAACAATCAAATAACCACCGAGACGACGTTTGATATCAACAATTTCCGCCAGCGGCGCAACGTCACCGAGCATACTGTAGATGCCTTCAACGATGATAATCGCCTCTTTTGCCCGTTCACCGAGGCGAACCATGCGCCGTTCCAGATCTTTAGCATCGTTATGGCGGAAACGAATAATTTCCGCTCCACCGAGAGAACAGGCGTCATAAATACTGGCGTGGCTGTCGGCATCCAGTAACACTACGGCGTTATGGTCGGCAAGCGCGCTGATGACGCCTAAATTCGCGGTATAACCGGTTGAAAAAACGATAGCGGAAGGGCGCTTGAAAAACTCGGCAATCTCTTTCTCTAACGCCAGATGCGGCGCATAACTGCCGTTTGCCATACGAGAACCGGTGGTGCCGGTGCCTTGGGCCGCTAACGCTGCCTGACCTTCGGCGATGGCATCATGATTGAAGGTTAAACCGAGATAATTATTGGTCCCGGCCAGGATCACGTTTTTATCGCCGATCCGGCCTTCGGTGGCGGAATACACTTCATCAATACAGGTACCAAACGGCGTTAACCCGTTGTCACTAAATTGCAGTCGCTCGCCAGCAAGGCGCGCATATTTATCGTATAGCCCCATTATTTATTCTCCAGCCATGGAAGTAGAGTTTCCATTAATTGCGCAGGGGTTTTGACATCCAGCAGAATATTAATAGGAATGGAAATATCGAATCTGTCTTCCAGCATCATTAAGAGATCCATCACTTTGATCGACTCCAGGCTAAGATCGTTGACGAGATCGCTGTCGGGCTTAATTTCCACACCGTTTTCGACCAAATCCTGTAAACAGGAAAGGATGTAATCCATTACTATTTCACGATTTACCATAGAAACGTTAACACACCTTTAAACAAGACAATCAAAATAGCCCGTTGCGTAATGCGTGTTCCAGGCTAATCCCGGGAAACCAATTAATATCTTCAGAAATACGGTTATTACTTGCTGACCAGTCGGTGTGGGTTAATTCACGGATTTTCGAGCGGGTCAGCATAGGTTCTTTACCTGCCAGGCGACTCAACGCGGTACTGATATCCGCAAGGCAGGTGAGTACCGACAGAGGAATACCAACCATTCGAACGGAACCGCAACGGGCGTCGGCGGCAAGTTGCTGTACGCGTTGCCAGTCATAGCCGCCGGCGACGCCATCGCATAATTCATAGGTTTGTGTCTGTACAGTTTCGGCGCTTAACCACTGCCCCACGGCTTGCGCGAAATCGGTGACGTGCAGGAAAGAGAGCTGTGTATCTGGCGCACCAAGTCGTGGCAGCAGGCCGCGCAGCATCCAGCCAAACAGCGGTTTTAACTCTTTATCGCCGGGACCATACACGGCTGTCGGGCGAAAAATGCCCAGCGTAATTTCGTCAGCCATTGCGGTCAGTCGTTGTTCGGCGACGTGTTTGGAATTTGCGTACCAGGAGAGTTCGGGATGGCGCGCCGCCAGCGAAGAGATAAACAGAAAACGTTGGCAAAAGCCGCTCTCTTTTGCCGCTTGCATCAGGCGCAGGCTGCCGTCAACGTTACAGCGGGTAAAAATCTCTTCTTTGTGTCCGCGCACTTGCCCGGCGCAATGGACCACCGCGCTGGCTCCGGCAACCAGTTCCCTAAGCGAATGTGTATCTTCCAGCGAACCGCGCACCCAGATGAGATTATCATTGACGTGAGCGCGGGCAGTACGCGTCAATGCGCGAACGTGAAAGCCGCGGGCGAGCAGGTTATCGATAATATATTTACCGATAAACCCGGTAGCGCCCGTCACCGCGACAGTTTGATTCATGCCATGGATTCCTGCACATGAAGGCTTGCAGCATAACGTTTTTTCGCTTCCGCACGGGCAGGCTTGCCGGAGGACGTTCGGGGAATACTGTGGGGCGGCAACAGATCGATAGCCGCTGTTACGCCAAATTCGCTTTGGATCCGTGCTGCCAGTGCGTGGATAAGCTGCCCACGACGTTCTTCGTCGCTGATCCTACACTGGATCTGCAAAATGATTTTTTCCTGGGCGGTAACAAAAGCAATCGCATCGCCAGAATGAATTTCCGGTTCCTGTTCCGCAATATATTCAATATCCTGCGGCCAGATATTACGGCCACGAATAATAATCAGATCTTTAATGCGCCCGGTGACATACAGATAACCGTCCAGCAGATAACCGAGGTCGCCGGTATCTAACCAGCCCGTCGCGGCAATCTCGTCTTGCGAAACCTGGTCGCCAAAGTAACCGCTCATCAGGCTGGGGCCGGAGATGCAAATATGGCCTACCACACGTTCCGCGACCGGCATACCTGCTTCATTGCGGATTTCAATGCCATGTTCCGGCAACGCTTTACCGCAGTTGACGAAAGTCGATACGGCGCGTGTTTCAGCACCCGGCGCGACGGCTTTGCCCTGATATTCAAGGATGTCGCGATCCACTTCGTTAACCACAACCCCGGAGGCTTCATCAGAGAAGCTGACAGCCAGCGCATTTTCTGCCAGTCCGTAGCACGGCATGAAAGTTTTATCGTCAAAGTTAACCTGACGGAAACATTCAGCGAATTGATGGAGTTGTTCTGCGGAGATCGGCTCAGCACCAATACCAGCAACGCGCCAGCAGGAAAGATCCAGTTCAGCGAGATCTTTTTCATTCACGCGGCGCTGGCACAATTCATAGCCAAACGGCGGCGCAACGGAAACGGTGCCGCGATTTTTACTGATCAATTTAAGCCATTGCAGAGGACGCATGGCAAAATCCTGAGTGCGCAAATAATCTACTGAGAGCTGCGTGGCGACGGGGGTCAGGAGAAAGCCGACCAGTCCCATATCATGGTAGAAAGGCAGCCAGGAGACGCAGCGGTCGCCAGGGCGTAATTTAATGCCATCGTGGCTTATAGCACGTAGATTAGCCATCACTTCGCGATGGGTGATAATGACGCCACGGGGAAAACGGGTGCTGCCGGAGGTGTACTGGAGGTAGGCGATATCGTTCGGAACTGGACGCTGGAGTACAACATCGGCTTCCGGTAATGCCTTAAACCAGGCGTGGCTTAAAACATGTAATTCGGGGTTGTTATGCGTAGCAGCATTGACCAGTGGCAACCACTCATCACCAGTGATAATGGCTGCGGGCTGGCAACTAGCCAGTAAACCTTGCAGTTTAGCGCTCCAGGAATCCCGCTGACCGACGCCCATTGGAATCGCTAACGGGACGGCGACTAAGCCGGCATACTGGCAGGCAAAAAAAGCCTCTACAAACCCGCTACTCGTTTCGGCAATCAGCGCCACGCGATCGCCTTTTTTCAGATTTAGTGATAACAACCGCTTCGCACCAGCTTCGGCACACGCTTTTAACGTCTGATATTCCAGTTGATCTTCAAGTTGGCAACGTCTGTCATAAAAATTCATTCCGGCGCTACTCAGAGCGGCGTAGTCCAAAGCATCAACCAGCGTTGGAAAATCGGCATAGCGCATAGGTAGGGAATGCGTAAAGATGTTATTAGACATATACACCACGAAAAAAATTGGATATCAGAAATAAAATGACAATAATGCGGTGGATTATATAGGCATAAAAGATAAATGAGATAGTATTTTCATCGGTGCGATATTGAACATTGATTTAAATAATAGGTTTGGCTTTGTTGTTTTTATTGTGAATTATATTTAATTTATGAATATATTAAGAAGAAGCCTTGTTTGGTTGCCTTAAATCGACAAAAGGCATTGAGGCGCTTCTGTGTAGTCTCTGACCTTATCTTAATTATTAATAAATACTATTTATTCTTTGTTTGTATTCTTTGGGTTGATTATTAAGATGCCGTTCGTTGCTGTTGCAATCTGTTTGTCACCGTTAATTATTTGTTATCCACAGAGATATGGAATGCGATCTGCTGATGATTAAAATTGAAAAAGTAATTAATAAAAATGACCTTAAGGCATTTATCGCTTTTCCGTCATCACTTTATCCCGATGATCCAAACTGGATACCCCCTTTGTTCATTGAACGCAGCGAGCATTTGTCGGCGAAGAATCCGGGGACGGACCATATTATCTGGCAGGCGTGGGTAGCAAAAAAAGCGGGGCAGATAGTCGGGCGGATTACCGCGCAAATCGATACCTTGCACCGCGAGCGTTACGGTGACGATACCGGTCATTTCGGCATGATTGACGCCATTGATGATCCGCAGGTTTTTGCCGCGTTGTTTGGCGCAGCGGAAGCGTGGTTGAAGTCACAAGGTGCAAGTAAGATCAGCGGGCCTTTCAGCCTGAATATCAATCAGGAAAGCGGATTACTGATTGAAGGTTTCGACACTCCGCCCTGTGCGATGATGCCGCACGGTAAACCGTGGTATGCCGCGCATATTGAACAATTGGGTTATCACAAAGGTATTGATTTACTGGCGTGGTGGATGCAACGAACCGATCTAACTTTCTCTCCGGCGCTAAAAAAACTGATGGATCAGGTACGCAAAAAGGTGACCATTCGTTGCATCAATCGTCAGCGGTTTGCTGAAGAGATGCAGATCCTGCGTGAGATTTTCAACTCTGGCTGGCAGCACAACTGGGGATTTGTGCCGTTTACCGAACATGAATTCGCTACCATGGGCGATCAACTAAAGTATCTGGTACCGGACGATATGATCTACGTCGCCGAGATTGATTCTGCTCCCTGCGCGTTTATAGTCGGCTTGCCGAACATCAACGAGGCGATTGCCGATCTGAACGGAGCGCTCTTTCCCTTCGGCTGGGCAAAATTGCTGTGGCGCTTAAAAGTCAGCGGTGTGCGAACTGCGCGAGTGCCGCTGATGGGCGTGCGTGACGAGTATCAGTTCAGCCGCATCGGCCCGGTGATTGCGCTGTTATTGATTGAAGCCTTACGCGATCCGTTTGCTCGCCGGAAGATCGATGCGCTGGAAATGTCATGGATCCTCGAAACCAATACAGGCATGAATAACATGCTGGAACGCATTGGAGCGGAGCCGTACAAGCGTTACCGATTGTATGAAAAGCAGATTTGATGGCAGTCACCCCTGCTTCATCTCCAGTGGCACCGCCGAGCGAATCAAATGGTGGCCTTCCAGTTCGATATCGTGGAGATTCTTTTTCACGGTCCGCACATGATCACGTGCGGCGCGCTGGGCGACGTGCGGCAGTCGCTGCAACACCGCGTTGTAGATCCGCGCATGTTGGCGATCGATCTGCTTTTTTTGCTGTGGTCGATGGTAGAGATTATTTACGCTGGCAAACACTGAATTAAACATCAGGTCGGTCAATGATTGCAGCGTAAAAACTAGCACCTGATTGTGGGAAGCCTGACAAATGGCAAGATGGAAAGCATGATCCAGCTGCGCGTGTTCGATCAGCGAAATTTCTTTGTTGTTTTCACTGGCGGCGAGCATTTTTTCATAACAGCGGGTTATCAAAACAAAATCCGCCTGGGTTCCCAGCGTAGCTGCCAACCTTGCCGATTCGCCTTCCAGCAATGCGCGAACGTCGAGTAGATCGTATAGCGTTCGCGGCTGTGTACTGAACAGATGGATCAGCGGGCTGGTGTCCTGCACGCGATTAAGGCGTGCTACACGAGAATCGCGCCCCTGTGCTGTTTCAATAATCCCGCGTCCGCGCAGCACGGTCAGCCCTTCACGCAGTGCGGAACGCGAGAAGCCGAGCTTTTCACACAGTCGACGCTCCGAAGGAAGCGGCTGACCGACCTTCAGCACGCCGTCGATAATTAACCGTTCGATACTCTCTGCAACCACTTCGCAAATAGGGCGACGTTCATCTTTCATTCCCGGACCTCGTGCACAGGTAGGACCAATTTTTCTGTTCTTGATTCGCAAAACACGCACATCACGTAAGTGATTATGTTACATCAATTTAACATTAGTTTAACCAAAGAAAGGTCACAGAGCTGGAAAAAAAATGGTCTGACCGGTAGCTAAAGAGATAGACGAAAACGAAAAGCCCGCTTAATAACTGTTCACAGAAGCAGCGCGCAAAAATCAGCTGCCACACAACACAACAAAGCGAAGCCTACTCATGAGCATCTTGTACGAAGAGCGTCTTGATGGCGCTTTACCCGATGTCGACCGCACATCGGTACTGATGGCACTGCGTGAGCATGTCCCTGGACTGGAGATCCTGCATACCGATGAGGAGATCATTCCTTACGAGTGTGACGGGTTGAGCGCGTATCGTACGCGTCCATTACTGGTTGTTCTGCCTAAGCAGATGGAACAGGTGACGGCGATTCTCGCTGTCTGCCACCGTTTGCATGTACCGGTAGTGACCCGTGGCGCAGGCACCGGACTTTCTGGCGGTGCGCTGCCGCTGGAAAAAGGTGTGTTGTTGGTGATGGCGCGCTTTAAAGAAATCCTCGACATTAACCCCGTTGGTCGCCGTGCGCGTGTGCAGCCGGGCGTGCGTAACCTGGCGATCTCCCAGGCTGTTGCGTCGCATAATCTCTATTACGCGCCGGATCCTTCCTCACAAATCGCCTGTTCCATTGGCGGCAACGTGGCGGAAAACGCCGGGGGCGTCCACTGTCTGAAATATGGTCTGACCGTACATAACCTGCTGAAAATTGAAGTGCAAACGCTGGATGGCGAGGCACTAACGCTGGGATCGGACGCGCTGGATTCACCCGGTTTTGACCTACTGGCGCTGTTCACCGGATCGGAAGGCATGCTCGGCGTGACCACCGAAGTGACGGTAAAACTGCTGCCGAAGCCCCCTGTGGCACGAGTTCTGTTAGCCAGCTTTGACTCGGTAGAAAAAGCCGGACTTGCAGTTGGTGACATCATCGCTAATGGCATTATCCCCGGCGGGCTGGAGATGATGGATAACCTGTCGATCCGCGCGGCGGAAGATTTTATTCATGCCGGTTATCCCGTCGATGCCGAAGCAATTTTATTGTGTGAGTTGGACGGCGTGGAATCTGATGTACAGGAAGACTGCGAGCGAGTTAACGACATCTTACTGAAAGCGGGCGCGACTGACGTCCGTCTGGCGCAGGATGAAGCGGAGCGCGTGCGTTTCTGGGCCGGCCGCAAAAATGCTTTTCCGGCGGTAGGACGTATCTCCCCGGATTACTACTGCATGGACGGCACCATCCCGCGCCGCGCGTTGCCTGGCGTACTGGAAGGCATTGCCCGTTTATCGCAGCAATATGATTTACGCGTTGCCAACGTCTTTCATGCCGGAGACGGCAATATGCACCCGTTAATCCTTTTCGATGCCAACGAACCCGGTGAATTCGCCCGTGCGGAAGAATTGGGTGGGAAGATCCTTGAACTCTGTGTTGAAGTAGGCGGCAGTATCAGTGGGGAACATGGCATCGGGCGCGAAAAAATCAATCAGATGTGCGCCCAGTTCAACAGTGATGAAATTACTACCTTTCATGCAGTCAAGGCGGCGTTTGATCCTGATGGTTTGCTGAACCCTGGGAAAAACATCCCCACACTGCACCGCTGCGCTGAATTTGGTGCCATGCACGTGCATCACGGTCATTTACCTTTCCCTGAACTGGAGCGTTTCTGATGCTACGCGAGTGTGATTACAGCCAGGTACTGCTGGAGCAGGTGAATCAGGCAATTAGCGATAAAACGCCGCTGGCGATTCAGGGAAGCAATAGCAAAGCCTTTTTAGGTCGTCCTGTCATCGGGCAAACGCTGGATGTGCGTTGCCATCGCGGCATTGTTAATTACGACCCGACCGAGCTGGTGATTACCGCGCGTGCCGGAACGCCGCTGGTGGCGATTGAAGCGGCGCTGGAGAGCGCGGGGCAAATGCTCCCCTGCGAGCCACCGCATTATGGTGACGAAGCCACCTGGGGCGGTATGGTCGCCTGCGGGCTGGCAGGGCCGCGTCGCCCGTGGAGTGGTTCGGTACGCGATTTTGTCCTCGGTACGCGCATTATTACCGGCACTGGAAAACATCTGCGCTTTGGTGGCGAAGTGATGAAAAACGTTGCCGGATACGATCTCTCGCGGTTAATGGCCGGAAGCTACGGCTGTCTTGGCGTGCTCACTGAAATCTCGATGAAAGTGTTGCCGCGACCGCGCGCCACACTGAGCTTGCGTCGGGAAATAAGCCTGCAAGAAGCCATGAGTGAAATCGCCCAGTGGCAACTCCAGCCATTACCCATTAGTGGCTTATGTTACTTCGACAATGCGTTGTGGATCCGCCTTGAAGGCGGTGAAGGATCGGTAAAAGCAGCACGTGAACTGCTGGGTGGCGAAGAGGTTGCGGGTCAGTTCTGGCAGCAATTGCGTGAACAACAACTGCCGTTCTTCTTATTACCGGGCACTTTATGGCGTATTTCCTTACCCACCGATGCGCCGATGATGGATTTACCCGGCGAGCAACTGATCGACTGGGGCGGCGCGTTACGTTGGCTGAAATCGACAGCCGATGACAATCAAATCCATCGCATTGCCCGCAACGCAGGCGGTCATGCGACCCGCTTTAGTGCCGGAGATGGTGGCTTTGCCCCGCTACCGGCTCCTTTATTCCGCTATCACCAGCAGCTTAAACAGCAGCTCGACCCTTGCGGCGTGTTTAACCCCGGTCGCATGTACGCGGAACTTTAAGGAGCAGACTATGCAAACCCGGTTAACTGAAGAGATGCTTCAGAACGCACGTGCGCTGGAAGCCGACAGCATCCTGCGCGCCTGTGTTCACTGTGGGTTTTGTACTGCAACCTGCCCAACTTATCAGCTTTTGGGCGATGAACTGGACGGGCCGCGCGGGCGCATCTATCTGATTAAACAGGTGCTGGAGGGCAACGAAGTCACGCTTAAAACGCAGGAGCATCTCGATCGCTGCCTCACTTGCCGCAATTGTGAAACCACCTGTCCTTCTGGTGTGCGCTATCACAATTTGCTGGATATCGGGCGTGATATTGTCGAGCAGAAAGTGAAACGTCCATTGCCGGAGCGAATGCTGCGCGAAGGATTGCGCCAGGTTGTGCCGCGTCCGGCGGTCTTCCGTGCGCTGACGCAGGTAGGGCTGGTGCTGCGACCGTTGTTACCAGAGCAAGTCAGAGCAAAATTGCCCGCTGGAACCGTGAAAGCCAAACCGCGTCCGCCGCTGCGCCATAAGCGCCGGGTTTTAATGCTGGAAGGCTGCGCCCAGCCTACGCTTTCGCCCAATACCAACGCGGCAACTGCCCGTGTGTTGGATCGTCTGGGGATCAGCGTCATGCCAGCTAACGAAGCAGGCTGTTGTGGCGCGGTGGACTATCATCTTAATGCGCAAGAGAAAGGGTTAGCGCGGGCGCGCAATAATATTGATGCCTGGTGGCCCGCGATTGAAGCAGGTGCCGAGGCAATTTTGCAGACTGCCAGCGGCTGCGGCGCGTTTGTCAAAGAGTATGGGCAGATGCTGAAAAACGATGCGTTGTATGCCGATAAAGCGCGTCAGGTCAGTGAGCTGGCGGTCGATTTAGTCGAACTTCTGCGCGAGGAATCGCTGGAAAAACTGGCAATTCGCGGCGATAAAAAACTGGCCTTCCACTGCCCGTGTACCCTACAACATGCGCAAAAGCTGAACGGCGAAGTGGAAAAAGTGTTGCTTCGTCTTGGATTTACCTTAACGGACGTTCCCGACAGCCATCTGTGCTGCGGTTCAGCGGGAACATATGCGTTAACGCATCCCGATCTGGCACGCCAGCTGCGGGATAACAAAATGAATGCGCTGGAAAGCGGCAAACCGGAAATGATCGTCACCGCCAACATTGGTTGCCAGACGCATCTGGCGAGCGCCGGTCGTACCTCTGTGCGTCACTGGATTGAAATTGTAGAACAAGCCCTTGAAAAGGAATAACAAAATGAAAACTAAAGTCATTCTTAGCCAGCAAATGGCGAGTGCAATTATTGCCGCAGGTCAGGAAGAGGCGCAGAAAAATAACTGGTCTGTTTCCATTGCTGTTGCCGATGACGGCGGTCATCTGCTGGCGTTAAGTCGCATGGACGATTGCGCGCCGATTGCGGCTTACATCTCCCAGGAGAAAGCGCGTACCGCCGCGCTGGGGCGTCGTGAAACTAAGGGCTATGAAGAGATGGTGAACAACGGACGTACCGCGTTCGTGACTGCGCCGTTACTGACGTCGCTGGAAGGTGGCGTACCGGTTATTGTGGATGGGCAAATTATTGGTGCCGTGGGCGTTTCTGGTTTAACCGGAGCACAGGATGCGCAGGTCGCGAAAGCGGCAGCAGCGGTGTTGGCGAAATAAGCGAAAACGAGGAGATAAACAATGAGTCAAACCATAACCCAGGGCCGTTTACGCATTGACGCCGACTTTAAACGTTTTGTGGATGAAGAAGTTTTGCCTGGCGTGGAACTGGATGCTGCCGCGTTCTGGCGCAATGTTGATGAGATTGTTCACGATCTGGCGCCAGAAAATCGTCAGTTGCTGGCAGACCGCGATCGCATTCAGGCGGCGCTTGATGAGTGGCATCGCAGCAATCCGGGGCCGGTAAAAGATAAAGCGGCCTATAAATCTTTCCTGCGTGAACTGGGCTACCTGGTGCCACAGCCTGACCACGTTACGGTGGAAACCACGGGCATCGACAGCGAAATCACCAGTCAGGCGGGGCCACAGCTGGTGGTTCCGGCAATGAATGCTCGCTACGCGCTGAACGCGGCGAACGCTCGCTGGGGCTCACTGTACGATGCGTTATACGGCAGTGACATCATCCCGCAGGAAGGGGCGATGGTCAGCGGCTACGATCCGCAGCGCGGTGAGCAGGTTATCGCCTGGGTTCGGCGTTTCCTCGATGAATCTCTACCGCTGGAAAACGGCAGCTATCAGGATGTGGTGGCGTTTAAGGTGGTCGATAAACAATTACGCATCCAGTTGAAAAATGGTCAAGAAACCACGTTACGTACTCCAGCACAGTTTGTCGGTTACCGTGGCGATACTGCTGCGCCGACCTGCATTTTGCTGAAAAATAACGGCCTGCATATTGAGCTACAAATCGATGCCAACGGGCGGATTGGCAAAGACGATCCGGCGCACATCAACGATGTTATCGTCGAAGCGGCCATCAGTACCATTCTCGATTGCGAAGATTCGGTCGCGGCGGTTGATGCGGAAGATAAAATCCTGCTGTATCGCAACCTGCTGGGCCTGATGCAGGGGACTCTGCAAGAGAAAATGGAGAAGAACGGTCGGCAAATCGTGCGTAAACTGAATGACGATCGTCAGTATACCGCCGCCGATGGCTCTGAAATTTCTCTGCACGGACGTTCGCTGCTGTTTATCCGCAACGTAGGTCATTTGATGACCATTCCTGTGATTTGGGACAGCGAAGGTAATGAAATTCCGGAAGGTATTCTTGATGGCGTCATGACTGGCGCGATTGCCCTCTATGATTTAAAAGTGCAGAAAAACTCGCGTACCGGCAGCGTTTATATTGTGAAACCGAAAATGCACGGTCCACAGGAAGTGGCTTTTGCCAACAAACTGTTTACCCGCATTGAGACAATGCTTGGTATGAAACCGAATACCCTGAAAATGGGCATTATGGATGAAGAACGCCGGACCTCGCTGAACTTGCGTAGTTGTATCGCTCAGGCGAGCAACCGCGTGGCGTTTATCAATACCGGTTTCCTTGACCGTACTGGCGATGAGATGCATTCGGTGATGGAAGCGGGCCCAATGTTGCGTAAAAACCAGATGAAATCGACGCCGTGGATCAAAGCCTACGAGCGCAACAACGTGCTTTCCGGCCTGTTCTGCGGGCTGCGCGGTAAAGCGCAAATCGGTAAAGGGATGTGGGCAATGCCGGACCTGATGGCAGACATGTACAGCCAGAAGGGCGATCAGTTACGTGCCGGGGCGAACACGGCCTGGGTTCCGTCGCCAACTGCCGCTACACTCCATGCGCTGCACTACCATCAAACCAACGTACAGAGTGTGCAAGCCAACATTGCCCAGACCGAGTTCAATGCTGAATTTGAACCGCTGCTGGACGATCTGCTGACCATTCCGGTTGCTGAAAACGCTAACTGGTCGGCACAAGAGATCCAACAAGAGCTGGATAACAACGTGCAGGGGATTTTGGGTTACGTGGTGCGCTGGGTGGAGCAGGGGATTGGTTGTTCAAAAGTACCCGATATTCACAACGTGGCGCTGATGGAAGACCGTGCAACGTTGCGTATCTCCAGCCAGCATATCGCCAACTGGTTACGTCACGGTATTCTGACCAAAGATCAGGTGCATGCGTCGCTGGAGAACATGGCGAAAGTGGTGGATCAGCAAAATGCTGGCGATCCGGCATATCGTCCGATGGTCGGGAATTTCGCTAACTCGTGTGCCTTTAAAGCTGCCAGCGATTTGATCTTCCTCGGCGTGAAACAGCCAAACGGTTATACCGAACCGTTATTACACGCCTGGCGTTTACGTGAAAAAGAAAGTCATTAATAGCATCAAAAAAGCCCCGGCAAGTTTTATTGTCGGGGCTATGATAGTAACTGCGGTAGTATATTTATCCCGGAAATAACCGGAGCGATTATCAGGGTTTAACAATATTAAATACCCGTAGCGCATCACTAGCGGGACTAAAACAACATTATGGACATCTTTACGATACTCTGCGCCTGTGTGTGCGGAACAGAAACCCTTACCCGATATACTTGTTATGCCAGAGGTAGCAATTGCGTTAGCGGCGTGCTGTTGCTGTAAAGTATAACGCCTATATTTTACAGTTCAGTCCTCTTTTGCTTATTACAAACCTTAAATATATCAAGTATATAAAGATAATAAGAGACTGAACAATATGGTTACCTGGACCCAAATGTATATGCCGATGGGAGGACTGGGGCTATCCGCTCTGGTCGCCCTGATCCCGATAATATTCTTCTTCGTTGCACTCGCGGTATTACGTCTGAAAGGGCATGTTGCTGGAGCAATAACCCTTATATTATCTATCCTGATTGCGATATTCGCCTTTAAAATGCCAATTGATATGGCATTTGCTGCTGCGGGCTATGGCTTTATTTATGGATTATGGCCTATTGCGTGGATTATTGTCGCGGCGGTATTCCTGTATAAATTAACCGTTGCCAGCGGGCAGTTTGATATTATCCGCAGTTCGGTTATCTCCATCACCGACGATCAGCGTTTGCAGGTGTTACTGATTGGTTTCTCCTTTGGCGCACTGCTGGAAGGAGCGGCTGGCTTTGGCGCGCCGGTGGCGATTACAGGCGCTCTGCTGGTGGGGCTGGGCTTCAAACCGTTATATGCGGCGGGGTTGTGTCTGATTGCCAACACTGCGCCGGTGGCGTTTGGTGCCTTGGGCGTGCCGATTCTGGTCGCTGGTCAGGTAACGGGAATCGATCCGTTTGATATTGGCGCAATGGCGGGACGTCAGTTACCGTTCCTGTCGGTTCTTGTGCCATTCTGGCTGGTGGCAATGATGGACGGTTGGAAAGGGGTGAAAGAGACCTGGCCAGCGGCGCTGGTTGCAGGGGGAAGCTTCGCTGTCACGCAGTTCTTTACCTCTAACTACATTGGTCCGGAACTGCCGGATATTACTTCGGCGCTGGTGAGTATTGTCTCACTCGCTTTATTCCTTAAAGTCTGGCGGCCGAAAAATACCGAAACGGCAATCAGCATGGGGCAATCCGCAGGTGCGATGGTGGTAAATAAGCCATCTTCTGGCGGTCCCGTGCCTTCAGAATATAGTCTGGGGCAAATCATTCGTGCATGGTCACCGTTTTTAATCTTAACGGTACTGGTTACCATCTGGACGATGAAACCATTTAAAGCGTTATTTGCTCCGGGCGGTGCGTTTTATTCGCTGGTGATTAATTTCCAGATCCCTCATTTGCATCAACAAGTCTTGAAAGCGGCACCCATTGTCGCTCAGCCAACGCCAATGGATGCGGTGTTTAAATTCGACCCCCTCTCCGCTGGTGGCACCGCTATTTTTATTGCGGCGATTATCTCGATCTTCATCCTCGGCGTGGGGATCAAGAAAGGTATTGGTGTCTTTGCCGAAACGCTAATTAGTCTGAAGTGGCCGATACTGTCGATTGGCATGGTGCTGGCGTTCGCCTTCGTCACCAACTATTCCGGTATGTCCACCACGCTGGCGCTGGTGCTGGCGGGCACAGGCGTGATGTTCCCGTTCTTCTCACCGTTCCTTGGCTGGTTGGGTGTATTTCTCACGGGTTCGGATACGTCTTCTAACGCCCTGTTTGGTTCACTGCAATCAACGACGGCGCAGCAAATCAACGTCTCTGACACTCTGCTGGTGGCAGCAAACACCAGCGGTGGCGTGACCGGCAAGATGATCTCCCCGCAATCTATCGCCGTGGCCTGTGCCGCGACAGGTATGGTGGGCCGAGAATCTGAACTGTTCCGCTACACCGTGAAGCACAGTCTGATTTTTGCCAGCGTTATCGGCATTATCACCCTGCTGCAGGCGTATGTGTTTACCGGAATGTTAGTCTCGTAAATCAATAAAGCCGGATGATCGTTAATATCATCCGGCTTCATTCTTTGTTCATTACATTATTCTGTCTTATTAATTTAAAATCATTTCCTGCTTTATTATCTATACAGTAATAATGTATTGCATTCAGATAACATACTAAATAATTAAGGGTGTGAGAATATCTGTTTTTTTATCACGCAAAACAAGTCTGTATTAATTATGTTCGCTTGATGAGCAAACACCGTTCTATCTGTTGCTTTTGCAATCTAAATCGTTAAAGCTATCAACGAATTTATATGGTTACGCTGTGAAAAGTTGTTGATTTTTTGTTTGTTGAAATTTCGTAAAAATAACCTGACAGATATCGTATAGGGGATATTCTTATAGATTTCACCTGTTTTTCTATAAATGATGCCGTTTTCTTAAGAATGGAGGAAGTTATTAGAGAAAATAAAGCATAAAACTATTTTTCCAGTTACAAATTCTTTAATTTTATTTTGTCACTTGCGTTATTAATGAATAAGAAATTTAAATATAAGAAATCGCTTTTAGCGGCTATTTTAAGCGCAACCTTATTAACCGGTTGTGATGGCGGTGGTTCAGGATCGTCCTCCGATACGCCGTCTGTAGATTCTGGAGCAGGGACTTTGCCGGAAGTGAAACCCGATCCAATACCAACCCCGGAACCGACACCTGAGCCGACGCCGGACCCAGAACCTACACCAGACCCGACACCCGATCCAGAGCCGACACCAGAACCGGAGCCAGAACCTGTTCCTACGAAAACGGGGTATCTGACCCTGGGCGGAAGCCAGCGGGTAACTGGTGCTACCTGTAATGGTGAATCCAGCGACGGCTTTACCTTTACGCCAGGCAATACCGTGAGTTGTGTGGTGGGCAGTACGACCATTGCAACTTTCAACACCCAGTCAGAGACTGCGCGTAGCCTGCGTGCGGTTGACAAAGTGTCGTTTAGCCTTGAGGACGCGCAGGAGCTGGCGGATTCTGCAAATAAGAAAACCAACGCCATCTCTCTGGTGACGTCCAGCGACAGTTGCCCCGCAGATGCAGAACAGCTTTGTCTTACTTTCTCGTCAGTGGTTGATCGCGCGCGTTTTGAAAAACTGTATAAGCAAATTGATCTGGCAACAAACGATTTCAGCAAGCTGGTCAATGAAGAGGTGGAAAACAATGCTGCGACTGATAAAGCGCCGTCCACCCATACCTCAACGGTAGTGCCAGTCACGACAGAGGGAACAAAACCGGATCTGAACGCGTCCTTCGTGTCGGCTAACGCGGAACAGTTTTATCAGTATCAACCAACTGAAATCATTCTTTCCGAAGGCCATCTGGTGGATAGCCTGGGGAACGGTGTTGCTGGCGTAGACTACTACACCAATTCAGGCCGTGGCGTAACTGACGAAAACGGTAAATTCTCCTTTAGCTGGGGCGAAACCATCTCCTTTGGTATCGATACCTTTGAACTGGGCTCAGTACGCGGCAATAAGTCGACTATTGCGCTGACTGAATTGGGTGATGAAGTTCACGGCGCGAATGTTGATCAGCTGATTCATCGCTATTCGACAACCGGGCAAAATAATACCCGTGTTGTTCCGGACGATGTACGCAAGATCTTTGCCGAATATCCCAACGTGATCAACGAGATTATCAATCTCTCGTTATCCAATGGCGCGACGCTGGATGAAGGCGATCAAAACGTTGTGCTGCCTAACGAATTTATCGAGCAGTTTAAGACGGGTCAGGCCAAAGAGATCGATACCGCGATTTGTGCGAAAACCGACGGTTGTAACGAGGCTCGCTGGTTCTCGCTGACGACGCGCAATGTTAATGACGGCCAGATTCAGGGCGTTATCAACAAGCTGTGGGGCGTGGATACGAACTACCAGTCTGTCAGCAAGTTCCATGTATTCCATGACTCTACCAACTTCTATGGCAGCACGGGAAATGCGCGCGGTCAGGCGGTGGTGAATATCTCCAACGCGGCATTCCCGATTCTGATGGCGCGTAATGATAAAAACTACTGGCTGGCGTTTGGCGAAAAACGCGCCTGGGATAAAAACGAGCTGGCGTACATTACGGAAGCGCCTTCCATTGTGCAGCCAGAGAACGTTACGCGCGATACCGCCACCTTCAATCTGCCGTTTATTTCGCTGGGGCAAGTCGGTGAGGGCAAACTGATGGTTATCGGTAACCCGCACTACAACAGCATTTTGCGTTGCCCGAATGGTTACAGCTGGGCCGGTGGTGTTAATGATAAAGGTGAGTGTACGCTCAGCGGTGATTCAGATGACATGAAGCACTTCATGCAGAACGTACTGCGCTATCTGTCAAACGACATCTGGCAGCCAAATACCAAGAGCACAATGACCGTGGGTACGAACCTGGAAAACGTTTATTTCAAAAATCATGGCCAGGTTACGGGGAGCCGTGCTGCGTTTGGCTTCCATCCGGATTTCGCAGGTATTTCTGTTAAATATTTGACCAGCTATGGCGATCTGAATCCGGAAGAAGTTCCGTTGCTGATCCTCAACGGCTTTGAATATGTGACTCAGTGGTCTGGTGATCCCTATGCAGTGCCTCTACGTGCAGATACCAGCAAACCGAAGCTGAGCCAGCAGGATGTGACCGATCTGATAGCCTATCTGGACAAAGGCGGTTCGGTGCTGATCATGGAAAACGTGATGAGCAATCTTAAGGAAGAGAGCGCGTCTGGCTTTGTGCGCCTGCTTGATGCCGCAGGCCTGTCAATGGCACTGAACAAGTCGGTGGTGAATAATGATCCTCAAGGGTATCCGAACCGCGTTCGTCAGCAGCGCGCAACGGGCATTTGGGTCTATGAACGTTATCCTGCCGTAGACGGTGCGTTGCCATACTTCATCGATAGCGAGACAGGGGAAGTTAAGTGGAAATATCAGGTAGATAACAAACCTGATGACAAACCGAAGCTGGAAGTTGCCAGCTGGCTGGAAGATGTAGATGGCAAACAGGAAACGCGCTATGCCTTTATTGATGAGGCGGAGTTTAAAACCAAAGAGTCTCTGGAGGCTGCAAAGGCAAAAATCTTTGAGAAGTTTCCTGGATTACAGGAGTGTAAGGACTCGGCATACCACTATGAGGTCAACTGCCTGGAATATCGTCCTGGCACGGGGGTTCCGGTTACTGGTGGCATGTATGTTCCGCGCTATACGCAACTGAATCTTGACGCCAACACGGCGAAAGCGATGGTGCAGGCTGCGGATTTAGGCACCAACATTCAGCGCCTGTATCAGCATGAGCTTTATTTCCGTACTAAAGGCAGTAAAGGTGAGCGTCTGAACAGCGTCGATCTGGAACGTTTGTACCAGAACATGTCGGTCTGGTTGTGGAACGATACGGCTTATCGTTATGAAGAAGGCAAAAATGACGAGCTGGGCTTTAAAACGTTCACTGAGTTCCTGAACTGCTACACCAACAATGCATACGTTGGTACGCAGTGTTCTGCTGAGCTGAAAAAATCGCTGATTGATAACAACATGATCTACGGTGACGGTAGCAGCAAAGCAGGCATGATGAACCCGAGCTACCCGCTCAACTATATGGAAAAACCGCTGACGCGCCTGATGCTGGGCCGTTCCTGGTGGGATCTGAACATTAAAGTTGATGTCGAGAAGTACCCGGGAGCCGTATCGGAAGAGGGGCAGAACGTTACTGAAACCATCAGCCTGTACTCGAACCCGACCAAATGGTTTGCGGGTAACATGCAGTCTACTGGTCTGTGGGCTCCGGCTCAGAAAGAGGTCACCATTAAGTCTTCGGCGTCAGTCCCAGTGACTGTTACCGTGGCACTGGCTGACGACCTGACCGGACGTGAGAAGCATGAAGTTGCGCTGAACCGTCCGCCAAGAGTCACTAAAACCTATTCTCTGGCGGCTAACGGTGAATTGACGTTCAAGGTGCCTTACGGTGGCCTGATTTATATCAAAGGCGACAGCAACGACAATGAATCTGCCACCTTCACCTTTACTGGTGTAGTAAAAGCGCCGTTCTATAAAGACGGTAAGTGGCAACACGATCTGAACTCCCCTGCGCCGCTGGGCGAGCTGGAGTCAGACGCTTTCATCTACACTACGCCGAAGAAGAACCTGAATGCCAGTAATTACACGGGCGGTCTGGAGCAATTCGCTAAAGATCTGGATACCTTTGCCAGTTCGATGAATGACTTTTACGGTCGTAATGATGAAGACGGTAAGCACCGGATGTTTACCTATAAAGCATTGACGGGGCATAAACATCGTTTCGCCAACGATGTGCAGATCTCCATTGGTGACGCGCACTCGGGTTATCCGGTGATGAACAGCAGCTTCTCGCCGAACAGCACCACGCTGCCGACGACGCCGCTGAACGATTGGCTGATCTGGCACGAAGTGGGGCACAACGCCGCCGAAACGCCGCTGACTGTTCCTGGCGCGACCGAAGTGGCGAACAACGTGCTGGCGCTGTACATGCAGGATCGCTATCTCGGCAAGATGAACCGTGTCGCTGACGATATTACCGTCGCACCGGAATATCTGGAGGAGAGCAACAACCAGGCATGGGCACGCGGCGGTGCGGGTGACCGTCTGCTGATGTACGCGCAGCTGAAGGAATGGGCAGAGAAAAACTTTGATATCAAGAAATGGTATCCAGATGGCACTCCTCTGCCAGAGTTTTACAGCGAGCGTGAAGGGATGAAAGGCTGGAATCTGTTCCAGTTGATGCATCGCAAAGCGCGCGGCGATGAGGTTGGCAATGACAAGTTTGGCGGCAGAAATTACTGTGCTGAATCCAACGGTAACGCAGCCGACATGCTGATGCTGTGTGCATCCTGGGTCGCCCAGACGGATCTTTCGGAGTTCTTTAAGAAGTGGAATCCGGGCGCGAATGCTTACCAGTTGCCGGGAGCGAGCGAGATGAGCTTCGAGGGCGGTGTGAGCCAGTCGGCTAACGAGACGCTGGCGGCGCTTAATCTGCCGAAACCGCAGCAAGGGCCGGAAACCATTAATCAGGTTACCGAGCATAAGATGTCAGCTGAGTAAGCCTGTATGCCGGATAAGGCGCTCGCGCCGCATCCGGCATGAAATAAGGCGCATCGGGCCTGGAGGAAAGCCGTATGGCATACACCTGCAGGCCCGCATCCGGCAAGTTACAACAAATAACCTTTAACCATGTTTTTTGATGTTTTTCAGCAATACCCCGCGGCGATGCCCGTCCTGGCTACCGTCGGAGGATTGATTATCGGCAGTTTTTTGAATGTGGTGATTTGGCGTTACCCCATCATGCTGCGCCAACAAATGGCGGAGTTTCACGGTGAAATGCCGAGTACGCAGTCAAAAATAAGCCTTGCGCTACCGCGTTCGCACTGCCCACATTGTCAGCAGACCATCCGGATACGTGACAATATTCCGCTGCTCTCCTGGCTGATGCTCAAAGGGCGCTGCCGTGATTGTCAGGCGAAAATCAGCAAGCGTTATCCGCTGGTGGAGTTATTGACGGCACTCGCTTTTTTGCTGGCGAGCCAGGTCTGGCCAGAAAGTGGATGGGCGCTGGCGGTGATGATATTATCCGCCTGGCTGATTGCCGCGAGCGTCATCGACCTTGATAACCAATGGCTGCCCGATGTTTTTACTCAGGGCGTATTGTGGACAGGACTGATTGCGGCATGGGCGCAGCAGAGTCCGTTAACACTACAAGACGCAGTCACCGGCGTCCTGGTGGGATTTATCACTTTTTACTCCTTGCGCTGGATAGCCGGAATAGTTCTGCGTAAAGAAGCATTAGGCATGGGCGATGTATTACTCTTCGCCGCGTTAGGTGGCTGGGTGGGCGCGTTGTCGCTGCCCAATGTGGCTTTAATCGCCTCATGCTGCGGCCTGATATATGCCGTTATTACAAAAAGAGGATCAACCACACTGCCTTTTGGACCGTGTTTAAGTCTGGGCGGTATAGCAACACTTTATCTACAGGCATTGTTTTAATGATAACCCCGTCATTATCAAAGTGACATTTTAACTCTTATTAATAACCTTAGAGATTATTTACCATGTCGATAAAACAGATGCCAGGGAGGGTATTAATATCGCTATTATTGAGCGCTACAGGATTATTAAGTGGCTGTGCCAGCCATAATGAAAATGCCAGTTTACTGGCGAAAAAACAGGCGCAAAATATCAGCCAAAACCTGCCGATTAAATCTGCGGGATATACCTTAGTGCTGGCGCAAAGTAGCGGCACGACGGTAAAAATGACCATTATCAGCGAAGCGGGTGCTCAGACCACGCAGATGCCTGACGCCTTTTTAACCAGCTACCAACGACAAATGTGCGCTGACCCGACGGTGAAATTAATGCTCACTGAGGGAATTAATTACAGCATAACGATTAATGATACACGTACAGGTAACCAGTATCAGCGGAAACTGGATCGCACCACCTGTGGAATAGTCAAAGCATAACGTCGGGTAGATATAAATTGGCGCGGGTTGTTTTTCGTGACGCACGAATTTATCTCATTCAATGGCTGACTAAAATTCGTCACACTCTTAACCAGAGACAATCTCTTAATACAAACAAAGAGCATCTTCGCAAAATTGTACGCGCGATGTTCTGGCTGATGCTGCTTATTATTTCTGCAAAAATGGCGTATTCACTCTGGCGCTATTTCTCCTTTTCTGCGGAATATACGGCGGTTTCTCAATCGGTGAATAAACAGCCCCATGCGGATGTAAAAACGTTCGATAAAAAAGATGTGCAATTAATCAGCCAGCAAAACTGGTTTGGTAAATATCAGCGCGTCGCCACACCGGTAAAGCAACCTGAACCTGTAGCAGAAACGCGTCTTAATGTGGTGCTGCGCGGGATCGCCTTTGGTGCCAGACCCGGCGCGGTTATTGAAGAAGGTGGCAAACAGCAGGTCTATTTGCAGGGTGAACGGCTTGGCTCTCACAACGCAGTGATTGAGGAAATCAATCGCGACCATGTGATGCTGCGCTATCAGGGAAAAATAGAGCGGCTCAGTCTGGCAGAAGAGGAGCGTTCCACCGTAGCCGTGACCAACAAAAAAGCCGTCAGTGACGAAGCAAAGCAAGCTGTTGCTGAGCCTGCGGCCAGTGCGCCCGTTGAGATCCCGGCTGCCGTGCGTCAGGCACTGGCGAAAGATCCGCAGAAAATTTTTAACTATATCCAGCTTACGCCTGTGCGTAAGGAGGGGATTGTCGGTTATGCAGTGAAACCGGGGGCAGATCGTTCTCTGTTCGATGCCAGCGGTTTCAAGGAAGGCGATATCGCCATTGCGCTAAATCAGCAGGATTTCACTGATCCACGAGCAATGATTGCTCTGATGCGGCAGTTACCTTCAATGGATTCCATTCAACTTACGGTTTTACGCAAGGGTGCGCGCTACGACATTTCCATCGCGCTGCGCTAACCGCATTTAATCCAGGAGAATCATTCATCGTGTTTTGGCGTGATATTACGTTGTCAGTCTGGCGTAAGAAGACAACTGGCCTCAAAACAAAAAAGCGTTTACTGCCGCTGGTGCTGGCAGCGGTATTATGCAGTTCACCGGTCTGGGCGGAAGAAGCCACTTTCACCGCTAATTTTAAAGATACCGACCTGAAATCGTTCATCGAAACCGTCGGCGCTAACCTTAATAAAACCATCATTATGGGGCCGGGCGTACAGGGGAAAGTGAGTATTCGCACCATGACCCCACTCAATGAACGCCAGTATTACCAGCTATTCCTTAACCTGCTGGAAGCACAGGGGTATGCCGTCGTACCGATGGAAAACGACGTGCTGAAGGTGGTGAAATCCAGCGCCGCAAAAGTTGAGCCGCTGCCGCTGGTCGGTGAAGGCAGCGACAACTACGCGGGCGATGAAATGGTCACCAAAGTAGTGCCGGTACGTAATGTTTCGGTACGCGAGCTGGCGCCGATCCTGCGCCAGATGATCGACAGCGCAGGCTCAGGCAACGTTGTTAATTACGATCCCTCCAACGTAATTATGCTCACCGGACGCGCCTCCGTCGTAGAGCGCCTGACGGAAGTGATCCAGCGTGTGGATCATGCGGGAAACCGCACCGAAGAGGTGATTCCGCTGGATAACGCCTCAGCCTCGGAAATTGCCCGGGTGCTGGAAAGCCTGACCAAAAACAGCGGCGAGAACCAGCCAGCAACGCTGAAATCTCAAATTGTCGCTGATGAACGCACCAACAGCGTGATTGTCAGTGGTGACCCTGCCACGCGAGACAAAATGCGCCGCCTGATCCGTCGTCTGGACTCAGAAATGGAGCGCAGCGGCAACAGCCAGGTGTTCTATCTCAAATACAGCAAAGCCGAAGATCTGGTCGATGTGTTGAAACAGGTCAGCGGCACGCTCACAGCGGCTAAAGAAGAGGCGGAAGGCACAGTTGGTAGCGGGCGTGAGGTTGTCTCCATTGCCGCCAGTAAACACAGTAATGCCCTGATTGTCACCGCGCCGCAGGACATTATGCAGTCGCTGCAAAGCGTGATTGAACAACTGGATATTCGCCGTGCTCAGGTGCATGTCGAGGCGTTGATCGTGGAAGTTGCCGAAGGCAGCAATATCAACTTCGGCGTGCAGTGGGCGTCGAAAGATGCCGGATTAATGCAGTTTGCTAACGGTACGCAGATCCCTATCGGTACGCTGGGCGCAGCCATTTCTCAGGCGAAACCGCAGAAAGGTTCAACGGTGATCAGCGAAAACGGTGCCACCACCATTAACCCGGATACTAACGGCGATCTCTCCACGCTCGCCCAGCTTCTTTCTGGCTTTAGCGGTACGGCGGTTGGCGTGGTGAAAGGCGACTGGATGGCGCTGGTACAGGCGGTTAAAAACGACTCCAGCTCGAACGTTCTCTCCACGCCGAGCATCACTACGCTGGACAACCAGGAAGCCTTCTTCATGGTGGGTCAGGATGTTCCGGTATTAACCGGCTCTACCGTTGGCTCCAATAACAGCAATCCTTTCAATACAGTAGAAAGGAAAAAAGTCGGCATCATGCTGAAAGTCACGCCGCAGATTAACGAAGGAAACGCGGTACAGATGGTGATTGAGCAGGAAGTGTCGAAGGTGGAAGGACAGACCAGCCTCGACGTCGTGTTTGGCGAGCGCAAACTGAAAACCACCGTGCTGGCAAACGATGGTGAGCTGATCGTGCTTGGCGGTCTGATGGACGATCAGGCGGGAGAAAGCGTGGCGAAAGTGCCGCTGCTTGGCGATATCCCATTGATTGGTAACCTGTTTAAATCGACGGCGGATAAAAAAGAAAAACGTAACCTGATGGTGTTTATCCGCCCGACCATTCTGCGTGATGGTATGGCGGCAGACGGCGTGTCGCAGCGCAAATATAACTATATGCGCGCCGAACAGATCTATCGCGATGAGCAAGGCTTAAGCCCGATGCCGCACACCGCGCAGCCGGTACTGCCAGCGCAAAATCAGGCTCTACCGCCGGAAGTTCGTGCGTTCCTTAATGCCGGGAGAACGCGTTAATGGTGCCTGTAGCACAGGAAACCACTGCTAACACCGTGCGTCTGCCCTACAGTTTCAGCCGTCGGTTTAGCCTGGTGGCATGGTGCGAAGCGTCGCTGGAGATCCTCCATGTGCATCCGTTGTCGCTCTCTGTTTTGCAGGAGCTGCAACGGGGGCTGAACGCGCCCTTTACGCTGCGGCAAATCGACGAAGCCGAATTTGAACAGCGGCTGAATGCGGTCTGGCAGCGGGACTCTTCCGAAGCTCGCCAGCTGATGGAAGATCTCGGTTCCGCCGAGGACTTTTTTACCCTCGCTGAAGAACTGCCGGAAACGGAAGATCTGCTGGAAAGTGACGACGATGCGCCAATCATCAAACTGATCAACGCCATGTTGGCAGAGGCGATTAAAGAAGGCGCTTCGGATATCCACATCGAGACATTTGAAAAGAGTCTGGTGATCCGTTTTCGTGTTGACGGCACATTACATGAAATGCTGCGCCCGGGGCGCAAACTGGCCTCGCTGCTGGTATCACGTATTAAGGTGATGGCGCGGCTGGATATCGCCGAAAAGCGCGTACCGCAGGATGGCCGTATTGCGCTGCTGCTGGGTGGTCGGGCGATTGACGTGCGTGTCTCCACTATGCCTTCCGCCTGGGGCGAGCGCGTGGTGCTGCGACTGCTGGACAAAAACCAGGCCCGCCTGACGCTGGAGCGTCTGGGTTTAAGTCAGCAACTGACCGCGCAGCTGCGCCAGTTACTGCACAAACCGCACGGCATCTTTCTGGTGACGGGGCCGACAGGTTCCGGCAAAAGCACCACGCTGTACGCCGGATTGCAGGAGCTGAACAACCACTCGCGCAACATTCTCACGGTTGAAGACCCCATCGAATACATGATTGAAGGGATCGGTCAGACACAGGTTAACACCCGCGTCGGCATGACCTTCGCCCGTGGCCTGCGCGCGATTTTGCGTCAGGACCCGGATGTGGTGATGGTCGGTGAAATCCGCGATACCGAAACCGCAGAAATCGCCGTCCAGGCGTCATTGACCGGACACCTGGTACTTTCCACGCTGCATACCAACACGGCGGTGGGGGCGATCACGCGTTTGCAGGATATGGGCGTTGAGCCTTTCCTGCTCTCTTCCAGCCTGACGGGCGTGATGGCGCAGCGACTTGTTCGCACACTGTGCACCGACTGCCGCCAGCCCGCGCCTGCCACTGATGAAGAAAAACGCCTGCTGGGAATTACCGATGTGCGTACCGTCACGCTGTACCATCCGCAGGGCTGCCCCGCCTGTAATCACAAAGGTTTTCGCGGGCGTACTGCCATCCATGAGCTGATCGTGGTAGACGCCACATTGCGTGATTTGATCCACCGTCAGGCCGGGGAACTGGAGCTGGAACGTTATGTCCGGCAACACTCTGCGGGTATCCGCAGCAACGGCATTGAGAAAGTGCTTGCCGGAGAAACCTCTCTCGATGAAGTGCTGCGGGTAACGATGGAGGCGTAATGGCACTGTTTTACTATCAGGCGTTACAGCGTAATGGTCGCAAAACCAAAGGTATGATTGAGGCGGATTCCGCGCGTCATGCCCGCCAGTTGTTGCGCGGTAAAGAGCTTATCCCCGTACACATTGAAGCCCGGATGAATGCTTCGTCAGGGGGAATGTTGCAGCGTCGGCGACACGCACATCGTCGTGTGGCGGCGGCAGATCTGGCGCTGTTCACTCGCCAACTGGCAACGCTGGTGCAGGCAGCAATGCCGCTGGAAACCTGCTTACAGGCGGTCAGTGAGCAAAGTGAAAAACTGCATGTAAAAAGCCTCGGAATGGCGCTACGCAGCCGGATTCAGGAAGGTTACACCCTGTCGGACAGCCTGCGCGAACATCCCCGCGTCTTTGACTCCCTGTTTTGTTCGATGGTGGCTGCCGGAGAAAAATCCGGGCATCTCGACGAGGTGCTCAATCGCCTGGCGGATTACACCGAACAGCGACAGCGCCTGAAATCACGCCTGCTGCAGGCCATGCTCTATCCGCTGGTACTGCTGGTGGTGGCAACGGGCGTAGTCACTATTTTGCTGACGGCAGTGGTGCCGAAAATTATCGAACAGTTTGATCATCTCGGACACGCGCTACCCGCCTCTACCCGAATGCTCATCGCCATGAGCGACGCGTTACAGGCCAGCGGCGTGTACTGGCTGGCGGGTTTGCTGGGGCTTCTGGTGCTGGGGCAACGACTACTCAAAAATCCTGCTATGCGCCTGTGCTGGGATAAAACCTTGCTGCGTCTTCCCGTGACGGGGCGTGTTGCGCGCGGACTGAATACGGCGCGCTTTTCCCGCACCTTAAGCATCCTCACCGCCAGCAGTGTTCCGTTGCTGGAAGGCATTCAGACCGCCGCTGCCGTGTCGGCAAATCGCTATGTCGAGCAACAACTGCTGTTGGCGGCAGATCGCGTCCGCGAAGGAAGCAGTCTACGCGCTGCGCTGGCGGAGTTGCGCCTGTTCCCGCCGATGATGCTGTACATGATCGCCTCCGGCGAACAGAGCGGTGAACTGGAAACCATGCTTGAACAGGCCGCAGTCAACCAGGAACGGGAATTTGATACCCAGGTGGGGCTGGCGTTGGGGCTGTTTGAGCCTGCTCTGGTGGTGATGATGGCGGGTGTGGTGCTGTTTATCGTCATCGCCATCCTCGAGCCGATGCTGCAACTGAACAATATGGTTGGAATGTAATTTACGGAGTTATCACATGAATTCGTTATCCCGCACACAAAGACCACGGGCAGGTTTTACCCTGCTGGAAGTGATGGTGGTGATTGTTATTCTTGGCGTCCTGGCAAGTCTGGTGGTGCCTAATCTTTTGGGCAACAAAGAGAAAGCCGATCGGCAAAAAGCCATCAGCGATATCGTGGCGCTGGAGAACGCGCTGGATATGTATCGACTGGATAACGGGCGTTATCCGACCACCGAACAGGGGCTTGAGGCGCTGATCCAGCAACCGGCCAATATGGCGGACTCCCGCAACTACCGTCCTGGTGGATACATCAAACGGCTGCCAAAGGATCCGTGGGGCAATGATTATCAGTATCTCAGCCCGGTTGAAAAAGGACTGTTTGATGTTTACACCTTAGGGGCGGATGGTCAGGAAAACGGGGAAGGTGCTGGCGCAGATATCGGTAACTGGAATTTGCAGGAGTTTCAGTAATCAGTGCCCAAACGCGGATTCACACTTCTGGAAATTATGCTGGTGATTTTCCTTATCGGCCTTGCCAGTGCGGGCGTGGTACAGACGTTTGCGACCGCTTCAGAGCCGCCTGCGAAAAAAGCGGCGCAGGATTTTCTGACTCGCTTTGCGCAGTTTAAGGACAGGGCAGTGATCGAAGGGCAAACACTCGGTGTGCTAATCGACCCGCCTGGCTATCAGTTTATGCAGCGTCGTCAGGGGCAGTGGTTGCCCGTTTCTGCGACCCGGTTATCGGCACAGGTTACGGTGGCGAAACAGGTGCAGATGCTGTTACAACCCGACAGTGATATCTGGCAGAAGGAATATGCGCTGGAGCTGCAGCGTCGCCGCCTGACGCTGCACGATATTGAACTGGAGCTGCAAAAAGAGGCGAAAAAGAAGACGCCGCAGATCCGTTTTTCGCCTTTTGAACCCGCCACGCCGTTTACGCTGCGCTTCTACTCGGCGGCGCAAAACGCGTGTTGGGCGGTAAAGCTGGCGCACGATGGCGCGTTATCCCTCAATCAATGTGATGAGAGGATGCCATGAAGCGCGGATTTACCTTGCTGGAAGTGATGCTCGCGCTGGCGATTTTTGCGCTGGCCGCCATGGCGGTGTTACAGATCTCCAGCGGTGCGCTGAGTAATCAGCAAATCCTTGAGGAAAAAACGGTGGCAGGCTGGGTAGCTGAAAACCAGACCGCACTGCTCTACCTGATGACCCGTGAACAACGAGCGGTCAGGCACCAGGGCGAGAGTGATATGGCTGGAAGCCGCTGGTACTGGCGAACCACACCGCTGAATACCGGTAACGCGCTGCTCCAGGCGGTGGATATTGAAGTCAGTCTTCATGAAGACTTTTCGTCGGTGATTCAGTCACGACGCGCCTGGTTTAGCGCCGTGGGAGGCCAACAGTGAGAAGGACTCGCGCTGGTTTCACGTTACTGGAAATGCTGGTGGCAATCGCCATTTTTGCCTCGCTGGCACTGATGGCACAGCAGGTGACAAACGGCGTCACACGCGTGAATAGCGCCGTCGCCGGACACGATCAAAAACTGAACCTCATGCAGCAAACGATGAGTTTTCTGACCCACGATCTGACACAAATGATGCCGCGTCCGGTAAGAGGCGATCAGGGTCAGCGAGAACCTGCGTTACTGGCGGGCGCTGGCGTGCTGGCCTCTGAGAGTGAAGGAATACGCTTTGTGCGCGGCGGTGTGGTTAATCCATTGATGCGTCTGCCGCGCAGTAATCTGCTCACCGTCGGTTACCGCATTCATGACGGTTATCTCGAACGGTTAGCCTGGCCGCTGACCGATGCCGCAGGCAGCGTGAAGCCAACAACGCAAAAGTTGATTCCGGCGGATTCACTTCGTTTGCAGTTTTACGACGGCACTCGCTGGCAGGAAACCTGGTCATCAGTGCAGGCGATCCCTGTGGCAGTGCGCATGACTCTGCATTCGCCGCAATGGGGCGAGATTGAACGCATCTGGTTGTTACGCGGGCCGCAATTATCATGATCACCTCACCACCAAAACGCGGAATGGCACTGGTCGTGGTGCTGGTATTGCTGGCGGTCATGATGCTGGTAACCATCACGCTTTCCGGGCGGATGCAGCAACAACTTGGGCGAACGCGCAGCCAGCAGGAGTACCAGCAGGCGCTGTGGTATAGCGCCAGTGCAGAAAGCCTCGCGCTGAGCGCACTCAGTCTGAGCCTGAAAAATGAAAAGCGCGTGCATCTGGCGCAGCCGTGGGCTTCCGGCCCTCGTTTGTTGCCACTGCCGCAGGGGCAAATTGCCGTCACTCTGCGTGACGCTCAGGCCTGCTTTAACCTGAATGCCCTTGCTCAACCAACAACGGCGTCGCGTCCGCTCGCGGTACAACAACTGATTGCCCTGATCTCGCGCCTGGATGTGCCTGCTTATCGGGCCGAACTGATAGCCGAAAGCCTGTGGGAATTTATTGACGAGGACCGCAGCGTGCAGACGCGTCTGGGCCGTGAAGACAGCGAGTATCTCGCCCGTTCGGTACCGTTCTACGCCGCGAATCAACCGCTGACCGATATCAGCGAAATGCGCGTGGTACAGGGAATGGACGCCGGCCTTTATCAAAAACTCAAACCGCTGGTCTGTGCGCTGCCGATGACCCACCAGCAAATCAACATCAATACCTTAGACGTCACGCAAAGTGTGATTCTTGAGGCGCTGTTTGACCCGTGGTTAAGCCCTGTTCAGGCGCGGGCGTTATTACAACAACGTCCTGCGAAGGGCTGGGAAGATGTCGATCAGTTTCTCGCACAGCCGCTACTCGTTGACGTCGATGAGCGTACTAAAAAAAAGCTAAAAACCGTCCTGAGCGTGGACAGCAATTACTTCTGGCTGCGTTCAGATATCACCGTGAATGAGATTGAACTGACGATGAATTCGTTAATTGTCCGCATGGGCCCACAACATTTTTCGGTTCTCTGGCATCAGACAGGAGAAAGTGAGTGAGTTCCATCCTTGAGATTTATTTCCCGCTTTGCGCCGCTGATCCCCTCCGTTGGCAACGCCGTACACACGACGTGGTGCACGGTATCTGGCCTGACGTTGCTGACGAACGTCTCCAGCAATGGCTGCAAACTGATGCGATTCGACTCTACATTCCCGGCGAATGGATCAGCATCTGGCAGGTTGAACTGCCTGATGTCGCACGTAAGCAGATACCGACTATTCTGCCCGCCTTACTGGAAGAAGAACTGAACCAGGATATCGACGAACTGCATTTTGCGCCGTTGAAAATCGACCAGCAACTGGCAACCGTGGCAGTGATTCACCAGCAGCATATGCGCAACATTGCGCAGTGGTTGCAGACAAACGGCATTACCCGCGCCACCGTTGCACCGGACTGGATGTCCATTCCTTGTGGATTTATGGCTGGCGATGCACAGCGAATTATTTGCCGCATCGATGAATGCCGGGGATGGAGCGCCGGGCGGGCGCTGGCTCCGCTCATGTTCCGCGCACAGCTCAATGAGCAGGCGTCTCCGCTTTCGCTGACCGTAGTCGGAATCGCGCCGGAAGAGCTATCTGCATGGGCTGGCCCAGACGCTGAACGTCTGACAGTGACGGCCCTGCCAGCCGTTACCACTTATGGCGAACCGGAAGGGAACCTGCTAACAGGGCCGTGGCAGCCTCGCGTCAGCTACCGAAAACAGTGGGCGCGCTGGCGGGTGATGATTCTGCCGATATTGCTGATTCTGGTTGCGCTGGCAGTGGAACGGGGCGTGACGTTATGGAGCGTCAGCGAACAGGTGGCGCAAAGCCGCACCCAGGCGGAGAAACAGTTCTTAACGCTATTCCCGGAGCAGAAGCGGATTGTGAATTTACGCTCTCAGGTGACGATGGCGCTGAAAAAATATCGCCCACAGACCGACGAAACCGATCTGCTCGCTGAGTTGTCAGCGATTGCCAGCACGCTGAAATCAGCGTCACTTTCCGACATTGAGATGCGTGGTTTCACCTTTGATCAAAAACGCCAGACGCTTCATCTCCAGTTGCGGGCCGCAAACTTTGCCAGCTTCGACAAACTGCGTAGCGCACTGGCGGCAGATTATGTTGTGCAACAGGACGCGTTACAGAAAGAGGGTGATGCGGTTTCCGGCGGCGTAACGTTGCGGAGGAAATAACATGTTACGCGATAAATTTATTCACTATTTTCAGCAATGGCGTGAACGCCAGTTAAGCCGTGGCGAACACTGGCTGACACAACACCTGGCGGGGCGTTCTCCGCGTGAAAAAGGCATGTTACTGGCAGCGGTAGTGTTCCTGTTTAGCGCCGGATATTACGTTCTCATCTGGCAGCCGTTGAGCGAACGGATTGAGCAACAGGAGACGATGTTGCAGCAGCTGGTGGCGATGAACGCGCGACTGAAGAGCTCCGCGCCGGATATTATTGCGGCGCGAAAATCCGGCACGACAACGCAAGCACAGGTATCGCGGGTCATCAGCGACAGTGCTTCGGCGCATTCAGTGGTCATTAAGCGGATAGCCGAGCGCGGGGAGAATATCCAGGTCTGGATAGATCCTGTGGTATTTAATGATCTGCTGAACTGGTTAAACGCGCTGGATGAAAAGTATGCGCTGCGGGTGACACAAATTGATGTCAGCGCAGGTGAGAAGCCGGGGATGGTGAACGTGCAGCGACTGGAATTTGGACGGGGTAAAGTATCAGGAGATTAATATCAATAAAATTACTCTCGTTAACGTGGCGAGAGTAATCCCCCCAGACCTTATAAGCTAAGTTTTTTCGTGAAGGTTATTGCCAGATCCAAAAGCAAAAACCCGCCTTGTGGGCGGGTTCTTAAGAATAGTGGTGCCCGGACTCGGAATCGAACCAAGGACACGGGGATTTTCAATCCCCTGCTCTACCGACTGAGCTATCCGGGCAACGGGGCGCATTAAACCTGATTCGCCTCGTCTCGTCAATCAAATTTCTTCAATTTAGTGCAGACTGTACAATCTATCATCACTTTGCCGCTATTGCACGCATTGTCAGGCAAACCAGGCGGTCCAGGCTGCGGAAAGCGGCATTGCCAGAAGGAGTGCTGGAAGCATGTTGACCACCGGGAACATTTTAATGCCACAGATGCGTAAGCCGGTTGCCAGCAGCAATAAACCGCCCACGGCGCTGAAGTCTGCCATCATCGACGGTGTGGTCAGCGGTAATATCAGTGCGGCAGCCCACGCCAGCGTTAACTGGATGATCAGTAATGGAATGCTAATCACCGATACCGCGATGCCCAGTGAGCAGGCGAAGATCATTGCCGTAAAAAAATCAAGAAATGACTTGGCGATTAAAATACTCGGATCGCCGGTCATACCTTCGTTCATCGCACCGAAGATCCCGGTGCCGCTGGCGCAAAACAGGACAATAATCGCGACAAAATTCTGAATAAAAGATTCATGCGCTGGCTTCTTACGCGAGTGGCGAAACAGATTTTGCGCTTTGGCGACCGCGGTATTGACACCTTTTTCCAGCAGACAAATTTCGCCAATTAGAGCGCCAAGTAGCGTAGCTAAAACCATCGCTGGAAGGTTGGCGCATTTCACCACCAGTAAAATACCAATCCCCAGCGATGCCAGACCAAAAATTGATGTCATGGAGACGCGGATACGTTCCGGTAAACGTTGGCTGAGCAGTGCGCCGATAACGCCACCCAGTAAGACTGCACTCGCGTTGATAAAAGGGCCGATGACCACAAGAGTTCCTGTTAACTGTATTGTTTGATTTTCTTATTATGAACGTTTGGCTCCTTCGATGGCTTGTTTGTTCGCAAAGTCCTGGCTTGCGCGCTTTAGCGAAAGGTGCCATGATTGCGCGAATTTTCTCCTCTCTGTACGGAGTTTGCCCGATGCACGCCACCTCCTTACATTCTCTTGCTTATCGCCGTTTCGCGCGAAACTCCTCCCTTTTTCTGCTCATGCGGTGAAGTTAACGCACGCTCACTGCAGGACAACAGTAAAATCAGAGCGTTTCTGCTTTTACTGATGTCTGGCGGTCGGAGCTGGTGACCAGTTTGACCCATATCTCGTGGGGCAGGGTTTTTCACCTTGTCCGGTATTCTTACTTCCCCGAAATGGGTTTTGCGCTTATGAAATCAATGAGTATTGCCGCCAGTGGTGAACTGGTTTCCCGAATTTCCACCCATCGCTGCGTGGTGGCGCTGGAACATACTGATTTTACGGACGTCGCGGCAGTCGTCATTACCGCTGCGGATAGTCGCAGTGGCATTCTTGCGTTGCTTAAGCGCACCGGTTTTCATCTACCGGTGTTTTTGTATTCCGAACATGTTGTTGAATTACCTGCGGGCGTTATGGCGGTAATCAACGGCAACGAGCAGCAGTGGCTGGAGCTGGAATCCGCAGCCTGTCAGTATGAAGAGAATTTGCTGCCACCGTTTTATGACACGCTGACGCAGTACGTTGAGATGGGCAACAGTACCTTTGCTTGCCCTGGGCATCAACATGGTGCGTTCTTTAAAAAGCATCCTGCCGGACGCCATTTTTACGATTTCTTTGGCGAGAACGTCTTTCGTGCCGATATGTGTAACGCCGACGTGAAACTGGGCGATTTGCTTATTCATGAAGGTTCGGCGAAGGATGCACAGAAATTCGCAGCCAAAGTCTTTCATGCCGATAAAACCTATTTTGTGCTTAACGGCACATCGGCAGCAAATAAGGTTGTGACGAATGCGCTGTTAACGCGTGGTGATCTGGTGCTCTTCGACCGTAACAACCATAAGTCGAATCATCACGGCGCGCTGATTCAGGCGGGGGCGACGCCGGTCTATCTGGAAGCTTCACGTAACCCGTTTGGTTTCATTGGCGGTATTGATGCGCACTGTTTTAATGAAGAGTATCTGCGCCAGCAAATTCGCGACGTTGCGCCAGAAAAAGCAGACCTGCCACGTCCGTTTCGCCTGGCGATTATTCAGCTGGGAACCTATGACGGCACTGTCTATAACGCCCGTCAGGTGATCGATACCGTTGGGCATCTGTGTGATTACATTCTGTTTGATTCCGCGTGGGTCGGTTACGAACAGTTTATCCCGATGATGGCAGATAGCTCGCCGCTGCTGTTAGAGCTTAACGAAAACGATCCGGGGATCTTTGTGACGCAGTCGGTGCATAAACAGCAGGCGGGCTTCTCGCAGACATCGCAGATCCATAAAAAAGATAACCATATTCGCGGGCAGGCGCGTTTTTGCCCGCATAAGCGGTTAAATAATGCCTTTATGCTCCATGCTTCTACCAGCCCGTTCTATCCGTTGTTTGCCGCGCTGGACGTTAACGCCAAAATTCATGAAGGGGAGAGTGGGCGTCGGCTGTGGGCGGAGTGCGTTGCGTTGGGGATTGAAGCGCGCAAGGCGATTCTTGCGCACTGTAAGCTGTTCCGCCCGTTTATCCCGCCCGTTGTTGATGGCAAATTGTGGCAGGATTATCCGACATCAGTGTTAGCCAGCGACCGTCGTTTTTTCAGTTTTGAGCCGGGGGCGAAGTGGCACGGCTTTGAAGGATATGCCGCGGAGCAGTATTTTGTCGATCCGTGTAAGCTGTTACTGACCACACCAGGTATTGATGCTGAAACCGGTGAATATAGCGACTTTGGCGTTCCGGCGACGATTCTGGCGCATTATCTGCGTGAGAACGGTATTGTGCCGGAGAAGTGCGATCTCAACTCCATTCTGTTCTTATTAACGCCGGCGGAAAGCCACGAGAAGCTGGCACAACTGGTGGCGATGCTGGCGCAGTTTGAACAGCATATTGAGGATGACTCACCGCTGGCGGAGGTGTTGCCGAGCGTTTATAACAAATATCCGGTGCGCTATCGCGACTACACCCTGCGCCAGTTGTGTCAGGAGATGCACGATCTGTATGTCAGTTTCGACGTCAAAGACCTACAAAAAGCGATGTTCCGCCAGCAGAGTTTCCCGTCAGTGGTGATGAATCCCCAGGATGCGCATAGCGCTTATATTCGCGGTGAAGTGGAGTTGGTGCGGATTCGTGATGCCGAAGGGCGAATTGCGGCAGAAGGGGCGTTGCCTTATCCACCTGGCGTGCTTTGCGTGGTACCCGGGGAAGTCTGGGGTGGGGCGGTTCAACGTTATTTCCTTGCGCTGGAAGAAGGCGTGAATTTGTTGCCGGGATTTTCGCCGGAGTTGCAAGGTGTCTATAGCGAAACCGATGCGGATGGCATGAAACGGTTGTACGGGTATGTGTTGAAGTAAGAATAAAAAAACGGGTCACCTTCTGGCGACCCGTTTTTCTTTGCGTAATTAGTGGCTAACCGTCTGTGTACCTGTGGGGACACGAACGTGTTTATATTTGAACATCGCCATGAACGCGAAGGCCAGAACCACGGAGTAACCTGCGAAAATCAGCCATACGGTCTGCCAGTCGGTAATGCCGTTTTGGGTGTACATCTCAACCACTTTACCGCTCACGATGCCGCCGAGGATACAGCCGAAGCCGTTAGTCATCATCAGGAACATCCCCTGCGCACTGGCGCGAATTGCCGGGCTAACTTCTTTTTCGACAAACACCGAACCAGAGATGTTGAAGAAGTCGAATGCGCAACCGTAAACGATCATCGACAGTACCAGCAGCACGGTACCGAACGGAGTCGGGTCGCCGTAAGCAAACAGCGCAAAACGCAGGATCCACGCCACGATACTGATCATCATTACGTTCTTAATACCGTAGCGGCTTAAGAAGAACGGGATGGTCAGAATGAACAGGGTTTCAGAGATCTGCGAAATCGACATGATGATTGACGCATGCTGCACGATGAAGCTGCTGGCAAACATCGGATCTTTGTCGAAGCTGTGCAGGAAGGTATTACCGAACATGTTGGTAATCTGCAGTTCCGCGCCCAGCAGCATTGAGAAGATGAAGAAGATTGCCATACGCTTGTTTTTAAACAGCGCGAATGCATCGAGGCCCAGCAGGGTTGTCCAGCTCTGATTCGCTTGCTGTTTAGCAACCGGAATATGCGGCAGAGTCAGGGTAAACAGAACCAGAACGGCGGAAAGGGCTGCGCCAATATACAGCTGCATGTGGCTTAATTCGAAGCCGGACAGGCTCACCACCCACATTGCCATGATAAAGCCGATGGTGCCCCAGATACGGATTGGCGGGAAGTCAGTAACGATATCCATCCCGGCATTTTGCAGGCGATAGTAAGAGATGGTGTTGATTAACCCAAGCGTTGGCATATAAGCAAACGAGTTAATCAATATCACAAGGAACATCGCTTCCGGCGTCGTGACCTGTGCTGCCATGAACAGCGTGATAGCGCCAATGGTGTGGCAAATGGCATAGACCCATTTCGCACTTAACCATTTGTCGGCCACAATTCCCAGCAGCGCAGGCATGAAGACTGCGGCGATACCCAGCGAGCTATAAACTGCGCCAATAGAAGCACCGTCAAACTTCAGGGTAACAAACATATAGGAGCCGAGGGTCGTCAGCCAACTTCCCCACAGACAGAACTGCAGAAAAGAGAGGATTTTCAGCTGCAGCTTAAGATTCATGTTAATTTCCTCACATCGTGATGCGGATGAGTGTTTGAAAAAGCACATTTGACCGTGCGAGATGATGCGATTCTATCAACTTCGCAGACTGGTTTTTTGTTACCTGTGGCAAATAATTGCAAACATTCCCAATTTGCAAAACGAAATTGTGATTTGGATAACATTTTTTGCCCCTGAGCATCGTCAGGGGCGGTAAGTGGAATTATCGGCGGCGGTAAGATTTTTGCGCCGTGTTCACTTTATAAAGATAACGGCGAGATTCCGCAGAGGGATGGCGGGTCGTCAGCGTCTGATAAACATCGCCCGGAGTCATGGTGTTAATAATATTAGCCGCCTGAATCTTATCATTCGAAAAGACTCGCAGCACGCTGCCTGCGCCGCCGTTATAGGCGGTGATGACGGCATAACGCCGCGACGTTGGGTTATCAATTCCGCCAAGATAAACATTATTCAGCATCGCCAGATACGCGGTGCCGGTATCAATATTGCTGGCAGGATCAAACAAGAAACTGCGGCTCGGCGTGCCGGATTTCCCCTGCGAGCGGAACACATCTTTCCCGGCAGTATGTTGTACCACCTGCATTAATCCCAGCGCATCGGAACGGCTGACCGCATACGGGTTAAAGGAAGATTCAGTCTGCATAATTGCCAGAATCAGCGACTCATCAACGCCATATTTCCGTGATGCCTGGCGGACCATACCGAGATATTTGTGCGCACGTTTATCAAGGTGGTTCGGCACCATGTTAATGGTGACGCTGTAGATGATACGCAGCCCGTTGCTGCGGCTCTTCAGACGGTTTTTCAGCACATAATCCGCGAAGTTGCTCGCGCGACCTTCCCAGCGAATCGGCTGCCCGGTGTTGTCCACCACCTGACCGTAAAGGAAAGGTTCTTTCGAAATCGTAATATCATCAACGTCGGAATAGAGATCGACCGAACTCGGATCGTCACCCATCAGCAACGTTTTGATTATTGCCCGGCGCAAATGCGCGGCAGGTTCTGTCCCGGCGATGGTTTCGATAGTGATCGTACCGTCATCGAAGTTGATGTGGCTGCGGGTCTGATATTGATCGGTGTATTTCACGTAGTCCTTAGGACCGGCGATCACCACCTCTTTGAAGCCCCAGATGTTCTCAATATTGTGGGCAAATTGCCCCATCAGAATATCAAAACCGTTGGTATCTTTGACCCAGGCTTCGTTATAGGTATCGCCTTTTTTGGTCGTCGAACAGGAGATGAGCAACGGCGCAATCAAAGCCAGCGCGAGATATTTTTTCATCATTCCGGGTGCGTGTTGTGTTTGTTTTTATGCAAGTTGCCGGAGGTGACCTCCGGCTCTGTTTTTATTTTTTATCTTCCGGCGTATAGCCCTCGATATGTACCTCTTTACCCTCGAACAGGAAGTTGACCATCTCCTGCTCCAGCAGCTTGCGGTGCTCAGCATTCATCATGTTGAGTTTCTTTTCATTAATCAGCATGGTTTGTTTGTGCTGCCACTGCGCCCAGGCTTCTTTGGAGATCTCGTTATAGATGCGTTTTCCCAGCTCGCCGGGGTACAGCTGAAAATCCTGACCTTCTGCTTCACGTTGCAGGAAAGTACAAAAAATCGTTCTGCTCATAAATCATCCTCTTTATCGACTCACGCGCTAAACCGGCGCGCCAGTGCGTAACTGCTGTAACAAACGCTCCACGGGAGCCGCCAGGCCAACTGACGGCGGTTGCGCTAAGTTATACCAGAGCGCATTGCCTTCATCCATGCAGCCGGTGAATGACGACACGGGAAGCCACATAGGCACAATATCTAAGTGGAAATGGCTGAAGGTATGGCGAAACGCGGTCAGCTGCGTCAGGTTATCGGCAGCAATCTGCCGTTGCGCCAGCCATTGCCGCAAACTTTCTTCATCGGCAAACTGCGGGAAACAGTATAAACCGCCCCACAATCCGCTCGGCGGACGCTGCGCCAGCAATACTTCATCTTTGTGCTGTAACAGCAGAAAGTAGCCGGTGCGCTCCGGTAGCGTCTGTTTCGGTTTTTTGCCCGGATAAAGCGACCAGCTATTGTTGGCGGCGGCAATACACCCGTTTTGTAGCGGGCAGAGCGAACATTTCGGTTTCGAACGCGTACAAATCATCGCGCCCAAATCCATCATCGCCTGATTAAACCGCTCCACGCCAACCACGGGCGTCACCTGCTCGCTCAAACTCCATAGTTTATTCTCGACCTCTTTTTTCCCTGGCCAGCCGCTTACAGCATAGCAGCGCGCCAGCACCCGTTTGACGTTACCGTCGAGAATCGGAAAGTGCTTACCCAGAGAAAGCGAGAGAATCGCGCCTGCGGTGGAACGCCCGACGCCCGGTAACGCGGCAACCTCATCAAAGGTTTCCGGGAATTTACCGCCGTGTAAGGTGGCAACTTGCTGTGCCGCTTTATGTAGATTGCGCGCGCGGGCGTAATAGCCCAGTCCGGTCCACAAGTGGAGAACTTCGTCGAGCGGCGCATTGGCGAGATCGGTCACCGTCGGGAAGCGCGCCATAAAGCGTTCAAAATAGGGGATAACGGTCGCAACCTGAGTTTGTTGCAACATCACTTCTGAGAGCCATACTTTGTAGGGCGTCTTGTCAATTTGCCAGGGCAGAGATTTTCGCCCGTATTTATCGTACCAGTCCAGAACCTGGGCTGAAAATTGCGACGCTTGCATGGTCACCGAATTCACTGTTGTTGGGGGCAAGATTGCAGCACAGCGACGGCAGGGTGTAAACCGGAACTTTCCGCAGCCACGGCCTTATCATGCTTGCATCCGGCAACTAACTTTGGATAATGCCCGTTTTCAGAACACTTTCACAAGCGACTAAATCTTTATGAAAAACGACGTCATCTCACCGGAATTTGATGAAAACGGCCGCCCACTGCGCCGTATCCGTAGTTTTGTGCGCCGCCAGGGGCGACTGACCAAAGGCCAGGAACATGCGCTGGAAAACTACTGGCCGGTGATGGGCGTTGAGTTCAGCGAAGATATGCTGGATTTTCCTGCGCTTTTTGGCCGAGAAGCGCCAGTGACGCTTGAGATTGGTTTCGGCATGGGGGCGTCGCTGGTGGCAATGGCTAAAGATCGCCCTGAGCAGGACTTCCTCGGCATTGAAGTGCATTCACCAGGCGTTGGTGCGTGCCTGTCTTCTGCGCATGAAGAGGGCTTAAGCAACCTGCGCGTGATGTGTCACGATGCGGTTGAAGTGCTGCATAAAATGATTCCTGACAATTCATTGCGCATGGTGCAGCTCTTTTTCCCTGACCCGTGGCACAAAGCGCGCCATAATAAACGCCGTATCGTTCAGGTGCCGTTTGCCGAACTGGTAAAAAGCAAACTGCAGCTGGGGGGCGTATTCCATATGGCGACCGACTGGGAACCTTATGCGGAACATATGCTTGAAGTGATGTCTTCTATTGACGGTTATAAAAACCTGTCAGAGAGCAATGATTACGTACCGCGTCCGGCATCACGTCCGGTGACGAAATTTGAACAACGTGGTCATCGTCTTGGTCACGGAGTATGGGACTTAATGTTCGAGAGGGTGAAATAATGGCAAAGAACCGTAGCCGTCGTCTGCGTAAAAAAATGCACATCGACGAATTCCAGGAATTAGGATTTTCGGTGGCATGGCGATTCCCGGAAGGTACATCGGAAGAACAGATTGATAAAACCGTTGATGACTTTATTAACGAGGTTATCGAACCGAACAAACTGGCCTTTGACGGCAGCGGTTATCTGGCCTGGGAAGGTCTGATCTGCATGCAGGAAATCGGCAAATGCACCGAAGAACATCAGGCGATTGTGCGTAAGTGGCTGGAAGAGCGCAAACTGGATGAGGTACGCACCAGCGAACTTTTCGACGTTTGGTGGGACTAAGAAAGCATACGGGCGATGACAAATGCAAAACTGTCTGATGCGCTACGCTTATCAGGCCTGGAAAGATGCACAATCGAGTAGGCCGGATAAGGCGTTTACGCCGCATCCGGCATGGATAACGTGTACTTTGTTATCAATCTGGGGCCAGCAAATGCTGGCCTGATTTGTTCTTGAGGGAAGACTATGATGCGCAAAATGCTGCTGGCGGCAGCACTTTCAGTGACGGCAATGACCGCTCACGCCGACTACCAGTGCAGCGTCACGCCGCGTGATGATGTGATTGTCAGCCCGCAAACCGTGCAGGTGAAGGGCGAAAACGGCAATCTGGTGATCACGCCAGACGGCAACGTGATGTATAACGGTAAGCAATATTCCCTGAACGCCGCCCAGCGCGAGCAGGCGAAGGATTATCAGGCTGAATTGCGTAGCACGCTGCCGTGGATTGATGAAGGCGCGAAAAGCCGCGTCGAGAAAGCCCGTATCGCGCTGGATAAAATTATCGTTCAGGAGATGGGCGAAAACAGCAAAATGCGCAGCCGTCTGACCAAACTTGATGCGCAGCTGAAAGAGCAGATGAACCGCATTATCGAAACGCGCAGCGACGGCCTGACGTTTCACTATAAAGCCATTGATCAGGTTCGCGCCGAAGGTCAACAATTAGTGAATCAGGCAATGGGCGGAATTTTACAGGACAGCATTAATGAAATGGGCGCGAAAGCGGTGCTGAAAAGCGGCGGTAACCCATTACAGAACGTGCTGGGAAGCCTGGGGGGGCTGCAATCCTCAATCCAAACCGAATGGAAAAAGCAGGAAAAAGATTTCCAACAGTTTGGCAAAGATGTTTGTAGCCGCGTTGTGACTCTGGAAGATAGTCGCAAAGCCCTGGTCGGGAATTTAAAATAATCCTCTATTTTAAGACGGCATAATACTTTTTTATGCCGTTTAATTCTTCGTTTTGTTACCTGCCTCTAACTTTGTAGATCTCCAAAATATATTCACGTTGTAAATTGTTTAACGTCAAATTTCCCATACAAAGCTAAGGGATAATGCGTAGCGTTCACGTAACTGGAGGAATGAAATGGAGTTTTTCAAAAAGACGGCACTTGCCGCACTGGTTATGGGTTTTAGTGGTGCAGCATTGGCATTACCCAATATCACCATTTTAGCAACCGGCGGGACCATTGCCGGTGGTGGTGACTCCGCAACCAAATCTAACTACACAGCGGGTAAAGTTGGCGTAGAAAATCTGGTTAATGCGGTGCCGCAACTGAAGGACATTGCGAACGTTAAAGGCGAGCAGGTAGTGAATATCGGCTCCCAGGACATGAACGATAATGTCTGGCTGACACTGGCGAAAAAAATTAACACCGACTGCGATAAAACCGACGGCTTCGTCATTACTCACGGTACCGACACGATGGAAGAAACCGCTTACTTCCTCGACCTGACGGTGAAATGCGACAAACCGGTGGTGATGGTCGGCGCAATGCGCCCGTCCACGTCCATGAGCGCAGACGGTCCATTCAACCTGTATAACGCGGTAGTGACCGCAGCTGATAAAGCCTCCGCTAATCGTGGCGTGCTGGTGGTGATGAACGACACCGTACTGGACGGTCGCGATGTCACCAAAACCAACACCACCGACGTAGCGACTTTCAAGTCTGTTAACTACGGTCCTCTGGGTTACATTCACAACGGTAAGATTGACTACCAACGTACCCCGGCACGTAAGCATACCAGCGACACGCCGTTCGATGTCTCTAAGCTGAATGAACTGCCGAAAGTCGGCATCGTTTATAACTACGCTAACGCATCCGATCTTCCGGCTAAAGCACTGGTAGATGCGGGCTATGATGGCATCGTCAGCGCTGGTGTGGGTAACGGTAACCTGTATAAATCCGTGTTCGACACTTTGGCGACCGCCGCGAAAAACGGCACTGCAGTAGTGCGTTCTTCCCGCGTACCGACGGGCGCTACCACTCAGGATGCCGAAGTGGATGATGCGAAATATGGCTTCGTGGCCTCTGGCACGCTGAACCCGCAAAAAGCGCGCGTTCTGCTGCAACTGGCTCTGACGCAAACCAAAGATCCGCAGCAGATCCAGCAGCTCTTCAATCAGTACTAATCACCTCGCCCCGGTATCGTGCCGGGGCTTTTCACTTCAGACTCACGTCCATTGCCAATTTTCATCACCCTAATGATAATCACCGGAATAAATTATTCCGCGCGAGGGTTTTCGGGTGAAAAAGCAATGGATTGTTGGCACGGCGCTGCTTATGTTGATGACTGGTAATGCCTGGGCAGATGGCGAACCGCCAACTGAAAATATCTTAAAAGATCAATTCAAAAAGCAGTATCACGGCATTCTCAAGCTTGATGCCATCAGCTTAAAAAATCTTGATGCTAAGGGTAATCAGGCCACCTGGTCAGCGGAAGGCGATGTCTCTTCCAGTGACGATCTCTATACCTGGGTCGGTCAGTTGGCAGATTACGAACTACTCGAACAGACCTGGACGAAAGATAAACCGGTAAAATTCTCGGCGATGTTAACCAGTAAAGGAACGCCCGCGTCTGGCTGGTCGGTGAACTTTTACTCTTTTCAGGCGGCAGCCAGCGATCGTGGGCGGGTGGTCGACGATATCAAAACGAATAATAAATATCTGATCGTGAATAGCGAAGATTTCAATTATCGCTTTAGTCAGCTTGAATCAGCGTTGAATACCCAGAAGAACTCGATTCCTGCGCTGGAAAAGGAAGTGAAAGCGCTTGATAAGCAAATGGTGGCGGCGCAGAAAGCAGCGGATGCATATTGGGGAAAAGATGCAAACGGTAAGCAAATGACCCGCGAAGACGCATTTAAAAAAATTCACCAACAGCGTGATGAGTTTAATAAACAGAACGATAGCGAGGCGTTCGCGGTTAAATATGACAAAGAGGTTTATCAACCGGCGATTGCGGCATGTCATAAACAGAGTGCAGAGTGTTATGAAGTGCCGATTCAGCAGAAGCGAGATTTCGATATCAACGAACAACGGCGACAGACTTTTCTGCAATCACAAAAACTTAGCCGTAAATTGCAGGATGACTGGATAACGCTCGAAAAAGGGCAATATCCGTTAACGATGAAAGTTTCAGAAATAAACAGTAAAAAAGTCGCGATTTTGATGAAAATTGATGATATCAACCAGGCTAATGAACGCTGGAAAAAAGATACCGAACAATTGCGGCGCAATGGGGTGATTAAGTAATTTTTGCGATGACGCAAGAGTTGTAGCCGGATGTTGCGTACACGCCGCATCCGGCAATACAAATTTACTCAGCCAGAAAAAGCTCCAGCAGCGAATTTAAAAACAACTTCCCATGTTCCGTTATCTGCCAGTAATCCGCACATTCTGTGAGATAACCCTGAGCAATAGCCTCGTCTAACTGAGGGCGAATAACCTCTTCTGAAAGGCCAGTATACTGGCTAAACTCCACGCGCGGCGCGGCTTCCAGCAGACGGAAGCGATTCATAAAGAACTCAAACGGCTTATCTGCGGCTTCGACATCACGCTGGCTTTCCAGATACCGCCCCTGCATAAAACCACGCGGATGACGCGTTTTGGTGGTACGCAGAATGCGCCCATCCGGGAAGGTGACTTTGCCGTGCGCGCCGCAGCCAATACCGATGTAGTCGCCAAATCGCCAGTAGTTGAGATTGTGCTGGCACTGATAACCTGGTTTGGCGTAAGCGGATGTTTCATATTGCTGATAACCCGCAGCCGTTAATAACTGATGCCCTTGCTCGAAGATATCCCACAATGCATCGTCGTCCGGCAGTACAGGAGGGCGTGAGCCAAACAACGTATTAGGTTCGATGGTCAGTTGATACCAGGAAAGGTGCGGCGGATTCAGTTCAATGGCCTGGCGTAGATCGCCAAGCGCCTCTTCCAGTGATTGATCAGGCAACCCATGCATCAAATCGAGGTTAAAACTACGTAACCCTAAACCGCTCGCCAGCTTCGCAGCTCGTTTCGCTTCTTGCGGGCCATGAATACGTCCAAGTCGTTTTAGCTTTTCTTCGCTAAAACTCTGCACACCAATAGAGATGCGGTTTACACCAGCACGCTGATAATCGACAAATCGATCGGCTTCTACCGTGCCTGGGTTCGCTTCCATGGTGATTTCTGCATCCGCTGCCAGCGGCAAACGCGCACGCACGCCGTCCAGCAGCGTTTGCATCGCCGGGCCAGAAAGCAGGCTCGGCGTACCGCCGCCAATAAAGATTGTCTGCACTTCACGGCCCTGAGCGTAAGCCACATCGTTGTCCAGATCGTTAAGCAGGTGCTGAACATAATCGTCGTGCGGCACTTCTCCTTTCAACGCGTGAGAGTTGAAATCGCAGTACGGACATTTCTGCACGCACCACGGGATGTGAATGTAGAGACTCAGCGGCGGTAATTTAACCATTTCGTAAAGCGTCCAACAGCAGTTTCAATGCCTGACCACGGTGGGAAATGGCGCTCTTTTCTTCGCGGGTCAGTTCGGCAGCAGTTTTACCTTCGGAAGGCACGAAGAAGATTGGATCATAACCAAAGCCGCCAGTACCCACCGGTTCACGAGTAATCACGCCCGGCCAGCTACCGTGGCACACCAGCGGAGTCGGATCTTCCGCGTGGCGCAGATATACCAGCACGCAGTGGAAACGCGCTTGACGTTGGTTGTCCGGTACGTCTTTTAGAGTTTCCAGCAGTTTTTGCAGATTTTTTTGATCGGTCGCGTCTTCACCGGAATAACGTGCGGAGTAAATCCCAGGCGCGCCGCCAAGCACATCTACCGCCAGACCAGAGTCGTCGGCAATTGCTGGTAAACCGGTCACTTTTGCCGCGTGTCGTGCTTTCAGAATCGCGTTTTCGATAAAGGTCAGGCCGGTTTCTTCGGCAGAATCTACGCCGAGGTCTGTTTGGGCCACGATATCAAGACCGAAGTCGCTAAGCAGCGACGCCAGCTCACGCACTTTACCGGCATTGCCGGTTGCGAGGACAACTTTTTGCATAGGATACCTAATTAATTAACGCCGCGATTTCTGGCGGGATTTGTTGCGGATTAATGATTTTAATTTGTTTGTGGCGGCCAAGTTCACCTTTCTCAATCACCACCTGGCTTTTGGCTACCCGGAATTGCTTGCCGAGAAACTTCACCAGATGGCTGTTGGCCTGGCCGTCAACCGGCGGCGCGGTAATGGCGACTTTTACTTCGTCGCCATGTAAACCGACAATAGAATCACGGCTGGCTTTCGGCTGAATATAAAGCCGTAAAACCAGACCGTCATCATTAACTGTTACGGCACTCATAACGCCATCCACAGCCCCGGTAGTAGCATATTTCCGGTCGCCTGCAGTACTTCTGCGATACCCATATTAATGACATACAGCAGCAGAACGAGGATCATCGGCGAGAAATCAATCCCACCCATTGCTGGCAGCAGGCGGCGAATCGGGCGCAGCAGTGGATCGGCCAGCTGGATCAGGACGTATTCAATCGGGCTACGACCCTGGCTTACCCAGCTCATAATCGCCATCACCAGCAGGACCCAGAAAATCAACAGGCCGATGGTTTTCAGCAAAATCAGTAAACCAGCAATCCAGATGATCGGCAGGAAAGTCACGACTTTAAACAGCACGATGGCTTTGATAAAACTGAGAATATAGGCAACCAGCAGCGAGGCGCTGTCAATCGGTCCCATTGCCGGAATAACGCGGCGCAGTGGTCCGATAATCGGCTGCGTCACCTTCACCACAAACTGTGAGAAGGGGTTGTAAAAATCACAATGAGCCCACTGCATCCAGATGCGTAATAACAGCACCATGGTATACAGCTCAATGACCGTTGAAAGCAGGAAAGTCAACGTATTCATGGCGTTCCTTTAATTCCTTATTTTTTAGAGTAATCACGCGCACCAAAAATTGCAGTGCCGATACGAACCATCGTGCTACCTGCCGCAATGGCGGCTTCCATATCGTCCGACATTCCCAGAGAGAGCGTGTCGATATGCGGGTAGCGCGTTTTCAGTCCGGCAAATGCTACAGCCATTTGGCGTGCAACTTCAAACTGCCTTACATATTCTGACTCAGGCGCAGGGATCGCCATCAGCCCGCGTAGACGTAAACGCGGTAGTTCAGAGACCGCTGCTGCCAGCTCGTCCAGTTCAGCCAGTTGAATCCCGGACTTACTGTTTTCATCACTAATATTAATTTGAATCAGTACGTTAAGAGGGGGACGTTCTGCCGGGCGCTGGTCGTTCAGGCGGGTGGCGATGCGCAAACGGTCGATGGTATGACACCAGTCGTAATGCTCTGCCACCAGGCGGCTTTTATTAGACTGCAACGGGCCAATAAAATGCCATTCTAATCCTGTTACGCCCAGTTCCTGAAAGTGGCGAATTTTATCTACCCCTTCCTGAACATAGTTTTCACCAAATTGACGCTGCCCGGCATCAATGGCTTCTGCGATGGCGCTCGCAGGTTTTGTTTTACTGACTGCAAGCAGCGTAATTTCTTCTGGAGAACGACCGCAACGCGTTGCAGCCGCTGAGATTTTGTCCCGGACCTGTGCCAGGTTATGCGCAATATCGTTCATTTTCCGAGGATCTTAGTATGAATATGGAAGAAATTGTGGCCCTTAGTGTAAAGCATAACGTCTCGGATCTACACCTGTGCAGCGCCTGGCCCGCACGATGGCGTATTCGCGGGAGGATGGAAGCTGCGCCGTTTGATGAGCCGGACGTGGAAGAGCTATTGCGGGAGTGGCTGGATGACGATCAGCGGGCAATATTGCTGGAGAATGGTCAGCTGGATTTTGCTGTGTCGCTGGCGGAAAACCAGCGGTTGCGTGGCAGTGCGTTCGCGCAACGGCAAGGTATTTCTCTGGCATTACGGTTGTTACCTTCGCACTGTCCACAGCTCGAACAGCTTGGTGCGCCACCGGTATTGCCGGAATTACTCAAGAGCCAGAATGGCCTGATTCTGGTGACGGGGGCGACGGGGAGTGGCAAATCTACCACGCTGGCGGCGATGGTTGGCTATCTCAATCAACATGCTGATGCGCATATTCTGACGCTGGAAGATCCTGTCGAATATCTCTATACCAGCCAGCGATGTTTGATCCAGCAGCGGGAGATTGGTTTGCACTGTATGACGTTCGCATCGGGATTGCGTGCCGCATTGCGGGAAGATCCCGATGTGATATTGCTCGGAGAGCTGCGTGACAGCGAGACAATCCGTCTGGCGCTGACGGCGGCAGAAACCGGGCATCTGGTGCTGGCAACATTACATACGCGTGGTGCGGCGCAGGCAGTTGAGCGACTGGTGGATTCATTTCCGGCGCAGGAAAAAGATCCCGTGCGTAATCAACTGGCCGGGAGCTTGCGGGCAGTGTTGTCACAAAAGCTGGAAGTGGATAAACAGGAAGGAAGAGTAGCGCTGTTTGAATTGCTGATTAACACACCCGCGGTGGGGAATTTGATACGTGAAGGGAAAACCCACCAGTTACCACATGTTATTCAAACCGGGCAGCAGGTGGGGATGATAACGTTTCAGCAGAGTTATCAGCAGCGGGTGAAAGAAGGGCGCTTGTGACGTTGCTGTGTCTGATACGAATTGTAAACATGCCCGATGCGCAAGCTTATCGGGCCTTGTATTATCCCTCCTGTGCAGAGAAAATCGGCCAGTTTTCTCTGCCTGCAGTCCGCATGCCGTATCGGGCCTTAGGTTTTCAACCTGTTGCGTAGATTTATGCAGCGGACTGCCTTTCTCCCAAAGTGATAAACCGGACAGTATCATGGACCGGTTTTCCCGGTAATCCGTATTTGCAAGGTTGGTTTCACGATGGAACATGAACTTCATTATATCGGTATCGACACCGCTAAAGAGAAACTGGATGTCGATGTGTTGCGTCCTGATGGTCGTCATCGCACCAAAAAATTCGCTAACACCACTAAAGGGCACGATGAGCTGGTGAGCTGGCTGAAGGGTCACAAGATTGACCATGCGCATATCTGCATCGAAGCGACCGGCACCTATATGGAACCTGTCGCAGAGTGCCTTTACGATGCAGGCTACATAGTGTCAGTCATTAATCCTGCGTTGGGTAAAGCTTTCGCTCAGAGTGAAGGACTGCGTAACAAGACTGATACCGTGGATGCGCGCATGCTGGCAGAGTTCTGTCGTCAGAAGCGCCCTGCAGCCTGGGAAGCGCCTCACCCGCTTGAACGCGCGTTGCGTGCCCTGGTAGTACGCCACCAGGCGCTGACAGATATGCACACGCAGGAACTGAACCGCACTGAAACGGCGCGGGAAGTCCAGAGACCGAGCATTGATGCTCACCTTCTGTGGCTTGAAGCAGAGCTGAAGCGTCTTGAGAAGCAGATAAAAGACCTGACAGACGATGATCCGGATATGAAACACCGCAGGAAACTGCTGGAAAGTATCCCGGGTATCGGAGAGAAAACATCTGCGGTATTACTGGCTTATATCGGTCTGAAGGACCGCTTCGCCCATGCCAGACAGTTCGCCGCTTTTGCGGGTCTGACACCACGGCGTTATGAATCAGGCAGTAGTGTGAGAGGGGCAAGCCGGTTGAGTAAAGCCGGACATGTGTCGCTTCGCAGGGCGTTGTATATGCCTGCAATGGTAGCCACCAGTAAGACTGAGTGGGGACGGGCGTTCCGCGACCGTCTGGCGGCTAATGGCAAGAAAGGAAAAGTGATTCTCGGCGCGATGATGCGCAAGCTGGCACAGGTGGCGTATGGAGTGCTGAAGTCAGGCGTACCGTTCGATGCGTCACGGCATAATCCGGTAGCTGCGTAAAAATCGCGGAAGGGATGAAAAAAACAGCGCCTGACGGCGCTGTGTCTGGCATGCCTGCAATCTGGGAAACCAGGGTAGAAAAAAACTTGCAGGCCATAACAGTATCTACAAGGGAAGCGTAACTTTGAATTCGCACTCACCGTAGGTTGGATAAGGCGTTTACGCCGCATCCAACATGAAACAACGAGCACATTGTCAGAAATCTGTGCGCTAGTAAATCGCCTTAATATCCCTGCTCGAAATAACTTTCGAGAATAATAACCGCAGAGGCAGAGTCGACTTTACCTTTGTTGAGCGCCCGATAGCCGCCCTGTTCGAACAGACCGGAGCGCGCTTCCACGGTGCTAAGCCGTTCATCATGGAGCTTAACTTCAACACCAAAACGGCCATGAATACGGTTGGCAAATTTACGCGCTCTGGCAGTCAACGGCTGTTCTGTGCCGTCCATATTCAGCGGCAAACCGACGATGATTTCGTCCGGCTGCCACTCTTTCAGTAAACGTTCGATGAGATTCCAGTCCGGCGTACCGTCCTGCGCTTTAATTGCAGGCAAAGGGCGAGCGGTGCCGGTAATGCGTTGTCCGACCGCTACGCCAATGCTTTTAGTGCCGAAATCGAAGGCGAGTAAGGTTCCACTCATCAGGCATGCCCTGCCACACCAGGCATGGTGAGAATATCCACACCAATCAGTTTTGCCGCATCGCGCCAGCGGTCGGCAATCGGTGTTTTGAACAGAATATTCAGATCTGCCGGGGCCGTTAGCCACGCGTTATCGAGAATTTCTTGTTCCAGTTGACCTTTCTCCCAGGAGGCATAGCCCAGAGCCACCAATACGTCAGACGGTTGTTTATCGGTGCCGAGCGTTTCCAGCACATCGCGGGAAGTGGTCATCACCGTGTTGTCTGAAATGCGAATGCTGGAAGCAAAATTGGAGGGTGGAGTATGCAAAATAAACCCACGATCTTCCGCCAGCGGGCCGCCGAGCATAACCGGTTTATCCAGACGGATTGATTCATCACGCGGCTCCGGCGTGATCTTCAGCTTTTCCAGAATCCCTTCAATTTTGAGATTTTCCAGCGGCTTGTTGACGATGATCCCCATTGCACCATTGGTATTATGTTCGCAAATGTAGACCACGGAACGACGGAAAATCGGATCCTGGAGAGCAGGCATGGCAATAAGAAAGTGATGCTGTAAATTCATTGTCAGAGGTTCTGTTTCCTGGTTCAAAAAAGCAACAGCGCCCAGTATGCGTGGAAAGTAGGGCGCTGTCACTCAGAGTCTCAACGAGATCCTTCTCGCTAAGGTGGGTTACTGCTGCTGTAAACGTGCTTCGATGGCATCCATTAACATACCGGTGATCGACACCGGAAACTCTGCTTCAATCTCACGAATACAGGTTGGGCTGGTGACGTTAATTTCAGTCAGACGGTCGCCGATGATATCCAGACCAACAAAAATCAGCCCTTTTTCTTTCAGCGTCGGTCCGATCTGACGGGCGATTTTCCAGTCACTTTCCGTCAACGGACGAGGTTCCCCGCGACCACCGGCAGCCAGGTTACCACGGGTTTCGCCGCCTTGTGGAATACGTGCCAGGCAGTACGGTACAGGTTCGCCATCCACCACCAGCACGCGTTTGTCGCCATCTTTAATGGCTGGCAGGTAATTTTGCGCCATGCAGTAGCGAGTTCCGTGTTCAGTCAGGGTTTCGGCAATCACGCCAAGGTTCGGATCGCCTTCTTTCACGCGAAAAATAGACGCGCCGCCCATACCGTCAAGCGGTTTGAGAATGATGTCGCTGTGTTTCTCCCAGAACGCTTTCAGCTGTGCTTTATTGCGCGTAACCAGCGTTTCTGGTGTTAAGTCAGAGAACCAGGCGGTAAACAGTTTCTCGTTACAGTCGCGCAGGCTCTGCGGCTTGTTAACGATCAGCGTCCCTTTCTCTTCGGCACGTTCCAGAATATAGGTCGCGTAGATAAACTCGGTATCAAACGGCGGGTCTTTACGCATCAGGATCACATCGAGATCGGCCAGCGGCAGATCCTGTTCACCGACGAACGAAAACCACTCTTCGTAGTTCTGCTTCACGTTCAGCGTGCGGGTATGGGCGCGGGCTTCGCCATTGATCAAATACAGATCGCCCATCTCCATATAGTGAAGTTCGTAACCACGACGCTGTGCTTCCAGCAACATAGCGAAACTGGAATCTTTCTTGATGTTGATGTTTGCGATGGGGTCCATCACGATGCCGAGCTTGATCATTATTCTTCTCCGTTAGCCCAAATCGCCAAATCGTACTTGTAGCGCGGTAATGGCGGTGAGCGCAGTTGTCTCTGTACGCAAAACGCGAGGTCCCAACAGGATATCAGTAAATTGATAGCGGGCAGTCATGGCAATTTCATCTGCCGATAAACCGCCTTCCGGGCCAATTAGCAGGCGGACGCGTTCAACCGGTAACGGCAACGTATTGATGCTGTTACTGGCGCGCGGGTGAAGATTCAGTTTCAGTCCTTCATCCTGCTCTGCACACCAGGCTTCCAGATCCATCGCTGGACGGATTTCCGGCACCCGGTTACGACCACACTGCTCACAGGCAGCAATTGCAATCTTCTGCCACTGCTGGAGCTTCTTGTTCAGACGTTCACTATCCAGTTTAACGCCGCAACGCTCAGAAAAAAGTGGCGTAATGAGGCTTACACCGAGTTCGATCGATTTCTGGATCGTAAATTCCATTTTTTCGCCACGCGACATCACCTGACCGAGGTGAATATGCAGCGGAGATTCACGATCGTCGAGTTGGCCTTCCAGCACTTTCACTTCCACGCTTTTTTTGCTGGCGCTGGTAATTTCGGCGTCAAAGACCTGGTTGCTGCCGTCAAATAATTGCAACGCCTGTCCCGGCCCCATGCGCAGTACGCGCCCGATATGGTTGGCGGCATCTTCGCAAAGCGCGATGTGAGAATGGCTGGTCAGTGGTTCAGGATGATAAATGCGGGGGATACGCATAGTTAAAAATCCGCGTCGTCTCCCCACGCGGTTGTACGCGTGGGGTAGGAGTTAACAAAAAGAATTCCGCTAGTGTAGGTTAGCTCTTTCGCGCCTGGCAAGCGCGTTGCACATACGGGTTATGATTTCCCTGCACCTTCGCGATGCGTTCATCGCGCTCGCACTCCCAGTCGGTAACCGGATACATCTTGTTCCATGCGTTAAACAGCTGCGTTTGCTGGCGAGAAAGCGTCAGGTTGTATTGGTCACGCATATAGAAGTATGTGCGCGCAATGGCACCGCGTGCACGAGCTGGTGGCTCGGCGACTTTTTCTTTGAAATCGACCTTCATAGCGCATTGACCGTACTGGCCTTCGCCGCCATTCCACTGGCTGTACATAAAGTTGCCGCGATCGCCATTCACCTCACCGACTGACGGTTGCAGGTTATGCATATCGCTTTCCATCTTGCGATAAACCGGATCTTTGGCACAGTTTTTACGTCCACCGTCCTGCCAGCACTGGCGCTGGTGACCGAACTGCCAGGCGGGAACAACGTGTTCCCACTCTACGCGGCTGGCGCGGTTTTCATTTTTGCGCACCTGATAGCCGCACGATTGCAGATCAACAACGCCTTTTTTGCCCTGCCAGTCAATTTTACATCCGCAGTAAAACGTACCCGGCGCGTCAGCGTGGATTTTTACCGCCGCGGCTTTCGCCTGAGAAAAACTATTGATACCTTCGGCCAACGTCGGGCCGGAAAATGCTGCGCTCAGTACCACCGCAGCAATAGACAAATAACGGTACATCACTTACTCCGTGTTAAAACGAGCCAGCAACGTAGCGAAAGTTGTTTTGGTATGCAATCAGCCAGATCAGGAAAGTTCCTGATAGTTCAGGTGGTTATTTTGCAATCAGCTGTTCACCGCAATGAACACAGCGATAGACGGCCTCGCCACGAACTACGCGATTATGGCGGCGTACGGTAAGCTGATGTTCCTGGCACTTGCAGCGGTAGGGGAAGGTGTTGCGACGCACGGATTGCAGTTCAAACTGGTGCGTACGACGAGCGGGAACGCCCAGCACGCTTTCCATCATCCATTTCCACTCTTTGCCATGTGGCGCTACGCGGCCGAAATGTTTCCATACCAGCAAATGTGCCAGTTCGTGTGGCACCACTTCTTCAATAAAGGCTTCGCTGTTTTCCAACAGTAAAACCGGATTGAGGCGAATTTCATAGCTTTCAAGCCAGGCTGTTCCGGCGGAGGTTCCGCGCTGGGTGTAAGAGAGTTTTGGCTCCGGGTAGTTACGCCCTAGCTTCAGGTTGGCCTGGGCGAGTTTTTCCCGCAGGCGACGCATAACGGCCTGTTGGATGGCGATAGGGAGACGGGATGTTTTCATAGCGGCAGAGGATAGAGCGAAGAAAAGATGACTGCAAGAGGTGGCTTCCTCCGCGACGGGAGGAAGCCAGAGGAGATTAATCGTGAGCGCCGATTTCGCGCAGTTTACGACCTTTCATCAGATTACGTTCAATATGTTCCAGCGAAACGTGTTTGGTTTCCGGTACCAGCCACAATGTCAGCAGGATAAACAGTACGTTCAGAGCCGCATACACCCAGAAGGTGTTGGCGTTACCCAGCGTGTTGAGCATGGTCAGGAACGTTGCGCCAACGATCATGTTGGCAATCCAGTTGGTGGCGGTGGAGCAGGTGATGCCAAAATCGCGGCCTTTCAGCGGCTGAATTTCGGAGCACAGTACCCAAATCAGCGGACCGGCACTCATGGCAAAGCCGACAATAAACATCAGCAGCATGGCGATAGCGAAATACTGCGCCGACGGAGAGTGGATACCGATATGCATCATTGTACCGAGTATGCCCATGCCAGCAGCCATCACCAGGAAGCCCAGCGTTAGCGTTGGTTTACGTCCCCAGCGGTCAACAAGGCCGATTGCGATAAAGGTGGCGAGTACGTTGGTGAGACCGACGATCACTGTCCCCCACATTTGCTCGGTGGTGTTGGTATAACCCGCCAGTTCGAAGATTTTCGGCGCGTAATACATGATGACGTTCATCCCGGTGAATTGCTGCATTACCTGCAACAGTACGCCAAGGAACACCGCGCGGCGGAAGTTGCTGTTCTCTTTAAACAGCGCCCAGCCACTCTGTTTAACCTGCAAACTTTCACGGATTTCATCCAGTTCGCGTTTCGCTTCCGCACTGGTGTCGCGCAGGCGCAGCAGCACGCGCTCGGCATCAACAAAACGGCGTTTGGCGGCAAACCAACGTGGGCTGTCTGGCAGGAAGAAAACACCAATCAGCAGCAGAATTGCCGGGATGATAATCACACCCAGCATCCAGCGCCATGCACCAGTGTAGCTAAAGGCGGTATCAGAAAGATAAGCACCGAGGATCCCGATAGTGATCATCAACTGATACATCGAGATCATACTGCCGCGAATTTTTTCCGGCGCAATTTCAGAGAGGTAAAGCGGTGCGGTATAAGAGGCCACACCCACCGCCAGCCCCAGCAGAACGCGGGAAAGAATCAGTACTTCAACGTTTGGCGCAGCCGCAGAGAACAGTGAACCAGCAACAAACAGAATTGCGCCGATCATCAGGCTCTTTTTGCGCCCGAGTTTAAAGGAGAGCCAGCCGCTACCCACCGCACCGACTGCCGCACCGAACATCATGGAGCTTACGACCCATTCTTGCGTGTGCGAAGTAATCTGGAATTCATCAGCAATAAACGGCAGTGCGCCAGCAATTACACCGATATCCAGGCCAAAGAGTAATCCCGCCAGAGCGGCAAGGAAGCAGACGAAAAACGTCATTGCCTTGTTTGACCGCCCCTGTTTTTTAGCGTCAGGCATGATGCCCTCCAATATGGTTATTTTTTATTGTGAATTAAGATAGGTGAGTACGACGTAAAAAGATGTGAAGCAAATCACATCAGTGTAATCGCTTACACTAACATTTATCTTAGTTATGATTTAAGTGCATGAAAATAATTGAGTTATATCATCATAGATTAAACGCAGTTATCTGCAATTAAGACTTTACTGAAAAGAAATGTAACAGCTGTGAAAACTGAATAATAATATGAAAATATTACAAATATTTGGCTGGTGTGGTGGGTGTAATCGGTTTCAGTCGTGGTGATGATTTGAGGGTAAAACGTGTTCAGGAAGAATGATGTTATTGTGCAGGCGGTTTTTTTTGCCGGATGCGGCGTGAACGCCTTATCCACTTACATGTGACAGCGGTTGTGGGCCTGATAAGCGTAGCGCATCAGGCATTTCTCTGGAAAAGAAAAAGGCCAGCGCGAGGCTGGCCTTTGAAAGCAGGTGAAGAAAGATTACTTCAGACCGGCAGCATCGCGCAGCAGCTGCGCTTTGTCGGTTTTTTCCCACGGGAAATGTTCACGACCAAAGTGACCGTATGCTGCGGTTTCTTTGTAGATCGGGTGCAGCAGATCCAGCATCTGAATCAGACCGTATGGGCGCAGGTCGAAGAACTCACGTACCAGCAGAGTCAGTTGTTCAGAAGGCACTTTCTCGGTACCGAAAGTTTCCACCATGATGGAGGTCGGTTCAGCCACGCCGATTGCGTAGGAAACCTGAATTTCACAACGATCGGCCAGGCCAGCCGCAACGATGTTTTTCGCGACATAACGTGCTGCGTACGCTGCGGAACGGTCCACTTTTGATGGATCTTTACCAGAGAATGCACCACCACCGTGACGTGCCATGCCGCCGTAGGTATCAACGATAATTTTACGACCAGTCAGACCGCAGTCACCCATCGGGCCGCCAATAACAAAACGTCCGGTCGGGTTGATGAAGAACTTGGTGGCGGAAGTCAGCCATTCTGCGGGCAGAATCGGCTTGATGATCTCTTCCATTACCGCTTCTTGCAGCGATTTCTGGTCGATCTCTTCAGAGTGCTGGGTGGAAAGTACTACAGCATCGATGCCAACGATTTTGCCGTCGTCATACTGGAAAGTCACCTGGCTTTTCGCGTCCGGGCGCAGCCACGGCAGAGTGCCGTTTTTACGTACTTCAGCCTGACGCTGAACCAGACGGTGTGCATAGGTGATAGGTGCTGGCATCAGCACGTCGGTTTCATTGGTTGCGTAGCCAAACATCAGACCCTGGTCACCCGCGCCCTGTTCCAGCGGATCGGCACGGTCGACGCCCTGGTTGATATCAGGGGACTGTTTGCCGATAGCGCTCAGAACCGCACAGGAGTTAGCGTCAAAGCCCATGTCGGAATGCACATAGCCAATTTCGCGAACGGTGTTACGGGTGATCTCTTCGATGTCTACCCAGGCGCTGGTGGTGATTTCACCGCCAACTAAAACCATGCCGGTTTTTACGTAGGTTTCGCAAGCAACACGTGCTTTCGGATCCTGTTCGAGGATCGCGTCTAAAACGGCATCAGAGATTTGGTCAGCAATTTTGTCAGGATGCCCTTCAGAGACGGACTCGGACGTAAAAAGGTGTTTTGCCATATTTAATATCACCTAAAGAGAATTTGGTTAGCTCAAACTGTTGTGTGGATTTTCTGTGGTAGCGGATCCTACCACGACTCTGCAGGTTAAAAACACTGGCAGTCTGAGTGTTAATCGGTATGGATGGATTAACATCTGGATGGCTATTTTAGGTCAATTCTTCACCCGATTTCCACTTTTTTTTGAATCGTGTCTCATTCTGTTAAAAACGTGGCTGGAAATTTTTCCTGACAATGCTGGCATTCTGAGTATTTATCTTTTGCAATTTTCTGCCATTGTGGGGTATAAAACGCGGCGCGCGGCTTAAATAAAAAGCACACGACGTTTCTTTCGTGTTGCCACTTCCAGCCGGGTTGAAATCAGAGTTTTGGCTTGTGGGTTCGTCTTAACAGGCGGCCGTGGAGGTGATACGAAATAATGAACCGTTGTCTGCTGCTTAACCTGTCTCACCGTTCTGGTGAAGATTCGTTCCCCGCACTCTGCATCTCTGCTTTGCATACCTGCCGATGTTATACCCATCTCGGCGCTTCTCAGGATTCAAGAGCTGGTGACAGTTACTGAGGACTGAACAAGGGCGCTCTTGTAAAAACAAGAGTTTTCTCGTGGTTTCGCCGAACTGTCACACTTACGTTCGGTTATGTGTTTAATAATGTTATGAAAAAGAAACCGGTTGCGCAGTCGGAGCGTCAGCATACTTTGCTGGAAAATCCGTGTGCTTATGGGTTGTTATCGCAGTCCCAGGCTGCGATAGTCGTTAACTGTTTTACACTTAATAAAATAATTTGAGGTTCGCTATGTCTGACGACATGTCTATGGGTTTGCCTTCGTCAGCGGGCGAACACGGTGTACTACGCTCCATGCAGGAGGTTGCAATGAGCTCCCAGGAAGCCAGCAAGATGCTGCGTACTTACAATATTGCCTGGTGGGGCAATAACTATTATGACGTTAACGAGCTGGGCCACATTAGCGTGTGCCCGGACCCGGACGTGCCGGAAGCTAGCGTCGATCTCGCGCAGTTAGTGAAAACTCGTGAAGCACAGGGTCAGCGTCTGCCTGCACTGTTCTGTTTCCCACAGATCCTGCAGCACCGTTTGCGTTCCATTAACGCCGCGTTCAAACGTGCGCGGGAATCCTACGGCTATAACGGCGATTACTTCCTCGTTTATCCGATCAAAGTTAACCAGCACCGCCGCGTGATTGAATCCCTGATTCATTCGGGCGAACCGCTGGGCCTGGAAGCCGGTTCCAAAGCTGAGTTGATGGCGGTACTGGCGCATGCTGGCATGACCCGTAGCGTCATCGTCTGCAATGGTTATAAAGACCGCGAATATATCCGCCTGGCATTAATTGGCGAGAAGATGGGCCATAAGGTCTATCTGGTCATTGAGAAGATGTCAGAAATCGCCATTGTGCTGGATGAAGCAGAACGTCTGAATGTCGTTCCTCGTCTGGGCGTGCGCGCGCGTCTGGCGTCTCAAGGTTCTGGCAAATGGCAGTCTTCTGGCGGGGAAAAATCGAAGTTCGGCCTGGCGGCGACTCAGGTACTGCAACTGGTTGAAACCCTGCGTGAAGCCGGACGTCTCGACAGCCTGCAACTGCTGCACTTCCACCTCGGTTCGCAGATGGCGAATATTCGCGATATCGCCACGGGCGTTCGTGAATCCGCGCGTTTCTATGTGGAACTGCACAAGCTGGGCGTCAATATTCAGTGCTTTGATGTCGGCGGCGGTCTGGGTGTGGACTATGAAGGTACTCGTTCGCAGTCCGACTGTTCAGTGAATTACGGCCTCAATGAATACGCCAACAACATCATTTGGGCGATTGGCGATGCGTGTGAAGAAAATGGTCTGCCGCATCCGACAGTAATCACCGAATCAGGTCGTGCGGTGACTGCGCATCACACCGTGCTGGTGTCGAATATCATCGGCGTGGAACGTAACGAATACACGGTGCCGACCGCGCCAGCAGAAGACGCACCGCGCGCGCTGCAAAGCATGTGGGAAACCTGGCAGGAGATGCACGAACCGGGAACTCGCCGTTCTCTGCGTGAGTGGTTACATGACAGCCAGATGGACTTGCACGATATTCATATCGGCTATTCTTCGGGCACCTACAACCTGCAAGAACGCGCGTGGGCTGAGCAGCTTTATCTGAGCATGTGTCATGAAGTGCAAAAGCAGCTGGATCCGCAAAACCGCGCACATCGCCCGATTATCGACGAATTGCAGGAACGTATGGCGGACAAAATGTACGTCAACTTCTCGCTGTTCCAGTCGATGCCGGACGCATGGGGGATCGACCAGTTGTTCCCGGTTCTGCCGCTGGAAGGGCTGAATCAAGTTCCGGAGCGGCGCGCCGTGCTGCTGGATATTACCTGTGACTCTGACGGTGCCATCGACCACTATATCGATGGTGATGGTATTGCCACGACAATGCCTATGCCGGAGTACGATCCAGAGAATCCGCCGATGCTCGGTTTCTTTATGGTCGGCGCATATCAGGAGATCCTCGGCAACATGCACAACCTGTTTGGTGATACCGAAGCGGTTGATGTGTTCGTCTTCCCTGATGGTAGCGTAGAAGTGGAACTGTCTGACGAAGGCGATACCGTGGCGGACATGCTGCAATATGTACAGCTCGATCCGAAAACGCTGTTAACCCAGTTCCGTGATCAGGTGAAGAAAACCGATCTTGATGCTGAACTGCAACAACAGTTCCTGGAAGAGTTCGAGGCAGGGTTGTACGGTTATACCTATCTTGAAGATGAATAATTAAGATTATTCCGCTATCGGGTCGATTTATTTACGTAAATCGGCCCGCTTTCTTTTTATATATTCTTAAAAATAATTTAGCTGCTTTCCTTATTGAATAATCTCCCTACAATCGCTGCATTAATTAAATGCAGAGGGAACGGTTATGAAAAAATGGAAAGTACGTAGCGCGTTGGTGGCATTAGTCGTGCTGCTGGCCGGTTGTTCCAGTAATGCGCAGTATAATAGCAGTGCATCGGGCAATGTCGGCACCGCCTGGGGTGGGGATGTGCACTCAACGGTTCAGGGCGTAACTGCTGAACGAGCCTGGCGCGATCCGGCAGAGATGATCGTTATTAGTTATTCGACTAATGTTCCTTCCGGCTACGACCGCGTTTATAGCATTCGTATTAACGAACTTGAATATGCTATTCGCGATGGTAATTTTAATTCTCTACCTATTACGCGGGTTTATAATTCATCAGGTAAAGAACTACGCTATATAGTCCATGCCAGAGTAGGAATGAATTACCAATTATATGTCCGCAATTACAGTCGTAACACCAACTACGAGATCGTTGCGACAGTTGATGGTCTGGATGTTCTCAATGGTAAACAAGGTTCCCTGAATAACAACGGCTATATTGTGAATGCCGGGGATTCGTTGGCGATTAAAGGATTCCGCAAAGATAAACATACCGAAGCGGCTTTTCAGTTCGCCAACGTTGCGGATTCCTACGCAGCCAATTCGGCGCAAGGCGATGTGCGTAATACCGGTGTAATCGGCTTTGCCGCCTTTGAATTACAAGGCCCGGCGCAAAATGCGCTGCCACCGTGCTCTGGACAAGCGTTTCCGGCGGACAACAATGGCTATGCGCCGCCACCGTGTCGGAAATAGTAACCTCGCTTGATGCCTCGCCCATTTAAGGCGATAATTAGCACAAAATTGTGTTTCGCAAATCCAACCCTTCCTCGTCGGGCCTAACGACGCGGAAGGGTTTTTTTATATCGACTTTGTAATAGGAGTCCATCCATGAGCACCTTAGGTCATCAATACGATAACTCACTGGTTTCCAACGCCTTTGGTTTTTTACGCCTGCCGATGAACTTCCAGCCGTATGACAGCGATGCTGACTGGGTAATTACCGGCGTGCCGTTCGATATGGCTACTTCCGGTCGTGCGGGTGGACGCCACGGTCCGGCGGCGATCCGTCAGGTTTCAACAAATCTGGCCTGGGAACACAACCGCTTCCCGTGGAATTTCGACATGCGCGAGCGTCTGAACGTGGTGGACTGCGGCGATCTGGTGTATGCCTTCGGCGATGCTCGTGAGATGAGCGAGAAGCTGCAGGCGCATGCCGAAAAGCTGCTGGCTGCCGGTAAGCGTATGCTCTCCTTCGGTGGTGACCACTTTGTTACCCTGCCGCTGCTGCGTGCTCATGCGAAGCATTTCGGCAAAATGGCGCTGGTACACTTTGACGCCCACACCGATACCTATGCGAACGGTTGTGAATTTGACCACGGCACCATGTTCTATACCGCGCCGAAAGAAGGTCTGATCGACCCGAATCACTCCGTACAGATTGGTATTCGTACCGAGTTTGATAAAGACAACGGCTTTACCGTACTGGACGCCTGCCAGGTGAACGATCGCAGCGTGGATGACGTTATCGCCCAGGTGAAACAGATTGTAGGTGATATGCCAGTTTACCTGACCTTTGATATCGACTGCCTGGATCCTGCTTTCGCGCCGGGCACCGGTACGCCGGTGATTGGCGGCCTGACCTCCGATCGCGCCATTAAACTGGTACGCGGCCTGAAAGATCTCAACATTGTTGGGATGGACGTAGTGGAAGTGGCTCCGGCATACGATCAGTCGGAAATCACCGCTCTGGCAGCAGCGACGCTGGCGCTGGAGATGCTGTATATTCAGGCGGCGAAAAAGGGCGAGTAAGCGCCAGATGCGATGTCGCACGTAGGCCGGATAAGATGCGCCAGCATCGCATCCGGCATTGCGCACAGGGTAACAAATGTGCCATTCATGTCAGATGCGGCGTGAACGCCTTATCTGACCTACGTTCGGCACCACCAGGATTTACTTAATCCCATCCGCGCTCATACGATCGCGAATATGCTGGGCGCGTTCGGCGGATGCCGGATGGTCGTCAAACATTGAGCTTTGGCGGCCTTCTTCCAGTTTCGCCAGTTTTTCAAAGCTGGTGGCAAGACCAGCCGGGCTGATGCCGCGTTGGCGCAGAAGATCGTAAGAATAATCATCGGCTTCTGCTTCCTGGCGCTGGGAGAATTGCGAATTGACTAATTTCTCGCCCAGATCACCAAGTTGCGATTGCGATAAACTGCCGACAATCCCGCCCGCAGAGGCTGCCGCGACTCTCACGGCGTTGGTACCTAATGCAACTTGCATCCCTTTCTTCACATGGCCTAACGCGACGTGCCCCATTTCGTGACCGATCACCGCTTCGACTTCGTTATCCGTCATCATATCCATCAGCCCGCTATAGACGCGGATACAGCCGTTTGCCATCGCAAAGGCGTTCACATCCTTCGCCATATACACTTTGTAGTTTACTGGCTGACCGTTGATATTGTTGCCTAGCGCGTTGGCAATAGTTGTCAGACGTTTAGCGTATTCGCTATTGGCTGGCGCAATCGTCGCCTTGCTGTCCATCTCCTGACATGCCTGATCGCTCAGGGCTTTCACCTGCGCATCACTCAAACTGTAAGCCTGAAAAGCTTCCGCTCCTGATGAGAGCAGTCCGTTGGAGTCCATATTCTGGCAACCGGTCAGTACCGTTGCCACGCTCATTGCTACCAATAAGGCGCGAATTTTCATGTTTTCTCTTCCGCACAAGGTCAGGATTATTCTAAAATGCACCGTTTGCAGGTGAATCGATGCTCAGTCTCAGTATAAGGAAAAGCGCAGCGGACGGGCGAGCAGATTGCGCAACATGCGAGCATGATCCAGAGATTTCTGAAGCGGCAAAAGGATGTTCCATGTACATGACGCGCGGCTTGCGGTAAATTGTTGGCAAATTTTCCGGCGTAGCCCAAAACGCGCTGTCGTCAAGTCGTTAAGGGCGTGCCCTTCATCATCCGATCTGGAGTCAAAATGTCCTCACGTAAAGAGCTTGCCAATGCTATTCGTGCGCTGAGCATGGACGCAGTACAGAAAGCCAAATCCGGTCACCCGGGTGCCCCTATGGGTATGGCTGACATTGCCGAAGTCCTGTGGCGTGATTTCCTGAAACACAACCCGCAGAATCCGTCCTGGGCTGACCGTGACCGCTTCGTGCTGTCCAACGGCCACGGCTCCATGCTGATCTACAGCCTGCTGCACCTCACCGGTTACGATCTGCCGATGGAAGAACTGAAAAACTTCCGTCAACTGCATTCCAAAACTCCGGGCCACCCGGAAGTGGGTTACACCGCTGGTGTGGAAACCACTACAGGTCCGCTGGGTCAGGGTATTGCCAATGCAGTCGGTATGGCGATTGCAGAAAAAACGCTGGCGGCGCAGTTTAACCGTCCGGGCCACGACATCGTCGACCACTACACCTACGCCTTCATGGGCGACGGCTGCATGATGGAAGGCATCTCCCATGAAGTTTGCTCTCTGGCGGGTACGCTGAAGCTGGGTAAACTGATTGCGTTCTACGATGACAACGGTATCTCTATCGATGGTCACGTTGAAGGCTGGTTCACCGACGACACCGCAATGCGTTTCGAAGCTTACGGCTGGCACGTTATTCGCGGCATCGACGGTCATGACGCGGCATCCATCAAACGCGCTGTAGAAGAAGCGCGCGCTGTGACTGACAAACCGTCTCTGCTGATGTGCAAAACCATCATTGGTTTCGGTTCTCCGAATAAAGCCGGTACGCACGACTCCCACGGTGCGCCGCTGGGCGACGCTGAAATTGCACTGACCCGCGAACAGCTGGGCTGGAAATATGCGCCGTTCGAAATCCCGTCTGAAATCTATGCTCAGTGGGATGCGAAAGAAGCAGGCCAGGCGAAAGAATCTGCATGGAACGAGAAATTCGCTGCTTACGCCAAAGCTTATCCGCAGGAAGCGGCTGAATTTACTCGCCGTATGAAAGGCGAAATGCCGTCTGACTTCGACGCGAAAGCGAAAGAGTTTATCGCTAAACTGCAGGCTAATCCGGCGAAAATCGCCAGCCGTAAAGCGTCTCAGAATGCTATCGAAGCGTTCGGTCCGCTGTTGCCAGAATTCCTCGGCGGCTCTGCTGACCTGGCACCGTCTAACCTGACCCTGTGGTCTGGTTCTAAAGCAATCAACGAAGATGCTGCGGGTAACTACATCCACTACGGTGTTCGCGAGTTCGGTATGACCGCGATTGCTAACGGTATCTCCCTGCACGGTGGCTTCCTGCCGTACACCTCCACCTTCCTGATGTTCGTGGAATACGCACGTAACGCCGTACGTATGGCTGCGCTGATGAAACAGCGTCAGGTGATGGTTTACACCCACGACTCCATCGGTCTGGGCGAAGATGGCCCGACTCACCAGCCGGTAGAGCAGGTCGCTTCTCTGCGCGTGACCCCGAACATGTCCACATGGCGTCCGTGTGACCAGGTTGAATCCGCGGTCGCGTGGAAATACGGCGTTGAGCGTCAGGACGGCCCGACTGCGCTTATCCTCTCCCGTCAGAACCTGGCGCAGCAGGAACGTACTGAAGAGCAGCTGGCAAACATCGCGCGCGGTGGTTATGTGCTGAAAGACTGTGCCGGTCAGCCGGAACTGATCTTCATCGCTACCGGTTCTGAAGTTGAACTGGCGGTTGCTGCCTACGAAAAACTGACTGCTGAAGGCGTGAAAGCGCGCGTGGTTTCCATGCCGTCTACCGACGCATTCGACAAGCAGGATGCGGCTTACCGTGAGTCTGTACTGCCGAAAGCGGTTACTGCACGCGTTGCGGTGGAAGCTGGCATTGCTGACTACTGGTACAAGTATGTTGGCCTGAACGGTGCCATCATCGGTATGAATACCTTCGGTGAATCTGCACCGGCAGAGCAGTTGTTCGAAGAGTTCGGCTTCACCGTTGACAACGTTGTTGCGAAAGCAAAAGAACTGCTGTAATCGGTAAGATGCTTTGTGAGAAGGGCCGCGAAAGCGGCCCTTCAGATTATTGGCAAAGTGCGCGTTGTTCATGTCGGATGCGGCGTGAACGCCTTATCCGACCTACAAGATCGTGCAAATTCAATATATTGCAGGAAGTATGTAGATACTGTTATGGCCTGCAAGTTTTTTTCTACCCTGGTTTCCCAGATTGCAGGCATGCCAGACACAGCGCCGTCAGGCGCTGTTTTTTTCATCCCTTCCGCGATTTTTACGCAGCTACCGGATTATGCCGTGACGCATCGAACGGTACGCCTGACTTCAGCACTCCATACGCCACCTGTGCCAGCTTGCGCATCATCGCGCCGAGAATCACTTTTCCTTTCTTGCCATTAGCCGCCAGACGGTCGCGGAACGCCCGTCCCCACTCAGTCTTACTGGTGGCTACCATTGCAGGCATATACAACGCCCTGCGAAGCGACACATGTCCGGCTTTACTCAACCGGCTTGCCCCTCTCACACTACTGCCTGATTCATAACGCCGTGGTGTCAGACCCGCAAAAGCGGCGAACTGTCTGGCATGGGCGAAGCGGTCCTTCAGACCGATATAAGCCAGTAATACCGCAGATGTTTTCTCTCCGATACCCGGGATACTTTCCAGCAGTTTCCTGCGGTGTTTCATATCCGGATCATCGTCTGTCAGGTCTTTTATCTGCTTCTCAAGACGCTTCAGCTCTGCTTCAAGCCACAGAAGGTGAGCATCAATGCTCGGTCTCTGGACTTCCCGCGCCGTTTCAGTGCGGTTCAGTTCCTGCGTGTGCATATCTGTCAGCGCCTGGTGGCGTACTACCAGGGCACGCAACGCGCGTTCAAGCGGGTGAGGCGCTTCCCAGGCTGCAGGGCGCTTCTGACGACAGAACTCTGCCAGCATGCGCGCATCCACGGTATCAGTCTTGTTACGCAGTCCTTCACTCTGAGCGAAAGCTTTACCCAACGCAGGATTAATGACTGACACTATGTAGCCTGCATCGTAAAGGCACTCTGCGACAGGTTCCATATAGGTGCCGGTCGCTTCGATGCAGATATGCGCATGGTCAATCTTGTGACCCTTCAGCCAGCTCACCAGCTCATCGTGCCCTTTAGTGGTGTTAGCGAATTTTTTGGTGCGATGACGACCATCAGGACGCAACACATCGACATCCAGTTTCTCTTTAGCGGTGTCGATACCGATATAATGAAGTTCATGTTCCATCGTGAAACCAACCTTGCAAATACGGATTACCGGGAAAACCGGTCCATGATACTGTCCGGTTTATCACTTTGGGAGAAAGGCAGTCCGCTGCATAAATCTACGCAACAGGTTGAAAACCTAAGGCCCGATACGGCATGCGGACTGCAGGCAGAGAAAACTGGCCGATTTTCTCTGCACAGGAGGGATAATACAAGGCCTGATAAGCGTAGCGCATCAGGCAGTTTTGCCTTTGCCATCAGTCTCAAGGGCCGCGAAAGCGGCCCTTTTTTTACTTAGTAGAGATAAACGGAACTGTACTGCCGGGGATCATGGTATCGGGTAGCTTACCGTCCCAACGCTCAGCAGTGGTGAGGGCAACAAGTCCGGGATTATCCCGCAGAGCTTCACCGCGCAGGCGGATCGCTTCTGCTTCAGCCGCACTTTTTAAACGAATAGTTTCAGCCTCTGCCGCGCCTCTTACGCGAATAGTCTCAGCTTCTGCTTTGGCTGCCGCCAGTTTACTGTCTGCTTCTGCCTGGGCCTGAGTTACCGCTATTTGCGCCTGGATTTTCTCTGTTTCCAGATTTTGCTTACGTGTGGCAATGGCGACTTCTGCTTTCATTCGATCTTCAATCGATTTTTCATAAGCGTCAGAAAAATCAATATTTTCAATCTGGACACCATCAATCACCACCGGGCCAACAACGGCTTTACGCATTGCATTTTGCAGATCCTGAACCAGTTTTGTACGATCCTGTACCGCGCTGATGGCGGTATATTGGCCGAAAACGTTCTCCAGTTGAGTTGGCAACTGACGGACAATCAGACGATCTTTTAATGCTTCAATGGTGTTGTAGGTGGTATAAACCGCGCCTGCTTCTGAAGGTTTAATGTGGAAGCTGACTGATACTGTCATTTGTGCCGGTTGCTGGTCGCGGCTGTAGGCCTGTAATCCCTGATAAACCACAGCCTGATTACGCGTGGAAATTTTCTCTACGCTTTCCATAAAAGGGATCTTAAAACCCAGACCCGGCTCGGCAACTTTTACGATTTTTCCGTAGCGCAGCAAAATGCCGCGTTCACCTTCATTAACGGTGTAATACGAGAGAAATGGCAGCACAACCACGGTAAGCACGCCAATGGCGATAGCAATAGATTTTTGTGGGCGAAATGAGGTTATTGAAACAGGCGCTTTCATGAGAATCTTCCTTGAGTAAAGTGTGGGAATATGTCACATGAGGTGAGGAGAAAACAGCCAACAGGTGAGAATTCAGAATCTATAAAGGGGGAGAGCGAAAAACATCGGCTAAAAAAGTATGTTTTCGAACATTCAATAGATAAATAGAGATATGCATCACAAATACATAGGCAGATAAAACATTGGTTTTGTGATAAACATAACAAACACAAACTTGACTTTATAGGTATAAATTTCATGTTGTTGTTATTTAACATTTTATTATTTTGGTTCATGTTTTTTTTCTTCTCGCGTGCCCAATTGCTTTCATTAAATCGCACGAGTATTTTATTTTTACCGCCGGACGGTACCCTAAAAATAAAATAAGGATAATTTATGCGGCTTATTGATTATTTTCCAGAATCATCAATCTCAGTTATACATTCAGCAAAAGATTGGCAGGAAGCTATCAATTTCTCGATGGCATCATTGCTGGATAAAAACTATATCAGCGAGAATTACATTCAGGCTATTAAAGATTCCACCATTAACAATGGCCCTTATTATATTCTCGCACCAGGCGTGGCAATGCCTCATGCGCGACCGGAATGTGGGGCGCTTAAAACCGGGATGTCTTTGACGTTACTTAAACAAGGCGTTTATTTTTCGGGGAATGACGAACCGATTAAATTACTTATCGGTCTTTCTGCAGCCGATGCCGATTCGCACATTGGTGCTATTCAGGCGTTAAGTGAATTGCTGTGCGAAGAAGAAATACTTGAACAACTCTTAACTGCAACATCAGAAAAACAATTAGCGGACATTATCAGCCGCGAATAATGACTCTCTCCTCTACAGGATAATATTATGGAAAACAAGTCTGCTCGTGCAAAGGTCCAGGCTTTTGGGGGCTTTTTGACGGCAATGGTCATCCCCAATATTGGTGCTTTTATTGCCTGGGGTTTTATTACTGCATTATTTATTCCTACTGGTTGGCTGCCTAACGAACATTTCGCCAAAATTGTCGGCCCGATGATTACCTATTTATTGCCCGTAATGATTGGTTCTACCGGTGGCCATTTAGTCGGCGGTAAACGCGGCGCAGTCATGGGCGGAATAGGGACAATTGGTGTAATCGTCGGCGCAGAAATCCCGATGTTCCTTGGTTCAATGATCATGGGACCGTTAGGTGGGCTGGTCATAAAATATGTCGATAAGGCACTGGAAAAACGCATACCTGCTGGTTTTGAGATGGTTATCAATAACTTCTCATTAGGTATCACCGGGATGCTCCTTTGTCTGCTGGGTTTTGAAGTTATCGGCCCGGCGGTGTTAATTGCCAATACTTTCGTCAAAGAGTGTATTGAGGCGCTGGTACATGCGGGCTATCTGCCTTTGCTGTCAGTCATCAATGAACCGGCGAAAGTGCTTTTCCTCAATAACGCGATAGATCAGGGCGTCTATTACCCGTTGGGGATGCAACAGGCTTCAGTTAACGGTAAATCCATCTTCTTTATGGTGGCGTCCAACCCTGGGCCTGGCTTAGGACTGCTGCTGGCGTTTACTTTGTTTGGTAAAGGGATGAGTAAACGTTCTGCGCCCGGGGCGATGATTATTCACTTCCTCGGTGGGATCCACGAACTGTATTTCCCGTATGTGCTGATGAAGCCGCTGACCATTATTGCCATGATTGCCGGCGGTATGTCTGGCACCTGGATGTTTAACTTACTGGACGGTGGTCTGGTGGCTGGTCCAAGTCCGGGGTCTATCTTTGCTTACCTTGCACTGACGCCGAAAGGCTCGTTCCTGGCGACAATTGCCGGTGTTACGGTAGGTACCCTGGTGTCCTTTGCTATCACTTCCGTAATACTGAAGATGGAAAAAACGGTGGAAACGGAGAGCGAAGATGAGTTTGTGCAGTCCGCCAATGCGGTTAAGGCGATGAAACAAGAAGGTACATTCTCGTTAAGCCGGGTTAAGCGTATCGCCTTTGTTTGCGATGCGGGAATGGGCTCTAGCGCGATGGGCGCAACCACCTTCCGTAAGCGCCTGGAAAAAGCGGGGCTGGCAATAGAAGTAAAACATTACGCGATAGAAAACGTGCCTGCAGATGTGGATATCGTCGTTACTCACGCTAGTCTGGAAGGGCGCGTGAAACGTGTGACGGATAAACCGCTGATATTGATTAATAACTATATTGGCGATCCCAAACTCGACACTTTATTTAATCAATTAACCGCTGAACATAAAAACTGATTGCCGAGGTAAAAATGAAAACCAAAGTTGCTGCTATTTATGGCAAGCGGGATGTCCGTCTGCGCGAATTTGAACTGCCCAAAATTACCGATAATGAACTGCTGGTGAGTGTAATTTCTGACAGTGTGTGTTTATCGACCTGGAAAGCGGCGTTACTCGGTAGCGAACATAAACGGGTGCCCGACGATTTAGAAAATCATCCGGTCATTACCGGGCATGAATGTGCCGGGATTATTGTTGAAGTGGGGAAAAATCTTACCGACAAATATAAAAAAGGCCAACGTTTTGTATTGCAACCGGCGATGGGGCTACCAAGCGGGTATTCTGCGGGATACAGCTACGAATATTTTGGCGGTAACGCCACCTATATGATTATTCCAGAGGTAGCCATTAATTTGGGCTGCGTATTACCGTATCACGGATCTTATTTTGCTGCGGCGTCGCTGGCAGAGCCGATGTGCTGCATTATTGGCGCTTATCATGCCAATTATCACACCACGCAATATGTTTATGAGCATCGCATGGGCGTCAAACCTGGCGGCAATATTGCGCTGCTGGCGTGTGCGGGCCCGATGGGGATAGGCGCTATCGATTACGCTATTCACGGCGGCATACAACCGTCGCGGGTAGTGGTGGTCGATATCGACGAAAAACGCCTGGCACAGGTGCAGAAGCTGCTGCCGGTGGAGCTGGCGGCCAGCAAAGGCATTGAGCTGATATATGTGAATACCAAAGGAATGAGCGACCCAGTCCAGAGGCTGCGGGCGCTGACGGATGATGCCGGATTTGATGACGTATTTGTCTATGCAGCGGTGCCTGCTGTCGTCGAGATGGCTGATGAATTACTGGCGGAAGATGGCTGCCTGAACTTCTTTGCCGGGCCGACGGATAAAAACTTCAAAGTGCCGTTTAATTTCTACAACGTCCATTACAACAGCACGCACGTCGTCGGTACATCGGGTGGTTCAACGGACGATATGAAAGAGGCGATTGCCCTGAGCGCTACGGGGCAGTTGCAACCGTCGTTTATGGTGACGCATATCGGTGGCCTGGATGCAGTGCCAGAAACCGTTCTCAATTTACCGGATATCCCCGGTGGTAAAAAACTCATTTACAACGGCGTTACCATGCCGCTCACCGCCATTGCCGATTTTGCCGAAAAAGGCAAAACAGATCCGCTGTTTAAAGAGCTTGCGCGGCTGGTTGAGGAAACGCACGGCATCTGGAATGAACAGGCCGAGAAATATCTGCTGGCGCAATTTGGCGTTGATATCGGGGAGGCCGCGCAATGATGTCCCTGGCGTGGCCATTATTTCGCGTTACGGAGCAGGCAGCGTTGGCTGCCTGGCCGCAAACCGGATGTGGCAACAAAAATAAAATTGATGGCCTGGCGGTCACCGCGATGCGCCAGGCATTAAACGACGTCGCTTTTCGTGGGCGAGTGGTCATCGGCGAGGGAGAAATTGACCATGCGCCGATGCTGTGGATTGGCGAAGAGGTGGGCAAAGGCGATGGGCCAGAAGTCGATATCGCGGTTGATCCCATTGAAGGCACGCGGATGGTGGCGATGGGGCAGAGCAATGCGCTGGCGGTCATGGCTTTCGCCCCTCGAGATAGCCTGTTACACGCGCCCGATATGTATATGAAAAAACTGGTTGTTAATCGGCTGGCGGCGGGCGCGATTGATCTGTCTTTGCCTCTGGCGGACAACTTGCGCAACGTGGCGAAAGCGTTAGGCAAACCGCTGGACAAGCTGCGTATGGTTACGCTGGATAAACCGCGCCTGAGTGCCGCAATTGAGGAAGCAACACAGCTGGGCGTGAAGGTTTTTGCCCTGCCGGATGGCGATGTCGCCGCCAGCGTGCTGACCTGCTGGCAGGATAATCCTTACGATGTGATGTACACCATCGGCGGTGCGCCAGAAGGCGTGATTTCTGCCTGTGCCGTTAAAGCATTAGGCGGGGATATGCAGGCCGAGCTGATTGACTTTTGTCAGGCTAAAGGGGATTACACGGAAAATCGGCAGATTGCAGAGCAGGAGCGCAAGCGTTGCAAGGAAATGGGCGTTGACGTTAACCGTGTGTACTCGCTCGATGAACTGGTGAGGGGGAACGATATCCTCTTTAGCGCTACGGGCGTGACGGGCGGTGAGTTGGTGAACGGTATCCAACAGACGGCGAATGGGGTGCGGACGCAGACATTACTGATCGGCGGCGCGGACCAAACGTGTAATATAATAGACTCCCTGCATTGATGGTGATCTATCGGAAGACCAATGGCGACGCTGACAGAAGATGATGTGCTTGAGCAACTGGACGCACAGGACAATTTATTGTCATTTATGAGAACTGCACATGTCATTTTGCTCCAGGGGATACGCCAGTTTCTGCCGTCGCTGTTTGTCGATAATGATGAAGAGATCGTGGAATATGCAGTGAAGCCGTTACTCGCTCAAAGCGGCCCGCTTGACGATATTGATGTTGCGCTACGTTTGATTTTTGCGCTGGGGAAAATGGACAAATGGCTGTATGCCGATATCACGCACTTTTCCCAGTTCTGGCATTACCTGAATGAACAGGATGAAACGCCCGGATTTGCCGATGACATTACCTGGGATTTTATCAGCAACGTCAATAGCATAACCCGCAATGCGACGCTCTATGACGCGTTAAAAGCGATGAAGTTCGCTGATTTCGCCGTCTGGTCAGAGGTGCGTTTTAGTGGGATGGTCAAAACGGCGCTGACGCTGGCAGTAACGACCACCTTAAAGGAATTAACGCCGTGAAAATTGACTTAACGGTGAATGGTCTGAAGGTACAGGCGCAGTACCCGAACGAAGAGATTGAAAATGTGCATAAACCGTTGCTGCGTATGCTGGCAGCCTTACAGACGGTAAATCCGCAGCGGCGTACCGTGGTTTTTCTTTGCGCTCCGCCGGGGATGGGTAAATCTACCCTAACCACTTTCTGGGAATATCTCGCGCAACAAGACCCGGAACTACCCGCTATTCAGACGCTGCCGATGGATGGTTTTCACCATTACAATAGCTGGCTGGATGCGCATCAATTGCGCCCCTTTAAAGGCGCACCAGAGACATTCGATGTGGCAAAGCTGGCGGAAAATCTGCGCCAGGTAATGGAAGGGGATTGTACGTGGCCGCAGTACGATCGACAAAAGCATGATCCTGTTGAAGATGCGTTGCACGTTACCGCACCACTCGTCATCGTCGAAGGAAACTGGTTGTTGCTGGACGACGAGAAGTGGCGGGCGTTGGCATCTTTCTGCGATTTTTCTGTTTTTATTCATGCCCCCGTTCAAATTCTGCGGGAACGCTTGATTAGTCGTAAAATTGCGGGGGGATTATCGCGGGATGAAGCTGAAGCTTTTTATGCCCGAACCGATGGTCCCAATGTCGAGCGTGTGCTGCTGAATAGTTGTCAGGCCAATCTGATATTAGAGATGACGGAAGAAGGCAGGTATCACTTCATAAGCTGACAATTTATTCCAGTTATTGCGTGGTTATTATTACGCCAGTCTGGAATAAAGCCTCCTACAAGAAGGGAAGAAAATGTGACGTAAGTCAGATAATTGTCTTCTTTGACTGGACAATCATTCCTTTTATTCCACGTTTCGCTTATTCTAGCTGAAGCGTTTCAGTCGATTAAATGTTCGACAATTAACCAATCAGTCGCAGTTTGCGACAGGTAAGGTTTCCCCGGACGATTTGCTGGATTACTCTGTTTGGCAAATTTGCTCAGGGAAAACCTTGCAGGAGATCTATGACCGTACGCGTAGCGATAAATGGCTTCGGTCGCATTGGGCGTAATGTGGTTCGTGCTTTGTATGAATCCGGACGCCGGGCGGAAATTACCGTGGTGGCAATCAACGAACTGGCGGATGCTGCGGGCATGGCGCATTTGTTGAAATATGACACCAGTCATGGCCGTTTTGCATGGGAAGTACGACAGGAACGCGATCAACTTTTTGTTGGTGATGACGCCATCCGCGTATTGCACGAACGTTCACTGCAATCGCTCCCATGGCGTGAACTTGGCGTCGATGTGGTTCTCGACTGCACCGGCGTATATGGCTCCCGCGAGCATGGCGAAGCACATATTGCCGCCGGGGCCAAAAAAGTGCTCTTTTCACATCCTGGTAGTAACGATCTCGACGCGACCGTGGTTTACGGCGTCAATCAGGATCAACTTCGTGCGGAACACCGCATCGTTTCTAACGCTTCCTGTACCACGAATTGCATAATTCCCGTCATCAAATTGTTAGATGATGCGTACGGTATTGAGTCCGGCACTGTGACCACAATTCACTCCGCCATGCACGATCAACAGGTTATTGATGCATACCATCCTGACCTGCGTCGCACCCGGGCAGCCAGCCAGTCGATCATTCCAGTCGATACTAAACTGGCCGCCGGTATCACACGATTTTTTCCGCAATTTAACGATCGCTTTGAAGCGATTGCGGTGCGTGTACCAACCATAAATGTGACGGCAATCGATTTAAGCGTGACGGTGAAGAAACCTGTAAAAGCCAATGAAGTCAACCTGTTGCTGCAAAAAGCAGCACAAGGTGCATTTCATGGTATAGTTGACTATACGGAATTGCCGTTGGTCTCTGTAGATTTTAACCACGATCCGCACAGTGCCATTGTCGATGGCACCCAAACCCGGGTCAGTGGCGCGCACCTGATCAAAACGTTGGTCTGGTGCGATAACGAATGGGGCTTTGCTAACCGAATGCTCGACACGACGTTAGCTATGGCTACTGTTGCTTTCAGGTAAGACGCAAGCAGCGTCTGCAAAACTTTTAGAATCAACGAGAGGATTCACCATGTCTGTAATTAAGATGACCGATCTGGATCTTGCTGGGAAACGTGTATTTATCCGTGCGGATCTGAACGTACCAGTAAAAGACGGGAAAGTAACCAGCGACGCGCGTATCCGTGCTTCTCTGCCGACCATCGAACTGGCCCTGAAACAAGGCGCGAAAGTGATGGTAACTTCCCACCTGGGTCGTCCTACCGAAGGCGAGTACAACGAAGAATTCTCTCTGCTGCCGGTTGTTAACTACCTGAAAGACAAACTGTCTAACCCGGTTCGTCTGGTTAAAGATTACCTCGACGGCGTTGACGTTGCTGAAGGTGAACTGGTTGTTCTGGAAAACGTTCGCTTCAACAAAGGCGAGAAGAAAGACGACGAAACCCTGTCCAAAAAATATGCTGCACTGTGTGACGTGTTCGTAATGGACGCATTCGGTACTGCTCACCGCGCGCAGGCTTCTACTCACGGTATCGGTAAATTCGCTGATGTTGCGTGCGCAGGCCCGCTGCTGGCAGCTGAACTGGACGCGCTGGGTAAAGCACTGAAAGAACCTGCTCGCCCGATGGTGGCTATCGTTGGTGGTTCTAAAGTATCTACCAAACTGACCGTTCTGGACTCCCTGTCTAAAATCGCTGACCAGCTGATCGTGGGTGGTGGTATTGCTAACACCTTTATCGCGGCACAAGGCCACGATGTGGGTAAATCCCTGTACGAAGCTGACCTGGTTGACGAAGCTAAACGTCTGCTGACCACCTGCAACATCCCGGTTCCGTCTGATGTTCGCGTAGCAACCGAGTTCTCTGAAACTGCACCGGCTACCCTGAAATCTGTTAACGATGTGAAAGCTGACGAGCAGATCCTGGATATCGGTGATGCTTCCGCGCAGGAACTGGCTGAAATCCTGAAGAATGCGAAAACCATTCTGTGGAACGGCCCGGTTGGCGTGTTCGAATTCCCGAACTTCCGCAAAGGTACTGAAATCGTGGCTAACGCTATCGCAGACAGCGAAGCGTTCTCCATCGCTGGCGGCGGCGACACTCTGGCAGCAATCGACCTGTTCGGCATTGCTGACAAAATCTCCTACATCTCCACTGGCGGCGGCGCATTCCTCGAATTCGTGGAAGGTAAAGTACTGCCTGCAGTAGCGATGCTCGAAGAGCGCGCTAAGAAGTAAAAAATCACAGGGCAGGGAAACCTGCCCTTGTTGCAGCGCGCTTTTAGAGCACGCATTTTTTCATACTCTAAATAATTCGAGTTGCAGGAAGGCGACAAGAGAGTGAATCCCCAGGAGCTTACATAAGTAAGTGACTGGGGTGAGCGAACGCAGACGCAGCACATGCAACTTGAAGTATGACGAGTATAAGGCCCGACGATACAGGACAAGAGACATGTCTAAGATTTTTGATTTCGTAAAACCTGGCGTAATCACTGGTGATGACGTACAGAAAGTTTTCCAGGTAGCAAAAGAAAACAACTTCGCACTGCCAGCAGTAAACTGCGTCGGTACTGACTCCATCAACGCCGTACTGGAAACCGCTGCTAAAGTTAAAGCTCCGGTTATCGTTCAGTTCTCCAACGGTGGTGCTTCCTTTATCGCTGGTAAAGGCGTGAAATCTGACGTTCCGCAGGGCGCTGCTATCCTGGGTGCGATCTCTGGTGCGCATCACGTTCATCAGATGGCTGAACATTATGGTGTTCCGGTTATCCTGCACACTGACCACTGCGCGAAGAAACTGCTGCCGTGGATCGACGGTCTGCTGGACGCAGGTGAAAAACACTTCGCTGCTACCGGTAAGCCGCTGTTCTCTTCTCACATGATCGACCTGTCTGAAGAATCTCTGCAAGAGAACATTGAAATCTGCTCTAAATACCTGGAGCGCATGTCCAAAATCGGCATGACTCTGGAAATCGAACTGGGTTGCACCGGTGGTGAAGAAGACGGCGTGGACAACAGCCACATGGACGCTTCTGCACTGTACACCCAGCCGGAAGACGTTGATTACGCATACACCGAGCTGAGCAAAATCAGCCCGCGCTTCACCATCGCAGCGTCCTTCGGTAACGTACACGGCGTATACAAGCCGGGTAATGTTGTTCTGACTCCGACCATCCTGCGTGACTCTCAGGAATATGTTTCCAAGAAACACAACCTGCCGCACAACAGCCTGAACTTCGTATTCCACGGCGGTTCCGGTTCTACTGCTCAGGAAATCAAAGACTCCGTAAGCTACGGCGTAGTGAAAATGAACATCGATACCGATACCCAATGGGCAACCTGGGAAGGTGTTCTGAACTACTACAAAGCGAACGAAGCTTATCTGCAGGGTCAGTTGGGCAACCCGAAAGGCGAAGATCAGCCGAACAAGAAATACTACGATCCGCGCGTATGGCTGCGTGCCGGTCAGACTTCGATGATCGCTCGTCTGGAAAAAGCATTCCAGGAACTGAACGCGATCGACGTTCTGTAAGATATTCCTTTCTGCTTATCTCAAGGCCCGCTCTGCGGGTCTTTTTTTCGCCAAAAGCAAAATTGCCTGATGCGCTACGCTTATCAGGCCTACACGTATCCTGCAATATATTGAATTTAAAGGCTTTTGTAGGTCTGGTAAGACGTTAAAGCCGCATCCAGTATGACAAATCGCACATTGCTATCTGTCTGAGGCCCGCTCTGCGGATCTTTTTTCACCAAAAGCAAGGTGATGCAGATGAGAAATCTGTGATCTATTTGGCAAAATTATGCTTTATTGTTTACCCTTGTCAGACTGCCCGTCATAAGGCGGCGGAGTGTATTTCTCCATTTTGAGTCAGTTGAAAAGGAATATTGAATGGAAGATTTGAATGTTGTCGATAGCATAAACGGCGCGGGGAGCTGGCTGGTGGCTAACCAGGCGCTGCTGCTAAGTTATGCAGTAAACATCGTGGCGGCACTCGCGATCATCATCGTTGGTTTGATTATCGCGCGGATGATTTCCAACGCGGTGAATCGCCTGATGATCTCCCGTAAAATCGATGCCACCGTTGCTGATTTTCTTTCTGCATTAGTCCGTTACGGAATTATCGCCTTTACGCTAATCGCTGCACTGGGCCGCGTGGGCGTACAAACAGCGTCAGTCATTGCTGTACTCGGTGCCGCCGGCTTAGCTGTTGGTCTGGCTTTGCAGGGGTCACTGTCTAACCTGGCCGCTGGCGTGTTACTGGTCATGTTCCGCCCGTTCCGTGCCGGAGAATATGTTGACCTCGGCGGCGTAGCCGGTACTGTGCTGAGCGTGCAGATTTTCTCCACCACCATGCGTACTGCAGACGGTAAAATTATCGTTATTCCGAACGGTAAAATTATTGCCGGGAATATTATTAACTTCTCCCGCGAGCCAGTTCGCCGTAACGAATTTATTATTGGCGTGGCGTATGATTCCGATATCGATCAGGTTAAGCAGATCCTGACCGATATTATCCAGTCTGAAGACCGCATTTTGAAAGATCGCGAAATGACTGTGCGTCTGAACGAACTTGGCGCATCGTCGATTAATTTCGTGGTCCGCGTCTGGAGCAAAAGCGGCGATCTACAAAACGTGTACTGGGATGTGCTGGAGCGTATTAAACGTGAATTTGATGCCGCCGGTATCAGCTTCCCATACCCGCAAATGGATGTGAACTTTAAGCGGGTGAAAGAAGACAAAGCTGCATAATCAACGCTGAGGCCAGATAATACTCTCTGGCCTCTCTCTTATTAGTTTTTCTGATTGCCAATTAATATTATCAATTTCCGCTAATAACAATCCCGCGATATAGTCTCTGCATCAGATACTTAATTCGGAATATCCAACGTGTTTTCTTATTACTTTCAAGGTCTTGCACTTGGGGCGGCTATGATCCTACCGCTCGGTCCACAAAATGCTTTTGTGATGAATCAGGGCATTCGTCGTCAGTACCACATAATGATTGCCTTACTTTGTGCTATCAGCGATTTGGTCCTGATTTGCGCCGGGATTTTTGGTGGCAGCGCGTTATTGATGCAGTCGCCGTGGTTGCTGGCGCTGGTCACCTGGGGCGGCGTAGCCTTCTTGCTGTGGTATGGTTTTGGCGCTTTTAAAACCGCAATGAGCAGTAATATTGAGTTAGCCAGTGCCGAAGTCCTGAAGCAAGGAAGATGGAAAATTATCGCCACCATGCTGGCAGTGACCTGGCTGAATCCGCATGTTTACCTGGATACTTTTGTTGTACTGGGCAGCCTTGGTGGGCAGCTTGACGTCGAACCAAAACGTTGGTTTGCGCTCGGGACAATTAGCGCCTCTTTCCTGTGGTTCTTTGGTCTGGCTCTTCTCGCAGCCTGGCTGGCACCGCGCCTGCGCACGGCAAAATCACAGCGCATTATCAATCTGGTAGTGGGATGTGTTATGTGGTTTATTGCCTTGCAGCTGGCGAGAGACGGTATTGCGCATGCACAAGCCTTGTTCAGTTAGGCGCTATCTGATGGAAAAATAAAACAGAGGCGCTAAGCTTGCCTCCAGAGGTCCTGAATTTTGGGCAAGTCAATTAACACGGAGAGACTAACGTGAAGTTCAAAGTTATCGCCCTGGCGGCATTAATGGGTATTAGCGGGATGGCAGCGCAGGCTAACGAATTGCCGGATGGACCGCATATTGTCACCTCCGGTACGGCAAGCGTGGATGCGGTGCCAGACATTGCCACTCTTGCGATTGAAGTCAACGTGGCCGCGAAGGATGCCGCTACTGCCAAGAAACAGGCGGATGAGCGCGTCGCACAATACATTTCCTTCCTTGAACTCAATCAGATCGCGAAAAAAGATATCAGCTCAGCGAACTTACGCACCCAGCCAGATTATGATTATCAGGATGGTAAAAGTATCCTGAAAGGCTACCGTGCTGTGAGAACGGTGGAAGTCACGCTCCGTCAGTTAGACAAACTGAATTCCTTGCTGGATGGTGCGCTGAAGGCGGGTCTTAACGAAATTCGTTCTGTATCGCTGGGCGTGGCGCAGCCGGATGCCTATAAAGACAAAGCGCGTAAGGCAGCGATTGATAACGCGATTCATCAGGCGCAGGAACTGGCGAACGGCTTTCATCGTAAACTAGGGCCGGTATATAGCGTGCGCTACCATGTTTCCAACTATCAGCCCAGCCCAATGGTGCGGATGATGAAAGCCGATGCCGCGCCGGTCTCAGCCCAGGAAACTTACGAGCAGGCTGCTATTCAGTTTGATGATCAGGTCGATGTGGTCTTCCAGTTAGAACCTGTGGATCAACAACCCGCTAAAACACCTGCCGCACAATAATACTTGTAGCCCGACGTATTGGTCGGGCTAATGCCTTTACCCGATATTGCCTCCTTTTTCTGTAATTTTCTGTAAAACCATGACGTAATCACCTATCTTTGCTCGCGGTTTCATCAAGGATAGGCTGACTGAAACGGTTAAGCGGACAAGGATGCGGGGGAGCGGGGATGGACATTTTTATTTCGAAAAAGATGCGCAATTTCATTTTATTAGCGCAAACCAATAATATTGCCCGGGCGGCAGAAAAAATCCATATGACGGCTTCGCCATTTGGCAAAAGCATTGCCGCGCTGGAAGAACAAATTGGCTATACGCTATTTACCCGCAAAGATAATAATATCAGCCTCAATAAAGCCGGGCAGGAACTGTATCAAAAACTGTTCCCGGTTTATCAACGGCTTTCTGCGATTGATAATGAAATCCATAACTCAGGACGTCGTTCACGAGAAATTGTGATAGGCATAGATAATACTTATCCGACCATTATTTTTGATCAGTTGATTAGTCTCGGAGATAAGTACGAAGGCGTGACCGCCCAGCCAGTTGAGTTCAGCGAAAACGGCGTTATCGATAATCTTTTTGACCGTCAGTTAGATTTTATAATCTCCCCACAGCATGTATCTGCACGAGTTCAGGAACTGGAAAACCTGACTATCAGTGAACTACCACCGCTGCGATTGGGCTTTCTCGTTTCTCGCCGTTATGAAGAGCGACAAGAGCAAGAGTTGCTTCAGGAGCTACCCTGGCTACAAATGCGCTTTCAGAACCGGGCCAACTTCGAAGCAATGATTGATGCGAATATGCGTCCTTGTGGGATCAATCCCACCATTATTTATCGACCTTACAGTTTTATGGCCAAAATCAGCGCCGTGGAGCGCGGACATTTTCTGACGGTGATCCCGCATTTTGCCTGGCGACTGGTGAATCCGGCAACGCTGAAATATTTTGATGCGCCGCACAGGCCGATGTATATGCAGGAATATCTTTATTCAATCAGAAATCATCGTTATACCGCCACGATGCTTCAGCATATTGCTGAAGATCGTGACGGGACGAGTCATTAACCCAGCATCGAGCCGGTTGCAATTAAATTACGGTGTAAATCGAAGACGTGGCTAAGATCGTGGTGAATATGTCCGCCGGGCGCATTTTCCAGATAGCGATGCAGATAATCCCGATACATAGGATGTGCACAATTATCAATGATGGTGCGGGCGCGTTGAAGCGGGGAAAGACCACGCAGATCGGCGATCCCTTGTTCGGTGATGATCACTTTGACGCTGTGTTCGCTGTGATCAACATGGCTGCACATTGGCACGACGGTTGAGATCTTACCTTCTTTAGCAATCGACGGGGCCATAAAGATCGACAGATACGCGTTGCGTTCAAAATCACCGCTGCCACCGATGCCGTTCATCAGATCGACCCCGGCTACGTGTGTTGAGTTGGCATGCCCGTAAATATCAAACTCCAGGCCGACGTTCAGAGCGATGACGCCCAGACGACGGATGATTTCCGGATTATTGGAAATCTCCTGCGGACGCAACACAATGCGGCTGGCAAAGTAATCCATATTGTCGTAAATCTTGCGCAGGGAATCGGCCGAGATAGTCAGGCTGGAGGCGCTGGCCCCGCTGATTTTGCCCGTTTCCAGTAAATGCACCACCGATTCCTGTAGCACTTCCGAATACATCATGAACGGAGGAATTTCCGGGTTTTCCCCTAGTCGCGCCATGACTGCATTATTGATATTGCCCACGCCACTTTGCAGCGGCAGAAATTCCGGCGGAATACGCCCATGCGCCATTTCCTGCAACAAGAACGTGATCACGTTATCGGCAATCTGCTGGCACATGGGATTTTGCTTATCCAGCATATTACCGGCGTCGGGCAAGTTGGTTTCCACGACGGCGACAATCTTTTTCGGATCGATTTGCACATAGCGGGTACCGACGCGATCCATTGCATGGAAGATCGACACGCTATTGCGCCGCGGTGGCGCGCCAGGAATCACAATATCCGCCAGTTCTGCAACGCGCGGATCGTGATAGTGATTGAGTTCAATGATCACTTTCTTCGCCCGCAGCAGCCAGGTCGGCGCATTACCGATCCCGCTGGTTAACCAGACTCGACCATCCGGTGCCAGTGCCGATGCTTCAATGACGGCAACATCAATTTCGCCGAAGAAACCGTAATTGACCATTTGCGCCACTTCGCTCAAATGCAGGTCAACGAAACTCACCGCGCCCTGATTGATCTTTTTACGTAAACCGGACGATGTTTGATATGGCGCACGCCAGGAAACAGCATCGGCGTCAGAAAGTACATCGTCAGCGGCGGCGCTGATTGACGCCCCCGTCAGTAGGCGGATTTGATACGGCTTTTTGGCCTCATGCTGTTCGTTAGCTCTGCGGGCAATGGCGGTGGGAAGGGCTTTCGGCGAACCCGCCGGGGTAAAGCCGCTAAATGCCACCATGTCGTTATGCTGGATAATTTCTGCCGCTTCATCGGCGGTCATCCTTGTCCACTGAGTTTCCATTTTTACTCCTTCGTTCGCAGGGATTAATGACCAACGAAATTAGGTTTACGTTTTTCGAGGAAAGCGTTCATCCCTTCCTGGTAATCTTCGCTGTCATAAACCGCGCGGCGCATCCCCTGAATACGTTCAAATTCATCGGAGTTCATGGTGTGCGCTTCGCCCAGTACACGCAGTTCTTCTTTGATAACGGCAATGGCTAACGGCGCTTTCTCAGAGATGTGGTGCGCCATTTGTAAGGTGAAATCTTCCAGTTCTTCCACTTCCACAACATGATTGAGGATGCCGACAGCCAGCGCGCGCTGGGCTGTGATTGGCGAAGCGGTAAAAATCAGCTCTTTGACAATGTGGAAGCCCGCGTCGCGGGTCAGGTTGTGAATGCCGACCAGGTTATACGGGACGCCGAGGTTTACAGGCGTCATTGAGAAGGTTGAGGTACTGGCGGCGATGATCAGATCGGAACTCATGATCATTTCAAATGCTCCCCCCCAAACACTACCTTCCACCATCGAAATGATCGGTTTCGGGAATTTTTGGATCATGCGGGTGATTTGACGCAACGGATCATCATAAGAGAGCGGATCGCGACCGCCAGACGGAAGTTCGTGAATATCGTGACCTGCGGAGAAGACTTTGGATCCACTCGGCGCGCGCAAAATGATACAGCGAATTTCCGGCCGGTTGAGATCGCTTAATGCCTGCATAAGATCATCAATAAAGACTTTACTTAAGGCATTAAGTTTTCGGCCATAGTTAAACTCAATGACCGCCACTTTGTTGATAGTGACAACGTTCACATACTGATAAGACATAAAAATTCCTTTAATCAAAATATTGCGTCTGGATAAATTCACTGAGCTGTCGCAGGCCGGTGCGCGGTGAGAGCGTATTGTTTTTGACCGCTAAAAGCGTCTGGCGGTAATAGCGATCGAAATCTTCATTCGCGAACAGGTGATTCAGTACTTCTTCTTCGGTTTGTTTACGCAGCCATTCAACCGATTGTTGTTGCCGCACTTGCTGTAAACGACCACTGGCAGTTAGCGCGGTTTTGAAGTCGATGATGGCGTGCCAGATCTCATCGATTCCACGCTTTTCCAGTGCGCTACAAGTCAGAACTCGTGGCTGCCATTCGTCGTATTTACGTCGCAGAATATGCAGGGCACTCTCGTACATATGCCGGGCAATGGCGACATTGGTATGGTTATCGCCATCGTCTTTGTTGATAACGATCAGATCTGCCACTTCCATCAGCCCCTTTTTAATCCCCTGCAGATCATCGCCGCCACCGGCAATTTGCAACGAGATAAAACAGTCCACCATGCGGGCGACTTCCGTTTCCGACTGTCCGACGCCAACCGTTTCGACAATCACTACGTCATAACCCGCCGCTTCGCATAACAGCATTAATTCCCGCGCTCGCTGACTGGCACCGCCCAGATGGCCGGAGGAGGGTACCGGGCGAATAAACGCCGCCTCGGCACGCGCCAGGTCATTCATGCGGGTTTTATCTCCGAGAATGCTACCGCCAGTGACCGGGCTGCTGGGATCGACCGCAATAACCGCAACCTTTAGTCCCTCACGAATCAACAACATGCCAAAGGCTTCAAGAAAGGTACTTTTCCCCGCGCCGGGTGTGCCGGTAACACCCAGTCGCAGGGCGTTACCACAGAACGGCATAATGGCATCAAGCAGTTGCGTACTTAGCGCCTGATGACGCGGGTGACGGCTTTCCACCAGCGTCATGGCCTGGGCGAGCGTGGCACGCTCACCCTGACGTAAGCGGCGAATACTTTCTGCCAGCGTGGCTTCATTAATCATGATGCTGGCTTATCAGATTCAGTACGTCGCGCACGCTGTCGAGCATAGGCGTACCTGGACCATAAATCGCCGCCACGCCGCGCTCCTGCAGGAAGGCGTAATCCTGCGGCGGAATGACGCCACCCGCGACCACGCAGATATCTTCGCGTCCCCATTTTTTCAGCGCTTCGACCAGTTCCGGGATCAGCGTTTTATGACCGGCAGCCAGTGAAGATGCGCCCACTACGTGAACGTCGTTTTCTACTGCCAGGCGAGCGATCTCTTCAGGTGTAGAGAACATCGGGCTTAAATCTACGTCGAAACCGAGATCGGAATAGGCGCTGGCGATCACTTTCGCGCCGCGATCGTGCCCATCCTGGCCCATTTTGGCGATCAGAATGCGCGGGCGACGACCATTGTCGGCAAGGAACTGCTCCGTTTGCGCAACAATGGCATCGAACTCGGAGGCCGATTTCTCAGACTGATGATAGCTTTGCGCAATCACGCCGGTAACACACTGGCTTGGCACCAGATAACGGTCGAAAGCGGCTTCCAGCGCATCGGAAATTTCACCCAGGGTGGCGCGAACGCGAGCGGCATTAACAGCGGCAGCCAGCATGTTTTCGTTGTGCTGTGCGGCGTGAGTCAGGGCGTTCAACGCGGCGGTTACGGCGGCATCATCACGGGTGGCGCGAATGCGTTCCAGCGAAGCAATTTGCTCGTTACGCACCATCACGTTGTCGATCTCAAGTACATCGGTTTCGTCTTCGTGATCCAGTTTGTACTTGTTGACACCAACGATGACACGCTTGCCCTGGTCGATCAACGACTGTTCGCGCGCGGAGGCCTCTTCGATCATTCGTTTTGGCAGACCTGCTTCGATCGCTTTCGCCATGCCACCGGCTTCGTCGATCTGTTGGATAATGGCTCTGGCTTGTTTGACGATTTGATCGGTCAGCGATTCAACGTAATAGGATCCGGCCAGTGGATCGACGGTGCGGCAGAGTTCTGATTCTTCCTGAATGATGATCTGGGTATTGCGGGCAATGCGTGCTGAGAAATCGGTAGGCAAACCAAGCGCTTCATCAAAGGCGTTGGTATGCAGTGACTGAGTACCGCCCAGCGTTGCAGCCAGTGCTTCAATGGTGGTGTGGATAACGTTGTTATACGGATCCTGTTCAGTCAGGCTCCAGCCTGAGGTCTGGCAGTGGGTACGCAGCGCCAGTGATTTCGGATCCTGTGCGCCAAATCCACTGACCGCTTCGCTCCATAAATAACGTGCCGCACGCAACATGGCGACGTTCATAAACAGATCCATGCCAATGCCGAAGAAAAACGACAGGCGAGGAGCGAAGTCATCAATTTTCAGCCCAGCGGAGATTGCTGCTTTGATGTACTCAATCCCATCAGCGAGCGTAAATGCTACCTGCTGCACGCAGTTGGCACCCGCTTCACCCATATGGTAACCGCTGATACTGATGGTATTAAATCGCGGCATGTTGCCGGAACACCAGGCGATGATGTCTGCGATAATACGCATTGACGGTTTTGGCGGGTAAATATAGGTGTTGCGGCAAAGATACTCTTTGAGGATATCGTTTTGAATGGTGCCGGTCAGTTTATCGGGTGTAACACCTTGCTCTTCTGCGGCGACAATATAAAACGCCAGTACTGGTAGTACTGCGCCATTCATGGTCATCGAAACCGACATTTTATCCAGCGGGATCTGGTCGAACAGGACTTTCATATCTTCCACGGTGTCGATGGCGACGCCCGCTTTGCCGACGTCACCCGCAACGCGCGGGTTATCGGAGTCGTAGCCACGGTGGGTGGCAAGGTCAAACGCAACGGAAAGACCTTTTTGCCCGGCGGCCAGGTTACGGCGATAAAAAGCGTTGGACTCTTTTGCTGTTGAAAAACCAGCATACTGACGGATGGTCCACGGTTGGGCAGTATACATAGTGGCACGCGGGCCACGAACGTAGGGCGGCAAACCAGGAAGGGTACCTGTCACCTCCAGATTATCGAGATCTGCTTCGGTATACAGCGGCTTGATGGCGATCCCTTCCGCGGTTTGCTGAACCAGCGAGTCGACAGTTTTCTCCCGACGACTCAATTCCTTGTTGGCAATCTGTTGCCACTCCTGCACGTTAGACATTATTTGCTCCATAAAACGCAATCAAAATGAGGGTATTTGCGCTTACGGTGAGCTTTTTACGTGGGTTTGTCGCCAGCAAAAAAAATGCATTCAGACGTCGTTTTTTGCCGCCTGAGATTTGTCTATTTTGTGATGTGATTCAAGGAATACAAAAAGAACTGGAGGTGATGCCTGGTATGTATTACCAGGCATTATTTGATGGATTATTCCTGACGAAGAACTTTGTGACCATAATCGAGCAACGCATCAGTGACTTTACGCATCATGCGGCTTTCAGGAGCAAAGCGGTGCCAGTAGAGCATCCGGCGTTGAAATAGCCCTGGCGTTAAGTCAATCAGTTCGCCGCTGGCCAGTTCTTTCTCGATTTGCAGATGTGGGATCATACAGCAGGTGGTCCCCTGACGAGCAAGTTGCACGAACGCTTCTGAAGAATTAACGATATGGCAGGGTACGCTGCCTGGAGGCAGATCAAAGTTTTGCTGCAAAAAGGCCTGGTGCATATCATCAAGATGGTCAAAGGCGACCACTGGCGCTTTCAGTAATGCCGAACGCGTTACGCCGTTAGGGAAATATTTTTCGGCGAACGGTTTTGAGCTGACGAACAGATAGTCGAGCGCACCGAGCTTATCGACAAGACAACTCGGTAGCGCCTGATGTTGAATACTCACCGCGCCGACCACTTCGCCGCGACGCAGACGTTCCTGAGTGCGGGTTTCATCTTCTACCTGCAAGTTGAGGCGGATAGGCGAATCAGCTAACACAGGAGCCAGCGCCGGAAGCAACCACGTCGCCAGACTGTCAGCGTTGACCGCCAGTGAAAGCAGCAGCGGAGTTGAACCGGTTTGTTCATCGCCCAGCCACTCTTCTTCCAGTAACTCCACCTGGCGTAGCAGTGCCAGCAGTTTTTGCCCTTGTTCCGTCGGGCGCGGCGGTACGGTACGCACCAACAGCGGCTGCCCGAACATATTTTCCAGTTGCTTAATGCGCTGTGAGACGGCTGATTGTGTAATGCACAGCTTTTGTGCCGCGCGCTCAAATCCTCGTTCACGTATCACCGCATCCAGTGCCTGTAATGTTCTGTAGTCCGGGCGTTTCATTGCTGTTGTCTGCTCCTGGTAAATGCTTTTTCCTGCACTATGACACAATTTTGCGTCAGGTTGCATATACCGAAGCCGTCGGCGGGTACATTTGTATCAGTGGTTAAACACGCAGCTTAAAAGATCAGGGATTTGCGCTATTGCATTTCGCTCAGCGAGTTCGCGCCCTGGAGCGGCATACCCAGACCTTTATATGCTTTGTTTGCGGGGCGAAAGGGGATGCCCGCTATTGCACGATATTTTATGGATGAGGTAACCACGCGACTTGCCAACGGGGTCTGAATCGCTTTTTTTGTATATACTCGTCATACTTCAAGTTGCATGTGCTGCGTCTGCGTTCGCTCACCCCAGTCACTTACTTCTGTAAGCTCCTGGGGATTCACTCTCTTGTCGCCTTCCTGCAACTCGAATTATTTAGAGTATAATGCGTGTGAAATTTCATACCACAGGCGAAACGATCATGACGCAGGATGAATTGAAAAAAGCAGTAGGATGGGCGGCACTTCAGTATGTTCAGCCCGGCACCATTGTTGGTGTAGGTACAGGTTCCACCGCCGCACACTTTATTGATGCGCTTGGCACGATGAAAGGCCAGATTGAAGGGGCTGTTTCCAGTTCGGATGCGTCCACTGAAAAACTGAAAAGCCTCGGCATTCACGTTTTTGATCTCAACGAAGTCGACAGCCTTGGCATCTACGTTGATGGCGCAGATGAAATCAACGGCCACATGCAAATGATCAAAGGCGGCGGCGCAGCGCTGACCCGTGAAAAAATCATTGCTTCGGTTGCGGAAAAATTTATCTGTATTGCAGACGCTTCTAAGCAGGTTGATATTCTGGGCAAATTCCCGCTGCCAGTAGAAGTTATCCCGATGGCACGTAGTGCAGTGGCGCGCCAGCTGGTGAAACTGGGCGGTCGTCCGGAATACCGTCAGGGCGTGGTGACCGATAACGGCAACGTGATCCTCGACGTCCACGGCATGGAAATCCTTGACCCGATAGCGATGGAAAACGCCATAAATGCGATTCCTGGCGTGGTGACTGTTGGCTTGTTTGCTAACCGTGGCGCGGACGTTGCGCTGATTGGCACACCTGACGGTGTCAAAACCATTGTGAAATGATCTGACGGGGGAACCTCCCCCGTTAAAAAAATTCTCTTCATTAAATTTGGTGACATGTGTCACGTTTTTACCTGGCTATTGTCGATTGCTCTAAATAAACCCTCTAAACCAGCATATTCATCCAAGAAAAACCTTTGCGTGATATTTCCTCAACATCGCGACGCAAACGTTCATATTGCCGCAATATTATTTTTTGATATGTTGAAAGGCGGATGCAAATCCGCACACAACATTTCAAAAGACAGGATTGGGTAAATGGCAAAGGTATCGCTGGAGAAAGACAAGATTAAGTTTCTGCTGGTAGAAGGCGTGCACCAAAAGGCGCTGGAAAGCCTTCGTGCAGCGGGTTACACCAACATCGAATTTCACAAAGGCGCGCTGGATGATGAACAATTAAAAGAATCCATCCGCGATGCCCACTTCATCGGCCTGCGATCCCGTACCCATCTGACTGAAGACGTGATCAACGCCGCAGAAAAACTGGTCGCTATTGGCTGTTTCTGTATCGGAACAAACCAGGTTGATCTGGATGCAGCTGCAAAACGCGGGATCCCGGTATTTAACGCACCGTTCTCCAATACGCGCTCTGTTGCGGAGCTGGTAATTGGCGAACTTCTCCTGCTATTGCGCGGCGTACCGGAAGCCAACGCTAAAGCACACCGTGGTGTCTGGAACAAGCTGGCAGCTGGCTCTTTTGAAGCGCGCGGCAAAAAGCTGGGTATCATCGGCTATGGTCATATTGGTACACAGTTGGGCATTCTGGCTGAATCGCTGGGAATGTATGTTTACTTTTATGATATTGAAAACAAACTACCGCTGGGCAACGCCACTCAGGTACAGCATCTTTCTGATCTGCTGAATATGAGCGATGTGGTGAGTTTGCATGTGCCAGAGAATCCGTCCACCAAAAATATGATGGGCGCGAAAGAGATTTCGCTAATGAAGCCCGGCTCGTTGCTGATTAATGCCTCGCGCGGAACGGTGGTGGATATTCCGGCGCTGTGTGACGCGCTGGCGAGCAAACACCTGGCAGGTGCGGCAATCGATGTCTTTCCGACGGAACCGGCGACCAACAGCGATCCGTTTACCTCTCCGCTTTGCGAGTTCGACAACGTCCTTCTGACGCCACATATTGGCGGTTCGACTCAGGAAGCGCAGGAGAATATCGGCCTGGAAGTTGCGGGTAAATTGATCAAGTATTCTGACAATGGCTCAACGCTCTCTGCAGTGAACTTCCCGGAAGTCTCGCTGCCACTGCACGGTGGGCGTCGTCTGATGCACATCCACGAAAACCGTCCGGGCGTGTTAACTGCGCTGAACAAAATCTTCGCCGAGCAGGGCGTCAACATCGCCGCGCAATATCTGCAAACTTCCGCCCAGATGGGTTATGTGGTTATTGATATTGAAGCCGACGAAGACGTTGCCGAAAAAGCGCTGCAGGCAATGAAAGCTATTCCGGGTACCATTCGCGCCCGTCTGCTTTACTAAATCCCCTTCTCTGAAAATCAACGGGCAGGTCACTGACTTGCCCGTTTTTTTATCCCTTCTCCACACCGTTGCCGCATTGCGCATTCTACTTTGCGAGTCTGCTCCAGAAAATAAATCAAAGTCAGATCAATGCGTTGTGTTTATTTAATGGGGATTTACGATGGCAGGGCAGCATGGGGCTGTAACGGTAAAGCCCTCACCGAAGCGAGGGCTTGAAGGAGAAGGGTTATGATGCGACTTGTCATCATACTGATTGTACTGTTACTCCTAAGTTTCCCAGCTTATTAACAGTCAGTCTCAGGGGAGGAGTCATCCTCCCTTACCCTTACTCACTAAACTAGGTCAAAGAATCAACGATGTCAATCAGGGCGATGCAGGTGTGTCGCCCTCACCACTCCCAGACTTTCGACGGTGTAACCACCGCAGGAAGAGGGATATCCCACTTCTCCACCGGCAGTTTTTCTACTAACTGGCAATCATGCGCATAACCTATCGGTTGTATTTTGTAGCGCTGCCAGTTTTGTAAGGTCCGATCATAAAAACCACCGCCCATTCCCAGGCGCTGACCGTACTCATCAAAGGCGACCAGCGGTGTGATCAACACGTCTAATCGGGAAAGGGGTAGCACGTCACGCACATCCAGTTTTGGCTCATGGATCTTCAACCTGTTCATCACCAGTTCGCTTTGCGGATGGTAATTCAGGAACAGCAAATTACCGGCACTAAAGGGATGCAAAACTGGAAGATATACGCGCTTACCGGCGCGCCAGAGTTGTTCTATGAGTGGCTGGGTGTCGAGTTCGCCATCAAAAGAGAGGAATACAGCGACCGTATGCGCCATCACCACCGGGGGATACGTCATCATCCGGGTAGCAGCTTGTTGACCCATTTCTTGCTGTTGTTTCGGCGTTAACGCACGACGACGTTGCCGAATCATTTTGCGGATTTCTTGTCGAGATAATGTCAGTGGGATTTCTGGTAGTTGCGTCATGGCTGGTGCCAGATAAGAAGGGAATCTCCGAGATGCCGCCGCAGGCTGTAACCCTTGAACCCTTGGTTCAAGGTGAATGTGTCGTCACAGTTTTAAGGCTTCTCGGACGGACCGAGCATGCTCACCAACCGCGGAGCGCCACATTCTTGTGGTATGAAATATCGGCTCAGGGGACTGGCCCGCTTGCGAACATCTCAGAGAAATTTTGTCTTCACGGTTACTCTACCACAGTAAACCGAAAAGTGTCATTCAAAGTTTTGGTTAGTTTTTTCGGTGATGCGACCTTGTTCAAGTAACGCTTGTTCTATGGTCTGCTGCAGCATCCGAATACGCTGTTCCATGCTTGCCGCGTAATCACGAGTCTTCGCTTTTTCTTGCGCTAACTCATAGCTGATATTCAATGCGGCAATGAAGACCAACTGTTCAGTATTTGTGACTCTAGTGCGTTCTTTCAGATCTTGCAACCGTTGGTTCAGATCGTCCGCTGCCTGATTCAACGCATCCCTTTGGTCAGGCGGGCAGTTCACACGCAGTGAACGGCCAAAAATTTGGATATCGACGGGTTGTGCAGACATGCCACCTTCCTGCTGATTGACTGCGCTGCCTTCGTCTTTAGACCCATGGTCTGCGAAGGGGCGACACTATAGCTACCCTGATGAGAAGAGACAAGCCCTTTTCTGGTCCACCAGGGCCCAAAGTGGTAGCATATCATGAATATTCCTCCCTTTGACGACGAATGCTTATGTCTATACAGAACGAAATGCCTGGTTACAACGAAATGAACCAGTATCTGAACCAACAAGGGACGGGTCTGACCCCTGCTGAGATGCATGGTTTAATCAGTGGGATGATATGTGGTGGTAACGATGACAGCTCATGGCTGCCGCTGCTTCACGACCTGACGAACGAAGGCATGGCTTTCGGTCATGAGCTGGCACAGGCATTGCGCAAAATGCACTCTGCTACCAGCGATGCCCTGCAGGATGACGGCTTCCTTTTTCAGCTTTATCTGCCTGATGGCGATGATGTCAGCGTTTTCGATCGGGCTGATGCGCTGGCAGGTTGGGTTAATCACTTCCTGCTTGGTCTTGGCGTTACGCAACCGAAGCTGGACAAAGTGACCGGCGAAACCGGTGAAGCCATCGACGATCTGCGTAACATCGCGCAGCTGGGCTACGACGAAGACGAAGATCAGGAAGAGCTGGAAATGTCGCTTGAAGAGATCATCGAGTACGTCCGTGTTGCCGCGCTGTTATGCCACGACACCTTTACTCATCCGCAACCGACCGCGCCAGAAGTACAAAAACCGACTCTACACTAAAAACAAAAAACGTAAGGAGAGTGTTATGAGTGAGATATCCCGGCAAGAGTTTCAGCGTCGCCGTCAGGCCCTGGTGGAGCAAATGCAACCCGGCAGCGCCGCGCTGATTTTTGCTGCACCAGAAGTAACACGTAGCGCCGACAGCGAATACCCCTATCGTCAGAACAGTGACTTCTGGTACTTCACCGGCTTTAACGAACCGGAAGCGGTGCTGGTGCTGATTAAAAGCGACGACACTCATAACCACAGCGTTCTGTTTAACCGCGTTCGCGACCTGACGGCAGAGATCTGGTTTGGTCGTCGCCTAGGCCAGGATGCCGCGCCAGAGAAACTGGGCGTTGACCGCGCACTGGCATTCAGCGAAATCAATCAGCAACTTTATCAACTACTTAATGGTCTGGATGTGGTGTACCACGCCCAGGGCGAATATGCATATGCTGATGAAATCGTGAACAGCGCGCTGGAAAAACTGCGTAAAGGTTCGCGACAAAATCTCACCGCACCGGCAACAATGATCGACTGGCGTCCCATTGTTCATGAAATGCGCCTGTTCAAATCACCAGAAGAGATTGCCGTACTTCGCCGCGCGGGGGAAATCACCGCCCTGGCGCATACCCGGGCGATGGAAAAATGCCGTCCGGGAATGTTCGAGTACCATCTGGAAGGCGAAATTCACCACGAATTTAACCGCCACGGTGCGCGCTATCCGTCCTATAACACCATTGTCGGCAGCGGTGAAAACGGCTGCATTCTGCACTACACCGAAAACGAGAGTGAACTGCGCGACGGTGACCTGGTGTTGATTGACGCGGGTTGTGAATACAAAGGTTACGCGGGCGATATTACCCGCACCTTCCCGGTCAACGGCAAATTCACCCAGGCCCAGCGTGAAATCTACGACATTGTGCTGGAGTCTCTTGAAACCAGCCTGCGCCTGTATCGTCCGGGAACGTCCATTCAGGAAGTCACCGGTGAAGTGGTGCGCATCATGGTTAGCGGCCTGGTAAAAATCGGCATCCTGAAAGGTGATGTTGAAGAACTGATCGCCCAAAACGCCCATCGTCCTTTCTTTATGCATGGCCTTAGCCACTGGTTAGGTCTGGATGTCCATGATGTTGGCATTTATGGTCAGGATCGCTCGCGCATTCTGGAACCGGGCATGGTACTGACCGTAGAGCCGGGGCTGTACATTGCGCCGGATGCGGATGTACCAGAACAATATCGCGGTATCGGCATTCGTATCGAAGACGACATTGTGATTACCGAAACCGGCAATGAAAACCTCACCGCCAGCGTAGTGAAAAAGCCGGAAGAAATTGAAGCGTTGATGGCTGCTGCGAGAAAGCAATGAGCGTAATCATCGTCGGTGGCGGCATGGCGGGCGCGACGCTGGCGCTGGCTATTTCCCGGTTAAGTCACGGGGCGCTGCCGGTACATTTGATTGAAGCGACCGCGCCAGAGTCTCATGCTCATCCGGGCTTTGATGGACGGGCTATTGCGCTGGCGGCGGGCACCTGTCAGCAACTGGCGCGCATCGGCGTCTGGCAATCTCTGGCAGATTGCGCAACCAACATCACTACCGTTCATGTCAGCGATCGTGGTCATGCCGGATTCGTCACCCTCGCCGCAGAAGATTACCAACTGGCGGCGTTGGGGCAGGTTGTCGAATTGCATAATGTCGGGCAACGGCTGTTTGCGCTATTGCGCAAAGCGCCTGGCGTAACGCTGCATTGTCCGGATCGCGTGGCTAACGTTGCCCGTACTCAGAGTCACGTTGAAGTGACGCTGGAGAGTGGCGAGACGCTGACGGGCTGCGTGCTGGTAGCCGCTGATGGCACCCATTCCGCGTTAGCCACCGCGTGCGGTGTTGACTGGCAGCAGGAGCCTTACGAACAACTGGCCGTGATTGCGAACGTTGCGACTTCCGTTGCGCACGAAGGCCGGGCGTTTGAGCGTTTCACACAATATGGCCCGTTGGCGATGTTGCCGATGTCTGACGGACGCTGTTCGCTGGTCTGGTGTCATCCACTGGAACGGCGCGAAGAGGTGCTGTCGTGGAGCGACGAGACGTTTTGCCGTGAACTCCAGTCGGCCTTTGGTTGGCGACTTGGGAAAATTACCCACGCTGGTAAACGCAGTGCTTACCCGCTGGCGTTAACCCGCGCCGCCAGACCTGTTACCCATCGTACCGTGCTGGTGGGCAATGCGGCGCAAACTCTGCACCCGATTGCCGGGCAAGGGTTCAACCTCGGTATGCGGGATGTGATGAGCCTTGCGGAAACCCTGACTCAGGCGCAAGAGCGCGGAGAAGACATAGGTGATTACGGCGTCTTGTGCCGTTATCAGCAGCGTCGACAGAGCGATCGAGAAGCAACCATCGGCGTCACTGACAGCCTTGTACATCTTTTTGCCAACCGTTGGACGCCGCTGGTTGTCGGGCGCAACATCGGGCTGATGGCAATGGAATTATTCACTCCGGCACGCGATGTGCTGGCGCAGCGCACCCTCGGTTGGGTGGCGCGTTAAAGGCGGCTTTAAGGAATAAACAATGCAAAGTGTTGATGTAGCCATTGTTGGCGGCGGCATGGTGGGGCTGGCGGTTGCCTGCGGCTTGCAGGGCAGCGGCTTACGCGTTGCCGTACTGGAGCAGCGCGTACCGGAACCCCTGGCGGCGGATGCACCACCACAACTGCGCGTTTCGGCTATCAATGCCGCCAGCGAAAAATTACTCACCCGTCTTGGCGTCTGGCAGGAGATTCTCTCCCGCAGAGCCAGTTGCTATCACGGCATGGATGTGTGGGACAAAGACAGTTTTGGTCACATTTCGTTTGACGATCAAAGCATGGGCTATAGCCATCTTGGGCATATCGTTGAAAATTCAGTCATTCACTACGCGCTGTGGAACAAAGCACAGCAGTCCTCAGATATCAGCCTGTTAGCCCCTGCAGAATTACAGCAGGTCGCCTGGGGAGAGAACGAAACCTTCCTGACGCTGAAAGACGGCAGCATGTTAACGGCGCGTCTGGTGATTGGCGCAGACGGCGCTAATTCCTGGTTGCGCAACAAAGCCGATATTCCGCTGACTTTCTGGGATTATCAGCATCACGCGCTGGTGGCGACCATTCGCACGGAAGAACCGCATGATGCGGTGGCGCGACAGGTTTTCCATGGCGAAGGCATTCTGGCCTTTTTGCCGCTTAGCGATCCGCATCTTTGCTCAATTGTCTGGTCACTGTCCCCAGAGGAAGCACAGCGGATGCAGCAGGCAGGCGAAGACGAATTTAACCGCGAGTTAAATATCGCTTTTGATAATCGCCTGGGCTTATGCAAGGTTGAGAGTGAACGCCTGGTGTTCCCGCTGACTGGGCGTTATGCGCGCCAGTTTGCCGCGCACCGTCTGGCGCTGGTGGGCGACGCCGCGCATACCATTCACCCGTTGGCGGGGCAGGGGGTGAATCTCGGCTTTATGGATGCTGCAGAGCTGATTGCTGAACTGAAACGGTTGCATCGTCAGGGTAAAGACATCGGGCAGTACATTTACCTGCGTCGCTATGAGCGTAGCCGCAAGCACAGTGCGGCGCTGATGCTGGCAGGTATGCAGGGATTCCGCGATCTGTTTTCCGGGGCTAATCCGGCGAAAAAACTGCTGCGTGATATTGGTCTGAAACTGGCCGACACGCTTCCTGGCGTTAAACCACAACTTATCCGCCAGGCAATGGGATTAAACGATTTGCCTGAATGGCTGCGTTAAAAATTTCTCCTCTGTTGTTTATTTGATACCCATCACACTTTCATCTCCCGGTTTTTTCGCCGGGAGATTTTCCTCATTTGAAATAAACTAATTTCACCTCCGTTTTCGCATTATATTTTCTAATGTCACGAATTTTTGATTTAGTGTTTTTTGACATTTTTTCAGTTCTTAATATTGCCTTATTCAAACTAAGTTTCTCATCACATCATCTTTGTATAGAAACTGGAATATTTTTTGGTTTTTTATTCTGTTGCGATTTTGGCGTTTTTTAACCATAAGCTAATGTGATGATCAATTTTACCTTATGGTTAACAGTCTGTTTCGGTGGTAAGTTCAGGGAAAAGAGAACGATTGCGTTGGGGACCGGGAGTGGCTCCGATGCTGGGTTTCGTGGTGATAATTTCACCATGAAAAAGTTGTCAGCCCCGCTTATTCAATGAGGACAAGATGGCACAACAGACTCCTTTGTACGAACAACACACGCTTTGCGGCGCCCGCATGGTGGATTTCCACGGCTGGATGATGCCGCTGCATTACGGTTCGCAAATCGACGAACATCATGCGGTACGTACCGATGCCGGAATGTTTGATGTGTCACATATGACCATCGTCGATCTTCGCGGCAGTCGCACCCGGGAGTTTATGCGTTATCTGCTGGCGAACGATGTGGCGAAGCTCACCAAAAGCGGCAAAGCCCTCTACTCGGGGATGTTGAATGCCTCTGGCGGTGTGATAGATGACCTCATCGTCTACTACTTTACTGAAGATTTCTTCCGCCTCGTTGTTAACTCCGCCACCCGCGAAAAAGACCTCTCCTGGATTACCCAACACGCTGAACCCTTCGGTATCGAAATTACCGTTCGTGATGACCTCTCCATGATTGCCGTACAAGGGCCGAATGCGCAGGCAAAAGCTGCCACACTGTTTAATGATGCTCAGCGTCAGGCGGTGGAAGGGATGAAACCCTTCTTTGGCGTGCAGGCGGGCGATCTGTTTATTGCCACCACCGGTTATACCGGTGAAGCGGGCTACGAAATTGCGCTGCCCAATGAAAAAGCGGCGGATTTCTGGCGAGCGCTGGTGGAAGCGGGCGTTAAGCCCTGCGGTCTGGGCGCGCGTGACACGCTGCGTCTGGAAGCGGGTATGAATCTTTATGGTCAGGAGATGGACGAAACCATTTCTCCTTTAGCAGCCAACATGGGCTGGACCATCGCCTGGGAACCGACTGATCGTGACTTTATCGGTCGTGAAGCTCTGGAAGCGCAGCGTGAACATGGCACAGAAAAACTGGTTGGTCTGGTGATGACCGAAAAAGGCGTGCTGCGTAATGAACTGCCGGTACGTTTTACCGATGCGCAGGGCAATCAGCATGAAGGCATTATCACCAGCGGTACTTTCTCCCCGACGTTGGGTTACAGCATTGCGCTGGCACGCGTGCCGGAAGGTATTGGCGAAACGGCGATTGTGCAAATTCGCAACCGTGAAATGCCAGTAAAAGTGACGAAACCTGTTTTTGTGCGTAACGGCAAAGCCGTCGCGTGATTTACTTTTTGGAGATTAATTGATGAGCAACGTACCAGCAGAACTGAAATACAGCAAAGAACACGAATGGCTGCGTAAAGAAGCCGACGGCACTTACATTGTTGGCATCACTGAGCACGCTCAGGAGCTGTTAGGCGATATGGTGTTTGTTGACCTGCCGGAAGTGGGCGCAACGGTAAGCGCGGGCGATGACTGCGCGGTTGCCGAATCGGTAAAAGCGGCGTCAGACATTTATGCGCCAGTAAGCGGTGAAATCGTGGCGGTAAACGACGCACTGAGCGATTCTCCGGAACTGGTGAACAGCGAACCGTATGCAGGCGGCTGGATCTTCAAAATCAAAGCCAGTGATGAAAGCGAACTGGAATCACTGCTGGATGCGACCGCATACGAAGCATTGTTAGAAGACGAGTAACGGCTTTATTCCTCTTCTGCGGAAGAGGATTAGGGTGAGGAACATTTACGCCTCACCCTCACTCTCTTCGCAAGGAGAGAGGTTCACAATTCACTGCACGTTTCAGGAACCATCGCTCATGACACAGACGTTAAGCCAGCTTGAAAACAGCGGCGCTTTTATTGAACGCCATATCGGACCGGACGCCGCGCAACAGCAAGAAATGCTGAATGCCGTTGGCGCACAATCGTTAAACGCGCTGACCGGCCAGATTGTGCCGAAAGATATTCAGCTTGCGATACCACCGCAGGTTGGCGCACCGGCGACCGAATACGCCGCGCTGGCGGAACTCAAGGCTATTGCCAGTCGCAATAAACGCTTCACGTCTTACATCGGCATGGGTTACACCGCCGTGCAGCTACCGCCGGTTATCCTGCGTAACATGCTGGAAAATCCGGGCTGGTATACCGCGTATACTCCGTATCAACCTGAAGTCTCCCAGGGCCGCCTTGAAGCACTGCTCAACTTCCAGCAGGTAACGCTGGATTTGACCGGGCTGGATATGGCTTCGGCTTCTCTTCTTGACGAAGCCACTGCTGCTGCCGAAGCAATGGCGATGGCAAAACGCGTCAGTAAACTGAAAAATGCCAACCGCTTATTCGTTGCTTCTGACGTGCATCCGCAAACCTTAGATGTAGTACGTACACGCGCAGAAACCTTTGGTTTTGAAGTGATTGTCGACGATGCGCAAAAAGTTCTCGATCACCAGGACGTCTTCGGCGTGCTGTTACAGCAGGTCGGCACTACCGGTGAAATTCACGACTACACTGCGCTTATCAGCGAACTGAAATCACGCAAAATTGTGGTCAGCGTCGCCGCCGATATTATGGCGCTGGTGCTGTTAACCGCGCCGGGTAAACAGGGCGCGGATATTGTCTTTGGTTCGGCGCAACGCTTCGGCGTGCCGATGGGCTACGGTGGCCCACATGCGGCATTCTTTGCGGCGAAAGATGAATACAAACGCTCAATGCCGGGCCGTATTATTGGTGTATCGAAAGATGCTGCGGGCAATACCGCGCTGCGCATGGCGATGCAGACTCGCGAGCAACATATTCGCCGTGAGAAAGCGAACTCCAACATTTGTACTTCCCAGGTACTGCTGGCAAACATCGCCAGCCTGTATGCCGTTTATCACGGCCCGGTTGGCCTGAAACGTATCGCTAATCGCATCCACCGTCTGACCGATATCCTGGCGGCGGGCCTGCAACAAAAAGGTCTGAAGCTGCGCCATGCGCACTATTTCGATACTTTGTGTGTGGAAGTGGCCGACAAAGCGGGCGTGCTGGCGCGTGCCGAAGCGGCTGAAATCAACCTGCGTAGCGATATCCTGAACGCGGTTGGGATCACCCTTGATGAAACCACCACGCGCGAAAACGTGATGCAGCTTTTCAGCGTACTGCTGGGCGATAATCACGGACTGGACATCGACACGCTGGACAAAGACGTGGCTCACGACAGCCGTTCTATTCAGCCTGCAATGCTGCGCGATGACGAAATTCTCACCCATCCGGTGTTTAATCGCTACCACAGCGAAACCGAAATGATGCGCTATATGCACTCGCTGGAGCGTAAAGATCTGGCGCTGAATCAGGCGATGATCCCGCTGGGTTCCTGCACCATGAAACTGAACGCCGCCGCCGAGATGATCCCAATCACCTGGCCGGAATTTGCCGAACTGCACCCGTTCTGCCCGCCGGAACAGGCCGAAGGTTATCAGCAGATGATCGCCCAACTGGCTGACTGGCTGGTGAAACTGACCGGTTATGACGCCGTCTGTATGCAGCCGAACTCTGGCGCTCAGGGCGAATACGCGGGGCTGCTGGCGATTCGTCATTATCATGAAAGCCGCAACGAAGGGCATCGCGACATCTGCCTGATCCCGGCTTCTGCGCATGGCACTAACCCGGCTTCCGCGCATATGGCAGGAATGCAGGTGGTGGTTGTGGCGTGTGATAAAAACGGCAACATCGATCTGACTGACCTGCGCGCGAAAGCGGAGCAGGCGGGCGATAATCTCTCCTGCATTATGGTGACCTATCCTTCCACCCACGGCGTGTACGAAGAAACGATCCGTGAAGTGTGTGAAATCGTGCATCAGTTCGGCGGTCAGGTTTACCTTGATGGCGCGAACATGAACGCCCAGGTTGGCATCACTTCGCCGGGCTTTATTGGCGCTGACGTTTCGCACCTTAACCTGCATAAAACTTTCTGCATTCCGCACGGCGGTGGTGGTCCGGGTATGGGGCCGATCGGCGTGAAAGCGCATTTGGCACCGTTTGTTCCGGGTCATAGCGTGGTGCAAATCGAAGGCATGTTAACCCGTCAGGGCGCGGTTTCTGCGGCACCGTTTGGTAGCGCTTCTATTCTGCCAATTAGCTGGATGTACATTCGCATGATGGGCGCAGAAGGGCTGAAAAAAGCAAGCCAGGTGGCAATCCTCAACGCCAACTATATTGCCAGCCGCCTGCAGGATGCCTTCCCGGTGCTGTATACCGGTCGCGACGGTCGCGTGGCGCACGAATGTATTCTCGATATTCGCCCGCTGAAAGAAGAAACCGGCATCAGCGAGCTGGATATTGCCAAGCGTCTGATCGACTATGGTTTCCACGCGCCGACTATGTCGTTCCCGGTGGCGGGGACGCTGATGGTAGAACCGACTGAATCTGAAAGCAAAGTGGAACTGGATCGCTTTATCGATGCGATGCTGTCTATCCGCGCAGAAATTGACCAGGTGAAAGCCGGTGTCTGGCCGCTGGAAGATAACCCGCTGGTGAACGCGCCGCACATTCAGAGCGAACTGGTCGCCGAGTGGGCGCATCCGTACAGCCGTGAAGTTGCAGTATTCCCGGCAGGCGTGGCAGACAAATACTGGCCAACAGTGAAACGTCTGGATGATGTTTACGGCGACCGTAACCTGTTCTGCTCCTGCGTACCGATTAGCGAATACCAGTAATTTACTGATTCGACTATCTTCTAAAGGCGCTTCGGCGCCTTTGACACTGATGTCAAACTCAACATTGCCTGATGCACCTCGTTTATCAGGCCTACATAGTCTGTGCAATGTATTGAATTTGCACGATCTTGTAGGCTGGATAAGGCGTTCACGCCGCATCCGGCATAATAAAAGCACTTTGTCATCAATAATTTGAAAGGCGCTTCGGCGCCTTTATTTTTTTAGGAAAACAAATGACTATAGCACTTGTGACCGGTGGCAGTCGCGGCATCGGGCGGGCAACTGCATTACTGTTGGCGCAAGAAGGGTATACGGTGGCGGTTAATTATCAGCAAAACCTCCACGCGGCGCAGGAAGTGGTGAAGTTAATCACGCAAGCCGGTGGCAAGGCATTCGTGCTTCAGGCGGATATCAGCGACGAAAATCAGGTCATCGCAATGTTTACAGCAATCGATCAGCACGATGAACCGCTAGCCGCGCTGGTCAATAACGCCGGGATCTTGTTTACCCAGTGCACCGTAGAAAACCTTACCGCAGAGCGAATCAACCGGGTACTTTCCACCAATGTGACGGGATATTTTCTCTGTTGCCGCGAGGCGGTAAAACGCATGGCGCTTAAAAATGGCGGTAATGGCGGTGCTATCGTCAACGTCTCTTCAGTGGCCTCACGGCTGGGATCGCCGGGAGAATACGTTGACTATGCGGCATCGAAAGGGGCGATTGATACGTTAACCACAGGGCTGTCGCTGGAAGTCGCCGTGCAGGGGATCCGCGTTAACGGCGTGCGGCCAGGGTTTATTTATACCGAAATGCACGCCAGCGGTGGCGAACCTGGACGCGTTGATCGCGTTAAGTCGAATATCCCCATGCAGCGTGGCGGACAGGCGGAAGAGGTCGCGCAGGCCATCGTCTGGCTGTTAAGTGATAAAGCCTCTTATGTCACGGGAAGTTTTATCGATTTGGCGGGTGGAAAATAAAACAGGACAGTTGTCTGACCGGATGCAACGCAACAAGTATTGCATCCGGTACTTCATCGACTTAAAGCTTCTCGCCGTTGCTGGCAATCACCTCTTTGTACCAGTTAAAGCTCTTCTTACGTGAACGCGACATATCGCCAGTACCGTCGTCATGTTTATTCACATAGATAAAGCCGTAGCGTTTGCTGTACTGCCCGGTGGTGAACGACACGCAGTCGATGCAACCCCACGGCGTGTAGCCCATCAGATCCACGCCATCGTAAGTCACCGCCTTTTTCATCTCTTCAATATGAGCTCGCAGGTAATCAATGCGGTAGTCGTCGTTGATGCTGCCATTTTCTTCCACTTTGTCGTAAGCGCCAAAACCGTTTTCGACAATAAACAGCGGCTTCTGGTAACGCTCATACAGTTCGCAAAGTGCGTAACGCAGACCCACCGGATCAATCTGCCATCCCCAGTCCGAAGCCTTAACATAAGGGTTCGGTACGCTGCCTTCAAAACCAGAGATCGCATCGCCGGTGCCGCCTTCGGCCTTCACTGCGTTGGTCATGTAATAGCTGAAACCAAGATAATCGCAGGTGCCTTCACGCAGTACATCGAGATCGCCGTCTTCCATTTTGATGTTAAATCCGCGACGCTCCCACTCGTTCAACACATAGGACGGGTAATAGCCGCGTAGCTGCACATCGGTAAAGACGTAGCGTTCGCGCATCGACTCCTGAGCGAACATCACATCGTCCGGGTTACAGGAGTAAGGATAGAGCGGCACCATCGCCAGCATACAGCCGACTTTCATCTCCGGGTTAATGCGACGCGCGGCTTTCACCGCCAGGGCGCTGGCGACAAACTGGTGATGCAGCACCTGATACATCGTCTCTTCCGGGTTTTCATGCTCGGTATACACCACGCCAGAGCAGCAGTAACCGAACAGCGGTGCACGCCAGTTACGCTGGTTGTTAATTTCGTTGAAGGTCATCCAGTATTTGACTTTATGCTTATAGCGTTCAAATACCACTTCCGCGAAACGTACAAAGAAATCAACCACTTTACGGTTAGTCCAGCTACCGTATTGCTGCACCAGATGCAGCGGCATTTCAAAGTGGGAGAGGGTGATCACCGGTTCGATGTTGTATTTCAGCAGTTCATCGAACATATCATCGTAGAACTTCAGCCCTTCTTCGTTTGGCTGAGTTTCATCACCTTTTGGGAAAATGCGCGTCCAGGCGATGGAAGTGCGAAAACATTTGAAGCCCATTTCGGCAAATAGCTTGATGTCTTCCTTGTAGTGACCATAAAAATCAACGGCTTCATGGTTTGGATAGTATTTTTCTGGCAAGACTTCTTTGGTGATTTCGCGCGGCACGCCGTGTGCGCCACCGGTCAGAACGTCACAAATGCTCGGCCCTTTGCCGCCTTTGTTCCAGCCGCCTTCGACCTGATGAGCGGCAACTGCGCCGCCCCATAAGAAATCTTTCGGTAAGGTGAGTTTTTTCACTATCATAGGCTCCAGATGAGTCAATTCTTACAGGAAATAGTACCATGCAGCCAAACGACATCACTTTTTTTCAACGTTTCCAGGATGACATTCTGGCTGGGCGTAAAACCATCACCATCCGCGACGAGTCTGAATCGCACTTCAAAACGAGTGATGTGCTTCGTGTCGGGCGTTTTGAAGATGACGGTTATTTTTGCACGATTGAAGTCACCGCAACCTCAACCGTAACGCTGGATACACTGACGGAAAAACATGCAGAGCAGGAAAATATGACCCTGACTGATCTGAAAAAGGTCATTGCCGATATCTATCCCGGCCAGACACAGTTTTATGTGATTGAATTTAAATGCCTTTAAATTGAACTCACGCCTGTTAGTTGAAATTTAGCATTTAATTTCATGATTTTTCGGAGATTAGTCTCAAATCAGAATTTATTTTAGCTAACAGGTGTTCACTGGAACTATTCTCAGTTACGCTGGAGAAGTGTTCACGTGCGTGTACGTTTCTCCGGAGTAAGTTATGGTTCAGAAGCCCCTCATTAAGCAGGGATATTCGCTGGCAGAGGAAATTGCCAACAGCGTCAGTCACGGCATTGGGCTGGTGTTTGGTATCGTTGGGCTGGTGTTGCTACTGGTTCAGGCGGTGGATCTCAATGCCAGCGCCACAGCGATAACCAGTTACAGCCTCTATGGCGGCAGTATGATCCTGCTGTTTCTTGCTTCGACGCTTTATCACGCCGTTCCCCATCAACGGGCAAAAATGTGGCTGAAGAAATTTGACCACTGTGCCATTTATCTATTGATTGCCGGAACCTACACGCCGTTTTTGCTGGTGGGGCTGGATTCTCCGTTAGCGCGCGGGTTGATGATTGTTATCTGGAGCCTGGCGCTGTTGGGGATTCTGTTCAAGCTGACCATTGCGCACCGATTCAAAATTTTATCTCTGGTGACTTATCTGGCGATGGGCTGGCTGTCGCTGGTGGTGATTTATGAAATGGCCGTTAAGCTCGCGGCGGGCAGCGTTACCTTACTGGCGGTAGGCGGAGTGGTTTATTCGCTCGGGGTGATTTTCTATGTCTGCAAACGCATTCCGTACAATCATGCCATCTGGCACGGCTTTGTGCTCGGCGGCAGCGTGTGCCACTTTCTGGCGATCTATTTGTATATTGGGCAGGCGTAATTGGTGTGCCTTTGTAGGCCTGATAAGACGCGTCAGCGTCGCATCAGGCATCGGATCGCAACTGCCGGATGCGGCGTGAACGCCTTATCCGGCCTACGGGCCGCGTCCTTGGTGTGATAAAGGCACCAAATCCCAGGCATGATAAGACGCGTCAGCGTCGCATCAGGCAATAGTCGCCGGAGCGATACAGAGATTTACTCTTCGAGCGAATAGGGCAGCGGCTCGATATGCAATGTATTCGCATCGTCACGCACGCGGAAGATGCTGTCCGGTTCCATATCGTTATTCATGACGACCTGTACCACGACCTGACCATCTTCCAGTTTTACCGCAGCCAGCACCGTACCGGTACGACGCCAGTTCTCGCCCATTTTCAGCTCTAAATCTTCACCCGCTTCCGGCAGTCGGCTGGCGCTACCTGCCAGCAGCCAGAGGGCACGTTTGTTGGCACCGCGGAATTTAGCCCGTGCCACCATCTCTTGTCCGGTATAGCAGCCTTTTTTAAAGCTGATGCCGCCCAACGTCTGGAGGTTGGTCGCCTGTGGGATAAACTGCCCGCTGTTGGCGGCATCAATCACCGGAAAACCCGCTTCAATGTTTAATGCCAGCCACTGTTGGCTATTGTTCAGTTCCGCTTCACCGCGCAGTTTATCGGTCAGCGTATTGGCGGTAGCTTCATCGGTTACGATCAGGAAACGTTCTGCCGGGTGTTCAAACCATAGCAAAGTGGTCGCGCCTTCTTTAACTACCTGTTTTTCTTTCGTAGGCAGTTCACTAAAGAGATTTGCCAGCGCGGCGCGTGCCTGAAAACCGGCAACACCAAGCAGCACACGTTCATCGTCTGGCGCGATGGTCACTTTAGAGAACACCGCATATTTTTTCAGTTCAGTCAGTTGCGACTCGCGCACGCTGCGCCGTTCAATCCACGCAAAGCCGTCGCCGTCGCGGAACAGACGTAAATTGCTCCACATTTTACCTTTGGCATCGCAATGGGCGGCGAGCAGGTGCTGATCTTCTGTCATCTGGCTGACATCTGCTGTCACCTGACCCTGCATATATTTTTCGCTGTCCGTGCCAGTAATGGTGGCAAGCGCCCAGTCATCAAGCGTCATCAGCGTCAGCGGTAAACGGGCAGAAGCCGTAGGCTGACGGGGAGGAAAAGGTGTAAAAGCCATAATGGAGTCCTGTTTTACAAACGGCGTATTTATGACTAATGGTAAAAGAGCTATGAGGCAATGCAAGTGCTTTCACTACGCGATCTGTGCCTTCTGATATGCTTTGCGAGGCGACTTCCAAAAAAATGAATCCCTTGAAATATTGTGGGTTAATTTCGCGATCGCGATTGTGTTTACTGATATTCCCGCAAAAGAAGTCGAAAAACACGTTACAATAGCCTGGTACTGGATTTTCGTGAGACAGGAAGAAGATGGACATTAATAACAAAGCCCGCATTCACTGGGCATGCCGCCGTGGTATGCGCGAACTCGATATTTCAATCATGCCGTTTTTCGAACATGAGTACGACAGCTTAAGTGATGACGAAAAACGCATCTTTATTCGTCTGCTGGAATGTGACGATCCCGATCTGTTCAACTGGCTGATGAATCATGGTAAACCGGCCGATGCAGAACTGGAAATGATGGTCCGACTCATCCAGACACGGAATCGGGAACGTGGTCCTGTGGCAATCTGATTTACGCGTCTCCTGGCGCGCGCAGTGGCTTTCCTTGCTGATTCATGGGCTGGTTGCCGCTGTTATTTTACTCATGCCCTGGCCGCTCAGTTACACCCCGTTATGGATGGTGTTACTTTCGCTGGTGGTGTTTGATTGCGTTCGCAGCCAGCGACGCATTAATGCCCGCCAGGGGGAAATTCGCCTGTTGATGGACGGGCGTTTGCGTTGGCAAGGGCAGGAGTGGAGCATCGTCAAAGCGCCGTGGATGATTAAGAGCGGCATGATGCTGCGTTTACGTTCTGACAGCGGTAAACGGCAACATTTATGGCTGGCAGCCGACAGCATGGACGAAGCCGAATGGCGGGATTTACGGCGGATTTTGTTGCAACAAGAGACGCAAAGATAAAGATGACGGCAAAGCCTGTGCGCTAAGCCGTCAGTGACATCAGGCGTAATGCTCTGCCATTTCGTTGAGGATTTGCTCGCACCAGCTCTGAATACGCTCGTCGCTAAGGTCATACTGGTTAGTTTCGTCCAGTGCCAGACCCACGAACAGTTGCCCGTCAGCAATCACCGGTTTCGGGCTGGTAAACTCATATCCTTCCGTTGGCCAGTAGCCGACGAACTTCACGCCTTTGGTCGAGAGTTTGTCATGCAGCATGCCGAGCGCATCGAGGAACCACTCGCCGTACCCCAGTTGATCGCCAAGCCCATACAGCGCAACAATTTTACCTTCGAGATTCAGGTCGTCGAGCTGATCCCAGACGGCTTCCCAGTCTTCCTGGATTTCGCCAAAATCCCAGGTCGGGATACCCAGAATGAGCACATCGTACTGCTCCATTAATTTCGGGGAGTCGTCCTTGAGGTTATGTAAGGTCACCAGTTCTGGGCCGATAATATCGCGGATTTTTTCTGCCGCCATTTCGGTATAACAGGTGCTGGAACCATAAAAAAGACCCATATTCATAACGTAAGCTTCTCGATTCTGCTGTGGCTTTTGCGGCTAGTGTATCAGAATCGCTTTAGTCACGGCACAATAAGGCATAATGGATCAAATGAGTGACCATAAGGGGCGCAAGTGAAACAGGATCTGGCACGCATCGAGCAGTTTCTTGATGCTCTGTGGCTGGAAAAAAATCTGGCTGACAATACGTTGAACGCATACCGTCGCGATCTGTCAATGATGGTGGAGTGGTTGCATCACCGCGGGTTGACGCTGGCGACGGCGCAAAGTGACGATTTGCAGACATTACTGGCAGAACGGCTGGAGGGTGGGTATAAAGCCACCAGCTCAGCGCGTTTGCTGAGTGCAGTGCGCCGATTGTTCCAGTATCTTTATCGCGAAAAGTTTCGTGAAGACGATCCCAGCGCGCATCTCGCTTCGCCGAAATTGCCCCAGCGTTTGCCAAAAGATTTAAGCGAAGCGCAGGTCGAACGATTATTACAGGCACCATTAATTGATCAGCCACTGGAGCTGCGCGATAAAGCCATGCTTGAAGTGTTGTATGCTACCGGGCTGCGAGTCTCTGAACTGGTCGGGCTGACAATGAGTGATATCAGCCTGCGTCAGGGCGTAGTACGGGTCATTGGTAAAGGCAACAAAGAACGCCTTGTGCCGTTAGGTGAAGAGGCGGTTTACTGGCTGGAAACTTATCTGGAACACGGGCGACCGTGGTTGCTAAACGGTGTGTCAATTGACGTGTTGTTTCCCAGCCAGCGCGCGCAGCAGATGACGAGACAAACCTTCTGGCACCGCATTAAACATTATGCTGTGCTGGCGGGGATCGACAGCGAAAAGTTGTCACCGCATGTGTTGCGTCACGCCTTTGCCACTCATTTATTAAATCATGGTGCGGATTTACGCGTGGTTCAGATGCTACTGGGCCACAGCGATCTCTCCACCACGCAAATTTATACGCATGTCGCTACCGAGCGTCTGCGGCAACTTCATCAACAGCATCACCCGCGGGCGTGATGTCTGAAAAGAACGGGAAGATTTATGAAGAAAGGTTTTATGTTATTTACGTTGTTGGCGGCGTTTTCAGGCTTTGCTCAGGCGGATGACGCGGCAATTCAACAGACGTTAGCCAAAATGGGCATCAAAAGCAGCGATATTCAGCCTGCGCCCGTGGCTGGTATGAAGACAGTTCTGACTAACAGCGGTGTGTTGTACATCACCGATGACGGTAAACATATCATTCAGGGACCAATGTATGACGTTAGCGGAACGACTCCGGTCAATGTCACTAATAAGATGTTGTTAAAGCAGCTGAACGCGCTTGAAAACGAGATGATCGTTTATAAAGCGCCGCAGGAAAAACACGTCATTACCGTGTTTACTGATATTACCTGTGGTTACTGCCACAAACTGCATGAGCAAATGGCAGACTACAACGCGCTGGGGATCACCGTGCGTTATCTTGCTTTCCCTCGCCAGGGGCTGGAGAGCCAGGCTGAGCAACAAATGAAAGCCATCTGGTGTGCGAAAGATAAAAAGAAAGCGTTTGATGATGTGATGGCGGGTAAAGCTGCCACTCCGGCAAGTTGCGATATCGATATTGCCGATCATTACGCACTTGGCGTCCAGCTTGGCGTTAGTGGCACTCCGGCAATTGTGCTGAGCAATGGCACACTTGTTCCGGGTTACCAGCCGCCGAAAGAGATGAAAGAATTCCTCGACGAACACCAAAAAATGACCAGCGGTAAATAATTCGCGTGAAACAACAGATACAACTTCGTCGCCGTGAAGTCGATGAAACGGCAGACTTGCCCGCTGAATTGCCTCCCTTGCTGCGCCGTTTATATGCCAGCCGGGGAGTACGCAGTGCGCAAGAACTGGAACGTAGTGTAAAAGGTATGCTGCCCTGGCAGCAACTGAGCGGCGTCGAAAAGGCCGTTGAGATCCTTTACAACGCTTTTCGCGAAGGAACGCGGATTATGGTGGTCGGTGACTTCGACGCCGACGGTGCCACCAGCACGGCTCTAAGCGTGCTGGCGATGCGCTCGCTTGGTTGCAGCAATATCGACTACCTGGTACCAAACCGTTTCGAAGACGGTTACGGCTTAAGCCCGGAAGTGGTCGATCAGGCCCATGCCCGTGGCGCGCAGTTAATTGTCACGGTGGATAACGGCATTTCCTCCCATGCGGGGGTTGAACATGCTCGATCGTTGGGCATTCCGGTTATTGTTACCGATCACCATTTGCCGGGCGAAACATTACCCGCGGCGGAAGCGATCATTAACCCTAACTTGCGCGACTGCAATTTCCCGTCGAAATCACTGGCAGGCGTGGGGGTGGCGTTTTATCTGATGCTGGCGCTGCGCACCTTTTTGCGCGATCAGGGCTGGTTTGATGAGCGCGGCATCGCAATTCCTAACCTGGCAGAACTGCTGGATCTGGTCGCGTTGGGGACAGTGGCGGACGTCGTGCCGCTGGATGCTAATAATCGCATTCTGACCTGGCAGGGGATGAGTCGCATCCGTGCCGGAAAGTGCCGTCCAGGGATTAAAGCGTTGCTGGAAGTGGCCAACCGCGATGCGCAAAAACTCGCCGCCAGCGATTTAGGTTTTGCGCTGGGGCCACGTCTCAATGCAGCCGGGAGACTGGATGATATGTCCGTTGGTGTGGCGCTGTTGCTGTGCGACAACATCGGCGAAGCGCGAGTACTGGCAAATGAACTCGATGCGCTAAACCAGACGCGAAAAGAGATCGAACAGGGAATGCAGGTTGAAGCCCTGACCCTGTGCGAGAAACTGGAGCGCAGCCGCGACACGCTACCCGGCGGGCTGGCAATGTATCACCCGGAATGGCATCAGGGCGTTGTCGGTATTCTGGCTTCGCGTATTAAAGAGCGTTTTCACCGTCCGGTTATCGCTTTTGCGCCTGCGGGTGACGGTACGCTGAAAGGTTCCGGTCGCTCCATTCAGGGGCTGCATATGCGTGATGCGCTGGAGCGGCTAGACACACTCTACCCCGGCATGATGCTGAAGTTTGGCGGTCATGCGATGGCGGCAGGCCTGTCGCTGGAAGAGGATAAATTCGAACTCTTTCAGCAACGGTTTGGCGAACTGGTTACTGAGTGGCTGGACCCTTCGCTATTGCAAGGCGAAGTGGTGTCAGACGGTCCGCTAAGCCCAGCCGAAATGACCATGGAAGTGGCGCAGCTGCTGCGCGATGCTGGCCCGTGGGGGCAGATGTTCCCGGAGCCGCTGTTTGACGGTCATTTCCGTCTGCTGCAACAGCGACTGGTGGGTGAACGTCATTTGAAAGTCATGGTCGAACCGGTCGGCGGCGGTCCGCTGCTGGACGGTATTGCTTTTAATGTCGATACCGCCCTCTGGCCGGATAACGGCGTGCGCGAAGTGCAACTGGCTTACAAGCTGGATATCAACGAGTTTCGTGGCAACCGAAGCCTGCAAATTATCATCGACAATATCTGGCCAATTTAGCGTCATATTATCTATAAAAAAGAGCGTGGATTCGGTACAATCCCGCTCTTATCATCGCATTTTGACTAGCTCAATAAAAGAAATCAGACCATGTTTGAAATTAATCCGGTAAATAATCGCATTCAGGACCTCACGGAACGCTCCGACGTTCTTAGGGGGTATCTTTGACTACGACGCCAAGAAAGAGCGTCTGGAAGAAGTAAACGCCGAGCTGGAACAGCCGGATGTCTGGAACGAACCCGAACGCGCACAGGCGCTGGGTAAAGAGCGTTCCTCCCTCGAAGCCGTTGTCGACACCCTCGACCAAATGAAACAGGGGCTGGAAGATGTTTCTGGTCTGCTGGAGCTGGCTGTAGAAGCTGACGACGAAGAAACCTTTAACGAAGCCGTTGCTGAACTCGACGCCCTGGAAGAAAAACTGGCGCAGCTTGAGTTCCGTCGTATGTTCTCTGGCGAATATGATAGCGCCGACTGCTACCTCGATATTCAGGCAGGTTCTGGCGGTACGGAAGCACAGGACTGGGCGAGCATGCTTGAGCGTATGTATCTGCGCTGGGCTGAATCGCGTGGTTTCAAAACTGAAATCATCGAAGAGTCGGAAGGTGAAGTGGCGGGTATTAAATCCGTGACTATCAAAATCTCCGGCGATTACGCTTACGGCTGGCTGCGTACAGAAACCGGCGTTCACCGCCTGGTGCGCAAGAGCCCGTTTGACTCCGGCGGTCGTCGCCACACGTCGTTCAGCTCCGCGTTTGTTTACCCGGAAGTCGATGATGATATCGATATCGAAATCAATCCGGCGGATCTGCGCATTGACGTTTATCGCGCGTCCGGCGCGGGCGGTCAGCACGTTAACCGTACCGAATCTGCGGTGCGTATTACTCACATCCCGACCGGGATTGTGACCCAATGCCAGAACGACCGTTCCCAGCACAAGAACAAAGACCAGGCCATGAAGCAGATGAAAGCGAAGCTTTATGAACTGGAGATGCAGAAGAAAAATGCCGAGAAACAGGCGATGGAAGATAACAAATCTGACATCGGCTGGGGCAGCCAGATTCGTTCTTATGTCCTTGATGACTCCCGCATTAAAGATCTGCGTACCGGGGTAGAAACTCGTAACACGCAGGCAGTGCTGGACGGCAGCCTGGATCAATTTATCGAAGCAAGTTTGAAAGCAGGGTTATGAGGAACCAACATGTCTGAACAACACGCACAGGGCGCTGACGCGGTAGTCGATCTTAACAATGAACTGAAAACGCGTCGTGAGAAGCTGGCGAACCTGCGTGAGCAGGGGATTGCCTTCCCGAACGATTTCCGTCGCGATCATACCTCTGACCAATTGCACGCAGAATTCGACGGCAAAGAAAACGAAGAACTGGAAGCGCTGAACATCGAAGTTGCCGTTGCTGGCCGCATGATGACCCGTCGTATTATGGGTAAAGCCTCCTTCGTTACTCTGCAGGACGTTGGCGGCCGCATTCAGCTGTACGTTGCCCGTGACGATTTACCGGAAGGCGTTTACAACGATCAATTCAAAAAATGGGATCTCGGCGATATCCTCGGCGCGAAAGGTAAACTGTTCAAAACCAAAACTGGCGAACTGTCGATCCATTGCACCGAGCTGCGTCTGCTGACCAAAGCACTGCGTCCGCTGCCGGACAAATTCCACGGTTTGCAGGATCAGGAAGCGCGCTATCGTCAGCGTTATCTGGATCTCATTTCTAACGATGAATCCCGCAACACCTTTAAAGTGCGTTCGCAGATCCTCTCTGGCATTCGCCAGTTCATGGTGAATCGTGGCTTTATGGAAGTTGAAACGCCGATGATGCAGGTGATCCCAGGCGGCGCGGCGGCGCGTCCGTTTATCACCCATCACAATGCGCTGGATCTCGACATGTACCTGCGTATCGCGCCGGAACTGTACCTCAAGCGTCTGGTAGTTGGTGGCTTCGAGCGTGTATTCGAAATCAACCGTAACTTCCGTAACGAAGGTATCTCCGTACGTCATAACCCAGAGTTCACCATGATGGAACTCTATATGGCTTACGCGGATTACAAAGATCTGATCGAGCTGACCGAATCGCTGTTCCGTACTCTGGCACAGGATATTCTCGGTAAGACGGAAGTGACCTACGGCGACGTAACGCTGGACTTCGGTAAACCGTTCGAAAAACTGACCATGCGTGAAGCGATCAAGAAATATCGCCCGGAAACCGACATGGCGGATCTGGACAACTTCGACTCTGCGAAAGCGATTGCTGAATCTATCGGCATCCACGTTGAGAAGAGCTGGGGTCTGGGCCGTATCGTTACCGAGATCTTCGAAGAAGTGGCAGAAGCACATCTGATCCAGCCGACCTTCATTACTGAATATCCGGCAGAAGTTTCTCCGCTGGCGCGTCGTAATGACGTTAACCCGGAAATCACTGACCGCTTTGAGTTCTTCATTGGTGGTCGTGAAATCGGTAACGGTTTTAGCGAGCTGAATGACGCGGAAGATCAGGCGCAGCGCTTCCTGGATCAGGTTGCCGCGAAAGACGCAGGCGACGACGAAGCGATGTTCTACGACGAAGATTACGTCACCGCACTGGAACACGGCTTACCGCCGACAGCAGGTCTGGGAATTGGTATCGACCGTATGGTAATGCTGTTCACCAACAGCCATACCATCCGTGACGTTATTCTGTTCCCGGCGATGCGTCCGGTGAAATAAGCATTACGTTATGCTCACAACCCCGGCAAATGTCGGGGTTTTTTATTTAAGCTGGGTAAATGCAGATAATCGTTTTCTGGCTTCGCGATTTGTCGCCTGCATCACCATCCACGGACTGAACGCCCACGGCGTGGCATCAATACCGCGTAAAACCGCTGCTAAATCACACCATTGATAATCCATCACTTCATCATCGTTGATCTGTAACGCACTGGTCGTGCGTGCGGCAAATACCGGACATACTTCATTTTCTACAATGCCATTCGGATCGGTGGCGCGGTAGCGAAAGTCAGAATAGATAGATTCAGGAGGCGTAATTTCCACGCCAAGCTCATAACGGCAACGGCGGATCACCGCGTCTTCGTTGCTTTCTCCCAGTTGTGGGTGCCCACAAACCGAGTTAGTCCACACGCCCGGCCATGCTTTTTTGCTAAGGGCGCGGCGGGTAACTAATAATTGCCCTTTGGCATTAAACAGCCAGCAGGAGAACGCGAGATGTAAGAGAGTGTCTGCCGTGTGTGCGGCATACTTTTCCAGCGTACCCGTGGGAACTCCCTGTGCATTCAATAAAATGACGTGTTCCGTTTGCATAATTTCTCACATGTAATTCTAATCACTCATCATTATAGATAATTGAAGAGTGAAATGATTAACCAAGTGAGCGTTTATCGACAACCGCCCGTTTTGAGCGGATGTCGACAGGTAAAACCATTTAAAAAAGCAGCATCATATATTTGAAGCGACTTTCAATGGCCATTGCAACACAGTCAGAAATGACAGGAATAGAGAGAGTAAAAAGCAACAACAGACTGAATATAGCGCGCATTAAAAGATTCATATTATTCTCCATGCTCATTTTTCTTCAGCTTGCGCATCAGAAGCCACATACGTACTGTCCTGACTTTTAAATCTTTATCAGAGACGGATTCCTTCACCAGATCAGCATGATGCTGATAGCCATTAAAGAAGACGTTCAGCACAACGGCGCTAAGGGTTGCGAGCATAATGCCGCTATGCAGCAACGGTTGCAGTACGGCCGGTAACTTAGAAAAGAAATCGTGAGAGAGCGTCGGAGTCATGCCAACGCCGAGACTGATCGCCACAATATAGAGGTTGTAACGGTTAGTGGTGTAGTTACAGCGCGACAGAATTCGAATCCCCGTCGCCAGTACCATGCCGAACATCACCAGCCCTGCGCCGCCAAGCACAAATTGCGGAATCGAGGCTACCAGCACCGCCATTTTGGGCACCATGCCAAACATGATTAATATGATCCCCGAAGAAATACACACCCAGCGACTATGAACGCGAGTCACGCTAACCAGGCCAACGTTTTGAGAAAATGACGTGTGGGGGAAGCTGTTAAACGTTCCGCCTATCATTGTCCCTACACCATCGACACGCAGCCCGCGAATAATATCGTGCGAAGAGAGTTTACGACCGACTATTTCACCCAGTGCCAGGAACATCCCCATCGACTCGATAAACACGATGATTAACACAGCGGTCATGGTTAGAATAGAAACGGGGTCAAATACCGGCATACCAAACGACATTGGGGTGACAATCGCAAACCACGAAGCATCATGTAGCCCGGACAAATTGACTTCATTCATCATCCACGAAAGTAAAAAGCCAAATACAATCCCCAGTAATACGGCGACGTTGGACATAAATCCTTTCGCATAGCGAGTAATGAGCAAGATAAAAATTAAGACGGCAAAGGAGATACCTAAATAAATGGGATTACCATATTGCGGATTCCCTTTACCTCCAGCGGCCCAGTCAATACCGACCTGAATAATGCTAAGCCCGATAGAAGTAATAACCACACCGGTAACCAGTGGCGGGAATAAAGGCATTAAGCGACCGATAAGTGGTGCTAATAATGTGGTGATAAATCCCGCGGCGATAGTGGCACCAAATATCCCCAGCAGGCCGATATCCGGGTTCATGCCAATGGCTATCATTGGTGTTACAGCAGCAAAGGTTACCGACATAATCACCGGCAGACGGATCCCCATAAAGCGGCCGATACCGATACATTGTAATAATGTGACGATCCCGCAGCAAAAGAGATCCGAGCTAATGAGCATCGCAATAGCTTCTTTTGAGAGGCCCAGTCGGTCACCAATCATAAGAGGAACAGCGACTGCACCTGCGTACATTACAAGGACGTGTTGCAGACCGAGTATGATCAGCTTTCCTGGTGATAATATGCGGTCAACCTCATCAGTTGGGCGGTCTTGCCCTGAAGATGAGGGAAGTTGGGAATCTATGGCGCTCATCAGTGTTTCTCCTTTCGCCCGCCAGAGTAAAAAGCAACCGTTTACGTTATTGAAACTGTCTAAACATATGCTCGTGGAGTGCCAGTTTTTGCGAGGAAGGGGAGTTAGAGACAGGAATTGCGGAGGCAATCACATAATCGTGGTTAAACCACGAAAATGAGAAGAGAACCTGACAATGGAATTATCTGTAATTTTCTCATATTGATATTTCATTAATCATTCTGGCATGCCGCACTCTCGCATTTAATCGTTTTTATCTGGATAGCGCTCTTTTGGTCGGCAATGTTGAAATAATGAAAGCGGCACAGATTGAGGGGCAATAATTTGAACTCAGTCGCAAAATTATAATTAAAACGGTCATGCTACCTAATATATGCCCGTTTATTGCATCGCGAACTTTGAGAAGACATAACTCATTAAATGAAAGGGATGCAAATGAATAAGTTTATCGCTGCTGAAGCTGCGGAATGTATAGGCTGTCATGCTTGTGAAATTGCCTGTGCGGTGGCACATTGAACCGCCCCGGAAATCCTGGAGACTAAACTCCCTGAGAAAGAGGTAAACAGGATGACTAAAAATACTCGTTTTTCCCCCGAAGTCCGTCAGCGGGCGATTCGTATGGTTCTGGAAAGTCAGGATGAATATGACTCACAGTGGGCGGCAATTTGTTCCATTGCCCCAAAGATTGGCTGTACGCCGGAGACTCTGCGTGTCTGGGTTCGCCAGCATGAGCGGGATACCGGGGGCGGTGATGGTGGGCTCACCAGCGCTGAACGTCAGCGTCTGAAAGAGCTGGAACGTGAAAATCGTGAACTGCGCCGCAGTAACGATATCCTTCGCCAGGCTTCCGCTTATTTTGCGAAGGCGGAGTTCGACCGCCTCTGGAAAAAATGATGCCACTGCTGGATAAGCTGCGTGAGCAGTACGGGGTCGGACCGGTATGCAGCGAACTGCATATTGCCCCGTCAACGTATTACCATTGTCAGCAACAGCGACATCATCCGGATAAACGCAGTGCCCGTGCGCAGCACGATGACTGGCTGAAGAGAGAGATACAGCGCGTATACGATGAAAATCATCAGGTGTACGGTGTGCGTAAAGTCTGGCGTCAGTTGTTACGGGAAGGAATCAGGGTGGCCAGATGTACAGTGGCGCGCCTCATGGCGGTTATGGGACTTGCCGGTGTTCTCCGGGGTAAAAAGGTCCGCACTACCGTCAGCCGGAAAACCGTTGCCACAGGTGACCGCGTAAACCGTCAGTTCGTGGCAGAACGTCCTGACCAGCTGTGGGTGGCTGATTTTACTTACGTCAGCACATGGCAGGGCTTCGTCTATGTGGCGTTTATCATTGATGTGTTTGCCGGATACATCGTGGGGTGGCGGGTCTCATCGTCTATGGAAACGACATTCGTGCTGGATGCGCTGGAGCAGGCGTTGTGGGCCCGTCGTCCGTCTGGCACCATCCATCACAGCGATAAAGGCTCTCAGTATGTGTCACTGGCCTATACGGAGCGACTAAAAGAAGCCGGATTACTGGCATCAACAGGGAGTACAGGCGACTCGTATGACAACGCGATGGCTGAGAGCATCAATGGTCTTTACAAAGCGGAGGTAATACACCGTAAGAGCTGGAAAAACCGTGCAGAAGTGGAACTGGCCACACTAACGTGGGTGGACTGGTATAACAATCGACGATTGCTGGGAAGGCTGGGCCATACTCCTCCGGCAGAAGCAGAAAAAGCTTATTATGCTTCCATCGGAAACAATGATCTGGCAGCCTGAGTTCACAGATAAAACACTCTCCAGGAAACCCGGGGCGGTTCACATAATCAAGAAAACTGGCCGCTGAGTCACACTGACTTTCGACCGCGTATCCACGTTGTAGGGAAAGGCCAGGCTGCGAATCCGGTGGCCTGTCATCACTGCAACAATGCTCCTTGCGTTACGGCTTGTCCGGTTAATGCTCTGACTTTCCAGCCCGATAGCGTACAACTGGACGAGCAAAAATGTATTGGTTGTAAAAGATGCGCAATCGCTTGCCCCTTTGGCGTCGTTGAGATGGTCGATACGATTGCGCAGAAATGCGACCTTTGTAATCAGCGCAGTTCCGGCACGCAAGCCTGTATTGACGTATGCCCAACACAGGCGTTACGGCTGATGGACGATAAAGGGTTGCAGCAGATAAAGGTGGCCCGCCAGCGCAAAACGGCAGCAGGAAAAGCGTCATCAGACGCTCAGCCATCTCGCAGTGCAGCGTTGCTCCCCGTTAACTCGCGTAAAGGCGCAGATAAAATTTCAGCGAGTGAACGGAAAACCCACTTTGGCGAAATTTATTGCGGGCTGGATCCACAACAAGCGACTTATGAGAGTGACCGCTGTGTTTATTGCGCCGAAAAAGCTAACTGCAACTGGCATTGCCCGCTGCATAACGCTATTCCGGATTACATCCGTCTGGTGCAGGAAGGAAAGATTATTGAAGCGGCAGAACTTTGCCACCAGACCAGTTCCTTACCAGAAATCTGCGGCAGGGTATGTCCACAGGACCGTCTTTGTGAAGGCGCATGTACTTTGAAAGATCACTCTGGCGCAGTCTCTATCGGGAATCTGGAACGCTACATCACCGATACTGCGTTGGCGATGGGCTGGCGTCCCGATGTCAGCATGGTGGTTCCCCGTATCGAAAAAGTGGCGGTGATTGGCGCTGGGCCTGCAGGATTAGGGTGTGCTGATATCCTGGCGCGCGCGGGAGTTCAGGTTGATGTCTTTGATCGCCATCCAGAAATTGGCGGTATGCTGACTTTTGGCATTCCTCCTTTCAAACTCGATAAAACAGTCTTAAGCCAGCGGCGTGAGATATTCACCGCAATGGGAATCGACTTTCATCTCAACTGTGAGATTGGCCGCGATATTACCTTTAGCGATTTAACTTCTGAATATGATGCCGTTTTCATCGGCGTGGGGACTTACGGGATGATGCGAGCAGATCTGCCGCATGAAGATGCGCCCGGTGTCATTCAGGCTCTACCGTTCCTGACTGCCCATACCCGCCAGCTCATGGGGTTGCCGGAGTCTGAAGAGTATCCGCTGACGGATGTGGAAGGTAAGCGAGTCGTGGTATTGGGCGGTGGCGATACGACCATGGATTGTTTGCGGACTTCCATCCGCCTCAATGCCGCCAGCGTGACCTGCGCGTATCGTCGTGATGAAGTCAGTATGCCGGGCTCGCGTAAAGAGGTGGTCAATGCGCGCGAGGAAGGTGTCGAGTTTCAGTTCAATGTTCAGCCGCAATATATCGCTTGTGACGAAAATGGGCATTTAACTGCGGTGGGCCTTATTCGTACCGCTATGGGGGAGCCGGGGCCGGATGGACGCCGTCGTCCTCGTCCGGTAGCGGGTTCAGAGTTTGAGCTGCCTGCCGATGTTCTGATTATGGCCTTTGGTTTCCAGGCGCATGCCATGCCGTGGTTGCAAGGCAGCGGAATTAAGCTCGATAAATGGGGCCTGATTCAAACCGGGGACGTCGGGTATTTACCCACCCAGACGCATCTGAAAAAAGTCTTTGCTGGTGGGGATGCAGTTCATGGCGCGGATCTGGTTGTCACTGCAATGGCCGCAGGAAGGCAGGCGGCGCGCGATATGTTAACTCTGTTTGATACGAAGGCATCGTGATGAAATCGTTAATTATCGTTAATCCGGCTGACTGTATTGGCTGCCGTACTTGTGAAGTGGCCTGTGTGGTCGCTCACCCTTCAGAACAGGAGTTGAATGCCGATGTCTTTTTGCCTCGGCTGAAGGTACAGCGACTGGACAGCATCAGTGCGCCGGTGATGTGCCATCAGTGTGAAAACGCCCCTTGTGTTGGCGCTTGCCCCGTGGGAGCGCTGACGATGGGCGAGCAGGTGGTGCAGGCCAATTCTGCCCGTTGTATTGGCTGTCAGAGTTGCGTCAGTGCGTGCCCGTTTGGGATGATAACCATTCAGTCGTTGCCGGGGGATACCCGGCAACAAATTGTGAAATGCGATCTCTGTGAACAGCGGGAAGAGGGGCCTGCCTGCGTTGAATCTTGCCCGACACAGGCGCTGCAGTTGCTTACTGAAAGAGAACTCAGGCGAGTCCGCCAGCAGCGTATTGTTGCCAGCGGTGAGAATCCTCTCTGAAAGAATTCTCCGCGCTGAAAGGCGCGGAGAATCTATTAGATAGCCCATCCACCCGCGTAAAATGCGACCAGTGCGGCAGTAATGATTACCGTACCAATATTCAGCTTTTGCCATTCGCGTGCAAAGACGCGGCCTACGACCAGTGTCACAAAGCCCAGCATAATACCGGTAACGATATTACAAGTCAGAACGATAAACACGGCACACACCAGGCCAGCCATTGCGTCAATAAAATCGTTGAAATCCAGCTTCGAGACGTTACTTAACATCAGCAAACCTACGTACATCAGAGCGGGTGCAGTGGCGTAACCAGGGATCAAAAATGACAGTGGTGATAAAAACAGAATCAACAGGAATAACGCCCCCACTACGGTTGCGGTCAACCCTGTTTTACCCCCGGCGGCGGTTCCTGCCGCTGATTCGATATAAACCGCTGCGGGCGCAGCACCCACCAGGCCGGAGAATATTGAACTTACTGAGTCACTGGTCAGGGCTTTACCGCCGTTGATGATCTGGTTGTCTTTATCTAACAAATTCGCCTGACCGGCGACGGCACGGATGGTACCGGTGGCGTCGAACACTGCGGTCATCACCAATGCCAGTACACTCGGAAGTACAGTTGGCTGGAGTGCCCCCATAATATCGAGGCTGAAAATCAGAGACTTACCATCTTCGCCAGTCAGACTGGGCATCGCCACCAGACCGTGGTACTTCACCGCTGGATCAAAGATTAAGCCGATGATCGAAATTGCAATAATCACCAACAAGATCCCGCCAGGTACGCGGCACTTTTCCAGACCGAAGATGACCGCCAGACCCAGTAAGCTCATCATCACCGGGAAGGAGGTAAACGCACCGAGCGCCACCGGCAAGCCTTCAATCGGGTTTTTGATAACCATTCCCACACCGTTAGCAGCAATCAGCAGCAGAAACAGGCCGATACCGATACCTGTGCCGTGAGCGATACCCATCGGTAAATTACGTAATATCCAGGTTCGCACACCGGTTACAGAAATGGCGGTGAAGATGACGCCCATCAGAAAGACCGCACCCAGTGCGACAGGAACGCTAATTTGTTGCCCGAGTACCAGACTGAATGCGGTAAATGCCGTTAAGGAAATAGCGCAACCAATCGCCATTGGCAAGTTGGCCCACAAGCCCATCAGCAACGAGCCGAAGCCCGCGACCAGACAGGTGGCAACAAACACAGCTGCGGGAGGAAAACCTGCTTTGCCCAGCATTCCCGGAACGACGATAACGGAATAAACCATGGCCAGAAAGGTCGTTAAGCCAGCCAGTACTTCCTGACGAACGGTACTGCCACGAGCGGTAATTTTAAAATAATTATCCAGCGCGCCTTGTGGCTTTGGTGCGTCCGGTGTTTGTAGGATGTCTCCAGACATAATGATGTCCTCACGAGGATGTTAAAGTTTTATTATTAGTTGCGTTCGTACACCAGACGACCATCAACGTAGGTGCGGTAGATCGAACGGTCATCGCCCAACGTCATCATCACGAACAATTTGTCGACTAAAGAAACAGAGTTGTCATAGCGCAGCTGCTGTAGCGGGGTGGCGGTGGGTTCCATCACCACGAAATCAGCCTCTTTGCCAGGTAAAAAGTTGCCAATCAAATCGTCAAGGCCCAGAGATTTCGCCCCGCCGAGCGTGGCAAGGTAAAACGCTTCATATGCCGAGAGGCGATAGCCTTGTAATTGCAACACTTTGTAGGCTTCGTTCAGCGTTTGCAGCATGTTGAAAGTTGTTCCTGCGCCAATGTCAGTCCCCATGCCCACTTTGACTTTCTTCTGCCATGCTTTTTTCAAGTTGAATAAGCCACTGCCGAGGTAAAGGTTGGAGGTAGGACAGAAAGCAATGCTGGATTTGGTTTCGCTGAGACGATCCCACTCTTTCTCTTCGAGATGGACGCAGTGAGCAAAGACACAATTTTTACCTGTCAGACCGTACTGATGGTAAACATCCAGATAACCATCATGGTCAGGATAAAGCGATTTGACCCAGGCAATTTCATCTTTATTTTCACAAAGATGGGTATGTACCCATGTGTCGGGATACTCTTCTTTCAGGCGTTGCGCCATCGCCATCTGTTCAGGAGATGAGGTTGGGGCGAAGCGTGGCGTAATCGCATACAACAGACGACCATTTTTGTGCCAGCGTTCGATCAGTTCTTTGCTTTGGTGATAGCTGCTTTCGGCAGTGTCGAGCAGATAATCCGGTGCGTTGCGGTCCATCATCACCTTACCGGCAATCATACGCATATTGATATGACTGGCGGCTTCAAACAGCGCATCAACGGATTGCGGATGAACGGTACCAAACACCAACGCTGTGGTGGTTCCGTTACGTAAAAGCTGCTTGATGAAGAACGCCGACATTTCGCGGGCGTACTCTAAATCCTCATAACGACGTTCAGTAGGGAAGGTGTGTTTATTCAACCACTCCAACAATTGTTCACCATAGGCCCCAACCATTTCACTTTGCGGATAATGGATATGTGTATCGACAAAGCCCGGTACTACCAGTTTGCCGCGATAGTCGCGCACGCGAATGGTGTCAGGAATTTGATGCTTTCCGTCTTCCCATTCGCCAAACCATTCCACTTTTCCCTGTTTAATGAGTAATAAACCATCCTCAATAAACCGCAGCGCAGAGGCAATCTCTTCCGGGTTATCGACCGTACGGGTGACATCAATAAAACTGCCTCGTACCGCTTTTAACGTGTGTTCTCCTGACATCATTGACTCCTTTACTGTTAATCCATCTCTTCCGCTGAGGTAATACCAGGCAGAACGTTTTCCTGTCGGTAGCCACCAGGGAGGATAATATTTAATAAAATCGCAGTTAACCCACCAGCACAAATAGGGTTTTCAACTAATACATAAATAGAGGCTGGCAATATTTTAAAAATTTCCGGATCGTAGGAGACGCCAAGCCCTAAACCTAAAGAAGTGGCGACAATAAGTGTTTCACGGCGCTTTAATCCGTTGGTGATGATGATGCGAATCCCAGCGATGGCAATCATGGAAAACATCAACGTCATTGCGCCTCCCAGAACAGCCGAGGGAATGGTCGTGAAGAAGCCGCCAATCATCGGAAACAAGCCGAGAATAACCAACATGACCGCGATGGTTCGCCCGACATAACGAGAAGCGACACCGGTCATCTGAATAACCCCATTATTTTGCGCAAACGTGGTTAACGGTAATGAACCGACAGCGGAAGCGATAACCGAAACCAGGCCATCTGCCAGTACGCCGCCTTTCAGACGCGACTGATACTCTTCTCCCTGGATGGGGCGGCGGGAAACCATTGCCGTGGCGGTGATATCGCCGACAGCTTCCAGCACGCTAAGCAAATAAATCGTGCCGACCACCAGGAACTGATGGAAGCTGAAACTAAACCCGTATTTGAACGGATGCGGGATGGTGATTAACGGCAAATTGCGCATACTGCTGAAATCCACCATGCCCAGGCATAACGATGCGATATAACCGACACATAGCCCAATGGCAATCCCTCCCATGCGTAGTAACGGACTGCGGCAGCAGTTAAAGCCGATCACCACAATCAAAACCAATAAACCAACGCCGAGATGTTCGTAATTGCCGAACGTACCGCTGCTTTTGGCAGCAAATCCTCCACCAAAATCGATAATGCCGACTTTAATCAGGCTTAAGCCGATCATCAGCACCACAATGCCGCTAACGGTAGGTGTAATAACCCGACGTAAATAGGGCAGGATAAAAGAAGAGCCGACAACCAGAAATGCGCCAACGAAGGAGACGCCGAGAAGCGACGACATGATTAACTCTTCGTGAAAACCATCGCTTTTCATGCTGCTGCCCAGCGCAATCATGACTGTAACAAATGAAAAATTGACTGACTGAATTGAGAGTAGGCCAGAACCGACGATGCCATAGCGGTTTACCTGTAACCAGGTACCAATACCAGAGGCGATCATCGCCATAGAAACAAGATAGGCGGTTGTTTCAGCGGAAAGCTGTAAGGCCGCACCCACGATTAACGCAGGGGTTACCATCGGAACGAAAATTGCCAACAGATGGGTAATGGCACCAACGAGAGCCTGATGAAAGGGAGGGCGATCCTCCAGTTCAAATATAAGGTCAGAACCTGCATGGTTTATATCAGACATCCCTTCACTCCTTTTAAAGTAAATTTGATCATCTGAATCAGTAAAATAAATTCCCACGAATTTGGGGCGCAGGACGCCTTGAGAACGGCTTATCTCATTTTCGCAGTCACTATTTAGTCATCGTTCAAACAGAGAAACAGGCCGCCGAAGCGGCCATTTATTATTTATATTTTTTCCAGCGCGGTGAGTATTTTCTCCGGTGTGAAATGCCATTCGCGTAACCAGATGCCGCAGGCATCGTGAATTGCGGTAGCAATCGCCGGAGCTGCGCCATTTACACCGATTTCTGAGATTGATTTCGCCCCGAATGGGCCGACTTTATCGTCGCTCGGCACCAGCACAGCGCGGAAATCACGCGGAATGTCACCAATTTTCGGTGCGCCGTAACTGCGTAAATCACGCGTTAACGGGTGGCCTTCGGCGTCATAAATGATTTCTTCGCTCATACTGTGCCCGATAGCACGCAGGGTGGCTCCGTAGATTTGTCCCAACGCTAACTCTGGATTGACCGGTGTACCACAGTCCAGCAAGGCATAGAATTTATCCAGGCGGATTTCACCCGTACGTGTGTTGACGGCAACTTCAGCAAAGTTTGCGCCATACGGGAAGGCGAAATCAGGCGTGATATAACTGGCAGTTCCCACCAGTGAACCAAAACCGGTGCCGGTTTCGCCTTTATGGGCAATATCCCCGAAACTAACTTCGCCTTTCTTGCCGCGCACGACGCCCGGCGTTGCTAGTTGAACATCTGCCACTGGCTCACCCAACATTTGCGCGCCGTGGAACAGAATTTTATCCCGCAGATTTTCCGCTGCCAAACGCGCCGCGTTACCTGAGAAGCAAGTACCGGACGAGGCATATGCGCCTTTATCAAACAACGCATGATCGGTATCACCGGAGATAACATGCACGTCCTGCGGTGGGCAGTGCAGCACTTCTGCTGCCAGTTTCGTCACAACCGTATCCAGACCAGTACCAATATCCGCACCGCCAGAATGAACGATAAAGGTACCGTCTGATTCCAGTTTGATCATGCAGTTAGCCTGATCGATATCCGGGATCCCTGATTTCTGCATGATAATGGCGACGCCACGACCGATGTGCCAGTCACCGTTTTGTGGTTTTGGTGAAGACCATTGGATCATCTCGCGACCCTGACGCAGGATCTCTTCCAGTGCGCAGCTGGCGGCGGAAGGAACGGAGGTCGGCGCTTTACCTTCACCGATTGCACCGAGAATTTTCAGCTCTTGCCCTTCGTGTACCCGGTTACGTTCGATAATTTCCAGTTGGTCGATCTGTAACTGTTCAGCCAGTTCCGCTAATGCCATGGTGATAGCGAAGTTACCTTTCGGTGCGCCATAACCCTGATAAGCACCATTTGGGCAAATGTTGCTGTAGTAGGTGGTGACCTGGAAATCGACGTTATCGCACGGATATAACGGCAGCGACAGCGCCGGTCCGTTACACGGTACGGTGAGTGAGTGGTTGCCGTAAGGGCCTGTGTTGGCGCGGAAATCCATCTTCACAGCCGTCAGGCGACCATCTTTCTTTGCCCCCAGTTTGACGGTGACTTTCGCGACGTGACGAGAGGTGTTAGCAATAAACTCTTCTTCACGGGTGTAGCGGAACAGTACCGGACGCCCGGTCACGCAGGTTGCCCAGGCGCACACTTCTTCCAGCAGGATGTCCTGTTTAGACCCAAAACCGCCGCCAACTCGCTCTTTAATGACATGAACTTTATGTTGTTTCATGCCCACGAGGCGCGCGACCTGGCGGCGTAAGTGCCATGGTACCTGGGTGGAGGCGTGGATAACCAGACGATCGCCGTCCATACGGGTAAAGCAGATATGAGTTTCAGTCGGGCACTGCTGCGCCTGCGTTGAGTTATAGGTTCGCTCAATGATCACATCGGCATCGGCAAAGCCTTTGTCCATATCGCCAATATGACCATGAATACTGGCGGCGATATTTTTACGGGGGCGAGAACCGATCGGGAAGTTGATAATCATATGCTCGCCGCGCTGGGCTGCATGGCTGTTATCGTCTTCCAGAGTATCTGGCGCACCAGCAACATACACCACCGGTTCATCGTGCACGACAGGCGCATCTTCCGCCATTGCTTCGTCGATCGACATTACAGGTTTAAGCACTTCATATTCAACGTCGATGAGCTTCAGTGCTTCGAGCGCAATTTCTTCACTTTCTGCGACGACCGCAGCAACGCGATCGCCGACGTGACGCATTTTCTTGCCGAACATACGGCGGTCAAGCGGTGACGGTTCCGGTGCGCTCTGACCACCCGGGGTGTAGTAGATATCCGGGCAATTCAGATGAGTAATAACGTGAACGACGCCTGGTAAGGCTTCAGCTTTGCTGACATCCAGGTGAGTAATCAGTGCGTGAGCGTGAGGGCTACGTAACATTTTAATGACGCAGGCGTCAGCCGTTACGCGGTCTTCAACATAGCAGGGTTTCGCCTGCACCATTTTTGCGGCATCAGTTTTAGGATAATGCTTACCAATGACTTCAAGGTCGTCACGGAAAGTCGGAGCGATATCAATGGTGGCCTGCGGGTTATTTTTACGTGCAATCGCCAGTTCAATGACCTGATAGTATTGTTGCCAGCCAGCATCGCGGCTAAACAGACCTGAGAGTGCGTCGTCGATCTCTTCGCGGGTCGGTGCGTCGATACGCTCGAGAAGATCGGTGATAATCAGAGCCGCAGCTGGATCGTTATAACCAGACTGCACCACGCCAACATCAACCATGGCCTGTTGAACCAGACTTAACTCATTCCATTTTCCCAGAGATTCTGCGGTACGAATATCTGCCTTCTCTAACTGTGCGGCAATAAGCAAGGACGCGTTAACGATATTACCGTTAAAGATTATTGCGTCAGAACCGGCAAACCCGAAGCCATCATCACTGTTGCGTACAGAGTGCATTCCCATGTTAAACAACAGCTTTTGCACGTTTTCGCCTGGATTAACGGTTAGCTCCTGAGGCGCGCCATTTAAAGTAAAGTGGATGATCATACGGCTTCCTCCCCAGCCTGTTGGCAGTCGGCATAAAGGTCGGCTACCAGAACTCCCGTGATATAGCGTTTATAGGCCACGCTGCCCCGCAAATCTTCCTGCGGGAAAATGGCGTTGGCGACAGCCTGTTCAAGGGCATCGCCTTCCAGGTTTTGTTTTTCAACATCGTGCAGACGCAGTGCTTTACTGGCCACGCCATCCAACGCAATTCGCATACCGTCGTGATCGGTTAACGCAACGGCTGCCGTTACTACCGTTAACCCAGCCTGAGAACGGCTAATTTTGCGAGTCGCACAGGTGCGATACGGATCTTTAATGATGATTTCGGTTAGCAGGCGATCGCATGGGCAGGCCAGGTACTCCTCAATTGACAGAGTTTCACCGTTGCCAAAAACCAGTTCGGCATCCAGTGCCAGCAGGACGGGAAGCAGCACCGACTCTTCCTGCCGGGCGGCGATTTCACCACCAATGGTCGACTGATTACGAATATGGCGAGAGTAGACAAAGCCGAGAGCCTCACGCAGTGCTGCAGGAATAAACCGTGCATCACGCAGTGTTTGCAAGCGAGACATCGCGCCAATCCGCAATGCACCGTTATCCCAGTCAACCCAGTCCAGTTCCAGATCCTGTAAGGATATGGCAATCTTTTTATCGGTACGGGTTGGTGTGGCGTTGAGTTTACTGCCTCCGGCAAACCAGACAGCTTCATCCTGATAGCGGCGCTTCAGTTCCAGCGCCTGTTCGACAGAGTCGGGCCTGAAAAATTGTTCAATCATCTTCTTTCCTTATTTAACCCTCTTCCTTTAAGGAAGAGGGTATCTGTCATTTATGCCAGCGCATCCATCCGACGCCACATAGCAGCGGCGGCTTTTTGGGCTTGCGCATAAATGGAATCGCAATCGAAGTTAAACTGACGGTCTTCATAGACCATAACGCCGTTGACCATCACGCTGTGGACGCTGCCTGAACCCATGCCGAAAGCGATATGTCCAGCGATATTGTCTGCCAGCAGCGGCGTCGGCGAGTTGTAATCGCAAATGGTTAAATCGGCTTTGTAACCGGCTTCCAGAAGGCCAAATTTCGCGCCAAAATTGCGGCTCATCAGTTCGTTGCCGTTAGCCAGTGCTTTGGCAAAACTGTCAGGCCACAGCGGACCACCCGCATCGCGATGTTTAAAGAAGGCAAATTTCATCTCTTCAAACATATCTGAACCAATACCGTCCGTACCCAACGCCAGATTGCGGATGTCGCAAAGATGATGGTTGTAGCCGACATGGTTGTTCATGTTTGAACGGGCGTTATGCACCAGGAATGCATCACGCTGATTGAGCAACGCGATGTCGTCTTTAGACAGATAAAGCCCATGAGCGACCAGCGTTTTGCTGTCGATGAGATCGAATTGCGCTAATCGTGCCAGCAGATCTTTGCCGTACCAGTGATGACTATGGGAAACATCGTAAAGGTCTTCCGCAGCGTGAATATGTAAACCACGGCCTGTGGCTTTCACGGCCTCACGCAGCATTTCCAGACCGGCATCCGGCACGGTAAACGGCGCGTGAGCACCGATATGTGCTTCCACCAGATACGGCTCGGTTGCTGCTTTCTTCGCCTCATCAATCTGACGGGCGAAGCGGACGTTTTCTTCTACACCTTCCTGTAACTCTTTGATGCCGTTGTTACGGTCAGTGGTTTCAAAACAGGTCATCGCACGCAGGCCAACTTTTAAAAATGCGTTGCGCAATGTGGAGAGCGACCCGCTGATATACGCCGGAGAGGCATGGTGATCGATAACAGATGTACAGCCGCTCTTAATCGCTTCCAGTGAACAAATCAGCCCGCTGTAATAGAGCGACTCTTCATCAAGGGCGCGATCGAGCCGCCACCAGAGATTTTTCAGCGTTGAAATGAAATCCGGGCAGGGGGCGATGTTTGCCATAATTCCACGGGAAAGCCCCGAGTAAAAATGGTTGTGCGAGCAGACAATTCCCGGCATCACAATCCGACCATGCATCTCTTTGTAGTTGGCATCGGGGTAGCGTTGCGTCAGCGCATCGCCGATAGCGACAATCACATCATTTTCGATGGCGATATCAACGCCTTCCTGCACTTTCGCCGGGTGTAACTGCACTGCGGTGACATTCTTCAGAATCAACATGATTACACCTCCACGCGGCCCAGCAGATAATGATGATGCTGGTGGACATGGCTAATGATGCGGCACATATCGTTCAGCTCCGGTGGTACGTTGTTGAACTGACCTTCGCTGTCGATGTTTAACACCCAGCTTTGGTTATTCAGACGTACTCGTACCCGGCAATCTTCCACAAGGAAGCCTGGGTTGCTGCTGTTATCAAAGTCTTGCGACAGGCTGAAGACGGTGATTTTGTCTTTGTACGGTTTACCGTTCCACGGACAGAACTGAGCGCAGTTGCCGCATTCGTTACAGTAAGCGTCGAGGTGCAGCGTCTGGAAACGGTTCTGGAAGCCAGGGACCGCAATGGATACGTTGGCGCGGTTCGGGCAGACATCCACACACTTGCTGCAAACGTAGTTACATTCAAGGCAGCGTGCGGCTTCCTGGGCGACAAACGCGTCACGATCGTCGCTATCCACCAGGGTGATAGAGATATCGCCTTTGCGTTGATAGATTTCCGCCGGATTAACGTTGTTCCAGTATTTATCGTTCTGGTGGGAACGGATATTTTCCCGACTAAGGATGGCATCGGTCGCCCGACGCGCGGTTCCGACAGCAGCGACAATGGAGGATGGTCCGCGCTGTACGTCGCCGATCATAAAGACGTCAGTCAGACGAGTTTCGCCATTATGGTCGACGTCTGGCCAGCCGTTTTTGTCCAGCGGCACGCCCATCGCATTCAGGGCTTCAGTATCCTGCTGTTCACCAATGGCGGTGATCAGGCTGTCTACATGCAGTGTTACTGTTTCGTTGGTTTCAACCGGACGGCGACGACCTTTCTCATCAGGTTCGCCAAGCGACATAACGCGCAAGGTTAAGGTGCCATCAGCATCGAAACGTTCCGGATTATTCAGGAAACGGAACTCCACGCCGTCGTGCAACGCTTCTTCATACTCTTCGCGCCATGCTGGCATCTCTTGCAGTGAACGACGATAAACGACCGTTGCTTTTTCTACGCCTGGAACGCGTAACGCCGCACGAGCGCAGTCCATTGCGGTGTTACCCGCCCCGACAACGACCACATGCTTGCCCAGCTTGAGCGTAGTGCCTTTGTTGTATTCACGCAGGAAGGGGAGTGATTTCCACACATTTTGGTTGTCGCCCGCCAGTTTCACACCGCTATTTTTATCAGTGCCGGTGGCAATCAGAACATAGTGAAAGCCCTGATTTTTTAACTGTTCAACGGTCAGATCGGGTGAGCAACCATACTCAAATTTCACGCCGTGAGCGGCAACAAAATCGATATCGTGCTGAATTAACTCTGCAGGAATACGGAACTGAGGAATGATATTTTTCACCACGCCGCCCGCATTGGCTTCGCGTTCAAACAGCGTAACCGGATGGCCCGCTCTGGCAAGGAAGTAACCTGCTGCCAGACCCGCCGGACCTGCACCAATCACGGCAACCGGATGGCGTGAACCAGAACCGGCTGGTTTGTGCCAGCGTTGCTTATATTCATCCCAACCTTTTTCCAGCGCGACTTTTTTCAGTTCGCGGATATTCAGCGCACTGTCGTAATCCAGGCGGGTACAGTTGTATTGGCACTGGTGATCGCAAATATGACCGGTAATGGCGGGCAGGGCGTTGCGTTGGTAGATGAGTTCCAGTGCGTCGGCATAGCGGTGTTCGCCAAGCAGACGGATGTATTCTGGAATATCCTGTTTAATGGCGCAAGCAGTAACGCACGGTGCAACGTAGCAGTCGGTCAGCGGCAGGTCTTCTGCCACTTCAATACGCTCTTCTGGCTTCCAATGTTTCTGAGTGTATTCCATGGTTAACGCGTCTGCTGCCAGTTTGTTCAGTCGTTCGACGTCAACATGGTCAAGCCCCCAGGCGTCGGAGCCTTCCAGCTCGCGCATGCAGGCACTTAAGCGCAGATAGCCGCCAGGTTTCAGCAGGTCGGTTGCCATAGTAATAGGGCGAATACCAGTATCAAAAATATCGCGGATAGTCAGCTGACTGGCACCACCGGAATAAGAAATGGGCAGTTTGCCGTCAAAGGCGCGAGAGAGAACTGCTGCAACATTGATGGAGAGCGGGAACAGCGCACGGCCTGACATATACATCTCTTCACCAGGCAGTGCGCCTTTATTGTTGATGGTGCCGAGAGTGTTAGTCAGTTTTACGCCAAAGCCGAGTGATTTTTCTTTTGCCAGTACCATCAGGCGTTCCAGCATTTCCAGCGCTTGCGTCAGCTTGAGGTCGTGATCAAATGACTCTTCTTTTAAGCCTATGTAACCGAAACCGCAGGCATCGAGGATCTCACGAACACGCGCGTACCCCAGTAAGGTCGGGTTGAGTTTCACAAAGGTATTGAGCCCTTTTTCTTCCAGCATGTAGCGGCAAATGGCTTCGATTTCATGCGGAGGACAGCCGTGCATCGTGGAGAGGGTAACGCCTTGTACCATGCTGGTGGGGATGCGTGCCGGTAAGGCCTGCAAGCATTCGCGTTTTTCCTGTAAGCCGTGGCGGGCTAAAAATGCGTCATCCTGGAGCAGGTTATTAAGCGTATCGCGGTATTGAGCGAATTTCGGATGGTCAGATGCGTCCATCATATTGTCGATGAACTGTTGCATCGGCGGTTGCTTAATACCTTCGAGGTTGTAACCGACGCTCATATTAAAGATGAACGATTTACCGGAATCAGAAGGCTGGAACATCGCTTCGAGAAGGTGCAGGGCAAACCAGGCTTTGAGGTATTCATCCCAGGCTTTAAGCAGGGTAAATTCGGTAGACCATTCGGTGTTAAAGCACTCGTCTTCAGCGTCAATACAGGGCTTTTCCAGTTCCAGGCGGTCAAGAATTTGGACAGTTTTTAGTTCGATGAAGCGTCCGCCAGTCAGCCAGGATGTGACAATATTTTGCGCGAGCTGCGTGTGCGGACCAGCGGCAGGGCCGACGGGAGTGGCACAGGTTTCACCGAAGACGCTAACAGTTTTACCTTTTACGGGTGAGTAAAACTGTTGCTCGGGAATACCAAAGATTGAGCGTTGTTGTTGGTATTCATCAAATATGCGCGTCAAAAGTTCCTCAAACGGAATGGGACGCATAATATCCCCCATAACCCTCTCCTTAGCTTATACAGATATCATTGAGTGACCGGTGTTGAGAAATCCGGTGGTTTAGGGGGATAGAGCAACAATCGCACCACTCTTGCCAGGTTTGGCGGGAAATATAAAAAAATGTGAGGCGGCTCGAAACTTAAGGGCTTTTTGTGAATGAACTCACAGGTGCCAAATGAGAATTAAAATCACTCCTGGAAATTATTATTACCAGCCCATTTATCACTTTTTCTCTTTTCTCAAAATCAGTGATTCCTTATCATAATGATAAAGCAGGCTGGATGGTTTAAATATTTGAACGCAAACGTTTAACTACGTTTTCTAAATTTCAGTATACCTTTTTTGCGCTGTAATAAAGTCGTCCGGAGTATCAATATCTAAAATTATTTCTGCATTCTCTATTTCGACGGAATAATGTTCTCCCATAAGGAGTGCCTGACGCATATTGGTGACATTGGGTCGCTGGGTTGCCTGCATCAGGCATGGCTTTGACACTAAAATCGGATGGCCGGGGATACCTTTATGGAGTGGCAGTATTGCGCCATCATTACGTAACGACCAGATTTTTCTAAAAATATCGATGGTGAGGGTTGGCATGTCACCGTGGGTGAGAAAACAATGTTCGGTTTGTACCGCGGGTACTGCGGCCTTTACTGATGTCAGTAAACCCTGCGCATAATTTGGGTTGTGGATAATAGTGATATTACTCTGGTTCGCATAACGTTCGTGCAGTTCATTACCACGATAGCCGGTGACTAAAATAATTCGGCTACAAAACTGCAACGCATTTTTGATACTTGCATCAAGAATTGTTCCCTGTTGCCAGGGTAACATCATTTTCCATTGCCCCATTCTTGATGATAATCCGGCGGCGGTAATTATACAGTCGATGGCTGACATAGTGGTTCCATTATTTATAGGGGCTAATAACGCCTGATAATTGCGTTACTTCCTGATGGATTAAGTTGGGGATAATTTATCCCAGAGAGGTCATAAAGACTCGTGAAAAGTATAGTTGACCCATCGGCATTATTCATTGATTTAGGCGCGCAGAAACGCCCCACTGTGATTTCTGTTGTTGGGGCTGGGGGGAAAACCAGCTTGCTTTTTTGGCTGGCAGAACTGCTCCAGGCTAGCGGCAGGCGTGTGTTAATCACTACGACGACACATATGTTTATGCCAACGTCTCACTGGCCCGTGGTTTTCTGTCGTGATCCCGCCATGCTTCCTCATGCGTCTCTTACATCCCCCATTTCATTTTGTTTTCACAGCTGGAAAGCGAACCAGGGAAAAGTGCAGGGATTTATGCCAGAAGCGATTGATGCACTGGTGCAACGACCAGAGTGTGACGTAATTCTCATTGAGGCAGATGGCTCGCGTGGAATGCCGTTAAAAGCGCCTGATGAGCACGAACCTTGCATACCCAAAAGCAGTTGCTGCGTGATTGCTGTGATGGGAGGACATATTTTGGGTGCGAAAGTGAGCACAGAAAATGTCCATCGCTGGTCGCAGTTTGCTGATATTACCGGGTTAACACCTGATGCAACCTTGCAACTGAGCGATCTCGTTGCGCTGGTTCGCCACCCTCAGGGCGCATTTAAAAACGTACCGCAAGGTTGTCGGCGAGTCTGGTTCATTAACCGTTTTTCTCAATGTGAGAATGCGATTGCGCAAAGCGAGCTCCTTCAACCGCTGCAACAACACGACGTAGAGGCAATCTGGCTGGGCGATATACAAGAACATCCTGCAATCGCGCGCAGATTTGTGAATTAGCGGCCCGGGTATTCCGGGTTACTGAAAGGATATCCATTGAGGTTGGTATGAATATTTTCACAGAGGCTGCAAAACTTGAAGAGCAAAATTGTCCGTTTGCGATGGCGCAAATTGTTGATAGCCGAGGCTCGACTCCCCGCCATTCTGCACAAATGTTAGTGCGCGCCGATGGTTCTATCGTCGGTACAATTGGTGGTGGAATGGTTGAGCGGAAGGTGATTGAAGAGTCGCTTCAGGCATTGCAGGAACGTAAGCCGCGATTAATCCATGGACGTATGGCTCGTAACGGTGTGGATGCTGTCGGGTCAGATTGTGGAGGTGCAATGTCCGTGTTTATCAGCGTCCATGGTATGCGTCCTCGTCTGGTGTTGATTGGCGCGGGGCATGTCAACCGGGCGATAGCCCAGAGTGCGGCGCTATTAGGATTTGATATTGCCGTTGCCGATATTTATCGCGAAAGCCTTAATCCTGAATTATTCCCACCATCAACCACGCTTCTCCATGCTGAGTCGTTTGGTGCGGCAGTCGAAGCACTGGATATTCGCCCTGATAATTTTGTCCTGATTGCCACGAATAATCAGGATCGTGAAGCCCTCGACAAACTCATTGAACAGCCCATTGCATGGCTGGGGTTGCTGGCAAGTCGCCGCAAGGTTCAGCTTTTCCTACGTCAATTGCGTGAGAAAGGCGTGGCTGAAGAACATATTGCCCGTTTACATGCGCCCGTTGGTTACAACATAGGTGCGGAAACGCCGCAGGAGATCGCCATCAGCGTGCTGGCAGAAATATTACAGGTGAAAAATAACGCGCCGGGTGGGCTGATGATGAAACCTTCTCATCCTTCTGGACACCAGCTGGTGGTGATTCGCGGTGCGGGGGATATCGCCAGTGGTGTGGCGCTACGTCTGTATCATGCGGGTTTTAAAGTGATCATGCTGGAAGTGGAAAAACCGACAGTGATTCGTTGTACCGTGGCGTTTGCCCAGGCCGTGTTCGATGGCGAAATGACGGTCGAAGGCGTCACTGCCCGCCTGGCAACCAGCTCTGCGGAAGCGATGAAACTTACCGAACGCGGATTCATCCCTGTCATGGTAGATCCCGCCTGTTCATTGCTTGATGAACTGAAACCGCTTTGCGTGGTGGACGCTATTCTGGCGAAACAGAATTTGGGTACGCGGGCAGATATGGCACCAGTAACAATCGCGCTTGGGCCGGGCTTTACTGCTGGGAAGGATTGCCATGCGGTAATTGAAACAAATCGCGGGCACTGGCTCGGTCAGGTGATTTACTCTGGTTGTGCGCAGGAGAATACCGGTGTTCCCGGCAATATTATGGGGCATACCACCCGACGGGTGATCCGTGCTCCTGCTGCAGGCATTATGCGATCCAACGTGAAATTAGGCGATCTGGTGAAAGAGGGCGATGTGATTGCCTGGATTGGTGAGCATGAAATTAAAGCACCGTTGACGGGGATGGTGCGTGGCTTGTTGAACGACGGACTGGCGGTGGTCGGTGGTTTTAAAATTGGTGATATCGATCCACGTGGTGAAACGGCTGATTTCACCAGCGTTTCTGATAAAGCCCGGGCAATTGGCGGCGGCGTACTTGAGGCGTTAATGATGTTGATGCATCAGGGCGTTAAAGCGACAAAAGAAGTGCTGGAAGTGGCTTAAATGAAAATGGCCGGATGGTATTACCCACCCGGCCTTTAAATTACTGACAAATCACCGTTCCGGTTTTGCCTTCAATCCCTTCTTTCGCTTTGCTCAATACGGTAATCAGTGCTTCGCGTCCAGCGCGAGAGCGAGCAAACGAGGCGGCTGCTTCCACTTTAGGCAGCATAGAACCTTTCGCAAAATGACCTTCTTCGATAAAGCGTTCAGCATCACTTAATGACAGGCGATCGAGCCACTGTTCGTTCTCTTTACCGAAGTTAATGGCCACTTTTTCTACCGCAGTCAGAATGATCAGCATATCGGCATCAATCATTTCTGCTAAACGGGCGCTGGCCCAGTCTTTATCAATAACCGCGCTGGCACCACGCAGATGGTTACCTTCACGAATAACAGGAATACCACCACCGCCAACGGTGATCACTACCTGGCCTGCATCTACCAGAGCTTTAACCGTTTCTTTTTCAATGATATCAACCGGTTTTGGCGAGGCAACAACACGGCGATAGCCGCGACCAGCATCTTCTTTCAGAGTGTAACCCTGTTTTGTCAGTTGCTCGGCTTCCTGCTCGGTAAAGAACGAACCGATTGGTTTGGTCGGGTTGAGGAAGGCCGGATCGTTAGCATCTACTTCGACCTGGGTAACCAGCGTTGCTACAGGTTTATTAATGCCACGAGAAAGCAGTTCTTCTCTTAAGGCGTTTTGTAGATCGTAACCAATATAACCCTGGCTTAAGGCAACACAGACAGACATCGGCAGCATTGGCGAGTGCGCTTCAGTTTTTGCCGCGGCTTCAAAGGCCTGGTTAATCATGCCCACCTGCGGCCCGTTACCATGAGTGACGATGACCTCATGTCCCTGGGCAATTAAATCAACAATTGCCTGAGACGTAATTTTTACCGCTTTCATTTGTCCGGCTAGATCGTCGCCCAGCGCATTCCCGCCCAGGGCGAGAACAATTTTCTTACTCATTTTTCCTCACTCATCATTCTTGATTGTGTATAGATCCCTGGCAGTGGTTAGAGCACGGGAGGGACAAACGGTTTGCGTCGCAGGAAACGACCTCGCCCGGCTTTACCTGTAAAGGTGCCGTCACAGAAAATCGTTTCACCACGGGATAATGTTCTGACAATTGCGCCCTGACAGGTAAAACCCTCCCAGGGCGAGTAGTCGGCGTTGTCGTGGAGATGGCGGTGTTGAATTTGTTGACTCTGACGTGGGTCGATAATTACCACATCACCATCTGAGCCGGGCGCTAATAATCCTTTTTGTGGCCACAGGCCAAATAGCCTGGCGGGCATCGCACTGGTCAATTCAACAAAACGCTCCGGTGTGATACGTCCCGTCATCACGCCACTGGAGAACAGCAACTGCATGCGGTTTTCCACACCGGGCAAGCCATTTGGGCAGCGGCTGAAATCGCCTTTAGAAATTTGCTGGCGCTGGGCCATCGAGAAGGTGCAGTGATCGGTCGCCACCACGTCAATCGCACCATCACTAATGCCACACCACAGTTTGTCCTGCTCACGCACGTTACGCAGTGGTGGGCTAAGAATGAACTTCATGCCGTCTTCTGTATCGTAACTGCGTTCGTCCAGCAGGAGATATTGCGGGCAGGTTTCAACCCAGACTGACTGGTGATTCGCGCGGGCAAGACGCAGATAATCCAGACCTAAGCCGTTAGAGAGGTGGACGATATAGAGCGGGGCGTTACCGGCAATTTGTGCCAGGTTAATCATGCGGGCGATGGCTTCCGCTTCGCATTCCAGAGGGCGGCTCAAGGCGTGATAGCGCGGCGCGGTTAACCCTGCGGCGATAAACTCCGCCCGCTTGCTGGCGATAGCTGCATCATTTTCCGGGTGCACGGTGGTCAGCGCGCCGGACTCATGCAAGCGGCGTAACGCCTGCAAAACCTCGTCATCGTTGAGTTTGTATTGATAGGTTAAATAGAGTTTAAAACTGCTCAGTCCTTCTTCGACCATCATCGGAATTTCGTCGAGGATGGCGTGATTAATGTGCTGGATCACACCGTGAAAGCTGTAGTCGATGACCGCCTTATGGGCGGCATAGCCACGATAAACTTCCAGTTGATGGCGTAACCGGCAGCCATTCGGGCCAAATCCCATATGGTCAATAATGGTTGTTGTACCGCCACACGCAGCTGCGCGGGTACCGGTAAAAAAATCATCACAACTGCGCGCGATGCCGACATCAATATTGAAATGCGTATGGACATCCACGCCGCCAGGGAAAACGTAACAGCCAGTGGCATCAATTTCTTCATACGGGAGCTGCGGCGAAATATTGCTGCCCAATTGGCGAACAATCCCGCTCTCAATCAGCAAATCTTGTTTGGCTTGTCCATCTGCGTTAACGACAGTGCCGTTTTTGATCAATACGCGCATAGCAAACTCCAAAAACCCTCCGGCGAACCGGAGGGGAATAAGTGAAGAGTAATTATTCGGTTGCCAGCCAGCTTAACGGGATTGCAGCGTACATCGCGGCACAGGTCACCAGGTGAGATTTCCAGGTTTTTTCGTTAGGTGCATGCGCTTCAGGTTCTTTACCCGGGCCAAAGCCGATCACCGGAATGCCGTGACGACCCATGATAGATACGCCGTTAGTTGAGAAGGTCCACTTATCAACAACCGGCGCTTTGCCAAACAGCCCTTCGTAGGCGTTCACCAGGGCTTTAACAGTGAAGTGATCTTCTTCCACTTTCCAGGTCGGGAAGTAGCATTCGGTTGGGTAAACCAGGCCAGTCCAGGAAGGACGGTCGTAGTTGTACATAGAAACAACCGCGTTAGCTTTCTGTACCGCAGGCAGGGCGCGGATTTCGTCCAGCGCGCCTTCCCAGGTTTCGCCCCAGGTCAGACGACGGTCAATTGAAACTGCGCAGCTGTCTGCTACAGCGCAACGGCTTGGAGATGTGAAGAAGATTTCAGAAACGGTGAGGGTGCCTTTGCCGAGGAATTCGTCATAGCCCAGGCGCTGGGAGAGTTCCTGCAATTCGCCAAGAATCGGACCCATTTTGAAAATGGCGTTATCACCGCGTTCTGGCGCAGAGCCGTGGCAGCTAACGCCCTGAACATCAATGCGAATTTCCATACGACCGCGTTGACCACGATATACCTGGCAGTCGGTTGGTTCGGTACTGACCACAAATTCCGGGCGAATGCCAGATTGTTCAATAATGTACTGCCAGCACAGACCGTCGCAGTCTTCTTCCTGCACAGTGCCGGTGACCAGCAGGGTGTATTCATCTTCCAGACCGAGGTCTTTAATGATTTTACCGGCATAAACCATAGAGGCCATGCCGCCTTCCTGGTCGGAAGTACCGCGGCCACCGATCAGTTCATCAGTTTCCATGCCTTCGTACGGATCGAAGTCCCAGTTTTTGATGTTGCCAATGCCGACGGTATCAATATGAGCGTCCATTGCCACCAGACGCGGGCCGTGGCCGATATAACCGAGAACGTTGCCCATCGGGTCGATTTCAACTTTATCGAAGCCGACTTTTTCCATCTCTTCTTTAATACGATGTACTACGCGTTTTTCATCGCAGCTTTCACTGGGAATAGCAACCATATCGCGCAGAAAGCGAGTCATGTCTGCCTGGTAATCTTTTGCTTTTTCAAGAATCAGTTTGAATGGAATATTCTTAGCCATTATTTTTCTCCAGATTTTTTACTCCCCGTTTTGCGGGGAGCAGTTCCAATAGGGTGATTAAGGTGCTACAGAGTGTTTGCCTTCCCAGACAACTTCGCGGTAGTGCTTCACGTCGGTGTCGCCTTCAGTGCTGATAACCAGCACCACTGCATCTTTGTTCAGCGCCAGTTTTTCCATCAGGCTTTGACGTTGCGGGTGATAATGAACCGCCGCGAGAACGCCTAAACCGACAGCGCCGGATTCACCGGAGATGATGCGCGGGTCGTTGCCGTACGGATTACCCAGCACGCGCATACCTAATGCGGCAACGCTGTCCTGGCAGGAGATGAATTGGGTGGCGCAGTTACGTAGGATTTCCCAGCCCAGTGGGTTAGGTTCGCCGCAAGCCAGGCCCGCCATGATAGTGGCCATATCGCCGCCAACGTTGACGATGTCGCCTTTGACACCAGAACGATAGATACAGTCAGCTTTGTCAGGTTCAACAATAATGCTGTGCAGATTTTGCGGGCTGTAGACGTCGACCAGATAACCCAGTACGCCGCCGGCCATCGCGCCGACACCGGCTTGCAGCAGAACGTGAGTTGGGGTTACGCCCATTTCACGCATTTGCTCGACGGCTTCATCTGCCAGAGTGGCATAGCCCTGCATGATCCAGGTTGGGATTTTGGTGTAGCCTTCCCAGGCGGTATCTTGCACCACTTCCCAGCCGTGTTGCTGCGCGTGTTGCATGGTCAGGCGAACGGTATCGTCATAGTTCATATCAGTGACGATGCACTCGGCTCCGAGGTTCAGAATGGCGTCAACGCGTTCCTGAGCGGAACCTTTCGGCATGTAAATTACCGCGTTCTGACCGAGTTGCTGTGCTGCCCAGGCAACACCGCGCCCGTGGTTGCCGTCGGTCGTTGTAGCAAATGTCATTTTTTCGCCGATGGCATTTTTCAGATGCTCGAATGACAGTGTTTCGATATCAAGATGATATTTTTCGCACAACAACTGAGCGATGGCATATGCGCCGCCGAGCATTTTGAATGCGTTCAGACCGAATCGTTTTGATTCGTCCTTAACGAGAATTTTTTTCACCCCAAAAAGGTTTGCGAGATCGTCCAGCGCGCAAAGTGGTGTTGGGCGATAGCCAGCAATTTTCTGGTGGAACTGGCGCGCCAGTTTTGCCTGGCTTTGCGAAAAGAGCGGTGATGTTTCGCCGTTGAAAAATTTGTTATCGGCGATATCAATCTTCAATGAGAAAACGGACATATCCTATCCTTTTGGCCTCTGGAAATAGAGAGCCGACCTGTCGATCGGCCCGAGGGGGTTATTTCACGCGTTCTTGCGCTTCTTTCAGCAGTTGTTCGAGCAGTGCGCCTGGTTTGGAATATTTACGGGAAAGGATCATTGCTGCGATGATGTATGGCTTCCAGCTGGCTTCTTTGTAGGTCGCGATACGGTATTTTTCGAATACGCCTTCAGTGACTTCACCTTCTTTGCAGGATACGCCACTGATATCTGCTGGCAGGCAGTGCATGTACAGGGCTTCGCCATCACGGGTCAGTTCCATCATCTCTTCAGTGCAATGCCAGTCTTTGTGTTGCGCGTTCTGTGCCAGACACTGTTTTTCCAGTGCTTTTAAGCCTTCGTGATCGTTCGCACGCAGCAGTTCAGTACGCTCTTCCATCACTTTGTAAGGTGCCCATGACTTCGGATAAACGATGTCTGCGTCTTTGAAGGCTTCTTCCATGCTGGTGACCTGACGGAAGCTACCGCCAGAGGCTTTAGCATTATTTTTAGCTACTTCAACTACATCTGGGATCAAATCGTAGCCTTCCGGATGGGCCAGGGTGACATCCATACCGAAGCGGGTCATCAGGCCGATAATGCCTTGCGGTACAGAGAGCGGTTTGCCGTAGCTTGGGGAGTATGCCCAGGTCATGGCGATTTTTTTACCTTTCAGGTTTTCGAGCGAACCAAAGTGTTCACGCAACCATGCCAGGTCAGCCATTGACTGAGTCGGATGGTCGATATCGCATTGCAGGTTCACTAAAGCCGGACGCTGTGGAAGCACGCCCTGCTTGTAGCCGTCATCAAGCGCAGCGCCAACTTCACGCATATAGGCGTTACCTGCGCCCAGATACATATCGTCACGAATACCAATAGCGTCGGCGCAGAAGGAGATCATATTGGCGGTTTCACGTACGGTTTCGCCGTGAGCGATTTGTGATTTGCCTTCGTCGAGATCTTGCTGTGCAAGGCCGAGCAGGTTAAGCGCGGAAGCATAAGAGAAGCGGGTACGGGTGGAGTTGTCGCGGAATACGGAAATACCTAATCCACTATTAAAGACTTTGGTTGAGATGTTTTCAGCACGCAGTGCTTTTAATGCTGCGGCAACGTCCAGTACTTGTTTCAGTTCATCAGGCGTCTGTTCCCACGTTAACAAAAAATCTTTCTCGTGAAGGTGAGAGGTCAGCGAATTGATATCCTTAATCAGCTCATTAACAGTTTTCATCATAAAGTCCCGGTAGTGGAATGACAGGCAAAGTGGTTTATTTCACTGTGACTTGCCAAAGTGATTGGTGTTTTCACAGCTATACCAGGGACTAACAATAAGTGTGCCAGAATTATCCACGCGGCTATAAAAGACTAATTTGACGGGTAATGTGTGGTGTAGATCACAAATTGATGCCAGCTTCCGGTTGTGTGTAAAATACGAAAACGTTTGGATTTTTTTATTGCGTTGTTTATTTGCTGCTAAGTATCAGAAATAAGATAAAGGGGCAGGCTATCCCTCGTCAGTTTGATAAACTCACCGCTGTAATTCTCATATTGATATAGAAATGTGATATCTCTTCCATAATTTCATTAGAAAGTGATAAAAACCTTATGTTTTTATCAAAGCCAATTTCGCCTGAGTTAATATCATGATGATCTGTGAACCATCAACGTCTTCAATGATCGACTTTTAAGTAAGTCTGGAAGGTAAAGCTATGGAGCTTGCTACTACGCAGTCAGTATTGATGCAAATTCAACCGACAATTCAGCGTTTTGCCAGAATGCTTGCCAGCGTTTTGCAGCTTGAGGTTGAGATCGTTGATGAAAACTTGTGTCGCGTCGCCGGAACGGGTGCGTATGGGAAGTTTCTTGGCCGCCAGTTGAGCGGCAACTCACGCCTGCTCCGCCACGTCCTGGAAACGAAAACTGAAAAAGTTGTGACACAGTCTCGCTTCGATCCCCTTTGCGAAGGTTGCGATAATAAAGATAATTGTCGCGAAAAAGCATTTCTGGGTACGCCTGTCATTTTACAGGATCGTTGTGTTGGGGTGATAAGTTTGATTGCAGTTACCCACGAGCAACAAGAACATATCAGTGATAATTTACGCGAGTTTTCTGATTACGTTCGCCATATATCCACCATTTTTGTTTCGAAACTTTTGGAGGATCAGGGGCCAGGAGATAACATCAGTAAAATATTCGCGACCATGATCGATAATATGGATCAGGGCGTTTTAGTTGTTGATGACGAAAATCGGGTTCAGTTTGTTAATCAGACTGCCTTAAAAACACTCGGTGTTGTGCAAAATAATATTATTGGGAAACCTATCCGTTTCAGACCATTAACATTTGAGAGTAATTTTACCCATGGACATATGCAGCATATTGTTTCGTGGGACGATAAAAGTGAATTAATCATTGGTCAATTGCATAACATTCAGGGCAGACAATTATTTTTAATGGCGTTTCACCAATCGCATACCAGTTTTTCTGTAGCAAATGCACCTGATGAACCGCATATTGAACAATTGGTTGGCGAGTGCCGTGTTATGCGGCAATTAAAACGACTCATTAGCCGTATTGCGCCCAGCCCATCCAGCGTTATGGTGGTTGGTGAAAGCGGCACGGGTAAAGAAGTCGTCGCGCGTGCAATCCATAAGTTGAGTGGAAGACGAAATAAACCCTTTATTGCTATCAACTGTGCCGCGATTCCTGAACAACTTCTGGAGAGCGAACTATTCGGTTATGTTAAAGGCGCATTTACTGGCGCTTCAGCCAACGGTAAAACAGGGTTGATTCAGGCGGCGAATACGGGCACGCTGTTTCTCGATGAAATTGGTGATATGCCATTAATGTTGCAGGCTAAATTACTGCGCGCTATTGAGGCGCGTGAAATACTGCCGATTGGTGCCAGTAGCCCAATTCAGGTCGACATCCGCATCATTTCTGCAACTAACCAGAATTTGGCCCAGTTCATTGCCGAAGGTAAATTCCGCGAAGATCTCTTCTACCGACTTAATGTTATCCCGATCACTCTTCCACCGCTGCGTGAACGTCAGGAAGATATTGAACTGCTGGTACATTACTTTTTACATCTGCATACCCGTCGTCTGGGATCGGTTTATCCGGGTATTGCTCCCGATGTCGTCGAGATATTGCGTAAGCATCGTTGGCCCGGAAACCTGCGCGAGTTAAGCAATTTAATGGAATATCTGGTTAACGTTGTTCCTTCAGGTGAAGTTATCGACAGCACGCTATTGCCGCCAAATTTGCTGAATAATGGCACAACGGAGCAAAGTGATGTAACAGAGGTCAGCGAGGCGCACTTGGCACTCGATGATGCGGGCGGCACGGCGCTGGAGGAGATGGAAAAGCAAATGATCCGCGAGGCGCTTTCACGTCATAACAGCAAGAAGCAAGTTGCTGATGAACTGGGTATCGGCATTGCTACGCTCTATCGCAAGATAAAGAAATATGAGTTGTTAAACGCATAACCTCAGTAAATCCGGCCTGAGTTCAGGCCGGATATCCTTTTACTTCGTTTTCTCGCAATCCAGAACTGTATTTACAATCATCTGATACCCCGTGCAGCGACAAAGATTTCCCGCCAGGCCGCGACGAATCTCCGTAATAGTTAATGGCTTCTCGCGTGGTTTCGCCAGCATTGCCGTGGTAGCCATAATCAGGCCAGGCGTACAAAACCCGCACTGCACCGCGCCGGATTTCGCATAAGCTTGCTGGACATGAGAAAGTTTTCCGCCTTTCGCTTCACCTTCCAGCGTGCGGATTTCTTTGCCTTCAGCCCAGGCGGCAAGGTATAAGCAACTGTCTATCGCAGTACCGTCGACCAGCACCGTACAGGCACCACATTCACCCACGCAGCAACCTTGCTTGACGCTTAGCAGTCCTTGTTCGCGGAGTAATTCCGAGAGCGGCGTGCCTGGCGCGGCGTGAAGCTGAAAAGGTATCCCGTTAATGGTGCATTCGATGGTAATTGTTTCGCTGTGATTCATTGCAATTTTCCCCCCGCCGCGGCGACGGCTTCGCTAATCACTTTTTTGGTCATCGTCTGGATGAGATGCAGACGAAACTCTTTGCTGGCCCGCCATGAAGAACGCGGGGCGACATCCTGCAGGACTGATTCGCTGATGGCTTCCAGCGTTTGCAGGTTTAATGGCGCATTTTGTGCAGTTTGTTCGGCATGTTGGCAGCGAATCGGCGTTGGCGCGGCAACGCCAAATGCCAGGCGTAATTCGCTGAAATTGCCGTTATCCAGTCGGCAATGTGCGGCACAGCCAATCGTTGAAATATCCATCGCATCGCGCATGGCATATTTAAAATGGGCGCTGCCTGCGTGTTCTTTCGGCTGGGGCGGAAAATGAAAGGCGACAAGGATTTCGTCATGCTCAAGGGACACTTTGCCCGGTCCGGTGTGGAAGCCATTAATCGGGACGAAACGAACACCGCGCGGGGAGTGGATCTCCAGCTTCGCATCATAAATTAGCGTTGGCGTGGCAGAATCCGCGCTGGTGGCTCCGTTGCAAATATTTCCTCCGTAGGTAGCGACGTTACGGATCTGCGGCCCGGCAATGGATGATGCCGCAGCACATAACGCCGGGAGATGACGTTGAGTTATAGGATCTTCAATGAGCTGGGTAAATGTCGTTGCTGAGCCGATGCGTAGCGAGTCATCTTCCGCTAGCGTAATTCCACGAAGCTCCGTCAGATTGTGGATATCAACAATATGGCGATAACGGTCATTGTGATGGTGGAGCTGAATCAGTACGTCAGTGCCACCGGCGAGCAGTTTGGCCTGTGGGTTGTCAGCCAGCAGGTTTATTGCATCGGCAATGGATGCTGCGCGATGGTAAGAAGCAAAATCAAACATGATGTTATCCTCAAATCAATCCTGCCAGATGGAACTCTTCATATAACCGTTTTGGCGTCAGCGGCAGTGTATTGATTGCAACACCGGTAGCCATCTTCACCGCGTTACGAATAGCAGCGGCAACAGGAATTATGGGTGGCTCACCCAGTGACTTATGTCCGTATGCGGATTGCGGCTCATTGATTTCCACGAACGCGCTTTCCAGTTGTGGCATATCTGGCATGGTCGGCATTTTGTAATCCAGCAGATTGGGGTTACGTACCACGCCGCTTTTCGCATCGATGATCATCTCTTCAAATAGCGCCCAGCCAATGCCCATCCCCATTCCGCCGTGTACCTGACCTTCTGCCAGCAACGGATTAAGAATATGACCCGAATCATGAACGTTGAGGATGCGGTTGATGGTGACTTTGCACAGCGCAATATCGACCGTCAGATCAACAAAGGTACAGCCAAATGCTGGTGGGTTAGTGGTGGTTTTGATGGAGCTTTCGGCAGAGAGCTGCCCGCCGCGTTCAGGGTGGTAGAAGGCGTCCATCGCCAGATCTTTTAACGACAATAACGATTCCTCCGGTCGTTCAACCAGCACGATATGGCCTTTTATTAGGGTCAGATTCATTGCTGACTGATGTAGCATGACAGCGGCGTGAGCGATGATTTTCTCTTTTAATAACAGTGCCGCACTGCGCAACGCAGGCGCGGCAACATAGCTCTGGCGTGAAGCAAATGCGCCGGGATCGAACGGCGTAACGTCGGTATCTTGTGTTGAAATAACGCGAACGTCGCTGACCGGAACCCCTACGGTTTCTGCCACCATTTGCGAGAACACGGTGTCGGCACCCTGGCCGATTTCCGTCGCGCCGCTTTGCACATTGATGGTTCCATCCTGATTCATCAGAAGGCGCGCGCCGGCTATTTCTACGCCGACAGGCCAGGTGTTAGAGGTGTAGCTAAAACAGGCGACGCCAACGCCGCGGCGTAAATTGCCTTGCTGGTTCTGGCATTCTGCACGGCGTTTTTCCCATTCAAAGATTTTCCGGCCTTTTTCAAGACACTCCGGTAACCCTGCGCTGTAAATACGTTTGCCCGTGAGCGGATTAGCATCTCCTTCGCGGGCGGCGTTGCGTAAACGAATTTCAATAGGATCAATATTTAACGCTGTCGCGGCGTCATCAAGCATTGACTCAACGGCAAATACGACTTGTGGCGCGCCATAACCGCGCATCGCTCCAGCCGAGGGGAGGTTGGTATAAAAGGTCTTTGAACTGTAAGCGTAGGCACAACGAGGATAAAGGTAAGCGACTTTATTCCCGCCCGCAGAAGCGATGGAGTGCCCGTGAGATGCATAAGCGCCTGTGTTAGACAGAACATCCAGACTATAGCCTTTCAACGTTCCGTCTCGGTTTACGCCCATTTGCCCGTCAATAGTAAAAGCGTGGCGGGTACGGGTTGCGAGGAAACACTCTTCACGGCTAAGGGAAACTTTCACCGGAATGCCGCCGAGCTTGCTGGTCAGAAAAGCCGCCATGGGCTCTTCCAGCACATCCTGTTTATTACCAAAACCGCCACCGACAAACGGTTTGATGACTCGTACGCATGACCAGGGAATACCCAGCGCCTGACCAACCACGCGGCGAACAATGTGCGGGATCTGGGTGCTGGAAACGATGGTAATTCGTGAATCATCTTCCATCCATGCCAGAGAGGTCACGCTTTCCATATGACAATGTTGAATGACCGGCGTCTGATAGTGCCCCTGGACCTGGTGATCGGCGGCATCAATTGTTTGTTGGACATTGCCCGTCGACATCGTGCTTTGTTTAAGTAAATTACCGCCGTTATGGATTGGTGCTGCATCTTCTGCCAACGCCGCTTCTGGTGTGGTGATAACAGGTAATTCTTGCCACTCAATGCTGACCAATTGCGCCGCTTTTTCTGCAGTAAGTTCATCGCGGGCAACGACGATGGCAACGGCGTCACCATGATGACGAACATGGCGAGTTAGTAGTGCGCGATCAGCGGTATCGCGCTTATTTTCGTCAAGTGTCCAGGCATGCCCCGCTGTAGCGAATGGGATATCAGGCACATCTTCCCAGGTAAAAATTGCCAGTACGCCTGGTAAACTTCTGGCTTGTTCATCATTAATACTTACGGCATAACCATGTGCGATAGGGCTACGTACATATTTCGCGTAACACATGCCCGCCATAACATAATCGTCAGTATATCGTGCCCGCCCAGTGACCTTAGCAATGGCATCGACGCGCATGCATGATTCACCCGTAGCGGTTGCTTCCCGCGCTTCCATAGAAATCCCCTCGATTTGAACATTTGGTTCTTATGGCAAAGATTTAGTCTAAGCAGGCAAGATTTACGCCAGAAACGACGATAAACGTTAGGGGAGGAAGGAAGTGTGATGACGTTAAAAAAATACAGATACGATACGAAACAGGACTTTAAATAGGGACAGTGATACGTATCAATATGAGTGGCGATAAAATCAATGTGATAAATTAGGATTATTACGCATCAGGATGGGAAATAGGGTAAAAGAGTCAGGAACTTCGATACCTCTACAGCGAATATTTTGCTTATGATACTTCCCTTTGCCAAATGAAATTAATCTCTTTCTCAATTACCTCGTTTTTCCAGAAGCAAGAGATTGGGTATCAAGTGGCTGGCTGCTATGATATGGCGTCTTGTTTTTTAAGCGAGGAAAGATTTTGAGTGCGGGACGCCTGAATAAAAAATCTCTGGGTATCGTGATGTTGTTATCGGTTGGACTGCTTTTGGCGGGCTGTTCGGGTAGCAAATCATCCGATACAGGAACGTATTCCGGCTCCGTTTACACCGTGAAACGGGGGGATACGCTATATCGTATTTCGCGCACCACGGGAACCAGCGTAAAAGAACTTGCGCGACTGAACGGCATTTCACCCCCTTACACCATTGAAGTTGGTCAGAAACTAAAACTGGGTGGGGCGAAAAATAGCAGTAGTACACATAAAGCAACCGCCAAATCAACGACCAAAACCGCATCGGTTACACCGTCATCAGCGGTACCGAAATCTTCCTGGCCGCCAGTAGGGCAACGTTGTTGGTTATGGCCAACGACAGGGAAAGTTATCATGCCGTATTCGACAGCTGATGGCGGCAATAAAGGGATTGATATCTCTGCTCCACGGGGTACACCTATTTACGCCGCGGGTGCAGGAAAGGTGGTGTATGTGGGCAACCAGCTGCGTGGCTACGGTAATCTCATCATGATTAAACACAGTGAAGATTACATTACGGCTTACGCCCATAATGACACGATGCTGGTAAATAATGGGCAAAGCGTGAAGGCTGGGCAAAAAATCGCCACTATGGGGAGCACTGATGCGGCATCTGTTCGCTTGCATTTCCAGATTCGTTACCGTGCTACGGCAATTGATCCGCTGCGTTACTTGCCGCCTCAGGGCAGCAAGCCAAAATGCTGATGGCGAATTAATCAGCAGTCAGCAGCGCGGCACTTGCTAAGAAGAGCGTAAGGTTTATAATGCCTTACGCATCTCGAAGCGGGCGTAGTTCAATGGTAGAACGAGAGCTTCCCAAGCTCTATACGAGGGTTCGATTCCCTTCGCCCGCTCCAATTTATCTTCACCTCATCAACCTGCCATTTTTGTTGTATCTGATTTTCTATATTATCTTAATTCAATCGCTTCAGACTTTTCGCAATCGCCGTAATACTTCCCCATTTTTTTGTAAATAAAAGCGTTTACGCAATGCAATCCATTTGTAACAACCCAGGTAAAATACCTTATTTTCAAGTTGTTAAATAAGTGGTTATCTACGCTTTTAACAAACGATTGATGGAATCTTTTATGAAAGGGAAATCTACATTAACTCTTCTGCTCGCTGGTATATTTTCATGCGGCACATGCCAGGCGACAGGGGCAGAAGTGACGAGTGAATCTGTATTTAACATTCTTAATTCCACAGGGGCAGCAACTGATAAAAGTTATTTATCGTTAAATCCAGATAAGTATCCTAATTATCGTCTTCTGATTCACTCAGCCAAATTAAAAAATGAAATAAAGAGCCACTATACCAAAGACGAAATTCAAGGATTGTTAACATTAACAGAAAATACACGAAAGTTAACGTTGACGGAGAAACCCTGGGGAACATTTATTCTTGCTTCTACTTTCGAAGATGACAAAACAGCGGCAGAAACCCACTATGATGCTGTCTGGTTGAGGGATAGTTTATGGGGCTATATGGCATTAGTATCAGATCAGGGAAATAGTGTAGCCGCAAAAAAGGTTCTGCTCACTCTGTGGGATTATATGTCTACGCCCGACCAGATTAAGCGGATGCAGGATGTCATTAGCAACCCAAAACGACTGGATGGTATTCCTGGGCAAATGAATGCTGTGCATATCCGATTTGACAGCAACTCCCCCGTGATGGCAGATGTGCAGGAAGAAGGCAAGCCGCAGCTGTGGAACCATAAACAAAATGATGCGTTAGGTCTTTATCTTGATCTCCTTATACAAGCAATCAATACTGGTACTATTAACGCTGAAGATTGGCAAAAAGGTGACCGATTAAAATCGGTTGCGCTGCTGATTGCTTATCTGGATAAAGCCAATTTCTATGTTATGGAAGATTCCGGAGCGTGGGAGGAAGATAGACTGGCCCCCTGAATCTCCAGACAACCAGTATCACTTAAATAAGTGATAGTCTTAATACTAGTTTTTAGACTAGTCATTGGAGAACAGATGATTGATGTCTTAGGGCCGGAGAAACGCAGACGGCGTACCACACAGGAAAAGATCGCAATTGTTCAGCAGAGCTTTGAACCGGGGATGACGGTCTCCCTCGTTGCCCGGCAACATGGTGTAGCAGCCAGCCAGTTATTTCTCTGGCGTAAGCAATACCAGGAAGGAAGTCTTACTGCTGTCGCCGCCGGAGAACAGGTTGTTCCTGCCTCTGAACTTGCTGCCGCCATGAAGCAGATTAAAGAACTCCAGCGCCTGCTCGGCAAGAAAACGATGGAAAATGAACTCCTCAAAGAAGCCGTTGAATATGGACGGGCAAAAAAGTGGATAGCGCACGCGCCCTTATTGCCCGGGGATGGGGAGTAAGCTTAGTCAGCCGTTGTCTCCGGGTGTCGCGTGCGCAGTTGCACGTCATTCTCAGACGAACCGATGACTGGATGGATGGCCGCCGCAGTCGTCACACTGATGATACGGATGTGCTTCTCCGTATACACCATGTTATCGGAGAGCTGCCCACGTATGGTTATCGTCGGGTATGGGCGCTGCTTCGCAGACAGGCAGAACTTGATGGTATGCCTGCGATCAATGCCAAACGTGTTTACCGGATCATGCGCCAGAATGCGCTGTTGCTTGAGCGAAAACCTGCTGTACCGCCATCGAAACGGGCACATACAGGCAGAGTGGCCGTGAAAGAAAGCAATCAGCGATGGTGCTCTGACGGGTTCGAGTTCTGCTGTGATAACGGAGAGAGACTGCGTGTCACGTTCGCGCTGGACTGCTGTGATCGTGAGGCACTGCACTGGGCGGTCACTACCGGCGGCTTCAACAGTGAAACAGTACAGGACGTCATGCTGGGAGCGGTGGAACGCCGCTTCGGCAACGATCTTCCGTCGTCTCCAGTGGAGTGGCTGACGGATAATGGTTCATGCTACCGGGCTAATGAAACACGCCAGTTCGCCCGGATGTTGGGACTTGAACCGAAGAACACGGCGGTGCGGAGTCCGGAGAGTAACGGAATAGCAGAGAGCTTCGTGAAAACGATAAAGCGTGACTACATCAGTATCATGCCCAAACCAGACGGGTTAACGGCAGCAAAGAACCTTGCAGAGGCGTTCGAGCATTATAACGAATGGCATCCGCATAGTGCGCTGGGTTATCGCTCGCCACGGGAATATCTGCGGCAGCAGGCTTGTAATGGGTTAAGTGATAACAGATGTCTGGAAATATAGGGGCAAATCCAGAAGATGCCCGATTAAACACATCTTCCGTTGCACTGGTGACCTCTGGACTGGAACGTTTGTCAAACCTACTCTCGAAGAAAGACTCTGTTTTTATCTCTGATTTACTACGCGAAGCTAAAGCCAATGAACTGGATGAACCACTTTCAACAACGAGGTTGAACCACCTCATAGATAAAGGTTATGAAAGAATAACGCTACAGCTTGATTTAGGGGGAGAATCTCCTGGTTATCTGGAAAAAGATAAACATTACAGAGAAGCTGATGCGGCCTTACTTAATGTTATTTATCCTGCAAATCTTTCAAAGATAAATACCAGAAGAAAAGAGCAAGTTTTAAAAATAGTTAAAAAACTAGCAGGTCCGTATGGTATAAAAAGATACGAGAAGGATAATTATCAGTCGGCAAATTTTTGGTTCAATGATATTAAAACTGATACTGATGAAAATTCACATGCGAAAAGAGAAAAGAGCTTCATTCCATCAACAGAAGCAGAATGGTTTTTTGACTCATGGTATGCAAAATCAGCAGCAATTGTTTATAAAGAATCAAGAAAAGAAGAATATTTGAATGACTCAGTGCAATTTATGAATAGATCATTGGCCCAAATAACAGGCGAGAATATGATTGGTGCAAATGGCAGGAGCGTACCTGAAATGGCACTTCCCGAAAGCTATAACTATATCCACAAGTCAGGAACTTTGCATGAAGCGCCAAGCCCTATCATTCCGCTAAACTGGTCGAAAGCCTCAATGACTCTTATGTTGAAAGAAATGTCCAACCTTATCAATGATGAGGGAATTAAATAGTTTTCATAATGAGGCGGTCCTGGATTAAAAGGACCGCTCAAAGAGAAATCGAAAGGGGAGGTAAAAGTGATCAATAAATTACTGTTAGCTTACCTGATAGGTCTGGTTGTGACATCGACTTTAATATTTATCTTCTCGGAAGAAAAAGTAACATATCGGTTGTTTGCTGCAATAATTACAGGTTTAACCTGGCCGCTTAGTCTCATTCCTTCCATTATAAGTCTCATGATTCGTAAATCCGACTAACAAGAAAATTATATGATCGATTAAGAAAAATAGAATCGAACAGGAGAATAAAATATATGCGGGGAGTAACAAAACACTCGCAGTGCGTTAATGAAGAACTAACAAATATGATTTGTATTGAAAATAGTCACCAAACAAGTGTTATAAGAAATACGGGGTATGTTTAAGTAAAACATATCAACAGTTGCAATTCTGTATATGGACAGGATGACTTACTACTGTAAGTGGCTGATAGCTATTCGCTCATAACAAAATCATTATTTTATAAATAGGAATCATCACTTTTTAATCATGTTTTTATTGCAAGTTTATGGAGAATGAGAATATGGAATAAGGAGATGAAACATGATTGAAGAAGGGCTGTTACTTCCAATGAATGTTTTGCTTCAAGGACAGAAGTTAACCCTACTGGACCCTGAAATGTGGTTCTTACGGGGAAATGAAAACAAGGATGTAACCCTTGTTATTACGATTGGTAATAACCATCAAAAATTAATGGTAGTGGAAGACATATTACTGCTCATTGACCGAAGCCAAATTGAGGTAACTGCAGGGAAAGTAATTTATCATCCACTTCGCATTGATATCCTGAGTAAATTATTAGCTTTTATAGATGAATCAACGGGGAGTGTGGAAAGGGAACACCATGACTTGTTTGCTGATGCCTTGCCCTTTGCATCAGAAGTTGTGCTATTCAGTAAAGTTGCAAGTGAAGCCTGGTTTTTAGCCACTTATCTGAGCAGCGATAATATTAATGAAATTCTGTTTCAGCATCTAAGAAAAACAGAATGCTATAAACTGGTTCGCTATTTATTATCGCAATCGCTCATACAGACTTCACTCTATGATCTTGGTGAGCTTTACGGCGTATCGTATTCACATTTTCGCCGTTTATGTAGTTATGCATTGGGTGGTAAAGTTAAAACGGAATTATGTGGCTGGAGAGTTGCCAGAGCCGTGTTGGAAATCATTGAAGGAAACAGTGATATGACAACTATTGCGCATAAATATGGCTACTCATCCTCATCACACTTTTCAGCCGAAGTAAAAAGCCGGTTAGGAAAAACACCGAGAGAACTATGTAAAAAGTTATGAAAATAAAATTACGTATTACTATTATATTAATTTCAGCCTTATGCATTTTTAATGGATTATTGACTCCTGGTGCATATGCCGCAGCAGCGAATGGATACGTAGCAAATAAAGAAAATCTACGTAGTTTTTTTGAAACGGTTTCATCATATGCGGGTAAGCCTACAATAGTAAGTAAGCTTGCCATGAAGAAACAGATCAGCGGAAATTTTGATTTAACCGAACCCTATGCCTTGATTGAACGCCTGTCGGCGCAGATGGGACTTATTTGGTACGATGATGGCAAAGCTATTTATATCTATGACTCATCAGAGATGCGTAATGCGCTGATTAACCTGAGAAAGGTATCGACGAATGAGTTTAATAATTTTTTAAAAAAATCGGGTCTGTATAACTCTCGTTATGAAATTAAAGGGGGCGGCAATGGTACTTTCTATGTATCGGGGCCACCGGTTTATGTTGACCTGGTCGTTAATGCTGCAAAATTAATGGAGCAAAACAGTGATGGCATTGAGATCGGACGCAATAAAGTAGGTATTATTCACCTGGTCAACACATTCGTTAATGACCGGACTTATGAATTACGTGGCGAAAAGATAGTTATTCCTGGCATGGCAAAAGTACTATCGACGTTGTTAAATAATAACATTAAGCAAAGCACTGGGGTTAACGTACTTTCTGAAATTTCAAGTCGTCAACAACTAAAAAACGTATCACGTATGCCTCCTTTTCCTGGTGCTGAAGAAGATGATGACCAACAAGTAGAGAAAATAATATCGACAGCTGGAGCGCCAGAGACTGACGATATACAAATTATTGCATATCCAGATACCAACAGTTTACTTGTTAAAGGAACAGTATCTCAGGTTGATTTTATCGAGAAGTTAGTAGCTACGCTCGATATTCCAAAGCGACATATTGAATTATCTTTATGGATAATAGATATTGATAAGACTGATCTAGAACAGTTAGGAGCTGACTGGTCGGGCACGATAAAAATTGGATCCAGCCTAAGTGCATCATTTAATAATTCAGGTTCAATTAGTACCCTGGATGGGACACAGTTTATTGCAACAATACAGGCACTTGCGCAAAAAAGAAGAGCCGCCGTTGTTGCTCGTCCTGTCGTTTTAACACAGGAGAATATTCCTGCTATATTTGATAATAACCGTACTTTCTATACTAAATTAGTCGGCGAGCGTACTGCGGAGTTGGATGAAGTAACCTATGGTACGATGATTAGCGTGCTACCACGATTTGCTTCGCGAAATCAAATTGAATTACTCTTGAATATTGAAGATGGCAATGAAATCAATTCCGACAAGACCAATGTTGATGACCTGCCTCAGGTTGGTAGAACGCTTATAAGTACTATTGCGCGCGTGCCTCAAGGGAAAAGTCTTTTGATTGGTGGATATACACGAGATACGAATACCTATGAAAGTCGCAAGATCCCAATATTAGGCAGTATTCCATTTATTGGTAAATTATTTGGATATGAAGGAACAAATGCGAATAACATCGTTCGTGTCTTTCTTATTGAGCCAAGAGAGATCGATGAGCGCATGATGAATAATGCGAATGAGGCTGCGGTTGACGCCAGAGCAATAACACAGCAAATGGCAAAAAATAAAGAAATCAACGATGAATTACTGCAGAAATGGATAAAAACTTACTTGAATCGTGAAGTCGTCGGAGGATAGTGAAATGGCGATTCATGTAGAGCATGTCGGTGTATTAGAAAGAGCCAGAGAAGTTTCTCGCTTAGAGGACATTATCACAGAAGATAATGAAGATATTGAAGCTGAAATGCCTAAAATGGGAGATGATCCCGCCGGTAAAGAAGCTCGATTCTTACAAGCTACTGACGAGATGTCAGCAGCGTTAACGCAGTTTATGAAGAAAAAAATCTACGAAGAACAACTGGCCAACTTTCTGGACGGAGAAGAATATGTCCTGGAAGATCAGCCAATAGAAAAAACCGATAAAGTCATGGAGGCGCTTAAGGCAGCAACTACCCATGACTATGAAGTGTATAGCTTTGCTAAAAAATTATTTCCAGATGAAAGCGATCTGGTGGTTGTATTACGTGCAATTTTACGTAAAAAACAAATATCTGAAAATGTGCGGCTAAACGCTGAAGCATTACTTAGAAAAGTTAATCAAGAGACTACTAAAAAATTCATTAATAGTGGCATTAACTCGGCATTAAAAGCAAAGTTATTTGGCCAGGCGTTGTCATTAAATCCAAAATTACTAAGGGCAAGTTATCGACAATTTTTAATGGCAGAAGACGATGCTGTAGATACTTATGTAGAATGGATTGGTAGTTATGGCTATCAAAATAGAATGCTAGTGACAAAATTTATCAAAGAGACGCTTTTCTCAGATATAAATGCACTTGATGCGAGTTGTTCATCATTGGAATTTGGTATGTTTCTCAATAAGTTGTCACAACTATTGTCTCTTCAGTCGGCAGAGGCTTTATTTCTGAAAACTTTAATGAATAACCCAATAATTAAAAAATTTATTAGCGCAGAAGATTACTGGATATTTTTTCTGATATCGTTAATAAAATTTCCTGAGACTGCAGAGGAACTCCTGAAAAATGCACTGGTAACCCTACCCGCAGATGCTAATTATAAAGACAAAACGTTACTCCTGAAGGCGATTTACAGCGGATGTACAAATCTTCCATTTTCACTTTTTATTAATAATGAACAATTATTAGAGATTAGGGAGTGTTGTAAACAGGCAATAAAACTAACATTTGCAGTAGAGCTCTTAGATACACAAAACAGTAATAAAAAACAAAATAAAAAACCATGGAATAAGGTAATGTTCAATGTTTAACAAAGTTTTGATAGGGTTAAGGAGTCATCCAGAATTAATAATTCTTGGATTAATGGTGATGATTATCGCCATGCTCATAATTCCATTGCCCACCTACTTAATCGATTTTTTGATTGGGCTGAACTTAACATTGGCAATACTTGTGTTTTTAGGATCATTCTATGTTGATAGGATCTTAAGTTTTTCTTCATTCCCATCAATTCTCCTCATCACAACGTTATTTCGTTTGGCGCTGGCGATCAGTACCAGTCGACTTATACTTCTTGAGGCGGACGCCGGAGAAATTATAACGAGTTTTGGTGAATTCGTTATTGGAGATAGCCTGGTAGTTGGTTTTGTTATTTTCTCCATTGTTACTATTGTTCAGTTTATCGTGATTACTAAAGGTTCGGAACGTGTGGCTGAAGTTGCTGCCCGCTTTTCGCTTGACGGTATGCCAGGTAAACAAATGAGTATTGACGCCGATCTACGCGCCGGGATCATTGATGCAGATTTAGCAAAAGAACGTCGTAGCGTATTAGAACGAGAGAGTCAGCTGTATGGTTCCTTTGATGGTGCGATGAAATTTATCAAAGGTGATGCTATTGCAAACATCATTATTATCTTTGTTAATATTATCGGTGGGCTATCAGTAGGAGTAGGCCAAAATGGAATGGATTTCTCGACAGCGTTGACCGTCTACACAATTCTTACCGTCGGTGATGGTCTTGTTTCTCAAATTCCAGCTTTATTAATTGCTATTAGCGCAGGGTTTATCGTAACGCGCGTGAATGGCGATAGTGATAATATGGGGCAAAATATAATGTCCCAGTTATTAAGTAATTCTTTTGTCATTATTGTGACATGTGTCCTCGCGCTAAGTATTGGGTTGCTTCCAGGTTTTCCCCTTCTTGTGTTTTTATGTTTGGCAGTAATCTTAGGAATTTATTTTTACTTTAAATTCAAAAAGAAAGGGGTTGAAGAAACGGTTGTTGAGGGAGATATCACCGTTGGGTTGGAACCCTATAATCAGGATGATGATATTTCATTAGGTATTATTAATAAACTTGATCAGGTTATTACCGAAACGGTACCCTTGGTTTTGATTATGAATAGTGCACAGGCTAAAAAATACACTGAAATCAATCTTGCTGATAGGATTCGTAGTCAGTTTTTTATTGAGTATGGTATCCGTATTCCCGGTATTGTCATTCGCGAGGGAGAAGGCCTTAATGATGAAGATGTCATATTAATGCTAAATGAAGTCAGAGCCTCGCAATTTAAAATTTATCATGATCTTGTCTTGTTGGTTGAATATTCAGATGAAGTGGTTTCGACTTTGATCAAGAAACCTGTCATCGTAAATAGTAATGGTGAACAATATTATTGGGTTACAAAAAGTGATGCCCAAAAATTAACAAAAATTGGCTGTTATACTCGCACGGCCATGGATGAAATGTACAATCATTTATCTGTATGTCTGGCTCATAATATTAATGAGTATTTTGGTATACAAGAAACCAAATATATTCTTGATCAATTAGAGATGAAGTATCCTGATCTATTAAAAGAAATATTAAGATATATAACCGTGCAGCGCATTTCAGAGGTAATTCAGCGTCTGATCCAGGAGCGAATTTCAGTGCGCAATATGCGTTTAGTTATGGAGGCTTTAGCATTATGGAGCCCACGAGAGAAAGATATAATTACACTCGTTGAGCATGTACGAGGTGCATTAGGTCGCTACATTTGCCATAAGTTTTCATATTCTGGAGAAATTAAAGCAATTGTGATTTCGCCTGAAATAGAGGACAGAATTAGAGATGGTGTCAGGCCTACCGCTGGCGGTACTTTTCTTAATCTCGATGCATCCGAAGCTGAGATGATTCTGGATAATTTTAAACTGGCACTTTCTGGAATCAATATTCCTATTAAAGACATTATTTTACTGGGATCTGTGGATATTCGTCGTTTTATCAAAAAACTTATTGAATCTAGTTATCGAGACCTCGAAGTACTTTCGTACGGGGAACTAACGGAAAATGTTCCCGTTAATATTCTGAAAACTATTTAGGATAATGTCTTGCGATATGGAGCATGCTGGTATGAAAAAATTAAAACTATTAAATAAATACAGCTACTTACATAGCATAAACGGCTCGCTGATTGAAGCAGAGCTTGACGACGTTTCAGTGGGCGAAGTATGCGAAATTTATGCGAGCTGGCAAGCAATTGAACGTATAGCCAGGGCTCAGGTCGTTGGCTTTCGCAATGGAAAGACATTATTAAACCTTATAGGCAGCTCTGTGGGGCTTACACGTACTGCAGTATTGAAACCAACGGGAGAGCAGTTAACCATACAGATCAGTGATGCCTTTCTTGGTTCAGTTTTGAATGCTTCTGGTCAAATTATGGAAAGGTTTGTCCCGGTCACTCCAGGGGATAGGGGAAATTTACGCCTGATTGATGAACTGCCACCGTCGTATCAGGAACGTCGAGTTATTAATACACCACTAGAGACACGGATAAGAGTCATTGATGGCGTACTGACATGTGGCATTGGTCAACGTGTTGGGATTTTCGCATCGGCTGGCTGTGGCAAAACGGTTTTAATGCATATGCTTGTAAACAACACTGAAGCTGATGTGTTTGTTATTGGCTTGATTGGCGAACGTGGAAGGGAAGTTACGGAATGCGCGGAATCGCTGAAAAAATCAGTAAATGCAGCAAAATGTGTTTTGGTTTATGCCACCTCTGATTTTTCGTCAGTAGATCGGTGTAATGCCGCCCTGATGGCGACAACCGTGGCAGAGTATTTTAGAGATCGAGGAAAGAGAGTTGTACTTTTTATCGACTCAATGACGCGCTATGCACGAGCACTACGCGATATGAAGCTGGCAGCGGGTGAACCACCTGCCAGACGTGGTTATCCTGCTTCTGTTTTTGACAGCTTACCTCGCTTACTGGAGAGGCCGGGACCAACACTAAAAGGAAGTATTACTGCCTTTTATACCGTATTACTGGAGGGGGAGGATGAATCAGACCCACTGGGGGATGAAATTCGCTCAATCCTTGATGGCCATATCTATCTAAGTCGCAAACTCGCTGGGCAAGGTCATTATCCGGCAATAGATGTTCTAAAAAGTGTGAGTCGAGTATTTGGTCAGGTCACTGATGAAAAACACAGAGATAATGCTGCACGGGTAAGGAAGATCCTCACAACTTTGGAAGATCTACAGGTGTTTATTGATTTAGGGGAATATCGCGCTGGGCAAAATGCTGAAAATGATTTTGCTATGAATGCCCGGCCTAAACTCACAAATTGGTTAAAACAGCCAATTAATGAAAAAATGCCAATGAGTGAAACGCTAAAAGAGCTTGAACGAATTGTTAAGTAAGGTTAATCGACTTATCAGAAGAACAGCGCAGAGCCTGGCTGCATGTGAAGCATCATTACAAAAGTTAAATGCAGAAAAAGAAAAGTTAGTCGAAAAGGAACGCCTGTATGATATGCAACTTAAAAACCTACAGTCACTGTTAGATATGAAGGAGTTACTCGGCGAAGTAGTATTTCGCCAGGATATATTTTACTCGTTACGTAAAGTTGCAGTCATTCAGCAGCAGATCGCTGAGATAAATCTTGAAAAGCAAAAAATAGCAGAGCGGCGAAAAATACTTAACAAGGAAATAGTTCAACAGCAAGCACAAAGAAAACACTGGTGGCTAAAAGGAGAAAAGTACGATCGACTAAAGAAGCGCATCAAAAAACAACTTTTAAATCAGATGCTTTATCAAGACGAGCTTGAACAGGAGGAGAAATATAATGGACGAAGTCAAGAAAATTGAACATTATAAAAATTTAAACACAGACACAGCCGAGAATTCTGCTGCGGATTTAGGCAGTTTCTTAAAGAAAAACAAAAAAAATAAAGAAATGAGTGAGATTGTTGCTGGATCCATTCTCCAGTTATTACGTCAGACTCAGGATAGTCATTTCCCTATCTTAGAGAAAAAGAATGGGCAAATGAAGTCTATTGATAACAAATCGTCTCTCCAGGTTGACAGGAATTCATCTTTTTCTTTGCAAACAAATGGAATAGAGCAGCTTTCTACAAAGAAAGTCCTCAATATGACTTCACGAGATCAGGGTGTTAATTCTGAACTATCTGATAAAACGATACAATTTAAGGGGGGAATCCATAATGGTATCCATACAGAAAAATTCACGGTTCAAAACCACAGTAATAATAAAGAGCGTGAAAAAAAATATCGCGATGGAGACAAAAAAAATGGAGAGCAGGCCCATTTATTAGATATTACTAACGAAAGAAGGTTTGCTGATAACAAAACCATGTTTACTCAACATATCGAAAAGCAAAGGAATGTTCATACGCTCAATCAGAATGATATAAATAATTCTGTTAATAGTGCCAATGTACCCGAAAATGAATTGACATATCAGTTTCAGCGTTGGGGACAGAATCATACAGTTCGGATTCTGGAAAGTAGTGAAGGGATACGACTAAAACCATCAGACACGATTGTCTCCGACAGACTCCATGAAGCCCAACACAATGATGTTACAGCACAACGTTGGGTATTGACTGAGCATGATGAACGACAAGGGCAACGACATCAGACTCATGATGAGCAAGAAAATGAAGGTAAATTCGAAAACGATCAGAAGGACGAAAGTTAATGTTCGGTCTGAGAAAAGTAAATGGAAACACTCATTCCTTTGAAACCACTTTTCAAAACTGGAAAGAAAATGGTGAAGATGTTGCGTTATTAATGCCCGAATTTAGCGCCAAATGGCTACCGATAGCAGAAGAGAGCGGCAGCTGGTCTGGATGGGTGTTACTTCGAGAAATATTTCCCTTAATTTCTGCCGAGCTCGCTGGGATGGCTTTAATGCCAGAAACGGAAAGGTTAATAGTGGAATGGCTCAGTTTATCTAGTACCCCGTTAAATCTAAAGTATCCTGAACTAAAATATAATCGTTTGTGTGTAGGTAAAGTATTTGATGGAGTATTGAGTCCAGCTCAACCACTAATAAGAATATGGACAGGGGAATTAAATGTTTGGTTAGATAAAGTCACGGTCTGCCAATACGAAAACGCTCTAACGCTAGACAAAAAAACATTATATTGGCCCATTCATTTTGTAATTGGATTTAGTAAAACATGTTACAGAACCATTGTTGATATTGAAGTTGGTGATGTTTTATTAATTTCAGATAATTTTGCTTATGCGGTTATTTATAATACAAAGATTTGTGATCTGATTTATCCAGAGGAGTTAAAAATGGCTGATCATTTTGAGTACGAGGAAGATTTTGAAACAGATGACTTTGATATCAAAAAAAGCGAAATCGAGATTAATGATGAAAATGACTATCAGCAGATTAATAGTTTTGAAGACTTGCCTGTAAAAATTGAGTTTGTTCTTGGTAAGAAAATAATGAATCTATATGAAATAGACGATCTCTGTGCAAAAAGAATAATATCTCTGCTTCCTGAATCTGAGAAAAATATAGAGATACGTGTAAATGGCGCGCTAACTGGCTATGGCGAACTTGTTGAAGTGGATGATAAATTGGGCGTAGAGATTCATTCTTGGTTATCAGGGCATAATAATGTCAAATAGCATTTCGCTGATAGCGATACTATCATTATTTACACTTTTGCCGTTTATAATAGCATCCGGGACATGTTTTATTAAATTCTCGATTGTTTTTGTTATTGTCCGAAACGCGCTGGGACTTCAGCAAGTGCCATCAAATATGACACTTAATGGGGTTGCTTTGCTATTGTCAATGTTTGTAATGATGCCGGTTGGGAAGGAAATATATAATAACAGTCAGAATGAGAATCTTTCATTCAATAATGTAGCGTCGGTTGTTAATTTTGTTGAGACAGGCATGAGTGGTTATAAATCATATTTGATAAAATATTCTGAACCGGAGTTGGTTAGCTTTTTTGAAAAGATTCAGAAGGTGAATAGTTCTGAAGACAATGAAGAGATAATCGATGATGAGAATATTTCAATTTTCTCGTTACTCCCGGCATATGCGTTGAGTGAGATAAAAAGTGCATTTATTATAGGTTTCTATATCTATTTACCCTTTGTTGTAGTTGATCTGGTTATATCCAGCGTTCTGTTAACGTTAGGTATGATGATGATGAGTCCGGTAACCATATCTACACCGATAAAATTAATTCTGTTTGTCGCGATGGACGGTTGGACAATGTTATCGAAAGGACTCATTTTACAATATTTTGACCTATCCATTAATCCCTGAGGAAAAAATATGGACGGCATTGTTTTTGCGGGGAATAGGGCGCTGTATCTGATTTTAGTTATGTCTGCAGGACCTATTGCAGTTGCGACATTTGTTGGTTTATTGGTAGGGCTTTTTCAAACGGTAACACAGTTGCAAGAACAGACTTTGCCATTTGGCGTCAAATTATTGTGCGTAAGTATTTGCTTTTTTTTAATGAGCGGATGGTATGGTGAAAAATTATATTCGTTTGGTATCGAAATGCTTAATTTAGCATTCGCGAGAGGATAGCATGGGGGAGGCGATACTCTATCAGTTGCATAGTCTGCTGGCTGCTACAGCGCTCGGTTTTTGCCGATTGGCACCAACTTTCTATTTGTTACCATTTTTCGCCAGCGGGAATATACCAACAGTAGTCCGTCATCCAATAATAATAGTGGTATCATGTGCATTAGTTCAGCATTACCACTATGAATTATCTACCCTAAATGAAATAGATATCGCTTTGTTTGCTGCCAGAGAAATTATCATAGGGTTGTTTATTGCTTGCTTATTAGCATCCCCATTTTGGATTTTCCTTGCTATAGGCAGCTTTATCGATAACCAACGTGGTGCAACGTTAAGTAGTACTTTGGATCCGGCTACAGGTGTCGATACATCGGAATTAGCAAGATTATTTAACCTTTTCTCTGCAGCAGTTTATCTTACTAACGGTGGATTGAACTTTATTCTGGAGACTCTATGGCAAAGTTATAACTTATGGCCTTCAGGAAATTTTAATTTTCCTAAATTAGAGCCTTTATTCTCATATATTAATAATATAATGACTCATACTATCGTTTACGCAAGCCCCGTGATTGCGGTTATGCTGGGCGGTGAAGCTGTCCTGGGATTGCTGGCACGCTATGCTTCACAACTAAATGCTTTTGCCATCTCACTGACTGTCAAAAGTGCGCTGGCATTTTTAATATTAATTATTTATTTTGGCCCAATACTGGCTGAACGAGTTATGCCGTTATCCTTCTTCCCAGAACAATTGCAATTATACATTGATAAATAGAGTGTTTCATGGCAAATAAAACTGAAAAGCCAACACAAAAGAAACTCCAGGATGCTTCTAAAAAAGGGCAAATTCTAAAAAGTAGAGACTTAACAGTCTCTGTAATAATGCTTGTGGGCACTTTATATCTCGGATATGTATTTGATGTGCATCATATTATGTCGATTCTTGAATACATCCTTGATCATAACGCTAAACCGGATATTTGGGACTATTTTAAAGCTATGGGGATAGGTTGGTTGAAAACGATCATTCCTTTTTTGCTGGTTTGCATGTTTACAACAATACTTGTCTCATGGTTTCAAAGTAAAATGCAATTAGCAACTGAAGCTATTAAGTTTAAGTTTGATTCATTAAATCCAGTAAATGGCTTAAAACGTATATTTGGCTTAAAAACCGTAAAAGAATTTGTCAAAGCAATACTTTATATTATTTTTTTTGCATTGGCGATCAAAGTATTTTGGAGTAACCATAAATCACTGCTTTTTAAAACTCTTGATGGAGATATCATATCTTTATTATCAGATTGGGGAGAGATGCTATTCCTTCTCATACTATATTGTCTCGGCAGTATGATAATTGTTCTAATATTTGATTTTATCGCTGAGTATTTTTTATTTATGAAAGATATGAAAATGGATAAACAAGAAGTTAAAAGAGAATACAAGGAACAAGAAGGAAATCCAGAAATTAAGTCTAAACGCAGAGAACGCCATCAAGAAATTCTGTCAGAGCAATTGAAATCTGATGTCAGTAATAGCCGTCTGATGATTGCCAACCCTACGCACATTGCCATAGGGATATACTTTAAGCCACATCTGTCACCTATACCATTGATTTCTGTAAGAGAAACTAATGAGGTCGCATTAGCCGTAAGGAAATATGCAAAAGAAATCGGAATACCAATTATTACAGATAAAAAATTAGCACGAAAAATTTATGCTACCCATCGTCGCTACGATTATGTTAGCTTCGAAAATATAGATGAGATCTTGCGTCTTCTGCTGTGGCTTGAAGATGTGGAGAATGCTGGACAACCTATTCCAGATGAACTGCTCCCCTCAGAAGATAAATTCAAAGAAGGTGAAGACACAAAAAGTGAGAATAAAGACAATAATTAAAAAAATTAAACATCTATCATAGTCGGAAATTTATAAGAATCTACACGCAAAAAGCGTGTAGATTCTTATTTAATGTGTTAAACGATCTTGCGAAATGACAAGCAATTGATACATACTCATCTCTTTATAAGCTGGAACAGTCGTAACCTGTGCAAATTCGCGATATAGTTTCTGCTCTAGTTCTGCTGATGATATATATTCCGGGTGTTCGCTAAAGAACTGTCTTGCATCTACTATCGCTTGAGATTCGCCACTTCTTTTATTCTGAGTATCCTTTAATGAATTTTCTCTGGTGCATGCAGAGAGCAACGATATCAGCGCGACAGTTATTATTATTTTACTATTATATCTTACTAATGACATATCAACTTTCTCTTATGCAAGATTGGAGTTTAAAATAATGTTTATCCCATTCACAGAGTGCTATAAACAACTCAACAGTACCTTTTATGTTAAGTTTATTTAGGGCTCTTATTTTGTGATATGATACTGTTTTATAATCAATTCCTTTGATAATGGCTATTTGTTTTAACGAATAAGAAACACATAACCGCAGGATATCTATCTCATCATGGGTAAGTGGTTCTTGAGTGGAATACACATTTTGTGTATGAAGATTCGAAACCAGGAAATGCGTTAAATCAGATAATGTAATATTCTTATTGATCCTGATGAAATTGTTGCTCAAAAGGGTGTTTACAGGTTCTGTATTTGGTTTGAGATTTCGATGTTGGTGCTCATCAATAACAACGAACGAATGTCCAAGATCAACCAACGCAACCAAATCGCTGTAATATTCCTTTTGGGATGCTAATAATGCATTAGTGCCTACAGTGAAGTAGACATCACTGGAAAAGACTTGCATATGCCAACCTGCACTCTAAAATCATTTAGGGTAAATATTACGTGTAAAATTTAAAATAATGGTAATTGTTATATTTGCATATCAATGAGGGAATAGGGTGAATACCTTAAATTGCAAATAAAGTTATGTATGTAGGCATTTAAAATGGTTCTCGAAAATTATAATCTTTTTATTGTGTGTCATCATAATTTGGTCATGAAATTTCCGTCTTGTTACACTACTCTAAACTAGAGCTTATGGAATTAGCGGGTGGTATTCATGGGAAATAATGATAAATTCTTATCACAAGACTTATTGGAATCTTATGCCATTCGTTTATTGAGCGGACCATTGAATGGATGCGAGTATGAAATACTTAATGGGCGTGTACTCGTTATCGTTGGTAATGATGTTTCGTTAGGAAGAAGTGATTCTTTTTCTGAGTTACCAGAGAATACGATAGTCATTCCTTATGGAGAGCTTACAGGCAGTTTTGAGGTAATAATCACTACCGACCCTGATCTGGTTGTAACAATCAGAGAATTAACAGCACAAGAACCTGAAGATAGAACGTTAACATTGAATCAGCAAATAGAAGTTTTAGGCCTCAAATTTGCTGTAAAAGGAAAAAATGAAGTTTGGCAGTATTCAATACCAGGTATTGTTGAAAATAACATTACTTCAACAAGACAACATTTCTTTAGTAGTACGCTGTTTAAATATGTAACGCTATTTTTTCTTTTTGCTATCATTTTTATAGCTTTTTATATTGTTAATGCCAGTAATGATCCGCAGCTGAGACATATCGATAAAATTCTTGTAAACAAAAATAGAAATTATGAAATTTTATATGGTAGGGATCATGTCATCTATATCAATACCAATAGTTTGGATGAAGCTGTCTGGGTCAAACAAGCACTGGAAAAAAATCAACCAGGAAAGCCAGTACGGGTGATAAATCCTGATGATGAATCGATACGAATTTTTTCATGGCTTGCTGATAATTTCCCAGATCTACAATATTTTAAACTACAGCTATTAGATGCCAGTAATCCAAGACTGACAGTGAGTAAGCAACGGAATGCTATCACACAGCAACTAATCGATAATCTTATTAAAGGATTACTGCAAACTATGCCATATGCCAGCAATATAAGTATTGCGGTATTAGATGATAATGTATTGGAAAGTCAGGCAATTGAAACATTGTCGGCAATAGGTCTTTCTTATGAAAAATATAAAACAGCTAACAATGTATATTTCAATATCATTGGTACGTTAAGCGACAGTGAATTAAATAAAATTAATAATTATGTTGACGAATATTATAAACAATGGGGTAAACAATATGTAAGATTTAATGTGAATTTGAAAAATCAGGACACAAACAATAGTTCATTTAGCTACGGAGATAACCGATTCGAGAAGTCTCAAGGTAGCAAGTGGACATTTCAGGAATAATTGAGGAGGACTTATGGCAGATTGGAATGGTTATATTATGGATATCAGCAAACAATTTGATCAGGGCGTTGATGATCTTAACCAACAAGTTGAAAAGGCGTTGGAGGATTTAGCAACCAATCCTTCCGACCCGAAATTCCTTGCCGAATATCAGAGTGCATTAGCTGAGTATACATTATATCGAAATGCGCAATCTAACGTTGTAAAAGCGTATAAAGATCTTGATTCGGCAATCATACAAAACTTCCGCTAAACTGGATAAGGATTTTATTATGTCAGTAAGCAATATGCCACCTATTGATAGAGCTGAGCAATCAACTGCTCATGAAATACAGCAAGCGAAAGTTATTGATTTAAATGACCGGGTTCTCAATCTTGATAACCCGGATGATAAAATGATCTCCGCTTTTGCTAACTATGCGGTACAAACTGAAAATTGGCAGCAAAATGCGTTACAAGCATTAAGGTCTGATAAAAAGGGGTTAACTCCTGAAAAATTATTAGTCTTGCAGGATCATGTGCTTAATTATAATGTCGAGGTTTCATTGGTGGGAACATTAGCAAGAAAAATTGTCGCTGCAGTTGAGACGTTGACTCGCTCATGAAATATATATCATTATTCTTGTTTATCCTGCTGTTGTGCGGTTGCAAGCAGCAGGAATTACTGAACCATCTTGATCAACAGCAAGCTAATGATGTCCTTGCTGTTTTACAAAGACATAATATTAATGCTGAGAAGAAGGATCAAGGCAAAACTGGATTTTCAATCTATGTAGAACCAACGGATTTTGCTTCTGCGGTGGATTGGCTAAAAATCTACAATCTCCCGGGTAAGCCTGATATTCAAATATCGCAGATGTTCCCTGCAGATGCACTCGTTTCCTCTCCACGAGCGGAAAAAGCAAGATTGTATTCTGCTATTGAACAGCGTTTAGAGCAATCTCTCAAAATTATGGATGGCATTGTTTCTTCAAGAGTACATGTTAGTTACGATGTTGATACAGGTGATAGTGGCAAAACTGCTCTACCAATTCATATTTCTGTACTTGCTGTATATGAAAAAGATATCAATCCAGAAATAAAAATAAATGACATTAAGAGATTTATTGTTAATAGCTTTGCAAGCGTACAATATGAGAATATTTCAGTCGTATTGTCAAAACGAAGAGATATTATTGAACAAGCACCAACATATGAAATTAACGAACCTGTTTTTGCTTATGATAAGACTATGCCGGTTTCTATCTTACTTGCATTAATGTCCATTGCGACTTGCTGGCTGTTATGGAAGTACAGGGCTATTCTAACTAATTTAATCAGGTTAAAAAATAAGTAGACATATGAGAACGTTATGAATCTTGCCCTAAGAAAGATTATATATGATCCAATTAGTTATATTCATCCTCAACGAGTAAGTTTGAATAATGCACGTATTAGCAATCCGGTACTTAGATCTATTACCAATGAAATGATACTCCTACAGTACAATCTTTCAGTTGAGCATTTCAGTCTGAATAGTTCACTTATTTACTACATAAACAATTGGAAATTATTTCCATTGATCTGTTTACTCAGTGGTTGTCACTTTTATCGAGAAAGGTTTGCAGAACGGGGATTTTTTTACAAGGTTCCTGATGTGCTAAGGAATTATTTATCAGCGATACCGGTGGAAATAAATGAAAAGGCACGATATAAACCTGGCATCGTTAACTATCAGAATATCATCACATGTGGTTTTTCAACGTTGTTGCCCTATGTAAGGCAACAACCGTTGGCAATGCAGCAACGATTTAATTTATTATTTCCTGATTTTGTTGACCACATACAATTGCCGTTACCACTTGCGTCTACTCTTTTGGAGAGAATTACATTTTATGCGAAAAAAAATAGAGATGAGCTTGATAAACTCTCCTGCAAATGGTGTTGTGATTAAAAGAATAATTTCTGATGGATTGAAAGAAATAGTCTCTCTAAAAGAACAGATCCTTCTTGAAACCACCGCAAAAATTCAGAGTATTGAGGAAAAGAGAGAAGAAAAAGTTATTCAAGGTTATTATGATGGCTATGCGAAAGGCATTATTGATGTGATGGATAATTTTATACCCTTGATAAGTTTGCTGAGCTCAGAATTAGAAAAAAACAGAATAAACATGATAAACGATCTGAAGAGCATATTGTTAAAATCTTCAGAGGAAGTTGAAGTTTTTATCAAACTTTTTGAAAGTTGGGTAACAAAATTACCGTCAATATCAGGCCCTTTAAATCTCTATATACCTACCAGTTTCAAAGATAAGTCTATTGAAGTAGAGTCATATTTTGTCGACAAGTCAATATGGAATGTCCATATTTCATATCATGATGACAAACGTTTTATTTTTTTTACAGATCAATTTATTGCTGAATTTAGTCCGCAGGAATTTGTGGATAATTGTGAGCAATATTTAATTAGCAATCACTGTTTTTCCCCTGATAAGGTTAATGAAATCTGTGAACATGCCAGACATTATTTAGTTGAAAGAATGTGTGAAATAGATTCTTTGGCTATGAATAACTCTGATTTGAAGAACCCAGAGGACTTATAGATCACTGTCTCCGGTTTAATGACTTGAATATAATCTAATTCTAATATTTTAAACGCCTAATGATTTTTCAACACTGGACTTATTTTGCTTACACAAAAATTTTATTTTTAATTATATTTCATTATTATTTCATCAATGTATTCTTTGGATTTTGCTTATAATAATAATGGAAGGGATGATTATAAATGAATGCGTTATAGCATTTACACTCAGGATGAATATATGGGAAAGATTAAAATTGTAGTTTCAGATCAGCAGCCGTTTATGATTGATGGGATAATTGGATTTCTCGGACATTATCCCGATTTATATGAGGTTGTTGGGGGCTATAAAGATCTGAAGAAAGCTATAGCGGAGTGTAACAAATCTGCAGCCCAAATATTTATTTTAGGAGAATTTGCAGGTGGAATGATGGGGTCCGAACTCATAAAATGGGTTAAATCTCATAAAATAGATGCTCATATTATTACATTTGTAGCAAAAATGCCGTATATTGATTCAATAAAATTGCTTGAAGCCGGTGCGAAAGGATGCGTATGGAAAACCAGTCACCCGGCGAAACTAAATCGCGCTATTGATTCGATTAGTAATGGTTACACTTATTTTGATAGTGTACATATGGATTGTGAAAAAATATCTTCAAGATATTCCTCTGATAATCAACTTACAAATCGTGAGTCTGAAATACTACAACTCATAGCTGATGGAAAAACAAACAAAGAAATCGCTAATTTCTTGCAGTTAAGCAGGAAAACAGTCGAAACTCATAGACTCAATATCATGAAGAAATTAGATGTTCACAGTGGTATCGAGTTGATCAAAACAGCTTTACGTATGGGTGTTTGCACTATATAAAAAAAGAGGCTTTAGGCTCATTTTGCTAAAGCCTTACGCTTGTCTATTTCATTAAGTCTGGTATATACAACATATATTTTTTTTGCATATTGCAGCCTCTTTTTTTGGTTTTCCATTGCAAAACCCGCGTTATAAGTCCCCAGACATTGCCACGTTACCCCACAACGTGAAAAATGATTATATAAAATCTCGGTCCCTATTTTAATGTTCAGACAGGGGTTATCTAACAAATCTCGTTCATCTTTTATTATTCCACGTTTTTTTAACATGGGAATGTGCATCTGGTTTATCTGCATTAAACCATAATCAAAACTCTTTATATTGTTTTTCTTATCCCTGTTCTTGCCGATGCTATCATTTTTTAAATTACTTTCAACAAGAGCGATAGCTTTGATCAAATTTGGTTCGATTCTGAAAATTGATCCTGCTTCATTAAAGCAAGCGCTACTGGCGAAAGACATTTTTGTAATTAATATAGAAAATATGAAGATGGATAAGATTTTAACTTTGGGTAAGCGCATATATTTTTATGTGTAGGATTGAAGGAAAGGAACGAGATACTAATATAATCAGTATCTCGTTAAACATTTAAGTGGTCAATTGTCTACCATTCCAGTTCATAGTAAGGAGAGATAGGGTTATCTTTCGAATACATTTCATTTTGAAAAGATGCCATCCATGTTGAAACTATAAATACTTGTATTTGATCTGTATCAGTAGCACTGGTGGTGATGTGTTTATCTAATGAAACTACTTCATCACCCGTTGCAGTTGCTATATTTAAACTTTGAGAAAAATTATTCATATTGATTGGATTAGTCATAAAGTTCCCTTTTTATTTGTCCGGGCCAATAGCCTATACACAATACTTTTTAATCTAGAGTATTTGATATATATTGCAATAAGGTAAATATCTTAGATATTTTCATCTCTGTTGTTTAAATAACTAGTTGCATACATCTAAACAATAAAATTGCGACAATAAAGATTTATCGCATACAAATTCTCGTCAGTTGCTTTAGTTTCAAAATGTTGTCAATTATAACTCGATGGCTTTCACTCGAAGTTTCTTTATAGTAGAGTTTCATGTTGCTTTTGAGTGGGTTAGGCACATACATATCTACACACTCTTTTATCACAACTGCTTTTCGTCTTCTGGGTTCGAGTTGTAGTGATTTGTCTATACAAATCCTTGCCTCTTCAATTCTTTCATTATGAAAGTTGACAAGTGCTCTATAGTAGTAGAGAGAGGCTATATCAGTTGTGTGTATCTTAGCCTGTTCAAATAAGATATGAGATACTTTTTCTTGTCCAGACAGGCCAGTTATCAGTCCCATAATAGCTAAAATTTTTCCATCGACATTGGTTATGTCTGATACATAATGTAAAAGCTCTAATGCTTTTTGAGCAGCAAGTTCAAGTTCATATTTTCCATGAAGTGCCAAAGACATATGGCATTCCGCTAGCAGACAATAACATTCTGTTTTTAGCGTCTGTATATCACTTTTATTTTGTAATCCATCAAATATAGTCATAGCCCTGTAAATGCTTTCAGGAGTAAACTCGTAAAGTTCTTTCTTACCAGCCAACAGTTCATCTGATAAATAATGATTCTTGTAACCTTGATCCGGTTTAGCTAATCTTACAGAACGCTCTGGATTATGTACCGTTTGAAGGATATTATCTATAATAAATTGTGATGTGTTATGTAGTTCATCAACAGGAAGATGATTACTGGCGATGAGGAAAAGATTTTTAGCGTCGATCAGTTCAATGTATAAAGTTTTCACCGCGTTATTCTGGTTTATTCTTCCTGTAACGAAATAATCTGGCTTGAATCTTCTCAAAAATGAATTTTGCGATATGTGATCATTACAAAAATTTGTCGCAGCCATCGGATAGGCATAAAGGCCATCGATTTTTTTATTTGAAATGTTTTGCACTAATTCCTGATTAAGTATTAATGGATCCAGGGTATTCAATGAAGTGGTGAAAGGAAATATAGCTATGGAATAGTCTGAAGTGTTATCTTCATTTATTCTAGTTTTGAAAACCTGTCCACTGAAACGATAACCTTTCCGGTAGATTGTTTCTATGCAACGATCATAGCCAATTTTTTCAAAAATGCAGCGCAAAGAATAGATACATCTTGTCAGGGACTCGTCACTTACAATAATATTTTTCCATACTGATTCGATGATCATATCTTTCAGGACAACATGACCAGCGGATTCAAGTAATACGATCAATACTCCTAACTCTTTCGGTGGAATATAAATTTGCTCATTTCCTTGAGTAAGAATTCCATCTTCCGTGAGCGTTAATCCCTCAAGAAAATGATATGAGAATTTATTTTCTAAGTCCATTAGTTAACCTCTATGAAAAAATTGGTTTCTTGCATCCTGCATAAGCAATAGAAATAGTGGCTATTCATATTTATGTGTCATTAATGCTATAGGAGTTTACATTCGACATATCTATGGTTGTGTTCACTAATTTATCTTAGGAATTCAGTGATGTAATCTGAAATAGCCTTATTCAATTTTGATAAAATAGATTGTTCTCTAACGCGTTGAAAAATAATAATTTATAGTGTGTTCTTAACTGTTTTAAGATGTTGATTTAAGAAAACATAAGAGAAGCTGGTCATAGTGGTTAACTGCACTATAACCAGCAATTTTAACCAAAAGATTGTAATGCTTAGCCATTATCTTCTGAATTATCAGTTAAGAGTTCAATATATGCCTGCGCTTTGCTCTTAACACTTTCATCCTCACAATTGTTAATAATATGATAGAAACATTGCATTGCGTTATCGATATTTTTAGCCCCAATTTGACATTGACCCATACGATAAATAACTGAATAGTCATCATACGGGGAGTAATTGTAACTTAGTTTGTAAAGGTCATATGCTTGTTGATATTTCTTTTTTGACTGGCATACTGATGCAAAACCTTTTAGATATTCATGATTTTCGAACGCATAAATGCACAGAAATTTATAATAAATTTCTGCGTCCGTTATATTACCTTTTTCATGGTAGTCGAATGCATATGCATATATTCTATCAAGGATATCAGGAGTCAATCCATGTAGTAATGCCAGATTTTCTCCTTGCGATAATGCGTGTTTTAGTTGACTTGCCCATTCATCACTGTTATTGAATATTTCAAGTGTATCTGTGCTCATAATATTCCTCTGTGATGTGTTTCGTGATGCTAAATTATTATTGATTGACTCATTAATTTTTATGTATTTATCTTTTTTGAATTATGAGTTTTAAGCTTGCATTGCTTATGGGTATATTGGTTCATTATTAGTAAAAATACTGACCACTATAAACCAATAATGTCATTAGTTGTTTTGCTAATATTCATCTTATTAGTTATCTTATTTACGATATTTCATAAATGCCTTAATATGCATGACCTTGATTCATATTATCAATTTCCATTTTTTCGATGAAAATTAAAAAGGGGATTTTTGCGAAGGGTCGTAAGTCGTCTGGTTTTTTTTCTTTATTATGTCTGATGACGAGGGGGGATAGTACATCGGTGCATATAGTAGAGAATTTATTCAGGTCTAAATTATTCTCTATTTTGGCCAGTTTTATGAGTTCATTTGTAGCCATACTCATTAAATCATCTGTTATCGGAAATTTATATATGCTCATAGCAGATAATATTGCTTGCTGAATTATTTCTTCAGAAATATCCGCTATCTTTATTGACAAATCATGTGTTAGATATTTTCCTCCAAGAGATTCTTGTTCAATATAATTTAAACCAGACCTCATCGTAATTTTAACTGGATTCACGAATTTCTCTTCATTTTTCTTATTTTTGTTCTCCTGATCAGGAACTAATGGTTGCAGTGGTAGGCTATTATTAATATTTCGTGGCTTCATTTTACATTTCTCTCATTTGATTAGAGCAAAATCCGAATTCGCAGCTTCTGATAATGTCAAATATCACCTTTTCTAATGCTTTATTCTATCAAAAATCGCTCATTTTTACTTTTTTTACCATAATGTTACTTAGTAGCATCGGCAATTTACATAACTTACATGTTGCTTTTTATATCCTGAAAAAACAGATAGATAGTGTGCGCACTCGAAATGATATTGGTAACATAAATAGCTTTATTCGTGACAAACATCTCAAAAGATTTCCTTTTATTATTTTTGAAATTCATTTGATCAAGGTTATCACCTTATGGAGACGTTACGTAGAATGACTATATTTGTTATCGGCACATTAGGGGTATTAAATTTAGTATTGATGGAAGGTGATTATTGAACAATAACATCGAGTCACGGTAAAAGTATGAGGTATATAATGGACATTGAGTTTTCGCAGATTCATGAAATGGTCTATATGCATGATATTGTAAATTCGGACTCGAAAAAGAAACCAAGGATTCCGTTAAAAAAATTCCTTAATGCTGAGAAGGTTCTCACGCAAACAACATCATGGGCACTAAATTCAAGATATGTGAATGTTAATTCTGTCAGTAAAGTCAACGTAAAGAGTAAAGTTAAAAACAGTTATATCTCACGATCTGTCAATGATGAGTTTAGTTTAACAGATGATGAAATCAATTCTTTTAAAGAAACGTTAGTCCTTTCCTCTATTGATTCACTAAGTAAACTGGTTCTTAATAATCCTCTTTCTGTATTGTTTACATCGACTGTACGAAGGAATAATAATAGAGCTAAGATGAATGTTGAGTTCGACTCATGGATTTGCACCAGATGTTGTTGATACATGATATTTTACATTGCAAGGTGATGTCTAAAATGAAAGATGTTGATCAAAACTTTGATGCTTTATACTGGCATATACTACAAGCATATTTAATTTTATTGTTTTATGATTAACGAGGTTCCATCTTTTTGTTATCTATTTAAGTTTACCTTGCACAATGCATGATTGCTCTGTTACCAATACTCAAAATAAAAGCATGCTTACCTTGCTTTAGTATATTATAGCTTACACTTTTTTCTGGAAAGACATAAAAATCAGGAATAAGTTCTGCAAGTCTATCATCATCGACTTGATCCATGATCTCAAATTTATTAACTTTCTTTGATGTTAAATGGGCTGTGTCATAGTTTTCAATCCATGTGTATTCAATATTTCGCCGTATTGATTTACTTTCTCTGTTACCTTGTTGCCAGGTTCCGCTCAACGCAACAGTTCCTGTTTTATTTTTTTGGTTATACATAAAGTCGATGGTAAGATTTGCTCGCCCCTTGTCATTAAAAATTACCCAATTTGCAGTGCATGTTTCATTATATATCATTTTTTCTGCAGTATAAGAGTAAACAATGAAGAGAATAAACCCACTGATGAAAACTAAAATAAATAATAAGTTTTTTTTATAATCAATCACGATTAACCTCACGGTAAGACAGGGTTAAACAGCCTGCCACTTCATGTTGGTTATAGTTTTTATTGCATGCCATAACAATCATCCTTGGTGAGGATTTTGCAAGAGGGAAGTATAACCACGGATATTTTTTACAGTTAATCCCCGAATCCAGTATCCGTGTCTTATATTTATCGAACTCTTTCAACCCATCAATTGTATCTTCTGTCACATTAAAATGGCAGCCATTAATTTCCGCAACAGTCTTGTAATCCTTGAAGAATGGCTTCGGTTGATTCTTATTCCATAGCCAATGTGCAGAATATACGCCTATAGCAAATATGCTCAACATAATTAGATAACTTTTTATATGTTTGAGGATTTTGTTATTGAAATTGTTTGCGCTACCAATGCTCTCTTTGTACTCCGCATTACCTTTTACGGCAGGTGGGGTATTGTGTGTATGTGCGTCTGTTGAAGAGTTTATTGCATGATTTTGTATGTTAATGTCATTATGAATCTTGAATCCTCTTCTCGGCACGGTTGCAATAAGCGAGTGGGTGGTATCACCAACAGCGCGAAATCCGCGTCTGATAATGGATATGTTCTGATATAACGTGTTAGTTGGCACACGCATACCTTCTTCTTCCCAGACTCTGGTGAAAAAATCTTGTTGTGCAACCACATCAGGAAAAGCTTCAAGTAGAAGTGATAAACAACGACTGGCTGGCGTTGTCAGAACGACGTTAAGATCGGCGTTATGTACCGATATTAATTTTCGGTGCTCAGGCCAGAACTCGATATTATCGTTAATAATCCAGTACATACGTCAATAGACACTAAATCAATCGAAATGGAAATCACATAGTTTGCTAAGTATATTGGTATTTACGGCATAAATATATATTAATTTTATATTTATCATAATGATTGAAATGAGGCTTTAATGTCGCAACGTAAAACTTTACGTAAATTAACATGATTAACATTTACGCCACTATTGTTTGTAAATTCATATTTCGTAATGCTTCTGAATTTTTCGTGTGATGGTTTTAAATACCATGTTGTTTACTCTTGGGGTTACTGCTTATTTATAAAATACGGGCATTTCAATAGATGCCCGTATAAGCAGAGTATGATTCTGGCAGATTGTTTAGTATCAATGTTGGACCGAATGTGAGCGAATAAATAACTCGTTTATTTTACCACCCATTCTCTTTTCGATTCGTTGCTTGTACGCGTAGATGCTACGGATATCCATATCCAGAACTTCAGCAATCTGATATGGATTATAACCAGAAACCATATACCCCATTATGGTGAATTCCATCTGAGTTAATGTGTTCCCTCTGGTAAATGATAAATAACGACCAATAAATAGTTGTCTGATCTTTTCATTGGCAACATCAAGACCATCATCATTATATATGACAGCAGATATTGCAGAGTTGTGTTTTCGCCAGTAGTTAGCTAACGATTGCATATTGCGGTCGCTGACTAAAACAATCCCCATGTCAGTACTTGCAAGATAGTCAATCCAGTCTTTTTCAAGGAATAGACGTAAAAAACTTACTGAAAAATCGACAAAAATATATCCGCTTAATCTCGCATTGTGGTTTTTTGTTAAGATACCTTCCACCACACCACGATTAAAATATGAACTTTCTTCGGGCCACATACAAAAACACGAGTTTGCGCAATACTGCAAACGTGGTGACTCTTCTGGCATTATTTGGCAATGCATTGAGCAACTATTGCATGTAAGACTTTTATAACGACTACAAAGCCCCATGTTAAGAACCTCCCTATCCGTATATAATTGCATAATTTCATTGGTTATTGATGATGTCAATACACCATGATTTTGTAATTTTGCTGGGAAAAATTGCGATTAATCTGTATTTACTATAATTCTGAGTAAGGCATTTAAAAATGCATTTCTCGTTATCAAATATGATTATGTTTCACTGATTTAATCTTGCATGGTTGAGAACGGTTCAGATAACTATCTCATGGTATAAGAATATCTATATCGCAAATTGTTTTTGAATGACCAGAAGATATCTTGTGAATCTAAGTTATGCATCTTAAATAGTCTTATTTAAGATGTTCAGATCTCTTTGTGTGTTTAACTAACTGATAATACTAGGATATGACGAGAGAAGTGATAGAGCGGAATAATAACAAATGAACATTATGAAAACTGGAATGGTTCAAAATTGTAGCAATTTTGAACCATTCACAACGGATATTAGCTAAAGAACATTACCGATACGCACAGGATACCCACGATCAGCGTAATCAGATTTCCGATGGAACGCCAGGGTTTAAGCGCCGGGATGAGATATGTTGACAGCGTAGGCATGATGAAAAGTATCATGGCAATGAGCGGGCCGCTGATCGCGTAAATCATCGAAATCGCGTTCGGGTTAATGCAACAAACAAAGAAGGTAATGAGCGATACCAACATAATTGATAGTGCGCGGTTAAATGCACGACTTTTCTTTACACCAACCTGCTGTAGTGTTGTTTTGACGACCTCCGTGGCACCTTCAATAACGCCAAAGTACGTACCCAGGAATGATTTCGACATCGCAACTACTGCGACAATAATCCCGGAAATTGACAACCATGCTGGGGCGTTCGGCAGCATAGAAAGCGCCGATAAAATGGTAACCCCTTCTTCTTTAGCCGCTTCAATATACGAAGGTGGAATAGAAAGCAGGCAGCTAAAGACAAAGAACAGTACACTTATGCAGATGATGAGATAAGCGACTTTCATAATTTTTTTGCATTTATCCATAGCGTGTTCGCCATATTTTTCACGTCTGTCTATGGCAAACGTAGAAATAATGGGCGTATGGCTAAAGGCGAAAACCATCACGGGAATCGATATCCATATCTGGTGAAGGGTATTCTGATTGAACTCTACCTGGGTAGTTAATAGATCAGGTTGCCAACTACCGACCAGGTAAATAGATAGAAATAGGAAATAGGCAATCAATGGGAATACCAAAAATCCCATTACCCGAATAGTGGCATGGCGTCCCATCAGAAAAATGAGATTCAGGATTAATACAACACCCAGACTCACCAACATACGGATGCGAAGATCAATAACCATATGCTTTGCCAGCTGTTCCGTAAGTGAGTTGGTAATTGCCACGGCATATATCAACACGACGACAAAAAAGGCGATGAAGTACAGCGTGGTAATCAGATTACCAATCTTCTTGCCATAGTAGTGTGTTACCGCGCCCGTTATCCCTTCACCTGCTGATGTTTTTGATGAGAGGATGAATTGGCATAAGGCTTTATGTGGCCAATATGTTAAAGGCCAGGCGACCAGAGCAGTAATAAACAGGACCACAGCCCCTGCCGAACCTAACTGAATAGGAAGGAAGAGCGTGCCTGCACCAACGGCTGTGCCGTAGAGCGCGAAACTCCACAGAGTTTCTTCTTTTGACCAAATATTAGACATTATCTGAACGTATCATCTACAAATTAAACAAAATGGAGGGCAATTTACCATAAACCAGGTTAAGTATGGGAGATTAACGCCCTTTCTACCTCTCTATTGGTGGGTTAGTGGTTGCAAACCTTACGTGCCAGTTATGTCTCTGACTGCTGGTCAGGCGTATTTCCTTTGTGATAAAAATCACTTTTTTTAAACAATTAAGATAACTGTAATTAACAATCATTTACTATTGCACTGTTAATTGGTGCGAGGTTGTGATGAAAGACGTTGTGATTGTCGGGGCGTTACGGACACCTATCGGCTGTTTTCGTGGTGCGTTAGCGGGTCATTCCGCCGTGGAACTTGGCAGCCTGGTCGTGAAAGCGTTAATAGAACGTACCGGTGTTTCTGCATATGCGGTGGATGAAGTGATTCTTGGTCAGGTGTTGACTGCAGGGGCAGGGCAGAATCCGGCAAGGCAATCGGCTATTAAAGGTGGTCTTCCTAACAGCGTTTCTGCAATCACTATTAATGACGTTTGCGGTTCCGGGCTTAAAGCACTGCATCTGGCTACTCAGGCGATCCAGTGTGGCGAGGCGGATATTGTCATCGCCGGTGGCCAGGAAAACATGAGCCGCGCACCACACGTTCTTACAGATAGCCGCACCGGTGCACAGCTTGGCAATAGCCAGTTGGTTGATAGTCTGGTGCATGATGGCTTGTGGGATGCCTTCAATGATTATCATATTGGTGTCACCGCCGAAAATCTGGCTCGCGAATATGGCATCAGCCGTCAGTTGCAGGATGCTTACGCACTTAGCTCGCAACAAAAAGCGCGAGCGGCGATTGACGCCGGACGATTTAAAGATGAAATCGTCCCGGTAATGACCCAAAGTAACGGGCAGGCGTTGGTTGTTGATACCGATGAACAGCCACGCACTGACGCCAGTGCAGAAGGCTTGGCCCGTTTAAATCCTTCATTTGATAGTCTCGGTTCTGTGACAGCGGGTAATGCATCATCCATAAACGATGGCGCAGCTGCGGTAATGATGATGAGCGAAGCCAAAGCGCGAGCGTTGAATTTACCCGTGCTTGCCCGCATTCGCGCATTTGCCAGCGTTGGTGTAGATCCGGCATTAATGGGAATTGCGCCGGTGTATGCGACACGCCGTTGCCTGGAACGTGTCGGCTGGCAGTTGGCTGATGTCGATCTTATTGAGGCTAATGAAGCGTTTGCTGCTCAGGCGCTTTCGGTTGGCAAGATGCTTGAATGGGATGAGCGTCGGGTCAATGTTAATGGTGGCGCGATCGCGCTCGGTCACCCAATAGGCGCGTCCGGTTGCCGAATCCTGGTTTCTCTGGTTCATGAAATGGTGAAACGTAATGCCCGCAAAGGACTGGCTACGCTTTGTATCGGCGGGGGCCAGGGCGTGGCATTGACCATTGAACGTGACGAATAGCTCTGCATTTCCTCCTTACCGATAAATATCAGCCGTCATTAATCTGTTGAATAATGGTGGCTGGCGAGTCGACATACATTTTCAGGGCTCCCTGATTTTTCCATTCTCATGACATATTCGTGATCGACACTGCACTTTCTTCAGTCCTCACCTTAAAAATGAAACATTGTTTTATTTTTAATTGAAAACCCTATCCTGTGGGCATATCATCCCCTTATAGAGAAAACGAAACAGCGTTTCACTATCGTTTTCTATTTTCACGCTTCACTGATTATCGGAGGTTGATGTGGACGTAAGACAAAGCATCCACAGTGCGCATGCAAAAACGCTGGATACCCAGGGGTTGCGCAATGAATTTTTGGTTGAAAAGGTATTTGTCGCCGATGAGTACACCATGGTTTACAGCCACATTGACCGTATTATTGTTGGCGGCATTATGCCGGTAACTAAAACGGTTTCCGTTGGCGGGGAAGTTGGTAAACAACTCGGGGTAAGCTATTTCCTGGAACGTCGCGAGTTAGGTGTTATCAATATTGGCGGTGCCGGTACGATTACCGTCGATGGTCAATGCTATGAAATCGGTCACCGCGAAGCCCTGTATGTTGGTAAAGGCGCAAAAGAAGTTGTCTTTGCCAGTATTGATACCGCTACTCCGGCGAAGTTTTATTACAATTGCGCACCTGCGCATACGACGTATCCCACCAAAAAAGTCACACCGGACGAAGTATCTCCAGTCACGTTAGGCGATAACCTCACCAGCAACCGTCGCACGATTAACAAATATTTTGTCCCGGATGTGCTGGAAACCTGCCAATTGAGTATGGGGCTGACGGAGCTGGCTCCGGGTAACTTGTGGAACACCATGCCGTGTCACACCCACGAGCGCCGGATGGAAGTTTATTTCTATTTCAATATGGATGATGACGCCTGCGTTTTCCACATGATGGGGCAGCCGCAAGAAACGCGTCATATTGTGATGCATAACGAGCAGGCGGTGATCTCCCCGAGCTGGTCGATCCATTCCGGTGTCGGAACCAAAGCTTATACCTTTATCTGGGGCATGGTCGGTGAAAACCAGGTCTTTGATGATATGGACCATGTGGCCGTTAAAGATTTGCGCTAGTTGTGGGCATAAACGAATAAGGTATTGTTATGATTTTAAGTGCATTTTCTCTCGAAGGTAAAGTTGCGGTCGTCACTGGTTGTGATACTGGACTGGGTCAGGGGATGGCGTTGGGGCTGGCGCAAGCGGGCTGTGACATTGTCGGCATTAACATCGTTGAACCGACTGAAACCATCAAGCAGGTCACGGCGCTGGGGCGTCGTTTTTTAAGCCTGACCGCCGATCTGCGAAAGATTGATGGTATTCCTGGACTGCTGGATCGCGCGGTAGCTGAGTTTGGTCATATTGATATCCTGGTGAATAACGCCGGATTGATTCGGCGCGAAGATGCTCTCGAGTTCAGCGAAAAAGACTGGGACGATGTCATGAACCTGAATATCAAGAGCGTATTCTTCATGTCTCAGGCAGCGGCGAAACACTTTATCGCACAAGGCAATGGCGGCAAGATTATCAATATCGCGTCAATGCTCTCCTTCCAGGGCGGGATCCGTGTGCCTTCTTATACCGCATCAAAAAGCGGCGTGATGGGCGTGACGCGATTGATGGCGAATGAATGGGCTAAACACAACATTAATGTTAATGCGATAGCTCCGGGTTACATGGCGACCAACAATACTCAACAACTACGGGCAGATGAACAACGTAGCGCGGAAATTCTCGACCGCATTCCAGCTGGCCGTTGGGGACTGCCGAGTGACCTGATGGGGCCGGTAGTGTTTCTTGCCTCCAGTGCTTCAGATTATGTGAATGGTTATACCATTGCCGTGGATGGCGGTTGGCTGGCTCGTTAATCCATTCTTCTTACTTTTATGACCCTGCCGCATGGCAGGGTTTTTTATACCTGTAGATCATCATAATCCATATCATGGTTATGAAATAATCCATATCAATTATCAATTAGTGAACTTTATGAATTTTATCTGCTTTAAAATTAGTTGGTTAATAATAATCTCAATAATTCAACTTAATTTGAAAATTGGAATATCCATCACATAACGACATGTCGCAGCAATTTAATCCATATTTATGCTATTTCCGACCTGACACCTGTGTGAATTGTTCACGTATTTTTTCACTATGTCTTACTCTCTGCTGGCAGGAAAAAATGGTTACTATCAATACGGAATCTGCTTTAACGCCACGTTCTTTGCGGGATACGCGGCGTATGAATATGTTTGTTTCGGTAGCTGCTGCGGTCGCAGGATTGTTATTTGGTCTTGATATCGGCGTAATCGCCGGAGCCTTGCCGTTCATTACCGATCACTTTGTGCTGACCAGCCGTTTGCAGGAATGGGTGGTCAGTAGCATGATGCTCGGCGCAGCAATTGGTGCGCTGTTTAATGGGTGGCTGTCGTTCCGCCTGGGGCGTAAATACAGCCTGATGGCGGGGGCTATCCTTTTTGTGCTCGGTTCGATAGGGTCCGCTTTTGCGACCAGCGTAGAGATGTTAATCGCCGCTCGTGTGGTGCTGGGCATTGCTGTCGGGATCGCGTCTTACACCGCTCCTCTGTATCTTTCTGAAATGGCAAGTGAAAACGTTCGCGGTAAGATGATCAGTATGTACCAGTTGATGGTCACACTCGGCATCGTGCTGGCGTTTTTATCCGATACAGCGTTCAGTTATAGCGGTAACTGGCGCGCAATGTTGGGGGTTCTTGCTTTACCAGCAGTCCTGCTGATTATTCTGGTGGTCTTCCTGCCAAATAGCCCGCGCTGGCTGGCGGAAAAGGGGCGTCATATTGAGGCGGAAGAAGTGTTGCGTATGCTGCGCGATACGTCGGAAAAAGCGCGAGAAGAACTCAACGAAATTCGTGAAAGCCTGAAGTTAAAACAGGGCGGTTGGGCACTGTTTAAGATCAACCGTAACGTCCGTCGTGCTGTGTTTCTCGGTATGTTGTTGCAGGCGATGCAGCAGTTTACCGGTATGAACATCATCATGTACTACGCGCCGCGTATCTTCAAAATGGCGGGCTTTACGACCACAGAACAACAGATGATTGCGACTCTGGTCGTAGGGCTGACCTTTATGTTCGCCACCTTCATTGCGGTCTTTACGGTAGATAAAGCAGGGCGTAAACCGGCTCTGAAAATTGGTTTCAGCGTGATGGCGTTAGGCACTCTGGTGCTGGGCTATTGCCTGATGCAGTTTGATAACGGTACGGCTTCCAGTGGCTTGTCTTGGCTCTCTGTTGGCATGACGATGATGTGTATTGCCGGTTATGCGATGAGCGCCGCGCCAGTGGTGTGGATCCTGTGCTCTGAAATTCAGCCGCTGAAATGCCGTGATTTTGGCATCACCTGCTCAACGACGACAAACTGGGTGTCGAATATGATTATCGGCGCGACCTTCCTGACACTGCTTGATAGCATTGGCGCTGCCGGTACGTTCTGGCTCTACACTGCGCTGAACATTGCGTTTGTGGGCATCACTTTCTGGCTCATTCCGGAAACCAAAAATGTCACGCTGGAACATATCGAACGCAAACTGATGGCTGGTGAGAAGTTGAGAAATATTGGCGTCTGATTTCATGGGCCGGATGTGCTGTACATCCGGCCCTTTTTTCGTTAATAGAGATTGGGCACCTGGCCGTTGAGGCGTTTGTCTCGTTCCTTATTCAGCCTTGTTGCGGTAACACACATCAGGAGAGAGGAATGAAAACAATTGGTTTGCTGGGAGGAATGAGTTGGGAATCCACTATTCCTTATTATCGTCTGATTAATGAAGGTATTAAACAGCGGCTTGGTGGGCTTCACTCTGCGCAAGTGCTGCTACATAGCGTCGATTTTCATGAAATAGAAGAGTGCCAGCGTCGCGGCGAGTGGGACAAAACCGGGGATATTCTGGCTGAGGCGGCGCTTGGCTTACAGCGGGCGGGCGCAGAAGGCATTGTGTTATGTACCAATACGATGCACAAAGTGGCGGATGCCATTGAGTCTCGTTGCTCTCTGCCTTTCTTACATATAGCGGATGCCACTGGACGTGCAATTATCCGGGCTGGGATGACTCGTGTGGCGCTGCTGGGTACGCGTTACACCATGGAACAGGATTTTTATCGCGGGCGGCTGACGGAACAATTTTCCATCAACTGTCTCATTCCTGAAGCGGATGAACGGGCGAAAATTAATCAGATTATTTTTGAAGAACTGTGTCTGGGGCAATTTACCGAAGCGTCACGCACTTATTATGCGCAAGTGATTGCTCGCCTTGCAGAACAGGGCGCACAGGGTGTCATTTTTGGCTGTACGGAAATTGGTTTACTGGTGCCAGACGAGCGCAGTGTTCTGCCTGTGTTTGATACCGCGGCGATCCATGCCGAGGATGCTGTCGCTTTTATGCTGTCGTAGCTGACGACAAAATAGCGTCAAGAGAAGTGACCAGTTTCGGTAATCCCGCTTGTAAATGCTCACTAAACGCCTGAACCAGCGCTGATGACGGGCGGTGCAGGGGGCGGATCAGGCTGACGGTGAACGGAACCGCAATACTGAACCGCCGCACTACTAAACCGCTTGCCGCATAATCCAGTGCGGTGAGCGGGTTAACCACCGAAACACCTACCCCCGCCCGTACCATTGCGCAGACTGACGCGGCGCTGTGGGTTTCTACGATCATGCGTCGTTTAACCTGATTCTCAGTAAACAATTGATCCAGCAACTGGCGATAGCTGTCAGTACGGGAAAGGCTGATGTAGTTCTCACCCTGAAAATCATCCGGCGTTAATACCTTTTTTACCGCCAGCGGATGATCCGGGGGTAACACACATACTTCATCTAAAGAGAGTAATTCGGTACGTTCTGTTCCCGCAGGCGTATGGAGTGTCTCGGTGAGTCCTAAATCATGACGCTGGGCCGAGAGCCACTCTTCAAGTAGCGGTGACTCCTGCGGCACGATATTTAAGCTGACATCGGGATAACGTGCCAGAAAAGGTTGCAGGAGCTGCGGTAAAAAAGATTGCGAAAAGACCGGCAGGCAGGCAATAGACAGTTCTCCCTGGCGAAACTCGCGCAGACTTTCTGCGGCACTGACAATGCGATCCAGTCCGTACCAGGATCGTTGCACTTCTTCAAACAGACGCAGTCCTTGCACGGTAGGATGTAATCGTCCACGTATGCGCTCAAACAATTTCAGCCCGATCACCTTCTCAAAGCGCGCCAGTTCGCGGCTGACGGTTGGCTGTGAGGTGTGTAGCAGGTGTGCCGCCTCAGTCAGGCTTCCGGCGGTCATTACCGCATGAAAAATTTCAATATGACGTAAGTTAACGGCGGCCATTAGCGCTCTCTCGCAATCCGGTAATCCATATCATTTTTGCATAGACTCGACATAAATCGATATTTTTTATTCTTTTTATGATGTGGCGTAATCATAAAAAAGCACTTATCTGGAGTTTGTTATGCCACATTCACTGTTCAGCACTGATACCGATCTCACCGCCGAAAATCTGCTGCGTTTGCCCGCAGAATTTGGCTGCCCGGTGTGGGTCTACGATGCGCAAATTATTCGTCGGCAGATTGCAGCGCTGAAACAGTTTGATGTGGTGCGCTTTGCACAGAAAGCCTGTTCCAATATTCATATTTTGCGCTTAATGCGTGAGCAGGGCGTAAAAGTGGATTCCGTCTCGTTAGGCGAAATAGAGCGTGCACTGGTGGCGGGGTACAATCCGCAAACGCACCCCGATGATATTGTTTTTACGGCAGATGTTATCGATCAGGCGACGCTTGAACGCGTCAGTGAATTGCAAATTCCGGTGAATGCGGGTTCTGTTGATATGCTCGACCAACTGGGGCAGGTTTCGCCAGGGCATCGGGTATGGCTGCGCGTTAACCCGGGTTTTGGTCACGGGCATAGCCAAAAAACCAATACCGGTGGCGAAAACAGCAAGCACGGTATCTGGTACACCGATCTGCCCGCCGCACTGGACGTGATAAAACGTCATCATCTACAGCTGGTCGGCATTCACATGCACATTGGTTCTGGCGTTGATTATGCCCATCTGGAACAGGTATGTGGTGCTATGGTGCGTCAGGTCCTCGAATTCGGTCAGGATTTACAGGCTATTTCTGCGGGCGGTGGGCTTTCTATTCCTTATCAACAGGGTGAAGAGGCGGTTGATACCGAACATTATTATGGTCTGTGGAATGCCGCGCGTGAGCAAATTGCCCGCCATTTGGGCCATCCTGTGAAACTGGAAATTGAACCGGGTCGCTTTCTGGTAGCGCAGGCTGGCGTATTAATTACTCAAGTGCGGAGCGTCAAACAAATGGGTAGCCGCCACTTTGTGCTGGTTGATGCCGGGTTCAACGATCTGATGCGCCCGGCAATGTACGGTAGTTACCACCATATCAGTGCCCTGGCATCTGATGGGCGTTCTCTGGAACACGCACCAACGGTGGAAACCGTCGTCGCCGGACCGTTATGTGAATCGGGCGATGTCTTTACCCAGCAGGAAGGGGGAAATGTCGAAACCCGCGCCTTGCCGGAAGTGAAGGCAGGTGATTATCTGGTACTGCATGATACAGGGGCATATGGCGCATCAATGTCATCCAACTACAACAGCCGTCCGCTGTTACCAGAAGTTCTGTTTGATAATGGTCAGGCGCGGTTGATTCGCCGACGCCAGACCATTGAAGAATTACTGGCGCTGGAATTGCTTTAACTGCGGTTAGTCGCTGGTTGCATGATGACTTGCCTCCAGCGACGGAGTTGACACTGAATGGCGACGTACCAGCGTCGGACTAAAGACATTAGTGATTTCCGGGAGAGGGCGATTATCAGCCAGCGCCAAAGCCAGTTCGGCAGCCTGGGTCGCCATCGTCACGATTGGGTAACGCACGGTGGTCAGACGCGGGCGCACATAGCGTGACACCAGCACATCATCAAAGCCAATTAACGAAATCTCACCCGGTACTTCAATACCATTATCATTGAGAACGCCCATCGCACCCGCCGCCATTGAATCGTTATAACAGGCTACCGCAGTGAAATTCCTTCCGCGTCCCAAAAGCTCGGTCATTGCCTGTTCGCCGCCGCTTTCGTCTGGTTCGCCAAATGTCACCAGCCGGTCATTGGCCGGAATACCACTTTCAGCAAGGGCATCGTAATACCCTTGCAGACGATCTTCGGCGTCAGAAATAGAGTGGTTAGAGCACAGATAACCAATGCGGGTATGACCTTGCTGAATTAAATGACGCGTTGCCAGCCAGGCACCGTAACGATCGTCCAGAGCAATACAACGGTTTTCAAAGCCAGGCAGGATACGGTTGATCAGCACCATACCGGGCATTTGTTTCATTAATGAGGCTAAATCGGCATCCGGGATCATTTTGGCATGGACAACCAGCGCAGCACAGCGGTGGCGGATCAGTTGCTCAATGGCCTGACGCTCTTTTTGTTCGTTGTGGTAACCGTTGCCAATCAATAAAAAATTACCAGTGTGATAAGCCACCTGTTCGACCGCTTTCACCATTGCACCGAAAAACGGATCGGAAACATCACCAACGACCAGACCGACCGTTTCAGTGGTCTGTTGCGCCAGCGCACGGGCGTTGGCGTTCGGGTGATAATTAAGAGACTCCATTGCACTATGCACAGCCAGCCGGGAGGCTTCGCTGGCTTTGGGTGAATTATTAATGACGCGGGAAACGGTGGCGACTGAAACGCCTGCCAGTCGGGCTACATCCTTTATGGTCGCCATGAAAATACCTTAGTGGGTAAACGCTTACATTCTGTCAGTGTTACGGAAAATACCTGTTGGTTCAAGTGGCGACGTGTTTTCATCGTGGGAATGTGAGCCAAACGCAAATAAATAAGACAAAAAAAGAGATTGCAAACCTTTGGTTACACTTTGCGAAACGCTGTTGCGATTGACCGCTGGTGGCGTTTGGCTTCAGGTTGCTAAAGTGGTGGTCCCAGAGGTATTGATAGGTGAAGTCAACTTCGGGTTGAGCACATGAATTACACCAGCCTGCGCAGATGCGCAGGTTTTTTTTTGCCGGCCATCAATCTGTAACAGTAACCGACAATTTACACACCTCGTTGCATTTCCCTTCATTCCTTTGCGTTTTCTCGCTGGCGAAGAGTCGTTGTGCAGACCACAATCAAGATCCCAGAGGTATTGATTGGTGAGATTATTCGGTACGCTCTTCGTACCCTGTCTCTTGCACCAACCTGCGCGGATGCGCAGGTTTTTTTTCGCACCTAATTTACTGTCGCTCGCGTTCTTTATCTCGTGTAATCTCCCTCCATTCGCTTTTACTGAATCAGAGCAAAGGGAGTTGGAATGCTTTTTAGCTTTTTTCGAAATTTGTGCCGTGTTTTGTATCGCGTTCGCGTTACGGGTGACACCAAGGCACTGAAGGGCGAGCGCGTTCTAATTACGCCTAATCACGTCTCTTTTATTGATGGCATACTGCTGGCATTGTTTTTACCCGTACGTCCGGTATTTGCCGTTTACACCTCAATAAGCCAACAGTGGTATATGCGTTGGCTGAAATCATTTATCGACTTTGTTCCTCTCGACCCGACGCAACCTATGGCGATTAAACATCTGGTACGTCTGGTGGAACAGGGCCGACCAGTGGTGATTTTCCCTGAAGGACGCATCACCACCACTGGCTCGCTGATGAAAATCTACGATGGCGCGGGTTTTGTCGCGGCGAAGTCTGGTGCAACGGTTATTCCTGTGCGTATTGAAGGGGCGGAACTTACGCACTTCAGCCGCCTGAAAGGTCTGGTTAAACGTCGCTTGTTTCCGCAAATTACTCTGCATATTTTGCCACCAACGCAGGTGGAGATGCCGGATGCGCCGCGTGCCCGTGACCGTCGCAAAATCGCTGGCGAAATGCTGCATCAAATAATGATGGAAGCGCGTATGGCGGTGCGCCCGCGTGAAACGCTGTACGAATCTTTACTGAGCGCAATGTACCGCTTCGGAGCCGGGAAGAAATGTGTCGAAGACGTCAACTTTACCCCAGACTCCTATCGCAAATTGCTTACTAAAACGCTGTTTGTTGGACGCATCCTTGAAAAATACAGTGTTGAAGGCGAACGCATCGGCTTAATGCTGCCCAATGCAGGCATCAGTGCGGCAGTGATTTTTGGGGCCATCGCCCGTCGTCGCATTCCTGCAATGATGAACTACACCGCTGGGGTAAAAGGGCTGACCAGCGCCATTACGGCAGCTGAAATCAAAACCATCTTCACTTCCCGTCAGTTTCTCGATAAAGGCAAACTCTGGCATCTGCCAGAGCAACTTACTCAGGTGCGCTGGGTCTATCTGGAAGATTTAAAAGCGGACGTCACCACTGCTGACAAAATATGGATCTTTGCCCATCTGTTGATGCCGCGTCTGGCCCAGGTAAAACAACAGCCAGAAGAAGAGGCGCTTATCCTCTTTACCTCCGGCTCTGAAGGCCATCCAAAAGGCGTGGTCCATAGCCATAAAAGCATTCTGGCGAACGTCGAGCAGATTAAAACGATTGCCGACTTTACTACCAACGATCGCTTTATGTCGGCGTTACCGCTGTTTCACTCCTTTGGTTTGACAGTAGGCCTGTTTACGCCACTGCTCACAGGCGCAGAAGTGTTTCTTTATCCAAGCCCGCTGCATTACCGCATTGTGCCGGAGCTGGTGTATGACCGCAGTTGCACCGTGTTGTTCGGCACCTCGACTTTCCTCGGTCATTACGCGCGTTTCGCCAACCCATATGACTTCTATCGTCTACGCTATGTGGTGGCAGGCGCAGAAAAACTACAAGAAAGTACTAAACAGCTTTGGCAGGATAAATTTGGCCTGCGCATCCTTGAAGGCTACGGTGTGACCGAATGCGCGCCTGTCGTTTCTATCAACGTACCGATGGCGGCGAAACCCGGTACGGTAGGGCGTATTCTACCAGGAATGGATGCGCGCCTGTTGTCGGTTCCTGGTATCGAAGAGGGCGGACGCCTGCAACTGAAAGGGCCGAACATAATGAACGGCTATCTCCGGGTGGAGAAGCCAGGTGTACTGGAAGTGCCCACCGCCGAGAATGTTCGCGGCGAAATGGAGCGCGGCTGGTATGACACTGGCGATATCGTGCGTTTTGACGAGCAGGGCTTTGTGCAGATTCAGGGCCGCGCAAAACGCTTTGCCAAAATTGCAGGCGAAATGGTGTCGCTGGAAATGGTGGAACAACTGGCACTTGGTGTTTCGCCAGATAAAGTCCATGCCACTGCGATTAAGAGCGATGCCAGCAAAGGCGAGGCACTGGTGCTTTTCACCACAGATAACGAACTGACGCGCGATAAGTTACAACAGTATGCCCGCGAGCACGGCGTGCCGGAGCTTGCTGTACCGCGCGATATTCGCTATCTGAAACAGATGCCATTACTTGGCAGCGGCAAACCTGACTTTGTCACGTTGAAAAGCTGGGTAGACGAAGCGGAACAACACGATGAGTGAGTCAGTGCACACTAACACTTCGTTGTGGTCGAAGGGGATGAAAGCGGTTATCGTGGCGCAGTTTCTCTCTGCGTTTGGCGATAATGCGCTACTGTTTGCCACTCTGGCGTTACTGAAAGCGCAGTTCTATCCGGAGTGGAGCCAGCCCATCCTGCAAATGGTGTTTGTAGGTGCTTACATTCTGTTTGCGCCGTTTGTCGGGCAGGTGGCGGATAGCTTCGCCAAAGGCCGGGTGATGATGTTTGCCAATGGCCTGAAGCTACTGGGCGCAGCCAGTATCTGCTTTGGTATCAATCCGTTTCTCGGCTATACGTTGGTGGGTGTTGGTGCTGCAGCCTATTCACCGGCGAAATACGGTATTCTCGGCGAATTAACCACGGGTAGTAAGTTAGTAAAAGCTAACGGTTTAATGGAAGCGTCTACCATAGCGGCGATTTTGCTCGGTTCCGTAGCTGGTGGTGTTCTGGCTGACTGGCATGTCCTGATCGCCCTGGCCGCATGCGCACTGGCCTACGGTGGTGCGGTCGTTGCCAATATCTACATTCCTAAACTGGCGGCGGCGCGTCCGGGGCAGTCCTGGAATCTCATCAGCATGACCCGCAGTTTCCTGAATGCCTGCACATCGCTATGGCGCAATGGTGAAACGCGTTTTTCGTTGGTGGGTACCAGTTTATTCTGGGGAGCGGGTGTCACGCTGCGTTTCCTGTTGGTGCTGTGGGTACCGGTGGCGCTGGGTATTACCGATAACGCTACGCCCACCTATCTCAACGCGATGGTAGCGATTGGTATCGTGGTTGGCGCAGGTGCGGCAGCGAAGTTGGTTACGCTGGAAACCGTGTCACGCTGTATGCCAGCCGGGATTTTGATTGGCGTGGTGGTACTGATTTTCTCCCTGCAACACGAGCTGCTGCCAGCCTATGCTTTGTTGATGCTGATTGGCGTGCTGGGAGGCTTTTTTGTCGTTCCGCTCAATGCGTTGCTACAGGAGCGGGGTAAAAAAAGCGTCGGGGCGGGGAATGCGATTGCAGTACAAAACCTTGGCGAAAACAGCGCCATGTTGTTGATGCTGGGCATTTACTCGCTGGCGGTAATGGTAGGCATCCCGGTCGTGCCCATTGGCATTGGCTTCGGTGCGCTGTTTGCGCTGGCAATAACGGCGCTGTGGATCTGGCAGCGCCGTCATTAAGCTTTCACCAGATGGCATATTCAGCCATCTGGTGAAGATCACATTCCCGAAGGGTGCATACCTTTCGGATACTTCACGCTGTATGAGAATGGCAGACTCACGTTCTCTTTGCCTGACAGTTTCAGCGTCCAGGACAGTTCACCCGTTTTCGCATCAAACTGTGCCTGGCCATATTGCATTTTTTCCACCGTAATATCACTGTTAGCACTGACTGGGATCTGGTCGAGTAGAGTGATATCCACCGCTTCGCCGTAGCTGTTCTTTACATTGAGGGTGTAACTGAAGTTGCGTACCGCGCTGTCGTTAAAGATAGATAACGCATTCTCTTTTTTGAGTACGGCTTTACGCTGAATAATCAGCTTAGGATCGCGGTTAAGTTGAATATCCAGCGACTTACCATCTTCTGGCGGCTGCAAATAGCCCACGCCGGTACGGTTGTTACCAAAGAAGATCTGACTTTCGCCGGGGATTAAATTTAACTGTTCCCACTCTTTAATTTGCACCTGGAGATACGCGTCATTACTGATCTTCGGAATAGCAAAGAAGCGATATTTACCGCTGACCGACTCTTCCTTAATGACCACCGTGCGCGCGGTATTATCGCTGTCGATTTGCCACGGCAGCGAAAGCGCATAGCGGACATTTTGCGCAGTGAAACTTTCTGGTCGAGCCGAAGCTGGCACTGCCTGTTCGACATACTTGCGCCCGGCTTGTCGCTCCCTTGTTTTTTGCATCTCTGCCTTCAGGGTTTTCTGCAATTCTGAGGCATCCTGGTTAGACGAATATTCCGAACGCTGTTCCATCACGGGTGATGCTGAAAGCGAGCCGCTTACACCACCATACTCCGGAACATCCACATACAGGGTTTCCAGGTGTGGCAACGTAAGATGAGTATCAGGTTCACTGGTCGAGAGCACGAGATTAACGCCTTTCCAGGGCAACCCCGTATACTGGCGAATATTAGCCTTGTAAACCAGACGCAGCGGCTGGTTTATGGCAGTGGCGTGAATATCATAGATCGGCGTCCAGGTAGCATCAGGGGTCATATAATGCACCACCGCTTTCGCAGTGACGGCTTTTGGGGCATAGACCTTAGCGATGATAACCTGCGGATCATCGGCTGCCTCTGAATCACCGTTACTCATACTCTCTCGTTGCTCCAGCTTTTCAATTTCAAGCTGGTTATCAGCAAGTTTCTGCGTCAACTCATTGTCGGCTCGTAATAACTCACCATTTTTCTCTTTCACCATTTGCAGATACTTGCCAACTTCGGCGGCACTTTTATTTGTTAATGTGCTATTTGCCTCTAATACCTTAATTTGAGCCGCGATATTGTTTTTCTCGGCGGTCAGTTTTGCCTGTTCCACCTTTGCTGCTTTTAACTGTTGCTGAATATCTGACGGCAGTGCATTCGGCTGTATTTCCATTAGCGCGATACGTGAGGAAAGCACCGTCACTCCGTTATCGATAGAAATGGCGATGCTGTCGTCGGTTACTGAATTGGCGATATTAGTAAAGATAATTTCGCTTTCACCTGCCGGTAAGTTGAGTATCTCTTCACCTTGCAGGCTGGCACCATGCAGATAAACAGTGACGTCTTTAAGTGTTAACGGTTGGGTTACCTGCGCCCCCCAAGCGGAGGACAGACACCCGGTAAGCAACATGGCGAGGGGAATAGGTTTGAAAATCAACATGGTTATCCTTAACAATGGGCACAGACATTGAAACGCGCGCTGGCGTTGACCAAAAGAGTCTATTGCGCTTTGTCAGGAAAGATGCGGCGAAAAGTAGTGAATATATTCTGAAAAGTGGGGAAAAGAGACGCCTGGTGCAAAACACCAGGCGAAAGGATCACGGTGCCGGATAAGTATAAACCTGATGCACCGCTTCAATTTCAGCTAATACGTCTTCGCTTAACTCCAGATGCAAACTTTCGACGTTAGTTTTCAGCTGCTCCATCGTGGTTGCGCCCAGCAGAGTGCTGGCAACAAACGGTTGACGGCGTACAAAAGCGAGCGCCATCTGAGCAGGATCCAGGCCATGACGTCTGGCGATATCAACATACGCCGCGACGGCTTTTTGCGTTTGCTCACCGCTATAGCGAGTGAAGCGGCTAAAGAGCGTATTACGTGCGCCAGCAGGTTTTGCACCGTTGAGGTATTTCCCGGTCAGCGTGCCGAAACCCAGACACGAATAGGCCAGCAGCTCAACCCCTTCATACTGGCTGACTTCTGCCAGACCCACTTCAAAACTGCGGTTTAACAGACTGTAGGGGTTCTGAATGGTGACAATACGCGGCAGATCGTGTTTGTCCGCCAGATGCAGGTAACGCATTACGCCAAATGCAGTTTCATTCGATACGCCGATATAACGAATTTTCCCCGCGCGTTGGTACTCTGCCAGTGCGTCCAGCGTATCCAGCAGCGAAACCGCAGGGGCAGAATCTGTCCAGCTATAACCGAGTTTGCCGAAGCAGTTGGTTGGGCGCTGCGGCCAGTGCACCTGATAAAGATCGAGGTAATCAGTCTGCAGGCGCTTGAGGCTGTCATGCAGAGCTTCGCGGATATTCTTCCGATCCAGCGCCTGATCCGGGCGGATGCCCTTGTCATTATTGCGCGACGGTCCGCTCACTTTGGAAGCGATAATTAACTTTTCGCGGCTGCCATGTTTTGCCAGCCAGTTACCGACGTAGGTTTCGGTTAACCCTTGCGTTTCGGGGCGCGGCGGCACTGGGTACATTTCGGCAACGTCGATAAGGTTAATGCCCTGAGCGACGGCATAGTCGAGTTGTGCGTGGGCGTCGGCTTCGCTGTTCTGTTCACCAAACGTCATCGTGCCAAGCCCCAGCGTGCTGACTTCCAGCGAACTGTGGGGTATACGGTGATATTGCATAGCCGTTTCCTTTTTATAATCACGACATAAGGAATATAAAAATGGCAGAGGGAAGGGAAAAGGGAAAGCGAAAAATCTTAAGGCCAGCCGGATGCTGACCTTATTTTTTAACGTTCAATAATTTGCGAAACATCATCACGGTTAATTTGCATCGCGTTACCTTGCTGATCGTGATAACTCACCAGCCCGGTATCATCATCAATTTCAGGTTTTCCATCGGTCAAAATCATACGGCCATCTTTGGTCGCCATGACGTAATCACTGGAACACCCGGAAACAGCAAACGCCAGTCCGACTGCAGAAATTATTACTGCCCATTTTTTCATCCGGTTATCCTCATTTGGCCCACCTATGATAATAGTCTTTTTATAAACCGACGTTATATATCTTGAAAGCAGGAAAATCTTAAACTGTGAGGGTAACAGGAGTGAGTACGCTCTCCTGCAGGAGAGCGTACGGAGTATCAGAGCGGATTCTTTTTGTTGCGAATCAGGTTGAGGCTTTCAACCGCAATAGAGAAGAACATCGCGAAGTAGATGTAACCTTTCGGTACGTGGATGTCGAAACTTTCCAGAATCAGGGTAAAGCCCACCAGAATCAGGAAAGAGAGCGCCAGCATTTTTACCGAAGGATGGCGTTCGACAAAATCACCAATCGAGCGCGCGGCAAACATCATCACGCCTACGGCAATCACCACGGCTGCCATCATAATAAACAGGTGATCTGACAGACCCACAGCGGTAATCACCGAGTCGAGGCTGAAGATAATATCCAGCAGCATAATCTGCACGATAGCGCCGAGGAATGATGAAACGCGTGTTTTCAGCCCTTCTTCTTCACCTTCGATGGATTCGTGGATTTCCTTGCTGGCTTTCCAGATAAGGAACAGACCTCCCAGCAGCAGAATCAAATCACGGGCGGAAATTTCCTGACTGAATATTGTAAAAAGTGGATTCGTCAGGCGCGTTACCCAGGCTATTGACGCCAGCAGCGCCAGACGCATAACCATGGCTCCCGCCAACCCCAGACGGCGCGCATGTGCACGTTGTGCCGTGGGGAGCTTTGCCACCACCAGAGAAAGGAAAATAATATTGTCGATCCCAAGAACGATCTCCAGCAGCGTCAGCGTACCGAGCGCAAGCCAGGCGTTAGGATCGGTTATCCATGCAAATAACATCTAAAAAGCCCTGCCAAAAAAATGAAGCGGTAATTATATGCCCGGAAAGCGGCAGGTCAAAGCGATGGCTACCGGATCAGAAAATGACGGGCCAGTAGCGCACTGGTGAAATTCTTCTTCAAATAAAAGCCACGCGGCAGCGTCAGAATCCGTTCGCCCCGGGCACCAATGGCTTCGGTAAGCGCTTTCGCATTCGCTGCTTTCGGGCGTATCTGTAAATACTCCCCGTGACGAGCGGTGATCCGCTCAACCTGACCGAGAACAATCATATCCATTAATTCTTCCCAGTCTTCGCGCAGTTGCCGGTCTTCCTCTTCATTCGGGCTCCATAGCAATGGTGATCCTACGCGACGCTGCGCCAGCGGGATGCTGCGCTCGCCTTCAACCGGTATCCACAGCACGCGTTTGAGCTTGTGGCGCACGTGGCTGGTTTCCCAGGTCACCCCGCTATTACCCGTTAACGGGGCAACACAAACGAATGTTGTTTCCAGCGGACGACCAAGACTATCCACAGGGATAGTTTTAAGTTCCACGCCCAGAGCAGCAAAATCTTGCTCAGGTTTACTCCCTGCGCTGGCACCTAGCCAGATCTCCAGTAACACGCCAATCCAGCCCTTATCGCGTTTTAAATTCTCCGGCGTCACCAGCCCAGCAAGTGCCGCCAGTTCTCCCAATGTATAACCAGAAAGTTGTTGTGCTTGCGCTAACAATTGTTCTTCAGTTTCGGGAGGAGAGAGCAGTGGGCGAGGTTGGGACATGTCATGATACCTTGGTTAAAAAACAAACAGCACTTCTGTGCCGAATATTCGCAGTGTAACTTTTTCCACATGCGTTGTTCAATTCTCTGATTTATATTGCTTTTTAGGTGTCGGATAATCCAGTTGCGCAACACTGCAACGGGTTTTCCAAATCTGGTCACTGAAAATAAACAGGATCTTACACCATGTTATCCACAGAAAGCTGGGATAACTGTGAAAAACCTCCACTACTGTTTCCATTTACAGCCTTGACGTGCGACGAAACTCCAGTTTTTAGTGGTTCAGTGCTTAACTTAGTGGCACATTCTGTGGATAAATACGGCGTTGGTTGATCTTTCGCCAACCTGTAAATGAGAGGTGTGACCTGGGTCACGAATTACTCCTTTTTATTACTTAAATTACATGTAATGCATTGACTAATAATGATTATTTTAAAATGTCGATATCAGGCTTATTCAGAATGCTCCGGGTTTTCCCGTAGTAATTCCGTAGTTCTTCACAACTCTATCCACAGAAAAGGTGAATAAAAACGGCTATCCACCCCTTCCTCTGTTTATAACTCTGCACATAACTGTGAGTTATTCAATTGTTATTAGTGTGTAATGCCCTGCAGAGAGTGGTTTACCGTCTTCATGGAGTATGAAACAATCATTCGTATATAAAGCTTTATTTTGAGGTAGTCCGGTGATTGATGACGATGGCTACCGCCCAAACGTAGGTATCGTGATTTGTAATCGCCAGGGGCAGGTAATGTGGGCCCGGCGATTTGGTCAGCACTCCTGGCAATTTCCGCAAGGCGGAATCAACCCCGGAGAATCCGCAGAGCAGGCGATGTACCGTGAATTGTTTGAAGAAGTAGGATTAAGCCGCAAAGACGTTCGAATCCTTGCTTCAACGCGTAACTGGTTGCGCTACAAATTACCGAAACGTTTGGTGCGTTGGGACACGAAGCCGGTTTGTATCGGCCAAAAACAAAAATGGTTTCTCTTGCAGCTGGTGAGCGGCGATGCAGAAATCAATATGCAAACCAGCAGTACACCAGAGTTTGATGGCTGGAGATGGGTAAGTTACTGGTATCCGGTCAGACAGGTGGTGTCATTTAAACGTGATGTCTACCGTAGGGTAATGAAAGAGTTCGCGAGTGTTGTGATGGCGCTGCAGGATAATACGCCAAAACCACAAAACGCATCTGCTTATCGACGTAAAAGAGGTTAAGTCACGCCAATTATGCTCACTCGCCTGCGCGAAATAGTCGAAAAGGTAGCCAGCGCACCACGCCTGAATGAGGCGTTAAATATTCTGGTTACCGACATCTGTCTTGCGATGGATACCGAGGTCTGTTCGGTCTACCTGGCCGATCATGACCGACGTTGTTACTACCTGATGGCGACCCGGGGGCTGAAAAAACCACGCGGTCGCACTGTAACGCTTGCGTTTGATGAAGGGATCGTCGGCCTGGTTGGCAGGCTGGCGGAACCGATAAACCTTGCAGATGCGCAAAAGCACCCCAGCTTCAAATACATCCCCTCCGTAAAAGAAGAACGTTTCCGCGCGTTTTTAGGCGTACCAATTATTCAACGTCGCCAGTTGCTTGGTGTACTGGTGGTACAGCAACGAGAGTTGCGCCAGTATGACGAAAGTGAAGAATCCTTCCTGGTGACGCTTGCCACCCAGATGGCAGCGATTCTTTCTCAGTCGCAGTTGACTGCCTTGTTTGGGCAATATCGCCAGACGCGAATCCGTGCATTACCGGCAGCGCCCGGTGTAGCAATTGCCGAAGGCTGGCAGGATGCCACGTTACCTTTAATGGAACAGGTGTATCAGGCATCAACGCTGGATCCGGCTCTGGAACGCGAACGACTGACCGGGGCGCTGGAAGAAGCGGCAAACGAGTTTCGCCGCTACAGCAAACGCTTTGCCGCCGGTGCACAAAAAGAAACGGCGGCTATTTTCGATCTTTACTCGCACCTGCTTTCGGACACCCGGCTGCGTCGCGAATTGTTTGCCGAGGTTGATAAAGGCTCGGTGGCAGAGTGGGCGGTAAAAACGGTCATTGAAAAATTTGCCGAACAGTTTGCCGCGCTAAGCGATAACTATCTCAAAGAGCGGGCTGGCGATTTACGTGCGCTGGGTCAGCGATTGCTGTTTCATCTTGATGACGCTAATCAAGGGCCGAACGCCTGGCCGGAACGTTTCATTCTGGTGGCAGATGAACTGTCAGCGACAACGCTTGCTGAGCTGCCCCAGGATCGCTTAGTCGGTGTTGTCGTGCGAGATGGCGCAGCCAACTCCCATGCTGCGATCATGGTACGTGCGCTGGGGATCCCTACCGTAATGGGCGCGGATATTCAGCCTTCGGTGCTGCATCGTCGGACGTTGATCGTCGATGGTTATCGCGGTGAATTGCTGGTCGATCCGGAGCCGGTACTGCTGCAAGAATATCAGCGGCTAATTAGTGAAGAGATTGAGCTTAGCCGTCTGGCGGAAGATGACGTCAATTTACCCGCCCAGTTAAAAAGCGGCGAGCGCATTAAAGTCATGCTCAATGCCGGTTTAAGCCCAGAACATGAACAAAAACTGGGCAGCCGTATTGATGGCATAGGACTTTATCGCACTGAAATCCCATTCATGCTGCAAAGTGGTTTTCCATCGGAAGAAGAACAGGTGGCGCAGTATCAGGGGATGCTGCAAATGTTTAATGATAAACCCGTCACCTTGCGTACGCTGGATGTCGGAGCTGATAAGCAGCTGCCTTACATGCCGATCAGCGAAGAGAATCCATGCCTGGGTTGGCGTGGGATTCGCATTACGCTCGATCAGCCGGAGATCTTCTTGATTCAGGTGCGGGCGATGCTGCGTGCTAATGCCGCTACGGGCAACCTGAATATTCTGTTGCCGATGGTCACCAGCCTCGATGAAGTTGACGAAGCACGCCGCCTGATTGAACGTGCCGGACGTGAAGTCGAGGAGATGATCGGTTACGAAATTCCCAAACCACGTATCGGCATCATGCTTGAAGTGCCGTCAATGGTATTTATGCTGCCGCATCTGGCAAAGCGGGTCGATTTTATCTCTGTTGGCACCAACGATCTGACTCAATACATCCTGGCCGTTGATCGCAACAATACCCGGGTGGCGAACATTTATGACAGTCTTCATCCTGCAATGTTACGAGCTCTGGCGATGATCGCTCGGGAAGCGGAAATACATGGTATCGATCTCCGTTTGTGCGGTGAAATGGCGGGCGATCCCATGTGCGTGGCAATCCTCATTGGGCTTGGGTATCGCCATCTGTCTATGAACGGACGTTCTGTAGCGCGCGTAAAATACCTGCTGCGGCGCATTGATTATGCCGAAGCAGAAAATCTTGCGCAGCGTAGTCTGGAAGCGCAACTGGCGACCGAAGTTCGCCATCAGGTTGCAGCCTTTATGGAGCGTCGCGGCATGGGCGGGTTGATTCGCGGAGGGTTATAGCGCGGATCATATACATATCTTTTAACGGTATCCGGCAACCAGCCAGGTCCCCTTGTGCTATTATTCGCACCTTTGGAGCGCCTGAAACCTGCGGCGCGCATTTCAATCGCTGTTCTCTTTCAGCGAAATAACAAGAACTTGTGGTGACAGATGACCAGTAGCTATCTGCATTTTCCGGAGTTTGATCCGGTCATTTTCTCAATAGGACCCGTAGCGCTTCACTGGTACGGCCTGATGTATCTGGTGGGTTTCATTTTTGCAATGTGGCTGGCAACACGTCGGGCGAATCGTCCGGGCAGCGGCTGGACCAAAAATGAAGTTGAAAACTTACTCTATGCGGGCTTCCTCGGCGTCTTCCTCGGTGGACGTATTGGTTATGTTCTGTTCTACAACTTCCCGCAGTTTATGGCCGATCCGCTGTATCTTTTCCGTGTCTGGGACGGCGGCATGTCCTTCCACGGCGGCCTGATTGGCGTTATCGTGGTGATGATTATCTTCGCCCGCCGTACTAAACGTTCCTTCTTCCAGGTTTCTGATTTTATCGCACCACTCATTCCGTTTGGTCTTGGTGCCGGGCGTCTGGGCAACTTTATTAACGGTGAATTGTGGGGCCGCGTTGACCCGAACTTCCCGTTTGCCATGCTGTTCCCCGGCTCCCGTACAGAAGATATTTTGCTGCTGCAAACCAACCCGCAGTGGCAATCCATTTTCGACACTTACGGTGTGCTGCCGCGCCACCCATCACAGCTTTACGAGCTGCTGCTGGAAGGTGTGGTGCTGTTTATTATCCTCAACCTGTATATTCGTAAACCGCGCCCAATGGGAGCTGTCTCAGGTTTGTTCCTGATTGGCTACGGCGCGTTTCGCATCATTGTTGAGTTTTTCCGCCAGCCCGACGCGCAGTTTACCGGTGCCTGGGTGCAGTACATCAGCATGGGGCAAATTCTTTCCATCCCGATGATTGTCGCGGGTGTGATCATGATGGTCTGGGCATATCGTCGCAGCCCACAGCAACACGTTTCCTGAGGAACCATGAAACAGTATTTAGAACTGATGCAAAAAGTGCTCGACGAAGGCACACAGAAAAACGACCGTACCGGAACCGGAACGCTTTCCATTTTTGGTCATCAGATGCGTTTTAACCTGCAGGATGGATTCCCGCTGGTGACAACCAAACGTTGCCACCTGCGTTCCATCATCCACGAACTGCTGTGGTTCTTGCAGGGCGACACTAACATTGCTTATCTACACGAAAACAATGTCACCATCTGGGACGAATGGGCCGATGAAAATGGCGACCTCGGTCCGGTGTATGGTAAACAGTGGCGTGCCTGGCCAACGCCAGATGGTCGTCATATTGACCAGATCACTACGGTACTGAACCAGCTGAAAAACGACCCGGATTCCCGCCGCATTATTGTTTCAGCGTGGAACGTTGGTGAACTGGATAAAATGGCGCTGGCACCGTGCCATGCATTCTTCCAGTTCTATGTGGCAGACGGCAAACTCTCTTGCCAGCTTTATCAGCGCTCCTGTGACGTCTTCCTCGGCCTGCCATTTAACATTGCCAGCTATGCGTTACTGGTACATATGATGGCGCAGCAGTGCGATCTGGAAGTGGGTGATTTTGTCTGGACCGGTGGCGACACGCACCTGTACAGCAATCATATGGATCAAACCCATTTGCAATTAAGCCGTGAACCGCGCCCGCTGCCGAAGCTGATTATCAAACGTAAACCTGAATCCATCTTCGACTACCGTTTCGAAGACTTTGAGATTGAAGGCTACGATCCGCATCCGGGCATTAAAGCGCCGGTGGCTATCTAATTACGAAACATCCTGCCAGAGCCGACGCCAGTGTGCGTCGGTTTTTTTTACCCTCCGTTAAATTCTTCGCGACGCCTTCCCGAAATTTTGCAACCTCCTGCAACGGCGTAAATAGTCCGGAAGATGCGCCGAAGAAATAGAAACTGGCCCTCGTCTTTTTTTCTCCTCGCTCCATACTGCCGGCATGAAAACACAACGTGGTTATACGCTGATTGAAACGCTGGTCGCGATGCTGATTCTGGTCATGCTAAGCGCAAGTGGACTCTATGGCTGGCAATACTGGCAGCAGTCGCAACGGCTATGGCAAACCGCCAGCCAGGCGCGGGACTATTTGCTCTATTTACGTGAAGATGCCAACTGGCATAACCGCGACCACAGTATCAGCGTTATCAGGGAGGGGGCGTTATGGTGCCTTGTGAGTTCCGCGGCTGGGGCCAATACCTGTCATGGCAGTTCACCATTGGTCTTTGTGCCTCGCTGGCCCGAAGTCGAAATGAGCGACCTGACACCTTCGCTCACTTTCTTTGGCCTGCGCAATACCGCTTGGGCCGGACATATTCGCTTCAAAAACTCAACGGGAGAGTGGTGGCTGGTGGTTTCGCCGTGGGGAAGACTCCGGCTTTGTCAGCAAGGAGAAACAGAAGGATGCCTGTAAAAGAGCAAGGTTTTTCTTTGCTGGAAGTGTTGATTGCTATGGCGATCAGTAGCGTATTGTTGCTGGGGGCAGCACGCTTTCTGCCTGCGTTACAGCGTGAAAGTTTAACGAGCACCCGTAAGCTGGCGCTGGAAGATGAAATCTGGCTGCGGGTATTTACCGTCGCGAAGCATCTCCAGAGGGCGGGTTATTGTCATGGCAGCTGTACCGGCGAAGGGCTGGAAATTGTCGGACAGGGGGACTGTATCATTGTGCAGTGGGATGCGAACAGTAACGGTATCTGGGATCGCGAACCGGTAAAAGAGTCCGACCAAATTGGATTTCGTCTGAAGGAGCATGTGCTGGAAACGCTACGCGGTGCGACATCCTGTGAAGGTAAGGGCTGGGATAAAGTCACTAATCCGGATGCCATCATTATCGACACTTTTCAGGTTACCCGACAGGATGTCAGCGGTTTCTCGCCGGTGTTGACGGTTAATATGCATGCTGCCAGCAAGGCTGATCCACAAACTGTGGTGGATGCCAGCTATAGCGTGACAGGATTCAACCTGTGAACCGCGAAAAGGGTGTTTCGTCACTGGCTCTGGTCCTTATGCTGCTGGTTTTGGGTAGCTTGCTATTGCAAGGAATGAGTCAGCAGGATCGCAGTTTTGCCTCTCGCGTGAGCATGGAAAGTCAGTCATTGCGCCGCCAGGCCATCGTTCAGTCGACGCTGGAGTGGGGAAAAATGCACGCCTGGCAGACGCAGCCCGCAGTTCAGTGCTTACTGTACGCTGCCACCGGTGCCCGGGTTTGTCTGCGTTTATTGGCAGATAATGAAGCCTTATTGATTGCCGGTTATGAAGGCGTTTCGTTGTGGCGAACAGGCGAAGTCATCGATGGAAACATTGTTTTTTCGCCACGCGGCTGGAGCGATTTTTGTCCGCTGAAAGAGAGGGCGTTATGTCAGCTTCCCTGAAGAATCAACAAGGCTTTAGCCTGCCGGAGGTGATGTTGGCGATGGTGCTGATGGTGATGATTGTCACTGCGTTATCGGGTTTCCAGCGAACATTAATGAACAGTCTTGCCAGTAGAAACCAGTACCAACAGCTCTGGCGGCATGGCTGGCAGCAAACGCAACTGCGCGCGAATTCGCCACCTGCCCACTGGCAGGTCAACCGAATGCAGACATCGCAGGCGGGATGTGTCAGCATCAGCGTTACGCTAGTTTCACCCGGGGGCAGAGAAGGCGAGATGACCCGCCTGCATTGCCCGAATCGTCAGTAGTCAGGAGCCGCTATGTTAAGGGTCTACCATTCCAATCGTCTGGACGTGCTGGAAGCGTTGATGGAGTTTATTGTCGAACGCGAACGGCTGGACGATCCTTTCGAACCAGAGATGATTCTGGTGCAAAGTACCGGTATGGCGCAGTGGCTGCAAATGACCCTGTCGCAAAAGTTTGGTATTGCGGCAAACATTGATTTTCCGCTGCCAGCGAGCTTTATCTGGGATATGTTCGTCCGGGTGTTACCGGAGATACCCAAAGAGAGCGCCTTTAACAAACAGAGCATGAGCTGGAAACTGATGACTCTGCTGCCGCAATTGCTGGATCGCGAAGACTTTACCCTGTTGCGGCATTATCTGACTGACGATAGCGACAAGCGAAAACTGTTCCAGCTTTCCTCTAAAGCGGCGGACCTGTTTGACCAGTATCTGGTCTATCGCCCGGACTGGCTGGCACAGTGGGAAGCCGGGAATCTGGTAGAAGGACTTGGAGAGGCGCAGGCCTGGCAAGCGCCGTTGTGGAAGGCGCTGGTGGAATATACCCATCAACTCGGGCAACCGCGCTGGCACCGCGCCAATCTCTATCAGCGCTTTATCGAAACGCTGGAGTCCGCGACGACCTGCCCGCCGGGGTTACCTTCGCGCGTCTTTATATGCGGTATTTCCGCGTTACCGCCTGTTTATCTCCAGGCGCTACAGGCGCTGGGTAAACATATTGAAATCCATCTCCTGTTTACCAACCCCTGCCGTTATTACTGGGGCGACATTAAAGATCCTGCTTATCTGGCGAAACTGCTGACTCGCCAGCGCCGACACAGTTTTGAAGATCGCGAATTACCGCTATTTCGCGACAGCGAAAATGCCGGGCAGCTCTTTAACAGCGATGGTGAACAGGATGTCGGCAACCCGCTGCTGGCCTCATGGGGCAAGCTTGGGCGCGACTACATTTATCTCCTTTCTGATCTGGAGAGCAGCCAGGAGCTGGACGCTTTTGTCGATGTGACGCCAGATAACCTGCTGCATAACATTCAGTCTGACATTCTGGAACTGGAGAACCGCGCCGTTGCGGGTGTGAACATCGAAGAGTTTTCCCGTAGCGATAACAAACGCCCTCTTGATCCACTGGATAGCAGTATCACCTTCCACGTTTGCCATAGCCCGCAGCGTGAAGTTGAAGTTTTACACGATCGCTTGCTGGCGATGCTGGAGGAAGACCCGACACTGACTCCGCGCGACATCATCGTGATGGTGGCTGATATCGACAGCTACAGTCCGTTTATTCAGGCAGTGTTTGGTAGCGCACCTGCGGATCGTTACCTGCCATACGCCATTTCCGATCGTCGGGCGCGGCAGTCACATCCGGTACTGGAAGCGTTTATCAGCCTGTTATCACTGCCTGACAGCCGATTTGTGTCGGAAGACGTGCTGGCATTACTGGATGTGCCGGTGCTGGCGGCGCGGTTTGACATCACCGAAGAAGGGCTGCGTTATTTACGTCAGTGGGTCAACGAGTCCGGAATTCGTTGGGGGATAGATGACGATAACGTTCGCGAGTTGGAACTCCCCGCCACCGGTCAACACACCTGGCGGTTTGGCCTGACGCGCATGTTGCTGGGCTACGCGATGGAGAGCGCGCAGGGCGAGTGGCAATCGGTTCTGCCTTATGATGAATCGAGTGGCTTAATTGCAGAACTGGTGGGGCACCTGGCTTCACTGCTAATGCAGCTAAACATCTGGCGTCGCGGGCTGGCGCAGGAGCGTCCGCTGGAAGAGTGGTTACCGGTTTGTCGCGATATGCTCAACGCCTTCTTCCTGCCGGATGCGGAAACCGAAGCGGCGATGACGCTGATCGAACAACAATGGCAGGCGATTATCGCCGAAGGTTTAGGTGCGCAGTATGGCGACGCGGTGCCGTTGTCACTATTGCGTGATGAACTGGCACAACGTCTGGATCAGGAACGTATCAGCCAGCGTTTTCTCGCCGGGCCGGTTAACATTTGTACTCTGATGCCAATGCGTTCCATCCCATTCAGAGTGGTGTGCCTGCTGGGAATGAACGACGGCGTTTACCCACGCCAGCTTGCGCCATTGGGCTTTGACCTGATGAGTCAGAAACCGAAGCGTGGCGACCGTAGCCGTCGCGATGACGACCGCTATCTGTTCCTGGAAGCGTTAATTTCCGCGCAGCAAAAACTCTATATCAGCTATATCGGGCGTTCCATTCAGGATAACAGTGAACGTTTCCCGTCGGTACTGGTGCAGGAACTGATCGACTACATCGGGCAAAGCCATTATCTACCGGGCGATGAAGCGCTCAACTGTGATGAAAGCGAGGCAAGGGTAAAAGCGCATCTTACTTGCCTCCATACCCGAATGCCGTTTGATCCGCAAAACTACCAGCCAGGCGAACGACAAAGTTATGCTCGTGAATGGCTACCTGCGGCCAGCCAGGCTGGTAAAGCACATTCTGAATTTGTTCAGCCGCTGCCGTTTACCTTACCGGAAACCGTGCCGCTGGAAACGCTACAACGATTCTGGGCACATCCGGTGCGGGCATTTTTCCAGATGCGTTTGCAGGTGAACTTCCGTACCGAAGACAGCGAAATCCCCGACACCGAGCCATTTATTCTGGAAGGGCTTAGCCGTTATCAAATCAATCAGCAGTTATTGAATGCACTGGTTGAGCAGGATGATGCCGAACGCTTGTTCCGTCGCTTCCGGGCGGCAGGAGATTTACCGTATGGCGCTTTTGGTGAAATTTTCTGGGAAACACAGTGCCAGGAGATGCAGCAGCTTGCCGACAGAGTCATTGCCTGTCGCCAACCGGGGCAAAGTATGGAAATTGATCTCGCCTGCAACGGTGTGCAAATAACGGGTTGGTTGCCGCAGGTGCAGCCGGATGGCCTGTTACGCTGGCGTCCCTCTTTATTAAGTGTGGCGCAGGGAATGCAACTTTGGCTGGAACACCTTGTCTACTGTGCCAGCGGTGGTAATGGTGAAAGTCGCCTTTTTCTACGCAAAGACGGCGAGTGGCGTTTTCCGCCGCTTGCAGCCGAACAGGCTTTACATTACCTCTCAGAACTGATTGAGGGGTATCGTGAAGGGATGTCCACGCCGCTGCTGGTGTTACCTGAAAGTGGCGGCGCGTGGCTAAAAACCTGTTATGACGCGCAAAACGATGCCATGCTGGATGACGATTCCACGTTGCAGAAAGCCCGTACGAAATTCCTTCAGGCTTACGAAGGCAACATGATGGTGCGTGGAGAAGGTGATGATATCTGGTATCAACGGCTCTGGCGGCAATTAACACCAGAGACAATGGAAGCCATCGTTGAACAGTCGCAACGTTTCCTGTTACCGCTGTTTCGCTTTAATCAGTCATGAGTGCTGTATAAAAATTGCGCAATTCATCTGCTTACTTTATGATGCGCACCAGTCACGGACTGATGGTTATATAGACATAGGCTGACTCGTGCAGCACAAGATTAAATTCTGCCGGATAATTTTCGTTAACGTATTGAATCTGGTTAGAAAATAAAGTTGATAATGAGGTCCGTGAATGCCCCGCAGCACCTGGTTCAAAGCATTATTGTTGTTTGTTGCCCTTTGGGCACCCTTAAGTCAGGCAGAAACGGGATGGCAGCCGATTCAGGAAACCATCCGTAAAAGTGATAAAGATAACCGTCAGTATCAGGCTATACGTCTGGATAACGGTATGGTGGTTTTGCTGGTTTCTGACCCGCAGGCGGTTAAATCGCTCTCGGCGCTGGTGGTGCCCGTTGGGTCGCTGGAAGATCCCGAGGCGTACCAGGGGCTGGCACATTACCTTGAACATATGAGTCTGATGGGTTCGAAAAAGTACCCGCAGGCTGACAGTCTGGCTGAATACCTCAAAATGCACGGCGGCAGCCACAATGCCAGCACGGCACCGTATCGCACGGCTTTCTATCTGGAAGTTGAGAACGACGCCTTACCCGGTGCGGTAGACCGCCTGGCCGATGCTATTGCTGAACCCTTGCTCGACAAGAAATACGCCGAACGTGAGCGTAATGCGGTGAACGCTGAATTAACCATGGCGCGTACGCGTGATGGGATGCGCATGGCACAGGTCAGCGCAGAAACCATTAACCCGGCACACCCAGGTTCAAAGTTTTCTGGTGGTAACCTCGAAACTTTAAGCGATAAACCCGGCAATCCGGTACAGCAGGCGCTGAAAGATTTCCACGAGAAATATTACTCTGCCAATCTGATGAAGGCGGTTATTTACAGCAATAAACCGTTGTCGGAGTTGGCAAAAATGGCGGCGGACACTTTTGGTCGCGTGCCGAACAAAGAGAGCAAAAAACCGGAAATCACCGTGCCGGTAGTCACCGACGCGCAAAAGGGCATTATCATTCATTACGTCCCGGCGCTGCCGCGTAAAGTTCTGCGCGTTGAGTTTCGCATCGATAACAATTCAGCGAAGTTCCGTAGTAAAACGGATGAATTGATTACCTATCTGATTGGTAATCGCAGCCCAGGTACACTTTCTGACTGGCTGCAAAAGCAGGGATTAGTTGAGGGCATTAGCGCCAACTCCGATCCTATTGTCAACGGCAACAGCGGCGTATTAGCCATCTCTGCGTCTTTAACCGATAAAGGTCTGGCTAATCGCGATCAGGTTGTGGCGGCAATATTCAGCTATCTCAATCTGTTGCGTGAAAAAGGTATTGATAAACAATATTTTGATGAACTGGCCAATGTACTGGATATCGACTTTCGTTATCCGTCAATCACCCGTGATATGGATTACGTCGAATGGCTGGCAGATACCATGATTCGCGTTCCTGTTGAGCATACGCTGGATGCAGTCAATATTGCCGATCGGTACGATGCTAAAGCAGTAAAAGAACGCCTGGCGATGATGACGCCGCAGAATGCGCGTATCTGGTATATCAGCCCGAAAGAGCCGCACAACAAAACGGCTTACTTTGTCGATGCGCCGTATCAGGTAGATAAAATCAGCCCACAAACTTTCGCTGACTGGCAGAAAAAAGCCGCCAATATTGCGCTCTCCTTACCGGAGCTTAACCCTTATATTCCTGACGATTTCTCGCTGATTAAGTCAGAGAAGAAATACGACCATCCAGAGCTGATTGTTGATGAGTCGAATCTGCGCGTGGTGTATGCGCCAAGCCGTTATTTTGCCAGCGAACCAAAAGCTGATGTTAGCCTGATTTTGCGTAACCCGAAAGCCATGGACAGCGCCCGCAATCAGGTGATGTTTGCGCTCAATGATTATCTTGCCGGACTGGCGCTTGATCAGTTAAGCAACCAGGCGTCGGTTGGTGGCATAAGTTTTTCCACCAATGCTAACAACGGCCTTATGGTTAATGCCAATGGTTACACCCAGCGCCTGCCGCAGCTGTTCCAGGCTCTGCTGGAGGGCTACTTTAGCTATACCGCTACGGAAGATCAGCTTGAGCAGGCGAAGTCCTGGTATAACCAGATGATGGATTCCGCAGAAAAGGGCAAAGCGTTCGAGCAGGCGATTATGCCCGCGCAGATGCTCTCGCAAGTGCCGTACTTCTCGCGAGATGAACGGCGCAAAATTTTGTCTTCAATCACTTTGAAAGAGGTGCTGGCCTATCGCGACGCCTTAAAATCAGGGGCTCGACCAGAGTTTATGGTTATTGGCAACATGACCGAAGCCCAGGCAACAACGCTGGCACGCGATGTGCAAAAACAGTTGGGCGCTGATGGTTCGGAGTGGTGTCGTAACAAAGATGTCGTGGTCGATAAAAAACAATCCGTCATCTTTGAAAAAGCCGGTAACAGCACCGACTCCGCACTGGCAGCGGTATTTGTACCGACTGGCTACGATGAATACACCAGCTCAGCCTATAGCTCTCTGCTGGGGCAGATCGTACAGCCGTGGTTCTACAATCAGTTGCGTACCGAAGAACAGTTGGGCTATGCCGTGTTTGCGTTTCCAATGAGCGTGGGACGTCAGTGGGGCATGGGCTTCCTGTTGCAAAGCAATGATAAACAGCCTTCATTCTTGTGGGAGCGTTACAAGGCGTTTTTCCCAACCGCAGAGGCAAAATTGCGGACGATGAAGCCAGAAGAGTTTGCGCAAATCCAGCAGGCGGTAATAACCCAGATGCTGCAGGCACCGCAAACGCTCGGCGAAGAAGCATCGAAGTTAAGTAAAGATTTCGATCGCGGCAATATGCGCTTCGATTCGCGTGATAAAATCGTGGCCCAGATAAAACTGCTGACGCCGCAAAAACTTGCTGATTTCTTCCATCAGGCGGTGGTCGAGCCGCAAGGCATGGCTATTCTGTCGCAGATTTCCGGCAGCCAGAACGGGAAAGCCGAATATGTGCATCCTGAAGGTTGGAAAGTGTGGGAGAACGTCAGCGCGTTGCAGCAAACAATGCCCCTGATGAGTGAAAAGAATGAGTGATGTCGCCGAGACACTAGATCCTTTGCGCTTGCCCTTACAGGGCGAGCGCCTGATTGAAGCCTCTGCCGGCACAGGCAAAACCTTTACGATTGCGGCGCTCTATTTGCGCCTGTTACTTGGACTAGGCGGTTCTGCCGCCTTTCCCCGCCCGCTGACCGTTGAAGAACTGCTGGTGGTGACCTTTACCGAGGCTGCCACGGCAGAATTGCGCGGTCGTATCCGTAGCAATATCCACGAGTTGCGCATCGCCTGTCTGCGTGAAACCACCGACAATCCACTGTACGAACGCCTGCTGGAAGAGATCGACGATAAAGCGCAAGCCGCGCAGTGGTTGTTGTTAGCCGAACGGCAGATGGATGAAGCGGCAGTCTTTACTATTCACGGTTTTTGCCAGCGCATGCTCAACTTGAATGCCTTTGAATCCGGCATGCTGTTTGAGCAGCAGCTGATTGAAGATGAGTCTCTGCTACGCTACCAGGCCTGCGCCGATTTCTGGCGTCGCCACTGCTACCCGCTGCCGCGTGAAATTGCCCAGGTGGTCTTTGAAACCTGGAAAGGACCGCAGGCGTTGCTGCGCGATATTAATCGTTATCTGCAAGGCGAAGCACCGGTTATCAAAGCACCGCCGCCCGATGATGAAACGCTGGCTTCCCGCCACGCGCAAATTGTGGCGCGTATTGATACGGTAAAACAGCAGTGGCGCGACGCAGTGGGTGAACTGGATGCGCTGATCGAATCTTCTGGTATTGATCGACGCAAGTTTAACCGTAGCAATCAGGCTAAATGGATCGAGAAGATCAGTGCCTGGGCAGAAGAAGAGACCAACAGTTATCAGTTACCGGAGTCGCTGGAAAAATTCTCTCAGCGTTTCTTAGAAGATCGCACGAAAGCCGGGGGGGAAACCCCGCGACATCCACTGTTTGAGGCGATCGATCAACTGCTTGCAGAACCATTGTCGATCCGTGATCTGGTGATCACCCGCGCATTGGCTGAGATCCGCGAAACAGTAGCGCGTGAAAAACGCCGCCGTGGCGAATTGGGTTTTGATGACATGTTAAGTCGGCTCGATTCCGCGCTGCGTAGCGAAAGCGGCGAGGTGTTGGCAGCGGCGATCCGTACGCGATTCCCGGTGGCAATGATTGATGAATTTCAGGATACCGACCCCCAGCAGTACCGAATTTTTCGACGTATCTGGCACCATCAGCCGGAAACCGCTTTGTTGCTGATTGGCGACCCGAAACAGGCCATATATGCATTCCGGGGTGCGGATATCTTCACTTATATGAAGGCGCGTAGCGAAGTTCACGCCCACTACACCTTAGATACCAACTGGCGCTCCTCACCAGGGATGGTGAACAGCGTGAATAAGCTTTTCAGTCAGACTGATGACGCGTTCATGTTTCGCGAAATACCGTTTATTCCAGTGAAATCAGCCGGGAAAAATCAGGCGTTACGTTTTGTGTTTAAAGGTGAAACGCAGCCTGCGATGAAAATGTGGCTGATGGAAGGCGAAAGCTGCGGCGTTGGCGACTATCAAAGTACCATGGCGCAGGTATGTGCTGCGCAAATCCGCGACTGGCTACAAGCCGGACAGCGGGGCGAAGCGTTGCTGATGAACGGCGACTACGCGCGTCCGGTGCGTGCTTCGGACATCAGTGTGCTGGTGCGCAGCCGCCAGGAGGCCGCCCAAGTGCGCGATGCCTTAACGCTGCTGGAAATCCCTTCCGTTTACCTTTCGAACCGCGACAGTGTTTTTGAAACTCTGGAAGCGCAGGAGATGCTTTGGCTGTTGCAGGCTGTGATGACGCCCGAACGTGAGAACACCCTGCGCAGTGCGCTGGCAACGTCAATGATGGGGCTGAATGCGCTGGATATTGAAACGCTGAACAATGACGAACACGCGTGGGATGCGGTAGTCGAAGAGTTCGATGGTTATCGGCAAATCTGGCGCAAACGTGGCGTTATGCCGATGCTGCGGGCGCTAATGTCGGCGCGTAACATTGCAGAAAACCTGTTGGCTACGGCAGGCGGAGAGCGACGGCTTACAGACATTTTGCATATCAGCGAACTGCTACAAGAAGCCGGAACGCAGCTGGAAAGTGAACATGCGCTGGTACGCTGGTTATCGCAACATATCCTCGAGCCAGACAGTAATGCCTCCAGCCAACAAATGCGTCTCGAAAGTGATAAACATCTGGTGCAGATTGTCACGATCCACAAATCGAAAGGGCTGGAATATCCATTGGTCTGGCTGCCGTTTATCACCAATTTCCGCGTCCAGGATCAGGCGTTTTATCACGATCGCCACTCGTTTGAGGCTGTTCTGGATCTTAATGCTGCGCCAGAAAGCGTCGACCTCGCGGAGGCCGAACGTCTGGCGGAAGATCTGCGTTTGCTTTACGTGGCGCTGACGCGTTCGGTTTGGCATTGCAGTCTCGGCGTTGCACCGCTGGTGCGCCGTCGTGGCGATAAAAAAGGTGACACCGACGTCCACCAAAGTGCGCTCGGGCGTTTGCTGCAAAAAGGGGAACCGCAAGATGCGGCAGGGCTTCGCACCTGTATTGAAGCGTTGTGCGATGAGGATATTGCCTGGCAAACGGCACAAACGGGTGATAACCAGCCCTGGCAGTTTAATGATGTTTTTACAGCAGAACTGAATGCGAAGATGCTACAACGATTGCCTGGCGATAACTGGCGCGTCACCAGCTATTCAGGTTTGCAGCAGCGTGGTCACGGTATCGCTCAGGATCTGATGCCACGGCTGGATGTTGATGCCGCAGGCGTGGTCAGCGTCGTTGAAGAACCGACGTTAACACCGCATCAGTTCCCGCGCGGTGCGTCACCAGGGACATTCTTGCACAGTTTGTTTGAAGACCTCGATTTTACCCAGCCGGTTGACCCGAACTGGGTACAGGAAAAACTGGAACTCGGCGGCTTTGAATCGCAGTGGGAACCAGTATTGACCGAGTGGATCACGGCTGTCCTCCAGGCACCTCTCAATGAAACGGGTGTTAGCCTGAATCAGCTTTCCGACCGCGATAAACAGGTGGAGATGGAGTTTTACCTGCCGATTAGTGAACCGCTCATCGCCAGCCAGCTTGATGCACTAATTCGCCAGTTTGATCCGCTATCCGCTGGCTGCCCGCCGCTGGAGTTCATGCAGGTACGCGGCATGTTAAAAGGCTTTATCGACCTGGTATTCCGCCACGAAGGGCGTTATTACCTGCTCGACTATAAATCCAACTGGCTGGGTGAAGACAGTTCGGCTTATACCCAACAGGCTATGGCAGCGGCGATGCAGGCACACCGCTATGATCTGCAATATCAGCTTTATACCCTGGCGCTGCATCGTTATCTGCGCCATCGCATTGCTGATTACGACTATGATCGTCACTTTGGCGGCGTTATCTATCTGTTCCTGCGTGGCGTTGATAAAGAACATCCGCAACAAGGGATTTACACAACCCGACCCAACGCCGGGTTGATTGACCTGATGGATGAGATGTTTGCCGGTATGACCCTGGAGGAGGCGTAATGAAATTGCAAAAGCAATTACTGGAAGCTGTGGAGCACAAACAGCTACGCCCGCTGGATGTGCAATTTGCCCTGACCGTGGCGGGAGATGAACATCCTGCCGTCACCCTCGCGGCAGCCCTGTTAAGCCACGACGCCGGGGAAGGGCATGTCTGTTTACCGCTCTCACGACTGGAAAATAACGAGGAGTCACATCCGCTGTTAGCAACCTTCGTCAGCGAAATCGGTGAGTTACAAAATTGGGAAGAATGCTTGCTGGCTTCACAAGCGGTCAGCCGGGGAGATGAACCAACGCCGATGATCCTCTGTGGTGATCGTCTTTATTTGAATCGCATGTGGTGTAACGAGCGCACAGTGGCACGCTTTTTCAACGAAGTGAATCATGCCATTGAGGTTGATGAAGCTCTACTGGCGCAAACCCTGGACAAACTTTTTCCAGTAAGCGATGAAATTAACTGGCAAAAAGTGGCGGCGGCAGTGGCGCTGACGCGGCGGATCTCGGTGATTTCCGGCGGCCCTGGCACCGGTAAAACGACCACCGTAGCGAAGTTGCTGGCAGCGTTAATTCAAATGGCAGACGGCGAACGCTGCCGTATCCGCCTGGCTGCGCCAACGGGGAAAGCTGCCGCGCGCTTAACCGAATCGCTTGGCAAAGCTTTGCGCCAGTTACCGCTGACCGATGAACAAAAGAAACGCATACCGGAAGACGCCAGCACCTTGCACCGTCTCCTGGGCGCGCAGCCAGGTAGCCAGCGTTTACGCCATCATGCCGGTAACCCGCTGCATCTTGATGTGCTGGTGGTGGATGAAGCGTCAATGATCGATCTCCCCATGATGTCGCGCCTGATCGATGCGTTGCCCGATCATGCCAGAGTGATCTTCCTCGGTGATCGCGATCAACTGGCCTCGGTTGAGGCTGGAGCTGTGCTGGGCGATATCTGCGCTTATGCCAACGCAGGCTTTACCGCCGAGCGTGCCGGGCAATTAAGTCGTCTGACGGGAAGTCATGTTCCGTCAGGAACTGGCACAGAAGCGGCATCTTTGCGCGACAGTCTCTGCCTGCTGCAAAAAAGCTATCGTTTCGGCAGCGATTCTGGCATTGGTCAGTTAGCTGCGGCGATCAACCGTGGTGATAAAACGGCAGTGAAAACCGTTTTTCAGCAGGATTTTACTGATATCGAAAAACGGCTTTTACAGAGCGGCGAAGACTATATTGCGATGCTTGAGGAGGCTCTTGCGGGTTACGGGCGTTATCTGGATCTGCTGCAAGCGCGTGCCGAGCCGGATTTAATCATTCAGGCGTTCAATGAGTACCAGCTTTTGTGCGCCCTGCGGGAAGGGCCGTTTGGCGTGGCTGGACTGAATGAGCGAATTGAGCAGTTTATGCAACAGAAGCGCAAAATTCATCGTCATCCGCACTCTCGTTGGTACGAAGGCCGACCAGTGATGATTGCCCGTAATGACAGCGCGCTTGGGTTGTTTAATGGCGATATCGGTATTGCGCTGGATCGCGGGCAGGGGACGCGCGTCTGGTTTGCGATGCCGGATGGCAATATTAAGTCTGTGCAACCGAGCCGCCTGCCAGAACACGAAACCACGTGGGCGATGACGGTACATAAATCGCAGGGATCGGAGTTTGACCATGCGGCGTTGATTTTACCGAACCAACGCACGCCAGTTGTAACGCGAGAGCTGGTTTACACTGCGGTGACCCGCGCGCGTCGCCGTCTGTCGTTGTATGCCGATGAGCGCATATTAAGTGCGGCAATCGCCACTCGTACTGAGCGGCGCAGTGGTCTGGCGGCGTTGTTTAGTTCGCGGGAATAAACGTGATTGCCTGATGCGACGCATGCGCGTCCTGTCATGCCTCCGGGCATTGCGCATATGCGCATCTGGCGATTTCCGTCGCTTACCCTAAATCCGCCATCAACACCTTTGATTTGATGTAGGTCGGATAAGGCGTTCACGCCGCATCCGACGATGAGCGTCAATACCTGATGCGATGCTAGCGTGTTTATCATGCCTCCAGGCATTGCGCATGTCGCATCTGGCGATTTCCACCACTTACCCCAAATCCGCCATCAACACTTTGGATTTACGCTGGTAGTTGTACAACTGCTTTTTGCTCTCGGGCAGTAAATCAATATCCACCGGGGTAAATCCACGTTCCTGGAACCAGTGAATACTGCGCGTGGTCAGTACAAACAATTTGCTTAATCCGCTTTGCTTCGCCTGAGCGGCAATGCGCTCCAGCAAAACCTCGCCCCTTGATGAGCTGCGGTAATCCGGGTGAACGGCCACACAGGCCATTTCCCCAATCTTCTCTTCCGGGAACGGATAGAGTGCTGCGCAGGCAATAGTCGTGTTATCGCGCTGAATAATGGTGAATTTGTCGATTTCCATCTCCAGTTGCTCGCGAGAACGGCGTACCAGAATACCTTGCTGCTCCAGTGGGCGAATCAACTCCAGAATGCCGCCAATATCGTTGATTGTTGCGCGACGAATTTGCTCGGCGCTTTCCATCACAATCTGCGTACCGATACCGTCACGTGAGAACAACTCTTGCAACAGCGCGCCATCTTCCTGGTAACTAATTAAATGACAGCGACGTACGCCGCTGCGGCAGGCTTTCACCGCACCACGCAAAAAGCGCACCGTACCGGAGTTGTAATCGCCTTTCTCTTCCTGAGCTTCTACCCGCGCTTGTGCTTCGTTAGGGAAAAGCTCGGAGACAATATCGCCGTCGTCATTAGTGACGCCCTGTGAAGAGCAAAAACCAATCATCTTTTCAGCTTTCAGTTTGATGGCCAGTTGAGTGGCGATCTCTTCCGAGGTCAGATTAAAGCTCTCGCCAGTGACTGAAACCGCGACCGGCCCCAGCAGCACTATCGCACCGCTGTCCAGTTGACGATGAATCGCATCTTCGTCAATCCGCCGGATACGCCCGCTATGGCAGTAATCCACACCGTCATCCACGCCCAGCGGCTGGGCAATAATAAAATTGCCACTGACGACGTTGATATGCGCGCCCTGCAGCGGCGTGTTATTGAGACTCATCGACAGGCGAGCAGTAATGTCCAGTTGCAATGTTCCCGCAGCCTGCTTCACCAGTTCTAGTGTTTTGGCGTCGGTCACGCGTATATTTTTGTGATATAGCGGTTCGTGGTGATGCGCTGCCAGATTCGCATCGATCTGCGGGCGCGCTCCATAGACCACGACCAGACGGATGCCGAGGCTGTGCAGCAACCCGATATCATTAACGATACTGGAGAAATTCTCATGCTCAATGGCTTCACCGCCGAGCATGATGACAAACGTTTTTCCCCGGTGGGTATTGATATAAGGAACCGAATGGCGGAATCCCTCGACCAACTCGGTTTTACGTTCCTTCACCACGGCACACCTCTTTGCATGATTATTCGTAATTATTGTATTTTTATTCTGTTTTTTCACTGGGTGCAAGTGCAAATTTTACGCATGAGCAACTTTTTTATCAGTAATGCCGTGAATATAAAAAGAATGTTTACCGTTTATTAGATGACAGATTATGCGTCTTTCGCTAAAGTTTCCGGTCAAATTAGTCGTTTATTTGTTACACAGCTTAGATTTTTTTGCTCGGGAGATGCATGTCGGGATCCAACACAGCAATCAGCCGTCGTCGTTTACTGCAAGGCGCGGGTGCCATGTGGCTATTGAGCGTAAGTCAGGTCAGTCTGGCTGCGGTCAGCCAGGTCGTGGCGGTGCGCGTCTGGCCTGCGTCCAGCTACACCCGTGTGACGGTAGAATCTAATCGTCAGCTGAAATATAAGCAGTTCGCGTTGAGTAACCCTGAACGCGTGGTGGTGGATATCGAAGATGTAAACCTGAACTCAGTGCTCAAGGGGATGGCGGCACAAATTCGTGCTGATGACCCGTTCATCAAGTCGGCGCGCGTCGGGCAGTTTGACCCGCAAACCGTGCGGATGGTTTTTGAGTTAAAGCAAAACGTAAAACCGCAGCTGTTTGCCCTTGCTCCGGTCGCCGGGTTTAAAGAGCGTCTGGTGATGGATCTCTATCCTGCCAATGCTCAGGACATGCAGGACCCGCTGTTGGCGCTGCTGGAGGATTACAATAAAGGCGATCTCGAAAAGCAGGTGCCGCCTGCGCAGAGTGGCCCGCAGCCAGGCAAAGCAGGGCGCGATCGTCCGATTGTCATTATGCTTGACCCTGGCCATGGCGGCGAAGACTCCGGTGCGGTGGGGAAATACAAAACGCGTGAAAAAGACGTGGTATTGCAAATTGCCCGCCGTTTGCGCTCTCTGATTGAGAAAGAGGGCAATATGAAAGTTTACATGACCCGTAATGAAGACATCTTCATTCCGTTGCAAGTGCGCGTAGCAAAAGCACAGAAACAGCGTGCTGACTTGTTTGTCTCTATTCATGCCGATGCCTTTACCAGTCGCCAGCCGAGCGGTTCCTCTGTGTTTGCGCTCTCTACCAAAGGTGCAACCAGTACCGCGGCAAAATATCTGGCGCAAACTCAGAACGCCTCGGACTTGATTGGTGGCGTGAGTAAGAGCGGCGACCGTTATGTCGACCATACTATGTTCGATATGGTGCAGTCGCTGACCATTGCCGACAGTCTGAAGTTTGGTAAAGCTGTGTTGAATAAGCTCGGTAAAATCAACAAGCTGCATAAAAATCAGGTTGAACAAGCCGGGTTTGCCGTGCTGAAAGCGCCTGATATACCCTCTATTTTGGTCGAAACGGCGTTTATCAGTAACGTTGAGGAAGAACGTAAACTGAAAACGGCAACCTTCCAGCAGGAAGTTGCGGAATCAATCCTCGCAGGGATAAAAGCGTATTTTGCCGATGGGGCGACGCTGGCGAGAAGGGGATAATGTTTTTATTTATTCAATGAATTTATATTTCGTTGAATAGATAATATTTACCTGAATATTAGACGTTGGTTTTGTGACTGATGTCGAATATTTGAATGTCGGCTTGAAAAATAAGCCGACCATCTCTTTAATTAAGCACAATTCCGTGTAATGTATATGCATTAGTTAATCATCTTGTAACTGTTAAATCAGGCAAGGCAATGTTTGAAGTAATTATTACTTCTGACGTGCCTTGCCTTTTTTTTTGGAGCTATGGAATGATCATCGAAAAAGTCATGAACAATAATTGTGTACAGGCATCGATGAATGGACAGGAGGTTATCATTTCTGGGCCTGGCGTCGGTTACAACAAAAAATATGGAATGTCGGTCCCTGAGCATCCGGCTAACCGGATTTTTTATGTCAGAAATGAACAAAAAAATAAACTCTACAAATTGATTGAGCATGTGGATATTGAGTATATTTTTGTTGCCGAAAAAATAGTGCAATATGCGGAGAACAATCTCGAAAAAAATCTCAATCCATCGCTACTATTGATTCTTGCTGATCATATTTCGAATGCAATATCCCGAGTCGCTTCAGGCATACAAATTAATAATGTTTTCCTTGATGAAATCAAAGCGTTGTACAAAGCAGAGTATGCGATAAGTCGCGATGCATTAACTATCATTAATGAGCAATTCAGCGTTCAACTTCCTGATGATGAGATTGGTTTTATAGCATTGCATATTTTAAATAATTATGAGAATTCAGTTGATTATGAATCAGTACGGATTATTGAGTTGTCGCAAATAATCACGGGGCTTATTGAAGTTGTTTATAACAGAAAGGTGGACAGAAGTTCATTTAATTATTCCAGGTTCATGATACACCTTAAATATTTTTCAAGTCGCGTATTATGCAATGAAAAAATAAAACAGAAAGATATTGGTGATCTCTATGAACAGTTTCTTGAGAAAGACATTCTGTTACAGCGCGCAATTCATGAAATTGAAAGGTATTTGTACGCCACTTTTAAATATGAATTGATTTTGGAAGAAAAACTATATCTCTCTATTCGCACCAAAGTATTAATGGACTGATTATATATAACATTTATATGAGATAACCCGCATGAAACAAAAGAAAGCCTGGAGTTTTTTTCAGAGCCTGGGAAAGGCATTTATGTATCCCATCGCTCTGCTAAGTGTATGTGGCATGATGTTAGGGCTAGGAAGTGGTTTAGCCAGCGATGATATGGCAAAATTAATTCCACTACTGGCTATTCCCGTAATTAAAACCATTCTTGATTTTATTGTTAGCCTTGGTTTGTTTGCCTTTGTCAATTTACCTGTATTGTTTGCGATAGCTATACCTCTGGGGTTATTAAAAGAGAAAGAGGATAAAGCCTATGGCGCTTTTTCTGGCTTAATTGGTTTCATGGCGATGCATCTGGGAACGAACTTTTATCTTAAACAACATGACTTATTGGTCGCTGCTGATCAAATGTCGACACATGGGCAAACCATTATTCTGGGAATCCAGTCCTACAATACCAGTGTGTTGGGTGGGATTATAGCAGGATTATTAGTCGCCAGTATGTATAAAAAGATCGTTAACTTACGTATTCCTGAATCATTAGGATTTTATAGTGGCCCACGCCTGGTGCCTATTATTACACTGATTGTGATGAGTGGATTTGGTCTGATCATCCCTTTTATCTGGCCGCCATTTTTCAATCTTTTCATGCTCATTGGCCACTGGATTTCAACTTCCGGTCCTGTTGGCTATTTTTTCTATGCAGTCGCCGAACGCGTGACGATACCTTTTGGTTTAAATCACCTGGTGACGTCAGTTTTCCGCTTTACCCCCATCGGCGGATCGGCAGTGATCGGCGGCGAAGAGTATTATGGCACCCTGAACATGTTTATGGCGTACGTCAAAGAGAATGCGGTCATTCCGCTGGATTTGGCGGGGAAAATGGAACAGGGCAAACTGATGATTCAGTATGGTCTGGCTGGTGCCGCGCTGGCGATGTATCGCACTGCTCATGCTCAAAACAGAAAAGCTATCAAAGCATTGCTTATTTCCGGGGTGCTTACAGTCATTATTGGCGGCGTCAGCGAACCGATTGAGTTTCTGTTCTTATTTGTCAGTCCACTGCTATTTGTCTTCCATGCTTTTATGAATGGATTCGCCAACATGGTCTTGCCATATATGGGCGTGAAGATGGGATTTACTGGCGATCTGATTCAATTTATTAGCTTTGGCGTATTGCGTGGCACAAGAACAGGTTGGCCAATAGCGGTGTGTGTCGAAGTGGCCTATTTCTTTATTTATTACTTTGTGTTCCGTTGGACTATTCTCAAATTTAACCTGATGACGGTAGGCCGTGAAGAGTCCAGTCCTGTCACGCTGAACGCTCATGAGGATACGGCTATAGCGGATATCCCACCGCTTGATAAATCAGAGCTGCAAGCAGCGGAGCAGATGGTTAAGGCACTTGGTGGTAAAGAGAATATTAAATCCCTGGATAATTGCGTAACTCGTTTACGTTTAACAATCGCAGATATGGGATTGATTGACGAGGCAGCAATAAAAAGAGCTGGTGGAATTGCGGTTGTTAAACTTTATCAAAATACCCTACAAGTCATTATCGGTACTAAAGTCATCGCCTTGCGTCGGGATATGGATAACTACATGGGGATATGCTGATGGATGTTTTTAATACTCCTATTTCCCGCAAAGGAACATATTGTACCCAATGGGACTTTTGCGAGGACAGATTTGGTGTAAAAGATGTATTACCATTCTCTATTTCAGATATGGATCTTCCGATACCGGAAGCAATCATCAGGGCATTAAAAAAACGCCTGGAACACCCGATTTTAGGGTACAGCCGTTGGCAGCATGATGACTATCTGAATGCGATAGTCAATTGGTATCATCAACAATATAAAACTGAAATCAAACCAGAATGGATAACCTATAGCCCAAGCGTGATGTACTCCATTGCTAAAGCAATAGAGTTATTGACATCGCATGGTGATAATATTCTCGTTTTTACACCTGTCTATAATGCATTTTTTGATATAATTAAACATAGTGAGAGAAATATTCTGACAGCCTCTTTGATTATAAAAAATGAGGGGGGCTACGCTATCAATTGGCAAGATTTTGATCTTAAGATTCAAAGCGCAAAGATGGTGTTATTATGTAATCCTCATAACCCGACAGGAACCGTCTGGTCGGAAGAAGATCTGCATAAAATCGCTGCAAGCTGTGCAAGACATAATGTCTGGTTATGTTCAGATGAAATTCACAGTGATTTTGTTTTTAATCGTAGCTTTACATCTGCGCTTAAAATAAAAAAAGAAAAAGTAGTGGTGTTTAATTCGATATCGAAGACATTTAATGTTCCTGCGCTAACAGGATCGTATATGATTTCAACTGACGATAATTTTAATCATAAGTTCAGAACGATATCAAGATATCGCGATTTTGTAAACTCCCCATCCGTACTGAATATAATTGCAACTATTATTGCCTATAACGAATGTGAGGGATGGTTAAAGTCATTAAAGGCACATATTGCCTCTAACATTCAATTCACCCAGCAGTATCTGAACGAAAATACTCCAGAATTGATCGTAAGGCCAGCTGATGGTTGCTATTTTTCGTGGATAGATTGCTCTGCTATTGGTTATCCATTTGATGAATTCTACAGTCGATTAATTCATGAAGGCAAAGTGGGCATTATGGCGGGGAATGTCTATGGAACGGAGGGGGAGGGCTACCTTCGTCTGAACCTGGCCTGCGGTCGAGAAAAATTATATATGGGGCTTACGCGTCTTGCGAGTGTAATTAAAAATATTAATCAAGGAAAATAAAAATGAACAGCACGGATCTTATCCATCTCATTAAACATTTTATGCGTAACGAACATAAAGCAGTTGAAGAAGTTATTGATTCCCCCCTTTCGGAGGTCGCAAATTTAATTAAAGTATTACAGTCTTGTCAGGGGAAAGTTGTTTTTATTGGTGTCGGTAAGTCCGGTATTATTGCCCGAAAACTCGCCGCAACATTTGCCAGCACTGGAACTCCCTCGTTTTTTGTTCACGGTACTGAAGCCGTACACGGCGATCTTGGGATGGTGGCGAAAGATGATGTTGTTATTCTTATTTCAAACAGTGGTGAGACGACAGAAATCCTGGCAACACTACCTAGTCTGAAAAAAATGGGTAATTATTTGATCTCCTTTACCCGCAGTCATCGCTTGCGATAAGTTGTGATTTATCCGTTGAAATTCCCGTAAAAAGTGAGGCGGATAATTTAGGTTTAGCGCCGTCATGCTCATCAACAGTCGTTCTGGTTGTTGGTGATGCGGTGGCGCTTGCGCTCTCCGAATTGAAAAAGTTTACTCGTGCTGATTTCGGCTTATATCATCCAGGAGGTGCGCTCGGTATTAAAGCAAACTCATAATTTTAGAATATAAAACAGTAACCGGTCACGCCATCTTTTGGGGTGGCGTTCATTGATGTGAGTGTCAGCTATGAAAAACGTTCTGGTCACCGTTCCCAGCTTTTCAGCGCGTTGTGTTTCTGCCAGCAAGCTGCTAAGAGAAAATCATTTTAACCTTATTATCAAGAATAATGTGGAGCATCTGGTTAAATCAGAATCCACAGTATTACGAGAATCTATTTGCGCAGTCATTGCCGTAAAAGATTGTTATCAAGCGGATACGTTATCGCGACTACCAGGAGTGAAAATAATATCGAGATTCGGGACAGGGATTGATAATATTGATCTTCATACGGCTCGACAATCAGGTATTGTGGTCAATAATGCTGTTGGGATTAATTCAAATGCAGTCGCGGAATTTATCATTGGTCTTATTTTTGCGAGCATGAGAAATATCCCCGGTAGCTATCATGCGATGCAAAATGGTTATTGGGGCGAGTCGCATGGCTGCGAGTTACAAGGTAAACGTATTGGCCTGCTTGGCTACGGCAATATTGGCAAAACACTGGCGAAAAGGTTATCTGGTTTTGATGTTGAGCTTTTAGCTTTTGACAAACAACCCGATTTCCAGGCCGCAGGCAAAGATGGAGTTCAGTTCGTATCAATTGAAGATATCTTTATGCAGTCTCATGTCATCATCGTTCTTTTGCCATTTTCTCCGGAGCTGGAGAACTTCATTAGTCATAAATATTTGTCGATGATGCGCAATGGTGCTCTTATCATCAACGCCGCAAGGGGAAAGTTGCTGGATGAGGGTGCTTTACTTCAGGTAATTGAAGAACGAAATGTTTTTGCAGCACTGGATGTGTTTAGCTCTGAGCCGCTAGCGCAATTTAGCCCATTGCTACATGCCAGGAATATCATTACAACGCCGCATATTGCGGCCGCCACCGTTGAGTCATACCAGCAAACCGGGATATACGTTGCCAGGTCGATAATAGATTTCTTTGCAGGAAGGGAGATAAAAAACGTGCTGTGAGTTCAGCTAAGGAAGATTTCAGGTACAAAAAAACCGCAATTTGTGAAACACATTGCGGTTTATCAGCATCATAAGTGTTGGTTGCGGGGGCCGGATTTGAACCGACGACCTTCGGGTTATGAGCCCGACGAGCTACCAGGCTGCTCCACCCCGCGTCACCGTACTGCTTTACTTCATCAAATTTTGATTGGTTGCGGGGGCCGGATTTGAACCGACGACCTTCGGGTTATGAGCCCGACGAGCTACCAGGCTGCTCCACCCCGCGTCACCGTACTGCTTTACTTCATCAAATTTTAATTGGTTGCGGGGGCCGGATTTGAACCGACGACCTTCGGGTTATGAGCCCGACGAGCTACCAGGCTGCTCCACCCCGCGTCCGTGGATGCGCACTATACTCCGCTCGCGTTTTCATGCAACCTTTTTTTTACCCAGATCACGGATTTGGTATGATTTTGAGCAAAAACAAATCACTAAAGCCTGTTTTTTGTGCAAAATTTGCGTCAGGGAGAGGCTGCTCATTTCATTAAACGCGGCGGTTTGTTATCTTCATTGCGCCTTATTTTTTAAACTGAAGAAGAGAACAATGAAAGGACGTTGGGTAAAGTACCTTCTTATGGGCACGGTTGTGGCAATGCTTGCCGCCTGCTCTTCCAAACCAACCGATCGCGGACAGCAATATAAAGACGGGAAATTTACCCAGCCTTTCTCTCTGGTAAACCAGCCAGATGCCGTTGGCGCGCCAATTAACGCCGGTGATTTTGCCGAGCAAATTAACCATATCCGTACTTCGTCACCGCGTCTGTATGGCAACCAGAGTAATGTTTATAATGCGGTGCAGGAGTGGCTACGCGCAGGCGGTGATACCCGCAATATGCGTCAGTTCGGCATTGACGCCTGGCAGATGGAAGGTGCCGACAACTATGGTAACGTGCAGTTTACAGGCTATTACACGCCGGTAATTCAGGCACGCCATACCCGCCAGGGCGAGTTCCAGTATCCGATTTACCGTATGCCACCAAAACGTGGTCGTCTGCCGTCTCGTGCGGAGATCTACGCGGGAGCATTGAGCGATAAATACATCCTCGCTTACAGCAACTCTCTGATGGATAACTTCATTATGGATGTGCAGGGTAGCGGGTATATCGATTTTGGTGATGGCAGTCCGCTTAACTTCTTCAGCTATGCCGGAAAGAATGGTCATGCCTATCGCAGTATTGGTAAGGTGCTGATTGACCGTGGCGAAGTGAAAAAAGAAGATATGTCGATGCAGGCGATTCGTCACTGGGGTGAAACACACAGTGAAGCCGAGGTTCGCGAGCTGCTGGAACAGAACCCGTCTTTCGTCTTCTTTAAACCGCAATCTTTTGCTCCGGTGAAAGGGGCAAGTGCGGTGCCGCTGGTTGGTCGCGCTTCAGTTGCGTCCGATCGTTCCATTATCCCGCCTGGTACAACCTTACTGGCAGAAGTGCCGCTGCTGGATAATAACGGCAAATTTAACGGTCAGTACGAACTACGGCTGATGGTGGCGCTGGATGTCGGTGGTGCAATCAAAGGCCAACACTTCGATATTTATCAAGGTATCGGGCCGGAAGCCGGACACCGCGCAGGTTGGTACAACCACTATGGACGTGTTTGGGTGCTGAAAACCGCCCCGGGCGCAGGTAACGTCTTTAGCGGCTGATGTGTTATTCTGTATACCGTTTTGACGGATACGACAGGGTGAGGGATAACCTCGCCCTTTTTAATTCTGAGGTGCTATGTCTGTGGTAATTAGTGATGCATGGCGTCAGCGTTTTGGTGGCACTGCGCGTCTGTATGGTGAAAAAGCGTTGCAACTGTTTGCTGATGCGCATATTTGTGTGGTCGGTATCGGTGGCGTCGGTTCCTGGGCGGCGGAAGCGCTGGCGCGTACGGGGATTGGCGCAATCACACTTATCGATATGGATGATGTGTGCGTCACTAATACCAATCGGCAAATTCACGCGCTGCGCGATAACGTCGGGCTGGCCAAAGCGGAAGTAATGGCGGAGCGTATTCGCCAGATTAACCCGGAGTGCCGTGTAACGGTGGTGGATGACTTCGTGACGGTGGATAACGTAGCGCAATATATGAGTGCCGGTTATTCGTACGTGATTGATGCCATTGATAGTGTGCGACCCAAAGCGGCGCTGATTGCTTATTGTCGGCGCAATAAAATCCCTCTGGTCACGACTGGTGGTGCTGGTGGGCAGATTGATCCGACGCAGATTCAGGTTACCGATCTGGCGAAAACAATTCAGGACCCGCTGGCGGCGAAGTTGCGCGAGCGCCTGAAAAGCGATTTTGGTGTAGTGAAAAACAGCAAAGGTAAGCTCGGCGTGGATTGCGTGTTCTCTACCGAAGCGCTGGTGTACCCGCAGTCAGACGGTACGGTGTGTGCCATGAAAGCCACGGCAGAAGGGCCGAAGCGGATGGATTGTGCATCTGGATTTGGCGCGGCGACGATGGTGACCGCCACCTTTGGTTTTGTTGCGGTTTCTCATGCGTTGAGGAAGATGATGGCGAAAGCGGCGCGTCAGGGGTAAACAATCAGGTCGGATGCGACGCGAACGTCTTATCCGACCTGATTCTGTGCTTAAACCTGCTTCGCCGCCGCGATAATCGCCTCGCTTAACGCATTCAACCCCTGGCTGCGTGAGGCGCTAAGCTGCCCACGCAATCCCAGCTCATCAAACAATGCCAGCGGCGACTGTGCCTGCAATTCGGCGGCGGTTTTCCCCTCAACGGCAGTCAACAACACCGCCAGCAGGCCGCGCACAATGCGTCCTTCGCTGTCGCCAAAGAAATGCATCGTGCCGTTTTCAGCCACGGTATATCCCAGCCAGACGCGGTTTTCGCATCCGGCGATCTCTTTAGCCTGCGCTTTTAACTCGTCTGGCAAAGCTGGAAGCTGTTTCCCCAACATAATTAGCTGACGATATTTGTCTTCCCATTGAGTCAACGGCGCGAAAGTATCGTGTAACGTCTCTACGGTAACGGTTGTGCCGAACGGATGTCCGGCGAATTGCGGGTTCGTCATTAATCCACCAATAATTCCAGCGCACGGTCAACGGCATTCACCAGCGCATCCACATCACTCTTTGTATTATATGGCGCAAAAGAGGCGCGCAGTGTGCCGGTTACGCCTAATTCTGCCAGTAGCGGCTGAGCGCAATGCTGCCCGGCCCGCAGGGCAATGCCGTACTCCGCCAGCAGCGTCACCATATCGCTGTGATGAACGCCAGCAAAATCAAAGGCTAGCAGGCTGGAATCCTGGCTGCGGAATGAACGAAAGCCTGGACGTTTTGCCAGCGCCTCTTCTGCAATCGTCGCCAGGCTGCGACTCCAGCTTTCTGCCTGGTTGATATCGTAATCTGCCAGCCATTCCAGCGCCGCGCTTAACCCAATTACGCCAGCCACATTTGGCGTTCCGGCTTCCAGTTTCCACGGCGCGGATTGAGGGGTGAAGCTGTCAAAACTCACTTCGTGAATCATTTTACCGCCACCCAGCCAGGGCGACATCGCTTCCAGCAGTTCTGGTTTGCCATACAGCACGCCGATACCTGTCGGGCCATACAGTTTGTGACCTGAAAAAGCATAGAAATCAATATCCAGTTGCTGAACATCTGCGGGGAAATGCACCGCACCCTGAGCACCATCAACCATCACCACCATCCCGGCTGAATGAGCAAAGGTAATCGCTCGTGCCAGCTCCGGGCAACCGCCAGTGACGTTCGACATCTGGCCCAACGCCAGAATCCGACTACGAGGTGTGATCAGTTCTGGCAACAAATCGACATCCGGCAGTCGCTGTGCATTCAGCGGCAATTTCACCACTTTGGCTCCAGTTTGTTGGGCGACCATCAGCCAGGGGACGAGGTTGGCGTGGTGCTCTGCCACACTGACAATAATTTCATCGCCCGGTTGCAGACGCGGACGGGCATAGCATTGCGCCACCATGTTGATGGATTCAGTGGTGCCACGCGTCCAGACGATAGTTTTGTCATCTGGTGCATTCAGTAATTGCGCCACTTTTTCCCGTGCAGCTTCGTAACGCGCGGTCAGGCGTTGGGCCTCGGCAAACTGACTACGATGGACGTTTCCGGCGCTCAGGCTGTAAAACTGTCGGGTTGCTTCAACCACGACTTCAGGTTTAAGCGCGGTCGCGGCACTGTCGAGATAGACGCCCGCATCCTGTAGCGCGGGAAACTGGGCGCGAAATTGCGCGGGATTAAAAACGTTCATGGTACTCCTCGGCTTGATGCACCGATCGTGACGCAAAATTCACTTTGATACAAGGAGAGTGCTAACCATCAGAATTATCTGGATATCCTGGCGAAGCCGCGTAAGTAACATATGCTAAATAGTGTTAGGCGTTAATTTTAGCCTGTTAATCAATACTATTAAGATTTATTAATCGCTTTAAGGAGAAGATGATGAAAAAGACTGCCGCAATTATTTCTGCCTGTATGCTGACTTTTGCCCTGAGCGCCTGTTCCGGTTCGAACTATGTGATGCACACCAATGACGGACGTACCATCGTCTCTGACGGCAAACCACAGACTGATAACGATACCGGTATGATTTCGTATAAAGACGCTAATGGCAACAAACAGCAGATCAACCGTACCGACGTGAAAGAGATGGTCGAACTGGATCAGTAATTCGCGATCGCAAGGTAAAAAAAAGCACCGCAATTAGGCGGTGCTACATTAATCACTATGGACAGACAGGGTAAATGTACAGGAAGTGAAAAAAGGTAGCTTTGCTACCATGGTCTGAATCGCAGACCAATTGCAAACACAACAACACAACATCACAACCGTAAGCCAAAAGTTCACCAGAACACGCATTCCGATAAAACTTTTCGTTCCGGCTCAGGAAGTGCCGCCACTATAGGTATTTGCTGGTAGAAGCTCAACGGACAATTTATAATGGCTCAGATTAAAAAAACTAATAGGTTACACAGTGTGATCTAATTGTTAAATTCATTTAACATCAAAGTTTAAAAGCCATGTCTAAACGATTACCACCGCTAAATGCCTTACGAGTTTTTGATGCCGCAGCACGCCATTTAAGTTTCACTCGCGCAGCAGAAGAGCTTTTTGTGACTCAGGCCGCAGTAAGTCATCAAATCAAGTCTCTTGAGGATTTTCTGGGGCTAAAACTGTTCCGCCGCCGTAATCGTTCACTCCTGCTGACCGAGGAAGGGCAAAGCTATTTCCTCGATATCAAAGAGATATTTTCGCAATTAACCGAAGCGACACGTAAACTCCAGGCCCGTAGCGCCAAGGGGGCGTTGACGGTCAGTTTACTCCCCAGTTTCGCCATTCATTGGTTGGTTCCACGACTTTCCAGCTTTAATTCAGCTTATCCGGGAATTGACGTTCGCATCCAGGCGGTTGATCGTCAGGAAGATAAGCTGGCGGATGATGTTGACGTGGCGATATTCTATGGTCGGGGCAACTGGCCGGGGCTACGGGTGGAAAAACTTTACGCCGAATATTTATTGCCGGTGTGTTCGCCGCTACTGCTGACAGGCTATAAACCCTTGAAGACCCCGGAAGACTTGGCTAAACATACGTTATTACATGATGCGTCTCGCCGTGACTGGCAGACATATACTCGCCAATTGGGGTTAAATCATATCAACGTTCAGCAAGGACCAATATTTAGTCATAGCGCCATGGTGCTGCAAGCGGCTATCCACGGGCAGGGAGTGGCGCTGGCGAATAACGTGATGGCGCAATCTGAAATTGAAGCCGGACGTCTTGTTTGCCCGTTTAATGATGTTCTGGTTAGTAAAAATGCTTTTTATCTGGTTTGTCATGACAGTCAGGCAGAACTGGGTAAAATAGCCGCCTTTCGTCAATGGATCCTGGCGAAAGCCGCTGCTGAACAAGAAAAATTCCGCTTTCGTTATGAACAATAATTTACGTAGGGTACGACCATGACCAGCCGTTTTATGCTGATTTTTGCCGCCATTAGCGGCTTCATTTTTGTGGCTCTGGGCGCTTTTGGCGCGCATGTGTTAAGTAAAACCATGGGGGCCGTTGAGATGGGCTGGATCCAGACCGGCCTCGAATACCAGGCGTTCCATACGCTGGCGATCTTAGGTCTGGCGGTGGCAATGCAGCGTCGCATCAGTATCTGGTTTTACTGGAGTAGCGTTTTCCTTGCGTTAGGCACGGTGCTGTTCAGCGGCAGCCTTTATTGCCTGGCGCTGTCCCATCTGCGTTTGTGGGCATTTGTCACACCGGTTGGCGGCGTGAGCTTCCTCGCGGGCTGGGCGTTAATGTTAGTTGGTGCTATCCGTTTAAAGCGCAAGGGCGTAAGTCATGAATAAGGTTGTATTGCTGTGCCGTCCGGGCTTTGAAAAAGAGTGCGCCGCAGAAATTACCGATAAAGCCGGCCAGCGGGAAATTTTCGGTTTTGCCCGCGTGAAAGAGAATGCGGGTTATGTCATTTATGAATGTTATCAACCTGATGATGGCGATAAGTTAATCCGTGAGCTGCCGTTCAGTTCATTAATTTTTGCCCGCCAGTGGTTTGTGGTCGGGGAACTCCTGCAGCATTTGCCGCCAGAAGATCGTATTACCCCCATTGTCGGCATGTTACAGGGCGTAGTAGAGAAGGGCGGTGAACTGCGTGTTGAAGTTGCCGATACCAACGAAAGCAAAGAGTTGCTGAAATTCTGCCGTAAATTCACCGTGCCGCTACGCGCTGCCTTGCGCGATGCCGGGGTGCTGGCGAACTATGAAACGCCGAAGCGTCCGGTTGTGCATGTATTCTTTATTGCACCAGGTTGCTGCTATACCGGTTACTCATACAGCAACAATAATTCGCCGTTCTATATGGGCATTCCGCGCCTGAAATTTCCGGCAGATGCGCCGAGTCGTTCCACGCTCAAACTGGAAGAGGCATTTCATGTGTTTATTCCGGCGGATGAGTGGGATGAACGCCTGGCGAACGGGATGTGGGCGGTGGATTTAGGCGCTTGCCCAGGCGGCTGGACCTACCAACTGGTGAAGCGCAACATGTGGGTTTATTCCGTCGACAACGGCCCGATGGCGCAAAGTCTGATGGATACCGGGCAGGTGACGTGGCTGCGGGAAGACGGTTTCAAATTCCGTCCGACACGCAGCAATATCTCCTGGATGGTATGCGATATGGTTGAAAAACCGGCGAAAGTTGCGGCATTGATGGCGCAGTGGCTGGTTAATGGCTGGTGCCGTGAAACCATTTTCAACCTCAAACTGCCGATGAAAAAACGCTACGAAGAAGTGTCACATAATCTGGCGTATATTCAGGCACAGCTTGATGAACATGGCATAAATGCTCAGATTCAGGCGCGACAGTTGTATCACGATCGTGAAGAAGTGACGGTGCATGTCCGCCGTATCTGGGCTGCGGTGGGAGGCCGTCGCGACGAGCGATAACTAACAAGGCCGGGGCGTCGTCTCCGGCCTGCTACCCTTTCCGTCAGGCTGTTACCAAAGAAGCCGCAACCTGGCGCTCATCAGAAATAATGTGCGTGACCTCATCCAGATGCCCGATGCGGGCTTCCCCTGAACGATTAAATTTACTTTTATCAATCAATAACAACGATTGCGCGGCACGTTTTAATAGCATCGATTTGTAATCAGCGTTGATGGCATTGGAGTCCCACAGTGCACCGCTGCTATCGATCCCTTCACAAGAAAAAATAAACAGATCGATTTCCAGCGATTTAAGTTGGGAAATCAGCGAGGGATTGACGTAACAGCCATATTTACGCTCAAGTGTGCCGCCGGAACTGATCAGTTGAATGCGTTCACGTTTACCGAGTTCATGGCAAATCGGATGGCTATTGGTGAAGACCTGGATGTTGATGTCAGGCAACTGGCGTGCCAGATACCAGCAGGTTGAACTGGCGTCTAAGGCTATCACCATCCCTTCTTCAATCCACGCGAGCGCCTCGCGCGCGATATCTGCTTTATGCGCATAATGGCTTTTCAGCCGGATGTGAAAGGGATCGCCACTGTCTTGATTTTGACGGTGGATATATTTAGCGCGCCCATGATTGCGCAGAATTTTACCCTGCGTCTGTAATTCATTGAGATCGCGACGAATGGTTTCTTTACTGACCTTTAGCTGTTCAGAGAGCGCTTCCGTGGTCAGGCTGGTATGGTTCAGCAGCAGGTCGACTATCGCTTGCTGGCGTGCCGCTTTCATATTTTTCACCCCATCATTCGATAACCGCCCGCGTCATGCGGGCGTACCGGTATGAGATTACGGTGTTACCCCTTTTTTTAAAAGAATATTCCCGTACTTCGCTCGTTCGCCTGTGATAACGATCGCAAAGGCTTTTTGCGCCCGTTCATAAAACGCAAAACGATTGATGCGGATGATGTCAGGACAGGGGGCTTGTAGTGAAAGCGCATTTCGATAACGTCGTTCTACTTCAGGATCGAGAGTGTCACCTTCTACCGCCGCCATCATCACCAGCGGCGGTGCATAACTGTCCAGTTCAAATAACGGGATTATCGCCTGGAGCAAGTCGCTCACCAACAGGCCATCAGCGCGGATCACCTGCGGTCCCATCGAATGGGCGGGAAAGTGAGCATCGGAAAAAATAATTTCATCTCCATGTCCCATCTCTGCCAGCACTTTCAATAGTTCGGGAGAAATTAACGGCGAAATTGTTTTCAGCATTTCACACTTCCTCTATAAATTCAGGTTCAGTTTGCGGGTAGAAATAACGGTACTGATAATGAATCTGCGCGCGAGCTTCTTCCGGGCTGTTAAATTCCCCTACGCCATACCAACCGAACAGCGCAGCTCCTGCGACGGTCGTTTCGGCGTCGTCGAGAACTTTTACCGGAATATCAAGCATATTGGCTTTAATCTGATTCCACAATGTGTTGCGACTTCCTCCACCTACTAACAATAATTCAGAGGCTTTAAAGTGCCCGATTTTTTCCAGCATCTGTAGATTGCGCTGTAATTGCGCGGTTAACCCTTCCAGCGCCGCGCGATAGAAATGTCCGCGCGTGGTATTGAGCGTCACTCCTTGCCAGCCAGCGTTCTGACACGACAATAAATCACACTGCATTTTCACACCATCCGTACCCGGGGGGATCAGACGAGCTTCATCAATCAACATTTGCCAGGGCGTTTCAGTAGTCCAGAACAGTTTTCTCACCCATTCCAGCACGCCGGATGCCAGCCATTGCATACCGGGGTTATACAATCCTGCCTGGCTATCCAGTTCGCAGGTGGAACCGGCGTACTGACTTAGCAGTGAAGTATCAACCTGCGTACTGCGGACCATTAAAATTTCCCAGGTACCGGAAGAGAGCACGGGTTCATTTTGTTCGGCACCAGCACCAAAAAGGGCGAACTGGGTATCGTGACCTGCAGAAATTACCGGTATGCCAACGGGTAAGCCGAGCATTGCTGCGGCGCTGTTCTGTAGCGTACCAATCTGTTCACCCGCTTCCACCAGACGAGGGAAGAGTCGGCGTGGAATACCGGTGGCTTGTAAAATTTGCGGACTGAAATCGCGTTGCTGGATATCCAGCATCTGGCTGGTTCCGGCCATCGTGATATCAGTAGTGAATTCGTCGGTTAAACGGTGGTTAATCAGCGACGAAATAAAGAGCCAGGCGTGCGCGCGTTCCAGCAGTTGTGGATGATTTTCTTTCAACCACACCAATTTATATAACGTATTGAAACTAAAGGCTCCGACGCCAGAAATAGCCTGCAACTGCTGTGCGGAGATCAACCGTTCAATATTGTCCATTACCGCTGCTGTTCGCGGACATTTCCAGCTAATGATCGGATAGAGTAAATCGCCTTGCTTATCTACCAGAGCGCCATCCACACCAAAGGTGGTGACGGCGATACCGCGGATGTGGCATTCAGTCAGTTCACTATTGATTTGCCGACAGCAATCAGCAAAGCGTTGCAAAATGGCGTCTAAAGACCACTGGTGCCAGGTGTTGTTTTCCATCGCGATATCGCTGGCATTAGGCGTTGAGGCGCGGGCAACAATTTTTCCCTGCCGATTTACTGCGATGGCCCTGACATTGGTCGCGCCACAGTCGAGTACCAGGATAACTTCTTGTTTCATAATCGCTCCTGCAATATAGCCGGATAACATTGTTTATCCGGCTAACCACTCTTGCTTGTTCAGGCCCGATAGCCGGAGCGACCGGGCATCACATCAGGGAGTAATGTATTAACGCTTGTACAACGGGCCGTAGTTCTGGCAAGCGCGGTAATCCTGGCCTTCAATATCCATGCCGTGCGCGGCCCAGGCAGAAGGACGATACACTTTGGTCTCTTCAACGTTGTGCATACATACCGGGATACGCAGCATGGAGGCGAGAGTGATAAAGTCTGCGCCAACGTGGCCGATGGTCAGAACCCCGTGGTTAGCGCCCCAGTTCGCCATTACCGAGTACACATCCGTAAACGGCCCTTTACCGGTGAGGCGCGGTGCAAACCAGGTGGTTGGCCAGGTTGAGTTGGTGCGTTTGTTGAGGATGTCATGCACATCCTTCGGTAACTCAACGCTCCAGCCTTCCGCGATTTGCAGTACCGGGCCCAGGCCTTTGATGATGTTGACACGGGTCATGGTGAACGGGACACCGCCTTCAGTAAGGAAGCGGGAAGAGTAACCACCGCCACGGAAATATTCGTGGATAGCCGGGCACCATTCGGTCGCGGCGAGGCAAGCGTCAGCCTCTTGCTGAGAGATTTCCCAGTGCGGCTTCATCGTCGGTTTACCTTCGCTGTCGCGTTGTTTACAGGATCCGTCCAGCGCAGCAGAACCGGAGTTGATCAAGTGGATGATGCCGTGTTCTGCCAGTCCGTCCAGTTTATGCCCCGTTACACGCTCAATTGCTTCTGGTGACCAGTAGGTACGCACATCGGCAAATACCTGAGCGGTGCCGGTGAGCTGGTGGCCCATTAGCATTGCCACGCCGTTAAGACTGTCGTTTTCGGTCGCCACGACAAAGGGTTCGCGTACGCCATTCCAGTCAAATGAACTGTTGAGGATCGCTTCGGCGGTGTCGCCATTTGGATATTGATCGGTCCAGTGACGTTGCCCCTGGAAGCCCGCAGCGATGGCGTTGTAACCAAGAGATTCTTCCACGCGACCAATATCGGCCAGTTTGCTGTTGCCTTGCATCATGTCGCGGATACACATCGCCATCAGTAAACTTTCGCGTAGAACTGCGCGGCTTTGCTCGGCATTGCGTTGATACTGTTTGTTATTTTCATCTTCGCCATAGCGGAAGTTTTTATCAGCCCAGGCCAGCGCCATTTCCAGTTCTGCTTCGTCGTAAATCTTCTGATCAATACGGCGACGCAGTTCGGTCATATCCACCGCCTGGACTTTCATTCCCAGCCAGGATTCAAAGAAGTTGTGGTCAACGATGGAACCGGCGATCCCCATCGAAACGCCGCCCAGCGACAGATAGCTTTTACCTTTCATACTGGCGACTGCCAAACCGGCGCGGGCAAAGCGCAGCAGTTTTTCTTCAACGTCGGCAGGAATCGATGTGTCATCGGCATCCTGAACGTCATGACCGTAAATGGAGAATGCCGGGATACCTTTCTGACTGTGAGCTGCCAGAGCTGCGGCGAGGTAAACAGCGCCTGGGCGTTCAGTGCCGTTAAAGCCCCAAATGGCTTTCGGGCGGGTAGGGTCCATGTCAATGGTTTCACTGCCATAGCACCAGCAAGGCGTTACCGTAATGGTGAGGCCTACATTCTGGCTGCTGAATTTTTCTTCGCAAGCAGCAGCTTCAGCCATACCCGCGATACAGGTATCGGAAATGACACACTCGACGGCAGCTCCGCAGGCATGGCGCAGTTTCTCGGTCAGCAGTGCGGCCGTGGCTTTCGCCATATTCATTGTTTGTTCTTCAAGCGACTCACGAACACCCATGCGACGACCGTCAATAACCGGGCGGATACCAATTTTCGGTAAGCTGATTTTTTTCATTACAGATTCCTCACTTTATTCGGAAAATATGTTCAGTTAGTTGCCGTTTGAGAACGGAAACGGGCAAAGATAAAGATGACCGCGAAGCAGAGTGCGGGGATCAGTTCGGCTGTGGGGATGTTGCCCGCCGCGTCACTGACAAAACCCATGACCGGAGTGACAATACCGCCGCCAATAATGGTCATAACGATGAAGGACGAGCCGTATTTGGTGTCCTGGCCGAGATTCTTAATGCCCAGCGAGAAGATTGTTGGGTACTGAATCGACATAAAGGCGCTGCATAAAGTCAGGGCTATTAAACCCACATGACCGCCAGCGAAGGCTGAGATCAGGCACAGTGCCATAGCGATTAATGCGTAGGCTGCCAGGACTTTGTGTGGTGCGAAGCGACTGATGAGCCAGGTGCCGGTGAAACGACCAATAAAGAAGCACACCATGGTTCCGGTTAAATAGTTAGCGGCAAAGCCTGCGGTCATACCTGGAATTTCTTCTACAGCGTAGCGAATCAAATAGCTCCAGCAGGCCGTTTGCGCGCCGACGTAGCAGAATTGCGCTAATACTGCCCAGCGCCAGTGGCGAATACGCGCCAGGCGAGAAAGCGATGCGGAGAACGATCCTTGTTTGGCGTCACTGTGATTATCACTCTGCAATGCCGGGAATTTCGTCAGCATGATCAGCAGGGCGACCAGTAACACGATAGCCACGATGATCATATAAGGTGTCTGTACCGATAATACCAGGCTGTGTTTATACGCACTCAATTGCTCTGGTGACATTTTATCGAGAACATCTTGCGATTGATGTGGCACGTTAGACAAAATAAGACTTTGCCCAAAGACAACCGCAATAATTGCGCCAAATGAGTTAAATGTTTGCGCAAGATTTAAGCGAAAGTGACCGCTGCTTTCTGGTCCTAATACCGTAACGAAAGGGTTTGCGGCAGTTTCCAGACAACCTAATCCGGCTGCAATAATAAATAGGCCAATTAAAAATAAGGTGTAGTTCATTATTTCTGCGGCGGGCCAGAATAATGCAGCGCCGAAGGCATATAAAAACAATCCGGTAATAATCCCTGCTTTATAACTGAGTTTTTTCATCAATATCCCGGCAGGGATTGGGATAATGAAATAACCAAAGTAAAAGGCCGATTGGATCAGACCTGCCTGAAAGTTTGTCAGCGTAAAAGCCTGCTGAAATTGAGGCAATAAAATGTCGTTAAGGTTATTGGCTACCGCCCAAAGAAAAAACAGTGAGCACAGCAGCGCGAATGGAATAATGTAACTTCTGCTTTGCCCTGCATCTTTATCTACCGCACGGTAACTCTGCGTTTGTATTGATGTGTTTCCCATAGCATCCTCTTAGGTTCAGAAGCTTAAGCACGTAATCGGTTATGTTTTCAAAAGTGCAAAACCAGCGAGTTCGGGCTTCATATCAGTGAATATTTGCCTGTCAGAAATGAACTCATGGATTCATTTTCAAATAAAAAACGCTCTGTAATATGACGACGGTCACACTTATTAGCTGGGAGGTGACTTTATGTGACTACCATCACTTTAATAATCGAAATTTCATGCCCGTTTCAGAAAATAAATCATAAAAAACACAAACCCGATGACCGTATTAATTGTTTGTGCCGAAAACGGGCATTTCTGGCGATGGGAAATGGAAAAATGACCGTTTTGATAAATATTTTTAAGAGCGGTCATTTTTAATAGGGTTATGAGAAGAGAACTTGCAGTTATTTACTGTGATTAGTTGAACCAGGTCACAAAATATAAGCTTGTGAATTTCTTTCTGGTTAATCAGGAAGAAGATGGTGGGTAATTAAACGGCTAATTCAATAGTGTGAAAGGAACAACATTATTGCCCTGTTTTGAATCAGAGAGAGGTAGCTAATGGAACGAAATAAACTTGCTCGTCAGATTATTGACACTTGCCTGGAAATGACCCGCTTGGGACTGAACCAGGGGACAGCGGGTAACGTCAGTGTACGTTATCAGGATGGGATGCTGATTACGCCTACGGGCATTCCGTATGAAAAACTGACGGAGTCGCATATTGTCTTTATTGATGGCAACGGTAAACATGAGGAAGGAAAGCTTCCCTCAAGCGAATGGCGTTTCCATATGGCGGCCTATCAAAGCAGACCGGATGCCAACGCGGTTGTTCACAATCATGCCGTTCATTGCACGGCAGTTTCCATTCTTAACCGACCGATCCCTGCTATTCACTACATGATTGCGGCGGCTGGTGGTAATTCTATTCCTTGCGCGCCTTATGCGACCTTTGGAACTCGGGAACTTTCTGAACATGTTGCGCTGGCTCTCAAAAACCGTAAGGCAACTTTGTTACAACATCATGGGCTTATCGCTTGTGAGGTGAATCTGGAGAAAGCGTTATGGCTGGCGCATGAGGTTGAAGTGCTGGCGCAGATTTACCTGACGACCCTGGCGATTACGGACCCGGTGCCAGTGCTGAGCGATGAAGAGATTGCCGTAGTGCTGGAGAAATTCAAAACCTACGGGTTACGGATTGAAGAGTAATTTCGTAAAGCAACAAGGAGAAGGATGATGGCTAACAGAATGATTCTGAACGAAACGGCATGGTTTGGTCGGGGGGCTGTTGGGGTTTTAACCGATGAGGTGAAACGCCGTGGTTATCAGAAGGCGCTGATCGTCACCGATAAAACGCTGGTGCAATGCGGCGTGGTGGCGAAAGTGACCGATAAGATGGATGCTGCAGGGCTGGCATGGGCGATTTACGACGGCGTAGTGCCCAACCCAACAATTACTGTCGTCAAAGAAGGGCTCGGTGTATTCCAGAGTAGCGGCGCGGATTACCTGATCGCTATTGGTGGTGGTTCTCCACAGGATACTTGTAAAGCGATTGGCATTATCAGCAACAACCCGGAGTTTGCCGATGTGCGTAGCCTGGAAGGACTTTCCCCGACCAATAAACCCAGTGTACCGATTCTGGCAATCCCCACCACAGCAGGCACTGCGGCAGAAGTGACCATTAACTACGTGATCACTGACGAAGAAAAACGGCGCAAGTTTGTTTGCGTTGATCCGCATGATATCCCGCAGGTGGCATTTATTGACGCTGACATGATGGATGGTATGCCGCCTGCGCTGAAAGCCGCGACGGGTGTCGATGCGCTCACTCATGCTATTGAGGGGTATATTACTCGTGGTGCGTGGGCGTTAACCGATGCGCTGCACATTAAAGCGATTGAAATTATTGCTGGGGCGCTACGAGGATCGGTTGCTGGTGATAAGGATGCCGGAGAAGAAATGGCGCTCGGGCAGTATGTTGCGGGTATGGGCTTCTCGAATGTTGGGTTAGGGCTGGTGCATGGTATGGCGCATCCGCTGGGCGCGTTTTACAACACGCCACACGGTGTTGCGAACGCCATCTTGTTACCGCATGTCATGCGTTATAACGCCGATTTTACCGGCGAGAAGTACCGTGATATCGCGCGCGTTATGGGCGTGAAAGTGGAAGGTATTAGCCTGGAAGAGGCACGTAATGCCGCTGTTGAAGCGGTATTTGCTCTCAACCGTGATGTCGGTATTCCGCCACATTTGCGTGATGTTGGTGTACGCAAGGAAGACATTCCGGCACTGGCGCAGGCGGCTCTGGACGATGTTTGTACCGGTGGCAACCCGCGTGAAGCAACGCTTGAGGATATTGTAGCGCTTTACCATACCGCCTGGTAATTGCGCTGATGTGACGATGCCGGATGCGACGTTTGCGCCGTATCCGGCACGCCGTTACCGTACCAACCGCAATTGCTGTAAATTGCCGTCGATATGCAAATCAGTCTGTAAGCGGGCAATATCGCGGCACAGAAATGCCATCTCTTTATACATTTCTAATTTTTTGCGCCACTTTTCGGCAACCGCGTCCAGATTTTCATATATCCCTTCCAGGTTTTGATATTCGACCAGCAGCTGCGTAGCGCTTTTTGGCCCGATCCCCGCAACGCCTGGCACCTTTGAACTGCTGATCCCCGCCAGCCCCCAGTAATCGGGTAACTGCTGCGGTTGAACGCCAAATTCTTTATCAATAAATGGTGCATCCAGCCAACGTTTCTGGAAGTAATCACGAATACGTAATGTAGGTGAAAGTAACTGGCAGTAGCCTTTATCTGTCGAAACAATAGTTGCCTGATGCCCGGCCTGAGTTACTTTGACCGCCAGCGTGGCGGCTAAGTCATCGGCTTCGTTGCCGCTGGCTGACCAGCACGGGACGCCTCGTTGCTCAAAGGCGGCGCGTAATGCAGGCATTTCGTTGTGCAACTCTTCCGGCATTGGTGGTCGACCCGCTTTGTAATCTGGTAAACGCTGATGACGCCAGCCGCTACTGCGGTTTTCATCATCAAAAACGGCGACCGCGTGGGTTGGCTGGCTGTGCATAATGAGCTGATCGAGCGCGTGCTGGCAGGTTTCGACACAAGGCGACCCCTGAACGGCATGAATGCGACGGATAAGATTCAGTGCATCGACAATAAGCAAATGAACAGCCACGATAACCCCCTTAAAGATCAGGTGATAAGGGTAACATTCACTACTGGAAGAGGCTACGGCTGGATGAGAAAACGGGAAGAGGCCTCGCAAATCGAGGCCTCTGGAGAGCGATTAATCGCAGGCAACAATCTTCATCGCCAGGCCACCACGAGAGGTTTCGCGGTACTTGGCATTCATATCTTTACCTGTTTCGTACATGGTTTCGATAACTTTATCGAGGCAGACACGTGGTTCGCTGGTACGGCGTAGCGCCATACGTGCAGCGTTCACCGCTTTTACTGCCGCAATGGCGTTACGCTCAATGCACGGTACCTGAACTTGTCCAGCAACCGGGTCACAAGTCAGACCGAGGTTGTGTTCCATGGCGATTTCCGCCGCGATGCACACCTGCGCCGGGCTTGCGCCTAACAGTTCTGCCAGACCAGCTGCCGCCATAGAGCACGCCACGCCAACTTCACCCTGGCAACCCACTTCGGCACCAGAAATCGAGGCGTTCATCTTATAAAGAGAACCAATCGCGCTTGCTACCAGCAGGTAACGAGCCAGTGAGTTAGCGTTCACTTCGCGGATAAACTTGTCGTAGTACGCCAGCACTGCCGGGATAATCCCGCACGCACCGTTAGTCGGCGCAGTCACCACGCGACCGCCCGCAGCGTTCTCTTCGTTCACTGCCAGCGCAAACATGTTGATCCAGTCAACAACTGCCATCGGATCAGTGGTGGTTTTATCCTGGCTAACCAGCATCCGGCGCAGTGCCGCAGCGCGGCGTGGAACGCGCAGTTTGCCTGGCAACACGCCTTCGGTGGCAATACCGCGCTCAATACCGCCACGCATTACTTCCCAGACGTTCGCCAGGTGCTGTTCCAGTTCTTCTTTGCTGTGCAGCGCCAGCTCGTTTTTCATCATTAGACCAGAGAGTGACAGCCCGGTCTCCTGACAATGTTTTTGAAGATCGGCAGCGGAACTGTACGGATAAGGAACTTCAACCGGTGCGCTATCCTGCTGACCAAAATGTTCTTCATCAACGATAAAGCCACCGCCGATAGAGTAGTAAGTCTGACTGTAAACGACTTTATCGCCCGCCAGCGCGGTAATGCGCATGCCGTTTTCATGCAGAGAAAGGTTATCGGCATGGAAGTTCATGCACTGATCAACCGGGAACTCCACTTCGTGCTGACCGTTTGCCAACATCAGGCGACCATGAGTATTCACATCCTGAATAAAACCAGGGATGGAATCGATATCCACGGTATCCGGCAAATTACCCGCCAGGCCCATAATAATGGCAATGTCAGTGTGGTGGCCTTTACCTGTCAGAGAGAGTGAACCGTACACGTCCACCACAACACGGGTGACATCTTTCAGCAGGTTACGGGCAATCAGATCATCGGTAAATTGTTTACCCGCTTTCATTGGTCCAACGGTATGGGAACTGGAAGGGCCAATGCCGATTTTGAAAATATCGAATACGCTAATCATAGGAAATACATCGCGTTAAAACGGAGGAAGCGCCGCCCGAAAGCGGCGCGAAAGGACTTAGCTGAACAGAGAGTAGAAGATTGCGGAGATTGCAATCAGACCCATCACGACAACGAATACGTTGCTGATGTGACCGCTGTATTTACGCATTGCCGGTACTTTCTGAATTGCGTACATCGGCATCAGGAACAGGATCATCGCGATGATTGGGCCGCCCAGGGTTTCAATCATACCCAGGATGCTCGGGTTCAGGGTGGCAACAATCCAGGTCGTTACCAGCATGAACAGCGCAGTGATACGGTTCAGCTTGTTGATTTCTATAGACTTACCTTTACCACGCAGAGATTTAATCACCATACCGTTGAAGCCTTCACGTGCGCCCAGGTAGTGGCCGAGGAAGGATTTGGTGATAGCGATAATCGCGATAATCGGAGCCATCCACGCGATAACCGGTGCGTTAAAGTGGTTAGCCAGGTAAGACAGAATCGAGATGTTCTGCTCTTTAGCCGCAGCCAGGTCTGCCGGAGTCAGGCTCAGTACACAGCTGAAGACGAAGAACATTACGGTCAGCACCATCATGATGTGTGCGAATGCCAGGATCTTCGAGCATTTCTGTTCTGCCATATCGCCGTACTCTTCACGCTTCGCAACGGCGAAAGAAGAGATGATCGGAGAGTGGTTGAACGAGAACACCATGACCGGAATCGCCAGCCACAGGGTCATCCACAGACCGTTGCCGGTTGCCGATGCAGTGTCCTGAGACAGCGTTTCCAGTGCTGCGCCGTTCCACTGCGGGATCAGGTACAGAGCCAGCAGCATCAGTACACCAACAAACGGGAATACCAGAATACTCATCGCCTTCACGATCATCTGCTCACCGAAGCGAACAATGGTCATCATACCCACAATCAGGATCAGAGACAGAATCGCACGCGGCGGCGGCGTCATACCCAGCTGGTGAGACATGAAGCTTTCAACCGTGTTGGTGATTGCCACACTGTAAACCAGCAGGATCGGGTAGATAGCAAAGAAGTAGAGCAGGGTAATCAGTTTACCTGCACCAATACCAAAGTGTTCTTCTACAACCTCGGTGATGTCTTCGCCTGGGTTTTTACCAGACAGTACGAAGCGAGTCAGGCCGCGGTGAGCAAAAAACGTCATCGGGAACGCAAGGATAGCCATGATGATCAGCGGGATCATACCGCCAACACCGGCGTTGATTGGCAGGAACAGCACGCCCGCGCCGATTGCCGTGCCGTAAAGGCCCAGCATCCACATGGTGTCTGTCTTGCGCCATGCACTACGTGAGTCTTTCGACACAATCGTGCTGGTTTGAGTCGTTTCCATCAATTTCTCCTGGAGGAATGCAAATAATTCAGCTTTTAGCCAGTTCAGCCCGGGAAGGTGCCTGACCGTAAAAATGAAATCTGTCTATCGGCGATGGCTTAATCATTTTCCGCCGTAATAATTTGAGGGCGGAAAGATACACACAAGTTATGTATCTATCAGTGATCTTGATCTCAAATACAATAATCTACTTGGAAGATAGATAATCTCAACGCTTTACTCTGTAAATCAAAAGTAAAAGAGAATTTAAGGGCAATATTTGCCCATTAAACGACATCTGACCTCTTCCGGGGCGCGCAATATATGTAGGTTGAGCTGAAAAAATCAATACTTTTAGTGAATAATTGGGATAATTTATTTTTCATAGCGATAAAATGTGGTTTGTGAAAATAGGGAAACGTTTGCGTTGCAATATAAATTGTATGACATATTAACTGTGATGATATTTATCGCGTGAGGACGGTAAGAAACATTTATATAACAAATGAAATGAATTGATGAGTAAGTAACCAAAAACGAGAAAACCCGGCAACAAATGTCACCGGGGAAGGGGAGATTACGTGCAGATTTCGTAGCAAGGGATGTAGGCTGAGCCTGGCAACTTCATACGATGCTGGGCAACAAAACCCTGTAGCAGGTCGTCCATACGACGCATAATCTCTTTATCGCCGTTGATTTTGTAAGGACCAAACTCTTCAATGGCGCGAATACCGACTTCTTTTACGTTACCCGCCACAATACCGGAGAAGGCACGACGCAGATCAGCGGCCAAAACTTCTACTGGCTGATCCGGGTACAGTTTCAGATTAGCCATGTTCTCGTGAGACGGCTCAAACGGCATTTGCAGATCGGGCGCAATGCGCATTGACCAGTTAAAGCTGTAGGCATCGCCCGTATCGCGACGGTTTTCTTTCACCAGCGGCATCGATTTTTTCATCTGACGAGCGACTTCAGCGGCGTCATCAATGATGATGCGATAATGGCGCCGCGCGTTTTCTCCCAGCGTATGCACGACAAACTCGTCCAGTACGCGGAAGTAGTCTGCGCTCTCTTTCGGGCCGGTGAGGATCAATGGTAAAACCTGATCTTTGTTGGCCGGGTTCATTAAAATTCCCAGCAAATACAGCAACTCTTCTGCCGTACCCACACCGCCAGGGAAGATAATGATACCGTGAGCGATACGGACAAACGCTTCCAGACGTTTTTCGATATCTGGCATGATGATCAATTCGTTGACCAGCGGGTTAGGCGGTTCAGCGGCAATAATCGACGGCTCTGTCATACCAATAAAACGACTGTCTTTGTAACGCTGCTGTGCGTGTCCGACCGCAGCACCTTTCATCGGCGCTTCCATCGCTCCCGGACCACAGCCGGTGCAGATATTCAGCTCACGCAGGCCCAGCTGATTCCCGACGCGACGGGCATACAAATACTCGTTTTCGTTAATTGAGTGCCCGCCCCAGCAGACCACCATATTTGGCGCTTCACCGACATGCAGTGCGCGAGCGTTACGCAAGATGGAAAAGACCAGGTTAGTGATGTGGACGGAGTTGTCGAGATTCAGGTTGGGAAAACGAACGGTGTTATGGATTTGCCCGTAAACGAAGAGAATGTCACGCAGAACCGCGAACAAGTTGGCCTGCAAAGCGCGGATAATACGCCCATCGACAAAAGCTTCTTCCGGGGGATTAATCAGTTCCAGCTTTACGCCGCGTTCACGGCGCAGGACGTTAATATCGAAATTTTCAAAACGAGACAGCAATTCTTTGCTGTTATCGGTCAAACTACCGGAGTTCAGTACGGCAAGTGAACAGTTGCGAAACAGTTGATAGAGGTCGCTGCTGGCGGTGCGTTTAAGCATATCCACTTCCAGCTGCGACAACATATCCATGGAGCCAAGCGGGCTAATATGTGTAATCAAGAAAAACTCCTTATGGGACGAATATCGTCATTCCCTTTGATTACAATAGCCCTGCCTGATGACCTTTCACAACCTTCTGCGTGAATCCAGCACGCAAAATTGAGAAAAAATTTATTGCCGAACCAGTCTTGTGGTCGATGGGACAAAATCGCTATTACTGCGCCACGGGTTAATGTCCAGACCGCCACGACGGGTATAACGTGCGTAAACGCTCAATTTCTCTGGCTGGCAGAAGCGTAACAGGTCATTAAAGATGCGTTCCACGCACTGTTCGTGGAACTCGTTGTGATGACGGAAAGAAACCAGGTAACGCAGCAGTTTTTCTCTGTCAATTTGGCGTCCACGATACTGAATTTGGATCGAACCCCAATCTGGTTGATGGGTGATCAGGCAGTTTGATTTCAGCAGGTGGCTGACGAGCGTCTCTTCTACTACTTTTTCACCACTGGTGGCATTCTCAAGATAGTCAGTAGTGAATTCATAGTTATCGATAGTGATATCCTGGTCATCAATGCAGGTGCCATTGAAATGACCTATCGGCTGGCCTTCCAGTTCATCAAGACGATATAACGCCACGCTAACCTTACCCTGAGCGCAAGTGCTTAAGTCGCGCTCCAGCGTCTGGCGCACCTCATCCCAGTTATTAAAACGCGTCTGGTTAAAACTGTTGAGATAAAGCTTAAAACTCTTCGACTCAATCAGATTTACGCTGGTGTAATCAAGTTCAACATGACCGACAGCGACCTGCGGCAAACCTTTCGCATTCAGCCAGGAGAGTTCATACAGCGTCCAGATATCAGCGCCATGAAAAGGCAGGTTATCTGCTTTCAGGCCCAACGGGTCGCGATTCAGGCTGCGTGGAACGACTTGCAGTAGGCTGGCGTCATAGGTATCCCGGTAATCGGTTGATTTTCCAAGAGTCAGGCCCGCAAGTGCCTGATGGTTTGCATAAGAAGACATGTTTCACCGTCATAAACCAGATAAACTAAACGACAAGTGTATCTGGTTTAAGTGAAGAGAGAAATTAGTGGACGATTTGACCGCACAAGCCTTGAAAGATTTTACTGCACGCTACTGCGATGCGTGGCATGAAGAGCATAAAAGCTGGCCGTTAAGTGAGGAACTGTACGGCGTTCCTTCACCGTGCATTATTTCAACCACCGAAGACGCTGTATACTGGCAACCCCAGCCGTTTACCGGTGAACAAAATGTTAACGCGGTTGAACGTGCTTTTGATATTGTGATACAACCCACGGTTCATACTTTTTACACGACCCAGTTTGCCGGGGATATGCACGCGCAGTTTGGCGATATCAAACTGACATTGCTGCAAACCTGGAGTGAAGACGACTTCCGTCGGGTGCAGGAAAATCTGATTGGTCATCTGGTGACTCAGAAAAGGCTAAAACTGCCGCCCACGCTATTTATCGCGACGCTGGAAGAAGAGTTAGAGGTCATCTCGTTGTGTAATCTCTCCGGTGAAGTGTGCAAAGAGACGCTGGGAACACGCAAACGGACGCATTTAGCCTCAAATCTTGCGGAATTCCTTAATCAACTTAAGCCTCTTCTGTAATCCAAATACCCCATCTTGTTGTGAGAGATCTCTTACAGACTCTGTAGGAGATCGCCAGGAAATAAGCGAATACTTAAAAAGATAAGAATCGTTATTTTCATTTAAAATCAATATATTGCTTGTTAATTCTTAACTTTCATATGAAATTTTCCTTAAGGCATTGTCTGTAAGCGCCTTGTAAGACTTCGCGAAAAAGACGATTCTATCTTCGTCGACAGGGAGTCAGACAACGAAGTGAACATCAGGATGATGACACTTCTGAAGGACACACCATGAGGGTGTTTCAGGGAAAGGCTTCTGGATGAAGCGAAGAGGATGACGCAGGACGCGTTAAAGGACACCTCCAGGATGGAGAATGAGAACCGGTCAGGATGATTCGGTGGGTCAGGAAGGCCAGGGACACTTCAGGATGAAGTATCACATCGGGGTGGTGTGAGCAGGAAGCAATAGTTCAGGATGAACGATTGGCCGCAAGGCCAGAGGAAAAGTTGTCAAGGATGAGCAGGGAGCAACAAAAGTAGCTGGAATGCTGCGAAACGAACCGGGAGCACTGTGAATACAGTGCTCCCTTTTTTTATTCCTGCTATCCTTCGCGGCAGTTTTTCTTATTGAGGTTGCTTTATGACCACTCATGACCGCGTTCGTCTCCAGTTGCAGGCGCTTGAAGCATTACTGCGTGAACATCAGCACTGGCGAAACGATGATCCTCAGCCGCATCAATTTAACAGTACCCAACCGTTCTTTATGGACACCATGGAACCACTGGAGTGGTTGCAATGGGTGCTGATCCCGCGAATGCACGATTTGTTAGATAATAACCAGCCATTACCGGGCGCTTTTGCTGTTGCACCCTATTATGAAATGGCGCTGGCGACGGACCATCCGCAACGCGCGCTTATTCTGGCTGAGCTGGAAAAACTGGATGCTCTTTTTGCGGATGATGCGAGCTGATGCTGGAAATACTCTATCAGGATGAATGGCTGGTTGCGGTAAATAAACCCTCCGGCTGGCTGGTTCACCGCAGCTGGCTGGATCGCGACGAGAAAGTGGTGGTTATGCAAACCGTGCGTGACCAGATTGGTCAGCATGTATTTACCGCGCATCGGCTGGATCGACCGACGTCCGGCGTATTGCTGATGGGACTATCCAGCGAGGCCGGACGGCTGCTGGCACAACAGTTTGAACAGCACCAAATCCAGAAACGTTACCATGCGATTGTGCGCGGCTGGTTGATGGAAGAAGCAGTTCTGGATTATCCACTGGTGGAAGAACTGGACAAAATCGCTGATAAATTCGCCCGCGAAGATAAAGGTCCACAGCCAGCGGTGACACATTATCGCGGTCTGGCGACCGTAGAAATGCCTGTAGCGACCGGACGTTACCCGACTACGCGCTACGGTCTGGTGGAACTGGAGCCGAAAACAGGACGCAAGCATCAGCTCCGTCGCCATCTTGCCCACTTGCGCCATCCGATTATTGGCGACAGCAAACATGGTGATTTACGTCAGAATCGTAGCGGTGCTGAACATTTTGGCCTTCAGCGGTTAATGCTGCATGCCAGTCAGTTGTCATTGACACATCCATTTACTGGCGAGCCGCTGACTATTCACGCGGGCCTGGACGACACCTGGATGCAGGCGTTATCACAATTTGGCTGGCGTGGTCTACTCCCTGAAAATGAAAGGGTTGAGTTCAGCGCGCCATCGGGTCAGGATGGAGAGATAAGTTCCTAATCCAGGGAGAAAACGGTATGGCGGAAATTGGTATTTTTGTGGGCACAATGTACGGAAATTCGCTGTTAGTGGCGGAAGAAGCGGAAGCAATTCTGACCGCGCAGGGCCACAAAGCAACGGTATTTGAAGATCCTGAATTAAGCGACTGGCTGCCCTATCAGGATAAGTATGTTCTGGTGGTTACGTCCACGACCGGGCAGGGCGACCTTCCTGATAGCATTGTGCCGCTCTTTCAGGGAATTAAAGATACCCTGGGCTTCCAGCCGAATCTGCGTTATGGCGTGATTGCGCTCGGCGACAGTAGTTATGTGAATTTCTGCAATGGCGGCAAACAGTTCGATGCCTTGTTGCAGGAACAGAGCGCTCAGCGAGTTGGCGAAATGCTGTTGATTGACGCCAGTGAGAACCCGGAACCGGAAACGGAATCAAATCCGTGGGTCGAACATTGGGGCACGCTGTTGTCCTGAAAAATTGCCGTTTTAAGCAAACTGAACCGCCCCGGGTTTCCTGGAGAGTGTTTTATCTGTGAACTCAGGCTGCCAGATCATTGTTTCCGATGGAAGCATAATAAGCTTTTTCTGCTTCTGCCGGAGGAGTATGGCCCAGCCTTCCCAGCAATCGTCGATTGTTATACCAGTCCACCCACGTTAGTGTGGCCAGTTCCACTTCTGCACGGTTTTTCCAGCTCTTACGGTGTATTACCTCCGCTTTGTAAAGACCATTGATGCTCTCAGCCATCGCGTTGTCATACGAGTCGCCTGTACTCCCTGTTGATGCCAGTAATCCGGCTTCTTTTAGTCGCTCCGTATAGGCCAGTGACACATACTGAGAGCCTTTATCGCTGTGATGGATGGTGCCAGACGGACGACGGGCCCACAACGCCTGCTCCAGCGCATCCAGCACGAATGTCGTTTCCATAGACGATGAGACCCGCCACCCCACGATGTATCCGGCAAACACATCAATGATAAACGCCACATAGACGAAGCCCTGCCATGTGCTGACGTAAGTAAAATCAGCCACCCACAGCTGGTCAGGACGTTCTGCCACGAACTGACGGTTTACGCGGTCACCTGTGGCAACGGTTTTCCGGCTGACGGTAGTGCGGACCTTTTTACCCCGGAGAACACCGGCAAGTCCCATAACCGCCATGAGGCGCGCCACTGTACATCTGGCCACCCTGATTCCTTCCCGTAACAACTGACGCCAGACTTTACGCACACCGTACACCTGATGATTTTCATCGTATACGCGCTGTATCTCTCTCTTCAGCCAGTCATCGTGCTGCGCACGGGCACTGCGTTTATCCGGATGATGTCGCTGTTGCTGACAATGGTAATACGTTGACGGGGCAATATGCAGTTCGCTGCATACCGGTCCGACCCCGTACTGCTCACGCAGCTTATCCAGCAGTGGCATCATTTTTTCCAGAGGCGGTCGAACTCCGCCTTCGCAAAATAAGCGGAAGCCTGGCGAAGGATATCGTTACTGCGGCGCAGTTCACGATTTTCACGTTCCAGCTCTTTCAGACGCTGACGTTCAGCGCTGGTGAGCCCACCATCACCGCCCCCGGTATCCCGCTCATGCTGGCGAACCCAGACACGCAGAGTCTCCGGCGTACAGCCAATCTTTGGGGCAATGGAACAAATTGCCGCCCACTGTGAGTCATATTCATCCTGACTTTCCAGAACCATACGAATCGCCCGCTGACGGACTTCGGGGGAAAAACGAGTATTTTTAGTCATCCTGTTTACCTCTTTCTCAGGGAGTTTAGTCTCCAGGATTTCCGGGGCGGTTCAAACTGAATCGAATCTTTTCAGGCAAATGCCAGTAAAAACTGCTTCATAGCGCGGATTTTTACTGGCGTTTGCCTGGAGTCAAGCGATCCGTTTCATACTCTTCTTTATTTCTTCGTTTTAATCCTTCCTTTCTTATTCTTGTTTTCATTTCCGTGAAGTGGATTCCACCGTCCAGGGCTAATGCCAAAATCGGGCCTCATTGAACGCATTAATGTTGTGTTGTTGCACGGTGAGCCGCTATGGCGCGCTTTTTATACTGTTATTGCCAGATATAAACACGCGCCGTATTCGGCGAACGACCTATAAAAACGGCAAAAAATACCCTACGTCACCTCTGATTTCCTGGCGATGTCGCAGTCCAGAGTGAGCGTGGCTAACGCGAATTTTCAGGAGTGCAACAATGAGTTCTTTAAGTCAGGCTGCGAGCAGTGTGGAAAAACGCACGAATGCTCGTTACTGGATAGTGGTGATGTTGTTTATCGTCACATCCTTCAACTACGGCGACCGCGCTACGCTCTCTATCGCCGGTTCGGAAATGGCCAAAGATATCGGCCTTGATCCTGTGGGAATGGGCTATGTGTTCTCTGCCTTCTCATGGGCTTATGTTATCGGGCAGATCCCTGGTGGCTGGTTGCTGGATCGTTTTGGTTCAAAACGCGTCTACTTCTGGTCGATCTTTATCTGGTCGATGTTTACCTTGCTGCAAGGCTTCGTCGATATCTTTAGTGGATTCGGCATTATCGTTGCCCTGTTTACGCTGCGCTTCCTGGTCGGGCTTGCTGAAGCGCCATCTTTCCCTGGCAACAGCCGCATTGTTGCGGCCTGGTTTCCGGCGCAGGAAAGGGGAACGGCGGTGTCGATTTTTAACTCCGCCCAATACTTCGCAACGGTTATCTTCGCGCCGATTATGGGCTGGCTGACTCATGAAGTGGGTTGGTCACATGTCTTCTTCTTCATGGGCGGTCTGGGCATTGTCATCAGCTTTATCTGGTTGAAAGTCATCCATGAGCCAAATCAACATCCGGGCGTAAATCAGAAAGAGCTGGAGTACATCGCCGCGGGTGGCGCGCTGATCAATATGGATCAGCAAAACACCAAAGTTAAAGTGCCGTTCAGCGTGAAGTGGGGGCAGATCAAACAGCTGCTCGGGTCACGGATGATGATCGGCGTTTATATCGGTCAGTACTGTATCAACGCCCTGACTTACTTTTTCATTACCTGGTTTCCGGTTTATCTGGTGCAGGCACGCGGGATGTCGATTCTGAAAGCGGGCTTTGTGGCTTCCGTTCCGGCGGTTTGCGGTTTTATCGGCGGTGTGCTGGGTGGGATTATTTCCGATTGGCTGATGCGCCGCACGGGATCGCTGAACATTGCGCGTAAAACACCGATCGTAATGGGCATGTTGCTGTCGATGGTGATGGTGTTCTGCAACTACGTCAACGTTGAGTGGATGATCATCGGCTTTATGGCGCTGGCCTTCTTCGGTAAGGGCATCGGGGCGCTGGGTTGGGCAGTAATGGCAGATACCGCGCCAAAAGAGATCAGCGGTCTTTCCGGTGGCCTGTTCAACATGTTCGGTAACATTTCTGGCATCGTCACGCCAATCGCAATTGGTTATATCGTTGGCACGACTGGCTCGTTTAATGGGGCGCTGATTTATGTTGGTGTTCATGCCTTAATCGCGGTACTGAGCTACCTGGTGCTGGTGGGCGATATCAAGCGTATCGAGTTGAAACCTGTTGCGGGGCAATAAGATGGCGACACAATCCAGTCCTGTTATTACTGATATGAAAGTCATTCCGGTGGCCGGGCATGACAGCATGTTGCTTAATATTGGTGGTGCACATAACGCATATTTCACCCGCAATATTGTGGTACTCACCGATAACGCCGGGCATACCGGTATTGGTGAAGCGCCGGGCGGAGAGGTGATTTATCAAACACTGGTCGATGCTATTCCGATGGTGTTGGGCCAGGAAGTTGCGCGCCTGAATAAAGTGGTTCAGCAGGTGCATAAAGGTAATCAGGCAGCCGATTTTGATACCTTCGGCAAAGGTGCCTGGACTTTTGAATTGCGCGTTAATGCCGTGGCGGCGCTGGAAGCCGCCTTGCTAGACCTGCTAGGTAAGGCGCTGAATGTTCCGGTCTGCGAACTGTTAGGGCCAGGCAAGCAACGCGATGCTATTACCGTCCTCGGTTATCTGTTTTATATCGGTGATCGGACCAAAACCGATCTTCCTTATCTGGAAAATACGCTGGGCAACCATGAGTGGTATCAATTGCGGCATCAGAAAGCGATGAACAGCGAAGCCGTTGTGCGTCTGGCGGAAGCTTCACAGGATCGCTATGGCTTTAAAGATTTCAAACTTAAGGGCGGCGTGTTACCTGGCGAGCAAGAAATCGACACTGTTCGTGCATTGAAGAAACGCTTCCCGGATGCGCGAATTACCGTTGATCCCAACGGTGCATGGCTGCTTGATGAAGCCATTTCTCTGTGCAAAGGGCTGAATGATGTTCTTACCTATGCCGAAGATCCATGCGGAGCAGAACAGGGCTTCTCCGGACGTGAAGTGATGGCGGAGTTTCGGCGGGCGACCGGCTTGCCCGTCGCGACTAATATGATCGCCACCAACTGGCGCGAAATGGGCCATGCGGTGATGCTCAATGCGGTAGATATTCCACTTGCCGATCCGCATTTCTGGACGCTTTCCGGTGCAGTCCGCGTGGCGCAACTTTGCGACGACTGGGGGCTGACCTGGGGCTGCCATTCCAATAACCACTTTGATATCTCTCTGGCGATGTTTACCCATGTGGGTGCGGCGGCACCGGGTAATCCTACCGCTATCGATACCCACTGGATTTGGCAGGAGGGCGATTGTCGCCTGACCCAAAATCCGCTGGAGATTAAAAACGGAAAAATTGCCGTTCCTGATGCGCCCGGTCTGGGCGTGGAACTGGACTGGGAACAGGTACAAAAGGCACATGAGGCCTATAAACGTCTGCCTGGCGGTGCGCGTAACGACGCAGGCCCTATGCAGTACCTGATCCCCGGCTGGACCTTTGACCGTAAACGTCCCGTTTTCGGCCGTCATTGATTTTGAAAAAGGACATAAAGATGAGTTCTCAATTTACGACGCCTGTTGTTACTGAAATGCAGGTCATCCCGGTGGCGGGTCATGACAGTATGCTGATGAATCTGAGTGGTGCACACGCACCGTTCTTCACGCGTAATATTGTGATTATCAAAGATAATTCTGGTCACACTGGCGTAGGGGAAATTCCCGGCGGCGAGAAAATCCGTAAAACGCTGGAAGATGCGATTCCGCTGGTGGTGGGTAAAACGCTGGGTGAATACAAAAACGTTCTGACGCTGGTGCGTAATACATTTGCCGATCGTGATGCCGGCGGGCGCGGTTTGCAGACATTTGATTTGCGGACCACTATTCATGTGGTTACTGGGATAGAAGCGGCAATGCTGGATCTGCTGGGGCAGCATCTGGGGGTTAACGTGGCATCGCTGCTGGGCGATGGTCAACAGCGTAGCGAAGTCGAAATGCTCGGTTATCTGTTCTTCGTCGGTAATCGCAAAGCCACACCGCTGCCGTATCAAAGCCAGCCGGATGACTCATGCGACTGGTATCGCCTGCGTCACGAAGAAGCGATGACGCCGGATGCGGTGGTGCGCCTGGCGGAAGCGGCATATGAAAAATATGGCTTCAACGATTTCAAACTGAAGGGCGGTGTACTGGCCGGAGAAGAAGAAGCCGAATCTATTGTGGCACTGGCGCAACGCTTCCCGCAGGCGCGTATTACCCTCGATCCTAACGGTGCCTGGTCGCTGAACGAAGCGATTAAAATCGGTAAATACCTGAAAGGTTCGCTGGCTTATGCAGAAGATCCGTGTGGTGCGGAGCAAGGTTTCTCCGGGCGTGAAGTGATGGCAGAGTTCCGTCGTGCGACTGGCCTGCCGACCGCAACCAATATGATCGCCACCGACTGGCGGCAGATGGGCCATACGCTCTCGTTACAATCCGTTGATATCCCGCTGGCGGATCCGCATTTCTGGACGATGCAAGGTTCGGTACGTGTGGCGCAAATGTGCCATGAATTTGGCCTGACCTGGGGTTCACACTCTAACAACCACTTCGATATTTCCCTGGCGATGTTTACCCATGTAGCCGCTGCTGCACCGGGTAAAATTACTGCTATTGATACGCACTGGATCTGGCAGGAAGGCAATCAGCGTCTGACCAAAGAACCGTTTGAGATCAAAGGCGGGCTGGTACAGGTGCCGCAAAAACCAGGATTGGGCGTAGAAATCGATATGGATCAGGTGATGAAAGCCCACGAGCTGTATCAGAAACACGGGCTTGGCGCGCGTGACGATGCAATGGGAATGCAGTATCTGATTCCTGGCTGGACGTTCGATAACAAGCGTCCGTGCATGGTGCGTTAAGACAGAAAACCAAAACCGGCTCTGTCAGGAGCCGGGTTGAGTCTGATGCCAAACGCAAAATTGCCTGTTGCGCTACGTATCAGGCCTACATTATTTTTTTAATTCATTGAATTTAATTGGTGTTTATGCCGGATAAGGCGTTAACGCCGCATCCGGCATAAACACTGGCACCTTGTCACCAGTCTGAAACCTGCGTTATAAAAAGCCGATTGCTACTCGACAAGACGTCCATTACCCGAGAATTTTGCTGGCTTCGCGCGCTACATTATCCATCTCGTCCAACAGTTCCAGCAGCTCCGGCTCCAAATCTTCTTCTTTAGTACCGCTACGTAGCTGTTGTTCGATCAGTTGGCAGAGATTCTTCATACGCGGCACACCGCTATAGCCGCAACTGCCATGCAGTTTATGAATCAAATCAACCAGGCCTTCCGGGTTTTCTCCAACCAGCTGTTCCTCAACTTTGTTGCGAACTTCAGGCAGGAAATCGAGTAACATTTGCAGCATATCGAGCGCTAAATCGGTTTTTCCTGCTGCCTGGCGTAGTGCCAGTTGCCAGTCGAGGGTCGCATTCGGGTTCACCACAATTTCATTGACTTCGGGGGTCACGACGCGAGAGGAAATACCGCTGCCAGGCTTGTAGCGCAACAGCAAATTATGCAATCGTTCTTCTTCAATCGGTTTCGCCAGATAATCGCTCATCCCTGCGCCAAGCAGCTTCTCTTTTTGCCCGGCCATTGCATGCGCCGTTACCGCGATAACCGGTGTTTGTTGCTGATGGGGGAGCTGGTGGATGAGTTCGCAGGCCCGAATTCCGTCCATGTCCGGCATTTGAATATCCATTAAGATCAGATCGAACGGCATCTGTTTCGCCCGTTCAACGGCCTGATGCCCGCTATCGCAAAGCTCTACATGTTGCACCATATCTTCCAGTAACGCGCCGATAAGTTTCAGGTTAGCGGGGTTGTCATCAACCGCCATGACAGTCATTGCCAGCTTACTTTCATCGGTAACAGGCAAAAGCGTGTTTTGTTTGTGATGACAAAATTCCGTCAGGGCAGGGAACAGGCGCGTAGGTGTTAATGGTTTCAGCAGACACGCGCCGATACCATCTTGCTTAAGTTTTTCAGCATTGACTTGTGCATGGCAAGGAAGTGCCAGCATCAGAAAATCGGTCATCGATACCGCTTTCGCTAATCGCTCATGTTGCATTGTTAGCGGCTCGCGGAAGGTCACCGCAATGCCTAATAACATCATGTCGTAATGCGCGGGAGGCAGCGCGGAGAACGTTGGGCTATAAACCACTTCCAGCGGCGTTTCACTTAAAATATCCAGCGTGCATTGCGCTGCTGCGGAGTTTGGTTCGACATAGGCCAGGCGCTTGCCGGCGAGGCACTGGGTGGATGGCCCTTCGATAATAATGTTCGGATTCAGATCGAGATTAATGTGGAGCCAGAAAGTTGAACCGCGATTCGGCTGGCTATGGAACGAAATATCGCCGCCCATTTCATTAACCAGTTTCTGTGTGATCACCAGCCCCAGCCCGGTGCCACCATGACGGCGGGAAATACTGGCATCAGCCTGTCGGAAGGCCTGGAATAAGCGCGATTGATCGCGTTCCGGAATACCAATGCCGGTATCCCGAATCTGTACTTCAATCTGCACTTTGGTATTACTCAGCGCACGTTTTTCTACCAGAATATCAATGTTGCCATTCTCGGTGAATTTAATTGCATTCCCCACCAGGTTAGTGATGATTTGCTGTAATCGCAGTGGGTCGCCAATTACGTTATCGGGCACGTCGCTCTTAATATTGAGCGTCAGTTCCAGCCCTTTATCGTGAGAAGAATGTGCCAGCAGGGTAACGACTTCATCCAGCGTGCTGCGTAGTGGGAATGGAATACTTTCCAGAATCAGCTTACCTGCTTCCAGTTTCGAGAAGTCGAGAACATCATTAATAATTGCCAGCAAATTATTTGCCGAACGTTCAATCGTATTCAGGTGATCGCGCTGCGTTGGCGTTAATTCTGTTTTCAGCGTCAGGCGGGTAAAGCCAATAACACCATTCAGTGGTGTACGCAGCTCGTGTGACATATTTGCCAGAAACTCGGATTTAATACGCGCCGCTTCCTGGGCGCGCTTTTTCGCCAGATCCAACTCAACGTTCTGAATTTCCATCTGCTCCAGCGTTTCACGTAGATCGGACGTCGCCTGGTCGATATTGTGCTGCATCTCTTCGTGATAAGCTGCCAGCGACATTGCCATCGAGTTGATACCGTTTTTCAGCATATCCAGCTCGCCGAGCATAAATCCTTCCACCCGGCTGTCGAGTTGCCCGCGACGGATGCGGTCGACGGTATTCACCATGTTGCGAATCGGACCGGTTACATCGCGCATTAAGCGCCAGCCAAAAATAAGCGCAATACCGATACAAAACAGCATCATCACGCTGGAAATAAAGATCTCTTTATATTGCTGCAAGCGAACCGATTTAAGATCCAGCTCAAGCGCAATATATCCCAACATATTTTGACTATTTTTGGCATCGCTACTGGGCGATTCGTCGGGGGAGTAACTCTCAGAAATAATCGGCGTGCGGAGGATCATAATATCGCCGTCACGAGTGACAGTGAGCTGGCGAGGAAACGGCACGTTGCTGCCGAGCTGCATTGATGAGGGATCAAGATGAAAATTGGAGGTGACAAAGAGTCGGTTATTTTCATCATAAACCGAAATCGCGCGAACAATATCGGAATGGCGACGATGCAGTACGCTTATTAACTGACCGATAGATTCGCGATTTTGCAGGCTCATGCCATATTCAGTAGAAACTGCAAGCGGCTCAATAATGCTGGCTCCGGCATCTTCCAGTTGACGCTGCAAGTCGTTATAGCGATGCACAACGAAAAAGATACTCAGCAATAAACCAATAAGGACGGTCGGTGCCAGGATCAGAATCATCATGCGTGCGCGCAGGCTGTAGTTGGTCATGGAGTTCCGTTATGGGACAATTAAGGTCACACTGTTAAATTGAGAAAGTCTCGCCAATGGCGCAATTCTACTCTGCAAAACGACGCACGACGACGCGTCAGATCATAACTGTTTCAGTCAACGACCTCGACTCTTTTGGTCAGGGCGTGGCACGACATAACGGCAAAGCGTTATTTATTCCTGGATTATTGCCACAGGAAAACGCGGAAGTTACTGTTACTGAAGATAAAAAACAGTACGCCCGCGCTAAAGTCGTACGCCGGTTAAGCGATAGCCCGGAACGCGAAACGCCACGCTGCCCTCATTTTGGCGTATGCGGTGGCTGTCAGCAACAACACGCCAGCGAGGATTTACAGCAGCGAAGCAAAAGTGCGGCACTCGCCCGATTAATGAAACACGAAGTCTCTGAAGTGATCGCCGATGTTCCCTGGGGCTATCGCCGTCGCGCGCGTTTAAGTTTGAACTACTTACCGAAAACACAGCAACTTCAGATGGGGTTTCGCAAAGCGGGCTCCAGTGACATTGTCGACGTTAAACAATGCCCCATTTTAGTGCCCCAACTTGAAGCATTGCTGCCCAAAGTCAGGGCATGCCTGGGCAGCTTACAAGCTATGCGCCATCTTGGTCATGTTGAACTGGTACAGGCAACCAGCGGCACGCTGATGATTTTGCGCCATACCGCATCGCTAAGTTCGGCAGATCGCGAAAAACTGGAACGCTTTTCGCATTCTGAAGGCCTGGATCTGTATCTCGCCCCCGATAGTGAGATACTCGAAACCGTCTCTGGTGAGATGCCCTGGTATGACTCAAACGGGTTGCGCTTAACTTTTAGCCCGCGCGATTTTATTCAGGTCAATGCGGGTGTGAACCAAAAAATGGTAGCGCGTGCGTTGGAATGGCTGGATGTACAACCTGAAGATCGCGTACTGGATCTGTTCTGCGGTATGGGCAACTTTACACTGCCATTGGCGACACAAGCTGCCAGTGTGGTGGGTGTAGAAGGCGTTCCGGCGCTGGTTGAAAAAGGCCAGCAGAATGCGCGTCTTAATGGCTTACACAATGTGACGTTTTATCACGAAAATCTTGAGGAAGATGTCACAAAGCAGCCGTGGGCGAAAAACGGCTTCGATAAAGTGTTGCTGGACCCGGCGCGAGCAGGTGCCGCAGGTGTTATGCAGCAAATTATAAAACTGGAACCTATTCGTATAGTTTATGTATCCTGTAATCCTGCAACGCTGGCTCGGGATAGCGAAGCGTTATTAAAAGCAGGATATACCATTGCGCGACTGGCGATGCTGGATATGTTCCCACACACGGGACATCTGGAATCGATGGTACTTTTCTCGCGCGTTAAATAGTTACGATTTGCCGATTTCGGCAGGTCTGGTCCCTAAAGGAGAGGACGATGGTTGCGGTAAGAAGTGCACATATCAATAAGGCTGGTGAATTTGATCCGGAAAAATGGATCGCAAGTCTGGGTATTACCAGCCAGAAGTCGTGTGAGTGCTTAGCCGAAACCTGGGCGTATTGTCTGCAACAGACGCAGGGGCATCCGGATGCCAGTCTGTTATTGTGGCGTGGTGTTGAGATGGTGGAGATCCTCTCGACATTAAGTATGGACATTGACACGCTGCGGGCGGCGCTGCTGTTCCCTCTGGCGGATGCCAACGTAGTTAGCGAAGATGTGCTGCGTGAGAGCGTCGGTAAGTCGGTCGTTAACCTTATTCACGGCGTGCGTGATATGGCGGCGATCCGCCAGCTGAAAGCGACGCATACCGATTCTGTTTCCTCCGAACAGGTCGATAACGTTCGCCGGATGTTATTGGCGATGGTCGATGATTTCCGCTGCGTGGTCATCAAACTGGCAGAGCGTATTGCTCATCTGCGCGAAGTAAAAGACGCGCCGGAAGATGAACGCGTACTGGCGGCAAAAGAGTGCACCAATATCTACGCGCCGTTGGCGAACCGTCTTGGGATTGGGCAACTGAAATGGGAGCTGGAAGATTACTGCTTCCGTTATCTCCACCCGACCGAATACAAACGCATCGCAAAACTGCTGCATGAACGCCGTCTCGACCGCGAACACTATATCGAAGAGTTTGTCGGTCATCTGCGCGCTGAGATGAAAGCTGAAGGCGTTAAAGCTGAAGTGTATGGTCGTCCGAAACACATCTACAGTATCTGGCGCAAAATGCAGAAAAAGAACCTCGCCTTCGATGAGCTGTTTGATGTGCGTGCGGTACGTATTGTCGCCGAGCGTTTACAGGATTGTTATGCCGCACTGGGGATAGTGCACACTCACTATCGCCACCTGCCGGATGAGTTTGACGATTACGTTGCTAACCCGAAACCAAACGGTTATCAGTCTATTCATACCGTGGTTCTGGGGCCGGGTGGCAAAACCGTTGAGATCCAAATCCGCACCAAACAGATGCATGAAGATGCAGAGTTGGGTGTTGCTGCGCACTGGAAATATAAAGAAGGCGCGGCAGCTGGCGGCGCACGTTCGGGACATGAAGACCGAATTGCCTGGCTGCGTAAACTGATTGCGTGGCAGGAAGAGATGGCTGATTCCGGCGAAATGCTCGACGAAGTACGCAGCCAGGTTTTTGACGACCGGGTGTATGTCTTTACGCCGAAAGGCGATGTCGTTGATTTGCCTGCGGGATCAACGCCGCTGGACTTCGCTTACCACATCCACAGTGATGTCGGACACCGCTGCATCGGGGCAAAAATTGGCGGGCGCATTGTGCCGTTCACCTACCAGTTGCAGATGGGCGACCAGATTGAAATTATCACCCAGAAACAGCCGAACCCCAGCCGTGACTGGTTAAACCCAAACCTCGGTTACGTCACAACCAGCCGTGGGCGTTCGAAAATTCACGCCTGGTTCCGTAAACAGGATCGTGACAAAAATATTCTGGCAGGGCGGCAAATCCTTGACGACGAGCTGGAACATCTGGGGATCAGCCTGAAAGAAGCAGAAAAACATCTGCTGCCGCGTTACAACTTCAATGATGTCGACGAGTTGTTAGCAGCGATTGGTGGCGGGGATATCCGTCTCAATCAGATGGTGAACTTCCTGCAATCGCAATTTAATAAGCCGAGTGCCGAAGAGCAGGATGCCGCCGCGCTGAAGCAACTTCAGCAAAAAAGCTATACGCCGCAAAACCGCAGTAAAGATAACGGTCGTGTGGTGGTAGAAGGTGTCGGCAACCTGATGCACCACATCGCGCGCTGCTGTCAGCCGATTCCTGGAGATGAGATTGTCGGCTTCATTACCCAGGGGCGCGGTATTTCAGTACACCGCGCCGATTGCGAACAACTGGCGGAACTGCGCTCCCATGCGCCGGAACGCATTGTTGACGCTGTATGGGGCGAGAGTTACTCCGCCGGATATTCGCTGGTGGTCCGCGTGGTGGCTAATGATCGTAGTGGGTTGTTACGTGATATCACGACCATTCTCGCCAACGAGAAGGTGAACGTGCTTGGCGTTGCCAGCCGTAGCGACACCAAACAGCAACTGGCAACCATCGACATGACTATTGAGATTTACAACCTGCAAGTGCTGGGCCGCGTGCTGGGTAAACTCAACCAGGTGCCGGATGTTATCGACGCGCGTCGACTGCATGGGAATTAATCATGCATAGCTGGATATGGCATCAGCCGTATCCAGCGGTATCTTTTACTCGAAGGTATTACACCTGACAGACCCGCAATTTTCAGGACATTCTAATGAATCAAATCGACCGTTTGCTCACTATTATGCAGCGCCTGCGCGACCCGGAAAACGGCTGCCCGTGGGATAAAGAGCAGACATTTGCCACCATTGCACCTTACACCCTTGAAGAAACCTACGAGGTGCTGGACGCCATTGCCCGTGAAGATTTTGACGATCTGCGCGGTGAACTCGGCGATCTGCTGTTCCAGGTGGTGTTTTACGCACAAATGGCCCAGGAAGAAGGGCGCTTTGACTTTAATGATATTTGCGCTGCGATTAGCGATAAATTAGAGCGTCGCCATCCGCATGTTTTTGCTGACAGTTCTGCCGAAAACAGTCGTGAAGTGCTTGCCCGTTGGGAGCAAATCAAAACCGAAGAGCGCGCGCAGAAAGCGCAGCATTCGGCGCTGGACGATATTCCTCGTAGTTTACCGGCTTTAATGCGTGCGCAAAAAATCCAGAAACGTTGCGCCAACGTTGGCTTCGATTGGACGACGCTTGGTCCGGTAGTCGATAAAGTCTACGAAGAGATCGACGAGGTGATGTACGAGGCGCGGCAGGCTGTTGTCGACCAGGCTAAACTGGAGGAGGAAATGGGTGACCTGCTGTTTGCCACGGTCAACATGGCCCGCCATTTAGGGACAAAAGCAGAGATTGCACTACAAAAAGCCAATGAAAAATTCGAGCGCCGTTTTCGCGAAGTGGAGCGTATTGTTGCCGCGCGTGGACTGGAAATGACAGGTGTAGACCTCGAAACAATGGAAGAAGTCTGGCAACAGGTAAAACGGCAGGAAATTGATCTCTAAGGGAATTACCTGGTCAAGCGCGATTTGTGTCATTTTTTAAATGACAAGCGCTTGATTTGTGTCAAAAACATTTACCCCAAAGGGGCTATTTTCTCACTCCTGATTTCAATGGTGAGCTGGCGAAGAGGAGGGATAATGAAAGTTTGTGGCACAGGTCATGTTCGGGTATACTGCTTTCCCGTCCTGGTTATTCCATCGTCTTTTCAACCTAACTTCTCAGGTTCAGCATGACAACGAACTATATTTTTGTGACCGGCGGGGTCGTATCCTCTCTGGGTAAAGGCATTGCCGCAGCCTCCCTCGCAGCCATTCTTGAAGCCCGTGGCCTCAATGTGACCATCATGAAACTGGATCCGTACATCAACGTCGATCCAGGTACTATGAGCCCAATCCAACACGGGGAAGTGTTCGTTACTGAAGACGGCGCTGAAACCGACCTGGACCTGGGGCATTACGAGCGTTTCATTCGTACCAAAATGAGCCGCCGCAACAACTTCACCACGGGTCGTATCTACTCTGACGTTCTGCGTAAAGAACGCCGCGGTGATTACCTCGGCGCAACCGTACAGGTTATTCCGCACATCACTAACGCTATCAAAGAGCGCGTGCTGGAAGGCGGTGAAGGTCATGACGTGGTACTGGTAGAAATCGGCGGTACTGTAGGTGATATCGAGTCCCTGCCGTTCCTCGAAGCGATTCGCCAGATGGCTGTTGAAATTGGCCGTGAGCACACCCTGTTTATGCACCTGACGCTGGTGCCGTACATGGCAGCGTCTGGTGAAGTCAAAACCAAACCGACTCAGCACTCTGTAAAAGAACTGCTCTCCATCGGTATCCAGCCTGACATCCTGATTTGTCGTTCAGATCGCGCTGTTCCGGCGAACGAACGTGCGAAGATTGCATTGTTCTGTAATGTTCCGGAAAAAGCGGTTATTTCTCTGAAAGACGTCGATTCCATCTATAAAATTCCGGGCCTGTTGAAATCGCAGGGGCTGGACGATTATATTTGTAAACGATTCAGCTTAAACTGCCCGGAAGCGAATCTGTCCGAATGGGAACAGGTTATCTTCGAAGAAGCGAATCCGGTAAGTGAAGTCACCATTGGTATGGTCGGCAAGTACATTGAACTGCCGGACGCTTACAAATCCGTGATCGAAGCACTGAAACACGGTGGGCTGAAGAATCGTGTCAGCGTCAACATCAAACTGATCGATTCACAAGATGTTGAAACGCGCGGCGTTGAAATCCTTAAAGGTCTGGACGCAATCCTCGTACCTGGTGGTTTCGGCTATCGTGGCGTAGAAGGCATGATTACGACCGCGCGTTTTGCGCGTGAGAACAATATTCCTTATCTGGGCATTTGCCTGGGTATGCAGGTGGCGTTAATTGATTACGCTCGCCATGTTGCCAACATGGAGAACGCCAACTCTACGGAATTTGTGCCAGACTGTAAGTACCCGGTTGTGGCGCTGATTACCGAGTGGCGCGATGAAAACGGCAACGTTGAAGTTCGTAGCGAGAAGAGCGATCTCGGCGGTACCATGCGTCTCGGCGCACAGCAGTGCCAGTTGGTTGACGATAGCCTGGTTCGCCAGCTGTACAATGCGCCGACAATTGTTGAGCGTCATCGTCACCGTTACGAAGTCAACAACATGCTGTTGAAACAGATTGAAGATGCAGGTCTGCGCGTTGCGGGCCGTTCCGGGGATGATCAGTTGGTCGAGATCATCGAAGTTCCGAATCACCCGTGGTTCGTGGCTTGTCAGTTCCATCCGGAGTTTACTTCTACTCCACGTGATGGCCACCCGCTGTTTGCAGGCTTTGTGAAAGCCGCCAGTGAGTTCCAGAAACGTCAGGCGAAGTAAGTAAAAAAGTTAGAACGGCAACGCGTACCCAGGGTACGCGTTGTTTGTCTGGAGTTTCAGTTTAACTAGTGACTTGAGGAAAACCTAATGTCCAAAATCGTAAAAATCATCGGTCGTGAAATCATCGACTCCCGTGGTAACCCGACTGTTGAAGCCGAAGTACATCTGGAGGGTGGTTTCGTCGGTATGGCAGCTGCTCCGTCAGGTGCTTCTACTGGTTCCCGTGAAGCTCTGGAACTGCGCGATGGCGACAAATCCCGTTTCCTGGGCAAAGGCGTAACTAAAGCTGTTGCTGCAGTTAACGGCCCGATCGCTCAGGCGCTGATTGGCAAAGATGCCAAAGATCAGGCTGGCATTGACAAGATCATGATCGACCTGGACGGCACCGAAAACAAATCCAAATTCGGCGCGAACGCAATCCTGGCTGTATCTCTGGCTAACGCCAAAGCTGCTGCTGCCGCTAAAGGCATGCCGCTGTACGAGCACATCGCTGAACTGAACGGTACTCCGGGCAAATACTCTATGCCGGTTCCGATGATGAACATCATCAACGGTGGTGAGCACGCTGACAACAACGTTGATATCCAGGAATTCATGATTCAGCCGGTTGGCGCGAAAACTGTGAAAGAAGCCATCCGCATGGGTTCTGAAGTTTTCCATCACCTGGCAAAAGTTCTGAAAGCGAAAGGCATGAACACTGCTGTTGGTGACGAAGGTGGCTATGCGCCGAACCTGGGTTCCAACGCTGAAGCTCTGGCTGTTATCGCTGAAGCTGTTAAAGCTGCTGGTTATGAACTGGGCAAAGACATCACTCTGGCGATGGACTGCGCAGCTTCTGAATTCTACAAAGACGGTAAATACGTTCTGGCTGGCGAAGGCAACAAAGCGTTCACCTCTGAAGAATTCACTCACTTCCTGGAAGAACTGACCAAACAGTACCCGATCGTTTCTATCGAAGACGGTCTGGACGAATCTGACTGGGACGGTTTCGCATACCAGACCAAAGTTCTGGGCGATAAAATCCAGCTGGTTGGTGACGACCTGTTCGTAACCAACACCAAGATCCTGAAAGAAGGTATCGAAAAAGGCATCGCTAACTCCATCCTGATCAAATTCAACCAGATCGGTTCTCTGACCGAAACTCTGGCTGCAATCAAGATGGCGAAAGACGCTGGCTACACTGCTGTAATCTCTCACCGTTCTGGCGAAACTGAAGACGCTACCATCGCTGACCTGGCTGTTGGTACTGCTGCAGGCCAGATCAAAACGGGTTCCATGAGCCGTTCTGACCGTGTTGCTAAATACAACCAGCTGATTCGTATCGAAGAAGCTCTGGGCGAAAAAGCACCGTACAACGGTCGTAAAGAGATCAAAGGCCAGGCATAAGCCTGACTTTATCTGATTTAAAAATGCCAGCCTTCGGGCTGGCATTTTTTATGGTTGAGTTACCAGCGACCGGAAGCACCGCCACCGCCAGAAGAACCGTCACCTCCGCTAAATCCGCCACCACTTGAGCCGCCACCAGAACCGCCGCTGTCTGAATGATAACTTCTACCTGATGCTTTTTTCTGTGGGACACATAACCAGGTAAAGACCATAATGATGGTGAAAGTAAAAAAGAAGGAAAATACAGCAATGGAAAAAGTTTGATCGGAGAACAGGAATAAATCTATAAGATAGACTGTTGAAATACAAACACTGCTTTTAAATGCCCGACAAAAATTATTGCCTTGATGAAAAAACCAGAAAGGGAAGAACATCACTGCAAATACCCAAAAAATAGCAAAGTAGTAATGATCACTGGAAGACGCTGATTCACTTTCTGAAGGATTAGACGAATATTGGTGTTGTGAAGTGAGTTGGTTATTCAAAGCGATTATAGCTAACTCTCATCCCTTAGCTAATTTTTGTTTTTTAAAGGCGGGTATCATGATGTTACGGATGATATTGCCAGCCAGAGCATCGGTTACCTTTTCTTCCAGCCCATAACCTACCTGAATGCGGACAGTTCGATCCGACCAGGCAACAACGATCAGTATCCCATCATTACGTTTGGCATCTCCTAAACGCCAATTGTCAAAAACCCTTGTAGCATATTGTTCAATAGAATCGCCTCCGGTGGATGGCACTATTAATACAGCGACCTGTGCCCGTGTTTTTTGTGTAATATCCTGCAGCTGTTGTGTCAGTGATTGTTGTTCAGACGTGCTTAAGGTACCAGTAATATCGGTCACCTGTTGGCGCAGCTCCGGCACAGCAATTTGCTGGGCAAGCACAGGAAGGCACCATAAAGTGAGTAGAAAAAGGATTATACGCATAACGATCACCAACGGTCGGATGAACCGCCACCGCCAGAAGAACCGCCGCCACCGCGGAAAGAGTTTTTCGACGAAGAACGAGAATGAGCATTACGATTCCCCGTTTTCTTGTTGCTTTTATGCCCTGATCCCAGTTTAAGATTGCCAGTAAATTTGGCCACAATGATCAGCAGAACGATGCCAGCAATGGTTATTGGGCCGATAAAATGATCAATTAGCCCAATAATTGTTGAGATGAACGCAATATCTTTATTACTGGCGAATACCAGGCACCATCCCACAACAATTATCAGCAGCACGACAAACAATGAATTTCGTCCTGATTCACGAACCTGCGGAGCCTTCTTTTGTTTATTCACTTTAGCGTTTTTATTTTGGGGGGCCAGCATCATAGGAAATGTGCGGCATATATTAAAAACTACCGCGAGACGCTGCCAGCAGATTGCTGCGAAAAATAAACTAAAACAAACGACCGATACCCGCCGAATGATGACATCGTCCTGAAAGGAGAAAAACCAGACCATAGGAGTAATCATCGATATCATCCATATGCCAGGCCCGGGACGGCTGGTAAATCGCCAGAGGACAACGATGGCAACGATCATCAGTAATGTCCAGGCAAGACATGGCAGCGAGCGTTGCGGATTAGCAAACAGATGATTGGCTAAAGCATCCAAAGGGCTAAGATTCGCTTTTATATAGGTAAACTGTGAACCGCCCCGGGTTTCCTGGAGAGTGTTTTATCTGTGAACTCAGGCTGCCAGATCATTGTTTCCGATGGAAGCATAATAAGCTTTTTCTGCTTCTGCCGGAGGAGTATGGCCCAGCCTTCCCAGCAATCGTCGATTGTTATACCAGTCCACCCACGTTAGTGTGGCCAGTTCCACTTCTGCACGGTTTTTCCAGCTCTTACGGTGTATTACCTCCGCTTTGTAAAGACCATTGATGCTCTCAGCCATCGCGTTGTCATACGAGTCGCCTGTACTCCCTGTTGATGCCAGTAATCCGGCTTCTTTTAGTCGCTCCGTATAGGCCAGTGACACATACTGAGAGCCTTTATCGCTGTGATGGATGGTGCCAGACGGACGACGGGCCCACAACGCCTGCTCCAGCGCATCCAGCACGAATGTCGTTTCCATAGACGATGAGACCCGCCACCCCACGATGTATCCGGCAAACACATCAATGATAAACGCCACATAGACGAAGCCCTGCCATGTGCTGACGTAAGTAAAATCAGCCACCCACAGCTGGTCAGGACGTTCTGCCACGAACTGACGGTTTACGCGGTCACCTGTGGCAACGGTTTTCCGGCTGACGGTAGTGCGGACCTTTTTACCCCGGAGAACACCGGCAAGTCCCATAACCGCCATGAGGCGCGCCACTGTACATCTGGCCACCCTGATTCCTTCCCGTAACAACTGACGCCAGACTTTACGCACACCGTACACCTGATGATTTTCATCGTATACGCGCTGTATCTCTCTCTTCAGCCAGTCATCGTGCTGCGCACGGGCACTGCGTTTATCCGGATGATGTCGCTGTTGCTGACAATGGTAATACGTTGACGGGGCAATATGCAGTTCGCTGCATACCGGTCCGACCCCGTACTGCTCACGCAGCTTATCCAGCAGTGGCATCATTTTTTCCAGAGGCGGTCGAACTCCGCCTTCGCAAAATAAGCGGAAGCCTGGCGAAGGATATCGTTACTGCGGCGCAGTTCACGATTTTCACGTTCCAGCTCTTTCAGACGCTGACGTTCAGCGCTGGTGAGCCCACCATCACCGCCCCCGGTATCCCGCTCATGCTGGCGAACCCAGACACGCAGAGTCTCCGGCGTACAGCCAATCTTTGGGGCAATGGAACAAATTGCCGCCCACTGTGAGTCATATTCATCCTGACTTTCCAGAACCATACGAATCGCCCGCTGACGGACTTCGGGGGAAAAACGAGTATTTTTAGTCATCCTGTTTACCTCTTTCTCAGGGAGTTTAGTCTCCAGGATTTCCGGGGCGGTTCACTGTGCGATGCCTTCAATTCCCTGCGTTAACCCGGAGAAGAGATTATTTTTTTTGAATTCCGGTTGCATATGGTAATGAACAATTTGCGCAGCTTGTTCCGGTGGCAGCATCTCTTCCAGTCCATGCCCAATCTTCATTGACGCCAGCCCTTCCGGCCAAACGACGAGAATTAAGATACCTTCGCCGTACCGCTTCTCTCCAACGGGTTTCCAGTGATATAACCCGTAGCTTTGCGAGGCTGTAAGTTTAATGTCTTTACTCCCAGTGGTCGGCGTAACCAACACGGCCACCTGGAAGTGGTTTTGCTGCGCGAGAGTCTGTAATTGTTGATTTAAAGCAGTTTGTTCTTCTGTCGTTAATGTCCCGGTTAAGTCAGTGACTGAAGGCAATCTTTCAGCGAATACCTGAAAACCGCATAGCATCAGAAGTAAGAGAAAAATACGCATTTCAATTCCTTTTGTTACCAGCGCCCGGAAGCGCCACCGCCACCAGATGAACCGCCGCCGCCGCTGAAATTATCATTGTCAAAAGAGGATGAAGAGGAAGATGACGACGATGATGAAGAACGCCTGGAGGCCGAGTTACTTCTTTCGTAATGTGACGGTCGGTTGGCACTGCGCATCGAATCCCGAACCTTTTTGCCGAAGGGGGTAAAAGCGATGGCGACAGCCAGGAACGGTGTGGCGAAGCAGAGTAATGTTGCGAGTACTCCCCAGCTTCCGCCGAAACCTGCTATAGGTAAAACAAAGGCCAGTACAATAGCTGTGAAGCAAATTAGTCCCAGCGTTTTGAAATATCCTCTGGCGGAAATAAAGGTCAGTACTATTGCCCAGACTAACAAAGCCCACCAACCGTTAAAGGGCAAAGGGTGATCGGTCGGTGTTATCGTTGCTAAATTATTCCCCGTCAGACGATTATCAATATCGCTAATTCCCTTTTGCAAGCCGCCAGCCAGGTCGCCATTTTTAAATGCCGGAATAATACTGTTGCGAATAATTTTCCCGGACTGCGCATCCGTAATAACGCCTTCCAGTCCGTAACCGATTTCAATACGCACGGCCTGATCCTGCCAGGCGACTAACAGTAGAACGCCATCATCGCGGTCTTTATCACCTGGTTTCCAGCTATCGAATACCCGCGTAGCGTACTGCTCGATGGTTTCATCGCCCGTTGTTTCAACCACTAACACGACCAGTTGTGCGTGGCTTTTTTGCGTCAGAGCTTTAATCTGGTTGGTCAGGGTGTTTACTTCGCTGCTCGTCAATGTGCCGGTTAAGTCATTCACATACCTGGGTGATTCAGGTACTGGAATTTGTGTGGCAAACACAGATGAACAGAAGAAAGCCATAAGGAAGATAAAATTTCGCACAGGACTTCCTCGCTTAATGAGCATTAGCATTCTGGCTAAAATCTATTGTTGGGGTTTTACTCACAGCGGCGACATCATCCGGCAAATAATTTTTCTTCGGTGTGTAATCCATGACTTTTGCGGTTAACACTGCGGGGAATTTGCGGATAGTGACATTATATTGTTCGATGGCTTTAATATATCTTCCTCGCGCAACGGCAATTCGATTTTCACTTCCTTCGAGCTGTACCATCAAATTTTGATAGAGTTCCTGGGCCTTTAGCTCAGGGTAACGTTCACTAATTATCGTTAACTGACCGAGAGTGCGGGACACCTGCGCCTGAGCTTGTTGCCAGGTTTGTAATTTTTGTTCATCTCCCGGAGTTTGCTGAAGAGCACTACTGGCGCGATTAGCCTGACTACGTGCCAATGTTACGGCTTCCAGTACCTCTTGTTCATGGCTGGAATAACCTTTAATACTGGCGACAAGATTAGGAATAAGATCGGCGCGACGTTGATATTGATTTAATACCTCAGACCAGGAAGCGTTAACCTGCTCATCATAGGTTTGAATATCGTTATATCCACAGCCTGATAAATTGAAAATAAATATAATTACGATGAATATTCTGAGCATGGTTAAATCCCTTTTAATTAATTCCTTAAAACATAATACGCCACTTCATTTTATTCTTTATGATCTAATCCACTTTTTGCCTTAAACCTGCCTGTAACAGAATGTTAATAAGACATGATTGTTGTGGCAGGATCTGCAATAATTAACAATTATCCACTTCACAGAGAATGCTATGCAGTACCCGATTAACGAGATGTTCCAGACCCTGCAAGGTGAGGGTTACTTTACCGGCGTCCCCGCCATTTTTATTCGTTTACAGGGATGCCCGGTCGGCTGTGCCTGGTGCGACACCAAACACACCTGGGAAAAGCTTGAGGATCGGGAAGTCTCCCTTTTCAGCATTCTGGCGAAGACCAAAGAGAGTGATAAGTGGGGGGCGGCGAGCAGTGAAGATTTGCTGGCTGTCATTGGTCGTCAGGGATACACCGCGCGGCATGTGGTGATTACGGGTGGTGAGCCTTGCATTCATGATTTGCTGCCACTGACTGACCTGCTCGAAAAGAACGGTTTTAGCTGCCAGATCGAAACCAGCGGTACTCATGAAGTACGCTGCACGCCGAATACCTGGGTTACCGTATCGCCAAAGCTGAACATGCGCGGCGGCTATGAAGTGTTGTCACAGGCACTGGAACGAGCCAACGAAATCAAGCATCCAGTGGGACGCGTACGTGATATTGAAGCACTGGATGAACTACTGGCAACGCTGACCGATGATAAACCACGAGTCATTGCACTGCAGCCAATTAGCCAGAAGGACGATGCCACACGTTTGTGCATTGAAACCTGTATTGCGCGTAACTGGCGTTTATCGATGCAAACACATAAATATTTAAATATTGCCTGATTAAACATTTATAAGCGTTATAAATGGGTGGAACCTGTAAAGACTTCCACTCATTTATATTCTTTGTCGCCTCTGAAAAAACTCTATTTTGCCCATTCTGGACTAATTATTATCATTCTCTACAAATTCTCTGGCGTTAATTTTTCGTTGGAGTGAAAATTATTGCAGTGAAGTTTGGTAGATTTTAGTGGGTATAGAGTTATTTTAAATATTTACTTTTTTAATCAATGGATTAAGTGTTCTTTAACATAATGGATGTGTTGTTTGTGTGATCCTGTAAAGTTGGTAGATTGTGACTGGCTTAAAAAATCATTAATTAATAATAGGTTATGTTTAGAGAGTTCCCCACGTCAGCGGGGATAAACCGACCGCGTTTTTTTGCTCTGTACCGTTTTCGCAGAGTTCCCCGCGCCAGCGGGGATAAACCATGATCAGGACCCAATCAAACAGCAACAGAATAGAGTTCCCCGCGCCAGCGGGGATAAACCGCGCGGAGCACGGCGACGGCTGTTCATCTTTTGGAGTTCCCCGCGCCAGCGGGGATAAACCGTTGAATGGCTGATTGATGCGGCGGAAACATATGAGTTCCCCGCGCCAGCGGGGATAAACCGTACGTTAAACGCCATCTGTCATGGGTCGTCATGTGTTCCCCGCGCCAGCGGGGATAAACCACCATATAACCCGTTATCTCTTTCTCAAGTTTTTATATTAGCTGTACTTGTAATAAGCAACATATCCACATAACACCTCATGTTCAAAATAGTTCCCCATGCCAGATAAGTTCACAATTATCGATACAAAAAATCAAATTTAATCAAAGTGTTATATGTATAATCCTTAAACCGTTAAGAAATTTTAATATATTATTTTTTTAATATTAATTAATGCCTGTTAATTTTTTCTTTAGAATAACAGTGTATTTTTTAAGCTTGTTATTCATTGATTAAGTAATAAATCTGGAAGTTTGTCTTTGTTTTGAGGCTAATGAGTGGTTTTACATAACCGCCTCTATACGCTGTTGATGAATAGTTCTTATGAATAAAGATATCCAGTTCATACTTTAAGTGAAAATTGATAAAGTGCGATTCGTATTGTCTTTTATTCTAAAGACATCGAGTGTAGTTAATATTCCTTGTAAAAACAGGGATAAACCGAACTAGTTAAAGTTTTTATTATGTTCCCTGCATCAGCGGGGATAAACCGGACTTGTTATCATTTTTTAAGTTGTCGAACTTATGTTCCCCGCGTCAGCGGGGATAACCATTCAGGTATGTTCAGGCCGGGCATTTTCCCGCCCGGCCTTCCTCACTTACGCATTCGACCAGCTCTGGATCGAATCTTCATTCCCCAACTCACCATGCATCACTTCATACGATTTTTTCAGGATCACATCAGTGTGTTTGGTTAGGTCTTTGAAAATGCCTTTATTCATCGCGTCGTAGCGTTTGGCGTTGCTCTCAACAGGCATAAAGATATCTTTCACGCGAACCATTTTGTCGACAGCCGTTGCGTAATCCGGGTATAGCCCCAGACCTACCGCCGTATTAATCGCTGCCCCCAGGCTTGCACAACCGTTAATGGCGTTACGTCGTGCCGGAAGGTTGAACACGTCGGCAAAAATTTGCATAAACAGATCGCTGTTCGAACCGCCGCCAGTAATGATCACATGTTTCGCAAAGTGATTCATTTCATGACACATATTGTCGTAATTGTTCTTCAGCGTCAGCGCCACGCTTTCCAGTATCGAACGATATATCCATGCGTAATCCATGCTGGAATCAAAGCCGATCATAATCCCGCGTTTGTACGGTTCCCACGGATTGGTCAGCCAGTCCAGCACCGTCATCAGACCATTACAGCCAGGCGGCACACAACAAGCTTTTTTGTTGAGCAAATCTTCCGGTGAAAGATCCTGCGCCCTGGCATCCTGAATTAACGATTCGCCTAGCATGTCGCGCAGCCAACTCACCGTCCACATGCCTTTGCGAATACCGTAACCTTCATACAGCAAGGTTTGCGGAATAGAAGACATAATCGGCCAGTACGCTACCGGATCTTTCGGCAGTACTTTGCCGTTCATCATCAACGCGATGTAAGTGCCAAGAGAAATTACCGCAGTTTCATCATCCAGTAACCCGGCTCCCAGTGCTTCTACCGGTTTATCACTGGTGGTACAAACAACCGGCAGCCCAGCCGGGAAATGTGTCGCCAGCGCGGCTTGTGGTGTGATATGCCCAAGAACAGTGCCTGGCATTTGCACATCAAACAGCATATGACGGGGGATATTAAACTTCTCCATGACTGCGGCATCTTCACTCCATGCCCAGGTCTTATAATCCACCGGCCACTGACCAAAATAGTTGGCGATATTGTCTTTAAACTCGCCGGTTAGGCGATGCGTCAGATAACCCGAAAAAGAGGTGACATATGCCACGTCAGGATTCGTATGTTCGTAAGGGCGTGTAACGCGTGCATCCTGCCAGCTAATCAACGGCGCAGCTGGCGTGCCATCGGCTTTCAATAACGCACGGCAGCAACGGATAGATCCCAGACCAATGCCGACAATATCTTCTTTATTCCCGGCAAACTGGCTCATCAAATCGTGACCAGCAAAACATAATGATGCCCATAAATCATCGTCAGGATGTTCTGCGGTATCGGCATCTGGAGTGTGCATCGGTTGTAATAAGCCTTTGCCTTCGCAAACCACGTTACCTTCCAGATCGTACATCACCACTTTTGTGCTCTGACTTCCGCCATCAATCCCTATGATGTATTTTTTCGACATGATTTTTCTCCTGTAATTTTCCTGGCTTACTTGCTGCTAGCCATTGCGGGGGTGCTATCAGCAGTACGAATTTTTTGGAACAGCAAAAAGGTAAAGACGATCACCATGGCAAGCGCCGCCATGCCCATCAGCCACATATTGCGGTAGGCTTCTGCCGCGGGCAGGGTGTCTTGCCAGTAGCCGATAATTGGGTAAACGAAGACATCCGGCAGGAATCCAATCACCGAACAAATACCTACCGTGGTGCCCATAATGTAAGACGGTGTTCTCGCTTCGCCGGGGCAGGCCCAGTACAGCCCGCGCGAGGCGTAACAGGTGAATCCCAGAAGTAAAATCAGACCAATCCCCATCGCGACCGATTGCGGGTTAGAGTTCGTGATGAGCAGGGCAGTTAACGCCAGCAGGCCGAGTACGGAAAGGATTTGGATCACGCGGGTAGGGGATTTCACTTTGCTGTAGGTGGTGATAATGCCACCAAGTGGGCCGCACAGTGCGCGGAAGATTTTGTTGATCACAATCCCCATGTAGCTCGCCGCCACCAGCGACATGCCGTACATTTCGGTCAGATAGTTGGTGGAGTAACTCAGAATGGCGTAGATGGTGAAGACGCCAAAAATCACCATGCTGCAGTACCATGTGGTGCTGATACGCAAAACGGCAAGGATGTCGCTAAGCTGGAATGACTGTTTTTCTTCGGTGTTGGTATTGCGCAGGTTGTTGTTATCGCTAACAAAAAACCAGCACAGAATCCCCAATAAAATGTAGACCACACTGTAGATGATAATGACCGTTTTCAGGCTGGCGCTGTCATCCGGTGCAAAGCGAGAAAAGACCCACATGGTAAACACCGCCAGCGACATTACACCGACGCCGCGCAGCCCTTCCATCCAGCCCATAATTTTCCCCTGCTCGCTATGATCGCCAAGCAACGATGCGGCTTTAATCGACACCGACCACAGCATTAAAATCGTCGTTATCGCAAAGGCGACCTGAATACAGAGCATTACCCACAGCGGTGGATACGTTGCCATTAACAGACCCAGCAATCCGGTAATGATCATCGCGGAAGTAATCATTTTGCGATGCGAAAATTTATCGGCAATAACGCCGCTGGGGGCATAAAGAATAATAGCCGCAATACCAAAGGTACTCATTATTAAACCTATCTCGGTATTGCTGAATCCCATAAATTTAGCCATGGGAATTTGATAAATATAACGTAAATAAGCCAGATCAAAACTAACGCCGCCACTAAAACTAATTATCGCGAGGGTTATCCAACGGCGATATGAGTTGTGTTGCATATCGTATTCCCATTTGTAATAGACAAAAAAAAGAGAAAAGTAAGCCGCCCTTTCAGGTGGATTACTTTTCTCAGGTCTCTAGTAATTGCAATAAGAAATAACATGGAAAGCAGGGGTGTTGTGTGAGAGTAGTCACGCTTCTGCTTTTTAAAATTATTTGATAATACGAATATCACACTGTGATTACGATCACATTAGCGTTTATGCCCTTATGCTAAAAATTATCTCCAGTTACCAGAGATAATGAGAAAGGTAACTTCCCTCTCGCGGGGGAAGTTACCTTTCTTTTTTTTTGCCTTACGGAAATTGGAGCTAACTATGTCAATCGAATCTCTCAATGCGTTCTCAATGGATTTTTTCTCCCTGAAAGGTAAAACCGCAATTGTTACCGGCGGGAATAGCGGTTTAGGCCAGGCATTTGCCATGGCACTCGCAAAAGCAGGCGCAAATATCTTTATTCCAAGTTTCGTTAAAGATAATGGCGAAACAAAGGAAATGATTGAAAAACAGGGTGTTGAGGTGGACTTCATGCAGGTGGATATCACCGCAGAAGGCGCGCCGCAGAAGATAATTACCGCCTGTTGTGAACGTTTCGGCACCGTCGATATTCTGGTTAACAATGCCGGTATATGTAAGCTGAATAAGGTGCTGGATTTCGGTCGTGCCGACTGGGACCCGATGATTGACGTGAACCTGACCGCCGCATTCGAGTTAAGCTACGAAGCGGCAAAAATTATGATCCCGCAGAAAAGCGGTAAAATCATTAATATCTGTTCACTGTTTTCTTACTTAGGTGGTCAATGGTCACCTGCTTATTCTGCCACTAAACACGCCCTTGCCGGATTTACCAAAGCCTATTGCGATGAATTAGGTCAATATAATATTCAGGTAAATGGTATTGCCCCAGGATATTACGCTACCGATATCACCCTGGCGACACGCAGTAATCCAGAAACCAATCAGCGCGTTCTTGATCATATTCCAGCAAATCGTTGGGGCGATACTCAGGATTTAATGGGCGCAGCCGTATTTCTCGCAAGTCCGGCATCGAATTATGTCAACGGGCATTTATTAGTGGTTGATGGCGGTTATTTAGTGCGCTAATCCATAACGGTGGTTTCTGATTTCTTTTATTAATGACTATTCCATTTTTATTATCAGGAAGGAATTACTATGTCTTTATCTCGCGCAGCGATTGTCGACCAGCTAAAGGAAATTGTTGGTGCAGATCGCGTAATTACCGATGAAACGGTATTAAAGAAAAACAGTATTGATCGTTTTCGTAAATTTCCGGATATTCATGGTATTTATACTTTGCCTATTCCGGCAGCGGTCGTAAAACTCGGTTCCACAGAGCAAGTGTCCCGTGTGCTGAATTTTATGAATGCACACAAAATTAACGGTGTGCCGCGTACCGGGGCTTCCGCTACCGAAGGTGGGCTGGAAACCGTTGTGGAAAACTCGGTAGTGCTTGATGGCTCTGCAATGAATCAAATCATTAATATTGATATAGAGAATATGCAGGCGACGGCGCAATGTGGCGTTCCGCTGGAAGTGCTGGAAAACGCGTTGCGTGAAAAAGGTTACACCACGGGGCACTCTCCGCAGTCAAAGCCGCTGGCGCAGATGGGCGGCCTGGTAGCAACCCGCAGTATCGGGCAGTTCTCCACACTTTACGGCGCAATCGAGGATATGGTCGTTGGCCTGGAAGCAGTACTGGCTGATGGCACCGTGACACGCATTAAAAACGTGCCACGACGCGCGGCGGGTCCGGACATTCGTCACATCATCATCGGCAACGAAGGCGCATTGTGCTATATCACTGAAGTCACTGTGAAAATCTTTAAATTCACCCCGGAAAACAACCTCTTCTACGGCTATATCCTGGAAGACATGAAAACCGGCTTCAACATCCTGCGTGAAATCATGGTGGAAGGATATCGTCCGTCGATCGCTCGTTTGTATGACGCTGAAGATGGCACCCAACACTTCACCCATTTTGCCGACGGAAAATGCGTGCTGATCTTTATGGCTGAAGGTAACCCTCGCATTGCGAAGGCGACGGGCGAAGGGATTGCTGAAATCGTGGCACGTTACCCGCAATGCCAGCGCGTGGACAGCAAGCTGATCGAAACCTGGTTTAACAACCTGAACTGGGGACCGGATAAAGTGGCTGCCGAACGTGTGCAGATCCTCAAAACCGGCAACATGGGCTTTACCACCGAAGTGTCCGGCTGCTGGAGTTGCATACACGAAATCTACGAAAGTGTTATTAACCGTATTCGTACCGAGTTCGCGCACGCCGACGACATCACCATGCTGGGCGGTCACTCCTCTCATAGCTATCAGAACGGCACCAACATGTACTTCGTCTACGACTACAACGTTGTTGACTGTAAGCCGGAAGAGGAAATCGACAAATACCACAATCCGCTCAACAAAATCATCTGCGAAGAAACCATTCGCCTCGGCGGTTCGATGGTACACCATCACGGTATCGGTAAACATCGTGTTCACTGGAGCAAACTGGAACACGGCAGCGCGTGGACATTGCTGGAAGGGCTGAAAAAACAGTTCGATCCTAACGGTATTATGAATACGGGTACTATCTATCCGATTGAAAAATAATGTGTCAGGCAGCGTTTCGCGATGACGGGGCGTTGTCTTTTCGGCTTCTCAACCGGGAAGCCGTTCTTATTACCGGACAATGAAGGGGTAAAGATGAACACTTCACCGGTGCGAATGGATGATTTACCGCTTAACCGTTTTCACTGTCGAATTGCTGCGCTGACTTTCGGCGCACACCTGACCGACGGTTATGTTCTCGGCGTCATTGGTTACGCCATAATTCAGCTTACTCCAGCCATGCAACTGACGCCGTTTATGGCGGGAATGATCGGCGGCTCGGCGCTACTTGGCCTGTTTATCGGCAGCCTGGTTTTGGGCTGGATCTCCGACCATATCGGGCGGCAAAAAATCTTCACCTTCAGCTTTATGCTGATTACACTCGCCTCGTTCCTGCAATTTTTTGCCACCACGCCAGAGCATCTTATTGGACTGCGCATTTTGATCGGCATTGGGCTGGGAGGCGATTACTCAGTAGGCCACACCTTGCTGGCTGAATTTTCTCCGCGCCGCCATCGCGGTATTTTGCTGGGCGCATTCAGCGTGGTGTGGACCGTAGGCTATGTGTTGGCAAGTCTTGCCGGACATCACTTTATTTCAGAAAACCCGGAGGCCTGGCGGTGGTTACTTGCATCGGCGGCATTTCCTGCCCTGTTGATTACGTTATTACGTTGGGGAACGCCAGAATCGCCACGCTGGCTACTGCGCCAGGGGCGTTTTGCAGAAGCTCACGCTATCGTGCATCGCTATTTTGGTCCCCATGTTTTACTGGGCGATGAAGTGGCAACGGCGACCCATAAACACATCAAAACCTTGTTCTCTTCGCGCTACTGGCGGCGCACGACGTTTAACAGTGTCTTCTTTGTCTGCCTCGTAATCCCATGGTTTGTAATTTACACCTGGCTGCCGACTATCGCCCAGACTATTGGACTGGAAGATGCGCTGACTGCCAGCCTGATGCTTAATGCGTTGTTAATTGTGGGCGCGCTGCTGGGATTAGTTCTGACGCACCTGCTGGCACATCGCAAATTTTTGCTGGGAAGTTTTTTGCTGCTGGCGGCAACGCTGGTAGTGATGGCCTGTTTGCCTTCTGGCTGTTCATTAACGCTGCTGCTTTTTGTTCTCTTCAGTACCACCATTTCGGCAGTCAGTAATCTGGTGGGCATTTTGCCTGCGGAAAGTTTTCCTACTGACATTCGCTCGCTGGGTGTCGGTTTTGCCACCGCCATGAGTCGGTTGGGCGCGGCGGTAAGTACTGGCCTGCTGCCGTGGGTGCTGGCGCAGTGGGGAATGCAAGTTACCTTATTGCTCCTGGCGACAGTGTTGTTGGTTGGTTTTGTTGTGACCTGGCTATGGGCGCCAGAAACCAAAGCACTCCCGCTGGTGGCGGCGGGAAATGTAGGAGGTGTGAATGAACATTCTGTTAGCGTTTAAAGCCGAACCGGATGCCGGAATGCTGGCAGAAAAAGAGTGGCAGGTGGCGGCTCAGGTTAATTGCGGACCGGATGTTTCGCTGCTGCGAAGTTTACTCGGTGCTGATGAACAGGCCGCTGCCGCGCTTCTGTTAGCGCAGAGAAAAAATGGTACGCCGATGTCTTTAATCGCGTTGAGCATGGGGGATGAACGGGCGTTGCACTGGCTGCGCTATCTTATGGCGTTGGGGTTTGAGAAGGCAGTATTGCTGGAGACGGCGGCAGATCTGCGCTTTGCACCGGAATTTGTCGCCCGGCATATTGCCGAATGGCAGTGCCAGAATCCGCTGGATCTGATAATTACCGGCTGCCAGAGCAGCGAAGGGCAGAACGGGCAAACGCCATTTTTGCTGGCGGAAATGCTGACCTGGCCCTGTTTTACTCAGGTGGAGCGTTTTACTCTCGACGCACCGTTTATCTCGCTCGAACAGCGTACTGAACATGGATTACGCTGTTGTCGGGTCCGCTTGCCTGCGGTGATTGCCGTGCGCCAGTGTGGCGAGGTGGCCTTGCCAGTACCGGGAATGCGCCAGCGAATGGCTGCGGGGAAAGCTGAAATTATCCGCAAAACTGTTACTGCTGAATCGCCAGCGATGCAGTGCCGGCAACTGGAAAGGCCAGAGCAACGACGCGGTGCAACGCTTCTTGATGGGCCAACGGTAGCAGAAAAAGCGCAAAAACTGTGGCGGGATTATTTGTGCCAGAGGATGCAGCCATGAATATCGCAATTGTGACAATAAATCAGGACCATGCCGCAATAGCGGACTGGCTGGCGGAGCAGGATTTCAGCGGCAGCACATTAACGCACTGGCAAATCGAGCCGCAGCCGATGGTCGCGGAACAGGTGCTGGATGCGCTGGTAGAACAGTGGCAGCGAACGCCTGTGGACGTTGTTCTCTTTCCGCCGGGAACGTTTGGCGATGAACTGTCGACACGGCTGGCCTGGCGTTTACATGGTGCAAGCATTTGCCAGGTGACTTCATTAGATATTCCAACCGTAAACGTACGCAAATCCCACTGGGGAAATGCGCTAACGGCGACGCTGCAAACAGAAAAACGCCCGCTATGCCTCTCCCTGGCGCGTCAGGCGGGAGCAGATAAAAACGCCTCGTTGCCCTCTGGTATGCAGCAACTGAACATTGTCCCAGGTGCGCTTCCCGACTGGCTGGTTAGCATAGAAAACCTGAAAAATGTTACCCGCGACCCATTAGCTGAGGCCAGACGGGTGCTGGTGGTGGGGCAGGGCGGAGAGGCAGATAACCAGGAAATCGCTATGCTGGCAGAAAAGCTGGGAGCCGAAGTGGGCTACAGTCGGGCACGAGTGATGAACGGTGGCGTTGATGCTGAAAAAGTGATTGGTATTTCCGGACATCTGCTGGCACCTGAGGTGTGTATTGTTGTTGGTGCTTCCGGCGCAGCAGCGTTAATGGCGGGCGTCCGCAATAGCAAGTTTGTGGTGGCGATTAATCATGACGCCAGCGCGGCGGTATTTTCACAGGCAGATGTTGGCGTGGTTGATGACTGGAAAGCGGTGCTGGAGGCACTGGTGACAACCATTCACGCAGATTGCCAATAACGTGCTGCCGGATGATCCTGTCTACGGTTCTGGGCTGGGGACTGTAGGCCTGATAAGACGCGTCAAGCGTCGTATCAGGCGCTGAATGTCGGATGTGGCGTGCAGCCTACAAATCACACAAATTCAACTCGTTACGAGTGTCCCGTCAAAGCAATTTTTTCGCTAACGTCCAGACCCCGGTATTCGTGGTAGAAAGCGCCACTACACCGGCGTTAATCGCATTACGCGCATCCTCTTCATCGCACACCAGCCCGCCAGCAATCAGCGGCTGGTGGATTTTCTCCGTTACCCAGCCCAGCACTTTAGGCATACAGCCTGGCAGAATTTCAATACAATCAGGATTCGATTGCGCAACCTGCTTATCAATGTTGTGAAAAGAAATCGAGTCGACAATAAACAAGCGATGAATACAGAAAAAGCCTTCCGCTCTCGCCGCTTTTAGCATTGACGCTTTGGTACTGATAATGCCGTCCGCCTCGGTCACCAGTTTCAGAAACTGAATTACTACTTCTTTATTTGACGCGCCTTCCAGCAAATCGACATGAATAAAAGCATATTTTCCGGCGTTCTTAATCTTTTTGACGATATGACTGATGGTGCAAATATTGCCGTACAACACGGAAATAAACCGGCATTCAGAGTCGATTGCCAGTTGCAGGCTGGCATTGTCTTTAACGGCAGCAATCACCGGATTCTGGCGGAGCAGGTGTAAGAGGGGCATAAATTATCCTTATTATTTATCCAAAGCGGTAGGTGATGCCGAATCCGGAAGGCGGATAGCGCCACTGTTGTAGGGTTTTTTCATCACACAGTAAACGGCAGGTGCCACACTCCAGGCAGCCGCGATAATCAACGCGTAAGTCGCCTTCCGGCGTGAGCGAAAAAAGACCAGCCGGACAAGCGTTAATCAACCGTTCTGCCGTCTGGCGCTCAACGGAGTCTGCCGGAACAATATGTGGCGCATCAGCAGCGCGCCAGAGATTACGGGCTACAGACATCGAATACTCCTGACAACATCGCCCGCCAGATGCCACAGGCCGTGACGACGTAAATGACGCCAGAGCAACTGGCGCAGCGGCGGAACAGGTTTATCACCTTGATCCCATAAATCACGGGAAATATCCTGCATTAACACAGGCCACTTACGGTACCAGCCCGGGCGTTGCAAAAGCGCCGGAACATGCTGATAGCGCTGTAGAACATCCCACAGCAGGCTGAGCTCTACGTTGTAATGATAAAGCGGAAACAGATTTTGCGGCTCGCGGTGCTGGCAGGCGCTTATCAGCGTTTGTGCCGCCGCCTGTGCGCCAGCCAGCGCCATATCCATGCCGCGCACGGACATTCCGGTATTGACGCAACTGCGCAACGTATCGCCCACCAGCAGCCAGCCGTTACCGGCGTATTGCACCGGCATACTGTGCAAGCCACCTTCTGGCACCAGATGCGCACCATACTCCAGTGATTCCGTGTTTTTGATAAGCGGGCGCACTGCCGGATGCGTTTTAAAGCGAGCCAGCAGCTCGCTTGCCGGAACACGACTTTGCGTAAGTGAAGAGAGCGGGCAAACAATCCCTAACGAGAGTGTTTGTTGATTAGTATAAAGAAATGCGCCGCCGGGTAAGTCATCACAGATTCCGCCGCTGAACAGCAACGCTGAGCCTTCGTTATTCTCCAGATGAAAACGTTCTTCAATAGCGGATGTTTCCAGCGCCAGCACTTCTTTGATCCCCAACGCCATCGCTTCGCCAGCAGGACGAGTCACTAACCCGTGACGCTCAGCCAGGACGCTGTTGGCACCTTCTGCCAGCACCACATAATGGGCGCGGAGAATATCGTCACCACAAATGACACCACACACCCTGCCGTTTTCTTCATACAGCGCATCTACCGTCGCACCAGGGATGCATTCGACACCTTCTTTTTCGGCTTCGGCAACCAGCCACGGATCGAACCGTGCACGTAATACGCTCCAGGATTCACCGCCGGGCTGTAAGCTGGAAAACGTCGTTGCGCCATCCGGCGTTAGCAGAGAAAGACTTTCGTGAGTGATGCGTCGTTCAAGAGGCGCGGTCAGGTGAAACTGAGGGAGGAGTTCCGCGAGCGCATGCGTGTATAAACGCCCGCCGGAAAGGTTTTTACTGCCGGGAATTTCAGCGCGTTCCAGTAACAGAACGGATAAACCTGCCCGCGCGCAGCGTAAAGAACAAGCGGTGCCTGCTATACCCGCACCAATAATAATAATGTCGCAGTCGTCTTCCATGTCATGCCCCAGATATCCAGAGCGCAACACCCTAACATAGCGTTACTTAAGGGAAATTGACCGCCGACACACTCTTATCATTCGCCGCGATAGATGCAACCTGCGGTGCAGGTTTCTTTCACCATAACCGCACTTAACAGCGGAACAACCGGTTTAACCTGATCCCAAATCCATTTTGCTAAAACCTCGCTGGTCGGGTTTTCCAGGCCAGGAATATCATTGAGATAATAGTGATCGAGGCGATCATAGGTTGGTTTAAATGCCGCTTTCAGTTCAGCGAAATCGATAATCCAGCCCGTATGCGGATCGACTTCCCCGGTAATTTCCAGTCGCACCATAAAGGAATGCCCGTGCAGGCGACCACATTTATGTCCTTCCGGGACGTGTGGTAAGCGGTGAGCGGCTTCGAAGGTGAAATCTTTAAATAACGTGGTGGACATCATAATTTCTCTACATGACGATAAAACCGCCGTAGAGTACCGGAAAGGCTGTTTTTTCGCATTATCTAAAACGACTTTGTTGCGCAAAATCGCTGATTTATCTTAATGATTGGTTAAATTCATTTGTTTTTCATTGGGTTGGTTAATCTGTTTTGTTGTTAAAGACTATTGCTAAAACAGGTTAGTCGATTTGGTTATTAGTTATCGCTATCCCGTCTTTAATCCACACCGTTCACCCCGTTAACCTTACCTTCTCTTCTGTTTTATGGGCGCTGACAGGGCGCAGAAACAGCTTTGCTTACTGGAACATAACGACGCATGACGACACAGGTCCCACCTTCCGCGTTGCTTCCGTTGAACCCGGAGCAACTGGCACGCCTTCAGGCGGCCACGACCGATTTAACTCCCACCCAGCTTGCCTGGGTTTCTGGCTATTTCTGGGGCGTGCTCAACCAACAGCCTGCTGCGCTTACAGCGACGCCAGCGCCCGCCCCCGCCGCAGAAATGCCGGGTATAACTATTATCTCCGCTTCGCAAACCGGCAATGCGCGCCGGGTTGCTGAAACATTACGCGATGATTTATTAGCGGCAAAACTGAACGTTAAGCTGGTGAACGCGGGCGACTATAAATTCAAACAAATCGCCAGCGAAAAACTGCTCATCGTGGTGACGTCAACGCAAGGTGAAGGGGAACCGCCGGAGGAGGCCGTCGCGCTGCATAAGTTCCTGTTCTCCAAAAAAGCGCCGAAGCTGGAAAACACCGCGTTTGCCGTGTTTAGTCTCGGCGATAGCTCTTATGAATTTTTCTGCCAGTCCGGAAAAGATTTCGATAGCAAGCTGGCGGAACTGGGCGGTGAACGCCTGCTCGACCGTGTCGATGCCGATGTTGAATACCAGGCCGCTGCCAGCGAGTGGCGCGCCCGCGTGGTAGATGCTCTTAAATCGCGTTCGCCTGTCGCGGCACCTTCGCAATCCGTCGCTACTGGCGCGGTAAATGAAATCCACACCAGCCCGTACAGCAAAGACGCGCCGCTGGTGGCGAGCCTTTCGGTTAACCAGAAAATTACTGGGCGTAACTCTGAAAAAGACGTTCGCCATATCGAAATTGACCTGGGCGACTCTGGCCTGCGTTACCAGCCTGGCGATGCGCTGGGCGTCTGGTATCAGAACGATCCGGCGCTGGTGAAAGAACTTGTCGAATTGCTGTGGCTGAAAGGCGATGAACCTGTCACCGTCGAGGGCAAAACGTTGCCTCTGAACGAGGCCCTACAGTGGCACTTCGAACTGACCGTCAACACCGCCAACATCGTTGAGAACTACGCCACGCTTACCCGCAGCGAAACACTGCTGCCGCTGGTGGGCGATAAAGCGAAGTTACAGCATTACGCCGCGACCACGCCGATTGTCGATATGGTGCGTTTCTCTCCTGCGCAGCTTGACGCTGAAGCCCTGATTAACTTGCTGCGCCCGCTGACCCCGCGCCTGTACTCCATCGCCTCCTCGCAGGCGGAAGTCGAGAACGAAGTACACGTCACCGTTGGTGTGGTGCGTTATGACATTGAAGGCCGCGCCCGTGCTGGCGGTGCCTCCAGCTTTCTTGCGGACCGTGTGGAAGAAGAGGGCGAAGTCCGCGTATTTATCGAACATAACGACAACTTCCGCCTGCCCGCTAACCCGGAAACGCCGGTGATTATGATTGGCCCAGGCACCGGCATCGCGCCATTCCGCGCCTTTATGCAGCAACGCGCCGCTGACGAAGCGCCGGGCAAAAACTGGCTGTTCTTCGGCAACCCACACTTTACCGAAGATTTCCTCTACCAGGTGGAGTGGCAGCGCTACGTCAAAGAGGGCGTGCTGACGCGTATCGATCTTGCCTGGTCGCGCGATCAAAAAGAAAAAATTTACGTACAAGACAAAATGCGCGAACAGGGCGCAGAGCTGTGGCGCTGGATCAATGACGGTGCCCACATTTATGTCTGCGGCGACGCTAATCGCATGGCGAAAGACGTTGAACAGGCACTTCTGGAAGTGATTGCCGAATTTGGTGGCATGGACACCGAAGCGGCGGATGAATTTTTAAGTGAGCTGCGCGTAGAGCGCCGTTATCAGCGAGATGTCTACTAATGAGCGAAAAACATCCAGGGCCTTTAGTGGTCGAAGGTAAACTGACAGACGCCGAGCGCATGAAGCTTGAGAGCAACTACCTGCGCGGGACCATTGCGGAAGATTTAAACGACGGTCTGACCGGCGGCTTTAAGGGCGACAACTTCCTGCTGATCCGTTTCCACGGTATGTATCAGCAGGATGACCGCGATATCCGCGCCGAACGTGCTGAACAGAAGCTGGAACCGCGTCATGCGATGCTGCTGCGCTGCCGTCTGCCGGGTGGGGTGATCACCACTAAACAGTGGCAGGCAATTGATAAATTCGCCGGTGAAAACACCATTTATGGCAGCATTCGCCTGACCAACCGCCAGACGTTCCAGTTCCACGGCATTCTGAAAAAGAACGTCAAACCGGTGCACCAGATGCTGCATTCGGTCGGTCTTGATGCGCTGGCGACCGCCAACGACATGAACCGTAACGTGTTGTGCACCTCGAACCCGTACGAGTCGCAACTGCACGCAGAAGCGTATGAGTGGGCGAAGAAGATCTCTGAACATCTGCTGCCGCGAACCCGTGCCTATGCGGAGATCTGGCTCGATCAGGAAAAAGTCGCCACCACTGACGAAGAACCGATCCTCGGTCAGACCTATCTGCCGCGTAAATTCAAAACGACGGTAGTGATCCCGCCGCAAAACGATATCGATCTGCATGCCAACGACATGAACTTCGTGGCGATCGCGGAAAACGGCAAGCTGGTAGGCTTCAACCTGCTGGTGGGCGGTGGGCTTTCTATCGAACACGGCAACAAGAAAACCTACGCCCGCACGGCGAGCGAGTTTGGCTATCTGCCACTGGAGCATACGCTGGCGGTGGCGGAAGCGGTCGTTACCACTCAGCGTGACTGGGGTAATCGTACTGACCGTAAAAACGCCAAAACCAAATACACGCTGGAGCGCGTGGGGGTCGAGACGTTTAAAGCAGAAGTGGAACGTCGCGCGGGGATCAAGTTCGAACCGATCCGTCCGTATGAATTTACCGGGCGCGGCGATCGTATCGGCTGGGTAAAAGGGATCGACGACAAATGGCACCTGACGCTGTTTATCGAAAATGGCCGAATTCTTGATTATCCGGGGCGTCCGCTGAAAACCGGCCTGCTGGAGATCGCAAAGATCCACAAAGGTGATTTCCGCATTACGGCGAACCAGAATCTGATCATCGCCAGTGTACCGGAAAGCGAGAAAGCGAAGATTGAGAAGATCGCCAAAGAGAGCGGATTGATGAATGCCGTCACGCCGCAGCGCGAAAACTCAATGGCCTGCGTGTCATTCCCGACTTGCCCGCTGGCGATGGCGGAAGCGGAGCGTTTCCTGCCGTCGTTTATCGATAACATCGATAATTTAATGGCGAAACATGGTGTCAGCGATGAGCACATCGTGATGCGTGTAACAGGCTGCCCGAACGGTTGTGGTCGCGCGATGCTGGCGGAAGTTGGCCTGGTGGGTAAAGCGCCTGGGCGCTACAACCTGCATCTTGGCGGCAACCGCATTGGGACACGTATCCCACGGATGCATAAAGAAAACATCACCGAGCCGGAAATCCTGGCGACGCTTGATGAACTGATAGGGCGCTGGGCGAAAGAACGTGAAGCGGGTGAAGGCTTCGGTGACTTTACGGTGCGTGCGGGCATCATTCGCCCGGTGCTCGACCCGGTGCGCGATTTGTGGGATTAATATGAATTGCCGCTTCAACTCGGTTTTGTTGGCCTGATAAGCGAAGCGCCATCAGGCACTGTGACACCTTTTGCCGGATGTGGCATAAACGTCTTATCCGGCCTACTTAACCCGCAAGGCAAACAGTGAGGAATCTATGTCCAAACTCGATCTAAATGCGCTGAACGAACTGTCGAAGGTAGATCGCATTCTGGCGCTGGCGGAAACTAACGCCGAGCTTGAAAAACTGGATGCTGAAGGCCGCGTCGCCTGGGCGCTGGATAATCTGCCCGGTGAATATGTGCTTTCTTCCAGCTTCGGCATTCAGGCGGCGGTGAGCCTGCATCTGGTGAATCAGGTTCGCCCGGATATTCCGGTGATCCTCACCGATACGGGTTATCTGTTCCCTGAAACCTACCGCTTTATTGACGAGTTAACGGACAAACTCAAGCTCAACCTGAAAGTGTACCGCGCTACCGAAAGCGCTGCCTGGCAGGAAGCACGCTACGGCAAACTGTGGGAGCAGGGCGTTGAAGGCATTGAAAAGTACAACGATATCAACAAAGTCGAACCGATGAACCGGGCGCTGAAAGAACTGAACGCACAAACGTGGTTTGCTGGCCTGCGCCGTGAACAATCCGGCAGTCGCGCTAATTTACCGGTGCTGGCAATTCAGCGTGGAGTATTTAAAGTGCTGCCGATTATCGACTGGGATAACCGAACTATTTATCAGTACCTGCAAAAACATGGCCTGAAATATCACCCATTATGGGACGAAGGATATTTATCGGTTGGTGATACCCATACAACCCGTAAATGGGAACCTGGTATGGCGGAAGAAGAAACGCGTTTCTTTGGCTTAAAAAGGGAATGTGGGCTGCACGAAGGGTAAATATTGCCGGATAAAATAAACGCCTCTGTCAGAAATGATGGGGGCGTTTTTATTTTGCGAGCCGCATTCCGGCATTTAAACGTGAATATAGCAGGGGAAATCAACAGTTATAGAATGGCGTCGGGTGCTTGAGGCTGTCTGGTGTTGAGCATTCGCGAGGTTCCAGATGGACAAAAGCCCCAGGCGATATATCTATCAACCTGAGGCTTACGTTCGAACCCAAACAATTCGAATGTTAGTCTCTTCTTTGCAGGGAGGCAAGACATGCTGACAAAATATGCCCTTGTGGCAATCATCGTACTGTGTTGTACAGTACTGGGATTCACGCTGATGGTAGGCGACTCGTTGTGTGAGTTGAGTATCAGAGAACGTGGTATGGAGTTTAAGGCAGTTCTCGCTTACGAACCGAAGAAGTAGCCACCACGCGGGGGTAAAACCCCGCGTATTGAATTGTGATGGTTTGGTCTCCTGCACCCTTTTTTTCATTTATATTGTTTTTGTGAATATTATGCCTGTGTTTATTATTTATATATATCACAGATGAAAATCATTGAATTATTCATAATGTAAATATTTTATTGAACGATATATATCACAGATAATTTTTAATATATGCGTAAATATCCTTTAAGTTTTACTGAAGGATAAAAACATTGTGACTTTCTTTGATTTCTGGGGAAAAACCCGACGTGGCGAGAAAGAGGGTGGCGACGATTATCACCTTCTTTGCTGGCATTCGCTGGATGTAGCCGCGATAGGCTATTTAATGGTCAAAAACAACTGTTTCGGGCTGGCTGACTATTTTCGTCAATTAGGTTTCGCTGACACGGATCAGGCAGCACAATTTTTCGCCTGGTTGTTGTGCTGGCACGATACTGGAAAATTTGCCCGCTCATTTCAGCAACTTTACCTGCACCCACAACTCAAGGTTCCGGAAGGCGCAAGAAAGAATTACGAAAAGATCTCTCATTCAACGCTGGGTTACTGGTTGTGGCATCATTATTTAATTGAATGTGAAGAGTTGCTTCCTTCATCTTCACTCTCTTTGCGCAAACTTAAACGGGTAATAGATATGTGGATGCCCGTGACGACCGGGCATCATGGTCGGCCTCCTGACCGTATCGATGAACTGGACAACTATCTGCCTGAAGACAAAGCTGCCGCACGAGATTTTCTCCTTGAAATCAAGGTACTGTTTCCGCTCATCGAGATCCCTACATTCTGGGATGATGACGAGGGCGTTGAACTTATAAAACATTTTTCCTGGTATATATCTGCAACCGTCATACTCGCAGACTGGACGGGATCGTCAACGCGGTTTTTTCCACGCGTCGCACACGTAATGGATATTAAAGATTACTGGCAGAAGGCTTTAGTTCAGGCTCAAAACGCATTAACCGTCTTTCCCCCAAAAGCAGAAAGCGCGCCTTTCACTGGAATTAATACGCTGTTTCCTTTTATTGAGCATCCGACACCGTTACAGCAAAAGGTGCTGGATCTGGATATCAGCCAGCCAGGACCACAGTTGTTTATTCTGGAAGATGTGACTGGCGCAGGTAAAACAGAAGCGGCGCTTATCCTGGCGCACAGGTTGATGTCTGCGGGTAACGCTCAGGGGCTGTTTGAACCGCCCCGGGTTTCCTGGAGAGTGTTTTATCTGTGAACTCAGGCTGCCAGATCATTGTTTCCGATGGAAGCATAATAAGCTTTTTCTGCTTCTGCCGGAGGAGTATGGCCCAGCCTTCCCAGCAATCGTCGATTGTTATACCAGTCCACCCACGTTAGTGTGGCCAGTTCCACTTCTGCACGGTTTTTCCAGCTCTTACGGTGTATTACCTCCGCTTTGTAAAGACCATTGATGCTCTCAGCCATCGCGTTGTCATACGAGTCGCCTGTACTCCCTGTTGATGCCAGTAATCCGGCTTCTTTTAGTCGCTCCGTATAGGCCAGTGACACATACTGAGAGCCTTTATCGCTGTGATGGATGGTGCCAGACGGACGACGGGCCCACAACGCCTGCTCCAGCGCATCCAGCACGAATGTCGTTTCCATAGACGATGAGACCCGCCACCCCACGATGTATCCGGCAAACACATCAATGATAAACGCCACATAGACGAAGCCCTGCCATGTGCTGACGTAAGTAAAATCAGCCACCCACAGCTGGTCAGGACGTTCTGCCACGAACTGACGGTTTACGCGGTCACCTGTGGCAACGGTTTTCCGGCTGACGGTAGTGCGGACCTTTTTACCCCGGAGAACACCGGCAAGTCCCATAACCGCCATGAGGCGCGCCACTGTACATCTGGCCACCCTGATTCCTTCCCGTAACAACTGACGCCAGACTTTACGCACACCGTACACCTGATGATTTTCATCGTATACGCGCTGTATCTCTCTCTTCAGCCAGTCATCGTGCTGCGCACGGGCACTGCGTTTATCCGGATGATGTCGCTGTTGCTGACAATGGTAATACGTTGACGGGGCAATATGCAGTTCGCTGCATACCGGTCCGACCCCGTACTGCTCACGCAGCTTATCCAGCAGTGGCATCATTTTTTCCAGAGGCGGTCGAACTCCGCCTTCGCAAAATAAGCGGAAGCCTGGCGAAGGATATCGTTACTGCGGCGCAGTTCACGATTTTCACGTTCCAGCTCTTTCAGACGCTGACGTTCAGCGCTGGTGAGCCCACCATCACCGCCCCCGGTATCCCGCTCATGCTGGCGAACCCAGACACGCAGAGTCTCCGGCGTACAGCCAATCTTTGGGGCAATGGAACAAATTGCCGCCCACTGTGAGTCATATTCATCCTGACTTTCCAGAACCATACGAATCGCCCGCTGACGGACTTCGGGGGAAAAACGAGTATTTTTAGTCATCCTGTTTACCTCTTTCTCAGGGAGTTTAGTCTCCAGGATTTCCGGGGCGGTTCAGTTTTTTGGTTTGCCGACAATGGCAACGGCCAATGCCATGTACGATAGGCTGGTAAAAACCTGGCTTGCTTTCTATTCGCCGGAATCCCGCCCCAGCCTGGTGCTGGCACACAGCGCTCGTTCGCTAATGGATCGCTTTAACGCATCGCTGTGGTCTGGTGATTTTGTGGGGTCAGAAGAACCGGATGAACAAGCGTTCAGTCAGGGATGTGCGGCCTGGTTTGCTGACAGTAACAAGAAGGCGTTGCTGGCTGAAATTGGCGTCGGCACGCTGGATCAGGCGATGATGGCGGTGATGCCGTTCAAACATAATAATCTGCGGCTTCTGGGGCTGAGTAACAAAATCCTGCTAGCCGATGAGATCCACGCCTGTGACGCTTATATGTCGTGCATTCTTGAAGGGCTGATCGAGCGGCAGGCGCGTGGCGGAAACAGCGTTATTTTGCTTTCTGCTACGTTGTCTCAACAGCAGCGTGACAAACTCGTCGCCGCCTTTGCGCGTGGTGCAGAGGGCCAGCAAGAAGCTCCGTTGCTGGAAAAAGATGATTATCCCTGGCTGACGCATGTCACGAAATCCGATGTGCATTCGCACCGGGTTGCGACGCGCAAAGACGTTGAGCGCAGCGTGAGTGTGGGTTGGCTTCATAGCGAACAAGAGTGTATTGCGCGTATCGAATCGGCGGTAAGCCAGGGGAAATGCATCGCCTGGATTCGGAATTCTGTCGATGACGCCATCCAGGTTCATCGTCAGTTACTTGCCCGCGGCGTCATTCCTGCTTCCAGCCTTTCACTTTTTCATAGCCGCTTTGCTTTTAGCGATCGCCAGCGAATTGAAACGGAGACGCTGGCACGCTTTGGTAAAGAAGACTGTTCACAGCGTGCCGGAAAAGTCCTCATTTGTACTCAAGTCCTGGAGCAGAGCGTTGACTGCGACCTGGACGAAATGATTTCCGACCTTGCCCCTGTTGATTTGCTGATCCAGCGAGCAGGGCGATTACAGCGACATATCCGCGATATTAATGGTCAGTTAAAGCGTGACGGTAAAGACGAGCGTCACCCTCCTGTATTGCTGATTCTGGCCCCCGTCTGGAACAACTCTCCGGGTGAAGAATGGTTTGGCAGTGCCATGCGTAACAGTGCATTTGTCTATCCCGATCATGGGCGAATCTGGTTGACGCAGCGTGTGCTGCGTGAACAAGGCGCGATTCAGATGCCACACTCAGCCCGGCTTCTGATTGAATCAGTCTACGGTGAGGACGTGGTAATGCCGGAAGGGTTTGCCCGCAGCGAGCAGGAGCAAGTGGGCAAATACTACTGCGATCGTTCAATGGCTAATAAGTTTGTGCTGAACTTCAGGCCCGGCTATGCCGCCAATATCAACGATTACCTTCCGGAAAAACTGTCGACACGTCTGGCTGAAGAGTCTGTTTCCCTGTGGCTGGCTAGCTGTATTGACGGTGTAGTGAAGCCTTATGCCACCGGTGCACACGCATGGGAAATGAGCGTTGTCAGAGTGCGCCGAAGCTGGTGGAAAAAACATCGGGATGAGTTTTCTTTACTGGAAGGGGATGCGTTCAGGCAGTGGTGCGTTGAACAGCGGCAAGATCCGGAGATGGCAAACGTGATTTTAGTCACCGATGACGAAAGTTGTGGATATTCGGCTACGGAGGGATTGATTGGCAAGGTTGGTTGATATGCCTGCGACAGGATTCTCTGAATAGTTGATACACAAAAAAGGATGGAAGGATGGATAACCGACCTGGGATGGTCTTTTTTACGAGAGGATGCGTATGAACTCGTTTTCACTTCTGACAACCCCGTGGTTGCCCGTTCGTTATAAAGACGGAACGACAGGCAAACTGGCGCCAGTCGATCTGGCGGATGAAAATGTTGTCGATATTGCTGCGCCGCGGGCAGATCTCCTGGGGGCGGCATGGCAGTTTTTGCTGGGACTACTACAAACCAGCTTCGCGCCCAAAAATTACGGTCGTTGGGATGATATCTGGGAAGACGGGCTGGAGGTTGAAAAGCTACGGGAAGCATTGCTGTCTTTAGAACACGCTTTCCAGTTTGGCCCAGATTCCCCTTCATTTATGCAGGATTTCGAGGCGCTTACGGGAGATAAAGTTCCGGTAGCTTCATTACTGCCTGAGATTCCCGGCGCTCAAACAACGAAGTTTAATAAAGACCACTTTATTAAGCGTGGTGTAACGGAATACCTGTGCCCACATTGTTCTGCGTTAGCTCTGTTCTCCCTACAGTTAAATGCGCCGTCAGGAGGCAAAGGCTACCGCACCGGTTTACGCGGCGGTGGGCCGATGACCACTCTGATTGAATTACAGGAATATCAGGGCAATCAACAAACACCCTTATGGCGCAAACTGTGGCTCAACGTGATGCCGCAGGATGAAGCCAACTTACCGCTACCCAAAAAATTTGACGATCTGGTTTTCCCCTGGCTTGGCCCGACGCGTACCAGTGAACTGGCCGGTGCGGTGGTGACTGATGATCAGGTCAACAAACTCCAGGCGTACTGGGGAATGCCTCGGCGTATACGTATTGATTTTAATACCACGACAGTCGGCAACTGCGATATTTGCGGTGAGCAGAGCGACGCGCTCCTGAGCCTGATGACGACCAAAAATTACGGTGCGAATTATGCCATGTGGCAGCATCCCTTAACGCCTTACCGTGTACCACTTAAAGAGGGCGGCGAGCTTTACTCGGTCAAGCCACAACCGGGCGGTTTAATCTGGCGCGACTGGTTAGGTCTTATCGAAACGGGTAAGTCAGAAAACAATACGGAACTTCCCGCGCTGGTGGTGAAACTCTTTAATCCCAGCAGTCTGAAACAGGCAAAAGTGGGCCTTTGGGGATTTGGCTATGATTTCGACAACATGAAAGCGCGCTGTTGGTACGAACACCATTTCCCGCTACTGCTCAATAAAAAAGAAGGCCAGATACCAAAGCTGCGGCTGGCTGCGCAAACGGCTTCACGGATTCTAAGTCTGTTACGGAGTGCATTGAAAGAAGCATGGTTCTCCGATCCAAAAGGTGCAAGGGGTGATTTCAGTTTTGTGGATATCGACTTCTGGAACAAAACTCAGCATCGCTTCCTGAGGTTAGTGCGCCAAATTGAAGAAGGTCAGGAGCCGGACGAATTACTCGGCAAATGGAATAAGGAGATTTGGTTATTCGCGCGTCAGGATTTTGACGAGCGGGTATTCACCAATCCTTATGAGCCCGTTGATTTGAAACGCGTCATGACCGCGCGCAAGAAATATTTTACAACATCGGCGGAGAAGCAAAGTGCTAAAGCCGCCAGGGAGAAAAAGCAGGAGGCTGCTGAATGAGTATTGTAAAAGAGGAGCACAAAGCCACGCTGCGCAAATGGCACGAGGAATTGCAGGAAAAACGCGGCAATCGTGCCAGTCTGCGGCGTAGTACGACGGTTAATGATGTTTGTTTGTCAGAAGGATTTCGTTCTCTGCTAATGCAGACCCACACGTTGTGGAAAGTTGAAGCGCAAGAGTGGCGTTTTACCGCACTGGCACTGGTCGCTGCAGTTAGCGCCAATGTAAAAGCCATTGATGAACGGCAGCCTTTTGCCGCGCAGCTGGCAGCAGTAATGTCAGAAGGGCGGTTTTCGCGCCTGTCGGCAGTAAAAACGCCGGATGATTTACTGCGCCAGTTACGTCGCGCGGTCAAATTATTAAACGGTTCCGTCAATCTTATCTCTTTGGCAGACGATATTTTCCGCTGGTGCCAGGAGAGTGACGATCTGCTCAACCATCACCGCCGCCAGCAGCGGCCAACAGAATTTATCCGTATCCGCTGGGCGCTGGAATATTACCAGGCTGGCGACGCCGATAACGAACAAAATTAATAAAGGACTATCTCATGACGACATTTATTCAGCTCCATTTGTTAACCGCTTACCCTGCAGCCAACCTTAACCGTGATGACACCGGTGCGCCGAAAACCGTGGTGCTGGGTGGAGCAACGCGTCTGCGCGTTTCCTCGCAAAGTCTGAAACGTGCGTGGCGCACTTCTGCACTTTTTGAACAGGCGCTGGCGGGCCATATTGGTATTCGTAGTGGGCGTATCACGCGCGAGGCAGCAACTATCATGATTGAGAAAGGAATCGAAGAAAAAAAAGCCATCGAATGGGCGGCAGATATTGCCGATTATCTTGGTAAAGCCAAAAAAGACAAAAAACCAAAAGATCCGCTCACTAACGCTGAAACTGAACAGCTCGTCCATATCAGCCCTGCAGAATTTGACGCCGTAAAAGCGCTGGCCCATCAACTGGCAGAAGAAAAGCGCGCGCCAAAAGAGGACGATCTCGCTTTGTTACGTAAAGATCGTATGGCGGTAGATATCGCCATGTTTGGTCGTATGCTGGCGAATAAACCCGAGTTTAATGTTGAAGCCGCCTGTCAGGTCGCGCACGCGTTTGGTGTCAGTGAAACGATTGTCGAAGATGATTTTTTCACCGCCGTTGATGATTTGCGCCAGGCCTCTGAAGATGCTGGTGCAGGGCATCTTGGTGAAACTGGGTTTGGTTCTGCGCTGTTCTACACCTATATCTGCATTGATAAAGATCTGCTGGTCGAAAACCTCGGCGGTGACGAAGCATTAGCTAATCAGACCCTGCGCGCCTTTACGGAAGCAGCGTTTAAAGTTTCCCCAACCGGTAAACAAAACAGCTTTGCCAGCCGTGCCTACGCCTCCTGGGCGCTGGCAGAAAAAGGCACCGAACAACCGCGTTCTCTGGCGGCGGCTTTCTATGAACCCATTAATGGCACACGTCAGTTAGATGTGGCAGTGCAGCGTATTACAACGCTTCGCGAAAACATGAATACGGTTTACGAACAGAAGACCGAATGCGCAAGTTTTGACGTGATGAACAAACAGGGAAGCATGAAGGACGTGCTGGACTTTATCTGCGCGTAAGGGGCGGCTTATGAGCCAATATCTGATTTTTCAGCTTCATGGGCCAATGGCATCCTGGGGCGTTGATGCACCCGGTGAGGTGCGTCATACCCATGAACTGCCTTCGCGTTCAGCATTGCTGGGGCTGCTGGCTGCCGGGTTAGGGATACGGCGTGATGACACCGAATGCTTAAACGCGTTTAATCGCCACTATTCACTGGTGGTTTGCGCCAGCCGTAACCCGCGCTGGGCACGGGATTATCACACGGTCCAGATGCCAAAAGAGGTGCGTAAAGCGCGTTATTTCAGCCGTCGCGAAGAGTTGAGCGACCCTGATCTTCTAAGCGCGATTATCTCCCGGCGCGACTACTACACCGATGCCTGGTGGATGGTGGCCGTGGCAACAACAGCTGATGCGCCTTACAGCCTCGAACAGTTGCAGGAAGGTTTACGCCATCCGGTTTTTCCGCTTTATCTGGGGCGAAAAAGCCATCCGCTGGCATTACCCCTTGCGCCGTTACTGCTCGAAGGCAACGCGTCTGATGCCTTACGTAACGCATACCAACAGTATCAGGATCGTTTCCACGAACTAAAAGTCTCACTCCCGAAACTTCAGGATGAATGCTGGTGGGAAGGGGAGCACGATGGCCTGGTCTCGAGCAAAATATTACGCCGCCGGGATGTTCCTTTAAATCGTCAGCAGTGGCTGTTTGGGGAACGCACCGTCAATCAGGGGCCGTGGCTCAGCAAGGAGGAACCATGTACCTCTCAAGAATAACCTTACATACCGGCCAGCTTTCGCCTGCGCAGTTACTGCATCTGGTGGATCGCGGTGAATATGTGATGCATCAGTGGCTGTGGGATCTTTTTCCTGGCGGCAAAGAAAGGCAATTTCTTTATCGTCGGGAAGAACTCCAGGGCGCGTTTCGCTTTTTTGTCCTGTCGCAGGAACGCCCGGAGGAAAGTGAAACGTTCACCATCGAATGCCGGTCATTTGCGCCGGAGCTGCGTACCGGACAATCCCTTTTTTTCAACCTGCGAGCGAATCCAACAGTCTGTAAAGCGGGTAAGCGCCACGATCTGCTGATGGAGGCGAAACGGCAGGTGAGGGGGCAGGCGGAAGGAAGAAATGTCTGGTTGCATCAACAACAGGCGGCGCTGGGCTGGCTGGCTGCGCAGGGAGAGAGAAGTGGTTTTACACTGCTGGATACCTCGGTCGATGCCTACCGACAACAGCAACTGCGGCGGGAAAATGCCCGGCAACTGATCCAGTTCAGTAGCGTGGATTATACGGGGATGCTGACGGTCACCGAGCCAGGGTTATTTCTGCAACGTCTCTGCCTGGGGTATGGCAAAAGCCGGGCGTTCGGCTGTGGTCTGATGTTAATCAAACCCGGAGCAGAGGCGTGACGTTTGTACCACTGAGTCCGATCCCGTTAAAAGATCGCACCTCCATGATCTTCCTCCAGTACGGTCAGATCGACGTACTGGACGGCGCTTTCGTGCTGATCGACAAAACAGGGATCCGCACGCATATTCCGGTGGGATCGGTCGCTTGCATAATGCTCGAACCAGGAACGAGAGTTTCCCACGCGGCGGTGCATCTGGCCGCCACGGTGGGGACACTGCTGGTCTGGGTTGGTGAAGCGGGCGTTCGCGTTTACTCCTCCGGACAACCCGGAGGGGCGCGGGCAGATAAATTACTCTACCAGGCAAAGCTGGCTTTAACGGAAGATCTACGGTTGAAGGTGGTGCGCAAAATGTATGAATTACGTTTTCGTGAACCACCGCCAGCTCGCCGTTCAGTGGAGCAGCTACGGGGAATTGAGGGAGCCCGAGTACGCCAGACCTATGCATTACTGGCGAAGCAATATGGTGTGAAATGGAATGGTCGCAACTACGATCCTAAAGACTGGGAAAAAGGCGATGTTGTGAATCGCTGCATCAGTGCTGCCACATCATGCCTGTACGGTATATCTGAAGCGGCGGTATTAGCCGCGGGATATGCGCCCGCTATTGGTTTTATCCATGGTGGCAAACCGCTTTCATTTGTTTATGACATAGCCGATATCATTAAATTTGATACGGTTGTGCCAAAGGCATTTGAAATAGCGGCGAGGCAACCCGCAGAACCAGATAAAGAAGTCAGGTTGGCCTGTCGCGATATTTTCCGTAGCACTAAGTTAACGGGCAAATTAATCCCGTTAATTGAGGAAGTCCTTGCCGCCGGTGAAATTGAACCACCACAACCCGCGCCGGATATGTTACCGCCAGCTATCCCGGAACCTGAAACGCTGGGTGATAGTGGTCACCGGGGGCGCAGCGGATGAGCATGGTCGTGGTTGTTACAGAAAATGTCCCGCCGCGCTTACGTGGACGGCTCGCGATCTGGCTACTGGAAGTGCGTGCTGGTGTTTATGTTGGTGATACATCCAAACGTATTCGGGAGATGATCTGGCAGCAAATCTCCCAACTGGCAGGTTGCGGAAATGTGGTCATGGCCTGGGCGACCAATACCGAGTCGGGTTTTGAATTTCAGACCTGGGGTGAAAACAGACGTATTCCGGTGGATTTGGATGGGTTACGGTTGGTTTCGTTTCTTCCTGTTGAGAATCAATAAGTTACCCGTTCTTTAAAAATAAGGAAATGTTTGAATTTAGTTGGTAGATTGTTGATGTGGAATAAAATTGTTTAAAAACAGATACGTATGCTTAGTGTGTTCCCCGCGCCAGCGGGGATAAACCGCCCGGTCGTAAGAAACGACGGTTGCGGGGAGCATGTTCCCCGCGCCAGCGGGGATAAACCGGACAGACCAGTGGCGGCGGGGTAAATAAATGAGTGTTCCCCGCGCCAGCGGGGATAAACCGAAAAATAGACTTTCCCGACTGGATCTGCAAATGTGTTCCCCGCGCCAGCGGGGATAAACCGGCTGCGCCGCCGACAATAAAAAATTGCTTTACGTGTTCCCCGCGCCAGCGGGGATAAACCGGGGCCGGATGGCTCCCTTTTTATGTATTTAACGTGTTCCCCGCGCCAGCGGGGATAAACCAGTTCACCGCCCTTCTCTACTACGCCCTGTAACGTGTTCCCCGCGCCAGCGGGGATAAACCGAGTGCCTGACGCACAAAAAACAGCGCAAACAGGTGTTCCCCGCGCCAGCGGGGATAAACCGCCAGCGTTCCCGATGCTCAATTGGGCTGGTACGTGTTCCCCGCGCCAGCGGGGATAAACCGTATCAGAGGCGTGAATAGTTTTGTGTTTTTGTGTGTTCCCCGCGCCAGCGGGGATAAACCGCTTTCCTGTTTGTGTTCCTGAATTCATATTTCGTGTTCCCCGCGCCAGCGGGGATAAACCGTACCACCTGTGTATTGAGTTACGTCGCCGGGGGTGTTCCCCGCGCCAGCGGGGATAAACCGGAGCTTCATCGGTGGTTCTGGGAGCAACGGGAGTGTTCCCCGCGCCAGCGGGGATAAACCGGCACAAGTGACTACATCAAGGATGGGGAATGGGTGTTCCCCGCGCCAGCGGGGATAAACCGCCGCTGTCTTTATCCAGAACGCGCACGCTACCGTGTTCCCCGCGCCAGCGGGGATAAACCGATCTATTGGCGGAAATAGCGCCCGGTGCTGAGGTGTTCCCCGCGCCAGCGGGGATAAACCGATCGATAAAGGGGCCGGTCAGACGATCAGCATGTGTTCCCCGCGCCAGCGGGGATAAACCGAACCCACCGGTGCTGTCGATAGTATTGGCTAAGTGTTCCCCGCGCCAGCGGGGATAAACCGGTCGGGCTGATATTCAAACAACGCGAGGAAATGTGTTTCCCGCGCCAGCGGGGATAAACCGCTCTCGGTTCTGGGGTACTGTTACCCATAACTGAGTTCCCCCGCGTCAGCGGGGGAACTCCCAGCTCCCATTTTCAAGCTCATCAAGACGCCTTCGCCAGTTCCTTCACCAGCGGTAGCATTATCCGCATAACGTCACGGCAGCGACGTTCTATTCTTCCAGGAAGCGCCTTATCAATATGCTGTTGATTATCAAGCCTTACATCATGCCAGCTATTTCCCGCCGGGAAGGCCGGTGTTTTTGCGCGTTGCTGATAACCATCCTTATTTCCAAGATTCCAGTTGGTCGCCTCCACCGAAAGTACCGCAATACCGGCTTTGTCGAAAACTTCTGCATCGTTACAACACCCAGTGCCTTTCGGATAGTTTTTATTCAAACCTGGATTTGTTGTCGCTGCAATCCCATGATTATGCGCAATTGCCAGCGCTCGATCACGGGTTAATTTCCTGACAGCCTCTGGTGTATTTACACCACTATTAAAATACAATTTATCGCCAACAATTAAGTTATCGAGATTAATCACCAGCAGCGTATTTTTCTTTTCAGTATCGCTCATGCGCTTGAGTAAATTCTCAGCGCCTAATTTCCCTTCTTCTTCTCCACTGGTTGCCACAAAACGAATACCATACTCGGTAGGCGTATTTTTCAGACGTTCAGCCAGTTCCAGCATGACACCTAAACCTGCGGCGTTATCATCCATTCCTTGTAATGTCAGCCCGCCGAGATTGGCATCGGCGTCGGCATCGCTCAGTGGAGCGTACGTATCAAGATGCGCCATAATAATGATCTGCTGCGGCGCTTTGCCTTCATGAGCGGCAATCACCGTACTTCCCGTCACGTTGTGCCAGTTTTTGCGGTTATCGCGGGCGGTGTAAATATATCGGCTATTAAATGTCCGAATATCACTGCGATAACCCATCTGTTGAAACTGTTGGCGAATATAATCGGCAGATAACATTTCTGCAGGAGTTCCGGTCATGCGTCCCGGAAAGAAAGTAGCAATATGTCGTGCCTGTGTATTAGCAAAATCACCAGGTTTAGGTGACGAGGCGTGTACGGGGAGAATAAAGCATACGCCGAGCGCCAGGGCAGCGGTACGGTGGCGCAATGCGGAAAACATAGTGAGTCCTTAAATACCATGCAAATTTTTTTACCGCCATAGTATGAAACTGCCGCTGCGCTAAAACAATTTCAAATCTTCCTAAACGCCCGAAATCCGGTGCCTTAAGCACTTTTTGATATTAGCTTTGCCAAATCGTTATTCCGTTAAGGAACTACTCATTCTAATTGGTAATTTCATTCGTTCTCTTACGCTCCCTATAGTCGAAACATCTGATGGCAAGAAAATAGCGGTATTGCAAAGGAACGGTTATGGATCAAAAACGACTTACTCACCTGCGGCAACTGGAGGCGGAAAGCATCCACATTATTCGCGAGGTGGCGGCAGAATTCTCAAATCCGGTGATGCTCTACTCTATCGGTAAAGATTCCAGCGTCATGCTGCATCTGGCGCGCAAGGCGTTTTATCCGGGTACGCTGCCTTTCCCTCTGCTGCATGTTGATACTGGCTGGAAATTCCGCGAGATGTATGAGTTTCGCGATCGTACGGCTAAAGCCTATGGCTGCGAGTTGCTGGTGCATAAAAACCCGGAAGGCGTGGCGATGGGGATTAATCCATTCGTACACGGCAGCGCAAAACATACCGATATTATGAAAACCGAAGGTTTGAAGCAGGCGTTGAACAAGTACGGTTTTGATGCCGCCTTCGGTGGCGCACGTCGTGACGAAGAGAAATCCCGCGCTAAGGAGCGAATCTACTCTTTCCGTGACCGCTTCCATCGCTGGGACCCGAAAAATCAGCGCCCGGAGCTGTGGCACAACTACAACGGGCAAATTAACAAAGGCGAAAGTATCCGCGTTTTCCCGCTCTCTAACTGGACCGAGCAGGATATCTGGCAATACATCTGGCTGGAAAATATCGACATTGTCCCGCTGTATCTCGCTGCTGAACGTCCGGTTCTGGAACGCGACGGTATGTTGATGATGATTGATGACAACCGTATCGACCTGCAACCGGGCGAAGTGATTAAAAAACGGATGGTGCGTTTCCGTACGCTGGGCTGCTGGCCGCTGACCGGCGCGGTGGAGTCAAATGCGCAAACACTACCGGAAATCATCGAAGAGATGCTGGTTTCCACCACCAGTGAACGTCAGGGGCGCGTGATTGACCGCGACCAGGCGGGATCCATGGAGCTGAAAAAACGTCAGGGGTATTTTTAAGATGAACACCGCACTTGCACAACAAATTGCCAATGAAGGCGGCGTTGAAGCCTGGATGATTGCGCAACAACATAAAAGCCTGCTGCGTTTTCTGACCTGTGGTAGCGTCGATGACGGCAAAAGTACCCTGATTGGTCGCCTGCTACACGATACCCGCCAAATCTACGAAGATCAGCTCTCATCGCTGCATAACGACAGTAAGCGTCACGGCACCCAGGGCGAAAAGCTGGATCTGGCACTGCTGGTGGACGGCCTGCAAGCTGAGCGCGAACAGGGCATCACTATTGATGTGGCCTACCGCTATTTCTCTACCGAGAAGCGTAAATTTATTATCGCCGACACCCCAGGGCACGAGCAGTACACCCGCAATATGGCGACTGGCGCATCGACATGCGAACTGGCGATCTTACTGATCGATGCCCGTAAAGGCGTGCTCGATCAAACGCGTCGTCACAGTTTTATCTCCACGCTGTTGGGTATCAAACATCTGATCGTGGCGATCAACAAAATGGATCTGGTGGATTACAGCGAAGAGACGTTCACCCGCATTCGTGAAGACTATCTGACCTTTGCCGAGCAGTTGCCGGGTAATCTGGATATTCGCTTTGTGCCGCTCTCCGCGCTGGAAGGCGACAACGTGGCTTCGCAAAGTGAAAGCATGCCGTGGTACAGCGGTCCGACACTACTCGAAGTACTGGAAACCGTGGAGATACAGCGAGTGGTGGATGCCCAGCCAATGCGCTTTCCGGTGCAGTACGTTAACCGCCCGAATCTTGATTTTCGCGGCTACGCCGGAACGCTGGCATCCGGTCGCGTGGAAGTCGGGCAACGAGTCAAAGTGCTGCCCTCTGGTGTGGAATCAAACGTCGCGCGGATCGTGACCTTTGATGGCGATCGCGAAGAAGCCTTTGCCGGAGAAGCGATCACCCTGGTGCTGACGGATGAGATCGACATCAGCCGTGGCGATCTGCTGCTGGCGGCAGACGAAGCGCTACCGGCAGTGCAGAGCGCGTCGGTGGATGTGGTGTGGATGGCGGAACAGCCGCTTTCCCCTGGACAAAGCTACGACATCAAAATTGCCGGTAAGAAGACGCGTGCCCGTGTTGATGGTATTCGCTATCAGGTTGATATCAATAACCTTACCCAACGCGAAGTTGAAAACCTGCCGCTGAACGGCATTGGTTTGGTGGATCTCACCTTTGACGAGCCACTGGTGTTAGATCGTTATCAGCAAAACCCGGTTACCGGTGGGCTGATTTTTATCGATCGCCTGAGTAATGTGACCGTAGGTGCCGGTATGGTGCACGAACCAGTTAGCCAGGCAACTGCTGCGCCATCTGAATTCAGTGCATTCGAACTGGAATTGAATGCCCTGGTTCGCCGCCATTTCCCGCACTGGGGTGCGCGCGATTTACTGGGAGATAAATAATGGCGCTGCATGACGAAAACGTCGTCTGGCATAGCCACCCAGTAACTCCGCAACAACGCGAACAGCACCACGGTCATCGTGGTGTTGTGCTGTGGTTTACCGGCCTCTCTGGTTCCGGTAAATCAACCGTCGCGGGGGCGCTGGAGGAGGCGTTACATAACCTTGGTGTCAGTACGTATTTGCTGGATGGCGACAACGTCCGCCACGGCTTATGCAGCGATCTCGGTTTTAGCGATGCCGATCGTAAAGAGAATATCCGTCGCGTCGGTGAAGTGGCGAATTTAATGGTTGAAGCTGGACTGGTGGTGCTGACCGCGTTTATCTCGCCCCACCGCGCCGAACGCCAGATGGTTCGCGAACGCGTAGGAGAAGGGCGTTTTATCGAAGTGTTTGTCGATACGCCGCTGGCGATTTGCGAGGCCCGCGATCCAAAAGGCTTATATAAGAAAGCACGTGCCGGTGAACTGCGTAACTTTACGGGAATAGATTCCGTTTACGAAGCACCTGAATTGGCAGAAATTCATCTCAATGGTGAACAATTAGTAACAAATTTGGTACAGCAATTATTAGATCTGTTGAGACAGAACGATATTATCAGATCCTGAGACACCACCGGGTTTCCATGCCCGGTCCGTCAAAGTTACAGGATCAAATATGCGTAATAGCCATAACATTACACTAACAAATAACGACAGCCTTACTGAGGATGAAGAAACCACATGGTCACTGCCTGGTGCCGTGGTCGGTTTTATCTCCTGGTTATTTGCGCTGGCGATGCCGATGTTGATTTATGGCTCTAACACGCTGTTCTTCTTTATCTACACCTGGCCTTTCTTTCTGGCACTGATGCCTGTCGCGGTGGTGGTGGGGATTGCGCTGCATTCATTGATGGACGGAAAGCTACGCTACAGTATTGTTTTCACCCTGGTGACAGTCGGCATTATGTTTGGCGCACTGTTTATGTGGCTACTGGGCTAATTTGTACTTTCCCGTCTCCTCTGTTCATAATTCAAACCGTAACGAATAATGAGATTATGTTCTGCACGCCCTGGGTATACGTAACAATGGACAAATGTGGTACATTTGCCCGCGTTGTCGCGGTATCCCCAACAGAGGATGTAGAGTCGTCTTCGGATGCATGGGATGATGATGCCGTTTTTCAGGGGGCAGGATGGGTAAACTAACGCTGCTGTTGCTGGCTATTCTGGTCTGGCTACAGTATTCGCTGTGGTTCGGTAAGAACGGTATACATGACTATACCCGCGTCAATGATGATGTGGCGGCACAGCAAGCTACAAACGCGAAACTTAAAGCGCGAAACGATCAACTTTTTGCCGAAATTGACGATCTCAATGGCGGCCAGGAGGCGCTCGAAGAGCGTGCGCGTAATGAACTCAGCATGACCAGGCCGGGCGAAACTTTTTATCGTCTGGTGCCTGACGCGTCGAAGCGCGCACAGTCTGCGGGGCAAAACAATCGATAAATCAGCCCAGGAATTAACATGGCAACCACTCATTTGGATGTTTGCGCCGTGGTTCCGGCGGCCGGATTTGGCCGTCGAATGCAAACGGAATGTCCTAAGCAATATCTCTCAATCGGTAATCAAACCATTCTTGAACACTCGGTGCATGCGCTGCTGGCGCATCCCCGGGTGACTCGTGTCGTCATTGCCATAAGTCCTGGCGATAGCCGCTTTGCACAACTTCCTCTGGCGAATCATCCGCAAATCACCGTTGTAGATGGCGGTAATGAGCGTGCCGATTCCGTGCTGGCAGGTCTGAAAGCCGCTGACGGCGCGCAGTGGGTATTGGTGCATGACGCCGCTCGTCCTTGTCTGCATCAGGATGACCTTGCGCGATTGTTGGCGTTGAGCGAAACCAGTCGCACAGGGGGGATCCTCGCCGTACCGGTGCGCGATACCATGAAACGTGCCGAACCTGGCAAAAATGCCATTGCTCATACCGTTGATCGCAACGGCTTATGGCACGCGCTGACGCCGCAATTTTTCCCTCGTGAGCTGTTACATGACTGTCTGACGCGCGCTTTAAATGAAGGTGCGACTATTACCGACGAAGCCTCGGCGCTGGAATATTGCGGATTCCATCCGCAGTTGGTCGAAGGCCGCGCGGATAACATTAAAGTCACGCGTCCGGAAGATTTGGCACTGGCCGAGTTTTACCTCACCCGAACCATCCATCAGGAGAATACATAATGCGAATTGGACACGGTTTTGACGTACACGCCTTTGGCGGTGAAGGCCCAATTATCATTGGTGGCGTACGCATTCCTTACGAAAAAGGGTTGCTGGCGCATTCTGATGGCGACGTGGCGTTACATGCACTGACCGATGCATTGCTTGGTGCAGCGGCGTTGGGGGATATCGGCAAGCTGTTCCCGGATACCGATCCATCATTTAAAGGGGCCGACAGCCGCGAATTGCTGCGCGAAGCTTGGCGTCGTATTCAGGCGAAGGGGTATACCCTCGGTAACGTCGATGTCACTATCATCGCTCAGGCACCGAAGATGTTGCCGCATATTCCACAAATGCGCGTGTTTATTGCCGAAGATCTCGGCTGCCATATGGATGATGTTAACGTGAAAGCCACTACTACGGAAAAATTAGGATTTACCGGGCGTGGGGAAGGGATTGCCTGTGAAGCGGTGGCGCTACTCATTAAGGCAACAAAATGATTGAGTTTGATAATCTCACTTACCTCCACGGTAAACCGCAAGGTACCGGGCTGCTGAAAGCCAATCCGGAAGACTTTGTGGTGGTGGAAGATTTGGGCTTTGAGCCTGATGGTGAAGGTGAGCATATTCTGGTTAGAATCCTCAAAAACGGCTGTAATACCCGTTTTGTGGCGGATGCACTGGCGAAATTCCTGAAAATTCATGCCCGTGAAGTCAGCTTCGCTGGGCAAAAAGACAAACATGCTGTTACGGAACAGTGGTTATGCGCTCGCGTGCCAGGCAAAGAGATGCCCGATCTCAGTGCTTTTCAACTGGAAGGTTGTCAGGTGCTGGAGTATGCGCGGCACAAGCGTAAGCTGCGTTTAGGGGCGCTGAAAGGTAACGCTTTTACCCTGGTTCTGCGCGAAGTGAGCAATCGTGATGACGTTGAACAACGTCTGATCGATATTTGCGTAAAAGGTGTACCGAACTACTTTGGTGCCCAACGTTTTGGGATTGGCGGTAGCAACTTGCAGGGTGCGCTGCGCTGGGCGCAAACCAATACTCCGGTGCGTGATCGCAATAAACGGAGTTTTTGGTTGTCGGCAGCCCGCAGTGCGTTGTTTAATCAGATTGTTGCTGAGCGCCTCAAAAAAGCAGACGTTAATCAAGTTGTTGACGGCGATGCGCTACAATTAGCCGGACGTGGCAGCTGGTTTGTTGCCTCCAATGAAGAACTGGCGGAATTACAGCGTCGCGTCAACGATAAAGAGCTGATGATTACTGCTGCATTGCCGGGCAGTGGCGAATGGGGAACTCAGCGTGAAGCGCTGGCATTCGAACAAGCAGCTGTCGCCGAAGAAACTGAATTACAAGCCTTACTGGTGCGCGAAAAAGTTGAAGCCGCGCGCAGAGCGATGCTGCTGTATCCGCAACAATTAAGCTGGAACTGGTGGGATGACGTCACCGTAGAAATCCGTTTCTGGCTTCCGGCAGGCAGTTTTGCGACCAGCGTTGTCAGGGAACTTATCAACACAACAGGTGATTATGCGCATATTGCTGAGTAATGATGACGGGGTACATGCACCCGGTATACAAACGCTGGCGAAAGCCTTGCGTGAGTTTGCTGACGTTCAGGTGGTCGCCCCCGATCGTAACCGCAGCGGCGCTTCAAATTCTCTGACACTGGAATCCTCCTTGCGCACGTTTACCTTTGAAAATGGTGATATTGCTGTGCAAATGGGAACCCCGACCGATTGCGTCTATCTTGGCGTGAATGCTCTGATGCGTCCGCGCCCGGACATTGTTGTGTCGGGGATTAACGCCGGGCCGAATCTGGGGGATGATGTTATCTATTCCGGTACGGTAGCCGCCGCGATGGAGGGCCGTCATTTAGGCTTTCCGGCGCTTGCTGTCTCGCTTGACGGGCATAAACATTACGACACTGCCGCGGCGGTAACCTGTTCCATTTTGCGAGCTCTGTGTAAAGAGCCGTTGCGCACCGGGCGTATTCTCAATATTAACGTACCGGATTTACCGTTGGATCAAATCAAAGGTATTCGCGTGACGCGCTGCGGTACCCGACATCCGGCAGATCAGGTGATCCCGCAGCAAGATCCGCGCGGCAATACGCTGTACTGGATTGGCCCGCCGGGTGGTAAGTGCGATGCCGGTCCGGGGACCGATTTTGCTGCGGTCGATGAGGGCTATGTCTCTATCACGCCGCTGCATGTGGATTTAACTGCGCATAGCGCGCAAGATGTGGTTTCAGACTGGTTAAACAGCGTGGGAGTTGGCACGCAATGGTAAGCAGACGCGTACAAGCACTTCTGGATCAATTACGTGCGCAAGGTATTCAGGATGAGCAGGTGCTGAATGCACTTGCCGCCGTGCCGCGTGAAAAATTCGTTGATGAAGCGTTTGAACAAAAAGCCTGGGACAATATCGCCTTGCCGATAGGTCAGGGGCAGACAATTTCGCAGCCGTATATGGTGGCGCGAATGACCGAATTACTCGAGCTGACGCCGCAGTCGCGGGTGCTGGAAATTGGCACCGGTTCGGGATATCAAACGGCAATTCTGGCGCATCTTGTTCAGCATGTTTGCTCGGTTGAACGTATTAAAGGCTTGCAGTGGCAGGCGCGTCGCCGCCTGAAAAACCTTGATTTACATAATGTTTCAACCCGTCATGGCGATGGATGGCAAGGTTGGCAGGCACGTGCGCCGTTTGACGCTATCATTGTTACGGCGGCACCGCCGGAAATTCCAACTGCGCTAATGACGCAGCTGGACGAAGGCGGGATTCTCGTCTTACCCGTAGGGGAGGAGCACCAGTATTTGAAACGGGTGCGTCGTCGGGGAGGCGAATTTATTATCGATACCGTGGAGGCCGTGCGCTTTGTCCCTTTAGTGAAGGGTGAGCTGGCTTAAAACGTGAGGAAATACCTGGATTTTTCCTGGTTATTTTGCCGCAGGTCAGCGTATCGTGAACATCTTTTCCAGTGTTCAGTATGGTGCCTTGCACGGTAATTATGTCACTGGTTATTAACCAATTTTTCTTGGGGGATAAATGAGCGCGGGAAGCCCAAAATTCACCGTTCGCCGCATTGCGGCTTTGTCACTGGTTTCGCTATGGCTGGCAGGCTGTTCTGACACTTCAAATCCACCGGCACCGGTCAGCTCCGTTAATGGCAATGCGTCTGCAAACACCAATTCTGGTATGTTGATTACGCCGCCGCCGAAAATGGGGACGACGTCTACAACGCAGCAACCGCAAATTCAGCCGGTACAGCAGCCACAAATTCAATCTGCACAACAACCGCAAATCCAGCCGGTGCAGCCAGTTGCTCAGCCGCCGGTACAGATGGAAAACGGACGCATCGTCTACAACCGTCAGTATGGGAACATTCCGAAAGGCAGTTATAGCGGCAGTACATACACCGTGAAAAAAGGCGACACACTTTTCTATATCGCCTGGATTACTGGCAATGATTTCCGTGACCTTGCTCAGCGCAACAATATTCAGGCACCATACGCGCTGAATGTAGGTCAGACCTTACAGGTGGGTAATGCTTCCGGTACGCCAATCACTGGCGGAAATGCCATTACCCAGGCCGACGCAGCAGAGCAAGGAGTTGTGATCAAGCCTGCACAAAATTCCACCGTTGCTGTTGCGTCGCAACCGACAATTACGTATTCTGAGTCTTCGGGTGAACAGAGTGCTAACAAAATGTTGCCGAACAACAAGCCAACTGGGACCACGGTCACAGCGCCTGTAACGGTACCAACAGCAAGCACAACCGAGCCGACTGTCAGCAGTACATCAACCAGTACGCCTATCTCCACCTGGCGCTGGCCGACTGAGGGCAAAGTGATCGAAACCTTTGGCGCTTCTGAGGGGGGCAACAAGGGGATTGATATCGCAGGCAGCAAAGGACAGGCAATTATCGCGACCGCAGATGGCCGCGTTGTTTATGCCGGTAACGCGCTGCGCGGCTACGGTAATCTGATTATCATCAAACATAATGATGATTACCTGAGTGCCTACGCCCATAACGACACAATGCTGGTCCGGGAACAACAAGAAGTGAAGGCGGGGCAAAAAATAGCAACCATGGGTAGCACCGGAACCAGTTCAACACGCTTGCATTTTGAAATTCGTTACAAGGGGAAATCCGTAAACCCGCTGCGTTATTTGCCGCAGCGATAAATCGGCGGAACCAGGCTTTTGCTTGAATGTTCCGTCAAGGGATCACGGGTAGGAGCCACCTTATGAGTCAGAATACGCTGAAAGTTCATGATTTAAATGAAGATGCGGAATTTGATGAGAACGGAGTTGAGGTTTTTGACGAAAAGGCCTTAGTAGAAGAGGAACCCAGTGATAACGATTTGGCCGAAGAGGAACTGTTATCGCAAGGGGCCACACAGCGTGTGTTGGACGCGACTCAGCTTTACCTTGGTGAGATTGGTTATTCACCACTGTTAACGGCCGAAGAAGAAGTTTATTTTGCGCGTCGCGCACTGCGAGGAGATGTTGCCTCCCGCCGCCGGATGATCGAGAGTAACTTGCGTCTGGTGGTAAAAATTGCCCGCCGTTATGGCAATCGTGGTCTGGCTTTGCTGGATCTTATCGAAGAGGGCAACCTGGGGCTGATCCGCGCGGTAGAGAAGTTTGACCCGGAACGTGGTTTCCGCTTCTCAACATACGCAACCTGGTGGATTCGCCAAACGATCGAACGGGCGATTATGAACCAAACCCGTACTATTCGTTTGCCGATTCACATCGTAAAGGAGCTGAACGTTTACCTGCGAACCGCACGTGAGTTGTCCCATAAGCTGGACCACGAACCAAGTGCGGAAGAGATCGCAGAGCAGCTGGATAAGCCAGTTGATGACGTCAGCCGTATGCTTCGTCTTAACGAGCGCATTACCTCGGTAGACACCCCGCTGGGTGGAGATTCCGAAAAAGCGTTGCTGGACATCCTGGCCGATGAAAAAGAAAACGGCCCGGAAGATACCACGCAAGATGACGATATGAAACAAAGCATCGTCAAATGGCTGTTCGAACTGAACGCCAAACAGCGTGAAGTGCTGGCACGTCGATTCGGTTTGCTGGGGTACGAAGCGGCAACACTGGAAGATGTAGGTCGTGAAATTGGCCTCACCCGTGAACGTGTTCGCCAGATTCAGGTTGAAGGCCTGCGCCGTTTGCGCGAAATCCTGCAAACGCAGGGGCTGAATATCGAAGCGCTGTTCCGCGAATAAGTAAGCATCTGTCAGAAAGGCCAGTCTCTTATGAGGCTGGCCATTTTCTTTTGTATGGGGAGTTGGTGTGTTTCGTCGCCTGGATAAGACACGTCAGCGTCCCATCCGGCAATCAACATCCTATTTGCTCATCATCTTGCGCACCAGCTGCATAAACAGCTCCTGCTCTTCTCCACTCAAACGCCCCAAAAATTCCTCATCCACACTGTCGCCAATCGGTATCGCCGCAGCAAGTACCTTTTCTCCTTCGGCAGTCAGCCAGACAAAGCGTCGCCGCTTATCAGCGGTGTCATGTTCACGTCTGACTAAGCCACGATTTTCCATTCTTGCCAACATTTCTGCCAGCGTTGCTTTGGTGCTGACGGCTGCTTCCATCAGTGCCACCTGTTCGATACCAGGTTTATCAGCAATGGCGCGCATCACCGCGTACTGTGGTTTGGTCAGGTCAGGTAACTCGTGCTGCCAGCGGGCCGTATGCTGCTGAAAAAGCTGTCGTAACTGATGGAACGCTTTATTTCGTAACGCCATGTAAACTCCGGGCTAATTCTCTGTCGCTATCATAGCGGTTTTTCAGTGACGAAGAAGATGTTGTTACTTTTCAATCCTTGCCGCTGTGGAAATGAAGGAGTATGTTAATAATAACGTTCGTATACGAACAATTAAGAGAGTTAGCAATGAAACTGATCGTCGGGATGACAGGGGCTACCGGTGCGCCTCTTGGTGTGGCATTACTGCAAGCGCTGCGGGAGATGCCGAATGTCGAGACTCATCTGGTGATGTCGAAGTGGGCGAAAACCACTATTGAACTGGAAACGCCTTACAGCGCTCGCGATGTTGCCGCCCTCGCTGACTTCAGCCATAACCCGGCGGATCAGGCTGCGACCATCTCTTCCGGCTCCTTTCGTACCGACGGCATGATCGTTATTCCATGCAGTATGAAAACGCTCGCCGGTATCCGCGCTGGTTACGCCGATGGTCTCGTAGGGCGCGCGGCGGACGTCGTGCTCAAAGAAGGCCGCAAACTGGTGCTGGTGCCGCGTGAAATGCCGCTTAGCACCATCCATCTCGAAAATATGCTCGCACTTTCGCGCATGGGCGTGGCGATGGTGCCGCCGATGCCTGCCTTTTATAACCATCCCGAAACGGTAGATGACATTGTCCACCACGTGGTAGCCCGCGTGCTGGATCAATTTGGCCTCGGACATCCTCACGCCAGGCGCTGGCAAGGGTTGCCGCAGGCCCGGAATTTTTCTCAGGAGAATGAATAATGGCATTTGATGATTTACGCAGCTTCTTACAGGCGCTTGATGACCACGGCCAGTTACTGAAAATCAGCGAAGAGGTGAACGCGGAACCGGATCTGGCAGCCGCTGCCAACGCCACCGGGCGTATCGGCGACGGCGCGCCCGCGCTGTGGTTTGATAATATTCGCGGCTTTATCGATGCCCGCGTTGCAATGAACACCATCGGTTCCTGGCAGAACCACGCAATTTCCCTCGGCCTGCCGCCAAACACCCCGGTTAAAAAACAGATTGATGAGTTTATCCGCCGCTGGGATAACTTCCCGATAGCCCCGGAGCGCCGTGCGAATCCTGCTTGGGCGCAGAACACCGTCGATGGCGACGAGATCAATTTGTTTAATATCCTGCCGCTGTTTCGTTTAAACGATGGCGATGGCGGTTTCTATCTCGACAAAGCGTGCGTGGTTTCCCGCGATCCGCTCGATCCGGATAACTTCGGCAAGCAGAACGTCGGCATCTATCGCATGGAAGTGAAGGGTAAGAGTAAGCTCGGCCTGCAACCGGTGCCGATGCACGATATCGCCCTGCATCTGCATAAAGCGGAAGAACGTGGTGAAGATTTGCCAATTGCCATCACGCTGGGTAACGATCCGATCATCACCCTGATGGGCGCCACCCCGCTGAAATATGATCAATCGGAGTACGAAATGGCGGGCGCGCTACGCGAAAGCCCGTACCCGATCGCCACCGCCCCGCTGACCGGTTTTGATGTGCCGTGGGGTTCAGAAGTGATCCTCGAAGGGGTTATCGAAAGCCGCAAACGTGAAATCGAAGGGCCGTTCGGTGAGTTTACCGGGCACTACTCCGGTGGGCGCAACATGACCGTAGTGCGCATCGATAAAGTCTCTTACCGCACCAAACCGATTTTTGAATCGCTCTATCTCGGCATGCCGTGGACCGAAATCGACTACCTGATGGGGCCTGCCACCTGCGTGCCGCTTTACCAGCAGTTGAAAGCCGAGTTCCCGGAAGTGCAGGCGGTGAACGCTATGTACACCCACGGCCTGCTGGCGATTATCTCCACCAAAAAACGCTATGGCGGCTTTGCCCGCGCAGTGGGCCTGCGTGCGATGACCACGCCGCACGGTCTGGGTTATGTGAAGATGGTGATTATGGTCGATGAAGACGTTGACCCGTTCAACCTGCCGCAGGTGATGTGGGCGCTCTCGTCGAAAGTGAACCCGGCAGGCGATCTGGTGCAACTGCCGAATATGTCCGTGCTGGAACTCGACCCAGGCTCAAGCCCGGCGGGGATCACCGATAAGCTGATTATCGACGCCACCACGCCTGTCGCCCCGGACAACCGTGGCCACTACAGCCAGCCGGTGGTGGACTTACCGGAAACCAAAGCCTGGGCTGAAAAACTGACCGCTATGCTGGCCGCACGTAAATAAGGAGAACAAGATGATTTGTCCACGTTGTGCCGATGAACAGATTGAAGTGATGGCGAAATCGCCGGTGAAAAATGTCTGGACGGTCTACCAGTGCCAGCATTGCCTTTATACCTGGCGCGATACTGAACCGCTACGCCGCACCAGCCGCGAACATTATCCCGAAGCCTTCCGCATGACGCAGAAAGATATTGATGACGCGCCGATGGTGCCGAGCATCCCGCCGCTGCTGGCGGAAGGTAAGCGCTAAATAAAAGGTCCGATGCCCATCGGACCTTTTTATTAAGGTCAAATTACCGCCCATACGCACCAGGTAATTAAGAATCCGGTAAAACCGAGAATGGTCGTTAACACTGTCCAGGTTTTCAGACCGTCTGCTACCGACAACCCCAGATATTTGGTCACAATCCAGAACCCTGAGTCATTAATATGTGACGCGCCAAGCCCACCAAAGCAGGCTGCCAGCGTCACCAATACGCACTGAATCGGATTCAATCCCATCACCGCTTCTGAGAGTAACCCGCCGGTTGTCAGGATTGCTACGGTTGCTGACCCCTGCGATGCACGCAGCGCCAGTGAAATAATAAATGCGGCTGGTAACAGAGGCAGGTCAATCATTTGTAGCATGTTGGCAAGGGCTTTGCCGACGCCCGATTCCACCAGCACTTTGCCAAATACCCCTCCAGCACCAGTAACCAAAATCACTACCGCCGCAGTGGGAAGGGCTGAGCCCATAATGTCGCTGGTGTGTTGTAAGCTCCAGCCGCGACGTAAAGCCAATAACCAGAATGCCAGCACCAGCGCAATCATTAGAGCTACCATTGGTGAGCCGATCAGCTGTAGCGTACCAAGCAGGGGATGCGAAGGCGGCATCAGTGTTGCGGAAACCGTACCCGCCATGATAATCGCGATAGGAATAACAATTAGCGAGGTGACCAGCGCGACGCCCGGTGGATTTATTTTATCGCTTAATTTTGTCGCGCCTTCCTCACTGGCCGGAGCCAGTTGCATCTGTTCCAGTACTTCCACCGACATCGCATATTGGCGCTTATTGATTATTTTCGCTGCAAAGTAGCCAACAATCCCTACGGGAATAGAAATCGCAATACCGATGATGGTTAGCCAGCCGATGTCTGCGTGGAGTAACCCCGCTGCGGCGACAGGGCCTGGATGCGGCGGTACCGCCACATGAACAGTTAGCATGATTCCAGCGACAGGCAGGCCAAATTTGAGTGGCGATATTTTGGCAACCTTGGCAAAACCGTAAATGATTGGCGCAAGAATAATAAAGCCGACATCAAAGAAGACGGGAATACCGAGGAAGAACGCTGCCAGAGTCAGCGCAGCGATAGTTCGTTTGTCACCTAACTTGCGACTGAAATAATTAGCCAGTGACTCTGCACCACCAGAGTGTTCGATCATACGCCCCAGCATAGCGCCCAGACCAATAATAATAGTGACGGAACCAAGCACACCGCCCATCCCGGCGATCATCACTTTACCCACTTCGCCCGCCGGTATACCCGCCGCAAGTGCGACTAACAGGCTGACGAGGAGCAGAGCAACGAATGGTTGTACCTTTGCCTTGATGACCAGCAGCAACAGCATGATTACGCCAGTTAACGCAATGCATAACAATGTAATTGTGGACATGGGAAACCCTGTCTGAAAGTTATAGTTAACCTACCCCATCCGTAGATGGGGGGATGTATGGGTACGTTGTAATTAGGGATTTAACGAATTAGCGCCAGGCGTCAAACCAGCCAAGCCCTTCTTCGGTGAGGCCACGAGGTTTATATTCACAACCGATCCAGCCCTGATATCCCACCTCATCGAACAGGCGGAACAGCCACGGATAGTTGATTTCTCCATCGTCCGGTTCATGTCGATCAGGTAGTCCGGCAATTTGTACGTGCGCATATTTCCCGGCGTAGTCGCGGATTAAATGCGTCAGGTTGCCATCTACTTTTTGCGCATGAAAAGTATCTAGTTGAATAAACACGTTATCTCGCGCAACTTCTTCAACAATAGCCAGTGCCTGATACTGGCTGGAGAAGAGATAATGAGGCTTAACGCCGGGGCTGAGTGCTTCAACTAATATTCGCTTGCCGTGTGGCGCAAAGCGGTCGGCAGCGTAGCGGAGATTATCGATAAATACTGCCCTGTACCGTTCAGCATCTTCGCCAGCGGGCACGACGCCTGCCATCACATGGACTTGTTCACAATTGAGCGCCAATGCATATTCCAGTGCCAGGTCGATGTCTGCGTGTGCTTCGTGCTCACGTCCGGGAAGGGCGGATAATCCCCATTCCCCCGCATTAATATCTCCGGGAGCGGTATTGAACAGCGCCAGTGTCAGATGGTTTTGCTCCAGTTGCTTTTGGATTTGCAGGGTGGAGTAGTTATAGGGAAACAGAAATTCCACAGCATCGAACCCGGCTTTTCGCGCTGCGGCGAAGCGTTCAATAAAAGGCACTTCGGTGAACATCATGGATAAATTAGCTGCAAAACGAGGCATTGCATTAACTCCTTAATTCCGCAATTTCACCTGCGGTCAGATAACGGATCGGGCGGTCACCGAGAATAAAAATCAGCTTTGCCGTTTCCTCCAGCTCTTCCATATTGTTGGCGGCTTCTTGCAGGCTTTCACCGCAAACCACTGGGCCATGATTTGCCAGTAAAAAAGCCTGATTGTCTGCTGCCAGTTCCGCCAGATCCTGTGCGATGCGTTTATCGCCCGGTCGGTAATAAGGCACCAGCGGGATATTTCCCATCCGCATCACCACGTATGGTGTGAACGGACGAATAACGTTGCTGCTGTCCAGCCCTTGCAGGCAGGAAAGCGCCGTCGACCATGTGCTGTGCAAATGCACCACCGCTTTACAGCGCGGATTGTTGCGATACAGCGCCAGATGAAAGAGCACCTCTTTCGAGGGTTTGTCACCACTTAACCATTCGCCATCCGCGGCGACTTTGGAAAGCCGCTGCGGATCGAGATTGCCCAGGCATGAACCTGTCGGTGTCGCCAGTAAATTCCCGTCAGGTAAAAGCAGCGACAGATTGCCAGCCGAACCGGTTGCATAGCCGCGCTGAAAGAATGAACTGGCAATCCGCGTCATCTCCTCTCGCAAAGACTGCTCTACTTTTGCGAAATCGCTCATGATAAAAACTCTCTTTGGGCTCGTGAAAAAAAGGCTTCATCACCGAAGTTGCCAGATTTAAGGGCGAGTGAGACAGGCTTATCCAGTGCGTTTACCCACGGCACGCCGGGGGAAATGGTTGGGCCAATATGAAACCCTTTTATTCTCAGGCTCTGTGTGACTACGCCGGAGGTCTCACCGCCTGCGACAATAAAGCGTGTCACGCCTTCCGCTGCTAACCGCGCCGCTAGTTGAGAAAACAGTGTTTCTACTGCCTGACTGGCTTTTTGTGCACCGTATTGCTGTTGAATTGCTGCCAATGCGTCAGTGCTGGCGGTGGCAAAAACCAGTGGAGCAAGTACACCTTCCTGGCCCAGAACCCACTCTGCCAGCTCGTGTGCATAAGCGGCCAGAGTTTCGGTTGAGAGGCAGCGTGCCACATCAACTTCACGGGCTGGTGCAATTTGACGGTAATGTGCTACCTGGCGGTTGGTCATTTGAGAGCATGAACCGGAGAGCACTACGCCGCGCCCAGCGAGCGGATGCCCTGCTTTGCGAGCCTGGTTACCGTTTTCTTGCGCCCACTGCCGGGCAAGGCCAATCGCCAGACCAGAACCGCCCGTTACCAGTGGGGCATCGCGCAAGGCTTCCCCCTGAATTTCCAGATGGTGTTCGGTCAGCGCATCAAGCACCGCGTAGCGGTAGCCCTCTTGCTGTAAGCGAGCCAGCTCTTGACGAACGGCATCCACACCTTGTTCGAAAACATGTGCCGAAACGACGCCGCAGCGCCCTGTGGATTGCGCTTCAACCAGACGGGGAAGATAGCTGTCGGTCATGGGATTTACCGGGTGATGGCGCATCCCGGATTCGGCCAGCAGTTGATTCATTACGAACAAATACCCCTGATAAACCGTACGTCCGTTGACCGGCAGGGCCGGAGAGAAGACCGTAAACGGCGTGTCGAGAGCATCCATTAATGCATCGGTAACCGGGCCGATATTACCTTTCGCCGTACTGTCGAAAGTAGAGCAGTATTTGAAATAGATCTGTTTGCAACCTTGCTGTTGCAACCAGCTCAGAGCCGCCAGCGATTGCTGTGTGGCTTCAACCACCGGACAGGAACGCGTTTTCAGGCTGATCACCAGTGCGTCGATTGCTTCCGGCATTTTACCTGTTGGAACACCGTTAATTTGTACCGTTGGTAGACCGTTTTCCACCAGAAAACTGGCGATATCCGTCGCGCCGGTAAAATCATCGGCGATAACGCCAATCTTGATCATGATTTCGCTCCCGGTAGAGTGATGCCAGAGAAAATCTTGATAACTGCGCTATCGTCTTCTTTCCCGTAACCCGCGTTACTGGCGCTGGTGAACATATTCAATGCTGTTGAGGCCAATGGCAGCGGGAAGTGCAGGGCTTTGGCTGTATCGGCAACCAGACCAAGATCCTTAACAAAAATATCGACGGCTGAATGCGGGGTGTAATCGCCATCCACCACATGACGCATCCGGTTTTCGAACATCCAGGAATTTCCGGCGGCATTGGTCACGACGTCATACATCACATCCAGCGGGATCCCCGCACGGGCTGCAAGTGCCATCGCTTCGGCTCCGGCAGCAATATGTACGCCCGCTAACAACTGGTGAATAATTTTTACGGTCGAACCTAGTCCCGGTTCTGCACCTATGCGATAAACTTTTCCGGCAACGGCTTCCAGCACGGGTGCCAGTCGTTCAAAGGCAATATCGCTACCGGAGGCCATGACAGTCATTTCACCGTTAGCGGCTTTTACTGCACCACCAGAAACTGGCGCATCCAGCATTTCCAGATCGAATCCAGCCAGAGCGGTAGCAATTTCTTGCGCATCAGCACTAGCGATAGTGGAAGAAACCATTACTGCCGTACCGGGTTTCAGATGTTGTGCAACGCCTGTTTCACCAAACAGCACCTGTTTAACCTGGGCTGCATTGACCACCAGCACCAGCAGAGCGTCCAGTTTTTCGGCAAACGTCGCGGCGTTATCAGAAACCCCGCAAGCACCTGCCTCTTTCAACGTAGCGCAGGCATTGCTGTTCAGGTCTGCGCCCCAGGTAGAAAGACCTGCGCGGACACATGACAGTGCTGCTCCCATTCCCATTGACCCTAAGCCAACGATACCGACATGAAACTCAGATCCCGTTTTCATCTGCTCTCCTTGTTAATTTAAGTGATATTTTGTTTGATATTGTGAATATAAGCGCTGGAAGATAACGATATGGTGAGCTGATTCACAAAAATTAACATTATGTGTTATTTTATGTGAACTAAGCGTTAGTTGCGCCGCGCACGTTTCGCAGGCAAATAGCGTAGAATGTCAGCAGGACAAAGGAAGGAGCAAAAGTTGATACCCGTAGAGCGTCGCCAAATCATCCTTGAGATGGTAGCTGAAAAAGGCATTGTCAGTATTGCTGAACTAACGGACAGAATGAATGTGTCACATATGACCATTCGTCGGGATTTACAAAAACTGGAGCAGCAGGGAGCCGTTGTGCTGGTGTCCGGAGGCGTCCAGTCTCCGGGACGCGTGGCGCATGAACCTTCTCATCAGGTAAAAACTGCGCTGGCAATGACGCAAAAAGCGGCTATTGGCAAGCTGGCGGCAAGTCTTGTTCAGCCGGGAAGTTGTATCTATCTGGATGCGGGAACGACCACGCTAGCGATAGCACAGCATCTGATTCACATGGAGTCACTGACTGTGGTCACAAACGATTTCGTTATTGCGGACTACTTGCTCGACAACAGTAATTGCACAATTATTCACACTGGCGGTGCAGTGTGTCGGGAAAACCGTTCCTGTGTCGGGGAAGCCGCTGCGACCATGCTGCGCAGCCTGATGATTGATCAGGCTTTTATTTCTGCATCGTCATGGAGTGTGCGGGGGATTTCTACGCCAGCGGAAGATAAAGTCACGGTGAAACGGGCGATTGCCAGTGCCAGCCGCCAGCGAGTTTTGGTCTGTGATGCGACGAAATATGGTCAGGTGGCGACATGGCTGGCGTTACCATTAAGCGAGTTTGATCAGATTATTACAGACGACGGTTTGCCGGAGAGTGCCAGTCGCGCGCTGGCGAAGCAGGATCTCTCTTTGCTGGTAGCGAAAAATGAATAATGGCCTGCAATAACACCGGGTTACTCATGCTTCACAGAAGAAGCATGAGACTACTTTATTTTATAAAATGACAGCCGCCCGCTTTTCGGCGATCCGGTATCAATATAAATCTGGTTTGCGAACGTCTGGATGTTATCAAACATCATATGACCGAAGATAAAGCAGTCGGCGCCGTTTATTTCCTGTAACTCGCCTTTGAGCGATTTCAGTACGCGATCAACAGGCCAGAGCAATTCTCTCTCCGCTATTTCTTTGCCAAAGAGATATTCATTCCCCGGATAATCTGCATGCGCGATGACATATTTTATTATGTCGTTAGTGATTTCAACAATATGCGGAAGATTATGAAAACGTAGCAACAGGTCTATTGCTTCTTTTTGTTCCGTATCACTTAACTCAAAGAACCAGTCGCCACCGCTGGCAAGCCACATATTGCCATCGCCGGTCGCGAACGCATCCAATGCCATCGCTTCATGGTTGCCTTTAACCGATGTAAACCAGGGCTGGTTTAGCAGGCGCAGCACGTTAAGACTCTCCGGCCCACGATCAATATTATCGCCGACAGAAATAAGTAAGTCGATTTCAGGGCAAAAAGAGAGTTGATGTAAGCGGGATTGTAATAATTGATAGTCACCATGAATATCACCAACGGCCCATATATGGCGATAGTGATGGGCATTAATTTTTTGATAGCGTGTAGATGGCATGGTTTTACCCTGTAAAATAAGATTTCCTATTATACAGGGTATTTTTATTTGATTTGTCAGTTGTCGTTAATATTCCCGATAGCAAAAAACTATCGGGAATTGTTATTACACCAGACTCTTCAAGCGATAAATCCATTCCAGCGCCTGACGCGGGGTAAGTGAATCCGGGTCAAGATTTTCCAGCGCTTCGACCGCTGGCGACGTTTCTTCCGGTACTGACAGCAAAGACATTTGCGTACCATCCACTTGCGTAGCGGCGGCGTTCGGCGAAATGCTTTCCAGTTCACGCAGTTTTTGCCGTGCGCGCTTAATCACCTCTTTTGGCACGCCCGCCAGAGCAGCAACCGCCAGGCCGTAGCTTTTGCTCGCCGCGCCATCCTGCACACTGTGCATAAAGGCGATGGTGTCGCCGTGCTCCAGTGCATCGAGATGCACGTTGGCGACGCCTTCCATTTTCTCCGGCAGTTGAGTCAGTTCAAAGTAGTGGGTAGCAAACAACGTCAACGCTTTAATCTTATTCGCCAGATTTTCAGCGCACGCCCATGCCAGCGACAGACCATCGTAAGTGGACGTTCCGCGCCCAATCTCATCCATCAACACCAGGCTGTACTCCGTGGCGTTATGCAGAATATTGGCGGTTTCGGTCATCTCCACCATAAAGGTTGAACGCCCGGATGCCAGATCGTCAGCCGCGCCCACACGGGTAAAGATACGATCGATAGGTCCAATCTCGACTTTTTGCGCCGGTACGTAGCTGCCGATATAGGCCATCAGCGCAATCAGTGCGGTCTGGCGCATATAGGTACTTTTACCGCCCATATTCGGACCGGTGATGATCAACATGCGACGCTGCGGCGACAGGTTCAGCGGGTTAGCGATAAACGGCTCATTCAGTACCTGTTCAACCACCGGATGGCGACCTTCGGTAATGCGAATGCCCGGTTTATCAATGAAGGTCGGGCAGGTGTAGTTCAGGGTATAGGCTCGTTCCGCCAGGTTTACCAGTACGTCGAGTTCTGCCAGTGCGCTCGCGCTCTGTTGCAACGCTTCCAGATGCGGCAACAGCAGGTCGAACAACTCTTCATAAAGCTGTTTTTCCAGTGCCAGCGCTTTACCTTTCGAGGTGAGTACTTTGTCTTCATACTCTTTTAGCTCTGGAATAATGTAGCGTTCGGCGTTTTTCAGCGTCTGACGACGCATATAGTTGATGGGTGCCAGATGGCTTTGTCCACGGCTAATCTGAATGTAATAACCATGCACCGCGTTAAAGCCGACTTTCAGCGTGTCCAGGCCGGTACGTTCACGCTCGCGAACTTCCAGACGCTCCAAATAATCTGTCGCGCCGTCAGCCAGCGCGCGCCACTCATCCAGCTCTTCGTTATAGCCTGATGCGATAACACCACCGTCGCGTACCAGCACCGGCGGTGTGTCGATGATTGCTCGCTCCAGCAGATCGCGCAGCTCTGCAAACTCGCCCATTTTCTCACGCAGCGCCTGTACCGGTGCACTATCGACACTTTCTAACTGCGCGCGTAGTTCTGGCAGTTGCTGGAAAGCGTGACGCATACGGGCCAGATCGCGTGGGCGAGCAGTCCGTAAAGCCAGACGTGCCAGAATACGTTCCAGGTCGCCGACCTGACGCAGTACCGGCTGCAGCTCAGCGGTGAAATCCTGCAATGCGCCAATAGTTTGCTGGCGCTCAAGCAACACGCGGGTATCGCGCACTGGCATATGCAGCCAGCGCTTCAGCATACGACTCCCCATCGGCGTTACAGTGCAGTCGAGCACGGAAGCCAGCGTGTTTTCCGCACCGCCCGCCAGGTTCTGGGTAATTTCCAGGTTACGGCGCGTCGCGGCATCCATAATGATACTGTCCTGCTCACGTTCCATAGTGATAGAACGAATGTGCGGCAGAGTCGTACGTTGAGTATCTTTCGCATACTGCAACAGACAACCGGCGGCACAAAGTCCGCGCGGCGCGTTCTCGACGCCAAAACCGACCAGATCGCGAGTGCCAAATTGTAGATTCAACTGCTGGCGCGCGGTGTCGATTTCAAACTCCCACAGCGGACGACGACGCAGGCCGCGACGACCTTCAATCAGCGACATTTCAGCAAAATCTTCTGCATACAGCAGTTCCGCCGGATTAGTGCGTTGCAGTTCTGCCGCCATCGTTTCGCGGTCAGCCGGTTCGCTCAGGCGAAAACGACCGGAACTGATATCCAGCGTCGCGTAGCCGAAACCTTTACTGTCCTGCCAGATAGCCGCCAGCAGGTTGTCCTGACGCTCCTGCAACAGCGCTTCATCGCTGATGGTGCCCGGCGTAACGATACGCACAACTTTGCGCTCAACCGGACCTTTGCTGGTCGCCGGATCGCCAATTTGTTCGCAGATGGCAACGGACTCGCCCTGATTCACCAGTTTGGCGAGGTAGTTTTCCACCGCATGGTAGGGAATCCCCGCCATCGGGATCGGCTCTCCCGCGGAAGCGCCGCGTTTGGTCAGTGAAATATCCAGCAGTTGTGACGCACGTTTTGCGTCGTCATAAAACAGTTCGTAAAAGTCACCCATCCGGTAGAACAGCAGGATCTCGGGATGCTGGGCTTTCAGCTTGAGATACTGCTGCATCATGGGCGTATGGGCATCGAAATTTTCTATTGCACTCATGGGGTTATGTCCGGTTCCCTGATATTAAATGGGGTGTGATGGTTTTTATTTTCGTTGTAATCACATAAGGCGCACATGATACCGGAGTTAATCATTTCAGGGGAAGAAGCGAACGGCGAGTTCTTGATGGTGATTCCGGGAAAGATGCTGTTTTGCAGCTTTTGCGTGATGCTTATGAAGCAAGTACGCAAAATTGTATCAGTTGGCGACCCCTTCTTCTTCAGAGCCATAGTCTCCTTTCAAATTAAGTTGTAATATAAATACATCTTAAGAGTATGGAGGCAGCATGTCTGGCAAGCGTATCTCTCGTGAAAAACTGACGATTAAAAAAATGATCGATCTTTATCAAGCGAAATGCCCGCAGGCGTCAGCGGAGCCGGAGCATTACGAAGCGTTGTTTGCCTACGCGCAAAAACGGCTGGATAAATGTGTGTTCGGCGAAGAGAAACCCGCCTGTAAGCAGTGTCCGGTGCACTGTTACCAGCCTGCAAAGCGTGAAGAGATGAAACAGATTATGCGTTGGGCCGGGCCGAGAATGCTGTGGCGTCATCCGATCCTAACCGTACGCCATCTCATTGATGACAAGCGTCCGGTGCCGGAGTTGCCAGAAAAATATCGCCCGAAAAAACCTCGTGAATAGTATACCGGACAGGCAGATCTGTCCGGCACCTCATGCAGTTAAACCAATGCCGATTTATCAATCCCCAGTCGTTTCATCCGTGATAGCAGTGTGGTGCGTTTTAGTCCCAGACGTTGCGCCGCGCCTTTCGGCCCGGCAACCACGCCGTTAGTCTCTTTTAATACACGCACAATTAGCTGATATTCATCTTCGCCCTCCTGAGCGACGACCGTTGCAGTCGGCGGCGTTTTAGGTTCCGGTAAAGCAATATCAGGCAATGACAGCTGCAGCACGTTGCCACGTGTCAGCAATACCGCGCGCTCAATGACGTTTTCCAGCTCGCGTACGTTACCTGGCCACTCCATATTGCTCAACGCGCGCAATGTTTCGGCAGGAATGCTGTCGATATTACGCCCCAGACGGCGGGCAATTTTAAAAGTAAAGGCTTTCGCCAGCAGCGGAATATCTTCCGGACGCTCGCGTAGTGGCGGCAGGTGGATCGGGAATACGTTCAGGCGATAATAGAGATCGCTACGGAACTCGCGGTCGGCAACCATTTTTTTCAGATCGCGGTTAGTCGCGGCAATTAAACGCACGTCCGTCTGTATAATTTTATTACTGCCGAGACGTTCAAACTCCTGTTCCTGTAATACACGCAGCAACTTCGGTTGTAACTCCAGCGGCATATCACCCACTTCATCGAGGAACAGGGAGCTTTTATCCGCCAGCTCAAAACGACCGATACGCTGGGCGCTGGCTCCGGTAAACGCACCACGCTCATGGCCAAACAGATCGCTTTCCAACAATCCGGCAGGCATCGCCGCGCAGTTCATTTTTACCATGCGGCGATTATTACGCCCACTGAGATTATGGATCGCGCGGGCAATCAGCTCTTTACCAGTGCCAGTTTCACCGAGGATCAGAACTGTACTGTCACTTTGTGCCACCATTTCAACTTGTTTAAGCACGCTGTACATGGCTTCACTGCGACCAATAATCTCGCCAAATTCACTATCAACATTGTTGAGCTGCTCGGTCAGGGCGAGATTTTCATCAACCAGTCGTTCTTTCAGACGATGAATTTCCTGATAGGCAAGGGCGTTATCGACAGCGATTGCCACACGTTCGGCAATCTGGCGCAGTAAATTCAGATTGGTCGTGGTAAACACTTTCTCTTCGCATTGCGCCAGTTTCAGCACGCCCAGCATGGTGTCGCCAGACATCAGCGGTAACAGGCACAAGGTTTGAATCTGGTTGCCCCAGGTGTCGAACAACATGCGTTCGTAGGGGGCTAAATTATCTCGCTCGTGGAGATTAATCAGCAGCATCTCTTTGCTTTTAAACACGCGTTCGGTGAGGGTTCCTGCTTCATCGACTTCGCTCTGTTCGTGAGCGGGATGCTGTTTATCAAGATAGTGAGTGGAGTAGATGTTGAGTTTGTTTTTACGGTGGCTGCGTAAGACGATGCTGATATCGTCAATGTCGAAATAGTAATGGATTTCTTTGGCGACTTCGCTGACCAGTTCGTCCATATCCAGGCGAGAAAGCACCGCGTTGGTGATGGCAACCAGGATGCGGAAGTTATCGCGTTCCCGGCATAACAACTCATAGTCGACATTATTGACGACGCGGCTCTGGATTTGTTCGGTGACGACAGAAATGATCTGCGTAAAAGTTTGCAGGCGATTGAACTCTTTTTCACTCCACGGGCGATCGTCATAACGAATAAATTCACAGCCACCAAAAATATGCCCTTCCGCCGCCAGTGGCATCAGGCAATAGTGACCAAATTTGGGGTATAGCCCACCAGCGGCCAGCTGCGGCCAGGTTTCACAAAATTCTTCGTAACTGCAATGCAGTGTATCAGGGCGCGACAAAATGCTGCGCACCGGACCGTGTGCCAGAACAGTTTCGTCTTCATAATTTATGGGGGTGTCTTTTTCACGCGACGCGTAATAAGACGCACGTTGAGTATGCGCTTGCCACAACACAATAGCTGCATTGTCGGCGAGCGCAGAACGCTTTACCAATTGCGAAAGAGCCTCACACAGCGAGGCCAGATCGGGCTGCTGCAATAGTGTCCGAGTGATGTCGAACAACCCTTGTTGTCCGAGATCACTCATCGGTGTATATGACATTTTGTTCTTCCAGGAAAGCACCGCAAAGCGGTGCAAAAGGTCATTGACTAAATATAGGAGATTTAGAATTTTATTAGCATATACGCGGAAGCGGTTCGGCGTGTGGTAAATCGAGGGTTCGTTTCACGCCATACAGACCGGCAAGACGAACACCTTTACGTTCCACCACTTCACCAATCAGCGCCGCGTCTTTCCCCAGTGGATGGGAATGTAACGCCGCCAGCACTTGCTCTGCTGCGTTGCGTTCAACGGCGATCACCAGTTTGCCTTCGTTGGCAAAGTTAAGGGCGTCCAGCCCCAGCAGTTCGCAAACGCCGCGCACGGCAGGTTTAACCGGCAGTGCCGCTTCTGAAATTTCAATACCACAACCGCAGGCTGCCGCGAACTCATGAACTACCGCGTTCACTCCACCACGGGTGGCGTCACGCAGTGCCTTCACACCGGGAATATCACGCAGCGTCTGGATGAGCGGCGTCAGCACTGCGCAGTCGCTGACCAGTTCGCCATCCAGCCCCAGTTGCTCGCGCAGATTAAGAATAGTTGCTCCGTGGTCGCCGAGAGTTCCACTCACCAGCAGAACATCGCCTGCGGTTAGCGTCTGTGCGCCCCAGTGAATATTCGCCGGGATCGCGCCCATGCCAGCGGTGTTGATAAACAGTTTATCTGCCGCGCCGCGTTGCACCACTTTAGTGTCGCCAGTAACGATGGCAATGCCTGCCGCGCGGGCGGTTTCTGCCATGCTGGTCACCACGGCTTTTAGCGTCTCCATCGGCAATCCCTCTTCGAGGATAAAGCCACAAGAGAGATAGCGCGGAATAGCGCCACTGACCGCAACGTCATTCGCGGTGCCACAAATCGCCAGCTTGCCAATATTACCACCAGGAAAGAACAGCGGGTCGATGACGTAGCTGTCGGTGGAGAACGCCAGACGGTCGCCTTCTGCCACCAGCTGCGCCAGCTCAAGGCGCGCCTGGTCTTCCTGTTCTGCCAGCCACGGATTGGCAAAAGCTTCCATAAATAGGCTGTTGATTAATTGCTGCATCGCCTGGCCGCCGCTGCCGTGGGCGAGTTGGATATTATTCACGCTTCACTCTCCTGCTGACGATACTGATACCACGCGGCGCATGCTCCCTCGGAGGAAACCATCAGCGCGCCAAACGCGGTTTGAGGATTACAGGTGTTACCAAACAGCGGGCATTGATGCGGCTTACATTTGCCCGTCAATACTTCGCCACAACGTGCGCGCGGGTCATCGCAAACCTGCTGCGGTGCCGGGCGGAAATGCGCTTCGGCGTCAAATCGTTGATAGTCTGGCGTCAGGTGTACACCAGAAGATTCAATCATGCCTAAGCCGCGCCATTCGCTGTCGCCGTTGACGCAGAAGACATCCGCAATCGCCTGTTGCGCCAGCAGGTTACCGGCATCCGGCACCACGCGCCGATACTGATTTTCTACCTTGCTGTGGGCCGCTATTTTCTGCTCCACCAGCATGACCACGCCTTGTAGTAGATCAAGCGGTTCGAATCCAGCAACCACCAGAGGACGATGAAAATCACTGGCGATAAAATTATAGGCGTCGGTGCCGATAACCATACTGACGTGGCCCGGCGCGAGGAACGCATCGATACCGTTATCCGGCTGTTCCAGCAAACTGCGTAGCGTTGGGATCAGCGTAATATGCTGGCAGAAAAAGTAAAAATTTTGCACATCGCGGGCTTTCGCCTGTTGCAGAGTGATGGCCGTCGTCGGCATGGTGGTTTCAAACCCTAAGCCGAAGAACACCACTTTACGAGTTGGATTCTCCTGCGCCAGTTTCAACGCATCCATTGGCGAGTAAACGATGCGAACATCGGCACCGCGCGCTTTTGCCTGTAACAGCGACCCTTGTTTCCCTGGTACGCGCATGGCGTCGCCAAAGGTACAGAAGATGACTTCCGGATGGCTGGCAATCTCCACGCAGGTGTCGATTCTTCCCATCGGCAGTACACATACCGGGCAACCCGGACCGTGGATAAACTCGACGTTTTCCGGCAGCAACTGGTCGAGGCCGAATTTAAAAATGGCGTGGGTATGACCGCCGCACACTTCCATAATTCGCAGAGGGCGTTCAGCGGTGTAAGAGAGATGTGAAGCACGTTCGCGTAGATGCTCAATTAACTGCATCACCTGTTCCGGCGCGCGATATTCATCAACAAAACGCATTATTTTTCCTCGCCATACAACAGCGCGCCGACATCCGGCTCAACGTCAAACATATTTTGTAAGGCGTCGAGAGTGTCGCGCGCTTCGGCTTCATTAATTACGCTCATGGCAAAGCCAACGTGAACCAGTACCCACTGGCCCACGCGTGGCTGACCGTTTTCATCGCAGCTGCCGACTAACGTTAGATCGACGTCGCGCTGAATACTGCAGACGTCGACTTTCGCCTGGTTGCCGTCAATGGTGCGGATCTGGCCGGGAACGCCTATGCACATCGCTGTGTCTCCAGCCAGTTCAGCCACTGGTCCATCCCTTCGCCGCTGGTGGCGGAAATAAGGATGATTTCAATTTCTGGATTGACTTCGCGGGCGCAGGCGATGCACTTCTCAACGTCGAAATTGAGATACGGCAGCAGGTCAACTTTGTTGAGCAGCATCAGTGAGGCGGCGGCAAACATATGTGGATATTTCAGCGGTTTGTCTTCACCTTCGGTAACGGAAAGCACCGCCACTTTGTGTTTTTCACCGAGATCGAAGCTCGCCGGACATACGAGGTTGCCAACGTTTTCGATAAACAGAATACCGTTATCGTCCAGTGGCAGGCGCGGCGCGGCGTCGGCAATCATCTGTGCGTCAAGATGGCAACCTTTACCGGTATTCACCTGAATCGCTGGCGTGCCGGTAGCGCGAATGCGCGCGGCATCGTTCACGGTTTGCTGGTCACCTTCAATAACTGCGCACGGAACGCTGTCTTTCAGGCGTATCAAGGTTTCCGTCAGCAGGGTGGTTTTACCGGAACCAGGGCTGGAAACCAGGTTGAGTACCAACTGATTGCGGGCAGCAAAGCGCGCTCGGTTGCGTTCAGCCAGACGGTTGTTTTTGTCCAGCACGTCAATTTCGACTTCCAGCATCCGACGCTGGCTCATGCCCGGCGCGTGAGTACCCGCTTCGCCATGACCGTAATGCAGGTCGCCTTCTTCAGTCTGGCTGGGGGTAAATTCAGGCGCTTTAATGCCGGTGATTTTCATCTTCGGGCGTGCCGCCGGGGCAAATGGCGCGCTACGAAACGCGGAATGAGGGTTATGTTCATCACCCTCGATATACAGGTTGCCTTCACCGCAACCGCATGTTGTACACATCGCTCACTCCTGGTCTATTTCTATCCGCCGAATCTGTAAACCGTCGTCTGCCACAATTTGTAGCATGTCGCCATGACACTGTGGACAGCGTCGGACGCGCTGGGTTAATAGCGTCACATATTGTTGGCATGTTTCGCACCAGCATTCGGCCTCTTGTTCTTCGAGGTGCAGTTTACAACCTTCCGCCACGCTGCCGCGGCAAACCAGATCAAAACAAAAGGCAAGAGAGCTGGTTTCGACACAAGAAAATGCGCCAATTTTGAGCCAGACCCCAGTTACGCGTTTTGCGCCGTGTTTTGCGGCCTGCTGTTCGATCAATTCCAGTGCCCGTTGGCAGAGGGTTATTTCGTGCATATCGCCTCCCATTAACTATTGCCAGCTACAAGCAATAATTGTGCCAGTGTTGATTATCCCTGCGGTGAATAATGTCGATGATGTCGAAATGACACGTCGACACGGCGACGAAATTCATCTTTAGCTTAAAAATCGCTTTAATAACAATAAATTAAAAGTTGGCACAGAAAATGCTTAAAGCTGGCATCTCTGTTAAACGGGTAACCTGACAATGACTATTTGGGAAATAAGCGAGAAAGCCGATTACATCGCACAGCGGCATCGTCGCCTACAGGACCAGTGGCATCTCTACTGCAATTCGCTGGTTCAGGGGATCACGTTATCGAAAGCGCGCCTGCATCACGCCATGAGCTGTGCGCCAGACAAAGAACTCTGTTTCGTCCTTTTTGAACATTTTCGCATTTACGTCACCCTGGCGGATGGCTTTAACAGCCACACCATCGAGTATTACGTCGAAACGAAAGAGGGTGAAGAAAAACAGCGGATTGCGCAGGCACAATTGAGCATTGACGGAATGATAGATGGCAAGGTCAACATCCGCGATCGCGAACAGGTGCTGGAACACTATCTCGAAAAAATCGCTGGCGTTTACGACAGCTTATACACCGCCATTGAAAACAATGTACCGGTGAATTTAAGCCAACTGGTAAAGGGACAAAGCCCGGCGGCATGAGCTGAGGCTTTGCCCGTTTTGCAGGCGTTACGCCTGTTTGGGGATGGGCGTGTCGATGAGTGTCGAAAATGACATTTCATCGGCATGTTTTCGTCAAAAATGACAATCACCTGAGGAATGCCTGGTGAATCGTTTTGTAATTGCTGACTCCACGCTCTGTATCGGCTGCCACACCTGTGAGGCCGCCTGTTCAGAGACGCATCGCCAGCACGGCCTGCAATCAATGCCGCGCCTGCGAGTGATGCTAAATGAAAAAGAATCTGCGCCGCAGCTCTGTCACCACTGTGAAGATGCACCCTGTGCGGTGGTCTGCCCGGTTAACGCTATCACCCGCGTTGATGGGGCAGTGCAGCTGAATGAAAGCCTGTGCGTAAGCTGCAAACTGTGCGGCATCGCCTGCCCGTTTGGCGCAATCGAATTTTCCGGCAGCCGTCCGCTGGATATTCCGGCAAACGCCAATACCCCGAAAGCACCACCGGCACCGCCTGCTCCGGCGCGTGTCAGCACGTTGCTTGACTGGGTGCCGGGTATTCGCGCGATCGCCGTCAAATGTGACCTCTGTAGCTTTGATGAACAAGGTCCGGCCTGCGTGCGGATGTGCCCAACCAAAGCCCTGCATCTGGTGGATAACACCGATATCGCCCGTGTCAGCAAACGTAAGCGTGAGCTGACTTTTAACACGGATTTTGGCGATCTCACCTTGTTTCAGCAGGCTCAAAGTGGAGAGGCTAAATGAGCGCAATTTCCCTGATCAATAGCGGCGTGGCGTGGTTTGTTGCCGCCGCTGTTCTGGCATTTCTCTTTTCTTTTCAAAAGGCGTTAAGCGGCTGGATTGCCGGAATTGGCGGCGCGGTGGGTAGCCTGTATACGGCAGCCGCAGGCTTCACTGTGCTGACTGGCGCGGTTGGCGTGAGCGGCGCGTTGTCGCTGGTAAGCTACAATGTGCAAATCTCTCCGCTTAATGCGATTTGGCTGATAACTCTCGGCCTGTGCGGTCTGTTTGTCAGCCTCTACAACATTGACTGGCATCGCCATGCGCAGGTGAAGTGTAACGGCTTGCAGATCAATATGTTGATGGCTGCTGCCGTCTGTGCCGTCATTGCCAGCAATCTGGGCATGTTCGTAGTAATGGCAGAAATCATGGCCCTGTGTGCGGTGTTCCTCACCAGCAACAGCAAAGAGGGCAAACTGTGGTTTGCGCTGGGGCGTCTTGGCACTTTGCTGCTGGCGATTGCTTGCTGGCTGCTGTGGCAACGTTACGGCACGCTGGATCTGCGCCTGCTGGATATGCGCATGCAACAGCTGCCGCTTGGTTCCGATATCTGGCTGCTCGGTGTGATTGGTTTTGGCCTGCTGGCCGGGATTATCCCGCTGCACGGCTGGGTGCCGCAGGCACATGCTAACGCCTCTGCGCCAGCTGCGGCGCTGTTTTCCACGGTGGTGATGAAAATTGGCCTGCTGGGTATTTTAACCCTGTCTCTGCTGGGTGGTAATGCGCCGCTGTGGTGGGGAATTGCACTTCTGGTACTCGGCATGATCACCGCGTTCGTCGGCGGTCTGTATGCGCTGATGGAGCACAACATTCAGCGTTTGCTGGCTTACCACACTCTGGAAAATATCGGCATCATCCTGCTGGGGCTGGGCGCTGGCGTAACGGGTATCGCGCTTGAACAACCGGCGCTGATTGCCCTTGGCCTGGTCGGTGGTCTGTACCATCTGCTTAACCATAGCCTGTTCAAGAGCGTACTGTTCCTCGGGGCTGGGAGCGTCTGGTTCCGTACCGGTCATCGCGATATCGAAAAACTCGGCGGTATTGGCAAAAAAATGCCGGTTATCTCCATCGCCATGTTGGTCGGTCTGATGGCAATGGCTGCGCTGCCACCGCTGAACGGTTTTGCCGGGGAATGGGTTATCTATCAATCCTTCTTCAAACTGAGCAATAGTGGCGCGTTTGTTGCTCGTCTTCTCGGGCCGCTGCTCGCCGTGGGGCTGGCAATTACCGGTGCGCTGGCAGTGATGTGTATGGCGAAAGTTTATGGCGTTACTTTCCTTGGCGCGCCGCGTACCAAAGAAGCCGAAAACGCCACCTGTGCGCCGCTCCTGATGAGCGTAAGCGTAGTGGCACTGGCGATTTGCTGCGTGATTGGCGGTGTTGCTGCGCCGTGGCTGCTGCCGATGTTGTCTGCAGCCGTACCTCTGCCGCTGGAGCCTGCTAATACAACCGTTTCTCAACCAATGATCACGTTGCTGCTGATTGCCTGCCCACTTCTGCCATTCATCATTATGGCGATTTGCAAAGGCGACCGTCTGCCGTCGCGTTCCCGCGGCGCTGCCTGGGTATGTGGCTACGACCATGAAAAATCAATGGTGATTACCGCTCACGGTTTTGCCATGCCGGTGAAACAGGCATTTGCGCCAGTGCTGAAACTGCGCAAATGGCTGAATCCGGTGTCGCTGGTACCAGGCTGGCAGTGCGAGGGGAGTGCGTTGCTGTTCCGCCGGATGGCGCTGGTTGAACTGGCGGTGCTGGTGGTGATTATTGTTTCACGAGGAGCCTGAGAATGAGTGTTTTATATCCGTTAATTCAGGCGCTGGTGTTATTTGCCGTTGCGCCGCTGCTCTCCGGTATTACCCGCGTGGCGCGCGCCCGCTTGCATAACCGTCGCGGGCCGGGCGTGTTGCAGGAGTATCGCGACATTATCAAACTGCTGGGTCGTCAGAGCGTTGGTCCCGATGCCTCCGGCTGGGTGTTCCGCCTGACACCGTACGTAATGGTTGGCGTCATGTTGACTATCGCTACCGCGCTGCCGGTAGTGACTGTCGGTTCTCCGCTGCCGCAACTGGGGGATTTGATCACTTTACTGTATCTCTTCGCCATTGCGCGTTTCTTCTTTGCCATTTCTGGTCTGGATACCGGTAGTCCGTTTACTGCTATTGGCGCGAGCCGTGAAGCGATGCTTGGCGTGCTGGTCGAACCGATGTTGCTGCTTGGTCTGTGGGTCGCCGCGCAGGTGGCCGGTTCCACCAACATCAGCAACATCACCGACACCGTTTATCACTGGCCGCTGAGTCAGAGCATCCCGCTGGCGCTGGCGCTTTGTGCCTGTGCGTTCGCCACCTTTATCGAAATGGGCAAACTGCCGTTCGACCTGGCGGAAGCCGAGCAGGAGCTGCAGGAAGGTCCGCTCTCTGAGTACAGCGGCAGCGGCTTTGGTGTCATGAAATGGGGTATCAGCCTGAAACAGCTGGTGGTGTTACAGATGTTCGTCGGGGTGTTTATTCCGTGGGGACAAATGGAAACCTTCACTGCCGGTGGGCTGCTGCTGGCGCTGGTGATTGCCATCGTCAAACTGGTGGTCGGCGTACTGGTTATCGCGCTGTTCGAAAACAGCATGGCCCGTCTGCGTCTTGATATTACACCACGCATTACCTGGGCTGGTTTTGGCTTTGCATTTTTAGCGTTCGTCTCCTTGCTGGCGGCGTGATTAAAGAGAGTTTGAGCATGTCTGAAGAAAAATTAGGTCAACATTATCTCGCCGCGCTGAATGAGGCATTTCCGGGCGTCGTGCTGGACCACGCCTGGCAGACCAAAGATCAGCTGACTGTCACCGTAAAGGTGAACTATCTGCCGGAAGTGGTGGAGTTCCTCTACTACAAGCAGGGGGGCTGGCTGTCGGTGCTGTTTGGTAACGACGAACGCAAACTGAATGGTCATTACGCCGTTTACTACGTGCTGTCGATGGAGAAGGGCACTAAGTGTTGGGTAACGGTGCGCGTCGAAGTTGACGCCAACAAACCGGAATATCCGTCCGTGACACCGCGCGTTCCGGCGGCGGTGTGGGGCGAGCGCGAAGTGCGCGATATGTACGGTTTGATTCCGGTAGGGCTTCCGGATGAACGCCGTCTGGTGCTGCCGGATGACTGGCCGGATGAACTTTATCCGCTGCGTAAAGACAGCATGGATTATCGTCAGCGTCCGGCACCAACTACCGATGCTGAAACCTACGAGTTCATCAACGAACTGGGCGATAAGAAAAACAATGTCGTGCCGATTGGTCCGCTGCACGTCACTTCTGACGAACCGGGCCACTTCCGTCTGTTCGTCGATGGCGAAAACATTATCGACGCCGACTACCGCCTGTTCTATGTCCATCGCGGCATGGAAAAACTGGCGGAAACCCGCATGGGTTACAACGAAGTGACCTTCCTCTCTGACCGTGTGTGCGGGATCTGCGGCTTTGCTCACAGCACCGCCTACACCACGTCGGTGGAAAACGCGATGGGTATTCAGGTGCCAGAACGTGCGCAGATGATCCGCGCCATTCTGCTGGAGGTAGAACGCCTGCACTCGCATCTGCTCAACCTCGGCCTCGCCTGTCACTTTACCGGCTTCGACTCCGGCTTTATGCAGTTCTTCCGCGTGCGTGAAACCTCCATGAAAATGGCAGAGATCCTTACCGGTGCACGTAAAACCTACGGCCTGAACCTGATCGGCGGGATTCGTCGCGATCTGCTGAAAGACGACATGATCCAGACCCGCCAGCTGGCACAACAGATGCGTCGTGAAGTGCAGGAGCTGGTGGATGTGCTGCTGAGCACACCGAACATGGAACAACGCACCGTCGGTATTGGTCGTCTGGACCCGGAAATCGCTCGCGACTTCAGTAACGTTGGCCCGATGGTCCGTGCCAGCGGTCACGCCCGTGATACCCGTGCCGATCACCCGTTTGTTGGTTATGGCCTGCTGCCAATGGAAGTCCACAGCGAGCAGGGCTGCGACGTGATTTCCCGTCTGAAAGTGCGTATCAACGAAGTCTATACCGCGCTGAACATGATCGACTACGGTCTGGATAACCTGCCGGGTGGCCCGCTGATGGTGGAAGGCTTTACCTACATTCCGCACCGTTTTGCGCTGGGCTTTGCCGAAGCGCCGCGCGGTGATGATATCCACTGGAGCATGACCGGCGACAACCAGAAGCTGTACCGCTGGCGCTGCCGTGCCGCGACCTACGCGAACTGGCCGACCTTGCGCTACATGCTGCGCGGCAACACCGTTTCTGATGCGCCGCTGATTATTGGTAGCCTGGACCCTTGCTACTCCTGTACCGACCGCATGACCGTGGTCGATGTGCGTAAGAAGAAGAGCAAAGTGGTGCCGTACAAAGAACTTGAGCGCTACAGCATTGAGCGTAAAAACTCGCCGCTGAAATAAGGAATCGCCATGTTTACCTTTATCAAAAAAGTCATCAAAACCGGCACGGCGACCTCGTCTTACCCGCTGGAGCCGATTGCAGTTGATAAAAACTTCCGTGGTAAGCCAGAGCAGAACCCGCAGCAGTGCATCGGCTGTGCAGCCTGCGTCAATGCCTGCCCGTCAAACGCCTTAACGGTTGAAACTGACCTCGCCACCGGTGAGCTGGCGTGGGAGTTCAATCTTGGACGCTGCATCTTCTGTGGACGCTGCGAAGAAGTCTGCCCGACGGCGGCGATCAAACTGTCGCAAGAGTACGAACTGGCGGTGTGGAAGAAAGAAGATTTCCTGCAACAGTCTCGCTTCGCGCTGTGCAACTGCCGCGTCTGCAATCGTCCTTTCGCCGTCCAGAAAGAGATCGACTACGCCATTGCGCTGCTTAAGCACAATGGTGACAGCCGCGCGGAAAACCACCGCGAAAGCTTTGAGACTTGCCCGGAATGTAAGCGCCAGAAATGCCTGGTGCCGTCCGACCGTATTGAACTGACTCGCCATATGAAAGAGGCCATCTGATGAGCAATTTATTAGGCCCCCGTGACGCCAACGGCATTCCGGTCCCGATGACGGTGGATGAATCCATCGCCAGTATGAAGGCGTCGTTACTGAAAAAAATCAAACGTTCTGCCTACGTTTACCGCGTGGACTGCGGCGGCTGCAACGGCTGCGAAATTGAAATTTTCGCTACCTTATCGCCGCTGTTCGATGCAGAACGCTTCGGCATTAAAGTCGTTCCGTCTCCGCGTCATGCGGATATTTTACTGTTTACCGGCGCGGTCACCCGTGCAATGCGATCCCCTGCGCTGCGTGCGTGGCAGTCCGCGCCGGACCCGAAAATCTGTATCTCCTACGGTGCCTGCGGTAACAGCGGCGGGATCTTCCACGATCTCTACTGCGTGTGGGGGGGTACGGATAAAATCGTCCCGGTGGATGTCTACATTCCGGGGTGCCCGCCAACGCCAGCCGCCACGCTGTACGGCTTTGCAATGGCGCTCGGCCTGCTGGAGCAGAAAATTCACGCCCGTGGGCCGGGTGAACTGGATGAACAACCGGCAGAGATCCTGCATGGCGATATGGTGCAGCCGCTGCGTGTAAAAGTAGATCGCGAAGCACGCCGTCTGGCGGGTTATCGTTACGGTCGCCAGATTGCCGATGATTTCCTGACGCAGTTAGGGCAGGGTGAAGAGCAGGTTGCACGCTGGCTGGAAGCGGAAAACGATCCGCGTCTGAACGAGATTGTCAGCCATCTGAATCATGTTGTTGAAGAGGCGCGTATTCGATGAGTGAAAAGGTGGTGTTCAGTCAACTGAGCCGTAAATTTATTGATGAGAACGATGCTACGCCCGCCGAGGCGCAGCAGGTGGTCTATTATAGCCTGGCGATTGGTCACCACCTTGGGGTTATCGATTGCCTGGAAGCCGCGCTCACCTGCCCGTGGGATGAATATCTGGCATGGATTGCCACTCTGGAGGCGGGCAGTGAAGCCCGCCGTAAAATGGAAGGCGTGCCGAAATATGGTGAGATCGTTATCGACATTAACCATGTGCCGATGCTGGCCAACGCATTCGATAAAGCCCGGGCAACGCAAACTTCGCAACAGAAAGAATGGAGTACCATGCTGTTAAGTATGCTGCATGATATTTATCAGGAAAATGCCATCTATTTGATGGTGAGGAGACTGCGTGACTGACGTTTTACTCTGTGTTGGCAATAGCATGATGGGCGATGATGGCGCAGGTCCGCTGCTGGCGGAAAAGTGCGCCGCCGCGCCGAAAGGTAACTGGGTGGTGATTGACGGCGGAAGCGCACCGGAAAACGACATTGTCGCCATCCGCGAACTGCGCCCGACACGACTGCTGATTGTCGACGCCACGGATATGGGGCTAAACCCCGGCGAGATCCGCATCATCGATCCGGATGACATCGCCGAGATGTTTATGATGACTACCCATAACATGCCGCTGAACTACCTTATCGACCAGTTGAAAGAAGATATTGGTGAAGTGATTTTCCTCGGTATCCAGCCGGATATCGTCGGTTTTTACTACCCGATGACCCAGCCGATTAAAGACGCCGTAGAAACCGTTTATCAACGTCTGGAAGGCTGGGAAGGGAATGGTGGATTTGCGCAGTTAGCGGTGGAAGAAGAGTAGTTCGTAGACAAACATATTCACGTTTTTGAATTTGGACGTGCTATTGTGACGGTTAGACGGGTGTTTACATATTGTGAACACTCGTGTGATCAACTACTATAGAAAAATAAAACCGAAGGAACGGGTAGTCCAGGCTTAGTCATTCAGGCGCTGATAAGGAAGTTAAAATGCACATCATTTCTAAAGCGCCATTTGAAGAGTCTGCGCGTAAATATCCTAACGACGCTCTGGCTCTACACTCATTGTATCGGGTTATTAAGGAAACGGATTTTTCTACGCCAGAAGAAATGCGAACGGCGTTTCCCAACCTCGACAATTTTAAATATCGCAATAAATGGTACGTTCTGGATGTAGGCGGGAACAATCTTAGGGTTATTGCCTACATAAACTTTGTTAATAAGCGGTTCTTTGTGAAGCACATAACGAATCATGCCGAGTATGACAAACTGACACGTTACTACAGAGAGAACAAAGAATGACTGCTAATGCTGCACGCGCTGTTAAAGCAACAAGAGAACTGGTCAATGCAGTCCCCTTTCTGGGAGGCAGTGACTCAGAAGATGATTATCGTGAAGCACTGGAACTGGTCGAATATTTGATTGAAGAAGATGACACCAATCCACTTATCGACTTTCTGGCGAGCCGTATTGCAGAATATGAAAACAACCACGAAAAGTTTGCAGAGTTCGATAAAGCCGTTGCAGCAATGCCGATTGGCGTGGCGTTACTTCGCACGCTGATTGATCAACATAATCTGACCTATGCGGATTTGAAGAACGAAATCGGCTCTAAATCCCTGGTCAGTCAGATTTTGTCTGGACAAAGATCCCTGACGATATCCCACATTAAGGCACTTTCAGCCCGATTTGGCGTTAAGCCGGAATGGTTTCTTTGATTTTTGACAGATGCCAAACGCCAGATTGCCCGATGTGCTGCGCTTATCGGGCCTACATGTCGCACGAACTATGTAGGCCGGATAAGGCGTTCACGCCGCATCCGGCACGTTTGCTTACTCTAAATCTTCACCGTTACTGGCAATCACTTTTTTATACCACCAGAATGATTTCTTACGCGTGCGCGCCAGCGTGCCGTTGCCTGCATCGTCACGGTCTACATAGACAAAACCGTAGCGTTTGCTCATTTCACCCGTTGACGCGGAAACTAAATCAATACAGCCCCAAGTGGTGTAGCCCATCAGCGGAATACCGTCTGCAATCGCTTCGCCCATTGCGCGGATATGTTCGCGTAAATAGCTGATGCGATAGTCGTCGTTAATTTCGCCATTGGCAGCAAATTCATCTTTTGCGCCCAGGCCGTTTTCCACCAGAAACAGCGGCTTCTGATAACGGTCATACATCATGTTCATAGTGATACGCAGACCGAGTGGATCAATACCCCAACCCCAGTCGCTTACCTGCAGATAGGGGTTACGCAGCGATTTCACCACGTTCGCTGCACTGCTGTTGTTGGCGTTCATCTCCGCCGAGGCACAGCGCGAGGCGTAATAGCTGAAAGAGACAAAATCGACGGTATTTTTCAGGATTTCATCATCGCCCGGAGCTTTATCAATGGTTACCCCTTTTTCGCGGAATACGCGGGCAGAGTAAGCCGGATACGCGCCCCGTGCCTGCACATCAATAAAAAACAGGTTTTCCCGGTCTTTCTCCAGCGCTGCCCAGACATCTTCCGGCTTGCAGCTGTAAGGGTAGAAGTTGCCGCCCGCCAGCATACAGCCCACCTGATTTTGCGGGTTAACCTCATGGGCGATTTTGGTAGCTAACGCACTGGCAACCAGCTGGTGGTGCGCAGCCTGATATTTCACCTGCTCCTGATTTTCCCCTTCTTCAAACACCAGACCTGCGCCGGAGAACGGGCTATGCAACATAATGTTGATTTCATTGAAGGTGAGCCAGTATTTCACCAGGCCATCAAATGCTTCAAAGCAGGTCCGGGCGTAGCGGCTGAAAAACTCCACCAGCTTGCGGTTACGCCAGGAGCCATATTCAGTGACCAGATGCATCGGCACGTCGAAGTGACACAACGTGACCAGCGGTTCGATACCGTACTTTTTACACTCTTCAAATACCGCGCGGTAAAAAGCAATGCCCTGCTGGTTGGGCGTCAGTTCATCGCCCTGCGGAAAGAGGCGGCTCCAGGCAATCGAGGTACGAAAAACCTTGAATCCCATCTCTGCCATCAGGGCGATATCTTCTTTATAACGATGATAAAAATCCGTCGCCTCATGGCTGGGATAAAACTCGTCATCGCGCAACTGAAAACGTTTTTCCAGCCCCAGTTTCACCGCCATTCGATGTTCGCCGTGCGGGATCATATCGACCGTGGTCAGCCCTTTGCCACCTTCACGGTACGCACCTTCAGATTGATTGGCGGCAAGCGCGCCGCCCCATAAAAAATCTTGCGGAAATACTGACATTTTCATCCTCAATTAAGACTTACTTCTTTGGCGACGGTCGGTTGTACGCTCTGATGCTTTCGCGCCTGGGCAGCCGCTTCCTCAACAGGAATATCCTCAAAGCCGAGCAACAGTGTGAGGATAAATGACAGCACGACCGCCAGCGCCATGACGGCGAACACCCAGACGATGCTCATTGGATTAGCCGGATCGAAGAACTGCACGCTGGTAAATAATCCCGGCGCTGCCATTGAGTGGCTGGCAAGCCCCGCCATACCGGCAACCGCGCCGCAAATAAAACCGCTGATAAGACTGGCGATAAGCGGACGTTTCAGGCGGATCGCCACGCCGTATAATGCCGGTTCGGAAATCCCCGCCATAATGGCCGATGCCGCCGCCGCCAGCGCCGTCTGGCGCAGTTCCGGGTTTTTCGTTTTCCACGCCACCGCCAGTGATGAACCGCCCAGCGACAGGTTAGCGCCGATTTCTGACGGCATGACCATTCCTTCTTTGCCGGTTTCGGCAATGGTCTGAATGATGGTTGGCGTAAAGACGCGGTGCATCCCGGTCATTACCAGCAGAGGCCACAGCGCGCCCATAATGGCGACTGGAAGCCAGCCCAGATAACCATGAATGGTGTAAACCAGTGCCGAAATGGCGCTACCGATCCAGATACCAATCGGGCCAATTAGCAGGATTGCCAGCGGTGCGGCAATCAACACAATCAGCATTGGCTTGAGGAAGTTTTTCGTCACCGCCGGTGTAATGCGATCCACCCAGCGTTCGATATATGACAGGCACCAGGTCATCACCAGCGCCGGGATCACCGTGTAGGTGTATTTCACCGCGGTGACCGGAATCAGGGCAAATTCAACATGTTCACCCTGGGCCGCTTTCGCCATCAGCTCAATAAAACTCGGATGTACCAGCACACCCGCAATGGCAATCGCCAGCGACATATTGGTTTTAAATTTGATGGCGGCAGAAGCAGCGACCATCAGCGGCAGGAAGAAGAAAGCACCATCACCAATCACATTGAGAATGGTTAAGGTCGGCGATCCTTTTGTCAGCACGCCGCTCATCTCGAGGATCATCGCCAGCAGTTTGACCATCGATCCGCCGATGATCGCCGGGATCAGCGGTGACATGGTGCCGATCAGCGCATCGAGGATCCCCGCACCAATGCGACGTAGCGTGAGTTTGGGTTTCTCCACGGGCTGCGTGGGCTGCATATCTCCAGGTAACAAGCTGACAACTTCCTGAAAAGCCTGCGAAACCGTATTACCGATAATCACCTGACACTGGTTGTCACTACGTACCACACCGAGCACGCCGGAGATAGTTTTTAACGTTGGGCTGTCGATCAGTGCATCATCTTTGATAACAAAGCGTAAACGCGTCATACAGTGCGTGACTGCCGAGATGTTATCAACGCCGCCCAGTGCCGCTATCACCGAGCGTGCCAGCGCCGCATAATTTTTGGCCATCGGATTTTATCCTGTTATCAGTAGGGTAGAGGTAGTTGTTATCAGTCGACGTGACGGGAAATTGCCGATGCTGAAACGGAATTAAGAAACCGGTTTCACAAAATCATGAATAGTTGATACTGATTAAGCAAGAGAGTTAATTGCTCATTTTTTATATTTGTGAAACCGGTCACCTGAATATTTTTCCCGCTGCTTGCGCAAGGACAATCAGCCAACGGTGCAGTACACTGCGTTGATTGCGTGTAAAGGGATGAAAATGATGACGACGATGCTGGAAGTGGCGAAGCGCGCCGGGGTTTCAAAAGCGACCGTTTCCCGCGTGCTTTCAGGTAATGGCTACGTCAGCCAGGAGACTAAAGATCGCGTGTTTCAGGCGGTGGAAGAGAGCGGCTACCGCCCAAATTTGCTGGCGCGCAATCTGTCAGCGAAGAGTACCCAGACGCTAGGGCTGGTAGTGACCAACACGCTTTACCACGGCATTTATTTTAGTGAATTACTGTTTCATACCGCGAGAATGGCGGAAGAGAAAGGGCGTCAGCTGCTATTGGCAGATGGCAAACATAGCGCCGAAGAAGAACGCCAGGCGATTCAGTATCTACTGGATCTGCGCTGCGACGCCATTATGATTTACCCGCGCTTTTTAAGCGTAGATGAGATTGATGACATCATTGACGCACACAATCAGCCGATAATGGTGCTCAATCGCCGCCTGCGCAAAAACAGCAGCCATAGTGTCTGGTGCGATCATAAACAGACCAGCTTTAACGCCGTGGCAGAGTTGATAAACGCCGGACATCAGGAGATTGCTTTCCTTACCGGTTCGATGGATTCCCCCACCAGCATTGAACGCCTTGCCGGATATAAAGACGCGCTGGCGCAGCATGGTATTGCACTCAATGAAAAACTTATCGCTAACGGTAAATGGACGCCTGCCAGCGGGGCCGAAGGGGTAGAAACGTTGCTCGAACGTGGGGCTAAATTTAGCGCGTTAGTTGCCAGTAACGACGATATGGCGATAGGTGCGATGAAAGCGTTGCATGACCGTGGTGTAGCGGTGCCGGGGCAAGTGTCGGTTATTGGATTTGATGATATCGCAATTGCCCCCTACACCGTTCCGGCGCTCTCCAGCGTAAAAATTCCGGTGACTGAGATGATTCAGGAAATAATTGGGCGGCTGATATTTATGCTCGATGGTGGTGCTTACTCACCGCCGAAAACCTTCAGCGGAAAACTAATCCGCCGCGACTCACTCATTGCTCTTTCGCGATAAACATTGTCATCACATGTCATCGTCACTAGTGTCGATGACATCGTTTTTTCTGCATTGCAGAATTTAATTTCTTTAAATAACAATGAATTAAAAATTGGCATGATTTGTGAATGTATCGGCAGCATTAACTGTCATTGCTGGAGAATTTGATGAACCGTTTCATCATTGCTGACGCGAGTAAATGTATTGGTTGTCGTACCTGTGAAGTGGCGTGCGTGGTTTCTCATCAGGAGAATCAGGACTGTGCATCGCTGACCCCGGAAACTTTTTTACCGCGAATCCATGTCATTAAAGGTGTGAACATTTCCACGGCGACAGTCTGCCGTCAGTGTGAAGATGCACCGTGCGCTAACGTCTGCCCGAATGGTGCTATCAGCCGTGATAAAGGGTTTGTTCATGTCATGCAGGAACGTTGCATTGGTTGCAAAACCTGCGTTGTGGCTTGCCCGTATGGTGCGATGGAAGTGGTAGTGCGTCCGGTGATTCGCAACAGCGGCGCAGGGCTTAACGTACGCGCTGACAAAGCCGAAGCTAATAAATGCGACCTCTGTAACCATCGTGAAGACGGCCCGGCGTGTATGGCTGCTTGCCCGACCCATGCGCTGATTTGTGTCGATCGTAATAAACTTGAACAACTGAGCGCAGAAAAACGCCGCCGCACGGCGCTGATGTTCTAAAAATCTTACAGAACTGTTCTGGCATCAAAGGAATTCCCGGAAATATTCGTAGAATACGGAGCGGGCGGTATCGCCAACCTGTGACTACCGGATGCGACGCGGTCGTGTCCGGCTGGGCGGGTTACGCAATTCATGATGGCGGGAATAACTCAATGGCAAAAAACACATCTTGCGGTGTCCAACTGCGTATTCGTGGCAAAGTGCAGGGCGTCGGTTTTCGTCCCTTTGTCTGGCAACTGGCACAGCAATTAAATCTTCACGGCGATGTCTGTAATGACGGCGATGGCGTGGAAGTCCGGCTGCTGGAAGACCCGGAAACGTTTCTTGCGCAGTTGCATCAGGATTGTCCGCCGCTGGCGCGTATTGATAGCGTCGAATGTGAGCCGTTTATCTGGATGCAGCCGCCCACTGAGTTCACCATCCGCCAGAGCGCGGGCGGCGTCATGAATACGCAAATTGTTCCCGATGCCGCAACTTGCCCTGCCTGTCTTGCCGAAATGAATACCCCAGGCGAACGGCGTTATCGTTATCCGTTTATCAACTGTACCCATTGCGGCCCGCGTTTCACCATTATTCGCGCGATGCCTTACGACCGTCCATTTACCGTGATGGCGGCGTTTCCGCTATGTCCGGCCTGCGATAAAGAATATTGCGACCCGCTCGATCGTCGCTTCCACGCCCAGCCGGTGGCCTGCCCGGAGTGTGGCCCACATCTTGAATGGCTAAGTCATGGTGAACATGCGAAACAAGAGGCGGCATTACAGGCGGCTATCGCTCAGTTAAAAATGGGCAACATTGTCGCTATCAAAGGGATTGGCGGATTTCATCTCGCCTGCGATGCGCGTAACAGTAACGCGGTGGCGACACTACGGGCGCGCAAACATCGCCCGGCGAAACCGCTGGCGGTTATGTTGCCAACGGCAGAAGGTTTGCCCGACGCTGCCCGTCAGTTGCTTACCACGCCCGCCGCGCCGATTGTACTGGTGGATAAAATATATGTTCCGGAACTTTGTGACGATATCGCCCCTGGCCTTAACGAAGTCGGGGTGATGTTGCCTGCGAATCCGCTCCAGCATTTGCTGTTACAGGAACTGCAATGCCCGCTGGTGATGACCTCCGGCAACCTGAGCGGTAAACCACCGGCTATCAGCAACGAACAGGCGCTGGAGGACTTGCAGGACATTGCCGACGGATTCTTGATTCATAACCGCGACATCGTGCAGCGGATGGATGATTCAGTGGTGCGCGAAAGTGGCGAAATGTTGCGCCGCTCGCGGGGGTATGTACCGGATGCGCTGGCTTTGCCTCCGGGCTTTAAAAATATTCCTCCTGTGCTGTGTCTCGGTGCGGATCTGAAAAATACCTTCTGTCTGGTGCGTGGTGAACAGTCGGTGTTGAGTCAACATTTGGGCGATTTAAGTGACGATGGCATTCAGATGCAGTGGCGCGAAGCGTTGCGCCTGATGCAAAACATCTACGATTTTACTCCACAGTTTGTGGTGCATGATGCGCATCCGGGCTATGTCTCCAGCCAGTGGGCGCGTGAGATGAATCTGCCGACGCAAACGGTGCTGCATCACCATGCCCACGCGGCGGCGTGTCTGGCAGAACATCACTGGCCGCTGGATGGCGGTGATGTCATTGCTTTGACGCTCGACGGTATTGGTATGGGCGAGAACGGCGCTTTATGGGGCGGCGAGTGCTTGCGGGTGAACTATCGCGAATGCCAGCACCTGGGCGGTTTGCCTGCGGTGGCGCTTGCTGGTGGCGATTTGGCTGCAAAGCAGCCGTGGCGTAACCTGCTGGCGCAGTGCCTGCGCTTTGTGCCGGAGTGGCAGAATTACCCTGAAACGGTAAGTGTGCAACAGCAAAACTGGAGCGTACTGGCGCGGGCCATTGAGCGTGGAATTAACGCGCCGCTGGCGTCATCGTGTGGGCGTTTGTTCGATGCTGTGGCGGCGGCACTGGGCTGTGCGCCAGCCACGTTAAGTTATGAAGGTGAAGCGGCTTGTGCTCTGGAGGCGCTCGCAGCTTTGTGCCACGGAGTGACGCATCCGGTGACGATGCCGCTGGTGGACAATCAACTGGATCTCGCCACTTTCTGGCAGCAGTGGCTGAACTGGCAGGCTCCGGTTAATCAACGCGCGTGGGCATTTCATGATGCGCTGGCGCAGGGTTTTGCCGCGTTGATGCGTGAGCAGGCCACGATGTGCGGTATCACTACGCTGGTATTTAGCGGTGGGGTTATTCATAACCGTTTGCTGCGTGCACGTCTGGCGCATTATCTTGCTGATTTTACGTTGCTCTTCCCGCAGAGTTTACCTGCGGGGGATGGCGGGTTGTCTCTGGGGCAGGGGGTTATTGTTGCGGCCCGTTGGGTGGCGGGTGAAGTCCAGAATGGATAAACGTGTTGCATTTGGGCGCAGTGCCTGATGCGGCGTGAACGCCTTATCCGGCCTACACATGCGCTCCCCGTAGGTCGGATAAGACGCGCCAGCGTCGCATCCGACATTTTGGGCACACTAGCCTACCTACATCGGCAAGGTTTTCAACAATCCAAACGCCTCTTTCATCCGATCCTCACTGACTACAAAGGCGCGAAGCTGGTCGGCATCGTCAACGCCGCGCGCCACCATTCCCTGGCGTTCGGTATTAATTTGCCAGCGTAAATCCTGACGCTGGGTTTCGCCTGCCAGATGCAGCGGTAATTCCGGCGTTTTGATTTTCACCAGCATCGCCGGGAGTTTCAGCGGCGTGTTATTGCCGAGAAGATTTTTTGCCAGCACCATCGCGCTAAGTTGAATCGGCTGGAGGAACGGCAATACCTGACCGTTAATTTCTGCGCAATCGCCCAGCGCATAAATATCGGCATTACTGGTTTGCAGATAACTATCGACGCAAACGCCGCGATTAATCGTCAGCCCGGCGCGTCGTGCCAGGGCGGTTTCCGGGCGCAGTCCGGTGGCGGCAATTACCGCATCCACTTCGATACTGCGATGGCGGTCCAGCGTTGCCTGAATGCCAGAATCCGTTTTTTCCAGCCACTGCAACTGAGATTTTAACAGCAGATGAACGCCCAACTCCGTCAACCGATGCTGCAAGCGGCTGTTTACTTCCGGTGGCATTAACGACGCCAGAATACTGGCAGCGTTGTCGATTAGCGTGACCGCTTTGCCTGCCCGACAAAAATCCATCGCCAGTTCGCTACCAATCAAACCACCGCCTACAATCAACACCCGTCGGGCATCCCGCAGTTGTGTTTCACAGGCGCGATACTCTTGCTGACTATTTAACGTCAGCATTAACTCACGCCCAGGCACCGGCGGGACAAAGGCGTTGGCACCGGTTGCCAGCACTAGCTTGTCGTATTGCCACTGATTATTCTGGCTTTTCACCACATGGGCTTCGGCATCGATATCCGTCACCCAGGTGTGCGGAAACAGGCGCAGATTAAACTGCTCGGCAAATTCACCCGCCGTCTGGCGGGTAAGGTCGTCGGCACGTTGCCCCTGACTGATCACATGGCTAAGATCAGGTTTGTTGTACTCATCCATGCTGTCGGCGGCAATCAGGGTCAATGGAATACCGGTATCCTGTTTACGAATATTTTTCACCAGTTGGCGGGCGGCGAAGCCTGAACCAATGATCACAATGCCGTTGCTCATTTTGCCTCCGATGCCAGTTCGTCAAAGACGTCTTTGCCAAGGGAGCATTCCGGGCACAGGAAGTTATCCGGGACTTCACTCCACGGCGTTCCTGGCGCAACGTCCTGCATTGGCTCGCCTTTTGCCGGATCGTAAATCCACTGGCAGACACTGCACTGCATCCGCGGACCGAGGTCAGCCGTCGTGGCGGCACAGGTCTCTTCTTTAACCACCGTATTCACCGTGCTCTGCGGCAGCGGTGCGAGCGCCCACTGACGGGCGATTTCGCGACCGTGTTCACGGCATAATTCCAGTGCATCCTGGTCCGGTCGCCATTTGGCTTTCAGACTAAGTGACATTTCGAAACCCGCATCTTGCAGGCGCGTGGAAAGACGATCCACGGCACCACCGCTCCAGCCGTGAGAGCCGAAAGCACTGGCGCGTTTGTTACGGAAGCGTAATCCGGTCATCTCCTCCACCAGCCCGGCGATTTTCGGCATCATCACGTTATTCATCGTCGACGTGCCGACCAGCACGCCTTTTGAGCGGAAGACATTGGTCAGGATTTCGTTTTTATCGCTTCGGGCGACGTTGAAAATTTTCACCGCTACGCGCGGGTCGGTTTCCGCAATCCCCTGGGCGATAGCGTCAGCCATCATGCGGGTGTTATTCGACATGGTGTCGTAGAAAATGGTGATTCTGTCTTCCTGATAATCCGCCGCCCATTTCAGGTACAGCTCGACAATTTGCGTCGGGTTATCGCGCCATACCACACCGTGAGAGGTGGCAATCATATCGACCGGCAAGTTAAAGCCCAGGATCTCGGTGATTTTCGGCGTTACCAGGCGGCTGAACGGTGTCAGGATATTGGCGTAGTAACGCTGGCACTGCTCGAAAAGCTCGGTCTGATCCACTTCATCGTTGAACAGATGCTCGTCGCAGTAGTGCTGACCGAAAGCATCGTTACTGAACAGCACCGCGTCGCCCGTCAGGTAAGTCATCATGCTGTCCGGCCAGTGCAGCATTGGCGTTTCGACAAAAATGAGTTGTTTGCCGTTGCCGATATCCAGCGTGTCGCCGGTTTTCACCACGTTGAAATTCCACTCTGGATGATGGTGATGACCATTTATTGAGTCGATAGCGTTGGCAGTACAATAGATCGGCGTATCGGGAATTTGCGCCATCAGTTCGGTCAGCGCCCCGGCGTGATCCTCTTCAGCATGGTTAATTACGATGTAATCGATATCTGCCAGATCGATTTCATTCCGCAGGTTCTGTACAAATTCGCGGCTGAATTTATGGTCGACGGTGTCGATCAGCACGTTTTTTTCTTCGCGAATGAGGTAGCTGTTGTAGCTGCTGCCGCGCAGCGTTTTATATTCCGTGCCGTGAAAATCACGCACTTCCCAGTCACGTTGACCAACCCAATGAATGTTATTTTTCACCACAATAGACATAGCAACCTCAATTTATTCAGCGTGTTCTAAAAAGATGTCTTGTTAATTGCAGATTGCGTGCCAGTTTTTTATCTGATTGTTTTTAATATATAAATTAATTTATGCTCATTAATGAGTAGTCAAAATGACTATCAATCAAATGGTCGATATGACAATATCTATAGTCAAATTGACAGTGAGGCAAAGATGAGTTTTTCCGTTGATGTGCTGGCGAATATCGCCATCGAATTGCAGCGTGGGATTGGTCATCAGGATCGTTTTCAGCGCCTGATCACCACGTTGCGTCAGGTGCTGGAGTGCGATGCGTCTGCGTTGCTACGTTACGACTCGCGGCAGTTTATTCCGCTTGCCATCGACGGGCTGGCGAAGGATGTTCTCGGTAGACGCTTTGCGCTGGAAGGGCATCCACGGCTGGAAGCGATTGCCCGCGCCGGGGACGTGGTGCGCTTTCCCGCAGACAGCGAATTGCCCGATCCCTATGACGGTTTGATTCCAGGGCAGGAGAGTCTGAAGGTTCACGCCTGTGTTGGTCTGCCCTTATTTGCCGGGCAAAACCTGATCGGCGCACTGACGCTCGATGGGATGCAGCCCGATCAGTTCGATGTTTTCAGCGACGAAGAGTTACGGCTGATTGCTGCGCTGGCGGCGGGAGCGTTAAGCAATGCGTTGCTGATTGAACAACTGGAAAGCCAGAATATGCTGCCAGGCGATGCCACGCCGTTTGAAGCGCTGAAACAGACGCAGATGATCGGCCTGTCGCCAGGCATGACGCAATTGAAAAAACAGATTGAGATTGTGGCGGCGTCCGATCTCAACGTCCTAATCAGTGGTGAGACGGGAACGGGTAAGGAATTGGTGGCGAAAGCGATTCATGAAGCCTCGCCGCGGGCGGTGAATCCGTTGGTCTATCTCAACTGTGCCGCACTGCCGGAAAGTGTGGCGGAAAGTGAGTTGTTCGGGCACGTGAAAGGGGCGTTTACTGGCGCTATCAGTAACCGCAGCGGGAAGTTTGAAATGGCGGATAACGGCACGCTGTTTCTGGATGAGATCGGCGAGTTGTCGTTGGCATTGCAGGCCAAGCTGCTGAGGGTGTTGCAGTATGGCGATATTCAGCGCGTTGGCGATGACCGCAGTTTGCGGGTCGATGTGCGCGTGCTGGCGGCGACTAACCGCGACTTGCGCGAAGAGGTGCTGGCAGGGCGATTTCGTGCTGACTTGTTTCATCGCCTGAGTGTGTTTCCGCTTTTGGTGCCGCCGCTGCGTGAGCGGGGTGATGACGTCATTCTTCTGGCGGGATATTTCTGTGAGCAGTGTCGTTTGCGGCTGGGGCTCTCCCGCGTGGTATTAAGTGCCGGGGCGCGGAATTTATTGCAACACTATAGTTTTCCGGGGAACGTGCGCGAACTGGAACATGCTATTCATCGGGCGGTGGTGCTGGCGAGAGCCACCCGCAGCGGCGATGAAGTGATTCTTGAAGCGCAACATTTTGCTTTTCCTGAGGTGACGTTGCCGCCGCCAGAAGCGGCGGCGGTGCCCGTTGTTAAGCAAAACCTGCGTGAAGCGACAGAAGCGTTCCAGCGTGAAACTATTCGCCAGGCGCTGGCACAAAATCATCACAACTGGGCTGCCAGCGCACGGATGCTGGAAACCGACGTCGCCAACCTGCATCGGCTGGCGAAACGTCTGGGGCTGAAGGATTAAATAATCCCGGCCTGATAGAAATCCTGCAGGTTAATTGCGCCGGTAAGTTTGCCGTTTTCATCCACCACTGGTGCGGCGGTGATTTTGCGCTTCATCAGGATCTCTTTGGCGTCGATGGCGCGACTTTGCGATAGCAACGTCGTGCCGCCTGCCGTCATCGCTTCATTAACTGGCGTGGTGAGTGCACCGCCGCCAACCAGCCAGCGACGTAAATCCCCGTCGGTAAAGACGCCTTTCACCAGTCGTTGATCGTCGCACACGGCTACCAGTCCCAGACCGGTGCGACTGAGTTCCAGCATCGCATCCATCACGCTGGCGGTTAACGCCACCTGCGGGATGGCGTCATCACGGCGCATCAGATGATGCACTTTGTTCAGCAAGCGAGCGCCCAGTGCCCCAGCTGGGTGGGAGCGGGCAAAATCTTCTTCATTAAATCCGCGCGCCTGCATGACCGCCATCGCCAGCGCGTCGCCCATCATCAGGGTATTGACGGTGCTGGAGGTCGGCGCAAGGTGCATCGGGCAGGCTTCGCGTTCTACAGAGATATCCAGCACCGCTTTCGCCGCCAGGCCCAGCGGTGATGTCGGTTTACCGGTCATCGCCAGCAGCGCGATAGATTTGTCTTCCAGACGCGGAATAATCAGATCCAGCTCCTTTGCGCCACCAGAGTAAGAGATAAACAGCATCACATCGCGGCTTTCAATCATCCCCAGGTCGCCGTGCAGTGCCTCTGCCGGATGAACAAAAAAGGCAGGTGTGCCGGTGCTGGCAAGCGTTGCGGCGATTTTCTTACCAATGTGGCCCGATTTGCCAATTCCCGAAACCACCACTTTGCCTTCGCAGTGCAGGATGATATTGGCGGCGCGAACAAAATCATCGCCCAGACGTTCTGGTAAACGGCTTGCTTCCTGCAACTCCAGCATTAACGTCTGACGCCCCGCGTTCAGTAGTGCTTCACTCATTGCTCTCTCCGGTTATGATCACGTCGATCCCTTTTTCTTCCAGCGCCTGACGAAACGCCGGATCGATACCTGCGTCGGTAATCAGCTTATCGACGCTTTCAAGACTACAAACCACGTTGGGGCTTTTACGGCCAAACTTCGATGAGTCAGCCATCAAAATAACTTCGCGCGCGGCATTACACATTGCTTTACTGACGGTATAGACCTCGTTGAAGGTGGTTACGCCTGCATTGAGATCGATGCCGTCGGTGCCCATAAACAATTTATCGAAGCTGAAATGTTCGAAGGCATTCTCTGCCAGCTGCCCGTGAAATGAGGCCGATTTTTTACGAAATGTGCCGCCTGGCATCAGGATAGTTTGTTCGTTATCCAGTTCGGATAGCGCATTGACGATGTGCAGGCTGTTGGTCATCACCGTGATGTTATTAAAGCGCGAGAGCAGAGGCACCATCTGTAATACGGTACTGCCAGCATCAAGAATGATTGAATCGCCATCATGGATAAAACTGACGGCAGCTTCTGCAATCAGCTCTTTCTTGCGGGTGTTGATGAGCGTTTTATGATCGATAGGTGGATCGGATTCCTCTTTATTTAACACCACGCCGCCATAGGTACGAATGACGGTTCCAGCATGTTCCAGAATGACCAGATCTTTGCGAATGGTTGTGCCTGTGGTGTCAAAGTATTGCGCCAATTCTTCAACCGAGCATTTCCCCTGCTTTTGCAGGTACTCCAGAATGGCGGCCTGACGCTGACGAGGTTTCATGGGCGTGATTACCTGATTTAGGTTTCAAAATGATAACTTCGCAAGCAAGTAACATTCACAACGAAATTATCCACGTTTCAGTTTAAGCGCCAATGATAGAGCATTCTGTGATAGTGGATCATGGGGAAAGATCACATCGGGCTGTAAATCAGCAGAATGCATGCCCGTAATTGCGGGAATTTTTTGCGGTCGGGCGAAGACAGTCAGTCCTTTCATAAACAAGGTGTCGACGATGCGCTGCTGATCGTCCAGGGCGATGGCGACCACGACCCGCGGTTTAAAGCGCCCGCTGGAACGGCCCACGCCAACCCGCCCTTGCTGGCATAGTGTGTCGAAGGCACGGTTAAAACGAGAAATTTGCCAGCCGCCTAAGGCCAGTTGCGCACACCAGGCGATAACGGCGACGGTGATGAGTGCGGATACCATAACTTTTCCTTAATGTAGTGGCGGAAGTCCTGTAGGCCTGATAAGCGTAGCGCATCAGGCATTCTATTAGTCTCGCGGAGATCCTTAACGGATCTCCGCTGTTGATCAGAACATCACCTGACCGCCGGTGACATTGATCGACTGACCAGTGCAGTACGATGCCTTTGGACTGGCGTAGAACAGCAGCATATTCAGCACATCCTGATAATCGCAGCCGCGTTTGAGCGGTACTTTATCGATGTAATACTGCTCGACTTGATCCGGTTTGATACCTAGCTTGGTCGCGTATTGTGGCAACAGTGACTGGAACATCGGCGATTTCAGCAGATTACCGAGCATTAGTGAATGCACCGTAATGCCGTACTCCGCCAGATCCAGAGCCAGTGATTGAGTCAGTCCGACGCCACCAAATTTCGCTGCGCTGTAGCCAGAGTTGTGTTTGCTGCCCACTTTGCCGGATTTCGAGTTGATCTGAATAATGCGCCCCTGAATGCCGTCGCGGATCATCAAACGCGAGAATTCACGCGCACACAGGAAATAACCCACCAGATTCACTTGTAGCGAACGATCAAAATCGCCGAGCTGGAAGTCGCTGATAAAGGCTGCTTTTGCTATTCCGGCGCTGTAGACCAGTAAATCCACGCGACCAAAGATTTCATCTACCCCACGAGAGAGCGCCAGCACGCTCTGCTCGCTGGTGGCGTCAGCACCAAAACCATACGCCATACCTTCACCATATTCGGCGTTAATTTCTTGTGCCACATTTGCGGCTTTGTCGCTCTGAATATCGACAACCGCTACGCGATACCCCTCGGCAGCCAGACCGTGGCACAGGAACGCGCCTAAGGTTTGCCCACCACCGATGACAACGGCAACCTGATTCATTTTTTACTCCTTAACAGATTCAAACTTCAAAACCGATCCCGGCGCGATATCGTCGGGTACAGGGCCTGCCACATGGACAGTGCCCGGAAATTCCGCTTCGCTTAAACCATCGAAGCGCAGGGTGACATGACCCAGTTCGCGAAGGTTGTCTTCCGCCACGCTGCCAACGGCGGTCACCGGATAGCGATGCTGCCCGAGTGAAAATTGCAAACCGGGATGGAGTGCACCTTTCAACTCGCCGTGGCAATGAATGAAGCAATACTCTTCGAGATCCGCAGGCGCGCCTTCACGAAAGGTGATGAGCATCTGGTCGCTGAGAGCGTCAGTGGCACTCGCGCCGATACGGGTGATGGTGGTCTGATAAATAACGGTCATGTTTCAGCCTCTATTGATAGATAAAACCGGAGACAAACCATGCGATCAGTACAGTTGGCGCGCCGGTTAAAAAGCGGCTCACCAGTACAGAAGGGACACCGACGCGAACCGTGTCCTGACGGGCTTCCGCCAGCGACAAACCGACCGGGATGAAGTCGCAGGCCGCCTGCGCGTTGATGGCAAACAGTGCAGGTAAAGCCAGATGCGGCGGAATATTGCCGAGACCAATCTGCACGCCAATCAATACGCCGATAACCTGTGCGATAACTGCGCCAGGGCCGAGAAAAGGTGAAAGCAGCGGGAAGGAGCAGATGAGCGCCAGCATGACCAGACCCAGTGGATGGCTCGCCAGCGGAGCAAGACCGTGGGCAATCCAGTCACCAAGGCCAGAAGCCATAATGATGCCAATGAGCGCCGAGACGAACGCCATAAACGGCAGAATGGTTTTTAATACAGTGTCGATGGTGTCACGGCCAGATTGAAACAGCACGGCAACGGCAGAACCCATACCCATTCCCACCTTCGCCAGTAAACCATCGCTTTGTTCGGTGATTTTCTTGCTGGTGTCATAGTCACGGCCCACGGAAGAGGGTTGTGGTGTCGCATCACCCACTACAGTGATGTTTTCTTCTTTCACGCCAGAGACATAAATATCTTCCACAATGTACTGCGCCAGTGGACCGGACTTGCCCGTCGAGTGGATATTAATGGTGGGAATACGCCGTTTCGGATAGATGCCGCAGCGTAATGTGCCGCCACAGTCGATTACCGCGACACCAATTTCTTCCTCCGCAGGTTCACCTTCTTTAAATCCGTCGATAGCCTGCCAGCCAGTAAGCTGTGCCAGTTTGTCGACAATCGCAGGCCGGGTACCGGCGGTGATATAGACAATTTTTTTGCCCGGCGTGGCTTCCAGCTCAAGCGGGCCGCCCCAGCCACCCGTTCCTTTTTCGATCCGAATACGCGTCATGATGTTGCTCCTGCCAGGTGAACTTTTTGTTCAAGTTGAATGCCCATCTTTTTCTCAAAAATAGCGGTGGTTAGATCGGTTACCCAGCCGCGGAAGAAGTTGGTGACCAGACCAACCAGCAGATAGCTTACCGCCAGTGGGCCAAGTGGCAGATTCAGTGTTGTCAGACCGCTGGCAATTCCGAGATAAACAAACAGTTCGCCAGGGTTGATATGGGGGAAGAGGCCATTCATTGAGTGACAGCTATAAGAGGCCGCCGCGTAATAGCTGGGTTTGTACTTTTCCGGCATAAAGCGACCCAGGCTTAAGGTCATCGGATTGCAAAAGACAAACGTGCCAATGCACGGTAACAGCAGGTAACGGGAAACAGGGTTACCGGCGCAACGTTGAGCAAAACGTTCAATACGATGCTGACCGATAAAATTAATCAGTGCGTTCATGATAACCAGCAGGCTAATCAACAGCGGAAGAATGCCGGTCACCATCCCGGTAAACACCTCTCCGCCCTTTTGGAACAGCCCGATAAACCACTCTGCACCATGAGTAATGGTTTCTATCATTGTTCTCTCCTTCAGGATTTATTGTTTTATTACCAAACGGCAACCTAATATAATCAGATTGAAAGATTTAAAAGTGTTATTTTGATCGCAAAATGAAAGATAAATATTTTAACTTGAAAGTTTAAATGAAAGGATAGCGAGGAGAATGAGTTGAGTTATGTAAAGTCCGTATCGGGCAGTGACTACCGCTTCCTTGTGCGGGGCGTGATGCTTTACCATACTTGCCCCTGGTTGAATCTGTTAAATGGACCCCTCATGTTCAAGCGTCGTTATGTAACATTGCTTCCCCTTTTTGTGTTGCTTGCCGCCTGTAGCAGCAAGCCAAAACCTACTGAGACTGAAACGACCACCGGAACGCCGTCTGGCGGCTTCCTGCTTGAGCCGCAGCACAATGTGATGCAGATGGGCGGCGATTTCGCTAACAACCCGAATGCCCAGCAGTTCATCGACAAAATGGTGAACAAACACGGTTTCAATCGTCAGCAGTTGCAGGAAATTCTCTCCCAGGCGAAACGTCTGGATTCGGTATTGCGGCTGATGGATAACCAGGCACCAACCACATCGGTGAAGCCGCCATCAGGTCCGAACGGCGCATGGCTGCGTTATCGCAAAAAATTTATTACGCCGGACAACGTGCAAAACGGCGTGGTTTTCTGGAATCAGTATGAAGATGCGCTGAATCGTGCGTGGCAAGTGTATGGCGTACCGCCAGAAATCATCGTCGGGATTATCGGCGTCGAAACTCGCTGGGGACGCGTGATGGGGAAAACTCGTATCCTCGATGCGCTGGCAACGTTGTCATTTAACTACCCACGCCGCGCGGAGTATTTCTCTGGTGAGCTGGAAACCTTCTTGCTGATGGCGCGCGATGAGCAGGACGATCCGCTCAATCTGAAAGGTTCCTTTGCCGGGGCGATGGGCTACGGTCAGTTTATGCCATCGTCTTATAAACAATATGCAGTGGATTTTAGCGGCGACGGGCATATCAACCTGTGGGATCCGGTTGATGCCATCGGTAGCGTGGCGAACTATTTCAAAGCGCACGGCTGGGTGAAAGGTGATCAGGTTGCGGTGATGGCAAACGGTCAGGCTCCAGGCTTACCGAATGGCTTCAAAACCAAGTACAGCATTTCACAACTTGCTGCAGCTGGACTAACGCCACAGCAGCCGCTGGGCAATCATCAGCAGGCCAGCTTACTGCGCCTGGATGTTGGCACCGGTTACCAGTACTGGTACGGTTTGCCGAACTTCTACACTATCACCCGTTACAATCACAGCACCCATTACGCAATGGCCGTCTGGCAGTTAGGACAAGCCGTGGCACTGGCGCGCGTTCAGTAACTCTTTGCAAGAGGGGGGTTAAACTTCCCTCTGTTTTCTTACTGTTTATTCGAATGACGTAATTGCTTGATTTTTTTCGACAGCGATATCGCATATCCCAGGCAGACAACGCCTAACGCAGCCTGACCGAAGTCGAAAGGTTCAAGGTAGCCAGAAGATAAAATTTTACATATCACTGAAACCAGTGCACCGATGCCACCAATGATGACCCAAATACGCATTTGCGTGGTTTGTTTAAGCGCGTTTTGTGGCGTGTTATCCGTTTTCTTTGTTGCCATTGCTATTCTCTCCCTGTGAATACATATCAATGTGAACGCGGCATGGTAGCGCTTTTTCTTTACCGACTGGTCGCAACAGTCTTTTTCCGGAACGCAACTCGTAAAATGAATCGCTCGTCCCCATCTTCTGCGGGAAAGTGCTATCTTGTCCGGCATATATTTTTTGACTGACTGAGGTTGTGATGATTGACAGTGAACTGATGCAGTTAAGCGAACAGGTAGGGCAGACGCTGAAAGCCCGTGGCGCAACCGTAACAACTGCCGAGTCTTGTACCGGCGGTTGGGTAGCGAAAGTGATTACCGATATTGCCGGTAGTTCCGCCTGGTTTGAACGCGGATTTGTCACCTACAGTAACGAAGCCAAAGCGCAGATGATCGGCGTACGCGAAGAGACGCTGGCGCAGCATGGCGCGGTGAGCGAACCCGTCGTGGTGGAAATGGCGATAGGCGCACTGAAAGCGGCTCGTGCTGATTATGCTGTGTCTATCAGCGGTATCGCCGGGCCGGATGGCGGTAGTGAAGAGAAACCTGTCGGCACTGTCTGGTTTGCTTTTGCCACTGCCCGCGGCGAAGGCATTACCCGCCGGGAATGCTTCAGCGGTGATCGTGATGCGGTGCGTCGTCAGGCTACTGCGTATGCATTGCAAACCTTGTGGCAACAATTTCTACAAAACACTTGATACTGTATGAGCATACAGTATAATTGCTTCAACAGAACATATTGACTATCCGGTATTACCCGGCATGACAGGAGTAAAAATGGCTATCGACGAAAACAAACAGAAAGCGTTGGCGGCAGCACTGGGCCAGATTGAGAAACAATTTGGTAAAGGCTCCATCATGCGCCTGGGTGAAGACCGTTCCATGGATGTGGAAACCATCTCTACCGGTTCGCTTTCACTGGATATCGCGCTTGGGGCAGGTGGTCTGCCGATGGGCCGTATCGTCGAAATCTACGGACCGGAATCTTCCGGTAAAACCACGCTGACGTTACAGGTGATCGCCGCAGCGCAGCGTGAAGGTAAAACCTGTGCGTTTATCGATGCTGAACACGCGCTGGACCCAATCTATGCACGTAAACTGGGCGTCGATATCGACAACCTGCTGTGCTCCCAGCCGGACACCGGCGAGCAGGCACTGGAAATCTGTGACGCTCTGGCGCGTTCTGGCGCAGTAGACGTTATCGTCGTTGACTCCGTGGCGGCACTGACGCCGAAAGCGGAAATCGAAGGCGAAATCGGCGACTCTCACATGGGCCTTGCGGCACGTATGATGAGCCAGGCGATGCGTAAGCTGGCGGGTAACCTGAAGCAGTCCAACACGCTGCTGATCTTCATCAACCAGATCCGTATGAAAATTGGTGTGATGTTCGGTAACCCGGAAACGACTACCGGTGGTAACGCGCTGAAATTCTACGCTTCTGTTCGTCTCGACATCCGTCGCATCGGCGCGGTGAAAGAGGGCGAAAACGTGGTGGGTAGCGAAACCCGCGTGAAAGTGGTGAAGAACAAAATCGCTGCGCCGTTTAAACAGGCTGAATTCCAGATCCTCTACGGCGAAGGTATCAACTTCTACGGCGAACTGGTTGACCTGGGCGTGAAAGAGAAGCTGATCGAGAAAGCGGGCGCGTGGTACAGCTACAAAGGTGAGAAGATCGGTCAGGGTAAAGCGAATGCGACTGCCTGGCTGAAAGACAACCCGGAAACTGCGAAAGAGATCGAGAAGAAAGTACGTGAGTTGCTGCTGAGCAACCCGAACTCAACGCCGGATTTCTCTGTAGATGACAGCGAAGGCGTAGCAGAAACTAACGAAGATTTTTAATCGTCTTGTTTGATACACAAGGGTCGCATCTGCGGCCCTTTTGCTTTTTAAGTTGTAAGGGTATGCCATGACAGAATCAACATCCCGTCGCCCGGCATATGCTCGCCTGTTGGATCGTGCGGTACGCATTCTGGCGGTGCGCGATCACAGTGAGCAAGAACTGCGGCGTAAACTCGCGGCACCGATTATGGGCAAAAATGGCCCGGAAGAGATTGATGCCACGGTAGAAGATTACGAGCGTGTTATTGCCTGGTGCCATGAACATGGCTATCTCGATGACAGCCGATTTGTTGCGCGCTTTATCGCCAGCCGTAGCCGCAAAGGCTACGGTCCGGCGCGTATCCGTCAGGAACTGAATCAGAAAGGTCTTTCCCGCGAGGCGACAGAAAAAGCGATGCGTGAATGTGACATCGACTGGTGTGCACTGGCGCGCGATCAGGCGACGCGAAAATATGGCGAACCTTTGCCAACTGTCTTTTCAGAAAAAGTTAAGATCCAGCGTTTTCTGCTCTATCGCGGCTATCTGATGGAGGATATCCAGGATATTTGGCGAAATTTTGCCGACTGAACGCATACGGTATTTTACTTCCCAGTCAAGAAAACTTATCTTATTCCCACTTTTCAGTTACCAGCCCGGCGGTTAAGACACGCTGTCGCTGGTGGCGATATTTCGTTAGCTTGATTTCAGGATAATTATGAGCAAGAGCACCGCTGAGATCCGTCAGGCGTTTCTCGACTTTTTCCATAGTAAGGGACATCAGGTAGTTGCCAGCAGCTCCCTGGTACCCCATAACGACCCAACTTTGTTGTTTACCAACGCCGGGATGAACCAGTTCAAGGATGTGTTCCTTGGGCTCGACAAGCGTAATTATTCCCGCGCTACCACTTCCCAACGCTGCGTGCGTGCGGGTGGTAAACACAACGACCTGGAAAACGTCGGTTACACCGCGCGTCACCATACCTTCTTCGAAATGCTGGGCAACTTCAGCTTCGGCGACTATTTCAAACACGATGCTATTCAGTTTGCATGGGAACTGCTGACCAGCGAAAAATGGTTTGCCCTGCCGAAAGAGCGTCTGTGGGTTACCGTCTATGAAAGCGACGACGAAGCCTACGAAATCTGGGAAAAAGAAGTAGGGATCCCGCGCGAACGTATTATTCGCATCGGCGATAACAAAGGTGCGCCATACGCATCTGACAACTTCTGGCAGATGGGTGACACTGGTCCGTGTGGCCCGTGCACCGAAATCTTCTACGATCACGGCGACCACATTTGGGGTGGCCCTCCGGGAAGTCCGGAAGAAGACGGCGACCGTTACATTGAGATTTGGAACATCGTCTTCATGCAGTTCAACCGCCAGGCAGATGGCACGATGGAACCGCTGCCGAAGCCGTCTGTAGATACCGGTATGGGTCTGGAGCGTATTGCTGCGGTGCTGCAACACGTTAACTCTAACTATGACATTGACCTGTTCCGCACGCTGATCCAGGCAGTAGCGAAAGTCACTGGTGCGACCGATCTGAGCAATAAATCACTGCGCGTAATCGCTGACCACATTCGTTCTTGTGCGTTCCTGATCGCAGATGGCGTAATGCCGTCCAACGAAAACCGCGGTTATGTACTGCGTCGTATCATTCGTCGCGCAGTGCGTCACGGTAATATGCTCGGCGCGAAAGAAACTTTCTTCTACAAACTGGTTGGTCCGCTGATCGACGTTATGGGCTCTGCGGGTGAAGACCTGAAACGCCAGCAGGCACAGGTTGAGCAGGTGCTGAAGACTGAAGAAGAACAGTTTGCCCGCACTCTGGAGCGCGGTCTGGCGCTGCTGGACGAAGAGCTGGCGAAACTTTCTGGCGATACGCTGGATGGCGAAACTGCTTTCCGTCTGTACGACACCTACGGTTTCCCAGTTGACCTGACGGCTGATGTTTGTCGTGAACGCAACATCAAAGTTGACGAAGCTGGTTTTGAAGCAGCAATGGAAGAGCAGCGTCGTCGTGCGCGCGAAGCCAGCGGCTTTGGTGCCGATTACAACGCAATGATCCGTGTTGACAGTGCATCTGAATTTAAAGGCTATGACCATCTGGAACTGAACGGCAAAGTGACCGCGCTGTTTGTTGATGGTAAAGCGGTTGATGCCATTAATGCAGGCCAGGAAGCGGTAGTCGTGCTGGATCAAACGCCATTCTATGCGGAATCTGGCGGTCAGGTTGGCGATAAAGGCGAACTGAAAGGCGTTAACTTCTCCTTTGCGGTGGAAGATACGCAGAAATACGGCCAGGCGATTGGTCACATCGGTAAACTTGCTGCGGGTTCTCTGAAAGTGGGCGACGCGGTGCAGGCTGATGTTGATGAGGCTCGTCGCGCTCGTATTCGTCTGAATCACTCCGCAACGCACCTGATGCACGCTGCGCTGCGCCAGGTTCTGGGTACTCATGTATCGCAGAAAGGTTCACTGGTTAACGACAAAGTGCTGCGCTTCGACTTTTCACACAACGAAGCGATGAAACCAGAAGAGATTCGTGCAGTCGAAGACCTGGTGAACGCGCAGATTCGCCGTAACTTGCCGATCGAAACCAACATCATGGATCTCGAAGCGGCGAAAGCGAAAGGCGCTATGGCGCTGTTTGGCGAGAAGTATGATGAGCGCGTTCGCGTGCTGAGCATGGGCGATTTCTCCACCGAGCTGTGTGGCGGTACTCACGCCAGCCGCACCGGTGATATTGGTCTGTTCCGCATCATCTCTGAATCGGGTACTGCTGCAGGCGTTCGTCGTATCGAAGCGGTAACCGGAGAAGGCGCTATCGCCACCGTTCATGCAGACAGCGATCGCTTAAGCGAAGTCGCACATCTGCTGAAAGGCGATAGCAATAATCTGGCTGATAAAGTGCGTTCAGTACTGGAACGTACGCGTCAGCTGGAAAAAGAGTTACAACAGCTTAAAGAACAGGCTGCCGCACAGGAGAGCGCAAATCTTTCCAGTAAGGCAATTGATGTTAATGGTGTTAAGCTGTTGGTTAGCGAGCTTAGCGGTGTTGAGCCGAAAATGTTGCGTACCATGGTTGACGATTTAAAAAATCAGCTGGGGTCGACAATTATCGTGCTGGCAACGGTAGCCGAAGGTAAGGTTTCTCTGATTGCAGGCGTATCTAAGGACGTCACAGATCGTGTGAAAGCAGGGGAACTGATTGGTATGGTCGCTCAGCAGGTGGGCGGCAAGGGTGGTGGACGTCCTGACATGGCGCAAGCCGGTGGTACGGATGCTGCGGCCTTACCTGCAGCGTTAGCCAGTGTGAAAGGCTGGGTCAGCGCGAAATTGCAATAATATAAGCGTCAGGCAATGCCGTGGACTCGCTTCACGGCATTCGCATTAACGCTATCGACAACGATAAAGTCAGGTTGAAGTTGTGTATATCGGCTAAACTTAGGTTTAACAGAATGTAATGCCATGACTGCTTACATGTAATGTGTTTGTCATTGCTTACTTTTTGGCGTTATATGATGGATAATGCCGGGATACAGAGAGACCCGACTCTTTTAATCTTTCAAGGAGCAAAGAATGCTGATTCTGACTCGTCGAGTTGGTGAGACCCTCATGATTGGGGATGAGGTCACCGTGACAGTTTTAGGGGTAAAGGGCAACCAGGTACGTATTGGCGTAAATGCCCCGAAGGAAGTTTCTGTTCACCGTGAAGAGATCTACCAGCGTATCCAGGCTGAAAAATCCCAGCAGTCCAGTTACTAATCTTTCCGCGTCTCATCTTTATCGGTGAGACGCACCCTCAAAATTCCTCCTTCACTCCATTGTTTTTTCGCTTTACTCCCGTTCATTCCACTTTAGTCTCCATTTTTTGCATTACTGCTATCTGTCAGACCTCCGTTTTTCTGTTGATAAAACACTCTTTTTGACGTTTTTACAGACTAATTGAGCGTGAAGTGTGCAAACGATAAAAGTGTGGGAAAAATTGTTTGACTTATAAGTCTCAGAAAGTAATATGTGCGCCACGCAGCGACGATGAGCGATAAACAAGTTCTTCGAAGCACTCGTAAGAGGCGTGTGGTGAGGTGGCCGAGAGGCTGAAGGCGCTCCCCTGCTAAGGGAGTATGCGGTCAAAAGCTGCATCCGGGGTTCGAATCCCCGCCTCACCGCCATTTGCATCCGTAGCTCAGCTGGATAGAGTACTCGGCTACGAACCGAGCGGTCGGAGGTTCGAATCCTCCCGGATGCACCATATTCTACGAAACCTTCAGCGATGAAGGTGTCGAAGAGGTGGCGGTACTAACCGCAAGCACCAGGGAGGATAACGTTGTTTTAGCAACGGCCCGAAGGGCGAGCCGTAAGGCGAGTAATCCTCCCGGATGCACCATCTCTTACTTGATACGGCTTTAGTAGCGGTATCAAAAAATCTGCAGTAAAGTAAGTTTCCCGATGCATCCGTAGCTCAGCTGGATAGAGTACTCGGCTACGAACCGAGCGGTCGGAGGTTCGAATCCTCCCGGATGCACCATATTCTACGAAATCTTCAGCGATGAAGGTGTCGAAGAGGTGGCGGTACTAACCGCAAGCACCAGGGAGGATAACGTTGCTTTAGCAACGGCCCGAAGGGCGAGCCGTAAGGCGAGTAATCCTCCCGGATGCACCATCTCTTACTTGATATGGCTTTAGTAGCGATATCAATATCAGCAGTAAAATAAATTTCCCGATGCATCCGTAGCTCAGCTGGATAGAGTACTCGGCTACGAACCGAGCGGTCGGAGGTTCGAATCCTCCCGGATGCACCATATTCTCCGAAATCTTCAGCAATGAAGATATCGAAGAGGTAGCGGAATTAACCGCAGGCACCAGGAAGGATAACGTTGCGCCAGCAACGGCCCGAAGGGCGAGCCGCAAGGCGAGTAATCCTCCCGGATGCACCATATTCTCCGTAATCTTCAGCGATGATGGTATGGAAGAGGCGATGGTAATCACCGTCTGCTCCAGGGAGGATAACGTTGCGGCAGCAACGGCCCGAAGGGCGAACGCCAGTGAGTCATCCTCCCGGATGCACCATCTTCTCCAAAAAATCCCCTTCAAAAATATCTCATTTCTAAATAGCTACTTTATCCATTTCCTGAATATTCTTCTCCTTCGCCATCAGCGACAAAATCAAGCAATTACGCTAAAGTAGCGTCATATTTTTCGACTTGCGAGAAGACCATGTACGAGCGTTATGCAGGTTTAATTTTTGATATGGATGGCACAATCCTGGATACGGAGCCTACGCACCGTAAAGCGTGGCGCGAAGTATTAGGACACTATGGTCTTCAGTACGATGTTCAGGCGATGATTGCGCTTAATGGCTCGCCCACGTGGCGCATTGCTCAGGCGATTATTGAACTGAATCAGGCCGATCTCGACCCGCATGCGCTGGCGTGTGAAAAAACAGAAGCAGTCAGAAGCATGTTACTCGATAGCGTCGAACCACTCCCCCTTGTTGAAGTGGTGAAAAGCTGGCACGGACGTCGACCAATGGCTGTAGGAACGGGGAGTGAAAGCGCCATCGCTGAGGCACTGCTAACGCACCTGGGATTACGCTGTTATTTTGACGCCGTCGTTGCTGCCGATCACGTCAAACATCATAAACCTGCGCCAGACACATTTTTGTTGTGCGCGCAGCGTATGGGCGTGCAACCAACGCAGTGTGTGGTCTTTGAAGATGCCGATTTCGGTATTCAGGCGGCCCGTGCTGCAGGCATGGACGCTGTGGATGTTCGCTTGCTGTGAGTGAAGTTTTATCGCTTTTCTCGTTGTTTGCCAGTAGTTTCCTCAGCGCTACACTATTACCCGGTAATTCCGAAGTCGTGCTGGTTGCAATGTTGCTTTCCGGGGTAAGTCATCCCTGGGTTTTAGTTTTAACAGCAACAATGGGTAATAGCCTTGGAGGGTTAACTAACGTTATCCTTGGGCGTTTCTTTCCATTGCGTAAAACATCGCGCTGGCAAGAGAAAGCTACCGGCTGGCTGAAACGCTATGGTGCAGTCACGCTATTATTAAGCTGGATGCCCGTGGTTGGCGATTTACTGTGTCTGTTAGCGGGATGGATGCGCATCTCCTGGGGGCCAGTAATCTTTTTTTTGTGCCTTGGTAAAGCGTTACGTTATGTTGCAGTTGCAGCAGCGACCGTTCAGGGCATGATATGGTGGCACTAATTGTAGGCCTGCACACATGGTCACCATTACAGTTATGCTAATTAAAACGATTTTGACAGGCGGGAGGTCAACTTGATCCCGGACGTATCACAGGCGCTGGCCTGGCTGGAAAAACATCCTCAGGCGTTAAAGGGGATACAGCGTGGGCTTGAGCGCGAAACTTTGCGTGTTAATGCTGATGGCACACTGGCAACAACAGGTCATCCTGAAGCATTAGGTTCCGCACTGACGCATAAATGGATTACTACCGATTTTGCGGAAGCATTGCTGGAATTTATTACACCAGTGGATGGTGATATTGAACATATGCTGACCTTTATGCGCGATCTGCATCGTTATACGGCGCGCAACATGGGCGATGAGCGGATGTGGCCGTTAAGTATGCCATGCTATATCGCAGAAGGTCAGGACATCGAACTGGCACAGTACGGCACTTCAAACACCGGTCGCTTTAAAACGCTGTACCGTGAAGGGCTGAAAAATCGCTATGGCGCACTGATGCAAACCATTTCCGGCGTGCACTACAATTTCTCTTTGCCAATGGCATTCTGGCAAGCGAAGTGCGGCGATATCTCGGGCGCTGATGCCAAAGAGAAAATTTCTGCGGGCTATTTCCGCGTTATTCGCAATTACTATCGTTTCGGTTGGGTCATTCCTTATCTGTTTGGCGCGTCTCCGGCGATTTGTTCTTCTTTCTTGCAAGGAAAACCAACGTCGCTGCCGTTTGAGAAAACTGAGTGCGGTATGTATTACCTGCCGTATGCGACCTCTCTTCGTTTGAGCGATCTTGGCTATACCAACAAATCGCAAAGCAATCTTGGTATCACCTTCAACGATCTCTACGAGTACGTAGCGGGCCTTAAACAGGCAATCAAAACGCCATCGGAAGAGTACGCGAAGATTGGTATTGAGAAAGACGGTAAGCGGTTGCAAATCAACAGCAATGTGCTGCAGATTGAAAACGAACTGTACGCGCCGATTCGTCCAAAACGTGTGACCCACAGCGGCGAGTCGCCTTCTGATGCGTTGTTACGTGGCGGCATTGAATATATTGAAGTGCGTTCGCTGGACATCAACCCGTTCTCGCCGATTGGTGTAGATGAACAACAGGTGCGATTCCTCGATCTGTTTATGGTCTGGTGTGCGCTGGCTGATGCACCGGAAATGAGCAGTAGCGAGCTTGCCTGTACACGCGTTAACTGGAACCGGGTGATCCTCGAAGGTCGCAAACCGGGCCTGACGCTGGGTATCGGCTGCGAAACCGCGCAGTTCCCGTTGCCGCAGGTGGGGAAAGATTTGTTCCGCGATCTAAAACGCGTGGCGCAAACGCTGGATAGCATTAACGGCGGCGAAGCGTACCAGAAAGTGTGTGATGAACTGGTCGCCTGCTTCGATAATCCCGATCTGACTTTCTCTGCCCGTATCTTAAGGTCTATGATTGATACTGGTATTGGCGGAACAGGTAAAGCGTTTGCTGAAGCGTACCGTAATCTGCTGCGTGAAGAGCCGCTGGAAATTCTGCGTGAAGAGGATTTTGTAGCCGAGCGCGAGGCATCTGTACGCCGTCAGCAGGAAATGGAAGCCGCTGATACCGAACCGTTTGCGGTGTGGCTGGAAAAACACGCCTGACAGAAAAGAAAAAGGCCACTCGTGAGTGGCCAAAATTTCATCTCTGAATTCAGGGATGATGATAACAAATGCGCGTCTTTCATATACTCAGACTCGCCTGGGAAGAAATAGTTCAGAAAATTTTTAAAAAAATTACCGGAGGTGGCTAAATGCCGTTGTTAGATAGCTTCACAGTCGATCATACCCGGATGGAAGCGCCTGCAGTTCGGGTGGCGAAAACAATGAACACCCCGCATGGCGACGCAATCACCGTGTTCGATCTGCGCTTCTGCGTGCCGAACAAAGAAGTGATGCCAGAAAGAGGGATCCATACCCTGGAGCACCTGTTTGCTGGTTTTATGCGTAACCATCTGAACGGTAATGGCGTTGAGATTATCGATATCTCGCCAATGGGCTGCCGCACCGGTTTTTATATGAGTCTGATTGGTACGCCAGATGAGCAGCGTGTTGCTGATGCCTGGAAAGCGGCAATGGAAGACGTGCTGAAAGTGCAGGATCAGAATCAGATCCCGGAACTGAACGTCTACCAGTGTGGTACTTATCAGATGCATTCGTTGCAGGAAGCGCAGGATATTGCGCGTAATATCCTGGAACGTGACGTACGCATCAACAGCAACGAAGAGTTGGCGCTGCCGAAAGAAAAGTTGCAGGAATTGCACATCTAGTCAATTGAAGAGGCCGGGCAGGTGATATCACCGCCCGGTTTTTATTACCTGTCAGTCACCCGATATTCCACGCTATGTGCTTCATCAGGTTGAGGAACTTCCAGCCTTGAGGCCATCCGCATCACGACCGCTTCAGGAACGGCATACTCGCGCCTGGCATTTTGCTGCTTCCATTGCGCCCACGGTACTTCCAGATAAACGATTTTTACTCGTGCACCGTAAGCCGTAAACAGACTGATGAGCTGGCTACGCAACTGGCGGGTAATGTTCGTTGCATTCCAGATGAACGGCTTCTTCTGGCGTAAAAAAACGCGCGCTTCTTCTTTTGCCTGTTGCACAATACGCCCGGTGGCGGTTTTGTCGTCCGGACTGGCATTGATTCGCCGCCGCATATCATCAAGGCTGATAACGTTCACTCTCTGGCACTGTTCACTGATAAAGCGATCTTTGCCCATACCCGGTAAACCACACAGCAAAATAACCTCAAAAGATTCAGCCTCCCAGGGAACAAAATCAGGAGAACTTTGTTCATGGGTCAGGTAATGCCAGCGTGCGGAATCCGAAGCGAATGAACGCACTTTTCCCCAGCATTGTTGCTCCTGGCAAAATAGCTCGAACAGATCGATGCGTTCCAGCATTGATTGCTGATCATGACAATGGCGACCAAGCAGATCGGCACGAGCAAGCAAAGCGAGCAGACGCGTGTCGATACGCATTGCAGCCGTGAGCAGCAAACGCTCCGGTTCCGGACGTTCCAGTAACCATAGCGGTAACCCATGCAGACGCACCAGTGCAACAATTTGCTCGCGTAGCACGAACGGCGTAGGGATATCGCGCCATAAAATTTGTCGGGCCGTCAATTCACCCCGACGAGCATGACCAGGAGACTGAATACGTCCGTTTTCCTGCACGGTAGTACTGCGCTTTTCAACGTCATGCAATAACGCCGCCGCCCATAAAATTTCCTGCTGCTGAGCGGGGAGTTGCTGAAACTCAGCCATCGCAACGAGTGCGTTCAGCACCATTTCAGTATGCACACCAACGTCGCCTTCACCATGATGCTCCGGGTCTTGCGGCGTGTTATGCATATCCTCAACCCAGCTAAAACGCTGGCGTAGCGTCGACCAGCGTTTGTCGTCGGTAAGTTGCCAAATCATGACTGTTCTCCATAAGCGAACTCATGGGCCATCCGCGCCCGTCGCCAGTGGCGTTTCCAGTGCTCGGTGGTTTTGACATGATTTTTGCGCACATACTTGAAGACGTTATGCGAAAAGTCAGCGACGGAAAACGCATCACGATTCCGGCTGACAATGCCTTCCAGCGTACAGGGTTGCCCGGTTTGCGTATCCCAGGGATCGAACACGCCGCGCGCATTGGTCAGCGCCAGAAAATCATGTTGCCAGCTTTTTTCATCATTCCCCGGCTGCGGGCCGGAGATTTCGGGAACGCAGGGGAAATCCAACAGAGCGGCGTAAAACTGCACCTCTTCCCAGCTCAGCCACATATCCTGGCAGCGAACGGCAAACAGGTAAAAGTCCTGTTCCAGAGCGCGATATTCAATCGAATGAACGGCATAAAGATTTTCACCAAACAACTCCAGATCGCCGAGATCGTTTTTCAGCAGTTGCCAGCGTTGGCGAATTTTATAGGTCCATGCCGATTGTGTAGGCGCGGCATGGGAACGGGCAAACACGCCGTAGCGGTTAAGGCAGTTATTTTCACCGTCGAGTTTTTCTGTGTGCACCAATTGCGTGATGGCCTGTAAATCCTGCCAGTAATCGGTGTTAATACGGTCATCGCTGGTGGTGCCAGGGGAGAAAGGATAATGCCAGGTTCTCCCGTATTTTCGTTGGGTATTCATAATAATCCATTATTTTGTGTGTAATAAATGTACGCCCGCGAGGGTGCGAGTTATGGGGTTAAAAAAAATGTGAGTATCACCCGCGAAAGCGAGGGCGAAGAAAAAAGAGAGTTAACAACCTGAGCGAATGCTCAGAACCGGTTAATGGTGAATGGAAGAGTTTGGGGCGGCGAAAAGATACACCGTTTGAGATGATAAAACAACCGTTTACAGAATGAGCAAATAAAAAGGGAGCCGCAGCTCCCTTTGACAACCTTAGTGCGCACCGCCTCCGCCGCCACCTGCGCCAAATGGCGGTTTAGCAAACCACACCAGCCCCAGCAGGACGAGGAATATCCCGGCTGACATCCAGAAGATCTCATTGGCGGAAATAATCAGCCCCTGATTGGTGATCTGCTGGGCAATCCAGCCTGATGCCTGTTGTTGCGTCATCCCCAGCCCTTCCAGTTGGCTGTACATCGCCTGAGCGTTCGGGTTAAACGGGTTTACCGACTCGGTTAACTGTGCGTGGTGCATCGACTCGCGGTTAGTCCACATGGTGGTGGTGATGGATGTGCCGATAGACCCCGCCAGCGTTCGCGTAAAGTTAGAGAGGCTCGATGCCGCCGCCAGTCGTTCCGGTGGCAAACCAGACAGCGTAATGGTGGTCAGCGGCATAAAGAAGCAGGCCACTGCGAAGCCCTGGATAAACTGCGGCCAGGCCGACGCACCAAAATCCATACCCGGTTCAAAGGTATAGGCACGCCAGTAGAAGCAGACGGCATACATAATAAAGCTGAAGGTTACCAGCCGCCGCATATCCAGTTTATGCGCGAAGCGGCCGATAATCGGCGACAGGATCACCGGAATAATCCCTACCGGCGCAGAGGCCAAACCTGCCCAGGTCGCCGTGTAACCGTAGACCTCCTGCAACAACTGCGGCAGCAGAACAATCGCGCCGAAGTAGAGCATATACGCGAGGCTGATACACAAGCAGCCGATGGTGAAGTTGCGCGACTTAAACAACGACAGATCGACTATCGGATTATCGTCAGTTAGCTCCCAGACAATCAGGAAGCAGATAGCCACCACCGCCACCACGGTGAGAATGATTATTTCCTGCGATGAGAACCAGTCCAGCTCTTTACCGCGGTCGAGCATAATCTGCAGGCTGCCGATACCAATCACCAGCAGTGCCAGCCCCACGGCATCAATCCGCCGCCGTTCGGTGCGGGTTTCGCGTCCGCGCAGGGTTTGCAGTGTCATCAACACCACCGCCACGCCAATCGGCACGTTGATGAAGAATATCCAGCCCCAGTGGTAATTATCGCTGATATAACCGCCGAGGATCGGGCCGCAAATTGGCGCGACAATCACCGTCATCGACCACAACGCCAGCGCGATAGAACGTTTGGCTGGCGGGTAGTTATTCAGTAACAGACTTTGCGAAAGCGGGATCAGCGGCCCAGCGACAATCCCCTGAATCACGCGGAAGAAGATCAGCATATTCAGGCTGCTGGAGACACCACACGCCCACGACGCAATAGCGAAGGCGATGGTTGACCAGAGGAACAGCTTCACTTCCCCAACGCGCTTTGCCAGCCAGCCGGTAAGCGGGATCGAGATGGCATTCGCCACCCCGAAAGAAGTGATTACCCACGTTCCCTGGCTGAGCGATGAGCCCAGATTCCCGGCGATAGTGGGGATCGCCACGTTAGCAATGGTGGAGTCCAGCACCTGCATGAATGTCGCTAGCGACAGCGCAATCGTCATAATGACCAGTTGCGCGCCTTCCAGCGGTTTTTGCTGTTGCATCACACGCACCTCTGGATTAGCCAGCGTTAGCTTTTACGATATCGTCGATCAGTTTATTGACAGGTGCCAGGCTGATTTCACGCGCGGTGCTTACCGCGACCGGTGTGGAACGTACTTTATTTGCCAGTACCTGACCGTCACGGTTAGTGGTATTGACGCTCACCAGCGTGGATAAACCGATACGCAGCGGGTATTGCTCCAGCTGTTTCTGGTCCAGTTCAATACGAACAGGCAGACGCTGAACGACTTTGATCCAGTTACCGGTGGCGTTTTGCGCCGGAAGCAGCGAGAACGCGCTACCTGTGCCCATATCCAGACCAACCACTTTACCGGTGTATTTCACATCATCGCCGTAAATATCGGTGGTGATGGTGACCGGCTGACCGATGCGCATATTGGCAATCTGCGTTTCTTTAAAGTTGGCATCCACCCACATATTGGTGGCTGGAACGACCGCCATCAGCGGCGTCGTTGGGCTAATTTGCGCGCCAGGCTGTACTGCGCGGCGGGAGACATAACCGGTCATCGGACTGACAATACGGGTACGCTCCAGCGCCAGCCAGGCGTTACGTACTTCGGTGGCAGCCTGTTGCACGGCAGGCTGATCTTCCAGTTTAGTCCCCAGAATCATCGCCTGATTGGCATTGTATTGTTGAATGGCGACATCCAATTGCGCCTGGGCACTGGTCACCGCGTCGCGGGCATGTTGCAGCTCTTCGCGACCAATCAGGTTGGCATTGCCCAGCGGCACACGACGGTTGTAGTCGCTTTGTGCTTTCGCGAGGGCGATTTTCTGCACCTCAATATTCGCCTGCAACTGTTTGCTGTTAATCATCAGCTGGTGGGTTTGGCGAACGCTGGAAGCCAGTGCCGTTTTGGCTTTTTCAAACGCCTGGCGAGCATCCGTCGGGTCGAGAGTGACTAGCACATCGCCTTCTTTTACAAAATCGGTGTTATCGGCCCAGACTTTCGTCACGCTGCCAGACACCTGAGACATAATTTGAATCTGATTCCCTGCCACATATGCGTCATCGGTTTCTTCGAAATGACGCAGTACCAAAAACCAATAAATCCCTATCGCTACGGCAATAATTATAAAGAGCAAGGTGAGAAGGAGGAGCAGACGCTTACGTTTGCCGCTCTTCTTTACCGGTTGCTGCGGGGTTTGAGTCTCCGCATTTGCGCTCATATTGTTCTCCACGATCTTCTTAACTCATCGGCTGAGCCGACCTGCTTGCCAAAAAGGCCAGCATGTTGCGATGCTGGCCGGTCATTTTTTCTGTTATAAATCTGGATTTTTGAGCGAGATGACGCGTTAGCTCATCGCTTCGAGAACCACACCGTCTTGTTCCATCTGGTCGAGACGGGAGAGCAATTTGCGGGTGATTTGCTCGAGCTGATCTTTTTCTGTTGTGCTGAGCGCGGACCAGAGTTGATGCAGGCAGTTATGCTGTGGCGGTAAAACCTCGCGCAAAAACTCGTGACCTTTTTCCGTTAATTGCAGATGCAGGCAACGACGATCGTTATCGCTTTCACGACGTTCGATCCAACCGCGTTTTTCCAGTTCATCGGCAATACGCGTCGCGTTGGTACGGGATGATCCAAGAGCACAACTCAATTCAGAAGGCTGAATACTGTGGTTTTCCTGAGACTCCAGCGTAATCAACGCCATAAACAACGTCTCGTTAATCCCCTGAGCCTTCAGCATTTTATTGCGGTTCTCCAGCAGTTTGCTTTGCATATGCATGCAAAGACGGGTCAGAAGGATCTCCTGATAAGGAAAATCTTCGTGGCGGCTGGCGCGAAATTTTAGCATTTGTTCAATGGGCGTAAACGAACTATCCATTTGGGTATGACCTCATTAATTTCAGCCGATATAGTAACGACAGTGACAAATAAAGTAAATGTATTGTTTTAGAAAAATGATTCTTGTGGGTTATATAATCGCCATCACTTTCCAGGCGAGCCCATAGGCCAGCGCACTAAGCAGTGTTGGGATGATAATGCTGCGTGTTTTATAGAAACTGGCACCCAGTACCGCGAAGCCGACCAGAGTGGGCACGAAACGGCGTGTATCATGCATCACTTCTGGTGCGGTAGAGACAACCAGCAGAGCGCATATCGAGGCGATGCCAATGGTGTCGAGCAATATGCCTATCGCGCCACGTTTGGTTGGGCGGGCATTACCCACACGCAGGCGCAGCGGCAAATAGCGGAAGCAATAATTCGCCGCGCCAACCAGTAACCCAAGCAGCAGAACCTCATAGCTCATCGGGCGCTCCTTGCCAGAATGCCTGGATTAACGCAGTGAGGCAGCCACAGACAATGCCTGCCAGAATGGCGACGGGAATAGAAAATAGCGTTACGCCTGCAAGGGCACCAACTAACGCTGCGGTAACGCAAAGAGATTGTTTGCGCTGGAAAGAGGCGAGCAGGAAACTCATAAAGAGTGCCGGAAGCATAAAACCTAATGCTGCTTCAACGGCGGGATATCCTTGCAGCAAGCCGCTGCCGGAGAATGCCCCTATTACCGTACCAAATACCCACGATGACCATGAACTGAAGGCAATGCCGATCATCCAGTTCTCGCTCCAGCGGCGATTATTGCGTACCAGTTTTGCGGTTGCGGCGGCAAAAACCTCATCCGTCAGGCCAAACGCCCACAGGGCGGTTTTCGATTTTTGCAGACGCTGAATAATACGGCTACGCAGTGACGGGCCATACAAAACATGGCGAACATCCATTGCCATGACGGTCAGTGCAGCAACCCACAAACTACTCCCGGCTGCCAGCATCGCGGTAATGACGAACTGGCTCGCGCCTGCATAAATGATGCAGGAGAAAAAAACGCTTTCGAGAGGAGAGAATCCCAGACGGGTCGCATTCAGACCGAACGCAAAGGCCACCGGAATATAACTAATAACAATCGGTAAACTGTCTTTGCATCCTTCCATGAAGGTCGCCGAACCAGGAGCAGGCTGTGGAGTAGGGCTTTCCATAGAGTGTACGCTTAACGATTGTTAATATTATAAATAGACTGAATGAATATCTTAACCTTATCAGACTGATGGGCTTCTTAACACCCTTATAAGTGTAAAGCCACGAAAACGGTTGCTGATTGCTTAAATTGCGGCTTCCTGACGATGAAAACCTCGCCACCAGACCAGTAAGTTAACCAGGGCAATCGTCGCGCCAGCCAGACAAACGCCAGCCCAACCGCCATGTTGCCAGGCTGAGGCTGAAATTAGCGAACCGGCAGCACCGCCAATAAAGTAGCTGGTCATGTAACCTGCGGTCAGGCGATTACGCGCATCAGGATGTATTCGATAAATTACCGTCTGGTTAGTGATATGCACGCCCTGCACGGTGAGATCCAGCACCAGGATGCCGATAATCAAGGCCAGTACGGAAGTGTGTCCAAACCAGATAGCCAGCCATGAAAGTAACAGCAGCAGCAGGCCGAAAGTTGTGGTGAGGTGTGATTTGCCCTTATCGGCAAAACCGCCCGCCGGACGAGCGCCCAACGCTCCGGCAGCTCCCGCGAGTCCAAACAGACCAATTACGCCATCGCTGTAATTAAAAGGCGGAGCGGCGAGCAAAAAGGCCATCGAGGTCCAGAGAATGCTGAAGTTGGCAAAGGTCAGGCAGCCCAGCAACGCGCGGGTGCGCAGGATTTTATCGCTGATAAACATGCTGAAAACAGAACCTAGCAACTGTGGGTAGTTGAGGTGGGTTTCTGATTTCATTTGTGGCAGACCACGCCATAATGCCAGCGCCATCAGTGCCATTAACACCGAGGCAACCCAAAAGACGGTGCGCCAGCCGCCGAGGTTTGCCAGTAACCCGGCAACGGTCCGTGCCAGCAAGATCCCCAACAGCAGCCCGCTCATAATGGTGCCGACCACTTTGCCGCGTTTGTCCGGTGAAGCCAGCGTCGCTGCCAGCGGAACCAGAATTTGTGCCACGACCGAGAATAAACCGGTTAATGCCGTACCGAGGATCATCATCGCCAGCGACTGACTGCTGGCGGTAATCAACATACCGCCCGCTGCCAGTAAGGTCATCGAGACAATCAGGCGGCGGCGTTCAAACATATCACCGAGGGGAACAAGAAACAGCAGACCTGCGGCATAGCCCAACTGCGCGGCGGTAACAATAAAGCCCGCCGAACTGGCGGAAAGGGAAAAGTTACGCGCGATGGTGTCGAGTAATGGCTGGGCGTAATAGTTACTCGCTACCGCCAGACCGGTGGCGATAGACATCAGCACGATCAGTGCCGGGCTAAGCTCATGATTAGGTTTAGTCATTATTTTTGTTCATCAGGTGATGATTAAGCTGGAAATCAATAATAGCGGATGTTGATGAATATGGGATGAAAGATAGATTGTTGAAATGTGCGGTGTGGTTTGTAGGCATGATAAGACGCGGCCGCGTCGCATCAGGCATTGTGTACAGAGCGGCGGATGCGGCGAAAACGCCTTATCCGCCCGAATAAAAATTACTTCTGCGCTGCCAGCGCCTCATTCACCCAGCCATCGAACTGCTGCTGGTGGGCTTTGATCCAGCCATCAACGTGGCCCTGAATATCGCCTTCTGAGGCTTTGCCGTCATGCATAATGGCGTTCTGGGCGTTAATATCTGCCACTGGCAACTGCATAATGGCAAACAGTTTCGCTGCCGCCGGGTTTTTCTCGGCCCAGGCTTTGTTGGCAACGATATGCATGGTGCTGACCGGGAAGCCATAATTCGCACCATTCGGCAGTTTAGTGTCGGCGTTTTTATCGCCCGGCAGTGCGGAGAACGGCACCTGCAACCAGACGACATCTTTGCCCGGCTTCAGTTCGTTACTCACCCAGTACGGCGTCCAGGTGTAGTAAAACACCGGCTTACCCTCTTTGTAACGACTGATGGTGTCAGCCATCATCGCTGCGTAGTTCCCCTGATTATGCGTCACGGTATTGGTCAGTTCATACGCGGCAAGCTGGTGGTTGATCGCACCTTCGCAGCCCCAGCCTGGGTTACAGCCAGTCAAATCTGCTTTACCGTCGCCGTTGGTATCGAACAGTTTGGCGATCTTCGGATCTTTCAGTTGCGCGATGTTGGTGATTTTATACTGGTCAGCGGTTTTCTTATCGATCAGGTAACCTTGTGCCGCGCCGTTAACAAATACTCCTTCACGATAAAATTTCTTATCGCCACCGGCAGCTTCGTACATGTTGTCATGCAGTGGCGTCCAGTTCACTGCGGTGAAGGTTGCATCGCCGGAAGCAAGCGAGGTGTAGCCAACGTTGTAATCCACTTCGCTGGGTTTATTGACGGTATAACCTAATTTCTCCAGTGCACGACTGACCAGCAGCGTCTGGAAGGTTTCTTCAGTGATGGTGCTCTGAACTGGATTAACGGTAATGCCTTTGCCCGGCAGATCGGCAGCAAAAGTTTGTGTAGAGATAAGCGTGGCAAACGCTGTCGCAAAAAGTACGCTATGTCGCATTGTTATTCCTTTTTTTGGCAGGGGGATATGCCCGGCGTCACCGGGCAAGTGCAGAGTTACTTAATGAATGGACGGGTCAGCAGACCGACAGGGCCAGTGGTGTACCAGCGACGGTTGCCGCGACTGCGTGAGTCGCGCCCAACGGCCTGCGTCAGGCGGTCGAGGATAATGGCGAGGATCACAATCCCGACGCCGCCAACGGTGGCAAGCCCCATATCCAGGCGACCGATACCGCGTAGTACCATCTGACCCAGCCCGCCGACGGCAATCATCGAGGCGATGACCACCATAGAAAGGGCCAGCATCAGCGTCTGGTTAACGCCCGCCATTATGGTCGGCATCGCCAGCGGTAACTGAACTTTGAACAGCATTTGACGCGGGCTGGCACCGAATGAGCGCGAGGCTTCAATCAGATCCGCCGGAACCTGGTTAATCCCCAGAATCGTCAGACGGATAATCGGCGGCAGAGCAAAGATGATCGTCACCACTACGCCCGGCACGTTACCGATACCAAACAGCATGACGATTGGCACCAGATAAACAAACGCTGGCGTGGTCTGCATGGCATCAAGCAGTGGACGAATAATTTTCGCCGCTCGTGGACTTCTCGCCAGCCAGATCCCCAACGGCAAACCGATGACGATACAGAACAGCAGGGCGGTTAATACCAGCGCCAGAGTAACCATTGCCTGCGACCAGGCACCGATTGCGCCGATGGCAATCAGCGAAACCAGCGTCGCCACGCCCATTCCGACACCGGAAATTTGCCAGGCTATGAGAGCGAAAACGATAATCGCCACCGGTGCGGGCATACCCAGCAGCAATTGCTGGAAACCGTTAAGGATGTAATCGACCGGAACGCGAACGCCCTGGAAGACGGGACGGAAATGGGTAACGACCCAGTCGATCCCTTCAGTGACCCAACTGTCGAGCGGGATCAGCGTTTTATGGAACGGATCGAGAATATTAAAATGCTCGACGTTTGGTGCAGGCGTACTGGTCAGCCAGTCAGCGCCACCGCCGTCAGTCGGTGCAGTCGCCGGTGTACCCCAGGCGTCTGCGGATTGTGCGGCACTGTCCGCCGCTGGCGTGGTATCCCACGGATTATTTTGATCAGCCATTATTTACCCCCTCACGATCTAAAGCGCGCAGCAGCATTCCTTTCGAAATAATGCCGACATACTGTTGGTCCTCGTCGACCACGGGCACCGCACAGGGCGCTTGTCCGACATGAGAGAGCAAGTCGCTAAGAGGCGTTTGCGCATCGACCGCTAATGGCGCGTCAATCAGCGCCGCATCAAGGCCTTGCTGCTGCGTTAACGCGGTTTTAAGTGAATCGATAGACACTGCACCGACAAATTTATTACCGCGTTCGATGACGTAACCATATTCGCGATCTTCATCCTGTAATAATTTCAGTGCTGAACGCGGGCCGAAGCCAGGAGTTTTACGAATTAAGCCATTCGGTGTCCGACGGGCAATATCTTTCGCACTGAATACCTGACTAATATCGACGCCACGGAAGAAGGTTCGGACATAATCATTCGCCGGATTATTGAGAATTTCATCCGGTGTACCGACCTGTACTACTTCACCATTTTGCATAATGGCAATTCGGTCGCCAATACGCATAGCTTCGTCGAGATCGTGAGAAATAAAGACAATGGTACGTTGATGTTTCGCCTGTAATTTTACCAGCTCATCCTGCATCTCGGTGCGAATTAATGGATCAAGCGCCGAGAAGGCTTCGTCCATTAATAATATATCCGGATTAATTGCTAATGCGCGTGCTAATCCGACGCGTTGACGCATCCCACCAGAGAGCTCGTCCGGGTAGCTATGGGCATAATTTTCCAGCCCGACCTGACGCAGTGCATCAAGGGCTTTTTCCCGGCGTTCTTCGGCATTAATTCCGGCCAATTCCATACCGAATGCAGTATTGTCCAGCACGGTCATATGCGGCATTAAGGCAAAGGACTGGAAGACCATCGCAATCTTTTTTCTGCGCACCTCACGGAGTTCGGCGTCGGATATTTTGGCAATATCCACACCATCAATCAGCACTTGCCCGCGGGTGGGTTCAATCAGGCGATTGAGAAGGCGTACCATTGTGGATTTACCCGAACCGGATAATCCCATGATGACAAATATCTCGCCTTCTTCAATGGCCAGACTGGCGTCTTTTACGCCAAGCGATAGCCCGGTTTTTTCCAGAATTTGTTCTTTTGAAAGTCCTTGTTCGATATATTTGAACGCTCGCTGAGGATGCTCGCCAAATATTTTATAGAGATTTTTAATTTCTAATTTAATTGCCATGCAATAGAAAGATTCCTGTTATTTGTTTATGTCGATACATTACCCAATGGAAATAGTCACTTTTTTCTACCCTAACATACTGAGAATCTGAGGCAACCCCTGATGGCAAATGTGGCATGAATATTGATGCGAGCAAATCGCCGGAATTTCCCATGATATAAGGGCTGAGGGCAAATCGAGAAAGTTGATATTTTTTTGTCATAGATAGCGAAAAAACGCCTGAATATTGTGGTTTCAGGCGAATAATGCAACAGAGTATCAGTGTAGATCACCACAAAATATTTGCGTGATAAAAAGCTATTTGGCAGGAATTATTTCCCTACTGTGGTTGGTGATACTTTTGAAAATAACACACTCAGAAATTCCAGTCTTCATCTTCTGTTTCTACCGCTTTTCCCATCACATATGAAGAGCCTGAACCGGAAAAGAAATCGTGATTTTCATCGGCATTCGGCGAAAGCGCGGCGAGGATTGCCGGATTTACTTCCGCCATTTCTGCGGGAAATAGCGGTTCGTAGCCCAGATTCATCAAAGCCTTATTGGCGTTGTAACAGAGAAACGCTTTCACATCGTCAGCCCATGTGGTTTCGGCATAGAGCTCATCGGTGTATTGCAACTCGTTGTCGTAAAGTTCCAGTAGCAAATCGAAGGCGAAACTCTTCAACTCTTCACGTTGGGCCATGGAGATCTTTTCAAGGTTTTTCTGATATTTATAGCCGATGTAATAACCGTGCACTGCTTCATCGCGGATAATCAGACGGATCAGGTCTGCGGTATTGGTTAGCTTTCCGCGACTGGAAAAATACATAGGCAGCCAGAAACCGGAATAGAACAAAAAAGATTCAAGAAACACACTGGCGATTTTCTTTTTCAGCGGATTATTACCGCGATAATGTTGCTGAATAATCTGTGCTTTTCGCTGCAACGGCGCGTTTTCTTCACTCCAGGCGTAGGCGGCATCGACATCTTTGGTCTGGCACAGCGTCGAGAAAATCGAACTGTAAGAGCGGGCATGAACCGCTTCCATAAAGCTGATATTCGATAAAACCGCCTCTTCATGGGGCGTGATCGCATCGGGCATCAGCGAAGGTGCGCCGATAACATTTTGCAGCGTGTCGAGCAGCGTCAGGCCAGTAAAAACGCGCATCGTCAGTTGTTGTTCTACGACACTTAATGTCTGCCAGGCGGGAATATCGTTCGACAGCGGCACCTTTTCCGGGAGCCAGAAATTGCTGGTCAGGCGATTCCACACCTCCAGATCTTTATCGTCAGATATCTTATTCCAGTTGATGGCGCTGATACGTGAGAGTTTCATAGATATTCCTTAAAGCGCGCAGGAGACGCAGCCTTCAATTTCAGTACCTTCCAGCGCCATCTGACGCAGGCGGATGTAGTAGAGCGTTTTGATACCTTTGCGCCAGGCGTAAATCTGCGCTTTGTTGATATCGCGAGTGGTGGCGGTATCGGGGAAAAACAGTGTCAGCGACAGCCCCTGATCGACATGGCGAGTCGCTTCGGCGTAGGTGTCGATGATCTTTTCTGCGCCGATTTCGTAAGCGTCCTGATACAGCGCCAGATTCTCGTTAGTCATAAACGGGGCAGGGTAGTAAACGCGTCCTGTTTTGCCCTCTTTGCGTATCTCTACTTTCGCCACAATCGGATGAATACTCGACGTGGCATGGTTGATATAAGAGATGGAACCGGTTGGCGGCACCGCCTGGAGATTTTGGTTGTATATGCCATAGCGCATCACGTCGTCGCGCAGTTGCGCCCACATTTCGCGGGTAGGTAACGTAATACCGCTGCGAGCAAACAACTCGCCAACTTTCGCCGTTTTCGGCTGCCAGTTCCCTTGCAGATATTGGCTGAAATATTCACCATTGGCATAGCGTGACTGTTTGAACCCGGCGAAGGTTTCACCGCGTTCGCGCGCCAGCAACATTGAGGTACGCAGCGCGTGCCAGGTGATGGTGTAGAAATAGAGATTGGTGAAATCCAGTGCTTCCGGCGAACCATAGGCGATGCCTTCTCGCGCCAGATAACCGTGTAAATTCATCTGCCCCAGACCGATAGCGTGTGAGGCGGCATTTCCGGCTTCGATGGACGGCACGCTGCGAATATGACTCATATCTGACACCGCAGTTAAACCGCGTACGGCGATCTCTACCGTGCGGGCAAAATCGGGGGAATCCATGGTGTGGGCAATATTCAACGAACCTAAATTGCAGGAAATATCATGGCCTGTGCGGGCATAGTCGAGATTCTCGTCATACTCTGAGGCGCTGTTAATCTGTAAAATTTCTGAGCAGAGATTGCTCATATTTATACGCCCGGCAATAGGGTTAGCACGGTTAACCGTGTCTTCATACATGATGTAGGGATAGCCGGATTCAAACTGGATCTCCGCCAGCCGCTGGAAGAAATCACGGGCGTTGATGTATTTTTTACGGATGCGTTCATCGGCTACCAGTTCGGCATAGTGTTCGCTGATGGCGATATCGGCAAACGGCTTGCCATAAACTCGCTCAACGTCATAGGGCGAAAACAGCGCCATCTGCGCATTCTCTTTTGCCAGATGGAAGGTGATATCCGGGATAACCACGCCCAGCGACAGTGTTTTAATGCGGATTTTCTCGTCGGCATTTTCCCGTTTCGTATCGAGAAAACGCAGAGTATCGGGATGATGGGCATGTAAATAGACTGCGCCAGCACCCTGACGCGCGCCGAGCTGGTTGGCATAAGAAAATGCGTCCTCCAGCATTTTCATCACCGGAATCACGCCAGAGGATTGATTTTCAATACGTTTAATTGGTGCGCCCGCTTCCCTCAGATTCGACAGCAAAAATGCCACGCCGCCGCCGCGTTTCGACAGTTGTAGTGCGGAATTTACTGCCCGGCCAATCGACTCCATATTGTCTTCAATACGCAGCAAAAAACAGGAAACCAGTTCGCCGCGCTGCCGCTTACCGCAGTTGAGGAATGTCGGTGTTGCAGGCTGAAAGCGTCCTGACAGCATCTCATCGGTCAGTTGCGTAGCCAGTGTTTTATCGCCTTGTGCCAGCGTCAGCGCCACCATCGTGACTCGATCGGCAAAATCTTCCAGATAACGCTTACCGTCGAATGTCTTCAACGTATAGCTGGTGTAAAACTTCCATGCTCCGAGGAATGTCTGAAAACGAAAACCGCTGGCGTGTGCGTGGGCAAACAGTGTAATGACAAAATCGCGAGAGTAGCGATTAAGGACGCTTTCATCATAGTAACCTTCGTTGACCAGCCAGTTCAGGCGCTGCTGCTGGCTACTGAAGGTCACACTGTTCGGACGCACATGTGTCGCCATAAAGGCGTCAACGGCCTGGCGATCTTTATCGAACTGAATGCGACCCGCGTTATCGTAAATATTAAGCATCGCATTCAGAGCGTGGTAATCCGTCGTTTCCTGCGTCAGGCGTTCTGCGGTTGTCGTTGCCAAAATTCGGTTACTCCTTTACGAACGTTTTCGATATCGCTTTGCGTACCCATGAGTTCAAAGCGGTACAGCCACGGCACGCCGCATTTCCGGGCAATCACATCTCCGGCGCGGCCATACGCCTCACCAAAGTTGCGATTACCCGAAGCAATAACGCCGCGAAGCAACGCCCGGTTGTGCGCGTCGTTTAAAAAGCGAATTACCTGTCGTGGCACCGCGCCAGCTGTACCGCCGCCGCCGTAAGAGGGCACGATCAGGATGTAAGGCTCGTCTACCTGAATCCGTTCCCGCTCATTGAGCGGGATGCGCACCGCGGGCAGTCCTAAACGTTCGATAAAACGCTGCGTATTTTCGGAGCTGCTGGAAAAGTAGACGAGTTGGCTCATGCACTGGCCGCGTGTGGCGCTGGATGCAGACGATTGATCATGTCCGGGCGGAAACCAGACCAGCTAAGATCGCCTGCAATCACTACCGGCAACTGACGAAAGCCCTGAGCACGTAACGCTTCCGCCGCTTCAGGAACGCGATCGACATTAATCATTTCAAAATCAAAGCCCCGGTTTTCCATCGCCCGTTTGGTGGCGTGGCACTGAACGCAATCGTTACGAGTGTAAATAGTAATGCGCATGATTCGTATTTCCGTTTAAAATGAAGATACGGCGCGATGATACGCGTCGGGTTGTCTCTCTGTTGATACAGAGATACTAGATGTAGTTGAAAAAAGATTCAACCACACAATATATAGCAAATGGTGGTCGAAATTACCCTGGGTATGAGCGTGACGGGGTAGGGGGATTTTTGTGATTCACCAGGCAAAAAGAAACCCCGAAGCCAGGCTTCGGGGTCAAAGACGCGTATTTATTATCATTGTTGCACTACGATTTGCGCATGCTTAACAGTGCGCCGATAAAAATACCAACCGCAGCTGCTGTACCCACGCTACACCAGGGTCTTTCACGAACAAAAGAATCCGCGCAGCCAACGGCATCGTGCGCGGCTTGCTGAACGCGAGTACGACCATGCATTCGCGCTCTGGTTTCTTTCAGTAGAGCCTGCGCTTTACTACGAGCGGCTTCGGCTTCCCCTTTGGCGTCGCTGCCCCAGGACTTCAATACAGATTCGAGGCTGTCAGCTAATTGATTGACATCATTCTGGATATCCTGCACGCCATCATCGACGTCGTTGCGGTTCGGTCGGTTAAACATATGATCCCCCATTAGAATTCGATGTAATTTTCAGTGTAGACCATAATTTTCTTAACTGAGGTTCATCGCGGCTTTATGGACTTTTCTGAAAGCGTTGTGAATGCGCAATCAGGTAAGGTAGGCCCGCGGTTGATAATAACGAGGATCAAATATGTATTTACGACCAGACGAGGTGGCGCGCGTACTTGAAAAAGTCGGTTTTACTGTCGATGTGGTAACTCAGAAAGCGTATGGTTACCGCCGTGGGGAAAATTATGTCTATGTTAATCGCGAAGCACGCATGGGACGTACCGCTCTGGTAATTCATCCAACATTAAAAGAACGCAGTTCAACACTGGCTGAACCCGCTTCCGATATTAAAACGTGCGATCATTACCAGCAATTTCCGCTCTATTTAGCGGGTGAATGTCATGAGCATTACGGTATCCCGCATGGCTTTAGTTCGCGTGTTGCGCTTGAACGTTATTTGAATGGTTTATTTGGCGAAGCCAGTTAAAGACGCGACTGGCGATGCCAGTCGCGAAAAGAAGGGTCAGGCTTTTACCTGCTGGTAACGGCTGACTTTAAACAGTCGGCGGCAATAATCGAGGAAGTAGCCATAAACCGCCCCCATCAACATCGAAACAACGATGTTTGAACTGACCGCCGCCATAATCTGATGCCAGTCTGCGCCCACCACTAACAAGATCGCCACATACACCGGTGACTGGAACGTCACATACGCCAGGATATCCGCCAGATTTTTTACCCAGCCCGACGGACTAACTTTGCGTGCCGCACGCATAAACAGATCGCGGTACATACCGTATGGCCATGCAATTAAGATGTTCACCGGAATCGCTACCAATCTGGAATAAAGAGACTGTTCGAAGCTCATTCCGGAGAGGAAAACTTCAATACACATGTTCACGACAGAACAGTAAACAACCATCGCGAACGTATCTGCAACTGCATGACGCAAGCGTGACTGCGGTGAGAACATGCTAATGCTCCTTAATAAAAGCGTAATGGGACGTTAATAGAGATGAAAGCAGTGGATCTCATTGCCATCTGCATTTTCGCATAGCGTATATCGCTGGCTATGACTAATCAATTAGTGAAAAATTTTTATTTAATCTGTTTTTGTAGATAAAATATTCCGTAGCGGCGCGTTTTTTGTACATTGTGGATTTTTACATGCTGATATGATTTATTTTTAATTAAATCAATTAGATATGCACGTATCTTTATTTTCACTAATGAAAGTTTGGGGGTGAGGTAACGCTATAAGCGTAGAGAGTTCGGTGTATGCAGTGACTGGGTCATTTTCAGCATTTTTTATGCCAGACAATGTACATTAACAGCAGAAAGCACCAGTGAGTGATGTTTATTTTTATTCGTATATATTGCATTTTTATTCGATTTGGTTTTATCAGGCTTGCGGAATTAGCGAGCAGAGAGCGCCGCTCTGTTCACCAATAACCGAAATTACTCATCAAATTGGCTAATATATAATCTTGAAATTATTCTGAGAGTTTCAGAAAATAACAGCTGAAATAATCTCGTGCAGGACTGTAAATAGATTAAATTTTGTGGAAATATAATAAGTGATCGCTTACACTACGCGACGAAATACTTTTTGTTTTGGCGTTAAAAGGTTTCCTTTATTATGTCCGTAATGTTACAAAGTCTAAATAACATTCGCACTCTCCGTGCGATGGCTCGCGAATTCTCCATTGACGTTCTTGAAGAAATGCTCGAAAAATTCAGGGTTGTCACTAAAGAAAGACGTGAAGAAGAAGAACAGCAGCAGCGTGAACTGGCAGAGCGCCAGGAAAAAATTAGTACCTGGCTGGAGCTGATGAAAGCTGACGGAATTAACCCGGAAGAGTTATTGGGTAATAGCTCTGCTGCTGCACCACGCGCTGGTAAAAAACGCCAGCCGCGTCCGGCAAAATATAAATTCACCGATGTTAACGGTGAAACTAAAACCTGGACCGGTCAGGGCCGTACACCGAAGCCAATCGCTCAGGCGCTGGCAGAAGGTAAATCTCTCGACGATTTCCTGATCTAATTACTGAGGCCGGATGTCGCTGCTATGGCGCGTCCGGCGTCGCTTCTCAAGCTTGTTGGTTCCACGGCATCTTATCTAACAACCTTGCCATCCCACAAAAACCGCTAATTCCTGCAAACAGTAACCCGGCACCAACAAAGCCACTTAATAAGAAGAAACCACTATTTACGGTATAACCCAGTACAACGCCGATTAATATTAAACCACCCGCGGCGATCTGCACCTGGCGCATTAACGGCAAGGGTTGAGACTTATTTACCGCAACTGGCAATCCTGCTTTTTTCCAGCCATCAATCCCATCTTCGAGTAAAAAGATTTCTGCGGGTGCGGCAATCGCTGCTAATTTATCGGCGTTATTACTGGTGCGTTTACCTGCCTGGCAGTGGAAGATAATTTGCTCACGACGTAATTTAGCCGGAAGACCTGACTGTTCGAGCACAGATAATGGAGCCAAATCTGCTTCAGGAATATGTTCACGAAGATATTCATCAGCATCACGAATATCGATTAACTTTGCGCCGCGTGCGATTAATTCTTGTGCATCATGCGGCGAAATGGTTGTCAAAGCCATAGTGACTCCTTACGGACAATAGACATTTTTCAGGGTGGCGATAATGGCATTTACCGCCTCATTTTTAATGGAATATAGAATGCGTTGGGCATCCCGTTGGCTGTCGATAAGCCCTTCGTCCCGCATACGAGCGAGATGCTGTGATGTTGCAGAGGCACTTAGTCCGGTAATGCGCGTCAGCTCTCCCGCACTGGTACCGGGGGAACCGCTAAGCATGCACAGAATCAGCAACCGTTTAGGGTGGCTCATTGCTTTCAATAAGGCCGCTGCCTGTTCGGCACTGGCCTGTAATTGCGCGAGTTCAGTCATAGTTATTTAAGTGTTTTCTAAATTAAGTAAACTCTAAACTAAAAATACAATATATGCCAGCATCAGCAGCGTAAATGAGAGTAAAAGCGTAAGCTGAAACTGGCAGGCTCCGCTAAAATTACTACGCTTAAGAGATAAAATCTCTTTTTAAACAATGAGTAATTTTCTTATAGGGAGTACATATGGGTTTCTGGAGAATCGTCATCACCATCATTCTGCCGCCGCTCGGCGTGCTGCTCGGTAAAGGGTTCGGTTGGGCGTTCATTATTAATATTCTGCTGACACTGCTTGGGTATATCCCCGGTTTGATTCACGCGTTCTGGGTGCAAACCCGCGATTAAACCTGTCCTCACCCCCGCGGCGTTAACGCGCCGCGTTCCTCTGCTACACTTTCTGAGTGTTTCCGTTAACGAATGAGGTAGCTATGGGTCTGTTCAATTTTGTGAAAGATGCCGGAGAAAAACTCTGGGACGCGGTTACAGGTCAGCACGATAAAGACGATCAGGCGAAGAAGGTGCAGGAGCATTTGAACAAAACCGGTATACCTGATGCCGATAAAGTGAATATTCAAATTGCCGACGGCAAAGCGACGGTCACTGGTGACGGCTTAAGTCAGGAGGCGAAGGAGAAAATCCTTGTTGCGGTGGGGAATATTTCCGGTATTGCCAGTGTCGATGATCAGGTGAAAACGGCGACACCAGCCACTGCCAGCCAGTTTTATACCGTTAAGTCTGGCGACACTCTGAGTGCCATTTCCAAACAGGTCTACGGTAATGCCAATCTGTACAATAAAATCTTCGAAGCGAATAAACCGATGCTAAAAAGCCCGGATAAAATTTACCCGGGGCAGGTGTTGCGTATTCCTGAAGAGTAGTTAATTGCCAGCCATTGCCTGCTGGATAATGGGAATTGGCGTCAGTAAATGCTGGCGCATTAACTCACTGGCGCGCGCGGTATCTCGCGCCAGTACCGCCGCAGTCAGGGTCTGGTGCTGATCGCGTTTATCCTCCAGCATTTCCACCGAAAGCACTGTTCGCCGCAGCCAGATAAATCGATAGCGCGCCGCCAGATCAAACAACCGTTCACGCATTTGCAGCAAATAGTGAGAACCACAGCCCGCCACAATTGCAGTATGAAACGCCTGATGACGCAGATCCCACTCATCAAGCATTTTCTCACTGGCGTCACAGGCCTCCAGCTTACTCAGCAGATGCGCTTTTGCGAGAACGTCTGCCTCCCATTCATCGCCACCGCGGGCAATCGCCAGACTGACCAGCATCGCTTCCATATTGGCGCGGGCGTCGAAAATATCGAGCAGCTCCTGCTCTGACATAGACGCCACCCGATACCCTTTTTGATTCACCACCGTGACCAGTCGTTCTGCTACCAGTTGCGAAAGCGCTTCCCGCAACGGCCCAACGCCAAGTGCATAACGCGATGTCAGCAAACTCATCCGTAATTTTTCATCCGGTTGAAAATTACCGCGAATAATATCGTTCTTCAGCCAGCGATAGCCATCCAGAGACGTAATGGTCATGGTGTGACTCCTGATCATTATTAGCGCGTATTATGAACGGGTGTTTTTTGCCACAATACCAGTTTTTTCCAGCGCGCCATAATCGGCACGGTACAGATTATCCCTATCGCTAATAAGCCGGTGGAGATGACCTCGAGTTGCTGTGCCGGGCGGAATAGCATCACTACCAACACAAAGGTAATAAAGCCGATTACCAGCCAGGTGAGCCACGGATAAAGCCACATTCGCAGGCGAATTTCGCTTCCTTCTGCTCGCAGGATTTTGCGCATCCGTAACTGTGAAACGGCGATGACTAAATAAACCAGCAGGGCGATAGCGCCGGAGCTGTCGATCAAAAATTTAAACACTTTCGCCGGTGCGTAATAGTTAACCACCACCGTTAAAAACGCCGCACCGGTCGAGAGTAATACCGCCACATACGGGGTTTTACTGCGGTTAATTTTGCCCATTACCGCGGGTGCATCACCGCGACGGCTTAAGGAGTAGAGCATCCTTGACGCGGTATACAGCGCCGAGTTCAGGCAACTGGTTACGGAAAGTAATATCACGCAGTCCATGATTAATTTCGCATGAGGAATATTGAGCAATTCCAGAACCGAGCGATAAGAACCCACGGCTTTCAGCCCCGGCATATTCCACGGAATTAATGCCACGACGACAAAAATAGAACACAAATAGAAAATAGAGATACGCCAGATAACCGAGTTGGTGGCGCGGACAATGTGTTTTTCCGGGGTGTCGGATTCCGCTGCGGCGATGGTGACAATTTCTGCGCCCATAAATGAGAACATGGTGATCAGCATCGCGCTTAATACTGCGCCGAAGCCGTTGGGCATAAAGCCGCCGCTATCCCATAATCTTGAAATACCGCTTACGTCGGCATACGGGTAAAAACCGCTAATCGCTACAGCGCCAAGGAATATAAACGCCAGAATGGCAATGACTTTGCACAGCGCCAGCCAGAATTCAAATTCGCCGTAGTTTTTAACGCTTAATAAATTACTGCCGGTTAAGGCGAGGGTAATGACGAGGGAAAATAACCAGATGGGAATGCCTGGAACCCACGAGTGCAGGATCATGGCGGCGATGTTGGCTTCCAGCGGGATAACCAGTACCCAAAACCACCAGTACAACCAGCCGATGGTATAGCCCGCCCAGCGGCCAATGGCTTTATCGGCATAGGTGGAAAACGAACCCGTGTCGGGTGTAGCAACCGCCATTTCCGCCAACATCCGCATAATCATAACCACCAGTAATCCGGCGAACAGATAGGCCAGTAATACCGCCGGGCCCGCTTCGGCGATGGCGACGCTGGAACCGACAAACAGACTTGCGCCGATAACACCGGCAATAGACAACATGGTGACGTGGCGTGATTTCAGCCCGCCGCCTAACTCATGTGGTTGCGATGATTGCCCCATCCTGAATCCTCTCGAAAGTGTGACACTTGGGAGAGCGGCCCGACATTTCCCGCGTCGGGTCACGCGTTTAATTGTTATTGGTTCTTTTTACCGGAGAGCGGCTCCGCCTTATCCGGCCGACATAGATTTATTCCTGTTCACGTACAGATTGTCGGATGCGGCGTAAACGCCTTATCCGACCTGGGTTCTCGTAGGCCGGACAAGACGCAAAGCGTCGCCTCCGGCATGGTGCGCCGAATGTCGGATGCGGCGTAAACGCCTTATCCGACCTACATTTCCGTAGGCCGGACAAGACGCAAAGCGTCGCCTCCGGCATGGGTGCGGTGCTACTGCTTCGCCTCATCAAAACACTGGCTGATGATCTCCAGCCCCTGACGGATCTGAGCATCTTCAATAGTGAGCGGGACAAGGATGCGCAGCACGTTGTAATACGGGCCGCAGGAGAGAAGAATCAGGCCTTTATCGCGGGCGTGCGCCACGATGTCGGCGGTGAGTTTGGCGTCCGGTTTGCTGTGATCGCCATCTTCAAACAGCTCGATAGCAATCATCGCCCCCAGCCCGCGAACGTCGCCGATCTCGGTATGTTTTTCGGCGATCGCCAATAATCCGTCTTTCAGCTTTTGCCCCAGGTCGTTGGCTTTTTGCAGCAGATTTTCCTGTTCAAACACCTTCAACACTTCCAGCGCCGCGACGCAGGCAATCGGGTTACCCGCATAGGTACCGCCCAGACCGCCTGGAGCGACGGCATCCATCACTTCGGCGCGCCCGGTGACGCCCGCCAGCGGGAAGCCGCCTGCGATCGATTTCGCAAAGGTGGTGAGATCCGGCGCGACGCCCATTTGCTCCATCGCAAACAGCGTGCCGGTACGTCCCGCGCCGCTTTGCACTTCATCGGCAATCAACATGATCCCGTGCTCGTCACACAGCGCGCGTAAACGCTGCATAAACGCAGGTGTCGCGGCGTAGAAACCGCCTTCACCCTGAACCGGCTCAATCACGATGGCGGCAATATCTTCCGGCGCCGCGTCATTTTTAAAAATTCGGTGAATACTGGCGATAGCGTCATCTTCACTGATCCCGTGGAGCGGGCAAGGATAAAGCGCGCGATAAACATGCCCTGGCATCAGGCCCATACCCGCAGAGTACGGATTCACCTTGCCGGTCAGCGCCAGCGTGTAGTGCGTACGCCCGTGATACGCGCCGCTAAAGGCGATGGTGCCGCTACGTTTGGTGGCGGCGCGGGCGATTTTCACCGCGTTTTCCACCGCTTCGGAACCAGTCGTCACCAGCAGCGTTTTTTTGGCGAAATCGCCCGGTACCTTCTGATTCATTATTTCGCACAGCGCCAGATATGGCTCATAAGCCAGCACCTGGAAGCAAGTGTGCGACAGTTTTTTCAACTGCGCTTCCACTGCCGCCACCACTTTCGGATGCAGGTGCCCGGTATTGAGCACCGCAATCCCGCCCGCGAAATCAAGATACTCACGGCCTTCAACGTCCCACACCCGGCAGTTTTCTGCGCGATCAGCGAAAATGGGGTGAATTTGCCCAACGCCACGGGGAATCGCCTGACTGCGGCGCTGCATTAACTCTTTATTGCTGCTCATTCGCGTTCTCCAGTTAAAGACCGATGCACATGTATTTGATTTCTAAATAATCTTCGATGCCATACTTCGAACCTTCACGACCCAGACCCGAGGCTTTTATGCCGCCGAACGGGGCCACTTCATTGGAAATAATGCCGGTATTGATACCGACGATGCCGTATTCCAGCGCCTCGCCCACGCGGAAGACGCGGCTTAAATCACGGGCGTAGAAATAGGCGGCAAGGCCAAACTCGGTGTCATTGGCCTGCGCAATCACATCGGCTTCATCTTTAAAACGGAACAGCGGGGCGAGGGGGCCGAACGTCTCTTCTTTCGACACTTTGGCGTTGGCCGGAACATCCACCAGAATGGTTGGCTGGAAGAAGTTGCCGCCGCGTTCATGCGCTTTACCGCCGCAAACCACGCGCGCGCCTTTCTCCAGCGCATCGGCGATATGCTCTTCCACTTTTGCTACCGCTTTTTCATCGATCAGTGGCCCAATGGTTACGCCTTTTTCCAGCCCATCACCGATGTGCTGTTTGCTCACCGCCTGCTGCAATTTTTCAGCAAAGCGGTCATACACGCCGTCCTGTACATACAGGCGGTTGGCGCAGACGCAGGTTTGCCCGGCGTTACGGAATTTCGAGGCCAGCGCACCTTCCACGGCTTTATCGAGATCGGCATCGTCAAAGACGATAAACGGTGCGTTGCCGCCCAGCTCCAGCGACACTTTTTTGATGTCTTTCGCGCACTGTTCCATTAACTGACGGCCAATTTCGGTCGAGCCGGTAAACGACAGCTTGCGCACCAGCGGGTTGCTGGTCAGTTCGTTACCGACCGCGCCCGCCGAACCGGTCACCACGTTAAACACGCCAGCCGGAATGCCCGCGCGAATAGCCAGCTCTGCCAGCGCCAGCGCTGAGAACGGCGTCTGACTGGCGGGCTTCAGCACCATCGTGCAGCCTGCCGCCAGCGCCGGACCGGCTTTGCGGGTAATCATCGCCGCCGGGAAGTTCCACGGCGTGATAGCCGCGGTGACGCCAATCGGCTGCTTGATAACAATCAGGCGTTTATCGGCCTGATGACCGGGAATGGTGTCGCCATAAATGCGTTTGCCTTCTTCGGCAAACCACTCAATAAATGAGGCGGCGTAGCTGATTTCGCCTTTCGCTTCCGCCAGCGGTTTGCCCTGTTCGAGGGTCATCAGGCGCGCTAAATCGTCCTGATGCTCCATCATCAAATTGAACCAGTTACGCAGAATGTTGGCGCGTTCTTTGGCGGTAAGGGCACGCCAGGCGGGCAGGGCGCGGTTGGCGGCGTCGATAGCGGCGCGGGTTTCATCTGCGCCCATTTTGGGTACGCTACCCAGCTTGTCGCCATTCGCCGGATTGGTGACCTCGATGACTTCGCCATTGTTGGCGTCCAGCCATTCCCCGTTAATTAACGCCTGCTGGCGGAATAAGTTACTGTCGTTCAGTTTCATCGCTACATCCTGTTTTCAAAGGTTATTGATTAAAGGCGGCGTGTAAGGCATCCACACTACGTGCCGCTCGCAGCGTGCGTCCGGGGTTACTCTGGCTTGCCAACAGCGTTTGTACCTTGCTGACAATATGCGCACCAATAGGAATTGCTGATGTCGCTGCCGGGGAGGGCGCATTGCAGGTGTGGATCGTGCGCGGGGTGGTGACAAACAGAAAATCGTCAATCAGCTTGCCGTCCGGCGATACTGCCTGCGCACGCACACCGGCGGGCCAGGGCTGGAAATCGCTTAACGAAAGCCCGGGACAATACTTTTGCACCAGCCGCAGATAGCCGCTTTTGCACAGCGAGTTTTTCATCTCGCCCAGTCCTGAGCGTAGATGGTTTTGCAGCACCCGGCGAATCCCCGACGAGCCCAAAATCTCCAGCGTGTCGCTAAATGAGAAGTCGCGCTTGCGATAGCCTTCGCGTTTGAACGCCAGCACCGCGTTTGGCCCGACGGTCACGCTGCCGTCGATCATACGAGTGAGATGCACGCCCAAAAACGGCATTGCCGGGTCGGGGATGGGGTAAATCAGGTGGTTAACAATCTGTTTATGCGCCGGGGCAAGGCGGAAATATTCGCCACGGAACGGGCAGATGATAAAGCCCGGCTCGAGTCCGAGCATTTTCACCAGCCGGTCAGCCATCAGCCCGGAACAGCTAATCAGCGTCGATGCTTCATATTCACCGCCCTGACGGGTCCGTATCACCACTCCGTTTTTATGCTCACTGAGGGCGCTGACTTCGGCGTTATAAATAATCTCACCACCTCTGGCCTGGAAGATTTTTGCCATTGCCGCTGTCACTTCGCGGTAGCTGACAATACCGCTGGACGGCACAAAAATACCGCCAAGCCCGGTGATATTCGGTTCGCGCTCGCGTAGCTCCTCGGCGTTTAACCACTCGCGCTCAATACCGTTCGCCGCTGTGCGTTCCCATAAAGCGCGCATCCGTTCCATTTCGAGTTCAGACGTGGCGACCAGCATCTTGCCGCAGTTGTCGTAGCGAATGCCGTTTTGATCGCAAAAGGCTTTAGTGGCGCGGTTTCCCGCCAGGCAAAACTGCGCCTTCAGGCTGCCGGGCGTGTAATAGACCCCAGCATGGATCACGCCGCTGTTGTGGCCCGTCTGGTGACAGGCCGGGCCGGACTCTTTTTCCAGCAACGCAATGCGGGCGTCCGGATAGACATCAATCAGTTGCATGGCGGTCGACATGCCAATGATGCCGCCGCCAATAATCACAAAATCATACATCCGCTCGATTCCTTTGCGCTTACTGATGCGTCTGGTAGTGGTGAGTGGCGTAAGCGAAATAGCCGCGCTGGCGCATCAGTTCGCGACGCAGATCCGGATGCGGAGTAAAGCGGTCGCGTCCATGTAGCCAGAACAGATTGTTTATCAAAAGGAATTTGCCAACGGGAACGGGTACAGACAAAATGCCTTTGCTGGTTTCAATGGCGTCTGAAAGCTCGCTCAACCACACGCCTTCCTCGAAATCCTTCGGCTGAACGAACTGGTCGATATAGCGCATCACCGGGCGGCCCTGCTGGTCGACGTCGAACACCGGATGGAAGACATCTTTGCTGACGTTTTTGCTCGGCGGCGCAGCAAAGCGCATCGGACGGCGCGCCAGCGGATGGCGGAAATAGTGCTCCAGATGTTCCCAGTCATCGAGATGCAGCAGCAGCGAGTTGCCGCCCTGCATGTTTTGCTCGTCGATTTTCATCATCAGCACGTAATCAGTGATTTCTTCGACGTATGTGCCGTCGTTGTGCAGCTCCATCACACGATGCGGCTGACGCAGATAGCTGTCTGAGTTATCGACATTTTTCACCACAAAACGCGCGTAATACTGACCACTCATGGCGTCGAAATTTGAGCGACCAATCAGATGCGCCACCGCCGTTGCCAGCTTCACCATCTCATCTGCCTGCGCGACATCATCGACACCTACCGCATTAATTAACAGCGCACCTTCAGCACGGTTTAGCAGCGTCTTCAACAGCAACGGTTGCAGCTGATTCGCACACAAATCATCAAGAATTTTGCCTACCCGAAAACGCAGAAACGATTTGTACTCCAGCGCCTGCACGGGCCATTCGGCAACCTGCTCGAGAAACTGTTTGGTCGTCTGTTCGGTGAAGGTGAGTTCCAGCAGACGCGGGGATTGCGCCGACGGGATGAGAGTGAATCCGCTATAGTCCTGGCCTGAATCGACAGCGTTATTTTGTACGGCGGTCAGTGCATTCATCAGAAGCGATCCTCTTATGAGATGTAGGGTGACATGGCGATGCTCATTTCGTAGCCATAATCTAAAAATATCTACATTTCTGAAAAATGCGCACAAAAGCGACATATTGTTTTCTTATTGTGATCAAAAGCAACAAATTAGTAACATTTAATGTAGGGTATTAAGGCAAAGGAGACAGGAAATGAATAACTAAAGCAACAGGTTAGGGAGAGCTACCATCAGAGAACAGATTATCTGGTCGATAAAAAACAGTAAATGGCTTCACTGCAAAATGACCGTTAGTAAACTAAACATATCATCTGCCCCGTTTTAGCGGGGCAGATATAACATTAAATTACAAAGAGAAATAGTTCGGCGGTTCTCCTGTTTTCCCTAAAAGAAGAGCGCTGCGCCCAGGAATATTGATATTTAGAGCTCCGCCTCTAAGCGTAAATACTTTACCAGGGGTAATACTTTTGCGTGTATTATTATTATTAATGGTAACGCTATTACTCCCCATGTTTTTATATATTCCTGGTTGCAATTTGTTAGGCCAGGTACCTTCAACTTCTTCGTTTCCTTTATTTATTATAACTAGTCCATCATGAGGAGAGTGATTAATGTTCACAGAATCCCCACGACTAAAGGCCAGAACATTTTTAGTTGCAAATACACCCTCAAATGCGCTCCATATTCCTTCTTTATCTATATATAATGCGTGGAATTCGTTGTAGAGCTGCTGATAGGTAGAGCAACCTTTATTAAGCCACGCCTCACCGCCGACACGAGTGGACCCATCATCATTTTTAATCTCAGTCGTTGATTTTAATACCTGACCATCCCAGTAAACTAAAGGCCTGCTGAACGGGAGAGCGGCCATATATGCCATTGCTAATTGTTCATCTTGCTGATGGTTAAATAAAAAGTCATTGAAAAGATTACCATTGTTAGGGAAGTCGTGGTTGATGTTAATCAATATCCGTCTTTCTGATGGGATGCTTGAGATTGCGGAACCCGGTTTTGATGCAAGGGTTTGGAGATCTCCACCGAATGAAAAGGCTTTTATCGTCTTCATGAGCAATGAAAAATCAATGGCGCTTAAATCATCTCTTTCATAAAGCAGCGATGACATTTGTTGTTCATCTAACGGACAAGTTACCAGGTATTCCATGTAATTCATAACAGCTTTTTTTTGATATTTTGGATTAAATAAATTTGTATTGTGCAACCGCTCATTATAATTTTTAAGCGGTGGGGTTATCGACCTCTCTATTTGTTCATGTTTTGAGTGTTTTGCTGCATCATAACGTAAACCTCGTACGCCATATTTTCGCATTTCACGAACGTATTGATTTTGCAACATAATAACCTGGTCACTTTTGGGTGTTGTTTTAGGCATTCCATTTAAACGCTTTTCTTTTAATGCATGGAGGTTTTCCCATTCATCCTTAGAAATATTATCTTTACTTGCTTCGAAGTCTTTTGCAGTGAGATGTATATCTTCTGGATGGATTTGGTCACGTTCTTTTGTTACTGGATCTATAATAAAGGGAATCAAGACCTGACCTTGCCAATAGCCAGGGATACCACTTTCTATATCTTTTCTAATCTTCGCTCGTATATCGGCAGAGGGATAATCCAGATCGTTTTTACCACTTCCTCCGATCCCCATAAAGTTAAATGTATAATCAGGAATGATATCGATGCCAAATTTTTTGGCATCTTTAACCAATGCGATAAAATCCTGCAAATCTCCCATTGGATTATGGATGGTACAAAGATCTTCGGGTTGATAAGCGTGATACCAGTAACCTTTTTCTTCTTCAGGTGTTTCTGGTCCGTCGGCGCGGAAAGTTGTTACGGGAGGGATTTGTATATAACCATAATGGCAACGTGCAAACTCGGCCATATTTTTCCTGATTTGCTGGTAGGTGGCATTAAAAGCATGAAGAATCGCCTCGCCAGGTTTTTTGGGTGTGATGATTTCACATTGTGATTTCTGATCAGCAGTAAGAGATTTACGCTCAAGTGTTTGCCGTAGATGTTCTGGATTGATTAATATTTTAAATGTTTCTTGCTGGCCGGAAGGTGACGTTACGTTAATATTATATACATCAGCTGCCAGTTCATAGTCAGGAATGTTAATAGCATATGCAACATACTTATCTTTTGGAGACGGTTTGTCAGATATAATGTGAGTGAAATGTTCAGCTGGACCATACTGATGAACACCGCTGTTATCACCTCTTTCAATCATTGTATCTCGTTGATAAACCCATGTTTTTCCTTCTCCTATCCTGTCTGGCGCTGTAATGCTACGCTGTGCTGCTTTATTCAACTCTCGGTAAGTTGTATCTGGAAAAAGGGAAATTTTATAATCGTTTTTTAACAGATCATTAATGACTTTTTCTGCGTGAAAAGTTGATATAATTTCTCTGTCTTTTAAATCCTGAGGATAAACTCCACAAGAATTAATAATATTTGTTATACAGTTTAGATATTCTAATGTATTTAATTTGGAATTTAGATTCCCGTCAGTAATGTTCCATGATAACAATGTGGGGTTGTCGATAGGTAAATTTCTTGGTCCTGGTTTTATAGAAAACATAATAAAGTTCCTCTAATGGTAGAGTAATATGGTGTATACGGAAACATAAAAATGTTTAATTGTTGTGAAAGTAATTGCAAACAGATGTCCTACTTTTATCCAATATTTATATGGAAAAGGATAATGCTTAAATCTGTTTTTTTAATTATCGATGTGGTCTGGAGAGGCAACTGTCAAAAATCGCTCATACGAAACTAATGATTAGCAGAATAAGATCTATGAAAGAATATATTGCTATATGAAGTTTATTTTTATGGGGTGAAAAGTAACAGATATCATAATGATGCGAAAACTCTTCAGTTAATGTAATAAACTTATATTATTAGATACAAAATCATCACAAAGTATCATTGAATCGATGATAACTATAGATTGTGCTAATTATTAACATTTGCTTGTTGACTGCGAGTATCGACTTTGCGAATGGAGGTGGTGTCGGGTTTTATGTCGCATGTATTGACGACCCAGGATGGATGAGAACGCATAAAAAATCTGTTATTTACATCATAAGATCATCATGTTTATTGCGTGGTTTATAAGTATTGTTATTGCATACTCAAGGCCCTTTAGCTCAGTGGTTAGAGCAGACGACTCATAATCGCCTGGTCGCTGGTTCAAGTCCAGCAAGGGCCACCAAATCAGCATTCTCGTATCAGGAAGAGTTAAGGGTACAAGGGGTACTCGATGGCGGTCTATATTTCACGACTAACGCCATTTCAAGGAAGAAGTGTGGTGGGTGGTTTCGAATGAGGGCTGGTGTTTTGGTACGTGGCACGCCACTGCAATGTATTTATCCATCAGTACTCATTCAAAAGTACCTGGAAAAAATGCCCGCTATGCCAAGCGGGCAAATTGCTTACATGTGGAATTAAGTAATTAACGATAAAGCCAGAGTATTATCATTTATTATACCCATTCATTTAATCAGGTTAATTACTCAAATCACTGAACTATTCTCTGTTCGCTCACTTATGCTGAGTGAGTACCACGACCAATGTATGTAGAACAATGCCGTAGAGTAAGGATGAAATGTCTCTGCCACGCCTTAAACATCTACTACTGACTAGAACCGCCGTCGCATGCAGAAGAGTCTTGTGAGCGTTACAGGAGTCTGGCTTTGCTCATTAATCAACGCTATTTAGATATAAATTTCTAATACTCGAAAAACGATTTTCACAAATAAATTATAACGGGTGGTTTTTATCATACAGCGAAATAACCTTTTGTTTATTAAATTTAACATTCCTGTGCTAAATTAATTAAAAGTACCATGTATAGCATATGAAGCTGTTAATGCCAGCAATTGTCTCAAATGAGCGATTTTTTATAGTGACAAACAATAATAACATTAAAAATAGTCATGTAGACATTAACTGAGGAAAAGACAATGTTAGTTAGTAAAAGCAACGAAATTAACACTAGCACATTTATAAATAGTGGAAATTGTAATGAAAGAAAATCTTCTAAATCCATGGAGTTACTAGCTTATAGTATTATAAAATTAATTTGTAAAGAAGCTGCCTCAGGGACGTATAACGGTGCTCTTGAAATTTTACAAAAAATGATGTCTGAATGTAAATATCATGAAGGCAATGCTTTTGTCATTATGGGATCCGGAGAACAATTAAAACGTATTAAATATGATGCTAATGAAAATAAATTAAAAGTATACAACGTACACTTTGATAATAATCAAGAGTTAGTTGCTGATGGTGAGCCTGACGTAGTATTTTTAAAAAAAACGGTGTGGGAAGACCTTCTCGTTAAACTAAAGCTGGAGAACAAAGAAAATGCGGTTTCTGAAATTAACCTGTCATCTAATAAAAATAATGTTGATCAGTTTATTGAATGCGCTAAGAGAAATGAACAGACCCTATTCGACAATATAAGAAAAAGTGATTTTCATGTTGCTTCACTTCAGCCAGGTAGAACGCGTAGTGTTATTTCAGAAACGCCGCCAAATGACTGTATGGAATCACCTAATTTATATGAAAACCACACAGATAAGTTTTCAACTGTAACTAAAAATTCTCAGCAAGTTAAAGGTCACTATGGAGATAAGTTGAAAGAAATGCAGTTGTTCCTCAACCAGATGAGCAATGCACTTCAACAGGATTCATCTTTGTTAGAGTCAAAGGAACACACCATAGATATTCAAGAAAAAACGAATAAGTTTGTGCAGCATTTTCAGCGGGTATTATTTGATAAAAATGGAAGGTCATCAGAGTTTCTACTTAATTTTTATGAGTGTTGCTATAAGTTTCTACCAAGAGCGCAGCCTCAAGATAAAATCGATAGCTATAATTCAGCACTGCAAGCTTTTTCCATCTTTTGTTCATCTACGTTCACACATAATAATGTAGGGTTTAATTTCAAATTATTTCCAGAAGTCAAGCTGTCTGGAGGAGATCTTGAAACGGTATTCAAATACAAAAATGGCAATTTTGTCTGGGAGATAGCCAGAATTAAAATTACTCTCCCAAAAGAAGAGGGTGGTTTATATAATTTAGGTGGATTGGACTTTAAGGGGTGCTTCTTTTCTGGACAGAACTTCAGTAACTATGATATTAAATATGTGAACTGGGGGACGTCATTGTTTGATGTTGATACTCCGTGTATTTTTAATACGCCTGCTAACAATGAGAGTTATGAAAAATCATTAAAGCCTGTGAGCGAAAACGGTTTAAATGGAGTCTTATCTGATCGTAATAAAAAAATAAAAATGATCACGGGCGTGGCACCATTCGATGGTATTTCATCTATGGATGATGACTTTGATGATAGTTCCTCTGAGGATGAGCCCGTTGAGAATAGTCCTGTTGTGACTAGGCCCCTTGTATAAAGTTCTAAAAGCAGTTTTCAATGATAAATAAATGGCGATTTTTACAAAGAGATAATAACGTAGATTGAAATAATATGTATTATTGATTGAGTAAACGGGATTATTCTTCACACTGCATCCATTTTGCTGTCACTACCAAAGTAAAAGGGGCTATGCTTTCACGTAACCCCTTGATTTATTTGATAAGTTTGCGGTGTCTGAACTGGTGCTGTAATTGGTTGAAATATTTCATCTAATGTCTGGTTCAACTTTCCTTAGCTGCCTGAAAGTTTTTTTGATATTACCCATCAATAATAGGGTTACGGTGTACCACGCCTGACTGATGAACTGCGTGCTCAGAGTTACCACTTCAGCGCATAACCGTGGCAGCAGGCCCGGACAGAACAAACGGCTCAGGACATTATCGGTAGGGGACGTACTGGTAGTCTGTAAACTAAACCGACTGGGGCGCAGTATGCGGCATCTTGCCGTGCTGTTGGAGGAGCTGTGAGAACGTGGTATTAACTTTCGTGCTCTGACTCTACCAATATTTGCCCAACAATGGGTGGACGAAAGCTGTAAAAGTAAAACAATCTGCAATCTCAATATTATTGCGTGATTTTTATGTGAGCAGAAGATATTCATCAGAAACGATTATGTAAATCATTTTATTTTTCCGACGGCTTCAATGTCGAAAGAAAAGAATACGCCCGTATTTCCTGAATAGATTGACTTTTTTATCCAACCACACTTCAGCGCACTGCGTTTAAAAAATGCCTCTTTCTTATGCGGAATATCATCATTTCATCATGATGTCTTTGATGAGCGGTGAACACAATACACTTGCGCTGTCTCTTAAGGATGAATCCCCTGGTCTGGTGCCTGTGGGCCGATGTTGCAGCAGAGCTAAGGTCGCTTACCCGCTACTCAGTATTCACTTTTCAGAGGATGAAATTTATGAACAGGACCAGTCGCTATTATTTTCGCCGTTCAGTACTTTCCTTATTGATATCTGCTTTGATATATGCCCCACCAGGGATGGCAGCTTTTACTTCAACCGTTATTGGCGTGGTAAACGATGAGACTGTAGATGGCGTCCAAAGAGTGGATGAACGAGGTACAACAAATAACACTCATATTATCAACCACGGTTATCAGGATGTTTATGGCGGGGTATCTAATGGAAGTATTATTGAATCTGGTGGCCGTCAATATGTATCAGCCAATGGTACTCATCAGGGGCAGGCCAATAATACAGTCATTAACGGTGGCAGCCAGACAATTCTGGACGGGGGAATTTCCACAGGGACGATAATCCAGAGTGGCAGTCAGTATGTTTATGCAGGTGGTACCAGTAATGCAACAACGATAATAAGCGGTCGTTCAACAGTAATGGGGGGAACTGCGAATGGAACAATAATTAATGGTGGGAGCCAGTCAGTATCGAGTCAGGGGCGTGTTGACGGTACGACGATAAATATGTCCGGGTATCAGGAGATTACGCAAGGAAGTCTGGCAACGAACACAACAATAGATGGGGGGTGGCAGTATGTGGACTCAAGCAGTGTAGAAAATACTACCATTAAGAATGGAGGCGAGCAAAGAACAGTTAAGAGCCATGCGCTGAACACCACAATATATGGTGGTCTACAGGTTGTCGATTCAAGTACCGCAGAAATAACCACCATTAAGAGTGGAGGAACGCAACAATTAAATAACAGCCAGGCTATGTTCACCACGATTGAAGGCGGAACTCAGTCTCTGAATAGTAAGTCAACGGCAAAAAATACTCAGATCTATTCTGGTGGGACGCAAATTGTTGATAACACCAGCACCTCGGATGTTATTGAAATTTATTCCGGTGGCGTGCTTGATGTTAGAGGTGGTATGGCAACAAATGTTACTCAGCACGATGGCGCGGCTTTAAAAGCAATGACTGACTGGTCGACGGTGAGCGGTACGAATAGTGAAGGGGCATTCTCTATTCACAATAACGTGGCAGACAATGTGTTGCTGGAAAACGGTGGTCATTTAGACGTATATGGTTCGGCAAATAAGACGATTATTAAAGATAAAGGAACAATGTCAGTTTTAACGAATGCTAAAGCTGATGCGACCCGAATAGATAATGGCGGCGTTATGGATGTTGCCGGAAACGCGACCAATACCATAATTAATGGTGGCACACAGAATATAAATAATCATGGTATTGCCACGGGAACCAATATCAACAGCGGAACACAAAATATCAAGAGCGGCGGGAAAGCTGACACGACAAATATCTCCTCCGGGAGCCGGCAGGTTGTTGAGAAAGATGGTACGGCAACTGGCAGCAATATTAGCGTCGGAGGCTCGCTGATTGTCTATACCGGTGGTATCGCACATGGGGTTAACCAGGAGACGGGCAGTGCTTTAGTTGCCAACACGGGCGCAGGGACTGATATTGAAGGATACAACAAGCTCTCTCACTTCACTATTACCGGAGGGGAGGCTAATTATGTTGTGCTGGAAAATACCGGCGAACTGACGGTAGTGGCTAAAACCACGGCGAAAAATACTACCGTTGATGCTGGCGGTAAGCTGATTGTCCAGAAGGAGGCTAAAACAGATACCACCAGACTTAATAATGGTGGCGTTCTGGAGGTTCAGGACGGTGGTGAGGCTAAGCATGTTGAGCAACAATCCGGCGGCGCATTGATTGCTTCCACGACTTCCGGAACACTTATCGAAGGAACCAACAGTTATGGTGATGCTTTCTACATCAGGAATTCAGAAGCTAAAAATGTAGTGCTGGAAAACGCTGGCTCATTAACAGTCGTTACTGGTTCCCGGGCAGTTGATACGATTATTAATGCCAACGGCAAAATGGATGTTTATGGAAAAGATGTTGGCACTGTACTCAATAGTGCGGGCACCCAAACAATATATGCCAGTGCCACTTCTGATAAAGCAAATATCAAAGGTGGCAAGCAAACGGTATATGGTTTAGCCACTGAGGCAAATATCGAAAGTGGTGAACAAATTGTTGATGGTGGGTCAACAGATAAAACGCACATCAAAGGCGGCACGCAAACCGTTCAGAATTATGGTAAGGCGATCAATACCGATATCGTCTCTGGCCTACAACAAATTATGGCAAACGGGACAACGGAAGGTTCCATTATTAATGGCGGTTCACAGGTAGTTAATGAGGGCGGTCTGGCTGAAAACTCGGTACTTAATGACGGCGGCACACTCGATGTGCGGGAGAAAGGCAGCGCTACGGGGATACAGCAGAGTAGCCAGGGCGCGTTGGTGGCAACCACCAGGGCGACGCGGGTCACAGGGACACGCGCTGATGGCGTCGCGTTCAGCATCGAGCAGGATGCGGCGAACAATATCCTGCTGGCAAATGGCGGCGTGTTAACCGTGGAGTCAGACACCACTTCCGCCAAAACACAGGTCAATGCGGGCGGACGGGAGATCGTCAAAACAAAAGCCACTGCGACTGGCACGATGCTTACCGGCGGTGAACAAATCGTCGAGGGTGTGGCGACTGAGACAACGATTAACGACGGCGGAATACAAACAGTTTCGGCTAACGGTGAGGCAGTAAAAACAACGATTAATGAAGGCGGTACGCTGACAGTCAACGATAATGGCAAAGCGACAGATATCATCCAGAACAGCGGTGCCGCTCTCCAGACGAGCACGGCTAACGGTATTGAAATCAGCGGTACTCACCAGTACGGCACCTTTTCCATTGCCGGAAATTTAGCGACCAATGTGCTGCTGGAAAATGGCGGTAATTTATTGGTATTAGCAGGTACCGAAGCTCGCGATTCCACGGTTGGCAACGGTGGGGCAATGCAAAACCTGGGTCAGGACTTCGCCACAAAGGTTAATTCCGGTGGGCAATATACCCTTGGTCGGTCAAAAGATGAGTTTCAGGCTCTGGCCCGGGCAGAAGATCTACAGGTCGCTGGCGGGACGGCAATCGTCTACGCAGGTACGCTGGCGGATGCATCGGTCAGTGGAGCGACAGGAAGCCTGTCGTTAATGGCGCCACGGGATAATGTTACGCCAGTTAAACTTGAAGGGGTGGTCCGGATTACCGATAGCGCGACATTAACTATCGGAAATGGCGTCGATACGACGCTTGCCGACCTGACGGCTGCCAGCCGGGGCAGTGTCTGGCTTAACAGCAATAATTCCTGTGCAGGCACCAGCAACTGCGAATATAGAGTAAACAGTTTGCTCCTCAACGACGGTGATGTTTATTTATCAGCACAAACAGCAGCGCCTGCCACAACTAACGGTATCTACAATACGCTGACCACCAGTGAACTTTCCGGCAGCGGTAATTTCTACCTGCATACCAACGTTGCAGGCTCCCGGGGCGATCAACTGGTCGTCAACAACAACGCCACTGGCAATTTTAAAATCTTTGTTCAGGATACCGGCGTCAGCCCTCAGTCTGACGACGCGATGACGCTGGTGAAAACAGGGGGAGGGGATGCTTCGTTTACGCTGGGTAATACCGGCGGTTTCGTTGATCTTGGGACCTATGAGTATGTCCTGAAAAGCGACGGCAACAGCAACTGGAACCTGACCAATGATGTCAAACCCAACCCGGACCCCAACCCAAATCCGAAACCGGATCCAAAACCAGACCCAAAACCGGATCCGAAACCAGACCCGACTCCCGATCCAACGCCGACACCCGTCCCGGAGAAACGCATCACGCCTTCTACGGCAGCCGTACTCAATATGGCAGCAACATTACCGTTGGTCTTTGATGCTGAGCTAAACAGTATTCGCGAGCGGTTGAACATAATGAAAGCGAGTCCACACAACAATAATGTCTGGGGGACGACGTATAACACCCGTAATAATGTCACCACCGATGCGGGTGCCGGGTTTGAGCAGACGCTGACCGGAATGACGGTGGGGATCGATAGCCGTAATGGTATTCCTGAGGGGATTGCGACGCTGGGCGCTTTTATGGGTTATTCCCATTCACATATCGGTTTTGATCGTGGAGGACATGGCAGTGTGGGCAGTTATTCTCTGGGGGGCTATGTCAGCTGGGAACATGAAAGTGGTTTCTATCTGGACGGTATCGTGAAGCTGAACCGCTTTGAAAGTAACGTAGCCGGTAAAATGAGCAGCGGTGGAGCCGCCAACGGCAGTTATCGCAGCAACGGGCTGGGCGGTCACATTGAAACCGGGATGCGATTTACCGATGGTAACTGGAACCTGACGCCGTATGCATCGTTAACGGGGTTCACCGCTGACAACCCCGAATATCATTTATCCAATGGTATGGAATCGAAATCAGTCGATACCCGCAGTATATATCGTGAACTGGGCGCAACGCTGAGTTACAACATGCGTCTGGGGAACGGCATGGAAGTTGAGCCGTGGCTGAAGGCGGCTGTGCGCAAAGAATTTGTCGATGATAACCGGGTGAAAGTGAATAATGACGGTAATTTTGTCAATGATTTGTCGGGCAGACGTGGAATATACCAGGCAGGTATTAAAGCCTCATTCAGCAGTTCGTTAAGCGGGCATCTCGGGGTGGGGTATAGCCATGGTGCCGGTGTGGAATCCCCGTGGAACGCGGTGGCTGGTGTGAACTGGTCGTTCTGACCATCAACGAAAAAGCCCACATCTGTGGGCTTTCATATCACCAGGAGCCGCGGCTCCTTTGCGTATCCTTTTATGTCTCCTCACCGTCTGGTCGGTGTCTTGCTGAGACTTCTAACTTCCTGTTTTTGTTGGTGTTGTCCTTACACCGTTCAATCATGATTGGTGGAGCTGGCGGGAGTTGAACCCGTGATCGTGATTAATCCAATTTATTGAATATGAACGATTTATTTTTTCAAACAATGAATTATGTGCATTTTACGTACATATTGTTGTCCCTGTAACGTCCTGATTCTGTACAACATTTTGAAATATTTTGCCGTCACGGGGTTGCAGAAATCGCCGTTTTTCCATCGTATTCTGCAAGGTAAGAGCCGTAATGTCTGAACAACATTTCCGGTCCTTTATGCCCCATCTGACCAGCAAGCCAGAACAGGTTAACGCCCTGGCTAATGTGCCGAGTGGCGAACGTGTGGCGTGTCTGGTACGGATTGCGATAGCGTACACCAGCCTTTTTAAGGGTTGGCACCCAGGCTTTTTTTCGGATCGCGTCCGCATTTGCCCAAGGGGCGCGAGTTTTCGGATCGCTGAATATAAAGTCGCTTTTTAGCGCCGTGTAGGGCTTTTGTGCCTGAAGAGCCGCCAGCGCTTCGCTGTTCAGTTGCACTTTGCGGGTGCCGGCTTTTGTTTTGGTGCTTTTGATTACCCCGACTACGCTTGCAGTTTGAACATGCGCGGTGTTGCCGATGAAGTCTATATCCGTCCAGCGCAACGCGCACAATTCTGAGCTGCGCAGTCCGGTATTAAAGGCAAAGCGAAACAGATTTCGCCATTCCGGGTAATGACAGGCGTCATAGATTGCTGCCGTCTCCGCTGGTGTAAAAGGATCGACCTCGTAATCATCACTGCCTGGTGTGTTGTCCAATACGTGATACCGGCTGGCGCTGACTAGCGTGACAGGATTTATTGTTAACAAACCATCGGTCACCGCTTCATCTATGGCGCTGCGCAGGAATGAAAGATTATTGCGGATAGTTTTCAGTTTTGTTTTTCTGCTGGCGATCCAGTTTTTTAGTACTGCAGGTGTCAGTTCTGATACATGAAATTTATGCAATGCTGACAGCGCCGACAGGCATTTTTCATAACCTCTAATTGTCGATGGTGACAGGTTACGGTTCTGGCAGATAATCAGGTATTCATCCAGGTAAGATTTTATATTTTTGTTTTTTTTCACTCCCCCGAACAACTCCAGCTTTTGGGAGTTGGGGAAGTATTTTGCATATTCGAAGGTACCATCGATAATCTGATTTTTTGGATTTGCCCCTATATTTCCAGACATCTGTTATCACTTAACCCATTACAAGCCTGCTGCCGCAGATATTCCCGTGGCGAGCGATAACCCAGCGCACTATGCGGATGCCATTCGTTATAATGCTCGAACGCCTCTGCAAGGTTCTTTGCTGCCGTTAACCCGTCTGGTTTGGGCATGATACTGATGTAGTCACGCTTTATCGTTTTCACGAAGCTCTCTGCTATTCCGTTACTCTCCGGACTCCGCACCGCCGTGTTCTTCGGTTCAAGTCCCAACATCCGGGCGAACTGGCGTGTTTCATTAGCCCGGTAGCATGAACCATTATCCGTCAGCCACTCCACTGGAGACGACGGAAGATCGTTGCCGAAGCGGCGTTCCACCGCTCCCAGCATGACGTCCTGTACTGTTTCACTGTTGAAGCCGCCGGTAGTGACCGCCCAGTGCAGTGCCTCACGATCACAGCAGTCCAGCGCGAACGTGACACGCAGTCTCTCTCCGTTATCACAGCAGAACTCGAACCCGTCAGAGCACCATCGCTGATTGCTTTCTTTCACGGCCACTCTGCCTGTATGTGCCCGTTTCGATGGCGGTACAGCAGGTTTTCGCTCAAGCAACAGCGCATTCTGGCGCATGATCCGGTAAACACGTTTGGCATTGATCGCAGGCATACCATCAAGTTCTGCCTGTCTGCGAAGCAGCGCCCATACCCGACGATAACCATACGTGGGCAGCTCTCCGATAACATGGTGTATACGGAGAAGCACATCCGTATCATCAGTGTGACGACTGCGGCGGCCATCCATCCAGTCATCGGTTCGTCTGAGAATGACGTGCAACTGCGCACGCGACACCCGGAGACAACGGCTGACTAAGCTTACTCCCCATCCCCGGGCAATAAGGGCGCGTGCGCTATCCACTTTTTTGCCCGTCCATATTCAACGGCTTCTTTGAGGAGTTCATTTTCCATCGTTTTCTTGCCGAGCAGGCGCTGGAGTTCTTTAATCTGCTTCATGGCGGCAGCAAGTTCAGAGGCAGGAACAACCTGTTCTCCGGCGGCGACAGCAGTAAGACTTCCTTCCTGGTATTGCTTACGCCAGAGAAATAACTGGCTGGCTGCTACACCATGTTGCCGGGCAACGAGGGAGACCGTCATCCCCGGTTCAAAGCTCTGCTGAACAATTGCGATCTTTTCCTGTGTGGTACGCCGTCTGCGTTTCTCCGGCCCTAAGACATCAATCATCTGTTCTCCAATGACTAGTCTAAAAACTAGTATTAAGACTATCACTTATTTAAGTGATACTGGTTGTCTGGAGATTCAGGGGGCCAGTCTATTTTTTATTTCTCCCAGCAGACGCTCGGCGTACTTCACACCGCGCGCGTTTACTTCCATTCTGGAGAGGGGCTCCCGACACAGAACCCCTTTATATGTAAAAGTGATAATCAGAGTGCTACCAGTTTTATGCTGGCGAATAGTTACTCCTCTAGGGAGTGATAATGATCCTTGTTCTTTCTTGCCCATTTTGTAATCTCCATTAAGTCGACCCAACGTTCTTTAACTCCGTCGACTTTTAATACATGTACCCCTTCTTTCCATATTCCTCTTTGTATCCGTTTGTTAACGGCATCAACCGTTTCTCCTGCGTTGCGGCAGTAGGTTGATATAGGTACGCAATCCAGCCCCACAGTTCACCTCATACAACATTCAGCCCACGGCAGTGGCACCACACTTCAAACATTCGTTTCACAATTTCACGACAGTAGAAACCGTCAACATCTCATGTCAGGTCATAGCGATTGCCGTAACGCTGGTGGACCCATCGTTCAAATGCTTTATTCATTCTTTACTTCCTTTTCATGGCCCGTAATTTTTTCAGATGCGTTTCCTGTTCTGTTTCTGCCAGAATTTGTCGGTATTCCTGGTGATCGAGTCGTTCAAACAGTTCATTAAAATCGTTTATTTTTACCGACTGTGTTCGCCCATCCATTCTTCTGTACAACACAGTGTTATTTATGCAGCGAATAATTTTTATCGGGTAACCGGCACTGTCGGTATACAGTTGTCCCTGATTAATCAAAGCGAACATTTTTTCTCCTGCTCTCTGAATAGTGAGAACTTCAGAGCCGTATGTTTATAGCGGGTTCAATACTGATAATTTCTGCTGAGATAAGCATCCCGGCAAGCCAGAGCTCTCCGGACAGGTCTTCATCCTGACATGTCAGTTCGCCAATATTAATGGTGGCCATGATATCTGTTTCCCCTGTACGCTCATCCTCGACTTCTTCATAAGGCAGCGTTGCGTACAGGCTTTCAATAGCGCAACTGATAACATCGAGTCCGGTCAGGTTGCCACCGACAGTAACTTCGAATGTTTCGCGGTATTCCCATAGCCCGAAAGTTAATCGAACGGTTTGTTTTGCCATGCGTCCGCACAACGTCAGATTCGGGTCATAGTTCATTATTTGCGGTTGAGTATTCTGGGTATTCATCTGCTTTTTCCTTAGTCCGGCGTTCTGCCGGGCATATAAGTTATTTAACCTGGATAAATGGTGTATTAGCACCGCTGGTCATGTATTGCGGCAGTGTGCCGTTCCATTTATTGATGGCTTCCAGTTCCATAACTTCGGGGTTCTGGCGCAGAGCTTCACCGCGTAAACGAATAGCATCGGCTTCAGCCTGGGCTTTTGTGCGAATTGCATCAGCCTGTCCGGCAGCTTCCGCGCGCAACATGTTGGCTTCCGCTTCGCGCTGTTTAACTTCCTGCTCGCGCTGCAGTGTTTTCTGGTTCGCCGTGACTTTGGCATTAATGCTGTCGATAACGGTTGACGGGTACTCCGGCTTACCCACATATGAGAGGCTCATTACCTGAATACCGATAGGTGTCATCTCTGCCTGAATGTCTTTAAGAGCTTCATCCAGCAGCTTAGACTTGCCGCCGTCGATAAATTTGTCAGTGGTCATTTTGCTGGCCAGTCGGTTGAGTGCATCGGCGATCTTCTGGCGCAGGTCAGTGTCGGTAATGTCGTCCACGCCTTTGCGGTAGGTCTGAAACACCGTGGTAACTTTGGATGGATCAACTTTGTAGGCCACGCCGATGTGATAGCCGATGGTTGTACCGTCACTCATCTGGAAACTGAACGGTTCATCGTAGGTCTTCATTTGCTTGAAGGTGGGGAAGATGTAAACTTCAGTATTCCAGCCAGTCCAGTAGCGACCAACACCTACCACCTCACCGACGCCTTTGTCGTCGCCCAGTTTATTTACCTTGATGCCAACATTACCTGGTTCAACGCGATCGCAACCGACAAGGCCAATAGTCGGCAGAATAATGGCTAAAGCAAAAATAATTTTTTTCATCTTTTATCCTTAGTGAAAGAAAGACCCTTGTAAATGGCATAAATGCAGGGCGGGGTCAGAAACGCCAGTGCAAAGCCAGAAATAACTGCTATCGTATCCTTCATGGATATAAGGAACGGAACAAGTAATCCGTAAATGCATGCGATAATTGCCAGTAAAATTACTATTGTGAAATACAGTCTCATTGGTCTGTGGTATCCCGATATTTTTAACCGACTGACAGCGCAATAAAGAGAATAATGATTTCTGTTAGTGTCAGCACTGTGGCAAGGATTAAAATCAGTTTTACTCTGTTTAATTCACGGTTGCTTTTCATATGAACGGTTAGTAAAAAACGGAAGAATTATTTTCTTCTTAATATTTAATGTGTCACTGGCGCTTCTGGCATACCATGAGTATTTAGGTCGTTAATCATTTCATCCAGAAGAAGTTCAAGCCCTTCTCGTCCCATAGCAGATACAATGAAGCCATTATCAGGATCTGCGATGAGCATTTTTTGATAGAGAAACAGAACTCGCCCCATGCCTTCAGCTTCGCCATATTTTTCAATGAATCCCCATTCGACATGGTTTTGCAGGGCAATGCGAAGTGGCCCTGGGTATATACTCATGCAACCATGCTTCCCCTTATAAATAACTGCGCGATCTGTAGTTCCGTTATCGTTAGGGATATCAATGGTGCCGTTCTTGTCTTCCTCTTCACTGATAAATTTCGCCACATACAGCCAGCGCCACTGGGCAACCTTCAGATCGACTGAAAATCTTCCCAGCAATCCGGCATCATCAGCTTCGGCAAGACATTGCATGATTCTTAAACCGTGCCAGTATGGATTATCGAATTCACCATCATTAAGTTGCTGTACGGCCTCAACATAATCAATGGTTGTATTGCCAATTTTTATGCCATGTGGCGTAACTTCTGGTTGGAACTCTGAATAATTCATAATGTTTGTTCCTTTGCTGGTGGAATAATCGTGTAACCCGCTCTTTTTACCATCCACAGAAATGTATCCATGCAGCCAACGAATTCATCATCCGACAGATGTTTTGAGTAAATCACTTTCCCATTTTCAATGGTCAACAACACTCTTACTTTTTCATGTGTTATGTTCTGTTGTTTTTCTTTCATTTATTTATCTCCCATATGCTTTGCGCAAATACAGGTTGGCTATATGAAGATAAGAATCTCCATGTTGTGCAATGAGGCAGGCAGTTTTATACGATGCCTTATTTTTCAGGAAAGTCATAACTGAGTTACCTCTATGAATAAAGGTTGCAACAATCTCCGGCGATAAAACCGTAATAAACGGTCATGGCATATTTGTTGTTATTGCGCTAATTCTTTTTCGGCAGCAGCTTTTGCATATTCACATGCAAAATTCAGAATTTCGCTGCCAAGTACTTTTGTTTCGTGATTACTGGACATATGTAATACCTGTGTTGCATGTAATAAATGATAAACATTTACCGCAAATGAGTCCGGCTCCAGACAAATGCCTTCATAATCATCTTGTTGTGAGGTTGTTTCTGTCATTGCTCCTGAAGTGCATGCGAGCCTGTTTTTGACAATTCTCTTTCCTCTAATCACTATATCGGCAACATCTATTGCCTTTACAACCTCCGGGAGAAGTTCCGGGTTTGTATAATCAAAGTCATCAACATGGAGAACAGTTATGTTTTCGAACTTTTTCATGGCTTCCTCAGCTGACTTATATGTTCTGCTATATAGCGAGTCTCAGAAGTGTTTTCATATTGAGACTGTTTCCGCAATGATTGATAAAAATGTTCGCATGTACCTTGAGGGGCGAAGCGGCGATTATGTCACCATTGGTATTGGTTCTTCCGTAGAAGAGCTTCGCGAGATAAGGAGCAAACTTGTTGAGATGCGTCATGGTGTTGCTGCTCCTCACTTTTTGGTTGCTCCGGAGGAGTAACCTCGCCAGTTAACAGCCACATCGGATCGCAGCCAAGAATATTTGCCAGTGGGATAAGCATACTGAGAGTTGGTTCATACTCTCCGCTCTCCCACTGGATGATGATTTCTTCATCGAGATCGAGCAGCCTGGCGAGTTCGGCGGTTGTTAAGCCGCAGGCTTCGCGTTGGGTGCGAAGGTTAACCAGCCAGCTTTTAGGGAAGGATTGTTTTTGTTGTGCAGGAGAAGCCGCAGATAGAGCATATTCATGGATAAATTCCATTACCTCAATGCCCAGTTCCTTTGAACGAGCACAATCCAAAAGATGGAATGTGCGTACAGCACTTAGCAAATTGGCAATATTTAATGCAAAGGAATCAAGTTCTAAGCCTTCAAGCGTAACACAGCCGCAGTTGATAAAATTAGTTGTTTCTGGAGTTGCTTTTAGTGTCTTCATATACCCACCAACAATTTTAAATTGAATTTAATCAAGTTATAATTGATGGTGCGATATTATGCTTCGAGAAATAGGCTGTCAAGAAAAAATTGATATCGTGTGTTTTAGGCAGAAAAAAACGGGCAAAGCCCGTTAAAATCAAAGACTACCCAAATCTGTTTATATTGAATGGTACTGATGAGATCACTTTAGACTGGATATAAAGCAGAGCTAACCCCTCTTTTTCGATGCTCCATGGTTGATAATTGGGGTTATCAGATAACACCATGATTTTGCTTCCAATTTTTTGAAGTCTTTTCACGTAGCATTCTCCATCAAAACAAAATGCATAAATGCCATCGCCATCAAAATAAGTTACTGTCTTATCAAGAAAAAGAAGGTCGCCAGGTGAGATTGTGGGAGCCATACTGTCTCCTCTGGCGTTACCTATTTCTATATTTTTGAATGCCCGATTTCCAACAAGGCGTCGGGCATATTCAGGATCAAGTTCTATTGAGCGCACTACATCTATCAAGTCACCACGGACATGAGTTCCATCACCGCAACTAAACTCAACATCAAGGACATTAAACACGACGCTATCTGTTCTTGTCTGGTGTTTCTCTTGCGAGGAAAAGGTTGGTGAGGAGTCTTCACCTAAGAACCAGGATTGTGGATAACCGCTAATCTCGGATAAATGCGCGAGCTTATCACTCCGTGGAAATGTTTTTCCTGTTGTCCAGTACTGCACTGATTGCGCACTCACACCTAACTTGCGGGCCAGTTGAGCCTGAGTCCATCCTTTTGCTTTCAGCATCGCGGCTATTCGATTTTCCGTGTTTTTGACGTTCTTCATGACCAAATCCTGTGGGTTTCTTTACAAGGATAAATCTTTACTTGATTTTAGTGTATTCGATCCTTTTGCAACTTGCATGTTAATTTAAACTTGATGTATTCTTGATTTATAAAGTTAATATTGGTGCTTTGTTATGAAAGGAAATGATTACGACAAACTTCGTGCATTAATTGCGCAAAATGCCATAGCGCGAAATCTTGGTGTGACGCCGCAAGCGGTGAATCAGTGGTTTTCAAAAAACACAATTCCTGCTCGTTTCGTTTTACGCGTATGTGAAGTAGTTGCATGGAAGGTCACGCCACATGGCTTAAGGCCAGATCTTTATCCTCACCCTGAAGATGGAATTCCTGATTCGTTACGCAAAATTTCAAATCTAAGCCTAGCGCGCACGGAAGATGGGCAGAGTGATTCATCAGAAATGTCCACGCGATGAACGGTTACTGAACGAAAAAAGAAAAGCCGGGCCGCACTCCGTCAGCCCGACTTATTCTGATTAGTAAGGGGATTTCATGATGATCAATAAACAAAAATTAGTCAACCCTGAAAACTTGCCAGTTATTGAGTGGCAGGGAGTACGTGTAGTTACCACCGAAACGTTGGCGGCGGGATATGGAACAACGCCAATCCGTATACAACAGAACTACATTCGAAACGAAGATCGTTTCGTTGAGGGTAAACACTTTTTCAAAATCAGCGGTGATGAGCTGAAATCTTTCCGACTATCTTTTAGCGAGTCGGTTAATAAACATACAACATCACTTGTCCTCTGGACAGAACGCGGCGCTGCCCGCATGTCAAAAATCGTCGATACAGACGAGGCCTGGTCGTTCTTCGAAAAAATGGAGCAGGCGTATTTTCGTAAAGCAACGCCTTCTTCAAACACTATTCCAGACTTTGACGATCCGATCGCTGCTGCTGAAGCGTGGATTGAAGCCAAAAAATCCGAACGCCTTGCTCTCGGGTATGCAGAGCGTCAGGCTCGCTACATCAGCAAACTCGAAAGCCATCTCGCCGATGGCATCACTCCTGTGCAGTTCTGCAAACAGCTCAACGGTGTAAACACTCGTCAGATTAATGCGTTCCTTGAAGAGCGTAACTGGCTGTATGACGACCGTCCGGAGGCTATGTATCCGCGCTGGCGTGTAAAAGCGTATGCACGTGACCAATACCTGACTGAGCGTTCTGGGCAGGTTGAGCAGGAAAACGGGGAAATGCGCGAGATTTTCAAACCACTCCTGAAGAAAAAAGGTGCCGCCTGGTTATATCGCCATTATCTGAACGGCGAACTACCTATGAAGAAAACATGGGATGGGCAATTTACCCATAACACTGAGCTCGCGAATCTTTTACAGGAGAGCAAATGATGCAAACCAAGACATGTGTAACTGGTGATGTCGATCTGAAACCTTGCCCGTTCTGCGGAAATCCGGAAGTACAACTCATTGAGGTGAAATATTTTCTGGATGGCGATGATGGTTATTACGTCGCATGTACTTGCTGTAACGCAAACCAGATTCCTGATTCGAAAGAACGTGCTGTTCATGACTGGAACCAGCGCGAAAACGCGGATTGACGGCGAGTAGGTACAAAATGATCCGCAACCAACATATTGATTCTGCAATTTCGGGACGTTACACTGTCTCTGCACCTTATAAAGCGGGTGCCGGGATTGGCGTCTTGGAAATGTTATCGGCGATATATGACGCACCAGCGTCTTTTTTATCGTCTGCGTCTGCGCACACCCAAATTATGGTGGGCTGGGCGGGGGCACCGAAAGGTGCGCCGGTTTCCGATAACGCCGGTTACGCCAACCCCGTTCAGTTCACCACCAGCGAAATTGGCGTTTCCGGTGGTGAAGGTAATTCACTGTTATCGGAGGCTGCCATCATGGCTACAGTCCCAACTTCCCCATACCTGAAAATCGAAGTCGTCAACGGCAAGGCCGTTATTTTCTCCCTGCATGTTGCCTGCCATTTCAAGCGAATGCACCAGAACATCGTCGACAAAATCGAGTACCTGAACTGCTCGCGAGAATTTTTTACCCGCAATTTCATACCGGGTACTTATCACGTCTATGGTGACTCCCTGCGTGGTTATTACATCACCCTTGATGGCCTGATGATGCTTCAGCTTGGGTTAAGTCTGCGCACAATGCGGTACTACGAGAGCTGTATTGAAGCATTCCATGAGGCGGAAACCAACCTGAATCACACTGTTTTCCGTCGTAATCAATGGGAGGTGCGCCCATGATTCGCCAACATATTGATTCTGCAATTTCGGGACGTTACACTGTCTCTGCACCTTATAAAGCGGGTGCCGGGCGTGGAAACCCGAAATTCAATATAGAGCACAACCGCGCTCATGCGGTTTTTTCGTGTCATGAGCATCGTTACGCCCAAATTATGGTGGGGCGTGCAGGGCCAACTTCGGTTGGGCCGGGTTCTATGTTGACCGGTATTTCCACCCCTGTACGTCTCACCACCTATATGGTCGTGGAAAGCCTTGGTGGTGAGTTCATTGAATTCAACATAGGGGCTGTCACCATGACTACCACCACTACTCACCCGTTCCTCAAAATTGAGATCGTCAACGGCAAGGCTGTTACGCTGTCACTTTTCGAATATCTCAAACTATTGCGCCTTGCTGGTGTTCCGGGTTATATTTCTCGCGTTGCTGTAAATCCAGCAACCGGGCTTCGCATCCCGAAACATCACACAGGGCTGACACGCCATAAGCGTGTTTTTTTGTCTACGCACGTCTATTCAATGGCGGCTCAGATGGGAGCTTCTTCGGAAGCGCCGGTTTTCCCTTGTGTGTCCGGTAATGCGAATCCTGTCTGGGCTGCCACCAATCATGGTTTCGCATCCGTGGGTGGTAGCTGTAAAGCACACACACAAGGGGCTGTCTCCATGACTACCACCACTACTCACCCATTCCTCAAAATTGAGACCGTCAACGGTAAGGCCGTTATTTTCTCCCTGCATGTTGCCTGCCATTTCAAGCGCATGCACCAGAACATTGTCGACAAAATCGAGTATCTGAACTGCTCGCGCGAGTTTTTCACCCGTAATTTCATACCCGGCACTTATCACCTTTATGGCGATTCTTTGCGTGGTTATTACATAACTCTTGATGGTCTGATGATGCTTCAGCTTGGGTTAAGTCTGCGCACAATGCGGTACTACGAGAGCTGCATTGAAGCATTCCATGAGGCCGAAACCAGCCTGACTCACACTGCTTTCCGCTGTAATCAACGGGAGGTGCGCCCATGATTCGCCGCGTCGTTAATTCCCTGTATCACCGATACAACCGTTGCCCCCGTGTGGGGCAGTGGTTCACCACCAGCAACGGTCACGTTCTGCGGGTTTGCCTGGTCAATACAGAAAGCCAGAAGGTTGTCTGCCAGGTTCAGAGACGTACTCATACCCTGAGTTATCCGCTGGTGGCGTTTCAGTCCGGAAAAATGTTTAAACGCCTGGGAGGTGGCTATGCGTCCGTCTGATCTTCTGCTCGATTTTGGACATCCGGTTGCTTATTACCCTGGGCTCGTTAAATACATGGGAAGTCCGCACGCTGTTATTTTCTTTGGTCAGATTTTTTACTGGCAGGATAAAGCACATGCAGCGGAAGGCGTACATAAAACGCGTGAAGAGATACAACACGAAACCGGGCTTACATTTGAACAACAGGCTGTAGCGCGTAAGCATCTTGTGTCCAGAGGCATTTTGGTTGAAACCAACAAGCGTCTTGAGCACAAAATGTTCTACCGTATAGATTGTGAGCGCCTTAATGAAATTATCAATGAAAACAATCAGTTTTCCCGAAATGGGGAAACCCGTTTTCGGGAAACTGTAAAACCCAATTTCGCGGAGGAGGGAAAGCCTTCACCGCGGACACGGGAAACCCCTCGCCGCGGAGAAGGGAAAACCAATTTCGATCTTACAGAGAATACAACAGAGATTACTTCAGAGAATACTACAGAGAGTAAAAACACTATTGGCGCATCCGCTGACGCGTCTGCACCAGCACGTTCTGCCCGACAGGAATATTCACCGGAATTTGAACAGGCCTGGCAGGAATATCCCAAACGTGCTGGTGGCAATTCCAAGTCAGCTGCTTTCAAAGCCTGGAAAGCCCGTATCAGGGAAGGTGTGACACCCGAAACCATGCTTGATGGCGTGAAACGCTATGCCGCCTGGGTACGTGCTACAGGAAATACCGGCACACAGTTCGTGAAGCAGGCAGCGACGTTCTTTGGCCCCGATCGTCACTTCGAAGACTTCTGGCAACAACCAGCCGCTCCCGGAGGTGGGCGACAGCGACAGGTCGATGTCCTGTCTGGCCTGGGAGCCATGTCTGACAAATTCGGTAAATCCAGTGACAAACTGACATTCTGAGGTGACAGCGATGATGACGTTTAACCTTCGTGAACAACAAAAAAGACTACAGGCGCGAATGGATGAGTTACGGGCAGAGATTGCATTTGCTCAGAAGAGCGAAAAGCCATGGCCTTATCGTTCCTGCCTGATGCGTGAAGGTCGCGGATATTGCGAAAAACACGGTAAATACAGCACGCATATACTGGTGTGGAGTGATCGTAATGGCGAGGACAGAGAAAAAATTTCATGCTGCCCTGACTGCTTGATCGCAGAGGCCAACGATTTGACCATGGAGCTGTCGTCCCTCAAGGCGGAAGAGCTGACTGATAACGCCGGAATAGCCCTGCGTTTTCGGGACTGTGAGTTTGATAATTATCTGGAGGTTAATCCTGACGCAGCCAGAAATCTTGCGGCCTGTCGTCGCTATGCGGAGAACTGGCCAGATATGCTGGAGAACGGTACCAGTCTTGTTATGACCGGCAGTTGCGGTACCGGGAAAAATCATCTGGCGGTATCAATGGCAAAACACATCATCCGTAACTATCTGGCCAGTGTGGAGATCATCGACGTGATGCGCCTTACCCGTGCTGTGAAAAACTGCTGGCGGAATGACAGCGAAAAAACAGCGGATGAAGTTATTGAGTATTATGCGTCACTGGATTTGCTGATCATCGACGAAGTCGGCGTTCAGTTTGGTAGCGTGGCTGAAATGGCTATTTTGCAGGAAATTATCAATGCCAGGTACGAAAGTATCTTGCCCACCATCCTGATCAGCAACCTTTCACCGGAAGAGTTGTGGGCGTTCATCAGCCCCCGCATTGCCGACAGGATCACAGACGGGGGACGCAACTGGTTGTCGTTTAACTGGCCCAGCTATCGTTCTCGTATCAGAGGTGTGGCTGCATGACAACACCAGTCTGGCGTAACGATGATCTGGAAGGCGCTGTCATTGGCGCGTTCTTTCTGCGTGGGGCAGATCATGAAGTGATGGATATTCTGGCCACATTGCCGGCAGACGTTTTTTCTGTACGAGCGTATCGGGATATCTACACAGGCATCTGCAGACAGGCCCGTGTTTCAGGCGTGATTGACCCTGTGCTGTTGTGTAATGAGATGCCGGAACTTGCCCCGGTGATTACTGATACCGGGCGCAAAACCTGGGTGAAGTCTTCACTGGAGCACTATGTTGCAGCGTTGCGGCGCAATGCGGCATTGCGCGATGCAGAAAAAACGCTGAATGAGGCGCTGCAGAAATTACGTGATGCGCATACCTGTGAAGCGGCTGAAGATGCTCTGAAGGATGCGCAGAACATGATGGCCTCATTGTCGACGGAAAAGGGCGCTATTCAGCCGGTACATATTGATGATGTGCTTCCGGAAGTGGTTGAGCGTGTTGAATGCCGGAATCAGGGACAGGAGAAATCCAGGACACTGATGACCGGTATTGATGAACTGGACGCAAAAACAGGCGGCATGGAACCCGGCGACCTGGTTGAACCGCCCCGGGTTTCCTGGAGAGTGTTTTATCTGTGAACTCAGGCTGCCAGATCATTGTTTCCGATGGAAGCATAATAAGCTTTTTCTGCTTCTGCCGGAGGAGTATGGCCCAGCCTTCCCAGCAATCGTCGATTGTTATACCAGTCCACCCACGTTAGTGTGGCCAGTTCCACTTCTGCACGGTTTTTCCAGCTCTTACGGTGTATTACCTCCGCTTTGTAAAGACCATTGATGCTCTCAGCCATCGCGTTGTCATACGAGTCGCCTGTACTCCCTGTTGATGCCAGTAATCCGGCTTCTTTTAGTCGCTCCGTATAGGCCAGTGACACATACTGAGAGCCTTTATCGCTGTGATGGATGGTGCCAGACGGACGACGGGCCCACAACGCCTGCTCCAGCGCATCCAGCACGAATGTCGTTTCCATAGACGATGAGACCCGCCACCCCACGATGTATCCGGCAAACACATCAATGATAAACGCCACATAGACGAAGCCCTGCCATGTGCTGACGTAAGTAAAATCAGCCACCCACAGCTGGTCAGGACGTTCTGCCACGAACTGACGGTTTACGCGGTCACCTGTGGCAACGGTTTTCCGGCTGACGGTAGTGCGGACCTTTTTACCCCGGAGAACACCGGCAAGTCCCATAACCGCCATGAGGCGCGCCACTGTACATCTGGCCACCCTGATTCCTTCCCGTAACAACTGACGCCAGACTTTACGCACACCGTACACCTGATGATTTTCATCGTATACGCGCTGTATCTCTCTCTTCAGCCAGTCATCGTGCTGCGCACGGGCACTGCGTTTATCCGGATGATGTCGCTGTTGCTGACAATGGTAATACGTTGACGGGGCAATATGCAGTTCGCTGCATACCGGTCCGACCCCGTACTGCTCACGCAGCTTATCCAGCAGTGGCATCATTTTTTCCAGAGGCGGTCGAACTCCGCCTTCGCAAAATAAGCGGAAGCCTGGCGAAGGATATCGTTACTGCGGCGCAGTTCACGATTTTCACGTTCCAGCTCTTTCAGACGCTGACGTTCAGCGCTGGTGAGCCCACCATCACCGCCCCCGGTATCCCGCTCATGCTGGCGAACCCAGACACGCAGAGTCTCCGGCGTACAGCCAATCTTTGGGGCAATGGAACAAATTGCCGCCCACTGTGAGTCATATTCATCCTGACTTTCCAGAACCATACGAATCGCCCGCTGACGGACTTCGGGGGAAAAACGAGTATTTTTAGTCATCCTGTTTACCTCTTTCTCAGGGAGTTTAGTCTCCAGGATTTCCGGGGCGGTTCAGGTGTTCATTGCGGCTCGTCCGTCAATGGGCAAAACCGAACTGGCGCTGGATATCATCGACAAGGTGACTGAGCAGGGGCATGGTGTTCTTCTGTTCACAATGGAAATGGCGAACATCCAGATTGGTGAACGCATGGTATCTGCGGCTGGAGGAATGCCGGTATCACGCCTGAAATCTGTCACTCACTTTGAAGACGAAGACTGGGCACGTTTCTCACAAGGAGTGGGGCGGATGACCGGGCGCAATATCTGGATGGTGGACCAGGCGAACCTGACCATTGATGAGATATGCGCAACAACGAAACACCACCTGATTAAACATCCGGAAACGGCGCTGGTGGTGGTTGATTATCTCGGGCTGATAAAAACCCGAACCACGGGGCGTCATGACCTTGCCGTGGGTGAAATATCAAAGGGGCTTAAAGGCCTGGCAAAATCTGGTGGTTTTCCCTTAATTGCGCTGAGCCAGCTCTCCCGTGGTGTGGAGTCCAGACCCAATAAACGCCCCATGAACTCAGACCTGAAAAATTCCGGAGAAATAGAGGCGGATGCGGACATCATTCTGATGCTTTACAGGGATGAAGTATACAACCCGGATACGCAGGCCAGAGGTATCGCGGAAATCAATATAACGAAACAACGTAACGGTTCTCTGGGAACGATTTACCGGCGTTTTTATAACGGACATTTTCTGCCCGTAGACCAGGAAAGCGCACAGGTTCTTTCCACCCCAATGCGGTCATCCCAGCCGCGCAGATACAGCAATAAGCGAACCGACAGCAGTAAGATGGAGCGTTTCTTTTGAACAAACAGACAATGACTTTTACCCCTGAACAATTACGTAAACAGGCGCAGGAAATGTTGCGACAGGCGGAACAACTGGAAAAAACAGGTGTAACAAAAGATGCCATTCGTCGGGATATGGTGCCGGCGCTCAGGGAACTGATGCAGGCGAAGCACCGCGCACAAAAAGCAGTGGATGAGATGGTGGATTGTGTGGCAGAACTGGAAACCAAAGTTGGTAAGTTTGAAAAACTGGTGCAGGAGGTGCTGCGCTGATGCGCCATGAGTTTATTTTACCTTATCCGCCGACGGTAAATACTTACTGGCGACGTCGTGGCAACACATATTTTGTATCAAAAGTCGGTGAGCGTTATCGCCGTGATGTGGCGCTAATTGTTCGCCAGCAGCGGTTGAAATTAAACCTGTCCGGAAGGCTGGCGATAAAGGTTATCGCAGAGCCGCCGGATAAGCGCCGTCGTGACCTGGACAATATCCTGAAAGCACTGCTGGATGCGCTGACACATGCGGGGTTGCTTATCGACGACGAGCAGTTTGATGAAATCAATATTGTGCGAGGTCAGGTCGTTCCTGGTGGTCGGCTGGGCGTGAAGATTTACGAAATAATGCATGACGGGCAGGTCCAAAAATGAAACTGGAAGATTTACCGAAATACTATTCCCCGAAATCGCCAGGCCTGACTGATGCATCCGCCTCGACATCAAAAGATGCACTGAGTATCACTGATGTGATGGCTGCACAGGGCATGACACAGAACTGGGCTGAGATGGGATTTTCTGCGTTCCTGGGGAAAATGGGCATTAGTATGAACGACAGGGCGCGGGCAACAGAATTACTGGCAGATTATGCATTAAGTCAGTGCGATCGCGTGGCGGCGTTAAGAAAACTTCCGGCAGAAATAAAACCGGCAGTGATGCGCATTATGGCTTCGTATGCTTTTGAGGATTATGCCCGCAGTGCAGCGAGTAAAAAGCAGTGTTCTTGTTGCCGTGGGGAAAAATTTATTGAAAGCGAAGTTTTTACAAACAAGGTTCAGTATCCGGATGGTAAGCCGCCAGTATGGGCAAAGTGCACAAAAGGCGTGTATCCGTCTTATTGGGAAGAATGGAAAAAAATCCGGGAGGTGGTGAAAGTTTCCTGTCCTGAATGTAAAGGGAAGGGAGAGATCTCCACTGCCTGTAAAGACTGCCGTGGGCGTGGTGTTGCCATTCATCGTGAAGAGTCAGAAAAACGGGGTATGCCTGTTATCAGGGACTGCCGGCGTTGTGGCGGTCGTGGCTATGAAAGACTGCCATCAACGGAGGCATTTAATGCCATATGCAAAGTGACGAGTGCTATCACGCTTGATACATGGAAAAAATCAGTGAAACGCTTTTACGATACGTTGGTGGTTCGGTTTGACATTGAAGAGGCATGGGCGGAGCGGCAGTTAAAGAGGGTAACGCGATAGTGTTGTTGATTTTTCCCGAATCTGTGGTAAATTTGCTCTAACGATGGGCGTTTTATGCCTGACGTTAGAAGGATTTTTACAGCCCGCCATCGAGCGGGTTTTTTATATCTGGAAAGCGGTGCATAACGTTAAACGTGATGGCGATTGTGCAATGAGTTTCTCCTGCTCTGAAGTCTCTTGACTGCATGGAATCTCCTTTGTTATGTAAGGTGAGTCAATGTTTTTAAATTGTTAGAGAGATGGGTATGGATGACAGTACTCTACTGAGGAACTCTTCACTTTTTATTGCTTATATGGGCTGTCTTGGATGGGGAAGCGCTTATTTCTATGGATGGGGTACTTCCTTTTACTATGGCTTTCCATGGTGGGTTGTCGGAGCTGGCGTTGATGATGTGGCCCGAAGTTTGTTTTATGCTGTGACCGTTATCGTTATATTCCTTACTGGATGGGGTGTTGGTATTGTTTTCTTTTTAGGCATAAAACAAAAAAACAATATACAGAATTTGAGTTTTATCAGACTTTTTCTGGCAATATTGCTGCTTTTTATTCCACCTGTTCTGGAATTTTCGGTCATTCATCAGTACGTTGAGCCAGATGTGCTTATTTTTTGTGTTATTGCTGTCTTTATAATTACGCTTTTTGTCAGGTCAGGAAGAAAACTTATTTCAGTCAAATGCTTTTCGGAAGTATCTTTTATTCGCCATCACCGAATTGAGTTCATGATGGCTGGATTCATGATTTATTTCTGGACATTCTCTCTTATTGCCGGTTGGTACAAACCCCAGTTTAAGAGGGAATATCAGTCGATCCACTATGATAATGTCTGGTATTACGTTCTTGCACGCTATGATGATCGTCTTGTGTTATCAAAATCGTACAGAAGTGGGAGTACGAAATTCGTTATACTTAATAGCGGACATATTGATGATTTTGAAATTAACATTGTCAGGGTGCGTTAAAATCACCTGAGTAACAAAGAATTTTTACTGCCCGTCATTGAGCATTTTTTTATGCCCCGAAAGTGGTGCGGTATATTAAACGCGCTGGTGGTTATTAATACCGGTCTTTCAGCTTGCTGGCTTTTTCGACAAGAGGTATTGGTATGTCACGTTAACCAGAAAAGGGAAAAAGACATGCTAAAACAGCAGGATATGACCGAAACCGCCAGAGTGGTGTTTAATGAATTAAGTGTCACCGAACCGGCGACCGTCGGGGAAATTGCGCAGAATACTTACCTTTCACGCGAACGCTGTCAGTTAATACTGACCCAGCTTGTTATGGCGGGTCTGGCAGATTATCAGTTCGGTTGTTACAGACGCCTTCCGCAGTGAAGGCTTTTTAATTTGTGGTAATGGGCGGCTGGTGGGTGTTAGCGGCACCTGCCAGCCATCTGCTCATACGTTGGGGTCACAAGCAAACCTCAGGCCCATCTGCTTTGCGCAAAAGCGGTATGAGCCTATCAGAGAAGTGCTTATTGATCTATGGTTGATACTGTAAAAATATCCAGTTGTGAGTTAATCAACGCTGATTGCCTGGAGTTTATCCAGGCCTTACCGGAAAACTCTGTCGACCTGATAGTCACAGACCCGCCATACTTTAAAGTGAAGCCCGAGGGCTGGGATAACCAGTGGAAGGGCGATGATGATTACCTGAAATGGCTGGACCAGTGTCTGGAGCAGTTCTGGCGGGTATTAAAGCCCGCCGGAAGTCTTTACCTGTTCTGTGGTCATCGCCTGGCATCTGATATCGAAATCATGATGCGTGAACGCTTTAATGTGCTGAATCACATTATCTGGGCGAAGCAGTCCGGACGCTGGAACGGGTGCAGTAAGGAAAGCCTGCGGGCGTATTTTCCCGCCACAGAGCGTATTCTGTTTGCTGAACATTATCAGGGGCCATACCAGCCAAAAAATGGCGGCTATGCGGCAAAGGAGCGCGAGCTTAAACAGCATGTGATGTCTCCGCTGATTTCTTACTTTCGTGATGCGCGTGAATCACTGGGGATAACGTCGAAACAGATAGCGGAAGCCACCGGAAAGAAAAACATGGTGTCGCACTGGTTTGGTGCCCGCCAGTGGCAGTTACCGAACGAAGCTGATTACAACAAATTGCAGGCGTTGTTTGCGCGTGTTGCAGCAGAAAAACATCAGCGCGGTGAACTGGAGCAGCCACACCACCAGCTGGTCAGCACATACAGTGAACTGAACCGGCAGTATACGGAACTGCTGAGAGAATATAAAAATTTGCGGCGGTATTTCGGTGTGACTGTGCAGGTGCCGTACACCGATGTGTGGATGCATAAACCGGTGCAGTACTATCCCGGGAAACATCCGTGCGAAAAACCGGCAGAAATGTTGCAGCAGATAATCAGCGCAAGCAGTCGTCCGGGAGATCTGGTTGCAGATTTTTTCATGGGGTCGGGTTCGACGGTCAAAGCAGCGATGGCGCTGGGACGTCGTGCAATTGGCGTTGAGCTGGAGACTGAGCGTTTTGAGCAGACGGTCAAGGAAGTTCAGGATTTAGTCAGTCAGAACGGATGATATTGCAGAATTAGTTACGTACCGTTATTATCCTGCGCCCGGCCCTTTAGCTCAGTGGTGAGAGCGAGCGACTCATAATCGCCAGGTCGCTGGTTCAAATCCAGCAAGGGCCACCATAACATACCGCCATTAGCTCATCAGGAAGAGCAGACGACACGATAACAGGGTTGTTGGTGCGGGGTTCGAGTCCTCGATGGCGGTCCATTATCTGCATCATGCGTTGTTAGCTCAGTCGGACAGAGCAATTGCCTTCTAAGCAATCGGTCACTGGTTCGAATCCAGTACAACGCGCCATATTTATTTACCAGGCTCGCTTTTGCGGGCCTTTTTTATATCTGCGCCGGGTCTGGTGCTGATTACTTCAGCCAAAAGGAATACCTGTATATGAAGTGTATATTGTTTAAATGGGTACTGTGCCTGTTACTGGGCTTTTCTTCGGTATCCTATTCCCGGGAATTTACGATAGACTTTTCGACTCAACAAAGTTATGTATCTTCGTTAAATAGTATACGGACAGAAATATCGACCCCTCTTGAGCATATATCTCAGGGGGCTACATCGGTATCTGTTATTAATCATACTCCACCGGGTAGTTATATTTCTGTGGATATCCGAGGGCTTGATATCTATGAGGCGCGTTTTGACCATCTTCGTCTGATTATTGAGCAAAATAATTTATATGTGGCCGGGTTCGTTAATACGGCCACAAATACTTTCTACCGTTTTTCAGATTTTACACATATATCAGTGCCCGGTGTGACAACTGTTTCCATGACAACGGACAGCAGTTATACCACGCTGCAACGTGTCGCAGCGCTGGAACGTTCCGGAATGCAAATCAGTCGTCACTCACTGGTTTCATCATATCTGGCGTTAATGGAGTTCAGTGGTAATACAATGACCAGAGATGCATCCAGAGCAGTTCTGCGTTTTGTCACTGTTACAGCAGAAGCCTTACGGTTCAGGCAAATACAGAGAGAATTTCGTCTGGCACTGTCTGAAACTGCTCCTGTTTATACGATGACGCCGGAAGACGTGGACCTCACTCTGAACTGGGGGAGAATCAGCAATGTGCTTCCGGAGTATCGGGGAGAGGATAGTGTCAGAGTGGGGAGAATATCCTTTAATAATATATCAGCAATACTGGGTACTGTAGCGGTTATTCTGAATTGCCATCATCAGGGGACGCGTTCGGTTCGCTACGTGAATGAAGAGATGCAACCAGAATGTCAGATAAGTGGCGACAGGCCAGTTATAAAAATAAACAATACATTATGGGAAAGTAATACAGCAGCAGCCTTTCTGAACAGAAAGTCTCAGTCATTATATACAACGGGTGAATGAAAGGAGTTAAGCATGAAGAAGATGTTTATGGCGGTTTTATTTGCATTGGTTTCTGTTAATGCAATGGCGGCGGATTGTGCTAAAGGTAAAATTGAGTTTTCCAAATATAATGGGGATAACACATTTACTGTAAAGGTTGACGGGAAAGAATACTGGACTAACCGGTGGAATTTGCAGCCGTTGTTACAAAGTGCACAGTTAACAGGAATGACCGTAACAATCAAATCCAATACCTGTGAATCAGGCTCTGGATTTGCTGAAGTGCAGTTTAATAATGACTGAAGAATAACCTGATTCGTGGTATGTGGGTAACAAGTGTAATCCGTGTCACTATTCAGTCAGTTGACAGTTGCCTGTCAGACTGAGCATTTGTTAAAAAAATCTCGCATGGTGAATCCCCCTGTGCGGAGGGGCAATCAGCAAGTAGGTATATGGGATAATTGCGGATTCAGGTGCTGATACTGAATTCACCGGGAGGCACCCGGCACCATGCAGGTAAGCAGTGTAAATGTTTACATAAGCAAATCCCCTCACCGGAGGGGATTTTTTACGCCCAAAAATTCCGCGTATGGTGTTGAGATTGAAAGCCTGGTGCTGGAAATAAATGCACCGACATCATAATAAAAAAACGCCAGCACAGAAGAGAACGGGAAAACGAGTCTGACGCTGGCGTGGGGATATTCCCCGTGGAGAAATGATATGTAACACATATCGGGAGTATTTTTATATAAAAATGATAACCATTGTCAATCATAACGGTCAGGAATGATGACGTTTATGCATCAGAGCCATCAGTAATTAACGGGTGGCTTTTTTATTGTTGTCAGCTTCCGGATAACGGGAGACGGGGTATGTACCAGATGGAAAAAATCACAACAGGTGTGTCATACACCACGTCAGCGGTGGGGACGGGATACTGGTTACTGCAGCTGCTGGACAAAGTCTCTCCGTCCCAGTGGGTGGCAATAGGCGTGCTGGGGAGTCTGCTGTTTGGTCTGCTGACGTATCTGACGAACCTGTATTTCAAAATTAAAGAAGACCGGCGTAAGGCGGCGCGGGGAGAGTAGACGATGAACCATGAAGAAATGAATCAGCGCATAAGTTGCCTGGAAAATGAAATCACTGAACTGAATAAAAAACTGTCGGTGCTGATGGTTTCTGAAGATGAAAAAAAACGCCGCGATGAGCAGGAAGCAGCGTTTTACGATGATTGCATCAAAATTGCTCGCAGGACCTTTGCGAAGATTTTGCAGGAAAAGTTTTTACCGACCGCATTGTCAGAAAAGTACTCCATTACAGTTAAAAGTGCCGGAGAGGAAGGCAATAAACGTTATTTTATTGCGTCTGCACCGGATAAAGACCAGGCATGGGGGGGGAATCGGCCATCTTTTATTGTGACAAGCGATGACTGGAATATCACGATCCGTGAAGATGGAAAAGTAACACCAGCATCGCACCAGCACAGTGAGGCGCTCATTGAATTTGCCATTGATTACCTGAAGAACAATAAAAAGCAGGGACTAATGAAGCGCATTGGTCGTTGCATGGGATATCTGCAGGTAGCTGCTGAGATTGAAGCGCTGGCCAGTGGTGCGGACAAGGATGCAGTTGTGCGGGAGGCTCTTCTTCGTGATTTTGATAATCCACCCTTTAAAAAAGTGCCTGCTTACTGGTTTCATCCAGGACTGACTTATCTTAAAGGACGTATATAAGCTGGCTCGTTATCTGTTGCCGGATAATCGACGGAAGATGCGTTCTTTTTGTGATTTGGCGTAATGATGATCCCACTCACATTCAAGGTAGTTTAATTCTTCGTTTAACCAGTCATTTATATTGTCTTTCAGACGTAGAAGCATGGCTGGTGTTAATATTCTGGACATAATGTCGAGAGTTGGTGGTGTGAGGTGTCCATACGGCTCAGCCTGAATGGATTTTACTGCTTTGTGGTTTTGCTGAATGAGTTTAAGGAATGCTGATTTAAATTGTTCATTCATGGCCTGCATGCAGGCGGTATATTTATGTTCATCGTTATACATTGCTAAATCCTCGACGGGAATTGTCAGATATATTTCAGCCATCAGGTAAAACACCAGTGCCCACCACTGGCGGGCTGAAGACTTAACATATCCAGGGATTCGGAACCGATAAATCCTGATAAATATCCATGAACACCAAAATCAAATACGGTCTGTCGGCTGCCGTTCTGGCGCTGATTGCCGCAGGTGCGCCTGCGCCTGAAATCCTCGACCAGTTTCTGGATGAAAAGGAAGGTAACCACACCACGGCATACCGTGATGGTGCGGGGATCTGGACCATCTGCCGTGGAGCCACCCGGGTGGATGGTAAGCCTGTTATTCCTGGCATGAAGCTGTCAAAGGAAAAATGCGACCGGGTTAACGCCATTGAACGTGATAAGGCGCTGGCATGGGTGGCGAAAAACATCAAAGTGCCACTGACTGAACCCCAGAAAGCGGGGATCGCGTCATTCTGCCCGTATAACATTGGCCCCGGTAAGTGTTTCCCGTCGACGTTTTATAAACGAATTAATGCAGGCGATCGCAGGGGAGCGTGTGAAGCGATTCGCTGGTGGATTAAGGACGGTGGCAGAGACTGCCGTATCCGCTCAAACAACTGTTACGGTCAGATATCCCGTCGTGACCAGGAGAGCGCGCTGGCGTGCTGGGGAATCGACAGATAAGCAGAATATTTTGCTGAAAAATGACGTTGACCAACGCGGACGGATAACACGAAATCCTGCGAACTGGCAAAACCTAAGTGAATAAAAGTAAAACCCCGTTTGTTGGCAGCAAGCGGGGTTTTGTGTTTCTGACCTTGGATAAGGCAAGGGAGAACATGGAAAAGTATAAACGAATTCTGTTGAGGTTGACTATGAAAAACGGCCTTGAACTGAAAGCGCCTGTAACTGATGACATCAGCAGAGCGCTGGCTTTTGCTATTAAGTGGGTGGCGGTCGGTATTGCTGTGTCTCCGATGCTGTATGGGCTGGCAAAACTGGTCATTGCGTTGAAATCGTGAAGAGGATTAAGCATGTCAGACAAGCTCATAACGCTGGCGAAGATCCTCTGTGTAATCGTCGGCATTTCATTTTCACTAATGCTGGTTGCTCTTAGGCTGGATGATGTTGTCTTCGTCGGGGATGCTGGGGTGAGGGGGATATGAACCGTGTTCTGTGTGTGGTGATTATTGTCCTGCTGGTAGCCTGTGGTGCGCTTGGTCTGGGGCTGAATCATTACCGCGATAACGCCATCACTTACAAAGAGCTGCGCGATAAAAAAGTCAGTGAGCTGAAGCTGGCGAACGCCACCATTACTGATATGCAGCAGCGCCAGCACGATGTTGCTGCGCTCGATGCAAAATACTCGAGGGAATTAGCCGATGCGAGAGCTGAAAATGAAACTCTGCGTGCTGATGTTACCGCTGGTCGTAAGCGCCTGCGGATCAACGCCACCTGCTCAGGTTCCGTGCGTGAAGCCACCGCCACCGCCCGCGTGGGCAATGATGCCAGCGTCGAACTCTCTCAAGTTGCTGGACGAAACGTTCTCGGTATCAGAGACGGAATCATCAGCGACCAGGCAGCATTGAGAACGCTTCAGGAATATATCCGTACTCAGTGCCTGAAATAGTTTTTTCAATGCGTTGTATCGTCGCCGTATTTCCGCATTAACAGAGACCGCAGCCCTACGGGGAGACTCCTCTGCGCGAGTGTGCGGGGATAATCAAAAACGATACACACCGGGGTTTACTGCGTTAACGGAGCGCGGCGTTGTCCCCTCATAGTCGCCTGGCCGGTGCGATGGTGGAAGAAACCGGAAATTTATTCAATAAAAAAACCTGCCGGGTTGTTACGGCAGGTTATGGCACATGCAGAAGAGAATGTTGTTGTTATGACGAATTTTTTATCAGATTTTAATGCAAGTATTCAATTCGAAATAACCGAGCCTGAATTACAATATATGTTATGAATTATTCTCTTATTTTTTGAGCCATTCAACAAGACTGGCATGGAGCAGTTACCCGATCTCCATAAAGGAATAACAGGAAATATCTTATTATTAAGCATTTCTGAATAATAAATGAGGTCGCTGGATTAATATATTGTCTTTTTAACTGGAGTTGCGGTAGTTTTGCCCGATGTTTTTTGATGACTTATTATTTATTCTTATGCAATATGCGATTTTAAGTATGTTAAGTCTTTATCGGATTGTTTATGTAAGCACGATGGTTAAATTTTATGATTCTCTGCCGTCTGACATGGATTGAATTTGCTCATTATTTGACTGGGTGAATACATCATAAAATGAAAACGGGGCAACTGCACTCGCAGGCTCTTTGTCAGTGTCGCTGGTGTGTTTTGGGGCTGATAACGATGAAGACCTCTCCCGGAGGAGATTCAGACATACCTGCACAAAGCCTGAATTGAAAAGCAACAGTTATAATGTGCAGTGCGGTGGGGATGAAAAATATGTGAGCATAATCAAAAAAACTGCTGTGTTGGAGCACAGCAGTAAAGGTACTGATAAGGGTAGAAGATTATTATTGTTATTCTTTTTTATTTTATATGACGGATGATTTCAATTCGGAATAAATACGACTAATAACTGCGACTTTTTGTAAATTCAGCAATATAAAGAAATGGTTATATGAACAGTTATCACAGAGCAGACGGTGTATCATTCTTTGTTACAGTTAACTGACGGGCACATTTTATGTCTGCTGCCAGCCTCCGGCGACAGGCTTCAATAACCCATGCCGAAAAGTTGCCGGAGCCTTTATGCTCAAGGGCGATATTGATCTGCTCAATCATGTGATTGGGAAAACGGATGTTACGGGTTGTTGTTTTGCTGGTTTTGTTCTTCGATGACATTGTCTTTTTCCATATTCACTGCAGTGTTCTGTATTGTCCAAAGATGTTTTTACTTAAATTTGATGCAGATCAATTAATGCATTGAGACCGAACTCATTATTTGTCCTCTTTCATGGTGAACTTGTCGGTTGAGATAACTTTTATTTAATTGATAATTATTATCATTTTCGGGTCCTTTCTGGCGATCCGGCCTGTTACGGGGCGGCGACCTCGCGGGTTTTCGCTATTTATGAAAATTTTCCGGGATCCATGTCCGGTTTCTCTTCAAGTTAACTATATGAAAAATATAAAAACAGGTTTTCTGTGAACCGGACATGAACAAAAAATAGACATGTAAGCCGGACATGACCGGTTTTGTTGTGATTGCGAGGTGAGAGTTTTTGCGAGGTGAGGAGTGGCTACGCAGACTGAAGTTGCCAGGCATTTAAGTCTGACCGATCGCCAGCTTCGCAGATTGCAGAAATTGCCGGGTGCCCCGATATCGAATAAGCGAGGGCAACTGGATCTGGATGCCTGGCGCGATTTTTACATATCGTATCTGAGGAGAAGTAAAAACGATGTGCCTGATGGCGATAGCGAAGACGACTATGAGGAGAAATTGCTTATTGCCAGATGGGAACTGACAGCAGAACAGGCTGTTACACAGCAGTTAAAAAATGAGGTGTCAAAAGGAAAACTTATTGACACCGGGTTCTGTATTTTTGCCCTCAGTAAGCTGGCAATGGCGTTATCCAGTACGCTTGATTCCATCCCTTTATCCATGCAGCGACAGTTTCCTGATTTAACACCGCGCCATCTTGACCATCTGAAAACCCTTATTGCGAAGGGGGCAAATCAGTGTGCGCGGGCGGGGGATAAATTACCGGATTTACTCGATGAATATATCAGAGCAACAACTGAATAATATGATGAGCGCTGTCACAACAGCATTACAGCCCCTGATAAGGGCATTGCCGGTGACGCCAGTTGAATGGGCTGATCAAAATTATTATCTGCCTAAAGAATCTTCATATGGTGAGGGAGAATGGAAAACGCTGCCATTCCAGATCGCCATCATGAACAGCATGGGGAATGATCAGATCCGCACTGTTAATCTGATTAAATCTGCCCGTGTTGGCTATACAAAGATGTTGCTGGGGGTGGTCGGGTATTTTATTGAGCATAAATCCCGTAACAGTCTGCTTTTTCAGCCTACGGATTCTGCCGCTGAAGATTTTATGAAGTCTCACGTGGAGGCGACGATTCGGGACGTGCCATGCCTGAAAGACCTTTCCCCATGGCTGGGTCGTAAACATCGTGACAATACTCTCACGCTGAAACGCTTTTCATCGGGTGTGGGCTTCTGGTGCCTGGGCGGCGCTGCCGCCAAAAACTACCGTGAAAAATCCGTGGACGTGGTCTGCTATGACGAACTTTCCTCGTTCGAGCCGGATGTCGAAAAAGAGGGCTCGCCAACCCTGCTGGGGGATAAGCGTATTGAGGGCTCTGTATGGCCAAAATCCATTCGCGGCTCGACGCCTAAAATCAAAGGCACCTGTCAGATCGAAAAAGCCGCTAACGAGTCGGCACATTTCATGCGTTTTTATGTGCCCTGCCCGCACTGTGGGGAGGCGCAGTATCTGAAATTTGGCGATGAATCCACGCCTTTTGGCCTTAAATGGGAGAAGGACAGCCCCGAAAGCGTTTTCTACCTCTGTGAACATCATGGCTGCGTGATCCATCAGTCTGAACTTGACCAGAGCAACGGGCGGTGGATCTGTGAAAACACGGGGATGTGGACCCGTGACGGCCTGACGTTTTTCAGCGCTGCGGGTAATGAAATTCCGCCGCCGCGCTCCATCACATTCCATATCTGGACGGCGTACAGTCCGTTCACCACCTGGGTACAGATTGTCTATGACTGGCTGGATGCACTGAAAGATCCCAACGGCCTGAAAACCTTTGTGAACACCACGCTGGGCGAGACCTGGGAAGAGGCCGTGGGCGAAAAACTCGATCACCAGGTACTGATGGATAAGGTTGTGCGTTACACGGCGGCGGTGCCTGCCCGGGTGGTTTATCTGACGGCGGGCATTGACTCGCAGCGAAACCGTTTTGAGATGTATGTCTGGGGATGGGCTCCGGGAGAGGAAGCCTTTCTGGTGGATAAAATCATCATTATGGGGCGTCCCGATGAGGAAGAGACGCTGTTACGTGTGGATGCGGCGATCAACAAAAAATACCGCCATGCGGATGGCACTGAAATGACCATTTCCCGTGTCTGCTGGGACACCGGGGGGATCGATGGTGAAATCGTTTATCAGAGATCAAAAAACACGGTGTTTTCCGGGTTCTGCCGGTAAAAGGCGCATCTGTCTATGGCAAGCCGGTGATCACCATGCCAAAAACCCGCAATCAGCGGGGAGTGTATCTGTGTGAAGTGGGGACAGACACCGCAAAAGAAATTCTCTATGCCCGTATGAAAGCCGATCCCACGCCTGCGGATGAAGCCACGTCGTATGCCATCCGTTTTCCTGATGATCCGGAGATTTTTTCGCAGACAGAGGCGCAGCAACTGGTGGCGGAAGAGCTGGTGGAGAAGTGGGAAAAAGGAAAGATGCGTCTGCTGTGGGATAACAAAAAGCGGCGTAACGAAGCGCTGGACTGCCTGGTGTATGCCTACGCGGCATTACGTGTGTCCGTGCAACGCTGGCAGCTTGATCTGGCTGTACTGGCAAAATCCCGGGAAGAAGAGACAACCCGGCCAACCCTGAAAGAACTGGCAGCGAAGCTGTCCGGAGGAGTGAATGGTTACAGTCGCTGAACTGCAGGCGCTGCGTCAGGCGCGCCTTGATTTATTAACCGGTAAACGGGTGGTGTCTGTCCAGAAAGATGGTCGCAGAATTGAATATACGGCGGCTTCTCTGGATGAGCTTAACCGTGCGATCAATGATGCGGAGTCGGTACTGGGGACAACCCGCCGTCGCCGTCGTCCGCTGGGAGTGAGGTTATGAAACGAACGCCTGTCCTGATTGATGTGAACGGCGTTCCGCTTCGGGAGAGCCTCAGCTACCACGGGGGCGGCGCAGGATTTGGCGGGCAAATGGCGGAGTGGTTGCCACCGGCGCAGAGTGCCGATGCGGCCCTGCTGCCCGCGTTGCGTCTGGGGAATGCCCGGGCAGATGATCTGGTGCGCAATAACGGAATAGCGGCTAATGCGGTGGCCCTGCATAAGGATCACATTGTCGGGCATATGTTTCTGATCAGCTACCGTCCGAACTGGCGCTGGCTGGGGATGCGGGAGACCGCAGCAAAAAGCTTTGTCGATGAGGTGGAGGCGGCCTGGTCGGAATACGCCGAAGGGATGTCTGGCGAGATCGACGTGGAAGGAAAACGCACGTTCACGGAATTTATCCGTGAAGGTGTGGGCGTTCATGCGTTTAACGGCGAAATCTTTGTGCAGCCGGTCTGGGATACGGAAACCACGCAGTTATTCCGTACGCGTTTTAAAGCCGTGAGTCCGAAACGGGTGGACACGCCAGGACACGGTATGGGGAACCGTTTTCTGCGTGCCGGTGTGGAGGTCGATCGATATGGCCGTGCCGTTGCGTACCATATCTGTGAGGATGATTTTCCGTTCTCTGGTAGTGGACGATGGGAACGGATCCCGCGTGAACTTCCCACCGGGCGTCCGTCCATGCTGCATATTTTCGAGCCGGTAGAGGACGGGCAGACCCGTGGGGCTAATCAGTTTTACAGCGTCATGGAACGGCTGAAGATGCTCGATTCCCTTCAGGCAACACAGCTTCAGTCGGCCATAGTGAAGGCGATGTATGCAGCGACGATTGAAAGTGAACTTGATACCGAAAAGGCCTTTGAATATATCGCCGGCGCGCCACAGGAGCAGAAGGATAATCCGCTTATTAATATTCTGGAGAAGTTCTCCAGCTGGTATGACACGAATAACGTGACACTGGGCGGTGTCAAAATTCCGCACCTTTTCCCCGGTGATGATCTGAAACTACAGACAGCGCAGGATTCAGACAATGGATTTTCTGCGCTTGAACAGGCGCTGCTGCGGTATATCGCCGCCGGTCTTGGCGTTTCCTACGAACAGTTGTCCCGTGATTACTCGAAGGTCAGTTACTCAAGTGCCCGCGCCTCCGCCAATGAGTCGTGGCGCTATTTTATGGGGCGGCGAAAATTTATTGCGGCCCGGCTGGCCACGCAGATGTTTTCCTGCTGGCTGGAAGAGGCACTTCTTCGGGGGATTATTCGTCCGCCACGGGCGCGTTTTGATTTTTATCAGGCGCGATCAGCCTGGTCACGGGCAGAGTGGATTGGTGCCGGAAGAATGGCCATTGACGGGCTCAAGGAAGTCCAGGAATCGGTGATGCGCATTGAGGCCGGACTGAGCACGTATGAGAAAGAGCTGGCGCTGATGGGCGAGGATTATCAGGACATTTTCCGCCAGCAGGTCAGGGAATCTGCAGAGCGGCAAAAAGCCGGACTCTCACGTCCGGTGTGGATAGCGCAGGCGTATCAGCAGCAGATAGCGGAGAGTTGCAGCCCGGAAGAGGAGACAACACCACGTGAGACGTAATCTTTCACACATTATTGCCGCAGCATTCAATGAACCGCTGCTTCTGGAGCCCGCCTATGCGCGGGTTTTCTTTTGCGCGCTCGGGCGCGAGATGGGGGCAGCAAGTCTTTCGGTACCACAACAGCAGGTACAGCTTGATGCTCCCGGAATGCTGGCTGAAACGGACGAGTACATGGCCGGAGGTAAACGACCGGCCCGTGTTTACCGGGTGGTGAACGGTATTGCTGTACTGCCGGTGACCGGCACGCTGGTGCACAGGCTGGGTGGTATGCGGCCATTTTCCGGAATGACAGGCTATGACGGCATTGTCGCCTGTCTTCAGCAGGCAATGGCGGATAGCCAGGTGCGGGGCGTACTGCTGGACATTGACAGTCCGGGCGGGCAGGCCGCCGGCGCGTTTGACTGCGCTGACATGATTTATCGCCTCCGCCAGCAGAAGCCGGTCTGGGCACTGTGCAATGACACGGCCTGTTCTGCAGCCATGCTGCTGGCGTCGGCCTGCTCCCGACGGCTGGTTACCCAGACATCCCGTATCGGCTCCATTGGCGTGATGATGAGCCATGTCAGCTATGCCGGGCATCTGGCACAGGCCGGTGTGGATATCACGCTGATTTACTCAGGGGCGCATAAGGTGGATGGCAATCAGTTTGAAGCCTTACCGGCAGAGGTTCGCCAGGACATGCAGAAGCGCATTGATGCGGCGCACCGGATGTTTGCCGAAAAAGTGGCGATGTATACCGGGTTGTCTGTGGATGCGGTCACGGGAACAGAGGCCGCCGTTTTTGAAGGTCAGTCCGGCATTGAGGCCGGGCTGGCGGATGAATTAATCAATGCGTCGGATGCCATCAGTGTGATGGCAACGGCGCTGAACACACATGATACAGGAGGCACTATGCCGCAATTAACTGCAACGGAAGCCGCCGTGCAGGAGAACCAGCGAGTAATGGGGATCCTGACATGCCAGGAAGCGAAAGGACGTGAACAGCTTGCCACGATGCTGGCAGGACAACAGGGCATGAGCGTTGAACAGGCCCGGGCGATTCTGGCCGCGGCGGCACCGCAGCAGCCGGTGGCATCCACGCAGAGTGAAGCCGATCGCATTATGGCGTGTGAAGAGGCGAAAGGTCGTGAACAACTGGCGGCAACGCTGGCGGCGATGCCGGAGATGACGGTGGAAAAAGCCCGCCCTGTCCTGGCTGCTTCACCGCAGGCGGATGCCGGACCCTCACTCCGTGATCAGATCATGGCACTGGATGAGGCAAAAGGGGCTGAGGCGCAGGCTGAACAGCTGGCTGCCTGCCCGGGAATGACCGTGGAGAGCGCCCGGGCTGTGCTGGCTGCGGGATCAGGTAAGGCAGAGCCGGTCTCTGCATCCACAACCGCCCTGTTTGAACGCATCATGGCGAACCATTCACCGGCAGCGGTACAGGGTGGCGTGCCACAGACGTCAGCAGACGGTGATGCGGACGTGAAAATGCTCATGGCCATGCCATGAAGTCAGTGCTGACCATCAACAGGAGGTTTTTACAATATGGTAACGAAAACCATCACTGAACAGCGTGCGGAAGTACGTATTTTTGCCGGTAATGATCCGGCTCACACCGCCACAGGCAGCAGCGGGATTTCCTCGGCAACACCGGCACTGACGCCCCTGATGCTGGATGAAGCCAGCGGGAAACTGGTGGTCTGGGACGGACAGAAAGCCGGTAGTGCGGTTGGCATACTGGTACTGCCGCTTGAAGGCACAGAGACGGTACTGACCTATTACAAGTCGGGGACCTTTGCGACGGAGGCAATCCGCTGGCCTGAAAGTGTGGATGAACACAAAAAGGCAAATGCATTTGCCGGCAGTGCCCTGAGTCACGCGGCGCTGCCGTAACACGTTATCAGGCCACCGCGGTGGCCTGACTGATTTCTGAATGAAAGGAACTGATTTATGGGATTGTTTACGACCCGCCAGTTGCTCGGTTATACCGAACAAAAAGTGAAATATCGTGCGCTGTTTCTGGAGCTGTTTTTCCGCCGTACGGTGAATTTCCATACCGAAGAGGTGATGCTGGACAAAATTACCGGAAAAACGCCGGTGGCGGCCTATGTTTCCCCGGTTGTTGAAGGAAAAGTGCTGCGTCATCGTGGTGGTGAAACCCGCGTGTTACGTCCGGGCTACGTCAAGCCGAAACACGAATTTAATTACCAGCAGGCGGTTGAGCGTCTTCCCGGTGAAGATCCGGCTCAGCTGAACGACCCGGCCTACCGTCGTCTGCGTATCATCACAGATAACCTCAAACAGGAAGAGCACGCCATTGTCCAGGTGGAAGAAATGCAGGCGGTGAATGCCGTGCTGTATGGCAAATACACCATGGAAGGAGACCAGTTCGAGAAAATTGAGGTTGATTTTGGACGCTCTGAAGGAAATAACATTGAGCAGGCCGACGGTAAAAAATGGTCTGAGCAGGACCGTGATACGTTTGATCCGACGCATGATATTGACCTTTACTGCGATCAGGCCAGCGGTCTTGTGAATATTGCCATTATGGACGGTACTGTCTGGCGTCTGCTGAATGGCTTTAAGCTTTTCCGCGAAAAACTGGATACCCGTCGCGGCTCAAATTCACAACTCGAAACGGCAGTGAAAGACCTGGGGGCTGTGGTGTCTTTCAAAGGGTATTACGGTGATCTGGCCATTGTGGTGGCAAAAACGTCTTATGTGGCAGAAGACGGTACCGAAAAACGTTATCTGCCGGAGGGTACACTGGTCCTGGGGAATACGGCAGCAGAGGGCATTCGTTGCTATGGTGCCATTCAGGATGCACAGGCGTTGTCCGAAGGTGTGGTGGCCTCTTCCCGTTATCCGAAACACTGGCTGACCGTGGGCGATCCGGCCCGTGAATTTACCATGACGCAGTCCGCACCGCTGATGGTGCTGCCGGATCCGGATGAGTTTGTGGTGGTGCAGGTGAAATAATCCGTGAGCGGGGGCGAAATGCCCCCGTGTCTTTTTTCACAGGGGGCTGATATGGCAACAAAAGAAGAAAATCTGAATCGTCTTCGTCAACTGGCTGGCCTGCTGGGGCGCGAGGCGGATATATCGGGGAGTGCTGCGGATATTGCGCAACGTGTGTCTGAGTGGGAAGAGGAGCTTGCTGCTTCCCGGGAGGGCATTATGCCTGGTGATGAGAGCGGGCCTGAGCAAAATCACACAGACGATGGTGAGCAGTTGCACAACACTGATGCTACGGATGATGTTAAAGCGGTTCGTGTGCGGAAATGCCTGCATGTGATGGGGTATTGCCCGGAGACAGGCCGTCCCGTTGAACTGACGTACCGGGGCATGCGTGTTCTGGTGCCATCACCACTGGCGACAGCCATGATACAGCACGGAACGGCTGAGCATGCGTGATTTTCAGAATGCCTTTGATGCTGCCCTTGCCGGGGTGGACAGCACGATTGTTGAAGTGATGGGGCTCTGTGCGCAGTTCACCTCGGGGGCACAGTGTGGCAGCGAAGTTCAGGGGGTTTTTGACGATCCGGAATCGCTGGGGTTTGCCGGTAGCGGGGTCCGTATTGAAGGAAGCTGCCCGTCATTATTTGTACGGACGGATACGGTTCGTGCTGTGCGGCGTGGTGACACGCTGACCATTAATGGTGAGACATTCTGGGTGGATCGTGTTTCTCCGGATGACGGGGGCAGTTGTTATCTCTGGCTCAACCGTGGGCAACCACCGGCAGTTAACCGGCGACGATAAACGCAGGGTGAATTATGGCGATAAAAGGGCTTGATCAGGCGATTGAAAATCTGAGCCGGGTTCGTAAAAACGCCATTCCGGCGGCTTCAGCAATGGCCATTAACCGCGTGGCCACAACGGCGATTAATCAGTCTTCGTCACAGGTTGCCCGGGAGACCAGGGTGAGCCGGAAACTGGTAAAGGAACGGTCCAGACTGAAACGGGCCACGGTCAGAAATCCGAATGCCAAAATTATCGTTAAACGCGGTGATCTCCCGGTGATTAAGCTGGGGATCAGGATGCTGGGCCGTCGTCCGAACAGCATACTCAAAGCCGGTCAGCATCGTTATCAGCGGGCATTTATTCAGCGATTAAAAAATGGTCGCTGGCATGTAATGCAGCGTGTGGCCGGGAAAAACCGTTACCCCATTGATGTGGTGAAAATCCCGATGGCGGCCCCACTGAAACAGGCGTTTGATGAAAACGTTGACCGTATCCGGCGTGAACGCCTGCCCGGAGAACTGGCATATGCGCTGAAACAACAACTGAGGATTGCGATAAAACGATGAAACATACTGATATCCGTGCTGCAGTGCTGGATGCACTGCAGCAGCATGAACACGGGGCGACGCTGTTTGATGGTCGCCCCGTTGTTTTTGACGAAGAGGATTTTCCCGCGGTCGCGGTTTATCTGACGGATGCAGAGTATACCGGTGAAGAGCTGGATGCAGATACCTGGCGGGCCACACTGCATATTGAGGTGTTTTTACCGGCACAGGTACCGGATTCAGAGCTTGATCAGTGGATGGAAAGCCGGATTTACCCGGCGATGGCGGCGATCCCTGCACTGGCAGGCATGATTACCACGATGGTTACGCAGGGCTATGACTATCGTCGTGATGACGATATGGCATTGTGGAGTTCTGCAGATCTGACTTATTCCATTACATACGAGATGTGAGGACGATATGGCAACACCAAATCCCCTGGCGCCGGTAAAAGGTGCCGGTACCACACTGTGGGTTTACACCGGCACGGGTGATGCTTATGCAAACCCGTTGTCAGACGATGACTGGCAGCGACTGGCTAAGGTGAAGGATCTGACACCCGGCGAGATGACGGCAGAATCCTACGATGATAACTACCTGGATGATGAAGACGCGGACTGGACCGCGACCGGGCAGGGACAGAAATCTGCGGGTGATACCAGTTTTACGCTGGCCTGGAAACCGGGAGAGGAAGGCCAGAAAGGGCTTATAGGCTGGTTTGAAAGCGGCGATGTCCGGGCCTATAAAATCCGTTTTTCGAATGGCACGGTGGATGTGTTTCGTGGCTGGGTCAGCAGTATCGGTAAGGCCGTGACGGCGAAAGAAGTGATCACCCGAACAGTGAAAGTTACCAACGTGGGCAAACCCTCCGTGGCGGAAGAACGCAGCGAAATTACGCCGGTCACTGCAATTAAGGTGACGCCGACATCCGGTACCGTGGAAAAAGGGAAAGCAACCACCCTGACTGTTTCTTTTGAGCCGGAAAGTGCAACCGACAAGACGTTCAGAGCGGTTTCCGCCGATCCGTCAACGGGAACCATTGCTGTGAAAGATATGGTGATCACTGTGACGGGGGTTAAGGCTGGAAAAGTGAGTATCCCCGTGATTTCCGGTAATGGTCAGTTTGCCACGGTAGCTGAAGTCACCGTTACTGAAGCGGGCGCTGCAGGGTAAACGGAGGTTATACATGTTTCTGAAAACAGAACAATTTGAATATAACGGTGTGTCCGTCACGCTTTCTGAACTGTCTGCGCTGCAGCGTATCGAGCATCTTGCCCTCCTGAAACGGCGGGCAGAAGAGTCTGAAGCCAGCGGCAACCTGCAGGTGAGCGTGGAAGACATTGTCAGAACCGGGGCGTTTCTGGTGGCGATGTCCCTGTGGCATAACCATCCGCAGAAAACGGAGTCACCGTCAATGAATGAGGCTGTGATGCAGATTGAGCAGGAAGTCCTGACCACCTGGCCTGCTGATGCCATTGCCCGGGCGGAAGACGTGGTGTTGCGTCTGTCCGGGATGAGTGAGCCTGTTCATGTGGATACGGATATCACCGAAGTGGCGAAAAATAATGCGCTTACTGATGATGATTTTTCTGCGGGAAAGTCTTCGACGGCGAGCTGAATTTTGCCCTCAGACTGGCGCGTGAGATGGGGAGGCCTGACTGGCGCGCCATGCTTGCCGGGATGACATCCACCGAATATGCCGACTGGCGACATTTTTACCGCACGCATTATTTTCACGATACCCAACTGGATATGCATTTTTCCGGGCTGACGTACACCGTACTCAGCCTGTTTTTTTGCGATCCGGATATGTATCCCTCGGACTTCAGTCTGCTTGCCCCCCGGCGTGAGGAAGAGCAGACGGAGATGGCGGATGAGGAAAAAATGCTGATGCAGAAAGCGGCAGGACTTGCCGGAGGCATCCGGTTTGGTGGGGAAGGAGGGGGCGATATTTCACCTTCTGCGGATGTGGTGGATGTCAGTGAGGATGATGTCGCATTAATGATGGCTTCAGCGGAGATTCCTGGAGGTGTGAGATATGTCCCAGCCGGTTGGTGATCTTGTTATTGACCTGAGTCTGGATGCGGTCCGTTTCGATGAGCAGATAAGCCGGGTAAGGCGTCATTTTTCAGGACTGGATACCGACGCCAGAAAAACCGCCAGTGCTGTTGAACAGGGCCTGAGCCGTCAGGCGCTGGCTGCACAAAAAGCCGGGATTTCCGTCGGGCAGTATAAAGCGGCCATGCGTACCCTGCCTGCACAGTTTACGGATATCGCCACGCAGCTTGCCGGTGGTCAGAATCCCTGGCTTATTCTGCTGCAACAGGGCGGTCAGGTGAAGGACGCCTTCGGCGGGATGCTCCCCATGTTCAGGGGGCTTGCCGGTGCGATCACCCTGCCGATGGTCGGGGTCACCTCGCTGGCGGTGGCGACAGGTGCGCTGGCGTATGCCTGGTACCAGGGGGATTCCACGCTTTCAGCGTTTAATAAAACCCTGGTTCTTTCCGGTAATCAGTCCGGACTGACTGCCGATCGCATGCTGACGCTCTCCAGAGCCGGACAGGCAGCAGGGCTGACGTTTAACCAGGCGAGTGAGTCACTGGCAGCCCTGGTGAATGCCGGTGTGCGTGGTGGTGAACAGTTTGATGCCATCAACCAGAGTGTGGCGCGTTTTGCTTCTGTATCCGGTGTGGAAGTGGACAAGGTTGCAGAGGCTTTTGGAAAGCTGACCACCGACCCGACGTCGGGACTGATGGCTATGGCGCGCCAGTTCCGTAACGTGACGGCAGAGCAGATTGCGTATGTTGCGCAGCTGCAGCGTTCGGGTGATGAGGCAGGGGCCTTACAGGCGGCGAACGATATCGCCACAAAAGGCTTTGATGAGCAGACCCGTCGCCTGAAAGAAAACATGGGGACGCTGGAAACCTGGGCGGATAAAACCGGGAAGGCATTCAAATTGATGTGGGATGCCATCCTGGATATCGGTCGTCCTGAATCCTCAGCGGATATGCTCGCCAGTGCGCAGAAGGCATTTGATGAGGCGGATAAAAAATGGCAGTGGTACCAGAGCCGGAGTCAGCGCCGGGGAAAGACCTCCTCTTTCCGTGCCAACCTTCAGGGTGCATGGGATGACCGTGAAAATGCCCGTCTGGGGCTGGCGGCAGCCACGCTGCAGTCGGATATGGAAAAAGCCGGTGAACTGGTGGCAAGGGACCGGGCTGAGCGTGAGGCGTCACAGCTGAAGTATACCGGAGAGGCGCAGAAGGCGTATGAGCGCCTGCTGACGCCACTGGAGAAATATACTGACCGGCAGGAAGAGCTGAATAATGCCCTGAAAGACGGGAAAATCCTGCAGGCGGATTACAACACGCTGATGGCGGCGGCGAAAAAGGATTATGAATCGACGCTGAAAAAACCGAAGTCGTCAGGTGTCAAAGTGTCAGCCGGGGAGCGTCAGGAAGACCGGGCGCATGCAGCCCTGCTGACGCTTCAGGCAGAACTCCGGACGCTGGAGAAGCATGCCGGAGCGAATGAGAAAATCAGCCAGCAGCGCCGGGATTTGTGGAAGGCGGAGAGTCAGTTCGCGGTACTGGAGGAGGCGGCGCAACGTCGCCAGCTGTCTGCACAGGAGAAATCCCTGCTGGCGCATAAAGATGAGACGCTGGAGTATAAACGCCAGCTGGCTGCACTTGGCGACAAGGTTACGTATCAGGAGCGCCTGAACGCGCTGGCGCAGCAGGCGGATAAATTCGCACAGCAGCAACGGGCAAAACGGGCCGCTATTGATGCGAAAAGCCGGGGGCTGACTGACCGGCAGGCAGAACGGGAAGCCACGGAACAGCGCCTGAAGGAACAGTATGGCGATAATCCGCTGGCGCTGAATAACGTCATGTCAGAGCAGAAAAAGACCTGGGCAGCTGAAGACCAGCTTCGCGGGAGCTGGATGGCAGGCCTCAGGTCCGGCTGGAGCGAGTGGAAAGAGACTGCCACGGACAGTATGTCGCAGGTTAAAAGTGCTGCCACGCAGACCTTTGATGGTATTGCGCAGAATATGGCGGCGATGCTGACCGGCAGTGAGCAGAACTGGCGCAGCTTCACCCGTTCCGTGCTGTCCATGATGACAGAAATTCTGCTTAAGCAGGCAATGGTGGGAATTGTCGGGAGTATCGGCAGCGCCATTGGCGGTGCTGCCGGTGGCGGCTCATCAGCGTCAGGTGGTACAGCCATTCAGGCAGCTGCGGCGAAATTCCATTTTGCGACCGGAGGATTTACGGGAACCGGCGGCAAATATGAGCCAGCGGGGATTGTTCACCGTGGTGAGTTTGTCTTCACGAAGGAGGCAACCAGCCGGATTGGCGTGGGGAATCTCTACCGGCTGATGCGCGGCTATGCCACCGGTGGTTATGTCGGTACACCGGGCAGTCTGGCTGACAGCCGGTCGCAGGCGTCCGGGACGTTTGAGCAGAATAACCATGTGGTGATTAACAACGAAGGCACGAACGGGCAGATAGGGCCACAGGCGCTGAAGGCGGTTTATGACGTAGCCCGTAAGGCGGCAATGGATGTTGTGACCGGGCAGATGCGCGATGGTGGTCTGTTCTCCGGAGGTGGACGATGAAAACCTTCCGCTGGAAAGTGAAACCCGGTATGGATGTGGCTTCGGCCCCTTCCGTCAGGAAGGTGCGCTTTGGTGATGGCTATTCCCAGCGTGCGCCTGCCGGGCTGAATGCCGACCTGAAAACGTACAGTGTGACGCTTTCCGTGACCCGGGAGGAGGCCCGGCATCTGGAGTCGTTTCTGGCAGAGCACGGGGGCTGGAAGGCCTTTCTGTGGACGCCGCCTTATGCATACCGGCAGATAAAGGTGACCTGCGCAAAATGGTCGTCGCGGGTCAGTATGCTGCGTGTTGAGTTCAGTGCAGAGTTTGAACAGGTGGTGAACTGATGCAGGATATCCGGCAGGAAACACTGAATGAATGCACCCGTGCGGAGCAGTCGGCCAGCGTGGTGCTTTGGGAAATCGATCTGACAGAGGTCGGTGGAGAACGTTATTTTTTCTGTAATGAGCAGAACGAAAAAGGTGAGCCGGTCACCTGGCAGGGGCGACAGTATCAGGCGTATCCCATTCAGGGGAGCGGTTTTGAACTGAATGGCAAAGGCACCAGTACGCGCCCCACGCTGACGGTTTCTAACCTGTACGGTATGGTCACCGGGATGGCGGAAGATCTGCAGAGTCTGGTCGGCGGAACGGTGGTCCGGCGTAAGGTTTACGCCCGTTTTCTGGATGCGGTGAACTTCGTCAACGGAAACAGTGACGCCGATCCGGAGCAGGAGGTGATCAGCCGCTGGCGCATTGAGCAGTGCAGCGAACTGAGCGCGGTGAGTGCCTCTTTTGTACTGTCCACGCCGACGGAAACGGACGGCGCTGTTTTTCCGGGACGTATCATGCTGGCCAACACCTGCACCTGGACCTATCGCGGTGACGAGTGCGGTTATCACGGTCCGGCTGTCGCGGATGAATATGACCAGCCGACGTCCGATATCACGAAAGATAAATGCAGCAAATGCCTGAGTGGCTGTAAGTTTCGCAATAACGTCGGCAACTTTGGCGGCTTCCTTTCCATTAACAAACTTTCGCAGTAAATCCCATTTTATGACACAGACTGAATCAGCGATTCTGGCGCACGCCCGGCGGTGTTCGCCTGCGGAATCGTGCGGCTTCGTGGTGAGAACGCCGGAGGGAGACAGGTATCTTCCCTGCGTGAATATCTCCGGTGAGCCGGAGGCGTATTTCCGGATGTCGCCGGAGGACTGGCTGCGGGCAGAAATGCAGGGTGAGATTGTAGCGCTGGTCCACAGCCACCCCGGTGGACTGCCCTGGCTGAGTGAGGCCGACAGGCGGCTGCAGGTGCAGAGTGATTTGCCGTGGTGGCTGGTCTGCCGGGGGGCGATTCACAAGTTCCGCTGTGTGCCACATCTTACCGGGCGACGCTTTGAGCACGGGGTGACGGACTGTTACACGCTGTTCCGGGATGCTTACCATCTGGCGGGGATTGAGATGCCGGATTTTCATCGCGGGGATGACTGGTGGCGTAACGGCCAGAATCTCTATCTGGATAATCTGGAGGCCACAGGGCTGTATCAGGTGCCGTTGTCAGCGGCGCAGCCGGGCGATGTGCTGCTGTGCTGTTTTGGTTCATCTGTGCCGAATCATGCCGCCATTTACTGTGGTGACGGCGAGCTGCTGCACCATATTCCTGAACAACTGAGCAAACGAGAGAGGTATACCGACAAATGGCAGCGACGCACACACTCCCTCTGGCGTCACCGGGCATGGCACGCATCTGCCTTTACGGGGATTTGCAACGATTTGGCCGCCGCATCGACCTTCGTGTGAAAACGGGAGCCGAAGCCATCCGGGCGCTGGCCACGCAGCTACCGTCGTTTCGCCAGAAACTGAATGAGGGCTGGTATCAGGTGCGCATTGCCGGGCGTGATGCAGGCGAAAACGAATTATCTGCCCGTCTTAATGAGCCGCTGGCAAATGGTGCCGTGATCCACATCGTACCGCGTCTGGCGGGTGCCAAAAGTGGCGGTGTTTTTCAGGCAGTGCTGGGTGCGGCGCTGATTGCTACGGCAATCTGGATGCCGGGAATCAGTATCGCTTTCAGTGACATTCTCTTTTCTATGGGGGCAGCGATGACGCTTGGTGGTGTTGCACAGATGCTGGCCCCTAAACCCAAAACTCCACGTACACAGACAACGGATAACGGCAAACAGAACACCTATTTCTCCTCGCTGGATAACATGGTTGCCCAGGGCAATGTCCTGCCTGTTCTGTACGGTGAAATGCGCGTGGGGTCACGTGTGGCATCTCAGGAGATCAGCACGGCAGATGAAGGGGATGGTGGTCAGGTTGTGGTAATTGGGCGGTAATATTATTTACTCATGTTTTAACTGATTTAATATTTATATCGAATACTGATAATTATTCTGTTGGTTAGCTATATGAACAAAACGATTTTATTCTGCACGATTATTGCCTTAACAGGATGTAAATCTTTGGATTACGTAAAATCCGGAAAACCTGTAATGGAAGGTAATTCATTAAAAAATATTGATGAATTGTCAGGCTGCATATCCAGACAATGGGCTGGTAATGGAACACCTATAACATCCCTTCCTATTGAGAATGGGGTAAGCCTTTTAGTTCCACAGGCTATGGGTGGGTACGATGTTGTGCTTGATATCAAAAAAGCAGGAAATGGCAGTAGTTTTACTCTTTATGAACGCGTACCAGCATTAACGCCAAAAATTTTTGCTGATAGTGTTAATGCATGTAAATAATAGTTAATCCTGCCGTAACTCATGAGCCGCCTTTTGGGCGGCTTTGTCGTTTATGGAGTGTGAGGAATGGGTAAAGGAAGCAGTAAGGGGCATACCCCGCGCGAAGCGAAGGATAACCTGAAGTCCACGCAGTTGCTGAGTGTGATCGATGCCATCAGCGAAGGGCCGGTTGAAGGTCCGGTGGATGGATTAAAAAGCGTGCTGCTGAACAGTACGCCGGTGCTGGACAGTGAGGGGAATACCAATATCTCCGGTGTCACGGTGGTGTTCCGTGCAGGTGAGCAGGAGCAGACACCGCCGGAGGGATTTGAATCCTCCGGCTCCGAGACGGTGCTGGGTACGGAAGTGAAGTACGACACGCCGATTACCCGGACCATCACGTCTGCAAACATCGACCGTCTGCGCTTTACCTTCGGTGTGCAGGCACTGGTGGAAACCACCTCAAAGGGGGACCGGAATCCGTCGGAAGTCCGCCTGCTGGTTCAGATACAACGTAACGGTGGCTGGGTGACGGAAAAAGACATCACCATTAAGGGAAAAACCACCTCACAGTATCTGGCCTCGGTGGTGGTGGGTAACCTGCCGCCGCGCCCGTTCAGTATCCGGATGCGCAGGATGACGCCGGACAGCACTACAGACCAGCTGCAGAACAAAACGCTCTGGTCGTCATACACCGAAATCATCGATGTGAAACAGGGCTACCCGAACACGGCACTGGTCGGTGTACAGGTGGACTCGGAGCAGTTCGGCAGCCAGCAGGTGAGTCGTAATTATCATCTTCGCGGGCGCATTCTGCAGGTGCCGTCGAACTATAACCCGCAGACGCGGCAATACAGCAGTATCTGGGACGGAACGTTTAAACCGGCATACAGCAACAACATGGCCTGGTGTCTGTGGGATATGCTGACCCATCCGCGCTACGGCATGGGGAAACGTCTTGGTGCGGCGGATGTGGATAAATGGGCGCTGTATGTCATCGGCCAGTACTGCGACCAGTCAGTGCCGGACGGCTTTGGCGGCACGGAGCCGCGCATCACCTGTAATGCTTACCTGACAACACAGCGTAAGGCGTGGGATGTGCTCAGTGATTTCTGCTCGGCGATGCGCTGTATGCCGGTATGGAACGGGCAGACGCTGACGTTCGTGCAGGACCGACCGTCGGATAAGGTGTGGACCTATAACCGCAGTAATGTGGTGATGCCGGATGATGGCGCGCCGTTCCGCTACAGCTTCAGCGCCCTGAAAGACCGCCATAATGCCGTTGAGGTGAACTGGATTGACCCGAACAACGGCTGGGAGACGGCGACAGAGCTTGTGGAGGACACGCGGGCCATTGCCCGTTACGGTCGTAATGTCACGAAGATGGATGCTTTTGGCTGTACCAGCCGGGGGCAGGCACACCGCGCCGGGCTGTGGCTGATTAAAACAGAACTGCTGGAAACGCAGACCGTGGACTTCAGCGTGGGCGCAGAAGGGCTTCGCCATGTGCCGGGCGATGTCATTGAAATCTGTGATGATGACTATGCCGGTATCAGCATCGGCGGGCGCGTGCTGGCGGTAAACAGCCAGACCCGGACGCTGACGCTCGACCGTGAAATCACTCTGCCATCCTCCGGTACCACGCTGATAAGCCTGGTTGACGGAAGTGGCAATCCGGTCAGCGAGGAGGTTCAGTCCGTCACCGACGGCGTGAAGGTGAAAGTGAGCCGTGTTCCTGACGGCGTTGCTGAATACAGCGTGTGGGGGCTGAAGCTGCCGACGCTGCGCCAGCGCCTGTTCCGCTGCGTGAGTATCCGTGAGAACGACGACGGCACGTATGCCATCACTGCCGTGCAGCATGTACCGGAAAAAGAAGCCATCGTGGATAACGGGGCGCACTTTGACGGCGACCAGAGCGGCACGGTGAATGGTGTCACACCGCCAGCGGTGCAGCACCTTACCGCCGAAGTCACCGCAGACAGCGGGGAGTATCAGGTACTGGCCCGCTGGGACACGCCGAAGGTGGTGAAGGGCGTGAGCTTCATGCTTCGCCTGACCGTGGCAGCGGACGACGGCAGTGAGCGGCTGGTCAGCACAGCCCGGACAACGGAAACCACATACCGCTTCAGACAACTGGCGCTGGGGCGTTATATGCTGACGGTCCGGGCGGTAAATGCCCGGGGGCAGCAGGGTGATCCGGCGTCGGTATCGTTCCGGATTGCGGCACCGGCAGCGCCTGTCACTATTGAACTGATACCGGGGTATTTTCAGATAACGGCAGTCCCGCGTCTTGCGGTGTATGACCCGACGGTGCAGTTTGAGTTCTGGTTCTCGGAAAATCAGATTACGGATATCCGGCAGGTTGAAACCACAGCCCGCTATCTTGGTACGGCGATGTACTGGACAGCTGCCAGTATTAATATCAGGCCGGGCCATGATTATTACTTTTATATCCGCAGTGTGAACATCGTCGGTAAATCAGCGTTTGTGGAAGCTGTCGGCCAGCCGGTTAATGATGCTGAGGTGTATCTCAATTTTTTTGAAGGGAAAATAAACAGCACCCTGCTGGGGCAGGAGCTGAACGATCGTATTAATGCCTCGGCATTGCGCAGTGAAGTTGAGCAACTGGAGGATGAGATCAATCAGCAGATAGAGAGTGATATTGCTGAAGTGACCCAAAAAATCGGGGAGACAGAAAACAGCCTCACACAGCTGGTTGCGAAAAAAAATGATGAGCTGTCACTGGGTATATCACAGGTGAGCCAGAGAGTGGATAACGTCAGCAGCGAACTCACGCAGACGGTCAGTCAGAGTAATGAGGAGAATGCACGCCAGATAGCGCAGGTTCGCCAGTATGTGGATCAAAAAAGCAGTGAAATCATGACGACAACGGACCAGAAGCTGGGAGATCAGGAGGCCACCATCCAGCAGATACAAAAGGTTCAGACGGACACCAGTAATAACCTGAACAGTATGTGGGCCGTGAAACTGCAGCAGATGCAGGATGGTCGCCTTTATATTGCGGGTATCGGTGCCGGTATTGAGAACACCCCCGACGGCATGCAGAGTCAGGTGCTGCTGGCGGCAGACAGGATTGCGATGATTAATCCTGCAAATGGCAACACAAAACCGATGTTTGTTGGTCAGGGTGATCAGATATTCATGAATGAAGTGTTCCTGAAATATCTGACGGCTCCCGCCATTACCAGCGGCGGTAATCCTCCTGCATTTTCCCTGACACCGGACGGAAAGCTGACCGCTAAAAATGCCGATATCAGCGGTAACGTGAATGCGAACTCCGGGACGCTCAACAACGTCACGATAAATGAGAACTGTCAGATTAAGGGGAAACTGTCAGCCAATCAGATTGAAGGCGATATTGTCAAAACGGTGGGAAAATCCTTTCCGAGAAATGGCAGTTATGCCAGCGGTACAATAACGGTCACTGTGTACGATGACCAGGCTTTTGACCGTCAGATAGTAATCCCACCCGTTCTGTTTCGCGGTGGTAAGCATGAAAACTTTAACAGCAACAACCAACAGTCATACTGGTACTCAACCTGTAAGCTGCAGGTGCTGAAGAACGGACAGGAAATCTTTCAGCAACCCGCGACGGATGTCAGCAGGGTATTTTCATCCGTCATCGATATGCCTGCCGGACACGGGCATGTCACCCTGACTTTCAATGTTTCTTCATATGGTGCTAATAACTGGACGCCAACGACCAGTATCAGCGACCTTCTTGTTGTCGTGATGAAGAAATCAACAGCCGGTATCAGTATCAGCTGAATTTTATAACCCCAATACGGGCGCCAGAAATGGCGCTTTTTTATTGCAGAAAAGCGAGAGGTAATTATGCGTAAATTATGTGCTGTTATTCTGTCTGCAGTAGTCTGGCTGGTCGCCGCTGGTACGCCAGCGAGTGCAGCAGAGCATCAGTCCACACTAAGCGGCGGGTATCTTCAGTCCCATACTGATATGCCCGGAAACGATGACCTGAAGGGCATTAACGTGAAATACCGTTATGAATTTACGGACACGCTGGGGCTGGTGACGTCATTCAGCTATGCAGGAGACAAGAATCGCCAGCTGACCCGTTACAGTGATACCCGCTGGCATGAAGATTCCGTTCGTAACCGCTGGTTCAGCGTAATGGCGGGGCCGTCTGTGCGCGTGAATGAATGGTTCAGCGCGTATGCGATGGCGGGTGTGGCTTACAGCCGTGTGTCGACTTTCTCCGGGGATTATCTCCGCGTAACTGACAATAAGGGGAAAACGCACGATGTGCTGACCGGAAGTGATGACGGTCGCCACAGCAACACGTCTCTGGCGTGGGGAGCTGGCGTGCAGTTTAACCCGACCGAATCCGTGGCCATTGATATTGCTTATGAAGGCTCCGGCAGTGGCGACTGGCGCACTGACGGTTTCATCGTGGGTGTCGGTTATAAATTCTGATTAGCCAGGTAACACAGTGTTATGACAGCCCGCCGGTTCAGGCGGGCTTTTTTGTGGGGTGAATATGGCAGTAAAGATTTCAGGTGTCCTGAAGGACGGAGCGGGTGAGCCTGTCGTAAACTGTGCGATTGAATTGCGTGCCAGAAGAACCAGTCCGACAGTTGTGGTTAATATTGTGGCAACCTGTCTTACGGGAAGTGATGGTGGGTATACTATTAATGCTGAGCCGGGATTTTATGATGTATTTTTGTCCCGCTCAGGGCATCCTCCTGTAAAGGCGGGGGAAATTTATGTTGCACCGACAGATGAGCCGGATACGCTGAATGCTTTTCTGGATGCACCAAAGGAGGGTGATTTACGCCCTGAGGTAATGAAGCGTTTTGAGGAAATGATAAATACCGTTTTTCGCTTGTCTGAGCAGGTGGTCAGTGACAGGGAGAGAGCAGAAACAGCTGCTGATGATGCAATCAATGCAGCAACATCTGCGGCGGTTAGTAAGGATGAGGCAGAAGAGCTAAAAAATCAGACACAGCAGAGCGCCGAAGCTGCAGCCGGAAACGCACAGCAGACGGCACAGGATGTGACGACAACCGCAACGGCCCGTGATGATGCGGAACGTTTTGCGGGTGAGGCAGAAAACAGCGCACAGTCATCAGGCACATCGCGGGATGAATCAGTCGATGCCGCCGAACGTGCCCGCCTTTATCATAATGCCGCATCATCAGCTGCAACCAGCGCGGAAAATGCAGCAAATGCTGCACTCGGGCATGAAAATAACGCTGCCGAATACGCCCGACAGGCTAAAGCCAGCCAGGATGCAGGTGCAGACAATGCGCAGGAAGCGAAACAGTACAGGGATGAGGCGCAGCAGATAGTTGATGACCTGAATGCAACAAATGCCTCCACGACAGAAAAAGGTCTGGTGCAACTGTGTAGTGATACGGACAACGACAGCGAGGAACTGGCTGCCACGCCAAAGGCTGTCAAAACCGTCATGGACGAGACGAAAACAAAAGCGTCACTGGACAGCCCGGCTTTCACCGGCACCCCAACCACCCCAACCCCACCGGATGATGCCGCCGGTCTGGAAGCAGCGAACGCAGCGTTTGTGCGCAAACTGCTTGCTGCGCTGGTTGGCTCATCGCCGGAAGTTCTGGACACCCTGAACGAGCTGGCAGCGGCGCTGGGCAATGACCCGAACTTTGCGACGACAATCACAAACGCGCTGGCAGGCAAACAACCGCTTAATGACGTCTTAACGGCAATCAGCGCACTGACGCAACGGTCAGATAATCTTCTGTACTTCAATACAGACGGGAATGCCTCACTGTCTCTGCTGTCAGAGAAGGGCCGCGCATTACTGGCGCATGACACAGCTGAAGCCATGCGCACGGAGCTTGAGCTGAAAGCAGCTGCGACGATGGAACCCCAGAGTGATATTCGCGACCGCACACCGGGCAGGCTGGCCCTGTCCGGGATGCATGGATTTGGTCAGGCATTCACCAGCGCCGACGCTCTGTCATTTAACGGACAGGCTGATTTCGTAGTATGGCTGCAGACAGTCACACCGGGGCGTTATGCGGTCAGTATTGCGGACTCCTCCACGCTGCTGAAGGGGACCACGAAATTTAACGGTATCATTGATGTGATGTGGTCACCCTCTGATAACGATGGTTCAGACTCAGCGCGTAAATTCAAAATGCTGCTGTACTACAACCAGTATTACGAGGATGAGCACAGCATACATTGTATGCGTTATCGCTACAGTGGTAACAGCTGGAATGCAACATCAAGCCTTATTGTGTATGACGGCAACTCCCTGGCATATCTGATGTCCTCAACCGCCGGTAATGGTCCGTTCTCATATTACCAATACCCGGCCGTCGGTGTGCCGATTATGGCGGTATATCAGGGAGAAAGTTTTGGTGAAAATGCTTCTCTGGGACTCGGTGATACTGTGCCGGGTTCCCGTCTTGGTCCTCTGGCCATGAGTGCACAGGTTAGTGATACAGGGACATACGCATCCTCACCGCAGGTTGTGATTGGCGGTGCCGGTGAATACAACTTCCCCGGTCGTTACACGGCGCTTTCGGGCCTGGGTAACAATTATGGTACTCAGCGTGGCTTTATCGGTCTTTTTGTACGCATTGAGTAATGAGGAAATCAGGCATGAAAATCAGAGCGGTGAAAGGTATCAGAAACGCACATTATCTTGAAAATGGTGCGGTTGACTGCGAGGTGTTATTTGAAGGTGAAACGGAGTTCGCCCTGTATACTGCCATACAGGATGATATGGCCCCGACAGGCCAGCATGTCTGGCAGGAGCTGCAAAGCGGGAAATGGGGCGAAATCGCCCCGTTCACTGTCACGCCTGAACTTATTGCAGCGGCAAAGGATGCCAAAAGGCGGGAAATTGAGGCATGGCGCGACAGTCAGGAAAACGTTGAGTTTATTTTCACGTTTGATGGCCGTCGTTTTGATGGCGGAAAAACCTCGCAGTCACGCCTTGCCCCCGTGGTTGCAACAGCACAGGCCGGACTGCTTCCGGATGGTTTTTTCTGGACTGATGCGGATAATAACAACGTCGTACTGACCAGGGAGAAACTTATTGCGCTGAACGATGCCATGATGGTGGCCATGGTGGCGGAGGGCTTTAAAATCCACGAACGCCAGCGCGAGATGAAGGAACAACTGAATAATCTGGATGATTTGCGTTCAATCAGAGCGTTTGACGTGACGTAATTGGTAGGTTGCGTCATGTTGAATTGTTACTCTTAGTTACAAATAGAAAAGCCTCTGACTTCACAATCAGAGGCTTTTTTGAAATGCACGTGCATTTTGCGTGTATATTTTTGTCTTTTTTAAGTCCGCTTACTGTCTGGTCAGTGTCCGTAAGTGGCTGTTTTTATTGCCGCTGTCCGGTTGCAGTCCTATCAAAAGTGGTGGAGCTGGCGGGAGTTGAACCCGCGTCCGAAATTCCTACATCCTCGGTACTACATGCTTAGTCAGTCTTTACATTCGCTTGCCAGCTGCGGACGGACACGCCACTAACAAACTAGCCTGATTAAGTTTTAACGCTTCAACCCCAGGCAGGGCTTCCACGCGATCTCTTTTGGGTTTGACCTCTCTTGATCCCCGTCCTAAGAGCGGAGGCTAGGGAGAGAGGGCTCTAAGCAGGTTATTAAGCTGCTAAAGCGTAGTTTTCGTCGTTTGCGACTATTTTTTGCGGCTTTTTACGAGGCCAACCGCCCCTCGGCATGCACCTTGGGTTTCGCAAATCCCGTCGAATCCAGAATCAGCCCCAATGTGTAACGGTAAGTATACCAGATTCATGAGTGCCATGACCAGCCTCAATGGCGTTATCGTTAAAGATTTAGCACCCATGTAGCCTGATTTTTATTCGATTAAGCAATGGGATGGCAACATTTGGGTCGGATGTGATAGCCAATAAGATGTTCATTCGCGCCGCCGGAGAGGGTGGCGCGGTGAGGAACTGGTCAATAATTGGAGTGCAGATTTAACGGTGGGCGTTTTTCATGATACGCGCTTTATCCACCTGCCATTCGCGTTCTTTGATGTCTGAACGTTTATCGTGCTGTTTCTTACCTTTAGCGACGCCGATTTTCACTTTGCACCAGGCATTTTTCCAGTACAGGGAGAGCGCCACTACGGTATAGCCTTCTCGATTGACGCGACCGTACAATGAGTCCAGTTCGCGCTGGTTGAGAAGTAACTTGCGGGTACGGGTAGGATCGCACACCACATGCGTGGATGCCACAGCCATTGGCGTGATGTTAGCGCCAAACAGAAATGCTTCTCCATCACGTAGAAGGACGTAGCTGTCGCTGATATTGGCTTTTCCTGCGCGCAGGGATTTAACCTCCCAGCCTTGCAGGGCAAGTCCCGCTTCGAACTCTTCTTCGATAAAGTATTCGTGACGGGCGCGCTTGTTAAGCGCGATGGTCGCTGAACCAGGTTTATGTGCTTTTTTCTTCGTCATAAGCGTCGTGAATCATCGGTAATCTGAAATCGAAAACACCCCATATCAATCCTGCGGGGGACAAGGCTCTATCTTAGCATGAACCCGATGTTACCCAGCGCCGGGATAGCGTTTTTTTTACAGCAGGATAAATGATATTATTTGTTGGATTTTTGTTGATGGAAATTGTTATGCCTCAGATTAGCCGGACCGCACTGGTACCCTACAGCGCGGAGCAAATGTATCAGTTAGTGAATGACGTTCAGTCTTATCCTCAGTTTTTGCCGGGTTGTACCGGAAGTCGGATTCTGGAGTCCACTCCTGGGCAGATGACCGCGGCGGTAGATGTCTCTAAGGCTGGGATCAGCAAAACGTTTACTACCCGCAACCAGTTGACCAGTAACCAAAGTATTCTTATGAATCTGGTGGATGGGCCGTTCAAGAAATTGATCGGTGGATGGAAGTTTACGCCGCTGAGCCAGGAGGCGTGTCGTATCGAGTTTCATCTCGACTTTGAGTTTACCAATAAGTTGATTGAACTCGCCTTTGGCCGCGTGTTTAAAGAGCTGGCGGCTAATATGGTGCAGGCTTTTACGGTTCGTGCGAAAGAGGTTTACAGTGCCAGGTAAAATTGCCGTTGAGGTGGCTTATGCTCTACCTGAGAAGCAGTACCTGCAGCGCGTGACGCTGCAGGAGGGCGCGACGGTTGAGGAAGCTATTCGCACCAGTGGCTTGCTGGAATTGCGTACCGATATCGATTTAACTAAAAACAAAGTCGGCATTTACAGCCGTCCGGCAAAACTGAGCGATACCGTGCATGATGGCGATCGGGTGGAGATTTATCGTCCTCTCATTGCCGATCCGAAAGAGCTTCGCAGGCAACGAGCAGAAAAATCAGCGAATAAATAACAGACAGAAAAAAGGTGCTCATTGAGCACCTTTTTTAACGTCTTTGAGAGCAACTTTATTATTAGTTACCACTCAGCGCAGGTTTGTTATCAATGTTGGTCAACACCCCGCTACTGTTAAAGGTCAGCGTCAGCGTTTGCTGCGTTACACCTTCATGACCTGGTTGCTGGCGGAAGACATAGAACCAGGTATTCGTACCAAATGGATCGGACATCAGCGGTGTACCCAATGCGTACGCAACTTGTTGTTGCGTCATGCCAACACGTATTTTGGATACGTCGTTAGCGGTCAGATAGTTCCCCTGGTTGATGTCAGGACGGTAAACCACTCGCTCCAGAGTGGAACAGCCTGCGGTCAACATCAATAGTACTGCTGCTGCAGCAGTCAGCGTTTTACAGCGCATAGTGATTTGATTCCTTTTCGGGCCCGAGCAGTACGTGGCTCATCTGTAATATGCCGATGATAATAGACCTTTCATCACTTTAAAACCTTTTGCTTTCCGGTCTTACGGCGTTTTGCTGTTTACTCTGACCGTGAAGCAGGAAAAAAGTTTACGCCGCAAGCAGTTCTTTCGCATTCGCCAGTGTGTTACGTGTGACTTCACTGCCACCAAGCAGGCGCGCCAGCTCTTGTAACCGCGCTTTTTTGTCCAGCGACTCCATATGCGTTTCTGTCATCGCACCATCGGTTTCTTTGCTGACAAAATAGTGTTGATGACCACATCCCGCGACTTGTGGCAGGTGGGTAACACACATCACCTGAGTTGATTCGCCGAGTTGACGCAGCAGTTTGCCGACAACTGCCGCTGTTGGACCGCTAATCCCTACATCCACTTCATCAAAAATCAGTGCCGGGGTTTCCATTTTACGCGCTGTGATGACCTGAATTACCAATGCGATGCGGGACAATTCACCACCAGATGCGACTTTGGCAATAGGCTGCATTGGCTGACCTGGGTTGGTGGTTACCCGAAACTCAATACGATCAGCGCCGTCAGCGCCCAGGTGATGCTCATCAAATTTAACATCAATCGTAAACTGCCCATGCGGCATAGAGAGTGCATGCATACTGTCGGTGATCAGCTGTGCCAACTCATTTGCATAATGCTGGCGTTGCTGGTGTAACGCGCGCGCCGTTTCCAGTGCCTGCTGATGATGTTTCGTTACCGCCAGCGCGAGCGTTTCTTGTGAGTCGGCCTGATCGTCCAGTTGCTGCTGCTCTTCCAGTAGCGACTGGTAATACTGTGGCAATACCTCAGGGCTGACGTGATGTTTACGTGCCAGCGAAATCTGTTTTGAGATGCGCTGTTCAAGTTCAAACAGTCGGTTGGGATCGAGATCCAGACGATCGCAGTAGTGGCGTAGTTCGTCGCTGGCTTCAACAATCTGGATGGTAGCTTCTTCCAGCATATCAAGTACGCCGGACAGTTTGCTGTCCATGCCAATCAATTCGCTCACCAGTTGTTTAGCCGTGTAAAGCTGACTTTGCAGGTTTGCGTCTTCACCGTCGGCCATTAATGCCAATGCATTCTGGCTGGTGGTCAACAATTGACCGCTGTTCGCCAGGCGTTTGTACTCTTCGTCGATTTGCTCAAACTCTCCGGGCTGCGGATTAAATTCGTTAAGTTCTTTTAATTGGTATTGCAGCAGCTCCGCACGAGCGGCGCGTTCCTGACTTAACTGTTGATGATGCGCGAGGTCGCGGCAGCTTTGATGCCACAACTGATAACGTGCGGTCATTTCCTGAAGCAGAGAGGTTTCATTAGCATAGCCATCAAGTAGGAATTTTTGGTGCTCGGGTTTGGTGAGTAATTGATGGGCGTGCTGACCATGGATCTGAATGAGCAACTGGCCCAGTTCGCGCAGTTGTGACAGTGGAACAGCTGTACCGTTGATAAAACCACGAGAGCGACCATCGCTACTGATTACGCGACGAAGCAGGCATTCACGGCCATCTTCCAGTTGGTTTTCTTCCAGCCAGCGCAGTGCTGCGGGTGTATCTTTCAGAGAAAAACGGGCGCACAGATCTGCGCGAGCAGCGCCGGTACGCACCATGTCGGCTTCAGCGCGACCGCCGAGACAAAGGCCCAGGGCATCTATTGCAATAGATTTACCCGCGCCAGTCTCGCCGGTGATTACGGTCATGCCGCTGTGAAAATCAATCTCAAGCTCACGAACGATAGCAAAGTTGCTGATGGTCAGTTGTGCCAACATAGTTGTTTTCCTGTATGAAAAACCATTACTGTTATTGTGTACAGTATAAACTGGTTTTATATACAGTAAAGAGGCTGGCGTAAAATTAGAATAATTTTTTTGACCAGCCGAGCTTGGTGCTTAATGTATTGAAATAGCTGTAATCTTTCGGATGAATCAGATTCAGATGGTAATCACAGCGACGAATCAGGACATCTTCTCCTTCCTGAATCGGTAGTGCTATCTGGCTGTCGCAACTGATTTCCAGGTCGTTACGGCGATGTGAAAAACGCAGACGGATCGTGCTGCTGCTGTTTATGACCAGTGGTCGTGCTGACAACGTATGCGGGAACATGGGCACCAGGGTAATCGCATCCAGAGAAGGCGTCAGGATTGGACCGCCTGCCGAGAGAGAATAGGCAGTAGAGCCTGTAGGTGTCGAAATAATCAGGCCATCGGAACGCTGCGAAAACGCAAAGATCTCGTCGATATATACTTCGAATTCAATCATATGCGCCACTTTTCCTGGGTGAAGCACCACTTCATTTATCGCGGTGCTGATGCGCTTTTGGCAATCTTGCTGACAGACTTGCGCTTCCAGCAAAAAACGTTTCTCGCTGATGTAGTGACCTTCCAGCACATCGGCTAATTGTTGCTGAGCGTTATCGGGGTCAAGGTCGGTCAGGAAACCCAGGTTGCCACGGTTGATTCCAATAACTTTAATATCGTAACGGGCGAGTGTGCGCGCCGCGCCCAGCATATTACCGTCGCCACCAACGACTACCGCGAGATCAGCCAGTTGCCCAATCTCCGCGAGCGTGCCAGTTTTCACATTCTTCAGTTGCAGTTCGTGAGCGATTTGTTGCTCGACGATGACCTCGTAACCTTTTGTGCACAGCCAGCGGTAGAGCATTTCATGTGTTGTCAGTGCAGTAGGGTGCCGTGGGTGTCCCACAATGCCAATACACTTGAAATGATTATTCATTTTTCCGAGGTCCTTGTTGCGAAGATTGATGACAATGTGAGTGCTTCCCTTGAAACCCTGAAACTGATCCCCATAATAAGCGAAGTTAGCGAGATGAATGCGAAAAAACGCGGAGAAATTCATGAGTAGTAAAGAACAGAAAACGCCTGAGGGGCAAGCCCCGGAAGAAATTATCATGGATCAGCACGAAGAGATTGAGGCAGTTGAGCCAGAAGCTTCTGCTGAGCAGGTGGATCCGCGCGATGAAAAAATTGCGAATCTCGAAGCTCAGCTGGCTGAAGCCCAGACCCGTGAACGTGACGGCATTTTGCGCGTAAAAGCCGAAATGGAAAACCTGCGTCGCCGTACTGAACTGGATATCGAAAAAGCACATAAATTCGCGCTGGAGAAATTCATCAACGAATTGCTGCCGGTGATTGATAGCCTGGATCGTGCGCTGGAAGTGGCTGATAAAGCTAACCCGGATATGTCCGCGATGGTTGAAGGTATTGAGCTGACGCTGAAGTCGATGCTGGATGTTGTGCGTAAGTTTGGCGTTGAAGTGATCGCCGAAACTAACGTGCCGCTGGACCCGAACGTGCATCAGGCCATCGCAATGGTGGAATCTGATGACGTTGCGCCAGGTAACGTACTGGGTATTATGCAGAAGGGTTATACGCTGAATGGTCGTACGATTCGTGCGGCGATGGTTACTGTAGCGAAAGCAAAAGCTTAATTTCTGCTTTCGTAATAAATCACGGCCCAGCATGCGAATGCCGGGCCGTTTTCGTTACTCCGCCACACTCTCACGCAGCGGTTTTACAGGAAAAACTTTTACCTGTTTAATCATATTGTCCTGTACGTCGAGAATATCGATATCGTACTCGCCAATACGCACGCGAGTTCCTGCGACAGGAATCTCTTCCAGTGCCTCAAGAATGACGCCATTAACCGTTCGTGCATCATCTTCCGGTAGATGCCAGTTGAAGGCTTTGTTGATTTCCCGCACGTTGGCAGTGCCATCGATAATCACCGAACCGTCGTTTTGCGGCGTGACCTCTTCGGCGAGCGTTGGCGACATCGACGTGGTGAAATCACCAACAATCTCTTCGAGAATATCTTCGACCGTCACCAGACCCTGAATATCTCCATACTCGTTGACGACCAGGCCGACTTTCTTTTTGTTGCGCTGAAACTTCACCAGCTGCGTGCTGAGCGGCGTACCTTCCGGGACAAAATAGATTTCGTCCGCGGCGCGTAGCATGGTTTCTTTGGTGAACTCTTTTTTTTCCGACATGAGTCGCCAGGCTTCACGTACTCGCAGCATACTGATGGCGTCGTCAAGCGAGTCACGGTAGAGCACGATGCGTCCGTGAGGTGAGTGGGAGAGTTGGCGGAGAATCGATTTCCAGTCATCGTTGATATCAATACCGATAATTTCACTACGCGGCACCATGATGTCATCGACGGTCATCTTTTCCAGATCGAGTACCGACAGCAGCATATCCTGATTGCGACGGGAAATTTGTGAGCGCGATTCGTGCACGATAGTACGCAACTCTTCTTTGCTCAAAGAGCCGCTAACCACGATATCGGTTTTGATGCCCATCATGCGCATTAACATTCGGGTAATAGCATTCAGCAACCAGACCAGCGGCATCATCAAAATTTGTAGCGGTGCCAGCAGAAAACTACTTGGATAGGCGACTTTTTCCGGGTACAGCGCGGCAATGGTTTTCGGCAATACTTCAGCAAAAACCAGTACGACAAAAGTAAGCACACCAGTCGCAATTGCCACGCCCGCATCCCCGTACAAACGCATCCCCACAATAGTGCCGAGCGCGGAAGCAAGAATATTGACCAGGTTATTGCCGATTAACACCAGGCTTATCAGGCGGTCTGGCTTACGCAGCAATTTTTCGACGCGTTTGGCCGAGCGATTACCCTGTTTCGCCATATGCCGCAGACGATAGCGGTTGAGTGTCATCATTCCGGTTTCGGACCCGGAAAAATAGGCTGAAATGACCACCATGATGATCAGAATAATGATCAACGTAGTAGTAGAAATGTGTTCCAGGGGAAACTCCTTTTCTGGGATTAGCTGATTAACTGCTGGACAATTCGGCTACCGAAGTAGGCCAGTGTCAGAATGACCGCACCCGCAACGTTAAACCAGACGACGCGGCGTCCACGCCATCCTTCATGATAATGTCCCCACAGCAGCACAATATAGACAAACCACGCCACGATAGAGAGCACGGCCTTGTCGATATTTTCCATGCTAAATAAGTTGTGCATGTAGAACAGACCAGTGCAAAGAGTGAGCGTTAACAGCACCACGCCAATCTGCGTGATGTGGAACATTTTACGCTCAATACTCATCAACGGCGGCATTTCCTGGTTAAACGCCAGCTTCTTGTTCTTCAGTTGGTAATCAATCCACGCCAGTTGTAATGCATACAGAGCGGCGATAATCAGCGTGGCATAGGAAAAGAGCGATAAGCCAATGTGAACCAGCATCCCAGGCGTTGCTTCCAGATGGGTGATGTATTCATTGGGCATAAAGGTGGCCAGCGCCAGGTTGATAAGCGCAAAGGCATAGACAATGGGTAGCAGCAACCAGCCACGATTGCGAGAAGCCACGATGGTCATTACCGTACAGATCATCAAACTGACCAGCGAACCAACGTTCAGCAGGCTGAGGTTTTGTCCGCTATCACCGTCGGGCAAGATGCGGGCTTCCAGAGCGATTGCGTGGCAGACCAGCGCGATGACCGCAGAAATAATAGCCATGCGCCGCCAGCCGCCGTTTTTTTGCAGCAGACCGGGAACAATCAGCGCAAGACTGACGGAGTAGGCGACAAGCGCGAGCAGAGCAAAAACGGGCATAGTAATGTCGACAGTTTGAGCAATAAGAAAGAGAAGCAGTATAGCGTCAGGTGAACGCTGCTCCAACCGTTGCATAACAACAAAGACGCCTTCATGTTATACTGCGGCAAAATACTGATGATGTGTCGCGATTGCGGCCAACCGTTTCCACCCCAGGCGAGAGACAATGTTTGATAATTTAACCGATCGTTTGTCGCGCACGCTGCGCAATATCAGTGGCCGTGGACGCCTCACTGAAGACAACGTAAAAGATACGCTGCGCGAAGTGCGCATGGCGCTGCTGGAGGCGGACGTCGCCCTGCCGGTAGTGCGTGAGTTTATCAATCGCGTAAAAGAGAAAGCGGTTGGTCATGAAGTTAATAAGAGCCTGACGCCGGGGCAGGAGTTCGTCAAAATCGTCCGTAACGAACTGGTTGCGGCGATGGGCGAAGAGAACCAGACCCTGAATCTGGCTGCGCAACCGCCAGCGGTGGTACTGATGGCGGGCCTGCAAGGTGCCGGTAAAACAACCAGCGTGGGCAAGCTCGGTAAGTTCCTGCGTGAGAAGCACAAGAAAAAAGTGCTGGTGGTTTCTGCCGACGTTTATCGTCCGGCGGCAATCAAACAGCTGGAGACGCTGGCAGAGCAGGTGGGTGTTGATTTCTTCCCTTCTGATGTTGGTCAGAAGCCGGTTGATATCGTTAACGCGGCGCTGAAAGAAGCCAAACTGAAATTCTACGACGTGTTGCTGGTGGATACCGCCGGTCGTTTGCACGTTGACGAAGCGATGATGGACGAGATCAAGCAGGTCCATGCATCGATTAATCCGGTTGAAACTTTGTTCGTGGTTGACGCCATGACCGGTCAGGATGCGGCCAATACGGCAAAAGCATTCAATGAAGCGTTACCGCTGACCGGTGTGGTACTGACTAAAGTCGACGGCGATGCCCGTGGCGGTGCGGCGCTCTCTATTCGTCACATTACGGGCAAACCGATCAAGTTCCTCGGTGTTGGCGAGAAAACTGAGGCGCTGGAGCCGTTCCATCCGGACCGTATCGCTTCCCGTATTCTCGGCATGGGCGACGTACTGTCGCTGATCGAAGATATCGAAAGCAAAGTTGACCGCGCGCAGGCAGAGAAATTAGCCAGCAAGCTGAAAAAAGGTGACGGCTTCGATCTCAACGACTTCCTTGAGCAACTGCGCCAGATGAAAAATATGGGCGGCATGGCTAGCCTGATGGGCAAACTGCCGGGCATGGGGCAGATCCCGGATAACGTCAAGTCGCAGATGGACGATAAAGTGCTGGTGCGTATGGAAGCCATCATCAACTCGATGACGATGAAAGAGCGCGCTAAGCCAGAAATCATCAAAGGTTCGCGTAAACGCCGTATCGCTGCCGGTTGCGGTATGCAGGTGCAGGACGTTAACCGTCTTCTGAAACAGTTCGACGACATGCAGCGCATGATGAAGAAAATGAAGAAGGGCGGAATGGCGAAGATGATGAGAAGCATGAAAGGGATGATGCCGCCGGGATTTCCTGGTCGCTAAATGACCTTATGCGACAGAGTTATTAACTGCTGATTGCATTTTCTCCAGAAATCAGTAAAATTTTCGGGCTTTTAATATGACACCGGACTCCGTTCCTCGATGGGGTCCGGTTGTTTTATTCACACAAGAGGATGTTATGGTAACTATTCGTTTAGCACGTCACGGCGCTAAAAAGCGTCCGTTCTACCAGGTTGTTGTCGCTGACAGCCGTAATGCACGCAACGGTCGCTTCATCGAGCGCGTTGGTTTCTTCAACCCAATCGCTAGCGAAAAAGAAGAAGGCACTCGCCTGGATCTGGATCGCATCGCTCACTGGGTTGGCCAGGGCGCAACTATTTCTGATCGCGTTGCTGCGCTGATCAAAGAAGTAAACAAAGCAGCTTAATCTGTCACGGTGGTCATGATGAGCAAACAACTCACCGCGCAAGCACCTGTTGATCCCATCGTTTTGGGAAAAATGGGTTCGTCTTACGGTATTCGTGGGTGGCTCAGAGTGTTTTCTTCCACCGAAGACGCCGAAAGCATTTTTGACTATCAGCCCTGGTTTATCCAGAAGGCGGGTCAGTGGCAGCAAGTCCAGCTGGAAAGCTGGAAGCACCACAATCAGGACATGATCATCAAGCTGAAAGGCGTTGACGATCGTGATGCGGCGAACCTGCTGACGAATTGTGAAATTGTCGTGGATTCATCGCAGCTGCCTCAGCTTGAAGAGGGTGACTACTACTGGAAAGACCTGATGGGCTGCCAGGTAGTAACCACTGAAGGCTACGATCTCGGTAAAGTCGTCGATATGATGGAAACCGGATCTAATGACGTTCTCGTCATTAAGGCAAACCTGAAAGATGCGTTTGGTATCAAGGAACGACTTGTACCGTTCCTCGATGGGCAGGTTATCAAGAAAGTCGATCTCACTACTCGTTCAATCGAAGTAGATTGGGATCCTGGTTTTTAAACCACCGGATAAACGGTAAAAGACGGCGCTATGTGGATTGGCATAATTAGCCTGTTTCCTGAAATGTTCCGCGCAATTACCGATTACGGGGTAACTGGCCGGGCAGTTAAAAATGGCCTGCTGAGCATCCAGAGCTGGAGTCCTCGTGACTTCACGCATGACCGGCACCGTACCGTGGACGATCGTCCTTACGGCGGCGGACCGGGGATGTTAATGATGGTGCAACCTTTACGGGACGCCATTCATGCAGCAAAAGCCGCGGCGGGTGAAGGCGCAAAGGTGATTTATCTGTCACCGCAGGGGCGCAAGCTTGATCAAGCAGGCGTCAGCGAACTGGCAACGAATCAAAAATTGATTCTGGTGTGCGGTCGCTACGAAGGTATAGATGAGCGCGTGATCCAAACCGAAATTGACGAAGAATGGTCAATCGGCGATTACGTTCTCAGTGGTGGTGAGTTACCCGCAATGACGCTGATTGACTCCGTTTCCCGGTTTATTCCGGGAGTACTGGGACATGAAGCTTCGGCAACGGAAGACTCCTTTGCTGAAGGATTGCTGGATTGCCCGCACTATACGCGGCCTGAGGTGTTAGAAGGGATGGAAGTTCCGTCAGTGTTACTGTCGGGCAACCATGCCGAGATACGTCGCTGGCGTTTGAAACAGTCGCTGGGCCGTACCTGGCTTAGAAGACCTGAACTTCTGGAAAACCTGGCTCTGACTGAAGAGCAAGCAAGGTTGCTGGCGGAGTTCAAAACGGAACACGCACAACAGCAACATAAACATGATGGGATGGCGTAAGCCCCCGAGATATCAGTTTACCCAGGATAAGAGATTAAATTATGAGCAACATTATTAAGCAACTTGAACAAGAGCAGATGAAGCAGGACGTACCTTCCTTCCGTCCGGGTGATACCGTGGAAGTGAAAGTATGGGTTGTTGAAGGTTCCAAAAAACGTCTGCAGGCATTCGAGGGCGTGGTTATCGCTATTCGTAACCGCGGTCTGCACTCTGCATTCACTGTTCGTAAAATTTCCAACGGCGAAGGCGTTGAGCGTGTCTTCCAGACTCACTCTCCGGTAGTTGACAGCATTTCTGTCAAACGTCGTGGTGCTGTTCGTAAAGCTAAACTGTACTACCTGCGTGAGCGTACTGGTAAGGCTGCTCGTATCAAAGAGCGTCTTAACTAAGATTTCGCTTAAGCGACATCCTGTTAAGAAGGGCTGGCCAATTGGCTGGCCCTTTTTTTGTCTGTTTGCTCGTGTTTTAAGGGGTTGTAATCACCACTGCGACGCGGCGGTTCTCGGCGCGACCCTGGGCGGTCTTGTTACTGGCTATGGGATATTTTTTTCCTAAACCCTGTGTGGTGAGATTTCTGCGCGGAATTTGTCCACCCATAGCCCATGCATCGGCCACAACATTCGCCCGTTTCAATGATAAGGCTTCGTTGTAACTGTCTTCACCATAGTTGTCGGTGTGTCCATCCATACGGGCATGCGTTAGCCCTGTCGAGGCCAATTTGGCTGCCATGGTTTGGATCTGTTGCTGGCTTTCCGGGAGCAATTTGTAGTCATTTTTTGCGAACAGAATGGCATCTGATAATCCCAGCGACCAGTCGCCGGCGGATTCAGTAAATCCATAAGATTGCATAGCGGCAACTTGCTCAGGAGTAAACTTTCCCTGAGGGGACTGGCAGCCAGTCAGTACTAGCGAGGTGAAAATCAGGGGTGCTACCAGGTGCTTTATCATATCGATATATCCTTGTTATCTCACCAGCTTTTCGGCACGCTGGTGTTTGGCCTGATACATATTGTGATCGGCCAGCTCTTGTAATTTTTCCGCAGAGGCATGCTCAATGGTCATCGCGTAACCAATGCTTAATGTCATGGTGGTCTGATGACCATTATGAAGATCAAACGGGCGATTAAAGATTTGTGTCAGTGCTGAGCAAATCCGCTGTACTTCGGATTCCGACTGTACACCAAAGAGGACCATCGCAAATTCATCGCCGCCTATGCGGTATGCTTTATGTTGCAGCCCGCCAAATTCAGCTAACCGTTTTGCTACCTCAATCAAGACACGATCGCCCGTCGCATGACCCCAGGTATCATTGATATATTTGAAATTATCGCCATCAAGAAATAGTAACGCCGACGTTTTTCGGGCGTCGGAACTGCTCATCAACGTGTTGATGCCGCTACGAAACGCAGCCCGGTTCGCCAGCCCGGTTAATGGGTCATGTAGCGCGGTACGTAGCAGCTGCGCATTTTTAGCCTGTAAGCGAAGCTGCCACTCTTCCATTTCATCCAGCAGACTGTTGAAGTCGAGAGCGAAGCGGTGAAACTCAGCGATACGTTCTTCCGAAACTCGTCGGGAAAAATTGCGGTTGGAACGCACATCATGTACGACATCGGTGATATTTTTCAGCGCTTCCACCAGGCCATTGTGCAAATGGCGGGTGAGGGTAATTGCGATGCCTGATGCCAGCAGAATACAACCGGTCAGGACAGCGAGCGAAAACCAGATAAAATGGCTGATCGAGCTGTCGCGAGCGGTTAAGCGTACTTCGCCAATGGTTTCACCATTGTGACGAATCGGCTGAGTGATGGGGGCAGGGAAGAGCCAGTGGCTTATGAAATTGCTGAAAGTATCGCCTGGATCCTTACGGGGGTAATGCCAGGATGCCAGAATATTTTGCTGCTTATCACGCACTTCTGCAGTTGAAAATTGCCCTTGCTTCCCCAGCGCTGCCAGTGTTTGAGTTGCTGCAGGGCCATCGGCAAAAACGACCGCTGCTTCCAGACTGTAAGTCATTGTTGCTGCTGTCAGTGCCAGGTTTTTTTGCGCGTACTGTTTCAGGGTCAGCACCGAGGTCACGGAAAGCAGCAACCAGATCAGCATCATAGTGATAAATATGCTGGTCATACTGATGTTGCGTAATGCTCTTTTAAACGTGGGGCGCTTATTAAGAGAATTATCGTTATCCATCATTTTTCTTCCGTGCGAGCATTAAGACATCCGGGTTGACCTTTACACCGCTACGCGATAAGGCATCCAGGTTTACGGCAAATCTGACGTCATTATTGTGGATGATCAGACAAAAGGCGCTACCAATAATGCAATCGGTATTTTGTTCGGCAATTAATAATAACGCCTTTGACGGATATTGTTCGGTTAATTCCATCTGGAATGTCGGTGACTCCTTGCCAAAATAAAAACCATTGCAGCCTGAAATCATCGCCTCTTGTTGAGTGTGAATGATGACAGGCAAATAAGGCAAAGATGTCGCGGCATTCTCTTGTAGGGCGGTACTAAAACGTGAAGATGAAAAGATACATAACTTTGGTGGCCCTGATAGCACGGGCCAGCGGGTGTAACTGACAATACCGGAAACCATCATACGCACGTTTTTCGCAACGTCAGAAGGTTCCTGAGCGAGTATTGGTGCTCCCGTCAGCAGGAGAATCAGCAGTAAGAACAGTCGGTGAGAAAAACGCATTCAGGGATCCTCACCATCTTCGCTCGAAATGCATCGATATTTTTTCAGAATGCTCATTAAAATATCATTCTTTCATGCGTTCGTCATCAATGTGAGAAATAAAACACAATGAGTAGAATCTCATGTTTAATTTATTTGTGGGGGTTTAATTAATTTAATCGTATTGTGCTGGCATTTTCATCAGCCCCTTTTTGCCATACTTCATGCAGTTGGCTGGCATTTTCAACATTGTTGCAGCTGGCAGGAAAGCTTTTACCGGAAAGTCCTCGGGCATAAGTAAAATCGGTCTGGCAAGTTTTCTTTTGTCCTTCGGCATATCCTTTAAGGTATAGACCGCGATCCGCCTGTGAATCGCTAAATACATCGTCTTCTTTTATGGCGTTGCCCGATATCGCATCTTCCATACCAACATCATACCAGTCGGTGCTGGTCAAGGTTGGCGCGTGAGTATAAGGATCAATCTGACATCCGCTAACCAGTAAAGCCAACAAGGGGGCGATAAACTTTTTCATCATTTCTTTCTCCTTTTTCAAAGCATAGCGGATTGTTTTCAAAGGCGATGTAAATTTATTTATACATAAACAAGGGTTAAAAGCGCGAATAAATTGCTTGTGTAAAGAAAAATGTACGAAATATGGATTGAAAACTTTACTTTATGTGTTATCGTTACGTCATCCTCGCTGAGGATCAACTATCGCAAACGAGCATAAACAGGATCGCCATCATGCAAAAAGACGCGCTGAATAACGTACATATTACCGACGAACAAGTTTTAATGACTCCGGAACAACTGAAGGCCGCTTTTCCATTAAGCCTGCAACAGGAAGCCCAGATTGCTGACTCGCGTAAAACCATTTCAGATATTATCGCCGGGCGCGATCCTCGTTTGTTGGTAGTATGTGGTCCTTGTTCCATTCATGATCCGGAAACTGCTCTGGAATATGCTCGTCGATTTAAAGCCCTTGCCGCAGAGGTCAGCGATAGCCTCTATCTGGTAATGCGCGTCTATTTTGAAAAACCCCGTACCACTGTCGGTTGGAAAGGGTTGATTAACGATCCCCATATGGATGGCTCTTTTGATGTAGAAGCCGGGCTGCAGATCGCGCGTAAATTGCTGCTTGAGCTGGTGAATATGGGACTGCCACTGGCGACGGAAGCGTTAGATCCTAATAGCCCGCAATACCTGGGCGATCTGTTTAGCTGGTCAGCAATTGGTGCTCGTACAACGGAATCGCAAACACACCGTGAAATGGCCTCCGGGCTTTCCATGCCGGTTGGTTTTAAAAACGGCACCGACGGCAGCCTTGCAACGGCTATTAACGCTATGCGTGCCGCCGCCCAGCCGCACCGTTTTGTTGGCATTAACCAGGCAGGGCAGGTTGCGTTGCTACAAACTCAGGGGAATCCGGACGGGCATGTGATCCTGCGCGGTGGTAAAGCGCCGAACTATAGCCCTGCGGATGTTGCGCAATGTGAAAAAGAGATGGAACAGGCGGGACTGCGCCCGTCTCTGATGGTAGATTGCAGCCACGGTAATTCCAATAAAGATTATCGCCGTCAGCCTGCGGTGGCAGAATCCGTGGTTGCTCAAATCAAAGATGGCAATCGCTCAATTATTGGTCTGATGATCGAAAGTAATATCCACGAGGGCAATCAGTCTTCCGAGCAACCGCGCAGTGAAATGAAATACGGTGTATCCGTAACCGATGCCTGCATTAGTTGGGAAATGACCGATGCCTTGCTGCGTGAAATTCATCAGGATCTGAACGGGCAGCTGACGGCTCGCGTGGCTTAAGAGGTTTATTATGGTTGCTGAATTGACCGCATTACGCGATCAAATTGATGAAGTCGATAAAGCGCTGCTGAATTTATTAGCGAAGCGTCTGGAACTGGTTGCTGAAGTTGGCGAGGTGAAAAGCCGCTTTGGACTGCCTATTTATGTTCCGGAGCGCGAGGCATCTATGCTGGCCTCGCGGCGTGCAGAGGCGGAAGCTCTGGGTGTACCGCCAGATCTGATTGAGGATGTTTTGCGTCGGGTGATGCGTGAATCTTACTCCAGTGAAAACGACAAAGGATTTAAAACGCTTTGTCCGTCTCTGCGTCCGGTGGTTATCGTCGGTGGTGGCGGTCAGATGGGACGTCTGTTCGAGAAGATGCTGGCACTCTCGGGTTATCAGGTGCGGATTCTGGAGCAACATGACTGGGATCGAGCGGCTGATATTGTTGCCGATGCCGGAATGGTGATTGTTAGTGTGCCCATCCACGTTACTGAACAAGTTATTGGCAAATTACCGCCTTTACCGAAAGATTGTATTCTGGTCGATCTGGCATCGGTGAAAAATGGACCATTACAGGCCATGCTGGCGGCGCATGATGGTCCGGTGCTGGGGTTACACCCGATGTTCGGCCCGGACAGCGGTAGCCTGGCAAAGCAAGTTGTGGTCTGGTGTGATGGACGTAAGCCGGAAGCATACCAATGGTTTCTGGAGCAAATTCAGGTCTGGGGCGCTCGGCTGCATCGTATTAGCGCTGTCGAGCACGATCAGAATATGGCGTTTATTCAGGCACTGCGCCACTTTGCTACTTTTGCTTATGGGCTGCACCTGGCAGAAGAAAATGTTCAGCTTGAGCAACTTCTGGCGCTTTCTTCGCCGATTTACCGCCTTGAGCTGGCGATGGTTGGGCGACTGTTTGCTCAGGATCCGCAACTGTATGCCGACATTATTATGTCGTCAGAGCGTAATCTGGCGTTAATCAAACGTTACTATAAGCGTTTCGGCGAGGCGATTGAGTTGCTGGAGCAGGGCGATAAGCAGGCGTTTATTGACAGTTTCCGCAAGGTGGAGCACTGGTTCGGCGATTACGCACAGCGTTTTCAGAGTGAAAGCCGCGTGTTATTGCGTCAGGCGAATGACAGTCGCCAGTAATAATCCAGTGCCGGGTGGCGTGTTTCACCCGGCACGATTTCATTATGCCGGATCGACTGGTACCACATTCTCGCTTGGGTAACAGCCCAGGACTTTCATCGAGCGAGTGATTTCACCTAGCTCTTTCAACGCCTGTTGCATTTCCGCTGATTCCAGATTGGCCTGAATATCCAGATAAAACATCTCTTCCCACGGGTTTCCGTGAATCGGGCGTGATTCCAGACGGGTCATAATCAGATTGTGGTTGCGCAGTACCAGCAACGCTTCAACCAGCGCACCAGCTTGTTGTCCGGTCGCCATTAACAACGTCGTTTTCGCCGGAACCTGGTCAGAAACGTTAATGGCTTTACGTGCCAACACCACAAATCGGGTGAAGTTTTGTCGCTGATTCGCTTCAATATGCTCCAGTACCTGCAAACCGTACAAAGTGCCGCCAGCTTCGCTTCCCAACGCAGCAACATGCGGTGATTTTGCCTGTGCAACCTTTTCCATTGCCGCAGACGTACTTTCGGTATATTCAATCTTCCAGTGCGGATAACGATTAAGGAATTTGCTGCATTGCTGGAATGGCTGCGGATGGCTGTAGACCGTATTAATGGTGGATAAATCAGTAGTGCCGGAGACCAACAAACAATGATCGATAGTTAACGTCATCTCGCCAACAATCGACAAACTGGTATGTTGCAGCAGATCGTAAACGTCGTTTATGGCACCGGAGCTGGTATTTTCAATCGGTACGACGGCATAGTCGGCCTGGCCGGTTTCCACCTGATTAAAAATATCGGCAAATTTGGCGCAGCCACTTTCAATGAATTGCTCAAAGTGACGCGCAGCGTACTGACGAGCGGCAAGATGTGAATAGGAGCCTTTGGGGCCGAGAAAAGCGATGCGTGCTGAGTGCGGATTAATTTTATTGAGATGTTGCTGGAGCAGTGCCTGCTGAGTTAATACGGAATCTTCAATGATGAGCTGGAACAGGCGAGTAATGTAATGGGCGTCCAGATGGTGCGCTTTACCGAGCGTAATTAATCTTTCCAGCAAATCGCGTTCGCGATCAATATCACGTACCGGGCGATGCGAGAGCAGTTTGGCTTTTCCCACCTCGACGGCCAGTTCGCGCCGCTCTGCCAGTAATGCTAATAATTTTTCATCCAGCGCGCTGATTTTCTCTCGCAGCGCCAGTAACGGGTTTTCCGATGTCATAGTGTTGCCTTTTTGTTATCAATAAAAAAGGCCCCCCGGTTTGGGAGGCCTTATTGTTCGTCTTCGCATTCTGTTTCACACGACGAAACGCCTCCCATTCAGGGGAAGGTAAAAAAGAATGCGAAGAAAAACGGCGTGTGTTTCATGTTTGTTTCCTTAGGTGACTTCAGTACAGTACCCGTACTGTTTTCTCGCTGTCAACAAAAAACGCGCCCGAAGGCGCGTTGGCGATACACTCAATATAAAGGACTACTCTTCTTCAACTTCTTCGACGAAGTTGGCGTCTTTCACCGATGTTGCGGCACGACGTGCTTCGCCTTTGTGCTGCAGTTTATTGAGCTGCCGTTCCAGCTTGTTGATCAATTCGTTAATTGCGGTGTACATATCTTCATGTTTACCACTGGCAACCAGAACGCCGTTAGGAGTATTGATTGTGGCGTCAGCAACAAAACCTTGTGGCTCTTTGGACAGAATGATATGTGGATTAATCAGATGTGTTTGCCATTTTTCCAGTTTGGCGAGACGGTCTGCGACATGTTGGCGGATGGCCGGAGTAATTTCCATTTGTTTGCTGGTAATGTTCATTGTCATAAATTTTACCTCTTGTCTTCCCGTCTTGGTGAATTCAGCATACCGTTCCTGATGTCAAAATGTGTGATGGAAATCTCATAATTTTGTCACTTTTTGTCAACGAATCTTTTTTGTGAGAAATCGCAGGAAGAGGTGTTTTTTTACTTGAGGAATATCTCAAAGCGAGCCATATTCGATGAGATCGATAGTGACTAAATCGCTTCAGTTTCACAACTAACAGAATAAAAAAACGGCAGCTCAAGGCTGTAATGCCAGTCAGTTAAGCAACTGACTGGCTCTTTTTTGGGGCTGTGGGGTATTTCCAGGGCCTCTCCTTTACCACTCTCGGGAAGGCCCTTTCCCTTCTTGTCGGTAATTTCACAAGTTGTCCCATACTTGCAAGATCGCGCATCAGCTCCGGTATACGTCCCGGTGAAGCGCATGGCGTCCGTCATCGACGTCAGCAGATGGCTGGTCAGTTCCATCTGGCAGACCATTTTGACCTGCGGGTAGAGCGCCGGGGTCCCGGTATGTGTCTGGCGAGGGAAGGCTGCATCGTTCTCTGGTGTATCCGGTGTGCGCCAGAACACACCATCGATGGCCAGCAGGGTCAGGCCGCACCAGTGCGGATGCGGCGTGGCGTTATGCCAGAGCTGCGCTGTTTTCGTGAACACGCGGCGGACAGCCTCACTTCCCAGGCGCTGGCGGGCCTGAATAACGGCACTGGGGGCAACGAAGGGGCGATTGCCCGGCAGCATGATGTCCAGGCGATTCACAATCTGGTGAAGAGGTTCTTTACGCTCAAGCGCCATGCCAACAATACACCAGACCATCATTTCGAGGGGAAGACGGCGCTTGCGTAGCGTTACAGTACCTGATTCGGCAAGGCAACGAGAGATGAGTTCGGGGTCGAGGTAATCCCCCAGAGAAGTCAGTGGGTTACGCAGAGAATCGTAACGGGATACCAAATCAAGGGCCTGTCCAATGAGCATAAAAAAAATCCGGAAACGAGTGAGCGTTTCCGGATTCTTACACAGGCACTGGATCGGTCAACTGATCCTTAACTGATCGGCATTACAGCTCAAGGCTGCCGTTTTGTGTTTCAGGTTTCTGTTATGTATTGCTGCTGTTTGCGGCGATGATTTTCGCTACTTTTTCAGCTTGCGCATTCATCTGCATCTGACGGTATGCATTTTCCATCAGCGGCAGCGCATCACGCGTAGCCTGGGTATCCGGATAGTCGCGCAACATGCCTTCTACGCGGTTAACGACAGCAACCCATGCACCACGTTCTGTATAATACTCGGCAACGGAGTATTCATATTTCGCCAGACGATCTTTCAGGAATACCAGACGTTTGGTGGCATCGGTGGTGTACTGACTGTTCGGATAGCCGCGCACCAGTTTGGAAAAGTCACTAAACGCAGCTCGTGCATGTTGAGGATCGCGATCGCTACGATCGACGCCAAAGAACCCTTGCAGTGCACTGTCATCGAGCGCCATATTGGTCAGGCCACGCATGTACATGACATAATCGATATTCGGATGGGTCGGGTTAAGGCGAATAAAACGATCGATGGCAGCCTGTGCTAACGGCAAATCGGCGTTTTTATAGTAGGCGTAGATGAGATCCAGCTGCACCTGCTGCGAATACGGACCAAACGGATAGCGATTATCTAACGCTTCCAGTTGCGTTATTGCCTGTCTCCAGTTACCGTCCTGCAGCTTTTGTTGTGCAGTCGCGTAAATTTCATTTGGCGGATTATCAGGTACTTCTTCCTTTGACCCCGAGCAACCCGCCAAAAACAGGCTTAGTGTGGCGGCTGCCACCAGATATTTCATGCGCGTCATGACGTTTTGACTTTCCTCAAAATGTAATACGGGAGATTCTCTGTTCCTGCTCCCGGTTAAGACCAGCTACAATAGCACACTATATTAAACGGCAAAGCCGTAAAACCCCAACGATAAACGAAGAAGCAGTATATATGGCACAACGAGTACAGCTCACTGCAACGGTGTCCGAAAACCAACTCGGTCAACGCTTAGATCAGGCTTTGGCCGAAATGTTCCCGGATTATTCACGTTCGCGAATAAAAGAATGGATCCTCGACCAGCGCGTGCTGGTTAACGGCAAAGTTTGTGATAAGCCGAAAGAAAAAGTATTGGGTGGCGAGCAGGTGGCCATCAACGCTGAGATTGAAGAAGAAGCGCGTTTTGAACCGCAGGATATCCCGCTGGATATCGTCTATGAAGATGAAGATATCATCGTCATTAATAAACCGCGCGACCTGGTGGTACATCCTGGCGCGGGTAACCCGGATGGCACGGTACTGAATGCGTTGCTTCATTATTATCCGCCCATTGCCGATGTACCGCGTGCGGGCATCGTCCATCGTCTGGATAAAGACACCACCGGCCTGATGGTTGTGGCAAAAACCGTTCCGGCTCAGACGCGTTTAGTCGAATCTTTGCAACGGCGTGAAATTACTCGTGAGTATGAAGCGGTGGCAATTGGTCATATGACCGCTGGCGGTACAGTAGATGAACCAATCAGCCGCCACCCGACCAAACGTACTCACATGGCGGTGCATCCGATGGGTAAACCGGCGGTCACTCACTATCGCATCATGGAACACTTCCGTGTGCACACGCGTCTGCGGTTGCGTCTGGAAACCGGACGTACGCACCAGATCCGCGTGCATATGGCCCATATCACTCATCCGCTGGTGGGCGATCCGGTTTATGGCGGCCGTCCGCGTCCGCCAAAAGGTGCTTCGGAAGCGTTTATCTCCACGCTGCGTAAGTTTGACCGCCAGGCGCTTCATGCAACCATGCTGCGTCTTTATCACCCGATCTCCGGCATCGAAATGGAATGGCATGCGCCTATTCCACAAGATATGGTGGAGCTGATTGAGGTGATGCGCGCCGATTTCGAAGAGCATAAGGATGAAGTGGACTGGTTATGAGTAAGCTGATTGTCCCGCAGTGGCCGCTGCCAAAAGGTGTTGCGGCCTGTAGCTCTACCCGTATCGGCGGCGTGAGCTTGCCGCCGTATGACTCGCTCAACCTCGGTGCCCATTGTGGCGATAACCCGGATCACGTCGAGGAAAATCGTAAGCGACTTTTTGCTGCGGGCAATTTGCCTTCAAAACCGGTCTGGCTTGAGCAGGTACACGGCAAAGATGTGCTTAAGCTTACTGGCGAACCTTATGCCTCAAAACGAGCAGATGCCTCTTATAGCAACACGCCCGGCACGGTTTGCGCCGTGATGACGGCTGACTGCCTCCCTGTGCTGTTTTGCAATCGAGCGGGAACGGAAGTCGCCGCCGCTCATGCTGGCTGGCGTGGACTGTGCGCAGGCGTGCTGGAAGAGACGGTTTCCTGTTTTGCTGATAATCCCGAAAACATTCTCGCCTGGTTAGGGCCGGCAATTGGTCCACGCGCGTTTGAAGTGGGAGCGGAGGTTCGCGAGGCGTTTATGGCAGTAGACGCCAAAGCGAGTGCAGCTTTCATTAAGCATGGAGATAAATATCTGGCGGATATTTATCAGCTTGCCCGGCAGCGTCTGGCGAACGTTGGTGTTGAGCAAATTTTCGGCGGCGACCGTTGTACATATACGGAAAATGAGACATTCTTCTCTTATCGTCGCGACAAGACCACCGGTCGTATGGCAAGTTTCATTTGGCTGATATAACCTAAAGAATCAAGACGATCCGGTACGCGTGATTTTCTTTTCACATTAATCTGGTCAATAACCTTGAATAATTGAGGGATGACCTCATTTAATCTCCAGTAGCAACTTTGATCCGTTATGGGAGGAGTTATGCGTCTGGATCGTCTTACTAATAAATTCCAGCTTGCTCTTGCCGATGCCCAATCACTTGCACTCGGGCACGACAACCAATTCATCGAACCACTTCATTTAATGAGCGCCCTGCTGAATCAGGAAGGGGGTTCGGTTAGTCCTTTATTAACATCCGCCGGCATCAATGCTGGTCAGTTGCGCACAGATATCAATCAGGCATTAAATCGTTTACCGCAGGTTGAAGGCACTGGCGGCGATGTCCAGCCCTCACAGGATCTGGTGCGCGTTCTTAATCTTTGCGACAAGCTGGCGCAAAAACGTGGTGATAACTTTATCTCGTCAGAACTGTTCGTTCTGGCGGCACTTGAGTCTCGCGGCACGCTGGCCGACATCCTGAAAGCAGCAGGGGCGACCACCGCCAACATTACTCAAGCGATTGAACAAATGCGTGGAGGTGAAAGCGTGAACGATCAAGGAGCTGAAGACCAACGTCAGGCTTTGAAAAAATACACTATCGACCTCACCGAACGAGCTGAACAAGGCAAACTCGATCCGGTGATTGGCCGTGATGAAGAAATTCGCCGTACCATTCAGGTACTGCAACGTCGTACTAAAAATAACCCGGTACTGATTGGCGAACCAGGCGTCGGTAAAACTGCCATCGTTGAAGGTCTGGCGCAGCGTATTATCAATGGCGAAGTGCCGGAAGGGTTGAAAGGCCGCCGCGTACTGGCGCTGGATATGGGCGCGCTGGTGGCTGGGGCGAAATATCGCGGTGAGTTTGAAGAACGTTTAAAAGGCGTACTTAACGATCTTGCTAAACAGGAAGGGAACGTCATCCTGTTTATCGACGAATTACATACCATGGTCGGCGCGGGTAAAGCCGATGGCGCAATGGACGCCGGAAACATGCTGAAACCGGCGCTGGCGCGTGGTGAATTGCACTGCGTAGGTGCCACGACGCTTGACGAATATCGCCAGTACATCGAAAAAGATGCTGCGCTGGAACGTCGTTTCCAGAAAGTGTTTGTTGCCGAGCCTTCTGTTGAAGACACCATTGCTATTCTGCGTGGCCTGAAAGAACGTTACGAACTGCACCACCATGTGCAAATTACTGACCCGGCAATTGTTGCAGCGGCGACGTTGTCTCATCGCTACATTGCGGACCGTCAGCTGCCGGATAAAGCCATCGACCTGATCGATGAAGCAGCATCCAGCATTCGTATGCAGATTGACTCAAAACCAGAAGAACTCGACCGACTCGATCGTCGTATCATCCAGCTCAAACTGGAACAACAGGCGTTAATGAAAGAGTCTGATGAAGCCAGTAAAAAACGCCTGGATATGCTCAACGAAGAACTGAGCGACAAAGAACGTCAGTATTCCGAGTTAGAAGAAGAGTGGAAAGCTGAGAAAGCGTCGCTTTCTGGTACGCAGACCATTAAAGCGGAACTGGAACAGGCGAAAATCGCCATTGAACAGGCTCGCCGTGTGGGTGATCTGGCGCGGATGTCTGAACTGCAATACGGCAAAATTCCAGAACTGGAAAAGCAACTGGAAGCCGCAACGCAGCTCGAAGGCAAAACTATGCGTCTCTTGCGTAATAAAGTGACCGACGCCGAAATTGCTGAAGTGCTGGCGCGTTGGACGGGGATTCCGGTTTCTCGCATGATGGAAAGCGAGCGCGAAAAACTGCTGCGTATGGAGCAAGAGCTGCACCATCGCGTTATTGGTCAGAACGAAGCGGTTGATGCGGTATCTAACGCTATTCGTCGTAGCCGTGCGGGGCTTGCTGACCCGAATCGCCCGATTGGTTCATTCCTCTTCCTCGGCCCAACGGGTGTGGGGAAAACTGAGCTTTGTAAGGCGCTGGCGAACTTTATGTTTGATAGCGACGAGGCGATGGTCCGTATCGATATGTCCGAGTTTATGGAGAAACACTCGGTGTCTCGTCTGGTTGGTGCGCCTCCGGGATATGTCGGTTATGAAGAAGGTGGCTACCTGACCGAAGCGGTGCGTCGTCGTCCGTATTCCGTCATCCTGCTGGATGAAGTGGAAAAAGCGCATCCGGATGTCTTCAACATTCTGTTGCAGGTACTGGATGATGGGCGTCTGACTGACGGGCAGGGGAGAACGGTCGACTTCCGTAATACGGTGGTCATTATGACCTCTAACCTCGGTTCCGATTTGATTCAGGAACGCTTCGGTGAACTGGATTATGCGCACATGAAAGAGCTGGTACTCGGTGTGGTAAGCCATAACTTCCGTCCGGAATTTATTAACCGTATCGATGAAGTGGTGGTCTTCCATCCGCTGGGTGAACAGCACATTGCGTCGATTGCGCAGATTCAGTTGAAACGTCTGTACAAACGTCTGGAAGAACGTGGTTATGAAACCCACATTTCTGACGAGGCGCTGAAACTGCTGAGCGAGAACGGTTACGATCCGGTCTATGGTGCACGTCCTCTGAAACGTGCTATCCAGCAGCAGATCGAAAACCCGCTGGCACAGCAAATACTGTCTGGTGAATTGGTTCCGGGTAAAGTTATTCGCCTGGAAGTTAATGAAGACAGGATTGTCGCCGTCCAGTAATGATAAAACGAGTCCTTCGGGGCTCGTTTTTGTCTATAAATTAGACGGAAAAGACTATATTCAAGATGTTTTGCCTGAAAAATGAGCGAACGATAAAGTTTTTATATTTTTCGCTTGTCAGGCCGGAATAACTCCCTATAATGCGCCATCACTGACACGGAACAACGGCAAACACGCCGCCGGGTCAGCGAGGTTCTCCTGAGAATCTCGACAGAGAAAAGCAAAAAAATGCTTGACTCTGTAGCGGGAAAGCGTATTATGCACACCCCGCGCCGCTGAGAAAAAGCGAAGCGGCACTGCTCTTTAACAATTTATCAGACAATCTGTGTGGGCACTCGAAGATACGGATTCTTAACGTCGCAAGACGAAAAATGAATACCAAGTCTCAAGAGTGAACACGTAATTCATTACGAAGTTTAATTCTTTGAGCATCAAACTTTTAAATTGAAGAGTTTGATCATGGCTCAGATTGAACGCTGGCGGCAGGCCTAACACATGCAAGTCGAACGGTAACAGGAATCAGCTTGCTGATTTGCTGACGAGTGGCGGACGGGTGAGTAATGTCTGGGAAACTGCCTGATGGAGGGGGATAACTACTGGAAACGGTAGCTAATACCGCATAACGTCGCAAGACCAAAGAGGGGGACCTTCGGGCCTCTTGCCATCGGATGTGCCCAGATGGGATTAGCTAGTAGGTGGGGTAACGGCTCACCTAGGCGACGATCCCTAGCTGGTCTGAGAGGATGACCAGCCACACTGGAACTGAGACACGGTCCAGACTCCTACGGGAGGCAGCAGTGGGGAATATTGCACAATGGGCGCAAGCCTGATGCAGCCATGCCGCGTGTATGAAGAAGGCCTTCGGGTTGTAAAGTACTTTCAGCGGGGAGGAAGGGAGTAAAGTTAATACCTTTGCTCATTGACGTTACCCGCAGAAGAAGCACCGGCTAACTCCGTGCCAGCAGCCGCGGTAATACGGAGGGTGCAAGCGTTAATCGGAATTACTGGGCGTAAAGCGCACGCAGGCGGTTTGTTAAGTCAGATGTGAAATCCCCGGGCTCAACCTGGGAACTGCATCTGATACTGGCAAGCTTGAGTCTCGTAGAGGGGGGTAGAATTCCAGGTGTAGCGGTGAAATGCGTAGAGATCTGGAGGAATACCGGTGGCGAAGGCGGCCCCCTGGACGAAGACTGACGCTCAGGTGCGAAAGCGTGGGGAGCAAACAGGATTAGATACCCTGGTAGTCCACGCCGTAAACGATGTCGACTTGGAGGTTGTGCCCTTGAGGCGTGGCTTCCGGAGCTAACGCGTTAAGTCGACCGCCTGGGGAGTACGGCCGCAAGGTTAAAACTCAAATGAATTGACGGGGGCCCGCACAAGCGGTGGAGCATGTGGTTTAATTCGATGCAACGCGAAGAACCTTACCTGGTCTTGACATCCACGGAAGTTTTCAGAGATGAGAATGTGCCTTCGGGAACCGTGAGACAGGTGCTGCATGGCTGTCGTCAGCTCGTGTTGTGAAATGTTGGGTTAAGTCCCGCAACGAGCGCAACCCTTATCCTTTGTTGCCAGCGGTCCGGCCGGGAACTCAAAGGAGACTGCCAGTGATAAACTGGAGGAAGGTGGGGATGACGTCAAGTCATCATGGCCCTTACGACCAGGGCTACACACGTGCTACAATGGCGCATACAAAGAGAAGCGACCTCGCGAGAGCAAGCGGACCTCATAAAGTGCGTCGTAGTCCGGATTGGAGTCTGCAACTCGACTCCATGAAGTCGGAATCGCTAGTAATCGTGGATCAGAATGCCACGGTGAATACGTTCCCGGGCCTTGTACACACCGCCCGTCACACCATGGGAGTGGGTTGCAAAAGAAGTAGGTAGCTTAACCTTCGGGAGGGCGCTTACCACTTTGTGATTCATGACTGGGGTGAAGTCGTAACAAGGTAACCGTAGGGGAACCTGCGGTTGGATCACCTCCTTACCTTAAAGAACTGTACTTTGCAGTGCTCACACAGATTGTCTGATGAAAAGTGAATAGCAAGGCGTTTACGCGTTGGGAGTGAGGCTGAAGAGAATAAGGCCGTTCGCTTTCTATTAATGAAAGCTCACCCTACACGAAAATATCACGCAGCGCGTGATAAGCAATTTTCGTGTCCCCTTCGTCTAGAGGCCCAGGACACCGCCCTTTCACGGCGGTAACAGGGGTTCGAATCCCCTAGGGGACGCCACTTGCTGGTTTGTGAGTGAAAGTCGCCGACCTTAATATCGTTAAAGATGACTTACGAGTCATGTTTAAGATATTTGCTCTTTAAAAATCTGGATCAAGCTGAAAATTGAAACACTGAACAACGAGAGTTGTTCGTGAGTCTCTCAAATTTTCGCAACACGATGATGAATCGAAAGAAACATTTTCGGGTTGTGAGGTTAAGCGACTAAGCGTACACGGTGGATGCCCTGGCAGTCAGAGGCGATGAAGGACGTGCTAATCTGCGATAAGCGTCGGTAAGGTGATATGAACCGTTATAACCGGCGATTTCCGAATGGGGAAACCCAGTGTGATTCGTCACACTATCATTAACTGAATCCATAGGTTAATGAGGCGAACCGGGGGAACTGAAACATCTAAGTACCCCGAGGAAAAGAAATCAACCGAGATTCCCCCAGTAGCGGCGAGCGAACGGGGAGGAGCCCAGAGCCTGAATCAGTGTGTGTGTTAGTGGAAGCGTCTGGAAAGGCGCGCGATACAGGGTGACAGCCCCGTACACAAAAATGCACATATTGTGAGCTCGATGAGTAGGGCGGGACACGTGGTATCCTGTCTGAATATGGGGGGACCATCCTCCAAGGCTAAATACTCCTGACTGACCGATAGTGAACCAGTACCGTGAGGGAAAGGCGAAAAGAACCCCGGCGAGGGGAGTGAAAAAGAACCTGAAACCGTGTACGTACAAGCAGTGGGAGCCTCTTTATGGGGTGACTGCGTACCTTTTGTATAATGGGTCAGCGACTTATATTCTGTAGCAAGGTTAACCGAATAGGGGAGCCGAAGGGAAACCGAGTCTTAACTGGGCGTTAAGTTGCAGGGTATAGACCCGAAACCCGGTGATCTAGCCATGGGCAGGTTGAAGGTTGGGTAACACTAACTGGAGGACCGAACCGACTAATGTTGAAAAATTAGCGGATGACTTGTGGCTGGGGGTGAAAGGCCAATCAAACCGGGAGATAGCTGGTTCTCCCCGAAAGCTATTTAGGTAGCGCCTCGTGAATTCATCTCCGGGGGTAGAGCACTGTTTCGGCAAGGGGGTCATCCCGACTTACCAACCCGATGCAAACTGCGAATACCGGAGAATGTTATCACGGGAGACACACGGCGGGTGCTAACGTCCGTCGTGAAGAGGGAAACAACCCAGACCGCCAGCTAAGGTCCCAAAGTCATGGTTAAGTGGGAAACGATGTGGGAAGGCCCAGACAGCCAGGATGTTGGCTTAGAAGCAGCCATCATTTAAAGAAAGCGTAATAGCTCACTGGTCGAGTCGGCCTGCGCGGAAGATGTAACGGGGCTAAACCATGCACCGAAGCTGCGGCAGCGACGCTTATGCGTTGTTGGGTAGGGGAGCGTTCTGTAAGCCTGCGAAGGTGTACTGTGAGGTATGCTGGAGGTATCAGAAGTGCGAATGCTGACATAAGTAACGATAAAGCGGGTGAAAAGCCCGCTCGCCGGAAGACCAAGGGTTCCTGTCCAACGTTAATCGGGGCAGGGTGAGTCGACCCCTAAGGCGAGGCCGAAAGGCGTAGTCGATGGGAAACAGGTTAATATTCCTGTACTTGGTGTTACTGCGAAGGGGGGACGGAGAAGGCTATGTTGGCCGGGCGACGGTTGTCCCGGTTTAAGCGTGTAGGCTGGTTTTCCAGGCAAATCCGGAAAATCAAGGCTGAGGCGTGATGACGAGGCACTACGGTGCTGAAGCAACAAATGCCCTGCTTCCAGGAAAAGCCTCTAAGCATCAGGTAACATCGAATCGTACCCCAAACCGACACAGGTGGTCAGGTAGAGAATACCAAGGCGCTTGAGAGAACTCGGGTGAAGGAACTAGGCAAAATGGTGCCGTAACTTCGGGAGAAGGCACGCTGATATGTAGGTGAAGCGACTTGCTCGTGGAGCTGAAATCAGTCGAAGATACCAGCTGGCTGCAACTGTTTATTAAAAACACAGCACTGTGCAAACACGAAAGTGGACGTATACGGTGTGACGCCTGCCCGGTGCCGGAAGGTTAATTGATGGGGTTAGCGGTAACGCGAAGCTCTTGATCGAAGCCCCGGTAAACGGCGGCCGTAACTATAACGGTCCTAAGGTAGCGAAATTCCTTGTCGGGTAAGTTCCGACCTGCACGAATGGCGTAATGATGGCCAGGCTGTCTCCACCCGAGACTCAGTGAAATTGAACTCGCTGTGAAGATGCAGTGTACCCGCGGCAAGACGGAAAGACCCCGTGAACCTTTACTATAGCTTGACACTGAACATTGAGCCTTGATGTGTAGGATAGGTGGGAGGCTTTGAAGTGTGGACGCCAGTCTGCATGGAGCCGACCTTGAAATACCACCCTTTAATGTTTGATGTTCTAACGTTGGCCCGTAATCCGGGTTGCGGACAGTGTCTGGTGGGTAGTTTGACTGGGGCGGTCTCCTCCTAAAGAGTAACGGAGGAGCACGAAGGTTGGCTAATCCTGGTCGGACATCAGGAGGTTAGTGCAATGGCATAAGCCAGCTTGACTGCGAGCGTGACGGCGCGAGCAGGTGCGAAAGCAGGTCATAGTGATCCGGTGGTTCTGAATGGAAGGGCCATCGCTCAACGGATAAAAGGTACTCCGGGGATAACAGGCTGATACCGCCCAAGAGTTCATATCGACGGCGGTGTTTGGCACCTCGATGTCGGCTCATCACATCCTGGGGCTGAAGTAGGTCCCAAGGGTATGGCTGTTCGCCATTTAAAGTGGTACGCGAGCTGGGTTTAGAACGTCGTGAGACAGTTCGGTCCCTATCTGCCGTGGGCGCTGGAGAACTGAGGGGGGCTGCTCCTAGTACGAGAGGACCGGAGTGGACGCATCACTGGTGTTCGGGTTGTCATGCCAATGGCACTGCCCGGTAGCTAAATGCGGAAGAGATAAGTGCTGAAAGCATCTAAGCACGAAACTTGCCCCGAGATGAGTTCTCCCTGACCCTTTAAGGGTCCTGAAGGAACGTTGAAGACGACGACGTTGATAGGCCGGGTGTGTAAGCGCAGCGATGCGTTGAGCTAACCGGTACTAATGAACCGTGAGGCTTAACCTTACAACGCCGAAGATGTTTTGGCGGATTGAGAGAAGATTTTCAGCCTGATACAGATTAAATCAGAACGCAGAAGCGGTCTGATGAAACAGAATTTGCCTGGCGGCCTTAGCGCGGTGGTCCCACCTGACCCCATGCCGAACTCAGAAGTGAAACGCCGTAGCGCCGATGGTAGTGTGGGGTCTCCCCATGCGAGAGTAGGGAACTGCCAGGCATCAAATTAAGCAGAAGGCCATCCGTCAGGATGGCCTTTTTGCGCTGGTGCGGAAAAAATGCCGGATGCGACGCTGGCTGCATCTTATCCGTCCTACGCTCCCACATAAGCCAGATTCAACAGCGAATACGGCTTCCCCAAATTGCCCACTTAAATACTTCCTCCTTACCAGAAATCTATCCTTAAGCTCCTTAATAACCATTTTCCTGCTAACTAAATTCATGGTTAAGGTTGCATAATGATGTGCAACAAATGTATAACATTTTCTTTACCAAAAAAATAAACAACAGCGACCGACAAAAGCATCGGATTACGGCAGGAGACATAATGGCATGACTGAAAGTACTGTAACGGCAGACAGCAAACTGACAAGTAGTGATACTCGTCGCCGCATCTGGGCAATTGTGGGGGCCTCTTCAGGTAATTTGGTCGAGTGGTTCGATTTCTATGTCTACTCGTTCTGTTCACTCTACTTCGCCCACATCTTCTTCCCTTCCGGGAACACGACGACTCAACTACTGCAAACAGCAGGTGTTTTTGCTGCGGGATTTCTGATGCGCCCAATAGGCGGTTGGCTATTTGGCCGGATAGCCGATAAACATGGTCGCAAAAAATCGATGCTGTTATCGGTGTGTATGATGTGTTTCGGCTCACTGGTTATCGCCTGTTTGCCAGGCTACGAAACAATCGGTACCTGGGCTCCGGCATTATTGCTTCTTGCTCGTTTATTCCAGGGATTATCCGTTGGCGGAGAATATGGCACCAGCGCCACCTATATGAGTGAAGTTGCCGTTGAAGGGCGCAAAGGTTTTTACGCATCATTTCAGTATGTGACGTTGATCGGCGGGCAACTGCTAGCTCTACTGGTTGTCGTGGTTTTACAACACACCATGGAAGACGCTGCACTCAGAGAGTGGGGATGGCGTATTCCTTTCGCGTTAGGAGCTGTGTTAGCTGTTGTGGCGTTGTGGTTACGTCGTCAGTTAGATGAAACTTCACAACAAGAAACACGCGCTTTAAAAGAAGCTGGATCTCTGAAAGGATTATGGCGCAATCGCCGTGCATTTATCATGGTTCTCGGTTTTACCGCTGCGGGCTCCCTTTGTTTCTATACCTTCACCACTTATATGCAGAAGTATCTGGTAAATACTGCGGGAATGCATGCCAACGTGGCGAGTGGCATTATGACTGCCGCATTGTTTGTATTCATGCTTATTCAACCACTTATTGGCGCGCTGTCGGATAAGATTGGTCGTCGTACCTCAATGTTATGTTTCGGTTCTCTGGCAACCATTTTTACCGTTCCTATTCTCTCAGCATTGCAGAACGTTTCTTCGCCTTATGCCGCTTTTGGTCTAGTGATGTGCGCCCTGCTGATAGTGAGTTTTTATACTTCAATCAGTGGAATACTAAAGGCTGAAATGTTCCCGGCACAGGTTCGCGCATTAGGTGTTGGTCTGTCGTATGCGGTCGCCAATGCTATATTTGGTGGCTCAGCAGAGTACGTAGCGTTGTCGCTGAAATCAATAGGAATGGAAACAGCCTTCTTCTGGTATGTGACCTTGATGGCCGTGGTGGCGTTTCTGGTTTCTTTGATGCTACATCGCAAAGGGAAGGGGATGCGCCTTTAATTATGCGCCAACTGCCAGACGGTATAGCCAGTAGTTGCACCGGCGACATCCCAGGTAAAATCTTTCCAGCTCCAGCCGCTCCCCTCGGGGCGGCTATCCCAAAGTTCTTTTGACGCGCCCAGCCCAACAGAGAACATCAGCCCGAAAGTGGCACTGCGATCGCGACTCATCCCCTGATGCTGTGAATATTCATTTCCGGCAGCGGAAAGCATCGCCGAGGCGATAAAGTGTTGAGCTTTATCCTGCCCGCTCCAGCTATCGTTAGCCATATGGCTGCATCCAGAAAGTAACAATAGCGAACAGACAAAAAGAATACGCAAAACGTGGCCTCCAAAAACAAACCCCGTACAGGACGGGGTTGTGATTACAGGATGCGGCTAATTAATCGGTCGATGCGGATACGGCGCAAACGGCGGATAAGTTTACGAACCTTCACCGGATAATCGGCAATGCTTTGCAGATCGCGGTAGTGCTTAACGATGGTGGTATGCTCGCGGATCAGTTCCAGTTCTTTCTCACGCTGTGGCGCAAGTTCCAGTTGCGGATCGTGAATCAAAATGGCGTTTTCCAGATCCAGACGCCAGGCGCGTGGGTTCAGGTTATTGCCGGTGATCAGCATCCACTTATCATCAACCCACATCCCTTTCAGGTGATAGGTGTTGTCGTCGTCTTTCCATAACCGAACCACTAACTGGTCAGTATTGACGTAATACTGCAAACGGCTCAGGAAACGACGCAGATTGATCTCATAGAGATAAGGCAATGCGCCAATTATCTTGAAAGGTTCATCTTCCGGAATGTAGAAGTCATTCGCGGTTTTATCACCAACAATAATTTCGACCTTTTTCCCTTCGCGCAGCAACTGGATGATATTGCGCACAAGGATTGCTGGCAGGTTGAAGTATGGCGTACAGATGGTTAGTTTCTGCTCGGCACAAGGCATAAGGTGGAAAATGGTCTTGTTCAACAGACTCGATTTCCCCAGGCCCACCAATGGCGTAACAGAAAGCTGATCGTTATCAGCATCACCCTGGAAATGATAAGCGGCATCACGCAGCTCCTGGCGGAACAGGCGAATGTCGTTCTTGATTTCCGGGCTTTTTGGACGATTAACATCATCCAGACGATTAACTCCGCGACCATTCATTATATTCTGTGTAACCCATTCGAACATAATGTCTGACATCTTGCGGTTACGAATCAGATGATAACGGTCGTAGCGGTATTTATCGTGCTGATGCAGATAAACATCGTTCAAGCTGGCACCGCTATAAAGAACGCTATCGTCGATGATAAAGCCTTTAAAGTGCAGAACGCCAAGGGCTTCACGGGTATTGATTGGAACGCCATAAACCGGAACATCTACGCCCGGATTTTCCTGCGCCATGCGGCAGTACCAGTCAGCGTTAGTATTAGACGCCGCAGCACCAATGCGTCCACGTTGTGCACGATGCCAGTCGACCAGCACCCGCACATCCAGTTCCGGACGCTGCCGTTTAGCCTCATACAACGCGTTCAGAATGCCTTTGCCACCGTCATCCTGTTCGAGATACAGGGCGACAATGCAAATGCGCTGCTTCGCGCTGGCTATTTTTTCCAGCAGCGTCTCCCGGAAGTCGGCGGGAGCGTAAAAGAAATCGACATCATCAACTGATTGAGAAATCTTGGGTAGTTGGGCAAGGTGTTGTTGATGTTTATTACGCTTAAATTTTGACAACATCACAGTGCATTTCTTCTCTGTTCATTGAAGGGTCCTCTGTGCAATGCAGACGACATAAGCGGGCAATAATAACACCAGTCCCGATTAAGTGGTCAACATTTCCAGTACCTTACTCATGATTCCTCGCGCTGGGCAAGATTTAGCGTAAGCCCAACGATCCCCTCTTCGAGCTGGATATCAACGTTAAACCCGAGCTTGCGGGCCAGCGCCACCATGCCACGATTGTTTGGCATCGTAATACCATTCAGACGTTGCAGTCCGTGATCTCGCGTATAGGTAATCAACTTTTCCATTAAGCGTCGACCTAAGCCTAACCCTTTGAGATCCGAGCGAACCAGCACGGCAAATTCGGCATCGATGTTATCAGGATCGGAGATCGCACGCGTGACGCCGAGGATCTCTTCCGTTTGATCAATACGTCGTACCGCTACAAACGCCATTTCCCGATCGTAGTCGATCTGCGTCATGTTGGCTAAATCTTCATGGGTAAATTCGTTGATCTCGCTAAAGTAGCGGTAATAAAGATCTTCTTTGGTGACTCGCGAAATGAATTGCTGAAGCTGTGGCTCATCTTCCGGCAAAATCGGGCGGAACAAGCAACGTTCGCCGTTTTTCAATTCTACCCATTCTTCCAGCTGATGAGGATAAGGGCGCACAGCCAGGCGACTCTCGTTATCGCCTTCAAACGGAGCGATATCCAGCGTGACATCAAGCGCGGTAAATTCATTGCCGGAAGCCAGCAAAGGATGAATATCCAGCCTCTGAATCTCCGGACAATCAACAATCAAGTTAGAAACCTGCACCAGTAACTGGCTTAATCCCGCCACATCCAGCGGGCGTAGCGCACTACGCGCACGAATCTTTTTACTTTTGATCCCCTGAATGACCAGATAACGTGCCAGGTTCATGTTCAGCGGCGGTAGTGCGACGACGGCTTGATCTTCAGGACGCCACTCCACACCGCCTTCGCCCAGCATGATCAACGGTCCGAAAACCGGATCGTGCTCAACCACTACTCGCAACTCCTGAGCGCCAGCACGGTTAGCCATACTTTGTACCAGCAGGCCGTGGATACGCGCCTGCGGCCAGGCCATTTTTACGCGATCGAAAATAGCATTTGCGGCTTGCTGGACTTCATTGGCTGTACGCAAGTAGAGCATGACGCCCTGAACTTCTGATTTATGTGGAATATCCGGCGAGCGTAATTTTAGTGCCACCGGATAACCAATCTGTTCGGCAATATGCACAGCCTCGGTGCTGTCAGTGGCAATCCAGGTGGGAAGTGTGTTCATGCCGTACGCTTGCAGGATAGGCTGAACTTCATGGGTATCGAGCGACGTTGCCCCTTCGACAATGGCCTGTTGCAACAGAAGATGCGCTTCTGCGGTATTAGAGGTCAGATTGCTGGGCAACGCCGGCGTTTCGCGTAGTTGCTTCTGATTACGCCGGTACTCCACCATATGCATAAAAGCGGTGATGGTTCCTTCCGGGGTGCGGTAGGTCGGCAGCCCGGCTTCGCTGAATAAACGTCGTGCCTCTTGCGAGGAGTGCTCGCCGCACCAGTTCGTCAGCAGAGAAACATACTTGCTGCGGGGATGATGCTTTACCGCTTCAATTAATGCATGTGCGCTTTCTGTTGCGGGAGCAGCGGCGCTGGGCGAATGAATAACCATCAGCGCATCAAAATCCTGACTGTGGAGCAGAATATCCAGCGTTTTAATATAATGCTCACTACTGGCGTCATCACGAAGATCGAGCGGGTTAGAGATTGCCACATGTTCTGGCAGTGCATCGCGCAATTTCTGGCAGGTTTCTTCACTGAGCGTAGCCAGCTTGCCATTGCGTGACCATAAGGCATCCAGCGCCAGTGCGGCAGGTGCTGCACCGTTGCTGATAATCATCAGCCGCTCTCCACGTAGCGGGCGCATATGGCTAAGGGTTTCGACTGCCGAAAACAGCTCGTGGGTATCCTGTACTCGCAACAAACCGGCGCGCTGAATAGCTGCATCCCAAGCAGGATCCATTCCTGCCGTGGTGTTCAGTAGTCGTTGCGCCGCCGGGCTACGTCCACTTTTAATCACCAGAATCGGTTTATTACGTGAGGCGCTACGTGCAGCCGAAACAAAACGTCGCGCATCACTTAATTGTTCGAGGTAGAGCAGGATTGCACTGGTTTTGCTGTCGCGCGCCAGATAATCGAGCAATTCATCAACGTCGATATCCAGGCTGTCGCCGAGAGCAATAAAGTAGGAAAAGCCCATTTCCCGCTGTTGTGCCCAGTCGAGGATGGTATTGGAGACGGCGGCAGACTGCGAAATAAACGCCAGTTTGCCGCGTTTAATCGGTACAGGCGAAAAGCTGGCATTCAGGCCTTGCCAGGGGGCCAGTAATCCCAGACTGTTTGGCCCCAGCAGACGCATGTTATGGCGCAGGGCGCAGGCGCGGAGATCTTCGTGTTGCGATACCGGGGCGGAAAGAATAATGCAGGTTTTACAGCCTTTCTCGCCGAGCTCTTCCAGAAGAGCAAGATTGCGGCTGGCATTGGTACATAAAACCGCAAGATCGGGTGTAAAGGGCAGGCTGGCAATATCCGGCCAGGCCAACACACCCAACACCGCTTTCCAGGCAGGCGTCACCGGGAGTACCGGCCCGTTAAATCCCCCCGCCAGCAGGTTACGCATCATCAGATAACCTGCGCGATTGGGTTTCATCGATGCGCCAATTACCGCAATCGATTTTGGTCGCAGTAATGCTTCCAGTCCTCGCTGACTCATATCGGTCTCCCGCAGAAGTGACCGAATGATTTTAAACGCTTTCTAACTGTTCTGCTGTGATGCTACCCAGATGTTGCGTTTTTCCTGCCAGATAGCGTGTTTTAAAGCGGGTGAAATACTCGCCTAGACCTGCCGCCGCTCCGGTATCGCCGGCCATATCTAACAGTGCGATGGCAACTTCGGCAGTGCAGTATTGGCCTTCAGCCTGGGCTTCACGCAGGCGATAGGCAGATAGCCGGGAAAGATCGACGGAAATGACGGGGAGATTATCCAGATACGGACTTTTACGAAACATCTTGCGAGCTTCCGGCCAGGTACCATCGAGCATGATAAACAGCGGTGGCTTACCAGCAGGTGGTGTAAAAATCACTTCCCGTTGTTCATTAGCATATGAGGCAGGGAAGACCACCACCGGTTGATAATCCGGGTTTTGTACCAGAGCCAGCAAATCCTGCGAGGGTTCGGTACGGGACCATTGAAACGCGACGGTATTTGGCAAGATATCGGCAATCAGACGCCCGGTGTTACTGGGCTTCATTGGCTCGGTGTCGAACATCAGCAAACAAAAGCGACTTTTAGCTTCCGCTGGAGTAATTGTCGAACAGAGACATAATTTCTCTGGCAAAAGACAGCGTTGGCAGCGACGAACGCGATTACCGCGGGCAAGAAAAGGACGTGTTGCGCGCGCAATACGCTCGGCGCGTAACTGGAGAACAGCGTTTTCGGTCATAAGAGAGCGTCGAAAAAACGCCATTGTCGCAGAGGAGAAAACGGGGCACAAGATGCACCCCGACAAGATTAAAGCGATTCGTTCAGCCAGCTATCGAAAGGTGCTTTTGGTACTGCGCCATTAAGCATGTCGACAACCTGACCGTTTTTGAAAATCATGATTGTCGGAATGCTACGAATACCAAAGCGGCTGCTTAATTCACGTTCAGCTTCGGTATTCACTTTCACAAAGCGCACTTTACCGCTACGCTCTTGCGCAACATCTTCAAAAATTGGTGCGAAATTACGGCAGGGGCCGCACCACGGCGCCCAGAAGTCGATCACCACAGGCAGATCATCTTTCAGCAATTTATCGAGCGTTTCACCGGTCGCATTAATCACCTCTCCGTCAAACAAGTCGTGACCGCAGCGTCCGCATTTTGCCGCATCTTCGATCCGATCGTCGGGAATGCGATTGATGGCCTGACAATGGGTACAAACGGTATTCATAACTAACCTCGGGATGAGTAAGGAGACTTATCGGCAACGACGCCGGTATGTTTCTAATATGTTACATATTATCGGGGACATTGTTCCAGACAACAATCTGTTTTATTCAATAGGTATGATAGTCGCAGGCTTTGGTACGAAATCATGGCGAACCGCGCGCACTTCGGGTAATCTGCGCGCTTCGCGCAGCGCTGGTGGAGAAAAGCATGAACGATGAGATGAAAGGTAAAAGCGGCAAGGTCAAAGTGATGTATGTCCGCAGTGATGATGATTCTGATAAACGTACCCATAACCCGCGTACCGGGAAAGGGGGCGGGCGTCCAGGAAAATCTCGTGCCGACGGTGGCCGTCGCCCCGCCCGCGATGACAAACAAAGTCAGCCCCGTGACCGCAAGTGGGAAGAGTCTCCGTGGCGCACGGTTTCCCGCGCGCCGGGTGATGAGACGCCGGAAAAGGCCGATCACGGTGGCATCAGTGGTAAAAGTTTTATTGATCCGGAAGTGTTGCGTCGTCAGCGTGCGGAAGAAACCCGCGTCTACGGCGAAAACGCCTGTCAGGCACTGTTCCAGAGCCGCCCCGAAGCGATTGTTCGCGCCTGGTTTATTCAGAGCGTAACGCCACGTTTTAAAGAAGCATTGCGCTGGATGGCGGCAAACCGCAAAGCGTATCATGTGGTGGATGAAGCGGAACTGACCAAAGCGTCAGGCACGGAACATCACGGCGGCGTTTGCTTCCTGATCAAAAAGCGTAACGGTACAACCGTGCAGCAGTGGGTAAGTCAGGCAGGTGCGCAGGATTGTGTACTGGCACTGGAAAACGAATCTAACCCGCATAACCTGGGTGGCATGATGCGCAGTTGCGCGCACTTCGGCGTGAAAGGCGTTGTGGTGCAGGATGCGGCGTTGCTGGAATCCGGTGCGGCTATCCGTACCGCAGAAGGCGGTGCAGAGCATGTTCAGCCGATTACTGGCGACAACATTGTTAACGTGCTGGATGACTTCCGCCAGGCGGGTTACACCGTAGTGACCACCTCCAGCGAGCAGGGTAAACCGCTGTTCAAAACCAGTCTGCCAGAGAAAATGGTGCTAGTGCTGGGTCAGGAATATGAAGGGTTACCGGATGCCGCACGCGATCCGAACGATTTGCGCGTGAAGATTGACGGAACTGGCAATGTTGCCGGGCTGAATATCTCTGTTGCAACCGGCGTTTTGCTTGGCGAATGGTGGCGTCAGAACAAAGCCTGATAAATCAGCCGGGTGGCAATTCTGCCATCCGGCGTTTTCCCTTAAATTTACTCACTCTCTGCCGGTAATACTGGCATCCAGTCAATCGGTTTCTCGCCACGTTGTTCCAGCCACTGATTTGCCAGCACAAAATGATTGCAGCCAAAGAATCCACGATGTGCAGAAAGCGGCGATGGATGCGGCGCTTTCAGTACGTGGTGGCGTTGCTTATCTATAATCGCCCCTTTCTTTTGCGCATGTGATCCCCACAACAAAAACACCACGCCTTCGCGGTGCTGGTTAATCAGGCTGATGACTTTGTCGGTGAAGGTCTCCCAACCGAGGCTGGCGTGGGAATGCGCCTGACCTGCGCGAACCGTCAAGACGGTATTGAGCAGCAAAACGCCCTGACGCGCCCAGCTCTCAAGATAGCCATGATCAGGGCGGGTAAAGCCGGGAATGGTATTTTCCAACTCTTTATACATATTCAGTAATGACGGAGGAATGGCGATTCCGGGACGAACAGAAAATGCCAGACCATGCGCTTGCCCGGGGCCATGATAGGGGTCCTGACCGAGGATCACGACTTTGACATCGCCCAACTCGGTAAAGCGAAAGGCGTTAAAGACATCTTTTTGTGGTGGATAGATAGTGATGCCGGACTGCCGCTCGCTGGCGACGGTTTGAAGGGTATTAAGGAAATAGGGTTGTTGCTTCTCTTCAGCCAGCACGTCATGCCAGGTTAATTCGTTAGCCATCTCGCTCTCCTGCGAATTTTCAATCCGCCTAGCTTAACTGCTTCTTTCTACAGAACAAAACCAAGCTCATTTTTTAGACTTTAATGAGTGCAAAAAAATGTAAATTGGTAAAATTTCACACCCGTATAAGTTGATGTAAAACAATAAAATCCATTTACGACCACACTTGATGCGTGGTTTTTATTGATTTAAATCAATGAATCAAGGGTGTTTGAGGAGTATATATACACTCAAGCAACAATGGTTTTACCAATTGGCCGCGACAGGCTAAACAAATCAAATAATTTTGCCGGGGAGGCATCACATGATTACAGGTATCCAGATTACTAAAGCTGCTAATGACGATCTGCTGAACTCTTTCTGGCTGCTGGACAGCGAAAAAGGCGAAGCGCGTTGCATCGTTGCGAAAGCAGGTTTTGCAGAAGACGAAGTGGTTGCAGTAAGCAAACTGGGTGACATTGAATACCGTGAAGTTCCAGTAGAAGTTAAACCAGAAGTTCGCGTTGAAGGTGGTCAGCACCTGAACGTAAACGTTCTGCGACGTGAAACTCTGGAAGATGCAGTTAAGCATCCGGAAAAATATCCGCAGCTGACCATCCGTGTATCCGGTTATGCAGTTCGCTTTAACTCTCTGACTCCGGAACAGCAGCGCGATGTTATCGCTCGTACCTTTACTGAAAGCCTGTAAGGTTTAAGTAGCAAGTTACTAAGCGGAAGAGGGCGACCTCTTCCGCTTTTTTTCATTAACAGAAAATGCGCACCGCGCAATAGACCAGCAACAACGCCAGCACGATATTTAACTGGCGACCATACTGGCGAAACAATCGCTGAAACAGATGCCCCGCCAGCGCCCAGCACACATTGCCAAAGGTCCCAATCATTGCCAGCAAAACGCTGACGCCAATCACCCAGCTTAACGCCTGCGTTTGTGGCAGGACAAATGTCGACAGTGCTGTAATGCCGTACAAAATAATTTTGACGTTCACAAACTGCAAAGCAAAGCTGGCCCAGAAGCTGATCGGTTTGGCCTGAAGTCCGTCTTCCTTGGTTGCACTGGTAGCGATTTTCCACGCCAGCCAGACAATATATGCCGCTCCTGCCCAACTCAAAAGGTGCACCGCTGCCGGGTCAATAACACCCAGTGAAAATGAAATTCCTGCACACAGTAACATCACAATCAAAAATCCCAGACTCATCCCTGCCAGCACGTGGGTACTCCGACGAAATCCATGCGACGTGGCAGAGCTAAGAGCGAGTATATTGTTTGGTCCTGGCGTCAGGGCGGTAATCAGAGTGTAGGTCCAAAAAGCACTTAAAAGGGTCGGTGTCACTTGTTATCTCCTCTGTTTTGGTAGACAGTACCCGACACAAAACATTTAAAAAAATGAATGTTTTAACATTCTAAATTCGATATTTTCGATAGGTTTGGGGTTATGGATCTGCGCCGTTTTATTACGCTTAAAACCGTGGTGGAAGAGGGTTCCTTTTTGCGAGCCTCGCAAAAATTGTGCTGCACACAATCGACGGTGACTTTTCATATTCAGCAGCTTGAACAGGAGTTCTCAGTACAATTGTTTGAGAAAATTGGTCGACGCATGTGCCTCACTCGCGAAGGCAAAAAGTTGCTGCCGCACATCTATGAACTCACCAGAGTGATGGATACGCTTCGTGAGGCTGCCAAAAAAGAGTCTGATCCGGACGGAGAACTGCGCGTTGTTTCAGGCGAAACGCTGCTCTCTTACCGAATGCCGCAGGTGTTGCAGCGTTTTCGGCAACGTGCACCAAAAGTGCGTTTATCACTGCAGTCGCTGAACTGTTACGTGATCCGTGATGCTCTACTGAATGATGAGGCCGACGTCGGTGTTTTTTATCGCGTAGGAAATGATGATGCTCTGAATCGACGAGAATTGGGTGAACAATCGCTGGTGCTGGTGGCTTCACCGCAAATTGCAGATGTCGATTTTACCCAGCCGGGAAGACATAACGCCTGTAGTTTTATTATCAACGAACCGCAATGTGTCTTCCGGCAGATATTTGAGAGCACGCTGCGCCAGCGGCGAATCACGGTGGAAAATACCATTGAGCTTATAAGTATCGAAAGCATAAAGCGTTGTGTCGCGGCGAATATCGGAGTTAGCTATCTGCCGCGTTTTGCGGTGGCAAAAGAGTTGGAGTGCGGAGAATTAATCGAATTGCCTTTTGGCGAACAGTCGCAGACCATTACGGCAATGTGCGCACACCATGCCGGGAAAGCGGTTAGCCCGGCGATGCACACTTTTATTCAGTGTGTTGAAGAGTGTTTTTTGCCGGGATAAAAATAATGCCGGGCTTAAACCCGGCACCCAACTTGTCGACGAAGTGCGTTTTGTTCATGCCGGATGCGGCGTGAACGCCTTATCCGGCCTACAAGATCGTGCAAATTCAATATATTGCATGAGCCATGTAGGCCTGATAAGCGTAGCGCATCAGGCAGTTTTGCGTTTGCCAGCACTTTTAATTCCGGGCTTAAACCCGGAATTAAGATCACTCTTCTGTCGTTTGCGGTGGTACGCCTGTTCCGCTTGGTTTGCGTCGCTTACCAATATTTTTGGTATCGCGATGGCGTTTTTTCACCCGTGGCTTCTCTTTCTCTTTAGCCTTTTTCTTCTCGGCGCGTTTTGCCAGTACTTTCTTCGATGGCTTGCCGGTCTGCTTCTCGCTTGGCGCACGCGTTTTCGGGCGTAACTCATCAATTACGCGAGCTTTAATTGGCTCTTCAATATAACGGCCTACTTTGCCCAGCAGCAGATGGTCATGAGCTTCAACCAGTGAAATCGCGGTTCCCTTACGACCAGCGCGAGCAGTACGTCCGATACGGTGTAAATAAGTATCGCCACTGCGTGGCATATCGAAGTTAAAGACATGGCTGACATCCGGAATGTCGATACCGCGCGCGGCAACATCAGTGGCAACCAGTACGTTAACGCGACCTTCGGTCAGACGCTTGATCGCTTCGTTACGCTTGCCTTGTACCATCTCACCTTCGAGATAGCAGTTGTTGATGCCCGCTTCGCGCAGCCAGTTTGCCAGTTCATGCACACGCTCACGCTTACGCACAAATACAATTGAGCGGGTCGCTTCCGGTTGTTTTAACAGATGCACCAGTAATGCGGTTTTATGTTCCAGGTCATCGGCGCGGTAATACCACTGATGAATCTTTTTGCGCTCACGGGTGGATGGATTCGCAGAAACTTCCACCGGATCTTCAAGCAGACGCTCGGCAAAATCCTGAATGGCATCGCCTTCAAGCGTTGCCGAGAAGAGCAGGGTCTGTTTACGCCAGCGCGTTTCGCCTGCAATATGTTCGATATCCTGAGCAAACCCCATATCCAGCATACGGTCTGCTTCGTCGAGGATCAGCGTTTCAACCGCGCGGCAATCGAAGTTCTCTTCTTTTATGTATTGCAGCAGACGTCCGGTCGTGGCAACCACGATATCCTGGTTTTCGCTGAATACTTCCGCGTGGTTCATATAGGCTACGCCGCCGGTGATGGTGGCGATATCCAGATGCGTATGTTTCGCCAGTTCGCGGGCATGATCGGCCACCTGCATCGCCAATTCGCGAGTCGGGGTGAGGATCAAAATACGCGGCGGACCGGATTTCTTACGGGGGAAATCGAGCAGGTGCTGCAACGCTGGCAGCAGATACGCCGCCGTTTTACCGGTGCCTGTCGGCGCAGAACCGAGTACATCACGGCCATCGAGCGCAGGCGGAATGGCGGCAGCCTGAATGGCGGTCGGGCGAGTGAAACCTTTATCCTGGAGGGCTTCCAGCAGGCTTTCGTCGAGTTCAAGTTCGGAAAAAGTCGTTACAGTCATGTTCTACCTCTGTGTGGGGCGCTGATTATAGACGTTACGGCTGCAATCTTCATCTGTTTGTATGGATATCGCTTCTCGGGTATTGTTCTCACCCGGTGCTATCGCCGTTTTTCCTGCAAGGTTTTATTTTCATGTCACAGTCTACATCCGTGCTTCGTCGTAATGGATTTACTTTTAAACAGTTTTTTGTTGCTCACGATCGCTGTGCGATGAAAGTGGGAACGGATGGCATTTTGCTGGGCGCATGGGCACCGGTGGCTGGGGTAAAACGTTGCCTTGATATCGGCGCGGGTAGCGGGTTGCTGGCATTAATGCTGGCGCAGCGAACCGATGACAGCGTGATGATTGATGCCGTTGAACTGGAAAGTGAAGCTGCGACTCAGGCGCAGGAAAATATCAACCAGTCCCCGTGGGCAGAGCGGATTAATATCTATCCGGCGGATATTCAGCAGTGGATCACACAGCAGACAGCACGCTTTGATTTAATCATCAGTAACCCGCCTTATTATCAGCAGGGCGTTGAGTGCGCTACGCCGCAGAGGGAACAGGCACGCTATACCACTACGCTTGATCATCAATCGTTGCTAACCTGCGCGGCGGAGTGCATTACTGAAGAGGGATTTTTTTGCGTGGTGTTGCCAGAGCAGATTGGTAATGGTTTTACTGAACTGGCATTAAGAATGGGCTGGCATTTACGTTTACGGACGGATGTGGCGGAAAACGAAACGCGACAGCCGCATCGGGTGCTGCTGGCATTCTCCCCACAGGCGGGAGAATGCTTTAGCGATCGCTTAGTCATTCGTGGGCCAGACCAGAACTATTCCGAAGCGTACACGGCGCTGACCCAGGCTTTTTATCTGTTTATGTAATGATTGCTGGGGGAAAGGATCGATGGACCGGAATGCGTGAGTAGGTGTGGGTAATCCAGCGTAAAATGCAGGCCACGGCTCTCTTTGCGCATCATCGCACAGCGAACAATCAACTCGGCAACCTGTACCAGATTACGCAGCTCCAGCAAATTATTTGAGACGCGGAAATGGGCGTAATATTCGTCTATTTCTTGTTGGAGCATGGTTATCCGCCGCAGGGCGCGTTCCAGGCGCTTCGTTGTGCGCACAATGCCAACGTAATCCCACATAAACAGACGTAACTCGTGCCAGTTATGTTGAATCACCACCAGCTCGTCTGGGTTCTCAACGCGGCTTTCATCCCATGGCGGTAACGTACTGACGCCGTGGGCATAAGGCATACGCCTGGTAATATCCTCCGCCGCCGACCAGCCGTAAACCAGACACTCCAGTAATGAATTTGAGGCCATGCGGTTAGCGCCGTGTAAGCCGGTATAACTCACTTCGCCAATGGCGTACAAACCTTCGACGTCCGTACGCCCATGATCATCAACCATTACACCACCGCAGGTATAATGTGCAGCAGGCACAATCGGCACAGGGTCTTTCGTGAGATCTATCCCCAGCCCGAGCAACTTTTCATAGATCATCGGGAAATGCTGGCGAATAAAATCGGCAGGCTTATGGCTGATGTCGAGATACATACAATCCGCACCGAGGCGTTTCATTTCATGATCAATAGCGCGGGCGACAATATCGCGCGGGGCCAGTTCGCCGCGCTCATCGAAATCGGGCATAAAACGCGTGCCATCCGGGCGCTTGAGATAAGCACCTTCGCCGCGCAGTGCTTCCGTTAACAGGAAATTTCGTGCCTGTGGGTGATAGAGCGCGGTAGGGTGAAACTGATTAAATTCGAGATTGGCGACCCGGCAGCCCGCGCGCCACGCCATAGCAATGCCATCGCCAGAAGAAATATCCGGATTGGTGGTGTACTGATAAACCTTCGACGCACCGCCGGTTGCCAGCACAACCGCTTTTGCGTGGCAGGTTTCAACCGTTTCTTTATTTCGGTTCCATACCCACGCGCCTACAACTCGTCGCGTGCCCGGCAGGCCAATTTTGTCAGAGACAATCAGATCAACCGCGTTGCTGCGCTCCAGCACGCGAATATTCGGATGGTTCTGCGCCTTGCTCACTAGGGTGGTTTCTACTTCTTTACCGGTGGCGTCCGCAGCATGAAGAATTCGTCGGTGACTATGTCCACCTTCACGGGTCAAATGGTAACTTTCTTCGCCATTCGATTGAACGTGGGTATCAAACAACACCCCCTGGTCGATTAACCATTGCACACAGGAACGCGCATTGCTGGCGACAAATTCAACTGCATGGCGATCACAAATACCAGCACCGGCTATCATTGTGTCTTCCACATGCGAATCAATGCTGTCAGTTTCATCAAACACGGCGGCAATTCCGCCCTGGGCATAAAATGTTGAACCTTCCGTGACTGGGCCTTTACTTAGAACGATGACATGATGCCGATCAGCCAGACGTAGCGCCAGTGAAAGCCCGGCAGCGCCGCTACCGATAATCAACACGTCACATGAATGTTCAGGGAGAGTATTCATTTTCTTTGTTTAATTTACTAAACATGGTTTGGTCAGCATAGCATCATGTTGTGCGATTAAACACCTGCTATTTTAATTTTTGTTACAGAGGCTAAACAGACCGAATCACGGCGACGAGAAAACGAGAAGTTACTGGCTGGCGAAGGATTAGGTGGTGAAATAAAAAGGCCGTTGGGTTACTCTTCAGGCAGTTAAATGGGCATTTCTACACAGATAATGCGATGTTCAGATTCTGTAGACTTATAATGATAGATAATGATCCGTCTACAGCATGACAAACAAAAACAGATGCGTTACGGAACTTTACAAAAACGAGACACTCTAACCCTTTGCTTGCTCAAATTGCAGCTAATGGAGTGGCGTTTCGATAGCGCGTGGAAATTTGGTTTGGGGAGACTTTACCTCGGATGAGCGAGCAGTTAACGGACCAGGTCCTGGTTGAACGGGTCCAGAAGGGAGATCAGAAAGCCTTTAACTTACTGGTAGTGCGCTATCAGCATAAAGTGGCGAGTCTGGTTTCCCGCTATGTGCCGTCGGGTGATGTTCCCGATGTGGTACAAGAAGCTTTTATTAAAGCCTATCGTGCGCTGGATTCGTTCCGGGGAGATAGCGCTTTTTATACATGGCTGTATCGGATTGCTGTAAATACAGCGAAAAATTACCTGGTTGCTCAGGGACGCCGTCCACCTTCCAGTGATGTGGATGCCATTGAAGCTGAAAACTTCGAAAGTGGCGGCGCGTTGAAAGAAATTTCGAACCCTGAGAACTTAATGTTGTCAGAAGAACTGAGACAGATAGTTTTCCGAACTATTGAGTCCCTCCCGGAAGATTTACGCATGGCAATAACCTTGCGGGAGCTGGATGGCCTGAGCTATGAAGAGATAGCCGCTATCATGGATTGTCCGGTAGGTACGGTGCGTTCACGTATCTTCCGAGCGAGGGAAGCTATTGATAACAAAGTTCAACCGCTTATCAGGCGTTGACGATAGCGGGATACTGGATAAGGGTATTAGGCATGCAGAAAGAACAACTTTCCGCTTTAATGGATGGCGAAACGCTGGATAGTGAGCTGCTTAACGAACTGGCTCATAACCCAGAAATGCAGAAAACCTGGGAAAGCTATCACTTAATCCGTGACTCAATGCGGGGTGATACTCCCGAGGTGCTCCATTTCGATATCTCTTCACGCGTAATGGCCGCCATTGAAGAAGAGCCAGTACGTCAACCGGCGACACTGATCCCAGAGGCCCAGCCTGCGCCGCATCAATGGCAGAAAATGCCATTCTGGCAGAAAGTACGTCCATGGGCTGCACAGCTTACCCAAATGGGCGTAGCAGCATGCGTATCGCTTGCAGTTATCGTTGGCGTCCAGCACTATAATGGGCAATCTGAAACGTCCCAGCAGCCCGAAACGCCAGTATTTAATACACTGCCGATGATGGGTAAAGCCAGCCCGGTTAGCCTGGGAGTACCTTCTGAAGCGACTGCAAATAATGGTCAACAGCAGCAGGTACAGGAGCAGCGTCGTCGCATTAATGCTATGTTGCAGGATTACGAACTGCAACGTCGACTCCACTCTGAACAGCTTCAGTTTGAGCAGGCCCAAACCCAGCAAGCCGCTGTACAGGTGCCAGGAATTCAAACTTTAGGAACGCAATCGCAGTAATGAAGCAACTTTGGTTTGCCATGTCATTAGTGACAGGTAGCCTGTTATTCTCTGCTAACGCCTCGGCCACTCCCGCGTCCGGGGCGTTATTACAGCAGATGAACCTGGCCAGTCAGTCACTGAATTACGAGCTGTCATTCATCAGCATCAATAAACAGGGTGTTGAGTCTCTGCGTTATCGACATGCACGCCTCGATAACCGTCCTCTTGCACAATTGTTGCAAATGGATGGCCCGCGCCGGGAAGTGGTACAGCGCGGCAATGAAATCAGCTACTTTGAACCGGGCCTTGAACCGTTCACGCTTAATGGCGATTACATTGTTGATTCTCTGCCATCGCTCATCTATACCGATTTCAAACGCCTTTCTCCTTACTACGACTTTATCTCCGTGGGACGCACGCGTATTGCTGATCGTCTTTGCGAAGTCATTCGCGTGGTGGCCCGTGATGGCACACGCTACAGCTACATCGTGTGGATGGACACCGAATCGAAATTACCGATGCGGGTTGATCTCCTTGATCGCGATGGTGAAACGCTGGAACAATTTCGCGTGATTGCTTTTAACGTTAATCAGGATATCAGCAGCAGTATGCAGACGCTGGCGAAAGCAAATCTGCCGCCGCTGCTTTCTGTTCCTGTAGGTGAAAAAGCTAAATTCAGCTGGACGCCAACCTGGTTGCCACAGGGGTTTAGTGAGGTTTCCAGCAGCCGACGTCCGTTACCGACGATGGACAACATGCCTATCGAATCACGTCTCTATTCCGACGGATTATTCAGCTTCTCGGTAAACGTTAACCGCGCTACGCCATCGAGCACCGATCAGATGTTGCGCACCGGACGCAGAACCGTCAGTACAAGCGTACGTGATAACGCCGAAATCACCATTGTCGGCGAACTGCCGCCGCAAACGGCGAAACGCATTGCCGAGAATATTAAGTTCGGGGCAGCGCAATGATCAAAGAGTGGGCTACTGTCGTCTCCTGGCAAAACGGGCAGGCGCTGGTCAGTTGTGATGTTAAAGCCTCATGCAGCAGCTGTGCTTCTCGTGTCGGTTGCGGTAGCCGCGTGCTGAATAAACTTGGCCCACAAACCACGCATACCATTGTCGTACCCTGTGATGAACCGTTAGTGCCGGGGCAAAAAGTGGAATTAGGAATCGCCGAGGGCAGCCTGCTTAGCTCCGCATTACTGGTTTATATGTCGCCGTTGGTGGGATTATTCCTCATCGCTTCGTTATTTCAGCTACTCTTTGCTTCAGATATTGCAGCATTATGCGGTGCGATTCTCGGCGGCGTTGGTGGATTCCTGATTGCACGCGGCTACTCGCGAAAGTTTGCTGCCCGGGCGGAATGGCAACCGATCATCTTAAGCGTGGCATTGCCGCCAGGCCTTGTGCGATTTGAAACATCTTCGGAAGACGCGAGCCAGTGATTTCACTGGCTTTGTTGCATTTTGCATAACAAATGCGAGGACGTTTCCAGATACCACAATCCATACCGTATGAACATTTCCTCGCCTCAATGTTGTAGTGTAGAATGCGGCGTTTCTATTAATACAGACGTTAAGCTCAGAACAGCGACTTCTAAAAGCCTGGTTAACCGGGCATTAAGGCACAATAATCATACTTTATGAAGAATATACGTAACTTTTCGATCATAGCTCACATTGACCACGGTAAATCGACGCTGTCTGACCGTATTATCCAGATCTGCGGTGGCCTGTCTGACCGTGAAATGGAGGCGCAGGTTCTCGATTCCATGGATCTTGAGCGTGAGCGTGGCATTACCATCAAAGCGCAAAGCGTGACGCTGGATTACAAAGCGTCTGACGGCGAAACCTATCAGCTTAACTTTATCGACACCCCGGGCCACGTAGACTTCTCCTATGAAGTTTCCCGTTCGCTGGCTGCCTGTGAGGGTGCATTGCTGGTGGTCGACGCCGGGCAGGGCGTAGAAGCGCAAACCCTGGCAAACTGCTACACCGCGATGGAAATGGATCTCGAAGTAGTGCCGGTACTGAACAAGATTGACCTGCCGGCAGCTGATCCTGAACGCGTAGCAGAAGAAATTGAAGATATCGTTGGTATCGACGCCACCGACGCAGTGCGCTGCTCAGCGAAAACCGGCGTTGGTGTGCAGGACGTTCTCGAACGTCTGGTGCGCGATATTCCGCCGCCGGAAGGCGATCCGGAAGGCCCGTTACAGGCGTTAATTATCGACTCCTGGTTCGACAACTACCTGGGCGTTGTTTCACTTATCCGTATTAAAAACGGCACCCTGCGTAAGGGCGACAAAGTGAAAGTCATGAGTACCGGGCAGACCTATAACGCCGACCGTCTGGGTATTTTCACGCCGAAGCAGGTTGACCGCACTGAACTGAAATGCGGTGAAGTTGGCTGGTTGGTATGTGCGATCAAAGACATCCACGGTGCACCGGTAGGCGATACCTTAACACTGGCGCGTAATCCGGCAGAAAAGGCGCTGCCTGGCTTTAAGAAAGTCAAACCGCAGGTTTACGCAGGCTTGTTCCCGGTAAGCTCTGACGACTATGAAGCCTTCCGTGACGCGCTGGGCAAACTCAGCCTGAATGATGCCTCACTGTTCTATGAGCCGGAAAGCTCCAGCGCGTTGGGCTTTGGTTTCCGCTGCGGCTTCCTCGGCCTGCTGCACATGGAGATCATTCAGGAACGTCTGGAACGTGAATACGATCTGGATCTGATCACCACTGCGCCGACCGTAGTGTATGAAGTTGAAACTACGTCAAGAGAAGTTATTTACGTCGACAGCCCATCGAAGCTGCCAGCGGTAAATAACATCTACGAACTGCGCGAGCCGATTGCAGAGTGTCACATGCTATTGCCGCAGGCATATCTCGGTAACGTTATTACGCTGTGCGTAGAAAAACGTGGCGTACAAACTAACATGGTTTACCACGGTAACCAGGTAGCGTTGACCTACGAGATCCCGATGGCGGAAGTGGTGCTCGACTTCTTCGATCGCCTGAAATCTACCTCGCGTGGTTATGCGTCTCTGGATTACAACTTCAAACGCTTCCAGGCGTCCGACATGGTACGTGTAGACGTATTAATCAACGGTGAACGTGTTGATGCGCTGGCGCTGATCACCCACCGTGATAATTCGCAAAACCGTGGTCGCGAGCTGGTGGAAAAGATGAAAGATCTGATCCCACGCCAGCAGTTTGATATCGCCATTCAGGCAGCGATTGGTACGCACATCATTGCGCGCTCCACCGTGAAACAGCTGCGTAAAAACGTACTGGCTAAATGTTATGGTGGCGATATCAGCCGTAAGAAAAAGCTGCTGCAGAAGCAGAAAGAAGGTAAGAAACGCATGAAGCAGATCGGTAACGTCGAGCTGCCGCAGGAAGCGTTCCTCGCCATTCTGCACGTCGGCAAAGACAACAAATAACCCTTAGGAGTTGGCATGGCGAATATGTTTGCCCTCATTCTGGTGATTGCCACACTGGTGACGGGCATTTTATGGTGCGTGGATAAATTCTTTTTCGCACCTAAGCGACGGGAACGTCAGGCAGCGGCTCAAGCGGCTGCTGGTGACTCACTGGATAAAGCAACGCTGAAAAAAGTTGCGCCGAAGCCAGGTTGGCTGGAAACCGGGGCTTCTGTTTTTCCGGTGCTGGCTATTGTATTGATTGTGCGTTCGTTTATTTATGAACCGTTCCAGATCCCGTCAGGTTCGATGATGCCGACTCTGTTAATCGGTGACTTTATTCTGGTAGAAAAGTTTGCTTACGGCATTAAAGATCCTATCTACCAGAAAACGCTGATCGAAACCGGTCATCCGAAACGTGGCGATATCGTGGTCTTTAAATACCCGGAAGATCCAAAGCTTGATTACATCAAGCGTGCGGTGGGTTTACCGGGCGATAAAGTCACTTACGATCCGGTTTCAAAAGAGCTGACGATTCAGCCGGGATGCAGTTCCGGTCAGGCGTGTGAAAACGCGCTGCCGGTCACCTACTCAAACGTGGAACCGAGCGATTTCGTTCAGACCTTCTCGCGCCGTAATGGTGGGGAAGCAACCAGCGGATTCTTTGAAGTGCCGAAAAACGAAACCAAAGAAAATGGAATTCGTCTTTCCGAGCGTAAAGAGACTCTGGGTGATGTGACGCACCGTATTCTGACAGTGCCGATTGCGCAGGATCAGGTGGGGATGTATTACCAGCAGCCAGGGCAACAACTGGCAACCTGGATTGTTCCACCGGGCCAATACTTCATGATGGGTGACAACCGTGACAACAGCGCGGACAGCCGTTACTGGGGCTTTGTGCCGGAAGCGAATCTGGTAGGTCGGGCAACGGCTATCTGGATGAGTTTCGATAAGCAAGAAGGCGAATGGCCGACTGGTGTGCGCTTAAGTCGTATTGGCGGCATCCATTAATAGCTTATCTTCGTTCACGTTGTCGCCGTTATGGCGACAACGTGAATTATTTATGAGATAAATCTCCCGTGGCTAACGACATCCCCCGTCGTTGTGTATAGAATATTCCCCCGAAGTTTAAGGTTGGCACCTCCAGGTTGCCACGGCACACGAAACAGCGTTGGTCCCCATATACCGGTAAACTGAAACTGCAGCGAAGCAGTTAGCAGAGCCATGTATATCAGGTCTGTTTCGTGTGCTGAATTGTTGACGCATTTATTTATTGGTATCGCATGAACCCCATCGTAATTAATCGGCTTCAAAGGAAGCTGGGCTACACTTTTAATCATCAGGAACTGTTGCAGCAGGCATTAACCCATCGTAGTGCCAGCAGCAAACATAACGAGCGTTTAGAATTTTTAGGCGACTCTATTCTGAGCTACGTTATCGCCAATGCGCTTTATCACCGTTTCCCTCGCGTGGATGAAGGCGATATGAGCCGGATGCGCGCCACGCTGGTCCGTGGCAATACGCTGGCTGAACTGGCGCGCGAATTTGAGTTAGGTGAGTGCTTACGTTTAGGGCCAGGTGAACTTAAAAGCGGTGGATTTCGTCGTGAGTCAATTCTCGCCGACACCGTCGAAGCATTAATTGGTGGCGTATTCCTCGACAGTGACATTCAAACCGTCGAGAAATTAATCCTTAACTGGTATCAAACCCGTCTGGACGAAATTAGCCCAGGCGATAAACAAAAAGATCCGAAAACGCGCTTGCAAGAATATTTGCAGGGTCGCCATCTGCCGCTACCGACTTATCTGGTAGTCCAGGTACGTGGTGAGGCGCACGATCAGGAATTTACTATCCACTGCCAGGTCAGCGGCCTGAGTGAACCGGTGGTTGGCACAGGTTCAAGCCGTCGTAAGGCTGAGCAGGCTGCCGCCGAACAGGCGTTGAAAAAACTGGAGCTGGAATGAGCAACGATAAAAGTTACTGCGGATTTATTGCTATCGTCGGACGTCCGAACGTTGGCAAATCCACATTGTTGAATAAATTGTTGGGGCAGAAAATCTCCATCACCTCCCGCAAGGCGCAGACAACTCGTCACCGCATTGTGGGGATCCATACTGAAGGCGCGTATCAGGCGATCTACGTCGATACCCCAGGCCTGCATATGGAAGAAAAACGCGCCATTAACCGCCTGATGAACAAAGCGGCGAGCAGTTCCATTGGCGACGTTGAGCTGGTGATTTTTGTCGTTGAAGGCACCCGCTGGACGCCGGACGATGAAATGGTGCTTAACAAACTGCGCGATGGCAAAGCGCCGGTAATCCTCGCGGTGAACAAAGTGGACAACGTGCAGGAAAAAGCCGATCTGCTGCCACACTTACAGTTCCTGGCAAGCCAGATGAACTTCCTCGATATCGTACCGATCTCTGCCGAAACTGGGCTGAATGTCGACACTATCGCGGCAATCGTGCGTAAGCATCTGCCTGAAGCGACCCATCACTTCCCGGAAGATTACATCACCGATCGCTCGCAGCGTTTTATGGCGTCTGAAATCATCCGCGAAAAACTGATGCGTTTCCTCGGTGCTGAACTGCCATATTCCGTGACCGTGGAGATCGAACGTTTTGTCTCTAACGAACGCGGTGGTTATGACATCAACGGTTTGATTCTCGTTGAGCGTGAGGGGCAGAAGAAGATGGTGATTGGCAACAAAGGGGCCAAGATTAAAACCATCGGAATTGAAGCGCGTAAAGACATGCAGGAAATGTTCGAAGCGCCTGTCCACCTTGAACTGTGGGTAAAAGTGAAATCTGGCTGGGCCGACGACGAACGCGCACTGCGCAGTCTCGGTTACGTTGACGATCTTTAATTAGCATACTCTATGACTTTCGAGGTGCAGGAAGGCGGCAAGACCGTGAATCCCTGGGAGCTTACTAAAGTAAGTGACCAGGGTGAACGGGTGCAGCCAAGGCACCTGCAACTTGAAAGGCGACGAGTATGATGGAAGGCTGGCAGCGCGCATTTGTCCTGCATAGTCGCCCGTGGAGCGAAACCAGCCTGATGCTGGACGTCTTCACGGAGGAATCGGGTCGCGTGCGTCTGGTTGCCAAAGGCGCACGCTCTAAACGCTCTACTCTGAAAGGTGCATTACAGCCTTTCACCCCTCTCTTGCTACGTTTTGGCGGGCGTGGCGAAGTCAAAACGCTGCGCAGTGCCGAAGCTGTCTCGCTGGCGCTGCCATTAAGCGGTATCACCCTTTACAGCGGTTTGTACATCAACGAACTTCTTTCCCGCGTGCTGGAATACGAGACGCGCTTCTCTGAACTCTTTTTCGATTACTTGCACTGCATTCAGTCTCTTGCAGGTGCCACTGGTACGCCAGAACCCGCGCTGCGCCGCTTTGAACTGGCACTGCTCGGTCATCTGGGTTATGGCGTCAATTTTACCCATTGTGCGGGTAGCGGCGAGCCGGTAGATGACACCATGACGTATCGTTATCGCGAAGAAAAAGGGTTTATCGCAAGCGTCGTTATCGACAATAAAACGTTCACCGGAAGGCAGTTAAAAGCGTTAAACGCGCGGGAATTTCCTGACGCAGACACACTGCGCGCCGCGAAACGCTTTACCCGCATGGCGCTAAAGCCGTATCTTGGCGGTAAACCATTAAAGAGCAGGGAACTGTTCCGGCAGTTTATGCCTAAGCGAACGGTGAAAACACATTATGAATGATGAGGATTGTCATGGCTGAATTACTGTTAGGCGTCAACATTGACCATATTGCAACGCTGCGTAACGCACGTGGTACTGCTTACCCGGATCCGGTGCAGGCGGCGTTTATTGCTGAGCAGGCGGGGGCGGATGGCATTACCGTGCATCTACGTGAAGATCGTCGCCACATTACCGACCGCGACGTGCGCATCCTGCGTCAGACGCTGGATACCCGCATGAATCTGGAGATGGCGGTGACCGAAGAGATGCTGGCGATCGCCGTTGAAACAAAGCCGCATTTTTGCTGCCTGGTACCGGAAAAGCGTCAGGAAGTAACAACCGAAGGCGGCCTGGACGTCGCTGGACAGCGTGAAAAAATGCGCGATGCCTGCAAACGTCTGGCGGAGGCCGGGATCCTGGTTTCTCTGTTTATCGACGCCGATGAAGAGCAGATCAAAGCTGCGGCAGAGGTTGGCGCACCGTTTATCGAGATCCACACCGGTTGCTATGCTGGTGCCAAAACTGACGCCGAACAGGCGCAAGAGCTGGCGCGTATCGCCAAAGCCGCGGCCTTTGCCGCAAGTCTCGGTCTGAAAGTTAACGCTGGTCACGGTCTGACCTATCACAACGTGAAAGCCATTGCCGCCATTCCTGAGATGCACGAACTGAATATCGGTCATGCCATTATTGGTCGTGCAGTGATGACCGGACTGAAAGATGCGGTGGCAGAAATGAAGCGTTTGATGCTGGAAGCGCGTGGCTAATGGCAATATTAGGTTTAGGCACGGATATCGTGGAGATCGCTCGCATAGAAGCGGTGATCGCCCGATCCGGTGAGCGCCTGGCACGCCGCGTATTAAGCGATAACGAATGGGCAATCTGGAAAACGCACCACCAGCCGGTGCGTTTTCTGGCGAAACGCTTTGCCGTAAAAGAAGCCGCAGCAAAAGCGTTTGGCACCGGGATCCGCAATGGTCTGGCGTTTAATCAGTTTGAAGTATTCAACGATGAGCTCGGCAAACCACGGCTGCGGCTATGGGGTGAGGCGTTAAAACTGGCGGAAAAGCTCGGCGTTGTAAATATGCATGTAACGCTGGCAGATGAACGCCACTATGCTTGCGCCACGGTAATTATCGAAAGTTAAAATAATACCGTTCTCTTTAAAAAGTAAAACCCCCGAACTGGTAAGGAACGGGGGTTTTACTTTACAACTTTAATTTTGTGCAGCACGCACCCTCAATGAGAGCGATTATGGATCAGTGTGGTTATCTTTTACAAGCAACTTGCAATCTTTAGTATAAAAACTCGAGCCTTGACGAAGAAATCGATATTGATGGAAAGATTAACGTGACCACCAATTCGTAAGTACATTAAAATTGGCTTCGTTATTGGAGATTTTGCTGTGCTTTAAACCATATCACTGAATTCCCCCATTGAAACGAGTGGTGTCGTCAAAGCTCTGGTGTGGAGTGCAGCATGCACCCTCAATAACTCGCACGTTCAGATTTGGGGAGATGTAAGGGCTAATCTTAACGGCTGCATTCCTTGTTTAAGGAAAAACGAATGACTGATTGCCGATACCTGATTAAACGGGTCATTAAAGTCGTCATTGCTGTTTTACAGCTGATCCTTCTGTTCTTGTAACACCAGGAAACGTACTTAAGGCGCGTCAGGTTAACCAGCCAGGCGCGCCTTTAATAATTAGACGTAAGTGTCGGCGTATATATTATCGGAATTCATTTAATGAATATATTCATTAATGACATCATGGAAATGAATATGTAACTTTCGCTTTTATACGAGCAAATAAGCAATATCCTGCTCATAGAGCAAAATATTAAATTTTATCCGCGTGGTGCATCAGCACAAATTTATCCCACAACTGTTCTTCTGTCTCGACATGCGCCGGATCTTTCACAATAGTATTAGGGATCGGGCACACCTTCTGGCAGGTGGGCGTCTCGTAGTGGCCTACGCATTCGGTACACTTATCGCTGTTAATCTCGTAGATATGTTCACCCATCGAAATCGCCTCATTCGGGCATTCGGGTTCACACATATCACAATTGATGCATTTTTTAGTGATTAACAGCGCCATAAGGAAACTCTCAAAACAACACAAACCGGGCGGGCATTATACGCGCATTCTTTACTCAAACCAGTTTTTTCACCAGCGCTTCACTATGACGAATACGTTCTGGTGCCAGCTCCAGATCCTGCTGAATCAGAGCAATGAACAGTAAATCCGTTAACATTCCCTGAGCGTGACAAGCAGAGATTGAAGCACTGTTTGTCGCTTGTTCTTCGGCAATGGTATACAGGCAATGAGAAGCACGCTGTTGCAGGGCATTGGGAGTAAAGCCGGTAATCGCCAGCACTTTTCCGCCCACTCGCAGCATCTCATCTGCCGCCAGGTTTAACTCGCGTCGTACACCGGTGTAGGATATGGCTAATAACAGATCGTCAGGGGACGACGCCTGTACTGTAGCGAGTAGCGCATGCATATCGCGCACTGCGGCAGCATTGAAGCCAATCTTCATCAGCTTCCAGGCAAAGTTTTGCGCCACCAGACCCGAAGCGCCAATACCGGTCAGAATTATCCGCCGTGCAGAGCGCAACATTGTTACGCATTCATGCAGTTTCTCTTCACTATTAACATTTAGCGTTGCGTACATAGCGGCAGTATTTTCTTTAATCAGTTTTTCGCCAACCAGCCGTAACGGATCATCACCGCGGATTTGATTATGAATGGGCACGGAGGGAGATTCCGGCTGGCTTGCCAGCGCTTCACTCAATGCCAACTTAAGTGCCGGAAAACCTTTATTGCCGAGTTTTTGCGCGAACTTCACGACGCTGGACTGACTGACTCCGGCTTCGTTGGCCAGTTGCTGAGAGCTTAAATGGCGCGCCGTATCAGGTTGTAGCAGCAGATAATCCGCCAGTTTTTTATCACTCTGGGCAAGCCCCTGGTAACGCTGACGGATACGAAGTAAGCCGTTCATATCTTTCCTCGCGATGAAATAGTGGCGACAACAGGCAATATGAGACAAACGCGAGTGAATTTTATATTCCATTGCCGCTAATTGCCATGAATTAAAAATTCCAGTTAGCCATGATGCGGTCGATTGTTGCCGGAAAAGTGATGATCTATCTGTTAGGCTATGTAGTAGCGAAAATTAATCAGGATGTTTCAGTCCAGAGGAGTATGGTTTGGCAACTCACGAGCGTCGTGTGGTGTTTTTTGACTTAGATGGAACATTGCATCAGCAGGATATGTTCGGCAGTTTTATGCGTTATTTACTGCGTCGCCAACCTCTGAATGCATTACTTGTCCTGCCGTTGTTGCCGGTCATTGCCATCGCGTTATTGATAAAAGGTCGTGCAGCACGATGGCCGATGAGTCTGCTTCTTTGGGGATGCACTTTTGGTCACAGTGAAGCGCGCTTACAGGCGTTGCAGGCCGATTTTGTGCACTGGTTTCGCGACAATGTTACCGCTTTTCCGCTTGTCCAGGAGCGTTTGACTACCTACCTGTTAAGTTCCGATGCGGATATTTGGTTGATCACAGGATCTCCGCAGCCGCTGGTTGAAGCGGTTTATTATGATACGCCCTGGTTGCCGCGGGTTAATCTTATTGCCAGTCAGATCCAGCGGGGTTATGGCGGTTGGATATTGACGATGCGTTGTCTGGGACATGAAAAGGTCGCGCAACTGGAGCGCAAAATTGGCACGCCGCTGCGGCTGTACAGTGGCTATAGCGACAGTAATCAGGACAATCCACTGCTTTATTTCTGCCAGCATCGCTGGCGGGTAACCCCGCGTGGTGAACTCCAGCAACTGGAATAGAGTAAAGCATAGCGTACGTGTATAATGCGCCGCGCTTTTATAACCGGAGTTTTCTTTTTGTCTGAAGTCGAATTTAGCCACGAATACTGGATGCGTCACGCGCTGACGCTGGCGAAGCGTGCATGGGATGAGCGGGAAGTGCCGGTCGGCGCGGTATTAGTGCATAACAATCGGGTAATCGGCGAAGGCTGGAACCGTCCGATTGGTCGACATGATCCCACCGCACATGCAGAAATCATGGCTCTGCGGCAGGGCGGTCTGGTGATGCAAAATTATCGTCTGATCGACGCCACGTTGTATGTCACGCTCGAACCCTGTGTAATGTGTGCCGGAGCAATGATCCACAGTCGCATTGGTCGCGTGGTCTTTGGTGCGCGTGACGCGAAAACGGGCGCTGCGGGATCTTTAATGGATGTGCTGCACCATCCGGGTATGAATCACCGAGTGGAAATTACAGAAGGAATACTGGCGGATGAGTGCGCGGCGTTGCTCAGTGACTTCTTTCGCATGCGCCGACAGGAAATTAAAGCGCAGAAAAAAGCGCAATCCTCGACGGATTAATTTTGTTTCTCTTCACTCCCTTTCCTCGAAAACAGCAGAGAGGGAGAGTGGGTCAAATAGTTTGATGACGACTGGGAAAGAAACGAGAGAAAAGGAAATTTCTCTTTGCCCAGCTCCGTTGGCGATACTGCCGGATAATCCTGCGCCAGTTGTATCGCCGCTTCTGTAGCCTGCTTCTCTTTCTCTTGCAGATACCCCACCAGGCTAATCTGATACTTACGAATATTTTCGACATAAGCGTAGGCTTCATGCCCACGTGCGTAGCCGTAAGTCAGCTTGCTGTAATAGGGTTTCTGGCTAAGTAAAGGCAGGCGCTGTTTCACGTCAGCCCAACTGTCAGGATTACCTTTAGTTTTTGCCGTCAGGGCGCGGGCATCCAGCATATGCGCATAGCCCATATTGTACGCGGCGAGGGCAAACCAGATCCGTTCGTTCTCCGGCACACTTTCCGGCACTTTACTCATCATATCCTGCAAATAACGCACGCCGCCGCTGATGCTCTGTTCGGCATCGGTACGATCCGTTATGCCGAGGCTTTGCGCGGTATTTTTGGTTAACATCATCATGCCACGCACACCCGTCGGTGAAGTGGCCTGTGCATCCCAGTGCGATTCCTGATAAGCAATAGCGGCCAGCAAACGCCAGTCAATTTCTTCGGCGTACTTCTCAAACAGCGGTTTCAACTGCGGCAGTACGGTATCGACGGCGCGTAAAAACGTGCGTGTATCGACGTAATCAAAATCATCGCCATGCCCCAGGTATTTCTCTTCAATGCGTGCCAGCGTGCCGTCTTCATTCATTTCGTTGAAGAAGTCGAGCAGAGCGGCAGAAAGGGTATTATCGCCATCTAATCGGCTAAACCAGGTCACCGGCTGTTCGTCGGTGATATCAAGCGCTACAGCGAGTTCCGGGTGAACGCGCTGAAACAGGCTGATGGCGACAGAATCAGCAATGGTGTAATCGAGTTTTCCTTCGATGACATCTTCCATTAATTCTGCTGAGCCTTTTTTGTCGTCTACCTTCCAGCTTAATTCCGGGAATTTTGTTTCTTTCAGGGTCTGGAGATCGTTAACCACCACATGGCCTGGTGCGATGGTAAGTTGCTCCGCTGTCAGATTGCCCAGCGTACGCGGGCGATACTGACCCACTTTATAAACCAGTTGTTGTGACACGGAATAGTAGGTAGGGCCAGGCTGATAGTTTTTTACCCGCTCACTGTTATAAACCAGTCCTGCAGCCAGCAGATCGGCGTTGCCGTTATCGAGGTCGTCAAACAGCTGGCTGATATTCTGCCGCACGGTCACTTTCAGTTTTACGCCGAGGTACTCGGCAAACTGTTTCGCCAGTTCGTAATCCAGGCCAAAAGGTTTCCCGTTGATTTCGTTATAAGTCAGTGGGGTATGAATAGTGCTCACACGCAACTCTCCCCGCGCTTGAATGGCGGCGATACGGTTGTCGGCTTTACCAAACCAGGGAATGGATGGCCAGAGAGCGACCGCGAGCAGCAGTGCCAGAATGCCGATGAACAGATAATTAATCTTTAATTTTTTCAATTAGTTAATTCTCTGTGTCGTGCGCATCCCAGCTTGAAAAAACGTAATAATAGTGAAAGGTTTACTCATAAATGAGCGGCATTTTGCGTAAACCAGCGCCAGTTGGCAACTTATTACAGCCATTGGCGGCACGCGTTGCTAATTCACGATGGTGATTTTATTTCCACGCAAACGGTTTCGTCAGCGCATCAGATTCTTTATAATGACGCCCGTTTCCCCCCCTTGGGTACACCGAAAGCTTAGAAGACGAGAGACTTATGATGGAAATTCTGCGTGGTTCGCCTGCATTGTCGGCATTCCGAATCAACAAACTGCTGGCACGTTTTCAGGCTGCCAGGCTCCCGGTTCACAATATTTACGCCGAGTATGTCCATTTTGCTGACCTCAATGCGCCGTTAAACGATGATGAGCACGCACAACTTGAACGCCTGCTGAAATATGGCCCGGCACTCGCCAGCCACGCCCCGCAAGGCAAACTCCTGCTGGTGACTCCGCGTCCTGGTACCATCTCTCCCTGGTCTTCGAAAGCGACCGATATCGCCCATAACTGCGGGCTGCAACAGGTAAACCGCCTTGAGCGCGGCGTTGCTTACTATATAGAAGCCGGTACGCTGACCCATGAACAATGGCAGCAGGTGACCGCTGAACTGCACGACCGCATGATGGAAACGGTCTTTTCTGCTTTAGATGATGCAGAGCAGCTGTTTGCACACCATCAACCGACTCCGGTCACCAGCGTTGATTTGCTGGGGCAGGGCCGTCAGGCGCTAATCGACGCTAACCTGCGTCTTGGCCTGGCACTGGCGGAAGATGAAATTGACTATCTGCAGGATGCATTCACAAAGCTGGGTCGTAACCCGAACGACATCGAGCTGTATATGTTCGCCCAGGCGAACTCTGAGCACTGCCGCCACAAAATTTTTAACGCCGACTGGATTATCGACGGAGAACAACAGCCGAAATCGCTGTTCAAGATGATCAAAAATACCTTCGAAACCACGCCGGATCACGTTCTTTCTGCTTATAAAGATAACGCCGCCGTGATGGAAGGTTCCGAAGTGGGCCGCTACTTTGCTGACCATGAAACGGGCCGCTACGACTTCCATCAGGAACCGGCGCATATCCTGATGAAAGTCGAAACCCACAACCACCCAACGGCGATTTCTCCGTGGCCGGGCGCAGCAACCGGTTCCGGTGGCGAAATTCGCGATGAAGGTGCCACCGGCCGCGGCGCGAAGCCGAAAGCTGGTCTGGTCGGTTTCTCCGTATCTAACCTGCGTATTCCTGGCTTTGAACAACCGTGGGAAGAAGATTTCGGTAAGCCTGAGCGCATTGTCACCGCGCTGGACATCATGACAGAAGGTCCGCTGGGCGGCGCGGCATTTAACAATGAATTTGGTCGTCCGGCACTGAACGGCTACTTCCGTACCTATGAAGAAAAAGTGAACAGCCACAACGGCGAAGAGCTGCGCGGGTATCACAAACCGATCATGCTGGCGGGTGGGATCGGCAACATTCGCGCCGATCACGTACAAAAAGGCGAGATCAACGTCGGTGCGAAACTGGTCGTTCTCGGCGGCCCGGCAATGAACATCGGTCTTGGCGGCGGCGCGGCCTCTTCCATGGCCTCCGGCCAGTCTGACGCGGATCTCGATTTCGCGTCCGTTCAGCGCGATAACCCGGAAATGGAACGTCGTTGCCAGGAAGTGATCGACCGCTGCTGGCAGCTTGGCGACGCGAACCCGATTCTGTTTATCCACGACGTCGGCGCGGGTGGCCTTTCTAATGCCATGCCGGAGCTGGTGAGCGACGGCGGGCGCGGCGGTAAATTTGAACTGCGCGATATCCTGAGCGACGAACCGGGCATGAGCCCGCTGGAAATCTGGTGTAACGAATCCCAGGAACGCTACGTGCTGGCCGTTGCTGCCGATCAGTTACCGCTGTTTGACGAACTGTGTAAGCGTGAGCGCGCACCGTACGCGGTGATTGGTGAGGCCACCGAAGAATTACATCTTTCTCTGCACGATCGTCATTTTGATAATCAACCCATCGATCTGCCGCTCGACGTACTACTTGGCAAAACGCCGAAGATGACCCGCGATGTGCAAACGCTGAAAGCGAAAGGCGACGCGCTGGCCCGTGAAGGGATCACCATCGCTGACGCGGTGAAACGTGTGTTACATCTGCCGACTGTGGCGGAGAAAACCTTTCTGGTGACCATCGGCGATCGCAGCGTAACCGGCATGGTGGCGCGCGATCAGATGGTGGGTCCGTGGCAGGTGCCGGTCGCTAACTGCGCAGTCACTACCGCCAGCCTCGACAGTTACTACGGTGAAGCGATGGCAATAGGCGAACGTGCGCCAGTTGCACTGCTGGATTTCGCCGCTTCTGCCCGCCTGGCGGTCGGTGAAGCGTTAACTAACATCGCCGCTACGCAGATTGGCGATATCAAACGCATTAAACTTTCCGCTAACTGGATGGCGGCAGCAGGTCATCCAGGTGAAGACGCGGGCCTTTATGAAGCCGTTAAAGCGGTGGGCGAAGAGCTTTGTCCGGCGCTGGGCCTGACGATTCCGGTGGGTAAAGACTCCATGTCGATGAAAACCCGCTGGCAGGAAGGTAGCGAAGAGCGCGAAATGACCTCGCCGCTTTCGCTGGTGATTTCTGCATTTGCCCGCGTGGAAGATGTGCGTCACACCATCACGCCGCAGCTTTCTACCGAAGATAACGCACTGCTGCTGATTGATCTGGGCAAAGGCAATAACGCGCTGGGTGCAACGGCGCTGGCGCAGGTTTATCGTCAGCTTGGCGACAAACCGGCAGATGTACGCGATGTCGCGCAACTGAAAGGCTTCTATGACGCGATTCAGGCGCTGGTTGCACAGCGTAAGCTGCTCGCGTATCACGACCGCTCTGATGGCGGGCTGGTGGTAACGCTGGCGGAAATGGCCTTTGCTGGTCATTGCGGCATTGACGCGGATATCGCCACTCTGGGTGACGATCGCCTGGCGGCGTTGTTTAACGAAGAACTGGGTGCGGTGATTCAGGTTCGAGCCGCTGACCGTGAAGCAGTTGAAGCGGTACTGGCACAGCATGGGCTTGCTGATTGCGTCCATTATGTTGGGCAGGCGGTTTCCGGTGACCGTTTTGTAATTACCGCCAACGGGCAGACTGTATTCAGCGAAAGCCGCACCACGTTGCGTGTCTGGTGGGCAGAAACTACCTGGCAGATGCAGCGCCTGCGTGACAACCCGGAGTGTGCCGATCAGGAACATCAGGCGAAATCTAACGACGCCGATCCGGGCCTGAATGTGAAACTGTCGTTTGATATCAACGAAGATGTGGCAGCACCGTATATTGCCACTGGTGCGCGTCCGAAAGTTGCCGTGCTGCGTGAGCAGGGGGTGAACTCGCATGTTGAAATGGCGGCAGCTTTCCACCGTGCAGGCTTCGATGCAATCGATGTGCATATGAGCGACCTGCTGGCTGGACGCACGGGCCTGGAGGATTTCCACGCTCTGGTAGCGTGCGGCGGTTTCTCCTACGGTGATGTGCTGGGTGCTGGTGAAGGCTGGGCGAAGTCTATCCTGTTCAATGACCGTGTACGCGATGAGTTTGCAACCTTCTTCCACCGTCCGCAAACGCTGGCGCTGGGGGTATGTAACGGTTGTCAGATGATGTCTAACCTACGCGAACTGATCCCAGGTAGCGAGTTGTGGCCACGTTTCGTGCGTAACACCTCCGATCGCTTTGAAGCGCGTTTCAGCCTGGTAGAAGTGACACAAAGCCCGTCGCTGCTGTTGCAAGGGATGGTGGGTTCGCAGATGCCGATTGCTGTCTCTCACGGCGAAGGGCGCGTGGAAGTGCGCGATGCGGCGCATCTGGCGGCACTGGAAAGCAAAGGGCTGGTGGCACTGCGCTATGTCGATAACTTCGGTAAAGTCACCGAAACCTACCCGGCTAACCCGAACGGTTCTCCGAATGGTATTACGGCGGTCACGACTGAAAGTGGTCGAGTCACCATTATGATGCCGCACCCGGAACGTGTTTTCCGTACTGTCAGTAACTCCTGGCATCCGGAAAACTGGGGCGAGGATGGCCCATGGATGCGTATTTTCCGCAATGCGCGTAAGCAGTTGGGGTAAGTCGTCAAGCTATTGGTTTTGCTGCCCGGATGTGGCATTCACGCCGCATCCGGCATTAAACGCCAACCACTATCATAAGCTCCCAACTCCGGGAGCTTTTTTTGTGTCTGTAAATCACGACAATGGGTGGTTTACCGTGTCGCTTTTTGGCGACATTTAATTGATTGATTTTATTTGGATCTAATAAATTTATCTTAAGGTGTCTCTTTTTAGCGACACAATGGCTGATTTACAGCCAAATAGCGAAGAAGTCATAAATCCATCAAAACAACGTATAATCAGTACGTTACCAAACTATTTTATTTATTGGCACAGTTACTGCATAATAGTCATCAGTGGCTCATTCACCGACTTATGTCAGCCCCTTCGGGACGTGCTACATAAAATTCGAATGACGCACAACAAGGTGCCTGCCGTCCAACTTCTGATATCAGCTTAGCTATATCAACCCTCGGGCGAAACGTCGAGTTAGGCACCGCCTTATTCCATAACAAAGCCGGGTCATTCCCGGCTTTGTTGTATCTGAACTTCCCCTCGGTTAGCATCAGGCTATTCGCGTCTGACGAGAGTAACACCTTGAAACGCTGGCCCGTTTTTCCCCGCTCATTACGACAACTGGTAATGCTGGCATTTTTGCTGATTCTGCTGCCCCTGTTGGTGCTGGCATGGCAAGCCTGGCAAAGCCTGAATGCGCTTAGCGATCAGGCGGCGCTGGTTAACCGCACTACGCTTATTGATGCCCGGCGCAGTGAAGCGATGACCAACGCGGCGCTGGAGATGGAGCGTAGCTACCGTCAGTATTGCGTGCTGGATGACCCAACCCTGGCGAAGGTTTATCAAAGCCAGCGCAAGCGTTATAGCGAAATGCTCGATGCCCACGCAGGCGTACTGCCGGACGATAAACTATACCAGGCATTGCGTCAGGACTTGAACAATCTGGCTCAACTTCAGTGTAACAACAGCGGTCCCGATGCTGCCGCCGCCGCGCGTCTGGAAGCTTTTGCCAGCGCCAATACCGAAATGGTACAGGCCACGCGCACAGTGGTGTTCTCTCGCGGACAGCAGCTTCAGCGTGAAATCGCCGAACGTGGGCAATATTTTGGTTGGCAATCGCTGGTGTTATTTCTGGTAAGTCTGGTGATGGTGCTGCTCTTCACGCGGATGATTATCGGCCCGGTGAAAAATATTGAACGGATGATCAACCGTCTGGGGGAAGGGCGTTCTCTGGGCAATAGCGTTTCGTTCAGTGGACCGAGTGAGTTACGCTCGGTTGGGCAACGTATTCTTTGGTTAAGTGAGCGCCTGTCATGGCTGGAATCCCAACGCCATCAATTTTTAAGACATTTATCTCATGAATTAAAAACGCCACTGGCGAGTATGCGCGAGGGCACTGAATTATTGGCTGACCAGGTTGTCGGGCCGCTTACGCCCGAGCAAAAAGAGGTGGTGAGCATCCTTGATAGCAGCAGCCGCAATTTGCAAAAACTGATCGAACAACTGCTTGATTACAACCGTAAACAGGCGGACGGTGCAGTGGAACTGGAGAGTGTAGAGTTGGCACCGCTGGTGGAAATGGTGGTTTCTGCTCATAGCCTGCCCGCACGGGCTAAAATGATGCATACCGACGTCGATCTCAAAGCAACAGCTTGCCTGGCGGAGCCAATGCTGCTGATGAGCGTACTGGATAATCTTTACTCCAATGCGGTGCACTACGGGGCTGAATCCGGTAACATTTGCCTTCGCAGCAGTTTACATGGCGCGCGGGTTTATATTGATGTCATCAATACGGGCACACCCATTCCGCAAGAGGAACGCGCCATGATCTTCGAACCCTTTTTTCAGGGAAGCCACCAGCGAAAAGGGGCGGTGAAGGGCAGCGGTCTGGGATTAAGCATTGCCAGGGATTGTATTCGCCGTATGCAGGGGGAACTGTATCTGGTCGACGAGAGCGGGCAAGAGGTTTGCTTCCGCATTGAATTACCGTCGTCGAAAAACACGAAATAATGTTAAGAGCCTATCCCATCAGGCTATTTTATTTGCCAGTTTGGCCTCGTGCAGTGCTCGAAATCCTTACGTACTACGTGTACGCTCCGGTTTCTCCGCGCTGTCCATGTCCAAACTGCCTGCAACAATTACGCCCACTGGGATAGGTTTTAAGTCTGGTGAATATGCGACACATTTTTCAACGATTATTGCCCCGACGGCTATGGCTGGCAGGGCTGCCATGTCTGGCATTGCTGGGTTGCGTGCAGAGTCACAATAAGCCAGCTATTGATGCGCCAGCAGAAGAAAAAATTCCGGTTTATCAACTGGCTGACTATCTTTCTACTGAATGCAGCGACATCTGGGCACTGCAAGGTAAGTCAACTGAAACCAATCCGCTTTACTGGCTGCGGGCGATGGATTGTGCTGATCGTTTAATGCCTGCGCAGTCGCGTCAGCAAGCCCGCCAATATGACGACGGCAGCTGGCAAAATACCTTCAAACAAGGGATTTTGCTCGCCGACGCCAAAATTACGCCTTATGAGCGCCGCCAGCTGGTCGCGCGCATTGATGCGTTAAGTACCGAGATCCCGGCACAGGTTCGCCCACTGTATCAACTCTGGCGCGACGGTCAGGCGCTGCAACTGCAACTGGCGGAAGAGCGCCAACGCTACAGCAAACTCCAGCAGTCCAGCGACAGCGAACTGGATACTTTGCGCCAGCAACATCACGTTCTACAGCAGCAACTGGAGCTCACCACCCGCAAGCTGGAAAATCTGACCGATATTGAACGTCAGCTCTCGACCCGCAAACCGGCTGGCAATTTCTCGCCGGATACGCCGCACGAGAGTGAAAATCCCGCGCCATCTACCCATGAGGTCACTCCTGATGAGCCATAAGCCTGCGCATTTATTACTGGTCGATGACGATCCTGGATTGCTGAAACTGCTTGGCTTGCGTCTGACCAGCGAAGGCTACAGCGTGGTCACGGCAGAAAGTGGAGCTGAAGGATTGCGGGTACTGAATCGCGAAAAAGTAGATTTAGTCATCAGCGACCTGCGGATGGATGAAATGGACGGTATGCAGTTGTTTGCCGAAATCCAGAAAGTGCAGCCGGGAATGCCGGTAATTATTCTTACCGCCCATGGTTCCATTCCCGATGCGGTTGCCGCGACACAGCAGGGCGTGTTCAGTTTCCTCACCAAGCCTGTCGATAAAGACGCGCTGTATCAGGCAATTGACGATGCTCTGGAGCAATCAGCTCCCACTACCGACGAACGCTGGCGCGAGGCGATTGTCACTCGTAGTCCGTTAATGTTGCGCTTGTTGGAACAGGCGAGGCTGGTGGCGCAGTCAGATGTTAGCGTTTTGATTAACGGTCAGAGCGGTACCGGGAAAGAGATTTTTGCCCAGGCGATCCACAACGCCAGCCCGCGCAACAGCAAGCCGTTTATTGCTATTAACTGTGGCGCATTGCCCGAGCAATTACTGGAGTCCGAGCTGTTTGGTCATGCGCGTGGCGCGTTTACTGGCGCTGTCAGCAATCGCGAAGGTTTATTCCAGGCGGCGGAAGGCGGTACGCTGTTTCTCGATGAGATTGGCGACATGCCCGCACCGTTGCAGGTCAAACTGCTACGCGTGTTGCAGGAGCGCAAAGTGCGCCCGCTGGGCAGCAACCGCGATATTGATATCGACGTGCGGATTATTTCCGCCACTCACCGTGACCTGCCAAAGGCGATGGCGCGCGGGGAATTCCGTGAAGATCTCTACTATCGCCTCAATGTTGTCAGTCTGAAAATTCCGGCATTGGCGGAGCGCACAGAAGACATTCCGCTACTGGCAAACCACTTATTGCGCCAGGCGGCAGAGCGACATAAACCGTTTGTCCGCGCATTCTCCACCGATGCAATGAAACGACTGATGACCGCGAGCTGGCCGGGTAATGTGCGCCAGTTGGTCAACGTGATTGAACAGTGCGTGGCGCTAACATCATCTCCGGTGATTAGTGATGCGTTAGTCGAGCAGGCGCTGGAGGGCGAAAATACGGCTCTGCCAACCTTTGTTGAGGCGCGTAATCAGTTTGAACTCAACTACTTGCGTAAGCTGCTGCAAATCACCAAAGGTAATGTCACCCACGCGGCGAGAATGGCGGGGCGCAACCGGACAGAATTTTATAAACTGCTTTCCCGACACGAGCTGGATGCAAACGATTTCAAGGAATGAATCGGCGTTATGTGTTACGTTTAGCAGATCAAAAGACAGGCGACCTTTTCAAGGAATAGCATGAAAAAGATTGATGCGATTATTAAACCCTTCAAGCTGGACGATGTCCGCGAAGCACTGGCTGAAGTCGGCATTACCGGCATGACGGTCACCGAGGTGAAAGGTTTTGGCCGCCAGAAAGGCCATACCGAGCTGTATCGCGGCGCGGAGTATATGGTGGATTTTCTGCCGAAAGTGAAAATTGAGATTGTCGTGCCGGACGACATTGTCGATATCTGCGTAGATACGATTATTCGCACGGCGCAAACCGGCAAAATCGGTGACGGTAAAATTTTCGTCTTTGACGTGGCACGGGTCATTCGTATCCGTACTGGCGAAGAGGACGACGCGGCAATTTAAACCGCGTCAGGGTTGCCGGATGTCTCCATCCGGCAACCTCAAATCACAGCACTTTATGCGGGCCAAAGCATTCGTAATGAATGTTTTCCTGTTTCACACCCAGGTCCACTAACTGTTTCGCCGCAAACTGCATGAAGCCAACCGGGCCGCAGAGATAGAACTGCATTGTCGGATCGCTGAACGCACCTTCCAGTTTGCTCAAATCCATCAGACCTTCACTATCAAACTGACCTTTAGCGCGATCGGCTTCGCTCGGCTGACGATACCAGGTGTGCGCGGTAAAGCGTGGCAGTGCTTGCCCCAGTTCCTTAACTTCATCGGCAAAGGCATGAACATCGCCATTTTCTGCCGCATGGAACCAGTTTACCTCAGCGCTATGACCTGCTTTTGCCAGCGTGTCGAGCATTGCCAGCATTGGTGTTTGACCGACACCGGCAGAGATTAACGTCACCGGCGTGTCATCTGCGATAGCCATAAAGAAATCACCTGCCGGAGCGACCAGTTTCACGACATCGCCAACGTTGGCGTGATTGTGTAACCAGTTTGATACCTGCCCACCCTCTTCGCGTTTCACTGCAATACGATAGCCTTTGCCATCCGGTTTGCGCGTCAAAGAGTACTGACGAATTTCCTGATGTGGGAAACCTTCCGGCTTCAGCCAGACGCCGAGATATTGCCCTGGACGGTATTCCGCCACTGCGCCGCCGTCCACCGGCTCAAGTTCGAAGCTGGTGATAAGCGTGCTGCGCGGTGTTTTAGCTACAATGCGGAAATCGCGAGTACCTTCCCAGCCACCGGCTTTGCTGGCGTTTTCGTTATAGATTTCTGCCTCGCGATTGATAAATACATTAGCCAGTACGCCATAGGCTTTACCCCACGCGTCCAGCACTTCCTGGCCCGGACTGAACATTTCGTCCAGCGTCGCCAACAGGTGTTCACCGACGATATTGTATTGTTCCGGTTTGATCTGGAAGCTGGTGTGTTTCTGAGCGATTTTTTCAACCGCTGGCAGCAGCGCAGGCAGGTTTTCGATATTGCTGGCGTAGGCGGCAATGGCGTTAAACAAGGCTTCACGTTGATCGCCATTACGCTGGTTACTCATGTTAAAAATTTCTTTGAGTTCTGGGTTATGAGTAAACATACGGTCGTAGAAATGGGCGGTTAACTTTGGCCCTGTTTCCACCAGTAAAGGGATGGTGGCTTTTACTGTAGCGATGGTTTGAGCGTCAAGCATATGGTCTTCCTTTTTTTGCATCTTAATTGATGTATCTCAAATGCATCTTATAAAAAATAGCCCTGCAATGTAAATGGTTCTTTGGTGTTTTTCATGAAGAATGTGATGAAGTGAAAAATTTGCATCACAAACCTGAAAAGAAATCCGTTTACGGTTGCAAGCTCTTTATTCTCCAAAGCCTTGCGCAGCCTGAAGGTAATCGTTTGCGTAAATTCCTTTGTCAAGACCTGTTATCGCACAATGATTCGGTTATACTGTTCGCCGTTGTCCAACAGGACCGCCTATAAAGGCCGAAAATTTTATTGTTAGCTGAGTCAGGAGATGCGGATGTTAAAGCGTGAAATGAACATTGCCGATTATGATGCCGAACTGTGGCAGGCTATGGAGCAGGAAAAAGTACGTCAGGAAGAGCACATCGAACTGATCGCCTCCGAAAACTACACCAGCCCGCGCGTAATGCAGGCGCAGGGTTCTCAGCTGACCAACAAATATGCTGAAGGTTATCCGGGCAAACGCTACTACGGCGGTTGCGAGTATGTTGATATCGTTGAACAACTGGCGATCGATCGCGCGAAAGAACTGTTCGGCGCTGACTACGCTAACGTCCAGCCGCACTCCGGCTCCCAGGCGAACTTTGCGGTCTACACCGCGCTGCTGGAACCCGGCGACACCGTTCTGGGTATGAACCTGGCACATGGCGGTCACCTGACTCACGGTTCTCCGGTTAACTTCTCCGGTAAACTGTACAACATCGTTCCTTACGGTATCGATGCTACCGGTCATATCGACTACGCCGATCTGGAAAAACAAGCCAAAGAACACAAGCCGAAAATGATCATCGGTGGCTTCTCTGCATATTCCGGCGTGGTTGACTGGGCGAAAATGCGTGAAATCGCTGACAGCATCGGTGCTTACCTGTTCGTTGATATGGCGCACGTTGCGGGACTGGTCGCTGCTGGCGTCTACCCGAACCCGGTTCCTCATGCTCACGTAGTGACTACCACCACTCACAAAACCCTGGCGGGTCCGCGCGGCGGCCTGATCCTGGCGAAAGGCGGTAGCGAAGAACTGTACAAAAAACTGAACTCTGCCGTTTTCCCTGGTGGTCAGGGCGGCCCGTTGATGCACGTAATCGCTGGTAAAGCGGTTGCTCTGAAAGAAGCGATGGAACCTGAGTTCAAAACTTACCAACAGCAGGTCGCGAAAAACGCTAAAGCGATGGTAGAAGTATTCCTGGAGCGCGGCTACAAAGTGGTTTCCGGCGGTACTGATAACCACCTGTTCCTGGTTGATCTGGTTGATAAAAACCTGACCGGTAAAGAAGCTGACGCCGCTCTGGGCCGTGCTAACATCACCGTCAACAAAAACAGCGTACCGAACGATCCGAAGAGCCCGTTTGTAACCTCCGGTATTCGCGTGGGTACTCCGGCGATTACTCGTCGTGGCTTTAAAGAAGCCGAAGCGAAAGAACTGGCTGGCTGGATGTGTGACGTGCTGGACAGCATCAATGATGAAGCCGTTATCGAGAGCATCAAAGGTAAAGTTCTCGACATCTGCGCACGTTACCCGGTTTACGCATAAGCGAAACGGTGATTTGCTGACAATGTGCTCGTTGTTCATGCCGGATGCGGCGTGAACGCCTTATCCGGCCTACAAATTATTGCAAATTCAAGATATTGCAATCTCCGTGTAGGCCTGATAAGCGTAGCGCATCAGGCAATTTTTCGTTTGTGATCATCAAGGCTTCCTTAGGGAAGCCTTGTTACGTTATCGCGCCATCAAATCTGTCGTAACTGCGCCTCAACATACAAATAGCCAATCCCCAGCACCTGCTGTGCGCGGCTTAATTGCCCAAAGCCAATTTGCGTCGCTTTCACGCTCGGTCCTTCGTCACGGTCGAACGGGTTAAATCCTGTCTGGCGAATAATGGAATTAAGCCAGTTCTCACCAAAGGCGCAGCTGCGACCATACAGCCAAATCTGATTAATATTGAGGATATTCAGGAAGTTATACAGACTCAAACCAATGGCGTTGGCACTGCGGTCAACCCAGCTGGTGATCCACGGTTCTCCACTCTGCCAGGCAGCGATTAATTGTGCGGTAGTCAGTTTTTCAGGATCAAGCTGAGTATTAACCGGTTGTGATTTTAGCCATACTCGCGCCTGTTTTTTTAATGCGCTTAACGAGGCGACGGTTTCCAGGCAGCCATAACGTCCACAGTCGCAGGCGACGCCATCCGGATTAACGATGGTGTGACCAATCTGTCCGCTACCATACAAACTGCCGCGATAAATTTGCTCGTTAATCACGAACGACGAGCCAATACCGTAATCAACGTTGATCACGCAGAAATCCCGTCCTTGCGAATTATTTTGCCATTTCTCCGCCAGCGCCAGCATCACGCAGTCATTATCGACCATCACCCGAATGCCCAGCTTCTCTTCCAGCAGATACTTCACCTCAACCGGTGTTGTCCACGGCGCTTGCGGCATGGTTTGCGACACGCCAGTCACTGGATCAACCTGACCGTGGATAGCCAGCGCCAGGTTGATGGTACGGTCTGGCCACAGTTTACGATGGCGATGCCAGCATTTTTCGATTTCGGACAACAGAGCCTGCGGTGTCGGTGCATCAATCTGAAAATATTCAAATTCGCCTTTCGGACTTAAACAGGCATTAGCGACCTGACACTCAATGCTGGTGGGCGTCACGTTCAGGCACAGCGTCCAGTCACCTTCCGGCGCGATCAGCCATGTACCGCTACTGTGCCCGCGCGTCTGGCTTTCATCGTCGATATTCACCACCCGTTTTTCGCTTTCCAGCTCCTGCAAAATATTACTGACCGCTGGAATTGAAATTTGCGCCAGCCGGGCCAGCGTTGATTTATTGGCGCGCTTTTGCCGGTACAGCAGTTCCAGAATCACGCATTTGTTATGGTGGCGAATCTGTTGATTATTAATGCAGGCTCTCATCTTCACTAAACCTTGTTTAGTTAATTGCGTGATTATTCCGCGAAAACATTGCCAGATTGTTCAATACACTGCCACAAATCTTTTAATTCAGTATGTCTTGTTAATATTGAGGGCACTATGACTCCAGTAAAAGTGTGGCAAGAGCGCGTTGAGATCCCGACTTATGAAACCGGGCCGCAGGATATACACCCTATGTTCCTGGAAAATCGCGTTTATCAGGGATCGTCCGGCGCGGTTTATCCCTACGGCGTGACCGATACGCTGAGCGAGCAGAAAGTCCTGAAATCCTGGCAAGCGGTGTGGCTGGAAAACGACTATATCAAAGTGATGATCCTGCCGGAGTTGGGCGGTCGGGTGCATCGCGCTTGGGATAAAGTGAAACAGCGCGATTTTGTCTATCACAATGAGGTGATTAAACCGGCGCTGGTAGGGCTATTGGGGCCGTGGATTTCGGGCGGGATTGAGTTTAACTGGCCACAACACCATCGCCCGACTACCTTTATGCCCGTTGATTTCACCCTCGAAGCCCATGAAGACGGCGCACAGACGGTGTGGGTCGGCGAAACGGAGCCGATGCACGGTTTACAGGTGATGACCGGTTTCACACTACGCCCTGACCGGGCGGCGCTGGAGATTGCCAGCCGCGTCTATAACGGCAATGCCACGCCGCGTCATTTCTTGTGGTGGGCCAACCCGGCAGTGAAAGGTGGCGAAGGGCATCAGAGCGTTTTCCCGCCGGATGTAACGGCGGTGTTTGATCACGGCAAACGGGCTGTTTCAGCTTTCCCTATCGCTACCGGCACTTACTACAAAGTGGACTACTCCGCCGGAGTGGATATTTCTCGCTATAAAAATGTGCCAGTGCCGACTTCGTATATGGCCGAAAAATCGCAGTACGATTTTGTTGGCGCATGGTGTCACGATGAAGATGGTGGTTTGCTACACGTTGCCAACCACCACATCGCGCCAGGTAAAAAACAGTGGAGCTGGGGACACAGTGAATTCGGCCAGGCGTGGGATAAGAGCCTGACCGACAATAACGGCCCGTATATCGAACTGATGACGGGTATTTTTGCCGATAACCAGCCCGATTTTACCTGGCTTGATGCTTACGAAGAGAAGCGTTTCGAGCAGTATTTCCTGCCTTATCATTCTCTGGGCATGGTGCAAAACGCCTCCCGCGATGCGGTGATTAAACTCCAGCGTAGCGAGCGGGGGATTGAGTGGGGGCTGTATGCCATCTCCCCGTTGAACGGATACCGGCTGGCGATCCGCGAAATCGGCAGATGCAACGCGTTACTCGACGATGCCGTGGCTCTGACACCAGCGAACGCCATTCAGGGCGTGTTGCATGGTATCAATCCTGACAGACTAACCATTGAACTCTCCGATACTGACGGCAATATCGTACTGAGTTATCAGGAACATCAGCCGCAAGAGTTGCCGTTGCCGGACGTCGCCAAAGCGCCACTGGCAGCACAAGACATTACCAGTACAGATGAAGCCTGGTTTATCGGTCAGCATCTGGAGCAATATCATCATGCCAGCCGTTCACCGTTCGATTACTACCTGCGCGGTGTGGCGCTGGATCAGCTGGATTATCGCTGTAACCTGGCGTTGGCAATGCTGGAATATAACCGCGCCGATTACCCACAAGCGGTGTCGTATGCCACTCAGGCGCTGAAACGCGCACATGTGCTGAACAAAAACCCGCAGTGCGGACAGGCGAGTTTGATTCGCGCCAGTGCTTACGAACGTCAGGGGCAATATCAACAAGCCGAAGAGGATTTCTGGCGTGCGGTCTGGAGCGGAAACAGTAAAGCCGGTGGCTATTATGGTCTGGCACGGCTGGCGGCGCGTAATGGTCACTTCGACGCGGGTCTGGATTTTTGCCAACAAAGTCTTCGCGCCTGCCCAACCAATCAGGAAGTGCTTTGCCTGCATAACCTGCTGCTGGTGTTAAGTGGTCGTCAGGACAACGCGCGTATGCAGCGAGAGAAGTTGCTGCGTGATTATCCGCTGAACGCCACTCTGTGGTGGCTGAACTGGTTCGATGGTTGTAGCGAATCTGCCCTCGTACAGTGGCGAGGTCTGTGTCAGGGACGCGACGTTAACGCCCTGATGACCGCCGGGCAACTGATTAACTGGGGCATGCCCGCTCTGGCGGCAGAGATGCTGAACGCACTGGACTGTCAGCGCACGCTACCGCTTTACCTGCAAGCCAGTTTGCTGCCGAAAGCTGAACGCGGCGAACTGGTCGCAAAAGCCATTGATGTTTTCCCGCAGTTTGTCCGTTTCCCTAATACGCTGGAAGAGGTTGCGGCGCTGGAGAGTATTGAAGAGTGCTGGTTTGCCCGTCATTTACTGGCCTGCTTTTACTACAACAAGCGCAGTTACAACAAAGCCATTGCCTTATGGCAGCGTTGCGTTGAGATGTCGCCGGAGTTTGCCGACGGCTGGCGTGGGCTGGCAATCCATGCGTGGAATAAGCAGCATGATTATGAACTGGCCGCGCGTTATCTTGATAGTGCTTATCAGCTTGCGCCGCAGGATGCTCGTCTGCTTTTTGAACGGGATTTGCTGGATAAGCTAACCGGTGCTGCACCAGAAAAACGTCTGGCGCGTCTGGAAGCTAATCTGGAAATCGCCCTGAAGCGTGATGACATGACCGCAGAATTGCTCAATTTGTGGCATCTCACTGGTCAGGCAGACAAAGCGGCGGACATTCTCGCCACGCGCAAATTCCACCCGTGGGAAGGTGGGGAAGGGAAGGTCACCAGCCAGTTTATCCTCAACCAGTTATTACGCGCCTGGCAGCATCTTGATGCCAGAGAGCCGCAGCAGGCCAGCGAACTGCTTCATGCCGCGTTGCATTATCCGGAGAATTTAAGCGAAGGCCGTTTACCGGGGCAAACTGACAACGACATCTGGTTCTGGCAGGCGATATGCGCCAAGGCGCAGGGCGATGAAACTGAAGCGACGCGTTGTTTACGTCTGGCGGCGACCGGCGATCGCACCATTAACATCCACAGTTATTACAACGATCAGCCGGTTGATTATCTCTTCTGGCAAGGGATGGCGCTGCGATTACTGGGCGAACAACAAACCGCACAGCAACTGTTTATTGAAATGAAACAGTGGGCGCAAGAGATGGCGAAAACCAGTATCGAAGCGGATTTCTTTGCCGTCTCGCAACCTGACTTGTTATCGCTGTATGGCGATTTACAACAGCAACATAAAGAAAAATGTCTGATGGTGGCGATGCTGGCGGCTGCGGGATTAGGCGAGATTGCGCAATACGAATCTGCTCGCGCTGAATTGACGGCGATTAATCCAGCCTGGCCGAAAGCGGCATTATTTACCACCGTGATGCCTTTTATTTTTAGCTACGTTCACTAAACACTATTAACTGTAATATTTGAGCGGCACGCGCTGCCGCTCACGCTCAAATAATTAAAATAAGCCGTTGTAAATAAAAACCCTACAGGAGGCACTATGCCTAAAAAAATGAGAACAACCCGTAATCTATTATTAATGGCTACGCTATTAGGTAGCACACTATTTGCCAACGCTGCGGAAAAAGAAATGACCATTGGTGCAATATACCTTGATACCCAGGGATATTACGCTGGAGTGCGCCAGGGCGTTCAGGATGCGGCAAAAGATTCTTCAGTACAGGTACAGTTAATTGAAACTAACGCCCAGGGCGATATTTCGAAAGAAAGTACCTTTGTTGATACCCTCGTGGCGCGTAATGTCGATGCCATTATTTTGTCGGCAGTGTCTGAAAATGGCAGTAGCCGCACCGTTCGCCGCGCCAGTGAGGCGGGTATTCCGGTGATTTGCTACAACACCTGTATTAATCAAAAGGGTGTCGATAAATATGTCTCGGCATATCTGGTTGGCGATCCGCTGGAATTTGGTAAAAAACTGGGTAACGCTGCCGCCGATTATTTTATTGCTAACAAAATTGACCAGCCGAAAATTGCTGTCATCAATTGCGAAGCCTTTGAAGTTTGTGTGCAACGACGTAAAGGGTTTGAAGAAGTATTAAAAGCCCGCGTTCCCGGCGCGAAAATTGTCGCTAATCAGGAAGGGACTGTTTTAGATAAAGCGATTTCTGTTGGTGAAAAACTGATTATCTCCACGCCAGATCTCAATGCCATTATGGGGGAATCGGGTGGAGCGACACTCGGCGCGGTAAAAGCGGTACGTAATCAAAATCAGGCTGGAAAAATTGCCGTTTTCGGTTCGGATATGACCACTGAAATTGCACAGGAACTGGAAAATAACCAGGTGCTGAAAGCGGTAGTGGATATTTCCGGTAAGAAAATGGGCAATGCTGTTTTCGCGCAAATATTGAAGGTTATCAATAAACAAGCCGACGGTGAAAAAGTGATTCAGGTGCCAATCGATCTCTATACCAAAACGGAAGACGGTAAACAGTGGCTGGCAACGCACGTTGATGGTCTGCCCTAATCGCTGATTCGCAGAGGTCCCTATGTTCACGGCAACAGAGGCAGTTCCGGTAGCAAAAGTGGTGGCAGGAAATAAGCGTTACCCCGGCGTCGTTGCGCTGGATAACGTTAACTTTACGCTCAATAAAGGCGAAGTTCGCGCGCTGTTAGGCAAAAACGGTGCGGGAAAATCGACCCTCATTCGAATGCTTACCGGTAGCGAACGTCCGGATAGCGGTGATATCTGGATTGGCGAGACGCGACTGGAAGGCGACGAAACTACGCTGACTCGCCGTGCCGCTGAACTGGGGGTACGCGCGGTTTATCAGGAATTAAGTCTGGTGGAAGGGCTGACAGTGGCGGAAAACCTCTGCCTCGGTCAGTGGCCCCGCCGCAACGGCATGATTGATTACCTGCAAATGGCGCAGGATGCCCAACGTTGCTTACAGGCGCTGGGCGTCGATGTTAGCCCTGAACAACTTGTTTCGACACTAAGCCCGGCGCAAAAGCAACTGGTGGAAATTGCGCGGGTGATGATAGGCGAGCCGCGCGTGGTCATTCTTGATGAACCTACCAGTTCGCTTGCCAGTGCGGAAGTTGAACTGGTGATAAGCGCCGTGAAAAAGATGTCGGCACTGGGCGTGGCGGTGATTTATGTCAGCCACCGGATGGAAGAAATTCGCCGCATTGCCTCCTGTGCCACCGTTATGCGCGATGGTCAGGTGGCGGGCGATGTGATGCTCGAAAACACCTCAACCCGTCATATTGTGTCGCTGATGCTCGGGCGCGATCACGTTGATCTTGCACCGGTTGTAGCTCAGGAGATTGCGGACCAGACCGTACTGGAAGTTCGCGCGTTACGCCACAGACCAAAACTTACGGAGATCAGTTTTTCCCTGCGTCGTGGCGAAGTGCTCGGCATTGCTGGCCTGCTGGGGGCAGGGCGCAGTGAATTGCTGAAGGCGATTGTTGGGCTGGAGACGTATGAACAGGGCGAAATTGTTATCAACGGCGAGAAAATCACGCGCCCCGATTACGGCGAGATGCTGAAACGCGGCATTGGCTATACGCCAGAAAACCGCAAAGAAGCGGGGATCATTCCCTGGCTGGGCGTTGACGAAAATACGGTACTGACCAATCGGCAAAAAATCAGCGCCAACGGTGTGCTGCAATGGTCCACCATCCGCCGCCTGACCGAAGAGGTGATGCAGCGGATGACGGTCAAGGCAGCCAGTAGCGAAACGCCTATTGGCACGCTTTCTGGCGGCAATCAACAAAAAGTGGTGATCGGTCGTTGGGTCTATGCCGCCAGCCAGATTTTATTGCTCGACGAGCCAACGCGCGGCGTTGATATCGAAGCCAAACAGCAGATTTACCGTATTGTCCGCGAGCTGGCTGCCGAAGGGAAAAGCGTGGTGTTTATCTCCAGTGAAGTGGAGGAGTTGCCGCTGGTGTGCGACCGCATCCTGTTGTTACAGCACGGCACGTTCTCGCAGGAGTTTCACTCGCCGGTCAATGTGGATGAGCTGATGTCCGCCATTCTGTCTGTGCACTGATGAATTTTACCGAGGAACCTGAAGATGTCTGCTTCGTCATTATCATTGCCGCAGGGCAAGAGCGTCTCGCTCAAACAATTTGTCAGTCGCCATATTAATGAGATCGGTTTGCTGGTGGTGATTGCCATTCTTTATCTGGTCTTCTCTCTGAACGCGCCGGGTTTTATCTCATTGAATAACCAGATGAACGTGCTGCGCGATGCCGCCACCATTGGGATTGCCGCCTGGGCGATGACGCTGATTATTATCTCCGGTGAAATTGATGTCAGCGTTGGACCGATGGTGGCTTTTGTCTCGGTGTGCCTGGCATTTTTGCTGCAATTTGAGGTTCCGCTGGCGATTGCTTGTCTGCTGGTGTTGCTGTTAGGGGCGCTGATGGGAACGCTCGCCGGGGTACTGCGCGGCGTGTTTAACGTGCCAAGTTTCGTTGCCACGCTGGGGCTGTGGAGCGCCCTGCGCGGAATGGGGCTGTTTATGACCAACGCCCTGCCAGTGCCGATTGACGAAAACGAGGTGCTGGACTGGTTAGGTGGACAATTTCTCGGTGTGCCGGTATCCGCGCTGATCATGATGGTGTTGTTTGCGCTGTTTGTGTTCATTAGCCGCAAAACCGCCTTCGGGCGCTCGGTTTTTGCTGTTGGCGGTAATGCCACGGCGGCGCAGTTGTGCGGTATCAACGTTCGTCGGGTGCGCATTCTTATTTTTACCCTTTCGGGATTATTAGCGGCGGTGACCGGCATTTTGCTGGCAGCTCGCCTCGGTTCTGGTAACGCAGGTGCCGCAAACGGTCTGGAGTTTGACGTCATCGCTGCGGTCGTGGTCGGCGGTACGGCGCTTTCCGGTGGTCGCGGCTCGTTGTTCGGTACGCTGCTTGGCGTACTGGTGATTACGCTAATCGGTAACGGTCTGGTGCTGCTCGGGATTAACTCTTTTTTCCAGCAGGTGGTGCGCGGCGTCATCATCGTGGTGGCGGTTCTGGCGAATATCTTGCTGACCCAGCGAAGCAATAAAGCGAAACGCTAAACCTTAACGCCCCTGGCGCGGGTGCGGCAGGGATGAAAATTAATCGTATTGTTAATGAGGGAATTATGAAAACGATGCTGGCAGCTTATTTACCAGGAAATTCGACCGTCGATCTGCGGGAAGTTGCGGTGCCGACACCGGGGATTAACCAGGTACTGATTAAAATGAAATCCTCCGGGATTTGCGGAAGCGATGTCCACTATATCTATCATCAACACCGCGCCACAGCGGCGGCTCCCGATAAACCGTTATACCAGGGATTTATCAACGGTCATGAACCGTGCGGGCAAATTGTGGCGATGGGGCAAGGCTGTCGCCATTTTAAAGAGGGCGACCGCGTGCTGGTGTATCACATTTCTGGCTGTGGTTTTTGCCCGAACTGCCGTCGCGGTTTTCCTATCTCTTGTACTGGCGAAGGAAAAGCCGCTTACGGCTGGCAGCGTGACGGCGGCCATGCTGAATACCTGCTGGCGGAAGAAAAAGATCTGATCCTGCTGCCGGATGCGTTGAGCTACGAAGATGGTGCGTTTATCAGTTGTGGCGTTGGCACAGCGTATGAAGGGATTTTGCGCGGCGAAGTTTCCGGCAGTGATAACGTGCTGGTGGTCGGTCTGGGGCCGGTCGGCATGATGGCGATGATGCTGGCGAAAGGTCGCGGTGCAAAAAGGATCATCGGCGTTGATATGCTGCCGGAACGTCTGGCGATGGCGAAACAGTTAGGGGTGATGGATCACGGCTATTTAGCAACGACCGAAGGCCTGCCGCAGATTATCGCCGAACTCACCCACGGTGGCGCGGATGTTGCGCTCGATTGTTCCGGTAATGCCGCAGGTCGCTTACTGGCGTTGCAATCCACTGCTGACTGGGGACGGGTGGTTTACATCGGGGAAACCGGAAAAGTGGAGTTCGAGGTTAGCGCTGATCTGATGCATCATCAACGGCGGATTATTGGCTCCTGGGTGACCAGTCTGTTCCATATGGAAAAATGCGCCCACGATTTAACGGACTGGAAACTGTGGCCGCGTAACGCCATTACCCACCGCTTCACGCTGGAACAGGCAGGTGATGCCTATGCGCTGATGGCGAGCGGCAAATGCGGGAAAGTTGTGATTAACTTCCCGGATTAAGGAGTCAGCGGATGACTATCTATACCTTATCTCACGGGCCGCTAAAGCTGGACGTTTCTGACCGGGGCGGCGTCATCGAAGGCTTCTGGCGTGACGCGACGCCGCTCTTACGTCCCGGTAAAAAAAGCGGTGTGGCAACCGATGCCTCTTGTTTTCCGCTGGTGCCGTTTGCAAACCGGGTGAGTGGCAACCGTTTTGTCTGGCAGGGGCGTGAGTATCAACTGCAACCGAATGTTGAGTGGGATGCGCACTATCTGCACGGCGACGGCTGGCTGGGGCAGTGGCAATGTGTCTCGCGCAGCGATGATAGCTTGTGTCTGGTGTATGAACATCGCAGCGGTGTTTATCACTATCGGGTAAGTCAGGCGTTTCATTTAACGGCAGATACGCTGACGGTGACGCTCTCTGTCACCAATCAAGGGGCAGAGACGCTGCCATTTGGTACCGGCTGGCATCCTTATTTTCCGTTGTCACCACAAACGCGGATTCAGGCGCAGGCGAGCGGTTACTGGCTGGAACGGGAGCAGTGGCTGGCGGGGGAGTTTTGCGAGCAGCTACCGCAGGAGCTGGATTTCAACCAGCTCGCGCCGTTGCCGCACCAGTGGGTGAACAATGGCTTTGCCGGATGGAATGGTCAGGCCCGCATTGAGCAGCCGCAGGAGGGTTATGCCATCATCATGGAAACGACGCCACCTGCACCATGTTATTTCATCTTTGTTTCCGACCCGGCGTTTGATAAAGGATATGCGTTTGATTTCTTCTGTCTGGAACCGATGAGCCATGCGCCGGATGACCATCATCGCCCGGAAGGAGGTGACCTCATTGCGCTTGCGCCGGGGGAATCAACAACGTCAGAGATGTCGTTGCGGGTTGCGTTACTGTAATTTATAAAATGCCGGATAAGGCGTTCACGCCGCATCCGGCATCTTTCCTAACGCCGATCGAGAGAAATTGCCCCCGGCCCGGTAATTGCCAACAGCAGGAATGCGCCAGCGATACTGACATTCTTCCAGAAATTAATCATATTTGGCCCAACCGCATCGCCGGTCATATCCCAGTAATGGTGACCAATCACCGCCGTACCCAGCGTGTAGAAAATAAACAGCACCGCCAGCGGACGGGTGAAAAAGCCAAGCACGATTAAAATCGCGGCGGGCACTTCCATAACTACCGCAATAATCGCTGCCAGCATCGGCATTGGCGCGCCCAGCGAGGCCATATATTGGACCGTACCGTCAAAGCCCATCATTTTGGGAAAACCAAAAATAATGAAAATTAAGACCACGGCGATACGGGCAATTAATAACAAAACGGGGCGGGCAGCACCAAAATCAAAATAACGTAGTGTGTTCATAACCAATCCCTTTGCAAGATAATGTGATTTAAACGTAATACACACTCTGGTACCTCGCCACGCCCCAGGCGTTGAGATATTCGCTAATTATCCTGGTTACAGTGATTTAAGCGCGATGTCCTCATCTATCAGCAGTTTCGCATCAAACGTTTTGCCGCTCTGGATCCATTTGCGGATTGGGCGAATCTCACGGCCCTGATTCAGTGTTACCGCACCGATAAGCACGCCGTTTTGCAGATTAAACCAAATCGCCTTCTGAGTTTCCGGGTTGCCACGACAAATCCAGTCATCGCCACGCATATCGCCAATAAACTGTAAGTTATCACTGTACTGATCGCTCCAGAACCACGGCGGCGGTAGTCGCGGAAGCGGTAGCCCCAACATTGCGGCAGCGGCAATTTGCGCCTGGTTATTGGCGTTTTCCCAGCTTTCGCAGCGGTGTAGTGCACCATTATCAATACGGGTGATTGCCACATCGCCACCGGCAAAGATCGCGGGATCGCAGGTGCGGCAAGCTTCATCAATGACAATACCATTGGCAGTATCAAGGTTGGCCTCGCGAGCCAGTTGGTCGTTGGCGCTGATACCAATACCGTAAATCACCACATCGGCCTGAAGCGTTTCGCCACTTTGCAGCGTCAGTTCTACTTTTTCACCATCGACCACATGTTCAATGGCATTATTGAGCAGAATGCTCACACCAGCCTGCTGATGGCGCTGTAAAAGATAGTGTTGCACGGGCGGTGGTGCATTACGGCCCATGACGGTTGCCGCCAGTTCAATCACTGTCACCTTACATCCACGCTGCGTGGCGCTGGCAGCCAGTTCCAGACCAATAGTTCCGGCACCGACAATCACGACTGACCGTTCGGGCTGCAGAACTTCTCGCAGTCTGGCGGCATCGCCGGCATGGCGCAGGGTAAAGCAGCGTTCTCCCAGTGCATCAAGCAATGGCAGCGGTCGGGCTGCCGCGCCGGTTGCCATAAACAGCTGATCCCAGTGCCAGCTTTCGCCGTTGGTTAACACTAACTCTCGTGTGTCGCGACCCAGCGTTTTGATGGTTACGCCAGAATGCAGATGAACATTGTTTTCCTGCCACCAGTTAGCGGGTAACACCGACTGCAACTGTGGGGAATCCTCCAGCAACATGGCTTTCGAGAGCGGTGGACGTTCATATGGAAGATGTTGCTCATCGGAAAACAGATGCAGCTCACCGGTGAACCCTTGCTGGCGTAGCGAGGCCGCAGCCATTGCCGCCGCTTGCCCGCCACCGACAATAATGATCGTTTTTTCTTTCATCGTGCTTCCTTAAAGATCCAGCCCAGCCGCTACGTGGCGAATGCCGCGAATCGCTAAACCCGCATCAGCGTTGATCATCACACCGCTTAATGCGCGATTATTGCGCCGCGATGCCAACATCACATACGGACCCGTAAAATCCGCCGGTTGCGGGAAAAATTGCAGCGGTAATATGGCGGCAATTTTCTCCGGCGTCAGAGACTGCATTATCGAGGTTTCACTTTGCCCGAGCGCCTGTGGGCCGCGCAGGTCGCTGGCCATACCACACGGGCCGACGCCATTCACCCGCACTTTCGGTGCCAGTTCATAAGCCAGTTGGCGAATAAGTCCGGTTGCGGCATGTTTACTGGCGGTGTACAGCGGGCCACCGCCGCCGGGATACCAGGCGGCATTTGACAGTGTGAAAATCATGCTGCCTTCACTGGCGATTAACGCCGGAGCGCAGGCTTTTGCGCCCAGCAGGTAACCGAGTACGTTGACGTTAAACAGCTCGTGGAAGCCGGTTTCGAGCGTCTCTGCGGGAGTATTAACCAGTGAGGCATTGTGATCCCAGATGCCCGCATTGCCGATAAAACAATCCAGCTTGCCAGAACGAGTCAGGATCTGATCGACCGCGCGTTGATAATCGGCATAGCAGGTCACGTTACCTTCCACCGCCAGAATATGTTCGCCAAATCGCTGACGCAGACTGGCGACTTTTGCCGCCGACAGTTCCAGCGTGGCAACCTGCGCACCTTCTTCGATAAATCGCTCGACCAGTGCCAGTCCTAATCCCGATCCGCCACCAGTAATAAAGATGGACTCGTTATGCAGATCGCTCATGGCTGCGCCTCCGGTAAGTCGATGAAGATATCACCACCTTCAACGTGTACTGGATAAGTGGTTAGCGGATCGGTGGCGGGCAGGCATAACGCTTTCCCCGTTTTCAGGCAAAAACTGGCGGCGTGCAGTGGGCACTCTACCGTAGCATCATCTTCCAGATACCCTTCTGACATCGACGCATTACCATGACTGCAACGATCGTTAATGGCATAAAACTCGCCGCCAACGTTGAACAGGGCGATGACGGGCGAGGTATCGAGCCGGAGAGCCTCACCTTCCGGCACATCCGCAACGGGACACGCATAAATTCGATTCATCAGAACAGTACACTCAGGTTATGGGACGTGATCACCGCTTGATCCAGGACGATATCCCGTTCCAGCAAGCGCCAGTTGTCATCTTCCAGACGGCGAACTTTGTCAAAACGAGTCCCGACATAGAATGTTTCATCGCGCTCTTTTTGTGCCCGATAAAGCAGATAATTTACCCGCACAGCAAACACGTTTGGGATGTCGGTTTCGTTTACCTGGCAGTTGCTGATTAAGTGACGGGTGCGCGACGGCGGCTCTTCCGCCCAGGCCATGCCCGTTTCCAGACGCGCGATTCGCCGCTCCAGCTGGTCTTTGGTGTCATTAAAAATCCAGGTTGTCGGTGGCTGAACGCCTTTGCGGCGGTCACGCGTTTGCGCGTTAACCGTGGTGCGCATGGTGTAACGAATATCTTCGTCGAGCTGCGCCAGCCAGTCACGAAATTTCCAGTCATCCAGCAGACTGGCTTCGTGATAGAGAAACTGGCTAATGCGGTGATGTAACTCCAGTGAAACCTGCGCACTCATTTCATCACCTCCTGCTGGTATGCGGCGGTTTTATCGAGCACTTCCTGCCAGCTTTCGCTGCTCAGGAGATCGGCCCAGCGTTGATACATTCCACGGGCGGCCGTTTCTGAGAAGATATAGTTTGTAATGCCTGGAATGCCGTCGTCGCGACGTTTTTCCTGACCAAGTCCCATTTCCAGACAAAGTTTACTGTTGCGGGCGCGGTGGCCTTTCAGCAATTTTTGAATTTCACACCAGTTCTCCGAGTCATCCTGCTCAAGAAAACCAGCAGGACCAAAAGCGCGGGTGGCGCTGTTTTCAAAAGCGGCTTTAACCTCATCAGAGGCGGCTTTGTCAGTAATACAGAACGCCCACACTTCGACTTGATCTGGGCCGCGCGGATGCCAGACGCGGAGTGTGGCAGTGCCGTTGAGCCAGGAAAGCGTGGGGAAAATATTGTTATGACCCGCCAGGCGCAGGGCGCGAACTTCGCCTAAACGTTGTTCTGCTTCGGCGTAGGTTTCGCGGTAATAGCTGGAAACTGCACCATCGACCCAGACATTGGCGTCTGGCTTTTCGGTAAAGAAGAAACCGCTACCGTGACCGTCCTGACCAAATTGCAGCGCATCTTTGGCGGTTTCCCACACCGGGCGGGCGGTTTGTCCATCACCGAGACGCTTATCGCTGCCATCATCTTTCGCCCCTAATACCTGAACGGCAGAAGCATGGCTGAACAGAGCATGATACTGGTCACTGGCGAACTGCTCTGCCGGGAATTTCCAGTTGCAGTTGATCACCCACTTTTGTACGCCGCCGACAATTTCGGTGCCGCCTTCGCGACGATCCAGCATGCCATCCAGATACCAGGCAATGTCACCCAGGTAATCACGCAGGCCCGGCGCGGAGGTATCCCAGTTGCCAAAAATCAGCCCCTTATAACTCTCCACACAGGGAACTTCGTTTAACCCCCAGTGGGATTTACACAGCCCTTGTGGGTAGGCGCGAGGTTCCAGCGGTACATCAATCAACTCGCCGTTAATACCATAAGACCAGCCATGATACGGGCAGGTAAAGGCGCGAGTGTTGCCGCAATCGGCATAACTCACACGCATGGCCCGGTGGCGGCATTGGTTGAGAAACGCCTTGATGCTGCCGTCTTTTTGGCGCACCACGACAACCGCATCTTCTCCCATGTAGGTGTTAAAAAAATCACCGGGTTTAGGGATCTGGCTTTCATGAGCGAGAAATAGCCAGCAACGACCGAAAATGCGCTCAAGCTCCAGTTGGTAAATATCCGGGTCGGTATAAATACGCGGAGTAACCCGACCGTTTTGGGTGTCTATCAGTTGGTAAATGTTCAAATCTGAGGGTGTGGTCATATTTTTTAATCCTGAAAGATAAGATGTATTGACCTTCTATTTTTGTGCCATAAGGATGTTGCTGGTTGGTTGCTGATATGTGAAATAGTTAATTTCTACCAACTGAGACGTTTTTTCGATAACAAGGGGAAGGTGATGGAACTACGGCATTTACGCTATTTCGTCGCAGTGGCGCAGGCACTGAACTTTACCCGTGCGGCGGAAAAACTGCATACCTCACAGCCTTCGTTAAGCAGCCAGATCCGCGATCTCGAAAACTGTGTTGGTGTTCCGCTACTGGTACGTGATAAACGTAAAGTCGCGTTGACGGCGGCGGGAGAATGTTTTCTCCAGGACGCGCAGGCAATCCTGGAACAAGCGGAAAATGCCAAACAACGGGCGCGGAAAATTGTTCAGGAAGATAAGCATTTAATCATCGGTTTTGTGCCATCGGCGGAAGTGAATTTACTGCCAAAAGTATTGCCCATGTTCCGACTGAAACAGCCAGAAACCTTGATCGAGTTGGTGAGTTTAATTACCACGGAACAGGAAGAAAAAATTCGCCGTGGTGAACTGGATGTCGGCTTAATGCGCCATCCTGTCTATAGCCCGGAGATTGATTATCTGGAACTTTTTGACGAACCATTAGTGGTGGTGTTGCCGGTTGATCATCCTTTAGCACAAGAAAAAGAGATCACCGCCGCGCAGCTGGATGGCGTGAATTTCGTTAGTACCGATCCGGCATATTCCGGTTCGCTTGCGCCGATCGTTAAGGAGTGGTTTGCGCAAGAAAACAGCCAGCCGAATATCGTCCAGGTGGCAACCAATATTCTGGTAACGATGAATTTGGTGGGGATGGGGCTTGGCGTAACTTTGATACCCGGTTATATGAATAATTTTAATACCGGGCAGGTGGTATTTCGGCCAATTGCCGGAAATGTGCCTTCCATTGCCCTACTAATGGCGTGGAAGAAAGGCGAAATGAAACCGGCATTACGCGATTTCATCGCCATTGTGCAGGAACGTTTGGCAAGCGTAACGGCATAAATACGCAATAATTTTGCAAGGTGCGTTGTGGGGCGCAGCTTTTATAGTGCTTGCGAACAGGCGTTACAGACATCGGGAAGCAGGCTCGAATATTCTTATTTTTCAACTTGCACCAACATTCGATTAACCCCAGACTAACGCCTCCTGACGGGAGGGACTCATGGTTTTGCAATCCACGCGCTGGTTGGCGCTCGGTTATTTCACATACTTTTTTAGTTACGGCATTTTTCTACCTTTCTGGAGCGTCTGGCTTAAGGGGATTGGCTTAACGCCAGAAACTATCGGCCTGTTATTGGGGGCTGGTCTGGTTGCCCGTTTTCTCGGGAGTTTGATCATCGCGCCCCGCGTTAGCGATCCTTCCCGCCTGATTTCCGCCTTGCGCGTACTGGCACTGCTGACACTTCTCTTTGCTGTCGCCTTCTGGGCGGGGGCGCATGTAGCGTGGTTGATGGTGGTGATGATTGGCTTTAACCTCTTTTTCTCACCGCTGGTACCGTTGACCGATGCACTGGCGAATACATGGCAAAAACAGTTCCCGCTTGATTACGGCAAAGTGCGACTGTGGGGCTCGGTGGCGTTTGTCATTGGCTCGGCGCTGACAGGCAAACTGGTCAGTATGTTGGATTATCGGGTGATCCTCGCGCTGTTGACGTTGGGCGTGGCGTCCATGCTGCTCGGATTTCTCATTCGTCCAACGATTCAGCCACAAGGGGCTAGCCGTCAGCAGGAGAGCACGGGAGGGCCAGCCTGGCTGACACTGGTCCGCCAGAACTGGCGCTTTCTGGCCTGCGTTTGTTTATTACAGGGAGCGCATGCAGCCTATTACGGTTTTAGCGCTATTTACTGGCAGGCAGCTGGGTATTCTGCTTCAGCGGTGGGCTATTTGTGGTCGCTGGGCGTGGTGGCAGAAGTCATTATTTTTGCGCTGAGTAATAAACTTTTCCGCCGTTGTAGTGCACGCGATATGCTGCTGATCTCGGCGATTAGCGGTGTAATGCGCTGGGGAATTATGGGAGCAACGACGGCGTTGCCGTGGTTGATAGTGGTGCAAATTCTGCATTGCGGCACCTTCACGGTCTGCCACCTGGCGGCCATGCGTTATATTGCCGCCCGCCAGGGTAGCGAAGTCATCCGTTTGCAGGCGGTTTACTCTGCCGTTGCAATGGGCGGTAGTATCGCCATCATGACCGTCTTCGCCGGTTTCCTGTATCAATATCTGGGCCACGGCGTGTTCTGGGTGATGGCGCTGGTGGCGCTTCCGGCAATGTTCTTGCGCCCGAAAGTTGTTCCCTCATGCTGATTCGAGCATTTTGCGGATCTGCTCCTGTTGGTGTGTTGTCAGCGTCAGATCTGTGTAGATCAGTGGTGGTGAAAAAAGCGGTAACGGCGTGGTGTAAGGCGAAATAATCAGTGCCGCGCCGCGTGGAGCACCTCTCTGCAAAAATGCTTTTACCGACATATGCTTAATGTTGAGCGGCAGTAACGTCAGTTCACGTAACTGCTGCTCAATCTGCGCTTCACGCTCGCTATCATTCCCGGTCAGTAGAATAATCTGTTTTTCATGCAGGTCGTTTTCCTGCATTAGCCAGGCACCGAAAATCACAGCGACCAGACCGCTTTCCTCATCAGAAAGATGGACGCTGTATTCACTTTCAAATCCGGTCAGCGCCGCGCGGGTGGTGCGCACCAGGCGTGGGTACAGTCTGGAGAACTCTTCTGGCAGGGTGTTATCAATACCGATGGCAAACAAACTGCGATTTAACGCCTGGGCGAGGTGAGTATAAAGCTGATCGCATAACCCCTGTTCATCATAAAAACGAACATTTCCCAGCTCACGAAAATGGTTTACCAGACGTTTGATAGACTGACGCAATTGTCTGTCCCGCTGATGCGCATCCCGAATTGGATCGGGAACTCGCAACATGGAAAAAAGTAATGCCATAAATAGTGGCTCATCAGGCGGTACAGGCTGAAGCGCCCGACGCTGCCAGTGGCGTCCAATTTCCTGCGCTACCTGAAATTCCAGGCAGGATTCTGCCCAGCGACGTTGGAGCGGATTAAACTGAGGCGTAATGCCAGCGTGGTGTTGCAGCAAGCAATATTGCAGATACAGACACAGGAAATGAATATCGCGCGTTTCAAAGCGTTTTTGCAGCCGTCGGGAGCAGAGATTCACTAACGCTTGTAGATTGGTATCGTCGTAAAAGTTACGCGCAATTCCGCGCCGCTTCAGTTCACTCTTCAGGGCGGGGGTGAAATGGCTGGTAATAAATGACGGACACAGACGGAAACCACGTCGTAGCCAGTGAAATAAACACAAACGTTGGTTAAGCACTGTGCCTTCAACCCGGTAGCTACCGTCATAACCAGTAGTCAGTGTGAGTTGATGATAGCGCAGGATCTCCCGTCCTGTTTCGCTGATATCAAGACTGGCAATATCATCATCCACACCATTAAGCTTGCTGAAGGTTGCCGTGGTGGCGGTCAACCCCGGCTGAAAGAGTGTCAGCAAGATCTGGCAGCGGCGCTGGGGAGCCGAAAGGACAGATGGTGAAGCAAGCGTAGGCATCATCTGTAGATCTCCCATAAGCATAATTGATAAGAATAGCTAAAGTTTGCCCAGGGAAATGGCGAAGGGAATGCTAATCATCAGAAATGTTGGCAAGCGTCACAGAATTTTTCTCATCTTAAACTGTTCTGACCAGTGGATTAGCTCGTCTAAAGGTGGATTTGTGAATGATTATCGCGCTAGCGATCATGGGTTAGTTGTGCGGATTCAACGTGCTAAGGATAAAATCCACTATTTGTTCGCGATAAACATCACCGTGACGATCGGAAAAAGCATCAATGTGTTCGCCGTCAGGGATTAAGATTAAACGTTTTGGCTCTTTTGCCAGATCATACAACTTTTGGCTGTGCTGCCATGGGATAACGTGATCGGCCTTACCGTGAATGAGTAAAACTGGGATCGGGCTGACGCTGGCGATGTAATTTTCGCCGCTGTAACTCTCATCAAGTAAGTAGCCACTGCCGGGGATCATCTGGTTGGCGATGGTTGCATAAGAGGCAAATGTGGAGTCGAGGATCACTGCACGTATGCCCTCACGATCACCCTGACCAACAACATCAAGAATATTCGCCCCGCCAATACTCTGCCCGAACAGCACCAGTCGTTGTGGGTTTACATCACTGCGATGGCGCACCACATTGATGGCACTTAGCGTATCGTCCAGCAATCCGGCCTGAGACGGCGTGCCTTTTGATTTACCAAACCCGCGATAATCAAACATAAAAACGTTGAAATTACGCTCGGGTAACCAACTGACCAGCGGCCAGTGGGCGGACATATTTCCGGCATTGCCGTGAGCATGAATGATGGTTGCGATGGCGTTGTCAGCGGGGCCTGTCGAAGAAGGGATAAACCAGCCTTGCAGACGAGTACCGTCCTTAGCTGTAAATTCGACGGATTCCGCCGACCAGGGGTCGGGACCGTAAATTTTGTCGTCGGGATAATAGAAGAAGTTGATGGCAACGCGCGGCACTAAATAAACGCAGAAGGCAACAACAAAGAGAATAAACAGAATTTTGAGAACGCGTGTGTTCACTGGCAGTGCCATAACCTTTCCTTGCGACTTCTTTATCATCCATTAATCGGGGAAAGATGGTGGGAGAGTGACGAAAGAAAGTAAAGCAGAGCGGAAGCATTTCGGAATAGCGCCTGAAAGGCGAGGGCGGGTGAGAGAAATCACCCGCCAGAGAAATTAACGCTTCAGGGCGTCGCTTAACTCGTCACGCATGTTCGCCAGCATGGCTTTAACAACGCGCGGGTTACCGGCAACGATGTTACCGGTCAGCATGTAGTTATGACCACCGGTGAAGTCGCTGACGATACCGCCCGCTTCACGAACCAGCAGCTCACCTGCGGCGAAATCCCACGGACGCAGACCGATTTCAAAGAAACCGTCAACACGACCTGCGGCAACGTAAGCCAGATCCAGCGCCGCAGAACCAGTACGACGGAAGTCTGCACATTCGTTGAACAGTTTGCCGACGATGTTGATGTAAGTGGTAGCGTACTGTTTTGCTTTGAACGGGAAGCCGGTCGCCAGAATAGTACCGTCGAGATCGCGAGCGGTGCTGCCGCGCAGACGGTAGCCGTTCAGCTGTGCGCCCTGACCGCGAGTCGCGGTGAACAGTTCGTTACGCATAGGATCATAAACCACAGCAACTTCAGTGCGGCCTTTGATACGAACGGCAATAGATACCGCGAAGTGCGGCAGGCGTTTGATAAAGTTGGTAGTGCCATCCAGTGGATCGATAACCCATTGAACATCCTGATCGGTACCTTCAAGTTCACCGCTTTCTTCGGTGATGATGGTGTGCTGTGGGTAAGATTTACGAATCGTGTCGATAATCACCGCTTCGGCAGCTTTATCTACGTTGGTCACGAAATCGTTACTGCCTTTCTGGCTCGCTTCTACAGCGTCCGGGGTTTCATAGTTTTTGGCAATTAAATTACCCGCCTTGCGCGCTGCGCGCACGGCGATGTTCAGCATCGGATGCATCGGTCTCTCTCACTGGATGTTAAAGAACGGGAAAACGGCGCAGAGTATAGCAGCGAGATCGGCATCTGTCTTCGTTTTATGATAAGATGCGTGAATAATCTTTAGATGAAGAAAGACAATGCTGCAAAATATTCGAATTGTGCTGGTGGAGACGTCACACACCGGTAATATGGGTTCTGTTGCCCGTGCCATGAAAACAATGGGCTTAACCAATCTGTGGCTGGTTAATCCATTGGTGAAACCTGACTCCCAGGCGATTGCTCTGGCAGCAGGGGCCAGCGACGTGATTGGTAATGCTCACATTGTCGATACGCTCGACGAAGCGTTAGCCGGTTGTAGCCTGGTGGTTGGCACCAGCGCACGTTCCCGCACTCTGCCGTGGCCGATGCTCGACCCGCGCGAATGCGGTTTGAAAAGCGTCGCTGAAGCGGCAAATACGCCGGTGGCACTGGTTTTTGGTCGTGAGCGCGTTGGCTTGACCAATGAAGAGTTGCAAAAGTGCCATTATCATGTCGCCATTGCCGCTAACCCGGAATACAGTTCGCTTAACCTGGCGATGGCTGTTCAGGTTATTGCCTATGAAGTGCGCATGGCCTGGCTGGCGACTCAGGAGAACAGCGAGCAGGTTGAACATGACGAGACGCCGTATCCGCTGGTCGATGATCTGGAACGTTTTTACGGTCATCTTGAACAAACGCTGCTGGCAACCGGCTTTATCCGTGAAAACCATCCGGGGCAGGTGATGAATAAGCTGCGTCGTCTGTTTACCCGTGCGCGCCCGGAAAGCCAGGAGTTGAATATCCTGCGCGGGATTCTGGCTTCTATTGAGCAGCAGAATAAAGGTAACAAGGCCGAATAACCGAGGTTGCCTGATGCGGCGCTTAACGCGTCTTGTCAGGCCTACAGTGCACAGCGCCGTAGGTCGGATAAGGCGTTCACGCCGCATCCGACAGCGGTTGCCTGATGCGACGCGTAACGCGTCTTATCAGGCCTACAGTGCACAGAACCCCAGGTCGGATAAGGTGTTTACGCCGCACCCGACAACAGGTACAAACGCCACGATAAAAAAATGGCACTGAAGGTTAAATACCCGACTAAATCAGTCAAGTAAATAGTTGACCAATTTACTCGGGAATGTCAGACTTGACCCTGCTATGCAATACCCCCACTTTTACAATAAAAAACCCCGGGCAGGGGCGAGTTTGAGGTGAAGTAAGACATGAGACTGACATCTAAAGGGCGCTATGCCGTGACCGCAATGCTTGACGTTGCGCTCAACTCTGAAGCGGGCCCGGTACCGTTGGCTGATATTTCCGAACGTCAGGGAATTTCCCTTTCTTATCTGGAACAACTGTTTTCCCGTCTGCGTAAAAATGGTCTGGTTTCCAGCGTACGCGGACCAGGCGGTGGTTATCTGTTAGGCAAAGATGCCAGCAGCATCGCCGTTGGCGAAGTGATTAGCGCCGTTGATGAATCTGTAGATGCCACCCGTTGTCAGGGTAAAGGCGGCTGCCAGGGGGGCGATAAATGCCTGACCCACGCGCTTTGGCGTGATTTGAGCGACCGTCTCACCGGTTTTCTCAACAACATTACTTTAGGCGAACTGGTTAATAACCAGGAAGTGCTGGATGTATCTGGTCGTCAGCATACTCACGACGCGCCACGCACCCGCACACAAGACGCGATCGACGTTAAGTTACGCGCTTAATTTAACCGTCCTGTTTCGTGTTGCATCTGCGTTGACTGCACATACTCACTCCGGTCACTTACTTATGTAAGCTCCCGGAGATTCGTAAGTTTGTCAACTTGCTGAAACCCGAAACAGTTAGGTTAAAGATAACAAGATATTAGAATCAGGCCGGGGCGTCTCGCGCTCCGTAAACACGGTCGTACATCCAGCCGGTAGCCTGGTTCCTTGCATTGAGTGATGTACGGAGTTTATAGAGCAATGAAATTACCGATTTATCTCGACTACTCCGCAACCACGCCGGTGGACCCGCGTGTTGCCGAGAAAATGATGCAGTTTATGACGATGGACGGAACCTTTGGTAACCCGGCCTCCCGTTCTCACCGTTTCGGCTGGCAGGCTGAAGAAGCGGTAGATATCGCTCGTAATCAGATTGCCGATCTGGTTGGCGCTGATCCGCGTGAAATTGTCTTTACCTCTGGTGCTACCGAATCTGACAACCTGGCGATCAAAGGTGCTGCTAACTTTTATCAGAAAAAAGGCAAGCACATCATCACCAGCAAAACCGAACACAAAGCGGTACTGGATACCTGCCGTCAGCTGGAGCGCGAAGGTTTTGAAGTCACTTACCTGGCACCGCAGCGTAACGGTATTATCGACCTGAAAGAACTCGAAGCAGCGATGCGTGACGACACCATCCTTGTTTCCATCATGCACGTAAATAACGAAATCGGCGTGGTGCAGGATATCGCGGCTATCGGTGAAATGTGCCGTGCTCGTGGCATTATCTATCATGTTGATGCAACCCAGAGCGTGGGCAAACTGCCTATCGACCTGAGCCAGTTGAAAGTTGACCTGATGTCTTTCTCCGGTCACAAAATCTACGGCCCGAAAGGTATCGGTGCGCTGTATGTGCGTCGTAAACCGCGCGTACGTATCGAAGCACAAATGCACGGCGGCGGTCACGAGCGCGGTATGCGTTCCGGTACTCTGCCTGTTCACCAGATCGTCGGTATGGGCGAAGCCTATCGCATCGCAAAAGAAGAGATGGCGACCGAGATGGAACGTCTGCGCGGCCTGCGTAACCGTCTGTGGAACGGCATCAAAGATATCGAAGAAGTTTACCTGAACGGTGACCTGGAACACGGTGCGCCGAACATTCTCAACGTCAGCTTTAATTACGTTGAAGGTGAGTCGCTGATTATGGCGCTGAAAGACCTTGCGGTTTCTTCCGGTTCTGCCTGTACGTCAGCAAGCCTCGAACCGTCCTACGTGCTGCGCGCGCTGGGGCTGAACGACGAGCTGGCACATAGCTCTATCCGTTTCTCTTTAGGTCGTTTTACTACTGAAGAAGAGATCGACTACACCATCGAGTTAGTTCGTAAATCTATCGGTCGTCTGCGTGACCTTTCTCCACTGTGGGAAATGTACAAGCAGGGCGTGGATCTGAACAGCATCGAATGGGCACATCATTAATCGGTATCGGAATCAGGAGAATTTATAATGGCTTACAGCGAAAAAGTTATCGATCATTACGAGAATCCGCGTAACGTGGGTTCCTTCGACAACAACGACGAGAACGTGGGCAGCGGCATGGTGGGTGCACCGGCCTGTGGCGACGTGATGAAGTTGCAGATTAAAGTCAACGATGAAGGTATCATTGAAGACGCGCGTTTTAAAACTTACGGCTGCGGTTCCGCTATCGCTTCCAGCTCCCTGGTCACCGAATGGGTGAAAGGGAAGTCTCTCGACGAAGCACAGGCGATCAAAAACACCGATATTGCTGAAGAACTTGAACTGCCGCCGGTGAAAATTCACTGTTCTATTCTGGCAGAAGACGCGATCAAAGCCGCCATTGCGGACTATAAAAGCAAACGTGAAGCAAAATAAGAGTTGAGGTTTGGTTATGTCGATTACACTGAGCGACAGTGCAGCAGCGCGAGTAAATACCTTTCTGGCTAACCGCGGCAAAGGGTTTGGCCTGCGTCTGGGTGTGAGAACCTCCGGATGTTCAGGTATGGCTTATGTACTGGAATTTGTTGACGAACCGACGCCGGAAGACATCGTGTTTGAAGACAAAGGCGTGAAAGTCGTGGTCGATGGCAAAAGCCTGCAATTTCTGGACGGTACGCAACTGGATTTCGTAAAAGAAGGCCTGAACGAAGGGTTTAAATTTACCAACCCGAACGTCAAAGATGAGTGTGGTTGCGGCGAAAGCTTCCACGTTTGATGCGCATACCGATAACCCCACCGTGGTCAGCTGCGCGTGGGGTTTGTTTTACCTGATTCGTCGTTATTGCGGCGGATCGCAGCCCTGAGAATGTTATGGATTACTTCACCCTCTTTGGCTTGCCTGCCCGTTATCAACTCGATACCCAGGCACTGAGCCTGCGTTTTCAGGATCTACAACGTCAGTATCATCCTGATAAATTCGCCAGCGGAAGCCAGGCGGAACAACTCGCCGCCGTACAGCAATCTGCAACCATTAACCAGGCCTGGCAAACGCTGCGTCATCCGTTAATGCGCGCGGAATATTTACTTTCTTTGCACGGTTTTGATCTCGCCAGCGAGCAGCATACTGTGCGCGACACCGCGTTCCTGATGGAACAGCTGGAGCTGCGCGAAGAACTGGACGAGATCGAACAGGCGAAAGATGAAGCACGGCTGGAAAGTTTTATCAAACGTGTGAAAAAGATGTTTGATACCCGCCATCAGTTGATGGTTGAACAGTTAGACAACGAGACGTGGGACGCAGCGGCGGATACCGTGCGTAAGCTGCGTTTTCTCGATAAACTGCGAAGCAGTGCCGAACAACTCGAAGAAAAACTGCTCGATTTTTAATTTCTGGAAGCTAAACATGGCCTTATTACAAATTAGTGAACCTGGTTTGAGTGCTGCGCCGCATCAGCGTCGTCTGGCGGCCGGTATTGACCTGGGCACAACCAACTCGCTGGTGGCGACAGTACGCAGCGGTCAGGCCGAAACGTTAGCCGACCATGAAGGCCGTCACCTGCTGCCCTCTGTTGTTCACTATCAACAGCAGGGGCATTCGGTGGGTTATGACGCGCGCACTAACGCAGCGCTTGACACCGCCAACACCATTAGTTCTGTTAAACGCCTGATGGGGCGCTCGCTGGCTGATATCCAGCAACGCTACCCGCATTTGCCTTATCAATTCCAGGCCAGCGAAAACGGCTTGCCGATGATTGAAACAGCAGCGGGATTGCTGAATCCGGTGCGCGTTTCTGCGGACATCCTCAAAGCACTGGCGGCGCGGGCAACTGAAGCCCTGGCAGGCGACTTGGATGGTGTCGTTATCACCGTTCCGGCGTACTTTGACGATGCCCAGCGTCAGGGCACCAAAGACGCGGCGCGTCTGGCGGGGCTACATGTTCTGCGCTTGCTTAACGAACCGACCGCTGCGGCTATCGCCTACGGACTGGACTCCGGTCAGGAAGGCGTGATCGCTGTTTATGACCTCGGTGGCGGGACGTTTGATATTTCCATTCTGCGCTTAAGTCGCGGCGTGTTCGAAGTGCTGGCGACCGGCGGTGATTCCGCGCTCGGCGGTGATGACTTTGACCATCTGTTAGCAGATTACATTCGCGAACAGGCGGGCATTCCTGACCGTAGCGATAACCGCGTTCAGCGTGAACTGCTGGATGCCGCCATTGCGGCCAAAATCGCGCTGAGCGATGCGGACTCTGTGACCGTGAATGTTGCGGGCTGGCAGGGTGAAATCAGCCGTGAACAATTCAACGAACTGATCGCGCCATTGGTAAAACGAACCTTACTGGCTTGTCGTCGTGCGCTGAAAGACGCGGGCGTAGAAGCTGATGAAGTGCTGGAAGTGGTTATGGTTGGTGGTTCTACCCGCGTGCCGCTGGTGCGTGAACGGGTGGGTGAATTTTTCGGTCGTCCACCGCTGACTTCCATCGACCCGGATAAAGTCGTCGCTATTGGCGCGGCGATTCAGGCGGATATTCTGGTGGGTAACAAGCCGGACAGCGAAATGCTGTTGCTTGATGTGATCCCGCTGTCGCTGGGCCTGGAAACTATGGGCGGCCTGGTGGAGAAAGTGATCCCGCGTAACACCACAATTCCGGTGGCGCGCGCCCAGGATTTCACCACCTTTAAAGATGGTCAGACGGCGATGTCTATCCATGTAATGCAGGGTGAGCGTGAGCTGGTGCAGGACTGCCGCTCGCTGGCACGTTTTGCGCTGCGTGGTATTCCGGCGCTACCGGCTGGCGGCGCGCATATTCGCGTAACGTTTCAGGTCGATGCTGATGGTCTTTTGAGCGTGACGGCGATGGAGAAATCCACCGGCGTTGAGGCGTCTATTCAGGTTAAACCGTCTTATGGTCTGACCGACAGTGAAATCGCCTCGATGATCAAAGACTCAATGAGCTATGCCGAGCAGGACGTAAAAGCCCGTATGCTGGCTGAACAAAAAGTAGAAGCGGCGCGTGTGCTGGAAAGTTTGCACGGCGCGCTGGCTGCTGATGCCGCGCTGTTAAGCGCCGCAGAACGTCAGGTCATTGACGATGCTGCCGCTCACCTGAGTGAAGTGGCGCAGGGCGATGATGTTGACGCCATCGAACAAGCGATTAAAAACGTAGACAAACAAACCCAGGATTTCGCCGCTCGCCGCATGGACCAGTCGGTTCGTCGTGCGCTGAAGGGCCATTCCGTGGACGAGGTTTAATATGCCAAAGATTGTTATTTTGCCTCATCAGGATCTCTGTCCTGATGGCGCTGTTCTGGAAGCGAATAGCGGTGAAACCATTCTCGACGTTGCGCTGCGTAACGGCATCGAGATTGAACACGCCTGTGAAAAATCCTGTGCTTGCACCACCTGCCACTGCATCGTTCGTGAAGGTTTTGATTCGCTGCCGGAAAGCTCAGAGCAGGAAGACGACATGCTGGACAAAGCCTGGGGGCTGGAGCCGGAAAGCCGTTTAAGCTGCCAGGCGCGCGTTACCGACGAAGATTTAGTGGTCGAAATCCCGCGTTACACTATCAACCATGCGCGTGAGCATTAACAGAGGTTAGTATGGGACTTAAGTGGACCGATAGCCGCGAAATTGGCGAAGCACTGTACGATGCATATCCCGATCTTGATCCGAAAACGGTTCGATTCACCGATATGCATCAGTGGATTTGCGATCTGGAAGATTTCGACGACGACCCGCAGGCGTCCAACGAGAAAATCCTCGAAGCGATTTTATTAGTCTGGCTGGACGAAGCCGAGTGATTTCCGCGTCATGCTTCACGCCGCAGATGCGTTGGCTGCGCTCGTTCACCCCAGTCACATAGTTATCTATGCTCCTGGGGCTTCACTCACTTGCCGCCTTCCTGCAACGCGAATCATTTAGCGGAAAAATCCTGGGGCTGCCAACTGGCGGCCCTTTTACAAATAAGGATAACTAAAATGACAGAAGCGATGAAGATTACCCTCTCGACCCAACCTGCCGACGCGCGCTGGGGAGAAAAAGCGACTTACAGCATTAATAATGATGGTATTACCCTGCATTTGAACGGGGCAGACGATCTGGGGCTGATCCAGCGTGCGGCGCGCAAGATTGACGGTCTGGGCATCAAGCATGTTCAGCTAAGCGGTGATGGCTGGGATGCGGATCGTTGCTGGGCATTCTGGCAAGGTTACAAAGCCCCGAAAGGCACGCGTAAAGTGGAGTGGCCGGATCTGAACGATGCCCAGCGTCAGGAATTGGATAACCGCCTGATGATCATCGACTGGGTGCGTGACACCATCAACGCACCGGCAGAAGAACTGGGGCCATCGCAACTGGCACAGCGTGCTGTTGATCTGATCAGCAACGTCGCAGGCGATCGTGTGACTTACCGGATCACCAAAGGTGAAGATCTTCGTGATCAAGGTTATATGGGGCTGCACACTGTCGGGCGTGGTTCAGAACGTTCCCCGGTATTGCTGGCGCTGGATTATAACCCAACTGGCGATAAAGAAGCGCCGGTGTACGCGTGCCTGGTAGGTAAAGGCATCACCTTTGATTCCGGCGGCTACAGCATCAAACAGACCGCGTTTATGGACTCAATGAAGTCTGACATGGGCGGTGCGGCAACGGTTACCGGGGCGCTGGCATTTGCCATTACGCGCGGTCTGAACAAGCGCGTGAAGCTGTTCCTCTGCTGTGCGGATAACCTGATTAGCGGCAACGCGTTCAAACTGGGGGATATCATTACCTATCGCAACGGTAAAAAAGTCGAAGTCATGAACACCGATGCGGAAGGGCGTCTGGTTCTGGCAGATGGACTGATTGACGCCAGTGCGCAGAAACCGGAACTGATTATCGATGCCGCGACACTCACCGGTGCGGCGAAAACCGCGCTGGGTAATGATTATCACGCGCTGTTCAGTTTTGACGATGCGCTGGCCGGTCGCCTACTGGAGAGTGCCGCCCAGGAGAACGAACCGTTCTGGCGTCTGCCGCTGGCGGAGTTCCACCGTAGCCAGCTGCCATCTAACTTTGCGGAACTGAACAATACCGGAAGTGCGGCGTATCCGGCGGGTGCAAGTACGGCGGCGGGCTTCCTGTCGCACTTTGTTGAGAACTATAAACAAGGTTGGCTGCATATCGACTGTTCGGCGACTTACCGTAAAGCACCAGTTGAACAGTGGTCTGCGGGTGCGACCGGGCTGGGTGTGCGCACGATTGCTAATCTGTTAACGGCGTAAACTAATATGCCGGATGCGGCGTAAACGCCTTATCCGGCCTACAAAGTATTGTGAATTCAAAAAATTGCGATTCCCTTGTAGGCCTGATAAGCGTAGCGCATCAGGCACTTGTGCCCCGAACGTTGAATGAATTGTGGTTCTTATGTCCGAAACAAAAAACGAACTTGAAGACCTGCTGGAAAAAGCAGCAACTGAACCGGCGCACCGTCCGGCCTTTTTCCGTACTCTACTGGGATCCACCGTCTGGGTGCCTGGTACGGCGGCGCAGGGCGAGGCTGTGGTTGAAGATAGCGCGCTTGATTTACAGCACTGGGAAAAAGAAGACGGCACCAGCGTCATTCCTTTTTTCACCTCGTTAGAAGCACTTCAACAGGCGGTTGAAGACGAACAGGCATTTGTCGTAATGCCCGTTCGCACATTGTTTGAGATGACCCTTGGCGAAACGCTCTTCCTTAATGCCAAACTGCCAACCGGTAAAGAATTTATGCCGCGTGAAATCAGTTTGCTGATTGGTGAAGAAGGGAATCCGCTGAGCAGTCAGGAAGTACTGGAAGGCGGTGAATCGCTGATATTATCGGAGGTTGCAGAGCCGCCAGCGCAAATGATTGATTCACTTACCACCTTATTTAAAACCATTAAGCCGGTGAAGCGTGCTTTTATTTGTTCAATTAAAGAGAACGAAGAGGCACAGCCTAATTTACTTATTGGCATTGAAGCCGATGGTGATATCGAAGAAATTATTCAGGCGGCGGGAAGTGTAGCGACCGATACATTACCTGGCGATGAACCCATCGATATTTGTCAGGTGAAAAAAGGGGAAAAAGGAATTAGCCACTTTATTACCGAACATATTGCGCCATTCTATGAACGTCGCTGGGGGGGATTCCTGCGTGATTTTAAACAGAATCGAATAATTTAAAATATGCCGCCCCAAAGGGCGGCATTCGGGCTTACTTGCTGTTCTGAAGGTTGTTAACCATCAGTAAATTGTTGCCGGAGGGACTCCGGTTATTATTTACCTCGGTTAACAGCGCACCAGAAACAATAAGTACGATACAGAAGTACCGTATCTTCATTGTGCGGTCCATGCGAAGACCGCATCACGACAGCACCACTGGCGATATTGCCGCGATAGCAAGCGCTGTGGGGTGCCTGCATTTACGGTCATGGAACATCCTTTCCTAAAGCCAGCGCCCGTTTGCGAGACGGCGAAAAGGGCCGTCACGAATAATACCCTCATATTTGAATAATTACTCTATTTATTATCTTGACTTAGCCAGGCATAAAAGAGAGTATTTCAACACTGTGGGGTGCCTGCGTTGCTCCGGCAACACAAGTCAACCTGCTGGAAAGGCCGCGAACCAGACCAGCAATAAAAAACCGCCAAATTCGGCGGTTTTTTATTGCCTGTAAAAAGCTTATTTCTCTGGCTCAACCGGTAAATCGGCCCGTGCGCCCCATTCACTCCATGCGCCGTCGTACAGTTTCACGTTTGGCACATCCAGCGTCGCGAGTGCTAACAAAACCACGGCTGCCGTTACACCAGAACCGCAACTGACGATAATTGGTTTGTCGTAGCTGACACCGCGACCAAAAAATATCGCATCCAGTTCATCGGTCGTTTTTAGTTCGCCTTCACGTACCAGTTCTGTCCACGGAACGTTCAACGCGCCGGGAATGTGCCCGCGACGTAAACCTGGGCGAGGTTCATCAACTTCTGCATTAAAACGTGCAGCCGGGCGGGCATCAATAATTTGCGCCGTATTTTCATGGCTTGCCAATAACACATCGGTTACTTTCACCACAGCCTCAGGATTAAACGCAGCGTTAAACTCACCTTCTCGCAGCGCTACTGCACCTTCTTCTAATAACAGATCATCACGCTGCCAACCTGCAAGTCCACCACCCAGAATCGACACTTTCTCTACACCAAAGGTGCGCAGCATCCACCATGCGCGTGGGGCTGAGAAAAGATTACCTTCGTCATAGACAATCAGGTGCTTATCCTGGTTAACGCCTAACTCACGCATTGCAACGGCGAACGTTTCCGGGCGCGGCAGCATGTGCGGAAGCGGGGAATTGTGATCAGAAAGCGCTTCGATATCGAAAAACACTGCGCCGGGAATATGTCCATTCAGATACTCCTGGGCAACGTTACGATCTTCCTGTCCAGGCGGTGCCATGCGGGCATCGATAATCTGAATTTCCGGGTCATCAATATGTTCGGCGAGCCAGTCGGCTCCTACAAACCATGTCGTGGACATAGGCATCTCCATTTTTGCCGGGTTAGGCTAAATTGTCGGATGTTTAGTGAAAAGCGACAAGCAAAAGAGGCTAATTTGGCTGTCTGAGCCACAATTCTCACTAAAATTCGGATTCCATGGGCACGATACTGAATTACATAACGTAAATTCTCACGCATAATAATTATTCGACGTTGCTAACGGGCCATTGTGGCAGGGATGAAAAATGAAAAAGTTACGCGTAGCCGCCTGCATGCTAATGCTGGCGCTGGCAGGGTGCGACAACAACGATAACGCGCCAACAGCGGTGAAAAAAGATGCACCTTCTGAAGTTACTAAAGCGGCATCTTCAAAAAACGCGAGTTCAGCAAAACTCTCTGCACCGGAGAGACAAAAACTGGCACAACAGAGTGCCGGTAAGGCGCTGACATTGCTGGATCTCTCTGAAGTCCAACTCGATGGCGCAGCCACGCTGGTGCTGACCTTCTCTATCCCTCTCGACCCGGATCAGGATTTCTCGCGCGTTATTCACGTGGTTGATAAAAAAAGCGGCAAAGTGGATGGGGCCTGGGAGCTGTCAGATAATCTTAAAGAGCTGCGTTTACGCCACCTCGAGCCGAAACGTGATTTGATCGTTACTATTGGCAAGGAGGTCAAGGCACTCAACAACGCAACCTTCAGTAAAGATTACGAAAAAACTATAACTACCCGCGATATCCAGCCCAGCGTCGGTTTTGCCAGCCGTGGTTCGCTGCTGCCTGGAAAAGTCATTGAAGGGCTGCCGGTAATGGCGCTCAATGTTAACAATGTCGATGTTAACTTCTTCCGTGTTAAGCCAGAATCTCTGCCAGCATTTATTAGCCAATGGGAATACCGAAATTCGCTGGCGAACTGGCAGTCAGACAAACTGCTGCAAATGGCGGATCTGGTTTATACCGGACGTTTTGATCTCAATCCTGCGCGTAACACCCGTGAAAAATTATTGCTGCCGCTGGGTGATATCAAACCGCTTCAGCAGGCGGGTGTGTATCTGGCTGTGATGAATCAGGCTGGACGTTACGATTACAGTAATCCCGCGACGCTGTTTACATTAAGTGATATCGGCGTATCGGCCCACCGTTATCACAATCGTCTGGATATCTTTACCCAAAGCCTGGAAAACGGCGCGGCCCAGCAAGGAGTTGAAGTCTCATTATTAAATGAGAAAGGGCAGACTTTGACTCAGGCAACCAGTGATGCTCAGGGGCATGTGCAGCTGGAAAATGATAAAAACGCGGCATTACTGTTGGCGCGTAAAGACGGTCAGACAACGCTACTCGATTTAAAACTTCCGGCGCTGGACTTAGCAGAATTTAACATTGCTGGCGCGCCAGGCTATAACAAACAGTTTTTCATGTTTGGCCCGCGCGATCTTTATCGCCCGGGTGAAACAGTCATCCTTAATGGTTTATTGCGTGATGCAGACGGTAAAGCGTTGCCCGATCAACCCATCAAGCTGGACGTAATTAAACCCGACGGGCAGGTACTCAGGAGCGTCGTTAGTCAGCCGGAGAATGGCCTCTATCACTTTACCTGGCCACTCGATAGTAATGCGGCCACCGGCATGTGGCATATCCGAGCCAATACGGGCGATAACCAGTATCGGATGTGGGATTTCCACGTCGAAGATTTTATGCCAGAGCGCATGGCGCTGAATCTGACCGGTGAGAAAACCCCGCTAACGCCGAAAGATGAAGTGAAATTCTCCGTGGTGGGTTACTACCTGTACGGGGCGCCTGCTAATGGTAATACTTTGCAAGGGCAACTTTTCCTGCGCCCACTGCGTGAAGCTGTGTCAGCCTTACCTGGTTTCGAATTCGGCGATATAGCTGCTGAAAACCTTTCGCGCACGCTGGATGAAGTTCAGTTGACGCTGGATGATAAAGGGCGCGGCGAAGTTTCTACAGAAAGCCAGTGGAAGGAAACGCATTCCCCATTACAGGTTATTTTCCAGGGCAGTTTGCTGGAATCTGGCGGTCGCCCGGTGACGCGCCGTGCTGAGCAGGCTATCTGGCCTGCCGATGCATTGCCGGGGATCCGTCCGCAATTCGCCTCGAAATCGGTTTACGATTATCGCACTGACAGTACGGTAAAACAGCCCATTGTTGATGAAGGCAGTAACGCCGCTTTTGACATCGTTTATAGCGATGCACAGGGCGTCAAAAAAGCTGTGTCTGGCTTACAAGTGCGCCTGATTCGCGAACGCCGCGATTACTACTGGAACTGGTCAGAAGATGAAGGCTGGCAGTCACAGTTTGATCAAAAAGATCTGATCGAAAATGAACAAACACTGGATCTTCAGGCTGATGAAACCGGTAAAGTCAGTTTCCCGGTAGAGTGGGGCGCTTATCGTCTGGAAGTCAAAGCGCCGAATGAAGCGGTCAGTAGTGTGCGTTTCTGGGCTGGCTATAGCTGGCAGGACAATAGCGACGGTAGCGGTGCTGTGCGACCAGACCGTGTCACGCTGAAACTGGATAAAGCCAGTTATCGCCCTGGTGATACCATTAAGTTGCACATTGCCGCGCCAACGGCGGGTAAAGGCTATGCGATGGTCGAGTCCAGTGAAGGGCCGCTGTGGTGGCAGGAGATTGATGTTCCGGCACAAGGGCTGGATCTGACGATTCCGGTCGATAAAACCTGGAATCGTCATGATCTTTATTTAAGTACGCTGGTGGTACGTCCTGGCGATAAATCTCGCTCCGCGACGCCAAAACGCGCAGTTGGCGTGTTGCATTTGCCGCTTGGCGATGAAAACCGTCGTCTCGATCTGGCGCTGGAAACTCCAGCGAAAATACGCCCCAATCAGCCATTAACCGTGAAAATTAAAGCCAGCAATAAAAATGGTGAGATGCCAAAACAGGTGAATGTGCTGGTGTCTGCGGTTGATAGCGGTGTGTTGAATATTACTGATTATGTCACGCCAGATCCGTGGCAGGCATTCTTTGGTCAGAAACGCTATGGCGCAGATATTTACGATATTTACGGTCAGGTCATTGAAGGTCAGGGGCGTCTGGCAGCTCTGCGTTTTGGTGGCGATGGTGATGAACTGAAACGCGGTGGTAAACCGCCAGTAAATCACGTCAATATTGTTGCGCAACAGGCGCTACCGGTAACACTCAACGAACAGGGCGAAGGCACGGTTACATTGCCGATTGGTGATTTTAACGGTGAATTGCGCGTCATGGCACAAGCATGGACGGCAGATGATTTCGGTAGCAACGAAAGCAAAGTGGTTGTTGCCGCACCGGTGATAGCAGAACTGAATATGCCGCGCTTTATGGCCAGCGGTGACACCTCACGTCTGACGCTGGATATCACTAATCTTACCGATAAACCGCAAAAACTGAACGTTGCTCTGACCGCCAGTGGCTTGCTTGAACTGGTTAGCGATTCACCCGCAGCCGTTGAATTAGCGCCGGGCGTGCGAACCACGCTGTTTATCCCGGTGCGAGCATTGCCGGGTTATGGTGATGGTGAAATTCAGGCCACTATTAGCGGGTTAGCGTTACCGGGCGAAACCGCTGCCGATCAGCATAAGCAGTGGAAAATGGGTGTCCGTCCGGCATTTCCGGCACAAACCGTCAATTACGGTACGGCGTTGCAGCCTGGTGAGACATGGGCGATTCCAGCTGATGGATTGCAAAACTTCTCGCCTGTTACGCTGGAAGGGCAATTGTTGTTGAGCGGCAAACCACCGTTGAATATTGCACGTTATATCAAAGAGTTAAAAGCGTATCCGTACGGTTGTCTGGAGCAAACCGCCAGCGGCCTGTTCCCGTCACTTTACACCAACGCAGCCCAACTGCAGGCGTTGGGAATCAAAGGCGACAGTGATGAGAAGCGCCGTGCGGCAGTCGATATCGGCATTTCTCGTTTACTGCAAATGCAACGTGATAACGGTGGCTTTGCGCTGTGGGATAAAAACGGTGATGAAGAGTACTGGCTGACGGCTTACGTGATGGATTTCCTGGTCCGCGCAGGTGAGCAGGGTTACAGCGTGCCGACAGAAGCCATTAACCGGGGGAATGAGCGTCTACTGCGCTATTTACAAGATCCGGGCATGATGTCGATTCCGTATGCGGATAATCTCAAAGCCAGTAAATTCGCCGTACAGTCTTACGCTGCGCTGGTGCTGGCCCGTCAGCAAAAGGCACCGCTGGGTGCGCTGCGTGAAATCTGGGAGCATCGTGCCGATGCTGCGTCTGGATTACCGCTGCTGCAACTTGGCGTTGCGCTGAAAACCATGGGCGATGCAACGCGTGGTGAAGAAGCGATTGTGCTGGCGCTGAAAACGCCGCGCAATAGTGATGAGCGGATATGGCTGGGTGATTACGGTAGTCCACTGCGCGACAACGCATTGATGCTCTCCTTGCTGGAAGAGAACAAATTGCTACCCGATGAGCAGTACCCTCTGCTGAACACACTTTCGCAGCAGGCGTTCGGTGAACGCTGGTTATCAACTCAGGAAAGTAACGCGTTGTTCCTGGCTGCCCGTACGATTCAGGATTTACCGGGCAAATGGCAGGCGCAAACGTCTTTCTCTGCTGAGCTGCTGACAGGTGAGAAAGCGCAAACCAGCAATCTGAATAGCGATCAACTTGCCACCTTACAGGTGACCAACAGTGGCGATCAGCCGTTATGGCTGCGTGTGGATGCCAGCGGTTATCCGCAATCCGCCCCTTTACCGGCGAGCAATGTGCTGCAAATCGAGCGCCATATTCTTGGCACTGACGGTAAGAGCAAATCGCTGGATTCGTTACGTAGCGGCGATCTGGTACTGGTCTGGTTGCAGGTCAAAGCCAGTAACAGCGTGCCGGATGCTTTGGTCGTTGATTTACTGCCTGCTGGCCTGGAACTGGAAAACCAGAACCTGGCTAACGGCAGCGCCAGCCTGGAGCAAAGTGGTAGCGAAGTGCAAAACCTACTCAGTCAAATGCAACAAGCGAACATTAAGCATATTGAGTTTCGTGACGATCGCTTTGTGGCGGCGGTTGCCGTTGATGAATATCAACCAGTCACGCTGGTGTATCTGGCGCGGGCGGTAACGCCGGGAACATACAATGTTCCGCAACCAATGGTGGAATCGATGTATGTTCCCCACTGGCGGGCGACTGGCGCGGCTGAAGATCTGTTGATTGTCAGACCGTAAATGCCTCGCCTGTTAACCAAACGCGGCTGCTGGATAGCGCTGGCAGCTGCGCCTTTTCTCCTTTTTTTTGCCGCGTGGGGAGCAGATAAACTCTGGCCTCTACCATTGCATGAAGTCAATCCCGCACGCGTAGTCGTGGCGCAGGATGGTACGCCACTCTGGCGTTTCGCCGATGCTGAGGGCATCTGGCGCTATCCGGTAACCATCGAAGATGTCTCTCCGCGTTACCTTGAAGCACTGATCAATTATGAAGATCGCTGGTTCTGGAAGCATCCGGGGGTAAATCCATTCTCGGTGGCGCGCGCAGCATGGCAAGATCTCACTTCGGGACGGATTATTTCCGGCGGCAGCACACTCACCATGCAGGTTGCTCGTCTGCTTGATCCTCACCCCAAAACTTTTGGCGGCAAAATTCGCCAGCTCTGGCGCGCGTTTCAACTGGAATGGCACTTGTCTAAACGTGACATTCTGACCTTGTATCTTAATCGCGCTCCGTTTGGTGGTACGTTGCAGGGGATCGGTGCGGCAAGCTGGGCATATCTCGGAAAATCGCCTGCGAATTTAAGCTATTCCGAGGCGGCAATGTTAGCGGTGTTACCGCAAGCGCCCAGCCGACTGCGTCCGGATCGCTGGCCGGAACGTGCCGAGGCCGCACGTAATAAAGTGCTCAATCGGATGGCTGCGCAAGGTGTGTGGTCCCGTGAGCAGGTAAAAGAATCTAGTGAAGAGCCCATCTGGTTGGCACCCCGACAAATGCCGCAACTGGCACCGCTGTTTTCGCGCATGATGCTCGGTAAAAGCAAAAGCGACAAAATCGTTACTACGCTGGATGCTGGTTTACAGCGTCGTCTGGAAGAACTGGCGCAAAACTGGAAAGGACGATTGCCACCGCGCAGTTCGTTGGCAATGATCGTTGTTGATCATACTGATATGAGTGTGCGCGGCTGGGTAGGATCGGTTGATCTTAATGATGATTCCCGCTTTGGGCATGTCGATATGGTCAATGCGATCCGATCGCCGGGGTCGGTACTCAAACCGTTTGTTTATGGTCTGGCGCTGGATGAAGGCTTGATCCACCCTGCATCGCTGTTGCAAGACGTTCCCCGGCGCACTGGTGATTATCGACCAGGCAACTTTGACAGCGGTTTTCATGGCCCGATCAGCATGAGTGAGGCGCTGGTGCGCTCGCTGAATTTACCTGCTGTGCAGGTGCTGGAAGCCTATGGACCGAAACGGTTTGCGGCAAAGTTACGCAATGTTGGATTGCCGTTATATCTGCCCAATGGCGCTGCGCCGAATCTTTCGCTCATTCTCGGCGGCGCAGGTGCAAAACTGGAGGATATGGCTGCAGCGTATACCGCATTTGCTCGCCACGGTAAGGCGGGTAAGTTGCGCTTACAGCCGGGGGACCCATTACTTGAGCGATCGTTAATGTCGCCGGGGGCCGCGTGGATTATCCGCCGTATTATGGCAGATGAAGCGCAGCCGCTTCCGGATGGCGCTTTGCCACGCGTCGTACCACTGGCGTGGAAAACAGGAACCAGTTATGGCTATCGCGATGCATGGGCTATTGGCGTTAACGCTCGTTACGTAATTGGGATCTGGACTGGCAGACCGGACGGTACGCCCGTTGTCGGTCAGTTTGGCTTTGCCAGCGCCGTACCGCTGTTGAATCAGGTCAATAATATCTTACTGTCGCGCAGTGCGAATCTGCCGGAAGACCCGCGTCCTGATTCTGTAAGCCGTGGCGTTATCTGCTGGCCGGGTGGGCAATCATTGCCAGAAGGTGACAGTAATTGCCGCCGTCGTCTTGCCACCTGGTTGCTCGAAGGTAGCCAGCCACCAACATTACTTTTACCGGAGCAGGAAGGAATAAGTGGGATTCGTTTCCCCATCTGGCTTGATGAGCAAGGTAAACGTGTTGCTGCTGATTGTCCTCAGGCTCGACAAGAAATGATTAATGTCTGGCCATTACCACTTGAACCCTGGCTACCTGCTGCTGAACGACGAGTAGCGCGCTTACCTGGGGCATCAACAAATTGCCCGCCGTATGGTCGTGATGCTCAGGTACCTTTACAGTTGATTGGTGTGCGTGATGGCGTAATTATCAAACGTCTGCCAGGAGCTACTGATGCGTCATTACCAGTACAATTAAGCGGAGGAACAGGCGAACGCTGGTGGTTTCTTAATGGTGAACCGTTAGCTGAACGCGGGCGTAACGTGACTCTGCATTTGACAGAGAAAGGCGATTATCAATTGCTGGTAATGGACGAAATGGGGCAGGTGGCGACAGTGAGATTTGTCATGCAGTAGTCTGTTTTGCTCATATTTGTTGCTTAAACTCGTTTTATTTTAAAAAAATGTTACCTTCATCAATAGTCAACGGCCTTGTTGCTCATTATAATCCGCGCCATCTCGTACGCTGGTACAGACAACAACAGAATAATTTACAGAGGTAAAAATGGCTATTGAACGTACTTTTTCCATCATCAAACCGAACGCGGTAGCAAAAAACGTCATTGGCAATATCTTTGCGCGCTTTGAAGCTGCAGGGTTCAAAATTGTCGGCACCAAAATGCTGCACCTGACCGTTGAACAGGCTCGTGGCTTTTATGCTGAACACGATGGAAAACCGTTCTTTGATGGTCTGGTTGAATTCATGACCTCTGGCCCGATCGTGGTTTCCGTGCTGGAAGGTGAAAACGCCGTTCAGCGTCACCGCGATCTGCTGGGCGCGACCAATCCGGCAAACGCACTGGCTGGTACTCTGCGTGCTGATTACGCTGACAGCCTGACCGAAAACGGTACTCACGGTTCTGATTCCGTCGAATCTGCCGCTCGCGAAATCGCTTATTTCTTCGGCGAAGGTGAAGTGTGCTCGCGCACGCGTTAATAATTTCGTAAATGCCGCGTGCAAACGTGGCATCCATGCGCCAGAATTTGTACAATGCAGCGCCCCCGGACGAGCAGCCGCTCACCGGGGCGTTTCTTTTTTCAACCCTCCAGGGGCCATAACGTGTAATAACGAGGCCGGAATAGCATATGTCTGAACAATTAGTCACACCTGAAAATGTCACCACGAAAGATGGAAAAATCAACCTGCTGGATCTCAACCGTCAGCAGATGCGGGAGTTTTTTAAAGATTTAGGTGAAAAACCCTTCCGCGCCGATCAGGTGATGAAGTGGATGTATCACTATTGCTGCGACAACTTTGATGAGATGACCGACATCAACAAAGTGTTGCGCGGCAAACTAAAAGAGGTGGCGGAAATCCGCGCACCGGAAGTGGTTGAAGAACAGCGTTCATCTGACGGCACCATTAAATGGGCGATTGCCGTTGGCGATCAGCGCGTCGAAACGGTGTATATCCCGGAAGACGACCGTGCCACGCTTTGCGTTTCCTCGCAGGTGGGGTGTGCGCTGGAGTGTAAATTCTGTTCCACCGCCCAGCAGGGCTTTAACCGCAATCTGCGGGTGTCGGAAATTATCGGCCAGGTGTGGCGTGCAGCGAAAATCGTTGGCGCAGCAAAAGTCACCGGTCAGCGCCCAATCACTAACGTAGTGATGATGGGTATGGGCGAGCCGCTGCTCAACCTGAACAATGTCGTTCCGGCGATGGAAATCATGCTCGATGATTTCGGTTTTGGTCTGTCTAAACGTCGCGTTACGCTCTCTACATCAGGCGTTGTTCCGGCGCTGGATAAACTGGGCGATATGATCGACGTAGCGCTGGCAATTTCCCTGCACGCGCCGAACGACGAAATTCGTGACGAAATTGTGCCGATCAACAAAAAGTACAATATCGAAACGTTCCTTGCTGCGGTGCGCCGCTATCTGGAGAAATCTAACGCCAATCAGGGCCGAGTCACTATTGAATACGTGATGCTTGATCACGTTAACGACGGCACTGAACACGCGCACCAACTGGCGGAGCTGCTGAAAGATACGCCGTGTAAGATCAACCTGATCCCGTGGAACCCGTTCCCTGGCGCGCCGTATGGACGCAGCTCAAACAGTCGTATCGACCGTTTCTCTAAAGTGCTGATGAGCTACGGTTTTACCACTATTGTGCGTAAAACTCGTGGTGATGATATCGATGCTGCCTGTGGTCAGTTGGCGGGCGATGTTATCGACCGTACGAAACGTACCCTGCGTAAACGAATGCAGGGTGAGGCCATCGACATTAAAGCGGTCTGATAGCCATTACGCCACGGTTACTTTATGTACCGTGGCGTAATCTTTTATGAATGAAGTATTAAGTTGCAATTGTCTGGTCAATATTAACGGTGCGTTTTTGCTGACTTTAAGGCAGTATGTAACGATGCAACAGTAAGTTAGCCTTAGTGAATGTGGGCTTTGTCACGAGCACACAGACGGTCTTATACTGTATGATAACGGTTAACTTAACGGATGTTTCGCGGTGTGGGTGAGCATGATGGTTCACCGGCATCTCAATTCTCATTTAAACGTACCTGCAGCGAATGAATACTGAAGCCACGCACGACCAAAATGAAGCACTTACTACCGGCGCTCGCCTGCGTAATGCTCGCGAACAACTAGGACTTAGTCAGCAGGCCGTTGCTGAGCGACTTTGCCTGAAGGTTTCCACGGTACGCGACATTGAAGAAGATAAGGCACCTGCCGATCTTGCTTCAACATTCCTGCGCGGATATATCCGCTCTTATGCGCGTCTGGTACATATTCCAGAAGAAGAACTGCTACCGGGGCTGGAAAAACAGGCTCCACTACGAGCTGCAAAAGTTGCGCCGATGCAGAGTTTTTCCCTCGGTAAACGCCGCAAAAAACGTGACGGCTGGCTGATGACCTTCACCTGGCTGGTGTTGTTTGTGGTTATTGGCCTGAGCGGTGCCTGGTGGTGGCAAGACCACAAAGCTCAGCAGGAAGAGATCACTACTATGGCCGATCAATCTTCTGCGGAACTGAGCAGTAATAACCAACAGGGGCAGAGTGTTCCGTTAGATACGTCGACAACCACAGACCCGACTACCACGTCCACGCCGCCAGCGTCTGTGGATACTACCGCAACTAACACGCAAACACCTGCCATAACTTCGCCAGCACCAGCTGTTGATTCGCAACAGAATGCAGTTGTTTCACCTTCACAGGCAAATGTTGATACTGCTGCGACCCCGGCACCAACGGCAACAACAACGCCAGATGGTGCTGCGCCGCTGCCAACCGATCAGGCTGGCGTGACCACGCCGGCGGCTGATCCGAATGCGCTGGTGATGAACTTTACTGCCGATTGCTGGCTGGAAGTCACTGATGCTACCGGTAAAAAACTGTTTAGCGGTATGCAGCGTAAAGACGGTAATTTGAACTTAATCGGCCAGGCTCCGTACAAACTGAAAATTGGTGCGCCAGCCGCAGTACAGATCCAGTATCAAGGGAAACCTGTCGATCTGAGTCGTTTTATCAGAACTAACCAGGTTGCGCGTCTGACCCTAAATGCCGAACAATCACCGGCGCAGTAACAGACGGGTAACGCGGGAGATTTTTCATGCATAACCAGGCTCCAATTCAACGTAGAAAATCAACACGTATTTACGTTGGGAATGTGCCGATTGGCGATGGTGCCCCCATCGCCGTACAGTCCATGACCAATACGCGCACGACAGACGTCGAAGCAACGGTCAATCAAATTAAGGCGCTGGAACGTGTTGGCGCTGATATCGTCCGTGTCTCCGTACCGACGATGGACGCGGCAGAAGCGTTCAAACTCATCAAACAGCAGGTTAACGTACCGCTGGTGGCTGATATCCACTTTGACTATCGCATTGCGCTGAAAGTAGCGGAATACGGGGTCGATTGTTTGCGTATTAACCCTGGCAATATCGGTAATGAAGAGCGTATTCGCATGGTGGTTGACTGCGCGCGCGATAAAAACATTCCGATCCGTATTGGCGTTAACGCTGGATCGCTGGAAAAAGATCTGCAAGAAAAGTATGGCGAACCGACGCCGCAAGCATTGCTGGAATCTGCCATGCGCCATGTTGATCATCTTGATCGTCTGAACTTCGATCAGTTCAAAGTCAGCGTCAAAGCGTCTGATGTCTTCCTCGCTGTTGAGTCTTATCGTCTGCTGGCAAAACAGATCGATCAACCGCTGCATCTTGGGATCACCGAAGCGGGCGGCGCACGTAGTGGGGCAGTAAAATCTGCCATTGGTTTAGGCCTGCTGCTGTCTGAAGGCATCGGCGACACGCTGCGCGTATCGCTGGCGGCCGATCCGGTCGAAGAGATCAAAGTCGGTTTCGATATTTTGAAATCGCTGCGTATCCGTTCGCGCGGGATCAACTTCATCGCCTGCCCGACCTGTTCGCGTCAGGAGTTTGACGTTATCGGTACGGTTAACGCCCTGGAGCAACGCCTGGAAGATATCATCACTCCGATGGACGTTTCGATTATCGGCTGCGTGGTGAATGGACCAGGTGAGGCGCTGGTTTCTACACTCGGCGTCACCGGCGGCAACAAGAAAAGCGGCCTCTATGAAGATGGCGTGCGCAAAGACCGTCTGGACAACAACGATATGATCGACCAGCTGGAAGCGCGCATTCGTGCGAAAGCCAGCCAACTGGATGAAGCGCGTCGAATTGACGTTCAGCAGGTTGAAAAATAATAACGTGATGGGAAGCGCCTCGCTTCCCGTGTATGATTGAACCCGCATGGCTCCCGAAATATTGAGGGGCGCGTTGAGGGTTCATTTTTATATTCAGAAAGAGAATAAACGTGGCAAAAAACATTCAAGCCATTCGCGGCATGAACGATTACCTGCCTGGCGAAACGGCCATCTGGCAGCGCATTGAAGGCACACTGAAAAACGTGCTCGGCAGCTACGGTTACAGTGAAATCCGCTTGCCGATTGTAGAGCAGACCCCGCTATTCAAACGTGCGATTGGTGAAGTCACCGACGTGGTTGAAAAAGAGATGTACACCTTTGAGGATCGCAATGGCGACAGCCTGACTCTGCGCCCTGAAGGGACGGCGGGCTGTGTACGCGCCGGCATCGAGCATGGTCTTCTGTACAATCAGGAACAGCGTCTATGGTATATCGGGCCGATGTTCCGTCACGAGCGTCCGCAGAAAGGGCGTTATCGTCAGTTCCACCAGTTGGGTTGCGAAGTTTTCGGTCTACAAGGTCCTGATATCGACGCTGAACTGATTATGCTCACCGCCCGCTGGTGGCGTGCGCTGGGTATCTCTGAACACGTAACTCTTGAGCTGAACTCTATCGGTTCGCTGGAAGCTCGCGCCAATTATCGCGATGCGCTGGTTGCATTCCTTGAGCAGCATAAAGAAAAGCTGGACGAAGACTGCAAACGCCGCATGTACACTAACCCGCTGCGCGTGCTGGATTCCAAAAATCCGGAAGTGCAGGCCCTTCTCAACGACGCCCCAGCATTAGGTGACTATCTTGACGAGGAATCTCGTGAGCACTTTGCTGGTCTGTGCAAACTGCTGGAGAGCGCGGGTATCGCTTACACCGTAAACCAGCGTCTGGTGCGTGGTCTGGACTACTATAACCGTACTGTTTTTGAGTGGGTGACTAACAGCCTCGGTTCCCAGGGCACCGTGTGCGCAGGCGGTCGTTATGACGGTCTGGTGGAACAACTGGGTGGTCGTGCAACACCGGCAGTCGGTTTCGCGATGGGTCTCGAACGTCTTGTATTGTTAGTTCAGGCCGTTAATCCGGAATTTAAAGCCGATCCTGTTGTCGATATATATCTGGTGGCTTCAGGTGCTGACACACAATCTGCGGCTATGGCATTAGCAGAGCGTCTGCGTGATGAATTACCGGGCGTGAAACTGATGACCAACCACGGCGGCGGCAACTTTAAGAAGCAGTTTGCCCGTGCTGATAAATGGGGCGCCCGCGTTGCTGTGGTGCTGGGTGAGTCTGAAGTGGCTAACGGCACAGCAGTAGTGAAGGATTTGCGCTCTGGTGAGCAAACGGCAGTTGCGCAGGATAGCGTAGCCGCGCATTTGCGCACGTTACTGGGTTAAGGAAGGAGAAGGACAGCGTGGAAATTTACGAGAACGAAAACGACCAGGTTGAAGCGGTTAAACGCTTTTTTGCTGAAAATGGCAAAGCACTGGCTGTTGGGGTGATTTTGGGCGTTGGCGCATTGATTGGCTGGCGCTACTGGAACAGCCATCAGGTTGATTCTACACGCTCCGCTTCTCTTGCCTATCAAAATGCGGTTACCGCAGTGAGCGAAGGCAAACCGGATAGCATCCCGGCGGCGGAAAAATTTGCTGCTGAAAATAAAAATACCTATGGTGCGCTGGCTTCTTTGGAACTTGCGCAGCAATTTGTTGACAAAAATGAACTAGAGAAAGCTGCCACCCAGTTACAACAGGGATTGGCGGACACGAGCGATGAAAATCTCAAAGCCGTGATAAATCTGCGTCTTGCCCGCGTTCAGGTACAGCTCAAGCAGGCTGATGCCGCGCTGAAAACCCTCGATACCATCAAAGGTGAAGGGTGGGCTGCCATTGTTGCCGACCTGCGTGGCGAAGCATTGCTGAGCAAAGGTGATAAGCAAGGTGCGCGTAGTGCATGGGAAGCAGGCGTGAAAAGCGATGTTACTCCGGCACTGAGCGAAATGATGCAGATGAAAATTAATAATTTGTCCATCTGAGAGGGACCCGATGCAATTGCGTAAATTACTGCTGCCAGGACTGCTTTCCGTTACCCTTTTAAGCGGCTGTTCGCTGTTTAACAGCGAAGAAGATGTGGTAAAGATGTCCCCATTGCCGACCGTTGAAAACCAGTTTACGCCGACCACGGCGTGGAGCACTTCCGTGGGTAGCGGCATTGGCAACTTCTATTCCAATCTTCATCCGGCACTGGCGGACAACGTTGTCTATGCAGCAGACCGCGCTGGTTTAGTAAAAGCGCTGAATGCGGATGATGGCAAAGAAATCTGGTCTGTCAGTCTGGCCGAGAAAGATGGCTGGTTCTCTAAAGAGCCTGCATTACTTTCTGGCGGCGTGACCGTGTCTGGAGGACATGTCTACATTGGTAGCGAAAAGGCGCAGGTTTACGCGCTGAATACCAGCGATGGTACTGTGGCATGGCAAACTAAAGTCGCGGGTGAAGCGCTTTCTCGCCCGGTGGTCAGCGACGGTCTGGTGTTAATCCACACCAGTAACGGTCAGTTGCAAGCCCTGAACGAAGCTGACGGCGCTGTCAAATGGACAGTTAACCTCGATATGCCTTCACTCTCTTTGCGTGGCGAGTCTGCGCCAGCAACGGCTTTTGGTGCGGCCGTCGTGGGTGGCGATAATGGTCGCGTCAGCGCAGTGCTAATGGAACAGGGCCAGATGATTTGGCAGCAGCGTATTTCCCAGGCGACCGGTTCTACCGAAATTGACCGCCTGAGCGATGTTGACACGACTCCCGTCATTGTTAACGGCGTTGTTTTCGCGCTGGCCTATAATGGTAACCTGACGGCGCTTGATCTGCGCAGCGGTCAGATTATGTGGAAACGCGAACTGGGTTCGGTGAATGATTTCATCGTCGACGGCAACCGCATCTATCTGGTCGATCAAAATGACCGGGTGATGGCGTTGACCATTGATGGCGGCGTTACGCTGTGGACACAAAGCGATCTGCTGCATCGTCTGTTGACTTCTCCGGTGCTGTATAATGGCAACCTGGTGGTAGGTGACAGTGAAGGTTATCTGCACTGGATCAACGTCGAAGATGGTCGTTTCGTTGCCCAGCAAAAAGTTGATAGCTCCGGTTTCCAGACTGAACCGGTTGCCGCTGACGGCAAACTGCTGATCCAGGCAAAAGACGGGACTGTGTACTCTATTACACGTTAATCGTCTCTGTCGTTCACTTTGAAAACGGCTCCTGGACAGGGGCCGTTTTCCTGTTTTTAACAACGACACGAATATAGCGTGCGTTGTCTGATGATTTATAAAAATGAGGCTTTAAACATGGTACCTGTGGTCGCGCTTGTCGGGCGCCCTAACGTAGGAAAATCCACGTTATTTAACCGTCTAACTCGCACCCGAGATGCGCTGGTTGCGGATTTCCCGGGGCTGACTCGTGACCGTAAGTACGGTCGTGCGGAAATTGAAGGCCGCGAGTTTATTTGTATTGATACCGGCGGGATTGACGGAACAGAAGACGGTGTAGAAACCCGCATGGCGGAACAGTCGCTGCTGGCGATTGAAGAAGCGGACGTCGTACTGTTTATGGTGGATGCGCGCGCGGGCCTGATGCCTGCGGATGAAGCGATTGCTAAACATCTGCGCTCCCGCGAAAAACCGACCTTCCTGGTGGCAAACAAAACCGATGGTCTGGATCCGGATCAGGCCGTTGTTGATTTCTATTCGCTCGGTTTAGGTGAAATCTACCCGATCGCCGCATCTCACGGGCGTGGCGTATTAAGTCTGCTGGAGCACGTGCTGCTGCCGTGGATGGAAGATCTCGCACCACAAGAAGAAGTGGATGAAGACGCTGAGTACTGGGCGCAATTTGAAGCGGAAGAGAACGGCGAAGAAGAAGAGGAAGACGACTTTGACCCGCAAAGTCTGCCAATCAAACTGGCGATAGTGGGTCGTCCTAACGTCGGTAAGTCTACACTCACTAACCGTATCCTTGGCGAAGAACGCGTCGTAGTTTACGACATGCCGGGCACCACGCGTGACAGTATTTACATTCCAATGGAACGCGATGGACGTGAGTATGTACTCATCGATACTGCGGGCGTACGTAAACGCGGCAAAATCACCGATGCGGTAGAGAAATTCTCCGTAATCAAAACATTGCAGGCGATTGAAGATGCCAACGTGGTGATGTTGGTGATTGATGCTCGCGAGGGTATTTCCGATCAGGATCTCTCCTTGCTGGGCTTTATTCTCAATAGTGGGCGCTCACTTGTGATTGTAGTGAACAAGTGGGACGGCCTGAGCCAGGAAGTGAAAGAGCAAGTAAAAGAGACGCTGGACTTCCGTCTGGGCTTTATCGACTTCGCCCGTGTGCATTTTATCTCTGCATTACACGGCAGCGGCGTTGGTAACCTGTTTGAGTCAGTACGTGAAGCGTATGACAGTTCCACCCGTCGTGTGGGGACATCTATGCTGACGCGTATCATGACCATGGCGGTTGAAGATCACCAGCCGCCGCTGGTTCGCGGGCGTCGTGTGAAGCTGAAATATGCCCACGCCGGTGGTTACAATCCGCCGATTGTGGTGATTCACGGCAACCAGGTGAAAGACCTGCCTGATTCCTATAAGCGTTATCTGATGAACTACTTCCGCAAGTCTCTGGACGTGATGGGTACGCCGATTCGTATTCAGTTCAAAGAAGGGGAAAACCCATATGCGAACAAGCGTAACACCTTGACGCCGACCCAAATGCGCAAGCGTAAGCGTTTGATGAAGCATATTAAGAAAAGTAAGTAATCACTTATCTGGTTTCCCTTTCCAAACGGAGAGGGAAACTGAACAACAGGCGAGGAGTATTTATGGAACTCAACTGCCCAACCTGCCATAACCCTCTCGAACGCAACGGTGAAACTGCCCACTGTGCAACTTGTGCCAAAGATTTCACCATTCAGGCGCTTTGTCCTGACTGCCATCAGCCATTACAGGTGTTAAAAGCTTGTGGTGCAGTAGATTATTTCTGCCAGCATGGGCACGGTTTAATATCCAAAAAGCGCGTTGAATTTATTGTTGCTTAATATTATTTAAATATATGGTGTAATCATTTGTATTCATAATATAAATGATTGCATCCTATTTTATTTGTTGAAACGCAAATGTAAGTGAGCAAAATCACTGTGTTATAAATTTAAGATTATATTTAGTTTTCCTGGCGTGCCTTTCTGAATAATCTGGAATAGAATATTAGAGCTAATTTTAAGCATTATTAATGTCACAGGGGATGTGCATGCTGCGATGGAAACGCTGTATTATGCTAACATTTATCTCTGGAGCTGCTTTTGCGGCTCCAGAGATAAATGTTGAGCATAAAGAATCGTTACCTGATTTAGGTAGTCAGGCCGCACAACAGGAAGAACAAACCAACAAGGGTAAATCGCTAAAAGAGCGTGGTGCCGATTACGTCATTAACTCTGCCACGCAAGGGTTTGAAAACCTGACACCCGAGGCGCTGGAGTCCCAGGCCAGAAGCTATCTGCAAAGTCAAATTACCTCTACGACACAATCTTATATTGAGGATACACTCTCCCCCTACGGTAAGGTCCGAACGAATCTTTCTCTTGGTCAGGGCGGCGATCTGGATGGCAGTTCCATCGACTATTTTGTTCCCTGGTATGATAATCAAACTACTGTTTATTTCAGCCAATTTTCTGCACAACGAAAAGAAGATCGTACGATCGGGAATATTGGGCTTGGTGTAAGACATAATTTTGATAGATGGTTATTGGGTGGAAATATATTTTATGATTATGATTTTACCCGTGGGCATCGCCGTTTAGGTTTAGGCGCCGAAGCGTGGACTGATTATTTAAAATTCTCTGGCAACTATTATCACCCGCTTTCTGACTGGAAAGACTCCGAAGATTTCGATTTTTATGAGGAGCGTCCTGCGCGCGGTTGGGATATTCGCGCCGAAACCTGGCTACCCGCTTACCCGCAGCTTGGCGGCAAAATCGTTTTCGAACAATATTACGGTGATGAAGTCGCGCTTTTTGGCACCGATAATCTGGAGAAAGATCCCTTCGCCGTCACGCTGGGTGTGAAATACCAGCCCGTACCACTCATTGCCGTAGGAACGGATTTCAAAGCCGGCACTGGCGATAATACCGATCTTTCTGTTAACGCAACGCTGAACTACCAGTTTGGTGTCCCGCTCAAAGACCAGCTTGATCCTGACAAAGTGAACGCGGCTCACTCGCTCATGGGCAGCCGCCACGACTTTGTTGAACGTAACAACTTTATTGTTCTGGAATACAAAGAGAAAGATCCGCTCGATGTCACTTTGTGGCTGAAAGCCGATGCGACGAATGAACATCCCGAGTGCGTGATTAAAGATACGCCAGAAGCAGCCATCGGGCTGGAAAAATGTAAGTGGACCATTAACGCGCTCATTAATCATCACTACAAAATCGTTGCTGCCTCCTGGCAGGCGAAAAACAATGCTGCACGTACGCTGGTGATGCCGGTTATCAAAGAAAATACGCTTACTGAAGGTAACAACAATCACTGGAATCTGGTGCTGCCTGCCTGGCAGTACAGCTCTGATAAAGCCGACCAGGAAAAACTCAATACCTGGCGGGTACGGCTGGCGCTGGAAGATGAAAAAGGCAATCGGCAGAACTCCGGCGTGGTGGAAATCACCGTTCAGCAGGATCGTAAAATTGAGCTCATCGTTAACAACATCGCCAATGTACCGGATGAGAACAATCACAGCCACGAAGCCAGCGCGCAAGCGGATGGTGTAGATGGTGTCGTCATGGATCTCGACATTACCGATAGCTTTGGCGACAACACTGACCGTAACGGTAATGTCTTGCCGCAGGATAATCTCAGCCCGCAGCTGTTTGATGCCAACGATAAAAAAGTGACGCTGACGAATAAACCCTGCACCACCGAAGTACCGTGCGTTTTTATCGCCAAACAAGATAAAGAAAAGGGGACCGTTACGCTCTCCAGTACGTTGCCCGGCACTTTCCGCTGGAAGGCGAAAGCCGCCCCTTACGATGACAGTAACTATGTTGACGTAACGTTCCTGGGTTCTGACATCGGCGGGCTGAATGCTTTTATCTACCGCGTTGGTGCAGCTAAGCCCGTGAATCTTATTGGTAACAAAGAACCGTTACCCCTCAATAGCCGCTATCGCTTTGTGCTGTGGCGAGACGCTAACAAAGACGGTGTGTTCCAACTTTCTGAGAAGCTCACTGACAACGAGATGAAACAGTATGACTATCAGTGGGAATTCACGGGGCATAGCGTAAATGGCAATACCGGTGCGCAAACCAATACCACGAACGTCGATATAGAGATCCCGGCAACCAACAAGGACGCGGCAGCAAAGTTTAGTGCCCAGGTAACCGATGGCGTGCAGGGATACGGTTTGCAGGTCAATTACAGCAAGAAATAGGGGCGGCGCCATGGCTGATCGGGCCACCGCTGAATATTAATCAAGGAGAGTGTTTATGAAACCTCATATGAAACGTGGCCTGACAAAAGTCGCGCTGGCACTGATGCTGGCTGGATACTGTGCCGTACCAGCCGCTATGGCGGAAGATGCCGCCTGGGTCGCCAGTGGAACGACCGCTGAATTCGAGGGGACTATACCCTGGCTCTATCGCGAAGGGGGGAATGCCACGATTAACTCGGAAGATGCGGATCACATTAAAGTGACGTCTGATGGTAAAGGGACCCGTCCTGCAGGTAGCGAGACGGATAAACGCCTTTACTCAGGGGATACCATCACGCTGGGTTGGGATATCGGCGATACCGAAGGGGATATTGATGATGGTCCCGCAGGCATTGATGCGAAAACGACAGCCACTATCAAATGGTACAGTTACAGCGATAATGCGGGTGGCGGTAAAACGGAGCTGACCGCAGCGGCAGGCAAGACGAGTTATAAACTCACTGATGACGAACGTGGGCGTTATATCGGTGTTGAAATCCAGCCCATCACCCAGACCGGTAATCCTTTCCAGGGAACGTCGCTGACTCTGCTGGATATTTCAACGGCCAGCGGTGGCGGCAGCGATACGGACAATGTCGATCCCGGCCCGGTTGTGAACCAGAATCTGAAAGTTGCCATCTTCGAGAAAGGCACCACTACCAACCTTATCGGTGGTAATACGGCCATTGCGCTTAACAAAACGTATGTGGCCAAACTGTACTCGGATGAAAACCAGAACGGTAAATACGACGCAGGTACGGATATGGACGTTACCGCTAACTATGACTTTGCATGGGTCTTTAACGGTAACAGTAAACAACTCGGTGCGGCGGGCGGTATTGCTAATGCCAGCTTCGATAACAATGACATTGTTATCCCGCAAACTAACGAAGAAGCAAGAACCAGCCTTAACGGTAGTGACCGTAATGGTAAGAGTGGTCTTGCGATCCCGGCAAACGGCGACGGCGTTCAGGGCTATACGCTGTCAATTATTTACAAACACCACTAATGCGCACAACAGCATTCCCATACGGGGATGCTGTTTTCCGCCTGTTTTGCTTAGCGACGCGTTAAGCAAAACAGGTTGATGTTTTGTTTATCATGCTGGAGTTTTTTACATGTCGGTATGTCTGAAACCAGGGAAAATCATTATGCTTCTGGGCATGTTGGCAGCTTTTATGCTGTCTGACTTTGCACGGGCAGGGGCTGAATGGCAGACATATCCTGATTCTACAGGCGAGTTTAACGGAACCGTTCCTTTTGCCGACAGCGCCAGCGTACCCGTCTATCAGGGCAGTGTTCAGCTTAATCCTGCTGAATCTCATAATGTCGGGTTTTCTGCTAAACCGAATGAATTTAGCGTTGACGATGACGCTGCTAACCTGATTGTCGCTAATCCTCAGGACAATGAAGGCGACCAGTTTTCCACACCACCTGCGCTGCGCTGGGAAAATCAAACACCCCCTACCGTCAGCCTGGTGTGGGCCGATGCCGCCACGCCCGATGTGCCCCTTAACCCACAACCTATTGCTAACCGTAGCTTTTGCGCTCAGGGGCTGGCCGGACGCTTGCTGGTGGCCTGGCCACAGATTGATGCGCAGCAAACCCTCCCAATGCTCTACCTGCTGACCTCGACCGGGTATCCCTATGCGGGGACGGTGGCGCTGGTGGACCAGAAAGTGACCCTGAACATCGCGCCCGCGCAGGGCGATTTAATCTCGGTGAGCGCCAGTGGTTTTAACGAAACGATCGCGGCGGCAAAAACCACCGTTGGCGACACCATCACGCTCACCGTCACCACTAAAGATTGTCAGGGCAACGTCGCGGGTAATATTCCGTTTATTATCAAACGTAAAGATGCTGAAAATCGCCAGGGGGCGGTGAATAATAGTGCGCCGGTGATACTGGATAGCACCGAGTTAACGACGACGGATACCGAATACCATGGCACTTCTGATGCCAACGGCACGGCCACCATCACGGTGAGCCAACCGAATGGCCCTGGCGTCAAAACGCCATTGGTGGTCAGCATCTCCGGTTTTGCGCAAACCAGCGAAACCGCGGTGATTTTTACGGTACTCACCAGCCCGGACGTGGCGCAGGCTACGATGTGGGGCCATATGGCGGAGACGGTAGAAGCCCACGGTTACACCTTCAGTCGACCAAAGCTGGCGGCAGAAGTCAGCAATGAAAGCGCCACGGTCGTCGATCATAACGAAACCTGGTCCACCTTCACCTGGAGCGGCGCAGATAGCCACTGCACCGTGCTGCCCGGCATGCGCCACTTCGGCGCGCTGGCGACCGTTATCCCCACGTCGGTGCAGACAGTCCTTGGCTGGCCGATGCAGGGGGATTATTACTGGTCATCGCTGGCGGGCACCACCGGGCAGCACCATGCGGCGGATGTTTCAAACCGTGGTGAAATGCAAAAGCCGGATAGCACCCCGTTTCTTGTGAGCTGCGTGGATAAACCCGCGCCTGACGTCGAACCGAAAATCGTCCTTACGCCCGAAAACTATGATGATACGGCACAGGCGATGAAAGCGAAGGTGGGTGAAGACGCCTCGATGCGTCTGACAATCACCGACAATAAAAATAACGATCAACCGCTGGCGTATTACTACTTCTCGCTGCATCTGGATGACGGTGTTAACCGCAAAAATCAAACCGATCCTGCCTGGGAAGCCCATCCGGTGCAGATTACTGGTGGTTCGAATTTGCAACAGGTTGATGCTCACACCTATGAAGGCATGACCGATGTCAACGGTCAGGCTTCGCTAACCCTGAGCCAGCCCGACGGCGCAGGCGTGAAAACCCATATCACGGCGAAAATGCGCAGCAATTTTACGGCCACGGATGCCAAAGACGTGATTTTTACTGTGATCACCAGTCCGGACAGCGACAAGGCGCGGATGTGGGGCCATATGCGCGGCATTGTTGTATCTGGCAGTCTGTTCAAACGCCCATTACTTGCGGATGAAACTGAGCATGAACTGGGATCGGTGCGGGAAAATAACGAAGACTGGGCGCTGTTCGATCAAGACACCAGTATGCAGGCAGAATGCGGTGTGGGCCATATCCCCCGGCAGAGTTCGCTGGAAGGCTTATTTACTGCCCATCCAGGCAACGCCATCGGCACGGAATATGGCTGGCCCACCGCACAACAGAGCTACTTAAGCGCGGCGGAGCAAGCCACGCATTCATCGGTGAATTTGGCGAACGGGAGCGTCGACAGCTACTCCGGCTTTAAGCGAAATTATCTCTCCTGTTCGGGCAATGAGATGGTAGCGAACGTTGAAGTCAGCACCGATCACGATATTACTCTCGGCAGCAAAGCACAGGCCAAAGTGGGAGACACCATCGTGATGACCGTGCGTACGATTAACGCGCTCAATAATACCCCCGTTCCCTTTACAGCCTTCACCATCACTAAAGGCATGGGGTATAACCGAGCGGGGCAGGTGAGCGGGTTTGATGACCCGAGCAGCGGCGCAATCACGATGAATGGCACGCAATACGGCACATCGCAGCCCTCTATGGTCTACACGGGTACGACAGATGCACAAGGTGTAGCAACGGTCGAAATAGAGCAACCCCAAGGGGTGGGGTTAAGAACCGTGCTGAGCATTACGCCGGTCAATTCCCATCTACCAAATGCCATTAATTACAATGTTATTTTTACCACCCCAACCAGCCCGGATGTTAGTGGGGCGCAGATGTGGGGCCATATGGATGAAACGATTACCGTTGATTCATTAACCTTTACCCGGCCTAAGCTGGCAGCAGAAATCACCAGTCCGGATGGCACATTAACGGAAAAAAACGAAGTCTGGGCGCGTGTTAGCCAGGCCAGTACGGCCATTACCAGTAAAGGCGGTTGCGGAGCCAATATGCTGCCGCGCCGCTCACAGCTCAATGCGCTCTATGACGCTAATAACGGCAATGCGGTGCAAACCACACACGGCTGGCCGACGCAGCGTCAGCCCTACTGGAGCAGTTCCCCCGCGGATGTAACGCCGCACTATTACACCATTGCCCTGGATAACGGCGCACAGGCTATCGGCGGCGATACGCCGGTTTACGTCAGTTGCCTGACGACGGCGAACAAACCTGCCAGCAGCATTACGTTGGATGTGGTTGATAACGCACAGTGGGCTGCCGGAAATAACGCGGCGAAGCTGAAAAAAGGCGAAACGCTACGGGTTAAGGTAACGGTAAAAGATGCGCAGGGTAATCCGCTCACGGATATGCCATTTAAACTCAGTCGCGGAGACGGTTATACCCGCACGGGCGAAAAACATATTGCCGGTAGTGGCGATGCGCTGGTGGCACCGGTGGTGATTAACAGTGGGCTGGCGGATGAAACGACGTTGAACGACACCGCGGGATTTTATACTGCCATGACCAGTAGCGACGGCAGCAAAATCCTCAATATTACACGCCCGGATACTCACGGCACCAAAACGGCGCTGACGGCGACGCTTTACTCTGATGCGACGAAAAAAGACAGCCTGGATACGATCTTTACTGTGGTCACCAGCCCGGATAGTAGCAAAGCGAAAATGTGGGGCCATATGCCGGAAACCTTAACGGCGGCAGATGGTACCGTTTTTAAACGCCCATTGCTGTTAAAGGAACTGTCAAGTCAGACCGGGCGAACATCAATATTCGAAGACAATGAAAACTGGGCGCTGTTTACCCAAACCCAGGCGAACTCAACCAGTAGCGGCTGCGGCGCTAGCTATGTTCCCACTCAGGCTGGGTTGTTGTCGTTGTTTGATAATCACGCCGGCAATACCATAAAAACCGTCCAGGGCTGGCCGGTTGTAACGCGTTATTTATCCAGCACGCCCGACAACACTGGCATGGAACAGCGTAACTACAAAGCGGTGGATCTCGGTAATGGCACCAGTGCCATGGTGTCAACGTCGACACTGGATCTACTGACCTGTCAAACCACGCCGGTCACCACGGTGACCCAGATTCTACTGGAAGCGGCAGATCCTGCGGCTCTGGTTTATGTTGACGATACACTGAGTGTAGTTAAAGCCAAAAAAGGCGAAGAGTCGGTAGTGCGCGTCACCACGAAAGATGCGCAAGGTAACCCGGTTGGCAATGCGGCGTTTATTCTGAAACGTGCCACCAGCATAAACCGGAGGTATACATCAGCGACAGCGAGTGCAGGTGCGCTGACCGTAGCCGATGTCTGGGGAAATACGCGGAGTAATTTTCAGGCAACAACTGAAATGATCTATGGCGTGACGGGGGCTGACGGGTCGACAACCTTTACGCTGAAACAGGATAACAGTACCGGGTTAAGAACCGATCTCACGGCATCACTGGATGGCGTCAGCGGCGTTCAGGCGACCCTCCCGGTGGTCTTTACCGTGGTAACCAGCCCAGATTCTCCTAAAGCGAATTTTTGGGGGCACATGCCTGAAACGGTAACGGCCTCTGATGGCATGACGTATAAGCGACCATTACTGTTTAAAGAACTTACCAATAACTATGCACGCTATAGCACTTTTGAGAATGGTGAAGATTGGGCAAGATTCAGTGTGGTTCAGTCAAATAACACCGATATGGATGGATGCGGTGCAGAGTATATGCCGACACTGGATGGCCTGCAGTCTTTGTACAGTGCCAATAGTGGTAATGCGATGGGTACAGTGCAGGGATGGCCGGTAGCAACCAGTTATCTCACCAATACACCGAGTGATACGCAATTAAGTAACCGTTATTACAATGTGGTGCAGCTGAATTCTGGCGCGGTTTCTCAAATCGTGACCACCGTGCTGGTATTACAAACCTGTCGCACAACACCTGCGGCTGTTGCCAGCCAGGTGTCTCTGGAGCCTGCGGACGCCACGCAATTCGTTAAGGTTGACGATAATCTGAGCGCCATTAAAGTGAAAAAAGGCGATGAGGTTGTTATTCGCGTCACGACCAAAGATGCGCAAGGAAACCCGGTGGGTAATACGCCGTTTACACTGAAGCGCAGCAGTTCTTTCAATCGCCAGAATGTATTAGTGACGATGCAGACGGTTTCGGTGACACCCGCAGCGGCCAGTACAGTTGATACCAATGCATCGGCCACCGTGTATGGCGTGACCGGGCCAGACGGAACCACCACGATAACACTCCGACAGGATGCGTCCACCGGACTTAAAACCGACTTTTATGCCCTGTTGAATGATACCGGGGTGTCGTCGAACACCTTGCCAGTGATCTTCACCGTCGTCACCAGCCCGGATACACCGCTGGCGGCCAACTGGGGGCATATGGCGGAAACCTTTACCAGCAGCGAAGGCGTCACCTTCAAACGGCCTTTCCTCAAAGCTGAACTTTCTGGTGGTACGGCGGTTACGACTAATAATGAAGTCTGGTCGCGTCTGACAGCAACGGAGAAAATGGATGCCAGCAAGGCTGGATGTGATGAGAGTTATCAACCGCTGATGACTGACATGCAGGGGTTGTATGCGGATTACCCTAACAACCAGTTGGGCACGGTGCTCGGCTTGCCGACTTCCGCCGGGTATATGTGGGCCTACGACATGATGACGGTTTCTGGCAGCAGCTGGAGCAACCAGGCATATTCGCTCGTTAATGGTCAGACAGTTCAGGCATCGTCCAGTTATACGGCGGTAGTGATGTGCCTGGTGGAACCGCATACCGTTCCGGCGACGATAGCGATCACTTCAACAGCGCAGGATGTGGCAAAAACGGCCAGCAATGGTGGTCGACCGAGCGCCGTGGCGAAGAAAGGTGAGACGATTCCGCTGACGGTGACCGTACGTGATAGCGCCGGGAACCCGGTGCCCTACGCCGACTTTACCCTCACGCGTGAAACGACGCTGGATCGCTCGAAAGCAACCGTTAACTCAAGTGCGGACGATCTTACCGTGAAGTCATTGATACCCGTGAACAGCGACGCTGGGCTGACGGCAAATGGGTCAAAAGTGCTCAGAACAACGGGCAGTGATGGCACAGCCACCTTTGAAGTGAGTCAGAATGCCACGACCGGTCTGGCGACACCGATAACCGTCACGCTGGCGCGCGATACAACCAAAACCGCCACGCTGGATGTTATCTACACTGTGATAACCAGCCCGGACTCACCGAGCGCGAAATTCTGGGGGCACATGCCGGACACCTTTACCAGTTCGGCAGGCGTCACCTTCAGACGACCGCTGCTGAAAGCCGAAGCGACTTCAGGGTCATCGATTAGCACTAACGGCAATGGTGAAGTGTGGTCGTATATGAGCAACTTTCAAAATTTAACATCGACAGATTGTCCGCTGGAGAATCAACCGCGCAGTAATGAATTGTTGGATTTGTATAATGATCATCCCAACGGTGCGATAAAGACTGACCTGGGGCTGCCGATATATGCAGGCAAGTGGTGGGCTTATGATATGGTCATGCCGGATTTATATACGTGGCAGTATCAAACTGTCAGCCTGAGCGCAGGAGATATCGCGAAGAGCTCGTCAACCAACGCGCTGATGCTTTGCCTGACGAAGCCGCATCCGGCAGGCGTCAGCGTAATGTTGACGTCATCCGCAATGGATAACGCCAGAACCCTCAGTAATGGCGGGCGACCCAGCGCGTCAGTGAAAAAAGGTAACCCACTGCCGATTGTGGTGACGGTCAAAGATCGTGATGGTAACCCGCTGGCGGGAGAGGCCGTGACGCTCAGGCGTGGTTCAGCGATGAGTCGTTCAGGAGCAGGAGTGAACACGACGGCAAATGCAATGACGTTGACAGAATTGACACCTGTGTCGGCGGAGTTTTCTCTGGCCGCACACGATACGCAATGGCAAGGTTTCACCGGCAGTGATGGTACGGCCACTTTCAATGTTGAACAGCCTGAGACCATCGGCCTGGCCATTCCATTCACCGCTATACTGGCGCGAGATGTCGCAACTACCAGCGTTCTTGATGCGATCTTTACCGTCGTCACCAGCCCGGATTCCGCAATGGCGACCTACTGGGGCCATATGCCAGATACGGTAACGGCGGAAAACGGCGTGGTCTTTGAACGGCCTAAATTGTTGAAAGAGCTGCCGTCGAGCGCTGGAGTCAGTCAGGTGACGGATAACAATGAAGTGTGGCCGTTGTTTAACGCAACGCAAAGGGCAGACGGCAATCTCAGCCCATGTGAATCGGCGCGTCGCCCATTGAGCGATGATTTATCATCGCTCTATGCGCGTTATCCGGGGAACACGCTGACGACTCAAATCGGCTGGTCTACGAAGTATGCATGGTGGGCACTGGATAACAGACAGGGGAATGCCCTGGTTGTCAGTCTGAGTAATGGTTTGGAGTCGTCGACGGCGAGTACGGCGTATCAGGGATGTCTGGTCAATCCTCGCGCGACCGTCTCCAGCGTCACGCTGACATCGACCGCGATGGATGCCATTACTCAGGCGGCGAAGGTAAAAAAAGGTGAAGCCGTGCCCCTCGTTGTTACCGTAAAAGACAGCGCCGGGAAGCCGGTACCGAATGTCGCTTTCACCTTAAAACGTGGTGAAGCCGTGCCGCGTAACAGCGGGGCGACATTGTATGGTGATGTGGACGCGATGGACGATTTGACTGTGCAACCCTCATCCGGTGCAGCAGTCACGCTGGCTGACAGTGGGAATACGATCGACGGCGTGACAGGGGCGGACGGTACGGCAAGTTTTACCGTTCGTCAGGATAATACGCCAGGATATAAAACGCCGTTGACGGTGACGCTGACCAATAACGCCGCGATAACCGCGACGCTGGATACCATTTTCACCGTGCCGACCAGTCCGAATGTTGCCACGGCTTATTTCTGGGGACATATGGCGGATACCGCCACAGTAAGTGGCAAGACGTTACACCGCCCACTATTGAAATCAGAGTTGCCGTCAGGGGCTACAGCGGCAGTAGCGCCAACGGTGAATAATGAAATCTGGGCGCTGGCACATGTGATCGATGCTCAAAAATGGGATATTGCAAAGCAGTGCGGTGACTTTAGTAGAGCACCGAGCTATACCGATTTACAGTCGTTACATAGCAGCTTTAGCGCGCTGGGATGGCCATCATCGATAAGCTTCCCCTATTTCTCTACCGATCGGGCCGGTTCGTTCTATTGTGGCATGGATGAAGGGGCGGGGACACAAAACTGCGGTATTCAGGCATCCAGTACTGCGGGGTTTGCGACCTGTTTCCAGTAGTCTTATCGGGTCTGTAAAGCGGGGGAAAGTCTGGTACGCAATACGTCATCAGGTTTTCTTGCGCGGCTTGCGGCTTTTCGTCACAGCACTCACTTCACTGATCACTACGCCATCGCCCAGGCGAGTGGTCAGTGTCTCACCCACTTTCACCTGCTTAACCTGTTTTAGCACCGCGCCATCAGCGGCGCTGGTAACGCTATAACCGCGTGCGAGCGTGGAGAGTGGACTCACCGCTTCGAGGTGCGTCACTGTGTTACCAAAGCGTTCGCGCGTTGCGCTAAGCTGTACGCGAAGTGTTTCAGCGAGACGATATTCCAGCTGTTGGATCCGCGTTTGCGCACGGTGAATCTTCGGCTGCGGATTTTGCTGATTCAGCCGCTGTGTTAATCGCTGCTGTTGCTGACCGGCGCGTTTAAGCTGATTCTCCAACGCAAAGCTCATCCGCTTTTGCAGACGCTCAAGGGTGGTTTGCTGACGCGCCAGCCGGAGCTGTGGATGCTGTTGCTGCAAGCGGTGATGGATCTGCGTAAAACGTCGCGTGCGGTTGGCGAGGTAGTAATCCATCGCCATTTCCAGCCGTTGCTGGGCTGAATGCACCTGGCGCAGTAACTCTTGTTGATTGCGGCTCACCACTTCGGCGGCAGCTGACGGCGTTGGCGCACGTAGATCAGCAACAAAGTCGGCAATCGTCACATCGGTTTCATGCCCAACGGCGCTAACCACCGGAATGCGGCTGGCAAAAATCGCCCGTGCCACGCGTTCATCGTTAAAACTCCATAAATCTTCCAGCGAACCACCGCCACGCCCGACGATCAGTACGTCACATTCGTTGCGAAGATTCGCCAGCTCAATGGCGCGAACGATTTGCCCCGGTGCGTCATCGCCCTGAACGGCGGTCGGGTAGATGATCACCGGCAGAGACGGATCGCGGCGTTTCAACACATGCAAAATATCGTGCAGTGCAGCACCGGTCTTTGAGGTGATAACGCCCACGCAGTGCGCAGGTGACGGTAGCGGATTCTTGAATTGCTGGTCGAACAAACCTTCAGCCTGCAACTTCGCTTTAAGCTGTTCGTACTTCTGTTGCAGCAAACCTTCACCGGCGGGCTGCATACTTTCGACAATAATTTGATAATCGCCGCGAGGTTCATACAGCGTAATGTTGGCGCGAACTAAAACCTGCTGCCCATGCTGTGGGCGAAAGGTCACCCGGCGATTGCTGTTGCGGAACATCGCACAGCGCACCTGGGCGTTATCGTCTTTAAGCGTAAAGTACCAGTGACCGGAAGCCGGTTGTGTGAAATTAGAGATTTCGCCACTGATCCACACCTGCCCCATCTCATGCTCAAGCAGCAGACGAACCGTTTGATTCAGGCGGCTAACGGTAAAAATTGCAGGGGATTGAGAAGGTAACATGTGAGCGAGATCAAATTCTAAATCAGCAGGTTATTCAGTCGATAGTAACCCGCCCTCCGGGGATAGCAAGCATTTTTTGCAAAAAGGGGTAGATGCAATCGGTTACGCTCTGTATAATGCCGCGGCAATATTTATTAACCACTCTGGTCGAGATATTGCCCATGCTACGTATCGCTAAAGAAGCTCTGACGTTTGACGACGTTCTCCTCGTTCCTGCACATTCTACCGTTCTGCCGAATACCGCTGACCTCAGCACCCAGCTGACGAAAACTATTCGTCTGAATATCCCTATGCTCTCCGCAGCAATGGATACCGTAACGGAAGCGCGCCTGGCTATCGCCCTGGCTCAGGAAGGCGGTATAGGCTTTATCCACAAAAACATGTCTATCGAGCGCCAGGCTGAAGAAGTTCGCCGTGTGAAAAAACACGAATCTGGCGTGGTAACCGATCCGCAGACCGTACTGCCAACCACGACGCTGCGCGAAGTGAAAGAGCTGACCGAGCGTAACGGTTTTGCAGGCTATCCGGTTGTGACCGAAGAAAACGAACTGGTCGGCATCATCACCGGTCGTGACGTGCGTTTTGTTACCGACCTGAACCAGCCGGTCAGCGTTTACATGACGCCGAAAGAGCGTCTGGTAACCGTGCGTGAAGGCGAAGCCCGTGAAGTTGTGCTGGCAAAAATGCACGAAAAACGCGTTGAAAAAGCGCTGGTGGTTGATGATGAATTCCACCTGATCGGCATGATCACTGTGAAGGACTTCCAGAAAGCGGAGCGTAAACCGAACGCCTGTAAAGACGAACAAGGCCGTCTGCGTGTAGGTGCAGCGGTTGGTGCAGGTGCGGGTAACGAAGAGCGTGTTGATGCGCTGGTTGCCGCAGGCGTTGACGTTCTGCTGATTGACTCCTCTCACGGTCACTCTGAAGGCGTTCTGCAGCGTATCCGTGAAACTCGCGCTAAATATCCTGACCTGCAAATCATCGGCGGCAACGTGGCAACAGCTGCAGGTGCCCGCGCGCTGGCAGAAGCCGGTTGCAGTGCCGTTAAAGTGGGTATCGGCCCTGGTTCTATTTGTACTACCCGCATTGTTACTGGCGTCGGTGTTCCGCAGATCACTGCCGTTGCTGACGCAGTAGAAGCCCTGGAAGGCACCGGGATTCCGGTTATCGCTGACGGTGGTATTCGTTTCTCTGGCGATATCGCCAAAGCTATCGCTGCTGGTGCAAGCGCGGTGATGGTAGGTTCCATGCTGGCGGGTACTGAAGAATCTCCAGGTGAAATCGAGCTCTACCAGGGCCGTTCTTACAAGTCTTACCGTGGGATGGGCTCTCTGGGCGCGATGTCCAAAGGTTCTTCTGACCGTTACTTCCAGAGCGACAACGCTGCCGACAAACTGGTGCCGGAAGGTATCGAAGGTCGCGTAGCCTATAAAGGTCGCCTGAAAGAGATCATTCACCAGCAGATGGGCGGCCTGCGCTCCTGTATGGGCCTGACCGGCTGTGGTACTATCGACGAACTGCGTACTAAAGCGGAGTTTGTACGTATCAGCGGTGCGGGCATTCAGGAAAGCCACGTTCACGACGTGACCATTACTAAAGAGTCCCCGAACTACCGTCTGGGCTCCTGATTCTCTTCGCCCGACTTCATGTCGGGCGATTTATATTATCTGTTTCACTTGCCTCGGAATAAGCGTCAATGACGGAAAACATTCATAAGCATCGCATCCTCATTCTGGACTTCGGTTCTCAGTACACCCAACTGGTTGCGCGCCGCGTGCGTGAACTGGGTGTTTACTGCGAACTGTGGGCGTGGGATGTGACAGAAGCACAAATTCGTGACTTCAATCCAAGCGGCATTATTCTTTCCGGCGGCCCGGAAAGCACCACCGAAGAAAACAGCCCGCGTGCGCCGCAGTATGTCTTTGAAGCAGGCGTACCGGTATTCGGCGTTTGCTATGGTATGCAGACCATGGCAATGCAGTTGGGTGGTCATGTTGAAGCCTCTAACGAACGTGAATTTGGCTATGCGCAGGTTGAAGTCGTAAACGACAGCGCACTGGTTCGCGGTATCGAAGATGCTCTGACAGCAGACGGTAAACCTCTGCTCGATGTCTGGATGAGCCACGGCGATAAAGTTACCGCTATCCCGTCCGACTTCATCACCGTAGCCAGCACCGAAAGCTGCCCGTTCGCCATCATGGCAAATGAAGAAAAACGCTTCTATGGCGTACAGTTCCATCCGGAAGTGACTCACACCCGCCAGGGGATGCGCATGCTGGAGCGTTTTGTGCGTGATATCTGCCAGTGTGAAGCCCTGTGGACGCCAGCGAAAATTATCGACGATGCAGTAGCCCGTATCCGTGAGCAGGTAGGCGACGATAAAGTGATCCTCGGCCTCTCTGGTGGCGTGGATTCCTCCGTAACCGCAATGCTGCTGCACCGCGCAATCGGCAAAAACCTGACTTGCGTATTCGTCGACAACGGCCTGCTGCGTCTTAACGAAGCAGAGCAGGTTCTGGATATGTTTGGCGATCACTTTGGTCTGAACATTGTTCACGTTCCGGCAGAAGATCGCTTCTTGTCAGCGCTGGCTGGTGAAAACGATCCGGAAGCAAAACGTAAAATCATCGGTCGCGTTTTCGTTGAAGTATTCGATGAAGAAGCGCTGAAACTGGAAGATGTGAAGTGGCTGGCGCAGGGTACTATCTACCCTGATGTTATCGAATCTGCCGCGTCTGCAACCGGTAAAGCTCACGTCATCAAATCTCACCACAACGTGGGCGGCCTACCGAAAGAGATGAAGATGGGCCTGGTTGAACCGCTGAAAGAGCTGTTCAAAGACGAAGTGCGTAAAATTGGTCTGGAGCTGGGCCTGCCGTACGACATGCTGTACCGTCACCCGTTCCCGGGACCAGGGCTTGGCGTTCGTGTGCTGGGCGAAGTGAAGAAAGAGTACTGCGACCTGCTGCGCCGTGCTGATGCCATCTTCATTGAAGAACTGCGTAAAGCGGACCTGTACGACAAAGTCAGCCAGGCGTTCACCGTCTTCCTGCCAGTACGTTCCGTTGGCGTAATGGGCGATGGTCGTAAGTATGACTGGGTTGTCTCTCTGCGTGCTGTCGAAACCATCGACTTTATGACCGCACACTGGGCGCATCTGCCGTACGATTTCCTCGGTCGCGTTTCCAACCGCATTATCAATGAAGTGAACGGTATTTCCCGCGTGGTGTATGACATCAGCGGCAAGCCGCCGGCGACTATTGAGTGGGAATGATTAACAGCTAACTCATAGCAACTCATTCCTATTCAGATACTAATTTAACCCTCTGTTTTTACAGAGGGTTTTTGTTTTTATGTATTCATTTCTATTCACTCTACACCATATTTTTCTGCGGTACAGGTGACGGTATTACCTTAAAGGTATACTCTCATACCGTCATGAAAATGGTTTCTATACGGGTGAATTGTGCTTACCGATACAAAATTAAAAAACCTCAAGCCGCAGGACAAACTGTACAAGGTCTCCGATCGTGACGGGCTGTATGTAGCTGTGCTTACGTCAGGCACGGTCTCGTTTCGCTATGACTACCGTATCAACGGTCGCCGCGAAACACTGGTAATCGGGCAGTATGGGCGTGACGGTATCAGCCTGGCAGAAGCGCGAGAAGAACTGATTGCTGCAAAGAAGCTGCTTAAAGCAGGCCAGTCACCGGCTGCGGCTAAACGTGACGGTATCAAAAAGATTCGTGGTGCCGAGACGTTTACGGTACATACCGACAGTTATATGAAACACGTCATCCTGGCTGACAGTACCCGCGCAATGAAGCAGGCGGTGATCGACCGTGACATACTTCCAGTTCTTGGCAACAAAATGATGACTGAAATTACCACATCGATGGTTCGTGATTTGTGTGACCGGATTGTCGAACGCGGTGGTCGGGCAACAGCAGTACAGGCAAGGGAGATCATCAGCAGCGTATACCGTCACGCCAATGACCGTGGTCATGGTTTGTTTAATCCTGCGGCTGACATTAAACCTTCGTCTATCGCCATATTTAAACCAAGAGAGCGAACACTGACACCAGAAGAAATTGGCCTGTTCTTCCGCACGCTGGATGCCATTGGTGCTATGGGCACTATGAAAATGGCTTTAAAGCTGGTGCTTATCACTATGGTTCGTAAAGGCGAATTCACCAACGCAACGTGGGATGAAATAGATTTTAAAAAATGGACATGGACAATTCCTTCAGACCGCATGAAGGGAAGCCGGGCGCACGTTATTTACCTGCCTAAACAGGCTCAGGATATATTGGTCGGGTTGCAGATGTGCGCTGGTGGAAGTGAATATCTGGTTCCTGGTCGTTACAATTTCCGGAAGCCATTATCTAATGCCGCGCTGAACTCTCTGATCGACAGAACGGTGAAAATAATAAATGAAGATGGTGAGCATATTCAGGGCTTCACCGTACACGATATGCGCCGTACAGCCAGTACGTTGTTGCATGAGGCTGGTTATCCTTCAGACTGGATTGAAAAGGCTCTGGCACATGAGCAGAAAGGTGTGCGCGCCGTATATAACAAAGCGGAATACGCCAGACAGCGCGCCTACATGTTGCAGCAGTGGGCCGATATGATTGATTCCTGGATTAACGGGGAGCATACGGATCTGATTCCGTTCTCCCCGTCGAAGTTTGAGAAGTGGATGGCGGGGGAATAATTTTGCCCGGCACATCCCTGTGCCGCCGCCCGTCAGAAGAATCCTGCTTTGTCGTTGATGTACTCCGCGTGAGTCTGGATATCACGCAGGCATTTGCTCACACCGACGATGTAGCAGAACATGGTGGTCAGCTCCGCCGCCGCGCCCGATACGTCGTGCCCGTCGTCCTGCAACTGGTTCAGCAGATTCATCAGCAGTGAGTTCTCCGTCAGACCGAGAACACCAGACGGAGAATGAATCAGGCTGCGGTAGCCGGGCTTCAGCGGGGCGCTGTATTCTTTTTTGTCTTCCAGCTTGATCGCCTCCATAATGGCGGGCATGAAGCCTGACAAGACCTTCTCCACTTTTGTTTCTTGTTGTCTTAAACGTTTCTCGCATTCAATGAAGTAGCGTCGTACCTGACGACCTTTTTCGTTACGCTCGACCATCGCCAGCTCTTTGGCTGTATCGAGGGTTAGGTGGTAGTCTTTTGCAGGACGGCCTCTGCCTATTTTTTCCCGAACTTGGGAAATAATCATAAAGTCTTGATTTTCAACGAAACCATATTCAGCAATTCGTTCGACAATCCACGAAGCAAATCGCTTACCCACATCGAGGAAAGTGTGTAAATCACGGGCATTAACGAGAAGAGCGGTTTCGTTGGATATAGTGCCGTTGAATACGGGGATGAGTTGACTGGTCATGATGACCTCCTTTGAAGTTTTAGTTAGCAATCACCAGTTAGTAGCTGGTGATCGGGTGTCAACTAGAGCCTTCAAAGACGCTCCGGGCATATTCCCCTTTTGGGTATTGTATTACGCCTCTCCACCCGACCTTTGTACGGATGTGACTATGCCAAATTGCAGGCATAAAAAAGCCGCAAAGCTATCGGGTGCGGGTGACCGCTTTGAAGTTCTAGTGCGGTCAGTATGCGATAGCTCTGGCGGCATTGTCAAATCATGCGCCACTGAGTCCAGCAATCTCTGCAATACCAATAGCGAGATAATCGCGATTCGTCAGGCGTGATTTTATTGCATATGTCTTAGCTCCACTGAAGTTGTGATTTTATATGGGTTGCCTTTTACCTCAATAACACGATGAGGATCATTTTTTAGCTCTTCCGTAATCTTCCGTAATCTTCTAACAGCTGAACTTCGGTGTTTATAACGGTAAGTTACAGTTTCTTTTCTCTGCAATACCTCATCATTGCGGTACTTAGTCAAAACCATGACGACTTCAAACCTGACGCCGTTGTGTGCAACCATAATCTGCTTCATGCTGCACGCTCCCGCCCCTGGTTGTCTGTTGGTGACAGCGGAGCATTGCTGAATGCATTTGTTAATCCGCCAATATCCAACGCGTATCCAGGATGTAGTTGCACTGCCGGGTCTTCGCACTGATTACCCCAAACATCGAAGCCATGAGACGTCTGGCGGGCGAACAGTTCAATGCGAGAAACATCGCCTAATAATTGCACAAGTTTTTCACGAACGATATCTGGCTTTCTTGAATGCTCAAGCCGCGGTGCGGTAAATGACTGAACGATCCCTGCATTAATGCGCGTAGGTAGTTTTCCCTTTACCGCAAACAGGCAATCTTCACTATTGGCGCGAGTCATGTGTCCCATACCCATAACCAGTTTATCTGGTTGTCGACTACCACATTTTATCCACGTGAAGCCCTTCATCGTCATCAGACGGAATCCCCAGGCTTCAACAACTTTTAGTGCTTCGAGTGGTTGTGTTGGCACCCACCACATGGCCAACAGACAGTTTTCATCGGCCAAATCCCACACAGGAAGGCGGCAGATATCCAGCACACTCATAACCGGATATTTAAAACCGGCACCGCGATTACCATCTGCGGCTTTGTCCCGGTATACCCAGGGTGGATCTGCATAGATTAGTGTGTATTTCTTAGTCATAAACCACCCCACAACATCCTATGCCGCTATAGTCGCCACGGCGAAGGCCGTTACCTTTTGTGATACATTGGTCCCTGCGAACCGCGATCCTTGCACGTTCAACATCACCAGAAGCAACATCCATACACTGAAGCCAAAGGTGAGCGGCAATGCGGAATTGCCCTTTTTTCTCTCTTTCAATCGCGCGTTTTTCGATCTCTATCGCCGCAGGAGTAACGGCGACAATCTTTGACGGACTGCGCATTGAAACCTTATTCATGTGATATTTTTCAAGTCGGCTTAACTTTCTCACTTAATCCAACCCTCTCTGAAAATTAATGCCAGCAGATAAAGCCATGCTGAAACAGAGGCCAGGAATAAGTACCATCCTGACCATTTGCTCCAGTGCCTTAGCAGCGCACTCATGCAGCGTTGCTCACGGGACGATATACACGTTGCTGAACAGGAGGCTTTTTACCCTGGAACTCTGCCGGGCTTGCTGCCTGACGTTCATCAAGCCAACGCTCAACTTCATCACGGTTCCATGCGCAGCGTTTATCGGTGATATACCAGCGTTTAGGAAATTCCCCTGCGCGCTCCATACGGTCGATAGTGCTCCATGACAGTGGCACCACCGCCAGGAGTTCTTTCTTACCTAATGCACCTTTCATGAATACCTCTCTTGGTTGCAGTGCGGCGCACGTGGCGCCGCGGTGGTGGTTACATAGATGTTTCGTTTAATTCTTCCCGACGAACGCTGTAAACGTCGGTTGCTTTTGCCAGCAGTTCGTCATCATCTGAAAGTTTTTGTGCAATGTATTTGTAAGCCTTATCCAGTTCGGAGACAGTGCTGTAATTCATCGCTGCGCTGGTAAAGGCCATCAGCATTTCTTCTGGATCACGGCTATCCGCTTTACGCGTTTGCTCATCAGGCTTTTTCATTGGTTTAGCGTTGATCAGACTGTTCATTCCCGCAGCAGTAGTTGTTTGCGGAGTAATGTCTCGTTCAACGCGCGGTGCCGTTTCCTGTAATTCGTCAGGGGTGTAAACACCGAGAAGTACATCAGGAGCGTGCAGGCGAGCCCATCGTTTCGTGCAAAGATAGGCAAGCTGCTGGCGCGGATCCTGTTCCCACAATGGAGAGTTACGCACTCCGGCTTGCGCCATACTGATGGTAAGCTCACGTGGTTCTGCTTCTCCTTTAAGAACTGCTGACACAGTTACCGTCAGATTCGGTGATTTATCTGTTTTGCCGTTAACATTCGACCAGTCACCGCTCCAGCGATAATTCAGGCGTGTCGCCAGCAGGCTGGAAGAGGATACGACCGCGTTTACCAACTGTGCTTCGTAGCCTAACGTTCCGTTTACCACATGCGTTTTCTGCGCCACGGCGAAAGGGTTCATTCCCCACTGTGCCGCCTGCATGGTCACCGCCAGGCAATCGGCAGGTTTGCCTTCAAGATGTTTCGGTACAGTCGCTTTGCTTTGTGACATCAACTCAGCGAAACGCACCAGTTGATTCATGCCCTCGGGGCTGAAGATTGCCGCAGCAGTGCCTACAGTTGCGCCTGGTTGTGATGTGATTGCGATATCATTGCTCATACGTACATATCCTGTTTACGTGCCCAGTCAGGGCGTTTAATAATTTCCACTCCGCCCCACTCATCGTTGATGCGGCATTCGTGATAGGTATTCAGATCCCGGCGGAACAGAGCGTGCCCGGCATCGACATCCGGCGCATCCAGCTCGAACACGCGTACCGGATACCGACCACAATCAATGCTTTCGCTCACGGCAAGAAAGAAAAAACCATGCGGCTGACCAGTAACCCTCATTGCGCCTTCGCGGTACATTGCGTCCTGCACGTGGTAGCGGAATTCCTCGATGTGACGTGCAAAACGGTCCATATCTGCAACCTTTTTCACGTCGATGATCACGTTGTGCTCGTTCAGCCATTTGTCTGGACGAATTCGGCACAACTCACCCGTCTCTTCATCGTTCCAGTACATTGACGCTTCGCAGTAACCAGGTGCTTCCAACATCCAGCGTGCCGCCGGGTGAGCCATTGCGCTATCACGCATCAGCTCCAGTTTCCGCCACTGCTCTTCATCAAGTACCGAAATACCCATATCCGCCACATCACGAAGAAATGCCTCTTCGTCAGCTTTACCTTGTTTCGTCCGACGATCGAATTTCGGTGAAACAATGAAGCGTTTGTCGAACTCTCCAGGCTCCAGAAGCAGACAGTGCAATGCGGTTCCCATATCCAGTGCAGACTTTTTCTCTTCGTCTTCTGGTGCTGCCTGAATCCATTTAAGAAGCGCCGGATTCTTGGCAACCATGTCCAGTTGCGACTTACTCACGCCGTCACCGGCGTGGTAGTCTTCGTTGCTGATGTCGAAATAAATTCCCGGTTTCATGCCGCGTCCCTCTGTCCATCAAGCTGATCAGCCAGATCCCAGCGGGCGATAATTGCCATTGCCTCTCGCCGATAGGCATCCATCAGTTCTTCGAACTCAGGGCTGTCTTTAGCAGCCTCCAGTACTTCCTGACGAACGCCTTTGCCTGTTACAACGTCGAAAGTTGAGGACAGTTGATGAAGCCGGATACTCTCAATCAGTTCTACTTGTCGGTCATATAGCTGTTCTGACAGTCGGTAGTCCTTGTCGAATGCCTGCATGATTTTTTGAAGATTTTTCTGCTGATTAACGTTCATTATCAGCCCTCCCATATCTCGTTATCGTTGGCCACATCGCGAGCTTCTTTGCTGACGAAAGCCCACTTAATGCCTTCCTGTAAGGTGCGGAACTTCCAGCTCATGAATCCGCATGCAGTAACGCAGTACCAACCGTTGATGATTTTCCACTGCATAACTTGTTACCTCGGTTTGTTACCGTTGAGGTAATAATTATGCGTATCTGGTTTGATGTCAATAGATATGAGTTAAAAAAATTACCTGTTAGGTAATCTAACAGGCAATAAAAAAGCCGCCAGAAGGCGGCTTACTTACTGAAAAATATGATTTTATTGTTTGTTTTTTTCGTTCTGGTTGATGACAAATTCAATGTAACTTTCGATCTTTGCTTTCTCGGTTTCGGGTAACAAAGCGTAGCGCGAGCGGTCATAGTTGATAGTCGCAGGGTCGTGCGGGTGAATCAGTAATTCATAGCCGTGACGCCCGAATGCGGATGCAACATTCTCCAGGGTGGAAATGGAAACGCTGACCTCATTGTTTAACAGGCGGCTGATTGTCACCTGGGCGACGCCGGATGCGCGGTGAAGTTTTCCCTGCGTTGAAAGGTCGCGGCTTTCGCTCATCCAGCGTTCCAGGTTGTGAGCCGCCAGTTGACCAATGTCGCTTGGTCCGACAGGCTGAAAACCTTCCTGAGAAAGCGAGCGATCGATATCAAGCCAGTTACGGGGTTTATTGGCGGCAGCTTCAATTTTTCGCGCAACCTGGTCGCCGATAACCTTCTTGCCAAGAGCCCAGCGGTTTACCAGATTTGCCTGAGTTCCAAGTTTTTCAGCCATCCGCGTCTGAACACCATTGAATTCACGGTCGATCAAGTCGTTGAGATTTTGCCTGCGGACGTCCTGGATACTTTTCATTTTCTGGAAAATCGCCTCATATCTGAATCAGAAGATGATTCAATTTAAAGCAATATTACCCAACAGGTAAATGCACCTCATGGGTAACTATCCTTGATTTTTGTTACCTTATAGGTGAATATTTATTATCTGAAATAAATATCAGGCAATAGCTATGAGCGATAACGGACATTTCGATTTCAAAAAGCACTGGCTTGCACTTACTCCGGATGAGCGTGAAGCCTTCGCACAGGAAGCCGGAACGACGAGTCACTATATCCAGACTCACTTAACAGGTAAGCGCAAAATGCCAGGTAAGGTATTGATGGATGGGCTTTTTAAAGCCTGTAAATCAAGACAATGGCTGCGCTCAAAAGCAGAACTGGCATACTTCTTCTACTCATGATATCCAGCCACAACCCTCTGTAGACCGCCATCCGGCGGTCTTTTCATATCTATTCGTACCTCAAAGGTAATAAAAAACCAAATATGGTTGATCTTTTTTTTGTGTCAGCACAAAATAACCGTAATCCCAATACTAATAACAGGGCTTACCATGGAAATCATTACACGTATTGATGCCGCAAAGCGCGGACTTAAACGCTACTACACCGGAAAACCATGTAAGCACGGACATGACAGTGAACGCTGGGTTTACAACGGACACTGTGTTGAGTGCACCATGGAATCAAACCGTCGCATCAGGGCAGAGATTAAGCAGATCATGATTAATTCCTCCCCACAACACTCAAGCTGATAGCGGAGATTAATCATGAGCAGACATGCAACAGATTGGGCCTGGGAGACAGATCCAGGTAGCTCATCATTAAAGCTCATACTGCTCTCGATGGCTGACAGAGCCGATGAATATAACCTCTGCTACCCCAGCATAGAACGCCTCGTTAAAGACACTTGCCTGAATAAAAAAACCGTGCAGGCCGGGCTTATATCGCTCATGAAAATGGGGCTTATTTCAGATACCGGAGAGAGAAAGGGAGCGACGAAAAGAGTGCGGGTTTTCTCTCTTAATATAACCAAAAACGGGAACATTAAAGGCAACCGGGAAGGGGGTAATGAACCCGAAAACGGTAATGTTACCGAAAACGGGAATATACCCAAAAACGGGATGTTGAATGATCCCAAAAACGGGATGTTGAATGATCCCAAAAACGGGATCCAGAACCAGTCATATAACCAGTCATTTAACCAAGAGAGGGAGAGCAGGACAAAAAGCGGGGATTCTGTGCCTCATGACCCCGGAGCAAACAACGCCGTGATGAATAACTTTGTTCCTCCTGGTGGGCCAGGGCAATTAGGCAAATTTGTCATGCGTGAACAATGGCAGCCATCAGATGACTTTCTTCGGAAAAGCTCATTGCAGGGGATCTACCTGGACAGTCTGCCAACGGCACAGGAACTTGCAGAGTTCAGAATTTACTGGATGGCTGAGGGTAAGGCATACCATCAGGCACAGTGGGAGCAGAAGCTGGCAAGGCGGCTGCAGATTAGCAGACAGAAGCAATCAACATTACCTGATAACAACGTTCCGCACTGGAACAGCCCTGAAGCATGGGAGGATTTCTTGTGAACAACGTTTTTACCGCGATACAAAACCGTGACGGAGAAGCCCTTTCTCGCATGTCAGGTTATGAGCATCAGTACGTCAACAATGACAATGTGGTGAACATGTCAGCAGAGAGGCTTGTTGATGCCCTTTTTAAACAGCTGAAACAACTGTTTCCGGCGGCAGTGGTAACCAACCTGAAGACGCCAGAGCAGGAAGTCGCTGCAAAACAGCAGTGGATTGCTGCGTTTGCTGAAAGTGGGATCCGAACCCGTGAACAGGTTTCTGCTGGTATGCGCCACGCCCGCGCCAGTGAATCTCCGTTCTGGCCGTCGCCAGGGCAATTCATCAAGTGGTGTAAAGACAGCAAGATGGTTCTTGGCGTCACCATTGACGATGTGATGGCGGAGTTTCATCGGTACAGCAAGGAAAAAAGTTTATATCCTGGTGGTCCCGAAAGATTCCCGTGGCGACATCCGGTTATGTACTGGGTCGTATGTGATACCCGCCGTGCAATGTATCAGCGCCAGCTTAGCGAGATTGAGGTTGAGAAACACGCGCGCAGGCTGCTCGATGATTGGGCGAAAAAGGTGGCTTCCGGACAGCAGATACCCGATCCGGTGATCAGCATACAGGCAAAGCCAGAGCCCATGAGTACACCTCCGGACACAGGGAGAGACGTTTACCATCCACCAGGGCGAAGTTTCGGGTGCATGCCTAACGCCGCCACCCTTGGGGGAATAACACCGGCGCAGTGGCTGATGGAGGAATACAGGCGGGGAAAGGCGGCAGGATTTATCAAGTAATACCAGCGCGATAGCGCATTTTTTTACGCCTATATGATTACCTTGTAGGTAATAAAATGTTCTAATTTCTATTGATTTCATGTCTTATGTGGTTTTTAATTACCTAAGGGGTAAATCATGAGAAAACAGATACAGGCTCTTGGTCGACTCAAAACAGGCCAGATGAACAAAACAGAATCTGCGTATTGCCAGCACCTTGAGCTGCGTAAACGTGCAGGAGAAATCGTCTGGTATCGATTTGAGGGTATCAAGTTGCGGTTAGCTGACAACACGTTCTATACGCCCGATTTTGCTGTGATGCTCGCCACCGGCGAGATGGAACTGCACGAAGTGAAAGGTTTCTGGACCGACGACGCCAGGGTGAAAACCAAAGTCGCCGCAGATCAGTATCCGTTCCGAATCATCGGGGTAACGGTTAAACCAAAGAAAGCAGGTGGTGGCTGGAACATCGAAAAGTTCTGAATCGACGATCTTTTTAGTTATCAATGTAATCAATAAGTTATGTGGATAAGCGAGGGTAAAGATGGAAAGTAATATCAAAGGGTTAGTTGCCGCCGGGCATGAGATGGCTTCGGAACTGAAAGCTGAATGTGGTGCCGTTGATATGCGTAGTGTGGCAAAGCTGCTCAGCGATTTGGCAACGCAACTGGAAGTGCAACTGGTGCGTGCTAATGCGCTGGCCGAAGACCACCAGAGAGCGATTGAGTCAATTAAGCAGGCTGATGCGGCTGTTAAGTTGGCACACGAGAAGTTTTCAGCGCTGGCGGCGGAGAATGCGCGGTGCCTTTTTGAGGTATCCCGCTGCCACCAGACAGTTGATGAAATGTTTCACCATAAGGATAAATGGTTTGATAAAGAGTGGCTTTCCGCGCTTTGGTCAACGTCAAAAAAACTAATGGAAAATACCCCAGCCACCGACGCTTTCCTTGCTGAAGTACGTGCGGAAGCACGCAACGAGGGGATTAACTATGCCGCCATCCGTCTTGCTGCTGCGTTCAATCACGGATTTATCAATAAGTCTTTGCGTGAAGTTTTCGACGTTACGCGCATGATTCTGTCAGCGAAAGAAGAGTTGGCTAATGAACCGCACCCGATTGATGGCCTGTCCGGTGAATATGCGGAGAAATCCCTTGAAGAATGGGCGGAACAGATTCGCAAAGGAGGCAACCAGTGAGCAACCGTTTTTACATGATGTGTTTGCGTGAAACTGTGGGTAATAACGCCTCATTCCATTGCCATAACGGCAATGGTTACAGTTCTGATATCGATCGCGCTCATGTTTACACGCTGGAAGAAGCCCTAAAAGCCTGGAATTGTGGGCGAGATATCGATCAGCCTGTTTGTGCCGATAGTGTGGATGCAATGGCTGTGTGGCACGTTGATTGCCAGTACATCCCTACAGAAAGCCTGATTGAGTCAGATTGCACTGCGTATGTAGCCTACAAAAAAGGTAGCTGGAACGGCAACGATGTTTACTGGCTTCAACACGGTGGATTGCCAACAGATGACTTCAGTAAAGCGACCATCTTTAGCGTCGCCAACAAAAACGAACCAGGAATAGTTTGGTTGCCATTTTCCATCGCCGATGCAGCAAAGCGCCGGACGTTCAATATCAATAACTTTAACCGCAGAACAATGGTTCAGGGCGCAGGTTTGGTCATGCCTGACTGGTTGAAAGAGCAGAACAGAAGAAAGAAGTCGCGAAGCGGGAAGGTGCGTTGGAATTGTCCGCATTGCGGAAAAATCACCTGGCAGTACAGCCCATATGATTTTGAAGGCTGTAGTGATTACAACTGTGAAGGATGGCGAGAATGACAATTGACTATCAGGCACTGCGTGAGGCGGCAGAACGTGCAACTCCAGCAATGGAACGCCTGTTAATGTTGCCAGTTGATGATGATTTGTTAAGTGAACAGGAGCTTAAAGATTACGGTGTGGATATTGATGCGCTCAACGCCTTCAAATTTCTGACCGGACCAGAAACCGTGCTGGCGCTGCTGGATGAACGGGAAAGAAACCAGCAATACATCAAACGCCGCGACCAGGAGAACGAGGATATTGCGCTAACGGTAGGGAAACTGCGTGTTGAGCTGGAAGCCGCAGAGAAGCGGATTGCTGACATGGAGGCGCGGGAGGTTGTACTGCCGCGTGCGCACGATGTTCACCCATTAGGGCCGCAGTCGGCGAAAATTTTTTGTGAGTTTCACCGGAGTATCGTGAACAGATGCGCCGATGAGATTCGCAAGGTTGGCGTCAAAGTCAGCATCAAGGGGAATTAGGGATATGGCTGAACTAACCAAAGAATGGCTGAAGCAAACTATCGCTGAATACGAAGCCAATCGTGATGAATTACCGTTTGGACTGGATACCAACAGTGCCATTGAGCTTCAGGCGTTCAAGTTGGCGCTGGCATCGCTGGAAGCAGAGCCTGTTCTGTATCAGTCCTGCACTCGCCCCACCTGGAATAGCGGTGTTCCGTGGACGGAATGGAAAGAACGTAGTCGTGAGTGCTACGAAGACGATTTGCGTTTTACAGACACGCCTGACCATGCCGGTTGGATATACAAATGTCGAAAACTATATACCACTCCGCCAGCGCCGATAGCGTTAGAGGCCATTGAAAACGCAATTGAATACATTCGTAGTATCGCTTTTCACATCGATGAAGACGATTACCACGGCAAACATATTGCGTATTTCATGCGACAAGCATTGGCCTGGCTGGAAGGGCATTCATGCAGCGACGACAGACTGGGTAAAGCCGACAATCAACCAGTACGCGGCAACCAGGCTGCCGAATCCAATCGCGGTAATGAGTGGACCGGCAATCCTGATATTGATAACGCAATCATCATGCTCGACCGCATAGATACGGCGGAAAGTTACGATGATGACCGTATTGAGGCTGTTAAGGCTGTTTTGCGTAGACTGGCAGGCAACTCTCCGGTAACTCCGGATGGTTGGATAAGCTGTAGTGAGCGAATGCCCCCTCAAGATGATTGGATTTTAATTTATTCAAAGCACGGCGAGTATATGGCAGGACAGGTACAAGGGGAATACGTGGAGTTGAGCGACGGCACTTTATCGTGGTTAGGGAACGCCTTGTTCTGGATGCCGCTACCAGAACCGCCGCAGGAGGTGAAGTAATGAACAAGTGCAACGCTCTGCTTTATGCCATGGTGATTGGTTTCGGCCTGGCTGCTGGTATCCGGGTTTATATTGCCTGGGAGTCATTAATCAATCTGGCGTGGAGTGCGATTCGTGGCTAAATCCCCCGCAGAACGCAAAGCCGCGCAGCGCGCTCGGCAGTCCGCCGCCGGTGAGCGCAAAATTGAACTGGTGCTGGATAAGCAGGAGCAGGAAATGCTGGCGCGGAACTGCGCCGCCCGGCGCCCTGGTCGCGATCCCTATGAAATGGCCGAGTACATCGCGCTGCTGATCCGCCAGGATGATGCACGCGTGCGCGGGCGTATAAAATCGATCATTAGAAAACGTTGCGGTAAGTGCGGCGAGAGAGTTCCAGTTAATTCATGTCCGTGTAATGGTGACTCACAATGCTGGGTGACTAAAGGCTGGCATGAAACGAAATTAATAGTGTGACATGTCACGAGTAGATTATGCATGATGAATTTGATGGTTTTGAATACTGCCGCCAACTATGGCGGCTTTATTTTGCATGGTACTATTACCACAACGGTAACTATTACCACGGTGGTTATGATGCCTGCTGAACCTAAAACCTATAAACGCAAATCAACGCAATTTAAGCCACTAACAGCAATGCAGGAGGCTTATTGCCAGTCATACATCAAAACGCCTGAAAACCAGACTCAGGCAGCGATTAACGCAGGATTCTCCCCAAATACAGCGGCAGTTAAAGCCAGTGTCATGATGCGCGATGAACGCATTCAAAAACGGATTGCCGAGTTGATGGAGGAGCGCAACAAACGAATGCGCGTCAGTGCTGATTACGTTCTCATGCGCCTGGTGGAGATCGACCAGATGGACGTGATCGACATCCTCAACGACGATGGGAGCCTTAAGCCAATCCGCGAGTGGCCGAAAATCTGGCGCACTACGCTTAGTGGCTTTGATCTGTCATCGACCATCATGAACATGAACGAGGATTCGATAGAGACAATCCTCAAAAAAATTAAATGGCCTGACAAGGTGAAGAACCTCGAACTGATTGGTAAGCACGTCGACGTCAACGCGTTCAAAGAACGCCTGGATGTTAATGTGAATGTGACAATTGCTGATCGCATAGCGGCAGCCAGGAAGCGACTCAAAGAACGTCAGGATGGTAATCAGTGACAGATACAGCGTTATCTCCTGAAGAGCAGTTGATCGAGGATATTGCAGGGTTCACTCACGATCCGCTTGGCTATGCCCTCTATGCGTTCCCGTGGGGGGAAGAGGGGACTGAACTGGCACATGCCACCGGCCCACGTCAGTGGCAGGCTGATGCGTTCCGAGAGATACGTGATCACCTGCAGAATCCAGAGACGCGCTATCAGCCGCTTATGCTGGCACGCGCTTCTGGTCACGGTATTGGTAAATCCGCATTCATCTCAATGCTGATCAACTGGGGCATGTCCACTTGCGAGGATTGTAAGGTCGTGGTGACCGCCAACACCGACAACCAGCTACGAACGAAGACCTGGCCGGAAATTATCAAGTGGTCGAACCTTGCTATCACGAAAGACTGGTTTACCTGTACCGCTACCGCGATGTACAGCAATGATCCTGGGCACGACAAGCGGTGGCGAGCTGACGCAATCCCTTGGTCTGAGCACAACACTGAGGCATTCGCCGGACTACACAACGAGCGCAAACGCATCATCGTGGTATTCGATGAAGCGTCGAACATTGCGGATCTGGTGTGGGAAGTTGCCGAAGGTGCGCTAACGGACGAAGACACTGAGATTATCTGGGTGGCGTTCGGAAACCCGACGCGTAATACCGGGCGATTCCGTGAATGTTTCCGCAAATATAAACACCGCTGGAAAACTGCGCAGATTGACAGCCGGACGGTGGAAGGCACTAACAAACAGCAGTTGCAGAAATGGGTTGATGACTACGGGGAAGACAGCGACTTCGTTAAAATCCGTGTGCGCGGCATATTCCCTGATGCATCTGAATTGCAGTTTATCCCTACCGGTCTTACTGACGAGGCAATGAAACGGGTGGTAACTGCTGCGCAGGTGGCACATGCTCCGGTGATAATCGGCGTTGACCCTGCATACTCCGGTGTTGATGACGCGGTGATATACCTGCGGCAGGGGCTGCACAGTAAGGTGCTGTGGACCGGCAACAAGACCACTGACGATCTGATTATGGCAAAGCGTATCGCTGACTTTGAAGACCAGTATCAGGCTGACGCGGTGTTCATCGACTTCGGTTACGGTACCGGGCTGAAGTCAATCGGTGACGGTTGGGGGCGCACATGGCAACTTGTTCCGTTCGGTGGCGCGTCTACTGACCCGCAGATGCTCAACAAGCGTGGGGAGATGTTCAACTCATGCAAGACATGGCTGAGGCTGGGCGGCATGCTGGATGACCAGGAAACAGCGGACGACCTGTCGGCGGCAGAGTACAAAGTTCGAGTGGACGGTAAAATCGTTATCGAACCGAAGGAAGATATCAAGGAGCGGCTTGGGCGTTCGCCGGGTAAAGGCGATGCGCTACTGCTGACGTTTGCGTTCCCTGTGTCTAAGCGTCTGCGAATTCCCGGGCAGCAGAACCAGCAAGGCAAGGCCATTACAGATTACGATCCCTATGCTTAATCCGTTAGCGGGGATAATGACGGAGATATCCTCTGGTGAGGATAAAACAAAGCCAGCTCATCGGCTGGCTGTTTGTGACATGTCACGGTGTTATTGCTCGCTTAACTTCTGCTTCAGCAAGTAACCTTCAAGCATCCAGATTTTGTTTACAGCATTCTGCCGGGCAATCTTCCGACCAATTTCCGCATCAAAGTTTTCCGGGCTTGCACAGGCGCTCTCTCCGGTGACGGTGAAGCCGTTGCGCAGCACCAGAACGCAGAACGTCAGCAGAGAAAGTGATTCGTGCGGCTGGTAGTTTACCTCTCCGCCAGTATGTTTCGCTTTTATGGCTACGCCAAAGACACCATCTTCTGCTGTGAAATATGCCTCCTGAGCAATAATGCTCTCGATATGGTCTGGCGTAACGCGCGGCGCGGCTAAACCTTTAGCCTGAATTTCAGATTCAATGTCTTTGTCACTCATAGTCTAATCTCACCTTAAAAAAATGCCCGGCGAACCGGGCGAACTGGAAGCAATGAGTTATGCCTTCCGTGGCTGTACTGGTTTACAGCATGAAGTCATCGCAATGGCGTCCTGCTGTAAAAAGGGCGGTGATAGTCCTTCAAGGGAAACCATCACCGCCAAGCCCCTGGAACTTCTGGCATCACGGTCCTTAGGCGTGATTCTGGCGTGGCATGCAGGATTCGAACCTGCGACCAACCGCTTAGAAGGCGGTTGCTCTGTCCAACTGAGCTAATGCCACAACGCTGAGAGCACTTAGCCTGTTAAGGCGCCACACTTTGTCGCGGCTCCATAAATGCTCTCATCGTTGCACCCTCGTCTCTTCCGAGGCGTCACACCGAATCGCCGGGATGGTGAATCCCCGTGCGCGGAATAAAACCGCTCGACTTGCACATTCCGGCTACCTGGTTCGTTTGCCCGAGCAAGGGAGGGTGCCCCTTAAACGTATCCAGACCGCTATCGGCGCATGTGCCATACGCCGTACTGCTCAAAATAAAATCTCACTCCACCTGTTCAATTTAACGACAAGCCAGTCAGGTTAATAACAGGAATGCACTCTTTGCTTACCTGAAAGGTAATAATTCGTGCGTTAGATGTCAACTGTCTACGATAAATAAATCATATGTGGTTAAATTGGTAATAATTTAATTGCGTACGGAGTCATTGATATGTGCATGGGTAGCTCACCATCAGTGCCTGCAACACCAGAAGTTCAGGCAGCACCACAGGAGCAGGATGCCGCCGTTGTTGATGCCCGCGACGAAGAAACACGTCGCCGTCGCGCTGCTGCTGGTCGTAGTTCTACGCTGCTTACCGGTTCTCAGGGCGACACATCAACCGCTAATACCAGCGGTAAAACGCTGCTTGGTCAGTAACCGGAGTCATTGAAATGGCGGAAACAACTAAAGAGCGATTGAACAAACAGTTCGCACAACTTGAAAGCGAGCGTCAGTCGTTCGAGCCGCACTGGCGCGAGTTGAGTGATTACATCAACCCGCGTGGTTCCCGCTTTCTGACTTCTGAGGTCAACCGTAACGATCGACGCAATACACGTATTATTGATTCGACCGGGACTATGGCGGCGCGCACTCTCGCCAGCGGCATGATGTCAGGCATCACAAGCCCCGCGCGTCCGTGGTTTCGCCTGGCTACGCCAGATCCTGAAATGATGGATTATGGCCCTGTTAAGTTGTGGCTTGAGGCGGTGCAGAACCGCATGAACGATATGTTCAATAAGTCGAATCTCTATCAGTCGCTGCCGCAGTTATACGGAAGCCTCGGCACATACAGCACTGGTGCAATGGCAGTGCTGGAGGATGACGAGGACATCATTCGCACAATGCCATTCCCGATAGGCAGTTACTACCTGGCTAACTCACCTCGTGGCAGTGTTGACACCTGTTTTCGCAAGTTCTCTATGACTGTTCGTCATCTTGTTCAGGAGTTCGGGCTAAATAACGTCAGCGAATCCGTAAAAAGCATGTGGGAAAGCGGCACCTACGAGAAGTGGATCGAAGTGATGCATTCGGTTTACCCGAACATTGACCGCGATACATCGAAGCTGGATAGCAAGAACAAGCCATTCAAATCGGTTTATTACGAGGTTGGTGGCGATAACGACAAGTTGTTGCGTGAGTCCGGATTCGATGAGTTTCCAATTATGGCTCCGCGCTGGGAAGTTAATGGCGAAGATGTTTATGGATCATCATGCCCGGGTATGCTGGCGCTTGGACCTGTTAAGGCATTGCAGCTTCTCCAGAAGCGCAAGTCGCAGTTGATTGATAAAGCCACCAATCCGCCGATGGTTGCTCCGACTTCCCTCAAGAATCAGCGTGCCTCCCTTCTTCCTGGCGACATCACGTATATCGATCAGATTACTGGTCAGGATGGCTTCAGGCCTGCTTATCTGGTTAACCCCAGTACAGCAGATTTGGTGGCAGACATTCAGGACACTCGTCAAATCATTAACAGCGCCTACTTCGTCGATCTGTTCATGATGTTGCAGAACATCAATACCCGCTCAATGCCTGTTGAAGCGGTGATCGAAATGAAAGAAGAAAAGCTTCTGATGTTGGGGCCGGTTCTGGAGCGTCTGAACGACGAATGTCTTAATCCTCTCATTGACCGCGCTTTCTCGATGATGGTGCGTAAAAACATGCTGCCGCCACCGCCTGACGCGATGGAAGGCATGCCCCTGAAGGTCGAATACATTTCCGTCATGGCTCAGGCGCAGAAGTCTATCGGCCTGTCCAGTCTGGCGTCCACGGTTAACTTCATTGGTCAACTTGCGCAAGCGAAACCAGAAGCTCTCGACAAACTCAACGTTGATCAGGCGATCGATGCATTCGCTGATATGTCCGGAGTGTCTCCAACCGTCATTGTTCCGCAGGAACAGGTTGAGCAGGCTCGCCAGCAACGGGCACAGCAGCAACAGCAGCAACAAATGATGGCGATGGGGATGGCGGCGGCACAGGGTGCCAAGACGCTAAGCGAAGCTAAAACTTCGGATCCGAGTGTTTTGTCAGCTATGGCGAATGCAGTTAGTGGTCAGGGTGGGCAATCACAATGACAGATTACGAAGACGATCAACTGAAAGAAGAAAACGCCCGTAAGCAACGTGACATGGCACAGCGTGAAATTGATGACATTCGCTTTGTCATGAGCAGTGAACATGGGCGTCGCGTTGTCTGGTCGGTGCTGGAGAAAGGCCGTGTGTTTTCCGCTATCTCACCGATGGACGCTATGGCAATGGCATTTAATGAGGGGCAACGCAATCTGGCGCTGGAACTGTTTCAGCGCGTTATGGCGCATTGCCCTGAACAGTATTTGAAGATGGCCAAAGAGGCCAGTGAACAGGAGTGATCATGAATTTATTTGAGCGTTTGCTGTATAGCCGTCTTTGCAATGAGCAACCAGTCGATGGTGGAGCAGCTCCGGCTGCGTCAGAACCGTCAGCGCCTGCAGGTGATAACCCTGCTCCAGTTGGTGATCCATCACAACAGGAAGGTGATAAGCCACAACCTGTTGCTGATGGCGATAAACCTGCTGATGACAAAAAGCCTGAAAACGATAAGCAGGATGAAAAAAAGGACGGCGATAAACCAGAGGGTGCGCCTGAGAAGTACGAGTTTCAGGCTGCCGAAGGCGTAGAGCTGGATACAGAAGCGTTGAAGGAATTCGAGCCGGTGGCGCGAGAACTTAACCTGACCAACGAGCAAGCGCAAAAGCTGGTTGATGCTTATCCGAAGATTCTGGCAGGTGTTCAGCAGCGCCAGGCAGAAGCCTGGCAGAAAACAACCGAGCAGTGGGCTGAGGATGTAAAAGCTGACAAAGAAATCGGTGGCGACAAGTTGATTTCTAACCTTAGCGCCGCACAGCGTGCGCTTGACCAGTTCGGGACACCTGAACTCAAAGAATATCTGAACACCACCGGGCTGGGTAATCACCCTGATCTGGTCAAAACGTTCGTGAAAATCGGAAAGGCGATGTCTGAAGATGGCATGGTCACCGGTGGTAATGAAGGCCAGCGTAGTGCGGCCGAAGTGCTCTATGGCAAATAAGAGAGGAAATGACAATGTCTGTTAAAGGCTTAACTGCGCTAACGCTGGCTGACTGGGGTAAGCGCGTCGATCCAAACGGGAAAGTCGATAAGATTATCGAGCTTCTCGGTCAAACTAACCCGATCCTTCAGGATATGCCTTTTGTCGAAGGGAACCTTCCTACCGGACACCGAACCACCATTCGTTCTGGTTTACCTTCAGCTACCTGGCGTTTGCTGAACTATGGCGTACAGCCAAGCAAATCAACCACAGTGCAGGTAACCGATTCCGTGGGCATGCTGGAAACCTATGCTGAAGTCGATAAGTCACTGGCTGATCTGAACGGCAATACCGCCGAATTCCGCCTGTCTGAAGACCGCGCATTTATTGAAGCGATGAATCAGCAGATGGCGCAGACGCTGTTTTATGGTGATTCCAGCGTTAACCCTCAGCAGTTTATGGGACTGTCCTCCCGCTATTCCAGCCTGTCTGCGGGTAATGCTCAGAACATCATTGATGCTGGTGGCACGGGTACAGATAACACCTCAATCTGGTTAGTGGTGTGGGGCGAAAACACCGTGCATGGCATCTTCCCGAAAGGGCAGAAGGCTGGCATCCAGATGGAAGATAAAGGCCAGGTGACACTGGAAGATGCTAATGGCGGCAAGTACGAAGGCTATCGCACCCATTATAAATGGGATAACGGACTTGCTCTGCGTGACTGGCGTTATGTTGTTCGCATTGCAAACATCGATGTCAGCAATCTTTCAGAACCTTCCTCTGCCGCAAATATTGCTAAGTTGATGGTTAAAGCACTGCATCGCATTCCAAACCGTGGCATGGGCCGCCCGGTGTTCTACATGAACCGCACTGTAGGCCAGGCTCTTGATCTACAGTCTCTGGAGAAAACATCTCTGGCTATCAGCGTAAAAGAGACTGAAGGCGAGTGGTGGACTTCATTCCGTGGTGTACCAATCCGTGAAACTGATGCGCTTCTGGAAACAGAAGCCCGCGTGGTGTAACGCCTGTTATTAACCTGTGGGTCGTAACAGACCCACTAATGGAGAAAGAAGATGATCACCGACAAACTGTTGATGTTCTCCGAAGCTCAGGCGGTTACGAATACCGCGGCTTCAACTGACGTAATCGATCTCGGTCCAATTGACGGAAAACGTCGTGATATCGGCGTGGGTTACCCGCTTGAGTTTTGGGCGCTGGTTAACACAGCCGCCGCAGCAAGCGGTGATGCAACTGTAAACATCCAGTTGCAGACGAGTGAGGATAACAGCTCATGGAACACTATTTATGATAGTGGTGCACTGGCAAAGACCGCCCTGACAGCAGGTAAACGAGTTGTTTCTGCAAAGGTGCCTACCGGTGTTCAGCGATATCTGCGTGTTAACTACTCCGTCGCAACTGGCCCGCTAACGGCTGGCAAATTCACTGCTGGTATCAGTCTTGATGTTGATGCCAATACACCGTACCCGATCCGCTCAAAAGTAACTGGTTAAGGTGATTTCGATGTCAGGTGAGAAACCAAGATACCGCGTTCTGCGCCTCTCTCATATCCATAACACACTGTGGCCGGAGGGGGCAGAAATCGAATACGAAGGTGAGCCTGGTAGCGCACTGGAACCTGTTAACGATGCAGCCAGACAGGCAAAAGCAAAGGTAGTAGGAAAGGTGACTATGGCAGCAACCAGCACCAAAATCATCAACGATGTGTCAGATGATGGTGAACTGGATAAGCTCCGTGAAGAGTACGAATTGCTCTTTAACGAGAAGCCACACCATAACGCCAAAGCCGAAACGCTCCGCGAGAAGATCGCAGATAAGCGTAAAGAACTGGGCGTGTAAGCCTCGCGAATCAGACAAGGGGCTTCGGCCCCTTTATTGCAGGAGTGTATATGGAACTCGTAAACCTCAAAACCGGCACTGACAGCTACCAGGATGAGAGCGGAGAAACCAGAACTCGCGATGAATACCCGTGGGGGCTGTGCATCACTCTTAATAACGACACATTGAATAAGCTGAAGGCACAACCTCAGGGCGTCGGAACAGAAGTGATGATAACTGCAAAGGCTGTTATTCGAGGCCTGTCTGCCAGAGAAACTGACGATGGTGTTAATCGCAGCGCCGATCTGCAGATCACTGATATGGCGATCGCTCCTGTTTCCGGGGATGTAGAAAAATCAGCGGCTGAAACTCTGTACGGTAACGGAGGTGAGTGATGGCCTCTGTAGTAGAGATCTGTAATCGTGCGCTGTCCAATATTGGCAATAGCCGCAGCATTAACAGCCTGACGGAAGCCAGCAAGGAAGCGGGGGAATGTTCGCTGCACTTTGAGGCCTGCCGTGATGCTGTGCTTTCTGATTTTGACTGGAACTTTGCTACCAAACGCGTGGCGCTTGCAGATACGAGCAATCCACCGCCTGACTGGGAATATGCGTACCAGTACCCGTCCGATTGTCTGCGCATTACTGAAATTATGCTTCCTGGTGTACGCAATCCAACAGCAGCAATGCGCGTTCAGTACGAAGTTGGTGCAGACACCGACGGAACAGGAAAGTTGATCTACACAGACCAGCCGCAGGCATGGCTCAAGTATGTCTCTCGCGTTTCAGATGTGAACATGTTTGATGCCATTTTTATGGAGGCGTTGGCCTGGCGTCTTGCGGCAGCCATTAACATGGCGCTGACTGGGAATGCGGATCTCGGTACATTTGCTCTCAATATGTACAATCGCGTGATTCTTAGTGCTGGCTCGCATAGCCAGAATGAATCACAGGAACCACAGCCACCGGTTGACGAGTTTACCATTGCGAGGTTGTCCTGATGGCTATCAGTTGGATCCAGCCCAGCTTTGCCGGTGGTGAGATTGGACCGTCGTTGTACGGTCGTATCGACATGGCGAAGTACCAGGTGGCATTGCGCAAGTGCGATAACTTTATCGTGCGGCAGTATGGCGGCGTTGAGAATCGACCTGGTACGCGTTTTGTCGGTGCCGCCAAATACCCAAATCGGAAATGCCGCCTGATCCCGTTCCAGTTCTCGACGGTTCAGACCTACGCTCTGGAGTTCGGACACCAGTACATGCGCGTTATCAAAGATGGTGCGTTGGTGCTGAACAGCAGCAATGTTATTTATGAAATTGCCACGCCATATACTGAAGCCGATCTGTTCCGAATTAAATTCACGCAAAGCGCCGACGTGCTTACGCTGGTTCATCCGGCATACCCGCCGAAAGAGCTGCGCCGCTATGCGCATGACAACTGGCAACTGGTTGATGTGGTAACGAAGAACGGGCCATTTGAAGATATCAATATTGATGAGTCAGTGACGGTTTATGCCAGCGCCAGCACCGGGACAATTACGTTAACGGCAAGCGCCTCTATTTTTGGCGCGGAGCAGGTAGGCAAATTGTTCTATCTGGAACAGCCTGCAGTGGATTCAGTACCGGTATGGGAAACCAGTAAGAGTACGTCGATTGGCGATATTCGCCGTGCAGACAGTAACTACTATCGCGCCGTTACAGCAGGCAAAACAGGTACTTTGCGCCCTTCGCATACAGAAGGCACATCATGGGATGGCTGGGGCGGATCCGGTGATGATGATACTGGCATTGAGTGGGAGTATCTGCACAGTGGTTTTGGCATTGCCCGTATCACTGCTGCAAATGGCACTACTGCAACTGCTGAGGTGATTTCCTATATCCCTTCGCAGGTCGTTGGCGAGGATAATGCCAGCTATAAATGGGCTAAATATGCCTGGAACAGTGTTAATGGTTATCCTGGCACTGTTGTTTATTATCAACAGCGTCTTTACTTCGCCGCATCGACTGCGTTCCCTCAGACTATCTGGGCCAGCCGTACTGGGGATTATAAGGATTTTGGCAAAAGCAATCCTACGCAGGATGACGACAGAATTATCTACACCTATGCCGGGCGTCAGGTTAATGAGATCCGTCACCTGATTGATGTTGGTTCGCTGGTGGCACTGACTTCCGGAGGTGAGTACGTCATCACCGGCGACCAGAACAAAGTGTTAACCCCATCATCATTTGCATTCAGCTCTCAGGGATCAAATGGCTCGAGCAATGTCCCACCAATTGCCGTGGCGAATATTGCTCTGTTCGTCCAGGAGAAAGGCAGTGTTGTCCGTGATCTGGCCTACTCATTCGATGTTGACGGCTATCAGGGGAACGACCTGACCATCCTTGCCAATCATCTTTTTCAGAAGCACAGCATTGTTGACTGGTGCTTCTCTATTGTCCCTTACTCCAGCGCCTTCTGCATTCGTGATGACGGTAAATTACTGGTGATGACCTATTTGCGTGATCAGCAGGTTTTTGCATGGGCACCACAATCCAGTACCGGAAAATATGAAAGCACATGCAGTATCAGCGAAAAAAATGAAGATGCGGTGTATTTCGTCGTTAACCGAACCGTTAACGGGCAAACAGTGAGATACATCGAGCGACTGTCCAGCCGTTTATTTACCAGCGATGAAGATGCTTTCTTTGTTGATTCTGGCCTTAGCTATGATGGAAGAAATACGTCTGACAGAACGATGACCATCACTGGTGGTTCTGGCGAATGGGATTACCGCGCGGAATATACAATCAGTATTTCTGGTGGTGCGTACTTCACCAGTAGTGATGTCGGTGCGCAACTACAGTTCCCTTATACCGGAACTGAATTACGTTGCGACATCATTTCTGTAACCAGCAATACCGCTGTAGTGGTTCGTGCTAACAGGAACGTCCCGCCATCCCTCAGGAATGTGGGCACCACGAACTGGCAGATGGCGCGCCGGACATTTGGAGGCCTGTCTCATCTTGAAGGCCAGACCGTAAACATCCTCTCTGATGCGAACGTGGAACCACAAAAAGTGGTTTCCGGAGGTGCCGTCACGCTGGAATCACCGGGGGCTGTTGTGCACATCGGCCTGCCAATAACTGCTGAATTCGAAACACTGGATATCAACATTAACGGACAGGAAACGCTGCTGGACAAAAAACAGGTGATCCCGTCCGTTACTCTGGTTGTGAATGCCAGTCGCGGCATCTGGGCGACTACGCCCGGCGGTAAATGGTACGAATATCCACAGCGTGAATTCGAGTTCTACGATGATCCTGTTGATGATGCTACCGGAAAAGTAGAAGTGAAACTGGACAGTAACTGGGGCAAAAACGGGCGTGTAAAAATCCGTCAGCTTGACCCGTTGCCGCTGTCTGTTCTTGCCGTTATTCCTCGCCTTACTGTTGGGGGATTCTGATGATCGATGTTCAAATTATTCCCGCTACCGAAGAGCATCTTCAGATGATTTTGCCGGATGTTCGTCAGGCTGATATTGACGAACTGTATGCGGTATCGCTGATGACTACCGAAGATGCGCTGCGCGTTGGTCTTCGCACTGCGACTATGGCCTGGTCAGGGTTCGCGAACGGAGAACTGGTAACCATGTTTGGTGTATCTCCGGCGTCAATGATCGGTGGCAATGGTACGCCCTGGCTGGTAGGAACCAGCCGTATTGAAAAATATCAGAAGACATTTCTGCGCCACTGCCGCCCTGTATTGCAGCAGATGCTGGCAGTTTATCCGCGCCTGGAAAACTACGTCGACGAGCGAAACCATGTTGCCAAAGCATGGCTGCACTGGCTTGGATTCAGGCTTGAAGAAGCCGCGCCTTATGGTGCTCTTGGTCTTAATTTCCACAGATTTCACATGGAGAGAAAATAATGTGCGATCCGGTTATTGCTGGTGGCGCAATGCTCGCCATGAGTGGCATTCAGGCATACACCCAGTACCAACAGGGAAAGTATGCCTCGAAGGTTGCAGAAGCGAACGCAGATATAGCCACAGCTCAGGCAAATGATGCAATAAACAGGGGTAACGCTGAAGCTGAGCAACGGCGCAGAGAGACCCGACAGCGGCTTGGTACACAGGCAGCGACAATGGGGGCTACCGGCGCTGATTTATCTACAGGTAACGCGCTGGATATATTTGGCGACACTGCCCAGTTTGGCGCTCTTGATTCGCTAACGACGGTGAATAACGCGCAACGCGAGGCTTACGGTTATCAGGTTCAGGCTGCCAACTATAAAGCAGAAGCCAGTTCAGCCCGTAAACAGGGGAATGTGGGAGCAGCAACAACATTGCTCACTGCGCCTCTGAAGGCATACGGTGCGTACCAGATGTTTGGTGGGACGTGGAGTCCGTTTACTCAAAGCACCCCTGCGCCAATCGGGGCAGCAGCAGGAACCAGATTACCCGGAGGATTATAATGCCAGTCGTACCAACAGTATCCGGACGCCAGGTTGAGAGCCGTGGAGTTCAGTCAGCAGGCTTGCAGACGTTTTCTCAGCCAGGTATTGGTGATGCTTTTGTTCGGGCAGGGGCAGAGGCAATTGATGTTTTTGGTCAGGCAAAACAGCGTGCCAATATCGCTCTGGCTCAGGAGGCATCTCTTAACCTCAGTCAGATAAGCAGCGATCTGCTGAATAACCCTGAAACAGGTTTGCTTAACCTGAAAGGGAAAAATGCTATTGGAAAAGGCCATGAGTATACGCAGCAGTTTGATGCTCAGGTCGAACAACTGGCTATGTCGCTGCCGGATGAACAGGCTCGTAATGCTTTCATGCAGCAGGCGCAGCAGCAGCGCATTCAGTTCACTACGCAGGCAGGGCGGCACGAGATAGGGCAGACAAATGCCTATGAAGATGAGCAATATCAGGCAACGAGAAAATTATGGATACAAAATGAAGCGGATGCCTGGAATGACCCGCAAACTGCCACTTTAGCCAGAAATTCCAGAATGGTAGCCATTGCCAGATATGGAGCTGCCAGGGGATGGTCACAAGAACGCATTCTGGAAGAAATAGAAAGTGATGATCGCCGTGCCACAGAAATGCGGGCGAAGAATTATGCCGCTGCCAATCCAGAAGGATGGCTAAATGGTCTGTTTCAGAAAAATGATTCTGGAGGCATGGACATGCGTGCCATACGCCTTGTTGAATCAGGTGATCGACATTTTAATCCTGATGGTAGTCTTCTTGAAGGACCGATAACATCTTCTGGAGAGAGAGCCCAGGGGAAATACCAGTTAATGCCGGGCACAGGGAAAGAACTGGCGGCCAAGCGTGGCGTTAAATACAACCCTACGGACGAACAACAGCATGAAATGCTCGCCAGTGACTATGTAAATCAACTGTATGGTAAGTACGGCTCCGAAATATTGACCGGAGCAGCATATAACTGGGGGATGGGTAACGTGGATAAACTGATCGCCAAAGTCGGTGATCCACGTAAAGGTGAAATATCAGAAGAAGAATTTATCCGAAATCTTCCATCAGAAACACAAGGGTGGCTTTCCCGATATAGAAAAAATAAAACTGGAATGGATCCGCTGACTATTTATCAAATAGATAACCTTGCTAATAGTCAGATAGAAAAGCAAAGGAAGTTAATATTAGAACAGCTTGAGCCAGCTATTAATAACACCATGGCCCAGCTATATAACGGTGAGGTTCCAGATTATATACCGGCTCAGGAGACTATCATCAGGGGGTATGGAAAAAATGCAGATAAAATAATCAATCAACTGGATATAGCGATTGATAACGCGAGAATATTCCAGGCAATTCAGTATTTACCTCCTTCTCAGCAGCAAGAAGAAATGCAGAAAGTGAAGCCTGAGGTTAACGATCCTCACTATGCGTTAAAACTCGATGCTTACGGAAAATTGTCTGCATTGCTTCAGCGATCAAATGAAGCAATTCAGGCGCAACGTGATTCACGCAGATTCAATGAGGCGCTGACAATAGGTGAAAAATTAGACCCAAGCAACAAATCAATGCAGAAAGCTGCTGATTACACAGAAATGGCGCAGAACTTTCGTATTAATGATGCCTCCACTCATGATGGGGTTGTTCGGCTTGTGGCTCAGACTGGCATCATGCCTTCGCAGGTCATCACGCAGCTTTCAGCAGTATCCAGATCCAGCAATCAGGAAGTGGTTAAAAATGCAGCGAATTTGTTTAGTCGGTTATATGAAACAGAGAATGCATCTATTGGAAATATGCCGAAGGATATGCAGGGTTTTTATCTGACTGTTAAGCAACTAACAGATTCTGGCATGTCTGCTGATGCGGCTATCGAGCAGGCGCAGAACCTGACGTACAACCAGACAGATGCACTAAGGGCGCAGCTCTCATCTGTTCAGAGTACAAGAGAATACAAAAAAGAGCGTGACAGCGCAGCCAATTCTGCTGTCAGTAATATGACTCACTGGCTTCGCTGGGATCCGTCTGCGGATGACCAGACGCCGGAAGCAGCGCTCTTTCGCAATGACTATCAGATGCTGTATGACGTTAACTATCGCCTTGCTGGTGGTAACGCTGACGTAGCGAAGCAAATGACCAACCAGCAGATAGCCCGCACCTGGAGTATCAGCGAGGTCAACGGGGAAGCACAGTTTATGAAATATGCACCGGAGGCGCTTTATCAATATGGGCCGTCAGGCTGGATTGCAGCGCAATGGAAGGCTGAAAAAGAAAAAATCATGTATGGCGATGACTTACATAAACCGGCTCCTTCATTTAACCGACCTTCAACTGAGGCTGGTGCATTGGGACTGAATAAGCCACGCTCACTGGTTGGAGGTGAGTTGATTCTCGTTCCTGACTTATCAACTCCGAGAGATAAGCTTTATTCAGTTGTGATCAGAACAAAAGATAAAGATGGTATTACGAGGGATGATTTATTTTATGACAAGCATGGAAGACAGATGCGCTGGGGGCCATCACTAGAAGATTGGGAACCTTATAAGAAAATGCAGCAGGAACGGGTGCAGCACGAGCAGGAAGAAATTATGCGTGGACAGGCTATACGAAACTTCAAAGACAAGCATCGCGCTCTGGATGAGCAGTATCAGCGCCTGCATAACGAACGTATGGACAAATTTAAAGATTACTTTTCGTGGGGATCTAAATAATGCCGTTCTATCCTGTATCTGAATCAAACAATAACGGATTTATTTCTGCTGGTCTCGCCATTCCTGAACCTGATGAACAGAGTTTTGATGTGCATCCGCCAGAAGGTAAGAACCCTGAACCTCGTCCCAAAGAGCCTTCATTGCTTGCCGCAGCAATACGACAGAACAATATTCTGGCTGGTTTTTTCCGTCCTGCCAGACAGTTTGAACCGGTCGAAGGTTATAATCCATATGCTGATAAAAATGAGTTGCACGGCTATGAATACTGGGGGGCGAAATTTGCAGGTTCCCGCTCGCCAGAAGAAACAGCGTGGATTAAGCAGCGGATAGATGATGAAAATGAAGATCGGCGTTTTATCTCTGAAGCAGGCTTAGCTGGTGGAATTGCCAGTGCAACAGCGATGCTTTTTGACCCGGTTACTGTTGCGTCAATGTTTATCCCCGGTGCTCAAGGAGGGGCACTGGCGCGTATTGGCTCACAGATTGCGATTGGTGCTGCCGGTACAGCATTAAGCGAGGTTGTGCTGAATAATCAGCAAATAACACGCTCATGGGGTGAAAGTACCGCTCACATTGCAGCGGGTGCGATGATGAGCGGCGTGTTTGCCAGTGCTGGTGTTGCGCTTTCGCCATCCGTCCGGGCTGCAGCCACGCGTGAGGTTGCTGATGCTCTTGATAATATGAGCATTACATCAGCGACTGACAGGGCTGCCGCTTCGCTTTCTGATGGTGGTAGTGTTGGTGCTATGAAAATTGATACAGCGACTCTGGATGATTTAACCCCTGTTTCCGGTGGGGTGGTTGGAAAGGCTGCATGGAAAGCAGGGAGCTATCTTACTCCTTTGACAAGGTTAATGGAGTCTCCGTCCAAGACAGTGCGAAAAACAACGCTGGAGTTAGCCGAAAATAATTTCACCCTTAAAGGAAATGAAAGGGGGATTGAAACACCGGTAGCTGTAGAAACCCGTACACGTGGATGGCAGCGTGAAGAAGCTGCTGTTGTTGTCGGAAATAAACAGGCATACGCAAAGTATAAAGCTGATGGTGGTGACATGAGTTTTGATTCATTTCGTCAGCAGGTTGGGAATGCTATGCGAAGCGGTGATGTGCATGCTAATCCTGTTGTTCAGGAAACGGCGCAGGCGATGCGAACTGTATTAAATCGGGTGAAGGTTGAAATGCAAAAGCTTGGTTTATTGCCGCCAGATGAAGAACTGAAAGCATTAGGCCAGGCAAGCTATTTCCCACGTATATATAAAGTTGGAAAAATAATCAGTGAACGCGATAAATTTCGACGTATTTTGGTTGACTGGTGGTCGAGAGGCAATAAAACACTGGATCCTGAGGATGCTGAAATTGCAGCGGATATCGTAATTAATAAAATTACTGGTGCTAAGGTTCCACAGGATTTTGTCAGCGTATTTTCTGTAAAAGCCGCAGGTAGTACGAAAGAAAGAACATTAAATGTGCCTGATAGTCTTATCAGGGATTATCTCGAAAGTGATGTGAATTACGTTCTACAACGTCATATCCGTGAAGCGGCAGCAGAAATTGAGTTGACGAGAACATTTGGCAAACGAACTATGACAGAGCGTCTGCAATTAATTGAGGACGAATATGACAGTCTGTTACGGGAAGTGCCTGAAAAAATAAAGGCGAAATATGACGAAAGTGTGGCAAATCTGAAAGCACGTTATGAGAGCAATGGTGAAGTTGTTCCTCAGGGTAAACTCGATTCATTAATGCGAAAGTACGAAAAGGAATTACGGAAAGAACAGTCCAGACTTTCAAAATCAAGAGCAAATGATCTCAGAGACATAACAGCATTACGCGATCGTCTTGTTGGTACATATGGTATGCCTGATGACCCGTCTTCGTTTTTTGTTCGTGCTGGCGCTTTTCTGCGGGATGTGAACTTCACGACCAAACTCGGTGGAATGACAGTATCAGCTATTCCAGATCTGGCCAGAGGGGTTATGGTTAATGGTTTCCGTAACTCCATGAAAGGCTATGCTTCTCAGATATCCCAATCACCGGCATTTAAGGCCAGCAAAGAAGAGATGTTGAAGATGGGGATTGGATTGGAAACTGTACTACATTCACGTTCTCGTGCAATTGGTGATCTTGTTGACAGTTCTTCCAGGACAACAGCAGTCGAAGCAGGAATGGAGCGAATTACTGATGCCTTCGGCAAGCTGACACTCATGGATCGATTTAATGACATAAACAAATCCATGAACGGAATGCTCACGTCAGACGGTATTTTGTCTGGTGCGTTTTCTGCACGTCGCATGGCAAAACTCGGTATCAACGACAATATGGCTGCGCGTATTCGCAGTGAGTTCGAGAAACATGGTGAGGTAATTGATGGATGGCACATTGGTAACTTTGATAAATGGGACGATCAGTACGTTGCCGGAGTATTCCAGTCAGCGGTTCTGAAAGACGTTAATAACACTATCATCACCCCCGGTATTGGTGACACACCTTTATGGGCGAGTACTCCAATGGGGCGAACGATATTTCAGTTTAAATCATTCACAACGGCTTCATACAACCGTGCGCTACTTGGTGGGTTACAGGAAGGAACTGCGCAATTTTATTATGGCACTGCATTTCAGATTGCTCTTGGCTCACTGGTCTATGCGCTAAAAGAAGCATCGAAAGGGAAAAATGTTGACTGGTCACCAGAGAAGCTGGTGCTTGAGGGTATAGATAGATCCGGTATTCTTGGGCCATTGATGGAATATAACAACATGGCTGAAAAGGCTACTGGTGGTGCTGTTGGGCTGGGGGCTTTATTTGGCACTGGCACACAGTCTAGGTATGCCAGTCGTGGATTCGTAGGATCTCTATTCGGACCGTCATTTGGTCTTGCGGATAGCATCATTGATGTGACCGCAGGAGTGTTGAATGGTGATGCCGGTGATCGTATTGTGCATAATGTCCGAACCCTGATACCCGGCAATAACCTGTTCTGGATTGCGCCACTAATAAACCAGGTGGATCCGGTGATGCGTTAATCAATATTTATTGGAGTTCTTTCAATGGCTGTTTATGGCTTCTAAAGAAGCTTCTGCACTTATCGGCAAAGCAATAGTATCCTTGTTAGATGTGCTATTGCTTTCCAGAACTATGGAAATCCAATCCTCTTGGTTTTCATTAATTGTGCTGACAGCCATGATAGCATTCAAATCATTTTTATATATTTCTGATCGAATAAGACCTTTCCTGAATAATTTAGTTAAGCTTTCAGCTATCGACATCGCACGAATGCTAACTTTACTAAGCTCAATTGCGTCACTACCTGCGACTTTGGCGTGTTGAGAAAGAGCCATCAAAGCTATATGCGAAAATGTTTCTTCTTTTGAAAAACCGTTACTTAAAGACATGAGTGATACACCAGCTCCGTATGGGGTGAGTTTATATCCTGATACATTCAGTGCATGCTCTACAAAGGTAAGATCATCAGTTGTAGAAACATGCATATCGTTACTTTTTTGTTTTTTTGCAATAAATAAAAAAACAAAATTAATAATCACGATGCCGACGATGATTAAGAAAACTTCCATTGCTTTTCCTCACAATAACATTACCTTAAAGGTAATATTTTGTGCTAATGTGATCAAGTGTTAAGTGTATACCTCCTGTTGCTCAGTAGTGATTTTACCCGGCAACGCCTTTTTAGCTTTGCGTGGGTTAACCACATGGCCTTTAGTCCAGTACTCGTAGAGCACATCGTCACACTCTTCCTGATACTGGATTACCTTGTCGCGGATTTCAGGGCGGACTTTGTTAGGGCTGATGCTGTTCAACCAAGCTGCCAATTTTCGTAAAGCCATACAAATCATGGCTTGCACCCCACCGGCAGAAGGTATGGTGATTTCCACCATACCCTTCGAGAAGCGTTGAGAAATCTTCTTATGTTGAGATTTCCAGTCTAGCCCCATTCCCTCAACGATAGGTTTCATTGGGGTATACGGTTCGCCGTTGTGATTGACAACATAAAGCTCTGCGCCGTGGAATGGCACGTTGATAGTAGTGACAAATTTGAAACATCGCTGGTTGTAAGCCAGCAGATGCTCGTTATTTTACGTCGCGGCACAATTTCTCGCTGCTGGCTCTTTTACACGCATTAACCAAATATGGTTGATTTTAATGTTTGTCTGCGTTTATCATTACCTTTTCGGTAAATTTACATCGCACTCCTCTTGTGCCATAGTAATCGGGCACTGGCAAAATCCAGTGCCGGGATTGGCGTCCCGAGTTACTACAGAGGCACATATGCCGCATAAGCGGTTTTTTTATGTGTAAAGCGCACCTATTCTATGGTGGGCTGTGTGGGGGCACCGAAAGGTGCGCCGGGTCCTTTGTAGCCGGTTACGCCAACCCTGCACAGTTCACCACCAACCGATTGGCGTCGGTAGTGGTGATTAACCTAACTACAAAGGTGATCGCTATGACTGCTAACGTAACCCCATCTGTTTTTCATTTTGAATCAGAAGCAACCATTCGAGCCATTGTTATTGATGGAAATCCTTGGTTTGTTGCCAAAGACGTTATTAAAGCTCTTCAACTGACAAACCCCACTATGTCAATAAAATCTCTTGATGATGATGAAAGGGCTAAATTTAACTTAGGCCGTCAAGGCGAAACCAATATTATCAACGAGTCAGGCCTCTACACACTGATCCTCCGCTGCCGCGATGCAGTAACACCAGGCACTATCCCCTACCGCTTTCGTAAATGGGTTACAGGTGAGGTTCTTCCTCAGATCCGCCACACCGGAAGTTACATTAAAAACTCGCTCCCGCAGGATGAACGCATAAAGATGGTTGCCGACCAGGTAGCCAACGCCACAGCATCAGCAGTGATGCAGGCGATGAAGATAGAGAACAAAACCTACAGTGCCCCGCTGAAGCCCGGCTACCGCAGTCTGATTCATTCTCCGTCTGGTGTTCTCGGCCTGACGGAGAACTCACTGCTGATGAATCTGCTGAACCAGTTACAGGAAGACGGGCACGACGTATCGGGCGCGGCGGCGGAACTGACCACCATGTTCTGCTACATCGTCGGAGTGAGCAAATGCCTGCGTGATATCCAGACGCACGCGGAGTACATCAACGACAAGGCTGGGTTCTTCTGACGGGCGGTGGCACAGGGATGTGCAAAACGGAACTAGCGTGACATGTCACAGGCCGCTTTCGCGGCCTTGTTTTTAACGAATGCCACCGCCGCCCGGGCGGGAATCCGCAGACACAAAAAAGCCCGCGTCGCGGGCTTAAAGAACTATTTTATTGGCAGCTTATGCTTTGAAATTATGGCCAATCTGTTTTGGAAGTTTTCCGCATCACCCCACAACCAGGTTTCACCTTTCTCAAGCTCTTCCTCGTTATTCATCTCTATCAGCTCGCATGTCATCATGTCGTAACCATAGAGGTGGAGGCCAAGTTCCAGTGCGTCATACATGCGAGCCTGCCAGAACGACATGCCTTCATGAGTCTGGTTGCGATCTGACACGATGATATCGTACCGTTCCAAGAGGTAGTTCATGAAGATGATGCCGGCGAAATCATGAAGCACAGCACGATGCTTAGGCTTCTGGGTTCTCCATACCAATATCTGCGTGACAGGACGGCAGTTAAGATAGCTGTCAGGCTGGATAATGACACGATTGTAATACACTACCTCTTCGGTGAGGTCATTTATCAATGACAGTTCAAAGTGCGCCTGTGGAATCTCGCCTTTCTTACGATCGTCTACACGGACAACGCGGTATCCAGGAGCCAGAGAAACGCCTTTGACATCAGATGTGACATCGTTGCCGTTCACTAACTCTGAATACAGGGCGCGGTTGTCTGGAGTTTCGTTCAGATGAGCGAAAACCTCAGTTACCTTTGCCGGATTCAGCAGTTGTTGTGGCATACATCACCTCATAATATATAGATGCTTCTTTAAGCGGGATTTACCATTAGGGTAAATGAACTATCCGAATGTTAAACGCCTTCGTACTCGTCAAATTTTCTCATGTGGGCTCCTCCTGTATCGGTGCCTAATCGCTATGGATCACCCGTGAGGTAATAGTACGCTATTCACCCCCAGTCTGCAATCTGTACAGAATTATTTAAAGGCACATCCCTGTGCCGCCGCCCGTCAGAAGAACCCTGCTTTGTCGTTGATGTACTCCGCGTGCGTCTGGATATCACGCAGGCATTTGCTCACACCGACGATGTAGCAGAACATGGTGGTCAGCTCCGCTGCCGCGCCCGATACATCGTGCCCGTCTTCCTGTAACTTGTTCAGCAGATTCATCAGCAGTGAGTTCTCCGTCAGGCCGAGAACACCAGACGGCGAATGAATCAGGCTACGGTAGCCGGGCTTCAGTGGGGCGCTGTAGGTTTTGTTCTCTATCTTCATCGCCTGCATTACTGCTGACGCCGTGGCGTTGGCTACCTGGTCGGCAACCATCTTTATGCGTTCTTCCTGCGGGAGCGAGTTTTTAATGTAACTTCCGGTGCGGCGGATCTGAGGAAGAACCTCACCTGTAACCCATTTGCGAAAGCGGTAGGGGATAGTGCCTGGTGTCACTGCGTCGCGGCAGCGGAGGATCAGTGTGTAGAGGCCTGACTCGGAGATGATGTTGATCTCTTTTACTCGGCTGTCAAAAATTGCACGATGTTCATGCCCTATGTTGAACATAGACCTTTCATCATCATCCAGTTTTTCAAGTGCTTGGGTGACGTTTTGGATACGCAGCGCACTACAAACGTCTTGGGCTACAAACCATGGTTGGCCATCGATAATGATGGAACGGATAGGGTTAACAGATTCAAATTTGAAGATGGCAGTTTGAGCATTAGCCATGGTGGTTATCTCCACTTAGTGATTTTAATCACCACCGCAACGCCAATTACTGGTGGTGAACTGGACAAGGTTGGCGTACCGGCCTAAGTGGTACCGGCGTCCTTTCGGACCCCTGCCCAGCCCACCATAATTCGGATATAGCTGTGCTTAACGCATAAAAAAACCACGTCTGGCGTGGTATGCGCCACTTAGTAACTCGGGACGCCAATCCCGGCACTGGATTTTGCCAGTACCCGATTACTATGGCACAAGAGGAGTGCGATGTAAATTTACCGCAAAGGTAAATATAAGCACTCCACTTGGTAATTGCAAACCTTATCTGGTTTGCTTTCGTAATTGTTCGGCACAATAGTCGAGATGTGTTTGCAGATCCCGCATAGACATCTGTGAGCTGGTGACGTAGTTAATTAGTGCAGTCAGTTCGGCAAGTGGGCCATCGACATTAAATCCATCCTTATCGAGATCCCGGAGTAATTTCATCAAGTGCGATCCCTCCACCAGTGACCTGACGCCTCCCGGCGTGTGAATCCTTTCGGTAAATCCGTCTTCCAGTGGATAGTGATACTGCTGCATCTTATCTTCTCCATGCAATAACTGTATATTTATACAGTAGCAAATAATTTGTTTGCTATCCAGCACGTTTTGCAAATTACCTGAAAGGTAATATCTATTCGTATTTACAGCCTTTCTATCCATATATGGTTTTTCAGGTAATAGAATAACCAGATATGCGGCGCAACGGGTGCTGCGACTATCTGGAGATTTAACATGACGGTCTCAACCGAAGTTGACCACAACGAATACACAGGCAATGGCGTTACGACTTCATTCCCTTATACCTTTAGGGTTTTCAAGGAATCTGATCTGGTAGTGCAGGTGGTTGACCTTGACGAAAATATCGCTGTGCTGGCTCTTGATACTGATTACACTGTCACTGGGGCTGGTGGATATAACGGCGGTAATGTAATTCTGTCGAAGGCGTTAGCTAACGGTTACCAGATTTCTATATCACGAGAGCTCCCGGTTACGCAGGAAACTGATTTGCGTAATCAGGGTAAGTTCTTTGCAGAAGTGCATGAGGATGCTTTTGATAAGCTAACGATGCTGATCCAGCAGGTTCGAAGTTGGTTTAGCTTGGCGCTGCGCAAGCCGTCATTCGTAGCAAATTATTATAACGCGCTGAACAACTATATTCGGAACCTGAAAGACCCGGTTAACCCGCAGGATGCATCCACAAAGAATTATGTGGACAGTACGGTTTTATCGAATATCGACCATACAATCCGTGTTCCTGATTCTTATATCGATCCGCTGCCACCTCTCGCTCAACTTGAAGGAAGCATAATCGGCATCGCCAACGGTAAGCCCGTTCCGTTCCCTGTGCCTTCAGGAACGGCGGCTGACGTATTCAACCAGTTGGCCAGCGGCGAGGACGGGAAAGGCGATGCTCTGATCTCGGTGAAGCAACCTTTCATTAGTTCATTTATTCGTACACAGCATGATAAAAACAGCGATTTTATTAGTGCAAAAGATTTTGGTGCTACAGGCGATGGAAAACTTCATCAGTTAAGCGAAGTGTTTTCAACATTGACAGCAGCACAAATGGTATATCCATTTGTGACATCGCTTACCCAGTCTTTTGACTACGCAGGAATACAGGCAGCTATTAACACTGGACGAAATGTGTTTATTCCAGGTGGAAATGCATATTTTGTTAATGACATTATTAAGATGAATACATCTGCAACTGTATACGGTGAGTGTAATAACATAATAAACAGATCAGGGACTTTTATTTCCGTAATTGGAAATAAAGCGTGCTTCCATTATGGAGAGTCTTTTGCTTCAGGAAATATTGAGAATTTATATATTTTCTATGATCAGAATGGAATTGACTATCCAACAGATGCTGCCACAAACGACGGTAAAATTGGCATTCTTATAAATGGTGGTGAGACATCGCCGGGTTTGATAAGGATTAAAAACGTCGATATAGATGGGGCATGGTGGGGAGTATATGACGACTCTGGAAATTATATGTCTAGGCTTGAGCATGTATGGGTGCGTCGCAGTCGCGGTGGTTTCTACAAAAACACCGGCACGACGATCCATTATGAGTCCTGCTATGTAATGGGGGGTGTATGCGCGTGGTATTTAACAAACCTCCTTTCAGGGCAGATGACGAACTGCGCAGCAGATAAGATGACAGTAAACTCCAACGCGTCTATCGGTCAGTCTGCTATTTACCTTTCGAATTGTCACGGATTTCTTATCTCCGGTTTTGATGGTGAGGCGAACGTTATAAACAACAACTCAGCACTTGAGGTGGCGTTTATGACATTCGATAATTCAACCGTTTCGATAGTCGGGGCAGTTGGTTCTGGCAACAAGTTGAAAACATCTTTCGGTGGTTCTAATGGTATCGTTGATTTTTACCGCGCGATGAATGGATCTCGCGTGAAGATGCTGAACTGCAAAGATAGCTTCGATGGTACGCCGATCGCTTTTGAAGGAATGGCCGGCTATCCATCATTCATCCACACAGATGTAACCTCGCAGGTTGATGCAGATAACTGCCGGTTCCAGGCTCCGGCCGGAGGAACTCCAACCATCTCTACTGTGAGCACCGGCAACGTTAACTACACGAACTGCATCACGTCAGGCGTTATTGCTGGTGGGTATGTAGAAAATAAAAATGCCAATGGGCTTCAGGTGCCCACGGTCTATACCGACAAGGGTACTAAATCGGTCAACGCTAACGTAGCGTCCGTGCTATTTACTTTGCCAAACTCTGAGGGAGTTTATGATGTTAACGTGTGGGTTTCTGGCGGAGGTGCAAACTACGCGATTTCATTCCTGGTAATTTATGATGGTACGACAGCAATGATCCAGACGCTGAAGACTGCGGCGTTCCTCACAGCAAGCGCATCAGAAAGGAATATATCTATTACCAGCAGCGGTACGACCACTGTTACATGGTCGTACATTAAGAAGTCTTAATTTAGGCATGTGCGCCGCGAGGCGCACTCCTTATCGAAATGGGTTTGCGTAGTTTTTCAAATACTCTTCCCCGATTTTTTTTGCTCCAACAGCATTCAGGTGTGAACCATCAGTTCTGAAAATGATCTTTCCATCCACGATGGCATCACATTCCCCTTTGTGGCAAAGTACATCGTTAGGATCGATTAGCGTTATCTGAGGGAACTCCTGCTTTAACTTGTATTCTATCCGATCATCTTTCTTTACGCCGTATTCATATTTTTCAGTTGTTACATCCCCATGCCGCAGCTTAATTTGGCGCAGTTTGTTTATCGCAGCAGGGCCAATAGACTGGTAAGGTCTTGCAATGATGTAAACTTTCACGCCATTGGACAACAGATATTTTATTGCTTCAGATTGCAACTGGTAAGCATTCTCCGATACGTCACCGTTTTTATCGAAGATACGGAAGTAATTATTTTGTGGCCCGTACTGATCCCAAAAAACGGAAATTATCGCGAACTTTTGTTTTGCTGCATACTCCAGCCTGTTTTTTGTATATGTCATTATCAGGTTAGCATCTATGTCAGATATCTTATTCCTGATATCCTGCACATAAATTCCTGATATTACAGGTGTTGAGCTATATGTAGTATCTGTTATTGATATTCCAGCATCTTTCGCAAGTTCATCAATAAAGTAAGCATATGCATTACCAAAGGAGTCACCAAGAAGCACGCCATCTACTTCGCCTTTATTAACGCCAAGATGACAGTCATTTACATTACCGATAAATAATTTATCAATACACTGTGGGCGCATAATATTTGTCGCATTTCTCTCTTCTAATTCAGATACTAACTCTGAACTTTTGGCGCGAAAACCATCATTTTTTAAAATGTACGCTGCATAGGCAGCGGATACTATTAATGGTATCAGGTAGATGGTTATAAATGCAGTCCTGAAATATTGCAGCGAATCCTTCCTAAATGGCTTTTCAACGAAGTGATAGCTTATGCTTGCCATGATGAATGCGATAAGTATGAGCGCCGTCGCATTTAAGGCCGTAAGATCGATCCCCCTATATTCAGCAAGAATCAGTACAGGCCAGTGCCATAAATAAAGAGAGTAGGAAATTCTTCCTACATAAACAACTGGAGTTAAAGACAGCACTTTAGAAATGAAGTTTTTGGATGAGTCACCTGCAGCAATAAGCATTACAGCGCCTAAACATGTAGGCAAAACAGTGAACCCAGGAAATGGCGTGTTAGAATTTATAAATAATGAACTCAACACAATCAGCATTACGCCGACCAGTGAAATTACAGAACCGTGGCGCAGATGTTTTGTTATTGAATCTTTATAGATAGCAAGTAGGGCACCTGAGAGCAACTCAAAGAACCTAAAAGGCAGTAGGAGATACGCTGCTGTTTTATAATTAACCGCTCCATACTGTGAAATACCAAGGAATACAATAAATAGTAATGAGGATATTATTATTGCTTTTTTTGTCCCTGAGTTCCGAGCGAGCATGAAAACGATGAAAGGCCATACAATGTAGAACTGCTCTTCAACGGAAAGCGACCATGTGTGTAAAAGCGGTTCATAAGAGGTTGAGTTAAAGTAACCTGTGCTACTAAAAAAATAGAAATTGCTTATGCCAAGAAGAGCGTATACCGCACTTTTAGAGAATGATATAAGTTCATCTGGCATCAAATATAATTTGCAGTAAACAAATAAAAATAAAAGAAGAAAAGCAAAAGCTGGGAGCAATCTCTTTATTCGACGTTTGTAAAAATTAAGGAATGAAAAAATATTTCTTTTAGTCTCTTTATATATGATGTTGGTAATGAGATATCCTGATATGACGAAAAAAACATCTACACCAATAAAACCACCATGAATAGGAAAGTTTGCGTGGTACAGCACGACCAGCAAAACCGCAATAGCTCGCAGCCCATCAATATCTGTTCTGTATTTTAAATAAGACATAATTGCTATCGTTTTGAATAGGATAACCCAATGATATCACCTATAGGGTAATTTCGTGAAGAGTTATCCGTTTAAATGTGATTCATATATGGTTTAATATGTGTGTTATTTCACTAACTAAGTGGGGCTTCATGCACATTAAACGGTGGTCTTTATGTCAGTTCAGCTAACCAGCGAATCTTTAAATCAATGGCTTAGTATGAGTTCTCTTGCTGCGGTTATAGCAGGAGTTCCTCCTGAGGTTGCTTTAGGGTCTTTGGCTGGTGCGGTAATTTTTGTTACCTCTGCGGTAGAGTACCCAATTCATCGTCGCGTACTCTTATCGATGCTTAGCTTTCTCTGCGGACTTCTTTTCTACAAACCAGCAGCATCAATTCTTATCGGCATAGCCAGCCTGATCCCTACCATCACGCAGGACTCTTTTGAAAAAGGGATTGTTTTCTCTGCTGGCGCATTCGTGTCAGCAATTGTCGCTGTGCGTATTGGTATATGGCTCTACCACCGTTCAGACAATCCACGCGATTTAATTCCGGGGAGAAAAGACGATGGTAACGCATGAGTTTTTTTTGCTTATCACCAATGCAGTTATTTGTACTGGCATAGCAATTCGCGTTGTCACATTCCGGCGTAACGGCTCTCAACATCGAAGATGGGGAGGGTGGCTTGCTTATTTCCTTATTGTTGCTGCTGCCAGTATCCCTGTTCGTGTCGTCTATGCAATCTGGTTACGCACGCCAATGGCTGTGGATTTATCTGAGGTCATTATCAACGCTGTCATGCTTGCCGCGGTTATTAAAACACGCGGTAACGTTGTTCAGATTTTCAAAATATCGAGGTCTAAACATGGAGATTAAACAATTCCAGCGAGCTGCTGGTATTAGCGAGGCGCTGGCCGCACGCTGGTTCTCGCATATAACTTCTGCGATGAAAGAGTTTGGTATCAGCAAACCAGAAGATCAGGCAATGTTTATTGCTCAGGTTGGTCATGAGTCTGGAGGCTTCATCCGGTTGCAGGAAAATTTCAACTACAGCGTTACCGGACTGGCTAACTTCGTTCGTGCCGGTCGTCTCACTCAGGGACAAGCCAACGCACTGGGTCGCCGTGCTGGTGAACCGCCATTACCACTCGAGCGCCAGCGTGCGATCGCAAATCTGGTGTACAGCAAACGCATGGGTAACAATGCCCATGGTGACGGCTGGAACTACCGTGGGCGCGGACTTATCCAGATTACCGGTTTGAATAACTATCGTGACTGTGGAAACGGTCTTAAGGTTGACCTGCTGGAGAGTCCTGAACTGCTGGCGCAGGACGAATACGCGGCTCGTAGCGCGGCGTGGTTCTTCTCCAGCAAAGGCTGCATGAAGTATACCGGAGATATTGCACGTGTAACTCTGCTTATCAATGGTGGTCGGAACGGCATTGATGACCGGCGCGCGCGATACATCACTGCCAGTAAGGTGCTGGCGGTATGATCTGGGCATTCGCAAAAGCATACTGGAAACAGTTGGTTATCATGGCGATGCTTGCTGTTCTGGTCATATCAGGAGTTGTCGCCTGGAATGCACACGGCAGTCGTCAGTACGACGCCGGGTATGCGCAGGCGAAAGAAGACCGCAAAACCGAAGATGAGAGAGTTCGTCAGCACTACGAACAGGAGAAATCGATCAATGAACGTGAAGCGCAGCAGAGGATCGACCAGGCGCGCAATGATGCTCTTGATGCTGCCGCTCGCGCTGGCCGGTTGCAGCAACAGCTCGTTGCCATCCGTGAGCAGCTCAGGCACTATAACGCCATTGTCGGCGCTGGGTCGTCAGCCGCAGACACCGGAGTTTTGCTTGCCGACGTGTTCAGCAAATCTCTCGAGAGAAATAGACAACTGGCAGAGTATGCTGACCGGGCATCCGAAGCCGGAAGAGTCTGCGAAAAACAGTATGACACCCTGACCAGATAGCATGGCATTTTTCATGGTACTGATTTCCTGTGACGGTATATAAAACGGTACGAGGAAATTTTAGCTTTAGAAAAGTGTTATCACTCAATTGGTTATGGCTTCCGTAAATAATTGAGTGGGAATGATTTGATCCCTGCACTATGAATTAGCAAAACCCTCTGTTACTACAGAGGGTTTTTATACTCACGAATCATAGGATTGAAGTTACTGACATCGCTTAGTTAAACCAGCTGTCCGATTTGTTCTCTTCTGCTTTGCCCACGCTTTTCATCAGATCGCGACCGCCTTCAGTCATATTCCTGTTTGCGTCAGCTTCAGATTGCACCACATCGGTTTGCGCAGCTTTGTGCTTCAGTTCCTGATCGATAAATTCGTTTTCTCGCTTAACGCGGGCTTCTTCTTTCGCCAGCGCCAGTTTTTGTTTCTGAATCTCTAAGCTGCGTAGCTCATCTTCATAACTTTGATCGCGTTTCTTGTCCGCAGTGGCTTCGGCGTCCAGTTTATCCTGACGAGCTTTCTTATTCGCCGCTGCCGTTGCCGCTCTTTTATTAGCCGCGGCCTGGGCGTTTGCGCGACGTTGCTTCTCTTGCTGGATTTCCCTGTTGCGCTCCGCGACCCATTCGTCATGCTGCCTTTGCTCTTCATTTTTACCTTGCTGTTCCGCTTCTGCGACAGCAGAGAGTTGATCCTGCAATGATGAGGCGATAGCCGGATAGCTTAAGGAGGCTAAGATGGCGCAAAGAAAAACTTTCTTCATGACTCCTCCTGATTATTAGCTCTTTTCAGGACATTTGGTATTTGGCTGAATACGCGTTTCGTTATACGTCGTGGTAATAACAACGGCTAAACCTGTCGTAAACTGGCACTCTTTACCCACCTGGGTGGAGGTATACACTTTGGTGCCTTCCTTATACGTTAGAGAAACACCTTCCACTAAGGTTTTATCATTCACCATAGAACCTGCTGCCGCGCCAACAGCTCCGCCGCCAACTGCACCTGCCGTCGTTCCGGAATTGCTGCCAGACCCCACGTTGTGGCCGATAACACCGCCAGCGACTGCACCAATAAGCGCGCCGAAGGCTTGTGCGTTTCGTTTATTTTGGGAGTTGTCTACGGCAACTTTTGCGGGAAGAATGGAAATAATATTAACGGTTTTAGTTTCTTGTTTGGTATTCAGTTGATCGGTTTGATAAACATCGGCGGCATGATCATCAGCATTTGACTGGCATCCTGCCAGAGTGAATGACGCTAACATTGCCACAGGCAGAAGACATTTTTTAAATTTCATCACTATTCCTTGTTATACACATTACGAAAAATAAGACATTTAAGATCATCAAAAGAGGAAAGTAAATGTATTGCGTATAAAGGAATAGATTAAATTTATTAAAATTCATGTGGAAAATAATTTATAATAATACATCATTAAAACATATGTATTAATTTTATATTTATTTCGCAGCCAAACAGGATAAACATCAGTCAGGACAAAGACGTAAAATTTAAGATGAAAGAATATCTGCCGCTTTGATAATCCCAAAGAGCAAAAGCATCCGACAGCGAGGTGCCGTTATGTTCTGTGAAAGTGGAGAAGGTAACCGCTAACGTTGTACCGGTGATTCGACGGAGAGTGTGGATTGCTGAGCTTCTTTTTTGCTCTGATGGTGCTGCCATGCACCGACGGACGAGTAGATAAAACGGCCAAAGAAGAAGATAAAGCTGATGAGCAGTACGATACGGGTCATGCGACTGTTAAATCGGTGTCGTTTTCGCATACTGGTTGCCTGACTCACAAAAGGTTCCTTGAAGTATGTCCCACGCCGTGGACGGTACTTACATTAAGGCACAACAGGACAAAATGGTCAATTCTTCGTTATGTAAAAAAGCGTCAGTGGATACATATTTTAATGTTATGGAAGTTAATTTAATTATTTACAATGATGATGTAATAATGATGAATTAACATGATAAACGTAATAATTCATTAATCAGGGTTATTTTGTTTGATATATATCAATTGGAACTTTCATATGACACTTAGAATCAATGCTCTCTATAGTGATGAATAATCATCATTCGAAGTCAGGTGGGATGCCTGTCTGAATACACCTCCTTCAGGATGTGGGGGATTCTGCTGAGCATCTATGAAACTGAATGCAACCTATATAAAAATACGTGATAAATGGTGGGGGCTTCCGCTGTTCCTGCCTTCTTTAATCTTGCCCATTTTCGCCCATATTAATACTTTCGCGCATATTTCTTCCGGTGAGGTTTTTCTCTTTTACCTGCCTTTGGCACTGATGATCAGCATGATGATGTTTTTCAGCTGGGCGGCATTGCCAGGGATCGCCTTAGGGATTTTTGTTCGCAAATATGCAGAGCTGGGTATTTACGAAACGCTCTCATTAACAGCTAATTTTATTATCATTATCATTCTCTGTTGGGGCGGTTACAGGGTCTTTACTCCCCGGCGTAACAACGTTTCACATGGTGATACCCGTTTAATTGCCCAGCGTATATTCTGGCAGATTGTATTTCCTGCAACGCTGTTTCTAATACTTTTCCAATTTGCTGCGTTTGTTGGATTACTGGCGAGCAGAGAAAATCTGGTCGGCGTCATGCCCTTTAACCTCGGGACCTTAATCAATTATCAGGCCTTGCTGGTAGGTAATCTGATTGGTGTCCCGCTGTGCTATTTCATCATTCGGGTGGTGCGAAATCCGTTTTATTTACGCAGCTATTATTCGCAATTAAAACAGCAAGTTGATGTCAAAGTCACCAAAAAAGAGTTCGCGCTCTGGCTACTGGCATTAGGTGCGTTGTTGTTGCTGTTATGCATGCCGTTAAATGAAAAAAGCACGATTTTCAGCACCAATTATACCTTGTCATTATTGCTACCCCTGATGATGTGGGGAGCCATGCGCTATGGTTATAAGTTGATTTCGCTGCTCTGGGCGGTCGTGCTGATGATTAGCATCCACAGCTATCAAAATTACATTCCCATTTATCCTGGCTATACCACGCAACTGACCATAACCTCCTCCAGTTATCTGGTATTCTCTTTTATTGTCAATTATATGGCTGTACTGGCAACCCGTCAGCGAGCGGTAGTCAGACGCATTCAGCGGCTTGCGTATGTGGACCCGGTGGTTCATCTGCCAAATGTTCGCGCCCTGAATCGCGCGTTGCGTGATGCCCCCTGGTCTGCGCTTTGTTATTTACGCATCCCCGGCATGGAAATGCTGGTTAAGAACTATGGCATCATGCTACGGATTCAATACAAGCAAAAACTTTCTCACTGGCTGTCACCATTGCTGGAACCGGGTGAAGATGTTTATCAGCTTTCGGGTAACGATCTCGCGCTGCGACTGAATACAGAAGCGCACCAGGAGCGCATTACCGCACTGGATAGCCATCTCAAGCAATTTCGTTTCTTTTGGGATGGAATGCCGATGCAACCGCAGATTGGCGTCAGTTACTGCTATGTGCGCTCGCCAGTGAATCATATCTACTTACTGCTGGGAGAGCTAAATACGGTTGCTGAACTCTCCATCGTGACCAACGCCCCGGAAAATATGCAGCGTCGCGGGGCAATGTATTTGCAACGCGAATTGAAAGATAAAGTCGCGATGATGAATCGGCTACAGCAGGCGCTGGAACACAACCATTTTTTCCTGATGGCCCAGCCGATTACCGGTATGCGTGGTGATGTCTACCATGAGATCCTTCTGCGCATGAAAGGTGATAATGATGAACTGATCAGCCCCGACAGCTTCTTGCCGGTCGCGCACGAATTTGGTTTATCGTCGAGTATCGACATGTGGGTCATTGAGCATACGCTGCAATTTATGGCTGACAACAGAGCGAAGATGCCCGCTCACCGTTTTGCTATTAATCTGTCGCCAACCTCGGTATGTCAGGCTCGTTTTCCATTTGAAGTCAGTCAGTTGCTGGCTAAATATCAAATTGAAGCGTGGCAACTTATTTTTGAAGTCACCGAAAGTAATGCTCTGACCAATGTTAAGCAGGCGCAGATCACCTTGCAGCATCTTCAGGAATTAGGCTGCCAGATTGCGATTGATGATTTCGGAACCGGCTACGCCAGCTATGCACGGCTTAAAAATGTGAATGCCGATCTGCTTAAAATTGACGGCAGTTTTATCCGCAATATTGTGTCAAATAGTCTGGATTATCAGATAGTGGCGTCGATTTGCCACCTGGCGCGAATGAAGAAAATGCTGGTAGTGGCAGAGTACGTTGAAAACGAAGAGATCCGCGAGGCGGTGCTCTCTTTGGGGATCGATTATATGCAGGGTTATCTTATTGGTAAGCCGCAACCGTTAATTGATACGCTGAATGAAATCGAACCCATTCGCGAAAGTGCCTGAATAATGCGGGCCGACATTTCTTGTCGGCCCGCAAAGCATTAAGCGGCGATTTCTGGTGTACTTTCTTCTTCAATTTTCAACCGCCAGCCAGCCACGCCTTCCCAGTATTCTTGCTCCTTTTCCAGATCAAGCAGTACCAGCGCATTCTGACTAAACCAGTCATGCGGAAAACGCAGTGTCCAGTGACTGTCATCGGTAATCAGCGTCAATGTTGGCGGTGTGGTGGTTGCCTGACGTTGATTATTGAGTAATACGCCAAGGCGCAATAGCTGAATCAGTGGCAGGAACTGTTTCTTCTTAAACAAGGTAAAGCGCGGCAGATCGTCGAGCTTAATCGCTTTACGGTGATAGCGCACCAGCGTCGCCATCATCAACTGCTGTTCCTGATTAAAACCCGGCAAGTCGCTGTTTTGCAGAATATAAGCGGAGTGGCGATGCAAACCGCTGTGGTTGATATTCAACCCGACCTCATGCAGCATGGCGGCCCATCGCAGTAGCGCCTCCAGTTGCGGATGCGCCAGCTTCGGTTGCTGTTCCCGCCACTGTTCGTACATTTGCATAGTGGTATCCAGCACCCGTCGGGCCTGTTCACTGTCGATGTGATACTGGTTAGCGAGACTACTGGCGGTGCGACTACGCACATCCTGATGACGGAAACGTCCTTCCATTTCATACAATACGCCTTCGCGTAACGCCCCGTCAGAAAGGCGCAGTTCACGGATGGCTAAAGCATCAAACACACCGCATAAAATCGCCAGTCCAGGAACGAAGACTGTTTTCCGTTCTTCGGAAAGACCCGGTAAACTCAGCGATGCGAAATTACGGTGACGTAAAACTTCTTTTACCAGTTTTTCCAGACGTTCCGGGGTAATTATCCCGTCTTTCTCGCCCATTTCCATTAACACTTCATGGGCGGCTTTTATGGTACCGGAAGCGCCCATTGCCACGTTCCAGCCCTGAATACGGAATTGCCAGGTTAAAGTTTCCAGTTTTTGTGCTGCCGCCATGCGAGCGCGCTGAAAATTCTCTTTATTGATGACCCCGCCCGGGAAATAGAGTTGGGCAAAGCTGACACAACCCATCCGGCGGCTTTCAACGAGAATCGGTTCGAAATTTTCACCAATCACCAGTTCCGTAGATCCGCCGCCAATATCAATAACCAGTTTGCGACCTTTTTCCGGCTGGGTATGTTCCACGCCCATGAAAATCAGACGGGCTTCTTCATTACCGGAAATAATTTCAATCGGGTAGGGAATGACCTTTTCCGCGCGTTTCAAAAAGTCAGTAGCATTCAACGCCTGACGCAGCGTATGGGTGCCAACAATACAAACGCTGGCAGGCGAAAATCCCTGCAAGCGTTCAGCAAACAACGATAGGCAGTTCAATCCGCGTGTGATTGCCTCTTCACTCAACATATTATCTGGCCCCAGACCGTCTGCCAGATGGACCCGCTGTTTCAGGCGACCAATAATCTGCATAGCGCCATCCACCACACGGGCAATAACCATGTGGAAACTGTTTGAACCAAGATCGACCGCAGCAAACTCCTGCGGACGAGGGGATTTGTCGTGTATTGGCATAGGGTTATTCAGGTTGTTCGAGGGATTTGATGTAATCGTAAATCGCCAACTGCGCCCGCACTTTGCGGCGGTTACCGCGGGGAACGTAGCGATTACTAAGTTCTTTATCGATATAACGCGCTTTGACCGTATCGCTGAATAAAATGTCGATGATGTCCAGTACTCGCTGCTTCAGGCGTGGATCGAGTAGTGGCGTCGCTACTTCAATACGATAATCAATATTGCGCGTCATCCAGTCGGCGGAAGAAAGATAAACCTTTTTATCGCCGCCATTTTCAAAAATATAAACCCGGTCATGTTCAAGGTAACGGTCAACAATACTGATAGCACGGATGTTATCACTAATGCCTTCCAGATTAGGGATCAGCGAACACATTCCACGAACCAGCAGATTCACCGGCACGCCGGAGCTGGAAGCCGCATACAGACGGTCGACCAGACCTTTATCGACAAGGTTATTTAGCTTCAGGGTGATACCGCTGGGCAGCCCCTGCTGCGCGTTGGCGATTTCGCGGTCAACCATTTCATACAACAGGCGGCGGGAGTTTTGTGGTGACACCATTAAATAATCAAATGTCACCGGGCGGTATGGGTTTTCAATAAAGTTGAACACCCGCCGTACTTCGTTGGTAATGCGCGCATCGGCGGTCAGCAACGAATAGTCAGTATAAAGACGCGCGGTTTTTTCGTTAAAGTTCCCGGTCCCGATGTGTGCGTAACGCACCACTTCACCGTTTTCTTTACGTGAAATCAGGAACAGTTTGGCGTGAATTTTCAGCCCCGGCGCAGAGAAGATAACGTGCACGCCTGCTTCGGTCAGGCGCTTCGCCCAGTGAATGTTGGCTTCTTCGTCGAAACGCGCCTGTAACTCAACCACCACGGTGACTTTCTTACCGTTGTGTGCGGCGTGGATCATCGAGTCGATGATGCGTGAATCTTTCGCCACGCGGTAAATGTTAATTTTAATCGCCAGTACGCTCGGGTCGAACGAAGCCTGACGCAGCAGTTCCAGTACATGCTCAAAGGTATGATAAGGATAATAGAGCAACACATCGCGTTCGCGAATAGCATCAAAACCATTGCGGAACTGGGCTTTATCAAACCAAATGTGGCGTAAACGCGGCAGTGGTTTGTTCACCAGATTGGCTTTGCCGACGTTGGGGAAATTAATAAAGTCTTTAAAATTGTGATAACGGCCGCCGGGGACGATGGAGTCGTAGCGGGAAATAGTCAGTTTTTCACGTAATACTTCAACCAGCGCATTAGGCATATCGCGCTGATAAACAAAACGCACCGGCTCAGCAGTTAAACGCTGCTTGAGACTGGAAGACATCAACTCCATCAGGCTGGCTTCCATCTCATGCACTAAATCGTATTCGGCATCGCGGGTCATCTTCATTGAATAGGCATTCAGCGCGTCATAATCAAAGAAGCCTTTGAAAATATCATCAAGGCAGTAACGCAGAATGTTATCCAGAAGAATCATCGGCTTGCGTCGACGCGGCGCTTCTGGCGGTAAATTCACAAATCGCGGCACTTTATCTGATGGGATCTCCAGCAGCGCGTAACGGATGGTATCGCCACGGATAATTTCCACCGCCAGATAGGTGTAATCATCTTTCAGGAACTGCACTAAGTCAGTGTCAGGATTGATTAAAATCGGCGTAATGTGCTGACGCAGATACTGCTTAAAATAATGACGCAGCCAGTTTTGTTGATTGACGGAGAGTTGGCGTTCATTAATCAGGAAGATCTGGTTGCGCGCCATCTCCAGCAACAGCTCGTTGTAGAGGCCGTCGAATTCCTGATCGGCTTTCAGCACCCGGGACTGAATTTTGCCCAGTAAATGGCGGGAATGAGAGTTGGAACCTTGTTCTTCGCTAATAATGATGCGTCGCTTCAGTTCAGCGAAGCGGACTTTATAGAACTCATCAAGGTTATTGGAATAGATCCCCAGGAAACGCATCCTTTCAATCAGCGGGTTAGATTTGTCCGCCGCTTCCTGAAGCACGCGTTCATTGAACGATAACCAACTGAGCTCTTTTTCGATGTATAGCTTTTCCTGACCCATTACCACTTTTACTCCGTTTTATTCACGGGACACTGCCTGGATATTATGGCGAGCAATATTGGCAGATGTCCAACTATGCCAGAAAAGGGGGAAAAAAACTGCTGGAGCTTGCGATTTACAGGTGAATTGAAAAACGCCAGCGGCAGAGCTGGCGCTTTAACTACGGGGGCATTACTCGTCGGCAGCGTAGCCCTGCGGCGGCAGATGTTGACCATCCAGCCACGCGGCGTTTTCGTGCATTTTCAGACGACCATCGGCAAACCAGCTAATCACCAGTGGATAAATAGCGTGTTCCTGGGTTTGCACGCGGGCGGTGATGTCATCCTCCGTATCACCAGCAAATACCGGGACTTTCGCCTGTAAAATAACCGGGCCACCGTCCAGTTCATCGGTGACGAAATGCACCGATGTACCGTGCTCTTCATCGCCATTTTCCAGCGCCTGACGATGGGTGTGTAATCCGGGATATTTCGGCAGCAGAGAAGGGTGAATATTCAGCAAACGCCCGGCATAGTGGGAGACAAACGCCGGGCTGAGAATGCGCATAAAACCAGCCAGCACGACCACATCGGGTGCGTACATGTCGATTTCATGAATCAACTCCCGGTCATAGGCTTCACGACTGTCAAACGCGCTGGCGATGAGCGTATGGGTAGCAATACCCGCCTGGCGGGCGCGTTCAAGGCCGAACGCGTCGGCCTTATTGCTGAAAACTGCCCGTACGGTGCCTTTAATTTTATTGGTTTTGCAGGCGTCAATTATTGCCTGCAAATTACTTCCGTTGCCGGAAATAAGCACCACAATATTCATTATTCGATAACCACGCGTTGTTCGGAATCAGAAGCTTTGATGATACCGATTTTCCACGCGTTTTCACCGTTGGCATTGAGCAGGGCGAGGGCTTTGTCCACTTCCGGAGCAGGCAGGGCAATAATCATCCCGACGCCGCAGTTGAAGGTGCGATACATTTCATGGCGCTCAACGTTACCTGCCGTTTGCAGCCAGTTGAACACTTCCGGCCACTGCCAGGAAGATTCATCAATCACTGCCTGGGTATTATCTGGCAATACGCGCGGAATGTTTTCCCAGAAGCCGCCACCGGTCAGGTGCGCAATAGCATGCACATCAACGTTTTCAATCAACTCCAGCACGGACTTCACATAAATGCGGGTCGGTGCCAGTAGATGATCGGCTAACGGTTTACCGTCGAGTTCTGTAGTTTGCGGATCGCAACCGCTGACTTCGAGAATTTTGCGCACCAGCGAGTAACCATTTGAATGCGGGCCGCTGGAGCCGAGTGCAATCAGTACATCGCCGTCGCTGACTTTAGAACCGTCAATGATTTCTGATTTTTCTACTACCCCGACGCAGAATCCGGCGACATCGTAATCTTCACCGTGATACATCCCCGGCATTTCTGCCGTTTCGCCACCCACAAGCGAACAGCCCGATTGCAGACAACCTTCGGCGATGCCGCTGATCACCGCTGAAGCGGTATCAACATCCAGTTTTCCGGTTGCGTAATAGTCGAGGAAAAACAGCGGTTCCGCGCCTTGTACTACCAGATCGTTAACACACATGGCGACCAGATCGATACCAATGGTGTCGTGACGTTTTAAGTCCATCGCCAGACGCAGCTTGGTGCCAACGCCATCAGTGCCGGAAACCAGCACGGGTTCACGATATTTTTGCGGCAATGCACACAGCGCACCGAAGCCGCCCAGACCGCCCATCACTTCCGGACGACGCGTTTTCTTCACTACGCCTTTGATTCTTCCAACCAGAGCATTACCCGCGTCAATATCAACACCGGCATCTTTGTAGCTAAGAGAGGTTTTATCGGTCACTGCTTGGGTCCCCACGCGTTACTTGCGGTAGAAAAATAAAATTCGGCGCAATTCTAACAGGGAAAGCAAACGTTTGCGAGACTGCTTTACACAACCTTTTTGCACTTCATTTTCCCAAACGCGCGGCGAAAGAATAGCTGCACCGTGGCAAAGGAGAGTTTTTGGATGGAATAATATTCTTTCATAACGACATGAATATAAAGTAACTTTATCTAAAACCGTTATCATTTTGACTAAAGTCAACGAAAATAATATTGCCGCCTTGAAGAAAGGAGGTATAATCCGTCGATTTTTTTTGTGGCTGCCCCTCAAAGGAGAAAGAGTATGAAGATCGTGGAAGTCAAACACCCACTCGTCAAACACAAGCTGGGACTGATGCGTGAGCAAGATATCAGCACCAAGCGCTTTCGCGAACTCGCTTCCGAAGTGGGTAGCCTGCTGACTTACGAAGCGACCGCCGACCTCGAAACGGAAAAAGTAACTATCGAAGGCTGGAACGGCCCGGTAGAAATCGACCAGATCAAAGGTAAGAAAATTACCGTTGTGCCAATTCTGCGTGCGGGTCTGGGGATGATGGACGGTGTGCTGGAAAACGTTCCGAGCGCGCGCATCAGCGTCGTCGGTATGTACCGTAATGAAGAAACGCTGGAGCCGGTACCGTACTTCCAGAAACTGGTTTCTAACATCGATGAGCGTATGGCGCTGATCGTTGACCCAATGCTGGCAACCGGTGGTTCCGTTATCGCGACCATCGACCTGCTGAAAAAAGCGGGCTGCAGCAGCATCAAAGTTCTGGTGCTGGTAGCTGCGCCAGAAGGTATCGCAGCGCTGGAAAAAGCGCACCCGGACGTCGAACTGTATACTGCATCGATTGACCAGGGACTGAACGAGCACGGATACATTATTCCGGGCCTCGGCGATGCCGGTGACAAAATCTTTGGTACGAAATAAAGAATAAAAATAATTAAAGCCGACTTTAAGAGTCGGCTTTTTTTTGAGTAAAGCGCCTATAACACATAATACAGAGGATAATACTATGACGCGCCGTGCTATCGGGGTGAGTGAAAGACCGCCACTTTTACAGACAATCCCGCTTAGTTTGCAACATTTGTTCGCCATGTTTGGTGCAACCGTCCTGGTGCCCGTCTTATTTCATATTAACCCAGCGACTGTACTGTTATTTAACGGTATAGGAACGCTGCTGTATCTCTTCATCTGTAAAGGGAAAATCCCGGCTTATCTTGGTTCCAGCTTTGCCTTTATTTCACCGGTATTGTTACTGTTGCCGTTAGGGTATGAAGTCGCGCTGGGCGGCTTTATTATGTGCGGCGTGCTGTTCTGCCTGGTTTCTTTTATCGTGAAGAAAGCGGGGACCGGCTGGCTGGACGTGCTGTTTCCACCTGCGGCAATGGGCGCAATCGTTGCCGTCATCGGTCTGGAGTTGGCGGGCGTAGCTGCCGGTATGGCAGGTTTACTCCCGGCTGAAGGGCAAACGCCAGACTCCAAAACCATCATCATCTCCATTACCACGCTGGCAGTCACGGTTTTAGGTTCCGTGCTGTTTCGTGGTTTCCTGGCAATTATCCCGATTTTAATTGGTGTGCTGGTAGGGTATGCGCTCTCTTTCGCAATGGGGATTGTCGATACCACGCCGATTATTAACGCCCACTGGTTTGCGCTGCCAACTCTCTATACGCCGCGCTTCGAGTGGTTTGCCATTCTGACTATTCTGCCAGCGGCGTTAGTGGTTATTGCCGAACACGTAGGGCACCTGGTAGTAACGGCTAATATCGTCAAAAAAGATCTGCTGCGCGATCCAGGTCTGCACCGTTCGATGTTTGCTAACGGCTTGTCGACCGTGATCTCCGGCTTCTTTGGCTCCACGCCAAATACTACCTACGGGGAAAACATTGGCGTGATGGCGATCACCCGTGTTTACAGTACCTGGGTTATCGGCGGGGCGGCGATTTTCGCTATCCTGCTTTCCTGCGTCGGTAAACTGGCTGCTGCTATCCAGATGATCCCATTGCCGGTGATGGGCGGCGTTTCGCTGCTGCTTTATGGTGTTATCGGTGCTTCCGGTATTCGTGTTTTGATCGAATCGAAAGTGGATTACAACAAAGCACAGAACCTGATCCTGACTTCCGTGATTTTGATCATCGGTGTCAGTGGTGCCAAGGTAAACATTGGCGCGGCGGAGCTGAAAGGTATGGCGCTGGCGACCATCGTCGGTATCGGCTTAAGTTTGATCTTCAAACTGATTAGTGTGCTGCGCCCTGAAGAAGTGGTGCTGGACGCAGAAGACGCGGATATAACAGACAAATAATGTACCGACCGGGCAGTGTTGCTGCCCGGTTCAAACATCATGGGATTCTGTGGTAAACTTCTCGCGATTTTGTGAAATCCTGGTTGAGGTATCTCTGAACACACCGGCACAGCTCTCTTTGCCACTTTATCTTCCTGACGACGAAACCTTTGCAAGTTTCTGGCCGGGGGATAACTCCTCTTTACTGGCCGCGCTGCAAAACGTGCTGCGTCAGGAACATAGCGGTTACATCTATCTCTGGGCACGCGAAGGCGCGGGGCGCAGCCATCTGCTGCACGCGGCTTGCGCGGAATTGTCGCAGCGTGGCGATGCGGTGGGCTATGTCCCGCTGGATAAACGCACCTGGTTTGTTCCGGAAGTGCTCGACGGTATGGAGCATTTGTCGCTGGTCTGTATCGACAACATTGAGTGTATTGCAGGCGATGAGTTGTGGGAGATGGCGATTTTCGATCTCTACAATCGAATTCTGGAATCGGGTAAAACACGGTTGTTAATCACCGGCGATCGTCCACCGCGGCAGTTGAATCTGGGATTACCGGATCTCGCGTCGCGACTCGACTGGGGGCAGATCTACAAATTGCAGCCTCTTTCTGATGAAGATAAGTTGCAGGCGCTACAGTTACGCGCGCGTTTGCGTGGTTTTGAACTGCCGGAAGATGTGGGGCGTTTCTTGCTGAAGCGGCTCGACAGAGAGATGCGCACGTTATTTATGACGTTGGATCAGTTGGATCGTGCGTCGATTACCGCGCAACGTAAGCTGACCATTCCGTTTGTGAAAGAGATTCTGAAACTGTAGACAAGACGTTTATTGTCGGATGCGCACCCATAGTATTCGTCGGCCGGATAAGACGCGGCAAGCGTCGCATCCGGCAACGTGATTTAACTCGCGAAAGGGCGCATATTAACCCACGATTTCCAGCACCTGCTCCGGTGGACGACCAATTCGCGCTTTGCCATTCGCGACCACAATCGGGCGCTCCATTAGCTTCGGATTATCCACCATTGCCTGAATCAGCGCCTCTTCGCTAAGCGAACTGTCAGCCAGGTTCAGTTCTTTATAAAGATCCTCTTTCTGGCGCATCAATTCACGAGCGCTATTCATTCCCAGCATTTTCAGCAAATCGCGCAGCGTTGCCGCATCGGCGGGTGTCTCAAGGTAGAGCACCACTTCTGGCTCCACGCCGTTTTCTTTCAGCAGGTTCAGCGTTTCCCGGCTCTTTGAACAGCGTGGGTTATGGTAGATTTTTACCTGTTTGGTCATTGTTCTTCCTTTAATGCGAATTACATCTTGGTATAAGGCTTAAAGCGTTCTTGCAGCTGGCGCAACTGGTCGATGCGCGCATCGTAACGCGCTTGTTGCAGGCTGCCTAATTTCACCTGAGAACTGGCGCTACTCAACAAGGAAATGGCCTGATCGAGTCGCCCGGCGAGCGCATAACCTTCTGCTCGCGCAGCCAGTTCCTGATCGCGGTTATTTAGTGCGGCTTCCGCCTGTGCCAGTAAATCCCAGCCGTTGCTGTCATCTTTATTGTTAAAAGTGTAGCGATTCAGAATATTGGCCGCTTCCTGTGGTTGCCCCCCTTGCAGATAAGCGTTCGCCAGGTTGAGCTGCAACACCGGATTGGTGCGCAAATCGCGGGCATTTTTCAGGCGATTGATAGCGTCATTGGCTTTGTTTTGCCCAAGATCGATATCGGTAGCCAGATCGAGATACCATGCGTTGCCAGGTTCTGCCGCCAGTAACGGTTGCAGCGTTTTACGCGCTTCGTCGTATTTATTGGCTTCCATCGCCTGTAAAGCACGACCATATTGCGCCGCTCGTTGCTGACGAACGTTTCCTTTCGCCCATTCATCCAGCAAATCACTGGTGAGCTGATTACGTCCGGAATTATACATCCCCAGTGTGCGCGCTTTCGCCAGATAGAAATCCTCCGACGACTGCACCACCATCGGGCGCATCTGATTAGCACGGTTGCGGGCATCTGCCAGACGACTTTCCGGCAATGGGTGAGTCAATAAAATTTCCGGCGGACGCGAGGAGTAACGCGCCTGATCGAGCAATTTTTCGAGGAAGGTCGGCATCGCCTGCGGATCGAATCCTGAGCGTTGCAGCACCTGAATACCAATGCGATCCGCTTCCTGTTCATTTTGCTGGGTGAAGCTGATCATCCCCTGGCGCGTTCCCGCCAGTGTACCGGTCAGCGCTGCCATCCCCGCCTGCGGACTGGCCATCGCCAGTAAAATAGAACCTAACGCGCCGACCCAGGTAAGCGGTGCGCTGCGCTGTTGATCTTCCATCGCTCGCGCCAGGTGACGTTGGGTGACGTGGGAGATTTCGTGCGCCATAACTGAAGCCAGTTGACTTTCGTTATCGGAATAACGGAACAGGGCAGAGTGCAACACCACGTTGCCGCCAAAGAAAGCAAAGGCGTTAATTTCGTCGTTATTGATCAAAAAGAAATGGAACGGCGTCTTAACCGAATTGGCATGCGAAACCAGACGCATCCCCAGCGAATTAATGTACTGCGTTAACAACGGGTCATTAATTAACGGCGCACTGCCGCGTAATTGGCGGACATAATAGTCGCCCATCTGCATTTCCTGACCAATGGAAAGCGTGCTTCCTGCGGAGGTTCCCATATCCGGCAAGGTGTCTGCGCTATCGGCAAACGCCGGGGCTACCTGACCGATAGTCATAGCAGCAATGAGGGTAGCAACCAGGTTTTTTTTCAACTGCCTGAACATAACCTCTGTCCTGTGTTTCTGGAGATAGTCATTTGACCGATACTGTGAAATATCGTTCCCACCGCGCCGCCTTTGAGTGTAACGGCGAAGATTAGCCCACTCAAATGACTTTTCAGTTTCCTGAATCCGTCATAAAAAGCGAAGTCTTTTTTGTGACATTTCGATACAATTGCGGATCACAATCCCGCTCTTGAGGTTCAGGGAAGGTCTTTATGCTCGAAATGTTGATGCAATGGTATCGCCGCCGTTTTAGTGACCCGGAAGCGATTGCCTTGCTGGTTATTTTAGTTGCCGGATTTGGCATTATCTTTTTCTTTAGCGGCCTACTCGCACCGTTGCTGGTGGCGATTGTGCTGGCCTATTTACTGGAATGGCCAACCGTGCGGCTACAATCAATAGGCTGCTCCCGACGCTGGGCGACGTCGATTGTATTGGTCGTTTTCGTCGGTATTTTGCTGCTGATGGCGTTCGTGGTAATGCCTATCGCCTGGCAACAGGGCATCTACTTAATCCGCGATATGCCGGGGATGCTCAATAAGCTCTCTGATTTTGCCGCCACGTTGCCGCGCCGCTATCCGGCGTTAATGGATGCGGGGATTATTGATGCAATGGCCGAAAATATGCGCAGCCGGATGCTCACCATGGGCGATTCGGTGGTGAAAATTTCCCTCGCCTCGCTGGTCGGTTTGCTGACCATTGCCGTCTATCTGGTGCTGGTACCATTGATGGTCTTCTTCCTGCTGAAAGACAAAGAGCAGATGCTGAACGCCGTTCGCCGGGTGCTGCCGCGTAACCGTGGACTGGCAGGACAGGTGTGGAAGGAGATGAATCAACAAATCACCAACTATATCCGCGGCAAAGTGCTGGAGATGATCGTGGTGGGGATTGCCACCTGGCTGGGATTCTTACTCTTCGGGCTGAACTATTCGCTGCTGCTGGCGGTGCTGGTCGGCTTCTCGGTACTTATTCCGTACATTGGTGCATTTGTGGTGACCATTCCGGTGGTTGGCGTGGCGCTATTCCAGTTTGGTGCTGGCACGGAATTCTGGAGCTGCTTCGCGGTGTATCTGATCATTCAGGCGCTGGACGGCAACCTGTTAGTACCTGTGTTGTTCTCCGAAGCGGTTAACCTGCATCCGCTGGTCATTATTTTATCAGTAGTGATCTTCGGTGGTTTGTGGGGATTCTGGGGCGTATTCTTCGCCATTCCATTGGCGACGCTGATCAAAGCCGTGATTCACGCCTGGCCCGATGGGCAAATCGCGCAAGAATAATCTTCAGCCCGACGAACTGTTTCGCCGGGCTGATTTTTAGGGTTCCTGACGTAAATAAATCGCCCGATAACAAATACTCACCAACACTGTACCGCCGATAATATTACCCAGCATCACCGGGAGCAGATTGGCGGTAATAAAATGGCTGACCGTCAGTGCCGGAAAATTGTCTGCGCTACTGTGCGCCAGTTGCCAGAAGGAGGTAGGGGCGAAATGGCGAATGGCAATGGCGAACGGAATCACAAACAAATTGGCGATACAGTGCTCAAAGCCACTGGCGACAAACAGGGTGATGGGCAAAATCATGGCGACGATTTTGTCGCATAATGAACGTCCGCAATAACTCATCCACAGCGCCAGACAAACCATCAGATTGCACATAATGCCGAGGCTGACAGATTCAGTAAATGTATGATGCATTTTGCCCTCGGCGCAGTGTAAAACCGTGACTCCCCACATCGCGTTTTCACTCATCACCAGCCCGGAAAACCAGATTAACAAACTGAAACAGGCAATACCTGCCAGATTACCGCAGGCCACCAGAAGTGCATTAATCAGCCATGTTCGCCAGCTAATAATGCCCCGACTTTTTGCCATCACCGTCATTACCGACGAGGTGAACAGGCTGGTGCCGCAAACCGCCAGCAAAATAAAGCCGAGTGTAAAGCAAAGGCCACCCACCAGATGGGTTAATGCCTGTGAAGACGGGGCATCGGCGATAACGGTAAGGTAAAAAGTAAATCCGATCGTCATAAACACGCCTGCGGACATCGCCATTAAAAAGACCGACACTTTGCTGCGGGCAATTTTATGGGCGGCAATCCGTTCAGCGATTGCCGCTTTTCTGGCGCTCAACTGCAAGTCGAAAGAGAGTTTGTTTCTCATGCATACTCCTGCAAAAACAGATTACAACACCTCGCGAACCGAGATCCCCAGCCGCTGCATTCGTGACAGCAGCGTGGTGCGCTTCATCCCTAATCGCGTCGCCGCGCCACGGGGCCCGGCAACAATGCCATTGGTTTCTCGCAATACCTGAACAATGCGCTTACGTTCTTCTTCGTCATTCTCTGGCGTCGTCGGGTGCAGTAACTGCGCCATTGAACTGCGAAGCGCTGAATCTTCATTTAGCGTCGGCAGTAAACGGCTTTGTCGGACATTAAGATGTAAATTCAGACTGTTACCGCGAGTCAGTAGTACCGCTCGCTCAATCACGTTTTCCAGCTCGCGCACGTTGCCCGGCCAGTCCCACGACATCAACTGGCGTAGCGCTTCTGTTGGAATGGCATCAATTGTGCGATTCATATGGCGAGCCATTTTTTGTGTAAAATGTTTTGCTAAAAGAGGGATATCTTCCGGACGGTCGCGTAGCGGCGGCAATTCCAGTGGAAAGACGTTCAGGCGATAAAAGAGATCGCTGCGAAACTGGCGATCTTCTACCATTTGCCACAAATCACGGTTGGTGGCGGCAATGACTCTGACATTCACCGGGATCGTTCTACTCCCACCGAGACGCTCAATTTCCCGCTCCTGTAATACGCGTAGCAGTTTGGGCTGAAGTTCTAACGGCAGATCGCCAATTTCATCGAGAAATAACGTGCCGCCATCGGCAATTTCAAAACGACCACGATGAGTGTTAATCGCGCCAGTAAATGCCCCTTTGTCGTGACCGAATAACTCACTTTCCAGAAGACTGGCGGGGATGGCAGCGCAGTTGATTTTGACCAGCGGCTTGTCGCGTCGTGGGCTAAGTTGATGGATCGCTCTGGCGATCACCTCTTTGCCGGTTCCGGTTTCACCACAAATCAACACCGTACTGTCGCTCTTCGCCACAATATCTACCTGCTGGAGCAAATCTTCCATTGCCTGGCTTTGATAGATAATGTCACCGACGCCCAGATTCGAAAGGAGCTGCTCGCTAAGCTGGTGGTTTTCTTGCTGCAAGCTTTCCTGCAAATCGGTCATGCTACGCCAGGCATCGGCATTGCCAACGGCAATAGCGATGCGATCGGCAATATGTTGTAGTAGCTGGCAGTTTTCCTCCCCAAAGAGAGTGGAAGAGGTATGCGCCAGCAACAATGCACCCGGTGTATGGTTGCCAAAGGTGAGCGGTATAAGGAGCGCAGATTCGCAGCCGTTAGATGCAAGTAAGTGTAATAACGGGTCGCGTTGCCAGAGAAACAGATCGTCTGCACGGTGCGTCAAGGTCGGTTGTCGGGTTTGTAGCGTTTGTGTCAGCAATACACTTTCGCCAGGCATACAGCGTGGCAGACTCGCACAATGTGAGGCAGAAAGATCGCTGCACCACAGGCTGAACTTCTCGTTCTTTCGATGATCGCCCAGTACCATACTGACTGAAGCCAGACCGAAAAAATGATGGATCTCACGAGCGACGTCAGCGATCAGATCGTCGAGATCAAGATGTGACAACACTGCATTAGTGATATCCACCAGTACCCGATGATGATCGCGATCTTTCTCCAGCAAACGCAGCGCCACCTGCTGTTCTTCATCATTGAGCCATGATTGCAGAACCGGAGTGATTATGTGTGCCAGCCAGTTAAACAGTGTGCAATCCTGGGGAGTAAAACGATTGCCGTGGGTGCGAATAAAGCGTAGCTCCGCCATTCCACTACTGCCGAGAAGGACGGCGTGGCGCGAATAATCGACCATCTCGCCCTGATACTCTGTTGTTGCCGTCACATCGCTGCCATCATCATGGTAGCGGTAATAGAAGTTGCTTTTGAGAACATGCAGTTCAATAAGTTGTACCGGGCTGAACGGCGGCGGCAGCGGGATGAAGGCGCGTAATAAAGACGCCTTGCCGTGTTTCTGCGCTAACCGCTCCGCGAGCATTCCGTTTACCGCTTCAATTGTTATTCCTTGTGGCGGGGCAAACATCGCCTCGTCTGACATAGCCATTAACAGTCCTTATTAATGAGAAATCCTTCTCACGCAATTTTTCTGGCCATCAGATAGATGGCCGGTTCCTGCACAATTTCATCCAACAGATGAATGAATTGAATGCTACGCGCCTGCCACACAGACGTCGCGTCATCTGCCAGTGGCGCGAATGCCCGGGTCAACAGGGCGGTGTGGCTGGCGTCAATAACAATCTCACCAAAGGTCATCACCCCCAGCATCTTACGTCGGGCTTGCTCCTCTTCGACCTGTGCAAGCCAATCTTCGTATTCCGTCTGTGGGCAGCGGAAGGCGACATTCAGACAATCAATCACGCCAACGTGATGACCGATAGCCAACGAGTAATACATTACCTGGGAGCTGTGTTCCGGCATCTCGTCGCTACTGGCGATAAATTTTTTTCGCAGTGTCCAGAAAACAATTTCCCCGCACTCCTCAGCCATGTAACCCCCGGAGAACGCGAAAGAGTTGCTGAACGATACTATTGAGACGCGGATCGTCGGCTTCGCGCAACCAGGTGTTAACCCGATTTCCTGTAGGATCGTCGCTTAAATGGCGCAGGAGCCGATCGCAAATTTCTCGCCCCTGACGATAGCCCGCCAGCCGCCTCGCTTCTCGCTCAATGGCGATACGCTGTGATGGCGGGATATGCGGCCACAGCGGTTGCATGGTCACCCCGGTGGGATCGCGATAATCCACCGCGTGAATCTTCTGTTGTAGCAAACCGAGCGCCACGGCGAAACCGTGAATGGTGGCGGCCGGTGTTGGCGGGCAGCCGGGGATCCAAACATCAATGGGGACAATGGTGTCGCTGCCGCCCCAGACGCTGTAGAGATCGTGGAAAATACCGCCGCCGACACCGCACGCGCCGTAGGAAACACAGATTTTATGATCGGGGGCAGACTCATATGCCCGAAGTGCAGGCATACGCATCGCCCGGGTGACTGCGCCAGTAAATAACAAAATATCGGCGTGACGAGGTGATGAAACAACCTTAATGCCAAAGCGTTCTGCGTCGAACACTGGCGTGATGGCGGCAAAAATTTCGATTTCACAGGCGTTGCAGCCGCCACAATCCACGCGATAAACGTAGGCCGAACGACGGATATCCTGTAGCAAATGCTGCTTCATCTTTTGCGTTTGTTCGTCCAGCGTGATGGGCTGGCTGACATGTTGCGTAAGCACTGGACTCATAGCTGCTCCTTAGCCACCAGCGGTTCATCTGTGTCGTCGTTGATCAGCGTCGCGCGTTGTTTGCATTCCGGGCAGACGCTCGCTTGCGCCCACAACATTTCGCGGTTTTGTGGTGCATTTTGTTGCTGTGCCAACAGTTCTGCAGCCAGTGCGACGGTTTTTTGCGGGGCAAACGGGCGTTCGCAACGGCTGCAACGTTGTAGATGGAACTTCGCGCGGGTATAGAGATCGGCTTTATTGGTGACGGTCAGTTCAAAGTTATCAGTAAGCTGAATGGCTCTGGTCGGGCACACTTCTTCACAACGTCCGCAGTAAATACAACGCCCCAGATAGAGCTGCCAGGTGCGCGTATTTTGCTGGTCGTCGGTCTGGATAGTCAGCGCATTTGCCGGACAAGCACAGGCGCAGGCACCGCAGGCAATACATTGGCTGGGCATCAGGTCCGGTTTCCCGCGAAAGCCTGGGCTGACCTCCAGTGGCGCGAAGGGATATTTCACCGTCGCGGTTCCGGCGCGCATAATAGTTTTCAGTAACTTCAGCATTTTCTGTCCTTACTTCAGCGGCGAACGGTTACGATCAATGCCGTAGCGTTCGATCTCTTTATACGGCACGGTTTTTGACTGGCGCTTGCGCACATCAACCAGCGTCACACGGTCGGTACAGGAGTAGCAGGGATCAAGGCTACCGATAATCAGCGGTGCGTCAGAAACGGTATTGCCGCGCAGCATGTAACGCAGCACTGGCCAGTTGGCGTAGGTGGCGGCACGACAGCGCCAGCGGAACAATTTTTGGTTATCGCCGAGCATGCTCCAGTGCACGTCTTCACCGCGTGGCGCTTCAACAAAGCCCAGCGCGAATGCGTGAGGTTTATAGCTAAAGCCTTCGGTCAGCAGTGGGGTATCCGGCATGTTGTCGAGGGCAAATTCCAGCATTGCCAGCGAATCAAACGTCTCTTTGACACGGACCATCACGCGGGAGAAGACATCGCCGCCGGTAAAGGTAAACAGCGTTTTTGGAATATTGCCGTAGTCGGCGTAGGGGTGATCAAAGCGCAAATCACGGGCAAAACCACTGCCACGGATCAGCGGCCCTACGGGGCTATAATCACGGGCGATTTGTCGGTCGAGAATGCCAATGCCCTGAGTGCGTTGTTCCATATTCGGCGTGGCAAGCAGCATCTCTACCAGCTCCGACACGTCGGCGCGCATCTCGCGCACCAGTTTCATCGTTTGCAGACGTTGCTCTTTGAGAATATCGCGGCGAACACCACCAATCAGATTCAGACCGTAGGTTTTACGCGACCCGGTCAGCAATTCCGCCATCGTCATCGACTTTTCCCGCACGCGGAAAAATTGCATAAAACCGGTATCAAAACCAACAAAATGGCAGGAGAGGCCAAGGTTGAGCAAATGACTATGCAGCCGTTCGACTTCCAGCAGAATCGAGCGAATAGTATGCGCTCGTTGCGGCACCTCAATCCCCAGTGCATTTTCAACCGAGTTGGTATAGGCCACACTGTGGGCAAAACCGCAAATCCCACACACGCGGTCCGACAAGAAGGTCACTTCGTTGTAGCCCATCCGCGTTTCTGCCAGTTTCTCCATGCCGCGATGGACATAAAACAGGCGGTAATCAGCATCGACAATATGCTCGCCATCCACAAACAAGCGGAAGTGACCTGGTTCATCGGAGGTGATATGCAGCGGGCCAACAGGGATCACCCGCGCATCGCTGTTGCCCTCGTTGATAAACGGATACGTTTCGGTATCAGTCGTCGGTTCAGGGCGCAGGCGATAATCCATCGCGTCTTTGCGCAGCGGATGCATATCTTCCGGCCAGTCATCGGGCAACACCAGGCGACGCTGATCCGGCAGGCCAACCGGAATCAGCCCGTACATATCGCGAATTTCTCGCTCGCCCCAGACCGCGGCAGGGACGCGCGGTGTGACTGACGGAAACTCCCGACTGTCGGCATCGACCAGTGCCTTCACCACGATCCAGCATTTTTCGGCCCCTTCCATTGAAAGGGCATAATAAACCGCGTAATGACCGTTAAGTGTCCGCTCGTCGTTGCCAAACAGGACCGGAAGCCAGCCATCATGTTGATAATAAAGATAATGTACAACGTCAGGCAGCAGATTTATTTTCACCGTAATGGTGACCTGTTCAGGCGTTTGTCGCTCTTCATCCAGCACCGCGCCGGGGAACTGCGTTTTCAGGGCGGCGAGAATCGCTTCGCCACGATTTGACGATGAATTAACGTTCACTGTGTTTCTCCGAAACAGATGCGGTGCCTGAAGGCAAAAAATCATGCCAGGTGCTACGTTGTGCAGGCAGGTCGTGCGTCCCTGAGAGGACTATAGTGGAAGCGCCCGCCAGGATCCTGATGACAGGTTGTGGAATATGCGTTCCCATCGCCAGCATCATGACCAGCAGAATCACCATTGGCGAGGTGGTCAACCAGCCAAGTTCACCCCGGTTAACGGCCTGCGGCGGTTTCGCCATTAACACCCGCGCAGCCATCCGTACCAGGCCCGCCAGCACCAGCGTTAACAGCAATAACAGCAGGACGATAATCAACAGGTGATTACGAGCCAGTCCGGCGGTAACGGTCATAAATTCGCTAAGAAAAATGTTGAAGGGCGGCATCCCGGCCAGCGCCAGCGCACCGCCGCCAAACAGCACGGCGGTAAATGGCATGATTTTGAGCATTCCGCAGACGACGTTGAGATCGCGCGTGCCGTACTTGAGCAGTACATTGCCGGAACCGCAGAACAGCAGCGTTTTTGCCAGACTGTGGTTTAAGGTGTGCAGCAGCGCAGCAAAAATTCCCAGCGGCCCGCCAATGCCTAGCGCCACCGCGACCAGTCCCATGTTCTCCACGCTGGAGTACGCCAGCAGACGCTTAATGTCCCGCTGTACCAGAATGAAAAATGCCGCCACGGCAACCGACAACATGCCGAAGATGAGCAATAACCGGTTGGGGAAATCGCTGCCGATGGCCTGGCAAATAATGATGTAATAGCGAATCAGCACCAACAGCGCGCAGTTCAGCAATACGGCGGAGAGCAGGGCGCTGACCGGACTCGGCGCTTCACTGTGAGCATCCGGCAGCCAGGCGTGCATGGGAAATAGCCCGGTTTTGGTGCCAAAGCCAATTAGCACAAACACAAAGGCCAACAGCATTAATGTTGGGTCAAGCAAGGACGATTGCTTAAGAACCTCGCTCCAGAATATCGCCATTTCTGCCTGCGGCATAACACTGGCGGCGTTGGCGTATACCAGCACGGTACCGAACAGACCAAAAGCGACACCAACAGTACAAATAATGATGTACTTCCATGCAGCTTCCAGAGATGAACGCTGACCGTAAATGCCTACCAGAAACGCCGAGCTTAAGGTGGTGGCTTCGATTGCCGCCCACATCACAATCAGGTTATTGCTGGTAACAACCAGCAGCATGGTGAACAAAAACAGATGGAAGAAACCGTAGTAATCGCACAGCGTAACGGGTGAAAGCTCGCCGTGAGCCACTTCATGACGCATGTAGCCAATCGAGTAAACACCGGTGAGAAAGCCAATCACACCAAGAATGGCGAGGAACAAACCGCCCAGACCATCAATATGAAGCCACAGTCCCGCAGCGAATATTTCTCCCGCATCAGCGGCAGTTTGGACCACCCACAGTGCCAGAATCAGCAGCAGTGTGATCCCTAAGCTATGTAGTACTGTCACCGTGCGAGTCGCAGAGTGTCCCCGTTTCCGGCAGGCAAAACAGAGCAGCGAAAAAAGCAGCGGCGTGAGCAGGAGTAAAGCGAACATCACAGAATAACTCATCTCATTATCCCTTCAGCGCGGTCAAGTTGTTCACGTCCAGCGTGCCGTGGGTACGCCATAATTTTCTTGCTAGCAACACCATCACAACGACGGCGAAAATGGCGTCGGTAGCGATACCAATTTCCACCAGTTCCGGTGCACGCCAGGCAAGAAGCGCCAGCACCAGATGGGAGCCGTTTTCCATCAGGCAGTAACCAAAAATTTGCCGCAGGATATTGCGCTGGCTGACAATGCACAGCAGGCCAAGCAGAAAATGACCTAACGCCACCGCCAGCGCCGGTTTCAGCCCGGTAGCCATCGGTAGCTTCACGGGCTGAACGACAAATGCGCAAAGCAGGACAATTAACGCCGCGAGCAGTGTCATCATTGCCGGACCGAATAACGCTTTTTCCGGGATGTTCTGGGGAATATTTCGTGCAGCGTAAATCATGATTAACGGTACCAGCAGCACTTTGGTGATAAAGGCGCTGGCGGACCAGATCAGCAGTTGCTCTGCGGCGAACAGGCACGAGAGGGTGGCGAAAATAGACACCAGCACCAGCGACTGGCAGGCGTAAAATCCGCATGACAGGCGATAGCTTTTGACACTAATCACAAACAGCGATGTCAGCATCATCAGTCCCGCCAGATTATTTACGATCATAGAACCGGTCATTCATCATCTCCTTACTGCAACCAGGTCGCGGCGAATACGCTGGAAATCAGCGACATCACAATCAGTACAATCAACACCAGGCGCATTGATCCTGGCAGCGGTGCGGCATCGGCGACGGCTTCGCTCGGTTTGCCAGGAACGACGCGACCAAACCAGCGAATAAACCAGGCGAAACTGGCGACCGATTCAATCATCAGCAGAATCATGGCGGGCAGCAGGATCCAGTACTCCACTGACAACGAAAAACCGGCAGCAAACAGTGGGAATTTACTGAAGAAGCCGTTGAACGGCGGCACGCCAGTAATCGCCAGCGCGGCCACGCAGAAACCCACGCCTGGCAACGGCAGGGTGTGCAATACGCCACGCAGACGCGGCAACAAGCGCGTGCCGCAGCTGTAACTCAGCGCACCGGCTACAAGGAAAAACAGGCTTTTAGCGAACGCGTGGTTGACGATGTAGGCGATGCTGCCCTCCAGTGCCAGCCGCGAGCCGAAGATGGAGAGCGACAAGCCGAAGAACATCCAGCCAAGTTGAGTGATGGTCGACCAGGCCAGCAACCGCTTCATATCCTGCTGCGGCAAATACATCAGGAAGCCGTAAAGAATGGTGACCAGTGCCATGACCATGCCAACGCCGCCAATCACATGCGGGATATTGCCGCCGTCGATAATGGCGCGGGCAAAAATGTAAACGCCCACTTTCACCATCGATGCGGCGTGGAGATAGGCGCTGATCGGTGTTGGCGCTTCCATTGCATCCGGTAGCCACGCTTGCATCGGTAGCTGGGCCGATTTCCCCCACGCGGCAAACAGGATGCCACCATAAACCAGATAGCGTGCGTCGCCGTGTAACTCGCTCATCGCGCTAAGCGCAAACGTTCCGGTCTGCAAAAACAGCGTGGCGGCGGCAAGATACAACCCCAGCGAACCGATATGAGTGATAAGTAACGCTTTTAGTGCTGAACGCTGCGCTTTATCGCTCTGGTAATAACTGATCAACGCCCAGGAGCAGCCGCCCGTAATTTCAAAAAACAACAACTGACCGAGCAGCGTCGAGGAGAGTACCAGTCCCGCCATCGCGCCGATAAAAACCAGCAAAAATGCGTAATAACGATTCGTGCCGTTATGCGGGTGTTCGCGATTTTTATCCGTCAGATAACCCGTGGAGTAGATCGTGACCAGCAAACCGAGGAACACCACCACAAACAGAATCAGCGTACTCACGCGATCAATGACCAGGCCAAACAACGCCACATCCCCCACGTTTACCAACGTCAACGTGACGGCAACTTTATCGGCCTGATAAAACGCGGAGATCAGCGACAACATACACAGCGTGGTCAGCGCGGCGAACAAAATCCCCCATTCGGCGGCCCGACGTTGTGGCGAAAACGAAACGACCAGTGCGCCGATAAAAGGCAGCAATAACGTCGTCAGAGCAAGATTTTCCATATTCCGTCAGTGCTCCTTACAGACCGGTTAACCAGAAGACCCAGGCAAGCGCAGCAAGGCTGAAGCCAAGCCAGGTCACATGGTGAATGAGTAAAAAACGCCCGCGTGCCAGCGTGTTTTCTGCGATAGAGGCCAGAACAAAAATCAGCAAAACCTTGAGCAGCGTAACGACAAGTGAAGTCAGCAGGCAGGTGAGAGAAAGCTCTTGCGCGCGCCCAAAGGGCAGAAACAGGGCCACAAACAGTGATGCCATCACGACCTGTTTCAGCCCCAGCCCCAACTTCGCCAGCGCCAGCCCGGCACCGGAATATTCGGTCAGCGGGCCTTCCTGTAATTCCTGTTCTGCTTCAGCAACATCAAAGGGAATTTTTCCCATCTCAATGAAGCAGGCAAAACCACAGGCCAGTAACGCCAGTACGGTGGTTAGTGGCGAGTTCCAGCCCGTCGCCAGCGTCTTGCTGATCATCTCGATATGCGTGGAATCCGCTATCAGCGCCAATACCAGCAGTGAGAGAATGAGCATGGGTTCGACCAGAATGCCGAGCGTCAACTCGCGACTGGCACCGACTCCCGCAAACGGGCTTCCGGTATCCAGCCCGGAAAGAGCAAAGAAAAAACGAAACAGGGCAAGAAGATAGATAAGGGTGATCAGATCGCCGCCGCCCGCAAAAGGGGAAACAGTAATAAATAGTGGTAGGGCCATCGCCAGCACCAGCATGCTGCTGATTAATACCCACGGCATCAGGCGGAACATCAGACCTGAAGATGTCGGCGCAACTTCCTGGCGTTTAAACAGTTTGTGGATATCGCGATAATCCTGCCAGATCCCCGGTCCGCGACGGGAGTGCATACGCGCGCGTATCTGCCGGGAAATCCCCGTAAAAAGCGGGGTTAGCGCCAGCAGAATCACGGCCTGTGCTAACGCAAAAATGATCAGATATCCGTCGCAAAGAGTTTGTCTCATGGTGATTTCCTTAGACGGCAATAGCGATTAGCAGCACAACCAGTGCGGCGACCACATACAGGCAATAGAGACGAAAGTCGCCGCTTTGCAGATGCTGTATTTCTTTGGCCAGCCGTTGGGTGGCGCTCACGATGGGGCGGATCACCCGCTCATCCCAAAAGGGTTCTGTGCTCTGAGTCCTGGCGGTGATGTGCGCGAGACCTTTGTTCAGCCTCAGCGTAGGGTCGAGCTGTTGTCGTAGACGAAATAGCGCAGAAAAGACCACACGCAGCGGCTGCATCACGCCATTGCCTGACGGGGCCATCGCATTTTCCCAGCCGTAGCCGCATGCCCAGGCATCTCCTGTGCGACGAAACGCTGCGCGGCGCGAACGACACCACAGCCAGTAAAGGCCAGGCAGCAAAGGCATCGCCAGTAGTAACAGCAACAGTAATGAGGGGGTGACCTGTGTATGAAACGTGCCGGGGACAAGTGCCATTCCGCTGGCGACAGTGACGGCAGGGGTATTGGTAAACGCATGGGCAATGTGCATTATTTTCGGTGCCAGCCAACTGGCACTAAGCGCAATTAATACGCAGAAAGCCGCGAGCAGTAACATGGCGACGATCATCGTATTTGGCACTTCCTGTGCCTCTTCAGCGTGTGTACTGCGCGGCGCACCACAGAAAGTAATGCCGTACATTTTGACGAAGCACATTACTGCCAGCCCGCCAGTGACTGCCAGCATCACCATAGCAATAGGACCCGCAAGTTGTAGCGCTACGGCTTCCACACGACTTAGTGAGAACAGCGACTGCCAGGTGTACCATTCGCTGATAAAACCATTCAGCGGAGGAATGGCTGATATCGCGAGGCAACCAATCAGGCATGCTGCGGCTGTCCACGGCATCCGTTTTGCCAGTGCCCCCATTTTTTCCATGTCGTGGGTATGCAAACGCGAAATAATCGCACCCGCGCCGAGAAATAGCAGCCCTTTGAACAGCGCATGGTTGAGCAGATGAAACAGTGCGCCGAGCAGTCCAACCACGGTGAGCAGCGGGTCGTGCCGTGACAGACCGACCATGGACACACCGACCGCCAGCAAAATAATGCCGACGTTTTCGACGGTACTCCAGGCCAGCAGCCGTTTGATATCCTGTTCCGCCAGCGCATACAGCACGCCCAGGAGCGCGGAGATTGCGCCGATCGCCATCACCAGAATGCCCCACCACAGCGGCAAACCCGTTTGCGCCAGCAGATCCATCGCCACTTTCAGGATGCCGAAAATACCGATTTTGACCATTACGCCAGACATCAACGCCGAAGCGTGCGATGGTGCGGCAGGGTGAGCGCGCGGCAACCAGCTGTGCAACGGCATCATCCCGGCTTTCGCGCCAAAACCGAAGAAGGCCAGCAGGAACACCGCCGATGCCAGCCCCGGAGAAAGTGAAAGCGTGCGGAAACTGGCAAAATCGAGGTTGCCGCTTTCGCGCCACATCAGCAAGAAGGCAATCATAATCAGCACCGATCCGGCGTGGGCGATAAAAAAGTAGAGCATGCCAGCGTTGATTGACGTTTTATCCTGCCTGGTAATGACCAGAAACCAGGAAGACAGCGACATCATTTCAAACAGCACGATGAACCAAAAAGCGTTGTCCATCACCAGCAGGGCAACCATCGATGCGATGAAAAGATTCATAAAGAAGCCCATCGCCGCCGCGCCTTTGCCCTCGTATTCGCGCATATAAGTCAATGAATAGAGCGAACAAACCACCACCAGCAAGGAGATAACCAGCACCATAAATGCCGAGAGGCTATCCATTCGCAGGGTTAAATCGGCAAAGTCAAAAGGCGTGGCAAAACGGGCGACTAAAGTTACGCCTGCATGTAATTGCGTAATTCCGCTGATGATGCCAATCGCGCCGCCCACCAGCGATGTGATGCCGGAAAGCTTAATAGCCAGTCTGTCCAGACCGAGTAAAAACAGCGAAGCCAGACTGGCAAACAGATAGAGGATCAGCGACCAGGTTAATAATTGCAGGGCATCCATTAGCGTTGCTCCTGAGTGAGGGAAAGGGGATCCTCCCCGCCATTGGCAAACCAGCTTGCGGCAAGGCGCTGTTTTTCTTTCATCTGACGTTGCAGGCTATCGTCGGTGATCAGCCGTAACGCATGATTCGGGCAAGCGCGAACGCAGGCCGGACCTTCTGGCAAGAAATCACACAGGTCGCATTTCACCGCGACGGTCTGGACACCCGGTTCCCAGCGCAGCAAAGCATGTTGGGTCGGCGCGTTTTCTTCGCCGTCTTTGAGTGAGCCGTCAGCCTGAAAAACATATTGCGCAGGGGCATTCACCGGACGGCTTCCTGAAGCGCTGATTGCGCCAAATGGGCAGACCACGGCGCAAAGCTTGCAGCCAATACAGAGGCTTTCGTTGAGTTGGATCGCATCATCTCTCTGGGAGATGGCATTGACCGGGCAGACCTGCAGGCAAGGGGCTTCCTCACAGTGATGACACACGACAGGGGCAGTGAGTGTTGACGTCTTCGCCAGGGCCAGGCGCGGGTGTTGCTGTAAACCTTGCGTTTTATGCACGTCCGAACAGGCAGCGAGACAGGTATTACATCCTGTACACCACAGTGGTTCGGCCACCACAAAGCGGTTCATGTCGGCTCCTTGAAAATGATATGAAACATTGCATTTCATATTGCATAAAGGATGCCAGTCTGATTAATTTAATATATTCAATAAGTTATGTGTTAACTGGATTCTGAGCGGTACAAAAATGATGGTCATTAACGTTCAGCAATAAATGGATTCGACACCCGTGTCGCAGGGGAAAGCGAGAATGTGATCTTGATCACGAGAAGTGAGATGTGCTGACCGCAAGCGCAGCCAGCACTGAATGGAGCAAAGTAATCAGGCGTGTTCTTTCAGCCAGTTCAGCACAACGTCGTGGTGATTGCTGGTTTTGAAATCGTCAAAGACATGTTCGATTTTGCCATCAGCGTCAATCAGGAAGCTGATGCGATGAATACCATCGTAGGTTTTGCCCATGAAGGACTTTTCACCCCAGACGCCGAATTGTTCGCACACCTGGTGGTCCTCATCAGACAGGAGCGTAAAGTTAAGCAGCTCTTTTTCCGCAAAACGGGAGAGTTTTTCGGGTTTATCGGTGCTGATACCCAGCACATCAACGCCCGCTTTTTTCAACTCATCCATGTTATCGCGTAAGCCGCAGGCCTGTACGGTACAGCCGGGGGTCATGGCTTTCGGGTAGAAATAAACCAGAACACGCTGTCCCTGGAAGTCGGTCAAATTAACTTGTTCTCCGTCTTGATCCGGCAAGCTAAATTTCGGTGCGATATCACCGGCTTTCAGTGGATTCATTACTTAACTCCATCCTGTTCATCATGTGGGGAATAATTGACGACGTTTATACTGCCTTGTGCATTGAGTTCTGTACATAGGGCTTTGAACGCTTGCTCAATATTTGCTGCATCCGCAGAGGCGGGACTGTGGGCAGTAATCTGAATATGCAACTGCGCAGCCCGTTCATTTTCAGCAGGTTGCGTGCGCGATACCAGCTCCGCAATGTTCATATGATGCGCGTCGAAAAGTGCTGTGAAGCGTTCAATTAAATGCGGGGAGTCTGCCACATCGACCTGAACCCAGACAGATGCTGGCATTGGCGGACGCGGACGAGCCGTCGTGCGCTTCATCACGATTAAAAGATCCAGTTCGGCACCTTTCAACGGTAACGTTGATTCAATCAGAGTAATGGCATTCCATGAACCGGAAAGCAGCATGATAAACGTGAACTCTTCTCCCAGCATCGCCAGGCGACTGTCTTCAATATTACAGCCGCAACTACTGACATGACGGGTGATGGTGTTCACAATTCCAGGGCGATCGGCACCCAACGCAGTGATCACCAGATAATGTTGCGATGACAGTGTCAAACTGGTTATTCCTTTAAGGGGTGAGTTGTTCTTAAGGAAAGCATAAAAAAAACATGCATACAACAATCAGAACGGTTCTGTCTGCTTGCTTTTAATGCCATACCAAACGTACCATTGAGACACTTGTTTGCACAGAGGATGGCCCATGTTCACGGGAAGTATTGTCGCGATTGTTACTCCGATGGATGAAAAAGGTAATGTCTGTCGGGCTAGCTTGAAAAAACTGATTGATTATCATGTCGCCAGCGGTACTTCGGCGATCGTTTCTGTTGGCACCACTGGTGAGTCCGCTACCTTAAATCATGACGAACATGCTGATGTGGTGATGATGACGCTGGAGCTGGCTGACGGGCGCATTCCGGTGATTGCCGGGACCGGCGCTAATGCCACTACGGAAGCAATTAGCCTGACGCAGCGTTTCAATGACAGTGGTATCGTCGGCTGTCTGACGGTAACCCCTTACTATAATCGTCCGTCGCAAGAAGGTTTGTATCAGCATTTCAAAGCCATCGCTGAACATACTGACCTGCCGCAAATTCTGTATAATGTGCCGTCCCGTACTGGTTGCGATCTGCTCCCGGAAACGGTGGGCCGTCTGGCGAAAGTAAAAAATATTATCGGAATCAAAGAGGCTACAGGGAACTTAACGCGTGTAAACCAGATCAAAGAGCTGGTTTCAGATGATTTTGTTCTGCTGAGCGGCGATGATGCGAGCGCGCTGGACTTCATGCAATTAGGCGGTCATGGGGTTATTTCCGTTACGGCTAACGTCGCAGCGCGTGATATGGCCCAGATGTGCAAACTGGCGGCAGAAGGGCATTTTGCCGAGGCACGCGTTATTAATCAGCGTCTGATGCCATTACACAACAAACTATTTGTCGAACCCAATCCAATCCCGGTGAAATGGGCATGTAAGGAACTGGGTCTTGTGGCGACCGATACGCTGCGCCTGCCAATGACACCAATCACCGACAGTGGTCGTGAGACGGTCAGAGCGGCGCTTAAGCATGCCGGTTTGCTGTAAAGTTTAGGGAGATTTGATGGCTTACTCTGTTCAAAAGTCGCGCCTGGCAAAGGTTGCGGGTGTTTCGCTTGTTTTATTACTCGCTGCCTGTAGTTCTGACTCACGCTATAAGCGTCAGGTCAGTGGTGATGAAGCCTACCTGGAAGCGGCACCGCTTGCGGAGCTTCATGCCCCGGCTGGAATGATTTTGCCGGTGACCTCCGGTGATTATGCAATCCCGGTGACCAACGGTAGTGGTGCTGTCGGTAAGGCGCTGGACATTCGTCCACCAGCCCAGCCGCTGGCACTGGTTTCTGGCGCGCGTACCCAGTTCACGGGCGATACCGCTTCATTGCTGGTGGAAAATGGTCGTGGCAATACTCTGTGGCCGCAGGTGGTTAGCGTGCTGCAGGCGAAAAACTACACCATCACCCAACGTGATGATGCGGGTCAGACGCTGACCACCGATTGGGTACAATGGAACCGTCTGGACGAAGACGAGCAGTATCGTGGTCGTTATCAAATCTCTGTTAAGCCGCAGGGTTATCAGCAGGCGGTTACGGTTAAACTGCTGAACCTGGAACAGGCGGGCAAACCGGTTGCAGACGCGGCTTCCATGCAGCGTTACAGCACGGAGATGATGAACGTTATTTCCGCCGGTCTGGATAAATCTGCCACTGACGCCGCGAACGCTGCGCAAAATCGTGCCTCCACCACTATGGACGTACAAAGTGCAGCTGATGACACCGGTTTACCGATGCTGGTCGTACGCGGGCCGTTCAATGTGGTTTGGCAACGTCTGCCAGCGGCGCTGGAAAAAGTGGGCATGAAAGTGACCGACAGCACCCGTTCGCAGGGCAACATGGCCGTAACTTACAAGCCGCTGTCTGACAGCGACTGGCAGGAACTGGGCGCGAGCGATCCAGGCCTGGCATCCGGTGACTATAAACTGCAGGTTGGCGATTTAGATAACCGCAGCAGCCTACAGTTCATCGATCCGAAAGGTCATACTCTGACTCAGAGTCAGAACGACGCGCTGGTAGCTGTCTTCCAGGCTGCGTTTAGCAAGTAAAAATACAGGGCTGGAGTCATCCGGCCCTTTTTTCTGATATGATACGCAAACGTGTGCGTCGGCAGAAAAATGCGATTTTGGCGGTAATTCGCACGAAATTTGTTTGTCGGACGTAGGGCGGATAAGGCGTTCTTGCCGCATCCGACAAAACATCCGGCACACCAGACAGCAAAAGATTTTAAAACGTTAATTCACACCCAGGAGTGATAAAGATGCAAAAGCAAGCTGAGTTGTATCGTGGTAAAGCGAAAACCGTATACAGCACGGAAAACCCGGACCTGTTGGTGCTCGAATTCCGCAATGATACGTCAGCAGGGGATGGCGCGCGCATTGAGCAGTTTGATCGCAAAGGTATGGTGAACAACAAGTTCAACTACTTCATTATGAGCAAACTGGCTGAAGCGGGTATCCCGACTCAAATGGAGCGTCTGCTCTCCGATACCGAATGTCTGGTGAAAAAGCTGGATATGGTGCCGGTTGAGTGTGTCGTGCGTAACCGTGCTGCTGGCTCTCTGGTGAAACGTCTTGGAATCGAAGAAGGTATTGAGCTGAACCCGCCGCTGTTCGATCTGTTCCTGAAAAACGACGCCATGCACGATCCGATGGTCAACGAATCTTACTGCGAAACCTTTGGCTGGGTGAGCAAAGAGAATCTGGCGCGTATGAAAGAGCTAACCTACAAAGCGAACGACGTGCTGAAAAAACTGTTCGATGATGCTGGTCTCATTCTGGTCGACTTCAAGCTGGAGTTTGGTCTGTACAAAGGCGAAGTGGTTCTGGGCGATGAGTTCTCCCCGGACGGCAGCCGCCTGTGGGACAAAGAAACGCTGGAGAAAATGGATAAAGACCGTTTCCGCCAGAGCCTCGGTGGCCTGATCGAAGCCTATGAAGCCGTTGCCCGCCGCCTGGGTGTACAGCTGGACTGATTTTTCTATTCATCATCTTGCCGTGCTGCTGGCACGGCAAGACAACCGCGCTCATAAGATGTGCATTGAACGCTCATTCCTCCGCCATTTCATTCCGCTTTCCTGTGGTAATCTTCCTCTGAACCACCTACGATCATTTCTATAATGAATATATTGTTGAGGTATCTATGCGTTGGCAAGGGCGACGTGAAAGTGACAATGTTGAAGACAGGCGCAATAGCTCCGGTGGTCCGTCAATGGGCGGTCCCGGTTTCCGTCTGCCAAGCGGTAAAGGCGGGCTGATTTTACTGATAGTCGTGCTGGTTGCAGGCTACTATGGCGTTGATTTAACTGGGTTGATGACCGGACAGCCGGTTTCCCAACAGCAATCAACGCGGTCAATTAGCCCAAATGAAGACGAAGCCGCAAAATTCACCTCGGTGATTCTGGCAACCACCGAAGACACCTGGGGACAGCAGTTCGAGAAGATGGGTAAGACCTATCAGCAACCGAAGCTGGTCATGTACCGTGGAATGACGCGCACCGGCTGCGGGGCGGGCCAGTCCATTATGGGGCCGTTCTATTGCCCGGCGGATGGCACGGTTTATATCGATCTCTCCTTCTATGATGACATGAAAGACAAACTTGGCGCGGATGGCGATTTTGCCCAGGGGTACGTTATCGCCCATGAAGTCGGTCATCATGTGCAGAAACTGTTAGGCATCGAGCCGAAAGTCCGTCAACTGCAACAAAACGCGACGCAGGCGGAAGTGAACCGCTTATCTGTACGTATGGAACTCCAGGCCGACTGTTTTGCCGGTGTCTGGGGGCATAGCATGCAGCAGCAAGGCGTTCTGGAAACCGGCGATCTGGAAGAAGCGCTGAACGCGGCGCAGGCCATCGGCGATGACCGTTTACAGCAGCAAAGTCAGGGGCGAGTCGTACCAGACAGTTTCACTCATGGCACTTCTCAGCAACGCTACAGCTGGTTTAAACGTGGTTTCGACAGCGGCGATCCGGCACAATGCAATACTTTTGGTAAAAGCATTTAACTTTCGGGGCAGGGATGGCTGAACTGACTGCGCTTCACCCATTAACAGCGCAAATGAAACGTGAAGGGATCCGCCGCTTGCTGGTGTTGAGCGGGGAAGAACGTTGGTGCTTTAACCTTGCGCTTAAGTTGAGTGATGCCTTACCTGGCGACTGGTTGTGGGTTTCGCCGCAGCCAGTCGCTGAAAACCACTGTACTCCCTCGGCGCTACAAACTTTACTTGGACGCGAATTCCGGCATGCGATATTCGACGCCCGCCAGGGCTTTGATGCCGCTGCCTTTGCTGCACTTAGCGGAACGTTGAAAGCCGGAAGCTGGCTGGTGTTGTTACTCCCTGTATGGGAAGAGTGGGAAAACCAACCTGATGCCGACTCGCTGCGCTGGAGTGATTGCCCTGACCCTATTGCGACGCCGCATTTTGTCCGGCACCTCAAACGCGTACTTACGGCGGATCACGATGCTATCCTCTGGCGGCAAAACCAGCAGTTCACGTTGACGCATTTTATTCCCCGTACTGACTGGCAACCCGCGACCGGCGCACCACAACCAGAACAACAGCAACTCTTACAGCAGCTACTCACCATGCCGCCGGGTGTGTCAGCGGTAACTGCTGCGCGTGGGCGCGGTAAGTCGGCGCTGGCAGGGCAACTCATTTCTCGTATTGCGGGCAGTGCGATTGTCACCGCGCCTGCAAAAGCGGCAACGGATGTACTGGCACAATTTGCGGGCGAAAAGTTTCGCTTTATTGCGCCGGATGCCTTGTTAGCCAGCGATGAGCAAGCCGACTGGCTGGTGGTCGATGAAGCCGCAGCCATACCTGCGCCGTTGTTGCATCAACTGGTATCGCGTTTTCCTCGAACGTTGTTAACCACTACGGTACAGGGCTACGAAGGTACCGGACGTGGTTTTTTGCTGAAATTTTGTGCGCGTTTCCCGCATTTACACCGTTTCGAATTGCAACAGCCGATCCGCTGGGCGCAGGGATGCCCGCTGGAAAAAATGGTCAGCGAGGCACTGGTTTTTGACGATGAAAACTTCACCCATACACCACAAGGCAATATCGTCATTTCCGCTTTTGAACAGACCTTATGGCGAAGCGATCCGGATACACCGTTAAAGGTATATCAGCTATTGTCTGGCGCGCACTACCGGACCTCGCCGCTGGATTTACGCCGCATGATGGATGCACCTGGGCAACATTTTTTCCAGGCGGCTTGTGAAAACGAGATCGCCGGGGCGCTGTGGCTGGTGGATGAGGGCGGATTATCTCAAGAACTCAGCCAGGCGGTATGGGCAGGTTTTCGTCGCCCGCGCGGTAATCTGGTAGCCCAGTCGCTGGCGGCGCACGGCAGCAATCCACAGGCAGCGACATTGCGCGGACGGCGGGTCAGCAGGATAGCAGTTCATCCAGCTCGTCAGCGTGAAGGCATTGGGCAACAGCTTATTGCCCGTGCTTTAAATTATACGCATGACCTCGACTATCTTTCGGTGTGTTTTGGCTACACCGCGGAGTTATGGCGTTTCTGGCAACGCTGCGGTTTTGTGCTGGTGCGAATGGGTAATCATCGTGAAGCCAGCAGCGGTTGCTATACGGCGATGGCACTGTTACCGATGAGTGATGCGGGTAAACAGCTGGCTGAACGTGAGCATTACCGTTTACGTCGCGATGTGCATGCTCTCACGCAGTGGAATGGCGAAACGCTCCCCGTCGATCCACGAAATGATGCCGTCCTTTCTAAGGACGACTGGCTTGAACTGGCCGGTTTTGCTTTCGCTCATCGTCCGCTATTAACGTCGTTAGGTTGCTTAACGCGTCTGCTACAAACCAGTGAACTGGCATTACCGGCGCTGCGTGGTCGTTTACAGAAAAACGCCATTGACGCGCAGTTATGTACCACACTTAAACTTTCAGGCCGCAAGATGTTACTGGCCCGTCAGCGAGAGGAGGCCGCGCAGGCGCTGTTCGCACTTGATAATGTTCGCACTGAGCGTCTGCGCGATCGCATAACGCAATGGCAATTTTTTCACTGACTCCTTCAATTTTCTCCCATGGTCATTGTGAGTCAGCGGCGTAAAATTAATGACATCAGTTAAGGAGTTCGCCATGAAACATGACCATTTTGTTGTTCAAAGCCCGGATAAACCTGCACAACAGTTGTTACTGCTTTTCCACGGTGTCGGGGATAACCCGGTAGCGATGGGTGAGATCGGCAGCTGGTTTGCGCCGCTGTTTCCTGATGCACTGGTGGTGAGCGTCGGTGGCGCGGAGCCGAGCGGTAATCCGGCGGGGCGTCAGTGGTTTTCGGTACAGGGTATTACGGAAGATAATCGCCAGGCGCGTGTGGATGCCATCATGCCGACCTTTATTGAGACTGTACGCTACTGGCAGAAACAGAGCGGAGTAGGGGCTACCGCCACGGCATTAATCGGTTTCTCTCAAGGCGCGATTATGGCGCTGGAGAGCATTAAAGCCGAACCGGGCCTAGCCTCACGCGTCATTGCTTTTAACGGACGTTATGCCAGCCTGCCGGAAACTGCGTCTACAGCCACGACAATTCACCTGATTCATGGCGGTGAAGATCCGGTTATCGATCTGGCGCATGCGGTTGCGGCGCAGGAAGCGTTAATCAGTGCCGGTGGTGACGTGACGCTGGATATTGTGGAGGATTTAGGCCATGCAATCGACAATCGCAGTATGCAATTTGCCCTGGATCACTTGCGTTATACCATACCGAAACATTATTTCGACGAAGCGCTAAGTGGTGGCAAACCTGGCGATGATGATGTAATTGAAATGATGCAATAATAGCCTGGTAGGCCTGATAAGACGCGTGAGCGTCGCATCAGGCATCGTTCACCATTGCCGGATGCGGCATTAACGCCTTATCCGGCCACTTAGCTTACTTCTTCGGTTGATCCTTTTTCGGCCAATCGTCGTCATCGTCCCACTTATCGTTGAAATCACGATGCGGGGGAAGCTCCGGCTTGTTGGCGAGAAATTTCTTATGGTCGACGCGCTTGAGATCTTTAATCACGTTCAGCAGGACGCCAACCAAAAAGACAATCACCAGAATCCACCAATATTTAGCCAGCCAGTCCATGCTTATTTCCTCTTGCAGAACCACTCATCAGGCGACGAGCTGTTCCATGATACGTTGATACATACGGGCAAGTAGCTGCAGGTCGGCAGCGTTCACACATTCATTAATTTTATGAATAGTGGCATTGACCGGCCCGAGTTCCACCACCTGCGCCCCCATGCGGGCAATAAAGCGCCCGTCAGACGTTCCGCCTGTGGTCAGTAGCTGCGGTTTAATTTCATTATAGTGCTCAACCGCGTTAACGACCGCATCCACCAGTTTGCCGCGCGCGGTCAAAAATGGCTGCCCGGAAAGCCACCAATCCACCGTATAACGCAGTTGATGTTTTTCAAGCAGGGCAAGCACCAGCGCTTTGATCATCTCATCCGTCAGTTCGGTGCTAAAGCGGAAGTTAAACTGCACAAACAGTTCACCCGGAATAACGTTGTTACTGCCCGTTCCCGCCTGAATATTGGCAATCTGCATACTGGTCGCCGGGAAAAATTCATTACCCTGATCCCACTCGATAGCCACTAGCTCATTTAGGAAAGGTGCTGCGCGATGTACCGGGTTGTCAGCCAGATGCGGGTAGGCTACATGCCCCTGCACGCCATGAATGGTGAGGTTGCAGGTTAACGATCCGCGACGACCATTTTTCACCACGTCACCAACCACTTCGATGCTCGATGGTTCGCCGACCAGGCAGTAATCGAGACGCTCATTACGCGCCATTAACGCTTCGACGACTTTTACCGTACCGTTGTGGGCACTGGCTTCTTCATCAGAAGTGATCAGGAATGCCAGTCGACCTGTATGGTTGGGATGTTGCGCGACAAAACGTTCTGCTGCTACCACCATCGCCGCCAGTGAGCCTTTCATATCTGCCGCGCCGCGCCCGAACAACATGCCGTCACGAATGGTTGGTTCAAACGGCGGATTAATCCAACGGTCTGCGTCGCCAGGCGGTACCACGTCGGTATGTCCGGCAAAGGCTAACGTTTCGCCCTGCCCACGCCACGCCCAAAAGTTTTGCGTATCGGCAAAGTCCATGCGTTCAACGGTAAAACCGATCGCCTGCAGACGTTCGATCATGATTGCCTGACATCCCGCATCATCAGGGCTTAAGGATGGGCGGCGAATAAGCTGCTGGGTCAGCTCAATAACCGGGCACGACATAGACTACACCTCATGGAAAAATTGCTGATAACTGGAATCACTGAAACCCAGCAGCATAGGCTTCCCGGGCGCACAGAGCAATGGGCGTTTGATAATTGCAGGCATTTCAGTCATTAATGCCGCCGCAGAGGCCGCATCGGTGATTTTATTGCGGGTGGTTTCGTCCAGTTTACGCCAGGTTGTACCACGGGTGTTGAGTAACGCTTGCCAGCCTAATTCGTTGATAAAACCGTTCAATAATCCGCTGTCCAGCCCATCAATGCGGTAATCATGAAAACGATAGGCGATGTTATTGGCTTCCAGCCAACGGCGAGCCTTTTTAATGGTGTCACAATTTTTGATGCCGTAAAGTGTAACCATAATGAATCCTTTTTCGATTTATGAGAATAAATACTCATTTAAGGGTGAAAACATTTTGCCTGCAAATCATTATCAAGAAATATAACATTATCGAAGTATTCAAATTAACAACTATTAAATAATATTAAACATTTTTAACGTAAGCATTAAGAATATTCATCTTGTTATCTGCCTGTATTTTAAACAGAATTAAACCAGTACTAGATTCCGTATGAATATCTCGAAATGTTGCTGTGTATCACATACAAATCATTGCTGCAGGACCATAGTATTTACATAAAGTTTGTCCCCCGGAGGTAGTCATCGCAGCAATCGAGTAAATTAGCTTCACCACGGTATATTGTTTCCGTAGAATACCCATAATTATAAGAGAGGTTGTTATGATTGAACGTGAACTGGGGAACTGGAAAGACTTTATCGAAGTTATGCTTCGTAAGTAATTCCTGAGACAAAGTACAAACAGAAAGTACCTGCTGAACAGGTTCTTTATCGGAAAGTTGAAAAAGGCGACACATTGGTATGTCGCCTTTTTAATTGCTTATTCCGGGCGTGGCTTCAGCGGGAAGCGGCGGCGTACCAACACAAAGAACAGCGGCACGAAGTAAATAGCCAGAATCGTGGCCGAAATCATCCCGCCCATTACGCCAGTACCCACCGCATGCTGGCCACCGGAACCGGCCCCTGTGCTGGTTGCCATTGGCAATACGCCGAAGATAAAGGCCAGAGAGGTCATCAGAATCGGACGTAAACGCTGACGGCAGGCGTGGAGCGTCGCTTCAAACAGGTCGTGGCCTTTTTGGTTCATCTCGTTAGCAAACTCGACGATAAGGATGGCGTTTTTCGCCGATAAACCAATCACCGTTAACAGGCCTACCTGGAAGTAAACGTCGTTTTCCAGCCCGCGCAGCCATGTTGCCAGCAGCGCGCCGATAACGCCCAGCGGCACGACCAGCATCACCGAGAACGGCACCGACCAGCTTTCATACAGCGCCGCCAGACACAGGAATACCACCAGCAATGAAATGGCATACAGCGCCGGAGCCTGCGCGCCGGAGAGTCGCTCCTGATACGACATCGCCGTCCATTCCAAACCAAAGCCGCTTGGCAACTGCTTCACTAACGATTCCATAATATCCATTGCCGTACCGGTGCTGACCCCCGGCGCGGCTTCCCCGACAATCTCTACCGCTGAATAACCGTTATAGCGTTCCAGACGCGGCGAGCCTGTTTCCCAGCGTGAGGTCGCGAAAGCAGAGAAGGGGACCATGCCACCATCTTTATTTCGTACATACCAGAGATTGATGTCATCTGGCAGCATGCGATATGGCGCAGCTGCCTGCACATAGACTTTCTTCACGCGACCGCGATCCATAAAGTCATTCACATAGCTCGAACCCCACGCGGTTTGCAGCGTGTCGTTAATATCGTCGATAGCAACGCCCAGCGCCTGAGCTTTACGCTGATCGATATCAATCTGCAACTGCGGACTGTCGTCGAGGCCGTTATGGCGTACACGGGTTAACTCCGGATTTTCCGCCGCCAGAGCCAGCAACTGGTTACGTGCTGCCATCAGCGCATCGTGACCCGCACCAGCGTGGTCCTGCAACTCCATATCAAAACCCGCAGAACTGCCAAGGCCACTAATTGCTGGCGGGCTGCTGGCGATAACGCGAGCTTCTTTAATCTTATTAAATTCCTTCGTTGCACGTTCGATAATGGCAAACGAGGTGCCGGTCTTACTGTCGCGTTCGCTCCAGTCTTTCAGGCGGATAAACATTCGCGCCACGTTTTGCCCGTTACCCCCAGGGCCAGAACCAACGGTGGCAAACACTGACATGATGTTGTCTTTTTCATGGGTGAAGTAATATTTCTCGATTTGCTCAACGACTTTCAGGGTCTGTTGTTGGGTTGAACCGCTGGGCAACTGTACCGAGGTAGTAAACATGCCACGGTCTTCCAGCGGCAAGAACGACGTCGGCAAACGCAGGAACAGGAACACCATGCCGCCAAGCAGCAGGACATAAATCACAATCCAGCGCAGGCTACGGTGGAGAATTTTTGCTACCCCTTTTTCGTAGCGTTCGGCGTTGCGGTTAAACATCTGGTTAAACCAGGCAAAAAAGCCTTTTTGCCCGTGATGCTCACCTTTTTTCAGTGGCTTAAGTAGCGTGGCGCACAGAGCCGGAGTGAGGATCATCGCTACCAGTACTGACAGCACCATCGCCGCAACAATGGTAATAGAGAACTGGCGATAGATAGCTCCGGTGGTGCCGCCGAAGAAGGCCATTGGCACAAATACCGCCGACAGCACCATCGCAATCCCGACCAGTGCTCCCTGGATCTGCCCCATCGATTTACGTGTGGCTTCGCGAGGAGTGAGTCCTTCCTCACTCATAATACGTTCGACGTTTTCCACCACCACGATGGCGTCATCCACCAGCAGACCGATCGCCAGCACCATCGCGAACATGGTTAAGGTGTTGACGCTGTAACCGAAGGCGTAAAGTACGGAGAAGGTTCCCATCAACACCACCGGCACGGCGATAGTTGGTATCAGCGTGGCACGGAAGTTTTGCAAGAACAGATACATAACGAGGAAAACCAGGGCGATAGCTTCCAGCAGCGTTTTCACCACGTCTTCAATGGAGGCTTTAACAAATGAGGTGGTTTCATATGCCACCTTGTATTCCAGTCCATGTGGGAAGTACTGCGCCAGTTCGTCGAGACGATTGAGTACCAGCTCCGCTGTTGCCATTTCGTTCGCGCCGGAGGCCAGTTTTACCCCCAGCCCGGAGGCTGGCTTACCGTTGAAGCGGCTGAGATAATCGTATTTCTCTGCCCCCATTTCGACGGTGGCGACATCGCCCAGCCTTACTTCTGAGCCGTCCTGATTCACCCGTAAGGTGATATCGCGGAACTGTTCTGGTGTTTGCAGCAGTGACTGGGCGTTAATGGTGGCGTTGAGCGCCTGCTTATCGACGGAAGGCGTACCACCAAGTTGCCCAACCGCAATCTGCGCGTTCTGTGACTCAATGGCATCAGTGACATCTTTAGCCGTCATCTGAAAACTGTTGAGTTTCGCCGGGTCCAGCCAGATACGCATTGAATATTGCGAACCATAGGCATCGATATCCCCGACGCCATTCACGCGGCTTAATGGGTCCTGAATATTACTGGCAACGTAATCGGCAATATCCTGCTTATCCATCGAACCATCGGTAGAGACGAAGGCAATGGTAAGAATGTTGGTATCGCCGGTTTTACGCACCGTCACGCCCTGATTTTGCACCGCCTGCGGCAACTTTCGCATGGCTGATTGCAGCTGGTTTTGTACTTGCTGCACTGCTTCGTCCGGATCGGTGCCCGCTTTAAAACTTAAGGTGACAGATGCCTGACCGGTGCCACTGCTTTGAGACGACATATACATGAGATTATCGAGGCCGGTCATATTTTGCTCGATAACCTGGGTCACGGTGTTTTCCAGCGTCTGAGCCGATGCGCCGGGGTAGTTAGCGGTTACTCGCACGTTAGGCGGTGCAAGATCCGGGTATTGTTCAACGGGCAATGAGAAAATCGCCAGGGTTCCTGTCAGACACAACAGGATTGCCAGCACCCAGGCAAAAATGGGGCGATCAATAAAGAAATTCGCCATTAAAAGAGGACCTCGTGTTTCTGCGTATTGTTGTTGGCATGCCTTGCTTCACTGTAGCGGCAAGGTACGGACCAATCGTGGAGAAAAAAAGGAGTTAATGTAAATTATCATGCCCTTTTATACTGAACCTTAAGTGCAAGTATTCTTTGGTAAGTAGGTGGCATTACATTAGCTGGCTTTCCTCACCCTCCGCAGAGCGAAAGCTAATACTCACTAACGTGCCGCCACCGGAAGGTTGTGAAAAAGTCAGCGTTCCACCCAGTCGTTCCGCGCGTTCGCGCATAATATTCAGACCATAGTGACCTTCGGGTTCTTTCGGTTCTCCGATGCCAATCCCGTTATCACGGATATAGACTGTGTGATTGCCGTCCGGCGCGGTGACGCAACTAACGGCTATTTCGCTGGCGTTGGCGTGCTTCATCGCATTGAGTACCGCTTCGCGAATAATTTGCAACAAATGCACCTGCATTTGCGCATCCAGCGCCAGTGTTGGCAGACGGCAGTCGAGAGTCAGTTTTGCGCTGGTTTGATTTTGTAACGTATCCAGCATTTCCCGCAACGCGGAGGGAAGATCCGCTTGCTGCAGCGTCAGGCGGAACGTGGTCAACAGCTCGCGTAACTGTCGATAAGCATCATTCAATGCCTGGGAGAAATCGGCCATGATATTTTGTGCGGTGGCGTTATCTTCCGGTATCGAACGTTTAAGTAACGTCAACTGGATACGTAAGTAAGAAAGCACCTGGGCCAGCGAATCATGTAATTCCCGTGCGATGGTGGCACGTTCTTCCATCAACAGTAACTGCTGAAAATGCTTCTGCGCCTGATTAAAGTACAAACCGCGCCCCAGCATCGACGAAACGCTGTTAAGCAGCGGTTCTGATGATGACACGTGGCTATTTTGCCAGTGCAGTTCGCCGTAAACCGTCTCTTGCATCGTTACCGGTAAAATCTGCATCGGCAATTCGGGGTTTGGTTTCCCTTCACTAATCCGCCAGTTTTCACCGACATTCAACTCCAGATATTCAGCCGCTTCATTGTCGCGAACAATCTGCAAAATATGGCGGAAACAATGCACATCTATCTGGCTGGTGTTCAGCGCCTGCGAACACTGATACAACACCTCCAGGCGACGCTTGGCCTCGTGGAGATCACGGGTTTTTTCTTCTACTGAAGCTTCCAGCGAACGATACAATTTATGCAGCTCGCTCGACATCTGGTTAAAGGTTTTGGCCAACAGTCCCAGCTCATTGGGCAGACTGGTATCCAGCGGCGGCGAATCGAACTGGCCGTGTTCAATACGCTGACTGGCGGTAACCAGCTGATTCAGCGGGGCAACCACCTGATGGCGTATGCGGCGCAGAGTAAAAAAGACCAGCGTGAAAATACCGATGCCGCCAGCCAGGGAGATCGCCACCACCAGCAGCATTTTGCGTTCGGCGTAGTGCTGTAAAGCCAGCACGAACAGGTCTATCTGATTAACATAATTATTAATATTGGCCTGATACCACGGCAAATCGCCCTTGCTGAGCCGATTATTCATCTCCAGCCAGTTGGCATTCAGATGCGCATAGCGGGTTTTTACTGCCTCTGGCACATACCAGACGTTGAGATTGGTTAACACCGGTGAGTGCAGTGCCTGTTGGAACAGCTGGCGATGCGCATTGAGTTGTGGACTGCCGCTTTGCAAGTCGTAGCCCAGGCGGTAACTCTGCATACGCAACGATCCGGCAATATTGATAGCCTCAGCGTCGCGCAAACTGCTCGCCAGAGTTAGCAGTGCGATACCCGTGGAAAGAATCGACAGCAGCACAATGTAAAAAAAGGCCCGGGCCAGACTGGCCGAGACGGGGCGTTTAACAATCACACGCGTCTTCTCCACATAAAATCATTAATGTTCCAGTTTGCTGAAATGCAATTTAATCAGTGATGGGATTATTTGATCTGCCACAGTTTATAGCGAAATAGTGACTTATTCTGGGCACATGAACATTGCCGATTCCCCTGTAAGTCGGGTAATAACAACACTCATATAAAGAATAAGGTTTTTACAACCAAAAAAGAAGGTCGTTATGAATCGTTTTATTATGGCCAACAGTCAGCAATGTCTGGGTTGTCATGCTTGTGAAATCGCCTGTGTCATGGCTCACAATGATGAGCAACATGTCCTGAGCCAACACCATTTTCATCCCCGAATTACGGTTATCAAACATCAGCAGCAACGTAGTGCGGTGACCTGTCACCATTGCGAAGATGCGCCCTGCGCCCGTAGTTGCCCTAATGGCGCGATCAGCCATGTTGATGACAGCATTCAGGTCAATCAGCAAAAGTGTATTGGCTGTAAATCCTGCGTGGTTGCTTGTCCATTTGGTACGATGCAAATCGTCCTGACACCCGTCGCGGCAGGCAAAGTTAAAGCCACGGCGCATAAATGCGACCTTTGTGCAGGTCGCGAAAGCGGTCCTGCCTGTGTCGAGAATTGTCCGGCGGACGCTCTGCAATTGGTCACTGACGCCGCACTCTCCGGCATAGCGAAATCTCGCCGCCTGCGCACCTCACGTCAGGAGCATCAACCGTGGCATGCCAGTACTGGGGCACCAGAAATGCCGGCGATGAGTAAAGTCGAGCAAATGCAGGCAACCCCCGCGCGAGGCGAGCCGGATAAACTGGCGATTGAAGCGCGCAAAACTGGTTTTGATGAAATTTATCTGCCATTTCGCGCCGACCAGGCACAACGGGAAGCCTCGCGTTGCCTGAAGTGCGGCGAGCACAGCGTTTGTGAATGGACCTGCCCTCTGCATAACCACATTCCGCAGTGGATAGAGCTGGTGAAAGCCGGAAATATCGACGCCGCCGTCGAGCTTTCTCACCAGACCAACACCCTGCCAGAAATTACCGGACGTGTTTGCCCGCAAGACCGTCTGTGCGAAGGAGCCTGCACCATTCGCGATGAGCACGGAGCGGTAACTATCGGCAACATCGAACGCTACATTTCGGATCAGGCGTTGGCGAAAGGTTGGCGTCCTGACTTAAGCCATGTCATCAAAGTGGATAAGCGGGTGGCGATTATCGGTGCAGGTCCGGCAGGGCTAGCCTGTGCGGATGTTCTGATCCGCAATGGCGTGGAGGTGACGGTGTATGATCGCCATCCAGAAATCGGTGGCCTGCTCACCTTCGGCATTCCTTCTTTCAAACTGGATAAGTCCCTGCTGGCGCGTCGCCGGGAAATCTTCAGCGCGATGGGGATTCACTTCGAACTCAATTGTGAAGTGGGTAAAGATGTCACTTTGGATTCGCTTTTGGAACAATACGACGCGGTCTTCGTTGGCGTAGGCACTTACCGTTCCATGAAAGCGGGTTTACCTAATGAAGATGCGCCGGGCGTTTATGACGCGCTGCCATTCCTCATCGCCAACACTAAACAGGTGATGGGACTTGAAGAGTTACCTGAAGAGCCGTTTATCAATACCGCCGGACTCAATGTCGTGGTACTGGGCGGTGGCGACACCGCGATGGACTGTGTGCGTACCGCGCTGCGCCATGGCGCGAGTAATGTCACCTGTGCCTATCGTCGTGATGAAGCTAACATGCCTGGCTCGAAGAAGGAGGTGAAGAACGCCCGCGAAGAGGGGGCAAACTTCGAATTTAACGTCCAGCCGGTGGCGCTTGAGCTGAATGAGCAAGGTCATGTTTGCGGAATTCGTTTCCTGCGTACGCGTCTTGGCGAGCCGGATGCCCAGGGGCGTCGGCGTCCGGTGCCGGTGGAAGGCAGTGAGTTTGTGATGCCAGCCGATGCGGTGATCATGGCATTTGGTTTTAATCCTCATGGTATGCCGTGGCTGGAGTCGCACGGTGTAACGGTAGACAAATGGGGCCGCATCATCGCGGATGTGGAAAGCCAGTACCGTTACCAGACCACGAATCCGAAAATCTTCGCCGGTGGCGATGCCGTGCGTGGTGCGGATCTGGTGGTTACCGCAATGGCAGAAGGACGTCATGCGGCACAGGGGATCATTGACTGGCTGGGGGTAAAATCAGTCAAATCTCACTGATAGCCTGCGCAGACAAAACTGACTTCACAGCGTAAGATAATTGTTCATTTCGCGCTGTGGAGTCGGTATGACGCAACAAATCACCCTCATTAAAGACAAAATTCTCTCCGATAACTATTTCACCCTGCACAACATAACTTACGATCTCACGCGAAAAGATGGCGAAGTTATCCGCCATAAACGTGAAGTTTATGATCGCGGTAATGGTGCGACGATCCTCCTGTACAACGCGAAGAAAAAGACCGTCGTTCTGATTCGTCAGTTCCGCGTCGCTACCTGGGTTAATGGCAATGACAGCGGGCAGCTGATTGAAACCTGCGCCGGGCTGCTGGATAACGACGAACCGGAAGTGTGTATTCGCAAAGAAGCGATTGAAGAGACGGGGTATGAAGTTGGCGAAGTGCGCAAATTATTTGAACTGTATATGTCGCCAGGCGGTGTGACTGAGCTAATCCACTTTTTTATCGCCGAATACAGTGACAGCCAGCGCGCTAATGCGGGCGGTGGTGTCGAAGATGAAGATATTGAAGTGCTCGAGCTGCCGTTCAGCCAGGCGCTGGAGATGATCAAAAGCGGCGAAATACGTGACGGTAAGACGGTGTTATTGCTTAACTATTTGCAAACATCACATTTAATGGACTGAAAAATAACAATAATATTTCGTTGTTTATTATTGGCTCAATCCGATAAATCCGATTGAGCCGCGCTACCTGCGCAACGAAGATACGACTTGTGCTGTTTGTTTGAACTTCTGGGGTCGTACCGTCCATGCGCTATCGCATTTTCCTTCTCTTTTTTTTCGCTTTGTTGCCGACGTCTTTGGTGTGGGCGGCACCAGCGCAACGGGCATTTTCCGACTGGCAGGTCACCTGTAATAATCAAAATTTTTGTGTGGCGCGCAATACGGGCGATCATAATGGACTGGTGATGACCCTGAGCCGCAGCGCCGGGGCGCATACCGATGCCGTTTTACGTATTGAGCGCGGCGGGTTGAAGTCGCCGGATGCGTCGGAAGGGGAGATAGCGCCACGGCTGCTGTTAGATGGCGAGCCGTTGGCGTTAAGTGGTGACAAGTGGCGGATTTCACCATGGTTATTAGTAACCGATGATACGGCAACCATCACCGCGTTTTTGCAGATGATTCAGGAAGGGAAGGCGATCACCTTACGCGACGGCAATCAGACCATTTCTCTGAGTGGCTTAAAAGCGGCGTTGTTGTTTATAGATGCTCAGCAAAAGCGCCTCGGCAGTGAAACCGCCTGGATAAAGAAAGGGGACGAACCGCCGCTCAGCGTACCGCCAGCGCCTGCGCTAAAAGAGGTCGCGGTAGTGAACCCGACGCCGACCCCTCTTTCTCGTGAAGAACGTAACGATTTGCTGGATTACGGTAACTGGCGGATGAATGGTCTGCGCTGTTCGCTTGATCCGTTGCGTCGTGAAGTGAGCGTTACGGCGCTGACCGACGATAAAGCATTAATGATGATTAGCTGTGAAGCAGGCGCGTATAACACCATTGATCTTGCGTGGATTGTGTCGCGTAAAAAGCCACTGGCCTCGCGCCCGGTACGGTTGCGTTTACCGTTCAACAACGGTCAGGAGACCAATGAACTGGAACTGATGAACGCAACATTCGATGAAAAATCGCGTGAACTGGTGACCTTAGCGAAAGGGCGCGGATTAAGCGATTGTGGCATTCAGGCGCGCTGGCGCTTTGACGGTCAGCGTTTTCGCCTGGTGCGTTACGCTGCAGAACCCACCTGCGATAACTGGCATGGACCAGACGCCTGGCCCACGTTGTGGATCACCCGTTAAACAAAATGGCGGGGACATGTAGGCCGGATAAGACGCGTCAGCGTCGCATCCGGCAATCAGCATCCGGCAATCAGCATCCGGCGATCACCATCAGGCACCTTTCACTCCCAGTACCTTATGCGCTTTTGCCACAATATTCTCGGCGGTAAAGCCAAAGAACGGGAACAGCTTATCCGCAGGAGCTGATTCCCCATAACCCGTCATCCCGACAATTGCCCCTTTCAGACCAACATATTTGTACCAGTAATCGGCGATGCCTGCTTCCACCGCCACGCGAGCCGCAACGTTAGAAGGCAACACCGACTCCCGATATTCCTCATCCTGGGCGTCGAAAATATCGGTCGAGGGCAGGGAAACTACGCGTACATTGCGACCTTCTCCCGCTAATTTCTCCGCTGCTTGCAAGGTGATTTCCATCTCTGAACCAGTGGCAATCAAAATAATATCCGGCTTGCCGCCGCTGTCTTTCAACACATAACCACCGCGGGCAATCTCTTTTACCTGATCTGGCGTACGTTCCACCTGGGCCAGATTCTGCCTTGAGAGGATAAGCGCCGTCGGCCCGTTGTGACGCTCGACCGCCAGCTTCCAGCCCACCGCAGCTTCCACCTGATCACACGGTCGCCAGGTGCTAAAATTCGGCGTCAAGCGCAGACTGGCCAGTTGCTCAACGGCCTGGTGGGTCGGACCATCTTCCCCTAAGCCAATTGAGTCGTGGGTATAAACCATAATCTGCCGCGCTTTCATCAGTGCCGCCATCCGCGCGGCGTTACGAGCGTATTCAACAAACATCAGGAACGTCGCGGTATACGGCACGAAGCCGCCGTGGTGCGCAATGCCATTGGCGATAGCGGTCATACCAAATTCACGCACCCCGTAGTGAATATAGTTGCCCGCCGGATCTTCCTTCAGCGACACAGAACCTTTCCAGATGGTGAGGTTGCTGGGAGCCAGATCCGCCGAACCGCCGAGCAACTCAGGAAGCATTGGCCCGTAAGCGTTAAGCGTATTTTGCGAAGCCTTACGGGTCGCGATTTTCGCCGGATTCGCCTGCAACTCATTGATATATTTCTGAGTCGTTTTCTCCCAGTCTTTCGGTAAACCACCGCTCATCCGGCGAGTAAACTCTTCTGCCAGTTGCGGATGAGCCTTTTTATACGCGGCAAACTTCTCATTCCAGCTCTGCTGTGCTTTATCGCCTTTTTCGCGGGCATCCCAGGCGTGATAAATCTCTTTGGGGATCTCAAATGGCGGATGATGCCAGCCCAGTTTCTGTCGTGCCAGCGCCACCTCTTCTTCACCCAGCGGTGCACCGTGGGCCTCTTCTTTACCCGCTTTATTGGGTGAACCAAAGCCAATCACCGTACGGCAGATAATCAACGATGGCTTATTTTTTACGCTTTGCGCTTCAAGAATCGCTTCCTTCACCGCCTGCGGATCGTGACCGTCGATTTCATGGATCACATGCCAGTGATAGGCTTCAAAACGTTTTGCCGTATCGTCGGTAAACCAGCCTTCGGTTTCACCGTCGATGGAAATACCATTGTGATCGTAAAAACCAATCAGCTTGCCCAGCCCCAGCGTGCCCGCCAGCGAACAGACTTCGTGAGAAATACCTTCCATCAGGCAGCCGTCGCCCATAAACACATAGGTGAAGTGATCGATAATTTCATGATCCGGCTGGTTAAACTGCGCCGCTAGTGTACGTTCTGCTATCGCCAGTCCGACCGCGTTCGCCAAACCTTGTCCAAGTGGACCGGTGGTGGTTTCAACACCAGGCGTATAGCCAATCTCCGGGTGACCAGGGGTTTTCGAATGCAACTGACGGAAGTTCTTCAGCTCTTCCAGCGGCAGGTCGTAACCGGTCAGATGAAGCAAACTGTAGAGCAGCATCGACGCGTGACCGTTAGAGAGAATAAAGCGGTCGCGATCATACCAGGTTGGATCGGTGGGGTTATGTTTAAGAAAATCGTTCCACAGCACTTCGGCAATATCAGCCATGCCCATCGGCGCGCCGGGATGACCAGAATTGGCTTTTTGTACCGCATCCATACTGAGCGCGCGAATCGCATTGGCAAGGTCTTTTCGGGACATATAACACTCCGTGGCTGGTTTATAGTTTGACGGCAAGAAGATCTTCCAGTTTGCGTTGATCAACGGCGAACAGGCGGATGCCTTCAGAGAGTTTTTCTACTGCCATTGCATCCTGATTGTGCTCCCAACGGAACTCCGCTTCGCTCATCGGGGCTGGGCGTGGGAACGTCTGAGAAGGCGGGATTAATTTACGCACTACTGGAGAAACTTTTTCCTGCAACTCCTTCAGCAAATTCGGCGCAATAGTCAGTCGATCGCAGCCGGTTAAGGCGAGGATTTGTTCGGTGCGACGGAAGCTCGCGCCCATTACAATGGTTTCGTAGTGGTGTTGCTTATAGTAGTCGTAGATATTGCGCACTGACTTAACGCCCGGATCTTCTTCCACCACATACGGGTCCATCGGCTTACGCGCCTGATACCAGTCATAAATACGCCCGACAAACGGCGAAATCAGAAAAACGCCTGCTTCTGCACAGGCCCGCGCCTGAGCAAAAGAAAACAGTAGCGTCAGGTTGCAGTTAATACCTTCTTTTTCCAGTTCTTCTGCCGCGCGAATTCCTTCCCAGGTTGAAGCCAGCTTGATCAGAATACGTGATTTCTCAACGCCTTGTTGCTGATACAAGTCCACCAAATGGCGCGCCTTCTCAATACTTTTTTCTTTATCAAAAGAGAGGCGTGCATCAACTTCTGTTGACACGCGACCGGGTACGATTTTGAGAATTTCAGTGCCGAAATTGACCGCCAGTTTGTCACATGCAGCGACCACCTGTTGTTCCTGGGTCTTGCCATTTTTTTTGCCCCAGGCGATAGCATCGTCTATTAAATGCTCATATTGTGATAATCCGGCAGCCTTGAGTAACAGCGAAGGATTGGTGGTGGCATCCTGGGGATGATAATGGCGAATGGATTCAATATCGCCGCTGTCTGCCACGACAGTGGTGAACTGTTTGATGCCGTCTAACTCGTTCATAGGAAATACTCCTTGAAAAGTAAAGTGTTAGATGAGTGCGTTAATTCACACTTCTGAGAAATTTCGCTAAACGCATCAAAAAAGCATAGCAGACAGGCATGGTATTGCTGGATTAAGCAGGTAACATCAGTGTTATAGGATTATTACCAAAACATTATATTAATGGTGAGAGTTTGGACTTGCTCAAAGTCTGTAGACTCCGGCAAGGTAATAATGTGCGCCACGTTGTGGGCAGGGGCTGTTGCCCACACACTTTATTTGTGAACGTTACGTGAAAGGAACAACCAAATGGATGACCAGTTAAAACAAAGTGCACTTGATTTCCATGAATTTCCAGTTCCAGGGAAAATCCAGGTTTCTCCAACCAAGCCTCTGGCAACGCAGCGCGATCTGGCGCTGGCCTACTCACCAGGCGTTGCCGCACCTTGTCTTGAAATCGAAAAAGACCCGTTAAAAGCCTACAAATATACCGCTCGTGGTAACCTGGTGGCGGTGATCTCTAACGGTACGGCGGTGCTGGGGTTAGGCAACATTGGCGCGCTGGCAGGCAAACCGGTGATGGAAGGCAAGGGCGTTCTGTTTAAGAAATTCGCCGGGATTGATGTATTTGACATTGAAGTTGATGAACTTGACCCGGACAAATTTATTGAAGTCGTCGCTGCGCTCGAACCGACCTTCGGCGGCATCAACCTCGAAGACATTAAAGCGCCAGAATGTTTCTATATTGAACAGAAACTGCGCGAGCGGATGAATATTCCAGTATTCCACGACGATCAGCACGGCACGGCAATTATCAGCACTGCAGCCATCCTCAACGGATTGCGCGTGGTGGAGAAAAACATCTCCGACGTGCGGATGGTGGTTTCCGGCGCGGGTGCAGCAGCAATTGCCTGTATGAACCTGCTGGTGGCGCTGGGGCTGCAAAAACATAACATCGTGGTTTGTGATTCAAAAGGCGTTATCTATCAGGGCCGTGAGCCAAATATGGCGGAAACCAAAGCCGCATATGCGGTGGTGGATGACGGCAAACGTACCCTCGATGATGTAATTGAAGGCGCGGATATTTTCCTGGGCTGTTCCGGCCCGAAAGTGCTGACCCAGGAAATGGTTAAGAAAATGGCTCGTGCGCCGATGATCCTGGCGCTTGCAAACCCGGAACCAGAAATTCTGCCGCCGCTGGCAAAAGAAGTGCGTCCGGATGCCATCATCTGTACCGGCCGTTCCGACTACCCGAACCAGGTTAATAACGTGCTTTGCTTCCCATTCATCTTCCGTGGCGCGTTGGACGTTGGTGCAACAGCCATCAACGAGGAAATGAAACTGGCGGCGGTACGCGCGATTGCAGAACTGGCCCATGCGGAACAGAGCGAAGTCGTTGCTTCGGCGTATGGCGATCAAGATCTGAGCTTCGGCCCGGAATACATCATTCCAAAACCGTTTGATCCGCGTTTGATCGTTAAGATCGCTCCTGCGGTCGCTAAAGCGGCGATGGAGTCGGGCGTGGCGACGCGTCCGATTGCTGATTTCGACGTCTACATCGACAAGCTGACTGAGTTCGTTTACAAAACCAACCTGTTTATGAAGCCGATTTTCTCCCAGGCCCGCAAAGCGCCGAAGCGCGTTGTTTTACCGGAAGGGGAAGAGGCACGCGTTCTGCATGCTACTCAGGAACTGGTGACTCTGGGACTGGCGAAACCGATCCTTATCGGTCGTCCGAACGTGATCGAAATGCGCATTCAAAAACTGGGCTTGCAGATCAAAGCGGGCGTTGATTTTGAGATCGTCAATAACGAATCCGATCCGCGTTTTAAAGAATACTGGACCGAATACTTCCAGATCATGAAGCGCCGTGGTGTAACTCAGGAGCAGGCACAGCGGGCGCTGATCAGTAACCCGACAGTGATCGGCGCGATCATGGTTCAGCGTGGCGAAGCCGATGCAATGATTTGCGGTACGGTGGGTGATTATCATGAACACTTCAGCGTGGTGAAAAATGTCTTTGGTTATCGCGATGGCGTTCACACCGCAGGTGCAATGAACGCGCTGCTATTGCCGAGTGGTAACACTTTTATTGCCGATACCTACGTCAATGACGAGCCAGACGCAGAAGAGCTGGCGGAGATCACCTTGATGGCGGCAGAAACTGTTCGTCGTTTTGGTATTGAGCCGCGTGTGGCTCTGTTGTCGCACTCCAACTTTGGTTCTTCTGACTGCCCGTCGTCGAGCAAAATGCGTCAAGCGCTGGAACTGGTCAGAGAGCGTGCGCCAGAACTGATGATTGATGGTGAAATGCACGGCGATGCAGCGCTGGTGGAAGCGATTCGCAGCGATCGTATGCCGGACAGCCCTTTGAAAGGTTCCGCCAATATTCTGGTGATGCCGAACATGGAAGCTGCCCGTATTAGTTACAACTTACTGCGCGTTTCCAGCTCGGAAGGTGTGACTGTCGGTCCGGTGCTGATGGGTGTGGCGAAACCGGTTCACGTGTTAACACCAATCGCATCCGTACGTCGTATCGTCAACATGGTGGCGCTGGCCGTGGTTGAAGCGCAAACCCAACCGCTGTAATTCATTCTTAACTCTCACGCTTACCCTGAATATTCAGGGTAAGCGGTTTTACTATAATATATTAGTAAAGCTTATTACTAAGTTTTCGAATAATAAAAAAAGCAGCATATAAACTATCTCGATATCATTTTATTTATATTCATGCGTTGCATATGAAAGTTTATGCATCACAGTAAATATCTCTCCATTCTTAGTGATCTACCTCACCTTTTAAACGCGCTTGCCGAATTTTGTTATTTACTCTGACGAAAAATTGTCACGATACACGCAAGTTTTTCACAGGCGGCGACTTATGGATAAAGAACGCATCATTCAGGAATTTGTGCCCGGCAAACAGGTCACACTGGCGCATCTCATTGCGCATCCCGGCGAAGAACTGGCGAAGAAAATCGGCGTTCCGGATGCGGGCGCAATCGGCATTATGACGCTAACTCCCGGCGAAACGGCGATGATCGCCGGTGATTTAGCACTGAAAGCTGCCGATGTGCATATCGGTTTCCTCGACCGTTTTAGCGGCGCACTAGTGATTTATGGCTCGGTGGGCGCAGTAGAAGAAGCGTTATCACAAACCGTCAGTGGTTTAGGTCGTTTATTAAATTATACGCTTTGTGAAATGACCAAAAGTTAATACGAGGCATTCATGAAACGAATTGCGTTTGTGGGTACCGTCGGGGCAGGAAAAACAACGTTATTTAATGCGTTGCAGGGGAATTATACCCTCGCCAGAAAAACACAGGCCGTGGAATTTAATGATAAGGGTGATATTGATACGCCGGGTGAATATTTTAGCCATCCCCGCTGGTATCACGCCTTAATTACCACGCTACAGGATGTGGACATGCTGATTTATGTCCACGGCGCGAATGACCCGGAAAGCCGATTGCCTGCCGGGTTGCTGGATATTGGTGCCAGCAAACGGCAAATCGCCGTCATCAGTAAAACGGACATGCCGGATGCTGACGTCGCAGCAACGCGAAAGTTATTGCTTGAAACTGGTTTTGAAGAGCCGATTTTCGAGCTAAACAGCCACGACCCGCAAAGCGTGCAGCAACTGGTGGATTATCTGGCATCTCTCACCGAACAGGAGGAAGCAGGTGAAAAAACTCATCACAGCGAATGATATTCGTGAAGCACATGCGCGCGGCGAACAGGCAATGTCTGTGGTTCTGCGCGCCAGCATTATTACCCCGGAAGCCCGCGAAGTGGCGGACTTGCTGGGGTTTACCATCACCGAATGCACTGAATCGACGCCAGTAGCGGCATCTGTTCCCGTCAGCGTGCCTGCCGATAAAACTGAAAGCCAGCGTATCCGCGAAACCATCATCGCCCAGCTGCCGGAAGGCCAGTTTACCGAAAGCCTGGTCGCGCAGCTGATGGAAAAAGTGATAAAGGAAAAACAGTCGCTGGAGCAGGGTGCAATGCAGCCGAGTTTTAAATCGGTGACCGGCAAAGGCGGCATCAAAGTTATTGATGGCAGCAGCGTGAAGTTTGGTCGTTTCGATGGCGCGGAACCGCACTGCGTAGGCTTGACTGATCTCGTGACCGGAGACGACGGCAGCAGCATGGCCGCCGGTTTTATGCAGTGGGAGAACGCCTTCTTCCCGTGGACCCTGAACTACGACGAAATCGACATGGTACTGGAAGGGGAACTGCACGTTCGCCACGAAGGCGAAACCATGATCGCCAAAGCAGGCGATGTGATGTTTATCCCGAAAGGCTCCAGCATCGAATTTGGTACGACATCCAGCGTGAAATTCCTGTATGTCGCCTGGCCGGCTAACTGGCAATCCCTATGAAAGATTTCATCACCGAAGCATGGCTAAGAGCGAACCATACGCTCAGCGAAGGCGCAGAGATCCATCTCCCTGCGGACAGTCGCCTGACGCCCTCTGCCCGGGAGTTACTGGAAAGCCGCCATCTGCGCATCAAGTTTATTGACGAGCAGGGCCGCCTGTTTGTTGACGATGAACAGCAGCAGCTACAGCCCGTTCACGTGCTGACCAGTAGTGATGAACATCCGCAGGCGTGCTGCGAACTGTGTCACCAGCCAGTGGCGAAAAAGCCGGACACGCTGACTCACCTGTCGGCGGAAAAAATGGTCGCCAAAAGCGATCCGCGCCTGGGTTTTCGCGCTGTTCTCGACAGCACCATTGCGCTGGTAGTGTGGCTGCAAATTGAACTGACAGAACCGTGGCAGCCGTGGCTGGCGGATATCCGTTCGCGTCTTGGCAACATTATGCGTGCCGATGTGTTGGGCGAACCGCTGGGCTGCCAGGCGATTGTCGGGTTTTCTGACGAAGATCTGCATCGACTTTCTCACCAGCCACTGCGTTATCTCGACCACGATCATCTGGTGCCGGAAGCCAGCCACGGACGCGATGCGGCGTTGCTGAATCTGCTACGCACCAAAGTGCGGGAAACCGAAACCGTCGCGGCGCAGGTGTTTATTACCCGTAGTTTTGAAGTATTACGCCCGGACATCTTGCAGGCGCTGAACCGCCTTTCCAGCACGGTTTACGTGATGATGATTTTGAGCGTAACGAAGCAGCCGCTAACGGTGAAGCAGATCCAACAACGACTGGGGGAAACGCAATGATTATTGAACGTTGTCGTGAACTGGCGTTGCGAGCGCCCGCCACAGTGGTATTTCCGGATGCGTTAGATCAACGTGTGCTGAAAGCTGCGCAATATTTACATCAACAAGGTCTGGCAACGCCCATTCTGGTCGCCAATCCGTTTGAACTTCGTCAGTTTGCGCTCAGTCACGGCGTGGCGATGGACGGGCTACAGGTGATAGATCCGCATGGCAACCTCGCAATGCGGGAAGAATTTGCTCTCCGCTGGCTGGCCCGTGCGGGCGAAAAAACGCCGCCGGATGCGCTGGAAAAACTCACCGATCCGCTGATGTTCGCTGCCGCAATGGTCAGCGCCGGGACAGCGGATGTCTGTATCGCGGGCAATCTCTCTTCCACGGCAAATGTGCTGCGTGCCGGATTACGCATTATTGGCTTACAGCCAGGCTGTAAAACGCTCTCCTCCATTTTCCTGATGCTGCCACAGTACAGTGGCCCCGCATTGGGCTTTGCCGATTGCAGCGTAGTGCCACAGCCGACGGCGGCGCAGCTGGCAGATATCGCGCTTGCCAGCGCCGAAACCTGGCAGGCCATCACCGGAGAAGAGCCGCGCGTGGCGATGTTGTCGTTTTCCAGTAACGGCAGCGCCCGTCACCCCTGCGTTGCCAACGTCCAGCAGGCGACAGAAATCGTCCGTGAGCGCGCACCAAAGCTGGTCGTCGATGGCGAGTTGCAGTTTGACGCCGCCTTCGTGCCGGAAGTGGCGGCGCAAAAAGCGCCTGCCAGCCCGCTACAAGGCAAGGCCAATGTGATGGTTTTTCCGTCGCTGGAAGCCGGAAATATTGGCTACAAAATCGCACAACGACTCGGCGGATATCGTGCCGTCGGGCCATTGATACAAGGACTTGCCGCGCCGATGCACGATCTCTCTCGTGGTTGTAGCGTGCAGGAAATTATCGAGCTGGCGCTGGTGGCAGCTGTGCCGCGTCAGACAAAAGTGAACCGCGAAAGCAGTTTACAAACACTGGTTGAATGAACGGTCCCGTTCTGGACCCCTATAAAGAGGAAAACACAATGGAAGCATTAGGAATGATCGAAACCCGGGGCCTGGTTGCACTGATTGAGGCTTCTGATGCGATGGTGAAAGCTGCGCGCGTCAAACTGGTTGGTGTTAAGCAGATTGGCGGCGGCCTGTGTACTGCCATGGTTCGTGGTGATGTTGCTGCCTGTAAAGCGGCGACCGATGCCGGTGCCGCAGCGGCGCAGCGTATCGGCGAGCTGGTATCTGTACACGTTATCCCGCGTCCGCACGGCGACCTGGAAGAGGTCTTCCCGATCGGCCTGAAAGGCGATAGCAGCAACCTGTAATCACCCTGTGTGACGTCGATCCGGGCGTCACGCTCTCTCCTGTTTAATTTTACCTTCCGCGGAAGGTAGGGGGAGCTTTTACCTGAAATATGCCACGGAGGCGGGTATGAAACTGGCAGTCGTCACAGGACAAATTGTTTGTACCGTACGCCATCACGGACTGGCGCATGACAAATTGCTGATGGTGGAAATGATTGATCCACAAGGTAATCCTGACGGGCAATGTGCTGTCGCCATCGACAATATTGGTGCGGGAACCGGGGAGTGGGTGTTGCTGGTGAGTGGCAGTTCCGCCCGCCAGGCGCATAAAAGCGAAACGTCACCGGTCGATCTGTGCGTAATTGGCATTGTCGATGAGGTGGTCTCTGGCGGTCAGGTAATTTTCCACAAATAAGGCAGAACATCATGAATCAACAGGATATTGAACAGGTGGTGAAAGCGGTACTGCTGAAAATGCAAAGCAGTGACACGTCGCCCGCCGCCGTTCATGAGATGGGCGTTTTTGCTTCCCTGGATGACGCCGTTGCGGCGGCCAAAATTGCCCAGCAAGGGTTAAAAAGCGTGGCAATGCGCCAGTTAGCCATTGCTGCTATTCGTGAAGCAGGCGAAAAACACGCCAGAGATTTAGCGGAACTTGCCGTCAGTGAAACGGGTATGGGCCGCGTAGAAGATAAATTTGCCAAAAACGTCGCTCAGGCACGCGGTACGCCAGGCGTTGAGTGCCTCTCTCCACAGGTGCTGACCGGTGACAACGGCCTGACTTTAATTGAAAACGCGCCCTGGGGCGTGGTGGCTTCGGTGACGCCTTCCACTAACCCGGCGGCAACCGTAATTAATAACGCCATCAGCCTGATTGCCGCGGGCAACAGCGTTATTTTTGCCCCGCATCCGGCGGCGAAAAAAGTCTCTCAACGGGCTATTACGTTGCTCAACCAGGCGATTGTTGCCGCAGGCGGGCCGGAAAACTTACTGGTTACTGTGGCAAATCCAGATATCGAAACCGCGCAACGCTTATTCAAGTTTCCGGGCATCGGTCTGTTGGTGGTGACCGGCGGCGAAGCGGTGGTGGAAGCGGCGCGCAAACACACCAATAAACGTCTGATTGCCGCAGGTGCTGGCAACCCGCCGGTGGTGGTGGATGAAACCGCCGACCTCGCCCGTGCCGCTCAGTCTATCGTCAAAGGCGCTTCTTTCGATAACAACATCATTTGTGCCGATGAAAAGGTGCTGATTGTTGTTGATAGCGTAGCCGATGAACTAATGCGTCTGATGGAAGGCCAGCATGCGGTGAAACTGACTGCAGAACAGGCACAGCAGTTACAACCGGTGTTGCTGAAAAATATCGATGAGCGCGGAAAAGGCACCGTCAGCCGTGACTGGGTGGGTCGCGATGCGGCGAAAATCGCGGCGGCAATCGGCCTGAACGTGCCGCAAGAAACGCGCTTGCTGTTTGTAGAAACCCCCGCAGAACATCCGTTTGCCGTGACCGAACTGATGATGCCAGTGCTGCCGGTCGTGCGCGTCGCCAACGTGGCGGATGCCATTGCGCTGGCGGTGAAACTGGAAGGCGGTTGCCACCACACGGCGGCAATGCACTCGCGCAATATCGAGAACATGAACCAAATGGCGAACGCCATTGATACCAGTATTTTCGTTAAGAACGGACCGTGCATTGCCGGGCTGGGGCTGGGCGGGGAAGGCTGGACCACGATGACCATCACTACGCCAACCGGTGAAGGGGTAACCAGCGCGCGTACGTTTGTCCGTCTGCGTCGCTGTGTATTAGTCGATGCGTTTCGCATTGTTTAAGGAGTAACCGATGGCGCACGACGAACAATGGCTTACCCCGCGGCTGCAAACGGCGGCAACGCTGTGTAACCAGACGCCCGCCGCGTCGGAATCTCCGCTGTGGCTGGGGGTAGATCTGGGCACCTGCGATGTGGTGTCGATGGTTGTCGACTGCGACGGTCAGCCGGTGGCGGTATGTCTCGACTGGGCCGATGTGGTCCGCGACGGCATCGTCTGGGATTTCTTCGGTGCGGTCACCATTGTTCGTCGCCATCTCGACACGCTCGAGCAGCAATTCGGTCGCCGTTTTAGCCATGCGGCGACCTCTTTTCCTCCAGGTACGGACCCGCGTATTTCCATCAACGTGCTGGAGTCTGCCGGGCTGGAAGTGAGCCATGTGCTGGATGAGCCAACCGCAGTCGCGGATCTGCTGCAACTGGACAACGCCGGTGTAGTGGATATTGGCGGCGGCACTACCGGAATTGCCATCGTGAAAAAGGGCAAGGTGACTTATTCAGCGGATGAAGCGACCGGCGGACATCACATTTCTCTGACTCTCGCCGGAAATCGCCGTATTTCGCTGGAAGAGGCAGAGCAGTACAAGCGCGGTCACGGTGACGAGATTTGGCCTGCGGTGAAGCCGGTGTACGAAAAAATGGCGGACATTGTTGCCCGGCATATTGAAGGGCAGGGCATTACTGATTTATGGCTGGCGGGCGGCTCCTGTATGCAACCGGGCGTGGCGGAACTGTTTTGCAAACAATTCCCGGCGTTACAGGTGCATCTACCGCAGCACAGTTTGTTTATGACCCCGCTGGCGATCGCCAGTAGCGGGCGAGAGAAAGCGGAGGGACTATATGCAAAATGAATTGCAGACCGCGCTCTTTCAGGCGTTCGATACCCTGAATCTGCAACGGGTAAAAACATTTAGCGTTCCACCGGTGACGATTTGCGGTCCGGGCGCGGTGAGCAGTTGCGGACAGCAAGCACAAACGCGTGGGCTGAAACATCTGTTCGTGATGGCAGACAGCTTTTTGCATCAGGCGGGGATGACCGCTGGGCTGACGCGTAGCCTGGCCGTTAAAGGCATCGCCATGACGCTCTGGCCATGTCCGGTGGGCGAACCGTGCATCACCGACGTGTGTGCCGCCGTGGCGCAGTTGCGTGAATCAGGCTGTGACGGAGTGATCGCGTTTGGCGGTGGCTCGGTGCTGGATGCGGCAAAAGCCGTTGCGTTGCTGGTGACGAACCCCGACCGCACGCTGGCAGAAATGTCAGAAACCAGCGTTCTGCAACCGCGTCTGCCGTTGATTGCCATTCCAACTACCGCCGGAACCGGCTCTGAAACCACCAACGTAACGGTGATTATCGACGCGGTGAGCGGGCGCAAGCAGGTGTTAGCCCATGCCTCGCTGATGCCGGATGTGGCGATTCTCGACGCCGCGCTGACCGAAGGCGTGCCGTCGCATGTCACGGCGATGACCGGTATCGACGCGTTAACCCATGCTATTGAAGCGTACAGCGCGCTGAACGCTACACCGTTTACAGACAGCCTGGCGATTGGCGCAATTGCGATGATTGGTAAATCACTGCCGAAAGCAGTGGGCTACGGTCATGACCTTGCCGCGCGCGAGAGTATGTTGCTCGCATCATGCATGGCGGGAATGGCATTTTCCAGTGCGGGGCTTGGGTTGTGCCACGCGATGGCGCATCAGCCGGGGGCGGCGCTGCATATTCCGCACGGACTGGCGAACGCCATGCTGCTGCCCACGGTGATGGAGTTTAACCGGATGGTCTGTCGCGAACGCTTTAGTCAGATTGGTCGGGCGCTGCGAACTAAAAAATCCGACGATCGTGATGCTATTAACGCGGTAAGTGAGCTGATTGCGGAAGTCGGGATTGGTAAACGACTGGGCGATGTTGGTGCGGCATCTGCGCATTACGGCGCATGGGCGCAGGCCGCGCAGGACGATATTTGTCTGCGTAGTAACCCGCGTACTGCCAGCCTGGAGCAGATCGTCGGCCTGTACGCGGCGGCGCAATAAATGCCGGATGCGACGCCTGTCGCGTCTTATCCGGCCTACAGGATTGCACATGTAGGGCGGATAAGGCGTTCACGCCGCATCCGCCAATGGCGCGGTGCAAGTGCCGGATGCGACGCTTGTCGCGTCTTATCCGACCTGGGGATTACACATGTAGGGCGGATAAGGTGTTCACGCCGCATCCGCCAATGGCGCGGTGCAAGTGCCGGATGCGACGCCTGTCGCGTCTTATCCGGCCTACAGGATTGCACATGTAGAGCGGATAAAGCGTTCACGCCGCATCCGCCAATAAATAACAACTAACAGGGAGTAAAGGCGATGGGAATTAACGAAATCATCATGTACATCATGATGTTCTTTATGCTGATAGCTGCCGTAGACAGGATCTTGTCGCAGTTCGGCGGTTCTGCTCGTTTCCTCGGTAAGTTTGGTAAAAGTATCGAAGGATCGGGCGGCCAGTTCGAAGAAGGCTTTATGGCAATGGGCGCACTGGGCCTGGCGATGGTCGGTATGACCGCACTGGCACCAGTACTGGCCCACGTACTTGGGCCGGTGATTATCCCGGTTTACGAAATGCTCGGCGCAAACCCGTCAATGTTCGCTGGAACACTGCTGGCGTGCGACATGGGCGGCTTCTTCCTCGCCAAAGAGCTGGCGGGCGGCGATGTGGCAGCGTGGCTATACTCTGGGTTAATTCTCGGATCGATGATGGGGCCAACGATTGTGTTTTCCATTCCGGTGGCGCTCGGCATTATCGAACCTTCTGACCGTCGTTATCTGGCGCTCGGCGTGCTGGCGGGCATTGTGACCATTCCCATTGGCTGTATTGCCGGTGGTCTGGTGGCTATGTATTCCGGTGTGCAGATCAACGGTCAGCCAGTGGAATTCACCTTTGCCCTGATCCTGATGAACATGATCCCGGTACTTATCGTCGCGGTACTGGTGGCGCTGGGGCTGAAATTCATCCCGGAAAAAATGATCAACGGCTTCCAGATCTTCGCCAAGTTCCTCGTTGCATTGATCACCCTCGGTCTTGCCGCTGCGGTAGTGAAATTCCTGCTCGGTTGGGAACTGATCCCCGGTCTGGATCCGATCTTCATGGCTCCAGGCGACAAACCCGGTGAAGTGATGCGCGCCATTGAAGTTATCGGTTCTATCTCCTGCGTGCTGTTAGGGGCGTATCCGATGGTGCTGCTGCTGACACGCTGGTTTGAAAAACCGCTGATGAGCGTCGGTAAAGTGCTGAATATGAACAATATCGCGGCAGCTGGCATGGTCGCAACCCTTGCCAACAATATCCCGATGTTCGGCATGATGAAGCAGATGGATACCCGCGGCAAAGTGATCAACTGTGCCTTCGCCGTTTCCGCTGCTTTCGCCCTGGGTGACCACTTAGGCTTCGCCGCTGCCAACATGAACGCCATGATCTTCCCGATGATTGTCGGCAAGTTGATCGGCGGCGTTACGGCGATTGGCGTGGCGATGATGCTGGTGCCAAAAGAAGACGCGACCGCGGCTAAAACCGAAGCGGAGGCACAATCGTGAACACTCGCCAGCTACTGAGCGTCGGTATCGATATCGGCACTACCACCACCCAGGTGATCTTCTCCCACCTGGAGCTGGTTAACCGTGCGGCGGTGTCGCAGGTGCCGCGCTACGAATTCATCAAACGCGAAATTAGCTGGCAAAGCCCGGTGTTCTTTACCCCTGTCGATAAACTGGGCGGTTTAAAAGAAGCGGAACTGAAAACCTTAATCCTCGAGCAATATCAGGCTGCGGGCATTGCGCCGGAAAGCGTTGATTCTGGTGCCATCATCATCACCGGTGAAAGCGCGAAAACCCGCAATGCTCGCCCGGCGGTGATGACGCTCTCCCAGTCGCTTGGCGATTTTGTCGTCGCCAGCGCCGGGCCGCATCTCGAATCCGTGATCGCCGGTCACGGTGCTGGGGCGCAAACCCTTTCTGAACAACGGTTATGTCGGGTACTGAATATTGACATCGGCGGTGGCACCGCGAACTACGCTTTGTTCGATGCCGGAAAAATCAGCGGCACTGCCTGCCTTAACGTCGGCGGTCGCCTGCTGGAAACCGACAGCCAGGGGCGCGTGGTTTACGCTCATAAACCGGGGCAGATGATAGTGGATGAGTGCTTCGGTGCAGGCACTGACGCCCGTTCACTGACCGGCGCGCAGCTGGTGCAGGTTACCCGGCGGATGGCGGAACTGATTGTCGAAGTGATTGACGGAACGCTCTCGCCGCTCGCGCAGGCATTGATGCAAACCGGTTTGCTGCCCGCAGGTGTTACGCCCGAAATCATTACGCTTTCTGGCGGCGTGGGCGAATGTTATCGCCACCAGCCCGCTGACCCGTTCTGTTTTGCCGATATTGGCCCGCTTCTGGCAACGGCGCTGCATGAGCATCCTCGTCTGCGTGAGATGAACGTGCAGTTTCCAGCGCAAACCGTGCGCGCCACGGTGATTGGCGCGGGCGCACATACTCTTTCGCTCTCTGGCAGCACAATCTGGCTGGAGGGGGTACAACTGCCGCTGCGCAATTTGCCGGTGGCGATCCCAATTGATGAAACGGATCTGGTGAGTGCCTGGCAACAGGCGCTGATTCAGCTGGATCTTTGCCCCAAAACTGACGCGTACGTGCTGGCGCTTCCCGCCTCGCTGCCTGTGCGTTACGCCGCGGTACTGACGGTCATCAACGCGCTGGTCGATTTCGTCGCGCGTTTTCCGAATCCGCATCCCCTGCTGGTGGTGGCCGGGCAGGACTTTGGTAAAGCTCTGGGCATGTTGTTGCGCCCACAGCTACAACAACTCCCGTTGGTAGTCATTGACGAAGTGATTGTCCGCGCGGGGGACTATATCGACATTGGTACGCCTCTTTTTGGCGGATCGGTTGTGCCGGTGACGGTGAAATCACTCGCATTTCCTTCCTGAGGGAACGACTTATGAAACTAAAGACCACATTGTTCGGCAATGTATATCAGTTTAAGGATGTAAAAGAGGTGCTGGCTAAAGCCAACGAACTGCGTTCGGGGGATGTGCTGGCGGGCGTTGCAGCGGCAAGCTCACAGGAGCGCGTGGCGGCAAAGCAGGTGTTGTCGGAAATGACCGTAGCGGACATCCGCAATAATCCGGTGATTGCCTATGAAGATGACTGCGTGACGCGGCTGATTCAGGACGACGTTAACGAAACGGCCTACAACCAGATTAAAAACTTGAGCATCAGCGAGCTGCGTGAGTATGTGCTGAGTGATGAAACCAGCGTTGACGACATTGCTTTTACCCGCAAAGGGCTGACCTCGGAAGTGGTCGCGGCGGTAGCGAAGATTTGCTCTAACGCGGATCTGATCTACGGCGCGAAGAAAATGCCGATTATCAAAAAGGCCAATACTACCATCGGTATTCCGGGCACCTTCAGCGCCCGTTTGCAGCCAAACGATACCCGCGACGACGTGCAAAGTATCGCCGCGCAAATCTACGAAGGGCTTTCTTTCGGGGTGGGCGATGCGGTGATCGGCGTTAACCCGGTGACTGACGACGTGGAAAACTTAAGCCGCGTGCTGGATACCATCTATGGCGTGATCGACAAATTCAACATTCCGACCCAGGGCTGCGTGCTGGCGCACGTCACCACCCAAATTGAAGCGATCCGTCGTGGCGCACCAGGCGGGCTGATTTTCCAGAGTATCTGCGGCAGCGAAAAAGGGCTGAAAGAATTTGGCGTGGAGCTGGCGATGCTCGATGAAGCACGCGCAGTGGGCGCGGAGTTTAACCGTATCGCCGGGGAAAACTGCCTCTACTTCGAAACCGGGCAAGGCTCGGCGCTGTCTGCTGGCGCGAACTTCGGCGCTGACCAGGTGACGATGGAAGCACGTAACTACGGGCTGGCACGTCATTACGATCCGTTTATCGTCAACACCGTAGTGGGCTTTATTGGGCCAGAGTATCTCTACAACGACCGGCAGATTATCCGTGCGGGCTTAGAAGATCACTTTATGGGCAAACTGAGCGGCATTTCTATGGGCTGTGACTGCTGCTACACCAACCACGCTGACGCTGACCAGAACCTCAACGAAAACCTGATGATCTTGCTCGCCACCGCAGGCTGTAACTACATCATGGGGATGCCGCTGGGTGATGACATCATGCTCAACTACCAGACCACCGCATTCCACGACACTGCCACTGTGCGTCAGTTACTCAACTTGCGCCCGTCACCGGAGTTTGAACGCTGGCTGGAAAGCATGGGCATTATGGCAAACGGTCGCCTGACCAAACGGGCGGGCGATCCGTCACTGTTCTTCTGATGACGCGGAGATAACTCATCATGGATCAAAAACAGATTGAAGAAATTGTACGCAGCGTGATGGCGTCAATGGGACAAGCGGCCCCCGCGCCGTCAGAAGCAAAATGCGCCACTACCACCTGTGCAGCACCGGTGACCTCGGAAAGCTGCGCGCTGGATTTAGGTTCCGCAGAAGCAAAAGCGTGGATTGGCGTTGAAAACCCGCATCGCGCAGACGTATTAACAGAACTGCGCCGCAGCACCGTGGCTCGCGTCTGTACCGGTCGTGCCGGTCCGCGTCCGCGTACCCAGGCGTTGCTGCGTTTTCTGGCCGATCACTCTCGTTCGAAAGACACCGTTCTGAAAGAAGTGCCGGAGGAGTGGGTGAAAGCGCAGGGCTTGCTGGAAGTCCGCTCTGAAATTAGCGACAAAAATCTCTATCTGACTCGCCCGGATATGGGCCGCCGCTTGTGTGCAGAGGCTGTTGAAGCGCTGAAAGCGCAGTGTGTTGCCAATCCGGACGTACAGGTGGTTATTTCCGATGGTCTGTCTACTGATGCGATCACCGTGAACTATGAAGAGATTCTGCCACCGCTGATGGCGGGCCTGAAACAGGCCGGGTTGAAAGTCGGCACACCGTTCTTTGTGCGTTACGGTCGCGTGAAGATTGAAGATCAGATTGGCGAACTTCTTGGCGCGAAAGTGGTGATCCTGCTGGTGGGTGAACGTCCGGGGTTGGGGCAGTCAGAAAGTCTCTCCTGCTACGCCGTTTACTCGCCGCGTATGGCAACCACCGTTGAGGCCGACCGTACCTGTATCTCTAACATTCACCAGGGCGGCACGCCGCCGGTTGAAGCCGCAGCCGTCATTGTGGATTTGGCGAAACGTATGCTGGAGCAGAAAGCATCCGGCATCAACATGACCCGATAAGGAGGCATCATGCCAGCTTTAGATTTGATTCGACCGTCGGTAACCGCCATGCGGGTGATTGCCTCTGTTAACGCCGAATTTGCGCGTGAACTGAAATTGCCGCCGCATATTCGTAGCCTCGGGCTGATTTCTGCTGATTCCGATGACGTCACCTACATTGCGGCTGACGAAGCGACCAAGCAGGCGATGGTTGAAGTCGTGTATGGTCGCTCGCTGTATGCGGGAGCTGCACACGGGCCGTCACCGACTGCCGGTGAAGTGCTGATTATGCTCGGGGGGCCAAACCCGGCGGAAGTGCGTGCCGGTCTGGATGCGATGGTTGCGCATATTGAAAATGGCGCTGCTTTCCAGTGGGCTAATGATGCAGAAAACACAGCCTTCCTGGCGCATGTCGTTTCGCGTACCGGCTCTTATCTCTCATCAACCGCCGGGATCACGCTTGGCGATCCGATGGCGTATCTGGTGGCACCGCCGCTGGAAGCGACCTACGGCATTGATGCAGCGTTGAAATCTGCCGACGTGCAGCTGGTGACCTATGTCCCGCCACCGTCTGAAACCAACTACTCGGCAGCATTTTTAACCGGTAGCCAGGCCGCGTGTAAAGCAGCCTGTAACGCCTTTACCGATGCAGTGCTGGAAATCGCGCGTAATCCAATCCAGCGTGCGTAACGGAGGTTGCCGATGATCAATGCACTGGGATTGCTGGAAGTGGACGGCATGGTCGCCGCGATAGATGCAGCTGATGCCATGCTCAAAGCAGCTAACGTTCGTCTGCTCAGTCACGAAGTGCTTGACCCTGGTCGCCTAACGCTGGTGGTGGAAGGCGATCTGGCGGCGTGTCGTGCGGCGCTGGACGCAGGTTGTGCTGCCGCGATGCGTACCGGGCGTGTCATCAGCCGTAAGGAGATCGGTCGGCCAGACGATGACACCCAGTGGCTGGTTACTGGCTTTAACCGCCAGCCGAAGCAACCCGTAAAGGAACCCGACGCGCCAGTTATCGTCGCGGAATCTGCTGACGAGTTGTTGGCGCTGTTAACATCAGTACGTCAGGGAATGACGGCCGGAGAAGTGGCTGCCCACTTTGGCTGGCCGCTGGAAAAAGCCAGAAATGCGCTCGAACAGCTCTTTTCTGCCGGGACGTTACGTAAACGCAGTAGTCGTTATCGTCTCAAGCCCCATTAACCTGTCGGAGGTGCCGGGTGTCATACAACACCCGGCATTAACATCATGAAAAAGACCCGTACAGCCAATTTACACCATCTTTATCATGAACCCTTACCCGAAAACCTGAAGCTAACGCCGAAGGTCGAAGTGGATAATGTTCATCAACGGCAAACAACGGATGTCTATGAACATGCTTTGACGATTACCGCCTGGCAGCAGATTTACGATCAGCTGCATCCGGGCAAGTTTCATGGTGAATTTACGGAAATACTGCTCGATGATATTCAGGTTTTCCGTGAATACACGGGGCTGGCGCTGCGTCAGTCGTGCCTGGTCTGGCCGAACTCGTTCTGGTTTGGCATTCCGGCGACGCGCGGTGAGCAGGGATTTATCGGTTCGCAATGTCTGGGAAGCGCAGAAATTGCGACGCGCCCTGGAGGAACCGAGTTTGAATTAAGTACGCCGGACGATTACACGATCCTTGGCGTGGTGCTTTCTGAAGATGTCATCACCCGTCAGGCTAACTTTTTGCATAACCCGGAAAGGGTGCTGCATATGTTACGTAACCAGTCGGCGCTGGAAGTGAAAGAGCAGCATAAGGTCGCGCTGTGGGGCTTTGTCCAACAGGCGCTGGCGACATTTTGCGAGAACCCGGAAAATCTCCATCAGCCTGCAGTGCGAAAAGTGCTGGGAGATAATTTGCTAATGGCGATGGGGGCGATGCTGGAAGAAGCGCAGCCAATGATGACGGCGGAAAGTATAAGTCATCAGAGTTACCGCCGGTTGCTTTCCCGGGCCCGTGAATATGTGCTGGAAAACATGTCCGAACCAGTGACGGTGCTGGACTTGTGTAATCAACTGCATGTCAGCCGCCGCACCTTGCAAAACGCATTTCACGCTATTTTGGGCATTGGCCCGAATGCGTGGCTGAAACGCATTCGCCTGAACGCCGTGCGCCGTGAACTGATTAGCCCGTGGTCGCAAAGTATGACGGTAAAAGACGCCGCCATGCAGTGGGGATTCTGGCATCTTGGGCAGTTTGCCACGGATTATCAGCAATTGTTTGCAGAAAAGCCGTCTCTGACGCTGCATCAGCGGATGCAGGAACTGGAGTGAGGGTGAGGGCCGGATGAGGATGGTGTTTGATCCGGTCCATAGTGAAGTTACAAATTACGTTGAATTGCTATGTATTTTATTGCCCAACGGGATAGGCGATAAACAAACCGACAATTGTCAGAATACACGCCAGCAGGAATACCAACATACAATTTACGCGCTTTCGCGAAATTTTAAAGAAATAGCAAAATAGTGTTGTTACCACGATCACTACCGGGATAGTCATAAAATTAATAACGATGAGTGCTATCAATCCAAAACTTGCTCCTCCACCGTGGGGAATAAAAATGTGTTCTTCAAAATAAATTTCTATAGCAAATGCCAGCACACATCCCAGAAAACTCATATCCAGATGAGGGTGCCATTTACTTTCTTTATGTGATGTGTCTGACATTCTTAAATGCTCCCGTGAGCAAACTGGCGTAAAATAATTTCTAAGATTGCTGATAAGACGTCGCTGTTGTCCGGCACTCCGGGCAGATAAACGCGTAAATCATCCCTTCGCCATATTGTTCAATATCGGCATAATCCAGTTGCGCAAGAAACATCATTGTGTGGGAACATTGCGGACAGAGAGGATATTCCGCGTCCTGAATCCAGGTTGGATGCCCGCCAAGTTGCGAGAAAGAGACAGGTAAAAATGGGTCTGCGGCAAATAACGGTGACCTAAGGTTTCCCTGTCTCATGCTGTTTACAGGGAGTCGACGCCATTCCGATACATCATCCGGCAGCCAGGCAGGCGGGATATTTTTTGCAGACAAATGAGCGTTACCCTGTGAGTCCATGTAGCCGAAAATGGTGCTGTAGGCGGTGCAACATTCGCAAGTCACGACGCGAAAACTGCCGTTATCGCTAAGACCCGTGGCCTTCAGGTCAACGTCGAAAAGATTTGTTAGTGGCAATGCGCAATTTGGACAGGTATCGTTGCGTTCATCAACAACACGCAAAGCTTCGCAAGACCCGGTGCTTTTCATCTCCAGATGAAAACATTGAGGAAAATAGAGATTACGCCTTTGATCTTCAGCGGTTAACTCCCAACCGGCCTCATGCGCATATTCTTCAGGCGCGATGTAAAGGGAGCTGCGCCACGGCGGTGGGCTATTGCGCCATTGGACAAAACGTTCAACGACAACGTCATCCCCAATCCATGCCAGACATTGCAGAATACAATTTCTGTTTTCTGCATCATCCTCAACCCGTTCTAACAGCCTGTCGCGTACATCTGTGGGGGCGCGGTGGAAAGGCATATAAGAATCACTGTCCAAATCATCGTAAGAGATCCATTCTCTGAAATAGGCATTCAGATTCGCCTGGGTAAATGCCGCCAGACAAAGGCAAATCTCCTGAGCGAGCTTATATTCACCAGATGCAAAGCGTTCTGTGGCGTAATCAGCCATTTGCTGCGCTTGCTCGGCGGTCAACTGTTGATACAGGGCATCGGTGGGAACGGGGCAGGGAGTCCAGTCGATTAACGCATCGAATTTCCGCGGTTGGTGAATTAATTTCAGCATGGCTACCGGATCGCTTAACCCAGCAAACGCATTCACGATCTTTTTGTTTTTCTTGATATATTCGTCGTGCTCACGCTGCTGTTGGGACTGCTCGCAGGGCATGCAGTATCCGTTAGTACGCGCTGCGGTTTCCGGAAGAATGGTTGATGTACAAGCGGGGCTTTTACAGGGAATACGGTGAGTCATAGAGGCGCTCCTTGCCTGAGGATGTTAAGTCGAAAGAGATTATTATTAGATATTAGGGTGTCACCATGGCACACAAATTAAACAGAATTAATTTCAAGCCACAAACATAGGGTTATTTTTCTTTTATTTTCATGATATTAAATCCAATCCTTGACCTTAATAAACTCACTTAACGCCGCTTCCGGGCTGCCTGCTTCTGGCTGATAATCATACTCCCAGCGTACCAGTGGCGGCATTGACATCAGGATAGACTCGGTGCGCCCGCCAGTTTGCAGGCCAAACAGCGTTCCGCGATCCCAGACCAGGTTGAACTCGACATAGCGACCGCGACGGTAGAGCTGGAAATTGCGCTCGCGCTCGCCGTATTCCATCGCTTTGCGTCGTTCAACAATCGGTAAATAAGCGTCGGTGTAGCCTTTACCTACCGCCTGCATAAAGGCAAAACAGTGGTCAAAGTCTGGCGTGTTCAGGTCATCAAAGAAAAGCCCGCCAATACCGCGCTGTTCGTTACGATGTTTGAGGTAGAAGTATTCGTCGCACCACTTTTTGTAACGCGGATAAACGTCTTCGCCAAATGGCAGGCACAGGTCACGGGCGGTGCGGTGCCAGTGAATGGCGTCTTCTTCAAAACCATAGAAAGGGGTTAAATCGAAGCCGCCGCCAAACCACCAGACGGGCTCGGCACCCGGTTTTTCGGCAATAAAAAAGCGCACATTCGCGTGGCTGGTGGGAACGTACGGGTTATGCGGATGCACTACCAGCGAGACGCCCATCGCTTCGAAACTGCGTCCGGCAAGTTCCGGGCGATGAGCAGTGGCGGAAGCAGGCATCGCCTCACCGTGGACATGTGAAAAGTTGACGCCCGCCTGTTCGAAAACACCACCATTACGCAACACCCGGCTACGTCCGCCGCCGCCAGCTTCGCGCTGCCAGCTATCTTCGACAAATTCTGCGCCATCGACGGCGCTCAGCTGCTGACAAATTGTATCCTGAAGGTTGAGCAGAAACTGTTTAACCTGGTGTGCGTTGGGTTTCATCTCTTACCGCTTTCTCGAGTGTGCTTTCTGGTTGTCAAACCAGTGGAAATAACTGATCACGCCTTCGGCAATGGCTGTGGCGATTTTCTGGCGAAATGCCGCCGTGCCTAACAGCCGCTCTTCTTCCGGGTTGGTGATAAAAGAAGTTTCCACCAGCACCGAAGGAACAGATGGCGATTTCAACACTACAAACGCGGCTTGTTCGGTATTGCGACTGTGCAGCTTATGCACCGGCTTAATCTTTTTCAGAATATGCGAGCCAAGCGTCAGGCTGTTTTTAATGGTATCGGTTTGCACCAGATCAAACAGCACTTGCTGCAATAGGTGATCCTTGTCAGTCGCTTTTTTACCGGCAACTTCATCAGCGCGGTTTTCGCGTTCAGACAAGTATTTCGCCATTGCGCTACTTGCGCCGCGGTTAGAGAGAGCAAATACCGAAGCACCGGCAGCTTTCGGGTTAGTAAAGCCGTCGGCGTGAATTGACATAAACAGATCTGCGCCATGTTTATGGGCGATTTCAACGCGATCGTACAGCGGGATAAACGTATCGCCAGAACGCGTTAAACGCGCATCAATGCCATGATTACGCAAAATGGAACGGACGTTTTTGGCAATCGCCAGCACCACATGTTTTTCTTTCGATCCATTGCGACCAATCGCTCCGGTATCAATTCCGCCGTGGCCTGGATCGAGAACAACGACACGTTTGCCGCCGCTTTTTTTGGCTTTCGGCTTACTGTGTCCGTTACTGGTTTTTAAAGGTTCTTCTTTGGCGATGGCTTGCGACATTCCTGACAACGTCAGGGCAGCCAATCCGGCTTTCAGCACCTGGCGGCGCGAAGTGAGTGTTTTTAGTGGTTTAAAAGTGCTCATACGGCCTGAGTTGTAATAATAAAGTTCCAGATGTTATATCGTATCGCGTAATCCGTTACGACCGTTTGCTGTTGAGAATTGTTTTACTTTTCATTTCAATAGTTGACAACTCCCCATTATGCCACTTTTTCAACCGATTTTCGTCAGATATTGGCTAATTCGACCGTTCACGCCATAATCAGCCTTTTAACCCGCAAAAAGGTAACGAATACCATGGAGATACGCGTATTTCGCCAGGAAGATTTCGAAGAGGTCATCACCCTTTGGGAGCGTTGCGACTTGCTGCGTCCGTGGAACGATCCGGAAATGGACATCGAGCGTAAGATGAACCATGACGTCAGTCTGTTTCTGGTCGCTGAGGTAAACGGTGAAGTGGTCGGAACGGTGATGGGCGGTTATGACGGGCATCGCGGATCCGCTTATTATCTTGGCGTGCATCCTGAGTTTCGTGGGCGTGGCATTGCCAATGCGTTGCTTAATCGGCTGGAGAAAAAACTGATTGCTCGCGGCTGCCCGAAAATTCAGATCAACGTGCCGGAAGATAACGACATGGTGCTCGGAATGTATGAACGCCTGGGATATGAACACGCCGACGTGCTGAGTCTGGGTAAGCGTTTGATTGAAGATGAAGAGTACTGAGTTTCATCCTGTCCATTATGATGCGCACGGTCGCCTGCGTTTACCCTTGCTCTTCTGGCTTGTGCTATTGCTTCAGGCGCGAACCTGGGTGCTGTTTGTCATTGCCGGTGCGTCGCGCGAGCAGGGTACTGCGCTGCTAAATCTGTTTTATCCCGATCACGATAATTTCTGGCTGGGGTTGATTCCCGGTATTCCGGCGGTGCTGGCGTTTTTGCTGAGTGGTCGGCGGGCTACGTTTCCTCGCATCTGGTATGTACTCTATTTTCTGTTGCTGTTGGCGCAGCTTGTTTTGCTTTGCTGGCAACCGTGGTTGTGGCTGAACGGTGAATCCGTTAGCGGTATCGGTCTGGCGCTGGTAGTGGCGGATATTGTGGCGTTAATTTGGCTTTTGACCAATCGACGTTTACGCGCTTGTTTTAATGAAGAAAAAGAATAACGGCACTTTTTGGTGAATTTGCACTCCAAGCAACGTTATTGAATAACCAAAGGAAGTGACATGAAATCGCTGCGTTTAATGTTATGCGCTATGCCGTTGATGCTGACCGGGTGTTCCACGATGTCGTCAGTTAACTGGTCTGCCGCTAACCCGTGGAACTGGTTTGGGTCGTCCACCAAAGTGAGCGAGCAGGGCGTGGGTGAATTAACGGCGTCCACCCCACTGCAAGAACAAGCCATTGCCGATGCGCTTGATGGCGATTATCGCCTGCGCAGCGGAATGAAAACCGCGAACGGCAACGTGGTGCGCTTTTTTGAAGTGATGAAAGGCGACAACGTGGCGATGGTAATTAACGGCGATCAGGGCACGATCAGCCGCATAGATGTGCTGGATAGCGATATTCCTGCTGACACCGGTGTTAAAATCGGTACACCGTTTAGCGACCTTTACAGCAAAGCATTTGGCAATTGCCAAAAAGCTGATGGTGATGATAATCGTGCCGTCGAATGTAAAGCCGAAGGCAGTCAACATATTAGCTACCAGTTCAGCGGGGAATGGAGTGGTCCTGAAGGGTTAATGCCTTCGGACGATACCCTGAAAAACTGGAAAGTCAGTAAAATTATCTGGCGGCGTTAATTTGCGTCTGAACAAACCGCCGCCGCAAAAAAACACGTAAAATAGCGCCCAACAATGCCACGGATTGCGTGGCATTCTTATTTTCAGGAGGAACAATGTCTCAGGTTCAGAGTGGCATTTTGCCAGAACATTGCCGCGCGGCGATTTGGATCGAAGCCAACGTGAAAGGGGAAGTTGACGCCCTGCGTGCGGCCAGTAAAACATTTGCCGACAAACTGGCAACTTTTGAAGCGAAATTCCCGGACGCGCATCTTGGTGCGGTGGTTGCCTTTGGTAACAACACCTGGCGCGCTCTGAGCGGCGGCGTTGGGGCCGAAGAGCTGAAAGATTTTCCGGGCTACGGTAAAGGCCTTGCGCCGACCACCCAGTTCGATGTGTTGATCCACATTCTTTCTCTGCGTCACGACGTAAACTTCTCTGTCGCTCAGGCGGCGATGGAAGCCTTTGGTGACTGCATTGAAGTGAAAGAAGAGATCCACGGCTTCCGTTGGGTTGAAGAGCGTGATCTGAGCGGCTTTGTTGACGGTACAGAAAACCCGGCGGGTGAAGAGACGCGTCGCGAAGTGGCGGTTATCAAAGACGGCGTGGATGCAGGCGGCAGCTATGTATTTGTGCAGCGTTGGGAGCACAACCTGAAGCAACTCAACCGGATGAGCGTTCACGATCAGGAGATGATGATCGGGCGTACCAAAGAGGCTAACGAAGAGATTGACGGCGATGAGCGTCCGGAAACTTCTCACCTGACCCGTGTTGATCTGAAAGAAGATGGCAAAGGACTGAAGATTGTTCGCCAGAGCCTGCCATACGGCACTGCCAGCGGCACGCACGGTCTGTATTTCTGTGCCTACTGCGCGCGTTTACATAACATTGAGCAGCAACTGCTGAGTATGTTTGGCGATACCGATGGTAAGCGTGATGCGATGTTGCGTTTCACCAAACCGGTCACTGGCGGCTATTATTTCGCGCCGTCGCTGGACAAACTGATGGCACTGTAAGCGCTTCTGATTCAATGATTAAAGGCCAGCCAGTAACACAACTGGCTGGCCTTTTTATTACTTCTGCTTTAACGCCGCATACACCTGATCCACCACCCAACCATAAGTTGCAATCGGTAGCTGACCGCTTTCGAACATATTGGGATTTTTTTGTGGATCGGCAACTGGCGAATGTGGCTTGTTGCTTAACATCACAATCGCCATATGATTCACCGGATCGATAACGGTCACCGTCCCGGTCCAGCCAGTGTGACCGTAGGTTTGCGGGCTTGCCAGCGTGCCAAACGTCGGCGTCATGGTGGCATTACCATTCACGCGCCAGCCAAGGCCAAAAGTGGCGTCTTCCTTAGAGCTGATGGTGAACATCTTCACCGTTTCCGCACTGAACAGCTGCACATCGCCATAGCCGCCGCCGTTCAGCATCGTTTGCATTAACACCGCAATATCGCCGGTATTGGAAAACAAACCTGCGTGCCCGGAAACGCCGCCCATCGAATAGAATGCTTTTTCATCGTGCACCTGACCCCAGAGAGTGGAGGTGCGGATATTCGGGAAGTGAATCACGCCATCGCGGGTATTGCCGTTCAGTTCCGTGGCGGCAATTTGCTGTGGTTTAAAGCCTTTCAGCAGCGGATTAAACACCGTATGCGTCAGGTTGAGCGGGCGATAAATCGACTCTTCAACATAGCGGTCAAGCGGCTGACCGGTGACTGACTCGACGATAAATCCAAGCAGCATATAATCGACATCGCTGTAGATATGTTTGCTGCCGGGCTGATATTCCAGCGGCGTGCGCTTGATCATTTCCAACGTCTGGCCTTTATCCTGGGAATATAACGCGCCCGCGACGGCTTTATTTGGGTATTGCGGGTCCGCCGGGAAACCGCCGCTGTGATGCAGCAGATCAGAAATCCGCAGCGTGTTTTTGCCTTTGATGGTGTCATTTGGACTGTCGGCAAATCCCGGAATATATTTCGCAATCAGATCGTCAGGATGTAGTTTGCCTTCGCTCATTAGCTTTTGTAGGGCGAAGTTAGTGGCGTACATTTTTGTGTTTGAGGCCAGGTCATACAGCGTCTCGGTGGTTGCTTTTACTGGCTGCTTCATTAACACGCTGCCATCGTACTTTTTCGCCGCGCCCCAGGCTTTGCGATACACAATCTGATTATCTTTAATGATCAGCAGGTTAACGCCGGGATAACCGGCATCGACTTGCTGGCTAATCCAGCGATCCATCTGGTTAAGCCGTTCGACGTTAAACCCTGCTTTCTCTGGCGAACTTTCTGTCAGAACAGGGTATTTTGCGGCGCTGACGCTACAGCTGACAGCCAGCAGAGAAAAATAGAGCATTGTCCGTTTCATAATCAGTCCAGATTGACGTTACGGCAGCCAAAGAGTGTGGTGAAAATAAACCCACAAACCCATGCCACCAGAATCCCGCCAGCGTAAACCGCCATTGCCGGAAGGATGCCTTTCGCGGATGTCATCAGCGGCAGCGCCACCAGGCCAGACGGCCCAAAGGCGCTGTTTAAGCCCATCGGCAGACCCCACCAGGCTATCAGGCCGATAAACAAACCGCCCGCCGCGCCACCTAAACAGGCGGTAACAAACGGTTTCATGCGGGGTAGGGTGACGCCGTAAATTAACGGTTCGCCAACGCCCAGCAGACCGGGAATAATTGCCCCGCGGACCTGACTGCGTAATGCACTGTGCGGTTGCGCCCGCCAGTAGAGTGCCAGCGCCGCACCCACCTGGCCCGCGCCTGCCATTGAAAGGATGGGGAACAGGCTGTTGAATCCCTGGCTGTCCATTAAGGCCAGGTAAACAGGAATAAAGCCCTGATGCACGCCAAACACCACGGCGATCAGGAATAGCCCTGCTAAAACTGCACAACCGAGCGGATTACTGTTCAGGTGCATAAACAGCCACGACATGCCTTCGAATAACCAGCCACCCAGCGGCATAATGATCAAATACGCCAGTGTGGCGGTGATCAGCAGAGTGATTAACGAGGTCAACAGCATGTCGAGATCGTCTGGCATAATGCGGCGCACCATGCCTTCGATGCGGGCGCAGGCCCAGGCGGCAATCAACACGCCGATAATATTGCCACGCGGATCGATGGGCAGACCGAAGAAATCGTGAAAACCGGCGTAGTAACCGGTGGTGGCAGCAGGGTTATAACCGAGCAAAAAGAGCGCGGCGATAATTGCGCCATTGACGCCCGTGCCGCCAAATGCCTGGGCAGCGTTATAGCCCACCAGAATCACCAGGAAAGTGAACAAACCTTTGCTGAACACCTTCATAAAATTCAGCGCATCGGGTAGCGTTCCCTGAGCATCTGCCGGAACGTGCATCACGGTGGCAATTAACGTCGCTATCCCCAGCAACAGACCCGCAGCAATAAAACCGGGGATCAGCGGCGTGAAGATAGTGGCGAATTTGGCAAGAAACTGTTGCACGCCGGAGGTTTGTTTGGCTTTTAACTGGCGTTTATTCTGAGCGGCGATTTCTGCGGCATCCTGTACCGGGGCTTCGCCCAGCAGTTCGCTCATCGCTTTGGCGGCACGATGCGCTTTACCTGGTCCAAAAACGACCTGTACCTGATCGCTGGTCAAAATGACGCCCTTCACGCCTTCCAGCGTTTTGATATTGGGATCAACCAGTGAACTGTCATGTACACCCAGACGCAGGCGCGTCATACAGTTACCACAACTGGCGATATTCCCCGGTCCGCCGACACGGGTAAGGATGGTGTTCAGAAGTTCACTGCTGATCTCTTTGGCCATGGGTTATTCCTTGTCTAAAACCTGACGAATAAAGCCGCCGTGTTGATCCAGGCGTTTTTTAGCTTCTGCGGCATCGAGATTTTTCAGCACCATCACAATGGCCGTTTTGCAGTTGCGCTCGCAGGCAATTAACGCCGCTTCCGCTTGTTCGGCGTTACATCCGGTGGCGTTTTTAACGATATTGACCTGGCGCACATGCAATTTTTCGTTGGTGGCGACCACATCGACCATCAGGTTGCCGAACACTTTGCCGGATTTAATCATCAGCCCGGTAGAGAGCATATTGAGTACCAGTTTCTGCGCTGTGCCTGCTTTCATTCGCGAAGAACCGGTAACCACTTCGGCACCAACCACCGGAGTAATAGCAAACTCAGCGGTGGTTGAAACGGCGCTCCCCGGATTACAGGAAATGCCCACTGTGCGGCAACCGAGTTGGCGTGCGTATTCCAGCCCGGCAATCACATACGGTGTGCGACCACTGGCAGCAATACCAACCACTACATCCTGTGTGGTTAAGCCGATATTTTTTAGATCGTTAACGCCACCTTCCCGGCTATCTTCTGCGCCTTCCACCGCGTGCTGAATGGCATATTCACCGCCAGCAATCAAACCAACCACCAGGCCCGGTTTGACGCCGTAGGTCGGCGGACATTCGCTGGCATCAAGAATACCCAGACGACCGGAAGTCCCCGCACCGATGTAAATCAGTCGACCGCCGCCGCTTACTTGGGCGTGGATAACATCGATCGCTGCGGCGATATCCGGCAGTACACGCTCAACGGCGAGTGGTACGGTTTTATCTTCATCGTTGATAATCCGGCACATTTCCAGCGTTGATACGCGGTCAATTTCAGCCGAAGCGGCGTTCGAGCCTTCGGTAATCATCTTTTCAAGTTGCATCGGTGGTGACCTTACTATTTACGATCAAATAATTGCAGATGGATGGAATCATATATCCCGAATTGACAGACTTAAAGGAATCATTGAGTCTACACTCGCAGAGTGTGAAGAGCGTCATAAGAACTTAAGCGGAATTTTTGCTGCCAGCCCAGGAGAGTGGAAGATGTTGTACCTGACGAAAATACGCAATGCAGAAAGTGAATTTACCGAGAACGAGCAAAAAATAGCTGACTTTCTGCAGGCTAAAGTGAGTGAGCTGAAATCCGTCTCTTCGCGCAAGATGGCGAAACAGCTCGGCATCAGCCAGTCGAGTATTGTGAAGTTTGCCCAGAAGCTCGGCGCGCAAGGATTTACTGAATTGCGTATGGCGTTAATTGGCGAATACAGTGCCAGCCGGGAGAAAACGAATGCCACGGCGCTGCACTTGCACAGTTCGATTACCAGTGACGATTCGCTGGAAGTGATTGCCCGCAAACTGAATCGCGAAAAAGAGCTGGCACTGGAGCAAACCTGCGCCTTACTCGATTACGCGCGGCTGCAAAAAATCATTGAGGTCATCAGTAAAGCGCCGTTTATCCAGATAACAGGCCTGGGCGGGTCGGCGCTGGTGGGGCGCGATCTTTCATTCAAACTGATGAAAATTGGTTATCGCGTGGCCTGTGAAGCCGACACGCACGTACAAGCTACCGTTTCCCAGGCGTTGAAAAAAGGTGATGTACAAATCGCTATCTCTTACAGCGGCAGTAAAAAAGAGATTTTGCTATGCGCCGAGGCAGCGCGAAAGCAGGGGGCAACGGTGATTGCCATTACTTCACTGACTGATTCTTCGCTGCGGCGGTTGGCACATTTCACCCTCGATACCGTTTCTGGTGAAACCGAATGGCGTAGCTCGTCGATGTCCACCCGCACGGCGCAAAATTCGGTTACCGATTTACTGTTTGTTGGGCTGGTACAACTTAATGATGTCGAGTCATTGAAAATGATTGAGCGCAGCAGTGAGCTAACACAACGCCTGAAATGATGCATAAAGCAGCGACTGGATTGAGATTTTCCTGAATTAGTGAGCTGATCCGCAGCAATATTTTGTTTATCCTGTATTTTCAGAGGGAATGGAGTGTAACGCTCTGTATTAACAAGGAGAGCATTAAAATGGGTAAACTCACGGGCAAGACAGCACTGATTACGGGCGCATTGCAGGGAATTGGCGAAGGAATTGCCAGAACTTTTGCGCGTCATGGCGCAAACCTAATCTTGCTGGATATCTCCCCTGAGATCGAAAAGCTGGCGGACGAACTGTGTGGTCGTGGTCATCGCTGTACGGCGGTTGTCGCCGATGTGCGTGACCCGGCGTCGGTAGCCGCAGCTATCAAGCGCGCAAAGGAAAAAGAAGGGCGCATTGATATCCTGGTGAATAACGCAGGCGTTTGTCGTCTGGGCAGTTTCCTCGATATGAGCGATGAAGATCGCGATTTCCATATTGATATCAATATAAAAGGCGTATGGAACGTCACGAAGGCGGTGCTGCCGGAGATGATTGCCCGCAAAGATGGTCGCATTGTGATGATGTCTTCGGTCACTGGCGATATGGTGGCCGATCCGGGCGAAACGGCGTATGCCTTAACGAAAGCGGCGATTGTTGGCCTGACTAAATCGCTGGCGGTGGAGTACGCGCAGTCTGGTATTCGCGTTAACGCCATCTGCCCAGGATATGTTCGCACGCCAATGGCGGAAAGCATCGCGCGTCAGTCAAACCCGGAGGATCCGGAATCGGTGCTGACTGAAATGGCGAAAGCAATCCCGCTGCGTCGCCTCGCCGATCCGCTGGAAGTTGGCGAACTGGCGGCCTTCCTCGCATCCGATGAATCCAGCTATTTAACCGGTACACAGAATGTGATTGATGGCGGCAGCACACTGCCGGAGACGGTTAGCGTCGGCATCTGATTCACCTCTGTTTCCTCCCTGCATGTGTGGGGAGGATTTCGTCTTGAACTAAGTTCACCAGGCTATTTTATTTGTCATTTTGGCCCCGGGCAGTGCTCGAAATCCTCACGTACTATGTGTACGCTCCGGTTTCTCCGCGCTGTTCGTGTCCAAACTGACTGCAACAATTACGCCTGTTGAACCAAGTTCTTATTCCCTTTTCAACTTCCAAATCACCAAACGGTATATAAAACCGTTACTCCTTTCACGTCCGTTATAAATATGATGACTAATAGAAAGTCATTTAATTAATAAGGGTGCGCAATGGCCGTTAACTTACTGAAAAAGAACTCACTCGCGCTGGTCGCTTCTCTGCTGCTGGCGGGCCATGTACAGGCAACGGAACTGCTGAACAGTTCTTATGACGTCTCCCGCGAGCTGTTTGCTGCCCTGAATCCGCCGTTTGAGCAACAATGGGCCAAAGACAACGGCGGCGATAAACTGACGATAAAACAATCTCATGCCGGGTCATCAAAACAGGCGCTGGCGATTTTGCAGGGCTTAAAAGCGGACGTTGTCACTTATAACCAGGTGACCGACGTGCAGATCCTGCATGATAAAGGCAAGCTGATCCCGGCTGACTGGCAGTCGCGCCTGCCGAATAACAGCTCGCCGTTTTACTCCACCATGGGCTTCCTGGTGCGTAAGGGCAACCCGAAGAATATCCATGACTGGAACGATCTGGTGCGCTCCGACGTGAAGCTGATTTTCCCGAACCCAAAAACCTCCGGTAACGCGCGTTATACCTATCTGGCGGCATGGGGCGCAGCGGATAAAGCTGACGGTGGCGATAAAGCCAAAACCGAACAGTTTATGACCCAGTTCCTGAAAAACGTGGAAGTGTTCGATACCGGCGGTCGTGGCGCGACCACTACTTTTGCCGAGCGCGGGCTGGGCGATGTGCTGATTAGCTTCGAATCGGAAGTGAACAACATCCGCAAGCAGTATGAAGCGCAGGGCTTTGAAGTGGTGATTCCGAAAACCAACATTCTGGCGGAATTCCCGGTGGCGTGGGTCGATAAAAACGTGCAGGCCAACGGCACGGAAAAAGCGGCAAAAGCTTACCTGAACTGGCTCTACAGCCCACAGGCGCAAACGATCATTACCGATTATTACTACCGCGTGAATAACCCGGAAGTCATGGACAAACTGAAAGACAAATTCCCGCAGACCGAGCTGTTTCGCGTGGAAGATAAATTTGGCTCCTGGCCGGAAGTGATGAAAACCCACTTCAACAGCGGCGGCGAGTTAGACAAGCTGTTAGCGGCGGGGCGTAACTAATGTTTGCAGTTTCTTCCAGACGCGTGCTGCCGGGCTTTACCTTAAGCCTCGGCACCAGTCTGCTGTTTGTGTGCCTGATTTTGCTGCTGCCGCTCTCCGCACTGGTGATGCAACTGGCTCAGATGAGCTGGGCGCAGTATTGGGAGGTGATCACCAACCCGCAGGTGGTTGCGGCCTATAAAGTGACGCTGCTGTCGGCGTTTGTGGCATCGATTTTTAACGGCGTTTTCGGCCTGCTGATGGCGTGGATTTTAACCCGCTATCGCTTTCCGGGCCGCACGCTGCTTGATGCGCTGATGGATTTACCGTTTGCGCTACCAACGGCGGTAGCAGGTTTAACGCTGGCCTCGCTCTTTTCCGTGAACGGTTTTTACGGTGAATGGCTGGCGAAGTTTGATATCAAAGTCACCTATACGTGGCTTGGTATCGCGGTGGCGATGGCCTTTACCAGTATTCCGTTTGTGGTGCGTACCGTGCAGCCGGTGCTGGAGGAGTTAGGCCCGGAATATGAAGAAGCCGCAGAAACGCTCGGCGCAACGCGCTGGCAGAGTTTCTGCAAAGTGGTGCTGCCGGAGCTTTCTCCGGCGCTGGTGGCGGGCGTGGCGCTGTCGTTTACCCGTAGTCTCGGTGAGTTTGGTGCGGTGATTTTTATCGCCGGGAACATCGCCTGGAAGACGGAAGTGACGTCGCTGATGATTTTTGTTCGCTTACAGGAGTTTGATTACCCGGCGGCGAGCGCAATTGCTTCGGTGATCCTCGCGGCGTCACTGCTGCTGCTGTTCTCAATTAACACTCTGCAAAGTCGCTTTGGTCGGCGTGTGGTAGGTCATTAATGGCGGAAGTGACACAGTTGAAGCGTTATGACGCGCGCCCAATTAACTGGGGCAAATGGTTTCTGATTGGCATCGGGATGCTGGTTTCGGCGTTCATCCTGCTGGTGCCGATGATTTACATTTTCGTGCAGGCATTCAGCAAAGGGCTGATGCCGGTGTTACAGAATCTTGCTGACCCGGACATGCTGCACGCTATTTGGCTGACGGTGATGATCGCGCTGATTGCCGTACCGGTAAACCTGGTGTTCGGTATTCTGCTGGCCTGGCTGGTGACGCGCTTTAACTTCCCCGGACGCCAGTTATTGCTGACGCTGCTGGACATTCCGTTTGCCGTGTCGCCGGTGGTTGCCGGTCTGGTCTATCTGCTGTTCTACGGCTCTAACGGCCCGCTCGGTGGCTGGCTGGATGAACATAATCTGCAAATTATGTTCTCCTGGCCGGGAATGGTGCTGGTCACCATCTTCGTGACCTGTCCGTTTGTGGTGCGCGAGCTGGTGCCGGTGATGTTAAGCCAGGGCTGCCAGGAAGACGAAGCGGCGATTTTGCTTGGCGCGTCTGGCTGGCAGATGTTCCGCCGCGTCACGCTGCCGAACATCCGCTGGGCGCTGCTTTACGGCGTGGTGCTGACCAACGCCCGCGCGATAGGCGAGTTTGGCGCGGTGTCGGTGGTATCCGGCTCGATTCGTGGCGAAACCCTGTCGTTGCCGTTACAGATTGAATTGCTGGAGCAGGACTACAACACCGTCGGCTCCTTTACCGCCGCGGCGCTGTTGACGCTGATGGCGATTATCACCCTGTTTTTAAAGAGTATGTTGCAGTGGCGCCTGGAGAATCAGGAAAAACGCGCGCAACAGGAGGAACATCATGAGCATTGAGATTGCCAATATTAAGAAGTCGTTTGGTCGCACCCAGGTGCTGAACGATATCTCACTGGATATTCCTTCTGGTCAGATGGTCGCATTGCTGGGGCCGTCCGGTTCCGGGAAAACCACGCTGCTGCGGATTATCGCCGGGCTGGAGCATCAAACCAGCGGGCATATTCGTTTCCACGGCACCGACGTCAGCCGCCTGCATGCACGCGATCGCAAAGTCGGTTTCGTGTTTCAGCATTACGCGCTGTTCCGCCATATGACGGTGTTCGACAATATCGCCTTCGGCCTGACGGTGCTGCCGCGTCGCGAGCGCCCGAATGCCGCAGCCATCAAAGCGAAAGTGACAAAGTTGCTGGAAATGGTCCAGCTTGCCCATCTGGCGGATCGTTATCCGGCCCAGCTTTCCGGCGGGCAGAAACAGCGTGTGGCGCTGGCGCGCGCGCTGGCTGTCGAACCGCAAATTCTGCTGCTTGATGAACCGTTTGGCGCGCTGGATGCGCAGGTGCGTAAAGAGCTGCGTCGCTGGCTGCGTCAGTTGCATGAAGAGCTGAAATTCACCAGTGTGTTCGTTACCCACGACCAGGAAGAAGCGATGGAAGTCGCCAACCGCGTTGTGGTGATGAGCCAGGGCAATATCGAACAGGCTGATGAACCGGATCAGGTCTGGCGCGAACCGGCGACCCGTTTTGTGCTGGAGTTTATGGGCGAAGTGAACCGCTTGCAGGGAACGATTCGCGGTGGGCAGTTCCACGTTGGTGCGCACCGCTGGCCGCTGGGATATACCCCTGCGTACCAGGGGCCGGTGGATCTCTTCCTGCGCCCGTGGGAAGTGGATATCAGCCGCCGCACCAGCCTCGATTCGCCGCTGCCGGTGCAGGTGCTGGAAGCCAGCCCGAAAGGCCACTACACCCAATTAGTCGTGCAGCCGCTGGGGTGGTATGAAGATCCGCTCACCGTGGTAATGCGTGGTGATGATGCGCCGGTGCGCGGCGATCGTTTGTTCGTCGGGCTGCAACATGCGCGACTGTATAACGGCGACGAGCGTATTGAAACCCGCGATGAGGAACTTGCTCTCGCACAAAGCGCCTGATAGGTTGAGTGAATGTTAAACGCCCGGAGGCGCTTCCCGCGATCCGGGCTTTTTAATGGCAAGGTTTTGTAACCTGTAGGCCTGATAAGACGCGTAAACGTCGCATCAGGCAACACCACGTATGGACAGAGATCGTGAGTACATTAGAACAAACAATAGGCAATACGCCTCTGGTGAAATTACAACGAATGGGGCCGGATAACGGCAGTGAAGTGTGGTTAAAGCTGGAAGGCAATAATCCGGCCGGTTCGGTGAAAGATCGTGCGGCGCTTTCGATGATCGTCGAGGCGGAAAAGCGCGGGGAAATTAAACCGGGTGATGTGTTAATCGAAGCCACCAGTGGTAACACCGGGATTGCACTGGCAATGATTGCCGCGCTAAAAGGCTATCGCATGAAATTGCTGATGCCCGATAACATGAGCCAGGAGCGTCGCGCGGCGATGCGTGCCTACGGTGCGGAGCTAATTCTGGTCACCAAAGAGCAGGGCATGGAAGGTGCGCGCGATCTGGCGCTGGACATGGCGAATCGCGGTGAAGGCAAGCTGCTCGATCAGTTCAATAATCCCGATAATCCTTATGCGCATTACACCACCACCGGGCCGGAAATCTGGCAGCAAACCGGCGGTCGCATTACCCATTTTGTCTCCAGCATGGGGACGACCGGTACGATTACCGGCGTGTCGCGCTTTATGCGCGAGCAATCCAAACCGGTGACCATTGTTGGTCTGCAGCCGGAAGAGGGCAGCAGCATTCCCGGCATTCGTCGCTGGCCTGAGGAATATCTGCCAGGCATCTTCAACGCTTCGCTGGTGGATGAGGTGCTGGATATTCATCAGCGCGATGCGGAAAACACCATGCGCGAACTGGCAGTGCGGGAAGGGATTTTCTGCGGTGTAAGTTCCGGCGGCGCGGTTGCCGGAGCACTGCGGGTGGCAAAAGCCAACCCTGGTGCAGTGGTGGTAGCGATCATCTGCGATCGTGGCGATCGCTACCTTTCTACCGGGGTGTTTGGGGAAGAGCACTTTAGTCAGGGGGCGGGGATTTAAGATTATTGTGCAGGCACCGTTTTATCCGTCTGCGCAATTAACGCATGTAAAAAAGGTTGCGCGTTTTCATCGCTCTTACCGGGCATCTTCACGATATACGGCTTCCCGGTAATCGATGATGACGAAGCAACCTTATCAATAAATTGCTCAGCAGTATCAATGCGATTACGGGTATTGCCCAGCTTCAGACGCAAATGGGAAACCGCTTCATCGCAGGTATGTTCATCGCCGTTGCGCACAAATATCAAATCCTTTTTCTGTGCTAATCCCTCCAGCATGGCGTTGATGCGGGCTTCTTCGTGGGCGGTTAACTTCGCGTAAGCGGGGAGTGTCATTAGCAGCGTAATGACCAGACAAATGATTTTCTTCATTGAATTACCTTATCCTTGTTTTGTGATAGCCGATTTGACTGCCAGAATCAGGTAAAGTTTCGGTTGGAATACGATGAGGATCATCGGCAAGGAGAAAAAATTAAATGAGTAGTTTGTTGTTGTTTAACGATAAGAGCAGGGCATTGCAGGCGGATATCGTCGCCGTGCAGTCGCAGGTAGTGTACGGCAGCGTAGGCAACAGCATTGCCGTGCCTGCTATCAAACAGAACGGCCTGAATGTCTTTGCCGTGCCGACGGTATTGCTGAGCAATACGCCGCATTATGACACTTTCTACGGTGGTGCGATTCCGGACGAATGGTTTAGCGGTTATTTGCGTGCGCTTCAGGAGCGTGATGCGCTGCGCCAGCTGCGCGCTGTCACCACGGGCTATATGGGAACGGCATCGCAAATCAAAATCCTTGCCGAGTGGCTGACTGCGCTACGCAAAGACCATCCTGACTTATTGATTATGGTCGATCCGGTGATTGGCGATATTGATAGCGGAATTTATGTCAAACCTGACCTTCCTGAGGCATACCGACAATATTTACTGCCTCTGGCGCAGGGTATTACGCCCAATATCTTTGAGCTGGAAATCCTGACAGGTAAAAATTGCCGCGATCTCGACAGCGCCATTGCTGCCGCAAAAAGTCTGCTTTCAGACACATTAAAGTGGGTGGTGATTACCAGTGCCTCCGGTAATGAAGAAAATCAGGAGATGCAGGTGGTGGTGGTCACCGCCGACAGCGTGAATGTCATTTCCCATTCACGGGTTAAAACTGACCTGAAAGGGACTGGCGACCTGTTTTGTGCTCAACTTATCAGTGGCTTGTTGAAAGGTAAGGAATTAACTGACGCGGTACATAGCGCGGGATTACGCGTGCTGGAGGTGATGCGCTATACCCAGCAGTATGGTAGCGATGAATTGATTTTGCCGCCGCTGACTGAAGCATAAAAAAATGGCGCCGATGGGCGCCATTTTTCACTGCGGCAAGAATTACTTCTTGATGCGGATAACCGGGGTTTCACCCACAGTCACGCTACCGGACAGTTTGATCAGTTCTTTGATTTCGTCCATGTTGGAGATAACAACCGGAGTCAGGGTAGACTTGGCTTTCTCTTCCAGCAGCGGCAGATCAAATTCAATCACAGTATCGCCAACTTTCACGCGCTGACCTTCTTCAGCAATACGCTTGAAGCCTTCGCCTTTCAGTTCAACAGTGTCGATACCGAAGTGAACGAACAACTCAACGCCGCTATCAGATTCGATAGAGAACGCGTGGTTGGTTTCAAAGATTTTACCAATGGTGCCGTCTACAGGCGCGACCATTTTGTTTCCAGTTGGTTTGATAGCAATGCCATCACCAACGATTTTTTCCGCAAAAACGACATCCGGCACGTCTTCGATATTGACGATCTCGCCAGAGAGCGGAGCAATGATCTCAATAGTTCCGGTATCCTTCTTGTCGTCGGAAACCAGAGATTTCAGTTTATCGAACAAACCCATGATCTTCTCCTAAGCAGTAAATTGGGCCGCATCTCGTGGATTAGCAGATTGTTTTTTCTTCAATGAACTTGTTAACCAGCGTCATTAACTCGTCCGTTGTCGGTTGAGCAAGAGCCTGCTCTGCTAACACCTTCGCATCTTCGAAGTTCGTGTTACGGATAATCTTCTTAATGCGCGGGATAGAAATGGCGCTCATAGAGAATTCGTCCAGACCCATCCCCAGCAACAGAAGTGTAGCACGTTCATCGCCAGCAAGCTCACCACACATGCCAGTCCATTTGCCTTCAGCATGAGAAGCATCAATAACTTGCTTGATCAAGTTCAGCACGGACGGTGACATTGGCTGGTAAAGGTGTGAAATCATATCATTACCACGGTCAACTGCCAGAGTGTACTGCGTTAAATCATTGGTGCCGATACTAAAGAAATCAACTTCTTTGGCTAAATGACGTGCAATTGTTGCGGCCGCTGGTGTTTCCACCATTACGCCGATTTCAATTGACTCGTCAAACGCTTTACCTTCGTCGCGCAGTTCCTGTTTGTAGATTTCGATCTCTTTGCGCAGTGCACGCACTTCTTCAACAGAGATGATCATCGGGAACATGATGCGCAATTTACCGAAAGCAGAGGCACGCAGGATAGCGCGGAGCTGATCGCGCAGGATCTCTTTACGATCCATCGCGATACGGATAGCGCGCCAGCCGAGGAACGGGTTCTCTTCTTTCGGGAAGTTCATGTATGGCAGCTCTTTGTCGCCGCCGATGTCCATGGTACGAACGATAACCGCCTGAGAGCCACACGCTTCAGCCACTGCTTTGTAAGCAGCAAACTGTTCTTCTTCAGTGGGCAGCGCGTCGCGGTCCATGAACAGGAACTCAGTACGATAAAGACCAACGCCTTCAGCGCCGTTACGCTCAGCACCTTCAACGTCACGAACCGTACCGATGTTAGCGCACACTTCTACCTGGTGACCGTCCAGCGTAATAGCTGGCAGATCTTTCAGTTTAGCAAGCTCTGCTTTTTCAGAAGCCACTTGCTCCTGAACAGCGCGCATTTTATCAATAACTTCGTTGGTTGGATTGACGTAAACCTGATTATTTACGGCATCCAGAATCAGATAGTCGTCATTTTTCACCTGAGAGGTGACGCTACCGGTACCCACGATAGCAGGCAGTTCCAGAGAACGCGCCATGATAGAGGTGTGGGAAGTACGGCCACCCGCGTCGGTGATGAAACCCAGCACCTTCTTCAGGTTCAGCTGTGCGGTTTCGGACGGCGTCAGATCAGCGGCAACCAGAATGACTTCATCCTGAATGGCGCTGAGGTCGATAATCTTCAGGCCCAAGATGTTGCGCAGCAGGCGCTTACCGATATCACGTACGTCAGCCGCACGCTCTTTCAGGTATTCATCATCCAGCTCTTCCAGGGCAGAAGCCTGACCTTCGATAACTTCATGAGCAGCTGCGTCAGCTGTCATGTGCTTATCTTTAATCAGGGCTATGATTTCCTGCTCCAGCTCCTCATCTTCGAGTAGCATAATATGCCCTTCAAAGATGGCTTCTTTTTCTTCACCGAACGTTTCACCAGCTTTCGTTTTGATCGTTTCCAGCTGGGCTGATGCCTTGGCACGACCGCTCAGAAAACGTTCAACTTCCTGATCAACCTGGTCGGCAGAAATTTTTTTCCGGTCAATGACAATTTCGTCTTCTTTCAGAAGCAGAGCTTTACCGAAAGCGATACCCGGGGATGCTAAAATGCCTGAAATCATAACCCTACCTTACTTGTGACTGATTTTTAAAAGAACCCGGGAAATTACTCGAGTTCCGCCATCAGTTTAACCAGATGTTCAACCGCTTTATGTTCGTCTTCGCCTTCTGCGGAGATAGTCACAACGGTACCTTGAGTCAGGCCCAGAGTCTGCAGTTTAAACAGGCTTTTCGCGCTGGCGCTTTTGCCGTTGGAAGTCACAGTAATTTCAGAAGTGAAGCCCTTAGCTTCTTTTACAAACTGGGCAGCAGGGCGGGTGTGCAGACCGTTCGGAGCGGTAATGGTAACTTCTTGCTGGAACATTGTATTTCCCCAACTTATAGGTTTAGTGTTGTGGAACTAAAGTCTAGCCTGGCGGTTCGACTTTAGCCTGTATTGTTAGCGCCAGTTTTTAACAGACGCGACGCACGAAGAGCGCAATACAGTCCTTTGCTGGCGGGTGTTGACCGCTGACGTTTCGTACGTCATTAAACATTATGCCGCTAAAGGAAGAATTGAACCAAATCATAAAATCGATTCAGCTATGGCTTTTCCTGTAACGATTAATTTCGCGCATCAAAATAATTAGTCTGGTTAAATACCAGTTCCGACAGGCTGAATCAATGCCAGGAGGGGCGAAAGTTTGAAGCAGGCCACAAAAAAGCACCTGAAAAGGTGCTTTTTTACGCATTTTTAACAAGCTGGCATTACTGTTGCAATTCTTTCTCAGTGAAGAGATCGGCAAACAATGCGGTGCTTAAATAACGCTCACCCGATGACGGTAGAATAACCACAATATTCTTGTTGGTAAAGCTTTCATCTTCTTGTAGTTTCAACGCTGCAGCAACAGCCGCTCCAGAAGAGATACCTGCAAGAATACCTTCCTCTTCCATCAGACGACGCGCGGTAGAAATAGCTTCTTCATTGGTGATGCCAATGACTTTATCGACCAGCTTGAGATCAAGGTTAGCCGGGATAAAACCAGCGCCAATCCCCTGAATTTTATGCGGGCCAGGTTTAATCTCTTCACCTGCCAGCGCCTGGGCGATAACCGGAGAATCGGTTGGCTCCACGGCGACAGAGATGAGATCGGTCTTGCCTTTGGTGCCTTTAATGTAGCGGCTGACGCCGGTCAGCGTACCGCCAGTCCCAACACCAGCAATAAATACATCAACCTGACCGTCGGTATCTTCCCAGATCTCCGGACCGGTGGTTTTTTCGTGAATTTCAGGGTTTGCCGGATTGCTGAATTGTTGCAGCAGTAGGTATTTCTCTGGATTGCTGGCGACAATTTCTTCTGCTTTTTGGATTGCGCCTTTCATGCCTTTAGCACCTTCGGTCAGCACCAGGTTTGCACCTAACGCTTTCAGCAGCTTGCGGCGTTCGATACTCATGGTTTCTGGCATGGTCAGGGTGAGTTTGTAACCGCGAGCGGCAGCCACATAGGCCAGTGCAATCCCGGTATTACCGCTGGTTGGTTCAACCAGTTCAACGCCTGGTTTCAGCACGCCGCGCTTTTCGGCATCCCAAATCATGTTGGCACCGATACGGCACTTAACGCTGAAGCTGGGGTTACGGGATTCCACCTTCGCCAGAATGCGTCCGTTACCGATGCGATTCAGGCGAACCAGCGGCGTCTGACCGATAGTCAGCGAGTTATCTTCAAAAATCTTACTCATGGCCTGTCCTTAACTGTATGAAATTGGGATACAACAGGTAGCATACCCGCTCAGAGAATATGCGGAAGTAAGGATTTAGCATATCTATATGCAGAAGGGAAATAATGAAATGCAAGATGGAATAAGGGGTGGCATAAGCCACCCCTGTTTCACACAAACGGTTTACAAAATAACCGGTAGATTGTTACCGCCACATCGCGTGTTTATCGCGATAGCAATCGACCCACATAGCTGTCGCGCCACAAACGGCAACGGGCATGATGAACAGGTTAAGCAACGGGATCATCGTAAACAGGCTGGTTAAAGCACCAAACTGCATATTGGTGATTTTGCGTGTGCGCAGGGCGGTACGCATCTCTTTAAACGGCACTTTGTGGTTATCGAAGGGGTAATCGCAATACTGGATGGCTAACATCCAGGCACTAAACAGGAACCACAGTACCGGCGCGACGGTTTGCCCAATGCCAGGGATGAAGTAAAGAATTAGCAATACAATTGCGCGCGGCAGATACCAGGCAAATTTTTGCCATTCGCGTTTCATGATTCGCGGCACATCTTTCATGATACCGAAAATTCCGGTATCTGGCGGTGTAGCGCCAGTCAGTCTTGCTTCCAGTTGTTCAGCCAATAAACCGTTGAACGGAGCAGCAATCCAGTTAGCAATCGTTGAGAAGAAATAGCCAAACACTAACAGCACAGAGATGACAGCCAGGGGCCACAACAGATAGCTCAGCCATTGTAACCAGTCCGGAACGTAACTCATGAGCGTCGGGATCCAGACATCGAGCTGCGTAAAGAGCCACCAGAATGCGCCCCCCATCAACAAAATATTGACCAACAGCGGTAAAATAACAAAACGCCGAATCCCAGGTTGCGAGACGAGCTTCCAGCCTTGCGCAAAATAGTAAAAACCGCTGCGTGGGGCAGATGTGAATGATGAAACCATAATCAGGATGAGCTCCTTTTGACCAATCCCAGGAAAATTCTGCGTATTTTACCGGGTAATTGCGCAATGGACAGTTAGGATATGTTCGAAAAAACAGCAAAAAGCACGATTTCATCTATCTTTGTGCTGTGAAAGTTAATAGTGCACTTGCACTTGAGGTAATCGGCAAATACTCTTAGTGAGTAAATGTTTGCCGTGGTGGCAAGGTGTTAGAACAACAGAGAATATAATGATGCAGGATTTGCGTCTGATATTAATCATTGTTGGCGCGATCGCCATAATCGCTTTACTGGTACATGGTTTCTGGACCAGCCGTAAAGAACGATCTTCTATGTTCCGCGATCGGCCATTAAAACGAATGAAGTCAAAACGTGACGACGATTCTTATGACGAGGATGTCGAAGATGATGAGGGCGTTGGTGAGGTTCGTGTTCACCGCGTGAATCATGCCCCGGCTAACGCCCAGGAGCATGAGGCTGCTCGTCCGTCGCCGCAACACCAGTACCAACCGCCTTATGCGTCTGCGCAGCCGCGTCAACCGGTCCAGCAGCCGCCTGAAGCGCAGGTACCGCCGCAACATGCTCCGCGTCCAACGCAGCCGGTGCAGCAACCCGTGCAGCAGCCTGCCTATCAGCCTCAGCCTGAACAGCCGTTGCAGCAGCCAGTTTCGCCACAGGTCGCGTCAGCGCCGCAGCCAGTGCATTCAGCACCGCAACCGGCACAACAGGCTTTCCAGCCTGCAGAACCTGTAGCGGCACCACAGCCTGAGCCTGTAGCGGAACCGGCTCCAGTTATGGATAAACCGAAGCGCAAAGAAGCGGTGATTATCATGAACGTCGCGGCGCATCACGGTAGCGAGTTAAACGGTGAACTGCTTCTTAACAGCATTCAACAAGCGGGCTTCATTTTTGGCGATATGAATATTTACCATCGTCATCTTAGCCCGGATGGCAGCGGCCCGGCGTTATTCAGCCTGGCGAATATGGTGAAACCGGGAACCTTCGATCCTGAAATGAAGGATTTCACTACTCCGGGTGTCACTATCTTTATGCAGGTACCGTCTTACGGTGACGAGCTGCAGAACTTTAAGCTGATGCTGCAATCTGCGCAGCATATTGCCGATGAAGTGGGCGGTGTAGTGCTTGACGATCAGCGCCGTATGATGACTCCGCAGAAATTGCGCGAGTACCAGGACATCATCCGCGAAGTCAAAGACGCCAACGCCTGATACACTTAAGGCAAATTAACTCCTCTTCGAACCCCCGCTTGTCGGGGGTTTTTAGCATTGATGGTGCGATATGGAATCAATCGAACAACAACTGACAGAACTGCGAACGACGCTTCGCCATCATGAATATCTTTATCATGTGATGGATGCGCCGGAAATTCCCGACGCTGAATACGACAGGCTGATGCGCGAACTGCGCGAGCTGGAAGCCAAACATCCAGAGCTGATTACACCTGATTCACCTACCCAACGTGTAGGTGCTGCGCCGCTGGCGGCTTTCAGCCAGATCCGCCATGAAGTGCCCATGTTGTCGCTGGATAACGTCTTTGATGAAGAAAGCTTTCTTGCTTTCAACAAACGCGTACAGGACCGTCTGAAAAGCAACGAAAAAGTGACCTGGTGCTGTGAGCTGAAACTGGATGGTCTTGCCGTCAGCATTCTGTATGAAAATGGCGTTTTAGTCAGTGCAGCGACCCGTGGCGATGGCACTACCGGCGAAGACATTACATCAAACGTGCGTACTATTCGCGCCATTCCGCTGAAGCTTCACGGCGAGAATATCCCGGCGCGTCTGGAAGTTCGTGGTGAAGTGTTCCTGCCGCAGGCCGGCTTCGAAAAGATCAACGAAGATGCGCGACGCACAGGCGGGAAAGTGTTTGCTAACCCGCGTAATGCGGCTGCAGGTTCACTGCGTCAGCTTGATCCGCGTATTACAGCGAAGCGACCGCTCACTTTTTTCTGCTATGGCGTCGGTGTTCTGGAAGGTGGCGAGCTACCGGATACTCATCTTGGCCGTTTACTGCAATTTAAAAAGTGGGGATTACCGGTCAGCGATCGGGTAACGCTTTGTGAATCGGCGGAAGAGGTGCTGGCGTTCTACCACAAAGTGGAAGAAGACCGCCCGACGCTGGGCTTTGATATCGACGGCGTGGTAATTAAGGTCAACTCACTGGCACAGCAGGAACAGCTTGGCTTTGTCGCGCGTGCCCCGCGCTGGGCAGTAGCGTTTAAATTTCCGGCGCAGGAACAGATGACCTTTGTGCGTGACGTCGAGTTTCAGGTTGGGCGTACTGGCGCGATTACGCCTGTTGCGCGTCTGGAACCTGTCCATGTTGCTGGTGTGCTGGTGAGTAACGCCACACTGCATAATGCTGACGAAATCGAACGTCTTGGTTTACGCATTGGCGATAAAGTGGTGATTCGCCGCGCTGGCGACGTGATCCCGCAGGTGGTTAACGTCGTGCTTTCTGAACGCCCGGAAGATACCCGTGAGGTTGTATTCCCGACGCATTGTCCGGTATGTGGTTCTGACGTCGAGCGTGTGGAAGGTGAAGCGGTTGCCCGCTGTACCGGTGGCCTGATTTGCGGTGCTCAGCGTAAAGAGTCGCTGAAACACTTTGTTTCCCGCCGTGCGATGGACGTTGACGGTATGGGCGACAAAATCATCGATCAACTGGTTGAAAAAGAATATGTCCATACCCCGGCGGATCTGTTCAAACTCACCGCAGGCAAACTGACCGGACTGGAGCGCATGGGGCCGAAATCGGCACAAAATGTGGTTAACGCGCTGGAAAAAGCGAAAGAAACCACCTTTGCCCGCTTCCTCTATGCACTTGGCATCCGTGAAGTCGGCGAGGCCACCGCAGCAGGTCTGGCGGCATATTTCGGCACGCTGGAAGCGCTGGAAGCCGCTTCGATTGAAGAGCTGCAAAAGGTGCCTGATGTTGGCATTGTCGTTGCCTCCCACGTTCACAACTTCTTTGCCGAAGAAAGCAACCGCAATGTCATCAGCGAGCTGTTGGCGGAAGGCGTTCACTGGCCTGCGCCGGTGGTGATTAACGCGGAAGAGATTGACAGCCCGTTTGCTGGTAAAACCGTGGTGCTCACGGGCAGCTTAAGCCAGATGTCGCGTGATGACGCTAAAGCTCGACTGGTCGAACTGGGGGCGAAAGTCGCGGGCAGCGTGTCGAAGAAAACCGATCTGGTGATAGCGGGTGAAGCTGCAGGATCTAAACTGGCGAAGGCGCAGGAACTGGGCATTGAAGTCATCGACGAAACGGAAATGCTGCGTTTGCTGGGTAGCTGAGATGGAAAAAGAGCAGCTGATTGAAATAGCCAATACGATAATGCCGTTTGGCAAATACAAAGGGCGTCGATTAATCGACCTGCCGGAGGAGTATCTTCTGTGGTTTGCCCGCAAAGATGAGTTCCCGGCAGGGAAGCTCGGTGAGCTAATGCAAATCACGCTGCTGATTAAAACCGAGGGGCTGACGCAACTGGTCCAGCCCCTGAAACGCCCACTTTAAGCTTTATCGGCGCTGCTTTCCTGCTGCGCCTGTAACTGTTCGGTCTGGCGTTTGTATCGACGCGCCAGCACCGCACAGACCATCAATTGGATCTGATGGAAAATCATCAGAGGCAGCACCATCATACCGATCACCGATGTGGGGAACAGAATGTTTGCCATCGGGATGCCATTTGCCAGACTCTTTTTCGAACCACAAAAGACGATAGTAATTTCATCTGCCTTATTGAAGCCTAGTCGGCGTGCCATAAAGACGTTAACTACAATCACGATAGCCAGAAGAACGCAACTGACCACCACGATAAACAGCAATGATCCCCAGCCAACTTTGTGCCAGATACCGTTAACGACGGCTTCGCTGAATGCCGTATAAACCACCAACAGAATGGACGTCTGGTCAGTTTTCGCAATCCATTTTTTATTACGCGACACCCAGTCACCAATCCACGGCCGCGAAAGATGCCCCAACACAAATGGCAGCAGCAGTTGCAGCATTATCTTACCTACCAGCTCAAGGCTGCCCCCTGCACCGTGAACATTCATCACCAGGCCAACCAGCAACGGTGAAAGGAAAATCCCCAGTAGGCTGGATGCTGACGCAGAACAAACCGCCGCCGCGACGTTACCGCCCGCCATTGACGTGAAGGCGATTGCAGACTGCACGGTCGCGGGGAGAATGCACAAGTAGAGAAAACCGGAGTAGAGCATCGGGTCGACATTTACCGGTTTCCACCACGCAAACAGCACGCCCAGAATCGGAAACAGCACGAAGGTGCTGCACATTACCCATAAATGCAGTCGCCAATGACCACCGCCTGCAATAATGGCCTCTCGCGATAACTTCGCGCCGTGCATAAAGAACAGCAGAGCAATGGCTGCGGTAGTCAGATTTTCAAAGAAGGGAACGAAATCGCCCCTGGCCGGAAAGAAAGAGGCCAGCAACACCACCGTGATCAGGGTTAAGGTGAAAGGATCGAGGATACGAAAAAGTTTCATAAAGACTCCAGATGATCGATGGTTCTATTGTGCTTCTTCCAGTTTGAGAAATAAAATTGATTTATTGCATCCATTCATGAAGAAAACAGATGAATTATTCTTTAAAGCAATTAAAGGTTTTCGTCACAGTAGCGCAGGAGAAAAGTTTTAGTCGTGCAGGAGAGCGTATCGGCCTGAGCCAGTCGGCAGTGAGTCACAGTGTGAAGGAGCTGGAAAATCATACTGGTGTTCGCCTGCTGGACAGAACCACGCGTGAAGTGGTGCTTACAGATGCAGGGCAGCAGTTGGCTTTGCGTCTTGAGCGACTGCTGGATGAACTTAACAGCACGTTGCGCGATACCGGGCGTATGGGGCAACAACTGAGCGGAAAAGTTCGGGTCGCTGCCAGCCAGACCATTTCCGCGCATCTTATTCCGCAATGCATTGCTGAAAGCCATCGCCGCTATCCAGATATTCAGTTTATCCTCCACGATCGTCCGCAGCAGTGGGTGATGGAAAGTATTCGCCAGGGAGATGTCGATTTTGGCATCGTCATCGATCCAGGCCCAGTGGGCGATCTGCAATGTGAAGCGATTCTTTCCGAGCCTTTCTTTCTGCTTTGCCATCGCGATAGCGCTTTGGCCGTGGAAGATTATGTACCCTGGCAGGCATTACAGGGAGCGAAATTGGTGTTGCAGGATTACGCGTCAGGCAGCCGACCGCTGATTGACGCAGCGCTGGCGCGCAATGGTATTCAGGCGAATATTGTGCAGGAGATTGGTCATCCGGCGACGCTGTTCCCGATGGTAGCCGCAGGCATCGGCATCAGTATTCTTCCCGCACTGGCGCTACCATTGCCTGAAGGTAGCCCGCTGGTGGTAAAGCGCATTACGCCGGTGGTTGAACGCCAGTTGATGCTGGTGCGCAGGAAGAACCGTTCACTTTCCACCGCCGCTGAAGCGTTATGGGACGTAGTACGAGACCAGGGCAATGCGCTAATGGCTGGGCGGGAAGGGGATCCGTTGTATCAGATATAGAGTGAATTCATACTGCCGGGAGCTCCGGCAGTAATCAATCAGAAATTAAATTTGATGGAGTAGATTATCGCATCCTGGTAAAAATCTTCGCCCAGTTTGTCATCCGCATAACGATACTGAATCCCTGTGGTGATGTGTGAAGTTGCATTCCACCAAAGTGCGACGGCACCATTCAGACCTTCTTTGCCGCCATTACCTGCCGCGTAGGTGGCATCACGATCAAACTCGTACTCGTTCCAGTTGGTGAGGGTGAATTTCTCACTGCCCAGCATAAAGCTGTAACCTGCAACCCAACCGGCGACATAACCGTTATCGCCGGTATAATAGGTTTGGTCTGTATAGCGTTTTGCAAAGAACGGTTTGAACCACCAACCGCTGCCGGTGAAATTGTAGCCGATCCCGTAAAGGAACATATCGTCATGGAAATTCACACGATTCGCAGAACCGTAGGTGCCATACGCATGCAAGTAGAGATTAAATCCGGTGTCACCCAGGTAAATACGGTTGGTATTTTTAAATGTATAACGCTGCTCGCTACCCTGTTTATCATGACGATCATTATAAAAGTTTTCCCAGTCGAAGAACCCGTACATTTCTCCCCAACTAAAGTTAGCGCCGCCTTCCAGTTCCAGATATCCAAAATCATCTTTGTGTGATTTGGTCGACGATTTCTCAGTGGTTCTGCTAGTCCAGTCAAGATAATGAATACCTATATCAGCAAAACCGCCTTTAAATTCTGCATGGGATACTGCTGGTATCGCCAATACAGAAGAGAGTGTCAGAGTAAAAAGATGTTTTTTCATAGCATAATTCCCTATGCCGATCGTTATTAGTTGATTGCTTAATAAAAAGGTTGATTAAAAGCGGCATATTGTTAATGCAAGGGAAAGGAGAGTACCAATACAGTTTTTTCAGCCTATTAATAGTGAAAAAATATAAATATATCGATATCGAATAACTATCGGATACATGAAAAAAGTGTATTGGTATGAGGTAGGGCAATCTCGTTATAAAAAGGCGTTAGATTCCACCCTACAAAAAAAGGATATATATGTATCAGGCTCAGTTTTCTCATAACCCACTGTATTGCGTAGATATTATCAAGACTTATAAACCTGATTTCACGCCACGAGTGGCCTTTATTTTAGGTTCCGGGCTGGGCGCGCTGGCCGATCAGATTGAGAACGCGGTCGCAATTTCCTACGAAAAGCTGCCTGGGTTCCCGGTAAGTACCGTACACGGTCATGCGGGTGAGCTGGTGCTGGGTTATCTCCAGGGGGTGCCAGTGGCGTGCATGAAAGGTCGCGGACATTTCTACGAAGGTCGTGGGATGACCATCATGACGGATGCAATCCGTACCTTTAAGTTGCTGGGCTGCGAGTTGCTGTTCTGCACCAATGCGGCTGGCTCACTGCGTCCTGAAGTGGGGGCCGGCAGTCTGGTCGCATTGAAAGATCACATCAACACCATGCCGGGAACGCCGATGGTGGGTCTTAATGATGAACGTTTTGGTGAGCGCTTCTTCTCGCTGGCGAATGCCTACGATGCGGAATACCGCGCACTGTTACAAAAAGTGGCGAAAGAAGAGGGGGTCCCTCTGACGGAGGGCGTGTTCGTCTCGTATCCGGGGCCGAATTTCGAGACTGCGGCGGAAATTCGCATGATGCAAATTATTGGTGGGGATGTTGTTGGTATGTCTGTGGTGCCTGAGGTTATTTCAGCTCGCTATTGCGAACTTAAAGTCGTTGCGGTCTCTGCGATTACCAACATGGCGGAAGGTCTGAGTGACGTGAAGCTTTCTCATGCCCAAACGCTGGCAGCAGCGGAACTCTCAAAGCAAAACTTTATTAATCTTATTTGCGGCTTTCTGCGCAAAATTGCCTGAGTAAAACAACAATAAACGGCCTCACTGAGTGAGGCCATATGATGCGACAAGGAAACGATTATGAGCATCGCTTTGCGCTTAAAGGTAATGTCCTTTTTGCAATATTTTATCTGGGGGAGCTGGCTGGTTACCCTCGGTTCTTACATGATTAATACCCTTCATTTCACCGGCGCTAATGTTGGCATGGTTTACAGTTCCAAAGGGATCGCCGCGATTATTATGCCTGGTATAATGGGGATCATCGCAGACAAATGGCTGCGTGCAGAACGTGCATACATGCTGTGTCACCTGGTGTGTGCAGGCGTACTTTTTTATGCGGCATCCGTAACTGATCCAGATATGATGTTTTGGGTGATGTTAGTCAATGCGATGGCGTTTATGCCGACTATCGCGTTATCGAACAGCGTCTCTTATTCCTGTCTTGCTCAGGCAGGGCTTGACCCGGTGACCGCTTTCCCGCCCATTCGCGTTTTTGGTACGGTGGGGTTCATTGTCGCGATGTGGGCAGTAAGCCTGCTGCATCTGGAATTGAGTAGTCTGCAGTTGTATATCGCGTCCGGTGCGTCATTGCTGCTGTCGGCTTATGCGCTGACTTTGCCGAAGATTCCGGTTGCGGAGAAAAAAGCGACTACATCGCTTGCCAGCAAGCTGGGTCTGGATGCCTTCGTGCTGTTTAAAAATCCACGCATGGCTATCTTTTTCCTCTTCGCCATGATGCTGGGTGCGGTGCTGCAAATTACCAACGTTTTTGGCAACCCGTTCCTGCATGATTTCGCCCGTAATCCTGAGTTTGCTGATAGCTTCGTGGTGAAATATCCGTCCATTTTACTGTCAGTTTCACAGATGGCTGAAGTCGGTTTCATTCTGACGATACCGTTCTTTTTGAAGCGTTTCGGTATTAAAACCGTCATGCTGATGAGTATGGTGGCGTGGACGCTGCGCTTTGGCTTCTTTGCCTATGGCGATCCATCACCAACCGGGTTTATTTTGCTGTTGCTGTCGATGATTGTTTACGGTTGTGCATTCGATTTCTTCAATATTTCTGGTTCGGTCTTTGTCGAACAGGAAGTTGATTCCAGCATTCGTGCCAGCGCCCAGGGCCTTTTTATGACGATGGTAAATGGCGTCGGCGCATGGGTTGGCTCGATTCTGAGCGGTATGGCAGTGGATTACTTCTCGGTGGATGGCGTAAAAGATTGGCATACCATTTGGCTGATGTTTGCAGGGTATGCTCTTTTCCTCGCAGTGATATTTTTCTTTGGGTTTAAATATAACCATGACCCTGAAAAGATAACGCATCGTTCAGTTACACATTAAAAGGATTCGCAGCTCTGTTCCTTGGGGCTGCTTTTATGATAAAGGTTAATTAGTGAAAGATATTTTATTTTCTTCTGGCGTTGGTTTTGGCATTGGTGCTTTGTTTACAATCGTGCGATTACCTATTCCTGTTCCAAATGTATTGCCGGGTATATTATCCATCGTGTTTATGTATGTCGGATATCTGGTGGTGAAATACTTTATGCCATGATAATTTAATACGATGTATTTTTTATATGGAGCACTTAATTATGGAACGCATATATAGAACAGATCTTAAGTTGCTCCGTTATTTTCTTGCCGTAGCGGAAGAGTTGCATTTTGGTCGCGCAGCAGCGCGTTTAAATATGTCTCAGCCTCCGCTCAGTATTCATATTAAAGAGCTGGAAAATCAACTCGGCACGCAGCTTTTTATTCGCCATTCGCGCAGCGTCGTACTGACACACGCGGGCAAAATCTTGATGGAAGAATCGCGTCGATTGCTGGTGAATGCAAATAATATATTGGCTCGGGTTGAACAAATAGGTCGGGGAGAAGCAGGGCGGATTGAACTCGGGGTTGTGGGAACGGCAATGTGGGGACGGATGCGCCCGGTTATGCGGCGATTCCTTAGAGAAAATCCTAACGTTGAAGTTCTGTTTCGCGAAAAGATGCCCGCGATGCAAATGGCCTTGCTGGAACGCCGCGAACTTGATGCCGGGATCTGGCGAATGGCGACAGAACCACCGACTGGTTTTACCAGCTTACGGTTGCATGAATCGGCGTTTCTGGTGGCGATGCCTGAAGAGCATCATCTCTCATCATTTTCCACCGTCCCGCTGGAAGCGCTACGTGACGAGTATTTCGTTACAATGCCGCCCGTGTACACTGACTGGGATTTTTTGCAGCGAGTTTGCCAGCAGGTGGGATTTTCACCGGTTGTTATTCGCGAAGTTAATGAACCGCAAACGGTACTCGCCATGGTCAGTATGGGTATTGGTATCACATTGATAGCGGACAGCTACGCGCAGATGAACTGGCCCGGTGTCATATTCCGTCCGCTCAAAGAACGCATCCCGGCAGACTTATATATTGTTTATGAAACGCAGCAGGTGACGCCCGCGCTGGTTAAACTGCTGGCGGCGTTGGCGCAGTAGATGAGAGGCACGGGAACTGCCGGACATAGTTGGTCTGATAAGCGAAGCGCATCAGGCAATTTCGCAAATTGCAGATAGCAAAAAAGCGCCTTTAGGGCGCTTTTTTACATTGGTGGGTCGTGCAGGATTCGAACCTGCGACCAATTGATTAAAAGTCAACTGCTCTACCAACTGAGCTAACGACCCGAAGTGGTGGGTGATGACGGGATCGAACCGCCGACCCCCTCCTTGTAAGGGAGGTGCTCTCCCAGCTGAGCTAATCACCCACTTCGGTACTTCACATTGTTACAAGAAATCTAGCTGGCGAGAAAGTGGTGGGTGATGACGGGATCGAACCGCCGACCCCCTCCTTGTAAGGGAGGTGCTCTCCCAGCTGAGCTAATCACCCACTTCTCAATTTCTTGCTACACGGCGGAGACTACATAAAGTAGTTGGTGGGTGATGACGGGATCGAACCGCCGACCCCCTCCTTGTAAGGGAGGTGCTCTCCCAGCTGAGCTAATCACCCCCGCTGTGTGGAGTCGCATTATAGGGAGAGTTCAAAATGAGTCAACGCATTTTCTAAAGAAATTGTTCGTTCGTCGTAAATTTAAGCAAGATGATCGCAAAACAGACCGTGTTGCGCAATTTCTCAACGAAAACAATAATGCATCATGTAGCAACCCGAACTACATTGAGGAATCAGGCGGGAGTGATAGAATATCGCCCACTCAATTTTTCCAGGATTTGCCGGTTGTCGGCATCTTTCTAAACGTAAGGCCATTTCATGAAAATCAAAACTCGCTTCGCGCCAAGCCCAACAGGCTATCTGCACGTTGGCGGCGCGCGTACTGCTCTTTACTCCTGGCTTTTTGCACGTAACCACGGCGGTGAGTTCGTGCTGCGTATTGAAGACACCGATCTTGAGCGTTCCACGCCGGAAGCTATCGAAGCCATTATGGATGGTATGAACTGGCTGAGCCTGGAGTGGGATGAAGGTCCGTACTTCCAGACCAAACGTTTTGATCGCTACAACGCGGTGATCGATCAGATGCTGGAAGAGGGCACTGCCTATAAATGCTACTGCTCCAAAGAGCGTCTGGAAGCGCTGCGTGAAGAGCAAATGGCAAAAGGTGAGAAACCACGTTATGACGGTCGCTGTCGCCACAGTCATGAGCATCACGCTGATGATGAGCCGTGTGTCGTACGTTTTGCTAACCCGCAGGAAGGTTCTGTTGTTTTTGACGATCAGATCCGTGGTCCGATCGAGTTCAGCAACCAGGAGCTGGATGATCTGATTATCCGCCGTACCGATGGTTCCCCAACCTATAACTTCTGTGTGGTTGTCGATGACTGGGATATGGAAATCACCCACGTTATCCGTGGCGAAGACCATATCAACAACACACCGCGCCAGATTAACATTCTTAAGGCTCTGAAAGCGCCGGTACCGGTTTACGCGCACGTTTCTATGATCAACGGCGATGACGGTAAAAAACTGTCCAAACGTCACGGGGCGGTCAGCGTAATGCAGTATCGTGATGATGGTTATCTGCCTGAAGCACTGCTGAACTATCTGGTGCGTCTGGGCTGGTCCCACGGCGATCAGGAAATCTTCACTCGTGAAGAGATGATCAAATACTTCACTCTGAATGCCGTCAGCAAATCTGCCAGTGCGTTCAACACCGACAAGCTGCTGTGGCTGAACCATCACTACATTAACGCGCTGCCGCCGGAGTATGTTGCTACTCACTTACAATGGCACATTGAGCAGGAAAATATCGATACCCGTAACGGCCCGCAACTGGCTGATCTGGTAAAACTGCTGGGTGAACGCTGCAAGACGCTGAAAGAGATGGCTCAGAGCTGCCGTTATTTCTACGAAGATTTTGCTGAGTTCGATGCCGACGCCGCGAAAAAACATCTGCGTCCGGTAGCGCGTCAGCCGCTGGAAGTGGTTCGTGACAAACTGGCCGCGATTACTGACTGGACCGCTGAAAACGTTCATCACGCTATTCAGGCGACGGCGGATGAGCTGGAAGTGGGTATGGGTAAAGTTGGTATGCCGCTGCGTGTCGCCGTAACCGGTGCGGGGCAATCTCCGGCGCTGGATGTTACCGTTCACGCAATCGGTAAGACCCGCAGTATCGAGCGTATCAACAAAGCGCTGGCATTTATTGCTGAACGCGAAAACCAGCAGTAATTAGCGCAGAAAAGATAAACGGCAGGAGAGATCCCCCTGCCGTTTTTTATTTATTCTGATTCATCTATGTCGAGACGAGCAAGGAAATGACGAATTCCTTCACGTGACAAAAATTGCGCAACTTTTTCCTGCTCACTGTGAGTCATGTTGTCTATTGCGCTGATGATTTGCCGATAAGCAGGGGTGCGAATACCCGGTGCGTATTCGGCAAGGGGTTCTTCGGCTTCCAGAAGCATCGGCGTGTTATGGAAGGCTGGTGTATTCTGAATAAACTCGCAAACTTGCGTATCGATCAGAATAAGTCTGGCACGACCGCCTTTCACGCCGGGAAATTTTTCCGTTTTCCAGCCTTTTTCTCTGATCCAACGGTTAACAGTTTGTTTAGCCACACCGAGGCATTCCGCCAGTTCTTCGGTGGTCATTTTATTGCGTAATCTTTTCATATTATTTGCTATCGCGAATCCCTAAGCGTTGTAATAACCCGATAATCCCTTCCCGCAGAAGCAAGGATGTAAACTGTTTTTGTTCAACTGGCGTCATCTCTTTCGCCAGTGTCACCAGCAACACTTCAAGCGGCGCATCACCAGAAAGGGCTGGCGCTTCTCCCTGACCTTCCGGACGTTCAGCATTGCGAATATATTCACGAACCTGTTCATTGACGTGAACCAGTCTGGCTTTGCCACCCTGGACGCCTGGTTTTGGTGATGTCGTCCAGCCTTCCTTGCGTACCCATTTATTAATGGTCTGACGGCTATAACCGGTCAGTCTGGCAAGTTCATCTGGCGTCATCCTCTCCTTGAACATAACAATTCCCTGAATGTATGTAGGTCTATTAGCGGTTCATTTTATAACACCACTTTACAGGAAACCGTGACATGAATAACTACTGAATGCGAGCGGTTTTCCAAAATTGTTCATTTGCCTGATTTTTCAGCGATTGAAACTACACGCTGCAATTTGCCGTTGACACATTCGGGCGGAATTCATATGATGCCGCCCGTCAACTCGACAAGCTTTACGTGATGGGGCTATAGCTCAGCTGGGAGAGCGCTTGCATGGCATGCAAGAGGTCAGCGGTTCGATCCCGCTTAGCTCCACCAAATTTTGCACCCAGCAAATTTGGTACGTAAACGACTCGTGGGGCTATAGCTCAGCTGGGAGAGCGCTTGCATGGCATGCAAGAGGTCAGCGGTTCGATCCCGCTTAGCTCCACCAAATTTCAAACCCTCGCTGCAAAGCGGGGGTTTTTTGTCTCTGCCTTTTGCCGCTTTTGTAATACAGTCTACATCCTGGCAGTGCCGTGTGGTGAATGCATCACTGACTGAAAAAACAGCAACAGGCTGGCCCCTGTTTGCTTCGCGATGCGAATAAACTTATTATTTGTGTGCCTGAAAACCCCGATCAGTGAGAGTAGTGTACTCATGTTTGTGGAGCATAACCTGATAAAAAATATCAAGATATTCACACTAGCGTTTACGCTCACCGTGGTACTTATTCAGCTATCCCGTTTTATTTCGCCACTTGCCATTATCCATTCCAGTTATATCTTTCTGGCGTGGATGCCACTGTGCGTAATGCTGTCAATCTTGTTTATCTTTGGCTGGCGCGGTGTCGTTCCCGTTTTATGCGGGATGTTTTGCACCAATCTGTGGAACTTTCATCTCTCTTTTTTACAGACCGCGGTCATGCTCGGCAGCCAGACGTTTGCAGTCCTGTGTGCCTGTGCAATATTACGCTGGCAATTGGGAACGCGTTGGCGTTATGGTTTGACCAGCCGATACGTCTGGCAACGTCTCTTCTGGCTTGGTTTGGTGGCACCGATTGGCATCAAATGCAGCATGTATCTTGTGGGGAATTTCTTTGATTTTCCGCTAAAGATATCTACCTTTTTCGGCGATGCGGATGCCATTTTCACGGTCGTTGATTTGCTAAGCCTTTTCACCGCAGTGCTGATTTACAACATGCTGTTTTACTATCTCACCCGCATGATTGTAAGTCCCCACTTTGCGCAGATACTGTGGCGCAGGGATATCGCTCCGTCGTTGAGCAAAGAGAAACGCGCATTTACCTTAAGCTGGCTGGCAGCTCTTAGCGTGCTGCTACTTCTGATGTGTACACCGTATGAAAATGACTTCATTGCCGGTTACCTGGTACCTGTTTTCTTTATCATCTTTACCCTCGGGGTCGGTAAGCTTCGCTATCCGTTTTTAAATCTCACCTGGGCTGTTTCAACGCTTTGCCTGCTGAATTACAACCAGAACTTTTTGCAAGGGGTACTAACCGAATATTCGCTGGCATTTATTCTCGCAGTGCTGATTTCCTTTAGTGTTTGCCTGCTCTATATGGTGCGCATTTATCATCGTAGTGAATGGCTTAACCGACGCTGGCATTTGCAGGCGCTGACCGATCCGTTAACGCTCTTACCCAACTTTCGCGCGTTGGAACAAGCACCAGAGCAAGAGGCTGGCAAGAGTTTTTGCTGCCTGCGTATTGATAACCTTGAGTTTATGAGTCGTCATTACGGGTTAATGATGCGCGTTCACTGTATCCGCTCAATTTACCGTACGTTAATGCCGCTGATGCAGGAAAACGAAAAGTTGTATCAATTGCCGGGGAGTGAACTGCTATTAGTACTGAGCGGGCCGGAAACGGAAGGGCGACTCCAGCATATGGTTAACATCCTGAATAGTCGGCAAATTCACTGGAACAATACCGGGCTGGATATGGGCTATGGTGCTGCCTGGGGGCGTTTTGATGGAAATCAGGAAACCCTGCAACCCTTGTTGGGGCAGTTAAGCTGGCTGGCGGAGCAATCCTGCGCACATCATCATGTGCTGGCGCTGGATAGCAGAGAGGAGATGGTTTCCGGGCAGACCACTAAACAGGTGCTATTGCTGAATACCATTCGCACGGCGTTAGATCAGGGGGATTTGCTGCTCTACGCCCAGCCAATTCGCAACAAAGAGGGTGAAGGTTATGATGAGATCCTCGCGCGACTGAAATATGACGGCGGCATTATGACCCCGGATAAGTTTCTGCCCCTTATTGCTCAGTTTAACCTTAGCGCGCGTTTTGATTTGCAAGTGCTGGAATCCTTGTTGAAGTGGCTGGCCACACACCCTTGCGACAAAAAAGGCCCGCGCTTTTCAGTTAATTTAATGCCGCTCACGCTGCTACAAAAGAATATTGCCGGGCGGATTATTCGTCTGTTTAAGCGTTATCACATCTCCCCGCAGGCGGTCATTCTTGAGATCACCGAGGAGCAGGCGTTTTCTAACGCAGAAAGCAGCATGTACAACATCGAGCAGCTGCATAAGTTTGGTTTCCGGATTGCGATTGATGATTTTGGCACCGGCTATGCCAACTACGAACGGTTAAAGCGTTTGCAGGCTGATATCATCAAAATCGATGGCGTCTTTGTGAAAGATATCGTCACGAACACGCTGGATGCGATGATTGTGAGATCAATTACCGATCTGGCGAAAGCGAAGTCATTGAGTGTGGTCGCGGAGTTTGTCGAGACGCCACAGCAGCAGGCGCTATTGCATAAGCTCGGGGTGCAATATCTGCAAGGGTATTTGATTGGTCGCCCTCAGCCATTAACTGATTAACAGGCGTAAAAAAAGCAGGGAATTATCCCCGGCTTTTGTGGCTGATGACAAACAGAAAAATGCCTGATGCGCTACGCTTATCAGGCCTTGTATTATCCCTCCTGTGCAGAGAAAATCGGCCAGTTTTCTCTGCCTGCAGTCCGCATGCCGTATCGGGCCTTAGGTTTTCAACCTGTTGCGTAGATTTATGCAGCGGACTGCCTTTCTCCCAAAGTGATAAACCGGACAGTATCATGGACCGGTTTTCCCGGTAATCCGTATTTGCAAGGTTGGTTTCACGATGGAACATGAACTTCATTATATCGGTATCGACACCGCTAAAGAGAAACTGGATGTCGATGTGTTGCGTCCTGATGGTCGTCATCGCACCAAAAAATTCGCTAACACCACTAAAGGGCACGATGAGCTGGTGAGCTGGCTGAAGGGTCACAAGATTGACCATGCGCATATCTGCATCGAAGCGACCGGCACCTATATGGAACCTGTCGCAGAGTGCCTTTACGATGCAGGCTACATAGTGTCAGTCATTAATCCTGCGTTGGGTAAAGCTTTCGCTCAGAGTGAAGGACTGCGTAACAAGACTGATACCGTGGATGCGCGCATGCTGGCAGAGTTCTGTCGTCAGAAGCGCCCTGCAGCCTGGGAAGCGCCTCACCCGCTTGAACGCGCGTTGCGTGCCCTGGTAGTACGCCACCAGGCGCTGACAGATATGCACACGCAGGAACTGAACCGCACTGAAACGGCGCGGGAAGTCCAGAGACCGAGCATTGATGCTCACCTTCTGTGGCTTGAAGCAGAGCTGAAGCGTCTTGAGAAGCAGATAAAAGACCTGACAGACGATGATCCGGATATGAAACACCGCAGGAAACTGCTGGAAAGTATCCCGGGTATCGGAGAGAAAACATCTGCGGTATTACTGGCTTATATCGGTCTGAAGGACCGCTTCGCCCATGCCAGACAGTTCGCCGCTTTTGCGGGTCTGACACCACGGCGTTATGAATCAGGCAGTAGTGTGAGAGGGGCAAGCCGGTTGAGTAAAGCCGGACATGTGTCGCTTCGCAGGGCGTTGTATATGCCTGCAATGGTAGCCACCAGTAAGACTGAGTGGGGACGGGCGTTCCGCGACCGTCTGGCGGCTAATGGCAAGAAAGGAAAAGTGATTCTCGGCGCGATGATGCGCAAGCTGGCACAGGTGGCGTATGGAGTGCTGAAGTCAGGCGTACCGTTCGATGCGTCACGGCATAATCCGGTAGCTGCGTAAAAATCGCGGAAGGGATGAAAAAAACAGCGCCTGACGGCGCTGTGTCTGGCATGCCTGCAATCTGGGAAACCAGGGTAGAAAAAAACTTGCAGGCCATAACAGTATCTACATGGAATTGAAGCCGGGGAATTATCCCCGGCTTTTTAATTAATGAATTGGACTTACAGCACCAGTGCTGCGATTGACGCAGACAGCACACTCACCAGAGTAGAGCCGTAAACCAGTTTCAGACCGAAGCGAGAAACCACGTTACCTTGCTCTTCATTCAGGCCTTTAACTGCACCTGCGATAATCCCGATAGAAGAGAAGTTAGCGAAGGAAACCAGGAACACAGAGATGATGCCTTCAGCACGCGGAGAGAGCGTGGAAGCAATTTTCTGCAGATCCATCATCGCAACGAACTCGTTGGAAACCAGTTTGGTCGCCATAATACTGCCCACTTGCAGTGCTTCACTGGAAGGAACACCCATCACCCAAGCAACCGGATAGAAGATGTAGCCCAGGATGCCCTGGAAGGAGATGCTGTAGCCAAACCAGCCAGTCACAGTGGCAAACAGTGCGTTCAGCGCAGCGATCAGGGCGATAAAGCCGATCAGCATCGCGGCAACGATAATGGCAACTTTGAAACCTGCCAGAATGTATTCACCCAGCATTTCGAAGAAGCTCTGACCTTCGTGCAGGTTGGACATCTGAATGTTTTCTTCACTGGCATCAACACGGTAAGGGTTGATCAGCGACAGCACGATAAAGGTGCTGAACATGTTCAGTACCAGCGCCGCAACGACGTATTTCGGCTCCAGCATCGTCATGTATGCACCAACGATGGACATCGACACGGTGGACATCGCCGTAGCTGCCATGGTGTACATACGATTGCGGGAGATTTTGCCGAGGATATCTTTATAGGCAATAAAGTTTTCAGACTGACCCAGAATCAGAGAGCTGACGGCGTTGAAGGATTCCAGTTTGCCCATACCGTTGACTTTGGAGAGCAGGAAACCAATTGCGCGGATAATCACCGGCAACACGCGAATGTGCTGGAGAATACCGATCAGCGCAGAGATAAAGACGATTGGGCACAGCACTTTCAGGAAGAAGAATGCCAGGCCTTGATCATTCATGCTACCAAAGACGAAGTTAGTCCCTTCGTTGGCAAATCCGAGCAGTTTCTCAAACATTTCGGAGAAGCCTTTCACGAAGCCCAAACCAACGTCGGAGTTCAGGAAGAACCACGCCAGTAACACTTCGATAACAAGCAGTTGAATAACATAACGGATACGAATTTTTTTGCGGTCGCTGCTTACCAGCAGTGCGAGAATCGCAACAACGGCAAGTGCCAGTACAAAATGAAGGACGCGGTCCATATTTGCTCCAAATATGAGGCAGGTTAAATTTCCGTGCACATTCTATGTAACATGGTTAAGGAAAACGAGATCTGACACACACTATAATGACGTCCTGTGACAAGCTTCAAAAATAGTGAGCTGTCATACATTTCTGCTATGTTGTGTATGGAAGCTGAAAGTTATGTAAATGTGCTAACATTAAACATAATCACAACATTCAAGTCATCAATCTTTTCGTCGTCATAATTCTGGTCTATCAAAGAAATCATCACAATCCACTTAAATGAATTTGATAATCATTCTCGTTTGACATAGCATGAAACATAGCAAAGGCTATGTTTTAGAGGCACAAGATGACTAACTATCGCGTTGAGAGTAGCAGCGGACGGGCGGCGCGCAAGATGAGGCTCGCATTAATGGGACCTGCGTTCATTGCGGCGATTGGTTATATCGATCCTGGTAACTTTGCGACCAATATTCAGGCCGGGGCCAGCTTCGGCTATCAGCTACTGTGGGTTGTCGTTTGGGCCAACCTGATGGCGATGCTGATTCAGATACTGTCTGCCAAACTGGGGATTGCCACCGGTAAAAACCTGGCGGAGCAGATTCGCGATCACTATCCGCGTCCCGTAGTGTGGTTCTATTGGGTTCAGGCAGAAATCATTGCGATGGCAACCGACCTGGCGGAATTTATTGGTGCGGCGATCGGTTTTAAACTCATTCTGGGTGTTTCGCTGTTGCAGGGCGCGGTGCTGACGGGGATCGCGACTTTCCTGATTTTAATGCTGCAACGTCGAGGGCAAAAACCGCTGGAGAAAGTGATTGGCGGGTTACTGCTGTTTGTTGCTGCGGCTTACATTGTAGAGTTGATTTTCTCCCAGCCTAACCTGGCGCAACTGGGTAAAGGAATGGTAATCCCGAGTTTACCCACCTCGGAGGCAGTCTTCCTGGCGGCAGGTGTGTTGGGGGCGACGATTATGCCGCACGTGATTTATTTACACTCTTCGCTGACTCAGCATTTACATGGTGGTTCGCGTCAACAACGTTATTCTGCCACCAAATGGGATGTGGCTATCGCTATGACTATTGCCGGTTTTGTCAATCTGGCGATGATGGCGACGGCTGCGGCGGCGTTCCACTTTTCCGGTCATACTGGCGTTGCCGATCTTGATGAGGCTTATCTGACGCTGCAACCGTTGTTAAGCCATGCTGCGGCAACGGTCTTTGGTTTAAGCCTGGTTGCTGCGGGACTGTCCTCAACGGTTGTGGGGACACTGGCGGGGCAGGTAGTGATGCAGGGCTTCATTCGTTTTCATATCCCGCTGTGGGTGCGTCGCACCGTTACCATGTTGCCGTCATTTATTGTCATTCTGATGGGATTAGATCCGACACGGATTCTGGTTATGAGCCAGGTGCTGTTAAGTTTTGGTATCGCTCTGGCGCTGGTTCCACTACTAATTTTTACCAGTGACAGTAGGTTGATGGGCGATCTGGTGAACAGCAAACGCGTAAAACAGATAGGCTGGGTGATTGTGGTGCTGGTAGTGGCGCTGAATATCTGGTTGTTAGTGGGAACGGCTCTGGGGCTATAGTTCAACTGGCGTCGTACCAGGCATCACTGGCGGATGCGGCGTAAAACGCCTTATCCGCCCTACACATTAAAGAGCCGGTTTGTAGGCCTGATAAGACGCGCTAGCGTCGCATCAGGCATTGTGCTCCAGTGGCGAATGTGTTTAATGGCGATGCCCATGTCCGCGGCCCTTTCCGCGATGATCATCACGATCGCGCCAGCCTTCACGATAGCCACGCTCATAGGCTTTACGCTTATCCCAGCCACGGTGGTAGCCATTATCATGACGCCACCAGCGGTTTTTACGCCATTCATAATTGCGATGCCAGTAGTCACGGTCGCGCCAGTGACCACCGTCCCAGTAATTACCGTAATGATCGCGATCGCCAATTTGTAATTTGATTGATGGCAGTAGGGTGATTTCACCTGCGTTTGCCACAAGCGGGGTAAATGCCATCAGGGCGGCCGCCAGAAACAGTGACCTGAACATTGTTATTCTCCTTCACGATCGAAGCCGTCAGCGGCCTGTTAACGCAATATTACGGGGAGGTAAAGCCCCGTATCATCGCCATAACTCTTAAATCATAAAGGAGAGCATTTTTTGCTAAATGTTATCGTGGGGTGGCTGTTGCTTCGGACGATTGACTATCATCATCGGCTTACCTGCTAATAACAGCCATGCCGGAAGCATGACGATACAGAGCAGCGGTAGCAATGTGGTATTGGGTACAACGACTGCCGCCATAAAAAGACTTAACCAGCCATCGCGTGTTACCACCAGCACGATGCCGAGAATAGCGCAGGAAACGGTTATTGCCGCTGGAACGGCGGGAACGTGCTCATGCAGCATCAATCCTAATGCCACGCCGACAAACACTGCCGGGAAGATTCGCCCACCGCGAAAGCCGCTGGCGGCAGCAACCACGAGAGCGGCAAGTTTAATCACTGCCAGCAAAAAGTAATCGCTGGTGCTGAAAGCCTGATTTGCCACCATCTGCTGCATCTCATCCAGCCCTTTAAATAGCGAAACCGGTCCAGCAATAACCCCCAGAATACCGAGAATAAATCCGCCAACTCCCAGCATTAGCACCGGATTTTTAATCTGATGCATCATCGCGTGCAACCGTGGCAGACACCATACGGCAACCATCCCTGCTGCGATGGCAATAGCCGCCACAATTGCACCGCTGAGAATATCGGTCATCTCCATCTGCCCATAATGCGCAATGGGCAGTGAAAAATGAGGATGGAAAAATAATCCGGTAGTAAGTGCACCAGCTGCTGCGGCCATTAACGGCGCAAAGAGACGGTCCCATAGCGGAACCTCATTACTGCCATTTAAGGTTTGCGAAAATATCAACGCCGCTGCAACAGGTGTGCCAAACAGCGCGCCGATGGTTCCGGCAGAGGCTAAAATAGTCCACTCCATTCGGTTGACGCGCGGTAACAGACGAGCGCCAATGGCGACGGCAAGGGCGATATTGACGGTCATGATCGGATGTTCCGGCCCGAGACTGACGCCGCCAGCAAGACCGAGAATTAATGCTACGATAAGTCCTGGTAGCGCAGAGGGCGGAACCGGTGCGCCGATCAGCGGTTCACAGGCGGGGTCTGGCCCGGCATGCCCCTGGCTGAAACGGATAACCAACCCCACCGCAATACCTGTTAGCGTTAATATGGCGATGATCCAGAAAGGTGAATCCTGGGCTATCCCCAGAGTTCCCGGCAGTCGTTGCCAGAGCAAATTCTGTAATACCGAGGCGATTTTCATCACCACAATCAGAATAAGACTGGACGCAATCCCAATTGCCACGGCGGGGAGCGATAATAACAACATGGTTCTGGCTCGCGGATGGAGCATGTTCTATTCCTTATGCAGGGTCAGATACTTAGTTTGCCCAGCTTGCAAAAAGGCATCGCTGCAATTGGTGCTGAAACGATAAAGTAATTGTGTGACCCAGATCGATATTTACAGGGAGCCTGCCTTTCCGGCGTTGTTGTTATGCCCCCAGGTATTTACAGTGTGAGAAAGAATTATTTTGACTTTAGCGGAGCAGTTGAAGAATGACAAAGTATGCATTAGTCGGTGATGTGGGCGGCACCAACGCACGTCTTGCTCTGTGTGATATTGCCAGTGGTGAAATCTCGCAGGCTAAGACCTATTCAGGGCTTGATTACCCCAGCCTCGAAGCGGTCATTCGCGTTTATCTTGAAGAACATAAGGTCGAGGTGAAAGACGGCTGTATTGCCATCGCTTGCCCAATTACCGGTGACTGGGTGGCAATGACCAACCATACCTGGGCGTTCTCAATTGCCGAAATGAAAAAGAATCTCGGTTTTAGTCATCTGGAAATTATTAACGACTTTACCGCTGTATCGATGGCGATCCCGATGCTGAAAAAAGAGCATCTGATTCAGTTTGGTGGCGCAGAACCGGTAGAAGGTAAACCTATTGCGGTTTACGGTGCCGGAACAGGGCTTGGGGTTGCGCATCTGGTTCATGTTGATAAACGCTGGGTAAGCTTGCCAGGCGAAGGCGGTCACGTTGATTTTGCGCCGAATAGTGAAGAAGAGGCCATTATCCTCGAAATACTGCGTGCAGAAATTGGTCATGTTTCGGCAGAGCGCGTGCTTTCTGGTCCTGGGCTGGTGAATTTGTATCGCGCGATTGTGAAAGCCGACAACCGCCTGCCAGAAAATCTCAAGCCAAAAGATATTACCGAACGTGCGCTGGCTGACAGCTGCACCGATTGCCGCCGCGCGTTGTCGCTGTTTTGCGTCATTATGGGCCGTTTTGGCGGCAATCTGGCGCTCAATCTCGGGACATTTGGCGGCGTGTTTATTGCCGGTGGTATCGTGCCGCGCTTCCTTGAGTTCTTCAAAGCCTCTGGTTTCCGTGCCGCATTTGAAGATAAAGGGCGCTTTAAAGAATATGTCCATGATATTCCGGTGTATCTCATCGTCCATGACAATCCGGGCCTTCTTGGTTCCGGTGCACATTTACGCCAGACCTTAGGCCACATTCTGTAAATCCTTCCTGTTATATCGGGAGGTAACTCTCCCGATAATCTTTTAAATCATACAGTTAATTCAATTTTTCTTTGTGTCTCCTCACAAGGCCGACCTGCGTCACACTTCCGTACAGCGGGATTAATTCTCCAGTAAATGCATTATTTGTCTGGTAACGGCGATTTGTTTTGCACGTTCATAATTTCACTCGTCAACTATCACTGAACGAGGAATTAACGATGAGTAAGAAACTGATTGCCTTATGTGCCTGCCCAATGGGCCTGGCTCACACCTTTATGGCCGCTCAGGCGCTGGAAGAAGCGGCGGTAGACGCCGGTTATGAAGTGAAAATTGAAACCCAGGGTGCGGACGGCATCCAGAATCGTCTGACCGCGCAGGATATCGCCGAAGCGACCATCATCATCCACTCCGTGGCGGTTACCCCGGAAGATAACGAACGTTTCGAATCACGCGACGTTTATGAAATCACTTTGCAGGACGCAATTAAAAACGCTGCGGGCATCATCAAAGAAATCGAAGAGATGATTGCCTCTGAACAACAGTAATATTCGACAGGGATAATTGTTATGGCCATTAAAAAACGCAGTGCAACCGTTGTGCCTGGCGCATCCGGTGCGGCAGCGGCAGTTAAGAATCCGCAGGCCTCTAAAACCAGCTTCTGGGGTGAACTCCCGCAGCATGTGATGTCAGGGATTTCACGCATGGTGCCGACCTTAATTATGGGCGGTGTGATCCTCGCTTTCAGCCAGCTGATTGCTTATAGCTGGCTTAAAATTCCTGCGGATATCGGCATCATGGATGCGCTTAATAGCGGGAAATTCTCCGGTTTCGACCTCTCCTTACTGAAGTTTGCCTGGCTGTCACAGTCCTTTGGTGGCGTGCTGTTTGGCTTTGCCATACCGATGTTTGCCGCTTTTGTGGCGAACTCTATCGGTGGCAAACTGGCATTCCCGGCTGGTTTTATCGGCGGCTTGATGTCTACCCAGCCGACGCAACTGCTGAACTTCGATCCCAGCACGATGCAATGGGCGACCTCTTCGCCGGTGCCGTCCACCTTCATTGGTGCCCTGATTATTTCCATCGTTGCCGGTTACCTTGTGAAGTGGATGAACCAGAAAATCCAGTTACCGGATTTCCTGTTAGCGTTCAAAACCACATTTTTGCTACCGATTCTTTCCGCCATTTTTGTCATGCTGGCGATGTACTACGTCATCACCCCCTTTGGTGGCTGGATTAACGGTGGTATCCGTACCGTGCTGACTGCCGCAGGTGAGAAGGGCGCGCTAATGTATGCGATGGGTATCGCAGCAGCGACAGCAATCGACCTTGGTGGCCCGATCAACAAAGCCGCAGGTTTCGTTGCCTTCAGCTTTACCACTGACCACGTATTACCGGTCACCGCACGTTCTATCGCTATCGTTATTCCACCGATTGGTCTGGGTCTGGCGACCATTATTGACCGTCGTTTAACCGGCAAACGCCTGTTCAACGCTCAGCTTTATCCGCAGGGTAAAACCGCCATGTTCCTTGCCTTTATGGGGATCAGTGAGGGTGCGATTCCGTTTGCGCTGGAAAGCCCCATCACCGCCATTCCGTCGTATATGGTCGGCGCGATTGTCGGCTCAACCGCCGCTGTCTGGCTGGGCGCAGTGCAATGGTTCCCGGAGTCCGCTATCTGGGCATGGCCGCTGGTCACTAACCTCGGCGTCTACATGGCGGGGATCGCGCTGGGAGCAATCATTACTGCGCTGATGGTGGTGTTCCTGCGTCTGATGATGTTCCGTAAAGGCAAATTGTTAATCGATAGCCTGTAAGAAGGAAAATCCTGATGACATTACTCGCTTCGCTGCGCGACTGGCTTAAGGCGCAACAACTGGATGCGGTGCTTCTCTCCTCACGGCAGAACAAACAACCGCATCTGGGGATCTCCACCGGATCAGGTTATGTGCTGATTAGCCGTGAAAGTGCGCACATTCTGGTGGATTCGCGCTATTACGCGGATGTAGAAGCCCGCACGCAGGGCTACCAGCTGCATTTGCTTGATGCGACGCACACGCTTACCACTATCGTCAGGCAAATCATTGCCGATGAGCAGTTGCAAACGCTCGGTTTTGAAGGCCAGCAGGTAAGTTGGGAAACCGCGCACCGCTGGCAGTCTGAACTCAATGCGAAACTGGTAAGCGCCACGCCGGATGTGCTGCGGCAAATCAAAACGCCAGAGGAGGTGGAGAAAATCCGCCTCGCCTGTGGGATTGCCGATCGCGGTGCAGAGCATATTCGCCGCTTTATTCAGGCCGGGATGAGCGAATGCGAGATAGCCGCTGAACAGGAGTGGTTTATGCGCCAGCAGGGCGCAGAAAAAGCCTCTTTTGACACCATTGTCGCCAGCGGCTGGCGTGGGGCGCTGCCGCACGGCAAAGCCAGCGACAAGATTGTTGCAGCGGGCGAGTTTGTCACTCTCGATTTCGGTGCGCTGTATCAGGGCTACTGCTCTGATATGACGCGCACCTTGCTGGTGAATGGCGAAGGGGTGAGCGCCGAATCTCACCCACTGTTTGATGTGTATAACATTGTCCTGCAGGCACAGCTCGCGGCAATCTCCGCGATTCGCCCCGGCGTGCGCTGCCAACAGGTTGACGACGCCGCGCGCCGGATCATTACAGAAGCCGGTTATGGTGACTATTTTGGTCACAACACTGGTCATGCCATCGGCATTGAAGTCCATGAAGAGCCGCGTTTTTCACCGCAGGACACCACGACGCTACAGCCAGGGATGTTACTGACCGTGGAGCCGGGGATTTATTTGCCAGGGCGAGGTGGCGTGCGCATCGAAGATGTCGTGCTGGTTACCCCGCAAGGCGCGGAAGTGCTCTACGCCATGCCAAAAACAGTGTTGCTCACGGGAGAGGCATAATGGATTTATCGCTATTAAAAGCGTTGAGCGAGGCAGATGCGATCGCCTCCTCGGAACAGGAAGTGCGGCAGATCCTGCTGGAAGAAGCGGATCGCCTGCAAAAGGAGGTGCGATTTGATGGCCTGGGATCGGTGCTGATCCGCCTCAATGAATCGACAGGTCCGAAGGTGATGATCTGTGCGCATATGGACGAAGTGGGATTTATGGTGCGTAGCATCTCCCGCGAAGGGGCGATTGATGTCCTGCCAGTTGGCAATGTGCGCATGGCTGCCCGCCAGCTTCAGCCAGTACGGATCACTACTCGTGAAGAGTGCAAAATTCCCGGTTTGCTCGATGGCGAGCGGCAGGGGAATGACGTCAGCGCCATGCGCGTGGACATTGGTGCGCGCTCGTATGACGAAGTGATGCAGGCAGGTATTCGTCCGGGCGATCGTGTCACGTTTGATACCACTTTTCAGGTTCTCCCTCACCAGCGAGTGATGGGTAAAGCCTTTGATGACCGCCTCGGTTGCTACCTGCTGGTGACGTTACTACGTGAGCTGCACAACGCCGAGCTGCCTGCGGAAGTGTGGCTGGTGGCAAGTTCCAGCGAAGAGGTGGGATTACGCGGCGGGCAAACCGCCACCCGCGCGGTGTCGCCGGACATCGCCATTGTGCTTGATACCGCCTGCTGGGCGAAAAACTTTGATTATGGCGCGGCTAACCATCGCCAGATTGGTAACGGCCCGATGCTGGTGTTAAGCGACAAGTCGCTGATTGCGCCGCCAAAACTTACCGCGTGGATCGAAACCGTGGCGGCAGAAATTGGCGTGCCGTTACAGGCGGATATGTTCAGCAACGGCGGCACGGATGGCGGGGCGGTACATTTAACCGGCACTGGCGTACCCACAGTGGTGATGGGGCCAGCAACCCGCCACGGACATTGCGCCGCATCGATTGCCGACTGCCGCGACATTTTGCAGATGCAGCAGCTTTTATCTGCCCTTATTCAACGTCTTACCCGTGAGACGGTTGTTCAACTGACGGATTTCAGATGATCTCCTGATTAACCCGGAGCGGTTATGTTAACGATTCAATTTCTCTGTCCTTTGCCAAACGGCCTGCATGCTCGTCCGGCGTGGGAACTTAAAGAGCAGTGCAGCCAGTGGCAAAGCGAAATCATCTTCATTAACCATCGCCAGAACGTAAAGGCCGATGCCAAAAGTTCGCTGGCGCTGATTGGCACCGGCACCTTATTTAATGACAGTTGCAGCCTGAACATTAGCGGCAGCGATGAAGAGCAGGCGCGGCGCGTGCTGGAAGAGTACATCCAGGTGCGCTTTATCGACAGCGACAGCGTCCAGCCGACGCAGGCAGAACTGACGGCACATCCACTGCCGCGTTCATTAAGCCGCCTGAACCCTGATTTACTGTACGGCAATGTGCTGGCAAGCGGCGTCGGCGTGGGTACGTTGACCCTGCTACAGAGCAACAGCCTCGACAGTTATCGGGCAATCCCGGCCAGTGCGCAAGACTCCACCTGGCTGGAACACAGCCTGGCAACGCTTGCCGAGCAACTGAACCAGCAGTTGCGCGAGCGTGACGGCGAAAGCAAAACTATCCTCAGCGCCCATTTATCGCTGATTCAGGATGATGAATTTGCAGGGAATATCCGTCGCCTGATGGCAGAACAGCATCAGGGGCTGGGGGCGGCGATCATCAGCAATATGGAGCAGGTTTGCGCCAAGCTTTCTGCCTCTGCCAGCGATTATCTGCGCGAGCGGGTCAGCGACATTCGTGATATCAGCGAACAATTGCTGCATATCACCTGGCCGGAACTGAAGCCGCGTAATAATCTGGTGCTCGAAAAACCGACCATTCTGGTGGCAGAAGATTTAACCCCTAGCCAGTTTTTGAGCCTCAATTTAAAAAATCTTGCGGGCATGATTCTGGAGAAAACCGGGCGCACCTCGCATACTCTGATTCTGGCCCGCGCCTCGGCGATCCCCGTACTGAGCGGCCTGCCGCTGGATGTCATTGCTCGCTATGCCGGGCAACCGGCGGTGCTTGACGCCCAGTGCGGCGTGCTGGCGATTAATCCTGATGACGCGGTGAGCGGTTATTATCAGGTTGCGCAGACGCTGGCGGATAAACGCCAGAAACAACAGGCGCAGGCCGCCGCGCAGCTGGCCTATTCCCGTGATAACAAGCGCATTGATATCGCGGCGAATATTGGCACCGCTCTGGAAGCGCCTGGCGCGTTTGCCAACGGCGCGGAAGGTGTCGGGCTGTTTCGTACCGAAATGCTCTATATGGAGCGCGACAGTGCGCCGGACGAACAGGAACAGTTTGAAGCATACCAACAGGTGCTACTGGCGGCGGGCGACAAGCCGATTATTTTCCGCACGATGGACATCGGCGGCGATAAAAGCATTCCTTACCTCAACATTCCCCAGGAAGAGAACCCGTTCCTCGGCTATCGCGCGGTACGTATTTACCCGGAATTTGCTGGTCTGTTCCGCACTCAATTGCGGGCTATTTTGCGCGCTGCCAGTTTCGGTAATGCCCAGTTAATGATCCCAATGGTCCACAGCCTCGATCAGATCTTATGGGTGAAGGGCGAGATCCAAAAAGCGATCGTTGAGCTTAAGCGCGATGGCCTGCGTCATGCAGAGTCGATTACGCTGGGTATCATGGTGGAAGTACCGTCGGTGTGCTACATCATCGACCACTTCTGCGATGAGGTCGATTTCTTCAGTATCGGTTCTAACGATATGACCCAGTATCTGTATGCGGTCGATCGTAATAACCCGCGCGTATCGCCGCTGTATAACCCGATTACGCCATCGTTCCTGCGCATGTTGCAGCAGATTGTTACCACTGCGCATCAGCGCGGCAAATGGGTAGGTATTTGCGGTGAACTGGGCGGTGAAAGTCGTTATCTGCCGCTACTGCTTGGACTGGGCCTGGATGAGCTGAGTATGAGTAGCCCGCGTATTCCGGCGGTGAAAAGCCAGCTTCGTCAACTGGATAGCGAGGCGTGTCGGGAATTGGCTCGTCAGGCATGTGAATGCCGCAGTGAGCAGGAAATTGAAGCGTTACTCACCGCCTTTACGCCGGAAGAAGACGTTCGCCCACTGCTGGCGCTGGAGAATATCTTTGTTGATCAGGCCTTTAGCAATAAAGAGCAGGCGATCCAGTTCCTGTGCGGCAACCTTGGCGTTAACGGGCGTACTGAACATCCGTTTGAGCTGGAAGAAGATGTCTGGCAGCGGGAAGAGATTGTTACTACTGGCGTTGGTTTTGGCGTGGCGATCCCGCACACCAAATCACAGTGGATCCGTCATTCCAGTATCAGCATTGCCCGGTTGGTGAAACCGGTTGACTGGCAGTCAGAAATGGGCGAAGTCGAACTGGTGATCATGCTGACGCTGGGCGCTAACGAAGGGATGAATCATGTGAAAGTCTTCTCGCAGCTGGCGCGTAAACTGGTGAATAAAAACTTCCGCCAGTCGCTGTTTGCCGCACAAGATGCACAAAGTATTCTGACGCTGCTGGAAACGGAATTAACCTTCTGACGTTAGCCCTGAAAACGTGCGCTATACTCTCCCGGCGTCAGACCAAACTGACGCCGGAAAACGCGACAAAAATAGTCGCTATCCGGAAACCCGCAACGCTGCGCCACTTCATGAATCGACAGATGATATTTCTGCAAAATCATCCTCGCCTTCGCCATTCGCACCCAACGCACATATTCGATAAAACGCATTGTTCCATGCTGCGCAAACAGTTTTGACAGATGATTGGGCGTGATATTAAAAAACTGCGCCACGTTCTCACGGGTGAGCGGCTGGGCATAATTATCCTGAACCCAGTTACAAATGCTGTGATAGAGAAAATCGCCGCGCGGCTGCGAATTACCCGGCGGCATATTCACCACGTTGCGGCAGAGATGCAGCAAACTTAACACCAGCGGCTGAATGATATTCTGCTCCAGCGGCGAACGGCTAAGATGGGTGAGGGCAGTAAGCATTGCTTCACCTTCGCCGCGTTGCAGGCTGGGAAGTTGGATCTGGCGAACTGGATGCAACAACGACGTGGTGCGGCTATCGTAATACGATAAACCAAGCCAGGTCGGCGCGAACACCAGACTTAACAGCATTACCGGTTTGTTGTTGACCGGTAAATTAGCCGCGCGCGCCGGAATAAACAGCATTTCTCCTTCCACTATATGTTGCTGCTTTGCTTCCAGCAGATTGCCGTATTCGCCGCGCAGCACGATATCCAGACGGGGAAAATCAATACATAAACTGCCCACCGGCAACGAGGCCGGCTGGCTGGCAAACCAGACGCGCCCCAGTAGTTGCGGGTTAAGCACCAGGCCGCTGAACAGATCGGCGAAAAATTGTTGATCGGCGGGCAAGCCTGTTGCTTTCATGAAAATCCCGATTACAGATGCATTAACTGCCTGAATTCTTTTACTTTGCTACGGCTGACCGGTACTTCAAAATCCAGATCTTTCAGTCGCAGAATGTAGGTGTTATTAAACCACGGTTCGATTTCGCGGATTTTGTTCAGATTGACACAAAATGAGCGATGGCAGCGGAAAAAATGTGACGGCGGCAGCTTGCTGCAAAATTCAGTAATGTTCATTGGCATTACGTAGGATTCACGCCGCGTATAGACAAAGGTCATTTTCTCGTGCGCTTCGGCGTAATAGATATCGTTAATTGGCGTGACGATGATTCGCTCATCTTTCACCAGATTAATGGTGTCATTCTCACGCGTTACCATTGCGGCAGGCGTACTGCTGGTTTGCTGTTGCTGCCAGGCTGCTTCCAGCTTTTGCAGCATTCCTGTAATGCGTGATTCCTGATACGGTTTGAGAATGTAGTCAAACGCCTCCAGCTCAAACGCTTCTACCGCATGTTCTTTCCACGCAGTGATGAACACAATAAACGGTTTATGGGCAAACTGGCTGATGTTTTGCGCCAGCAACACGCCATCCAGCGACGGAATATTGATATCCAGAAAAATGGCGTCGACGCGGTTATGCTGCAAAAACTTCAACACGTCCAGACCATCGTCAAAGGTGCCGACAATCTCCATCTGGCTGTGCTCTTTAATCAGCCAGCTCAGTTCCTGTTGTGCCAGGAATTCGTCTTCAACAATGATGACTTTCACAATATCACTCCGGCTCAAAGCAATAACGTAGCCTGTGAGGCGACAGGGGGGCGTTGGTTAGGAATGTAAAATGCGATTTCCGTCCCAGGCTCCAGACGACGAATATGCAGCCCTTCGCCATATAACAACTTCACGCGGTGATGGACATTAAGCAGGCCAATTTTATTGCCTGGCATTTCATTCGCTTCGACCCGTTCAATCACCTTTGGATCGATGCCGTGCCCGGTGTCTCGCACCGCAATGCGTACCCGATTGCCGCACTCTGCAACGCTGATGGTGACAACGCCTTTTCCCTTACAAGGCTGAATACCGTGGACAATGGCGTTCTCCACTAAAGGCTGGATCAGCAGGCTGGGAATGTAGCAATTCACCTCTTCATCAATATCATAGATAACCGTCAGCTTGTCGCCAAAGCGGGCCTGCTCAATGGCAATATAGTCTTTAATTTGGTACAGCTCTTTTTTGATATCGATTTGCTCATCGTCTTTTAATTCAATGTTATAGCGCAGATAACGCGACAGATTAAAGATTAACTGGCGAGCGGTATCCGGATTCAGACGGATCGACGATGAGATAGCATTCAGAGCATTAAACAGGAAATGGGGATTAATTTTGCTTTGCAGAGCGCGAAGCTCTGCCTTATTTGCCATTTCACGTAGCTGCTCGGCGCGTGAAACCTCCAGTTGGGTGGAGATGATTTGAGACAGACCGACAGCCATTTCCTGTAATGACGAGGTGATCTGATGCGCGTGGCAGTAGTAAATTTTCAGTGTTCCTGTCACCACGCCTTTCTCCCACAATGGGATCACCAGCATCGAATGAATCTCTGGCGTGCGGTGGGCTTCATCATTGTTTTTAATAATGATTTTTCCGTAATTCATTGCCTGACGCGTTGTTGGGCTAATGAAATCATCGCCATTCTGATAGTTGTGCTCACCTACGCCAACATAGGCCAGCACATGATCGGTGTTGGTAATCGCTACCGCATCGGCGTGAATATCATCGCGGATAATTTCACAAACTTTGCGTAATGACTCGCTATTGACATGGCGAAACAGCGGCAGCGTTTTGTTGGCGATATCCAGCGCCAGCTTGGCCTGCCGCGCGGCGCTGGCCTCTTTTTCGCCCTCAACGCTTTGTACCAGCAACACAATAAAGCCGATACAAACGCTGCCGAGGATCATCGGAATCCCGATTTTGGAGACGATATCAATCCCCAGGGCAGTGGTGGGCGCCCAGACAATCACCAGAATCATCGTCAACGTTTCACATAACATGCCACCGAGAATACCGACGCGCCAGCGCTGTGCTTTGGGGATTTTCAGGTTGATCCAGCCTGATATGCAACCCGCGAGAATACTGGTGATAAAGCACGGAATTGCCGTCACGCCGCCGATGTCAATTAAATAACGGTGAATACCCGCAATCACACCGGTAATGATGCCTACCCACGGGCCAAATAGAATTCCGCCTGACATCACCGCGATAATGCGCACATTAACCAGCGAGCCTTCTACGGGCACGCCGGACCAGGTGCTGAACAGGGCGAACAGCGAGAAAATGGCGGTAACGGCGAGCAGCTCTTTTGGGGAGTGCGCCGACTTGTGCAACAGTTCGCGAAACAGGCGGATACGGATGAGAAAGAACAGGCAGATAAGCATTAACGCTGCCCGATCGAAGACCGCCAGCAGCATATTGAATATTTCGTGCACGGGTGACTCTGAATAAGGATTAAACCTCTATGATAGGTAACCTGAAGACCGATGACCAGCAGGCCGTTTTTGAGGAAAAACCACAATTTTAAAAGGGGATTGAAAGATAAATGGTGTATTAGCAATGCATCTCTTGAAAATGCACATCTGGTTGGTAAATTTATTGAAATTATAATGTTAATAAATTGAGTGGTAATTTTCTTGTTAGCGTAGATAAATTTCCCGTTTTTAAGGCGGAGTTCCTCATTTAAATCCATTAACAAAAATGTTCTAAAACGCTGGACAGACAGAAATTAATCAGGCTATTTTCAAAACAGCCACCATCGTGGCAGCGTCGCTCGGACGGTCCGGGCGCTCACGTTAATCTGAGGAAATTATGGCTGACACTCGCCCTGAACGTCGCTTTACGCGTATTGATCGTCTCCCACCCTACGTTTTTAACATTACCGCTGAACTGAAAATGGCTGCGCGTCGGCGCGGCGAAGATATTATCGATTTCAGTATGGGTAACCCGGACGGTGCGACCCCGCCGCATATCGTCGAAAAATTATGTACGGTGGCCCAGCGACCGGACACGCATGGTTACTCCACCTCGCGTGGTATTCCGCGGTTACGTCGCGCCATTTCCCGCTGGTATCAGGATCGTTACGACGTCGAGATCGACCCGGAATCAGAGGCTATCGTCACCATTGGCTCGAAAGAGGGGCTGGCGCATCTGATGCTGGCGACGCTGGATCACGGTGACACTGTACTGGTGCCTAATCCAAGCTACCCGATTCATATTTACGGCGCGGTGATTGCCGGAGCGCAGGTACGCTCAGTGCCGCTGGTGGAAGGTGTCGATTTCTTCAACGAACTGGAACGCGCTATCCGTGAAAGTTATCCGAAACCGAAGATGATGATCCTCGGCTTCCCGTCGAACCCAACCGCGCAATGCGTGGAACTGGAATTCTTTGAGAAGGTTGTGGCGCTGGCGAAACGCTACGATGTGCTGGTGGTCCATGACCTGGCCTATGCCGATATCGTCTACGATGGCTGGAAAGCGCCGTCAATCATGCAGGTGCCAGGTGCACGCGATGTGGCGGTAGAGTTCTTTACGCTGTCGAAAAGCTACAACATGGCGGGCTGGCGTATCGGCTTTATGGTCGGTAACAAAACGCTGGTCAGCGCGTTGGCACGTATTAAAAGCTATCACGATTACGGTACTTTTACGCCGTTGCAGGTGGCGGCGATTGCGGCGCTGGAGGGAGATCAACAGTGCGTTCGCGACATTGCCGAACAGTACAAACGCCGCCGCGATGTACTGGTTAAAGGGCTGCATGAAGCGGGCTGGATGGTCGAAATGCCGAAGGCTTCGATGTATGTCTGGGCGAAAATCCCGGAACCATATGCGGCCATGGGCTCACTGGAATTTGCCAAGAAACTGCTTAACGAAGCGAAGGTCTGTGTCTCTCCAGGGATTGGCTTTGGCGACTACGGCGACACCCATGTTCGCTTTGCGCTGATTGAAAACCGCGATCGTATTCGCCAGGCGATTCGTGGAATTAAAGCGATGTTCCGTGCCGACGGTTTACTACCCGCCAGCAGCAAACATATTCACGAAAACGCGGAATAAACACCATCGCCAGAAATGCAAACAGGAGCCAGATGGCTCCTGTTTTTCATTGCACAGTTTGCTTTTAGATCATCAGGGCAAAAGTACCGGCCCAAACGATGACCATAAAAGAAATGCCCATAAAGAAATATTTCACTTTACATCTCTCCGCGTAATTACTGTTACGCCTGAATGACTTCATTACACCTGATACAGTGAGTTGACACCGGGCAAAACGACATTGAAAGTCCGTATTTTACCGTGGGCATCACCCCAGAATTCTGAGCTAAACTGCTCGAGACGGCGCTAATGTACGCCTAAAACTGAAACGAGACAAGAGGCATTTTCTTATTTACTTTTAGTAACTTACAGGTGTCTCATATCGGCGACAGTTTAATTTCTGACGGTAATAATTAGAGATTCAGCGAAGGAAAAAACCTTAAGAAAAAAGCCATAAAAACCATGAGGTTAATATGGCTGATTTGAGGAGGGAAAGAGTAGAAGCAATTTGTTAAATGTATAACGACGATTCTCCCACCGGGCGCGTTTTAAAGCGACGGTGGATCCAGAGGTACTGCTCAGGTGCGCGCATAATCTCTTTCTCGATAATCTTGTTCATATAGGCAGCGGCTTGATTTTCATCTGCCGGGTAGCCTTCCATTTCAGGGGTGATGAACAACCGATATCCGCTGTAATCCGTTTTTCTGACCATCGTTACGGTCAACATGGCTGCGCCAGAGAGACGAGAGAGGACATAGGTGCCATTTGTTGTGGCAACATTTTCTACCGCAAAGAACGGTGCGAAGGAGCTACCTTTACGACCATAATCCTGATCGGGAGCAAACCATACGGCTTCACCTTTCTTCAGCGCACCGACAATACCGCGCAGATTATTTCTGCCGATCATCGCTTTGTTAGAGCGCATGCGACCACGGGTCTGCACCCATTCCATCAGCTGATTATTATGTGGACGATAGGTGGCCATCATTGGCTGACATAGTCCCATCACGCGGCCGCCCAATTCCAGCGACATAAAATGGACGCCGACAACCATCACGCCACGATTTTGCAGTTGTGCGCGTTTGAGGTTATCCAGCCCTTCAACATCAAACCATTTACGTACGCGACTGTCGGGCCAGAACCATGCCATGCCGGTTTCTACCAGCGCCATGCCGAGTGAACGAAAGTTTTCGGCAATCATCTTCTCGCGCTCTTCAGCAGAATGCTGTGGGAAACAAAGTTCCAGGTTCTTACGGGCGATAGATTCACGACGTTTCAGGAATGGTCGCGCCATCGTGCCGATACGCGTGCCGAGAAAACAGAGAACAGGGTAAGGAAGCTGTACCCAAAGCCAGAGTACACCAAGCCCAAACCACGTGAGCCAGTAGCGAGGATGTAGAAACTCGCGGGAAAATTTGCATTTTGGAAACATAGTTACCTTCTGTAGATACGAATTGTTGTATCGCAGAAGATTCCATGTCGACAGCGGTACACTCAATTGATTGGGCCATCATGTACGACAATGGTTCCTGTAAAGAGTGTAAAGACTAGTCAGGACATAACCACGAGGAGCATGAATGCGGTGCTTTTACTTTATCACTGGCTGACTGCTTTCAGCTACTGATTATTTATCGTGCAAAGTAAATATTTTTTCGCACATTACAGTCTTGCATTTAACGTGCTGTTTTCATTAATACTTAGCAAAAATTGCCAGAGGTTAAGGATTGTCTTACTATTAAAGTGACTGAAGTTACAGGTTTTTTAGCGCGGCAGGAGGTTGAGCTATGATTTATTTATGGATGTTTCTCGCCCTGTGTATTGTCTGCGTAAGCGGATACATCGGTCAGGTACTGAACGTGGTCTCGGCGGTCTCTTCTTTCTTCGGCATGGTGATCCTCGCTGCACTCATTTACTACTTCACCATGTGGTTAACTGGCGGTAATGAACTAGTGACGGGGATATTTATGTTTCTTGCCCCGGCTTGTGGCTTGATGATTCGCTTTATGGTGGGGTATGGCAGGCGGTAGTAGTTCAGGATGGATCATTTGGGCAGGTGCTCACATCATCAACAGATATGATTGTTCACCTGCCATGTGACAGACGCTATCGCACAGGATGAATAAGATAATTCGCCTTTGTCGGAAAAGGGGGCGTGATGTCTTCTGTGAGATTTAATGGTGGCGCATCTTCTCTCATCTTAAACAAAATCGCCTGTGATGGTTGAAGTTTTGTAGAATGAGTTGTCGTCATCACTGACGTTTTTTCTGTCTCTTTATAGCTCGTCTCACTTCCGCCACCAGAAATGGAAAATGCAAAAACATTGCATGCCATAATAGAGACCAATAAAAATAAGCTAAAAAGCATTAAGTTTACTTTCATAGAAAGTTATCCTGAGAATGGCTCACTGAGAACCTACGATGTTATGGCTGTATTTACATTTAATTAATCAGTATTTACATCGATATAATAAATGACATCTCTTTGTGGTATATAAGAATAGTTCTCTGCGACAGGAAGCATATTCCTACAATTGTAAGACTAAAATACTTCTTGCGATAATAACTACAACTGTAAGATAACCCTTTCAAAATGACCGTTGCTCTCTGATTTCTCATTTCATGCTCACCCAATATGATGGCGGCGTTTTCTAAAACTGTTAAAGAATGAGGTAAGTATGAAACGTTTAATTATGGCTACGATGGTCACAGCAGTTCTGGCATCTTCAACTGTATGGGCTGCTGATAATGCACCGGTAGCAGCACAACAGCAAACTCAGCAAGTTCAGCAAACCCAGAAAACGGTAGCAGCAGAGCGTATCTCTGAACAGGGTTTATATGCGATGCGTGACGTGCAGGTAGCGCGCCTGGCTCTGTTTCATGGCGATCCGGAAAAGGCAAAAGAACTGACCAATGAAGCTTCCGCTTTGCTGTCAGATGACAGTACTGAATGGGCAAAGTTCGCTAAGCCAGGTAAAAAGACCAATATCAATGATGACCAATATATTGTCATTAATGCATCTGTCGGAATTTCTGAGAGTTATGTAGCGACACCCGAAAAAGAAGCAGCGATAAAAATTGCGAATGAAAAAATGGCGAAAGGGGATAAAAAGGGAGCAATGGAAGAGCTTCGCCTGGCCGGTGTTGGCGTAATGGAAAACCAATATCTGATGCCGCTTAAACAGACTCGTAATGCACTTGCTGATGCGCAGAAACTGCTTGATAAAAAGCAATACTACGAGGCAAACCTGGCGCTTAAAGGTGCGGAAGATGGAATCATCGTCGATAGCGAAGCACTGTTTGTGAACTAATGCTGACAGGCAGCATATTGAAGTAAAAGATTTTACTCCCTCCAGGCGACAATTTTTTATGACCACAATACGACCGATTGTGGTCATAAAATTATTTGGCGCTCGCGGTTCTATAAACACGCATTATCTATTCCTCAAAGTAAACATCAATAATCCCGTGTCATCACGAAATCATTGTTTATGTTATGTTTTATGGTACGATTTAAAAATCGTAATCATTTCCCTCACTGTAAATCACAATCGCTTCTTACAGTTGTAAGAATAACATCACAAATGTCGCGGCTCTCTCTGATTACCGCAAACCAATATTTATCATATTCTTCTTTTCGTCCTCACTACTTACCATGCAAAAAGGAATTGGTAGTGGCGATGAAATGATTTCCAGCACTTGATACAGGAATTTAAAAATATCGAGTGCAGCTACGACGATATTTTGCGGATTATTTATAGAGGGCGTTATGCCTTAAATAAACGCTAAATTAACATATATTTAATTAACTAATAGGTATTGCTATGTCAACTCCACTTCAAGGAATTAAAGTTCTCGATTTCACCGGTGTGCAATCTGGCCCATCTTGTACTCAGATGCTGGCGTGGTTTGGCGCTGACGTCATTAAAATTGAACGTCCCGGCGTTGGTGACGTAACGCGTCGCCAGCTGCGAGATATTCCTGATATCGATGCACTTTACTTCACCATGCTTAACAGCAACAAACGTTCTATTGAATTAAATACCAAAACAGCGGAAGGCAAAGAGGTAATGGAAAAGCTGATCCGCGAAGCTGATATCTTGGTCGAGAACTTTCATCCAGGGGCTATTGATCACATGGGCTTCACCTGGGAGCATATTCAGGAAATCAACCCACGTCTGATTTTTGGTTCGATCAAAGGGTTTGATGAGTGTTCGCCTTATGTGAATGTAAAAGCCTATGAAAACGTTGCTCAGGCAGCGGGTGGCGCGGCATCCACTACGGGTTTTTGGGACGGCCCGCCGCTGGTAAGCGCTGCAGCGTTGGGTGACAGCAACACCGGAATGCATTTGCTGATCGGTTTACTTGCTGCTTTGCTGCATCGCGAAAAAACGGGGCGTGGGCAACGAGTTACCATGTCAATGCAGGATGCCGTGTTGAACCTTTGCCGCGTGAAATTACGCGACCAGCAGCGCCTCGATAAGCTGGGTTATCTGGAAGAATACCCGCAGTATCCGAATGGCACATTTGGTGATGCAGTTCCCCGCGGTGGTAATGCGGGTGGTGGCGGTCAGCCTGGCTGGATCCTGAAATGTAAAGGCTGGGAAACCGATCCTAATGCCTATATTTATTTCACTATTCAGGAGCAAAACTGGGAAAACACCTGTAAAGCTATCGGCAAACCAGAATGGATTACCGATCCGGCATATAGTACAGCTCATGCCCGACAGCCACATATTTTCGATATTTTTGCTGAAATCGAAAAATACACTGTCACTATTGATAAACATGAAGCGGTGGCCTATTTGACTCAGTTTGATATTCCTTGTGCACCGGTTTTAAGTATGAAAGAAATTTCACTCGATCCCTCTTTGCGCCAAAGTGGCAGTGTTGTCGAAGTAGAGCAACCGTTGCGTGGAAAATATCTGACCGTTGGTTGTCCAATGAAATTCTCTGCCTTTACGCCGGATATTAAAGCTGCGCCGCTATTAGGTGAACATACCGCTGCTGTATTGCAGGAGCTGGGTTATAGCGACGATGAAATTGCTGCAATGAAGCAAAACCACGCCATCTGATATTAACGGGGGCTTCTGGCTCCCAATTTATAAAAATTTCGAGGTTATTAATCATGTCAGATCAACTTCAAATGACAGATGGTATGCATATCATCGTTGAAGCATTAAAACAGAATAATATTGACACTATTTATGGTGTTGTAGGTATTCCTGTGACGGATATGGCGCGCCATGCCCAGGCGGAAGGCATTCGTTATATTGGTTTTCGTCATGAGCAATCTGCAGGCTATGCGGCTGCGGCAAGCGGTTTTCTTACCCAAAAGCCAGGGATCTGCCTGACCGTTTCTGCGCCAGGATTCCTCAATGGTTTGACCGCATTGGCCAACGCAACAGTAAATGGTTTTCCGATGATCATGATCAGCGGCTCTAGCGATCGCGCGATCGTTGATCTCCAGCAAGGTGATTATGAAGAGCTGGACCAAATGAATGCGGCAAAACCCTATGCCAAAGCGGCATTCCGCGTTAACCAGCCGCAGGATCTTGGCATTGCGTTGGCACGCGCTATCCGGGTCTCCGTTTCGGGTCGCCCTGGCGGTGTTTATCTTGATTTGCCAGCAAATGTCCTGGCTGCGACGATGGAAAAAGACGAGGCATTAGCCACTATTGTTAAAGTTGAAAACCCATCGTCAGCGTTATTGCCATGCCCGAAGTCAGTCACTAGTGCAATTTCGCTGTTAGCAAAAGCAGAACGGCCATTAATTATCCTTGGTAAAGGCGCGGCGTATTCACAAGCTGATGAGCAGCTTCGTGAGTTTATTGAAAGTACCCAGATTCCATTCCTGCCAATGTCTATGGCGAAAGGGATCCTGGAAGATACGCATCCACTTTCTGCGGCGGCTGCGCGTTCGTTTGCGCTGGCAAATGCTGATGTTGTCATGCTTGTTGGGGCGCGACTGAATTGGTTACTGGCGCACGGTAAAAAAGGATGGGCGGCAGATACACAGTTTATTCAACTGGATATAGAACCGCAGGAAATTGACAGCAACCGCCCCATTGCTGTGCCAGTCGTTGGTGATATTGCATCCAGTATGCAAGGTATGCTGGCAGAACTGAAACAAAACACATTTACGACTCCACTGGTGTGGCGCGATATTTTAAATATCCACAAGCAGCAAAATGCGCAAAAAATGCATGAAAAGTTAAGTACAGATACCCAACCATTAAATTACTTTAATGCATTGAGTGCGGTGCGCGATGTATTGCGCGAGAACCAGGATATTTATTTAGTTAATGAAGGGGCAAATACCCTGGATAATGCACGAAATATTATTGATATGTATAAACCACGTCGTCGTCTGGATTGTGGCACCTGGGGTGTCATGGGCATCGGTATGGGCTATGCCATCGGTGCTAGCGTGACCTCTGGTTCTCCGGTTGTCGCCATTGAAGGTGATAGTGCTTTTGGTTTCAGTGGGATGGAGATTGAAACGATTTGTCGATATAACCTGCCGGTGACGATCGTTATTTTTAATAATGGCGGCATCTACAGAGGAGACGGTGTTGATCTCAGTGGCGCTGGTGCACCATCACCAACAGATCTATTGCACCATGCAAGGTATGACAAATTAATGGATGCATTTCGTGGCGTTGGATATAACGTCACCACGACAGATGAGCTTCGTCATGCGTTAACCACCGGTATTCAGTCGCGCAAACCGACCATTATTAATGTGGTCATCGACCCAGCAGCAGGAACTGAAAGTGGCCATATTACCAAACTTAACCCAAAACAAGTCGCTGGTAATTAAATACTGACATCGTCTCCTCTTGCCAACTCATTATCGATGGTGAGGGGACCCTTATCGGAAATACTATTATGCTAACATTTTTTATTGGCGATTTATTGCCTATTATCGTAATCATGCTGTTGGGTTATTTTAGCGGCAGACGAGAAACTTTTTCAGAAGATCAAGCCCGGGCATTTAATAAACTGGTATTAAACTACGCTCTTCCTGCGGCCCTATTTGTTTCTATTACCCGGGCAAACAGGGAAATGATTTTTGCGGACACTCGCCTGACCCTTGTATCACTTGTAGTTATTGTCGGATGTTTCTTTTTCTCCTGGTTTGGTTGCTACAAATTTTTTAAACGTACCCATGCAGAAGCAGCAGTATGTGCATTAATTGCAGGTTCACCTACCATTGGATTCCTGGGGTTTGCAGTTCTCGACCCTATTTATGGTGATTCCGTATCAACAGGTTTAGTGGTAGCAATTATTTCTATTATTGTTAACGCAATTACTATTCCTATTGGTCTGTATTTGCTGAATCCCTCCTCAGGAGCGGATGGTAAGAAGAATAGCAATCTGAGCGCGTTAATCTCTGCGGCAAAGGAGCCAGTCGTATGGGCACCTGTTCTGGCAACGATCCTGGTGTTGGTTGGGGTAAAAATTCCGGCAGCATGGGATCCAACCTTTAATCTGATTGCGAAGGCTAACTCAGGGGTAGCGGTATTCGCTGCGGGGTTGACTCTGGCTGCACATAAATTCGAGTTCAGTGCTGAAATTGCTTATAACACCTTCCTGAAGCTGATTCTGATGCCACTGGCACTGCTTCTCGTTGGTATGGCATGTCATTTGAACAGCGAACATCTGCAGATGATGGTACTGGCAGGCGCATTACCGCCGGCATTCTCCGGAATCATTATTGCCAGCCGGTTTAATGTCTACACCCGCACTGGTACAGCGTCATTGGCTGTTAGTGTGCTGGGTTTTGTCGTCACGGCTCCCTTGTGGATTTATGTCAGTCGACTGGTTTCATAATTAATCATGTTATTAATTTTCATAAATGCCGAAGAGTCTTTTCACCTTCGGCTTTTTTTCAAGGCATAAGCAAATGACCAATAATGAATGCAAAGGGCCGTTTGAAGGCTTATTAGTTATCGATATGACGCATGTCCTTAATGGGCCTTTCGGAACTCAACTTCTTTGTAATATGGGCGCAAGGGTCATTAAAGTTGAGCCGCCAGGTCATGGTGATGATACCCGCACATTTGGTCCCTATGTGGATGGACAGTCACTCTATTACAGTTTTATTAATCATGGCAAAGAGAGCGTGGTTCTTGATTTAAAGAATGATCACGATAAAAGCATATTTATAAATATGCTTAAACAAGCGGATGTATTAGCTGAGAATTTTCGCCCAGGTACAATGGAAAAACTGGGATTTTCGTGGGAAACGCTACAAGAAATCAACCCACGCCTCATATATGCTTCATCGTCAGGTTTCGGACATACCGGTCCGCTAAAAGATGCTCCGGCCTACGATACCATTATTCAGGCAATGAGTGGAATAATGATGGAAACGGGATATCCTGATGCTCCGCCAGTGCGTGTTGGCACCTCTCTTGCAGATCTCTGTGGCGGTGTCTATTTATTCAGTGGAATCGTGAGTGCGCTTTATGGCCGCGAAAAGAGCCAGCGAGGGGCGCATGTCGATATCGCGATGTTTGATGCCACTCTGAGTTTTCTGGAGCATGGACTGATGGCATATATCGCGACAGGGAAGTCACCACAACGCCTGGGAAATCGCCATCCCTACATGGCTCCTTTTGATGTTTTCGATACTCAGGATAAACCAATTACTATTTGTTGTGGTAATGACAAGCTTTTTTCTGCGTTATGCCAGGCACTGGATCTGACGGAACTTGTTGATGATCCCCGATTTAACAGCAATATTTTACGTGTACAAAATCAAGCTATTCTTAAACAATATATTGAGCGGACGTTAAAAACGCAGGCAGCTGAAGTTTGGTTAGCCAGAATAAATGAAGTTGGTGTGCCTGTAGCGCCGCTATTAAGTGTGGCTGAGGCCATTAATTTGCCACAAACTCAGGCGAGAAATATGTTGATTGAAGCCGGGGGAATAATGATGCCGGGTAATCCGATAAAAATCAGCGGCTGCGCGGACCCGCATGTTATGCCGGGAGCGGCAACGCTCGACCAGCATGGGGAACAAATTCGCCATGAGTTCTCATCATAAATGTAAGATGTGCTGGTAAATAGCTCCCACATTTGAACCTTGTGGGAGCCGCTATTTAGCCATTTTGCTGACAGAAAACAGCAATCTCCTGGTCCAGTTCTGCAATGTGTTCTTTAACGGAGTTCAGCAGCTGAATAATTTCAGGCTTACTGCCATCTGAAACAGGTGTTATTTCTAACTGGTGGCTAATATTAATCAACTTTTGCAAATTCAGGATGTTAGCCGCACCGTGGATGCGATGAATACACTGATGGAAAGTTCTGTTATCGCCAGCTTCTAGCGCATGAAACGCAGCGGATAGATCTTTATGCGTTTCATGCTGGAAAGTCATGAGAATCTCCTGCATTAGTTGCAGATCGTTCGCCGTATTATTTTTCAGGGCTTCGATATCAAGATGGCGATACAGGGGAGCAATATGCGCAACCTGTTGTAACTGACTTAAATGTGTTTTTAGTACATCCAGGGTCAATGGTTTGAATAAGCATAGATCCATGCCACAACTTAACCCTTTGTCGCGTTCATTAGCCTGTGCGTTGGCCGTAAGCCCCCAGACGGGTAAAGAATAATGTTGCTCACGGAGTTTGCGGGTCAACTCAAAACCATCCATATTCGGCATATTAACATCAGTAATAAGCAGATCATAATGCTGCATACTGACTTTGTGTAGCGCTTGTACACCATCAGAGGCTTCATCAACATCATATCCTAATAGGTTTAGCTGGCGTTTGAGTAATAGCCTGTTGGTCGGATGATCATCCGCGATTAATATGCTCAACTTTTCAGGGAGTGTCATAGGTTGTTCTGCTTTTGCCTCGACAGTCGCCACTTGTTGGGTAATTTCTACCGGGATTGTGATCGTAAATGTCGTTCCTATGCCTGGATGACTTTCTAATGACAAATCGCCCTGCATGTTTTTAATTAATTCTTTGCAGATCATTAAGCCTAAACCAGAACCTGTTTGCTGACGACCTGCACTTGTTTGGCTATAGCGTTTAAACAGTTGTTGTTGTTCTTCCTGCGATAATCCGCTTCCGGTGTCCATAATCGTCATTTTGATAACAGCGTGGTTGTCATCAATATGAACCAGGGAAGTCGTAATTTTTACTGCCCCCTCGGTGGTAAATTTAAGGGCATTACTCAGTAAATTAGACAGCACCTGCTTAAACGCTTGAGGGTCGATTTTAACCAGGTAGCATTCAGGAAGCGTACTGCTGCAATTTAATGCGATGGATTTGCTTGCAGCAATCGCACCGAAAGAATGACAAGTGTTCTGGACTAAAGCAGGGATATCGACCCATTGTGGTTGAAGTTGATAGTTACCCGATTCAATTTTGTCGACATCAAGGATTTCACCAATTAAGCCGAGGAGTGACTGTCCGGTGGCGTAAGCAAGTGAAATCGCCTCCACACGTTGCTCCTTGCTAAGACCTGAACCCGACAGAAGTTCCAGGAAGCCCATAATGGAGCTTATTGGTGTTCTTATTTCGTGACTCATTGTTGCCAGGAACTGGCTTTTTGCGACAGTTGCATTGATCGCTTTATTTCTTTCTACTTCGAGTGCATGAATTAAATCACGCGTCTCGGTAATATCTTGCCAACCACAAATATATACTGCATTGTCACTTGCAGGTAAATTGCATAATGTATGCCAATGATTAATGCATCTTTTTTCAGTACCATTATTAATTTCAAAAACTTGGCTATATATTGTTCTGTTTTCTTTTGTTTCTGCTGTGACTTCATGCACATTAGAAAAAACATCTTTAAAGGGGGAGTCACTGTTTTCTAATGGTAACATTGCATTTTTGTAGTAATCAGCAGTGAAATAATGTTCAAATGCACTATTGTGACTAATGACATTACCTTGCCAGTTTACAACATAAGTTGGATTCGGTAAGGAATCCGAGAGTGCTTTCCGGAATGATATTTGGTTTTCTAAATCACCCTGAATTACCTTACGACGACGAACTGAGCGTAACAGGTAGAATCCCCATAAAAGGCTACTGCCAACTAATAAAACGGATAAAGTCGTAACAATGTAAAATTGCTCACTATAGAGGTCCCATGTGTCAATGGTCACATTGGGCATTTTGATCCATTTTTCCGTCAGGCGCAGAACTTCGCTTGGGGGAATTGCATTCAATGCTTTATTAATAATATCCTTAAGTTCTGGTTCTCCGCGAGGAAAAGCGAACGAAAGCGATGCATTCTCAACGCCGGGAATAAGAAAATGATAAAGTTCATTAGGATAGTAATGGTCGATCATGTAACGCGAATTTAGCTGTGTCGCGACCAGGGCATCAAGTTCACCTTCCTTAACCTTGTGAAATGCAGCGCTAGCATTATCGACTTGTATCCACTCAACCTCCGGATACATCTCTTTCAATTGCGAATGAAGCTCATAATAATATGGAATGGCAACTTTCATTCCTTTTTTTAAAGTTTGTTCACTGTCAGGCGCTTTTTGCATGACGAAAACGTAAGGCGTTGTTATGAATGCTTCAGCAAATAAAACATTATTTTCTCGATCTTCACTATAAATAGCGCCAGGTAAGATATCCCATCCATCGGGATTAAGCTGTGTTCCGGCATGGATATTGTGTGAAACGGTGATCGGAGAAAATTTTAAACCTGTTTGCAATGTAATAATATTAAGAATATCCCCCATAACGCCCCGAACCGAGCCATTTTCATCAGTCATAGAATAGGGGGGCGAGTAAGGATTTTCCAGCACCCTTAATTCGGGATGCTGCTTAATCCACAGTTTTTCATGTTCAGTGAGTTCTAATGGTTTGTTCAGAAAGGCCAGGTTCCCTGTATCAAGCCAATTTTGTGATACTTCATAGCGAACTTCATTTGTTAAAGCATCGACAAATCGATTGAGTACTTCATTAAGAACAACTGATTCTTTTCTGGTTAAGAAGAAATTATATTGGCGCGGTGTACTATAATAATTTACTACATTTAAGGAGTGAGTAAAATATCGGGAAATCATACTACTGGTAATGATGTTACTACCCATAAAGTAATCATTATGTCCGGTAGAAACGGATGCCAATGCCTGATATAAATTTGTAAAAGAGATAATTGTTGCTTTGGGAAATGATTGGTGAATTACCTCGTCGGGGGGGTAATTTGCTACTCGCGCAATATTCACTGGTTTCGGCGAGGTTAGCGGTCGCATTGAATCGTGGAGGGTGGTGACCAGCGCCGGAAAGGTAATTATCAATGGTTTGGTTGCAGCAATGTCCTCATTAACAGGCGGCGAAGCAACTAAATGTGATAACACGATATCGACTTCACCTTCTTCCAGCGCGTCCATTGCTTTTTGATGATTAGGGTATTCCCGGAGTGTTAATTTGATATTTAATGCTTTTTTTAAAAGATTTAAATAATCAGCATTAATACCACGAACCCGTTGCTGCGAATCGGTATGCAATAATGTCGCTGTTTTTGACTTGTGTACTGCAATCACAAGATTTTTTTTGCTTGCCAGCCAACGCAACTCCTTGTTGCTCAGACGCAGTGGATCAAGTGTGACACGATTGTTACTACTAATGCCACGATATTCAATGTAATCTTCGTCTGCGAAACTTATAGTCGACCAAAGACAACAAGAGAGAAGAAAGAAATAGGTTAAAAACTTCATGTGGTTAGCCGATTTTGTTACGTTGCGCAAATGTGTAAAGATCCATCAGTGATTTACATTCTAATTTTTCCATCAGGCGACTTTTATAAGTGCTGACAGTTTTGTTGCTGATGAACATTTTCTCGGCAATGTCATTGTTATCTTTGCCATCGAGGATATAGCGCATGACACTAATTTCTTGTTTCGATAAGGAGTCGAGTTTTTGCTGGTCGGACGTTAAACTTCCAACAAATCGATTGAGAGAGAAGGGGAAATAGCAGTAGCCATTTTTTGCTGCTTCAATAGCCGCAATGATATTGTTCATGCCCTCTTTTTTACTGACGAATCCATTAGCGCCAGCATCAGCACAATGTTTCCCGTAAAAATGGTCATTTTTAGCGGAGACGATAATAATAATTCCGCTATATTGGCGCTTCCTCAGTGTTTCTAACACCTGGATACCGTTAACTCCGGGGATATCGACGTCAATGATGACGATATCAGGCTTAAGTGTTTCCACCCGTTGAACGGCGCTTCCGCCTTCAGTCAACTCGGCTAAGATTTCAATATCGTTTTTGATCAATAAATTACGAATTGCTGCGATAGCAAGAGGATGGTCATCAATAATTATTGCATTCATAGATTATTCCCTTTGCAATGAAGCATCTCCCTTCTCCCTGTAGTAATACAGACATAAGGCATCATCTCATTTTCTCAATAAAAATAAGAAAATTTGCGCTTCCTTTAAGATAATTCGGTAAGTATACCATATAAATAGTCAGCATAAATAAAATGTCAACAATAAATTCAGGGATAATACCGCTAACTTATAGTTTCAAATGAGCACTATAAGGCTTCTCATTAATCCTACAGGCGTAAGAATTGTATTGCAAAAGTCACGGTTCAGTCCTCTGTTGTATCTTCTGCAACTCCTTTAAATTAGGCCTCCAACGTTCCTGGGATAATGTGTAACACATGCACTGTGTTTGATATGAAGAATGAATACTCTTTTCATTCAATTCATAAATTTCATCTATGCGAAATGAGAGATAATAGTGGAACAGATTAATTCAAATAAAAAACATTCTGACAGAAGAAAATATTTTGCTTTATTAGCAGTGGTTTTATTTATTGCGTTTTCAGGAGCCTATGCCTATTGGTCACTGGAATTAGAAGACATGATTAGTACAGATGACGCCTATGTTACGGGGAATGCTGATCCAATTTCTGCACAAGTCTCAGGCAGTGTCACTGTCGTTAATCATAAAGATACGAACTTTGTTCGACAGGGTGACATTTTAGTTTCACTGGATAAAACTGATGCTACGATTGCACTCAATAAAGCTAAAAATAATCTGGCAAATATTGTGCGACAAACGAATAAACTATACTTACAGGATAAACAATACAGTGCCGAAGTCGCTTCAGCACGTATCCAGTATCAACAATCTTTAGAAGATTATAATCGTCGTGTGCCGCTAGCAAAGCAGGGGGTTATTTCAAAAGAAACGCTGGAGCACACCAAAGATACGTTAATAAGTAGCAAAGCGGCATTGAATGCAGCTATTCAGGCTTATAAAGCGAACAAAGCCTTAGTAATGAACACACCATTAAATCGCCAGCCACAAGTTGTTGAAGCTGCGGATGCAACCAAAGAAGCCTGGTTAGCGCTTAAGCGTACGGATATTAAGAGTCCGGTTACTGGTTATATTGCCCAGCGAAGTGTGCAAGTTGGCGAAACAGTGAGTCCTGGACAATCGTTAATGGCTGTCGTACCGGCACGTCAAATGTGGGTTAATGCCAACTTTAAAGAAACACAACTCACGGATGTACGGATTGGTCAATCGGTTAATATTATCAGCGATCTTTATGGTGAAAATGTTGTGTTTCATGGTCGGGTGACAGGGATCAATATGGGAACCGGCAATGCGTTCTCCTTATTACCTGCACAAAATGCGACAGGGAACTGGATCAAAATCGTTCAGCGTGTACCGGTTGAGGTGTCTCTGGATCCAAAAGAACTCATGGAACATCCCTTGCGCATTGGTTTATCGATGACTGCAACCATTGATACCAGGAACGAAGACATTGCCGATATGCCTGATCTGGCTTCATCCGTGACGTCCATGCCTGCTTACACCAGTAAGGCCTTAGTTATCGATACCAGTCCGATAGAAAAAGAGATTAACAACATTATTTCTCATAATGGACAACTTTAATGGCAATCACTAAATCAACTCCGGCACCATTAACCGGTGGGACGTTATGGTGCGTCACTATTGCATTGTCATTAGCGACGTTTATGCAAATGTTGGACTCCACTATTTCTAACGTCGCAATACCCACAATATCTGGCTTTCTCGGAGCATCAACGGACGAAGGCACATGGGTTATCACATCGTTTGGCGTAGCAAATGCCATTGCGATCCCTGTTACCGGCAGGCTGGCACAAAGAATAGGCGAATTAAGGTTATTTTTACTATCAGTAACCTTCTTTTCGCTGTCTTCATTAATGTGTAGTCTTTCGACTAATCTTGATGTTCTTATATTTTTTAGAGTCGTCCAGGGATTAATGGCGGGACCGTTAATTCCATTGTCACAGAGTTTATTATTAAGGAATTATCCGCCAGAAAAAAGAACATTTGCTTTGGCGTTATGGTCAATGACCGTAATTATCGCTCCGATTTGTGGGCCGATATTGGGTGGCTATATTTGTGATAACTTTAGTTGGGGATGGATATTTTTAATCAATGTCCCTATGGGGATTATCGTCCTGACATTATGTTTAACTTTACTTAAAGGAAGAGAAACTGAAACTTCACCGGTCAAAATGAATTTACCAGGGTTGACCCTGTTAGTGCTCGGTGTTGGTGGCTTGCAAATTATGCTTGATAAAGGGCGCGATCTGGATTGGTTTAACTCGAGTACAATAATAATATTAACAGTAGTATCAGTTATTTCTCTGATCTCTTTAGTCATTTGGGAGTCGACCTCAGAGAACCCGATTCTTGACCTCAGTTTGTTTAAGTCGCGTAATTTCACCATTGGTATTGTGAGTATCACCTGCGCGTATTTATTTTACTCTGGAGCGATAGTACTTATGCCGCAGTTACTCCAGGAAACGATGGGGTATAATGCGATATGGGCCGGACTTGCTTATGCGCCCATCGGCATCATGCCACTATTGATTTCGCCTTTGATAGGACGTTATGGCAACAAAATAGACATGCGGGTGTTAGTGACATTTAGTTTTTTGATGTATGCGGTTTGCTATTACTGGCGTTCTGTGACATTTATGCCAACGATTGATTTCACAGGCATCATTTTGCCACAGTTTTTCCAGGGATTCGCCGTTGCCTGTTTCTTTTTACCCTTAACAACGATTTCGTTTTCAGGGTTGCCAGATAATAAATTTGCCAATGCCTCGAGTATGAGTAATTTTTTTCGTACCCTGTCAGGATCAGTTGGTACGTCGTTGACAATGACGTTGTGGGGACGACGCGAATCGTTACACCATAGTCAGTTGACAGCAACCATCGATCAATTTAACCCCGTGTTTAATTCATCATCACAAATTATGGATAAATACTATGGTTCGCTTTCAGGGGTTCTTAATGAAATTAATAATGAAATAACCCAGCAGTCACTTTCTATTTCTGCAAATGAGATTTTCCGTATGGCGGCTATTGCTTTTATCTTACTTACAGTTTTAGTTTGGTTCGCGAGACCGCCGTTTACAGCGAAAGGCGTTGGGTGATGGTAAAAAGAGGAGGCTAGAGCAGGTAAGTCCGCGGAATTTTGAACCTGTACCATCATTTTATATGGATATTATCAGGCAGCATCGCTCACCCAGGGAAAGGATGGCCATGCTGCGGTGAAACGTTATTAACGGACTTTAGCCAGATATTGCTTCATCTCTTCTTCCGGCACCATTCCACCTCCTGTCGCCCACACCAGATGAGTGGCATTACGCAGTTGTTCTGTGCTGAAACCTTGCATCTGTTGGTAAATTACTGATGCGCACACGCGCTGAGGCCCGGTCATACCCGCCAGTGCTGAAGGCTCAAGACGAATGTCTTCTTCCTGCGCCAGCCAGCCAAGCATGTCATACATGGTTTGATCGCTAAGGGTATAGAAGCCATCCAGCAGACGCTCCATTGCCCGCCCGACAAAGCCTGATGCGCGACCAACAGCAAGGCCATCCGCTGCGGTAAGGTTGTCGATACCAATATCCTGAACAGAAATCTGATCGTGTAGTCCGGTATGGACGCCTAACAGCATACAAGGGGAGTGCGTGGGTTCGGCAAAAAAGCAGTGAACATGATCGCCAAACGCTAGTTTAAGACCGAATGCGACGCCACCAGGACCACCGCCAACACCACACGGCAGATAGACAAACAGAGGGTTATCAGCATCGACGATACGACCTTGCTGAGCAAATTGCGCTTTTAGACGCTGGCCTGCGACGGAATACCCAAGGAACAACGTGCGGGAATTCTCGTCATCAATAAAGAAACAGTTCGGGTCAGACTGCGCTGCTTTACGTCCTTCCTCGACGGCAACCCCATAATCTTGCTCATATTCCACGACCGTAACGCCATGGCTGCGCAGTTTCGCTTTTTTCCATGCCCGGGCATCAGCAGACATATGCACTGTCACCTTAAAGCCAATGCGGGCGCTCATAATGCCGATTGATAACCCCAGATTTCCGGTTGAGCCCACAGCAATGTTGTATTGGCTAAAGAACTGCTTAAACTCCGGAGAAAGCAGTTTGCTGTAGTCATCTTCAAGCGTCAGCAACCCTGCTTCCAGAGCCAGTTTTTCTGCACGTGCCAGGACTTCATAAATCCCGCCGCGTGCTTTTATGGAGCCGGAAATAGGCAAATGGCTATCTTTTTTCAGTAACAGTTGCCCGCTGATCGGTTGCTGATATTCCTTTTCCAGCCGTTTTTGCATAGCCGGAATGGCAACCAGTTCTGATTCAATAATCCCTCCAGAGGCAGCCGTTTCAGGAAATGCTTTTGCCAGATAGGGGGCAAAACGAGATAAGCGCGCATGGGCGTCCTGAACATCCTGTTCGGTCAGGCCAACATAAGGTAAACCTTCAGCCAATGAGGTCGTGCCAGGATTGAACCAGGTGGTTTCTTTAAGAGCAACCAGATCCTTTACCAACGGATACTGGGCGATGAGCGAGTTCATTTTAGCGTTTTCCATAGTACGTCTCTTTGCGCTTCGATGATAAATGACAGCAGGAATGTGCCCGCCAGAGCGACGACTGAAGCGATAAATGTCGCTGTCGTATAGTATTTATATGTTTCACTGAGCGTAGCGCCGCAAAATTGTTTCATCAGCCAGAAAAGCGGGTCCGTAACGATCGTGCAGCCAATCGCAATAATTTCCGGGCTGATGTCTGGTTACAGCCACAGCACAATGATCCATATTTATATTTTTTCTCCGGGTGGGTGATGCCAGTCGGTATGTTTTACCTACTTGTCTGCATGGTGACTCGTTGGCGAGAACAGAGGCGGAATTGGTTACAATTGTCCGGGAATTCTTGTTATTTTTTACTGTATTGTCGTGTCGGGTGATAGGACGTTGAGAATATCGCGGGATCTCGCCAGTGACGTCTGTTTCTGCTACAGTGCCCGTTTTACGGCAAACGGCTTGGGTATGGCTTCATTAAAGGATGTCGCACGCCTGGCGGGAGTGTCGATGATGACTGTCTCCCGGGTGATGCATAATGCAGAATCTGTGCGTCCTGCAACGCGTGACCGCGTATTGCAGGCAATCCAAACCCTGAATTATGTTCCTGATCTTTCCGCTCGTAAGATGCGCGCTCAGGGACGTAAGCCGTCGACTCTCGCCGTGCTGGCGCAGGATACTGCTACCACTCCTTTCTCTGTTGATATTCTGCTTGCCATTGAACAAACCGCCAGCGAGTTTGGCTGGAATAGTTTTTTAATCAATATTTTTTCTGAAGATGACGCTGCCCGCGCGGCACGTCAGCTGCTTGCCCTCCGTCCGGATGGCATTATCTATACTACAATGGGACTGAGGCATATCACGCTGCCTGAGTCTCTGCATGGTGAAAATATTGTATTGGCGAACTGTGTGGCGGATGACCCAGCGTTACCCAGTTATATCCCTGATGATTACACTGCCCAATATGAAGCAACACAGCATTTGCTCGCGGCGGGCTATCGTCAACCGTTATGCTTCTGGCTACCGGAAGGTGCGTTGGCAACAGGGTATCGTCGGCAGGGATTTGAGCAGGCCTGGCGTGATGCTGGACGAGATCTGGCTGAGGTGAAACAATTTCACATGGCCATAGGTGATGATCACTACACCGATCTCGCAAGTATACTCAATGCCCACTTCCAGTCTGGAAAACCAGATTTTGATGTTCTGATTTGTGGTAACGATCGCGCAGCCTTTGTGGCTTATCAGGTTCTTCTGGCGAAGGGGGTACGTATCCCGCAGGATGTCGCCGTAATGGGCTTTGATAATCTGGTTGGCGTCGGGCATCTGTTTTTACCGCCGCTGACCACAATTCAGCTTCCACATGACATGATCGGGCGGGAAGCTGCATTGCATATTATTGAAGGTCGTGAAGGGGGAAGGGTAACGCAGATCCCTTGCCCGCTGTTGATCCGTTGTTCCACCTGATATTATGTTACCCCAGTTGCCAGAGTGCTCCATGTTGCAGCACGGCCACTCCGTGGGCGGCATAGAGCGACAGTTCCCGTTCTTCTGGCTGCGGATAGATTCGGCTACTCATCACAGCTTCCCCGTCGTTAATAAATACTTCCACGGATGATGTATCGATAAATATCCTTAGGGCGAGCGTGTCACGCTGCGGGAGGGGAATACTACGGTAACCATCTAAATTCTCGTGTGGGTAATACCGCCACAAAACAAGTCGCTCAGATTGGTTATCAATATACAGCCGCATTCCCGTGCCGAGCTGTAATCCGTAATGTTCGGCATCGCTGTTCTTCAGAGCCCAGTGCAACTGAATCTCAACCGCTTGCGCGTTTTCCTGCAAAACATATTTGTTGCTGATTGTGTGGGGAGAGATTGATTGATGCTGCTGGCGTAACGACTCAGCTTCGTGTACCGGGCGTTGTAGGAGTTTGCCATTGCTCTCTGATAGCTCGCGCGCCAGCGTCATGCAGCCTGCCCAGCCTTCACGTTTTGAGGGCATTGGCGATTCCCACATATCCATCCAGCCGATAACAATACGCCGACCATCCTTCGCTAAAAAGCTTTGTGGTGCATAAAAGTCATGCCCATTATCAAGTTCAGTAAAATGCCCGGATTGTGCAAAAAGTCGTCCTGGCGACCATATTCCGGGTATTACACCACTTTGAAAGCGATTTCGATAATTGTATCCCTCGGCATTCATTCCCTGCGGGGAAAACATCAGATAATGTTGATCGCCAAGGCTGAAAAAGTCCGGACATTCCCACATATAGCTTTCACCCGCATCAGCGTGGGCCAGTACGCGATCGAAAGTCCATTCACGCAATGAACTGCCGCGATAAAGCAGGATCTGTCCCGTGTTGCCTGGGGCTTTCGCCCCGACTACCATCCACCAGGTGTCGGCTTCACGCCACACTTTAGGATCGCGGAAGTGCATGATTCCTTCTGGTGGAGTGAGGATCACACCTTGTTTCTCGAAATGAATACCATCCCGGCTGGTAGCCAGACATTGTACTTCACGAATTGCATCGTCATTACCTGCATCATCGAGCCAGACGTGGCCGGTGTAGATAAGTGAGAGGACACCATTGTCATCAACAGCACTACCTGAAAAACACCCGTCTTTGTCATTCTCGTCTCCTGGCGCTAGCGCAATAGGCTCGTGCTGCCAGTGGATCATATCGTCGCTGGTGGCATGTCCCCAGTGCATTGGCCCCCAGTGTTCGCTCATCGGGTGATGCTGATAAAACGCGTGATAACGATTGTTAAACCAGATCAGGCCGTTTGGATCGTTCATCCACCCGGCTGGAGGCGCGAGGTGAAAATGGGGATAAAAAGTATTCCCCCGGCGCTCGTGAAGTTTTGCTAGTGCGTTTTGCGCCGCATGCAATCGAGATTGCGTCATTTTAATCATCCTGGTTAAGCAAATTTGGTGAATTGTTAACGTTAACTTTTATAAAAATAAAGCCCCTTATCTTTATAAATGTGATTAATATCACAAATGTTAACGTTAACTATGACGTTTTGTGATCGAATGTGCATGTTTTAGTAAATCCATGACGATTTTGCGAAAAAGAGGTTTATCACTATGCGTAAGTCAGATGAATTTGAGGGAAAAAAATGTCAGCCAAAGTATGGGTTTTAGGGGATGCGGTTGTCGATCTCTTGCCTGAATCAGACGGGCGCCTACTGCCTTGTCCTGGCGGCGCGCCAGCTAACGTTGCGGTGGGAATCGCCAGATTAGGCGGAATAAGTGGGTTTATAGGCCGGGTGGGTGATGATCCTTTTGGCGCGTTAATGCAAAGAACGCTGCTAACGGAGGGAGTCGATATCACGTATCTGAAGCAGGATGAATGGCACCGAACATCCACGGTGCTTGTCGATCTGAACGATCAGGGGGAACGTTCATTTACGTTTATGGTCCGCCCTAGTGCCGATCTTTTTTTAGAGACGACTGACTTGCCCTTCTGGCGACATGGCGAATGGTTACATCTCTGTTCTATTGCGTTGTCTGCTGAACCTTCGCGTACCAGCGCATTTACTGCGATGACGGCGATCCGGCATGCCGGAGGTTTTGTCAGCTTCGATCCCAATATTCGTGAAGATCTGTGGCAAGACGAGCATTTGCTCCGCTTGTGTTTGCGACAGGCGCTACAACTGGCGGATGTCGTCAAGCTCTCGGAAGAAGAATGGCGACTTATCAGCGGAAAAACACAGAACGATCGGGATATATGTGCTCTGGCAAAAGAGTATGAGATCGCCATGCTGTTGGTGACTAAAGGTGCAGAAGGGGTGGTGGTCTGTTATCGAGGACAAGTTCACCATTTTGCTGGAATGTCTGTGAATTGTGTCGATAGCACGGGGGCGGGAGATGCGTTCGTTGCCGGGTTACTCACAGGTCTTTCCTCTACGGGATTAGAGACCGATGAGAGAGAAATGCGACGAATTATCGATCTCGCTCAACGTTGCGGAGCGCTTGCAGTAACGGCGAAAGGGGCAATGACAGCGCTGCCATGTCGACAAGATCTGGAATAGTGAGAAATAAACGGCGAGGCCGTTCTTGTCTCTGAATAGGACGTGAATATTTTAACGACAGGCAGGTAATTATGGCACTGAATATACCATTCAGAAATGTGTACTATCGTTTTGCATCCAGTTACTCATTTCTCTTTTTTATTTCCTGGTCGCTGTGGTGGTCGTTATACGCTATTTGGCTGAAAGGACATCTAGGGTTGACTGGGACGGAATTAGGTACACTTTATTCGGTCAACCAGTTTACCAGCATTCTATTTATGATGGTCTACGGCATCGTCCAGGATAAACTCGGTCTGAAGAAACCGCTTATCTGGTGTATGAGTTTCATCCTGGTCTTGACCGGACCGTTTATGATTTACGTTTATGAACCGTTACTGCAAAGCAATTTTTCTGTAGGTCTAATTTTGGGGGCGCTCTTTTTTGGCTTAGGGTATCTGGCGGGCTGCGGTCTGCTTGATAGCTTCACCGAAAAAATGGCACGAAATTTTCATTTCGAATATGGAACAGCGCGCGCTTGGGGATCTTTTGGCTATGCGATTGGCGCGTTCTTTGCTGGCATATTTTTCAGTATCAGTCCCCATATCAACTTCTGGTTGGTTTCGCTATTTGGCGCTGTATTTATGATGATCAACATGCGTTTTAAATATCAGGATCAGCAGTGCGTAGCGGCAGATGCGGGAGGGGTAAAAAAAGAGGATTTTATTGCAGTTTTCAAGGATCGAAACTTCTGGATTTTCGTCATATTTATTGTGGGGACGTGGTCTTTCTATAACATTTTTGATCAACAGCTCTTTCCTGTTTTTTATGCAGGTTTATTCGAATCACACGATGTAGGAACGCGCCTGTATGGTTATCTCAACTCATTCCAGGTTGTACTCGAAGCGCTGTGCATGGCCATTATTCCTTTCTTTGTTAATCGGGTAGGGCCAAAAAATGCATTACTTATCGGTGTTGTGATTATGGCGTTGCGTATTCTTTCCTGCGCACTGTTCGTTAATCCCTGGATTATTTCATTAGTGAAGCTGTTACATGCCATTGAGGTTCCACTGTGTGTCATTTCCGTCTTCAAATACAGCGTGGCAAACTTTGATAAACGCCTGTCGTCGACGATCTTTCTGATTGGTTTTCAAATTGCCAGTTCGTTGGGGATTGTGTTGCTTTCAACGCCGACTGGAATACTTTTTGACCATGCAGGTTACCAGACGGTTTTCTTCGTAATTTCGGGTATTGTCTGCCTGATGTTGTTATTTGGCATTTTCTTCCTGAGTAAAAAACGTGAGCAAATGGTGATGGAAACGCCTGTACCTTCTGCAATATAGACGTAAACTCTTTCCGGTTGTTGTCGATAGCTCTATATCCCTCAACCGGAAAATAATAATACCAAAATGCTTAGCGCGGCTAATAATCGCCTAATCCAAACGCCTCATTCATGTTCTGGAACAGTCGCTCAAATGTACTCAGGATACGCGGTTCGCTGATTTCCAGGAAATTGTCGTAATTCAGCGACCTGTCCCGTGTATCACGGGCCTGCTAATCCATCAAGGAATGCATTGCGGAGTGAAGTATCGAGTCAAGCCAGATTTCGCGATCAGGATTCTGTGTGATGATTACATTGCCAGGCCCGGGGCTGTTTAGTCATCGCCGCACAGTGCTGAGATTTCAACCTGTTGCAGGGAAAATGAGTAGATTTAGGGCAAGTGTGCTGCCAAACCCAACTTTTACGCGGGGAAGGTAGATTTCGTTGGAAGGATAAATGGTGTCCCCTGCAGGAATCGAACCTGCAATTAGCCCTTAGGAGGGGCTCGTTATATCCATTTAACTAAGAGGACAATGCGGCATGAGTATACCCGCTAATGCTCAGCGGGGTAAGTACACTGCCGCTCGATTGCTTAAACCCTCGCCATTTATGCCGGGTTTTTATCATTTTTCTTAATGTTTTCCGCACGTTCTGCTTTTTGTCGTGCTTCTGCTTTGCGCTTGTTGCTCATGTCGTTACGGATCTGTGCATGACTCATTAACGCGAAGATAAAGGTGCCGCCGCAGATGTTTCCTGCCAGAGTAGGCAGCGCGAAGGGCCAGATGAAATCGCTCCAGTGCAGCGTGCCGTTAAATACCAGATAGAGGATTTCTACAGAACCGACAACGATGTGGGTGGTGTCTCCGAGGGCGATAAGCCAGGTCATTAATATAATCACTACAATCTTTGCCGCACCCGCTGCAGGAAACATCCATACCATAGTGGCGATCAGCCAGCCGGAAATGATCGCGTTGGCAAACATCTCACTGGGGGTGTTCTTCATCACATCCATGCCGATTTTTACAAATGCATCGCGAGTTTCTTCATTAAAGATAGGCATATATTCAAATGCCCACGCCGCAATACCTGTCCCGAGAATATTCCCCAGCAGCACGACGCCCCATAACCGCATAAGTAAGCCGACGTTGCTCATTGTCGGTTTTTGCATGACGGGTAGTACCGCAGTCACGGTGTTTTCGGTAAATAATTGCTGGCGGGCCATAATGACGATAATAAAGCCAAAGGTATAACCGAGATTCTCCAGCAAGAAACTGCCCGGCACGCCTTCCAGTTCGACATGAAATATCCCTTTTGCCAGTAGTGAAGCGCCCATCGACAGACCCGCCGCAATGGCTGACCACAGTAGCGCCATTGCGTCGCGTTCCAGCTCTTTTTCACCATCCTGGCGGATATGTTCATGAATTGCCATCGCCCGGGAGGGGAGTCGGTCTTCATCTATTTCTATTTTTTTGCCGCGTTCTTTTTCTTCGCTCTCAACTTCAATTTCGTCGCTGTGTTGATCAATTTTGTCGTTGTCCATGGTCTCTTCTCTTGAATTAGCACGTATAGCTAAAGCGTAGCGGCTTTTTTGCTCGCAACTGGCGGGAGTTACTCTGAAAATGTAGAAAAGGCTGTGTTTGCCTTTTTCTGTTTCTATAGAATCAAGTAGCCTACAGGGCGTCGATTACCAGGCTATGATCAAATCAGCAAATCAGGGCGTCTGGACATCAGTTGACGTGCTGTTACAATCGCCCACACCTAAACAGGCGGATACGGTATCGTTCCGTCATGGATGGCAAACTGCATAAGCCATAAAAAAAACAGGGAGACATTTATGAAGCTTCGCCTGTCGGCGCTTGCTCTTGGAACTACGCTTCTGGTGGGGTGTGCGAGTTCTGGTACAGATCAGCAAGGGCGTTCTGACCCATTAGAAGGGTTCAACCGCACCATGTACAACTTCAACTTCAATGTATTAGACCCGTATATTGTTCGACCGGTCGCAGTCGCCTGGCGTGATTATGTTCCGCAACCGGCGCGTAACGGTTTGAGCAACTTTACCGGCAACCTTGAAGAACCTGCGGTGATGGTTAACTACTTCTTGCAGGGCGACCCTTATCAGGGGATGGTCCACTTTACCCGCTTTTTCCTGAACACTATTTTGGGGATGGGCGGCTTTATTGATGTTGCGGGGATGGCGAACCCGAAACTGCAACGGACTGAACCTCACCGCTTCGGTAGTACGCTTGGTCATTATGGCGTGGGTTATGGGCCGTACGTACAATTACCGTTCTACGGTAGCTTCACGCTGCGTGATGACGGCGGTGATATGGCGGATGGTCTTTACCCGGTACTTTCCTGGCTGACCTGGCCGATGTCCGTGGGTAAATGGACGCTTGAAGGTATCGAAACCCGTGCGCAACTGCTGGATTCCGACGGCCTGCTGCGTCAGTCGTCCGACCCATACATTATGGTGCGCGAAGCGTACTTCCAGCGTCATGATTTCATCGCCAATGGCGGCGAACTCAAACCGCAGGAAAACCCGAACGCGCAAGCGATTCAGGATGAGTTAAAAGATATCGATTCTGAATAAGAAACAAATAAAAAAGGTGAGTCGCAAAACTCACCTTTTTTGTTGTTATCCATCAATTACCACAAGTAAAAGGAGACAAACCGACAATGACCCGGACGAAATTATGTAAAAATACTGATGTTCGTCACTGACTGTTTCCGATATTCAGACGTTGAAAAATCAAAAAACTGGACAAATAATTTTAATTATCATCAAAATTAACACCCAACGCAGAGAGTTGTTTAATTTCACTTTGATATTTCATCTGGCGATTTTGAAGTCTTTTTTCAACTTTATCTTCGATTTCCTTAAACTGTTTATATTCATTTTGAGAGTTGTCAACGTCAACTTCGTTAGCGAATAAAGTAGAAATTATTTCTTTTACATTATCGCGTCTAAATTTTGCATCGTCCACTTGAAAATTGTATCTTATTGCTCGACCTAAACGTTTAAAAACTTCGTTAGGTTCTCTCAGTCTTTCCCCGTTGAGCTCGTTTACAACCTGATGATCGGAACCTGTTGCAAATGACTCTGCCATGATAGCTTTACTGCTTTCAAACCACGCTGAAGCATTCCTGGCGTTTTCACTACAATATTGGGTGAGACTATCACCATTAATACGAATTCCTCTTTGAATGTGGTAGTCGTCCTGATCGTAGTAACCGAGAGATAAGTAATCATTTCCGTTTTTATTTTTAATTACAATAGCGAGAGAGTCGCCTTTTTTATCTTTACCGTACCAGGTAAATAAGTCCGTTGGTTCGCTTTTCCCGCTCTCATCAAGTTTCGTTACCGTATGTCTGAGTTTGTGTGATATTTTATCGAAGATAAAACCAGGATTTCCATCATATATTTCTTTTATTGCGCTGAAGATCATTTCCTTGTTATGGATATCATGAGTATTCTCTACTACATTTTCACTGATGATGGTTTGACCGACTTTTTTGTTTTCATCGTTCGCAGGTGATTTTGTTGGTTCTTGATTATTAATACCAATAATACCATCATCAGTATATTCAGCATTATTTATATCATCATGAGTCTTCTCAACTATGTTGTCATTAATGATAGTACGGACGAGTTCTTTGTCTTTATAGTTCGCAGATAATTTTATTGGTTCTTGGTTGTCGATACCAATAGTAATATAGTCTGTATCATTGGAGCCAATATCAATATAAGTAACTGAGGAATTATTGATAATTATTCTATCAAGTTCACCGGTTCCTCGTATGGCATTTTTTATAAGCTCAAGTAGATGTTTAATACAGGTACTTATTCCTTCCTTGCCATTAAAAAGGTTTTTGAACTCTTGTACTAATCCATTAACTTCATTATTGTTATTTTCATTGGTGGATTCTGTGTAAGTTGGGCAGGTATTGTTGATTGAAACAGCTGGTAGCATGATTTTATTCCACGTTGATTGATTTGTTGCAAATATATATTACCTAATAAAATAGACTATCAAAAAACGCTCATTTATTTAGAACCTATCTTTAATTTGAGTGTATGAGTGCATAATAGCCAGGGTGGTTTGAGTATCCTGGAAATTCAGAAAAGTAAACTCATTGAGAAGGACGAGCAGAATGCCTGATAATCTGTCTTTCCCTTCAGGCCTGTCTGTGGATAACGCTTACAAATTTGCAAGGGCAAGCTGCCATCAGGCTGTTTGCAAAACTCAGGAGGCAAGCAATGAGGAAACTACTTTCGGTGAAGAGAGGGAGTTAAAGTCACCTGCATAGCAGGTGACTTTAACTAAGCTAACGCGTTATCAGAACGCGTAGTTAAAGTTCGTCCCGAACAGCCAGGCTTTACCTTCAGACTCGAACTGATATGGGCCTTCGTTAATTTTCACGCTCTGGCCGTGCATATAAGAAACACCAACGTCGACTGAAGCATCTTTATTAAATGCGTAAGTCGTACCTGCACTCAGCCAGAAACGGTCCTGGTCCGGAATGGAGATAGAACGATTCTGTGCCGGAACTGGGCTGTCATCGAAGGCGATACCGGTACGGAAGGTCCAGTTATCATCGTAGTAATAAGTGGTACCCAACGCGATGCGGTAAGCATCTTTAAAGCCTTCATGTTTCTGGAACAGCGTGTCGCCACTCGTTGATGTCGCTTTCAGTTGCTGGAACTGACTCCAGCTGGTGTAAGCCAGGCTATAGTGAATTGCCCACTGCGGATCAACACGGTTATAACCCGACACTTCCCACATTTCAGGCAGGTTCAGCGTCAGATAACCCGACTGCGTTGCGCCACCTGTCGCGGTAGGAATTGGCAAACCGTAGTTATTAAAAGCCGGGTTAAGATCGCTGCTGTAGTTACCCTTGAAGTCAATTTTCACTTCAGAGCGGTAGGTCAAAGCGTAGCGGTTGTTTTTATCCAGTTCGTACAGGATCCCGGCGTTCCAGCCAAAGCCCCACTGGTTACCGTTCAGGTGAGCGATTTTGGTATTACTGTCGATGCCGTTGGCGGTAGCTGCTAATGCTTGCCCCTGAGGAGTCTGCCCAGCAGGAGATTGCATAATCTGACCAGCCACCAGTTGCCCCAGATCGCCTGCAAAACGTTCAATTTTCGCACGAGCGTAGACGGCGTTGAAACCAAGACCAAAGCTCCATGCATTGTTTAAGCGATATGCACCGCTTAAGTTCAGGTTCATGGTTTCGAGGTCGGTGGTACCACCGACAGAACCGCCTGCATAAGTATCGTTAAACTCTGTCGCCAGACCATAGTTAGAGGTAATTGAAGCCCCCCAACCAAATTGGTCGTTAATCGGTGCAACAAAGTGCATGTTCGGAACCCATGCCGTAGGCGCGATGTTATCGGCTTTCAGGCTACGACCAGACGGAGACGTTCCGCTGATATTTACATCCGGATCAATATAAACCGCACCCGCAGAAAATGTCGGGCGGTCAAACATGGTAATCAACGCGGGGTTACGGCTGACGTTACCTGCATCATCGGCAATAGCGCCTTCCCCTGAATAAGCCCGGCCCAGGCCAGAGGAAGAAAATTCGTTTAACTGAAAGCCTGCCGACCAGGCCTGGGTGGAGATAAGTGCCACTGCGACTGCGATAGCAGACTTTGTAAACAGGGTTTTCTGGCTCATGACCATAACCTCAATGATTTATTTTTATACAAACTATGTTACGTACTGTAACAGGAGCGCGAAGTGTAGGGTCTGAGGTACATCTTAGAAATCAGACCAGTGGCGAGAGTATAGGTCTGACCAGATGGAATGTTGCAAGTATGTTTCTATATTTTTTCAAATATGATCTAAGAAACGCGATCCAGCTGGCAAAATTTGGAGGTGGCGCACTCATGGATTCGGGTGAATTTTGTTTTAGATCATTTTTAAGTGTGATTTCGGTCACTTATCCGATTTTGCAGAATTAACAACTGGAGCAGCACTTTCCGGAAGCGTAAAATATCCCCAACGTTTATCTGGCACCTTAGGTGCACATACAGAGGAAATCAACGATGAGTAAATGTAGTGCTGATGAAACCCCGGTTTGCTGCTGTATGGATGTTGGCACCATTATGGACAACTCCGACTGCACCGCGTCTTACAGCCGCGTGTTTGCAAACCGCGCAGAAGCAGAACAAACGCTGGCGGCGCTGACTGAAAAAGCCCGTAGCGTTGAATCCGAACCTTGCAAAATCACCCCGACTTTCACTGAAGAGTCTGACGGTGTGCGCCTGGATATCGATTTCACTTTTGCCTGCGAAGCTGAAATGTTGATCTTCCAGCTGGGTCTGCGTTAATTCCTCTCGGGTATATACGCCCCTGTCAGTTCATGGCGGGGGCGTTTTTATTTTCTCTTCCTCTTTTCTCTCTGTGTCATAGCTCCCACTTTCCCTTTTCTCCACTTGGCTAAATGTAAAAAAATGGTTAAGACTATGATCAGGTCAGACCACTTTATTTATTTTTTTTACAGGGGAGTGTTATGGGTCAGGTTTTACCGCTGATTACCCGCCAGGGCGATCGTATCGCCATTGTTAGCGGCTTACGTACGCCTTTTGCCCGTCAGGCGACGGCTTTTCATGGCATTCCCGCTGTTGATTTGGGGAAGATTGTCGTAGGCGAATTGCTGGCACGCAGCGAGATCCCCGCCGAAGTGATTGAACAACTGGTTTTTGGTCAGGTCGTACAAATGCCTGAAGCCCCCAACATTGCGCGTGAAATTGTTCTTGGCACCGGAATGAATGTCCATACCGATGCTTACAGCGTCAGCCGCGCTTGTGCTACCAGTTTTCAGGCGGTTGCAAACGTCGCCGAAAGCCTGATGGCGGGAACTATTCGTGCGGGGATTGCCGGCGGGGCAGATTCCTCTTCCGTATTGCCCATTGGTGTTAGTAAAAAACTGGCGCGCGTGTTGGTGGATGTCAACAAAGCCCGTACGATGAGCCAACGACTGAAACTTTTTTCTCGCCTGCGTTTGCGTGACTTAATGCCCGTACCGCCTGCGGTGGCGGAGTATTCCACAGGCTTGCGGATGGGCGACACCGCCGAACAAATGGCGAAAACCTACGGTATTACTCGCGAACAGCAAGATGCGCTGGCGCACCGTTCACATCAGCGTGCTGCTCAGGCATGGTCAGAAGATAAGCTCAAAGAAGAGGTAATGACCGCCTACGTTCCTCCTTATAAACAACCGCTCGCGGAAGACAACAATATTCGCGGCAATTCCACGCTTGCTGATTACGCAAAGCTGCGTCCGGCGTTTGATCGCAAACACGGGACGGTAACGGCAGCAAACAGTACGCCGCTGACCGATGGCGCAGCGGCGGTGATCCTGATGACTGAATCACGGGCGAAAGAATTGGGCCTGGTGCCGCTGGGATATCTGCGTAGCTACGCATTTACCGCTATTGATGTCTGGCAGGACATGTTGCTCGGCCCGGCCTGGTCAACGCCGCTGGCGCTGGAACGCGCTGGATTGACGATGGCCGATCTGACATTGATTGACATGCACGAAGCCTTTGCCGCCCAGACGCTGGCTAATATTCAGTTGCTTGGCAGCGAACGTTTTGCGCGCGACGTACTGGGGCGTTCCCATGCTACTGGTGAAGTGGACGATAGTAAGTTTAACGTGCTTGGTGGTTCCATTGCGTACGGGCATCCCTTCGCAGCGACTGGAGCGCGGATGATTACCCAGACATTGCATGAACTTCGCCGTCGCGGCGGTGGATTTGGCTTAGTGACCGCTTGTGCTGCTGGTGGGCTTGGTGCGGCAATGGTTCTGGAGGCGGAATAATGGAAATGGCATCAGCTTTTACTCTTAATGTTCGTCTGGACAACATTGCAGTCATCACCATCGATGTTCCCGGTGAGAAAATGAATACCCTGAAGGCGGAGTTTGCCTCGCAGGTGCGCACCATTATTAAGCAACTTCGCGAAAACAAAGAATTACGTGGAGTTGTATTTATCTCAGCGAAACCGGACAACTTTATCGCCGGAGCAGACATCAACATGATCGGCAACTGCAAAACGGCGCAAGAAGCGGAAGAGCTGGCGCGGCAGGGGCAACAGTTAATGGCGGAGATTCATGCTCTGCCTGTTCCGGTTATCGCGGCTATTCATGGCGCTTGCCTGGGGGGCGGGCTGGAACTGGCACTGGCGTGTCATGGCCGCGTCTGCAGTGACGATCCTAAAACGGTGCTTGGCTTGCCGGAAGTTCAGCTTGGATTATTGCCAGGTTCAGGCGGTACTCAGCGTTTGCCGCGCCTCATTGGCGTCAGCACCGCGCTGGAGATGATCCTCACAGGCAAGCAACTACGGGCAAAGCAGGCTTTCAAACTGGGGCTGGTGGATGATGTCGTTCCGCACTCTATTTTACTGGAATCCGCCGTTGAGTTGGCAAAGCAGGATCGACTATCTTCCCGCCCGCTACCTGTACGCGAGCGTATTCTGGCGGGGCCGCTAGGTCGTGCACTGTTGTTCAAAATGGTCGGCAAGAAAACAGAGCAGAAAACTCAGGGGAACTATCCGGCGACAAAACGCATTCTTGAAGTCATCGAAACCGGATTAGCGCAAGGCACCAGTAGCGGCTATGACGCGGAAGCCCGTGCCTTTGGTGAACTGGCGATGACACCACAATCGCAGGCTCTGCGTAGTATCTTTTTTGCCAGTACCGAAGTGAAGAAAGATCCGGGCAGTGATGCTCCGCCCGCGCCGTTAAATAGCGTAGGAATTTTAGGTGGTGGCTTGATGGGGGGCGGTATTGCTTATGTTACTGCTTGTAAAGCGGGCTTGCCGGTCAGAATTAAAGATATCAACCCGCAGGGCATAAATCATGCATTGAAGTACAGCTGGGATCAGTTGGAGGGCAAAGTGCGCCGCCGACATCTCAAAGCCAGCGAACGTGACAAACAGCTGGCATTAATTTCGGGAACAACGGATTATCGCGGCTTTGCCCATCGTGACTTAATTATTGAAGCGGTGTTTGAAAATCTCGAATTAAAACAAAAGATGGTGGCGGAAGTAGAGGAAAATTGCGCCACTCATACCATCTTCGCTTCGAATACGTCATCTTTACCAATTAGCGATATTGCCGCTCACGCCTCGCGGCCGGAGCAGGTTATCGGTCTTCATTTCTTCAGCCCGGTAGAAAAAATGCCGCTGGTGGAGATCATTCCCCATACGGGGACATCGGCGCAAACCATCGCTACAACGGTAAAACTGGCGAAAAAACAGGGAAAAACGCCAATTGTTGTGCGTGACAAAGCCGGGTTTTATGTCAATCGCATTTTAGCGCCTTACATCAATGAAGCTATCCGCATGTTGACTGAAGGTGAACGGGTTGAGCATATCGATGCCGCACTGGTCAAGTTTGGTTTTCCGGTGGGACCAATCCAACTTTTGGATGAGGTAGGAATCGACACCGGGACTAAAATTATTCCTGTACTGGAAGCCGCTTATGGAGAACGTTTTAGCGCGCCTGCAAATGTTGTTTCTTCAATTTTGAATGACGATCGCAAAGGCAGAAAAAATGGTCGGGGTTTCTATCTTTATGGGCCGAAAGGGCGTAAAAGCAAAAAACAGGTCGATCCTGCTATTTATCCGCTGATTGGCGCGCAAGGGCAGGGGCGACTCTCCGCACCGCAGGTTGCTGAACGGTGTGTGATGATGATGCTGAATGAAGCTGTACGTTGTCTGGACGAGCAGGTTATCCGTAGCGTGCGTGACGGGGATATCGGCGCGGTATTTGGAATTGGGTTTCCGCCGTTTCTCGGTGGCCCATTTCGCTATATCGACGCTCTCGGTGCGGCAGAAGTGGTTGCAATAATGCAACGTCTGACCGCGCGGTACGGTTCTCGTTTTACCCCTTGCGATCGTTTAGTTGAGATGAGCGAACGTGGGGAAAGTTTTTGGAAAACAACTGCAACTGACCTGCAATAAGAAGGTCAAAGTTATATGAATCCGCGCTGAATGGCGGAGTGTTGGTCAAAATGTAAACGCATATTGACTATACTTACGCCATTGAGGTAAAAAACAGCGTTTCATTCGGTGAATGGATAAGGCACAATGCCGGCCACCGTCGTGTTTCTCTGGTTTCAGATGAAACACGATGGGCGAATCTGGTTAACAAAAGCGGTGCAATATGCAAGTTTTTATCATGCGTCACGGCGACGCAGCCCTCGATGCCGCCAGTGATTCGGTTCGTCCTCTGACCACTAATGGTTGTGACGAATCTCGCCTGATGGCGAACTGGCTGAAAGGTCAAAAAGTGGAAATCGAACGTGTTCTGGTGAGCCCGTTCCTGCGAGCCGAGCAAACACTGGAAGAAGTGGCGGATTGTATGGACCTGCCTTCCAGTGTAGAAGTTCTGCCTGAGCTAACGCCCTGTGGCGATGTTGGTCTGGTCAGTGCGTATCTCCAGGCACTGACCAACGAAGGTGTCGAGTCGGTACTGGTTATCTCCCACTTACCATTAGTCGGGTATCTGGTTGCCGAGTTATGTCCGGGCGAAACGCCGCCTATGTTTACCACTTCAGCGATTGCCAGCGTAACACTTGATGAAAGTGGAAACGGTCAATTCAACTGGCAGATGAGCCCGTGTAATCTGAAGATGGCAAAAGCAATTTAAAAGCTCATATGCCCGGTTGCGTACGCGTATACCGGGCAAATTTTTTCTGTCCTAATTGTGATCATATTTTACATATCACGAATTTTATTATCTTTCTTGTTATTGAAACTGGTAATAACACAGTGGAATAATGGTTTTGTATCTTGAATATAAATTAATTAATTTAATCAAGATTGAATGTTAGCAATAAATAAATGCAAAATCACTATAAATTCCTTTAGTGGTTTTTATATCCAATGCATTCACATTAGTTATGAGGTTTTTCTTTTTTTTGATGGCGTGCATGTATTTTTATTGAAAATCGAGTGAAATATTCTGATTTTGTATTTATTAATTAAATCTACATAAAGTCTTTAAGTATTACTACATTGATTGTTTTTAAAGATAAGACCAACATAACGACACACCAGAGAATATCTGTTTACATTCTATGATTATTTGGGACATATGATGTTCAATGGTTAACTAAAAGTGTCAGACATAATATATACAATAATATTATGTCAGTTGCTTGTATTATACATTTTAATGATTTAAGGACAAATAATGAGTAAGTTTGCCAAAACTGCCATTGCAGCCGCAATGGTGATGGGCGCAGTTGTCTCCACGTCAGCCTTCGCTGCAGGCAACAACGGTACTGCACGTTTCTATGGCACCATTGAAGACTCTCCGTGCTCTATCGTTCCAGACGATCACAAACTGGAAGTGGATTTAGGCAACATTGGTGCAGAAGCACTCAAAAACAACGGGACTACCACGCCGAAAGACTTTCAGATTCGTTTACAGGACTGCGTATTTGATACCCAAACGAACATGGAAACGACATTCACCGGTAACGTTTCTACGGGAAACGACAATTACTACACCATTTTTAATACCGATACAGGTGCTGCGTTTAACAATGTAAGCCTGGCGATTGGTGATAAGCAAGGTACTTCCTATAAAAGCGGTGCTGGTATTAAACAGCCGATCGTAAATGACTCAGTAACTAATAAAGGCAAACCTAAACAGACTCTGAACTTCAAAGCCTGGTTAGTCGGTGCGACGGGTACGCCTGACCTGGGTGGTTTTGAAGCGAATACCACCTTCCAGATTACCTATCTCTAAGGTAATTCACCCCCATAGCATCGCGCTATGGGGGATTTTGGCGAGTTTTTGGACTTATTATAATAATCACGGATGAATACGTGTATGCCTGACCATTCCCTTTTCCGCTTACGGGCGCTTCCCTGGTGCGTTGCCGTGGCCATCTCTGGATGCCATATCAATGCCTGGGCTGATGAAGATATTCAGTTTGATTCCCGTTTTCTGGAATTAAAAGGCGACACGAAAATCGATTTAAAACGCTTTTCAAGCCAGGGTTATGTTGAGCCAGGTAAATACAGTTTACAGGTTGAGATTAATAAACAGCCGTTACCCGGTGAATATGATATTTACTGGTATGCAACAGAAAATGATGCCAATAAGACTTACGCCTGCCTGTCGCCAGACCTGGTGGCACTGCTTGGTTTCAAAGAAGACATTGCGAAAAATTTTCAATGGGTTCACGACGGTAAATGCCTCAAGCCAGGCCAATTAGACGGTCTGGAAATGCGTGTTGATTTAAGCCAGTCCGCACTCCTTATCAGCTTGCCGCAGGCTTATCTTGAATACAGCGATGTCGACTGGGACCCTCCCTCGCGCTGGGATGATGGCATCTCAGGTTTAATTGCCGATTACAGCATCAACGCCCAAACCCGACACGAAGAAAATGGCGGTGATGACAGCAACGATATCAGCGGCAACGGTACGGTTGGCGTTAACCTTGGGCCGTGGCGCTTGCGAGCCGACTGGCAGAGCGATTATCAGCATACCCGCAGTAACGACGAAGAGACGGAAGACAGCACCGAAAGAAACTGGGACTGGAGCCGTTACTATGCCTGGCGCGCGTTACCGAGCCTGAAAGCCAAACTGGCACTCGGTGAAGATTACCTCGATTCCGATATTTTCGATGGCTTTAACTACATCGGCGGTAGTATCAGTACTGACGATCAAATGCTGCCGCCGAACCTGCGCGGCTATGCCCCGGATATTTCCGGCGTGGCCCATACGGCGGCGAAAGTCACCGTTAGCCAGGCCGGGCGCGTAATCTATGAAACCCAGGTGCCAGCCGGGCCATTCCGTATCCAGGATCTCGCCGATTTTAGCTCTGGTACGCTGCATGTGCGCATTGAAGAGACAAACGGTCAGGTGCAGGAGTATGACATCAGCACTGCCTCCATGCCGTTCCTGACTCGCCCGGGCCAGGTGCGCTACAAAATTATGATGGGGCGACCACAGGAGTGGGGGCACCATGTGCAAGGCGGGTTCTTTTCCGGTGGCGAGGCGTCCTGGGGGATAGCAAACGGCTGGTCGCTGTATGGCGGGGCGCTTGGCGATGAAAATTACCAGTCAGCCGCGCTTGGGATTGGTCGCGATCTCTCCGTTTTCGGCGCGATGGCCTTTGATATCACCCACTCGCATACCCGACTTGACGATTCGACCCCTTACGGAAAAAGCACGCTCGACGGTAACTCTTTCAGAGTCAGTTATTCCAAAGACTTTGACGAACTCAACAGCCGCGTCACCTTCGCCGGATACCGCTTCTCGGAAGAGAACTATATGACCATGAGCGAGTACCTGGACGCGAATGACAGCGCAATGGTCCGCTCAGGCAATGATAAAGAGATGTACACCGCCACCTATAACCAGAACTTCAGGGATGCCGGTGTTTCTGTTTATCTGAACTATACGCGTCACACCTACTGGGATCGTGATGAACAGACCAACTACAACGTAATGCTCTCCCACTATTTCAATATGGGCGGCATTCGTAACATGAGTATCTCTCTGACCGGTTATCGCTACGAGTATGACGACAGCGCTGACAAAGGCGTCTACATCTCCTTAAGCATGCCGTGGGGCGATAGCAGCGTTGTGAGTTACAACGGCAACTACGGTAGCGGTTCAGACAGCAGCCAGGTAGGGTATTTCAGCCGTATCGATGACGCCAGTCATTATCAGATAAACGTGGGCAACAGTGAAAATCACTCCAGCGTGGATGGTTATTACAGCCGTGACGGTTCAATGGCCCATGTGGACCTCAGTGCCAACTACCATGAAGGGCAGTACACCTCTGCCGGGTTGTCGCTACAGGGCGGCGCTACGCTCACGGCTCACGGTGGCGCGTTGCACCGTACTCAAAATATGGGCGGTACGCGATTACTGATTGACGCTGACGGTGTCGCGGACGTACCGGTCGAAGGAAACGGTGCAGCGGTGTACACCAATATGTTTGGCAAAGCCGTCGTTGCCGACGTCAATAATTACTACCGTAACCAGGCCACGATTGACCTGACCAAACTGCCAGAAAACGCCGAAGCCACGCAGTCTGTCGTGCAGGCGACGCTTACCGAAGGCGCTATTGGCTATCGTCAATTTGCGGTCATCAGTGGGCAAAAGGCGATGGCAGTTCTGCGCATGAGTGATGGCAGTTACCCACCATTCGGTGCGGAAGTGAGTAACGAGCATGACCAGCAGGTCGGCCTGGTTGATGATGACGGCAACGTCTATCTGGCCGGGGTAAAAGCGGGCGAACACATGCGTGTCTCATGGAATGGTGAACCCCACTGTGAGATTTCTCTGCCAGACCCGCTACCCGCCGACCTGTTCAATGGCCTGTTACTGCCCTGCAAGCAACAAGGCGCGGTGATGCCTGCGGCTCCGGTAGAGATTAAACCGATGATTCAGGAACAAACGCAGCAGGTCACACCTGGCGCGGAACCCATGGCTATTTCAGCAAACCAATAACGTGATTAAGGATTGATCCATGTATACATTGACTCGCTCTGCAACACGCGTTGCCCCGGCGCTGGCGCTGCTGGTGGCGGCCGCCAGTTTTACAACCGACGCATCGGTGACGCCCGATCGCACACGCCTGATCTTCAATGAAGGCGACAAATCTATCAGCGTCACGTTGCGCAATAACGACCCGAAGCAGCCCTACCTGGCGCAAAGCTGGATGGAGGACGAAAAGGGCAACAAAATCAGCTCGCCACTTACGGTACTGCCGCCGGTACAGCGTATAGATGCGATGATGAATGGTCAGGTAAAAGTCCAGGGAATGCCGGATATCAACAAGTTACCCGCCGATCGTGAGAGCATGTTCTACTTTAACGTGCGTGAAATCCCGCCAAAATCGAACAAACCTAATACGCTGCAGATTGCCCTGCAAACGCGTATCAAATTGTTCTGGCGACCCAAGGCACTGGCAAAAATTAACATGAGAGACCCGTGGCAGCACAAGGTGACGTTAACCCGCAATGGCCAGGCGTTCACCGTCAACAACCCCACGCCGTATTACGTGATTATCAGCAATGCCAGCACACAGAAAAATGGTAATCCGGCAGCTGGGTTTACGCCGCTGGTCATGCCGCCGAAATCGTCCGCACCGTTGAATGTGAAGATGGACACTGTGCCGGTGCTGACTTATGTCAACGACTACGGTGCGCGATTGTCGCTGAACTTTAAATGCACTGGCAATAATTGCCAGGTGGATGCAGAGCAAAGCCGCAAAGGCTGATGCCGGGAGAGTCTTATGAAATACACGTTTCTGGTGGGAACGGGCATTTTTCTCCTGAGCGGCTGGCTGATGGGGAACCTTGCTGTCGCAGGGCAAAGTAAAAAGGTGTCATTGTCGTTGCGCATTTTGGTGGATGGGCCACCGCCCTGTTCCGTAAAGGGGAGCAACGTGGATTTTGGCAATGTCTACATTAGCAAAATCAATGGCACAAATTACCGTACCACGACCCCGCTTTATACCCTGAACTGTGATAACAGGGCGGTGGGTGCTGATGAACTGCGGATGCAGCTTAAAGGCGCAACCACCGTGATTAACGGGGAAACTGTCATGGCCACCGAAATACCAGGCCTGGGCATTCGCATCGAAAACGGTGCCGATAACTCTTTGTTCAGAGTGGGTGAAGGTAACTGGACTCCTTTCAACTTTTACCAGTCGCCCAATCTCAAAGCAGTGCCGGTTAAACAGAGCGGAGCGCAGCTTATGCCTGCGGTTTTTAACGCCACTATGACGATGGTGGTGGATTACCAATGAAAAAACGCTTGTTCCTTTTACTCTGCACCTGCGGTGGCGTTGCGCTGGCGGCTGACGATGACATCACCTTCCACGGTACGCTGGTGGCACCGCCTGTCTGTGCTATCAGCGATGGAAAGACCCTCGAAGTGGAATTTCGCGATCTCATCATCGACAGTATCAACGGGGACTATGGCCGCAAGGAAGTGGAATATGACCTGAGCTGTGACTCTGACACGCGCGATCCCAGCTTGAACATGACGCTCACCTGGACGGGGACGCCGACCGCCTACAATAACGCGGCTATCGAAACAGACGTTCCCGGCTTTGGTATTGAGCTTCAGCATGATGGTCAGCGTTTTGTGTTGAATACTCCGCTTGCCATTAACGCCACCGATTTTACCCAAAAGCCGAAACTGGAGGCCGTACCAGTGAAGTCAGCCGATGCGGTGCTGAGCGATACCACCTTTTCAGCCTATGCAACCTTGCGGGTGGATTATCAATGAAGACAGAACGTATTTGTTCACTCGGTTATGGGCTGTTAGCGGGCCTGTTGTTGATCTGCAGCATACGTGCTCTGGCCGTGGACAACAACCTGCATTTTTACGGCAACTTACTCAGCCGTTCTTGTACGCTGGTGGTTGAGAGCGGGAATCTGGCCGAAGTCCATTTTCCGACTATCAGTCGTCGGGATCTTATGGCTACGGGGGAGTCTGCGCACATCCCGGTGGTGTTTAAGCTGAAAGATTGTAAGGGGCCCGCGAGTTATCAGGTCCAGGTGACCCTTACCGGTACGGAAGACAGTGAGCAGCCCGGTTTCCTGGCGCTGGATACCACATCAACCGCGCAAGGCGTCGGAATTGGGATGGAAACGACGGACGGTGTACGGGTGGCGATTAACAACCCCTCCGGGGCGAAATTCACGCTTAGCGATGGCAGCAATAATATTAATTTCAGGGCCTGGCTACAGGCGAAAAGCGGTCGGGAAGTAACGATGGGCGATTTTACCGCCAACCTGACGGCAACCTTCGAGTATATATAATATGAAAAAATGGATGATTTGTTTCGCAAGTCTGATATTACTTGCTCTCAGTTTAGGAACCCCAAAGAGCTATGCTGGTGATAAGCTCTACAGCTCAAGCTTTCCAGGGACTGCAGTATATTATGCAATGAATAATGCCTCTATGCAGGGTACTTTATATTACTATGTTACGGTATTAACGCCAAAAGAAGTCGCTTATGGTCAATACAATGCAACACGCGCGGGGAGAGGCGATACTCTCCCGGTAATATCCTGGACCGGCTCAGGTCCGGCACCAAAGCTAGTGCTGGCTGACTGGGGCCGCACAGATAGCTCAAACTGCCCAGGTATGAATACGACTATATATGTCTGCGGATTTATGACTTTTAATGTCACGGTCGCATCTGATGATTATGGCTGCCCATGGATTGCCTCTCTTTATTCAGTTGCCCAGGCCAGTGGATTTAGTGCATATACAAGTCCAACAGTGAGTCGTACTGTTTGTCCAACAATTCCAGTATCTTCTTATGATATATCCTGGAGTGATAGTTATGTTAGCCATTCTAAAACGTTGCAATTACAATCCAATGGTTCAACCATCACGACAACGCTTTCGACCTATTTGATGGAAAGTGGCAATCTCTGCGATGGCAGTAATTTTGATGCCAGAGGAGCATACTGTCGTGCAGTTTCAGATTTATTAACGTTTACCTCTTATGGTTGCGATAATGCAAAGGTGACTAGACTGGCCCCCTGAATCTCCAGACAACCAGTATCACTTAAATAAGTGATAGTCTTAATACTAGTTTTTAGACTAGTCATTGGAGAACAGATGATTGATGTCTTAGGGCCGGAGAAACGCAGACGGCGTACCACACAGGAAAAGATCGCAATTGTTCAGCAGAGCTTTGAACCGGGGATGACGGTCTCCCTCGTTGCCCGGCAACATGGTGTAGCAGCCAGCCAGTTATTTCTCTGGCGTAAGCAATACCAGGAAGGAAGTCTTACTGCTGTCGCCGCCGGAGAACAGGTTGTTCCTGCCTCTGAACTTGCTGCCGCCATGAAGCAGATTAAAGAACTCCAGCGCCTGCTCGGCAAGAAAACGATGGAAAATGAACTCCTCAAAGAAGCCGTTGAATATGGACGGGCAAAAAAGTGGATAGCGCACGCGCCCTTATTGCCCGGGGATGGGGAGTAAGCTTAGTCAGCCGTTGTCTCCGGGTGTCGCGTGCGCAGTTGCACGTCATTCTCAGACGAACCGATGACTGGATGGATGGCCGCCGCAGTCGTCACACTGATGATACGGATGTGCTTCTCCGTATACACCATGTTATCGGAGAGCTGCCCACGTATGGTTATCGTCGGGTATGGGCGCTGCTTCGCAGACAGGCAGAACTTGATGGTATGCCTGCGATCAATGCCAAACGTGTTTACCGGATCATGCGCCAGAATGCGCTGTTGCTTGAGCGAAAACCTGCTGTACCGCCATCGAAACGGGCACATACAGGCAGAGTGGCCGTGAAAGAAAGCAATCAGCGATGGTGCTCTGACGGGTTCGAGTTCTGCTGTGATAACGGAGAGAGACTGCGTGTCACGTTCGCGCTGGACTGCTGTGATCGTGAGGCACTGCACTGGGCGGTCACTACCGGCGGCTTCAACAGTGAAACAGTACAGGACGTCATGCTGGGAGCGGTGGAACGCCGCTTCGGCAACGATCTTCCGTCGTCTCCAGTGGAGTGGCTGACGGATAATGGTTCATGCTACCGGGCTAATGAAACACGCCAGTTCGCCCGGATGTTGGGACTTGAACCGAAGAACACGGCGGTGCGGAGTCCGGAGAGTAACGGAATAGCAGAGAGCTTCGTGAAAACGATAAAGCGTGACTACATCAGTATCATGCCCAAACCAGACGGGTTAACGGCAGCAAAGAACCTTGCAGAGGCGTTCGAGCATTATAACGAATGGCATCCGCATAGTGCGCTGGGTTATCGCTCGCCACGGGAATATCTGCGGCAGCAGGCTTGTAATGGGTTAAGTGATAACAGATGTCTGGAAATATAGGGGCAAATCCAGTGACAGTCACACCGACACGTAAACCGTTAACGGATAGAAAACTCCACGACATTGTGGTGAAGGTGAATACCAGTAGTCGGCAACCGATTGATTCTACGTGCCGTTTCCAATATGTCTTAAATGAATTGTAATGTTAATCTTTCACCGACCAGTTAGCTGGTCGGTGAAAGTACATGTTGATAATGATGTCAGGGCAACTCAGGCGGCAACCACTCTTCCACTTCAATCAACACTAATAAAGCTGCATCACCGCCGTACTCTTTCGGTGCCTGATGAAACGCCATCACATGGGGATGTTGCGCCAGCCACAGCGGCGTTTGCTGCTTCAAAATATGCTTACCATGACCATGCATCACGCAGGCGCAAAACACATGTTCACGACGGCAGGCGGCAATCAGAGCCCCAAGTTCCTGCTTAGCTTGCAACTGCGTCAAACCGTGTAAATCCAAAAACAACTCCGGCGAATAATCGCCGCGGCGCAGTTTCTTCGCTTCAAAGTGGCTGACATCCGGACGGACATATTTCACCGGACCTTCGGTATTCAATAACGGTTGAAACTCATCGGAGAAATAATGGCTGGCATCGGCCTGTTCCTGAATTAACCGCTTGACCGGTACTTCGCTAATTTTTTTACGTAGCGGCCGATGGACGATGGTGTCCTGCTTTATCTGGCGGGTCCCCGCCATCAACTGGCGGAACAGCGCCTGGTCCTCCTCGCTAAGTGATGATTTCTTTTTCATTTACATCTCTCATTTCTAATTTTCCTACAGTTTACCCGACTCGTCGTCTAATCGATCGTTTTAAACGTATTTTTCCTCACTCACCGCGCGTGAATGCTGATTTATCGTCATCTTCATGGCAAACTAGCCGCCGAAATTAATGCGACCATGCCCTGGAGGAATACGTGGATAAAATTTTCGTTGATGAAGCAGTAAATGAGCTGCAAACCATTCAGGACATGTTGCGCTGGTCGGTGAGCCGCTTCAGCGCGGCAAATATCTGGTACGGCCACGGCACCGATAACCCGTGGGATGAAGCCGTACAACTGGTGCTGCCATCGCTCTACCTGCCGCTGGATATTCCGGAAGATATGCGCACCGCGCGTCTGACTTCCAGCGAAAAACATCGTATTGTTGAGCGCGTGATCCGCCGCGTCAACGAACGCATTCCGGTGGCCTACCTGACCAACAAAGCCTGGTTCTGCGGTCATGAATTTTACGTCGATGAACGTGTGCTGGTGCCGCGCTCGCCGATTGGTGAACTGATCAACAATAAATTTGCCGGACTCATCAGCAAGCAACCGCAGCACATTTTAGATATGTGCACCGGAAGCGGCTGTATTGCGATTGCCTGCGCTTATGCCTTCCCGGAAGCAGAAGTCGACGCGGTAGACATCTCTCCTGACGCGCTGGCGGTTGCTGAACAGAACATCGAAGAACATGGTCTGATCCACAACGTCATTCCGATTCGTTCCGATCTGTTCCGGGACTTGCCGAAAGTGCAGTACGACCTGATCGTCACTAACCCGCCGTACGTTGATGCGGAAGATATGTCCGACCTGCCAAATGAATACCGTCACGAGCCGGAACTGGGTCTGGCATCTGGTACTGACGGCCTGAAACTGACGCGTCGTATTCTCGGTAATGCGGCAGATTACCTTGCTGATGATGGCGTGCTGATTTGTGAAGTCGGCAACAGCATGGTACATCTTATGGAACAATATCCGGATGTTCCGTTCACCTGGCTGGAGTTTGATAACGGCGGTGATGGTGTGTTTATGCTCACCAAAGAGCAGCTTATTGCTGCACAAGAACATTTCGCGATTTATAAAGATTAAGTAAACACGCAAACACAACAATAACGGAGCCGTGATGGCTGGAAACACAATTGGACAACTCTTTCGCGTAACCACCTTCGGCGAATCGCACGGGCTGGCGCTCGGCTGCATCGTCGATGGTGTTCCGCCAGGTATTCCGCTGACGGAAGCGGACCTGCAACACGATCTCGACCGTCGTCGCCCTGGGACATCGCGCTATACCACCCAGCGTCGTGAGCCAGATCAGGTCAAAATTCTCTCCGGTGTTTTTGAAGGCGTTACTACCGGCACCAGCATTGGTTTGTTGATCGAAAACACTGACCAGCGTTCTCAGGATTACAGCGCAATTAAAGACGTTTTCCGTCCAGGCCATGCCGATTACACCTACGAACAAAAATACGGTCTGCGCGATTACCGCGGCGGCGGTCGTTCTTCCGCTCGCGAAACCGCCATGCGCGTTGCAGCAGGGGCGATTGCCAAAAAATATCTCGCTGAGAAATTTGGTATAGAAATTCGCGGCTGCCTGACCCAAATGGGCGACATTCCGCTGGAAATCAAAGACTGGTCTCAGGTCGAGCAAAATCCATTCTTCTGCCCGGATCCGGACAAAATCGAAGCCTTAGATGAACTGATGCGCGCGCTGAAAAAAGAGGGTGACTCTATTGGCGCGAAAGTCACCGTTGTTGCCAGTGGCGTACCCGCCGGACTTGGCGAGCCGGTCTTTGATCGCCTGGATGCCGACATCGCCCACGCGCTGATGAGCATCAACGCGGTGAAAGGTGTGGAAATTGGTGATGGTTTTGACGTGGTAGCGCTGCGTGGCAGCCAGAACCGCGACGAAATCACCAAAGACGGTTTCCAGAGCAACCATGCGGGCGGTATTCTCGGCGGCATCAGCAGCGGGCAGCAAATCATTGCCCATATGGCGCTGAAACCGACCTCCAGCATTACTGTGCCTGGACGCACCATTAACCGCTTTGGCGAAGAAGTTGAGATGATCACCAAAGGCCGTCACGATCCTTGTGTTGGGATCCGCGCGGTGCCGATCGCGGAAGCGATGCTGGCGATCGTTTTAATGGATCACCTGTTACGGCAACGGGCGCAAAATGCTGATGTGAAGACTGATATTCCACGCTGGTAAAAATGAACAAAACTGCGATTGCGCTGCTGGCCCTGCTTGCCAGCAGCGCCAGCCTGGCAGCGACGCCGTGGCAAAAAATAACCCAACCTGTGCCGGGTAGTGCACAATCGATAGGCAGTTTTTCAAATGGCTGTATCGTTGGTGCTGACACGCTGCCGATACAGTCCGAACATTATCAGGTCATGCGTACCGATCAGCGTCGCTATTTCGGGCACCCGGACCTGGTGATGTTTATCCAGCGTCTGAGTAGCCAGGTGAGCAATCTGGGTATGGGCACGGTGCTGATTGGCGATATGGGAATGCCTGCTGGTGGGCGTTTCAATGGCGGTCACGCCAGTCATCAGACCGGACTGGATGTGGACATCTTCCTGCAACTGCCGAAAAAACGCTGGACCTCCGCGCAACTCTTGCGCCCGCAAGCATTAGATTTGGTTTCCCGCGACGGTAAACACGTTGTCCCCGCGCTGTGGAAGCCCGAAATTTTCAGCTTGATTAAACTCGCCGCGCAGGACAAAGACGTCACGCGTATTTTTGTTAATCCGGCGATTAAACAACAACTTTGCCTTGATGCGGGCACCGATCGCGACTGGTTGCGCAAAGTGCGACCCTGGTTCCAGCATCGCGCCCATATGCATGTACGATTACGTTGTCCTGCCGATAGTCTGGAGTGTGAAGATCAACCTTTACCGCCACCGGGCGATGGTTGCGGGGCAGAACTGCAAAGCTGGTTTGAACCTCCAAAACCGGGAACAACAAAGCCTGAGAAGAAGACACCGCCTCCGTTGCCGCCTTCCTGCCAGGCGCTACTGGATGAGCACGTGATCTAATGGAAACGTTTAATAGCCTGTTTATGGTTTCCCCGCTATTACTGGGACTCCTCTTTTTTGTCGCCATACTGGCGGGATTTATCGACTCTATTGCCGGGGGCGGTGGGCTACTCACCATTCCGGCATTAATGGCGGCGGGGATGTCTCCGGCTAACGCGCTGGCAACCAATAAACTGCAAGCCTGCGGTGGCTCTATTTCTGCCACTATCTATTTTATTCGCCGCAAAGTGGTTAGCTTAAGCGATCAGAAACTCAATATCGCCATGACCTTTATCGGCTCAATGAGCGGCGCTTTGCTGGTGCAGTACGTTCAGGCTGATGTCTTGCGGCAGATTTTGCCCATTCTGGTGATTTGTATTGGTCTTTATTTCTTACTGATGCCCAAACTGGGAGAAGAAGATCGCCAGCGTCGGATGTATGGACTGCCATTTGCGCTGGTGGCGGGGGGCTGCGTAGGTTTTTACGATGGATTCTTTGGCCCGGCTGCCGGATCGTTTTACGCGTTAGCCTTCGTTACGCTGTGCGGCTTTAACCTCGCCAAAGCCACGGCCCACGCCAAATTACTCAACGCAACGTCTAATATCGGCGGTTTGCTGCTGTTTATTCTCGGCGGCAAAGTGATTTGGGCGACAGGATTTGTGATGCTGGTGGGGCAGTTCCTCGGCGCGCGCATGGGGTCAAGACTGGTGTTGAGCAAAGGGCAAAAGCTGATTCGCCCAATGATTGTTATCGTCTCGGCGGTGATGAGTGCCAAATTACTTTATGATAGCCACGGACAGGAGATCCTCCACTGGTTGGGGATGAACTAATGAATAGTACACACCACTATGAGCAGTTGATTGAAATTTTTAATAGCTGCTTTGCCGATGAATTTAATACCCGTCTGATTAAAGGCGACGACGAACCGATCTATCTTCCTGCTGATGCGGAAGTACCGTATAACCGAATCGTCTTTGCTCACGGCTTTTATGCCAGCGCAATTCATGAGATTTCGCACTGGTGTATTGCCGGGAAAGCGCGCCGTGAGCTGGTTGATTTCGGCTACTGGTATTGTCCGGACGGACGCGATGTCCAAACGCAAGGCCAGTTTGAAGATGTTGAAGTGAAGCCGCAGGCGCTGGACTGGTTGTTCTGTGTGGCGGCGGGATATCCGTTTAATGTCAGTTGCGACAATCTGGAAGGGGATTTCGAACCGGACCGCGTGGTATTTCAACGGCGGGTACATGCACAGGTGATGGATTATCTGGCAAACGGTATTCCCGAGCGTCCGGCACGCTTCATTAAAGCACTACAAAATTATTATCACACGCCGGAACTTACGGCGGAACAGTTCCCGTGGCCGGAAGCGCTCAACTGAAGCCTGCGCCACGTTTTACAATGAGGAAAGAAGATGATCGCGGAGTTTGAATCACGCATTCTGGCATTAATCGACGGTATGGTTGACCATGCCAGTGATGATGAGTTGTTTGCCAGTGGGTATTTGCGTGGCCACCTGACATTAGCCATCGCAGAACTGGAAAGTGGTGATGACCACTCCGCCCAGGCGGTACATACGACCGTTAGCCAGAGTCTGGAAAAAGCCATTGGTGCCGGTGAGTTGTCGCCGCGAGACCAGGCGCTGGTGACCGATATGTGGGAAAACCTGTTTCAACAGGCGTCACAGCAGTAAGTTGTTGGCGTCTGGAGCGTCATGCCTGATGCGACGCTTATCGCGTCTTATCAGGCCTACAGGTTTTACGTAGGTCGGATAAGGCGTTCACGCCGCATCCGACATTGAGTGCATAATGCCTGATGCGACGCTTATCGCGTCTTATCAGGCCTACAGGTTTCACGTAGGTCGGATAAGGCGTTCACGCCGCATCCGACAAACGCTGCCAAAGCAGATTACCCTGCCTTAACCGCTTTCCTTTTCAACAACTTCCGCACCCATAACCGATTTGGATTTAACGCCGCCAGCGTATTGCTATCCATCGGAATCGGTTCGTCGCTCATCTGCGCTGCCAGAATCTCGGCACACAGCGGGGCAGAACACAAACCACGCGAACCTAAAGCCGCAAGCATAAAAAGATCGTCATAAATCGGCGCGCTGACCGCGTTGTCTTTCTGTTCCGCCAGAGATGCATATTCTGCGAGCGTTGCATCATAATCAGGGACATTGCCTACCATTGGCAGATGATCTCGGGTGGCACAACGCACACCGCAGCGAGCGTCTTTATCACTGACATCAACCTCTTTTGCCCACTGCGCCTGCGGGAAACAATCAATCAACCGCTGGCGATTCTGCTGCTGATCTTCATCACTGTACGCCGTATCTTCGCTGCCGCGATGATAACTGGCACCAATACAATGGTGCTGATTCGCCGGATTTTGTGGCGTGAGATAACCGTCATAGCACAGCACCTGCTTCAGCTTCGCCAGTTCCGGCGTTGTTGGAATATGGCTGACCTGACCGGCAACGGAATACACCGGCAGAGACAACGTTTGGCTGAAACCGCTGATTTGATGCCCGTTCGCCAGTACCACCACACTGTGTGTTGCTTGCTGATCACCTGCAAAATTCAATAACCAACAGTCATCCTTACGGGATAAATCCTTTAACTGATGTTGATAACAAATCTGCAAACCCTGCTGTTGTGCCAGTTCCAGCACATTACGGGTCAGCTCTGCCGGACACAGCCAACCACCTTGCGGATAAGTAATACCGCTGCAATTTGTCGCAACGCCCGTAATTTGTTCAACCGCCTTAGCATCAACGGCCACAGCCAGTTCTGCGGGTAAATCCATCGACAGCATTTGTGCGATTTTGTGCTGACTTTTCTCATCCCAGCCTAACTGCGTGACGCCGCACCAGTCATGATCAAATTTAACAGGCAATAAATCGTAAAGCCGACGAGCAAATGTAAACGCATTGGAGAAAAACCGGTTTAGTGCTTCATCATGTTTACTTAAGAGCGGATACAGCGCCCCCTGGCGATTGCCGGAAGCACCGAGCGCGGGGGCCTCATCCGCACAATAAAGTGTAACCTGCCAGCCGCGCCGTAATAGCGCCAGCGACAATAATGCGCTGGCGATACCACCGCCAATAATCGCCGCTTCCCGTTTGCGACTACCCGTACGGTTAAACCACGGCGTGGAGCAGGGGAGGGGTAATGCTTGCTCCATCACCCCGCAAAGCATTTCCCGTTTACGCCCAAATCCTTTGCGCTTTTGCATGGTGAATCCGGCTTCCTGCAAACCCCGGCGGACAAAACCGGCAGACGTAAATGTCGCCAGAGTGCCACCCGGACGCGCCAGCCTTGCCATGGCGTTAAACAGATTTTGCGTCCACATATCCGGGTTCTTCGCTGGCGCAAAGCCGTCCAGAAACCAGGCATCTACCTTTTGATTTAGCGAATCGTCCAGTTGGCTGGTCAGTTCGTTAATGTCACCAAACCATAAATCCAGCGTCACGCGGCCTTCATCGAGCAATAAACGATGGCAACCGGGCAAGGGCAAAGGCCACTGCGCCTGAAGTTTTTCTGCCCACGGTGCCAGTTCTGGCCAGTGTTGATGCGCTAATCCTAAATCCGCACGAGTGAGGGGAAATTTCTCAAAACTAATGAAATGTAAGCGTTGTAATTGCGCTTGCGGATGAGCTTCGCGAAACTGATCAAATGCCTGCCATAGCGTCAGGAAGTTTAATCCGGTGCCGAAGCCGCTCTCTGCTACCACAAACAGAGGATGCGGATGTTCAGGAAAGCGTGCCTCTAATTGGTTACCCCCAAGAAAAACATAGCGTGTCTCTTCCAGTCCGTTATCGTTGGAAAAATAGACATCGTCAAAATCTCGGGAAACAGGTGTACCCTCAGCATTAAATTCGAGGTTGGCAGGTTGTATGGCGTAGTGTTTCACGTAAGTTACTCGTCTTACAGGCGGTGGCTCGATCTTAGCGATGTGTGTCAGGCTGCGCAAATTTCTCTATTAATTGGCTGATCGGACTTGTTCGGCGTACAAGTGTACGCTATTGTGCATTCGAAACTTACTCTATGTGCGACTTACAGAGGTATTGAATGAAACGTGCAGTGATTACTGGCCTGGGCATTGTTTCCAGCATCGGTAATAACCAGCAGGAAGTCCTGGCATCTCTGCGTGAAGGACGTTCAGGGATCACTTTCTCTCAGGAGCTGAAGGATTCCGGCATGCGTAGCCACGTCTGGGGCAACGTAAAACTGGATACCACTGGCCTCATTGACCGCAAAGTTGTGCGCTTTATGAGCGACGCATCCATTTATGCATTCCTTTCTATGGAGCAGGCAATTGCAGATGCTGGCCTCTCCCCGGAAGCTTATCAGAATAACCCGCGCGTTGGCCTGATTGCAGGTTCTGGCGGCGGTTCCCCGCGTTTCCAGGTGTTCGGCGCCGACGCTATGCGTAGCCCGCGCGGCCTGAAAGCGGTTGGCCCGTATGTGGTCACCAAAGCGATGGCATCTGGTGTTTCTGCCTGCCTCGCCACGCCGTTTAAAATTCACGGCGTTAACTACTCCATCAGCTCCGCGTGTGCGACTTCCGCACACTGTATCGGTAACGCAGTAGAGCAGATCCAACTGGGCAAACAGGACATCGTGTTTGCTGGCGGCGGCGAAGAGCTGTGCTGGGAAATGGCTTGCGAATTCGACGCGATGGGCGCGCTGTCTACTAAATACAACGACACCCCAGAAAAAGCCTCCCGTACTTACGACGCTCACCGCGACGGTTTCGTTATCGCTGGCGGCGGCGGTATGGTGGTGGTTGAAGAGCTGGAACACGCGCTGGCGCGTGGGGCTCACATCTATGCTGAAATCGTTGGTTACGGCGCAACGTCTGATGGTGCAGACATGGTTGCTCCGTCTGGCGAAGGCGCAGTTCGCTGCATGCAGATGGCGATGCACGGTGTTGATACGCCAATCGACTACCTGAACTCTCACGGTACTTCAACTCCGGTTGGCGACGTGAAAGAGCTGGCGGCTATCCGTGAAGTGTTTGGCGATAAGAGCCCGGCAATTTCTGCAACCAAAGCAATGACCGGTCACTCTCTGGGCGCTGCGGGTGTGCAGGAAGCTATCTACTCTCTGCTGATGCTGGAACACGGCTTTATCGCACCGAGCATCAACATTGAAGAGCTGGACGAGCAGGCTGCAGGTCTGAACATTGTGACCGAAACGACCGATCGCGAACTGACTACCGTTATGTCTAACAGCTTCGGCTTCGGTGGCACCAACGCCACGCTGGTAATGCGTAAGCTGAAAGATTAATTCGGAGTAGGTCGGATAAGACGCGTCAGCGTCGCATCCGACGATACGCGCCAGTGCCGCCTCCGGCACTAAAGAAAAAGGGAACCCGATGGTTCCCTTTTTCACATCATTGACAATCGCCGCCTGTTCCAGGCAAACTTCCCGCTTTGTCGATTTCCTTCTGAAAAGACGTACGCGTTAAATCCTGCCAACGCGTACCGTAACCCTGAAACCAGAGAGATGAGACGGGGAAATTCCTCGCCTCGCGCTGCATTCTGGAGTAATGCATGACTGCTGTAAGCCAAACCGAAACACGATCTTCTGCCAATTTTTCGCTTTTCCGCATCGCTTTTGCGGTTTTTCTCACCTACATGACCGTAGGGTTACCATTGCCGGTTATCCCGCTGTTTGTTCATCATGAGCTGGGCTATGGCAACACCATGGTCGGGATTGCCGTCGGCATTCAGTTTTTGGCTACGGTGCTGACGCGTGGCTATGCCGGGCGACTGGCCGATCAATATGGTGCAAAACGTTCGGCGCTTCAGGGGATGTTAGCTTGTGGTCTGGCGGGGGGCGCACTGCTGTTGGCGGCGATTTTGCCCGTCTCCGCACCGTTCAAATTTGCTCTGTTGGTCGTCGGACGTTTGATTCTTGGCTTTGGTGAAAGCCAGTTACTGACGGGCGCTCTGACCTGGGGATTGGGCATCGTTGGACCAAAACATTCCGGCAAAGTGATGTCATGGAACGGAATGGCTATTTACGGTGCCCTCGCTGTTGGTGCACCGCTTGGCCTGTTGATTCATAGCCATTACGGTTTTGCTGCACTGGCGCTCACCACAATGGCATTACCCATACTGGCGTGGGCCTGCAACGGCACAGTGCGCAAAGTACCGGCCCTGGCGGGAGAACGTCCATCGCTGTGGAGCGTTGTCGGGCTTATCTGGAAACCAGGGTTAGGTCTGGCGCTACAAGGCGTGGGTTTTGCGGTTATCGGAACTTTCGTTTCGCTCTACTTTGCCAGCAAAGGATGGGCGATGGCGGGCTTTACTCTTACCGCGTTTGGCGGGGCATTTGTCTTGATGCGCGTAATGTTTGGTTGGATGCCGGACCGTTTTGGCGGCGTGAAAGTGGCGATTGTTTCTCTGCTTGTAGAAACAGTGGGCTTGTTGCTGCTCTGGCAGGCGCCAGGTGCGTGGGTCGCATTAGCGGGCGCGGCGTTAACTGGAGCCGGATGTTCGCTTATCTTTCCTGCGCTGGGCGTGGAGGTGGTTAAACGTGTACCGTCACAAGTTCGTGGCACCGCGCTGGGCGGTTACGCCGCGTTTCAGGATATCGCCCTCGGCGTCTCCGGGCCGCTGGCGGGAATGCTGGCGACCACATTTGGTTACTCATCGGTATTTCTTGCCGGGGCGATCTCTGCGGTGCTGGGAATTATTGTCACGATACTGTCGTTTCGTCGGGGTTAACGAACCAGCCAGACCAGCATCAGGATAATCGCGACTAATAGTATCCACAGCGCGGGACGCGTTGCCATGTTTTGCAACGTGTCCATCATCGGTGGAAAAGGATTAAGCAGCGGTTGCATATCACGCGGATCAATCCCTTTAACCCGCCGTTGATAAAGCTGATTAAGGATATCCTCAGCCTGGGCTGAAGAAAGCGATGATTGCGCAGAAAGGCCATATTTTTGCTGGATATATGCCGATAACGCCGCCAGTTCACTGGCATCTAAAGGTTGTTTAAGCGCCATCTGTAGTGATTCCAGCGTCGGCGTATTTTGCTGGCTTAGCGTCTGACGCGCCTGCAGCCAGGTCACCAGATGGTTAAACAGTTTCGCTGGAATTAACTCACCATCTTTCACCCCGGAAAGTTCCAGCATCGATTGCCAGATCTGCTTGCTGGGTTCTCCCGTTGCCGCCGCAAGTTTGGTAACCAGCTGTTTGAGCGTATTGTGCTCCGCCGGTAATAACGGACGGTCGGTCGCCTCGCGCTGCTGCGGTTGCGGGATAACCATCTTCCCTTCCTGCAACAGGGTGAGAATGGTTTTTAATTGCTCCGGTGAGAGCTGATTCAGTGGCGTCTGACCAAAGTTATGACGAATATAATCCGTGACCGCCTGACGATTATTCCCCAGGCGTAAATACTCACCCAATTGGGCTAAAAGCTGGCGGGCAGAATGGCTTTTTTGCGCGGTCAGCAAACGTTGCGCCAGATTATGCTCAGCGGCGGGAAAGTGACGCGAAAGCAGCGGCGAATCTCCCGACAGGCCAATATCATGCCTGATACCCGCCCACAGTTCTGCTCTTTGCTGTTGCGTCAGCGAAGTCACTTTCGTCATTAAGCTTTCCAGCGAAGTACGTTGCTGACTGGATAAAGGCTGATTGCCCGCGCCAGACGGCAGGTTATCTCCCTGACCTGGTGGTTGCCCAGGAGGAGGGCCGGAAATAGGTTGTATCATTACGTATCCTTATACCTGAAATCATCGCAAGTATGCCTGGCCGCGAGATTATGGCACACTTGTCCGGTTAACTCTCGTCTCATACAGGTAACACAAACGTGAAAATCCTTGTTGATGAAAATATGCCTTATGCCCGCGACTTATTTAGCCGTTTGGGTGAGGTGACTGCGGTTCCGGGGCGTCCAATCCCAGTAGCTCAACTGGCAGATGCGGATGCGCTGATGGTGCGTTCGGTCACGAAAGTGAATGAATCTTTGCTGGCAGGAAAACCCATTAAATTTGTTGGCACAGCCACAGCGGGAACCGACCATGTCGATGAAGCATGGTTAAAGCAGGCGGGAATTGGTTTTTCCGCAGCACCTGGCTGTAATGCGATTGCGGTGGTGGAATATGTTTTCTCCTCACTGCTGATGCTTGCTGAACGCGATGGATTTTCACTGCATGAGCGTACCGTGGGGATCGTGGGCGTTGGTAACGTTGGTCGGCGTTTACAGGCGCGACTGGAAGCGCTGGGGATCAAAACCTTGCTTTGCGATCCGCCGCGTGCCGATCGTGGGGATGAGGGCGATTTCCGTTCGTTGGATGAATTAGTCCAGCATGCGGATATCCTGACATTCCATACGCCACTCTTTAAAGACGGACCTTACAAAACGCTGCATCTGGCGGACGAAAAACTGATTCGTAACCTGAAGCCGGGAGCGATCTTGATTAACGCCTGCCGTGGCGCAGTCGTCGATAATACTGCCCTGTTGACCTGTCTGAATGAAGGTCAGAAGTTAAGCGTAGTGCTGGATGTCTGGGAAGGCGAACCGGAACTCAACGTAGAATTGCTGAAAAAAGTGGATATCGGCACGCCGCATATTGCGGGCTACACCCTCGAAGGTAAAGCCCGTGGCACTACGCAAGTATTTGAAGCGTATAGCAAGTTTATTGGGCATGAGCAACACGTTGCGCTTGATACGTTGCTACCCGCGCCAGAATTTGGCCGTATTACACTGCATGGTCCGCTCGATCAACCGACACTGAAAAGGCTGGTGCATTTGGTGTATGATGTGCGCCGCGATGACGCACCGCTGCGTAAAGTCGCCGGGATACCGGGTGAGTTCGATAAACTGCGCAAAAACTATCTTGAGCGCCGTGAATGGTCATCTCTGTATGTGATTTGTGATGATGCCAGTGCGGCATCATTGCTGTGTAAACTGGGTTTTAACGCCGTTCATCATCCGGCACGTTAATCTCTTCTTCATGCTCTCTGCTGTAATATTGGCAGGGAGCTTTGCTATTTCTGGAGTAAACCACCATGTCTGAAGGCTGGAACATTGCCGTCCTGGGCGCAACTGGCGCTGTGGGCGAAGCCCTGCTTGAAACGCTGGCTGAACGTCAGTTCCCGGTTGGGGAAATTTATGCACTGGCACGTAACGAAAGCGCAGGCGAACAACTGCGCTTTGGTGGTAAGACAATCACCGTGCAGGATGCCGCTGAATTCGACTGGACGCAGGCGCAACTGGCGTTTTTTGTCGCAGGCAAAGAAGCTACCGCTGCCTGGGTTGAAGAAGCGACCAACTCAGGTTGCCTGGTGATCGACAGCAGCGGATTGTTTGCTCTCGAACCTGACGTACCGCTGGTGGTGCCGGAAGTTAACCCGTTTGTACTGACCGATTACCGCAACCGAAATGTCATCGCCGTACCGGACAGCCTGACCAGCCAGCTGTTGGCAGCACTGAAACCGTTAATCGATCAGGGCGGTTTGTCACGTATCAGCGTCACCAGCCTGATTTCTGCCTCCGCCCAGGGTAAAAAAGCGGTCGATGCGTTAGCAGGACAGAGCGCGAAACTGTTGAACGGTATTCCGATTGATGAAGAGGATTTCTTCGGTCGTCAGCTGGCGTTCAACATGCTGCCGTTACTGCCGGATAGCGAAGGTAGCGTGCGTGAAGAACGTCGTATCGTTGACGAAGTACGCAAAATTCTGCAAGACGAAGGGCTGATGATTTCGGCAAGTGTTGTTCAGGCACCGGTATTTTACGGTCATGCCCAGATGGTCAACTTTGAAGCTCTGCGTCCGCTGGCGGCAGAAGAAGCGCGTGATGCGTTTGCCCAGGGCGAAGATATTGTGCTCTCTGAAGAGAACGAATTCCCGACGCAGGTGGGGGATGCTTCTGGTACGCCGCATCTTTCCGTTGGCTGTGTACGCAATGACTACGGTATGCCGGAGCAAGTCCAGTTCTGGTCAGTGGCCGATAACGTTCGCTTTGGCGGCGCGCTGATGGCAGTAAAAATCGCCGAGAAACTGGTGCAGGAGTATCTGTACTAATGTCCGACCAGCAACAACCGCCAGTTTACAAAATTGCGCTGGGCATTGAGTACGACGGCAGTAAGTATTACGGCTGGCAACGGCAGAACGAAGTACGCAGTGTGCAGGAGAAACTGGAAAAGGCACTCTCTCAGGTGGCGAACGAACCGATCACCGTCTTTTGTGCCGGGCGTACCGACGCAGGCGTACACGGTACAGGGCAGGTTGTGCATTTCGAAACTACCGCACAGCGTAAAGACGCTGCGTGGACGTTGGGCGTAAATGCGAATTTACCTGGTGACATCGCCGTGCGTTGGGTTAAAGCTGTACCTGATGATTTTCATGCCCGATTTAGCGCCACGGCTCGCCGTTATCGCTACATCATCTACAATCATCGGCTGCGTCCGGCAGTGCTGAGTAAAGGGGTAACCCATTTTTACGAACCGCTGGACGCTGAACGGATGCATCGGGCCGCGCAATGCCTGCTGGGCGAGAATGATTTCACCTCGTTCCGTGCGGTGCAGTGCCAGTCCCGAACCCCGTGGCGCAACGTTATGCATATTAATGTCACGCGTCACGGTCCTTATGTGGTGGTAGATATCAAAGCAAATGCCTTTGTACATCATATGGTCAGGAATATTGTAGGCAGCCTGATGGAAGTCGGTGCCCACAACCAGCCGGAGAGCTGGATAGCAGAACTGCTGGCGGCAAAGGACAGAACGCTGGCGGCAGCAACGGCAAAAGCGGAAGGACTGTATCTGGTCGCGGTGGATTACCCTGACCGGTTTGATCTTCCAAAACCGCCAATGGGCCCGCTATTTCTGGCGGACTAACGAGAATAATGCTCGGAACATTTCAGGCTGTAGCCAACGTAGTTACAGCCTGAAAGATGACGAGTACAAGGCATAGGCTAATATGGAGCTGATTTATTTCCTCATCGATTTTATCCTGCACATTGACGTGCATCTGGCAGAACTGGTCGCAGAGTATGGCGTCTGGGTTTATGCCATCCTGTTTTTGATTTTGTTCTGTGAAACCGGTCTGGTGGTAACGCCGTTCTTACCGGGAGATTCGCTGCTGTTTGTTGCAGGGGCACTGGCCTCGCTTGAAACCAACGATCTCAATGTTCATATGATGGTGGTACTGATGTTAATTGCCGCGATTGTTGGTGATGCGGTCAACTACACCATAGGACGGTTGTTCGGTGAGAAATTATTCAGTAATCCGAACTCGAAAATTTTTCGTCGTAGCTATCTCGACAAAACTCATCAGTTTTATGAAAAACACGGCGGCAAAACCATTATTCTCGCCCGTTTTGTGCCAATCGTCAGAACGTTTGCCCCCTTTGTCGCAGGGATGGGCCACATGTCGTACCGTCATTTCGCTGCCTATAACGTGATCGGCGCACTGTTGTGGGTACTGCTTTTTACCTACGCAGGCTATTTCTTCGGTACAATTCCGATGGTTCAGGATAACCTTAAGCTGCTGATCGTCGGGATTATTGTGGTTTCCATTTTGCCGGGCGTCATCGAAATTATCCGTCACAAACGCGCTGCGGCACGCGCCGCAAAATAAAAAGTAACTCCGCGGTTCGACCACTTTTTTATCCAAAGTTTCGGGCTGTTATGTTTTAATGTGCAACATTCATGGTCTGTTGGGGACAAAAATGGCATTATGCGTCCCCAAAGATAAAACTGGCATCGAACCAGGTTCAGACAGAAAGGTCCCTAATGAGCTGGATTGAACGAATTAAAAGCAACATTACTCCCACCCGCAAGGCGAGCATTCCTGAAGGGGTGTGGACTAAGTGTGATAGCTGCGGTCAGGTTTTATACCGCGCTGAGCTGGAACGTAATCTTGAGGTCTGTCCGAAGTGTGACCATCACATGCGTATGACAGCGCGTAATCGCCTGCATAGCCTGTTAGATGAAGGAAGCCTTGTGGAGCTGGGTAGCGAGCTTGAGCCGAAAGATGTGCTGAAGTTTCGTGACTCCAAGAAGTATAAAGACCGTCTGGCATCTGCGCAGAAAGAAACCGGCGAAAAAGATGCGCTGGTGGTGATGAAAGGCACCCTGTATGGAATGCCGGTTGTCGCTGCGGCATTCGAGTTCGCCTTTATGGGCGGTTCCATGGGGTCTGTGGTAGGTGCACGTTTCGTACGTGCCGTTGAGCAGGCGCTGGAAGATAACTGCCCGCTGATCTGCTTCTCCGCGTCTGGTGGCGCACGTATGCAGGAAGCACTGATGTCGCTGATGCAGATGGCGAAAACCTCTGCGGCACTGGCAAAAATGCAGGAGCGCGGCTTGCCGTACATCTCCGTGCTGACCGACCCGACCATGGGCGGTGTTTCTGCAAGTTTCGCCATGCTGGGCGATCTCAATATTGCTGAACCGAAAGCGTTAATCGGCTTTGCCGGTCCGCGTGTTATCGAACAGACCGTTCGCGAAAAACTGCCGCCAGGATTCCAGCGCAGTGAATTCCTGATCGAGAAAGGCGCCATCGACATGATCGTCCGTCGTCCGGAAATGCGCCTGAAACTGGCGAGCATTCTGGCGAAGTTGATGAATCTGCCAGCGCCGAATCCTGAAGCGCCGCGTGAAGGCGTAGTGGTGCCACCGGTACCGGATCAGGAACCTGAGGCCTGATAACTGATAAGGGCAGGGCCACTGGCTCTGCCCTTTTGCTATTCTCACCGTAACGAATCAGCGGATACCATGATTATCAAACGCACTCCTCAAGCCGCGTCGCCTCTGGCTTCGTGGCTTTCTTATCTGGAAAACCTGCACAGTAAAACTATCGATCTTGGCCTTGAGCGCGTAAGCCAGGTCGCGGCACGTCTTGGCGTTCTGAAACCAGCGCCATTTGTATTTACCGTTGCGGGTACGAATGGCAAAGGCACCACCTGCCGTACGCTGGAGTCGATTCTGATGGCGGCAGGGTACAAAGTGGGCGTCTACAGTTCGCCACATCTGGTGCGTTATACCGAGCGCGTTCGTGTGCAGGGCCAGGAATTGCCGGAATCGGCCCACACAGCCTCTTTTGCGGAGATTGAATCGGCACGCGGTGATATTTCCCTGACCTATTTCGAGTACGGTACGCTGTCGGCGTTGTGGCTGTTCAAACAGGCACAACTTGACGTGGTGATTCTGGAAGTAGGGCTGGGCGGACGTCTGGATGCAACCAATATTGTCGATGCTGATGTTGCGGTGGTGACCAGCATTGCGCTGGATCATACCGACTGGTTGGGGCCAGATCGCGAAAGCATTGGTCGTGAGAAAGCAGGGATTTTCCGCAATGAAAAACCGGCAATTGTCGGAGAGCCTGAAATGCCTTCTACCATTGCTGATGTGGCGCAGGAAAAAGGCGCACTGCTACAACGTCGGGGCGTTGAGTGGAACTATTCCGTCAGTGACAATGACTGGACGTTCAGCGATGCTCACGGCACGCTGGAAAATCTGCCGTTGCCGCTTGTCCCGCAACCGAATGCCGCAACGGCACTGGCGGCACTGCGTGCCAGCGGGCTGGAGGTCAGTGAAAATGCCATTCGTGACGGGATTGCCAGCGCAATTTTGCCGGGACGTTTCCAGATTGTGAGCGAGTCGCCACGCGTTATTTTTGATGTCGCGCATAATCCACATGCGGCGGAATATCTCACCGGGCGTATGAAAGCGTTACCGAAAAACGGGCGCGTTCTGGCGGTTATCGGTATGCTACATGATAAAGATATTGCCGGAACTCTGGCCTGGTTGAAAAGCGTGGTTGATGACTGGTATTGTGCGCCACTGGAAGGGCCGCGCGGTGCCACGGCAGAACAACTGCTTGAGCATTTGGGTAACGGCAAATCATTTGATAGCGTGGCGCAGGCATGGGATGCCGCAATGGCGGACGCTAAAGCGGAAGATACCGTGCTGGTGTGTGGTTCGTTCCACACGGTCGCACATGTCATGGAAGTGATTGACGCGAGGAGAATCGGTGGCAAGTAAGTTTCAGAATCGGTTAGTGGGTACGATCGTGCTGGTGGCGCTGGGGGTGATTGTACTTCCAGGGTTGCTGGACGGGCAGAAAAAGCATTATCAGGATGAGTTCGCGGCAATCCCTCTGGTGCCGAAAGCGGGCGATCGCGATGAGCCTGATATGATGCCAGCCGCCACCCAGGCGTTGCCGACACAGCCGCCAGAAGGCGCAGCGGAAGAGGTGCGGGCAGGTGATGCTGCCGCGCCGTCGCTCGATCCGGCCACTATTGCAGCCAATAACACCGAGTTTGAACCGGAACCTGCACCGGTCGCCCCACCGAAGCCGAAACCGGTGGAACCGCCTAAACCGAAGGTTGAAGCAGCACCTGCGCCGAAGCCAGAACCGAAGCCGGTCGTGGAAGAAAAAGCCGCCCCGACGGGTAAAGCGTATGTCGTCCAGCTGGGCGCGCTGAAAAATGCCGATAAAGTGAATGAGATTGTCGGTAAGCTGCGCGGTGCCGGTTATCGGGTTTATACGTCGCCATCCACGCCGGTGCAGGGTAAAATTACCCGTATTCTGGTTGGGCCAGATGCCTCGAAAGATAAGCTGAAAGGTTCGCTGGGTGAACTCAAGCAGCTTTCTGGCTTAAGTGGCGTGGTGATGGGCTATACACCGAATTAATACGGTTTTGCCTGATGCGACGCTGGCGCGTCTTATCAGGCCTGCGCAGGGGTAGAACCGTAGGTCGAATAAGGCGTTCACGCCGCATCCGACAGCCGTTGCCTGATGCGACGCTGGCGCGTCTTATCAGGCCTGTGCAGGAGTAGAACCGTAGGTCGGATAAGGCGTTCACGCCGCATCCGACAGTCGTTGCCTGATGCGACGCTGGCGCGTCTTATCAGGCCTGTGCAGGAGTAGAACCGTAGGTCGGATAAGGCGTTCACGCCGCATCCGACACGCATTGCCCGATGCTGCAAAGGCATAAAAAGTCGATGGCGTTGAATATTTTTTCAGCGCCATTTTTATTGAAGCGTGGTAAGGAAATCCCTACGCAAACGTTTTCTTTTTCTGTTAGAATGCGCCCCGAACAGGATGACAGGGCGTAAAATCGTGGGACACATATGGTCTGGATTGATTACGCCATAATCGCGGTGATTGCTTTTTCCTCTCTGGTTAGCCTGATCCGCGGCTTTGTTCGTGAAGCGTTATCGCTGGTGACATGGGGTTGTGCTTTCTTTGTTGCCAGTCATTACTACACTTACCTGTCAGTCTGGTTTACGGGCTTTGAAGACGAACTGGTTCGAAATGGGATTGCCATCGCGGTACTGTTTATCGCTACCCTGATCGTTGGTGCTATCGTGAACTTCGTGATAGGCCAGTTGGTGGAGAAAACGGGGTTGTCAGGCACCGACCGGGTGCTGGGCGTCTGTTTCGGTGCGTTGCGCGGTGTGTTGATTGTTGCTGCCATTCTCTTCTTTCTCGACTCCTTTACCGGGGTGTCGAAAAGCGAAGACTGGAGCAAATCACAGCTGATCCCGCAGTTCAGTTTTATCATCAGATGGTTTTTTGATTATCTGCAAAGCTCGTCAAGTTTCTTGCCCAGAGCGTAAGTGCTCTGAGATGTGGCTTAACGAGGAAAAAGACGTATGTGCGGTATTGTCGGTATCGCCGGTGTTATGCCGGTTAACCAGTCGATTTATGATGCCTTAACGGTGCTTCAGCATCGCGGTCAGGATGCCGCCGGCATCATCACCATTGATGCCAATAATTGCTTCCGTTTGCGTAAAGCGAACGGGCTGGTGAGCGATGTCTTCGAAGCTCGCCATATGCAGCGTTTGCAGGGCAATATGGGCATTGGTCATGTGCGTTACCCCACGGCTGGTAGCTCCAGCGCCTCTGAAGCGCAGCCGTTTTACGTTAACTCCCCGTATGGCATCACGCTTGCCCACAACGGCAATCTGACCAACGCTCATGAGTTGCGTAAAAAACTGTTTGAAGAAAAACGCCGCCACATCAACACCACTTCCGACTCGGAAATTCTGCTTAATATCTTCGCCAGCGAGCTGGACAACTTCCGCCACTACCCGCTGGAAGCCGACAACATCTTCGCCGCCATCGCCGCTACAAACCGCTTAATCCGCGGTGCGTATGCCTGTGTGGCGATGATTATCGGCCACGGTATGGTGGCTTTCCGCGATCCTAACGGTATTCGTCCGCTGGTACTGGGGAAACGTGATATCGACGACAATCGCACAGAATATATGGTCGCTTCCGAAAGCGTTGCGCTCGATACCCTGGGCTTTGAGTTCCTGCGTGATGTCGCCCCAGGCGAGGCGATTTACATCACTGAAGAAGGGCAGCTGTTTACCCGCCAGTGCGCTGACAACCCGGTCAGCAATCCGTGCCTGTTCGAGTATGTTTACTTTGCCCGACCAGACTCGTTCATCGACAAAATTTCTGTTTACAGCGCGCGTGTGAATATGGGCACCAAGCTGGGCGAGAAAATTGCTCGCGAATGGGAAGATCTGGATATCGACGTGGTGATCCCAATTCCGGAAACCTCTTGTGATATCGCGCTGGAAATTGCTCGTATTCTGGGCAAACCGTACCGCCAGGGCTTCGTTAAAAACCGCTATGTTGGCCGCACCTTCATCATGCCTGGCCAGCAGCTGCGTCGTAAGTCCGTGCGCCGTAAACTGAACGCCAACCGCGCCGAGTTCCGCGATAAAAACGTCCTGCTGGTCGACGACTCCATCGTCCGTGGCACCACTTCTGAGCAGATTATCGAGATGGCACGCGAAGCCGGAGCGAAGAAAGTTTACCTCGCTTCTGCGGCACCGGAAATTCGCTTCCCGAACGTTTACGGGATTGATATGCCAAGCGCCACGGAACTGATCGCTCACGGTCGCGAAGTAGATGAAATTCGCCAGATCATCGGTGCTGACGGGTTGATTTTCCAGGACCTCAACGATTTGATCGAAGCCGTTCGCGCTGAAAACCCGGATATCCAGCAGTTTGAATGCTCGGTGTTCAACGGCGTTTACGTCACCAAAGATGTTGATCAGGGCTACCTCGATTTCCTTGATACTTTACGTAATGACGACGCTAAAGCCGTGCAACGTCAGAACGAAGTGGAAAATCTCGAAATGCATAACGAAGGATGATGCCTTCGCTCAGGGTGCCGGTCTGGCACCCTGACTTGCAACTCCCGCCGAAATCCTGCAAAGTCTGCCTGCAAGTCTGACAGGGCAACTATTTATGAAACGACTCATTGTGGGCATCAGCGGTGCCAGCGGCGCGATTTATGGCGTACGATTATTACAGGTTCTGCGCGATGTCGCAGATGTTGAAACGCATCTGGTAATGAGCCAGGCGGCGCGCCAGACCTTATCCCTTGAAACGGATTTCTCCCTGCGTGATGTGCAGGCATTAGCCGATGTCACGCACGATGCGCGCGATATTGCCGCCAGCATCTCTTCTGGTTCTTTCCAGACGTTGGGGATGGTGATTTTACCCTGTTCAATCAAAACCCTGTCCGGCATTGTCCATAGCTATACGGATGGTTTACTGACCCGTGCGGCAGATGTGGTGCTGAAAGAGCGTCGCCCGCTGGTGCTCTGCGTGCGTGAAACACCGTTGCACTTAGGCCACCTGCGTTTAATGACTCAGGCGGCAGAAATCGGTGCGGTAATTATGCCTCCCGTTCCGGCATTTTATCATCGCCCACAATCCCTTGATGATGTGATAAATCAGACGGTTAACCGTGTTCTTGACCAGTTTGCGATAAATCTACCCGAAGATCTCTTTGCCCGCTGGCAGGGCGCATAACTCCACTGTTGCCCTGTTTCAGGGCAATTTTGCAACCGCGATCAAATCCTCAACATTTTGTTCCTGCCATTCAATCGAAACGCTGCGATTCAACCGCCATACCTGCTATCTTCAACTTCAGGACAATAATGCAACGTCTTATTAACATATTTAACGTTGGATGTTACTGTTGTCGTCAAGATGGCATAAGACCTGCATGAACGAGCCTGCAAACACACAACACAATACACAACATAAAAAAGCCATTTCACTTGAGGGTTATGTATGAAGAAGTCGATTCTCGCTCTGTCTTTGTTAGTCGGGATTTCCGCAGCAGCTTCCAGCTACGCGGCGCTGCCGGAGACGGTACGTATCGGAACGGATACCACCTATGCACCGTTCTCATCGAAAGATGCCAAAGGTGACTTTGTTGGCTTTGATATCGATCTCGGTAACGAGATGTGCAAACGGATGCAGGTGAAATGTACCTGGGTTGCCAGTGACTTTGACGCGCTGATCCCCTCACTGAAAGCGAAAAAGATCGACGCCATTATTTCGTCGCTCTCCATTACCGATAAACGTCAGCAGGAGATTGCCTTCTCCGACAAACTGTACGCCGCAGACTCTCGTCTGATTGCTGCCAAAGGTTCACCGATTCAGCCAACGCTGGATTCACTGAAAGGTAAACATGTTGGTGTGCTGCAGGGATCAACCCAGGAAGCGTATGCCAATGATAACTGGCGCAGTAAGGGTGTCGATGTGGTGGCCTATGCTAACCAGGATTTGGTCTATTCCGATCTGGCTGCAGGACGCCTGGATGCCGCTCTGCAAGATGAGGTTGCTGCCAGCGAAGGTTTCCTCAAGCAACCTGCCGGTAAAGATTTCGCTTTTGCAGGCCCTTCAGTGAAAGACAAAAAATACTTCGGTGACGGCACCGGTGTCGGGCTACGTAAAGATGATGCTGAACTGACGGCTGCGTTTAATAAGGCGCTTGGCGAGCTGCGTCAGGACGGCACCTACGACAAGATGGCGAAAAAGTATTTCGACTTTAATGTCTACGGTGACTGATACGTCGCAGGGAAACTGTACCTGATGGAATGATCATGGTGCACGCCAGGTTTGTTGCACTATCGTGGTGCATTGAAATGCATACTTAAGCATTTTTAATGAAAAATAATACGTCTAACGGGGCGGGATGTTTTGCCTTGATGGTCAATTTTATGGCACGATAAGTGTAACAAACCTGTAAATATTCCCTATAAAAAGACTGTCAGTTGAGGACATTATGAAAAAACTGGTGCTATCGCTCTCTCTGGTCCTGGCCTTCTCCAGCGCAACGGCGGCGTTTGCTGCGATTCCGCAAAACATTCGCATCGGTACCGATCCGACCTATGCGCCATTTGAATCAAAAAATTCACAAGGTGAACTGGTTGGCTTCGATATCGATCTGGCGAAGGAGTTGTGCAAACGCATCAATACGCAATGTACGTTTGTCGAAAACCCGCTGGATGCGTTAATCCCGTCCTTAAAAGCGAAGAAGATTGACGCCATCATGTCATCGCTTTCCATTACGGAAAAACGTCAGCAGGAAATTGCCTTCACCGACAAACTGTACGCTGCCGACTCTCGTCTGGTAGTGGCGAAAAATTCCGACATTCAGCCGACAGTCGAGTCGCTGAAAGGCAAGCGCGTAGGCGTATTGCAGGGCACCACCCAGGAGACGTTCGGTAACGAACACTGGGCACCAAAAGGCATTGAAATCGTCTCTTATCAGGGGCAGGACAACATTTATTCTGACCTGACTGCCGGACGTATTGATGCCGCATTCCAGGATGAGGTCGCCGCCAGCGAAGGTTTCCTCAAACAACCCGTTGGTAAAGATTACAAATTCGGTGGCCCGTCTGTTAAAGATGAAAAACTGTTTGGCGTAGGGACCGGCATGGGTCTGCGTAAAGAAGATAACGAATTGCGCGAGGCACTGAACAAAGCCTTTGCCGAAATGCGCGCTGACGGTACTTACGAGAAATTAGCGAAAAAGTACTTCGATTTTGATGTTTATGGTGGTTAATCGCCATCGGTGAAAGAAAGCCCGCTCCCTTCGGGTAACCGGAGGGAGACAAGAGGCGGTAATTCACCACACACGACAGGACAGGCAGCATGTTGTATGGGTTTTCAGGTGTTATTTTACAGGGTGCGCTCGTCACGCTGGAGCTGGCTATCAGCTCTGTAGTGCTCGCTGTAATCATTGGTTTAATTGGCGCTGGCGGTAAGCTCTCGCAAAATCGGTTTTCGGGGCTCATTTTTGAAGGGTATACCACGCTGATTCGTGGCGTGCCGGATTTAGTGTTGATGCTGCTGATTTTCTACGGTTTGCAGATTGCACTAAACACGGTGACGGAGGCGATGGGCGTCGGGCAGATTGATATTGATCCGATGGTCGCAGGTATTATCACTCTCGGTTTTATCTACGGTGCTTACTTCACCGAAACGTTCCGTGGCGCGTTTATGGCAGTGCCGAAAGGGCATATAGAGGCGGCGACGGCGTTCGGTTTTACTCGTGGGCAAGTGTTTCGGCGGATTATGTTTCCGGCGATGATGCGTTACGCTCTGCCAGGCATCGGCAACAACTGGCAGGTGATCCTCAAATCTACCGCTCTGGTTTCGTTACTCGGCCTGGAAGATGTGGTCAAAGCCACGCAACTGGCAGGCAAAAGTACATGGGAACCGTTCTATTTCGCCATCGTCTGTGGCGTGATTTACCTGGTTTTCACCACCGTTTCCAATGGTGTGCTGCTGTTCCTTGAGCGCCGCTACTCCGTGGGTGTGAAGAGGGCTGACCTGTGATCGAAATCTTACATGAATACTGGAAACCGCTGTTGTGGACCGACGGTTATCGCTTTACCGGTGTGGCGATTACCCTTTGGTTGCTGATTTTGTCGGTTGTGATAGGTGGAGTTCTGGCGCTGTTTCTGGCGATTGGTCGCGTCTCCAGCAATAAATACATCCAGTTTCCAATCTGGTTATTTACTTATATTTTTCGCGGTACACCGCTGTATGTTCAATTGCTGGTGTTCTATTCCGGCATGTACACGCTGGAGATTGTTAAGGGTACCGAGTTCCTTAACGCCTTTTTCCGCAGTGGCCTGAATTGTACTGTGCTGGCGCTGACGCTTAACACCTGTGCTTACACCACCGAGATTTTTGCCGGAGCAATCCGTTCGGTACCGCACGGAGAAATTGAAGCCGCCAGAGCCTATGGCTTTTCGACCTTTAAAATGTATCGCTGCATTATTTTGCCTTCAGCGCTGCGTATTGCGTTACCGGCCTACAGCAATGAAGTAATCCTGATGCTGCACTCTACTGCGCTGGCGTTTACGGCCACGGTGCCGGATCTGCTGAAAATAGCCCGTGATATTAACGCCGCCACGTATCAACCTTTTACCGCTTTCGGTATCGCCGCGGTGCTCTATTTAATCATCTCTTATGTCCTGATCAGTCTGTTCCGCAAAGCGGAAAAACGCTGGTTGCAGCATGTGAAACCTTCTTCAACGCACTGAGAATACGATGTCCGAGAATAAATTAAACGTTATCGATTTGCACAAACGCTACGGCGAACACGAAGTGCTGAAAGGGGTCTCACTGCAAGCGAATGCCGGTGATGTCATAAGTATCATCGGATCGTCGGGATCGGGGAAAAGTACCTTTCTGCGCTGCATTAACTTCCTCGAAAAACCGAGCGAAGGATCGATCGTCGTTAACGGTCAGACGATCAATCTGGTGCGCGATAAAGACGGTCAACTCAAAGTCGCCGATAAAAATCAGCTGCGCTTACTGCGCACACGCCTGACGATGGTATTCCAGCACTTCAATCTCTGGAGCCATATGACGGTGCTGGAAAACGTCATGGAAGCGCCGATTCAGGTGTTAGGCCTGAGCAAGCAGGAAGCGCGCGAGCGGGCGGTGAAGTATCTGGCGAAAGTCGGGATAGACGAACGTGCGCAGGGGAAATACCCGGTGCATCTGTCCGGTGGTCAGCAACAGCGTGTTTCCATCGCGCGGGCGCTGGCGATGGAACCGGAAGTTTTACTGTTTGATGAACCTACCTCGGCGCTCGATCCTGAACTGGTAGGCGAAGTGCTGCGTATTATGCAGCAACTGGCAGAAGAGGGAAAAACCATGGTGGTGGTGACTCACGAAATGGGCTTTGCTCGCCATGTTTCTACTCACGTCATTTTTCTCCATCAGGGGAAAATAGAGGAAGAGGGCGCGCCAGAACAGTTATTCGGTAACCCGCAAAGTCCTCGTCTGCAACAGTTCCTTAAAGGTTCGCTGAAATAATTCCCTCTCCGGTGGCTAACGCTGCCGGAGTATTTCATGGGGAATTTGCGAGTCCGCTTCCGCTGAAATGTAAAAGTTGCAGTCCGCTAAAAATACTTCTGAATTCGCTGTCCAAAGATAAAAACTGCCTGCTGCATTGGGTGTAAATCGTGGTTATTGTCGCGTCATCTTAAATTTGAGGGGTGACGGAACGCCATGACAATATCGACAACTTCCACGCCGCATGATGCGGTATTTAAATCTTTTTTACGCCATCCAGACACCGCGCGGGATTTTATTGATATTCATCTTCCCGCGCCGCTGCGCAAACTGTGTGATTTAACGACGCTCAAACTGGAACCAAACAGTTTTATTGATGAAGACCTGCGGCAATATTATTCCGACCTCTTGTGGTCTGTGAAAACGCAGGAGGGAGCGGGTTATATTTATGTGGTGATAGAGCACCAAAGTAAGCCGGAGGAATTAATGGCTTTTCGCATGATGCGCTATTCCATCGCGGCGATGCAAAACCATCTGGATGCAGGCTATAAAGAGCTTCCATTGGTGATCCCAATGCTGTTTTATCATGGTTGCAGAAGCCCTTATCCTTATTCACTCTGCTGGCTTGATGAATTTGCCGAGCCTGCGATAGCCCGCACAATATATTCATCGGCTTTTCCGCTGGTGGATATTACCGTGGTGCCGGATGACGAGATAATGCAACATCGCAAAATGGCGCTGTTGGAGTTAATTCAGAAACATATTCGTCAGCGCGATCTGTTGGGATTAGTCGACCAAATTGTTTCGCTGCTAGTTACAGGGAACACTAATGACAGACAGCTAAAAGCCCTGTTTAATTACGTATTACAAACGGGAGATGCCCAGCGTTTCCGTGCATTTATTGGTGAGATAACAGAACGCGCACCACAAGAAAAGGAGAAACTGATGACCATTGCTGACAGATTACGTGAAGAAGGCGCAATGCAGGGCAAACACGAAGAAGCTCTGCGTATTGCTCAGGAGATGCTGGAGAGAGGTTTAGACAGAGAATTAGTTCTGATGGTGACCCGACTTTCGGCAGACGATCTTATCGCGCAAAGCCACTAATCCTGTAACACCGGGAATTAACTGGCGGATGTTTGCAGTACACCACATCAGTGAACAACATCCGCCAGCGCCTCTTCTAAATCGTACCAGCGAAACGCAAAACCCGCTTCTTCCAGCCTTTTGGGCAAAGCCCGTTGTCCACCTAATACCAGTACTGAAGATTCGCCCATTAACAGCCGAATGGCGGTCGCAGGGACGCGCAAAATGGCCGGACGATGCAGTGCATGACCGAGCGCATGGGCAAATTGTTCATTGCGTACCGGGTAGGGCGAAACCATATTAAATGGCCCGCGCAGCTCGTTATCCAGCAGCCAGAGAATACCGTTGACCATATCATCGATATGAATCCAGGCCAGATACTGCCGACCGGAGCCAATCGGCCCGCCCAGGCCAAGACGAAACGGCGGCAGCATTTTACCGAGGATCCCGCCGTCCGGTGCCAGCACCACGCCGGTACGCAGCAGGCACACACGTGTTTTGTCGCTTTGCGCCCGACAGGCAATCTCTTCCCAACGAGCGCAGAGTTTATGGGTAAATTCGTTATGCGGCGGTTCCTCTTCAGTAACCACCACTTCACCTAAGTCGCCATAATAGCCCGTTGCCGAACCGGAAATGAGTACCGACGGCGGCGTGTCGCTGGCATTAATTAGATCGACCAGTTTTTGCGTGATATTCCAGCGGCTTTGGCAGAGACGATCTTTTTGCTCGTGAGTCCAGCGTTTATCGGCAATCGGTTCTCCAGCCAGGTTGATTACCGCATCAACGCCATTGAGGTTGCTTTGATCTGCAAGCCCTTGCCATAGTGTCACCCGGGGGCCGAGAACGGAACTGGCTTTCTGCGGGTTACGTGTCACTACCGTGATTTGATGGCCCAGCTCCAGCAAACGTGGAATCAAATGGCGACCAATTAATCCCGTCCCTCCGGTGATCACTATGTTCATGCAGCCTCCCGATATGGCGGTTAACGCTGCCAGCTTAAGGTCATGGATACCGAATCAGCGTAGCGCAGCGCGTGCAGTTTATCGATCTCTACTTCAGCATACGTTACCCAGTGATGTTCACGTGCGATATCGAGCACATCCTGAGTTAATTTCTCCAGCAAAGAGAAACGGTTATTCTCTACGTGCTGAATAATGTTTTTCGTTACGGTGCGATAATTCAGCGCATCGTTGATATCTTCGCTGGTGCGCGCTTTATCGGCGGGGTAGTGGATCGTCACGTTGATAACTATATCCTGACGGTTGTTAATTTCTTCTTCCTTAATTCCGATAAACGTACGTAAACGAAGGTTCTTTATACGAATAATAGCGGCAGGTTGTGCCATTGCAGGTTCTCCGTTGTTTTACTTAGGATTAAATAATACACGAGAACCTGTTTCTGTTAACTATCCGAACGCTCATCACTGAGTTGTGCTTTTAGCAGTGCCTGCCCGGTGGCAGGGCGCGAACGGATCCGCTCATGCCAGTTCTTAACTGCAGGATACATTGCGAGGTCAATGCGCTGGCGAGTCCAGGCATTAACCCACGGCCAGCAGGCAATATCCGCAATGCTGTAATTTTCTCCGCCCAGCCAGGGCGAGTTTTCCAGCCGCTTGTTCAGCACGTGATACAGACGCTGAGTTTCAACTTGATAACGTTCAATAGCGTAAGGAATGGTTTGTGGTGCAGCGTGATTAAAATGATGATTTTGCCCAAGCATCGGCCCCAGCCCGCCTACCTGCCAGAATAGCCACTGTAATGTGGTGGCGCGTTCATGCATTTCATGACTTAAAAAGAGTCCCGTTTTCTCCGCCAGATACAACAATATGGCCCCGGACTCAAAGAGGCTTAACGGTTCGCCGCCATCGGCTGGGGAATGATCAACAATTGCCGGAATTTTGTTGTTAGGCGAAATGCGCAAAAATTCCGGGCGAAACTGGCCACCTTTCCCCAGGTCTACCTTAATCAAGCGATAATCCAGTCCTGCCTCTTCGAGAAACAACGTAATTTTGTGACCATTTGGCGTCGGGGCGAAATAGAGATCGATCATTGCAGCTCCGGTTGTCTAATCATCTGAACACCACAAGTATAGAAAGCGCGACGACTTGCGTGAGTATTCGTCACGTGACAGTGACAAAAAGGCTCTATAGTTTGATAGCAAGCCCCCTTTATTGCCGAGGACATAATGAGTAAACCCGCTATCACGCTTTGGTCAGATGCCCATTTTTTCTCCCCTTATGTGTTATCCGCCTGGGTGGCGTTGCAGGAAAAAGGCCTGTCGTTTCATATCAAGACCATCGACCTCGACAGCGGTGAACATTTGCAGCCGACGTGGCAAGGTTACGGTCAGACACGCCGTGTGCCGTTATTACAAATCGATGATTTTGAGTTGAGTGAATCTTCTGCCATTGCGGAGTATCTGGAAGATCGATTTGCGCCACCGACCTGGGAACGCATTTATCCGCTTGATTTAGAAAATCGTGCGCGTGCACGACAGATTCAGGCCTGGCTACGCAGCGATCTGATGCCCATCCGCGAAGAGCGCCCTACGGACGTTGTCTTTGCGGGGGCGAAAAAAGCGCCACTGACGGCGCAGGGAAAAGCCAGTATAGAGAAGCTGTTCGCGATGGCAGAACATTTGTTAGCACTGGGTCAGCCGAATTTATTTGGTGAATGGTGCATTGCCGATACGGATCTGGCACTAATGATTAACCGCCTGGTACTACATGGCGATGAGGTGCCAGAACGCCTGGTGGATTATGCGACATTCCAGTGGCAGCGAGCCTCTGTCCAGCGTTTTATTGCACTTTCGGCGAAGCAATCTGGCTGATAGCAACGACAGAATCCAGTATCATAGCTTACGTTTTTTCGACGAGGAGTGAGTGATGAAACTGATGTTTGCATCGGACATTCATGGGTCGTTACCGGCGACGGAACGTGTTCTGGAGTTGTTTGCCCAAAGCGGTGCCCAGTGGCTGGTGATCCTTGGCGACGTGTTGAATCACGGCCCGCGTAATGCTTTACCGGAGGGTTACGCGCCAGCCAAAGTCGCTGAACGGCTTAATGACGTGGCACATAAGGTTATCGCTGTGCGCGGCAACTGCGACAGCGAAGTGGATCAAATGCTTTTGCATTTCCCGATAACCGCGCCGTGGCAACAGGTATTACTGGAAAAACAACGTCTGTTTTTGACACATGGTCATCTATTTGGTCCGGAAAATCTGCCCGCTTTAAACCAGGATGATGTGCTGGTGTACGGTCATACCCATTTGCCAGTGGCAGAACAGCGGGGGGAGATATTCCACTTCAACCCCGGCTCGGTGAGTATTCCGAAAGGCGGTAATCCGGCGAGTTATGGCATGCTGGATAATGACGTACTGAGTGTAATCGCACTCAATGATCAAAGTATCATTGCGCAGGTCGCGATTAATCCGTAATTTACCCACAACTCAAAATGCGCCGTAAGAGCGCCAGAAAAAGAAGGTTTCCTGATAATGGAACAGCGTCGTTTGGCAAGTACTGAATGGGTGGATATTGTCAATGAAGAGAATGAAGTCATTGCACAAGCCAGCCGGGAACAAATGCGGGCACAGTGTCTGCGTCATCGTGCAACTTACATCGTCGTGCATGATGGCATGGGCAAAATTCTGGTCCAGCGTCGTACCGAGACAAAAGACTTTTTACCCGGCATGTTAGATGCGACCGCAGGCGGTGTGGTCCAGGCCGATGAGCAACTGCTGGAGTCCGCGCGTCGCGAAGCGGAAGAAGAGTTGGGCATTGCCGGTGTCCCCTTTGCCGAGCACGGGCAGTTCTATTTCGAAGATAAAAATTGCCGTGTCTGGGGCGCGTTGTTCAGTTGTGTCTCGCACGGTCCCTTCGCCCTACAGGAAGATGAAGTCAGTGAAGTTTGCTGGCTGACGCCGGAAGAAATCACCGCACGCTGCGATGAGTTCACTCCAGACTCGCTGAAAGCGCTGGCGTTGTGGATGAAGCGCAATGCCAAAAATGAAGCCGTGGAGACTGAAACGGCAGAATGAAAAAAGAGCCGCAATTGCGGCTCTTAACATTTTTAGTGGTAGCCCATCAACTGAGCACCGATAACCACGACGCTGGACATAATAAACAGCAGTCCAAGCAGGGTCGCGCCCACCTTCAGCCAGTTACGGAAGTCCACCCGACAAACACCGAGCGTCGCCATTAACGAAGCTGAGGTTGGGTAAATGATGTGACTGAAGCCATCACCAAACTGGAACGCCAGCACGGTAACCTGACGGTTAACACCGACCAGATCGCCAAGCGGTGCCAGTAACGGCATGGTTAACGCCGCCTGACCAGAACCGGATGTCACGAAGAAATTAAATACCGCCTGGAAGAGCAACATAAACCAGGCTGCAACTGCGTTATCCAGACCGCTAATGGCATTGGCAATGCTGTTTAGAATGGTATTTAACACACTGGCATCACCCGCTTCACCGTTACCGACCAGCAACAAAATCCCTTTGGCGAAACCCACCAGTAGGGCAGGGGCGATCATCATTCGCGCCCCTTCGGTGAAGGATGAAGCCATGGTATTAACCGTCATACCGTTTAGGCGGAAAACAACGCCGATGATGCCAATAACTAGCCCCATCGTGAAGAACTGGCTGGCTATTTCTGGAATAAACCAGGCATTGACGATAACGCCCCAAATTACCCAGATCATGACGGCGGTTAAAACAATCAATACCAGCCAGTCACCAAAGGTAAATGGACGCTGTTCTACATCCGCCTGTTTTTCGCGGAAGAAACGATCGGACTCATGAACGCGTGACAACAGCGGATTCTTTTTCACCCGCGAGGCGTACACCATAGTGAAGACCAGACCAATCAGAGTAGAGATTACCCATACCACGATGCGCAAACCGGAGCCAGAAAGCACCGGAACACCAGCGATCCCCTGAGCAACAACCACACAAAACGGGTTCATCCACGAACTGGCAAAACCGATTTGCGTGGCGATATAAGTCACCAGGACGGTGGTAATACTGTCATAGCCCAGCCGGACCATTAGCGGTGCGATGATAATGGCAAAGGCGACGGCCTCTTCCCCCATACCAAATACCGCGCCGCCAAGTGAAAAGAGAATAAACAAGGCAGGGATAAAGAGAATTTCATTCCCGCGTGTATGCCGAATAAGTGCCAGGATGCCGTTATCAATGGTTCCTGTACGCATCACGATGCCAAACGCGCCGCCAATCACCAGCATAAACATGATGATGCCAACGGCTGTCCCGTATTTCGATCCTGAGGTTAATCCTTCAAACGGGAAATTCATCAGGCCCGGGCGTTCATCGCCCGTCGAGAACAGTTGCACGCGGTGATACTCAGGTTCGCCCGCCTCGTTAGTCAGAATGCGAAATGAGTGCGGATCTACGACTTTGCGTGTTTTTGTTTGACCATCAACCTGATACTGCACTTCCTGACTGTCAAACATCCCCACCGGAACTACCCAGGTGGCAAGGCTGGTTAAAATAGCAACAAAAAAGATAATCACCAGCGTATCGGGCATTGCCCATCTTCTGGTTGGTTTGGATTCAGTGATTGCGGACATAGCGCAGATATTCCCTTGCACAAAACAAAGTGGTAAGTATGCAAAGTGAGATGGCGCAATTCATTGATGCAGCGCAGTTAAGCAAGATAATCAGAAAGGATTAATGCAAATTAAGAGAATAAAAAACCGGAAATAGTGACTATTTCCGGTTCAGGTATCCGCAGCGCAAAGCTGCGGATGATGACGAGATTACTGCTGCTGTGCAGACTGAATCGCAGTCAGCGCGATGGTGTAGACGATATCGTCAACCAGTGCGCCACGGGACAGATCGTTAACCGGCTTGCGCATACCCTGCAGCATCGGCCCGATGGAGATCAGATCGGCAGAACGTTGTACCGCTTTGTAAGTCGTGTTACCGGTGTTCAGATCCGGGAAGATGAACACGGTAGCGCGACCAGCAACCGGAGAATTCGGCGCTTTGGATTTCGCAACGTCAGCCATTACCGCAGCGTCGTACTGCAGCGGACCGTCGATCATCAGGTCAGGACGTTTTTCCTGCGCCAGACGAGTTGCTTCGCGAACTTTCTCTACGTCGCTACCTGCACCAGAAGTACCGGTGGAGTAGGAGAGCATTGCAACGCGCGGTTCGATACCGAAGGCCGCGGCGGAATCAGCGGACTGAATCGCGATTTCTGCCAGCTGTTCTGCGGTCGGATCCGGGTTGATCGCACAGTCACCGTAAACGTAAACCTGTTCCGGCAGCAGCATGAAGAACACGGAAGATACCAGGGAGCTACCCGGTGCAGTTTTGATCAGCTGCAGCGGCGGACGAATGGTGTTTGCGGTGGTGTGAACAGCACCGGAAACCAGACCGTCAACTTCATCCTGTTCCAGCATCAGCGTACCGAGAACCACGTTGTCTTCCAGCTGTTCGCGGGCAACGGTTTCGGTCATGCCTTTGTTCTTACGCAGTTCAACCAGGCGGCCAACATAGCTTTCGCGAACCACTTCTGGATCGACAATTTCAATGCCAGCACCCAGTTCTACGCCCTGAGAGGCTGCAACGCGGTTGATCTCAGCCGGGTTACCCAGCAGTACGCAAGTTGCGATACCACGTTCAGCACAGATAGCGGCTGCTTTAACGGTACGCGGTTCGTCGCCTTCCGGCAGCACGATACGTTTGCCCGCTTTGCGCGCCAGTTCGGTCAGCTGATAACGGAAGGCTGGCGGAGACAGACGACGGCTGCGCTCAGAGGTGGCAGTCAGAGAGTCAATCCAGTCAGCGTTGATGTAGTTAGCAACGTATTCCTGAACTTTCTCGATACGCTCGTGATCGTCAACCGGAACTTCGAGGTTGAAGCTCTGCAGGCTCAGAGAAGTCTGCCAGGTGTTAGTGTTCACCATAAATACCGGCAGGCCGGTAGCGAAAGCGCGCTCGCACAGTTTAGAAATGCGCGCGTCCATTTCGTAGCCGCCAGTCAGCAGCAGGGCACCGATTTCTACGCCGTTCATGGCAGCCAGGCACGCGGCAACCAGCACGTCAGGGCGGTCTGCGGAAGTCACCAGCAGAGAACCGGCACGGAAGTGCTCCAGCATGTGCGGAATGCTGCGTGCGCAGAAAGTGACAGATTTCACGCGACGAGTGTTGATATCGCCTTCGTTGATGATGGTGGCGTTCAGGTGGCGAGCCATATCGATCGCACGGGTCGCAATCAGATCAAAGCTCCACGGCACCGCGCCGAGAACCGGCAGCGGGCTGGATTCTTGCAGCTTCGCCGGATCAACATTGTTTACTTTTGCTTTGGAAGAGTCGTCGAAAATCTCGGACAGATCCGGGCGAGTACGACCCTGTTCATCAACCGGTGCGTTCAGTTTGTTAACGATAACGCCAGTGATGTTGGTGTTTTTTGCACCACCGAAGCTGTTGCGAGTCAGTTCGATACGCTCTTTCAGCTGTTCCGGGGTGTCAGTGCCCTGAGACATAACGAAGACGATTTCCGCGTTCAGCGTTTTAGCAATTTCGTAGTTCAGAGACTGGGCAAACTGATGCTTACGTGTCGGGACCAGACCTTCAACCAGAACGACTTCAGCGTCTTTGGTGTTAGCGTGGTAGTTCGCGACGATCTCTTCCATCAGCACATCTTTCTGATTGCTGGAAAGCAGACCTTCAACGTAGCTCATTTTCAGCGGTTCAGCGGCTGTCGTGGTGGAAGAGTTCGCACGCACGATAGTCGTGGTCTGATCGGGCGCATCGCCACCGGTACGCGGCTGAGCGATAGGTTTGAAAACGCTCAGACGAACGCCTTTGCGTTCCATTGCACGGATCACGCCAAGGCTGACGCTGGTCAGACCGACGCTGGTTCCGGTAGGGATCAGCATAATAATACGGGACACGGTTTATCCTCTTTCGTTACCGCCGGTTTGGCGGGTTACAAAACAGCACCGCCAGCTGAGCTGGCGGTGTGGAATCAGGCGGTCAAGCGGCAGGCGTCTTGCGCGATAACCAGCTCTTCGTTGGTCGGGATCACAACAGCAGGGCGGGTGCCTTCTTTGTTGATGAAACCAGATTTGCCGAAACGTGCAGCCAGGTTGCGCTCATGATCAACTTCAAAGCCCAGCACGCCCAGTTTGCCCAGAGACAGTTCACGAACCATCGCGGCATTTTCACCGATACCACCGGTGAATACAACAGCGTCCAGACGACCATCCATCAGCGCGGTGTAGGCACCGATGTATTTCGCCAGACGGTGGCAGTAAACGTCCATTGCGCGCTTCGCGTCTTCTTTTGTCGCGTAGTTGTCTTCAACATAACGGCAGTCGCTGGTGACTTCGGTCAGACCCAGCAGGCCAGACTCTTTGGTCAGCATTTTGTTGATTGCGTCAACGCTCATGCCCAGAGTGTCGTGCAGGTGGAAGATGATCGCAGGATCGATATCGCCAGAGCGAGTACCCATTACCAGACCTTCCAGCGGGGTCAGACCCATAGAGGTGTCAACGCATTTACCGTTGCGGATAGCAGAAACGGAACCACCGTTACCCAGGTGGCAGGTGATGATGTTCAGCTCTTCTACCGGTTTGTTCAGCATTTTTGCCGCTTCCTGGGTTACATAGAAGTGGCTGGTGCCGTGCGCGCCGTAACGACGGATGCCATGCTCTTTGTACAGGTTGTACGGCAGGGCGTAGAGGTAAGACTCTTCCGGCATAGTCTGGTGGAACGCGGTGTCAAATACAGCAACGTTTTTGTCTTTCAGCTGAGGGAAAGATTTCAGTGCTTCTTCGATACCGATCAGGTGAGCCGGGTTGTGCAGCGGTGCAAAAGAAGCTGCATCTTTGATACCCTGAATAACAGACTCATCGATCACTACGGAGCTGGTATACTTTTCGCCGCCGTGTACGATACGGTGACCGATAGCGGTCAGCTGCGCAGACAGTTCTGGTTTTTGTGCCAGAATAGTATTAACGATAAAGTTGAGCGCTTCGCTGTGAGCGGCGCCTGCACCTAAAGCCGCTTCCTGTTTATTGCCGTCCATTTTCCATTTGATACGTGCTTCGGGCAGGTGGAAACATTCGGCTAAACCAGAAAGGTACTCTTCACCATTCACTGCATCGATGATTGCAAATTTCAGTGAAGAACTACCGCAGTTCAGAACCAGTACTAACTTACTCGACATGGAAGTACCTATAATTGATACGTGGCTAAAAAAACGTCAGGGAGCCATAGAGCGTAGCGCATGATGACACTGACATTTATGATTAACATCATGCACTGCAAATTTTTTTTGCATGATGGAAGAAATATCTTGAGTCTATGCCATTTTGCGTAATTTTCAGCCAATGGCATAATGTATATGAATTTGACGACTCAATGAATATGTACTACTTAGGCCTTCAGGCTGCTAAAGGATACCTGATAGTGGGTATGGAAGACAAAATGTTTTGAACGTTGTCCCGCTGAGTTGTGAATTTGCACAAATTTTTGAATCTTTATATGTGAAGTTGAGGTGAAGCATGTCAACGCCGGATAATCGTTCTGTTAATTTTTTTAGCTTGTTTCGCCGGGGACAGCATTACTCAAAGACGTGGCCGCTGGAAAAACGCCTTGCCCCGGTCTTTGTCGAAAATCGCGTTATCAAGATGACGCGCTATGCGATCCGTTTTATGCCGCCAATCGCCGTATTTACTCTCTGCTGGCAGATTGCCCTGGGCGGTCAGCTGGGCCCGGCAGTTGCCACTGCGCTGTTCGCCTTAAGTTTACCCATGCAAGGACTATGGTGGCTGGGCAAGCGTTCTGTAACGCCATTACCTCCTGCAATCCTTAACTGGTTTTATGAAGTTCGCGGTAAATTGCAAGAGTCTGGACAGGTGTTGGCACCCGTTGAAGGTAAGCCTGATTACCAGGCATTAGCTGACACGCTTAAGCGCGCCTTCAAACAACTGGATAAAACTTTCCTTGATGATTTGTAATTGACCCCTGATTACGCATATAAAAGAAGGCATACTCAGCCTTCTTTTTTTTCACCGTAGTAGAGTGATACAGGAGTCAACAATGGAAATGACCAACGCGCAACGTCTTATTTTGTCTAACCAGTACAAGATGATGACTATGCTCGATCCGGCAAATGCTGAACGTTACCGTCGCCTGCAAACAATCATTGAGCGTGGTTATGGATTACAGATGCGTGAGCTGGATCGCGAGTTTGGCGAGCTGAAAGAAGAAACCTGCCGCACTATCATCGACATTATGGAGATGTATCATGCGTTGCATGTTTCCTGGTCTAATTTGCAGGACCAGCAATCCATCGATGAACGTCGTGTCACCTTCCTTGGCTTTGACGCCGCCACTGAAGCACGTTACCTCGGTTATGTGCGCTTTATGGTTAACGTGGAGGGGCGCTATACCCATTTTGACGCCGGAACTCACGGTTTTAACGCCCAGACGCCAATGTGGGAAAAATATCAGCGTATGCTTAATGTGTGGCATGCCTGCCCGCGTCAGTACCATCTGAGCGCCAACGAAATTAATCAAATTATCAACGCCTGAGGAGGCCCATGTGCGGTGCAAAGGTTTTCTGTTTGATCTTGATGGAACGCTGGTGGACTCCCTGCCTGCGGTAGAACGGGCGTGGAGCAACTGGGCCAGACGTCATGGGTTAGCGCCGGAAGAGGTGCTGGCTTTCATTCACGGTAAACAGGCCATCACCTCTTTGCGCCATTTTATGGTGGGCAAATCCGAGGCAGACATTGCTGCCGAATTTACGCGTCTGGAGCAAATCGAGGCCACGGAAACCGAAGGTATTACCGCACTTCCGGGGGCAGTCGCTTTACTCAATCATCTGAATAAAGTGGGGATTCCATGGGCCATTGTGACGTCTGGCTCCATGCCCGTAGCGCGAGCGCGCCACAAAATAGCCGGACTTCCCGCGCCAGAGGTGTTTGTGACCGCTGAGCGGGTGAAGCGCGGAAAACCAGAGCCTGATGCGTATCTCTTAGGCGCGCAGTTGTTGGGGCTTGCGCCGCAAGAGTGTGTGGTGGTGGAAGATGCTCCCGCTGGCGTGCTTTCAGGCCTGGCGGCGGGTTGTCATGTAATTGCGGTTAACGCTCCGGCAGATACCCCGCGCCTGAATGAGGTCGATTTAGTCCTCCACAGTCTGGAGCAAATTACTGTGATCAAACAGCCAAATGGTGATGTTATTATTCAGTGAAACACCTGATCATGATTTAGCCCCGTCTCGTCGGGGCTTTTTTATGGCAGAATCAAGTCATCCCCCTCAATTAACAAGGATAAGTTGTGAACGGTGAATTGATTTGGGTTCTTTCATTACTGGCCGTTGCCATCGTCTTGTTTGCGACGGGCAGAGTGCGTATGGATGCGGTCGCTTTGTTTGTTATTGTCGCGTTTGCATTAAGCGGAACGCTGACGGTCCCCGAAGTATTTTCCGGCTTTTCCGATCCTAACGTTGTCCTGATTGCCGCCTTGTTCATTATTGGCGATGGTTTGGTCCGTACCGGTGTGGCCACCGTAATGGGGACATGGCTGGTCAAAGTGGCAGGCAACAGTGAAATCAAAATGTTGGTTTTGTTGATGCTGACCGTCGCGGGGCTTGGCGCGTTTATGAGTTCAACCGGCGTTGTCGCTATCTTTATTCCCGTGGTGTTAAGCGTTGCCATGCGTATGCAAACGTCGCCGTCGCGCCTGATGATGCCGTTAAGTTTTGCCGGGCTGATAAGCGGCATGATGACGCTGGTGGCGACGCCGCCGAACCTGGTAGTCAACAGTGAATTGCTGCGTGAAGGCTATCATGGTTTTAGTTTCTTTAGCGTAACACCTATTGGCCTGGTCGTGCTGGTGCTGGGTATTTTGTATATGTTAGTGATGCGTTTCATGCTGAAAGGGGATACCCAAACTCCGCAACGCGAAGGCTGGACGCGTCGAACTTTTCGCGATCTTATCCGTGAATATCGACTTACCGGGCGTGCGCGTCGCCTGGCTATTCGCCCCGGTTCGCCAATGATTGGTCAACGGCTGGATGATCTCAAATTACGTGAGCGTTATGGTGCTAACGTCATCGGTGTTGAACGCTGGCGGCGTTTTCGTCGCGTTATCGTGAATGTTAACGGGGTTTCTGAATTTCGCGCGCGTGACGTTTTACTTATTGATATGTCTGCGGCTGATGTCGATCTCCGGCAATTCTGTAGTGAGCAATTGCTGGAGCCGATGGTACTGCGCGGCGAGTATTTTTCTGATCAAGCCCTTGATGTGGGCATGGCAGAGATTTCATTAATTCCTGAGTCAGAACTTATTGGCAAATCGGTGCGCGAAATTGGTTTTCGTACCCGTTACGGACTGAATGTGGTGGGGCTAAAGCGCAATGGCGTGGCGCTGGAAGGTTCGCTGGCGGATGAGTCTCTGCTGCTGGGCGATATCATCCTGGTTGTGGGTAACTGGAAACTGATCGGTATGCTGGCAAAACAGGGGCGTGACTTTGTGGCGCTGAACTTACCAGAAGAAGTGAGTGAAGCATCGCCAGCACACAGTCAGGCACCTCATGCCATTTTTTGCCTGGTGTTGATGGTAGCGTTAATGCTTACCGATGAAATCCCTAATCCTGTTGCCGCTATCATCGCCTGCCTGCTGATGGGGAAATTCCGTTGTATCGATGCTGAAAGCGCCTATAAATCCATTCACTGGCCGAGCATTATTTTGATCGTTGGGATGATGCCGTTTGCTGTGGCATTACAGAAAACGGGAGGTGTCGCGCTGGCAGTGAAAGGGCTGATGGACATTGGCGGCGGTTATGGGCCACATATGATGCTGGGTTGTTTGTTTGTCTTGTCGGCGGTTATTGGGCTATTTATCTCTAATACCGCAACGGCGGTGTTGATGGCTCCGATTGCGCTGGCTGCTGCCAAAACGATGGGTGTGTCGCCTTATCCATTTGCGATGGTCGTGGCGATGGCAGCATCCGCCGCCTTTATGACACCGGTTTCTTCACCTGTTAACACACTGGTTTTAGGCCCGGGAAATTACAGCTTCAGTGACTTTGTGAAGTTGGGGGTACCGTTCACCATTATCGTGATGGCGGTTTGTGTGGTGATGATCCCGATGCTGTTTCCGTTTTGACAAGAGCCTGATGTCGCATCCGGCGCTTATTGCCTGATGCGACGCAGACTCCGGCTGCTTACAGCGGTGAATCCTGGCTAATCTCATCGAGCGAAAGATGGAAGCTGGGAACAAAGACTTCCATGAAGTAGTCCATCTCCTGGCTGCGGCGCGCTTCAAGCGTCGCTTCCAGTCGCGTTTTTGCCAGCAAGAATTCATTATTTCCCGCCGCGAGTTCTTCCAGACATTTCAGATATGCACACAGTGCATCTGCCTGTTTCACCAGAGATTTCTCTTCATCGCTGTATGCATGCTCGTCAATTAACGGCGCAAAAATATCCTGCAGCTCTTCCGGAACCATATCGACCAGTTTTTGCTGAGCGATTTTTTCAATAGCCTTGTATTCCTGAGCGATTTGCGAATTGAAGTATTTCACCGGAGTAGGGAGATCGCCGGTGAGAACTTCTGAGACATCGTGGTACATCGCCAGTAAAGCGATACGTTCGGCGTTGACATTACCGCCAAATTTACGATTTTTGATAGCTGCCAGCGCATGGGCGACCATCGCTACCTGCAAACTGTGTTCGGACACATTTTCCGTCCGCACGTTGCGCATTAGTGGCCAGCGGTTAATGAGTTTCAGGCGGGAGAGATGGGCAAAAAAATGGCTCTGTTTCATAGTGACCTTACGTATGATGACATCATCAGGTCATTGTGGCGGGATAACACTGCCGGATGCAATCTCCGGCAGTGAAATTAAGATTACAGCTGATGATAACCAGAAAGGAAACGCGCGAACTTACTCAAAGACAGCTCGATATCATCAACACGTGGTAGCGTGACAATGCGGAAGTGATCCGGCCACGGCCAGTTGAATGCTGTCCCTTGAACCAGCAGGACTTTTTCCTGCAACAGGAAATCCAGCACCATTTTCTGGTCGTCGTGAATGTTAAAGCGTTTAGCGTCGATTTTCGGGAACATGTACAGCGCACCGCGCGGTTTCACGCAGGAAACGCCCGGAATATCGTTGATCAATTCCCACGCACGGTTACGCTGTTCATAAAGACGCCCGCCGGGTGTAATAAATTCACTGATGCTCTGATAACCGCCCAGCGCGGTTTGAATGGCGTGTTGCGCAGGAACGTTAGCACACAGGCGCATCGAAGCCAGCATTTCCAGACCTTCGATGTAACCTTTAGCGTGTTTTTTCGGCCCGTTCAGCACCATCCAACCCTGACGGAAGCCCGCAACGCGGTACGTTTTCGACAGTCCGTTAAAGGTTATGGTTAGCAGGTCTGGTGCCATCGCGGCAATTGAGTGATGCTCGGCGTCGTCATAGAGAATTTTGTCGTAAATTTCATCGGCGAAGATAATGAGATTATGCTGACGCGCAATCTCCACAATCTCCATTAAAAGCTCTTTGGAATAAACTGCGCCGGTTGGGTTATTTGGGTTGATAATAACGATTCCACGCGTACGAGGCGTAATTTTAGCGCGAATATCATCAAGGTCCGGGAACCAGTCAGAGGATTCATCGCAAAGATAATGCACCGCTTTACCGCTGGATAGCGAAACCGCCGCAGTCCAAAGAGGGTAATCAGGCGCAGGAACTAACATTTCGTCCCCGCTGTTCAGCAATGCCTGCATTGCCTGAACGATAAGCTCCGATACACCATTGCCGATGTAAATATCTTCCACGGTAACATCACGCATGCCACGAGCCTGGTAGTGCTGCATGATGGCTTTACGCGCGGAGTAAAGCCCTTTGGAATCGCAATACCCTTGAGCGGTAGGCAGGTTGCGAATCACGTCAACGAGGATTTCATCTGGCGCGTCAAAACCGAACGGGGCAGGATTGCCGATGTTCAGTTTCAGTACCTTGTTACCTTCTTCTTCCAGGCGTTTTGCTTCTTTCAGCACCGGACCACGGATGTCGTAACAGACATTCTCTAATTTGCTGGATTTTTCAATGGGGGACATGAATCTTGACCTTTTTTGCTGTTATCGCCACTCCCTGCCGTGGAAGTCAGCTTAGAACAATGTACTCCCCCAGGACGGCGTTTTGAAGGTCTGCAGAATAAGATTTTGCCAGAGGGGAAGGCTTGATTGTGCTGTTAATAACTTAATAATGGCAAAATAATTAGGTGTATATGCTTAATAATTAATGTTATGTAGTTAATTGTTCTGATTCTTAATTGTGGGTGTGGTTTTTTTATCTGTAAGATAATTGTTTGAAAATGCCTCGTTTAAGAATTCACTAATGAATCGTGATGATGATATTTCCGCATTACGGAGAGTTTAACAGCGTGATGATTTCCGAGGTGTCGTAATGGGGGCAAGGTGTGAAACTATTGTTAAGCGGGATTAATGAATGAGGATGATGCTAATTAATTATTATTTAATATTCAAAAAGGTTTTGTTGTGCTTATTAATAATAGAAGATTACTTTGCCTAACATAACATAACTTTGCATCAGATAATTCGCAATGACCCTTATAAATAAAAGGTTTTTGGGGTAAAATGCTCGCATAAATGACGGATCCCTGCTCTTGATGCCGCCTCACCATTGCTGTTTGTACGTGTTCGCGTATGACCAGCGATGCTGCACGAGAGTGGAACAAGGACTCACATTTACATTTATACAAACACGCGCATGTCATAAATACAAAAGAGTGAGTAACTTAATAGATATGCGATTCCTGAAGATATATTCTGTGATCTACTTCAGGCATTATAACGGAACAATGTGAGTCGCTTTTTTAGTGCAACTCATATGCATTTTTACTTTCGTCCGGGTTCCGGATGAAACTGCCAGGGAGGCACATTACAAATGGAATTGCTTGTTTGTGTGTGCACAGCATTAACCAGCTCAGTACGAGCCGCCAGTAAGTGATAATATATGATAAGTGCAAATCGTCCGATAATTAACCTCGACCTCGATCTGCTGAGAACATTTGTTGCTGTTGCCGATCTGAACACTTTTGCTGCCGCAGCTGCCGCTGTGTGTCGTACTCAGTCCGCCGTAAGTCAGCAAATGCAGCGTCTGGAACAACTCGTTGGGAAAGAACTGTTCGCTCGTCACGGTCGCAACAAACTGTTAACTGAACATGGCATTCAACTTCTTGGTTACGCCAGGAAAATCCTGCGTTTTAATGATGAGGCCTGCTCATCATTAATGTTCAGCAATCTTCAGGGCGTGTTAACTATCGGTGCTTCAGATGAATCTGCCGATACGATCTTACCTTTCCTGTTAAATCGCGTGAGTTCGGTTTATCCGAAACTAGCGCTGGATGTCCGCGTTAAACGTAATGCCTATATGGCAGAAATGCTGGAATCCCAGGAAGTGGATTTGATGGTAACCACCCATCGTCCTTCAACGTTTAAGGCATTGAACCTGCGTACCTCGCCAACACACTGGTACTGCGCAGCGGAATACGTATTGCAAAAAGGCGAGCCGATCCCTCTTGTATTGCTGGATGATCCTAGCCCGTTTCGCGATATGGTGCTGGCGACGCTTAATAAAGCAGATATTCCATGGCGACTGGCTTATGTCGCCTCGACGCTTCCGGCCGTTCGTGCGGCAGTGAAAGCCGGTCTTGGCGTGACGGCAAGGCCGGTCGAGATGATGAGTCCAGACCTGCGTGTGCTGAGTGGAGTAGATGGCTTACCGCCGCTACCCGATACCGAATATTTGCTGTGCTATGACCCGTCCAGTAATAATGAGCTGGCCCAGGTGATCTATCAGGCGATGGAGAGCTACCATAATCCGTGGCAATACAGCCCAATGTCTGCTCCGGAAGGCGATGACTCATTGTTAATTGAAAGGGATATCGAGTAATCGATGGACCATAGATAATTTCTAAGACAATAGTGTAAAAACGAGCCGCTGGGGGTGTTTTAAACCCCAGCGGCTTTTTTTTAGTAAAAAGCCTTCCTCGTATCGTGCAGAACGCACAAAACTGTTCATTTTTCAATCACCAGAGATTCACGTCCCGAACGCACAAATAATCGCCTGAAAAAAATCACCTGCTACAATGATGTTAAAAAATACGTAAATTTGTTGCTGCGTTTTTGTTATGGAATGACAAAAGCGTGTCACAGATCAAGAAAATACTCTCTTTTGGGGGGAGGAATCGACACAAATTCCTGTCAAAATAGACCCGTATTTTTTCCATTGCTTCACAACGGACACGATTCAACAACATCTAATTATCCTGGAGTCGTCAAGGATCTGGGGTGAAAGGGCATTAAATGCTAATGGTGTTGATATTATGTAAACTAATGTGAAGAAACTTTTGTTAAAGTTGACAAAAGGTTATAGAAAGGAGTAAAAGACCACATCAATTAGCTGTATAAAAGAGTTTCTACAGTGATTGTAAGGTTTTTTTTATTCCTCCCCATGAATCGATGTGGCGTCCATCTGCCGTGAAGAGCAGTGAATCTGGCGCTACTTTTGATGAGTAAGCAATGAGTATGTCAACATCCACTGAAGTCATCGCTCATCACTGGGCATTCGCTATCTTTCTTATCGTTGCCATTGGCCTGTGTTGCCTGATGCTGGTAGGCGGTTGGTTTTTAGGCGGTCGCGCACGCGCGAGGTCGAAAAACGTTCCGTTTGAATCCGGTATCGACTCGGTCGGCTCCGCCCGCTTACGCCTGTCCGCCAAGTTTTATCTGGTGGCCATGTTCTTCGTTATCTTCGACGTTGAAGCGCTGTATCTGTTCGCATGGTCAACTTCTATCCGCGAAAGCGGCTGGGTAGGCTTTGTGGAAGCTGCAATTTTTATTTTTGTGTTACTGGCAGGTCTGGTTTATCTGGTGCGTATTGGCGCGCTGGACTGGACGCCCGCGCGTTCACGCCGCGAGCGTATGAACCCGGAAACGAACAGTATCGCTAATCGTCAACGCTAACCGCGAGGCATTAAGATGGATTATACGCTCACCCGCATAGATCCCAACGGTGAGAACGACCGTTACCCCCTGCAAAAGCAGGAGATCGTAACCGACCCTCTGGAGCAAGAAGTTAACAAAAACGTGTTTATGGGCAAGCTCAATGACATGGTTAACTGGGGTCGTAAAAACTCAATTTGGCCGTATAACTTCGGTCTTTCCTGCTGTTACGTTGAGATGGTGACTTCGTTTACCGCGGTGCATGACGTGGCACGTTTTGGCGCAGAAGTATTGCGTGCTTCGCCGCGTCAGGCTGACCTGATGGTGGTTGCAGGAACCTGCTTTACCAAAATGGCACCGGTTATTCAGCGTCTGTATGACCAGATGCTGGAACCAAAATGGGTTATCTCAATGGGGGCCTGTGCCAACTCTGGCGGTATGTACGATATTTATTCCGTTGTGCAGGGCGTCGATAAATTCATTCCGGTTGATGTGTATATCCCGGGCTGCCCGCCACGTCCTGAAGCGTACATGCAGGCATTGATGCTGTTGCAGGAATCTATCGGCAAAGAACGTCGTCCGCTCTCATGGGTGGTTGGCGATCAGGGCGTTTATCGCGCCAACATGCAATCAGAGCGCGAACGCAAGCGCGGTGAACGCATTGCCGTTACCAACCTGCGTACACCTGACGAGATTTAATTTGCGCCTGTCGGCAAAGGGATTTTTCTTCGCTTATTCCTAAATCTATTTCGCGAAGCTTACTGCGCCGACAGTCACCACGGACCATTTGCAATGGTGAACAATATGACCGACTTAACCGCGCAAGAACCCGCCTGGCAGATCCGCGATCATCTTGATGATCCGGTGATTGGCGAACTGCGCAACCGTTTTGGGCCGGATGCCTTTACTGTTCAGGCGACTCGCACCGGGGTTCCCGTTGTGTGGATCAAGCGTGAACAATTACTGGAAGTGGGTGATTTCTTAAAGAAACTGCCGAAACCTTACGTCATGCTGTTTGACTTACACGGCATGGACGAACGTCTGCGCACACACCGCGAAGGGTTACCTGCCGCGGATTTTTCCGTTTTCTACCATCTGATATCTATTGATCGTAACCGCGACATCATGCTGAAGGTGGCGCTGGCAGAAAACGACCTGCACGTACCGACCTTCACCAAGCTGTTCCCGAACGCTAACTGGTATGAGCGTGAAACCTGGGATCTGTTTGGCATTACTTTCGACGGTCACCCCAATTTGCGCCGCATCATGATGCCGCAAACCTGGAAAGGTCACCCGCTGCGTAAAGATTACCCGGCGCGCGCTACCGAATTCTCGCCGTTTGAGCTGACCAAAGCCAAACAGGATCTGGAGATGGAAGCCCTGACCTTCAAACCGGAAGAGTGGGGGATGAAGCGCGGCACCGAAAATGAAGACTTCATGTTCCTCAACCTCGGTCCGAACCACCCGTCGGCGCACGGTGCTTTCCGTATCGTTTTGCAGCTCGATGGCGAAGAGATTGTCGACTGCGTACCAGACATCGGTTACCACCACCGTGGCGCGGAGAAAATGGGCGAGCGCCAGTCATGGCACAGCTACATTCCGTATACCGACCGTATCGAATATCTCGGTGGCTGTGTTAACGAGATGCCGTATGTACTGGCGGTAGAGAAACTGGCCGGGATCACCGTACCAGATCGCGTTAACGTCATTCGCGTAATGCTTTCTGAGCTGTTCCGCATCAACAGCCACCTGCTGTATATCTCGACCTTTATTCAGGATGTCGGCGCGATGACGCCAGTGTTCTTCGCCTTTACCGATCGTCAGAAAATTTACGATCTGGTGGAAGCAATCACTGGTTTCCGTATGCACCCGGCGTGGTTCCGTATTGGCGGCGTAGCGCACGACCTGCCGCGTGGCTGGGATCGCCTGCTGCGTGAGTTCCTCGACTGGATGCCGAAACGTCTGGCGTCTTATGAGAAAGCGGCGCTGCAAAACACCATTTTGAAAGGCCGTTCCCAGGGCGTAGCCGCCTACGGCGCGAAAGAGGCGCTGGAGTGGGGCACCACCGGTGCTGGTTTGCGCGCTACCGGGATCGACTTCGATGTGCGTAAGGCGCGTCCTTATTCTGGCTATGAAAACTTCGACTTTGAAATCCCGGTTGGTGGTGGTGTTTCTGACTGCTACACCCGCGTAATGCTGAAAGTGGAAGAACTGCGTCAGAGTCTGCGCATTCTTGAGCAGTGCCTCAACAACATGCCGGAAGGCCCGTTCAAAGCGGATCACCCGCTGACCACGCCGCCGCCGAAAGAGCGCACGTTGCAACATATCGAAACCCTGATCACCCACTTCCTGCAAGTGTCGTGGGGGCCGGTGATGCCTGCCAATGAATCTTTCCAGATGATTGAGGCGACCAAAGGGATCAACAGTTACTACCTGACCAGCGACGGCAGCACCATGAGTTATCGCACCCGTATCCGTACGCCGAGTTATGCGCATTTGCAGCAAATTCCGGCGGCGATCCGCGGCAGCCTGGTGTCTGACCTGATTGTTTATCTGGGCAGTATCGATTTTGTTATGTCAGATGTGGACCGCTAATTATGCACGAGAATCAACAACCACAAACCGAGGCTTTTGAGCTGAGTGCGGCTGAGCGTGAAGCGATTGAGCACGAGATGCACCACTACGAAGACCCGCGTGCGGCGTCCATTGAAGCGCTGAAAATCGTTCAGAAACAGCGTGGATGGGTGCCAGACGGCGCGATCCACGCGATCGCTGACGTTCTGGGTATTCCCGCAAGTGATGTCGAAGGCGTGGCTACTTTCTACAGCCAGATCTTCCGCCAGCCGGTTGGTCGCCATGTGATCCGTTATTGCGACAGCGTGGTCTGTCACATTAACGGTTACCAGGGCATTCAGGCGGCGCTGGAGAAAAAACTGAACATCAAACCAGGGCAAACGACGTTTGACGGTCGCTTTACGCTGCTGCCAACTTGCTGCCTGGGGAACTGCGACAAAGGGCCAAACATGATGATCGATGAGGACACTCACGCGCATCTGACCCCGGAAGCGATTCCTGAACTGCTGGAGCGGTATAAATGAAAAACATTATCCGTACTCCCGAAACGCATCCGCTGACCTGGCGTCTGCGTGATGACAAACAGCCAGTGTGGCTGGACGAATATCGCAGCAAAAACGGTTACGAAGGCGCGCGTAAGGCGCTGACCGGGCTGTCTCCGGACGAGATCGTCAATCAGGTTAAAGACGCTGGCCTGAAAGGGCGCGGCGGTGCGGGCTTCTCGACTGGCCTGAAATGGAGCCTGATGCCGAAAGACGAATCCATGAACATCCGTTACCTGCTGTGTAACGCCGATGAAATGGAGCCGGGCACTTATAAAGACCGCCTGCTGATGGAGCAACTGCCGCACCTGCTGGTGGAAGGTATGCTCATCTCCGCATTTGCGCTGAAAGCTTACCGTGGCTACATCTTCTTGCGTGGCGAATATATCGAGGCGGCAGTGAATCTGCGCCGTGCCATTGCCGAAGCCACCGAAGCAGGGCTGCTCGGCAAAAACATTATGGGAACAGGTTTCGATTTCGAACTGTTCGTCCATACCGGGGCAGGGCGCTACATCTGCGGGGAAGAAACAGCGTTAATCAACTCCCTGGAAGGGCGTCGCGCTAACCCACGCTCGAAGCCCCCCTTCCCGGCAACCTCTGGCGTTTGGGGCAAACCGACCTGTGTCAACAACGTCGAAACCCTGTGTAACGTTCCGGCGATCCTCGCTAACGGCGTGGAGTGGTATCAGAACATCTCGAAAAGCAAAGATGCTGGCACCAAGCTGATGGGCTTCTCCGGTCGGGTGAAAAATCCGGGCCTGTGGGAACTGCCGTTCGGCACTACCGCACGCGAGATCCTCGAAGATTACGCCGGTGGTATGCGTGACGGCCTAAAATTCAAAGCCTGGCAGCCAGGCGGTGCGGGCACTGACTTCCTGACCGAAGCGCACCTTGATCTGCCGATGGAATTCGAAAGTATCGGTAAAGCGGGCAGCCGTCTGGGTACGGCGCTGGCGATGGCGGTTGATCACGAGATCAACATGGTGTCGCTGGTACGAAACCTGGAAGAGTTTTTCGCCCGTGAGTCCTGCGGCTGGTGTACGCCGTGCCGTGATGGTCTGCCGTGGAGCGTGAAAATTCTGCGCGCGCTGGAGCGTGGCGAAGGTCAGCCGGGTGATATCGAAACACTTGAGCAACTGTGTCGATTCTTGGGTCCGGGTAAAACTTTCTGTGCCCACGCACCTGGTGCAGTGGAGCCGTTACAGAGCGCCATCAAATATTTCCGCGAAGAATTTGAGGCGGGAATCAAACAGCCGTTCAGCAATACCCATTTGATTAATGGGATTCAGCCGAACCTGCTGAAAGAGCGCTGGTAACCGAATTTCGATTAACGCTCAGTCTCTGACTGAGAAAACTGGAAGCATGCTAATGGCTACAATTCATGTAGACGGCAAAGAATACGAGGTTAACGGAGCGGACAACCTGCTGGAAGCTTGTCTGTCTCTGGGCCTTGATATTCCTTACTTTTGCTGGCATCCGGCGCTGGGAAGCGTCGGTGCTTGCCGCCAGTGTGCGGTGAAGCAATACCAAAACGCGGAAGACACGCGTGGTCGCCTGGTGATGTCCTGTATGACACCGGCTTCCGATGGCACCTTTATTTCCATTGACGACGAAGAAGCGAAACAGTTCCGTGAAAGCGTGGTCGAGTGGTTGATGACCAACCACCCGCACGATTGTCCGGTATGTGAAGAGGGCGGTAACTGCCATCTTCAGGATATGACCGTGATGACCGGACACAGCTTCCGTCGCTACCGTTTCACCAAACGTACCCACCGCAATCAGGATCTGGGGCCGTTCATCTCTCACGAAATGAACCGTTGCATCGCCTGCTACCGCTGCGTGCGTTACTACAAAGATTACGCTGACGGTACAGATCTGGGCGTTTACGGTGCACATGACAACGTCTACTTCGGTCGCCCGGAAGACGGCACCCTGGAAAGCGAATTCTCCGGTAACCTGGTCGAAATTTGCCCGACCGGCGTATTCACCGACAAAACGCACTCCGAGCGTTATAACCGTAAATGGGATATGCAGTTTGCGCCGAGCATCTGCCAGCAATGTTCCATCGGCTGTAACATCAGCCCCGGCGAGCGTTATGGCGAACTGCGTCGTATCGAAAACCGTTACAACGGTACGGTAAACCACTACTTCCTCTGCGACCGAGGTCGTTTCGGTTACGGCTACGTCAACCTGAAAGACCGTCCGCGTCAGCCAGTACAGCGTCGTGGCGATGATTTCATTACCCTCAACGCCGAACAGGCAATGCAGGGCGCGGCAGATATTCTGCGTCAGTCGAAGAAAGTCATCGGCATCGGTTCTCCGCGTGCCAGCGTGGAAAGCAACTTTGCGCTGCGTGAGCTGGTGGGCGAAGAAAACTTCTACACCGGTATCGCTCACGGTGAGCAGGAACGTCTGCAACTGGCGCTAAAAGTGCTGCGCGAAGGCGGCATTTATACTCCGGCCTTACGCGAAATTGAATCTTACGATGCGGTACTGGTGCTGGGCGAAGACGTTACCCAGACCGGTGCGCGCGTTGCTCTGGCAGTGCGTCAGGCGGTGAAAGGTAAAGCACGCGAAATGGCGGCAGCACAGAAAGTGGCTGACTGGCAGATTGCGGCAATCCTCAACATTGGCCAACGTGCGAAGCATCCGCTGTTTGTGACTAACGTTGATGACACCCGTTTGGATGATATCGCGGCGTGGACTTACCGCGCACCGGTTGAAGATCAGGCGCGTTTAGGTTTTGCCATTGCTCATGCGTTGGATAACTCCGCGCCAGCGGTTGAGGGTATCGAGCCTGAACTGCAAAGCAAAATCGACGTCATCGTGCAGGCACTGGCAGGTGCGAAGAAACCGTTAATTATCTCCGGGACGAACGCTGGTAGCGCTGAAGTGATTCAGGCAGCGGCTAACGTGGCGAAAGCCCTGAAAGGTCGCGGCGCTGACGTCGGTATCACCATGATTGCCCGTTCCGTCAACAGCATGGGGCTGGGCATTATGGGCGGTGGATCGCTTGAAGAAGCGTTGACCGAACTGGAAACCGGACGCGCCGACGCGGTGGTGGTGCTGGAGAACGATCTGCATCGTCACGCTTCCGCTACCCGCGTGAATGCTGCGCTGGCGAAAGCGCCGCTGGTGATGGTGGTTGACCATCAACGTACGGCGATCATGGAAAACGCCCATCTGGTGCTTTCCGCCGCCAGCTTTGCTGAAAGCGACGGTACGGTGATCAACAACGAAGGCCGTGCCCAACGTTTCTTCCAGGTTTACGATCCGGCCTATTACGACAGCAAAACTGTGATGCTGGAAAGCTGGCGCTGGCTGCACTCGCTGCACAGTACGCTGCTAAGCCGTGAAGTGGACTGGACGCAGCTCGACCATGTGATTGACGCTGTTGTGGCGAAAATCCCGGAACTGGCAGGTATCAAAGATGCTGCGCCGGATGCGACATTCCGTATTCGTGGGCAGAAACTGGCCCGTGAGCCGCACCGTTACAGCGGTCGTACCGCCATGCGCGCCAACATCAGCGTTCATGAGCCGCGTCAGCCGCAGGATATTGACACCATGTTCACCTTCTCGATGGAAGGTAACAACCAGCCGACCGCGCACCGTTCGCAAGTGCCGTTTGCCTGGGCACCGGGCTGGAACTCCCCGCAGGCGTGGAACAAATTCCAGGACGAAGTGGGCGGCAAACTGCGCTTTGGCGATCCGGGCGTGCGTCTGTTTGAAACCAGCGAAAACGGTCTGGATTACTTCACCAGCGTACCGGCACGCTTCCAGCCGCAGGAAGGGAAATGGCGTATCGCGCCGTACTACCACTTGTTTGGCAGCGATGAATTGTCACAGCGTGCTCCGGTCTTCCAGAGCCGTATGCCGCAGCCGTACATCAAACTCAACCCCGCGGATGCCGCGAAGTTGGGGGTGAACGGGGGTACACGCGTCTCCTTTAGTTACGATGGCAACACGGTCACGCTGCCGGTTGAAATCGCCGAAGGACTGACGGCAGGGCAGGTGGGCTTGCCGATGGGCATGTCCGGCATTGCTCCGGTGCTGGCTGGCGCGCATCTTGAGGATCTCAAGGAGGCACAACAATGAGTTGGATATCACCGGAACTGATTGAGATCCTGCTGACCATCCTCAAAGCGGTGGTGATCCTGCTGGTGGTTGTCACCTGCGGGGCATTCATGAGCTTTGGCGAACGTCGCCTGCTGGGTCTGTTCCAGAACCGTTACGGACCTAACCGTGTTGGATGGGGCGGTTCGCTCCAGCTGGTCGCGGACATGATCAAAATGTTCTTTAAAGAAGACTGGATCCCGAAATTCTCGGATCGCGTCATCTTTACCCTGGCACCGATGATTGCCTTTACCTCGCTGCTGCTGGCCTTTGCGATTGTGCCAGTCAGTCCGGGTTGGGTGGTTGCCGACCTGAACATCGGGATTTTGTTCTTCCTGATGATGGCAGGTCTGGCGGTTTACGCGGTGCTGTTTGCGGGCTGGTCAAGTAACAACAAATACTCGCTGCTGGGTGCGATGCGTGCTTCTGCGCAGACCCTGAGCTACGAAGTGTTCCTCGGGCTTTCCCTGATGGGCGTGGTGGCGCAGGCCGGTTCATTCAACATGACCGACATCGTTAACAGCCAGGCGCACGTGTGGAACGTCATCCCGCAATTCTTTGGTTTTATTACCTTTGCCATCGCGGGCGTGGCGGTGTGTCACCGTCACCCGTTTGACCAGCCGGAAGCCGAGCAGGAACTGGCGGATGGTTACCACATTGAATATTCCGGCATGAAGTTCGGTCTGTTCTTCGTGGGCGAATACATCGGGATTGTGACCATCTCCGCATTGATGGTGACGCTGTTCTTCGGTGGCTGGCAAGGCCCGTTCTTACCGCCATTCATCTGGTTCGCGCTGAAAACCGCGTTCTTTATGATGATGTTCATTTTGATTCGTGCGTCGTTACCGCGTCCGCGTTATGACCAGGTAATGTCCTTCGGCTGGAAAATCTGCCTGCCGCTGACGCTGATCAACTTGCTGGTAACGGCGGCTGTCATTCTCTGGCAGGCGCAATAAGGGGCACTAAGACCATGACCTTAAAAGAATTGTTAGTAGGTTTCGGCACCCAGGTTCGTAGTATCTGGATGATCGGCCTGCACGCGTTCGCCAAACGCGAAACGCGAATGTACCCGGAAGAGCCGGTCTATCTGCCGCCCCGTTATCGTGGTCGCATCGTTCTGACCCGCGACCCGGACGGCGAAGAGCGTTGCGTAGCCTGTAACCTCTGCGCGGTAGCCTGCCCGGTCGGCTGTATCTCGCTGCAAAAAGCAGAAACCAAAGACGGTCGCTGGTATCCGGAATTTTTCCGCATCAACTTCTCACGCTGCATTTTCTGTGGTCTGTGCGAAGAAGCCTGTCCGACCACGGCGATTCAGTTAACCCCGGATTTCGAAATGGGGGAATACAAGCGCCAGGATCTGGTTTATGAGAAAGAGGATCTGCTGATCTCCGGTCCGGGCAAATACCCGGAATATAACTTCTACCGGATGGCAGGTATGGCAATCGACGGCAAAGATAAGGGCGAAGCAGAGAACGAAGCCAAGCCTATCGACGTCAAGAGCCTGTTACCGTAAGGAGAGGGGCAATGGAGTTCGCTTTTTATATCTGTGGCCTGATAGCCATACTTGCGACCTTGCGAGTGATCACCCATACCAATCCGGTACATGCATTGCTGTACCTGATTATTTCGCTGCTGGCGATTTCCGGGGTGTTCTTCTCACTGGGCGCTTACTTCGCCGGTGCGCTGGAAATTATCGTCTACGCGGGTGCCATTATGGTGCTGTTCGTGTTCGTGGTGATGATGCTCAACCTGGGCGGTTCGGAAATCGAACAGGAACGCCAGTGGCTGAAACCGCAGGTGTGGATTGGTCCGGCAATTTTGTCAGCCATCATGCTGGTGGTGATTGTTTACGCCATTCTCGGTGTTAACGATCAGGGTATCGACGGTACGCCAATCAGTGCTAAAGCAGTGGGTATTACGCTGTTCGGGCCTTACGTACTGGCGGTGGAACTGGCTTCTATGCTGCTGCTGGCTGGTCTGGTTGTGGCCTTCCACGTCGGTCGTGAAGAGCGTGCGGGTGAAGTGCTGAGCAATCGTAAAGACGACAGCGCGAAAAGAAAAACGGAGGAGCACGCATGATCCCCTTACAACATGGACTGATCCTCGCGGCAATCTTATTCGTTCTTGGCTTAACCGGTCTGGTTATCCGTCGCAATCTGCTTTTTATGCTGATTGGTCTGGAAATCATGATTAACGCCTCTGCGCTGGCCTTTGTGGTCGCCGGAAGCTACTGGGGCCAGACCGACGGTCAGGTGATGTACATTCTCGCCATCAGCCTCGCGGCGGCGGAAGCGAGTATCGGCCTTGCGCTGCTGCTGCAACTTCACCGTCGTCGCCAGAACCTGAACATCGATTCAGTAAGTGAGATGCGCGGATGAACATGCTTGCCTTAACCATTATTTTGCCATTGATTGGCTTCGTCCTGCTGGCGTTCTCCCGTGGGCGCTGGTCTGAAAATGTCTCGGCGATCGTGGGCGTAGGCTCTGTGGGCCTGGCGGCGCTGGTAACCGCCTTTATCGGCGTTGACTTCTTCGCTAACGGCGAGCAGGCATACAGCCAGCCGCTGTGGACATGGATGTCGGTAGGCGACTTTAACATCGGTTTCAATCTGGTGCTGGACGGCCTGTCGCTGACCATGCTCTCGGTGGTCACCGGTGTCGGTTTCCTTATTCACATGTACGCCTCCTGGTATATGCGTGGTGAAGAGGGCTACTCTCGCTTCTTCGCCTACACCAACCTGTTTATCGCCAGCATGGTGGTTCTGGTTCTTGCCGACAACCTGCTGCTGATGTACCTCGGCTGGGAAGGCGTGGGCCTGTGCTCCTATCTGTTGATCGGTTTCTATTACACCGATCCGAAGAATGGCGCAGCGGCAATGAAAGCGTTTGTCGTGACCCGTGTGGGTGACGTGTTCCTCGCTTTCGCGCTGTTCATTCTCTACAACGAACTGGGCACGCTGAACTTCCGTGAAATGGTGGAACTGGCACCCGCGCACTTTGCTGACGGCAATAACATGCTGATGTGGGCGACGCTGATGCTGCTGGGCGGTGCGGTTGGTAAATCTGCGCAGCTACCGTTGCAGACATGGCTTGCCGACGCGATGGCTGGCCCGACGCCTGTCTCCGCGCTGATCCACGCCGCAACGATGGTAACCGCGGGTGTCTACCTGATCGCCCGTACCCACGGCCTGTTCCTGATGACACCAGAAGTTCTGCATCTGGTGGGTATTGTCGGGGCAGTTACGCTGCTGCTGGCCGGTTTTGCCGCGCTGGTACAGACCGATATCAAACGTGTTCTCGCTTACTCTACCATGAGCCAGATTGGCTACATGTTCCTCGCGCTTGGCGTACAGGCATGGGATGCGGCGATTTTCCACTTGATGACCCACGCGTTCTTTAAAGCGCTGCTGTTCCTGGCATCCGGTTCCGTCATTCTGGCCTGCCATCACGAACAGAACATCTTCAAGATGGGCGGTCTGCGTAAATCTATTCCGCTGGTTTATCTCTGCTTCCTGGTGGGTGGTGCAGCACTGTCGGCACTGCCGCTGGTTACTGCGGGCTTCTTCAGTAAGGATGAGATCCTCGCCGGTGCGATGGCGAATGGTCATATCAATCTGATGGTGGCAGGTCTGGTCGGTGCGTTTATGACCTCGCTCTACACCTTCCGTATGATTTTCATCGTCTTCCACGGGAAAGAACAAATTCACGCTCACGCCGTGAAAGGGATTACTCACAGCCTGCCGCTGATTGTGCTGCTGATCCTTTCCACCTTCGTTGGCGCACTGATTGTACCGCCGCTGCAGGGCGTGCTTCCGCAAACTACGGAACTGGCGCACGGCAGCATGTTGACCCTGGAAATTACCTCTGGCGTGGTCGCGGTGGTTGGTATTCTGCTGGCAGCCTGGCTGTGGCTGGGTAAACGTACTCTGGTGACCTCCATCGCCAACAGTGCGCCGGGCCGTCTGCTGGGTACCTGGTGGTACAACGCCTGGGGCTTTGACTGGCTGTACGACAAAGTGTTCGTCAAGCCGTTCCTGGGTATTGCCTGGTTGCTGAAACGCGATCCGCTGAACTCAATGATGAACATCCCGGCTGTCCTTTCCCGCTTTGCAGGTAAAGGTCTGCTGTTAAGCGAGAACGGTTATCTGCGCTGGTATGTGGCATCCATGAGCATCGGTGCGGTCGTGGTGCTGGCACTGTTGATGGTACTGCGTTGAGTTGTTGGCTGAGTGAATATACCCGGCGTTGCGCCGGGTCTGTGAACTAAGAATAAATTTTAGGTAACTGTTCCTGAAGTACAGGCGTCATCGGCGAAGTCAGACCGGATACCGCCAGCGCACAGCAACCGGAGCGTACTTAAGTACGTGAGGATTGCGAGCACTGCCGGGATTCGGGCTGGCGAGTGAGATAGCCTGAGCAGGAGTAAATATAAGGGACATACTTAGCTATGTTATTACCCTGGTTAATACTAATCCCCTTTATTGGCGGCTTCCTGTGCTGGCAGACCGAACGCTTTGGCGTCAAGGTGCCACGCTGGATCGCGCTGATCACCATGGGATTGACGCTGGCGCTGTCGCTGCAACTGTGGTTGCAGGGCGGTTATTCACTGACGCAATCTGCCGGAATTCCGCAGTGGCAGTCTGAATTCGACATGCCGTGGATCCCGCGTTTTGGTATCTCTATTCATCTCGCCATTGATGGTCTGTCGCTGCTGATGGTCGTGCTGACCGGTCTGCTCGGCGTGCTGGCGGTACTTTGTTCGTGGAAAGAGATCGAAAAATATCAGGGCTTCTTCCACCTCAACCTGATGTGGATCCTGGGCGGCGTTATCGGCGTGTTCCTTGCCATCGACATGTTCCTGTTCTTCTTCTTCTGGGAAATGATGCTGGTGCCGATGTACTTCCTGATCGCACTGTGGGGGCATAAAGCTTCTGACGGTAAAACGCGTATCACGGCGGCAACCAAGTTCTTCATTTACACCCAGGCGAGTGGTCTGGTGATGTTGATTGCTATCCTGGCGCTGGTTTTTGTTCACTACAATGCGACCGGCGTCTGGACCTTCAATTATGAAGAGCTGCTGAATACGCCGATGTCTAACGGCGTGGAATACCTGCTGATGCTGGGCTTCTTCATCGCATTTGCGGTGAAAATGCCGGTGGTTCCGCTGCATGGCTGGCTGCCGGATGCGCACTCTCAGGCACCGACTGCCGGTTCCGTTGACCTCGCGGGGATCTTGCTGAAAACCGCCGCTTACGGTTTGCTGCGTTTCTCTCTGCCACTGTTTCCGAACGCGTCGGCAGAGTTCGCGCCAATCGCCATGTGGTTGGGTGTTATCGGCATCTTCTACGGTGCGTGGATGGCCTTCGCCCAGACCGATATCAAACGTCTGATCGCCTACACCTCGGTTTCCCACATGGGCTTCGTGCTGATTGCTATCTACACCGGCAGCCAGTTAGCCTACCAGGGCGCGGTCATTCAGATGATTGCTCACGGCTTGTCGGCGGCGGGTCTGTTTATTCTTTGCGGTCAGCTTTATGAACGTATCCACACCCGCGATATGCGCATGATGGGCGGTCTGTGGAGCAAAATGAAATGGCTGCCAGCACTGTCACTGTTCTTTGCAGTGGCAACGCTTGGGATGCCAGGCACCGGTAACTTCGTCGGCGAATTTATGATTCTGTTCGGCAGCTTCCAGGTTGTCCCGGTGATTACCGTTATCTCTACCTTTGGGCTGGTCTTTGCATCTGTTTATTCGCTGGCGATGCTTCATCGCGCTTACTTCGGTAAAGCGAAAAGCCAGATTGCCAGCCAGGAACTGCCAGGGATGTCGCTGCGTGAGCTGTTTATGATCCTGTTGCTGGTGGTGCTGCTGGTACTGCTGGGCTTCTATCCGCAGCCGATTCTGGATACCTCGCACTCCGCGATTGGCAATATCCAGCAGTGGTTTGTTAATTCCGTTACTACTACAAGGCCGTAAATCGCCATGACAATAACTCCACAAAACCTGATCGCACTGCTACCGTTGCTGATCGTCGGCTTGACGGTGGTGGTTGTGATGCTCTCCATTGCGTGGCGACGCAATCATTTCCTCAACGCTACGCTCTCGGTTATTGGGCTTAACGCGGCGCTGGTTTCGCTCTGGTTTGTCGGCCAGGCTGGCGCTATGGACGTTACGCCGCTGATGCGCGTTGATGGTTTCGCCATGCTTTACACTGGGCTTGTATTGTTGGCGAGCCTCGCCACCTGTACTTTCGCCTACCCGTGGCTTGAAGGCTATAACGACAACAAGGACGAGTTCTACCTGTTGGTGTTAATTGCCGCTCTGGGCGGGATCCTGCTGGCGAATGCCAACCATCTGGCGTCTCTGTTCCTCGGTATCGAACTGATCTCTCTGCCGCTGTTTGGCCTGGTCGGTTACGCTTTCCGCCAGAAACGTTCGCTGGAAGCCAGTATCAAATACACCATCCTTTCTGCTGCAGCATCTTCTTTCCTGCTGTTTGGTATGGCACTGGTGTACGCGCAGTCTGGCGACCTGTCGTTTGTTGCACTGGGTAAAAACCTCGGCGACGGCATGCTCAACGAGCCGCTGTTACTGGCAGGTTTTGGCCTGATGATTGTCGGCCTTGGCTTCAAACTCTCTCTGGTGCCGTTCCACCTGTGGACGCCAGACGTATACCAGGGCGCGCCTGCGCCGGTTTCCACTTTCCTGGCGACGGCGAGCAAAATCGCTATCTTCGGCGTGGTGATGCGTCTGTTCCTTTACGCTCCGGTGGGTGACAGTGAAGCGATTCGCGTGGTGCTGGCGATTATCGCCTTTGCCTCTATCATCTTCGGTAACCTGATGGCACTGAGCCAGACCAACATTAAACGTCTGCTCGGCTACTCGTCTATCTCTCACCTCGGCTATCTGCTGGTGGCGCTGATTGCGCTGCAAACCGGCGAGATGTCGATGGAAGCGGTAGGGGTTTACCTGGCCGGTTATCTGTTCAGCAGCCTCGGCGCATTTGGCGTAGTCAGCCTGATGTCCAGCCCGTACCGTGGCCCGGATGCTGATTCCCTGTTCTCTTACCGCGGTCTGTTCTGGCATCGTCCGATCCTCGCGGCAGTGATGACGGTGATGATGCTGTCACTGGCCGGTATTCCGATGACGCTGGGCTTTATCGGTAAGTTCTACGTGCTGGCGGTCGGTGTCCAGGCACACCTGTGGTGGCTGGTGGGTGCCGTGGTTGTCGGTTCGGCAATTGGCCTCTACTACTACCTGCGCGTAGCGGTGAGCTTATACCTGCACGCCCCGGAACAACCGGGTCGCGATGCACCATCAAACTGGCAGTACAGCGCGGGCGGTATCGTGGTGCTGATCTCTGCACTGTTGGTACTGGTGCTGGGTGTATGGCCACAACCGCTGATTAGCATTGTTCGGTTAGCAATGCCGCTGATGTAAGCTGTCAGTTCGTAAGTCAGAAAGCCGCCGACAAGTTCGGCGGTTTTTTTGTCATGACATCATCACCCAACAATAACCGTCAGCGCATGATTCCCCTGTCGCAGTATACGCCGATAAGCGCTAATTAATTTTTCCATATCAAGCATGATGGATGCAAAGAGTTGCCCCTCTAACTCTTCTGAAAAGGTTACTCCCGGATAAATCTCCATTTCATTGAGTCGCTGAATGGAAAACTGTTTACGCAGCACATTTCGGTCAAGAGCTTCCAGTCGGTCGATTGTCGCAGCTAACTCCTGATTCCAGGTCAACCCCAGGAAACCATCTATGCCATCTTCGAGGCTGTGTTCACCAAGCACAGCACGACTCAGCGGATCATTCTTCGCTGGATCGAACGCAGAGGTGCCTGTCAGGCCAAAATGTAAAAAATCCCAGCGTTTATCAATATCCAGTCGGCGTAATCCTGAAAGCGTGTCATGAATATTGTCCATTAAAGGTTTTTCAGCTGACTCAAGCAGTTGGTTAATCTTTTCTGAGTCGATTTCCGCAAAATAGCCAATCATTCCCATTTATTTTTCCTCCGTTGAATTTCATGTTTCGCATCTTAAAACAGATGAGGGAAAATAAAATGCGCATGTTGCTTTTTCTGGACCCGCCTCGAGAAAATTTTATTGTTTACTGTTGTATAACAAGGTGATAACGCCATCCACGACCTGAGCCATTTTCTGATAATTCAATCTGTCTGCGGTATCACCGGGCAAGTGGTATTGTTTATTACGATAAAAAGCGGTGTCGGTAATCATTACGGCGGGAATATCGTGTTGCCAATAATTAAGGTGGTCAGAGAAATCAATGCCGGGAATAAACCCTGGGGCATTCATAGAATAAACAGATAAATCCTGAGATGACAACAATGCCGCTTTTAGCTGACGAACGGCGTTGATATCCTGCATTCTGCCGACCACGGCAATAAAGTCTCCCCGTTCAGGATAAAGCCAGGACATTGCCGGGTAAGGGTAATCCTGGCTCCCAGGCGCAGAGTCGTAATAGCCAATCATCTCCAGAGAAATCATTAACTGTACTGGGCGGTTAAGCGAAGCTGCATGTACCGCGCTCCCCATTTCATTGCTACGAAAGAAGGGCGGTTCTTCCGACGCATAGGCGACCAGCTGCACGCCAGTTTTCGGTGTTTGCTGCTGTAACAAACGTGCCAGTTCGAGTAATCCTGCCACGCCGCTGGCGTTATCATCCGCGCCAGGCGTATAGGTTAATTGATCTTTTTCAAAACTGCTGGCAGAGTCATAGTGCGCACCAATAATAATCAGCGGTCCATTGGCAGGACCATAATCAGCTACAATATTTTTGTAGGGGCCATCCACAATGGGAACGTCCTGCCCGGTAACTCTGGCACCGCTACTGACAAAGACCTCTTTTATATACTCTGCGGACCTATTCAGATTATCAATAATGTCTGCACTACGGGGATACACAGTTTGTGTAAGATAACGAACTGTTTTTTCTAATTGCTCAGGACTTGCGTGTCGGGGAGTTGGCGGTAATGCATTGACCCAGGGTTGGTAAAAAATAATAAAAGGAAGTGATAGTAGTAATGATATAAAACAAAGAGGTGTTATTTTTTTCATATGTAAATTATCAATAAAGGGCGTTATTTCATTATTATTTATAATGAGTTATGAGCGTTTATTTTATTACGGTTGGTAGGAATATACAAAAAAGTATTTTTTCAGTGGGTTCGCTATTTTAAAAAGGAATTCATATGAGAAATAAAAAAAATTATGTTATTTATTGGTAGATGGAATTGACAGGATGCAGAAATCTGAGGGTAAGAAAAGACAGCAATAACAATCCACTACATCAACAGACCAGCAATCGCGTGCCGCGATACGCTGGAAATACCCGCAGATTGAACTGGTGGATGGTGTGACTGGCATCAGTCAGTGATGACTTTTTAGCAAACTATGTTCGACCAGTCAGCATATTTACTGACTGGTCGAATTAATTAACAATGATGTTAACTTACTCTTTTTCCTGATGCTCTATTTTTGGGTTGTGAATATTTTATTTCTAAGTTTCTATAATAATGATTGATATTTGCATCGCCATATTTATCTAAATAACAATTTCTGTTTGTCAGTCGATGTTGAAAATCAATTTCGTACTGCTCTTCTGCTGAATATTTTTTAAATCTGTCAGCATAGTTTTTTAATAACGTATAGGGAGCGCTGTCAGAATTGCTTTCCCTTTGTTCAATTACTTCTTTGGCTGCCATGCACACAAATGCACCGCAACTTTGGCTTAAGTATTGCTGAAGATCGGCATGTAAAAATGTTATCTCTTGTTCAGTTAAATGATCTGTTATATTCTTATTATTCGGCATTTCTCCCATGAATTTAGAATTGAAACTATTAATGACACGCTTAAGTGAATTTTCTTTATCATGGCCTAGTGCACGTAATGAGTTGAATATGACGCATTTTATTTGTTGTGTGTTATTTTTTTCATTAACTATTTTTTGTAGCGAAACTAATATCCAGTGTCCGCCAGTATTTATGGGGAATAACTGGACTTCTTTCGGCCATGATGGATCGCTCTTAATATTATCATTGAGAGCGATTTCTAGGTAAGTGCTGTTGGAATCGGGGAGGTAGAGACCAGTAGGATAATTGACTTGAGTATTTTTTGCATTAGCGGCGATCTTCTGAAGATAGCAATCTATTTCATCCGTGGTTAATTGACGATTTTTATCCCAGAAGTTTGTACCATCGCTCAGTTCATTATTCTTATCATTTAAAAGTACCTTTGAAAGCGACTGTTTTTCAGATATAAGAGGAATATCATCACCGATAATTGTCATTAATTTTGACGGGGAGAATAGCTTTTTGAACAGGAGATTATCTGAATTATCCGGACCAGCTGGTTTTAGGGGGGAGTTGGTTGCGGTATGTGCCAAATTATATAATTTTAAACAGGCATTTTTGATAAGTCGGATAATCGATAGGGTTTCATTTGTTGGGTTTCTAACAATATGATAAAGAATATCTTCGGCTTTTTTTCCAAATTCATCATAACCTAACGCAATATTATGCAGTAACTCAATGCTTTCTTCATCTCCGGATAATGCTGTTTTTTTTAAAGATTGCAGTAATTCCTCGGTCACAGTAAATTTTTCTGCAAATGTCTGATTGAGTTGTGTTTGAGATAATTGACAATAATTGCTGACAACTGTAACCATCATAGGCTCCTTTTAGTTGCAAAGGTTGTGCTGAATGAAGATAAAAAGAGGCAACTTATTGCTCTGAATATAGTGCGTGCGGAGATGAATAAATATCAAAAATCGCTCAATATGCCCGTGTGGGGGGATATATGTGGCGCGGGTTGCGATAACAGGGCAAGTTTCGCCCTGTTTTTAGTAGGAAGCAGAGTTAAACATTAAACACGGTGAAATCATGCGCCAGTTCAGTCGCCGGGAAAATTGACCGACATTCACGTAACAGGTGCTGACAACCTTTGTCATCATAGCGCGAGCTGACGTGGGTAATGATTAGCTTACCGACTCCAGCCTCACGGGCCAGTGTCGCAGCCTGGCGTGTAGAGCTGTGGCCGCGACTATTGGCTTTGGCTTCCATGGTTATATCCAACGTCGCTTCGTGTACCATGACATCGACGCCTTTAGCCAGGTCAAGTGCGGCATCGCAGGGGCCGGTATCACCGAAAATAGCGAGCGCTTTACCTGGCACTGGAGCGGCTAAGTAATCTGCGCCGTTAATCTGCCTTCCGTCTTCCAGCGTGATTGTTTTGCCCGCTTTTAATGCCTGAAACAGTGGGCCAGGCGGCACGCCAGCAGCTTTTAATGCCTGGGCATTTAATGCACCCGGTTTATCATGTTCTTCAATACGATAGCCATAACATTCCAGTGGATGCTCCATCGGATAAGCGGTCACTTTGCGCAGGCCATCATCGAGAATTTCGCCAGCGCCAATTTCGACAATTTCCAGCGGATAATCGGTCCATGAGCCGCTAATCCGCAGCGCAGTCTCCACAAATTCACGGAGACCTTGCGGACCATAAATCGTTAAGGGTTGGACAATACCAGACATAGAACGACTGCATAGTAAGCCGGGTAAACCAAAGAGATGATCGCCATGAAGGTGACTGATAAAAATCTTATCCAGTTTTCCAGGGTTAAAGGCGGTATGCAGTAGCTGATGCTGGGTGCCTTCACCGCAGTCAAACAACCAAAGACCGCTCCGGGTCGGATGTTGCAGGTTAAGCAATATTGCCGTGACATTGCGCGTACGGGTTGGCACACCGGCTGAAGTACCTAAAAAAATTAATTCCATGAGTTCATCACGTTTCAAAAAATATTCCGGCTAGTATAAGGCATACATCTAAAAGGAGAGCATTATGATTGAATGGCAAGATCTGCATCACTCTGAATTATCGGTTTCCCAGCTTTATGCCTTATTACAACTGCGTTGCGCGGTGTTTGTTGTCGAGCAGAATTGCCCTTATCAGGATATCGATGGTGATGATTTGACGGGGGATAATCGCCATATTCTCGGTTGGAAAAATGATGAACTGGTGGCGTATGCGAGGATTCTGAAAAGTGATGATGATCTTGAGCCGGTCGTTATAGGTCGGGTGATTGTCAGTGAAGCGTTGCGTGGCGAAAAAGTGGGGCAGCAGCTTATGAGTAAAACACTCGAAACATGTACGCGTCACTGGCCTGATAAACCTGTTTACCTCGGGGCGCAGGCGCATCTGCAAAACTTCTACCAAAGTTTTGGCTTTATCCCTGTGACGGAGGTCTATGAAGAAGATGGTATCCCACACATTGGGATGGCACGCGAGGTAATTCAGGCGTAATCAATAACCATTGTCTATAGTTAGTGACAGGTTTTACGCAAATGGAGAACGAGAATGTCTAATCAGTTTGGTGATACACGTATCGATGACGACCTGACGCTGCTTAGTGAAACACTGGAAGAGGTGCTCCGCTCCTCTGGCGATCCCGCCGATCAGAAATATGTTGAGCTGAAAGCGCGTGCAGAAAAAGCGCTGGATGATGTGAAAAAACGGGTTAGCCAGGCTTCAGACAGTTATTACTATCGGGCGAAGCAGGCTGTTTATCGTGCTGATGACTACGTCCACGAAAAACCCTGGCAAGGAATTGGGGTGGGCGCGGCCGTTGGGCTGGTATTAGGACTGTTGCTGGCACGCCGTTAAAACCTCCCTACACCGGGGTACTGCATTTTTTTTGTAGTACCCCGTATAATGTGAGGCTTTTAACAGGGAGAGGTCCGCGTGCAATCACTCACTACGGCGCTGGAAAATCTACTGCGCCTTTTGTCGCAAGAGATTCCAGCGACACCCGGCATTCGGGTTATTGATACTCCTTTCCCTCTCAAAGATGCTTTTGATGCCTTGAGCTGGCTGGCCAGTCAGCAAACGTATCCGCAATTCTACTGGCAACAACGTAATGGTGATGAAGAAGCTGCCGTCCTGGGCGCGATTACCTGTTTTACGTCGTTGGACCAGGCACAACGTTTTCTTCGCCAGCACCCGGAACACGCCGATTTACGCATCTGGGGGCTGAATGCGTTTGACCCGTCGCAGGGCAATTTACTTTTACCACGACTGGAATGGCGACGCTGTGGCGGTAAAGCCACGCTGCGGCTGACGCTATTCAGCGAAAGCTCCCTTCAGCACGATGCGATAAAGGCAAAAGAATTTATCGCTACACTGGTGAGTATCAATCCCCTGCCAGGGTTACATTTAACCACCACGCGAGAACAACACTGGCCGGACAAAACGGGCTGGACGCAATTAATCGAACTGGCAACGAAAACCATCACCGAAGGTGAACTCGACAAAGTCGTTCTTGCACGGGCGACCGACCTGCATTTTGCAAGCCCGGTTAACGCAGCGGCGATGATGGCAGCCAGCCGTCGGCTCAATCTGAACTGCTATCATTTCTTTATGGCCTTTGATGGCGAGACCGCATTTCTGGGGTCGTCTCCTGAGCGGCTATGGCGGCGGCGTGCCAAAGCGCTGCGTACTGAAGCGCTGGCGGGAACGGTAGCAAATCATCCTGATGATAAGCAGGCGCAGCAGTTGGGCGAGTGGCTGATGGCGGATGATAAAAACCAGCGCGAGAACATGCTGGTGGTGGAAGATATTTGCCAACGATTGCAGGCCGATACCCAGACGCTGGATGTTTTACCACCGCAGGTACTGCGTCTGCGTAAAGTGCAGCATCTGCGCCGCTGTATCTGGACTTCACTCAACAAAGCGGATGATGTGATCTGTTTACATCAGTTGCAGCCAACGGCTGCGGTTGCGGGCTTACCGCGTGACCTGGCGCGGCAGTTTATCGCCCGTCACGAACCGTTCCCCCGTGAATGGTATGCCGGTTCCGCGGGCTATCTTTCGTTACAACAAAGCGAATTCTGCGTTTCCCTGCGCTCAGCAAAAATTAGCGGCAATGTCGTGCGGTTATATGCTGGCGCGGGCATTGTCCGTGGCTCCGACCCCGAGCAAGAGTGGCAGGAAATCGACAACAAAGCGGCAGGGCTGCGTACTTTATTACAAATGGAAGAGTAATGAGTCGCATCATTACCGATTCATATCAATAATCTATTTTTGTAGCTCCTTATACTTAGCCGCAATATTGATACCGGACAAACTCATGTCAGTAAGCGCATTTAACCGACGCTGGGCGGCGGTCATTCTGGAAGCATTAACGCGTCACGGCGTCAGACACATTTGTATCGCCCCTGGCTCGCGTTCTACACCGTTAACGTTAGCGGCAGCGGAGAATTCCGCATTCATTCACCACACCCATTTTGATGAGCGTGGACTGGGGCATCTGGCGCTGGGGCTGGCGAAAGTCAGCAAGCAGCCGGTGGCGGTGATAGTGACCTCCGGTACGGCGGTTGCGAATCTCTATCCGGCATTGATTGAAGCTGGGTTAACCGGAGAAAAACTGATCCTGCTAACCGCCGATCGCCCGCCGGAGCTCATTGACTGCGGCGCGAATCAGGCGATTCGTCAACCGGGAATGTTCGCCTCTCATCCTACGCATAGCATTTCACTGCCGCGCCCGACGCAGGATATTTCTGCCCGTTGGCTGGTCTCTACTATCGACCACGCCCTTGGTACGCTTCATGCTGGAGGAGTCCATATCAACTGCCCGTTTGCTGAACCGCTATATGGCGAGATGGACGACACCGGGCTTAGTTGGCAACAGCGTCTTGGCGACTGGTGGCAGGACGATAAACCGTGGCTGCGTGAAGCGCCTCGTCTGGAAAGTGAAAAACAGCGTGACTGGTTCTTCTGGCGACAAAAGCGCGGCGTGGTGGTTGCTGGTCGCATGAGTGCGGAAGAGGGCAAAAAAGTTGCTCTGTGGGCGCAAACTCTTGGCTGGCCGCTGATTGGCGACGTCCTGTCGCAAACCGGGCAGCCGCTGCCGTGTGCCGATCTCTGGTTAGGCAATGCCAAAGCGACAAGCGAACTGCAACAGGCGCAGATTGTGGTGCAACTGGGCAGCAGCCTGACGGGCAAACGGCTCCTGCAATGGCAGGCAAGCTGTGAACCAGAAGAGTACTGGATTGTTGATGACATTGAAGGTCGACTTGATCCGGCACACCATCGCGGACGCCGCTTAATTGCCAATATTGCCGACTGGCTGGAGCTGCATCCGGCAGAAAAACGCCAGCCCTGGTGCGTTGAAATCCCGCGCCTGGCGGAACAGGCAATGCAGGCGGTTATTGCCCGTCGCGATGCGTTTGGCGAAGCACAACTGGCGCATCGCATCAGCGACTATTTGCCGGAACAGGGGCAACTGTTTGTTGGCAACAGCCTGGTGGTACGTCTGATCGATGCGCTCTCGCAACTTCCGGCGGGTTACCCGGTGTATAGCAACCGTGGGGCCAGCGGTATTGACGGGCTGCTATCTACTGCCGCAGGCGTTCAGCGGGCCAGTGGCAAACCGACGCTGGCGATTGTGGGCGATCTCTCAGCACTTTACGATCTCAACGCGCTGGCGCTATTGCGCCAGGTTTCCGCGCCGCTGGTATTAATTGTGGTGAACAACAACGGCGGGCAAATTTTCTCGCTGCTGCCGACACCGAAAAGCGAGCGTGAGCGTTTCTATCTGATGCCGCAAAACGTCCATTTTGAGCACGCCGCCGCGATGTTCGAGCTGAAATATCATCGTCCGCAAAACTGGCAGGAACTTGAAACGGCACTTGCCGACGCCTGGCGCACGCCGACCACCACGGTAATTGAAATGGTGGTTAACGACACCGATGGTGCGCAAACCCTCCAGCAACTGCTGGCGCAGGTAAGCCATTTATGATCCTGCACGCGCAGGCAAAACACGGCAAACCAGGTTTACCCTGGCTGGTGTTTTTGCACGGTTTTTCCGGCGATTGCCATGAATGGCAAGAAGTGGGCGAGGCGTTTGCCGACTACTCGCGGTTGTATGTTGATCTCCCAGGTCACGGTGGTTCGGCAGCAATTAGCGTCGATGGATTTGATGATGTCACCGGCTTACTGCGTAAAACTCTGGTTAGTTACAACATTCTTAACTTCTGGCTGGTGGGGTACTCGCTTGGCGGACGGGTGGCGATGATGGCGGCTTGTCAGGGGATGCCGGGGCTGAGTGGGGTTGTGGTCGAAGGCGGGCATCCGGGATTGCAAAGTGCTGAACAACGCACGGAACGTCTGCTTTCCGATCGCCAATGGGCGCAGCGTTTTCGCACAGAACCATTAACGGCGGTATTTGCCGACTGGTATCAACAGCCTGTCTTTGCCTCGCTCAATGACGATCAACGCCGGGAGCTGGTGGCGCTGCGTAGCCACAATAACGGTGTAACGCTTGCTACTATGCTGGAGGCCACTTCTCTCGCCGTCCAGCCTGATTTACGTGCTAACCTTAGCGCCCGCACATTTGCGTTTTATTATTTATGTGGTGAACGTGACAGCAAATTCCGCGCTCTGGCGGCGGAACTGGCTGCCGACTGCCATGTCATTCCTCGCGCCGGACATAACGCGCACCGGGAAAATCCCGCTGGCGTAATCGCAAGTCTGGCGCAGATCTTGCGTTTCTGACTAAAGGACACAATATGATTTATCCTGATGAAGCAATGCTTTACGCACCGGTTGAATGGCACGACTGCTCCGAAGGTTTCGAGGACATTCGTTATGAAAAATCCACCGACGGTATCGCAAAAATCACCATTAATCGTCCGCAGGTGCGCAATGCCTTTCGTCCTCTGACGGTAAAAGAGATGATCCAGGCACTGGCAGATGCGCGTTATGACGATAACATCGGCGTAATTATTCTGACTGGTGCAGGCGATAAAGCGTTCTGCTCTGGTGGCGACCAGAAAGTGCGTGGCGATTACGGCGGCTATAAAGATGATTCCGGCGTACATCATCTGAATGTGCTGGACTTCCAGCGTCAGATCCGTACCTGTCCGAAACCGGTTGTCGCGATGGTAGCGGGTTACTCCATCGGCGGCGGTCACGTTCTGCACATGATGTGCGACCTGACCATCGCGGCGGAAAACGCCATCTTCGGTCAGACTGGCCCGAAAGTCGGTTCCTTCGATGGCGGCTGGGGCGCTTCCTATATGGCGCGCATTGTTGGGCAGAAAAAAGCGCGTGAAATCTGGTTCCTGTGCCGTCAGTACGACGCGAAACAAGCGCTGGATATGGGCCTTGTGAACACCGTGGTGCCGCTGGCAGATCTGGAAAAAGAAACCGTGCGTTGGTGCCGCGAAATGCTGCAAAACAGCCCGATGGCGCTGCGTTGCCTGAAAGCTGCGCTGAACGCTGACTGTGACGGTCAGGCGGGTCTGCAGGAGCTGGCGGGCAATGCCACCATGCTGTTCTACATGACAGAAGAAGGTCAGGAAGGTCGCAACGCCTTCAACCAGAAACGTCAGCCTGATTTCAGCAAATTTAAACGGAATCCGTAATGCGTAGCGCGCAGGTATACCGCTGGCAGATCCCCATGGACGCGGGGGTGGTTCTGCGCGACAGGCGGTTAAAAACCCGCGACGGGCTATACGTTTGCCTGCGCGAGGGCGAGCGCGAAGGGTGGGGGGAGATCTCCCCACTGCCGGGCTTCAGTCAGGAAACCTGGGAAGAGGCGCAAAGTGTGCTGCTTGCCTGGGTAAATAACTGGCTGGCAGGCGATTGCGAATTACCGCAAATGCCTTCCGTCGCCTTTGGCGTAAGCTGTGCATTGGCTGAGCTGGCAGACACGTTACCACAGGCGGCAAATTTCCGTGCTGCACCGTTGTGTAATGGTGATCCTGACGATCTGATCCTCAAACTTGCCGATATGCCAGGTGAGAAAGTGGCGAAGGTCAAAGTGGGATTGTACGAAGCGGTGCGCGACGGCATGGTGGTGAATCTGTTGCTGGAGGCCATTCCGGATCTGCATTTGCGTCTTGATGCGAATCGCGCCTGGACGCCGCTGAAAGGCCAGCAGTTTGCCAAATACGTTAACCCGGATTATCGCGGCCGCATCGCGTTTCTCGAAGAACCGTGCAAAACCCGCGAGGATTCCCGCGCCTTTGCCCGTGAAACGGGTATTGCCATTGCCTGGGATGAAAGCCTGCGTGAGCCGGATTTTGCCTTTATGGCGGAAGAAGGCGTGCGAGCGGTGGTGATCAAACCCACGCTCACGGGCAGCCTGGAGAAAGTACGTGAGCAGGTGCAGGCGGCGCACGCGTTGGGGCTGACGGCGGTGATCAGTTCTTCTATTGAGTCGAGCTTAGGCTTAACGCAACTGGCGCGGATTGCCGCCTGGTTAACGCCAGACACCATTCCGGGGCTGGACACGCTGGATCTGATGCAGGCGCAGCAGGTTCGTCGCTGGCCGGGTAGCCCGCTACCGTTAGTGGAAGTTGATGCACTGGAGCGGCTGTTATGATCTTCTCTGACTGGCCGTGGCGTCACTGGCGGCAAGTGCGGGGAGAAGCCATCGCCTTACGTCTTAATGACGAGCAACTTAACTGGCGCGAGCTTTGTGCTCGCGTCGATGAATTAGCCTCCGGCTTTGCGGCGCAGGGCGTTGTTGAGGGCAGCGGCGTGATGTTGCGGGCGTGGAATACGCCGCAAACGCTGCTCGCCTGGCTGGCGTTACTGCAATGCGGGGCGCGGGTGTTGCCCGTGAACCCTCAGCTGCCGCAACCGTTGCTTGAAGAATTGCTGCCCAATCTGACGCTGCAATTTGCGCTGGTGCCGGATGGGGAAAACACGTTTCCGGCGTTAACGTCGCTGCATATTCAGCAGGTTGAAGGCGTACATGCCGCTGCGTGGCAGCCGACGCGTCTGTGCTCAATGACGTTAACTTCTGGCTCCACCGGGTTGCCGAAAGCCGCTGTTCATACTTATCAGGCCCATCTTGCCAGCGCCGAAGGGGTGTTATCGCTGATTCCGTTTGGCGATCACGATGACTGGTTGCTCTCTTTGCCGTTGTTTCACGTCTCCGGTCAGGGAATTATGTGGCGCTGGTTATACGCTGGTGCGCGGATGACGGTACGTGATAAACAGCCGTTGGATCACATGCTGGCAGGCTGTACTCACGCATCGCTGGTGCCGACGCAGCTCTGGCGTTTGCTGGTTAACCGCAGTTCCGTTTCCCTGAAAGCAGTGTTGCTTGGCGGCGCGGCGATCCCGGTCGAGTTGACGGAACAGGCGCGCGAGCAGGGTATTCGTTGCTTTTGTGGCTATGGTCTGACCGAGTTTGCCTCCACGGTGTGTGCGAAAGAAGCCGATGGTCTGGTGGACGTCGGTTCGCCGCTGCCCGGTCGGGAAGTGAAAATCGTTAACGATGAAGTGTGGCTGCGGGCTGCCAGCATGGCAGAAGGTTACTGGCGTAACGGACAACTGGTGCCGCTGGTGAATGACGAAGGCTGGTACGCTACGCGCGATCGCGGTGAGATGCATAATGGCAAGCTGACCATTGTCGGACGTTTAGACAATCTGTTCTTCAGTGGTGGCGAGGGTATTCAGCCGGAAGAGGTGGAGCGTGTAATTGCTGCACATCCTGCGGTTTTGCAGGTGTTTATCGTCCCCGTTGCGGACAAGGAGTTTGGTCATCGACCGGTAGCGGTGGTGGAGTATGACCATCAAAGCGTTGATCTTGGCGAATGGGTGAAAGATAAGCTGGCCCGTTTTCAGCAACCGGTGCGTTGGCTGACGCTTCCACCTGAACTGAAAAACGGTGGTATTAAAATTTCACGTCAGGCGCTAAAAGAGTGGGTGCAACGCCAGCAATAATTAACCATCCGTTGCACTTCTCATTTCTGCCATTCCATTGCCGTTGATAAAGAGTTTATCTGTTAATCTGTAAATTGATGTGAAAACTCTTAGCAAACAGGATAATGCAATGGAATGGCTGGTCAAAAAATCGTGCTGCGATAAACAAGATAACAGACATGTACTTATGCTCTGCGATGCTGGCGGCGCGATAAAAATGATCGCCGAAGTGAAGAGTGACTTCGCCGTGAAAGTGGGCGATTTACTCTCCCCTTTGCAGAATGCGCTTTACTGTATTAATCGTGAAAAGCTGCACACGGTGAAGGTCCTCTCGGCAAGCAGTTACAGCCCCGATGAGTGGGAACGGCAGTGTAAAGCGGCAGGGAACACTCAGTAACGTTGTTTTGTCGTGGGCAGGAAAATCAACATCAACCCGCTCATAATACAAGCAACTCCCAGTAGTGCCTTCAGCGAAAAAGTTCCTTCCCAGCCGGGAAGTATCATTGATGCAATCCATACCAGCACATAGCTCATACTGAGCAAGGCATAGGCTTTGCTTAACGCAAGTTTATGTAGCGTTTTATACCAACAAAAAACGGAAAGCAGATAACCCAGCAGCCCGAGTAACAGTATCCGGGCATCCAGGCCAAAAGCTAACAGCGCCGCGATAAAATCCCATAAGTGCGTCATCGGCGGTAGATGACTCGCCGCATACCCGAGGCTTAATTGCGCAGCGGAGGCAATAATGACGCTGAATAATCCCCACATCAGGCCCATTACACCGTACTCCCGAGGATCACAATGCCGCCAATAATGAACGCCACCCCACACCAGTGACGCAGTGATACCGGCTCGTGCCACAGTTTTACTGCAGCCAGCGTCACCCAGACAAAATTCAGACTTAACATCGGGTAGGCAATGCCTACCGGTACGTTCTGCAAGACCAGCAGCCAGAGCACCATGGCAAGGCCAAGACAAGCCAGCGCCAGTCCCAGCCACAGTACGATATGTTTGCGCCGTTTGTTTATCGCCACAAAGCAGGTTGCTTGTTTCTGACACAACTGCCCGGCAACGCTAAGCAAGCTGGCAAAGACTAATGTTAGCCAGATCATTTGGGCCGATACTGAATCAGCACCAGACGCTCCTGACGATCGATGGCATCTGCGGGCGGAATGGCGAGACTGTTGATATCTTCATCGCGGTCAACCGAAAGCACGAGTGTAATAACCCCCTCCTGACGATGTTGATTAAGCCAGTTTGCGAACTCATCACCGCTGACAAATCTCCCTTTCGCATCCGGATAATTTAGGCCGTATTTCAATTCCCCTGTCTGGCGATACATGATGATGTCATCACGTCTCAGGCTCCATGCCAGACCAGCAGCAACGCCGACGCTATCGGTAAGAATATAGCGGCTTGGCTGCAGTGATTCTTGTGTCGTCTCGACAAAAAATTGCGGATGTTTTCCTTCCATGACTCTGTCAGGAATTGAAAATCCTACCAGCAACGCCAGCCCAAGCGGGCAAAGTGCGGCAAAAGGCCAGTTTTTTTCGACGTTTGTTAAGGTATACCAGCCGAAAAATGCCCATAGCGAAAAAATCGACCATGCACAGAAGACTTTATAGCTCTCGAAGGTTTGCCACACCGGCGTGCTCATAGGTCCCCAGGGGGAGACCACAAACGTAGCAATAATGCCAGTGACGCCAAAAGCGATGTTAATCCAGCCATTAATCCGCAACGCCAGAGGATTATTTTTTGCTGCCAGCAAAGCGTAATGCGCCATCAGCATTGCCAGAGGTGCAAAGCAGGAAAGAATATAGGTGGGCAATTTGCCTTTGGCGACGGAGAAAAACAGCAGCGGCATTACCGCCCAGCTCAATAAATAGACGGTTGCGGAATGCTTGCGGTTTTTCCAGCCTGTGTACAGTGCTCCGGGGAGTAATCCCAGCCACGGCAGGCTACCGGCAATGATGACCGGCAAGTAGTACCAGAACGAAGCTCTATGCTGAGCATCATCCATTGCAAAGCGTTGAATATGCTCAACCCAGAAAAAATAGTGCCAGAAGTCAGGCTCCCGCTGCGCTATCGCCAGTCCCCAGGGGAGAACCGTCAGTACGCAACTGATAACCGCCAGCCAGCCGTAAATAAAGAGATCTTTCCAGCGTTTTTGCGTTGCAACCCATGGCAGCACGCTTAATACCGGCACGGCAAGGGCGAGAAAACCTTTGGTCATCACCCCCATGCCGCAGGTGATTCCCAGCAGTAAAAATCCCGCGCTTTTGCCTTTCCACGTCTGTGCCTGCATTGCCAGCCAGAAGCTGCACATTCCCGCCACCAGCCAGAATGCAATAAACGGATCGAGCACGGCATAAGTGCCAATGGCATAGACAATAAACAGTGAGAGATAAATCACTGCGGCGAGTAGAGCCAGACGTTTATCGCGCCATAAGCGCAGAGTAAACCAGGTCACCAGCGCGGCAGTTAACAGGGTCGCAAAGATAACGCCTGCCCGCACACCAAAGTTATTTGCGCCAAATAGCCATTGCCCAATACTGTTAATCCAGTATCCGGCAATGGGTTTTTCGAAATAACGTAGCCCTAACATATGGGGCACAATCCAGTCGCCGGATGCCAGCATTTCCCGACTGATTTCCGCATAACGCGTTTCATCAGGTTGCCAGAGCAGACGCGTGCTGATCGGTAACAGGTAATAGCAGGCAATAAACGCGAAGAGGCCGATAAGGTAACGTACCGATTTCATCAGCGACTACCCGCAATTTGTTGGCAACCCAGCCAGCCTTCACGTCCGGCAATATTTCCGCGAACAACTTGTCCGAGCGGCAACGTCCCTGATAACAGTTCGCTTAAAGGGCAAAATGTCACGCCTTCCTGGGCTGCGCGTTTCAGGAGATCCACAAAATTATGCTGATAAGCGCAGCCTTCAACTTCTGCATGAATGGTATAAACCGGCGTGCCTTTATCTCGTAGGATGCGGTTGAGTAACCAACCGTTAAAATCTTCAGCTTTCACATCCCGACCAATCACTTCATCCCAGGTGGGTAAGGTCACCGGAATTTGCGCCGTGCCGGGTTTTCCTGTTTCGAGCAATGGACGAAACGGCATAGCCCCACGACAATCGCTGTTGTAGCGCAAATGGAACGCTTCTTTTACTTCGATCACTTGCTGGTCGGCACGCCATCCAGCGGCAGCTGAGCAGGTTACCGGTTGGCCGATAATCTCTCCCAGGGTGCTAAGGCCGCGTGCAATATCGTCGGTCATCGTTTGCCGATCCCAGTTACCGCTATGGGCTTGCCAGGCGTGATGATCCCAGGCGTGCAGGCCGACTTCGTGGTGTTTAGCCGCTTCTCGAATGATATCGGCATTGGCATGACCAATCTCTTTACCTGGCCAGGCCGTACCTGCCAGTAAAATATCCCAGCCATAAAGCGATGCCGCGTTTGAGCGCAGCATCTTCCACAAAAACTGTGGCTTCACCAGTCGCCAGAGATGGCGGCCCATATTGTCCGGGCCGACGCTGAAAAAAATGCTGGCCTGAATATTATGCTTACTCAAGATTTCCAGCAGACGTGGTACGCCTTCACGGGTGCCACGAAAGGTATCGACATCAATGCGTAAGCCTACTTTGGTCATGATGGTTTATCCGTAAGATCGACGGTGCGCAGGAAAAAATCCAGCGTTTCGTCGATGGTTTCCTGCATATCAATTTTCGGTTCCCAGTCCAGGCAACGGCGGGCATTGCGGATGCTCGGTTTACGATGCTCTACGTCCTGATATCCTTTACCGTAGTAACTGCTACTTTCGACCACACGAAAGCCTGCAAATGGTGGGAAGTGATGGCGCAGCGGATGTTTTTCGAAGCTCGCCAGCAGCATTTCGCCCAGTTCCTCAATGCTCGCTTCGTTATCAGGATTGCCAATATTGATAATTTCGCCGTCGCAGCGATTGCCTGCATTTTCGATAATGCGATACAACGCTTCAATGCCATCCCGGATATCAGTAAAGCAGCGTTTTTGTTTTCCGCCATCAATCAGCTTAATCGGTGAACCTTCCACCAGGTTGAGAATGAGTTGCGTAATAGCGCGGGAGCTGCCAATTCGCGCTGCATTAAGGTTATCCAGTCGTGGCCCCATCCAGTTAAACGGGCGGAAGAGGGTAAACTGTAAACCCTCTTTTTCGCCATAGGCCCAGATCACTCGATCAAGTAATTGTTTAGACACCGAATAAATCCAGCGTGGTTTATTCACCGGGCCGACGATTAAATTAGAATGGTCTTCATCGAAGTATTTATCGCTACACATCCCATAAACTTCTGAAGTCGACGGGAAGATGATTCGCTTACGGTACTTCACGCAGTAACGGATAATGCGTAGATTCTCTTCAAAATCGAGTTCAAAGACGCGCAGCGGGTTGCGGGTATATTCAATCGGCGTGGCTATTGCCACCAGCGGCAAGACGACATCACATTTTTTGACGTGATATTCAATCCATTCGGAATGGATACTGATATCGCCTTCGACAAAGTGAAAATGCGGATGATTCAGAAAACGGCTTATCGCATCGCTGCCGATATCCAGACCGTAAACTTCATAATGATCTTCGCGCAGCAGGCGTTCTGTCAGATGGTTGCCAATAAAGCCATTCACCCCGAGGATGAGTACCCGAGTACGGCGTCGGGCGGTGCAGGCAGGCTGGCTATTCAAGCGCGAACCTTGCACCAGACCCAGCGACAGCGCTAACTGCGAGCCTTGCATAGTAATGCCGTCTCCCGCCTGTCCGGTGACGATTTCCAGCGCGCCATCGCCACAGGCAATCAGCAACGGCGCAACAGAAATCACGCTTCCCGGTTGTGCTGCGGGCGCATGAGAATGCACGCGTGACGACCAGACGGTAAATTTTTGATTACCAACATAGCTGAAGGCACCCGGCCACGGATCGGCGACGGCACGCACCATGTTATGCAATACTGCTGCCGGTTTATGCCACTCGAGGAAGCTGTCTTCTGGCGTTCTGCGACCAAAACAGGTGGCTTCGTTTTCGCGCTGGGCGATTTCCAGAATATTACCGTGTTTAATGGCGGGTAATGTCTGCTCCAGTAGCTGGCGCGCGGCATGGCATAACTTGTGATGCAGCGTAATGGCGATATCGTCTGGCGCAATGGCAATGCGCAATTGGGCCACAATGGCCCCAGCATCGGCACGTTTCACCATTCGGTGCAATGTCACGCCAGTTTCCGTTTCACCGTTCACCAGCACCCAGTTCAGCGGCGCGCGACCACGATATTTTGGTAACAGCGAACCATGCAGATTAAATGCGCCTGCAGGGGCGAGCTGCAAAATCTCGTCGTGAATAAGATGGCGATAATAAAACGAGAAAATCACCTCCGGCGACATTTGGGCAATGCGTTCCACCCACAGCGGATGATTAACGTTATCCGGCGCATAAACCGGAATGCCTCTTTCCGCCGCCAGACGAGCTACCGAACCATAAAAGGCTTTTTCACCGGGATTATCACTATGAGTAAAAATAGCGCTAATTTCGTAACCGGCAGCCAGCAGGGCTTCAATACCGAGGCATCCCATATCGTGGTAGGCAAAAACGACGGTTTTCATTATTCATTTTCCTTGCTGGATGGACGGATAACTTGCTGAACAAAATAGCGGGGGCGGGCGCGGACATCGGTGTAGATCCTGCCGATATATTCACCGAGTAGTCCCATGCCGATAAATTGAGCGCCAATAAAAGTAAACAGCACGGCAAATAGCATAAAGACGCCTTCTGCCGCCCATTGGGGGCCGAAGGTCAGGCGTAAAATCACCAGCAGTACCGCGATGCTGAAACCTCCAATCGCAATAATGCTGCCGAGCAGACTCAGCATACGTAGCGGCGTAGTAGTAAGGCAGGTCACCAGGTCGTACATCAAATTAATCAGGCGCATAAAGCTGTATTTGGATTCACCAAACTCACGCTCGGCATGATGCACTGGAATTTCAATGGCGCGGCGGGCGAAGATATTCGCCAGAATCGGGATAAAGGTGCTGCGTTCATGGCAGTGCAACATCGCATCGACAATATGACGGCGATAGGCGCGCAGCATACAACCGTAGTCACCCATTGCTTTGCCGGTGGTGCGCTGAATAAGTCGGTTGATCATCTTCGAAGCGGTTTTACGAAACCAGCTGTCCTGGCGGTTCTGGCGTACAGTTCCTACTACGTCGTAACCTTCATCGGCTTTTGCCACCAGGCGGGGGATCTCCTCTGGAGGATTCTGGAGATCGGCATCGAGGGTAATAATTAAGTCGCCGGTAACGTGACTGAAACCCGCCATAATCGCTGAATGTTGTCCGTAATTGCGGTTAAGCAAAATAGACACAATATGGCTGCCCTCCACTAGCGAAGCTTCGACCAGCATATGCGCGGAATTATCGCTACTGCCGTCATCAATCAGCAGGATCTCATACTCTTTCCCCAGTGATTCACAGGCTGTGGTGGTGCGCCTGATTAATTCCGGTAAGCTTTCCTGCTCGTTATAAACGGGAATAACCACCGAGACTTTCTTAACAGGGTGGATTTCAAACATGGCTTATTGTCCTGCGAGTTGCTGAAGGGCTGTGATGACGCGGTCGGCATCGGCGGTGGTCATATCCGGGAACAGCGGCAACGAACAGATGCGTTCGCTATTCCATTCGGTATTCGGTAACGACAGCTCGGGAAAACGCTCGCGATAATATTTTTGCGTGTGAGCGGCGCGGAAATGTAACCCGGTACCAATGCCTCTTTCTTTTAACGCTTCCATCAACGCATCGCGACTGATACCACAACGTTGTTCATCGACACGAATAATAAACAGATGCCAGGCGTGAACGTGCGGCCAGGCGGGAAGGCTTAATGGCTGAAAGGGGAGAGCTGCCAGTGCTTGCTGATATTGCAGAGCAATTTCGCGCCGACGGGTGTTGAGGTGCTCTAATTTGGCTAACTGGGTCAGGGCAATCGCGGCGTTAATATCGGTCAGATTATACTTATAGCCCGGCGTTAAGACTTCAGCTTGCGGTGCACGGCCCCAGGTTTGTCTGTCATAGGCATCGACACCCAGACCGTGAAATTTCAGCATCCGTAGCTGGCGGGCAAGGTTTTCATTATCAGTAACAATCAGGCCACCTTCCGCACAGGTAATATTTTTGATGGCGTGAAACGAAAAAATAGCGGTACCTTTTGCGCCAATATGTCGGCCTTTGTAATACGTACCGACGGCATGGGCAGCATCTTCGATAACTGCGATGCCGTAACGTTCGCCAATGGCGCGAATGGCGTCAATATCTGCTGGCGCACCGGCATAATGCACCGGAATGATGGCTTTAGTGCGTGGCGTAATGGCTGCTTCGATCGTTTCAGGCGTGACCATCAGCGTATCGCGGTCGACATCCACCATTACCGGCGTTGCACCCAACAAGGAGAGCATATTGAGGGTTGAAACCCAGGTCAGGGAAGGCGTAATCACTTCATCGCCCTTGCCAATTTCCAACGCCATTAGCGTGATATGCATTCCGGCGGTGGCTGAACTGACCGCGATGGCATGCTGATTTCCCGTCAACTGGCAAAAGGCTTGTTCAATCGCCTGATTCTTCGGACCGGTTGTGATCCAACCAGATTCGAGAACCTCTTTAACTGCAGCGACTTCCTCCTCGCCCATTGCTGGTCGCGAAAAAGGCAAAAATTCTGACATTGTTTTTCCATCCGTCGTTGAATACTTTTCCACTTATATTTGCCATAAAGAGTGTTGTGTATATTTTGCCATTTGGAGCGAAATTCTAAGGATAGAATATTAACTTAACCTTAAGAAATTAATATTAGACGTAAATATTGAAATTTTTATATTTTTTCTTATTTAGGCTTTGCATTTGGCAAAATTTTGAGGCATTTTGCCGGCATCGTAGGATTTTTAATATTACACCAACTGCTAATTATCGCCAGAAATGTCGCTCAATTTCACGGTAATTGTCTGGTTGCACTTGTCTATAGGTGGAGTTTACGTGTTAGCTTTTTGCCGCTCTTCGTTGAAGTCAAAAAAATATTTCATCATTTTACTGGTGCTCGCTGCAATTGCCGGACTGGGTACTCATGCCGCCTGGAGTAGTAATGGTTTGCCACGTATCGACAATAAAACACTGGCCAGACTGGCACAGCAGCACACGGTTGTCGTTTTGTTTCGCCATGCTGAACGTTGCGATCGTTCAACCAATCAATGCTTGTCAGATAAAACAGGTATTACGGTCAAAGGTACCCAGGATGCCCGTGAACTGGGCAACGCTTTTAGCGCTGACATCCCTGATTTCGATCTTTATTCCAGTAATACCGTCCGGACCATTCAGTCGGCGACCTGGTTTTCAGCGGGGAAAAAGCTGACGGTAGATAAACGACTTCTTCAATGCGGTAATGAGATTTATAGTGCAATTAAGGACTTACAAAGCAAAGCACCTGATAAAAATATCGTTATTTTTACCCATAATCATTGCCTGACATATATTGCTAAAGATAAGCGTGATGCGACATTTAAACCTGATTATCTGGATGGTTTAGTCATGCATGTGGAAAAAGGCAAAGTTTATCTGGATGGGGAATTCGTTAACCACTAAATTTTCAATCTGACAGCCAGTAATGGCTGCCATCACTGTTACAGAAGACCTTTCAAACGTAACGTTTTTCGGGTGGCGACATTCAAATCATAGTGCGCTAGATCTTCAGGTTTTACCCACGCGTAGTCCTGAAACTCTTCATTTATTTTCACTTCTCGGTTGGTAGAAACGCAGTCAAAAATCAGGTAAATCATATAAATCTCTTCCTTGCGGCCATCTGCATACGTCTTGGTGCGAATATCATCGCTGAAGGTCCACGGCGTGATTTCTGTCAAAATCAGCTGTTCTCCCAGTTCTTCACGAATTTCGCGGCGTAGTGCCTCTTCAATTCGTTCGCCAGACTCCACGCCGCCACCCGAAAGCGCCCATTGACCGGGGAAAACGCCGCGATCGTCGGCCATTTTACACAGCAAATAAGCACCATCATTTTCAATCAAAGGGCATACAATAGTCCGTTGTCGCACAGGAGTATTCCTTATAAATAAAAAGAAACCATGAGAATACGGCAACTCAGAAATATGTGAAAGTGACAGTAATCTCTTTTGCGATGATAACTGTGCTTATTATTATTTTTGTGTGTATCGATACAGTGTGTTTATTTTTTCAGCGTTTAATTATTTGAGAAGTATTTAGTTACAATAAGTGACTAGATCCCTTTTTTCGCTCATTGAATCCTCTGTGCCAGACAGTACAATCCCGCAGCTTTGGGAATTTTGATTTATTGCTTGTGGGAGAGGGGAAAATGAAAAAAATTGCGCTAGCAGGTCTGGCCGGAATGCTGTTGGTTTCTGCATCGGTCAATGCAATGAGTATCAGCGGTCAGGCGGGTAAAGAATACACCAATATTGGTGTCGGTTTTGGTACGGAATCGACGGGCCTGGCGTTAAGCGGTAACTGGACACATAACGACGACGACGGTGACGTCGCGGGCGTAGGGCTGGGGTTGAATCTGCCTCTCGGGCCGTTAATGGCGACCGTTGGCGGAAAAGGCGTTTACACCAACCCGAATTACGGCGATGAAGGTTATGCTGCGGCGGTAGGAGGTGGTTTGCAGTGGAATATTGGCAACAGCTTCCGTTTGTTTGGCGAGTATTACTACTCTCCAGATTCGCTCTCCAGCGGTATTCAAAGTTATGAGGAAGCGAATGCTGGTGCGCGTTACACCATTATGCGTCCAGTCAGTATTGAGGCAGGTTATCGCTATCTGAATCTGTCGGGTAAAGATGGTAACCGCGACAACGCCGTGGCTGACGGTCCATATGTTGGGGTTAACGCCAGTTTCTGATGCCTTCCGGCGCGGCATTCTGTCGCGCCATTCAGTTTCTTACTACGCCTTATCTCCCTTTGCGTTATAGTGATTCGATAACAAAAGCAGGAGATAACCATGTTAACAGTGGAAATGTTATCCACCGGGGATGAAGTGTTACACGGGCAAATCGTTGACACTAACGCTGCCTGGCTGGCCGATTTTTTCTTTCATCAGGGGTTGCCATTATCTCGCCGTAATACGGTGGGGGATAACCTCGATGACTTAGTGACCATTCTTCGTGAACGTAGTCAGCACGCCGATGTGCTGATTGTGAACGGCGGGCTGGGGCCGACCAGTGATGATTTAAGCGCACTCGCCGCTGCGACTGCAAAAGGAGAAGGCCTGGTGCTGCATGAGGCCTGGCTCAAAGAGATGGAACGTTATTTTCGCGAACGTGGACGGGTGATGGCACCGAGCAACCGTAAACAAGCGGAGCTACCTGCCAGTGCAGAATTTATCAATAACCCAGTAGGCACCGCCTGTGGTTTTGCCGTGCGGCTTAATCGTTGCCTGATGTTCTTTACCCCCGGCGTACCGTCAGAATTTAAGGTGATGGTCGAGCACGAAATCCTGCCGCGCCTGCGCGAGCGTTTTTCTTTACCGCAGCCGCCGGTTTGTCTGCGTTTGACTACCTTTGGTCGTTCGGAAAGCGATCTGGCGCAAAGCCTGGACTCCCTGCAACTGCCGCCGGGCGTTACAATGGGCTATCGCTCTTCTATGCCGATAATTGAACTTAAGCTGACCGGACCGGCAAGCGAGCAACAGGCGATGGAAAAACTGTGGCTGGACGTTAAACGTGTTGCCGGACAGAGCGTGATTTTCGAAGGCACCGAAGGACTGCCCGCGCAGATCAGTCGCGAATTGCAGAGCCGCCAGTTCAGCCTGACGTTGAGCGAGCAATTCACCGGTGGTTTATTGGCTTTGCAACTTTCTCGCGCAGGTGCTCCATTGCTGGCGTGTGAAGTAGTTCCTTCACAGGAAGAAACCCTGGCGCAAACTGCGCACTGGATTACAGAACGGCGTGCCAACCATTTTGCCGGGCTGGCACTGGCTGTTTCTGGTTTCGAGAACGAACATCTCAACTTTGCGCTAGCCTCGCCAGACGGCACTTTCGCTCTGCGTGTGCGTTTCAGCACTACGCGCTACAGCCTGGCTATCCGTCAGGAAGTGTGCGCAATGATGGCACTGAATATGCTGCGCCGTTGGTTAAACGGTCAGGACATCGCCAGTGAGCATGGCTGGATTGAGGTTGTTGAGTCCATGACTTTATCTGTCTGATTCCGCCACTCCGTGCCGGTTTACTGCACCGGCACGTTCCCCCTCCGGCAAAATTTGTCCAACCTGTTGTACTCAATAAGAAAAAATCCGTGCGCTGATTCACAAATTTGTGCGTAATTTCTCCAGCCCGCTGGACGAGGTGCGGGATTTGATGCGCTTCACAATTTTACTCCCCCTGAGCAACGAGACTGATTCCAGTATCTAAGACTGGAGTCCAGTATGTTGGAATCAAGCAAAGTTCCCGCCCTGACACGGGCTATTGATATTCTCAATTTGATTGCCCGCATTGGCCCCTGTAGTGCTGCGACGATCATTGACACATTGGGGATCCCTAAAAGCACGGCCTATTTGCTGCTTAATGAACTCAGGCGTCAGCGTTTTCTTAGCCTTGATCACCAGGAAAATTTTTGTTTGTGGACCAAGCTGGTGGAGCTTTCCGGTCATGCGTTAAGCAAGATGGATCTCCGGGAACTGGCTCGACCGCGTTTGACGCAACTGATGGATACCACCGGGCTGTTATGTCACCTGGGGATTATTGATAACGGCAGCGCTTATTACATTTTGAAAGTGGAGTCATCAGCCACTATCAGCGTGCGTTCCCATGAAGGAAAAAGCCTTTCGCTTTATCGCTCCGGAATAGGTAAATGCCTGCTAGCCTGGCAACCTGCATCTGTACAGCAAAGTATTATCGAAGGGCTGGTCTGGGAGCAGGTGACACCCACAACGATTACTCATCCACAGCAACTTCACGAAGAACTGGCGCGTATTCGCCGTCAGGGCTGGAGCTATGACAACGGCGAAGATTACGCCGATGTCCGTTGTGTCGCTGCGCCGGTGTTTAACGCCAATAACGAGCTTACCGCTGCGATCTCGGTGGTCGGTACCCGCTTACAAATCAATGAAGAATACCGTGATTATCTGGCGGGCAAGGCCATTGCCTGCGCCAGGGATATTTCACGTCTGTTGGGATGGAAAAGTCCCTTTGACTTACAGGCCTCATAACAATGGAGAACAGCATGACCCTACCAAAAATCAAACAGGTTCGCGCCTGGTTTACTGGCGGTGCGACAGCAGAAAAAGGCGCTGGCGGCGGTGATTATCACGACCAGGGGGCGAATCACTGGATTGACGATCATATTGCCACCCCGATGAGTAAATACCGCGATTACGAGCAGTCACGCCAGTCATTTGGCATTAACGTTCTTGGCACGTTGATTGTTGAAGTCGAAGCAGAAAACGGCCAGACCGGATTCGCCGTTTCGACAGCCGGTGAAATGGGCTGTTTTATTGTCGAAAAACACCTTAACCGTTTCATTGAGGGTAAATGTGTCAGTGATATCAAACTGATCCACGATCAAATGCTCAATGCCACCCTGTATTACTCCGGCTCTGGTGGCCTGGTGATGAATACGATTTCCTGTGTCGATCTGGCTCTGTGGGATCTGTTCGGCAAAGTGGTCGGGCTTCCGGTTTATAAACTTTTAGGCGGCGCAGTTCGTGATGAGATTCAGTTCTACGCCACAGGTGCGCGTCCGGATCTGGCAAAAGAGATGGGCTTTATCGGTGGCAAAATGCCGACGCACTGGGGGCCACATGATGGCGATGCGGGGATCCGCAAAGATGCCGCTATGGTCGCGGATATGCGTGAAAAATGCGGTGAGGATTTCTGGTTAATGCTCGACTGCTGGATGAGTCAGGACGTGAACTATGCCACCAAACTGGCCCACGCTTGCGCGCCCAATAACCTGAAATGGATCGAAGAGTGCCTGCCGCCACAGCAGTATGAAGGTTATCGCGAACTGAAACGCAACGCGCCAGTCGGAATGATGGTCACCAGCGGTGAGCATCACGGCACACTGCAATCTTTCCGTACGCTTTCAGAAACCGGTATCGACATTATGCAGCCGGATGTTGGCTGGTGCGGTGGCTTAACCACGCTGGTGGAAATTGCCGCAATCGCCAAATCCAGAGGGCAACTGGTGGTGCCGCACGGTTCGTCTGTTTACTCTCACCATGCGGTGATCACCTTCACCAATACGCCATTCAGCGAATTCCTGATGACCAGCCCGGATTGTTCAACGATGCGTCCGCAATTTGATCCGATTCTGCTTAATGAGCCAGTGCCGGTGAATGGTCGTATTCATAAATCAGTGCTTGATAAACCCGGTTTCGGCGTCGAGCTCAATCGTGACTGCAATTTGAAACGCCCCTACAGCCACTAATCATTCCGGGCGTTGCTTTGACAACGGTAACGCCCACATATTCTAAGGAGCTTTTTATGAGCACCGCTTTGCTTGACGCCGTGGTGAAGAAAAACCGTGCGCGTTTAATTCCGTTTATGTTGGCGCTGTATGTGCTGGCGTTTCTCGACCGTTCGAATATCGGTTTTGCCAAACAGACCTACCAGATTGATACCGGGCTGAGTAATGAAGCTTATGCGCTGGGAGCAGGCATTTTCTTTGTGGTATATGCGTTTCTGGGTGTTCCGGCGAATCTTTTGATGCGCAAACTGGGGGCAAGAACCTGGATTGGTACGACAACACTGCTGTGGGGATTTCTTTCGGCAGCCATGGCATGGGCCGATACTGAAGCGAAATTTCTGATCGTTCGCACTCTGCTTGGTGCTGCGGAGGCCGGGTTCTTCCCTGGTATGATTTATCTCACCTCGCAATGGTTTCCGCAGCGTAATCGCGCCAGCATTATGGGGCTGTTCTATATGGGCGCACCGTTGGCGTTAACACTGGGATCACCGCTTTCCGGCGCGCTGCTGGAGATGCATGGATTTATGGGGCATCCCGGCTGGTTCTGGATGTTTGTGATTGAAGGATTGCTGGCAGTCGGCGCTGGTGTATTCACATTCTTTTGGCTTGATGACACGCCGGAGCAGGCTCGTTTTCTGAGTAAAGAAGAAAAAACGTTGCTTATCAACCAACTGGCAAGTGAAGAACAACAGAAAGTGACTTCTCGACTGAGCGATGCGCTGCGTAATGGGCGAGTCTGGCAACTGGCGATTATCTACCTGACCATTCAGGTGGCGGTTTACGGATTAATTTTCTTCCTGCCGACGCAGGTTGCTGCATTGTTGGGGACAAAAGTGGGCTTTACGGCGTCGGTGGTCACCGCCATTCCGTGGGTCGCGGCCTTGTTTGGGACCTGGCTTATTCCGCGCTATTCCGATAAAACCGGCGAACGGCGTAATGTCGCGGCGCTGACATTACTGGCGGCAGGCATTGGTATTGGTCTCTCCGGGCTGCTTTCTCCAGTACTGGCGATCGTAGCGCTGTGTGTTGCAGCCATCGGGTTTATTGCCGTGCAGCCGGTGTTCTGGACGATGCCGACACAACTGCTTTCCGGTACGGCGCTGGCGGCGGGGATTGGTTTTGTAAACCTGTTTGGTGCAGTGGGCGGGTTTATTGCCCCGATCCTGCGCGTGAAAGCAGAAACGTTGTTTGCCAGCGATGCGGCTGGATTACTGACGCTGGCAGCGGTGGCGGTCATCGGTTCGCTGATTATTTTCACTCTGCGTGTAAATCGCACTGTTGCGCAGACCGACGTGGCACATCATTAATAGGTTAAGGAACACCATGAACGCATTATTAACCAATCCCTTTAAAGAACGTTTACGCAAGGGCGAAGTGCAAATTGGTCTGTGGTTAAGCTCGACTACTTCTTATATGGCAGAAATTGCCGCCACCTCCGGTTATGACTGGTTGCTGATTGACGGGGAGCACGCGCCAAACACCATTCAGGATCTTTATCACCAGCTACAGGCGGTAGCGCCCTATGCCAGCCAACCCGTGATCCGTCCGGTGGAAGCCAGTAAGTCGCTGATTAAACAAGTCCTGGATATTGGCGCGCAAACTCTACTGATCCCGATGGTCGATACTGCCGATCAGGCACGTCAGGTGGTGTCTGCCACGCGCTATCCTCCCTACGGTGAGCGTGGTGTCGGGGCCAGTGTGGCACGGGCTGCGCGCTGGGGACGCATTGAGAATTACATGGCGCAAGTCAACGATTCGCTTTGTCTGTTGGTGCAGGTGGAAAGTAAAACAGCACTGGATAACCTGGACGAAATCCTCGACGTCGAAGGGATTGACGGCGTGTTTATTGGACCTGCGGATCTTTCTGCCTCGTTGGGCTACCCGGATAACGCCGGGCACCCGGAAGTGCAGCGAATTATTGAAACCAGTATTCGGCGGATCCGTGCTGCGGGTAAAGCGGCTGGTTTTCTGGCTGTGGCTCCTGATATGGCGCAGCAATGCCTGGCGTGGGGAGCGAACTTTGTCGCTGTTGGCGTTGACACGATGCTCTACAGCGATGCCCTGGATCAACGACTGGCGATGTTTAAATCAGGCAAAAATGAGCCACGCATAAAAGGTAGTTATTGATATCAAAGGCCCACGGGGATCGGCTGTGGGCCTGTGTTAATTAGTGGTTATTGGCTGCCAGATCGGCTTCGCTTAGCTGGGTGGCAGCGAGCACCAGGTCACGATCAATGCCCTGTTCCAGCATGCGCAAAGCAATTTTAATGGCTTGTTCATGCATACCTTCTAATTTACCCTCCTGCCAGCCAATTTGGTGTCCTTCCTGCCGTAGCCGTTCAGCAATAGTCATTAATCTCTCCTTTTAATAACAGTTCGGAATATCAGCATCAGTGAGTTGGGTTGTCGCCAGCACAATCTCACGTTCAAAGCCCTGTTCCAGCATGCGCAAGGCAATTTTAATGGCTTGTTCATGCATACCTTCTACTTTGCCTTTCTGCAAACCCTCCAATTTCCCCTCCTGCCAACCTTCAATTTTACCTTCCTGCCAGCCAATTTGGTGTCCTTCCTGCCGTAGCCGTTCAGCAATAGTCATTAATCTCTCCTTTTGTAGTGGTGAACGTTCGGCAATCTCCTCAATAAAACGGGTGAAGCGGGAGGTATCGCCGCATTGCAGCAGATAATTAAACAGCGTTTGTAGCTGGCTGTCATTAGTGAAGCCTCTAACCAAAAGCGTGGTGATCCTGTCGACCATACCGATTAAATCGCGGTCGCGAATATGCTTTTGAATCAGTTCAAGCAGAGCTATACGCCGATGTTGCATGATCTCATCGTCAGGCACGATGGTGATATCCACCAACGGAAAAGCTTCGGTGTACAACTGCCGGGCAAGTTGCGGATCGTCAAACTCATCCAGCCAGTTAAGTGAGTATGGGTAGGGCGAGGTTTCGCCGTGATAAAACAGCAACGGCACCACCAGCGGGACTCTGTCATAGCCTTTGTCAAGGTGACGCTGCATGGCGGCGGTGGCATAGCGCATTAGCCGAAAAGCCATATTCTTTTCTGCAGAGCTTTGATGTTCAATCACGCAGTAGATATAGCCGTTACCGTCGCTGGTTTCCACGGACCACAAAACATCCGAGTAGTAAGCGCGTAAACTTTTTTCAATAAAACTGGTGGGTTCCAGGCGTAAGGTTTGCAGGTTGCAAAGCTTGCGCAGCGGCTCTGGTAGATGTATTTCCAGAAAATCCCGTGCGGTTTCGGGTGTGAACATAAAGGTTTTAAACACCGCATCATGCGGGGAGGAGGTTGTTGATTCGGTCATGGTTGTCCGTCACCTGATATTTATGATGACGCGACATTACGGGGATCTCGAAACAATGACATCTGCCAGTTTCTGCCTTTGCGAGACGTTTTCAGAAGAATTTTCAAAGCGATGCAACGCATACATTGAGCGAGGAATCGCGCCCGCAAAAATGCCCGATAAGCAATGCGCTTACCGGGCATCACAAGGAAGATTAAGACAGCGCCTGGGCCAGCAGCGTAATCGGGTGCTCGCAGCGAAGGCTCGTGGACATCTCAATCTGCCATTTGCAGGTTTCGCAGTCGGTGACCACCAGATCCGCGCCGCTCTCTTCTATCTGACGGAATAGTGGTGCGCCGATGGCTTGTGAGGTGGGGTAGTTCTCTTTTTTGAAACCGTAAGTACCTGCAATACCGCAGCACTGGGAATCCAGCACCGTTAACTCAAGCCCCGGGATTTTACGCAACAGTTCCAGGGTGTAGAGTGTCCAGCCCATTTTTTCCATATGGCACGGGGTGTGATAAACCACTTTTAGTGGCAGCGTTTTCAGCGGTAACGTTTTTCCTTCGTCCAGCTTGCGCCACAGCCAGCGGGTCGCCAGTTCGATATGATCGCGCAAGCCTTTGTTGTCGACATTCAGCACTTCCGGGTATTCATCGCGCAGGGCAAATGTACAGGTTGAGGAGGTGGCAATCACCGGAATGCCTTTTCCCCCCACAGCTTCGCGGATCGACTCTACATTCGTGATTGCTTGTTTACGTGCTTTATCGGTAAAACCGTTGGCGATGAGCGGCACGCCGCAGCATTTTTCTTTGCTCAGCAGTTGTACGCCGGTGTCCATCGCGTTGAGCACTTTAATTAAATCTTTACCTAACTGCGGATGGTTGTAGTTAACGAAGCAGCCGTGAAAGAAAGCCACCTGGTCTTTATATTGCGCTTGCTGAGCCGCCACGCTGCGATACCAGCGACGAAACGTACCGAAGGAGTATTTCGGTAGCGTGCGGCGATGATCGATTTTTAACGCCGCATCAAGCAACTGCCGCACTGGTTTCAGCGAGGTAGCGGTGTTGACGATTGGAGCAAACGGCGTGGAAACGCTACCCATCAGGTCGGTATGACTCAACATAAAATTGCGCAGCGACGGGCGCGTGGTGTCATATTTCGCCCGCGCGCGCTGGATGATATCGCCAATCTTCACATCGGACGGGCAGGCGACTTCGCAACGTTTGCAGTTAATACAATATTTCAGTGCCTCGTCATACAGTGCACCATCTTTTAAACGCAGACGCTCGCCATCCGGCCCGGCTTGTTTTGGCCCCGGATAGCTGGGATTCACCCGGCTCACCGGGCAGGCGGTGGTGCAGACGGTGCACTTAATGCAGTTTTCGAAGCTGGTGTCGTTCATTGTTGGCCTCCTGCGCGTTGGGCAATTTGTTGAGCGGCATGTAAAGCACTGACGGCACAAACACCGCCGCCGCATCCCTGGGCAATGGGATCAAATCCGCCCAGCACCGAACCGATGACAAATAGGTTCTCAATGGTTTTCCCCGCCTGCGACGGGCGCAGCGCCTCATCAGTGGTGACACCGAACTGCTGCCACGGCTGCGGCGCAAAAAAATCTCCCTTATACCATTCACCCCGCGTAGCGGTTTGTAGTACATCAAGACCAATAATTGGTTCACGAATGCCTTCACGTTCCGCTACCAGTCCGCCACTAAAGAAACTGCCGCTGGCGAGCACGGCAAAGCGTGGACGCAGCGGGATATCGGCGTGATTGCGGGTCCAGATTTCATTCACCACGCCATTTTTACAGGTCACTTTTTTCACTTCATCGCCCGGCATCCACACGCCACCCTGGCGCACAAACTGGCGCTGTAACTGGTTTTGCAGACGAATGCCCAGCACTGAAGGTGGTAATGTCGGCAGTAACATTAATGAACAGGGCAATTGCTCGTTCAGCCACCGCCAGAGTTTGTCATCAGCCAGGCCGAAGCAGGCGGGCATCAGGATCATTTCGCTGGTATTGGCGACAGGAATAAGCGCATCAATTAACAGAGGCCAGTTTTCTTCGTTATCAAGGAAACGGGCGATATTCACCGCGCGGAACTCGGTGGCGTTATTGCGCAGGATATCCAGTTCTGGCAGCTCTATTTCTGCGGTTTCAACATTAAGATCCAGTTCGCGCAATGAAGCCGCCGCAAGATGCGCCTGAAAATCCATCAGGCCGCTAATTCCCACTACACAAATTTTCTTCGCGGGCAGCGGCCAGACGGGGACTTCTGGCGAACTTAGCCAGGTAGAGCGCAGAGTACCGAGCGGCGTAACTCGCTGGTGAGCCAGCTCTACGCTGCCCTGTAATTGCGCACCGCTTTCAGCGATTAATGTCTGTGCCTGACAAGCGAGATCGAGCACGCGTTGTGGCCCGAGAAGAGAGTATGGATGGGCAGGTGCCTGATGACACAAAGATTCCAGTCCACTGTGAATGTCTGTCACCGGCTGACCGTCAGGCAGATGGCTCAGCAAATCCAGCGATCCGGATGAGAAATGCAGCGCGCTTTGACCACGAGTGACAATGGCACAGCGCAGGCCGTGTTTTTGCAGTTGCAGGCCACAGAGTAATCCGGCGAGCCCGCCGCCCATAATGACAGTATCAAAGCGCATCTTTCTGCTCCTTCTCCAGACCACAAAGTCCCTGATAAACCCAACGGGTAAACTCGCTTTCGCGCAATGCGTCTCCCCAGGCGATGGGTTGCACGCCTTTCCAGCGTTCGTTAAGGAAGGTGGAAAGTTGCTCGATAGATTGCGCGGACGTCGTGACGTTAAAACGCTGTAGCAGTCCGGCAGCGCGGCAGGCGCAGAGCTCGCCCTGGCAGGTTCCCATCCCCACACGGGTGCGACGACGTAAATCCAACAGGCTGTTAACGTTTAAATTTTCTACTGCGTACTGCACTTCACCCGCAGTTACCGCTTCGCACTCACATACCAGGCTGCGGTGCAGACGGCCTTCGCTCAGCCAGGCAGGCGTGCGATCGCCATGACGATAAACCGCAGAACCGCGCAGCGGGGCAGGCAGGGAGATGACTTTACGCAAGGTAACTTCAGCGGGTTCCTGTGAACCTGGAAGTGCCAGATCGGCGGTCGTACAGGGGCGCGTATTGCCCAGCTTGCGACATACCGCATCGGTAGCCCATTCCGCCATCAGCCGATAGGTCATCAGTTTGCCACCGGTGATGGTGATAAATCCGTCCAGACCATCGCGTTCAGCATGATCGAGCAGCACGATGCCACGGCTGACGTTACGTCCGCTCGGGTCGTCATCGCTGGCAACCAGCGGACGCACGCCAGAGTAAGCCCGCAAAATACGCGTTTTCGCCATCACGGGGGCCAGTTTTTCCCCTTCACGCAGCAGAATATCCACTTCTTCTGCCGTCACTCGATTATCGTCAATCTCGTTGTAATCAATACGTAAAGAGGTGGTGCCAATCAGCGAAATGGTATCGCCAGGCACCAGAATATCGGCGTCAGAAGGTTTACGGCAGCGGTTGATCACATGCTGATTAATGCGGTGATCCATAATCAGAAGCGACCCTTTCGCCGGGAACATGCGAATGCGCAGATCGGCATATTCCGCAATATGTTGCCCCCAGATCCCGGCGGCATTAACCACGACAGGCGCATGGAGAGCCTGCGTTTCGCCGGTGAGATGGTTACGTACACGAACGCCGCACACCGTCGTGCCTTCACGAATCAGCCCCGTGACTTCGTGAGCGGTAAGGATAATCGCACCGTGTTCTTTGGCATCCAGCATGTTTGCTGCGGTCAGACGAAATGGATCAACAGTGCCATCCGGAACTTTCACCGCGCCAATCAGTGCCGGGTTAACGGCAGGTTCGATAATGCGTGCTTGCTGCGGATCAATGGCTTCAGCACTGATTCCAGCCTCTTCGCAAGCACGAATAAAAGTCGCCTGGAAGGAGAGATCATCTTCCGGCAGGGTGATAAACAGGCCGTTGGTTGGTTCGACACAGTGACGCGCAATGCGTTTTAAAATCTGGTTTTCACTAATACATTCGCGGGCCGATTCCGCATCGGTAACCGCATAGCGTGCGCCGCTGTGCAGCAGACCGTGGTTACGCCCGGTGGCTCCCGTTGCGATGTCGTGGCGCTCAACCAAAATCACGCGCAGCCCGCGCAGGGCACAGTCGCGGGCAATCCCGGCTCCCGTTGCGCCGCCGCCAATGATAATCACGTCACTTGATTGCGAGTCGCGAGTTTTCATTGTTATCCCTCTGAAGTTCGTTTTTTTACCATTTAGCCATAGTAAAAACATGAATTGTTTGATTTCGCGCATATTCGCTCATAAATCGAAAGTGAAACGTGATTTCATGCGTCATTTTGAACATTCTGTAAATCTTATTTAATAATGTGTGCGGCAATTCACATTTAATTTCTGAATGTTTTCTTAACATCGCGGCAACTCAAGAAACGGCAGGTTCTCCCACTGAATCAGGCTGTTAATCATAAATAAGACCACGGGCCACGGAGGCTTTCAATGTTGAGTATTTTTAAACCGGCGCCACACAAAGCGCGCTTACCTGCCGCGGAGATCGATCCGACTTATCGTCGATTGCGCTGGCAAATTTTCCTGGGGATATTCTTTGGCTATGCTGCTTACTATTTGGTTCGTAAGAACTTTGCTCTCGCGATGCCTTACCTGGTGGAGCAGGGATTCTCACGCGGTGATTTAGGTTTCGCGCTTTCTGGGATCTCGATCGCCTATGGATTTTCGAAATTCATCATGGGTTCGGTGTCGGATCGCTCGAATCCGCGCGTTTTCCTCCCCGCAGGTTTGATTCTGGCGGCGGCAGTGATGCTGTTTATGGGCTTTGTGCCATGGGCGACATCGAGCATTGCGGTAATGTTTGTACTGTTGTTCCTCTGCGGCTGGTTCCAGGGGATGGGGTGGCCGCCGTGTGGTCGTACTATGGTGCACTGGTGGTCGCAGAAAGAACGTGGCGGCATTGTGTCGGTGTGGAACTGTGCGCACAACGTCGGTGGTGGTATTCCGCCGCTGCTGTTCCTGCTGGGGATGGCCTGGTTCAATGACTGGCACGCGGCCCTCTATATGCCCGCTTTCTGCGCCATTCTGGTGGCACTATTCGCCTTTGCGATGATGCGCGATACCCCACAATCCTGTGGCTTGCCGCCGATCGAAGAGTACAAAAACGATTATCCGGACGACTATAACGAAAAAGCGGAGCAGGAGCTGACCGCGAAGCAAATTTTCATGCAGTACGTGCTGCCGAACAAACTGCTGTGGTACATCGCCATCGCCAACGTGTTCGTTTATCTGCTGCGTTACGGCATCCTCGACTGGTCACCGACCTACCTGAAAGAAGTTAAGCATTTCGCGCTGGATAAATCCTCCTGGGCCTACTTCTTCTATGAGTATGCGGGCATTCCGGGCACCCTGCTGTGCGGCTGGATGTCGGACAAAGTCTTCCGCGGTAACCGTGGGGCCACCGGAGTCTTCTTTATGACACTGGTGACCATCGCAACTATCGTTTACTGGATGAACCCGGCAGGCAACCCAACCGTAGATATGATTTGTATGATTGTTATCGGCTTCCTGATCTACGGTCCTGTGATGTTGATCGGTCTGCATGCGCTGGAACTGGCACCGAAAAAAGCGGCAGGTACGGCAGCGGGCTTTACCGGGCTGTTTGGTTACCTGGGCGGTTCGGTGGCGGCGAGCGCGATTGTTGGTTACACCGTGGACTTCTTCGGCTGGGATGGCGGTTTTATGGTAATGATTGGCGGCAGCATCCTGGCGGTTATCCTGTTGATAGTTGTGATGATTGGCGAAAAACGTCGCCATCAGGAATTACTGCAAAAACGCAATGGAGGCTAATGGCATGAAATTGACGCTGAAAAACCTTAGCATGGCGATCATGATGAGTGGAATGATCATGGGAAGCAGTGCAATGGCGGCGGATAGCAACGAAAAAATAGTCATCGCCCATCGCGGTGCCAGTGGATATTTACCGGAGCATACGCTGCCAGCAAAAGCGATGGCTTATGCGCAGGGAGCGGATTATCTGGAACAGGATTTGGTGATGACCAAAGACGACCATCTGGTTGTTCTGCATGACCATTATCTCGATCGTGTTACTGATGTTGCCGATCGTTTCCCGGATCGGGCGCGCAAAGACGGTCGTTACTACGCGATAGATTTCACGCTCGATGAAATTAAGTCACTGAAATTTACCGAAGGTTTCGATATTGAAAACGGTAAGAAAGTACAGACTTATCCGGGACGTTTCCCGATGGGTAAATCTGACTTCCGGGTTCACACTTTCGAAGAAGAGATTGAATTTGTTCAGGGGTTAAATCACTCTACCGGGAAAAATATCGGTATCTATCCAGAAATTAAAGCGCCGTGGTTCCATCATCAGGAAGGGAAGGATATTGCGGCAAAAACGCTGGAAGTGCTGAAGAAATATGGTTATAGCGGTAAGGACGACAAAGTTTATTTGCAATGTTTTGATGCTGATGAGCTGAAACGCATTAAAAATGAGCTGGAACCGAAAATGGGCATGGACCTCAATCTTGTACAGCTGATTGCCTATACCGACTGGAATGAAACGCAGCAGAAACAGCCGGACGGAAGCTGGGTTAATTACAGCTATGACTGGATGTTCAAGCCGGGCGCCATGAAACAGGTAGCGGAATATGCTGATGGCATTGGTCCGGATTACCATATGGTGATTGAGGAGACATCGCAGCCGGGTAATATCAAGCTTACCGGAATGGTAAAAGATGCACAGCAGAATAAGCTGGTGGTGCATCCTTATACCGTGCGGTCAGATAAGCTGCCTGAATACACTACTGATGTGAATCAGTTATATGATGCTCTGTATAATAAAGCGGGTGTAAATGGGCTGTTTACTGATTTCCCTGATAAGGCAGTAAAATTCCTTAATAAAGAGTAATGCTACTGCAGGATGGCGTTCATGCGCCATCCTCTGCTAAAGCGAAATAATGCTACTACCGGTTATTATTTTCATTAACGGGTGCATCCTGTAAAAAGATGCCAACATAATTTTCGCAAAACTCATTCGTTAAAAAAGCTAACACTGGGCATTGTTATTCTTTAAACAGTATGAATATGCCTCAATAATAAATTGTAATGCAGTTTATACTGTAAAGTATTATTCTAATTTCGGAAAGGTAAAGAAAATATTAATGTATCTTATTAATTTATCATATTGTTCTTGGGTGAATGCTGTTTGCACACCTTCAGGGCAATATTTACCAGTAATAACCAGTTGCCCATTGCTGTGTTGTACCATTAAACCTTCTTTTTCCTTTGGATCTACAAAATTAGAATTATCAAATGTGAAGATATTCTTTTCCTGTTTTGAGTAAGCAAAGAAATCTCGTGTATAGCTGAAACTATCATTTATTAATGGTGCTAACTTTTTGTCGGCGATATCGATAAGCTCACCACTTAATTTATTGATGTATTTCATTTGCTTCAATTTTTTCTGCGCTTGCACAATTTGCTTGTAGGTGTTTTCAATTTTTTTAGATGAATTCTTAAATACATCATAGCGTTCCCCGGAGGATGTGGATTTGTACCATTCTGTATTTTTCTCAGAATGTAGTAGCAGGTCTGTATATTCTTTTTGCTTGCTGTAAAGTTGAGTTCTTATATTTAACTCGTGGATAAATTTATAAATTTTGTCAGAGTTGGTTATTTTTGGTGTGTCTTTGTCTGTCAATGTTTGGATCTTGTTATTGATATTTTCTTTTGCGACATGCTCATTGATGATGTTAATTGCAGTTTCATATTCATTTAAATTTATTGTTCTTTCTGAAAGAAACCCTTCTTTGCTTTCGATACTCAAAACACCTTCGTTGTTTTCACCTCGGGTAAAGGTAAGGGTATAGGGTTCATAATCTTCTGCAAATTCATTTTTATACGTTATGACATGCTCGACAAAATGTCTTATTGGTACGAAACCATAACTGTGAACGTCAATTTTTTGTGTTTTGATACTATCAATTTTATCTGAGGCTTTCGTGAAAAAAGCCAATAAATTAGCTATGTTGTCTGCTGAGGTTGATAACCCGAATCTACTTTGAGATATTTTTAGAAACTCATTGCAAAAAATCTCAAGTTTCGCGGTTTGTTGTGATTCTTTGTAAATTTCTGCTGTTTGCAATTTATTATTTTGTAAAATATTACAGCGAGATAAGTGAATAGATGTATTTGGCATAAATGATTCCTTGTAGTGTGAGTTAACAAGATACAATTTAATCTTTGCAGAATATATTCACTATCAAATTTAGCTCATTTTATTACGAAGACCTTTACGCATGTTAGAAAGTATCATTATTGTTAATAAATACGGTAATAAGTAACAAACAGATATTGATAACTTCCCTGACTAGTTATTAGGTATCCCACATGAAGATTGAGAATGGCTCCAGAGTAAACTGTGTACTGTTCGCCGGAGTGTCATTACTCTCAACAATCGGTTTTGACAGTGAGTCGGGCGCTTCATACCGGTTTCTACCTGGAGTCATTGTCACTTCTCCCAACTGGATAAATATATATCGCCAATTCACAAAGTGGGCCAAAATCAGGTGAAAACGAATTATTACGCCTGGAAAAGGCTATAGTACAACTAAGTGTGGCGAATCAGGCAGTCTTGCATTTGTCATCAATCTCATGTCTTACATCAAATTTTTCCACTCACCACGAGTTGTTCCGTACACGTTTGTAGTAAAAACAGTGGACTGCCTTCTACCGGCTTTTCTTTAGCCAACAACGAAATCTGTCGATAGAAGGTTGGTTCGTGAGGAACGGAACACAATTCACCTGCAATGGTTTTCAGCGTTAACTCTGGTAATAAGGCGATGCCTAATCCCTGTCGAATAAAACTGATCGCTGTATCCGGGTGATTAAATTCATATTTTATCTGTGGGGTAATATTCTTTTCTTTAAATAGTGCCATAATGCTTAATTCATAGCGTCCTTTACTAATAATTAATGGTTCACCCATTAACTCTTCCACTGTAATAGTGCTGTTTTTTGCCAGAGCATGGTCGGGCGGTAACACTACGGTGAATTTATCCTGATAAATGGGCACGGAGTACATTCCGCTCACCGGAAAATGAACAAAACCGGCATCAATGGATTCATTCTGAAGGGAATCAATAATCGCTGTGCTATTTTCCTCAAAAGGAATAATTTTTATATTCGGATGATGAATTTCAAAGTAGCGAATCACAGCCGGTAAGATACAGGCGCAGACGCTGGGGAAACAACCAAGTCTCAGCATTCTTTGAGGGTTCTGCTTTTCCTGCTCGGCTATCTCTTTTACTGCGTTAACTTCCCGATTAATGGCGCGCAGATGTTGCACAATGCGATGACCTGCTGTGGTCAGTTGTATAGCTTTACGGCGATCGCGTAACAGTATATTCACACCAAGTTCTTGTTCGAGGGCAGCAATTGCCTGACTTACCGCCGACTGCGTCATGAACAATCGCTTGCTGGCTTCAGTAAAGCCACCGTAATCCAGCACGGCGAGTAAAGAATTTATTTGGGTAAAAGTCATTAGAGTTTGTTAATTAATAATATTAAAACGATTAATTTCTCTAATAGCATGCCGCCATTTATACTTCTGTTCTGCAAAGTACATCACAATTTGACGCAACCGCAGTAGCGGGAGTGTTGTCTGCGTGCGTCATCCTGACAGGCGGTAGGGTATGAAAGAGAAGTTATGGACGAAGGATTTTTGGGCAATAACCATCATCAGCTTTATTATTTTCTTCGTCTTTTATGTTTTACTAACATTGTTGCCAATTTATATCTCTGACCGCTTGCATGCCTCTCCTGATAAAGCCGGTTTATTGGTGACTTTATTTTTAATTGCCGCCATTGTTATTCGCCCATTTGCCGGGCAATGGGTGGGTAAATACTCGAATAAAACTATTCTGGTGCTCTCTTCTCTGGCCTTTTTATTGGTCACAGCGTTGTATCCTTTTTGCCACTCAATTGAATCACTGCTTTTTATTCGGGTGCTTCATGGTATTACCTTCGGGGTTATCACTACGGTAAAAGGAACGATTTCCGCGCGGCTGATCCCGGCCTCCCGACGTGGGGAGGGCATCAGTTTTTTCTCTCTGGCAATGGGGCTGGCAATGGTGGTCGGGCCGTGGATTGGCCTGAATATGGCGCGCTGGGAGGCCTTTAATATGGCTTTCTGGTTATGCACCGGCGTGGCAGCGGTGGGGATTATTCTGTCGCTGATTATGACAGTGCCGCCGGTTATCAGCCATGCTGATGGTTCAACGCCGAAAATGGGCTTCGCCGCCATGTTCGATCGCGCGGCGTTGCCATTTGCGATGGTCACCTTTTTTATGACCTTTTCGTATGCCGGGGTTTCTGCTTTTCTGGCGCTTTATGCACGCGAACTTAACCTGATGTCGGCGGCCAGTAACTTCCTGCTTTGCTACGCCATCTTCCTGATGATCTGCCGTACCTTTACCGGCAATGTCTGCGACAAAAAAGGACCGAAATATGTGGTTTACCCTTGCCTTGTGTTCTTTACGGTAGGACTGGTGGTTCTCGGCTACACCCAGGGAAGCATAATGATGGTTGTTTCTGGCGCGTTGATTGGTATCGGGTATGGTTCCGTGACGCCAGTTTTTCAGACGCAGATTATCAGTTCAGTGGAACCGCATAAAATCGGTGTCGCAAACTCCCTCTTCTTCAATGCGATGGATGCAGGCCTGGCGCTGGGAGCCTGTGTGATGGGGATGATGGTTGCACATACTGGCTACCGGATGATTTATCTGCTGGGTGCACTATTAGTGGTAGTGGCTGGTGGAGTCTATGCGCTGCAAATGAAGGGTAAAAGCGGTGTCGCGCTAGTAGTGGCAAAAGAAATTCATTAATACGACACGTTTCATTAAGATTTTTCGCAGGTAACCACCTATAGTCATTGTCGTTAATAAAAAATGACAGGCGATAGGGTATGGCAGTTTCAGCAAAGCACGATGAATTTAATCACTGGTGGGCAACAGAGGGCGACTGGGTTGAAGAGCCTAACTATCGCCGTAATGGGATGAGCGGGGTGCAATGCGTCGAGCGCAACGGCAAAAAGCTGTATGTAAAGCGCATGACGCATCATCTGTTTCATTCCGTACGTTATCCGTTCGGTCGACCGACGATTGTCCGTGAGGTTGCGGTAATTAAAGAGCTGGAACGGGCTGGTGTCATTGTGCCGAAAATCGTTTTTGGTGAAGCGGTGAAAATTGAGGGTGAATGGCGCGCGTTGCTGGTGACGGAAGATATGGCGGGGTTCATAAGTATTGCTGACTGGTATGCCCAGCATGCAGTAACACCTTATTCTGACGATGTTCGGCAAGCCATGTTGAAAGCTGTGGCGATGGCGTTTAAGAAAATGCATAGCGTTAATCGTCAGCATGGCTGTTGTTACGTTCGCCACATCTATGTGAAAACAGAAGGTATGGTAGAAGCTGGTTTTCTTGATCTGGAGAAAAGTCGTCGCCGCTTACGTCGGCATAAAGCGATTAATCATGATTTCCGCCAGCTGGAAAAATATCTGGAGCCGATCCCTAAAGCGGACTGGCAGCAGGTTAAAGCGTATTACTACGCCATGTAATCACGTAGGCCAGATAAGACGCGTAAGCGTCGCATCTGGCACAAGTACCCGATCACATCTCGATTTCAATATCGCCTTTTGCCCGGCAACAACAGGGCAAAATTTCCCCCGGCTGAATAAAGGCCAACGGTTCGGCAATCCAGTCCACCTGGCCTGCAACAAGGCGTGTGCGACAGGAGCCGCAGTAACCTTCGCGGCACTGATACTCAACCGCCACATTGTGGGATTCCAGCGCCGCCAGAAGGGAAGGGTGTTCATCCTGGCACAGCAGCTGTGTGCCAGTGATGCGCAGGGTAACGCGGGCCATCAGAGCTGGAAGTTACTCAAATCGTCGGTGTCCACTTCCGAGTCAATCTGCCCGACCAGATAAGAACTGACTTCCACTTCCTGCGGAGCAACCTGTACGTTATCAGACACCAGCCAGGTGTTGATCCACGGGATCGGGTTGGAGCGTGTCTGGAACGGCAGATCCAAACCGACTGCCTGCATGCGGATATTGGTGATGTATTCAACGTACTGGCAGAGAATGTCTTTATTCAGACCAATCATCGAACCGTCACGGAACAGATAATCCGCCCAGTCTTTCTCTTGCTGTGCCGCCTGGACGAACAGGTCATAGCACTCCTGCTTACATTCTTCGGCAATTTCCGCCATCTCCGGATCATCCGCGCCGCTGCGCAGCAGATTCAGCATATGTTGTGTACCGGTCAGGTGCAGGGCTTCGTCACGGGCAATCAAGCGAATAATCTTGGCGTTGCCTTCCATCAGTTCGCGTTCTGCAAAGGCAAAGGAACAAGCAAAGCTGACGTAGAAGCGGATCGCTTCCAGCGCGTTAACGCTCATCAGGCAGAGATACAGTTTTTTCTTCAGCTCGCGCAGGCTAACGGTTACGGTTTTACCGTTAACGGTGTGGGTGCCTTCGCCCAGCAGATGCCAGTAGCTGGTCATTTCGATCAGTTCATCGTAATAGCTGGAGATCCCTTCCGCACGTTTCTGGATCTGCTCGTTGGTGACGATATCGTCAAACACAACAGACGGATCGTTAACGATATTACGAATGATATGAGTATAGGAACGGGAATGAATTGTTTCTGAGAATGCCCAGGTTTCTACCCAGGTTTCCAGTTCCGGGATCGAGATCAGCGGCAGCAGCGCCACGTTCGGGCTACGACCCTGAATGGAATCCAGCAGCGTCTGATATTTCAGGTTGCTGATAAAGATGTGTTTTTCGTGTTCAGGCAGTGCCTGGTAATCGATACGGTCACGAGAAACGTCAACTTCTTCCGGACGCCAGAAGAAAGAGAGCTGCTTTTCGATCAGCTTTTCGAAGATGTCATATTTTTGCTGATCGTAGCGAGCCACGTTGACCGGCTGACCAAAGAACATCGGTTCTTTCAGCTGATCATTTTTCGTCTGAGAAAAGGTGGTATATGCCATGAATGTGTCCTGTTGGGAGTTTAATGCCGGATAAGGCATTTTACGCCGCATCCTGTGCCTGATGCGACGCTGGCGCGTCTTATCAGGCCTACAAACCGAGCCGTAGGCCGGATAAGGCGTTCACGCCGCATCCGGCATCTCAATATCAGATCTTACATGCGCCGCTTTCGCAGCCATCGTCCTGAATTGACGGCACCAGATCGTCTTGTGCGTCTTCTGCACCGTCACGGGTGTTCTGATAATACAGCGTTTTGACCCCGAATTTGTAGGCGGTGAGCAAGTCTTTCAGCAGTTGCTGCATCGGCACTTTTCCTGACGGGAAGCGTGACGGATCGTAGTTGGTGTTAGCAGAGATCGACTGATCGATAAATTTCTGCATGATCCCCACCAGTTGCAGGTAGCCATCGTTACCCGGCATTTCCCACAGCAGCTCATAGGCGTCGTGCAGATGCTCGTAGTCCGGCACCACCTGGCGCAGAATACCGTCTTTCGACGCTTTGATGCTGACGTAACCACGCGGCGGTTCAATACCGTTAGTGGCGTTAGAGATCTGCGAAGAAGTCTCTGACGGCATCAGAGCAGAAAGCGTGGAGTTACGCAGGCCGTGCGTTTTGATTGACTCACGCAGTGCTTCCCAGTCGTAATGCAGCGGCTCATTAGCGATGGCATCCAGATCTTTCTTATAGGTATCGATCGGCAGGATCCCTTTCGCGTAAGTGGTTTCGTTAAACCACGGGCACGCGCCTTGCTCTTTCGCCAGCTCATTAGACGCTTTCAGCAGGTAATACTGAATGGCTTCGAAGGTTTTATGCGTCAGGTTGTTGGCGCTGCCGTCGGAGTAGCGTTTACCGTGCTTCGCCAGGTAGTAAGCGAAGTTGATCACACCAATACCCAGCGTACGACGACCCATCGCTCCACGTTTGGCGGCCGGGATCGGGTAATCCTGATAATCCAGCAGCGCGTCGAGTGCGCGTACCGCCAGAATTGCCAGCTCTTCCAGTTCATCCAGGCTGTTAATTGCGCCCAGGTTGAAAGCAGAAAGCGTACACAGCGCGATTTCACCGTTCTCGTCGTTGACGTCGTTCAGTGGTTTGGTCGGCAGGGCGATTTCCAGGCACAGGTTAGACTGGCGCACTGGTGCAATAGCCGGATCAAACGGGCTGTGGGTGTTGCAGTGGTCTACGTTCTGAATATAGATACGACCGGTAGACGCACGTTCCTGCATCATCAGCGAGAACAGCTCAACGGCTTTCACACGCTGCTTGCGGATGCTGTCGTCTTTCTCATATTTGGTGTACAGGCGTTCAAACTCTTCCTGATCGGCGAAGAACGCGTCGTACAGCCCCGGTACGTCGGACGGGCTGAACAGGGTGATATCTTCACCTTTCAGCAGACGGGTATACATCAGTTTGTTGATTTGTACCCCGTAGTCCATATGACGCACGCGGTTGCCTTCCACCCCACGGTTGTTTTTCAACACCAGCAGGCTTTCCACTTCCAGATGCCACATCGGGTAGAACAGTGTTGCCGCACCGCCGCGCACACCGCCCTGAGAGCAAGATTTCACTGCCGTCTGGAAATGTTTGTAGAACGGAATACAACCGGTGTGGAACGCTTCGCCACCGCGAATCGGGCTACCCAGCGCACGAATACGCCCGGCGTTGATACCGATCCCGGCACGCTGGGAAACGTATTTAACAATCGCGCTGGAGGTGGCGTTGATGGAATCCAGGCTGTCGCCGCACTCAATTAGCACGCAGGAGCTGAACTGACGAGTCGGGGTACGCACGCCGGACATGATTGGCGTCGGCAGCGAAATTTTAAATGTGGAAACCGCGTCGTAAAAACGCTTCACGTATTGCAGGCGCGTTTCATGCGGGTAGTTCGAGAACAGGCACGCCGCAACCAGAATATAGAGGAACTGGGCGCTCTCGTAGATTTCGCCGGTCACGCGGTTCTGTACCAGATATTTGCCTTCCAGCTGCTTAACGGCAGCATAAGAGAAGGTCATATCACGGTCGTGATCGATAAACGTGTCCATCTGCTTGAACTCTTCTTCCGTGTAGTCTTCCAGCAGATGATTATCGTATTTGCCCATCTCGACCATTTTCACCACATGGTCGTACAGCGCAGGCGGCTCAAACTGGCCGTAGGCTTTTTTACGCAGGTGGAAGATCGCCAGGCGCGCGGCGAGATACTGATAATCCGGCGCATCACGGGAGATCAGGTCTGCGGCAGCCTTGATAATGGTTTCGTGTATGTCAGAGGTCTTGATACCGTCATAAAACTGAATGTGGGAGCGCAGCTCGACCTGGGAAATCGAAACGTTATGCAGTCCTTCTGCCGCCCAATCCAGAACGCGATGGATTTTGTCGAGATTGATGCGCTCTGTGCTACCGTCGCGCTTTGTCACCAGCAGATTCTGATTCATGTATGTCGTACCTGTTTTTGGAATTCTTTCCGCAATAGCTTCATGCAGACTACCTGTAGTGAGGGAAGCTGCTAAGAACACTATATATAGGGGGTATGTTTGGGATTCACTGCAAGATAGTGTGAAAATGGCCCTCTTGCAAGTGCATAACTTTGTGGATAACTCAGGAAGGAAAAAGTGGCTTTCGCGCACCTTAGGTCAGACAAGGTGTCCGGGAAAGTCAATGGGAAGAGAAAAATTTGTTAAAAATAACTGTTCGGCGATTTCTTGAACGGCAGAATAGTATGGGTAAATTGATATAGATGGTTTATTAATCTTGTTGCTAATGATTGCCAAAATTGATCTAAGCACGAATCATCACATAATCTGATGTATCAGTTGTGGTCAATATATAAGCGAATGTAAGCGATTGTTGAGTCGGAAATGGTTGTTTTCTATTCGGTTATTGTTAAATACCAAGCCAATTTGTTACTTTTGCATATATTATAAGAATATTATTTATTACTTTAATTCAGTTTAAATATAACCGATTTACCTTAAGGTTATTAATTTGAATTATGATACACTGATATTATTCATCAAGTAATAACAAAATAGTCATTGCACCGAGTTATACAATTTACAAAAGAAAGATACCCCATATCACATAATGCGATTAAATACGCCTTCTCATAGAAAAGGATGGTTAGGGTAATATGTGGATTATTTTTCTACGTAAGGAGTATTTATCTTTACTCCCGTCAATGATTGCGTCTCTCTTCTCCACTAATGGTATCGCAGCGGTTATTGATTCATGCCAGGGATATGATATCAAAGCGAGCTGTCAGGCCAGCAGGCAAAGCCTTTCAGGCATTACGCAGGACTGGAGCATCGCCGATGGGCAATGGGTGATTTTTTCGGGTATGGCCAATAATGCCAGCGGTGGCGCCGTATTTTTGCAACAAGGAGCGGAGTTTTCTCTATCGCCAGAAAATGAAACTGGAATGACTCTGTTTGCCAATAATACTGTCTCAGGAGAATATAATAATGGCGGGGCAATATTTGCTAAAGAAAACTCAACGATAAATATTGAGAATGTTATTTTCGACAGTAATGTTGCTGGGGGCTATGGCGGAGCAATCTATTCTGCCGGTACCAACGATACTGGTGTCGCCGATTTACGTATCACTAACGCCGTATTTCTCAATAACATCGCTAATGACGGCAAAGGCGGTGCACTTTATACCATCAATAATGATGTCTATTTAAGTGATGATGTTTTTAATAATAACCAGGCATATACATCAACAAGTTACAGTGATGGCGATGGCGGCGCAATCGATATCACTGATAATAATAGCGACAGCAAGCATCCATCAGGTTATACGATAATAAATAACACCGCCTTTACAAATAACACTGCCGAAGGTTATTGCGGGGCAATTTATACCAATAGCGCGACGGCTTCCTATCTTATTGATATTTCAGTTGATGACAGCGACAGCCAGAACAACGGTGTTTTAGTGGATCAGAACAACAGCGCAGCAGGCTATGGCGATGCATCATCGGCGGTGGCGGGAGGCTTCATGTTCATTGATTCAAGTCAGGTCAGATTTGACATCGCGGCCAATAAAACTCTGGTCATCGGCAACATGAGTAACGATGGTGAGATCGATTCCATTGCCGGAAACAGTAGCTAAGTGTTGCTGTTCATAGCACGCCAGCATTAGATCTGAATTATTATCACGAGCCCCATTCGGTGGAAATTGAAGACGGTGGCAGCAATATCAGCGACGATGCGGCTAAGCAGCGTGGCGTGGCAGAAAGGGAGTAATGATTTTGCCCAGACGGCAGGGTTTTTATCGATGACGATAAAATGGTAATTGCTGTCCGCCTGGTATTGTTACCGGATGCAGTGCGAGCACTTTATCCGGCCAACAACCTCACTTATTCTGCGTGTGCAGCATATAGTTCACATCGACGCCGGGGCCGAGCTTAAAAGTATTAGTGATCGGGTTGTAATGCAGTCCGATCATATGCCGTTCTTTTAGACTGGTCTGATCCACCCAGCCCAGCAATTCTGCCGGTTTAATAAACTTCTTCACATCATGCGTACCTTTAGGCACCATGCGCAAAATATATTCAGCACCAACCACCGCCATCAGCCATGACTTGCCGTTGCGGTTAAGCGTCGAGAAAAAGACATCGCCGCCCGGTTTCACCAGTTGCGCACAGGCTCTGACCACTGACTGCGGATCGGGGACGTGCTCCAGCATCTCCATGCAGGTCACCACATCATAATGCCCGGCATGTTTTGCCGCGTGCTCTTCCACGGTTTCCTGCACGTAATCCACCTGAATGCCACTTTCCAGCGCGTGCAACTTTGCCACCTGCAATGGCTCAAAGCCCATATCCAGACCGGTCACCGTCGCGCCTTCGCGCGCCATACTCTCGGCCAGAATGCCGCCGCCACAACCGACATCGAGCACCTTTTTGCCAAATAAACCGCCAGCACGCTCGGCAATATAGCCCAGACGCAGCGGGTTAATGCGGTGCAGCGGTTTGAACTCACCTTCCAGATCCCACCAGCGGGAGGCGACGGCTTCAAATTTAGCGATCTCTTCGTGGTCTACGTTAGGGGTTACCGGCGATTTTTCGGCATTCATTGGCACTTCTACTCCGTAATTGGCAAGACAAACGAGTATATCAGGCATTGGATGTGAATAAAGCGTATAGGTTTACCTCAATCTGCGCGGCTGTGTTATAATTTGCGACCTTTGAATCCGGGATACAGTAGAGGGATAGCGGTTAGATGAGCGACCTTGCGAGAGAAATTACACCGGTCAACATTGAGGAAGAGCTGAAGAGCTCCTATCTGGATTATGCGATGTCGGTCATTGTTGGCCGTGCGCTGCCGGATGTCCGAGATGGCCTGAAGCCGGTACACCGTCGCGTACTTTACGCCATGAACGTACTAGGCAATGACTGGAACAAAGCCTATAAAAAATCTGCCCGTGTCGTTGGTGACGTAATCGGTAAATACCATCCCCATGGTGACTCGGCGGTTTATGACACGATCGTCCGTATGGCGCAGCCATTCTCGCTGCGTTACATGCTGGTAGACGGTCAGGGTAACTTCGGTTCCATCGACGGCGACTCTGCGGCGGCAATGCGTTATACGGAAATCCGTCTGGCGAAAATTGCCCATGAACTGATGGCCGATCTCGAAAAAGAGACGGTCGATTTCGTTGATAACTATGACGGCACGGAAAAAATTCCGGACGTCATGCCGACCAAAATTCCTAACCTGCTGGTGAACGGTTCTTCCGGTATCGCCGTAGGTATGGCAACCAACATCCCGCCACACAACCTGACGGAAGTCATCAACGGTTGTCTGGCGTATATCGATGATGAAGACATCAGCATTGAAGGGCTGATGGAACACATCCCGGGGCCGGACTTCCCGACGGCGGCAATCATTAACGGTCGTCGCGGTATCGAAGAAGCTTACCGTACCGGTCGCGGCAAGGTATATATCCGCGCCCGTGCGGAAGTGGAAGTTGACGCCAAAACCGGGCGTGAAACCATTATCGTCCACGAAATTCCGTATCAGGTGAACAAAGCGCGCCTGATCGAAAAAATTGCGGAACTGGTAAAAGAAAAACGCGTGGAAGGCATCAGCGCGCTGCGTGACGAGTCTGACAAAGACGGTATGCGCATCGTGATTGAAGTCAAACGCGATGCGGTCGGTGAAGTGGTGCTCAACAACCTCTACTCCCAGACCCAGTTGCAGGTTTCTTTCGGTATCAACATGGTGGCATTGCACCATGGTCAGCCGAAGATCATGAACCTGAAAGACATCATCGCTGCGTTTGTTCGTCACCGCCGTGAAGTGGTGACCCGTCGTACTATTTTCGAACTGCGTAAAGCTCGCGATCGTGCTCATATCCTTGAAGCATTAGCCGTGGCGCTGGCGAACATCGACCCGATCATCGAACTGATCCGTCATGCGCCGACGCCTGCAGAAGCGAAAACGGCGCTGGTTGCTAATCCGTGGCAGCTGGGCAACGTTGCCGCGATGCTGGAACGTGCGGGCGATGATGCTGCGCGTCCGGAATGGCTGGAGCCAGAGTTCGGCGTGCGTGACGGTCTGTACTACCTGACCGAACAGCAAGCTCAGGCAATTCTGGATCTGCGTCTGCAGAAACTGACCGGCCTTGAGCACGAAAAACTGCTCGATGAATACAAAGAGCTGCTGGATCAGATCGCGGAACTGTTGCGTATTCTTGGTAGCGCCGATCGTCTGATGGAAGTGATCCGCGAAGAGCTGGAGCTGGTTCGTGAACAGTTCGGTGACAAACGTCGTACTGAAATCACCGCCAACAGCGCAGACATCAACCTGGAAGATCTGATTACTCAGGAAGATGTGGTAGTGACGCTCTCTCACCAGGGCTACGTGAAGTACCAGCCGCTTTCTGAATACGAAGCGCAGCGTCGTGGCGGGAAAGGTAAATCTGCCGCACGTATTAAAGAAGAAGACTTTATTGACCGACTGCTGGTGGCGAACACCCACGACCATATTCTGTGCTTCTCCAGCCGTGGTCGCGTCTATTCGATGAAAGTCTATCAGTTGCCGGAAGCCACTCGTGGCGCGCGCGGTCGTCCGATCGTCAACCTGCTGCCGCTGGAGCAGGACGAACGTATCACCGCGATCCTGCCGGTGACTGAGTTTGAAGAAGGTGTGAAAGTCTTCATGGCGACCGCTAACGGTACTGTGAAGAAAACCGTCCTCACCGAGTTCAACCGTCTGCGTACCGCTGGTAAAGTGGCGATCAAACTGGTTGACGGCGATGAGCTGATCGGCGTTGACCTGACCAGCGGCGAAGACGAAGTAATGCTGTTCTCCGCTGAAGGTAAAGTGGTGCGCTTTAAAGAGTCTTCTGTCCGTGCGATGGGCTGCAACACCACCGGTGTTCGCGGTATTCGCTTAGGTGAAGGCGATAAAGTCGTCTCTCTGATCGTACCGCGTGGCGATGGCGCAATTCTCACCGCAACGCAAAACGGTTACGGTAAACGTACTGCGGTAGCGGAATACCCGACTAAGTCGCGTGCGACGAAAGGGGTTATCTCCATCAAGGTTACCGAACGTAACGGTTTAGTGGTTGGCGCGGTGCAGGTAGATGACTGCGACCAGATCATGATGATCACCGATGCCGGTACGCTGGTACGTACTCGCGTTTCTGAAATCAGCATCGTGGGCCGTAACACCCAGGGCGTGATCCTTATCCGTACTGCGGAAGATGAAAACGTGGTGGGTCTGCAACGTGTTGCTGAACCGGTTGACGAGGAAGATCTGGATACCATCGACGGCAGTGCTGCGGAAGGGGACGATGAAATCGCTCCGGAAGTGGACGTTGACGACGAGCCAGAAGAAGAATAATTTCATCGCCTCATGCCAAAAGGGAGTTATCTCCCTTTTTTGAATTGAAGTCCAGGCTGCAAAGTCTGGGCTTTTGTCGTATTAGGGCGCGGTAAAGTTTTGCTGTACCCATAAAAAATGGCTGGCTTTACACAAGGAATGTGGCAATGGGTAGTGAAAAAAAGGCGAAAGGCTGGCGGTTCTATGGTCTTGTAGGTTTTGGCGCAATAGTACTGCTTTCCGCTGGTGTCTGGGCATTGCAATATGCTGGTAGTGGGCCAGAAAAAACGTTGTTGCCGCTGGTGGTACACAACAATCTGCAAATCGATCTCAATGAGCCGGATCTCTTTCTCGATAGCGACTCTCTAAGCCAGCTTCCCAAAGATCTTCTTACTATTCCTTTTCTTCACGATGTTCTAAGCGAAGATTTCGTTTTTTATTATCAGAACCATGCCGACCGTCTGGGCATTGAAGGCAGCATTCGCCGCATTGTCTACGAACACGATCTCACACTAAAAGATAAGCTCTTTTCGTCACTCTTAGATCAGCCCGCGCAGGCGGCGCTATGGCACGATAAACAAGGCCATCTTTCTCATTATATGGTGCTGATCCAGCGAAGTGGTTTAAGCAAGCTGCTGGAGCCATTGCTGTTTGCCGCTACCAGCGACAGCCAGTTAAGTAAAACGGAAATCAGTAGTATTAAGCTAAATAGTGAAATCATCCCGGTTTATCAGTTGCGCTATAACGGCAATAACGCCCTGATGTTCGCAACTTATCAGGACAAGATGCTGGTGTTTTCCAGCACGGACATGCTGTTTAAAGATGATCAGCAGGATACCGAAGCCACGGCGATCGCAAGTGATTTGTTGAGCGGTAAAAAACGCTGGCAAGCCAGCTTTGGCCTGGAAGAGCGTACTGCCGAAAAAACGCCAGTACGCCAGCGCATCGTGGTCAGTGCAAATTTGCTGGGTTTTGGCTACCAGCGATTAATGCCTTCTTTTGCTGGTGTGCGCTTCGAAATGAGCAACGACGGCTGGCACAGTTTTCTGGCGTTAAATGATGAATCCGCAAGCGTAGATGCCAGTTTCGATTTTACGCCTGTATGGAACAGTATGCCCGCAGGGGCCAGCTTCTGTGTGGCGGTGCCTTATTCACATGGTATTGCTGAAGAGATGCTTTCCCACATCAGCCAGGAAAACGACAAGCTCAACGGGGCGTTAGACGGTGCTGCGGGGCTGTGCTGGTATGAAGATTCAAAATTGCAAACCCCGCTGTTTGTCGGTCAGTTTGATGGCTCAGCCGAACAGGCACAACTGCCTGGAAAACTGTTTACGCAAAATATTGGTGCGCACGAAAGCAAAGCGCCAGAAGGTGTTTTGCCGGTAAACCAGACTCAGCAGGGCGAAGCGCAAATCTGGCGTCGCGAAGTGAGTTCCCGATACGGCCAGTATCCGAAAGCACAGGCGGCGCAACCAGATCAATTAATGTCGGATTATTTTTTCCGCGTGTCGCTGGCGATGCAAAACAAGACGATGCTTTTCTCCCTCGATGACACGCTGGTCAATAACGCGTTGCAAACACTGAATAAAACCCGCCCGGCAATGGTGGATGTGATACCCACTGAAGGCATTGTTCCGGTCTATATCAATCCACAAGGCGTGGCGAAACTGCTGCGTAACGAAACGCTGACCAGTCTGCCGAAGAATCTCGAACCGGTTTTTTATAACGCCGCACAAACTTTATTAATGCCGAAGCTGGACGCTTTATCTCAACAACCGCGTTATGTCATGAAGCTGGCCCAGATGGAACCCGGTGCCGCCTGGCAGTGGCTACCCATTACCTGGCAGCCACTATGAGGCACGGGCTGCTGGCGCTGATTTGCTGGCTGTGTTGTGTTGTTGCTCATAGCGAAATGCTGAATGTCGAACAATCGGGGCTGTTTCGCGCCTGGTTTGTGCGCATTGCACAGGAACAGCTTCGCCAGGGGCCAAGTCCGCGCTGGTATCAGCAGGATTGTGCGGGCCTGGTGCGATTTTCGGCGAACGAGGCGCTGAAAGTTCACGACAGCAAATGGCTAAAAAGTAACGGTATAGCAAGTCAGTATTTGCCGCCTGAAATGACGCTAACACCTGAACAGCGTCAACTGGCGCAAAACTGGAATCAGGGGAACGGAAAAACCGGCCCCTATGTGACCGCGATTAATTTGATTCAGTACAACAGCCAATTTATTGGCCAGGACATAAACTAGGCGTTGCCTGGCGATATGATTTTTTTCGATCAGGGCGATGCCCAGCACTTAATGGTCTGGATGGGGCGTTACCTCATCTACCACACCGGAAGCGCCACGAAAACTGACAACGGAATGCGCGCAGTCAGTCTGCAACAACTTATGACATGGAAGGACACCCGATGGATACCCAACGATTCCAATCCCAATTTCATTGGCATTTATCGTTTAAATTTTCTGGCGCGATAGCAGCGTGCTTGTGCCTGTCTCTTGTGGGAACAGGGCTTGCTAATGCTGATGATTCGCTTCCTTCCAGTAACTATGCGCCACCCGCCGGGGGAACATTCTTTTTGCTCGCTGACAGCAGTTTTAGCAGCAGTGAAGAGGCGAAAGTGCGACTGGAAGCGCCGGGGCGTGATTATCGGCGTTACCAGATGGAAGAGTACGGCGGCGTGGACGTTCGCCTGTATCGTATTCCTGACCCGATGGCATTTTTGCGCCAGCAGAAAAACCTGCATCGCATTGTGGTGCAACCGCAATATCTGGGCGACGGGCTGAACAATACGCTAACCTGGCTGTGGGATAACTGGTATGGCAAATCTCGCCGTGTAATGCAGCGTACTTTCTCTTCTCAGTCACGGCAGAATGTGACTCAGGCGTTACCCGAATTACAGCTCGGTAATGCCATTGTTAAACCTTCCCGTTATGTACAGAACAGCCAGTTTTCACCGCTGAAAAAATATCCACTGGTGGAACAGTTCCGCTATCCACTATGGCAGGCAAAACCGGTCGAGCCGCAGCAAGGGGTAAAACTGGAAGGCGCATCCAGCAATTTCATCTCGCCGCAGCCGGGCAACATCTATATTCCTCTCGGCAAACAAGAGCCGGGACTGTATCTCGTCGAGGCGATGGTCGGTGGGTATCGGGCAACGACGGTGGTATTTGTCTCCGATACCGTGGCGCTTAGCAAAGTGTCAGGCAACGAACTTCTGGTGTGGACTGCTGGCAAAAAACAGGGTGAAGCGAAGCCAGGCTCAGAGATCCTGTGGACTGACGGTCTTGGCGTGATGACTCGCGGTGTGACCGATGACAGCGGTACCTTGCAGTTACAACATATATCGCCGGAACGTTCATACATTCTGGGTAAAGATGCAGAAGGCGGCGTTTTTGTCTCCGAGAATTTTTTCTACGAAAGTGAAATCTACAATACCCGCTTGTATATCTTTACTGATCGCCCGCTATATCGCGCAGGCGATCGTGTCGATGTTAAAGTGATGGGCCGCGAGTTCCACGATCCGTTGCATTCATCCCCTATCGTCAGCGCACCGGCGAAACTTTCAGTGCTGGATGCTAATGGCAGCCTGTTGCAAACCGTCAATGTCACGCTGGATGCGCGTAATGGCGGGCAGGGGAGTTTCCGCCTGCCAGAAAATGCCGTTGCCGGAGGTTATGAATTACGTCTTGCTTACCGCAATCAGGTCTATAGCAGTAGTTTTCGCGTAGCCAACTATATCAAGCCACATTTCGAGATTGGTTTAGCTCTCGACAAAAAAGAGTTCAAAACAGGCGAAGCGGTTAGCGGCAAACTGCAACTGCTTTACCCTGATGGCGAGCCGGTAAAAGATGCCCGCGTGCAGTTAAGTTTGCGCGCTCAGCAATTATCAATGGTCGGTAACGATTTGCGTTATGCCGGACGTTTCCCGGTGTCGCTGGAAGGCAGTGAAACGGTTTCCGACGATAATGGTCATGTGGCGTTAAATCTCCCCGCCGCCGATAAACCAAGCCGTTATTTGTTAACTGTCTCCGCCAGTGACGGCGCGGCGTATCGTGTTACCACCACCAAAGAGATCCTCATTGAACGTGGTCTGGCGCATTACACTTTGAGCACCGCCGCACAATACAGCAATAGCGGTGAATCGGTTGTTTTCCGTTATGCTGCGCTGGAATCTTCAAAACAGGTTCCTGTTACGTATGAGTGGTTGCGTCTGGAAGACCGCACGAGCCACAGCGGAGATCTACCTTCTGGCGGCAAATCCTTTACCGTCAATTTCGATAAACCAGGCAATTACAACCTGACGTTACGCGATAAAGACGGCTTAATTCTCGCCGGGTTAAGCCATGCCGTCAGCGGTAAGGGCAGCACGGCGCATACTGGTACGGTAGATATCGTGGCGGATAAAACGCTGTACCAGCCAGGCGAAACCGCGAAGATGCTGATTACCTTCCCGGAGCCAATTGATGAAGCGTTATTGACGCTGGAACGTGATCGCGTTGAACAGCAGTCGCTGCTATCGCATCCGGCAAACTGGCTGACGTTACAACGTTTAAACGATACCCAGTATGAAGCCCGCGTACCGGTGAACAATTCCTTTGCGCCTAACATCACTTTTTCGGTGCTGTATACCCGTAACGGTCAGTACAGTTTTCAGAACGCCGGGATCAAAGTTGCCGTTCCCCAGTTGGATATCCGGGTGAAAACGGACAAAACCCATTACCAGCCAGGTGAACTGGTCAATGTCGAATTAACCTCGTTGCTGAAAGGTAAACCAGTTTCTGCGCAGTTAACGGTTGGCGTGGTCGATGAAATGATCTACGCACTGCAACCGGAAATCGCGCCAAATATCGGCAAATTTTTCTATCCGATGGGGCGTAACAATGTGCGTACCAGCTCCAGCCTGTCATTTATCAGCTACGACCAGGCGCTCTCCAGCGAACCTGTTGCGCCTGGCGCGACTAACCGCAGCGAGCGGCGAGTGAAAATGCTGGAACGTCCACGGCGTGAAGAGGTGGATACCGCTGCCTGGATGCCGTCACTCACAACCGATAAACAAGGCAAAGCGTATTTCACGTTCCTGATGCCTGATTCATTAACCCGTTGGCGCATCACCGCGCGTGGGATGAACGGCGACGGGCTGGTAGGGCAGGGGCGTGCTTATTTGCGTTCGGAAAAAAATCTCTACATGAAGTGGAGTATGCCAACGGTATATCGCATGGGTGACAAACCGGCGGCAGGACTGTTTATCTTCAGTCAGCAGGATAACGAACCGGTGGCGCTGGTGACTAAATTTTCAGGCGCTGAGGTGCGTCAGACGCTGACGTTGCATAAAGGGGCGAATTATATTTCGCTGACGCAGAATATTCAGCAATCTGGCTTGTTAAGTGCAGAACTGCAACAAAATGGGCAAGTGCAGGACAGTATTAGCACAAAACTGTCTTTTGTGGATAACAGCTGGCCCATTGAACAGCAGAAAAACGTCATGCTCGGCGGTGGCGATAACGCACTGATGTTGCCCGAGCAGGCGAGCAATATCCGGTTGCAAAGTAGCGAAACGCCGCAGGAGATTTTCCGTAACAATCTTGATGCGTTAGTCGATGAACCGTGGGGTGGCGTGATCAACACCGGTAGCCGTCTGATCCCGCTCAGTCTCGCCTGGCGTTCACTTGCCGATCATCAAAGTGCCGCCGCTAACGACATTCGTCAGAGGATTCAGGATAACCGTTTGCGGCTGATGCAACTGGCGGGGCCAGGAGCGCGCTTTACCTGGTGGGGTGAAGATGGCAATGGCGACGCATTCCTCACGGCATGGGCATGGTACGCCGACTGGCAGGCCAGCCAGGCGCTCGGCGTAACGCAACAACCGGAATACTGGCAGCATATGCTCGACAGCTACGCGGAGCAGGCGGATAACATGCCGTTATTGCATCGGGCGCTGGTGCTGGCGTGGGCGCAGGAGATGAATCTGCCGTGCAAAACGTTGTTGAAAGGGTTGGACGAAGCTATCGCCCGGCGCGGAACTAAAACTAAAGATTTCTCTGAGGCAGACACCAGCGATATCAATGACAGTCTGATCCTCGATACACCTGAATCTCCACTGGCAGATGCGGTGGCAAACGTCTTAACCATGACGTTGCTGAAAAAAGCGCAGTTGAAGTCCACTGTGATGCCACAGGTTCAGCAGTATGCGTGGGATAAAGCAGCAAACAGTAACCAGCCGCTGGCGCACACGGTTGTGCTGCTCAATAGCGGAGGCGACACCACCCAGGCTGCCGCTATTTTAAGTGGTTTAACCGCTGAACAATCCACTATTGAGCGCGCGCTGGCAATGAACTGGCTGGCGAAATATATGGCGACGATGCCTCCGGTTACGTTACCTGCTCCTGCGGGCGCATGGGCCAAACATAAGTTAACCGGAGTGGGTGAATACTGGCGTTGGGTTGGTCAGGGCGTGCCGGATATTCTCTCTTTTGGTGACGAATTACCGCCGCAAAACGTGCAGGTTCGCTGGCGTGAACCGGCAAAAACGGCTCAACAAAGTAACATTCCGGTGACCATTGAACGACAGTTGTATCGGCTTATCCCGGGTGAAGAAGAGATGAGCTTTACTCTGCAGCCGCTGACCAGCAATGAGATTGACAGCGATGCGCTGTATCTCGATGAAATCACGCTTACCAGCGAGCAGGATGCAGTTCTACGCTACGGTCAGGTGGAAGTACCGCTCCCGCCGGGGGCTGACGTTGAGCGGACAACGTGGGGCATTTCGGTCAATAAACCCAACGCCGCGAAACAGCAGGGGCAGTTGCTGGAAAAAGCGCGCAATGAAATGGGTGAACTGGCCTATATGGTGCCGGTAAAAGAACTGACGGGAACGGTCACCTTCCGCCATTTGCTGCGTTTCTCGCAAAAAGGGCAATTCGTTCTGCCTCCTGCTCGTTATGTGCGTTCCTATGCACCTGCACAGCAAAGTGTTGCGGCAGGGAGCGAATGGACCGGGATGCAGGTGAAATAAGTGAACTGGCGCAGAATCGTCTGGCTATTAGCGTTGGTTACTCTGCCAACGCTTGCGGAGGAGACGCCGTTACAACTGGCGCTGCGGGGCGCGCAGCACGATCAACTGTATCAGCTGTCGTCATCAGGCGTGACCAAAGTCTCGGCATTACCTGACACACTCACCACGCCGTTAGGGAGTTTGTGGAAACTGTATGTTTACGCCTGGCTGGAGGATACCCATCAACCAGAGCAGCCCTACCAGTGTCGCGGAAACTCCCCGGAAGAGGTTTATTGTTGTCAGGCTGGGGAGAGCATAACGCGCGATACCGCGCTGGTACGCTCCTGTGGACTCTATTTTGCGCCGCAACGGTTGCATATTGGTGCAGATGTTTGGGGGCAATACTGGCAACAGCGTCAGGCACCTGCGTGGTTAGCGTCTCTTCCGACGCTGAAGCCAGAAACCTCGGTAACGGTTAAATCGCTGCTTGATTCATTAGCGACGTTACCCGCGCAAAACAAAGCTCAGGAAATCTTACTGGATGTGGTGCTGGACGAGGCGAAAATCGGTGTCGCATCCATGCTCGGTAGTCGGGTAAGGGTAAAAACCTGGAGCTGGTTTGCCGATGATAAACAGGAAATCCGTCAGGGTGGTTTTGCCGGCTGGTTAACCGATGGTACACCGCTGTGGGTTACTGGCAGTGGCACCAGCAAAACGGTACTGACCCGTTATGCGACGGTGCTTAATCGGGTATTGCCAGTGCCGACGCAAGTTGCCAGTGGGCAATGTGTTGAGGTGGAGCTGTTTGCCCGTTATCCGCTGAAGAAAATCACGGCGGAAAAGAGTACGACAGCAGTAAATCCCGGCGTACTTAATGGGCGCTATCGTGTGACGTTTGCCAATGGTAACCACATTACGTTTGTCAGCCACGGTGAGACGACCTTACTGACAGAAAAGGGCAAACTGAAATTGCAGTCGCATCTTGATCGTGAAGAGTACGTTGCCAGAGTGCTGGATCGCGAGGCGAAAAGTACGCCCCCTGAGGCAGCGAAAGCTATGACCGTGGCGATTCGCACTTTCTTACAGCAAAACGCCAATCGGGAAGGTGATTGCCTGACCATCCCCGACAGCAGCGCCATGCAGCGTGTTTCTGCTTCGCCAGCCACCACGGGCGCGCGGACGATGACCGCCTGGACGCAGGATCTCATTTACGCTGGCGATCCGGTTCATTATCACGGCAGTCGCGCTACCGAAGGGACGCTCTCCTGGCGGCAAGCCACCGCCCAGGCGGGGCAGGGAGAGCGTTACGACCAGATACTCGCGTTTGCTTATCCCGACAACAGCCTTAGCCGCTGGGGAGCGCCACGCTCAACCTGCCAGTTATTACCCAAAGCGAAAGCCTGGCTGGCGAAAAAAATGCCGCAGTGGCGGCGTATGTTACAAGGCGAGACGGGGTACAACGAACCAGACGTGTTTGCGGTCTGCCGTTTAGTCTCAGGTTTCCCCTATACCGATCGGCAGCAGAAACGGCTGTTTATTCGTAACTTCTTTACGCTTCAGGATCGGCTTGATTTAACCCATGAGTATCTGCACCTGGCCTTTGATGGTTATCCCACCGGGCTTGATGAGAACTATATCGAAACGCTGACCCGACAATTATTAATGGACTAATGCTATGCGAAAGATTTTTCTTCCGTTGTTACTGGTGGCGCTTTCGCCTGTTGCTCACAGTGAAGGTATTCAGGAAGTCGAGATTGATGCACCGCTCTCTGGCTGGCATCCTGCGGATGGTGAAGATGCCAGTTTTTCACAATCGATCAATTACCCGGCGTCGTCCGTCAACATGGCTGATGATCAAAATATCTCAGCGCAGATCCGCGGCAAAATAAAAAATTATGCTGCGGCGGGCAAAGTCCAGCAGGGGCGACTGGTGGTCAACGGTGCCAGTATGCCGCAGAGAATTGAATCCGATGGTTCATTTGCACGCCCTTATATTTTCACTGAAGGCAGCAACAGCGTGCAGGTCATCAGCCCAGATGGGCAAAGCCGACAAAAAATGCAGTTTTACTCAACGCCGGGCGCTGGAGTGATCCGCGCGCGTTTACGGCTGGTTCTCTCCTGGGATACGGACAATACCGACCTCGATCTTCATGTTGTCACGCCGGATGGTGAACACGCCTGGTACGGTAACACGGTGCTGAAAAACAGTGGTGCACTGGATATGGATGTCACGACGGGTTACGGACCAGAGATTTTCGCCATGCCAGCGCCGATTCATGGACGTTATCAGGTGTATATCAACTACTATGGCGGACGCAGCGAAACGGAATTGACGACCGCTCAACTGACGCTGATCACCGATGAAGGATCGGTCAATGAGAAACAGGAAACTTTCATTGTACCGATGCGTAATGCTGGCGAGTTGACGCTGGTGAAAAGTTTTGACTGGTGATTACTGAGGTTATCTTTACTGTCAATGTTCAAGAAAACGCCCGATGACTTTCGCTATCGGGCGTTTTTACATGTTAATTCAATCGTTCAATCACCATCGCAATTCCTTGACCGCCGCCAATGCACAACGTTGCCAGACCCAGCGTTTTATCGCGTGCCTGCATTGCATGTAATAGTGTGACCAGAATACGCGCACCGCTGGCGCCGATAGGATGCCCCAGCGCGATGGCCCCACCGTTGACATTCACTTTCTCAGGGTCAAAGCCCAGCGTTTTCCCTACAGCAAGGAACTGCGCGGCAAATGCTTCATTGGCTTCGATAAGATCAATGTCTGCCAGCTGCAGCCCCGCCAGTTGTAACGCTTTTTGCGTGGCAGGCACTGGTCCCATACCCATCAATGCGGGGGGCACGCCGCCGCTGGCATAACTTTTAATACGTGCCAGGGGATTCAGGCCTGCTGCCAGCGCCGCGGATTCTTCCATAATCACCAGAGCGGCAGCACCGTCGTTAATACCTGACGCGTTCCCGGCGGTGACAGTACCTGCTTTATCGAAGGCCGGACGCAATGCAGCCAGAGCTTCTGTAGTAGAATCTGGTTTCGGGAATTCGTCTTGACTGAAGACGAGGGTTTTCTTCCGGGTGACAACATTTACCGGGACGATTTCGGCTGTAAAAGCACCGGACTCAATTGCGGCAACCGCTTTACGCTGTGAATGTAGCGCCAGTTCATCCTGCATTTCGCGGGTAATCCCGTACTCCTTAGCCACGTTTTCGGCGGTAATTCCCATATGATAACCATGGGTGGCGCACATCAGGCCATCGCGCAGGATTACGTCATAAACCTGTCCGTCTCCCAGACGATAACCAGAGCGTGCTTTTGCATCGAGTAAGTAGGGCGCTAAACTCATATTTTCCATACCCCCCGCCACAATGCTCTGCGCCTGACCTGCCTGAATTGCCTGGGCGGCAAGCGCCACGCTTTTCAGACCCGAACCACACACCTTATTGACCGTGAATCCGCACACCGTTTCGGCCAGTCCGCTTTTTAACAGTGCCTGACGCGCCGGATTTTGCCCCAGCCCGGCTTGCAACACGTTACCCATAATCACTTCATCGATATGTTGTGAATCGATTTTTGCGCGTTCAATAGCGGCCTGAATTACTGTTGCTCCCAGATCGATGGCGCTGGTGGAGGCGAGTGAACCATTAAAACTACCGATGGCAGTACGTACCGCACTGACGATGACACAATTTTTCATTTTATATTCCTTCTGTCTGTAAAGTTGCCGTCAGAACAGCGTTAAACCAATGACGAAAATGACGCCGGAGAAAAGCAGAGCAGTGATGCAATAGCCCATGATGTCGCGGACACCGAGTCCGGCGATTGCCAGTGCTGGCAGCGCCCAGAACGGTTGTGCCATGTTCATCCATTGCTCGCCGTAGGCGATCGCCATTACCGATTTACCGAGATCGGCTCCCAGCGCCTGGGCTGCAGGTATCACGAAAGGTCCCTGAATAACCCAGTGACCGCCGCCAGACGGAACGGCGAAGTTAATCAGTGCAGAACTAAAGAAGGTCATTACCGGGAAGGTGTCTTTGTTCGCAACATTGATGAAGAATTCAGTAATGAGCCCACCCAGACCGGAGTGCTCCATCATCAGTTGGATCCCGGCGTAGAAGGGGAATTGCACCAGAATACCGGCGGTACTGCGCGCAGCCGCGCTGATAGCACGCATATAAGCCATTGGCGTTTTATGTAGCAGCAGACCCGCAATCATAAACATCAGGTTGACGGTATTGATGGTGATGTTGAAGCCATGTTCGCTGAAGTACATCGCCAGGTAAGCGATACCGAGTGCGCCGATGATCAACGTCAGGATGCGACTTTCCTCCAGTCGCTCGGATGGTGGGGCATCTTTCGGTAGCTGCTTCTGAAAATCAGCCTCTTCCATGAGTAGTTTCGGATCGATACTCACCACGTCAGACGGTTTTGGCATCATCATGCGGGTAATAAATGGCATCACCACAATCAATGCCACAGTGATGAAAATGTTAAAACCACTGAACAGAGTATCGCCCACCGGGATAAGCCCGGCGATATGCTCAACCGGATTGCCCGGTGTGGCAGCCAACAGAGGCATTGAACCAGAGAAACCGCCACCCCAGGTAAGAAAACCAATGTAGGCGCAGGCAATGAGCAACGGATAATCAGAACCGGGTACTCGCCGGGCGACTTCACGGGCGAACATTGCTCCGACAACCAGACCAAATCCCCAGTTGATGACACAAGCGACTGAACCGAAGAAAGTGACCAGCATGACGCCCTGTACGGGCGTCTTTGCGGCGGAAGCGGCTGTACGCAGCAAGCTTTTCACCGGAGCAGAGCTGGCAAGGGCATGACCGGTAACGATGATAAGCGCCATCTGCATACCGAACGCCAGCAAGTTCCAGAAACCGTCCCCCCACATTTTCACCATGCTGATCGGCGTTTGTGGTGTTAACCAAAGCGCGATCACGAACGTTAGCAATGTCAGCAACATGGCAAAGATCAGTGGATCGGGAAGCCACCGGCTGACAAAACGCGTCATAAAACGCGAGATGCGACCAATCATAAATCACCCCGCTGCGTATTCAGATCGGCGGGCGACTTCAAACTGAGCTTCGGTTTTGGCACGCACGGTGGCTAAATCACACCCGTCGGCAATTTCGGTGAGCCACATTTTGCCGTCAATGAAACGAAAGACTGCCAGTTCAGTGACCAGCATATGCACCGCGTGTTGCGCAGTGAGCGGCATGGTGCAGCGGCGCAAAATTTTTGCTGAACCATCTTTGGCGCAATGTTCCATGGCAATGATCACTTTGCGTGCCCCGGTCACCAGATCCATCGCGCCACCCATACCGGGCACCATTTTTCCAGGCACTACCCAGTTCGCGAGGTTGGCTTCTTCGTCTACCTGCAAACCACCGAGTACGCAGGCATCAATATGACCACCACGAATCAGCGCAAACGACATTGCGCTGTCGAACATCGCTGCGCCGGATAAAATGCCGCATGGTTGCCCGCCAGCGTTCACCAGATCTGGATGCGCTGTAGTGACTGGGCCTAAACCGAGGAAGCCATTTTCCGATTGCAGAGTGATATGAATATCCTCCGGTAAATAATTGGCGACCATTGTGGGTAAACCGATCCCTAAGTTAACGATGTCACCATCACGAAGCTCTTGCGCCACACGGCGTGCAATACGTTGTTTCGCATCCATTATTTGCTCTCCTGTGAAACGATGATGTGGTCGATAACGGCACCAGGGGTGACAATATGGTCAGGTTGCAGTTCGCCGGTTTCGACCAGTTCATCTGGCTCCACCAGCGTGATATCAGCCGCAAGGGCAATCAGGGGGTTAAAGTTGCGGGCGCTAAGTTGGTAGGTCAGGTTGCCAAGTGTGTCGCAACGATGGGCGCGAATGAGCGCCAGGTCGGCGCGCAGTGGACGTTCAAGCAGCCAGGTTTTACCGTCGAGTGTCAGCGTCTGTTTGCCTTCCTCTACGACGGTGCCGACACCAGTTGGCGTGAGAAAACCACCAAGTCCAGCTCCACCACAGCGAATTTGCTCAATCAATGTACCTTGCGGTACGAGAACGACCTCCATTTCGCCAGAAATCATGCGCCGTCCGGTTTCCGGGTTGGTGCCGATATGTGAAGCAATTACTTTGCGGACTCGACCATTGACGATGAGCGGACCGATGCCGGTATCAACAAACGCGGTATCATTGGCTATCAATGTCAGGTCGCGAACGCCAGATTCCAGTAATGCTTCTACCAGGCGGGATGGAGTGCCAATTCCCATAAATCCGCCCACCATGATGGTCATGCCGTCACGAAAGAAGCCGGAGGCGTCTTGTAATGTCATCAATTTTGTTTTCATTATTTATCCCTCTTGCATACACCGTTGTGGGTACAGTCAGGGAATAGCAAGGGGAGTGCCAGAATGAAAATGTTTGATATTGTTTTTTAACTCATTGAATAGTAAAGAATAAATAAGGTGGGGATTAAGAGGGTGAATGAACGGCTATGCAGAAATTTGCGCACTGTGCAAATTTCTGCATAGCAAGTTTTGGTGTTATACATCCGCCGGATCGATACCGTATTCCTGGAGTTTATACATCAATGCCCGGCGACTAATACCCAGCATTAAAGCAGTGCGGGTTCGGTTTCCTTCTTGTTGTTCCAGCACTTCCATAATGATGCGTTTTTCGACGCGTTTTATTTCCTCTTTTAAATTACGCTCACCGACAGGGGCTGTTTTTGCTTCACCAGCATTACAGACTGGCTGACGAATCTGCGGCGGAAGATCCTCAGAAAAAATGATCGGGCCTGAATTCATCACGACGGCGCGTTCAATGACGTTGGAAAGCTCTCGAATATTACCCGGCCATGACCAGGCGGTAAGCAGTGACATTGCCATCGGATCGATGTCGATAATATCGCGCTGATTCTCACTACTGAATTTTTGCAAAAAGTGATTAGCTAACAGGGAAATATCTTCCCGGCGATCGCGCAGAGGCGGCAGTATTAAATGAATAACGTTAAGGCGATAAAAGAGATCTTCACGGAAGGTGCCTTCTTTCACCATTGCCTGCAAGTCGCGGTTGGTGGCAGCAATGATACGGATATCAACTTTTATGGTCTGATGGCCGCCAATCCGTTCAAATTCCCGTTCCTGCAGAATGCGTAGTAATTTGGCTTGCAGTACCAGCGGCATTTCGCCAATTTCGTCGAGGAGCAGAGTACCTTCGTTGGCACGTTCAAATAATCCCTGACGCAAGGTTTGTGCACCAGTAAATGCACCTTTTTCATGACCAAACAGTTCACTTTCGAGCAACGATTCCGGCAGTGCCGCGCAGTTGACTTTAATGAACGGCCCCTTTGCCCGCCGCGAATTGTAGTGAATCGCTCTGGCAATCAACTCTTTCCCGGTGCCGCTTTCACCGCTAATCAAGACGCTGGCCTGAGAAAGGGCAATTTTGGCGGTGTCTTTGCAGATGTCCATCATTGCTGGGCTGTTAGTGAGAATGTGCCCCCATTGCCAACTGGTGCTTAGTGCCTGGTGCAGATGACGGATCTCTTTTTTCATTGACTGGAGTTGTAAAGCGCGCTGAACGATTAAATTCAACTCATCGAGATCAAACGGTTTGATAACATAGTCAAAGGCCCCGCAGCGTAGTGCTTCGACGGCGGTTTCTACTTCAGCATAGGCCGTCATCAGAATAATGGGGGTCCGTGTCTCATGGCTGCGCATCTCCTTGAGTGCCTTGATGCCGTCCATCTCTGGCATGCGGATATCCATCAACACCACGTCAGGGTGAATATCGGCAAACAGGTGTAATGCTGTGCGCCCGTTATTCGCACAATGTGTTTCGAATCCTTGTAGTGCAAAAGCGGTGCTCAGCATACGGCGAACATTATCTTCATCATCCACAATAAGGATGCGATTAATAGCAGTCATACAGTCTGATTTCCCTGCGGGTTGATCGGTAAAATAAGCGTGAAGGTTGCGCCGTAGCCCGGCAAACTGGCGACGCGAATATCACCCTGATGGGCATTAATGATGCGTTGACTTAACGCCAGACCAAGCCCGGTTCCTGAGGCTTTGGTAGTGAAAAAGGGATCGAAGATCTTTTTTGCAGCGAGAGATCAATGCCACTGCCGTTGTCCTCTATCGAAATGGCCTGTTGTGAGTCGCTATACTGCCAGGTTCGAATGCGAATTTTCCCTCGTGCACTGATAGCCTGGACGGCATTGATCAGGATATTCAGTAGTACCTGTTTGAGCAGTTCACGATCGGCGTTAATCGGGCTTAATTCATTATCCAGTTCGCTTATGAAGTCGACCCGCGCTTGTACGCCGGCGGTTTGTACCAGTACCAGAGTTTCTTCAACCAATGCATTGAGGCTGACTTGTTGCCATTGACTGTGGCGTGGGCGTGAAAATTCGAGCAATTGCTGAATAACTTTGTTAATTGAATCGATTTCTTTGAGTACTACGGACAGATATTCCTGATGTATTGGGTCACTGGTTTGTTGGCGCAAGATCTGTACATAACCACGAATAGCCGTTAACGGATTACGTACTTCATGCGCCACGCCAGCCATCAGCTCACCCAGTGTGGCGAGGCGTTCTGCTTGCGCCATGCGGCGCTGGGTTTCTTTGCGGGCAGTTAAATCAGAGAAAATCACCAAAGCACCTATCATTTCACCGTGCGTGTTATGAATACGACTGGTAGTGACACTGAGTTCAATGGTGCGGTCACGGCCTGGAAAACTGATCTCCAGCGCCACATGTTCGGTGCCATGTTCCAGCGTATCCAGTACTGGACTGTAGAACTGAGTATTGTCGAACAACATGGAGTAAGGCTGCCCTACCAGTTCATGACGTTGATAGCCAGTGATGACTTCTGCTGCCGGGTTCATGGTGGTTACATCACCCTGGCGGTCAATGGCAATGACGCCATCGGCAGCGTTTTCAATAATCAGATCGTTAAGTGTTCGCGTTTCACGCAGTGCCTGGGCGAGGTTGTTGACACTCTGACTAATTTGCCCCATTTCACCGGGCAATTGTGGTAATCGAGTGGGAATATTTTGCGCCAGAGTCGCGAGACCATCGGTGATGATATCTATATTGGCGCTCAGGCGACGGGAGAAAAGGACAATCAACAGCAGGCTTATCAGCAAACCGGCGGTGAGCACAATGATAATCCTCACATCCATTTTCCAGGCCTGGCGGCGAATATCTTCGGTTAATTCATTGGCCCAGATATAACCGAGGATTTCACCATTACGCTCAATGGGGATCATTGAATTCAAAATATCGCCGCGCACCTGCCTGCCTGAATAAATCAAAGGAGTATTTGTACGCATGACTTCGCGACCAGGGTGATCTGCGGCAATAGTAACGCCCACATTATTCTGATACAGCGCTGAAGGCGCGTAAGTGATTATCGCATCCAGCGTTTTGTTGTAATAACCAGCGCCTATGCCAGGAAAGGCGTGAGTGATATTTTCAGTAATGGGAGCAAGTTCTGCATTCAGTGCGTGGATTCGCTCCTCACGTGGTAAGTCGTTGTAGAGATCGTAGCGATCGCCTAGCGCCTGATTAAGCAGGTTGACCACGGCAGAAAGTTTTTTCTCTTTTTCAGATAAGACTGCTGAACGTCCTTCCGTTTCTACGATATAACCAATAGTAAGCGTTGGGACAATGACCATCAGGATTGCCATCAGGATCATTTGATTGCGTAAGCGGCGTGGATAAATCCACTTCATATAATGCATGCTGAATCCCACTAGTCTTGTCCGGTATATGACGATTATCAGAGGTTAAGGTGATGATTTCTCGGCGGTGTATCATATTCCAGAGAAGAGAGAACATTGCGGTAACACGCTTTTACCGCTACCTTAACCACACTCCATCGGTCACCTGAGGCGGAGCTTCGCCCCTTTGAAATACCTTGCTTCTTTTCGTACAACCCTGAAAGCCTCGCGCTACATGTTCAGAGCATTGGCGTTAGTGCTCTGGCTGTTGATTGCTTTTTCATCCGTTTTTTACATCGTTAATGCGTTGCATCAGCGAGAATCGGAAATTCGTCAGGAATTTAATCTGAGTTCCGATCAGGCTCAGCGCTTTATTCAACGCACCTCTGATGTGATGAAAGAGCTGAAGTACATAGCTGAAAATCGCTTATCGGCAGAAAACGGTGTGCTTTCGCCGCGTGGACGAGAAACGCAGGCAGATGTGCCTGTGTTTGAACCACTGTTTGCCGACTCCGATTGTTCCGCAATGAGTAACACCTGGCGAGGTTCTCTGGAGTCATTGGCGTGGTTTATGCGCTACTGGCGCGATAATTTCTCTGCGGCTTACGATCTCAACCGGGTATTTTTAATCGGCAGCGATAACCTCTGCATGGCCAATTTCGGTCTACGTGATATGCCAGTGGAACGCGATACCGCGCTAAAAGCTTTGCATGAACGCATCAATAAATATCGAAATGCACCACAAGATGATAGCGGCAGTAACCTCTACTGGATCAGCGAAGGTCCGCGCCCTGGCGTCGGGTATTTTTACGCATTGACGCCAGTTTATCTGGCGAACCGGTTGCAGGCGCTTTTGGGTGTCGAGCAAACCATCCGGATGGAGAACTTTTTTTTACCTGGTACGTTGCCGATGGGGGTTACCATTCTTGATGAAAATGGTCATACCCTGATTTCGCTTACCGGACCGGAAAGCAAGATTAAGAGCGATCCTCGCTGGATGCAGGAACGTTCCTGGTTTGGCTATACGGAAGGGTTCCGGGAACTGGTGCTGAAGAAAAACCTGCCACCTTCATCGTTAAGCATCGTCTATTCGGTGCCGGTTGATAAGGTGCTGGAGCGCATTCGCATGTTGATCCTTAACGCGATTTTACTGAATGTGCTTGCCGGAGCCGCGTTGTTTACTCTCGCACGGATGTACGAGCGGCGTATATTCATTCCTGCGGAAAGCGACGCCCTGCGACTGGAAGAGCACGAGCAGTTTAATCGCAAGATTGTCGCTTCCGCGCCAGTGGGTATCTGCATTTTGCGTACCGCTGATGGCGTTAATATTTTAAGTAACGAACTTGCGCATACCTATCTCAATATGCTTACGCATGAGGATCGCCAACGACTGACGCAAATTATTTGTGGTCAGCAGGTCAATTTTGTTGATGTCCTGACCAGCAACAATACCAATCTGCAAATCAGCTTCGTCCATTCGCGCTATCGTAATGAAAACGTGGCTATTTGTGTGCTGGTGGATGTTTCTTCGCGCGTGAAGATGGAAGAGTCGTTGCAGGAGATGGCACAAGCAGCGGAACAGGCGAGTCAGTCAAAATCGATGTTCCTTGCCACCGTAAGTCATGAGCTGCGAACGCCGTTGTATGGCATTATCGGTAACCTGGATCTGTTGCAAACCAAAGAGTTACCGAAAGGCGTCGATCGTCTGGTGACGGCAATGAACAACTCTTCCAGCCTGTTGTTGAAAATTATCAGCGATATTCTCGATTTCTCGAAGATTGAATCGGAACAGTTGAAGATCGAACCGCGTGAGTTTTCACCGCGTGAAGTGATGAACCACATCACCGCCAACTATTTACCGCTGGTGGTACGCAAGCAGTTAGGCTTGTACTGTTTTATTGAACCGGATGTGCCAGTGGCCTTAAATGGCGACCCGATGCGTTTACAGCAGGTCATCTCCAACCTGTTGAGTAACGCCATAAAATTCACCGATACCGGCTGTATAGTTTTGCATGTCCGCGCTGATGGCGATTATCTCTCTATCCGCGTTCGCGATACCGGCGTGGGGATTCCGGCGAAAGAAGTGGTGCGCTTGTTTGATCCCTTCTTCCAGGTCGGAACGGGCGTACAGCGAAACTTCCAGGGGACCGGTCTGGGTCTGGCGATTTGTGAAAAACTGATCAGCATGATGGACGGCGATATCTCGGTAGATTCAGAACCGGGAATGGGCAGCCAGTTTACCGTGCGTATTCCGTTGTACGGCGCTCAGTACCCGCAGAAAAAAGGCGTGGAAGGGTTGAGTGGTAAACGCTGCTGGCTGGCGGTCCGCAATGCGTCGCTCTGTCAGTTCCTGGAAACCAGTTTGCAGCGCAGCGGCATAGTCGTTACAACATACGAAGGGCAGGAACCGACTCCCGAAGATGTGTTAATCACTGACGAGGTAGTGAGCAAAAAATGGCAGGGTAGAGCGGTAGTGACCTTCTGTCGTCGCCATATTGGTATTCCTCTGGAGAAAGCGCCAGGGGAGTGGGTACACAGTGTGGCTGCACCGCATGAGCTACCGGCATTGTTGGCGCGTATTTATTTGATCGAGATAGAGAGCGATGATCCTGCTAACGCTCTGCCGTCGACGGACAAAGCGGTCAGCGATAACGACGATATGATGATTCTGGTCGTGGATGATCATCCGATTAACCGGCGTCTGCTGGCAGATCAGTTGGGATCGCTGGGCTATCAATGTAAAACCGCGAATGATGGCGTCGATGCGCTTAATGTACTTAGCAAGAATCATATTGATATCGTGCTTAGCGACGTCAACATGCCAAATATGGATGGTTACCGCTTGACGCAACGCATTCGTCAGTTGGGGCTGACGTTGCCGGTAATCGGAGTAACTGCTAATGCGCTGGCTGAAGAGAAGCAGCGGTGTCTGGAGTCCGGTATGGACAGCTGCCTGTCGAAGCCGGTAACGCTGGATGTGATAAAACAGACACTGACGGTATATGCCGAGAGGGTTCGGAAATCGCGGGAATCGTAGGCTTATAAGACATTTACGCCGCATCTGGCATTCAGTGCAAATGCCAGATGCGACGCTGGTGCGTCTTATCTGGCCTACTTTGTTGTAATCCATTGAAATAATGGGAATCGTAGGCCGGATAAGGCGTTTACGCCGCATCCGGCATTCAGTGCAAATGCCAGATGCGACGCTGACGCGTCTTATCTGGCCTACAGATGATTAGTCTTTATCTGCCGGACTTAACGTCACAGAAGAGAGATAATTCAGCAGAGCAATATCGTTCTCGACACCCAGCTTCATCATCGCAGATTTCTTCTGGCTACTGATGGTTTTGATACTGCGGTTCAGCTTTTTAGCGATCTCGGTCACCAGGAAACCTTCCGCAAACAGGCGCAGAACTTCACTCTCTTTTGGCGAGAGACGCTTGTCACCATAACCGCCAGCACTGATTTTTTCTAACAGGCGAGAAACGCTTTCCGGGGTAAATTTCTTCCCTTTCTGCAGCGCGGCGAGAGCTTTCGGCAGATCGGTCGGTGCACCTTGTTTCAGCACGATCCCTTCGATATCCAGATCCAATACCGCACTAAGAATCGCCGGGTTGTTGTTCATGGTCAGAACGATGATCGACAGGCTTGGGAAATGGCGCTTGATGTACTTGATTAAGGTAATTCCATCGCCGTACTTATCGCCAGGCATGGAGAGATCGGTAATCAACACATGCGCATCCAGTTTCGGCAGGTTGTTGATCAGTGCTGTAGAGTCTTCAAATTCGCCGACAACATTCACCCACTCAATTTGCTCAAGTGATTTGCGAATACCGAACAAGACTATCGGATGGTCATCGGCAATAATTACGTTCATATTGTTCATGTAATAGGCTACCTTGCTACAGCAAGCTCTTGACATAACTGTCAATGTCGCTGATGTATTTTTCTATTCCTGGAACATCCTTCTCACGAATCAGATGTTCCAGCGTTTCACATAACTGCTTGCCGGGTACCAGATTTAGCATGGCAAATACGCCTTTAAGACGATGAGCCGTTTGGGCTAACGCAGCAAAGTCACTGGTTGCTGCTTCAGTATACAGCCTCTTAACATCATCCGGTACTGTGTCTACAAAGAGCGCATAATAGCCGCTGGCATGGAGTTGCGCATTTTCATCTCCGCCCAGAGGCGATTCTGTCACCTCTTCCTGCGCCAGTTGCACTTCAATTAATTGTAAGACCGCTTCCTGCATAGCGTTGCTCATATTGAAGTTGACGCACAATTGACCAGGCCCAATTTCCCGTACGCCAGACTCATCATCGCTTAAAAGCAAGCCAGAGGCAGTAAGATTAGACGGATTATCCGTTAAAAAGATATCATAATCTTGACTAATTAATCTTTCATCGGGTGTGATACAGGTTGCACCCCAATTTTCTAACTGGCGAGTGACAATATTCCGAATTTCTGCCGAAGTAACATCCACCATTATGCAGACATCATCCAGTAATCGTTCTTCTTCCTCTTCAACTTCCGGGTCAGCTGCGAGCATTTTGATATGCACAGAGTAGCGTGTACCAAGCCCATCCCGCGTTTTGATGTTTAAATGACCGCCCAGTTTACGCGCCAGTTGATCGCTCAGCCAGAATGCCAGCGGGTCCGCCTTGCCAAAGCGATCGTTTTGGGTCTGGTTGATAAACGGGAAGTGCAAATTATCCATTTCATGAATGCTTACGCCTTCTCCGGTGTCCAGAATGCGGAACGTCAGGCGGTCTTCGGAGGACTCATCCTGATCAACCTCAAGGGTGATTTTTCCCAATTGCGTTGAGGTCACGGCATATTGCATCAGTAGTAGCAAAATACGTCGTAAGGCATCGCGATCGCCGCGGCGCATATCGTGTGCTTTCAGATGATTGTTAATCAGCAGTTGCAGACCTTTACGCTTGATGGCAGGCAATACTGAAGGCACAACTTCATCAATCAAATCCTGCACGGAGAACAGCTCCGTCTCACTTTTCCAGCTATCGTCCGCAAGCATATTCGCTAACTGTATTTCATCGACCAGCCGCACCAGCACATCTGCCTGATTCGCCAGTTGTTTGCCTTCCGGGGCGTTGAGTTTAGCCGCGCTCTCCGCCAGGGACTGTGCGGGTTCTTTCAGCGCATCACCAATGTTTTTCATAAAGGCCATCCGTCCTTGCTGGTTTTTCTCATACAGACGCTGCGCCTGCTTGAGTTTCTTGTTTACCAGCACTTCGCGATCCTGATCGCGAATAATGAAAATTTGTGTGCGCGGCGCAACCTGGCTGCGGAACATGCGGATCTCATACAGCTCGTTATTGATCGTCGCCTGAATAATCCCCTGATGCTGCTCCGCCATGGTAGTGATGTTTTGCAGATTTAAATGCGGCAGCAAATGATCGGCAATTTTGTTACTTATGACAGTGCGGTTCGATTCCTGATCGTGAACCAGCAGGCCGAGCGGCAGCAGTGAGACTATCTCTTCATTAATTGCCCGTAAAATGCGCAATTCGTTATTGACCGCCGTGCTGGGGACGCTTTCTGTACTGCGGCTGGAGAAATGGCGGAATGTGGTATAGCCAAATAACGCCAGCGCCAGCAAACCGATGTTCAGCAGCAGTGGCAGCAGAATGTTTTGCAACGTATCCAGCAATAAGGTGCCATAAGGAACCTGCCAGACCAGGCGCATATCGGTAGAGTTGAGTGCCGAGGAGATTTCAATCTTCGTACTGTTAAAGTGGATACTGACGCTATCCGTCCCTTCTTTCTCATTTTCATTGTTTCCCGTTGCCGTCGCGTCTGGCTCAAGGCGGAAACTGTCTAGCGGCATACCCGGTGGGATCAAATCATTAATCGGCAGATCAAAAGCAACGACCGTTGCCAGATGTCCCGGCTGGTTGAACGTGGTACGCAAGGTAAAGTAATGACCGTTCTGCCAGGCCAGGCGGCGCAGGTTAGAAAAACTTTCGCGTTCATCGAGCGCGTTGGCCTGTTGCAACATCTCTGCGCGACGTGAATCAACAATGTCGCTGACGGTCGATTCTTTAAATCCGGAGGTGAGATCTTTGAGGGGCAGGGTCGAGATCAGCACCAGACTGTTATCCTGACCATTCAGGTAATACATCGACCACGGTACATTTTCTGCGCCCCACAATGTGTCCAGATAGGTGGACATCCGTTGAGTCATCTCAAGCGTTGAGTTGTCGTGAGAGCCAAAGATTAACGCTTCCGTTTTGCGGCGTGGTTTTTCCAGATAGTAGACATCCTGTTTCAGGCGCGTCTCTTGTAAACCTTCGCCGGAGGAGGGGGAAGTCGTCGCGGCAATGTTGTCGTAGATCTGCCAGGTCACATAACGCCAGGTATCGACGCGCTTTTGGATAGCGTGGGTAATGTCGACAATCTGGTAACTTTTATCTTTCAGCCAGGCGTTAACGGCGCTTTGTACCATTACACCCATCGTCACCAGTAACACAATGATCAACAGTAAAAAGAAGCGGGTAATGCTCCCCGGTAGGAGTGAAAAGCGGGTCGTGGCCGTTGTCTCTTTCTGACGCATTCGTGTTTATGACCTGTTAAAACTTCGCGAAGTGATAGGGCAGTATAAAGGGTACAGTGTGAAATTCCAGACTCTTACCTGATTGATGATTTTCTATTCTCCCGTGATATTTATCATCCTGCATTGGGGGAAATAGATGTACAAGCGCCATTTTGCTGTACAAATAACCGACAAAAAGCCCAACGAAATTAATTGCAAATAAACGAAGATTGCTGGAAATTATGCTGATGTTAATTATTTGTGAAATAGTTAACAAGCGTTATAGTTTTTCTGTGGTAGCACAGAATAATGAAAATTGTGTAAAGAAGGGTAAAAAAAACCGGATGCGAGGCATCCGGTTGAAATAGGGGTAAACAGACATTCAGAAATGAATGACGGTAATAAATAAAGTTAATGATGATAGCGGGAGATATTCTAGTTGCGAGTGAAGGTTTTGTTTTGACATTCAGTGCTGTCAAATACTTAAGAATAAGTTATTGATTTTAACCTTGAATTATTATTGCTTGATGTTAGGTGCTTATTTCGCCATTCCGCAATAATCTTAAAAAGTTCCCTTGCATTTACATTCTGAAACATCTATAGCGATAAATGAAACATCTTAAAAGTTTTAGTATCATATTCGTGTTGGATTATTCTGCATTTTTGGGGAGAATGGACTTGCCGACTGATTAATGAGGGTTAATCAGTATGCAGTGGCATAAAAAAGCAAATAAAGGCATATAACAGAGGGTTAATAACATGAAAGTTAAAGTACTGTCCCTCCTGGTCCCAGCTCTGCTGGTAGCAGGCGCAGCAAACGCTGCTGAAGTTTACAACAAAGACGGCAACAAATTAGATCTGTACGGTAAAGTAGACGGCCTGCACTATTTCTCTGACGACAAGTCTGTAGATGGCGACCAGACCTACATGCGTCTTGGCTTCAAAGGTGAAACTCAGGTTACTGACCAACTGACCGGTTACGGCCAGTGGGAATATCAGATCCAGGGCAACAGCGCTGAAAACGAAAACAACTCCTGGACCCGTGTGGCATTCGCAGGTCTGAAATTCCAGGATGTGGGTTCTTTCGACTACGGTCGTAACTACGGCGTTGTTTATGACGTAACTTCCTGGACCGACGTACTGCCAGAATTCGGTGGCGACACTTACGGTTCTGACAACTTCATGCAGCAGCGTGGTAACGGCTTCGCGACCTACCGTAACACCGACTTCTTCGGTCTGGTTGACGGCCTGAACTTTGCTGTTCAGTACCAGGGTAAAAACGGTAGCGTAAGCGGCGAAGGCATGACCAACAACGGTCGTGAAGCACTGCGTCAGAACGGCGACGGCGTTGGCGGTTCTATCACTTATGATTACGAAGGCTTCGGTATCGGTGGTGCGATCTCCAGCTCCAAACGTACTGACGATCAGAACAGCCCGCTGTACATCGGTAACGGCGACCGTGCTGAAACCTACACTGGTGGTCTGAAATACGACGCGAACAACATCTACCTGGCTGCTCAGTACACCCAGACCTACAACGCAACTCGCGTAGGTTCCCTGGGTTGGGCGAACAAAGCACAGAACTTCGAAGCTGTTGCTCAGTACCAGTTCGACTTCGGTCTGCGTCCGTCCCTGGCTTACCTGCAGTCTAAAGGTAAAAACCTGGGTGTCATCAATGGTCGTAACTACGACGACGAAGATATCCTGAAATATGTTGATGTTGGTGCTACTTACTACTTCAACAAAAACATGTCCACCTATGTTGACTACAAAATCAACCTGCTGGACGACAACCAGTTCACTCGTGACGCTGGCATCAACACTGATAACATCGTAGCTCTGGGTCTGGTTTACCAGTTCTAATCTCGATTGATATCGAACAAAGGGCCTGCGGGCCCTTTTTTCATTGTTTTCAGCGTACAAACACAGTTTTTTGGTGTACTCTTGCGACCGTTCGCATGAGGATAATCACGTATGGAAATAAGCTTTACCCGCGTGGCACTGCTGGCTGCCGCGTTCTTCTTTGTTGGTTGCGATCAAAAACCACAACCCGCCAAAACCCACGCTATTGAAGTTACCGTTCTCGAAGGCAAAACCATGGGTACCTTCTGGCGTGCCAGCATTCCGGGCATTGACGCCAAACGCAGTGCCGAACTTAAAGAAAAGATTCAGACCCAGCTGGACGCCGACGATCAGCTGCTTTCGACCTATAAAAAAGATTCCGCGCTGATGCGCTTTAACGACTCGCAAAGTTTATCGCCGTGGCCGGTAAGTGAAGCGATGGCCGATATCGTCACTGTCTCGCTGCGCATTGGCGCAAGGACCGATGGTGCGATGGATATAACCGTCGGGCCGCTGGTGAATCTGTGGGGCTTTGGCCCGGAACAACAGCCGGTTCAAATTCCGAGCCAGGAACAAATTGATGCGATGAAAGCCAAAACCGGCTTACAGCACCTGACGGTCATTAATCAGTCGCATCAGCAATATCTGCAAAAAGACCTGCCGGATTTATATGTCGATCTCTCCACCGTCGGTGAAGGTTATGCGGCGGATCACCTGGCACGCTTGATGGAGCAGGAAGGGATTTCCCGCTATCTGGTGTCGGTGGGCGGCGCGCTGAACAGCCGTGGTATGAACGGTGAAGGCCAGCCGTGGCGGGTAGCGATTCAAAAACCAACTGATAAAGAAAACGCGGTTCAGGCCGTGGTGGATATCAACGGTCATGGGATTAGTACCTCTGGCAGCTACCGTAACTATTACGAACTGGACGGCAAACGTCTTTCTCATGTTATCGATCCGCAAACCGGGCGTCCTATCGAACACAATCTGGTATCCGTGACGGTGATTGCCCCGACGGCGCTGGAAGCCGATGCCTGGGATACTGGCTTAATGGTACTGGGGCCGGAGAAAGCCAAAGAGGTTGTTCGCCGGGAAGGACTGGCGGTCTACATGATCACTAAAGAGGGCGATAATTTTAAAACCTGGATGTCGCCGCAGTTTAAAAGCTTCCTGGTGAGCGAAAAAAATTAAAGCGCAAGATTGTTGGTTTTTGCGTGATGGTGACCGGGCAGACTAAAGGCTATCCTTAACCAGGGAGCTGATTATGAAAAACGCCACATGCTTAACTGACGATCAACGCTGGCAATCTGTCTTAGCCCGCGACCCGAACGCCGACGGCGAATTCGTTTTCGCCGTGCGCACCACGGGTATCTTTTGCCGTCCGTCTTGCCGAGCCAGACATGCCTTGCGGGAAAATGTCTCCTTCTACGCAAATGCCAGCAAGGCACTCGCCGCCGGATTTCGCCCCTGCAAACGTTGTCAGCCAGACAAAGCCAATCCCCGGCAACATCGCCTTGATAAAATTACCCACGCCTGCCGACTGCTGGAACAGGAAACGCCTGTAACGCTGGAAGCCTTAGCCGACCAGGTGGCGATGAGTCCGTTCCATCTGCATCGGTTGTTTAAAGCGACTACCGGAATGACGCCTAAAGCCTGGCAACAGGCCTGGCGCGCTCGCCGTTTGCGCGAATCGCTGGCGAAAGGGGAGAGCGTGACGACGTCCATTCTTAACGCCGGATTCCCCGACAGCAGCAGTTACTACCGCAAAGCCGACGAAACGCTGGGCATGACGGCTAAACAATTCCGTCATGGTGGCGAAAATCTGGCGGTGCGTTACGCGCTGGCTGATTGTGAGCTGGGCCGTTGCCTGGTGGCAGAAAGCGAGCGGGGGATTTGCGCGATATTGCTGGGCGATGATGACGCGACGCTAATCAGCGAGTTGCAGCAGATGTTTCCCGCTGCCGACAACGCGCCTGCCGATCTGACGTTTCAGCAACATGTGCGTGAAGTGATCGCCAGCCTCAATCAACACGATACGCCGCTGACGTTACCGCTGGACATTCGCGGCACTGCTTTTCAGCAACAAGTCTGGCAGGCACTGCGCACGATACCTTGTGGTGAAACCGTCAGTTATCAGCAACTGGCGAACGCCATCGGCAAACCGAAAGCGGTACGGGCCGTTGCCAGCGCCTGTGCAGCCAACAAGCTCGCTATCGTAATACCCTGTCATCGGGTAGTCCGTGGTGATGGCACACTTTCCAGTTACCGCTGGGGCGTGTCGCGCAAAGCGCAACTGCTGCGCCGTGAAGCTGAAAATGAGGAGAGGTAATGTTGGATCTGTTTGCCGATGCTGAACCGTGGCAAGAACCACTGGCGGCTGGAGCGGTGATTTTGCACCGTTTTGCTTTTAACGCTGCGGAGCAACTGATCCGCGATATTAATGACGTTGCCAGCCAGTCGCCGTTTCGCCAGATGGTCACTCCAGGCGGATATACCATGTCGGTGGCGATGACCAACTGTGGGCATCTGGGCTGGACGACCAATCGGCAAGGTTATCTCTATTCGCCCATTGATCCGCAAACAAATAAACCGTGGCCCGCCATGCCGCAGAGTTTTCATAATTTATGTCAACGTGCGGCTACGGCGGCGGGCTATCCAGATTTCCAGCCAGATGCTTGTCTTATCAACCGCTACGCTCCTGGCGCGAAACTGTCGCTGCATCAGGATAAAGACGAACCGGATCTGCGCGCGCCGATTGTTTCTGTTTCTCTGGGCTTACCCGCGATTTTTCAATTTGGCGGCCTGAAACGAAATGATCCGCTAAAAAGATTGTTGTTGGAACATGGCGATGTGGTGGTATGGGGCGGTGAATCGCGGCTGTTTTATCACGGTATTCAACCGTTGAAAGCGGGGTTTCATCCACTCACCGCCGACTGCCGCTACAACCTGACATTCCGTCAGGCAGGTAAAAAAGAATAAAAATAAGAATTATTATTGCTGTGCGCGCGAAGATGTTTAAACTGCGGGCTGTAATTCATTGTCCGGGTTTTCTGCATGGAACTTCTTGTACTTGTCTGGCGGCAGTATCGCTGGCCATTTATCAGTGTGATGGCGCTAAGCCTCGCCAGTGCGGCATTAGGCATTGGCTTAATTGCTTTTATCAATCAGCGCCTTATCGAAACGGCGGATACCAGTCTGCTGGTATTGCCGGAGTTTCTCGGTTTATTGCTGCTGCTAATGGCGGTGACGCTAGGTTCGCAACTGGCGCTCACCACTCTGGGGCATCATTTCGTTTACCGACTGCGTAGCGAATTTATCAAGCGGATTCTGGATACTCACGTCGAGCGTATCGAACAACTCGGTAGCGCCTCGTTGCTGGCGGGGTTAACCAGCGATGTGCGCAATATCACTATTGCGTTTGTTCGTCTGCCAGAACTGGTGCAGGGGATCATTCTCACTATCGGTTCGGCGGCGTATCTGTGGATGCTGTCGGGCAAGATGTTGCTGGTAACGGCTATCTGGATGGCGGTCACCATCTGGGGCGGTTTTGTACTGGTGGCGCGGGTTTACAAACATATGGCGACCCTGCGTGAAACCGAAGACAAGCTGTACACGGATTTTCAAACTGTACTCGAAGGGCGCAAAGAGCTGACTCTTAACCGTGAACGCGCCGAGTATGTGTTTAACAACCTCTACATTCCTGATGCGCAAGAGTATCGCCATCATATCATCCGCGCAGACACCTTCCATCTTAGTGCTGTGAACTGGTCAAACATCATGATGCTGGGCGCAATCGGCCTGGTGTTCTGGATGGCGAACAGTCTCGGTTGGGCTGATACCAACGTTGCCGCGACCTATTCGCTAACGCTGTTATTCCTGCGTACGCCGCTGCTTGCGGCGGTTGGCGCATTACCGACGCTGCTGACGGCGCAGGTAGCGTTTAACAAGCTGAATAAATTCGCGCTCGCACCTTTCAAAGCTGAGTTTCCGCGTCCGCAGACGTTTCCCAACTGGCAAACGCTGGAGCTGCGCAATGTTACGTTTGCTTATCAGGATAACGCGTTTTCCGTTGGGCCGATTAACCTCACCATTAAACGTGGCGAACTGCTGTTTCTGATTGGCGGCAACGGTAGCGGAAAATCGACACTGGCCATGTTGCTGACGGGCTTGTATCAACCACAAAGCGGCGAAATTTTGCTGGATGGCAAACCTGTCAGCGGCGAACAACCGGAAGATTATCGCAAACTGTTTTCGGCAGTGTTTACCGATGTCTGGTTGTTTGATCAACTGCTGGGGCCGGAGGGGAAACCTGCTAACCCGCAACTGGTTGAGAAGTGGCTGGCGCAGCTGAAAATGGCTCATAAGCTTGAGTTAAGCAACGGGCGTATTGTTAACCTGAAGTTATCAAAAGGGCAGAAAAAACGCGTCGCGCTGTTGCTGGCGCTGGCAGAAGAACGCGATATTATCCTGTTGGATGAATGGGCGGCGGATCAGGACCCACACTTCCGTCGTGAGTTTTATCAGGTGCTGCTGCCGCTGATGCAGGAGATGGGTAAAACGATTTTCGCCATCAGTCATGATGATCATTACTTTATCCACGCTGACCGCCTGCTGGAAATGCGCAACGGGCTACTTAGCGAGCTGACAGGCGAAGAGCGCGATGCTGCTTCGCGTGATGCCGTTGCCCGGACGGCATAATATTTCGACGCTGACCTGGCGGACTGCTGCCGCCAGGTCAATATTCTAAAAAACCCTTCGTTTCTAATAACCCTATAATTAATCAACGAAATTATAATGTTTCTAAAATTAGAATATAATTTATAAACATTATTTAAATGTTGTTACTTAAGTGTTACCGTTGATGCCGCGCAAATCTCACCTGCAATAAAGCGACTAAAAGTAAGGCATTAACAAGATGAAAAAAGTGACTGCCATGCTCTTCTCGATGGCCGTGGGGCTTAATGCCGTTTCGATGACGGCAAAAGCGAAAGCGTCCGAGGAGCAGGAAACTGATGTACTGTTGATTGGCGGCGGCATTATGAGCGCCACGTTGGGGACCTATTTACGCGAGCTGGAGCCTGAATGGTCGATGACCATGGTGGAGCGTCTGGAGGAGGTCGCGCAGGAGAGTTCGAACGGCTGGAACAACGCCGGAACCGGGCATTCTGCACTGATGGAACTCAATTACACCCCGCAAAATGCCGACGGCAGCATCAGTATTGAAAAAGCAGTCGCCATAAACGAAGCATTTCAGATTTCCCGCCAGTTCTGGGCGCACCAGGTCGAGCGCGGTGTGCTGCGTACTCCGCGTTCATTTATCAATACCGTTCCGCATATGAGCTTTGTCTGGGGCGAGGATAACGTTAATTTCCTGCGCGCCCGTTACGCCGCGTTGCAACAAAGCTCGCTGTTTCGCGGTATGCGTTACTCTGAAGATCACGCGCAGATCAAGGAGTGGGCACCATTAGTGATGGAAGGGCGCGATCCGCAACAGAAAGTGGCGGCTACGCGCACAGAAATTGGCACAGATGTGAACTACGGCGAGATCACCCGCCAGTTGATCGCCTCCTTACAGAAGAAATCTAACTTCTCGCTGCAACTCAGCAGCGAAGTCCGCGCCCTAAAGCGTAATGACGATAACAGCTGGACCGTCACCGTTGCCGATCTGAAAAACGGCACTGCACAGAACATCCGCGCCAAATTTGTCTTTATCGGCGCGGGCGGTGCGGCGCTGAAACTGTTACAGGAATCGGGGATTCCGGAGGCGAAAGACTACGCCGGTTTCCCGGTGGGCGGACAGTTCCTTGTTTCGGAAAACCCGGACGTGGTTAATCACCATCTGGCGAAGGTTTACGGTAAAGCCTCCGTTGGCGCACCACCGATGTCGGTTCCGCATATCGATACCCGTGTTCTGGACGGTAAACGCGTCGTGCTGTTTGGGCCATTTGCCACCTTCTCAACTAAATTCCTCAAAAACGGTTCATTGTGGGATCTGATGAGTTCCACCACCACCTCAAACGTGATGCCGATGATGCACGTTGGGCTGGATAATTTCGATCTGGTGAAATATCTGGTGAGTCAGGTGATGTTGAGTGAAGAGGATCGTTTTGAAGCGTTGAAAGAGTACTATCCGCAGGCGAAAAAAGAGGACTGGCGTTTGTGGCAAGCGGGGCAGCGCGTGCAGATTATCAAGCGTGATGCCGAGAAAGGTGGCGTACTGCGTCTGGGTACCGAAGTGGTCAGTGACCAGCAAGGGACCATTGCCGCGTTGTTGGGGGCATCGCCAGGGGCGTCAACCGCCGCGCCGATTATGTTGAATCTGCTGGAAAAAGTATTTGGCGATCGCGTTTCAAGCCCACAATGGCAGGCCACGCTGAAAGCGATTGTTCCGTCTTATGGACGCAAGCTGAATGGTGATGTGGCGGCAACAGAACGCGAGTTGCAGTACACCAGCGAAGTGCTGGGGCTGAAATACGACAAGCCGCAGGTAGCGGACAGTACGCCAAAACCGCAGTTGAAGCTGCAACCCGTTCAAAAAGTAGTCGCGGATATTGCGTTGTAATGATGTGCCACATCCGGCATGTTATGCCGGATGTGGCGTATGCTGATAAGACGCGCCAGCGTCGCATCAGTCAACCGGCTTGGGCGTTAGATGTCGGATGCGGCGTGACCGCCTTATCCGACCTACGGGGTGGAGCACTTCACAGCGGTGTAGGCCTGATAAGACGCGCCAGCGTCGCATCAGGCAACCGGCTCGGGCGTTGGATGTCGGATGCGGCGTGACCGCCTTATCCGACCTACGGGGTGGAGCACTTCACGGCAGTTTAGCGGACTACCGCGTTGTCAATTTTCTCTTCCGCCTTCCAGATGCGGTATTTCACATCCACATTGTCTGGCGTATACACCACGATCGGCAGCTTGCTGTTGTAACGCAGCATTCCAGCATCGCCCAGATACGCGGTGACAAATTTCTTCTCTTTCTTGCCATCCGGGCAGGCCATCATCGTGGAAACCGGCGAGCTAACTTTATCAAAGACGTAATAATCATAGCCCCAGCCTTCCAGCGTTTTGCTTTCCAGCTTCCCGCCGAGACGATGCAAATTGCAATCGACTTCCAGCGTCTGACCGATTAACAGTTCTACTTTCAGGGTAGATTCATCTTCTTGCGGGGTTAACTGAATCACCTGACGCTTCATGCCTTTTTCAGCTTGCGGATAAGGCGCGATTTTTTCCAGTGGCTGGACGCTCTCTGCCGCCCAGGCGGAAGTGGTAGCGAAAGCGGCAAACAATACTGCAGGTAGAATGGTCTTCATTGTTGTATTCCCTTCGTCATTTATAGGTTTTCACCGATGATGTCGCTGAAGGTTAACATATTCATCAGATTTATTAATTTGCTTTATGAATAACTTAAAGAACATTCAGACAATTTTACCTGCTCTTTTAGTGTTAAATTCTGACGAGAGAACAAACCAGTATAAATATCTCTGGCGAATTAATCGCTATATAAATATGTTTATAACCATTTGAAATGTGAGCAAAAGCCCGTTTTTGCCACGCTTCCCGCCACTCTTTTGATCCTGCTACAGGTTTTACCTCGATCGGGGTATGCATCTTTGACACATCCTTTAATATCTTAGCGGCTATAAAAATGGCTTATTAATTATGCGGTTTATTTGGTCGCTCTCAATTTTCAGAGCGTATTAATGATGGAAGGTCAATGTGAAGATTGATGCATCCCGTCGGGGCATACTCACTGGTCGCTGGCGCAAAGCCAGTAACGGTATCCGTCCGCCCTGGTCCGGTGATGAATCTCATTTTCTGACCCATTGCACCCGCTGTGACGCCTGTATTAATGCTTGTGAAAACAACATTCTGCAACGCGGCGCGGGGGGCTATCCGAGCGTTAATTTCAAAAATAACGAGTGCAGCTTCTGTTATGCCTGCGCGCAAGCTTGCCCCGAATCGCTATTTTCTCCGCGCCACACCAGGGCCTGGGATTTGCTGTTCACCATCGGGGAGGCATGCCTGGCGTATCAAACAGTTGAATGCCGCCGCTGTCAGGATAGCTGTGAGCCAATGGCAATTATCTTTCGCCCGACGCTCTCCGGGATCTACCAGCCGCAACTTAATAGCCAACTTTGCAACGGATGTGGAGCATGTGCAGCCAGCTGTCCGGTATCAGCCATAACTGCGGAGTATCTCCATGCACACTAACTGGCAAGTTTGCAGCCTGGTCGTGCAGGCCAAAAGCGAACGAATTTCAGACATCAGCACCCAACTGAACGCCTTTCCCGGCTGTGAAGTCGCTGTCAGCGACGCGCCGAGCGGTCAGTTGATTGTGGTGGTGGAAGCAGAAGACAGCGAAACGCTGATCCAAACCATAGAGTCAGTACGCAACGTAGAGGGCGTGCTGGCGGGGTCGCTGGTTTATCACCAGCAGGAAGAGCAAGGTGAGGAAACACCATGAAACTCAGTCGTCGTAGCTTTATGAAAGCTAACGCCGTTGCGGCCGCTGCGGCGGCTGCCGGTCTCAGCGTGCCGGGCGTTGCCCGCGCCGTTGTTGGTCAGCAGGAAGCCATTAAATGGGATAAAGCACCATGCCGTTTCTGCGGTACTGGTTGTGGCGTTCTGGTCGGAACGCAGCAGGGGCGTGTGGTGGCCTGTCAGGGAGACCCGGACGCACCGGTTAACCGTGGTCTGAACTGCATTAAGGGCTATTTCCTGCCCAAAATCATGTACGGTAAAGACCGTTTGACGCAGCCGCTGCTGCGTATGAAAAACGGTAAATATGACAAAGAAGGCGAGTTCACCCCAATCACCTGGGATCAAGCCTTCGATGTGATGGAAGAAAAATTCAAAACTGCCCTGAAAGAAAAAGGGCCGGAATCGATCGGTATGTTCGGTTCTGGTCAGTGGACTATCTGGGAAGGTTATGCCGCGTCCAAGCTGTTCAAAGCGGGCTTCCGTTCGAACAACATCGACCCGAACGCGCGTCACTGTATGGCGTCGGCGGTAGTTGGCTTTATGCGTACCTTTGGTATGGATGAGCCGATGGGCTGCTATGACGACATCGAACAGGCTGACGCGTTTGTGCTGTGGGGCGCTAACATGGCGGAGATGCACCCGATTCTCTGGTCGCGCATCACCAACCGTCGTCTCTCTAACCAGAACGTCACCGTGGCGGTGCTTTCTACCTACCAGCATCGTAGCTTCGAGCTGGCGGATAACGGCATCATCTTTACGCCACAGTCTGACCTGGTGATCCTGAACTACATCGCCAACTATATCATTCAAAACAACGCGATAAATCAGGACTTCTTTAGCAAACACGTTAACCTGCGTAAAGGGGCGACGGACATCGGCTACGGTTTACGTCCGACCCATCCGCTGGAAAAAGCAGCGAAGAATCCAGGTTCTGACGCTTCCGAGCCGATGAGCTTTGAAGATTACAAAGCCTTCGTTGCCGAGTATACGCTGGAAAAAACCGCTGAAATGACCGGCGTGCCGAAAGACCAGCTAGAACAACTGGCGCAGCTGTATGCCGATCCGAACAAGAAAGTCATCTCCTACTGGACGATGGGCTTCAACCAGCATACCCGTGGCGTGTGGGCCAACAACCTGGTCTACAACCTACACTTGCTGACTGGCAAAATTTCTCAGCCGGGTTGCGGTCCGTTCTCCCTGACCGGGCAGCCTTCCGCGTGTGGTACTGCGCGAGAAGTGGGCACCTTTGCTCACCGTCTGCCTGCGGACATGGTGGTGACCAATGAGAAACACCGTGATATCTGCGAGAAGAAGTGGAATATCCCGAGCGGCACCATTCCGGCGAAAATCGGCCTGCACGCGGTGGCACAGGACCGTGCGCTGAAAGACGGCAAACTGAATGTTTACTGGACCATGTGTACCAACAACATGCAAGCCGGGCCGAACATTAATGAAGAGCGTATGCCGGGCTGGCGCGATCCGCGCAACTTTATCATCGTTTCCGATCCGTATCCGACAGTCAGTGCGCTGGCAGCCGACTTGATCCTGCCGACCGCAATGTGGGTAGAAAAAGAGGGTGCTTACGGTAACGCCGAACGCCGTACTCAATTCTGGCGTCAGCAGGTACAGGCACCGGGCGAAGCAAAATCGGATCTCTGGCAGTTAGTTCAGTTCTCCCGCCGCTTCAAAACTGAAGAAGTGTGGCCGGAAGAGTTGCTGGCGAAGAAACCGGAACTGCGTGGCAAAACGCTGTATGAGGTTCTGTATGCCACCCCGGAAGTGAGCAAATTCCCGGTATCCGAACTGGCAGAAGATCAGTTGAACGATGAATCCCGCGAGCTGGGCTTCTATCTGCAAAAAGGGCTGTTCGAAGAGTATGCATGGTTTGGTCGCGGTCACGGTCACGATCTCGCGCCGTTCGATGACTACCACAAAGCGCGCGGTCTGCGCTGGCCGGTGGTTAACGGTAAAGAAACGCAGTGGCGTTATAGCGAAGGTAACGACCCGTACGTGAAAGCGGGTGAAGGCTACAAGTTCTACGGTAAACCGGATGGCAAAGCGGTGATCTTCGCACTGCCGTTCGAACCGGCGGCGGAAGCACCGGATGAAGAGTACGATCTGTGGCTCTCTACCGGGCGTGTCCTGGAGCACTGGCACACCGGCAGTATGACTCGCCGTGTACCGGAACTGCACCGTGCCTTCCCGGAAGCGGTCCTGTTTATTCATCCGCTGGATGCGAAAGCGCGCGATCTGCGTCGTGGCGACAAAGTGAAAGTGGTTTCTCGCCGTGGCGAAGTGATCTCGATTGTTGAAACGCGCGGTCGTAACCGTCCGCCGCAGGGCCTGGTGTATATGCCGTTCTTCGACGCCGCACAGCTGGTTAACAAACTGACGCTGGATGCGACCGATCCGCTCTCGAAAGAGACGGACTTCAAGAAGTGTGCGGTCAAACTGGAGAAGGTGTAAGCCATTATGTCCCGGTCAGCGAAACCTCAAAATGGTCGCCGCCGCTTTCTGCGCGATGTCGTTCGCACAGCTGGCGGGCTGGCTGCCGTGGGTGTGGCGCTGGGGTTACAACAGCAAACCGCACGTGCATCTGGCGTGCGGTTGCGCCCGCCCGGAGCCATAAACGAGAACGCCTTTGCCAGTGCCTGCGTACGTTGCGGTCAGTGTGTTCAGGCTTGCCCTTACGACACCTTAAAACTGGCGACACTGGCCTCTGGCCTGTCGGCAGGTACGCCGTACTTTGTCGCGCGAGATATTCCTTGCGAAATGTGTGAGGACATTCCGTGCGCCAAAGTGTGCCCGAGCGGTGCGCTGGATCGAGAGATCGAATCGATCGACGACGCGCGGATGGGGCTGGCGGTGCTGGTGGATCAGGAGAACTGCCTCAACTTTCAGGGGCTGCGCTGCGATGTTTGCTATCGCGAATGCCCGAAAATTGATGAGGCAATCACCCTGGAGCTGGAGCGTAACACGCGTACCGGTAAGCACGCCCGTTTTCTGCCGACGGTTCACAGCGACGCCTGTACCGGCTGCGGTAAGTGCGAAAAAGTGTGCGTGCTGGAACAACCCGCAATCAAGGTGTTACCGCTGTCACTGGCGAAAGGGGAGTTAGGTCACCATTACCGCTTCGGCTGGCTGGAGGGGAACAATGGCAAATCGTAAACGTGACGCCGGGCGCGAGGCGCTGGAGAAAAAAGGCTGGTGGCGCAGTCACCGTTGGTTAGTGTTACGTCGCCTTTGTCAGTTCTTCGTGCTGGGGATGTTTTTGAGCGGTCCGTGGTTTGGTGTGTGGATCTTGCACGGCAACTACAGCAGTAGCCTGTTATTCGACACCGTTCCGCTGACCGATCCGCTGATGACGCTGCAAAGCCTTGCCAGCGGTCATCTGCCTGCCACGGTAGCGCTGACAGGTGCGGTGATTATCACCGTGCTCTACGCCCTGGCAGGAAAGCGATTATTTTGCAGCTGGGTCTGCCCGCTGAACCCGATTACCGACTTAGCAAATTGGTTACGCAGACGATTTGACCTCAATCAGTCTGCGACGATCCCTCGCCACATTCGCTACGTGCTGTTGGTGATCATTCTGGTGGGATCGGCCTTAACTGGCACGCTCATCTGGGAATGGATCAACCCCGTTTCCCTGATGGGGCGTAGCCTGGTAATGGGCTTCGGCAGCGGCGCGCTGCTTATTCTCGCGCTGTTTTTATTTGATCTACTGGTCGTTGAACACGGCTGGTGCGGGCACATTTGTCCGGTTGGTGCACTGTATGGCGTGCTGGGTAGTAAAGGTGTGATTACCGTTGCGGCCACCGATCGGCAGAAATGTAACCGCTGTATGGATTGTTTTCATGTTTGCCCGGAACCGCATGTGCTACGTGCCCCGGTGCTGGATGAACAAAGCCCGGTGCAGGTCACCAGCCGCGATTGCATGACGTGCGGTCGCTGCGTGGATGTCTGTTCTGAGGATGTATTTACAATAACTACACGATGGAGTTCGGGAGCGAAATCATGAAAAGCCATGACCTGAAGAAAGCGCTGTGTCAATGGACGGCGATGCTGGCCCTGGTGGTGAGCGGCGCGGTTTGGGCGGCTAATGGCGTCGATTTTAGCCAGTCGCCGGAAGTATCCGGGACGCAGGAAGGGGCCATTCGGATGCCAAAAGAGCAGGATCGGATGCCGCTGAACTATGTGAATCAGCCGCCAATGATCCCGCATAGCGTTGAAGGTTATCAGGTAACGACCAATACCAACCGCTGCTTGCAGTGCCACGGTGTCGAAAGCTATCGCACCACTGGCGCGCCGCGCATTAGTCCTACTCACTTTATGGACAGCGACGGCAAAGTGGGTGCAGAAGTGGCTCCACGTCGTTACTTCTGTCTGCAATGCCACGTGCCGCAGGCTGATACCGCGCCAATCGTGGTGAATACCTTTACCCCGTCAAAAGGTTACGGGAAATAAGAGGTTATTATGGGAAATTCTGACCGTAAGCCTGGTCTGATTAAGCGCCTGTGGAAATGGTGGCGTACCCCCAGCCGTCTGGCACTGGGGACGCTGCTGTTGATCGGTTTTGTCGGCGGCATCGTTTTCTGGGGCGGCTTTAACACCGGGATGGAAAAAGCCAATACCGAAGAGTTCTGCATTAGCTGCCACGAAATGCGTAACACGGTGTATCAGGAATACATGGATTCCGTGCACTACAACAACCGTAGCGGCGTCCGTGCGACCTGTCCGGATTGTCACGTTCCGCACGAGTTTGTGCCGAAGATGATACGCAAGCTCAAAGCAAGTAAAGAGCTGTATGGTAAAATTTTTGGCGTTATTGACACGCCGCAGAAATTTGAAGCTCATCGCCTGACGATGGCACAGAATGAGTGGCGGCGCATGAAGGACAATAACTCGCAGGAGTGTCGTAACTGTCACAACTTCGAGTATATGGATACAACCGCCCAGAAATCAGTTGCCGCTAAGATGCACGACCAGGCGGTGAAAGATGGGCAAACCTGTATTGATTGCCATAAAGGGATAGCGCACAAGCTGCCCGATATGCGCGAAGTCGAGCCAGGTTTTTAACAGGGTTATTGCGTGGGTATGCTTGAAGCCAGAGAGTTACTTTGCGAGCGGGATGAACGAACCTTATTTAGTGGTTTGTCATTTACGCTGAACGCAGGCGAGTGGGTACAAATCACCGGTAGCAACGGCGCGGGGAAGACAACGCTTCTCCGTTTGCTGACGGGGTTGTCTCGCCCTGACGCAGGCGAGGTTCTCTGGCAAGGGCAGCCCTTGCATCAGGTACGCGACAGCTACCATCAAAACCTGTTATGGATAGGCCATCAGCCGGGGATCAAAACCCGGCTGACGGCGTTAGAAAATCTGCACTTTTATCATCGCGATGGCGATACCGCACAATGTCTGGAAGCCCTGGCGCAGGCCGGGCTTGCCGGATTCGAAGATATTCCGGTAAATCAACTTTCTGCCGGGCAACAACGCCGCGTCGCTTTAGCGCGTCTGTGGCTGACCCGTGCCACGTTATGGATACTCGACGAGCCTTTTACCGCGATTGACGTTAACGGCGTCGATCGTCTGACCCAGCGTATGGCGCAGCATACGGAGCAGGGGGGGACTGTGATTCTGACTACCCACCAGCCGCTCAACGTTACTGAAAGTAAAATCCGCCGCATTTCACTGACGAAAACGAGGGCCGAATAATGTTCTGGCGAATTTTCCGTCTTGAACTGCGCGTGGCGTTTCGTCATAGCGCCGAAATCGCTAACCCGCTGTGGTTCTTCCTGATTGTTATTACCCTTTTTCCGCTCAGTATCGGTCCGGAGCCGCAACTGCTGGCGCGTATTGCCCCTGGCATTATCTGGGTTGCCGCGCTGCTTTCATCCTTGCTGGCACTGGAACGACTGTTCCGTGACGATTTGCAGGACGGCAGTCTTGAACAATTGATGTTGTTGCCGTTACCCTTGCCCGCCGTTGTGCTGGCGAAGGTGATGGCGCACTGGATGGTAACCGGTCTGCCGTTACTCATCCTTTCGCCTCTGGTAGCAATGCTACTGGGAATGGATGTTTATGGCTGGCAAGTGATGGCGCTGACGCTGCTGCTGGGAACCCCAACGCTTGGTTTTCTCGGTGCACCGGGCGTGGCGCTGACAGTGGGACTTAAACGCGGTGGTGTGCTGCTCAGCATACTGGTGTTACCGCTGACTATCCCATTACTCATCTTTGCCACCGCCGCGATGGACGCGGCTTCGATGCATTTGCCCGTTGACGGGTATCTGGCAATTTTAGGCGCGTTGCTGGCAGGCACCGCGACATTAAGTCCTTTTGCGACGGCGGCAGCGTTACGAATCAGCATTCAATAACGCTGGATTACTGATTTTTGTTCGAGTCTGGTATCGAAACTATGTGGAAAACACTGCATCAACTGGCGATCCCACCACGGCTGTATCAAATCTGTGGCTGGTTTATACCGTGGCTGGCAATTGCCAGTGTGGTCGTGCTTACCGTCGGCTGGGTCTGGGGATTCGGCTTTGCTCCGGCTGATTATCAGCAGGGAAATAGCTATCGCATTATCTACCTGCATGTGCCTGCGGCGATCTGGTCGATGGGCATTTATGCATCAATGGCGGTGGCGGCGTTTATTGGCCTTGTCTGGCAGATGAAAATGGCTAACCTGGCGGTCGCGGCGATGGCTCCCATTGGTGCCGTGTTTACCTTTATTGCCCTTGTCACCGGCTCTGCATGGGGAAAACCGATGTGGGGCACCTGGTGGGTATGGGACGCACGTCTGACTTCTGAACTGGTGCTGCTGTTTCTGTATGTTGGTGTGATTGCCCTGTGGCACGCCTTCGACGACCGCCGTCTGGCGGGCCGAGCGGCAGGTATTCTGGTGCTGATTGGCGTGGTGAACCTGCCGATTATTCATTACTCCGTGGAGTGGTGGAACACACTGCATCAGGGATCAACGCGGATGCAGCAAAGTATCGATCCGGCGATGCGTTCGCCGCTGCGCTGGTCGATTTTTGGCTTCCTGCTGCTGTCTGCCACGCTGACGCTGATGCGGATGCGTAATTTAATTTTGCTGATGGAAAAACGCCGTCCGTGGGTGAGTGAACTGATACTGAAAAGAGGCCGTAAATGACCCCTGCATTTGCTTCCTGGAATGAATTTTTCGCAATGGGCGGTTACGCCTTTTTTGTCTGGCTGGCGGTGGTGATGACCGTTATTCCGCTGGTGGTTTTGGTCGTGCACTCCGTGTTGCAGCATCGCGCAATTCTGCGTGGCGTGGCGCAACAGCGGGCGCGTGAGGCGCGTTTACGTGCTGCGCAACAGCAGGAGGCTGCATGAATATTCGCCGTAAAAACCGTTTGTGGATTGCCTGTGCCGTGCTGGCGGGGCTGGCGCTGACTATCGGCCTGGTGTTGTATGCGCTGCGCTCGAATATCGATCTTTTTTATACGCCGGGGGAAATTCTCTACGGCAAGCGTGAAACTCAACAGATGCCGGAAGTCGGTCAGCGTCTGCGCGTTGGCGGGATGGTAATGCCGGGTAGCGTGCAGCGCGATCCCAATTCGCTAAAAGTAACGTTCACTATTTACGACGCTGAAGGTTCAGTAGATGTCTCTTACGAAGGCATTTTGCCGGATCTGTTCCGTGAAGGGCAGGGCGTTGTGGTGCAGGGCGAACTGGAAAAAGGCAATCATATCCTTGCGAAAGAAGTACTGGCGAAACACGATGAAAACTACACGCCGCCAGAAGTCGAGAAAGCGATGGAAGCTAATCACCGTCGCCCGACGAGTGTTTATAAGGGCCCAGCATCATGATGCCAGAAATTGGTAACGGACTGCTGTGCCTGGCGCTAGGAATTGCGCTGTTGCTGTCCGTGTATCCGCTATGGGGCGTGGCGCGCGGGGATGCGCGCATGATGGCTTCTTCGCGCTTGTTTGCCTGGCTGCTATTTATGTCTGTGGCTGGCGCATTTCTGGTGCTGGTCAATGCTTTCGTGGTGAATGACTTTACTGTCACCTATGTTGCCAGCAACTCCAATACCCAGCTTCCGGTGTGGTATCGCGTGGCGGCAACCTGGGGTGCGCATGAAGGCTCGCTACTGCTGTGGGTGCTGCTGATGAGCGGCTGGACCTTTGCGGTGGCGATTTTTAGTCAGCGTATTCCGCTGGATATTGTGGCCCGTGTACTGGCGATAATGGGGATGGTCAGTGTCGGCTTTTTGCTGTTCATTCTCTTTACCTCTAACCCGTTCTCACGCACGTTGCCAAACTTCCCGATTGAAGGGCGCGATCTTAACCCGCTGTTGCAGGATCCAGGGCTGATCTTCCACCCGCCCCTGCTCTATATGGGGTACGTCGGTTTCTCGGTGGCGTTTGCTTTTGCCATTGCTTCTTTGCTGAGTGGTCGTCTGGACAGCACTTACGCACGCTTTACCCGTCCGTGGACGTTGGCCGCGTGGATTTTCCTGACGCTCGGCATTGTGCTCGGTTCCGCATGGGCCTATTACGAACTCGGCTGGGGCGGCTGGTGGTTCTGGGATCCGGTAGAAAACGCCTCGTTTATGCCGTGGTTGGTGGGTACTGCGCTGATGCACTCGCTGGCGGTCACTGAACAACGCGCCAGCTTCAAAGCGTGGACATTACTGCTGGCAATCAGTGCCTTCTCGTTGTGTCTGTTGGGGACTTTCCTCGTGCGTTCCGGCGTGCTGGTATCGGTACACGCGTTTGCGTCTGATCCGGCGCGCGGTATGTTTATCCTCGCTTTTATGGTGCTGGTGATTGGCGGTTCGCTGCTGCTGTTTGCCGCGCGTGGACACAAAGTTCGCTCACGCGTAAACAATGCGCTGTGGTCGCGGGAATCTCTGCTGTTAGCGAACAACGTTTTGCTGGTCGCCGCAATGCTGGTGGTATTGCTGGGGACGCTGCTGCCGCTGGTGCACAAGCAACTGGGACTGGGCAGCATTTCGATTGGCGAACCGTTCTTCAACACCATGTTTACCTGGCTGATGGTGCCGTTTGCGCTACTGCTGGGTGTCGGTCCTCTGGTGCGCTGGGGGCGCGATCGCCCACGTAAAATCCGCAATTTATTGATTATCGCCTTCATCTCTACGCTGGTGCTGTCTCTGCTGTTGCCGTGGCTGTTCGAAAGCAAAGTTGTGGCGATGACGGTGCTCGGCCTGGCAATGGCCTGCTGGATTGCGGTGCTGGCAATTGCGGAAGCTGCGCTGCGTATTTCACGCGGCACGAAAACCACCTTTAGTTATTGGGGCATGGTGGCGGCTCACCTGGGGCTGGCGGTAACAATTGTTGGTATTGCCTTTAGCCAGAACTATAGCGTTGAGCGTGATGTGCGCATGAAGTCCGGTGATAGCGTCGATATTCATGAATATCGCTTCACCTTCCGTGATGTCAAAGAAGTGACTGGTCCGAACTGGCGTGGCGGTGTGGCGACTATCGGCGTAACGCGAGAGGGTAAACCGGAAACGGTGCTGTATGCGGAAAAACGTTATTACAACACTGCCGGGTCGATGATGACCGAAGCGGCGATTGACGGTGGCATCACGCGTGACCTGTACGCAGCGCTCGGTGAAGAGTTGGAAAACGGCGCGTGGGCTGTGCGTCTTTACTACAAACCGTTTGTTCGCTGGATTTGGGCGGGCGGGCTGATGATGGCGTTGGGCGGGCTGCTGTGCCTGTTTGATCCTCGCTATCGTAAGCGCGTGAACCCGCAGAAAACTGCGCCGGAGGCTGTATGAAGCGCAACGTATTGTTAATTCCTTTGATTATCTTCCTGGCGATTGCCGCGGCGTTGCTGTGGCAGCTGGCACGTAATGCCGAAGGGGATGATCCGACCAATCTGGAATCGGCGCTCATTGGCAAGCCGGTGCCAAAGTTTCGCCTCGAATCACTGGACAATCCGGGGCAGTTTTATCAGGCGGATGTGCTGACTCAGGGCAAACCAGTGCTGCTTAACGTCTGGGCGACCTGGTGTCCGACCTGCCGTGCGGAACATCAATATCTGAATCAGCTTTCTGCGCAGGGCATCCGCGTGGTCGGCATGAACTATAAAGACGATCGCCAGAAGGCAATCAACTGGCTGAAAGAGCTGGGCAATCCTTACGCGTTAAGCCTGTTTGATGGCGACGGCATGTTAGGGCTGGATCTCGGTGTCTATGGCGCGCCAGAAACGTTCCTCATCGACGGCAACGGCATCATTCGCTATCGCCATGCGGGTGATCTCAATCCCCGCGTCTGGGAAGAAGAGATCAAGCCGTTGTGGGAGAAATACAGTAAGGAGGCCGCACAATGAGGTTTTTATTGGGCGTGCTGATGCTGATGATCTCCGGCTCAGCGCTGGCGACCATCGACGTGTTGCAGTTTAAAGATGAAGCACAGGAACAACAGTTTCGTCAGCTTACTGAAGAACTGCGCTGCCCGAAATGCCAGAATAACAGCATTGCCGATTCCAACTCGATGATTGCCACCGACCTGCGCCAGAAAGTGTACGAACTGATGCAGGAAGGTAAAAGTAAGAAAGAGATTGTCGATTATATGGTGGCGCGCTATGGCAACTTCGTCACTTACGATCCGCCGTTAACGCCGCTGACCGTTCTGCTGTGGGTGCTACCGGTAGTCGCTATTGGCATTGGCGGTTGGGTTATTTACTCCCGCTCGCGGCGTCGGGTACGCGTGGTGCAGGAAGAGTTTCCTGAACAAAGCGTGCCGGAAGGTAAGCGTGCCGGATATGTTGTTTATCTGCCGGGTATTGTGGTGGCGTTAATTGTGGCTGGCGTCAGCTACTACCAGACCGGCAATTATCAGCAGGTGAAAATTTGGCAGCAGGCCACGGCTCAGGCGCCGGCGTTATTGGACAGGGCGCTGGATCCGAAAGCTGAGCCGCTCAACGAAGAAGAGATGTCCCGCCTTGCGCTGGGAATGCGTACTCAACTGCAAAAAAATCCGGGAGATATAGAAGGCTGGATTATGTTGGGCCGCGTTGGCATGGCGCTGGGTAACGCCAGTATTGCCACCGATGCATACGCCACTGCGTATCGCCTCGATCCGAAGAACAGCGATGCTGCACTGGGATACGCTGAAGCGTTGACACGTTCATCTGATCCCAACGACAACCGCCTGGGTGGTGAACTGCTACGCCAGTTGGTGAGAACGGACCATAGCAATATCCGTGTGTTAAGCATGTATGCGTTTAATGCCTTTGAGCAGCAGCGATTTGGCGAAGCCGTTGCCGCGTGGGAGATGATGTTGAAACTCTTACCTGCCAACGATACTCGCCGTGCGGTGATTGAACGCAGTATCGCGCAGGCGATGCAACATTTATCACCACAGGAGAGTAAATAAGAACAAGCCCGATGGTGATGCCATCGGGCCAGACTGATGGCAAAGTGCGCTTTGTTTATGCCAGATGCGGCGTAAACGCCTTATTCAGCCTACAAAATCGTGCGAAATCAATACATTGCTCGATCCGCGTAGATACTGTTATGGCCTGCAAGTTTTTTTCTACCCCGGTTTCCCAGATTGCAGGCATGCCAGACACAGCGCCGTCAGGCGCTGTTTTTTTCATCCCTTCCGCGATTTTTACGCAGCTACCGGATTATGCCGTGACGCATCGAACGGGACCCCTGACTTCAGCACGCCATACGCCACCTGTGCCAGCTTGCGCATCATCGCGCCGAGAATCACCTTTCCTTTCTTGCCATTAGCCGCCAGACGGTCGCGGAACGCCCGTCCCCACTCAGTCTTACTGGTGGCTACCATTGCAGGCATATACAACGCCCTGCGAAGCGACACATGTCCGGCTTTACTCAACCGGCTTGCCCCTCTCACACTACTGCCTGATTCATAACGCCGTGGTGTCAGACCCGCAAAAGCGGCGAACTGTCTGGCATGGGCGAAGCGGTCCTTCAGACCGATATAAGCCAGTAATACCGCAGATGTTTTCTCTCCGATACCCGGGATACTTTCCAGCAGTTTCCTGCGGTGTTTCATATCCGGATCATCGTCTGTCAGGTCTTTTATCTGCTTCTCAAGACGCTTCAGCTCTGCTTCAAGCCACAGAAGGTGAGCATCAATGCTCGGTCTCTGGACTTCCCGCGCCGTTTCAGTGCGGTTCAGTTCCTGCGTGTGCATATCTGTCAGCGCCTGGTGGCGTACGACCAGGGCACGCAACGCGCGTTCAAGCGGGTGAGGCGCTTCCCAGGCTGCAGGGCGCTTCTGACGACAGAACTCTGCCAGCATGCGCGCATCCACGGTATCAGTCTTGTTACGCAGTCCTTCACTCTGAGCGAAAGCTTTACCCAGTGCAGGATTAATGACTGACACTATGTAGCCAGCATCGTAAAGGCACTCTGCGACAGGTTCCATATAGGTGCCGGTCGCTTCGATGCAGATATGCGCATGGTCAATCTTGTGACCTTTCAGCCAGCTCACCAGCTCATCGTGCCCTTTAGTGGTGTTAGCGAATTTTTTGGTGCGATGACGACCATCAGGACGCAACACATCGACATCCAGTTTCTCTTTAGCGGTGTCGATACCGATATAATGAAGTTCATGTTCCATAGTGAAACCAACCTTGCAAATACGGATTACCGGGAAAACCGGTCCATGATACTGTCCGGTTTATCACTTTGGGAGTAAGGCAGTCCGCTGCATAAATCTACGCAACAGGTTGAAAACCTAAGGCCCGATACGGCATGCGGACTGCAGGCAGAGAAAACTGGCCGATTTTCTCTGCACAGGAGGGATAATACAAGGCCTGATAAGCGTAGCGCATCAGGCCGTTTTGCGTTTGTCATCAATATCAGCCCGAGGATAAATCCATCGGGCTATTTTTTTATTGTGCCCCACGTTGTTGCAGGAACAGAATAGTGGCCGCCACGCGTGAGCGGACATTGAGTTTACGCAGCAGATTACGGATATGGACTTTTACCGTCTGCTCGGAAATATTCAACACCGAGGCAATCTGTTTATTTGACAGCCCCTGTGCCAGCTCGTGCAGAACATCCAGCTCGCGCTCCGTCAGCACGCTGAAGGGATCTTCTTCCGCGCCAAACATTTCACGTTCACGTAAGTACTGATTGACGCGTTCGCTAAAGACTTTGCTGCCTTTCGCTCCGGCACGAATCGCTTCCAGCAACACTTCCGGGTCGCTGTCTTTCAACAGATAACCGTCTGCGCCTGCGTCTATCAGCGCAAAGACATCGCTGGAGGCATCTGATACGGTCAGGATAATAATTTGCGCGGTAACGCCATCCCTGCGCAAGGCATTGAGGGTATCCAGGCCACTCATACCTTTCATATTGAGATCCAGCAAGATCACGTCGATATCCAGTCTATTCGCCAGATCGATAGCACTTGCGCCGTCGCCCGCTTCGGCGACCACTTCAAAGCCAGGATCAAGTTCCAGTAACTGACGAACACCGCGTCGCATAAGTGGATGATCATCCACAATCATCACCTGAAAAGGCGTTGCTTCAGGCATAGTAGTCTCCTGAGGTTTTATTAGAATCATTATGTTTGAGCGTAGCGTTGGAAACGCTACCAGGCGCGTGAATGTTACCCCATTTTATGTATGGACATGTAGTGAAAAGTACAGCTCATTAGTTCACCCTCGCATCATTTTCATTATAAATATGGAATTTTGCATCAACTTCCCATCAAGAAAAACAACTAAAAAATCAATCACAATACATGTGCATTTCTTTAAACAGTTTTTAAAAACTGACTCCGGGTATGGCGCTATGGGTATTTTCAGTACCCAATGCTTTTACAGCAATTAATTTCATAGGATGAAAGATTAATGCATCACTCTGGTTCTGTTTCTCTTTGTCGTTCCGCAATATCTGTTCTGGTGGCTACAGCGTTATATTCTCCCATAGCATTGGCATCAACTGTTGAGTATGGAACGACTGTTGATGGTGTTGTCCTGGAAAAAGATATCCAGCTGGTTTATGGGACCGCAAATAATACGAAAATCACTCCCAGCGGAGAACAGCATATAAAAGAATGTGGTGTAAGTAATAATGCTGAAATCAACGGAGGGTATCAGTACATTGAAGCATATGGCTCAGCAGAATACTCAGTATTAAATGATGGTTATCAAATTGTTCAATTGGGTGGTGCAGCAAACCAAACTACCATCAATAATGGTGTGTTACAGGTTTATGGCGCAGCGAATGATCCCACGATTAAAGGCGGGCGCTTAATCGTTGAAACCGAAGGCATTGCCATCTTCGCCGTTATCGAAAAGGGAGGACTACTGGAGATTAAAGATGGCGGATTGGCATTTGCGGTAGATCAAAAAGCAGGCGGTGCAATCAAAACAACCACGCGGGTTATGGAGGTATTCGGAACAAATCGTCTCGGTCAGTTTGATATCAAAGATGGGGTTGCTAACAATATGCTGTTGGAAAACGGCGGAAGTTTGCGGGTTGAAGAGAATGACTTCGCTTATAATACCACTGTGGATAGTGGTGGTTTACTGGAGGTTATGGATGGCGGGACTGCAACTGGCGTTGACAAAAAAGCAGGCGGAAAATTAATTGTTTCAACGAATGCGCTGGAAGTGAGTGGTACAAACAGTAAAGGCCAATTTAGCATAAAAGATGGCGTGTCTAAAAATTATGAACTAGATGACGGTTCCGGGCTAATTGTTATGGAAGGCACTCAGGCAATTGACACTATCCTTGATGAGCATGCAACCATGCAATCGTTGGGAAGAGATACTGGTACGAGAGTGCAGGCACATGCAGTTTATGATCTTGGTCGGTCAGTGCAGAATGGAAGCATAAAATATTCCTCAAATGCTATATCTGAAAATATGGTTATCGATAATGGTCGCGCTAATGTCTGGACTGGCACAATGGTTAACGTAACAGTCAGAGGAAATGAGGGCATTATTGATGCAATGGCGCTGGAATTAAATTTTTATACACCGGCTACATTATTAGGTGACGTGGTGGTTTCTGATGGTGCATCTTTAAGAACGCATGGCGCAGTGGATACCAGTAAAGCAGATGTTTCTATCGAAGAGAGTTTTTGGGCTATTATTGCCGATATCAATAATATAAACCAAAACACCCGTCTCAATTTAGCAAACCTGGTGATGTCAGACGGAACTGTCGTTATGATGGCTGAGCCAGCAACTCGCTCAACCGTGACGGCAAGTGCGGAAAATTTCACTACGTTGACCACTAATACCCTGTCGGGAAACGGCAATTTTTATATGCGCACCGATATGGCCAATCACCAGAGCGATCAGCTTAACGTCACCGATCAGGCAACAGGTAATTTCAAAATCTTCGTTACGGACACCGGTGCCAGCCCGGCAGCAGGAGATAGCCTTACACTGGTAACAACGGGCGGCGGTGATGCTGCATTTACCTTGGGCAATGCCGGAGGCGTTGTTGATATCGGTACGTATGAATATATCTTGCAAGATAATGGCAACCATAGCTGGAGTCTGGCAGAGAATCGCACGCAAATAACTCCTTCAACCACTGATGTGTTGAATATGGCGGCAGCACAACCGCTGGTATTTGATGCAGAACTGGATACCGTACGTGAGCGTCTTGGTAGCGTAAAAGGCGTTAATTACGATACGGCGATGTGGAGTTCGGCAATTAACACCCGCAACAACGTAACCACTGATGCGGGAGCTGGCTTTGAGCAAACATTGACGGGGCTGACGCTCGGTATCGATAGCCGTTTCTCCCGTGAAGAAAGCAGTACAATTCGCGGCTTGTTCTTTGGTTACTCTCATTCTGATATTGGTTTTGATCGCGGCGGCAAAGGCAATGTCGATAGCTATACCCTGGGGGCTTATGCCGGTTGGGAGCATCAGAACGGTGCCTATGTTGATGGGGTGGTGAAAGTTGACCGTTTTGCCAACACCATCCATGGCAAGATGAGTAATGGGGCAACAGCGTTTGGCGATTACAATAGTAACGGCGCGGGTGCTCATGTTGAGAGCGGGTTCCGTTGGGTTGACGGATTGTGGAGTATTAGACCCTATCTCGCCTTTACCGGCTTTACCACAGATGGTCAGGACTACACGTTATCAAACGGCATGCGCGCGGATGTGGGAAATACCCGCATATTACGCGCTGAAGCGGGAACGGCGGTAAGCTATCACATGGACCTGCAAAACGGTACGACGCTGGAACCCTGGCTGAAAGCCGCCGTACGTCAGGAATACGCCGATTCTAACCAGGTGAATGTTAATGACGACGGCAAATTTAATAACGATGTGGCCGGAACCCGTGGCGTTTATCAGGCTGGGATAAGGTCATCGTTTACCCCGACGTTAAGCGGTCATTTGTCAGTCAGCTATGGCAATGGCGCGGGGGTAGAATCACCGTGGAATACCCAGGCGGGTGTGGTCTGGACGTTCTGATAACAGAAAATAAACAGGCCGTAATGTGTCGCGGTCTGTTTATCAAATTAATCGCAGATATAAAAAAACCAACCGCAATAGGTTGGTTTTTCTTGGGATTTTTGGTCGCACGAGAGTAGTTTAATTAAGTGTATAACTAAATGATTTTAAATAATATTCTTTATTCAACTTTTAAATCGTATAACCAAACGTATAACTAAAATAATTTGCTGAAAAAGTGTACAATTTCAGCAATAATTGCCCTAGCGACTATCATCCTGCTCCCCGGTTTTTTTCCGGTTAAATGTTAATCAGGCTGCTGGGCTTTGCCTGTTCGGTAGGTGTAATGATTATCGTAATACTTTTCCCCCAATGGGGTAAAAGCATCAACCGTAACGGAAGTCGTTATGGTTGCCTTGATGATCTGCGTGGTCATTATGACCATTCAGCCAATGACCTTAATCAGAGCTTTTCGCTAAAAATGACGTTGGCCACTCGTCCGGAAAGCACAAAATCCCATCGATTTTTAATTAACGGTTAAACCGTCTTTTTGTCACGTCGTGTCACTGGTTGTCACTCTCCGTCACGATCTCCGATAGCCTGGCTGCAAATTAAACTACGAAAATTTCGTAGTTCTGACTTCTTTCAGATAGTCGGTTGCCTGGTTACACGAAAAAAATTACTTCCTGCGTTTATCCCGCTTTGTATGTCCGTGCTGAATGCCCCGCAGTGGATCTTCTTTTTTCAGGTCGATCCCCATGTCCGTTAGTGTTTTTGTGGCGGCGGTTCTTATGGCACAAATCAGGTCTCTTTCCGGTTCCCGGGTTATGGTTGCCTTCCGGATACATGCCGTTCGTCGTTCCGTTACATACTGACGCGCTTCATCACTTGCCGCCTGTTTCAGTAACTCACCCCAGCGATTAGCCGCCCGTCGCCATAAACCTTTCGCTTCCAGTTCTTCCGCTTTGTCATCATGCACCATAAGCATAATCCCATTGATACCTGTTAAATCTGAATGGTTGGTTTCCGTTCTTTTGATAATTTCCCTCATAGCTTATTGTATGACAGTACTGTCCCACAATAAGGAATCACACATGAGAATGACCAGGCACAAAAAACAGATTCTTGAACTTTACAAACCTGAGTATCGCGATTGGGTGCGGGTGGAGGCCGGAGATCCGCCTTTTGATGTTCGTGGTGTGACAGTGCTGCTCTATGGTTCCGAATATCAGCGATATCACATAGAGGCAACCCGACGAACGTTAAACGCTATGGTAAATGATGGGATCCTGTACCGCGTGAAAGTGCGCGAACCCCGCTTTGATGTGCGTATCGGTAGCGATGGCGCTCACTGTACGGTAATCCGGTACGGGCTGGGTAAATCAGATGATTAAATCACCAGAATGTAAATTTACATTCTGCCAGCCACCAGCTACAGAACGCAAATTTGCACTTTGCTGAAATATTAACGGGTTAGGCCAGAGTGCAAATTTGCATTATGCTTTAACTTCAGCAAGTTACCGCCGTAACCGCTCCGGCTTCTTCCACTGGTACGTTATTTTGGCTTTTTCCCTGTACGTCTGTATCCGGCGACGGTAGGCCAGCATTTCAAGAACGCGGATCCGTATGTCGCGCATATCCGCATCATTAAGCTGGATACCATCACGGTGCATCACCTCAGCAACCACACGAACATAATTTTCTGCGGTCACGCTGTCCGGCTGCGTGGCCTGTTCGTCAGCCTGCTGGCTGATTCCGGCAACGCGACGGATTAATCGCAGTAGTTCGGCTTCTGTCATTGTGCCCCCATCGTTCTGATAGTCTGGTGTCGTCGGGTCCTTCCAGGAATTATGGCCCGTTACGGGGCGGCGACCTCGCGCGTTTTCACTATTTATGAAAATTTTTCGGGATCCATGTCCGGTTTCTCTGTAAGTTAACCATATGAAAAATATAAAAACATGCTTTCCATGAACCGGACATGCGCAAAAAACAGACACTAAAACCGGACATCGAACCAGTTAACCGAAAGTGTGCACAAATCACATGCATTGCTGCGAGTGATTAACAAGTTATCGGCTTTACTGTTCTGTATCGGCTGATTGCTCCATGCTGGCACGGCGAACGCTTACTGCATGACGCCACCCAGCCAGAAAGCCAGCCATTTTATTTCGTGCCTTGCTCACATCTTCCGGTGCATAGCCGTAAATCTGCAAACCTTCATCAAATCGATGTTCTGTTTCTTCACTGGAGTACTCGTCACGCTCAGATGAAAGCAGCCTGGCAACCATAATTTTTTCCAGCGCACTGGTTTCTACGTGATATCCGATGGTCTCAAAATGGCTTTTACCTGAAGACCAAAGCAATGTATGCCCGATGTGATAACCGCCAGACTTTCCGCGATCCGCATTAAGATAGGGCATCCCCTGTTTGGTCCATGCGCGAATAGTGGTTCTGTTTACCTGGAAATGTTCAGCTATTTCCTGCTGGCTTACAAAACAAGCTTTATCAATCATAATGTTACCTCAACTGCATGGTTAAATATTAATCAAGTGGTGGTGGTGGCACCTTCTCGGAAAAACGTCATAAATAGTGAAAACGCGCGAGGTCGCCGCCCCGTAACAGGTCCATATGCCGGAAAGGACCCGCAAAAAAGCCGGATTTCTCCGGCCTTGTCTCAGATGGTTTTCAGTATGCGATCAATGTCGCCGTCATCGCCCGGGTTTCTGCCATCGTATGCCATGCCAGCTGATACGGCTTGTGGGCTGTGCATGTCCATAAAGTTTTCAAAGGCTGCGGTAAGCTCTGGTGCAACCTTCTGGCGTTCCTGTTCTATGGTCATGTTCAGGATGTTTTTAGCCGTATCAACATCAATACAAGGCACGTTTGCCATTGCACGTAACAGCGGCTGATAGTCGTCAGATTCATGAAGCGACATAATCGCATCAGCGCGCGGCTTGTCCTGTTCTTCCAGTTTGTTAAGTTGATATATAGCTTCGTAGGTTGATAGACATCTGTCAGCCATTGCCCGCGCTTCAGCTTTAAATTTACTCGCCAGCGGTAGCGCCATGATACTTTCATTCGTTGCCATCGTTCCCCCCTGCTTATCGCGCCAGCGGCTGAACAGATACACCAGAACCCGCAAAGGCGGCACATTTTTTCGCGTCGGTGTCGACGCTCTCAGGCCAGTTAACGGCGGCAATATTGAATATCCCCGTCTTGTAACACTGTGCTGATTTCTGCGTTGACGTGTCCACGGGATACGCCGTCAGATAAACAGCCTTGCCAGATTCCTGACCATCCCACGGCTTAAATTCGCCATTGTCCGCCAGCATCAGCGGGGTAAATTCCTGAATAACGCCAGCATCAGCGGGGTAAATTCCTGAATAACGCCAGCATCAGCGGCAAAATGTACCAGCGTCGTGGCAACCTGCTGACTGCCTGCAAATAACTCAATGTATGGAGTGTCCATAGAATCCCCCGTTAACCAATTTTGACGGTAACAAATTTGCGAATATCTGCCGGAACCGGCTGCGGTGCGCTGTGCGTCTGCACGTACTCAATCGCCGGATCGCCGTCCTCAATCCAGTTTTTCGGGTAAAACATGTTTTGCGTTGCGCCCGTTCTGACCGCTTCCTGATCCATAATCGCACCATAGGCCACCAGCCCTTTATTGTTGGTGTTGCCCAGGACCAGCAAATCAGGCTCAAGGAAATATTTTTCGGTGCCGTCGCTGTCAGTGTATTTGCCGGAATAGACGATAAGGGCAATATCGCCCAGATATCCTTTAAAGCTCACCACTTCGCCCAGGTTTTTACAGGCCAGCTCTGCGGAGGACTCTGAACCACGGGAAAGATCGTACAGTTCGCGGAATTTTTTAAAGCTGCGTAACGTTCGCCATACCTCAGCGCCCATGATCATGACGTTGGCGGGGCAACATGCTTGATCCGCATAAAGCTCGATATCATAGATTGGATCGTGGGTTTCTTTGTCCTGCTCGGACCATTTACGGCCTTTGGCCTGCTCTATGATGTTTTTTTCCGGTATCTTCCAGTCGATTTCATAGCGTTCTATGCCTTCGCCCTCAATGATGTTTTTTCCGGTCGTTATCGCATTCACCGCCAGCCATTCCACGCGCGCTTTAATCGCGTTTATCTGGCGGCGCATGTTGCCAGTAATCAGGCGCATACGGCGATAGGTTGGGTCATTAAGCTGTGCCGGATCTTCTCCAGCCATACGTATGATGGTTTTCGTTGGATCGATTTCGTGCTTCGGCTTCATGTATCCAGGTTTAATCGTGCTGGTTTCGTACCCTTTATCGCGCTGGACCTGACTACCCACCATAGGCGAACAAAACGCCGACATCGTAACCTCTTCAATGTCCAGGGTGTCCAGCATGATGTTTTGGGTGTTGAATGTCGCCACGTTCGGGAAAAACAGCGTGGTAAACAGCGGACTGAATTTAAATTCCGCAATATCCCCGCGATTCAGGTACATGAAAAGCTGGTTAGTGTTAAGTGCCGTTGCTTTGCCTGCCATTATTCACCCCCATAATTTTTATGCATCCCAAGCGCCGCAAGTAAATAAGAGCGTACAAGTGAACCTATCGACGGCTCCGGCGTCATCAGCGGATCCAGTCCAGCCGCCACGCCAGCCTCATAGTTTTTTTTGTGGCGCTGCTTGAGCACCTCCACGATTTCGGGGCTTATGTACACCGAAACACCGCCTTTTTTCTCTTCAGCCATAGTAAGAAATTCCTCTTTGACTTAAAAAATCAGAACTGGATGTTCATCCAGTTCTGATTATAATCATGATTGCATTTTATGCAATGATGTTGAGTTGTGTTGCAAATTATGAAATGATGATCCCGATCATGTGTGTCAGTGCACCAAAAAGCCTCATATGCAAAAGCCCGATAAGCCACCTCTGACCTTATCGGGCTTTTTTATCTGCCTGCAAAGATGTCGAACAAAAATTAACCACAACCATCATCTTTTTTGCATCAAAACAATTAAAAACAATAAATTACGCTCATGATGATGATGACGATAAAATCACAAAAATGCGCTTTTTTCCGCGCCTCCCGCCCCGTGTTCAGGCCCACCCCGCCAGGAGGACCCGTAAAAAAGCCGGATTGCTCCGGCTTCTGTCACTCGTCGCTTAAAACGGTATGTTATCCCCGTACGGATCATCATTCCCCGCCTGTTGTTTTGCCCTGTTCAGCGCGTCAGTAGCCTGGCCCTGTTGACCTTTTTTGCCGCCCAGTCGCGCCGTTCGCGCACTGATTACACTGTCTGCGATAACCTGCCAGCCCTGCCGCGTTTCTCCGTTCTGCCCAGTCCACTGGCTGATCTGCATGTTACCCGCCACGCTCAGGAGTTCACCCTTGCGGTGCCTTTCCAGTGCTTCGGCCTGTCTGCCAAATGCCAGGACGGATAACCACATCGTCGCCGTTCCGTCATCTGCCTGGCTGCACGGAAGGGGGACCGCCATACGCGCCAGCGTCATCGGTGTGCCCTTGCTGGTCTGTTTTACCTGCGGGTCGTCCACCAGCCGCCCGTAAGCGGCTATCTGTGCTGTCATGATTCCACCTCTCCGGTTTTAACGTTGATTGTTGTTACCTGTTCCGCTTCGGCAATCTCCCGCTCTGTCAGCGTGGCAAAATTTGCCGCCGTCGTGGTCATGAATGCGCTTATCAGGTCGGGATGTGCTTTCGCGTATCCTTCCCCCGCGTGGCGGTCTATCGTTCTGATTGCCACCTTTAAAGCGTGCTCTGTCATGTCTAACGCGCGATATTTCGGTTCTGTTCTGTCTCTGCGTTTTTTGAGTGATTTATTAAATTTCCCTGAAGTGTGCATATTTATTTTTACCCCCTCGTTTAAAAAGTTTTGAGTTGTGCCTCCCCTTGTCTACCTTATCTACCTTAGTGGCCCTCATGCCAGTAATGGCGCGGCTTTCAGCGGGGTAGAGTGCTTTTATCCACTATCTACCCCGTGTCTACCTCCCTGTCTGATTCAGGTAAAATCAGGTAGAGAGGGTAGATAGTGGGTAGATAGTAAAAAAAGGCTATCTACATAACTTAATGCACTGAATTAAATGTATTTTTCTTTACTCAGGTAGACAGGGTAGACAGCAATTACAAAAAATTATAAAAACGCGTCGCACTCGTCTGTTGTTATTGCGTTAGTCTGCGTTACTCCCTTAACTTTCCGCGTAATATATTCATGTCCGTAAACTTTCGCGGCTGGCTTCATAGCCTTGCCAAAGTCATTTACGTTTAGCGGTTTGCTCCTGCCTGCGTACGCCATAAACGCCAGATAGACGCGATAAAGGCTGTTCCTGGTCGTGTACTTCACTGAATCACCACCGCCACCCATCATCAGGCCGCGCGCTTCCTCCAGAAAATTCAGGAACTGGCAAAACTCAATAACCGGATCCGTCTGTTGCTTTATTGCCAGTGCTTCATCACCGTCACGCTGTTCCAGTAGTAAAGCCCGTGCCTTCTCAGGGTCGGTAAAGTTCGCCAGCAATCGGCGGATAATGACAGGGATTTCAGCCGCAATCTTTTCCGGTAGCTCCCTGTCTTTTTCGGCCTCACTGACGATATTGTCGAAACGGAAAATTACGCGACGACGTGACACACCTCCGGCCCGTTCGGTGAATATCATCGGGTTATTGTTGGTAGCCAGCACCACCGCCCTGATTACCGCCGTAAAACGCTTTTCATATTTCGGGTTAATTTCCACGGGGTCGCCGCCCGTGATTTTCTTGATGCCCGTTCCTTCGCCTGTATATTTCGGCTGGTCAGCCAGGACGATAAGACGACTCCCGACAACCTGCGCACGTCCACCAGCATCATCAAGCGATGTCATCTCCGCGCTCACCGTGTTCTGTTTCCCTGCCAGAAGGCTGGCTATGTGCGTGAATGTACTTTTACCGCTCCCGCCGTCTCCGGTGGCCTCAATAAACATCTGCCAGTCGTACCGGTTCGCCATAATCATGTACAGCGCGGCACATATACGCATCATCTTGCGCGGGTCTTTTCCGGCTACGTGCTCAAGCCATTTATGAAAGTTTGGCGCGTTGTCGCGGATATTCTCCCCTGGTGCTGGTGGCGTGTACTCAATACCGTTGTGCGTGGTGATCCAGTTCTCCGGCGTGTGCGGGGAAAATTCCCCCGTTTTCAGGTCAAGCGCACCATTGGCGAACGGCAGCAAATCGCCGGACGGCTCGCCCATTGGTTCGGCAATAACTTTTAACGCTTCCACGGCGTTATTGATTACGCGCTTGCTGAAAGTGGCCCTGTGCTCTGAATAGATCGCCACCATTTCGCGGCTAAGTTCCATTGTGCTGACCGGACACCATACCCCGCCGCGCCATACGTAAACGATTTCACTTTCAGGATGTACGCAAACGCCATCAAAGCGATCGGCAAGCAGCTGCGCGCGCTCACTGTCCGCCATCTGCGAAAGTTGCGCCTTTTGCTTTACCGGAAGCTCAATGACCAGACCATCAGAAAGATTCTGTCGCTCACGGGCCAGATATTCGCGCCAGTTCTGCACCTCTTGGCCGTGCATACCCTCAGGATAAAAATTTGCATCCTGTACGCCTGCCGCCGCCAGCTTCTGGCCAATCGCCTTTATCATTACTGGCGCAAGATATCCGGCCCTGAATATGCGCACGGATTTTCTGCCTTCCGGCACAATTTGCAGCTTATCCAGTTCTGATAACTGCTGCTCCCCAAGCCACACAGGAGGCTCATTATCTCCGGCCAGACGCGCGTCATGTTCCTGCCATTGTTTTGCGTGTGACCAGGCATCACTACCCGCAAAAATAATGACTTCTGTTTCTTTGTGTTTTATGCCGCGTGACTGCTGTTTTACGTTCGGTGCCAGTTTCATTTTTTACCCCTGAATCCGTTAATCATGGTTTTCAGCTTCTGGATGTTTGCCCGTGCCCTGGCGTTGCTGGTGGGCACGTTATGCGGCGCGGTCTGTACCAGAGAAAAATCACGCCGGAACTGATAAACAGGCATCACGCAATCATATTCGTAACCTTCACGGCGGTAAGTTACGCACCGTCCCGCCACGCTTTTAATCGTTACCGTGCCGCCGTAGTTATCCCGGAAAATATCGCCGGGGCGGATTTCAGGCCGAGCGAGGCCACTGGCAGTAAAGCCAGAATTTTTCTGTTTCATGGTTTTTATTCTCCGGTGTGATGCGCTTTATTATTCTCGTGAATTGCCATCACTGTATTTAATTCGTTAATTACTGGCGTTAATAATGTGTGCACGGCAGAAAACATCATGGGATATGATTCATCGCCATTTTCCGGCACTTCCATTAACTTAAGTAATAATGCCTCCATTTCCTTTGCGCGGATTAATGCATTCTCAGAATGAATAAGAACATTAAAGGGTATTTTATGCATCACACAGTTTCTCCCTGATTCTTTTAGTGTCCTCATTGAGGATGTCTGTAGCTTTTGTCAGTGAGTTTTTGATAATTATTTTTATTGTTTTAAATTTTCTTTTGTCGTACTCCGACTGTGATTTCCTCTCCATGATCTCTACCATGCAATTTATATCCACAAGCGCATGTATCAGTACTTTCAATGCTTCGCCTGCTGCGTCCGGCGTGTTTTTATTGCACATGGCGCACCTCCTGACGAATACGGGCGGCGAATACAGCAACACAACCGGACGGGCAACGACTACGCGCTTCGCGTTCCGTCCAGGCGGTTACGTGGATGATTTGGGATTCTGACGCGCCAAAGATGATAAAGCGCCAGATAAAGGCAGTTTGAGAATGTACGAGGGCAGGGATAGTAGCCATGTTGGCAGCCTCTTCGTTAGGTTTAATAAACCCACCGCAGGAAACGCCAATTTCGCTGGCGGTGGACTGTACAGGGTTGGCGTAACCGGTTAACGAAGAACCCGGCGCGGATTGCTCCGCCCCCATACAGCCCACCATTGATAAGGTGTGACTATCCGGCACAAAAAAACACGCAGGGCGCGTGTTGTGCGCTTCGTTAAATACCAGGACGCCAATCCCGGCACCAGATTTTGCTGGTGCGGATAAATCATAGCCCTGGCTGGCAATGGCGATCAACTGGTTTTTCTGGCGTGCTTCCTGTTCGCTGGTGGCCTCAATGGTAATCACGCGCGGTTGTGCTGTGCTCAGGGCGATAAAACGCCAGATATATTTATTCAGGTTGTGCGAGTCCCGCCCTTGCGGGTGTATGGTATGATTTAACATAGCTACCTCGATACTCTCGTTATCGTTGGTGGTTAGAAGCCCGGTTAGTGTTAGCGCACTGCCGGGTTTCGTCGTTTCTGCACCTTGTATCAACAAGGTGTAAGACACAATGTAAAATAATAGTGTCTTACACGTCAACCCTTCAAAATAATTTTTTTTCGTGTATATTGTCTTACACCAAAAACATAAGGAGTTAGACATGGCAACAGGTCCAAAGAATGCAAAATCACAATCTGTAACTGCACGTATTGCCCATGAAATTATTGAAGGCATGGAAAACGTGAAAGAAGAAGGCGAAAGTACAGGGCAGTTTATAAGTGCAGCCATGCGCGGCGAGATCAAACGCCGCCAGCGCCGCAAGGCCAAAGAGCAGGAGTAGCTCCACCGGAATTTTTTTCCGGTTACGCTTTGCCCACCAGCCGCAAATGTGGCATTGTTGGCTATGCTCATGCGTTGGGGATAACGTGTAGCTTGTGTCGAGGGGCCACCGTAGCGGGTGGCCTTTGTTTTGCCTGTTATCCGGCAATTGTGGCGCTTCGTCACACGGTTGATATAATTCCACTGCACTGATCCATTTTTTTCGCAGCAGGTTAATTGTTCGCAAGGGCGCTCCGGCAACGGGGCGCTTTTTGTTATGTTCATCGCGTTACGCCTCACACCATTACGCAGCCGTTCCGCGCGCTTCTTCCTCGCGCTCTTTCAGCCAGGCCAGCACTTCATCTTCATACCAGCCAACACGGCGCAGACCGATTTTGAAGCCTTTCGGGAATTTTCCGGCGTTGATCATGTCCTGTAGCGAACTGTCTGCCTTGATGCGCAGAATATTTTTTACTTCCTGACGGGTAAGAATTTTTCTGATTGTTTCCACTATGTTTTACCTCGTTAATCCGGCGTATTCCGGTGATAAATACGGTAAAACAGGGCAGGGCGGGAAAAACAGTACCCACCGTTTTAAAACGGTACCCACTGTTTTTTATCTTATTGATTACGCTTTTCTTTCTGCAAAAAAATAGCGACCGCAAGGGGCCGCTATTGTGATTACCGTTTCCACTTCTTAGGTCGCCCACCGCATTTAAGGCTGGTGGGCCTCAGCACCTTGTCGATACTTTCAGCCAGATTTTTCGATGCGCCACGCGAGCGCAAAAAACTGACTACCTCGTGTTTTGTGGGGGCAGTTGATTTGTCTTCCGGATCGTACGTTGACCAGAATTCACGATTTGCCATTAAGGCCAGTTGAAGGCCTTCACCATAGGCAGGGGATACCTTTTCATTGAAAAACACTCGGATAACTCCTTGAATTTCAAGAGTCGGGTCTCTCTGTATATGGTGATTATACGATGGTTTAGCATGGTTTGCATCGCTTTTACTGGTTTTTTGTACAGTTACACGGCACGGATACCCCTTTTACCACTGGCTATGGTCACTCCGGTTGCTGCGGCCTCTACAAATTCCCCCCACCAGCGCATAAGCACCACGCGCTTTTCCAGGTAGTTACTTCGGTTATATGCTCGCCTTACCTCGTTCGTGTCCACGTGTGCGAGTGCGGCCTCGATTACGTCCGGCTCGAATCCTTCCTCGTTCGCTGCTGTGCTGAATATGGCGCGTAATCCATGAGACACCAGCACGCCAGCGAATCCCATTCGCCGCAATGCTGCGTTGGCGGTCTGGCTGTTCATAGGCTGCCGTGGGTCTTTCAGGCTAGGGAAAACGTGCTCGCGGTGGTGGCTGATTGGCTTCATGGCCTCCAGTACCGCCATAGCCTGACTACAAAGCGGGATAACGTGATCACGCCGCATCTTCATGCGTCCGGCGGGGATCGTCCATTGTTGCGCGTCCATGTCGATTTCTTCCCAGCGTGCTGACGATGCTTCAACCGGACGGGTTACAGTCAGTAGCTGCCATTCAATCAGTAATCTGGTCTGCCGTTCTGTTGCTGATACGGATAAAGCCTGCATAAGCTCCGGCAACTGTTCGGGGCGGATTGTTGGCATATGTTTTTTTACAGGGGAGGGGAACGCCTTACGCACATTCATAGCCGGATTGGCATCAATCAGCCCACTGTTGGCGGCGTAATCCATTACCTCATTAACGCGCTGTAAAACCCGCTTGAGTGTTTCCAGGTTGCCGCGCTCCTTGATGGGTGTAAGCACCTCAACGAACCTTCGGGCAGTGAGGGTATCTATTGGCGTGTTGCCGATGAACGGGAATACATATTTATCCAGCGAACGCCAGATGTCTTTAATCGTGTTGGGGGCCAGATTCTGGCTGATTTTCACCTGGTACCATGCCGCCGCCACATTTTCGAACGTGTTCCCTTGTCTTCGGGCCTCTGCCTCTCGTTTTTTCTTCTCATGGTCCTGCGGGTCAGTTCCGGCACTGATTAACGTCCTGTACTCGCTACGGCGTTTTCTGGCATCAGCCAGGGAAACATCTTCAAGCGATCCAAAACTCAGCAATATTCTTTTTTTGTCCGATGGTCGGTAGTAGGAAAATCGCCAGAGTTTTGATCCGGACGGTTTTACCAGGAGAAAAAGCCCACCGCCGTCCTGTAGGGTGTACTCCTTTTGCGCTGGTCTGGCTGCTTTGATCTGCACTGTGGTTAATGGGGGTGTTTTTCTCGCCATATGTCTATGATTCCACACGAAAAAACAGGGTTTTAGTTATACGGCTTTAGTTATACGCCAGCCCGTATAACTAAACGTATAACTAAAAAATCCGGCTGATAGCTTATAAATCCGGTGATGTTCGGTGACTAAAAACCATAAAAAAACCCGCCAATCAAGTGATTAGCGGGTTATCCCTGTCTTATTCGGTGCTTTCCGGTGGGCGATTTGGTCGGCACGAGAGGATTTGAACCTCCGACCCCCGACACCCCATGACGGTGCGCTACCAGGCTGCGCTACGTGCCGACTCGTGGCTGCTAATACTACCGTTTTCCACAACGAATGCAAGTAAGATATTTCGCTAACTGATTTATAATTAATCAGTTAGCGATAAAACGCTTCTCGTCTGTCAGCACCTGCAATAACAAACTTAACTGTGGTTTTTCATCTTTCACTCTTTCACCACGTAAGTTGTAAGTACGGTATTTACCGTTATTGTTCAGCACCAGCGTCTTTTTCGGGGTGGTAATTGCCAGCGTATCGTTATCCGCAGCGGTAACCCAGTAATGACGGCGTTGAGGGTTGAACAAATCCTGACCTTGCGAATATTCGCTGGCAGGTGTGCTGACATGTAGCAGGCGTTGCATCAGCGTCGTCATCAGATCGGTATGATCAGTCAGCGCATTAATACGCTGCGCCGGCGTGCCTGGCCAGTGAATCACTAATGGTACCTGCAGATGACCGTGGGACCAGTCAAAGGTTTCTTCCTCTTCGCTCAGCGGAATACCCCGGCCGGCAGTGATAATCACCACCGTATTGTCCAGTTTGCCAGAATCACGCAGTGCATTGAGCACGCGGTTGATCTGGTCATCGACATTGCCTGCCGCCCGGCTATATTTCCGTGCAAATGCCAGCTGATTGCTGTCGTCAATGTTGGTGCCATTGAAAGACACCCACGAGAACCAGCGGTTATCTTCTTGTGCGTAGCGGCCCAGCCAGTTAATCCACTGTGTGGCGGTCTGCTCGTCGGATTGGGTACGTACGCTCGGCATCGAGAAATCTGACAACAATGCCTGGCGATACAGCGGGCTGGTAAAGCCATCTGACGAGAATAACCCCAGCTGATAGCCTTGCTGATTAAGCGCAGTAATTAACGCCGCAGGCGTACGGGTCGACAGAATGCCGTCCATATAGCTTGGCGAGATGCCATAGAACAGGCCAAAGATGCCGTTGTCTGTAGTGTTGCCGGAGCTCATATGGCGCGTGAACGAAATATTTTGCTCAGCAAAACCTGCCAGCGCAGGCATCTGTTTCTCGAAGCGTGAGTAATTCAGGCCATCGACAGTGATCAACAGCACATTCTGCCCGGTGCCCATATCGCGATAGCGCAGCTCGCTTAACGGATACTGAACGGAAACAGCGTCTGGGTTACCTTGCTCAATAAGACGGCGTTGATACTCCTGCGCATCAAGCAGACCATGCTTCTCAAGAAAACGTCGCGCCGTCATCGGGTACGAAAGCGGCAGGTTAGCGCGCTGCATGGTGATCGGGCGATAGAAGTTGGCATCGGCCCAGATATACACCACATGCGAGGCAATAAAAGCGATAAATAAGAATGCGGCCAGTGGGCGCGCGAAGCGCCGACGACGCGTCAGGCTGCGTAGCTTTTGCCAGCTCCACGTCGCAAACACCAGTTCAAGCAATAAAATAACCGGCACGCTAATGAACATCAGCTGCCAGTCGCGCGCCATCTCATTTTCGTCTGGGTTGATAACCAACTGCCAGACGATGGGATTAAGATGGAGATGGAAACGAGTAAAGACTTCGCTATCGATCAGTAATAGCGTCATTCCCGCCGTTGCTAAAATGACGGACAAAAACCTCATCAGCCTCTGGGAGCCGACGATAAAAGTCAGCGGGAAGAGGATCAGCAAGTAGGTGGCGAACACCAGGAAGCTGAAATGGCCGATAATGCTTACGTAGGAATAAATGCGACCAGCAAGCGTTGTCGGCCAGTCGGCGATAAACAGGTAACGGCTGCCAATGACGAGCGAAAGCAGAATATTGAACAGTGCAAACCAGTGCCCCCAACTGACCATCTGGGAGACTTTTTCACGGTAGCGCTGACGATGAGTTACCATAACCTGTTATCTGTTTCCCTTAGTGCGCTTTGTCTTCGTTGATAGAGGACTGTAAGGCGCGGGCAAAAGAGTTGGCAATTGCCTGGCGTTGGGCCGGGGCAATGCTGGTGTTGATAAGGTTAGTGACCATGTTGCCTAACACCATCAGGGAAAGGTCGGTCGGAGCCTTATGTTTTTCCAGTACGTTGAGCAGCTCTGCGAGCAATTGTTCAACCTGTTCATCACTGTAGCGGGAAATTTGTGGCATAAATCGAAATCAGTTAGTTGATGAAAGGGCAACATATTACCGTAGCAACGGTTTTTTTTCTGCTTTTTTATGCTTTAAATCATTCTCGTTACGCCGCCTTCTGTAAAATGACCGCCATCTTTTATTGCGTCGCTTTACCGGCGGTGGTTGAATACCGGCCGGTCTTAAAGGAGAGTTTATCATGAGTCTGGATATCAACCAGATTGCTCTGCACCAGCTTATCAAGCGTGATGAGCAGAACCTTGAGCTGGTGTTGCGCGATTCATTGCTGGAACCGACAGAAACCGTCGTTGAGATGGTGGCAGAACTACATCGGGTCTATAGCGCCAAAAATAAAGCATACGGCTTGTTCAGCGAAGAGAGTGAACTGGCGCAGACGCTACGCTTACAGCGTCAGGGCGAAGAGGACTTTCTGGCCTTTAGCCGCGCGGCAACCGGTCGCCTGCGTGACGAATTAGCGAAATATCCTTTTGCTGACGGTGGCTTCGTGCTGTTTTGTCACTACCGTTATTTAGCTGTCGAATATCTGCTGGTGGCGGTTCTGAGCAACCTGAGCAGTATGCGCGTTAACGAAAATCTCGACATCAACCCGACCCATTATCTTGATATCAATCATGCGGATATTGTTGCGCGTATTGATTTAACCGAATGGGAAACCAATCCAGAGTCGACCCGGTATCTCACTTTCCTGAAAGGGCGAGTCGGGCGCAAAGTGGCCGATTTCTTCATGGACTTCCTCGGTGCCAGCGAAGGGTTGAACGCGAAAGCGCAAAACCGCGGATTATTGCAGGCGGTTGATGATTTCACTGCCGAAGCACAACTGGATAAAGCAGAACGGCAGAACGTGCGTCAGCAGGTCTACAGCTACTGTAATGAGCAATTGCAGGCGGGTGAAGAGATCGAGCTTGAATCGCTGTCGAAAGAGCTGGCGGGCGTCAGCGAAGTGAGCTTCACGGAATTTGCGGCTGAAAAAGGCTACGAACTTGAAGAGAGCTTCCCGGCAGACCGTAGCACGTTGCGTCAGTTGACGAAGTTTGCCGGTAGCGGTGGTGGCTTGACCATTAACTTTGATGCGATGCTGTTAGGTGAGCGCATTTTCTGGGACCCGGCGACCGATACCCTGACCATTAAAGGCACGCCGCCGAACTTGCGCGATCAATTGCAGCGCCGGACGTCTGGCGGCAATTAATCGGTTTGGTGTTATGAATGCCAGATGCGGCGTGAACGCCTTATCTGGCCTACAAAAAATAGCAATACCGTAATCAGGCATAATTTGCAGATACAAAAAACCCCGCCGGAGCGGGGTTTTTTTTACAACTTATTCAGCGATTAAGCGCGAACGAAGTCGATGTGCAGCAGCTTAGGTTTGTACGGGTGGCGCTGTACGTCCTGAGCTTTAACTTTGATTTCTTTACCGTCAACAACGATGGTCAGAACTTCGCTGTAGAATTCAGCTTTAACTTGCATGTTCATGACTTTGTCGTGATCCAGAGCAACAGCCAGCGGCGCTTCGTTGCCACCGTAGATGATTGCCGGGAATTTGTTAGCGGTACGCAGGCGGCGGCTCGCACCCTTACCCTGCTCGTTACGTACTTCTGCGTTGATAGTAAACATTTCTTTCTCTCTTAAATTAATCCTGCTACAGGCGACCCAGCAACAGGCAAATGATCTGCTTTGCGTATGCAAAAGCGGGCGAGATTCTATACTCAATCGCCTTGCACATCAATTAAAACTACCATTAACCGCGTAATTCGTGCGCCCGACGAAAACGACCTTCGTAATCAAACACTTTTTCACGCACTTGCCAGTACTGGCCTTTCATTCGTGCGACGACGAAATCCGGATGGCGCAGCAACGCTTGTTGGGCGAGGATATCGGCAGCGGTGATCCAGCGCAGAGGGATGCCCGGCGTACGCGTATGCGGGCGGATAAAAAGCTGCTCGAAGGCGGTACGCTGAGCGGGCGTTTGCAGACGGAAACGCTCACTCACATCCGCGCCGTCTTCATCGTAATAGGTGATTTTCAACCATTCGCCTTTCTCGTCGTGCCCATGTTGCAAAGACATGCCGCTACAGCGTAATACCAGCGCGTCTTTCAGTCGTAGCGCCGCTTTTAACATGTCGTCTGGATCAACCAGTATGGTGTCACATTCGCGGCAGCGGCGGGCGGCAATATCATTTTCTGCGTTACATTGCGGGCAATTTTTAAAACGAAAACGGAAGTCACACTGTTCTCGATGACCGTCGTCATCATCAAACCATCCCTGACAACGACGACCAAAGTGTTCAATCAATGTCCCGTCAGCGGTCGTTTTCCCCCAAAAGGTGTTGGCAAAACCGCAGGCAGGGCAGAAAACCTGTACCGGAACGTTGTCACTTTTGCCTTTCGGTGTACCGACCTCCGGCGCGTAGAGATCGTGAGGATTACCCGCATAATCAAGAATTAAGCAATCAGTCTTGCCTGGAGCCAGACGCAGACCGCGCCCGACAATTTGTTGGTAAAGACTCACCGATTCGGTAGGGCGCAGAATAGCAATAAGATCGACGTGCGGGGCGTCAAATCCGGTGGTCAGTACCGCGACGTTGACCAGATAGCGAAAACGCTGGGCTTTAAAATCTTCAATTAATACATCGCGTTCAGCGCCTGGCGTGTCGCCGGTAATAAGTGCTGCATCCTCAGCGGGCAGCAAGCCGACAATCTCTTTTGCGTGTTCGACTGTCGCAGCGAAAATCATCACCCCTTTGCGCGTTGCGGCGAACTCCATAATCTGGCTGATGATGTGCGGGGTAATACGTTGCTGTTTTTTCAGCTCGCGGTTGAGATCGGCTTCGCTGAACAGCCCGTTACTCTGTGCCTGCAATCGGCTGAAATCGTATTGCACTACTGGCATATCCAGTCGTTCTGGCGGCGTCAGATAGCCGTGTTTAATCATATAACGCAGCGGCAGCTCATAAATACAGTCGCGGAAAAGGGCTTTCTCATCGCCGCGTACCATGCCGTGATAATGAAACTGATAAATCCAGCCTTTGCCCAACCGAAAAGGCGTGGCAGTCAGCCCTAACAGGCGTAAGCGGGGATTCACTTTTGTCAGGTGAGTGAGGATTTGCTGATACTGGCTCTCTTCATCGTCACCAATACGATGGCATTCATCGACAATCAACAGTGAAAATTCACCCTGAAAGGCATCAAGGTTACGGGCGACCGATTGCACGCTGCCAAATACTACTTTACCGTGGCTCTCTTTACGCTTTAGCCCAGCGGCAAAGATATCGGCTTCCAGTCCCAGCGCCTGATATTTTGCATGGTTTTGCGCCACCAGCTCTTTAACGTGTGCCAGCACCAGCACACGACCACGCGCCAGCCGCGCCAGTTCCGCTATCACCAGGCTTTTACCTGCACCGGTGGGCAGCACAATAACGGCAGGGGTTTTATGACGACGAAAATGGTTGAGCGTGGCATCCACGGCTTCTTGCTGATATGGACGGAGTGTAAAAATCATGGTCTCGCGTAGGTAGATTATTCTGCTAATAGTATGCCACGGATCTTTTTCCCTTGAGGGAAGTTATTAGACCGCTATACTGGGCAGACAACAGTTCAGATTTTCGGGTCATTACCCGACCTCCGTTTTTTACAGGCAAAATCACACACATGCGACTTGATAAATTTATCGCACAGCAACTCGGCGTTAGCCGTGCTATTGCCGGGCGTGAAATCCGCGGCAATCGTGTCACCGTCGATGGCGAAATCGTCCGTAATGCAGCGTTCAAACTGCTCCCTGAACATGATGTCGCTTACGATGGCAACCCGCTGGCGCAGCAACATGGTCCTCGTTACTTCATGCTCAATAAGCCTCAGGGCTATGTTTGCTCAACTGATGACCCGGATCACCCAACGGTGCTCTATTTTCTTGATGAACCGGTAGCGTGGAAACTGCACGCCGCAGGGCGTCTGGATATCGATACCACCGGTCTGGTGCTGATGACTGATGATGGTCAGTGGTCGCACCGCATTACTTCTCCGCGCCATCATTGCGAGAAGACCTATCTGGTGACGCTGGAATCACCCGTAGCTGACGATACGGCAGAGCAATTTGCTAAAGGCGTGCAGCTGCATAACGAAAAAGATCTCACTAAGCCTGCGGTACTGGAAGTGATTACCCCAACGCAGGTTCGTCTGACCATCAGCGAAGGGCGTTATCATCAGGTGAAACGCATGTTCGCCGCCGTGGGTAACCACGTGGTTGAGCTGCATCGTGAACGTATTGGCGGCATTACGCTGGATGCTGATTTAGCCCCCGGTGAATATCGTCCGTTAACTGAAGAAGAAATTGCCAGCGTCGTCTAACTTTTTAATGACTTTCAGGAGCCCGTTGTGACCACCCGACAGCATTCGTCGTTTGCTATTGTTTTTATCCTTGGCCTGTTGGCCATGTTGATGCCGCTGTCGATTGATATGTATCTGCCCGCGCTACCGGTAATTTCAGCGCAGTTTGGCGTACCGGCGGGTAGTACGCAGATGACCCTGAGTACTTATATTCTGGGGTTTGCGTTAGGGCAGTTAATCTACGGGCCGATGGCAGACAGCTTCGGGCGTAAGCCGGTGGTTCTTGGCGGTACGCTGGTGTTTGCCGCCGCCGCGGTGGCGTGTGCGCTGGCACAAACCATCGATCAGCTGATTGTGATGCGTTTCTTCCACGGCCTGGCGGCAGCTGCGGCCAGCGTGGTCATTAACGCCCTGATGCGCGATATCTACCCGAAAGAAGAGTTCTCGCGGATGATGTCGTTTGTCATGCTGGTGACCACTATTGCACCGTTGATGGCACCGATTGTCGGCGGCTGGGTGCTGGTATGGTTAAGCTGGCATTACATCTTCTGGATCCTGGCATTGGCGGCGATTCTGGCTTCGGCAATGATTTTCTTCCTGATTAAAGAAACGTTGCCGCCAGAGCGCCGTCAGCCATTTCACATTCGTACCACTATTGGTAACTTTGCGGCACTGTTCCGCCATAAGCGTGTCCTGAGTTATATGCTGGCCAGTGGTTTCAGCTTTGCCGGGATGTTCTCGTTCCTGAGCGCCGGACCGTTTGTCTACATTGAAATTAACCACGTCGCGCCGGAAAACTTTGGTTATTACTTTGCGCTAAACATTGTTTTCCTGTTCGTGATGACCATCTTTAACAGTCGCTTCGTCCGCCGTATTGGCGCGTTAAATATGTTCCGCTCGGGGTTGTGGATACAGTTTATTATGGCGGCGTGGATGGTCATCAGTGCGCTGCTGGGGCTGGGATTCTGGTCGCTGGTAGTTGGCGTTGCGGCGTTTGTGGGCTGCGTGTCGATGGTGTCATCTAATGCGATGGCGGTCATTCTTGATGAGTTTCCCCATATGGCGGGAACGGCATCTTCGCTGGCAGGAACCTTCCGTTTTGGCATAGGGGCAATTGTTGGCGCATTGCTTTCTCTTGCGACCTTTAACTCTGCATGGCCGATGATTTGGTCAATTGCATTCTGCGCAACCAGCTCCATTATCTTCTGTCTGTACGCCAGTCGGCCGAAAAAACGGTGATCTATTGCACAACGAGGAAGCTAAAAGGCTTCCTTTGTTGATGCATGTCAACCACAAATCCATCATTCCCCCGATATATGTTTATTTTATGTAAAATCAATTTATGTAAAAAGTCACATCATTGTAGTTAAAAAGGTTGAGTTAGATCGCAGAAACGGGTACATATAGCCCCGCAAATGTGACCACGCCCGCAGATATTATTTAAATCAGAGCCATAGAGGCCACGCTGGCGAGGTATCAATCTTTACGATCTGTATAAAGACGGATTGTTGATGATGTGTTAAAATTGATGTAAACAAATTGTGAAGTAAATGTGCTCCCGGGGAAAATAAGTGACTTCATTACAACTCTCAATCGTCCATCGACTGCCGCAGAACTATCGCTGGTCTGCTGGTTTCGCAGGTTCGAAGGTTGAACCGATTCCGCAAAATGGACCGTGCGGTGACAACAGCCTGGTGGCGCTTAAATTGCTTAGCCCGGATGGTGATAATGCATGGTCGGTGATGTACAAACTAAGCCAGGCGTTAAGCGACATCGAAGTTCCATGCTCGGTACTGGAGTGTGAAGGTGAGCCGTGCCTGTTTGTAAATCGCCAGGACGAGTTTGCTGCAACATGCCGATTGAAAAATTTTGGTGTGGCAATTGCCGAACCCTTCTCAAACTACAATCCTTTTTAAGCGTCAGCTCAACGCCAGTAGCTGACGCGTATACTCCTGCTGCGGTGCGGCAAACACGCGCGCGCACGGCCCTTGTTCCACTACTTCCCCTTGTCGCAGTACGATAACCTGATGACATAATGCGCGGACAACGTGCAAATCGTGGCTGATAAACAAATAGGCCAATTGATGCTTTTGTTGCAATGATTTCAATAGCGTCAATATTTGCGCCTGTACCGTTTTGTCGAGCGATGATGTCGGTTCATCAAGAATGATCAGCGAGGGCTTAAGAATTAACGCCCTGGCAATCGCAATACGTTGCCGCTGACCACCAGAGAACTCCGCCGGATAACGGTGGCGTGTTTCAGGATCTAATCCCACTTCATGCATCACGGCTATCACTTGTTGTTCGCGTTGCACGGCAGAAAGCATCGGCTGGTGAACCCGTAAACCTTCCTCGATAATTTGCAAAACGTTGAGTCGTGGGTTGAGCGAGGAGTTAGGATCCTGAAATACCACCTGAATGCGATGGCGAATAGGTAATAGCTGACGGCGGTTTAAATTTTGCAATGGCTGACCGTCAAAAATGATGCTGCCCTGAGAGTAAATCAGTCGCAGCAGCGCCAGTCCCGTCGTGCTTTTCCCGGAACCGGACTCGCCCACTAAACCCAGTGTTTCACCCGCCCGTAGCGTAAAACTGATGTTTTTCACCACCACATTATGATCCACAATGCGCTTCAAAATCCCTTTGCGAATGGGGAAGGCAACCTGAAGCTGTTCAACATCTAGCAACGTTGAGGCAGGTTCTGGCAATGGGACCGGGTCGCCTGACGGTTCACTGTTGAGTAGCTTTTGTGTGTAAGGATGAGTGGGTGAGGCAAATAGCGTAGCAGCGTTATTTTTCTCGACACAGCGACCGTTTTGCATTACCGCCACGCGGTGAGCCAGTTTTCTGACAATACTGAGGTTATGAGTAATAAACAGCATGCCCATATTCAGCTCGCCTTGCAGTTCGCGCAACAGCTGTAAAATCTGCGCCTGGACAGAGACGTCCAGCGCGGTGGTCGGTTCATCGGCAATTAATAATTCCGGTCGCGTTAACAGCGCCATCGCAATCATCACCCGCTGGCGTTCGCCGCCGGAGAGCTGATGCGGATAATCTGTCAGCCGTTTTGCCGCCTGGCGGATACCGACGCGATCAAGGCAGTTAAGAATTTCGCCACGAGCCGCTTCCCGACGCATTCCGCGGTGGAGTGAAAGCACTTCATAAAGCTGTTTTTCCAGGGTATGCAATGGATTTAACGACACCATCGGTTCCTGAAAAATCATGGCAACCTTATTACCGCGTACACCGCGTAACGTTTGATCGCTGGCATGAAGCAGCGATTCGCCATGAAAACGAATATCGCCGGAGAGATATTCAACCGGCGGGGAAGGGAGCAGGCGTAAAATTGACAGCGCGGTAACGCTCTTACCTGAACCAGACTCACCCACCAGCGCCAGCGTTTCGCCAGCCTCAATCTGTAGTGAAACATCATTGACTACTGTGCGTACGGTTTGCTGATGGCGAAAACCCACCGACAAATTTTCAATCGCTAACAGAGTTTGCGTCATGCTACACCGCCTTATTAGGATCAAATGCGTCGCGGACGGCTTCACCAATAAAGATCAGCAAAGACAACAATATCGCCACCGACAAGAAGGCGGTGATCCCAAGCCACGGGGCCTGAAGGTTATTTTTCCCTTGTAACAGCAGTTCGCCGAGTGACGGTGAACCGAGCGGCAGACCGAAGCCGAGGAAATCGAGTGAGGTCAGGGTGGTGATCGAACTACATAAAATAAACGGTAAAAAGGTGAGGGTAGCGACCATGGCATTTGGCAACATATGACGCAGGATGATACTGCGATCGCTGACGCCAAGCGCCTGCGCCGCACGGATGTAGTCGAAATTACGGGTACGTAAAAACTCCGCCCGCACCACGCCGACCAGACTCATCCAGCCAAACAAGACGGTAATTGCCAACAGCCACCAGAAGTTAGGCTGTACGACGCTGGAAAGTAAAATAATCAAAAACAGCGTCGGCATCCCCGACCATACTTCAATAAAACGTTGCCCCCAGAGATCGACTTTACCGCCGTAATAGCCTTGTAGCGCCCCCGCCAACACGCCCATCACGCTGGAGCAGAGGGTCAGCATCAGGCCAAACAGAACTGAGATCCGCGTGCCATAGAGAATGCGCGCCAGCACATCGCCGCCATTGGCATCCGTTCCCAGCCAGTTTTGCCGGGAGGGTGGAGAAGGGAAGGGCTTATCGGTAGCAAAGTTGATACTGGTAGCACCAAAGCGAATCGGTGCCCACAGTACCCAGCCTTTATCTTCCAACCGCTGTTTCAGCCACGGGTCCTGATAATCAGCCTGGCTTGCCAGCGGGCCGCCAAAATCGCTTTCGCTGTAGTTTTTCAACAACGGGAAATACCAACTGCCGTCATAACGTACCAGCAACGGTTTATCGTTGGCGATAAGTTCAGAACACAAACTCAAACCAAATAAGACGAGGAAAATCCATAACGACCAGTAGCCGCGACGGTTATGACGAAAACGCGCCCAACGGGCCTGATTGACGGGGCTGAGTCGCGACATTAACGTCCCTCAAAATCTATACGCGGATCGACCAGCGTATAGCTGATATCACTGACAATATTCAGCAGCAGGCCAATCAGGGTGAAAATATACAAGGTACCAAACATTACAGGATAATCGCGCGAGACGGTCGCTTCGTAGCCCAGTAAGCCAAGACCATTGAGTGAAAACATCACCTCAATCAGCAGCGAGCCGGTAAAAAACATGCTGATAAACGTCGCCGGAAAACCGGCAATCACCAGCAGCATGGCGTTGCGGAACACATGTTTCCAGAGAATATTTTTTTCACTTACCCCTTTCGCACGGGCGGTCACCACGTATTGCTTGCGCACTTCATCAAGGAATGAGTTTTTTGTCAGCATGGTCAGCGCCGCAAAGCCGCCAATCACCGTCGCCAGCACCGGCAGCGTGATATGCCACAGATAATCGGTGATTTTCTGATACCACGGCAGCGAATCAAAGTTAGCGGAAACCAGGCCGCGCAGAGGGAACAGGTCGAAATAGCTGCCGCCCGCGAAGAAGACAATCAGCAGGATGGCAAACAAAAAGGCCGGAATGGCATAGCCGATGATGATAAATGCGCTACTCCAGACGTCAAAGCGGCTGCCGTTATAAACAGCTTTGCGAATACCCAGCGGAATCGACACCAGATAGATAATCAGCGTGCTCCACAATCCGAGGGTGATGGAAACCGGCAGACTGTCTTTAATCAGCGTCAGCACCGAGGCGCTGCGAAACAGGCTATCGCCAAAATCAAAGCGGATGTAGTCCCAGAGCATTTTGAAGTAACGTTCGTGGATCGGCTTATCGAAACCGTAGCGATGAGTGATCTCGGCGATCACTTCTGGATCTAATCCGCGTCCACCACGGTAATTACTGTCGCTGATATTGCCGACGCCCGTTTGCGCATGGCTGGCGCGAACACCTTCACCGCCTGCGCCGGGTAATACTCCGGCATTACCAAACTCAATGGCGGCGATGGCCTGGTCGACCGGACCGCCAGGCGCAATTTGCACGATGAAAAAGTTGATAGTGATAATCGCCCATAACGTTGGGATCACCAGCAACAGACGGCGAATCAGATAAGCGCCCATCTACTCTCCCTGTTGTCTGGCTGACGGCAGTTTCGTCGCTTTATTAACGTCATACCACCAGGTATCGATACCCAGGCTGTAAACAGGGCGCACTGCGGGTTGAGAGAATTTATCCCACCAGGCGAGACGGTCTTCCGCCATATACCACATTGGCAGCATGTAATAATTCCACGTTAATACGCGATCCAGTGCTCGCCCCAACGGCAGTAATTTTTCTTTATTTCCCTGCGCGGCAATAATTTGGTTGATCAGCGAGTCGATAACCGGACTTTGCACGCCGGGGGCATTATAAGTGGAGTTGATATATTCCGATGACCAGGAAATCTGTAAATCGGAACTGGGCCACGGCATCGCCCGCCATACGCGCGGCATCATGTCATAGTCGCGACTGCGCATGCGGTTGGTGATTTGCGAGTTATCCACCTTGCGAATGTCCATGTTGATACCCAGCCGTTGCAGGCTGTGCTGGAACGGTAATACCCACTGACTATTGCTGCTTGCGGGAAGCAATAATTCAAAGCTGAGAGGCTGACCCGTTGTGGCATTAACGCGTTGCTGACCCTTCAGCACCCAGCCCGCTTCATTGAGAAGTTTGTCGGCTTTTAACAGGTTGTCACGATCGTAGCCATCGCCTTTCGATACCGGCGGCTGGTAGATTTGTGTGAAGACTTCTGGCGGAAGATCTTTTTTCATTGGTGCCAGAAGCACCAGCTCCGCGGCGTCGGGGTAATTTCTGGCTGCGTATTCGGTATTCTGAAAATAACTGTTCGTGCGACTCCAGGCATTGTAAAACAACGCCTTGTTCATCCATTCAAAGTCAAAGGCGAGAGTGATCGCTTCCCGGACCCGGCGATCGCTGAATACCGGACGTTGGATATTAAACGCCAGCCAGCGCGTATCCTGGGCTGATTCGTTCTTTTGCTCATCTTTGATGATGTATTTCTTATCGAAATTTTTACCGGTATAGCGCGTGGCCCAGTTTTTGGCGTCGTTTTCCATACGCAAATCAAAGGCACCGGCTTTAAACGCTTCAAAGGCGACATTATCATCGAGGTAGTAATCGTAGCGAATGGTGTCGAAATTCCAGCGTCCACGGTTTACCGGTAAGTTTGCTGCCCAGTAATCTTTCACGCGGGAATAGACAATATTTTGCCCCATTTTCCAGGACGTAATTCGGTACGGACCACTGGCAAGCGGAGGCGTGGCGAGCGGATCGCTAAGTTTGTGATTCTTCCAGTACTTTTCTGGAAATACCGGCAGCGAAAACAGACTCAACATATCTTCTTTGCCGGGCTTCGCTAACTCAATACGCACGGTTAATGGTGCAATGGCTTTGACGGTGGTGCCTTTGTAGACCAGACGAAATTGCGGCACGCCTTCGGTCATAAATTTTTGAAAAGTAAACTCTACATCGCGGGCAGTAATGGGAGAACCATCATGAAAACGGGCGCGCGGATTAATAGCGACCTCCACCCAGGAATAATCGTCAGCATAGCGCGCACTTTCGGCAATCAGCGGATAATAACTGCCTGGCTCGTCATCGGAAGTAGTAAATAGCGTGTCGTACAACTGCTCGGTGCGTGCGCCTGGGTTGCCGCGCAGTGCATAGCGGTTGAAATTATCGAAGGTGCCGAGGGCTGACAACGTTATCTGCCCACCTTTTGGCGCGGCGGGGTTCACATAATCAAAATGGTTGAAATTAAACGCGTACCGGGGTTCGCCCAGTACCGCAAAGGCATAGCTTTCCTTGATAGCCTGCGCCTGCGCACCAAAGGTGAACAGAGCGATAAACAGCAGCAGTATGCGCACAATCATCTGCAACAGATTTCCTTTTACTCATCATTAGCCGCAAACCGGCATGCTTTCACTATGAATAATAAGGGACGTAAGCACGCCTTACCACTGCGGCGTATACGGTTTCTTCAGCCAGCGGACAAAATCGTCCAGCGGTAATGGGCGACTGATCCAGTAGCCTTGCATGAAATTAACGCCGCGTTCGCTTAGCCATCGCGCCTGTTCCGGCGTTTCAACCCCTTCAGCAACCGTCAGCATATTGAGACGTTTCGCCAGCGTCAGCACCGCGTCAAGTACGGGTGAAGTGATCGTTTCCGTACCGATGGCGTTGATAAATCCACGATCAATTTTCAGATAATCGAGCGTAAAACGCTCAAGGTAGATAAGCGCGCTGTGCCCGGTGCCAAAGTCATCAATAGCAATTTCAACGCCGACTGAATGCAGCCAGGCGAAGAGTTGCGTGGCTTCTTGCTCTTTCAACATATCGCGCTCGGTAATTTCCAGCACAATCTGGAAATGGTGTGCGGGCAGGGAAGTGAGCAGTTTCTGGATATCAGCTTTAAAGCTTTCGCTGTGCAGATGGTCCGGCGCAATGTTAATGCCAAATTTGACGCCTACCGGCAGTACTTTTTCTAATTCTGCGGCATCACGGGCAATCAACTCAAACAGATGCTGAGTCAGCGGCACAATCATCTTTTGCGATTCGGCAAAGTTGATGAAGGCATCCGGGGGAATTTCTCCCGCTACAGGATGCCGCCAGCGTAGTAGTACTTCCAGGCCCGTTACCCGCAGAGCTTGTGTATCAACCACCGGTTGATATACCACGTAAAATTGTTCGCGCTTGATGGCGGTCATGATTTCTCTGCCCGGTCGCATACGCACGCTCATCAGGTAATAGCAGAGAAGTCCAACCATTGTTCCACTCATGCCGCCCAGTAAAAATGCGTACCACACATCGTTCCATGTCCAGTCATCCGCATAAAGCCGAACGGTCAGAGGAATGCCCGCAATTTTAGTTTCACGGACCGGCATGTCGGTTAATTCATTAACGTTCATCAAACGTGAAGAAAAGGTAGATAGCGCAGTATTGCCAATAATGAGGGCGACGCCATCGTAATCTTCCTGCCGTGAACTATAAAAGAGAGAAGGCGTCAGGTTGAGATTCAGAGCGGCAAACACGCCGCTATTTTTCAGCAAAGGGTTGCGATACCAGATGACGATTGCGGGTTTGTTCGGCACCATCGGCGTGCCGGGTAAGATCGCCATATCGACGTTTTTATTAATGTCGAGCGCCGGAATCAATTCATTGAGTGGAATGTCCATCTCACCAGTCGCAGATGAACAGAATGTTTTTTTATCTTTTACCAGCACAAACGTACGGACATTCATGCTAAACGCCGCGCGGGCAGTCAGTTCGGGGTTAGCCTGCTGGCAGGTATCTAAGGTCAGCGGCTGGAGCCGGTCAGTAGTAGATTTCAGGTCGGCAAAATAGGTATCGAGATACTTTTGTACGTCGGTAATCAGTGTGTCGTATTTGACTTCGTGCTTATGCCAGGCCACTAAAAACTGAAGGCAGCTCACCAGTATCGCAATCATCACGCCTGCAACGATGCAGGTAAGCATAAGCTTACGTCCAGAAGAGGGAGCGCGTATGAACATGATTCCGTTAATTTCCTGAAATTACGACAACATTTAAAAGATAACAATGACCGGACTATAGCCTGGATCAAGACGCGGAAACATCATTTTCTCTGATGAATGAAAACAAAAAAGCACTGCCTAAGCAGTGCTTTCAGTTAACTCGTCAGGATAGCCAAGGGATTGCATCCAAACGGTTTATTAGCTGCGGCTGAGAACCCGGCGTGCTTCGTTGTAACGCTTCTTCCAGTACGGTTCATTCATGCTGGAAATAATAACACCACTGCTGGTGGAAGCATGGACAAACTGATTGTTGCCGATATAAATACCGACATGGCGTCCCGTTGAACCGGCGCGGAACAGAACTAAATCACCCGTACGCAAATTACTGCGGGAAACAGATTTACCCATTTCCTGCTGTTCGTAAGTCGAACGCGGAAGTTCTAAGCCAAATTGCTCACGGAATGTACGCTGTACGAAACCAGAACAATCGATACCTTTTTTAGTGCTGCCGCCCAGACGATAGCGTACGCCTTTCCAGTCAGCATACTGATCCATAATTCGCGATTTTACGTCGACATTACGAACCAGGTTTTCAAATTCATCCTGAGAAGCTTGCAGTGATGATGTTTCACTACCCACTGCACGTGTCTCAGGATGCATATTCTTTGCGGTGTTATTTGCACTACATGCAGAAAGCAGAACCGCTACTGCAATCGCGGGGATCCCGCGCAAGATATATCTCAAAATCGGTTGAGATTTGACCATGTTGTTTGTTTTCCCTTGAAGTCCTTAACGACAAATATCGTTATAAAAAAATGCTAAGCGACATGAGACTAATTACCTGGGCATGTTGAAACAATTCCTTAAGGCCAAATCTGTGGACTAACGCACAAAATTATATGCTGTGAGGATAATCTACCGCCGAGGCAAAACGAGTTCGAGATTACCCGATTGGTGCGGTCTTGGCGAGTGGTTTTACATGATTTTTTATAAGAAAAAGTGATACAGAAAGTTAATAAGCGGGATTGGTCAATTAAAGTACGATTGAGTGAAACGCATACAATCCATTCATTTACTTAGGGAATGATTTTTGTGTTCGATGAAAGAAAGCAAAGGCGCACATCATCAGGAATATCCTTACTATAAAAATAAACCTGATGATGTTAATTACCGTGAGTTATTTGTTTTAGAAATGTTTGTTTTTTCCCGGTAGTGATTTGTCAAAAAAGGTGATTAATCGATCACTTAATGGCGTCAGCAACATCCAGGGCAAACCAATCAATATCACGGTCATCGAACCAACAATGATGTCAGTAAACCAGTGTGCACCAATCATTACTCTGGGAAATGCAAAAACCACAAAAATAATAAGGGCGATAAGGCCTGCGACTTTGCCGAAATAACGCCACATGAATGCCGAAAAAATAAGCAACATCATGCCGTGATCGCCGGGAAAGCTGTCTCGTGAGGCATCTTTCGTGGGGATAGGGAGCAGTTCGCTGACGCGGTTAATATTGGCAAAAGTTAATGTTGGGCTGGCCCGTTTTACAGGAATTAATGCCTGTCCCAGTTGGTTTAAGACCACTCCAGTTAATAGCATGACGAGGCCAATAATCACGATACGTCGTCTGCCTGGGGCGTTTTCTTTCAGCCAGAAACTCAGCATCAACATTCCCATCGCCAGCAGTGAACAACCGTCGAAAGCGCGATTGTTGGTCAATGCAACCAGCCACAAAAAGGCCTTACTTTCGACCAGTTTCTGATTAAAAAAATAAAAAATATCCGCATCAATCGGCAACCAGAATCCATGATTAACGGGAATATACCAGGAAAGAAACAGCGCGAGGCCGACAATATTCAACAACACTATTTGCGGCAAATTTTTAATCATATTTTCTCTAATTATCTTACTGAAAAACGCAGGCAACCTTACGCGGTAGTCGCTAAACGAAGCTTCAACAGCGCGCTCTGCAAAGCATTCCAGTCAGCTTCGCTGCTGGAAATCAGCTCAATACGACTGTCCGGTGGCGCAACGTTTTGCGTTTCAATGTGCAGGTCATCGCCCTGACGGTTGATTCGCACCAGCCCTTCGGGAATACGCATCACGCCTTTGACGCGTTCCACCGGTGCAAGTCGCGCCCATTCCAGAATGCCAATGGTGTCGAATACCGTATCAGCGTCGAATATCCAGCCACAGGCCTGATGCCCTTGTCCACTGTTCAGACTGCGACGCCAGCGTTGATGCTCTGGCAGGCTTAACGCTGCTAACCCTTTTTTCACGCTATGCTGATGAGAATGCGCCGCGCTGGCGGGCAACTCGGCTAAATTGCGACGTGGCAAATCCAGAAGATGACCGTCAATTTTCCCATGCTCGCTGTGAATTAATTGCCGATCGCCACCATTTTGCTGCCACCAGCTCTGTAGCGCTTGCTCACTTTCGGGCGTCGCACGGTCGGATTTATTGGCGACAATAATGTCTGCGGCAGCCAGCTGGTCACGGAAGTTTTCATTGCTGGCGCTTTTTTCGTCCAGCAGCAGGCGTGGATCGAGAATGCACAACGTGGCGCGCAGATCTATCCACGGTTCATACACGGGCGCGGTTAAGAGATCGAGGATCTGTTTCGGATGGCCCAGCCCGGTCGGCTCTATCAACAAGCGGTCTGGTTTTCCCTGACGCAGTAAGGTATTCAACCCTACCTGCATGGGTAAACCATTAACGCAGCACATACAGCCGCCGGGGATCTCTTTCAACAATGCGCCGCTATCGGCGAGCAAAGCACCATCAATTCCGACTTCCCCAAATTCATTAACCAGTACCGCCCATTTTTCGTTGGGATCTTTATGGGCTAACAGATGAAGAATCGACGTAGTTTTCCCGCTGCCGAGAAAACCGGTGATGAGGTTGGTCCTGGTCACAACGGCTCCGCAATATTCTTAAAAGTTAACTGAGCGTTAATCCTGGCTAAAAAAGGCAGAAAAGAGAAGGGGAGAGCGGACGAAGGCGAGCTTCATCCGCTTTAACCGCAGAAATCGTTAAATTTTGAGGGTGTTTAATAGCGCCTGATGCGCGCCGAATTGTGCGATTTGCTGCCAGGCTTGTTCGATAGCCTGCACAAAATGCGGGTTATCTGGCAGATCATCACCGAAAACTTCACGCAGAGAAAGCAGGGCGGTTACGCGTTGTTCACTGCTACTGCCCGCAACAAGTTCGCAAATTTTATCGCTAAGCGGATCGCGAACATCAATGGCATTTCCGGCATCATCAACGCCGCTGACGTAACGCATCCAGCCTGCAACGCCTAATGCCAGCAACGACCAGTCCGTTTCGCGCGCCAGATGTATGCGAATACCTGCCAGCATACGTTGCGGTAATTTCTGGCTACCATCCATTGCGATTTGCCAGGTCTTATGTTTCAGCGCCGGGTTAGCAAAACGTGCAATTAACTTATCTGCATATTGTGTTAAATCGACATCTTTAATTCGCAGTGTCGGCGCTTGCTCATCCAGCATTAATGCTCTGGCGGCATGGCGAAATGCGCGATCCTGCATGCAATCACTGATGTGCGCGAATCCTGAGAGGTAACCCAGATAAGCGAGAAAAGAGTGGCTGCCATTAAGCATACGCAGTTTCATCTCTTCCCATGGCAGGACATCATTCACCATTTGTACACCTGCGACTTCCCAGGCAGGACGCCCAGCGACGAAGTTATCTTCCACCACCCACTGGATAAACGGTTCGCAGCTAATCGCGCAGGGATCATTCACCCCCAGATTTTGGCTGATTTCCGCCAGTGATTCGTCGGTTGCTGCCGGAACAATACGGTCGACCATGGTTCCCGGAAAACTGACGTGTTCTTTTATCCACCCGGCGAGTTCTGGTGAACGTTTTTCCGCCATCCCCTGCACCGCGTTTTTCACCACATGGCCATTGTCGGGAATATTGTCGCAGGAGAGTACGGTAAACGGTGCAAGGCCGCGTTCACGGCGTCGTTTCAGTGCTTCGACGAGAATACCCGGCGCGGAGTGAGGTTCTTCAGGATTTTGAAGATCGTGAATAATCCGCGGATTGCTGGTGTCGAGTGCACCGGTGGCCGGGTCAATACAATAGCCTTTTTCGGTAATCGTCAGGGAAACAATTGCCACCTGTGGCTCGCAAAATTTCTCAATAATTGCCGCTAAGGAATCCAGTTTTGCATTCAGGCATTCGTGAACGGCACCGACAATTATCGCCTGATTGCCGTCCGCACCTTTCTCCAGCACGGTATATAAATGGTTCTGTGCGCGGAGCTGGCTCATCAGTTGATCGCCGCTGAACAAGCTGATCTCACAGATCCCCCAGTCGCCGCCCTGGGCATTCAGCACACGATCGGTCAGTAACGCCTGATGTGCGCGGTGAAAGGCTCCGAAGCCAAAATGAACGATACGTGATTGCAACTGCTGGCGATCGTAGCGTGGAGCGTGTACCTGAGGCGGGAGCGTAGCGGAGGCGATTGTATTCATAGGAGTCACGTCTTAGTAACGATTGATTAACAATGACAGTGTAAAGTTATATGACAGAAATTGAAATTGGTCTGGATTGTTAATGCGATGAAGTGTGAGGGCGATCAATGAACTGGTGAATATTACGGGAGAACTATATTCAGGAAGCGCAAAATAGAAGATTGGTATAATAAATTAAAAAAGGGACAGCCTGAGCTATCCCTTTTCTGCATGCGGCTGAAGTTAGTCAGCACGACCCATATAACGGCGTTCTTCGATATGGATACGAATTTTTTCGCCCGGGCTTAAGTATTCTGGTACCTGAATCACCAGACCAGTGCTCAATGTCGCCGGTTTGTTACGGGCGCTGGCAGATGCCCCTTTGATGCCTGGTGCGGTTTCAACGATTTCCAGATCAACGGTCTGCGGCAGTTCAAGCGCCAGCAGTTGACCGTCCCAGGTCAGCACCTGCATGTCCGGCATGCCGCCCTCAGGCATAAACAGCAACTCTTCTTCAATCTGATCTTTGGTGAAGGTATACGGGGTATAGTCTTCTTTATCCATAAAGACATATTCGTTGCCATCGACATAGGAGAAGTCAACGTAACGGCGGGTCAGCGTCACGGTGTCAACGATATCATCTCCTTTGAAACGCTCTTCTACTTTCAGCCCGGTACGGACATCAGAAAAACGCATTTTGTACAGCGTAGCGGCACCGCGGGCAGTGGGCGACTGAATATCAATATCCTTAACCAGCAGCAGTTTGCCGTTGTAATTCAGTACCATACCTTTTTTAATTTCGTTCGCTCTTGGCATCGAAAAATTCCTGTAGTCGAAAATGTCAAAAATATCGCGACAAAGTACTCGCGACGGGCCTTTCGGGCAAGTGGTATTCGCACTTTTGCTGGTGCAAAAAAGGTGGTACTGTGCGCGCTCATCAATCCGGTGGTTAACCTTAAGAGAACAACGTATGGAATGCCGTCCGGGTTGCGGGGCGTGTTGCACAGCCCCTTCAATTTCCAGCCCTATTCCCGGTATGCCAGATGGCAAGCCCGCCAATACGCCCTGCATTCAGCTAGATGAGTATCAGCGCTGTAAAATTTTCACCTCGCCACTACGACCGAAAGTCTGTGCAGGGTTACAAGCCAGCGCTGAAATGTGCGGTAACTCGCGTCAGCAGGCAATGACCTGGCTTATCGATCTGGAAATGCTGACCGCGCCTTAAACATCTTTAATCCGCAGTAAGCAAAACAGAGTGGCGATAATCATCACCATCGCAAACCAGAACACAGCGTGATAATTCCAGATCTCGGCGACGATGCCCGCCACAGATCCTGCGATGATCCAGCCCACGCGCGACGTGTTGGTATAGAGCGTGGTGGCTGAACCTGCCTGACCGGGCATCAAATCCTGAAAATAGAGCATCCCGATGCCACCCAGAATGCCAATAAAAATAGCATTTAGCAGCTGCAAGCCCAACAGAATGACAGGTGAATGCGCCATCAGCATTCCTGCGTAAAAACAGACGCCACCCACGGCAGCAACGCGCATTAAGAAACGCTTACCCAGACGTTTGGCGAAATATCCGGCAATCAACATGGTCGGGATTTCCAGCCCGGCGGCGGTCCCCATCATCACGCCTGCCAGTTTCTCGGGAAGATGCAGTTCGTTGATAATAAATAGCGGCATGTTGATAATGTACAGGCTGTTCGAGCCCCACATCAATGTACAAATGACAAACAGCAGCAGCGTATCGCGACGGTTACGGCGCGGCGCTTCAACCGTGCCGGTCGCCAGCGGAAGCTCTTTTTGCATCGACGGTAAAAACAGCCACACCATCACGCCGCAAACAATAAACGCTACCGCTGCGCTCAGATACATTACCGTAAAGCTGAAACCCATCGCTAAGGCATAAGCCAGCGGCGGGCCAATGACCCATGCCAGTGAAACCTGAGCGCGTAAAAAAGAGCTGAACATCACCGCCTCACGTCCGGTTTTGTCGGCATGTTCACGTGCAAGGGCAAACATTTGCGGGTTAGCGGTCGAGCCAAAGCTGCTAAGAAAGACGCCAACGAATAGCAAAACAAAGTAGTTGCGATTCCAGGCAAAAAGGGTGCAGGCCAGCACGCCTAACAGGCAGCAAAAGACAATCAGCGATTTGCGATCGCCGCGCTTATCAGAGCGCCCGGCGAGAAACTGACTGACCAGAATCCCAATGACAGCGCTGCCGGTAAAGAAGAATCCCACCATCGCCGGACGGGCATGTACTTCATCGGTAAGGAAAATACTGAGTGTCGGGGTTTGCAGAGCGCCCGCAATACCGGTGAGAAAGGCAACGATTAAAAACGCCGTCGAGGTCAGGTCAAACGATTTCGCGCTGGAGACTGCGGGGGAGTTATGCATGCTGGTCGATCACTGGAAGAGGAAGACGCGGAGTTTACGCTGCTTGTTAGAAAATAAACAGACAGCGAAATCAAAAGCGCCACGAATAATCAAAATGCCATTTCACTGTTGCTGATTGGCTGCTGACGCTGCTGAAATGAAATTGCTGATAACGGATTTTCCCATCAGCAATTAGGAAAAATGACAAAAAATTGTGCAGCACATCAAACTTTTGCTCATTACTTTACGGCTTTCCTTGCGTGCTGAAACAGAAGTATTATGCTTTCTTGAAACGTTTCAGCGCGATCTTGTCTTTAACCCTAAGCCAGGTTGGCGCTTTTTTTCTCATAGAAGCTGAATCGTTTCAATTCAGCAAGAGAGGAGAACTATGTTCCAGTTATCCGTACAGGACATCCATCCGGGCGAAAAGGCCGGAGACAAAGAAGAGGCGATTCGCCAGGTCGCTGCGGCGCTGGTGCAGGCCGGTAATGTAGCTGAAGGCTACGTCAATGGCATGCTGGCGCGCGAACAGCAAACCTCTACGTTCCTCGGCAATGGTATTGCTATTCCACACGGCACTACCGACACCCGCGATCAGGTGCTGAAAACCGGCGTTCAGGTATTTCAGTTCCCGGAAGGCGTCACCTGGGGTGACGGCCAGGTAGCGTACGTGGCGATCGGTATTGCTGCCAGCTCGGATGAACATCTGGGTCTGTTACGCCAGCTGACCCACGTACTGAGCGATGATTCCGTTGCTGAACAGCTGAAGTCAGCAACGACAGCAGAAGAACTTCGCGCATTGCTGATGGGCGAAAAGCAGAGTGAGCAGCTGAAGCTCGATAACGAAATGCTGACGCTGGATATTGTCGCCAGCGATCTGCTGACGCTTCAGGCGCTTAACGCTGCGCGTCTGAAAGAAGCAGGGGCAGTTGACGCCACCTTCGTCACTAAAGCCATCAATGAACAACCGCTGAACCTCGGACAGGGCATCTGGCTGAGCGATAGCGCTGAAGGCAATTTGCGTAGCGCGATTGCGGTAAGCCGTGCGGCAAATGCTTTTGATGTGGACGGCGAAACGGCAGCCATGCTGGTGAGTGTGGCGATGAATGACGATCAGCCCGTCGCGGTTCTTAAGCGTCTCGCTGATTTGTTGCTCGACAATAAAGCTGACCGTTTGCTGAAAGCGGATGCGGCAACGTTGCTGGCGCTGCTGACCAGCGATGATGCGCCGACCGACGACGTGTTAAGCGCGGAGTTTGTGGTGCGCAATGAACACGGCCTGCATGCTCGTCCAGGTACCATGCTGGTCAATACTATTAAACAATTTAACAGTGATATTACCGTGACAAACCTTGATGGCACCGGCAAACCGGCAAACGGACGTAGTCTGATGAAAGTTGTGGCACTTGGCGTTAAGAAAGGTCATCGCCTACGCTTTACCGCCCAGGGGGCAGATGCTGAGCAGGCGCTGAAAGCCATTGGCGACGCTATCGCTGCTGGTCTTGGGGAGGGCGCATAATGAGCAGACGTGTTGCTACTATCACCCTTAATCCGGCTTATGACCTTGTTGGTTTCTGCCCGGAAATTGAACGCGGCGAAGTGAACCTGGTGAAAACCACCGGTCTGCATGCGGCGGGTAAAGGCATCAACGTGGCCAAAGTATTAAAAGACCTGGGGATTGATGTCACCGTTGGCGGCTTCCTCGGTAAAGACAATCAGGATGGTTTTCAGCAACTGTTCAGCGAGCTGGGCATTGCCAACCGTTTCCAGGTTGTACAGGGGCGCACCCGAATTAACGTTAAGCTGACGGAAAAAGACGGCGAAGTGACCGACTTCAACTTCTCGGGTTTTGAAGTTACCCCCGCCGACTGGGAACGCTTTGTGACTGATTCTCTGAGCTGGCTCGGTCAGTTCGATATGGTCTGTGTCAGCGGAAGCTTACCGTCAGGCGTCAGCCCGGAAGCGTTCACCGACTGGATGACTCGCCTGCGTAGTCAGTGTCCTTGCATTATCTTTGATAGTAGCCGTGAAGCGTTAGTGGCAGGTTTGAAAGCGGCACCGTGGCTGGTGAAACCTAACCGCCGCGAGCTGGAAATCTGGGCGGGCCGTAAACTGCCTGAAATGAAAGATGTGATTGAAGCTGCGCATGCGCTGCGTGAACAAGGTATCGCGCATGTCGTTATTTCACTGGGTGCCGAAGGCGCGCTTTGGGTTAATGCCTCCGGCGAATGGATCGCCAAACCACCGTCAGTCGATGTCGTAAGCACCGTTGGCGCAGGGGATTCTATGGTTGGTGGCCTGATTTATGGCTTGCTGATGCGTGAATCCAGTGAACACACACTGCGTCTGGCGACAGCTGTTGCAGCCCTGGCGGTAAGTCAAAGCAATGTGGGTATTACCGATCGTCCGCAGTTGGCCGCAATGATGGCGCGCGTCGACTTACAACCTTTTAACTGACAGCAGGAGAGGCATAATGAAAACGCTGCTGATTATTGACGCTAATCTCGGTCAGGCACGCGCCTATATGGCGAAGACCCTGCTGGGCGCGGCGGCGCGAAAAGCAAAACTGGAAATCATCGACAATCCGAACGACGCTGAAATGGCGATTGTTCTCGGTGATTCCATCCCTAACGACAGCGCGCTGAACGGTAAAAATGTCTGGCTGGGCGATATTTCCCGGGCAGTTGCGCACCCTGAGCTGTTCCTGAGTGAAGCCAAAGGCCATGCGAAACCTTACACTGCACCGGTCGCTGCGACAGCACCAGTTGCCACCAGCGGTCCGAAACGCGTAGTTGCGGTGACAGCTTGCCCGACTGGCGTAGCACACACATTTATGGCGGCTGAAGCCATTGAAACCGAAGCGAAAAAACGTGGCTGGTGGGTGAAAGTTGAAACCCGTGGTTCTGTTGGCGCGGGTAATGCGATCACCCCTGAAGAAGTAGCCGCAGCGGATCTGGTGATTGTGGCGGCAGATATCGAAGTGGATCTGGCGAAATTTGCTGGTAAACCGATGTATCGCACCTCTACCGGTCTGGCGCTGAAGAAAACCGCGCAGGAACTGGATAAAGCGGTTGCTGAAGCAACGCCGTATGAACCGGCGGGCAAAGCTCAAACAGCGACCACTGAAGGTAAGAAAGAGGGTGCAGGCGCTTACCGTCACTTGCTGACGGGCGTCTCTTACATGCTGCCGATGGTCGTTGCAGGTGGTCTGTGTATCGCGCTTTCTTTTGCTTTTGGTATCGAAGCGTTTAAAGAGCCGGGTACGTTGGCAGCGGCGCTGATGCAGATTGGTGGTGGTTCAGCCTTTGCGCTGATGGTGCCGGTACTGGCAGGTTACATTGCCTTCTCCATTGCCGATCGTCCGGGTCTCACGCCGGGTCTGATTGGCGGTATGCTGGCGGTCAGCACCGGTTCTGGCTTCATTGGGGGTATTATTGCGGGCTTCCTGGCTGGTTACATTGCGAAGTTAATCAGTACGCAACTGAAACTGCCACAGAGTATGGAGGCGCTGAAACCGATCCTGATCATTCCGCTAATTTCCAGTCTGGTGGTCGGTCTGGCGATGATCTACCTGATCGGTAAACCGGTTGCTGGCATTCTCGAAGGGTTGACTCACTGGCTGCAGACCATGGGGACTGCGAATGCGGTTCTGCTGGGGGCGATCCTCGGTGGCATGATGTGTACTGACATGGGCGGTCCGGTAAATAAAGCAGCGTACGCATTCGGTGTGGGTCTGCTGAGTACTCAAACCTATGGCCCGATGGCGGCGATTATGGCGGCAGGTATGGTGCCACCGCTGGCAATGGGTCTGGCAACAATGGTGGCGCGTCGCAAATTCGACAAAGCGCAGCAGGAAGGTGGCAAAGCCGCTCTGGTTCTTGGTCTGTGCTTTATTTCGGAAGGTGCAATTCCGTTTGCTGCTCGTGATCCGATGCGTGTGCTGCCGTGTTGTATCGTTGGTGGGGCGCTGACTGGCGCAATCTCAATGGCGATTGGTGCGAAACTGATGGCACCGCACGGTGGTCTGTTTGTTCTGCTGATCCCTGGCGCTATTACGCCGGTACTGGGTTACCTGGTAGCAATTATTGCCGGTACGCTGGTGGCGGGTTTGGCCTATGCCTTCCTGAAACGTCCGGAAGTGGACGCAGTAGCGAAAGCAGCGTAATAAAAGGTGTGTTACAGGGCAGAAATTTCCTGCCCTGTAACATTTGATGAGCGCAAAGGGAATGACCAGTTTGTGAATGTAATTTTATGAATTTAAATGGTTTTATCTTTCAGTAGAAACCTGAAATGTTCATCAAACACTAAGGTTATTTCCTCAAGGGCAGATTATTTTCTGCCCTTTTTTAGTGTTCCTGTTCTGTGCATCCCGTCACAAATTCCTCACTTTTGTAATTCAGGCATTTAATCGCATTTTGTGAGCCTGCTCAAATCTGCCCATTTTGCCTCTCTGGCGGCAATTTACTTTACGTAAAACATGCATACTATGAGCACATGTTTAAATATGAACATATGTTTAAACCGTCTTTGCAGTATCTATATTCTTGTGGATTGACAGGGTTGGTAATTTTTTACCAGAGGACGTGCTATGCGCGAAAAGGATTATGTCGTAATTATAGGCTCGGCGAATATTGATGTCGCCGGATATTCACATGAATCATTAAATTATGCGGATTCAAATCTAGGTAAAATAAAATTTACGCCTGGTGGGGTAGGGCGCAATATTGCACAAAACCTGGCGTTGCTGGGTAATAAAGCCTGGCTACTGAGCGCCGTAGGCAGTGATTTTTATGGTCAATCGCTGCTAACGCAAACCAATCAATCTGGCGTTTATGTCGATAAATGCCTGATTGTGCCGGGAGAAAATACGTCGAGCTATTTATCACTACTCGATAATACCGGTGAAATGCTGGTTGCTATAAATGACATGAATATTAGCAACGCTATTACAGCTGAATATCTCGCACAGCACCGTGAATTTATTCAGAGGGCAAAGGTCATTGTCGCGGACTGTAATATCAGTGAAGAGGCACTGGCATGGATTCTGGATAATGCCGCCAACGTACCCGTATTTGTCGATCCTGTTTCTGCGTGGAAATGTGTCAAAGTGCGCGACCGTCTAAATCTGATCCACACTCTCAAGCCAAACCGCCTCGAAGCGGAAACCCTGAGTGGGATTGCGCTGTCAGGGCGTGAAGAAGATGTGGCAAAGGTTGCCGCCTGGTTCCATCAACATGGCCTGAACCGACTGGTATTGAGCATGGGCGGCGACGGCGTTTATTACAGTGATATCAGCGGTGAAAGTGGTTGGTCTGCGCCGATTAAAACCAATGTCATTAATGTTACCGGAGCGGGCGATGCCATGATGGCGGGACTTGCTTCGTGTTGGGTAGACGGAATGCCGTTTGCCGAATCTGTTCGTTTCGCACAGGGATGTTCGTCAATGGCGCTCTCCTGTGAATACACCAATAACCCCGATTTATCGATTGCCAACGTTATATCGTTAGTGGAGAACGCAGAATGTCTGAATTAAAAATTTCCCCTGAATTATTACAAATTTCCCCGGAAGTGCAGGACGCTTTAAAAAACAAAAAACCGGTTGTGGCACTGGAATCGACCATTATTTCTCACGGGATGCCATTCCCGCAAAATGCTGAGACGGCAATTGAAGTAGAAGACACAATTCGTAAGCACGGTGCTGTACCTGCAACAATCGCCATTATTGGTGGTGTCATGAAAGTAGGTTTGAGCAAAGAAGAAATTGAATTGTTAGGCCGTGAAGGACATAACGTGACGAAAGTCAGTCGCCGTGATTTACCTTTTGTCGTTGCCGCAGGAAAAAATGGCGCGACCACCGTTGCTTCAACGATGATTATCGCGGCACTGGCAGGAATTAAAGTATTTGCAACGGGGGGGATTGGTGGTGTGCATCGCGGTGCGGAACATACATTCGATATTTCTGCCGATTTACAGGAACTGGCAAATACTAATGTCACCGTTGTTTGTGCCGGTGCAAAATCTATTCTCGATTTAGGATTAACAACAGAATATTTAGAAACCTTCGGTGTACCGTTAATTGGCTATCAGACAAAAGCGCTGCCTGCGTTTTTCTGCCGTACCAGCCCATTTGAAGTCAGTATTCGCCTTGATAGTGCCACGGAAATCGCTCGTGCAATGGCAGTGAAATGGCAAACCGGTTTGAACGGCGGCCTGGTAGTGGCGAATCCGATCCCGGAGCAGTTTGCGATGCCGGAGGAATCTATCAATGCAGCCATAGATCAAGCTGTCGCCGAAGCCGAAGAGCAGGGCGTTATTGGTAAAGAAAGTACACCGTTCCTGCTGGCTCGTGTTGCTGAACTGACCGGTGGTGACAGCCTGAAATCCAACATCCAACTGGTGTTCAACAACGCCATTCTGGCGAGCGAAATTGCCAAAGAATACCAGCGTCTCGCGGGTTAATTTCTGACGGGCAGAAAGCCGTCGCCCGTACTGATCATACATACCAAAACCTGGCGCTAGCGCCGGGTTTACTGGCATGAAAGGAAAATCATTATGGATATAATGAGAAGTTTGGTGGGTATGGTGGTATTGCTGGCAATTGCATTCTTATTGTCAGTGAATAAAAAAGGTATCAGCATACGCACGGTCGGGGCTGCATTGCTGCTGCAAATCGCTATTGGTGGCATTATGCTCTACTTCCCACCGGGAAAATGGGCAGTAGAGCAGGCGGCATTAGGCGTGCATAAAGTGATGTCTTACAGTGATGCCGGTAGCGCCTTCATTTTTGGTTCGCTGGTTGGGCCGAAAATGGATGTCCTGTTTGATGGCGCGGGCTTTATCTTCGCCTTTCGCGTACTTCCGGCAATTATTTTCGTCACAGCGCTCATCAGCCTGCTGTACTACATTGGCGTGATGGGGCTGCTAATCCGCATTCTTGGCAGTATTTTTCAGAAAGCCCTCAACATCAGCAAAATCGAATCTTTTGTTGCGGTTACCACTATTTTCCTCGGGCAAAATGAGATCCCGGCGATCGTTAAACCGTTTATCGATCGCATGAATCGCAACGAGCTATTTACGGCAATTTGTAGCGGGATGGCGTCCATTGCCGGTTCGATGATGATTGGTTATGCCGGAATGGGCGTACCAATTGACTACCTGTTAGCGGCATCGCTGATGGCGATCCCTGGTGGTATTTTGTTTGCACGTATTCTTAGCCCAGCCACCGAGCCTTCGCAGGTGACATTTGAAAATCTGTCGTTCAGCGAAACGCCGCCAAAAAGTTTTATCGAAGCGGCGGCGAGCGGTGCGATGACCGGGTTGAAAATCGCCGCTGGTGTGGCGACGGTGGTAATGGCGTTTGTGGCAATTATTGCGCTGATCAACGGCATTATCGGCGGAATTGGTGGCTGGTTTGGTTTTTCCAATGCCTCTCTGGAAAGTATTTTTGGCTATGTGCTGGCACCGCTGGCGTGGATCATGGGCGTGGACTGGAGTGATGCCAACCTTGCGGGTAGTCTGATTGGGCAGAAACTGGCGATTAACGAATTCGTCGCTTACCTGAGTTTCTCCCCATACCTGCAAACGGGCGGCACGCTGGAAGTGAAAACCATTGCGATTATCTCCTTTGCGCTTTGTGGTTTTGCTAACTTTGGTTCTATCGGTGTAGTCGTTGGGGCGTTTTCGGCTATTTCGCCAAAACGCGCGCCGGAAATCGCCCAGCTTGGGTTACGGGCGCTGGCAGCAGCAACGCTTTCCAACCTGATGAGCGCGACCATTGCCGGGTTCTTTATTGGTTTAGCTTGAGTTTCATTGCCGGATGTACGCGCTTATTAAGCGTTGCATCCGGTAATCGCGTACTATTCCAGATTATTTTTTACTGCATCATCCCGGAGAATTTATTCTCCGGGTCCATCTCCAGCGCCAGCCCTAACAACTGCTTTCTGTTTTTAATCAGATACCCTTTCTTGCTTTTAATTAATAAACCGTCATGAATGAATTGCGCGAGAACATATAAAAGATGTCGATAAGAAACGCCCAAATACTCTGCCGCTTGCGTATGCTTTTCGTGATAAAGATCACCTTCCTGCGAGAGTAATATAAAAGCTGCCAGGCGATTCACTAACGGAAATGATTGATTCTGAGTTAAAGAAACAATATTACGATAATTTTTATGACTTAAGGTGACGCAGAGTTTTCGTAAAAATAGCGTGTCGTTTAATAACAGCGTACGGTAATGTTTCATGGGGAGTGCAAGGCACCAACACTCTTCAATCGCCTGTACCGCTCGTGGTTCATGATCTTTATCGATTAACTCAATCTCGCCAATAAAACAGGGTGCAGCAAAGAAATCAATCAGCGACACACGACCATTAGCAAGCGTGGCGTAAAGCCTGGCGCGGCCTCGCGTCAGGTAAAACAGCCATAACGGCTGTTGCCCTTCCTGCACAATGTAGTCACGCGCTAAAAAATGAAACAGCCGTGTATCGGCTGAAACATCCGTTGAAAAGCAATCCTTATACGCGGACTTACTCATCAATTGCTGCTTAAGATCATTATTGTGGATTTCTTTCACGATGTTTATCCGCTATGAGATTTCTCATATTTAGCATACGTACGCTGTTGTTAAGATTCAATCATCGGCCCGGTCGAATTTTCTTTGCTGTAGAAAAAATAACGCAACTGGAAACAGAGGAAATAAACAATGGAAAAGAGAAAAATTATTCTGGATTGTGATCCGGGTCATGATGATGCTATTGCCATAATGATGGCCGCGAAACATCCGGCGATTGATTTATTAGGTATCACTATTGTGGCGGGGAATCAAACCCTCGATAAAACATTAATTAATGGCCTGAGTGTTTGCCAGAAACTGGAGATTAATGTTCCGGTTTATGCGGGGATGCCGCAACCCATTATGCGTCAACAAATCGTTGCCGATAATATTCACGGTGAAACCGGGCTGGATGGTCCGGTATTCGAACCGCTGACTCGTCAGGCAGAAAACACCCATGCGGTGAAATATATCATCGATACCCTGATGGCAAGCGATGGCGATATCACTCTGGTGCCGGTTGGTCCGCTTTCAAATATCGCGGTGGCAATGCGTATGCAACCCGCAATCCTGCCGAAAATCCGTGAAATTGTACTGATGGGCGGCGCTTACGGTACTGGCAACTTCACCCCATCTGCCGAGTTCAACATCTTTGCTGACCCGGAAGCGGCGCGAGTGGTGTTCACCTCCGGCGTTCCATTAGTGATGATGGGCCTCGATCTCACCAACCAGACCGTTTGCACTCCGGACGTGATTGCACGGATGGAAAGAGCAGGCGGCCCTGCCGGAGAGTTGTTCAGCGACATCATGAACTTCACTCTGAAAACCCAGTTCGAAAACTACGGTCTGGCTGGCGGCCCGGTGCACGACGCCACCTGTATCGGCTATCTGATTAACCCTGATGGCATAAAAACCCAGGATATGTACGTCGACGTGGACGTTAACAGTGGCCCTTGTTACGGGCGTACCGTCTGCGACGAGCTGGGCGTTCTTGGCAAGCCCGCCAATACCAAAGTCGGCATCACTATTGATACCGACTGGTTCTGGGGATTAGTCGAAGAGTGCGTGCGCGGCTACATCAAAACCCACTAAGTGGTGATATCAAGCCGGGCCGGTATCGCTGGATGCAAGCCTGGCTATTTCTGATGGGCAGAAAGCCGTCGCCCAAAATGACATGAAGAGATAATAACTATGGATGTCATGAGAAGTGTTCTGGGAATGGTGGTACTGCTGGCAATTGCGTTTTTGCTGTCAGTAAACAAGAAGAAGATCAGCCTGCGTACTGTCGGTGCGGCGTTAGTGTTACAGGTCGTGATTGGCGGCATAATGCTTTGGTTACCGCCAGGGCGTTGGGTCGCAGAAAAAGTCGCTTTTGGCGTGCATAAAGTGATGGCGTACAGCGACGCAGGTAGCGCATTTATCTTCGGTTCTCTGGTCGGACCGAAAATGGACACCTTATTTGATGGCGAAGGATTTATCTTTGGTTTCAGGGTATTACCGGCAATTATCTTCGTCACTGCACTGGTGAGTATTCTCTACTACATCGGTGTAATGGGGATCTTAATTCGCATTCTCGGCGGTATCTTCCAGAAAGCGTTAAATATCAGCAAGATTGAGTCATTCGTCGCGGTCACTACCATTTTCCTCGGGCAAAACGAAATTCCGGCAATCGTCAAACCCTTTATCGATCGTCTGAATCGCAATGAATTATTTACGGCTATTTGTAGTGGCATGGCCTCGATTGCTGGTTCGACAATGATTGGTTACGCCGCACTGGGCGTGCCTGTGGAATATCTGCTGGCGGCATCGTTAATGGCGATCCCTGGCGGGATCTTGTTTGCCCGCATGTTAAGTCCGGCTACGGAATCTTCGCAGGTTTCCTTTAATAACCTCTCTTTCACCGAAACACCGCCAAAAAGCATTATTGAAGCCGCTGCTACAGGGGCAATGACCGGGCTGAAAATCGCTGCGGGTGTGGCGACAGTGGTGATGGCATTTGTCGCCATCATTGCGTTGATCAACGGTGTTATCGGCGGCGTTGGTGGCTGGTTTGGTTTTGAACATGCCTCGCTGGAGTCCATTTTAGGTTACCTGCTGGCCCCGCTGGCGTGGGTGATGGGTGTTGACTGGAGTGATGCGAATCTTGCCGGAAGTTTGATTGGACAGAAACTGGCGATTAATGAATTTGTCGCTTACCTCAATTTCTCACCTTATCTGCAAACAGCTGGCACTCTGGATGCTAAAACCGTGGCGATTATTTCCTTCGCGTTGTGCGGTTTCGCTAACTTTGGTTCTATCGGGGTGGTGGTTGGCGCATTTTCTGCGGTTGCGCCACACCGTGCGCCGGAAATCGCCCAGCTTGGTTTACGCGCGCTGGCGGCGGCGACACTTTCTAATCTGATGAGTGCCACCATTGCAGGATTCTTTATTGGCTTAGCGTAGTGCGCGAGTTATGAGCCGGATAAGACGCGGTCAAGCGTCGAATCCGGCAAGATTGTTACACCATCGGCACTAATGAAAGCGCGTTATCGGCAGACAGGGTAGGGTTGTTTAAGCTGCCGCTGGCGCGTGAAATTGCCGCGCAGGCCATCGCAAAACGGGCACTATCACGGAAACTGCTTCCTTCCAGAAAGCTATACACCAGGCCCGCCATAAAACCATCGTCAGCACCAAAACTGTCTACCGTCGTATGCGCTGGCGCAGTCAGCAAAAATTGTTCGCCATCCTTTTGGCTGCAATAAACAGACTCATCGGGCAAATAAACAAACAGTTGCTGAACGCCTTGCTGATGCAACGCATTCACTGCGGCATTACGATCAGCATCGCGGGTTATCGGCTGGCCCCATAAAATTTCCAGCTCCGGCAAAGTGGGTTTCAGAGTGTGAATATGCGCCAGCCAGTGTTTGATTTTGCCCGCTTTGAATTCTGAAACGGTATCGACAAACACCGGGATTTCATCAGCGAGGGTAAAGACCCACTCCAGCGCCTCGGCTGTCAGGTTGCAATCAGCCAGTACCACGCCCGCATGACGAAGTAAATCGCGCGACCCGTTCAGTAGTTGCGGTGTCAACTGATCCAGCAGATGGGTATCGTTAATCGCCAGCACGGTTTGATCGTCTCGATTGGCAATTGCCAGATACGTCGATGTGCTTTGACCATGTAAACGAACGCAGCCGGAGACATTCACGCCGGCGCGGCGCGTTTCTTCCAGGAGCATTTCGCCATAAAAGTCATCGCCAATCACTGAAAGCAAATGGACGTCGCGGCCTAACAGCGCCAGATTGTGGGCGATATTGCGTCCAACGCCGCCTGCCGAGCAATGAATTGTACCGGGATGAGAAGCCGCTTGCGGGTAACGGATATCCGCCATCCCGCGAATATCCATATTGATTGTCCCCACCACTACGCAGTATTCCTGCTCGGTGAGAATGTAACCTTTGCCTTTAATCCGACCTTTGCGCATTAAATCCATAATATGCGCTGCAACACGCGAACGGCTGATTTGCAGCATATCCGCAATTTCGTTCTGCTGAATCAGCGGGTTACGCCTTAATATTGCAAGGATCTCCTTCTCCCGGTTATTCATCTTCAGGCTACCGCTTTTTCAGTTTGTTGCGCTTTCAGCCAGGCGATTTCTTCTGCCCAGATATCCGGGTTGATGGTTTCAAGGATCAGCGGAATACCGTCGAAACGGTCGTCCTGCATAATCCAGCGGAACGCATCGTGGCCGATATTGCCTTCACCGAGGCTATGATGACGGTCAACGCGGCTGCCAAAGGTACTTTTCGCATCGTTAAGATGCATACCGCGTAGATACTTAAAGCCGACAATACGGGCAAAATCCGCGAACGTTTTCTCGCATTCGGCTGGAGTACGCAAATCATACCCGGCAGCGAAAGCATGGCAGGTATCAATGCAGACGCCGACGCGGGATTTATCTTCCACGCCGGCGATAATCGCCGCGAGATGTTCGAATTTAAACCCTAAGTTGCTGCCCTGACCGGCGGTATTTTCAATCACCGCTGTCACACCTTGAGTTTTATCCAGCGCAATGTTGATGGATTCGGCAATACGCGCAAGGCAATCCTCTTCTGAAATCTGCATCAGATGGCTGCCAGGGTGGAAGTTGAGCAAAGAAAGCCCCAGCTGTTCGCAACGCTGCATTTCATCTATAAACGCATCGCGCGATTTTTCCAGAGCTTCAGCGACCGGATGTCCGAGGTTAATCAGATAACTGTCGTGGGGAAGAATTTGCGCCGATGTGTAGTGATATTTTTCACAGGCGGCTTTGAATTCATCGATGGTTTGCGTCGTGAGCGGTGCGGCACGCCACTGACGTTGGTTTTTGGTGAACAAGGCAAACGCGGTTGCGTCGATTTCGGCGGCGCGAATTGCGGCATTTGCCAGACCGCCAGCAGCACTAACGTGCGCTCCAATGTATTTCATGCGAGGACTCCTGTTAAACCCGCTGGAGGAAAACGGTAATGATAGCGGGTTAACAGGAGCAAGATGTAGTGGTTTATGCGATGACGCTTTGAATCACATAGTTAATCGCACCACCACCAACAATCAGCCAGGCAAACAGTACCAGAGCCATCAGCAGAGGTTTCGCCCCGGCTTTTTTCAGCGCGCTGACGTGAGTGGTCAGACCCAGCGCCGCCATCGCCATTGCCAGCAGGAAAGTATCCAGCGTTACCAGCATATTCACTACGCTCTGCGGTAACAGGTGGAACGAGTTAAAGATGGCAACTACGATGAACAATATGGCAAACCACGGAATAGTGATTTTGCTTTTCTCGCCGCTGTTCGCCCCAGACAGCTGTTTAACACGCGCCGCCAGCAGGATGAGGAACGGAGCCAGCATCATCACGCGCAGCATTTTGGAAATAACTGCTGCGTTTTCTGCATCCGGGCTGATGGCATGACCTGCCGCCACCACCTGCGCCACTTCGTGCACAGTAGAACCAATGTAGATACCGAAAGTTTCCGGACTAAACCATTGAGACATCAGCGGATATATCGCCGGGTAGAGGAAAATCGCGACGGTCCCGAAGATAACAACGGTTGCAACAGCCACGGTTACTTTACTGGCTTCCGCTTTCACTACCGGCTCAGTCGCCAGTACCGCGGCAGCACCACAGATACTGCTACCGGCACCGATCAACCAGCTGGTGTGCTTATCCAGACCAAACACTTTCTGCCCCAGGAAACAAGCCAGCAGGAAGGTACTGGACAGCGTCAGCACGTCAATGATGATCCCACTGATACCGACATCGGCAATTTGCGAGAACGTCAGACGGAAGCCATAAAGAATGATACCCAGACGTAATAAATATTGCTTGGCAAACAGCACGCCACCGTCACAGCTTTTCCAGATGTGCGGATAGATGGTGTTGCCTAAAACCATCCCCAACAAGATTGCGAGGGTGAGGGCACTAAACCCGGCACCCGCAACCGCGGGAATGGAACCACCCCACAGGGCGACCCCGGTGATAACTGCACTCAGGGCTAACCCCGGAATAAAATGCCACAGTGTACGATGTTGTTTCTGTAAGGTGATATTCGTCATAACCCTCTCCTTTAACCGGGTATAAGGTTACGACTAACTGGTTTAAAAATAAAATTGATTATATATTTATAATCAATCTTTATAAGTGGTAAGCGACTATGCACATCACCCTCCGGCAGTTGGAAGTTTTTGCAGAAGTATTGAAAAGTGGATCAACCACCCAAGCGTCGGTGATGCTGGCGTTGTCGCAATCAGCAGTGAGCGCAGCCTTGACTGACTTGGAAGGGCAGCTTGGCGTGCAACTGTTTGATCGCGTGGGGAAAAGACTGGTAGTTAATGAACACGGGCGGCTGCTCTATCCGCGAGCGTTGGCACTGCTTGAACAGGCGGTTGAAATCGAACAACTGTTTCGCGAAGACAACGGCGCGATTCGTATCTATGCCAGTAGTACTATCGGTAACTACATTCTGCCTGCAGTTATCGCCCGTTATCGCCATGATTATCCGCAGTTGCCGATTGAACTTAGCGTTGGGAACAGCCAGGACGTGATGCAAGCGGTGCTGGATTTCCGCGTTGATATTGGCTTTATTGAAGGCCCGTGCCACAGCACTGAAATCATCTCTGAACCGTGGCTGGAAGACGAACTGGTGGTTTTCGCCGCGCCGACTTCGCCGTTGGCTCGTGGTCCGGTCACCTTAGAGCAGCTGGCCGCTGCGCCGTGGATCCTGCGTGAACGCGGTTCCGGCACGCGGGAGATTGTCGATTATCTGTTGCTGTCACATTTACCGAAGTTTGAGATGGCGATGGAGTTAGGTAACTCCGAGGCAATCAAACATGCGGTGCGTCATGGATTGGGAATTAGTTGCCTGTCGCGACGGGTCATTGAAGATCAATTGCAGGCAGGCACGTTAAGTGAAGTTGCGGTCCCTCTGCCGCGCTTGATGCGCACGTTGTGGCGTATCCATCATCGGCAAAAACACCTTTCCAACGCGCTTCGGCGCTTTCTGGACTATTGCGATCCCGCGAATGTACCGCGTTAAGTTGCTGTACAAGAACATGCTGGTGCTGTGTCGATTTCGTGACGCAGCGCCCGCAGCATGCATTCGCCAGAAAAGAGATTGGCTGCTTTACTTATAATCCCGGGGCGATCATGAAGGTGTCTTATAACCGTGTATTTCTGCCGGAAGGATTGCCAATCGTCTGCTACAATCGCGCCTCATTTTTAAGATGGATAGCATTTTTGTATGGTTTCCGAAACTAAAACCACAGAAGCGCCGGGCTTACGCCGTGAATTAAAGGCGCGTCACCTGACGATGATTGCCATTGGCGGTTCCATCGGTACAGGTCTTTTTGTTGCCTCTGGCGCAACGATTTCTCAGGCAGGTCCGGGCGGGGCATTGCTCTCGTATATGTTGATTGGCCTGATGGTTTACTTCCTGATGACCAGTCTCGGTGAACTGGCCGCATATATGCCGGTTTCCGGTTCGTTTGCCACTTACGGTCAGAACTATGTTGAAGAAGGCTTTGGCTTCGCGCTGGGCTGGAACTACTGGTACAACTGGGCGGTGACTATCGCCGTTGACCTGGTTGCAGCTCAGCTGGTTATGAGCTGGTGGTTCCCGGATACACCCGGTTGGATCTGGAGTGCGCTGTTCCTCGGCGTTATCTTCCTGCTGAACTACATTTCGGTCCGTGGCTTTGGTGAAGCAGAATACTGGTTCTCACTGATCAAGGTTACGACGGTTATTGTCTTTATTGTTGTCGGCGTGCTGATGATTATCGGTATCTTCAAAGGGGCACAGCCTGCGGGCTGGAGCAACTGGACAATCGGCGAAGCACCGTTTGCTGGTGGTTTTGCGGCAATGATCGGCGTGGCAATGATTGTCGGCTTCTCTTTCCAGGGTACCGAGCTGATCGGTATTGCTGCAGGCGAGTCCGAAGATCCGGCGAAAAACATTCCACGCGCGGTACGTCAGGTGTTCTGGCGAATCCTGTTGTTCTATGTGTTCGCGATCCTGATCATCAGCCTGATTATTCCGTACACCGATCCGAGCCTGCTGCGTAATGATGTGAAAGACATCAGCGTCAGTCCGTTCACCCTGGTATTCCAACACGCGGGTCTGCTCTCTGCGGCGGCGGTGATGAACGCTGTTATTCTGACGGCGGTGCTGTCAGCGGGTAACTCCGGTATGTATGCGTCTACTCGTATGTTGTACACCCTGGCGTGTGACGGTAAAGCGCCGCGCATTTTCGCTAAATTGTCGCGTGGTGGCGTGCCGCGTAACGCGCTGTATGCGACGACGGTGATTGCCGGTCTGTGCTTCCTGACCTCGATGTTTGGTAACCAGACGGTATACCTGTGGTTGCTGAACACCTCTGGTATGACAGGCTTTATTGCCTGGCTGGGGATTGCGATTAGTCACTACCGCTTCCGTCGCGGTTACGTATTGCAGGGACACGACATTAACGATCTGCCGTACCGTTCAGGCTTCTTCCCACTGGGGCCGATCTTCGCATTCATTCTGTGTCTGATTATTACTTTGGGCCAGAACTACGAAGCGTTCCTGAAAGACACCATTGACTGGGGCGGCGTAGCGGCAACATATATTGGTATCCCGCTGTTCCTGATTATCTGGTTCGGATACAAGCTGATTAAAGGAACTCGCTTCGTACGCTACAGCGAAATGAAGTTCCCGCAGAACGATAAGAAATAAGTTTCCTCCCTTCCTTGCTAAGCCCTCTCAACCGAGAGGGCTTTTTCAATTCTATTTCCCTGACAAATCATGCGGATATAAATTTTAACATTTGGATTGATAATTGTTATCGTTTGCATTATCGTTACGCCGAAATCAAAAAAGGCTGACAAATCAGGGGCTGTTCCGGCTTTCTGGGATGATCACCTGCATACAAATAAGTCCACCGCGATGCTGCCGTACGCAAGGGGACGTGAAGAAGATGTGAGCGATAACCCATTTTATTTTCGTAGTTACCTCATGGAGATATGGAATGTTTAGGTTGAACCCTTTCGTACGGGTCGGGCTGTGTTTGTCCGCTATTTCTTGTGCATGGCCTGTGTTAGCGGTCGATGATGATGGCGAAACGATGGTTGTCACTGCATCTTCCGTTGAGCAAAACCTTAAAGATGCACCCGCCAGTATCAGCGTCATTACCCAGGAAGACCTGCAGCGAAAACCGGTACAGAATCTGAAGGATGTCCTCAAAGAAGTGCCTGGCGTACAACTGACGAACGAAGGGGATAACCGTAAGGGCGTTAGTATTCGTGGTCTGGACAGCAGTTACACCCTGATTCTTGTCGATGGTAAACGCGTTAACTCCCGCAATGCCGTTTTCCGCCATAATGATTTCGATCTGAACTGGATACCTGTCGACTCCATCGAGCGTATTGAAGTGGTCCGTGGCCCGATGTCGTCGCTGTACGGTTCCGATGCGCTCGGCGGTGTCGTGAATATCATCACCAAAAAAATCGGTCAGAAATGGTCGGGTACCGTTACTGTCGATACCACCATTCAGGAACATCGCGATCGCGGTGATACCTATAACGGTCAGTTCTTTACCAGCGGACCATTAATTGACGGCGTGCTGGGAATGAAAGCTTACGGCAGCCTGGCAAAACGTGAAAAGGATGACCCACAAAACTCAACGACCACCGATACCGGAGAAACGCCGCGTATTGAAGGATTCTCCAGCCGCGACGGCAATGTGGAATTTGCCTGGACACCGAATCAAAATCACGATTTTACCGCTGGATATGGTTTTGACCGTCAGGATCGTGATTCCGACTCGCTGGACAAAAACCGCCTGGAACGTCAGAACTACTCCGTTAGCCATAATGGGCGTTGGGATTACGGCACCAGCGAACTGAAATACTACGGTGAGAAAGTCGAAAACAAAAACCCTGGCAACAGCAGCCCGATTACTTCCGAAAGCAATACGGTCGATGGTAAATACACGTTGCCACTGACGGCGATTAATCAGTTTGTTACGGTTGGCGGTGAATGGCGTCACGACAAACTTAGCGATGCAGTAAACCTGACCGGAGGAACAAGCTCCAAAACGTCTGCCAGCCAGTACGCGCTGTTTGTGGAAGATGAATGGCGGATCTTCGAGCCGCTGGCGCTGACGACCGGCGTGCGTATGGACGATCACGAAACCTACGGTGAACACTGGAGTCCTCGTGCCTACCTGGTTTACAACGCCACCGACACCGTAACGGTGAAAGGGGGCTGGGCGACGGCATTTAAAGCACCTTCTCTGTTGCAACTTAGCCCTGACTGGACGAGCAATTCCTGCCGTGGCGCATGTAAGATTGTGGGTAGCCCGGATCTGAAACCTGAAACCAGCGAAAGTTGGGAGCTGGGGCTTTACTACATGGGTGAAGAAGGCTGGCTGGAAGGGGTTGAATCCAGCGTGACCGTTTTCCGCAACGATGTAAAAGATCGTATCAGCATCAGCCGTACGTCTGACGTCAATGCTGCTCCGGGCTACCAAAACTTTGTCGGTTTTACAGCGGACGGTGTGCCAGTATTCAGCTACTACAACGTTAACAAAGCACGTATTCAGGGCGTGGAAACCGAACTGAAAATTCCGTTCAACGATGAATGGAAACTGTCGATCAACTACACCTACAACGATGGTCGTGATGTCAGCAACGGCGAAAACAAACCGTTGTCCGATCTGCCGTTCCATACCGCTAACGGTACGCTGGACTGGAAACCGCTGGCGCTGGAAGACTGGTCATTCTATGTTTCTGGTCACTATACCGGGCAGAAACGCGCCGACAGCGCGACGGCTAAAACTCCGGGCGGTTATACCATCTGGAATACCGGCGCGGCCTGGCAGGTGACCAAAGACGTCAAACTGCGTGCGGGTGTGCTGAACCTTGGCGACAAGGATCTCAGTCGTGACGACTACAGCTATAACGAAGATGGACGTCGTTACTTTATGGCAGTGGATTATCGCTTCTGATGCGAATATGCCCGGCGTGGATCCCGCCGGGCATAATCCCAGAAATTCGCTTCTGGCTTTATAACCGATGAAATTTTGCCAGTAAGGCCAGTGAAAATGTTGTCAGCAAAATGGTAATGACTGCGTAAATATACACTCCTGACCATTCCCAACTGTTTTTCACCATAATAACTGGAAGCCCTGCCATTGCCGCGCCTAAATAACTAAACAAGCCCCTGAATCCAGTAATGGAACCTGCCGCATCTTTATGCGTAACATCAAGACACCCGACAGCGAATAACATATGCGGTCCATACAATGCAAACCCCATGATTGTAAACAGAATAGCCGTTAATGTGTAGGAGACGTCCTGCACCAGCGGTACGAGAACGATGCAAATACATAAAGCGATGGCAAAGATTAATCCTGTCATCCAGCGGTTACTTTTAAACATGAAATCGGACAAGTACCCCGCCAGTAATCCCCCAGCAAGTCCACCTGCTTCAAACCAGGATATAATGGAGTTCGCTTTAATCAGGCTCCAGTTATGAACCTGAGAATAATAAATTTGTGGCCAGTCATTGAGGATGGTGCGTGCAATATAGACCGACATATCCCCGAGGATAATGAGCCAAACTAATGGGTTGGTAAGAATATATTTAACGAATATTTGCCAAAAACTGAGATCAACCGGACTTGCTTTAACTTGTGCAAGTTCTGTCGGGTCGTTGCGCCACTTACCGACGTTAGGCAAACCGAGCGTGCCGGGACGATCTTTTATCGTAAACAAGGCAACAATCCCCATAATCAGTGAGATTACACCCGGAACATAAAAGCCCATCTTCCAGCTGCCACTAAAAGCAATAGCAAAGCTTGTCAGGAGAGGCGCAAGACTACCGCCAATATTATGCGCAGCTTCAACAACTGCCCACCAGCGTCCGCGTTCATTTTTCGAGAACCACGAGGCCATAATTTTTGCCATTGGCGGAAAACTGGTACCCTGGAGAATAGCATTAAGGCTATACAGGATATAGAACGCAGCAACGCTGTCTGAAAAACCGAAAAGAATGTTAACAATACCGACGCCAATAAGTACGGGGCCAGTCATCGCTCGTGGGTTAATTTTATCGACTAACATGCCACCTACAAACTTCATGGAGCCATAAAGAATGTAAAAGACCGACGACATGATAGCGAAATCTTGTGCGGTTAATGACGTATCCGTTAACATCGCTGGCATGGCCGCAGAGAAATTCTTGCGGGTTAAGTAAAATACGGCATAAGAGATAAATACAGAGGTGATGATTTCAATGCGAAATTTTTTATAAGTATGATCAACTTCTTCTTTTGGTTTGACCACCGGTTGGTCGGCCTGGCTGAAAATAAATTTTTTCAAACTCATTGTGAGTTTCCTTTTCTGTGAACCTTATGGCGCTATAATTTTTCTTCTATAAAAAAGAGAAGCGACTCGAAACCATTAAAATTAATCTGGTCAGCAATTTTTTCCCGGGTTTTAGGTTTTGCTTTCCATGCCACGCCATTTCCGGCATGCAAAAGCATAGGAATATCATTGGCACCATCTCCACAGGCAATGATGTTTTCACGGCAGATAGCTAACTCTGTCGCTAAATTTATCAGGGTTTGCTTTTTCTTTTCTGCATTCATAATAGGTAAGGTAATTGTATCAGTTAACAGATCTTCCTTAATGCGCACAGAGTTAGAAAATGCAAAATCAAGTTGATATTTTTCCTTCAATCGCTCAGTAAAAATATCCAAACCTCCAGATATAATTGCCGTCTTGAATCCTTTTTCTTTTAGTATGGGAAGAATAGTTTCAAGACCTGGTGAAAGAGTCATCTGTTCACAAACTTGATGCAATATATCTTTATGCGTTCCTTTAAGCATGGCAATTCGCCGGGTAAAACTGGTATCAAAATCGATTTTCCCTTCCATCGCTTCACGGGTCAGTGCGGTGATTTTTTCAGAGATGCCGAGTCTACGGGCTATTTCATCGACACCTTCTTCTTCAACAAAGGTGGAATCCATATCAAAGGCAATAATTCCCTGATCCGGTAAGACCCTGGGTTTACGGAAAAAATCAAACTGATGATTATCAGCACGGTGACGTAAACCAGCATAAAAAGCAGGGTTGGTAACATCATTTGGTAATACTAGCTTTAGATACTCTCTATTTATTTGCCTACTGTAATTCGTTGTTAGCGAAAACACCGAGGGGGAAATCTTTAAATGTTGCAGATAATCTTTCAGACATTTTTGGGTGATGTCGATGCCTGTTGGCGACAAGAAATAAATAATCGTCATTTACCGCTCCTTTTTATCTGCGATGATTATAATAAGATTTCGTAGAGGCTGATGTATCTGACAATCACAGTTGTGAATGTTAAATAAAAGATAAAAAGTACTTTTTTGATACTTTGAAATAATAAGATACTAAAAGTACCATTTTTGATATCTTTACCGGGATATAAAGAATAACTATTTTTCAACGTTGAAGGAATCATTTACAAATATGGAAAGCTGCATAGATATATTCAAGATAGTTATTGGTCCATCCAGTTCCCGCACAGTCGGGCCAATGCGTGCGGCTTATAATTTTGTGTCACAATTGAAACAGCAAGAAATGTTACCTTTGTTGCGGAAAATTGATGTCGAACTTTATGGTGCGCTGTCATTAAGCCGCAAGTGCCATAATGTTGATGTGGCGATTTATCTCGGTTTGCAAGGACACTTACCTGACAGCGTTGACATTCGCATGGAAATGTCCGCCATCAGGCGTGCAGAAACTGAGGCGACGCTGGAAGTTATGCCTGGTGTCAACGTCAGTGTATCCATTCTTTCTAATCTACAAGCGCATCCGGGGCACCCTTATGCGATGACATTTCGTGCCAGAGATGACTGGTTTACACTTTATGAAGAAACCTGGTTTTCTATCGGCGACGGTCAAGTGCTAAAAGCAGGAGAGGCGATTATTCCTCCATCAGTCACTCCACATCCTTTTGAATTCCAGAACGCAAACGAATTATTAAAACTTTGTCAGCAAAACGGATTATCTGTCGCGGCATTAATGATGAAAAACGAACTGCACTGCCAGACAGCAGCTTTTTTGCATGACGATCTTCATAAAAAATGGGAAGTAATGAAGGATGCGGTTTATCGCGGGATGCATACAGAAGGATTACTTCCAGGTCCGTTTCAGGTTAACCGTCGTGCCTGTGCTTTATATAAATCGTTGCAGTCAAAGGGGTTTTCCAATGACTTCCTGACTACGCTCAATTGGGTCAATACTTTTGCCATTGCGGTGAGCGAAGAAAATGCTGCGGGTGGACGTGTCGTGACAGCACCCACCAACGGCGCGAGCGGTATTATCCCGGCTGTACTGTGCTGGTATGATAAATTCATTCACGAGCTTGATACATACTCCGTTACCCGCTTTTTACTGACCGCTGGTGCCATCGCCATTCTGTTCAAAAAAAATGCCTCTATTCTGGGTTCTGAAGTTGGATGTCAGGGGGAAATAGGTGTTGCCAGTTCAATGGCGGCAGCAGGATTAGCAGAACTTATGGGCGGGTCAGTAGCTCAGGTACTTAGCGCGGCAGAAATTGCGATGGAGCATCATTTAGGTTTGACCTGTGATCCAGTTGGCGGGCAGGTACAAATTCCCTGTATTGAACGAAATGCTATTTCAGCTGTGAAAGCTATCAACGCAACGACGATGGCGTTGAGTCGCATAAGCGAGCCGTGCATTACGCTGGATGAGATAATTTCCGCGATGTATGAAACCGGAAAGGATATGAGCGCTAAATACCGTGAAACTTATCATGGCTGTCTGAGCAAATTGCAGCCAAGAAAAAAGGATGCGTAAGATGAAATATAATACTATGAATAACAACGAAATTATTTTATCACTGTGCGCTCGCATTAAAGAAACGCGTATCTCATTATCATTGACCCAACAGCAGTTAGCCGAGCGTGCATTGGTGGGCATAGCAACGGTCAAGCGGATTGAAAAGGGGGGAAGTTTAAATCTTGATACTCTCATTTCTCTTCTGCGCGCGCTGAATAAATTGCAAAATCTCGATGCCATATTGTTCGAAGCAGAAATGCGTAATTTCAACGAAAATAGTTCCAGCGGCGAAGGGGCAGGGCGACTACAGGTACGCCAGCAACTGACAGATTTAAACCAGAAGTCTCCAGCCCCGCACGCAGATGACCATAATTTTAGTACGGCGCTGGAAAATACCCTCTGCTGGTGATTATTTCTGTAAATACTGCGCATGGAAGCGCAGATGATCCTCTATAAAAGAGGCAATAAAGTAGTAACTGTGATCATATCCCGGCTGAATACGCAGCGTCATCGGCCACGCTTTTTGACGCGCGGCTTCTGCCAGCACTGCGGGTTGTAGCTGGTCGGCAAGAAACTGATCATTATCGCCCTGATCAATCAGTGTCGGGATCGCATCCTGCGCATTACTCGCATACATCAGCGCGCAACTGTCCCATTCCATCCAGTCATTTTTATCCTCACCCAGATAAGTGCTAAACGCTTTTATTCCCCACGGGACGCTGCACGGATTCACAATCGGCGCAAAGGCGGAAACACTGGTGTATTTGCCAGGATTTTTCAGCGCCATAATCAGCGCACCGTGACCACCCATTGAATGACCGCTAATAGCGCAGCGATCGCTGACGTTAAATTGCGATTGAATGAGAGTCGGTAATTCATCGCGCAGATAATCGTACATCCTATAATGCGTCGCCCACGGTTTTTGTGTGGCGTTGAGATAAAACCCCGCGCCCTGACCTAAATCGTAGCCCTCATCGTTGGCAACTTGTTCGCCGCGCGGACTGGTGTCTGGCATCACCAGTACAATCCCCAGTTCCGCCGCTACGCGTTGGGCCCCCGCTTTGGTGGTGAAGTTCTCGTCATTGCAGGTTAATCCGGAGAGCCAGTACAGCACCGGCGGCGGGGTGTGATCGCGAGGCGGTGGAAGAAAGATGCTGAACGTCATCGGGCAATTTAAGGTACTGGAGTCGTGCCGCCAGCGTTGTTGCCAGCCTTCAAAACAGCGGTGCTCTTCGAGCATTTCCATGCGTGGCTCCTTGTTGTGTTGTTTGCAATTTCTTCATCATACCGTTTATTCAATGTGCTGTGAGTAACTTTCACTTCCGTATATACATAACGATGTTTTAACATCTGCTGATGAAAGGCAGCGGCAATTACAATAATTATCGCTGTGAATACTGGATTATGTGCGCCGCCTCACGCACAATAATCAGGCTGTAAATCAGCTTAATAACTTTGCCCCCACGCAGGGCGGAGGCGTCACACCTGCAGGAGAAATCATAAATGCCATCACTCAGTAAAGAAGCGGCCCTGGTTCATGAAGCGTTAGTTGCGCGAGGACTGGAAACACCGCTGCGCCCGCCCGTGCATGAAATGGATAACGAAACGCGCAAAAGTCTTATTGCTGGTCATATGACCGAAATCATGCAGTTGCTGAATCTCGACCTGGCTGATGACAGTTTGATGGAAACGCCGCATCGCATCGCTAAAATGTATGTCGATGAAATTTTCTCCGGTCTGGATTACGCCAATTTCCCGAAAATCACCCTCATTGAAAACAAAATGAAGGTCGATGAAATGGTTACCGTGCGCGATATCACCCTGACCAGCACCTGTGAACACCATTTCGTTACCATCGATGGCAAAGCGACGGTGGCCTATATTCCGAAAGATTCGGTGATCGGTCTGTCAAAAATTAACCGCATTGTGCAGTTTTTTGCCCAGCGTCCACAGGTGCAGGAACGTCTGACGCAGCAAATTCTCATTGCGCTACAAACGCTGCTGGGCACCAATAACGTAGCTGTCTCTATCGATGCGGTACATTACTGCGTGAAGGCGCGCGGCATCCGCGATGCAACCAGTGCTACAACAACGACCTCTCTTGGTGGATTGTTCAAATCCAGTCAGAATACGCGCCACGAGTTTCTGCGCGCTGTGCGTCATCACAACTGATTAAAAGGCAGGAACCATGGAGCGCAACGTCACGCTCGATTTTGTTCGCGGCGTCGCCATTCTGGGGATCCTGCTATTAAACATCAGCGCCTTTGGGTTACCAAAGGCGGCTTATCTCAACCCCGCCTGGTACGGCGCTATTACGCCGCAGGATGCATGGACCTGGGCATTACTCGATCTCATCGGTCAGGTGAAATTCCTCACGCTTTTTGCGTTGCTGTTTGGTGCTGGCCTGCAAATGTTGCTACCCCGTGGCAAACGCTGGATCCAGTCGCGGTTAACACTGTTAGTCTTGTTGGGCTTTATTCACGGTTTATTGTTCTGGGACGGCGATATTCTGTTGGCTTACGGGCTGGTGGGCTTAATCTGCTGGCGGCTGGTGCGCGATGCGCTATCGGTAAAAAGCCTGTTTAATACCGGCGTCATGCTTTATCTGGTGGGGCTTGGCGTTTTGCTGTTGTTGGGGGTGATTTCAGACAGTCAGACCAGCCGCGCCTGGACGCCGGATGCATCGGCTATTTTGTATGAAAAATACTGGAAGCTTCATGGCGGCGTTGAAGCGATCGGTAACCGTGCCGATGGAGTTGGGAACAGTTTACTGGCACTGGGCGCACAGTATGGCTGGCAACTGGCAGGGATGATGCTAATTGGCGCGGCGCTGATGCGCAGTGGCTGGCTGAAAGGACAGTTTAGCTTGCGCCATTATCGGCGTACCGGTTTTGTGCTGGTGGCGATTGGGGTGATCATGAACCTTCCAGCGATCGCCCTGCAATGGCGGCTGGACTGGGCATATCGCTGGTGCGCCTTCTTACTTCAGATGCCGCGGGAACTGAGTGCGCCGTTTCAGGCGGTTGGCTATGCGTCGCTGTTTTATGGTTTCTGGCCGCAATTGAGCCGCTTTAAGCTGGTGCTCGCGATCGCCTGCGTCGGACGGATGGCGCTGACCAACTATCTATTGCAAACGCTGATTTGTACCACGCTTTTATATCACCTCGGTTTGTTTATGCAGTTTGACCGTCTGGAATTGCTGGCGTTTGTTATTCCGGTATGGCTGGCGAATATTCTTTTCTCTGTTATCTGGCTGCGTTACTTCCGTCAGGGGCCGGTGGAATGGCTCTGGCGTCAGTTAACTTTGCGTGCTGCCGGACCTGCATTATCTAAAACATCAAGATAACGATCTGGATCACATTCATTAACAAAATGGTTGTAACCGTTTCCATTGCTGTGACTCGATTCACGAAGTCCTGAATTCAGTGCTGACAAAATAGCCGCCAGCAAGCAGGCATTTACTGCAATCTCATAACAGGTAGTGAATATGATCACCATTCGTGATGTAGCGCGTCAGGCTGGCGTCTCTGTGGCAACGGTTTCCCGGGTGCTCAATAACAGCACGCTGGTCAGTGCCGACACGCGTGAAGCAGTAATGAAAGCAGTGAGCGAGCTGGATTATCGGCCAAACGCCAATGCCCAGGCGCTGGCAACTCAGGTTAGCGATACCATTGGCGTGGTGGTAATGGACGTTTCTGATGCGTTTTTCGGCGCGCTGGTAAAAGCGGTGGATCTCGTCGCCCAGCAGCACCAGAAATATGTGCTAATAGGTAATAGCTATCATGAAGCGGAAAAAGAGCGTCATGCCATTGAGGTGTTAATTCGCCAGCGTTGTAACGCGTTGATTGTTCATTCAAAAGCGTTAAGCGATGATGAATTAGCGCAGTTTATGGATAACATTCCCGGTATGGTGTTAATCAACCGCGTTGTGCCAGGTTACGCCCATCGTTGCGTTTGCCTGGATAATCTCAGTGGTGCCCGAATGGCCACGCGCATGTTGCTCAATAATGGTCATCAACGTATTGGTTATCTTTCTTCCAGCCACGGCATTGAAGATGATGCCATGCGCAAAGCAGGCTGGATGAGTGCGTTGAAAGAGCAGGATATTATTCCGTCGGAAAGCTGGATTGGCACTGGCACCCCGGACATGCCAGGCGGTGAGGCGGCGATGGTTGAACTGCTGGGGCGCAATCTACAACTTACCGCTGTATTTGCATACAACGACAATATGGCCGCTGGCGCACTGACGGCATTAAAAGATAATGGTATTGCGATTCCGTTACATCTCTCAATCATCGGTTTCGATGATATTCCCATCGCTCGTTACACCGACCCACAATTAACGACCGTGCGTTATCCTATTGCTTCGATGGCAAAATTAGCTACCGAACTGGCCTTACAAGGGGCAGCAGGCAACATTGATCCTCACGCCAGCCACTGTTTTATGCCGACGTTAGTGCGTCGCCATTCTGTCGCAACGCGCCAGAATGCGGCAGCGATCACTAACTCAACAAATCAGTCGATGTAACCGCTTTCAATCTGTGAGTGATTTCACAGTATATTAACAATGCGATAGCTATGATTGCACCGTTTTAACGCTGTAACCTGCATGTAACAGTGAATCATCACTTTCACCGAGGTAATAGCGTCATAACAACAATTAAAGCCTTTTCTGGAGCGTTACCGGGCATGGAAGAACGAATTTTAAAAAGTGAGCTTCGGCGTTCAGTAACACTTCATTAACTCTACTGCCCCGCCGAGCATTTATCTCAAGCACTACCCTGCATAAGAAAAACCGGAGATACCATGAATAAGAAGGTGTTAACCCTGTCTGCTGTAATGGCCAGTATGTTATTCGGTGCCACTGCACACGCTGCTGATACCCGTATTGGTGTAACAATCTATAAGTACGACGATAACTTTATGTCTGTTGTGCGCAAGGCTATCGAACAAGATGCGAAAGCCGCGCCAGATGTTCAGCTGCTGATGAATGATTCTCAGAATGACCAGTCCAAGCAGAACGATCAGATCGATGTATTGCTGGCGAAAGGGGTGAAGGCACTGGCGATCAACCTGGTTGACCCGGCAGCTGCGGGTACGGTGATTGAGAAAGCGCGCGGGCAAAACGTGCCGGTGGTTTTCTTCAACAAAGAACCGTCTCGTAAGGCGCTGGATAGCTACGATAAAGCCTACTATGTCGGCACTGACTCCAAAGAGTCCGGCATTATTCAGGGCGATTTGATTGCTAAGCATTGGGCGGCAAACCAGGATTGGGATCTCAACAAAGACGGTCAGATTCAATTCGTACTACTGAAAGGTGAACCGGGCCATCCGGATGCAGAAGCACGCACCACTTACGTGATTAAAGAGCTGAATGACAAAGGCATCAAAACTGAACAGTTACAGTTAGATACCGCTATGTGGGATACCGCTCAGGCGAAAGATAAGATGGACGCCTGGCTGTCTGGCCCGAACGCCAACAAAATCGAAGTGGTTATCGCCAACAACGATGCGATGGCAATGGGCGCAGTAGAAGCACTGAAAGCACACAACAAGTCCAGCATTCCGGTGTTTGGTGTCGATGCGCTGCCAGAAGCTCTGGCACTGGTGAAATCTGGTGCACTGGCGGGCACCGTATTGAATGATGCTAACAACCAGGCGAAAGCGACCTTTGATCTGGCGAAAAACCTGGCCGATGGCAAAGGTGCGGCTGATGGTACCAACTGGAAAATCGACAACAAAGTGGTCCGCGTACCTTATGTTGGCGTAGATAAAGACAACCTGGCTGAATTCAGCAAGAAATAAGACTGATTGGGCGCAGTCGTTTACTGCGCCCTTATTGTATGGCCAACAAGGTAAAATTATATGGTCAGCTCAACGACTCCGTCTTCCGGGGAATACTTGTTGGAAATGAGCGGTATCAACAAGTCTTTTCCGGGTGTTAAGGCACTTGATAACGTTAATTTAAAAGTCCGGCCACATTCTATCCATGCATTAATGGGGGAAAACGGCGCAGGAAAATCAACATTATTAAAATGCCTGTTTGGTATTTATCAAAAAGACTCCGGCACCATTTTGTTCCAGGGTAAAGAGATCGATTTCCATTCTGCCAAAGAAGCACTGGAAAATGGTATTTCGATGGTACACCAGGAATTAAACCTGGTATTACAACGTTCGGTGATGGACAACATGTGGCTGGGGCGGTATCCCACCAAAGGCATGTTTGTCGATCAGGACAAAATGTACCGCGAAACCAAAGCGATTTTTGATGAGCTGGATATTGATATCGATCCGCGTGCGCGCGTCGGCACATTATCCGTTTCGCAAATGCAGATGATCGAAATCGCCAAAGCGTTTTCCTATAACGCGAAAATTGTGATTATGGATGAACCGACATCTTCGTTAACTGAAAAAGAGGTCAATCATCTTTTCACTATTATTCGTAAATTAAAAGAGCGCGGCTGCGGTATTGTTTATATCTCGCATAAAATGGAAGAAATCTTCCAGTTATGTGATGAAGTCACCGTATTGCGCGACGGTCAGTGGATCGCTACCGAACCGCTGGCAGGGCTAACGATGGACAAGATCATCGCCATGATGGTTGGACGCTCTCTTAACCAGCGTTTCCCTGACAAAGAAAACAAGCCGGGCGAAGTGATTCTGGAAGTGCGTAATCTGACGTCGCTGCGCCAGCCGTCGATTCGCGATGTCTCGTTTGATCTGCATAAAGGGGAGATCCTCGGTATTGCCGGTCTGGTGGGGGCGAAACGTACCGATATTGTTGAGACGTTATTTGGTATTCGCGAGAAATCGGCTGGCACCATTACGTTGCACGGTAAAAAGATCAATAACCATAACGCTAACGAAGCCATAAACCACGGATTTGCACTGGTAACTGAAGAGCGCCGCTCAACGGGAATTTATGCCTATCTGGATATTGGCTTTAACTCGTTAATTTCCAATATCCGCAACTACAAAAATAAAGTTGGCTTGCTGGATAACTCGCGGATGAAAAGCGATACCCAGTGGGTAATTGATTCGATGCGGGTAAAAACGCCGGGACATCGTACGCAAATTGGTTCACTCTCCGGCGGTAATCAGCAAAAGGTAATTATTGGGCGCTGGCTGCTAACGCAACCAGAAATATTAATGCTCGATGAACCAACGCGCGGTATTGATGTCGGAGCGAAGTTTGAAATTTATCAGTTAATTGCCGAACTGGCGAAGAAAGGCAAGGGGATTATTATTATTTCCTCCGAAATGCCAGAGTTGTTAGGGATAACAGACCGTATTCTGGTCATGAGCAATGGTCTCGTTTCCGGAATTGTCGATACAAAAACAACAACGCAAAACGAAATTCTGCGTCTTGCGTCTTTGCACCTTTAAGATTAGGGGCCTCCCATGAGTGCGTTAAATAAGAAAAGTTTTCTTACTTACCTGAAAGAGGGCGGTATTTACGTCGTTCTTTTAGTTTTGCTGGCGATTATTATTTTCCAGGACCCAACTTTTTTAAGTCTGTTGAACTTAAGTAATATTCTCACCCAGTCATCGGTGCGTATTATTATCGCGCTTGGTGTGGCAGGATTAATTGTCACCCAGGGGACCGACCTTTCTGCGGGACGTCAGGTAGGGCTGGCAGCCGTGGTGGCAGCGACGTTATTGCAGTCCATGGATAACGCTAACAAAGTATTCCCGGAAATGGCGACGATGCCGATTGCGCTGGTAATTCTGATTGTCTGTGCCATTGGCGCGGTGATCGGTTTGATCAACGGCCTGATTATCGCTTATCTCAACGTGACGCCATTCATTACCACGCTCGGCACGATGATTATCGTCTACGGCATCAACTCGCTCTATTACGACTTTGTCGGGGCGTCGCCAATTTCTGGTTTTGACAGTGGCTTCTCTACCTTTGCTCAGGGCTTTGTTGCGCTGGGGAGCTTCCGTCTCTCTTACATCACTTTCTACGCGTTGATTGCGGTGGCATTCGTCTGGGTGTTGTGGAACAAAACCCGCTTCGGCAAGAACATTTTTGCCATTGGCGGTAACCCGGAAGCGGCGAAAGTTTCTGGTGTCAACGTTGGCCTGAACCTGCTGATGATCTACGCGTTGTCTGGTGTGTTCTATGCCTTTGGCGGGATGTTAGAAGCCGGACGTATCGGCTCTGCCACCAACAACCTCGGCTTTATGTATGAGCTGGATGCTATCGCAGCGTGTGTGGTGGGCGGTGTATCGTTCAGCGGTGGTGTAGGGACGGTGATTGGTGTGGTGACCGGGGTAATTATTTTTACCGTCATCAACTATGGCCTGACGTACATCGGCGTAAACCCATACTGGCAGTACATCATCAAAGGGGCGATTATTATCTTCGCCGTAGCGCTGGATTCACTGAAATACGCGCGTAAGAAATGATGTGAATGTGGGTATTGCCGGATGCGCCGCATCCGGCAATCGGTGCCAAATGCCGGATGCGTCTCTGATTTTACAACGTTACCGGGTGTTCTTTCTCTCCCTTCTTAAACTTCACTTCCCCGAGATCAATACAACCAACCGGGCAAACATGACCACAAAGCAGACAACCCACGCACTTCTCGGTATTACAATGCGGTGTGCGCGTTTTCTCGCTCCATTCCATCGCCTGGTGACCGCCGTCGTAACAGGAAATATAACAGCGTCCACAGCCAACACATTTATCGAGATTGATATGGGGATAGACGATATAGCTACGGTCTAAATCTTCCGCCGGGACAATATTGTGATTCGCCAGACCTACCATCTCCTGCAACGAATCAAATCCCTGATCGGCGAGATAATGCGATAACCCGCTCGCCATATCTTCCACTATCCGATACCCGTACTGCATAATGCCGGTGGTCACCTGTAACGTTGCTGCGCCGAGCAATAAAAACTCTGCCGCATCTTCCCAGGTTTCAATACCGCCGATACCGCTGATCGGGAAATCGCGCAGCTCTGGATGGGTGCGCATTTGCTGAATAAAGCGTAGGGCGATCGGTTTTACCGCTTTACCGGAATATCCGGAAATACTCGATTTACCGTTAACGATCGGCATACCAATTTTCTGATTAAGATCGATATTGGTGATGGATTTAACGGTATTAATCGCCGCAATGCCATCTGCGCCGCCGCGCTTCGCAGCCAGCGCCACTTCGCACATATCACCGATATTCGGCGTCATCTTCGCCAGCATCGGCAGCGTAGAACCACGTTTCACTGCCCGACAATATTTTTCTACCAGCTCCGGGCTTTGCCCGACATCACTACCCATCGCATGAGAAGTCATTTGCGGACAGGAGAAGTTACACTCAATCATATCGGCACCAGCTTCTTGCACCAGGCGCGCCAGCTCTTCCCACTGCTGCTCATTTTCCCCCATGATTGAAGCTATCAATACTTTGTCCGGATAATCTTCTTTCAGCCGACGCAGGGCGGCCAGATTCTCCTCCAGAGGATGCTCGGCAATCTGCTCCATATTTTTGAAGCCGATAAAACCGGTATCTTCTTTCACCAGATGATCAAAACGTGGTGAGACTTCGTTGGCGATAAAAAAGCCGATCGTTTTAAATACCACGCCACCCCAGCCCGTGTCGTAGGCTTTGGCGCACATCTCATAGCAGTTGCCTACCGGCGAAGAAGAGAGGCAGAACGGGTTGGGAAACTTCACGCCGCAAAAGGTAATCGAAAGATCTTTCGTTAACATGAGCAAGCTCCCTCTAAATAGTGATGAATCGCCTCAGCGGCTTCTTTCCCGGTTTTCACGGCATAAACCACGGTTTTGTCACCCTCAACAATATCGCCAGCAGCAAAGACTTGCGGGTCGCGGGTCTGGTAATTTTGTGTTTTGATGGTGTTACGCTGCGGCTCTAACTCCGCAAAGGCATCCAGTCTGGCATGCTGACCGACGGCGAGAATAATTTTATCTGCCGCCATCGTCAGTTCGCCCGGTAAGCGTACATGCTTAAACGTGACTTTATTGCCTTCCACGGCCACTGGTGTGAATCCATCGATGATCGAAACGCCCAACTCCCGGGCGCTGGCAAACTCTTTTTCGCTTGCCGGAAACTCATCTAACTCTTCACGTGCTACGCAGGTTACCGCCTGACAGCCGAGAACTTTCAGCGTGCTGGCAACGTCCATCGCGACATCACCGCCGCCGATAATTAATGCGCTTTGTGGAATGCTGATATCGCCCTGCGCCTGCCGTGCACGTTGCAAGAAGTCGACGGCAATCTCAACGTCGCTATGCTCAAACAGCGGTAGCCCGGAACCGCCCGACAACCCTACGGTGACAAGTACTGCGCGGTTTTCCGCTTTCAGTTGCTCCAGGGTGAGTACTTTACCGATTTCGTTATTGCACTTAATGGTCACCCCCATTTTTTCGATATGGGCGATCTCTGCATCCAGCACGGTTTGCGGCAAACGAAATTGCGGAATACCGTTACACAGCCAGCCACCGGGTTGCGCTTCTTTTTCATAAATAGTGACGTCGTACCCCATATTTGTCAGCGTCACGCTGGCCTGCAATCCAGCAGGACCTGCGCCAATAATGGCGACTTTGCCGAGCGTTTTAGTACCAGGCTGATAAATTTCCATCCCGGTTTGTTGTTCAAAATCAGTGATAAAACGCTGTAAGCGACCGATATCAATGGGATCATCAACACCGGCACGGGTACAACCGCTTTGACATAATTTCTCCGTTGGGCAAACTCTGGCGCATACAGCACCTAAGGCATTATTTTCGCGAATTGTCTCGGCAGCGCCTTTAAAATTACGAAAGTAGATTGAGCGAATAAATTTCCCCGGATCGGTTTGTGCCGGGCAAGCCTGACTACAGGGAGCGTCGTGACATAATAAACAGCGAGAGGCTTCTTTAATCGCCAGTAAAGGCGTAAAAGCCGGAGTGAGTTCATCCAGATAATTTTGTTGCGGCATGTGATCTTCCTTAATGCTATGAGTAATTAAGGCGAACGCTAAATATACTCGTCATACTTCAAGTTGCATGTGCTGCGTCTGCGTTAGCTCACCCCAGTCACTTGTCGCCTTCCTGCAACTCGAATTATTTAGAGTAAATATTGCGTGCTGATATTAAGGCTAAGCGTGTGGGGAAATTTAAACTGTGAAAGAATTCACAAATAGCTGCGGTTCAGAATGTTATATCCGCAGCTTATTGACTGAAGTAATAATTATTCTCAATAATTAACAGGGGAGGGACAATATTAACGATAGAAAATAAGATAAATAATCATACCAATAGATAAAATTCCGAAGCCACTATATGCCACTATATAAGCAAAGAAAAGTCCGGGATTTTTTGCTCGCCAGACATACACCGGTTCCGCTGCATTTTTAACCCGTTTATCAATCGCGCCTGCACGCCAGCCTTTCCATGCTTCGCGAAAACAAAATATCGGGATAAGGAAAAAAACGGCAACCACAAAAAACTGCTGTACATCCATAACTACTTTCCTTGTTTCTTCTGTAATTCAAGTAACTGTTCGGGCGTGACGGCGGGATACCCCTGTGCATCTTCCGGCACCTGGTGCATAGCCGGAATAGGCACAAGCGGCCCTAAAAAGCGCGGTTCACGTTTAAAAATATAAAGGTCAGCCAGCGCACCGAAACGGGCGGCAAATTCGCGAATACGTACTGACAGCATATCTTTTGGCGACGGTACGGCATAACACTGGGCCTGAATCCCCATATGTAGCGCTATAAATAATGCCCGCTCACAGTGGAAACGTTGGGTGATAATAATGAAATCATTAGTATCAAAAACTTTGCGTGTACGGACGATGGAATCCAGCGTACGAAAACCTGCGTAATCGAGGACAATATCTGATGGGTCGACACCTGCGGCGATTAAATCTTTGCGCATGGTCTTTGGCTCATTATAACTTTGCAAAGCATTATCGCCGCTCAGTAATAGATAATTTACCTTGCCGCTGTTATAGGCATTAATCGCTCCTTGAATACGGTAGCGATAATACTGATTAATTACGCCAGTACGATAATATTTTGCTGTGCCGAGCACCACGCCGACCTGGCGGTAGGGGAGATCCTGCAATTCGTCGTAGATATAAGGCGCGGTTTTCCAGCTCATCCAGCGATCGAGGCCGAGCACAGTCAACAGCAGCAAGCCGATCAGGACTAACAGGCTGTAGAACACGCGCTTTAACATGCAGGAGACTCGATCTAAGGAAAATTTCCATCAGGCTACTTTACCCGCTGGTTTTGCGCAAGAAACGGCAAACTGTTTGCCGGGATTTTCGACACCGGGAGAGAGCTGGCAAGTATGATGCGACGTTTATCAGTGTGTCAGACCTGAAGGCGGCCGGATAAGGCGTTCACGCCACATCCGGCACCAGGCTTAAGCGAGAAGCACGCGGTCGATACTGTGACAGCCGAGAGCTTTCAGCGTTGCGGAGGTGGCATCCCACTGAATCAACGGCGCATCGGCTTTTTCTGCCAGAACTGCGCGCTGGATATCCGGGTAATCATAACCCTTGAGATTCAACAGAATTAACGCCCCCTGCAACGGCGGCAGAGTCGGATTGAATGCGGCGTTTTCAGCGTAGCTGCCGCTGAAAATACGACCGTCTTTACATTCCAGCGCGACACCGCTTGGCGACTTACTGTAAGGCATGTGCGAACGGTTTGCCGCCGCAATCGCTGCCTGAGAAAGCGCATCACCAGTCAGCGCATAGCCGTGATCCTGCTCGTCCATCAGCAGCGTTTTAATCTCCAGATCTTTCGGCCCAAAGGCATCCGGCAGATAGTCACGCAGCGCGTGTGGCGCGCGGCCCGGCAGGTGAATACGCAGATCCAGACCGCTGTTCAGTTCATTCATAAACTGACGGCAGTGACCACAAGGCGTGTAGTTAACGGTGATGGCTGCGAGCGCTTTTTCACCACTCAACCAGGCGTGGCTGATCGCGCTTTGTTCGGCATGAACGGTTTGCTGCATTGTCGCACCAATAAATTCCATATTGGCACCAAAATACCAGGTTCCGCTCACACCGCGCGCGATTGCGCCAACATTAAAATTCGACAATGGCGTACGCGCACAGGCCGCCGCCAGCGGGAGTAGTGCGAATGCCAGCGCGTCTTCGTCCAGCCCCGTTGCGCTCTTCAGCGATGAGACTTGCTCCCCGGTCAACAAAGCGGGGAAGTACTTGTCTGCCAGAATAGGTTCCAGTGCAGATTGCAAGTTATCCGCAAGTTGGGCAAAAGCGGTTTGAAAACGTGGATGCATGGCGTTGCCTCATAATCATGTAATGGGATAACAGTTTACGAACCCGTTATGGCTTTATATGTGATCTGAATCTCATTAATTGTGCAACGAATGAAACTTACATCAAAAATGCGCGACACATCGCAAATTTTAGCCCATTACTGCCAGAATAATCGGGAAAAGGAAGGGTGCGATCAGCGAAGTAATAATCCCGCATAACACCAGCGCCAGCGAACTAAATGCACCTTCCTGATAATCCAGCTCAGCACAGCGTGCCGTACCGAGGGCGTGCGAGGCTGTCCCCATCGCCAGACCGCGCGCTGCTTTGGTGCGAATACGCATCGCATTAAGTAACGTATGACCAAACACTGCGCCCAGAATACCGACGAAAATCACGCAAACTGCGCTGATTGCCGGAATACCGCCAATACTGCCGCCAACCGCCATTGCAATAGGCGTGGTGACTGATTTCGGCAGGATTGACGCGGCAATTTCCGGGGAAGCGCCCATCAACAATGCCACGGAAGTCCCCGTCACCATCGCAACCACGCTGCCGATAAAACAGATGGTGATGATCGATTTCCAGCGCGCGCGGATCTGGTGTAGCTGCTCATATAAAGGATAGGCTAGTGCGACAACCGCCGGTTGCAGCAGATCGTTTAGCACTTCGCTACCTTTAAAGTAGCTGTCGTAAGAGATGCCGGTCAGCATTAAAAAAGGAATGATCACCACCATTGCAACCAGCAATGGGTTAAGCAAGGGAAACTTATACCGCGCCGCCAGTTTGCGGGCGGCAAAAAAGACAATTAACGTTAGCGGCAATGACCACCAGATATTTGCCATCATTCTTCTGATCCTTTCTGACCTACGACTTTACGTTCACCGTGCACCAGTTGCGAACTCCAGCTCACCACCAGAAAAACCACCAGCGTACTGACTGCACAGGAAACCACTACCGGACCAAACTGTGCGCGGAGCAAATCAAAATATTGCATGACGCCTACGCCAATCGGCACAAACAATAGCGCCATATAGCGAATCAGTACGTAGCACCCCGGATTGACCCACTTTGCCGGAAGAATTTGCAAGGCCAGCAGGACAAACAAGATCAGCATCCCGATGATGCTGCCCGGAATGGTTACCGGTAGCAGGGAAGCAATGAAAATGCCTGCATACAGGCAGGCATAAATCAGGATAAAAGCGCGTAAATATTGCCAGATAATGTTCAGTGTCTTACTCATAATCAACACCCCAGATGAGATGGATTCATCATACAATTAATTCGTAAAACGTGCTACCGATCACATTAAGAATTCTCAGCATAGTTGAATTACAGGGAAGTAACATCGGGCGAGTGCCCAGTTCAGCACACTAATTCTGCTGTAAAAAGTGCAGAAACTGACTTAAAGCATAAGAAGGCGTTTCGTTATTACGCCAAAACACACCGACGCTGCCTTTCTGTTCAATCTTTGGCAGGTTGAGGATCACCAGTTGCCCCTGGCTGGCATAACGTTGCGCCAGGCGTAATGACAAAATAGAGATCATATTGCTGCTTTGTAACAGGTTGGTACTGACGTTCATCGACGCCGACTCAATCGTGTTTTCTGGCAGCATCACGCCGTGGTCTACCAGCGCATTATCAATGCTGATGCGGATGGGGGTACCTGTCGGCCAGACTATCCACCGCCAGTTAGCAAGATCATTCCAGCTGAGGGTGGCGTATTTCGCCAGTGGATGCTCAGGACGGGCGACAAAGCATACCGGCTCGGTGTAGAGCACGCGATAATTCAGCGGCAATTGCAACGCGCGACCGCCAATTCGCCCAACCACCACATCGACAGAACCTGCCAACAGATCTTGCAGCAATGGGGTCATCACCTTCTCTTCGATATTCAGGTGTAGAGTTGGCATCTCCTTGAGCAAATGCAAAATCGCCTGGGATACGCAGTCAGTGGCGACGGGAGAACAGCCAATTTTCAGACTGCCGACCAGTCCACCTTGTTTAAAGCGAGCCAGTTCATATTGCGATCTTTCCATGTCATTGATTAACCGTTGGGCATGTTGCAATAACAATTTGCCGCCTTCGGTCGGACGAAGCCCTTTGCTGTGCCGCTCAAAAAGTGTGAGTCCGATCTCATCTTCCAGTTGTGACAACCATTTCGAAAGCGCGGGTTGGGTGATATTCATCATCCGTGCGACATGGGTCAGATTACCCTGTTCACCCAGCGCCACCAGCATTTGCAGGTGATGTAGTTTTAGTTTTTGCGCCCAGTTCGCCATTTGCCATAACCTCCAGGTTATCTCTCTGCCCGAAATGCCATTGTACATCTCATCTCTTTAATCACATTATCGCAACATATACAAAACAAAAGAAACATCTACCTTACCTGCACTGAGGCATTTACTATGACTCAACGACGTGATTTACAAGCACTGATCGATGCTGCTCCGGTCGGCAAGATGCAGTGGCGCGTTATCATCTGCTGTTTTCTGGTGGTAATGCTCGATGGTTTTGACACCGCGGCTATCGGATTTATCGCCCCTGATATTCGCACTCACTGGCAACTCACCGCAGGCGATCTCGCCCCGCTTTTTGGCGCGGGTCTGCTGGGATTAACCGCAGGCGCACTGCTTTGTGGCCCGTTGTCCGATCGCTTTGGTCGCAAGCGGGTGATTGAGCTGTGCGTCTTTTTGTTTGGCGCGTTAAGCCTCGCCTCTGCGTTTTCACCAGATCTGCAAACGCTGGTATTACTGCGTTTTCTCACAGGGCTTGGGCTTGGCGGGGCGATGCCGAACACCATCACCATGACCTCGGAGTATCTGCCTGCCCGCCGCCGAGGCGCGCTGGTGACGCTGATGTTTTGCGGCTTTACGCTGGGTTCGGCGTTTGGCGGGATTGTCAGCGCACAGCTGGTGCCGGTGATTGGCTGGCACGGGATCCTGGTGTTGGGTGGCGTATTACCGCTGATGCTGTTTGTCGCACTGCTTGTGATTCTTCCGGAATCGCCACGCTGGCAGGTGCGCCGCCAGTTACCACAGGCGGTGATTGCAAAAACTGTCAGCGCCATCACCCGCGAGCGTTATGTCGATACCCACTTTTATCTCATTGAATCAGCCTCCATTACAAAAGGCAGCATTCGTCAACTGTTTATGGGACGTCAGTTACCCATCACGTTGATGCTGTGGGTGGTGTTCTTTATGAGCCTGCTGATTATTTACCTGCTCTCAAGCTGGATGCCGACGCTACTGAACCATCGCGGCATAGACCTGCAACACGCGTCCTGGGTCACCGCCGCGTTCCAGATTGGTGGTACGTTAGGCGCGCTGGCGCTGGGTGTGCTGATGGATAAGTTCAATCCTTTCCGCGTACTGGCGCTGAGCTATGCCATAGGCGCTATATGCATCGTGATGATTGGCTTAAGCCAGGATGGATTATGGCTGATGGCGCTGGCGATTTTCGGCACTGGCATTGGCATTAGCGGATCGCAGGTGGGGCTGAATGCGCTGACCGCAACACTTTATCCAACACAAAGTCGCGCCACGGGCGTGAGCTGGTCAAATGCTATCGGCCGCTGCGGCGCGATTGTCGGCTCGCTTTCTGGCGGCCTGATGATGGCGATGAATTTCTCTTTCGACACCCTGTTTTTCATTATCGCTGTGCCCGCGGCGATCAGTGCGGTGATGTTAAGCCTGCTGATCACCGTGGTTCGCCAGTCGACCTCTGTCCCTGACTCACTGCCTCGCGCAGGTGTTGTGAACGAATAAGGAGCATCCTAATGACTGATAACAATCAAAAAAGCCGCGAGCAATTTTATCAGCATATTTCCGGGCAAAACCTGACCCCGCTGTGGGAGTCACTGCACCACCTGGTGCCGAAAACGCCCAACGCCAACTGTGCGCCAGCGTACTGGAATTATCAGGAGATCCGCCCGCTGCTGCTGGAGAGCGGCAGCCTGATTGGCGCGAAAGAAGCTGTGCGTCGTGTGCTGGTACTGGAAAACCCGGCGCTGCGCGGGCAGTCTTCCATTACCGCGACTTTATATGCCGGTTTGCAACTGATCATGCCGGGCGAAGTGGCACCGAGTCATCGTCATAATCAGTCGGCGCTGCGTTTTATTGTTGAAGGCAAAGGGGCATTTACCGCCGTTGATGGCGAACGCACGCCAATGAATGATGGCGATTTTATCCTGACCCCACAATGGCGCTGGCACGATCACGGTAACCCTGGCGACGAACCGGTTATCTGGCTCGATGGACTGGATCTGCCATTAGTGAACACTCTGGGCTGCGGTTTTGCCGAAGATTACCCGGAAGAGCAACAACCGGTAACGCGTAAAGAGGGCGATTATCTGCCACGTTACGCTGCCAATATGTTGCCGCTGCGCCATCAGACCGGGAACTCCTCACCCATCTTTAACTACCGTTATGACCGTAGCCGCGAAGTGCTGCACGATTTAACCCGCCTGGGCGATGCCGATGAGTGGGATGGCTACAAAATGCGCTACGTCAACCCGGTCACCGGCGGCTATCCGATGCCGTCGATGGGCGCCTTCCTGCAACTGCTACCGAAAGGGTTCGCCTCCCGCGTGGCGCGTACCACTGACAGCACTATCTACCATGTAGTGGAAGGTAGCGGACAAGTCACCATCGGCAATGAAATCTTCACCTTTAGTGCAAAAGATCTCTTTGTGGTGCCGACCTGGCACGGCGTGTCATTCCAGACTACGCAAGATACCGTTTTATTCAGTTTTTCGGACAGACCGGTACAAGAAGCCCTGGGGCTGTTCCGCGAAGCGCGTTATTAATTTGGGAGAGAGAAAATGACTCAATATGTATTCGAACCACAAGCGCCCGTTACCGTACCGGTTGTTGGCAGTGATGAACAATTCCCCGTGCGCCGCGTTTACTGCGTTGGGCGTAACTATGCCGCCCACGCCCGCGAAATGGGCTTTGATCCGGATCGTGAACCCCCCTTCTTCTTCTGCAAACCAGCAGATGCCGTTGTTCCGGTCGCCGCTGGCGAAACGCTGGCGCTGCCGTATCCGGCGCAGACCGATAACTATCATTACGAAATTGAACTGGTGGTGGCGATTGGTAAAAAGGGCAGCGATATCCCACTGGAAAAGGCCCATGAATATGTCTGGGGTTATGCCACAGGCCTTGATATGACGCGCCGGGACCGTCAAATGGAAATGCGTCAGATGGGCCGCCCGTGGGAAATCGGCAAAGCATTTGATCTCTCGGCCCCCATCGCACCGCTGCACAAAGCCAGCGAAACCGGCGGTATTGATAACGCACCAATCTGGTTACAGGTAAACGGTGAAGATCACCAGCGCAGCGATATTCGCCATCTCATCTGGTCGGTGAATGAAACCATCAGCTACCTGTCAGGCTTCTTTGAACTGCAACCGGGCGATCTAATCTTTACCGGTACGCCGGAAGGGGTTGGCCCAGTAGTCAAAGGTGATGTGATCACGGGCAACGTCGAGGGCTTAACCCCTATCGCGGTGAAGATCGTCTGAGGTGCATGATGAAGCTGTACAGTTTTTTTAATAGTTCAGCATCGTACCGGGTACGCATTGCGCTGGCGCTGAAAGGCATTAATTACCAGACCGAAGGGGTGAATATCCGTATTGGTCGGCAAAATGAACTGGCCTATCGGCGGATGAATCCTGTCGGGCTGGTGCCGACGCTGCTGACTGACGAGGGCGAGTCACTCGGTCAGTCGCTGGCGATTATTGACTGGCTGGATCGTCACTACCCGCAAGTTCCGCTGGTGCCGCAGGAAGAACCGGCCCGCAATAAGGTGCTGGAAATTGTCTATGCCATCGCTTGTGATATTCATCCATTGAATAACCTGCGCGTGGTGCGCTATCTGACCGAAGAGCTGAACGTCAGTGAAGAAGAGAAAAAACGCTGGTATGCGCACTGGATCCAGCAAGGGTTAAGCGCGGTGGAACAGCTACTGCGCCAGAGCCAGTCGGGGCAATTTTGTGTGGGTGAGACGCCGACGCTGGCAGACTGCTGCCTTGTTCCGCAGTGGGCGAACGCGCTACGTATGAACTGCGATCTGAGAGGATATCCGCGCTGCAAAGCGGTGTACGACGCCTGCACACAACTGCCAGCGTTCATTGCCGCAGCGCCAGAAAATCAACAAGATAAAATTTCAGCCTGACCAGGAGAACCATAATGACTAAAGTGACACGCGCAGTAATTGTGGGAGGCGGGATCGGCGGTGCGGCAACTGCGCTGTCACTGGCCCGCCAGGGGATCAAAGTGGTGCTGCTGGAAAAGGCGCATGAGATCGGTGAGATTGGCGCAGGTATCCAGTTGGGGCCAAATGCGTTTTCGGCGTTGGATAGTCTTGGTGTTGGCGAAATCGCCCGCCAACGTGCGGTATTCACCGATCACATCACCATGATGGACGCGGTGAACGCCGAAGAAGTGGTGCGTATTGAAACCGGGCAGGCCTTTCGTGACCATTTCGGCGGCCCTTACGCGGTGATCCACCGCGTTGATATTCATGCCTCGGTGTGGGAAGCGGTACTGACGCATCCGGACGTGGAATATCACACCTCCACCAACGTCGTGGATATTCGCGAGACGGAAGACGATGTCACCGTGTTTGACGATCGCGGCAATAGCTGGACCGGCGATATTCTGATTGGCTGTGACGGTGTGAAATCAGTGGTGCGCCAGAGCTTATTGGGCGATGCGCCGCGTGTCACCGGACATGTGGTCTACCGTGCGGTTATCGATTGTGCCGATATGCCGGAAGATTTGCGCATTAACGCACCGGTACTGTGGGCGGGGCCGCATTGTCACCTGGTGCATTACCCTTTGCGCGGCGGCAAGCAGTATAACCTGGTGGTAACATTCCACAGCCGCCAGCAGGAAGAGTGGGGCGTGAAGGATGGCAGTAAAGAGGAAGTGCTCTCTTACTTTGAAGGGATTCACCCCCGTCCGCGCCAGATGTTGGATAAACCGACTTCATGGCGACGCTGGTCAACCGCTGACCGTGAACCGGTGGCGAAGTGGGGAACGAAGCGCATAACGCTTGTGGGCGATGCGGCCCATCCGGTGGCGCAATATATGGCGCAGGGAGCCTGTATGGCGCTGGAAGATGCAGTAACGTTGGGTAAGGCGCTGGCGCAGTGTGAGGGTGATGCGGCGCAAGCCTTTGCGCTGTATGAGTCGGTACGAATTCCGCGCACCGCGCGCATCGTCTGGTCGACCCGTGAAATGGGGCGGGTTTATCACGCCGCAGGGGTAGAACGTCAGGTACGTAACCTGCTGTGGAAAGGGAAATCGCAGGCAGAGTTTTATCGCGGCATGGAGTGGCTGTACGGCTGGAAAGAAGATAACTGTTTGCAACCACGCTGAGCACTTCTTCACCCAATCAGGCGCACGGGCGGTCCCCTCGCCCCTTCGGGAGAGGGTTAGGGTGAGGGAAAAATCTTGCCCGAATTAATCAGTAAGTCAGTTTGTCTGCAAACTCCAGAGGCGCTAACATAGCGCCTCATTTTTTTGCGGGTGATGATATGCGTGTGTTACTGGCGCCGATGGAGGGTGTACTCGACTCTCTGGTGCGTGAATTGCTGACCGAAGTTAACGACTACGATCTGTGCATCACCGAGTTTGTCCGCGTGGTGGATCAACTGCTGCCGGTAAAAGTTTTTCATCGCATTTGCCCGGAGCTACAAAACGCCAGCCGAACGCCATCCGGTACGCTGGTGCGCGTGCAATTGCTGGGTCAGTTCCCACAATGGCTGGCAGAGAACGCCGCCCGTGCGGTGGAGTTAGGTTCCTGGGGTGTGGATCTTAATTGCGGCTGTCCGTCGAAAACGGTTAACGGTAGCGGCGGCGGGGCGACACTACTCAAAGATCCTGAACTCATCTACCAGGGTGCAAAAGCGATGCGTGAAGCTGTACCGGCGCATTTGCCCGTCAGTGTGAAAGTGCGTCTGGGCTGGGACAGCGGTGAGAAGAAATTTGAAATCGCCGATGCGGTTCAACAGGCTGGCGCTACGGAGTTGGTGGTGCATGGGCGGACAAAAGAGCAGGGGTACCGCGCGGAGCATATTGACTGGCAGGCGATTGGCGAGATTCGCCAACGGCTGAATATTCCGGTGATTGCCAACGGTGAAATCTGGGACTGGCAGAGCGCGCAACAGTGTATGGCGATCAGCGGCTGTGACGCGGTGATGATTGGTCGCGGAGCGCTCAATATTCCCAATCTGAGCCGAGTGGTAAAATATAACGAACCGCGAATGCCGTGGCCGGAGGTGGTTGCTTTGCTACAAAAATATACCCGTCTGGAAAAGCAGGGCGATACCGGGTTATATCACGTTGCGCGGATTAAACAGTGGTTGAGTTATTTGCGTAAAGAATACGATGAAGCAACAGAATTATTTCAGCATGTTCGGGTGTTGAATAATTCCCCTGATATTGCAAGGGCTATTCAGACCATTGATATCGAGAAACTCTAAGAAACCATAGTGATGTTTTTTGACAATGTGTTAGCTCTTTATCAATAGGCCGCACGGTTGTTTGGTGGCGTCAAAATCGCCGAGGCGTTCCCTGAAGGCCGGGGCAGCCCACATGGATGTGGGCTGAGGGCGCGTTTTACAGGGATGTTACCTCGCGCCCGACCCGGTAGCCGTAAGGGATAAGCCGAGGGCACCGCGCAGCGGCGATTTTGTTCGCCAGAGCCCGGGGGGGCAGGGGGCGGCGGCGACTGGTCGCCCCCTGCGCGCTCCTTGCGCTAGTGATTATATGAAGCAATGCACATGACAGGAGCGCAACAGGATGAGAGACTGAAATATTCTCGTTATTTTCGGATCTGATGACGTTAATTAATTTTAAAATATCATCTTAAATACGCCAGTCACCACCAGTAGTCCAATCAGGAAAATAATCAATACAGCCCAGAGTATAATTTTCATTGGCGTTCCTTTATTTGTGAGTGTCGAATAAGTATAGGAAAAAACGAAGCCCTTTGCCGTTACTCATAAGTGATTAAGATAAATCGGAGAATATCATTCACTTACTGTATATTTTTCTGAATATGTCGTTTTATTGCCACTGATGTATTGCCACGCGAAACTAAAAAATATATTGCATCACACGGTAATCTCCGCGCACCTTTTCTTACCTGACTATTCCTCCATGAATCGTGATTCCTTTTACCCAGCCATCGCCTGTTTTCCTCTGTTACTGATGCTGGCCGGGTGTGCGCCTATGCATGAAACCCGCCAGGCGTTAAGCCAGCAAACACCCGCTGCGCAAGTTGACACCGCATTACCTACGGCGCTGAAAAATGGTTGGCCAGACAGCCAATGGTGGCTGGAGTATCACGATAATCAACTCACTTCATTAATTAACTATGCACTGCAGAATGCACCGGATATGCAGGTGGCTGAACAGCGCATTCAGCTGGCTGAAGCCCAGGCGAAGGCAGTTGCCACTCAGGATGGCCCTCAGATCGATTTTTCTGCGGATATGGAGCGGCAAAAAATGTCGGCAGAAGGGCTAATGGGGCCGTTTGCTCTGAACGATCCTGCCGCAGGTACGACCGGTCCGTGGTACACCAATGGTACTTTTGGCTTAACGGCGGGCTGGCATCTTGATATTTGGGGAAAGAATCGGGCGGAGGTTACTGCTCGCCTCGGTACGGTTAAAGCACGGGCGGCGGAACGCGAGCAAACCCGCCAATTGCTGGCTGGCAGCGTTGCCCGCCTTTACTGGGAGTGGCAAACCCAGGCAGCGTTAAACACTGTTTTGCAGCAAATCGAAAAAGAGCAGAACACCATTATCGCGACCGATCGCCAGCTATATCAGAACGGGATTACTTCTTCAGTTGAAGGTGTGGAAACCGATATTAATGCCAGCAAGACCCGGCAGCAGCTCAACGATGTCGTGGGAAAAATGAAAATTATTGAGGCACGGTTAAGCGCACTTACAAATCACCAGATAAAGTCATTGAAGCTTAAACCGGTTGAGTTGCCGAAAGTGGCAAGTCAGCTTCCTGATGAACTGGGGTATTCATTGCTGGCACGGCGGGCAGATTTGCAGGCAGCGCATTGGTACGTTGAGTCATCGTTAAGCACCATTGATGCGGCAAAAGCGGCCTTTTATCCTGACATCAACCTGATGGCCTTCCTGCAACAGGATGCGTTGCACTTAAGCGATTTGTTCCGTCATTCCGCGCAGCAAATGGGCGTTACGGCAGGCCTGACGCTACCCATTTTCGATAGTGGTCGTCTTAACGCCAACCTCGATATTGCAAAAGCCGAAAGCAACTTGTCTATCGCCAGCTACAACAAAGCGGTGGTTGAAGCGGTGAATGACGTGGCGCGGGCAGCCAGTCAGGTTCAGACGCTGGCGGAGAAAAACCAGCATCAGGCGCAAATTGAGCGCGATGCCTTGCGTGTGGTAGGTCTTGCGCAGGCCCGCTTTAACGCGGGTATCATTGCTGGTTCCCGCGTCAACGAAGCCAGGATCCCGGCGCTGCGTGAGCGGGCCAATGGCCTGTTATTGCAAGGGCAGTGGCTGGATGCCTCCATTCAACTCACTGGTGCGTTGGGCGGGGGTTACAAACGCTGATGATATACGCCTTCTATACTTAACGTTTATTCAGCGTTAAGTGGAGAACTCGATGGCACAGGTCGCGATTATTACCGCTTCCGATTCGGGGATCGGCAAAGAGTGCGCGTTATTACTGGCGCAGCAGGGTTTTGATATTGGTATTACCTGGCACTCAGATGAAGAAGGGGCAAAAGATACCGCGCGTGAGGTGGTTAGCCACGGCGTACGTGCGGAGATGGTGCAGTTGGATCTCGGTAAACTGCCAGAGGGGGCAATGGCGCTGGAGAAACTTATTCAACGGCTGGGGCGCATCGATGTGCTCGTGAATAATGCGGGCACAATGACCAAAGCGCCGTTTCTTGATATGGCTTTCGATGAGTGGCGCAAGATTTTTACCGTTGATGTTGATGGTGCATTTTTATGCTCGCAAATTGCGGCCCGCCAGATGGTGAAACAAGGGCAGGGCGGTCGCATCATCAACATTACGTCGGTACATGAACATACGCCGCTGCCGGATGCCAGCGCCTATACAGCCGCTAAACATGCACTCGGTGGGCTAACCAAAGCGATGGCGCTTGAGCTGGTCAGGCATAAGATTTTGGTGAATGCAGTCGCGCCTGGGGCTATCGCCACGCCAATGAATGGCATGGATGACGGCGACGTGAAGCCCGACGCGGAGCCTTCGATTCCCCTGCGGCGTTTCGGCGCAACGCATGAGATTGCCAGCCTGGTGGCGTGGTTATGCTCTGAAGGCGCAAATTACACCACCGGGCAGTCGTTAATTGTCGATGGTGGCTTTATGCTGGCGAATCCGCAGTTCAACCCAGAATAGCACTGTGAGGTGCGTGGTTATTTCAATGGGTAATATTTGGTAGGCATGATAAGACGTGTAAGCGTCGCATCAGGCATAGTGCGACGGATGTCGGATGCGGCGCAAACCGCCTTATCCGAGGCAATGGTTTTACGCCTGATCATCCGGCTTTTTCTTCCCGCGCCGTTTCAGCCACCAGCGCACGCCAACCACCAGAACCACGACCAGAATCAACCAGACCCAGTGCTTCAAATGCTGGTCGAGATTGTGCAACCACGGCGCAATCACCTGACCACCAGCATAACCGATAGTGGTAAAAATCAACGCCCAGGCAAATGCGCCGAGAATATTCAGCGGCAGAAAGATTTTCGGCGGCAGCTGGCTGGCACCAATCAGCGTCGGGCCAATGACCCGAAAGCCATACATAAAACGCGTACCAATGACAAACAGATACGGATGGCGCTGGATAAGTTTCTGCGCCCGCTCAATTTTATCCTGATGCTTAGAGAAACGGCGTAACAGCTTGCCACCAAACCGCCGCCCGCACAGATAAAGCACCTGGTCACCAATCATGCCGCCAAGCGCTACAGAAAGTACCACCAGCGGGAACTTTAATAACCCCTGATGTGCCGCAACGCCTCCCAGCAACGTCACGGTTTCACCTTCCGCCAGACTTCCGAGCACCAGCGCAGCATAACCATATTGTGAGATGAGTGTATTGAGATCCATAGGCCCGTCTGTCTCCCTTTGGTTGCTTGTAAGCATACACCCTGTGAATCATTTACGCTGAAAAAGGACGCTCATCAGACGGTGCAAATTCTATGAATGCACAAAAAATAATCACAAGCTGACTTATACTTGAACTGTCAGGTTCATGAACTCACAACAAGGGGGCGGTATGAGCCATGTCTGGGGACTGTTTTCCCATCCCGATCGTGAAATGCAGGTGATTAATCGCGAAAACGAAACGATTTCTCATCACTACACCCACCACGTTTTGCTGATGGCGGCAATTCCGGTGATTTGCGCCTTCATTGGCACCACGCAAATTGGCTGGAATTTTGGCGATGGCACTATCCTGAAGTTATCCTGGTTCACCGGACTGGCGCTGGCCGTCTTGTTTTATGGCGTTATGCTGGCTGGGGTCGCGGTGATGGGGCGGGTCATTTGGTGGATGGCACGCAATTACGCGCAACGTCCGTCGCTTGCGCACTGTATGGTCTTCGCGGGCTACGTTGCGACGCCGCTGTTTTTAAGCGGTCTGGTGGCGCTTTACCCGCTGGTCTGGTTGTGTGCGCTGGTCGGCACGGTGGCGCTGTTTTACACCGGCTACCTGCTTTACCTCGGTATTCCAAGCTTCCTGAATATCAACAAAGAGGAAGGCCTTAGCTTCTCCAGTTCGACGCTGGCGATTGGCGTGCTGGTACTGGAAGTGCTGCTCGCCCTTACCGTTATACTATGGGGCTACGGTTATCGTTTGTTCTAGAAAGTTCTTTTGTGTTGCATTGCTGGCGTAAATGTCAGCAATGCAGCATTTCCTCACGATTCTTCTTTGACGATCGCACTTTTTGCTCGTTATGATGGCGTCGCTAGCCTTAGTAAATCCTTACTCCGGCGGTGCGCAACCCGTGCGCGTGAACCACTATCTGAATGCTCATCATGCCGAAATTTCGAGTTTCTTTATTTAGCCTGGCCCTGATGCTGGCTGTGCCTTTTGCACCGCAGGCCGTTGCGAAAACGGCAGCCGCTACCACCGCTTCACAGCCGGAAATTGCCTCCGGTAGCGCGATGATTGTTGATCTGAATACCAACAAAGTGATCTATTCGAACCACCCGGATCTGGTGCGTCCGATTGCGTCTATCAGCAAATTAATGACCGCGATGGTCGTGCTGGATGCGCGACTGCCGCTGGATGAAAAACTAAAAGTGGATATCAGCCAGACGCCGGAGATGAAAGGGGTCTATTCGCGCGTACGACTGAACAGCGAAATCAGCCGTAAAGAGATGCTGTTGCTGGCGCTGATGTCTTCAGAAAACCGCGCGGCGGCAAGCCTTGCGCACCATTATCCCGGTGGTTACAAAGCCTTTATTAAGGCGATGAATGCGAAAGCGAAATCTCTCGGAATGAACAACACGCGCTTTGTTGAACCGACCGGATTGTCGGTGCATAACGTTTCAACTGCCCGTGACTTAACCAAACTGCTTATTGCCAGCAAACAATATCCGTTGATTGGTCAGTTAAGTACTACCAGGGAAGATATGGCAACCTTCTCTAACCCGACGTATACGCTGCCGTTCCGCAATACTAATCATCTGGTGTATCGCGATAACTGGAATATTCAGTTAACCAAAACCGGCTTTACCAATGCGGCGGGCCATTGTCTGGTGATGCGCACGGTTATCAATAATAAACCGGTGGCGCTGGTAGTGATGGACGCGTTTGGCAAATATACCCATTTTGCCGATGCCAGCCGCCTGCGTACCTGGATTGAAACCGGTAAAGTGATGCCTGTTCCGGCAGCAGCGTTGAGCTATAAAAAACAAAAAGCCGCCCAGATGGCGGCGGCGGGGCAGACGGCGCAGAACGATTAAGGGTAGGCAGGATAAGGCGTTTACGCCGCATCAGGCATTCGGAGCACAATGCCTGATGCGATGCTTGCGCATCTTATCAGGCCTACAAACGTGACGCGTCCGTAGGCAGGATAAGGCGTTCACGCCGCATCCGGCATTCGGAGCACAATGCCTGATGCGATGCTTGCGCATCTTATCAGGCCTACAAACGTGACGCGTCCGTAGGCAGGATAAGGCGTTCACGCCGCATCCGGCATTCGGTGCACGATGCCTGATGCGATGCTTATATTTGCATCAGGCATCCAGCCGTATTTACTCCACTTCCTGCCAGTTTTTACGCTTACTGGTTTTACCGATCCCCGGATTCATGCTGTTGGTCGGATCGTTCTCGCGATAGAACTTCTGCAACGTCTCCGGTGCTTTATACAAATGACCGACGTTATGCTCGGCAGGGTATTGCGCGCCGCGCTGCTGTAGCAGTTCCAGCATCTGTTCTTTCAACGCATGTACATCCACGCCTTTTTTAACGATGTAATCCTGATGGAAGACATAGCACATAAAATGGCCGTAATAGAGCTTGTGCACCAACTGACTGTCGATCTCCGGCGGTAAATGCTCATACCACTCGGTGTCGTTACGCCGCAGAGCGATATCCAGCGCCAGAATGTCTTCGACTTCATCGGAATGCACCGCCTGATAACGAATTGCTGCGCCCGCAGCGGCGAAACGGTGTAAAAACGCTTTGCTGCCTTCCTCCGGCGTACAGACAAAGAAATCGCCCTCGGCCTGTTTGAAATAATCCACCAGCCACGATTTTGCTTCACCGACGCCATCGCCCGCCATTTTTAACAGCAGATGATGTTCATATTTATCGCGCCAGCTTTTCATGCGCGGTGGTAAATGGCTGGGGAACAGGTGACCGAATTTTTGCATCGCACGGTCGGTAAAATGCGGACGGAAGAATTTCACTTTCTCCAGCATCGCATCGGTGCGTCCCTTGAGATTAAAGAAGAACGGCATCTTGTCGGTGCCTAACTTATCAATCATCAGGAAGGTGTCTTTGCCGTATTTTTCCGCAATATCGTAGATATCCCGGTGCATATATTCCCCGGCAACCGGCAGATTTTCGAAATTAGCCAGAATATGACGGCGGATTTCGGTCAGTACTTCCGGCTGGTTGGTGCCGATATAAAACACCTGCTGATTTTTTTCCGCTTCGAAGGTATCAAGACGTACCGCAAAGACGGCCAGCTTCCCGGCGCAACCAGAAGATTCAAATAACCGATCCGGATCGGCGTTATAACGTGCGGGCGTGTCGGCTTCAATATCACGAACGCGGTGGACATAGTCATAATCGTGGGCGTGACGACCATCGTGGCGCACATCGTCATCTTTGATGCGATCGTCATCCAGCTTGCTAAGGATCTGCTCCGGCGTTTCGCCCAGATCAATCCCCAGATGATTCACCAGCGTCAGTTTGCCTTCTTCATTTATACGCGCGAATAACGACATTTCGGTATACGCTGGGCCACGCTGCACCAGCGAGCCGCCGGAGTTGTTACAGATACCGCCGATGACTGATGCGCCTATACACGATGAGCCAATCACCGAGTGCGGTTCGCGTCCCAGCGGTTTGAGGGCTTTTTCCAGCGAATAAAGCGTGGTGCCCGGATAGGCCAGCACCTGTTCGCCCTTGCCAAGAACGTGCAGCTTGTCGAGACGCAGGGTGCTGATGATCACGATATCGCGATCATAGTCGTTACCGTTTGGCGTCGAGCCTTCGGTCAGGCCGGTATTGGCAGCCTGCATCAGAATAATTTTGTCGGCGGTGACGCAGGCTTTCAGCACCCGCCACAATTCCAGTAGTGAGCCAGGGAAAACGACAGCCAGCGCGTCGCCCTGACCAGAACGGAAGCCCTTGCGATAGCGGGCCGTTTTTGCGGGATCGGTGAGCAGGTGTGAATGACCGACCAGACGGGCAAGTTCATTCAAAAAGGCTTTATTATCAGTTGTTGTCATGGAAGACATTTTCCACTCCTTGTGGTGGCGAAAAAATATCACAAACTAGAATAGCGCCTTGTATGACAATTCAGCGAGTGAATATTTTGAAAATTCAGACAATAAACTGAGCATTCTTTTTCTCTCTCCATCATGCTTATGGCAAACTACGGTTTTTGCACCATTTTCGCTGCCTCGTCGGGCAACAGAGGAAGAATAATCCATATGAAATGGCTATGTTCAGTAGGAATCGCGGTGAGTCTGGCCCTGCAACCAGCACTGGCGGATGATTTATTCGGTAACCATCCATTAACGCCTGAAGCGCGTGATGCGTTCGTCACCGAACTGCTCAATAAAATGACGGTTGATGAGAAAATTGGTCAGCTGCGCTTAATCAGCGTCGGCCCGGATAACCCGAAAGAGGCGATCCGCGAGATGATCAAAGACGGGCAGGTTGGAGCGATTTTCAACACCGTAACCCGTCAGGATATCCGCGCCATGCAGGATCAGGTGATGGAACTGAGCCGCCTGAAAATTCCTCTCTTCTTTGCTTACGATGTGCTGCACGGTCAACGCACGGTTTTCCCGATTAGCCTCGGTCTGGCCTCTTCTTTTAATCTTGATGCGGTGAAAACGGTCGGGCGTGTCTCTGCTTATGAAGCGGCAGATGATGGCCTGAACATGACCTGGGCACCGATGGTCGATGTCTCGCGCGATCCGCGCTGGGGACGTGCTTCCGAAGGTTTTGGGGAAGATACGTATCTCACTTCGATTATGGGTAAGACTATGGTGGAAGCGATGCAGGGTAAAAGCCCGGCAGATCGCTACTCGGTGATGACCAGCGTCAAACACTTTGCCGCTTACGGCGCGGTAGAAGGCGGTAAAGAGTACAACACCGTCGATATGAGTCCGCAGCGCCTGTTTAACGACTATATGCCGCCGTACAAAGCGGGGCTGGATGCAGGCAGCGGTGCGGTAATGGTGGCGCTGAACTCGCTGAATGGCACGCCAGCAACTTCCGACTCCTGGCTGCTGAAAGATGTGCTGCGCGATCAGTGGGGCTTTAAAGGCATTACCGTTTCCGATCATGGCGCAATCAAAGAGCTGATTAAACATGGCACGGCGGCAGACCCGGAAGATGCGGTGCGCGTGGCACTGAAATCCGGCATCAACATGAGTATGAGCGACGAGTATTACTCGAAGTATCTGCCTGGGTTGATCAAATCCGGCAAAGTGACGATGGAAGAGCTGGATGACGCTGCCCGTCATGTACTGAACGTGAAATATGATATGGGGTTGTTTAACGACCCGTACAGCCATCTCGGTCCGAAAGAGTCTGACCCGGTGGATACCAATGCCGAAAGCCGCCTGCACCGCAAAGAAGCGCGTGAAGTGGCACGCGAAAGCCTGGTGTTGCTGAAAAACCGTCTCGAAACGTTACCGCTGAAAAAATCAGCCACCATTGCGGTGGTTGGGCCACTGGCGGACAGCAAACGTGACGTGATGGGCAGCTGGTCCGCAGCCGGTGTTGCCGATCAATCCGTGACCGTACTGACCGGGATTAAAAATGCCGTCGGTGAAAACGGTAAAGTGCTGTACGCCAAAGGGGCGAACGTTACCAGTGACAAAGGCATTATCGATTTCCTGAATCAGTATGAAGAGGCGGTCAAAGTCGATCCGCGTTCGCCCCAAGAGATGATTGATGAAGCGGTGCAAACCGCGAAACAATCTGATGTGGTGGTGGCTGTGGTCGGTGAAGCTCAGGGGATGGCGCACGAGGCTTCCAGCCGTACCGATATTACTATTCCGCAAAGCCAACGTGACTTGATTGCGGCGTTGAAAGCCACTGGTAAACCGCTGGTGCTGGTGCTGATGAATGGGCGTCCGCTGGCGCTGGTGAAAGAAGATCAGCAGGCTGATGCGATTCTGGAAACCTGGTTTGCGGGGACTGAAGGCGGTAATGCGATTGCCGATGTGTTGTTTGGCGATTACAACCCGTCGGGCAAGCTGCCGATGTCCTTCCCGCGTTCTGTCGGGCAGATCCCGGTGTACTACAGCCATCTGAATACCGGTCGGCCGTATAATGCCGACAAGCCGAACAAATACACTTCGCGTTATTTTGATGAAGCTAACGGGGCGCTGTATCCGTTCGGCTATGGTCTGAGCTATACCACCTTCACCGTCTCTGATGTGAAACTTTCTGCGCCGACCATGAAGCGTGACGGCAAAGTGACCGCCAGTGTGCAGGTGACGAACACCGGTAAGCGCGAAGGGGCGACGGTAGTGCAGATGTACTTGCAGGATGTGACGGCTTCCATGAGTCGCCCGGTGAAGCAGCTGAAAGGCTTTGAGAAAATCACCCTGAAACCGGGCGAAACTCAGACCGTCAGCTTCCCGATTGATATCGAGGCGCTGAAGTTCTGGAATCAACAGATGAAATATGACGCCGAGCCTGGCAAGTTCAATGTCTTTATCGGCACTGATTCCGCACGCGTTAAGAAAGGCGAGTTTGAGTTGCTGTAATGTTTTAGTAAGGGCGCGACGTCTGCGCCTTTTGCCTGATGCGTTGCGCTTATCAGGCCTTCGCGGGTTTTTAACCTCTTGAATTTTCGCTGTTTGTAGGCCGGATAAGGCGTTTACGCCGCATCCGGCAAGAAACGCCGGGCAAAATATGCCCTTTAAGTATTTCTCTGATTCTGCAATTGAATCCCTCCGCTCAGGCTAACCCCGCCATTATCAACTATGCTTTTCTCTTAATTCGCTGAAAACAACAGTAAAAGAATGAGGAAAGCATCATGCCACTCTCAAAGCTCTGGGCAGGTTCACTGGTTTTGTTGGCAGCCGTGAGCCTGCCGCTACAGGCGGCTTCCCCCGTTAAAGTCGGTTCGAAAATCGATACCGAAGGCGCGCTACTCGGCAACATTATTTTGCAAGTGCTGGAAAGCCACGGCGTACCGACGGTGAATAAAGTCCAGTTGGGAACCACGCCGGTGGTGCGCGGCGCGATCACTTCTGGCGAGCTGGATATCTATCCGGAATATACCGGTAATGGTGCTTTCTTCTTTAAAGATGAAAATGATGCGGTGTGGAAAAATGCCGGACAAGGCTATGAGAAAGTCAAAAAGCTCGATGCAGAGCAAAACAAGTTAATCTGGCTGACGCCTGCGCCTGCAAATAACACCTGGACCATCGCCGTGCGTCAGGATGTTGCAGAGAAAAACAAACTCACTTCGCTTGCCGACCTGAGTCGTTATCTGAAAGACGGTGGCACCTTCAAACTGGCGGCCTCAGCAGAGTTTATCGAACGCGCCGATGCCTTACCCGCTTTTGAAAAAGCCTATGGCTTTAAGCTCGGTCAGGATCAGTTGCTGTCACTGGCCGGTGGCGACACTGCGGTGACAATCAAAGCTGCTGCCCAGCAAACATCCGGCGTTAATGCGGCGATGGCTTACGGCACCGACGGCCCGGTCGCGGCGCTGGGGCTGCAAACCTTAAGCGATCCGCAAGGCGTGCAACCTATCTACGCGCCTGCACCAGTGGTGCGTGAATCGGTGTTGAAGGAGTATCCGCAAATGGCACAGTGGCTACAGCCAGTCTTCGCCAGCCTCGATGCAAAAACATTGCAGCAACTGAATGCCAGCATTGCTGTGGAAGGACTGGATGCCAAAAAAGTGGCTGCCGACTACCTGAAACAAAAAGGGTGGACGAAGTAATTTCCCGTGACTTATTTCCGTATTAATCCTGTTCTGGCGCTGCTGCTGTTGCTGACGGCAATCGCAGCGGCGCTGCCGTTTATCAGTTACGCGCCTAATCGTTTAGTCTCGGGTGAGGGGCGTCATCTCTGGCAGCTGTGGCCGCAAACGATCTGGATGCTGGTGGGCGTTGGTTGCGCCTGGCTGACCGCCTGTTTTATTCCCGGTAAAAAAGGCAGCATTTTTGCACTCATTCTGGCGCAATTCGTCTTCATATTGCTGGTGTGGGGCGCGGGAAAGGCGGCGACACAACTGGCGCAAAATGGCAGTGCGCTGGCGCGTACCAGCCTCGGCAGTGGTTTCTGGCTGGCTGCGGCTCTGGCATTGCTGGCCTGTAGCGATGCCATCCGCCGAATCTCCACGCATCCGCTGTGGCGCTGGTTGTTGTATATGCAGATTGCCATTATTCCGCTGTGGTTGCTGTATTCCGGCGCGCTTAACGATCTCTCGCTAATGAAAGAATACGCCAACCGTCAGGATGTGTTTGATGATGCGCTGGCACAGCATCTGACCCTGCTGTTTGGCTCGGTAGTGCCTGCGCTGGTGATTGGCGTGCCGCTGGGCGTCTGGTGCTACTTTTCCACTGCGCGGCAGGGGGCGATTTTTTCTCTGCTGAATGTCATTCAGACCGTGCCTTCGGTGGCGCTCTTTGGCCTGTTGATTGCGCCGCTTGCCGCGCTGGTTACGGCCTTTCCGTGGCTGGGTAAGCTCGGCATAGCAGGAACCGGAATGACACCCGCACTGATTGCGCTGGTGCTCTATGCCTTGCTGCCGCTGGTGCGCGGTGTGGTAGTCGGCTTGAACCAGATCCCGCACGATGTGCTGGAGAGCGCCAGAGCGATGGGCATGAGCGGGGCGCAGCGATTCCTGCATGTTCAGTTACCGCTGGCGTTACCGGTATTTCTGCGCAGCCTGCGGGTGGTGATGGTGCAAACCGTCGGCATGGCGGTGATTGCGGCACTAATTGGCGCAGGCGGTTTTGGTGCGCTGGTTTTCCAGGGGCTGCTAAGCAGTGCCATTGATTTAGTGTTGCTGGGGGTGATCCCGGTAATCGTACTGGCGGTGCTGATCGACGCACTGTTCGATCTGGTTATCGCACTGCTGAAGGTGAAAAGTAATGATTGAATTTAGCCATGTCAGCAAACTGTTCGGCACACAAAAAGCTGTTAACGATCTCAATCTCAATTTTCAGGAAGGGAGTTTCTCGGTGCTGATTGGTACATCAGGCTCCGGTAAATCCACCACGTTGAAAATGATCAACCGTCTGGTAGAGCATGACAGCGGAGTGATCCGCTTTGCCGGAGAAGAAATTCGCTCGCTGCCAGTGCTGAAGTTGCGCCGCCGGATGGGCTATGCCATTCAATCTATTGGCCTGTTTCCCCACTGGAGCGTGGCGCAAAACATTGCCACTGTGCCGCAATTACAAAAATGGCCGCGGGCGCGGATCGACGACCGTATTGACGAATTAATGGCGCTACTGGGGCTGGAGACGAATTTGCGTGAGCGTTATCCGCATCAGCTTTCCGGCGGTCAGCAGCAACGTGTGGGAGTGGCCCGCGCGTTGGCTGCCGATCCGCAAGTCTTACTGATGGATGAACCCTTTGGCGCACTGGACCCGGTAACGCGCGGTGCGTTGCAACAAGAGATGACGCGTATTCACCGTTTGTTAGGGCGCACCATTGTGCTGGTCACTCATGATATTGATGAGGCGCTACGGCTGGCAGAACATCTGGTATTGATGGATCACGGTGAAGTGGTGCAGCAGGGCAATCCGCTGACGATGCTGACTCGTCCGGCGAATGATTTCGTCCGCCAGTTTTTTGGCCGTAGTGAACTGGGGGTCCGCCTGCTTTCGTTACGTAGCGTGGCGGATTACGTGCGTCGCGAAGAACGGGCAGAAGGTGAGGCACTGGCAGAAGAGATGACGCTACGCGATGCGCTCTCCCTGTTTGTCGCACGGGGTTGTGAAGTGCTGCCGGTGGTGAACACGCAGGGCGAGCCTTGCGGCACGCTGCATTTTCAGGATCTGCTGGTGGAGGCGTAAGCGTATGAAGATGTTGCGCGATCCGCTGTTCTGGCTCATTGCTTTGTTTGTGGCACTGATTTTCTGGCTGCCTTACAGCCAGCCGCTGTTTTCTGCCTTGTTCCCACAACTGCCACGCCCCGTTTATCAGCAAGAAAGTTTTGCTGCTCTGGCACTGGCTCATTTCTGGCTGGTGGGAATTTCGAGTTTGTTTGCGGTGATCATTGGCACAGGTGCCGGAATTATTGTTACTCGCCCGTGGGGCGCGGAATTTCGCCCACTGGTGGAAACTATCGCCGCCGTTGGGCAGACTTTTCCGCCCGTCGCGGTGCTGGCGATTGCTGTTCCGGTGATGGGGTTTGGTCAGCAACCGGCGATTATCGCCTTGATCCTGTACGGTGTGCTGCCCGTCCTGCAGGCGACACTTGCCGGGCTGGGATCGATTGATGCCAGCGTGACAGAAGTTGCGAAAGGTATGGGAATGAGCCGTGGTCAGCAACTGCGTAAGGTCGAGCTACCGCTGGCAGCTCCAGTGATTCTGGCGGGTGTACGAACGTCGGTGATTATCAACATTGGCACGGCGACGATCGCCTCAACGGTAGGGGCCAACACGCTGGGTACGCCCATCATCATCGGGCTTAGCGGATTTAATACCGCGTATGTGATCCAGGGGGCGTTACTGGTGGCACTGGCGGCGATCATCGCAGACCGCCTGTTTGAAAGGCTGGTGCAGGCGCTTAGCCAGCACGCAAAATAAAGGTATAACCTGCGAGCATGACGCCACCAATTCCGCCTAACGCCATAAAAAGGAACAGGGCGATGACCCCAATTTTAGCTATGCGCATAATGCACTCCTTATGTTAACGAAAGGATTGTACAGTAAAGCGCATTTGTTAACGAATCATTAAATGCCGAGTGGGAAAATATCATGGCCTTGTTCCTGCCAACTGGTAAGTTGCTGCTGTTGGGCAGAGGTTCGATTTTCACCGCACCACACCAGCAATGTACGGCCTTCGAACAGTTCTGGGCGTAGTTGATTGAGCGAGTGGGCGAGGACATCAATGCGCCATCCTTGTTGACTGGCAATCCAGCCCTCTAGCCACAGACGGGTGGTATCCTGAATATTCCAGCCAACCACCAGCGCATCTTTACCCTGTTTTTTACGTGCCGAAGCCAGACAAATGGCGATGTAGTTGATCAGTACGCCGTCGAGGATCGCCAGCAGCGCCTGGAGAGTCGGTTGTTGGCACTGAAGTCGTCGGCGCAGAGGAATAAACAGGTGCGTGGTGAGTGTCTGGGCGGGGTAATCCTGACCGCGCTCTTTGATCCACGTTCGCAGGCTATGCAGATTGCCGCTTTGCAGGTAAGTCAGTAATGTTTCTTGCTGATCGCGCCAGCCGTTCTGCACATCAACATTTTCATTACTGAGCAGCATTTTAACTTTGCTGACCTGCACGCCGTTGTCGATCCAGCGTTTGATCTCGCGGATCCGGTCAATATCGGCATCATTGAACAGCCGATGACCGCCGTCTGTCCGTTGCGGTTTCAGCAATCCGTAACGCCTCTGCCACGCGCGTAACGTGACAGGGTTAATATCACAAAGCAACGCCACTTCACCAATTGTGTAAAGCGCCATCGTCTCACCCTTGCTCGCGAGGTCCCAGTTTAACTTTAGACGCAGTTTTGCGAACCAGGTAGTTTTGCCCGTTTTTTGTTCATCTATAGGGTGATTTTATTTTTGCCAGGCGATTTTGAGTGATCGTACTTACGAATTCTCATTTTTCTGCAAGAGTTCAAAGAAAGTTAAACGCAGGCAATGTATGTTACGCGTTTTAAAGGGAAGTGTGGTTTGCGGGTATGTACGATTTTAATCTGGTGTTGCTGCTGCTTCAGCAGATGTGCGTTTTTTTAGTCATTGCGTGGTTAATGAGTAAAACGCCATTATTCATACCGTTAATGCAGGTCACGGTTCGTCTGCCGCATAAATTTCTCTGCTACATCGTCTTTTCCATCTTCTGCATCATGGGCACCTGGTTTGGGCTGCACATTGACGATTCTATTGCCAATACCCGTGCGATTGGTGCGGTAATGGGGGGCTTACTCGGCGGTCCGGTCGTCGGTGGGCTGGTTGGTCTGACCGGCGGGTTACATCGATATTCGATGGGGGGCATGACCGCGCTAAGTTGCATGATCTCGACCATCGTTGAAGGATTGCTCGGCGGCCTGGTACACAGCATCCTGATCCGTCGCGGGCGCACTGATAAAGTCTTTAATCCCATTACCGCCGGTGCCGTCACGTTCGTCGCTGAAATGGTGCAAATGCTGATCATCCTGGCGATCGCCCGACCTTATGAAGATGCGGTGCGTCTGGTGAGTAATATTGCTGCGCCAATGATGGTCACCAATACCGTCGGCGCGGCGCTGTTTATGCGTATATTGCTCGATAAACGCGCGATGTTTGAAAAATACACTTCGGCTTTTTCTGCTACTGCGCTGAAAGTGGCTGCCTCGACGGAAGGCATTTTGCGCCAGGGGTTTAACGAAGTGAACAGCATGAAAGTGGCACAGGTGCTGTATCAGGAGCTGGATATTGGTGCAGTCGCGATTACCGATCGAGAGAAATTGCTGGCTTTTACCGGAATTGGTGACGACCACCATTTACCCGGCAAACCGATTTCTTCGACTTACACCTTAAAAGCGATTGAAACCGGTGAAGTGGTCTACGCCGATGGCAACGAAGTGCCTTACCGTTGCTCGTTGCATCCGCAATGCAAACTGGGTTCGACGCTGGTGATTCCGTTGCGTGGTGAAAATCAGCGGGTGATGGGCACCATCAAATTGTATGAAGCCAAAAACCGTTTGTTCAGTTCAATCAATCGCACGCTGGGCGAGGGGATTGCGCAACTGCTTTCGGCGCAGATCCTCGCCGGGCAATATGAGCGGCAAAAAGCGATGCTCACCCAGTCAGAGATCAAACTGCTTCACGCCCAGGTGAACCCCCATTTTTTGTTTAATGCGCTTAACACCATTAAAGCGGTGATCCGCCGCGACAGCGAACAGGCCAGCCAGCTGGTGCAGTATCTTTCCACTTTTTTCCGTAAAAACTTAAAGCGGCCTTCGGAGTTTGTTACTCTCGCCGACGAAATTGAACATGTGAATGCTTATCTGCAAATTGAAAAGGCGCGCTTCCAGTCGCGGTTGCAGGTCAACATTGCTATTCCGCAAGAATTATCCCAGCAGCAATTGCCCGCGTTTACCCTGCAACCGATTGTGGAAAACGCCATTAAACATGGGACATCACAACTGCTGGATACAGGGCGAGTAGCAATCAGCGCCCGACGTGAGGGGCAACATTTGATGCTGGAGATCGAAGACAATGCTGGCTTGTATCAACCGGTAACCAATGCCAGCGGGCTGGGGATGAATCTGGTGGATAAGCGTTTACGTGAACGGTTTGGCGATGACTATGGGATAAGCGTCGCCTGTGAACCTGATAATTACACCCGAATAACGTTACGACTGCCATGGAGGGACGAGGCATGATTAAAGTCTTAATTGTCGATGACGAACCGTTAGCACGGGAGAACCTGCGCGTATTTTTGCAGGAGCAGAGTGATATTGAAATTGTCGGCGAGTGTTCAAACGCTGTAGAAGGGATCGGCGCGGTGCATAAACTGCGCCCGGACGTGCTGTTTCTCGATATCCAGATGCCGCGTATTAGCGGTCTGGAAATGGTGGGGATGCTCGACCCGGAACATCGTCCGTATATCGTTTTTCTCACCGCGTTTGACGAATACGCCATTAAAGCCTTTGAAGAACATGCATTTGATTATCTTCTGAAGCCAATTGATGAAGCGCGGCTGGAGAAAACGCTGGCGCGTTTGCGTCAGGAGCGCAGCAAGCAGGATATTTCGCTGTTACCGGAAAATCAACAGGCGCTGAAATTTATCCCTTGTACGGGGCATAGTCGGATTTATTTGCTGCAAATGAGAGATGTAGCATTTGTCAGCAGTCGGATGAGCGGTGTCTACGTTACCAGCCACGAAGGGAAAGAAGGTTTCACCGAACTGACTTTGCGCACTCTGGAGAGCCGTACACCACTACTGCGCTGCCATCGTCAGTATCTGGTTAACCTCGCGCATTTACAGGAGATTCGCCTGGAAGATAACGGTCAGGCTGAGTTGATTTTGCGTAATGGTTTAACCGTCCCTGTCAGCCGCCGCTATCTGAAAAGTTTAAAAGAGGCGATTGGCCTGTAAAAGACTGCTAAAATGGCTTTTTGCCTCATCAACACCTGAAGGCCTCATGCTTAGTAATGATATTCTGCGCAGCGTGCGCTACATTTTGAAAGCCAATAATAACGACCTGGTGCGCATTCTGGCGCTGGGTAATGTCGAAGCCACTGCGGAACAGATCGCCGTCTGGCTACGCAAAGAAGACGAAGAAGGGTTTCAGCGTTGTCCGGACATTGTTCTGTCTTCATTCCTGAATGGCCTGATTTATGAAAAACGTGGCAAGGATGAGTCAGCGCCGGCACTGGAGCCGGAACGTCGCATTAATAACAACATCGTGCTGAAAAAATTACGTATCGCGTTTTCGCTGAAAACTGATGATATTCTGGCGATCCTTACCGAACAGCAGTTCCGCGTTTCGATGCCGGAAATTACGGCGATGATGCGTGCACCGGATCATAAAAACTTCCGCGAATGCGGCGATCAATTCATGCGTTATTTTCTGCGTGGGCTGGCAGCGCGCCAGCATGTGAAGAAAAGCTAAGACGGGTATGGCGGCCATGCGAAGAACATGGCCGCCGACAGATTATTTCACTTCTTTAAAACCAGCGGCTTTCATCACCAGTTCCATTTGCGCCATAGTGATACCTTTTTTGGCATCTTCAGCAGAAACGTTGATACCTGAAATACCCTGCAGGGCTTTAAAATCAACTTTTTCCATATCGATAGTCACGTTTTCCTGAGCATAGGTATCGGTAAAGGTTAATTTTTCTTCAACGCCAGGGATGTTTTTATATTTGGCACTTAACGGCTCAAGTGTCTTGGCAGCATCTTCTTTGGTGGTTGCACCAATGGAAGCAAATTGAATTTTGGTTTCAGAAGATTGCTTAAGAACCTTGTCACCTTTGTAGACATAGGTAATAGCAATTTCAGTACCGTTCAGATTAGCGCTAAATTTCTTCGATTCTTCTTTGTCACCGCAGCCAGCAAGAGAGAAAACCAGAACAGATGCAACAACAAGGGAAAACAGCTTATTGAAAGCCTTCATGTAAAACTCCATTTTATTTAATCAAGGAACTGGTGACCACACCAGGGGCCATATAGGATATGCCTAATACCTTGGCGTGAGCAGTCCGGAACTGGAGTAGAACTCTTTGTAAAAAGCACTATTTGTCCTTGTTACTCAAGCAAGGTTAATAATTGTTCGCAAAGCAAAACGCAGTTATTCATTGCTTCTCCCCGTGCCTCGCCTTCTGTATTACGAAATTGTCCCAACACATGTGCCAGCCGATAAAAACCCATCGCGGTGAGTTCATTGACCAGCAACTCTGACTGACTAATGGCACTCTGTTCCTGATAGCGCCAGCCATTATGGAGCAGTTGAATAAGCAACGCCTGACAGCGCATCAGTAACTGATGAGTGGTAGACGGTACAGGCAGAACGCTGGCAGAAGGTAGCGGTGCCACAGGCGCAGTTTCTGCGTCCAGTGCCCAGGCGCGGGTTTGCGTCATCATCACCCGTGGTTCCAGTGTCAATTGCCCCTCAGCAAAATTGATAAACCCAGAAACCAGACTCACGGGATCTTCTGTTTGTTGTAACAGAGATGCCATGCGTTCAACAGCAAAGGGCGAACAGGTAGAGGCTGGTAGGGATAATGTCAGCACGTTATCTTCACCTTCGCCGCTGATTACCTGCGCATCCAGCGTTTGGCGGCTGCTATCCCAACCGAGTGAAATGCACTCTTCTACTGGCAGAATAAATAAGTTATCGACCTGGTTAAGCGGTCGTATGGCGGCTGGCGGACGTTGGCGTAAATATTCCCGCAAAGCCACAATGCCCGGCTGGCGCAGTGGTGCGCTCAACATTTGCCAGGCATCAGGCGACAGCGGAACAACACTGCTTAAGCGGTTGCGGGTAGCTAATAGCAACTCGCCATCAGCACTGCGTTTTGCTGCTTGTGAAACAATTTGCCCACCCGCCAGCGCGCCAGCCTGAAAACTAAACAGCCGCCGTTTTGCCGCTGGAGAGTTATCCTGTTCACTTCTCGGCCAACTGCGCGAAAGATGCAAAATACTGCCGGTGTCGGGATCGGTGAACCAGATGCGTAAACCATACCGCTCATTATCCTGCCAGCAACGCATACCTAGTGACACCAGCCGCAAATGATCAAGCTTTGCTTCGCCAGCAATGCCTGCGCCAACGACCGTGCGCCACGGTATGGGCGGTACTTCACCGACACTGTCACGTCGCGCTATCTCTTGTGCACTGTTCAAGCGACTGGTTAACGCCGCAAGCTGGCACAAGCATTTTCCGGCATGATAGTGGCTGGCGCGGGCGTGGAAGGCATCAACGCTTGCCCGTAGCTGTCGTAGTGATTCACTTACCCAACGCCAGTTGCAGCGTTCCGCCGCTTGCTGCGCGCGGCTGAAAGCGGCCTCGTAGTGGATTGACGGTTGGCTGATGCCGCCCAGCCATAATGCCTGACTTAATTGCTGAACATATTGACGACATGCTTTACCTTCGTCGCTGGAAAACGGATCGTCAGATGATGTGACGTGTTCACTGTGCATCTGCCAGATCAAATGAGTAAATTCTGCTTGTTGATTTTTGGCCTCGACGAAGGCCTGCACAGCCAGTGCTACGTGTTCACACAGCGTTCCTTCAATACAATCACAACGGGCGAAACGAATGCTGCTGCGGGAATAAAAACGCACATCGCTCATCGGTAAGCGGGCAGAGGGAATTTCGCCCGGTGTGCAGAACAACTCAATGGTGATGCCTTTAGCGACCAGCGCCTGCGCGCGTTTACGCGTGGTATTGGGCAGGGTAGCCAGTTCTTCCTGCCAGATTGCCGGATCCCACTCTTCTTCTTTTTCCGTAGGCTGGGCGGTGGCACAAAGTCGTTGATAACTTAACACCAGCATCACGCGATGACGGCACATGCCGCTGGCCCCGCAGCTGCATTGAGCCTCTTTCAGTGCCTGACTGTTCGCCAGCCGGGTACGGACACCGTCACTGAACGTGGCGATTAAAGCGCCGTTCTCATGGCAGATTTCCGGGACATTGCCATTTTCCAGTTCCCTAAGGCTGCGCTTCACAAAACCAGCATTGCTTAACGCCGTCAGGGCCTGCGGTGTCAGTTCTAATAATTCCGGACGTAGTGAATTCATGACTGAAGATTCTCCGCAAGCCAGGTAGCCAGTTCGCCTGGCGTCATCGCGGCTATTTGTGCTCCGACATTTACCAGCGCCTGGGCTGTATCGCGGTCGTAGCAAGGTGTTGCGGTGCTATCGAGCACTGCCAGTCCCAGCACTTTGATGCCGCTCTGGACACACTTTTTCACCTGATGCGTCAGCAATGATGATGAACCCCCTTCATAAAAATCGCTCACGAGGATGATGACGCTTTTCGCTGGTTGTTCAATAAGTTGCCGACCATATTCCACGGCGCTGGCGATATTGGTCCCGCCACCCAGCTGTACTTTCATTAATAACTCTACCGGATCGGCAACGTCTGCCGTGAGATCGACGATGCTTGTGTCAAAAGCGACCAGATGGGTGCGGATACCGGGTAACTGCCATAAACAGGCCGCCATCACCGCTGAGTGGATCACCGAGTCAACCATCGATCCGCTTTGATCAACCAGTAAGACCAGTTGCCATTGATCGCTATGGCGCTTAATGCGACTGTTAAAGCGGGGGGATTCGATATACAACTTGCCGTGTTGCGGGTGCCAGTGTTGCAGGTTGGCGCGCAGGGTACTTTTGAAATCGAAACTACGCGCCAGTGGAATAAATGAGCGGCGACGGCGATCGCGGACACCTGAAAAAGCCTGACGAACTTCCTTTGCCAGTCGCGCCATAATTTCTTCAACAACCTGGCGCACTATCCGGCGGGCGGCAGCCAGCACTTCGGGATTCATCAGATGTTTGGTGTGCAAAACGGCGCGTAACAGGCTTTCAGAGGGCTGCATACGTTCCAGCACGTCGAGATTTGTCACTACATCTTCAATGCCATAGCGCAGTACAGCATCGCTTTCCAGCCGCTCAATCACCTGTTGCGGAAACAGCGTGTGAATACTGTTGATCCAATCAGGGGTGGTGAGATTTGAGCCACCTAATCCACCGGAGCGTTCACCACGCTGGAGCCGTTCAGGGTCGCGCCCGTACAGCCACTCCAGCACGTGGTCTATCCGCCGGGCGTTGTCATCCAGCCCACAAAGTGTCGTTTCTGCCGCTTCGCCAAGAATTAATCGCCAGCGTTGTAGCTCACGAGTGGTCAGAAGATCGTTCAGTTCAGACATGGAAAACTCCCCAGTGTTGCAGTGATGCCAGTGCCTGCTGTTCGAGCTGTTGATGATGTGCAATGGCTTGCGGTAGGCAATGCAACGGCATTTGCAGCGCCGAAACGGGAAGCTGAGCGAGCTGGTAATGCTCAAGCACCTGATGCGCCAGCGTCCCGCGTTCTCGTGGCGGTAGCCAGGCCATCGCCGCGCGTAAATCGGGCAGGGCGTTAATAAAATCGGCGTCACTCAGTTGATTCAAATGGCTGCTGAAATCGGCGATAAATGCAGGCTGACTGGCCAGTTGATGGCGGGCTAATGCCAGCAAACCGTGCAGCGCCTCGCCAGATTGTGCCGGGGATAATTGTGCCAGCATCGTCAGCGCCGCTTCGGCACTGGCGTTGGGATGTTCCAGACGCATCAGCGCGCCAAGGGCCGCACCGCGATCCAGCGCTGGGGCATGAATCGCCTGACTGCGACGTTCCAGTAAGGCTACTGCCGCAGAAAGCGAAACGCCGGGTAAATTAACGCCGCTATTTAGATCGCGCAGGATATGGCAAAGCGCCTGCCAGCTATGCAGGTGAGCGTGAAACTCCTTCTCATCCGGCCTGCCGTTGGATTCACATAGCCACAGTGTGCGATCGATAGCCGCGTATACCGTCGTCTGTAATATCTGCGCGCCTTGCATACCGCTGATTTCATCGAGCTGCCACAAGGCGTAAAGCACTTCCAGCGCCTGGCCCATTTCGGCAAACTGATTTTCCTGGGCGATTAATAATGTGAGTTGTTCCAGTAATTGCTGACTGAAGGACGCCAGACCCGCTAACGCTGCCTGGCTAAGACATGTGGTGATGCCGCTGATTCCACCCGCGTCCAGCATATCGGCTTCTAATTTATTGCGTGCGGCCTCCTGGAGTGTGGCACCAAAGCATGCGGCTTCAATCAATGCCGCATGTTGGCTAAGTGGCTGGGTTAATGTCCAGCGTTCTTCACCGTTGCCCGCCAGCGTCAGTGTACTTCCTTGCTCGCGCACAATGCCGGGAATCTCCAGTATTGCCAACTGATGTAGCACCTGACTTTGCGCCAGTCCATCGGGGGTAAAGCGATTTAAGGTAAGCTCCGCCGGAAGAGAGATTCCGGTACGTTCCAGTTCGCAGGTGACATCTTTTGGCAGAGGTGGCTGTGGCGTCGAGGGGGCAAGTTTACCGAATCCGTCACCTGCTAATGTGTCTATCAACGTTACCAGTATCGGATCGGTATCGGGATGAATAACGCCGCGATAGCTCCACGGCAATGGCGCGTTCAGGGCTTCTTTGATCAGCGAGCCTGCTATAGCATCCAGCCAGTCAGTGCGTAACGGTAGTGTATGACCGCGCAACTGTGCCAGTGCCATCGCATGCAGATGAGCGGCAGCCATATCCGCTGTTGAAGCAGGCAAGTGGTGCTGGCGCAAACGGGTAAGAACCGTTTTTAGTAGTTGTTCACCTGCCTGCTGCAAGCCCCACCGCCAGCACCAGTTTTGCCAGACCGGGGCAGGCATTCCTGAAAGGTATCCTGCCAGCACATCAAGGCGCTTTTCACTGTATGGCGTGAGATAGCAACCTGTAACGGCATCTGCCAGCGAAGGCAATTCTGGCTTGTTCATTTCTTGCAAACATTCGCGCCACATTTTTGCCAGTGCCGGAGCGTGCCAGCCACCACAGACGACTAACACGCCGCCATTGTTTTGCTGCATCGCCCATGCAATCCAGTGGGCCATAAAGGCTTCGCGCTGACGATTGAGCGCATCGCCGGGGTAGTCGCCCCGCAGTTGGGCAAAATAGTGCGCCAGTGCATAGGGTAATATAGTTTGCTGGCTTTCATCTTCGAACAGGTGATCCCACAGGGTGTCGCTGTTATCCATACGAGTGGCACGCAGCAACAAAGCCTGGCTTTCCTCTTGCGTACCGGGTGACTCGTCCTCTTCTTCACTCTGCGCCCAGCAAGGCAAATCAATAAAGTAAGTTTGTGCCTGAATATGACGTGCGGTTTGTAGCGCCTGCCACTCCGGCGAAAATTCAGCAAATGGCGTCCAGGCGCCACGTCCGGGGGCAGCACCGTCCTGATACTGGCAATAACTGTAAATCGCCACCGGAAGCTGGTGGGCTAAAAACAGTTCGTCTATCCGGTCATTAAAATCCGCCGGGCCTTCAATCAACACGTATCGCGGCCGCTGGTTTTCGATTAACGATTTCACCAGTCGGGCGCAGGCCGGGCTATGATGCCGGATGCCGACAATTAACGGCTCGCTCATGCATCTTTCCTCACGGCAGGCGGTGGCGAGCTTGATAATAAGCCTGCCAGTGAGCTTCTTTATGTGTAGCGACACGTTGTTCGAAGTAACGGCGCAGACGTGCGCGATCTTCTTCGTTATCTTTGACGATGGTTCCGGCAATACAGTCCACCAGGTCGGCTGGCTCCCCCGCGCGATTCGCTAAAAACCAGGCGCGGACGCCCACAGCGTGGGCCACGTTCACGGCTTCAGCGGTGGACATAATCGCTGTCAGTGTATCCATTGACGTTTTCTTTTCGCCGTTGGCACGCAGATCGCGGAAGGTGCGTACCAGTAACTCAAGTACCGCGTCAGGCACTTTATGCGGAATACCGCTATGGGCCAACAAACGCGCCGAAGCACTGGCGACCAGTTCCAGCTCCTGAGCAAAATCCATAATCGGAAAGACAGTTTCAAAGTCGAATCGGCGTTTTAGTGCCGCGCTCATTTCATTAACGCCGCGATCGCGGGTATTGGCGGTGGCAATAATATTAAAGCCTTCCCGCGCATAGAGCTGACTGGCTTCACCAGTGAGTTCCGGCACCGTCATAACCCTGTCAGAAAGCATACCTAACAGACAGTCTTGTACTTCCAGTGGTGTACGCGTTATCTCTTCAAAACGGACAATTTTGCCGTCGCGCATTCCCTGGTAGAGCGGGGCAGGGACCAGCGCTTCCGTTGACGGACCATGATTAATAAGCAGGGCGTAGTTCCAGCCGTACTTGATTTGATCTTCGGTGGTAGATGCGCCGCCCTGGATAGTTAACCCAGCATCGCCGCTAATAGCGGTTGCCAGTAATTCAGACAGGAGAGATTTTGCGGTGCCAGGTTCCCCCACCAACATCAAACCGCGCCCGGTAGCAAGAGTGACTAACATGCGTTCGACAGCGGAGGGACTAATCACGACTTTACGGCTGATATTTTGCGCGCTATCGCCAAGAATAAAAGAACGGGCCGCAGGCAAACTTAACTGCCAACCGGGCGGGCAAGGTGCGTTATCATTTTGCTTTAATTTTGCCAGTTCATCGGCGTATAACACAGCGGCAGGCGGACGCTGCAGATGATTATTCTGCGGTGACATATATTCATCCCTGAAATGTATTAATCAAATAAACGATATTTTACGCGCAATAAATGTTTGGCGCATTAGTTGTTTGAGCGGAAAATATCTGGAAAGCAATCACAGTAAATAAAAAAACCTGCTGGTGAGGCAGGTTCTTTTATTTACTACTTTCAGGCCTAACACCACGGCCTGTGCAACATCGTGTTCCAACGAACGAATTATAACCATCGGTGGACCCCGTTGCAATTAAGATAATGAGATTTATAATCCTGACTGTTGGGACGTTGCGCCGGATCGAACCCATTTCAAGTCCTGGCTACCGGACGGGTGGTGCCGCAGGTAGTGCCCTGATCCGGAGTGCAACATCGTGGTCCAACATACGTAAACCAGTATCGACAGGCAGTGTAAGGGTAAGATGCTGGTGTTGCGCTCCTTAATAAGGAGAGCGGATGGACACGCTGACACAAAAGTTAACCGTGCTCATTGCCGTACTGGAGTTATTAGTGGCTCTGTTACGGCTGATTGATTTGTTGAAGTAACGGGCAAATTGAAACGCATCTAAGGGGGAAAATACCGCTTCCCCCTTTAATAAAATGATTATTGCTTCCATTAATTCACCCGATAACTTTTTTCTTATTTATTAATTCATCGATTTTATAATTAACGTACATTTGACCGGGATGTGAGTATTTATGGTGGATTATGGGCAAAAATATCTGGAAAGCAGATCGCAGAAAATAAAAAAACCTGCTGGTGAGGCAGGTTCTTTTATTTACAACTTTGACGTTAAGTTACTGATTATGCAACATGGCGCCCCAACGAACGAATTATAACGACCTACGGACCCCGTTGCAATTAAGATAATGAGATTTATAATCCTGACTGTTGGGAAGTTGCGCCGGATCGAACCAATTTCAAGTCCTGGCTACCGGACGGGTGGTGCCGCAGGTGGTGCTCTGATCCGGAGTGCAACATGGCGACTCAACATACGTAAACCAGTATCGACAGGCAGTGTAAGGTGCTGGTGTTGCGCTCCTTAATAAGGAGAGCGGATGGACACGCTGACACAAAAGTTAACTGTGCTCATTGCCGTACTGGAGTTATTAGTGGCTCTGTTACGGTTGATTGATTTGTTGAAGTAGCTGGCAAATTGAAACGCATCTAAGGGGGAATACCGTTTCCCCCTTTAATAAAGCTATTTTTCTATTTGTTGGATGAATATATTTTGTAGTTCACGATTAAAAATTGCTATTACAGTTTTAGGTGATTCACCTCGTAATTTACGCTCATCAATAAATTCATCTCTTATATAAATCAACGCATCATTTATTAGCGGGTCGACATTTCTCGATCACGTTGATGAAATGTTGGATGTAGCCGGAATCGCTCCAACCGGTAGACGGAACCAGTAAATAATTCAGAGCGTTTATGGACCTCAAGTCTGAAGGAAAACGGATCTTCAGGTACAGGGACTTCATAATCATAAGTAGCGACCAGCTCTTTTTGCACGATCATCACTTTTCCCGGTGGTAAGTCGTGTTGATAACGGGCAGTCGCATCACTGCCCGCTGTGTTTTAATGGAAAATGACGTCAGGTGCGCTTAACGCTTCACTCAAATCAAACGTATCGAGTTCGGCAAAAGTGACAGATTTATTGTCACGGTACACTCGAAGAGAACGGAAGCTCATTAGCGCTTTGCTATCAGCACTGTAGTGGTTAAAACCGGGTGAAAACTTAAGGACCAGCCGATACTCGCCCAGGTCATAGACACATGCGTCCTCAAAACCTGACTCCCAGCCTTTGTATCGCATTCCCATAAGTTGCCCAACGGTTGCGGATTTACCTTCCCAGCGAGTCAGGCTGTTACTGGCTGACTCGTCAGGTGTGAGCAGCACTGTGCGCCGCATCAACTGGCGAAAAGGCGGCATAATTTCGTAATCGGCAAAAACCTGTGCAAATTCACTGCGCATTTCTGCTGTCATTTCTAACGGGTGGGCAATGCCAATCAGAGCATCCGCAGGCAGGTCAATTGGCTCATCTTGTGCGTTGCAGAACTCCCCCTCAGCGGCCACACGAAAGGCGTTGAGTAAACGACGCGGTTCATTTGCCGGATAAACACCCCATATCAATCGCTGAGTAACCAGGCGGGTAAAGGGATGATTAACAAACAGAGAATGAAAATCTGCCAGCGACCAGCGTCGGGTGGTGCGTAGGGCAGTTTCAAGACGCGGGAGCAGGTTTTTGCTCACCTGAGTGGCATCTTTTTTTAGCCCTTTTAGTCGGGCCAGTGCCTCGGGTGCTTTCAGCTGATCGTCATCGGCGCGTAACCGGGGAACACTTTTCTGGCGAACGTTTTGCTGATCAAAGATAACCGGGTTGAGGTTTTCATCGAAGCGAACGGTAAACTGCCGGGGACCAAAATCAAATATCAACGCCTGCGGATCATCCAGGCCCAGTGTTGGGACTAATCTGTCCGCTAACTCTTCCTGGCTTAGTCCACGATTTTCTGCGACCACCTGAAGAAATTCCGCCGCGTTATCACGTAAGGGACGGGATTTCGCCCGTTGCGATATATGATGCAGCTGTATCAGTGCCATATCATTATTCATCTGAGTAAGTATATTCAGACCACTGACAGCACGGGCAGATTTGCCCTCTTGAGGCCAGGCAAGGATCTGTGTCGTCAGATCCCGTGCCGTGCTTTCGTCGCCAAAGAGACTTAACGCCAGAAATGCCCAGTTGTCTTTTGCGGGAGCACCAGCTTGTTGCCACGCGGTGAAGAGATCCCAGGCAAAAGCGGCCAGCGTTTGTGGCTGGCAGAACGTTTTCAGTTGTTCCAGCCCACAATAAAAACGTCCGCCCTGGGTAAAGCGCAGCATTTCGCCGATAATTTCCAGAGCGTCATCAGTAACAGGCTGATTATTCGTGATAAGACGCGGCCTGGACCACATTGCCGGATGCCAGAAATCAGGGGCTTTGGGAATGCGTGCCGGGTAAATCTCTATTGGACTCTGTTTAAGTAATTGCTCCAGGGCAGGCCATACATCTGTACGCTGCCAGCGGTTTGCCACGGTTTGCAGTAACTCGCCATGTCCCTGTTCGTAAAGTAAACGCAGAGCATTGAGTGCCGCTTCGCTGTTATCGCCAGACCTGGCAAAGATTAATGGGATCAGCGCCGTAGCCGTATGCTCCGGCCATTGTAAAATCCACTGGCGAGCCAGATTACGCTGGCCTGCAAAACGATGCCAGACGCGGGCAATGGGTAACGCCAGTTCGGTAGTGCCGAATTGAATCAGCAGCGGAAATATCTCTTTTGGATGTCGGGCAAAGGCGGCGCTTAAACCGGGCAAAGCATCGGTACCCAGCACACTTAACAGATATTCCACCCCGGTGTAATGAAAATCAGCCGCGACAATTTGTTGCCAGCACGATACCGCCATTTCGCGCGGCATTTGCGCGATAAGGTACAGGTTCCACACTCCCCAACGCTTTTCATCAGTGTAATTAAATTTGCGTTGGAAAGTTCGCCACCCCTCCATCAACGCAACGCTATCTTGTGCCAGTAATGCGCTGGCGGCCTCTTCCCGGTAGTGTTTATTTTCAGTCTGTTTTGCCTGATAATTGAGCAATCTTCCTACTGAAGTATGTGTCTCTAGTTGATCGGAATCCAGAGCATCCAACTGTCCTGTGAGAATAAACTCATTAAACTTCCACCTGTGATCTTCAAAGCCTAATTCTCGCAAGAGGGTATCGGTTCCTCTGCTAGCTAGACGTTCGTCAAAAGGCATGGCGCTAAAATGGTTGATTGTAGTTTGCTGTTCCTGCGTCCAGTGCTCCTGGGACGACCTGTACGCTTGCGGTACAAGCGTAAGTTCAGGTAGCGAAAAGTGAGTTATGGAAGTCTTTTTCCTGCCACGCCATGGTGGTGAAACGAGGATTTCAGGCAGACTGCTGTTATCGGTGCTATCAATAACCGGTTTTGGCGAAGCCGATAAATAACTATTCACCACTGCCCGGGCTTGAGTACTTAACCACGGCATCACCTCTTCTGCCAGTTGTGGCTGCGATGCCATCAGCGTTTGTAACAGCGTATGCCAGTATTCATCACGTGCTTTTTGCTGTGCAGGCAGCTTTTTGTCTTCGATGATAGGATAACCAGGGCGCGCAGGGGGTTCTTTTAACGCCAGTAGTTCTGCCAGTGCGGCGAGCGTCGCATGTGGAAAGTTTTTACTGTATTTAGCTACACGCTGCAGGCTGGGTTTGTTTTTATCGGCAACTAACAGCAAAATGCGAATAATTTGCGGATGGTTAATTTGTACCAGCAGGCTACCGCAATCTTCTTTATGGGCATACATCGCGAGGCGTGGAGCGGCTGCAATTCCCTGTTCGCGCAAAAGGGCGGCGCAGGCCGCGTAGCCGAAGTGGTTTTCATGCGACATGTAGCTGGCTTCGCGATCGCTAAATATATCCTGGCTCCAGTAGCGTTCGAGTTTTCTCACCGCTCTGGGGTCATTAGCAACAACTTTTAACCACTCCTTAGAATGAAAATGAGTCCGCGGGCATTCAAGGCCTACCAACTCATTGGCGATTTCTGGTTTCTCCGGGAGGATGAGTGCAATAAAAGGACGGCGAACTTTGGGTATTCCTGGCAGTGCGGCAATGAGTTTGTCGGCGCAACGCTGCCAGCAGCTTTCCTCTGCCAGAGAGAGATGTTTACGCAGTCGGAGATCGAATTCGTTATAGGTTTCTGAGCGATAACCATAACCATCGTCCTCGTTCTGATACTGCAATGTTACTACCAGAGGATCACTCGCATAACACCGTACAATAAACTGGCGTGCAATCACCACTTCAGTCGCATATTCCAGTCCCTCTTGTTGGACGATTTCATCGAGCAACTGTTGGCTATCATTTTGCGCGATACAGGCTAGCGCCGCCATTGTCCGGGCCGGAATTGAGGGTTTGTGCTCGCCGATCAAGTTGATGGCTTGCGTAATGGCGGACTGCCATTCCAGTGAAAAATTTTCATAACGCCAGACAATGTTTTTTTTCTTCTCAGCAATGTGTAGCAATTTATCACCCAGTGTCTGGATGAGGCTTTCAGTGATAACAGGCACCGGTTCGCCCGGCCAATTGCGATGGCTGAGTGGTGTTTTGCCTTTTTTATATTTCAGTTCCAGTTGGGCGTTATCCGCCAGCCACGGTAATTCCTTGTCCATGTTCTTTCCTTATTCAAACAGGACTTCGATGTCGTTAATTAACTCGCTAGCGGTGATGTCATCGAGTGCGGAGAACTGCGCTTCCTGTGTTGAATTAATCCCCCAGCCATAGCTTTCTGCTTTGCCTTCCCATAGCCACAGCTTGCTTAAGAGTTGCTCGGCACTGAGTTCGGCTGGCGACATACCAACTGCAAATCCTTCATCGATTTCCATGATTAATGACCAGCGGCCCAGAGGTTTGATCATCCAGCCGATCCAGCCTCCGTCTTGCGGTTCACCACGCACCCAGCCTTTATTCGACAGCCCCATAACCCGACCGCTCGGGCATTTTCTACCTGCCCAGCGGGTTAGTTCGCTGGTGTTGCGTTCGACTTCAGTCAGGGCATAACTGTTGCGGTCGAGCTGGCGGAACGGCGGTAGCAGCTCGTAGTCGGCAAAAAGCTGACCAAAGGCGGCAGCATCCGTCGGTGATATTTCCAGAACGTGAGGAATGCCAACAGAGATATCGCCTTCCGGCAGGGTGAAAAGATCATCGTCAGCGGTGCTGTAGCTGTTATCTTCTGCCACCCGGAAACAGGCCAGTAGCTCGTTTTCGGTGCTATAAACGCCCCAAATCAGACGGCGGGTTAAGTGGCGAACCAGCGGATGCTCAACCAGGAATAGCTGGAAGTTTTCCGGCGACCAGCGGCGGCGCAGGCACATGGCGGATTCCAGCCTTGCTACCTGCTGGGCGGCGACGGTACGCGCATCTTTTTTCAGCAGTTTGTAGCGGTTAACTGCATCGTTCGCTTGGGTTTCATCATCGCTTTTGTTCGGTTTAGGCAAGTCTTTCAGGCGGCTGCCGGAAGCATCACGCACAAACGGTTTTAAGGTTTCATCAAAGCTGACGGTGAACTGCCGTGGCCCGAAATCCAGCAGCAGCGAACCGTTATCATCCAGACCGAGATCGGGCGCTAAGCGATCTTCAAGTTCTGCCACTGTGAGTTCGCGGCTTTCGGCAATGTCGGCAATTTTTTCTTTTGCCCGCTCCTGTAATGCTTTGAATTTCAGTTTCTGAGCAATGCCGTTAAGCTGCATCAGGGCGATATCGCTGCCGATAGCGGCGAGGATATCAAGCCCGACGGTGGCACGTTTATGCTGGGATTCACCAGGCCAGGCGCGGATTAATGGCGTCAGTTTGCGGGCGGTGTCATCGTTGCCGAGAACACCTAACGCAGTGAACGCCCAGCTTTCTTTCGACGGTGCGCCAGCGGTCTGCCAGGCGGTAAACAGATCCCAGGCAAACTCAGCCAGTGAGTCGGCAGTACAGGCGTCTTTCACCTGTAATAATCCCGCATACAGAGCCTCTTCCTGAGGGAAGCGGAGCATTTCACCGAGGTGGAGGAGGGCGCTATCTGGCAGTGATTGGGCGTTTGCTTTTAATACCGGGCGCGTCCAGAGCGATGGCTGATAAAAGGCCGGAAGAGTGGGGATTTTTGTCGGGTGATTATCTAAGGGATCGAGCGCTAGCAGAGCGTTCACCGCGTCTGTTACTTCCGGCTGGTTATAACGCCGGGCGATTTCTTGCAATAATGGCTGATGACCGTTTTCTGTAAGCATACGCAAGGCAGCGCGGGCGTTGTCCTGCGCTTCACCGGCTTTGCCGAGCGCCGCGGGCAGCAGGCCGGTAATGGCGTGTTCCGGGTATTTCAGCAGCCAGCTACGGGCGTCTTGTCGTAGGGTTTTGAGTTTGTTGAAGGCGCGGGCGATCAGTGGCGCTAATTCGATAGCCGCAAAATATTGTGCTACAGGCAGAGCTTCTTGTGGATAGCGTGAAAAGGAGTGAATAAAACCCTGTAACCCAGCGAGTTGCAGGTGCGTCATGACAAACTCGACACCGACGTGTGGCTCTTTGCTGAGGACATTCCACGCCTGCGCTGTTTTTTCGATAGGCAGGGCGGCTAACATGTAAAGCTGCCATTCCCGTTGATAGGAGTGCCAGAAGGTTTTAAATTCGCTGATCAGCGCAGAATAATCTCCCCTCTGCCAGAGTTCTACAACAGCATCAGACGCTTTCATATACTGGCCATTATTCCAGCGATTGAAACCCAGACGTGCCAGGTAGTTCTGAATATCCTCTTTTTGGCCGATGTCTATTTGATGTGCGTGCCAGCGATGCCTTGCATGAATCTCTTTTTCTGCCGTCTCGGTCAATGTGCAGCATGACTCCAGCGGTAATGGCGTTAAATCCAATACCGGCATTACAGATTTTTTCTTTCTCGAAAGCCAGGGCGGTGAGACTAATATGGCCGGCAGTAGATCGGTGCTGGCATGGTTTGAGGGCTGTGTCAGTTGTTGCTGGCATGATTTCAGCACTGCAGCTGCGGGTGTCGAAAGCCAGGGAATGACCTGTTCTGCCAGTGCCGGTTGCGAGATAAGCATCGTCATCAGCATAATGCGCCAACTATTCTCTTCTTTTTGCGCAAGAAGTTCCGCCAGTGCCGCCAGTGCCGTGTGTGGGAACGCAGCGCAAGCCTTAGTCATTCGTTCATGGCAGCGTTTAGTTTTGCCAGACACACGTATAAGTAGCATTAATGCTTGTGGGTGATTGATCTCTTCGAGAATGCTTCCGCAAAGATCAGCATAAGCATAGGGGGCGAAGCGAGCGATTCCGGCAATCCCTTGCTCCTGCAAAACGGTGACATTCCAGATGCAACCATGGTAATAGTCATTAAAAAGGTCGTACGCGCAATAAGATTCCAGTGCTTTGAGCAAGGAAGATTCTTGTACAACAAGTTTCAACCATTCAACAGTTTGAACATTTTTCTGCTTCAGTAACCGTCGTGCGACTTCTTCTGCAATCTCCGGGCGTTCCGGTAGCATTAGCGCTACCATCGGTTGTTGAATGGGAGGAATATCAGGCAAAGCTGTAATGAATTTATCTACACAGCGTTGCCACAAAGTTTCTTCTGCTAGAGCCAAATGCTTACGCAGTCGAACGTCAAAGGGGGTAACACAATGTGCATGGTTTAATAATGGCTGAAAAGTAATGTGTATGCTTGTTCTGTGATAAGTGCAATCGAACGAGATATATTGCATGGCAATAAACATATCCACGGCAAATTCTAGTCCATAGACATAGACAATTTCATCCATGAGTTCAGGGCATTCGCCCCAGAATTTACGCGAAACCAGAACAACCTGTACAGCCAACGCAGCAGGAGAAAGTGGACCATTAGCGAGAGCTTCATTGATATTCTGCTGCCAGTTAGCAGAACATGCACTGAAATCGTATGTTGTTAATTTTCCTGATAGATTATGAATATTCTGGCCTAAATTCAGAAGGAGGCTGTCTTGTGGTTTGCTTACAGCATCCCCAGGAAAACGTCGGGAAGGTAAGGCCTCCAGAGACTTTTTCTCTGATAAATGGATAGTGGAATCATCTGCCAGCCACGGGCATGGTGTCTCAGCAGCTTCAACAACCATACTTTGGTCAAATAAGACTGTGGTTTCTGCCACGCCAGTTGTATCTACTTCGACCGTTTCTATTTTGATTGCGGGCTGGGATGGCGAAGATAATTCTTCCGCATACCCCTTCTTCATCTTCTCCGCAATCAGCCTCAGTTCCGCTTTTTCCGCCGCTGCAGCATCAGCAAAGCTTTTTACCTGGCTTTGCCCGTTGGTACTGACTTTGCCCCAACTAATATGCAGCTCGTTTCCCTGCTGCTCCACCGCCCAGAATTTATGTGATTTTTCATCCTGATAAATATAGGTTTTCATTGCTAATTCCTTTTAATTAAACAGTGATTCAATGTCGTTAATCAGCTCGCTGGCGGTGATGTCGTCGAGCACGGAGAAAGTGGGTGAGGATTGCTTACCATAGCGATCATAAGGGGCGGTGATTTTTACGCTTTCGACAGGCAGCTGGTCGCTATACCCCGTTTCGCCATAAATTAATGAAAAAGGTTCTGTTTCAAGTTCGAGAGCGCCATAAGGGGTAGATTTGCGCATCGCATAGACGCTGCCGCTTTCTTCCAGACGTTGCCAGCCTCTGCGTTCCAGCCCTACAATGCGTCCGGCCTGGCAGAGACGTCCGTCCCAGCGTGACAATTCATGGACATTACGTTCGTTATCAGCAAGGTGGTAACTACCACGTTCGAGCTGTTGGAAAGGGGGAAGCAGTTCGTAATCAACGTAAATTTGCCTGAATGCAGCGGCGGATTCAGGGGGGATTTCCAGCACATGCGGTATACCGATGTTTCCTGCTGGCAGCGTGAATAACTCATCCTGCGCATCGCTGTAAGTGCTGTCTTCTGCGACCCGGAAGCAGGCAATCAGCGTGTTTTCCTCAGTATATACCCCCCATAACAGCCGTCGGGTTAAGTGACGTACCAGCGGATGCTCCACCAGAAACAGGCGGAACTGTTCTGCCGTCCAGCGTCTGCGCTGGCACATAGCCTGCTCCAGACGATTAATCTGCTGACTGGCAATGGCGCGCACATCTTTCTTCAATTGTTTGAAGAGGTTAACGGCGTCAGTTGCCAGTGTTTTATCATCGCTCTGATTTGGTTTGGGTAAATCTTTCAGGAGTTTGCCGTATGCATCGCGCACTACAGGTTTTAAGGTTTCGTCAAAACCAACGGTAAATTGACGTGGGCCGAAATCAAGTATCAGCGAGCCGTTGATATCAAGCCCTAAATCTGGAGCCAGGCGGTCTTCCAGTTCGGTCATTGTCAATCCGCGATTTTCGGCGACCATATTGATTTTGTCGCGGGCATGTTCCTGCAATGCTTTGAATTTAATTTTATGTGCAATGCCATTAAGCAGCATCAGCGCAATATCGCTACCGATACTGGCTAACACATCCAGCCCAGAAACCGCACGTTTATGCTGGGATTCACCCGGCCAGGCCCGGATAAGCGGGGTTAGTTTACGCGCGGTGTCGTCATTGCCTAAAAGCCCCAGCGAGGTAAATGCCCAGTTTTCTTTTGCGGGAGCGCCAGATTCCATCCATGCCGTGTAGAGATCCCAGCCAAAGTCAGCCAGTGATTCCCGGGTGAAGATTTCTCTAATGATATCCAGTCCAGCGTAGGCGGTAATGTCGCGAGGGAAGCTCAACATAGTGCCCAGGTGGCGCATAGCGTCATCGGACAGAGGCAGATTGTTACTTTTAAGCCGTGGTCTGCGCCATAAGGTGAACTGATAAAAGCCGGGCAGTGGGGCGATTTTTGCGGGATATTCTTCCAGCGGATCGCTATCGAACAATGTTGCCAGCGCAGCTAAAACATCAGGTTGGTTATACTCCCGGGCGATTTCCTCAATCGTTTCTCGCTGGTTTAAATTCACCAGCAGGCGGAGCGCCTGGCGGGCATATTCCCGATTTTGGCAGTGTTTACCCAGTGCTACAGGAAGCAGTCCGGCGGCGGCATGGCGCGGGTAATCAGTCAGCCAGTTTCGCGCATCGTCATAAGACATTTTTTTCTGAAGTCGTTGCGCCATTGGCAATGCCAGTTCACTGACACCAAGGAAGAGGGTGAATATCCACAACCGTTGTGGTTCACGTTGCAGGCAGGTCATAAATGCAGGAATGGCTGCGCTACCAAAAATTGCCAGAATATCCAATTCCCCTTTGAATCTCTCTTCATTGATAATCTTGTTGAGAAATTCAATAGACTGCTTACCTGGTAAGTAACAGAGGGCATAAATGTGCCAGGCATTCCAGGAATGCCAGTGATCGCTGTGTTGGTTGTGATAACGTGTAAATTCATCTTTCAGCGCCGGAAAGTCGAATCGAAGCAGGGCATCGATGGCGCTTTGGGGAGCCGGAATTTTTTCGTACATTCCTTCGACTTCACCTTTCATCCATTCATCAAAACCCAGATGCCATAGAATTTGCTGCTCTGGCGTTAGTGATACGAAGTTTGCCTCCCAGCTAACTTTTTTCATCGCCGGCAGGTCCGTAAACAATGTTTGTTTTGTTGCCTGCTGTTGGGCTATTTGCTGAAAGTGGGCTACGGAGAAAGAACGTGTGATTGTTTTTGTTATCTCTGGAGTGATATCCGAAACAGAAGGAACTGGCAGTACAGGAAGATCAAACACCGGCGAATTTTTCTTTTTCTCTTTAGTCATCCAGGGCGGCGAAACAAGCAGCTCTGGCAACATATCCGCAGTGGCATACTCACATTCTTTAGCTACTGACTGAGGACGACATTCAGATAAGATGCCTGCTGCTTTAGCACTAACCCAGGGAACGACGTCGCGTGCTAACTCTGGCGTGACGGTAACCAGTTTGACAAGCGCGTTGCGCCACTGTGCATCTTCATGTATTGCCAGCAAAGTAGCATAGGCGGCAATAGCCGCAGCGGGATGTTTTTGGCAGGCTTTGCTTAAGTATTCCAGGTGCTTTTTCTTGCCATTTACACCGAGGATCAGAATTTGAATCGCATCCGGGTGATTCGTTTTCCATAGCCATTTGACAAGATCTTCAGTCTCGCTGATGCGTTCGAAGAGATAAGTGGGATTGTCAGAATGCTCTTCCACAAACTCAGTAAGTATCCGGCTTACACCGCGCCCCCCATTATTTGCCAGCAACATTGCCAGATAAGCGCGAAAATCACGATACAACGGTGGGAAGTCGTATTTTTCTGCTGTAGTCAGAGCTATATCATCGGTTACTACCAGTCTTAACCAGGTCATCGCCGGGACGTTTTGATCTGCATAATGTAGCGCCATAGCATTGGCAATATCCGGGCGTTCAGGGATCAGTAATGCAGCAAAAGGTTGCCGTGCGGGGGATAGCGTCGGAATTGCGGCGAGTACTTTATCTACACAGCGTTGCCACTCATCTTCTGAAGCGAGTGAAAGATAATGACATAGACGTTGATGCCAATTCGGTAGCGATTCTGCTTTGAGATCAAGAGAAATAATGGTGGTGACGTCGGCTTTTACTGGTTTATATCTCAGTTGAAGAGCGAGAAGGGCAATTTCAACGGTAGTTTCCAGACCACAGCGAATGATTAAGTCATCGACCAGTTCATCTGCAGAGTAAGAATTCCAGAAACTCCAGAGCAATGCCGCATCAGATTGCGCACTCCCTGTCTGTTTATTACCCAGAATTCGCATTTGTACCTCAGCAAAAGCCTGCTGCCAGTTTTCTGGATAAGAACGGTAATTGTTGTCGGGGTCATATGCCCTGGTGTTATTCGCGATGCGCTTCCATATTTGACCATCTTTGTGCAGATAATTGATATCTCTGGGGCGAGAGCGATGTGGAAAAGCAAATCGGTTAATATCGTCGGTTAGCGGAATGACTGCATCATCAGCCAGCCATGGGCGTTTGTTTTTACTCTCGGGTGAAGTTTCAACGTCAGGAGTGACTTTGGTTACGGGGGGGATATGCACGTTTGCCGAAGCGTCTTCCACATAGCCTTTTTTCGTTTTCTCAGCGATAAGCTTCAGTTCCGCTTTTTCCGCCGCCGCAGCATCCGCAAAGCTTTTTATCTGGCTTTGCCCTTGGGTGCCAACTTTTCCCCAACTGATATGCAACTCGTTACCTTGCTGCCCCACCTCCCAGAATTTATGCGATTTTTCGTCCTGATAGATATAACTCTTCATCCGCGTTCCCTGTATTTATATCCAGTTATAAGCGGATGCTAGCAGTTAATGTAAAAAATTAAGAGCGTTGAACAAACAAGAAAACAACTTTAGGAATTCATAAAGAAAAGGCGCTGTCGATGCAGCGCCTTGAAGGGGGGATTATTTCACCTGATGACCCGGTTTAGCACCGGCATCCGGGCTTAGCAGGAAGATATCTTTCCCGCCAGGACCAGCAGCCATCACCATGCCTTCGGAGATACCGAAGCGCATTTTACGTGGTGCCAGGTTAGCCACCATAATGGTGTGACGACCAATAAGTGCCTGCGGATCCGGGTAAGCAGAACGAATGCCGGAGAAGACATTGCGTTTTTCACCGCCGAGATCCAGTGTCAGGCGCAACAGTTTGTCAGAACCTTCAACAAACTCTGCGTTTTCAATCAGCGCCACGCGCAGGTCAACTTTAGCGAAGTCGTCAAAGGTGATGGTTTCCTGAATCGGATCATCTGCCAGTGGGCCAGTAACTGGTGCGGTAGTGGCTTTCACTTCTTCTTTAGACGCTTCCACCAGTGCTTCAACCTGTTTCATGTCGATACGGTTATACAGTGCTTTGAACGGATTCACTTTATGGCCCAGCAGCGGTTGCTGGATACCATGCCAGGTCAGTTCCGTATTGAGGAATGCTTCTGCACGCTCGGTCAGTTTCGGCAGTACCGGCTTCAGGTAAGTCATCAGCACGCGGAACAGGTTTATGCCCATCGAGCAAATTGCCTGCAGGTCGGCATCGCGGCCTTCCTGTTTCGCCACCACCCACGGAGCCTGTTCATCGACATAGCGGTTAGCCAGATCAGCCAGCGCCATAATTTCGCGCACTGCTTTACCAAATTCGCGGCTTTCCCATGCTTCACCAATCACTTCAGCGGCATCCGTGAAGGTTTTGTACAACTGCGGGTCAGCCAGTTCGCTTGCCAACACGCCGTCAAAACGCTTGTTGATAAAGCCCGCGTTACGGGATGCCAGGTTTACAACCTTATTAACGATATCGGCATTCACGCGCTGGACGAAATCCTCGAGGTTGAGATCGATATCATCAATGCGCGAAGAGAGTTTCGCAGTGTAGTAGTAACGCAGGCTGTCAGCGTCAAAATGATTCAGCCAGGTGCTGGCTTTAATAAAGGTGCCGCGAGACTTGGACATCTTCGCGCCGTTCACCGTTACATAGCCGTGAACAAACAGGTTGGTCGGCTTGCGGAAGTTGCTACCTTCCAACATGGCAGGCCAGAACAGGCTGTGGAAGTAAACAATATCTTTACCGATGAAGTGGTACAGCTCGGCGGTGGAGTCTTTCTTCCAGTATTCATCGAAGCTTACGCTGTCGCCGCGCTTGTCACACAGATTCTTGAAAGAACCCATGTAGCCAATCGGTGCGTCCAGCCAGACGTAGAAATATTTGCCCGGCGCGTTCGGAATTTCAAAACCGAAGTAAGGGGCGTCGCGGGAGATATCCCATTGTTGCAGGCCAGATTCAAACCACTCCTGCATTTTGTTTGCCACCTGCTCCTGCAACGCACCGCTGCGGGTCCATGCCTGCAGCATTTCGCTGAAAGAGGGCAGATCAAAGAAGAAGTGTTCAGAATCACGCATTACCGGGGTAGCGCCAGAAACCACCGATTTCGGCTCGATCAGTTCAGTCGGGCTGTAGGTCGCGCCGCAGACTTCGCAGTTATCGCCGTATTGATCCGGGGATTTACATTTCGGGCAGGTGCCTTTTACAAAACGGTCCGGCAGGAACATGCCTTTTTCCGGATCGTACAGTTGAGAGATGGTGCGGTTTTTAATAAAACCGTTTTCCTTCAGGCGAGTATAGATAAGTTCTGACAACTGTCGGTTCTCTTCACTGTGCGTCGAGTGATAGTTGTCATAGCTGATGTTAAAGCCTGCGAAATCAGTCTGATGCTCCTGACTCATTTCGCCAATCATCTGCTCCGGAGTGATACCAAGCTGCTGAGCTTTCAGCATGATTGGTGTACCGTGGGCATCGTCGGCGCAGATGAAGTTGACCTCGTGGCCGCGCATTCGCTGGTAACGGACCCAGACATCAGCTTGGATGTGCTCCAGCATATGGCCGAGGTGGATTGAGCCGTTAGCGTACGGCAGTGCGCACGTCACCAGAATTTTCTTCGCGACTTGAGTCATAGTAGGCATTACTTCTTAATAGTGAAAAGGGGTTAGATAGTACCAAATGGGAAAATGTTAAGTAAGTACTTCTCTATATTCTTCATGTAAACTATCAGCTGATGGTTTATCTATACAAAAAAGGAGTCGGGATGAACGAACAATCCCAGGCCAAATCACCAGAAGCCTTGCGCGCAATGGTCGCCGGGACACTGGCCAATTTTCAGCACCCAACCCTGAAGCATAACCTCACCACGCTGAAAGCGTTGCACCATGTCGCCTGGATGGACGACACGTTGCATGTGGAACTGGTTATGCCATTCGTCTGGCATAGCGCGTTCGAAGAGTTAAAAGAGCAATGTAGCGCTGAACTGCTGCGCATCACCGGGGCGAAAGCTATCGACTGGAAACTGTCGCACAATATCGCCACCTTAAAACGCGTGAAGAATCAGCCGGGAATTAACGGCGTGAAGAACATCATTGCGGTCAGCTCCGGTAAAGGCGGCGTGGGTAAATCCTCCACGGCGGTAAATCTGGCGCTGGCACTGGCGGCGGAAGGGGCGAAAGTCGGCATTCTGGACGCCGATATCTACGGCCCATCAATACCCACCATGCTGGGCGCAGAAAATCAGCGTCCAACTTCGCCGGACGGTACCCATATGGCACCGATTATGTCTCATGGACTGGCAACCAATTCAATTGGTTATCTGGTCACTGACGACAATGCGATGGTGTGGCGTGGTCCGATGGCGAGCAAGGCGTTAATGCAGATGTTGCAGGAAACCTTGTGGCCGGATCTCGACTATCTGGTGCTTGATATGCCGCCAGGCACCGGTGACATTCAATTGACACTGGCACAAAACATTCCAGTAACTGGCGCGGTAGTGGTCACCACCCCGCAGGACATTGCGTTGATCGATGCGAAAAAAGGCATTGTGATGTTCGAGAAAGTCGAGGTTCCGGTGCTCGGTATTGTCGAGAACATGAGCGTGCATATTTGCAGTAACTGTGGTCACCATGAACCGATTTTCGGTACCGGTGGTGCAGAGAAACTGGCCGAGAAATACCACACGCAGTTGCTGGGGCAGATGCCGTTACACATCTCCTTACGTGAAGATCTCGATAAAGGCACGCCAACGGTTATCAGCCGTCCGGAGAGCGAATTTACCGCTATCTACCGCCAGCTGGCTGACCGCGTTGCAGCCCAGCTTTATTGGCAGGGAGAAGTCATTCCTGGCGAGATTTCCTTCCGCGCGGTCTGACGCGTATTAACCTTTTTGGTTGTTTTTCGTACACCGCAGAGATGTTACATTGATGCGGTGTATTTGTTTTTGCCGTATTAATGAACACTTATTTAATGCTGCGAATATTCTGCGGACCTTCGTCCGAAACTCTATAAAGTCGATTGATCGTACAGGCAATGCTTAATTATCATCCTTCGTGGCTGTGTAGTGGATGTACAGCTATAGTTTGTTATGCACTCATTCTATCCAGGCATAACCTTTACTACAGGGATAACGTCCAATGAATAAGTACTGGCTGTCAGGAATTATTTTTCTTGCCTATGGAATGGCTTCTCCCGCGTTCTCTTCACAGACTGCCACATTAACGATTAATGGCAGGATCAGTCCCCCAACATGCAGTATGGCTATGGTTAATGGTCAACCTCAACAGCATTGTGGTCAGTTAACGTATGATGTTGATACCCGTCATCAGGTTTCTTCGCCAGTCAAAGGTGTGACGACAGAAGTGGTTGTTGCAGGTAGCGATAGCAAACGTCGAATCGTGTTAAATCGCTACGATTAATTTGCCACCCTGGTTCTTTAAGCGGATTTAGAAAGCTGAAATCATTCGTGTGAATGATTTCAGCTTTTTTATTGATATTAATAATACCATTTAAAAAAATCTGCATTAATTAATAGATGTGATAAATATTTAATATGCTTAAGTATTTGTTGTATTTATATTGCATTGGTTAATTTGTTTTAAATCAATAAAACAATATGTTTACATTGCGGCAACTTTTTTGATGTGAGAAATTTGTTTCCAAGAGATACAGACTCTTAACAACCAAAAAATAAATTTTATTAAGGAACATATTATGAAACGTTCAATTATTGCTGCCGCTGTCTTTTCTTCTTTTTTTATGAGCGCTGGGGTATTTGCCGCAGACGTTGATACCGGAACATTAACCATTAAAGGGAATATTGCAGAATCTCCGTGTAAATTCGAAGCGGGTGGCGATTCAGTAAGTATTAATATGCCAACTGTACCAACCACTGTCTTTGAAGGTAAAGCTAAATACTCGACCTATGATGATGCAGTCGGTGTAACCAGCAGCATGTTAAAAATTAGCTGTCCGAAAGAAGTTGCTGGTGTAAAACTCTCGTTGATTACCAACGATAAAATAACCGGAAACGATAAGGCGATAGCCAGTAGCAACGATACCGTGGGGTACTATCTCTATTTAGGTGATAACAGCGATGTCCTGGATGTTTCTGCACCTTTTAACATTGAGAGTTATAAAACAGCGGAAGGTGAATATGCTATTCCGTTTAAAGCAAAATACCTGAAGCTGACAGATAATTCAGTGCAATCAGGTGATGTGTTATCTTCTCTGGTTATGCGTGTGGCGCAGGATTAATAAATAAAATTTCAAATTTCTCCAGGTAATAAACATGGCCGCTATCCCCATGGCGGCCTTTTAATTTAAGAGGCATTAAGATGAAAGGATTATTAGCTTTACTCATTTCTTCTATGGTCCTTCCTGCGCATGCCGGAATTGTTATCTACGGGACGCGCATTATTTACCCGGCAGAAAATAAAGAAGTGATGGTGCAGTTGATGAACCAGGGAAACCGTTCTTCGCTGCTGCAGGCGTGGATTGATGATGGCGATACGTCGTTACCACCTGAAAAAATTCAGGTTCCTTTCATGTTAACGCCACCAGTGGCAAAAATAGGGGCAAATTCCGGGCAGCAAGTAAAAATCAAAATTATGTCGAATAAACTGCCCACTAATAAAGAGAGCATTTTTTATCTGAATGTTCTGGATATTCCACCAAATAGTCCAGAGCAAGAGAGCAAGAATGCACTGAAATTTGCAATGCAAAACAGAATCAAATTGTTTTACCGGCCTGCGGGTATTGCACCGGTAAATAAAGCGACATTTAAAAAGTTACTGGTAAATCGCAGTGGCAATGGATTGGTGATAAAAAATGACTCAGCAAATTGGGTAACGATTTCGGATGTCAAAGCTAATAATGTCAAAGTCAATTATGAAACTATTATGATTGCCCCCTTAGAAAGTCAGAGTATTAATGTCAAAAGTAATAATGCGAATAACTGGTATCTGACCATTATCGATGACCATGGCAACTATATTAGTGACAAAATTTAATTACAGGAGCTGCCTATGTTGAGAATGACCCCACTTGCATCAGCAATCGTAGCGTTATTGCTCGGCATTGAAGCTTATGCAGCTGAAGAAACCTTTGATACCCATTTTATGATAGGTGGAATGAAAGACCAGCAGGTTGCAAATATTCGTCTTGATGATAATCAACCCTTGCCGGGGCAGTATGACATCGATATTTATGTCAATAAGCAATGGCGCGGGAAATATGAGATTATTGTAAAAGACAACCCGCAAGAGACATGTTTATCAAGGGAAATTATCAAGCGGTTAGGCATTAATACCGATAACTTTGCCAGCGGTAAGCAATGTTTAACATTTGAGCAACTTGTTCACGGTGGGAGCTATACCTGGGATATCGGAGTTTTTCGTCTCGATTTCAGTGTACCGCAGGCGTGGGTGGAAGAACTGGAAAGTGGCTATGTTCCACCGGAAAACTGGGAGCGGGGTATTAATGCGTTTTATACCTCTTATTATGTGAGTCAGTATTACAGCGACTATAAAGCGTCGGGTAATAGCAAGAGTACATATGTACGTTTTAACAGCGGGTTAAATTTACTGGGGTGGCAACTGCATTCTGATGCCAGTTTCAGTAAAACAAATAGCAATCCAGAGGTGTGGAAAAGCAATACCCTGTATCTGGAACGTGGATTTGCCCAACTTCTCGGCACGCTTCGCGTGGGTGATATGTACACATCAAGCGATATTTTTGATTCTGTTCGCTTCAGCGGTGTGCGGTTGTTTCGTGATATGCAGATGTTGCCTAACTCGAAACAAAATTTTACTCCACGGGTGCAGGGGATTGCTCAGAGTAACGCGCTGGTAACTATTGAACAGAACGGTTTTGTGGTTTATCAGAAAGAGGTTCCTCCTGGCCCGTTTGCGATTACAGATTTGCAGTTGGCCGGTGGTGGAGCAGATCTTGATGTCAGCGTGAAAGAGGCGGACGGTTCGGTAACCACCTATCTGGTGCCTTATGCAGCAGTGCCGAATATGCTGCAACCCGGCGTGTCGAAATATGATTTTGCGGCAGGTCGTAGCCATATTGAAGGGGCGAGCAAACAAAGTGATTTTGTTCAGGCGGGTTATCAGTATGGTTTTAATAACTTATTGACGCTGTATGGCGGATCGATGGTCGCGAATAATTATTACGCGTTCACTTTGGGGACTGGCTGGAATACACGCATTGGTGCCATTTCCGTCGATGCCACGAAGTCGCATAGTAAACAAGACAACGGCGATGTGTTTGACGGGCAAAGTTATCAAATTGCCTACAACAAATTTGTGAGCCAAACGTCGACGCGTTTTGGTCTGGCGGCCTGGCGTTATTCGTCGCGTGATTACCGGACATTTAACGATCACGTTTGGGCAAACAATAAAGATAATTATCGCCGTGATGAAAACGATATCTATGACATTGCCGATTATTACCAGAACGATTTTGGCCGTAAAAATAGCTTTTCTGCCAATATGAGCCAGTCATTGCCAGAAGGCTGGGGTTCTGTGTCCTTAAGTACGTTATGGCGAGATTACTGGGGGCGTAGCGGCAGCAGTAAGGATTATCAGTTGAGTTATTCCAACAACCTGCGACGGATAAGCTATACCCTCGCGGCAAGCCAGGCTTATGACGAGAATCATCATGAAGAGAAACGTTTTAATATTTTTATATCGATTCCCTTTGATTGGGGTGATGACGTTACGACGCCTCGTCGGCAAATATATATGTCTAACTCAACGACGTTTGATGATCAGGGTTTTGCCTCAAATAATACGGGATTATCGGGAACCGTTGGAAGCCGGGATCAATTTAACTATGGGGTCAACTTAAGTCATCAGCATCAGGGAAATGAAACGACAGCTGGAGCGAATTTAACCTGGAACGCGCCGGTGGCAACGGTGAATGGCAGTTATAGTCAGTCGAGTACTTATCGACAGGCTGGAGCCAGTCTTTCAGGGGGCATTGTCGCCTGGTCGGGTGGCGTTAATCTGGCGAACCGTCTTTCCGAAACGTTTGCTGTGATGAATGCGCCAGGAATTAAAGATGCTTATGTCAATGGGCAAAAATATCGCACAACAAACCGTAATGGAGTGGTGGTATACGATGGAATGACACCTTATCGGGAAAATCACCTGATGCTGGATGTGTCGCAAAGCGATAGCGAAGCAGAATTACGTGGCAACCGGAACATTGCCGCCCCTTTTCGCGGCGCGGTTGTACTGGTTAATTTTGATACCGATCAGCGCAAGCCCTGGTTTATAAAAGCGTTAAGAACGGATGGGCAACCATTAACGTTTGGTTATGAAGTCAATGATATCCACGGTCACAATATTGGCGTTGTCGGCCAGGGAAGCCAGTTATTTATTCGCACCAATGAAGTACCGCCATCGGTTAATGTAGCAATTGATAAGCAACAAGGGCTTTCATGCACAATCACCTTCGGTAAAGAGATTGATGAAAGTAGAAATTATATTTGCCAGTAATAGTCAGGTGGTTCTATGAAAATTCGCATAATGCTATTTATATTAACGATGATGGTTATGCCTGTGAGCTATGCAGCATGTTATAGTGAGTTATCTGTTCAGCACAATTTGATTGTTCAGGGGGATTTTGCACTTACTCAAACACAAACGGCGACATATGAGCATAATTTCAACGATTCATCATGTGTGAGTACAAATACCATCACTCCCATGAATTCATCGGATATTATTGTTGGGCTGTATAACGATACCATTAAATTAAATTTACATTTTGAATGGACCAATAAAAACAACATCACGTTGTCAAATAATCAGACCAGTTTCACTAATGGTTATTCGGTAACGGTGACACCTGCGGCCAGTAATGCAAAAGTGAATGTTTCTGCGGGGGGCGGCGGTTCAGTGATGATTAATGGTGTTGCGACATTATCCAGTGCTTCATCATCGACACGCGGGAGTGCTGCAGTACAATTTTTACTGTGTTTATTCGGTGGCAAGTCATGGGATGCATGTGTAAATAGCTACAGAAATGCATTGGCACAAAATGCAGGTGTCTATTCCTTTAATCTGACATTGTCATACAACCCGATAACCACAACCTGCAAACCGGACGATTTATTAATTACTTTAGAGAGTATTCCCGTTTCACAATTACCAGCTACAGGTAACAAAGCAACAATAAATAGTAACAAAGGGGATATTGTTCTGCGTTGTAAAAACTTATTAGGTCAACAAAATCAAACATCACGGAAAATGCAGGTGTATTTATCAAGTTCTGACTTGTTAACCAACAGCAACACAATACTGAAAGGTGCGGAAGATAATGGCGTAGGATTTATTCTTGAAAGTAATGGTTCTCCAGTCACACTTTTAAATATCACTAACAGCAGTAAAGAATACACAAATTTAAAAGAAATTGCGGCAAAGTCAAAACTTACAGATACAACGGTTTCAATTCCGATAACTGCCAGTTACTACGTCTACGATACAAATAAAATTAAATCTGGCGCACTGGAGGCAACCGCATTAATCAACGTGAAATACGACTAATAACAAGCAAGACGAGCAAGTGGCTAATAATAAAAAATAACAAGGTGTCTGCATTTCCCCCTCATGATGAGGGGGCTTTTTTTAGCGATGATAAAAAATCTCACCATCGTAGGCTTTAATGATTTTACCGTCGGTGTCGCTGATCAACACGTACGCGCCACCCATATAGGTCCAGTGCGTCCCGGCATCAGGCGCGGGCAGGTTACGTAACTGCCACTGCTTAATGTTGTACTCATCGGTGCGGTACATCTCTGGGACGGTATCGCCTGGTTTGAAATGCTTAAAGTCAGCAATGAAACTGCTTAACTCATACTTAGAAATTCCCGAGGTATTGGTCGAACCCGCGGTGGCTGGTGCGGCCCAGGCGGCACTGGTAACCAGCAAAAGCACACCCAGCAACATCTTATTTTTAATGGTCATAAACTCTCCACTTTGGGGATCTGTAATATCAGTCGGATATCTTTCCTGCCATACAATATAACTGACAAGCGATATTTTGTTAGTGATCCCATGATTTCGTAAAAAGTGTAAATGAAAGGATGCCCTAAAAGCATCCTTAGCGAGCAGAGAGCCAGCGGAAATAGCTGATTTAAGAATCATCCTGGGCTGAAGATAACATGCAGCCTATCGCATAATGCCCATAAAGCCATGCACGCCCATATACACCCCAACTAAGCCAATCAACAGACTGGAAAAATAAGGGGCACGTTTAGCGAGAGTGTTAAATCCGCTCCAGCGTTTTGCGACCTGCTGAACGCTGATTGCTGCGCCAACGCCTACGGTGACTAGCGTTAACGCCAGGCCAATGCTGAAACTGACGACCAGTGTTGCGCCCAGTGTCAGGGCTTTCAACTGAATGCAAATCAACAGCACGGTAATTGCTGCCGGGCAGGGGATAAGGCCACCGGTTAAGCCAAATAACAAAATTTGCCAGTTGGTGACCTCTCTACCATCGAAGCGTCGTTTAATGTCATTGGCATGGGCTCGTGCATGAGCATCCTGATACTCCCCATGTTCGTGATGGTGATGATGTCCATGGTCGTGGTGATCTTCGTGATCGTGATGATACTCATGATCATGCCCGTGCATATTCTCCAGCCAGTTGCGTTCGCCGCGCCAGGTACGCCAGAACATCCAGAACGCGGTGCCAATAATGATCACCGCGGAAATCAACTGGAGCCACGGTTCCGCCGATTGTGCAGTAAAACGTTTGCTGATCACCATCCCGCCAAAGGCAATCAACCAGACCACCGCGGTATGCGAAATGGTTGCTGCCAGTCCGAGCATCACCGCCTGTTTAATGGTGCCTTTGATGGCGATGATAAACGCCGCCATCATCGTTTTTGAGTGCCCTGGTTCCAGGCCATGAAGCGCACCAAGTAAGATGGCGCTGGGGATGAAGAACCAGGCATTTCCTTGCTGAAGAAGAGTGGTAAATTCGGTCATGATAATAATTCTTAGTATTAATTCGGCAATCCGATTCTACTCCCCCCTAGTACCTGATACTACCCCTCAGTAGAATAATAGTGCTATGATTTTTCATGTTCTTGTTAACCAGGTGTTGCCATGTCTCATACAATCCGTGATAAACAGAAACTGAAAGCGCGTGCCAGTAAGATTCAGGGTCAGGTCGTGGCTCTCAAGAAAATGCTCGACGAGCCGCACGAATGCGCAGCTGTTCTACAACAGATTGCTGCTATCCGTGGCGCGGTAAACGGCCTGATGCGCGAAGTGATTAAAGGTCATCTGACGGAACACATCGTTCACCAGGGGGATGAGCTAAAACGTGAAGAAGATCTGGATGTCGTTCTGAAGGTGCTGGATTCATATATCAAATAATTTCACAACGTTATTGTAATCCCGCCGTTTTTCCTCGTTTACAACGTGTGCGCGGGACATTACCATCCATCTCTGCGATTCATCATCGCAACCAAACGACTCGGGGTGCCCTTCTGCGTGAAGGCTGAGAAATACCCGTATCACCTGATCTGGATAATGCCAGCGTAGGGAAGTCACAGACCACCAGGTTATTGCTTCTTCACGTTATGGCAGGAGCAAACTATGCAAGTCGACCTGCTGAGTTCCGCGCAATCAGCGCACGCGTTAAACCTCTTTTACCAACACTCTCCTCTTGTGCATTGCATGACCAATGATGTGGTGCAAACCTTTACTGCCAATACTTTACTGGTGCTCGGTGCATCGCCAGCGATGGTTATCGAAGCAGAAGAGGCCAGTCAATTTGCGGCTATCGCCAGTGCCTTGCTAATTAACGTCGGCACGCTGACGCAGCCACGCGCACAGGCAATGCGTGCTGCCGTTGAACAGGCAACACACTCTCAAACCCCCTGGACGCTTGATCCGGTCGCGGTTGGCGCACTCGATTATCGTCGCCGTTTTTGTCATGAACTTTTATCTTTTAAACCGGCAGCGATACGTGGTAATGCTTCGGAAATCATGGCATTAGCTGGCGTTGCTAATGGTGGACGGGGAGTGGACACCACTGACGCCGCGGCTAACGCGATACCTGCTGCACAAACACTGGCACGGGAAACTGGCGCAATCGTCGTGGTCACTGGCGAGGTGGATTATATTACCGATGGTCGTCGCACCGTTGGCATTCACGGCGGCAATCCGTTAATGACCAAAGTGGTAGGAACTGGCTGTGCATTATCGGCAGTTGTCGCTGCCTGTTGTGCATTACCAGGCGATATGCTGGAAAATATCGCATCTGCCTGTCACTGGATGAAACAAGCCGGAGAACGCGCAGTCGCCAGTAGCGAGGGGCCAGGCAGTTTTGTTCCCCATTTTCTTGATGCGCTCTGGCAATTGACGCAGGAGGTGCAGGCGTGAAACGAATTAACGCTCTGACGATTGCCGGTACTGATCCGAGTGGTGGTGCGGGGATTCAGGCCGATCTTAAAACCTTCTCGGCACTTGGCGCTTATGGTTGCTCAGTGATTACTGCACTGGTGGCGCAAAATACCCGTGGCGTACAGTCGGTGTATCGCATTGAGCCTGATTTTGTCGCCGCCCAGCTCGATTCGGTGTTCAGTGATGTGCGAATCGACACCACTAAAATCGGTATGTTGGCGGAAACCGATATTGTTGAAGCGGTGGCAGAACGGTTGCAACGTTATCAGATCCAAAACGTGGTACTCGACACCGTTATGCTGGCAAAAAGCGGCGACCCGCTGCTTTCACCTTCGGCAGTTGCCACGCTACGCAGTCGATTATTGCCACAGGTTTCATTAATAACGCCAAACTTGCCCGAAGCAGCCGCCTTGCTCGACGCGCCACACGCGCGCAACGAACAGGAAATGCTGGAACAAGGACGAGCGCTGTTAGCGATGGGCTGTGGCGCAGTGCTGATGAAAGGCGGTCATCTGGATGATGAGCAAAGCCCGGACTGGCTGTTTACCCGAGAGGGGGAACAACGGTTTACTGCACCGCGCATTATGACCCAAAACACCCACGGTACTGGTTGTACGCTCTCTGCGGCGTTGGCTGCACTACGCCCGCGCCATACAAACTGGGCTGACACCGTCCAGGAGGCAAAAAGCTGGCTTTCTGCTGCGTTAGCGCAGGCCGACACGCTGGAAGTGGGGCACGGAATTGGTCCGGTTCACCACTTCCACGCCTGGTGGTAAACACCGTAATATAGCTGCTTTGGATTTTTTTCAGCCTGCTTGTGCTGAAAATGCAGGGATGAAGCCAATGCAGCTATGGATTGCCAGTCGTAAAAGATTTACCGCCTTACGTTGTGCCCTTGGGCTAATTTCCATCGTGGCGATTTATCCCAGCCAGACGGTTAATTTTTTCTATTCCACAGCAGTTCAGATCAAAGACTATATTCACTTTTATGGTTACCGCCCGGTCAAATCTTTTTCTATTCGTATTCCTGCCAGTTACACCATTCACGGAATAGATGTTTCGCGCTGGCAGGCACGGATCGACTGGCAGCGGGTGGCAAAAATGCGCGATAACGGTATTCGCTTGCAATTTGCCTTTATCAAGGCGACGGAAGGCGAAAAGCTGGTGGACCCGTATTTTTCGCGTAACTGGCGTCACAGTCGTCAAAATGGCCTGTTGCGTGGGGCGTATCATTATTTTTCCCCGTCGGTATCCGCTTCAGTTCAGGCGCGATTATTTCTGCAAACGGTGGATTTTGCCCACGGTGATCTCCCAGCTGTGCTGGACGTAGAAGAGCGCGGAAAATTATCGGCGAAGGAATTACGCAAGCGGGTAAGTCAGTGGCTAAAAATGGTCGAAAAAAGCACAGGAAAAAAGCCGATTATTTATGCAGGCGCGACGTTTTATCACACGAATTTGGCGGGGTATTTCAATGAGTATCCGTGGTGGGTTGCGCACTACTATCAACGTCGTCCGGACAATGACGGCATGGCATGGCGTTTCTGGCAACATTCCGACCGTGGCCAGGTGGATGGCATTAATGGCTCGGTGGATTTTAATGTGTTTAATGGCACGGTGGAGGAGCTGCAGGGATTCGTTGATGGGATTAAAGAAACGCCTTAAATAAGAAGCAGTGATATACTCCCTCCAGACTCATCGCCTGGAAAAAGACAAATGGAACAAGCGCATACCCAGCTGATTGCCCAACTGAACGAACGTATTTTAGCGGCGGATAACACGCCGCTTTATATTAAGTTTGCCGAAACGGTGAAAAATGCCGTGCGCAGCGGGGTGCTGGAACATGGCAATATTTTACCCGGCGAGCGCGATTTAAGTCAGTTAACCGGCGTTTCGCGTATTACGGTGCGCAAGGCGATGCAGGCGCTGGAAGAAGAGGGCGTGGTGACACGTTCGCGCGGCTACGGCACGCAGATTAATAACATCTTTGAATACTCGTTAAAAGAAGCGCGAGGATTTTCTCAGCAGGTGGTGTTGCGCGGGAAAAAGCCCGATACGCTATGGGTTAACAAGCGTGTCGTGAAATGTCCCGAAGAAGTCGCGCAGCAACTGGCGGTCGAAGCGGGTAGTGATGTCTTTTTGCTTAAGCGTATTCGCTATGTTGATGAAGAAGCGGTCTCTATTGAGGAGTCGTGGGTTCCGGCGCATTTAATTCATGATGTTGATGCCATCGGAATCTCTCTTTATGACTACTTCCGCAGTCAGCATATTTTTCCAAAGCGTACCCGTTCCCGCGTTAGCGCCCGGATGCCGGATGCCGAGTTTCAGTCACATATTCAATTAGATAGTAAAATACCGGTGCTGGTGATCAAGCAAGTGGCGCTTGACCAACAGCAACGGCCTATTGAGTACAGCATCAGCCACTGTCGCAGTGATCTATACGTTTTTGTGTGTGAGGAGTAGTTCCTCGCGGGTTGGCGCGCAATCACCGCCGCGATGCCCGACAACCCACGACGCCACTGCATTGCCCAGCAATACGGCACCCGGCAGTGGCAGACCAGAGGCCAGCCCGGCAAGTACGCCACCGGCATGACTGTCGCCCGCCCCAATGGTGTCTACAACTTGCGTTGGAAATGCCGGGATGCAGCCAGAAGCGTTATTGCTGAAATACCATGCGCCTTCTTTATCCAGACGAACGATCAACGGCGCGGCAAATTTCTCCTGCCATTGCTTGCCAAGTGTTGTTATCTCTGCGGATAAAGCAAAACGTTCGGCGGCAATCTCAGCCTCTTGACGATTGAGTGACACTAAAGGTCGACAGGCCATGATCCGCGCCAGTAATGCATCCGGGATATCGCCAATACGTGGGCCAAAATCGATGAACGGCGTCACGTCTTGCAGACTCTCCAGCCATTCCACTAACAATTCACCGCAGGGCGAGGCCAGTTGATAACCGGAAAAATAGAGCAGGCTGCCAGGCGCAACGGTTAATCGCGCCAACCATTCGCGATTCCACTGATTTTCCACACCGCTGAATGACATAAAAGTGCGTTCGCCATCCGGCTCAACCAGCGCCAGACACCAGCCGTTATCACCTTCGGCGTTATCGATCAGGCTGATTAAGCCCTCTTTTGCCATCCGGTTGCGAATAATCTCCGCCCACACGCCCTGACCGAGTGGCAAGGCATTACCCGCTTCGATGCCGAGACGCTTTAATGCCACGGCAATATTCAGTGCACAGCCGCCAACGTTAACGCTCTGCTGTTTCAGTTCGATATCGCACCCACGCCAGGGGAGGGCATAAGCGTCGGCGATCACATCAATGACCGCCGCGCCGACGACTATCACCGGCTGACGCGTGGTTAATTCAGGCAGCAGCGTGTGTAATCGAGCGCCGCTCATACCGCCTCCCGTTGTTGGCGATACTTTGCCAGCGCCGTGGCATAATGATTAAAATCAAGCTGATTTACCGCATCCAGCTCCGTCTTAAACGCAGGATCGATAGCGTTAACGCCATGCAATGCGCCGCAAATCGCCGTCGCCATAGCGCCGATGGTGTCTGTGTCGCCGCCAAGGTTAGCGCACAGGATGGCGCAACGGTTCGGGTCGGTTTGTGCCAGTTCAACCAGCGCAATGGCGCACGGAACGGACTCAATAGTACTGGTACCTGCCCCAACCACCTGATACAGCTGTTCGCTGGCGGATTCGGTGCCGTCGGCATTGCGCACAATTTTCAGCGCAATCTCCAGACGTGCTGCCAGTGAGGCGCTGAAGGTAGTGATGCGTTTTTGCTGTGCATGTCGCGCAATCGAGGGTAGAGAATCAACAATCGCTGACCAGCTTTCTCCGTCAATGGCACGGGAAATCGCCCATGCGATGACTACTGCACCTGCCACCGCCAGATCGGATTTATGGGTCGGGCTGGACGCCAGCGCCACATCATCAATAAAGGAATCAACATCGCGCGCCGGAAGCAAACAACCTAATGGCGAGACGCGCATCGCTGCGCCGTTGGTCACGCCATTGTTTTCCAGTTCAGCAACGGGTTTACCGTCGCGAATGGCGTTAAGCGCAATCTTCGAAGTTGGGCCAAGCACGTTTTTGTTAAAGGCGTTGAAACGCAGCGCCCAGTCGAGAATATTACGCCCAATCAGATCCGGATCGATCTCGCCTTCACGTTCCAGTAACGCATCAGCCAGGCAAAGAGCCATTGAGGTATCGTCGGTAAATTCGGCGCGGTTAAAATAACAGGCCGCGTTATTCTCCTTTGGTCCAGGCAGAAAACGGTCAATCCAGCCAAAGTGTGCTTTAACGCGGCTGCGTGGCCAAAGCTCGGAGGGCATCCCCATCGCATCCCCTAACGCCTTGTGGGGTAGTGATCAATTCTGGGCGGACTTAGTGCAGCCTGGTAGAACCAGCAAGCCTTGTGTGGCGCGGGGTGTGGTGATTTAGTGTGATTCTGGGCGGATTTGTGAGAAATGACCAAAAACGCTTTTTTTTGCGCTTTTTTCTGGGCGCTTTTGATCTGGTTCTGCTACAAACTTAACGGGTTTTAAATGCTTTTAAAAAAGTGTTTTATCCTTACCCGTTTTCCTCAATTTGTTCTCATCTGTGTGTTCGGTTTTGTTGTGGTTATTGCTGATTAGCTAACAGCACACGCCCCGCCAAAACGAGGCGCTTATGCTGATTTCTTGTTTACAGGCTTAGTTTCTTGCTCCGGTGTGACGGGAACGCGATCACCTGGTGTTCCAGCACAGAAAATAGCTTTGGCGCGGCGCAAAATCTCTTTGTCATTTTCCTCATCGCCAGCTAATGCCATGCAAACAGCGTCTTTAAGCGATTGCCTGATGTTCAGGCTTTGAATGGCCTTCCTTTGTTCCTCAAGTTCGCTATCGGCTTGCTTGGTTTGCCTGGTGGGTTGCTGTAGGCGTTCAAGGACTCCTTTGATGCCAATACAACACAGCATATCAATAAGACGCTCTCTATCTTCTGGAGTAGCTCGCCTTAGTATTTCATCGACAATACTTGTGTTTGGGCGGTTAACGTCTTCTGTAGGCACCTTTTTTTCTATTATTGGATCACGATCGCCCTCACCGTAGACCAGCCATTCCAGTGATACATTCTCTAATTTTGCTATCGTAGCGACCACATTTAGGCCGGGAGTGGTGCCTTTCTCAAAGTAGTTATTTATGGTCGAGTACGGCAACCCCCAGTCTGAGGTGGCTTTACGCAGACTCCTAGTGCCAACCAGTTGCTTGATTCTGTCCTGAATGCTTTCTTTTCTATTCTGAGAAAAGGAAAAATCATCGGCGGTTTGTTTACTCACTTTCTTTCCTCTCAATCTATTGATTTACAACACATTTCTACAAAAAGACTTTCTTTCCACCAAAGCAAGAAAAGAAAGCTTGTAATTTTCTATTTATGGATCAATACTTATATCCGAAGGGATAACACGGCGGTGTTATCCGCACGGATAACTTTTAAGGGTAACCTAATAATGGTTAGAAATGAAGTAATGAACAAAGACTGGCACCGCGAGTACATCGTTGCCGCTGTGCACACCAAAGGTTTTACATTGCGTGAACTTTCTGAACGCGCTGGTCTAAAAAAAGACTCTTTAAAAAATGCACTGTATCGCTCATGCCCTAAATATGAACGCATCATAGCCGATGCTATTGGTGTGGAACCTGCGGAGATCTGGCCAAGCCGGTATGCCAGTAAGGCGGCGTAATGTTTTATTCAGCCAATGAGCTGGCCGGTCTTCCTGGTTTGCCCGGTACAGTTCAGGGGGTGCGCTGGACGCTCAATCGGATCACAGATACGCACCCGGAATGGAAGCGCAAGCGCGAAGGCACCAAAGCATTCGAGTATCACATCGACTGCCTGCCCGCTGAAGCGCAGAAAGTTTTACGTAAGCGCCTGACCCATCAGGTTCTGGAAGATGCACAACTGCCCGCCGTGGTTGAGCAGAAGGCAGTTAAAAACGTCGCCGTTCGCGATGAACTGGAAGTGATGGTCAAATGCCCGGAACTGGCATTACGCGAAGTCCAGGCACTGACCGACAAGCAAAAGGCCATTGCTGATGCGCGGATATTGCTGGCTACTGAAGTGCATAAACTGCGTGAATACGCCGGAATGACCAGGAAGGCCGCGTTAAAGCACATCGTTGATGGTGTGCGCATGGGGGCGTTGCCTGACCGCATTATCGAAGCAGCGAATACTGCAAATGCACGTCAGGGAAAGCGAACCGGTGTCAGCACCGGCAGCCTGGATAGCTGGTACTCCAGCTGGGTGATGGCGCGCGGTGATGCCAATCAGTTACTGGCGTTACTGGCTCCCGGTCATCATAAGGGAACACCGTGGGAGCAGGTCTGGTGGTTGAGCGATTTCTTTATGTTCTATCGCTCATGGAAGCGCCCGACCGTTGAATATGCGTATCGCGAGTTTTCAGCCTGGTGGCATGAGAAGCACGCGAACGATGCGGGAATGCTGGCGGCACTGCCTTCCGTTCACGCAGTAAGACGGGTATTAAGCAGTGTCCCGGTGATTGTTAAGGAGCGTTTCCGCTCCACCGGTTCAGCCTGGCGTTCGCTCAATCCCTTTGTGCGACGCGACTGGAGCACATTACCGGTTAATGCGGTATGGGTCGGGGATGGTCACTGTATGAAACTGATGGCATTCAGCCCTGCCACCGGGAATACATTCCGGCCAGAAGTGACGCTGGTTATGGATGCAGGACAACGCTTTATTGTGGGCTGGTCGCTGTCCCTGTCGGAGAACGTGGTGGCCGTTGCTGATGCATTGCGTCATGGCATGTCACAACACGGAATACCGCTGATTTATTACTCCGATAACGGGGGCGGTGAAAAAAACCGGGTGCTTGATGCCGATATTACCGGGATTTTGCCCCGGCTGGGTGTGGAACATCACACGGGGATACCAGGTAACCCGCAGGGGCGCGGGGTAATAGAACGGGCAAACAAAGGAATACCCAAAGATGTGGCTCTGAGTTTCCAGACGTACTGCTCAAAAAATGCAGACAAGGAAACGGTGATGATGCAGCAACGCATCACACAGTCAGCCATTAAGGCCACCCACAAAGGGAAGGAGCTGACAAAGCGGCAGGTTAAAGCAATGGGAGAAGTCCCCACCTTTGAGCAATTGATGGCCGCAATAGAGCTGGAGGTAAAACGGTATAACAACCGCCCACACAGCAGCCTTCCCCGCAAAGAGGATGGCGAACATTACAGCCCGGCAGCGTATCGCCGGAAACTGATAAAAGAGCAGAAAGCTGAAATCGACATGCTGTCGCCGGAAGAACTTCACGAAATGTTCCGACCGGAAAGCATCTGCACAGTGCGACGCGGTGAAGTGGTGTTATTCAGAAACATCTATTTCTCCACAGAACTGGCAGCAGAGCACGGAAATGAAGTCAGGGTTTGTTACGACATTCACGACGCAAACAGCGTGATTGTCAGGCGGATGGACGGTTCTTATATCTGCGATGCCATCTGGAACGGTAACAAGGTTGATGCGTTCCCTAAAGCTGTTATCGAACAACAGCAGGAGAAACGCACCAGAGGCCGCATTGCACGGGCCGCGCAGAAAATCGAAGAGGCTAAACGCGAGCTTACTCCGGCTATTACGCAGAAACCTGACTTTAATTTTGGATTTGGTCTGGAGCGCCCGGAGAAAAAGGAAAAAGAAGAACTTTATTTATTCGCATCTGAACGCGAACGCAATTTAAAGAAAAACGGCACAAACAACCGTTAATTTAAAAGGTATTTAATTATGAGTTTAATTACGCAATTAAATGACGTAATGGCCCGTCGCGGCTATACGCAGACCCACGTCGCCCGTGCTATTGGTCGTAGCAGCGCCGTTATCAGCCAGTATTTGCAGGGTAAATATCAGGGCGATATGTCTGATATTGAAGAACGCATTTCTGCCTTTGTGACCCGTGAGCGGGAAAAAGAAAACAGCCGCCGTATTAAAGCAAAGTTTGTGACCACCGGTATGGCTGCCAAAGGACTGGAGGTGCTGGCCTACGCTCACCTGGAATGTGAAATCTGTGTGCTGTATGGCGCAGCAGGTCTTGGCAAAACAATGATTCTGCGTGAATACGCCGCCAGAAACCGGGATGCGGTCCTGATTGAAGCCGACCCGGGCTATACAGCCAGAACACTGCTTGAGGAGCTGTGCCGCCAGCTGGGGGTAAAAGTTCGCGGCAATATCCACGAACTGATTGATGCATGTGTGCGAGAACTGCGTGATTCCGGTCGTCTGCTGATGGTGGACGAGGCTGAACTGCTCCCCTATCGCGCACTGGAGGTTCTGCGCCGTCTGCATGACAAAGCGGGTATCGGGGTTGTTCTGGCGGGTATGCCTCGCCTTCTGATTAACCTCAAGGGGCGTCGTGGTGAGTTCGCCCAGTTATACAGCCGCGTGGCGCTGGCGCTTAACCTGGGCGATACGTTGTCGCAGGAAGATTTTAACCAGATAGCTACCGGGTTGATGCCGGAAGCAGCAGAGCCGGAAATCAGCGAGGCGCTTTATACACGTTCGCTGGGTAATGCCCGCCGTCTGTTCAAGCTGGCGCGTGGTGTGTACCGGATTTGTGATATCAGCGATGCGCCGGTCAGTGTGCAGGCCATTGATAAATTCGCAGAAATGTTAATTCACTGATGGAGAACAAGACGATGGACAAGCAGACCATTAACGCCGTCCGTTCCCGTGCCCGTGTGGCCATCCACACCACTGGTGGTCGTGTAACGGGACAACATCACCGTTTACCTGTGGTTTATGCCTGCCCGCCCGTGGGTGGTCCTGTATGGCCGGTAACGGAAATCATCCAGACATTCAGCGGCCTGCGCCGCGTGGTTAAAACGTCCTGTATCGACGGCTGCACCGTCGTATGGCAATGAGAGGAAATCAGAATGGCGGTCAAGTTAGAAGTAATTATCTATACCGATGAAAACGGTACGCTTCGTGTCAGGAGCATGGGGGCTGTTGATAAAAAAGGATTTACGGATGAAGAGGTCGGAGTAAGACAACGGTTATGGGAGGTAATGAATCAAACTCTTAATAAAGAATTTAACGGCGTTGATTTATTTTCTGTTGGCGTGGAACCCTGCGCGCAAAACACACATTAATTTGTAAATATCACTGAGGTAATTTAATTATGACGACTGAAAATAAAGTTAAGCAATACACGAAAACTGAAGCGCCTGAAGGTTACTGGGTGGATGCCCGTGGCGTAATGACACCTGAAAGTCTTATCAAAGATATTGACCGCGACCGTGAGCAGCTGGTCGGTGAGCTTGTGGAGATGGTGATTGCTGCCTCCGCCTCACTGCGTGAACTGAAACTGCGTGCGTTTGGTGATATTCAGGCGTTTATTGACCTGTCGGCGGAGAAATACGGCGCTGTGAAAGGCGGTAAAAAAGGGAATATCACGCTTTACAGCTTTGACGGGCGTTACAAGATTCAGCGCGCCATGCAGGACCGTATCGCGTTTGATGAACGCATTCAGACCGCGAAGTCGCTGATTGATGATTGCCTGGCTGACTGGACGGAAGGTGCACGTCCTGAAATAAAAGCCATCATCAGCGAAGCATTCAGCACGGACAAGGAAGGCAACATCAACACCGGGCGCGTTCTGGCTCTGCGTCGTCTCGATATTACGGAGGAGCGCTGGGATAACGCCATGAAACTGATTGGTGAAGCCGTCCAGGTGGTTGGCAGCAAAAGCTATATCCGCGTGTATGAGCGCGTCGGTGATTCCGACGAATACCGCGCAATCCCGCTTGATATTGCAGGGGTTTAACATGCATCAGGATATCAAAGAGTACAGAGCCGGAAATAGTTGCGCGGCGTATTCGCTGGGCGCGTCCAGAGCAGAACAACGCGGCGATTATGCCGAGGCTGAAAAGTTGTGGCGTAAGGCAGCGCAAAGCCCGTGTAGCACCCTGCGCCGCATCTGGGCTGAACATCGTGCGGAGTTCTGCGCTAACGCTCACCTGAAGGGATGGAGGCCACGCCATGAATGCGAAGAACTTTAATAAGCAGTATCCGCCAGGGACTCGCTTCATGCACACGGCACATCCGGCGTTGCGCGGTGGCCGGGTGGTGAAAACCGTTGCACCGGCCAGAGATTTTAAATGTGGTTGTGTGGTTGAAATTAATGTCGAGCCTTATTTCGTAAAAGTCGAAACACTGAAAGCAGCGCATTAATTTAATTCGTTTTTAATTGTTATTTAAAACAGGCGTAAACCCGCCGGGGCTGGCTTACGCCTGAATCTGAGGGATTCATTATGGAAAATAAAAGCAAATATATCGCCAGAATTAAAAAACTGTTACGCCTTGCCAGAGGAACATCAAGCCCGGAAGAAGCCGCTAACGCTATTGCAAAAGCCCAGGCTTATATGCGCCAGCATGGTATCAGCGAAAACGACGCGGAATTGTTCGACATTCAGGAAGCTGCCAGCGCGGGTGCGCCGAGTGATGCCAGTACACCGCCGCGTTATATGCACATCCTGTGTGACCTGGTATGTAAAGCCTTCGGTGTCGAGTGTTACATCTCCGGTGAATACCGGGCTTCTGGTTCACTCAAACGTTACGTTCGTTTTTATGGTCCTGACAGCCGCCCGGAAATTGCGGCCTACGCGTTTGATGTGCTTTCCCGTCAGATGATGGCAGAGCGTAATCAATATCAGGATAAACACTGTAAGCGTTGCAAACCATCCACGCGGGTGGCCCGTGGCGACCAGTTCTGCGAAGGCTGGGTCTTTGGTGCCCGTGATGTCATTGCGGTGTATGACGTCTCCCCGGAAGAAAAAAGCCGCCTTGAGCTTTACAGAGAAAACCTGCACAGGACTAAAGTGCGGCGCGACGGGGATATGCGCACAGCTAAAGCGTGTCGGGGTGCAGAGTTTGCCGCTACTGCTGGTTTTATCGCCGGGAAAAATGCCAGGTTGCATCAGGGGGTTAATGGTCAGAGCAACAGGCCGCTGGCGCTGGGAGGGGATAACGATGGCTTTTAAACTTCTCAGTGTTACCGAAGCAATATACCAGCCGCCAGAAGAACGCCACGAATACAGGATGAATGACGGCAGCGCGGCGGTTGAGTTTCCCAAATATCCGGGGGCTTCCCGGTGGCGGTTCTATGACAGTGCGGGACGCCGGATTATTAAAAGAACCGTGCACAACGCCATGAAAGCCGCTGTAGAACGTCACAAAAGAAGGTTTAACTGCAAATGAATATTGAATTTTATGACTACGGAGTCACCTCAAAAATCATTGTTACCTGCTGGTTCTGGGAGTTCCGTCGCTATTGCCGGGTTGTGGATGCGGCGTTGTTTGTGGCTCCTGAAGTGCGCCACCAGAGTGGCGGTGGCCTTTTAATGAAAACCGTCATCACCGGTAAAACGGTCCCGATGTTACGGGCGTTTAAAGTGGCAAAACAGGAGGCTTGCAATGGTCATTGATAAAACGATAACGATCGATGTAGCCATGAATACAGGTCTGGCGCTTATCGGTTATGGCTATATCACTTTTATGTCATTCAGGTGGTTGATTTCTTCGTTCTTTAAGCAATGTGAAAAACGTTGCCGCAAAGACAAGCGCGTGAAGGCACTAAATGCGTTTAATGACGCTTTTGATATTGACCGTATGCAACAGGGAGACCCGGCACGCGTAATTACCCAGGGAGATGTCGTGATTTTGGTATACCGGAGTGAAAAAAATGAACAGGAGGCGGCGCAGTGAACCAGCAAACCAGAATAAGCGATAAGAGCCTGACCAGACTGATTGCCGATGCTGACAAAATGCTTGATATGCGCGGACCGATTGTAGACAGAGAGTGGTGGATGCTTTTACGGCAGTCCCTGGTTGAACTTCAGGAACGCCGGAGTGCTGGAATCATTCCAGTGACGCTGAGAGTAAAGGAGCATCAGGTCAGAGAGCTGGTTAATCAGTTACGAGATGTGGCAATCAAATACCACGGAACGCAGCAATTACGGGAGCGTATTGCAACAACAGTCATTTATTCAGAACTGGTTTCAGGGGAATAATCAGATGAAAAACCGTAAGGCAAAAATTCTGTTAGCTCGCAGAAACGGTGTTGGGGTCTGGCGATGGTTGAGGATTAGTAACAGACGAGTGAGGTTGACGGGGTGTCGTGGTGTGATGGGGCACAGTTGTTGCAAAAAGCCCAGCGCGGCGCAAAACCGCTGGAAGAATCACACTAACGCAAAGTAATTAAATAATAACCAATAGCAGACCAAAATATATGTTTTGGTCTGCCAAAAGCGATGTTTTGGTCATTATGAAGATTGAACAAATCGGAATGGCAGCCTTCCGGCAGCAGGCTGAAAGCGGTGGCGTGGATGAGTTCGTCGTGCAGAGGTTCGGTGGTGTGTATCACCTCTTCGCTGTGAATCGCCGCGCTGGTGTGTCTTATTTTCTACAGGAACGCCGTGGCGATTACAAGACGTGGCTGTCTCTTGACCGTGCCGCCGCGTTCCTGTCAGGGATTGGCGTTTCACGTTTTACCGTGCGTTTTGAGGATAACAAACATGCTGAAAAAGATGATCGGAGCCATTAAAGCCGGTCAGGCGTATCTGGGGTGGGATGATGTCCTTTATCGCCAGACGCTGGCCCGCCTGACCGGTAAAACCAGCACCACACGCTGCAACCTCGATGAACTGCGCATCATCCGGGAATACATGCACGAACAGGGATTTCCGCGCAAAGCACCCGCCGGTAAAGGTCGCCGCCCCCGTGTTGCAATGAGCAGAAAATCAGTATTATCCAAAATTGAAGCGTTGCTGGCTGATGCCGGTCGTTCCTGGGCATATGCAGAAGGGCTGGCATCTCACATGTATAAGCAACATGTGATCGAATGGCTGACGGATGAACAGCTTTTTGGGGTAATGGTGGCGCTGGTTAAAGATTCAAGAAGGAGAAATCAATGATGAAAAAATGGTTGTTTTGTTTAGTAGGGGTTATTTTCTCTTGTTCTGCGTTGGCTCAGACAGAGGAACAGGCGCAAAAGGAACTGAAACGTTATCAGGATATGAAACCACAGGTTGAGCAACTTCTGAGGGAAAGCCTGAAACTCTATTATGACATGCCAGACGCTGCATCAGAATATAATAACGGTAACCCTGAAAAATGGCGTAAGGTCATAACAGGCCTGAAGGAATTCGATAAACAAATAGAGAAAATTGGCGGTAATGGCTTCGATCCTGTTTATAGTTCCTGTGTAAATATGGGGATTCAACTACAGGATTACTGGTCTAACGTCCTCGGCAACAACAAACAGTTTCTCGAGCGTTCCAGAAGTTTGTTTATACAGGATCGCATGGATTGCTTTGATCAATTCGTCTTTGGTAAAGAACGTATAGAGGCCAGAAAAGACCTTGCCATTGTTAATGTCTGGGATGAATAAACAGGAACCTCCGCAAACGCGGAGGTTTTTTATGAACTGTACAGGCGATCATGTATGGCTATAATAACAGTAAGTTACTACCGGAGACGCCATCATGCAGACCTTCAGTGAAACAGATCTTCGCGATGCGCAGGTACTGCTGCCCGATTCCGTACAGCAACTGATTAGCGTGATTGGCTTCCCCGCCCTGACCCGGTTAATCCGTTCTTTTGGTGGCGTGACGTTAAGCGGTAAAACCGGCGCACACGCCGGACGCACCGGCGGTGTCCATGCCCTGTTACATGACGTGCTGACCGAAGACGAAATCAACAAATTGATCCGCTTTCTTGGCGGTGCACCGTTTTACATTCCTCGTTGCGATCATGCGTTACGTGCCCTGCGTAACACCCGTTTTATGGCTGATTTACAGCAGCATGTAAAAGACGGATGCTCACACCGGCAGGCGCTGGCACTACTCTGTCCCCGTTACGGGATTTCAGACCGGTACGCATGGCAACTGATACACCGACGACAAAAACAGACTTCGCTGAAAAGCCCCACCCAGGTGGGGCTTTTTGATTAACAGGCCTCAGAAAAAGGAGACACTTATGACCAACTATACGGCACCAGGCGAGTATACGGCCTACTCAGAGCAGGCCCGGGATGCTGCCGGACGCCGCTTCGCTTATATGAAAAATCTGGCCAGCCAGCTAAACCGAATGGCCGAACAACCGGATATGGTTGTTCAGGAAGAAGCGTTGCAGTGTGCCATTGCTGACATCATCGCCAGCGAAAACGAGATGCGCGCAGCGATGGAAAAGGCGAACGCCTCTGCTCCGCTTTGTAATAAACCTCTTATTACGCCGGATTCTCTTTCCCGCTTCTGATTTAGCACCCCGCCGCGGCGGGGTGCTGAACTCCCCCAGCAGTACCCACCACACCAGACCGTTTACCCTCTCCACTCAGACCACAAGGCACCTTAAGGGATAGCGCCCGGCAAAAGTCATTCTGTGCCTTTGACCGGGTGTTATTTACGGGCCGTCAGTGGCTCAGATTTACAGGAGAAACTCATGTCTGAACCCTTATCAGGCGGCGGAGCTGTGGCAGTCACCATCGGTGGTGCCAGTGTGTTTGGTCTTCTCACCAATACCGATTTTGGCGTCGTGGTGGGCGCGTTTGCCGGGGCGCTTTTTGTTGTCACGCAACAGAAAGAAATCCCGGTGTGGCGAATGGCCATCCACCTGCTCGTCGCGTTTGTGGTTGGCGTTCTGGGGGCTGGCGTGGCTGCGTCACTGATGCAGTGGCTGACCCACTACAACGACAAGCCGCTCGATGCATTGTGTGCGGTCGGTGTCTCGGCGTTATCCATCAAGATACTGACCTTTCTTTATCAACAGGAAATTTCATCGCTGTTCGGCCTGTTTTCCAGACTGCGCGGCGGAGGGGGTGGAAATGGAAAGTAGCCTTGCCGGTATCGTGAATGTCTGGCTGTGTCTCGCCATTGTGCTGGGGTTGTTTGTGTATCGCCGTCACGGTGCGGCGCATAAACCGATGATTACCTGGCTGGCGTACTGGCTGATGCTCGGCTACATCATCATCCCGTTCCGCTGGCTGTCAGGTACATACACACACTCCAGCTGGCTGGTTGTGGCGCTGAATCTGGTGTTCTGTGCGCTTATCGTGTGGGCGCACGGGAATTTGTCAAAAATCCTTTCGTTACTGCGGAGGTGAATATGTCGGAAAAATTCCGTTTCAGTCAACGTAGCGAGAAAAATCTGGCTGGCGTAAAACCACAACTGGTGGCGGTTGTACGCCGTGCGCTGGCGTTGTCGGACGTCGATTTTGGTATTACCGAAGGTTTACGCACGAAAGAACGTCAGAAACAACTTGTCGCTGAAGGCAAGAGCCAGACCATGAACAGCCGTCACCTTACTGGCGATGCTGTTGATGTCGTGGCTTACGTTGGTGGCACCATTTCATGGGACTGGCCGTTATACGAAAAAATCGCCCGAGCCTTTAAACAGGCTGCCGCAGAGCTGGGTGTCGCCATCGAATGGGGCGGAGACTGGAAAACGCTGAAAGACGGGCCTCATTTCCAGTTAAAACGCTGATGCGGGAGGGATTATGAACAGAAGTCACTGGCCCCACAGAACGCCACGTAAAGCCGTGCGCTGTGTTCTGGCCCTGTTTCTGGTGATGTTGCTTCCGGTGGGATGCACTGACATTAACAGAGCGGGCCAGCTGTTTGACGCGGCGGCACAGGTCTGCCGGATTATCGACGGTATCCGGCAGTGTTCGCAGAACTGATTTTTTGAAGGTCTGGCACAGTGAGCGTTATCAGATTTACAGAATACACAGGTTCAGGAGGTGCAGGCGCTGTCATGGTGCTCGCTGAACGCATCACCCATTTTTACCGTCAGCACGGTACACATGATGGCACTGTCATTGAACTGGATACCGGGAAAAACGTGTTCGTTCTTGAAAATCCCGACGAAGTTCAGCGCAGGATTGAACAGGCTCAGAAGGACACTTAATGGCGTGGTCACAGGATATCAGGGACAAAGTCCGTAACGGGTACATCTTTGACCAGCTTCCGCTGGATATCGTCGCCATGAAGTACGCCGTGCCGCACGATACCGCGCGGCGCTGGAAAACGCAGGCGATGAAGAACGGTGACGACTGGGACAAGCTGCGGGCCGCTCACGCGCTCGCCGGTGACGGGCTGGAAAGTGTCGCCCGCACCGTGCTTATCAGTCTGGTGGTGAAGTGTCAGACGACGCTTGAACGGCTGAACCAGAACCCGGACATCCCGCCGCAGGAGTCCGTCGAACTGCTGGCGAGTCTGTCTGACAGTCTCAGTAAGGCGGTGGCCAGCAGTAAAAAAATCCTGCCGGAAACCGACCGGCTCGCCACGGCACTGGAAGTGGTGCAGCGGCTCGGCGCGTTCATCAAGGAGCGTCATCCGGCACAGTATGCCCCGTTTCTTGAGGTGCTCGAAGGCTTCGCTAAAGAGCTTGAGGATAATTTCAGTTAACCACAGCGGCCCGGTTTTCCGGGCCGTCTGATATTTGTATACCAGGTGTGACGTGGCAAAACGTAAACTTTCCATTAAAGAGTTTCAGAGAAGCTTACAGGAGTACATCGCCAACCTCCGCCAGACCATTGAGGCTGAATGTCTGGGGTTTGATGTTAACCCGCAGGCCACACAGGCCCGCCGGGCGGCAGTCTGCGACCCGGTGACGGGCTACGATTATTTTGTCGAAAACTATTTCCCGCACTACGTCCGCAACCCGGCAAAAAGTGAGCTGCATAAATACCTGTTCAGCCGTCTGCCACAGGTTGTGGCAAGCCCGGACCCGGAGAACGACGCCATCGCCGCGCCCCGTGGTGAAGCAAAATCCACGCTGGTGACGCAGCTGTTTACCCTGTGGAACATTATCCGGGCCATTAAACATTACCCGGTCATCATTATGGACAGTATCGACCAGGCTTATCCGATGCTGGAAGCCATCAAGGCTGAACTGGAATTTAACCCCCGTTTAAAAAACGATTTCCCGGAAGCGTGCGGACAGGGGCGCGTCTGGCGTATGGGGACTATTGTCACGGCCAACAATATCAAGGTGACCGTCGCCGGTAGTGGTAAAAAACTGCGCGGTCTGCGCCACGGTCCGTACCGTCCTGACCTGGTTATCCTCGACGACATCGAGAATGACGAGATGGTGCGTAACCCGGAGCAGCGCGACAAGCTGCACGACTGGCTCACTAAAACCGTGATGCCGCTGGGTGAGGCTGGCGGTAAAACCGATATTATTTATATCGGGACCATCCTGCATTACGACTCCGTGCTGTCGCGCACGCTGAATAACCCGATGTGGAAAACAGCCCGCTTTAAGGCTGTTATTCAGTGGCCTGCCAACATGAAGCTGTGGGACGAGTGGGAAGAACTCATCCGCAACAAACAGCCGGAAGCGGCGGAGGCACTTTACCGGCAGAACGAAGCCGAGATGCTCGCCGGGTCGGTGGTGTCATGGGCGGCGCGTCCCCTGCTGGCACTGATGAAAATCCGTGTCCGTGACGGTCACGACACCTTTGATTCTGAATACCAGAACGACCCGGTCAGCGGTGAAGATGCGCTGTTTGCGGGCTGCATTAAGTTCTGGGTTAACCGTCTTGATGAATGGGTGTTCTACGGCGCTGTTGACCCCAGTCTCGGGAAGAAAAACAAAAACCGCGACCCGTCGGCCATTCTCGTGGGGGGCTTTAACCGCTTTACCGGCATTCTGGATGTGGTTGAAGCCGATATCCGCCGACGTCTGCCAAATAAACTTATCGAAGACGTGATCAAGTATCAGCGGGAATACCACTGTCTGTGCTGGTCGTTTGAGTCCGTTCAGTTTCAGGAGTTTCTGCGTACCGTGCTGGTTGAGCGTTCGGCGGCGCTGGGCGTACCGGTTCCGGCGCTGCCGGTCATCCCTCTGGAGGATAAGGCGCTGCGTATTGAGTCCCTTCAGCCGCATATGGCCAACGGCCTGATTCGCATCAGTCCCGCACATCAGACTCTGATTGACCAGCTGCGCCACTACCCCAAAGCCGACCATGATGACGGCCCGGACTGTCTGCACATGCTGTGGACGCTGGCAGTGTCGCGCAGCGCAAAATTTCAGATACACACCCCACGCAGCACCGGGCGTGACCGTGGCGGGCGTTTTGGTTCAGGAGGATGGTAATTAATGGCACAGCTTGTTGATATTTACGGACGCCCGCTGAAACGTGAGGCACTCAAAACCACGCAGTCGGTCAGAGTGGCGGAACGGCTGCGCATTTATCCCGACCACCCGTCGCGTGGTCTGAACATCAGAAAACTGCCGCGCATTCTGGAAGCTGCCGAACGCGGTTATCTTCCGGCGCAGGCGATGCTGTTTGCGGATATGGAAGAACGTGACGGCCATCTGTTCGCCGAGATGGAAAAACGCAAAAAAGCGTTGCTGACGCTGGACTGGTCGGTGGAGCCGCCCCGCAATGCCTCGAAGGCAGAAAAGGCGCTGGCCGCCGCCGTGGATGAATGGCTGCATGGCATCCCGGACATGGAGGACATCATCCTCAACGGGATGAGTAGTGTCGGTTACGGCTTCAGCTGTCAGGAAATCAGCTGGGCGTTCGTGGATAAAACGTGGTTACCGGATGCGGTGACGCTGCGCCCGCATAACTGGTTCATTACCCTGCCGGAACACAATGACGAACTCCGCCTTGATGACGGCAACCGTGGGGAAGATGGTAAGGACGGCTCCGCACTGTGGCCGTTCGGCTGGCTGGTTCATCGTTACAACGCCCGGTCGGGGTTCCTGGGTTCATCCGGCCTGTTCCGCGTACTGGTCTGGCCGTATCTGTTTAAAAACTTTGCGTTGCGTGATATGGCGGAATTTCTGGAGATTTACGGCCTTCCGGCGCGCATTGCGTACTATGCACAGGGCACCAGTGACGAAGACCGGGACAACATTCTCGAAGCCCTGGTTAATCTGGGCCATGAAGCGGTGGCAGCCCTGCCGCAGGGTAACGAAATCGAGTTCAAGGAAGCCGCGTCCGGTGGGCCGGAGGCGTTCATGTCGATGGTGGAATGGGCGGAGCGTACCACCTCAAAAGTGATTCTGGGCAGTACGCTGACCAGCCAGGCTGACGGTAAAACCTCCACCAACGCGCTGGGTAATGTGCATAACGAGGTCCGGCACGACATTCTGGCCGCCGATGCGCGCCAGCTGTCCGGCATGTTCAGCAGCCTGATACAGATGATGGCCAGCCTCAACGGCTGGCAGGATATCCCGCCACGCCGTCTGCCGCGTCTGGTGTTTGATGTGCAGCAGGAAGCCGACATTAAGGGGGTGGCGGAAGCCGTCAGTGTGCTGGTCAACAATGTGGGAATGAAGGATATCCCGGTGTCGTGGGTGCGCAAAAAAACCGGTATCCCCACCCCGAAAGACGGCGAAGAGGTACTGGTTCCGGTGGCACAGCGTCTCCCTGTGCAGGCCGGTCTCAGCCAGCTGCGTGAGCGGATGAATGTTGCCGCACTCAGTCAGCAGGACAACGGGGAGGACGACCCGGCACAGCGCGCCATCGACCGGGCAGCACTTCCGGCAGAGGCCATCGCGCAGGGAATGAACGAACTGGTGGCCCCGCTGGTGCAGGCCATACAGGAAGGCCGGAATGCAGACGAGGTCATGAACGTACTGGCGGATGCATGGACGGAGCTGCCGGATGACACACTGCGGCAGTTGCTGGCGCAGGCATTCTTTGTGGCGGATATCTGGGGGCGACTGAATGCCGACAGCTGACGATGTTGACCTGGGGTATGCGTACACACTGAAACCGGAAGAAGCGATTAAGTATTTCGAAAGTAAGGGATACGTTATCGGCTTCCGCTGGCACGATGTGAAGGATATCGCCAACGCCCGGGCGTTCACGGTGGCTGGCGTGCTGAAACTGGATGTGCTGAAGGATATCCGTGATGGCCTGACGGCCGCACTGGCTGACGGCGGGACGTTCCGGGAGTTTGCTGCACAACTGGAGCCACTGCTGGAGAAAAAAGGCTGGCTGGGTAAAAAACTGATTGTGGACGAGGACACCGGCGAACTGCACGGCAGACAGCTGACGCCGCGCCGGTTGCGCACGATATTTGATACCAACATTCAGTCGTCCTACAACGCCGGACGTTATCAGCAACAGATGGCGAACGTGGCCGACCGGCCTTATTTTGAGCGCGTGGCGGTGATGGACCTTCACACACGCCCGAAACACGCCGCCCTGAACGGCTTTACCGCCCGGGCGGATGACCCGGTCTGGGAGTATTTCTACGCCCCTGACGGGTACGGATGCCGCTGCCGTATCCGGGCGCGTTCGGCGTCTGATGTGGAGAAATATGGCCTGACGGTGCAGAGCAGCGAGGGGCGACTGGTTGAGGTTGAGCAGGAATATGGCCAGCCGGGCCTGACCATCAGAACAATGGGACTGAAGATGCCGGACGGCTCCGTGTATACCGCCGACCCGGGCTTCGGATTTAATCCCGGTCGGGTGGCATGGCAGCCGGAACTGGAGAAATATGATTACCGCAGTGCCCGCCAGTATGTCACCGGCACTCTGACCGGGCCGGATTTTGCCCGGGGACTGGCGAACGTCAGCGAACTGGATGCGCGCCAGCGATATCCGCTGGCCATCCGTTCACCGGAACAGGTCGCCGCCACGGGCGCTGCACGGCAGACGGTAAACCTTACGGCTGACGTTATGAAGCGCCTCAGTGCAACAGACACGCCCCCGGCCGCCGCCGACTATGTGCTGATGCAGCAGACCATCGAACGGGCGGAGCATGTCACGCAGGACGGCAACGCGTGGCGGTATGCGTTACAGTCGGGCGACCGCTGGTCAGTGGCGACGGTTGAGGATGACGTGCTGACAGACTGGGTTATGCAGGATACCCCGGAGGCATCATGAGCAACGGTAAACTGGATATTAAGATTGATTTAAGCGCGTATAACACCACGCTGGGGAAACTGATTCGTTCCGTGAAGGACCGGCGCGATCTGATGACGGCACTTGCGGGTTCCATGCTGGATGCGGTTGAGACTAACTTTGAACAACAGGGGCGCCCGAAATGGATGGGCTGGAGTCCGGCTTATGCGAAACGGCGCGGCCCCGGGCAAATCCTTCAGAAATCCGGGCGACTGGCTGCCAGTATCCGCTCTGCGGTTAACAATAACGAGGCCACGGTCGGGACAAACGTCCGTTATGCCCGTATCCACAACGAAGGCGGCGAAATCCGCCATCAGGCACGGACGCAGAACCTGTATTTTAAACAGTACAAAAACGGCAGCGTCAGCACCCGCTTTGTGAAAAAGCGCAACAGTAATTTTGTGCAGAGCGCAACGGTCGGAGCGTATACGGTCAACATGCCCGCGCGCCCCTTCCTTCAGCTTGTACAGGACGACATCGACGAGCTGGAGAACACCGCAAACCGCTATTTTGCGCGTGTGATTGACTGAATGACCACAAACGCGCTGTAATCGTCTGTGGCAACATAAACGCCTCACGGATGAGGCATTACAGCACCGCACCCCGTAAATGCTGTCAGAATCGTTTTTAAAAGGGTTTTAAAAACGGTTTTATTTCCCCTTTTATCCTTTCGCGTTATGGCTGGGTGCTGAACACCCTCCACAGTACCCCGTGTTCCCCTTCCGTCATCATGCCGCGTATGAAACTGAACATTGCGGCGTTAAGCCTCGAAATTACTAAAGCAACCCACAGCGAAATCCAGCTGTTTCCGGCGGGCGAGTTCAGCGCGGTGGATGGTCGCCCACATACCGATGAAGTCGAAAGCGGTAAATGGGTGCTGACCGCTGAACTGGCCGCGCAGCTTGTCGCGCAGGTGGCCGCCCGTACCACGCCTTTTGTCATTGATTACGAACATCAGACGCTGCGCGCCGTAAACAACGGCAAGCCCGCCCCGGCGGCGGGCTGGTTCAGCCAGGTGGAATGGCGAGAAGGCGCGGGCCTGTATGCCACCGGTGTGGAGTGGACGGATAACGCGGCGGCCATGATTGCCGCCGGTGAGTACAAATTTATTTCCCCTGTTTTTGCCTACAACAAGCGCGGCGAAGTGCTGGAGCTGTTACATGCTGCGCTGACCAATACCCCGGCGCTCGACGGTATGGACGCGGTCATGCTGGCTGCGGCCAGCCGTCTGGCGAGTCTGTCAACTGAAACGGAGAACACAACGGTGGATGAAGAACTGTTAAACGACTTGCTGTCCAGTCTGCGCTGGATGCTTAACCTCCCGGTTACCTCAACGGCGGAAGATATCAAAAACGAGCTGCAAAAGGTCGTTGACATGATTTCGAACGGTCAGGGAACGGCGGCGGCATCCGTCAGCCTGCTGGCCCTGCTGAATCAGAAAGACGAGCAAATCGCCAGCCTGTCAGCCAGTGCCTATGACCCGTCAAAACACATTTCCCTTGCGGCCTTTGAAGAACTTCAGGGGCGTTATGCCGCACTGGCGCAACAGTCCGGTGAGGCCGAAGCCGGGGCACTGATTCAGGCGGCGCTGTCTGACGGGCGACTGCTTCCGGCGCAGGAAGACTGGGCGAAAGATTACGCCGGTCGCGATATCAACGGCTTTAAGTCCTGGCTGGAGAACGCACCAAAACTTGTTGCGCTCAGTCAGACACAGACCGGCGGCAAAGCCCCCAAAACGCCGTCGCCTGCCCCGGCGCAGATTAAAACCGGCGATGACGTTGATGTCGATATCGCCATTTGTTCAATGATGGGCGTTGATCCAGAGGATGTCGCCCGTTACGCAGGAGACAAATAAATGGATCGTAATACCCCCTATCGTGACGGCGAACTGAACCCGGTGCCGGTTGCCGCTGCGACCGAAATTTTTGGCGGTCATATGGTGGCCGTTAACGCATCCGGTTATGCCGTTCCGGCCAGTGCCACGGCCTCACAGATTACGCTGGGCGTGTCTGATGGCTGGGCGGATAACAGCACCGGCAGCGATGGTGATGTCACCGTTCTGGTGCGTTGCGGCAAAGCCTTTCTGATGGCGAACAGCACCTCAGACCCGGTCACACAATCGCAGGTCGGTAAGCTGTGTTACGTGGAAGACAGCGTGACCGTGGCAAAAACCGACAACAGCAGCGCCCGTCCTGTCGCCGGTAAAGTGATCGGCATCTGTGGCGATGGCGTCTGGGTTCATTTCAGTTAAGGAGCAAAACGTGTTAGTCAACGTTAAAAACGTCAAACAGATTTTTATCAATCTGAAGGCCACCTTCCAGAAAGCCTTCGACCAGTCGCCAACTGACTGGCAGAAGGTGGCAATGGAAGTGCCATCAAACGGCAAGGAAAACGACTACAGCTGGTTAAGTCGTTTCCCGAAAATGCGCGAGTGGATTGGTGACAAGGTCGTCAAATCACTGGCGGCATTTAACTACACCATCCGTAACAAGGACTGGGAAGCCACGGTTGAAGTCGATCGTAACGACATCGAGGACGACCAGATTATGGGCTATGCCCTTCAGGCAAAAGGCGCCGGACAGTCGGCGGCAGAACTCCCGGCAGATATTGTGGCGTCCCTTATCAGTAACGGTTTTACCAATCCCTGTTACGACGGTCAGATGTTCTTTGATACCGACCACCTGGTCGCCGGTAAATCGGTGTCCAACAAAGGTACCAAAAAACTCAAAGTTGGCTCGCTTGCCGAGGCGAAAGCCTCCTACGGTGCCGCCCGTACGGCCATGCGTAGTCTGAAAGATGACGAAGGCGCATCCCTCAAAATTCGCCCGAATCTGCTGGTTGTGCCACCGGCGCTGGAGGATGACGCGAACTACCTGATGACCGCCGAGAAGTTCCCGGACGGTACGCCGAACCCGTACCGCAACACCGCCGACGTGCTGGTGATGCCGGAGCTGGCGTCGGATTCTGCGTGGTTCCTGTTTGACACCACCAAACCGGTGAAACCGCTGATTTATCAGCTGCGTAAAAAGCCTGTTTTTGTGGAGCAGACGGACTACAACAGCGACAACGTGTTCAAGCGTAAGAAGTTCCTGTTTGGTGCCGAAGCGCGCTGTAACGGCGGTTACGGCTTCTGGCAGATGGCATTTGGTTCTGATGGTACGACGGAGTAATGCATGGAAAAGGTGATTGAAATTACCGCCCGCCGTGAGGGTTTTCGCCGCTGCGGTGTGGCACACAGCGCAACCACGAAGGAATGGCCTGCGGATGCGTTCACCCCGGAACAGCTGGCGGTGCTGAAGGCTGACCCCATGCTGATTGTGGTGGAGCGCGATAAAGCGTCCGGCCAGAACGACGCGGCCCGGGGTGATGAGCTGGCCGCACAGCTGGATGCCGAGCGTCAGAAAGTCAGCGAACTGACGGCGCAACTGGAAGAAGAACGCCAGAAAGTCAGTGAACTGACCGCACAGCTGAACGCCGCACAGAAAACACAAAAAGCGGACAAAAAGGAGAAGTAACCCATGGCCTACGCCACACCGGAGCAGTTCATCAGGGCGTTCAGTGAACGCGAGGCACGCACACTGACGGATGAAGACATGACGGGATTCATCGACGAAGACAAGCTGGCCTCCGCGCTTGCACGTGCCAGTGCCTGGATTGATGGCTATCTGGTGGGGCGTTACCGGACCCCGTGGCCTGACAGCCCGGGGATTCTGGTGGGTTACTGCTGCGATATCGCCCGTTACCACCTGGCGACCGATTACCGTATCTGCTCAGAAGAAATTCAGATGCGCTACCGGGATGCCATCCGCTTTCTGGAGAAAGTCGCGGCAGGACAAATCAACCTCGGGCGGGATACGTCCGGCAGCGTGATCCAGTCATCGTCACAGGTGCGTATCCGCTCCGGCTCCCGTCAGTTCGGGCGTGAGTCCACGCGGGGAGGTGCATTCTGATTACTGACATTGAACGGGCGCTGGTTGAGCGTCTGCGCTGTGGTCTGGGGCATATGGTGCAGGATGTCCGCACCTATGCCGGTGAACTGGATGAAGACCCGGGCCGGATTGTTCGCAGCCTTCCGGCAGCCTGGGTGACGTTCGGCGGCATCGTGAAAACCGAACGCTATTCCACGTCACGCCGGAAATACATTGCCACCGGACGCTTTGTGGTTGTGGTGGGTGATTACAACACCCGCAGCGAACAGAGCGCCAGACAGGGAGGCACTGTCCGGGATGAAGTCGGGACAAACCAGCTTGTTGAATCCGTCCGTCGCCTGCTGACCGGTCAGGATTTGGGGCTGGAGATTGATTATTTCGAACCCGGGCGGGTCAGGACGCTGTTTAACACCGGCGTGGCAGAGCGGGCAATGTCCGTGTTTGCCTGTGAGTTCGATACCCGCTGGGTGGAGCACGCGCTGGAGAACGGCAAATGGCCGGAGCGCGGCGCAGAAGCGGACCGTCTCTTCAACCGCTACCACGGCAGGCTGTCAGACCCTGACCCGGATTTACTGCGAATTGGTACGCAATACGGCGCAGATATCTGTGGTCTGGATGAATTAAGAGAGCAACAGCATGAACAAAATGAAGGTTAAGGCGGCTCCCGGGGTGAAGTTCCCGATGGAGGATAACGCCCGGAAATACATCACCACGGAAGCGGTGAACGTTGAGAACACCGCTTATTACCGGCGCGCCGTTCAGGACGGTGACCTGATTCTGGTGAAGGATGAGCCTGAAACCACCGTGACGGCTGAACAGGACGCCGTGCAGGTAAAAGCGAAGGCGAAGAGAGAGAAACAGGTGGATTCCGATGAGTGAAATTCAGTTTGACACCATTTCGGGCGGTATCCGTAAGCCCGGTGTGCATTTTGAGTTTAATACCCGGCTGGCCGTTAACACGCTGCCGGGTAATGAACAGCGTGTTCTTGTGATTGGTCCGATGCTGTCAGGCGGCACCGCCACGCCCCTGAATGCCGTTTCCGTGTATTCCGAAGACGAAGCGGATTTGTATTTCGGGGCCGGTTCGCTGGCCGCTGCAATGGCGCGCGCGGCCATTAATGCCAACAGCTATCTGCAACTGGATGTTATCGGTATTGCAGACAGTGGCGCAGGAAAGGCAGCAACCGGCGCGGTTACCGTCAACGGTACGGCAATCAGCAGCGGCACACTGTCGATATGGGTTGCCGGTGAGCAGGTTTCGGTGGATGTGGAAACCGGTGATGAACCGTCGAAAATCATTCCGGCACTGGTGGAAGCAATGACGCAGACGCCCTCGCTTCTGGTGACGGGGGAATACAAATCAGAAACCTCTCAGCTGACGGTGACCACCCGGACCAAAGGAGCCTGGGGGAATGACATCACCCTGTCAGCGTCCACCACGGCAGGTGGTCTGACCGTGAGCGCCACGCCGATGGCGAACGGTGAAATGGACCCGGATATTCAGCCCGCACTGGATGCGGTCTTTGCCGCCGGTCACAACATTCTGATTTGTCCGTTCAGTACCACGCCAGCCCTTGCCGCCCTGAAGCAGCATCTGGAGAAAACCGGGAACGCGATGGAACAGCGCGGCGCGATTGGCTGTGCGGGCTGGACGGGCAGTCTCGGAAACGGGATCACCCTGGCAGCCGGTGTGAACAGCGGGCGCGTGTCCGTCCCCTGGTATCGCGGCTCCGTGAAGCTGCCAGCGGTACTGGCTGCCATCTACGGCGCTGTGATGGCGGGCGAGGAAGACCCGGCGCGTCCGCTGAACTCGCTGGCGCTGTCCGGGCTGGATGTGGTCGCCATGTCACAGCGTGAAAGCCGTAACGAGCAGGAAAACGCCCTGCATAACGGCCTGACGCCGGTTGAGGTTGGCCCGGGTAACACGGTGCAGATTGTGCGTGCGGTCAGTACGTACACGGTTAACGCACAGGGCGTGACTGACGTCTCGTTACTGGATATCACGTCCATCAGAACGCTGGACTACACCCGCAAGGCGTGCCGCGAACGCATCAGCCTTCGCTTCCCGCGCGAAAAACTCAGCACCCGCACTATCGCAAAAGTGGAAAGCGAACTGTATGACGTGCTGATCAAGCTGGAGGAAGCGGAAATTCTGGAGAACGTGGAAGCGAACAAAGCAAAGCTGCGCGTTCAGCGAAACGGGAAAGATGCAAACCGTCTCGACTGCGTGGTTCCGGCGGATGTGGTTAACGGCCTGCATGTGTTTGCCGGTCGCATCGACATGATTTTGTAAGGAGCGCGGTAAATGTCCATTAAAGAATATGTCGGTTCGATTGTGCTGGAGGTGGACAGCCAGGAAATCGAGATCACCGACTTCGATGTTCAGATCAACACCGGGCGAAAGCTGGTCAAGACCATGAACAAAACCGGCAGGGCCAAAGGCTTTGCCCGTGGCATTGCCACTTACGATATTTCAGTTTCGGCGGTTATCCCTGATACCAACGAGCCGGACTGGGAAAATCTGGAAGGTGTGAAAATCTCAATTTATCCGCTCAGCAACAGCGGTAAGCGCACCTCCTATCTGGACTGCTTCACTGTTGAAGTGGGTGAGAAATACACCGTCGACAGTGAAGCGAAAATTGATATCAAAATGGCTGCACTCAGGAAGGTGACAGGATGACTTTGAGTAATACACAGACCGGCGAACTGTCTGATGGCGTGGTATTTAACGGCACCGTTCATAAAAACTTTGAGCTGCGTCTGCCGGTCATGCGTGATAACGGGCAGGCACTGGAAGAAACTGAAGAACGCTTTCAGACGGTGGATGGCTTCGCGGCGGATTATTACTACCGCTGTGCGGTGATGGCGGCAACGCTGGTCCGTCTGGGGGATATTCCGCAGGAAGAACTGACGGCGGAGCTGTTGCACGACAACATGACGCCGGACGATTTTAATATTCTGCTGGCATCACGCAACGTCCTGAAGGTAAAGCGGAACGGCGGGAATCCCGGCTCGCCGGACTCCGGCTCGCAGTCCTCATCCTCGGGCGCTACGGAATAACCGAAGAGCAAATCATGACCATGAGCCGTCCTGAGCTGGACGGCTGGCTTGCCGCCGTTGACAGGCTGAACGGCGGCGGCTCAGGAAGGAAGGACACTTCACAGACCACCCGCCAGTCATTTAAATCCCTCAGAAAGAAACGCAGAAAAGGTAAGCAGAAAAATGGCCGGTAATTTCAAAGTTGGCATGACCCTGACTGCGAAGGACGAAGCCTCGCAGGTTCTGGAAAAGGGAAAAAAGAAGGTTGTAAAAGCCACTGAAGGAGTGGAAAAAGCAACCAAAAAGGCAGGTCAGGAACAGAAACGCACCGATGATGAGAGCGTCAACAGCACAAAAAGGGTTGTCACCGAATTACAGCGTGCAGCCCGTGCCCGGGAAACGCTTGGCATCCGTTCGGAGCATGAAATCCGTCGGGAAATCGCCCTTACTGAAGCCAGTTATAACCGCCTTGCCCGTAGTGGCGTTATGTCTGCCCGCGAACAGGCGCGGGCATGGCGTGCCACGAAAGAGCAAATCCGGGAACTGAAGCGGGAAATGCGTGGTGTCGGCACGCTGGCAAAGGCGGCCAATATTGGCGGCAACGTCCTGACGATTGGTGGTGGTATCGCAGCAGGTGCGGCCATTATGGCGCAGCCGGTCAAAAAGCAGATGAGCTACGAACGCCGGCTGGCAATGATGGCCAATACCGCCTTCAGTGATGGCGGGCTGGAAGGGCGCAGGGCTGGTCTTGAGCAGATGAAAAGCAGCATCCGTAACGCGGTGACCTATGGCGGCGGTACGAAAGAAGACGCAGCCGAAACACTGGATGCCCTGCTGAAAGACGGCATTTCATTTGACACAGCCAACAAGTGGCTGCCTGAACTGATGAAATACGCCACGGCTTCTGGTGCATCTGCAACAGACCTGGCCAACGTAATGGTCAAAGGAAAAAAGACCTTTGGATTCAGGGATGAAGATATTTCCACCGTTCTGAATATGGCGATTGCAGCGGGCAAAGAAGGCAGCTTTGAACTGAACGACATGGCCCGCTGGTTATCCCAGCAAATGGGCGCTGCGTCAGCTGCGGGGATGAAAGGCAAAGATGATTTCGTCAAGATTCTGGCGCTGAATGAAGCTGCCGCCATCACGGCTGGAAGCAGTGATGAAGCCGGAAATAACGTGGTTAACCTGCTGGCAAAACTGACCAGTAAGGATATTGAAACAGCGGCTGCGGGGATAAATTACAACGGTAAGGGAATCGACTTTTCCGGCACGCTGACTGAAGCACGTGAGAATGGACTTAATCCGATAGACGCGCTGTCCAGCCTGATAGACAAAATCGTTGCCAGCGATAAACGCTATCAGGAGCTGCAAAAGAAACTGGCCTCCGCCCGGGATAAAGGCGAGCAGACGGCTGTTTATGATTCGATGGCAACACTCCTTGAAGGCTTTGGTGTCGGAAAGCTGGTTGCAGACCGTCAGGCGTTGATGGCGTTGTTAGCCTACCGTAACAACCCTGAATACCGGAAAAAGGTTGAAGACGCGATTAATCAGCAGCGCACCCTGCCGGAAGGCCAGCGCGCGGGTGATGTGGATTTTAACTTCATATCCGGCCTCAATGACTTTAAAACCGAACAGGCTAAAAACACGCTTGAATTTTCACAAATGGACAGCATGAAAAAGCTGGCGGATGCGTCCGGTACTGTGGCCGATGCCATAAGCTGGGCGGGTGAAAAATTTCCGGGGCTGACCACAGCAGTGGTGGGTGCCACGACCGCGATTGAAGCGATGACCGCAGCGGCTCTGACATGGGCCGGGATCAAAATCCTGACCGGGGGTAAACCCGGTGGCAAGGCTGGCGAGGTTGTCGGTGATGTAATTGAAAACACGGTCAAAAAAGGCAAAGGATTTAAATTCCCCGGCATTGCCGGTAGCCTGCTTTCTTTCGGTGGCACCGTTACGGCACTGGCCACCGCAACCAGCCCGGAAGAAGACGCCGCCGTCGAAGGAAGCGAAGAACGCTGGAAACGCATCCGCGCCCGATATCCCCAGGAAATCATCGACGCCGCCCGCAAAAAATACCAGCCATGGTGGCAGTTTGGGGAAGGCTATTCCACCGAAAACGAAGAATGGTTGAGGCGCTGGGAGGAAGACACGAAAAAAGCCGCATCTGATGCCCTGCCATCACCGGCGCAGGTTAACAAAGCCGCAGGAAACACAACGCCTGAACCGGCATCAACGCAACCCGGACGCATCACCCAGCCGGAATACCTCACGCACTGGGGGCCACCTGCCAGCCCCATTAATTTCACCACACAACTGGTGCTCGATGGTCAGGTCGTGGCGGAGGCAGTGAACAAATACAACCTTCAGGACGGTAACAGAGGCACGGGAGGAACTTACTGATGGGCTGGGCTGAAAACCTGCAAAACGCTTCCTTTCGCGGTGTGCAGTTTGATGTACTGAACACGGATGAGCAAATCAGCCGCGACCATGCGGCCTATGAATACCCGTTTGTTGACGGGGCGGATTTGCACGACCTCGGACGCAAGGCGCGACCGTTCCGCATGACGGCGTTCCTGTGGGGGGAGTATTACGAATATAAACTCGAAAAGCTGATCGCCGCCCTGGACGAAGGCGGCGATGGTGAGCTGATTCATCCGGTTTACGGCTCCGTACCGTCGGTGATTGTGACCGGCTACAGCATTCGCCATGACGCAGAAAGCCCGGACAGCTGCACCATCGACATGAGCTTTCTGGAGAACCGCACCGGCAGCGCGTTGTTCAGCACCCCGTTACCGGAGCTGTTTGCACAGCAGTTATTTGAAGAACTGGATAAGTTACTGGCACAGTTAAGCGAATTATTTGACGCTGTTACGGCCCCTTTAAAGACCATTAACAGCGTGATTAAAAAAATCCAGACGGTACGTGCCACGCTGGTGAATACCCTGCTGATGTTCAAAAGCGATTTTCTCTCATCCATCGACAATATGATGTCACTGGCCAGCGAACCCGGAAAGTTTATCGGCGGGCTGGCAGAGGTGCTGGAAATCCACACGTCAGATGTCGGGCACGCGGTGCCGGTGCTGGAGCGTACTGATTCCGCCACCACGACCGGACTGACCGGGGAAGACAGCGTCGCCAGTTCTGCGACAGTGATGACCTGCTGGAATGAGGTGATGGCAGATATGGATGAGCTGGTCGCGCTGCCGGTCGCACTGGTCAGCGGCGATAAAACGCCGTCTGTGGCACTTCCGCCGGATGCGTCCGTGGAAGACGTGCAGGACGTGAAAGCGGCTTATGCGGTTCTGGCAGCCTCAGAGCTGGCCAGCGTGGCGACGGCGATACTGTCAGATGAGGCCCAGTCAGAGCAGCTTATACCGGCGGATATCGGGCGACTGGTCGGGGATGTGCGCACCCGCTTACAGGCCGCCATCACGCTGTTCCGTGAACGCTATGAAGGCGAACGCGAACGGATAACCGAAACCGCATCACCGCTGGGGCTGATGTACCCGGAAATTATTCAGAGCATGAAGAACGTGGCGGCATCCGTGCAGGATGTCGGTCTGCTGGTTCTGTCACGCCTCCCACCGCTGACGCAGAAACAGGTGCAGGCGGATAGCTGTCTGCTGTTGCTGGCGTGGCAGTGGTACGGCGACTACAGCCGTGCGGCAGAGCTGCAACGTCTGAACCCGCAGCTGCGTGACCCGAACAACATAACCGCCGGGATGGTGATTAATGCCTACGCAAAATAACGACGACAAAATCAGCCTGGTCATTGCCGGAAGGTCGCATTCTGACTGGAGCAGTTATCGTATTGACAGCGATTTCCTGAAAGCCGCCGACGGGTGGCAGCTTCAGCTGGGACTGCCTGAAAAGGTGTTCCCGGCGGATATCGTCCGGGGTGCGCCAGTCCGTTTGCAGGTGGGAGACGAGACGGTCCTCAGTGGTCGCGTGGACAGCGTGCGCCGCAGTGTATCCCGTCAGAGCTGCACGCTGACCCTGTCCGGGCGTGATGATGCCGCCATCCTGGTGGACTGTGCCGCACCGGTGTTCAGCGCCAACCAGCTGACACTGGACGAGGTCATCGACAGGATAGTCAGACCGCTGGGGATACAGCGCATCCGTATTCAGGCGTCCGGTGTGTCACGTAATGACAAGGTCGTTATAGAGCCGGGGATGCGTGCGTGGGATGCACTGGCTAAAGCTGCCGCCGGTCGCGGCTTATGGCCGTGGTTTGAGCCTGACGGGACGCTGGTTGTGGGTGGCCCTGACTACACCACCACGCCGGTGGACACGCTGATTATGAAGCTGGACGGCACCGGGAACAACGTGATGGAGCTGGACGATACCCGGTCCATTAACGGCTGTTTCTCCGAGCTGACGGTGCTGGCCCAGAGCCACGCCCGCCGCGCAGACAGCAAGAAACAACTGGCCGTGGTGCCGCTGGATATCTGGAACAAGGACGGCAGCGTGCGCACATTATCCGGGCAGGACAGCGGTAATACGGACAATGGTCAGACAGGCATTCATAACATGAAAGCCGTGGCCACCGACCCCACCGTGGATTATTACCGCCCGCAGATAATCACCCAGGGCGACACCAGTAACATGGAGCAGGTGAACTGGCGCGCCAAAAAAATGATGAGTGATGCCCGCCTGTCGGGGCTGAATATCGTCGCACTGGTTGCAGGTTATCGCACGACGGACGGTGTCCTGTGGCAGCCCGGCCAGCGTGTGCGAATTGTCAGCGAACCCCACGGCATTGATTCCATCTTTTTCCTGATGGGGCGTGAGTTCAGCGGAGGCCGGAGCGGGCAGACAACCCGGCTCCGCTTTAAGGAGGATGGCGTGTGGATACCAGATGCCTTCCCGCGCGAGAAGAAACGCCATCACCGCAGGGGCAAAAAGAAAAAAGAGGTCGCCATTGTTAAGGTCTGGGAGAAATGATGTGGGACAAGGTTAATCAGCGCATACAGCAGGCACTGGCCGCCGTTCGCCAGGCATTCAGGGTGGTGACCGGTACGGTGGACAGTTCGACCAAAGTACAGTTGCTTCAGCTGAACGGGCTGGCAGGCGAACAGCTGGACGGTGCGGAGTATTTTCAACATTACGGCCTCACCACATCCCCGCCGCCCGGCTCGATGGGTATTGCCGTTCCGCTGAATGGTAATACCTCCCATACCGTCGTCGTGGCCACAGAGCACGGCGCATATCGCCTGACGGAACTGAAACCCGGGGAAGTGGCCCTGTATACCGACGAAGGCGCGAAAATTGTGCTGAAGCGCGGACGTGTGATTGAAACGGAGTGTGATATTTACCGGGTGAAATGTAATTCGTTTGAAGTTGAAGCAAAGGACAGCGCTGGTTTTATTACTCCCCAACTTACCGCAAGTGAGCAATTAATTGCTGAAGGGAAAATATCCGGTAATGGGGGTATGGCCATTAAAGGCGGCAAAGGAAAATATACTGCCACCTTTGAAGGCAATATCAACCACACAAGCGGTGTGATTACCTCCGTTGACGTCACCATTAATGGCGTTAAAATCGGAACGCACAAACACCCGACCCCACACGGCATGTCTGACACGCCGGTTAATTAAGTGCTGAACACCCTCACCTGATTCTGACCTGTCCATGCTGCCAGACTGGCGGCATGGACCAGACGATTTCACCTGCAACCGGCGACTACGAACGCCGCCGGATTTATACACTCCATAACGCGGTTTATCTGCGACTGGCGACACCGCTTGGCAGTTACTGGGCGGATGCGTCGCTGGGGTCACGCCTGCACGAACTGAAGCGGGAAAAAGACGTTTCCCGTGTTCACAGGCTGGCGGCGCAGTATGCCAGCCAGGCACTTCAGCCCCTGCTTGATGACGGGCGGGCAAAATCCATTACCGTTGACACGAAAGCGGGCCAGCGAGGCTGGCTGTTGCTGTTAATCACCGTCACGGATAACGCGGGCACACCGCAGACGTTTGAACACCCTGTGAGGATTATGTAATGCCGTTTCCTGTTCCGGGCGTTGCTGAAAACACAGAACGCCAGCTACGTGATATCGCTAACGCCCTGCCGGGAGAAACCATCGACACCGGCGCTGACAGCGATTACCGCATTCGAGCAAATGCCGTATCCGGCGTGGCGGACGGACTTTATATGCATCAGGGATGGATCCTCCGTCAGGTGTTTCCTGACACGGCAGACCCTGAATATCTGGAGCTGCACTGCCGTACGCGCAATGTTTTTCGTAAAAAAGCAACGGCCTCATCCGGTCCGGTAGTGATTACCGGCACACCCGGTAAGACGCTGCCAGCCGGTGCGGAAATTCGTGGTGAAGGTGTCAGCGTGGCCACCACAGCAGACTGCACCATCGGTGATGAAGGCAGCGCAGAGGTGACGGTAAAAAGCACCGCCACGGGTGTACAGACGAACGCATCCGCAACGCAGACGGCAACGCTGGTCAGCCCGCCGGAAGGCATCAACAGCACGGTGACGATTAAATCCCTGACCGGTGGAACGGACAGGGAAAGTGACACCGACCTGCTGGCGCGTTATCTGGATATCCTGCGCAGGCCGCCCGCTGGCGGTAACAAATATGATTACAAACGCTGGGCGCTGGAAGTGGATGGCGTTACCTCAGCATATGTGGAGCCGTTACGTCGTGGGTTGGGGACGGTTGATGTGGCCATTACGTCAGCCAATGACCTCCCTTCGCAGGAACTGATTAATGCCGTGCTGGCACATATTGAGGAAGTCCGCCCGGTCACAGCGAAGGACACAATGGTACTGGCCCCGACGAAAAAAGCCGTTGATTTCGTTGTTCGGGTAAAAACCAGCGGCCTGACCGTTGAGCAGATAAAACCGCAGATAACTGACGTTATCACGGATTTTATGAACCGGCTGGAGCCGGGGCAGGAATTAATAATTTCACAACTGGAAACCCAGATTTCATTAATTTCCGGTGTCAGTGACCGGCGAATCATTACGCCAGCAGACAACGTAAAAGCCATTATTAACGCGTCAACGTGGGAATGGCTGCGCCCGGGAAATATTGATATTCAGTATTTTCCACGTGAGGGGTGATTTTATGAATATGGTCGATTTATTTCGCGCCATGCTGCCACCTGTCAGTTATGACCTGAACGGGAAATATATTTCCGCAGAACTGACAGCCGAGGCTGACGTCATGGAGGCCGTGAAGGCCTCAGCGGCGCGCGTTCTGGCACAAATCACCCCGTTGCAGGCATCGATGACGCTGTCCGACTGGGAGCGCGTGTACAGTGTTGTCCCCCGTGAAGAGGCAACACAACAGGAGCGGCGGCAGAACATTCTGGTAAAAATGGCAGCCACTGGCGGACTGTCAATCCCTTACTTTAAGAGCCTTGCCGCCAGTCTGGGCTATACCATCACCATTACGGAGCCGCGACCGTTCCGGGTGGGGATAAACCGCTGCGGCGACCGTCTGCTGATACCGGAAATCCGCTGGGCGTGGCAGGTCAACGTTATCGGGACAAAAACACCGGTCTACCGGTTCAGAACGGGCGCATCGGCAACCGGCGAACCTCTGACGGCCTTTGGTGAATCCATTTTAGAAAACACGTTTAAAGACCTTAAACCGGCTTTTACAGACTGTTATTTTACGTATGAGGTGGAGGAATAATGCAGAATTTAATGCCCCCGGTGAATACGCCGGATAAGTTATTTCATGATGGTGACCCGACTCAGGGAATTGAGGGAACCATCGTTACTGCTGAATTTATGAATAATCATCAGGCAGCAACGCGTGATTTGCAGCAGGAGGTGATTAACGTCCTTAAAGAGGCTGGCGTCACCCCTGACCCGGAAAAACAAAACCAGCTGGTTGAGGCGCTGACCTCGTTTATTGGTCAGAAAGTCCCGGATGCATCACTGACGCAAAAAGGCGTGGTGCAGCTTAACAGTGCTGTTAATAGTGAATCAGAAACAGAAGCTGCCACACCAAAAGCGGTCAAAATTGCGATAGATAACGCAAACGCCAGACTGGCAAAAGACCGTAACGGCGCAGACATCCCGAATAAACAGTTGTTTCTGGATAACATCAGCGGTGTGCCAAAAGCACGCAAGGTCAACGGTATGGCCCTGACTTCGGATATCACCATCAGCAGCATCAGCGGCAACGCCGGAACAGCAACCCGCCTTCAGAACGCCCGCAGAATCAACAATGTGCTGTTTGATGGCTCCAGCGATATCACAATCACCAGTACCGATTCTGGTGCTGTGCGTAATTTCCAGTATACCAACGAGGTGTTTCATAATCCCGGCGGTACTGAAATTACATGGACATTCCGGGCACCTTCCGGCTGTCAGTTGTCAGGCATTTATGTCCAGGAAACGGGAGATAATACAGCAGACAATATCGGTGGTGTGTATTACAAATCCGCGCAGATTTATATCAATGGCTCATGGCGCACCGTATCCGGTTAATTAAGGAGAAAATAATGGAACTCAGAAACGTCACGCGTTATTACCCGGAAGAAATGCCTTATGGTGAAAACATTCAGTATTTCCGCAGTGAAGACGGACAGGATTTTTATGAATCACTGGATAAATTCACGAAGAAATACAAATTGTGTATTCACCCTGAAACCGGCGTGATTTATTCGATGGCGGAAGACGTGTCCCGTCTTTATCCGGCTGGTTTCACTATTGTGGAAGTGGACGAACTGCCGGAGGGTTTTGGCATTGAAGCCTGCTGGTATTACCGGGATGGCGAAGTGCTGCCGGTTCCGGTTGATTATTCGCAACTGGCAGAAAAGCAACGCCAGCGTCTTCTGGCTGAAGCCAGGGACATCACCTCCGACTGGAAAACCGAGCTGGGACTGGGCACCATCAGCGACGATGACAAAGCCCGTCTTACGCAGTGGATGGCATATATCAAAGCGGTGAAGGCGCTGGATTTAAGCCTGGTCAGTGATAAATCTTCCTTTGATTTAATTCAGTGGCCGGAAAAACCTGACGTGTAAAACAGTAACGGTCGCTGTCTGGTGACCGTTTTCAGTTCAGAAGGCTTTATGTCTGTATTAATTTCAGGAGCGCTGATTAATGGCGCTGGCATTCCGATGGCGGAATGCAAAATTTATTTAGATGCACTGGTTAATACCAGTGAAGTGGTTATTGAATCATTTGCGGTTATTGAAACCGATGCGGCGGGACAGTATGCCTTTGAAGCACAAAAAGGCAAATACACCGTACACATCAAACAAAAGAACGGCCCTAAGTGCTGTGTGGGTGATATTTCGGTTTACGATGACTCAAAGCCCGGCACACTGAATGATTTTCTGACCGCGCTGGATGAAGGCGACCTCAAGCCCGACGTGGTGAAACGCTTTGAGGAAATGGTGGCGCAGGCGCAGCAGAGCGCGGAAGCAGCAGCGGAAAGCGAGCGACAGGCCGGGCAACATGTCGCTGATGCGCAGAAGATAAAGGAAGACTGCGAGACGCTGGCGGATAACGTACAGCAGAATGCAGAAGCCGTTGCCGAAGACAAAAATCAGGTGGCGTTGCTGGCGTCATCTGCCACACAGGATGCGGCCCGCGCAGAGCAGGCTGTCAAGGATGCCGACACGATAGTCCGGAAAGCGGTCGATAAACTTGCTGATGCCGCAACGCTGACCGGCGAGGCAAAGGCCAGTGCCGAAGCTGCCGCACAAAGCGAACAGAATGCGGAAAATCACGCTGATAATGCAGCACAAAGCGCACAGCAGACCGCGCAGGATGTGGAGGCAACGGTCACCGCACGTGATGATGCGGAACGTTTTGCGGGTGAGGCAGAAAACAGCGCACAGACATCAGGCACAGCGCGGGACGAATCAGTCGATGCCGCCGAACGTGCCCGCCTTTATCATAATGCCGCATCATCAGCTGCAACCAGCGCGGAAAATGCAGCAAATGCTGCACTCGGGCATGAAAACAGCGCCGCTGAATACGCCCGACAGGCTAAAGCCAGCCAGGATGCAGGTGCAGACAATGCGCAGGAAGCGAAACAGTACAGGGATGAGGCGCAGCAGATAGTTGATGACCTGAATGCAACAAATGCCTCCACGACAGAAAAAGGTCTGGTGCAACTGTGTAGTGATACGGACAACGACAGCGAGGAACTGGCTGCCACGCCAAAGGCTGTCAAAACCGTCATGGACGAGACGAAAACAAAAGCGCCACTGGACAGCCCGGCCTTCACCGGCACCCCAACCACCCCAACCCCACCGGATGATGCCGCCGGTCTGGAAGCAGCGAACGCAGCGTTTGTGCGCAAACTGCTTGCTGCGCTGGTTGGCTCATCGCCGGAAGTTCTGGACACCCTGAACGAGCTGGCAGCGGCGCTGGGCAATGACCCGAACTTTGCGACGACAATCACAAACGCGCTGGCAGGCAAACAACCGCTTAATGACGTCTTAACGGCAATCAGCGCACTGACGCAACGGGCAGATAATCTTCTGTACTTCAATACGGACGGGAATGCCTCACTGTCTCTGCTGTCAGAGAAGGGCCGCGCATTGCTGGCGCATGACACGGCTGAAGCCATGCGCACGGAGCTTGAGCTGAGCGCGGCTGCGACGATGGAACCCCAGAGTGATATCCGTGACCGCACACCGGGCAGGCTGGCCCTGTCCGGGATGTATGGGTTTGGACAGGCATTCACCAGCGCCGAAGCTCTGTCATTTAACGGACAGGCTGATTTCGTTATATGGCTGCAGACAGTCACCCCGGGGCGTTATGCGGTCAGTATTGCGGACTCCTCCACGCTGCTGGTGGGCACCACGAAATTTAACGGTATCATTGATGTGATGTGGTCACCCTCTGATAACGATGGTTCAGACTCAGCGCGTAAATTCAAAATGCTGCTGTACTACAACCAGTATTACGAGGATGAGCACAGCATACATTGTATGCGTTATCGCTACAGTGGTAACAGCTGGAATGCAACATCAAGCCTTATTGTGTATGACGGCAACTCCCTGGCATATCTGATGTCCTCAACCGCCGGTAATGGTCCGTTCTCATATTACCAATACCCGGCCGTCGGTGTGCCGATTATGGCGGTATATCAGGGAGAAAGTTTTGGTGAAAATGCTTCTCTGGGACTCGGTGATACTGTGCCGGGTTCCCGTCTTGGTCCTCTGGCCATGAGTGCACAGGTTAGTGATACAGGGACATACGCATCCTCACCGCAGGTTGTGATTGGCGGTGCCGGTGAATACAACTTCCCCGGTCGTTACACGGCGCTTTCGGGCCTGGGTAACAATTATGGTACTCAGCGTGGCTTTATCGGTCTTTTTGTACGCATTGAGTAATGAGGAAATCAGGCATGAAAATCAGAGCGGTGAAAGGTATCAGAAACGCACATTATCTTGAAAATGGTGCGGTTGACTGCGAGGTGTTATTTGAAGGTGAAACGGAGTTCGCCCTGTATACTGCCATACAGGATGATATGGCCCCGACAGGCCAGCATGTCTGGCAGGAGCTGCAAAGCGGGAAATGGGGCGAAATCGCCCCGTTCACCGTCACGCCGGAACTTATTGCAGCGGCAAAGGATGCCAAAAGGCGGGAAATTGAGGCATGGCGCGACAGTCAGGAAAACGTTGAGTTTATTTTCACGTTTGATGGCCGTCGTTTTGATGGCGGAAAAACCTCGCAGTCACGCCTTGCCCCCGTGGTTGCAACAGCACAGGCCGGACTGCTTCCGGATGGTTTTTTCTGGACTGATGCGGATAATAACAACGTCGTACTGACCAGGGAGAAACTTATTGCGCTGAACGATGCCATGATGGTGGCCATGGTGGCGGAGGGCTTTAAAATCCACGAACGTCAGCGGAAGATGAAAGAGGAACTGAGTAGCCTGGAGGATTTACGCTCAATCAGAGCGATGGCGATTAGTGGTAATTAGCGGTCAATTCTGGGCTTTTGGGTTGCGCGCTCCCCGCCCGGAATTGCGCGTCAATTAGCCCAGAAAAAAACGCGAAGTTACAGCCTGCCCATAAAGAGCACCGAGAATACGTTCTGTTTTCATTTAACTTCCCCTTGTGTCAACGCAATATCGCGATCATCGACCTTGATAGCCGTAATTTCGTTGTCGGATTCGCGGAAAAAAATCATGAACAGCACGGCGATAATGGCAATCATCACCGCGCCGAAAGTCCACATCCCGGACCAGTTGAAAGTCAGTCCGTTTACCGGTTCCGGATAAGCGAACATCTTTTCCATCATCACACCGCCAAGACGATAGCCGAGCAAACTGCCGAATCCCTGGCAGCAGAGCGTGATCAGCCCCTGCGCAGCGGTACGCATATGCACGGGGGCTTTTTTATCGACATAGATGTAAGCGGTAACGTAGTAAAAATCGTAACTTACTCCATGCAGCAAAATGCCGAGGAACAGTAACGCGTAGGTGAAATATTCATCCGCACTACCGTAAATAAAGAAGCCATAGCGGATCGCTGCGGTGACCAGACCAAGTAATAATACCTTTTTGATACCAAAGCGTTTGGTAAAAAACGGCAATGCCAGCATAAAGAAGATTTCAGAGAACTGGCCGAGCGTCATCCAGCCGGTGGCATTTTTCATGCCGACTTCTGTCAGATAACCGTTGGCAAAGATGTAATAGAACGCCAGTGGCATCGCAAACAGGAATGAACAGAAGAAAAAGACGAGGAAGTTTTTATCGCGCAGCAGGATCAGCGCATCCAGGCCGAGCATGACTTTAATGTCCATTTTGCCGGTGCTTTTTGGCGGCGTGTCGGGCAGGAAAAACGCAAACACACCGAGCAGAGCAGAACTTCCGGCGGTAATCAGCAGCGGGATGTTAGTCGGAGAGATATCGGCATAACCCAGCATTTGCGGCAAAAATCCACATGCCAGACCGGAGGCAATCCAGCCGATAGTGCCCATCACACGAATGCGTGGGAAATCACGTTCCACATCCGGCTCGTTGGCAAAAGCGATACTGTTAGTCAGCGCAATGGTCGGCATATAGGTTAGCGAGTAGGCCAGCAGTAACGGGAAGAACCCGGCAAAAGTGGTCTGTTGCGCAGCGAAATACATCAGCGCCGCACCAGCGAACATCAATACCGCCAGCACTTTCTGCGCCGAGAAAAAGCGGTCAGTGATGGAGCCAACCAGAATTGGCGACAGGATCGCCGCAATGGCGGTACAGGCATACGACCAGCCAATTTCTCCGGCACTAAAACCGCTTTTACTTAACCACAACCACAATGGCACAAACCACGCGCCCCAGATAAACCATTCAACAAACATCATGAACGACAGCTTTGCTGTTGTTTTCATCTTTTAATTCCTTCATGACAGGTAATGTAAGGTACGCGATGACAATACCATTTAATAATACCTTTTAAATACCATTGCGGTGAAAACTTGACCGCGGTAACATTTTTTCTGATGAATCGAGCCAACAGAAAACGCTGAAAAAACATCCAAAAGATGGAAAAACTCGCCTGTAACGACCAGGATTATGATTGCCCGCAAAAGGCGGGCCAGGACAATCCATAGCCGATATCCAATCGGAATTTACGGGAGCATAGTAATGACAGATATTGCGCAGTTGCTTGGCAAAGACGCCGACAACCTTTTACAGCACCGTTGTATGACTATTCCTTCTGACCAGCTTTATCTCCCCGGACATGACTACGTAGACCGCGTGATGATTGACAATAATCGCCCGCCAGCGGTGTTACGTAATATGCAGACGTTGTACAACACTGGGCGTCTGGCTGGCACAGGATATCTTTCTATTCTGCCGGTTGACCAGGGCGTTGAGCACTCTGCCGGAGCTTCATTTGCCGCTAACCCGCTCTACTTTGACCCGAAAAACATTGTTGAACTGGCGATCGAAGCGGGCTGTAACTGTGTGGCGTCAACTTACGGCGTGCTGGCATCGGTATCGCGGCGTTACGCGCATCGCATTCCATTCCTTGTCAAACTTAATCACAACGAGACGCTAAGTTACCCGAATACCTACGATCAAACGCTGTATGCCAGCGTGGAGCAGGCGTTCAACATGGGCGCGATGGCGGTTGGGGCGACTATCTATTTTGGCTCGGAAGAGTCACGTCGCCAGATTGAAGAAATTTCTGCGGCCTTTGAACGCGCGCATGAGCTGGGCATGGTGACCGTGCTGTGGGCCTATTTGCGTAACTCCGCCTTTAAGAAAGATGGCGTTGATTACCATGTTTCCGCCGACCTGACAGGTCAGGCGAACCATCTGGCGGCAACCATAGGCGCAGATATCGTCAAACAAAAAATGGCGGAAAATAACGGCGGCTATAAAGCGATTAATTACGGTTATACCGACGATCGCGTTTACAGCAAGTTGACCAGCGAAAACCCGATTGATCTGGTGCGTTATCAGTTAGCTAACTGCTATATGGGCCGGGCAGGGTTGATAAACTCCGGCGGTGCTGCGGGCGGTGAAACTGACCTCAGCGATGCAGTGCGTACTGCGGTCATCAACAAACGCGCTGGCGGAATGGGGCTGATTCTTGGACGTAAGGCGTTCAAGAAATCGATGGCTGACGGCGTGAAACTGATTAACGCCGTGCAGGACGTTTATCTCGATAGCAAAATTACTATCGCCTGATACGCCTCATACGAACAGCACTACCCCGTAGGGCGGATAAGGCGTTCACACCGCATCCGGCAACCTATGCCTGATGCGACGCTGAAGCGTCTTATCATGCCTACACAGCGCTGCCACGTATGCCGGATAAGGCGTTTACGTTGCATCCGGCATAAAAACACGCGCACTTCGTTACGGCTTCCCCCGGGAGGCCGTTTTTTTTTCCTGTCATTCTGATTAATTTTCATATTGTCGTTTTTGTGATCGTTATCTCGACATTTGAAAACAAATAATTTCATTATATTTTGAAATCGAAAACAAACGACATGATGTGAAAATGTACGTGGTATCGACAAAGCAGATGCTGAACAACGCGCAGCGCGGCGGTTATGCGGTTCCGGCATTCAATATTCACAATCTCGAAACGATGCAAGTGGTGGTGGAAACCGCTGCCAGCATGCATGCGCCGGTCATCATCGCCGGAACGCCCGGTACATTTACTCATGCTGGTACAGAAAATCTGGTGGCGCTGGTCAGCGCTATGGCGGAGCACTATCACCATCCATTGGCGATTCACCTCGACCATCACACGAAATTTGACGATATCGCTCAGAAAGTTCGTTCAGGTGTGCGCTCGGTAATGATCGACGCCTCGCATTTGCCTTATGCGCAAAATATTGCACGGGTAAAAGAGGTGGTGGATTTTTGCCATCGCTTTGATGTCAGCGTCGAAGCGGAGCTGGGGCAGCTTGGGGGCCAGGAAGATGATGTACAAGTCAATGAAGCTGATGCGTTGTATACCAACCCCATTCAGGCGCGTGAATTTGCCGAGACAACCGGGATTGATTCCCTGGCGGTCGCCATCGGCACGGCTCACGGTATGTATGCCAGCGCACCGGCGCTTGATTTTTCTCGACTGGAGAACATTCGCCAGTGGGTGAACTTACCGCTGGTGCTGCATGGCGCGTCAGGGTTATCGACTAAGGATATTCAGCAAACCATCAAACTGGGGATATGCAAAATCAACGTTGCAACGGAGCTGAAAAATGCATTCTCGCAGGCGTTAAAAAATTACCTGACCGAGCACCCTGAAGCGACTGACCCCCGGGATTATTTGCAGTCGGCTAAATCCGCAATGCGCGATGTGGTGAGCAAAGTGATTGCCGATTGTGGCTGCGAGGGCAGGGCATAACGCACCTGCCATTTAACAAGGAAAAAACATGAAAACGTTAATTGCCCGGCATAAAGCTGGTGAACATATTGGCATATGTTCAGTCTGTTCTGCCCATCCGTTGGTTATCGAAGCGGCGCTGGCATTTGATCGCAACAGCACGCGTAAAGTGCTGATTGAAGCAACGTCAAACCAGGTCAATCAATTTGGCGGTTATACCGGAATGACACCGGCGGACTTTCGCGAATTTGTGTTTGCGATTGCCGATAAAGTCGGATTTGCTCGTGAGCGTATCATTCTCGGCGGCGACCATCTGGGACCGAACTGCTGGCAGCAAGAAAATGCGGATACGGCGATGGAAAAATCCGTCGAGCTGGTAAAAGCATATGTTCGAGCGGGGTTCAGTAAAATTCACCTTGATGCGTCAATGTCATGTGCGGGGGATCCAATACCATTAGCGCCAGAAACGGTTGCTGAACGTGCTGCCGTGCTTTGTCAGGCGGCGGAAAGTGTGGCGACAGATTACCAGCGTGAGCAACTGAGCTATGTCATTGGCACCGAAGTTCCGGTTCCGGGCGGTGAGGCCAGCGCCATTCAGTCAGTACACATTACCCGGGTTGAAGATGCCGCCAATACTTTACGTACGCATCAAAAGGCCTTTATTGCTCGTGGGCTGACAGAGGCGTTAACACGCGTGATTGCCATCGTGGTACAGCCGGGTGTGGAATTTGATCACAGCAATATTATCCATTATCAGCCGCAAGAAGCGCAGGCGCTGGCGCAATGGATAGAAAACACCCGAATGGTTTATGAAGCACATTCTACCGATTACCAGACCCGGACGGCTTATTGGGAATTAGTCCGCGATCGCTTTGCAATTTTGAAAGTAGGGCCAGCATTAACCTTTGCTCTACGTGAGGCGATATTTGCGTTGGCACAAATTGAGCAAGAGCTTATCGGCCCCGAAAATCGTAGCAGTTGCCTGGCGGTGATTGAAGAAGTGATGCTCGATGAACCGCAGTACTGGAAAAAATATTATCGCACGGGTTTTAACGATTCATTACTGGATATTCGTTACAGCCTGTCGGATCGTATTCGTTATTACTGGCCGCATAGTCGAATTAAAAATAGCGTTGAAACGATGATGGCGAATCTGGAAGACGTGGACATCCCACTGGGCATGATTAGTCAGTATCTACCCAAACAATTTGAACGCATACAGTCCGGGGAATTATCGGCAATACCGTATCAGTTGATTATGGATAAAATTTATGATGTTTTGCGTGCCTATCGCTACGGCTGTGCGGAATAAGGACGGTATATGACTAACCTGTTTGTTCGTAGCGGAATTTCTTTTGTCGATCGTAGCGAAGTTTTAACTCATATCGGTAATGAGATGATCGCGAAAGGTGTGGTTCATGAAACCTGGCCACAGGCATTAATTGCCAGAGAAGCAGAATTCCCCACCGGGATAATGCTTGAACAGCACGCCATTGCAATACCGCATTGTGAGGCGATTCATGCTAAGTCGTCAGCCATTTATCTGTTAAGGCCAACAAATAAAGTTCATTTTCAGCAAGCGGATGATGATAGCGACGTGGCGGTATCGTTGGTTATTGCGTTGATTGTGGAAAATCCGCAGCAGCAATTGAAACTTTTACGCTGTTTATTTGGCAAGTTACAACAGCCCGAGATCGTCGAGACACTAATCACTCTTCCTGAAACCCAGTTAAAGGAATACTTCACAAAGTATGTTTTAGATTCAGACGAATAAATCCCTCTGTAACAATAAAAAGGACTATTTATGAAACGCAAGATTATTGTCGCTTGCGGAGGCGCGGTTGCGACCTCTACGATGGCGGCGGAAGAAATTAAAGAGTTGTGTCATAGCCATAATATCCCCGTTGAATTAATCCAGTGTCGGGTTAATGAAATAGAGACCTATATGGATGGCGTGCATTTGATATGTACTACCGCCAAAGTTGACCGTAGTTTTGGCGATATTCCGTTAGTACACGGCATGCCTTTTGTTTCTGGTGTCGGTATCGAAGCATTACAAAATAAAATTCTGACTATCTTACAGGGGTGACCTATGTTTTCAGAAGTCATGCGTTATATTCTCGACCTCGGCCCTACGGTCATGTTGCCGATTGTCATCATTATTTTTTCTAAGATATTAGGCATGAAGGCAGGCGATTGCTTTAAAGCGGGTCTGCATATCGGGATTGGCTTTGTTGGCATTGGCCTTGTGATTGGCTTAATGCTGGATTCCATTGGCCCGGCGGCGAAAGCGATGGCGGAAAATTTCGACCTGAATCTGCATGTGGTCGATGTCGGCTGGCCGGGCTCTTCACCCATGACCTGGGCGTCGCAAATTGCGCTGGTGGCGATTCCGATTGCGATTCTGGTTAACGTGGCGATGCTACTGACCCGTATGACGCGGGTGGTAAATGTTGATATATGGAATATCTGGCATATGACCTTCACCGGCGCATTGCTGCATCTGGCAACCGGTTCATGGATGATAGGGATGGCGGGTGTGGTAATTCACGCGGCGTTTGTTTATAAGCTCGGCGACTGGTTTGCCCGCGATACCCGAAATTTCTTTGAGCTGGAAGGCATTGCTATTCCGCACGGTACGTCGGCGTATCTGGGGCCAATTGCGGTGCTGGTGGATGCTATCATCGACAAAATCCCAGGCGTTAACCGTATTAAATTTAGCGCCGACGATATTCAGCGCAAATTTGGCCCATTTGGCGAACCTGTCACCGTGGGCTTTGTGATGGGGCTGATTATCGGCATCCTCGCGGGTTACGATGTCAAAGGTGTATTGCAGCTGGCGGTAAAAACGGCGGCAGTTATGCTGCTGATGCCACGGGTGATTAAACCCATCATGGATGGTTTAACGCCCATCGCTAAGCAGGCCCGTAGTCGTTTACAGGCGAAGTTCGGCGGTCAGGAGTTCCTGATTGGCCTTGATCCGGCGTTGCTGCTGGGGCATACGGCGGTGGTATCGGCAAGCCTGATTTTTATCCCGCTCACCATTTTAATTGCTGTTTGTGTTCCGGGTAATCAGGTACTGCCGTTTGGCGACCTTGCCACCATCGGCTTCTTTGTTGCGATGGCAGTTGCCGTGCATCGTGGAAATCTGTTCCGCACCTTAATCTCGGGTGTCATCATTATGAGCATCACCCTGTGGATCGCGACGCAAACTATTGGTTTGCACACCCAACTGGCGGCTAATGCTGGGGCGTTAAAAGCCGGGGGCATGGTGGCTTCAATGGATCAGGGCGGTTCTCCCATTACCTGGTTACTGATTCAGGTTTTCTCCCCGCAAAATATTCCCGGTTTCATTATTATCGGTGCCATTTATCTTACCGGTATTTTCATGACCTGGCGTAGAGCGCGCGGCTTTATTAAACAAGAGAAAGCCGTTCTCGCAGAATAATTTTTACCTGAGGGGGAGTTTATCCCCCTTAATAATCAGGAGTTTTTATGAAATCAGTGGTGAATGATACTGATGGTATCGTACGCGTTGCCCAACGAGTCATTCCTGAAATTAAACATCAGGATGAGGTGCGGGTAAAAATTGCCAGCTCGGGATTATGTGGTTCCGATTTACCCAGAATTTTTAAAAATGGTGCACATTATTATCCAATAACGTTAGGCCATGAATTTAGCGGCTATATTGATGCTGTGGGATCCGGTGTTGATGATTTACATCCTGGCGATGCGGTTGCCTGTGTGCCGTTATTACCCTGTTTTACTTGTCCAGAGTGTCTGAAAGGGTTTTATTCCCAGTGCGCAAAATATGATTTTATTGGCTCACGGCGGGATGGTGGGTTTGCCGAATATATTGTCGTTAAGCGGAAAAATGTCTTTGCTCTACCTGCGCATATGCCTATTGAGGATGGGGCTTTTATTGAACCGATTACCGTTGGCCTGCATGCTTTCCATTTAGCGCAAGGTTGTGAGAATAAAAACGTTATTATTATTGGTGCCGGAACCATTGGCCTGCTGGCCATTCAGTGCGCTGTCGCGCTGGGAGCAAAGAGTGTGACGGCTATCGACATTAGCTCAGAAAAACTGGCACTGGCAAAATCTTTCGGTGCGATGCAAACATTTAACAGCCTTGAAATGAGCGCGCCGCAAATGCAGGGCGTTTTACGCGAGCTGCGCTTTAATCAGCTTATCCTCGAGACGGCTGGCGTCCCGCAAACCGTCGAACTGGCGGTAGAGATTGCCGGGCCTCATGCCCAGCTGGCGCTGGTGGGCACGTTACATCAGGATTTGCATTTAACATCGACAACGTTTGGCAAAATATTACGTAAAGAGCTGACGGTTATCGGCAGTTGGATGAACTACTCCAGCCCTTGGCCGGGGCAGGAGTGGGAAACGGCGAGCCGGTTGCTGACAGAACGTAAGTTAAGCCTGGAGCCATTAATCGCTCACCGTGGAAGCTTTGAAAGCTTCGCCCAGGCGGTGCGTGACATCGCTCGTAATGCTATGCCGGGCAAAGTGTTGCTTATTCCCTGAAACCGCGGGCCAGCGTGATGCTGGCCCGGTATTGTGCAAAACAGATCATTCACCAATGGTCCCCCTTCGTTTACACTAGCCACAATTGAATATGGGTAAATGACGATGAATTCATTCGAGCGAAGGAATAAGATCATCCAATTAGTGAATGAACAGGGAACCGTGCTTGTTCAGGATCTGGCGGGAGTATTTGCTGCCTCGGAAGCGACAATCCGTGCCGATTTGCGCTTTCTCGAACAAAAAGGCGTGGTTACGCGCTTTCATGGCGGTGCGGCGAAAATAATGTCCGGTAATAGTGAAACCGAGACCCAGGAAGTCGGGTTTAAAGAGCGATTTCAGCTCGCCAGCGCGCCGAAAAACAGAATAGCGCAGGCGGCAGTCAAAATGATCCACGAAGGGATGACCGTTATTCTCGACAGCGGAAGTACGACAATGCTTATCGCCGAAGGTTTAATGACCGCCAAAAATATCACGGTGATTACCAACAGTCTCCCGGCGGCGTTTGCCCTTTCCGAAAATAAAGACATTACTCTGGTCGTCTGTGGTGGCACGGTCCGTCATAAAACGCGCTCGATGCATGGCTCCATTGCCGAGCGTTCATTGCAGGATATTAATGCCGATTTAATGTTTGTCGGTGCTGATGGTATTGATGCGGTTAATGGTATTACGACCTTTAATGAAGGTTATTCGATTAGCGGTGCGATGGTCACAGCCGCTAATAAAGTGATTGCCGTTCTCGATTCATCGAAATTTAACCGTCGCGGTTTTAATCAGGTACTGCCAATCGAAAAAATTGATATTATTATTACTGATGATGCCGTGTCAGAGGTGGATAAACTGGCATTGCAGAAAACACGGGTGAAATTAATTACGGTGTAGCATTGTTCTTTATGCCGGATAAGGTGTGTACACCGAATCCGGCATCACTGATACTCCCTGAATTAAGAAAGGGAAATTTGATTAACGCAATAATGGACAATCCGGTGGTAATCGACAGCGCAATGCTGCCGGAAGTATTTCAATATGGAAGTTTTGCCCACTCAACGGTTCGCCATCAAGATTAAAGGTAATTTCGTGTGGCGCTTGTATATCGAACCACGCCGAAGCACCTTCGATAATATTCGGGTTATCTTCGTCAGATTTTAAGGTTGATACGAGAGCCGGAAGAATTTCATCGCCGGTGAAAATGCGTAGTTGCAGCAAGCCGTCGTTAATTAATGCGTTCGGGCACAATTGCTGACCGCCACCTGCCTGACGGCCGTTACCAATACCAATGACTAGTGCGTCACCTTGCCAGTGAAAGTTTTCACCGCGGATTTCACAACGGTCCGGTTGCAGTGTATCCATGCGCATTAAGCCGTGAATGATGTAAGAGACGCCACCCAGCGCTGCTTTTAATTTTTCCGGCGTTTCTGTGGTAATACGTGTCCCAAACCCACCCGTTGCCATATTAATAAAACAGGTTTGTTTGTTGACCTGCGCCATATCAATCGCAATAGCGTCACCAGCAATTGCTAGTTTCAGCGCCTTATCCAGTGCCTCAGGTATACCCACGCTGGTCGCGAAATCGTTCGCTGTACCTAGTGGCAAAATCCCCAGCGCGGGTATGTCATCGCCCTCACACTGAATCAGCGCCGAGGAAACTTCATTAATAGTGCCATCGCCACCACCGGCAATTACCGTTGCGACGCCCAGCTTCCGGGCCTCTTCTACAAATCGGGCGGCATCGCCTTTCTCCCAGGTGACCCGCACATGGATCGTCATTCCTTCCTCGCGCAACAGCATAATTGCTTCGCGCAAGGGTTGATTGTCAGTACTTTTGCCGTTAAGAATCAGTAAGCTGGCGGGAAATTCTGCCATAATCGTATGCCTTTATGATTGGTCTGTAGATAGTGTAGAGCAGAAAAGAAAAGGCGGAGTCAGAACAGGATGAAAATCGGAGGATAAAAAATCAGTTCAAGGATGGGGAATTCAGTGGTTACCAGTAAGGGGGGCAACGGTACACTCGGTTTTTATCGGCATAAATGATCACTGAAAGCACTTAAGCATTATTTTACTGTGGATTCAGCGTGGCAGCGAACATTAACGGTAATCAGGGACAAACTTCAAAAGAGCATATGCATCATATTCAACAAAGCAATGGCATCCTCAATGTACGATTCCAATTATATTAAATAATTCCTATGAGGTTATCTGTGATAGGCCTCCATGTCTGTATTTCCTACTTATGTAGGAAATTCTGCACAAAACATTTATTATAATCCTATTCAATAATGACAATGATGTCATTATTATATTTCAACACTAGAGAGTGTCGTTGGTGTTTAATGGGGGAAGGTGAGATGAAAAAGACAGCTGCTATATCATTAATTAGTGTTTTTCTTATGTCTGGTTGTGCTGTGCATAATGATGAGACAAGTATCGGTAAATTCGGGCTTGCCTATAAAAGTATTATCCAGCGTAAACTCGATAACCAATACTACACTGAAGCCGAAGCATCTTTAGCCAGGGGCAGAATATCTGGTGCAGAAAATATAGTGAAAAATGATGCAGCTAATTTCTGTGTTACTCAGGGCAAAAAAATGCAGATAGTTAACCTGAAGACTGAAGGGGCAGGATTACATGGCGTCGCGCGTCTGACATTCAAATGTGGAGAGTGAGAATAGATTCAAGACTACCATGGACACATCCATTTTTATCTCTGATAAGGTATTCTTCAACACCATTATTGAATGTGAGTAATAATGACAAGCAGATAGATGAAACTACAGCAGGATTTTTATTTTATGCGGCTATCAGAAAATGATGGCATAAATATTCCTATGCTTTAGCTTCATTTTTTGTAAGCGTCAAACATGCGCGTTCTGGCTGTGCGTGGCCGGACCCTGTGCGAGCACGATGCCGTTAAGTGAAAGGCATCGTGCTATGAAGGGGGATTCTATCGATGTGGTCAATGGAAGACGGTCACCTGGGATCAATCCGTCTCTATGGTTTATGCATAAAAAATAAGCCCGTGTAAGGGAGATTTAGGGTGTCACCAGTAGGGGCTTTCAACGGTACAATGCGGGTTTGAGCGGCATAAATTACCACTGAAAGCCCTTAAACGTTACTCTACTGTGGACACTGTGTGGACACTCTCGGCCTCAGTACCACCTCTTAGCGGATTAAGAGAAATGGCGTCCTGAAGGTACTCTGGCGCAAAGTGAGCGTAAACCATAGTTTGCTCAATCCGTGTGTGACCTAGTATCCGTTGTAGCGTGATAATACTTCCTCCATTAATCATGAAATGAGTGGCAAAGCTGTGCCTTAGTGCATGTGTGGCTTGCCCCATTGGCAAATCCGGTTTTATTGCTTTCATTGTTCGTCTGAAGCGAGGGTAATCAGCATCAGGGAATAAAAAACCTCGTTTGTTATCCGCGATCATTTTGGCAACAGCCTCTGAGATCGGGACGGTGCGTGGTTTGTTTGTTTTCGTTTTAACAAACGTGACGCGGTTATGGATGATATTTTCTGCTTTCAAACGAGCTGCTTCTCCCCAACGTGCTCCAGTACTCAGGCAAAGAATCGCAATCTTTTTATTGTCGCCGTCAAGAGCAGCAAGCAGTAAGGCAATTTCTTCCTGCGTGAGATAGCCTGTGTCTGGTTTTTCCTCCTTAAGCCTTTTTGTCCCTCTGATAGGGTGCTCACCAAAGAATAACTCCGCTTCAATCAGGGCTGTAAACATGCCGCTAATACATGTTAAATCACGATTGATACTCGAAGGTTTAATACCCTGACTTCTTCGGGTGGCGCAGTACTGGCTGATAAGCGATTTCGTAATTTGAAATGCGCATGGGTCATTCGTTATTTTTGTGAAGATTTCAATTTTTCCAAGATTAGATTTCCCATGCTCTTCGTGTTTACCCTTTAAATCCCACCAGATCTGTGTCAGCTCCGACAGACGTCGCTTGTCTGTTGGTTTTGATAGCCATTCTTTATTGTGGTGGTTGTACAACGTGTATTTCTCGAAAGCGACAGCTTCGCTTTTCTTATCAAACTTCCTACGGATGCGTTTTCCATTACGTCCAGTAGGGCGGATGTCCACTTCATATCGACCATCATCGAGTTTTTTGATTGCCATCAGAAAACCCTCCGAGTGGTGTGTTTTTTGGCGACTACTAATCGCTTTTTTCGTGGTGGCTGAAATTTAGCCACCAATAGTAGGCACTTGTGATGAATATATTCACGATGAATTGTTAACCAGTCTTTTGACCGGAGTGGGGCGACGTTGTTTCGTTTTGCCCAAAGTGTGCGAGAGCGGGCGCAATTTGCCCGGACTCAGGAGCGATCTGATTGGTCATGAACCATAAAGTGTATTTGGTGAATTGTGGGGTCTGCAGGATGTTCATCATGACATCTGTTGGAGGTGTTGAACGACCACTTTCATAGTAACTCAGCGTGCCATACGGAACCCCTGTTAAATCAGCAAGTTGTTGTCTGCTCAAATACTCTGATTTTCGCATTAAGACTATCTTCTCGCTTATCGTGTTTGACATGGTGTTTAGATCTCAATAGTATTTAGTTTAGATGTAGATTGTTTAGTGCTTGGATGTGGGCACTAAAAGGCATTATAAGGCATTAAACGCAATTCATGAGGGCTGGAGGACGACATGAGCAAGCAAGTAACACTCATGACTGATGCGATTCCTTATCAGGAGTTCGCAAAACTAATAGGAAAATCGACAGGAGCGGTTCGTCGGATGATCGATAAAGGAAAGCTACCTGTAATTGATATGACCGATCCACAATCAGCTTCAGGTCGTGCAGGTGAATATTGGGTATACCTTCCGGCATGGAATAACGGACTAAAACTGGCTTATGAAAGCCGCCCTAAAGAGATTCGTGACGGCTGGTTGATGTGGTTAGGTCTCGGTGAACCACGTTAAGGAGAACCGTATGAATGAGCCTCGTTGTATTGCTCAGTTACTGCGTAACGAAAGCCCCAGGGCGATTGACTTCAACATCACCCACGGGAAGGGACGCAAGGGAATCATTATCCGTACCAAAAAACAGAGTCCGTTAAAAAAGGCTCTGACCTTTCTGAAAAGCCGGAGGGGCTGGAAATGACAGTGATGACACTTAATCTCGTCGAAAAACAGCCAGCAGCTATGCGCCGGATAATTGGTAAGCATCTGGCCGTCCCTCGCTGGCAGGAGACATGTGATTATTATAATCAGATGATGGAACGTGAACGGCTAACGGTTTGCTTCCATGCGCAGTTAAAACAACGTCACGCAACGATGCGTTTCGAAGAAATGAACGATGTCGAACGTGAACGGCTGGTTTGTGCAATTGATGAATTGCGTGGGGCATTCTCAAAACGCCGTCAGGTCGGTGCAAGTGAGTATGCATATATTAGTTTTTTAACAGTCAGTCAGCGGCGTACTTTATTTATGCATGCCAGATTGACAGAAAAAGAATTCAACCAGCCATACTGGCGAATTAATGAAGAATCATGTTACTGGCGTGATGCTTTATTCCGTGCATTACGTGAATTATTCAGTCTGTTTGAGTATGCACCGACAATTCTGACATCGGTAAAACCAGAGCAATATCTGCATTAAGTAATTAACCAGAGTTTTTAACGCACTTAATTGTGCGGGGCTTCTTTTTGCCTGGAGAAAGTCATGCATACAGTTTCTGAAAATCAGTGCGGTAAATACGCATTACTGCTGCAACAGGCCAGAACCGAAGCACAGGCCGATGCAGCGACGCGCTTTTCTTCTCATCTTGACGCCATGATTCGCCACATCACAAAGGCGGAGTTATCCCGCGTGGAGATAGTCGAGCTGCTCAGTCAGGAGTCGGAAAAATTTCACAACATCGGATTGTCTCGCGGGGAGGTGCTTTTATGTCCTGTTCTCGTTCAGTTGTTTTACTGAACAATGCCTTAAAAATCGCCGTTATGAAAAATGGCGATTTGTCTCTTATTCAACTTGGTCTTGATAAAGAAAATCGCGAAATAACTGAATCTGTTATCGCGATTTATCAGAGTGAATTAAACCTCCTGTCTGATGTGGTCAATTTACTTGTTAAACGCGCTGTATTTCACAAGCAAATTTCCTCCGTGGATGAACTGACGAAATTAACTACAGAAATCGCCAGCTATTGCGCTGATGAATTTAAAAAACTGAACGACAAAAGGAACTGGTAATGCCGGACAACGTAGATTTTATTCAGGAACAACAGGCTGAATTACTGGAGCGCCAGATTAACGCGGCAAGGGTAAAACATTGCTGTGCTTCTGCGCTGGTTTGCGAAGAGTGTGACGCGCCAATACCTGCTGCCCGTCGTGCGGCTTATCCGTCAGCCACGCGTTGTGTTTCCTGTCAGTCAGTCTTTGAAGCAAAAAACAAACATTACCGGAGAACGGCATGAGTATTCGTATTGAAATTGGCGAACGTTATGTCGTTACCAGTGACAGCTTTCAGTTTATTCTCCACGAGAAAAAGAGAGCGGAAAGCGGTAAAAACGCCGGTCAGGAATGGCTGGCGGTGGTTGGTTATTATCCGAAATTAAGCCAGCTCGTTTCCGGCCTGATGCATCACGATATTCTGACCGGAAGCGCAAAGTCTTTTGCTGATTTAAACGCGCAGGTTGAGCAACTCAGCAGGCGTTGTTCAGAGGCTTTTGGCTCATATGGCCGTTAAAGCCTCCGGGCGTTTTGTCCCTCCGTCAGCATTTGCTGCAGGCACCGGTAAGGCGTTTACCGGTGCTTATGCATGGAACGCGCCACGCGAGGCCGTCGGGCGCGAAAGACCCCTTACACGTGACGAGATGCGTCAGGTGCAAGGTGTTTTATCCACGATTAACCGCCTGCCTTACTTTTTGCGCTCGCTGTTTACTTCACGCTATGACTACATCCGGCGCAATAAAAGCCCGGTGCACGGGTTTTATTTCCTCACATCCACTTTTCAGCGTCGTTTATGGCCGCGCATTGAGCGTGTGAATCAGCGCCATGAAATGAACACCGACGCGTCGTTGCTGTTTCTGGCAGAGCGTGACCACTATGCGCGCCTGCCGGGAATGAATGACAAGGAGCTGAAAAAGTTTGCCGCCCGTATCTCATCGCAGCTTTTCATGATGTATGAGGAACTCAGCGATGCCTGGGTGGATGCGCATGGCGAAAAAGAATCACTGTTTACGGATGAGGCTCAGGCTCACCTGTATGGTCATGTTGCTGGCGCTGCACGTGCTTTCAATATTTCCCCTCTCTACTGGAAAAAATACCGTAAAGGACAGATGACCACGAGGCAGGCATATTCTGCCATTGCCCGTCTGTTTAACGATGAGTGGTGGATTAGTCAGCTTAAAGGCCAGCGTATGCGCTGGCATGAGGCGTTACTGATTGCTGTCGGGGAGGTGAATAAAGACCGTTCTCCTTATGCCAGTAAACATGCCATTCGTGATGTGTGTGCGCGCCGCCAGGCAAATCTGGAATTTCTTAAATCGTGTGACCTTGAAAACAAGGAAACCGGCGAGCGCATCGACCTTATCAGTAAGGTGATGGGCAGTATTTCTAATCCAGAAATTCGCCGGATGGAGCTGATGAACACCATTGCCGGTATTGAGCGTTACGCCGCAGCAGAGGGTGATGTGGGGATGTTTATCACGCTGACCGCGCCGTCAAAGTATCACCCGACACGTCAGGTAGGAAAAGGCGAAAGTAAAACCGTGCAGCTTAATCACGGCTGGAACGATGAGGCATTTAATCCAAAGGATGCGCAGCGTTATCTCTGCCGTATCTGGAGCCTGATGCGCACGGCATTCAAGGATAATGATTTACAGGTCTACGGTTTGCGTGTCGTCGAGCCACACCACGACGGAACGCCGCACTGGCATATGATGCTTTTTTGTAATTCACGCCAGCGTAACCAGATTATCGAAATCATGCGTCGCTATGCGCTCAAAGAGGATGGCGACGAAAGAGGAGCCGCGCGAAACCGTTTTCAGGCAAAACACCTTAACCGGGGCGGTGCTGCGGGATATATCGCGAAATACATTTCAAAAAACATCGACGGCTATGCACTGGATGGTCAGCTCGATAACGACACCGGCAGGCCGCTGAAAGACACTGCAGCGGCTGTTACCGCATGGGCGTCAACGTGGCGCATCCCGCAATTTAAAACGGTTGGCCTGCCGACAATGGGGGCTTACCGTGAACTACGCAAATTGCCGCGCGGCGTCAGCATTGCTGATGAGTTTGACGAGCGCGTCGAGGCTGCACGCGCCGCCGCAGACAGTGGTGATTTTGCGTTGTATATCAGCGCGCAGGGTGGGGCAAATGTCCCGCGCGATTGTCAGACTGTCAGAGTCGCCCGTAGCCCGTCGGATGAAGTTAACGAGTACGAGGAAGAAGTCGAGAGAGTGGTCGGCATTTACGCGCCGCATCTCGGCGCGCGTCATATTCATATCACCAGAACGACGGACTGGCGCATTGTGCCGAAAATTCCGGTCGTTGAGCCTTTGACTTTAAAAAGCGGCATCGCCGCGCCTCGGAGTCCTGTCAATAACTGTGGAAAGCTTACCGGCGGTGATACTTCGTTACCGGCTCCCACACCTTCTGAGCACGCCGCAGCAGTGCTTAATCTGGTTGATGACGGTGTTATCGAATGGAGTGACCCGGAGGTCGTGAGGGCGCTCAGAGGTGCATTAAAACACGGTCGGAGAACGCCAAGTCGTCAGCAAAGAAACGGAAGCCCGTTAAAACCGCATGAAATAGCGCCATCGGCCAGAATGACCCGGTCGGAACGAATGCAAATTACCCGTATCCGCGTTGACCTTGCTCAGAACGGTATCAGGCCGCAGCGATGGGAGCTTGAGGCGCTGGCGCGTGGGGCAACCGTAAATTATGACGGGAAAAAGTTCACGTATCCGGTCGCTGATGAGTGGCCGGGATTCTCAACAGTAATGGAGTGGACATGATGGCAAAAATTCACGAGGTAAAGCTGCACGCAAAATATTTCGACCTTGTGCTGGAAGGAAAGAAACGCGCAGAGTTTCGGAAAAATGACCGTAATTATGAGCGCGGGGACACGTTGATTTTGCATGAATGGGTGCAGGGTGTGTACACGGGGCGAAAGGTTGAAGCCCGGATAACAGATGTTACTGACCTGTCAGACTGGCTGGTAGATTATGTCTTGCTAAGTATTGAGCTGCTTAATACAGGCGCATATGAGATTGTGAACTGGAAAGAACTTAGTGAGCGTGGTCTGGTATTCAGAATTAATCATGAAATTATGCATCAGCTCGGCCTTGCTGTTATGTATGAACCAGAGACGGGGATGTCTGGCGGGGCAATGGTTGCCACGGATGGAGCATGGAACTATTCAGATGAACAGGTGGAGCGTGCAAAGCAAAATGGGTGGCTTGGATAATGCACAGAATACCAGGCGAGATACCGCACCATAAAACTAAAAATATCAAGCTGATGGCCATTGTTCACCGTCTACAGCAGATTATGGTCAACGAAAATCTGACGCCCGATGAGCTAGTCGGGTGTGCCGAAATAGTCCGGGATAATTACGGGCGGTTTAACTATATCGGTCAGTCCAGAGTTGCGCCACCACCACGCAGACGATAGAGAGCGCCGCCAGTCGTGAAACTTGTTTTCAGGGTTGGCGGGGTGAACAACTCATCTGCGGAGGCGTTAGCATACTAGGTGATAATCTTGAGCATTGAACCTTTTGCATAGATCCCTTATTGTTCTGGGGATTTTTTACCGCTTCGTAGGGAAAGTGATGGAAACTGGAATCGTTACGTTCTTTGATATCAAGGCTTGTGGTTTTTACAGACTGAAGAAAAACGCAGAAGAATTAGAGCATAAATTCGGAACACTTGATGAGATCTTTGACGCGTTGCAGGCTTGGCTTGATGACAAAAGCGTTGAGGAGTCAATTCCGTGGGATACGGGAACTCATCCGCTAAGAGCCAGAACTTACTCACGAGGAGTGGCTGTCGATCCCGATACAAAAGATCGGGTGATGGTAATGTATCGCGCATTAGGTTCCGCGAAGGGACGTTTGCACGCTGTTAAAAAAAACGCACCTGTTGGTGCTACAGAAAATGATACAGTAAAGACAGAAACGAATGGAAAAGACTATATTTGGGTTGAGCCATGTTATTATTGGATAATTCCTGAATATAACAAGATTGCATCCATTATATTTCCTCATTCAGGTGCAGATACACCGAGGTTAAGCAATTATATTTTTAATTTTGTAGTAAATCACGGTGATTTTGGTAGGGAAAAGGATACTACCTCATTTACTAGAGCTCGTTCTTCATGTTCGGAAGATGACATTCTTATTTCTAAAACAATTTTCAAGCATGTAGATGAAAATGGACGCAAGTGTAATTGCGTTTTTAAATTTAAGGCTGAAGTGACGAAGGTTAATAAACCAGGGACGAATATTCTTGATGTACGAGATAAAATTGTTCAGACAATTATTCGTGATACTACGGTCGCAAAAGTTGAGGATACCCGGCAACCGTTATTACGTCTGGTGAGTAATGTACTATCGGATTTCTTGGGAACAGAACAAACCAAGTTTACAAAACCTAAAAAAATTGAGGTTCGAGTAGATGGTGCTCCTTCGGAAGAGGAGATAAAACAACTATTGGATAGAAATGTAGATGATGTTGACTGGGTTGATGTTGGCTTTGTTCTTAAAGATTCATCTCGCCCATTATGGTTAAAAAAATATATGGCGAGAACTGCATTAATTGTCAGCGATTCTACCGGAGATGAGCATTTCTCTCCAGAAAAACTCCTTCATGAAATAAAGGCTGTTCGTGATGATTTACTCCAAACAATCCTTTATAATGAAGAGGTGGAAGAAAAATCTTTAAAAACGGCGGAGGCATAAATGTCACCTCAAACAAGTAAGGATTTAAAGGCATTGATAATACAATGGAAATGGAATTTGTTAATTCTATTTCTAATTGCTGTGGCCTCCTATTGGCTGAAAGCTTATGTTAACTATAGTGATATAAAAGATATACTGGGTGTTTTGCAAAACATATCTGCTGCAATTTTTACCATAGTTGGATTATGGATTGGTTTTTTATATCCGAATGCAATTGCAAGCATTGTCAATGATGATGTTGATTACATAAAGAATACGAAAGATGCACCTCGAATTGAAAAGCTAATTTACGTTGTAATTACTTCAGCAGTAGTAATGCTTTCGATTTTGTTTGTTTATCTGTTTAAATCAATAGGCTCTGTGCTATCGAGTTCAGTGGTGTATTCTGATCTTATTAGAATGATTGGAATCACCTTTGTTTATTTTATGTGCTGGTTACAAATAAAGTGTGTGTTTAGTGTTATTTTAAGCAACTTATCATTTGCAAACAATCTTCACTCAAGAATAGTAAATGCTAGGTTCTCTCATCATGATGATTGATTCCATCACTAAAATCATGCGTCAAGTTAATGCATGATTTTGCATGCACTAGGTTTCCTTGTTATAGCTAAGAGTAAGCAGACCTGGCGGAAACCTAGAGTGGTCATGCAACTGCATTAAAACCGACCCATGAAGCGGGCGGGCGAGGCGGGGAAAGCACTGCGCGCTGGCGGTGGTGCGGATTTTATTTTTTCAGCGTCTCAGCGCGTCGTGACGGCGCTTAGTCTGCCCGTTGAGGCGTTGGTGTGTCTGCGGGGTGTTTTGTGCGGTGGTGAGCGTGTGAGGGGGTGATGACGGGGTGTAAAAAAGCCGCCCGCAGGCGGCGATGTTCAGCCGTTGTCAGTGTCCAGTGAGTAGTTTTTAAATCGGATGACCTCCTGACCGAGCCAGCCGTTTATCTCGCGGATCCTGTCCTGTAACGGGATAAGCTCATTGCGGACAAAGACCTTTGCCACTTTCTCAATATCACCCAGCGACCCGACGTTCTCCGGCTTGCCCCCCATCAACTGAAAGGGGATGCGATGCGCGTCCAGCAGGTCAGCGGCGCTGGCTTTTTTGATATTAAAAAAATCGTCCTTCGTTGCCACTTCACTGAGCGGGATAATTTTAATGCCGTCGGCTTTCCCCTGTGGGGCATAGAGAAACAGATTTTTAAAGTTATTGCGGCCTTTCGACTTAACCATGTTTTCGCGAAGCATTTCGATATCGTTGCGATCCTGCACGGCATCGGTGACGTACATGATGTATCCGGCATGAGCGCCGTTTTCGTAATACTTGCGGCGGAACAGCGTGGCCGACTCATTCAGCCAGGCAGAGTTAAGGGCGCTGAGATATTCCGGCAGGCCGTACAGCTCCTGATTAATATCCGGCTCCAGCAGGTGAAACACGGAGCCGGGTGCGAAGGCTGTCGGCTCGTTGAAGGACGGCACCCACCAGTAAACATCCTCTTCCACACCACGGCGGGTATATTTTGCCGGTGAGGTTTCCAGTCTGATGACCTTACCGGTGGTGCTGTAACGCTTTTCCAGAAACGCATTACCGAACACCAGAAAATCCAGCACAAAGCGGCTGAAATCCTGTTGCGAAAGCCACGGATGCGGGATAAACGTTGAAGCCAGAATATTGCGTTTGACGTAAATCGGTGAGCTGTGATGCACGGCAGCACGCAGGCTTTTTGCCAGACCGGTAAAGCTGACCGGTGGCTCATACCATCTGCCGTTACTGATGCACTCGACGTAATCCAGAATGTCACGGCGGTCGAGTACCGGCACCGGCTCACCAAAGGTGAATGCTTCCATTTTCGGGGCGCTGGCGGTCATTTTTTTTGCCGCAGGTTGCGGTGTTTTCCCTTTTTTCTTGCTCATCAGTAAAACTCCAGAATGGTGGATGTCAGCGGGGTACTGATACCGGCGGTGAGTGGCTCATTTAACAGGGCGTGCATGGTCGCCCAGGCGAGGTCGGCGTGGCTGGCTTCCTCGCTGCGGCTGGCCTCATAGGTGGCGCTGACGTCATATTCCAGACAGCCACGGCGAATAACGTCTTTTGCCTTGAGCACCATTGCGGTTTTCATTTCCGGCGTGTAGCGGATGTCGCGCGCGGCGGGATAGAACGAGCGCACGAGCTGGAACACGCCGACACCGAGGCCGGTGGCATCAATTCCGATGTATTCGACGTTGTATTTTTCGGTGAGTTTGCGGATGGATTCCGCCTGAGTGGCAAAGTCCATGCCTTTCCACTGGTGACGCTCAAGTATTCTGAATTTGCCACCGGCCACCACCGGCGGTGCCAGCACCACGCATCCGGCGCTGTCGCCACGGTGTGACGGGTCGTAACCAATCCATACCGGGCGGGAGCCGAACGGATTGGCGGCAAACGGCGCATAGTCTTCCCATTCTTCCAGCGTGTCGACCATGCAGCGTTGCAGCTCCTCGAACGGGAACACCGACGCCTTGTCGTCAACAAATTCACACATGAACAGGTTTTTAAAATCGTCGGCGCTGTTTTCACGTTTGAGCTGCTCAATGTCGAACAGCGTGCAGCCACCTTTCAGGGCATCCTCAATGGTGACAATCTGCCGCCACTGGCCGTCCGCACAGAGAAGACCTCCGGCAAGTGCGTTATGACTGACGTCGATTTCCACGCGTTCGGCGGCGCTGGCGCGTCCCCGGTTGAACAGTTCACCTGACCAGAACGGGTAGGCGTCGTGCGCCAGCGTGGACGGGGTGGAGAAATAGGTCGAACGCAGGTGACTCTGTGAGGCCATACCTGATGCCACCTTACGCAGTACCTGAAAATTCGGGATCCAGAAAATTTCGTCGACGTACAGGTCGCCGTTATGGCTCTGTGCGGTGTTGGAGTTGGTGCCGAGAAAAATCAGTTTTGCGCCGTTATTGCCCAGGACAATCGGGTCACCGGTCAGGTCAACGTCAACCAGACGGGCAAAGGCGATGATGTATTCGCGGAACACATACGCCTGCGTTTTACTGGCCGACAGAAAAATCTGGTTATGACCGGTTTTCAGGGCGCGCAGCAGCGCCTCGCGGGAAAAATAAAACGTCGCGCCAATCTGACGGGATTTCAGGATATCGCGGATGCGGTGCTCAAGCCCGGCGCGATACCAGTGCAACTGATATTCGAAAGACTGCTCAAAGAAAATCTGCTCCAGCTTTTCGATGGCCTCGTCACTGAAAAAATTCTTTTTCGGTTTGCGCCGCCCGCCTTTGTTGCGGTTAGCGACGTTCGGATTAAGGTCTGCCTCGTTGCCGGTCTGGCTGTAGCGGTTGACCCGTGCCAGTCGTTCAATCTGGCGTCCGAGCAGGTCAATTTCCTTGAAGTCACCGCCGGTTTTCTGCGGTTTGATGATGAGCTGGGTCAGCCGCGCTTCCAGACTCATTTCGACACGGCTGATGGGGGCAACGCTGTCCCAGCCGTCGCGCTGTTTCCAGCTCTGCACCGTCGGGCGTTTCATCTGCAACATGGCGGCAATCTGCGGCACGGAAAACCCCTGCCAGTACAGCAGCGCCGCCTGACGACGCGGGTCGTGTAAAAGAGTGGTGTCTGTGGTGATGGTCATGAATACCTCGCCGTGATGAATACACGGCAAGGCTACTGAGTCGCGCCCCGCGATTCGCTAAGGTGCTGTTGTGTCAGTGATAAGCCATCCGGGACTGATGGCGGAGGATGCGCATCGTCGGGAAACTGATGCCGACATGTGACTCCTCTAATCACTATTCAGGACTCCTGACAATGGCAAAAAAAGTCTCAAAATTCTTTCGTATCGGCGTTGAGGGTGACACCTGTGACGGGCGTGTCATCAGTGCGCAGGATATTCAGGAAATGGCCGAAACCTTTGACCCGCGTGTCTATGGTTGCCGTATTAACCTGGAACATCTGCGCGGCATCCTGCCTGACGGTATTTTTAAACGTTATGGTGATGTGGCTGAACTGAAGGCCGAAAAGATTGACGATGATTCGGCGCTGAAAGGCAAATGGGCGCTGTTTGCGAAAATCACCCCGACCGATGACCTTATCGCGATGAACAAGGCCGCGCAGAAGGTCTACACCTCAATGGAGATTCAGCCGAACTTTGCCAACACCGGCAAATGTTATCTGGTGGGGCTGGCCGTCACCGATGACCCGGCAAGCCTCGGCACGGAATATCTGGAATTCTGCCGCACGGCAAAACACAACCCCCTGAACCGCTTCAAATTAAGCCCTGAAAACCTGATTTCAGTGGCAACGCCCGTTGAGCTGGAATTTGAAGACCTGCCTGAAACCGTGTTCACCGCCCTGACCGAAAAGGTGAAATCCATTTTTGGCCGCAAACAGGCCAGCGATGACGCCCGTCTGAATGACGTGCATGAAGCGGTGACCGCTGTTGCTGAACATGTGCAGGAAAAACTGAGCGCCACTGAGCAGCGCCTCGCTGAGATGGAAAACGCCTTTTCCGCACTTAAGCAGGAGGTGACTGACAGGGCGGATGAAACCAGCCAGGCATTCACCCGCCTGAAAAACAGTCTCGACCACACCGAAAGTCTGACCCAGCAGCGCCGCAGCAAGGCCACCGGCGGTGGCGGAGACGCCCTGATGACGAACTGCTGACCGGCGTCAGTCAGTCCGGGAAAACCTTCACGATTAACCCTTAATTTCAGGAACAAATATGCGCCAGGAAACCCGTTTAAAATTTAATGCCTACCTGTCCCGTGTTGCCGAACTGAACGGCATCGACGCCGGTGATGTGTCGAAAAAATTCACCGTTGAACCGTCGGTCACCCAGACCCTGATGAACACCATGCAGGAGTCCTCTGACTTTCTGACCCGCATCAACATTGTGCCGGTCAGCGAAATGAAAGGGGAAAAAATTGGTATCGGTGTCACCGGCCCCATTGCCAGCACCACCGACACCGCCGGTGGCACCGAGCGTCAGCCGAAGGACTTCTCGAAGCTGGCGTCCAACAAGTACGAATGCGACAAGGTTAACTTCGATTTTTATATCCGCTACAAAACGCTGGACCTGTGGGCGCGTTATCAGGATTTCCAGCTCCGTATCCGTAATGCCATTATCAAACGCCAGTCCCTTGATTTCATCATGGCCGGTTTTAACGGCGTGAAGCGTGCCGAAACCTCTGACCGCAGCAGCAATCCGATGCTGCAGGATGTGGCGGTCGGCTGGCTGCAGAAATACCGCAATGAAGCTCCGGCGCGCGTGATGAACAAGGTCACTGACGAGGAAGGTCGCACCACCTCTGAGGTTATCCGCGTGGGCAAGGGCGGTGATTATGCCAGCCTTGACGCACTGGTGATGGATGCGACCAATAACCTGATTGAACCGTGGTATCAGGAAGACCCTGACCTTGTGGTGATTGTGGGACGTCAGCTACTGGCGGACAAGTATTTCCCCATCGTCAACAAGGAGCAGGACAACAGCGAAATGCTGGCCGCTGACGTCATCATCAGCCAGAAACGCATCGGTAACCTGCCGGCGGTACGCGTCCCGTACTTCCCGGCGGATGCGATGCTCATCACGAAGCTGGAAAACCTGTCCATCTACTACATGGATGACAGCCATCGCCGCGTGATTGAGGAAAACCCGAAACTCGACCGCGTGGAGAACTACGAGTCAATGAACATTGATTACGTGGTGGAAGACTACGCCGCCGGCTGTCTGGTGGAAAAAATTAAGGTCGGTGATTTCTCCACACCGGCCAGGGCAACCGCAGAGCCGGGAGCGTAACCGATGACGAGTCCCGCACAGCGCCACATGATGCGGGTCTCGGCAGCGATGACCGCGCAGCGGGAAGCCGCCCCGCTGCGACATGCAACTGTCTATGAGCAGATGCTGGTTAAGCTCGCCGCAGACCAGCGCACACTGAAAGCGATTTATTCAAAAGAGCTGAAGGCCGCGAAAAAACGCGAACTGCTGCCGTTCTGGTTGCCGTGGGTGAACGGCGTGCTGGAGCAGGGCAAAGGCGCACAGGATGACATTCTGATGACGGTCATGCTGTGGCGTCTGGATACCGGCGATATTGCCGGTGCGCTGGAGATTGCCCGTTATGCCCTGAAGTACGGTCTGACCATGCCGGGTAAACACCGCCGCACCCCGCCGTACATGTTCACCGAGGAGGTCGCGCTTGCGGCCATGCGTGCCCACGCTGCCGGTGAGTCTGTGGATACCCGCCTGCTGACGGAGACCCTTGAACTGACTGCCGCTGCTGACATGCCTGATGAAGTGCGCGCAAAGCTGCACAAAATCACCGGTCTGTTTCTGCGTGACGGTGGTGATGCCGCCGGTGCGCTGGCGCACCTGCAACGTGCGACACAGCTCGACTGTCAGGCAGGCGTCAAAAAAGAGATTGAACGACTGGAGCGGGAGCTGAAACCGAAGCCGGAGCCGCAGCCCAAAGCGGCCACCCGTGCCCCGCGTAAGACCCGGAGTGCGACACCGGCAAAACGTGGACGCCCGAAAAAGAAAGCCAGTTAACAACCGAATGCGCCCCGCGCCAGGGCGGCACGCCGGTCAGTGAGGGTGAATCACCTGACGCTGTACCGGCGTCCACCGCCCGACTTTTCAGAGGTAGTCATGATGACGCTGATTATTCCGCGAAAGGAGGCTCCCGTGTCCGGTGAGGGTACGGTGGTCATCCCGCAACCGGCAGGCGACGAGCCGGTGATTAAAAACACGTTCTTTTTTCCCGATATCGACCCGAAGCGCGTCCGGGAACGTATGCGCCTTGAGCAGACCGTCGCCCCCGCCCGTCTGCGTGAGGCCATCAAGTCAGGCATGGCGGAGACGAATGCGGAGCTGTACGAGTACCGCGAACAGAAAATTGCTGCCGGTTTTTCGCGTCTGGCTGACGTCCCGGCGGACGATATCGACGGTGAAAGCATCAAAGTTTTTTACTACGAGCGCGCCGTGTGTGCGATGGCGACCGCGTCGCTTTATGAGCGTTATCGCGGCGTGGATGCCAGTGCGAAAGGCGACAAAAAGGCCGACAGCATAGACAGCACCATTGATGAGCTGTGGCGGGATATGCGCTGGGCAGTGGCGCGCATCCAGGACAAGCCGCGCTGCATCGTGAGTCAAATCTGATGAAGACCTTTGCGCTACAGGGCGACACGCTCGACGCCATTTGTGTCCGGTATTACGGGCGCACTGAGGGCGTGGTCGAGGCCGTGCTCGCCGCAAATCCGGGACTGGCTGAACTGGGGGCGGTGCTGCCGCACGGCACCGCCGTCGAACTGCCCGACGTTCAGACCGCGCCCGTGGCTGAAACTGTCAATCTGTGGGAGTAACGCATGACAGCAGAAGAAAAAAGCGTCCTGTCGCTTTTCATGATTGGGGTGCTGATTGTTGTCGGCAAGGTGCTTGCCGGTGGTGAACCCATCACCCCGCGTCTGTTTATCGGGCGCATGTTGCTCGGTGGTTTTGTCTCGATGGTTGCCGGTGTTGTTCTGGTGCAGTTTCCTGACCTGTCACTGCCTGCGGTGTGCGGCATCGGCTCCATGCTGGGTATCGCCGGTTATCAGGTGATTGAGATTGCCATTCAGCGCCGTTTTAAGGGCAGGGGGAAACCGTAATGCCGGTAATTAACACGCATCAGAATATCGCCGCCTTTCTCGACATGCTGGCCGTGTCCGAAGGGACGGCGAACCATCCGCTGACGAAAAACCGGGGCTATGACGTGATAGTCACCGGACTGGACGGGAAGCCGGAAATTTTCACCGACTACAGTGACCACCCGTTCGCGCATGGCCGACCTGCGAAGGTGTTTAACCGTCGCGGTGAAAAATCCACGGCCTCCGGTCGCTATCAGCAGCTTTACCTGTTCTGGCCGCACTACCGCAAACAGCTTGCCCTGCCTGATTTCAGTCCGTTGTCACAGGACAGACTCGCCATTCAGTTGATCCGCGAACGCGGTGCGCTGGATGACATCCGGGCGGGACGCATTGAGCGCGCCATTTCACGCTGTCGCAATATCTGGGCGTCCCTGCCGGGTGCCGGTTACGGTCAGCGTGAGCATTCACTGGAAAAACTGGTCACCGTCTGGCGTACCGCCGGCGGCGTACCGGCTTAAACGGAGTAAACACCATGAAGAAATTATCCCTTTCACTGATGCTGAACGTGTCGCTGGCGCTGATGCTGGCATTGTCCCTGATTTACCCGCAGAGCGTGGCCGTCAATTTTGTCGCCGCCTGGGCGATTCTGGAGACGGTTATCTGTGTGGTTGCCGGTGGTATCGGCGTGTATGCCACTGAGTATGTACTGGAACGCTACGGGCGGGAGCTGCCGCCGGAATCGCTGGCCGTGAAGATTGTCACGTCGCTGTTTTTGCAGCCGGTGACGTGGTGCAGACGGGCGGTGGGTCTGGTGGTGATGGTGGCGACGTTTATCTCGCTGGTCGCTGCCGGGTGGATTTTTACCGCGCTGATTTATCTTGTGGCGTCGCTGTTTTTCCGGCTGATACGTAAAGCCTGTCGTCAGCGTCTTGAGGGGCGGGAATTATGTCAAAGCTGATGATTGTGCTGGTCGTGTTGTTATCGCTGGCGGTGGCGGGGCTGTTTCTGGCGAAGCATGAAAACGCCAGCCTGCGCGCCTCGCTGGACAGGGCGAACAACGTCGCCAACGGGCAGCAGACGACCATCACCATGCTGAAAAATCAGCTTCATGTTGCCCTCACCAGAGCAGACAAAAACGAGCTGGCGCAGGTGGCACTGCGTCAGGAGCTGGAGAACGCCGCGAAGCGTGAAGCACAGCGCGAGAAAACCATCACGAGGTTACTGAATGAAAACGAAGATTTTCGCCGCTGGTACGGCGCTGGCCTGCCTGATGCTGTGCGCCGGTTGCACCAGCGCCCGGCCTGCACCGACGCCAGTGATTGTCCACAACGCCTGCCCGAAAGTGAGCCTTTGCCCGATGCCGGGCAGTGACCCGGAGACGAACGGTGATTTAAGTGCCGATATCCGGCAGCTTGAGAACGCGCTGGCACGCTGTGCCAGCCAGGTAAAAATGATTAAACACTGTCAGGACGAAAACGATGCTCAAACCCGACAGCCTGCGCAGGGCGCTGACTGATGCCGTCACGGTGCTGAAAACCAGTCCCGAGATGCTGCGGATATTCGTGGATAACGGGAGTATTGCCTCCACACTGGCGACGTCGCTGTCATTTGAAAAGCGTTACACGCTCAATGTCATTGTGACCGACTTTACTGGTGATTTTGACCTGCTCATCGTGCCGGTGCTGGCGTGGCTGCGGGAAAATCAGCCCGACATCATGACCACCGACGAAGGCCAGAAAAAGGGCTTCACGTTTTATGCAGACATCAACAATGACAGCAGCTTTGATATCAGTATCAGCCTGATGCTGACCGAGCGCACGCTGGTCAGAGAGGTGGACGGCGCGCTGCATGTGAAGAATATCCCGGAACCTCCGCCGCCGGAGCCGGTCACCCGCCCGATGGAGCTTTATATCAATGGCGAACTGGTGAGCAAGTGGGATGAATGAGTTTAAGCGTTTTGAAGACCGGCTGGCCGGACTGATTGAATCGCTGTCACCGTCAGGGCGTCGGCGACTGAGCGCCGAACTGGCGAAACGTCTGCGGCAGAGTCAGCAGCGCCGGGTGATGGCTCAGAAAGCCCCGGACGGCACACCCTACGCACCACGCCAGCAGCAGAGCGCCAGAAAAAAGACCGGTCGCGTTAAGCGAAAAATGTTTGCGAAACTTATCACCAGTCGTTTTTTGCATATCCGCGCCAGCCCGGAACAGGCATCAATGGAGTTTTACGGCGGAAAGTCACCGAAAATCGCCAGTGTGCATCAGTTCGGTCTGTCGGAAGAAAACCGGAAAGACGGTAAGAAAATTGATTATCCGGCGCGTCCCCTGCTCGGCTTTACCGGTGAGGATGTGCAGATGATTGAAGAGATTATTCTGGCGCACCTCGACCGTTAGTTGTGCCATTCCCGACACCTCATCGTCACATTGCCGCCGGTATGACCCGGCGGCATCCTTCCCGTTATGAACACTCTCGCAAATATTCAGGAACTCGCGCGCGCACTGCGCAACATGATCCGCACCGGCATTATCGTCGAAACCGACCTTAACGCCGGTCGCTGCCGTGTGCAGACCGGCGGCATGTGCACCGACTGGCTTCAGTGGCTGACCCATCGCGCCGGACGTTCGCGCACATGGTGGGCACCTTCCGTGGGGGAACAGGTGCTGATTCTGGCCGTGGGCGGTGAACTCGACACGGCGTTCGTTCTGCCGGGGATTTATTCCGGCGATAACCCCGCGCCGTCGGCGTCGGCGGATGCCCTGCATATCCGTTTCCCTGACGGGGCGGTGATTGAGTATGAACCTGAAACCAGTGCACTCACGGTAAGCGGAATTAAAACGGCCAGCGTGACGGCTTCTGATTCTGTTACTGCCACGGTGCCGGTGGTCATGGTGAAAGCATCAACCCGCGTCACCCTGGACGCACCGGAGGTGGTCTGCACCAACAGGCTGATTACCGGCACGCTGGAAGTGCAGAAGGGCGGGACGATGCGCGGCAACATTGAACACACCGGCGGTGAACTCTCATCAAACGGGAAGGTACTTCATACCCATAAACACCCCGGCGACAGTGGCGGCACAACAGGGGGACCTCTATGACTGCGCGTTATCTCGGAATGAATCGCAGTGATGGCCTGACTGTCACTGACCTTGAGCATATCAGCCAGAGTATCGGCGATATCCTGCGCACACCGGTCGGCTCACGGGTGATGCGTCGTGATTACGGCTCGTTGCTGGCGTCAATGATTGACCAGCCGCAGACCCCGGCGCTTGAGTTGCAGATTAAGGTCGCCTGTTACATGGCGGTGCTGAAATGGGAACCCCGCGTCACCCTGTCATCCGTCACCACTGAGCGCAGTTTTGACGGGCGAATGACGGTCACGTTAACCGGCCGGCACAACGACACTGGCCAGCCACTTTCGTTAACCATCCCTGTGAGTTGAAACCATGCCGATTATCGACCTGAACCAGCTACCCGCACCGGATGTGGTCGAGGAGCTGGACTTTGAAACCATTCTTGCTGAACGCAAGGCGACACTGATTTCCCTTTACCCGGAAGACCAGCAGGAGGCGGTCGCCCGTACCCTGATGCTGGAATCCGAGCCTATCGTCAAACTGCTGGAGGAAAACGCTTATCGTGAGCTTATCTGGCGTCAGCGTGTGAATGAGGCCGCACGGGCGGTAATGCTGGCCTGTGCCGCCGGTAATGACCTTGATGTGATTGGTGCCAATTACAACACCACACGCCTGATTATCACCCCGGCAGATGATTCGACCATCCCGCCGACACCGGCAGTGATGGAGTCTGACACCGATTATCGTCTGCGTATTCAGCAGGCGTTTGAGGGCTTAAGCGTCGCCGGGTCGGTGGGTGCCTATCAGTATCATGGTCGCAGTGCCGACGGGCGTGTCGCGGATATCTCTGTTACCAGTCCGTCTCCGGCCTGCGTCACCATCTCTGTGCTGTCACGTGAGAATAACGGTGTGGCATCCGAAGACCTGCTGGCTGTGGTACGTAACGCCCTTAATGGCGAGGATGTCAGGCCGGTGGCCGACCGCGTGACCGTGCAGTCTGCCGCCATCGTTGAATACCAGATAAACGCCACGCTTTACCTTTACCCTGGTCCCGAAAGCGAACCCATTCGCGCTGCCGCCGTGAAAAAACTGGAAGCGTACATCACGGCACAGCACCGGCTTGGGCGCGACATCCGTCTGTCTGCCATTTATGCCGCTTTGCATGTGGAAGGCGTGCAGCGTGTCGAACTGGCTGCACCGCTGGCCGACATCGTGCTCAACAGTACGCAGGCGTCTTTCTGTACCGAATACCGCGTTGTGACCGGAGGCTCGGATGAGTGATTCGCGACTGCTGCCGACCGGCTCATCACCGCTTGAAGTTGCCGCCGCAAAAGCCTGTGCGGAAATTGAAAAAACGCCGGTCAGTATTCGTGAGCTGTGGAACCCGGACACCTGCCCGGCAAATCTGCTGCCGTGGCTGGCGTGGTCATTTTCGGTTGACCGCTGGGATGATAAATGGCCGGAAGCGACAAAACGCGCTGTTATCCGCGATGCGTATTTCATTCACTGCCATAAGGGCACTATAGGCGCAATCCGGCGCGTGGTGGAGCCGCTCGGCTATCTGATTGAGGTGAGGGAGTGGTGGCAACTCAACGAGGAGCCGGGGACGTTCCGTATCGTTGTTGGCGTGCTTGAGCAGGGTATTACCGAGGAAATGTATCAGGAGCTGGAGCGTCTCGTTGCTGATGCAAAACCTGCAAGCCGCCATCTGACGGGACTGGCTATCAGTTTAAGTACAACCGGCAACATTTTTGCTGGTGCGGGATGCTATCACGGCGACGCCCTGACGGTTTATCCCTACACCCCGGAGGCCATTATTGTCGGAGGGGATTATTTCCCGGCCTCGGCCATTCATTTAATTGATAACCTGAGAGTAAACGCATGACAGTGAAATACTACGCCATTCTGACTAATCAGGGCGCGGCACGGCTGGCTAACGCGACGATGCTCGGCAGTAAGCTGAATCTGACGCAAATGGCCGTTGGTGATGCAAATGGTGTCTTGCCGACACCAGACCCGGCACAGACAAAACTTATTAACCAGAAACGCATCGCGCCGCTGAATCTTCTGAGCGTTGACCCGAACAACCAGAGCCAGATTATTGCGGAGCAAATCATCCCTGAGAACGAGGGCGGATTCTGGATCCGTGAGATTGGGCTTTATGATGATGAAGGCGTACTCATTGCGGTGGCGAACTGCCCGGAAACGTACAAACCGCAGTTGCAGGAAGGCAGTGGTCGTACCCAGACTATCCGCATGATTCTGGTTGTCACGAATACCGAAGCTATTACGCTGAAAATCGATCCGTCGGTGGTACTGGCGACCCGTAAATACGTGGATGATGAAGTCCTGGAATTAAGGCTGTATGTGGATGACCAGATGAGAAACCACATTGCCGCACAGGATCCTCATACCCAGTATGCGCAGAAACATAATCCGACATTTACCGGAGAACCAAAAGCGCCGACGCCTGCCGCAGGAAATAACACCACGCGGATTGCGACCACTGAGTTTGTTCAGGCCGCTATTACCGCTCTGATTAACGGTGCGCCTGCCACGCTGGATACACTGAAAGAAATTGCCGCAGCCATTAACAATGACCCGAAATTCAGCACCACCATTAACAATGCGCTGTCAGGTAAGCAGCCACTGGATGAGACGCTGACTCATTTGAGTGGAAAGGATATAGCTGGTCTTCTCACATACCTTGGTTTGGGAGAAGGCTCTGCATTACCTGTTGGTGTGCCCGTTCCATGGCCTTCAGCCACACCGCCAACAGGCTGGCTGAAATGCAACGGTGCGGCTTTTTCTGCTGAAGAATACCCGGAACTGGCAAAGGCTTATCCGACAAATAAATTGCCTGATTTACGTGGTGAGTTTATTCGTGGCTGGGATGACGGGCGCGGTATTGATGCAGGACGTGTTTTATTGAGCATTCAGACAGGGATGCTGGAAAAACACCGCCATATTGTTGTTGCCAATGATGGTTACGACACAAAAGATGAATGGGAACTGGCTACGATTTTCAAAAAGACATACACACAAGGACGGGGACTTGATGCCACAAATACAGGAGGGAGTCTGATCCCATCACCGACACTTCATTCACGAGGGAGTATCGGTAATACTGGCGGGAGTGAAACCCGTCCACGAAATATTGCATTTAACTATATCGTGAGGGCTGCATAATGGATAACGCCGTATTAAATAGCGAGCTTATTGCCACGAAGGCGGGGAATATTACCGTCTATAACTATGATGGTAAAACTCGGGAATATATTTCTACTTCAAATGAATATCTTGCCATTGGTGTCGGTATCCCTGCATATTCCTGTTTAGATGCCCCTGGCACGTAAGCGACTCGTCAGAACCGTATTGATATTTACTGAGAGCTCAGATCAACTTTCCAGGGCAACAGATCGCGTACCCGGTTTGCCGGCCAGTCCTGGATATGTTCAATGACGTAACGCAGCCACTTTTCTGGCTCCACATTGTTCAGACGGCATGTGCCGATCAGCGAGTACAACACCGCCGCATGTTCACCACCGCTGTCGGAACCCGCGAACATCCAGTTTTTCCGGCCTACGGCCACTCCCCGTAAGGCGTTCTCTGCGATGTTGTTGTCGATTTCCACCCAGCCATTACTGCAGTACACGTTCAGTGCATCCCACTGTTTCAGCAGGTATGCGAACGCTTTTGCCGTATCTGAGTGACGCGACAGTGTTTTCATCTGTTGCTGTATCCAGTCATACAGTGACTGCATCAGTGGCGCGGCTCTGGCTTTTCTTGCCGCCAGACGCTGTTCTGCTGAACAGCCCCGGACCTCTGCCTCGATGGCATACAGTTCACCGATACGCTGCAGGGCTTCCGTGGTGATGTAGGTGGGCGCTCTTGCATGCACATCGTGGATTTTTCTCCGGGCATGAGCCATACACGCGGCTTCCGTTATTCTGCCGGATTCGTATAACGCCCGGTAACCACCGTAAGCATCGGCCTGAAGCACACCGCTGTAACCGGCCAGGTGATTTTGTGGATGGATACCTTTCCGGTCCGGACTGTACGCGAACCAGACCGCCGGGGGCATCTGTGAACCGGCGTTACGGTCATCACGGACGTAGACCCACAGCCGGGCTGTCCGGGTTTTACCGCTGCCCGGCTCCTGGACCGGGACGGGGATATCATCAGCATGGACTTTACCGGGCATCAGCACATACTGGCGCAGGACGTCATACAGCGGCTCCAGCAGTTCAGCAACAGCACCTGTCCAGCGCCCCAGTGTGGCACGGCTCAGCTCCACTCCCTGACGACGGTATATTTCTGACTGGCGGTATAACGGCAGATGGTCTGCATATTTCCCGGTGACAACATGGGCCAGAAGCCCCGCTCCGGCATAACTGCGTGCAATGGGTTTTGAAGGTACTGGTGCCTGCACGATATGGTCGCACCGGCAACAGGCCTGTTTCGGACGTTGTGTTTCGATAACCTTAAAGGCGCTGCTGATAAGCTCCAGTTGCTCTGACACATCACATCCCAGAGAACTGAGTTCACCACCACAGGCAGGACAGCATTCCTCTTCCGGCCGGATAACCCGGGTTTCACGGGGAAGTGAGGCCGGTAACGGTTTACGGGCTGAAGACTGGCGCAGGGCGGATGGCAGTACCGGGTCATATTGCTCACCCAGCGTTTCCGCCATTTCTTCCTGAAGTGCGCTGATTCGCTCCTGTGCTTCCTGTATCTGCCGTTCGGTTTTTGCACGAAGTTTTTCTGAGCTTTTACCGAACTGCATACGTTGCAGTTTCGCAACCAGCGCCTTCAGCCGGTTGATTTCGGAAGCATAAGCCGCCACCCGCTGTGAGAGCAGGCGGTTGTATTCAGCCATCTGGCGGATGGTGTCCTGTTGCGTCTGCAACAGTGCCCGCAGGCGGGCGTTCTCATGAGCAAGTGAGGTGTCCATATCCTCACTTTACAACGGGTTATATGCGGATTCCAGCGCGTTCCGTTCGTTTCGGGTGCTTCCAGTTGATACCTTCAAGAAGCATGGATAACTGAGCCGGAGTAAGGTGCACCTTGCCGTCACGGGTGACTGGCCAGACGAAGCGGCCCCGCTCCAGGCGTTTGGTGAAGAGGCACAGTCCGTCACTGTCAGCCCACAACACTTTTATCTGGTCACCCCGGCGTCCGCGGAAGATGAACAGGTGTCCGGAGAACGGGTCATCCTTCAGGACGTTCTGAACTTTTGATGCCAGGCCGTTAAAGCCATTTCGCATATCGGTGATACCTGCAACCAGCCAGATACGCGAACCTGCAGGGAGAGATATCATCAGTGGCTGCTCCCTTTTATTTCGCGGATAAGTGTCTGTAATAACGCCGGCGTCAGTTTACCTTTAAGCCTGAGAGTTCCGGCCGGCAGAACCAGCTCACAACACAGACTGTCGGACGGTGTATTTATCTGCTCTGGTTCCTGTGCGGGGGCCGGGATTTTATTATCCGGCTCCGGCGTTAACGTCACGGGAAGCAGTGCCGGCATATTTTTTCCGGAAGGCAGCAGGCCACCTTTCCGGTATTGATGGCGCCAGTTGAAGAGCAGGTTATCGTTGATTCCGTTTTCCCGGGCGATCTGCGCCACACAGGCTCCGGGCTGCAGTGACTTCTCCACTAAGGCGATTTTAAACTCATAAGGGAAGTTGGGCCGCCGGGGACGTTTTTTTACCACGGGGGCTTCGGATATAACGGTGCTTTCAGGACGTACGACTGGTACCGTGGAAAATTGTCCGTAAAGGCAGGCATCAAGTTCCTGCTCCGACATGCCTGCGGGCAAAGGCCACGAAAGGCCAGCTCTCCGAAAGCGCACGAACATACTACAAACTGTTGATTTTGGTACACCCAGGCGACGCCCGGCCACAACCCGGGGTAAATGTTCTTCAAAGTGAAGACGTAAAGCTTCAGTGATCCAGGTCCGGTGTTTCATACGATAGTGTCCATTAAAAATGATGGACATTATTTTTGTAGAGCCGGAGGAAACAGACCAGACGGTTTAAATGAGCCGGTTACCCTGGCACACATAAGGCTGGTTATGCAATCTGCCGTTCTGTAGATTTTAACTCATGGGAATATGTGCCAGATCATCGCGGTGAAACGGTCTATAGCACCGAAACAGGAGAATCAAAAGAAATCACCGCTCCGGGTGATTACCCTGAAAATACAACCACTATCGCCCCATCAACGCCATACGATAAATGGGATGGTGAGAAATGGGTGACGGATACCGAGACACAGCATAGCGCCGCAGTAGATGCAGCAGAAGCACAGCGCCAGTCGCTGATTGATACTGCAATGGCTTCCATCAGTCTGATTCAACTGAGATTGCAGGCCGGACGTAAACTGACGCAGGCAGAAACAACCCGACTTAACGCTGTGCTGGATTACATTGACGCGGTGACGGCAACAGATACCAGCACCGCGCCGGATGTCATCTGGCCTGAACTGCCGGAGGCGTAGGCCATTCAATATCTGGCGCACCGGAAGTATCGACCAGTTCCAGTGCGTCCAGGTAATCCAGCCACAAATTATATTGCGCCAGTTCGTCACCTTTCAGACGACCAATAGCCGCTTTACCAGGCCATTGTTTACTGTTCATATAATCGTTGGCCTGATTAATCAATTGCTGCTTCTCCAATTCGGCTGCAGCAATTTGTTCCTCATGTGTTGGTGGTGGAATTTCAGACCATGCAGGAAAACCATTTTCTCCAGCGATACGGATTTTTCCTTTCGGCGGTAATCCGGAAAACTCAATATACACTTGCTCATCAACTTCAACAGCATCATCTGGCCATGAGTCAGCTTGAGTGTAATCCTCTTTCATCTCCAGCGGATAGAAAGAGTTTGTAGTCGCGGAATATATGTAATTCATTTTTCACTCCATATAGCTAAATTAACAGCCTAACGCTAAAAATGAAGCGCCGAGGCCAGGAGTACTGGCTCTGGATATAAATTTAACCGGGTCGGGACTAAAACCTGCACAGGCAATATAACCAACAGCCCCGCTATCTGGTGTGTAGTCTTGTGAGACCAAAACACGCAGACATCTGTTTGGAAATGCAATCGGGAAATGGGTTACTACATCCTGTGCAATGCCTGGTGCGCCGATTGAGCCCCACTGAAGAATAAAACCTGATGGTAATTTTTGATATCCAGTACCTGAAACAGAAAGCGTGAAGCTACCCATATCAGGTATCTGATTCGCCCCTGTCCCTACATTCCTTTTAGCCGCTTCTCCCAAACCAACGTTTATGAAAATGCAGAGATAACGGGCAACTGGCATCATCTCCGGTTTTTATTCAGGGGGATGCTCATGCTTATTGGCTATGTACGCGTGTCAACAAATGACCAGAACACGGAATTGCAGCGTAACGCGCTGGAGTGCGCAGGATGCGAGCGGATTTTTGAGGATAAAATCAGCGGCACGAAGTCCGACCGACCGGGACTGAAAAAACTGCTCAGAACATTATCAGCAGGTGACACTCTGGTAGTCTGGAAGCTGGACCGGCTGGGGCGTAGTATGCGGCATCTGGTCATTCTGGTTGAGGAGCTGCGCGAACGCGGCGTTAATTTTCGCAGCCTGACAGATGCTATTGATACCAGCACGCCGATGGGGCGTTTTTTCTTTCATGTGATGGGTGCCCTGGCTGAAATGGAGCGAGAACTCATTGTCGAGCGGACACGCGCCGGACTGGAAGCGGCCAGAGCCAAAGGGCGTATTGGTGGCAGACGTCCGAAGCTCACCGCGAGTGAGTGGGAACAGGCAGGACGGTTGCTGGCTGCGGGTGAATCACGTCAACGCGTGGCGCTGATTTTTGATATTGGCCTGTCCACGCTCTATAAAAAATTCCCCTCATCAGCGGCAAAGAATAAATTGTGTCATCCCTTAGCCAACCGGGACAAATAGCCTGACATCTCCGGCACAACTGAAAATAACACTCACCCATTAACCACGGAGTTAAACGGATGAGTGACTATCATCACGGCGTGCAGGTGCTGGAGATTAACGACGGCACCCGCGTCATTTCCACCGTATCCACCGCCATTGTTGGCATGGTCTGCACGGCCAGCGATGCGGATGCGGAAACCTTCCCCGTCAATAAACCGGTGCTGATCACCAATGTGCAGAGCGCGATTGCAAAGGCCGGTAAAAAAGGCACGCTGGCGGCATCGTTGCAGGCCATCGCTGACCAGTCAAAACCGGTCACCGTTGTCGTGCGCGTGGAAGACGGAACCGGCGACGACGAAGAAACGAAACTCGCGCAGACCGTTTCCAATATCATCGGCACCACTGACGAAAACGGTCAGTACACCGGACTGAAAGCCCTGCTGGCGGCGGAGTCGGTAACCGGTGTTAAACCGCGTATTCTCGGTGTGCCGGGACTGGATACCAAAGAGGTGGCTGTTGCACTGGCATCCGTCTGTCAGAAGCTGCGCGCTTTCGGGTATATCAGCGCATGGGGCTGTAAAACCATTTCCGAGGTGAAAGCCTACCGCCAGAATTTCAGCCAGCGTGAGCTGATGGTCATCTGGCCGGATTTCCTCGCATGGGATACGGTCACCAGTACCACCGCCACCGCGTATGCCACCGCCCGTGCGCTGGGTCTGCGCGCTAAAATCGACCAGGAGCAGGGCTGGCATAAAACGCTGTCCAACGTCGGGGTAAACGGTGTTACCGGCATCAGCGCCTCTGTATTCTGGGATTTGCAGGAGTCCGGCACCGATGCTGACCTGCTTAACGAGTCAGGCGTCACTACGCTGATTCGCCGCGACGGTTTCCGATTCTGGGGTAACCGTACCTGCTCTGATGACCCGCTGTTCCTCTTTGAAAACTACACCCGCACCGCGCAGGTGCTGGCCGACACGATGGCTGAGGCGCACATGTGGGCGGTGGACAAGCCCATCACCGCAACGCTGATTCGCGACATCGTTGACGGCATCAATGCCAAATTCCGTGAGCTGAAAACAAACGGCTATATCGTGGATGCGACCTGCTGGTTCAGCGAAGAATCCAACGATGCGGAAACCCTCAAGGCCGGAAAACTGTATATCGACTACGACTATACCCCGGTGCCTCCTCTTGAAAACCTGACCCTGCGCCAGCGTATTACCGATAAATACCTGGCAAATCTGGTCACCTCGGTTAACAGCAATTAAGGAGCCTGACCGATGGCAATGCCGCGCAAACTCAAGTTAATGAACGTCTTTCTGAACGGCTACAGCTATCAGGGCGTCGCGAAGTCCGTCACGCTACCAAAACTGACCCGTAAGCTCGAAAACTATCGCGGTGCGGGAATGAACGGCAGCGCACCGGTAGACCTCGGCCTTGATGACGATGCGCTGTCAATGGAGTGGTCGCTCGGTGGCTTCCCGGATTCGGTTATCTGGGAGCTTTACGCCGCAACCGGTGTGGATGCCGTGCCGATTCGTTTTGCAGGCTCTTACCAGCGCGACGATACCGGCGAAACGGTGGCCGTCGAAGTGGTCATGCGTGGACGTCAGAAAGAAATCGACACCGGCGAGGGTAAACAGGGAGAAGACACCGAGTCGAAAATCTCCGTGGTCTGCACCTATTTCCGGCTGACGATGGACGGTAAGGAGCTGGTCGAAATCGACACCATCAACATGATTGAGAAGGTGAACGGCGTCGACCGGCTGGAGCAACACCGCCGCAATATCGGCCTGTGATTTTCATCCGGTCAGCCTGGCTGACCGGTTAACCCCGATTCAGAAGTGAGAAAACCATGAACAAAGAAAACGTCATTACCCTGGATAATCCGGTTAAACGTGGTGAACAGGTTATCGAACAGGTCACGCTGATGAAACCCAATGCCGGGACGCTGCGCGGTGTCAGTCTGGCTGCGGTCGCAAACTCCGAAGTCGATGCACTGATTAAAGTGCTGCCGCGCATGACGGCACCGATGCTGACCGAGCAGGAGGTCGCCGCGCTGGAACTGCCTGACCTTGTGGCGCTGGCCGGTAAGGTGGTCGGTTTTTTGTCGCCGAACTCGGTGCAGTGACGTTTCCGAAAAATCTCTCGGTCGATGACCTGATGGCGGATGTGGCAGTGATATTTCACTGGCCGCCATCAGAACTGTATCCCATGAGCCTGACCGAACTCATCACATGGCGCGAAAAGGCGCTCCGGCGAAGCGGAAACACGAATGAGTAACAATGTAAAATTACAGGTATTGCTCAGGGCTGTTGACCAGGCATCCCGCCCGTTTAAATCCATCCGCACAGCGAGCAAGTCGCTGTCGGGGGATATCCGGGAAACACAAAAATCACTGCGCGAGCTGAACGGTCAGGCATCCCGTATTGAGGGATTCCGCAAGACCAGTGCACAGCTCGCCGTGACTGGTCATGCACTTGAAAAGGCTCGGCAGGAAGCAGAAGCCCTTGCCACACAGTTTAAAAACACCGAACGTCCGACCCGTGCTCAGGCGAAAGTGCTGGAATCCGCAAAGCGTGCGGCGGAGGACTTACAGGCGAAATATAACCGCCTGACGGATTCCGTTAAACGCCAGCAGCGGGAACTGGCCGCTGTGGGAATTAATACCCGCAATCTTGCACATGATGAGCAGGGACTGAAAAACCGTATCAGTGAAACCACCGCACAGCTTAACCGTCAGCGCGACGCGCTGGCGCGTGTCAGTGCGCAACAGGCAAAACTTAACGCAGTCAAACAGCGTTATCAGGCCGGAAAGGAGCTGGCCGGAAATATGGCCTCAGTAGGCGCTGCCGGTGTGGGGATTGCGGCGGCGGGAACGATGGCCGGAGTTAAGTTGCTGATGCCCGGTTATGAGTTTGCGCAGAAAAACTCAGAATTGCAGGCCGTGCTCGGAGTGGCAAAAGACTCCGCCGAAATGACCGCACTACGCAAACAGGCGCGCCAGCTCGGCGACAATACCGCCGCTTCGGCGGATGATGCGGCCGGTGCACAGATAATCATCGCGAAAGCGGGTGGGGATGTTGATGCCATTCAGGCGGCAACGCCGGTCACGCTGAATATGGCGCTGGCGAACCGCCGCACGATGGAAGAAAACGCCGCCCTGCTGATGGGGATGAAATCCGCCTTTCAGCTTTCAAACGATAAGGTCGCTCATATCGGGGATGTTCTCTCCATGACGATGAACAAAACCGCCGCCGATTTTGACGGCATGAGCGATGCGCTGACCTATGCCGCACCTGTGGCAAAAAATGCCGGTGTCAGCATTGAAGAAACCGCCGCAATGGTCGGGGCGCTGCATGATGCAAAAATCACAGGCTCAATGGCGGGGACGGGAAGCCGTGCCGTGTTAAGCCGCCTGCAGGCACCGACGGGAAAAGCATGGGATGCACTCAAAGAGCTTGGAGTGAAAACCTCAGACAGCAAGGGAAACACCCGGCCAATATTTACCATTCTGAAAGAAATGCAGGCCAGTTTTGAGAAAAACCGGCTCGGTACTGCCCAGCAGGCTGAATACATGAAAACCATTTTCGGGGAGGAGGCCAGCTCAGCCGCCGCTGTGCTGATGACTGCCGCCTCAACCGGAAAGCTGGACAAACTGACCGCTGCGTTTAAAGCCTCAGACGGGAAGACCGCAGAGCTGGTAAATATCATGCAGGACAACCTCGGCGGTGACTTTAAGGAGTTTCAGTCCGCTTATGAGGCGGTGGGGACTGACCTGTTTGACCAGCAGGAAGGCGCACTGCGTAATCTCACGCAGACGGCCACAAAGTATGTGTTAAAACTCGACGGCTGGATCCAGAAAAACAAATCACTGGCGTCAACCATCGGCATCATTGTCGGTGGTGCACTGGCACTGATTGGTGTCATAGGTGCCATTGGCCTCGTAGCCTGGCCGGTTATCACCGGCATCAATGCCATCATCGCGGCAGCAGGCGCAATGGGGGCAATCTTCACGACGGTTGGCAGTGCTGTTATAACCGCCATCGGGGCGATTAGCTGGCCGGTTGTGGCCGTGGTGGCCGCCATTGTCGCCGGGGCGTTGCTTATCCGTAAATACTGGGAGCCTGTCAGCGCATTCTTTGGCGGTGTGGTGGAAGGGCTGAAAGCGGCATTTGCGCCGGTGGGGGAACTGTTCACGCCACTTAAACCGGTGTTTGACTGGCTGGGTGAAAAGTTACAGGCCGCGTGGCAGTGGTTTAAAAACCTGATTGCCCCGGTCAAAGCCACCCAGGACACCCTGAACCGTTGCCGTGACACGGGCGTCATGTTCGGGCAGGCACTGGCTGACGCGCTGATGCTGCCGCTTAATGCGTTCAACAAACTGCGCAGTGGTATTGACTGGGTACTGGAAAAACTCGGTGTTATCAACAAAGAGTCAGACACACTTGACCAGACCGCCGCCAGAACTCAAGCCGCCACGTATGGCAGCGGTGGTTATATTCCGGCGACCAGCTCTTATGCAGGTTATCAGGCTTATCAGCCGGTCACGGCACCGGCTGGCCGCTCTTATGTAGACCAGAGTAAAAACGAATATCACATCAGCCTGACGGGTGGTACTGCGCCGGGGACACAGCTCGACCGCCAGTTACAGGATGCGCTCGAAAAATACGAGCGGGATAAACGTGCGCGCGCCCGTGCCAGCATGATGCATGACGGTTAAGGAGGTGACGAAAAATGATGCTCGCGTTAGGTATGTTTGTTTTTATGCGCCAGACGCTGCCACACCAGACCATGCAGCGTGAATCAGATTATCGCTGGCCGTCAAATTCCCGTATCGGTAAACGGGACGCTTTTCAGTTTCTCGGTGTGGGTGAGGAAAACATCACGCTTGCCGGTGTGCTTTATCCCGAACTGACCGGCGGCAAGCTGACGATGACCACGCTCAGGCTGATGGCAGAGGAGGGGCGGGCGTGGCCGTTGCTGGATGGCACCGGCATGATTTACGGCATGTATGTCATCAGCAAGGTGAGTGAAACAGGGAGTATTTTCTTTGCAGACGGCACACCCCGGAAAATTGATTTTACGCTGTCGCTCACCCGCGTTGATGAATCACTGGCCGCGCTTTATGGCGATATCGGTAAACAGGCGGAATCGCTCATCGGTAAGGCTGGCAGTATGGCGACTAAATTCACGGGTATGACGGGGGCGGGATAATGCTGGATGCACTGACATTTGATGCAGGCAGTACGCTGACGCCGGATTACATGCTGATGCTCGACAGCAGGGATATTACCGGCAATATCAGCGACCGTCTGATGAGCATGACCCTGACGGATAACCGGGGCTTTGAGGCTGACCAGCTTGATATTGAACTGAACGATGCCGACGGGCAGGTCGGACTACCGATTCGTGGCGCTGTCCTGACGGTGTATATCGGCTGGAAAGGTTTTGCCCTGGTATGCAAAGGGAAATTTACCGTTGATGAGGTTGAACACCGGGGCGCACCGGATGTGGTCACCATCCGCGCCCGGAGTGCAGATTTTCGCGGGACGCTCAATTCCCGCCGTGAAGGCTCATGGCATGACACCACGCTCGGTGCGATTGTTGAGGCGATAGCCTCCCGTAACAGGCTGGAAGCCAGTGTCGCTCCGTCACTGGCCGGAATTAAAATCCCGCACATCGACCAGTCGCAGGAGTCTGATGCGAAATTTCTGACCCGTCTTGCAGAACGCAACGGCGGTGAGGTGTCGGTAAAAATGGGAAAACTGCTGTTTCTCAAAGCGGGGCAGGGGGTGACGGCCAGCGGTAAAAAAATCCCGCAGGTCACCATCACCCGCAGCGACGGCGACCGTCATCATTTTGCGATTGCTGACCGTGGAGCCTATACCGGCGTAACGGCAAAGTGGCTTCACACCAAAGACCCGAAGCCGCAAAAGCAGAAGGTAAAACTGAAACGCAAAAAGAAAGAAAAACACCTGCGCGCACTGGAGCACCCGAAAGCGAAACCAGTCACGCAGAAGAAAGCGCCAAAAGTACCGGAAGCGCGCGAAGGTGAATACATGGCCGGTGAGGCTGACAACGTTTTTGCCCTGACCACGGTATATGCCACGAAAGCGCAGGCCATGCGCGCCGCTCAGGCGAAGTGGGATAAGCTGCAACGGGGTGTTGCGGAGTTCTCCATCAGCCTTGCCACTGGTCGTGCTGATATTTACACGGAAACACCGGTCAGAGTGTCAGGCTTTAAGCGCGTTATAGACGAGCAGGACTGGACAATCACTAAGGTGACACATTTTCTGAATAATAGCGGCTTCACGACGTCCTTAGAGCTTGAGGTCAGGCTTTCTGATGTGGAGTACGAAACCGAAGATGATGAGTAATGTTTTTATTTTATCTGTTTGTTTTATAAGGATAAATTAACTAAAATGGCACCATCAACAAAACCGGAAGAGGTGCTCGCGATGTTTCATTGTCCTTTATGCCAGCATGCCGCACATGCGCGTACAAGCCGCTATATCACTGACACGACAAAAGAGCGTTATCACCAGTGTCAGAACGTGAATTGCAGCGCCACGTTCATCACTTATGAGTCGGTACAGCGATACATCGTGAAGCCGGGAGAAGTCCACGCCGTAAGACCGCACCCGTTGCCGTCAGGGCAGCAAATTATGTGGATGTAATTACAAACAGGAAGCCCCTCAGTCGAGGGGCTTTTTTGTCGATGTGGTCAATGTGTGGACGTGAACAGAAATAAATCCTTTTATTTCATTGTATTACGCGTAAAAAATAAGCCCGTGTAAGGGAGATTACACAGGCTAAGGAGGTGGTTCCTGGTACAGCTAGCATTTTATGGGTTATGTTTTTCAGCGAAACGGATGATAACCTTAATAAATGCAGCTGTATGTGATCGGTTTCTAAGAATTTTCCATCCGGGAAAAATAATCGAAATTAATCACTTACCGTGGGGGTTACGCGTGGTTTCCCCGGAGAAATTTCGCATCAGCAGCGCGTAATTTAGCTCAAGATCCTGCGGGACCGGGATCCACACAGTATAACCATCGCCCGGTGCGACCGGCATTGCTTCGCCTTTGGCGTTTTCCATATGCTCAAGGGTAAAGTTAATGTTCCCTTGCGGCGTCATCAGCTCAAGGCTGTCGCCAACGGAGAATTTATTTTTCACCGCTACCGCCGCGAGGTCGCCCTTGCGCTCACCGGTAAACTCACCAACAAACTGCTGGCGGTCAGAAACTGAATAACCGTATTCGTAGTTCTGATAATCGTCGTGAGTATGACGACGCAGGAAACCTTCGGTATAGCCACGATGCGCCAGACCTTCCAGAGTTTCTAGCAGGCTGGTATCGAATGGTTTTCCCGCAGCTGCGTCATCGATAGCTTTACGGTAAACCTGCGCGGTGCGTGCGCAATAGTAGAAAGATTTTGTACGACCTTCGATTTTCAGCGAATGCACGCCCATTTTGGTCAGGCGTTCAACGTGGGCGATAGCGCGCAGATCTTTCGAGTTCATGATGTAAGTGCCGTGCTCATCTTCAAACGCGGTCATATACTCGCCCGGACGCTGAGCTTCTTCGATCATAAACACTTTGTCGGTTGGCGCGCCGATACCCAGCGTCGGCTCAACATTTTGCACCGGAATCGGCTCGTACTTGTGCACGATGTTGCCAACGTCATCTTCTTTCCCTTCCTGGACGTTGTACTCCCAGCGGCAGGCGTTGGTGCAGGTGCCCTGGTTCGGGTCGCGCTTGTTGATATAGCCAGAGAGCAGGCAGCGACCGGAGTAGGCCATGCACAGCGCGCCGTGAACGAAGATCTCTACCTCCATATCCGGCACCTGATTGCGGATCTCTTCAATCTCTTCCAGCGACAGCTCGCGAGAGAGGATCACGCGGGTCAGGCCCATTTGCTGCCAGAATTTCACCGTCGCCCAGTTCACGGCGTTAGCCTGTACCGAGAGATGGATCGGCATTTCAGGGAAGTGCTCACGCACCAGCATAATCAGCCCTGGATCGGACATTATTAGCGCATCCGGCCCCATTTCCACCACCGGTTTCAGGTCACGGATAAAGGTTTTCAGCTTGGCGTTGTGCGGTGCAATGTTGACCACAACATAAAACTTTTTCCCCAGCGCATGGGCTTCATTAATGCCGAGCTGGAGATTTTCGTGGTTGAATTCGTTGTTGCGCACACGCAGGGAGTAACGCGGCTGGCCCGCATAAACAGCATCTGCGCCATAGGCGAAAGCGTAACGCATATTTTTCAGCGTTCCCGCCGGGGAAAGGAGTTCCGGTTTAAACATAATTCTCTCGTTCTGATGACAGGTCAGATCCGCTTCACCTGATGAAGCGGTTGGGGGAGTGCCCCCACTTTAAGGGCGGGCATTGTAGCGCTGTGGGGGGATCTGGTAAAGCGCCGGACGCCAACAACCTACGCCCGGCATCGTAATTACGTATTGTCTTTCACCGTCTGGCTTGTGCCATTGGCTTTAACGGAGGCAATTCCGGTTTCACGAGATTGCGCGGTGGCGTACATCTGGCTGGAGCCGATAATTTGATGATTGGCGGCTTTCAGATTAAAATAGAATTTGCCGTTACTTGCTGTTTTTTTCTCATAGCGTTCTTCTTGCGGGCTGTTGCTACGCACTGACGCGATGCCCTTTTCCGCAGAGGCTTTTGAGGTATACAGCTCGCTGGTGAGGATAGTCTCACCATTTCCCGCTTTTAGCACAAACCGGAATTGATTATCACTGCTCCTACTGAGTTCAAACCAACCAGCCATAATGACTCCTTGATTGAAATTGCGTATCGAAAACAGCATCTAAAAGGACTGTTTGCCGATTAAAGTATGAGCGATTTTCAGGTGCTTGCCAGGGCGGAGAGATAATGTCAGATAGCCGAAAATGCGCGGGATAATGCTGCCGGATGCGGCGTGAATGCCTTCTCCGGCAGGTAAAAATGTTAAACGATGCGGCAGGCGTCGGCTTCCCAGCGATAACCGACACCGTAGACGGCGCGGATAAAAGACTGCTCTTCGTCCAGAGCTTCCAGCTTGCGACGCAGGTTTTTAATGTGGCTGTCGATGGTGCGGTCAGTTACTACGCGGTAGTCGTCATAAAGATGATTGAGCAATTGCTCGCGGGAGAACACTTTTCCTGGTTCATGAGAGAGTGTTTTCAGCAGACGAAATTCCGCAGGCGTCAGGTCAAGCATTTTACCGCGCCATGAAGCCTGAAAACGACCTTCGTCGATAATCAACGGGCTTTCAGCATCCTGTTGCTGCAACTCACGCTGCGGTTTGCAACGGCGCAAAATGGTTTTGACGCGTGCTACCACTTCCCGTGGACTGTACGGCTTACAGATATAATCATCTGCGCCAATCTCCAGCCCGAGCAGGCGGTCGATCTCTTCGATTTTTGCTGTCACCATCACGATCGGAATGTCAGAAAAACGACGAATCTCCCGACACAACGTCAGGCCATCGGTGCCAGGGAGCATCAGATCCAACAGGATCAGATCCGGTGGTGTCTGGCGCACATATGGCAGTACCTGATCGCCGTGGCTGATAAGCGTCGGCGCATAGCTCGCAGCACGCAGATAATCAATAAGCAACTGCCCCAGCTTCGGTTCATCTTCCACGATCAAAATACGTGGCGTGTTTTCGTCGATTGGTAACTCGGTCATACTTCTCTCTGTAAATCCCGTTCCAGCGGTAACTCTACTGTAATGCTTACCCCGCCAAAAGGCGAATGAGCGGCAACAATGCGACCATTATGTGCTTCAACAATGTTAAGACAAATAGCCAGCCCCAGGCCGGAACCGCCGCTGGCACGGTTGCGGGAACCTTCGGTGCGATAAAAACGCTCAAACAATTTTTGCAGTTGATCGTCACTAACGCCCGGTGCACTGTCGGCAAAGGTCAGGCGCACCGTTTTGTCATGTTGCTCGGCAGAGATATGCAGGCTGCCGCCGCTGTCGGTATAGCGCAGGCTGTTTTCCAGTAAGTTATTGAACAACTGCATTAAACGATCGCGATCGCCAAATACGGTAATGCTGTCTGGTAGGGAAAATTGCAGTTTCAGCCCGCGGCTGGCGAAACGCTCACGAAATGCGCCACCCGCGACTTCCAGTAGCGGGATCAGATCCACCGACGATTTCTGGTAGGCGAGAGCGCCTTCATCAGACATCGACAATTGATGAAGATCATCCACCAGTTTGGTCAGTGTACCGACCTCTGCCTGTAAAGAAGCCACCGTCTCCGGCGTGAATTTACGCACGCCATCCTGAATAGCTTCCAGTTCGCCGCGCAGTACCGCTAAAGGCGTGCGCAGCTCGTGGGAGATATCGGCCATAAAATCGCGGCGCATCTGTTGGTTTTTCTCCAGCGTGCTGGCGAGCTGGTTGAAGTCTTGCGCCAGTTTGCCCAATTCATCTTCGCTGGTGGGCGTCACGCGAGTAGTGAAATCGCCCGCTGCCAGTTTGTGTGTACCGTCCACCAGTCGTTTGACCGGAGCCAGCAAACCGCGCGCCAGTGGGAATGTCGCCAGCGCCGCTAACAAGGTAGATAAAGCGACAATCAGCCAACTGGTTTGCCTCTGTTGTCTGTCAAAATTGATGTCGGTATTGCGGGTCAGTCGTTCAACAGGGGAGGCGATCACCGCACCCACTTCCGCCCCATTGACCATAATGGGCCGCCGTGTGCCGTCTGGTGGAATCGGTGCTCGCGGGCCAACCAGCACTTTGTTGTTTTGATCAACCACCCAGAATTGCGTGCGCCAACCGTGTGGCGGCATACCGGGGCCGGGCTTATCTTCGTTGTTATCATGCTCCAGCGAACGTAGGATCTGAAATACAAAGCGATCGTTATTACGCAGGAAGCGCCAGTTCCCGTGCTGGGCGTACTGCTCACCAAGCGCATCGCCGAGCATTTGCAGCCGTTGTTCATTACCATGCTTGATGTAATCGATAAAGCCGCGCTCAAAACTGATACGTACCGCCCAGTGCATCGTGATCAATAAGACAATGCAGGTGGCGAAAATCGCCAGAAACAGTTTGCCGGTAATACCGGGTCGCCAGAACTTCATTGCGCGCTCCTTTTTCGTCGCGAAATAGCGACATTTTGATGCGTATCGTTTGGCACTCTGGCAAAGACAAACGCCGGAAGGGCGATGATAAACGCCATGCTAAGCCAGGTGTACATAAAGACGGTTTGTGTGGTGCTGCTGTCTACGCTGACATGCTGTGAACCAAAAAGCCCCAGCAACAGCCCGGCGATGGTGACGCCGATACTCATCGATAATTGCATAATCATCGACAGCAGGCTGTTGCCGCTGCTCGCCAGATTGTCTGGTAGATCTTTCAGCGTCAGGGTGTTCATGGAGGAGAAACGTGTCGAGTTGACCATTCCTTGTAAAAACAGGACGAACGGCAAAACGTAGTACCAGCCCAGCAGCGCGGTAGTCATAAACAGCAGGGTGACCAGCGACAGGCCCAGCGTGGTCGCCACCAGTACCCGACGATAACCAAAGCGATTCACCACCTGCACTACAATTCGCTTCATTCCCATGCTGCCGAGCACCATCGGGATCATCATCAATCCGGCATGAAACGGCGAGAAACCGAGGCCAATCTGTAAGAAAACCGGTGTCATAAAGGGCAACATGCCACTGCCGATACGTCCGGCAAAGCTCCCCGCCAGGCCCAGCGAAAAGGTACGAGTGCGGAACAGTTTCAGACTGAACAGGGCGCGGTTGTTGTTTCTGGCGTGCAGCAGATAAAGCACCAGTGCCACCACGCCAATCGCTGCCAGTCCGGCAATCGCCTGCGGTGAAAGTCCCGTGCCTTTACTGCCATCCAGCGCCAGCGTTAATACCGCCATGCCGACCGCCAGCAACAAAAAACCGGAGAGATCGAAACGCCGCGTCTGCATGGTGTAGTTTGGCATTAACATCAGCGTGGCGATCGCACCGATAATCCCTACCGGAATGTTGATCAAAAAGATCCAGTGCCAGGACGCGTATTCCACCAGCAGGCCGCCGAGCGCCGGACCAAGCAGCGGACCGACTTGCCCGGGCAGCGTAACAAAGGTCATCGCCGCCATATATTGCTCGCGCGGTACAATTTTCATCACCGTCAACCTGCCAACCGGCACCATCATCGCGCCGCCAACGCCCTGTAACGCGCGTGCCAGCAACAGTTCGTTTAGCGTGCCGGAAAGCGCGCAAAACAGTGAACCGAGAGTAAACAGTACGATGGCGGTAAAGAAAATATTGCGCACGCCGACTTTGTCCGCCAGCCAGCCGCTGGCGGGCAGCATCACCGCCACGGTCAGTACATAAGAGACAATGACCATGTGCATATGCAACGGACTTTCCCCAAGGCTTTGCGCCATTGAGGGAAGGGCGGTGTTTACGATGGTGGTGTCCAGCGACTGCATAAAGAAGCCGAAAGCCACAATCCACAATTGCCAGCGGGTGCTGTCGGGAAGATCTGTCATTTACTCGGTTACCGTTTGTTTAGGTTTACGCGAAAAACGCAGCCGCAGACGGTCAAAAAAGAGATACACCACTGGCGTGGTATACAGCGTCAGAAGCTGGCTCATTACCAGACCTCCGACAATGGTGATCCCCAGGGGTTGGCGCAGCTCCGAGCCGTCACCGCCCGACAATACCAACGGCAGCGCACCAAACAGCGCCGCCAGGGTAGTCATCATAATCGGGCGAAAACGCAGCAGACAGGCCTGGAAAATAGCTTCCTGCGGCGTCAGGTTACCGTGCCGTTGGGCTTCGAGCGCAAAATCGACCATCATAATAGCGTTTTTCTTCACGATGCCGATTAATAGCATGATCCCTATCAGGGCGATTAGGCTGAACGGGGCATTGAACAGCTCCAGCGCCAACAGCGCTCCAACGCCCGCCGAGGGCAGGGTGGAGAGAATCGTCAATGGATGTACGTAACTCTCGTAAAGGATACCCAGCACGATATACACCGTGGCGATGGCTGCGATAATCAGGATCACCTGCGAGTTCATCGTCTCCTGGAATACCTGCGCTGTTCCGGCAAAACTGCCGCGCACCGTCGAAGGCACACCTAGCTGGGTCATTGCGCGGTCAATCGCCGCACTGGCGTCCGAGAGCGATTTTCCGGTCGGCAAGTTGAACGAGATGGTCGAGGCCGCCGATAATCCCTGATGATTCACCGACAGCGGGGCATTCGCCGGTTGCCATTTAGCGAAATACGACAGCGGGATCGCTTTTCCTTCGTTATTAATGACGAACATTTTTTCCAGTGCACTGATGTCCTGGGTATAGCGTGGATCCACTTCCATCACCACTTTATACTGGTTCATGGGCTGGTAAATGGTCGAGATTTGCCGCTGCCCGAAGGCGTTATTCAACAGGCTGTTGGCGGCCTGCACGTCGATTCCCAGTCGTGCCATAGTGTCGCGGTCGTAAACCAGATTCATCTCCGCGCCGTTATCCTGCTGGTCGGAATTCACGTCCGCCAGTTCCGGTAACGTTGCCAGTTTTTTGCGGATTTTCGGCTCCCATTCGCGCAGCGCCGCCAGGTCGTCGGACAGCAACGTGTACTGATAACTGGCGTTCGACTGACGTCCGCCAACGCGAATATCTTGCACCGCCATCAGGAACAGATTCGCTCCCGGTTCTTTCGCCAGCTTCACCCGTAGACGGTCGATAATTTGCTGCGCCGTTTCGCTGCGCTCGTCGCGTGGTTTGAGAGTGATAAACATCATCCCACTGTTCACCCGCGAGCCACCGGTAAAGCCGGTGACATTATCCACTGCCGGATCGTCACGGATAATTTTCATGAAATCCTGCAACTTACCGCGCATCGCCTGAAACGAAATGCTCTGATCCGCCTGTATCCCGCCCATCAACACGCCGGTGTCCTGCTCCGGGAAGAAGGTTTTCGGGATCGAGATATACAGCCAGATATTCAGCGCAATGGTGCCAAGCAGCACTACACCCACCAGACGGGTATGATTGAGCACCCATTTCAGCGACTTGCCGTAGCCTTGTTGCAGAGCAACCAACATGCGACCAAAACCACGCAGACGCTTTTGCTCGCGCGGCTTGCTGGCTTTTAGCATCCAGCCGCACATCATCGGCGTTAACGTCAGGGAAACCAGCAACGAAATACCAATGGCGACAGAAAGCGTCACGGCAAATTCGCGTAACAGTCGGCCCGGCAATCCGCCCATCAACAGCAGCGGCAGGAACACCGCCACCAGCGACAGACTCATCGACAGCACCGTAAAGCCGACTTCGCGAGTACCTTGCAGCGCGGCTTGCAACGGTTTCATCCCCGCTTCCAGATGACGGGCAATGTTTTCCAGCACCACGATGGCATCATCCACCACAAAGCCAGTGGCGATGGTCAGCGCCATTAACGAAAGATTATTGAGACTGAAACCACACAGATACATCGCGGCAAACGTACCAATCAGCGAAACCGGCACCGCAACGGCGGGAATAGTAGTGGCGCGACCCGAGCGCAGGAATAAAAACACCACCAGAATCACCAGCGCCACCGAGATAATCAGCGTTTGCTCGACTTCCTCCAGTGAGGCGCGAATGGTGGGGGAGCGATCCTGGGCAATTTGCAGATCAATCGCCGCCGGAATGGTCTCCTGCAACTCCGGTAATTTTGCCCGGATGCTGTCAACCGTCTGGATAATATTGGCTTCCGGCAGCTTGCGGATCATCAGCAAAATAGCCGGTTTAGCGTTGGTCATCCCGGCGTTGCGCACATCCTGCACCGAATCGGTCACCGTCGCCACATCGCCCAGACGAACCGCGCCGCCGTTGTTGTAATGAATAATCAGCGGTTGGTATTCGGTAGCGGTTTTTAGCTCATCATTGGTCTGTATCTGCCAGCGGTGAGTGCCATCTTCCAGCGCCCCCTGCGGTTTACGCACGTTGGCATTGCTGATGGCAGTGCGCACATCGTCCAGCGAGACGCCCTGATTAAACAGCGCCTGCGGGTTCAGCCCAACGCGCACGGCGGGCAACGAGCTGCCGCCGACATCGACATCACCGACGCCGTCGATTTGCGAAATTGTCGGAGCCAGTTGCGTCGAGGCGAAATCGTACAGTTCACCTTGCGAATAAGTATCGGATGTCAGCGTGAGGATCATAATTGGCGCATCCGAAGGATTCGCTTTGCGATAGGTCGGACGGCTTGGCATCCCACTGGGCAGCAAACTTTGCGCGGCGTTGATCGCCGCCTGCACATCGCGCGCCGCGCCGTTGATATCCCGGTCAAAATCAAACTGCAAAATAATACGCGTGCTGCCAAGCGAACTGCTGGAGGTCATTTCACTGACCCCGGCGATGCGCCCAAGTGAGCGCTCCAGCGGCGTGGCGACGGAAGACGCCATTGTCTCCGGTGATGCACCGGGCAGCGAGGCGCTGACCATAATCACCGGAAAATCGACCTGTGGCAGCGGGGCGACCGGCAGCATACGGAAACCCAGTATTCCGCACAGGGTAATGGCGACCGACAGTAAAATCGTCGCCACCGGGCGGTAAATGAAGAGGGCAAAAAACTTCACTTACGCCTCCTCTTCATGACGGACAAAGCGACTTTTGGTCCACAATGCCAGGCGGTCGAACAGCAGATAAATCACCGGCGTGGTGAACAGCGTCAGCACCTGGCTAACAATCAGGCCGCCGACCATGCCGATGCCTAACGGACGACGTAGTTCCGCGCCGACTCCGGTGCTCAACATCAGCGGCAGCGCGCCAAGCAGTGCCGCCAGAGTGGTCATCAGGATCGGACGAAAACGCAGCAAACAGGCCTGGTAAATTGCATCGCGCGGCGACATGCCTTGCTCGCGCTCGGCAGCCAGCGCGAAGTCGATCATCATGATGGCGTTTTTCTTCACAATACCGATCAGCAAAATAATGCCGATGATGGCGATCACATCCAGCTCACTTCCGGCAATCATTAGCGCCAGCAGTGCGCCAACACCTGCCGTTGGCAACGTCGAGAGAATGGTGATCGGGTGGATAAAGCTCTCGTACAGAATGCCGAGCACGATATACATCGCCACCACCGCTGCGACAATCAGCCAGACAGTGCTGCCCAATGCCGACTGGAAGGCGAGGGTGCTGCCCTGGAATTGTGTGGTGATATCCACCGGCAGATTCAGTGTCTTTTCGGTATCCATAATTGCCTGCACCGCATCACCGAGAGAATAGTTATCCGGCACGTTAAAGGAGATGGTCGTTACCGGGAACTGATCCAGATGGTTGATGGAGAGCGGCGCAAAACGCTGCTCAATTTTGGCAATTGAGCTTAACGGCACCACGCCACCGTCGCTGCTGGTCAGGCGAATGGTATCCAGCGCCGCAAGCCCTGGGGTATTTTCGGTATTGTGCTCCAGCACCACGCGATACTGGTTAGCCTGAGTATAAATAGTGGAAATCAGCCGCTGACCAAACGCGTTGTACAGGGCGTTATCGACGTCCGCCATGCTGATCCCCAGACGGCTGGCGCTGTCGCGATCAACATTGACATACGCCACCAGCCCTTTGTCCTGCCAGTCGCTGGAGACATCAGAAAGCTGCGGCAGCTGCTGGAGTTTTTCCACGAGTTGCGGCACCCAGGTACTGAGCGCATCCAGCGATGTGGCCTGCAAGGTAAACTGGTACTGGGTGCGGCTGACCTGAGTATCGATAGTCAGATCCTGCGTTGGTTGCAGGAAGAGATCGACACCCGGCACTTTATCGACCGCCGATTGCAGACGGGAGATAACTTTTTGCACCCGGTCATCACGTTCATCCAACGGTTTGAGGTTGATCTGTAAACGCGCACTGTTCAGCGACGGGTTAGTGCCATCAACGCCAACAAACGAGGTCAGACTTTGCACTGCCGGATCCTGCAAAATCACATCCGCGACCTGGCGTTGCCGCTGGGCCATATTGGCAAAGGAGCTGGACTGCGGTGCCTGCAAAGTGCCCTGAATAATGCCGTTGTCCTGTACCGGGAAGAAACCTTTCGGAATGAACACCCACAATAGAACGCTCAGCAGCAGCGTGCTGAGCGCCACGCTTAAGGTCAGCCACGGATGATTCAGCACTTTCGCCAGTCCACGACCATAGGCGGCAATTATCCTGTCGAACATTTTTTCCGAGGCCCGGGAGAAGCGGTTCTGTTTACGCAGCGACTCCTGGCTGAGCATCCGCGCGCACATCATCGGTGTCAGGGTCAGCGACACCACGGCTGAGATCAAAATCGCTACCGCCAGGGTAATGGCAAATTCGCGGAACAGTCGCCCGACGATATCGCCCATAAACAGCAGCGGGATCAGCACTGCAATCAGTGAGAAGGTCAGCGAGATTATGGTAAAGCCGATTTCACCCGCGCCCTTGAGCGCCGCCGCCAACGGTTTTTCGCCTTTTTCGATATAGCGGGAAATGTTTTCGATCACCACGATGGCGTCATCGACCACGAATCCGGTGGCGATGGTTAACGCCATCAGCGTCAGGTTATTGATTGAAAAATCGAGAAACACCATAACCGCAAAGGTGCCAATTAACGACAGCGGCACCGCGACGCCAGGAATGATGGTCGCCGGAATATTGCGCAGAAACAGGTAGATAATCATGACTACCAGCGCGATAGCCATCATCAGCTCAAACTGGGTATCGTCGACCGATGCGCGGATATTGGTAGTGCGATCGGAAAGTACCGTCACCTTCACCGATTTCGGCAGACTCTCGGTGAGCTGTGGCAGCATCTGCCGGATGCTGTCGGCGGTAGAGATAATGTTAGCACCGGGCTGGCGCTGAACATTCATCACAATGGCCTGTTCTTTGTTCGCCCATGCGCCAAGCCAACTGTTTTCTGCGCCTTGTTCAACGGTTGCGACATCACCAAGACGAATCGGCGCGCCGTTCTGGTAGGCGATAATCAACTGGCGATATTCATCTGCAGATTGCATCTGGTCGTTCGCGGAAAGCGTGACCGCGCGGGAAGGGCCGTCGAGGCTACCTTTAGCCGAGTTAACGTTAGCGCCGGTAATGGCGGTGCGCACGGTTTCGCTGGTCAGGCCGAGGGCGGCAATCGCCTGGGCGTTAAGTTTGACGCGAACAGCCGGACGCTGACCGCCGGAAAGCGTCACCAGCCCGACGCCGGAAATCTGCGAGATCTTCTGCGCGACGCGGGTTTCCACCATGTCTTCCACTTGCGTCATCGGCATGGCGGTTGATGTGACGGCAAGCGTCATGATCGGCGGATCTGCCGGGTTCACTTTGCTGTAAACCGGCGGGTTAGGCAGATCGCTCGGCAACAAGTTGGTCGCAGCGTTAATCGCGGCCTGCACTTCCTGCTCGGCGACATCCAGCGGTAATGTTAGCTGGAACTGCAAAGTGATAACTGACGCGCCGCCGGAACTTTGCGACGACATCTGTTTCAGGCCGGACATCTGCCCGAACTGGCGTTCGAGCGGTGCGGTAACGGCAGAGGTCATGACATCCGGGCTGGCACCTGGGTAGAGGGTGACCACCTGAATGGTTGGATAGTCCACTTCCGGCAGCGCCGAAACGGGCAGGGCACGATAACCGATAATCCCGGCGAGTAAGATCGCCACCATCAGCAGCGTGGTGGCGACAGGACGCATAATAAACAGGCGCGACGGGCCGCCTGTGCTGCTCGGGGGTAACACCTGCATCAGGAGCGTGCTCCTTTTTTCACGTATTCGCGGCTGGTGGCTTTCTCTTCCGAAGTGGTGGCGCTTTGAGCTTCAACCACTTCCACTTTCGCCCCTTCGGTCAGACGATCAATGCCATCCGTCACTACGCGGTCGCCTGCAGAAATACCTGCGCGGATCACCACTTTCTGACTGTCCTGAATGCCCGGCGTCACCAGATGTTTGCTGACCTTGTTTTCGCTATTCAGCACCCAGACAAAATGGCCTTCGTTGCCCATTTGCAGGGCGGCGGCGGGGATCACCACGGCGTTTTGTTCGGTGTCGACTAACATGCGCGCGTTAACAAACTGATTGGGAAACAGCGCATCATCCTGATTATTAAAGCGTGCTTTCACTTTAATCGTACCGGTAGTGGCATCGATTTGGTTATCGAGACTTAACAGCGTGCCTTCACTTAATTTCTTCGAGTTGGTGCGATCCCAGGCTTCAACAACCAGCGGTTTTCCGGCTTTTTGCGCCTGTACTACGGTAGTGATATCGCTTTCCGGCAGGGTAAAGAGCAAATCGATAGGATGCGTCTGGGTGATCACCACAATCCCGGTGGTATCACCACTGGAGATTTGGTTACCAACATCAACCTGCTTGAGACCAACGCGACCATCGACTGGTGCGGTGATGCGGCTCCAGTCGAGTTGCAGCTGCGCACTGGCGACGCTCGCTTCATCAGCCTTAATGGTACCTTCGGTTTCACTGACCAGCGCCTGTTGGGCATCCAATTCCTGACGGGAGACGAGATTGGTTTTTGCCAGTTGCTGATAACGCGCTAAATCACGGCGGGCGTTGGCTAGTGTGGCTTTATCTTTTGCCAGTTGCCCCTGAGCTTGTGCTAATGCAACTTTGAACTGGCTGGGGTCAATTTCTGCCAGTAAATCGCCTGCTTTGACCTGCTGACCCTCCTGGAAATGTAATGCCATCAGTTGACCATCTACGCGACTGCGCACCGTAACGGTGTTAGCAGCGGTAATCGTACCAAGCCCGGTGAGGTAACGCGGAACCGCCTGTTCCACGGCAGTTGCTGCCTGAACCGGGGCCAATGGGCCGGAACGCATACCACGGCGGCCACCGGCTGGCGACTGCTGTGCTTGCTTCGTCGCACCTGGCGCTGCGCTCTGGGATTCATTGCGGCCTTGCCAGAACCAGAAAGCGGCGATGGCGGCGATAACCACCACGATTACGATTACCCAACGGGATTTATAACTGCCTTTCATCGTTAAGAGTTTCTCTTCCTGAAACGTTTCGCGGAATGATACTAGTGTAGCCAGCCAATAAGGGAGAAAAATGGAGGAATTATGAAACACTGTCGGGAATCGTCTGAATGACGGGCACTTTTGCGAGCACGCATCCAGTAATAACACAGGAAACTATTTTATCTACGCGTTAGCGATAGACTGCATTAAGGGCAAAAGGAGGTAGGCCGACGATTTCAGCGGGACGCTGAAACGGGAAAGCCCCTCCCGAGGAAGGGGCCTTAAATAAGGAAAGGGTCATGATGAAGTGGATCATCATCGTGGTGCTCTTAGTCGTTAGCTACCCAGCTTACTAAGACTACCAGGGCGGGGGAAACCCCGCTCTACCCTCACTCCTGAAAGTATGCCTTCACAATCAGATTGTCAATCCGCAGGCTTTGTAGTCTGCGATCCTGCCAGCAAATATTCTTTGCGAGACGTTACGCAATAATCACAGATGAAACTATTTTATCTACGCGTTAGCGATAGACTGCATTCAGGGCAAAAGGAGGTAGGCCGCCGATTTCAGCGGGACGCTGAAACGGGAAAGCCCCTCCCGAGGAAGGGGCCTTAAATAAGGAAAGGGTCATGATGAAGATACTCATCATCGTGGTGCTCTTAGTCATTAGCTTACCGGCTTACTAAGACTACCAGGGCGGGGGAAACCCCGCTCTACCCTCACTCCTGAAAGTATGCCTTCACAATCAGATTGTCAATCCGCAGGCTTTGTAGTCTGCGATCCTGCCAGCAAATATTCTTTGCGAGACGTTACGCAATAATCACATGTGAAACTATTTTATCTGCAAGTTAGCGATAGACTGCTTGCATGGCGAAAGGAGGTAGGCCGCCGATTTCAGCGGGACGCTGAAACGGGAAAGCCCCTCCCGAGGAAGGGGCCTTAAATAAGGAAAGGGTCATGATGAAGCTACTCATCATCGTGGTGCTCTTAGTTATTAGCTGGCCAGCTTACTAAGACTACCAGGGCGGGGGAAACCCCGCTCTACCCTCACTCCTGAAGTTATGTTACTCCACCCTTATTGTCAATCTGTAAGTCCACGTTCTTGCGGGGCGAATAGCAAAACCCTCTGCGCTTATGGGCCGAATTCTGAAAGTTGCTTTGCCTGCTCTTATTTCATTATTGCAGTCGGTATGATACCGGACCTCAATAATTCTCTAAGAAAGGATTTCTTATGAGCGAACAAATCACGTTTGCCACCAGCGATTTTGCCAGTAACCCGGAACCACGTTGCCCCTGCATTTTGCTGTTGGATGTTTCTGGTTCGATGAGTGGTAGACCTATTAATGAACTTAACGCCGGATTGGTTACCTTTCGCGATGAGCTGCTTGCCGATTCGCTGGCCTTAAAAAGAGTGGAACTCGGTATTGTGACGTTCGGCCCGGTGCATGTGGAACAACCATTTACCAGCGCCGCTAATTTTTTCCCGCCCATCCTGTTTGCCCAGGGCGATACACCAATGGGGGCCGCCATTACCAAAGCCCTGAATATGGTTGAGGAGCGCAAACGTGAGTATCGCGCCAATGGTATTTCCTATTATCGTCCGTGGATTTTCCTGATTACCGATGGCGCACCAACCGATGAGTGGCAGGCTGCTGCCAACAAGGTGTTTCAGGGGGAAGAAGATAAGAAGTTTGCCTTCTTTTCCATCGGTGTTCAGGGGGCGGATATGAAGACGCTGGCCCAAATCAGCGTTCGTCAGCCTTTGCCTCTTCAAGGATTACAATTCCGCGAACTGTTTAGCTGGTTATCCAGTTCGCTGCGTTCGGTTTCCCGCTCCACGCCGGGAATGGAAGTTGTACTGGAAGCGCCAAAAGGCTGGACGTCAGTGTGAGCTGGCGTCTGGTTTATGCATCAGCCGTTGGAACGTCGCACATCAGCGCTGACTTGTCTTGCCAGGATGCCTGCCAGATGCAGGTTGTCTGGCTAAATGACCAGCAGCCATTATTGACGGTATTTGTCGCTGATGGCGCAGGCAGCGTTTCCCAGGGTGGCGAAGGTGCGACGCTTGCCGTCAATGAAGCGATGGCTTATATGATGCAAAAAGTGCAGGGCGGGGAATTGGGGCTTAATGATGTCCTCGCAACGGATATTGTGCTGACCGTTCGTCAGCGACTTTTTGCCGAGGCGGAAGCTAAAGAATTAGCAGTTCGTGATTTTGCCTGCACGTTTCTGGGACTGATTTCATCGCCTAACGGCACATTGATTATGCAGATTGGCGATGGCGGCGTGGTGGTAGATTTGGGTCACGATCTGCAATTGCCGCTCACGCCGATGGTGGGTGAATATGCCAACATGACGCATTTCATTACCGATGAAGATGCCGTTTCCAGACTTGAAACTTTCACCAGCACTGAGCGTGCGCATAGAGTTGCAGCATTTACGGATGGTATTCAGAGACTGGCGTTAAATATGCTGGATAATTCTCCGCATGTGCCTTTCTTTACCCCGTTTTTCAATGGACTGGCGTCAGCAACGCAGGAACAACTCGATTTATTACCTGAATTGTTAAAGCAGTTTTTGTCCAGCCCAGCGGTAAACGAGCGTACCGATGATGATAAAACGTTAGCACTGGCTATGTGGACAGAATGAACATCGCATGGCGGTTGAAGACAACGGTTCAACCGCCAGTTTAAGCAATCAATATAATGGCTGGCTAGCGAACTAATTTTGCTCTTAGCTCGTCGGCTTCTTCTTTTGGATAGGTGACCAATAAAGGATCAATGGTATAACCACCGTAAATTTTATCCCCGCGCGTATACATCCAGTCTGAAATATCTTCTTTCTTGATTTTCCACTCCTGGCCATATTCTACGTTTGTAACAATACCAGGGTCATTGCTTATTATACCAATAAACATGCCGTTAGAATAAGTGACATCCGTGAGCCAGAAATGCTCGGTTTCTCCGCGATCGGTTATCGGGGCTTTGACTGCGAAAGTATCAGCATCTTTTTTATTCATAACTTCGATGAATTGATCGGTTTCTTTCCGCGCATGTTTAATCGCGTCAGACATCGCCTTTTTATCATAACCTCCTGTCACTAACGTATCCGAAATCTCACTAAAGCCCGCGGTAGTAAAAAATAGCAGACTCAACATAAGTAATATCTTTTTCATTTTTTCTCCAGAATCCCTGTGTAGTAAAAGTTAGCAAAAAACCTGTGGAAGTGAATCATTATCAGGTTGGAATTGAATTGTATCCTGATGAAATTGCATTATCATTTTTATTCTTGAGTGGGACTCTTCCAATATAGAAATAATTATAATGGGCAGTGTTATTATTCATTGAAATATAATATGACTGCCCTTGAAACATTATGAAGACAAATATAAAAGTATTTACATCGACAGGTGAATTGACCACTCTCGGGCGTGAACTGGGCAAAGGCGGCGAAGGCGCGGTTTATGATATCGAGGAGTTTGTCGATAGCGTTGCCAAGATTTATCACACACCTCCACCCGCCTTAAAACAGGACAAACTTAGCTTTATGGCTGCGACAGCTGACGCGCAGTTGTTGAATTATGTCGCCTGGCCGCAGGCAACGCTTCATAGTGGACGAGGTGGGAAGGTTATCGGTTTTATGATGCCAAAAGTTTCTGGTAAAGAACCGATTCATATGATCTATAGCCCGGCACATCGTCGTCAGAGTTACCCTCATTGCGCGTGGGATTTTCTCCTCTATGTTGCGCGCAATATTGCTTCATCTTTTGCTACGGTTCACGAGCACGGGCACGTCGTGGGTGACGTAAACCAGAACAGCTTTATGGTAGGCCGTGACAGCAAAGTGGTGTTGATTGATAGCGACTCCTTTCAGATTAACGCCACTGGAACGCTGCATTTATGCGAAGTCGGCGTGTCGCATTTTACGCCGCCAGAGCTGCAAACCTTGCCATCATTTGTCGGCTTTGAACGCACCGCGAATCACGATAATTTTGGCCTTGCGTTGCTGATTTTTCACGTATTGTTTGGTGGGCGGCATCCTTATTCTGGTGTGCCGCTTATCTCTGAGGCGGGTAATGCGCTGGAGACGGATATTGCCCATTTTCGTTATGCCTACGCGTCAGACAATCAGAGACGTGGCTTAAAACCGCCGCCACGATCGATTCCGCTATCGATGTTACCGGGTGATGTTGCAGCCATGTTTCAGCAGGCATTCACGGAAAGTGGCGTGGCAACCGGGCGTCCGACGGCAAAAGCGTGGGTTGCGGCACTTGATTTACTACGCCAACAATTAAAGAAATGTACCGTTTCAGCAATGCATGTTTACCCTTGTCATTTAACCGACTGCCCGTGGTGTGCGCTGGATAATCAAGGCGTTATCTATTTTATTGATCTCGGCGAAGAGGTCATTACCACCAGCGGTGATTTTGTGCTGGCGAAAGTCTGGGCGATGGTGATGGCGTCAGTAGCACCACCAGCATTGCAACTGCCATTACCCGATCATTTCCAACCAGCTGGCAGGCCGCTTCCTTTAGGCCTGTTACGGCGTGAATACATTATTCTGATTGAGATCACACTGTCAGCGTTATCGCTGTTGCTTTGCGGTCTTCAGGCAGAACCGCGTTATATTATTTTGGTTCCTGTGCTGGCGGCTATCTGGATTATTGGCAGTCTGACAAGCAAAGCTTACAAAGCAGAAGTCCAGCACCGTCGTGAGGTATTTAATCGTGCGAAAATGGACTATGACCATTTAGTCAGCCAGATCCAACAGTTGGGCGGGTTGGAAGGTTTTATCGCCAAACGGACGATGCTCGAAAAAATGAAGGACGAAATTCTCGGTTTACCGGAAGAAGAAAAGCGCGCGGTGGCAGCACTTCACGACACCGCAAGGGAACGGCAGAAGCAGAAGTTTCTGGAGGGATTTTTTATTGATGTTGCCTCTATACCCGGTGTTGGCCCTGCGCGTAAAGCGGCGTTACGGTCTTTTGGTATTGAAACAGCAGCAGATGTTACCCGTCGTGGTGTTAAGCAAGTGAAAGGGTTTGGTGATCATCTGACACAGGCGGTTATCGACTGGAAAGCGAGTTGCGAACGCCGTTTTGTGTTCAGGCCGAATGAAGCGGTAACGCCAGCAGACAGACAAGCGGTAATGGCGAAAATGACCGCCAAACGACATCGGCTGGAATCGGCGCTGACTGTCGGCGCGACAGAGTTGCAGCGATTCCGCCTTCATGCTCCTGCACGGACCATGCCGTTGATGGAACCATTACGTCAGGCAGCGGAGAAATTGGCTCAGGCGCAGGCTGATTTAAGCCGCTGCTGAGCCATTTTTCAATTAACGAAACACCACTTCTGCCCAACGTGCCAGCCCGGCGGTAACCGACCCAAAGTCATCGCCGCCTGCAATCGGAATGCCCGGCAACTGTTCTGCCAGCGCTTTTTTAATCAGCGGCGATCGGGCGCTACCACCAGTCAGATAGATGACATCCGGTTTTTCCTGGGCGTTATCCAGCGCCAGTTGCACCTGTTCCAGAATTCGCGCCAGCGGCTGACTGAGTGCGTTTTCCAGCCCTTGTTGGCTAATCAGCGTTGCCAGTTCATCGCTGATAAATGGCAGCGATGCGCGGGTTTCCGCTGCGCTGGAAAGGGCGATTTTGCTCTCTTCCGCGCTGCGTACCAGCCGATAACTTAAACGCTGACGCCAGACTTTCTGTAACAGGGCCACTTTCTTCGGTTCGCGGGCGTCGCGTACCAGATCGTTAAGCAGACGACCGTTAGCACTACTGTAGAAATCACTCTGCGCTGGTACATCGTTGATGGCAACCGCATTCCACCACGGCAGGATCGGCAGGGCGATGCCTTTTTCAGTTTCGCCACCCATGCCCAGTAATGGCATCAGATTTTTAAACGCCAGCGCGATATCCAGATCGTTACCGCCAATACGGCAACCACTGTGACCCAGCAGGCTGGCTTCACGATCGAGGCGCGAACGCCACTGTGGCCCCATTAGCAGTAAAGAACAGTCAGTCGTACCACCGCCGATATCCACCACCAGTACGCGTTTTTCTTCCTGCAAGGTGGCTTCGTAATCCAGCCCAGCCGCCACCGGCTCGTACTGGAATACCACGTCCTTAAACCCGGCACGCTTCGCTGCACGCTCCAGAATCCCTTGTGCCTGGGCGTTTGCCTCATCGCCGCCCAGCCCCTGGAAGTTGATCGGGCGACCAATCACCGCCTGGGTAATCGCTTCTGGCAGCTGTGTCTGGGCCTGCTTGCGAATGTGCAACATCATTGCGCAGACCAGATCCTCAAACAGCGCCACCTGCTGCGGTTTTAAGCCGCTGGCACCGAGGAACGATTTTGGTGATTTAACAAACCACACTTCTTCCGGATCATCAATGTACTGCGCCAGTGAGGAAAGGCCGAACTGCACGCTTTTCGCCGTGACATCGATATCTTCTTCGCGGTTATAACGAATCGCCCGACGTAATAGCGCCTGCGTTTCATTGTCGTCTGCCGGAACATCATGATGGCGGTACAGCCATTCGCTTACCGCTTCACGCGTTGGCGCGCAAAGCATTGAAGGCAGCAGCGTGCTGTCGTTTTCCATTTTCAGTAATTGCGGTTTACCGTCACGCATGACCGCCACTGAACAGTTTGCTGTACCGTAATCAAAACCAATAAACACGAAATAATCCCCATGCCGGTGAAGAAGGGGCGTGACTTTAGCGAAATGTTGCCGTCGCGACAACCGGAATATGAAAGCAAAGCGCAGCGTCTGAATAACGTTTATGCTGAAAGCGGATAAACAAGGAGAAGCGATGTATACCCTGAACTGGCAGCCGCCGTATGACTGGTCGTGGATGTTGGGATTTCTCGCCGCCCGCGCGGTGAGCGGCGTGGAAACGGTCGCTGACGATTTTTATGCCCGTAGTCTGGCGGTGGGCGAATATCGCGGCGTGGTGACTGCTATTCCGGATATAGCCAGCCATACTCTGCACATAAATTTAAGTGCAGGTTTAGAACCTGTTGCCGCTGAGTGTCTGGCGAAAATGAGCCGCCTGTTTGATCTGCAATGTCACCCGCAGATTGTTAACGGTGCGTTGGGCAAGTTAGGCGCGGCGCGGCCCGGATTGCGTTTACCTGGTTGTGTTGATGCTTTTGAGCAGGGCGTGCGGGCGATTTTAGGCCAACTGGTGAGCGTGGCGATGGCGGCAAAATTGACCGCCAGAGTGGCACAGCTTTATGGCGAACGGCTGGATGATTTTCCGGAGTATGTCTGCTTCCCCACGCCTCAGCGGCTGGCTGCAGCCGACCCGCAGGCATTAAAAGCGTTAGGTATGCCGTTGAAACGGGCAGAGGCGCTGATTCATCTGGCAAATGCGGCGCTGGAGGGCACCTTACCAATGATAATACCGGGCGACGTAGAACAAGCGATGAAAAAACTGCAAACTTTTCCGGGTATCGGGCGCTGGACGGCGAATTATTTCGCCTTGCGCGGCTGGCAGGCGAAAGATGTTTTCCTGCCGGATGATTATCTGATTAAACAGCGATTTCCGGGAATGACACCGGCACAAATCCGCCGATATGCCGAGCGCTGGAAGCCCTGGCGTTCTTATGCGCTGTTGCATATCTGGTATACGGAAGGCTGGCAACCAGACGAAGCATGACGTTGGTCGCCGGATGCGGTGCGAGCGCCTTATCCGGCCTGGGGAATGAGCGATTTGTAGGCATGATAAGACGCGTTAGCGTCGCATCAGGCAATGGGCAAACGCTCCCTCAGTTAATCGCGAAATAACTGTTATTCACCAGCAAATCCAACGGTTGGGCATCGGCAATCACATCACCATAAATCAGATCAACGCCGATGCCAGAAAGCGTATCCATCACTAAGGGTAAAACAACTGGCCCGGCGATAGTCTTCACCCCGAGTCGCTGAGCGTGCCCCTGAATAATCGTAATCAGCATCTCATCCATCAAATTACCCTGCACGCTGGCGCATAGCTCACCGTCAAGTAGCAGGTAATCTGCCATATTCGCTTTCAGCGTGTTGAAAATTTGCAGATCGCGACCCACCTGGCTGAGCACTATCCGACATCCCGCCAGCCGTAGTTTTTGCACGCTTTCTGCGTGATCGAAAACCGCTTCTGCCGGAATAATCAGATGTAATAACCGTGGTGGTAGAGGGCTATTTTCCAGCTGCTCAATTAGTTCATTCACCAGCGAGGCGCTACTCAAACCGGCAACAGAAAGGGGGAGGGCGATGCTTAAGCCTTTACTGGCAATCGCTTTTGCGGTCTGCTGGAAAAATTCATTGAGTACCCGGCGGTCAAGAGCATGGTTAAGCGCCGGATCACTGAAGCTACGACGAAATGTTTGTTCATCAAAAATCTCGCCTTCGCAACCCCAGAGTTTTAGTGATATCAACCACAAATTACGCGCTTCCGGGATCCGTGGCGAAGCGACGCCGTGGGCGATCATCATCAACTGATTCTCTTTAATCATCCGCCACTGTTCATCAATCGACATCGCCGCCCGTTCGCTATGTGCGTCAGCATGCTGCGGTTCGTAAACTGTCACCCGGCCGCGGCCACCATTTTTGGAGGCATAACAGGCGATGTCAGCCTGCGACATCACTTCAACCGCCTGATGATTGTTGTCATCAATCAAGGTAATCCCGGCACTGGCACCTACCCGATGTACACGTCCTTCCCATATAAAGTGATAGTCATTCACGGCACTGATAATGCGTGTAGCGATAAAACGCGCACTTTCGACATTACAATCTGGCAGCAGCAGACCAAATTCATCGCCACCGAGTCGCGCCAGCACGTCGCTGGAGCGCAGCATACTCAGCATCAATGACGCCAGTTCGCGCAACAAAGCGTCGCCAGCGGCGTGTCCGGCGCTGTCATTCACCGCTTTAAAGCGATCAAGATCGATAAACACCAGTGCATGTCGCTGATGTGTACTGTTTACCGTTTGCAGCAGGATGCGTAGTTGCTTCTCAAAACTGGCGCGATTGGCGAGATGCGTCAGTGCATCATGGGAGGCGCTGTAGCTCAGCTGCCGTAACATTTTGCGTGATTCGGTGACGTCCTGAATCACCAGAACCGAACCAATATTGCTGCCATCCAGAGTACTTAGCGGTGTAATACTGTAATGCACGTCGTAGCTGCCGCCGCTTCGACAGTGCAACACTACATCTTGTTCAATCGCGGAACGCGAGGTGTCGGCACTGTAAATGTTCTCCATTAATGGCCCGTTGTCGCCAAAAGTAATATGCAACACCGTCAGGAGCGGAACACCTAACGCTTCTTCCTGCGTCCAGCCGCTCATCTTCTCCGCCACTGGATTCATAAAGGTAATTTTCATCGCCATGTCAATACAGACCACGGCTTCGCCGATGGAGTCCAGCGTAATATGCAGGCGCTCTTTTTCCTGAAACAGTGCCTCGTTAAGCTGTTTCACTTCAGTCATATCCATATTGATGCCAAGCAGGCGTTCAACTTCGCCTTCTTTATTCAGTACCCGGTTGGCGAGGGCGCGGATATGGCGAATACCGTCTTTCACGGTAATGCGAAATTCCAGTTTAAAGGGAGAGCGCGATTGCAATGAATCGCGAATCACTTTTTCGGCGTGCTGGCGATCTTCCGGCAGCACGCACTCGTACCACACCTGCCAGTTCGGTTTGATATGCGGAGGAATTTCATACAGCTCGAACATCCGCTTATCCCAGCTAAAAATATTCGGCTTTAGCTCCCACTCCCAGATGCCAATCCCGCCCGCTTCGTTAGCCAGCGTGATGCGCTCCATCAGTTGCTGGTTCACCTGTTCGGTGCGTTTTAGCTCGTTAATGTCTTCAATCTGAGCGATAAAATAGAGCGGCGTACCATCGGTGTGGCGCACCAGTGAGACGGCAAGCAACGCCCAGACAACATCGCCATTGCGGTTGTAGTAGCGTTTTTCCATTGAATAGGTGTTTATTTCACCGCTTATCAGCTTTTCAACCTGTTGCAGATCTTTATTGAGATCCTCCGGCCAGGTCAGTTGCTGAAAGGTAAGTCCGCGCAGTTCTTCCTGACTGTAACCGAGAAACTGGCAGAGCGCTTTGTTGGATTGCAGCCATTGCCCCTCGGTGCCCACTAATGCCATGCCGATGGCGGAATATTCCATCGCGTTCCGAAAGCGGGTTTCGCTTTCGGAAATGTGTTTGCGTTCCGCACGAAAGGCATACATCACCATCGTCATGATGTTGGCGGGCAGCAGGATCAGTAAAAACGGTAGCCACGGCATATGGCTCATCAGGTACGTCCGCGGCGTAGCAAGCAGGGAGGGATCCGCGGCCATCATCAGCGACACCATCATCACCGTGGTAAGGAAAATCAAAAAGGCTTCCATTCGTGGCAGGCGCACGGCGCTCCACATCAGCAGCACAATAATGAAAGTAAAAGGCCACGGTAGATACAGCATCGAAAGCCAGCTTAACGTCAGTGTGATGGCTAACGTGAGCAGTGACTCAAAAAGCAACCTTGGGTTGCGATGGCGCAGCAGATAGTGTGGTTTAAATAACAATCCCAGCGGCACCAGTGCCAGGGCGCCGATGGATTCTGACAGTACCCATATCAAAAATGCCCTGAGAGGATCGTCTCCGGGCGTCAGCAGGACAACCAGAACACCCCCTAACAGAGGTGGAACAATGGCGCTGCCGAGTGCCAGACGCAGCCAGTCAGCCAGATTTTGCAAGGGGTTATACCACGGCAGCAATTTACGCAGTAGCACTGCCCCGACCACGGCTTCAACAATATTGATGGTCGTCCAGGTCATGTTCAGCGAGCTGGTGGAAAAAAGCAGGATGGATGCGGCGATATTTCCCAGCGAGCAGCTCAGCGCAATCCCCGGCCACATGCGCCCGGCATGGCGATAAAACGCCACCATCATGATGGACGTCGGGAACCACAGTGGGGCGAGTTGGGTGCCAAACTGCGAAAGCTCAAGCGAGAAAAGGGTGAAGATAAACGAGACTAAACCTAAACTGACCAGGTGAAGCAGCGGGTGGGGCAGGGCAATTAATACATGCTGTGATTGTTTGCTCATTACCGCTTTATCCGCAAGACCAGGTCGCCAGTATTCGTTTCTGTGTTTATGCTAGTACAAAAGTTTTACATTTTATATGCGAATTGCTCATAAAGTGACGTAAAGGCGGATAATTTGCGCAACTGCGTATAACATTTTTTACCTTGTATAAAACTGATCAACGTAATTTGCCACCGGGAATTCTTCGTCAACAATTAACTCTGAGCGCGCGGCAACGCTATTCGACTGGTATCAGGCGGATGAAATCCCTATAATTGCCGCGTTTGGCGCTTCGTCGCCCCCTTCCTAACATCCAGGTTAATCAGGTCGCTAAATATATGACTGATCAGTCTCATCAGTGCGTCATTATCGGTATCGCTGGCGCATCGGCTTCCGGCAAGAGTCTTATTGCCAGTACCCTTTATCGTGAATTACGTGAGCAAGTCGGTGATGAACACATCGGCGTAATTCCCGAAGACTGCTATTACAAAGATCAAAGCCATCTGTCGATGGAAGAACGCGTTAAGACCAACTACGACCATCCCAGCGCGATGGATCACAGCCTGCTGCTTGAGCATTTACAAGCATTGAAACGCGGCTCGGCAATTGACCTGCCGGTATACAGCTATGTTGAACATACGCGTATGAAAGAAACGGTAAAGGTTGAGCCGAAGAAGGTCATCATTCTCGAAGGCATTTTGCTGCTGACGGATGCGCGTTTGCGTGATGAACTTAACTTCTCAATTTTCGTTGATACCCCGCTGGATATCTGCTTGATGCGCCGCATCAAGCGTGATGTTAACGAGCGTGGGCGTTCAATGGATTCAGTGATGGCGCAATATCAAAAAACTGTGCGCCCGATGTTCCTGCAATTCATTGAGCCATCTAAACAATATGCGGACATTATCGTGCCGCGCGGCGGGAAAAACCGCATCGCCATCGATATATTGAAAGCGAAAATAAGTCAGTTCTTTGAATAAGCTTGATAAATTGTGTACCGTTCAGTGATAACCTGGTATGCCCTTGACGTAATTGGCGTTAAGGGAGTGATGCGCGAAAGGAGAAAATGCCATGCGTCTGTGTGACCGAGATATTGAAGCCTGGCTTGATGAAGGCCGTTTGTCGATCAACCCACGTCCGCCAGTGGAGCGTATTAATGGCGCGACGGTGGATGTGCGCCTGGGCAATAAATTTCGTACCTTCCGTGGTCACACGGCAGCGTTTATCGATCTGAGCGGTCCCAAAGATGAAGTGAGCGCCGCGCTTGACCGAGTGATGAGCGATGAGATCGTACTCGATGAAAGCGAGGCGTTTTATCTTCACCCAGGAGAGCTGGCGCTGGCGGTGACGCTGGAGTCGGTGACGCTGCCAGCCGATCTGGTGGGATGGCTGGACGGTCGTTCCTCACTGGCGCGTCTGGGGCTTATGGTGCACGTCACCGCGCACCGTATCGATCCGGGCTGGTCTGGCTGCATTGTGCTGGAGTTCTACAACTCCGGTAAGCTGCCGCTGGCGCTGCGTCCGGGCATGTTAATTGGTGCGCTGAGCTTTGAGCCGCTTTCCGGCCCGGCGGCGCGACCTTACAACCGCCGTGAAGATGCGAAATATCGCAACCAGCAGGGCGCGGTAGCCAGCCGAATCGATAAAGACTAATTCAGGCCCATTGAGGATACCATGAGACGATTTCTGACGACGCTGATGATACTCCTGGTCGTGCTGGTGGCCGGGTTATCTGCGTTAGTGTTGCTGGTGAATCCGAATGATTTCCGCGACTATATGGTCAAGCAAGTTGCTGCACGTAGCGGTTATCAATTGCAGCTCGACGGGCCACTGCGTTGGCACGTCTGGCCGCAACTTAGTATCCTCTCCGGGCGAATGTCTCTCACTGCCCAGGGCGCGAGCCAGCCACTGGTTCGCGCAGACAACATGCGTCTGGACGTGGCGCTTTTACCACTGCTGAGTCATCAACTGAGCGTTAAGCAGGTGATGCTAAAAGGGGCCGTGATCCAACTGACGCCGCAGACGGAAGCGGTACGCAGCGAAGATGCCCCGGTTGCACCGCGCGACAATACCTTGCCGGATCTGTCAGACGATCGCGGATGGTCGTTTGATATATCCAGTCTTAAGGTGGCGGACAGCGTGCTGGTGTTCCAGCATGAAGATGACGAGCAGGTGACAATCCGTAATATCCGCCTGCAAATGGAACAAGATCCCCAACATCGTGGTTCATTTGAGTTCTCCGGGCGGGTTAATCGCGATCAGCGCGATCTCACGATATCCCTTAACGGTACGGTAGATGCTTCTGATTATCCGCATGATTTAACGGCGGCTATTGAACAAATTAACTGGCAGTTGCAGGGTGCCGATTTACCAAAACAAGGTATTCAGGGGCAGGGGAGTTTCCAGGCCCAGTGGCAGGAGTCACATAAACGCCTTTCATTTAACCAAATTAGTTTGACCGCCAATGACAGTACGCTGAGCGGGCAAGCACAGGTCACGCTGACAGAGAAACCGGAATGGCAGCTGAGACTGCAATTCCCGCAACTGAATCTTGACAACCTCATCCCGCTTAAAGAAACAGCGAACGGTGAAAACGGTGCCGCGCAGCAGGGGCAGAGCCAATCCACGTTGCCGCGCCCGGTCATTTCTTCGCGTATTGATGAACCGGCCTATCAGGGATTGCAAGGCTTTACGGCTGATATTTTGTTGCAGGCCAGTAACGTGCGCTGGCGCGGAATGAATTTTACAGACGTTGCCACGCAAATGACCAACAAGTCGGGTTTGCTGGAAATTACTCAACTGCAGGGCAAGCTTAACGGTGGACAGGTTTCGCTGCCGGGCACGCTGGACGCGACATCAATAAGTCCGCGGATAATCTTCCAGCCACGGCTGGAAAACGTTGAGATTGGCACCATTCTGAAGGCGTTTAACTATCCGATTTCGTTGACCGGAAAGATGTCACTTGCGGGTGATTTCTCCGGTGCTGACATAGATGCCGACGCATTCCGCAACAACTGGCAAGGGCAGGCGCATGTTGAGATGACCGACACACGCATGGAAGGGATGAACTTCCAGCAGATGATTCAGCAAGCGGTAGAGCGTAATGGTGGTGATGTGAAGGCCGCTGAAAACTTCGATAACGTGACGCGTCTTGACCGCTTTACCACCGATTTGACGTTGAAGGATGGCGTCGTGACGTTAAACGACATGCAAGGTCAATCGCCTGTGCTGGCGCTGACAGGGGAAGGCATGTTGAATTTGGCAGATCAAACCTGCGACACCCAGTTTGATATTCGGGTCGTGGGTGGCTGGAACGGGGAAAGCAAACTGATTGATTTCCTCAAAGAAACGCCAGTACCGCTGCGGGTTTATGGCAACTGGCAGCAACTTAATTACAGCCTGCAAGTGGACCAGCTGCTACGCAAACATCTACAGGACGAAGCGAAACGTCGCCTGAATGACTGGGCCGAGCGGAATAAAGATTCCCGCAATGGCAAAGATGTGAAGAAGTTGCTGGAGAAGATGTAAGTCATCCAGATGACATATGCTGTAGATACTGTTATGGCCTGCAAGTTTTTTTCTACCCTGGTTTCCCAGATTGCAGGCATGCCAGACACAGCGCCGTCAGGCGCTGTTTTTTTCATCCCTTCCGCGATTTTTACGCAGCTACCGGATTATGCCGTGACGCATCGAACGGTACGCCTGACTTCAGCACTCCATACGCCACCTGTGCCAGCTTGCGCATCATCGCGCCGAGAATCACTTTTCCTTTCTTGCCATTAGCCGCCAGACGGTCGCGGAACGCCCGTCCCCACTCAGTCTTACTGGTGGCTACCATTGCAGGCATATACAACGCCCTGCGAAGCGACACATGTCCGGCTTTACTCAACCGGCTTGCCCCTCTCACACTACTGCCTGATTCATAACGCCGTGGTGTCAGACCCGCAAAAGCGGCGAACTGTCTGGCATGGGCGAAGCGGTCCTTCAGACCGATATAAGCCAGTAATACCGCAGATGTTTTCTCTCCGATACCCGGGATACTTTCCAGCAGTTTCCTGCGGTGTTTCATATCCGGATCATCGTCTGTCAGGTCTTTTATCTGCTTCTCAAGACGCTTCAGCTCTGCTTCAAGCCACAGAAGGTGAGCATCAATGCTCGGTCTCTGGACTTCCCGCGCCGTTTCAGTGCGGTTCAGTTCCTGCGTGTGCATATCTGTCAGCGCCTGGTGGCGTACTACCAGGGCACGCAACGCGCGTTCAAGCGGGTGAGGCGCTTCCCAGGCTGCAGGGCGCTTCTGACGACAGAACTCTGCCAGCATGCGCGCATCCACGGTATCAGTCTTGTTACGCAGTCCTTCACTCTGAGCGAAAGCTTTACCCAACGCAGGATTAATGACTGACACTATGTAGCCTGCATCGTAAAGGCACTCTGCGACAGGTTCCATATAGGTGCCGGTCGCTTCGATGCAGATATGCGCATGGTCAATCTTGTGACCCTTCAGCCAGCTCACCAGCTCATCGTGCCCTTTAGTGGTGTTAGCGAATTTTTTGGTGCGATGACGACCATCAGGACGCAACACATCGACATCCAGTTTCTCTTTAGCGGTGTCGATACCGATATAATGAAGTTCATGTTCCATCGTGAAACCAACCTTGCAAATACGGATTACCGGGAAAACCGGTCCATGATACTGTCCGGTTTATCACTTTGGGAGAAAGGCAGTCCGCTGCATAAATCTACGCAACAGGTTGAAAACCTAAGGCCCGATACGGCATGCGGACTGCAGGCAGAGAAAACTGGCCGATTTTCTCTGCACAGGAGGGATAATACAAGGCCTGATAAGACGCGTAAGCGTCGCATCAGGCAATCACGTAGATTACTTTCAGCAAAGATGAATCATCTGTATAAGTAAGATACTTCAGCGAGGGTGTTGGTCCGGCTGTAAATCGCCGAATCGTTTCCTGTAGGCCGGGGCAGCCCACATGGATGTGGGCTGAGGGCGCGTTTTACAGGGATGTTACCTCGCGCCCGTACCCGATAGCCGAAAGGAATAAGATGAGGGGACCGCGCTAGCGGCGATTTACCGCCGGGAGCCCGGGTTGCCAGGGTGGTGGCGATTGAGCCACCCTGGCACGTTCACCGGCTTGAGCGTTCCAAAGTAGCGAGGAACATAAAGTGAACGGAACAGCCTCTAATGTCACATACTCTCCCGGTTGAATGAAACGCCTGATGCGACGCTTACGCGTCTTATCAGGCCTACATGCCATCACACCTCGTACTCCATCTCGCCATCCTTACGCAGCGGAATAATCTGCACCTTCTGTACGCGATGGCTTTCCACCTGCAACGTTTTAAGCAAATAATCCCCCACCTGAACTTCTTCGCCAGGTTTTGGAATACGCTGTAAATATTCCATCAACAGCCCGGCAATGGTGTGATATTCACGTTTTTCATCCAGCGGCAGCGGCACATATTGGACCAGATCTTCCAGTGGCATATGACCATTCGCCGTCCAGGAACCGTCGGCGTTTTTCTGAATATCATGGCGGGCGTCGATCTCTTCCACTTCGTTCGGCAAGTTACCGGCAATAGTTTCCGTGACGTCACTTAATGTCACAATCCCTTCCACCGAGCCAAACTCATCCACCACAAAAGCAAAGTGTGTGCGGGCATTACGGAACTGCTCCAGGGCAGGTAACAACGGTAAAGTTTCCGGGAACACCAGCGGTTGGCGAATCAACACCCGCAGGTTGAGCGGTTTACCGCGCAGCGACTGTTGCAGAAGATCGATAACGTGAACGACACCGAGCAAATCTTCTGCATCATCGCCGTCGGTAACGACCAGACGCGTGTGCTGATTTCGCTCCAGCAGCTGGCGGATCTCCTCTTCCGGCGCGTTGAGATCGATATGCTCAATGTCGTGGCGTGAGGTCATGATGCTGCTGACAGTACGCTGGTTAAGATTAAGTACCCGCTCAATCATCCGCCGTTCCTGCGGATTAAAGATCTGCTGGTTACCATGATCCACCAGCATGGACGCGGTTTCGGCATCCAGTTCCGCATCTTCTTTTTGCCCGCTTAACAAGCGCATTACCGCTTCGGTAGTCCGCTGGCGCAGCGTCTGGTTAGCGGAAAGAAAACGTCGCCGGTTAAAGATAGCCAGCTGATTGAGCGCCTCGATCATCACCGAGAAACCAATGGCAGCATACAGATAGCCTTTCGGAATGACGAAGCCGAAACCTTCCGCCACCAGGCTAAAGCCAATCATCAACAGGAAGCTTAGGCAGAGTATGACGATGGTCGGGTGACTGTTAACAAATTGCGTTAACGGCTTGCTTGCCATCAGCATCAGGCTGATCGCGATAACAACGGCGGCCATCATGACCAGTAAATGGTCGACCATCCCGACGGCAGTAATCACCGAGTCAAGTGAGAAGATGGCGTCCAGTACCACAATTTGCGTCACCACGCCCCAGAACTTCGCACCTTTGCGTTGTGTGGGGTTATTGCTGTCTTTCCCCTCCAGCCGTTCGTTCAACTCCATCGTGGCTTTGAACAGCAGGAAGAAACCACCAAACAGCATGATTAAGTCGCGGGCGCTAAAGGTAAACGAGCGGAAGCTGAACAGTGGTTGAGTCAGGGTGACCAGCCAGGAGATTGACGCCAGCAGTAACAGGCGCATTAACATTGCCAGCAGCAGCCCGGTAACCCGTGCGCGGTCGCGCTGCTTCGGCGGTAGTTTTTCGGCGAGGATGGCAATAAAGACCAGGTTATCAATGCCGAGGACCAGTTCGATCACAATTAGCGTGATTAACCCGGCCCAGATAGACGGATCGGCAATCCATTCCATAGTAAGTACAAAACCTATTCGTTGTATGACAAATGTCACAATTCGATCATGGATAAATCAGGGCAAAAATGCAATGTCACAGCACTATTTATCTGACTTTATTTGAGGGCTATAACATCGCATTATCCCTGAATTAAAAGTGGCAATAATAAAACATTATTTAAGAAATATCGCATATGGAGGCACTATATTAATTATTGTCAACCTAAAGAAATTCCTAAAAAACATATTGATTGACACTTAATATAATTCTTAAAAATAGCCAATTGCCGAATTGTTACCTTGCCTGCTATTCCGTTAGCTGTAACACTTCCTCCTGCATTATTGGAGAGCCAATATTCAATTACCATAATGTCACCTTATATTCGGAAGTTAATTTCCGCAATAACCCTTTCTCATCAACGACTGCATGCTGAGAGGGGGTAAAAACTAAACTAAATCAGTGTATTGGTAGCTAAAAAGCCAGGGGCGGTAGCGTGTCTGGACGCCTGAAAGACCAGTCTGAATTATTCTGTCAATAGCCTGCGGATGAAATCAATTTTTTTAGGACTGATGCCAGTTAAATTTTTATTCAATTAACTGCAAGGTAAATGTGCATGGCGACATTGCTATTAATAGTGCACAGGATAATTACTCTGCCAAAGTGATAAATAAACAATGATGAAATCCAAAATGAAATTGATGCCATTATTGGTGTCAGTAACCTTGATAAGCGGTTGCACAGTACTTCCGGGCAGCAATATGTCGACGATGGGTAAAGACGTCATCAAACAGCAGGATGCTGATTTCGATCTCGACAAAATGGTGAATGTTTATCCGCTGACCCCGCGCCTGATTGATCAATTACGTCCACGCCCGAACGTCGCGCGCCCCAATATGACGCTGGAAAGCGAGATTGCCAATTATCAATATCGTGTCGGGCCGGGCGACGTTCTTAATGTCACCGTCTGGGATCACCCGGAACTCACCACGCCAGCTGGTCAGTACCGCAGCTCCAGCGACACCGGCAACTGGGTACAGCCTGACGGCACTATGTTCTACCCGTATATCGGCAAGGTTCACGTGGTGGGGAAAACGCTCGCTGAAATCCGCAGTGATATTACCGGGCGCTTAGCGACGTACATCGCTGACCCACAGGTGGACGTTAATATCGCCGCCTTCCGCTCGCAAAAGGCCTATATCTCCGGTCAGGTGAATAAATCCGGTCAACAGGCGATCACCAACGTACCATTGACCATTCTCGACGCCATTAACGCCGCAGGTGGCCTGACCGATACCGCTGACTGGCGCAACGTGGTGCTAACACACAATGGTCGTGAAGAACGCATTTCTTTGCAGGCGCTGATGCAAAACGGTGACCTCAATCAGAATCGACTGCTTTACCCCGGCGATATCCTCTACGTGCCGCGTAATGATGATCTGAAAGTGTTTGTGATGGGTGAAGTGAAGAAACAGAGCACCCTGAAAATGGACTTTAGCGGCATGACCTTGACTGAAGCCCTGGGCAATGCCGAAGGTATCGACATGACCACCTCCAACGCCAGCGGCATCTTTGTCATTCGTCCGCTGAAAGGCGAGGGTGGGCGAAACGGCAAGATCGCCAATATCTACCAACTGGATATGTCCGATGCCACGTCGCTGGTGATGGCGACAGAATTCCGCCTGCAGCCTTATGACGTGGTGTATGTCACCACCGCCCCGGTTTCCCGCTGGAACCGTCTGATCAATCAGTTGCTGCCAACTATTAGCGGTGTCCGTTACATGACGGATACAGCCAGCGACATTCATAACTGGTAATCGTCATGTTTAACAACATCTTAGTTGTCTGTGTCGGCAATATTTGCCGTTCCCCGACGGCGGAACGCTTACTGCAACGTTATCACCCTGAGCTGAAAGTAGAATCCGCTGGTCTCGGCGCACTGGTCGGTAAAGGGGCTGATCCTACTGCCATCAGTGTTGCCGCAGAACATCAACTGTCTCTGGAAGGTCACTGTGCCCGTCAAATCAGCCGCAGCCTGTGTCGCAACTACGACCTGATTTTGACCATGGAAAAGCGCCATATCGAACGCTTATGCGAGATGGCACCTGAGATGCGCGGCAAAGTGATGCTGTTTGGTCACTGGGATAACGAATGTGAAATCCCCGATCCGTATCGCAAAAGCCGGGAAACGTTTGCAGCGGTGTACACATTACTTGAACGGTCTGCCCGCCAGTGGGCGCAGGCATTGAACGCAGAGCAGGTATAACAATGACAGAAAAAGTAAAACAACATGCCGCTCCGGTAACGGGCAGTGATGAAATCGATATTGGTCGCTTGGTCGGCACCGTCATTGAAGCGCGCTGGTGGGTAATTGGCATCACCGCCGTATTCGCCCTCTGTGCCGTGATTTACACCTTCTTCGCTACGCCGATATACAGCGCCGACGCACTGGTACAAATCGAGCAAAGCAGCGGCAATTCGTTAGTGCAGGATATCGGCTCGGCATTAGCCAACAAACCGCCAGCATCGGACGCCGAGATCCAGTTGATTCGCTCGCGTCTGGTGCTCGGTAAAACGGTGGACGATCTTGACCTCGATATTGCGGTGAGCAAAAACACGTTCCCCATTTTCGGTGCGGGCTGGGATCGCCTGATGGGACGTCAGAACGAGACCGTAAAAGTGACCACCTTTAACCGTCCAAAAGAGATGGTGGATCAGGTGTTTACGCTTAATGTGCTGGACAACAAAAACTACACTTTGAGCAGCGACGGCGGCTTTAGCGCTCGTGGGCAAGCGGGTCAGATGCTGAAAAAAGAAGGTGTCACGCTGATGGTTGAAGCCATTCACGCCAGCCCGGGCAGTGAGTTTACCGTCACTAAATACTCCACGCTGGGGATGATCAATCAACTGCAAAACAGCCTGACGGTAACAGAGAATGGCAAAGACGCTGGCGTACTGAGCCTGACTTATACCGGTGAAGATCGCGAACAGATCCGCGACATTCTTAACAGTATCGCCCGTAACTATCAGGAACAAAATATTGAGCGCAAATCGGCGGAAGCGTCGAAAAGCCTCGCCTTCCTCGCGCAACAGTTACCAGAAGTACGCAGCCGCCTTGATGTTGCTGAAAACAAACTGAATGCCTTCCGTCAGGATAAAGATTCTGTTGATCTGCCGCTGGAAGCGAAAGCGGTGCTTGATTCAATGGTGAACATCGACGCGCAGTTGAACGAACTGACCTTTAAAGAGGCGGAAATCTCCAAGCTGTACACCAAAGTTCACCCGGCGTACCGCACGCTGCTGGAGAAACGTCAGGCGCTGGAAGAAGAGAAAGCCAAACTTAACGGTCGCGTAACGGCGATGCCGAAAACCCAGCAGGAGATTGTGCGTCTGACGCGCGATGTCGAGTCTGGGCAGCAGGTCTATATGCAACTGTTGAATAAAGAGCAGGAGCTGAAAATTACCGAGGCCAGCACTGTCGGCGATGTGCGTATTGTTGACCCGGCAATCACCCAGCCTGGCGTGCTGAAACCGAAGAAAGGGCTGATTATTCTCGGCGCAATCATCCTCGGCCTGATGCTTTCTATCGTGGGTGTGCTGCTGCGCTCGTTGTTCAATCGCGGCATTGAAAGCCCGCAGGTGCTGGAAGAACACGGCATAAGCGTCTATGCCAGCATCCCGCTGTCGGAATGGCAAAAAGCGCGCGATAGCGTCAAAACCATCAAAGGGGTTAAACGCTATAAACAGAGCCAGCTACTGGCGGTGGGGAATCCAACCGATCTGGCGATTGAAGCCATCCGTAGTCTGCGTACCAGTTTGCACTTCGCGATGATGCAGGCACAGAACAATGTGTTGATGATGACCGGGGTTAGCCCGTCAATCGGTAAAACCTTTGTCTGCGCCAACCTGGCGGCGGTCATTAGCCAGACCAATAAACGGGTGTTGTTGATCGACTGCGATATGCGCAAAGGCTACACCCACGAGCTGCTCGGCACCAATAACGTCAATGGCTTGTCGGAAATTCTGATTGGTCAGGGCGATATTACTACCGCTGCTAAACCGACCTCTATTGCCAAATTTGACCTGATCCCGCGCGGCCAGGTGCCGCCAAATCCTTCTGAACTGTTGATGAGCGAACGCTTTACCGAACTGGTGAACTGGGCGAGTAAAAACTACGACCTGGTGTTGATTGATACGCCGCCGATTCTGGCTGTGACCGATGCCGCAATTGTCGGGCGTCACGTCGGAACCACGTTAATGGTGGCGCGTTATGCGGTCAACACCTTGAAAGAAGTGGAAACCAGTCTGAGCCGCTTTGAGCAAAACGGTATTCCGGTGAAAGGGGTGATTCTGAACTCTATCTTCCGCCGCGCCAGCGCGTATCAGGATTATGGCTATTACGAATACGAATATAAGTCGGATGCGAAATAACGAGATCCGCTGTCGGATGCGATGCTGACGCATCTTATCCGACCTACGTTCACGCCGCATCAGGCAAGCAAACCCGCTCCGTAGGCCGGATAAGGCGTTCACGCCGCATCCGGCAACAGAACCTGTAAACCAGCTTATAAACCGGCAGAACATCTCGATACTCCGGGAGAACAACCTATGAAAGACAATCCGCTGATCTCAATCTATATGCCGACCTGGAACCGCCAACAACTGGCGATTCGGGCGATAAAATCGGTCCTGCGCCAGGACTACAGCAACTGGGAGATGATTATCGTGGATGATTGCTCCACCTCCTGGGAACAGCTGCAACAATACGTCACCGCCCTCAACGACTCGCGCATTACCTACATTCACAACGACATTAACAGCGGGGCGTGCGCGGTACGTAACCAGGCGATTATGCTGGCACAAGGGGAATACATCACCGGGATCGATGACGATGATGAATGGACACCCAACCGCCTGAGCGTCTTCCTCGCCCATAAACAGCAACTGGTCACACATGCGTTCTTGTACGCCAACGACTACGTTTGCCAGGGCGAAGTCTATTCCCAACCGGCAAGCTTGCCGCTGTATCCCAAATCGCCGTATTCACGCCGACTGTTCTACAAACGCAATATCATTGGTAATCAGGTGTTTAGCTGGGCGTGGCGTTTCAAAGAGTGCTTGTTCGATACCGAACTGAAAGCGGCACAGGATTACGACATCTTCCTGCGAATGGTGGTGGAGTACGGCGAACCGTGGAAAGTGGAAGAGGCGACGCAGATCCTGCATATCAATCACGGCGAAATGCAGATCACCTCGTCACCGAAAAAATTCTCCGGGTACTTCCACTTTTATCGTAAGCACAAAGACAAATTCGACCGCGCCAGCAAGAAATATCAGTTGTTTACCCTCTACCAGATCCGCAATAAACGCATGACCTGGCGCACCTTGTTGACGCTGCTGTCGGTGCGTAACGGCAAACGTCTGGCTGATGGAATTCGGGGGCGCTAAAGATGCTGGAAGATCTGCGCGCCAACAGCTGGAGTTTACGCCCGTGCTGCATGGTTCTTGCCTATCGCGTTGCTCATTTTTGTTCAGTGTGGCGCAAAAAAAACGTCCTCAACAATCTGTGGGCGGCCCCGCTGTTGGTGCTGTATCGCATTATCACCGAATGCTTTTTCGGTTATGAAATCCAGGCCGCCGCGACCATTGGCCGACGCTTTACTATCCATCACGGCTATGCCGTAGTGATCAATAAAAACGTGGTCGCGGGGGATGATTTCACCATTCGCCACGGCGTCACTATCGGCAATCGTGGTGCCGATAACATGGCATGTCCACACATTGGCAACGGCGTCGAACTTGGTGCCAACGTCATTATCCTTGGCGATATCACGATTGGTAACAACGTCACCGTAGGGGCGGGCAGCGTGGTGCTCGACGCAATCCCGGACAACGCGCTGGTGGTGGGAGAAAAAGCGCGAGTGAAGGTAATTAAATGAATATTCTGCAATTTAATGTGCGACTGGCGGAAGGCGGGGCGGCAGGTGTGGCGTTAGATCTCCACCAGCGCGCGCTGCAACAGGGGCTGGCGTCACATTTTGTCTACGGCTACGGCAAAGGTGGCAAAGAGAGCATCAGCCATCAGAACTATCCGCAGGTCATCAAACATACGCCGCGGATGACCGCGATGGCGAACATTGCCCTGTTTCGTCTGTTTAATCGCGATCTGTTCGGCAATTTCAATGAGTTATATCGCACCATTACTCGCACACCGGGTCCGGTGGTGTTGCATTTTCATGTGCTGCACAGCTACTGGTTGAATCTTAAGAGCCTGGTGCGCTTTTGCGAAAAGGTGAAAAACCACAAACCGGATGTCACTTTGGTCTGGACACTGCACGATCACTGGAGCGTTACCGGACGCTGCGCTTTTACCGACGGGTGCGAAGGCTGGAAAACGGGCTGTCAGAAATGCCCGACCTTAAATAACTATCCGCCGGTGAAGATTGATCGCGCGCACCAGCTGGTGGCGGGCAAACGGCAGTTATTTCGCGAGATGCTGGCGCTGGGCTGTCAGTTTATTTCCCCCAGCCAGCATGTGGCTGATGCTTTCAATAGTCTGTACGGTCCAGGGCGTTGCCGGATTATCAATAATGGCATTGATATGGCAACCGAAGCGATTCTGGCGGACTTGCCTCCGGTGCGCGAAACCCAGGGCAAGCCGAAAATCGCGGTGGTGGCGCATGACCTGCGTTACGACGGCAAAACTAACCAGCAACTGGTGCGCGAGATGATGGCGCTGGGTGACAAAATCGAACTGCATACCTTTGGTAAGTTTTCGCCGTTCACCGCTGGTAACGTGGTTAATCACGGCTTTGAAACTGACAAGCGCAAGTTGATGAGCGCGCTTAATCAGATGGATGCGCTGGTGTTCAGTTCTCGCGTCGATAACTACCCGCTGATTTTGTGTGAGGCGTTATCAATTGGTGTGCCGGTGATTGCCACCCATAGCGATGCGGCGCGGGAAGTGCTGCAAAAATCCGGCGGTAAAACCGTCAGCGAAGAAGACGTGCTGAAACTGGTGCAGTTAAGCAAACCGGAAATCGCGCAGGCGATATTTGGTACCACGCTGGCTGAGTTCAGCCAACGCAGCCGCGCCGCCTACAGTGGACAACAGATGCTGGAGGAGTATGTCAACTTCTATCAGAATCTGTAGCTACCTGCTGCTGCCGCTGATTTACCTGCTGGTTAACGTCAAAATCGCCCAGCTTGGCGAAAGTTTCCCCATCACCATCGTCACTTTTTTACCTGTCTTGTTACTGCTGTTTTTAGAGCGCATCAGCGTTAAAAAATTGATGATTGCCTTAGGGATTGGCGCGGGACTCACGGCGTTTAACTACTTGTTTGGTCAGTCGTTGGATGCCAGTAAATACGTAACTTCAACCATGCTGTTTGTCTATATTGTGATCATTATTGGCATGGTGTGGAGTATTCGCTTTAAAACGATTTCGCCACACAACCATCGCAAGATATTACGTTTCTTTTATCTGGTGGTGGGGCTGGTGGTGGCGCTGGCGGCGGTGGAGATGGCGCAAATTATCCTCACTGGCGGCAGCAGTATTATGGAGTCGATTTCGAAATATCTGATTTACAGCAACAGTTATGTGCTGAATTTCATTAAATTCGGCGGCAAGCGCACGACAGCACTTTATTTCGAACCGGCATTTTTCGCTCTGGCATTAATCTCAATTTGGCTCAGCATTAAACAGTTTGGTATCAAAACGCCTAAAACCGATGTTATGATTCTCGCAGGGATAATATTATCCGGATCGTTTTCAGGGGTTATGACCTTTATCCTGTTTTATTTGCTGGAGTGGGCGTTTCAATATCTGAACAAAGAGGCGATTAAGAAAAAGTTACCGTTAGCATTGATTTCTCTGGCTGTATTCCTGGTTGGTGTGGTAATCGCGTTTCCTTATATTTCCACCCGCTTGGGCGATTTAGGTACGGAAGGATCGTCATCGTATTATCGTATTGTCGGTCCATTGGTGATGGTCGGTTATTCTTTGAGCCATATTGACGGTGTAGTCAGATTTGGCTCACTTTATGAATATGTCGCATCATTCGGAATATTTAACGGTGCGGATGTCGGAAAAACCATAGACAATGGTTTGTATCTGCTGATTATTTATTTTTCCTGGTTCGCAGTGCTTTTATCACTGTGGTACATGGGGAAAGTGATAAAAATGATGATCAACGCTTTTGGTGATAATCGCAATTTTCGTGTGCAGCTCTATCTTTTTACTCCGGTGTCGCTGTTTTTTACCGGTTCGATATTTAGCCCGGAATATGCATTTTTAATCGTCTGTCCATTTATTTTGCGAAAAGCGTTAAATATTACGAGGTAAGAATAAGAACATGTTGCTTAGCATAATCACTGTCGCGTTTCGTAACCTCGAAGGGATAGTCAAAACACATGCCTCGCTGGCGCATCTGGCACAGGCGGACGATATCAGCTTCGAATGGATTGTTGTCGATGGCGGTTCCAATGACGGCACCCGTGAGTACCTGGAAAATCTCAATGGTATCTATAACCTACGCTTTGTCAGCGAGCCAGATAACGGTATCTACGACGCCATGAACAAAGGCATTGCGATGGCACAAGGCAAGTTTGCGCTGTTTCTCAACTCGGGCGATATTTTTCATCAGGATGCCGCAAATTTTGTCCGTAAGTTAAAAATGCAAAAAGATAACGTGATGATCACCGGCGATGCGCTGCTGGATTTTGGCGACGGGCATAAAATTAAGCGTAGCGCTAAACCTGGCTGGTATATTTATCACAGCCTGCCCGCCAGTCATCAGGCGATATTTTTCCCGGTCTCCGGCTTGAAAAAATGGCGTTATGATCTGGAATATAAAGTTTCATCCGATTATGCGCTGGCGGCCAAAATGTATAAAGCCGGTTATGCATTTAAAAAACTCAATGGCCTGGTGTCTGAATTTTCTATGGGTGGGATATCTACCACCAATAATATGGAATTGTGCGCGGACGCCAAAAAAGTCCAACGGCAAATATTACATGTGCCTGGCTTCTGGGCTGAATTATCCTGGCATTTACGCCAGCGCACGACGGGTAAGACTAAAGCCTTATATAACAAAGTCTGAATATAAGGAATACCAATGCAAGATTTAAGCGGTTTCTCGGTGCCGAAAGGGTTCCGGGGCGGCAACGCTATTAAAGTGCAATTGTGGTGGGCAGTACAGGCAACATTATTTGCCTGGTCGCCACAAGTATTGTATCGCTGGCGGGCATTTTTATTACGTTTATTCGGCGCAAAAATAGGAAAAAACGTAGTTATTCGTCCGTCAGTAAAAATTACCTATCCGTGGAAATTAACCTTAGGTGATTACGCGTGGGTCGGCGATGACGTCAATTTATATACCCTCGGTGAAATAACCATTGGCGCACATTCGGTGATATCGCAAAAAAGTTATTTATGCACCGGGAGCCACGACCATGCAAGTCGACATTTCACCATAAACGCCACGCCCATTGTGATTGGCGAGAAATGCTGGCTGGCAACCGATGTTTTTGTTGCTCCTGGCGTCACGATCGGCGACGGCACTGTCGTGGGTGCGCGAAGCAGTGTTTTTAAATCGCTTCCGGCAAATAGAGTTTGCCGGGGGAATCCCGCAGTGGTGATACGCGAACGCGTTGAAACTGAATAAATTCAAAAAATACAGAGGAATAAGACATGTCAAAAGTCGCTCTCATCACCGGTGTAACCGGACAAGACGGTTCTTACCTGGCAGAGTTTCTGCTGGAAAAAGGTTACGAGGTGCATGGTATTAAGCGTCGTGCATCGTCATTCAACACCGAGCGCGTGGATCACATTTATCAGGATCCGCACACCTGCAACCCGAAATTCCATCTGCATTATGGCGACCTGAGTGATACCTCCAACCTGACACGCATTTTGCGTGAAGTGCAGCCGGATGAAGTGTACAACCTGGGCGCAATGAGCCACGTTGCGGTTTCTTTTGAGTCACCGGAATATACCGCAGACGTTGATGCGATGGGCACACTGCGTCTGCTGGAGGCGATCCGCTTCCTTGGTCTGGAAAAGAAAACCCGTTTCTATCAGGCTTCCACTTCTGAACTGTACGGTCTGGTGCAGGAAATTCCGCAGAAAGAAACCACGCCGTTCTACCCGCGATCTCCGTATGCGGTCGCCAAACTGTATGCCTACTGGATCACCGTTAACTACCGCGAATCCTACGGCATGTACGCCTGTAACGGCATTCTCTTCAACCATGAATCCCCGCGCCGCGGCGAAACCTTCGTGACCCGCAAAATCACCCGCGCAATCGCCAATATCGCTCAAGGGCTGGAGTCGTGTCTGTACCTCGGCAATATGGATTCCCTGCGTGACTGGGGCCACGCCAAAGACTACGTAAAAATGCAGTGGATGATGCTGCAACAGGAACAGCCAGAAGATTTCGTTATTGCCACCGGCGTTCAGTACTCCGTGCGTCAGTTCGTGGAAATGGCGGCAGCACAGCTGGGCATCAAACTGCGCTTTGAAGGCACGGGCGTTGAAGAGAAGGGCATTGTGTTTTCCGTCACCGGGCATGACGCGCCGGGCGTTAAACCGGGCGATGTGATTATCGCCGTTGACCCGCGTTACTTCCGTCCTGCTGAAGTAGAAACGCTGCTCGGCGACCCGACCAAAGCGCACGAAAAGCTGGGCTGGAAACCGGAAATCACCCTCAGAGAGATGGTATCTGAAATGGTGGCTAATGACCTCGAAGCGGCGAAAAAACACTCTCTGCTGAAATCTCACGGCTACGACGTGGCGATCGCGCTGGAGTCATAAGTATGAGTAAACAACGTATTTTTATCGCTGGCCATCGCGGGATGGTCGGTTCTGCCATCAAGCGACAGCTCGAACAGCGCGGTGATGTGGAACTGGTATTACGCACCCGCGACGAACTGAACCTGCTGGACAGCCGCGCGGTGCATGATTTCTTTGCCAGCGAGCGCATTGACCAGGTCTATCTGGCGGCGGCGAAAGTGGGCGGGATTGTCGCCAACAACACGTATCCGGCGGATTTCATCTACCAGAATATGATGATTGAGAGCAACATCATTCACGCCGCGCATCAGAACGACGTCAACAAACTGCTGTTTCTCGGATCGTCCTGCATCTACCCAAAACTGGCAAAACAGCCGATGGCAGAAAGCGAGCTGTTACAGGGCACGCTGGAGCCGACCAACGAGCCTTACGCCATTGCCAAAATCGCCGGGATCAAACTGTGCGAATCTTACAACCGCCAGTACGGATGCGATTACCGCTCTGTCATGCCGACCAACCTGTACGGGCCGCACGACAACTTCCATCCGAATAACTCGCATGTGATCCCAGCATTGCTGCGTCGCTTCTATGAGGCGACGGCACAGAATGCGCCGGACGTTGTGGTGTGGGGCAGCGGTACGCCGATGCGCGAATTTCTGCACGTTGATGATATGGCAGCGGCGAGCATTCATGTGATGGAGCTGGCGCACGAAGTCTGGCAGGAGAACACCCAGCCGATGCTGTCGCACATTAACGTCGGCACGGGCGTTGACTGCACTATCCGCGAGCTGGCGCAAACCATCGCCAAAGTGGTGGGTTACAAAGGTCGGGTGGTTTTTGATGCCAGTAAACCGGATGGTACGCCGCGCAAACTGCTGGATGTGACGCGCCTGCATCAGCTTGGCTGGTATCACGAAATCTCACTGGAAGCGGGGCTTGCCAGCACTTACCAGTGGTTCCTTGAGAATCAAGACCGCTTTCGGGGGTAATGATGTTTTTACGTCAGGAAGACTTTGCCACGGTAGTGCGCTCCACACCGCTTGTCTCTCTCGACTTTATTGTCGAGAACAGTCGCGGCGAGTTTCTGCTTGGCAAAAGAACCAACCGCCCGGCGCAGGGTTACTGGTTTGTGCCGGGAGGGCGCGTGCAGAAAGACGAAACGCTGGAAGCCGCATTTGAGCGGCTGACGATGGCGGAACTGGGGCTGCGTCTGCCGATAACAGCAGGCCAGTTTTACGGCGTCTGGCAGCACTTTTATGACGATAACTTCTCCGGCACGGACTTCACCACGCACTATGTGGTGCTCGGTTTTCGCATCAGAGTAGCGGAAGAAGAGCTGTTACTGCCGGATGAGCAGCACGACGATTACCGCTGGCTGACGCCGGACGCGCTGCTGGCCAGTGACGATGTTCACGCTAACAGCCGCGCCTATTTTCTCGCTGAGAAGCGTGCCGGAGTACCCGGATTATGAAAATACTGGTCTACGGCATTAACTACTCGCCGGAGTTAACCGGCATCGGCAAATACACCGGCGAGATGGTGGAATGGCTGGCGGCACAAGGTCATGAGGTGCGGGTCATTACCGCACCGCCTTACTACCCGCAGTGGCAGGTGGGCGAGAACTATTCCGCCTGGCGCTACAAACGAGAAGAGGGGGCCGCCACGGTGTGGCGCTGCCCACTGTACGTGCCAAAACAGCCGAGCACCCTGAAACGCCTGTTGCATCTCGGCAGTTTTGCCGTCAGCAGTTTTTTCCCGTTGATGGCGCAACGTCGCTGGAAGCCGGATCGCATTATCGGCGTAGTGCCAACGCTGTTTTGCACGCCGGGAATGCGCCTGCTGGCGAAACTCTCTGGTGCGCGTACCGTGCTGCATATTCAGGATTACGAAGTGGATGCCATGCTGGGGCTGGGCCTTGCTGGAAAAGGTAAAGGCGGCAAAGTGGCACAGCTGGCGACAGCCTTCGAACGTAGCGGACTGCATAACGTCGATAACGTCTCCACGATTTCGCGTTCGATGATGAATAAAGCTGTCGAAAAAGGTGTGGCGGCGGAAAACGTCATTTTCTTCCCCAACTGGTCGGAAATCGCCCGTTTTCAGCATGTCGCAGACGCCGATGTTGCTGCCCTTCGTAACCAACTTGGCCTGCCGGATAACAAAAAAATCATTCTTTACTCCGGCAATATTGGTGAAAAGCAGGGGCTAGAAAACGTTATTGAAGCTGCCGATCGCCTGCGCGATGAACCGCTGATTTTTGCCATTGTCGGGCAGGGCGGCGGCAAAGCGCGGCTGGAAAAAATGGCGCAGCAGCGCGGACTGCGCAATATGCAATTTTTCCCGCTGCAATCGTATGACGCCTTGCCTGCACTGCTGAAGATGGGCGATTGCCATCTGGTGGTGCAAAAACGCGGCGCGGCAGATGCCGTATTGCCGTCAAAACTGACCAATATTCTGGCGGTAGGCGGTAACGCAGTAATTACCGCAGAAGCCCACACAGAACTGGGGCAGCTTTGCGAAACCTTTCCGGGAATTGCGGTTTGCGTAGAACCGGAATCGGTCGAGGCGCTGGTGGAGGGGATTCGTCAGGCGCTCCTGCTGCCCAAACACAACACGGTGGCACGTGAATATGCCGAACGCACGCTCGATAAAGAGAACGTGTTACGTCAATTTATACATGATATTCGGGGATAATTATGTCGCAGTCGAAACTCTATCCAGTTGTGATGGCAGGTGGCTCCGGTAGCCGCTTATGGCCGCTTTCCCGCGTACTTTATCCCAAGCAGTTTTTATGCCTGAAAGGCGATCTTACCATGCTGCAAACCACCATCTGCCGCCTGAACGGCGTGGAGTGCGAAAGCCCGGTGGTGATTTGCAATGAGCAGCACCGCTTTATTGTCGCGGAACAGCTGCGTCAACTGAACAAACTCACCGAGAACATTATTCTCGAACCGGCAGGGCGTAACACTGCGCCTGCCATTGCGTTGGCGGCGCTGGCGGCAAAACGTCATAGTCCGGACAGCGATCCGTTAATGTTGGTCCTGGCGGCAGATCATGTGATTGCCGACGAAGACGCGTTCCGCGCCGCCGTGCGTAATGCCATGCCGTATGCCGAAGCGGGCAAGCTGGTCACCTTCGGCATTGTGCCGGATCTACCTGAAACCGGATATGGCTATATTCGTCGCGGTGAAGTGTCGGCGGGTGAGCAGGATACGGTGGCCTTTGAAGTGGCGCAGTTTGTCGAAAAACCGAATCTGGAAACCGCTCAGGCCTATGTGGCAAGCGGCGAATATTACTGGAACAGCGGCATGTTCCTGTTCCGCGCCGGACGTTATCTCGAAGAACTGAAAAAATATCGCCCGGATATTCTCGACGCCTGCGAAAAAGCGATGAGCGCCGTCGATCCGGATCTCGATTTTATTCGCGTGGATGAAGAAGCGTTTCTCGCCTGCCCGGAAGAGTCGGTGGATTACGCGGTCATGGAACGTACGGCAGATGCCGTTGTGGTGCCGATGGATGCGGGGTGGAGCGATGTCGGTTCCTGGTCCTCTTTATGGGAGATCAGCGCCCACACCGCGGAAGGCAATGTTTGCCACGGCGATGTGATTAATCACAAAACCGAAAACAGCTACGTGTATGCCGAATCTGGCCTGGTCACCACCGTCGGGGTGAAAGATCTGGTAGTGGTGCAGACCAAAGACGCGGTGCTGATTGCCGACCGTAACGCGGTGCAGGATGTGAAAAAAGTGGTCGAGCAGATCAAAGCCGATGGTCGCCATGAGCATCGGGTGCATCGCGAAGTGTATCGCCCGTGGGGCAAATATGACTCTATCGACGCGGGCGACCGCTACCAGGTGAAACGCATCACCGTGAAACCGGGCGAGGGCTTGTCGGTACAGATGCACCATCACCGCGCGGAACACTGGGTAGTGGTCGCGGGAACGGCAAAAGTCACCATTGACGGTGATATCAAACTGCTTGGTGAAAACGAGTCCATTTATATTCCGCTGGGGGCGAAGCACTGCCTGGAAAACCCGGGGAAAATTCCCCTCGATTTAATTGAAGTGCGCTCCGGCTCTTATCTCGAAGAGGATGATGTGGTGCGCTTCGCGGATCGCTACGGACGGGTGTAGTTGTTGAATAATCAACCGGAATAAATCTCCGGTAAATAACGACAAAAACAAAATTGGCCGTTTCGGTCAGGGCCAACTATTGCCTGAAAAAGGGTAACGATATGAAAAAATTAACCTGCTTTAAAGCCTATGATATTCGCGGAAAATTAGGCGAAGAACTGAATGAAGATATCGCCTGGCGTATTGGGCGTGCCTATGGCGAATTTCTCAAACCGAAAACCATTGTTTTAGGCGGTGATGTCCGTCTTACCAGCGAAACCTTAAAACTGGCGCTGGCGAAAGGGTTACAGGATGCGGGCGTCGACGTGCTGGATATCGGCATGTCCGGCACCGAAGAGATCTATTTCGCCACGTTCCATCTCGGCGTGGATGGCGGCATCGAAGTTACCGCCAGCCATAACCCGATGGATTACAACGGCATGAAACTGGTGCGCGAAGGGGCTCGCCCGATCAGCGGTGATACCGGACTGCGCGACGTCCAGTGTCTGGCAGAAGCCAACGATTTTCCTCCCGTCGATGAAACCAAACGCGGTCGCTATCAGCAAATCAATCTGCGTGACGCTTACGTTGATCATCTGTTCGGTTATATCAACGTCAAAAACCTTACGCCGCTCAAGCTGGTGATCAACTCCGGGAACGGTGCGGCGGGTCCGGTGGTGGACGCCATCGAAGCCCGCTTTAAAGCCCTCGGCGCACCCGTGGAATTGATCAAAGTGCACAACACGCCGGACGGCAATTTCCCCAACGGTATTCCTAACCCGCTGCTGCCGGAATGCCGCGACGATACCCGCAATGCGGTCATTAAACACGGCGCGGATATGGGTATTGCTTTTGATGGCGATTTTGACCGCTGTTTCCTGTTTGACGAAAAAGGACAGTTTATCGAGGGCTACTACATTGTCGGCCTGCTGGCAGAAGCGTTCCTCGAAAAAAATCCCGGCGCGAAGGTCATCCACGATCCGCGTCTCTCCTGGAACACCGTTGATGTGGTGACTGCCGCAGGTGGAACGCCGGTGATGTCGAAAACCGGACACGCCTTTATTAAAGAACGTATGCGCAAGGAAGACGCCATCTATGGTGGCGAAATGAGCGCCCACCATTACTTCCGTGATTTCGCTTACTGCGACAGCGGCATGATCCCGTGGCTGCTGGTCGCCGAACTGGTGTGCCTGAAAAGAAAAACGCTGGGCGAACAGGTGCGCGACCGCATGGCGGCATTCCCGGCAAGCGGTGAGATCAACAGCAAACTGGCGCACCCCGTTGAGGCGATTAACCGCGTCGAACAGCATTTTAGCCGCGAGGCGCTGGCGGTGGATCGCACCGATGGCATCAGCATGACCTTTGCTGACTGGCGCTTTAACCTGCGCTCCTCCAACACCGAACCGGTGGTACGCCTGAATGTGGAATCGCGCGGCGATGTGCCACTGATGGAAGCGCGAACGCGAACTCTGCTGACGTTGCTGAACGAGTAATGTCGGATCTTCCCTTACCCTACTGCGGGTAAGGGGCTAATAACAGGAACAACGATGACAAATCTAAAAAAGCGCGAGCGAGCGAAAACCAATGCATCGTTAATCTCTATGGTGCAACGCTTTTCAGATATCACCATCATGTTTGCCGGGCTATGGCTGGTTTGCGAAGTCAGCGGACTGTCATTCCTCTACATGCACCTGTTGGTGGCGCTGATTACGCTGGTGGTGTTCCAGATGTTGGGCGGCATCACCGATTTTTATCGCTCATGGCGAGGTGTTCGGGCAACGACAGAATTTGCCCTGCTGCTGCAAAACTGGACCTTAAGCGTGATTTTTAGCGCCGGACTGGTGGCGTTCAACAATGATTTCGACACGCAACTGAAAATCTGGCTGGCGTGGTATGGGCTGACCAGTATCGGGTTGGTGGCGTGTCGTTCGTGTATTCGCATTGGTGCGGGCTGGTTGCGTAATCATGGCTATAACAAGCGTATGGTTGCCGTGGCGGGGGATTTAGCTGCCGGGCAAATGCTGATGGAGAGCTTCCGTAATCAGCCGTGGTTAGGGTTTGAAGTGGTGGGCGTTTACCACGACCCAAAACCGGGCGGCGTTTCTAACGACTGGGCGGGCAATCTGCAACAGCTGGTCGAGGATGCAAAAGCGGGCAAGATTCACAACGTCTATATCGCGATGCAAATGTGCGACGGCGCACGAGTGAAAAAACTGGTCCATCAACTGGCGGACACCACCTGTTCGGTGCTGCTGATCCCCGACGTCTTTACCTTCAACATTCTCCATTCACGCCTCGAAGAGATGAACGGCGTTCCGGTGGTGCCGCTGTACGACACGCCGCTTTCCGGGGTTAACCGCCTGATAAAACGTGCGGAAGACATTGTGCTGGCAACGCTGATCTTGCTGTTGATCTCCCCGGTGCTGTGTTGTATTGCGCTGGCGGTGAAACTCAGTTCACCAGGGCCGGTTATTTTCCGCCAGACTCGCTACGGCATGGATGGCAAACCGATCAAAGTGTGGAAGTTCCGTTCCATGAAAGTGATGGAGAACGACAAAGTGGTGACTCAGGCGACGCAGAACGATCCGCGCGTCACCAAAGTGGGGAATTTTCTGCGCCGCACCTCGCTGGATGAATTGCCGCAGTTTATCAATGTGCTGACCGGGGGGATGTCGATTGTGGGGCCACGTCCGCACGCGGTGGCGCATAACGAACAATATCGCCAGCTCATTGAAGGCTACATGCTGCGCCATAAGGTGAAACCGGGCATTACCGGTTGGGCGCAGATTAACGGCTGGCGCGGCGAAACCGACACGCTGGAGAAAATGGAAAAACGCGTCGAGTTCGACCTAGAGTACATCCGCGAATGGAGCGTCTGGTTTGATATCAAAATCGTTTTCCTGACGGTATTCAAAGGATTCGTTAACAAAGCGGCATATTGATATGAGCTTACGTGAAAAAACCATCAGCGGCGCGAAGTGGTCGGCGATTGCTACGGTGATCATCATCGGCCTCGGGCTAGTGCAGATGACCGTGCTGGCGCGGATTATCGACAACCACCAGTTCGGTTTGCTTACCGTTTCGCTGGTGATTATCGCGCTGGCAGACACGCTTTCTGACTTCGGTATCGCTAACTCGATTATTCAGCGAAAAGAAATCAGCCACCTTGAACTCACTACGCTGTACTGGCTGAACGTCGGGCTGGGGCTTGTGGTGTGCGTGGCGGTGTTTTTGTTGAGTGATGCCATTGGTGACGTGCTGAATAACCCGGATCTGGCGCCGTTGATGAAAACATTGTCGCTGGCGTTTGTGGTGATCCCCCACGGGCAACAGTTTCGCGCGTTGATGCAAAAGGAGCTGGAGTTCAACAAAATCGGCATGATCGAAACCAGCGCGGTGCTGGCGGGCTTCACTTTTACGGTGGTTAGCGCCCATTTCTGGCCGCTGGCGATGACCGCGATCCTCGGTTATCTGGTCAATAGTGCGGTAAGAACGCTGCTGTTTGGCTACTTTGGACGCAAAATTTATCGCCCCGGTCTGCATTTCTCGCTGGCGTCGGTGGCACCGAACTTACGCTTTGGTGCCTGGCTGACGGCGGACAGCATCATCAACTATCTCAATACCAACCTTTCAACGCTGGTGCTGGCGCGTATTCTCGGCGCGGGCGTGGCAGGGGGATACAACCTGGCGTACAACGTGGCCGTTGTGCCGCCGATGAAACTGAACCCGATCATCACCCGCGTGTTGTTTCCGGCGTTTGCCAAAATTCAGGACGACACCGAAAAGCTGCGCGTTAACTTCTACAAGCTGCTGTCGGTGGTGGGGATTATCAATTTTCCGGCGCTGCTGGGGCTGATGGTGGTGTCGAATAACTTTGTACCGCTGGTCTTTGGTGAGAAGTGGAACAGCATAATTCCGGTGCTGCAATTGCTGTGTATTGTGGGGCTACTGCGCTCAGTGGGTAACCCGATTGGCTCGCTGCTGATGGCGAAAGCGCGGGTGGATATCAGCTTTAAATTCAACGTATTCAAAACCTTTCTGTTTATTCCGGCGATTGTTATTGGTGGGCAGATGGCGGGTGCAATCGGCGTCACGCTTGGTTTCCTGCTGGTGCAGATTATCAACACCATTCTGAGTTATTTCGTGATGATTAAACCGGTGCTCGGTTCCAGTTATCGCCAGTACATCCTGAGTTTATGGCTGCCGTTTTATCTCTCGCTGCCGACGCTGGTGGTTAGTTATGCGCTGGGCATTGTGCTGAAAGGGCAACTGGCGCTGGGGATGCTGCTGGCGGTGCAAATAGCCACAGGCGTGCTGGCGTTTGTGGTGATGATTATGTTGTCGCGCCATCCGCTGGTGGTGGAAGTGAAGCGTCAGTTTTGTCGCAGCGAAAAAATGAAAATGCTTTTACGGGCCGGGTGAATGGTTGTTTTCGGTTCCGGCAATAGTTGCCGGATGCGGCGTGAACGCCTTATCCGGCCTACGGCTCTGTGCTCGGGTCTTGTAGGTCTGATAAGACGCGTCAGCGTCGCATCAGGCACTGAATGCCGGATGCTGAATAAACGCCTTATCCGACCTACGGTTCTGTGCTCGGGACTTGTAGGCCTGATAAGACGCGCCAGCGTCGCATCAGGCACTGAATGCCGGATGCGGCGTGAACGCCTTATCCGTCCTACGGTTCTGTGCTCGGACCTTGTAGGCCTGATAAGACGCGCCAGGCAAAAAGCGGCAACGAACACAACAAACACAGCCTCACCTGGCATCAAATTTATGAGGAAAAAATGAAATTACTGATTCTGGGCAACCACACTTGCGGCAATCGCGGCGACAGCGCCATCTTGCGCGGCTTACTTGATGCCATCAACATCCTCAATCCACACGCCGAAGTGGACGTAATGAGCCGCTATCCGGTCAGTTCTTCCTGGCTGCTCAACCGTCCGGTAATGGGCGATCCGCTGTTCCTGCAAATGAAACAACACAACAGCGCGGCGGGCGTTGTCGGGCGCGTAAAAAAAGTCCTCCGTCGCCGCTACCAGCACCAGGTATTGCTCTCACGCGTCACCGACACCGGCAAGCTGCGTAATATCGCCATTGCCCAGGGATTCACTGACTTTGTGCGCCTGCTGTCAGGTTACGATGCCATTATCCAGGTCGGCGGATCGTTTTTTGTCGATCTCTACGGCGTGCCGCAGTTTGAACATGCGCTTTGCACGTTTATGGCGAAAAAGCCGCTGTTTATGATTGGTCACAGCGTCGGCCCGTTCCAGGATGAGCAATTTAACCAACTGGCAAACTACGTATTCGGGCACTGCGACGCGTTGATCCTGCGCGAATCGGTCAGCCTGGATCTAATGAAACGCAGCAATATCACTACCGCAAAAGTTGAACATGGCGTCGATACCGCGTGGCTGGTCGATCACCACACCGAAGACTTCACCGCCAGCTATGCTGTTCAACACTGGCTGGACGTAGCCGCACAGCAGAAAACGGTGGCCATTACCCTGCGCGAACTGGCACCGTTCGACAAACGTCTCGGCACCACTCAACAAGCGTATGAAAAAGCCTTTGCCGGGGTGGTCAATCGCATTCTCGATGAAGGGTATCAGGTGATTGCGCTCTCCACCTGTACGGGTATCGACAGCTATAACAAAGACGACCGCATGGTGGCGCTCAATCTGCGCCAGCACATCAGCGATCCTGCCCGTTACCACGTAGTGATGGATGAACTCAACGATCTGGAAATGGGCAAAATTCTGGGTGCCTGTGAACTCACCGTTGGTACGCGTCTGCACTCTGCCATTATCTCGATGAATTTCTCCACTCCGGCAATTGCCATCAACTACGAACACAAATCCGCCGGGATTATGCAGCAGCTTGGGCTACCTGAGATGGCGATTGATATCCGTCATTTATTAGACGGCAGCCTGCAAGCGATGGTTGCGGATACCTTAGGCCAACTTCCGGCGCTGAACGCGCGACTTAACGAAGCCGTCAGTCGCGAACGCCAGGCAGGAATGCAGATGGTGCAATCTGTGCTTGAGCGCATCGGGGAGGTGAAATGAAGGTCGGCTTCTTTTTACTGAAATTTCCGCTGTCGTCGGAAACCTTCGTTCTCAACCAAATCACTGCGTTTATTGATATGGGCTTTGAGGTGGAGATTGTCGCACTGCAAAAAGGCGATACGCAAAACACCCACGCGGCATGGACGAAATATAACCTTGCCGACAGAACTCGTTGGTTACAGGACGAACCACAAGGCAAAGTGGCGAAATTGCGCCACCGCGCCAGCCAGACCTTACGCGGCATTCATCGTAAAAATACCTGGCAGGCGCTCAACCTCAAACGCTATGGTGCCGAGTCGCGGAACCTGATTTTGTCTGCCATTTGCGGCCAGGTCGCAACACCATTTTATGCCGATGTCTTTATCGCTCATTTTGGCCCTGCGGGGGTAACCGCAGCAAAACTCCGCGAACTGGGTGTCATTCGTGGCAAAATTGCCACTATCTTCCACGGTATTGATATCTCCAGTCGGGAAGTACTCAACCACTACACTCCCGAATATCAACAACTGTTTCGCCGTGGCGACCTGATGCTACCGATAAGCGATCTGTGGGCCGGAAGGCTGCAAAAAATGGGCTGCCCGAGGGAAAAAATCGCCGTATCGCGCATGGGCGTGGACATGACGCGCTTTAGCCCGCGTCCGGTGAAAGCGCCTGCAACGCCGCTGGAAATCATTTCCGTCGCACGCTTAACCGAGAAAAAAGGCCTGCATGTGGCGATCGAAGCCTGCCGGCAGTTGAAAGAGCAGGGCGTGGCATTTCGCTATCGCATCCTCGGCATTGGCCCGTGGGAACGACGCCTGCGCACCCTCATCGAACAATATCAACTGGAAGATGTGGTGGAGATGCCGGGCTTTAAACCGAGCCATGAAGTGAAAGCGATGCTCGACGACGCGGATGTTTTCCTGTTGCCTTCGGTAACGGGTGCTGACGGTGATATGGAAGGTATTCCGGTGGCGCTAATGGAAGCAATGGCGGTCGGTATTCCGGTGGTTTCTACTCTGCATAGCGGAATTCCGGAACTGGTGGAGGCCGATAAATCCGGCTGGCTGGTGCCTGAGAACGATGCTCGCGCACTGGCGCAGCGACTGGTGGCGTTTAGCCAGCTGGACACCGACGAACTTACTACGGTTGTCAAACGTGCGCGCGAAAAAGTCGAACACGATTTTAACCAGCAGGTGATTAACCGAGAACTCGCCAGCTTGTTGCAGGCTTTATAGAGGAGAACGCATGCCATTTAAAAAACTCTCCCGACGTACCTTTCTGACGGCAAGCTCGGTGCTTGCCTTCCTCCATACCCCTTTCGCTCGCGCACTTCCCGCCCGACAAAGCGTTAACATTAACGACTACAACCCACACGACTGGATCGCCTCATTTAAACAAGCCTTCGGCGAAGGGCAAACGGTCGTCGTGCCTGCTGGATTCGTTTGTGACAATATCAACACCGGCATCTTCATTCCTCCTGGCAAAACGTTACACATTCTTGGAAGCCTGCGCGGCAGCGGCAGAGGGCGGTTTGTCTTACAGGACGGCAGCCAGGTGACAGGGGAGGAGGGCGGCAGTATGCATAACATCACCCTGGATGTGCGTGGTTCTGACTGCACCATCAAAGGGCTGGCGATGAGCGGCTTTGGTCCGGTAACGCAGATTTATATCGGCGGCAAAAACAAACGGGTCATGCGCAACCTGACCATCGATAACCTCACTGTCAGCCACGCTAATTACGCCATCTTACGCCAGGGATTTCATAACCAGATAATCGGTGCCAACATCACCAACTGTAAATTTAGTGATTTACAGGGCGACGCCATTGAATGGAACGTGGCGATTAACGACCGTGATATTTTGATCTCCGACCATGTCATCGAGCGCATCAACTGTACTAATGGCAAAATCAACTGGGGCATTGGCATAGGCCTTGCGGGGAGTACTTACGATAACAACTACCCGGAAGACCAGGCAGTGAAAAACTTTGTCGTGGCAAATATCACGGGATCGGATTGTCGGCAGTTGATCCATGTTGAAAATGGTAAACATTTTGTTATTCGTAATATCAAAGCCCGTAATATCACGCCGGATTTCAGTAAGAAAGCAGGCATTGATAACGCGACAGTTGCTATTTACGGTTGTGACAATTTCGTGATTGATAATATTGAAATGATTAATAGCGCCGGGATGTTAATCGGCTATGGGGTAATTAAAGGCAAATATCTCTCGATACCGCAAAATTTCCGAGTGAATAATATTCAACTGGATAACACCCATCTTGCTTACAAATTGCGCGGCATCCAAATCTCAGCCGGGAATGCCGTCTCCTTTGTGGCACTGACTAACATTGAGATGAAGCGTGCGTCATTGGAGCTGCATAACAAGCCGCAACACCTTTTTATGCGCAATATCAAGGTTATGCAGGAATCCTCTGTTGGACCCGCATTGAGCATGAACTTCGACATGCGCAAAGACGTTCGTGGCGTCTTTATGGCGAAAAAAGAAACACTGCTGTCTCTTGCAAATGTTCATGCGGTGAATGAAAAAGGACAAAGCTCCGTCGATATCGACAGGATTAATCACCATATTGTTAATGTGGAAAAGATTAACTTTAGATTGCCGGAACGGAGGGAGTAGATTTGCGACCATTCCTGGAAAAATGGAGCCATACTTAGGAACAATGCTACTGCAATCCACAACGAAGCGGCGTAACATCACAAGTAATTCAGTAATCAATTCAGGGTAATTGATGCTGGCGAAAAAAATCGAACAAGCTATAATTCAGCAACCATTTTACAGGTGGATGAAATAATGACGAATTTAAAAGCAGTTATTCCTGTAGCGGGTCTAGGGATGCATATGTTGCCTGCCACTAAGGCGATTCCCAAAGAGATGCTACCGATCGTCGACAAGCCAATGATTCAGTACATTGTTGACGAGATTGTGGCTGCAGGGATCAAAGAAATCCTCCTGGTAACTCACGCGTCCAAAAACGCGGTCGAAAACCACTTCGACACCTCTTATGAATTAGAATCTCTCCTTGAACTGCGCGTGAAGCGTCAGCTGCTGGCGGAAGTACAGTCCATCTGTCCGCCGGGCGTGACCATTATGAACGTGCGTCAGGGCGAACCTTTAGGTTTAGGCCACTCCATTTTATGTGCACGACCCGCCATTGGTGACAATCCATTTGTCGTGGTACTGCCAGACGTTGTGATTGACGACGCCAGCGCCGACCCGCTGCGCTACAACCTTGCTGCCATGATTGCGCGCTTCAACGAAACGGGCCGCAGCCAAGTGCTGGCAAAACGTATGCCGGGCGATCTCTCTGAATACTCCGTCATTCAGACCAAAGAACCACTGGATCGTGAAGGTAAAGTCAGCCGCATCGTCGAATTTATCGAAAAACCGGATCAGCCGCAGACGCTGGACTCAGACATCATGGCCGTTGGTCGCTATGTGCTTTCTGCCGATATTTGGCCGGAACTGGAACGTACTCAGCCTGGTGCATGGGGACGTATTCAGCTGACTGATGCTATTGCCGAGCTGGCGAAAAAACAGTCCGTTGATGCCATGCTGATGACTGGGGACAGTTACGACTGCGGTAAAAAAATGGGTTATATGCAGGCATTTGTGAAGTATGGACTACGCAACCTCAAAGAAGGGGCGAAGTTCCGTAAAGGGATTGAGAAGCTGTTAAGCGAATAATGAAAATCTGACCGGATGTAACGGTTGATAAGAAAATTATAACGGCAGTGAAGATTCGTGGCGAAAGTAATTTGTTGCGAATATTCCTGCCGTTGTTTTATATAAACAATCAGAATAACAACGAGTTAGCAATAGGATTTTAGTCAAAGTTTTCCAGGATTTTCCTTGTTTCCAGAGCGGATTGGTAAGACAATTAGCGTTTGAATTTTTCGGGTTTAGCGCGAGTGGGTAACGCTCGTCACATCGTAGGCATGCATGCAGTACTCTGGTAGCTGTAAAGCCAGGGGCGGTAGCGTGCATTAATACCTCTATTAATCAAATCTGGAGCAGTCTATTTCACAGCATGCTCTCTGGCTATATGGAATAAAAAAGTGAAGATACTTGTTACTGGTGGCGCAGGATTTATTGGTTCTGCTGTTGTTCGTCACATAATAAATAATACGCAAGATAGTGTTGTTAATGTCGATAAATTAACCTACGCCGGAAATCTGGAATCGCTCGCTGAAATTTCTGATTCTGAACGTTATTCATTTGAGCATGCAGATATCTGTGATGCCGCAGCGATGGCTCGTATTTTTTCACAACACCAGCCAGATGCGGTAATGCACCTGGCGGCTGAGAGCCACGTTGACCGCTCAATAACTGGTCCGGCGGCATTCATTGAAACTAATATTGTAGGTACTTACGTACTTTTAGAAGCAGCGCGCAATTATTGGTCTGGTCTGGATGATGAAAAGAAAAAAAACTTTCGCTTTCATCATATTTCTACTGATGAAGTGTATGGTGACTTACCCCATCCGGATGAAGTAAATAGCAATGAAACATTGCCGTTATTTACGGAAACGACAGCATACGCGCCAAGTAGTCCATATTCTGCTTCTAAAGCGTCAAGCGATCATTTGGTTCGCGCATGGAAACGTACTTATGGTTTACCGACAATCGTGACTAATTGCTCGAACAACTATGGCCCTTATCATTTCCCGGAAAAGCTTATTCCACTGGTTATTCTTAATGCACTGGAAGGTAAGGCATTACCTATTTATGGCAAAGGAGATCAAATTCGCGACTGGTTGTATGTAGAGGATCATGCTCGTGCGCTATATACCGTAGTTACTGAAGGTAAAGCGGGTGAAACCTATAACATTGGCGGACACAACGAAAAGAAAAACATCGATGTTGTGCTGACTATTTGTGATTTGTTGGATGAGATAGTCCCGAAAGAGAAATCTTATCGTGAGCAAATTACTTATGTTGCTGATCGCCCAGGACACGATCGCCGTTATGCGATTGATGCTGAGAAGATTAGTCGCGAATTGGGTTGGAAACCACAGGAAACGTTTGAGAGCGGGATTCGGAAGACAGTAGAATGGTACCTGTCCAATACAAAATGGGTTGATAATGTGAAAAGTGGCGCCTATCAATCGTGGATTGAACAAAACTATGAGGGACGCCAGTAATGAATATCCTCCTATTCGGCAAAACAGGGCAGGTAGGTTGGGAACTACAGCGTGCTCTGGCACCTCTGGGTAATTTGATTGCTCTTGATGTTCACTCCACTGATTATTGTGGTGATTTTAGTAATCCTGAAGGTGTAGCTGAAACCGTAAGAAGCATTCGGCCTGATATTATTGTCAACGCAGCCGCTCACACCGCAGTTGACAAAGCAGAATCAGAACCGGAGTTTGCACAATTACTTAACGCGACAAGTGTCGAAGCGATTGCGAAAGCAGCCAATGAAGTCGGCTCCTGGGTTATTCACTACTCTACTGACTACGTATTTCCGGGAACCGGTGAAATACCATGGCAGGAGGCGGATGCAACCGCACCGCTAAATGTTTACGGTGAAACCAAGTTAGCCGGAGAAAAAGCATTACAAGAGCATTGTGTGAAGCACCTTATTTTCCGGACCAGCTGGGTCTATGCAGGTAAAGGAAATAACTTCGCCAAAACGATGTTACGTCTGGCAAAAGAGCGTGAAGAATTGGCCGTTATTAACGATCAGTTTGGTGCGCCAACAGGTGCTGAGCTGCTGGCTGATTGTACAGCACATGCCATTCGTGTCGCACTGAATAAACCAGAAGTCGCAGGCTTGTACCATTTGGTAGCCAGTGGTACCACAACCTGGCACGATTATGCTGCGCTGGTTTTTGAAGAGGCGCGCAAAGCAGGCATTCCCCTCGCACTCAACAAACTCAATGCGGTACCAACAACAGCCTATCCTACACCAGCTCGTCGTCCACATAACTCTCGCCTTAATACAGAAAAATTTCAGCAGAACTTTGCGCTTGTCTTGCCTGACTGGCAGGTTGGCGTGAAACGCATGCTCAACGAATTATTTACGACTACAGCAATTTAATAGTTTTTGCATCTTGTTCGTGATGGTGGAACAAGATGAATTAAAAGGAATGATGAAATGAAAACGCGTAAAGGTATTATTTTAGCAGGTGGTTCTGGTACTCGTCTTTATCCTGTGACTATGGCAGTCAGTAAACAGCTGTTACCTATTTATGATAAACCGATGATCTATTACCCGCTCTCTACACTGATGTTGGCGGGTATTCGCGATATTCTAATTATAAGTACGCCACAGGATACTCCTCGTTTTCAACAACTGCTGGGTGACGGGAGTCAGTGGGGCCTTAATCTTCAGTACAAAGTGCAACCGAGCCCAGATGGTCTTGCGCAGGCATTTATCATCGGTAAAGAGTTTATCGGTAGTGATGATTGTGCTCTGGTTCTCGGTGATAATATCTTCTACGGTCACGATCTGCCGAAGTTAATGGATGCCGCTGTTAACAAAGAAAGTGGTGCAACGGTATTTGCCTATCACGTTAATGATCCTGAACGCTATGGTGTCGTTGAGTTTGACAAAAACGGTACGGCAATTAGCCTGGAAGAAAAACCGCTACAGCCAAAAAGTAATTATGCGGTAACTGGGCTTTATTTCTATGATAACGACGTTGTAGAAATGGCAAAAAATCTTAAGCCATCTGCCCGAGGTGAACTGGAAATTACCGATATTAATCGTATCTATATGGAACAGGGGCGTTTGTCTGTCGCTATGATGGGGCGTGGTTATGCATGGCTGGATACAGGGACGCATCAAAGCCTTATTGAAGCAAGTAACTTCATTGCCACCATTGAAGAGCGTCAGGGATTAAAAGTATCTTGCCCGGAAGAGATTGCTTATCGTAAAGGGTTTATTGATGCTGAGCAGGTAAAAGTATTAGCCGAACCGCTTATCAAGAATCAATATGGTCAATATTTGCTGAAAATGATCAGCGAATAGTATGTGGGAACTCAATGATGGATATTAAATTAATCTCTTTGCAAAAACATGGGGATGAGCGTGGTGCATTAATTGCTCTTGAAGAGCAACGAAATATACCTTTCGAAGTCAAAAGAATATATTACATACTCGAGACTCTTAAGGGAGTAAGACGCGGATTTCATGCGCACAAGGTTACTCGTCAGTTAGCTATTGTAGTCAAGGGAGCTTGTAAATTTCATCTGGATAATGGTAAAGAAACAAAGCAGGTGGAACTTAATGATCCAACAATTGCGTTGCTGATAGAACCCTATATATGGCATGAAATGTATGATTTTAGTGATGATTGTGTGCTGCTTGTAATTGCGGATGATTTCTATAAAGAGTCTGATTATATACGCAATTATGATGATTTTATTAGAAGAGTAAATTCAATTGAGAATTCATAAGCTAAGTGACGTCCAGACAACATCAATTGGTGATGGAACAACTATCTGGCAGTTTGTTGTAATACTAAAAGGTGCTGTAATTGGTAATAATTGCAACATCTGTGCAAATACCTTGATTGAAAATAACGTTGTAATTGGTAACAATGTCACAGTCAAAAGCGGTGTGTATATTTGGGATGGCGTTAAAATAGAGGATAATGTTTTTATTGGTCCTTGTGTAGCATTTACAAATGATAAGTATCCTCGCTCTAAAGTCTATCCTGATGAATTTTTGCACACAATAATACGCAAAGGAGCATCAATAGGTGCTAATGCAACCATCCTGCCAGGAATTGAAATTGGTGAAAAAGCAATCGTTGGTGCGGGGAGTGTCGTAACCAAAAATGTACCGCCATGCGCAATAGTAGTAGGTAATCCAGCTCGATTTATTAAATGGGTAGAGGATAATGAATAAAATTGATTTTTTAGATCTTTTTGCAATTAACCAGCGACAGCACAAAGAATTAGTCTCTGCGTTTAGTAGGGTGCTAGATTCTGGTTGGTATATCATGGGCGAAGAACTTGAGCAGTTCGAGAAAGAGTTCGCAGAATACTGTGGAGTTAAGTATTGCATTGGTGTAGCAAATGGCCTTGATGCGTTGATACTAGTATTGAGGGCATGGAAAGAACTCGGCTATCTAGAAGACGGTGACGAGGTATTAGTACCGGCAAATACATATATTGCTTCTATTCTTGCTATAACAGAGAACAAACTTGTTCCTGTTCTTGTTGAACCAGATATAGAAACTTATAATATTAATCCTGCTTTAATTGAAAATTACATTACGGAAAAAACTAAAGCAATATTACCGGTTCACTTATATGGTCTATTGTGCAATATGCCAGAAATTAGTGCAATCGCAAGAAAATATAATCTGTTGATTCTTGAAGATTGTGCACAAGCACATGGTGCAATACGTGATGGTCGCAAAGCTGGAGCTTGGGGGGATGCTGCAGGATTTAGTTTTTATCCAGGAAAAAACCTTGGAGCTTTGGGGGATGCGGGAGCTGTTACTACAAATAATGCAGAATTATCCTCAACTATAAAAGCTTTGCGAAATTATGGGTCACATAAGAAATATGAAAATATTTATCAGGGATTGAATAGTCGATTGGATGAACTGCAAGCAGCCTTATTGCGTGTAAAAATCCATACATTACCGGAAGATACTGCGATTCGGCAAAGGATTGCTGAAAAATATATTCGTGAAATAAAAAACCCTGCGATTACGTTACCAGTGTACGAAGGCCAAGGTGCGCACGTTTGGCATTTATTTGTAGTAAGAATCGCTAATCGTGAAAAATTCCAGTCATACTTATCAGAGAAGGGTATCCAAACCTTAATTCACTATCCATTACCACCCCATAAGCAGCAAGCATATCAAAATATGTCTAGTCTTAGCCTTCCAATTACTGAGCAAATTCATGATGAAGTCATTTCTTTACCTATAAGTCCGGTAATGAGTGAAGATGATGTCAATTATGTAATCAAAGTGGTCAATGATTACAAGTAATGAAAAAATTTCTTCAGGTAACTATATTATCCGCTATCTATACATTCATTAAAATGATTGCGGGTTTTATCATCGGTAAGGTAGTAGCAATTTATACAGGGCCATCAGGGGTAGCAATGCTTGGCCAAGTGCAAAGTTTAATCACAATAGTTGCAGGTACTACTTCTGCACCTGTAAGCACTGGTCTTGTTCGATATACTGCGGAAAATTGGCAAGAAGGACAGGAAGCATGCGCGCCATGGTGGCGCGCATGCTTAAGGGTTACTCTGTTTTTATTCTTGCTTATTATTCCCGTTGTTATTTTATTGTCGAAAAATATTAGCGAGTTACTTTTTAGCGATGGACAATACACATGGTTAATCATTTTCGCATGTTGTATATTGCCATTCTCCATTTTAAATACATTGATCGCTTCAGTTTTAAATGGTCAACAATTCTATAAGCAATATATATTGGTTGGGATGTTTTCTGTATTCATTTCTACTATGTTTATGATTTTGTTGATTGTAGCTTATAATCTTAAAGGTGCATTGATTGCCACGGCTATAAATAGTGCTATTGCTGGTCTTGTATTAGTTTTATTTTGTCTCAATAAATCTTGGTTTAGATTTAAATATTGGTGGGGTAAAACGGATAAAGACAAAATTATAAAAATTATTCATTATACTCTGATGGCTTTGGTTTCTGTTATCTCCATGCCTACAGCATTGATGTGTATTAGAAAAATATTGATTGCTAAAACTGGTTGGGAGGATGCAGGGCAATGGCAGGCCGTATGGAAGATATCTGAGGTCTATCTTGGTGTTGTGACAATTGCTTTGTCAACATATTTCTTACCAAGATTGACAATTATAAAAACAAGTTTCCTTATAAAAAAAGAGGTAAATAGTACTATATTATACATAGTATCTATTACTTCATTCATGGCGTTGAGTATCTATTTATTCCGCGATTTGGTAATAACAGTTTTATTTACTGAACAGTTTCGCTCAGCTCGTGAATTATTTTTGTTACAACTCGTAGGGGATGTAATAAAAATTGCTGGTTTTCTTTATGCATACCCTCTTCAAAGTCAGGGGCATACTAAACTATTCATCAGTTCAGAAGTGATTTTTTCTATGCTCTTTATCGTTACCACCTATATTTTTGTTGTAAATTATGGAGTACATGGTGCTAACATAAGTTATGTCATTACATATAGTTTATATTTTGTGTTTGCATTTGTGTTTACTAATTTTATTAATGTCAGAAGAATTAATTAAAAACAGAGGTTGAAATTGAAAATAATTATACCTGTCTTAGGATTTGGCAGGGCTGGTGGTGAAAGAGTTCTTTCTAAGCTGGCAACTGAATTGATGAATTATGGACATGATGTAAGTTTTGTTGTTCCAGATAATAGAACTAATCCATATTATGCTACCACAGCAAAAATCGTCACGAGTAAATCTAGTCAAAACCGTGTAAAAATATTGAGAATCATTAAAAATTACTATAATCTGTGGCGTAAATGCATAGAATTAAATCCTGATGCTGTAGTTGCTAGTTTTCATTTGACTGCCTATCTTGTCGCATTATTACCAATCACCCGTCGTAAGAAATATTATTATATTCAGGCGTATGAAGTTAATTTTTTTGATAATATAATATGGAAATTAATAGCGGGTTTAACATATTATTTACCGCTTAAAAAAATACTAAATAGTCCTAATTTGCTTCCTCATAAACATGATGATTTTATAGGAGTAGTTCCTGCAGGAGTAGATTTAAACGTTTTCTATCCGAAACCATCAAATAGGTTATTAAATGGTCACACATCAATAGGGATTATTGGTAGAAAAGAGAAGCACAAAGGAACTAGCGAAATTATTTCAGTATTGTGTTCACTGGAAAATAAAGTTGGAATTATAATTAATATTGCGATCTATCTTGAAGAAGTTGATAAGGAGCGTTTAATTGCTGCCGGGTTTCAGGTTAATTTTTTTCCGATTACTTCTGATTTAGAATTGGCATCTTTTTATCGAAGCAATGACATCATGATTGCAGCTGGGTTAATTGAAGATGGCGCTTTCCATTATCCTTGTGCTGAATCAATGGCTTGTGGTTGTCTTGTTATTTCAAATTATGCGCCACTTACTGAAACTAACAGTGTACTTAAATTAGTCAAGTTTGATGCTTGCAAACTTGGTAAAGCAATTAATCTTTGTCTCAATCTTGACCTAGAAGAAAAAAGCAAAGAAATCCAATCTAATATTTCTGTGTTGAATAAATATGACTGGAAAATTGTTGGTGAAACTTTCAATAGTTTATTGTTAGATGCAAATAAATAGTATACGTTGATGGGGAAAATATGAATATTGTTAAAACTGATATTCCAGATCTGATCGTTCTTGAACCAAAAGTGTTTAGTGATGAACGCGGCTTTTTTATGGAGAGTTATAATCAGATTGAATTTGAGAAGACAATAGGAAGGCACGTAAATTTTGTTCAGGATAATCATTCAAAATCTAGTAAAGGCGTACTACGTGGGTTACATTATCAATTAGCACCGTATGCACAGGCTAAATTAGTTCGATGTGTTGTAGGTCAGGTATTTGATGTTGCTGTTGATCTTAGAAAAAATTCACCAACGTTCAAAAAATGGTTTGGAATAACCCTTTCCGCAGAAAATAAACGACAATTATGGATACCTGAAGGATTTGCTCATGGTTTCTTGGTGACCAGTGATGAAGCTGAGTTCATTTATAAAACAACGAACTACTATGCTCCTGGTCATCAGCAAGCAATTATTTACAATGATCCTATTTTAAACATCGATTGGCCTTTCTGCAGTAGTGCTCTGTCATTATCGCAAAAAGATCAAGAAGCAAAATTATTTTCAGAATTATTGGACAGTGAACTGTTCTAATAAAGTGTGCCACCTTATCCGTCTGAAGGATAGGTGGTTGCTTATATTTTTTGAGTATGTTTGTATAATGACAGAAAATAGTCCGAAATATAAACACGATAAAAGCTTAATAAGTTTTATCTACTTATTTTTTATATTTACACTTATTGTAGGCTTCATTATCGCAAATACCCAGTTTTTGGGGCGAAGTAGAGACTATGATAATTATATACAGATCTTTTCTGGTGAAGAAGGGGAGGGGGTTCTTGAATTATTTTATCGCGGATTGATGTTAATAACGACCAGCTATGAAACTATCATTTTTATAATTTTAACATGTTCTTTTTTTATAAAGGCAAGGTTTCTTGCTAACTATTCGCGTAATTTTTCAGGCTTGACCTTATTCTTTGTTTATTATGCAAGCGTTGCACTTTGGGTTTTAGATTATACTCAATTCAGAAATGGTCTATGTATTTCCATTTTAATGTTTTCCGTATACTATTTATTTATAAATAAACCGACTTATTTTTATTTCTCGCTATTATGTGCAATTGCAACTCATTGGTCTGCTTTGCCTTTTTTGCTTTTATATCCTTTTGTCTATTCAAAAAAAATAAGACACCTTGGTTATTTTTGTTTCAGTATTCTTGTTTTGATTGCGATCTCAGGAGAAGGAAAAGAGATCATTTCTTTTATAAGAAATTTTGGAGTGGGACAAAAAATAGGAAACGAAGCTGGTGTAAATTTAATAAATTCATTATCCCTTACCGCTATTTTCTGGTTTGTTATTAGTTACATATCAAGCATTGGAAATGAAAGGAGAAATTTAAGACTTTTCTTTTGTTATGGTGTCATGCAATACGTGACTTTTAGCCTTTTCTCTCTACCTGTTATGGCTTTCCGTATTTTGGAAATGTATTTTTTCCTTATGTTAACCATTGGGGTGTTTATTAAGCAAAAAAAGAATTATTATTTTGTTTTTTGCAAAGTGTTAATTTTATTGTATCTAACATACTATTATCATATGGTTTTTGGAGTGATTAATGTGTAAGGCTAAGGTGTTGGCTATAATTGTTACTTACAACCCGGAAATTATTCGTTTGACGGAATGTATTAACTCTTTAGCCCCACAAGTTGAGAGAATAATTCTTGTAGATAATGGCTCAAATAATAGTCATTTGATAAAAAATATCATTATTAATAACCTTGAAATTATTTTGCTTTCGGAAAACAAAGGCATTGCATTTGCTCAGAACCATGGTGTTAAGAAGGGTCTGGAAGCAAAAGAGTTTGACTATTTATTTTTCTCAGATCAGGATACTTGCTTTCCTAGCGATGTTATTGAAAAACTTAAGAGTACATTTACGAAAAATAATAAAAAAGGTAAAAATGTTGCTTGTGCTTCTCCTTTTTTTAAAGACCATCGTTCAAATTATATGCATCCGTCAGTCAGCCTAAATATTTTTACGAGTACAAAAGTTATATGTAGTGAAGTAGACGATGATCTTTATCCCTCGCATGTTATTGCTTCTGGGATGTTAATGTCTCGCGAGGCATGGCGCGTCGTCGGACCATTTTGTGAAAAACTCTTTATAGACTGGGTTGATACAGAATGGTGTTGGCGTGCATTAGCTAATAGTATGATTATTGTTCAGACACCATCAGTCATCATTTCTCATGAACTTGGGTATGGGCAGAAAATTTTTGCTGGTCGATCTGTTACAATACATAATTCTTTCAGAAATTTTTATAAAATACGTAATGCAATATACTTAATGCTGCATTCAAATTATAGCTTCAAGTATCGTTATCATGCTTTTTTTCATGCGACAAAGAATATTGTATTTGAAATTTTATATTCGAAAGAAAAATTAAATTCACTGAAGGTTTGTTTTAAAGCTGTACGTGATGGTATGTTCAATAATTTTTAATACAAAAATAGTTAGGCTCAAGGTGTTTAAATGGAAGAAAATAATATGAAGACGGTCGCTGTAGTTGGCACAGTGGGTGTTCCTGCTTGTTATGGTGGGTTTGAATCACTTGTTCAGAATCTAATTGATTATCAATCTGATGGTATACAATATCAGATATTTTGCTCTTCAAAAAAATATAATAAAAAATTAAAAAATTATAAAAATGCAGAATTAATCTATTTGCCGATAAATGCCAATGGCGTCTCTAGCATAATTTATGACATTATGTGTTTAATTATTTGTTTATTCAAAAGGCCAGATGTTGTTTTAATATTGGGGGTATCTGGTTGTTTATTTCTACCAATTTATAAACTATTTTCAAAATCAAAGATCATTGTCAACATCGATGGGCTTGAATGGCGTAGAAATAAATGGGGAACGTTTGCTAAGAAATTTCTCAAAATATCTGAGGCGATATCTATTAGAATAGCTGATATTATCATTTCAGATAATCAAGCAATAGCTGATTATGTGGAAAATAAGTACAATAAAAAAAGTGTAGTTATAGCTTATGGGGGAGATCATGCTACTAATCTTAGTACACCGATAGACGATGATCAAAAAAAAGATGGTTATTATTTGGGGCTTTGTAGGATAGAGCCTGAGAATAATATAGAAATGATTTTGAATGCCTTCATTAATACAGATAAAAAAATTAAATTTATGGGTAATTGGGATAATAGCGAGTATGGGCGCCAGCTAAAAAAATATTATTCAAACTATCCAAATATCACACTACTAGAACCTAACTATAATATCGAAGAACTTTATAAACTAAGAAAAAATTGCCTTGCATACATTCATGGACACTCGGCTGGTGGAACAAACCCTTCTTTAGTTGAAGCGATGCATTTTAATATTCCTATTTTTGCTTTCGATTGTGACTTTAATCGTTACACAACTAATAATTTAGCTCATTACTTTAATGATTCTGAACAACTGACCTCATTAGCAGACAGTTTGTCTTTTGGAAATCTTAAATGTCAAGTATTAGATTTAAAAAAATATGCTGAAGATATGTATAACTGGAGGCATATAGCTGCTATGTATGAATCTATTTATTAAACGCATTAACAATAATATAATTGACCTTATATAGCTATCAGAGTAAAAATGTAACGCTGATTTTTTTGTTAAATGATGCGCATTATATATTTAATGATTAAAATACTCTTGATCAAATAAAACTATTTAATTAATAATGTAAAATTTCATTATGCTATTTAAGATGTGAAAAATAACTTAAATAAATGATGGGATATATTTATATTATCCCGGTTATAGACAAGCCCAGGGAAAGATCATCAGAAGTACACTTTTTGTACTAAATAATTCGCATTTTATGTTTAAAAATATGAGATATTCCTCATTACCTGAAGCTGTTTTTTATTGCTTATACATGATCAAATACTCCTTACATAATTAAGGAGAACAAAATGGAACTTAAAAAATTGATGGAACATATTTCTATTATCCCCGATTACAGACAAGCCTGGAAAGTGGAACATAAATTATCGGATATTCTACTGTTGACTATTTGTGCCGTCATTTCTGGTGCAGAAGGCTGGGAAGATATAGAGGATTTTGGAGAAACACATCTCGATTTTTTGAAGCAATATGGTGATTTTGAAAATGGTATTCCTGTTCACGATACCATTGCCAGAGTTGTATCCTGTATCAGTCCTGCAAAATTTCACGAGTGCTTTATTAACTGGATGCGAGATTGCCATACTTCAGATGATAAAGACGTCATCGCAATTGATGGAAAAACACTCCGGCATTCTTATGACAAGAGTCGCCGTAAGGGAGCGATTCATGTCATTAGTGCGTTCTCAACAATGCACAGTCTGGTCATCGGACAGATCAAGACGGATGAGAAATCCAATGAGATTACAGCCATCCCTGAACTTCTTAACATGTTGGATATTAAAGGGAAAATTATCACAACTGATGCGATGGGTTGCCAGAAAGATATTGCAGAGAAGATACAAAAACAGGGAGGTGATTATTTATTCGCTGTAAAAGGAAATCAGCGTCGGCTTAATAAAGCCTTTGAAGAAAAATTCCCACTGAAAGAATTAAATAATCCAGAGCATGACAGTTATGCAATTAGTGAAAAGAGTCACGGCAGAGAAGATATCCGTCTTCATATTGTTTGCGATGACCCTGATGAACTTATTGATTTCACGTTTGAATGGAAAGGACTGAAAAAATTATGCGTGGCAGTCTCCTTTCGCTCAATAATAGCAGAGCAAAAGAAAGAGCCCGAAATGATGGTCAGATATTATATCAGTTCTGCTGATTTAACCGCTGAGAAGTTTGCGACAGCGATTTGAAATCACTGGCACGTGGAGAATAAGCTGCACTGGCGTCTGGACGTGGTAATGAATGAAGACGATTGTAAAATAAGAAGAGGAAATGCAGCAGAATTATTTTCTGGGATACGGCACATTGCTATTAATATTTTGACGAATGATAAGGTATTCAAGACAGGATTAAGACGTAAGATGCGAAAAGCAGCCATGGACAGAAACTATCTCGCGTCAGTCCTTGCGGGGAGCGGGCTTTACTAGTCCTTCCTCGCTCAGTGACAGAATATTGAATGAATAGCATTAAAATTATTAAATAATATGGTTTAATTCGACATGAACTTTAAGAATATAATTAGAATAATACTACCTTTTTTTATTTTCTTGAGTATTTTACTTTACTCAGGAAGGGCGGATAGTGTTTTGTTATTTACTATCGAATACACACTTGCAAGTATGGCAATCTTTCTGATAAAAAGAAAGTTTATAAGCAATATCTTGTGGGGGATTTATCTCTCAATTTTAGGTGTACAGGCAGCATCGCTATTTAGTTCAGGACAATATTTGATGCCTCTTGCCTTGTCGAATGCTGCAGAAGTTGAATCGCTAGGCATTGGCGAGGTAATCAAGGTTTTTTCTATTTTTATTTTATTTGTTATAGTTTCATTCGTTACGATGCCTTCTGGTGCTCTAGTCGGCCGTATTAAATATTATAAATTTAATTTTTTCTGTATAGTATTATTGCTTGTGTGTTCTTTCATAAGCACGGGACCGGTATATGCTTTTTATGAAACAGCAAAATTGTACTATTTACAGCAAACCTTTAAGCCTAGTGAGAAGATCGGTGATGCCGGGAAATCTTTTTTAAAAACAAGTGTTTTTATTAACCCTCTACAGAATAACAACAACTTCAAAGGGCGTAATGTTATTGTAATCTTTGCTGAGGGATTTTCATCGGAGATTATTGGTAATTCAAAAATGGCGCATTTTCCAATTACGCCTAATTTAGATAAGTTATCTACTGAAGCACTAAGTTTTAAAAATTATTATAACCATACAGCAGTAACCTTTCGAGGTTTAAGAGGCCAGTTAACTTCTGGCTATCAATTTCGTGATGGGTTAACTGATGCTGGTACTGGTATTGCACAATTATCTAACGTAGAAATTAATAATATTTATCTTCATCGTCAAACATCTTTGCCGAATATATTGAAAGAGTATGGCTATAAAAGTTATTTTATAGCGTCTACAGAAAAAGTAGCCCACTCAACACTATGTTGAAAACGCTTAATTTTGATAAAGTTCTTGGTATGGGAGATTTTATTGGTTATCAACGCGACAGAATGACTGATAAGCAAACATTTAATGCACTGCAATATTTTTTACGTTCTCAAGAAAATAAAAACGAACGCTTTTTTATTGGTGTGTACCCATCTGGTACTCATCATGGTCAAGATAGTCCAAATGAAAAATATTTTGATGGTAGCAATCCTCTCTACAATAAATTTTATAACTATGATTTTCAGTTGGGGAAGTTTGTTGATTTTTTTCGGCGCAGTTCATTTTATGGCAATACGTTGTTGATAATTACATCGGATCATTCTACATTTCCTTCGACAGAATATAAGAAATCATTTAACAGCGATTCTCGTTATTTTGTGGACAAAATACCATTTCTGATCATTGGGAAAAATATTACGCCTGAAGTTTTAGATGCAGGAGGTGAAAATTCTTTAAGTTTCGCGCCAACAATATTGCACATGTTAGGGATTCAGTATTCAATGAATTATTTTTTGGGGTGTTCTCTTTTTGATAAGACGTGCACATCACCATTCTCACATCTTTCTGCTATTGGTAGTGATTATTTCAATACAGGCAAAGAAAATCATGTTGAACTAATTCAAAATAATAGTGGTAATGAATTAATAAAATTAGCCGAACGTTTTTATAACATTAGTGGCTAAATATAAAAATGTACAAGTTACAAGCAATTTCCTAATTAGGAAATATATGACTGTAAAAGAAGATATAAATTAAGCTATTCTTTATCTTCAATAAGCCGCAACCCCGCGGTGATCACCCCTGACAGGAGTAAACAATGTCAAAGCAACAGATTGGCGTAGTCGGTATGGCAGTGATGGGGCGCAACCTTGCGCTCAACATCGAAAGCCGTGGTTATACCGTCTCTATTTTCAACCGTTCCCGTGAGAAGACGGAAGAAGTGATTGCCGAAAATCCAGGCAAAAAACTGGTTCCTTACTATACGGTGAAAGAGTTTGTTGAATCTCTGGAAACGCCTCGTCGCATCCTGTTAATGGTGAAAGCAGGTGCAGGCACGGATGCTGCTATTGATTCCCTCAAGCCATACCTCGATAAAGGTGACATCATCATTGATGGTGGTAATACCTTCTTCCAGGACACCATTCGTCGTAACCGTGAGCTTTCTGCCGAAGGCTTTAACTTTATCGGTACCGGTGTCTCCGGTGGTGAAGAAGGTGCGCTGAAAGGTCCTTCCATTATGCCTGGTGGCCAGAAAGAAGCCTATGAACTGGTTGCACCGATCCTGACCAAAATCGCCGCCGTTGCTGAAGACGGCGAGCCATGCGTTACCTATATTGGTGCCGATGGTGCTGGCCACTATGTGAAGATGGTTCATAACGGTATTGAATACGGCGATATGCAGCTGATTGCTGAAGCCTATTCACTGCTTAAAGGTGGCCTGAGCCTCACCAACGAAGAACTGGCTCAGACCTTTACCGAGTGGAATAACGGTGAACTAAGCAGCTACCTGATCGACATCACCAAAGATATCTTCACCAAAAAAGATGAAGACGGTAACTACCTGGTTGATGTGATTTTGGATGAAGCAGCAAACAAAGGTACAGGCAAATGGACCAGCCAGAGTGCGCTAGATCTCGGCGAACCGCTGTCGCTGATTACCGAGTCTGTGTTTGCACGTTATATCTCTTCTCTGAAAGATCAGCGTGTTGCCGCATCTAAAGTTCTCTCTGGCCCGCAAGGACAGCCAGCAGGCGACAAGGCTGAGTTCATCGAAAAAGTTCGCCGTGCGCTGTATCTTGGCAAAATCGTTTCTTACGCTCAGGGCTTCTCTCAGCTGCGTGCTGCGTCTGAAGAGTACAACTGGGATCTGAACTACGGCGAAATCGCGAAGATTTTCCGTGCTGGCTGCATCATTCGTGCGCAGTTCCTGCAGAAAATCACCGATGCTTATGCCGAAAATCCGCAGATCGCTAACCTGTTGCTGGCTCCTTACTTCAAGCAAATTGCCGATGACTACCAGCAGGCGCTGCGTGATGTCGTTGCTTATGCAGTACAAAATGGTATCCCGGTTCCGACCTTCGCTGCTGCGGTTGCCTATTATGATAGCTACCGTGCCGCTGTTTTGCCTGCGAACCTGATCCAGGCACAGCGTGACTATTTCGGTGCGCATACTTATAAGCGCATTGATAAAGAAGGTGTGTTCCATACCGAATGGCTGGATTAATCTGATTTAACCAACAATAAATTGAAGCCCGGCGTGTATTGCGCCGGTTTTTTTTTGCCGATTATCTTATAGACTAAATTTCACTGCTTAATATTAACTTAATAAATATCAGCTATTCTTATAAAGAAAATCTGAATTGTTTTTTGTTGCGTTGACCATCTGACAACGTAGCGTTAAAACTTTTAGCTCTTATCAGGATGCTAAAAACATCATGATTCACAGTTAAGTTAATTCTGAGAGCATGAAATGAAAATCACCATTTCCGGTACCGGTTATGTAGGCTTGTCAAACGGGCTTCTAATCGCACAAAATCATGAGGTTGTGGCATTAGATATTTTACCGTCACGCGTTGCTATGCTGAATGATCGGATATCTCCTATTGTTGATAAGGAAATTAAGCAGTTTTTGCAATCAGATAACATACACTTTAATGCCACATTAGATAAAAATGAAGCCTACCGTGATGCTGATTATGTCATCATCGCCACTCCAACCGACTATGATCCTAAAACTAATTATTTCAATACATCCAGTGTAGAATCAGTAATTAAAGACGTAGTAGAGATAAATCCTTATGCGGTTATGGTCATCAAATCCACGGTTCCCGTTGGTTTTACCGCAGCGATGCATAAGAAATATTGTACTGAAAATATTATTTTCTCCCCCGAATTTCTCCGTGAAGGTAAAGCCCTTTACGATAATCTCCATCCTTCACGTATTGTCATTGGTGAGCGTTCAGAACGCGCAGAACGTTTTGCTGCGTTGTTACAGGAAGGCGCGATTAAGCAAAATATCCCAACCCTGTTTACCGACTCCACTGAAGCAGAAGCGATTAAACTTTTCGCTAATACCTATCTGGCGATGCGCGTAGCATACTTTAATGAACTGGATAGCTATGCAGAAAGTTTAGGTCTGAATACTCGCCAGATTATCGAAGGCGTTTGTCTCGATCCGCGTATTGGCAACCATTACAACAACCCGTCGTTTGGCTATGGTGGTTATTGTCTGCCGAAAGATACCAAGCAGTTACTGGCGAACTACCAGTCTGTGCCGAATAACCTGATTTCGGCAATTGTCGATGCAAACCGCACGCGTAAAGATTTTATTGCCGATGCCATTTTGTCACGCAAGCCGCAAGTGGTGGGTATTTATCGTCTGATTATGAAGAGCGGATCAGATAACTTCCGTGCGTCTTCTATTCAGGGGATTATGAAACGTATCAAGGCGAAAGGCGTTGAAGTGATCATCTACGAACCGGTGATGAAAGAAGATTCATTCTTCAACTCTCGGCTGGAACGTGATCTCGCCACTTTCAAACAACAAGCCGATGTCATTATTTCCAACCGTATGGCAGAAGAGCTTAAGGATGTGGCAGACAAAGTCTACACCCGCGATCTCTTTGGCAGTGACTAACATCCTGTTATCAGGGCGATTTTCGCCCTGATTCTCTTATGTTCCCTTTGTAATAATTCATTATTTTTATCATTTATCCTATAGCATTCATGACGATTATCGCTAAACTATGGCGACTTAAAATTATTTCGTCCGTTAGGGTAATGATGAGAGTAGAAAATAATAATGTTTCTGGGCAAAACCATGACCCGGAACAGATTGATTTGATTGATTTACTGGTGCAGTTGTGGCGCGGCAAGATGACTATCATCATTTCTGTCATTGTGGCTATTGCCCTGGCGATAGGGTATCTGGCCGTTGCCAAAGAAAAGTGGACTTCCACTGCTATCGTTACTCAACCTGATGTGGGGCAAATCGCTGGTTATACCAACGCGATGAATGTGATTTACGGTCCGGCTGTACCGAAAGTCTCCGACATTCAGGCTTCACTTATCGGACGTTACAGCACTGCATTCTCAGCATTAGCGGAAACGCTGGATAACCAGGAAGAAGCAGAAAAGCTGACCATTGAGCCTACCGTTAAAAATCAGTCATTACCTTTAGCGGTGTCTTATGTTGGTGAAACACCTGAAGGTGCTCAGAAGCAGCTGGCGAAGTATATCCAGCAAGTTGACGACCAGGTCAATGAAGAACTGGAACAAGACCTGAAAGACAATATCGCGCTGCGTATGAAAAACTTACAGGATTCTCTGAAGACACAGGAAGTGGTTGCGCAGGAACAGAAAGATCTGCGTGTCCGTCAGATTCAGGAAGCGTTGCAGTATGCGAATCAGGCGCAGGTGACAAAGCCACAGGTTCAGCAGACTGAAGATGTGACGCAAGATACGTTGTTCCTTTTGGGTAGCGAAGCGCTGGAGTCGATGATTAAGCACGAGGCGACCCGTCCGTTGGTGTTCTCACCAAACTACTATCAGACACGTCAAAACCTGCTGGATATCGAAAGCTTAAAAGTTGATGATCTTGATATTCATGCTTACCGTTATGTGATGAAACCGACGTTACCTATTCGTCGCGATAGCCCGAAAAAGGCAATTACCTTGATTCTGGCGGTGCTGCTGGGCGGCATGGTTGGCGCGGGGATTGTGCTGGGGCGTAACGCTTTACGTAATTACAACGCGAAGTAATCTTTTCGGTTTTAAAGAAAATGGGCAGGGTGGTGACACCTTGCCCGTTTTTTTTTGCTGGATGCGATGTATCCAGCTTACGTGTGCAGAGAGAATAGTAGATACTGTTATGGCCTGCAAGTTTTTTTCTACCCTGGTTTCCCAGATTGCAGGCATGCCAGACACAGCGCCGTCAGGCGCTGTTTTTTTCATCCCTTCCGCGATTTTTACGCAGCTACCGGATTATGCCGTGACGCATCGAACGGTACGCCTGACTTCAGCACTCCATACGCCACCTGTGCCAGCTTGCGCATCATCGCGCCGAGAATCACTTTTCCTTTCTTGCCATTAGCCGCCAGACGGTCGCGGAACGCCCGTCCCCACTCAGTCTTACTGGTGGCTACCATTGCAGGCATATACAACGCCCTGCGAAGCGACACATGTCCGGCTTTACTCAACCGGCTTGCCCCTCTCACACTACTGCCTGATTCATAACGCCGTGGTGTCAGACCCGCAAAAGCGGCGAACTGTCTGGCATGGGCGAAGCGGTCCTTCAGACCGATATAAGCCAGTAATACCGCAGATGTTTTCTCTCCGATACCCGGGATACTTTCCAGCAGTTTCCTGCGGTGTTTCATATCCGGATCATCGTCTGTCAGGTCTTTTATCTGCTTCTCAAGACGCTTCAGCTCTGCTTCAAGCCACAGAAGGTGAGCATCAATGCTCGGTCTCTGGACTTCCCGCGCCGTTTCAGTGCGGTTCAGTTCCTGCGTGTGCATATCTGTCAGCGCCTGGTGGCGTACTACCAGGGCACGCAACGCGCGTTCAAGCGGGTGAGGCGCTTCCCAGGCTGCAGGGCGCTTCTGACGACAGAACTCTGCCAGCATGCGCGCATCCACGGTATCAGTCTTGTTACGCAGTCCTTCACTCTGAGCGAAAGCTTTACCCAACGCAGGATTAATGACTGACACTATGTAGCCTGCATCGTAAAGGCACTCTGCGACAGGTTCCATATAGGTGCCGGTCGCTTCGATGCAGATATGCGCATGGTCAATCTTGTGACCCTTCAGCCAGCTCACCAGCTCATCGTGCCCTTTAGTGGTGTTAGCGAATTTTTTGGTGCGATGACGACCATCAGGACGCAACACATCGACATCCAGTTTCTCTTTAGCGGTGTCGATACCGATATAATGAAGTTCATGTTCCATCGTGAAACCAACCTTGCAAATACGGATTACCGGGAAAACCGGTCCATGATACTGTCCGGTTTATCACTTTGGGAGAAAGGCAGTCCGCTGCATAAATCTACGCAACAGGTTGAAAACCTAAGGCCCGATACGGCATGCGGACTGCAGGCAGAGAAAACTGGCCGATTTTCTCTGCACAGGAGGGATAATACAAGGCCCGATAAGCTTGCGCATCGGGCTATGGCTCCGGATGCGACAACAACATCGCATCCGCTAACCCCGCAACTCACTGATGCCGTTTACGCAGGTTCTCAATCACCGTCGTTAAATCCAAATCCTGATCCTGTAACAGCACCAGCAGGTGATACATCAAATCCGATGCCTCGTTGGTCAGCTCAAAGCGGTCATGTACCGTCGCGGCCAGTGCGGTTTCCACGCCTTCTTCGCCCACTTTCTGCGCAATACGTTTGGTGCCGCTGGCGTACAGTTTGGCGGTGTAGGAGGTTTCCGGATCGGCAGATTTGCGCTCGGCGAGCAGTTGTTCCAGTTGATACAGGAACAGCCACTGGTGAGCAGTGTCGCCGAAGCAGCTGCTGGTGCCTTTGTGGCAGGTCGGGCCGATGGGATTCGCCAGTACCAGTAACGTGTCGTTGTCGCAGTCCGGGGCAATACTCACTACGTTGAGGAAATTGCCGGACGTTTCACCTTTGGTCCACAGTCGCTGTTTAGTGCGCGAGAAGAAGGTGACTTTGCCGCTTTCGATGGTTTTGTCTAAGGCTTCCGGGTTCATATAGCCCAGCATTAACACTTCGCCGGATACCGCGTGTTGCACAATCACCGGCATCAGTCCGTCGGTTTTTTCCCAGTCCAGTTCGCGACATTGTTGTTCTGTTAACATATCCTGATCTCCACGCCCTGTGTTGCCAGGTACGCTTTTAATTCACCAATATTGATTATTTGTTTGTGGAATACAGAAGCTGCCAGCGCGCCGTCAACGTCGGCATCGCGGAAGGCTTCGAGGAAGTGTTCCATGGTGCCCGCGCCTCCGGAAGCAATCAGCGGGACGTGGCAAACTTCACGCACTTTTTTCAGTTGTTCCAGGTCGTAACCGTTACGCACGCCGTCCTGATTCATCATGTTGAGGACGATTTCTCCGGCACCGCGTTTTTGCACTTCCTGTACCCAGTCGAGTGTTTCCCACTGAGTAACGCGGGTGCGGCTTTCATCGCCGGTATATTGATTCACATGATATTTACCGGTTTCGGCGTCGTACCAGGTATCAATACCGACCACAATACACTGCACGCCAAAGCGATCCGCCAGGCGAGTAATTAACGTCGGGTCCGCCAGCGCAGGAGAGTTGATGGAGATTTTATCTGCACCAAAGGAAAGAATTTTCGCGGCGTCATCCAGCGACTTAATCCCACCCGCCACGCAGAACGGGATGTCGATCACTTCCGCCACGCGGGATACCCAGCTTTTATCTACCACGCGTCCATCACTGGAGGCTGTGATATCGTAGAACACCAGTTCGTCAGCGCCTTCTTCGGCGTAGCGTTTTGCCAGCGGCACGATATCGCCAATGATTTCATGGTTGCGAAACTGTACGCCTTTCACCACCTGACCATCACGAACGTCGAGACATGGAATTATGCGTTTTGCCAGCATGCGATGGCCTCCTTCACGGTGAATTTACCTTCCAGTAATGCCCGACCAACTATTACGCCGCGCACGCCAGTGCCACGCAGGGCAGCAACATCGTTAATGTCGCCAATGCCGCCGGAGGACTGAAATGCCACCTGCGGATATCTGGCGCACACTTCTTCATATAAAGAGACGTTAGAACCTGCCAGCGTGCCGTCGCGCGAGATATCGGTACACAGCACATGTTTCAGGCCGACGGGCAGATAGGTTTCCACCAGTTGTTCCAGCGAAACGCCCGAGTTCTCTTGCCAGCCGCTGAATGCCACCTGCTTGTTGCCTTGCTCGTCAATACGGACATCCAGCGCCAGCACCAAGGCATCGGCACCGAAGCGTTCAAACCAACCTTTCACCATTTCTGGTGATTTCACCGCGGTGGAGCCAACCACCACACGCGCAACGCCTGCTTCCAGTAACGCCGCCACGTCTTCTTCGCTACGCACGCCGCCGCCAACCTGCACTGGAACGTTAACACCCGCGACCAGGGTTTTAATCAGCGGGATTTGACGTTTAGCCGGATCTTTTGCCCCGGTCAGATCCACCAGGTGCAGTACTTCGGCACCCTGCGCGGCGTAATCCTGTAAGCGCGGCAGCGGGTCGTTACCGTAATCGCGCTGTTTGCCGTAATCGCCCTGATGGAGACGCACCACGGTGCCGTCGATTAAATCTAATGCCGGAATAATCATCACATCTCCAGGAAGTTTTTTAGCAACTTAGCGCCAGCGGCACCAGAACGCTCCGGGTGGAACTGCACGCCATAGAAGTTATCTTTTTGTACCGCCGCGGTGAACGGTTCGCCGTAGTTACACTGGGCGATGGTCCACGGATTGACCGGCATTGCGTAGCTGTGAACAAAGTAAAAGTACGCACCGTCTTCAATCCCCTGAAACAGGCGGTTGCCTGCCTGCGGGTAAACTCGATTCCAGCCCATATGCGGCAGCGGCAAACCAAAGTCGGTCATTTTCGGCACGTCTTCGTCGATGATGCCCAGCAAATCGACACCGTTGCTCTCTTCGCTGCGCCGCCCCAGCAGTTGCATCCCTAAGCAGATGCCCAGCACCGGTTGGGTACAGGCTTTGATGAGATCAAACAACTCGCGCTCACGCACCTGGTTCATCGCCGCTTGCGCGGTGCCAACGCCGGGTAAAAACAGTTTATCGGCCAGCAACACGACGTCCGGATCACGGCTAACTTTGGGTTCATAACCGTGACGCGCAATGGCAGACTTCACCGAGTTCAAATTGGCGCAGCCGGTATCAAGGATCACCACGTTCATTACAGCACTCCTTTCGACGAGGGTAGGGTGTCGCCTTCCACGCGGATAGCCTGGCGCAGGGTGCGACCAAAAGCTTTGAACAGACTCTCTACACGGTGGTGGTCGTTTTTACCTTTGGTTTTCAGGTGCAACGTCACGCCCATGGTGTAAGAGAGCGAACGGAAGAAGTGCTCGATCATTTCGGTGCTGAGATCGCCCACACGCTGGTAGGTAAACTCGGCTTTATATTCCAGGTGCGGGCGACCAGAGATATCCAGCGCGCAGCGGGCAAGGCATTCGTCCATCGGCAGTACAAAACCAAAGCGGCAAATACCGCGTTTGTCGCCAAGAGCTATTTTTAACGCTTCGCCCAGCGCCAGACCGGTATCTTCGACAGTGTGGTGATCGTCGATATAGAGGTCGCCTTTGACGTTGATTTCCATACGGAAACCGCCGTGGGTGGCGATCTGATCCAGCATGTGATCAAAGAAGCCAACGCCGGTGTTAATCTTGCTGCCACCTTCGCGATCCAGCCACACCTGGACGTCAATTTGCGTCTCTTTGGTGTTACGCACTACATGGGCGTAACGGTCTCGTTTAGTGAGTTGCTCGCCAATCATTGGCCAGTTCAGAGTTTTGCGGTCGTAGCGTAAACCATTAATGCCCATGTTTTCCGCCAGTTGAATATCGGTCGCGCGATCGCCAATCACATAACTGTTGGCGCGGTCCATCGCTTGCTCAGCCAGGTAACGCTCCACCAGTTTGACTTTCGGCTTACGGCAGTCGCACTCATCGGCGGGCAGGTGTGGGCAAATCAGCACTTCATCAAACTGCACGCCTTGCGAGGTGAAGATCTGCATCATCAGGTTGTGCGGGCCATCGAAATCCGCCTGCGGGAAACTTTGTGTTCCCAGACCATCCTGATTCGTGATCATCACCAGCTTGTAGCCCGCTTTTTGCAGCCTCAGCAGTTCCGGGATCACGCCCGGTTCAAAGGCGAGTTTGTCAAAACGGTCCACCTGAAAATCACTCGGCGGTTCGCTAATCAGGGTTCCATCGCGATCGATAAAAAGATACTTCTGACTCATCAAACTTGCTCCGCACGTAAGGCGTCAATGACGCGCTGGCTTTCTTCACGGGTTCCGACGGTAATTCGCAGGCAGCCGCTTAAAGAGGGTTGTTTATTCTGATCACGTAAGATAATGCCCTGATCCCACAAAGATTTAAACACTGCGCTGGAGGCTTTAAAGCGCGCCAGAATGTAGTTGGTTTCAGAGTCGAAAACCTGCTCCACGCAGGGGATCTCTTTCAGTGCGGCAATCAGGTATTCGCGTTCAGCAATAATTTGCGCCACTCGTTCGCGCATGGCGACGATTCCCTGCGGGCTTAACGCCTGGGCTGCAATATCGGCAACTGGCGTCGAGAGCGGGTAGGGGGCGATCACTTTCATCAGCAGGTTGATGACGTCTTCGTTTGCCAGCGTAAATCCGCAACGAAGCCCTGCCAGAGCAAAAGCTTTCGACAGTGTGCGCAAAATAGCCAGGTGCGGATATTCCGTCAGCCAGCCAGCCAGCGATGCCTGCGGGCAAAACTCTATATAGGCTTCATCGGCAACCACAATGGCTTTTCCGCGGGTTAGCTCCAGCAGAGTGCGAAAATCCTGCGGATTGATCAGTTGCCCGGTCGGGTTGTTGGGGCTGCAAACATAGACCACTTTTACGCCGTCCAGCTTGTCGGAAATGCCCTGCAAGTCCAGTTGCCAGTTGTCCAGCGTCGGCACTGTGCGGCACTCGACGCCAATGGTTTCAGCGCTGACGCTGTACATGCCGTACGTTGGCGGGCAGTAGAGGATGGCATCTTTACCTGGTTCGCAAAAAGCGCGGATCAGCAGTTCAATACCTTCGTCCGCGCCACGGCTGACCAGCACCTGTTCCGGTTTTACGCCTGAATATTGCGCGTAATTTTCAATCACCGCTTTCGGCTGGCATTCCGGGTAGCGGTTGAGCGTTTGCTGAGTGAGCTGAAACTCCACGGCTGTGGGATATTCGTTGGCGTTCAGCCAGACGTCGCCGTTACCGCCCAGACGACGCGCCGACTGATACGGCGTCAGGTTGCGGACGTTTTCACGCGCTAAATCGGTAATAGTCACGGTGCTCATGCTTGCTCCTTAAGGGCGTTAACACGCAAAGTAACGGCATTTTTGTGGGCAGTCAGGCGCTCGGCGGCGGCCAGTGTTTCAATGGTCGAAGCCAGCGTGGAAAAGCCTTCTTTCGACAGTTCCTGTACGGTCATGCGTTTCTGGAAATCTGCCAGCCCGAGGCTGGAACAGGTGGCGGTGTAACCGTAAGTCGGCAGCACGTGGTTGGTGCCGGAGGCGTAATCACCTGCCGATTCCGGTGACCAGTCACCGAGAAATACCGAACCGGCGCTGGTAATGCCATCGACCAGTTCGCGGGCGTTGCGGGTCTGAATGATCAGGTGCTCCGGGCCGTACTGGTTGGAGATCTCCACGCACTGCGCTAAATCGTTGGTTACGATCAGGCGGCTGGCGCTCAGTGCCTGACGGGCGGTTTCGGCTCGCGGCAGTTCTGCCAGCTGGCGTTCGACGGCTTCGGCAACGCGACGCGCCATATCAGCATCAGGAGTCAGTAAAATCACCTGTGAATCCGGGCCGTGTTCAGCCTGAGAGAGCAAATCAGAAGCCACGAAATCCGGCGTAGCGCCGTTGTCAGCAATCACCAGCACTTCCGACGGGCCTGCCGGCATATCGATCGCCGCACCGTCCAGACGCTGGCTCACCTGACGTTTTGCCTCGGTGACAAAGGCGTTGCCAGGCCCGAAGATTTTGTCCACTTTCGGCACGGATTCTGTACCAAACGCCAGTGCGGCAATGGCTTGTGCGCCACCGACGTTAAACACGTCCTGCACGCCGCACAGCTGCGCCGCGTAAAGAATTTCATCGGCAATCGGCGGCGGTGAGCACAACACTACTTTTTTACAGCCTGCTATACGCGCCGGAGTTGCCAGCATTAATACCGTTGAGAAGAGCGGTGCGGAGCCGCCAGGAATATACAAACCCACTGAAGCCACCGGGCGCGTGACTTGCTGGCAACGAACGCCAGGCTGAGTTTCAACATCTACCGGCGGCAGCTTTTGCGCAGTGTGGAAGGTTTCAATATTCTTTACTGCCACCGCCATCGCCTGTTTTAGCTCGTCGCTCAGGCGTTCGCTGGCAGCGGCGATCTCATCCGCAGATACCTTCAGCGCGGTAACCGTGGTTTTATCAAACTTCGCGCTGTATTCCCGCAAGGCCTCATCGCCACGCGTTTTCACGTTATCGAGAATATCGTTAACAGTGCGGGTAATGCTTACAGAGGCGGAGATCGCCGGGCGCATTAACAGCTGGCGTTGTTGCTCCGCAGTACAGCTATTCCAGTCAATGATTGTGTTAAAGCTCATGGCGATCACTCCATCATCTTCTCAATCGGCAGGACCAGGATTGAACTGGCACCCAGCGCTTTCAGTTTTTCCATCGTTTCCCAGAACAGGGTTTCGCTGCTGACCATGTGCATCGCTACGCGCTGTTGATCACCCGCCAGCGGTAGAATGGTTGGGCGTTCGGCACCTGGCAGCAGGGCGATGACTTCATCCAGTCGGTCGGTTGGTGCGTGCATCATGATGTATTTTGATTCGCGCGCCTGGATCACGCCCTGAATACGCGTCAGCAGTTTGTCGATCAGTTGCTGTTTGGATTCTTCCATTTCGCCATCGCGTTGGATCAGGCAGGCTTTCGAGCGGTAGATAACTTCGACTTCGCGCAGGCCGTTAGCTTCCAGCGTGGCACCGGTGGAAACCAGATCGCAAATCGCATCCGCCAGTCCGGCGCGCGGCGCAACTTCGACAGAACCGTTCAGTAAGCAGGATTTAAAAGAGATGCCTTTCTGATCGAGATAACGCTTGAGCAGGTGAGGATAAGAGGTGGCGATACGTTTACCGTTTAAGGAGAGCGGGCCGTCCCAGGCTTCATCAACCGGCGTTGCCAGCGAAAGGCGACAGCCGCCGAAATCCAGACGACGCAGAGTAAAGTAGCGAGGATCTTCACCCTGGGCGCGGCGGTTAAGCAGCTCTTCTTCCAGCACGTTTTCGCCGATAATCCCAAGGTCAACCACGCCGTCCATTACCAGACCGGGAATGTCGTCGTCACGTACGCGCAGAATATCAATCGGCATGTTTTCTGCCATCGCGATCAGGCGCTGGGTGTGAAGATTGATTTTAATGCCACAGCGCGCCAGCAATTCGCGTGAGTCATCACTTAAACGGCCGGATTTCTGCATAGCTATGCGTAAACGAGTGTTGTCTGTCATTTTCTTATTCCTCTTTAAACCTGTCTGAACCGTTATCAACCGCGCAATAAAAAAGCCCCCGGAAGGTGATCTTCCGGGGGCTTTCTCATGCGTTCATGCACCACTGGAAGATCTGAATGTCTTCCAGCACACATCGCCTGAAAGACTAGTCAGGATGATGGTGATGATGGTGGTGTTTAAATTGAACGCGTGTCATATAAGTCTCTGTGAATGTTTATTCAACTGATGTCTTTTAACCTAAACCACTTTCACGTTAGAAAGCAAGGGCTTTTTTATATATTTTATGGCGATGGATTTGTTTAATGAATGAGCGGGGAAAGGAGAGGGCCAGGAGTGGCTGCGTTAAAAAAGTAATCGTGAAAATATGTCTTTAAAACCCTCAAGAACATTGTGTTCTGTAACTAAAGTGGGCTTGGTTCCTGCCGGATGCGGCGTGAATGCCTTATCTGGTCTACAAATGTTGCCTAAATTCAATATATTGATGTTTTTGTAGGACTGATAAGCGGAGCGCATCAGGCAATTGTATATTTGCTAACAGTTTCGATTTCATTCATAGAATGAATTGTCAGTTTTGATACGCTAGCGTAGCCTTATAGATCTAAGGTGTATCAGGAGATAACGGATGAAAAAGGTCGCAATTGTCGGGTTAGGGTGGTTAGGCATGCCGCTGGCGATGTCACTTTCAGCGCGAGGCTGGCAAGTCACCGGGAGTAAAACCACACAAGATGGCGTCGAAGCGGCCCGAATGAGTGGCATTGATAGTTATCTGCTTCGCATGGAACCTGAGTTAGTTTGCGATTCTGACGATCTGGATGCCCTGATGGATGCTGATGCGCTGGTCATCACGCTTCCGGCACGTCGTAGCGGCCCCGGCGATGAGTTCTATTTACAAGCGGTACAAGAGTTAGTGGATAGTGCGCTGGCTCATCATATTCCCCGCATTATTTTTACCAGCTCAACGTCTGTCTATGGCGACGCACAAGGCACCGTTAAAGAAACCACCCCGCGTAATCCGGTGACCAACAGTGGACGAGTATTAAAAGAACTTGAAGACTGGCTGCACAATTTACCCGGTACTTCAGTCGATATTCTGCGTCTTGCGGGCCTGGTCGGGCCGGAACGTCATCCTGGTCGCTTTTTTGCCGGAAAAACCGCGCCTGATGGTGAACATGGTGTCAATTTAGTCCATTTAGAAGATGTTATTGGCGCTATCACCCTGTTGTTACAGGCACCTAAAGGCGGACACATCTATAATATATGTGCGCCAGCTCACCCTGCGCGTAATGTTTTCTATCCGCAGATGGCCCGTTTACTGGGACTGGAACCTCCGCAGTTCAGAAATAGTCTGGACAGCGGCAAAGGTAAGATTATTGATGGCAGTCGGATTTGTAATGAACTGGGATTTGAATACCAGTATCCCGATCCGCTGGTAATGCCGCTGGAGTAAACGATCACGCCAGCAGGACGCCGCATGCACTGCAAGGGGGCGTGTATGAAACCACTGCTGGATGTGTTGATGATCCTCGATGCCTTAGAAAAAGAAGGCAGTTTTGCGGCGGCGTCGGCCAAACTCTATAAGACGCCGTCCGCTCTGAGTTACAGCGTTCACAAGCTGGAAAGCGACCTTAACATTCAATTGCTTGATCGTAGCGGTCACCGCGCTAAATTCACCCGCACCGGAAAAATGTTATTAGAGAAGGGGCGGGAAGTTCTGCATACCGTGCGAGAACTGGAAAAGCAGGCGATAAAACTGCATGAAGGCTGGGAAAACGAGCTGGTGATTGGCGTGGACGACACCTTCCCTTTTTCTCTTCTCGCGCCACTCATTGAAGCTTTTTATCAACATCATAGCGTGACGCGCCTGAAGTTTATCAATGGCGTGCTCGGTGGTTCCTGGGATGCCCTGACTCAGGGACGAGCGGATATTATTGTTGGTGCGATGCATGAGCCACCATCTTCCAGTGAGTTTGGTTTTTCACGGTTGGGCGATCTTGAACAAGTCTTTGCGGTCGCGCCCCATCATCCGTTAGCCCAGGAAGAAGAACCGTTAAACCGTCGTATCATTAAGCGATATAGGGCGATTGTGGTAGGGGATACTGCGCAGGCAGGCGCTTCTACGGCCTCGCAACTTCTCGACGAACAAGAAGCCATTACCGTTTTCGATTTTAAAACCAAGCTGGAGCTGCAAATTAGCGGCCTCGGCTGCGGCTATTTACCCCGTTATCTGGCGCAACGTTTTCTCGATAGTGGCGCGTTAATCGAGAAGAAAGTGGTCGCCCAAACTCTCTTTGAACCTGTCTGGATTGGCTGGAGCGAACAGACCGCAGGACTTGCCAGCGCCTGGTGGCGAGACGAGATTTTAGCAAATAGTGCGATCGCCGGTGTTTATGCAAAATCTGATGACGGAAAATCAGCCATTTAAAGAAAAATTATTATGACAAGCCTCTCATTCTCTTGTCATTTCCCCCCCATTTAGGCACAATGCGCCGCTGTCAAAAAATGACTAAAAACCGACGTTTAATTAGCGTCGGTTATTTTTTGCTTCAAACCAATCATTCATACCAAGAGGCCGGGCTTCGTACCGGATAGATATTTACTAAAAATCGACAGTTGTTGTCGCTGAGGAATCCAAAAAAATGGGGCAATTTTTTGCTTACGCGACGGTTATTACCGTAAAGGAGAATGACCATGTCGCATAACGTTACTCCAAACACCTCTCGCGTGGAATTGCGTAAAACGCTTACGTTAGTTCCGGTTGTAATGATGGGTCTTGCCTATATGCAGCCGATGACGCTGTTTGATACATTTGGTATCGTTTCAGGCCTCACGGATGGTCATGTGCCGACAGCCTATGCGTTCGCATTGATTGCGATCCTGTTTACGGCTCTCAGCTACGGGAAGCTGGTTCGCCGCTATCCTTCTGCTGGCTCTGCATACACCTACGCCCAGAAATCCATTAGCCCGACCGTCGGCTTTATGGTGGGTTGGTCTTCTCTGCTCGACTATCTGTTCGCGCCGATGATCAACATTCTGCTGGCGAAAATCTATTTTGAAGCTCTGGTGCCTTCCATCCCATCGTGGATGTTTGTGGTGGCGCTGGTGGCCTTTATGACCGCCTTTAACCTGCGTAGTCTGAAATCCGTAGCGAACTTCAACACCGTCATCGTGGTGTTGCAGGTAGTGCTGATCGCGGTAATTCTGGGCATGGTAGTTTACGGCGTATTTGAAGGTGAAGGCGCTGGTACGCTGGCGAGCACTCGTCCGTTCTGGTCTGGCGATGCGCATGTTATCCCGATGATTACCGGGGCGACAATCCTGTGCTTCTCCTTTACCGGCTTTGACGGCATCAGCAACTTGTCGGAAGAAACCAAAGATGCAGAGCGCGTGATCCCGCGTGCAATTTTCCTGACCGCGCTGATCGGCGGCATGATCTTCATCTTTGCAACTTACTTCCTGCAACTGTACTTCCCGGATATCTCTCGCTTTAAAGATCCGGATGCGTCACAGCCAGAAATCATGCTGTATGTTGCGGGTAAAGCGTTCCAGGTCGGCGCGCTGATCTTCTCCACCATTACCGTACTGGCGTCCGGTATGGCGGCGCACGCAGGCGTAGCGCGTCTGATGTACGTAATGGGTCGTGACGGCGTGTTCCCGAAAAGCTTCTTCGGTTATGTACACCCGAAATGGCGTACTCCGGCGATGAATATCATCCTGGTTGGCGCGATTGCCCTGCTGGCAATCAACTTTGACCTGGTAATGGCAACGGCGCTGATTAACTTTGGTGCGCTGGTGGCGTTCACCTTCGTTAACCTGTCGGTTATCTCGCAGTTCTGGATCCGTGAGAAGCGTAACAAGACGCTGAAAGATCACTTCCAGTATCTGTTCCTACCGATGTGTGGTGCGCTGACTGTAGGTGCGCTGTGGGTTAACCTGGAAGAAAGCTCAATGGTTCTGGGTCTGATCTGGGCGGCAATCGGCCTGATTTACCTGGCTTGTGTCACCAAGAGCTTCCGTAACCCGGTTCCGCAGTACGAAGACGTTGCATAATCTTACAAGCCGGATGACATAATCATCCGGTAAATCTCAAAAAGCCGGAGTTTATCGCTCCGGTTTTTTTTGTTTCAGACGATCTCTTCCGCGTACTGCCAAAGCGCTTTTAACAGCGCCACTTTCTCTTTGTCATCGGCATATTGTTGTGCCAGCATCTGCAATTCATCAGCATAGCCCTGCAAAAACTCTGGCGTGAAAACCTGGCGGCGGTGCTCCAGCCAGCGTTGCTGCTCGGCATAATCCAGCGTCCCCGGGAAGTTGCGCGCCCGATAATTGAACAACAGCTTTTCAATCCGTTTATCAACAAAAGTGATATCCAGTGCCGGTAAATTACGCGGCTCGGTTTCCAGCACAATTTTCATTGCTGCACGATCGGCGTCACTGAAAAAGCCATTATAAAGCTGTGCATCCACGTTATCTGAAGGCGTAAACGGTTCGGCTTCGGCGAATATCGCCACCACTTTTTCACGCACTTGCGGATTTTCACGCAGAATTTTCAGGTTATCGAGGCAATGCTGACGATTAATTCCCAGTCGGTCGGCATCTTCCGGGCGTAGCGTATTCGCCTGGGCCAGCACCGGACATTTATTGATATGCACCAGTTTAACCGGAACGGCGGCGTTATCGCCAAGATCGGCTTTTGTGGTATATAGACGCTCGCGCAATGTGTCGCTATCCAGTTCCAGTAATGGCGAAATGTCTCCTGCCAAATCCACCATAATTACGGCATTGCGATTTTCAGGATGCCACGCCAGCGGTGCTACCCAGCTGGTATTGCCACGCCATGCCCCAAACATTCCGGAAACGTGAACCAGGGGTTTCATCTGCGGAACATCAATCAACGCCATCAGTTTGTGTTTATTGCGATGGGTAAAGAGATAATCAAACAGGCGTGGCTGACGCATTTTTACCAGCTTTGCCATCGCAATAGTGGCGTACACATCAGCCATCGCATCGTGGGCGTTGCTATGTTCAATACCATTCGCTTTGGTTAAATGCTCAAGGCGAAAGCTCGGTAGACCGTCATCATTTTCAGGCCAGTTTATTCCTTCCGGGCGCAGGGCATAACAGGCACGCATAACATCCAGTAAATCCCAGCGCGAGTTATCATGCTGCCAGCTCCAGGCGTAAGGATCGTAGAAATTACGATAAAAAACGTTGCGTGTGACTTCGTCGTCGAAACGCACATTGTTGTAGCCCAGAATACAGGTCTTCGGTACGGTAAAAAGCGAGTGAATACGGGCGGCAAACGCGGCTTCGTTTTCTCCTTTCGCCCGTGCTTCCTGCGGGGTAATACCGGTAATTAATACTGCTCCAGGCTGGGGTAAATAGTCATCCGCGGGCTTGCAGTAAAAGACTTCGGGTTCGCCGATGACATTGAATTCGTTATCAGTGCGAATGGCTGCGAACTGTGCAGGGCGATCTAACGCGGGGTGCGTTCCAAAGGTTTCGTAATCGTGAAACAAAAAGGTAGATTGTTGCTTACCGTCATTCATCATTAGGTTAAATCCGTTATTTCTGCTGTCTGCCAGAGTATCAAATATCACCGTGCTAATCAGCTTTAGCGCGACAATTTGGCAGCGAGTGGCAACAGATCATGTCAGATAAAAATGCGAGGGTAGTCACATTTTCTTGCACTTTATTCCAGCCAGTTCATAAGTATTTCCGTAAAAAGAACAGCTATTTGAAACTCCTGAGGGTTTGCTGTTGAAACGCCGTCTTATTATTGCTGCTTCTTTGTTCGTTTTTAACTTATCGTCTGGTTTTGCGGCGGAAAACATTCCTTTTTCACCTCAGCCTCCAGAGATTCATGCCGGGTCCTGGGTACTGATGGATTACACCACCGGACAGATCCTCACCGCGGGTAATGAGCATCAACAGCGCAATCCCGCCAGCCTGACAAAGCTGATGACGGGCTATGTCGTGGATCGCGCTATCGATAGTCATCGCATTACGCCAGACGATATTGTCACCGTGGGGCGTGATGCGTGGGCGAAAGATAATCCGGTGTTTGTCGGTTCTTCACTGATGTTTTTGAAAGAGGGCGATCGCGTATCGGTACGTGATTTAAGCCGTGGTTTAATTGTGGATTCCGGAAATGACGCTTGTGTTGCACTGGCTGACTATATTGCCGGTGGGCAACGGCAGTTTGTTGAAATGATGAACAACTATGCCGAGAAGCTGCATCTCAAGGATACGCATTTTGAAACAGTGCATGGTCTGGATGCACCAGGCCAGCATAGCTCGGCTTATGATTTAGCTGTGCTTTCTCGCGCTATCATCCACGGCGAGCCCGAGTTTTATCATATGTACAGTGAGAAAAGCCTCACCTGGAACGGTATTACCCAGCAAAACCGTAACGGGTTATTGTGGGATAAAACCATGAATGTTGACGGCCTGAAAACGGGTCATACTTCTGGTGCCGGGTTTAATCTCATTGCTTCGGCTGTAGACGGGCAGCGTCGCCTCATTGCAGTGGTAATGGGTGCTGACAGCGCAAAAGGTCGTGAGGACGAGGCAAGAAAATTACTGCGTTGGGGGCAACAAAACTTTACTACGGTGCAAATTTTGCACCGTGGGAAAAAGGTCGGTACGGAACGCATCTGGTATGGTGATAAAGAAAATATCGCCCTGGGAACGGAACAAGAGTTCTGGATGGTGCTACCGAAAGCCGAAATTCCACATATCAAAGCCAAATATACCCTTGATGGTAAAGAACTCACTGCGCCAATTAGCGCCCATCAGCGGGTAGGGGAAATTGAACTTTACGACCGTGATAAACAGGTGGCTGAACCGCCCCGGAAATCCTGGAGACTAAACTCCCTGAGAAAGAGGTAAACAGGATGACTAAAAATACTCGTTTTTCCCCCGAAGTCCGTCAGCGGGCGATTCGTATGGTTCTGGAAAGTCAGGATGAATATGACTCACAGTGGGCGGCAATTTGTTCCATTGCCCCAAAGATTGGCTGTACGCCGGAGACTCTGCGTGTCTGGGTTCGCCAGCATGAGCGGGATACCGGGGGCGGTGATGGTGGGCTCACCAGCGCTGAACGTCAGCGTCTGAAAGAGCTGGAACGTGAAAATCGTGAACTGCGCCGCAGTAACGATATCCTTCGCCAGGCTTCCGCTTATTTTGCGAAGGCGGAGTTCGACCGCCTCTGGAAAAAATGATGCCACTGCTGGATAAGCTGCGTGAGCAGTACGGGGTCGGACCGGTATGCAGCGAACTGCATATTGCCCCGTCAACGTATTACCATTGTCAGCAACAGCGACATCATCCGGATAAACGCAGTGCCCGTGCGCAGCACGATGACTGGCTGAAGAGAGAGATACAGCGCGTATACGATGAAAATCATCAGGTGTACGGTGTGCGTAAAGTCTGGCGTCAGTTGTTACGGGAAGGAATCAGGGTGGCCAGATGTACAGTGGCGCGCCTCATGGCGGTTATGGGACTTGCCGGTGTTCTCCGGGGTAAAAAGGTCCGCACTACCGTCAGCCGGAAAACCGTTGCCACAGGTGACCGCGTAAACCGTCAGTTCGTGGCAGAACGTCCTGACCAGCTGTGGGTGGCTGATTTTACTTACGTCAGCACATGGCAGGGCTTCGTCTATGTGGCGTTTATCATTGATGTGTTTGCCGGATACATCGTGGGGTGGCGGGTCTCATCGTCTATGGAAACGACATTCGTGCTGGATGCGCTGGAGCAGGCGTTGTGGGCCCGTCGTCCGTCTGGCACCATCCATCACAGCGATAAAGGCTCTCAGTATGTGTCACTGGCCTATACGGAGCGACTAAAAGAAGCCGGATTACTGGCATCAACAGGGAGTACAGGCGACTCGTATGACAACGCGATGGCTGAGAGCATCAATGGTCTTTACAAAGCGGAGGTAATACACCGTAAGAGCTGGAAAAACCGTGCAGAAGTGGAACTGGCCACACTAACGTGGGTGGACTGGTATAACAATCGACGATTGCTGGGAAGGCTGGGCCATACTCCTCCGGCAGAAGCAGAAAAAGCTTATTATGCTTCCATCGGAAACAATGATCTGGCAGCCTGAGTTCACAGATAAAACACTCTCCAGGAAACCCGGGGCGGTTCAGGCGCACTGGCCGCTGGTTACCCTGGAATCTGTCGGGGAAGGCAGCATGTTTTCCCGCCTGAGTGATTATTTCCACCATAAGGCCTGACCTTTCTTTTGCAGCAGACTGGCAGGAGTGCGAGTCTGCTCGCATAATCAACACTCATTCCTTGTGGTTTTAATATTGCAACTATACTGTATATAAAAACAGTATTAATGGAGGCGTCATGAACTACGAGATTAAGCAGGAAGATAAACGTACCGTTGCAGGTTTCCATCTCGTTGGCCCGTGGGAACAGACGGTAAAGAAAGGCTTTGAGCAGTTGATGATGTGGGTAGATAGCAAAAATATTGTGCCGAAGGAGTGGGTTGCTGTCTATTACGACAATCCAGATGAAACACCCGCCGAAAAATTACGCTGCGACACCGTCGTGACGGTGCCGAATAACTTTACGCTCCCTGAAAACAGTGAGGGCGTCATTCTGACAGAAATTTCAGGTGGTCAGTATGCGGTGGCGGTGGCGCGTGTAGTCGATGATGATTTTGCTAAACCCTGGTATCAATTCTTTAATAGCCTCTTGCAGGACAGTGCTTATGAAATGTTACCAAAGCCCTGCTTCGAGGTTTACTTGAACAATGGCGCGGAAGAGGGGTACTGGGATATCGAAATGTATGTTGCGGTGCAGCCAAAACATCACTAATTCATCTCAGGGCGGTGTGTTGACGCGAAGACCACTCTTTTTTTGAAAGCGAAAAGAGTAAGATGCGCCTTTCAAATTTTTCGCTCCTGCCGGGAAATTACACTGTTCCCGGTATGTCCGTCGGATAATTCAGGGGCGCGTCTTCTGGCCGACAGATGTGTTATGAGCGCTTTTAATCTTCATTAACGGAGTTTCTGCGTGCGTGCCGATAAGTCATTAAGCCCGTTTGAAATCCGGGTATACCGCCATTACCGCATTGTGCATGGTACTCGGGTCGCGCTGGCATTCCTGCTCACTTTTCTCATTATCCGCCTGTTTACTATCCCGGAAAGCACCTGGCCGCTGGTCACCATGGTGGTGATTATGGGGCCAATCTCGTTCTGGGGTAACGTTGTCCCTCGCGCATTCGAACGTATTGGCGGTACGGTGTTGGGGTCGATTTTAGGTCTTATCGCTCTGCAACTGGAGTTAATCTCGTTACCGCTGATGTTAGTCTGGTGCGCGGCGGCTATGTTTCTTTGTGGTTGGCTGGCGCTGGGCAAGAAACCGTATCAAGGTTTATTGATTGGGGTGACTCTGGCAATTGTTGTTGGTTCCCCGACAGGTGAAATTGATACGGCGTTATGGCGAAGCGGCGATGTGATCCTCGGCTCTTTACTGGCAATGTTGTTTACCGGCATCTGGCCACAACGGGCGTTCATCCACTGGCGCATTCAACTGGCAAAAAGTCTGACCGAGTATAATCGGGTCTTGTATTATCCCTCCTGTGCAGAGAAAATCGGCCAGTTTTCTCTGCCTGCAGTCCGCATGCCGTATCGGGCCTTAGGTTTTCAACCTGTTGCGTAGATTTATGCAGCGGACTGCCTTTCTCCCAAAGTGATAAACCGGACAGTATCATGGACCGGTTTTCCCGGTAATCCGTATTTGCAAGGTTGGTTTCACGATGGAACATGAACTTCATTATATCGGTATCGACACCGCTAAAGAGAAACTGGATGTCGATGTGTTGCGTCCTGATGGTCGTCATCGCACCAAAAAATTCGCTAACACCACTAAAGGGCACGATGAGCTGGTGAGCTGGCTGAAGGGTCACAAGATTGACCATGCGCATATCTGCATCGAAGCGACCGGCACCTATATGGAACCTGTCGCAGAGTGCCTTTACGATGCAGGCTACATAGTGTCAGTCATTAATCCTGCGTTGGGTAAAGCTTTCGCTCAGAGTGAAGGACTGCGTAACAAGACTGATACCGTGGATGCGCGCATGCTGGCAGAGTTCTGTCGTCAGAAGCGCCCTGCAGCCTGGGAAGCGCCTCACCCGCTTGAACGCGCGTTGCGTGCCCTGGTAGTACGCCACCAGGCGCTGACAGATATGCACACGCAGGAACTGAACCGCACTGAAACGGCGCGGGAAGTCCAGAGACCGAGCATTGATGCTCACCTTCTGTGGCTTGAAGCAGAGCTGAAGCGTCTTGAGAAGCAGATAAAAGACCTGACAGACGATGATCCGGATATGAAACACCGCAGGAAACTGCTGGAAAGTATCCCGGGTATCGGAGAGAAAACATCTGCGGTATTACTGGCTTATATCGGTCTGAAGGACCGCTTCGCCCATGCCAGACAGTTCGCCGCTTTTGCGGGTCTGACACCACGGCGTTATGAATCAGGCAGTAGTGTGAGAGGGGCAAGCCGGTTGAGTAAAGCCGGACATGTGTCGCTTCGCAGGGCGTTGTATATGCCTGCAATGGTAGCCACCAGTAAGACTGAGTGGGGACGGGCGTTCCGCGACCGTCTGGCGGCTAATGGCAAGAAAGGAAAAGTGATTCTCGGCGCGATGATGCGCAAGCTGGCACAGGTGGCGTATGGAGTGCTGAAGTCAGGCGTACCGTTCGATGCGTCACGGCATAATCCGGTAGCTGCGTAAAAATCGCGGAAGGGATGAAAAAAACAGCGCCTGACGGCGCTGTGTCTGGCATGCCTGCAATCTGGGAAACCAGGGTAGAAAAAAACTTGCAGGCCATAACAGTATCTATCAATCTGCATTCTCACCGAACTTACTCGAACGCCCGCGTCTGGAAAGCCATCTACAAAAACTCCTGACCGATGCCGTGAAAATGCGTGGGCTGATTGCGCCCGCCAGCAAAGAAACCCGTATTCCAAAATCGATATATGAAGGTATCCAGACCATTAATCGCAATCTGGTTTGTATGCTGGAGTTGCAAATCAATGCATACTGGGCCACGCGCCCCAGCCATTTCGTGTTATTGAACGCGCAAAAACTTCGTGATACCCAGCACATGATGCAGCAAATACTGCTGAGCCTTGTTCATGCGCTGTACGAAGGTAATCCGCAGCCGGTTTTTGCCAATACGGAAAAATTGAACGATGCTGTGGAAGAGCTGCGTCAGTTGCTTGACAACCACCATGACCTGAAGGTCGTGGAAACACCAATTTATGGCTATGTGTGGCTGAACATGGAAACGGCACATCAGCTTGAGTTGCTATCGAATCTGATTTGCCGGGCCTTGCGCAAATAATTCCTGAACTTCAGAATCATCTTGCTGCTGCTTCGATTCAGCAAGGATAAAGGGTATGATAGTGAAAAGGGATAAAAGCATTGTCATCTGCGGCAGCTATGAGTAATGTTGGCCCTAACGAATAGCGGTTGCTTAAACGAATCCGACTCTCACATTATCAGGGGTATAAAAATGGAAACTACCAAGCCTTCATTCCAGGATGTACTGGAATTTGTTCGTCTGTTCCGTCGTAAGAACAAACTGCAACGTGAAATTCAGGACGTTGAGAAAAAGATCCGTGACAACCAGAAGCGCGTCCTGCTGCTGGACAACCTGAGTGATTACATCAAGCCGGGGATGAGCGTTGAAGCAATCCAGGGCATCATCGCCAGCATGAAAGGTGACTATGAAGATCGCGTTGACGATTACATCATCAAAAATGCCGAGCTCTCCAAAGAACGCCGCGATATCTCCAAAAAGCTGAAAGCTATGGGCGAAATGAAAAACGGCGAAGCGAAGTAATTCCTGTTTTATTCAATGAGGGTTGCCCGGTAACCCTCATTGCTCATTGCTCATTGTTTCTTTTCTGTGTATCACCGTCATCATTCCCATCTGATAACCTATTGAAATTAGCGATAGCCTTCTTCTGTATGCAGCAAGGCAAAAAGTTCTGCAACTCCATTGTTATTAACCGCACTGGTTACTAACACATTGTGCGCTCCAGCTTCCCGTAACCAACTTTTCACCAAAGATATTTGTTCCATGCTGGCTAAATCTGCTTTGGTGACTACTCCAACTACAGGGCGATTCATTGACGAGGTAAAGCCTGGCGAAAAAGGGGACCACGGTGCGTCCGCATTAAGTACCAGCGCGATAATGTCTGCTTCGCAGGCACTGACCAACAATGCACTGTAAAGGCGGCGATTTTATTGGTGAGGACTGGCAGCAAGATTTCCAGCCTTTTGACGGTGGGCCTGTGCAATCGTTATCAGATTCGTATAGCGATTATTCAGTGCTGCTATTGATAGCAGCTGAAAGCGAGATATCCGTACCAGAATGGCTCCCTCATTCTGAGGGAACGACGGTAATTTTGATTGCAGAACACAATGCCCGTTTGCTGACTGGTCCGGTTGGTGGGGCTGTAGCATTGATCCATTATCTGAATGAAATCTGTCATTCCAGAGAAACCGCTGTCAATGACGCATTTTGTCGGACGTTAACACGAGGAAGTCTGGCTATTCCGCAATGCCATCTTCTTTCGTAATGGATTGAGAATGCTGGATTTTTAATTATATTACGCGCAGTATTAATCGCGTAAATGTTTTGCGGTCAGCAACGGTGGGGGATCCATTGTTCTGTTCAATGAATACCATCATACAATTGAATCAGGAGTCGGTAGGATGATTTTGGTGACGGGGGGCGCACGGAGCGGGAAGAGTCGCCACGCAGAGGCGCTTATTGGGGACTCTTCACAGGTTCTGTATATCGCCACCTCGCAAATCCTTGATGATGAGATGGCTGCACGGATAGAACATCATCGGCAAGGCCGCCCTGCTCACTGGCGCACAGTGGAGCGCTGGCAACATCTTGATGAATTAATTCATGCAGACATTAACCCGAATGAGGCTGTGTTGCTGGAATGCGTTACCACAATGGTGACTAATCTGTTGTTTGATTATGGCGGCGATAAAGACCCTGATGAATGGGATTATCAGGCGATGGAACAGGCGATTAATGCTGAGATTCAGTCGTTGATTGCTGCCTGCCAACGTTGCCCCGCAAAGGTTGTATTAGTGACTAACGAAGTGGGAATGGGGATTGTGCCGGAGAGTCGTCTGGCACGACATTTTCGTGATATTGCCGGGCGGGTAAATCAGCAGCTGGCCGCTGCGGCAAATGAAGTATGGCTGGTGGTTTCGGGTATTGGAGTAAAAATCAAATGAGTAAATTATTTTGGGCGATGCTCTCATTTATTACGCGTCTGCCTGTACCGCGTCGCTGGTCCCAGGGACTGGATTTCGAGCATTATTCTCGCGGTATTATTACTTTTCCTTTAATTGGATTATTGCTTGGCGCGATTAGCGGGCTGGTCTTCATGGTGCTGCAGGCATGGTGTGGCGTACCACTGGCGGCATTGTTTAGCGTACTTGTGCTGGCGCTGATGACCGGGGGATTCCACCTGGACGGCCTCGCTGATACCTGTGATGGCGTATTTTCTGCACGTAGCCGCGATCGCATGTTGGAAATCATGCGTGATAGCCGTTTAGGCACCCACGGCGGTCTGGCATTGATTTTTGTTGTACTGGCAAAGATTCTGGTGTTAAGCGAGCTGGCTTTGCGTGGCGAACCGATCCTTGCATCACTGGCGGCAGCATGTGCGGTCAGCCGTGGGACTGCCGCATTATTGATGTATCGTCATCGTTATGCCCGGGAAGAAGGGCTTGGCAATGTGTTCATTGGCAAAATTGATGGGCGACAAACCTGCGTCACACTCGGTTTAGCCGCTATTTTTGCTGCCGTATTATTGCCAGGTATGCATGGTGTGGCTGCTATGGTGGTGACGATGGTGGCGATTTTCATCCTCGGTCAGCTTCTCAAACGTACGCTGGGCGGGCAAACCGGCGATACGCTGGGGGCAGCCATAGAGCTTGGCGAACTGATCTTTCTGCTGGCGCTGCTATAAAGAGACGCGACATGCAAACACTTACCAATTTACTGAATACGATCCCTGCCATCGATCCTGCCGCTATGTCGCGTGCACAACGGCATATTGACGGGTTACTCAAACCTGTTGGTAGCCTGGGAAGGCTGGAGGCGCTTGGCGTACAACTGGCGGGAATGCCGGGGTTGAATGGCATACCGCATGTGGGCAAAAAAGCGGTACTGGTTATGTGTGCCGATCACGGCGTCTGGGAGGAAGGGGTCGCTATTTCCCCAAAAGAAGTGACAGCCATTCAGGCTGAAAATATGACCCGCGGAACAACCGGCGTGTGTGTGCTGGCAGCACAAGCGGGCGCTAACGTCCACGTAATTGATGTTGGTATTGATACTGCTGAGCCTATCCCCGGGCTTATCAACATGCGTGTCGCACGAGGTAGCGGCAACATTGCTTCAGGTCCGGCAATGAGTCGCCGTCAGGCTGAAGAGTTGCTTTTGGACGTCATATGTTATACGCGGGAGCTGGCAACAAACGGTGTCACGCTGTTTGGTGTAGGTGAACTGGGGATGGCAAACACGACACCGGCAGCGGCGATAGTGAGCACAATCACTGGCCGGGATCCTGAAGAAGTGGTTGGGATTGGCGCAAACCTGCCGACAGATAAACTGGCTAATAAAATTGATGTTGTGCGACGGGCGATTACGTTGAATCAACCAAATCCGCAGGATGGCGTTGATGTCCTGGCAAAAGTGGGTGGATTTGATTTGGTCGGAATGGCTGCCGTGATGTTAGGCGCTGCGTCCTGCGGTTTACCGGTGTTGCTGGATGGATTTCTTTCTTATGCTGCCGCGCTCGCAGCCTGCCAGATGTCTCCTGCAATCAAACCGTATCTCATTCCTTCTCACCTGTCGGCAGAAAAAGGGGCGCGTATAGCGTTGTCGCATTTGGGGCTGGAGCCTTATCTCAATATGGATATGCGTTTAGGTGAGGGAAGTGGCGCAGCTCTGGCGATGCCCATCATCGAAGCTGCCTGTGCGATATACAACAGCATGGGCGAACTTGCTGCCAGTAATATTGTTCTACCGGGGAATACGACTTCTGATTTGAACAGTTAAAAACGAAAAGTCTGATAAAAGCTATACTTATCGGATAGTATTCGCGACTTAGGAAAGGGACATGATGCGTCGTGTAAATATTTTTTGCTCATTTGCTCTACTTTTTGCCTGCCATAATAGCCTGGCGGTAACTTATCCATTACCTCCAGAGGGTAGCCGTTTAGTGGGACAGTCGCTTACTGTAACTGTTCCTGATCACAATACCCACCCGCTGGAGACTTTTGCCGCACAATACGGGCAAGGGTTAAGTAACATGCTGGAAGCGAATCCGGGCGCTGATGTTTTCTTGCCGAAGTCAGGCTCGCAACTCACCATTCCGCAGCAACTAATTTTGCCCGCCACTGTTCGTAAAGGGATTGTGATTAACGTCGCTGAGATGCGTCTTTATTACTACCCGCCAGACAGTAATACTGTGGAAGTCTTTCCTATTGGTATCGGCCAGGCTGGGCGAGAAACCCCGCGTAACTGGGTGACTACCGTTGAACGTAAACAAGAAGCACCAACCTGGACGCCAACGCCGAACACCCGGCGCGAATATGCGAAACGAGGGGAGAGTTTGCCCGCATTTGTTCCTGCGGGGCCTGATAATCCCATGGGGCTGTACGCGATTTATATTGGCAGGCTATATGCCATCCACGGTACCAATGCCAATTTTGGTATTGGGCTCCGGGTAAGTCAGGGCTGTATTCGTCTGCGCAATGACGATATCAAATATCTGTTTGATAATGTTCCTGTAGGTACTCGTGTACAAATTATTGATCAGCCAGTGAAATACACAACGGAACCGGATGGATCAAAGTGGCTGGAAGTTCATGAGCCGCTGTCGCGCAACCGTGCGGAATATGAGTCAGACCGAAAAGTGCCTTTGCCAGTAACGCCATCTTTGCGGGCGTTTATCAACGGGCAAGAAGTTGATGTGAATCGCGCAAATGCTGCATTGCAGCGCCGATCAGGAATGCCTGTGCAAATTAGTTCTGGTTCAAGACAGATGTTTTAAGAGCGTTGTTAATTAGAAAGCAAAAAGCCTGCTCGAAAGCAGGCTTTTTTGAATTTGGCTCCTCTGACTGGACTCGAACCAGTGACATACGGATTAACAGTCCGCCGTTCTACCGACTGAACTACAGAGGAATCGTGTGAACGGGGCGCATATTAATGGCAGTGCATGGTGATGTCAAAGGGTGAAATGCATTTTTTTGTTTGTTTGCTGTCAATTTCAACAAAGTGGTGAGCTTTCAATCTTATTGGGTAATGAACCATCGTGGTGCATACCCTCCTTTTATAGGGCAGGGGAACGCGACAGCTGATTAAAGGAGCCAATGACGAATCTATCATAATCTCTTATTTGACAGTTGCTTAGCTTGTACATCAACGCCAAAATAAAACTGGCAAGCATCTTGCACTCTGGTTGTAAGTAATGGCGGCACTTGGGCCGATTCTTAAACACCGGAGGCAACATGAACTTCAGACGCTTGAAATACTTCGTAAAAATTGTAGATATTGGTAGCCTGACCCAGGCTGCTGAAGTATTGCATATCGCACAACCAGCGCTCAGTCAGCAGGTTGCCACACTGGAAGGTGAGTTAAATCAACAACTTTTGATTCGCACAAAACGGGGCGTTACGCCAACTGACGCCGGAAAAATTCTCTATACCCATGCGCGGGCCATTTTACGTCAGTGTGAGCAGGCCCAACTGGCGGTGCATAACGTTGGTCAGGCATTATCGGGGCAAGTCTCGATTGGCTTTGCGCCAGGAACCGCTGCGTCATCCATCACCATGCCTTTATTGCAGGCGGTTCGCGCTGAATTCCCGGAAATTGTTATTTATCTCCATGAAAATAGCGGTGCTGTGCTCAACGAAAAACTGATGAGCCACCAACTCGATATGGCAGTGATTTATGAGCATTCTCCTGTGGCTGGTGTTTCCAGTCAGGCTTTGCTGAAAGAAGATCTTTTCCTGGTAGGAACGCAAGATTGTCCGGGGCAAAGCGTTGATGTTAATGCTATAGCACAAATGAACCTCTTTCTCCCCAGCGATTACAGTGCCGTTAGACTTCGTGTTGATGAGGCTTTTTCCCTACGGCGGCTTACAGCAAAAGTTATTGGGGAAATTGAGTCTATTGCCACGCTTACCGCAGCAATTGCCAGCGGCATGGGCGTTGCAGTCTTACCCGAATCGGCCGCGCGTTCGTTATGTGGCGCAGTAAACGGATGGATGTCACGCATTACCACACCTTCAATGAGTCTCTCTTTGTCATTAAATTTACCCGCCAGAGCGAACTTATCACCACAGGCGCAAGCAGTGAAAGAGTTGTTAATGTCAGTGATGAGTTCTCCAGTGATGGAAAAAAGGCAGTGGCAATTGGTGAGCTAAGCGTTATATCGGGATGGAATAAGATGCGGGTTTTTATTATTTGTTATGCCGGGCATTAAACTTTAACAATAACGTGATATCTGAACTGCCCGGAGTTTACCGTGAATTTCCAACAACTAAAGATAATCCGCGAGGCTGCACGTCAGGATTACAACCTGACAGAGGTTGCGAATATGCTTTTTACCTCACAGTCAGGCGTCAGCCGTCACATTCGGGAACTGGAGGATGAACTTGGCATCGAAATATTTGTTCGACGAGGTAAGCGACTGCTGGGCATGACTGAACCGGGCAAAGCATTACTGGTCATTGCAGAACGTATTCTGAATGAAGCCAGTAATGTTCGTCGGCTTGCAGACCTGTTTACCAACGATACGTCTGGCGTTCTCACTATTGCAACGACGCATACTCAGGCACGTTATAGCTTGCCTGAGGTCATTAAAGCTTTTCGCGAACTTTTCCCGGAGGTTCGGCTGGAGCTAATCCAGGGTACACCACAGGAAATTGCGACGTTGTTGCAAAATGGCGAAGCTGATATTGGTATCGCCAGCGAGCGTTTAAGTAATGACCCGCAGCTCGTCGCCTTCCCGTGGTTTCGTTGGCACCATAGTTTGCTTGTTCCACTCGATCATCCCTTGACGCAAATTATACCGTTGACGCTGGAATCAATAGCGAAGTGGCCGTTAATCACTTACCGACAGGGGATTACGGGGCGCTCACGTATTGATGACGCATTTGTCCGCAAAGGTTTGCTGGCAGATATTGTATTAAGTGCGCAGGATTCTGATGTCATTAAAACCTATGTTGCACTCGGGCTGGGGATTGGATTAGTTGCCGAACAATCCAGCGGTGAACAAGAGGAAAAGAATTTAATCCGTCTGGATACGCGGCATCTTTTCGATGCTAATACTGTCTGGTTGGGACTCAAGCGAGGACAACTTCAGCGTAACTATGTCTGGCGCTTTCTGGAACTTTGTAATGCAGGACTGTCAGTTGAGGATATCAAGCGCCAGGTGATGGAGAACAGTGAAGAGGAAATTGATTATCAGATATAGCAAAAAGCCCGCTATAAAAGCGGGCTTTTCAGAAATTTGGCTCCTCTGACTGGACTCGAACCAGTGACATACGGATTAACAGTCCGCCGTTCTACCGACTGAACTACAGAGGAATCGCTGTTGAGGCACATCTTAACGGCGAAAAATCTTTTGTCAAACCCGATTTTTAAATTTCCCAACTGTTTGCCGTTTCTATCAACAGTTTGTTGCATTTGCAGACAATTTGTTGGCGAAAATCTTTGCAGCTTTGCTGATTCTCCCTCATCATTTGAAATGTGGTTTCACTTTTTGCAATTAAGGTCGGCTTTGAATATCTCCTCTGCTTTACGCCAGGTTGTTCACGGCACTCGCTGGCACGCCAAACGCAAGAGCTACAAGGTGTTGTTCTGGCGCGAGATAACCCCGCTTGCTGTTCCTATCTTCATGGAGAATGCCTGTGTCCTGTTGATGGGTGTTTTGAGTACTTTTCTGGTCAGCTGGCTGGGAAAAGATGCGATGGCCGGCGTGGGATTGGCGGACAGCTTCAATATGGTCATTATGGCTTTTTTTGCAGCTATCGATCTTGGTACTACTGTCGTTGTGGCATTTAGTCTCGGTAAGCGGGATCGACGACGAGCGAGGGTGGCGACGCGGCAGTCATTGGTGATCATGACGTTGTTTGCCGTACTGTTGGCAACGCTTATTCATCATTTTGGCGAACAAATTATTGATTTCGTCGCAGGTGATGCCACGACAGAAGTTAAAGCACTGGCGTTGACTTATCTGGAGCTGACGGTACTCAGTTATCCAGCAGCTGCCATCACTTTGATTGGTAGCGGGGCACTTCGTGGTGCAGGGAATACGAAAATACCGCTACTGATTAACGGTAGCCTGAATATTCTTAATATTATTATTAGCGGCATATTGATTTACGGCCTTTTCTCCTGGCCGGGACTGGGATTTATCGGGGCTGGGTTGGGGTTAACCATTTCTCGTTATATTGGCGCAGTGGCAATTTTGTGGGTGCTGGCGATTGGTTTTAATCCTGCGCTAAGGATTTCGTTAAAGAGCTATTTTAAACCGCTGAATTTTAGCATTATCTGGGAAGTCATGGGGATTGGGATTCCAGCGAGTGTCGAATCAGTGTTATTTACCAGTGGTCGGTTATTAACCCAAATGTTCGTTGCCGGGATGGGGACCAGTGTTATTGCCGGGAATTTTATCGCGTTTTCAATTGCGGCTCTTATCAACTTACCCGGAAGTGCGCTCGGCTCTGCTTCTACAATCATTACAGGCCGAAGGTTGGGGGTAGGGCAGATAGCGCAAGCAGAGATTCAGTTGCGGCATGTGTTCTGGCTGTCCACTCTTGGATTAACGGCCATCGCCTGGCTAACGGCTCCCTTTGCTGGGGTTATGGCATCGTTTTACACCCAGGATCCACAGGTTAAACATGTCGTTGTGATTCTGATTTGGCTAAATGCTTTATTTATGCCTATTTGGTCTGCCTCATGGGTGCTACCCGCTGGATTTAAGGGGGCTCGCGATGCCCGTTACGCCATGTGGGTTTCTATGTTGAGCATGTGGGGTTGCCGGGTTGTAGTCGGTTATGTGCTGGGAATCATGCTTGGCTGGGGTGTGGTTGGTGTCTGGATGGGAATGTTTGCCGACTGGGCTGTGCGGGCCGTGCTGTTTTACTGGCGCATGGTTACTGGACGTTGGCTATGGAAATACCCTCGCCCCGAGCGACAAAAGTGTGAAAAAAAGCCAGTTATGTCGGAATAAACGACAAAATGCAGATTATTTCAGCAAACGATTTCAAATTTAAAAAACAGGCTTTGACATTAAGGATGGGCATCGCTAATATTCGCCTCGTTCTCACGATTCCTCTGTAGTTCAGTCGGTAGAACGGCGGACTGTTAATCCGTATGTCACTGGTTCGAGTCCAGTCAGAGGAGCCAAATTTTAGTTTTGAGACAACTTTATGAGTCTCAAGGCAGCTAAAAATAGAAATTATTTTTACCCGACCACCTAAAAAAAGGTGGCCGGGTTTTTTGATGCCTGTATCTCGTGCTCTTAACCGAGCCTGATGGTTCAATGAGCAAATTGCCCCCAGTGGACATCACGGTTAGTAAGGTCATACCAACGGCTTAAAAGTCTGTTCTATACAGCACCGAACAAAGGTAAAGAGAAAAATACTTTATGCGGGATGTCGCTGTCTTGCCCTTATCGGGAAACTATACGTAATTGCGGCTTTGTCTTCTGTAAGAAGGAAAAGACGACCTGGAATATCAATTAATGTTATTTCTCTGCGGGCGGGGATTTTTATAATCAATATAATAGGTTGACCATTATATTTTTCATGCGAATTATATGAGATTAAAGAAATCTGCCATAAAGACAGATTTCTTTAAAATATAATTAGAGATTTGCGACGTTATGATAAACTTTTTGAACATCGTCGTCATCTTCAAGGGCATCAACAAGCCCTTCAAAGATTTCTAAATCTTCTGGGGAAAGCTCAACTTCAGATTGAGCAATCATTTCTAATTCTGTTGTTGAGAACTCAGTGATTCCAGCTGCTTTTAGAGCCGCGATTCCTTTATGAAGGTCAGTTGGTTCAGTATAAATAACAATGTTACCTTCTTCTTCGGTCACATCACGAACATCAACTTCAGCTTTAAGTAAAATTTCAAAAATATGGTCAGGGTCTGTACCTTTAAATACAATCACACCCGTATTGTCAAACATATAGCTGACAGAACCTGCCGCTCCGATATTGCCGCCTTTTTTATTGAAAATTGTGCGAACGTTAGCAATCGTACGGTTAACATTTGAAGTCAAGGTTTCAGCGATAATCATTGAGCCATTAGGACCAAAGCCTTCATAACGGCCCTGCACGAACGTTTCATCTCCGCCGCCTTTGGCTTTATCAATTGCTTTATCAATAACATGCTTTGGAACTTGTGCCTGCTTTGCTCGTTCAATAACGAATTTTAAAGATGTGTTTAATTCTGGATCGGGTTCACCTTGTTTGGCAGCAGCATAGATTTCTACACCGAATTTTGCATAAATTTTAGACGTTGCACCGTCTTTAGCCGTTTTTTTAGCAACAATATTGGCCCATTTACGTCCCACTGGAATGATCTCCTCGAAAATTTATTTACATTACTGGTAAATCGTTAACATGCGTTAATTCAGCATATTATATCATAACAGGAAAAATCTCGTCTATTAGAAATAAAAATATTCTAAATCCATAATCTTATATTTAATCTCATAAAAACTAATGTTGTTGGCGGATTTTTTTATAATTGTGTTTTGAAAGCATACTTGCTTTTAATATATGGAAATCATTAAGGCTGTAATAAAACTCGTATCCGCCCCAGGAAGCAAACAGCCTGCTTTATTGCAGGCTATTTGCTGGATGACTTACTAAATCCTTCACATCTATTCCTGATAAAAAGGAACAGAACTTATTACCGGAACGGCGGTTCATTAAAGGTTCGTAATTTACGTGAATGCAGTCGGTCGCCTTCTGCGCGCAGCAAATCGATCGCCCGAATGCCAATTTGCAGGTGTTCGGAAATAGCGCCTTCATAAAAACGGTTAGCCTGACCGGGAAGTTTAATCTCACCATGCAAAGGTTTATCTGAAACACACAGTAGTGTCCCGTATGGCACGCGGAAACGATATCCTTGTGCGGCAATGGTTGCACTTTCCATATCAATTGCCACGGCACGGCTTAAGTTTAAACGAAGTGCAGAAGCTGAGTAACGTAATTCCCAGTTCCTGTCATCTGTGGTTACCACAGTGCCAGTACGTAGCCGCTGTTTAACTTCCTCTCCGGGCCTGCCGCTGACTAACTTGGTAGCGTCATAAAGCGCACGTTGCACTTCAGCAATGCTCGGAATAGGAATATCGGGCGGCAGTACCGCATCAAGAACGTGGTCATCGCGTAAATAAGCGTGTGCAAGTACATAATCTCCAATGGCCTGGCTTTCACGTAAGCCACCACAGTGACCAATCATCAACCAGACATCCGGGCGCAGCACCGCCAGATGATCGCAGATGGTTTTAGCATTTGACGGTCCCACGCCAATATTCACCAGAGTAATACCCTGACCATCGGTGGTAATTAAATGCCATGCTGGCATCTGGTGTTTTTTCCATGCAAGGTCGGAAATGGCTTCTTCTGGCGCTTCGGTTTCGGCGGTGATCCAGTTCCCGCCAGCACAAGAAAGGGCAATGTAGGGACTATCAGGGTCGAGGATCTGGCTGCATCCCCAACGAACGAATTCATCCACATAACGTGTGTAGTTGGTAAACAAGACGAACGGCTGAAAATGTTCAACTGGCGTACCGGTATAATGGCGCAACCGCGCGAGGGAGAAATCGACGCGGCGCGCATCAAAATGCGATAGCGGGGAGAATTCCGTTGGATGATAAATGCCGTCTGCAGTTTCATCGCCAATTTGTGCCAGTTCTGTTGTCGGGAAGTAGCGAGTTAACCCAGCGCTCATTGAGCGATCAAGTGTCAATTCAGAGCCATCGATGACATAAGGATAAGGGATTTCATGTTGCGAGGGTTGCACAGAAATATGCGCACCATAATCCTGATAAAGCAACGTTAGTTGCTCATTCAGGTACGAACGAAAGAGAGTAGGGCGAGTAATCGTGGTGGTGTAGCTGCCTGCGTGAGTAAAACGACCAAATGCGCGCGTTTTGGGGGGATTTGTTGTGCTACCGTCCCAGGTTACGGTCAGTGATGGATAGACAAAAAGACCTTCTTTACGGGCATTTTCATCAGGTAATTCGCCACTTTTAATATAGTTGCCAATGGCATTGCGTAAAGCGACTACAGATTGCTCATACAGCGCGTCGAGTTTTTCCAGTGCCTGAGCTGGGGTCAGACCGGAGCCCTTATTATTCATGTGTGTCTCCTGTTCCATACAATTACCGCACTTCCGATAGTATGTCACAGGAATGTGAAACAAAAGTGTAAGGCGAAGATCGGATGATCTTCGCCTGACTATCAAGCGTGTTGATTGTCTTTCATCAACAAAGCGGTTATTGCAGAAATGAGGCATCCAGCCAGCAAATAAATGGCGACGCTATGCCAGTTTCCAGCAAAATAAGTGATGAGTGCAGCAGCAATAAAAGGTGTAAATCCACCGCCGACCACACTGGCAACCTGATATCCGACTCCAGCTCCACTATAGCGATAACTGGCACCAAACATTTCGGTAAACATCGGTTGTTGCACGCACACCACCATGTCATGCGCAATGTTTGCCAGCATTATGGAGAAGAAAACTATCCAGAAAATAGATTGTGCTTCAAGCGCTATAAAGAAAGGAAATGCGCTCAACGTTCCGATTAACGCGCCTGTGATATACACCCTGCGGCGACCAAAACGATCGGCAAGCCAAGCAAAACAGGGAATTGTCAGACAGCTTAGTCCACCTACCAGCAAACCGATATTAAGGAAAAGTTCGCGCGGTAACCCCATATTTTGGGTTGAATAGTTAAGCGCAAAGGCGGTAACGATGTACATCGTCAGCAACTCGCACAGTCGTAGCGCAATAATCTTCAGAAAAGCACCGGGATGTCGTAACAGTGCTTCGATAACCGGGATGCGTTTTTGCGCTGCCGCTTGATTATGTTGCTGTTGTTCAAACTCCGCGGACTCCTCCATGCCATTACGCACCCACAATGCCCCCAGTACCAGTACGATGCTAAACAGGAAAGGAATGCGCCAGCCCCAGCTTAAAAACTGTTCGTCAGTCGTCATCATACTGATCAATGAAACCAGTCCGGTCGAAAGCAGTAAACCTACTCCGTAGCCAACTTGTACACCGCTACTGTAAAAGGCTTTTTTATTCTTAGGTGCACTTTCAACGGAAAGTAACGCCGCGCCTCCCCATTCGCCGCCGACGGCAAATCCCTGAATGGCACGCAGCGTCACCAGTAAAATGGGGGCCCACCACCCAATAGTCGAGAATGAAGGAAGAATACCAATCAAGGCTGTCGCGATACCCATCATCCAGACGGTCAGCATTAACATGCGCTTACGTCCCAGTCGGTCGCCAAAGTGACCGAAAATGACACCGCCGAGCGGACGGAACAGGAAGCCGACACCAAAGGTGGCAAAAGCGGCGAGCGTTCCCATTGCCGGGCTGACTTGCGGGAAAAACTCGCGATTAAACACCAGTGCGGCGGTAATGCCATAGAGTAAAAAGTCATACCAGTCGACGACAGCTCCGGCGAAACTGCCAAACGCAGCTCGTCGGGCGCGACTTAACGAAAGCGTCCCATCATCGGGACGAGTGGAGATGAGCGTGGTGTCCATAATGATCCTGTTTGTACTGTCTTTTTATAATTAGTATGGAAAAGGTAACTCACATTGCCGTCGATCTATAAACGAACCTTATGAGACTACCGCGCCAGAGCGCTTCTGCAAATGATTTTATGGCTGATTAACGGCAACATGAAAAATTCGATAGAAGATGAAATCGCAGGAGTTGCATAAGGATTGAGCAGAGCACCTACAGTTTTGAGATATGAAACATAAAAGTCCGCATATGCACAAAATTGCACCCTGATGATTCTGATAGACTGCATTGCATTTTAACCAGTAGGGAGGCGAGGTTAGGTATGTTTTTAGCATCATTGTTGAGACGTATTGCATTTAGTTACTACGATTATAAAGCTAATAATTTCAATGTTGGAAAAACAGACTTTGTTGTCATCCACATTCCCGATCAAATTGGCGATGCTATGGCTATCTTTCCAGTGATTCGGGCGCTTGAATTGCATAAAATCAAGCATCTTTTAATTGTTACTTCGACTATTAATTTAGAAGTCTTTAATGCGCTCAAACTTGAACAGACTAAATTAACATTAGTAACAATGACTATGCAGGATCACGCAACATTAAAAGAAATAAAAGATTTAGCGAAGAACATAACACAGCGATACGGTACGCCGGATCTTTGTATAGAGGCAATGCGTAAAAAGAACCTGAAAACGATGTTATTTATAAGTCAGTTGAAAGCAAAAACGAATTTTCAGGTTGTCGGTTTAACCATGAAGTGCTATTCCCCTTTGTGTAAGAACGCCTCCCGGATGGATCAACATCTCCGGGCTCCCGTACCCATGACATGGGCGTTTATGATGCGTGAAGCGGGTTATCCTGCAGTCAGGCCAATATATGAATTACCATTAAGCGAGCAGGTAATAAATGAAGTACGTGAGGAATTGTGCACTTTAGGATCTTACATTGCGCTTAATTTAGATGGCAGCGTGCAGGAACGCACATTTTCGTTATCAGTAGCTGAGAAACTCATCGCCAAAATTCAAAGTAATAATGATATGCCAATAGTCATTGTTCATGGACCAAAAGGGGAAGATAAAGCCCGGAAATTAGCGGGTTGTTATAATAATGTCTACCGGCTATCCTTATCACCCTCGATTAAACGTTCAGCAGCAATCATAAAAGATGCTTATATCGCAATAACCCCTGATACCTCAATATTACATATGGCAAGTGCCTATAATACCCCCGTCGTTGCAATTTATGCTGATTACAAAACGCGGTGGCCTGCGATGGCAGATATCTCGGAGTCAGTGGTCGTTGGGCAAAAAATTGATCATATAAGTTTGGATGAATTCGGAAAGGCGCTAAAAAGTGCTCTGGAGAGAGTATGTGTCAGTACTTACGTATAGAAGGTAATGCCGATCTATGCTGAACAGGGGACATTAATACCCTGAGGTTGGTCAATCACCACAAAAAAAGCCTTTGAATCAAAGCAATACTCACCGAATAATAAGGCAACCTGAACTTAAATCCCCGTTAACTGCCATACATTATTATGACTTGCACTGATGTAATTAGCTAAATATTATCGTGATTTGACTAAATAGCAAAAATGATAGCTATCAAAAATAGCTCATATACTTTGTTTCCCGCTGCCGTAGAATAGATGGTCCTTCCATGTTTCAAGCATTTATTCAAAAAAAAGGGGGCTCGACTGTCTTACGATAAACAGAGAGGGATTGTAAAGTCGAGTGCCCCTAATGGAGCACTCTATAAAAAATCAACAATCAAATGTTTTTATAACATGTCACATGAGAAAATCCAAGTTTTGCCATTACGCTTTGCTCACCTGTTGCCAGGGAAATTTCGTATTGTTCATTGGAGTTTGCGGGACTAGATGACCAATACATATCTGAATAAAAATCGGCTTCATTCATGTAATGCCCCATATCTCCCCATTCACTGTACAATGTCCCTATACCTCGGGAACGACCCTGACTTAAAAGGCTTGCACGGGGAAGCATGTAGCCATTGCTACTGCAAAAATTTTCAGCAAGGCTGTATATCATGAAAGAATCGCCGGAGTTTACCCACCAACTCTTCACCCGGATTTCGTATATATAGCCAGGGCCTCCTGATTTTGGCGTCGCTGTAATCGTTACCCAACTGCTTCCGACATTTTTAAATGTCACTTTACCGGTAGCGTCAACATCGACCCAGGAGGCAGAGCTTGAAAACTCATAATCAGCCGCCGTTTTGCCCGGGGAAAAGTTGTCATTATTCAACTGATAATACGCCCCGGTGAATCCCTGAGAAGGGAATGAGTCTGTCGGTAGGTCAACACCATTGACTGACACTGTACCGCTCATTTTTTTACTTTGTGCGCGAGTGAATTGTATTGTGGTACTCAGATCAGCTTGATGAACACCATTCAACACGGGGATCAGCTTTGCAATACCCTCTCCACCGCCTGTAACGGTGGCTTTGTACTCGCCGGAGAAATTATTACTGTAGTCAATTGCGCTAACTTGCACATAGGGCACGTTGGTATCTGACTGCACAAATTCCATCCCTTCAGAAACATTGATCGGATTGCCTGATATATCGTGCAGAACAAGTTGTAGTTCAGCACTATCGATAAAGTCACCTTTCAGTGATGGCCGATTGTTCATAAGGACGGACTGCGAGGTGTCTGCTGGGCCAGCCACCAACGTTATATTAGCTGTTTGCGTTGCACCTGTGCTCGTTCCTGCACTAACAGTTACGCTCCCAGTTCGCGCACTTTTCACGGTGGTTGTCGCAAATCCGTGTTGATCGGTCACCGCTGTTAATGACCCTAATGTGGCAGAGCCACTTTTTAATGCGAAGTTCACATTGACGCCTTCGACTTGGTTACCACTGCCGTCCTCAACAGTAGCCTTCAGCGTGCTGATATCGCTGTCGTTGGCAGTGATAGTTGACGGATCAGCGCTCAGGCTGACCACATGGGCTGTGCTTTGGTTGCCAGTAACTTTCACGATTGTCTGCGCCTGAATAATTACGCCACTAGTGATAGATGCTGTAACCGTATACGTACCGACTTTATTGCTGGTCAGAACGACTTGTGCCTCCCCGGAAGGATTGGTTTTCATTGTTCCGCTACTTAACGTTGCATCTTCTGGCGTTACGCTAAAGGTAACGAGTTCATTGTTCACTGGGGCCCCATTTGGATTGGTTAGCCTTACTGTCAGAGTTGAACCTAATGGGTCATTGATGCCGATAAGTGGACTTGATGCTGTGAGTGTCAGTTTTAAATCGATTACCACCAGGTCCTTCTCATAAGAGGAGCCATTCGCCAGGGATGCTTGCACAGTATACGAACCGTATCTATTGGGCGTCATGGTGACCTCGGCTATACCCTGTGTATTCGTAGAGACCGTATCCTGACTAATGACCATGTTAAAAAATGACGGCTCTGCACTGAATGTCACAAGCTGTTCAGAAACTGGATTGCCAAACTGGTCGTCGACGTGCGCTTTAACCGCCAGGGGGGTTGCGACCATAACCTGACCTTCAGGCATTTCCAGACTGGTGATCGTCGCAGAATCAGCATCTGCTTTGACAGTCAACGTTTGCATGATGGTGTCTGTAGGTGCATTTGCCAGATTAGCCACAACAATTTTCGTCCCTGCAATGGTGCTTGTTACAAGAATTTCTGCCTTACCCTGAGCATCTGTTTCAGCGGTGGTGTTACTCAGCGTGGCGGATAAGCCGCGGAAATTGACCTTGATGCCTTCTAATGGATTGTCATAAGCGTCAGTGACACTTGCCGTCAGGGTCGCCCCCTCGGTTGTGCTGGCGATTAATGAGCTTGATGATGCGGTAAAATCAGCCAGTTTAGCGGTACTCGCATCGGCAAGCAAAGTCACCGGCCTCGTATCACTGACACCATAACTGTCCACGCTGACCGTCACGGGATAGGTGCCGGATTTTGTACCGCTCAGTGTAACTTCCGCCTTGCCGTTGATGTCAGTAATGGCGGAACCGCCTTCTCCAAGAGTGAAGCTTGCACTCACATCTGCCGGTAGTGTGAATGTCACCGGCTCATTGGCTAACGGGTTGCCGTGTCCATCAGTCACCGTTGCCTGAAGTTGGGTCATCCCAACGTTATTGGCGATAAAGTTGTTCTCGGTAACGTTCAGATTAACCTGCGCTGTGAGCGTATCCGCAATAAAATTCACCACCAATTGCTCACTCTTACCGCCAGCCATCGCTGCTGTCACGGTATGTGCTCCTGCTTTTGTACCTTTCAGTGTGACTTTCGCTTTGCCTTCAGCATCAGTAACCGCTTTACCGCCATCGCTCAGCGTGAAGTTTGCCCTCACATCTTCCGGGAGAGTAAATGTTACTTCAGTGTTGGCTATCGCATTGCCCTCTGTATCTGCGACTGTTGCTGTTAATGTCGTGAGATCGTTATTGTCGGCAATCACCGGATCTTTTGAGGCTCCCAGCGTGATTTCAGCATTCGCCACGTTCGGCACATAGGTCACTGTTTGTTGCATCGAATCGCCATTGTCGAGCGTTGCCGTCACTTGATAAACCCCGGCTTTTGTAGCGGTAAAGCTTGCGTAAAAATGGCCGTAGGAGTTGGTAGTATATATAGCGTTATTACTGGGGGTCACACCTTCACTTGGCGAAACGCTGATGGCCACCTTATGTTGGGGTACACCGTTTCCGTAATTATCGTTTACCACAACATACAGATCGGTCGTGTTGCCTGCGGAGACTGTATCAGTAAGTGCTTGTAACAAGGTGATATGTGCCGTAGACGCATCAGCGTTGACATTAATTGATGTGCTAAGCGTGGAGCTACCATTTTCCAGACTGGCCTCAACGGTATCCGGCCTCCCTCCTGATTCTGTCGAGGAACGGGTATTGGTATAAGTGACGGTTGCCTTACCCTGTTCGTTCGTTACGGCTTGGCCGCCATTCGTCATTTCAGCAGAGTTTGTACTGCTGGTGAAACTCACAGTTACACCTTTCACCGGAAAGCTATTATTATCAACGACTGTCGCGGTGATGACGCTGCCGGTGCTATTCTGCGGGGTACCAGCGATTATGCTGTTTGGGACAGACGTCAACCCAATAATTTTTGCCGCAGCTGTGTCGCCAATAAAGTGCACAGTTTTGTGGTCGCTGGCACCATTATTAGCAAGTGATACAGTGACCGTCTGCTCACCAAAGGCAACGCCTACGAGAGTGGCCTGCGCGATGCCAGACTCATTGGTATTACTCTCCCCTGGGGTGAGGGTGAGGCCTGAAGAGGCTGAGCTGAATGTTACCGGAAGATTGTTCACCTCATTGTCGAACTGGTCTTTAACCGTTGCAGTTAACGTTGCACTATCGACGCCATTACCCGTGATCTCATCTTTTGACATCTGCAGGGCAACCTGAGCCGAGGTTTTGTCTGCCACAAATGTTACCGGCTGCGAATCACTGGCATTGTTATTAATCAGCGTCGCGGTAACTGTATGCGTGCCCGCTTTTTTACCTTTGAGGGTGACATGCGCTTCCCCATTGGCCTGGGTGACGGTAATACCGTTATTTTCAAGGGTAAAGTTTGCCGCGACGTCTTGTGGCATGGTGAAATTCACCGCTATACCCGCCACTGGATGATTCGACGGATCTTTCACTGTAGCTGTCAGCTGCACACTGTCGCTGTTATTCGTCACCACCTGGTGAGCAGGGATGTTCAGCGTGAGCCGTGCGTTGCTGGCATCGGGAGCAATATTAACTGTCTTCGAATCGCTATTGCCGTTAGGCAGTGTGGCTTCGGCTGTATGAACACCCAAAACCGTGCCCTTAAGGGTAACTTCAGCAACACCACTGTCGTTAGTGTTGCTCGTGCTCTGACTAAGTTGAGTATCAGCCGGATCGGTACTGAAGGTGACCGGTAGATCTTTTACTACGTTATCAAAAGGATCTTTTACTGTTGCTGTCAGCGTCGTCTCATCCACGCCATTCCCAATGATTTCCACTTTCGATGTTTGCAGAACGACAATTGCGCTGTCCTTATCCGCCACGAATGTGACTGGTTGCGCATCGCTGGCATTATTGTTACCCAGCGTTGCGGTAACCGTATGCGTGCCCGCTTTTTTGCCTTTGAGGGTGACATGCGCTTCGCCATTGGCCTGGGTAATGGCAATGCCGTTATTTTCAAGGGTAAAGTTTGCCGCGATGTTCTGAGGCATGGTGAAGTTCACCGTTATTCCCGCCACCGGATGATTCGACGGATCTTTCACCGTCGCCGTCAGCTGCACGCTGTCACTGTTATTCGTCACCACCTGTTGAGCAGGGATATTCAGCGTGACTAGCGCGTTGCTGGCATCGGGCGCAATATTGACTGTCTTCGTATCTCTGTTGCCGTTAAGCAGTATGGCTTCGGCTGTATGAATACCCAAAACCGTGCCCTTAAGGGTAACTTCAGCAATACCGTTCTCATTAGTATTACGCGCGTTCAGACTCAGTTGCGTGTCTGCGGGAGAGGTGCGGAAGACTACTGACAGATTTTTAACCACGTTATCAAAAGGATCTTTCACTGTTGCTGTCAGCGTCGTCTCATCCACGCCATTCCCAATGATTTCCGCTTTCGATGTTTGTAGAACGACAACCGCTCTGTCTTTATCCGCCACAAACGTCATTGGCTGTGCATCGCTGACATTGCTGTTAGCCACACGAGCCGTGATCATATGCGTGCCCGCTAACGTGCCGGTCAGGGAGGCGATTGCAACCCCGTTACTATCCGTCATGCCTTTTCCGCTGTTGCTAATCGAGAACCGACTTGCGACGTCGTTTGGCACAGTGAAGGTGATTTCTTTATCTTTTAGTGGGTTGCCATTTTTATCCTGCAAGGTTGCAGTCATATGTTGCGGTGCTGTGTTGGTGACGGTGATATCACCTGAAGGCACACTGAGGGTCAGGGCAGCAGTACTTTGATCACCGATAAAATTCACCTGTTGACTAGCCTGGGAACCAGAGCTGACAGAGGCCGTAACCGTATAATCACCATTTTTCAAACTGGTCAGCGTGGCTGTGGCGATCCCGTCGTGGCTATTCACTTCGGTTTGGCTCAGTTTCGCCTCTGCTGAATTAACATTGAAGGTGACCTTGACGTCATTGAGCAGGTTGCCTTTTGCATCCCGGACTGTAGCGGTCATTGTGGCGCTGTCATTGCCGTCAGCGACCACTTCATTTTTCGACTTCTGTAGAACAACCTGCGCGGTACTCGAGTCACCGATAAAACTGACGATTAACGTTTGTTTCACGCCATTTTCAAGGGTGACTTCAACCGTGTTGTCTTCCTGCTTACTACTTTTCAGATCAAAAGTCGCCAGACCATTAACATCCGTTTTTGCGGTGTTTTGATTGTTGAAGGAAGTTGCCGATCCGTTTAATACCGCAAACGTGACGGTATGATCATTGATTGGGTTGCTTCCTTCATCAGCGACATTGACCGAGACGGTATTTGCTGCATTCTCATTGGCGAGCACACCATTATTGCTGGCAGATAATGTCGCAATTTTCGCTGACTGCGGGTTGGCGTCGATGATAAATCCAGCGGTATGCAAATCTTCATTCCAGTTTTGCATTAACAGCTTCGCAGTAAGTCCACTGCCTTTGGTATAGGCGGTATAGGTTGCCTTATAGACGCCATCTGCAGTTTCTTTCCAGTCTGTAGTGACTCCTGGTTTCACGTTGTCGATGCTGACTGCAGTATTCAGTTGCTGTTTTTGCTCCTTAACAGGTTTGTCATTTTCATCTCTCAGTTCTACCGTCACCTCGATAGGATTGCCGGAGAGATAACGGTCCTTATCAATCTTAATTGACGAGTGAGTTCGGGATGACGAAACAGAAATGATATTCACCACGGCGGGGGCTTTAGCCGCATCCACACCGTTCAGCTGTGGCATCAGCGTTAGCGTGCCAGACATCGCTCCTGTGGTCAGGACTTGGGTATAGCTTCCGTCACCATTATCTTTCCAGTCAGAAAGGGTAATGTCCTGAACACCTTCATGACGCGTCGAGAGCACCAGCCCGATAACAGGATTACCAGCTGCATCATGAGCAATAAAAGTCAGTGTGGCGGTTGAATGGGAATCCGCACTCAATGTTTGGGTACTTAACGATACCGAGGAATCTTTCTGGCTTAGCGCAGGTGCCTGAACGACCACCATGCTTTGTTCACGATTCGACAAATTGCCTTTGACGTCTTCAGCGGTAACTTCAATCGGCCAGGTGTTATCGGTTTCTGGCGTACTGGTGAACCGGTAACCAGGCAGGGTAACCAGAATATCTTTACCCGTTGTGACCACTTTACCACCGGCAGCTTCCAGAGCGGTGGCTTCGACGTTATAGCCTTTCAGGGCATATTTAGTTTGTAGCGACGAAACCAGTGATTTCACTTCTCCTGACTTCCCTGTCACGGGGTCTGTCAGGGTCAGGCGAACCAGTTCTTTTTTGCGATATTCCAGAACGATGTTGTTGTTGCGATCCACCAGATCATAACGGCTGCCTGCAAGGCTACGCCGTGCAGCGACTTCGTTCGGGTCAAGCTGTTTCTGCATTGCGCTGCCAGGTTGCCAGGTAAAATCGACGGCAAAACGGGTGTCATTTTCGCCCTGTTTACCCTGGCGTTGCTCCGCGCTGAAGGTCATCAGCGGGAAGGGGGTATAGTTAAGTCCAGCGGTTATGGCATGAGGATTACTTTGCCGATCGTCTTTATCGAACAGGGCTACTTCATCGCCATAATACTGTTCATAGACCAGTTTACCGCCAAGGTGCGGCCAGGCGGGTAACCAGCCTTCTGCGCGTACATCCCAGCCATTGGCCGGGCGTGCTTCATAATCGTTGTCCAGTTCAGGTGCGCTGCGCCAGTTGGTCAGTCGCAAATAGCCGTTACTGCTTAATTTAAGATAGTCGCGCCAGTACTCCGCGCCAATGCCGGCGCGGGAGTGGTAACGGCTAAGATCGTGGTCGAAAAAGAAGTTGATGCCCGACATCCATGTGGGAGTGAAATGACGCCAACCCAAGCCGTTGTTAATCTGCGTACGCTCGTCAGTACGGTGGAGAGTATGCTGGCTGAAAAAGAGATTATCAGGCGTTTCATACCATGGATGGAGAAAATCGAACTGGGAATTCTTCAGGCTAAAATCTTCATCCACGCCCAGCGTGATTCTTGCGGTGCCGAAGCGGCTTAATCAGTCTGTCATTGCGCCAGATGCCTGAGAAGAGGCCCATCCACGCGCCATATTGGCCGCTTGCTCGCTGTTCATATCTTCGGCGAGCAGAGACCCGATTTGCTGTGAAGTACTGGCTATCTGTTGCTCAAGGTTGTCACTGCTATTACGCGGCGACGGGGTTAAATTTTTTTCACTAACTTGTGCCGGGACATCCAGTTCATCACCCTGGCGGACATTATCAAAACCTCGAGCAAACGTACGAAACTGGTTGAGTTTGCGTAACTCAGCCAACGAAATACCGAAACGTTCGGCAACGCTTTGGGCCGATTCGAGCGCTCCAAGGGTGTAGGGCACCGTATTGGTATTTGCAATGGCGATTTGTGCAGGAACTGGTTGTTGGGTTGCGGCGTTTACCACACCTTGTGCTGCCGCAGTCATAGGGAACACAAGTTGAGTTACCAGGCAGATACCCGCAGTTAAGCGGCGTAGTTTAATACCCATCCCGCATAAGATTTGTCGGTCATTTATTTCTTCTCCACTTCTCTTCTTCGTAGCCATGCTTACCTTCCCTGAACGAGCTAACATAAATGCGCCCTTTCTAGCACAGCGAAAAAATATAAATCCTGATAGCAATATGATTGAAAATTAATAACTTTTCGTTAAGCAGTTTTGGGTGTGAGTTGCAAGAGGGGAGACTACTGAATAACTCAGTTTAATAATTGAGGGAGCAATGGTGACGAATATAGGGACGGAGTAGAGAAGATAGTGCTGAACTCTTTGCCAGCAGAAGGTTATGTGGCACAAAAATAACCGTAACTTCTCACTCTCGACAGGAAAGCTGTAGACGGCGTCCATAACAAAACGCCCCCAACCATAAGGTCGAGGGCGCTTAAGATGACAAACCCGCTCTTCGTTAAAGAATCAATGCTTAATGTAGATGAGTTGCATTGCACGATAAAAGCGAATTTTTAGAATTTGGCTCCTCTGACTGGGATCGCCGTAGCCATTAACAGGCTGATTGGTAAAGCTAAAAAAATTTGAGTTTGTCAAGACCACCAGAATGACCACCATTTTAAAGTAACATTTGAAGTTTACTCAGTAGCACCTTTAGCTTCACTTACAATCAATTAACCTGTGAAGATAGCTGTACCTACAATCGCAATAACTTATTACAGATCCGACGACAAACATCACCTGTTATCCACTCTGGCACTACCGTGCATGATAATCAATAAGTCGGGTGCTGGCTTGCAAGGCAATTGCGTTGTAATGTACCAAATCCCAGTTCGCCTTCACTCTAAAATGCCCCGACGTTTCGAACGCGTTTACGGTAAATAATGCGTGACAATCTGCAGGAACTCATCCCGCATCTGGTTGTCGATTTTCGGATTCCATGCCACACCAATGTTCCATATGATCTGCTTTCCCCACAGAGTAATCAGCTTGACTCCTACAGGTAAAAAATTCTCGACGCTGGCGGGTAGCAGCGCGAGACCATTCCCTCCGGCTATCAATGCTAGCAGGGAATGAATATCATTCGTCGCAGAGATTGGCTCAATGATGAGTTCATTATCCCGCAGGAACGCAGTCGTTTGCTCCGCCAGACAAGGGCTGACCGCTGGATCCATGCATAAAATCGGATAGATTGCCAGCGTACGCTGGAGATCGGTGGGATCAATATCGACGGCTACCGGGACAGCCAACACCAGATTTTCTTTATTTATTAAGCGAGAGGCCAATAATTCTGTTACCGGCATACGAACAAAACCAGCATGCAGTTCACCTTCCATCAACATCCTAGCTTGTACGCTGGAGGCAATTTGGCTGATAACAACGTCGCAGTCGGGAAATTTCTGGCGAAAAGTGTTAATCCAAACTGGTGTGCTTTTAAACGAAGATATACCAAATCCGAGCACCAGTTTACCCGTACTCCCCTTTTGGATTTCTCTGGCGTAGGTTAAAAAATCGTGGTGGGATTTCAGCAACTCATAAGCTTTAGCAAACAACTGCCTGCCAACCATCGTCAACACTGCCCCGTGGCGACCACGCAGGAAAAGCTGCCCTCCGGTCTTCTGTTCGAGCATCTTGATCTGCTTTGAAAGCGCAGGTTGTGTCAGAAATAAAGCTTCTGCAGCTTTATTGTAGTTTCCCTTTTCCGCCAGTGTCACAAATGCACGCAGCAGCCTTATATCTATTCCTGACATTTATTGAATCCTGAAAAATTGGAATTATACAAATACTCGCAACAGATGACATGATGCGTAAAATGATTTACGCCGAGATCCCCTTGGTTTGTCAAACTCAGAAACGCCATACCTGCTGCTCTTGGTTCTATTTAACACTCACTAATGCGCAGGTTATTTATAAAAATTGACCTCATAAATCATTCAAAAACATTAATTATATAAATACAATAAGGATTAAATATTTATGCCAAATATTGCCGTTCTCACTAATGACCTGCAGTATGAGTTTACCTACAAAATAACACGCTCTCCAGAAATTCTGGCGCAAAAACTCGTCCAGTTTAATCAGTTTCTCGATGGCATTCGCGCTCTGGATCAATCCATTATCCACCTGCAACTTATCAACGATCCTAATGACCCGGCGGTACAAAAGCGCTATCGCAACCGCGAAGCGGGCATTCCTGCACTAGCTGGTCGCCCGGAAAACCAGATTATCGATAAAGTATACCGCCCCACAGATCTGGTTGTAGTCAAGGGCAGAGACAGCGGTTTTTTTAATAACGATCTCGACGAAATCCTCCAGCAACTCGGGGTAAAAACCGTAATCGTTACCGGGTTGCAAACTCATGTTTGCGTGCAGACCACTGCAGCGGATGCCTTCTTTCGCGGCTATAACGTCTGGGTACCGGGCGACTGCGTGTTCGCTCCTTCGTCCGAAGATACAGAGCGTGCACTCGAGTGGCTTGCCAGCTATTGCGCAACTGTAGCACCTTCTGCGGAAATTTTATCAATATTGCAAAAACAGAACGATCTGCCTGAGCGCGGCGAAAGGGAAGCATCATGAGCTTAACCCAGACGCTAAATCATGAAGAGGTCGTTGTACTGGATCATGGCACCGGGGCGAAATTAAGCCGCGAGTTGGTTGAAAAAATTGCTAGCATTCTCGGTGACACCTATCTGGGCGTGATGGAAGATAGCGCGGTGCTGGGGTTATCCACCAGGCGAATTGCCTTCACCACCGACTCCTTTGTTGCCACGCCGCTGATTTTCGGCAACGGTGATATTGGCAAAATCGCCGTCTGCGGCACCGTTAACGATCTCGCTGTCAGTGGGGCTCGTCCCCTTTACATCACACTCAGTCTTATTATTGAGGAAGGTATGCCGATGGCTGATCTGGTCAGAATCATCGAGTCCGTACGTGAAACGGCTCGTGAGGCAGAGGTCAAGATTGTCGCTGGTGATACCAAGGTCGTAGGCAAAGGTGAAGCAGATCGGCTGTTTATCAATACTGCTGGCATCGGCGTGTTTGAACATCCGCCAGTCTCAGTTAAGAACGTGCGTCCGGGGCAGAAAATAATTCTGAGCGGATATATCGGCAATCACTCGATTCACCTGCTGTCGATGCGGGAAGGACTGGGGTTCGAGCGAAATATTCTTAGTGATTGCGCACCGCTGAACCACATTATTGACAAACTCATCAGCAACATCCCTGAAGGCAAAATAGCGTCAATGCGAGACGTTACGCGCGGTGGGCTGTCCGCTGTTTTACACGAACATGCGCGCGCAACAAATTATCAGATTCATTTCGACCAGCCATCTTTGCCCATACAGCCGGAAACCGCCATGGCAGCTAATATGCTGGGTGTTGACGTCATTAATCTCGCTAATGAAGGTTGTTTGTGCCTGTTTGTTGAACCTGAGTATGCTCAGAAGGTACTACATTTGCTGCAGGAGCATCCTGTCGGCAAGCACGCGACAATTATCGGCGAGATCACCGCTGTCTCGGGTACTGAAGTCTATATGATTGAAGCTGATGGAACACACACAGAAGTCGAGGAATTATATGGCGCAGAATTACCCAGACTCTGTTGAGCTTCACGAGACGCCGGAAACCCGGCGTTACCGCATCTGTGGGGTCGTTCAGGGCGTTGGATTTCGTCCCTTTGTTCACCGACTGGCCCGCACCTATGGTGCCACCGGCTGGGTGTTAAACGATTCAGAAGGCGTGTTGCTTGAGCTGCAGGCATCCGGCACGGTTATTGCCAGAATCATGGACAAACTGGTGACCGAGGCACCACCACTGGCAAAAATCATCAGTACGCAGGAAGTTAGCCCAACGGATACCAGAGCGCACTATGAAACGTTCAGCATCCGTAAAAGCCGCGATCATACCAGCATGGACACGATTATCCCGCCAGATACCAACGTCTGCAGCGATTGCCTGCGCGAGATAAGCGATCCTGATAATCATCGTTATCGTTACGCTTTCACCAATTGCACCAATTGTGGGCCGCGCTATTCCATTATTCTTGGTATGCCTTACGATCGTGCCCAGAGCACTATGCGTAAATTCCCTTTATGTCCAACCTGTGTGAACCGCCCCGGGTTTCCTGGAGAGTGTTTTATCTGTGAACTCAGGCTGCCAGATCATTGTTTCCGATGGAAGCATAATAAGCTTTTTCTGCTTCTGCCGGAGGAGTATGGCCCAGCCTTCCCAGCAATCGTCGATTGTTATACCAGTCCACCCACGTTAGTGTGGCCAGTTCCACTTCTGCACGGTTTTTCCAGCTCTTACGGTGTATTACCTCCGCTTTGTAAAGACCATTGATGCTCTCAGCCATCGCGTTGTCATACGAGTCGCCTGTACTCCCTGTTGATGCCAGTAATCCGGCTTCTTTTAGTCGCTCCGTATAGGCCAGTGACACATACTGAGAGCCTTTATCGCTGTGATGGATGGTGCCAGACGGACGACGGGCCCACAACGCCTGCTCCAGCGCATCCAGCACGAATGTCGTTTCCATAGACGATGAGACCCGCCACCCCACGATGTATCCGGCAAACACATCAATGATAAACGCCACATAGACGAAGCCCTGCCATGTGCTGACGTAAGTAAAATCAGCCACCCACAGCTGGTCAGGACGTTCTGCCACGAACTGACGGTTTACGCGGTCACCTGTGGCAACGGTTTTCCGGCTGACGGTAGTGCGGACCTTTTTACCCCGGAGAACACCGGCAAGTCCCATAACCGCCATGAGGCGCGCCACTGTACATCTGGCCACCCTGATTCCTTCCCGTAACAACTGACGCCAGACTTTACGCACACCGTACACCTGATGATTTTCATCGTATACGCGCTGTATCTCTCTCTTCAGCCAGTCATCGTGCTGCGCACGGGCACTGCGTTTATCCGGATGATGTCGCTGTTGCTGACAATGGTAATACGTTGACGGGGCAATATGCAGTTCGCTGCATACCGGTCCGACCCCGTACTGCTCACGCAGCTTATCCAGCAGTGGCATCATTTTTTCCAGAGGCGGTCGAACTCCGCCTTCGCAAAATAAGCGGAAGCCTGGCGAAGGATATCGTTACTGCGGCGCAGTTCACGATTTTCACGTTCCAGCTCTTTCAGACGCTGACGTTCAGCGCTGGTGAGCCCACCATCACCGCCCCCGGTATCCCGCTCATGCTGGCGAACCCAGACACGCAGAGTCTCCGGCGTACAGCCAATCTTTGGGGCAATGGAACAAATTGCCGCCCACTGTGAGTCATATTCATCCTGACTTTCCAGAACCATACGAATCGCCCGCTGACGGACTTCGGGGGAAAAACGAGTATTTTTAGTCATCCTGTTTACCTCTTTCTCAGGGAGTTTAGTCTCCAGGATTTCCGGGGCGGTTCATATCACACAGAAGGGACGCTGGGCTGTCACTATGCTATTTTTTATCAATGGCTTCGTCACCGGAGGTTGGGCTGTGCAAATTGCACAGCTTGTACCACGCTTTGGCGTGACCGACAAAGTGATCGGCCATTTAATTCTGATCTTCGGATTCGGTGCACTAACCATGATGCCCATATCAGGCATTCTGATGGAAAAGATGGGGACACAAATCGTAACGCGTATTTTTGCCCTTGCAGCCTCCCTGGCATTAATTCCGGTTGGTTTAGCCACCACCCCATTAGTGTTGATGCCAGCGTTATTTGTTCTTGGTGCGATGATTGGTGCCATGAATGTAGCGATGAACTCGAATGCCGTGGCGGTGGAGAGATCACTCTCACAAGCGATTTTATCCTCCTGCCATTGCTTCTGGAGTATCGGCCTATTTGCGGCGGGCTCGATAGGCGGCCATCTTGTTGAACAATTTGGCTTTTTGACGCATATCTTTTTGATTAGTGCCGTGGCCTTAATACTGACGCTGATTATCGCTCCGGCCATTTTTAAAGACATACAGACGGTTAAATCCACCAGCAGACAGACCACCCGGTTGCCTCGTTCTCCGGCGATTTATCTGATTGGATTGATGGCTTTTCTGGCCATGATCCCTGAATGCGCTGTTGTTGACTGGTCGTCACGCTATTTGATTAAAAATCTCAATGCAAAAACAGAAATCGCCAGCCTTGCCTTCGCCTGCTTTGCTGTAGCAATGGCCTTGTTTCGCTTTATGGGTGACGTGATCCGCAACCGCTTCGGCGCAATATTAATTATACGAATCTCCAGCTTACTGGCAGGCGCTAGCCTATTGTTGAGCGCACTGGCACACAATCCCTGGCAGGCGATCTGCGCATTTACCTTAGCGGGAATCGGCATCGCCAACCTTGTGCCCATTGTCTTTTCCGCAGCGGGAAATCAGCCCAATATTTCCACCAACACAGGAATGAGCATTGCCACAACCATTGGGTATTTAGGCACGCTAATGGCCCCTGCGCCTATTGGCTATATTGCGGAAATAACCGGTTTTCCAGTGGTTTATTGCGGACTAGCTTTCATGTCGGGAATTATCTTTTTGCTGGCACCACTGGTTCGGGGGGCAGAAATCTCTGTACAGCGGCAGCGAGCCTCAAACAAACACCAGAATACCGGAGCGTTGTAATTTCTGCCTGGCAAATACTGTGAAACGCTGACGCAAATTTTACTTTCCTGCGTATTGTCATCACAGGCCGTACAGACAGTGCGCGGTCTGTTGGCGGATCTGCCTGGTATTTTGCCGATGAACTGAGGGCGTCCTGCGGGATACGTATCGCCAGGGGCGTGAAACTAATTGATGAGGTGGCGGCATGATGCCGGCGGACTAGCATATCTGCCTTTCGCCGCCTGACATGTCCTTTGGGGCCGCTGTCAGTTCAGAGTAAAGGAGAAAAAGATCGATACCGAGGGGGGGCACGACGCCCCGGAGACACCCCTGTTTCGTCAGACAGTCTGTACCGCGTACAGCCTGAAACTCCCTAAACCTCAACAAACTGCCACTTCGACGTGAAGGTATCGTTCTGGCGCAGCCAAAAAGCACATGCCGGAGACTGTTTTTTTGGTTGTAGAGGGTAGTCATGAGCAAATTAAGTAGTGAAATGAAGGCCCTGACGAAGAAAGCAGGCGGCAGCTTCAAAACGGTATGAACCGCCCCGGAAATCCTGGAGACTAAACTCCCTGAGAAAGAGGTAAACAGGATGACTAAAAATACTCGTTTTTCCCCCGAAGTCCGTCAGCGGGCGATTCGTATGGTTCTGGAAAGTCAGGATGAATATGACTCACAGTGGGCGGCAATTTGTTCCATTGCCCCAAAGATTGGCTGTACGCCGGAGACTCTGCGTGTCTGGGTTCGCCAGCATGAGCGGGATACCGGGGGCGGTGATGGTGGGCTCACCAGCGCTGAACGTCAGCGTCTGAAAGAGCTGGAACGTGAAAATCGTGAACTGCGCCGCAGTAACGATATCCTTCGCCAGGCTTCCGCTTATTTTGCGAAGGCGGAGTTCGACCGCCTCTGGAAAAAATGATGCCACTGCTGGATAAGCTGCGTGAGCAGTACGGGGTCGGACCGGTATGCAGCGAACTGCATATTGCCCCGTCAACGTATTACCATTGTCAGCAACAGCGACATCATCCGGATAAACGCAGTGCCCGTGCGCAGCACGATGACTGGCTGAAGAGAGAGATACAGCGCGTATACGATGAAAATCATCAGGTGTACGGTGTGCGTAAAGTCTGGCGTCAGTTGTTACGGGAAGGAATCAGGGTGGCCAGATGTACAGTGGCGCGCCTCATGGCGGTTATGGGACTTGCCGGTGTTCTCCGGGGTAAAAAGGTCCGCACTACCGTCAGCCGGAAAACCGTTGCCACAGGTGACCGCGTAAACCGTCAGTTCGTGGCAGAACGTCCTGACCAGCTGTGGGTGGCTGATTTTACTTACGTCAGCACATGGCAGGGCTTCGTCTATGTGGCGTTTATCATTGATGTGTTTGCCGGATACATCGTGGGGTGGCGGGTCTCATCGTCTATGGAAACGACATTCGTGCTGGATGCGCTGGAGCAGGCGTTGTGGGCCCGTCGTCCGTCTGGCACCATCCATCACAGCGATAAAGGCTCTCAGTATGTGTCACTGGCCTATACGGAGCGACTAAAAGAAGCCGGATTACTGGCATCAACAGGGAGTACAGGCGACTCGTATGACAACGCGATGGCTGAGAGCATCAATGGTCTTTACAAAGCGGAGGTAATACACCGTAAGAGCTGGAAAAACCGTGCAGAAGTGGAACTGGCCACACTAACGTGGGTGGACTGGTATAACAATCGACGATTGCTGGGAAGGCTGGGCCATACTCCTCCGGCAGAAGCAGAAAAAGCTTATTATGCTTCCATCGGAAACAATGATCTGGCAGCCTGAGTTCACAGATAAAACACTCTCCAGGAAACCCGGGGCGGTTCAGTAAATGACCGTATCCATATTACAAAACGGTTCAGTGAGCATTTACGCGAACTGAACATCCAGATCCGGCGGGTATGCGCCAAGACTGACTCTGGATTCTTTTCCGTTGAAACGATATTTGAGATACCAGATGCGTGAACCGCCCGGATTGACGAGCAGATACAGACCGTGAGAGTCGGAGAGTTTTACCGGACGGGAAGAGGTTTTTAACTTGCGGATTTTAGAATCGTTTAAAGACATTTGGGGGTCACTCCAGAATCGAACCAAACTGACCCCAGATCTGACCACCAAATTATCCCGATGCGGAGAGAAAACCAGATACGCACCGGGGAGGATTTTCACGCTAACTTACTGAACCGTAAACAAATAGAGATGTACAGATAAGCATGAAAACTTGAATTTGGCTCCTCTGACTGGACTCGAACCAGTGACATACGGATTAACAGTCCGCCGTTCTACCGACTGAACTACAGAGGAATCGTGTGAACAGGGCGCATGTTACTTAGCGGTACCTTGTCTGTCAACACTAAATTTCATAAGTCATTTCAATTGGTTAATTAATCTGCAAAGTTGTTAATTAATGAACATTCGTCGCCGAAAACGAGTCTGTATCATTAGCGTGATGCAGTCTCTGCAAAGGATCTTGTTGATAAAATTGGCAGAAACGTTGCCACAATGAAGGGAAACGAGGAGCAAAAAGTTCTGGGGCGCTAAAGAAATATTCAGAAAGTACAGCAAAACACTCAGCAGGATCACTGGCAGCATAAGCATCAATGCTCGCCGCATTCTCGCCAACCAATTCGATTTCTTCCTGAATATTGTTCATTGCAGCATGAAGATCGTGTTCCCAGCCGGCAACCTCACGCAACGGAATAAAGGGAACTCCGCTGGCGCGATCGCCGTTACGGGTGTCCAGCTTATGAGCGACTTCATGAATAATCAGGTTAAAACCAGAAGCATCAAAAGAATCTTGTATATCCAACCAGTTCAAAACGATAGGCCCTTGCTGCCAGCTCTGACCTGACTGAACAATACGTTGGTTATGCACCAGACCGATATCGTCTTCCCATTCGTCATCGACCACAAATGGCGCAGGATAAATTAAGACTTCATGAAAACCATCCAGCCATTCCAGTCCTAACTCCAGAACGGGCAGGCAAAATAGAAGTGCTATCCGGCAGCTTCTTAATGAATCCAGCTCAAAGCCCTGTAAGGGAACAAGCCGTTTTTGCTGTAAAAAACGTTCAGCAAGAGTGACTAGTTTGCTTTGTTCCTGTTCTGTCAGGCACGTTAAAAGGGGAATCGATAGTGCTTCCTGCCAGGGAAGGGCAGTTTGATGTGCTGATTCTTGTACTTTCCAGGGCCACTTAATCATCGTTTTGCTCGCAAACTCGTCACTTGAACAAAATTGCACGGACAGGGACTGTTAAAATGCCAAATTTCCTGGCATCATGGCAACCATCTGAACGGAGAGATGCCGGAGCGGCTGAACGGACCGGTCTCGAAAACCGGAGTGGGGGCAACTCCACCGGGGGTTCAAATCCCCCTCTCTCCGCCAAAATTCAATCACTTACACATCATTAAGTCAGTGACAAAAATCACACTTGGAATTACTTGGAATATTTTCTTGGAATATTTTCAGGTAACGGGACATCAAGTGTTGGTGAAACTTTAACCTTCCTGTCATAGATTAGCACTTGCCCTTCGGTTTTGTGACCGGAGAAAAGTTGCTTATCCCGGCTGCTTCCTTCATAGTCTGAAATTCCTTTCGCCTTCAGATCATGAAAGGTGAAGTCGGTTAAAATACCTGAAATTTTGCCTGCGCGATTTCTTGCTTCTACCCACATTTCGTTAAAGCCTTTGTACATATATCGGTTGCCATATTGATTGCTTGAACCGCCCCGGAAATCCTGGAGACTAAACTCCCTGAGAAAGAGGTAAACAGGATGACTAAAAATACTCGTTTTTCCCCCGAAGTCCGTCAGCGGGCGATTCGTATGGTTCTGGAAAGTCAGGATGAATATGACTCACAGTGGGCGGCAATTTGTTCCATTGCCCCAAAGATTGGCTGTACGCCGGAGACTCTGCGTGTCTGGGTTCGCCAGCATGAGCGGGATACCGGGGGCGGTGATGGTGGGCTCACCAGCGCTGAACGTCAGCGTCTGAAAGAGCTGGAACGTGAAAATCGTGAACTGCGCCGCAGTAACGATATCCTTCGCCAGGCTTCCGCTTATTTTGCGAAGGCGGAGTTCGACCGCCTCTGGAAAAAATGATGCCACTGCTGGATAAGCTGCGTGAGCAGTACGGGGTCGGACCGGTATGCAGCGAACTGCATATTGCCCCGTCAACGTATTACCATTGTCAGCAACAGCGACATCATCCGGATAAACGCAGTGCCCGTGCGCAGCACGATGACTGGCTGAAGAGAGAGATACAGCGCGTATACGATGAAAATCATCAGGTGTACGGTGTGCGTAAAGTCTGGCGTCAGTTGTTACGGGAAGGAATCAGGGTGGCCAGATGTACAGTGGCGCGCCTCATGGCGGTTATGGGACTTGCCGGTGTTCTCCGGGGTAAAAAGGTCCGCACTACCGTCAGCCGGAAAACCGTTGCCACAGGTGACCGCGTAAACCGTCAGTTCGTGGCAGAACGTCCTGACCAGCTGTGGGTGGCTGATTTTACTTACGTCAGCACATGGCAGGGCTTCGTCTATGTGGCGTTTATCATTGATGTGTTTGCCGGATACATCGTGGGGTGGCGGGTCTCATCGTCTATGGAAACGACATTCGTGCTGGATGCGCTGGAGCAGGCGTTGTGGGCCCGTCGTCCGTCTGGCACCATCCATCACAGCGATAAAGGCTCTCAGTATGTGTCACTGGCCTATACGGAGCGACTAAAAGAAGCCGGATTACTGGCATCAACAGGGAGTACAGGCGACTCGTATGACAACGCGATGGCTGAGAGCATCAATGGTCTTTACAAAGCGGAGGTAATACACCGTAAGAGCTGGAAAAACCGTGCAGAAGTGGAACTGGCCACACTAACGTGGGTGGACTGGTATAACAATCGACGATTGCTGGGAAGGCTGGGCCATACTCCTCCGGCAGAAGCAGAAAAAGCTTATTATGCTTCCATCGGAAACAATGATCTGGCAGCCTGAGTTCACAGATAAAACACTCTCCAGGAAACCCGGGGCGGTTCAGCTGATTACATAGACGGATGCTGGTAACTGTTTTGCTTTTTCGATCGTCGCCTGTAATCGTGGACTCCATGCTTTTATCTGTTTTTTCCCTGTTTTCCCTTGCTGGATAAAGATCCCGTCGTTTCCAATCTGCTCCCATTTCAGCGATAACACATCGGAAACCCTCGCTGCACACAGATAGGCAATTTCCATTGCGATAAAAACAGGAAGAGGTGCAACGCTTAATACTGCCTGGTATTCTTTGTCGGTTACATATCGTTCGCGGTTTTTGGCCTTGAATTTACTTACACCTGCACATGGGTTAGCCTTCACGTATCCTCGCTCATACCCCCAACTGTAAACGCGGGACATACTGCTTTTTTCATGGTTGGCTTGCGTTTTACTCTGCTCCCCTCTTTTGTCCATGTATCGACGGATGTGTTCTGGTTTTATGGAATCCGCTGGTACCTTACCGAATACGGCAAGCAACTTTTTTTGATGTTGCAGATAATCTTTTTGTGTTCTTGGACTAAGGTCACTGTAATAGGCGCTGGCGAGGAATTTTTCCCACAAGCGACCGAATGTCATTGCACGATCGTGATTATTTACAGTTTCCTCATACTTTTTCCATAAAGCAGCTAAACCATCCTTGATGGCGGTTAGTGTGACAGATTCTCTGGATGTTGGTTTCCATACATAACTATATTTATTTGGGTATACATTTGGAGGTAATTTTTCGTGTTCAGGATTTTTCCTTCGTCTTCCCATCAGATTGCACCAAAATTCGGCTCTACCTCGCGTGGTGGTAAAGTTTTATTGCAGGTAAATAGATCCCGGCTGACAATCGGTTTGCCACTACGATTGGTATAGAACGGAAGCCCGTTTTCCATTAACCATTTTCGCTGGTGGCTTGCATATTTGCAGCCTGTTAATATTAGCAATTCATCTTCGGTTAAAAATAAGCTGCTCATAACCATATCTCATAACCGCCGCTAACTATATACGGTTAGCGGCAATTAGGGTTGAACATTAAAAATCAGCCTGACTCGGGATCAGTTTTTGCCAGATAGCTGAAACGTATTTTGCCTGGTAACGAGCGTCATCAAGTGCATTATGGTGCTCACCTTCGAATGGGATAGCAGTTCTGGCATCGAAGTCTATGGCTTTCCCCAGCTCAACGATTGTGCGTACATCGCGATCGTTGTAGTAACGCCACGGGCAGGGGATCCCCTGCCGTTCGTATGAACGGCGCAAAATCGTGTTGTCGAAGTTGGCTCCATTTCCCCAAACCTGAACAAAAAATTCACCGGAGTTTTCGTCGATAAATTCCCGCAATTGTAACAGTGCATCATCTAACGGGATTTCATCGGTCATAATGGCAGATTGCGCTTCGCGTGATTGCTTAAGCCACCATTTAATGGTGTCCCGATCAATGACTCCGCCAGCAGTTTCCAGATCGATAGTCTTACTAAATTCCGGTCCCATATCTCCGGTTTGCGGATCGAAAAATATTGCACCTATTGAGATGATCGGGGCATCAGGATTTTTTCCCATGGTTTCAAGGTCGATCATTAGATGGTCACACGTCCTGCTGGTGGATGTGATTTTGTGATGACCGTTCACCTTAATTAAGTGATCTGCCGTCTCGCCAGTTTCATTATCGCTATTGTGATGCTGATTGCCGCCAGTGTTCTCCTTGTGTGGATGTTCAGCGCCTTCCATTTCCTCCGGATCATCTTCCTGAACTTCAACCTGATACTCTTCATCGAATGTTTCCTGGTATGTTGCGTCGCCCATCACCGCGCCACAATCAGGGCAGTTGCCGCCGCCGATCTGACCGCAGGCGGTGCAGACTTTTTCCACTTCCTGTTGCGCCACTGGTTCAGGCTGTTTCGTTTCTGGCTCGTTTTGTAACGCATTTGGGCTGTTTTGTTCCGCTTTTTGGTTGTTCCGTTCCGATTCATGCTGGTTCTGGTTCACAGAATCGCGGGTCTGGATCCCCTTAACCCATTTCGGATCATTCGGGTCACTAATCCCTTCAACAAATTCACCACGTGATGCAGCAAGCAACTTATCGGCGTCAGGCTGGCTGATATTGGCTGCCTGCATAATTTTGTTTACTTCGTCAGCGGTAACTTTTATCGGCTCTGGTTGTTCTGAATCTTCAGCGGTATCTACATTTTGCGGTAAGCCCGTGTATGTGCCATTTTTTCGGGCAAAATATTCTTCTTTTGTGATTTCAGTGGCGCCAGCAGCCAGTGCCTTATCCAGACCAGAAAGTTTGTTTGCGCGACCGTATTTTTCTCCGTCCTTATCTGCGAAGAGGAAATAGAACGGCCCCTCACGCTCTACAGATGGTTCAGCTTCCGGCGCGGTTTCATTTTTTGGGATATCAGATACCTCGGTTTCCACTGCATCAGTTTGTGTTTCTGATGACTGGAGAACATCAACAGTGCCCGGGTCTGTTTCTTCATTCTCAAACACGCCCTTTGTCGTCAGGTATTCGCAGATATATTTGTTCAGTGCTACGGGATCTTTGTGAATGTCGATCGGACGCTCACGGACAAGGCCAAAAATAGTTTGGCGGTCGTAGCGAAGGGCATCAGGCTGTTTGCGCATTGATGCCGAGATACGCTTCCAGTCTTCGCGGTCGTTGTCGATAACTTCTTTTTTTGCCCAGCGATGGATGCTGCCGTCAATGTTTCCGGCATCCACATCACCAGGCCAGAGAGCGTAGGCCAGTTCGTCATCCAGTGTTTTCCATGTCTGCTTGTATTCGCGATGAATGGCAGCAATGACCGGGCTGATTTTTCCTGTTGAATTTTCAGTGTACTGTTGATTGGCTTTGGCGCGGGCGAGATCAACAACAGACGTGTATTTTCCGGTTTCCTTGCGTTCACCTTCGCGACGTTTTTTCCAGATGCGCATCTCTGCCTGAATTTCGGGCCATTTAGCACCAGGAATACATTTATGCTTAACCCACCCAATGGCGTGCAACTTAAGCTCCGGATACATGGCGTTAACTTCTGGCATTTTCATCAACGCTTCAACGATATGTCCGTCGAATGTTGCCATGTCTTCCTGCAACAATTCCTGTGCGCTAATAACCATATCAACGGTGATGTTTTCACATGTGTCGAACTTAACCATGACAGCGTTCTGTACTTCAGGGGCCAGCTTGTCAAAAGTGACGTTCATCGGATCGGATTCAGTCTCAACCGGGACAAAAGAAGCAGACTCCTCATCCCAGCGGTTTTCCTGCATATATTCAGCATCCCATGAATCGAGGGCAGGGCGGGGTATGCCAGGTTTATCCTCGCAGACAATAAATTTATAAGCGCAGTCCTGAGCAGCCGGATAATGTTCCAGGAATTGCCAGTGAAATTTTGCTCGAGCACGGCGTTCGTCGCCAGCTTCAATGGCTGTGGCTACAGCCACAGCGCCTTCTTCCCTTGTTGCCAGTTCGTCAGGAATAGCGGCGCAAATAAAGACTTTACTCATTTTGTTTTACCTCATTACAGATTTAAGGGTGAACAAGTCCCTGCCATTGCTGGCATATAAAAATGAAACCGGATATTAATTACGGTGCTGTTTTAAGTCCTGCCGGGATTTCGTTATTGTCCATGTGAATAACTTTATCGACCGGATAACAGTTACCGGGAATTTTCTGTTCCGCTGCGGCAGCCATGCATTCTTTCATTGAGTCGTATATGCCAGTAACCATGTCAACCGGTTCACCGGAAACAAGAAAAACCGTCAGAACAAGTGCAAATGTGGTATTCATTGCCAGCATCCTTTTTGCATCAGACGTAAACGGGCCAGCATTGAAACAATGCATATTTGATTTAATAGCTCCCGTTCGTGTTTTCTCTTATTAATGGCATCTTCAGTAAATACAGGGTTACTGATTTTGACACCAATTTCAAAACAACCTTCAGATGTATTGACGTTTGGTAATAACGTTTCCATTATCGCGCCCTCAACAATGAATTTTGTGATGCGGTGCCTGGTGCCTCCAGGTGACGTTAACCAGTTAACAATTAACGCCGGATACAGAGAACCCACCCATAAGAACCAATACGGAAGTCAACTGGCCTTTTTAACTGTTCCGCGTGCGCTGAGCCGCATTCACCGCATCACAAAATTCACTTTAAAAAGGGCGGACATCAGCCAGCAATGAAACTGATGCCGCCAAAAGGTAATCAACATGGGTTGTTGCAGCGGGGTTGTCACTCAGGCGTATGGTCAACCTGACAACCCGGTGTTATCTCGAGGAAAGGATAGCCTCGCCATACTTACCGCCGCGCCATTTCGCGGAGTGCCACAACCGGAAGCGCACGGTCGAATTAAATTTAACGACACCGTACAGTGAGACGAACTTCGCCGTGCGCTTCCGTGTTATGCCCTGACTTTTCAGGGATATATCCTTTCAGTAAACTGTCAGTGCCGGATTCTTATCCGTGTCCGGCGCACGACTACACGTGGCAGCGTGTTGGTCTCCACTTTTAACCCAGAACCTAAATGGAGGATAAAATGCCAAACAGACCAATACATCCGCTTATTGAAAAACAGATTGAATGTCTGGTTAATCAACTCAGGCAATCAGGATTATTAAAAACTCATTCAGAGCTAGGGCTCACAGAATCGGCACTCGACGATAAATTAAACAATGCGCTTTATAATGGCATCATTGATTACAATCGTGGTGCTGGTCGCCGTGGCCCTGCTGGCACCGCTTTGTAATTACCAGTTAATCCATAGCGGATAGTGTTCAGCATAAATATAGTTATACACATCCAGGTTGTATTTGCGGTCTGCCCTTAGCAGGTCGCAAATACACGCCGCAGCTTCCAGGGCAGCAGCTTTGTTGCTGAATAACCATGTGGCAACATTCCGCTCCAACGCTCCAGCAGGACCAGATACCACGAAGGAGCCGTTGGTGTTGCCATCAAATACATCCATTTCCAGATTTTTACGCAATGCCTGGTGAATTCTTGCCAGGTATTCAGTCGGAATTTCGCCACGAATTCGGATAAGGTTGTCATAAACAAACATGTTCCCCGCATATGGCGATTTTTCTTTCTTGTTTTTTAAACCTGCATCATGAGCAAACTGATCAATTTCTTCTTCCGTTGGTTTCGTATTGATGTTTTGCACTGTCGTTTCTGCAATTTTCTTAGCCGCACTCTCTGAGTCGTATTTATTTACAGACGCACAGAAATACAATCCGGTAAACGCATCGCGCACATTACGAGCCATATTATCAATGTCTTTCTTCGTTGCAGATTCTAATTCAACTTCATTCAGACGTTGGTGAAGTGCATGTGCTGCAATTTCCTGGATTTCTTTTGGTAAATCTTTAAATTCCATCTTTAACCCCGTTAGCCGTTAGATTTTGCCGAACTGGAAAGCGCCTGTTTAAACTCACTGAAGCTGAGAGCTTCTTCGCCTTCGGCAAGACCTTCGAAGTATTCTTCGTAAGCCTTTTCCATGATTGTGTCGAAATCCATATCACTCACCTGAGTTTCTTTCCAGCCAGCGACGGGCACCATTTTCGGTTTTAAACGTTTTGCTTTTGGTATACGTCATCGCGGTGAACGTACCGTCCTGGTTGGGGAACACGCCACATACCAGAGATTCGCTGTTGCCAAGATCGATAGTATCCATGCTGACCTCATTTCCCCTTAACGCCGGGGTAGCGGAACTGTTTGCTGAGAACACCGTGCGGTGTCTTGATGAGTAGAATTTAGAATAACCTAAGAATGCTGGTCAAGCTTTTTATGTAGAAAAACCTAAGTTTCTTGATGTGAAAAACACAAGTATTTGAAAGTTTGTGCTTTTTATTACAGAGAGTGGCGAAAAAAGGGGGGGTTATTTATTTGCGCTTCTTTTGCGAGCTTTGAGTAGTTCTTCAAAAAGTTTGTTGAAATTCTCAACTCGAGCACGCATCTCTGACAACAGAGCCTTTTGCTCTGACTCAGGCAGTGCGTCGAACAGTTGAAGCAACTCTTTTTGATCTTCTGTCAGATTGACTGGCTGATTATCTGGGATCGGTTCGCCTGGTTGCTTATCTTCATCTCCAAAAAGAAGCCAAGTCGGCGAGCACTGAAGCGCCTGGCTCAGTGCGAATAATCTCTTCCCCGCTGGCTGTGTTTCATCTCTTTCCCATTGAGAGATTGTTACGTGAGCCACTTTGACCAGCTTACCTAATGCGGCCTGAGACAGTTTTAATTTTTTACGCCTATATAAGAGGCGAGCACCGAAGGTTTCGTTTTTCATATTAGGTAATTCTAATTTTTCTTGACTTAGGTTTCTCTACGATCTAGTTTCCTTAGGAAAATCTAAGGAGTTCGATATGTTGAAAATTGATGCTATAGCGTTTTTTGGCAGCAAAACAAAGCTTGCCAATGCCGCAGGAGTTAGGCTGGCAAGCGTTGCTGCATGGGGGAAACTGGTTCCTGAAGGTCGCGCGATGCGTCTACAGGAGGCATCTGGCGGTGAGCTTCAGTATGATCCCAAAGTTTATGACGAATATCGTAAGACGAAGCGGGCAGGGCGGTTGAACAATGAAAATCACTCCTGAACAGGCTCGTGAGGCTCTGGATGCCTGGATATGTCGACCAGGTATGACACAGGAGCGGGCGACGATATTAATCACTGAAGCATTCTGGGCTATGAAAGAACGCCCGAACATCGATGTTCAGCGTGTCACATCTGAAGGTGGCGCGGTTGATCAGCGAGCGCTTGGCGTTAATCGAGTGAAGATATTCGAACGCTGGAAGGCTATCGACACTAGGGATAAGCGTGAAAAGTTCACAGCGCTAGTGCCTGCAATTATGGAGGCTATCCGGATTAGTGATTTCAGGTTGTATCGTGAGATCAGTGATGGAAAAAGTATTACGTATATGATCGCCGGGTTAAACAAAGAATATGGCGATGTGGTGGAGTCCGGGCTGCTTTTTGCGGATCCAGCTGTTGTGGAACGTGAGACTGACGAGCTTATAGAAAAAGCTATTGCTTTCAAGCACGCGTATCGTCAGCAATACCAATATTACTTTGCAGATAAACAAATGTCTGCCAGGAGTTCGTATGAGTATCGATGCACTACGATGGGCTAAAAAGGTGAAAACCGGCAGTTCATCCAGTAAGTCAGTATTGACCTGGCTTGCTGATATGTGCGGTGCCGATTTGTGTGCATACCCGTCTGTATCTGCACTGGCAGAAGTAACGGAACTGAACAAAAAGACTGTGCAGGACAGCTTACGACACCTGATGGAGATTGGGTTAATTGTTGATACCGGTGAGAGAAAAGGCCGAACAAAGCAAATTGTGGTGTACCGACTTATCGGTGTTGAAGAAAGTGTTGCCGAGCCTGAATACCCCCAAAAACGGGGGGCTTTAAAGGTGGGTAAAATTGGTACTGTTAATAAGAACAGTACTGAAAATGGTTATGTTTCAGCACAAAACAGACCCAAAAACGGAACTCTTAGATGCATGGAAAATAACCAAAGACACCCAAATTTTCCATCAAAGACACCCAAAAACGGATCACGGAACCCAAAGGAACCCAAAGATCTAAACCCCACACATAACTCACGCGAGAGTGCTCCGACCTGTGAGCAGGAAGTTTTGTCGTTACAGGCTGCACCCCCTGTATTCCTGGATGGCCTGAGCGAACCCATCGGAAAATTTCCGATGACCGATAGCTGGTATCCGTCACGGGATTTTCGACGACGGGCTGCGTTGTGGGGGATAGCTTTGCCGGAGACAGAATTTACACCTGCTGAACTTGCCGCCTTCCGGGACTACTGGGCAGCGGAGGGGAAAGTGTTTACGCAGATTCAGTGGGAGCAGAAATTCGCCCGTCACGTAAATCACGTCAGGGCGCAGGTTAAACCAGTCAGCAAGGGGGTAAACCATGCAGCAGCACCAGGTGGCACCGCATCACGGGCAGTTCAGGAAATTCGGGCAGCACGTGAGCAGTGGGAACGTGAAAACGGATTTATCAGCGACGGAAACGGCCTGGAAGCTGTGGGAACTCATGGGGGAGGTTTATTCGAACCGCTGGACCCAGAAGAACGGGGCCGCACCTTCGAAGCTCTGGATTGCACAGATTGGCGCGATGACTGAGCAGCAAATCCGACAGGTCTGCCGCCAGTGCATGGACCGCTGCCGGGCGGGTGAAACATGGCCTCCGGACCTGGCTGAGTTTGTGGCGCTGATTTCGGAAAGCGGAGCCAATCCATTCGGTCTGACGGTGGATGCTGTGATGGAGGAGTACCGCCGCTGGCGCAATGAGTCCTGGCGATACGACGGAAGTGATAAGTACCCGTGGTCTCAGCCTGTGCTGTATCACATTTGCCTCGAGATGCGTTCAAAGGGAATTGAGCGCCAGATGACCGAAGGGGAATTAAAACGGCTTGCAGAACGGCAGCTGACGAAATGGGCAAAGCATGTTAGTAACGGCCTGAGCGTTCCGCCAGTCCGGCGACAACTGGCGGCACCCAAACGCCCGTCGGGGCCAACGCCAATTGAGTTGCTGAAACAGGAATATGAACGCCGGAAAGCGGCTGGGTTTGTTTGAGTTGAGAAGTAATTTTTATCGGGAGGGAATTTATGGAGACTGTTTTTGACGCACTGAAAGCGATGGGAAAAGCCACGTCGGTAGAGCTGGCTGCGCGACTTGATGTCAGTCGTGAAGAAGTGCTGAACGAGCTGTGGGAACTCAAAAGAAATGGCGTCGTTGATAAAACTGGTCACACCTGGTTTCTGGCTGGCGAAGGTGAATCCTGGGTAACCGAAGAGCGGCCAGTAAAATCTGAAGCACAGGATATGCTGACCGGGGAGGTCGAACAAAAAGTTACCGCAGACATGATGATTGAGTTTATCGGTCAGGAGGGGGCTAAAACGTGTGAGGAGCTGGCGAGTAAGTTCGGTGTCAGTACTCGCAAGGTTGCTTCCACGCTGGCGGTGGTAACCGCAACGGGGCGGCTGGCACGCGTTAATCAGAACGGTAAATTTCGTTACTGCATGCCGGGCGATAAGTTACCAGCAGAGCCGAAATCCGTGCCGGTAACGGAAAATGATGGTAAAGCCTTTCCTCAGCCAGCAGGTGTTGCGTTACCAGTACAGGAGGCTGCAACACAGGAAGATATTAAAACAGAAACTGTGGCTGATATGGTGCAATCGTTGCCATCGTTTACTGAAACGCGAGCGGATGACCTGGTTTTACCATCGCTGCATATGGCAAACCGCGAATTGCGTCGGGCGAAAAGTCATGTCCAGAAGTGGGAGCGAGTCTGCGCCGCGCTGCGGGAGCTGAACAAGCACCGGGATATGGTTGCCGGGATTTGTCGGAAGTCCGGGCAATGAGCGGATGGTGCAGGCCTGAAATTATGATACTAACAATGAAGGTAAAATGCATCGGCAGTCTGATTGGTCGTAGTGAGGCGGCGGTCAGGATGAAAGCCCGGGTTAAGGGAATAAGCCTGATTCTGCGGGGTGATTTTCACCAGTCAACAAAATATCCGTAGCGCGATAACGGTCAAAAATCATGGCGCTGACACTTTTGTGCCACTGGAGATGACTGTACCTAAGTTCAGGGGATAAGAACACGTCCGGTGGGATGGTCGGGCCAGATTTAAAGGGCAGGTCATGGCTCCAGCCTGTACGCTGGCAATGGAGGCTGCCTGGCGGGAAATTGATATGGGAACCACGCCACTCAGGGATTTACTGCCGGCCCAGAGAATAAATTCCTGTTACGGTTACACCACTGTGATCTTGCAAGTGCAGGAAAGTAGGTCTACACGGTAACGCGAGTGCGTGTAACTTTTGATGTCATTTCCGTAGAAACACCGGACAAATTTTCGCTGACAGGTCATGCTGAAGGTATAAATCTGCAGATTATGGACAATTACGGATATCCGGCAAGAGCCGGAAAAAGCATGCCGTCTCTAATTCTCAGTGGAAGATGGACTTGATTATACTCATTGCATTGTCAGAAATAGTTATCCATTAAAGGCTGGCTATTCCAAACAGGATGTTGATTACAAAAATGTAATCAACATGTAAGGTTTATATTCTTCAATATGTGTATAATTTTCCTTATTTTGTTAACTTTAAATAACAAGCTATGCACGAGGTAAAGTCGGGTAAGTTTATCTGGATGTAATATATATTATTTATAGTGTTTATAACTTTATTTCATGATAACCAATAAAAGGAGCTTTTTATGAGGAACATAATGGCTGGTTTTTTAATATTCCTGTCTTCAGCTGCTTATGCTGATATCAATCTGTATGGTCCTGGTGGCCCGCATACAGCCTTGCTTGATGCAGCCAAACTTTATGCCGAAAAAACAGGTATTATAGTGAACGTTCATTACGGCCCACAGAACAAATGGAATGAAGATGCCAAAAAAAATGCAGATATCTTGTTTGGCGCATCAGAACAATCTGCTCTGGCTATCATTCGGGACCATAAAGACAGCTTCAGTGAAAAAGATATTCAGCCTCTTTATCTGCGAAAAAGTATTTTACTGGTAAAGAAAGGTAATCCTAAAAATATCCGGAGTATTGACGACCTGACCAGACCCGGGATTGGCGTAATTGTTAATGATGGTGGTGGTACCAGTAATACATCAGGCACTGGAGTCTGGGAAGATATTGCCGGACGTAAAGGGAATATAGAAACTGTCGCCGCAATCCGAAAAAATATTATTTTATATGCACCCAATAGCGGAACTGCACGTAAGGCTCTTGAGAATCAGCCTGGAGCAGATGTCTGGATAACCTGGGCTGACTGGGCAGCCAGTAATCCAGAAATTGGTGATGTCGTGGAAATAGCGCCAGACTACGTGATATGGCGTGATATGAACATTACAGTACGTCAGGATGCAAATGATGAAACCCGTCGATTTGCAGAATGGCTACAAACCGATGAAGCGGCGCCTGCATTCAAAAAATATGGCTGGACCAGGAAAGGCACTTGACATCCTCCACGTCCATCAGGACGTGGATTCTTTTTCCGGATGCCGCGCCAGCGGCATGTAGGGGCAGCTCACAAAACGGAAAAAATTGTACGCTAAGCATCGCCTATGGGAATTCCCATATCGGGCGAAAACGGTTTGCTGTAACGGCAGAGTTAAGTAGAATTGCTGCGGGTGCTTGAGGCTATCTGCCTCGGGCATGAACACCAACGGCAGATAGAGAAAAGCCCCAGTTAACATTACGCGTCCTGCAAGACGCTTAACATTAATCTGAGGCCATATCTATGCGACACATAGAGATTAGCCTCTTACGGACCGAAAGGTCAAGGAGAAGCAGGCTATGAAGCAGCAAAAGGCGATGCTAATCGCCCTGATCGTCATCTGTTTAACCGTCTTAGTGACGGCACTGGTAACGAGGAAAGACCTCTGCGAGGTACGAATCCGAACCGGCCAGACGGAGGTCGCTGTCTTCACAGCTTACGAACCTGAGGAGTAAGAGACCTGGCGGGGGAGAAATCCTTCGCCACCTCTGATGAGTCAGGCATCCTCAATGCACCCACACTTAACCCGCTTCGGCGGGTTTTTGTTTTTATTTTCAACGTGTTTGAAGTTCTGGACGGTGCCGGAATAGAATCAAAAATACTTAAGTAGCGCGCAGGGAGAAGAGGGATGGACCCCGAACAGGGGAGTGCTATTTATCTGGAAGGATTCTGTTGATGAAAATCGAAGAATTACGTGAAATTTTTAGTGAAGATGGCCTCTATACTGTGCGCGTTGAGAATGGCGCAATTGTCAGCCACTGCCGTATTAAATGTTTACAGTCTCAACAAAGGAAGAGTGGAGCTGCGTTAATTCATTTGGTGGATGGGCTTGTGACGGATGGTTTTATTTTGCGTGCAAATGAATTTGTCACATCGTTGCCGTCTCTGAAAGAAGCTGGGATTAAGGCTGGTTTTTCTGCTTTTGAAGATGAGTGAATTCATCTACAATTCAGCGCAGGGCTGAACCCCTGTTGAGTAACACTGTGCCACCGGAGAAAGCCGATGGCGCACGATACCAAATCACACAATTCTGATGATTCTGCCGTCTTTGCCAGCAGGCACGGGCGGCGTTCTCGCACTTTCAAATCTGACTGGTTCCAGCATGACCCATGCACTGAAGAACAGGCCGAGTGGCTAATTCAGTGCTACCGCAGACACGGATACGAGATTAAGAAAGCCCTCAGCCTCGATTATCGTCACAGGATAATCTCCGTCAGGCTTCCTTACTCTGAACGCCCACCGCGTCCGTCCCGCACATTCCAGCAACGCATCTGGAGGTAACGTGCGGGTATTACTTCGACCTGTTCTGGTACCGGAACTCGGGCTGGTGGTCCTTAAGCCAGGTCGTGAATCCATGCCGGTATTCCACAATACCCGGGTATTGGTGGAGCCGGAACCGAAAAGCATGCGTAATCTGCCGTCCGGGGTCGTTCCTGCCGTTCGCCAGCCGCTGGTGGAAGACAAAACATTGCTGCCGTTTTTCAGTAACGCACGGGTGATTCGTGCTGCTGGTGGTGCTGGTGCATTGTCTGACTGGCTGTTGCGCCATATTAAATCCTGCCAGTGGCCACACGGCGATTATCACCACAGTGAAACCGTCATTCACCGTTATGGCGCTGGCGCGATGGTGTTGTGCTGGCACTGCGACAACCAGTTGCGTGACCAGACATCCGAATCACTCGAGCAACTTGCTCATCAAAACCTGTCAGCATGGATGATTGACGCCATCGGTCACGCAATAAGCGGTACGCAGGAGCGTGAATTATCTTTGGCTGAATTATCCTGGTGGGCGGTCCGCAATCAGGTGGCGGACGCGCTACCGGAAGCGGTATTACGTCGTTCGCTGGGGTTGCGTGCGGAAAAAATCCGCTCAATGTACCGTGAAAGCGACATCGTACCGGGAGAGCAGACCGCCACCAGCATACTGAAGCAGCGCACAAAAAATCTTGCGCCGCTGCCTCACGCCCACCAGCAAAACCCGCCACAGGAAAAGACGGTGGTCAGCATTGCTGTTGATCCGGAGTCACCGGCTCAGTATCTCCAGCGCCAGAAACCACAACGGGAAGAGATGCCTGTATACACACGCTGGGTAAAAACGCAGAAATGCATGACGTGCGGTAATCAGGCAGATGATCCGCATCACATCATTGGTCATGGACTGGGAGGGATGGGAACAAAGGCTGATGATTTGTTTGTTATTCCGCTGTGCCGTAAATGTCATCACGAACTGCACGCCGGGGTAAAAGATTTTGAAGAAAAACACGGCAGCCAGCTGTTGTTGCTGATTCGTTTTTTAATGCACGCGAGAAATTCGGGTGTCCTGAAGTGGAAAGCATGAATGACTGAACGCATAGAATTTGTTTTGCCTTACCCGCCGACGGTGAATACCTACTGGCGACGTCATGGCAATACGTATTTCATCTCGGAAGCCGGAAAGCGTTATCGCCGTGATGTGGCGCTAATTGTTCGCCAGCAGCGGCTGAAATTAAACCTGTCCGGAAGGCTGGCGATAAAGATTATTGCAGAGCCACCGGATAAGCGCCGTCGTGACCTGGACAACATTCTGAAAGCACCGCTGGATGCGCTGACGCATGCGGGGCTTCTCATTGACGACGAGCAGTTTGATGAAATTAATATTGTGCGCGGACTGCCTGTTCCTGGTGGGCGGTTGGGCGTGAAGATTTACGAAATTACAGGTGATAACGATGGTGCGTGATATTCAGCAGGTTATGGAGCGGTGGGGAGCATGGGCTGCGAACAATCACGAAGATGTGTCATGGGCGTCAATCGCTGCTGGTTTTAAAGGATTAATCCCGCCGAAAGTGAAATCACGCCCTCAGTGTTCTGATGATGATGCAATGATAATTTGTGGCTGTATGGCCCGGTTGAACAAGAAAAATCAGGATTTGCACGATTTGTTGGTGGATTATTACGTAGGTGGAATGACTTTTATGGGGTTGGCACGAAAGCATGGGTGTTCGGATACCTGTATTGGCAAGCGCCTGCAGAAAGCGGAAGGGGTTATTGATGGCATGTTGATGATGCTTGATATCCGACTGGAGATGGACAGATACGTAGAACGAATCATGTAGGAGCTTGACCAGACACATTGTCCGGGGCTATATTCCTCACGCGCCAGCAAAATCTGGCGTCGGGATTGGCGTCCCGGATGAAAAAGGCGACAACAGACGCGCCAGCGTCTTTTTTATTGTCGTTTGCACTGTCACATCTCAATGGTGGGCTGTGTGGGGGCGGAGCGATCCGCGCCGGTTCCTTTTTCCCGGTTACGCCAACCCTGCACAGTTCACCACCATACTGATTGGCGTCAGCAGTGGTGATGATTCACATAGAAAAAGGATCATCCTATGGCTATTCAAATCTCAGTTGAAACTCTTTCCCCGATCACCCATAACCAAATCCCTGTCATTACTACCGAGCTTTTGGCACAACTTTATGGCACCGAAACTAATAACATCAAAGTGAACTATACACGCAATGCCGAGCGTTTTGTTTGTGGGAAACACTACTTCAAATTGGAAGGGGCTGAGTTGCGGGAATTTAAGAACAAGGTTACTCAAAGTAACTTAGTTGCACCGCGTACAAAGCACCTCATCCTCTGGACAGAACGCGGAGCAGCCCGTCACGCCAAAATGCTGGAAACCGATCAGGCGTGGGAAGTGTTCGAAAAACTGGAAGACTGTTATTTCAGCCAAAAACAACCACCAGCAGCACAAAACACCCCAACCCAAAATGATGGATGCGCATTACTGATCCACTTCGATAAACACGGTCAGGTCGACTTCACGGAAAAACTACCCGCCGATGCGATGGTATGCACTCTGGAACGGTTTTAAAAATTTTCCCCGAACGCTTTACGATCGTAAAAAGTTGAATATCCTGTTAAGAGTGGTTACTACGCCAAACAGCTTAAACCCGCCACTGAGCGGGTTTTTTATGCCTGAAAAACGGTACAGGACGTTAAACGCGCTGGTGGTTGCGAATACTGGTCTTTCGGCTTGTATTTTTGTAAATCGATATATACTTATCTTGTGACCAGTAATGTCAGGGCAATTGATATGAATGAAGCTTGTTCTGTTGTTTTTGTTCATTCCCCGTTTGTTGTGCTCTTTGAAGGAAAAGAGCTCTCTCTGGAAAGTGGTAGTGCACTTCTTGTCAGGGGGGGAGCTGGATCGTTATTGCCCTTTTCGGAATGTTTTCGGCGAATAAGTCTCAGTGAATCGACAATTATCCGTTACCTGTTGTGTGGAGACGAAAAACAGGATGTAGTTTTAGTCCGGCAAATACCACGATATCTTTGCGTGAGTTTTCCCAAGGCAGAATTGATGGGCATCCTGATTGATTATCTTTGTGAGGAAAAGATTCATACGGACAATTTAGCGGAAATGCTTTCCTTTTCGTGTCTGGCGTTTTTCTCATCAGAGAAAATGTTTTCGTCATTTCTGACCGCGTGTATTGGCAATATTAGTGACAGGCTTAGTGCATTGTTTCGTACGGACATTGCAGCAAACTGGACTCTGAGAGATGTGTCTTCGCGGTTATGTATCAGTGAAAGTTTGTTAAAAAAAAGACTGAAAGAAGAAGGCACCTGTTTCAGTGAGTTGTTGCTTACAGAGAGAATGAGAATGGCAGCAATGCTGTTGAATCAATCTCGTTGCGCCATCAACAGAATCGCTGCTCAGTGTGGCTATAATTTTACATCTTATTTTATCAGCGTATTCAGGAGTTATTTTGGTGTTACACCGGCAGGTTACAGGATGGCTGCATTCAATGAGATGAGTTTAAGTGTTACTCAAGAATAATTGAATTTTGCACTCATTGAAAACAGGCTCGCTGCGGCGGGCCTTTTTTATATCCGCGCCACGTCCGGCGCACATCACATCAGATAACACCACACAAAAGGCATCTGCGGGTGCCTTTGACGGGGTGTTTTTTACGGGCCGCTGGTGGCCTTTTTTTATTTACAGGAGAAAAACGTATGTCTGAACCCTTATCCGGTTCCGGCACGGCTGCGGCGCTCGGCGGGGCGACGGTGTACGGGCTGTTTACCGGAACGGATTTCGGGATTGTGTTTGGTGCGTTCGCCGGGGCGTTGTTTGTGGCAACGATGCCGCAGGCGCTTTCAGTCTGGCGCGTGGTGGCGCATTTTCTGGTGTCGTTTATCGTCGGCGTGCTGGGGGCGCGCGTGCTGTCAGCCTGGATTGCATCAAAAACAGGGTATGACGGTACATCGGCAGATGCGCTGTGTGCGGTGCTGGTATCGGTGGTGTCGGTGAAGATTCTGTCGTTCATCCACCAGCAGGATATTGCATCACTGGTGTCCAGTGTGTTCTCCCGCCTGCGGGGTGGAGGAGGCGGCAATGTTAAGTAACCTTCCCGGATTGCTGAATGTAGCATTATGCACGGTTATCGTGCTGACGCTCTTTTTTTATCGTCGCCGTGATTCCAGACATAAACCGCTGATGTCATGGCTGGCCTGGCTACTGATGCTGCTTTATGCCTTTGCACCACTCAGCTATCTGTGCGGTCGCCCGTTAGCGGCGAACTGGCTGGCGGTGGGGCTTAATCTGCTGTTCTGTGTGCTGGTGATACGTGCACGCGGGAACGTTTCAAAAATCCTTTCATTCCGGAGGTGAGCATGTCGGGTAAATTCAGATTCAGTCGTCGCAGTGAAAAAAATCTGGAGGGCGTCAAACCACAGCTGGTTGCTGTTGTTCGCCGTGCGCTGGAGCTGACGGAGGTTGATTTCGGTATTACGGAAGGTCTGCGCAGTAAGTATCGCCAGAAACAGCTGGTTGCAGAAGGTAAGAGCCAGACCATGAACAGCCGCCACCTGACCGGTGATGCTGTGGATGTTGTGGCTTATGTTGGCAGCCAGGTGTCATGGGACTGGCCTCTGTACGAGAAAATCGCACAGGCATTTAAGCAGGCTGGCGAAGAACTGGGAACCGCCATCGAATGGGGCGGGGACTGGAAAACACTGAAAGACGGACCTCACTTTCAGTTGAAACGCTGATAACCAGGTGTGTTATGAGCAGAAAACACTGGACACACAGAATGCCGCGAACGGCGGCGAAATGGGCACTGGTAGCGATACTGGTGCCTTTTTTTCTGGTGGGATGCGTCAGTCTGGATAAGGCGCGCCAGCTTTTCGATACAGCCTCTCAGGTCTGTGAAATTGTCGACGCTGTTAGATGCTGCGTTAAAATAAATGATCATTATCAATGAGTTAGATTGTGCCCGGTGATAATTTCTCCATGCGTACGCAACAATTGGAGAAATACGTATGAAGTACTATGTTCACACTCTTGAAGATGCTCAGAACGATCACGAAGTTCATACAGAAACTTGTTTTCGACTTCCTGACGCAAACAATCGTAAGGAGTTGGGTGAGTTTAACTCATGCGAGCCAGCTGTGAGGGCTGCAAAAAATCTGGGCTACACAAGAGCAAATGGATGTTACTGGTGCTGTAGAGATTGCCATACATCCTGACAGAAGATGTGAACTTAATGGTAAAGGTCGCTTCGGCGGCCTTTTTTATTGCTCAAAAAACGAAAGAACGGAGGTACGTATGTACGCACTGAAAAAAATTACGGTAACTGAAGATGGTCGCCAGGTTGAGGAAGTGCATGTCCTTGGGGATATGTATCGCCTGGAGTTCTATCCGCGTGACACTCACCTTGCTGCAAAAATTGAGTATTGCCGGGACGGGAATACTCCATGTATTCCGGTAGAAAAAGAGGATGAGGTTTACATTACCACACTGACCGGAGACACGGTGCGTTGTATCTGTCGCGGTGACAGTAAAGCCCGGGATGAAATAGCCAGATGTCGCACTCATACCAGTAAATAAAAAGTAAAGTCCCGGCTGCGCCAATTATTTAATGCAGCTCCTCAGGTCTGTCTGCTGATTGATGGCATCCGGCAGTGTCTGCAGAACTGATCGCCTGTAAGAGTAGAATATTTTGCTGAAAAATGCAGGATGCGCCAGCGTCCGGAAAGCATGAAATTCTGTGTTTGTGGCTACTCAATAAAATAAATTCTTTCTGTCGCCGCGAATACTCAAATGTTGAACAGTGCCCGGTGCGGCGACGGGCTTCAATATCAGGAGACGATGATGGAAAAAACAGAAAACAAACCGATTGTAATTGGTGCTGATGCTGCTCCGTTTAAGTTTGAGTTGTCTCAACTGGTGGAGATGCGCATCAGTGATGAATGGGGTGAGGTTAAAGCCCGCGCGCAGTATGCGGATGGCGAAAACCAGTACTTGATCCACTACAAAGCAGCTGATGGTCGCGCCACGACGGAGTGGTTTGGTGAGTCAATGCTGGAAGCAACGGAAGATGATCGCCATCCTGGCTGTCCGGTATTTGCTGGTATGAAATTGCCGGAAGGAGCGGTTGTTACTGAGTAACGGGCATTACAGCAGCCCTTCTGTGTGAGGGGCTGCGATAATGCCTGTTTTAAGGGGATTGCAACGTAATTACTGATTCCATACTAACTATTAAAATTGAGTGTCAATAGAGGTATTATTATGTCTCGTTTATGTTTTTCTGAGAGAATCAGTATTATGATTACATACGATGATATCAAGGCCAAACGAGATACTTTAAAAAAAACACAAAGAGAATATGTTCAAACAATCAGGCAGGCAGCGAAGCAGTTAATAGATAATTATAAAGCCTCACTGGATGTTTCTGGTAAGTTTTGGATAAATATTCTTGGTGAACAACAGGAATATGTGTATATAACACAAGGTGGAAATTATTGTGAGCCAGAAGATCTGATAGTAGAGCTTCATGGAGGGGGTCGTTTTTCCTTAGTGACAGTAATTGACGATGATCCAAGAGCATTTGTTTCAGTAAATAGCGATATTTCAATATATATCGAAAAAGAACATTTGACAGTATTTGTAGATGGATATGGAAGAAAAACATTCGATTATGTAGATTCTGAAAAGAAATTTAATGAAATAAGTGATTTCATCAAAGACAGTGTTCTCTTGTCTTTAGATAGATTAGATTTTATCAGTACTACTGAGTAATATGTTTATTTCATGTAAAACCCCGCTTTGCGGGGTTTTTATTGTTATCCCTAAACCACCTCCCTAGGAGGTGGTGATTGATTATCCGCAAAAAAATTTGTGGGAACTAAAGGTGGCAGGTTAATCACCGCACTGATTGACTGCAAGCCACAATACTCACGCATTAAAATTAGCGATCAGCATGTTCGCCTGATTCGTGAGAAACAGGCATTACAGCGATCCTTCAGTGAGGGGCTGCGATAATGCAACACAGGAATAAAAATCGGCAGGGAAATCCGTTAAAGATATGCCGGTGGCGAAAGGATGCCAATGGCTCTTTGAACCGCCCCGGAAATCCTGGAGACTAAACTCCCTGAGAAAGAGGTAAACAGGATGACTAAAAATACTCGTTTTTCCCCCGAAGTCCGTCAGCGGGCGATTCGTATGGTTCTGGAAAGTCAGGATGAATATGACTCACAGTGGGCGGCAATTTGTTCCATTGCCCCAAAGATTGGCTGTACGCCGGAGACTCTGCGTGTCTGGGTTCGCCAGCATGAGCGGGATACCGGGGGCGGTGATGGTGGGCTCACCAGCGCTGAACGTCAGCGTCTGAAAGAGCTGGAACGTGAAAATCGTGAACTGCGCCGCAGTAACGATATCCTTCGCCAGGCTTCCGCTTATTTTGCGAAGGCGGAGTTCGACCGCCTCTGGAAAAAATGATGCCACTGCTGGATAAGCTGCGTGAGCAGTACGGGGTCGGACCGGTATGCAGCGAACTGCATATTGCCCCGTCAACGTATTACCATTGTCAGCAACAGCGACATCATCCGGATAAACGCAGTGCCCGTGCGCAGCACGATGACTGGCTGAAGAGAGAGATACAGCGCGTATACGATGAAAATCATCAGGTGTACGGTGTGCGTAAAGTCTGGCGTCAGTTGTTACGGGAAGGAATCAGGGTGGCCAGATGTACAGTGGCGCGCCTCATGGCGGTTATGGGACTTGCCGGTGTTCTCCGGGGTAAAAAGGTCCGCACTACCGTCAGCCGGAAAACCGTTGCCACAGGTGACCGCGTAAACCGTCAGTTCGTGGCAGAACGTCCTGACCAGCTGTGGGTGGCTGATTTTACTTACGTCAGCACATGGCAGGGCTTCGTCTATGTGGCGTTTATCATTGATGTGTTTGCCGGATACATCGTGGGGTGGCGGGTCTCATCGTCTATGGAAACGACATTCGTGCTGGATGCGCTGGAGCAGGCGTTGTGGGCCCGTCGTCCGTCTGGCACCATCCATCACAGCGATAAAGGCTCTCAGTATGTGTCACTGGCCTATACGGAGCGACTAAAAGAAGCCGGATTACTGGCATCAACAGGGAGTACAGGCGACTCGTATGACAACGCGATGGCTGAGAGCATCAATGGTCTTTACAAAGCGGAGGTAATACACCGTAAGAGCTGGAAAAACCGTGCAGAAGTGGAACTGGCCACACTAACGTGGGTGGACTGGTATAACAATCGACGATTGCTGGGAAGGCTGGGCCATACTCCTCCGGCAGAAGCAGAAAAAGCTTATTATGCTTCCATCGGAAACAATGATCTGGCAGCCTGAGTTCACAGATAAAACACTCTCCAGGAAACCCGGGGCGGTTCACTTAACCTAACTCGATGTTTCGTTGAAAGCAATAAATCATGTTGCTGGAATGTGAATGAATGTTGTTTCCATGATGCGTGTCATGTTATGCGCATCCGATATGCGAACCATTCCCATTTTCACGGGTCCTTTCCAGAACCTGAAATACCGGGGGACGGCAGACGCGCAAAAACGCGCTATTTATGAAAATTTTCAGGGAAAAAGCAGATCCGTTCTTCTTCTGGATAACCTGTTGTTTAATAGGACTTTCTTTAAAAAAAGAAAGGATCTGGCAGCGGTGATTTTTCGCTGAAAAAAGCGTTTTGAGATCCTTTCTTCTTTTTGTGAGGAATATGTGCCGTGAAGGTTAACAAAAAGAAACTGGCAGAGATTTTTGAGTGCGATGTCAGAACAATCACTGGCTGGCAAAGTCAGGGGCTGAGAGTTTTGTCGGGGGGAGGCAAAGGTATCGAGGCCATGTTCAATACTGCAGAAGCCATTGAGTGGTATGCGCAGCGGGAAAAAGATATCGAAAACGAAAAGCTCCGCAAAGAACTGGAAGATTTGCGTGCGGCTGCAGAATCAGATTTACAACCCGGCACCATTGACTATGAACGCTACCGGCTCACCAAAGCACAGGCTGACGCACAGGAGCTGAAAAATGCCCGTGAAGAAGGGCTGGTGCTGGAAACGGAATTGTTTACCTTCATTCTGCAACGTGTGGCACAGGAGATTTCGGGGATACTTGTACGTGTGCCGCTGACATTACAGCGTAAATATCCGGATATTTCACCGTCACACCTTGATGTGGTGAAAACTGAAATCGCGAAAGCCTCCAATGTTGCAGCTAAAGCCGGTGAAAACGTGGGCAGGTGGATTGATGATTTCAGACGCACAGAAGGCAGCTAATGCAGCCGGTGCGATAGCTACAGGGCTTTTATCTCTCAATATTCCGGTTCCACTGACGACGGTTCAGTGGGCTGATCAACATTATTATCTGCCGAAAGAATCTTCATACACTCCCGGACAATGGGAAACCCTGCCGTTTCAGGTTGCCATTATGAACAGCATGGGAAATGACCGGATCCGCACCGTTAATCTGATTAAATCGGCGCGCGTTGGTTACACCAAAATGCTGTTGGGGGTGGAGGCTTATTTTATTGAGCATAAATCCCGTAACAGTCTGCTTTTTCAGCCAACAGATTCTGCGGCAGAAGATTTCATGAAATCTCATGTTGAGCCAACGATCAGGGATGTCCCTGCATTGCTGGAGCTGGCTCCATGGTTCGGAAGAAAACATCGTGACAACACGCTCACTCTGAAGCGTTTTTCCTCCGGAGTGGGGTTCTGGTGCCTGGGCGGTGCCGCTGCTAAAAACTACCGTGAAAAATCTGTGGATGTGGTCTGCTATGACGAACTCTCCTCGTTTGAACCGGATGTGGAAAAAGAAGGTTCACCAACACTGCTTGGCGATAAACGTATCGAAGGTTCGGTATGGCCTAAATCCATACGCGGCTCAACGCCAAAAATTAAAGGCTCCTGTCAGATTGAAAAAGCAGCGAATGAATCTGCGCATTTCATGCGGTTTTATGTCCCTTGCCCTCATTGCGGGGAGGTCCAGTATCTGAAGTTTGGCGATGATGCGACGCCGTCTGGCCTGAAATGGGAGAAGGGTAAACCGGAAACGGTGTATTACCTGTGTGAACGTAATGGCTGTGTGATCCGCCAGTCGGAACTTGACCAGACAGACGGGCGCTGGATTTGTGACAACACCGGGATGTGGACGCAAGACGGCCTGGCATTTTACAGCGCCGGTGATGAGGAGATGCCGCCACCGCGCTCCGTCACTTTCCATATATGGACGGCGTACAGTCCGTTCACCACCTGGGTACAGATTGTTTATGACTGGCTGGATGCACTGAAGGATCCGAACGGCGTCAAGACGTTTATTAACACCACGCTCGGGGAGCCCTATGAAGAGGCCGTGGCAGAAAAACTGAGCTTTGAGTTGTTGCTGGAAAAAGTCTGCCACTATGGCGCGCAGGTTCCCCTGAGGGTGGTTTACCTGACCGCCGGGATCGACTCCCAGAAAGATCGCTATGAAATTTATGTCTGGGGCTGGGCTCCCGGCGAAGAAGCCTTTCTGATTGATAAGCAAATTATCATGGGGCGACCGGAAGACGAGGACACCCTTAAACGTGTTGATGCGGTGATCCGGAAAAAATACCGCCATGCTGACGGTACTGAAATTTCCATTTCCCGTGTCTGCTGGGATACCGGTGGTATCGACCAGGACATTGTGTATCAGCGTTCCAGGAAACACGGCACTTTTTTTGTGCTTCCCATAAAAGGGGCATCGGTGTACGGCAAGCCGGTGATCACCATGCCCAAAAAGCGCAACCAGCGTGGTGTGTTTTTGTGTGAGGTGGGCTCCGATACCGTCAAGGAAATGCTGTACGCCCGTTTTGCCCTGCCGGTGGTATCTGCCAGTGAAGCCGCCCCGTATACCTTCCGTTTTCCGGATAACCCCGACATTTTTTCGGAAGAAGAGGCGCGTCAGATCGTGGCGGAAGAGCTGGTGGAGAAGGTGGTTAATGGCAGGGTGAAACTGCTGTGGGATAAAAAAGGGCGACGCAACGAAGCCCTCGACTGCCTGGTATATGCCTATGCTGCCCTGCGCGTTTCGGTACAGCGGTGGCAACTGGACCTTGAAGCGCTGGCGAGAGCACGAAGAGATGAACAGGATGAGGATGATATGAGCATGGAAGAGATCGCGGCTGCACTGAGTGGAGGATAAGTGATGATTTATACGCATGAGATGCTTTGTGATGCCCGCCGGGCATTACATGAACTGATGATCGGACGTGCTGTGGTTTCTGTCGGCAGGAACGGACGGCAGGTTCAGTATTCGCGGGCGACGATTGGTGAACTGCGGCAATACATTGAAGAGCTGGAGAGTGCGCTGGGTGTGTCCGGACGGCGTCGCGGTCCGGTGGGAGTGAGGCTGTGAATGTGGAGTTGATAGATGTTCACGGACAGCCCCTGCGACAGAGTATGGGATATTCCGGTGGCGGCTCCGGATTTGGTGGGCAACTTGCGGAATGGTTACCTGCGCCGGAAAGTGCCGATGTGGCGCTGTTGCCTTCCATTCAGCTGGGTAATGCCCGTGCGGATGATCTGGTCCGTAATAATGGCATTGCCGCGAATGCTGTGGAAATCCATAAAGACCATATCGTCGGACATATGTTTCGCCTGAGCTACCGACCCAACTGGCGCTGGCTGGGGATGTCAGAAGCTGATTCGCATGCCTTTATTGAAGATGTGGAGGCGGCGTGGATGGAATACTGCGATCCGGTGTTTGGCTCGATGGATGTGGAAGGACGTCGCTCGTTTACCGAATTTATTCGTGAAGGGGTGGGGGTCCATACTTTTAACGGTGAAATTTTTGTCCAGCCTGTATGGGATGCGGAATCCACGTCATTATTCAGAACAAAATTCAAGACCATCAGTCCGAAGCGCGTCAGTACGCCCGGTTATGGCATCGGCGATCGTTTTATGCGTGCCGGAGTGGAAATCAGCCGGCACGGAAAGGCGATAGCCTACCATGTTCAGGATGATGACTGGCCGGGTTACAGTGTCAGTAACTGGACACGGATTACGGCGACTCTGCCCTCCGGAAGACCGGGCATGATCCATGTGTTTCAGCCGCAGGAGGACGGGCAGACGCGCGGGGCAAACCAGTTTTACTCTGTCATGGAGCGCCTCAAGATGCTCGACACACTGCAGGCCACGCAACTGCAGTCGGCGATGGTGCGGGCGATGTATGCCGCGACGATTGAATCCACACTGGATTCGGAAAAAGCATTTGAATATATCGCCGGGGTGGGGGATGACAGTAAAAACCCGCTGAAAGCCATCATGAAAGGCTATGCGCACTATTACGCCATCAATGGGGTAAAGATGGGAGGGGTTCGTATTCCGCATCTTTATCCGGGGGATTCACTGAATCTGCAGACGGCACAGAATGCGGATAATGGGTTCTCTGAACTGGAAAAGGCGCTGTTACGCTACATCGCAGCCGGACTGGGCGTGTCCTATGAACAGCTTTCCCGTGATTATTCACAGGTCAGTTATTCCAGTGCCAGGGCATCCGCCAATGAGTCGTGGCGGTATTTTATGGGGAAACGAAAATTTGTGGCCAGCCGTCTGGCGTCACAGATGTTTGCCTGCTGGCTGGAAGAAGCCCTTATTCGTGGTGTGATCCGCCCACCGAAATCCCGTTTCTCATTCTGGGAGGCCCGTTCCGGGTGGTGCCGTGCCGAGTGGATTGGTGCCGGTCGCATGGCGATTGATGGCCTTAAGGAAGTGCAGGAAGCGGTGATGCGTATTGAAGGTGGTTTAAGCACGTACGAGAAAGAACTGGCCCTGATGGGCGATGACTATCAGGAGATTTTCCGCCAGCAACTGCGTGAAAGCCAGGAGCGACAGGCGGCTGGTCTTCCCCGCCCCATCTGGATAAAGGACACGTTTCAGCAGCAGATCCGACAGACAACGGGAGAGAAAGGCGATGCGTCGTAATTTATCGCATATTGCCGCCATGGCATTTAATGAGCCGCTTTTACTGGAACCCGCCTATGCGCGGGTTTTCTTTTGCGCGCTGGGTAAAGAGATGGGGGCCGGCAGCCTTGCAGTTCCTCAGCAGGCTGTTCAGCTTGATGCTGATGGTATGCAACTGGCTGTGACTGACTATATGGCGGGCGGTCAGCGTCCGGCAAAGAGTTACCAGGTGAAGAATGGCATCGCCATTCTGCCGGTGAGCGGCACGCTGGTGCATAAACTGGGTACCCTGCGGCCTTACTCTGGCATGACAGGCTATGACGGTCTGACTGCTCGTCTTCAGATGGCGGTGAATGATCCGGATGTGCGCGGCATTTTGCTGGATATCGACAGCCCGGGCGGTCAGGCAGCCGGGGCGTTTGACTGTGCTGACATGATTTACCGCCTGCGGGAACAGAAGCCCGTGTGGGCGCTGTGTAATGACATGGCCTGTTCAGCCGCCATGTTGCTGGCGGCAGCCTGTACGCGTCGGCTGGTCACGCAGACGGCAAAAATTGGTTCGATTGGCGTGATGATGGCGCACACCAGTTACGAGAAACAACTGGCACAGGAAGGGGTGGACATCACGCTGATTTACTCCGGGCAGCACAAGGTTGACGGCAACAGTATTCAGGCATTGCCGGCAGGTGTGCGTGCAGATTTTCAGCGCCGTATTGATGAGGCCCGCCGGATGTTTGTCGACAAGGTGTCGCTTTATACGGGGCTGAGTTCAGAGGCGGTGATGAATACCGAGGCTGCCGTTTATGACGGTCAGGCAGGGATTGATGCAGGCCTGGCTGATCAACTGATTAATGCTGCAGATGCCGTTGAAGTGATGGTTTCTGCAATAAATAAAGAAATTAATAGAGAGGTAAATATGTCGCAAACGAATGTTTCGATCATTGAGGCTGTGGCCCAGGAAAATCAGCGCGTGATGGAGATCCTGAATTGTCAGGAGGCGAAAGGGCGCGAGCAACTTGCGCAAATGCTGGCAGGTCAGCCTGGAATGACGGTAGAGCAGGCGAAAGCGTTCCTGGCTGCTGTGCCTGCTGCCAGTGTGGCAAATACAGGTGATCAGATTATGGGGCTGCCGGAAGCAAAGGGGCGTGAGCAACTGGCACAGATGCTGGCAGGTCAACCGGGGATGACGGTGGAGCAGGCGAAAGCGTTTCTGGCGGCAGCCCCTGCTGCCGGCACAGGCGATCAGATTATGGCGTTACCAGAAGCAAAAGGGCGTGAACAACTCGCGCAGACGCTGGCTGAACAGCCGGGAATGACCGTTGACCAGGCCAAAACGTTACTGGCGGCGGCACCGGTTGCTGGTTCTGCAAGTGTCGGCGATCAGATTATGGCGCTGCCGGAGGCGAAAGGGCGCGAGCAACTTGCACAGGCACTGACAGAACAACCTGGAATGACGGTGGCGCAGGCGAAAACGCTGCTGGCAGCCGCGCCGGTGGCATCGCAACCGTCACAGGAAACACTTTTTGATCGCTTTATGGCACAGCATGCTGCCAGTGCGGTTTCCGGTGGCGGAACTGCCGGGCGCGGGGAGGAAGACCTGCTGATGAGTATGCCGTAAGCGATATCCGGAATTCAGATAAATCAGGAGACTGAAAAATGATTAAAACCACCACGGAAAAGCGCGCGGATGTGAACATTTTTGCCGGAAGCGATCCGGCGCATACCGCAAAAGCCACCAGTGGTATCAGTGCCGCCACGCCTGCACTGACGCCACTGATGCTGGATGACGCCACCGGTAAACTGGTGGCATGGGATGGTCAGAAAGCCGGAACGGCCGTGGGGGTGCTGACTCTGGCGCTTGCCGGAACAGAACCCACGCTGACGTACTACAAAAGCGGTACGTTTGCCAGTGAGTCGCTGGTCTGGCCTGACTCTGTGGATGCGGTGAAAAAAGCCAACGCGTTTGTGGGAAGTGCCATCAGCCACGCCTGATGGTGAAGTGATTAACTGAAAAACGGGTCGCGATGCGGCCCGTTTGTGTTTCTGAAGGAAAATAAATTATGGGGTTATTTACCACGCGTCAGTTACTCGGGTACACCGAGCAGAAAGTGAAATTTCGTGCGCTGTTTCTGGAGCTGTTCTTTCGTCGCACGATCACTTTCCATACTCAGGAAGTCATGCTGGATAAAATTACCGGCAAAACACCGGTTGCGGCGTATGTGTCTCCGGTGGTGTCAGGCAAAGTGCTGCGCAGCCGTGGTGGTGAAACCCGTGTGTTACGTCCTGGTTATGTAAAACCAAAACACCGCTTTGATTATCAGCAGGCAGTGGAACGTCTTCCGGGAGAAGATCCGGCCCGCCTTAATGACCCGGCTTACCGCCGTTTGCGTATTCTGACGGACAACCTGAAACAGGAAGAGCAGGCGATTGTGCAGGTGGAAGAAATGCAGGCGGTCAGTGCCGTTCTGCAGGGTAAATACACCATGAGTGGCGAGCAGTTTGAAACGGTGGAAGTGGATTTTGGGCGTTCTGCCGCCAATAACATTACGCAGGCTGGCGGACGCGAATGGTCACAGCAGAATGCTGACACCTTCGATCCGACGCATGATCTGGATGCGTACTGCGATTTCGCTTCCGGCACCATCAATATCGCGATTATGGACGGCACGGTCTGGCGTATGCTGAACGGTTTTAAACTGTTCCGTGAGAAACTGGATACCAGCCGCGGCTCCAAATCTGAGCTGGAAACCGCACTGAAAGACCTGGGCTCCGTGGTTTCCTTTAAAGGTCATTACGGCGATCTGGCCATTGTGGTGGCGAAGACAACGTATGTTGACGAAAACGGGGATGAACAGCGTTATCTGCCGGAAGGTACACTGATTCTGGGGAACACTCAGGCGGAGGGCGTCCGTTGCTATGGCGCAATCCAGGATAATCAGGCGCTGAGTGAAGGGATCACCTCTGCAACGCGTTATCCGAAACACTGGGAGGTTATTGGCGATCCAAGTTGTGAATATACCATGACGCAGTCTGCGCCGTTGATGGTGTTGCCGGATCCGGATGCGTTTGTGGTGGTTCAGGTGAAATAAGACGGGGCGGGATATTCCCGCCTTTTTCTTTAGCGCACGGGAGAGATGTGATGACAAAAGAGCAGATGACTGAACGTTTGCAGGAACTGGCAGTGATTCTGGGGCGTGAAGCAGATATTTCAGGTTCAAAAGCCGATCTTGAGCAGCGCCTGGCGGAATGGGAAGAGGAGGCCGCCGGATTCGATGGGGAGGAAACAGGGAAGGAAGAGGTGGGCAACGATGCATCCGGCGACGGAATGCATTCTGAGCGGGGACTCGCCCGGGTGCGTATGCTGAAAACGGCGCATATGCCAGCCTGTGATGCTGTGACGGGAAAAATGTTGATGTTTGCCCGGGCCTCGAGTGTTGTGCTGGTTAATGAAGCCGCAGTTCCTGCGTTGCTGGCGGACGGTCTGGCAGAAAAAATCCGGGAGTGATGATGTTCGATAATCTGTTCGATCAGGCCATGAGTGATGCGGATGACATCATCCTGGATACGATGGGGACGGAAATCAGCATATATCCGGGCGGCACGGAAAGAAGAATCCGTGCCGTTTTTGATGCCCCGGCAGATAACACCGGGATGAACACTGGCAGCGGCGAAATTCGTGATACTGCGCCCGTGTTATTTACCCGGAGCGCATGGGCCGCCGGTCTGAAAAAATATGACAGGGTCATGATCCACGGCGAACCCTATCAGGTAGTCGATCCCGGCTGGGATGAGTCAGGCACTGCGGGTCAGGGGGTGATTACCATCACCCTTGCGCGTGGAGAGCCGGGGAGAAATACACCTGCTGCACCGGAACGACCGAGTAAACGTTATGGCAGTCAGAGAGCATGAACGAAGCAGTGCCCGGCAGCGACGGCTGGCACGAAACCTCGTCGTCGATATTGATGAAGATGAGGTGCTGAAAATTATCGCTAAACTGGGTGGGTCAAAAAGTCAGATCCGTAAAGCCTGGGGCGTGGCGCTGAAAAGAGCCGCGTCTGCACTGCGGATGAAGGCCATGGCAGAGTTTAAAAAACAGGTTGCCCCACGCAGTCAGAAAATGATCGGAAGGCGTGTGCTGCGTGATTTGGTCATTCGTAGAAACGGCGATGAGTTTGACGAGGCAAAGGTATGGTTCGGCCTGAACGCCATCAAAGTACGCGATCTGCGGGGACGCATCAATGGTGGACGACGCGGCGAACGCCATCAGTTGCGTGATGAGCGGGGACGTTTTGCTCCAGCTTCACGCAGCAGGAAGGCGAGGGAGATCCGTTTTAAACCTGCCGGTGAGGCAATACCGGTCACCACCTGGTCAGGTGATGAGGCCTTCATTAATGAATTTGAGTCTGAAAACCGACGCGGACGCATTTCACGGCGTAAGACTGTCCTGGTCCGGCAGGTATCAGGACGACGAAGGGTACGTGAAGCGGAAATTGATATTTACGAAGCCATGCTGAACCGTATAGAGGATTTTGTTTTTCCGGATGCGGAAGCACTGATCCTGAAAAATTTTGAGCATGAACTGAAATTCCGGGTATTTAAGGGGCTGGAGTGATGGAGCCATTAATGATGGGAGCCTGGCATCAGGCGGTGATTGACAGTCTGAAACAAATTCCCTGGGTGGAAGATGCCGATGAGTACCCGGAAAAAGTCACTCAACTGGTGACGCCTGCCGTGTTTGTTGATGTGCCCGGCTGGGACAAGGCCCGGTTTGCCGACGGGCAGACACGGGTCACGCTGAAATGCGATCTGTTTGTGGTGACAGACCGGGCCGGGAAGACGGAGAACGTGCCAAAACCGCAGATTTTTGCCCGTTGTCTGGCGATGGATTTGTCTGACTGGATTGAGGGAGCTACGTTCGGGCTGGATAACGTTGATCCGGCTGTTTTTATTGATGCTGAGGTGGATACCTTCGACCGGCTTCTGGATGACTACATCGTTTTCCGTGTTTCTTTTGAACAGGATATCCCTGTCGGGGAAGATCCGTTTGCGGTTCCGGCAGGTGCGCCGTTACAGGAAGTCTGGCTGGGGAAAGTACCGGAAACCGGCAAAAAACATGTGCAGGATTATCGTCTTATCTGGAAAGCGGAGGGCACCGGCGATGAGTCTGGCGGATGAAGTGGCAGAGTTACGCCGCAGGGTGGCGAATATAGTCCTGCGCGGCGTGGTGGAGGAGGTGATCCCGGGGAGTCCGGTGATGGTCCGGGTGGATATCGGGGATGTGCTTTCGCCGCCGTTGCCCTGGATTCAGGTGCAGTCCGGGCGTTACATGCAGGTCAGTAATTACCCGGCTCCCGGAGATGCGGTCACGGTGATATCGGAAGCGGGCGATCTGCGTAACGGTCGTGTGTATCCGGGGGCGAATATTGACGCCATTCCTGTACCGGCGGGCAGCGAATATGAGCATGTTATTTTGTTTGATACCGGCACGGAGATCCGTTACGACCGTCAGGCTAATGCCCTGTCCATCACGCTGGCTGAAGGTGGCAGCTATAAAATTACCGGCAGGGGAACGCTGGACGGTCCGGTGAAAATCACGGACACCCTGACCGTACAGGGTAAAGCAACCATGAATGCTGAGGCGGTGGTTAAGGCGGATCTGATGGTCGGCGGTGAGGTTTCTGATCATTACGGAACGATGAGTCAAATCCGGCTTGTCTATAACGGTCACAATCACCGGGGCGACAGTGGTGGCAGCACCGGACAGCCTGGCCAGCTAATGTAATTTCCTTTCAGTTTTTTCCGGAATAAACAACATGATTGGTATTGATTCAGCCACCGGCAGATATCTGCACGGTAATGAACATCTGCGCCAGTCCGTTACCGATATTCTGTCAACGCCGGTCGGCAGCCGGGTACTTCTCAGGGAATACGGCAGCAGGCTGTTCAGTCTGCTTGATAACCCGCAGGATGATTTCACGCGGGTGAGGATTGTTCGTGAAACGGCAACCGCCCTTGAACGCTGGGAACCCCGCCTGACTCTCCGGCGGGTGGAAGTGACGTGGACAGGAGAAGGAAGCGCCTGGCTGACGCTTGTCGGGGTGAATAACGAAACACAGGAAACGATTCGACTTGAGGAGATAAAAATTGGCAACGTCTCAGGCAATCATTGATCTGTCCGCGATACCGGTACCGGATGCGGTGGAGGTACCGGACACCGCTGTGCTGGTCACTCAGATAGTGGCGAAGTATCAGGAGCTGGACACGTTATTTTCGGCCCTGGTGGAATCCGATCCGGCGTATAAATGGGCGGAGGCGCTGGCTTTTCGGGTGGCGCTGATGCGCCAGCAGGTCAATGATGCCGTCCGGGCCGTACTGCTTGCCAGTGCCCGTGGGAACGATCTGGATCAGGTTGGGGCGAATTTTCAGGTACAGCGTCTGGTGATTACCCCGGCAGATGACAGCACCATCCCGCCCACGCCGGCGGTGTATGAAGATGATGACGCTTTTCGCGAACGCATCCAGTTGTCATGGGCACGACTCAGCACTGCAGGCGCGAAAAACGCATACCACTATTTTGCCCGGAGTGCCGATCCTGATGTGCTGGATGTGAAAGCCTACGGGCCGGAAACACATTCACAGGAAGGGCGTGTATTTCTTTATGTGTTATCACGAACCGGAAACGGTACGGCATCACAACCCCTGCTGGATAAGGTGGCAGCGTCAGTTAATGATGATGAAACCCGTCCCCTGACGGATTTTGTCAGTGTCCGTGCGGCAGAAATTATTCCCTACGATGTGGTGGCGGATATTCATATTCCCTACGGACTGGATGGTGAACTGGTAATGGCAAATGCCCGCAAGGCGCTGCAGTCATACACTGACAGCGTCCACCGGATTGGCTCGGTTGCATCCCGTTCTGGCATGGATGGTGCCCTTCACCAGACCGGGGTGATTACGGTGAATCTGACCTCTCCGGGCAGTGATATCGTTCCTGCGATGGGGCAGGCACCGTGGTGCCGTAAGGTGACGCTGAACAAGGTGGAGACAACCGATGAATGACGATATCAGGAGCATACTGCCGGTCAGTGCCAGCCGGGCAGAGCGGGTGGTGGACTGTGTCGCCGGAGATATGCTGTCAGACATAGCGGTCTGCCTGATCCGCTATGTTAAAAATCCCGATTTATGTCCTGCTGAATTGCTGCCATGGCTGGCCTGGGAAATGGCGGTGGACACCTGGAATGAACACTGGACGGAGGCGGAAAAACGGTCTGCGATAAAACGTGCTGCTTACATCCACCGCCACAGAGGGACTAAAGCGGCGCTGATAGCATCGCTGGCTGACAGTCCCTTCCGGTCGAAGATTGTTGAGTGGTATGAGCAGACCCCACCCGGGGAGCCGTATACCTTTCGTCTGAACGTGGAGCAGAAGGATTTACCGGTGCTGATGAATGATCATCAGGATCTGAAGCATGCGGTACTCCGTGCCAAAAATCTGCGCAGCTGGTTCAGTATTCACGTTTACGGGAACAGCACAGGGCGGGTATTTGGTTACGGCTATGTGATGGCGACAGAAAAAATCAGAAGTACTGGTGTGATAACAAAGACAGTGCCCACTGGCGGGCAGAGTGAGGCAGGAGTATGAATGGACTGATTCTGACAACGTCCGGCGCTGCAGAAATTGAAGCAGCATATCAGAACGGGCAAACCGTGACCGTCCGGCATGTTCTGCTTGGTGACGGGGGCGGGCGGGCATTGCCTTCCACGCCGGATGAAATGGCAGCAATGACATCGTTGTACGGCGAATTCGGGCAGGAACCCTTTTCCGACGGTGCGGTGGAGGAGGGCTTCATCAGCGGGGATATTGTGATTGACTGTAAATCATACCCCGGTAAAACCCTTCGTGAACTGGGGATGATCAGCGACAGAGGTACGCTTATCGCGTACGGACGTTATCCCGACACCTTTTTACCAGACCAGACGGACTCCGTTATCAAGGAAGTTATTCTGACGCTGGTTCTTGGGCTGACGCACGCACAAAACGTGGTGCTGGAAGTTGATCCGGACAGGGCAATTATTACTCAGGAAATCGGAGACAGACGCTATCTGCAACGAAAAAAGAATCTTTCGGATGTGGAAGACAGTGATGAGGCTGTTGAAAACCTCGGATTAAAACCCACGGTGGACAAGGCAAAAAATGCCGTTCAGCGTGATGGCGACACCATGAGCGGGGAACTGAAAATCCGTGGTGTTAATGCGCTGAGGATTTTCAACGAAGCATTTGGTCTGATTTTTCGTCGTTCGGAAGAGTTCCTGCACCTTATTCCTACCAGTGAAGGTCAGGGCGAGAATGGCGATATTGGCCCACTGCGACCGTTCAGCATTAACCTGCGGACGGGTGAAATATCCATGTCGCATAAAGTGTCTGTTGGCGGCGGTTCTCAGGTCAATGGTGCGCTGGGTATCGGCGTTCAGAACGCACTGGGCGGAAACTCAATTGCTTTCGGGGATAACGATACCGGCCTGAAACAGAATGGTGACGGCCTGCTGGATGTTTATGCCAATGGTCAGCACGTATTCCGTTTTCAGAATGGCGCGTTACAAAGTAACCAGGCAGTGAATGTTTCAGGGCGGGTAACACCGTCAGACTACGGAAACTTCGATGCACGTTACGCAAAAACAGGGGCCAGTATCACTTCTGTAAGGCTGGGGTCAAGACAAAGCTACTCCCCCGCAGGTAACTGGTATACCTGGACGCAGGACCTTGGTAGCGGAAACGTCATGACCGGGATAATCGTTCAGGATACTGGCGACAATTCTGCAGATAACATTGGTGGTATTTATTACCGGACCATTCAGTATTGTGTGAATGGTACCTGGATGAATGTATCGTCGATATGAATTCGCGTAAAAGAACGGTAAACACCATGATAAACATTAAAAACTTCAGAGAATACACACCGGAAAATCCACCAGTAGCGTGGGCGTTATATCTCATCAGTGAGGATGGTCAGGACTGGTACGAATGCCAGAAACAGTTTGCGACGAATACATACAAAATCATGTATGACAGTAATAACATTGTCCGCAGCATTACAACCGATGTTTCTGCGCTCTGTCCACTTAATGCAAGTGTTACCGAACTGGATGTACTTCCTGATGGTGTGAATATTGATGGTGGATGGTATTACCAGGACGGCGAAGTGCTGCCTGTGCCAGTGGATTATGTGGCCAAAGCAGAGGCAGAACGTCAGCGTCTGCTGATGACGGCACAGGATATCACATCCGGTTGGGCTACCGACCTGGCGCTGGGCATTCTCAGTGATGAAGAAAAAGAAAAACTGAAAGTCTGGCGCATTTACGCGAAATCGTTGCAGGCGTTGGATTTCAGCGCAATTGCAGACAAGACTGCTTACGACAATATTGGCTGGCCGGAGCAGCCACAAAATACCTGAAAAAGAAATGAATCATCAGACCGCCTGAGGGCGGTTTTTTTATGGGAGAAATGTATGTCCGGACTACATGGTGTTGAAACCATTGAACTGACAACAGGCACGGTTGCCGTGCAGACCATCTCCACGGCAGTGATTGGCCTGGTGGGGACCGCACCGGACGCCTCTGGTGGCCTGTGCGCTTCCGGCACTGCCGGATCGTGGCTGCTGGGAACGGCGCTGGATTTCACGGCGAAACAGGAAGGCAGGGCCGGCAATAAGATTTCGGTGGTTGCCGTCGCTGCCACAGAACAAAGTGCGCAGACTACGGCCGCGCTGGAAGGTATAACCCTGACGATAACGCTGGGGACGGACGAACACAGCCAGGTTAACGCCACGGTGAACAGTGTGACTGAAGCGGTGAATGCGCTGGGGGATTCGCCTGTGACGGCGGCTGTCAGCTCCCTGAATGCAGGAGGCGCTGAAAATAATGTGGTGTCGCCGTTCAGCCTGACGTTATCCGGCGGGGAAGATGAGGCGTTCCCGGTCAATACACCGGTGGTGGTGGCAGGGGCCATTACTCAGGCAGGGAAACTGGGCACAGCCGGAACATTATACCCGGCCCTGCGTGATATTTTTGACCAGACTGGTGCGCTGGTGATTGTTGTGCGCGCAGAAAGTAAAACAAAGGCGAAAGAGGGCGAACAGCGTGCGGCGGTGATTCAGGCCATGGAGGCGCTGACAGAAAGTAAGGGCGTGACAGGCTATCAACCGCGCATCCTCATTGCCACGGGGTACAGTGAGGATGATGGCGTGGCAAAGGCGCTGGAAACGTATGCCGCGAAGCTGCGGGCTGTGGCCTATATTGACTCGCCCTCAATGGCAACGCCGCAGGATGTGGTTCAGCGGCGCGCGTCATTTGGCGGGCGTGTGGAGCTGCTGCGTCCGCGCGTGTCAGTGACGGATGACAGCGGGCAAACGATATTTCGTCCATATTCGGCTCGTGCTGCCGGGCTGCGTGCCCGTATTGATTACGAAAAAGGGTGGTGGTGGTCCAAATCAAACCAGGACGTGATGAATATCACCGGTATGGAGCAGGTGGACACATTTATTCTCGGGGAGCAGAACTGCACGGCAAACCTGCTGAACATGGAAAATATCTCCACCATTATTCGCCATGACGGTTTTAAACACTGGGGGAACCGTCTGTGCACATCCCACAGTCAGTGGCGTTTTGAGCCGGTACGCCGCACTGCAGATGTGATTGAGGACAGCATCCAGGAGGCCATGCTGCCTTATGTCGATCGCCCGCTTGATCGGGATGTGGCAGACGACATTCTTGGCAGCATTAATGCCTATATGCGTCAGCTTAAAAATCTGGGCGCGATCCACGGTGGCAGTGCATGGCTGAACGATGAACTGAACACAGCAGAAACCCTGGCGGCAGGGCAGTTGTATATCGATTATGACTTTGGGCCGAAGTCACCACTGGAGCGCCTGACACTGCGGGCAATGATTAACAATAAACTGGCGCTGGAGGAACTGACGGTATGATGACGGGTGAAAAAAAACTGTTGCGCGCATGGGCGTTATTTCTTCCTGGCGGGATCCGCCTTCAGGGGGCGCATGAATACACGCCGCCTGCGATTAATATCACGACAGTGGATATCAAAACCGGCGCAATGGATGCACCGGTGGCAGTGGATGACGGCATGGAAGCGCTGACCTGTTCGTTTAAGATTTATGGTTATGATGTTGCCATGCTTACGCTGCTGGGATTACAGGCCGGGCTTTATTCGCCGGAGATCGTTGTCCGCCAGGGTTACCAGGTGGGGAATGCGACCAGCGGACAGGTGGAAACCCTGCAGGGAATGATCACCAGTATCACGCCGGATGCACGTCCGGCAACGTCACAGGCAGAGGCTTCGGTGACGGTGGAAATGTCGCTGAGTTATTACCGTCAGACTGTCGACGGTGTGGAAACCATCTGCATTATTCCGGAGGAATTTGTGCGTCGTATTAACGGCGTTAATGTTCTGTCAGATCTGAAAAAAATCATTCGGGTTTAATCCGGTGATCCTGCCATTCAGGCGGCTCAGGCCGCCTTTTCTTTTTTAAAGGAGATGCTTATGTCGGAAAAAAACAGTGTTCCTGCCAGCAGCGTGGAAATTGTGTTATCCGTGCCGTATGTCACCGCATCAGGACAGACGATCACACACATCACCATGCGTGCGCCTACCGTTCGCGATCGTCTGTTGCATCGCCGGAGCACTAAGCCGGAAGCAGAGGCCGATCTGGATATGATTGCCGGTCTGTGTGGGATGGACGCGGCAGACATGATGAATATGGAAGCGTGCGATTACCTGGCTCTGGAGCGGCAGTTTAATGTTTTTTTGCTGCCGCCGGTCCGGCGGAAGAAGAAAACATCCTGATGGCGATACGGCGCGCCGGTGCCTGGTTAGGGTGGTCTCCCGTGGATGTGATGGCGCTGCCGTATGAGGATTTTGTGACAATGATGCTGGCAGAGTCGGAGGAGAGGAAGCAACGTTATGGCAACGGTTGGCGATAACCTTAAAGCGAATATCCGGATCGGCGGCACGATAGATCCGTCGTGGAAAAATTCTGTTAATGGACTGAAAAAGGGCCTTTCCGGAGCCACGCGTGAAGTGGCTCGTCTGACACGCCAGCAGGACGTACTGAAACGAAAAATCCAGGCTGGCGTACTGGCTGGACAGGATATTACTGAACTGCGAAAGCAGTATGAAAAGCTGGGTAAAAAAATCCATAATGCCACCGCTGAGCAGGACAGATTTAACCGCGAACTGGCGCGTGCGGAACGTCTGGCTCGCTGGAAAGGGCGTGGAACGACAGCCCTGAAAGTGGGGGGCGGGCTTTCAGTCGGGGCAGGACTGACACTGGCAGGCGCTGCAGGTGCAGCACTTAGCCGGAACAGTGAAACGGCAGAGCGGGCAGGGATAGCCCGCAGTTATGGGGTGGATTATGAAACCTATGCGTCATGGGATTCTCTGGCCCGACTGATGGGGCTGAACGGTGAAAACATCGGTGATCTGTTTGAGGAGTACCGGAACAAGGTTTTTGACGATGATAATGGTGCCACGGATAAAGGGGCCATTCAGGAGGTCTTTGGAAAACTGGGACTGAAAGCCGGGGTGATGGCAGGGAAAAGTAACCAGGAGCAGGTCGAATTTTTATTTGATCGCTTACTGCAGGTAGAGAATGAACAGGTGGCAGCCGGGATGGCAGATGCGTTGTTCGGTGGTGAGGCCAATAAAATTCTGACCTGGATGCGTCTGTCAGGGAAAACTTACCGGGAGCTTATCAGTGAGCAGAAACGCTATAACCTGGTGACAAAGGCCGGGGCTGATGGTGCAGTTCAGGGACATGTGGCACTGTCAAATCTCCGTAATGTTCTGAGTTCTTCCATTGATGAAATCAGCGGACAGCTGGGTAATGAACTTGCCCCACGTATCCAACAGGTGACGGATGATCTTGCGGCCTGGTTTAAGGAGGGGGGCCTTGAGAAGATTCAGGCATTTATCCTTGATGATGCCCTGCCGGCGTTGATCGACTTGTCCGAGTGGATGTGGAAATTCGGAAAAGTTCTTGCAGGAATAACGCAGAAAGCCATTGAGTGGGGGCTGGCGGATGATTCGCGAGAGGACCGGCGAGAGGTGCTGGAATATCTGGCAAAAATGGGGTCGCCTGAGCTGGCGAGAGCGGTGGCGCAGAAAAACGGTCAGGGTGAATGGTTTGATGAACTGCTCAGGCAAAATCCGGACCTGACGAAACAGGTTGTACAGGCTTATAAAGACACTCGCGGTTATCTCCCCTGGAACCATGACGATAAAAAGTTTGATGCATTTCTCGATCCTTTGCTGGGACCGAAGGAAGAACCTGATTTTAAGGCGATAAAAGAGAAATCCCGCACCTACATTGACGGACTTCCTGCGGCTGGTCAGGGACAGGAAAATCCTGATCGCCTTTCAGCTCTCCAGTATACACCCGGCAGTATCAGCCAGGTGGAAGTAAAACCCACGTATCAGATACGGGCGGAATTCAACATTACCCAGAAACCTGGCGAGGATGCCGGACAACTTGCAGACAGGGTGATGAAAAATCTGGGGGATATTAATTTTGGCCAGCGTTCCCGTATGACTGATGGTTATGAATCCTGGGGGTGAAGATGGTGGATTTACTGGGCTGGGGCGTAAACCGGCTTGAGCGCGAAGCATGGGACGCAGTGGGCTCATTAACGGAGGTGGCTTCCCGCGTCATGCTGTCGTTTGGTGAGTTTGAATTCAGTATCGATACGGCAGCGTATAACGCCATGAAGCGCACGATGGAATGGCGATGGGATGAACAACAGCTTATCGGAAAAAACGACCTGCTGCAGTATACCGGCAAGGGGGCCAGAACGATAACCCTTGAAGGTATGGTGCATGCGGGATTTCGTGACGGTGTGGGAATGGATGCCCTTGATACACTGGTTCAGATGGTGGATGACAATCCGGCCCCGCATCTTCTGGTCTCGTGCACAGGTGATGTGATGGGGTATTTCGTGGCAACCGCCTATTCAGATAACACCACCTCCTTTCTTCCCGGCGGTGCGCCAAAGAATAAAACGTTCACTCTGGAGCTGAAATACTATGGCGAAAAACTGGCGGACCACTGACGGCGATATGCTGGATGACATCTGTCAGAGGCACTATGGCAGTGCCGGGCTTAACCAGTCACTGGCGGCGGTACTGGAGGCTAATCTGGGGCTGGCTGACCTTGGTCCGGTCTATCCGGCGGGAGTGGAAATCGTGTTGCCGGACTGGGTATATGAACCGGAAGTGAAGGAGACGTTTCAGTTATGGGAGTGAATGAGTATCAGCCGGATTTCAGTCTGACAGCGGAAGGTCAGGATATCACGAAGGAAATAAAACGAGGTCTGGCTGAGCTGCGATATACCGATAATGGTGCTGGCACAAAGCGGTCCGATGAACTGATGATAACGCTGTTCAGTGAGACGCTGGCGTTGCCCCCGAAAGGCGCGGTGCTAACGCTGGGACTGGGGTTCAACGGAAATCTGGTAAATAAAGGCAGCTTTACCGTCTGTCAGGTGGCAAGTGGTGGCCCTCCCCGCCGGATCACTATTTATGCCACCGCAGCCCCCATGAATGCGTCAAAACATGGCGCGGACGTGACCGCACTGAAAACCCGCGCTTTCAGTGATATCTCGCTGGGAGACCTGGTAAAAACCATCGCCACTGAAAATAATCTGGTGGCGCAGGTATCACCGGCGCTGGCTGGTATTCATATCCCGTGGGTGATGCAGTCATCAGAATCTGATGCAGCCCTCCTGTCCCGCATTGCAGGTATGTACGGTGCCACCAGTAAACCGACCAGTGGCTACTGGTTGTTTCTGGAATACGGGGCATCACAGAGTGCAGGGGGCAGAAATGCCCCTGAGATAACCATTACGCCGGGTATGGTATCAGACTGGGATTATCGTGAAGGTGAGCGACAGGGCGCTGCGGGTGGCGGGAAAGATGGGAAAGTGGGTGTCCGGTATTTTGATGCCCGTGACGGACGCACACGTGAAGTTAAAGTTGACGTGGAGTCAACAGATAAGCGGCATCCCTTTACCCAGCCTGACCAGGGCACCGCAAAACACTGTGCAGAGTCGAAGGTTAAACGTGTGCAGAAAGCCGGACGCCAGATGACGATAACGTTGCCCTGCAGACCGGAACTGCTGAAAGCGGGGGCGGAGGTGCGTTTTATCACGCAGGGATTTGGTGTGCGTGAGGACCATTACTGGCAGGCTGAATCGGTGGAGTTTTCACTGGCACCGGGGCAGGGATTTTCGCTGAATCTGTCGCTGACCACGGATATTTCCGCGAAAGGACAGGCATCAGGGAAGAAGAACGCGGATAAAAAAGGTGTCAATTATTTTGGTTAATTTTTTTAAATCAGGAAATTAAAAATGTCTGTATTAATTTCGGGTGTGCTGACGGATGGTGCGGGGCTCCCCTTGTCCGGATACCATATTATTCTGAAAGCCTGGCAAAATACATCCGCAGTGGTCATGAGAACGGTGGCAACAGTGGTGACAGGGCCGGCAGGAGAATATGCATTTGAAGCCCAGACCGGAAGATATGATGTTTATCTTCGTTCGTGTATTGAAAGAGAATATTGCGTCGGTGATATTTCGGTTTACGACGACTCAAAGCCCGGCACACTGAACGACTTTCTGACCGCCCTCGATGAAGGCGATTTAAAACCGGATGTAGTGAAACGCTTTGAGGAAATGGTGGCGCAGGCGCAGCAGAGCGCGGAAGCAGCAGCGGAAAGCGAGCGACAGGCCGGGCAACATGTCGCTGATGCGCAGAAGATAAAGGAAGACTGCGAGACGCTGGCGGATAACGTACAGCAGAATGCAGAAGCCGTTGCCGAAGACAAAAATCAGGTGGCGCTGCTGGCATCATCTGCCACACAGGATGCGGCCCGCGCAGAGCAGGCTGTCAAGGATGCCGACACGATAGTCCGGAAAGCGGTCGATAAACTTGCTGATGCTGCAACGCTGACCGGCGAGGCAAAAGCCAGTGCCGAAGCTGCCGCACAAAGCGAACAGAATGCGGAAAATCACGCTGATAATGCAGCACAAAGCGCACAGCAGACCGCGCAGGATGTGGAGGCAACGGTCACCGCCCGTGATGATGCGGAACGTTTTGCGGGTGAGGCAGAAAACAGCGCACAGTCATCAGGCACATCGCGGGATGAATCAGTCGATGCCGCCGAACGTGCCCGCCTTTATCATAATGCCGCATCATCAGCTGCAACCAGCGCGGAAAATGCAGCAAATGCTGCACTCGGGCATGAAAATAACGCTGCCGAATACGCCCGACAGGCTAAAGACAGCCAGGATGCAGGTGCAGACAATGCGCAGGAAGCGAAACAGTACAGGGATGAGGCGCAGCAGATAGTTGATGACCTGAATGCAACAAATGCCAGCACGACAGAAAAAGGTCTGGTGCAACTGTGTAGTGATACGGACAACGACAGCGATGAACTGGCTGCCACGCCAAAGGCTGTCAAAGCCGTCATGGACGAAACGAAAACAAAAGCGCCACTGGACAGCCCGGCCTTCACCGGCACCCCAACCACCCCAACCCCACCGGATGATGCCGCCGGTCTGGAAGCAGCGAACGCAGCGTTTGTGCGCAAACTGCTTGCTGCGCTGGTTGGCTCATCGCCGGAAGTTCTGGACACCCTGAACGAGCTGGCAGCGGCGCTGGGCAATGACCCGAACTTTGCGACGACAATCACAAACGCGCTGGCAGGCAAACAACCGCTTAATGACGTCTTAACGGCAATCAGCGCACTGACGCAACGGGCAGATAATCTTCTGTACTTCAATACAGACGGGAATGCCTCACTGTCTCTGCTGTCAGAGAAGGGCCGCGCATTGCTGGCGCATGACACGGCTGAAGCCATGCGCACGGAGCTTGAGCTGAGCGCGGCTGCGACGATGGAACCCCAGAGTGATATCCGTGACCGCACACCGGGCAGGCTGGCCCTGTCCGGGATGTATGGGTTTGGACAGGCATTCACCAGCGCCGAAGCTCTGTCATTTAACGGACAGGCTGATTTCGTTATATGGCTGCAGACAGTCACCCCGGGGCGTTATGCGGTCAGTATTGCGGACTCCTCCACGCTGCTGGTGGGCACCACGAAATTTAACGGTATCATTGATGTGATGTGGTCACCCTCTGATAACGATGGTTCAGACTCAGCGCGTAAATTCAAAATGCTGCTGTACTACAACCAGTATTACGAGGATGAGCACAGCATACATTGTATGCGTTATCGCTACAGTGGTAACAGCTGGAATGCAACATCAAGCCTTATTGTGTATGACGGCAACTCCCTGGCATATCTGATGTCCTCAACCGCCGGTAATGGTCCGTTCTCATATTACCAATACCCGGCCGTCGGTGTGCCGATTATGGCGGTATATCAGGGAGAAAGTTTTGGTGAAAATGCTTCTCTGGGACTCGGTGATACTGTGCCGGGTTCCCGTCTTGGTCCTCTGGCCATGAGTGCACAGGTTAGTGATACAGGGACATACGCATCCTCACCGCAGGTTGTGATTGGCGGTGCCGGTGAATACAACTTCCCCGGTCGTTACACGGCGCTTTCGGGCCTGGGTAACAATTATGGTACTCAGCGTGGCTTTATCGGTCTTTTTGTACGCATTGAGTAATGAGGAAATCAGGCATGAAAATCAGAGCGGTGAAAGGCATCAGAAACGCACATTATCTTGAAAATGGTGCGGTTGACTGCGAGGTGTTATTTGAAGGTGAAACGGAGTTCGCCCTGTATACTGCCATACAGGATGATATGGCCCCGACAGGCCAGCATGTCTGGCAGGAGCTGCAAAGCGGGAAATGGGGCGAAATCGCCCCGTTCACTGTCACGCCGGAACTTATTGCAGCGGCAAAGGATGCCAAAAGGCGGGAAATTGAGGCATGGCGCGACAGTCAGGAAAACATTGAGTTTATTTTCACGTTTGATGGCCGTCGTTTTGATGGCGGAAAAACCTCGCAGTCACGCCTTGCCCCCGTGGTTGCAGCAGCACAGGCCGGACTGCTTCCGGATGGTTTTTTCTGGACTGATGCGGATAATAACAACGTCGTACTGACCAGGGAGAAACTTATTGCGCTGAACGATGCCATGATGGTGGCCATGGTGACGGAGGGTTTTAAAATCCACGAACGTCAGCGGGAGATGAAAGAGGAACTGAATAATCTTGATGATTTACGCTCAATCCGAGCGTTTGACGTTACGCAATAAAAAACACTGATATGCCAGCCCCTTGTAAAAATATTGAACAGGGACGCTTTGAGTTGAATTGGATTTACATGGGGCACCTTGGGGCATATATGGGACATAAAAAGGCCTAAGACAAACAGCAAAATCGAGTTCAGGAGTTTTTGGAAAAAATACAACTATCTGAAAAAACTTAGAAAACGCCTAAAAATCCACAGGATGGTAAAAAATATCTATGAATTAAAATAAAAGCCCGCTTAAAATATCGCGGGCTTCGAAATATAAATGTATTTTCAGAGGCTAGAGCTTAGGATATCTCAGCGCCAGTGACAGGATTGATGTCTTCATGGGATTTCAACCTTGTTGCCATAGCTTTTATCATAGCTTCTTGCTTGGCCGAAAGATTTATCGAGGCCTTCCCATCCCCACCGTCAACCGCTGGAACTGGATCGGAAACATAGTCAAAGTTTTCATCACTGTTCCAACTACCTCTGACGTCTTCACCTTCTGACATGTTGTAATATACGTTTTTGTATTTCTCAAGTGGTGGTAATTTTCCTGGTGGAAAGGTGTTACGAATTGAATGTAATGCTTTTTCAAATGAAAGCATGTGTGCTGCTTCCCTGGTCATTAAAAATGCCAGAGTGTCTTTTACTCCAGGATCATCAGTAACATTAATGAGACGTTCGTAAATGATCTTTGCCCGAGCTTCAGCTGCAATATTTGAACGAAGATCGGCCGTGACTTCGCCAATAGTATCAACATAAGCTGCAGTCCAGGGTACTCCAGCTGAATTAGTTAATGCTGGGCCTCCTCCGTAGAGGAGAGAAGTTATATGGCTATCATTGCCATTTTGAGTTAAGGAACGGTAAAGCTCAGCTTCATTCTCAGTTCCTTCAGCAAGTGCTCCTTTTGCACCTTTGTTGAGCATACCAACAAGAGAACCAATAATTTCGAGATGACTTAGTTCTTCTGTTGCTATGTCCATCAGCATATCCCTTCGGCCTGCATCTTCATCACTTAAGCCTTGAGTGAAGTATCGGCATGCTGCTGCAAGCTCACCCTGTGGCCCACCGAATTGTTCTAAGAGTAGATTAGCCAAGCCTGGGTTTGGCTCACTCACACGTACTGTATATTGAAGTTTTTTCACGTGTCTAAACATAATGCCTCCTCAAAAGAATTATTTTTTGGCTTCAACTCCATCAATTTCAGATCTGACCATGAATTGCTCAGTGGTGTCAGGAATATGGTTAAGAAGCCATTCAGCCATTTGTTTTTCTTCATTAAGAATTGCTTCAATAATGGGTACTGAAGCTGTATCACCCGCATTTTTGGCTGCTGCGAGAAGAGAGGTGTAACACGCAATTTCAAATTGTTCGAACACATAGCCACTGATCGAACCTTTGACAATTTCATCAGATGGAAAAATTCCACCAATGGATTGTCCAAACGCGGCCATTTTACTCATAGAGTCTTTAATGACAGAGCGCGAAATATTATTACGATCAAGTATGCTTTCAAGCTGTGAAAGCTGGTTCTTTGTTTCGCTAATGTGCTGCTCAATTCTGGAACGTAACTCAGGATAGTTTTCTATCCGGCTGGCCATAGACTCAAGCATTTTTTCAGCTTGTTTCTCCATCGCATGTGCATCACGAAGCCAGTCATGGTAATGTTCAATTCTATTCATAATCTGTTTATCCTAAAAGAAATTGAAGTCTATAGTTCAGGAGTTATCCTGAGCTTTTTTATTAACGTTATTAAATGCCAGGTCTGTTAATTTGACATCAGTAGCTTTTTCCTCTTCCAGTGTTTCTTTCAGGAGTTTAGCCGCTTTTTTATATCCTAATTGCTCAGCAAGTGTTACCAAAGTGCCATAACTGGCAATTTCATAGTGCTCTACTTTTTGTGCTGCAGCAATCAATGCAGCATCACGTACTTCATTTTTATCAGTGCTTTCAATTACCTCATTCGCCTCTTCGATAAGTCCTTCCATTGCGGCACACTTAATTCTTTTCAATTTAAGACCATCTTCAGAATCAACAACCTGATCGATGCGTTCAATTTGACCATGTGTCTCATCAAGATGTGACTGAAAAGCAGCGGTTAATTTATCACTATATGCAGAGCGACTAAGTTTAGACAGTGCCTTTGTTAGTTGTTTCTCAGCGCTGTATGTATCCGATAATAAGTGGATGAAGATATCTTCAACAGATTTAATTTGCATAATCACTCCAGAGTTTTCACTGCGAGCCCGTAGGCTCGCAGTTAGCTTCAGTTATTCACGAATGTAGGGGGTGATAAATTAAGAGTCAGATTTACGGCCGCCACCATGGCTATTCTGACCACCTTTTTTCCCTGCTTCTGATGCTCTTTGTGGATCGTTTTTAAAATTACCGCCACTATGTTGGCCGCCTTTACGACCAGCGTCAGAAGCTTTTTGTCGATCTTCAGCGAAATTACCTGCACCGCCTCGATGTTCGGTCATATCATTTCTCCTCTGATTTTCAAATTGTAAATAACATGTGCCTTGTCAGCACCCAATTAACTCTAGTAACAAATAAGAAAGTGTCAAATAAGAGATTGGTATGCGCATTTTGATGTGACAAATAACAATTGTAAAAAATGTGTGCTCAGTGAGTATAATTTATTGATATCTGAGTGTTTAACGGAAAGTTTAGGTTGCAACTCAAAAGATTAATATACCCAAATTTACATTTCTATATTATTTGATGTGCCTGGTGTTGTTTTTCTCAATAAGAATACTCTGTAAAATTATTCAATCGTAAGATGGTGGTTATTCATATTTTTGAGATACTTCCTAATAGAGTCAATCCCTTGAATAAATAATTGATTTAAAATTTCGTTTAAAGGACTAATTACAAAAAATTTATATAGTCCAAAGAATCATGATTGTACTTAACCATAAGATTTGAGCGTAAAAATTAATGCGCAGCACGTCGTGTGCAAGGACGTGCTGCGGTTGGCTGGTAAACTTTCGATAGTGCGAGTATTGAATGATTTCCAGCCGTTACAGATTTTATATAACTGCAGTGGAATTATTCAACACACAGGCAAAACGGAATAAGCTGAGAAAAAAGCGTGCTTTCCCAATCTGGGGCAAATCACGTCTGAACGACACCTGAAAACAGGTGGTGGACTCAAGAAGGCTTGGAATATTCTTCTTTAATGTTATGTAATTCATTGATTTTTCGTGTACGATTTTAAGACATTTATTCCAAGAAAAATTTTTAACTCTTTGATTTTTCGACTCTGTATCATCGGTCTCGAAAACCGGAGTAGGGGCAACTCTACCGGGGGTTCAAATCCCCCTCTCTCCGCCACTTTATCAATGACTTATCTCCTAACTTCCCGCCTTGCTTTTTCTTAACAGAACAATCGTAGAATATTCTTGAAGGTTTAGATCGTCACTGTTTTCTGTTCGATACTGTGACATTCAGCACTTGATTAGCTATTGATCTGACATGAGGGTTTCGAGCGTAAATCTGCAGTTATTCAGTCGTTTTCTTATCGGTCACCATTATTCTTTTAGACATTGATCCTACGAAGCTGCAGCAAAGTTGGTGGTGGGAACTGAAGTTGCGTAGAGAAGGGGGCAATAATTGAGCCAAAAAAGGAACGCGGCCGTCAGATTAAAGCCGCGGGACAAAGTCCATAATTTCCAAGAGTTGTTGAATTTCCCAGCTTTTTTGAAAGCCTTTGTATCATACTAACAAGTAAAAAAGGTTTAAATACCAAAATTAACCTATATTTCTGGTTAGCTTTACCATGACAGATGACTTGCTCCTGAAGACATTGGCGCTGCCAGTCTGTATTGGTGAGTTGTGTATTTATTGTTCGCCGTTTTCTCAGTTTTTTTCTACAGACATAATAAAAAAGACACGTCTCAAGCATGAGCGTGTCTGAGTTTGTCTTATTTATTTGTCTTGGTAAATTATTGTCGTTACTACCAGGCACTGTTCTGTTAAATAACTGAAGTCAGCGCAAAAAATCAATGAGACATCATCTCCTCGACCACTTCTTCGCTACTCAACTGATAGGGATAATACGTTGGCCAGTTTTCCATTTCATTCAATAAAGATTGCTGTGAATCATTACCCATAAAAATGTGAAAATGAGATGATTTTCGTGGTGCAATTATATGATCGCTAAATTGTATATATTTAGGGGCTTTGCTTTCAGGATCTTTACATTCGAATAAGTAACGAACGCCTTTCTTGCCTGATTTATAGGTGAGTATTTTGTAGCCATCGTAATCATATTTACAGGATGTAGTTTCGTTATTTCTATGGAATTCAATAATGCCGTCCTCAATACCAATCATTTCGATATCTGTCGCGTAGCCTTTCTGATAATAATCTTTAACTTCTGCGAATGTTTTGGTTTTATCTGCATTCGCTTTCTTTCGAAAGACGGGGTCAAGCTTGCCATTTTGCAGTAAGGGATAAACGGATTGCCAGACTCCATCCCAGTCACTGAGCGTTCGGTTTTGTACATTGGCATCATCAAAAACACCGTTAGCCGCTTTTTGTTCGACCTCTGTTAAGGGTTTGCCGTGTGAGTGATGACCATGCGAAAAGGCAGGAGCGCTAACAATAAAGACACCTAAAGCAATAGCCAGTTTATTAAGACGAATCGCCAAAACAGTTTCCTCCAGAGTTATTGTACATGACGTGTTATGTTATATTGTAACATATGACGAAATGCAATAACTCTTAGGAAACAAGAGCATAGTTTTCTCAGGTGTATTTACCTATCTTATTGAAATGAAATAAATTATGTCGATGATTTGAGGTTGATGACAAACGAAACATAACTTGATGCGATCTGTGTGGGCCGGATAAGGCGCTCACACCGCATCCGGCAGGGATAACGCGTACTTTGTCGGCAATATGAAGTTATAGAGATGATTTGTTGTGAACCTGCTTGCGTAATCGGTTGAAAAGGGAAAGTAGCTTTTTATACCGTAAGGCTAAAAGCAGTACAGCCAGCCCAGCGTAGATGAGTGGCTGCGGTGAAATAATCTTCACTGACCACAGATAATGTATTGGAGCCAGGATCGCGACAAGATAGACGAAGTTATGCAACTGTTGCCAGTGTTTGCCGAGTTTTCGCTGCATCGCCTGGGTTGAAGTGAACGCTAAAGCAAGCAAAATTACCCAACTAATAATACCTAACGTTAAATAAGGTCGGGTGATTAACTCCTTGCCTAATAACGCCAGATTATTCACGCCCAGCTCCAGTAATGCGTAACTGGTTAAATGCAGTGTCGCCCAGGCAAAGCACCATAAGCCTAACAGGCGTCGAGTCCGCATCAATAACGGCTGTTTTGCGTAACGTGCCAGAGGTGTAATTAACAAGGTCGCCAGCAAAAATTTCAGTGCAGTGCGTCCGGTAAAATGCTGAATATCTTTCACCGGATCGGCTCCTAGTCCACCGTGATTGATCGCCCAGGCAAGCCAGAGCAACGGCAACAATCCGGCAAGATGCAGGCAAAGTTTTAGCCATGTCACCTGTTTTGCTGTCAGACGCATTTAGAAATTCTCCCGCAAATCCAGTCCACGATACAGCGATGCCACCTGGTCGGCGTAACCATTAAACAGTAGCGTTGGCTGGCGCTGTACATCGAGGATGCCGCCTGAACCAATAAATCGTTCGGTAGCCTGTGACCAGCGCGGGTGATCAACATGCGGATTAACGTTGGCGTAAAAACCGTATTCGTCAGGCGCTGCCAGATTCCAGGTGGTTGGCGGACGCTCGCGGGTCAGCTTAATACTGACGATCGATTTAATCCCTTTAAAGCCATATTTCCACGGCACAATCAGTCGCACCGGCGCGCCATTTTGTGGCGGTAACGCCTTGCCATAAACACCTACGGTCATCAGTGTGAGCGGATGCATTGCTTCGTCAAGACGTAATCCCTCGACATAAGGATATTTAAGCCCGCCGCCAATAAAGCGATCCTGCTGGCCTGGCATCTGTTCCGGCGCATAAATCGTTTCGAAAGCGACATACTTCGCATTGCTTGTGGGTTCTACAAGCGCCAGCAATTTATGCAACGGAAAACCAATCCACGGCACCACCATCGACCACGCTTCCACGCAGCGCATACGATATATACGCTCTTCCAGCGGGAAGCGACGAGTTAAATCATCGTGATCGAGTGTTAATGGTTTTGCCACTTCGCCACTGATTTTCAGTGTCCATGGATCGATTTTCAGGCTACCAGCATTAGCGGCGGGATCGGCTTTATCCAGCCCGAATTCATAGAAGTTGTTATAGCCGGAAACTTTATCTTCTGGCGTCAGCGGTAGGTTATTTTGCCAGGCGGCAGGCTTGCTGAACTCCAGCGGTTTCCCTGCGGGGGCGGGCGGACGATCGTTCCCTTTAAACCAGCTAAGCAGATCAGCATGTGCGGCGTGAGGCAAAGAAAGTGCAGCTGCGCTGATGCCCAGTGCTTTTAACACCTGCCGACGCTGCATAAAGAATACCGACTCGGCAGTAATATCAGATTCTTTTAAAAATTGATTCTTTTTCATAAGCCATCACACTGTTTTGTCGTTAACCAGTAAGAGATTGTTAATCTGTCAGGGAGTCTCCTCCCTAACAGTAGCAGAGATCTGCTTTTACATATTTACGCATTAACTGCCACGATAGGTTGAATACCCATATTGGCTAAGTAACAAAGGTACATGATAATGCTCGTTCACTTTATTAATTTGAAACTCAACAGGGATCTCAGGGAAGAAACTTTCAAGATTTTGTTTCTTAAAATATTCTCCAGTTTTAAATACAACACGGTAATCGCCCGTGGTTGCAGTTTGCTCGGGCCACAGTGCCTTGATTCGTCCATCCTTATCTGTTTTGGCGGTATTAAGTTGTAACCAGCCGTTATCCGCTTTCTTTTCCAGAGTGACTGTCACGTCGGCAGCGGGTTTTCCTGTTTGCTGGTTCAAAATGTGCACGCTAAGAATGTTTTGTTGTGCGGCATAAACCAAAGAAGGTAATGAAAATGCAGCCGTTGCAACCGAGAGTAGTAAATAACGCTTTAACATGTTTATATCCTTGTCATGTGAATGAGTTTTTGAGGATAGCGAAAAAACGTCTGTGATAACCTTACAGAAGCATTACAATTTTGTAATGAACCAGGCTGTTTCTATAACATATGATTTATGGCATATTATTTTCATGAAGATTCTACTTATTGAAGATAATCAAAGGACCCAGGAATGGGTAACGCAGGGGCTTTCAGAAGCAGGTTATGTCATTGATGCGGTTTCTGATGGCAGAGATGGGCTTTATCTTGCGCTGAAGGATGATTATGCATTGATCATTCTGGATATTATGCTTCCGGGTATGGATGGCTGGCAGATCTTACAAACGTTACGAACGGCAAAGCAAACCCCCGTTATTTGCCTTACAGCAAGGGATTCTGTCGATGACAGAGTCAGAGGGCTGGACAGTGGGGCAAATGATTATCTGGTAAAACCTTTTTCATTTTCTGAGTTGCTGGCGAGGGTTCGGGCACAATTAAGGCAACATCATGCGCTGAATTCAACATTAGAAATCAGCGGATTAAGAATGGACTCTGTCAGCCAAAGTGTGAGCAGGGACAATATCAGTATTACACTGACGCGCAAGGAGTTTCAGTTACTTTGGCTACTGGCCTCCAGAGCTGGCGAAATTATACCCAGAACGGTTATTGCGAGTGAAATTTGGGGAATCAATTTCGATAGTGATACTAATACGGTGGATGTCGCTATTCGCAGGCTCCGCGCAAAAGTTGATGATCCTTTTCCTGAAAAGCTAATCGCTACAATCCGGGGAATGGGGTATTCATTTGTAGCGGTAAAAAAATAATGAAAAGATTATCTATAACCGTCCGTTTAACCTTGCTTTTTATATTGCTACTGTCTGTCACTGGCGCTGGAATTGTCTGGACTCTCTATAATGGCCTGGCAAGTGAGTTGAAATGGCGCGATGATACAACACTCATTAACCGGACAGCGCAGATCAAGCAGTTGTTAATTGATGGGGTAAATCCAGATACGTTACCTGTGTACTTTAACCGGATGATGGATGTTAGTCAGGATATCTTGATCATTCATGGTGATGGCATCAATAAAATTGTTAACCGGACGAATGTCAGTGATGATATGTTAAATAACATACCTACGACTGAGGCAATCAGTGCAGCTGGCATTTACAGAAGCATTATTAATGACACAGAGATAGATGCTTTACGAATTAACATTGATGAAATTTCGCCATCATTAACGGTTACTGTGGCTAAATTGGCTTCAGCCAGACATAACATGCTTGAACAGTATAAAATTAATAGCATTATAATTTGCATCGTCGCCATTATACTGTGCTCAGTATTAAGTCCGCTGTTAATCAGAACGGGATTACGAGAGATCAAAAAGTTGAGTGGGGTAACGGAAGCATTAAATTATAACGACACCCGAGAGCCTGTTGAGGTTATCGCACTACCGAGTGAATTAAAACCTCTTGGTCAGGCGTTGAATAAAATGCACCATGCTTTAGTAAAAGATTTTGAGCGCCTTAGCCAATTTGCTGACGATCTCGCTCATGAACTTAGAACGCCAATTAATGCATTACTGGGTCAGAATCAGGTGACGCTCAGTCAAACCCGAAGTATCGCTGAGTATCAAAAAACAATTGCCGGAAACATTGAAGAGCTGGAAAATATTTCGCGGTTAACAGAGAATATACTGTTTCTTGCCAGAGCAGATAAAAGCAATGTTTTGGTGAAACTGGATTCGCTCTCTCTTAACAAGGAAATTGGGAATTTGTTAGACTATCTGGAATACCTTTCAGAAGAGAAAGAGATTCGTTTTCAGGTCGAGTGCAATCAGCAAATCTTTGCGGATGAAATTTTACTTCAACGAATGTTATCGAATCTTATTGTTAACGCCATTCGATATTCACCAGAAAAATCGTGCATTCATATAACCAGTTTTCTTGATGCCAACGGCTCTCTTAATATTGATATCGCCAGCCCTGGATCGAAAATTAATGAGCCGGAAAAACTCTTCCGTAGATTTTGGCGGGGAGATAATTCGCGTCATTCTGCAGGTCAGGGGCTTGGCCTTTCTTTAGTCAAAGCAATTGCCGAATTGCATGGGGGAAGTGCTACGTATCACTATTTAAATCAACATAATGTGTTCCGTATTACGTTACCGCAAAGAAATTAACCTATGGCTTCAGTACGCCACAGGTTAACCGTGAAAAAACGCAGCCACGCCGTGAGTACTCACGTGGCTGCGATTGATTATGCGCTTACATTACAATGTAACAGGGATTAACCCACGTAAGCTGCCAGCATTTCCTGTGCTGCCAGTTTACCCAACGCATTCGCTGCGAAAGGACTGTCGCCGGTGAGAACTTTACGGTCCTTATGTACTCGCCCGGTGATGTCGTCATTAATGATGTTCATGCCCATTTTCTTCAGCTCTTCGCCGAAGTACCAGGTGAGATGACCCGGCATATAGCCAATATCTGGCGTTTGTTTGTCTGCGGCGTCTGGGAATGCGCAAATGGAATAACCGTTCAGTGGGTTATCGCCGTGGCGAAGCGCCAGAAATGCCGCCGGGCCGTGGCAAAGGGAGATAACAAAACGGTTATTTTTGATTGCCCACTGCAAAGCGTTAGCCACGTCCTGGCTTTCAGGTAAACCAATAAGTGCGCCATGACCACCAGGAACAAAGATTGCTGCATATTCGCTGTCAGCATTGAGGCTGGCGACAATATCCGCGAGTTTCTTCGGATTGCGGAACAACGATTTATGCTGCTCAAAGAACGGCATTACCTTTTCATCTTTGTGTGGCATAGCCCAGTATTCAAACTTGGTCATCAGGCCGGAAATGGTCGCCACTTCGAATTCGAAACCTGCCGCATGGAGATGATACAACGGCAGCAACGTTTCAATCGGATGATTACCGGTTGAGAACAATTTGCCATTGTCGGTCGGCAAATAACGTTCGTCCGCGGCGATCACCAGAATTTTGTGTTTACCGCGATACGGTTTTGGATAGTCCACGCCATCAAGATCAGAGACAGGACTGGTATATTGGCTAAGCGAATATTCTGAAGGGAAGAATGCATTATCTTCAGCAGTATCGACCTGCGGATCTTTACTTTTTTGAACAGTCATAGTGTATTCCTTGTTGTTGCTTAGTTAGGTTAGTCACTATATTTGCGACTGAGCTGGTCGCTATTTTTAACCAGGCTGGAAAATTGAGTCAATATATCGAAAGCGGTAGGCGACGAGGGAAAATATGTAATGATGATGCTGCACTGATGTTGAATGTTTCTCACGCCAAATTTTCCTTTTTGAGTCATGTGGTCACAAGTGACTTCAATGATTTTAGACCATTATTAGAGGTCTGGGACGACGATGAGAGATTTAGTGCTATGGAATATTGTTATTCTGTTGAATATTTATATCCCGGACTGCTATAGAAAAGGCTTTTTTTATGCACTATTTTTGCAAATATTTTTATATGGGAGGCGGTTTTGTTGCGGATTAATTCATAAAGAAATGCATTTGGGGTGGCTGGAAGAGTCGCTGGTAGATGTTATTGTGCCTGGAGGGGCAGGGTAAGGTGCTGTATCGATATGTTTGGCAATTGCGTGTGCCGTAGATGGAGATGAAATGATCTTACCCAGTAATAGTGGACACTCGGCTAAGTGAGTAAACTCTCAGTCAGAGGTGACTCACATGACAAAATCTGTATCAACCAGCAAAAAAGCACGTAAACAACATTCGCCTGAATTTCGCAGTGAAGCCCTGAAACTTGCTGAACGCATCGGTGTGCTGCCGCAGCCCGTGAACTCAGCCTGTATGAATCACAGCTCTACAACTGGCGCAGTAAACAGCAACATCAGCAGACTTCTTATGAACGTGAGCTGGAGATGCCCACCGGGGTTGCACGTCTCAAACGCCAGCTGGCAGAGCGGGATGAAGAGCTGGCCATCCTCCAAAAGGCCGCGACATACTTCGCGAAGCACCTGAAATGAAGTATGTCTTTATTGAAAAACATCAGGCGGAGTTCAGCATCAAAGCAATGTGCCGTGTGCTCCGGGTGGCCCGCAGCGGCTGGTATACATGGTGTCAGCGGCGTACAAGGATAAGCAAGCGTCAGCAGTTCCGCCATCAGGTGTGTGCGCTGCTAATGTCATACTCACAGACCAGCCTTGAACGATGACCATGACGTTACAGGACTGAGAATTGGGTAACGTTGAGCAGCCAGAAGAAGTCTGTCAGTCCTATCAGGTAAATATTTCAGCAGATCAAAACCTTCAGTGTGAAGTTGTGGATGTATCCGGCACGGCGTGTTTCGGCCTCATTCTTGAGATCGACCGGGGTGTACCGACGCTGCATATCGACACAGGGAGTGATTCACTGCTGCATATTCACGCAGCTCACAACGGACTGGTACTAATACCGGATTCACCAAGCCATGGATATGAAAATGCCCCAGTAGATCGTTTTTCGTATAACAGCCCGTCCCTGTGGGTGCCAGGGGTGTAACAAGGTATTAAACCCAGCGGCATAGAAGCCAAGGGTAATTAAACAAACAACTAAATAGCTCAGGGGATTACTGATGAGCGATTTTTGATAGTTCCGTTCAGATATATAAGGTGTAATTGTGCCAGAGATCATCTCAGGCACAATTTATTAGCCCAGGACGTTAATTTAAGTCGCTGCACTGGTAACTTGGGTGTTGACAGTTAGGGCTAAGATATTCAGCGATGGTGTTAAATTCGGATTGTTGTGTATAAATTAATAGTTCATCGTGAGGAATAGCGAGGTTACTATGGTTAGTGTGACGAGTAATATATATCCAAATAAAACAGAGAATGATAATAGCCAGTTACAAAATCAGAATCTAAGGGAGAGTATCGAAAAAAGCCTCGAGAGTAATATTTCTAAGTTAAATGCGATGGAACAAAGTGGCCTGCTCGATAATTATAGGGCAAGGTCTCACGATGACAGTTTTCGTGAAGTTTTTCGCAGTTTATTATTATACATTTTAGATTCTTTTCATATCTATCGGCATGATATTAGTGATAAATTGGTTCCTTATTTTCATGTTACGCCTGAATCGGAGAATGAGAATTATAAGACATGGATTGCCGTTACAGGCATGGATAGTTATACAAAAATTGAGCAGACCGGAAGTAATAAATTTAAAGTCACTGATATGTATCGTGAGCTCAATAACAAAAAAACATGTTTTGATCAAAAGAGTAGGGAACAGGATTTTAGTGGTCGAAATGTAAAAGAGTTTATAAGGTTATTATCAGATCACGATCAATTTGAAAAACATCAACTCTCAGAATTAACAGTTGCTGCAAATGCTCTTAAGCTGGAAGTTGCTAAAAATAACTATAACATGTCCTCCTGTACTGATAAGCAAACCGAATGCCGAATGATCGAGCTTCTAAAGGAACAAAAAGATTTAATTCCAGAACAGTATTTACATCAATCAGGTATGGAAAACCTTACGCTTGGAGAGGCGGAATTTAGCTCACTCCTTGCAGATGCAGAAAGACAAGTTCTGGAGGGAAGTTCATTTGTTTTATGTTGTGGTGAAAAAATAAACAGCACTATAAGAGACTTACTTAGCGAAAAATTTCATGCCAACGAATCTTTCACTCGCTCTGGATCTCTTTCTCATGATGTTTATGAGGAAATATTCAAAAAATTTATTTTCAAATCTGATGAATGTCATCTGGTGAGAGAGTCTTTAGAGCAGGATCGTATAACGCCAGAAAAAAGAGAAGAAATTATTTCTTGTTTATCCAGTCCTACCGGGATTGGAAATTTGTTTTATGCTTGTTCACAAGCATTTCATGTTGCTAATGATAACGCTGCACATGATGTGCGTAGCGCCGCTCTAGCTGTTAGCGATAAATTAATTGATTGTCCGAGTTTTGTTGCTTTGAATGGTAGACATAACCATTTTCATGCCGATTTCTCAGCAAACGGATTCACACAAACCCTTTACGTTTTAAGAGCAGTCGTAAATAGCGAGAATAACAACTTTGATATTGCTAATTATATCTATACCACTAAAGGCGAAAGTATCATCCCTAACAACGCTGAAGATGATAATCGGTCAAGGGATAATGATATCCGCAATATAAAGAGAAATTTCTCTGGCAATATTACGATTGCAACTTACAAATAATTCGCTTTTTTCAGTAATACGCGCAAAACGCTTACCTCTCAGGTAAGCGTTTTGACGATAAACCCAACATCATTAGGCCAATACATACCCCATATCTACTTGAACAACATCGCGCTTATCGTTAAGGTATGCGCGTTTTTATCCGCCAGGATCCAATCATGATCACCGTTGCCCTTACATACCCTTACCCACAAGTTTTCTGGGATATTTCTATGTCATTAATTGACAACATTAATCGTGTTAATCCTGACCATATTGCTTTTGGGCCTGGTGGCGAATCATTTTTTCTTGCCAGATATCCTCCAGGTCTCGCCACCATTACTGTTGCTGTTTTTATATCAGGAGGATTTTTCGGAGGTGCTGTATTTTCAACAAGAAGCCAGAGGTATTTCCACTCATTTCCGGGGGAAATAAATTTGCTAGATATTTCTGGCATAGTTTTATACAATGAGGTTATATACATGATTCGCCAGGCTATTATTTAATATAGTAACGGTCTGTTTCCACAACATATTGAACCATAGCTCGCTACGACCTCCCCGATGAAGCATGGACCATCATCAAGCCCTTGTTGCCCCCTGAACCTGCCACACGACGGGCCGGGCGCCCATGTGCAGAGCATCGTAAAATCATCAACGGCATGTTCTGGGTATTGTGTTCCGGCGCACCATGGCGCGATTTACCCGAACGATTTGGGCCATGGAAAACCGTTTATAACCGCTTTAACAGGTAGTCAAAGTCAGGCGTGATTAACATCATTTTCAACAGATTGCTTTCACTACTTGATGCGAACGGCTTTGTTGACTGGTCTGCCACAGCGCTGGATGGCAGTAATATCCGGGCACTAAAATGCGCCGCCGGAGCTCAAAAAAAATTCCGATATCGACGGAGATAATGGGCTGGGTCGCTCTCGAGGCGGTTTGGGCACCAAAATCCATCTGGCAACAGACGGAAGCGGCCTCCCGTTAAATATCGTGCTAAGCCCCGGGCAGTCTCATGAAAGCCAGTTCGCGCAACGACTTCTGGACGGCATTGGCGTTCATCGTCAGAACGGTTGCATGAAACGCCGTGGTCATGTTGTGCTGGCCGCCAAAGCGTACTCCGGACTCACATTGCGCAACGAGCTGAAAAATAAAGGCATAAAGGCAGTCATCCCCCGAAAATCAAATGAAAAAATGGCATCGGATGGACGAGCACGGCTTGATCGCGATGCATATCGCAATCGCAACGTCGTTGAACGGTGCTTTGGTCGCCTGAAAGAATACCGCCGCATCGCTACGCGTTACGACAAAACGGCGAGAAATTATCTGGCGATGGTGAAACTGGGCTGCATCCGACTCTTTTATCAACGGTTGCGTAATTAAGGGACACAGCCTAGTGTTATGTTTTACAGTAACACGCCGAGGCGTGTTGGCTGATTAGAACTGGTAGACGATACCAACTGCAAATTGGTCATCAGCTGCTGCGCCAGTAATGGCGGCGTCATCTTTATCCAGCATGTTGAATTTGTATGCTGTGTAAACGTTCATGTTCTTATTGAAGTAGTACCAGGTACCAACTTCGATGTAATTAACGCGGTCAGCGTCAACACCTTTATGTCCATCACGAGCATAAAGATCTTTGCCTTTGGAATATACGTAGCCTAAAGACGGACGTAAACCGAAGTCGAACTGATACTGTACAACAGCTTCAAAGTTTTGGGTTTTATTGGCGAATGCATCATTCGCCAAAACGGTCATGTTGCGGGTTTCACCGTACATCATTGCTGCATAGATATTATTTGCATCATACTTCGCGGCTAATGACCACACTTCAGCGTTATCACCGTAGCCGTCACCAGCTTGTTCATTAGTACGATCAGACTTGCTATACGCACCTACAAAACCAAAACCATCGATGTTGTAGTCTACAGACAACGCATAGCCATCACCATTTTGTTTAGTAACGCTACGATTGCTATTCTTACCTTGATATTGAACAGCAAAATTCAGACCATCAACCAGACCAAAGAAATCAGAGTTACGGTAGGTTGCAACACCGTTGGTACGACCGTTCATGAAGTTGTCAGCGGAAGCCCAGGAATCGCCACCCCATTCAACTAACATATCGGTATAAGCTGCTGCATCATACGCAACACCGTAGTTACGACCATAGTCGAAAGATCCTAACTCGTTATATTTCAAACCCGCGAAGGTTAAACGAGTTTTTTCCTGATTAGAGCCTTCAGGCTTGCTAGCGTCGAGGTTGTATTCAAACTGACCGAAACCAGTCAGTTCGCTGGTGATTTGAGTCTCACCTTTAACACCGAAACGAGCATACGAGGTATCTTCGTTTTCGCTGTTATTATCATCAGTGTTTGACCAGATGCGTTCGCCAACCATCTTGCCGTAAAAATCAACTTTATTGCCATCTTTATTATAAATTTCAGCCGCATTTGCTGCGCCAGCAACTAATAACGCCGGGACCAGCATTGCCAGAACTTTTCTTTTCATTATGTATTCCCTTGTGATTATAATCTTCATGAATATATCAATAAGTGCCGTTATCCAAAAAAAAGCACATTTGGATACTATTCTATGAAGTTCATTTTATTTTAAGGATTACATGTAACAAATGTATTTAAAAGATTTCAAAATGTTTCCAATCTATTTAATATAATTCAGAATTATGAATTCTAGATATATACATTCATGAAAATTATGAATATATATCAATATGTTATGAGTTGATTGGAAAGATAGGGAGTGTCAATGATTTTTGCGCCAGACGGCCTATGTGATCGCGCGCACATTAATGAAGGCATAAAAAAAGCCGGCATCATGCCGGCCCAAAAAATATAAACAAGACGATAAAAGGCTAATAACGGGGTTATCATGACACAAAAATCTAAAAAGGTATAATTGTATTCAGTGCTAATGTATTGTTTGGGTGAATTAATAAAACCATTATCCAAGATAAAAATAAATCTTTATTGCTGTTTTTCCGGTAATTATTGCCGTTGCGCAAAAACTATCTATTTGCTCAAAAAATGATTGAGTCTTGACTGACTCATCCAATGTGGAAAAATGTGACTTTTATCACATAATAGTACTAAGTTTGAATTTTCCGGGTTATCTCAAAATGGAATACGGTTCGACAAAGATGGAAGAGAGACTCTCTCGCAGCCCTGGCGGCAAATTGGCCTTGTGGGCTTTCTATACATGGTGTGGCTATTTCGTCTGGGCAATGGCGCGATACATCTGGGTGATGAGCCGGATCCCCGATGCCCCCGTGTCGGGATTTGAAAGTGATTTAGGATCTACTGCGGGGAAGTGGTTAGGAGCATTGGTCGGATTTCTGTTTATGGCCCTGGTTGGTGCCTTGCTAGGCGGCATTGCCTGGTACACCCGACCTCGTCCCGCACGTAGCAGACGCTATGAATAAAAACTGCTAAGGTTGCGACTCTTTGGCAACGGAGCGCGTATGGATTTACAACACTGGCAGGCACAGTTCGAAAACTGGTTGAAAAACCATCATCAACATCAGGACGCGGCACATGACCTGTGTCATTTTCGCCGCGTCTGGGCTACGGCACAGAAACTGGCGGCAGATGACGACGTTGATATGCTGGTGATTTTAACCGCCTGTTATTTTCACGATATCGTGAGCCTGGCGAAAAATCATCCGCAACGGCAGCGTTCTTCAATACTGGCAGCAGAAGAGACGCGTCGCCTGCTGCGTGAAGAATTCGCGCAATTTCCAGCAGAAAAAATCGAGGCTGTTTGCCATGCCATTGCCGCACACAGTTTTAGCGCGCAAATCGCCCCTTTAACGGCGGAAGCTAAAATCGTTCAGGATGCGGATCGGCTGGAAGCTCTGGGGGCGATTGGCCTGGCGCGTGTGTTTGCCGTTTCGGGGGCGTTGGGCGTGGCATTGTTTGATGGCGAAGATCCGTTCGCGCAGCATCGCCCACTTGATGATAAACGTTACGCGCTGGATCATTTTCAGACTAAGTTGCTGAAGCTACCGCACACCATGCAAACCATAAAAGGCAAACAACTGGCGCAGTACAACGCGCAATTTTTAGTCGAGTTTATGGCGAAGCTCAGTGCCGAGCTGGCGGGGGAGAATGAAGGTATCGATCACAAGGTGATTGATACGTTTTCACCGGTTGGCTGAGCGCGTGGCCCTAAATGATGGTAATTATGTTAACCTGTCGACCATCTCAGATGGCCGGTTAAATCTATGCAGGAAAATATATCAGTAACCGATTCATACAGCACCGGGAATGCCGCACAGGCAATGCTGGAGCAACTGCTGCAAATTTATGATGTCAAAACGCTGGTGGCGCAGCTTAATGGTGTGGGTGAGAATCACTGGAGCGCGGCAATTTTAAAACGTGCGCTGGCGAATGACTCAGCATGGCACCGTTTAAGTGAGAAAGAGTTCGCCCATCTGCAAACGTTGTTACCCATTCCACCGGCACATCATCCGCATTATGCGTTTCGCTTTATCGATCTATTTGCCGGGATTGGTGGTATTCGTCGTGGTTTTGAATCGATTGGTGGGCAGTGCGTGTTTACCAGCGAATGGAACAAACATGCGGTACGCACTTATAAAGCCAATTATTATTGCGACCCGGCGGCGCATCACTTTAATGAAGATATTCGCGACATCACTCTCAGCCACAAAGAGGGGGTAGGTGATGACACGGCGGCGGAACATATCCGTCAACATATTCCTGAGCACGATGTTTTACTGGCCGGTTTTCCTTGTCAGCCGTTTTCTCTGGCTGGCGTATCGAAAAAGAACTCACTCGGACGAGCGCACGGTTTTGCCTGTGATACCCAGGGCACGCTGTTCTTCGATGTGGTGCGTATTATCGACGCGCGTCGCCCGGCGATTTTTGTGCTCGAAAACGTCAAAAACCTGAAAAGCCACGACCAGGGGAAAACGTTCCGTATCATCATGCAGACGTTGGATGAACTGGGCTATGACGTGGCAGATGCAGAAGATAATGGCCCGGACGATCCGAAAATCATTGACGGTAAACATTTCCTTCCGCAGCACCGTGAACGCATCGTGCTGGTGGGTTTTCGTCGCGACCTGAATCTGAAAGCCGATTTTACCCTGCGTGAGATCAGCGAATGTTTCCCTGCACAGCGAGTGACACTGGCGCAGTTGCTGGACCCGATGGTTGAGGCGAAATATATCCTGACGCCGGTGCTGTGGAAGTACCTCTATCGTTATGCGAAAAAACATCAGGCGCGCGGTAACGGCTTCGGTTATGGAATGGTTTATCCGAACAATCCGGAAAGCGTCACGCGTACGCTTTCTGCTCGTTATTACAAAGATGGCGCGGAAATTTTAATTGATCGCGGCTGGGATATAGCCACGGGTGAGAAAGACTTTGACGATCCGCAGAACCAGCAACACCGTCCACGTCGGTTAACGCCTCGTGAATGTGCGCGCTTAATGGGCTTTGAAGCACCAGGAGAAGCGAAATTTCGCATTCCGGTTTCGGACACTCAGGCCTATCGCCAGTTCGGTAACTCGGTGGTCGTGCCGGTCTTTGCCGCGGTGGCAAAACTGCTTGAGCCAAAAATCAAACAGGCAGTGGCGTTGCGTCAGCAGGAAGCAAAACATGGCCGACGTTCACGATAAGGCTACACGCAGCAAAAATATGCGCGCAATTGCCACGCGCGATACGGCGATTGAGAAGCGCCTCGCCAGTTTGTTAACCGGGCAGGGACTGGCGTTTCGCGTTCAGGACGCCAGTTTGCCCGGACGCCCGGATTTTGTTCTTGATGAATATCGCTGCGTGATATTTACCCACGGTTGCTTCTGGCACCATCATCACTGCTATCTGTTTAAAGTGCCCGCGACTCGAACCGAGTTCTGGCTGGAGAAGATAGGTAAAAATGTTGAGCGCGATCGCCGCGATATCAGTCGCTTGCAGGAGCTTGGCTGGCGCGTACTGATTGTCTGGGAGTGTGCGTTACGTGGGCGCGAGAAGCTGACGGATGAAGCGCTTAGCGAGCGTCTGGAAGAGTGGATCTGCGGCGAAGGTGCCAGCGCGCAGATCGACACGCAGGGGATTCATTTACTCGCTTGATGCGTCCTGAATAACTGGCGCAACTACGGGTTTTGCTGGGAAGAGATATTTTCCCAACGTGACCAGTACCACCGCGAAGACAATCACGCCGAGCGCCAGCCATTCAATCTTAGACAGCGTCTCTCCGCCAAGTCCCGTACCCAGCAAGACCGCGACCACTGGGTTAACGTAGGCGTAGCTGGTGGCGAGAGCCGGACTGACGTTGCGGATTAAATACATATAAGCGTTAATGGCGATAATCGAACCAAACAGCGCCAGATAGCCGACCGCAAGGAAGCCTGAAAGGGAAGGGATCGCCGTCAGTTTTTCACCCGCAATCATCGACGCGATCATTAACACCACGCCTGCCGCCAGCATCTCAATCGCACCCGCCATCATTCCTACTGGCAAGGTAATGCGCGAACCGTAAACCGAGCCAAACGCCCAGCTAATCGAGCCGATTAAAATCAGAATCGCACCCCACGGATTGCCGCTTAAATTTCCACCGCTATTGAGCATGATGATTCCGGCAAGCCCAATGGCGATACCCACCCATTCCAGTTTGCGCGTTTTAATGCCAAACAGGCGGCTGAAGCACAGGGTAAAGAGGGGCACGGTTGCAACCACTACGGCGGCGATGCCGGAAGGAACATTTTGATGTTCGGCAACCGTTACCATGCCATTACCGACAGCCAGCAATAACAGGCCAATCAGCGCGGCATTGAGCAGCGGACGTAGCGGGGGGAGTTTGTGTCCGCGCAGTAGCAAAAATGCCAGCAATAAAATACCGGCTGCCAGGAATCGAACGCCCGCCATCATTAACGGAGGCCAGCTTTCCACGCCAATCCGAATGACAAAATAGGTTGAGCCCCAAATGATATACAACGCAAACAGCGCGCCAAAAAGCGGTAACAACTGGCGGAAACGCATAATCCCTCACGGTGAAAATAAAAAGGTGGTTCATAGTAAACGTGAAAATCATTCTGCTGGCGAGAGATATAATTGCACTTGATTGTTAAAAAAATGTTGACCTATGAAGCAAGTATCAGAGCTGCCGTTTTTGCTTCATACTTACTCCCTTCAACAATAAAAATGAGAGGGAATGCTTTTGGCCGGGAGTAGTTTACTGACGTTGCTCGATGATATCGCCACACTGCTGGACGATATCTCCGTGATGGGCAAACTGGCGGCGAAGAAAACCGCCGGTGTACTAGGGGATGATTTATCGCTCAATGCACAACAAGTTTCAGGTGTGCGTGCCAACCGGGAACTTCCCGTGGTCTGGGGAGTGGCGAAAGGATCGCTGATCAATAAAGTGATTCTGGTGCCGCTGGCGCTGATCATCAGTGCATTTATCCCGTGGGCGATTACGCCTTTGTTGATGATTGGCGGCGCGTTTCTCTGCTTTGAAGGGGTAGAGAAAGTGCTGCATATGCTGGAGGCGCGTAAACACAAAGAAGATCCGGCGCAGAGTCAGCAGCGTCTGGAGAAGCTGGCGGCGCAGGATCCGCTGAAGTTTGAAAAGGACAAAATAAAAGGGGCGATTCGTACTGATTTTATTTTGTCTGCGGAAATCGTCGCCATCACGCTGGGGATTGTGGCAGAAGCGCCGTTGCTTAATCAGGTGCTGGTGCTTTCAGGCATCGCACTGGTAGTGACCGTGGGCGTCTACGGGCTGGTAGGGGTTATTGTTAAGATTGATGACCTGGGGTATTGGCTGGCGGAAAAATCCAGCGCGCTGATGCAGGCATTGGGTAAAGGGTTATTGATTATCGCGCCCTGGCTGATGAAAGCGTTATCGATTGTCGGCACGTTGGCGATGTTCCTCGTCGGTGGCGGGATTGTGGTTCATGGTATTGCGCCGCTGCATCACGCCATTGAACATTTCGCCGGGCAGCAAAGTGCAGTGGTGGCGATGATATTACCGACTGTTTTAAATCTGATACTTGGTTTTATCATCGGCGGCATTGTGGTACTTGGAGTGAAAGCGGTAGCGAAAATGCGCGGTCAGGCACATTAATACTCGCACTGGCTATTATGCAAAATTCGCCATCTTCAACTAAGGTGAACAAGTTTCACTCGAAAAAAGGAGGCGAGTATGAGCTTTATGATTAGTGAGGAAGTTTCACTCGAAAAAAGGAGGCGAGTATGAGCTTTATGATTAGTGAGGAAGTAACGGTTAAAGAGGGCGGCCCGCGGATGATTGTCACCGGCTATTCCAGCGGTATGGTTGAGTGTCGTTGGTATGACGGTTATGGGGTCAAGCGGGAAGCTTTTCATGAAACCGAGCTTGTTCCGGGGGAGGGGAGTCGTCCTGCGGAAGAAGTTTGAAAGAGTATCATTAACATCAGGCCGGATCACATCCGGCCTGATGTGCCAATGCCTGCAATGAATGATTGTCGCGTCTTGTTATGTCACCATTATAAAATTATGACTGTTTTGCGGTACGCTATCGCCAGGTTATGCCAGAATCATAAAAAAGCAGGTTGGGAGTCGTCAGGGTGCAGCACGAGACAAAAATGGAAAACCAGAGCTGGTTGAAAAAACTTGCGCGCCGCCTGGGGCCTGGTCATGTCGTTAATCTCTGCTTTATCGTAGTGCTGCTTTTTTCCACCTTGCTCACCTGGCGTGAAGTGGTGGTTCTGGAAGATGCCTATATCTCCAGCCAGCGTAATCATCTGGAAAACGTAGCTAACGCGCTCGATAAGCATCTGCAGTATAACGTCGACAAACTGATCTTTTTGCGTAATGGCATGCGCGAAGCTCTCGTAGCGCCACTGGATTTTACCTCTTTGCGTAATGCCGTAACGGAGTTCGAACAGCGTCGCGACGATCACGCCTGGCAAATCGAACTCAACCGACGACGCACCCTGCCAGTCAATGGCGTTTCGGATGCATTAGTCAGCGAGGGAAATCTCCTGTCTCGCGAAAATGAAAGCCTCGACAATGAAGTTACTGCTGCGTTGGAGGTTGGTTACTTGCTACGACTGGCGCACAATTCCTCGTCGATGGTCGAACAAGCTATGTATGTCTCGCGTGCCGGATTTTACGTTTCGACGCAGCCGACCTTGTTTACGCGCAATGTACCAACGCGTTATTACGGCTATGTCACCCAACCCTGGTTTATCGGTCATTCTCAACGAGAAAATCGTCAACGCGCGGTACGTTGGTTCACCTCGCAGTCAGAACACGCCAGCAATACTGAACCTCAGGTTACCGTCAGTGTTCCGGTAGACAGTAATAACTACTGGTATGGCGTGCTGGGGATGAATATTCCTGTACGTACCATGCAACAATTTCTACAAAACGCCATCGATAAAAACCTCGACGGTGAGTATCAGCTCTATGACAGTAAGCTGAGATTATTGACCTCTTCGAATCCTGACCATTCAACAGGGAATATTTTTGATCCTCGTGAACTCGCCTTACTGGCGCAGGCAATGGAACATGACACGCGGGGCGGCATTCGTATGAACAGTCGCTATGTTAGCTGGGAACGGCTGGATCACTTTGACGGTGTGCTGGTGCGCGTCCATACGCTAAGCGAAGGGGTGCGCGGCGATTTCGGCAGCATCAGCATTGCATTAACCCTGCTGTGGGCGCTCTTTACCTCCATGTTACTCATCTCCTGGTATGTGATTCGCCGGATGGTCAGCAACATGTATGTTCTGCAAAGCTCGTTGCAGTGGCAGGCGTGGCACGACACCTTAACCCATTTATATAACCGTGGCGCCCTGTTCGAAAAAGCCCGTCAGCTCGCTAAATTGTGTCAGACACACCAACATCCTTTTTCTGTCATTCAGGTCGACCTTGACCATTTTAAAGCGATTAATGACCGCTTTGGTCATCAGGCGGGCGACCGTGTGCTTTCTCATGCTGCCGGGTTAATTAGCAGTTCCTTGCGTGCTCTGGATGTTGCCGGGCGGGTCGGTGGCGAGGAATTTTGTGTGATTCTGCCAGGGGCGAATCTGGCGCAGGCCGCGGAAGTTGCAGAACGTATTCGCCTGAAGTTAAATGAAAAAGAGATGTTGATCGCCAAGAGTACGACGATACGCATTAGTGCCTCGCTAGGGGTAAGCAGCAGCGAGGAAACAGGTGATTATGATTTTGAACAACTCCAGTCACTGGCTGACCGTCGGCTTTATCTCGCTAAACAGGCAGGGCGCAATCGGGTGTTCGCGAGCGACAACGCTTAACGGGCAGAGAGAAAATGGTCCAGGCCTTCACGCCAGCCTTCCGGTCCTTCTCGCTGCGTTCGCCAGACGCGGGCCGGATCCTCATGATGCAGATGCACCCCTTGACGATTTAGCCCTTTCACAATCACCGCGTAATCCATTACCTTCAGTAAGGGCGCATCGTTTGGCCCATCGCCCAGGCCAAGTGTGGTTGGGCGTTTGCCTGACAATTGTTGATAAGTCGCGATAATCCAGTTGGCAGCCTGATCTTTTCCGGCAGAGGCATCCAGTACGTGCCAGAAGCGCGCACCCTGCATAAACTGCAAGCCCAGCTCGTTCAGACGGGTGGTAAATTGCGCCATCCGCTCGTCACTGTCGCGCCAGATAAGCGTTACAGATGCCTCATGTAACTGCGTCAGTGCCGCCTGGCTACGGCTTAATCCCGTCCATTCGGCGATGGTTTCATCGTCGACATCATCAAAAGTTGTGAATTTAAAATGCTCTTTCTCACGCAGCGTATTTAATACCTGGCTGATTTCGCCATGGGTAATACCTGAGATGATGCGCGGAAAACCGTCTATATCCTGCCATTGCTCAGCTAGCTGGATCACTGCGCCATTTTCGGCAATCAGCGGTAAACCTTGTAGCCCCAACGTTTTTTGCAAGTACAGCATTTCCGCTGATGTCTTACTGCTACAGAGAATGACGGGAACATTCGCTTCGCGTAAACGGCTGAGCCAGGGGGCAGCTGGTTGCCAGTCATAACTATGACTGTCCAGCAGGGTGCCATCAAGATCGCTAAAAACCAGTAGTGGTTGTTGAATTGAAAGCATGGTTGCGCAGTACTCCCCTTACCAGGATGATTCTCAAAACAGCACAAATTATCAAAGATGATTTTTTCGGGAGCGATCCCGTTGACGCCAGAGCCACCAAGGGGTGACGCGCGTCACATTTCTATTCATAAGTAGCGTTAATCATTCATATCACGAATATTTTCTTGTCAGCGAAAAAAATTGCGGATAAGGTGATGAACACATCAGATTTCCTGGTGTAACGAATTTTTTAAGTGCTTCTTGCTTAAGCAAGTTTAATCCCGACCCCCTCAGGGTCGGGATTTTTTTATTGTGCATTCAACGATTCACTTCAGAGACGCTGAAGTCATGAATGTCCAGTTCGAAGGCATCCGCCAATTCACGCCATGTATGATATTCACGTCCATCGACACTAACGTGTTCAGGATCGTGCTGGCTGCGATGAACTTCGCTTTCGCTAATTTCATTGATCGCCGCCAGCAGGGCATCGACATCGACACTGACCTCACGTTTTGCGGTATCGCTGTACTCTTTTGCGGTTTTCATCATCTTTCCTCGCAACCGTTACTCTGTTGTTGCCGCCAGTCGTTAAGTCCGCCTGGCATCTCTTAAGTATAGACCGTCGAGAAAATCAGCACTCGCGCGCGCCTGGCGCTGCCAGAAAAACGAAATTGTTCTACACTGGCACAAAGCCACAGGAGGAAAATGATGAAGGTGAATGATCGGGTAACAGTCAAAACGGATGGCGGTCCGCGTCGTCCTGGCGTGGTACTGGCAGTTGAGGAGTTTAGTGAAGGCACAATGTACCTGGTTTCGCTGGAAGACTACCCGCTCGGCATCTGGTTCTTTAATGAAGCAGGGCATCAGGACGGTATCTTTGTGGAGAAAGCAGAGTAATCTAATTCAGCCTGACTGGTGGGAAACCACCAGTCAGAATGTGTTAGCGCATGTTGACAAAAATACCATTAGTCACATTATCCGTCAGTCGGACGACATGGTAGATAACCTGTTTATTATGCGTTTTGATCTTACGTTTAATATTACCTTTATGCGATGAAACGGTCTTGGCTTTGATATTCATTTGGTCGGAGATTTGAATGGTTCCCTGACCTGCCATCCACATTCGCAACATACTCGATTCGGTTCGGCTCAATGATAACGTCGGCATATTTAAAAACGAGGTTATCGTTGTCTCTTTTTTCAGAATATCGCCAAGGATATCGTCGAGAGATTCCGGTTTAATCGATTTAGAACTGATCAATAAATTTTTTCTGACCAATAGATATTCATCAAAATGAACATTGGCAATTGCCATAAAAACGATAAATAACGTATTGGGATGTTGATTAATGATGAGCTTGATACGCTGACTGTTAGAAGCATCGTGGATGAAACAGTCCTCATTAATAAACACCACTGAAGGGCGCTGTGAATCACAAGCTATGGCAAGGTCATCAACGGTTTCAATGTCGTTGATTTCTCTTTTTTTAACCCCTCTGCTCAACAGATACCCGGTTAAACCTAGTCGGGTGTAACTACATAAATCCATAATAATCGTTGACATGGCATACCCTCACTCAATGCGTAACGATAATTCCCCTTACCTGAATATTTCATCATGACTAAACGGAACAACATGGGTCACCTAATGCGCCACTCTCGCGATTTTTCAGGCGGACTTACTATCCCGTAAAGTGTTGTATAATTTGCCTGGAATTGTCTTAAAGTAAAGTAAATGTTGCGATATGTGAGTGAGGTTAAAACAAATATTTCGCCACAGGAGTATCCTGGAAGATGTTCGTGGGTATTATTTTTCAGATAATCCTTAGGATAACAAGATAAACATTAGGGAATCATATTACAGGTAATTCGCTGATAATATCTGCCAGCAAATTAAAAATTTCACTGAATAAATGTTCGCAAAAAGGAGCAATTAACGGCATTAATGCCGCCATTAATGAGATACCGACAGTCAGAGTTAATGGAAATCCAATAACAAAAATGGATAATTGCGGGGCCATACGATTCAGTAAACCTAATGCCAGATTCAGTGTCAGCAGCAGAGTAATGAGCGGTAACGCCAGCATCAGTCCATTGAGGAAAATCAAACTCCCTGCTTTGGTGAGTGCCAGAAACGCATTGCTATTTAGCGGCTCGCCACCAATAGGCAGGGTGTGAAAGGTATCCACCAGCAGTGAAATCAGCCATAAATGACCGTTAAATGTCAGGAACAGCAGTAACGCCAGCATATCCATGATGCGCGCTAAAACGGGCATATTGAGATGGCTGCCCGGATCGACAAACGTCGCAAATGACAGTCCCATTTGCAGACCGATAATTTCGCCAGCGGTTCGCACAGCGGCAAAAGCAAACTGCATGGTAAAACCAAGCGCAATGCCGATCAGGATCTGCTGCACGGCCAGCCACAGAGCAAAGAACGAAAAAACAGGAACATCGTTGGCAGGTAAGGATGGGGCAATGGCGAACGTGATCATCATTGCGAGACCCAGTTTGACCCGTTTCGGCACGCTACGTTCGCTCAGAATTGGCGCGGTAGAAATGAGCGCCAGCACGCGCAGTAACGGCCAGAAGTACAGACTTAGCCAGGAAAGCCATTGATCGCTTGTCACCTGCAACATTATACGGGCTACCCGATGATATACGGCAGGTTAGTGAACAAGGTACGGACGTAATCCAGCATCAGATTGAGCATCCACGGTCCGGCAATAATAATGGCGATAAATACGGCGATGATTTTCGGAATAAACGACAGCGTCATTTCATTAATCTGCGTGGCGGCCTGCAAAATACTGATGATCAGGCCCGTGACCAACGCCACCAGCAACAGCGGGGCAGCCAGCGCCAGCGCAACTTTCATCGCTTCAGTCCCCATCATCATGACCGATTCAGGTGTCATTTTGCCTCTCTAGCTGTAAAAGCTCTGCGCCAGCGAACCGACCAGCAATTGCCAGCCATCCACCAGTACAAACAGCATCAGTTTAAAGGGCAGAGCAATGGTGGCAGGGGGGACCATCATCATCCCCAATGCCATCAGCACGCTGGCAATCACCAGGTCGATAATCAAAAAAGGAATGAAAATCGTGAAGCCTATCTGAAATGCGGTTTTCAGCTCGCTGGTCACGTAGGCCGGGAGCAAAATGCGCATTGGCACGGCTTCAGGTCCCTGCAACGGGCCGGTATTCGCCAGTCTGGCAAACAACCCTAAATCTGCCTCGCGGGTCTGACGCAGCATAAACTCACGCAGCGGCTGCGCCCCTTTTTCCAGCGCCTCCTGCATTGAGATTTTCTCTTCGCTGAACGGCTGGTATGCATCGACATAAATTTTGTCGATCACCGGCGACATTATAAAAAAGGTCAAAAACAGTGCCAGCCCCAGCAATACCTGGTTGGGTGGTGCGGAGGGCGTGCCCAGCGCGTTTCGCAATAATCCAAAAACAATGATGATACGGGTGAAACTGGTCATCATCAGTAAAATCGCTGGAATAAACGTCAACGAGGTGATGAACACCAGCGTCTGCACCGGGAGGGACCAACTTTGTCCACCGCCAGGCAGCGGCTGACTGGTGATACCCGGCAGTTGTGCGAAGGCGAGAGGGGTAACCAGCCAGAGAAGAACAGGTGCGACAGACAACAAACGACGCATCAGGATCTCCTGCTACGCTTAAGCAAGTTTTTCATGACCGACTGAAAATCGGTCTGCGGTATCTCTTCCGTTGGCGCAGAAGGGGGAAGTTTATGCAGCAGATTGATTTGCCCTGCGGTAACGCCGAGCACTAGGCGTGCATCTTCCACATCGACCACCACGACCCTTTCACGCGCGCCCAGCGAAGCACTGGCGCTAATTTTCAGACCGTTAACGCCAGTTCGTTTGGGGGCAAATCCCAGCCGTTTTACCAGCCAGGCAGCAGCGAGGATCAGGGCAATAATGGCGATCAGTGCGCCGCTCACCTGCAGCAGCGGTGCAGCAGAAACCGGCGCGGACGGTTGCACAGTAGCGTGGTTATTCATCGCTAACGGCTCAGGCGGCGCATTCGCTCAGACGGAGTAATGATATCGGTGATCCGCACGCCATATTTATCGGCAACGACCACCACTTCGCCCTGGGCGATTAAATAACCGTTGATCAGAATATCCAGTGGTTCGCCTGCCAGGCCGTCCAGCGCTACGACTGACCCTTGTGTCAGGCGCAACAGCTCTTTGATGGTCATCCGCGTGCGGCCCAGTTCGACGGTCAGTTTAACCGGAATATCCATAATCAGGTCGATATCCTGCAACGTTCCGCTGACATCACCGCCGCCAAATTGCTGGAATACCGCGTCTGCAGCGCTTTTACTGCTGGTTGATTTTTGTTCGCTCAACGCTTCAGCCCACAGATCGTCCATTGCGCCGTTGTTATCATCGGCCGGATTATTCAAGTCACTCATTTGGGCTGTTCCTCGTTCAGAGAATTCAAAATCGGGTTAATCAAATGTTCAATCCGTAACGCATACTGGCCGTTGAGAGTGCCGTACTGGCTGGTCAGCACCGGAACGCCGTCAACATGGGCGATGATGCGATCGGGTTTTTCTATCGGCAGGACGTCGCCGGGTTTCAGTTTTAAAATCTGCGACAGACGCAGCGATATATCGGCAAAGTTAGCGACCAGCTCCAGCTGTGAGTGCTGCACCTGACGCACCAGGTTATCGCGCCAGTTCTGATCTTCATTTCGTGAGTTTTCCAGCGGCGGGTTAACCAACAATTCCCGTAGCGGCTCGATCATGCTGAATGGCAGACAGATATTAAATTCGCCGGTCAGGTTGCCAATCTCCACATGGAACGGTGTGTTAACCACGATGTCGTTCGGCGAGGTGGTGATATTGGTAAATTTCACCTGCATTTCTGAACGCACGTACTCTACATCCAGCGGATTAATTGCTTTCCAGGCGTCGCTATAGCCTTCCAGCGCCAGCTTCAACATACGGTTGATGACGCGCTGTTCAGTATGGGTAAACTCGCGACCTTCCACTTTGGTTGGGAAGCGTCCATCGCCGCCAAACAGGTTATCCACGGCGATAAACACCAGACTCGGCGAGAACACCACCAGCCCTGTGCCGCGTAGCGGTTTCAGGTGGATTAGGTTCAGGTTGGTCGGCACCGGCAGGTTGCGGGCAAATTCATGGTACGGCTGAATGCGGATGGCCCCGACGGTAATGTCCGGGCTACGGCGCAATAGGTTGAACAGCCCCATACGGAAATGGCGGGCAAAACGCTCATTAATGATTTCCAGCGCCTGCAAACGTTCGCGTACAACCCGTCGTTGGGTATTCGGATCGTACGGACGAATGTCACTATCGCTGTTAACACTGGCCGTCGGTTCGTCTTTGACTTCGCTGTCACCATTCAACAGCGCATCAATTTCAGCTTGAGAAAGAATACTATCGCCCATGTCGTTATCGCAGAATAAAAGCGGTATACAGCACGTCGGTGACATCCTGTTTCGGTTGCCCGGCAACAAGCGGGGTGGAAAGTGTGGCTTTAATCTCAGCAATCAGGCTTTTCTTGCCTTCTTCTGTCGCCAGTACGGCAGCATCCTGACGCGAAAACAGTAACAGCAAACGGCTACGGACTTCCGGCAAATACTCACTTAGCCGCGAGCGGGTAGCTTCATCTTTTAGCCGCAGAGTTATGCCGATATAAAGTACGCGATCCGCATCACCCAAATTGACCGTAAAGGTATCCAGCGCATAGAAGACCGGGGAGGGCACGACGCGCTGCTGCGCTTTGTCGTCAGCGGCAACCTGATGCGAATGCCAGTAGCTGTAACCTGCGCTGGCACAGGCCGCGAGGGTAATGAATACCAGAATCGGGATCCAAAGCGATCGCTTGCTTTTCTTGCTTATCGCGTAATCAGTCATGTGTTGCGGTCTTCCTGTGTCGCTACTGCTTATCGGCTAATTATCCTGCGTCTTGAACGCAACAAAGCGGGGAAAAGACGCGGATTACGGTGCTACCTCTGACGTTAGGCGAAAATATCAACGCCACTGTTGTCTGTTACGCGCCCTTGTAAGGAGACGGGAACGGGTAGCGCATCGTCGTCTTCACCCGCCAGAGGTTCATGATTTGCTGTGCGCTGGCTTTGCTGTTGCTGTGAAGCGGCCTGTTGCTGACCACTAAAGCTTTCGCCACTGATGTTGCTTTGCCCTAACTGAATGCCACTTTCTGCCAGCTGCGTACGCAGTACCGGTAGCGCAGCTTCCAGCGCGGCGCGTACGTGCTGATGCGGTGACACCATCTGGATTTGCGCCTGGCTATCATCCACTTTGAGGGAGATTTGTACTTCACCTAAATCCTGCGGGTGCAGACGCAACTCTGCGCTTTGTTGCCCCTGGCGGGTAAACAGCGAAATATGCTGGCTTAATGATTGTTGCCATTCGTGAGAACCCAGCGGCGCACTCAAAACAGGTGCTGCGACGGTGGGCAGCGGCTGTGTCTGGTGCGGAGTGATGAGCGGGCTGACGGCAGCGGTCACCGGCGAAGGTGTGCTGATGACTTCCGCTTTACTCTGGGCTTCTGCTACCAGCGGTGTTACTGGCTGAGCTTGCGCGTCAGGGGCGTCATCGGGCTGTGCGGTTGTGAATTGTGCCGTAGTCAGTTTTGTGTAGAGAGTTGGTTTCTCTGTCGGTAACACGGTTGACGGCGCATCAGCCACTTTGGGCGTATTGTCAAAACCCGGCAACATCGCAAAAAGGGCGCTCAGGCTTGCGGTGACGTCTTCATTCAGATCATCCGCTTTTTCGTCTTTTGTCGTATTTTTGTCAGCCACCGCAGCCAACGTCATCGTCTGAGCGGTGGTTAACGGTGTTGATGTGGATTGTTCGTCGTTGATGACAGGCGGTATTTCATCCTCAGGGATCAGTAAATCCGCTTGTTGCACATCTGAAAGAATATCGCTAACCAGCGGCTCGCCTTTTGTTGTGGGCTTCTCTGTTGCCACCAGCAACTGGGGGGCCGCTTTGTCGGTTGTTGTTTCACCTGCTAATGCTCCGCTCAACAATGCGAGAAAATCTTGTGTAACATCGCTGGCTTTACCGCCGGGCAATATGGCGGTGTCAACGTCAGCGGTAATCAAGGGCGCTAAGCGAATCATTCGGGTTTCCTCATGGTGGCACGTTGGGCGAACTCATCCATCTTTTTCTGATCGAGACGGTTTTCTGCAAGCAGTGCCGCCGTGGATTGCCGTTCCTGCAGTGTCTGCCAGGCTTGCAAACGTTGTTTCTTTTCTCGCCAGCTGTTCAGGGCAATGTCAACTTTCTGCGTCCACTGATTAAGTTGCTGGCGATGCTGAGTAATGGCTTTTTCCAGCGTCTGGATAAACTGCTGATAGTTGATCCAGCGGTTACTGGTCATCCCGGCACTCATATCGCTGTTGAGGTTATTGCGATATTCATTCTGATAATCGATCAGCATTTTGAGTTGTTCCTCTGCCTGCTGGCATCCGCGACGCATTTCACCCAGCAGGCGTGCGGCATCTTCTACCTCTTTTTCTGCCAGATCTTTCAGGGTCGCCAGCGCGCCATGTTCTGCCATCTGCCGTTATCTCCTGCGTTTTCACACTGTCGGGAATATGCGCTCCAGCCCCTGGAGAGACTCTTCCCAGTCCGCGCGTTCAAAAATGCCTTGTTGCAAATAGCCCTCCAGCTGCGGCCACAGAGCGATGGCTTTATCGAGCATTGGATCGCTGCCTTTGGCATACGCGCCGACGCTAACCAGATCGCGGTTACGCTGAAAACTCGACAACAGCTGTTTGAAGGTGCGCACTCGCGCGTAATGTTGCTCGCTGATCAACGCCGTCATTGCACGGCTGATCGACGCTTCAATATCAATCGCCGGATAGTGTCCGGCTTCCGCCAGACGACGAGAAAGAACAATGTGACCGTCGAGGATCGCCCGTGCGGAGTCGGCAATCGGGTCCTGCTGGTCATCGCCTTCGGTGAGCACGGTATAAAACGCCGTAATTGAGCCGCCGCCGCTGATACCGTTACCGGCACGCTCGACCAGCGCCGGTAATTTGGCGAATACCGACGGTGGATAACCTTTGGTGGCAGGCGGTTCGCCAATCGCCAGCGCAATCTCACGCTGGGCCATCGCGTAGCGGGTGAGGGAGTCCATAATCAGCAACACATGCTGACCACGATCGCGAAAATCTTCGGCAATGCGCGTGGCATAGGCGGCACCTTGCATTCGCAGGAGCGGAGAAACATCCGCTGGAGCGGCAATCACCACGGAGCGTGCACGCCCTTCGGCACCGAGGATATTCTCAATAAAATCTTTTACTTCGCGCCCACGTTCACCAATCAAACCCACGACAATGACATCGGCGCGGGTGTAACGTGCCATCATCCCCAGCAGCACACTTTTACCGACACCAGAACCAGCAAATAGCCCCATACGCTGCCCGCGCCCAACGGTAAGCAGGGCATTGATTGGGCGCACGCCCGTGTCCAGCACATGTTCAATCGGTGTACGTTGCAAAGGGTTAAAAGGCGGGGTGATCAGCGCACCTGTTTCGGTCGTATCGGGGGAGGGAAGGCCATCAAGCGGTTTACCGCTGCCGTCCAGTACGCGACCTAACAACGCCGGACCGAGTGGCAACTGCTTGCCGCTTTGCAGCCCTTCAGCCGAAATGTGTTTGGCATAAACGCGCGCGCCGGGCAGGACACCTTCCACTTCTTCCAGCGGCATTAAAAACAGCCGTTGACCGTTAAAGCCAACCACTTCGCTTTCTACTTCATGCGTTTCCGACCCGTTCTGGCGCTCAATCACACAGGTTGCGCCGAGCGGCAATTGTAATCCGGTAGCCTCCAGCACCAGCCCGGTGGCGCGGGTTAATCGCCCGTAGCGACGTACCGCAGGCAACTGCGCCATTTTGGCTTCGAAGTTATCCAGCGTGGTTAGCCAGCGAGTCAGGCGCGTGGTCATTACACCACTCCTGGTGCTGCCAGACGGCAGAGTTCTTGCCAGCGAGTAGCGACGCTGGCATCGAGATCGCCTTCATCGGCGGAGACTTTGCAGCCGCCTGGATGGAGCGTGGGATCGCCCCGTAAGCGCCAGCCATGCAAACTTAAGGTTGCGCCCAGCATATCATCAACACGTTGCAGATCATCCGGGTGCACGCGCAGTTGCGGTTTGCCACTGAATAACGGTTCTTGCTGCAATAACTGTTGGATCTGTTTGATCAGCGCCGAGTTGTCCACCGTTGGCGTTTGACCGATGACCTGGCGCGCCGCCTCCAGCGCCATCTGCATCAGGCGCGAAGCAATCACACTATCAAGTGCATCAAGGGTAGTTTGAAATTCGCTGACCAGTTGCTGCATCCGGGCATGAATTGGCGCTTGCTGGGATTTTGCCTGTGCCAGCCCTTGTTCCAGCCCCTGGGCCAGACCTTCCTGATAGCCCTGTTCGTGACCTTGCTGACGACCTTCGGCAATCCCCGCCTGATAACCTTGCTCATGGGCCTGCATTTGCAGTTGTGCCAGTTGCTGCTCAAGGCTGGGTTCAGTCTCTTCAATGATGGTTTCTTCTGGCTCGTCCATTGGCACAAACTCTGCCTGTGGTGGCGCGAGATCGTCTGGCGTCCAGGTTTTCCACGGCAAATTATCAGACATAGGTATCCTCGCCGCTACCAATCACCATCTCGCCAGTTTCGGCAAGGCGGCGCACAATCAGCAGAATCGCTTTCTGTTCGTTTTCCACCTGCGACAGACGCACCGGACCACGGTTGGCGAGATCGTCGCGCAGAATATCGGCGGCACGCTGCGACATATTGCGCAGGAACTTCTCGCGCAGTGGTTGCTCGGCCCCTTTCAGCGCGATCAACAGCGATTCGGAATCCACTTCCTGCAACAGACGCTGGATGCTGCGATCGTCGACATCCACCAGATTTTCGAACAGGAACATCTCGTCGATAATTTTTTGTGCCAGCTCGCCGTCGAATTCACGCACGGCGGTAATAACGGCTTCTTCCTGCTGCGTTTTCATCAGGTTGATAATTTCGGCTGCCGTTCTCACGCCGCCCATTTTGCTGCGCTTGAGATTCTGACCGTCGAGCAAGCCATTCAGTACTTCGGTCAGTTCCGCCAGCGCGGCTGGCTGCACGCCGCCAAAGGTGGCGATACGCAACATCACGTCGTGGCGCAGACGTTCATCGAACAACGCCAGAATATCGGCGGCTTGCGCACGCTTCAGATGCACCAGAATGGTGGCGATAATCTGCGGATGCTCATCGCGAATCAGATCGGCGGCGCTCTGCGGCTCCATAAAGTTGAGCGTTTCAATACCGCTGGCGGTATCGCGGGTTTCGAGAATATCTTCCAGTAGGCTGGCGGCACGTTCTTCACCGAGGGCTTTGACCAGCACCGAACGCAGATAATCGTTGGCGTTGATATTCAGTGCGGCGAACTGTTCAGCTTCTTGCTCAAACTCCGCCAGCACATCGGTTAGCTGCTTGTTGGAGATCTGCGTGACGTTCGCCATTGCTGCACTCAGGGTTTGCACTTCGCGCTGGGAGAGGTGCTTGAACACCTCTGCCGCCCGGTCTTCGCCAATGGTCATCAGCAGGATGACGCTTTTATCGGTGCCTGTCAGGTTACTCATGATCGTTATTTATCCACTGGCGAATGACCAGCGCCACCACGCGCGGATCGTTATCAGACATTTCACGGATACGCTGGCTCATGACCTCTGCCCCCAGACGTTGGTTCGCGCGTCGTTGTTGGAGTTGTTCATCTTTGCTCAGGCGGACTTCCACCGCATCTTCCACTTCCTCGCGGGCCTGCGCCTGTTGCTGCACAGCTTTCATCGCCTCAGCGCGACGAGTTAGCTGTGGACGTACCGCTTTACGCCACAGTAGCCACGCCACCAGCAGTACCAGCAACCAGCGTCCGGCGCTCAGCAACTGATCGATAAATACCTGTTGTTGCCAGAACGGCAGTTCTCCACCGCTTTCGTCGCTGCTATTGAACGGCGAGTTAACGACATTGAGCGAGTCACCGCGTTTTTCAGAAAAGCCCATCGCCTCGCGGGTCAGATCTTCAATTTGCTTCATCTGTTCGTTGCTGAGAGGCAACGGTTTGCCATCTGGCAAGGTTTTGTAATTCACCACTACCGCGACTGACAGACGTTGCACATCGCCCACGTTCATTTTGGTATGACGAATGGTGCGATCGACCTCGTAGTTACTAGTTTCATTACGTTGTGTGCTACGCGGCCCACTATTGCTGGTTGTGCTTGCCTGCTGCTGGCGATTATTTTGATTTGCCGGAGGCGTGCTGATCGGCGCGTTATTTGCGGGTGCTGGTTGATTCGACAACGCACCCGGTACGCCGCCTGGATAACCGGAACCGCTTTGCTCGCTCTCATTAAGCTGGCGTGAGCGGAGCGCCGCCTGAGATTTATCACCGTTAGGGCGATACTGCTCTTCGGTTTGCTCCTTACTGGCGAAGTCCAGTTGCGCCGTAACCTGGGCGTGAATATTGCCGTTGCCGACAATAGGCGACAGGATCGCTTCAATACGCCGCTGAATTCGGCCTTCGACATCACTGGCATATTTCAACTGAGCATCATTAAGATCGCGCCCGCTGGTGTTGGACTGGGTTAACAGATGTCCGCCCTGATCCACCAACGTGACGTTCCCCGGAGGCAGACCAGCCACCGCGCTGGAAACCAGATGCACAATGGCGCTAATTTGCCCTTCATCGAGTGCGCGGCCGGGTAACAGATTTACCGTCACCGATGCAGAAGGGGATTTTTGCTCACGGACAAATAAAGAGGGTTTCGGCAATGCCAAATGGACACGCGCCCCTTTTACCGGGCCGATAGTTTCGATGGTACGAGAAAGCTCGCCTTCCAGCGCCCGCTGATAATTCACCTGTTCGCTGAACTGGCTAATGCCAAACTTTTCCTGATCGAGCAGTTCGAAACCGACCGCGCCGCCTTTGGGCAAACCTTGTTGCGCCAGGCGCAGACGCAGTTCGTGAACTTTTTCTGCCGGAACTTCAATCGCGCCGCTGGCTTCGCTAAAGCGGTAAGGAATATTCATTTGCGTCAGTTGGCTGACGATTGCGCCACCATCCTGATCGGACAGATTGCTGAATAATGTGCGGTAGTCGGGGGCTTTCGCCCACAGGATCAGTGCGACCATGACCGCCACTGCCGCGGAACCGGCAACAATCAATGGAATTTTCGGATTCGCACGCAGGCGATTAAGCCACTCAAGAGATTTTGTCTGGGCTGCAGTCGCATTCATCGCGCACCTCGTGGCTGATTATGGACGGCGTTATTGGCAAAGTGGAACAAGACTCACTCCCGGGTCAGCAAACTCGAAAAATTGACGCTTCCATTATTTGTGCTTTCGTTTTTTTCTATCCGCCAATAAACCCGTTTTTTTGTTGCTATTTAGCGCCTTTGTCTTATTGACTTACTGGTAGGCTTTGCTACCAGAAATTATCCGGGAGATGAAAATGTCAGCGATACAGGGGATTGAAGGGGTTATCAGCCAGTTACAGGCTACGGCGATGAGTGCGCGTGCGCAGGAATCACTACCGCAACCGACCATTAGTTTTGCCGGGCAGCTGCATGCCGCGCTCGATCGCATAAGCGATACACAAACCGCCGCCCGCACGCAGGCAGAAAAATTCACCCTCGGCGAACCCGGCGTGGCGTTAAACGATGTGATGACCGATATGCAAAAAGCCTCAGTTTCAATGCAAATGGGGATTCAGGTGCGTAATAAGCTGGTGGCGGCGTATCAGGAAGTGATGAGCATGCAGGTGTAAGTTGTGTAACCTGTTGTTGATTACATCCGATCTCACCGCGTGGGGCATGGATGGGGTAAACTCACTCGTTTTCTGGTTTGAAATGGATACCTGATCCTGAAAGTTTTCTGCCATCCACGATCTGTAAACGCGATAACATGTTTTGTCTTCGCTTTGCTCATAGGAAGAGTGAACTCTTTTGTTAGCCTGGGGTTCCTTCTGATCATTATTGTTCCTGCCTTTATCTCTTGCCACGCCAGAGCCCCCTGGATACACATACACCAGGATGAAAACGGTGAGTTGTGTTCAAACTGTAGTACAATTCTCTCCAGTATGAACAGGAAAGAATATGCTATGAACCCTTATATTTATCTTGGTGGCGCAATACTTGCAGAGGTCATTGGTACAACCTTAATGAAGTTTTCAGAGGGGTTTACACGGTTATGGCCCTCTGTTGGCACAATTATTTGTTATTGTGCATCATTCTGGTTATTAGCTCAGACGCTGGCTTATATACCTACAGGGATTGCTTATGCTATTTGGTCAGGAGTCGGTATCGTTCTGATTAGTTTGCTTTCCTGGGGATTTTTTAGCCAACGACTGGACCTGCCAGCCATCATAGGCATGATGTTGATTTGTGCCGGTGTGTTAGTCATTAACTTGTTGTCACGAAGTGCACCGCATTAAAAAATAATTATCCTTGAGACAACAGGAATGTAATTTGTGCATATTATGGCTAATGCTGAGGGCAACTTTATAATTATGATTGTATTTGCACGATCATTGCGCCTTTATGCATAATGAGAGCAAGGCACATCAAATAAAATAACGATAGGTCACAACAAAGAGGTTTTTATGAAAAAGCTTATCGTTTCAAGTGTATTGGCATTCATAACATTTTCTGCGCAGGCCGCAGCATTTCAGGTCACTAGTAATGAAATAAAAACAGGAGAGCAACTTACAACGTCTCATGTATTTTCTGGATTTGGGTGTGAGGGGGGTAATACATCGCCCTCATTAACCTGGTCTGGTGCTCCAGAAGGCACCAAAAGCTTTGCCGTAACTGTGTATGATCCAGATGCGCCTACAGGCAGTGGATGGTGGCACTGGACTGTTGCTAATATTCCAGCAACGGTAACATATTTGCCCGCTGATGCAGGAAGACGTGATGGTACAAAACTTCCGACTGGTGCTGTCCAGGGCCGAAATGATTTTGGCTATGCAGGATTTGGTGGAGCATGTCCTCCCAAAGGAGATAAACCCCATCATTACCAGTTTAAAGTATGGGCTCTAAAAACTGATAAGATTCCTGTGGATTCTAATTCCAGCGGAGCGTTAGTTGGTTATATGCTTAATGCCAATAAAATTGCAACCGCTGAGATAACACCAGTTTATGAGGTAAAGTAGGGTAAGAGTATGCTGGCAAAAGATAGGACTAACCTAAAGATTGAAGAAATACGGATGCATAAACATCATGAGATTCACAGGGTTAAGCCTCTTATGCCAGCTTTATGTCGTATCCGTCAGGGAAAAAAAGTTATCAATTGGGAAACGCATAGTCTAACTGTTGATAATAATCAGATAATTTTATTTCCCTGTGGATATGAATTTTATATTGCGAATTACCCAGAAGCAGGTCTTTATCTTGCAGAAATGCTTTATTATCCCATTGATCTAATTGAAAAGTTCCAAAATCTTTATGCGATAACCGATCAAATTCGTAACACGACAGGTTTCTGCTTACCTCAGAATCCCGAGTTAATATATTGTTGGGAGCAACTAAAAACATCTGTTTCCCGAGGCTTCTCAACGCAAATTCAGGAACACTTAGCAATGGGCGTTCTACTTTCATTAGGAGCACATCATGTTAATTGTTTACTTTTATCAGATAGTAAACAATCATTAATAAGTCGTTGTTATAACCTAATGCTATCCGAACCTGGAACAAAATGGACAGCAAACAAGGTAGCGAGATATCTCTACATTTCTGTTTCCACATTGCATCGCCGTCTGGCAAGCGAGGGAGTAAGTTTTCAAAGTATATTGGACGACGTGAGGTTAAATAATGCGTTGTCTGCTATACAAACGACAGTAAAACCTATCAGCGAGATTGCCAGGGAAAATGGTTACAAGTGTCCTTCTCGTTTTACTGAAAGGTTCCATAATCGTTTTAAGATAACACCAAGAGAGCTAAGAAAAGCGTCCAGAGAGTAAAAGTATTTTATGAAGGAGCAACAGCATCGATTTTTATTTTGGAAAATAAATACGGCATACTCAACCTATTGGAGCCTGAACAATCCGGTGACTTCTGCGCTAATCGGGGACGTTTATAAGCACATATAATTGATACTATCTTCCTCCATCACAATTTCAGAAATGCACGTGTGATTTTTTTGCATCCGGCGTTTGGACTATGTGGAGTTCAAGAGTGGGAAAGTTACAAGAGGTTGAGGGGATAATTAAAGGGATGCTTATGACATTAGATATCCGGATAGGTACGGTTATCGTTGTTATTAAATCTAGTTTATACGTTAAGATGCAGCTACAGCAGAAATTGCCACTGTTAATTTTTTCATCGTGAGCCCTTTTATTTGAACTATTATTTAAAAATGATGTCACTGCACTACAAATACTCATCTAATCAATGAGATTATTTCAAGATGTAAGTTTTAGTTTCTCATTTAAATTGTGAAGTAGATCCCTATTTTTATCTGAACTGTTTCTATTGCGCACAATGCATGACTATTTTGTGAACGAATATAAATTTGGTAGTCAAATTATATTAAAGGTTGTTATTTATGATTGACTCATAATTTATTTATTTAATTTAAATGGCCTAAAAATAACCATGGAGATTATTTGCATGATATTTGTTTAGATTTATTAATGTAATTGAGGTGATTTTATTTAATACGCAATATAGCGCCGCTTGATATTAGTTCTATTTTTTTTGCGTAAGATAGATGAGACAAACTGAGACGCATAATGGTTTGCAAGCAAGGCTCTAATACTTTGATGTTGAGGATGTGATGGGGCATGTACGGGGCATAGTACAATGATGTCCATGCAGGTGTAGATAATCTCCAGGCTTATCCAGTGCGCTGTAAAACCCCGTCCTTCAGGGTGGGGATATAAGGCTCGGTTTTTCACCTAACCAGGTGTTTGCTGTTGTTCAATGTATTGGCGGATGACGGATATTGGCGCACCTCCGCAGCTACTGGCAAAATAGCCGGGACTCCACAAAACGCCTTTGTAGTAATACCTGACTGCAATATCTGGTCGATCTAGTCGCAGTAATCTACTCGATACGCCTTTGAGGCTGTTTACCAGACTGGATATCGCCAGTTTGGGAGGATAGTTAATTAACAAATGGACGTGATCTGGTTCGCCATCCATTTCAACCAGTTCTGAACCGCCCCGGAAATCCTGGAGACTAAACTCCCTGAGAAAGAGGTAAACAGGATGACTAAAAATACTCGTTTTTCCCCCGAAGTCCGTCAGCGGGCGATTCGTATGGTTCTGGAAAGTCAGGATGAATATGACTCACAGTGGGCGGCAATTTGTTCCATTGCCCCAAAGATTGGCTGTACGCCGGAGACTCTGCGTGTCTGGGTTCGCCAGCATGAGCGGGATACCGGGGGCGGTGATGGTGGGCTCACCAGCGCTGAACGTCAGCGTCTGAAAGAGCTGGAACGTGAAAATCGTGAACTGCGCCGCAGTAACGATATCCTTCGCCAGGCTTCCGCTTATTTTGCGAAGGCGGAGTTCGACCGCCTCTGGAAAAAATGATGCCACTGCTGGATAAGCTGCGTGAGCAGTACGGGGTCGGACCGGTATGCAGCGAACTGCATATTGCCCCGTCAACGTATTACCATTGTCAGCAACAGCGACATCATCCGGATAAACGCAGTGCCCGTGCGCAGCACGATGACTGGCTGAAGAGAGAGATACAGCGCGTATACGATGAAAATCATCAGGTGTACGGTGTGCGTAAAGTCTGGCGTCAGTTGTTACGGGAAGGAATCAGGGTGGCCAGATGTACAGTGGCGCGCCTCATGGCGGTTATGGGACTTGCCGGTGTTCTCCGGGGTAAAAAGGTCCGCACTACCGTCAGCCGGAAAACCGTTGCCACAGGTGACCGCGTAAACCGTCAGTTCGTGGCAGAACGTCCTGACCAGCTGTGGGTGGCTGATTTTACTTACGTCAGCACATGGCAGGGCTTCGTCTATGTGGCGTTTATCATTGATGTGTTTGCCGGATACATCGTGGGGTGGCGGGTCTCATCGTCTATGGAAACGACATTCGTGCTGGATGCGCTGGAGCAGGCGTTGTGGGCCCGTCGTCCGTCTGGCACCATCCATCACAGCGATAAAGGCTCTCAGTATGTGTCACTGGCCTATACGGAGCGACTAAAAGAAGCCGGATTACTGGCATCAACAGGGAGTACAGGCGACTCGTATGACAACGCGATGGCTGAGAGCATCAATGGTCTTTACAAAGCGGAGGTAATACACCGTAAGAGCTGGAAAAACCGTGCAGAAGTGGAACTGGCCACACTAACGTGGGTGGACTGGTATAACAATCGACGATTGCTGGGAAGGCTGGGCCATACTCCTCCGGCAGAAGCAGAAAAAGCTTATTATGCTTCCATCGGAAACAATGATCTGGCAGCCTGAGTTCACAGATAAAACACTCTCCAGGAAACCCGGGGCGGTTCATTCAGCTTCAAAATCAGCACATACATTTGAAAAGTAAGTGCGTAGTTTTTCTGTCGCGTCATGGTCAAAAATCTGACGTCGGTATCTGGTGACAAAGACCCGGTGAACATGCATCAGAAAAACACAGTGCCTTCCACGCCGGATATCGGTTTCTTTTTTCACAGACCAAAGTATCATTTGGCCTGTGAAACGACTACAAGCATTTAAATTCCAGTTAAGACCAGGTGGTCAACAGGAGCGTGAAATGAGGCGCTTCGCAGGCGCATGTCGTTTCGTTTTCAATCGTGCTCTGGCGCTTCAGAATGAGAATCATGAGGCCGGCAATAAATACATCCCTTACGGGAAAATGGCTTCCTGGTTGGTTGAGTGGAAAAACGCCACTGAAACGCAATGGCTTAAAGATTCGCCCTCACAGCCATTGCAACAGTCACTGAAAGACCTTGAGCGGGCTTACAAAAACTTCTTCCAGAAGCGGGCTGCTTTTCCCCGATTCAAAAAGCGTGGACAGAATGATGCATTCCACTACTCGCAGGGCGTTAAGCTCGATCAGGAAAACAGCCGTATTTTTCTGCCGAAACTGGGCTGGATGCGCTACCGGAATAGCCGTCAGGTCACGGGTGTTGTGAAAAATGTCACTGTCAGCCAGTCCTGCGGTAAGTGGTACATCAGTATTCAGACAGAAAGTGAAGTATCAACTCCGGTTCACCCTTCAGCATCAATGGTCGGGCTGGATGCTGGCGTGGCTAAACTCGCCACGCTGTCAGATGGCACAGTCTTTGGGTCTGTAAACAGTTTTCAGAAAAACCAGAAGACTCTGGCGAGACTTCAGCGACAGTTAAGCCGCAAGGTCAAATTCAGCAACAACTGGCAGAAGCAGAAACGCAAAATACAGCGACTGCGTTCCTGTATCGCAAATATCCGCAGGGACTACCTTCACAAAGTCACAACGACCGTCAGCAAAAACCACGCAATGATAGTCATTGAGGATTTGAAGGTCAGCAACATGTCAAAGTCAGCAGCGGGTACGGTCAGCCAGCCGGGGCGCAATGTCCGGGCAAAATCAGGTTTAAACCGTTCGATACTGGATCAGGGCTGGTATGAAATGCGCCGTCAGCTTGAGTACAAGCAGCTCTGGAGTGGCGGTCAGGTGCTTGCTGTTCCGCCAGCGTACACAAGCCAGCGTTGCGCGTGCTGTGGTCATACAGCGAAAGAAAATCGCCTGTCACAAAGTAAATTCAGATGCCAGGTATGTGGATATACAGCGAACGCCGATGTAAATGGCGCTCGTAACATTTTAGCGGCGGGGCACGCCGTTCTTGCCTGTGGAGAGATGGTGCCGTCAGGCCGCTCGTTGAAGCAGGAACCCACCGAAATGATTCAGGCGACAGCCTGAACGTAGCAGGGATCCACGTCCTTCAGGGCGTGGAGGATGTCAACAAACAGGTTGAATTAACTCCGCGCCCTGGTTTTTGACATTACCCACCGCGCGCGATACCGGGTGCCAGGTGAACTGGTTTGCTGGAACACATCCCCTGGCTGCGATTTCAGATGCTTCTTTACCACCAATATCTTGCCGCATCCATTCCCGCGCAGCTTCTGGCGACAGTACCAGCGGGCGGCGGTCATGAATATCCACCAGACCCTGGTCTGCCGCCGCAGTGACAATCAAAAAACCTTCGGCCTCGTCACCGCGCTCAAACGGTGTGCTACCTATCGCGGCTATAAAAACAGGTTGTCCATCAGCGCGATAGATAAAATAAGGCTGTTTTTTGTCGCCTTCTTTTTTCCACTCAAACCAGCCATCGGCAAAACAGATTGCCCGACCATGTTGCCAGAGCGGTTTAAACATACGACTGGTTGCCGCAGTTTCTACGCGGGCGTTAATCAGCGGCGATTTATCCCACCATCCGGGAGAATATCCCCAGACAACGGGATCGAGATGAAGGTGTTCATCACGTTCACTGAGCAGAAGAACTTTGGTTCCCGGCGCGACGTTGTATCTGCCAATGGGTTCGGGATCGTAGGGAATATCGCGTTCAATATCTTCCGCGAGAAGCGCAAGGTAATCTTCACGCGTTTGGGATTGGGCAAAGCGTCCACACATAGCAACCTCCTGAGATCACCCTGAAAAGAATAGGAGAGGGGGCGGGTAAAATCTATATGATACAGAGACAACGATGTTCCCGCTGTGGGACACAGCGGGAAGGAGGGATTATTTCTGAATTAAATAACGAATGGTCGGCCCGTCTTGCTGAATATCCAGCACCGTATAGCCGTGATTACGCGCATCCAGTGGAATATTATTGATCGACTGCGGACAGTCGCTCACCACTTCCAGGATCTCACCTTTTTTTAATTGCGGCATCGCCTCAAGGGTTGCAACTGCCGGATAAGGGCAGGGTTCACCCACCATATCAAGGCGGTAATCAGGAACGATATTTTTCATGCGATCTCCTTAGCTGTCTGCGGTGCCGCATGGCGGAAGAAGCGTTTTTCCCAGCCGATAATCAACATCAGCGCAGCAAACAGCAGCAAATATGTCACCAGCAGGCCACCCATCGGGCCAAAGGTTTTCAGGAGGTTGATTTTGTCCCAGTCGGTGGCCAGCGCCGGAGCGAAATCATCCCAGTAATACGCCAGAATCGTTGAGCCGATCACATTGCCCAGACCGACCCACCAGTAGTGCACCTGGCCTTCTACCGCGCGGTACATCCAGCCGGTTTCGCAGCCGCCTGCCAGCACGATGCCAAATCCAAACAGCAAACCACCAATTACCGCGTTTGGTCCTGCCCACATGATTTTGGGTTCAACGCCTAACTGTACGTAACTTAAGATCCCGATGGCACTTACCGCCATACCGATAATGATTGCTTTCGCCATGTGGGTACGTCCGGTGATCCACATATCGCGGAACGCCGAAGTAAAGCAGATTTGCGCACGTTCAATCAGTAAACCAAAGCCGACGCCAAACAGCATTGCCAGCCCCAGTTTTGGTTGGTTCATCGCCGTCAGCAGCGCCCAGCCCAGCATGCCGAAAAAGACCAGCATCCCGAGACGAAAACGACGCCGCGCCTGATCCGGTTTTTGCGTCAGCGGTGAGGCAGCAGAAACTTTCTGCATTTTCACGGGAATACGGAAGATGGGCAGCAGGGTAAAGCGCGCGCCAAACCATGAACCGATGGCAGTGGCGATGGCAAAGAACCAGGCATGCAGCGAGAACTGAGGAATGCCGGTAAAGAACGCCGCCAGGTTACAGCCCATTGCCAGACGCGCGCCAAAACCGGCGATAATGCCGCCAATGATGGCCTGCATAATGCGGATACGGCTGCGCGGCATGCGTAGTTTGACATTGTTGGCCCACAGCGCTGCAGCAAAGCAGCCGCCAAACATACCGAGGATCATCATGCCGTCGATGCGGGTTAATGGCGATCCTTCCAGATGGATAATTTTAAAATAACCCCACTCTTCAGCATGGACGCCGAACAGCTGCAGGAGCTGACCGCCCCAACGGGTAAATTCACCCGTGACAGCCCAAAAGGTGCCAGTGATGCCAAAGTAGTAAGTGGAGAGAATACCCGCCGCGATGACCGCAGGGATGGGTGCCCAGAATTTAATCAACCAGGCGTGTTTGAATTGCTGCCATGACATGTATGTAGCCTCTGAACTCAGAAGGTTTGAAATAAGAGTCGCGAATCATACATCAAGCAAATTTATTTTCGGGGTAATAATTCACAAAAATAATAGTTAGATCAAATTTCTCTCTGAACCTGGAAAGGCTGGCGACATCAGGGCTTTAATGCCACAATCCTCTTTTCTTCTCATGCAGGACGAATGATGAAAAAACTCGCAATTGCAGGCGCGCTCATGTTGCTGGCGGGCTGTGCCGAAGTCGAAAACTATAACAATGTCGTTAAAACCCCCGCGCCGGACTGGCTGGCGGGCTACTGGCAGACCAAAGGGCCGCAACGTGCGCTGGTCAGTCCGGAAGCGATAGGCAGCCTGATTGTCACTAAAGAGGGCGATACCCTCGATTGCCGTCAGTGGCAGCGGGTGATTGCCGTGCCGGGTAAGTTGACATTGATGTCTGATGATCTCACTAACGTTACCGTAAAACGTGAGCTGTATGAGGTTGAGCGTGACGGTAACACCATTGAGTACGATGGTATGACAATGGAGCGTGTGGATCGCCCGACGGCAGAGTGTGCCGCCGCGCTGGATAAAGCGCCGTTACCGACGCCACTGCCGTAATGAAATCTCCCCGGCTTGCCGCCGGGGATGAATTTAAATCACCTCTTCGATAACCCACACGCTGACGCTGCCGCCGTTGCAAAAGAAGGTCGCTTCGCCGTTTTCGTCGGTCACTACGCTCTCTTGCCGGTTCCCCAGAAAATCACGCCAGGTTTTATTGCCGTAATTCTCTCCCAGATGAATGGTTTTTTCGCCATCATCTCCGTTCGACATGACCACCACGCAGCCGGGATATTCGTCGGTGCCACTGCGGCTAAAGGCAATGCAGTTCGGATGGTCGAAAAATAACGTCTGTACACCGTGGGCGAAACGCTGACGGGCGAGAATTAACTCATCAAGTTGTTCGATTATTGGCATATCTATCGGATAGGTTTGCCCGTCACCACCGACATCTTCGTAATGCGCGCCATAGAGGTCAGGATAGAACACCGAAGGAACGCCATTTTCCCGCAACAAAATTAGGGCGTACGCCAGCGGTTTAAACCACGGTTCGACCGGCGCTTCGAGGGCTTGCAACGGTTGGGTGTCGTGGTTGGCAACGAGGGTTACGGCGTGAAAAGGATCGGCTTCCACAAGCGTCCCAGTGAAAATCTGCGTCATGTCGTAGTCGCGTCCCATGCGCGATGCTTCATGGAATTTCATCTGCAGCGGCGCATCGAACAGCATGGTTTTGCCTTCCACCTGATCAATATACGTTTGCAGCTTATCAACTTCATGCGACCAGTATTCCGCCACAATAAACAGCGGCTTTGGCGCAACTTCCTGTACGTGTTCGATCCACTCTTTATAAAACCACGCCGGAATATGTTTGACCGCATCAAGACGAAAACCGTCGCATTGCGTTTGTTCCATCACCCAGCGCGCCCAGTATTTAATCTCTTCCGTCACGGCATGATTGCGAAAATCGATATTCTCGCCCATCAGGTAATCGAAATTACCGAGTTCATCATCAACCTGATCGTTCCAGCCTTCGCCGGTGTAGTCGTTAACAATTTTAAAAATGCCATCTTCATCAGGATTTTCGATATGGTCGATACCGCTAAAACATTTGAAATCCCAGATAAACTGTGAGTATTGCCCGGCACGGGCGGGGAAGGTGTAACGCGTCCAGCCTTCGCATTCAATGATTTCTTCATCAATTTGCGTACGGTCGTCAGCATTAACGCGCTGCACGCGAATAGCTTCTTTTTCATCCGCGCCCATTTTGTGATTGACTACCACGTCCAGCAGCACCGCAATGTCATTACGTTTCAGGGCGTCAATGGCGGCCAGCAGTTGTGCTTTATCGCCATATTTAGTAGGGATGCTGCCTTTCTGATCAAACTCGCCTAAATCAAATAAATCATAGGAGTCGTAGCCGACCGAATACCCGCCCGATGCGCCTTTATAGGCGGGCGGCAACCAGACCATATTGATACCAATATCATTAAAACCGTCGGCGCGCTCGGCCAGTTCAGGCCAGAGCTTACCGCCTTCCGGGTAATACCAGTGAAAACATTGTAACAGCGTGGGATTACGCATTCTTCGACTCCATTCAAGGGGAACATTAGAAGCGTAGCCGTAATCGGATTATTCGCGAGCCATCGGCTCGTTAAGATTCAAAAGAGGTTATCCTGCGGAGCCAGCACAAAGCCGCCCTGATCGCCATAGGCACTTAACACCGATTTTTGCACTGATGACTGACCGACCAGTTTCGCCAGTTCATCCATCCGAATCTGCAATAACTGCTTTACCCTGCTTTCGTTGTCGAGAATCAGGCGCAGCATCGGGCGGAGTTGCTCCTGCATCGTGGTGGACGGATCAATCTCTTCAGTCAGATGTGCAATCTCCTGCACCGCATTCACATACGCCATTTCGCTGGCGATGAGTTCGTCCCATTGTTCTTCCGTTGCCAGGCGTAACATGAGCTGGCTTTTTTCGACGAGTTGTTGCCAGGCGAAATACAAATGCGGTGCATGGTTCATCAGACTGGGTCCTGAATCAAAGAAGGGGAGAGTAAAGACTCTTTCCAGGCATCGGCAATATTGCGCATTAATGCTTCCACTTCTTCGACTGCGGAGACATCGTTGCGTAAATTGGCTTGCAGCAAGCGCCTGACCATATAGCTATAAAGAGCAATCAAGTTTTGGGTTAGTTCGTCTTTGCTCTCTTCATCAAGACTCACCCGAAGTCCGTTCTCAATGATGTTGATCGCTTTTGACAAAGAGACGCCTTTGCCTTGCTGATTGTTGTCCTGCATAAACAGGCGCGCTCTAACCAGTGCGCTCAGCACTCCATCAAATAGCATGGTGACCAGCTGCTGCTGGCTGGCGCTCATTACGGCGCTTTCGACGCCAATTTGTGCATAGGCCTGGGTGCCTTTTGCCGCGTACATGACCTGTCTCCCGATAAATAATGATTACTTGGAATTACTGTTGTTTTCGAACTGCTGCGTTAAGTAGCTGCTGGTGCTATTTAACGAGGTCATTAAAACGTCCAGTTGGGTAAATTGTTCTTTGTAGCGAGCGACCTGCGCATCAATGCGATCGCTGGCGGCGTTGTAGTCTTTAGTTAACTTATTCAGGGTCTTACTAACGCCATCGGTAGCGGCTTTAATAATGCCCGTTGTCGAAAGCCAACTGGTCAGGTTGCTGCCGATGGTGGTCGTGATGCCGGTTTTTTTACCATCGCCAACAATCAATGCACCTACGCCGCTGGCATCTTTTTTCAATGCAGCGGTGAGTTTGTCGGCATCCAGTTCCAGTTTGCCATCGCTGGGATCGGTCGTGATACCAATCTGCGCCAACGTTTTATAGTTGGAAGAACTAACGGTATTACTCAGCATCGATTTCAACTGCGTCTGAATCGTCCGCAACGTGGAGTCGCCGAGCAGTGCGCCATTGCTAGAACTCTGGCTATCAGCCCCCGCATCTACGGCGGTGTATTTGGTCAGGCTGCTGAAGGTATCTATTAGCGAGTTATAGGCATTCACCCAGTCTTTAATTGCCGTTTGCGCTTTGGAGGTGTCCTGAGTGATGGTTAGCGTCTGGTTGCCCGTGGTGACATCGTTCAGGTTCAGGGTGATGTTTTCCAGCGCGTCGCTGATGGTGTTGCTGCTGTTCTCAATGGCGACGTTGTTGACCGTCAGCTGCGCATTCTGGGCGGCGACCGAGACCTCCATGCCGTTGCTGCTGGCACTGGCGTCATAGCCCATAAAACTTTGTAGCGCATCATCACCGCTAACCGAGAGCGTCATCGCATTGTCAAGGCCGGTGTCATTTGATGTGACTGACAGACGATATTCACCGTTACCCACGTTAATGATGCTCGCACTTACGCCCGCTTTTGCGTTGTTGATGGCATCACGGATCCCGCTTAACGATGAGTTAGCCGCGCTGATATCAATGGTAATCGGATCTTTGTCGCCACCTTGTTGAATGGTGAGTTTACTGTCGCTGGTGGCGATCGCCGTTTTCGTATCGTCTCTGGTGGTGCGCGTTGTCAGGGTTTGCGCCTGCGCCAGATGGGTGACGCTGATGGTGTATTTCCCGGCGATGGCGTTACCCGCGGTGGTGGCACTGAACGCGGTGGTGCTGCTGGTAGTGCTGGTGGCGGAAAAAAGATCGGCTTTAGACAATGCAGTATTGGCGGTCTGGAAAGTCGTCAACGCGCTTTTCAGCGTACCGTAGGCGCTAAGTTTAGCGGTAAACGACGATTGCTGATTTGAAATAGGGGTTAGCGTCGCTTTTTGCGCGGCGGTGAGGCTATCGAGGATTGAACTTAAATCCAGACCTGACCCGACTCCCAGCGATGAAATACTTGCCATGCGATTTCCTTTTATCTTTCGACACGTAAAACGAATACCGGGTTTATCGGCCTGAATTGCGCAAAGTTTACGTTTAATTGTTTTTTTTAATAGCGGGAATAAGGGGCAGAGAAAAGAGTATTTCGGCGACTAACAAAAAATGGCTGTTTGTGAAAAAAATTCTAAAGGTTGTTTTACGACAGACGATAACAGGGTTGACGGCGATTGAGCCGACGGGTGGAAACCCAATACGTAATCAACGACTTGCAATATAGGATAACGAATCATGGCACAAGTCATTAATACCAACAGCCTCTCGCTGATCACTCAAAATAATATCAACAAGAACCAGTCTGCGCTGTCGAGTTCTATCGAGCGTCTGTCTTCTGGCTTGCGTATCAACAGCGCGAAGGATGACGCAGCGGGTCAGGCGATTGCTAACCGCTTCACTTCTAACATTAAAGGCCTGACTCAGGCCGCACGTAACGCTAACGACGGTATCTCCGTTGCGCAGACCACTGAAGGCGCGCTGTCCGAAATCAACAACAACTTACAGCGTATTCGTGAACTGACGGTTCAGGCCACTACAGGGACTAACTCCGATTCTGACCTGGACTCCATCCAGGACGAAATCAAATCCCGTCTCGACGAAATTGACCGCGTATCCGGCCAGACCCAGTTCAACGGCGTGAACGTACTGGCAAAAGACGGTTCGATGAAAATTCAGGTTGGTGCGAATGACGGCCAGACTATCACTATTGATCTGAAGAAAATTGACTCTGATACGCTGGGGCTGAATGGGTTTAACGTTAACGGCAAAGGTACTATTGCGAACAAAGCTGCTACAGTCAGCGATCTGACCGCTGCTGGTGCAACGGGAACAGGTCCTTATGCTGTGACCACAAACAATACAGCTCTCAGCGCTAGCGATGCACTGTCTCGCCTGAAAACCGGAGATACAGTTACTACTACTGGCTCGAGTGCTGCGACCTATACTTATGATGCGGCTAAAGGGAACTTCACCACTCAAGCAACAGTTGCAGATGGTGATGTTGTTAACTTTGCAAATACTCTGAAACCAGCGGCTGGCACTACTGCATCAGGTGTTTATACTCGTAGTACTGGTGATGTGAAGTTTGATGTAGATGCTAATGGCGATGTGACCATCGGTGGTAAAGCCGCGTACCTGGACGCCACTGGTAACCTATCTACAAACAACGCCGGCATTGCATCTTCAGCGAAATTGTCCGATCTGTTTGCTAGCGGTAGTACTTTAGCGACAACTGGTTCTATCCAGCTGTCTGGCACAACTTATAACTTTGGTGCTGCGGCAACTTCTGGCGTTACCTACACCAAAACGGTAAGTGCTGATACTGTTCTGAGCACAGTACAGAGTGCTGCAACGGCTAACACAGCAGTTACTGGTGCGACAATTAAGTATAATACAGGTATTCAGTCTGCAACTGCGTCTTTCGGTGGTGCGAATACTAATGGTGCTGGTAATTCGAATGACACCTATACTGATGCAGACAAAGAGCTCACCACAACCGCATCTTACACTATCAACTACAACGTCGATAAGGATACCGGTACAGTAACTGTAGCTTCAAATGGCGCAGGTGCAACTGGTAAATTTGCAGCTACTGTTGGGGCACAGGCTTATGTTAACTCTACAGGTAAACTGACCACTGAAACCACCAGTGCAGGCACTGCAACCAAAGATCCTCTGGCTGCCCTGGACGACGCTATCAGCTCCATCGACAAATTCCGTTCATCCCTGGGTGCTATCCAGAACCGTCTGGATTCTGCGGTGACTAACCTGAACAACACCACTACCAACCTGTCTGAAGCGCAGTCCCGTATTCAGGACGCCGACTATGCGACCGAAGTGTCCAACATGTCGAAAGCGCAGATCATCCAGCAGGCCGGTAACTCCGTGCTGGCAAAAGCTAACCAGGTACCGCAGCAGGTTCTGTCTCTGCTGCAGGGTTAATCGTCGTAACCTGATTAACTGAGACTGACGGCAACGCCAAATTGCCTGATGCGCTGCGCTTATCAGGCCTACAAGGTGAATTGCAATTTATTGAATTTGCACATTTTTGTAGGCCGGATAAGGCGTTTACGCCGCATCCGGCAACATGAATGGTAATTTGCCAGCAACGTGCTTCCCCGCCACCGGCGGGGTTTTTTCTGTCCGCAATTTACCGGTAACCCCCAAATAACCCCTCATTTCACCCACTAATCGTCCGATTAAAAACCCTGCAGAAACGGATAATCATGCCGATAACTCATATAACGCAGGGCTGTTTATCGTGAATTCACTCTATACCGCTGAAGGTGTAATGGATAAACACTCGCTGTGGCAGCGTTATGTCCCGCTGGTGCGTCACGAAGCATTGCGCCTGCAGGTTCGACTGCCCGCGAGCGTGGAACTTGACGATCTGCTACAGGCGGGCGGCATTGGGTTACTTAATGCCGTCGAACGCTATGACGCCCTACAAGGAACGGCATTTACAACTTACGCAGTGCAGCGTATCCGTGGCGCTATGCTGGATGAACTTCGCAGCCGTGACTGGGTGCCGCGCAGCGTGCGACGCAACGCGCGTGAAGTGGCACAGGCAATAGGGCAACTGGAGCAGGAACTTGGCCGCAACGCCACGGAAACTGAGGTAGCGGAACGTTTAGGGATCGATATTGCCGACTATCGCCAAATGTTGCTCGACACCAATAACAGCCAGCTCTTCTCCTACGATGAGTGGCGCGAAGAGCACGGCGATAGTATCGAACTGGTTACTGATGATCATCAGCGAGAAAACCCGCTACAACAACTGCTGGACAGTAATCTGCGCCAGCGGGTGATGGAAGCTATCGAAACGTTGCCGGAGCGCGAAAAACTGGTATTAACCCTCTATTACCAGGAAGAGCTGAATCTCAAAGAGATTGGTGCGGTGCTGGAGGTCGGGGAATCGCGGGTCAGTCAGTTACATAGTCAGGCCATTAAACGGTTACGCACTAAACTGGGTAAGTTATAACGTCAGTAAATGCCGCACTTTAATTTTGACTACCGGGAGTTCTTAATGATGGTGCAGCACCTGAAAAGACGGCCATTAAGCCGCTATCTTAAAGACTTTAAACACAGCCAGACCCATTGCGCGCATTGCCGTAAATTACTCGATCGCATTACCCTCGTTCGCGACGGCAAAATAGTGAATAAAATCGAGATTTCCCGCCTGGACACGCTGCTTGATGAAAATGGCTGGCAAGTGGAACAAAAATCATGGGCGGCATTGTGCCGATTCTGCGGTGATTTACATTGCAAAACACAGAGTGATTTTTTCGATATTATCGGCTTTAAGCAATTTCTTTTTGAGCAAACTGAAATGAGCCCAGGTACGGTGCGTGAATATGTCGTTCGTCTGCGCCGTTTGGGTAATCATCTTCACGAGCAAAATATTTCCCTCGATCAGCTGCAGGACGGTTTCCTTGATGAAATCCTCGCCCCGTGGCTGCCCACTACCAGCACCAACAATTACCGCATTGCGTTACGGAAGTATCAACACTATCAGCGTCAAACGTGTACCGGACTTGTGCAGAAATCCACCAGCCTGCCTGCTTCTGATATATATTAAATAAGAATAAGATGTAGCGGAGTTGTTTTTGTGTTTACAAACAATGGCTCTACACTGCAAACAGACATAACAACATTCGGGGTGAATATGAAATTAGCACATCTGGGACGTCAGGCATTGATGGGTGTGATGGCCGTGGCGCTGGTTGCGGGCATGAGCGTTAAAAGTTTTGCAGATGAAGGTCTGCTTAATAAAGTTAAAGAGCGCGGTACGCTGCTCGTAGGGCTGGAAGGAACTTATCCGCCGTTCAGTTTTCAGGGGGATGACGGCAAATTAACCGGTTTTGAAGTGGAATTTGCCCAACAGCTGGCAAAACATCTTGGCGTTGAGGCGTCACTAAAACCGACCAAATGGGACGGTATGCTGGCGTCGCTGGACTCTAAACGCATTGATGTGGTGATTAACCAGGTCACTATTTCTGACGAGCGCAAGAAAAAATACGATTTCTCTACCCCGTACACCATTTCCGGTATTCAGGCGCTGGTGAAAAAAGGTAACGAAGGCAGCATTAAAACGGCTGATGATCTGAAAGGCAAAAAAGTGGGTGTCGGTCTGGGCACTAACTATGAAGAGTGGCTGCGCCAAAATGTTCAGGGCGTCGATGTGCGTACCTATGATGATGACCCGACCAAATATCAGGATCTGCGCGTAGGCCGTATTGATGCGATCCTCGTTGACCGTCTGGCTGCGCTGGATCTGGTGAAGAAAACCAACGATACGCTGGCAGTAACCGGTGAAGCATTCTCCCGTCAGGAGTCCGGCGTAGCGCTGCGTAAAGGAAATGAAGACCTGCTGAAAGCGGTGAATGATGCAATTGCGGAAATGCAAAAAGATGGCACTCTGCAAGCCCTTTCTGAAAAATGGTTTGGTGCTGATGTGACCAAATAATCAGCATAATGACAAAAAAGGGCGCTTTCACTAGCGCCTTTTTTATTTACGCGTTTTCAGCGTGCATAATAAGAAAATCACAACAACACACATCGGAGGCTGTTATGCCACTGCATAATTTAACCCGTTTTCCACGGCTGGAATTTATCGGCGCGCCAACGCCGCTCGAATATCTGCCACGCTTTTCTGATTATCTTGGACGGGAAATTTTCATCAAACGGGATGACGTCACCCCCATGGCAATGGGCGGCAATAAATTACGTAAGCTGGAATTTCTTGCGGCAGATGCTCTGCGCGAAGGTGCCGATACGCTGATTACTGCCGGGGCGATCCAGTCTAACCATGTGCGCCAGACTGCCGCAGTCGCTGCGAAACTCGGTCTGCACTGCGTGGCGCTGCTGGAAAATCCTATTGGCACAACCGCAGAAAACTATTTAACCAACGGCAATCGTTTGTTGCTGGATCTGTTCAATACCCAGATTGAAATGTGCGACGCACTGACCGATCCCAATGCCCAACTGGAGGAGCTGGCGACGCGAGTCGAAGCACAAGGCTTTCGCCCGTATGTCATTCCGGTTGGCGGTTCTAATGCTTTGGGTGCGCTGGGTTATGTGGAGAGTGCGCTGGAAATCGCGCAACAGTGTGAAGGGGCGGTTAATATTTCGTCGGTGGTGGTCGCATCGGGCAGTGCCGGAACTCACGCCGGACTGGCTGTTGGGCTGGAACACCTGATGCCTGAAAGCGAACTGATTGGCGTGACCGTGTCGCGTTCCGTTGCCGATCAATTACCGAAAGTGGTTAACCTTCAACAGGCGATTGCGAAAGAACTGGAGCTGACCGCATCAGCGGAAATTTTACTCTGGGATGACTATTTTGCACCTGGCTACGGCGTGCCGAACGACGAAGGCATGGAAGCAGTGAAATTGCTGGCGCGGCTGGAAGGCATTCTGCTTGATCCTGTGTATACCGGAAAAGCGATGGCGGGGCTGATTGACGGTATCAGTCAGAAACGCTTCAAAGATGAAGGGCCGATTCTGTTTATTCATACCGGCGGCGCGCCTGCGCTGTTCGCCTATCATCCCCACGTTTAGCTCCGGAAACGCTCATGCAAGAAAGTATACAACTGGTTATTGATTCCTTGCCGTTCCTGCTGAAAGGGGCTGGGTATACGCTGCAACTCAGTATCGGCGGCATGTTTTTTGGCTTACTGCTAGGGTTTATTCTCGCGCTGATGCGCCTGTCGCCAATCTGGCCCGTGCGCTGGCTGGCGCGTTTTTATATCTCTATTTTTCGTGGTACGCCACTCATCGCACAATTGTTTATGATCTATTACGGCTTGCCGCAGTTTGGCATCGAACTAGATCCCATTCCGTCAGCAATGATTGGTCTGTCGCTAAACACTGCCGCCTATGCTGCCGAAACGCTGCGCGCCGCCATTTCTTCTATTGATAAAGGTCAGTGGGAAGCTGCTGCCAGTATTGGTATGACGCCGTGGCAGACCATGCGTCGCGCGATTTTGCCACAGGCGGCGCGGGTGGCGTTGCCGCCGCTGTCGAACAGCTTTATCAGCCTGGTAAAAGATACATCGCTGGCCGCGACAATCCAGGTGCCGGAGCTGTTCCGTCAGGCGCAGTTGATTACCTCGCGTACGCTGGAGGTGTTCACCATGTATCTGGCGGCTTCGCTCATCTACTGGATCATGGCGACAGTGTTATCGACGTTGCAGAACCATTTTGAGAATCAACTTAATCGCCAGGAGAGAGAACCAAAATGAGTGCCATTGAAGTTAAGAACCTGGTGAAAAAATTCCACGGTCAGACGGTGCTGCACGGTATCGACCTTGAGGTGAAGCCTGGCGAAGTAGTGGCAATTATCGGTCCGAGTGGTTCCGGCAAAACCACGTTGCTACGCAGCATAAATCTGCTGGAACAACCGGAAGTGGGAACCATCACCGTTGGCGATATCACCATTGATACTGCACGTTCATTAAGTCAGCAAAAATCGCTGATTCGCCAGTTGCGTCAGCACGTCGGGTTTGTCTTCCAGAACTTTAATTTGTTTCCGCATCGTACGGTGCTGGAAAACATTATTGAAGGGCCGGTGATCGTCAAAGGCGAACCGAAAGAAGAGGCCACGGCGCGTGCTCGCGAGCTGTTGGCGAAAGTTGGGCTGGCAGGTAAAGAAACCAGCTATCCACGTCGTTTGTCTGGCGGTCAACAGCAGCGTGTCGCGATTGCGCGAGCGCTGGCTATGCGTCCTGAGGTGATTTTGTTTGACGAGCCAACGTCGGCGCTGGATCCAGAGCTGGTGGGCGAAGTCCTGAACACCATCCGTCAGCTGGCGCAGGAAAAGCGCACGATGGTGATTGTGACGCACGAAATGAGCTTTGCCCGGGATGTTGCGGACCGGGCGATCTTTATGGACCAGGGGCGGATAGTCGAGCAGGGGGCCGCAAAAGCGTTATTTGCCGATCCTCAGCAGCCTCGCACTCGCCAGTTTCTCGAGAAGTTTCTGCTGCAATAATAAGAAAAAATCAGCCCCGACGGCGCTCTTGTCGGGGCTGAACGCCATTTCAAGTGTGATAAAAGTGCTTAATGAATCAGCCTAACTCATTAATAACATAAGAGAATGTGATATCTTGCAAAAGTACTTTATTACCTGAATAATATAATTTATATATAAATCTTATTTATGTGATAGTTTGAATTATCATTATAAATGATACTCACTCTCAGGGGCGTTGCGGTTTACTATGCAGGATACGGATTTTTTCAGCTGGCGTCGCACGATGCTGTTGCGTTTTCAGAGGATGGAGGCCGCAGAAGAGGTCTACCATGAAATCGAGCTTCAGGCTCAGCAGCTGGAGTACGATTACTATTCGTTATGTGTTCGCCACCCGGTACCATTCACGCGACCTAAAGTAGCTTTCTACACCAATTACCCTGAGTCGTGGGTGAGTTATTATCAGGCAAAAAACTTTCTCGCCATTGATCCTGTGCTGAACCCTGAAAACTTTAGTCAGGGCCATTTAATGTGGAATGATGACTTATTCAGCGAAGCACAGCCGTTATGGGAAGCCGCGCGCGCACACGGTTTACGCCGTGGTGTCACCCAGTATTTAATGCTGCCAAACCGGGCGCTGGGCTTTTTGTCCTTTTCCCGTTGCAGCGCGCGCGAAATACCCATTCTTAGTGATGAACTGCAATTAAAAATGCAGTTACTGGTGCGCGAAAGTCTGATGGCTCTGATGCGTTTAAATGATGAAATAGTGATGACGCCAGAGATGAATTTCAGCAAGCGCGAAAAAGAAATTCTGAAATGGACGGCGGAAGGGAAGACATCAGCAGAGATAGCGATGATTTTGTCAATCTCTGAGAATACGGTCAATTTCCATCAGAAAAACATGCAGAAAAAAATCAATGCACCGAATAAGACCCAGGTTGCCTGTTACGCGGCCGCTACTGGCTTAATTTGATCGCTTTTCTTTCTGCGTGCCAGATGCAAAAACCGGCTGAAAGGCACGCTCTCAGCCGGTTTTATATTACTGACGGTAGGCTTGTTTAATTTGCTTAACCGTTTTGGAAAATACAGCAGCCTGGGTTTCGTCTTCGATCAGCGCAAGCTGTTTTTCCATCTTTAACATCACGCGGCCCGCGTCAGCTTGTCCCATCGCCTGCAGCATCAGCGTCAGCATCGCTTTCAGGCAGGAGACTTCATTTGCCAGTTCTTGATTATTCTCGGCAGTAGAAAAATCAGGCGTACTCATTTATTTTCCTCGTCATGTTGCAATGAAAATTTGCGGTGAAAAATGTTAAGGCGGCGGAGTATACCATAAGCTTTGCTAAAAATAGCAGTGGTTGTTTTTTGAGCGTGCCGTCAACGGTGCTATTAAATGCGTTAATATAATGACCAATAAATATTTTTATCATGAATGTTTTTTGCCCGTATTGTTCGGGTTAATTAATGTTACATATTCAGCGGGCTGATTTTCATTTTTGCTGAATAAAGGTAATTTTTGTCACATTTCGTCGCAGGGCTTACTGTGAAACGATCCGGTAAGCCGTTGGTGACGGGCGTGACCATAACTGTGGACAATCGAATTGACAAAAACGAGAGAAAAATCGAATACCCACCATTTTTAACGTTTCAAAGTTGCAATAAAAACCGCTAATATACGAATGACTAACTATCAGTAGCGTTATCCCTATTTCTGGAGATATTCCTTTGATCAACGTTCTACTTGTTGATGACCACGAACTGGTGCGCGCAGGGATACGACGCATTCTGGAAGATATAAAGGGTATAAAAGTCGTTGGTGAGGCATCGTGCGGTGAAGACGCCGTTAAGTGGTGCCGGGCAAATGCCGTTGACGTGGTGCTAATGGACATGAGTATGCCGGGCATTGGCGGTCTTGAGGCGACGCGTAAAATCGCGCGTTCCACAGCTGATGTAAAAATCATCATGCTTACGGTCCATACAGAAAACCCTTTACCAGCGAAAGTCATGCAGGCCGGTGCTGCTGGCTACCTCAGCAAAGGCGCGGCTCCGCAGGAAGTCGTGAGTGCGATTCGTTCTGTTTATTCTGGACAGCGTTACATTGCTTCTGACATCGCTCAACAAATGGCGTTAAGCCAGATCGAACCAGAAAAAACAGAAAGCCCATTTGCCAGTTTGTCTGAACGTGAATTGCAGATTATGCTGATGATCACCAAGGGCCAGAAGGTCAATGAGATCTCAGAACAGCTCAATCTCAGTCCGAAAACGGTGAACAGCTACCGCTATCGTATGTTCAGTAAACTAAACATTCATGGCGATGTTGAGCTGACTCACCTGGCAATTCGCCATGGTCTGTGTAATGCGGAGACATTATCAAGTCAGTGAGTGATCAGTTTGACGCAAAAGCGTTTTTAAAAACCGTAACCAGCCAGCCAGGCGTTTATCGCATGTACGATGCTGGTGGTACGGTTATCTATGTCGGCAAAGCGAAAGACCTGAAAAAACGGCTTTCCAGCTATTTCCGTAGCAACCTCGCTTCGCGCAAAACCGAAGCGCTGGTCGCCCAGATCCAGCAAATTGATGTAACGGTTACTCATACAGAAACCGAAGCGCTGTTGCTGGAACACAACTACATCAAACTCTATCAGCCGCGTTATAACGTTTTGCTACGCGATGATAAATCTTATCCTTTTATCTTCCTGAGTGGCGATACCCACCCGCGTCTGGCGATGCATCGTGGTGCGAAGCATGCCAAAGGTGAATATTTCGGCCCGTTCCCGAATGGCTATGCCGTACGTGAAACACTGGCGTTACTGCAAAAGATATTCCCCATTCGCCAGTGCGAAAATAGTGTTTATCGCAATCGCTCGCGTCCGTGTCTGCAATATCAGATAGGGCGCTGTCTGGGACCGTGCGTTGAAGGACTGGTGAGTGAAGAAGAATACGCTCAGCAGGTCGAGTATGTGCGCCTGTTTTTGTCTGGCAAAGATGATCAGGTGCTTACGCAACTCATTAGCCGTATGGAAACTGCCAGCCAGAATCTGGAGTTTGAAGAAGCGGCACGTATTCGCGACCAAATTCAGGCGGTGCGACGCGTCACCGAAAAACAGTTTGTGTCCAATACCGGCGACGACCTTGACGTTATTGGTGTGGCGTTCGATGCGGGCATGGCTTGTGTCCACGTATTGTTCATTCGTCAGGGTAAAGTGCTCGGCAGCCGCAGCTATTTCCCGAAAGTGCCGGGCGGTACGGAACTGAGCGAGGTGGTGGAAACCTTCGTAGGTCAGTTCTATTTACAAGGCAGCCAGATGCGCACCTTACCGGGTGAGATCCTGCTCGATTTTAATCTTAGCGATAAAACGCTGCTCGCCGATTCCCTTTCAGAACTGGCGGGACGCAAGATTAATGTTCAAACCAAACCTCGCGGCGATCGGGCGCGTTATCTGAAACTCGCGCGCACCAATGCGGCGACGGCCTTAACCAGCAAACTTTCGCAGCAATCTACCGTTCACCAGCGACTGACCGCGCTTGCCAGCGTGTTGAAATTGCCGGAAGTGAAGCGGATGGAGTGCTTTGACATCAGCCATACCATGGGTGAACAAACCGTCGCCTCCTGTGTGGTATTTGATGCTAACGGCCCGCTGCGTGCGGAGTATCGGCGCTATAACATTACTGGCATTACGCCGGGCGATGATTATGCGGCGATGAATCAGGTGCTGCGTCGGCGTTATGGTAAAGCCATCGACGACAGTAAGATCCCGGATGTGATCCTTATCGACGGCGGCAAAGGCCAGCTTGCACAGGCGAAAAATGTCTTCGCCGAACTGGATGTCTCATGGGATAAAAATCATCCGCTGCTACTTGGCGTTGCCAAAGGAGCAGATAGGAAGGCTGGGTTGGAAACGCTGTTCTTTGAGCCGGAAGGTGAGGGATTCAGTTTGCCGCCAGATTCTCCCGCGCTGCATGTTATCCAACATATTCGCGACGAATCACACGATCACGCGATTGGCGGGCACCGCAAAAAACGGGCGAAGGTCAAAAATACCAGTTCCCTGGAAACCATTGAAGGCGTCGGGCCAAAACGTCGGCAAATGTTGTTGAAATATATGGGCGGTTTGCAAGGTTTACGTAACGCCAGCGTCGAGGAAATTGCAAAAGTGCCGGGTATTTCGCAAGGTCTGGCAGAAAAGATCTTCTGGTCGTTGAAACATTGATGTCTCTGTAGCAACATAGGGGTAATCTTACTGACAACAGATAGTTACCCGTCATTATGCAATTTAATATCCCTACGTTGCTTACACTGTTCCGTGTCATCCTTATCCCATTCTTTGTATTGGTCTTTTATCTGCCTGTCACCTGGTCGCCGTTTGCCGCCGCGCTCATTTTCTGCGTCGCGGCGGTGACTGACTGGTTCGATGGTTTTCTGGCACGCCGCTGGAACCAGAGTACCCGGTTTGGTGCTTTCCTTGACCCTGTAGCAGATAAAGTTCTCGTGGCTATCGCCATGGTGCTGGTAACCGAGCATTATCACAGCTGGTGGGTGACATTACCGGCGGCAACGATGATCGCCCGTGAAATTATTATTTCTGCGCTACGCGAATGGATGGCAGAGTTGGGTAAACGCAGTAGCGTGGCTGTCTCCTGGATTGGGAAAGTGAAAACCACTGCCCAGATGGTAGCGCTGGCCTGGCTGCTGTGGCGTCCGAACATTTGGGTTGAGTACGCCGGTATTGCACTTTTCTTTGTGGCTGCGGTACTGACTCTGTGGTCAATGTTGCAATATTTGAGCGCTGCGCGTGCAGATTTGCTTGATCAGTGATCGTTTCGGCGCAATTTTCAGCAAACGATCAAAAGTGGTGAAAAATATCGTTGACTCATCGCGCCAGGTAAGTAGAATGCAACGCATCGAACGGCGGCACTGATTGCCAGACGATAATAAAATCAAGTGATTAACTGATTGCTTGATGAATGCGGGAATAGCTCAGTTGGTAGAGCACGACCTTGCCAAGGTCGGGGTCGCGAGTTCGAGTCTCGTTTCCCGCTCCAGTTTAAAAGACATCGGCTTCAGCGGATGTCCGGCTGAAAGGCCTGAAGAATTTGGCGCGTTAACAAAGCGGTTATGTAGCGGATTGCAAATCCGTCTAGTCCGGTTCGACTCCGGAACGCGCCTCCACTTTCTTCCCGAGCCCGGATGGTGGAATCGGTAGACACAAGGGATTTAAAATCCCTCGGCGTTCGCGCTGTGCGGGTTCAAGTCCCGCTCCGGGTACCATGGGAAAGATAAGAATAAAATCAAAGCAATAAGCAGTGTCGTGAAACCACCTTCGGGTGGTTTTTTTGTACCTGCAACTTGTCGTTACACCCTCCTTAATTTTTAATCACCGGCAAAGCCACTCAAAAAGTATCTCTGATACGGACCGACATGTAAGATAGGTGTTGGCGAGTTTAGATCCACAAGGAAAAGCGTATGAAAACGGGACCGTTAAACGAAAGTGAGTTGGAATGGCTGGACGATATTCTGACCAAATACAACACTGACCACGCCATTCTTGATGTGGCGGAGCTGGACGGTTTATTGACGGCGGTGTTGAGTTCTCCGCAAGAGATTGAACCGGCACAGTGGCTGGTTGCCGTATGGGGTGGGGCTGACTATGTGCCACGCTGGGCGTCAGAGAAAGAGATGACGCGCTTTATGAACCTGGCTTTTCAGCATATGGCCGATACCGCAGAGCGTCTGAACGAATTCCCGGAGCAGTTTGAGCCGTTATTCGGCTTGCGAGAAGTCGATGGCAGCGAGCTGACGATTGTTGAGGAGTGGTGCTTTGGCTATATGCGGGGCGTGGCACTTTCTGACTGGTCAACGTTGCCCGATTCGTTAAAACCGGCGCTGGAGGCGATTGCGCTGCACGGTACTGAGGAAAACTTCGAGCGGGTAGAGAAGATGTCGCCAGAAGCGTTTGAAGAGAGCGTAGATGCCATTCGACTGGCTGCGCTTGATCTTCATGCGTACTGGATGGCCCATCCGCAGGAAAAAGTCGTTCAGCAGCCAATTAAAGCAGCAGAGAAACCGGGGCGTAATGATCCTTGTCCGTGCGGTAGTGGTAAGAAATTTAAGCAGTGCTGCCTGCACTAAGAGGTCTCATTGGGTGTCAGCGTTAATTCTGGCACCCAATAAGATCTAATCATCCCACTTCTGGTAACAAGCCTGCCGCAATCAAAAATTGCACGCCAATCACAGCAATTCCACAGAGAAACACCACCACCAGCGCCGGACGACCACCTTTCACCCGGTAACCCGCCTGAGGATTGTGCTTTCTGCTTTGCCAGGTCAACAGCGAAGGGATAATCAATGCCAGTACCGCCAGCGCCACACCGGCGTAACCCAGCGCCATTACAAATCCTCGTGGATAAAACAGTGCAAACGCTAACGGCGGCAGAAAGGTAATTGCACCAGTTTGCAATCGTCCACCAACGGTATTTGAACGCTGAAACAAATCGGCCAGATAATCAAATAAACCTAACGCAACGCCGAGGAATGACGTGGCGAGGGCTAAATCAGCAAATAAATGCACCGCCAGCTCAACATGCGGAGAGGCCACCATTTCGCGTAACGCCTGTAACAGCCCGTTTAATCCGGCATGATTAGCCAGCAATCCCATAAAGGTTGTTGAATCAATGCTGCCAAGCGTCGCCAGCTGCCAGAAAATATATGCCACCAGGGGGATCGCACTACCGGTTATAAACACCCAGCGTAGCTTACGAATATTGCCATCCATATAACTGACAATGCTCGGCACGCTACCGTGAAAACCAAACGACGTAAAAATCACTGGGATTGCAGACAGTGCCAGCCCCTGTTGCAACGGCAGGGTTAAAAGATTCACCTTATGAATATGCGGAAGTAGCAGTACCAGCATCACCACCAGAAAAATAATTTTGGCGCTGAACAGAAAACGGTTAAATAAATCGACCAGCGAAGTTCCGACACAAACCACGCCACCGGCAACAAAAGTGAACAACAGCACGCCAGCGGTTGCCGACATTGAAATACCTGTCCAGTCGCTGATGCTGGAAGCCAACAATTCACCAGCACCACTGATGTATGCCGCAGTCAGAGCATACATTAAGAACATCATACTGAAGCCCGTCAGCCACTGACCGTAGCGTCCCAGATAGCGTTTTGCCAGCGTGCCCAGACCGGTATCTGCCGGGACATGCTGGTACACCTCCAGTAGTAATAGCGCCGTGTAGCACATCAACGCCCAAAGCCCAATCAACAAGATTAACGTGACGCTAAAACCAACACCTGCCGCAGCCAGCGGCATTGCCAGCATGCCTGCTCCAATTGTGGTTCCCGCCACGATAAAAACACTTCCCAGAGTTCTGTTTTTCACGCTTTCTTCTGTCCTGACGATCTTTATGAGTGATATCTGCGGCGCAGGTTAAGGCATAACGGCTGCTTCGTCAAACTGGCGTTACATATGGTGTAAATATAAATGTACAATAAAATGCGTTCAGTCCTGCGCTGGCGCAAAGTCTTGGTAAGCGGCAATCGCTACGCTAGCCTTTTTTTGAGGAGGAACGATGGACTCTATTCACGGTCATGAAGTGTTAAATATGATGATTGAATCAGGTGAGCAATATACGCATGCCAGTCTGGAAGCTGCGATTAAAGCGCGTTTTGGTGAACAGGCACGTTTTCACACCTGCTCGGCAGAAGGGATGACAGCGGGAGAGCTGGTAGCGTTTCTGGCAGCAAAAGACAAATTTATACCTTCGGAAGACGGTTTTTCAACCGATCAGAGTAAGATTTGCCGTCACTGATTTGAAACGGCGGCAGAAAACCTGCCGCCGGAAAGCATTAGTTTTGTGTGTCGAGGGTAGAGAGTTCTTTGTCGATAAAATACAAACCTTCGCCGCTTTTGCCTGCAAGGCTTAATTTATCAATAATCGATTTGAACAGTTTCTCTTCTTCATGCTGCTCAGAAACATACCATTGCAGGAAATTAAATGTTGGGTAGTCCTGATTGGTCATTGCAGCATGAGCCAGTTCGTTAATTTTCTGCGTGATTAATTGTTCGTGTTTATAGGTTTCCTGGAATAATTCATCAAGTGAAGAATATTCAGCAAACGGAGATTCAACGGTATTAATACGCGGTAAGTTGCCGGTATCAGTCAGGTAATCAAACAGACGCTGCATATGCGTCATCTCTTCCTGGGCGTGACGGCGCAGGAACGCGGCAGCACCTTCGAAGGTATGATAGCTGCACCAGGCGCTCATTTGCTGATAAAGCAGTGAAGAGTACAGTTCCAGGTTCATCTGCTCATTAAGTTTTTCAATCATTTCTGGTTTCAGCATGATAGTGCTCCACAAAGGTTATATTTGTTGCTGTGGCGTCACTATAATTTGTTATTTTATTATTTGCAAAAGGTAAAATATAAACTTCATTTATTAAAAATACGAATGGGAATAAAACGCATTACTGATATTTATTTAATCAGCGAAGATCCCCCTCGCTGATTAAAACATTTAGAGAAAGACAGGGAAGGCGGAATGATGGCACTGATATGACAAAGTGAATTCCGTATTCAAACATAAGGAACCCGCAAAGAGGCTACAGTTGCCTACTGGCTGACCAAAGGGGATAGCGTGGGTATAGCCTTCCTGCTGGCATGCGCGATCGGCGATCCCGCGACTGATATAACGATCGGTACGGGCATGCTGCAAAAAAGCCTGATCATAAACCAACCGAACAATACCTGTTGCCGCGTCAACTTCGCCCACATGAGCCTGGCGAGTAACTGTGCACCCCGCCAGCGTTATTAATGAAAGAGTCAGAATCAGAAGTCTCATGGTCCAGCCAGAAGAGTAAAAGAAAGCAGTATTTTACGCGTTACAGCGCTGCGACAATGGCCGGAAAAGACGCCTGGCAGGCGCTATTTCTCGCCATCTGTATGTGTCAGAAATGGGGGGGCTGCTTTTTGATTATCATTTTTATAACATTAAAGGGGTATTTATGTGATTTGCATCACATAAAGATTGATTTTTGTGATGATTGTCATATTATAAGTGCAAAGACAATAACACCTGCATAACAAATAGTCGGAGTGCCGCGATGAAACTGCGCAAGATCCTGAAAAGTATGTTCAATAACTATTGCAAGACGTTCAAAGACGTACCGCCAGGCAATATGTTCCGATAACAAAAAACCTGCTCCGGCAGGTTTTTTTGTGTCCTGATGACGGTGGTTGTGACTATCGCTGAAGAAGTGAAGCCGCTACTATAACGGCTTTCAAAATGCTATCAGGAGTTTACGATGTCCCAGCCGCTGAATGCCGATCAGGAACTGGTTTCTGATGTGGTTGCTTGCCAGTTGGTTATCAAACAAATTCTCGACGTTCTGGATGTAATCGCGCCCGTTGAAGTTCGCGAAAAAATGTCCAGTCAGCTGAAGAATATCGACTTTACTCACCATCCCGCTGCCGCAGACCCGGTCACCATGCGGGCAATCCAAAAAGCCATCGCGCTGATTGAGCTCAAGTTTACCCCACAGGGTGAATCCCATTAAAAAAACCGCTGCTTCAAACAGATGAGGCAGCGGTTTCTCAAAAACTTCATCGGCGCAATGCATTAGCGCCGATGATGATCAATGCAGCTGATGCGACACGACATTCAGAACATGTTGGTCGGTCTGCACAGGGCACATACCCGCAAGTTTCGCACTGCGCACTTCTTCAAGAATGGTTTGCAGCAACAGGCCATCATGCTGCTGCTCTTTTTCCAGATCGCGCAGGAAATTGACGGTTGAATCATCATTCAGTTCTTTAGCTTCATCGGCTAACTGTGCCAGCGTGCTTGAACGTTGCTCGTATTCTTCCATCGTTTTTTGGAAAAGTTCTTCCAGTGAGTTCAGTTTTTCACCGGGAACATCAATGGCTTTAACGATGGGAGTAGCGCCGACACTCTTCATAAAGTTAAACATGCGCATCATTTGGGTCACGTTACTCTGTGCCTGGGCGCGAAGGAAAGTGGCGGTGCCGTTCAGACTCTGTTCAGAACACCAGTTACTCAGGTGAAGGTAGAGATTGGATGCGTAAAACTCGCGGTTCATTTGAGAGTTGAGTTTGAGAAGCATTCCAGCGGTTGCCATACCTAATATCCTTATATCCAGAAGTGGAGAGGTGCAAGATAAATCAAAACACCATAATTACTGTTTGCAGAATAATTCCTTTCTGCCGGTCCGAAATGTGATCGTGGAGTCAATTCTGACGATGATCTGAAATAAGAATAACGTCTGAACGGGTATAAGAAAATGCTTAAATCATCAAGTTTATATATTTTTACATTTCATTGATGAAATCAATGTAACTGCAATGAATTTTAATGATGATGCTTTTTGTATCTTGTTGATATTAATAGGGGGATTTGAATTCATGATGAAGCAATGATTTTTTAAAACGTTTTTTCATTTTTGCGATAAGGCTCTCAGTATACGTGTTCTGTTAATTAATGAGCACGGTGATAATTAATGGCGAAATGAATGACGCTCATTTTCCACATCTTTGAATTGCGGTTATTACACCATTTCAAAAGCTCAACGCCAGGTAATGTGGCCAATTGACTGGTTAAAAAGAAGACGTTCCGTATGAGTACAAAACACAACAAGGATTTCCAGGCTAATCTTATGGATTAATCTGCTGTGTACTCGATGATTTGTCTGACAAATAAGCCTTTCTCTATGTCTTTTCCCGCTAAATTTATGCACGTTCTCACTGTAATTCTGCGATGTGATATTGCTCTCCTATGGAGAATTAATTTCTCGCTAAAACTATGTCAACACAGTTACTTATCTTTTAGTTAAAAGGTAATGCTTTGTTTTCCGATTAAATTAACGAGAGTTATTCGTTTTTGCCCTACACAAAACGACACTAAAGCTGGAGAGAACCATGCACAAATTTACTAAAGCCCTGGCAGCCATTGGTCTGGCAGCCGTTATGTCACAATCCGCTATGGCGGAGAACCTGAAGCTCGGTTTCCTGGTGAAGCAACCGGAAGAGCCGTGGTTCCAGACCGAATGGAAGTTTGCCGATAAAGCCGGGAAGGATTTAGGGTTTGAAGTTATTAAGATTGCCGTGCCGGATGGCGAAAAAACATTGAACGCGATCGACAGCCTGGCTGCCAGTGGCGCGAAAGGTTTCGTTATTTGTACTCCGGACCCGAAACTCGGCTCTGCCATCGTGGCGAAAGCGCGTGGCTACGATATGAAAGTCATTGCCGTGGATGACCAGTTTGTTAACGCCAAAGGCAAGCCAATGGATACCGTTCCGCTGGTGATGATGGCAGCGACCAAAATTGGCGAACGTCAGGGCCAGGAACTGTATAAAGAGATGCAGAAACGTGGCTGGGATGTCAAAGAAAGCGCGGTGATGGCGATTACCGCCAACGAACTGGATACGGCACGTCGCCGTACTACGGGATCTATGGATGCGCTGAAAGCGGCCGGATTCCCGGAAAAACAAATTTATCAGGTACCTACCAAATCTAACGACATCCCGGGGGCATTTGACGCTGCCAACTCAATGCTGGTTCAACATCCGGAAGTTAAACATTGGCTGATCGTCGGTATGAACGACAGCACCGTACTTGGCGGCGTACGTGCAACCGAAGGTCAGGGCTTTAAAGCAGCCGATATCATCGGTATTGGTATTAACGGTGTGGATGCAGTAAGCGAACTGTCTAAAGCACAGGCAACCGGCTTCTACGGTTCCCTGCTGCCAAGCCCGGACGTACATGGCTATAAATCCAGTGAAATGCTTTACAACTGGGTAGCAAAAGACGTTGAACCGCCAAAATTTACCGAAGTTACCGACGTGGTACTGATCACGCGTGACAACTTTAAAGAAGAACTGGAGAAAAAAGGTTTAGGCGGTAAGTAATCTGCCGAAAAAATTCCCCTCTGCATGATGCAGAGGGGGTGTGAACGACCAGTGATTCACGGAGACGTTATGCAACAGTCTACCCCGTATCTCTCATTTCGCGGCATCGGTAAAACGTTTCCCGGCGTTAAGGCGCTGACGGATATTAGTTTTGACTGCTATGCCGGTCAGGTTCATGCGTTGATGGGTGAAAATGGCGCAGGAAAATCAACTCTCTTAAAAATCCTCAGCGGCAACTATGCGCCAACCACGGGTTCTGTAGTGATTAATGGGCAGGAAATGTCCTTTTCCGACACAACCGCAGCACTTAACGCGGGTGTGGCGATTATTTATCAGGAACTGCATCTCGTGCCGGAAATGACCGTCGCGGAAAACATCTATCTCGGCCAGCTTCCTCATAAAGGCGGCATTGTGAATCGCTCATTGCTGAATTATGAGGCGGGTTTACAACTTAAGCATCTTGGTATGGATATTGACCCGGACACGCCGCTGAAATATCTCTCCATTGGTCAGTGGCAGATGGTTGAAATTGCCAAAGCGCTGGCGCGTAACGCCAAAATTATCGCCTTTGATGAGCCAACCAGCTCCCTCTCTGCCCGTGAAATCGACAATCTTTTCCGCGTTATTCGTGAACTGCGAAAAGAGGGGCGGGTGATCTTATACGTTTCTCACCGTATGGAAGAAATATTTGCCCTCAGCGATGCCATCACCGTCTTTAAAGATGGGCGTTATGTCAAAACCTTTACTGATATGCAGCAGGTTGACCACGACGCCCTGGTGCAGGCGATGGTCGGGCGCGACATCGGAGATATCTACGGTTGGCAACCGCGTAGTTATGGCGAGGAGCGGCTGCGTCTTGATGCTGTGAAAGCACCAGGCGTGCGTACGCCAATAAGTCTGGCGGTTCGCAGTGGAGAAATTGTCGGTCTGTTTGGTCTGGTCGGGGCAGGGCGTAGCGAATTAATGAAAGGCATGTTTGGCGGTACGCAAATCACCGCCGGTCAGGTTTATATCGACCAACGGCCGATTGATATTCGTAAACCGAGCCACGCTATTGCCGCAGGCATGATGCTCTGCCCGGAAGATCGCAAAGCGGAAGGCATTATTCCTGTGCACTCCGTTCGCGACAATATCAACATCAGTGCCAGACGCAAACATGTGCTCGGCGGTTGTGTAATCAACAACGGTTGGGAAGAAAACAATGCCGATCACCACATTCGTTCGCTCAACATCAAAACGCCGGGCGCAGAGCAACTGATCATGAATCTTTCAGGCGGAAATCAGCAAAAAGCCATTCTGGGCCGCTGGTTATCGGAAGAGATGAAGGTCATTTTGCTGGATGAACCTACGCGCGGCATTGATGTTGGTGCTAAGCATGAAATTTACAACGTGATTTATGCGCTGGCAGCGCAGGGCGTGGCGGTGCTGTTTGCCTCCAGCGACTTACCCGAAGTCCTCGGAGTTGCCGACCGGATTGTGGTGATGCGCGAAGGCGAAATCGCCGGTGAATTGTTACACGAGCAGGCAGATGAGCGTCAGGCATTAAGCCTTGCGATGCCTAAAGTCAGCCAGGCAGTTGCCTGAGTAAGGAGAGTATGATGTCTTCTGTTTCTACATCGGGTTCTGGCGCACCTAAGTCGTCTTTCAGCTTTGGGCGTATCTGGGATCAGTACGGCATGCTGGTGGTGTTTGCGGTGCTTTTTATCGCCTGTGCCATTTTTGTCCCAAATTTTGCCACCTTCATTAATATGAAAGGGTTGGGCCTGGCAATTTCTATGTCGGGGATGGTGGCGTGTGGCATGTTGTTCTGCCTTGCTTCCGGTGACTTTGACCTTTCTGTCGCCTCCGTAATTGCCTGTGCGGGTGTCACCACGGCGGTGGTTATCAACCTGACTGAAAGCCTGTGGATTGGCGTGGCAGCGGGTTTGTTGCTGGGCGTTCTCTGTGGTCTGGTCAATGGCTTTGTTATCGCCAAACTGAAAATAAATGCCCTGATCACGACACTGGCAACGATGCAGATTGTTCGAGGTCTGGCGTACATCATTTCAGACGGTAAAGCGGTCGGTATCGAAGATGAAAGCTTCTTTGCCCTTGGTTACGCCAACTGGTTCGGTCTGCCTGCGCCAATCTGGCTTACCGTCGCGTGTCTGATTGTCTTTGGTTTGCTGTTGAATAAAACCACCTTTGGGCGTAACACCCTGGCGATTGGCGGGAACGAAGAGGCTGCGCGTCTGGCGGGTGTACCGGTTGTTCGCACCAAAATTATTATCTTTGTTCTCTCTGGACTGGTATCAGCGATAGCCGGAATTATTCTGGCTTCACGTATGACCAGTGGGCAGCCAATGACGTCGATTGGCTATGAGCTGATTGTTATCTCCGCCTGCGTTTTAGGTGGCGTTTCTCTGAAAGGTGGCATCGGAAAAATCTCATATGTGGTGGCGGGTATCTTAATTTTAGGCACCGTGGAAAACGCCATGAACCTGCTTAATATTTCTCCTTTCGCCCAGTACGTGGTTCGCGGCTTAATCCTGCTGGCAGCGGTGATCTTCGACCGTTACAAGCAAAAAGCGAAACGTACTGTCTGATGCTTTTTTCCACAATAATTTAGCACTTTTTCCCACCACAGCCAGCCGCCACAACGGTTGGCTGTTCTTCGTTACAAATGGCGACCCCCGTCACACTGTCTATACTTACATGTCTGTAAAGCGCGTTCTGCGCAACACAATAAGAAAAGAGAAGGAGGAGAACCGGGTGACAGAACCGTTAACCGAAACCCCTGAACTATCCGCGAAATATGCCTGGTTTTTTGATCTCGATGGAACGCTGGCGGAAATCAAACCGCATCCCGATCAGGTCGTCGTGCCTGACAATATTCTGCAAGGACTTCAGCTACTGGCAACCGCAAGTGATGGTGCTTTGGCATTGATATCAGGGCGCTCAATGGTGGAGCTTGATGCACTGGCAAAACCTTATCGCTTCCCGTTAGCGGGCGTGCATGGGGCGGAGCGCCGTGACATCAATGGTAAAACGCATATCGTTCATCTGCCGGATGCGATTGCGCGTGATATTAGCGTGCAACTGCATACGGCTATCGCCCAGTTTCCCGGTGCTGAGCTGGAGACGAAAGGGATGGCCTTTGCGCTGCATTATCGTCAGGCTCCGCAGCATGAAGACGCATTAATGACATTAGCGCAACGTATTACTCAGATCTGGCCACAAATGGCGTTACAGCAGGGAAAGTGTGTTGTCGAGATCAAGCCGCGAGGCACCAGTAAAGGTGAGGCGATTGCTGCCTTTATGCAGGAAGCTCCCTTTATCGGGCGAACGCCGGTATTTCTGGGCGATGATTTAACCGATGAATCTGGCTTCGCTGTCGTTAACCGGCTGGGCGGAATGTCAGTAAAAATTGGCACAGGCGCAACTCAGGCATCATGGCGACTGGCGGGCGTGCCGGATGTCTGGAGCTGGCTTGAAATGATAACCACCGCATTACAACAAAAAAGAGAAAATAACAGGAGTGATGACTATGAGTCGTTTAGTCGTAGTATCTAACCGGATTGCACCACCAGATGAGCACGCCGCCAGTGCCGGTGGCCTTGCCGTTGGCATACTGGGGGCACTGAAAGCCGCAGGTGGACTGTGGTTTGGCTGGAGTGGCGAAACAGGAAATGAGGATCAGCCACTAAAAAAGGTGAAAAAGGGTAACATTACGTGGGCCTCTTTTAACCTCAGCGAACAGGATCTTGACGAATACTACAACCAATTCTCCAATGCCGTTCTCTGGCCTGCTTTTCATTATCGGCTCGATCTGGTGCAATTTCAGCGTCCTGCCTGGGATGGCTACCTACGCGTAAATGCAATGCTGGCAGATAAATTATTGCCGCTCCTGCAAGACGATGACATTATCTGGATCCACGATTATCACCTGTTGCCCTTTGCGCATGAATTACGCAAAAGAGGGGTGAATAATCGCATTGGTTTCTTTTTGCATATTCCATTCCCGACGCCGGAAATCTTCAACGCGCTGCCGACATATGACACCTTGCTTGAACAGCTTTGTGATTATGATTTGCTGGGTTTCCAGACAGAAAACGATCGTCTGGCGTTCCTGGATTGCCTTTCTAACCTGACCCGTGTCACGACGCGTAGCGCAAAAAGCCATACGGCCTGCGGCAAAGCGTTTCGAACAGAAGTTTACCCGATCGGCATTGAACCGAAAGAAATAGCGAAACAGGCTGCCGGACCACTGCCGCCAAAACTGGCGCAACTCAAAGCGGAACTGAAAAACGTACAGAACATCTTTTCTGTTGAACGACTGGATTATTCCAAAGGTCTGCCGGAGCGTTTTCTCGCCTATGAAGCGTTACTGGAAAAATATCCGCAACATCACGGTAAAATTCGTTATACCCAGATCGCGCCAACGTCGCGTGGTGATGTGCAAGCCTATCAGGATATTCGTCATCAGCTCGAAAATGAAGCCGGACGAATTAATGGTAAATATGGGCAATTAGGCTGGACGCCGCTTTATTATTTGAATCAGCATTTTGACCGTAAATTACTGATGAAAATATTCCGCTACTCTGACGTGGGCTTAGTGACGCCACTGCGTGACGGGATGAACCTGGTGGCAAAAGAGTATGTTGCCGCTCAGGATCCGGCCAACCCGGGCGTACTTGTTCTTTCGCAATTTGCGGGAGCGGCAAACGAGTTAACGTCGGCGTTAATTGTTAATCCCTACGATCGTGACGAAGTTGCAGCTGCGCTGGATCGTGCATTGACTATGTCGCTGGCGGAACGTATTTCCCGTCATGCAGAAATGCTGGACGTTATCGTGAAAAACGATATTAACCACTGGCAGGAGTGCTTCATTAGCGACCTAAAGCAGATAGTTCCGCGAAGCGCGGAAAGCCAGCAGCGCGATAAAGTTGCTACCTTTCCTAAGCTTGCGTAAGTGCGGTTAATCTCCCGTAAGTGGAACTAACAGCACATCGACCTCACTTGAGGCAATCACTCTTTTCGCCGAGCAGGATGCTCGCGAAAAGAAACTGTGATTGTGATTACCGCAAATCACCAAATCGAAATGATGTTTGCGACAAACCTCCAGAATATGTTCGCTTAACTCACCGTAGGCAATAAACGTCTCGTCAACGGGATACCCCGCATCCTGAATTAACTTATCAAGAAAGCTTTGCGTTTCTTCCTGCATCACGCTGCGTAAATCTTCAAGCATCGGCGCGGCTAATTGATTGTACATTTCCGGGTCGGAAGCGAGAGTAATTAAACTGATGTGTCCCTTTACTGGCCTGGCGATAGATACCGCTTTTGCTAGCAGTTGCTGACTTTCCGGTGTAACCGCAACGGCGACAAGAATATTGCTATAGCTCATAACCTGTTCCTTATTCTGTGAACTTCAGGTGACATTAAAGCTTTACTCCTAATGGAGAATCGACGCAATCCCAACTCAGTCAAACAGGTAAATATTAGTGTGATTATTAGTAAATACAATTAATCAATGACGCCCAGCAATCATATAATTTCAATTGTTATTATAAGGAAAAAATGTACTAATTCCCCTTATTAAACAAATGGGTAATATATATAAAACATTTTGTTAACATTAAGTGGGTTGTTGCCTGTCTTTGCCTTAAATCAGTTTATTGTGTTGTAAGTGCCTGTTTGTAAATAGATTAACTGATTTTGCATTTGACCAATTATTTATAGCAGATGATTATTTACGGTGAGTTATTTTAACTGTGCGAAACATCTCATTTCGATTATTACGGTTTCACTTTTGCTTACCATCGGTGTGAAAAACTTTTTAACAGATTGAAATACACCCAAAACAAAAGTATGACTTATACATTTATGTTAAGTAATTGAGTATTTTATGTGATCTGCATCACGCATTATTGAAAATCGCAGTACCCCTCCGTTGTATGTGCGTGTAGTGACGAGTACAGTTGCGTCGATTTAGGAAAAATCTTAGATAAGTGTAAAGTACCCCCTCTATTTGTAAGGACCTATTAAACCCAATAAGGTGGGGCTGTTTTATTGCAGCTTATCGCAACTATTCTAATGCTAATTACTTTTTACCGGGGCTTCCCGGCGACATCACGGGGTGCGGTGATACCGCATAAAAATAAAGTTGGTTATTCTGGGTGGGAATAATGCATACCTCCGAGTTGCTGAAACACATTTATGACATCAACTTGTCATATTTACTACTTGCACAGCGTCTGATTGTTCAGGACAAAGCGTCCGCAATGTTTCGTCTCGGCATAAATGAAGAAATGGCGACAACGTTAGCGGCACTGACTCTTCCGCAAATGGTTAAGCTGGCAGAAACCAATCAACTGGTTTGTCACTTTCGTTTTGACAGCCACCAGACGATTACTCAGTTGACGCAAGATTCCCGCGTTGACGATCTCCAGCAAATTCATACCGGCATCATGCTCTCAACACGCTTGCTGAATGATGTTAATCAGCCTGAAGAAGCGCTGCGCAAGAAAAGGGCGTGATCATGAGTGAAAAAAGCATTGTTCAGGAAGCGCGGGATATTCAGCTGGCAATGGAATTGATCACACTGGGCGCTCGTTTGCAGATGCTGGAAAGCGAAACACAGTTAAGTCGCGGACGCCTGATAAAACTCTATAAAGAACTGCGCGGAAGCCCACCGCCGAAAGGCATGCTGCCATTCTCAACCGACTGGTTTATGACCTGGGAACAAAACGTTCATGCTTCGATGTTCTGTAACGCATGGCAGTTTTTACTGAAAACCGGCTTGTGTAATGGCGTCGATGCGGTAATCAAAGCCTACCGTTTATACCTTGAACAGTGCCCGCAAGCAGAAGAAGGACCGCTACTGGCATTAACCCGTGCCTGGACATTGGTACGGTTTGTTGAAAGTGGATTACTGCAACTTTCCAGCTGCAACTGCTGCGGCGGCAATTTTATTACCCACGCTCACCAGCCTGTTGGCAGCTTTGCCTGCAGCTTATGTCAGCCGCCATCCCGGGCAGTAAAAAGACGTAAACTTTCCCAGAATCCTGCCGATATTATCCCACAACTGCTGGATGAACAGAGAGTACAGGCTGTTTAACTGATACGGTGTGGCGAAACATTCCAGCAGCGGTAACGACGTACCGCTGCTTTTTTTGCCTCAATCGCGCGTTAACGTCTGACGACTGAACATCCTGTCATGGTCAACAGTGGAAGGATGATGTCGTGCTTATCTTATTAGGTTACCTGGTTGTTCTCGGTACAGTTTTCGGCGGTTATCTGATGACCGGTGGAAGCCTTGGAGCACTCTATCAACCCGCTGAACTGGTGATTATTGCCGGTGCAGGGATTGGGTCGTTTATCGTCGGCAATAATGGCAAAGCGATTAAAGGCACGCTGAAGGCGCTGCCGTTACTATTTCGTCGCTCCAAATATACCAAAGCAATGTATATGGATCTGCTGGCTCTGCTTTATCGGTTGATGGCGAAATCGCGGCAGATGGGGATGTTTTCGCTGGAACGCGATATTGAAAATCCCCGTGAGAGCGAGATCTTCGCCAGCTACCCACGCATCCTTGCGGATAGCGTCATGCTTGATTTTATCGTCGATTATCTGCGCCTGATTATCAGCGGTCACATGAATACCTTCGAAATTGAAGCCCTGATGGATGAAGAGATTGAGACGCACGAAAGCGAAGCAGAAGTCCCGGCGAACAGTCTGGCATTGGTCGGGGACTCACTTCCGGCGTTTGGTATTGTCGCGGCTGTGATGGGGGTCGTTCACGCGTTAGGTTCAGCCGATCGTCCTGCCGCCGAGCTGGGGGCGCTTATCGCACATGCGATGGTGGGGACTTTCCTCGGTATTTTATTGGCTTACGGATTTATTTCCCCATTAGCGAGTGTTTTACGTCAGAAAAGCGCCGAAACCAGCAAAATGATGCAATGCGTCAAAGTCACACTGCTTTCTAATCTGAACGGTTACGCACCGCCTATCGCCGTTGAGTTTGGTCGCAAAACGCTCTATTCCAGCGAACGTCCGTCGTTTATTGAACTGGAAGAGCATGTGCGTGCGGTGAAAAATCCGCAACAACAGACGACAACCGAGGAAGCATGAAGAATCAAGCGCATCCGATTATTGTCGTCAAACGACGCAAAGCCAAAAGCCACGGGACAGCACATGGATCGTGGAAGATTGCTTATGCCGACTTTATGACCGCGATGATGGCCTTTTTTCTGGTGATGTGGCTAATCTCCATCTCCAGCCCAAAAGAGCTGATTCAGATTGCGGAGTACTTCCGGACTCCACTGGCGACTGCGGTTACGGGCGGCGATCGCATTTCTAATAGTGAAAGCCCAATTCCCGGTGGGGGTGATGATTACACCCAAAGCCAGGGGGAAGTGAATAAGCAGCCGAACATCGAAGAGCTGAAAAAACGCATGGAGCAAAGTCGATTGCGGAAATTGCGTGGCGATCTCGACCAGTTGATTGAATCCGATCCGAAACTGCGGGCGTTACGTCCACATCTCAAAATCGATCTGGTCCAGGAAGGTCTACGTATTCAGATCATCGATAGCCAGAATCGCCCGATGTTCAGAACCGGCAGTGCCGACGTCGAACCCTATATGCGCGACATTCTGCGCGCCATCGCGCCCGTTCTGAATGGTATTCCCAACCGTATTAGCCTTTCGGGTCATACCGATGATTTCCCTTACGCCAGTGGTGAGAAAGGATATAGCAACTGGGAGCTTTCTGCCGATCGAGCCAATGCATCCCGCCGCGAACTGATGGTTGGCGGATTGGATGGCGGCAAAGTGTTACGTGTCGTCGGCATGGCGGCAACGATGCGCTTAAGCGATCGCGGTCCTGATGATGCTGTCAACCGTCGCATCAGCCTGCTGGTACTGAACAAACAAGCCGAACAGGCCATTTTGCATGAAAACGCCGAAAGCCAAAATGAGCCAGTAAGCGCCCTGGAAAAACCTGAGGTTGCACCACAGGTCAGTGTTCCCACAATGCCATCAGCCGAACCGAGGTGACAGCGTGAGCATGGATATAAGCGATTTTTATCAGACATTTTTTGATGAAGCGGACGAACTGGTGGCTGACATGGAGCAGCATCTGCTGGTTTTGCAGCCGGAAGCGCCGGATGCCGAACAATTGAATGCCATCTTTCGGGCTGCCCACTCGATCAAAGGAGGGGCAGGAACCTTTGGCTTCAGCGTTTTGCAGGAAACCACGCATCTGATGGAAAACCTGCTCGACGAAGCCAGACGAGGTGAGATGCAACTCAACACCGACATTATCAATCTGTTTTTGGAAACGAAGGACATCATGCAAGAACAGCTCGACGCTTATAAACAGTCGCAAGAGCCGGATGCCGCCAGCTTCGATTATATCTGCCAGGCCTTGCGTCAACTGGCATTAGAAGCGAAAGGCGAAACGCCATCCGCAGTGACCCGATTAAGTGTGGTTGCCAAAAGTGAACCGCAAGATGAGCAGAGTCGCTGTCAGTCACCGCGTCGAATTATCCTCTCGCGCCTGAAGGCCGGGGAAGTCGACCTGCTGGAAGAAGAGCTGGGGCATCTGACAACGTTAACTGACGTGGTGAAAGGGGCGGATTCTCTCTCGGCAATATTACCGGGCGACATCGCCGAAGATGACATCACAGCGGTACTTTGTTTTGTGATTGAAGCCGATCAGATTACCTTTGAAACAGTAGAAGTCTCGCCAAAAATATCCCCCCCACCAGTGCTTAAACTGGCAGCCGAACAAGCGCCAACCGGTCGCGTGGAGCGGGAAAAAACGACGCGCAGCAGTGAATCCACCAGCATTCGTGTGGCGGTAGAAAAGGTTGATCAATTGATTAACCTCGTCGGCGAGCTGGTCATCACCCAGTCGATGCTTGCCCAGCGTTCCAGCGAACTGGACCCGGTTAATCATGGTGATTTGATTACCAGCATGGGGCAGTTACAACGTAACGCCCGTGATTTGCAGGAATCAGTGATGTCGATTCGTATGATGCCGATGGAATATGTCTTTAGTCGCTATCCCCGGCTGGTGCGTGATCTGGCGGGAAAACTCGGCAAGCAGGTAGAACTGACGCTGGTGGGCAGTTCCACTGAACTCGACAAGAGCCTGATAGAACGCATTATCGACCCGCTGACCCACCTGGTACGCAATAGCCTCGATCACGGTATTGAACTGCCAGAAAAACGGCTCGCCACAGGTAAAAACAGCGTCGGAAATTTAATTCTGTCTGCCGAACATCAGGGCGGCAACATTTGCATTGAAGTGACCGACGATGGGGCGGGGCTAAACCGTGAGCGAATTCTGGCAAAAGCGGCCTCGCAAGGTTTGACCGTCAGCGAAAACATGAGCGACGACGAAGTCGCGATGCTGATATTTGCACCTGGCTTCTCCACGGCGGAGCAGGTCACCGACGTCTCCGGGCGCGGCGTCGGCATGGACGTCGTTAAACGTAATATCCAGGAGATGGGCGGTCATGTCGAAATCCAGTCGAAGCAGGGCACAGGTACTACCATCCGCATTTTACTGCCGCTGACGCTGGCAATCCTCGACGGCATGTCCGTACGCGTTGCGGATGAAGTTTTCATTCTGCCGCTGAATGCTGTCATGGAATCACTGCAACCCCGTGAAGCCGATCTGCATCCACTGGCAGGCGGCGAGCGGGTGCTGGAAGTGCGGGGTGAATATCTGCCCATCGTCGAACTGTGGAAAGTGTTCAACGTCGCGGGCGCGAAAACCGAAGCTACCCAGGGAATTGTGGTGATCTTACAAAGTGGCGGTCGCCGCTACGCCTTGCTGGTGGATCAATTAATTGGTCAACACCAGGTTGTGGTTAAAAACCTTGAAAGTAACTATCGCAAAGTCCCCGGCATTTCTGCTGCGACCATTCTTGGCGACGGCAGTGTGGCACTGATTGTTGATGTCTCCGCCTTGCAGGCGATAAACCGCGAACAACGTATGGCGAACACCGCCGCCTGAATGAGTAAAAAGGTAACAATATGACCGGTATGACGAATGTAACAAAGCTGGCCAGCGAGCCGTCAGGCCAGGAATTTCTGGTATTTACCCTTGGTGATGAAGAGTACGGTATTGATATTCTGAAAGTGCAGGAGATCCGTGGCTATGATCAGGTAACACGGATTGCGAACACGCCAGCGTTTATCAAAGGCGTCACGAATCTGCGCGGTGTTATTGTGCCGATTGTCGACTTACGAATTAAGTTCAGCCAGGTGGATGTGGACTATAACGACAACACGGTAGTTATCGTCCTGAATCTCGGACAGCGGGTGGTCGGCATCGTGGTTGACGGCGTCTCAGATGTGCTTTCATTGACGGCGGAGCAAATTCGTCCGGCACCGGAATTTGCCGTGACGCTTTCAACAGAATATCTCACTGGACTGGGCGCACTGGGTGACCGCATGTTGATTCTGGTGAACATCGAAAAACTGCTGAACAGTGAAGAGATGGCGCTGTTAGATAGCGCGGCGTCAGAAGTGGCGTAATTATCCCGATTTCCTCAATTGCAATGAACCCGATGATCTGCGCATCGGGTTTTTTATGTCAATTTTGCGGTGGATGGCATCATTAATAAAGTTTCCCTCCTTCTTGCCGATAACGAGATCAACTTGTTTTCAGGAAGGTGCCTTATGATTAACCGTATCCGCGTAGTCACGCTGTTGGTAATGGTGCTGGGGGTATTCGCACTGTTACAACTTATTTCCGGCAGTCTGTTTTTTTCCTCCCTTCACCATAGCCAGAAGAGCTTTGTGGTTTCCAATCAATTACGGGAACAGCAGGGCGAGCTGACGTCAACCTGGGATTTAATGCTGCAAACGCGCATTAACCTGAGTCGATCAGCGGTGCGGATGATGATGGATTCCTCCAATCAACAAAGTAACGCCAAAGTTGAATTGCTTGATAGCGCCAGGAAAACATTGGCCCAGGCCGCGACTCATTATAAAAAATTCAAAAGCATGGCACCGTTACCTGAAATGGTCGCTACCAGTCGTAATATTGATGAAAAATATAAAAACTATCACACAGCGTTAACTGAACTGATTGATTATCTTGATTATGGCAATACTGGAGCTTATTTCGCTCAGCCAACCCAGGGAATGCAAAATGCAATGGGCGAAGCGTTTGCTCAGTACGCCCTCAGCAGTGAAAAACTGTATCGCGATATCGTCACTGACAACGCAGATGATTACCGATTTGCCCAGTGGCAACTGGCGGTTATTGCGCTGGTGGTGGTATTAATTCTGCTGGTGGCGTGGTACGGCATTCGCCGTATGTTGCTTACACCGCTGGCAAAAATTATTGCTCACATTCGCGAAATCGCCGGTGGTAACCTGGCGAATACCCTGACCATTGACGGGCGCAGTGAAATGGGCGACCTGGCGCAGAGCGTTTCACATATGCAACGCTCTTTGACTGACACCGTCACTCATGTGCGCGAAGGTTCAGATGCCATCTATGTCGGTACCCGTGAAATTGCGGCGGGCAATACCGATCTTTCCTCTCGTACTGAACAACAGGCATCCGCGCTGGAAGAAACTGCTGCCAGCATGGAGCAGCTCACCGCGACGGTGAAGCAAAATGCCGATAACGCCCGCCAGGCCTCGCAACTGGCGCAAAGTGCCTCCGACACCGCCCAGCATGGCGGCAAAGTAGTGGATGGCGTAGTGAAAACGATGCATGAGATCGCCGATAGTTCGAAGAAAATTGCCGACATTATCAGCGTTATCGACGGTATTGCCTTCCAGACTAATATCCTCGCGCTGAATGCCGCTGTTGAAGCCGCGCGAGCGGGTGAACAAGGCCGTGGTTTTGCCGTGGTGGCGGGCGAAGTGCGTAATCTTGCCAGTCGCAGCGCCCAGGCGGCAAAAGAGATCAAAGCCCTCATTGAAGACTCCGTCTCGCGCGTTGATACCGGTTCGGTGCTGGTCGAAAGCGCCGGGGAAACAATGAACAATATCGTCAATGCTGTCACTCGCGTGACTGACATTATGGGCGAGATTGCATCGGCATCAGATGAACAGAGCCGCGGCATCGATCAAGTCGCATTGGCGGTTTCGGAAATGGATCGCGTCACGCAACAGAACGCATCGCTGGTGCAGGAATCAGCTGCTGCCGCCGCTGCGCTGGAAGAACAGGCCAGTCGTTTAACACAAGCGGTTTCTGCGTTCCATCTGGCAGCCAGCCCACTCACCAATAAAACGCAAACATCATCTCGTCCTGCCAGTGAGCAACCACCGGCACAGCCACGACTGCGAATTGCTGAACAAGATCCAAACTGGGAAACATTTTAACGAGCATTGACTAACGCGGTCATTGCCGCCTGAGGGGGAGCGTTGATGTTTAATCGTATTCGAATTTCGACCACGCTGTTTTTAATTTTGATTCTCTGCGGGATCTTGCAGATTGGCAGTAACGGCATGTCTTTTTGGGCATTTCGCGATGATTTGCAACGATTGAATCAGGTCGAGCAGAGCAATCAGCAACGTGCGGCATTAGCGCAAACTCGGGCGGTAATGTTACAGGCCAGTACCGCGCTGAACAAAGCGGGCACTCTGACGGCGCTTAGCTATCCGGCGGATGACATTAAAACGTTGATGACGACGGCGCGCGCCAGTCTGACGCAATCCACCACGCTGTTTAAAAGTTTTATGGCGATGACTGCGGGCAACGAGCACGTCAGGGCGTTGCAAAAAGAGACGGAGAAAAGTTTTGCCCGTTGGCACAACGATCTCGAACATCAGGCGACCTGGCTTGAAAGTAATCAACTTTCGGATTTCCTCACTGCGCCGGTGCAGGAATCACAGAATGCGTTTGACGTTAACTTTGAGGCCTGGCAGCAGGAGATCAACCATGTGCTGGAAGCCGCCAGTGCGCAAAGCCAGCGTAACTATCAGATTTCGGCGCTGGTGTTTATCAGCATGATTATTGTTGCAGCGCTCTACATCAGCAGTGCGCTGTGGTGGACGCGCAAGATGATTGTTCAACCACTGGCCATTATCGGTAGCCATTTTGACAGCATTGCTGCGGGTAATCTGGCGCGTCCGATTGCGGTGTATGGTCGCAATGAGATCACCGCCATTTTTGCCAGCCTGAAGACCATGCAGCAGGCTTTACGTGGGACGGTGAGTGATGTGCGTAAGGGAAGCCAGGAGATGCACATTGGTATCGCGGAGATCGTTGCAGGCAATAACGATCTCTCAAGTCGTACCGAACAGCAGGCGGCATCGTTGTCACAAACGGCCGCCAGTATGGAGCAATTAACCGCCACGGTAGGGCAAAACGCCGATAACGCGCGACAGGCGTCGGAACTGGCAAAAAAAGCCGCCACAACGGCGCAGGCGGGGGGTGTCCAGGTCAGTACCATGACTCACACCATGCAGGAAATCGCCACCAGCTCGCAAAAAATTGGCGACATTATCAGCGTTATCGACGGCATTGCTTTCCAGACCAATATTCTGGCCCTGAATGCGGCAGTGGAAGCGGCTCGCGCCGGAGAGCAGGGGCGTGGTTTTGCGGTAGTGGCAGGTGAAGTGCGCAATCTTGCCAGCCGTAGCGCCCAGGCGGCAAAAGAGATCAAAGGACTGATCGAAGAGTCTGTCAATCGTGTCCAGCAGGGTTCGAAACTGGTGAATAACGCCGCCGCGACCATGACCGATATTGTCAGTTCAGTAACCCGCGTGAACGACATTATGGGAGAAATTGCCTCGGCGTCGGAAGAACAACGGCGTGGGATTGAACAAGTTGCACAGGCTGTTAGCCAGATGGATCAGGTGACACAGCAGAACGCCTCCCTGGTAGAAGAAGCGGCGGCGGCAACGGAACAACTGGCGAACCAGGCTGACAATCTTTCGTCGCGCGTGGCGGCATTTACCCTTGAAGAACATGAAGTAGCAAGACATGAGTCGGCGCAGTTACAGATTGCGCCAGTGGTATCCTGAAGTGATTGAGAAGGCGCTATGACTTCATCTCTGCCCTGTGGGCAAACGTCTTTATTGTTACAGATGACCGAGCGCCTGGCGCTTTCCGACGCGCATTTTCGGCGGATAAGTCAATTGATCTATCAACGAGCCGGGATCGTTCTGGCTGACCATAAACGCGACATGGTTTACAACCGACTGGTTCGTCGTTTGCGTTCGCTGGGACTGACGGATTTCGGCCATTACTTGAACTTGCTGGAATCTAATCAGCACAGCGGTGAGTGGCAGGCGTTTATCAATTCGCTGACCACGAATCTGACAGCATTTTTCCGTGAGGCACACCATTTTCCTCTGCTCGCGGATCATGCCCGGCGTCGTTCTGGCGAGTATCGTGTATGGAGCGCGGCGGCTTCGACCGGCGAAGAACCGTACAGCATTGCGATGACACTGGCTGACACATTGGGCACCGCGCCCGGACGCTGGAAAGTGTTTGCCAGCGACATTGACACCGAAGTGCTGGAAAAAGCCAGAAGCGGTATTTATCGCCATGAAGAGTTGAAAAACCTGACGCCGCAGCAACTGCAGCGGTACTTCATGCGGGGGACGGGACCGCATGAAGGATTGGTGCGTGTGCGTCAGGAGCTGGCGAACTATGTTGATTTTGCCCCGCTGAATTTACTGGCGAAACAATACACCGTGCCGGGGCCGTTTGATGCAATCTTCTGTCGTAACGTCATGATCTACTTCGATCAAACTACCCAGCAGGAGATTTTGCGTCGCTTTGTTCCGCTCCTTAAACCCGACGGATTGCTGTTTGCGGGTCACTCTGAAAACTTTAGCCACCTTGAGCGCCGCTTCACGCTGCGTGGTCAGACGGTGTATGCGCTAAGTAAGGATTAACGATGAGCAAAATCAGGGTGTTATCTGTCGATGATTCGGCACTAATGCGCCAGATCATGACAGAAATCATCAACAGCCATAGCGACATGGAAATGGTGGCGACCGCCCCTGATCCGCTGGTTGCGCGTGATTTGATTAAGAAATTCAATCCCGATGTATTGACGCTGGATGTTGAAATGCCGCGGATGGACGGACTGGATTTTCTCGAAAAATTAATGCGTTTGCGTCCAATGCCCGTTGTGATGGTTTCTTCCCTGACCGGCAAAGGGTCAGAAGTTACGCTGCGCGCGCTGGAGCTGGGGGCGATAGATTTTGTCACCAAACCGCAGTTGGGTATTCGCGAAGGAATGCTGGCGTATAGCGAAATGATTGCTGAAAAGGTACGCACGGCAGCAAAGGCGAGCCTTGCGGCACATAAACCATTGTCGGCACCGACAACGCTGAAAGCGGGGCCGTTGTTGAGTTCTGAAAAACTGATTGCGATTGGTGCTTCAACGGGGGGAACTGAGGCAATTCGTCACGTCCTGCAACCGTTACCGCTTTCCAGTCCGGCACTGTTAATTACCCAGCATATGCCGCCCGGTTTCACCCGCTCTTTTGCCGACAGACTTAATAAGTTGTGCCAAATCGGTGTTAAAGAAGCCGAAGACGGAGAACGCGTTCTGCCGGGGCATGCTTATATCGCACCGGGAGATCGGCATATGGAACTGGCGCGTAGCGGCGCAAATTATCAAATCAAAATCCACGACGGCCCGGCGGTTAACCGTCATCGGCCTTCGGTAGATGTGTTGTTCCATTCTGTCGCCAAACAGGCGGGGCGTAATGCGGTTGGGGTGATCCTGACCGGTATGGGCAACGACGGCGCGGCGGGAATGTTAGCGATGCGGCAGGCGGGGGCATGGACCCTTGCACAAAACGAAGCAAGTTGCGTGGTGTTCGGCATGCCGCGCGAGGCCATCAATATGGGTGGTGTTTGCGAAGTGGTCGATCTTAGCCAGGTAAGCCAGCAAATGCTGGCGAAAATCAGTGCCGGACAGGCGATACGTATTTAAATCAGGAGTGTGAAATGGCGGATAAAGAACTTAAATTTTTGGTTGTGGATGACTTTTCCACCATGCGACGCATTGTGCGTAACCTACTGAAAGAGCTGGGATTCAATAATGTTGAGGAAGCGGAAGATGGCGTCGACGCCCTCAATAAGTTGCAGGCAGGCGGTTATGGATTTGTTATCTCCGACTGGAACATGCCCAACATGGATGGCCTGGAATTGCTGAAAACGATTCGTGCGGATGGCGCGATGTCGGCATTGCCGGTGTTAATGGTGACTGCAGAAGCCAAGAAAGAGAACATCATTGCTGCGGCGCAAGCGGGGGCCAGTGGCTATGTGGTGAAGCCATTTACCGCCGCGACGCTGGAGGAAAAACTCAACAAAATCTTTGAGAAACTGGGCATGTGAGGATGCGACTATGATGCAACCATCAATCAAACCTGCTGACGAGCATTCAGCTGGCGATATCATTGCGCGCATCGGCAGCCTGACGCGTATGTTGCGCGACAGTTTGCGCGAGCTGGGGCTGGATCAGGCAATTGCCGAAGCGGCGGAAGCCATCCCCGATGCCCGCGATCGTTTGTACTATGTTGTGCAGATGACTGCCCAGGCTGCAGAGCGGGCGCTGAACAGTGTTGAAGCGTCACAACCACATCAGGATCAAATGGAGAAATCAGCAAAAGCATTAACCCAACGTTGGGATGACTGGTTTGCCGATCCGATTGACCTTGCCGATGCTCGTGAACTGGTGACAGATACGCGGCAATTTCTGGCAGATGTCCCCGCGCATACCAGCTTTACTAACGCGCAACTACTGGAAATCATGATGGCGCAGGATTTTCAGGACCTCACCGGACAGGTCATTAAGCGGATGATGGATGTCATTCAGGAGATCGAACGTCAATTGCTGATGGTGCTGTTGGAAAACATCCCGGAACAGGAGTCGCGTCCAAAACGTGAAAACCAGAGTTTGCTTAATGGACCTCAGGTTGATACCAGCAAAGCCGGTGTGGTAGCCAGTCAGGATCAGGTGGACGATTTGTTGGATAGTCTTGGATTTTGATTTGTATTGCCTGATGTGGCGTAACCGCGTCATATCAGGCGATGACGCCGCATCCGACAAACGCACACCATGCTTGATGTGTGCAGCAAAAGCCCTAAATCCCCCCTGTTTTGCCCCTTACTCAGACCATTGAACGCTTTGCGCTCTGGCATCATTCACGCTTAATACTCTTTCCAGGATTGGCGACGTGTCTGACGAGAGCGACGACAAAACAGAAGCCCCCACACCCCACCGACTTGAAAAAGCGCGGGAGGAGGGGCAGATCCCGCGTTCCCGTGAACTGACCTCACTGCTGATTTTGTTGGTGGGCGTCTGTGTTATCTGGTTTGGCGGTGTGTCGCTGGCCCGTCGATTGTCGGGCATGCTCTCCGCTGGGCTGCATTTTGATCACAGTATTATCAATGACCCGAATCTGATCCTCGGGCAGATTATTCTGCTGATCAGAGAAGCCATGTTGGCGCTGCTGCCGCTGATTAGCGGCGTGGTGCTGGTGGCGCTCATTTCTCCGGTCATGCTGGGAGGGCTGGTATTTAGCGGAAAATCCTTGCAGCCGAAGTTTTCCAAACTCAACCCGCTACCGGGGATTAAACGGATGTTCTCGGCACAGACTGGCGCGGAGTTGCTTAAAGCGATTTTGAAAACCATCCTGGTTGGCAGCGTGACGGGGTTTTATCTCTGGCATCACTGGCCGCAGATGATGCGCTTAATGGCTGAGTCTCCGATTACCGCCATGGGTAATGCGATGGATCTGGTAGGGCTATGCGCGCTGCTGGTGGTACTTGGTGTTATTCCGATGGTGGGATTTGACGTCTTTTTCCAAATCTTCAGCCACCTGAAAAAGCTGCGAATGTCGCGGCAGGATATTCGTGATGAGTTCAAACAAAGCGAAGGCGATCCTCATGTTAAAGGGCGGATCCGTCAGATGCAGCGAGCTGCCGCGCGGCGTCGGATGATGGCCGATGTGCCGAAAGCGGATGTCATTGTCAATAACCCGACCCACTATTCGGTAGCGTTGCAGTATGACGAAAACAAAATGAGCGCACCGAAAGTGGTCGCTAAAGGTGCAGGGCTGGTCGCACTGCGCATTCGTGAAATTGGCGCTGAAAATAACGTCCCGACGCTTGAAGCGCCGCCGCTGGCGCGAGCGCTGTATCGACATGCGGAGATCGGTCAACAAATCCCAGGCCAACTGTACGCCGCGGTGGCGGAGGTGCTGGCCTGGGTCTGGCAACTGAAACGCTGGCGTCTGGCTGGCGGACAGCGCCCTGTTCAACCTACTCATCTTCCGGTGCCGGAAGCCCTGGATTTTATTAACGAGAAACCGACCCATGAGTAATCTGGCCGCGATGCTGCGCCTGCCCGCAAACCTGAAATCGACACAATGGCAGATCCTTGCCGGACCGATTTTGATCCTGTTGATCTTGTCGATGATGGTGCTGCCACTGCCCGCATTCATACTCGACCTGCTGTTCACCTTCAATATTGCCTTGTCGATCATGGTGTTGCTGGTCGCGATGTTTACCCAGCGCACGCTCGAGTTTGCTGCGTTTCCGACCATTCTGTTGTTTACCACCCTGTTACGTCTGGCACTTAACGTGGCTTCAACCCGTATCATTTTGATGGAAGGGCATACTGGCGCGGCGGCGGCAGGGAAGGTGGTCGAAGCGTTCGGTCACTTCCTCGTTGGTGGCAATTTCGCTATCGGTATCGTGGTGTTCGTCATTCTCGTGATCATCAACTTTATGGTTATTACCAAAGGTGCCGGGCGTATCGCAGAAGTAGGCGCGCGCTTTGTTCTCGATGGTATGCCAGGAAAGCAGATGGCGATTGATGCCGACCTTAACGCCGGATTGATTGGTGAAGATGAGGCGAAAAAACGCCGCAGTGAAGTCACTCAGGAAGCCGATTTTTACGGCTCAATGGACGGGGCAAGTAAGTTTGTTCGCGGCGATGCCATCGCCGGGATCCTCATCATGGTCATTAACGTTGTCGGCGGATTGCTGGTCGGTGTGCTGCAACATGGCATGAGCATGGGACATGCGGCGGAAAGTTATACGCTATTGACCATTGGTGACGGTCTGGTAGCACAAATCCCGGCGCTGGTGATTTCTACCGCCGCGGGGGTCATCGTTACGCGTGTCAGCACCGATCAGGATGTTGGCGAGCAGATGGTGAATCAGCTTTTCAGTAACCCGAGCGTTATGTTGTTAAGCGCCGCCGTGCTCGGTTTACTCGGCCTGGTGCCTGGAATGCCGAACCTGGTATTTTTGCTGTTCACTGCCGGATTGCTGGGGCTGGCCTGGTGGATCCGCGGACGCGAACAAAAAGCGCCTGCCGAACCAAAACCGGTAAAAATGGCAGAGAATAATGCCGTTGTCGAAGCAACGTGGAACGATGTACAACTGGAAGATTCTCTGGGAATGGAAGTGGGTTATCGCCTGATCCCGATGGTCGATTTCCAGCAGGATGGTGAACTCCTGGGTCGTATTCGCAGTATTCGCAAGAAATTTGCCCAGGAGATGGGGTTTCTGCCGCCAGTGGTGCACATTCGCGACAATATGGATCTGCAACCTGCCCGCTATCGCATTTTGATGAAAGGCGTGGAGATAGGCAGTGGTGATGCATATCCGGGGCGCTGGTTGGCAATAAACCCAGGTACCGCAGTTGGAACGTTACCTGGAGAGGCGACCGTCGATCCGGCATTTGGTCTGAATGCTATCTGGATTGAAAGTGCGCTAAAAGAACAGGCGCAGATTCAAGGGTATACCGTGGTTGAGGCCAGCACGGTGGTGGCTACGCATCTTAACCACCTCATAAGCCAGCATGCCGCAGAGCTGTTTGGTCGTCAGGAGGCGCAACAGTTGCTGGATCGTGTCGCTCAGGAGATGCCAAAGCTGACGGAAGATCTCGTTCCTGGCGTCGTCACGCTCACCACACTGCATAAAGTGCTGCAAAATCTGCTCGATGAAAAAGTCCCGATTCGCGATATGCGCACCATTCTCGAAACGCTGGCGGAACATGCGCCCATCCAAAGCGATCCACATGAATTAACCGCCGTCGTGCGCGTGGCGTTAGGACGGGCTATAACCCAGCAGTGGTTTCCTGGCAAAGATGAAGTCCATGTTATTGGCCTCGATACACCGCTGGAACGTTTGTTACTACAGGCCTTGCAGGGTGGGGGCGGACTGGAGCCTGGGCTGGCGGATCGTTTACTGGCACAAACTCAGGAAGCGCTATCCCGTCAGGAGATGCTGGGTGCGCCGCCAGTATTATTGGTGAACCACGCGCTGCGACCATTATTGTCTCGCTTCCTGCGTCGCAGCCTGCCGCAGTTAGTGGTGCTGTCGAATCTGGAACTATCAGATAACCGACATATCCGTATGACGGCGACGATTGGCGGCAAATAATGAGAGCCTTATTAGCAATATTATTGTTTCCGCTGCTGGCGCAAGCCGCCGGGGAGGGGATGTGGCAGGCGAGCAGTGTGGGCGTTACGTTGAATCACCGTGGTGAATCGATGTCGTCAGCGCCTCTTTCTTCGCGACAACCTGCATCAGGATTGATGACGCTGGTTGCGTGGCGTTATCAGCTTATCGGCCCAACTCCCGTAGGGCTGCGGGTTCGCTTGTGTTCACAATCTCGTTGTGTCGTATTAGAGGGGCAGAGCGGAACCACCGTGGCCTTTTCCGGTATACCGGCGGCAGAACCGTTGCGATTTATCTGGGAAGTGCCTGGCGGCGGGCGGTTAATTCCGCCGCTAAAAGTACAACGTAATGAAGTGATTGTGAATTATCGCTGAAGGACAAATAAAAATTACGCGCTCGCGGCATGTTTAATAACTCAGTGAAAAAGGCTCGATGTTTTGTTGCAATTATTTATCAGGAATAGCTTGCAACAAAACATGCCAAAAATATGTGAATTATCCTCTTGTCAAAGGGCTTGGATAAAAATCTTCAGAGTTACGGTATAACTGCAACTGGCGAGTTCGCGTATTGGTCTGTATGATCATACATGAGAGCCATTCTGATTCAGAATAAGGGGCACTTAAATCCTGAACGTCTTCATTTGAAAGGATTAATTCACATTCTTTGTCCCTAAAATCCAGCCAGGCTCGTTGTGATTTTTTAAGCAAGTTAAGTTGTTCGGTATCAGGTTTTTTGACACCTGTGCGTGGTACTTGTTCTATATAACGATACGCTTCACCATAAGCTTTATTTAATTGCGCATCGACGAGATTGTATTCTTGTCGCAGGCATGATTTGATCACGTTTATGTCAGTATCATCATCTGAATTTTTTTGCCAACAATCTTTGATGGCTGAAATGTCATGGTCATTGACTATAACCGTATCTTCTGCGTAAGCCTGGCAAGAGATAATGCCTAATGTTAATACAAGAAATTTAAACACTGCGGTATTTCTTAAATTCAACCGTTATCGTTTCCCTGGGGCCGGATATTACGCTTCTGGCCTCTTATCCAACAGTGAGAAAACAGTGGCATGTCCATTTTCAGAATACATTTAGATGGCAATAAAAAAGCCTGATCAGGTAACCCTGATCAGGCTTCACTCTCACGAAAAATCGATTACATACGCTCTACTGTCTCAATACCCAGCGTATCCAGGCCCAGCTTCAGCGTCTTCGCCGTCAGTTGTGCCAGTTTCAGACGACTGTTACGCACTTCTTCGTTTTCTGCGCTGAGGATTGGGCAGTGCTCGTAGAAGCCAGAGAACAGACCGGCCAGATCGTACAGGTAAGCACACATCACGTGCGGCGTGCCTTCACGGGCAACCACAGTGAGGGTTTCTTCAAACTGCAGCAGGCGAGCTGCCAGTTGTGCCTCACGATCGTCACGGATGATTACCGGGGCTGCAGCCAGTTGCTCTTCGTTAATTTCTGCTTTACGGAACACGGACAATACACGCGTGTAAGCATACTGCATGTATGGCGCGGTATTACCCTCAAACGCCAGCATGTTGTCCCAGTCGAAGATGTAGTCAGTGGTACGGTTTTTGGAGAGATCTGCGTATTTAACCGCACCAATGCCAACCGCATTAGCCAGTTTTTCCAGCTCATCGGCTGGCATATCCGGGTTCTTTTCTGCCACCAGACGGCGTGCACGCTCCAGGGCTTCATCCAGCAGGTCTGCCAGTTTCACTGTACCACCCGCGCGGGTTTTGAACGGTTTGCCGTCTTTGCCCAGCATCATGCCGAACATGTGGTGTTCCAGCGGTACGGATTCCGGTACATAGCCTGCTTTACGGACGATAGCCCACGCCTGCATCAGGTGTTGATGCTGGCGGGAGTCGATGTAATACAGCACGCGATCGGCATGCAATGTTTCATAACGATATTTCGCACAGGCGATATCAGTGGTGGTGTAGAGATAGCCACCATCTTTCTTCTGAATGATCACGCCCATCGGTTCGCCTTCCTTGTTTTTGAACTCATCAAGGAATACGACGGTTGCGCCTTCGCTTTCTACAGCCAGACCTTTGGCTTTGAGATCAGCCACGATACCCGGCAGCATCGGGTTGTACAGGCTTTCGCCCATCACGTCATCACGAGTCAGCGTCACGTTCAGACGATCGTAGGTGATCTGGTTCTGCGTCATGGTGATGTCGACCAGTTTGCGCCACATCTCACGGAAGTATTCGTCACCGCTTTGCAGTTTTACCACGTAGTTACGTGCACGCTCAGCGAACGCTTCATCTTCATCGTAATGCTTTTTCGCATCGCGGTAGAAACCTTCAAGATCAGCCAGCTCCATTTCACCGGCATTTTCCTGCTGCTGCTTTTCCAGCCATGCAATCAGCATACCGAACTGAGTGCCCCAGTCGCCGACGTGGTTTGCGCGAATCACTTTGTGACCGAGGAACTCCAGAGTACGCACTGCTGCGTCGCCAATAATGGTAGAGCGCAGGTGACCGACGTGCATCTCTTTCGCCACGTTTGGCGCAGAGTAGTCAACCACAATGGTCTGTTTTTCTGGCGTAGCAACACCGAGACGATCGGACGCCAGCGCCTGCTGAACATGTTCAGCCAGGAATGCCGGATCAAGGAAAATGTTGATAAAGCCTGGTCCGGCGATCTCAACCTTGCTGGCGATACCGTTAAGATCCAGATGAGTCAGCACCTGCTCTGCTAATTGTCGCGGTGCCATACCCAGTTTTTTAGCAACTGCCATCATGCCGTTAGCCTGATAGTCGCCGAACTGAACTTTTGCTGACTGACGAACCTGCGGTTCGCAATCCGCAGGCGCGCCTGCCGCAATCATGGCCTGACGGACTTTTTCTGAGAGAAGAGCCTGAATATTCACCGGAATACCTTACATTGATGAAGCGAGCAAAAATTGCCCGCACCAGTTAAAGAAATTAGGGCGGGAGTATACTGCAAATGGCTGTTTTCGTCAGCAACGTGCGCGTGGCGTATTGCCGTTTTCACCATTGCATCAGAAGCGGCGTGAAATCAGCGGTTGGTTGGCGCAGGGCAACAGGGTAAATTAACGCTTTTACTGAAAGACGAAGAGTGATTATGGCGAACTGGCAATCTATCGACGAGCTGCAGGATATTGCATTGGATTTACCGCGATTTACCCACGCATTAGATGAACTTTCTCGCCGTCTTGGGCTGGATATCACTCCGCTGACTGCCGATCACATTTCTTTGCGTTGCCATCAAAACGTTACCGCTGAACGCTGGCGTCATGGGTTTGAACAGTGCGGCGAGCTTTTGTCAGAAAATATGATCAAGGGCAGGCCGATTTGTCTGTTTAAATTGCATGAACCGGTACAGGTGGCTCACTGGCAGTTTTCAATTGTAGAGCTACCGTGGCCTGGGGAAAAACGTTACCCGCACGAAGGTTGGGAACATATTGAAATCGTTCTGCCAGGTGATCCTGAAACGTTGAATGCCCGTGCGCTGGCATTGCTTTCTGATAAAGGACTCAGCCTTCCGGGGATCTCGGTTAAAACCAGTTCGCCAAAAGGTGAGCATGAGCGATTACCGAATCCGACGCTGGCGGTCACCGATGGCAAAACGACCATTAAATTTCATCCGTGGTCCATTGAAGAGATCGTTGCCAGCGAGCAGTCGGCGTAATTAAGGAGCAAAAATGGCATTACTGGAAATTTGCTGTTACAGCATGGAATGCGCGCTAACGGCGCAGCAAAACGGCGCAGACAGAGTTGAATTATGCGCAGCCCCAAAAGAGGGGGGCTTAACGCCGTCGTTGGGGGTATTGAAATCCGTGCGCCAGCGGGTGACGATCCCTGTGCATCCAATTATTCGCCCACGCGGTGGTGATTTTTGCTACAGCGACGGTGAGTTTGCCGCCATTCTTGAGGATGTGCGCACAGTCCGCGAATTAGGTTTTCCTGGACTGGTGACGGGCGTTCTCGATGTTGACGGGAATGTCGATATGCCACGAATGGAAAAAATAATGGCTGCTGCCGGTCCGCTGGCAGTGACTTTTCATCGCGCCTTCGATATGTGCGCTAACCCTTTAAATACACTCAATAATCTTGCGGAATTGGGCGTTGCTCGGGTACTGACATCAGGGCAAAAATCAGACGCACTGCAAGGTTTATCAAAAATTATGGAACTTATTGCCCATGGTGATGCTCCAATCATTATGGCCGGAGCAGGAGTCCGTGCAGAAAACCTGCACCACTTCCTCGATGCCGGAGTGCTGGAAGTCCATAGCTCCGCGGGAGCGTGGCAAGCCTCACCAATGCGTTATCGTAATCAAGGATTGTCCATGTCATCAGATGCACACGCGGACGAGTATTCGCGTTATGTCGTAGACGGGGCGGCGGTTGCTGAAATGAAAGGAATCATTGAACGCCGTCAGGCCAAATGATTTTTACCGTTGCATCATGTCGCCCAATATGATGCTTGCTCGTACCAGGCCCCTGCAATTTCAACAGGGGCCTTTTTTTATCCCCGAAAAGTATAAAAAACGAACGATTTCTGTGATCAGTTGAGCGCGTGACAGTGCGCATAGCGTTGTGCTAAAAATTTTTATATATTCATATTAATTATGTAATTTAAATTACTAAAACTGACAAATATATATTCTAAATAACAACTGGGTTATTCCTTAGCAATTAATGATTACATTGTAATAAATCATATTCTTTATCGATTATTTCAGGCAGTGTTGTGCCGAATTATGCAAGCGGTCAATTCGTTGTGTATTTAATTATACAATGTTTTCGGTGCTCTGGAATTAATTAGAGGAATCTATGCGAGGGAAAAAACGCATTGGGTTATTATTTTTGCTGATAACGGTTGTGGTTGGTGGCGGCGGGTTATTACTGGCGCAAAAAGCCTTACATAAAACGTCGGATACCGCATTTTGCCTTTCCTGCCACTCGATGAGTAAACCTTTTGAGGAATATCAGGGAACTGTCCACTTTTCTAACCAGAAAGGGATACGTGCGGAATGTGCCGATTGCCATATTCCAAAGTCAGGGGCGGATTATTTATTTGCTAAATTAAAAGCTTCTAAAGATATTTATCATGAATTTGTTAGCGGCAAAATAGACAGTGACGATAAGTTCGAAGCGCATCGTCAGGAAATGGCCGAAACAGTATGGAAAGAATTAAAAGCAACTGATTCTGCAACGTGTCGTAGTTGCCATTCTTTTGATGCCATGGATATTGCCTCGCAAAGTGAATCTGCGCAGAAAATGCATAACAAAGCGCAAAAGGACGGCGAAACCTGTATCGATTGTCATAAAGGCATTGCCCATTTTCCACCACAAATAAAAATGGATGACAACGCGGCGCATGAGCTGGAAAGTCAGGCCGCTACTTCAGTTACCAATGGCGCACATATTTATCCTTTCAAAACTTCTCGCATAGGCGAGCTGGCTACCGTGAATCCTGGTACCGATCTCACCGTCGTTGATGCCAGTGGCAAACAGCCGATCGTTCTGTTGCAGGGTTATCAAATGCAGGGCAGTGAAAACACGCTCTACCTGGCGGCAGGTCAACGGCTGGCGCTAGCCACATTAAGTGAAGAAGGTATCAAGGCGTTAACGGTAAACGGGGAATGGCAGGCTGACGAATACGGCAATCAATGGCGTCAGGCGTCTTTACAGGGTGTGCTTACCGATCCCGCATTAGCGGACCGTAAACCGCTATGGCAATACGCTGAAAAACTTGACGATACCTATTGCGCTGGTTGCCATGCCCCTATTGCCTCCGACCATTACACCGTCAATGCATGGCCGTCCATTGCCAAAGGAATGGGTGCGCGAACCAGCATTAGCGAAAACGAACTGGACATTTTGACGCGGTACTTCCAGTACAACGCCAAAGATATTACCGAGAAACAGTGATCCTCGTTGATCAGGGAGGAAGTTATGACATTAACAAGACGTGAATTTATTAAACACAGCGGTATTGCCGCTGGGGCGCTGGTGGTGACATCGGCTGCACCGTTACCTGCATGGGCAGAAGAGAAGGGCGGCAAAATCCTCACCGCAGGCCGTTGGGGAGCGATGAACGTAGAAGTGAAGGATGGCAGGATTGTTTCTTCGACAGGCGCGCTGGCGAAAACCATACCAAACTCCTTACAGTCGACAGCGGTGGATCAGGTACACACCACGGCGCGTATTCAGCATCCGATGGTGAGAAAAAGCTTTCTTGATAATCCACTGCAACCGGCGAAAGGTCGTGGCGAAGATACTTATGTACAGGTGAGCTGGGAACAAGCATTAAAACTTATTCATGAGCAACACGATCGCATTCGCAAAGCTAACGGACCATCGGCCATTTTTGCCGGATCTTACGGCTGGCGCTCTTCTGGCGTGTTACATAAAGCGCAAACCTTACTGCAACGTTATATGAATCTTGCGGGCGGTTATTCCGGGCATAGTGGCGATTATTCAACCGGGGCGGCACAGGTGATCATGCCGCATGTGGTGGGTTCCGTGGAGGTGTATGAACAGCAGACCTCCTGGCCGCTGATTCTGGAAAACAGCCAGGTTGTGGTGCTGTGGGGGATGAACCCGCTGAATACCTTAAAAATTGCCTGGAGCAGTACCGATGAGCAAGGGCTGGAATACTTCCATCAGCTGAAAAAATCTGGCAAACCAGTGATTGCCATTGATCCTATCCGCTCCGAAACCATCGAATTCTTTGGCAATAATGCCACCTGGATCGCGCCGAATATGGGCACCGACGTGGCACTGATGTTAGGGATTGCACATACCCTGATGACACTAGGCAAACACGATAAAGTGTTCCTTGAAAAATACACCACCGGGTATCCGCAGTTTGAAGAGTATCTGACAGGTAAGCGCGATAATACGCCGAAGAACGCGGCCTGGGCGGCGGAAATTACTGGCGTAGCGGAAGCGCAGATAGTCAAACTCGCCGAACTGATGGCGGCGAATCGCACAATGCTGATGGCAGGCTGGGGAATTCAGCGCCAGCAATATGGTGAACAGAAACACTGGATGTTGGTGACTCTGGCGGCGATGTTAGGGCAGATAGGTACACCGGGCGGCGGGTTTGGTTTCTCTTATCATTACTCAAACGGTGGCAACCCGACGCGTGTTGGCGGCGTGCTGCCGGAAATGTCTGCGGCGATTGCCGGACAGGCCAGCGAGGAAGCTGATGATGGCGGAATGACGGCGATTCCTGTCGCCCGTATTGTTGATGCGCTGGAAAATCCTGGCGGCAAATATCAGCATAACGGTAAAGAACAAACGTATCCGAATATCAAAATGATCTGGTGGGCGGGTGGCGGTAACTTTACCCATCACCAGGATACTAATCGTCTGATTAAAGCATGGCAGAAACCGGAGATGATCGTCGTTTCTGAATGCTACTGGACCGCAGCTGCTAAACATGCAGATATCGTATTACCGATCACCACATCGTTTGAGCGCAATGACTTGACGATGACCGGTGATTACAGCAACCAGCATATTGTACCGATGAAGCAGGCTGTCGCTGCGCAATTTGAAGCGCGTAACGATTTTGATGTGTTTGCCGATCTTGCTGAATTACTCAAACCTGGCGGAAAAGAGATCTATACCGAAGGTAGAGATGAAATGGCGTGGCTGAAATTTTTCTATGATGCCGCTCAGAAAGGTGCGCGTGCGCAACGCGTGACTATGCCGATGTTTAATGCTTTCTGGCAGCAAAATAAACTGATCGAAATGCGCCGCAGCGAGAAGAACGAACAGTACGTTCGTTATGGTGATTTCCGCGCCGATCCGGTGAAAAATGCGCTGGGTACGCCAAGCGGCAAAATTGAGATTTACTCCAAAACGCTGGAAAAATTTGGCTATAAGGATTGCCCGGCACACCCAACCTGGCTTGCGCCTGATGAGTGGAAGGGTACCGCCGACGAGAAGCAGTTGCAGCTTCTGACCGCGCATCCGGCACACCGTTTACACAGTCAGCTTAACTATGCGGAACTGCGTAAAAAATATGCGGTTGCCGATCGTGAGCCGATCACTATTCACACCGAAGATGCTGCTCGCTTTGGTATTGCGAATGGCGATCTGGTGCGTGTCTGGAACAAACGTGGTCAGATTCTGACAGGCGCGGTGGTGACTGACGGGATCAAAAAAGGCGTGGTATGCGTGCATGAAGGTGCATGGCCAGATCTGGAAAATGGCTTGTGTAAAAACGGCAGTGCGAACGTGTTAACGGCGGATATCCCCAGCTCTCAGCTGGCAAATGCCTGTGCCGGTAACTCTGCGCTGGTGTATATCGAAAAATATACGGGCAATGCACCGAAGTTAACGGCGTTTGATCAGCCAGCTGTTCAGGCATAAGACGTGAAAAGCGCCCGGAAACGGGCGCTGAGGTTATGCAAACGTAAAACTGCCTGATGCGCTATGCTTATCAGACCTACATAGTCCCTGCAACATATTGAATTAAAAAGGCTTTGTAGGCCGGATAAGGCGTTCACGCCGCATCCGGCAGTAATACCAGACCTTTACGGCTTGCGCGCAATCAGTACCGCGCGTTTAGGCGCAGGATAGCCTTCCACCGTTTTACCCGGATCATGTGGGTCGAGGAAATCGGACAGAGACTCGGTGACCATCCATTCGGTGCGTCGCTGCTCTTCGGTCGTGGTAACGCTCACATCCGCAATGCGGATATCAACAAAACCACACTTCTTCAGCCAGTTTTTCAACGCCAGGGCTGACGGGATGAAATAAACATTACGCATTTGCGCGTAACGATCGCCTGGCACCAGGACGGTATTTTCATCGCCATCAATAACCAGCGTTTCCAGCACCAGTTCACCTTCATTCACCAGTTGATCTTTTAACTGCCAGAGATGCTCCAGCGGTGAACGACGATGATAAAGTACGCCCATCGAAAAGACGGTATCAAAGGCTTTCAGCGCCGGAAGTTGTTCAATCCCTAAGGGCAACAGATGCGCCCGTTGGTCGTTACCCAATAGTTTACGCACCGCTTCAAACTGGCATAGGAACAGTTGCGTAGGGTCGATACCCACCGCCAGATGTGCGCCTGCGCCAATCATGCGCCACATGTGATAACCGCTGCCGCAGCCGACATCAAGAATGGTGCGCCCGGTTAAATCAGAAAGATGGGGTAGAACACGATCCCATTTCCAGTCAGAACGCCATTCGGTATCGATGTTAACGCCATACAGCGAAAACGGCCCTTTGCGCCACGGCATCAGGTTGCGCATCAGTGTTTCAATGCGCTTAATCTGCCCTGCGCTCAGTGGCTCTTCGCTTTCTGCCGTCACGCTATGCAGTAAATCAAGACGATACGGTTTAATTTCAGGCAGAAATTCCACCGCATTGGACCACTGTTTAAACAGACCGTGCTGCTGTTCGCGCTGCCAGCTGGCAATCTGCGCGGGCAGCGTTTCCAGCCAGTGTGAAAGATGATTTTTGGCAATCAGAGAATAAAAGTTACCAAAGTCGATCATGCAGCGTCCTCTGCTTTTAATGCCATCAGTGAACCAAAGTTAAAGCACTGGAACCATAGCTCGCTATGTTCAAAACCGGCTTGATGCAGGCGAGCTTTATGTGTTTCCACGGAATCGGTCAGCATGACATTTTCCAGCATACTGCGCTTCTGGCTGATCTCCAGTTCGCTGTAACCGTTGGCACGTTTAAAGTCGTGGTGCATGTTGAACAGCAGTTCACCAACTTTGGCATCTTCGAAACTGAATTTTTCTGAAAGCACCAGCGCGCCGCCCGGATTCAGCCCTTGATAAATTTTATCCAGTAACGCCTGACGCTCTGAAGGTTCCAGGAATTGCAGGGTAAAATTCAGCACAACCATCGATGCGTTTTCAATGGTGATATCGCGAATATCACCTTCAATAACGTCTACTGGCGTAGGGGCTTTATAAGCGTCAATATGACGACGGCAGCGTTCAATCATCGCCGGAGAGTTGTCGATGGCGATAATTTTGCAATTATCATGATGAATATTGCGACGCACTGAGAGCGTCGCCGCGCCCAGAGAACAACCCAGATCGTAAACCTGCGTACCAGGTTGAACGAAGCGCTCGGCTAACATACCAATCATGGAAATAATATTGGAATAGCCGGGAACGGAACGCTGGATCATATCCGGGAAGACTTCAGCTACCCGTTCATCAAAGGTCCAGTCGCCCAGTCTGGCGATAGGGGCAGAAAATAGCGTGTCGCGGTGAGACATAACGTAAAAATCCGGGAAAAAGAAAGTGGCGTATTGTGCGCTAACGCAGGGAGAAAACCAACTCCCAGGGCATATACCAAAGATTCGCCAGCACCATCAGCAACAGCGCACACCAGGTGGCGCTCATGCCGGAACGTCGCCAGCGGAACAGACGGTGATGAAAACCGTAATAATGCATCAGACGACCAACAAGCAAAACGATGCCGCAAATATGCACCATCCAGGTTTCGGCGCCATTCATTTCCATAAACAGCATCAACACAATCGCGATGGGAATATACTCCACCGCGTTACCATGAATGCGAATAGCGCTTTGCAGTTCGCTAAAACCGCCGTCACCATAGGCAACGCGGTACTGCATACGCAGGCGAACGACATCAAAAGAGAACTTCATTAATAACAACGCACTTAAAACGGCATACAGCGCGCTTACCATACAAACTCCCTTTAAAATGGCCGATGGCACCTGTCTATGATAGGTGGCAAATTCAGAAAAGAGAAGATTGCTGTGGAATAGCCGGAACTGCTCCGATCTCTGGAAGTGTTTTACGTAAGCCTTCCCACAGGGTATGTACCAGTTCCGGTGCCTGGGCAATATCTGGCGTATGTAAAAAAAGATAAGGCGTAGTGGTCTGATGCCACTGCGCTAATTTTTGTAACCAAACCTGAAACAACTCTCGGTTTTGCGTCATATCATCACTACCGATAAAACGGATCAGCGGATTTGTCGCCGTCAGCACAGCATGTACGGGAACTTTAGGTTTTTTCCGTTGAGCGTCGCGAATAGCTTCACTGTGTGGGCGTGCTGCATGAACCGGGCGGCTGTCTAAAATCACCCGATTAACGCCGCGCTGATGTAAACCGCGATTAAGTGTTTGTTCCTCTTCCCCTTTGGCGAAAAACTGTGGATGGCGGACTTCCACACCATAATTAAACTCGCCGGGAAGAGAGTCGAGAAAATGCCAAAGCGCAGGCAGATCCCGTGGGCCAAATGTGGCAGGCAGTTGCAGCCAGTATTGCCCAATGCGCGGCGCTAACGGTGACAAGCGAGTCAAAAATTCAGTTACTAAATCATCGCAATGCCGTAATGCTGCCTGATGCGAAATGGTCGCCGGAAACTTAAAACAGAAGCGAAAATTATCTGTGGTCTGCTCACGCCAGCGCAGGACAACCTCGGATTTCGGCAGGGCGTAAAGCGTGGTGTTGCCCTCCACACAGTTAACATGACGGGTATTAAAGACTAACTTACTGATTTTAATAGGCCTCTTGTGTCACTTTGGTGACTATGGGACATCATTGGGACATAATCTGCCAGCTTCTGATTCAGCATGGCGATCTGTTCTGCATTGCTGTCAGTCATCCATGCTCCGTATACATTGAACACCATCTGGGCACTTGCATGGCCCATCTGGCTGGCAATGAAGCTTGGATTTGCTCCGGCAGATAATGACCAGCACGCATAAGTGTGTCGTGACTGGTATGCCTTTCGATGCCTGATGCCTGCACGCTTAATGGCTGTTTCCCATGAGTCGCCAATGGAATCTACTTTGTAGATAAAACCTACCTGTTTGCTTTTTCTAACCACCTGGGGGTTAAATACGAAAGTACATTCATGATTCACTGAACGTCCATATTCACGTAGTTGAACCTTGATGTGGTGCTGCTTACCCAGTCTTGTCATTTCAGCCTGATTTTTCAGGACACTGATAGCGGGCTGGATAAGATGCACAACCCTGTTTGTACTTGCCTCAGTTTTAGGTAGAGTGAACTCGCCGAGTTTCGTATAATTACGCCTGATAGTAATTGTTCCTGCTTTCAGATCGATATCTTCCCATGCCAGGGAGACCAGTTCACCGTGACGCATTCCTGTGTACACAGCCAATGACCACAGGTTTTTCGTCTGCTGATGTCGGCAGGCATCTATCAGGCGAATAAATTCGTCACGAGTTAGCGGATCTGGTTCTGCCCTGGCTCTTTTAAGAGGCTTAATTCCCTCGAAGGGATTTGCTTCTAAGTAACCGTGATCTGCAGCAAACTGAAACATTCCAGCGATTGTCGTCATGTAATAATTTACAGTAACGACGCTCCGTCCTTTTAGTGCTGCTTTGTTTTTCGTTGAATTCTGATGCCCGGTCAGCAAATCTTTCCTGATATACAGCAATTCCTCTTTGGTTACCGATGACACCAGTCTGCTGCCTCCAATTTTCGGAACCATCGTTCTTGCAACGGATTCATAGCGATTGAATGCATTTGCAGAGATTTCCATTCGTTTCAGATCCAGCCACTTTTCTTCAAGTTCTTTCACCGTAATTTCTTTTTTACTTACCCCAAAAGCCTGAAGGTTAGGGGAGTCAGGGAACTGTGCAGCATAATCAAAGCTTCCTGTGCGGATGGCAAAACATACCGATGTCCGCAGTTCCCCGGCGATCTTCCTGTTCTTGGCAGTGTCAGGGACACCAAGATTTTCCCTGACACGTTTACCTTTAAAATTAAACCAGATGCGTAATGTGCCGCCGTGGTTTTCGACGCCTGTTGGATATTTGACTTTATCCATCGATACCTCCAGACGCCCAAGAGCGATACGAGCTTACATATTTCATGATATTAAATCACCTGGGTTGTTTGTTTTTCATTGAGGCGACCCAGGCATCTATTGCTTTTCTGTTATACATACATTCACTGGAAGGCTTTGGATTACCGTCTGGTGATACGTGAATATACTCTCTTCCAACCATCCAGCATTCTTTCCGGGCCCGAAGAATTGTGCCAGGTTTGAGCCCGGTAATCGCGATAAGAACGCTTTCACAAACCCATTCATTGGGAGCCAGTTGAATCACATCGCCCATGCATTACCTCACACAACACTCAGCCCACGGCAGTGGCACCACACTTCAAACATTCGTTTCACAATTTCACAACAGTAGAAGCCGTTAACATCTCGCGTCAGGTCATAGCGATTGCCGTAACGCTGGCGTACCCATAGCTCAAACGCTTTATTCATTCTTTACTTCCTTTTCATAGCCCGTAATTTTTTCAGATGAGTTTCCTGCTCTGTTTCTGCCAGAATTTGTCGGTATTCCTGGTGATCGATTCGTTCAAACAGTTTGAACCGCCCCGGAAATCCTGGAGACTAAACTCCCTGAGAAAGAGGTAAACAGGATGACTAAAAATACTCGTTTTTCCCCCGAAGTCCGTCAGCGGGCGATTCGTATGGTTCTGGAAAGTCAGGATGAATATGACTCACAGTGGGCGGCAATTTGTTCCATTGCCCCAAAGATTGGCTGTACGCCGGAGACTCTGCGTGTCTGGGTTCGCCAGCATGAGCGGGATACCGGGGGCGGTGATGGTGGGCTCACCAGCGCTGAACGTCAGCGTCTGAAAGAGCTGGAACGTGAAAATCGTGAACTGCGCCGCAGTAACGATATCCTTCGCCAGGCTTCCGCTTATTTTGCGAAGGCGGAGTTCGACCGCCTCTGGAAAAAATGATGCCACTGCTGGATAAGCTGCGTGAGCAGTACGGGGTCGGACCGGTATGCAGCGAACTGCATATTGCCCCGTCAACGTATTACCATTGTCAGCAACAGCGACATCATCCGGATAAACGCAGTGCCCGTGCGCAGCACGATGACTGGCTGAAGAGAGAGATACAGCGCGTATACGATGAAAATCATCAGGTGTACGGTGTGCGTAAAGTCTGGCGTCAGTTGTTACGGGAAGGAATCAGGGTGGCCAGATGTACAGTGGCGCGCCTCATGGCGGTTATGGGACTTGCCGGTGTTCTCCGGGGTAAAAAGGTCCGCACTACCGTCAGCCGGAAAACCGTTGCCACAGGTGACCGCGTAAACCGTCAGTTCGTGGCAGAACGTCCTGACCAGCTGTGGGTGGCTGATTTTACTTACGTCAGCACATGGCAGGGCTTCGTCTATGTGGCGTTTATCATTGATGTGTTTGCCGGATACATCGTGGGGTGGCGGGTCTCATCGTCTATGGAAACGACATTCGTGCTGGATGCGCTGGAGCAGGCGTTGTGGGCCCGTCGTCCGTCTGGCACCATCCATCACAGCGATAAAGGCTCTCAGTATGTGTCACTGGCCTATACGGAGCGACTAAAAGAAGCCGGATTACTGGCATCAACAGGGAGTACAGGCGACTCGTATGACAACGCGATGGCTGAGAGCATCAATGGTCTTTACAAAGCGGAGGTAATACACCGTAAGAGCTGGAAAAACCGTGCAGAAGTGGAACTGGCCACACTAACGTGGGTGGACTGGTATAACAATCGACGATTGCTGGGAAGGCTGGGCCATACTCCTCCGGCAGAAGCAGAAAAAGCTTATTATGCTTCCATCGGAAACAATGATCTGGCAGCCTGAGTTCACAGATAAAACACTCTCCAGGAAACCCGGGGCGGTTCAGTTCATTAAAATCGTTTATTTTTACCGACTGTGTTCGCCCATCCATTCTTCTGTACAACACAGTGTTGTTTATGCAGCGAATAATTTTTATCGGGTAGCCAGCACTATCGGTGTATATCTGACCACGTTGAATCAGAGCGAACATTCCTTTATCCCCAGCGGAAAAGCGAATACAGAATAAATGCCACCGCTATTGCAACTCCTACTGCGGTGAATGCTTCAGGGCAATTCATCATTTCACCTCCACGCCGATCCCGGCAATAACACAATCCCGTTTGATAGCTTCTTTCACCCAGCGTTTATAGGTTTCCGGATGGAATTTTGCGTTTTTTCCGGTACCGCTCCAGAATGCCTTTGATGTGATATCGGGCAGGGTGATGGTCAGACCTTTCTGCTTGATGTCTCCAGAACTTTTGCAAAAAGTTAATGCGTCGCGTAGTTCTTTAACGCACGCATAGTTTTCTGCTTTCTCTGGATCGCCGGTACGGTGTTCAGCTTCTTGTCTGCACCATTTGATGACTTTCTCAGCGGCTGCGTGGAGACGCTGACGTTGCCAGTCGTATGTGTCGACCAGCCCATATGCGTGATCCTTTGCTTTGCTTAATTCAGCGACGAGGCATTCGGAATCAATCAGATTATTTTCCGCAGTGGACAGTGCTTGTTTCAGTCGCTCGATTTCTTCAGCCATGTAATAGCCGGTTTTACTCCAGGTATCGACATCATCGTCACTCATATCCAGTTCCATCGACGCCATCAGAACGGCGTCGTGATAGTTCTGGCTACCGCAGGTGATTGCAACGGCGTAGGAGTCACTATTTTCTCGCTTATGGATAAGTACAACTGGGTTTTTGATCTTGCCCATCCCGCACCTCAGTAATTCATTAAAAATTTATATTCAATCAGCGCACCGAAAACGACGGGCACCAGCAGCAGACTAAACAGCATGGACAGGAGGAATGACTTCATCAATTTGCCTCCCGCTGTACGATTTTGTAGGCGCGCAGGATGTCGCGTGTTTTTCCTGACAACGATGACTTAACCCAGAAAAAGCCGCTGCGGTTTTCAGAGATCCCCTGTACATTAAACAGCACCGCATCAACAACGCGGTTATGCTTTTGCAATGTCAGGCGGGAACTGGTGATCACGATGTTCGCTACGGCACCATAGTCCTGGTATTGGATTTTCATTTACATGTTCCCCATAACGGTATCGCTCATGTCGTTGACCATGCTCTGCCAGATTTCTTTGCCGCTTTGCGTCAGCTCGTTTCCACGAACGCATTTGCTTAACAGCTGAATACCAACGGCTTCCCATTGGGGGTAATTTTCTTTGATAGCCTTCAGAGCATAACCATCGATTAAGTCTCTGATGCCTTTAACCCCACCGATGATGTTTACTCGTATGGATTGTCCATTGGCATTAATCATGAAATGATCGCCGCTGGTGGCGGATATGTGGTTGTGCAGTGCAGCCGCATACTGGTTTGCCAGCGCATTGAGGCGGAAATTTTGTGTAATGAGTGGCATTATTTACCCTCCCAACCAATCACCTGAAACAGCCCCATCTTTGGGTGATACCAGCGGGTACCACGTGGCTCTGCCTCTGACATCATCTGATGAAATGCTTTCATGAATGGCTCCAGCTCCACGATAGCCCGGCGCGAAAGAAGACCATCTGGTGTCATAAATTCGTGCGTATCGGTTGGGAGGCTGTAGGCATTGACCAGATTGCGGCACTTGGCATCAGTCATTCCGCTTTTGGCGACCACCTGGCGATAACCGACATATCCGGCGCGCATATTTCCGCGTTTGATGGTTTCCACCGCTTCTGTGACTGTTTCGAGCTGATCTTCCACATGATTCAGGCGCTTCTGTTGACGAACGGCGTCGGCGGCCATCGCAGCGATCATCTCGATTTCCGTTAGCGGTGCGCGAGTGCGGAAGTAGCTGTTAACCAGTTCGCGCTGGACCTTCCAGGCCAAATCATCGTTGAATGGCTTGGTAAGCATCAGGTACCCCGCTTCCGTAAATACTCTCAGGCCGCGAAAAGGCACATCAACATTAAAAGGACGTAATACGTTGTTTTCTGAATATTCAATAAGATACGTGTCAATCCCTTCAACAAAACGCTCTTTGTTACGAAGGTAAGCAGCGCTTGCTGTGCCTTCCGGTCGCTGGTGGACTTCATCAATCATCGCCAGCGTCACAACACGCTGACCGCGATATTCGACTGCCGGAAGCTGTTTGTTATTGATCGTTACTATGTTCATTTTCGTCCACCTCAGTGCATAACTGGCATGTCTGGCATACCGTCTTTCTGAATCAGTTCAATGAAGCTGTCATGTAGTATGTTGAATCCCTCCCGGCCCATCGCTGACAGCCTGAATCCGCATTTCTCGTCAGTTACAACCATGTCCTGATACATACGCAGCGCCATCTGCTGGCCAACGTCAGGCCCGTATTTTTCAATTGCGCCAGCCTCGATATGGTTAGCGAGTGCGAAGCGCTCAGACCACGGATAAATGCTGATTGAACCGGGTTTTCCTGTGTATACAACGGCTGTATCTACGCCGCCCTTGTCATTCGGAACATCGACAGTCCCGTTCTTCTCCTGCTCCTCAGCAATGAACACGGCGACAACAAGCCAGCGCCATAGGATGATTTGTTTTTCAATACACGGCATAAACCAGCCGCTTTCAATCCCTTCCATAATGCAAGCTATCAGATCGAGCCCGTCCGGAATTCGTTTGTCATAGTTACCGTTGTCGATCTGGAGAACCGCAGTTGAATAACCAATAATTCGATTACCAAAACGGATGCCTGTTGATGTAGGTTCAGGGGTAATGGTTGAATTAATCATCAATACTCTCCTTTTGGTTTGAAGGTTTATTGTTCATTTCCGGTCCTTAACTTTGCTGTATCGTTCATGGCTCATTACTTCCCAGTTCTGGCCGCCGTCTCGGGACAGCAGCCGCCAGCGGCGATTAACCCTCAGACTCAGGTTTCCGGAGCCGTGCATACGACAGGGATGAATTCGTCTGGCTCTGAACAGGCGGAGAACACGGACCGCCTGCAGGTGCACCCACTCAGGAATTCGTATTGCTGTCAGGGCCATTGTCCTTCTCTCCTGCAGGTGGAATAATCGTGTAGCCAGCTCTTTCTGCCAGCCATATAAAAGTATCCATGCTGCCGGCGAATTCATTATCCAACAGGTGTCTTGAGTAAGTTACCTTTCCATTTTCAATGGTTAGCAACACTCTTACTTTTTCGTGTATAAGAGGGGATAAATCAGGCATCAGTTAATTCCTCCACTGATATATTTTTCTTTTTCGTAATCAACAACCTCTTTTAAAAGGTTGTCTACAATTAACTTCCCCGATTCAGTTAGATACTCAGTGTGTTGATTAATATTGATGGCATTCCGGTATGCGGTAAGTATTGCGGTCTCGCCATCCGTCCGTCCAAATTCAACACGGGTAAGACCTTCAAATCGTAATAACAGTTGTGTCATGAAGTGTTCCGTAATTTCGATGGTAGTTAACCCTCCGTCAGGAAGATTTACGATGAGAAAATTTCCTCCTGTTTTACGTTGCATCCGCTGTAATGCTGTTGTGACTATGCGGTGACGATATTTACCAATGATTTCATATGCCATTTGTTATTTCCCGTATGCTTTCCTGAGAAACAGTATTGCAACCGACCAGTATCCTGTACTAGCCATTAATAATGCGGTTTTATAAGCACTTCTGTTTTTCATGCATCACCATTATTTTCTGGTTGTGAAAACCCCCGACCAGAGGCCGTCATGCTTTTATGTGTGATTTTCTATTGAGAATTCTTTATTCGTTACGTAGTGTTTCTATATACTCGTAAGCCATTTCACAGGTCTTATTCATGGAGCGAATGAGGCAGCATAAAAATCGTCTGTCTCTCCTGAGTCGGGCGAATTCTTAAATATAAATTCAAGCATTGATGTATTCTCTTTTATTTGTGCCGCCACTTCCTCAAGAATATTTAATGGAGTTTTCATGTTCTTTGCTCCTTAAATGCATCGCATGCGCTTCTGGCGTATTGTTGTGCCAGTAAAAAGATGTCATCCGAAAGTTCATCACATTCTTCATCACCTGAAGCCGAAATGATTAACCACGCTTCAAGCAGTACGGCAATGTGATGAAAAGCTGTTTCCGGTTCGTTGGTGAGGTCTTTGAACATTTTCATTTTATGCTTTCTCCTGATTTTGTTTATAAGCACCAGTCAATAACCACATTGGATCACAGCCAAGAACATTAGCCAGAGGAATAACCTGGCTTGCCAGAGGTTCAGCCTTGCCGTTCTCCCACTGGATGATGATATCTTCATCGAGATCGAGCAGTTCAGCGAGTTCTCCTGTTGTTAAACCGCAGGCTTCGCGTTGGGTGCGAAGGCGATTCAGTGAATTAATAGCTAAATTTTGTTTGTATGAACGCGCTGATTTAGCCTGTGCTGTTCTGGTGAGCTTAAGTAAGTTTTCATTAATTGAATGGCTAATCCTCCAAGCAATGCTTATGCACGATTCAATCTCGTTGATTCCGCCGCTTGCTTGTGTGATTGCAGATGCAATAACAGAGAGTAAATCGCTCAAAACTTGTGATTCGTCTGCCATGCCCAATAAGTCAAGTTCGTTATCTTTAGTACTCATAACTTCATATGTAACTTTTGTTGCGTTAACTAAACTCTGCAAACAATAACCAAAGATAATATTTGAGGCAAGAAAAAAATAATAAAAGTTAGTTTTGTGGTGGGATGGAAAAGGCAACCTATTGAATAGATTGCCTTTTTATAATTATTTGCGTTGTTTTCTTACTCTCAGTAATTCTTCGAATAGTCTGTTGAAGTTCTCAACTCTTGCTGATATCTCATTGATTAAATTTGTTTTTTCTGAGTCAGGTAGTTGGTTGAATAAACTCAGTAACTGAGTTTGCTGTTCATCTAATTCTGTTGGAAGTTCATCTACTGGTGTTGGAGAACTATCTTCGTCACCAAAAAGTAACCATGTCGGGGAACATTTTAGAGCGTCACTTAGTGCGAAAAGGTTTTTTCCGCTGGGTTCATTTTGCCCATTTTCCCACTTCAGGATGCTGACACCTGACAGGCCTAGCATCTTGGCTAGAGCTAACTTGGTAAGTCCTAACTCTTTACGTCTCATAGTAATACGTTCGCTCATTTCCATGGGGATCCTCTCTACTTGGTTGGGGTATTAATATATGTTAACTTGAACTAACTGTTGTTATAGATGTAATATAAACATAAGTTATTTGGAGGAATCATGAAAACACAAGACGTAGTTGCATTTTTTGGAACTAAAGCAAAGGTTGCGCGAGCTTTGGGTATATCGCAAGTAGCTGTTACCAAATGGGGAGAAATTGTACCGAAAGGGCGTGCTCTGGAGCTTGAGAAACTAACTGATGGAGCTCTGAAGTGCGATCTGAACCTGTACAAGAACCGTTTGCGCAAAAACAAGCGTGGAGCACACATCCAAGCTTAGCGCGCACGGGGGAGGTGAAGGGCTTGTATGTCCCAGAATTACGTTCAGACAGAGATGCCATCTAGGTACTGCCAGGCAGACGAAGAGTGGATTCAGCAGCAGTTACAGGGGCTGCCTCCGTCACTGAGACGGAAAGTGGCCCTTAAGTACGCGGAGGTATACGAAAACACTTTTGATGCTGAGCCTGTTTCATTCCGCAAGGAGAACAGGGCAAGGCATGAAGCAAACACAAGGCTCCGCCTGTTTGTGAGAAATCAGGGCAGAGCTTTACAGGGGTATACAACTCAGCCGCCCCTGGCAGGATCACAGTAACGATCTGTAGGTCGCCGGGCTTAAAGGTGCCGGGCGATAGCAGGAAGGTGAATACTCAATTTGGATGTGTGGACGTCTAAGTGTTTAGATGCCTGGACGTATTCACCACCCCTAAATGTTTATGGGGGAAAGGGGGCGGTGTTGATCTTTTAGCGCGAAGCGCTGGAACAGGCTTTTCCAAGAAGACAGTTAAATAGGTTAGGTAGATCTCTGTATAGGGAAATACCAGAAGACGCTCAGATGTTTAGACGTCCAGGTGTAAAGATTGGAGGTGATTTTATGGTTAACAATTTTGCTGATGAAAAATGGATTCCGGTTCCTGTTGCTCCTTACGGCAACGCTTACCTCGTTAGTTCGGCTGGACGCATTCGCGGTGTTAATCGTGTAGCTGAATCAGAATTTTTTATTCGTCAAATCCGTGGAGTGATCCTCAAAGGGAGGGTGCGTCGGGATGGATATAAGGCCGTTAACCTGAGCTACAAACGAAATCGTCAAACATTTGCCATTCATCGCCTGGTAGCGCTGGCTTTTTGCGACAACCCACACAATCACACTGAGGTTAATCACAAAGACGGCAACAAACTAAATAACCACGCATCCAATCTGGAGTGGGTTAGCCACAAAGAAAATATTCAGCACTCAATTCTTACAGGACTCAATAAATCGCAGGGGGCTGACAACAAGCAATTTAAGGGCCTAATTGTCGCTACAAATCTTTCGACCGGGGAGGAGCAAACTTTTTGCGGGAAAAAGGCGCTAATTAGTGCTGGGTTTGATCACGGTAGTGTTTATGCGGTTATTGCTGGAAGAGTAAAGTCTCATCGTGGCCACTATTTCAAGCGCCTCCCACTGAACCATGAGGAGGCAGCTTAATGCTGAATATTGAACCGAATTTTGCACAGGAGCGAGCGCTAAACATGTTGCGCCGTGACTGGAAGGCAAACGACACCTTCATGGTGTACTCGCCAACAGGTAGCGGTAAAACGGGTCTGGCAGCCTTCATAGTTGCTGGTTTTGTCAGCCGTGGTATGCGCGTTCTGTTCTGTGTTCCGTACACCATCCTGATTGGTCAGACGGCTAATCGGTTCGTGCAGTATGGTTTACCTGGAGATGAAATCGGTTATATCTGGGCGGATCACCCGAACTACGATCCGGACCGGAAAATTCAGATTGCCAGCGCTGACACGCTTATTCGTCGTGTTTTTCCTGAAAATATCGATCTGTTGATTATCGACGAAGCGCACCTGCGTAAAAAACGCATCCTGAAGGATATCGAACGTCTGCGCGGCAAAGGCGTAAAGGTGATTGGCCTGTCGGGTACTCCGTTTTCCCCGTTCCTGGGCAAATACTATGACCGACTGATTAAGCCGACCACAATCGGCGAGTTAATCCAGCGTGGCGATTTGAGTAAATACGAATTTTACGCGCCAACTAAGCCGGATCTGAAAGGTGTTAAAACCACATCTTCGCTTGAGTACGGTCGGGATTACAACGAAACGCAGCTGGCTGAAATCATGTGCGGATCTACGCTGGTGGGCGACATCGTACAGAACTGGCTGGAGAATGGTCGGGATCTACCTACCATCGCTTTCTGCGTCAACGTAGCCCACGCCAATTACCTGACAATCCAGTTTAACCTCGCAGGTGTTAACGCTGAGGTAATGACCGCAGACACTCCGGTAGATGAGCGCCAGACCATCATTCACCGCTTTGAAACTGGTGCAACGAAAATCATCGTTAGTGTGGGCGTGCTGGTGGCCGGCTTCGATAGTGACGTTCGTTGCATCATCTACGCCAGGCCAACAAAAAGCGAAATTCGCTGGTTGCAGGCACTCGGGCGTGGGCTGCGCACCGCACCGGGTAAAGAGTCCTGCCTCATCTTCGATCATAGCGGCACCGTGCACCGTCTGGGTTATCCGGATTCAATCGAGTACGACGATCTTCCCGGTAAGTCTGACGGTATGGAGGAAAGCGCGCGCCGCGCAGTTGAGGAACGGGCCGAAAAACTGCCACATGAATGCCCTCAATGCCACTACATGAAGCCAGCTGGCGTCTATGTTTGCCCGAAATGTGGACACAAGCCGCTGCGAGGTGAAGACGTTGATACTGACACTAGCCGCAAACTTAATAAGCTGGGTAAAAATCAGCATCAGTCGACGAAGGCAGAGAAACAGTCCTGGTGGAGTCAGATCAAATTTTATCAGCGCCAGCGTGCTTCGCTGGGGCGTCCAGTCAGTGATGGATGGTGTGCTCACACTTTCAGGGAGAAATTCGGTGAATGGCCTGATGGGTTGAGCAGTTTCCCGATGGAAATAAGCCCAGAGGTAAGTAACTACATCAAACACAAGCTGATTCGGTTTGCCAAAGGCCGTCAGCGGACGCAGAGAACTATAGAAAAATTGCAGGCAACGGTTCCTCTGTCTCAGGAACGAGGTGAGCGAAGCGAGATGCCAATAGGCACTGAGGCCTGGCGCATCATGCAAGCAAAGCAACAACTCCAGAAAAATATAAACAGTTTGAGTCAGTAAGATGAAAACAGCAGCTGCAGCGAAAGGCCGCTGGCCTGAAATATTAGAGCACTTCGGCTTGCCGCCGATAACAGGAAAAAATCACTTCAAGGGTGAATGCCCGGTATGCGGTGCACGTGGCAAGTTCCGAATTGATGACCGCGACGGTGCAGGAACGTGGATCTGTGTATGTGGTAGTGGCGATGGTATGAAACTTGTCACCCTGACACAGGCGAAGCCATTTAACGAGATTTGTACCGAAATAGACCGCCTGATCGGTAATGATTACCAACGGGTTAAAATTCCGGTAATCAGCAGCGCCACCAGCTTACGCAAACGGGTATTGAGCAAGTTTTCAAAACTGGAGGCACTGCGTGGTACATCCGGCGCAGCGTATCTTAATTCTCGTGGAATATTCAGTCTTCCTGCTGAGGCGATCCGGTTCAATGCCAGGCAGAGACACAACGGGAGTGTGTTCCAGTCCCTTTATTCACTTGCTACGGACGATAAAGGGGAGTTGTGCTATCTGCACCAGACTCTGCTTGATGGTGATAAAAAAGCAGATATCGGTAGCAGTGCAAAGCGCCTCAAATCCCTGCAGGAAGATAACTATTTGGATCACGCTTGTTCTGTAGCTATCCGCATGTTTCCTGTTGCTAGCACTCTGGGTATCGCCGAAGGCATCGAAACAGCGCTGTCAGCGCACCAGATTTATAACGTGAACACCTGGGCAACCATTAACAGCGGCTTTATGAAAAAGTTCCGCGTACCAGCTGGTGTTCTGCACCTGATTATTTTTGCCGACCGTGACGAGAACAGCGCCACCGGGCTGGCTGCGGCTTGCGAATGTGCTCATGCCAATCTGATGGCAAAGAATGACCTGCAGCGCGTGAGCGTGTACTGGCCGGATCACGATGATTTCAACAATATGCTCCTGAACGGTGATCTGGTTCGAGAGCTGGTTTTCCATAAGAAAAAGGCGGTTGCGTAATGCGTACTGATAACAACGAACATAAAGCACTATTCACCATCCCGACGGCAGCGTACAGCTCCGCCCTCGCAAACATCAAGCCCCTGCCAGAGCAACGGAGAATCACCGGGCATAAGCAGACTGATGCTTATCTTTGGGTGCTGGAGGTTATACGTCTGAATGAACCCGCACATCTGGATGCTGCTGAGGCTGCGCTGGTGAAAATTAAAATTTCCCCAAAAGAGGCCCAGGAACGCTATTCGCGTTATCTGCTGGCGAATGGTGTCGATCCTTTCCAGATTGCTTTCGGTACCATCGGTATGGATAACCCGGCACAGGCAATCAGAATTGCCCGGGAGAATATCAAAAAAGCAGCATCAGTCAGGGCTACGTTTGGTAGCTATGAAGCAGCACTCGAAGATGTGGAAGCCGAGCGAGTGCTCAAGTCTTCCCAGAAATTTATCGACGATCATCTCTGGGGCTGGACTGCAGCCGAGAAGAAAGCGGGCAGAATTGACGGCATCCGTATGAATGAAATTGATGATCAGCGTCGTGCATATGTTGATGGCTATCGTGATGTACTGCCAGAGCCTCATACATTGTCAGACGTAGTTCGTGAGTTTGTTTACTGGGACTGGCTCTACAGTGTTCGCCACACTGCAACTAAAGAACAGGGCGATAAGTTTGGTTACTCTGAGCATCACGAATCGGTATATGACCGCGAGCGCTACCTTGAAAAATTGCTGATGACCATCAAACCGGTGACACGGGCTGAAGCTGTGGAGGTGTGTCGCTGGTTCCTGGCTAGTGGTAAGGGGGAGTACATGAAAGATGACGGCGCTGCAGTCATACTCAATCTGGTTGGGGAGTGTGAACAATGAAGCCTGAGGCATCGCTAAAATACTTCCGCCATCAGTGCATCGCGGAAATCAATATAACGAAACAACGTAACGGTTCTCTGGGAACGATTTACCGGCGTTTTTATAACGGACATTTTCTGCCCGTAGACCAGGAAAGCGCACAGGTTCTTTCCACCCCAATGCGGCCATCCCAGCCGCGCAGATACAGCAACAAACGAACTGACAGCAGTAAGATGGAGCGCTTCTTTTGAACAACCAGACAATGACTTTTACCCCTGAACAATTGCGTAAACAGGCACAGGAAATGTTGCGACAGGCGGAACAACTGGAAAAAACAGGTGTAACAAAAGATGCCATTCGTCGGGATATGGTGCCGGCGCTCAGGGAACTGATGCAGGCGAAACATCGCGCACAAAAAGCAGTGGATGAGCTTGTTGATTGTGTGGCAGAACTGGAAACCAAAGTTGGAAAGTTTGAAAAAATGGTGCAGGAGGTGCTGCGCTGATGCGCCATGAGTTTATTTTACCTTATCCGCCGACGGTGAATACTTACTGGCGACGTCATGGCAATACGTATTTCATCTCGGAAGCCGGAAAGCGTTATCGCCGTGATGTGGCTCTAATTGTTCGCCAGCAGCGGCTGAAATTAAACCTGTCCGGAAGGCTGGCGATAAAGATTATTGCAGAGCCACCGGATAAGCGCCGTCGTGACCTGGACAACATTCTGAAAGCACCGCTGGATGCGCTGACGCATGCGGGGCTTCTCATTGACGACGAGCAGTTTGATGAAATTAATATTGTGCGCGGACTGCCTGTTCCTGGTGGTCGGTTGGGGATAAAAATCACAGAGCTGGAGCGTGCATGAATAACCAGTATTTACAGTTTGTGCGTGAGCAGCTCATTATCGCCACCGCCGATTTGAGTGGGGCAACAAAAGGTCAGCTTGAAGCCTGGCAGGAGAATGCCATGTTTGATACAGGGCGTTACAGGCGTAAAAAAATCCGGTACCGCGATGAAGTGACCGGAAAAATGATAACGCTGGATAATCCACCAATCCCGGGGAAACAATCGCTGGCGAAGGGGGCGTCAATTCCTCTGGTAAGTCAGGTTGAGTTTTCGACATCATCATGGCGACGGGCAGTTCTGTCTCTTGAGGAACACCATAAAGCCTGGTTGCTGTGGTGTTACAGTGGCAGCATTTGCTGGGAACATCAGATTGCGATAACTCAGTGGGCGTGGAATGAATTTAACGCGCAATCTGGTACCAGAAAAATTGCGGAGAAAACACGGGAGCGCCTGAAAAAATTAATCTGGCTGGCGGTGCAGGATGTGAAGAGCGAGCTGGCTGGGAGTGAGACTTATGAATATCAGGAACTGGCTGAATTGATGGGGGTTGCTAAATCCACATGGACAGAGACATACCGACCTCGCTGGGAGATTATGCGTGACTGTGTTACAGGCCTAGACAAAGATGCGCTTATATCGGCAATGCACTTACGTTCACAACAAAAGGTGTATCTAATACCAGGTTAAATATTGCAAAACCGAACTGAAAAGTGTATTTTGCGCATAAATCTGATATTTTGCCGATTTTTTACGCGATGGCAAAGTAAGCAAGGCCCGCCGCTGAGCGGGTTTTTTTATGCCTGAAAAATGGTACAGAACATTAAACGCGCTGGTGGTTGCGAATACTGGTCTTTCAGCTTGCTGGCTGTTTCGACAAGAGTTATTGGTATGTCACGTTAACCAGAAAAGGGAAAAGGCATGCTAAAACAGCAGGATATGACCGAAACCGCCAGAGTGGTGTTTAATGAATTAAGCGTCACCGAACCGGCGACCGTCGGGGAAATTGCGCAGAATACTTACCTTTCACGCGAACGCTGTCAGTTAATACTGACCCAGCTTGTTATGGCGGGTCTGGCAGATTATCAGTTCGGTTGTTACAGACGCCTTCCGCAGTGAAGGTTTTTTAATTTGTGGTAATGGGCGGCTGGTGGGTGTTAGCGGCACCTGTCAGTCATGCTCTTATGTGTTGATGAGAATTTACCTTTTGGGGCTATAATTGAGCCAACCAATTGCTAATTAAAGTAAAATTATAATGGCTGTTGTCTGTTCAGTTATCATGGTTTGCTCCCCAATTAATATTTTTCTTGAAAAGGATAAGTTGTCACTTAAGCCCGGCTCAGTCGTTCTGGCCACCAAATGCATCAGGGAACTGTTCCTTATGCATTATGGCAAAGTTAAAATTGTCGATATAAACCATTCCATAGTAAGTCAATATCTGGAAAGTCAGCATAAGCTGACGAGGACTCGTCTGACTGACATTCCGCTTTACCTGTTCCTGGAACCCAACAATCCTGCGTTGGCTGCGGCTTTAATTACCAGCCAGAGATTTTACGGAGATACCACGGATATGTTTCTTATGATGGCCTGCCTGTCGCTGTTTGAATCAGATGAACGGATGTCATTATTTTTAAGTGGATGTGTATCCAGTATAAGCACCAAAGTTAGAGCGATTATTCAAACAGATATATCATCAAGCTGGACGCTTGGTGCGATTGCTCTACAGTTGCATATGAGTGAGAGTTTGTTAAAGAAAAAACTCAAGGGTGAAGGTCTCAGGTTCAGTAGTTTGTTACTTGAGGAACGGATGCGGGTTGCTGTAAATATGCTATGTTCCCGACATGGATATGGGCAGGCTGTAGCAGAAAAATGCGGTTATTCAAGTAGGTCCTACTTTATCTCTGTATTTCACCGCTATTATGGCTTCCCGCCAGACAGATATGTATCTATGCAAGGGCTTGATTTTTGATTTCATCTGATTATTATTTTCGGCCCGGCCCTTTAGCTCAGTGGTGAGAGCGAGCGACTCATAATCGCCAGGTCGCTGGTTCAAATCCAGCAAGGGCCACCATAACGTACCGCCATTAGCTCATCAGGAAGAGCAGACGACACGATAACAGGGTTGTTGGTGCGGGGTTCGAGTCCTCGATGGCGGTCCATTATCTGCATCATGCGTTGTTAGCTCAGTCGGACAGAGCAATTGCCTTCTAAGCAATCGGTCACTGGTTCGAATCCAGTACAACGCGCCAGACTTATTTTTCCCGGCTCGCTTTGGCGGGCCTTTTTTGTATCCGCGCCACGCCCGGCGCATATCAAAAATCACAGGGTCTTACAGAAATGATTCAGCTTCATTGCGGCGACTGTCTTGATATCATGCCGCACATACCGACAGGCAGCGTGGACCTGGTTTTATGCGACCCGCCATACGGGACCATAAAAGGGCTTCCTCTTCGCACATGGAGTGGAGAGACGTAACCGGCTCATTTAAACCGTCTGGTCTGTTTCCTCCGGCTCTACAAAAATAATGTCCATCATTTTTAATGGACACTATCGTATGAAACACCGGACCTGGATCACTGAAGCTTTACGTCTTCACTTTGAAGAACATTTACCCCGGGTTGTGGCCGGGCGTCGCCTGGGTGTACCAAAATCAACAGTTTGTAGTATGTTCGTGCGCTTTCGGAGAGCTGGCCTTTCGTGGCCTTTGCCCGCAGGCATGTCGGAGCAGGAACTTGATGCCTGCCTTTACGGACAATTTTCCACGGTACCAGTCGTACGTCCTGAAAGCACCGTTATATCCGAAGCCCCCGTGGTAAAAAAACGTCCCCGGCGGCCCAACTTCCCTTATGAGTTTAAAATCGCCTTAGTGGAGAAGTCACTGCAGCCCGGAGCCTGTGTGGCGCAGATCGCCCGGGAAAACGGAATCAACGATAACCTGCTCTTCAACTGGCGCCATCAATACCGGAAAGGTGGCCTGCTGCCTTCCGGAAAAAATATGCCGGCACTGCTTCCCGTGACGTTAACGCCGGAGCCGGATAATAAAATCCCGGCCCCCGCACAGGAACCAGAGCAGATAAATACACCGTCCGACAGTCTGTGTTGTGAGCTGGTTCTGCCGGCCGGAACTCTCAGGCTTAAAGGTAAACTGACGCCGGCGTTATTACAGACACTTATCCGCGAAATAAAAGGGAGCAGCCACTGATGATATCTCTCCCTGCAGGTTCGCGTATCTGGCTGGTTGCAGGTATCACCGATATGCGAAATGGCTTTAACGGCCTGGCATCAAAAGTTCAGAACGTCCTGAAGGATGACCCGTTCTCCGGACACCTGTTCATCTTCCGCGGACGCCGGGGTGACCAGATAAAAGTGTTGTGGGCTGACAGTGACGGACTGTGCCTCTTCACCAAACGCCTGGAGCGGGGCCGCTTCGTCTGGCCAGTCACCCGTGACGGCAAGGTGCACCTTACTCCGGCTCAGTTATCCATGCTTCTTGAAGGTATCAACTGGAAGCACCCGAAACGAACGGAACGCGCTGGAATCCGCATATAACCCGTTGTAAAGTGAGGATATGGACACCTCACTTGCTCATGAGAACGCCCGCCTGCGGGCACTGTTGCAGACGCAACAGGACACCATCCGCCAGATGGCTGAATACAACCGCCTGCTCTCACAGCGGGTGGCGGCTTATGCTTCCGAAATCAACCGGCTGAAGGCGCTGGTTGCGAAACTGCAACGTATGCAGTTCGGTAAAAGCTCAGAAAAACTTCGTGCAAAAACCGAACGGCAGATACAGGAAGCACAGGAGCGAATCAGCGCACTTCAGGAAGAAATGGCGGAAACGCTGGGTGAGCAATATGACCCGGTACTGCCATCCGCCCTGCGCCAGTCTTCAGCCCGTAAACCGTTACCGGCCTCACTTCCCCGTGAAACCCGGGTTATCCGGCCGGAAGAGGAATGCTGTCCTGCCTGTGGTGGTGAACTCAGTTCTCTGGGATGTGATGTGTCAGAGCAACTGGAGCTTATCAGCAGCGCCTTTAAGGTTATCGAAACACAACGTCCGAAACAGGCCTGTTGCCGGTGCGACCATATCGTGCAGGCACCAGTACCTTCAAAACCCATTGCACGCAGTTATGCCGGAGCGGGGCTTCTGGCCCATGTTGTCACCGGGAAATATGCAGACCATCTGCCGTTATACCGCCAGTCAGAAATATACCGTCGTCAGGGAGTGGAGCTGAGCCGTGCCACACTGGGGCGCTGGACAGGTGCTGTTGCTGAACTGCTGGAGCCGCTGTATGACGTCCTGCGCCAGTATGTGCTGATGCCCGGTAAAGTCCATGCTGATGATATCCCCGTCCCGGTCCAGGAGCCGGGCAGCGGTAAAACCCGGACAGCCCGGCTGTGGGTCTACGTCCGTGATGACCGTAACGCCGGTTCACAGATGCCCCCGGCGGTCTGGTTCGCGTACAGTCCGGACCGGAAAGGTATCCATCCACAAAATCACCTGGCCGGTTACAGCGGTGTGCTTCAGGCCGATGCTTACGGTGGTTACCGGGCGTTATACGAATCCGGCAGAATAACGGAAGCCGCGTGTATGGCTCATGCCCGGAGAAAAATCCACGATGTGCATGCAAGAGCGCCCACCTACATCACCACGGAAGCCCTGCAGCGTATCGGTGAACTGTATGCCATCGAGGCAGAGGTCCGGGGCTGTTCAGCAGAACAGCGTCTGGCGGCAAGAAAAGCCAGAGCCGCGCCACTGATGCAGTCACTGTATGACTGGATACAGCAACAGATGAAAACACTGTCGCGTCACTCAGATACGGCAAAAGCGTTCGCATACCTGCTGAAACAGTGGGATGCACTGAACGTGTACTGCAGTAATGGCTGGGTGGAAATCGACAACAACATCGCAGAGAACGCCTTACGGGGAGTGGCCGTAGGCCGGAAAAACTGGATGTTCGCGGGTTCCGACAGCGGTGGTGAACATGCGGCGGTGTTGTACTCGCTGATCGGCACATGCCGTCTGAACAATGTGGAGCCAGAAAAGTGGCTGCGTTACGTCATTGAACATATCCAGGACTGGCCGGCAAACCGGGTACGCGATCTGTTGCCCTGGAAAGTTGATCTGAGCTCTCAGTAAATATCAATACGGTTCTGACGAGTCGCTTACGGAGAGACGACAACCTGGGACGATGTGATTTTACCGGAGAAGTTGTTTTCTTTGTGTGAGCGTGTATTGCGGGTGAATGGTGCGCTGGTACTGTTCGCTCAGGAGCTGTACACAAGTCAACTGATAACCAGTGCACACGGGAACCTGCCTTTTTCGTACCGGCTTGTGTGGAAAAAAGAGCATTTTGCTAATCCACTGAGTGTCCGTAAGGCTCCGGTATCGTTGTTTGAGGACGTGTTGGTATTTTTCAAAAAATACGATTCTGAAAAAACACACTCCCTCAGGGAGTACAGCCGTAGGGTCCTGGAGTTCACGGGGCTTAAATCCGGTAAGGCCGTTAATAAAGTTCTCGGTCATCGTCGTGCGGAGCATTTTTTCCAGTATGACACCCTGCAATTTGGATTGTGTACGCGCAGCACATACAGTGAGCTCGTATCCCGATTTGATATAGAGCGAATGGCGGGGTTTCTCACGTATGACGAGATGTTGAATATACACCGCCGGATTGCTGGCAGAGTATTTAATCTGCCACCGGGTCAGAAATATAAACCGAACGTGCTGGAGTACGACCGGGAGCGCGAACGATATCACCCGACACAAAAGCCGGTAGCGTTACTGGAGGACCTGATTCAGACCTACAGCAATCCGGGTGACACCGTTCTGGATTTCACAATGGGGAGTGGTTCAACGGGTGTGGCCTGCGTTAATACTGGCCGGCGGTTTATTGGTATCGAGAAAGAACCACAATATTTTGGTGTGGCATCTGAACGAATTGATGGCGCACCGATCCCAGCTACACAAATCTGAATAACACCACGCAAAATTGAACCGCCCCGGAAATCCTGGAGACTAAACTCCCTGAGAAAGAGGTAAACAGGATGACTAAAAATACTCGTTTTTCCCCCGAAGTCCGTCAGCGGGCGATTCGTATGGTTCTGGAAAGTCAGGATGAATATGACTCACAGTGGGCGGCAATTTGTTCCATTGCCCCAAAGATTGGCTGTACGCCGGAGACTCTGCGTGTCTGGGTTCGCCAGCATGAGCGGGATACCGGGGGCGGTGATGGTGGGCTCACCAGCGCTGAACGTCAGCGTCTGAAAGAGCTGGAACGTGAAAATCGTGAACTGCGCCGCAGTAACGATATCCTTCGCCAGGCTTCCGCTTATTTTGCGAAGGCGGAGTTCGACCGCCTCTGGAAAAAATGATGCCACTGCTGGATAAGCTGCGTGAGCAGTACGGGGTCGGACCGGTATGCAGCGAACTGCATATTGCCCCGTCAACGTATTACCATTGTCAGCAACAGCGACATCATCCGGATAAACGCAGTGCCCGTGCGCAGCACGATGACTGGCTGAAGAGAGAGATACAGCGCGTATACGATGAAAATCATCAGGTGTACGGTGTGCGTAAAGTCTGGCGTCAGTTGTTACGGGAAGGAATCAGGGTGGCCAGATGTACAGTGGCGCGCCTCATGGCGGTTATGGGACTTGCCGGTGTTCTCCGGGGTAAAAAGGTCCGCACTACCGTCAGCCGGAAAACCGTTGCCACAGGTGACCGCGTAAACCGTCAGTTCGTGGCAGAACGTCCTGACCAGCTGTGGGTGGCTGATTTTACTTACGTCAGCACATGGCAGGGCTTCGTCTATGTGGCGTTTATCATTGATGTGTTTGCCGGATACATCGTGGGGTGGCGGGTCTCATCGTCTATGGAAACGACATTCGTGCTGGATGCGCTGGAGCAGGCGTTGTGGGCCCGTCGTCCGTCTGGCACCATCCATCACAGCGATAAAGGCTCTCAGTATGTGTCACTGGCCTATACGGAGCGACTAAAAGAAGCCGGATTACTGGCATCAACAGGGAGTACAGGCGACTCGTATGACAACGCGATGGCTGAGAGCATCAATGGTCTTTACAAAGCGGAGGTAATACACCGTAAGAGCTGGAAAAACCGTGCAGAAGTGGAACTGGCCACACTAACGTGGGTGGACTGGTATAACAATCGACGATTGCTGGGAAGGCTGGGCCATACTCCTCCGGCAGAAGCAGAAAAAGCTTATTATGCTTCCATCGGAAACAATGATCTGGCAGCCTGAGTTCACAGATAAAACACTCTCCAGGAAACCCGGGGCGGTTCAAAGGCATCTGCGGGTACCTTTGATTGGGTGTTGTTTTTACGGGCCGCTGGTGGCCTTTTTTGTTTCCATTACACAACGCCCGCATCTGCGAGGTGGGGGTTATGAAATCCATGGACAAAATTTCAACGGGCATTGCCTACGGCACCTCCGCAGGCAGTGCTGGCTACTGGTTTTTACAGTGGCTTGATCAGGTCAGTCCGTCACAGTGGGCTGCGATTGGTGTACTGGGGAGTCTGGTTCTGGGCTTCCTGACTTATCTGACAAATCTGTACTTCAAAATCAGAGAAGACAAGCGTAAGGCTGCACGGGGAGAGTAATTCAATGACTCAAAACTATGAACTGATTGTGAAAGGGATCCGCAATTTTGAGAATAAAGTTACGGTAACTTTAGCGTTACGGGACAAAAAACGCTTTGACGGTGAAATTTTTGACCTGGACATCTCGCTGGACCGTGTTGAAGGTGCCGCGCTGGAGTTTTATGAAGCAGCAGCCAGAAGGCGCATCAGACAGGTCTTCCTGGATGTTGCTGCCGGGTTATGTGAAGGGGATGAGCAGTCGCCGGAAAAGCGCCCCGTAATTTTAGAGGCGCAGAATGTGTGGATAACCTACAAAGGAGAGCTACCAGGAAGAATTACTGGTTCTCTGAAGACTCCTCCGGAATCACAACCTTAAGTCACTGACCGGAACAGATAAACCTGTCCGTGGGCAGAAACCGATAAATCCTGATAAATATCCATGAACGCAAAAATCAGATACGGCCTGTCGGCTGCCGTTCTGGTGCTGATTGCTGCAGGCGCGTCTGCTCCTCAAATACTTGACCAGTTTCTGGATGAAAAAGAGGGTAACCACACTACGGCATACCGCGATGGTTCCGGTATATGGACCATCTGCCGTGGAGCCACCCGGGTGGATGGTAAGCCTGTTATTCCTGGCATGAAGCTGTCAAAGGAAAAATGCGACCGGGTTAACGCCATTGAACGTGATAAGGCGCTGGCATGGGTGGCGAAAAACATCAAAGTGCCACTGACTGAACCCCAGAAAGCGGGGATCGCGTCATTCTGCCCGTATAACATTGGCCCCGGTAAGTGTTTCCCGTCGACGTTTTATAAACGAATTAATGCAGGCGATCGCAGGGGAGCGTGTGAAGCGATTCGCTGGTGGATAAAAGATGGTGGGCGCGATTGCCGCATACGTTCAAATAACTGCTATGGACAGGTTATTCGTCGTGACCAGGAAAGCGCATTAGCCTGTTGGGGGATAGATCAGTGAGCAGAGTCGCCGCGATTATTTATGCTCTGGTTATCTGCATCATCGTCTGCCTGTCGTGGGCGGTCAATCATTACCGTGATAACGCCATCGCCTACAAAGAACAGCGTGATAAAAAAGTCAGTGAGCTGAAGCAGGCGACCGCCACCATCGCTGACATGCAGCAGCGCCAGCACGATGTTGCTGCGCTCGATGCAAAATACTCGAGGGAATTAGCCGATGCGAGAGCTGAAAATGAAACTCTGCGTGCTGATGTTACCGCTGGTCGTAAGCGCCTGCGGATCAACGCCACCTGTCCAGGCTCCGTGCGTGAAGCCACCGCCACCGCCCGCGTGGGCAATGATGCCAGCGTCGAACTCTCTCCAGTTGCTGGACGAAACGTTCTCGGTATCAGAGACGGAATCATCAGCGACCAGGCAGCATTGAGAACGCTTCAGGAATATATCCGTACTCAGTGCCTGAAATAGTTTTTTCAATGCGTTGTATCGTCGCCGTATTTCCGCATTAACAGAGACCGCAGCCCTACGGGGAGACTCCTCTGCGCGAGTGTGCGGGGATAATCAAAAACGATACACACCGGGGTTTACTGCGTTAACGGAGCGCGGCGTTGTCCCCTCATAGTCGCCTGGCCGGTGCGATGGTGGAAGAAACCGGAACACATTACAAAATGATAACAATTATCATTTTTCGGGTCCTCCTGGCGGGGTGGGCCTGTACACGGGGCGGGTCGGCGCGGAAAAAAGCGCATTTTTGTGATTTTATCGTCATCATCATCATGTATGTAAGCTGTTGTTTTTAATGTAATTGATGCAAAAAAGATGATGGTTGTGGCCAATTTTTGTTCGACATCTTTGGGTGGCGGCATTTCTTTACAAAAAAAACAGAATCACTTCTGTTCAGAGGGGTATGTGGAGGAGGCGTAGATGGACGGCGAGCTGAAAAATATGAAGTTAAATATTAATCAACTGGCAGCCCTTTCAGGCCTGCACCGGCAGACCGTTACCGCAAGAATGGCGGATGTTCCTCTTGCTCCGGGCAGTAATGAGAAGAAAAAACTTTATCTCCTGACGGACCTGATTACTGCGCTGCTGGCAAAAACACCATCCACCGAAGATGAGGAGATGAATCCACACGATCGCAAGGCATGGTATCAGTCCGAGCGCGAGCGTCTTAAATTTCAGCATGAAACTGTTCAGCTTGTCCCTGTCAGTGATGTCAGGCGGTCGTTTTCTGTCGTGGTGAAAGCGATAGTTCAGGTACTGGAAACCTGGCCTGACCGGCTGGAGAGGGACCGGGGGTGGACTGCATCACAACTGAATGAAGTACAGATTGTGGTTGATGAGATCCGCGACACACTGGAAAAGGCAGTCATTGACTGTTGTGATGAGGCCGATATGTGAATCAGGTGAACGAGAGCCATAGCCGCGCATCCGATATCTGGCGCGAAGTGGCCTCGCTGTTTCGCCCACCTGGCCGGTTACCAGTAGCGGAAGCCATCAGGCGTTATATGCGGGTACCACGGGGAGCCAACACTTCCGGTCCGTGGGAGTCATCACTGACGCCCTATATGATTGACCCCATTAATACATTATCAGCCCGTGAATATGACGCGGTGGTGTTTGTAGGACCGGCGCGGACCGGGAAAACCGAAGGGCTGATTGATGGCTGGATTGTGTACGGCATCATCTGTGATCCGGCGGATATGCTGGTGGTGCAGATGACCGAGACCAAGGCGCGGGAACACTCCAGAACGCGTCTTTCCAGAACGTTTCGTCACAGCCCGGAGGTCAGTAAGCGTCTCAGTCCTTCCCGTAATGACAACAACGTCCACGATAAAATGTTTCTTGACGGCTCCTTCCTGAAGATTGGCTGGCCGTCGATCACCGTATTTTCCTCCTCGGATTACCGTCGTGTGGCGCTGACGGATTATGACCGTTTCCCTGAAAACGTGGACGGGGAAGGGGATGCCTTCACCCTGGCATCAAAGCGTACCACCACCTTTATGTCTTCCGGGATGACCTTGGTCGAGAGTTCACCCGGGCGGGATATCACTGACACCAAATGGCGATGTGGCGGCACACATGAGGCACCCCCAACAACGGGGATCCTGTCCCTGTATAACCGGGGAGACCGCCGTCGGTGGTACTGGCCGTGTCCGCACTGTGGGGAATATTTTCAGCCGGTGATGGATAACATGACCGGTTACCGGAATAACCCTGATTTTGTGGCTGCCGGGCAGGCGGCCCGCCTGATGTGTCCGCACTGCTGCGGCCTGATTGCTCCGGAACAGAAACGTGAACTGAATAACCAGGGGATCTGGCTTCGTGAAGGTGAACGGGCGGCGGCGGACGGCAGTATCACCGGAACGCCACGAAATTCCCGGATTGCGTCATTCTGGATGGAGGGGCCGGCTGCGGCGTTTCAGACCTGGGAACAACTGATTTTTAAACTGCTGGCGGCAGAAGAAGAGTATGAGCGAACCGGCAGTGAAGAGACCCTGAAAGCGGTGGTGAACACCGATATCGGACGACCCTATCTGCCCCGTTCAGCCACGGAACAGCGTAAAAGTGAACTGCTTGAACAGCGTGCCGAGCCGTTTCCCCGGCGATCTGTGCCGGATGGTGTGCGTTTTATTGAGGCAACGGTTGACGTACAGGGCGGTAAAAATCGCCGTTTTGTTGTGCAGATCACCGGATACGGAGAGCAGGGGGAACGCTGGATTGTTGATCGCTACAACATCCGGCATTCACTGCGCTGCAGTCCCAACGGTGAAAGTCTGCCGGTTGATCCGGCGGCATATCCGGAGGACTGGGATTTGTTGCTGACGGATGTGTTCCATAAAACATGGCCGCTGGCTTCTGATCCGGATGTGCGCATGCGTCTGATGGCCATGGCGGTGGATACGGGAGGGGAAGCCGGGGTGACAGATAACGCCTATCGTTTCTGGCGTCGTTGCCGGAGTGACGGACTGGGCAACAGGGTGTTTCTGTTCAAGGGGGATGGTCTTCGCCGTGACAGGCTGATTAACCGTACCTTCCCGGATAATACCGGCAGAAGTGCCCGCCGTGCCAGAGCCAGTGGCGATGTCGCGCTGTGGCTGGTTCAGACGGATGCGTTTAAGGACCGTGTAAATAATGCCCTGTGGCGTGACACACCGGGGCCGAACTATATCCACTTTCCCGACTGGCTGGGGCGGTGGTTTTACGATGAGCTGACCTATGAAGAGCGCGGCAGTGACGGAAAATGGCGAAAACCGGGCAGGGGCGCTAACGAGGCGTTTGACCTGCTGGTTTATGCGGATGCGCTTGCCGTTCTGCATGGTTACGAAAAGATCCGCTGGCCCTCCGCACCGGACTGGGCACAGCGGGAAACGTGGCTCGTCTTCCCGCAGGAGCGTTCTGGTGAAACGGCATCCCCGGAACTGACGGCCGGGGCAGAAAAACGCCGTCGCCGGAAGAAAAAACTGCGGACGGAGCGTGCGGAAGATAATCCATGGATAACATCAGGAGGCTGGTTGTGAGCACAGAAGAAGCCAGAGAAATGATACAGCGGTACCGTGAAGCGGAAATGGCCGTACTGGAGGGGAAGTCTGTCACCTTCAACGGACAGCAACTGACGCTGGAAAGCCTTTCTCAGATCCGCGCCGGACGTCAGGAGTGGGAACGCAGGCTTGCCGCGATGGTGAGCCGCAGGCGGGGAAAACCGGGATTTAAACTGGCGAGGTTTTAATGGCAATTATTGATGATGTGATAGGCGTGTTCTCTCCAGGCTGGAAAGCGGCCAGACTGCGTTCAAGGGCGTTAATCATGGCCTATGAGGCGGTGAAACCGACCCGGACACATAAAGCCCGGCGTGAAAATCGATCTGCTGATCAACTCAGTAAATATGGCGCGGTTTCCCTGCGGGAGCAGGCCCGTTTTCTGGATATCAATCATGACCTGGTGATTGGTGTGTTTGACAAGCTTGAAGAGCGGGTGATTGGTGCCAGAGGAATTACTGTGGAGCCTCAGCCATTACGAAAAAACGGGGAAATGGCGGCAGAGCTGGCTGCGGATATCCGCCGGTTGTGGGCTGAATGGTCCGTGAGTCCGGATGTGACAGGGCAGTATACCCGTCCCGTGCTTGAGCGTTTACTGCTGCGGACCTGGCTGCGGGATGGTGAAGTGTTTGCGCAGATGGTCAGTGGTGCGGGAAACGGTCTGGAACGGACGGCGGGAGTGCCATTCTGGCTTGAAGCGATGGAGCCGGATTTTGTTCCCATGCACAGTGATGAATCCGCCGGGCTGAATCAGGGGGTTTTTCTTGATGAGTGGGGCAGACCGAAAAAATATCTGGTTTATAAAAATTATCCGGTCAGTGGTCGGCAGAGTGATACGAAAGAAATCGCCGCCGGAAAAATGATCCACCTGAAGTTCACTCGTCGTCTGCATCAGACGCGAGGCTCATCCATGTTATCGGGGGTGCTGATGCGGATCAGTGCCCTTAAGGAGTATGAGGATGCGGAACTGACAGCGGCGCGTATTGCTGCGGCGCTGGGACTGTATATCCGTAAAGGTGACGGACAGGACTATGAAGATCCGGGGATCAAAGAAACCGAGCGGGAAGTCCATATCACCCCGGGGATTATTTATGACGATTTGCGCAAGGGCGAGGATATCGGCATGGTCAAATCCGATCGTCCCAATCCCAACCTTGAAACTTTCCGCAACGGCCAGTTGCGTGCAGTGGCAGCTGGCAGTCGTCTGAGTTTTTCCAGTGCGGCGCGTAACTATAACGGCACCTACAGCGCCCAGCGGCAGGAGCTGGTCGAGTCCACGGATGGTTACCTGATCCTGCAGGACTGTTTTATTGGTGCGGTAACCCGCCCGGTGTACCGGACATGGCTGAATATGGTGGTTGCGGCAGGTCTGCTGAAAATTCCGGCGGATGTGGAGATGAAGACGCTATATAACGCGACGTATTCCGGTCCGGTGATGCCGTGGATCGACCCGGTTAAGGAGGCTGAAGCCTGGCGGATACAGATCCGGGGTGGTGCCGCGACGGAATCCGACTGGATCCGCGCAGGCGGGCGCAACCCGGATGAGGTCAAACGTCGCCGTAAGGCTGAAACTGAGGAAAATCGCAGGCTGGGGCTGGTCTTTGATACTGACCCCGCTAACGACAAAGGAGGCAACAGTGCCGGAACTGAACAACAGCGTCAGCAGGCCACCGACAGCCAGCATGAAGAATAAATCCTGGTTCAGGATGCAGGCGGGTGGTCAGGGTGAGGCGGATATTTATATTTATGATGAGATTGGTTTCTGGGGCGTCACCGCGAAGCAGTTTGTCAGCGATATGAATGCCCTGGGTGATATCACCCACATTAATCTCCACATCAACTCACCGGGTGGCGATGTCTTTGAAGGCATCGCCATTTTTAATGCCCTGAAAAATCACGGTGCGGCCATTACCGTGTATGTGGATGGCGTTGCCGCCTCGATGGCATCCCTGATTGCGATGGCCGGTGACACGGTCATTATGCCGGAAAATGCCTTCATGATGATCCATAAACCCTGGGGGATCAGCGGTGGTGATGCGGAGAAAATGCGCACTTATGCCGAACGTCTGGACAAACTTGAGTCGGTTATGGTGCCGGTATATGCGCAGAAAACCGGAAAAACCACCGATGAAATTGCCGCCATGCTGGCGGATGAGACCTGGATGTCCGGTGCCGAGTGTCTGGCACACGGATTTGCTGACCAGGTGACGCCAGCCGTTAAGGCAATGGCATGTATTCAGTCAAAACGTACAGAGGAATTTAAAAAGATGCCGGAATCCATCCGAAATATGATCACGCAGCCACACAACAGTGCCCCGCGTGATACCACAGTGACAATCCCTGCACCGGCGGTAACAGAACCATCACCGGTACCGGCAGTGTCTGATGAGGCGACCATTCGCGCCCGCGTTATGGCTGAGCAGAAAGCCCGCATGTCAGGCATTAACGATCTGTTTGCCATGTTTGGCGGGCGCTATCAGGCGCTTCAGGCGCAGTGTGTGGCCGATCCTGACTGTTCGCTGGAAATGGCCCGCGAGCGCCTTCTGAATGAAATGGGCAAGGAGTCCTCGCCGACCAACAAAAACACACCGGCCCATATTTATGCCGGAAACGGCAATTTTGTGGGAGACGGGATCCGCCAGGCGATGCTGGCCCGTGCCGGATTTGAAAATGTCGAGAAGGATAATGTCTATAACGGGATGACCCTGCGTGAATGGGCTCGCATGTCACTGACCGAGCGTGGTATTGGGGTGGCCAGTTATAACCCCATGCAGATGGTCGGGCTGGCGCTGACGCACAGCACCTCTGATTTTGGCAATATTCTGCTGGATGTGTCGAACAAGGGGCTGATCCAGGGCTGGGAGGAATCAGAAGAAACCTTCCAGAAGTGGACCCGTAAGGGACGCCTGTCAGACTTCAAAACAGCGTATCGCGTGGGGATGGGCGGTTTTGGTTCTCTGCGTCAGGTTCGTGAAGGGGCGGAGTATAAATACATCACCACCTCAGATCGCAAGGAGACCATTGCTCTGGCCACTTACGGGGAGATTTTCTCCATCACCCGCCAGGCCATTATCAATGATGACCTGAATATGCTGGTTGACGTGCCGATGAAGATGGGGCGTGCGGCGAAGGCAACGATTGGTGACCTGGTCTACAAGGTGCTGACGGATAACCCGAAACTGTCAGACGGTAAGGCGCTGTTCCATGCCGATCACAAAAATATTGCCACCGGCGGGATCTCCGTTTCCGGACTGGATGCGGCCCGTCAGATGATGCGCCTGCAGAAAGAAGGCGATCGCGCCCTGAATATCCGCCCGGCCTTCATGCTGGTCCCTGTGGCACTGGAGACGGTGGCGAACCAGACCATCAAATCGGCCAGTGTGAAAGGGGCGGATGCAAACGCCGGTGTCATTAACCCTATCCAGAACTTTGCTGAGGTGATTGCGGAAGCGCGTCTTGATGCGGCAGATCCGAAAACCTGGTATCTTGCGGCGGCACAGGGCACCGACACCATTGAAGTGGCCTGGCTCGATGGTGTGGACACGCCATACATTGATCAGCAGGAAGGTTTCACCACTGACGGCATTGCCACAAAAATCCGTATTGATGCCGGAGTGGCACCACTTGACTGGCGCGGGCTGGTGCGTTCGTCGGTGGCCTGATAACCGCGTTATCACAATCACTGCCCGAAAGGGCTTTTTTTATGCCTGAAAAACAGCCCCACAGGGGCTGTCCGGAGAAACAGCATTATGGCGAAAAATTTTGTACAGGACGGTACCACCATTGAACTGGTGAATGCCGGAGATCAGACCATCCTGAGCGGTGCCGCGGTGGTGGTCGGCAGTATGGTGGCAGTGGCCATTACCGATATTCCTGCCGGTGATGTCGGTGACGGTTTTGCCGAAGGCGTGTTCCTGCTGCCCAAACAGTCTGCTGACGATATTCAGGCCGGCGCGGTGGTTTATCTGAAGGACGGGGTTGTGCAGCTGGCTGCAGACGGTGCGGTGGCAGCGGGGGTAGCCTGGGAAAATGCTCCAGCAAACAGCGCCACTGTGGCGGTAAAAATCAATGTCTGATCTGTTTACGCGAATGTGTTGCCGGATGGACGTGGCGACCGTTCGGATGATGGGCAAACAGGCGGAGATTAACGGCGTCGTGTACGACGTGATGCCGGAGGAAGAGTCTGCGGAGATGGGGGCGCTTTCCGGCAGTCAGTTGTCACTGGTGGTGTTTTCAGCGCAGTACCGGCCGGCCCGCGATGATGTGGTTGTGTTTGACGGTCGCTCACTGGTGGTGACCCGTTATGACACGTACAACGGTAAACCCCGGATTTTTGTCGAGCAGGAGTAAGTATGGCGATAAAGGGAATGGCTCAGGCTATGCGAAATCTTGATGCGCTGGATCGCCGTGCCGTTCCCCGTGCGGCAGCCACCACGCTTAACCGTGTGGCGGAGTCCATCATCGCGAAAACGGCTTCTTCTGTTGCCCGTGAACTGGCGGTTCCACGCCGTCTCATCCGTGCCCGTATCCGTTTAAGTCGGGCACGGGCCGACAAGGTCAACGCAAAGGTTTACATCAATACCGGTAATCTGCCTGCAATAAAACTCGGGGAGGCCCGCGTGAGACTTTCCCGAAGCAAGCGGAGAAAGAAAGGTGAGCGTTCGGTCACGAAAGGCGGTGGCAGTGTGCTGATTGTCGGGAAACGGCGGATCCCGAATGCTTTTATTACCCGGCTGGAAAATGGCCGGTGGCATGTGATGCAGCGTATGCCGTGGGCGACGTCGTCAACCGGTGTTGACCGTAAGGGCAGGCCAGCGCGTTATCGTCTGCCGATTGAGGTGGTGAAAATACCGACGGCCAGACCGCTGGCGGAAACCTTTGAGCGCGAACGTGACCGGATGTACCGGGAGAAATTACCGGAACAGATGATGAAAGCCATGGCGTATCAGTTACGTCTCGTTATGAAACGAAAACTGTGAGGAGGTGGAATGAAACACCGGGAAATACGGGCGGCCGTTCTGTCAGCCCTGAAGGAAAATATTGTTGAGCGGGTGACATGGTTTGACGGGCGACCTGCTTTTATTGACGAGCTGGAACTTCCGGCAGTGGCGGTCTACCTGACGGATGCGTCGGCAGCTGACGAGTTCGTTGATGAGGACACCTGGGAGGCGGTACTGCATATCGAGGTGTTTCTCAGGGCGAAAGAAACGGATTCGGCACTGGATATGTGGATGGAAGAGAAAATCCTTCCTGCGCTGGAGGCGGTTCCCGGCCTCAGTGCGTTACTGCTGAAGATGAATCTTCAGGGGTATGACTACCGCCGGGATGATGAGTTTATGATGTGGGGATCGGCAGATCTCCTGTGGAAAATTACCTACGAGATGTGAGGACGATATGGCAATACCAAATCCTCTTGAGCCGGTGAAAGGTTCCGGCACCACACTATGGGTGTACACCGGCACTGGTGATGCTTATGCCAACCCGTTGTCAGACGATGAGTGGACGCGCCTGGCAAAAATAAAGGATCTGACCCCCGGCGAGATGACGGCAGAATCCTACGATGATAACTATCTGGATGATGAGGATGCTGACTGGGTATCCACCGGGCAGGGGCAGAAATCTGCCGGTGACACCAGTTTTACGCTGGCCTGGAAGCCGGGCGAGAAAGGGCAGCGCGATTTGATCGCCTGGTTTGACAGCAGTGAGACCCGGGCCTACAAAATCCGTTTCCCGAACGGCACGGTGGATGTGTTCCGTGGCTGGGTGAGCGCCATTGGTAAAGCGGTGACCGCCAGAGAGGTGATCACCCGTACCGTGAAGATCACCAATATCGGCCGTCCGTCGCTGGCGGAAGATCAGGGGGACATCACGCCGGTCACCGGTATTACCGTGACGCCATCAACGGGCAATGTGGCAAAAGGTCAGAATATCACCCTGACTGTGGCCGTTCAGCCGGAAGGGGCGACGGATAAAACCTTCCGCGCCACGTCAGCGAATCAGAATTTCGCCACCATTACCGTGAAAGGGAACACGATCACGGTGAAAGGTGTTGCGGCCGGTAAAGCGCAGATCCCTGTGGTGACCGGAAATGGTCAGTTTGCGGCAGTGGCAGAAATTACCGTCACGGATGGTGCTGCGGGTTAAGCTGAGGGAGTGATAAAAGCATGTTTCTGAAAACAGAACAATTTGAATATAACGGCGTGTCCGTCACCCTTTCCGAACTGTCTGCGCTGCAGCGTATTGAGCATCTTGCCCTCCTGAAACGGCGGGCAGAAGAGGCTGAAGCCAGCGGCAACCTGCAGGTGAGCGTGGAAGACCTTGTCAGAACCGGGGCGTTTCTGGTGGCGATGTCCCTGTGGCATAACCATCCACAGAAAACGCAGTCACCGTCAATGAATGAGGCCGTGATGAAGATAGAGCAGGAAGTGCTCACCACCTGGCCTGCTGATGCCATTGCCCGGGCGGAAGAAGTGGTGTTGTGCCTGTCCGGGATGAGTGAGCCTGTTCATGTGGATACGGATATCACCGAAGTGGCGAAAAATAATGCGCTTACTGATGATGATTTTTCTGCGGGAAAGTCTTCGACGGCGAGCTGAATTTTGCCCTCAGACTGGCGCGTGAGATGGGGAGGCCTGACTGGCGCGCCATGCTTGCCGGGATGACATCCACCGAATATGCCGACTGGCACCGTTTTTACCGCACGCATTATTTTCAGGATACCCAGCTGGATATGCATTTTTCCGGGCTGATGTACGCCGTACTCAGCCTGTTTTTTTGCGATCCGGATATGCATCCGGCGGATTTCAGTCTGCTTGCACCCCGACGTGATGATGAGCAGACGGAGATGCCGGATGAGGACGATATGCTGATGCGGAAAGCGGCAGGACTTTCTGGTGGTGTCCGCTTTGGGGCTGACGGGAAGGAAATCGTTACGGTCAGTGATGACATGCGGAGCAGTACAGAGGATGAAGCCATGCTGATGATGGTGTCTGAGGGAATTCCAGGAGGTGTACGCTATGGCGGGTAATTTTGCCGATCTGACAGCTGTTCTTACACTGGATTCAACCCGTTTTTCTGAAGAGGCTGCACGGGTAAAGAAAGAACTGGGTGAAACCAGTGACCTTGCGGATTTGATGGCCGGGCGTGTCAGCCAGTCTTTTAAGAAACAGGCCACTGCCGTTGAACAGGGCCTGAGCCGTCAGGCGCTGGCTGCACAAAAAGCCGGGATTTCCGTCGGGCAGTATAAAGCGGCCATGCGTACCCTGCCTGCACAGTTTACGGATATCGCCACGCAGCTTGCCGGTGGTCAGAATCCCTGGCTTATTCTGCTGCAACAGGGCGGTCAGGTGAAGGACGCCTTCGGCGGGATGCTCCCCATGTTCAGGGGGCTTGCCGGTGCGATCACCCTGCCGATGGTCGGGGTCACCTCGCTGGCGGTGGCGACAGGTGCGCTGGCGTATGCCTGGTACCAGGGGGATTCCACGCTTTCAGCGTTTAATAAAACCCTGGTTCTTTCCGGTAATCAGTCCGGACTGACTGCCGATCGCATGCTGACGCTCTCCAGAGCCGGACAGGCAGCAGGGCTGACGTTTAACCAGGCGAGTGAGTCACTGGCAGCCCTGGTGAATGCCGGTGTGCGTGGTGGTGAACAGTTTGATGCCATCAACCAGAGTGTGGCGCGTTTTGCTTCTGTATCCGGTGTGGAAGTGGACAAGGTTGCAGAGGCTTTTGGAAAGCTGACCACCGACCCGACGTCGGGACTGATGGCTATGGCGCGCCAGTTCCGTAACGTGACGGCAGAGCAGATTGCGTATGTTGCGCAGCTGCAGCGTTCGGGTGATGAGGCAGGGGCCTTACAGGCGGCGAACGATATCGCCACAAAAGGCTTTGATGAGCAGACCCGTCGCCTGAAAGAAAACATGGGGACGCTGGAAACCTGGGCGGATAAAACCGGGAAGGCATTCAAATTGATGTGGGATGCCATCCTGGATATCGGTCGTCCTGAATCCTCAGCGGATATGCTCGCCAGTGCGCAGAAGGCATTTGATGAGGCGGATAAAAAATGGCAGTGGTACCAGAGCCGGAGTCAGCGCCGGGGAAAGACCTCCTCTTTCCGTGCCAACCTTCAGGGTGCATGGGATGACCGTGAAAATGCCCGTCTGGGGCTGGCGGCAGCCACGCTGCAGTCGGATATGGAAAAAGCCGGTGAACTGGTGGCAAGGGACCGGGCTGAGCGTGAGGCGTCACAGCTGAAGTATACCGGAGAGGCGCAGAAGGCGTATGAGCGCCTGCTGACGCCACTGGAGAAATATACTGACCGGCAGGAAGAGCTGAATAATGCCCTGAAAGACGGGAAAATCCTGCAGGCGGATTACAACACGCTGATGGCGGCGGCGAAAAAGGATTATGAATCGACGCTGAAAAAACCGAAGTCGTCAGGTGTCAAAGTGTCAGCCGGGGAGCGTCAGGAAGACCGGGCGCATGCAGCCCTGCTGACGCTTCAGGCAGAACTCCGGACGCTGGAGAAGCATGCCGGAGCGAATGAGAAAATCAGCCAGCAGCGCCGGGATTTGTGGAAGGCGGAGAGTCAGTTCGCGGTACTGGAGGAGGCGGCGCAACGTCGCCAGCTGTCTGTACAGGAGAAATCCCTGCTGGCGCATAAAGACGAGACGCTGGAGTACAAACGCCAGCTGGCTGCACTTGGTGACAAGGTTACGTATCAGGGGCGCCTGAACACGCTGGCGCAGCAGGCGGATAAATTCGCACAGCAGCAACGGGCAAAACGAGCGGCTATTGATGCGAAAAGCCGGGGGCTGACTGACCGGCAGGCAGAACGGGAAGCCACAGAACAGCGCCTGAAGGAACAGTATGGCGATAATCCTCTGGCGCTGAATAACGTCATGTCAGAGCAGAAAAAGACCTGGGCGGCTGAAGACCTGCTTCGCGGGAGCTGGATGGCAGGCCTCAGGTCCGGCTGGAGCGAGTGGAAAGAGAGTGCCACGGACAGCATGTCGCAGGTTAAAAGTGCTGCCACGCAGACCTTTGACGGTATTGCACAGAATATGGCGGCGATGCTGACCGGCAGTGAACAGAACTGGCGCAGCTTCACCCGTTCCGTGCTGTCCATGATGACAGAAATTCTGCTTAAGCAGGCAATGGTGGGGATTGTCGGGAGTATCGGCAGCGCCATTGGCGGGGCTGTTGGTGGCGGCGCATCAGCATCAGGCGGTACAGCCATTCAGGCCGCTGCGGCGAAATTCCATTTTGCGACCGGGGGATTTACGGGAACCGGCGGCAAATATGAGCCAGCGGGGATTGTTCACCGTGGTGAATTTGTCTTCACGAAGGAGGCAACCAGCCGGATTGGCGTGGGAAATCTCTACCGGCTGATGCGCGGCTATGCGGAAGGTGGTTATGTGGGCGGTGCCGGAAGTCCGGCGCAGATGCGGCGGGCGGAAGGCATTAATTTTAATCAGAACAATCACGTGGTGATTCAGAACGACGGTACGAATGGTCTGCCAGGTCCACAGATGATGAAGGCAGTGTATGACATGGCCCGCAAGGGTGCCCGTGATGAAATTCAGGCACAGATGCGCGATGGTGGTCTGTTCTCCGGAGGTGGACGATGAAGACCTTCCGCTGGAAAGTGAAACCCGGTATGGATGTGGCTTCGGCCCCTTCCGTAAGAAAGGTGCGCTTTGGTGATGGCTATTCCCAGCGTGCGCCTGCCGGGCTGAACGCTGACCTGAAAACGTACAGCGTGACGCTTTCTGTCTCCCGCGAGGAGGCCACGGCACTTGAGTCGTTTCTGGCTGAGCACGGGGGCTGGAAATCCTTTCTGTGGACGCCGCCTTATGAGTGGCGGCAGATAAAGGTGACCTGCGCAAAATGGTCGTCGCGGGTCAGTATGCTGCGTGTTGAGTTCAGCGCAGAGTTTGAACAGGTGGTGAACTGATGCAGGATATCCAACAGGAAACACATCATGAGACGACACGCCTCACTCAGTCAGCCCAGGTGGTGCTCTGGGAAATCGATCTGACAGTGGTCGGTGGAGAACGTTATTTTTTCTGTAATGAGCAGAACGAAAAAGGTGAGCCGGTCACCTGGCAGGGGCGACAGTATCAGCCGTATCCCATTCAGGGGAGTGGTTTTGAACTGAATGGCAAAGGCACCAGTACGCGCCCCACGCTGACGGTTTCTAACCTGTACGGTATGGTCACCGGGATGGCGGAAGATCTGCAGAGTCTGGTCGGCGGAACGGTGGTCCGGCGTAAGGTCTACGCCCGTTTTCTGGATGCGGTGAACTTCGTCAACGGAAACCGTGACGCCGATCCGGAGCAGGAGGTGATCAGCCGCTGGCGCATCGAGCAGTGCAGCGAACTGAGCGCAGTCAGTGCCTCTTTTGTACTGTCCACGCCGACGGAAACGGACGGCGCTGTTTTTCCGGGACGTATTATGCTGGCCAACACCTGCACCTGGACCTATCGCGGCGATGAGTGCGGTTATCACGGTCCGGCGGTCGCGGATGAATATGACCAGCCAACGTCCGATATCACGAAGGATAAATGCAGCAAATGCCTGAGCGGTTGTAAGTACCGCAATAATGTCGGCAACTTTGGCGGCTTCCTTTCCATTAACAAACTTTCGCAGTAAATCCCATTTTATGACACAGACTGAATCAGCGATTCTGGCGCACGCCCGGCGGTGTTCGCCTGCGGAATCGTGCGGCTTCGTGGTGAGAACGCCGGAGGGAGACAGGTATCTTCCCTGCGTGAATATCTCCGGTGAGCCGGAGGCGTATTTCCGGATGTCGCCGGAGGACTGGCTGCGGGCAGAAATGCAGGGTGAGATTGTGGTGCTGGTCCACAGCCACCCCGGTGGACTGCCCTGGCTGAGTGAGGCCGACAGGCGGCTGCAGGTGCAGAGTGATTTGCCGTGGTGGCTGGTCTGCCGGGGGGCGATTCACAAGTTCCGCTGTGTGCCACATCTTACCGGGCGACGCTTTGAGTACGGGGTGACGGACTGTTACACGCTGTTCCGGGATGCTTACCATCTGGCGGGGATTGAGATGCCGGATTTTCATCGCGGGGATGACTGGTGGCGTAACGGCCAGAATCTCTATCTGGATAATCTGGAGGCAACTGGTTTTTACCGTGTCGCACTGACAGCGGCGCAGCCGGGCGATGTGCTACTGTGCTGTTTTGGTTCATCGGTGCCGAATCATGCCGCCATTTACTGTGGTGATGGCGAGCTGCTGCACCATATTCCTGAACAACTGAGCAAACGAGAGAGGTATACCGACAAATGGCAGCGACGCACACACTCCCTCTGGCGTCACCGGGCATGGCACGCATCTGCCTTTACGGGGATTTACAACGATTTGGCCGCCGCATCGACCTTCGTGTGAAAACGGGGGCCGAAGCCATCCGGGCGCTGGTCACACAGCTCCCGGCGTTTCGTCAGAAACTGAGCGACGGCTGGTATCAGGTACGGATTGCCGGGCGGGACGTCAGCACGTCCGGGTTAACGGCGCAGTTACATGAGACTCTGCCTGATGGCGCTGTGATTCATATTGTTCCCAGAGTCGCCGGGGCCAAGTCAGGTGGCGTATTCCAGATTGTCCTGGGGGCTGCCGCCATTGCCGGATCATTCTTTACTGCCGGAGCCACCCTTGCAGCATGGGGGGCAGCCATTGGGGCCGGTGGTATGACCGGTATCCTGTTTTCTCTCGGTGCCAGTATGGTACTTGGTGGTGTGGCTCAGATGCTGGCACCGAAAGCCAGAACTCCCCGTACACAGACAACGGATAACGGTAAGCAGAACACCTATTTCTCCTCACTGGATAACATGGTTGCCCAGGGCAATGTTCTGCCTGTTCTGTACGGTGAAATGCGCGTGGGGTCGCGGGTGGCTTCTCAGGAGATCAGCACGGCAGACGAGGGGGACGGTGGTCAGGTTGTGGTGATTGGTCGCTGATGCAAAATGTTTTATGTGAAACCGCCTGCGGGCGGTTTTGTCGTTTATGGAGCGTGAGGAATGGGTAAAGGCAGCAGTAAGGGGCATACCCCGCGTGAAGCGAAGGACAACCTGAAGTCCACGCAGTTACTGAGTGTGATTGATGCCATCAGCGAAGGGCCGATTGAAGGTCCGGTGGATGGATTAAAAAGCGTGCTGCTGAACAGTACGCCGGTGCTGGACACTGAGGGGAATACCAACATCTCCGGTGTCACGGTCGTGTTCCGGGCAGGTGAGCAGGAGCAGGCACCGCCGGAGGGATTTGAATCCTCCGGTTCCGAGACGGTGCTGGGTACGGAAGTGAAATACGACACGCCGATCACCCGGACCATCACATCTGCAAACATTGACCGATTGCGCTTTACCTTCGGTGTGCAGGCTCTGGTGGAAACCACTTCAAAGGGGGACCGGAATCCGTCGGAAGTCCGCCTGCTGGTTCAGATTCAGCGTAACGGTGGCTGGGTGACGGAAAAAGACATCACCATTAAGGGCAAAACCACCTCGCAGTATCTGGCCTCGGTGGTGGTGGATAATCTGCCGCCGCGCCCGTTCAACATCCGGATGCGCAGGATGACGCCGGACAGCACCACAGACCAGCTGCAGAACAAAACGCTCTGGTCGTCATACACCGAAATCATCGATGTGAAACAGTGCTATCCGAACACGGCACTGGTCGGCGTGCAGGTGGTTTCGGAGCAGTTCGGCAGCCAGCAGGTGAGTCGTAATTATCATCTTCGCGGGCGTATTCTGCAGGTGCCGTCGAATTATAACCCGCAGACGCGGCAATACAGCGGTATCTGGGACGGAACGTTTAAACCGGCATACAGCAACAACATGGCCTGGTGTCTGTGGGATATGCTGACCCATCCGCGCTACGGCATGGGGAAACGTCTTGGTGCGGCGGATGTGGATAAATGGGCGCTGTATGTCATCGGCCAGAATTGCGACCAGTCGGTGCCGGACGGCTTTGGCGGCACGGAGCCGCGCATCACCTGTAACGCTTACCTGACCACACAGCGTAAGGCGTGGGATGTGCTCAGTGATTTCTGTTCGGCGATGCGCTGTATGCCGGTATGGAACGGGCAGACGCTGACGTTCGTGCAGGACAGACCGTCGGATAAGGTGTGGACCTATAACCGCAGTAATGTGGTGATGCCGGATGATGGCGCGCCATTCCGCTACAGCTTCAGCGCCCTGAAGGACCGCCATAATGCCGTTGAGGTGAACTGGATTGACCCGGATAACGGCTGGGAGACGGCGACAGAGCTTGTTGAAGATACGCAGGCCATTGCCCGTTACGGTCGTAACGTCACGAAGATGGATGCCTTTGGCTGTACCAGGCGGGGGCAGGCGCACCGCGCCGGGCTGTGGCTGATTAAAACGGAACTGCTGGAAACGCAGACCGTGGACTTCAGCGTGGGTGCCGAAGGGCTTCGCCATGTACCAGGCGATGTCATTGAAATCTGTGATGATGACTATGCGGGGATCAGCATCGGTGGGCGTGTGCTGGCAGTGAACAGCCAGACGCGGACACTGACGCTCGACCGTGAAATCACGCTGCCATCCTCCGGCACCACGCTGATAAGCCTGGTTGACGGTGAGGGTAATCCGGTCAGTGTGGAGGTCCAGTCCGTCACCGACGGCGTGAAGGTGAAAGTGAGCCGGGTTCCTGACGGCGTTGCCGAGTACAGCGTGTGGGGGCTGAAGCTGCCGACGCTGCGCCAGCGCCTGTTCCGCTGCGTGAGTATCCGTGAGAACGACGACGGCACGTATGCCATCACCGCCGTGCAGCATGTACCGGAAAAAGAAGCCATCGTGGATAACGGGGCGCACTTTGACGGCGACCAGAGCGGCACGGTGAATGGTGTCACACCGCCAGCGGTGCAGCACCTTACCGCCGAAGTCACCGCAGACAGCGGGGAGTATCAGGTACTGGCCCGCTGGGACACGCCGAAGGTGGTGAAGGGCGTGAGCTTCATGCTTCGCCTGACCGTGGCAGCGGACGACGGCAGTGAGCGGCTGGTCAGCACAGCCCGGACAACGGAAACCACATACCGCTTCAGACAACTGGCGCTGGGGCGTTATATGCTGACGGTCCGGGCGGTAAATGCCCGGGGGCAGCAGGGTGATCCGGCGTCGGTATCGTTCCGGATTGCGGCACCGGCAGCGCCTGTCACTATTGAACTGATACCGGGGTATTTTCAGATAACGGCAGTCCCGCGTCTTGCGGTGTATGACCCGACGGTGCAGTTTGAGTTCTGGTTCTCGGAAAATCAGATTACGGATATCCGGCAGGTTGAAACCACAGCCCGCTATCTTGGTACGGCGATGTACTGGACAGCTGCCAGTATTAATATCAGGCCGGGCCATGATTATTACTTTTATATCCGCAGTGTGAACATCGTCGGTAAATCAGCGTTTGTGGAAGCTGTCGGCCAGCCGGTTAATGATGCTGAGGTGTATCTCAATTTTTTTGAAGGGAAAATAAACAGCACCCTGCTGGGGCAGGAGCTGAACGATCGTATTAATGCCTCGGCATTGCGCAGTGAAGTTGAGCAACTGGAGGATGAGATCAATCAGCAGATAGAGAGTGATATTGCTGAAGTGACCCAAAAAATCGGGGAGACAGAAAACAGCCTCACACAGCTGGTTGCGAAAAAAAATGATGAGCTGTCACTGGGTATATCACAGGTGAGCCAGAGAGTGGATAACGTCAGCAGCGAACTCACGCAGACGGTCAGTCAGAGTAATGAGGAGAATGCACGCCAGATAGCGCAGGTTCGCCAGTATGTGGATCAAAAAAGCAGTGAAATCATGACGACAACGGACCAGAAGCTGGGAGATCAGGAGGCCACCATCCAGCAGATACAAAAGGTTCAGACGGACACCAGTAATAACCTGAACAGTATGTGGGCCGTGAAACTGCAGCAGATGCAGGATGGTCGCCTTTATATTGCGGGTATCGGTGCCGGTATTGAGAACACCCCTGACGGCATGCAGAGTCAGGTGCTGCTGGCGGCAGACAGGATTGCGATGATTAATCCTGCAAATGGCAACACAAAACCGATGTTTGTTGGTCAGGGTGATCAGATATTCATGAATGAAGTGTTCCTGAAATATCTGACGGCTCCCACCATTACCAGCGGCGGTAATCCTCCTGCATTTTCCCTGACACCGGACGGAAAGCTGACCGCTAAAAATGCCGATATCAGCGGTAACGTGAATGCGAACTCCGGGACGCTCAACAACGTCACGATAAATGAGAACTGTCAGATTAAGGGGAAACTGTCAGCCAATCAGATTGAAGGCGATCTCGTTAAAACAGTGGGCAAAGCTTTCCCCCGGGACTCCCGTGCACCGGAACGGTGGCCATCAGGGACCATTACCGTCAGGGTTTATGACGATCAGCCGTTTGACCGGCAGATTGTTATTCCGGCGGTGGCATTCAGCGGCGCTAAACATGAGAAAGAGCATACTGATATTTACTCCTCATGCCGTCTGATAGTGCGGAAAAACGGTGCTGAAATTTATAACCGTACCGCGCTGGATAATACGCTGATTTACAGTGGTGTTATTGATATGCCGGCTGGTCATGGTCACATGACACTGGAGTTTTCGGTGTCAGCATGGCTGGTAAATAACTGGTATCCCACAGCAAGTATCAGCGATTTGCTGGTTGTGGTGATGAAGAAAGCCACTGCAGGCATCACGATTAGCTGAATTTTATAACCCAGATACGGGCGCCAGAAATGGCGCCTTTTTTATTGCAGAAAAGCGAGAGGTAATTATGCGTAAATTATGTGCTGTTATTCTGTCTGCAGTAGTCTGGCTGGTCGCCGCTGGTACGCCAGCGAGTGCAGCAGAGCATCAGTCCACACTAAGCGGCGGGTATCTTCAGTCCCATACTGATATGCCCGGAAACGATGACCTGAAGGGCATTAACGTGAAATACCGTTATGAATTTACGGACACGCTGGGGCTGGTGACGTCATTCAGCTATGCAGGAGACAAGAATCGCCAGCTGACCCGTTACAGTGATACCCGCTGGCATGAAGATTCCGTTCGTAACCGCTGGTTCAGCGTAATGGCGGGGCCGTCTGTGCGCGTGAATGAATGGTTCAGCGCGTATGCGATGGCGGGTGTGGCTTACAGCCGTGTGTCGACTTTCTCCGGGGATTATCTCCGCGTAACTGACAATAAGGGGAAAACGCACGATGTGCTGACCGGAAGTGATGACGGTCGCCACAGCAACACGTCTCTGGCGTGGGGAGCTGGCGTGCAGTTTAACCCGACCGAATCCGTGGCCATTGATATTGCTTATGAAGGCTCCGGCAGTGGCGACTGGCGCACTGACGGTTTCATCGTGGGTGTCGGTTATAAATTCTGATTAGCCAGGTAACACAGTGTTATGACAGCCCGCCGGTTCAGGCGGGCTTTTTTGTGGGGTGAATATGGCAGTAAAGATTTCAGGTGTCCTGAAGGACGGAGCGGGTGAGCCTGTCGTAAACTGTGCGATTGAATTGCGTGCCAGAAGAACCAGTCCGACAGTTGTGGTTAATATTGTGGCAACCTGTCTTACGGGAAGTGATGGCGGGTATACTATTAATGCTGAGCCGGGATTTTATGATGTATTTTTGTCCCGCTCAGGGCATCCTCCTGTAAAGGCGGGGGAAATTTATGTTGCACCGACAGATGAGCCGGATACGCTGAATGCTTTTCTGGATGCACCAAAGGAGGGTGATTTACGCCCTGAGGTAATGAAGCGTTTTGAGGAAATGGTAAATACCGTTGTTCGCTTGTCTGAGCAGGTGGTCAGTGACAGGGAGAGAGCAGAAACAGCTGCTGATGATGCAATCAATGCAGCAACATCTGCGGCGGTTAGTAAGGATGAGGCAGAAGAGCTAAAAAATCAGACACAGCAGAGCGCCGAAGCTGCAGCCGGAAACGCACAGCAGACGGCACAGGATGTGACGACAACCGCAACGGCCCGTGATGATGCGGAACGTTTTGCGGGTGAGGCAGAAAACAGCGCACAGTCATCAGGCACATCGCGGGATGAATCAGTCGATGCCGCCGAACGTGCCCGCCTTTATCATAATGCCGCATCATCAGCTGCAACCAGCGCGGAAAATGCAGCAAATGCTGCACTCGGGCATGAAAATAACGCTGCCGAATACGCCCGACAGGCTAAAGCCAGCCAGGATGCAGGTGCAGACAATGCGCAGGAAGCGAAACAGTACAGGGATGAGGCGCAGCAGATAGTTGATGACCTGAATGCAACAAATGCCTCCACGACAGAAAAAGGTCTGGTGCAACTGTGTAGTGATACGGACAACGACAGCGAGGAACTGGCTGCCACGCCAAAGGCTGTCAAAACCGTCATGGACGAGACGAAAACAAAAGCGCCACTGGACAGCCCGGCCTTCACCGGCACCCCAACCACCCCAACCCCACCGGATGATGCCGCCGGTCTGGAAGCAGCGAACGCAGCGTTTGTGCGCAAACTGCTTGCTGCGCTGGTTGGCTCATCGCCGGAAGTTCTGGACACCCTGAACGAGCTGGCAGCGGCGCTGGGCAATGACCCGAACTTTGCGACGACAATCACAAACGCGCTGGCAGGCAAACAACCGCTTAATGACGTCTTAACGGCAATCAGCGCACTGACGCAACGGTCAGATAATCTTCTGTACTTCAATACAGACGGGAATGCCTCACTGTCTCTGCTGTCAGAGAAGGGCCGCGCATTACTGGCGCATGACACAGCTGAAGCCATGCGCACGGAGCTTGAGCTGAAAGCAGCTGCGACGATGGAACCCCAGAGTGATATTCGCGACCGCACACCGGGCAGGCTGGCCCTGTCCGGGATGCATGGATTTGGTCAGGCATTCACCAGCGCCGACGCTCTGTCATTTAACGGACAGGCTGATTTCGTAGTATGGCTGCAGACAGTCACACCGGGGCGTTATGCGGTCAGTATTGCGGACTCCTCCACGCTGCTGAAGGGGACCACGAAATTTAACGGTATCATTGATGTGATGTGGTCACCCTCTGATAACGATGGTTCAGACTCAGCGCGTAAATTCAAAATGCTGCTGTACTACAACCAGTATTACGAGGATGAGCACAGCATACATTGTATGCGTTATCGCTACAGTGGTAACAGCTGGAATGCAACATCAAGCCTTATTGTGTATGACGGCAACTCCCTGGCATATCTGATGTCCTCAACCGCCGGTAATGGTCCGTTCTCATATTACCAATACCCGGCCGTCGGTGTGCCGATTATGGCGGTATATCAGGGAGAAAGTTTTGGTGAAAATGCTTCTCTGGGACTCGGTGATACTGTGCCGGGTTCCCGTCTTGGTCCTCTGGCCATGAGTGCACCGGTTAGTGATACAGGGACATACGCATCCTCACCGCAGGTTGTGATTGGCGGTGCCGGTGAATACAACTTCCCCGGTCGTTACACGGCGCTTTCGGGCCTGGGTAACAATTATGGTACTCAGCGTGGCTTTATCGGTCTTTTTGTACGCATTGAGTAATGAGGAAATCAGGCATGAAAATCAGAGCGGTGAAAGGCATCAGAAACGCACATTATCTTGAAAATGGTGCGGTTGACTGCGAGGTGTTATTTGAAGGTGAAACGGAGTTCGCCCTGTATACTGCCATACAGGATGATATGGCCCCGACAGGCCAGCATGTCTGGCAGGAGCTGCAAAGCGGGAAATGGGGCGAAATCGCCCCGTTCACCGTCACGCCGGAACTTATTGCAGCGGCAAAGGATGCCAAAAGGCGGGAAATTGAGGCATGGCGCGACAGTCAGGAAAACGTTGAGTTTATTTTCACGTTTGATGGCCGTCGTTTTGATGGCGGAAAAACCTCGCAGTCACGCCTTGCCCCCGTGGTTGCAACAGCGCAGGCCGGACTGCTTCCGGATGGTTTTTTCTGGACTGATGCGGATAATAACAACGTCGTACTGACCAGGGAGAAACTTATTGCGCTGAACGATGCCATGATGGTGGCCATGGTGGCGGAGGGCTTTAAAATCCACGAACGCCAGCGCGAGATGAAGGAACAACTGAATAATCTGAATGACTTGGCTTCAATTCGAGCGCTTGACGTTACGTAATAAAAATCACTGATATGCCAGCCCCTTGTAAAGATATTGATCAGGGTTGTTTTGATGTGAATTAGATTTACATGGGGTGCTTTGGGGCATGTATGGGACAGAAATGTCTGTTTTGGGACATTTTGGGGCATGGTTGGGACACTATAACACATACGAACTTAACCGAATTTCGTATGGTGTTAATTTTTAACGTGTTGAATACACTAGAGAAAGCGAATGCTCTTAGGCGTTCTTTAGTGATTTTTAAAATAGTCCTGTCATGCAGTTAAAGTGGCGGGCATACTCTTCAAGGCTGGTGATCCCCAACCGCACCCATTTAGGATGCGACCATTGCGGCAGACCGATGTAAATCATAATGCGTTGAGGATCTCTTCCACACTGCGCACACGGGCGATGCGTGGGTAGATATGGTTGATGCTGTTATTATGCTGCTCAGCGCTGGCGGCGCTGCAGGCGTCTTCGGCAATCACCAGATTAAAACCAAGTTCCCAGGCATTGCGGGCGGTGGATTCAACACCGATATTGGTCGAGATCCCACATAATACTATTGTATCGATACCCCGGCGGCGTAATTGCAACTCCAGATCCGTACCGTAAAACGCACCCCATTGACGTTTGATGATTTCAATATCGCTGTCTGTTGCACCCAATGCAGCAGGATGTTGCCACCAATTTTCGGGCAACACTTTAGCGGGGGAGGAGGCATCAACCGGCTGTTTTAATGCTTCGGCGTAATCGGTAGACCAACCAACGCGCACCAGAAACACGGGCTGACCGTTCGCGCGAAATTTCGCCGCCAGCTTCCCTGCTCGATTAACCACCTCATCGGCAGTATGAGGACCACCGGCAAAAGGTAAGATGCCTTCTTGTAAGTCAATTACCACCAGCGCAGTGGTATTAGCATTCAGTTCAAGCATATTGTCTCCTGATAAAACAAAATCGTGCCTCTCACCTTAATGCGATTAGCCGATGGCGGAACGACAAATTTTGTTAATTTTTATGAGTTCGGGCAACACCTTTATAGCAAACTGGCGTAGAGTCTGATTTCAGGCCCGATATAAAGTGGTAACGAGGCGTTCCAGCGCGGGCCAGGCTCTTACGGTGCGGCAGAATTTCCAGTATAATAGCCGCCTTTTTTCATTCAGTTGTGACATACAGCTAACGCTGCGACTTGGTCACCTGCGCAGCAGGGGGCATCCGCCGGCAGCTAAGTTAAGGGATATCTCATGCGTACAGAATATTGTGGACAGCTCCGTTTGTCCCACGTGGGGCAGCAGGTGACTCTGTGTGGTTGGGTCAACCGTCGTCGTGATCTTGGTAGCCTGATCTTCATCGATATGCGCGACCGCGAAGGTATCGTGCAGGTATTTTTCGATCCGGATCGTGCGGACGCGTTAAAGCTGGCCTCTGAACTGCGTAATGAGTTCTGCATTCAGGTCACGGGCACCGTACGTGCGCGTGATGAAAAAAATATCAACCGCGATATGGCGACCGGCGAAATCGAAGTGCTGGCCTCCTCGCTGACCATCATCAACCGCGCAGACGTTCTGCCGCTTGACTCTAACCACGTCAACACCGAAGAAGCGCGTCTGAAATACCGCTACCTCGACCTGCGTCGCCCGGAAATGGCTCAGCGCCTGAAAACCCGCGCTAAAATCACCAGCCTGGTGCGCCGTTTTATGGATGACCACGGCTTCCTTGACATCGAAACTCCGATGCTGACCAAAGCCACGCCGGAAGGCGCACGTGACTACCTGGTGCCTTCTCGTGTGCACAAAGGGAAATTCTACGCACTGCCGCAGTCTCCGCAGCTGTTCAAACAGCTGCTGATGATGTCCGGTTTTGACCGCTACTATCAGATTGTAAAATGCTTCCGTGACGAAGACCTGCGTGCTGATCGTCAGCCTGAATTCACCCAGATCGATGTGGAAACCTCTTTCATGACCGCGCCGCAAGTGCGTGAAGTGATGGAAGCGCTGGTACGCCATTTGTGGCTGGAAGTGAAGGGCGTGGATCTCGGTGATTTCCCTGTAATGACCTTTGCGGAAGCAGAACGCCGTTATGGTTCTGATAAACCGGATCTGCGTAACCCGATGGAACTGACTGACGTTGCCGATCTGCTGAAATCCGTTGAGTTCGCGGTATTCGCAGGTCCGGCGAACGATCCGAAAGGCCGCGTTGCTGCTCTGCGTGTTCCGGGTGGCGCATCGCTGACCCGTAAGCAGATCGACGAATACGGTAACTTCGTTAAAATCTACGGCGCGAAAGGTCTGGCGTACATCAAAGTTAACGAACGTGCGAAAGGTCTGGAAGGTATCAACAGCCCGGTAGCGAAGTTCCTCAACGCTGAAATCATCGAAGCCATCCTGGATCGTACTGCCGCGCAAGATGGCGATATGATTTTCTTCGGTGCTGATAACAAGAAAATTGTTGCCGACGCGATGGGCGCATTGCGTCTGAAAGTGGGTAAAGACCTTGGTCTGACCGACGAAAGCAAATGGGCACCGCTATGGGTTATCGACTTCCCGATGTTTGAAGACGACGGTGAAGGCGGCCTGACGGCAATGCACCATCCGTTCACCTCACCGAAAGATATGACGGCGGCAGAGTTGAAAGCTGCACCGGAAAATGCGGTGGCGAACGCTTACGATATGGTCATCAATGGTTACGAAGTGGGCGGTGGTTCTGTGCGTATCCATAATGGGGATATGCAGCAGACGGTGTTTGGTATTCTGGGGATCAACGAAGAGGAACAGCGCGAGAAATTCGGCTTCCTGCTCGACGCCCTGAAATACGGTACTCCGCCGCACGCAGGTCTGGCATTCGGTCTTGACCGTCTGACCATGCTGCTGACCGGTACCGACAACATCCGTGACGTTATCGCCTTCCCGAAAACCACGGCGGCAGCGTGTCTGATGACCGAAGCGCCAAGCTTTGCTAACCCGACTGCTCTGTCCGAGCTGAGCATTCAGGTTGTGAAGAAGGCAGAGAATAATTGATATGACTTATAAGCGTCCCGTTTCTATTCTGGTGGTTATTTATGCGCAAGATACGAAACGGGTGCTGATGTTACAGCGGCGTGATGATCCCGATTTCTGGCAGTCAGTAACCGGCAGTGTGGAAGAGGGGGAAACCGCGCCGCAAGCCGCCATGCGCGAAGTAAAGGAAGAGGTCACCATTGATGTTGTCGCTGAACAACTGACCTTAATTGACTGTCAGCGCACGGTGGAGTTTGAAATTTTTTCACATTTACGTCATCGCTATGCGCCGGGCGTAACGCGTAATACGGAATCTTGGTTCTGTCTTGCACTCCCGCACGAGCGCCAGATCGTTTTCACTGAACATCTGGCCTACAAGTGGCTTGATGCGCATGCTGCGGCGGCGCTCACAAAGTCATGGAGCAACCGGCAGGCGATTGAACAGTTTGTAATTAACGCTGCCTGAACAGGCAGGGCTATCTGGAGATATTTTTATGGCAGGTCATAGTAAATGGGCCAACACCAGACATCGTAAAGCTGCGCAGGATGCTAAGCGCGGTAAAATCTTCACTAAAATCATTCGTGAGCTGGTAACCGCGGCTAAGTTGGGCGGTGGCGATCCGGATGCTAACCCGCGTCTGCGAGCAGCTATTGATAAAGCACTGTCTAACAACATGACCCGTGACACCCTGAACCGCGCAATTGCCCGTGGTGTGGGTGGTGATGATGATGCAAACATGGAAACCATCATCTACGAAGGTTACGGTCCTGGCGGCACGGCAATCATGATTGAATGTCTGTCTGATAACCGCAACCGTACCGTTGCTGAAGTGCGTCACGCATTCAGCAAATGTGGCGGTAACCTCGGTACTGATGGTTCCGTAGCCTATCTGTTCAGCAAAAAAGGCGTGATCTCCTTTGAGAAAGGCGATGAAGACACCATCATGGAAGCAGCTCTGGAAGCTGGTGCTGAAGATGTTGTGACCTATGATGATGGCGCGATTGACGTCTACACTGCATGGGAGGAAATGGGCAAAGTACGCGACGCTCTGGAAGCTGCAGGTCTGAAAGCAGACAGCGCGGAAGTTTCCATGATCCCGTCCACCAAAGCTGATATGGATGCAGAAACCGCACCGAAACTGATGCGTCTGATCGATATGCTGGAAGATTGCGACGACGTGCAGGAAGTCTACCATAACGGTGAAATCTCTGATGAGGTTGCAGCGACTCTCTGATGAGGCCTGCTAAACAGCAAAACGGAGACGCGTGATGGCTATTATTCTCGGCATTGACCCGGGTTCGCGCGTGACCGGCTATGGCGTCATCCGCCAGGTGGGCAGGCAGCTGTCCTACCTGGGTAGCGGATGTATACGCACCAAAGTGGATGATTTACCGTCTCGTCTTAAGCTCATCTATGCGGGCGTGACGGAAATCATCACCCAGTTCCAGCCTGATTATTTCGCCATTGAACAAGTCTTTATGGCGAAGAACGCTGACTCGGCCCTGAAGCTGGGGCAGGCGCGTGGCGTGGCGATTGTGGCGGCGGTGAATCAGGAATTACCGGTATTTGAATACGCGGCACGTCAGGTAAAGCAAACGGTGGTAGGTATTGGTAGTGCCGAAAAAAGCCAGGTGCAGCATATGGTTCGCACCTTGCTGAAACTCCCCGCTAATCCTCAGGCGGATGCCGCTGATGCGCTGGCAATTGCCATCACCCACTGCCACGTTAGTCAGAATGCGATGCAGATGAGCGAATCGCGGCTGAACCTGGCGAGAGGGCGACTGCGTTAAGTTATACCGCCTCGGTCAATTCAGGCTGAGGCGTTTCTACTCCCTCCGCATGAATCAACACCAAACCCGGATGATGCCACAAACTGGCTGGCGTGACGGTTTTACGCTCCCACGGAATAGAACCTAAGAACCAGAATTTCCAGAAAGTGAGTTTTGCATTCGGATTGCTATTTAACAGTTCTCCAAACGTCTCAATTTCACCCACCGGGATACATAGCGCCTCTTTATAAATATCAAAAACGAATTTTGAACAGAACTGGCGGGAAGATTCGTATTTAAAACCGGTGTGGTAGAACTTATGCAACCGGGCAGGGACCTTTTCGACAAGAGCAAGTTTCTGCTCTGCGGTTAAACCTCCTGCCAGGCGGCGAACACCGTAGCGTTGATCGGTCGACCGTTCAATAAATCGTGACAAAGTTGTGATTGTGGAGAGCGGAACTCGACTCTCCGCAACCAGGTAATCATCACCGTCATGTCCGATGATTATCCCCACATGGTTGCTCCAGCATTTCGAGGCTGCAGAGATTTGCCCAAACAGGCGAGCACCGATGCAGGTAAAAACAATATCACCGGTTTCATATTTAGCTGGGTAATTTATTTTCACTATATCAATCCATTATTTATATATAAAACAGCATCTATCTTTCGTGATGGTAAAGCATTAGCATTGTATTGTAATAATGACAAGGAATGTTTTATGCGGTTATTTATTAATGTGATAATTATAGTTTCGATCAGTCAATGCGTGAATGTATTTGCTCAAGATAATGTCATTCGCTATCCCTGGCGATATGGACGTATTTCTTTAAATGAGAATAATGAGTTTGTGCCTCAAATTATTCATATGCGTGATGATATCTACGGCGTGGGTGAAGCTGGTGCAAGCCTTAACGATGCGAGAATGGCGCAAAGTGGTGTCACCGTGAGGCTTAGCGTTATACAGCAGGGGCAGGTGGTGAATGCTTTACTGGATTTCTACAATAGCAATAATCAACCTGCTTATATCTTTGAAGGTGGTTTGATGCCTTGCAATAAAGCCTTTGACATCACAACAAGCAACATTGTCCTTGATGGGATGTGTGGAATTTATGATGGGGTCGATGGCTGGCAAGTTATTCCTGCGGGTGATCATTATAAAGAATCATTTTCACTCACTCAGGCTTTTGAATTTCTGCCGGGAAAACATCATTATAAAATTAATGCCGGAAGTTTTATCATCAGAGTGGGGGATGATATTTTTGCAAGAGAGGACGCCGAAAGCATTCTTTTTGATTTGATTAACTGGCGATATGGCTATGTGCTAAAAAGTTATGAAAGGGTGTCGAAGGGGGATTTGATGGCAGGATATTATGCTCTGTATGAATACTCAGGCGCTGACATAATTGATGAGTATGATATTTACTCAAACCAGGTCTCGATTGATCTTAATGGTGACGAGTTAGCGCATACGGAGTCATATCAGTGGCGTATTGATAGTGGAATGATCCCGCAAAAATTCAGCGTTCAGGGACTCGCTGAATGATTAGTCCTCTACCTGCTTGCCAGATACAGAGGCGCGGATGAATTTATCAAGCGTATTCAATCAGCTTTTAATCTCATTTGCTCTTGCCGGGACGTTGATATTAAGCATCTATCTCATGGAAGCTCACTACCCACGTTTCAGGAAGCCAATTGCGCTCTTTTACTTCTTTTTAGCGATTTATACCAGTTATGCTGCCGTTCAGGAGTATGAGTACCACCGCAATAGCTTGACTACGCTCGCAAAAGTTTCTTCGATTCGTTATACCAGTAATTTTAAGCGTAGCGCCTCGCACTCCTGCAATTTACTGCGGGGAGGAAGGATTGATTGCTCGGGGCTGTATGCCTATGACCTGACCTGGCAGATTGACGGTAAGACATGGAATTTGCATGTTGAGGACAAGCGTATAAAACCAGGAATCACCATGTGCGTGAAGGTTGTAAAAGATCGCCCCGCCATCGGGAAACCCTGTGAAAACGTGTTTTTCAATATCAGCCCTTTGCCGATTCTGATAGCTATATGGGCAATAAGCGCATTTATATTTGCGGTCTTACTCCTTCACCAACTAAAAAAATGCCGCGAATGGAAGCACGCCAGCAAGGAACGTGGAAAAATTGGCCATTAGAAGTCAAAGAAAGAGTGCGATGTAAGGTGATTCATAGAAAATTTCAGATACCGTGAGCCAAAGGATTATCAGTTCTGAAATGATTTAATATCATCCCTCGCTGGATATCTATCCAGCATTTTTTTATCATACAGCATTATCTTTGATTCATTACGCAGGAGCGTCATGTGATAGGCAGACTCAGAGGCATCATCATTGAAAAACAACCCCCGCTGGTATTAATTGAAGTGGGCGGCGTAGGCTATGAAGTGCATATGCCGATGACCTGTTTTTATGAACTCCCTGAAGCGGGTCAGGAAGCGATCGTTTTCACCCACTTTGTGGTGCGTGAAGACGCGCAACTGCTGTACGGTTTTAACAATAAACAAGAGCGCACGTTGTTCAAAGAGTTGATCAAAACCAACGGCGTTGGGCCTAAACTGGCATTGGCAATCCTCTCCGGAATGTCAGCGCAGCAGTTCGTTAATGCCGTTGAGCGTGAAGAAGTCGGGGCTCTGGTGAAACTGCCGGGTATTGGCAAAAAAACCGCCGAACGCTTGATTGTCGAAATGAAAGACCGATTTAAAGGTTTACATGGCGATCTCTTTACGCCAGCTGCCGACCTGGTACTCACGTCACCTGCCAGCCCGGCGACCGACGATGCTGAACAGGAAGCGGTTGCCGCGTTGGTGGCGCTGGGCTATAAACCACAAGAAGCAAGCCGGATGGTGAGCAAAATCGCTCGCCCTGACGCCAGCAGTGAAACATTAATTCGTGAAGCCCTGCGCGCCGCGTTATGAGGTAAAGGATGATTGAAGCAGACCGTCTGATTTCTGCCGGTACCACTTTGCCGGAAGATGTGGCAGATCGCGCCATTCGCCCTAAATTACTGGAAGAGTATGTTGGTCAACCGCAGGTTCGTTCACAGATGGAGATTTTCATCAAAGCAGCGAAACTGCGCGGAGATGCCCTCGATCATCTGTTGATTTTTGGTCCTCCTGGTTTAGGTAAAACTACGCTTGCCAACATTGTCGCCAATGAAATGGGCGTGAATTTACGCACGACTTCCGGTCCAGTGCTGGAAAAGGCGGGCGATCTGGCAGCGATGCTCACTAACCTTGAACCGCATGACGTGCTGTTTATTGATGAGATCCACCGTCTTTCGCCAGTGGTGGAAGAGGTGTTGTATCCGGCAATGGAAGACTACCAACTGGATATTATGATTGGTGAAGGTCCGGCGGCACGCTCCATTAAAATTGATTTGCCGCCGTTTACCCTGATTGGTGCAACCACGCGCGCAGGTTCGCTGACATCACCGTTGCGCGATCGTTTTGGTATTGTGCAACGTCTGGAGTTTTATCAGGTGCCGGATCTGCAATATATCGTCAGTCGTAGTGCCCGTTTTATGGGGCTTGAGATGAGTGATGACGGCGCGTTGGAAGTTGCTCGCCGGGCGCGTGGTACGCCACGTATTGCCAACCGTCTGCTGCGTCGTGTTCGCGATTTTGCCGAAGTGAAGCACGATGGCACCATCTCGGCGGATATCGCCGCCCAGGCACTGGATATGCTGAATGTTGATGCTGAAGGTTTCGATTATATGGACCGCAAATTGTTGCTGGCGGTAATCGATAAGTTCTTTGGTGGGCCGGTAGGCCTGGATAACCTGGCGGCAGCTATTGGTGAAGAACGTGAAACCATTGAGGATGTACTGGAACCTTATTTGATTCAGCAAGGCTTTTTGCAGCGTACACCGCGCGGGCGTATGGCGACAGTGCGGGCGTGGAACCACTTCGGCATCACGCCACCAGAAATGCCTTAAGTTGAATAAGGCATTCAAGCCGCTTCCGACATTGGCGATAAGCCTGATGCGACGCTGTTCGCGTCTTATCAGGCCTTGTATTATCCCTCCTGTGCAGAGAAAATCGGCCAGTTTTCTCTGCCTGCAGTCCGCATGCCGTATCGGGCCTTAGGTTTTCAACCTGTTGCGTAGATTTATGCAGCGGACTGCCTTTCTCCCAAAGTGATAAACCGGACAGTATCATGGACCGGTTTTCCCGGTAATCCGTATTTGCAAGGTTGGTTTCACGATGGAACATGAACTTCATTATATCGGTATCGACACCGCTAAAGAGAAACTGGATGTCGATGTGTTGCGTCCTGATGGTCGTCATCGCACCAAAAAATTCGCTAACACCACTAAAGGGCACGATGAGCTGGTGAGCTGGCTGAAGGGTCACAAGATTGACCATGCGCATATCTGCATCGAAGCGACCGGCACCTATATGGAACCTGTCGCAGAGTGCCTTTACGATGCAGGCTACATAGTGTCAGTCATTAATCCTGCGTTGGGTAAAGCTTTCGCTCAGAGTGAAGGACTGCGTAACAAGACTGATACCGTGGATGCGCGCATGCTGGCAGAGTTCTGTCGTCAGAAGCGCCCTGCAGCCTGGGAAGCGCCTCACCCGCTTGAACGCGCGTTGCGTGCCCTGGTAGTACGCCACCAGGCGCTGACAGATATGCACACGCAGGAACTGAACCGCACTGAAACGGCGCGGGAAGTCCAGAGACCGAGCATTGATGCTCACCTTCTGTGGCTTGAAGCAGAGCTGAAGCGTCTTGAGAAGCAGATAAAAGACCTGACAGACGATGATCCGGATATGAAACACCGCAGGAAACTGCTGGAAAGTATCCCGGGTATCGGAGAGAAAACATCTGCGGTATTACTGGCTTATATCGGTCTGAAGGACCGCTTCGCCCATGCCAGACAGTTCGCCGCTTTTGCGGGTCTGACACCACGGCGTTATGAATCAGGCAGTAGTGTGAGAGGGGCAAGCCGGTTGAGTAAAGCCGGACATGTGTCGCTTCGCAGGGCGTTGTATATGCCTGCAATGGTAGCCACCAGTAAGACTGAGTGGGGACGGGCGTTCCGCGACCGTCTGGCGGCTAATGGCAAGAAAGGAAAAGTGATTCTCGGCGCGATGATGCGCAAGCTGGCACAGGTGGCGTATGGAGTGCTGAAGTCAGGCGTACCGTTCGATGCGTCACGGCATAATCCGGTAGCTGCGTAAAAATCGCGGAAGGGATGAAAAAAACAGCGCCTGACGGCGCTGTGTCTGGCATGCCTGCAATCTGGGAAACCAGGGTAGAAAAAAACTTGCAGGCCATAACAGTATCTACCAAAAGTAGCGAACCGTAGGTCGGATAAGGCGCTCGCGCCGCATCCGACAAATGTGTTCAGCGACATATTAGCTGGCCTGCTTTTTCATCATACTGATAATAAATAACAGTGCCGCACATAGCACTACCGACGGACCCGCCGGCGTATCGTAAAATGCGGAAAAGGTTAAACCGCCAGTTACCGCAACCATCCCCACCAAAACCGCGACACCCGCCATCTGTTCCGGCGTGCGGGCAAAGCGACGCGCAGTAGCTGCAGGAATAATCAGCAACGAAGTAATAATCAACGCGCCGACAAATTTCATCGCTACACCAATCGTCAATGCTGTCACCAGCATCAACAACAATTTCACGCGCTGTAATTTCACACCATCAACAAACGCCAGATCCGGGCTAATCGTCATTGACAGCAAATTGCGCCATTGCCAGAACAGAATCGCCACTACGATGACCACGCCAATCGCAATAGAGATGAGATCTTCTGGCGTCACTGCCAGCAAATCACCGAACAGGTAAGCCATCAAATCAACACGAATGTTAGACATCAGACTAACGACCACCAGGCCCAGCGACAGGGCACTGTGCGCCATAATCCCTAATAACGTGTCGATCGCCAGCTGTGGGCGCTTCTCCAGCCATACCAGACCGCCCGCCAGCAGCAGCGTAACGGCAATTACCGCATAGAATGGATTCACGTCCAGCAACAAACCAAACGCGACGCCAAGTAATGAGGCATGAGCCAGTGTATCACCGAAATAAGACATACGACGCCAGACCACAAACGAACCCAGCGGACCCGCGGCACAGGCGAGCATGATCCCGGCTAACCAACCAGGAAAAAGTAATTCAATCATGAGCGATCATTTCCCCGACGCAGAACAATTCGCCCCTGTAAATCGTGACGATGATTATGATGATGGCGATAGATACCCAGTTGTTCAGCTCCACGAGGACCAAACATTGAAATAAACTCCGGATGCAGGGAAACAACTTCCGGTGTGCCGGAACAACAAATGTGGTGATTCAGGCAAAGCACTTCATCGGTTTTTGCCATTACCAAATGCAGATCGTGAGACACCATTAAAACGCCACAATCCAGTTCGCGACGCAGTTGGTCAATAAGGTCATACAGCGCTACCTGACCATTTACATCCACGCCCTGAGTGGGTTCATCCAGCACTAATAATTGCGGTCGATTTAACAATGCTCGTGCTAACAGTACACGCTGCGTTTCGCCACCAGAGAGCTTTTGCATCGGTGCGTTAATAAGATGCCCGGCCTGGACACGTTTCAGTGCAGGCAAAATATCTTCTTTATGTGTTCCAGGGCGTAAGCGTAAAAAACGGTTTACGGTCAGTGGCAAAGTGGTGTCGAGATACAGCTTCTGCGGTACATAGCCGATGCGCAGTTTTCCGTTGCGCTTGATAACCCCTTCATCGGGTGTTACCAGCCCGAGCACTACCCGTACCAGTGTCGACTTACCTGCGCCATTTGGCCCAAGTAAAGTCAAAATTTTTCCAGGTTTAAGTTCCAGCGACACATCAGAGAGGACGCGGCGTTGGCCAAAAGAAACCGAGACATTTTCCAGGGAAACCAGACTTGTCATGTTAATTTTAGTCTTGCAGTAGTCATGAAATGTTATAATATCACACTTCTCATATTCATTACGATGATTGGTCGCATTATGTTACATAAAAAAACGCTTCTTTTCGCAGCATTATCTGCCGCTCTCTGGGGCGGTGCAACTCAGGCCGCAGATGCCGCCGTTGTCGCTTCGCTTAAACCCATTGGGTTCATCGCATCTGCCATTGCTGATGGGGTAACAGAAACGGAGGTTTTACTTCCTGACGGCGCTTCAGAACATGATTATTCACTGCGTCCATCAGATGTAAAACGCTTACAGAACGCGGACTTAGTTGTTTGGGTTGGCCCGGAGATGGAAGCGTTCATGCAAAAACCGGTAAGTAAATTACCTGAAGCCAAACAGGTAACGATTGCGCAGCTAGAGAATGTGAAACCGCTGCTGATGAAAAGTATTCACGGAGATGATGATGATCACGACCACGCAGAAAAAAGTGACGAAGATCACCATCACGGCGATTTCAACATGCATCTTTGGCTTTCCCCAGAGATAGCGCGGGCTACAGCGGTTGCAATCCATGGAAAATTAGTGGAACTTATGCCGCAAAGTCGAGCCAAACTTGACGCCAACCTGAAGGATTTTGAGGCACAATTAGCCTCAACCGAAAAGCAGGTTGGTAACGAGCTCGCGCCGCTCAAGGGGAAAGGTTATTTCGTTTTTCACGATGCTTACGGCTATTTCGAAAAACAGTTCGGACTGACACCGCTTGGTCATTTTACCGTTAACCCTGAGATTCAACCTGGCGCGCAGCGTTTACATGAAATAAGAACACAGTTGGTTGAGCAAAAAGCAACCTGCGTTTTTGCTGAGCCACAGTTCAGGCCAGCGGTCGTTGAGAGCGTCGCACGAGGGACATCCGTTCGTATGGGAACGTTGGATCCCCTGGGGACGAATATCAAACTGGGTAAAACAAGCTATTCAGAATTCCTGAATCAATTAGCCAACCAGTATGCGAGCTGCCTGAAAGGAGATTAATGAGGAAGTGATTACGTGCAACAGATAGCCCGCTCTGTCGCCCTGGCGTTTAATAATTTACCGCGACCACACCGCGTTATGTTGGGGTCGCTCACCGTTCTTACTCTGGCCGTCGCTGTCTGGCGGCCCTATGTTTATCACCGCGATGCCACGCCAATTGTCAAAACCATTGAGCTGGAACAGAACGAAATTCGTTCGCTCTTACCTGAAGCCAGTGAGCCGATTGATCAAGCTGCACAAGAAGATGAAGCCATTCCCCAGGATGAACTGGATGACAAAATCGCCGGTGAAGCGGGCGTGCATGAATATGTTGTTTCCACTGGCGATACGCTAAGCAGCATTCTCAATCAGTATGGTATTGATATGGGTGATATCACCCAACTGGCTGCTGCCGACAAAGAATTGCGTAACCTGAAAATCGGTCAACAACTTTCCTGGACATTAACCGCGGACGGCGAACTGCAGCGCCTCACCTGGGAAGTGTCTCGTCGTGAAACCCGAACCTATGACCGTACTGCCGCTAACGGTTTTAAAATGACCAGCGAAATGCAGCAAGGGGAATGGGTTAACAATCTGCTGAAAGGTACTGTCGGAGGAAGTTTTGTTGCCAGCGCCAGAAACGCCGGTTTAACCAGCGCCGAAGTGAGCGCTGTGATTAAAGCTATGCAGTGGCAAATGGATTTCCGCAAACTGAAAAAAGGCGATGAATTTGCGGTGTTAATGTCACGAGAAATGCTTGATGGCAAACGTGAGCAAAGTCAGCTGCTGGGCGTACGTTTGCGTTCAGAAGGTAAAGATTATTACGCAATCCGCGCTGAAGATGGCAAATTCTACGACCGTAACGGCACTGGTCTGGCGAAAGGATTCTTGCGATTCCCGACGGCGAAACAATTCCGTATCTCTTCTAACTTTAACCCGCGTCGTACTAACCCGGTGACTGGTCGCGTTGCACCGCACAGAGGTGTTGATTTCGCCATGCCACAGGGTACGCCAGTACTTTCAGTGGGTGACGGTGAAGTGGTGGTTGCCAAACGCAGTGGCGCAGCAGGTTATTATGTGGCTATTCGTCATGGTCGCAGCTACACCACGCGTTATATGCACTTGCGCAAGATTCTGGTGAAACCAGGACAGAAAGTGAAACGTGGCGACCGTATCGCGCTTTCCGGTAATACCGGACGTTCAACCGGGCCGCATCTGCACTATGAAGTATGGATAAACCAGCAGGCCGTAAACCCGTTGACGGCAAAACTGCCGCGTACCGAAGGACTGACTGGATCCGATCGTCGCGAATTCCTGGCGCAGGCCAAAGAGATTGTGCCACAGCTACGGTTTGATTAATTAACATCCATTCGCAGCCGGTACGCAGTCAGTACCGGCTTTTTTATTTGGTGCGGGGCAAGTTGCGCCGCTACACTATCACCAGATTGATTTTTGCCTTATCCGAAACTGGAAAAGCATGGAAACGAAAAAAAATAATAGCGAATACATTCCTGAGTTTGATAAATCCTTTCGCCACCCGCGCTACTGGGGTGCATGGCTGGGCGTAGCAGCGATGGCGGGTATCGCTTTAACGCCACCAAAGTTCCGTGATCCCATTCTGGCACGGCTGGGACGTTTTGCCGGACGACTGGGAAAAAGCTCACGCCGTCGTGCGTTAATCAATCTGTCGCTCTGCTTTCCAGAACGTAGTGAAGCTGAACGCGAAGCGATTGTTGATGAGATGTTTGCCACTGCGCCGCAAGCGATGGCAATGATGGCTGAGTTGGCAATACGCGGGCCGGAGAAAATTCAGCCGCGCGTTGACTGGCAAGGGCTGGAGATCATCGAAGAGATGCGGCGTAATAACGAGAAAGTGATTTTTCTGGTGCCGCACGGTTGGGCCGTCGATATCCCGGCCATGCTGATGGCCTCGCAAGGGCAGAAAATGGCAGCGATGTTCCATAATCAGGGCAACCCGGTTTTTGATTATGTCTGGAACACGGTGCGTCGTCGCTTTGGCGGTCGTCTGCATGCGAGAAATGATGGTATTAAGCCTTTCATCCAGTCGGTACGTCAGGGCTACTGGGGATATTATTTACCCGATCAGGATCATGGTCCAGAGCACAGCGAATTTGTTGATTTCTTTGCCACCTATAAAGCGACGTTGCCCGCGATTGGTCGTTTGATGAAAGTGTGTCGTGCGCGCGTTGTACCGCTGTTTCCGATTTATGATGGCAAGACGCATCGTCTGACGATTCAGGTGCGCCCACCGATGGATGATCTGTTAGAGGCGGATGATCATACGATTGCGCGGCGGATGAATGAAGAAGTCGAGATTTTTGTTGGTCCGCGACCAGAACAATACACCTGGATATTAAAATTGCTGAAAACTCGCAAACCGGGCGAAATCCAACCGTATAAGCGCAAAGATCTTTATCCCATCAAATAAAAAAAGCCTCTCAAATTATTGAGAGGCTGTACTTGATAAAAAATCTCAATGAGTGTTCCCACTATTTTGAGTTTTTAGGTTAGTACGCTATTGAGTTAATCGTAGCGTGATAATTTCAAAAGGTTTGAACTCAAGATTGCAATATTGATTGCAATAAAAACTGTCGGCTAACTTATTTTCTTGAAGATCGACATATTGAACGTAGTGATAATTACATACCCACGAAAGCATGGCTGAAATTTCTAATCCATGACTCTCATATAATCTTACGATTATACCGTCGCCGTCTTCAGCTAATTTTATTGTTTCGATGATAACGCTGTTAGTATCGATAGCAAAAAATGATAGTGAAGGGGGTAATTCACCCGGGTGCGGTTTGACAGGGACGACCTGTAAGGGATGATTCATTATATAGGCTTGATTAATAACACCACCCACACGGTAATCTCCATGATGAGGAAATAAGGAGAATATGAATTTTTGTTTACCAATATCTGCAAAATTATTAATCAGGAAATTATCATAATTGTCTGTCTTAACAACTTCCCCAGGTTTATGCTGCGAACGCAGCAAAGTTAATTCAAGCGTCTGGTCTTTGACACGATAGCCATATTTGTTTTTTGCTATTAAAGCTATGCCAGTTTCTTGATCAGAAAGGTCGACCCAGTGATGTGCTGGTATTTCATCTTTGGCAAAAGCGAACGAATCATCACTATGCGTTGGTCTGTCAATTACACCGAACTGAATTTGACATTGTGCAAGAGATGTTTGTACTGACACCGGGAATTTGACTTTGAGAGAAACATTAGGTTCGTGCCAATCAATAAAAGTTTGGACATCAACGCGTGGACTGTCCTGTGTCAGGGTAAATGCGAAGCGAAGATAAGAGGAATTGTAGTGATAAATCAGCGTCATCGTAGTTTTAGGACCGCTGATTACAGTTGTCATTTTTTCAGCGAGTAAAACATATGATTCCCCATCACGATAATTTGAAGCAAAATCCCAGGCCGCGAAAAAACCTGCATCTTCGTGGTATGCACGGATCTCACTGTGCATATTTTCAGTAATGTATTCTTTACCATATCTTTTATCATATAGCGAAATTAAATCACCGTTTTCTGAAAAAAGTAGTTTAATGTAATTATTTTCAATACTTCGAGATTCTGCCTTCAGACCATTTACGATCTTATTCTTTGGATCAATCACAGCATAACCATAAGAGTTTACTCGTGCTTTGAGCCAGTTGTTGTTTATATTGATCCATTCGTTACGAGCAAAACAGGTGGTATTAAATAAAATGTGTGGATCTTTATAAGATGAAGTGTCAATTTTACTTAATAAAGTAGACTGCGCATCAGAAATAATTTTCTCGGTTTTTGCTTCTAGTTTAAGATATTCCTTTTCAGTTTCATGATAAACTCTTGAAATACATGAGCCGGGAAGGATGTCATGGAATTGCAAGGTCAGCATCGCTTTCCATATTTCATCAAACTCACTGCGAAGAATTGATGTCATATTATTAGTAATAGTTATAAAAAATTCAGCATCATGGAGCTTATTTTCCATAATTCGATTATGGGCTTTAGTTGCTGACTCTGACGTATAGCACCCTTGATGAGCCTCGAAGTAAAGTTCACCCGAAATAATGGGCAAGGATTCGCGAAAGGCGTCGGCGTGTGTGAAGAACTTATCAACACGGCTGAAATCAACATGAGGTAAGCCATCAATATTGCGTATACGTGTTAATCGTTCTATATGTTCCTCACCGGGGCCAGCACCGCCATCACCGACGCCATACACCATAAGCGCATAGGGACAGATCTCTTTTTCATTATAGTTTTGTTCAATATATTCTAAAGAGCGAGCACGTGCTCGGCTATCATACGTATCTTCAGGAAAGTTATGCATCAGAATTTCTGAGCCATCCAGGCCCTGCCAGCGGAAAAGGTAATTATTAAATTTATTAATCTTGTTTTGTGAGAGCTTTTGCGATGCAATATAGTTAATGCCTGATTTTTTGAGAATTTGTGGAAGCGTTGCGGGGAATCCAAAGACATCCGGTTGCCAGACATAATTTATCTTCTTTGAAAAATTCTGCAATGTGAATCGTGTCCCATGCATGATTTGCCTTATAAGCGATTCACCACTTACCAGATTTAAATCGCATTCGACCCAAAAGCAACCTTGTAATTCAAAGCGGCCTGCGGCGATTTGTTTTTTTAACTTTTCGAAGAAATAGGGATAATCTTTTTTTATCCAGTGAAAAAGTTGATACTGACTAGCGCCAAAAATGTAATCAGGATATTTTTCAATGTTTGCAAGGGCAGTAGCAAATGTTCTTATTGCTTTTCTGCGTCCTTCTCTTAAAGGCCACATCCAGGCTATATCTAAATGGGCATGACCAGTAGCCATAATCCTGAACTGTGAAGGATTATTGTTTTTATTGATTATGGATTGGATTGCAATTTGACATTTAATTATTTCTTCATTGCTAAAGGTAATTAACGTATTATCAATATATTCGAGAATTCTTATGATTTCGTCAGTACGCTCGCTTCTTTTGGTGATAATTTTTTCTGGGATGATACCTTTAGGATGTATGGATTCAAACTTCTGACCATCATTAATCCAGTCGAAAAGCACTTCAACATCATAATAAAGGGATTTCAGTAGTTGATTACATGTCGCGATATGAACATCAGTAATAATCCCTCCATTAGTGACATAGCCAAATAAATCGTTGCACGCAGCATCAATCCAAAACTCAACCTCGTCATTTTCACTAACGAGAGAAAGATCAACCACCCATTTACCCGGTTTATCTGGCGGTACGCCATAAGATGATGTTTTATTCGTGATGCCGTAGATGGGTGAACCATTCTTATCCACAACAAGACCTTCGCCACCGATATCAACGAGAGCGACAAGTTTGTGTCTAAATTTATCTACTGGACGTTTACCATAAACTCTCATCCAGGCACAGTCAAAAAGTTGACCCCAGTCTGAGCCAACGGTGAGTTTCTGGTAAGCGCCGCTACGGCGATAAACAAAAGGCTGCGGTTCTTTTGTTATCCATGCTTCAATCGACATTTCAGAGACAACAGTATAAACTCTCTGACCTATTTTATTCGACAACTTGATAATATTATCAGTAAGATACATAAAAATCCCTTTAATTAATTATAATACTCGATAAATGTTAACTCTCTATATTGGAGAAAGTTACTTTGCGAAGAATAGTTTGACCAAATGGTATAAGTTTTCTGACTATTTTAGTCTTGTTTAAATAAAAACACCCTTCAATGTATTGTTTGCCCTCTGGTGAGGTTGAATATGAAAAAGATTCCAAATCAGCATAAGAGAACTGGATAGATTCATCAGCTCTACTACAGGGTATGTATCCTAAGTCACAATATTTCCCGTTTAGCAGGTTTTTTTTGATTAAAATATCGCTCTCAAGCTCAATTGCATATAAAACTGGACCTCTGGAAATATAAGTGTCACCACATAAGTCAGTATTAAACTGTATATCAGCTATAAATTTTATGTCGATCACATCATGATGTTGCCATGTTCTATCTAAAATAATAAGTGAGTTTTGGGTATCATTTTTAGTAAAAGTAACACCATTAATAATCATCACTTTTGCCCAGCTGGGGTAACGCAAAGTGAGAGCAAAACGAACAGATGACTCAGGCTCAATGAGACATTTTACGCTTAAATCATGAGGGTATTCAGTTAATTGTGTAATTTTAACTGCAACGTTATTATATGTACCATAAAACTCACACGGACCATAAAATAATGCAGTAAAACCATTGTTATTTTCGTGAAACATATTTTCGACAAAAGCCGGTATGGTTCTTGCTGTATTTGGAACGCAGCAGACAGCAGCCTCCTCATGAGTAGGGGAGTATTTATATCTGGTATTAAACTGATTACTGTCCGGATGTTTCCTTTCATTTGCTTCATAACAATTATCAGTCTTGCAGTACATTATCGCGTGATGTATGGGATGCTGCATGCCAAAACTGGCATTATAGAATAGCCACTCAGCATCATCGGCCAGACCAATGTTAGTGGTCAGTTTTATCAACATAACATAAGTGCTAAATAGCTCATGAACAGAACAATATTCATAGCCTGTATAAGTGGCATTAGCTGTGCGTCCTGTAATCCACTCATCACCAATGGGAGCGCCAGATGGTGTAAGATAATATTTCAACTGGGATAAAAAAATATCTAATGCAGTTTGATACTGTGGCCGTTGGCTCGCTGCGATGGCTAATGCTCTAATATGCTCATATGTATGCACGCCATGACCTTTAAGAAGGTAACCTGGGTCTATGACATTTTTATATTGCAGATCTTGCTCCGACACGCATCCTGCGGAATAATCTTCATACAGCCACAAGCAATATGATAGATATTCAATGTTATTGGTTATTTCATAAAGGCGGTAGAAAACATCTGTTATTGTTAATCCGTGGCTATGTCCAGCAAAACCATGTTTCACAACGAAAGGATGTGACGTTTCTTTAGGGTAACCAGCCATAATGCATTGTGCGGCTTGGGTAAGAGAAGTTAATAAACTCTCATTACGGGTGGACTCATAACATCCAAGCACAAAACGCAAGGCAGTAGCTTGTGCCCAGAACTCTCCGTTTTCTGCTTTACAGTTAAATTTTAATGATGAATCATAAATTCCAATGTAGCCATCATCATCTTGCGTATCGATAAGTTCCAAACATAAATCGCTCGCTTTTTCCTGCCATTCTTTATTATCTAACAAGTAGGCACTGCGGCAATATCCATCCTTCCAATTCGATTGAGTTTCACTATCCCACCAATAATATTGCATCATGTTATCATCGGGATTATTCTGTTTTTTGATAACGCTATCTTCAGCAGAAACAGTGAGTGGAGTTATACGATCTCTTCCATATATTTTATGCTCCGTAATAAGATGGGGAACTAATTTATCCAGTTCTCCTATATGACCGATCATATACCATTCCATCTTATTCTTTAACCAACCAGTGGGCTTTATATCGTTAAAAAAAATCATAAATATACCTTTGCATAAAAAAGTTTAGACGTTATAAAAGACAAATAGATTGTGATCGCCTACAGACGATCACAATGAAAGGAAAATATTAACGGTTTTTGCTATCACTCAAATGTTTTTCATCCTGCACCATATCATTGCCAGATTCATGCAAAGTATTTATTAATGCATTGGCATCAGGATATTGTTGCTGATACTTGGTTAGATATATATCACTATGGATATGTTCGGCAATTATATTGATAAGCAAGCGATTATTCGAGTATAACCCCAGTGATTCAGCTCGTTGTGAAAAAACCATTACTGTCTTCATATCAACAACAAGCATAAAACGATGAGAAGGGTAATATTCTTCTTCATGGTTGAAACGGTAATATAGTTCTACGCGTGGGTCAGGAGTAATAAGTTTATTAAATGAAAAAACAATAACTCGAACATGTCGATTTAGAGCCTCACAAATTTCATTTTTCAAAAAATGTAAATCAAAATCCGTGTTGAGGTAAATTTCATACTCTGCAGAAGAGAGCATCTCTTTAGCTTTCTGATGTAAATTATCAAAACCAGAGACATTATAAATGAATTCGCGTTCATTCTGAAACATCATCTGTGATAATTCTTTTTTCAAGATTTTTATATTGTCAATAGTGCTTTTTTCAATTTGCGAAAGTATGAGTTCAGGAGATTTTGCTTCATATTCTTTGGTTTCACCATCGACAAGAAAGATATAACCGTTCTTGTAAAGATTATCAATTGATGAGTATACAGACGAACGTGAAAGTGAAATTTCCTTTGCAATCTTGTAACCACTGCTACGACCGTTTTTCAAAAGACTGATGTAAACCTGTGCATCGGTACGAGTGAAACCAAAATTTATCAATTTATTTACCAAATGTATCATAGACGCGCTCCTGAACTGAAAATGAAATCTTACCAATTTTAACATTATTAATTAACATTTTCGAAAAAATTGCTGAGATAAAATGTGCATTTATCGTCATTCATCCTCAAGCTGGCTACAGGTCTACAGCACGTAAGCATTGTGAACTGTGAATCTGAATGCCCTCCAACTATGGTCAGAAGACATGCTCTGACCTAATTAGTGGACTCACTGAGTAAGCGGTGTTTTCAACGGTTTATTCATATATGCTCTTTTTTATTGATGGAATTTTGTAACTCAATTACCTGGATAAGAATCATTTCGTGAAGTTAATTACATTACCAATAGACAGTTCGAGCAGTAAGAAGCCTTATGGAATGGTAAGGGTTTAATACCGGTATTCAACCTGGGGTTATTATCATATCAATCACAAATAATTAGTTATATTTTCTTCTGTGTAAAAATCAAATATATGACAGAAGCTCGTATCAAGGTTGAAATACAAATTTTTTCCAATATCGGCTGTAGTAATTGATTGATCGTTGACTTTTGCAATAAACTCTTTGTTGTTAACGGTAAAGTAAAGATATTTTTCACTCCCCATATTTTCAATAATACTTAATGCACCTGTAACAGTATTCATTTCTTTGCAATTCACACTCAAAGAGATATGTTCTGGACGAATACCAAAACAAACGGGTTTATCTATATACGCTTTGAGTACTGATTGTTTATTCTCAGGTATATACAACCGAATATTTTGGGCAATGTCAATATAGAGTTTACCGTCTTCCTCACGTACAACCGCATCTATCAAATTCATTGACGGGGAACCAATAAAGCCAGCAACGAATCTGTTAGCAGGGTGGTTATACAGATTAACTGGTGTGTCGACTTGCATTATTCGCCCCTGATTAAGCACACAAATACGATCACCGAGGGTCAATGCTTCAATTTGATCGTGTGTAACATAAATCATGGTTGCTGGATGCCCTTCATCCTTGAGAGACTGATGCAATTGAGCAATTTTGACTCGCATTGAGACACGAAGTTTAGCATCAAGGTTAGATAGTGGCTCATCAAATAAGAAAACATCTGGCTTACGAACAATTGCACGGCCTACCGCAACACGCTGACGCTGACCACCCGACATTTCTTTCGGTTTTCGGTAAAGTAAATCGCTAATTTCAAGTTTTTCTGCAACTTCTTCGACAATTTTCTTAATCTCTTCTTTTGGCCTTTTTTGCATTTTTAAGCCAAAGGCCATATTGTCAAATACAGTCTTATGGGGATACAGCGCATAGTTCTGGAACACCATTGCAATGCTGCGATCTTTAGGCGGTAGGGTATTAACAAGGCGGTCGCTAATGTAAATTTCACCACCTGATACGTCTTCAAGACCTGCAATCATGCGTAATGTAGTTGATTTGGCACACCCAGATGGTCCAACAAAAACCATGAATTCACCATCGTTTATATCGAGATCAATGCCGTGAACAGCTTTGAATCCATTGTCATAAATTTTTTCAACTTTGCGTAGAATTACCGCGGCCATAATCTGCTCTCATTAACAAGAATTTTGGAATACTGATACTCCACCATTCAACGAATGTTGAATGGTGGAGTGCTAAAAATAACTATTTACATGGTGCTACCATGGCGGCTATTGCCTTTTTATCAGGACCAATTTGAATCGTCCAAACATACTTTCCATCGGCAGGAATGACGACTTTTGTATTTTTATCCATGCCGCCTTTTTTAAGTGTTTTAGCCTGATTTAATGGCAATTCAAGACCTGTTACAGTGAACTGCGGGTTCCAGTTCATAGTCGCAAATTGCATTGTTAACGCACCGGCTTTTTCTGAATAAATAAGCTGATAGATACCATCTCCTTTATAATGCATTTTTCTCTCTGGCTTCATTAACCAATAGCCTTCCGGGAGAGTTCCAGAAATGTAAAGACCTGCAGCAATTGGCCCTCTTTCATTTACATCGGGGAGGTTACATTCTGAATAGCGGGGATCCGCTTTCACAACACCTTCCTGACTGCCAGAGGGTGAATTGCCATCGACGCATCCTGAAAGAAGACCAGTCAACATAACAGCAATAAATAATTTATTTTTCATTTAAACTCTCAATAAAGGTAGCTTAGTTAAGCTATTTCTGTGTCAGTGTTAATGTATATAAATAATACTTCGCAACGACTCACTGTTTATATACACCATGTTGTTTAGTTAGTTTATTAAGGACAGCGAGATTTTTGTTATATTCTCGCGTATTTTTGGCAGGGTAACCAAAAAGGTCACTCTTTTCTGGACAAGAATGGCTTACACCTGATTTAGCCTTTATTACCGAATAACTACCAATTGATATGTGACCGGCGATACCGACTTGACCATGTGTAATAACATGGTCGCCTAAAACTACGTGTCCTGAAAATCCGCATTGTGAAACAATCAGGCAGTTATTGCCGATTATGCAGTCATGTCCAATTTGCACTTGATTATCAATACGAGTGCCTTGACCTATAATCGTATCTCCCAGTGTTCCTCGGTCAATGGTGTTGTTACAACCGATTTCAACATCATCACCTATGATAACGCGACCGATGCTATCAACTCGGACATATGAGTTACGCTCATCCGACATATATTCAAAACTATAATTACCGATGGAGTTATTAGAATCAATAATAACATCATTACCAATAATAGTGCCTTCTTTAATTACTGTATTCGCATGTATGGCAACATTATCACCTATGGTCACACAGTTCATAATTTTAACACCCGGCATAAAATGGCAGTTCATACCAATCTGGCAGTGTTTACCAATGTATACATCGGGTATTGTTGAAGTGTTTTCTTGCTCAAACAAACGATACTTATGTACCTTATAATATCTTAAAATTTTGTTAAGATTATTTACGTTCAGGTAATCGACTACAATCTTTGCTTTAGCATTAGAGCTAATGATCTGTTCCGGTCCGATAATTATATCCGCACCAGTCGTTGGTATATGCAACAAATCTCCAGGTGTCATAACAATCGAGAGTCCGCCAACTAAAGGACTGTTGATTGGCCGAATCGTATCAACCCTGAGCGATGGGTCACCATATAAAGTTCCTTGCATCAACGTTTTAATATCTAGTGCGCTGAACATAGGTTTCCCTCTGTTTAATTAAAAGCGATAGAAAGCATGTACATAAATATTATCCTGATTGAGCACATTATATTTTTCTTGATCTCTTGGATCATAGAAGTTTTTGTGTTCTTTCTCCCAGGCATGTTTATATTCAATCTTGGCTATCCAGTTGTCACCTATGTTTTGTTCATAACCAAGAGTGGCTTTTCGGATTGTCTTGAAATAGGTTCTGTTTGCATTGTATTGCAAACTATCTGCGCTTTCTGTTTTCCCGTGACCGAAGCGAGTTCGAAGATAAATATTACCTGCGTTTTCAAAAGCATATTTGATGATTGGCTCGTAGTAACTTTCGGTATAGATACCACGATCATTTATTTTACCGTGATTAAATTCATCGGTATGCTTTTTCTGGTAGAAAAACTCAACGCCAAATTCCCAGGCACCAAAACGCTTATAGGGTTGAAATAGTATGCTTTGACCTTCTTCTTCGCGTACCCCCCAGGAACTCTTATCATTTCGACTGTATAAGTATTCAACGTTTGAATAAAAACCTGCGTTCCAGTCAGAGTTGAAGTAAGTCAGCGTAGGGCGGAAACTGTTGTCAACTGTAACGGTATGTAAACCTGTTACATACGGGCTATCTATATTCCCGTCGGTATACATAATGTCGTAAACCAGACTGAAGTCGAAACCGTTACCAATAGTGAACGTTTTGTTTAGTGATATATAGTTTTGCAGACTTGTTTCATTTTCGTGATAGCCTTTTTCTTCTTGCCGGCGATCGATAGACTTAAGCCCATAGATAGCTGCAAATTGCCAATTAGGTTGGCTGAAATAGGCCTGGAAAATCTCGTGTGTTTTAGTATATTCTTTTACTGTTTTCCCTAAATAGTTATCAGTGCTTTTGGTCTCATATTCAAATGTAGTACCAACATGTCCATTAAAGCCAGCTTGTTCTTCTGACCAGTCACTGTCGGCGGTAAAGCCGCGATCGTTTGCCGCAAAGGCTCCTGTTGATCCTAAAAGGACTGTTGCAATTGAAGCCGATAAGACATTTTTTTTTATTAAAACCATAAATGAGTTCCTTCCAAAATATCAATCTAAGATATGATTTCTGCTATTCCATATAGTCGTACCTCATGTACTCCTAAATACTCTGCGGCAATAAAATATTTTTTTCCTCTACAAATTACTGCAAATGGGATATGCATCACTATTTACAGTTATTCATCATTAAAATCTTATTTGACAGTTGATTGGGCTTGATTTGTGTTGATAATGGCGTGAATGCTTATATAGGCGTACAGTATGTACTACTTACGAATGTTATTCACGAGGTAAATATAATGAAGCTTTCAAATATCGTCAAAGTTATAATTCTTGCAATTTCCAGTACGTTAACACCCCAGGCGATGGCAGAAAAATTGATTCCTGAAACTGATGCTGAGTTGTTGGTCTGGTCTGATGCAACAAGCGCGGAATATATGAAATATGCTGCAAAGGAATTTAATAAAGATTTTGGCTACAAGGTAAAGTTTACGTTTCGCAATATAGCGCCAATGGATGCAGCATCAAGAATTATGCAGGATGGTGGTACGACTCGTGTAGCTGATGTAGCTGAAATTGAACATGATACCTTGGGGCGGTTAGTCGTTGCTGGCGGGGTTATGGAAAACATGGTCTCAGCTGAGCGGATTAAGAAAACATTTATTCCAGGCGCAGTATCGGCAGCTACATATAATAACATCAGCTATGGTTTTCCTGTAAGTTTCGCAACGCTGGCGCTTTTCTATAATAAGGATTTGTTAAACGCCGCACCAAAAACATTCGAAGAAATTAATACTTTCAGTGAAAAGTTTAATAATTCATCTGAGCATAAATATGCTCTGCTGTGGGATGTACAAAATTATTATGTTTCACGTATGTTTATTACCTTATATGGTGCCAACGAATTCGGTAAAACCGGTAACGATCCCAAAGCTTTAGGCATCGCTTCATCTGAAGCGAAGAAAGGGTTAGAGACAATGAAACGCTTAAAGAAAGCGAATCCCTCTAATCCTCTTGATATGGGAAATCCACAGGTTCTAAGAGGTCTGTTTAATGAAGGAAAAGTTGCTGCTGTAATCGACGGACCTTGGTCCATACAAGGTTACATTGACAGCGGAATCAATTTTGGCGTAACACGCATCCCAACATTAGATGGTCATCAGCCTCGCTCATTTTCAACAGTACGGCTGGCCGTTGTAAGCTCATTTACCGAATATCCTCATGCCGCTGAATTATTCGCTGACTACCTGACAACGGATAAGATGTTGATGAAGCGTTATGAAATGACGAATCTCATCCCACCAGTCGATTCGCTTATGAAGAAAATTAGCCAGACAGGTAGTGAAGCTATAAAAGCAATTATTGCTCAAGCTAATTATTCTGATGCAATGCCATCAATACCGGAAATGTCTTATCTATGGTCTCCAATGACTAATGCTATTTTGGCTACCTGGGTTGAGAATAAAACACCGGATGAAGTTTTAAATCATGCACAAACAATTATTGAAGAACAACTTTCGCTTCAGGAGTAATTGTGAATACTCAACAACTGAAAATGAAGAGTGCACCTGTGCTACCCATTTCCTGTTTGATTATGGGCGGGACTCAGTTATCACGTCATTATTATGTGAAAGGCGGGATATTCTTTGCAATACAAGTATGCTTTTTGCTTTATCTTTCCGAGATTGTGCACACATTAATAGGTATGTTCACATTAGGTGATGTCGCGCAAATTCGAAAAGGGTTGACTGTCATTCAGGGTGACAATTCTATATTTCTGCTTGTAGAAGGCGTGATAGCGACAATTGTTGTTGGCTTATTCGCCACTATTTATATCCTTAATATTAAAGATGCGCGGAACTCATCTTATTGCCATCTGACTTTTAAACAACAGTTATATAAACTCTATGAGGATAAATTTGCCTTTATAGTTCTAACGCCCGCATTTTTAGCGAGTATAGCATTCATTGTTTTACCTATTGTAATTACAGTTCTTGTATCCTTTACAAACTATGCTGCGCCAAATCACATCCCACCAAAGAACCTGGTTGATTGGGCTGGGATTAAAAATTTTATTATGTTGTTTAAGTTTAAAATATGGTCTGATACGTTTCTGGGTGTCGCTCTCTGGACATTCATTTGGGCAATTTGCGCAACGATTTTTACTTTCAGTTTTGGCTTTATTCTGGCTTTGGCACTGGCTAAAAAAAATATACGTTTCGCAAAAGTCTGGCGATTGATATTTATACTGCCATATGCCATACCCACATTTGTAACGTTACTTATTTTCCGTCTTCTTTTAAATGGAATTGGTCCGGTTAACTCGTTTCTGAACAGTATCGGAATGAATTCAGTTGATTTTCTGTCGGTTCCATTAAATGCAAAAATAACAGTAATTGCCGTTTGTGTTTGGGTAGGGGCACCGTATTTTATGCTATTGATCGCGGGTGCATTAACCAACATATCCCGAGATTTGTATGAGGCTAGTGAGGTCGATGGCGCAACTAAGTGGCAACAGTTTAAGGAAATTACATTGCCAATGGTGTTACATCAGGTTGCGCCAATTCTGGTAATGACATTTGCTTATAACTTCAATAATTTTGGTGCAATTTATCTTCTGACTGAAGGTGGTCCGACTAATCCGGAATATAGATTTGCTGGGCATACAGATATTTTTATTACCTGGATTTATAAACTTACATTGAATTTCCAGCAATATCATATAGCGTCTGTAATCTCTATCATAATATTTATCTTCTTATCGGTTATAGCAATATGGCAATTCAGACGGATGAAATCATTCAAAGATGATGTAGGGATGTAACTATGGATAAAATTTTACGTAAAATTTCAACGCTCGTAGTTTATCTTTTTTTAATCTGCAACTCCATTGCTGTGCTTGGGCCAGTGATATGGACGATAATGGCATCTTTTAAAAAAGGGAATAATCTATTTAGTTCCACATTTAGTGGCATTGAGTTTACCTTTGATCACTACGTAACATTGTTCACGGATACGCCATATATGCAGTGGTATTTGAACACTTTCATACTTGCAACCGCTAACATGTTAATTTCACTGGTCGTTGTGACGATGACCGCCTACGTTTTTTCACGGTATCGATTTCGTGGAAAGCGTAATACTTTAATGAGTATTCTTGTATTGCAAATGTTTCCTGCATTTTTATCAATGACTGCCATTTATATCCTGCTTTCAAAAGCCAATTTGATAGACACATATACTGGGTTGCTTCTGGTTTATGTAACCGGTTCATTGCCCTTCATGACGTGGTTGGTAAAAGGTTATTTTGATGCTATTCCAACTTCTTTGGATGAGGCCGCTAAGATAGATGGAGCAGGGCATCTGACTATTTTTATTCAGATAATATTGCCATTGGCTAAGCCGATTCTCGTATTCGTTGGATTAGTTTCGTTCACTGGACCATGGATGGACTTCATTTTGCCAACGTTGGTGCTTCGTAGTGAGGATAAAATGACCCTGGCGATTGGCATTTTTAGTTGGATTGCTTCTAATTCAGCAGAAAATTATACGCTTTTTGCTGCTGGAGCGCTTTTAGTTGCAGTACCTATCACATTGTTATTTGTTTTCACGCAGAAGCATATAACTACTGGACTTGTTAGCGGTGCCGTTAAGGAATAATTTAGGGATTAGTATTTATGATTACAGTTAGTTCGTTAAAACATTCAGCAAAAAGTGAAGATAGCTATGCTTATGATAACGAAACTTTGCATGTACGGTTACGCACATTAAAAGGAGAAGTGGATAAAGTTATTCTCTGGATAGGCGATCCTTATAATTGGGCTGAAGGTGGTCTTGACGGCGGAAACATGGCCGGTACAGAAGCACTCGGCTGGATTGGTGGCAACGAGATCGAGATGGAACAAGAAGCTGTCTCCGAATTCCACGATCATTGGTTTGCCGTGTTCAAACCTCAAAAACGCCGTTGCCGTTACGGTTTTATACTTTTTGGGAAAGAGGGAGAGAAGTTTCTTTTTGGTGAGAAAAGGTGTGTTGATATCAGTTCACCGGAGTGCGAAGAACGAGAGTTAAGCCGCTTAAATAACTTTTTCTGCTTCCCTTATCTTAATAAAATTGACGTTCTAAATACGCCCTCATGGGTAAAAGAGACGGTATGGTACCAAATTTTTCCAGACCGTTTCTGTAATGGCAGACCTGAAATATCCCCAGAAGGGGTAGAACCGTGGGGCAGCACACCGACTTCATTCAATTTTATGGGTGGGGATCTGTGGGGGGTTATTGATAAACTCGATTATCTGGAAGATCTGGGTATTAATGGGATTTATTTTTGTCCTATTTTTACTTCAGCTTCCAACCATAAATATGACACTATCGATCATTTTAGCGTTGATCCACATTTAGGTGGGAATATTGCTTTTCATAATTTGATTGAGGAAGCGCATAAGCGTGGAATAAAAATCATGTTGGATGCAGTATTCAATCATTTAGGCGCTGACTCTCCCATATGGCTTGACGTCGTACGCAATGGTGCCAATTCTCGCTACGCCGATTGGTTCTGGATTCATAAATTCCCTGTTTATCCTGATACGCCAAAAAGTGAATGGGATTTCAAAAATTTTAACTATGAAACCTTTGGCAATGTTATTGAAATGCCCAAGCTTAACACTGAGAATGAAGAGTGCCGTGAATACTTACTTAGTATAGTTCGCTATTGGACGCAAAATTTTGATATTGATGGTTGGCGTCTGGATGTTGCGAATGAAGTGGATCATCATTTCTGGCGTGATTTCAGAAAAGTTATTAAAGATATCAACCCGGACTGTTATATTTTGGGTGAGATATGGCATGAAGGTACCCCCTGGTTGCGTGGTGATCAGTTTGATTCATTAATGAACTACCCCTTAACATATGGAATTATTGACTATTTTGCTTTGCAGGATACGACAAAAGAAGAATTTATGACATCCGTCACACGTTCTTATCTTTGTTATCCTAAAAACATAACTGAAGTAATGTTTAATCTTCTGGATAGTCATGACACCGCGCGTATTTTAAGCGTTTGTTTGAATGATAAACGGAAAGTTAAACTCGCGTATTTATTTATGCTGACTCAATCGGGATCTCCCTGTATTTATTACGGTGGAGAAATAGGTATTGATGGTTATAAAACAATGACGCTTGAGAACAACAGAAAATGTATGGAATGGGATGAAAGTAAACAAGATCTTGAATTACGGAAATTTATACGTTGGTTGATAAGTTTACGTAAAAAACATCCACAATGGTGTGAAGCATCAATACAATGGAAAGACGTTGAACATTCTACGGTGGTCGCTTATCAACGCGGTAACATTACGTTCTTCTTAAATAATAGTGAAGACACCGCTCACTTTATTTATGATGGAAAAAGTATGGAGATCCCAGGTTTCAGTTATGAAATTGTAGGTTTACCTGCTGCTGAACTATATGATTAATAAATTTCTATTAGGACATTCATTATGATAATTGATGCACACACTCATATTGGTGACTTTGTGAAAATCAGCATGCCAGAAGATGTTTTCCTGGCTTCGCTGGATAAGTATAAGATTGATTTTGCGTTATGTTCTTGTGGATCTGCCGTAGAAGTTGACCATGACCAGAACCCGATTCCGGATGAAGATCAAGTTACACAGCATGATAATAATGAACGTATGCTCAGACTTGTTCGTCAACATTCAAAGCGAATTGGCGCGTTTATGTGGATTAAGCCTCGTCTGGAAAGTTGTGATCAAGACTTTGAAGATATGATTGCCAGCAATCGCGATATCATTTATGGCATCAAAGTTCACCCATATCATTCAAAAATGGCTTTCAACTCAGAAAAAGTTCAGGATTATATACGCCTTGCGCAAAAATATGATCTCCCGGTAGTTAGCCATACTTCTAATGATTATGAATCCAGCCCACAGTTGGTTTATGAGATGGCACTTAAGTATCCAGACGTGAATTTTGTAATGTGTCATATGGGGCTCGCGACAGATAATCAGGAAGCAATCGAATTGATTGCAAAACTACCTAATCTCTATGGCGATACTGCGTGGGTTAGGGCGGATATGGTTTACCAGGCGATAAAAATCTGTGGTAGCGATAAGATTTTATTCGGTACCGATAATCCTATTAATGGACTAGATACGTATAATGATGATGATTTTTATAATACGTATTTTACTGAATTAAAAAGTAAATTAACGCAAAGTGAGTTTGAACAACTTATGTTTACGAATGCGAAAAAACTTTTTAAGATAAAAATATAGACATTAGTCATTTCTAAGTGCTCCCCATATAGAATGTGGTAGGGGAGTGCTTAGATGTTATATTTCTTTTGTGTATTGAGGTTAATTTAAATCATGAACGATATTGAGAACTATGGGAATCGCTATCATGTGTTGCAATCCTTTCCTATGCCACAATTGGCAAGTAGTCGAGAAATAAGAATATTACTGCCTGCGTCCTATTATGAATCTGATGTCAGTTACCCTGTATTGTATATGCACGATGGGCAAAATTTATTTGATAAATCTGTATCTTTTGGTCCACATGTATGGGATATACCTGAGGCGGTAGATGCTTTTTTCCCAAATTCACTATACGACGGTGTTATCATTGTGGGGATTGATAATGCATCGTCTCATGGTAAATTCAGCCGTATGGATGAGTATTCTCCATGGCCGCGAAACACATCTTTTTCCTTACCTGGCTGGGACCCTGATGTGGATTATAGTGGAGGAAAAGGTGCGCTGTATGTTGATTTTATTGTGGACACGCTCAAGAACTATATTGACAGCAATTTTCGAACTCTCCCAGATCGTAATAATACAGCGATAGCAGGTAGTTCTATGGGGGCGTACATCAGTTTGTTTGCCGCAATCCTTCGTCAGGACGTTTTTTCAAAAGTTGGCGTTTTTTCGCCAGCACTATGGTTTAATGATAGCGCAATGCTGAGTTTTATTCAGGACAATAATATAGTTGAAAATCTTACCCTGTATCTCGATGTCGGTACGCAGGAAACCAGTGGTATGCGCGAAAACTTTCCTGAAATTTATATTTCCGGTGCTGAAAAATTATGCGCGAGTCTTCGTAAACAACGCAATGTAACTATGGATTATCACCTATGGGGAGGTAATACCCACTCTGAGTCTGCATGGGCAAAACGCTTCCCAGAGATGTTGAAATTATTTTATTGCTGATGAAACATGTGAAGGATATTGAATGCATCATATTAAAACAGCCGCAGATCTTAATTGTTTTTTAAATTCAATGGTTGCCGTTTCGCAGCCAACTGTTGATAAAATTATTTTTGGTGCTGAGGCGACACTTATTAATAAAATTGGGACCTGCTGGGTTGCCTCAATGGATGTTTTAAGAAAGGCTGTTTTTGAAGGTGTCAATATCATTATTACTCATGAGCCTACATTTTATTCTTATGCTGATCTGGAGGGGGACGATCTTGAGTTTTCATGGGCCAGAAAAATAATGGATTATACTCGCGGTGAACTCAGTTATTTAAAAATAATTGAGCAAAAAAAGGAGTTTTTGCATAAAAATAATTTGGTAATCATTCGTTGCCATGATGTCATGGATCGAGAGCCTATGTTCGGAATGTCTAAGGCTTTGGCTCAGCAGTTAGAACTGGATGTTACAAATATTATTGCTTCTGATGAGATGTACCATGTATATGCTATAGAACCTGACAGTGCCATTAATATTACCAAACGTTTTGCCAAAAATTTGAAAACTTATAATCTTCCTGGGATCCAATTTTATGGAGATAGAGCCAGAATAGTTAGAACTATTGGGATTGGGGCAGGCTGTTTTTGTGATCCAATACAATATATGGAATATCAGGCTGATTATTATATTACGATTAACGATTCAATTAAAACATGGGTGCAGACACAATACTCCAAAGATAGTGGCTTACCGATGGCAGTTATTGGACATAGTGTTGCAGAGGAAGCGGGTATGCGACGTCTTGCAAGCTATTTAGATCTCCATTCAGGCTATCCCTGTATTCATTTTACAGGGGGCTGTGATTATGATTGGATTGAATGAGTAGTCCTAATTTATGTGTTGCTAAATACCCCGGTCATCAGCGGCCGGGGCAGGTGAGATTACTCTACAGTTAAAATACGCGTGGTATTAGTAGAACCCACGGTACTCATCACGTCGCCCTGGGTGACAATCACCAGGTCACCAGACATCAAGTAACCTTTATCGCGCAGCAGATTAACCGCTTCGCTGGCAGCTGCTACGCCGTCATTAGCGCTATCAAAGTGCACCGGCGTAACGCCGCGATAGAGAGCAGTCAGATTCAGCGTACGTTCATGGCGCGACATAGCGAAAATCGGCAGACCGGAGCTGATACGGGAGGTCATCAGAGCGGTACGACCCGATTCGGTCATAGTGATGATCGCCGTAACGCCTTTCAGGTGGTTAGCCGCGTACATTGCTGACATGGCGATAGCTTCTTCCACATTGTCGAACTGAACGTCCAGACGGTGTTTAGAAACGTTGATGCTCGGGATTTTTTCCGCACCCAGGCAAACACGCGCCATGGCTGCAACGGTTTCTGAAGGATACTGACCAGCAGCAGTTTCTGCAGACAGCATCACAGCGTCAGTACCATCCAGAACGGCGTTTGCTACGTCCATGACTTCTGCACGCGTCGGCATCGGGTTAGTAATCATTGACTCCATCATCTGGGTCGCAGTGATTACTGCGCGGTTTAGTTGACGTGCACGACGGATCAACGCTTTCTGAATGCCGACCAGTTCCGGATCGCCAATTTCCACACCGAGGTCTCCGCGAGCAACCATTACCACGTCAGAGGCGAGGATGATGTCATCCATTGCATCCTGGCTGCAAACGGCTTCCGCACGTTCAACTTTGGCGACAATTTTTGCATCACAACCTGCGTCGCGAGCCAGGCGGCGTGCATAGTTCAGATCTTCGCCGCAGCGCGGGAAGGAAACAGCCAGGTAATCTACGCCAATCAACGCTGCAGTCTTAATGTCTGCTTTGTCTTTTTCGGTCAGCGCTTCAGCCGACAAACCACCGCCGAGTTTGTTGATACCTTTATTGTTGGAGAGCGGACCGCCGACGGTCACTTCGGTGAATACTTTCATGCCTTGAACTTCCAGTACTTTTAACTGGACGCGACCATCGTCCAGCAGCAGGATGTCACCAGGCACGACGTCAGCAGGCAGGCCTTTGTAGTCGATACCGACTTTTTCTTTATCGCCTTCACCTTTACCCAGGTTGGCGTCGAGCAGGAATTTATCCCCAATATTGAGGAAAACTTTGCCTTCTTTAAAGGTGGATACACGGATTTTGGGCCCCTGGAGGTCACCCAGAATAGCCACATGACGCCCCAGTTTTGCGGCAATTTCACGAACTTTATCCGCGCGCATTTTGTGATCTTCAGGAGAGCCGTGAGAAAAGTTCATACGTACAACGTTTGCACCCGCAGCGATAACTTTCTCAAGGTTATTATCGCGATCTGTTGCTGGGCCTAACGTGGTAACGATTTTTGTTCTGCGAAGCCTTCTGGACATGTAATACTCCGTTGACTGAAACAACCAGGTGTTGCTTGAACATGAAATCCGAATGAAATAACGCCGTTATGGCGATAAAGTAATCTCATTCGGATGTCGTATAAGATTAGAACAGTGACAGTCGTTTTTACCGATCGTCACTTAAATTAAGTAACTGCTTATCAAAACGCGATTCCTTCAGCGCTTCCTTGACCCGCTTCAAGTTATCTCTGAATTTTGCACCGCGTCGCAAAGTAAAACCTGTTGCCAGCACATCTATCACGGTCAGCTGTGCAAGTCGAGAAACCATGGGCATATAAATGTCAGTATCTTCCGGTACATCGAGGGTAATTGCCAGCGTTGCTTCCCGGGCGAGCGGGGTACCCGCAGAGGTGAGGGCAATCACCATGGCGTCGTTTTCGCGTGCCAACTGCGCCAACTCGACCAGATTTTTTGTTCTTCCAGTGTGAGAAATCAGCACCACCACGTCTCCGTCGCTACAATTCATACAACTCATGCGTTGCAGCACGATATCATCGGAGTACACCACCGGAACATTAAAACGAAAGAACTTATTCATCGCATCGTGGGCAACGGCGGCAGAAGAGCCTAATCCAAAAAACGCGATTTTTTTGGCCTGAGTGAGCAAGTCGACGGCGCGGTTGACGGCAGATTTATCCAGTGAATGACGGACATGATCGAGCGTCGCCATTGCCGACTCAAATATTTTCCCCGTGTATGATTCAACGCTGTCATCTTCATTGACGTTGCGATTAACATAGGGGGTGCCATTCGCCAGACTTTGTGCCAGATGCAGTTTAAAATCAGGAAAACCGCGCGTGTCCATACTGCGACAGAAACGATTCACCGTCGGTTCACTAACATTGGCCTCCAGCGCCAGAGCAGCAATACTCGAATGGATCGCGTTATCGGGCGAAGCCAGAATGACCTCGGCAACTTTGCGCTCTGATTTGCTCAAATGTTCCAGCTGAGACTGGATTTTTTCCAGCATATTCATGATGTAAAGAGACTCACGGGTAATGACGATTTCCGCACTGAAAGAAATCGAAATGCAGTTTTGTCAGATATTACGCCTGTGTGCTGTGTTAATGACAAAAGCAGATAAAAAAGTTGTTATTTTTTTTCATAACATGATCAGTGTCAGATTTTTACCCAATGGAAAACGATGATTTTTTTATCAGTTTTGCCGCACTTTGCGCGCTTTTACTGTAATCGCACGGGTGGATAAGCGTTTACAGTTTTCGCAAGCTCGTAAAAGCAGTACAGTGCACCGTAAGAAAATTACAAGTATACCCTGGCTTAAGTACCGGGTTAGTTAACTTAAGGAGAATGACATGGCGGTAACGCAAACAGCCCAGGCCTGTGACCTGGTCATTTTCGGCGCGAAAGGCGACCTTGCGCGTCGTAAATTGCTGCCTTCCCTGTATCAACTGGAAAAAGCCGGTCAGCTCAACCCGGACACCCGGATTATCGGCGTAGGGCGTGCTGACTGGGATAAAGCGGCATATACCAAAGTTGTCCGCGAGGCACTCGAAACTTTCATGAAAGAAACCATTGATGAAGGTTTATGGGACACCCTGAGTGCACGTCTGGATTTTTGTAATCTCGATGTCAATGACACAGCTGCATTCAGCCGTCTCGGCGCGATGCTGGATCAAAAAAATCGTATCACCATTAACTACTTTGCCATGCCGCCCAGCACTTTTGGTGCAATCTGCAAAGGGCTTGGCGAGGCAAAACTGAATGCTAAACCGGCACGCGTAGTTATGGAGAAACCGCTGGGGACGTCGCTGGCGACCTCGCGGGAAATCAACGATCAAGTTGGTGAATATTTTGAGGAGTGCCAGGTATACCGTATCGACCATTACCTTGGTAAAGAAACGGTGCTGAACCTGTTGGCGCTGCGTTTTGCTAACTCTCTATTTGTGAACAACTGGGATAATCGCACCATTGACCATGTTGAGATTACCGTGGCAGAAGAAGTGGGGATCGAAGGTCGCTGGGGCTATTTTGATAAAGCCGGTCAGATGCGCGACATGATCCAGAATCACCTGCTACAAATTCTCTGCATGATTGCGATGTCTCCACCGTCTGATCTGAGTGCAGACAGTATCCGCGATGAAAAAGTGAAAGTACTGAAGTCTCTGCGCCGCATCGATCGCTCCAACGTACGCGAAAAAACCGTCCGTGGGCAATACACAGCGGGCTTCGCCCAGGGCAAAAAAGTTCCGGGCTACCTGGAAGAAGAGGGCGCGAACAAGAGCAGCAATACAGAAACCTTCGTGGCGATCCGCGTCGATATCGACAACTGGCGCTGGGCCGGTGTGCCATTCTACCTGCGTACTGGTAAACGCCTGCCGACCAAATGCTCTGAAGTTGTGGTCTATTTCAAAACACCTGAACTGAATCTGTTCAAAGAGTCGTGGCAGGATTTGCCTCAGAATAAACTGACTATCCGTCTACAACCTGATGAAGGCGTGGATATCCAGGTACTGAATAAAGTTCCTGGCCTTGACCACAAACATAACCTGCAAATCACCAAGCTGGACCTGAGCTATTCAGAAACCTTTAATCAAACGCATCTGGCAGATGCCTATGAACGTCTGCTGCTGGAAACTATGCGTGGTATTCAGGCACTGTTTGTACGTCGTGATGAAGTAGAAGAAGCCTGGAAATGGGTGGACTCCATTACTGAGGCGTGGGCGATGGACAATGATGCGCCGAAACCCTATCAGGCCGGAACCTGGGGACCGGTTGCCTCGGTGGCGATGATTACTCGTGATGGCCGTTCCTGGAATGAGTTTGAGTAATATCTGCACTCATCCTTTATGGTTATTTTACCGGTAACATGATCTTGCACAGATTGTAGAACAATTTTTACACTTTCAGGCCTCGTGTGGATTCACCCACGAGGCTTTTTTTATTACACTGACTGAAACGTTTTTGCCCTATGAGCTCCGGTTACAGGCGTTTCAGTCATAAATCCTCTGAATGAAACGCGTTGTGAATCATCCTGCTCTGACAACTCAATTTCAGGAGCCTTTATGAATCCACAATTGTTACGCGTAACAAATCGAATCATTGAACGTTCGCGCGAGACTCGCTCTGCTTACCTCGCCCGGATAGAACAAGCGAAAACTTCGACCGTTCATCGTTCGCAGTTGGCATGTGGTAACCTGGCACACGGTTTCGCTGCCTGCCAGCCAGAAGACAAAGCCTCTTTGAAAAGCATGTTGCGTAACAATATCGCCATCATCACTTCCTATAACGACATGCTCTCCGCACACCAGCCTTATGAACACTATCCAGAAATCATTCGTAAAGCCCTGCATGAAGCGAATGCGGTTGGTCAGGTTGCGGGCGGTGTTCCGGCGATGTGTGATGGTGTCACCCAGGGGCAGGATGGAATGGAATTGTCGCTGTTAAGCCGCGAAGTGATTGCGATGTCTGCGGCGGTGGGGCTGTCCCATAACATGTTTGATGGTGCGCTGTTCCTCGGTGTGTGCGACAAGATTGTTCCGGGTCTGACGATGGCAGCCCTGTCGTTTGGGCATTTGCCTGCGGTGTTTGTGCCGTCAGGTCCGATGGCAAGCGGTTTGCCAAATAAAGAAAAAGTGCGTATTCGCCAGCTTTATGCTGAAGGTAAAGTGGACCGCATGGCGCTGCTGGAGTCAGAAGCTGCGTCTTATCATGCTCCAGGGACATGTACTTTCTACGGTACCGCCAATACGAATCAGATGGTGGTGGAGTTTATGGGGATGCAGTTGCCGGGCTCTTCTTTTGTTCATCCGGACTCCCCGCTGCGCGATGCTTTGACCGCTGCAGCTGCGCGCCAGGTTACACGCATGACCGGCAATGGTAATGAATGGATGCCGATCGGTAAGATGATCGATGAGAAAGTGGTGGTGAACGGTATTGTTGCACTGCTGGCGACCGGTGGTTCCACTAACCACACCATGCACCTGGTGGCGATGGCGCGCGCGGCTGGTATTCAGATTAACTGGGATGACTTCTCTGACCTTTCTGATGTTGTACCGCTGATGGCACGTCTCTACCCGAACGGTCCGGCCGATATTAACCACTTCCAGGCGGCAGGTGGCGTACCGGTTCTGGTGCGTGAACTGCTCAAAGCAGGCCTGCTGCATGAAGATGTCAATACGGTGGCAGGCTTTGGTCTGTCTCGTTATACCCTTGAACCATGGCTGAATAATGGTGAACTGGACTGGCGGGAAGGGGCGGAAAAATCACTCGACAGCAATGTGATCGCTTCCTTCGAACAACCTTTCTCTCATCATGGTGGGACAAAAGTGTTAAGCGGTAACCTGGGCCGCGCGGTTATGAAAACCTCTGCCGTGCCGGTTGAGAACCAGGTGATTGAAGCGCCTGCGGTTGTTTTTGAAAGCCAGCATGACGTTATGCCGGCCTTTGAAGCGGGTTTGCTGGACCGCGATTGTGTCGTTGTTGTCCGTCATCAGGGGCCAAAAGCGAACGGAATGCCAGAATTACATAAACTCATGCCGCCACTTGGTGTATTATTGGACCGGTGTTTCAAAATTGCGTTAGTTACCGATGGACGACTCTCCGGCGCTTCAGGTAAAGTGCCGTCAGCTATCCACGTAACACCAGAAGCCTACGATGGCGGGCTGCTGGCAAAAGTGCGCGACGGGGACATCATTCGTGTGAATGGACAGACAGGCGAACTGACGCTGCTGGTAGACGAAGCGGAACTGGCTGCTCGCGAACCACACATTCCTGACCTGAGCGCGTCACGCGTGGGAACAGGACGTGAATTATTCAGCGCCTTGCGCGAAAAACTGTCCGGTGCCGAACAGGGCGCAACCTGTATCACTTTTTAAGACGACAAATTTGTAATCAGGCGAGAGAAAACTCTGATGAAAAACTGGAAAACAAGTGCAGAATCAATCCTCACCACCGGCCCGGTTGTACCGGTTATCGTGGTAAAAAAACTGGAACACGCGGTGCCGATGGCAAAAGCGTTGGTTTCTGGTGGGGTGCGCGTTCTGGAAGTGACTCTGCGTACCGAGTGTGCAGTTGACGCTATCCGTGCTATCGCCAAAGAAGTGCCTGAAGCGATTGTGGGTGCCGGTACGGTGCTGAATCCACAGCAGCTTGCAGAAGTCACCGAAGCGGGTGCACAGTTCGCAATTAGCCCGGGTCTGACCGAGCCGCTGCTGAAAGCTGCTACCGAAGGGACTATTCCTCTGATTCCGGGGATCAGCACTGTTTCCGAACTGATGCTGGGTATGGACTACGGTTTGAAAGAGTTCAAATTCTTCCCGGCTGAAGCTAACGGCGGCGTGAAAGCCCTGCAGGCGATCGCGGGTCCGTTCTCCCAGGTCCGTTTCTGCCCGACAGGTGGTATTTCTCCGGCTAACTACCGTGACTACCTGGCGCTGAAAAGCGTGCTCTGCATCGGTGGTTCCTGGCTGGTTCCGGCAGATGCGCTGGAAGCGGGCGATTACGACCGCATTACTAAGCTGGCGCGTGAAGCTGTAGAAGGCGCTAAGCTATAAAAGTCAAAATGCCCGATCGTGAATCGGGCATTTTTGTAGCGTTTTTCGCCGGGGTTAAGCTTGTACTTTTACCTGTGCTGCGGCGTGCTTTGCGCGCTCAATCGCTTCATCAACACTCTCAGCGGTCGCCAGCGCTACACCCAGACGACGGCTGCCATCAATTTCCGGCTTACCAAATAAACGAATCTGCAAACCTGCCCCTACGGCATTCTGCACATTATCAAACGTGACATTCTGACTGGTCAGTTGTGGCAGGATAACGGCAGAAGCTGCAGGGCCATACTGGCGGATCCCGCCAACCGGAAGTCCGAGGAAAGCACGCACATGCAGGGCAAATTCCGAGAGATCCTGAGAAATTAACGTCACCATCCCGGTGTCATGCGGGCGAGGGGAGACCTCACTGAAAATCACCTCATCACCACAGACAAACAGCTCGACACCAAACAGACCATAACCGCCCAGTGCCAGTACTACTTTGCGGGCAATCTCCTGCGCACGTTTCAGAGCCAGCTGACTCATTTGCTGCGGTTGCCAGGATTCACGATAGTCGCCATCTTCCTGGCGATGACCTACCGGTGCACAGAAATGGACGCCATCCACTGCGCTGACGGTTAGCAGGGTAATTTCGAAGTCAAACTTAACGACGCCTTCAACAATCACGCGGCCCGCTCCGGCGCGTCCACCTTGCTGAGCGTATTCCCACGCATGTGTAAGCTGCTCGGCGGAACGAATAAACGTCTGCCCTTTGCCGGAAGAGCTCATTACCGGTTTAACTATGCAGGGATAGCCAATAGCGGCAACTGCTTCGCGGAAAAGACTTTCACTATCGGCAAAACGATAAGTTGAAGTGGGTAGCTGCAGTTCTTCTGCCGCCAGGCGACGGATACCCTCGCGATTCATCGTTAATTTCGTTGCGCGAGCGCAGGGGACAACATTCCGTCCTTCCTTTTCAAGCTGGATCAGCATATCGGTGGCAATAGCTTCGATCTCCGGCACGATATAATGTGGTTTTTCCAGTTCAACCACACGGCGTAATGCATCACCATCAAGCATATTAATGACATGGGAGCGATGCGCGACATGCATGGCTGGTGCGTCGGCATAGCGATCGACGGCAATCACCTCGACACCGAGACGCTGACACTCGATTGCCACTTCTTTACCCAGTTCACCGGAGCCTAATAACATCACGCGAGTTGCTGCCGGACGCAGCGCAGTGCCTAATAACGTCATAACGAATATCCCCTGATTAATTCCGCGCGCAGTATAAACGAAAACGTTTGCGCGTGTCTTTATTGTTGCTGTTGATTTCCCAATCGAGAAGAAATATACTGTATAAAATCACAGTTATTATGAGAGGCTGCAAATGGCGGTTGAAGTTAAATACGTAGTCATTCGTGAGGGCGAAGAGAAAATGTCGTTTACCAGCAAAAAGGAAGCCGATGCTTATGACAAAATGCTTGATACGGCGGATCTGCTTGACACCTGGCTGACAAATTCTCCAGTGCAAATGGAAGACGAGCAACGTGAAGCCCTTTCGCTATGGCTGGCAGAACAAAAAGATGTGCTGAGCACCATTCTGAAAACCGGCAAATTACCGTCCCCACAGGTCGTCGGTGCTGAATCCGAAGAGGAAGATGCCTCACACGCGGCCTGAAGCAACTTGCGCTCCTGACAATTTGTACCATGCTTTCTCCTGAATCATTGTGCTATGGAGAAAAACATGAAAAAAAGAGGGGCGTTTTTAGGGCTGTTGTTGGTTTCTGCCTGCGCATCAGTTTTCGCTGCCAATAATGAAACCAGCAAGTCGGTCACTTTCCCAAAGTGTGAAGGTCTGGATGCTGCCGGAATTGCCGCGAGCGTAAAACGTGATTATCAACAAAATCGCGTGGCGCGCTGGGCAGATGATCAAAAAATTGTCGGTCAGGCCGATCCTGTGGCATGGGTCAGTTTGCAGGACATTCAGGGTAAAGATGATAAATGGTCAGTACCGCTAACCGTGCGTGGTAAAAGTGCCGATATTCATTACCAGGTCAGCGTGGACTGCAAAGCGGGAATGGCGGAATATCAGCGGCGTTAATGGCCTCTGATAATTCGATTGACCGTCGGCGGATGCGGCGCGAGTGCCTGGTCCGCCCTATAAGGCACTTCAATCGTAGGCCTGGGAAGACGCAACAGTGTCGCATCGGGCAATCAGCATCAAACAATGCCACTCAAAACGTCAAATTACGTTCACCTAAAATACCCTTATCACCTGATATACAGTGAACACCTTACCTGGCGCGAATTTCTTTGAATAACGGCCTGCCGACCGGCTTATTTGCGCATCTTTTGTCTCGATATACATTTTCTGACATCCTCATCCGCTATGCTACAGGCACTAAAAATGGTTATTGAGGAGCAAATATGGCTAACTGGTTAAATCAACTGCAATCCCTGCTTGGGCAAAGCAGTTCTTCTACCTCCTCGTCTGCGGATCAGGGATTGGGCAAACTTTTAGTGCCTGGCGCATTAGGCGGACTGGCTGGGCTGCTGGTCGCAAATAAATCAGCACGTAAACTTCTTACGAAATATGGCACCAACGCGTTGCTGCTTGGCGGCGGAGCGGTAGCGGGTACGGTGCTGTGGAATAAATACAAAGATAAAATTCGCGCGGCGCATCAGGACGAACCGCAGTTTGGCGCGCAAAGTACGCCGCTGGATGAGCGTACGGCACGTTTGATCCTTGCGCTGGTCTTTGCCGCTAAAAGTGATGGTCATATTGATGCCAAAGAACGTGCGGCAATCGACCAGCAATTGCGTGAAGCCGGCGTGGAAGAGCAGGGGCGTGTACTCATTGAGCAGGCAATAGAACAACCGCTGGATCCACAACGCCTGGCTACCGGGGTTCGTAATGAAGAAGAGGCGCTGGAAATCTATTTCCTGAGCTGCGCGGCTATTGATATTGACCATTTTATGGAACGCAGTTACCTGAATGCCCTGGGTGACGCGCTGAAAATCCCCCAGGATGTTCGTGAAGGTATTGAACGCGATCTCGAACAGCAAAAACGTACTTTGGCGGAATAATTCCGCTCTCTGGATAGCCTGAAGTTGACTATTTCGGGCTATCCAGAACCGCACAGCCATTTGAACAGGCTGATCTTCTCTGTCTGCATAACATTCGAAATCCGCGCCATTACCTGTCATCATCTAAGCAATGACTCCCCTGTTTCGCTTGCATCCCCGGTGAGTTTTGCCACCCTTATAAGATGTTTCAACCAGAAAGAACAATAACATGCTACCAAAAGCCGCTCGCATTCCCCACGCCATGACGCTTCATGGCGATACGCGCATCGATAATTACTACTGGCTGCGGGACGATACGCGTTCTCAGCCGGAAGTCCTGGACTACCTGCAGCAAGAAAATAGTTACGGTCATCGGGTGATGGCCTCGCAACAAGCCTTACAGGATCGCATCTTAAAGGAAATCATCGACCGCATTCCGCAAAGAGAAGTTTCTGCTCCCTACATCAAAAATGGCTACCGCTATCGGCATATTTATGAACCAGGCTGTGAATATGCTATCTACCAGCGTCAATCGGCGTTCAGCGAAGAGTGGGATGAGTGGGAAACATTGCTCGATGCCAACAAGCGCGCGGCGCACAGTGAGTTTTATTCGATGGGCGGAATGGCGATTACGCCCGATAACACCATTATGGCACTGGCAGAAGATTTTCTTTCCCGACGCCAGTACGGCATTCGTTTTCGTAATCTGGAAACAGGTAACTGGTATCCGGAACTGCTGGATAACGTTGAACCCAGCTTTGTCTGGGCAAATGATTCCTGGACTTTCTACTATGTTCGCAAGCATCCGGTGACGCTGCTTCCTTATCAGGTCTGGCGTCACGCCATCGGTACGCCAGCATCGCAGGATAAACTGATCTACGAAGAAAAAGACGATACCTATTACGTCAGCCTGCATAAAACGACCTCGAAGCACTATGTAGTCATTCATCTGGCCAGCGCCACCACCAGTGAAGTTCGCCTGCTGGACGCGGAAATGGCCGATGCCGAGCCGTTTGTTTTTCTGCCGCGACGCAAAGATCACGAATACAGCCTTGATCACTACCAGCATCGGTTTTATCTGCGTTCCAACCGCCACGGCAAAAACTTTGGCTTATACCGTACCCGTATGCGTGATGAGCAACGGTGGGAAGAGTTAATTCCGCCACGCGATAACGTCATGCTTGAAGGCTTTACGCTGTTTACCGATTGGCTGGTGGTAGAAGAGCGTCAGCGCGGGTTAACCAGTTTGCGCCAAATTAACCGCAAGACTCGGGAAGTCATCGGCATTGCCTTTGATGATCCGGCCTATGTGACCTGGATTGCCTACAATCCAGAACCTGAAACCGCGCGATTGCGTTATGGTTATTCTTCCATGACCACACCAGATACTTTGTTTGAACTGGATATGGATACCGGTGAGCGTCGTGTATTAAAACAAACGGAAGTTCCCGGTTTTGATGCGGCGAATTACCGCAGTGAACACCTGTGGATAGTCGCCCGTGATGGCGTCGAAGTCCCGGTTTCGCTGGTTTATCATCGCAAACATTTTCGCAAAGGACACAACCCGCTACTGGTGTATGGCTACGGTTCTTACGGCGCAAGTATTGATGCCGATTTCAGTTTTAGCCGCTTGAGTTTGTTGGATCGTGGATTTGTCTACGCCATTGTCCATGTTCGCGGCGGTGGTGAGCTGGGGCAACAATGGTACGAAGACGGAAAATTTCTGAAGAAGAAAAATACGTTTAATGATTATCTTGATGCCTGCGATGCATTGTTAAAACTGGGCTATGGCTCTCCTTCGCTCTGTTATGCGATGGGCGGGAGTGCGGGGGGCATGTTGATGGGCGTTGCAATTAATCAACGCCCGGAATTGTTCCACGGCGTTATCGCCCAGGTACCGTTTGTTGATGTTGTAACAACAATGCTTGATGAATCAATTCCTCTTACCACCGGCGAATTCGAAGAGTGGGGGAATCCGCAGGATCCGCAATATTACGAGTACATGAAAAGCTACAGCCCCTATGACAACGTCACCGCACAGGCTTATCCGCATTTACTGGTAACGACCGGTTTACACGATTCTCAGGTGCAATATTGGGAACCGGCAAAATGGGTCGCTAAATTGCGCGAGCTGAAAACCGATAACCATCTTTTATTGCTCTGTACCGACATGGACTCAGGCCATGGCGGTAAATCTGGTCGCTTTAAATCGTACGAAGGCGTAGCGATGGAATATGCTTTTCTGGTCGCGCTGGCGCAGGGAACATTACCCGCTAAGCCAGTAGATTAAGTATTTTCCAGATAATGCTTCAGTGTTAAACGCAGCTCCGGGCTCATGCTGTCCAGGTTATTAAATAACCAGCGCAGATAGCCCGGATCGCGTTCGGCAACGTCGGAAACCGCTTTGCCACGGTATTTGCCAAAGGTGAAGGTCGTCATCAACGATGGACGTCCGGTGATATCGGCCATCTGTTCTGCCGTCCAGCCGGAGGTGTTCATAATATCGATAAGCAACGCAGCGGTGATATAACAGTCATACAACGCGCGGTGATGATGCAGGCCCGGCGGCGTCTGTACATTGAGCTTCCGTGTTTTATATAACGCCATATTGCTGTACTTGATCCCTGGCCACAGACGACGGGCCAGTTTCATAGTGCAAATCCACTCACCGGGCATCTCAGGCAGTACGCGGCGGTCAAAGCTGGCGTTGTGCGCGACATACCATTCACTACCGTAATAGTGCGGGATCACATCTTCAATCCACGGTTTATCGGCGACCATGGCTTCGGTGATGCGATGAATCGCCATCGCCTGTGGACTAATAGGACGATCGGGGCGCACCAGGTGGCTCATGGGGTTGACGATTTTTCCGTCAATGACATCAACAGAGGCAATCTCAACGATCCCTCCCTGCAAACCGCAGGTTTCTGTATCGATAATGCGCAACATGGCATGCTCCAGGCCGAAAAAGCCTAGCGTAATGGAATGATATCGCCTTGCCAACCCTGTGATGAACGCTGACCGACTAACAATAATGAACCACGATCGGCGCGAACGATGAGACGACCATGTTCATCCCATAGTGCACTGTTACCACGGGCATTTGCCATCAGCACGGCAATTGAGTACTGATGTGAAAAAAATTGTAAGCGGCGGGTCGACGCCAGCAGGTCGGGTTCCCCCAGACATTGCCCTGTCGTAAATAGTGAACAGGTCGGATCCATATCCATACCTTGCGGTTGTTCATCGACCACCGTGATGGTTCTGGAACGACGGCCCAGACATGCACCATGACTCTGATGGTAGATCCCTGGCGTTTTTCGCCACGGTGCGAACACCGCAATTCCACGAATAAAGCGATCGTTATATTCAACGGGAAGGCCGGCAATGATGGTCATTCGCCAGGTCGTTGCAGCATAACAAAGCGGGTCTAACAGCGAGAGATCGGGTGGGGCAGGAAGGGCACGTCGCGAATAATCACACCCCAGTAAAGAAAGCGATGGAAAAACTAACAGCTGACATTGTTGCCTGGCGGCGGCCCTCACAAACTCCAGATGATGAGCTACCTGTTCGGTCAGTGAGGTTGTACGAGGCTCATATTGCGCTGCTGCAACTTTCCAGAACGACATAATGACTTCCTTTTCAAAATGACTGCAAATTATGGGTGCGGTTTAGAAAATACTCATAATTTAGCAGGCGTTATGTAAGAAAGTGTAACTCTGTATAAGTTTTATTTAAGTTTGGGCTCGTAAGGTAAACGTGACAGATTGACCGAAGCCAAACGGTGGGCGATAAGCCGCTCGCGAAACCAGCTGCGCAAATGTTCAGGCTGTTCACGTTCAACCGCTTCAGCGATCACCGGCATATTGTAGCGTTCTTTAAATGCCACCCCGGCTGCCGCCAAATCGACATTCACTTTATCCATTTCTGTTTGATCCAGTTTAGCCAGATTCTTCAGCATTCTTAATCTCCTCATCATTCGCGGGCAAAAGTTACTAAGAGTGAGCCTGGATGGCAAGCCGGAATTGATGATCCTCGACTCAGACATTAGACAAGGTTATGCTCTGTAAAAAAGTTATTACAAAAAGGAATAGATAATATGACTTCAACTGCACGCTCCCTTCGCTACGCGCTGGCAATCCTGACCACTACGTTGGTGACACCTTCCGTCTGGGCACATGCGCATTTAACGCATCAGTATCCTGCGGCAAACGCGCAAGTGACAGCTGCCCCGCAGGCAATCACTTTAAACTTCTCGGAAGGCGTTGAAACAGGATTCAGTGGTGCAAAAATCACGGGGCCAAAAAACGAAAATATTAAAACATTACCGGCGAAGCGGAATGAGCAGGACCAAAAGCAACTGATTGTTCCACTGGCCGATTCGCTGAAACCCGGAACCTACACCGTTGACTGGCATGTTGTTTCGGTGGACGGGCATAAAACGAAAGGACACTACACCTTTAGCGTGAAATAAATCATGCTGGCGTTTACCTGGATCGCGCTGCGATTTATCCATTTCACCTCGCTGATGCTGGTTTTTGGCTTCGCAATGTACGGTGCCTGGCTGGCCCCCTTAACGATTCGTCGCTTGCTGACGAAGCGTTTTCTGCGTTTACAACAGCACGCTGCCATCTGGAGTTTGATCAGTGCCACTGCAATGCTCGCCGTTCAGGGCGGGTTGATGGGAACGGGATGGTCAGATGTATTTTCGCCAAACATTTGGCAGGCTGTTTTGCAAACGCAGTTTGGTGGCGTCTGGTTATGGCAAATTGTTCTCGCCCTCGTAACGTTGATCGTCGCCCTTATGCAACCGCGGAATATGCCACGTTTGCTGTTTATGCTCACTACCGCGCAATTTATTCTGCTGGCGGGAGTCGGGCATGCGACGCTGAATGAAGGGGTAACGGCGAAAATCCATCAGACTAATCACGCGATTCACCTGATCTGTGCGGCGGCGTGGTTTGGAGGATTACTTCCGGTGCTCTGGTGTATGCAACTCATCAAAGGCCGTTGGCGACACCAGGCTATTCAGGCGCTGATGCGTTTTTCCTGGTGCGGGCATTTTGCGGTGATCGGCGTACTGGCAAGCGGCGTGCTTAATGCATTGTTGATTACCAGATTTCCCCCCACGCTTACGACTTACTGGGGCCAACTCTTATTGCTCAAAGCCATACTGGTGATGATTATGGTGGTCATCGCGCTGGCTAATCGTTATGTTCTTGTACCGCGCATGAGGCAGGATGAAGATCGTGCGGCTCCCTGGTTTGTGTGGATGACTAAACTCGAATGGGCGATAGGTGCGGTAGTGCTGGTGATCATCAGCCTGCTTGCGACTCTCGAACCTTTTTGATGGATTACGAAAATGATGAAAAAAAGTATTCTGGCGTTTCTGTTACTCACCAGTTCTGCAGCGGCGCTGGCGGCACCGCAGGTGATTACCGTCAGTCGTTTTGAAGTGGGTAAAGACAAATGGGCATTTAACCGCGAAGAGGTGATGCTGACATGCCGACCGGGCCATGCGTTGTATGTTATTAATCCGAGTACCCTCGTGCAGTATCCTTTGAACGATATCTCACAAAAGGAAGTCGCCAGCGGGAAGACCAATGCCCAGCCCATTTCGGTGATTCAGATTGATGATCCTAACAATCCAGGTGAAAAAATGAGTCTGGCACCGTTTATAGAGCGAGCTGAAAAACTCTGTTAATTACCTAAAATAGCCTTTTGATTTCCAATAAAAAACCGCCTCAGTTCTTTCACCAGAACAGGCGGTTTTTAACATTTAAGCTGATGACCACCACGCTTTTTATTGACCATTTTGCACGCAAACTGGAAAACCTGGCGTCGTCATCTATTCTTAAAGGGCAAGGCAACTAAGCCTGCATTAATGCCAACTTTTAGCGCACGGCTCTCTCCCAAGAGCCATTTCCCTGGACCGAATACAGGAATCGTGTTCGGTCTCTTTTTATCTGTTAAAAGCCAGAAGCATTCCCTTCGCTGACTTTATAGTCAACCATAACACACACTCTACTGTCTGAGTCCAGCGTTTTTTAACATTCTTGTTAAGATTATGTGATCTTTAGCGCGGGAGGAAAATATTGATGAAACAGCCTGCGCCCGTTTATCAGAGAATTGCGGGTCATCAATGGCGACATATCTGGCTTTCAGGCGATATACACGGTTCTCTTGAGCAGTTGCGCCGCAAATTATGGCATTGTCGTTTTGATCCGTGGCGAGATTTACTTATCTCAGTGGGAGACGTTATCGATCGTGGGCCGCAAAGTTTACGTTGCCTGCAGTTACTGGAACAACATTGGGTTCGTGCGGTAAGAGGCAATCATGAACAGATGGCGATGGATGCGCTGGCATCCCAGCAGATGTCTTTGTGGTTGATGAATGGCGGCGACTGGTTTATTGCGCTGGCAGATAATCAACAGAAACAAGCGAAAACGGCGCTGGAAAAATGTCAGTATTTGCCCTTTATTCTTGAAGTACACAGTCGCACCGGCAAACATGTTATTGCCCATGCCGATTATCCGGATGATGTTTATGAATGGCAAAAGGACGTCGATTTGCATCAGGTCTTGTGGAGCCGCTCACGATTACGTGAAGGCCAAAAAGGGCAGGGAATTACAGGTGCTGATCATTTCTGGTTTGGTCATACACCGTTGCGCCATCGCGTGGATATTGGCAACCTACATTATATTGATACCGGTGCTGTCTTTGGGGGAGAACTGACTCTTGTGCAATTGCAATAATTAAAAATCACCGTACTCCTGTGCAGGTCGCCAGAAACCATCTATAAAATCCTCAATCGGAAAACAACCGCCATGGCGGATCCGTTGATCGCTCATAGAATAAAGACACTGTTGTTCCGTGTTGTAGACATCCACAACAATATCTTCACAACCGCCATCCAGGTAGCAAACAAAAAGTACCAGCGCGAACATTTCATCCCCGAAGTGTGGTGCCGTACCGTTAAGTTTAGGAGAGATTTTACAACGGGGGAATAACCAGGACAAATAACCCGCCATGCCGACGGGTTCTTTTTGGATCAGGCAAGACGCATAATCCAGGCATCAGATTGTTGATCGTAACGGGTACGGTAAAGGACAGAGTGTTCGCCATTTAGCAGGGCAGGGATACTGGTTTCAGCATCCCAGGCATCCAGTTGCATACATAAATCGGGGTCTGATTTACAAGGAATGGTTAACGTTCGATCACCCGGCGATTCGCCGTGTAATTCGCCGTCGTCGATTTCAAAAGCGCCTATGCGCACACTGGTTTTCATCTTCGTGCTCTCCATTTAGCTGCCGGTTGTGGTACGACCAGTCCGATCGCACCATTTTTCAGCCTAGTTGAGGCAGCCGAATGTGCCAGTCAAAAAGTGCGCTTTTTTTGTGCGCTGTCAGGCGTTACCTGTAAAAAGTTTCCCGTCCCGCACCAGTTCACGCGGGTAGCTGTTTTTCAGTCGCGAACCAATCCGTTTGGCTAAACCAATCGGCTGATGCTGGAAAGTAACCAATACATCATCCGCTACTGGCGCGGCTTGCGGGTAAACATCGCGCCCGCGATACCATTCTTCCGCTTCCTGCGGTGTCAGTTCAAAAGCGTTCACATTGTCGGGGGAGGCAAGGGCAATAACCGCTTCATGCTGCCAGCGATAACCTTTGTTATGTGTTTCGGCAAGTTTAATCCCCAACCGAGAAAATCGGACTTTACCGATCAAGGCTTCAATGCCCACCGGGAACAACCACAGTTCTTTGTCGCGTTGCCAGAGTCGCAGGTTTCCATCCCAGTTTAAGCCAACACTTGCAGCCGCCTGACGAATTTGACCGGCTTCGCGATCTTTCACCGGGCTAAACGGAAAATTGCCCACTTTGTATTTTGGGGCGGGTAAGACGGGGATCGCCTGAGTTTTACGCAGACGAGCAACGAAGAAGCCTTCGCAGTCGTAAATTTGTGGGAAAACATGCAAAAAGCCTTCTTCGGTCAGCGCCTTATTTGCACCAGGGAAGAGATCGCCAAGCGGTATAAACTCTACTGCGTCGGGGTAAGTCTCTTTCAGCCACCGGCAGACGGCTTCATTTTCTTCCTGGTTTAAGGTACAGGTCGAGTAAATCAGCGTACCGCCAGGGCGTAATGCATGAAAGGCGCTGTCGATCAGTTCCCGTTGGGTAGCTGCGATTTCCTGATTGCTTTCTGGTGACCAGTTTTTTAGCGCATCGGGATCTTTACGCACCACGCCTTCGCCGGAGCAGGGAGCGTCCAGCAAAATGGCATCGAACATTTCTGGCACTGCCGCACCAAATACACGGCCATCAAAATGCGTGAGCGCAACATTACGGATGCCACAGCGGCTGATATTGGCATGTAACACTTTTACCCGACTGGCGGAAAACTCATTGGCAAGGATCGCCCCTTCGTTATTCATCCGCGCGGCAATTTGCGTCGTTTTGGAGCCGGGCGCGGCAGCGACATCCATCACCCGCTGTGGTGCATTACCGTCAGCAAACAAGGCGGCGACGGGCAACATTGAACTGGCTTCCTGAATATAAAACAGGCCACTTAAATGCTCGGCGGTACTACCCAATGGCAAGGCATCTTCATCGTCGCGTTCAATCCAGAAACCTTCTTCACACCACGGAATTGGCGTAAGCGTCCAGCCATAAGGGGCGGTTAATTGCAGGAAATCAGCAACGGAGATTTTCAGCGTATTAACGCGAATACTGCGGCGCAACGGGCGCTGACAGGCGGCAAGAAAATCATCAAATGAGAGCGTCGAAGGCATTGCTTCGCGCATTTGTGTCAGAAAGGCGTCCGGGAAATAAACGGTGTGTTGGGCCACGAGCATGTACCACTGGCAAAAAAACAGGCGCGCAGTTTAGCATAAACGCTCCGGCGCAGGCACGCCGGAGCAGTGGGCATTATTTGGGAAGCGCTGTTCCCCATTCACGCCACTCTTTCGGTTCACTTTCCTGCAACAGGAAGTGCTTGCCTTCCTGGGCTTTCGGTGCCAGCGGCGTACCCGGAGGCGTAGCGAAGGCGATGCCGCCACGGATAAACTGGTTAAAGGTGCCGGTTTTCACGACGCCGCCCGTCAGACCAAAGTCCAGACTGTAACCCGATGCCAACCAGAAGACGGAATTGTTACGCACCAGGTGTTGATAGCGTTTACTGATGCGCATCGCAATCATCACGCGATCTGACAATGTCCCCAGCGTCATTCCGGTAACCGTACCGACTTCCAGACCACGGAACAGCACAGGCGTACCGATGCCTAACGAACCGGCTTCCGGCGCTTCAACAATAATGCTTAAGCCATCCAGGTAACGCGAATCAGTTATGGTGGCCTCTTGTAATTCAAAGTCGCGGCGAGGATTGCCCCGGCCTGGTTCGACGTTGATATACGGCTGGAGGATAGTATCAAGATGCTCAACGCCAGCTGCCGAAATTTGCGGTGTGACCACTGAGAAGCGTGTACCACCGCGTGCAAAGGTCTGGACATATTCCGGATAGAGTACCGCCTTTGCCTGTACTTCATTGCGCGCGGTAATCAGATCCAGCGTCTGGATTTGCCCGATATCAATACCGAGATAGCGAATTGGCATCCCGACCGCCAGTTTTCCGGCATCGAAAGCGTGAAGCGTAATTTGCCCGCCAACCGCACGGGCCGCTGTTTCGGAAGCATACAGAATACGCTTGTCGCCTTTACGCTGACTGGCGCTGGCACCGCTGAGGTTATCGAAGCTAATAGCTCCCTTTAATGCTCTGGAGAGCGGGGATGCCTGTACAGTCAGACCACTACCATTTAGCTGAACTTTCGCCCCACCTTCTGCCCAGAACACGCTGTTGCTGGTCAGAAGGTTGCGATACTCCGGCTTAATATGCAGATCGATATCAAACGCGTTAGCTCGCGGACGCACAGTAATAACTTCACCAACTTCAAATTTACGGTACAGTACTACCGATCCTGCCTGCACATCTGGCAATGTCTCTGCACTCAAACTCACGGTTGTGGTGGGCAAATCGCTAAGGCTGTTCTCCAGTGCTTTTTCCAGATTGGCATACAGCGGATAGCTGGGTTTCATTGCGCCTTTATCACCAGGAAGAATGCGGATCCCGCCGTTGATCCATTCTGAGGCGCTGGCTCCGAGAAACTCGACGCCGTCCAGCCCCACTTTCACGTCGACACGACTGTTGACGACAAATTTGCTATCGCCTTTTACCAGGTCGCGATGCTGAGGCTCGATGGCGACGGTAAAGGTGACGCCTTTGCTGGTGAGTTTACGATCGATAACCTGGCCTACCTGCACGCCGTGAAGAATGAGCGGCTGACCAGCATCAATGCCGTAACTTTCTGGTGCTGTCAGGGTCAGCGTCAGAACATCTGGCTCATGGAGCAGGGCTTTTTCGCCAGGAACAACAATAAACTCTTTACGTGGCTCACCGTCGCCCGGCACCAATTCGAAGGTTTTGCCGGTCAGCAGGGCACTGAGATTAGCATCGCTAAGGGATAATTTTGGATTACGTAATTCGATGCGGGTATTTTCCCGTAACAGCGTTACGACGCTGGGATCAACGGTCATTTCTCCGGTGACTTTACCGCCAGGATTTAAATCCAGTTTAGTCAGTTGTCCAACTTCCAGCCCCTGATACATTAACGGTGTAGAGTCGGCGGTTAATCCAGCACCGCTCGGCAGTTCCAGTTTTATTATTACGCCACGCTGGCTATGGGCCAGATCTTCATACAGACCAAAGGTATCTTCCGCCTCGGCAGGTTTCGACTCTTCAGGTGAATCGAAGGCAATCGCACCGTTAACCAGTGCCGCCAGACTTTCCAGTTTCACCTTCGCACCACTGATACTGACGTTGGCATCAACGCCAGAAACGTTCCAGAAACGGCTACCTTTTTTCACCAGATCGGTAAAACGCCGCTCAATCAGGACATCTATCACCACACCTTGTTTATTGGGATTGATGGCATAGTCGTAGACTTTACCCACCGGGATCTTGCGGAAATAGACCAGTGAACCACTGTTCAGTGAACCGAGATCGGGGGCTTGCAGGTGGATCATCAGATCGCCATTATCCAGCCGATATTTCGGTTGGGTATCGAGTGCGACAAAGTGATCCTGCTCTTTACCTTTACCCGGCATCATGCCGATATAGTTACCCCCGACGAGGGCGTCCAGCCCGGAGACTCCTGCCAGCGAGGCTTTTGGCGTCACCAGCCAGAACTGTGTCTCCTCGCGCAGCGCATCTTTCATATCGGACTTGATGCTGACTTTGACTTCAATCTTACGAAGATCGTCGCTCAGGCTGATATCTTGCACTGTTCCGACCTCAACGCCCTGATAACGAACAGGTGTGCGGCCCGGGACAATACCATCCGCCGACATAAAGTCGATGGTGACGGTATTACCCCGATCCTGATAACTGTCCCAAATCAGCCAACCGGCAATCATAAGCGCGATGAACGGCAGCAGCCAGAAAGGTGAGATACGGCGTTTATTTTTAATCTGCGCTTCAGTCGTCGAAGCGGGCGTTTCCTGACTCATGTGCATCCCAAAGTAAGCGGCTGTCCAGCCATTCCACAGCAAGAATAGTCAAAATTACCGCTGCGCCGAAATAAAACGCAGCCGGTCCCATAGTAAAAGCGAGGATCTGATCGCGATTAATTAGCGACATGGTTAAAGATATGACAAACAGGTCGAGCATCGACCAGCGACCGATCCAGGCCACCATCCGCAGTAACAGAATCCGTGTGCGTAAACCTTGCTGGCATTTAAAATGAATGCTCAACAGTAAAGTGAACATGACGATCACTTTGGTAAATGGCACCAGAATACTGGCGATAAACACGATTCCGGCGACCGCAATGTTGCTACTTGCCAGCGACATAATCCCGGAAAGGATCGTATCTTCCTGCCGCCCACCATTCAGATAAATGATAGAAATAGGTAACAGGTTGGCAGGTAACAACAACACGATTGATGCTAACAGCGCCGCCCAGCACTTTTGCAGACTATGACGGCGACGCAGGCGTAGCGGGATATGGCAACGCGGGCAGCGACCACGCTGATCGGGATAGCCGGTAAAATGGCATCCCAGGCAGACACGAAGTTTCTCGTCCCTACGCGTAGCGGGGCGCTGTGGATAAAATCGCGCCCACAGTTCCTCGACATTAAGATGTGACAACGTCACCGTGGTCAATATCACTAATGCAACAAAAGAGAACAGACCAATACCCGCCTGAATGTGCGCATAATCCTGCACCTTTATAGAAGCAACGCCAATACCGACCAGATAGATGTCCAGCATCACCCACTCTTTCAATCGCTCAAGCATCAGCAGTACCGGGCGTAGATTCATTCCCAGTCGGTTACCAAACCATAAATAAGCTATGGAGGTCACCAGAATAAGGGGGGCACCAATAACGCAAAAAAAGACCATCGCCCCCGTTATTGCATCGCCCTGTTTGGTCATTTGCCAGATGCCTTGCATGACATTGGCGTCAATACGAATACCTAACAGCCAGATATGCAACAGCGGTTCGCCCCAGGCAAACGGCATCAGCAACAGCATAGCGAACGCCATTGCCGCCAGGCGCGTCAGCGACCAGTCGCGCCCGTCACGAATTTTTGCCTGACAGCGCGGACAATAGGCACTTTGATGAGAGTTTATCTCGGGTAGGCTAAACAGCATGTCACATTGCGGGCAACGTTGGTAATCACCACGCGGCAGTTCCTCGCCAATTGCCCTCACTGTTATCTTTTTTGTCGGCGTAATTTGTGGTGTGTTAAGAGCCATGACGTGCCAAATGTAATAAGAATTAACATTAATCTTAACCCATGATGGGAATGATCTTGAGCATTAACGCATTTAATGCTTATTTTAATAGGCTGGCAGTTCCAGGTAAGACAACCAAGTGATTACATAATGAACAAAACAGAATTTTACGCGGATTTAAACCGTGACTTTAACGCGCTGATGGCGGGAGAAACCAGTTTTCTGGCAACGCTGGCAAACACCAGTGCGTTGTTATATGAGCGTCTCACTGACGTAAACTGGGCAGGTTTTTATTTACTTGAGGACGAGACGTTGGTTCTCGGACCGTTTCAGGGCAAAATTGCTTGTGTACGCATCCCCGTCGGGCGCGGTGTGTGTGGCACTGCAGTTGCCCGTAATGAAGTGCAGCGAATCGAGGATGTTCACGCTTTTGACGGACATATTGCCTGTGATGCAGCAAGTAATTCTGAAATTGTCCTGCCGCTGGTGGTGAAAAATCAGATTATTGGTGTTCTCGATATCGACAGTACCGTCTTCGGTCGCTTTACAGACGAGGACGAGCAGGGCTTACGTCAGCTTGTGGCACAGCTTGAAAAGGTGCTTGCAATGACGGATTACAAAAAATTCTTTGCGAGCGTCGCAGGATAATCAACGGATAACGTAGCATTTACTGATGGCGTCATTATAATGACGCCTGTTCATGCCTGCGCTTGTTGGCTACGTCCGTTGTAATCAGGAAATTTCATGGAAAATCAACCTAAGTTGAATAGCAGTAAAGAAGTAATCGCGTTTCTGGCCGAACGTTTTCCCCACTGTTTCAGTGCGGAAGGTGAAGCGCGTCCGCTGAAAATCGGTATTTTTCAGGATTTGGTCGATCGTGTTGCCGGGGAAATGAACCTGAGCAAAACGCAATTGCGATCCGCTTTACGTCTCTATACCTCGAGCTGGCGTTACCTTTACGGTGTTAAACCCGGCGCAACGCGTGTCGATCTTGACGGCAACCCATGCGGTGAGCTGGACGAGCAACATGTAGAGCATGCTCGCAAGCAGCTTGAAGAAGCGAAAGCACGTGTTCAAGCACAGCGTGCTGAGCAGCAAGCGAAAAAACGCGAAGCTGCCGCAGCTGCTGGTGAGAAAGAAGACGCACCGCGCCGTGAACGCAAGCCACGTCCGACCACGCCACGCCGCAAAGAAGGCGCTGAGCGTAAACCACGTGCGCAAAAGCCGGTAGAGAAAGCGCCAAAAACAGCAAAAGCACCTCGCGAAGAACAGCACACCCCAGTTTCCGACATTTCAGCTCTGACTGTCGGACAAGCCCTGAAGGTGAAAGCGGGTCAAAACGCGATGGATGCCACCGTATTAGAAATCACCAAAGACGGCGTCCGCGTCCAACTGAATTCGGGTATGTCTTTGATTGTGCGCGCAGAACACCTGGTGTTCTGAAACGGAGGCCGGGCCAGGCATGAACATGTTTTTTAGGCTTACCGCGTTAGCTGGCCTGCTTGCAATAGCAGGCCAGACCTTCGCTGTAGAAGATATCACGCGTGCTGATCAAATTCCGGTGTTAAAGGAAGAGACGCAGCATGCGACGGTGAGTGAGCGCGTAACGTCGCGCTTCACCCGTTCTCATTATCGCCAGTTCGACCTCGATCAGGCATTTTCGGCTAAAATCTTTGACCGCTACCTTAATCTGCTCGATTACAGCCACAACGTGCTGCTGGCAAGCGATGTTGAACAGTTCGCAAAAAAGAAAACCGAGTTGGGTGATGAACTGCGTTCAGGCAAACTCGACGTTTTCTACGATCTCTACAATTTGGCGCAAAAGCGCCGTTTTGAACGTTACCAGTACGCTTTGTCGGTACTGGAAAAGCCGATGGATTTTACCGGCAACGACACTTATAACCTTGACCGCAGCAAAGCTCCATGGCCGAAAAACGAGGCTGAGTTGAACGCGCTGTGGGACAGTAAAGTCAAATTCGACGAGTTAAGCCTGAAGCTGACAGGAAAAACGGATAAAGAAATTCGTGAAACCCTGACTCGACGCTATAAATTTGCCATTCGTCGTCTGGCGCAAACCAACAGCGAAGATGTTTTCTCGCTGGCAATGACGGCGTTTGCTCGTGAAATAGACCCGCATACCAACTATCTTTCCCCGCGTAATACCGAACAGTTCAACACTGAAATGAGTTTGTCGCTGGAAGGTATTGGCGCAGTGCTGCAAATGGATGATGACTACACCGTTATCAATTCGATGGTGGCAGGTGGCCCGGCAGCGAAGAGTAAAGCTATCAGCGTTGGTGACAAAATTGTCGGTGTTGGTCAAACAGGCAAGCCGATGGTTGACGTGATTGGCTGGCGTCTTGATGACGTGGTTGCCTTAATTAAAGGGCCGAAGGGCAGTAAAGTTCGTCTGGAAATTTTACCTGCTGGTAAAGGGACCAAGACCCGTACTGTAACGTTGACCCGTGAACGTATTCGCCTCGAAGACCGCGCGGTTAAAATGTCGGTGAAGACCGTCGGTAAAGAGAAAGTTGGCGTGCTGGATATTCCTGGCTTCTATGTGGGTTTGACAGATGATGTCAAAGTACAACTGCAGAAACTGGAAAAACAGAATGTCAGCAGTGTGATCATCGACCTGCGTAGCAATGGCGGTGGGGCGTTGACCGAGGCAGTATCGCTTTCAGGCCTGTTTATTCCTGCAGGTCCGATTGTTCAGGTTCGTGATAACAACGGTAAAGTTCGTGAAGACAGCGATACCGACGGTCAGGTCTTCTATAAAGGCCCGCTGGTGGTGCTGGTTGACCGCTTTAGTGCTTCGGCTTCAGAAATCTTTGCTGCGGCAATGCAGGATTACGGTCGTGCGCTGGTTGTGGGTGAACCGACATTTGGTAAAGGCACTGTCCAGCAGTACCGTTCATTGAACCGTATTTACGATCAGATGTTACGTCCTGAATGGCCAGCTTTGGGTTCTGTTCAATACACGATCCAGAAATTCTATCGCGTTAACGGCGGCAGTACGCAACGTAAGGGCGTAACGCCAGACATCATCATGCCGACAGGTAATGAAGAAACGGAAACGGGAGAGAAATTTGAAGATAACGCGCTGCCGTGGGATAGCATTGATGCTGCAACCTATGTGAAATCAGGCGATTTAACGGCCTTTGAACCGGAGTTGCTGAAGGCGCATAATGCGCGTATCGCGAAAGATCCTGAGTTCCAGAACATCATGAAGGATATCGCGCGCTTCAACGCCATGAAGGACAAGCGCAATATCGTTTCTCTGAATTACGCGGTGCGTGAGAAAGAGAATAATGAAGATGATGCGACGCGTCTGGCGCGTTTGAACGAACGCTTTAAACGCGAAGGTAAACCGGAGTTGAAGAAGCTGGATGATCTACCGAAAGATTACCAGGAACCGGATCCTTATCTGGATGAGACGGTGAATATCGCACTCGATTTGGCGAAGCTTGAAAAAGCCAGACCCGCGGAACAACCCGCTCCCGTCAAGTAACATCAATCAGGCACAAGAAATTGTGCCTGATTTTTTAACAGCGGCAAGATGCCGTAAATCAGATGCTAGAAAATGTAAAGTTGTGTCTTTCTGGTGACTTACGCACTATCCAGACTTGAAAATAGTCGCGTAACCCATACGATGTGGGTATCGCATATTGCGTATTGTTAAACTGAGGTAAAAAGAAAATTATGATGCGAATCGCGCTCTTCCTGCTAACGAACCTGGCCGTAATGGTCGTTTTCGGGCTGGTACTGAGCCTGACAGGGATACAGTCGAGCAGCGTTCAGGGGCTGATGATCATGGCCTTGCTGTTCGGTTTTGGTGGTTCCTTCGTTTCGCTTCTGATGTCCAAATGGATGGCATTACGATCTGTTGGCGGGGAAGTGATCGAGCAACCGCGTAACGAAAGGGAACGTTGGCTGGTCAATACTGTAGCAACCCAGGCTCGTCAGGCGGGGATCGCTATGCCGCAAGTGGCTATCTACCATGCGCCGGACATCAACGCTTTTGCAACCGGTGCGCGCCGTGATGCCTCTCTGGTTGCTGTCAGCACCGGTTTGCTGCAGAACATGAGCCCGGATGAAGCTGAGGCGGTAATTGCTCACGAAATCAGTCACATCGCCAATGGTGATATGGTCACCATGACGCTGATTCAGGGCGTGGTGAACACCTTCGTTATCTTTATTTCCCGTATTCTGGCGCAGCTTGCTGCGGGTTTTATGGGCGGAAATCGTGATGAAGGTGAAGAGAGCAACGGCAACCCGCTGATCTACTTTGCCGTCGCGACGGTGCTGGAACTGGTGTTTGGTATTCTGGCGAGCATTATCACCATGTGGTTCTCGCGTCACCGTGAATTCCACGCCGATGCGGGTTCAGCAAAACTGGTTGGTCGTGAGAAAATGATTGCCGCGCTGCAACGCCTGAAAACCAGCTATGAACCACAAGAAGCAACCAGCATGATGGCTTTCTGTATTAACGGGAAGTCGAAATCGCTCAGTGAGTTGTTCATGACTCACCCGCCGCTGGATAAACGTATTGAAGCTCTGCGTACGGGTGAATACCTGAAGTAATATGAAGTAAATACTAAAAAGCGCGTCCTGATCGACGCGCTTTTTTTATGCCCTGGATCGTGGCTGGGTAATACGTAAGCCACTGACACAGGCAGCAATCACTGCCAGAATAGCCGCAGCCATCAGCGAGACGTGTGTACCATTATCACCAAACTGATTTAGCATCAGCGCCACCAGCGCCGCGCCACTACTCTGACCCAATAGACGAGCCGTCCCTAACATGCCACTGGCCCCACCGCTACGTTCGCGCGGAGCGGAGGTAATAATGGTGTGGTTATTGGGTGACTGGAATAAGCCAAATCCAGCGCCACATAAGATCATCGGCCAGATAATATTGATATCCGCAGGTGACGCGGGCAGCAGAACCAGGGAAAAAAGCCCCGCAGCCATGATGAACAACCCTAAAGCACCCAGCAATCCTGCATGTACGCGTTCAATCAAATAGCCTGCCAGCGGAGCCATCACCATTGTTGCTAACGGCCACGGTGTCAGAAGTAAACCTGTTTCGACTTCACTACGCCCGAGCACGGTTTGCAGGTAAAAGGGTAGGGAAACCATTGCCAGCATTTGTGCGCAGAAAGAGCAAACAGATGTGCAAATAGAAAGTGAAAACAGCGGGATACGCAGTAAATCCACCGGTAGCAGCGGTACGGGAAGAGAAAGCTGGCGGCGAATAAAGAAAATACCAACGACAACCATTACCACCAGTTCCGCGCCAATCAACGTCAGCGATTGCCCCTGAGCGAAACCACTCAATGCAGTAATAAGCAGGCCGAAGGTTAACGCGTTCATCACGGCGCTGGGCAGGTCGAAACGGGGTTTACTGGCACGAGAGCCATTGGGTGGCAGAAAACGCATGGCCAGAAGCAGGGCGATAATACCCAACGGTACGTTGATTAAAAATAACCATTTCCAGGATGCGATGGAGAGGATTGCTGCAGCAATTGTCGGCCCGGCAGCAGAAGAGACGGCAACAATAAACGAGTTTATGCCCATCCCTCTACCCAGAAAACGTTGTGGATAGATCAGGCGGATAAGTGCGGTATTAACGCTCATCAACGCTGCACCGCCGAAACCTTGTATGACACGCGCAAGGGTGAGCATTTGTAGCGAATCAGAAAGGGCACAGAACAGTGAAGACAACAGAAAAACGACCAGACCGCATTTATAAATACGTCGATAGCCAAACATATCGCCCAGAAACGAAAACGAGAGCAGGGAGATGACAATGGCGATTTGATAGGCGTTCACTACCCAGATGGAACTGGCCGGTGTGGCATGAAGGTCTGTGGCGATTGTTGGCAAGGCGACGTTGGCGATTGCGCCGTCAAGCACAGCCATCGAAATACCAATCACAATGGTTAATATCGCACCGTATCGCTGGGGCAACGGCAGGCCGTCGGCCTGAACTTTTGGCATAGGAATTTTATATCTTTGGTGAATAATCAACAGGGGTAAGATTCTAGCACTGATATTCACGGTGGATGTCGCAGAATTGTAACTAACCGGCAAAAGATGGATTGCGACCACCCAGGTGCGAAATTATAATAAAAAACAGTTCTGATTTTTATAAAACACTCGCAATGAGGTGATAAATGGCTAACGCAGATCTGGATAAACAGCCTGATTCTGTATCTTCCGTGCTGAAAGTTTTTGGCATTTTGCAGGCGCTGGGTGAAGAGCGCGAAATAGGGATAACCGAGCTGTCGCAGCGCGTCATGATGTCAAAAAGCACCGTTTATCGCTTTTTACAGACCATGAAAACCTTGGGTTATGTGGCGCAGGAAGGGGAGTCGGAGAAATATTCGCTGACCCTGAAATTGTTTGAACTGGGCGCTCGTGCGTTACAAAACGTCGATTTAATTCGTAGTGCAGATATCCAGATGCGTGAGATCTCCCGCCTGACCAAAGAAACGATCCACCTCGGTGCTCTGGACGAAGACAGTATTGTTTACATCCACAAAATTGACTCTATGTACAATTTGCGCATGTATTCACGGATTGGGCGTCGTAATCCGCTGTACAGCACCGCGATTGGTAAGGTACTGCTGGCATGGCGCGATCGCGATGAAGTGAAGCAAATTCTTGAGGGCGTGGAGTATAAACGCAGTACCGAACGGACCATCACCAGTACAGAAGCGTTATTACCCGTTCTGGACCAGGTGCGCGAGCAGGGGTATGGCGAAGATAACGAAGAGCAGGAAGAAGGACTGCGTTGCATTGCGGTTCCGGTATTTGATCGCTTTGGCGTGGTCATTGCCGGTCTGAGCATCTCCTTCCCGACGTTGCGTTTCTCTGAAGAGCGTTTACAGGAATATGTCGCAATGTTGCATACCGCGGCGCGCAAAATTTCTGCACAAATGGGTTATCACGACTATCCGTTCTGATGAGAGTAAGAACCTGTCTGAATATCAAACAGACAGGTTCTTTATTTAGCATGAGAAAAATAAAGTTGAAGGTGGCGTTATATTAAACGCACTTGCGATAAGAATATTTTACTTATGAGTGAGAATCTGGTTATTTATTACCCTTAACCATTATCGACCACAATATTGCTTTTACGTAACAACGGGCAATCTGTTATCCCCAGAAAACCACTTTTAGTGTGCAGGTATTGTACCGTGCTGGTGCCTCTGGCGGTCAGATAGGTACATTGCAAACCTAATCCCGCGGCATTCTCTTTGCTTCCAATCAAAACGCCATATCCGCTGAGTAATAATCCTATCCATACCAGTGCTATCAGCATAGCTGTGCGAATGATGAATCGCATTACAACCTCTTCTCTTTTTATGTTCGCTTAATCGTAGCGGCAATATGCGCTGAAGCAAGCGACTCATTCTGAAAAAGCACGAATATCGACATAGTTAGGCGCTGTTTAACTAACACATGCTAGTTTAATGACATAAGGTAGGTGAAACGGAGATTGGAGTGAAAAAGTTTCGATGGGTCGTTCTGGTTGTCGTGGTGTTGGCTTGCTTGCTGCTTTGGGCGCAGGTATTCAACATGATGTGCGATCAGGATGTACAATTTTTCAGCGGAATTTGTGCCATTAACCAGTTTATCCCGTGGTGATATCATTTTTTCAGCACTAGATTTTCTTCCTCTCCAGCAGTGGTAGAATAGCGCCTCTACTCAGAGGTGGTGAAATGAACGAAGTTGTAAATTCAGGCGTGATGAACATTGCGTCTTTGGTTGTATCGGTGGTGGTTCTTCTTATCGGGCTCATCTTGTGGTTTTTTATCAATCGTGCCAGTTCACGAACTAACGAACAGATTGAACTGCTTGAGGCGTTGCTGGATCAGCAAAAACGTCAAAATGCACTGTTACGTCGTTTGTGCGAAGCAAACGAACCTGAGAAAGAAGATAAAAAGACCGTTGAGAGTCAAAAATCGGTTGAAGACGGAGATATTATTCGTCTGGTCGCCGAACGGTAATCCTTCCTCAATCTTGAGTAACCCCGTCGTTGAAGGGTTACTCCATTCATCCTGATTATACGCACTGTCATGGTGCAACTGCTTCAAATTAAAACTCTGGTCTGACTTCAAATAATTATCATATTATTTATTTGCGTAACGGGATATCAGAAAAAGATATTTAGCCCATTAATTTATTAGGATGTTTACATCGGATTTGTGATTAAGCGTGTTATTATTTATTAGCGAAACGTTTCTCTCTTGATTTTTTTGCGCATTCATCAATTTTTCTTATTTTAAATTTACAATACCTTTGGCGATTGACTTCTCTTTGGGGTGATTGATAGCCGTTAACTGACTGTTTTATGAGAAAAAGTGATATAACTTTTTATTCATTGCATAGCAGAAAATGTGATATTGCACGCACTATGTAATAACTTCTCCCATTGGCCTGGAACAACTGAACTTATTGAACTATGTTAGAAAATACGTCAGTTTAAGTATCTGCCTGAACTGGCAAGGTTAAGCACAATGATATATCGGCGCGTATTCCGTTGCATAAGTGTGCAAAAAAAGTGGAAGACGTATCGAGATTTGTGCGTCTGATCGAGACATGTTTAAAAATGGCTTGCCATAATTAACGTTGTATGTGATAACAGATTTCGGGTTAAACGAGGTACAGTTCTGTTTATGTGTGGCATTTTCAGTAAAGAAGTCCTGAGTAAACACGTTGACGTTGAATACCGCTTCTCTGCCGAGCCTTATATTGGTGCCTCATGCAGTAATGTGTCAGTTTTATCTATGTTATGCCTGCGGGCGAAGAAAACAATCTAAGGAATTTTTCAAATGGCAAAGATTAAAGGTCAGGTTAAGTGGTTCAACGAGTCTAAAGGTTTTGGCTTCATTACTCCGGCTGATGGCAGCAAAGACGTGTTCGTACACTTCTCCGCTATCCAGGGTAATGGCTTCAAAACTCTGGCTGAAGGTCAGAACGTTGAGTTCGAAATTCAGGACGGCCAGAAAGGTCCGGCAGCTGTTAACGTAACAGCTATCTGATCGAATCCACTGATCTGAAGTGTGAATACGCTTCAATCTCGCTATAAAGCCTCGTCGAATGCGAGGCTTTTTACTTTGCTTTATCTTCGCTCCTGGCATTCGGATATTTGCCCGCCGCGTGATTCGCGTTACACTTGCGGCCTTTAGTATCCTGCCGGAGTTGTCATGTCGTTTTCCTGTCCACTTTGCCATCAGCCTCTTTCGCGTGAAAAAAACAGCTATATCTGTCCCCAGCGACATCAGTTTGATATGGCGAAAGAAGGGTATGTCAATCTGCTGCCCGTTCAGCATAAACGGTCTCGTGATCCGGGCGACAGCGCGGAAATGATGCAAGCACGACGCGCATTCTTAGATGCCGGACATTATCAGCCGCTGCGTGATGCAATTGTTGCCCAACTGCGGGAACAGCTTGATGAAACGGCCACGGCGGTGCTGGATATCGGCTGTGGTGAAGGGTATTACACACACGCATTTGCCGATGCGTTGCCCGAAATCACCACGTTTGGTCTGGATGTCTCGAAGGTGGCGATCAAAGCTGCGGCAAAACGCTATCCGCAGGTCACTTTTTGTGTCGCTTCCAGTCACCGTTTGCCGTTTGCCGATGCCAGCATGAACGCCATTATTCGCATCTATGCGCCGTGTAAAGCAGAAGAATTAGCGCGCGTAGTGAAGCCCGGCGGTTGGATCATTACAGCTACGCCGGGACCGCGACATTTGATGGAGCTGAAGGGGCTGATTTACAATGAAGTACATCTTCATGCACCTCATGCAGAACAACTGGAAGGTTTTACATTACAGCAGAGTGATGAGTTGTGTTATCCGATGCGTCTTCGCGGTGACGAAGCCGTCGCGTTATTGCAGATGACGCCGTTTGCCTGGCGTGCGAAGCCAGAAGTCTGGCAAACGCTGGCAGCAAAAGAAGTGTTTGACTGCCAGACGGACTTTAATATTCACCTCTGGCAGCGCTCTTATTAACCGTGGTAGTGCGTCCAGAGGATCTGGACGCCGATGCCGATCAGCACCAACCCGCCGAGAATTTCTGCTTTTTTCCCAATAATTGAGCCAATAAAGCGACCAACCATCATCCCTAATGTCGACATAATCAAGGTTGCACAACCAATGGCCAATGCGGTCGCGATAATGTTGACCTGCAGGAAGGCGAGACCAACACCCACAGCCATGGCATCCAGGCTGGTGGCAATCGCGGTGGTTACCAGTAGCCAGAAACCGTGTCGACGGCGCGGTTCTTCATCTTCATCATCTGCGCCACGAAAACCCTCAATAATCATTCGCCCGCCGAGGAATATCAGCAGCACAAACGCAATCCAGTGGTTCCATTCAAGGACAAACCGGCTGGCTAACATGCCCATTCCCCAGCCGATCAGCGGCGTCAGGGTTTCGACGGCACCAAAAATAAGGCCAGTTCGCAAAGCTTCAGAAAATTTCGGTTTATGGAGGGTGGCACCTTTACCGATTGATGCAGCAAATGCATCCATCGACATACCAAACGCAAGAAGAACAGTAGCAGTGATATTCATGACAACGTCCTGACCGGGGTATCCATAAAACACATCATCGCCCCCAGCAAACATGCATACATGAACAACAAACCGCGATGATTTTCGCGTTCATGCAGGCATAGCGATTGATGTGCATATGGTCTCGCCTGACTGAAAGTGTTCAGTCCGTACGTGCCACGTTTTGCAACGAGTATGTTGACACGTACATTTCCGGAATCTGGAAATCGGCTACTCCCCAAATGAGGGCGCAACATTAACATATTTTTAGAATATAAAACAACTGTTGGGATATATTATTTCAGTAGTTAATTGATAACGATTTTCATTTAGATTTATATATCAATGAAACGTTAAAATAAATAACAAATAAGGGATGGGATAATATAGCCTAAGCTATGTCTGATTATTTAAAATACAGCAAACATAGCTTTGGCTAAATTCATAACTTATTGAATGGAAACAAGAAGTTTATAAATTTTCTCCAGGTCGTCGATATTTCGAACGCGGATTAACAGCCGGCGCTGTTCTAATTGCATCACTAACACGCCATCTTCAGACAAGTTCATCGCTTTAATTCGACTATATTCAATCCAGACATTGGCGAAGAAAAAACCTTTTTGTTTAAAGATGATCTTCGGAACGCGGATCCAGAAAATATAAAACCCCATTAGAGCCAGTGCACTTAATAACCATGTCGTTATTTGCGCGCCATGATTCGTGACGTTGTTATAGATAAGAATGACAATCAGTCCTACGAAGATAACGCTGTCGATGCGGCCACGTCGGAGCAAAGGAATTGCCAGCAGGGTGGGGCCGTTGCGGCGGGGCATGATGAACTGATCGTAGATCGCGAAGGTCAGGAGTGCGGCGATGAAAAGAATCAGTACCAGGTCCGTGATTGTCATTAATCCTCCAGATAAAAAAACGGGGCCAAAAGGCCCCGGTAGTGTACAACAGTCTTACAGTCCCAGCAGGCCGCAAGCGTAACCAGCGATACCGATGACGAAGAAGCCAACGATGATCCACAGCGGGTTAACTTTTTTGCGCAGCAGCCACATACAAGCAAAGGTCAGCAGCAGTGGTACCAGGCCCGGCATTAACTGGTCAAGAATAGTCTGGACAGTGGTAACGTGTTCTTTGCCCGTCTGGTCAGTAATGCGAGAGACAACCAGCGGGATGTTGACATGTGTCCACTTGTTAACCAATGCCCCCATGACAAACAGGCCGAGAATAGACGCCCCTTCCGTCAGTTTTTGCAGGAAGCCGCCACCCATATCTTTAACGATATCGATACCTTTGGAGTAACCATACGCTACGCCGTAGTAACGGGTTGCCAGACGCACCAGGTTAAACAAGATGAAGAACAGCAGCGGACCTAACAGGCTGCCGCTCATTGCGATACCGGCACCCAGTGCTGCAAATACCGGACGTACGGTTCCCCAGAAGATCGGGTCGCCTACACCAGCCAGCGGCCCCATCAAACCGACTTTGATACCGTTGATAGCACCGTCATCGATCTCTGCGCCATTAGCACGCTGTTCTTCCAGCGCCAGGGTTACGCCGAGAATCGGCGCAGCCACGAACGGCTGGGTGTTAAAGAACTCCAGGTGACGGCGAATAGCTTGTTTACGAGCTTCGTTGTTCTCAGGGTAGAGGCGACGAATTGCCGGTACCATAGAGAAGCAGAAACCCAGTGCCTGCATACGTTCGAAGTTCCATGAACCCTGGAAGAGGTTAGAACGCAGGAAGACGCCACGAATATCACTTTGAGTGAGTTTTTTCTCGGTGGTAGTTTGAGTTGTATCAACCATTTCGCTCACCTGTTAGTCCAGTTCGTTATCGAGATCGTTGTTACCAGCTGCCTGAGCAGGCGCACCGGCTACGCGGTTGTATTTCGGGCTAAGTTGGATGTAGAGCACTGCCATAACAGTACCAATCACACCCAGAGCAACCAGGTTAAAGTTGGTGAATGCTGCGGTTACGAAGCCGAGGTAGAAGAACGGCATCAGGTAGCCAGCACGCATCATGTTGATAACCATCGCATAACCAACCACCACGATCATGCCACCGGCGATATTCAGACCATTGGTTACCACTTCCGGAATCGCATTCAGCATGTTCTGTACTTCGCTGGTACCAACAGACAGCGCAACGATGACGGCTGGAATAGCCACACGCATTGCTTGCAGGAACAGAGAAGAAACGTGGATCCAGGAAATCGCTGTCAGGTTGCCGTTATCTGCAGCCTTATCCGCAGCGTGCTGGAAAGCAACGGTAATAGTACGAACGATGATGGTCAGTACCTGGCCCGCAGCGGCCAGAGGGATTGCCAGTGCGATACCCGCACCAATGCTCTGATGACCTGCAATAACCAGAATGGTAGAAATGATAGAAGCCAGAGCGGCGTCAGGCGCAACGGCAGCACCGATGTTCATCCAGCCCAGCGCGATCATTTCCAGCGTACCACCGATAATAATACCGGTTTTCATATCCCCAAGAACGATACCCACCAGGGTACACGCGATTAGCGGACGGTGAAACTGAAATTCATCGAGGATTGATCCCATACCTGCGATACAGGCTACGATAAATACCAGCACAATTTGAAGAGTGGTAATCTCCATTGTACTTCTCCTGTTTACGTAAGACTTAAGTGTGAAAACTGAGTGATAATCAACACAATACGTTACTTATCGATTTTGCTGATCAGATCCATCATTTTCAGTTTCGGATCGGTGGAAACCTTACGGACTTCCAGCTCAATACCGCGCGCATTCAGTTTCTTGAACGCCTCGATATCTTTTTCATCAACCGAAACCGCGTTATTCACCTGGGTTTTACCCTGACGGAATGCCATACCACCGACGTTAACAGAGGTGATTTTCACGCCGCCTTCAACGAGACGCTCAACATCTGTAGGGTTGGTAAATAACAGCATTACGCGTTCGCCAGCATATTTCGGGTTGTTGTAGACGCGAATCATTTTGGCGACATCAACCACGTGCGCTGTTACGCCCGGAGGTGCAACCTGGGTGAGCAGTGTCTTACGAACGGTATCCGCAGCCACTTCATCACTAACAACAATAATACGGGAGACATTGGTTTCTTTAGTCCAGCGGGTAGCGACTTGACCGTGAATCAGACGGTCGTCGATACGCGCAAGACCGATGACCATGTAGTCGTTTGGTCCCATTGGTTTTGCCGGAGTTGGAGCCGTTTTTGGGGCAGCGGCAGCGGGGGCTGGCGCGGCTTTTTCAACCGGTTTGGCTTTTAGTGCTTTCACGCCTTCACGGCCTGTTTCTACTGCCAGTGCCACCAGTTCATCAAAGCTTGGGTCATCATCACGGGCCATTAACGTTTCCACGAGCATTGGAATGTTAACGCCTGCAATGACTTCATAATGCTCTTTGTCGACGACAATGCGGCTGGCAGCATTGAACGGGCTGCCTCCCCATGTATCAACGAGAAACAGCACGCCTTTAGTGGTGTCGAGTTTTGCCAACTGAGCGTTATACTTTTCAATCAGCGTTTCGGCATTTTCACCTGGAACGAAATCGATCCAGCCGACGTTTTCCTGCTCGCCTAACAGCATTTCTGCCGTTTTAAGCAACTGCTCTGCAGCCCAACCATGTGTGCCTATAACAATAGCAATGGTCACTTGCTACCTCCTTTATTATCGTTAACACCTCAACGTGCCAGATGTATTTTTGAATCGTCGTCCACAATCGAATCGATTCAGATAAGGGCTACAACCAAAAACCCCTGCGTTTCGCGATTTATTTTAGATATCGAAAAAATTATTTTATGTGATGAAGATCCGTAATTTAACTTTCGATTAGCAGAAATTTCGAAAGGTAAAATATCCTTGTCACATTCGTTTGCAAAGGAAGGTAAATCTTTGCCAAATCAGATGTGTCTCTGATATGTTTAACTCCCGTTTAACAACCATGGAGTATAGGGCAGTAGCCCGCAGTATGGATCGTCACCGACGTCATTTCAGCATCAGGCCTTTTAACGCCTGCTTTTCTGGCACTTTATGCCGCACCTTTCGTTTGCCTTTTGTCGTTACGCCTGCATTATTTCTGGCGCCGAATAGCTATTCCTTAAGCAGGAGCTTGTCATGGAATTCTTAATGGACCCCTCAATTTGGGCGGGGCTACTCACGCTTGTTGTTCTCGAAATTGTGCTGGGTATCGATAACCTGGTCTTCATCGCCATTCTTGCTGACAAACTGCCGCCAAAACAACGCGATAAAGCGCGTTTGCTGGGATTATCACTGGCGCTGATTATGCGTCTGGGGCTGCTGTCGCTGATTTCATGGATGGTCACGCTGACCAAACCGCTCTTTACCGTCATGGATTTCTCCTTCTCCGGACGCGACCTGATTATGTTGTTCGGGGGGATATTCTTGCTGTTCAAAGCAACAACCGAACTGCATGAACGGCTGGAAAACCGCGATCATGATTCCGGCCACGGTAAAGGCTACGCCAGTTTCTGGGTGGTCGTCACACAGATCGTCATCCTTGACGCCGTCTTCTCGTTGGATGCGGTGATTACTGCTGTAGGGATGGTTAACCATCTACCGGTGATGATGGCTGCGGTGGTGATTGCGATGGCGGTCATGTTGCTGGCATCGAAACCGCTGACGCGATTTGTTAATCAGCATCCAACGGTAGTGGTGCTCTGTCTGAGCTTCCTGTTAATGATTGGTCTGAGTCTGGTGGCAGAAGGTTTCGGTTTCCACATTCCGAAAGGTTACCTGTATGCCGCGATTGGCTTCTCGATCATCATCGAAGTGTTTAACCAGATTGCGCGTCGCAACTTTATTCGTCACCAGTCGACTTTGCCGCTGCGTGCGCGTACTGCCGATGCCATCCTGCGTTTGATGGGGGGGAAACGTCAGGCCAATGTTCAGCACGATGCCGATAACCCGATGCCTATCCCGGTACCGGAAGGTGCGTTTGCCGAAGAAGAACGTTACATGATTAACGGCGTACTGACGCTGGCGTCGCGTTCTCTGCGCGGGATCATGACGCCGCGCGGTGAAATAAGTTGGGTTGACGCTAATCTCGGGGTGGATGAAATCCGTGAGCAGCTGCTCTCCTCACCGCACAGTCTGTTCCCGGTATGTCGCGGTGAACTGGATGAAATCATCGGTATCGTACGTGCTAAAGAACTGCTGGTGGCGCTCGAAGAAGGTGTTGATGTGGCGGCGATTGCTTCGGCGTCTCCGGCGATTATCGTCCCTGAAACCCTTGACCCGATCAACCTACTGGGCGTGCTGCGTCGTGCTCGCGGGAGCTTCGTTATCGTGACCAACGAGTTTGGTGTGGTACAAGGCCTGGTCACGCCGCTGGATGTGCTGGAAGCCATTGCGGGTGAATTCCCGGACGCTGACGAAACGCCGGAAATCATTACCGATGGTGACGGCTGGCTGGTAAAAGGCGGTACAGATTTGCATGCCTTGCAGCAGGCGCTTGATGTTGAGCACCTTGCCGATGACGATGATATCGCGACGGTCGCGGGCCTCGTGATCTCGGCAAATGGTCACATTCCCCGTGTGGGCGATGTGATTGATGTAGGGCCACTGCATATCACCATCATTGAAGCCAATGATTATCGTGTTGATCTGGTTCGCATTGTTAAAGAGCAACCGGCGCACGATGAAGATGAGTAAGCGTTAACGTAACGGCATAACGGGCGTGATATGTCCATTATGCCGGGCGGGCGGCGGTTGGCTGCCCGCCAGCCATTTGGGAAAATCACGTAGCGGCATCGGCTGTGCGTACAAATACCCTTGCAAAATATGCACGCCATGACGGCGCAAATACTTCGCCTGTTCTTGTGTTTCCACACCCTCCGCCACCAGTTCAATATTCAGTCTTTGCCCCAGTGCGATGATGATATCGGTCACCGTCGAGTTAACCGCGTCAGAACCTATAGCTGCGGTAAATGACTTATCAATTTTCAGCACGTCAGGACGTAATGTTTCAAGCCAGGAAAATGAACTGTTGCCGGTGCCGAAGTCATCAATCGCCAGTTTGACGTTTTTACGATGCAGCTCGCGGGCAATCCGATAATCAACATCCAGTAAGGCATCGCGTTCGGTGATTTCGAGGATTAGTTGCTGAATCGGGTGAGCGCTAAACCAGTACTGATTGAGATCTTTTATCAGCACACCACGGCGAAAATGGCTGGGTGCGACGTTAATGCCAATATGAAACTGACTACTCATTGGGAAAACATGCCGCTGACGGATGGTTTCTGCCATCACATAGCGGGTCAGTGGCACAATTAAATGATGTTCTTCCGCGATAGGAATAAACACATCCGGTGAAATCCAGCCCTGACGTGGATTGTTCCAGCGCAGCAAAATCTCTACACCAATACATTGCTGGCTGCGCGCATTAAGCAAAGGCTGGCAGAACAATTCGAACTCATGTTGCGCCAGGCCCAGATTGATTTCACGGGAAAAACTCATCCGGTAAGCGGTCGCCAGCCAGGCGATATAGCCCACAAGTAAACTTAGCAGCACCGCCAGCGGTAATTGTGTTGGAAGATAGTGCCATGCCAGCGCCGTAGCCCCCGGACCATTAACGTTAATGGTAAAAGGAAAGCGTTGCGAAGAAACATGATAGTTTTCATTGTCTTCAGGTTGCGGAAGGGAATCTACCAGCCCATTACCATAGAGCAAATGCCGATCGTCCACCGTCAGGCTGGCGCTACTGATTTGCGGCAGTTGTGGCTCAAGCAGCATTGCCGCCAGTAAGTCGATGTTGATCATCTCCATGACCCCAGCATTGCTGCTGCCCGCTGCAGGCGTCCATTGAATCAAAACCGGACTGCCTTTAATCAGGGCATGGTCGGTCGTCAGTCGTAAAAGTGGTTGCGGTGCAGGAAGTTCAGCCAGAATGTCCACGACGGGCACATTGCGATAACCAAAAATGCTGGAGCAATAAAGTGTGCCGTCTTGCACCAGGCCAATGGATCGCACAGTTTGGAGTTTTGCCGCCTGTTTACGTAATGGCAAATGGGCGACAGAGCAGGGCAGACCAATTAGCGGAAGTAAGACTTCGCTACCTGCCTGTAGGGGAAGCAGTACTTTATCTAATTCCTCTACAGCGTGATTGGCGAATTGTACTACCCGTTGTTGATTTAAGTTACGCTGTGAAATAAATCGCACGCTCAGGGTCGAAGCGAGCGTAACGAGTGCGCAAATCGTACAAACAATCATTCGATTACGGCGATAGGTTTTAATGATCCGTTGTGCTTTTTGCATGCGGGCCACCCTGTAAGCGTATGGCGACAAACGCCTGACGCAACAGTGGAAGTGTAGTGGGGAAAATTACAGCAGACGAGAAAGCAGGGATAAATTCGCCCATCCGTTGCAGATGGGCGAGGATAAAGTATTAGTCACACTGGACTTTAATTGCCAGACCACCACGAGACGTTTCGCGGTACTTGGCGTTCATGTCTTTACCGGTTTCGTACATCGTTTCGATGACTTTATCCAGCGAGACGCGCGGCGCACTGGTGCGACGCAGGGCCATCCGCGCGGCGTTAATCGCCTTGACTGACGCAATGGCGTTACGTTCAATGCACGGCACCTGAACTTGCCCTGCAACAGGGTCACAGGTCAGACCGAGGTTGTGCTCCATGCCAATTTCCGCTGCCACACAAACCTGTTCCGGGCTACCGCCCAACAGCTCGGCAAGGCCCGCAGCAGCCATTGAACAGGCAACACCCACTTCGCCCTGGCAACCGACTTCCGCACCGGAAATAGAGGCGTTCATTTTATACAGTGCACCAATCGCGCCCGCAGCCATAAAGTAACGGGTATAGATGTCCGGGCTAACCGATTCAATAAAGTGGTCATAATAAGCCAGCACTGCCGGAACAATGCCACAAGCACCGTTGGTTGGCGCAGTTACCACACGACCACCGGCGGCGTTTTCTTCGTTAACTGCCAGCGCAAACATGTTTACCCAGTCAATGACATTCATCGGATCGTTAGACAGTTTATCGCTGGAAACCAGCATCCGGCGCAGGGCCGACGCACGACGCGGCACGCGCAGCGGGCCTGGCAGTACGCCTTCGGTGTTCATCCCGCGATCGATACATGCCTGCATGGTTTGCCAGACATGCGCGAAATACTCATCGATCTCTTTCTTGCTGTGCAGCGCCAGTTCGTTCTGCATAGCGAGACCAGACAGCGAATAGCCGGTTTCATTACAGTACGCGAGCAGTTCGGTGGCAGATTTGAACGGATACGGCACGCTCACTTCGTTGGCTGCATCCTGACCAAAGTGTTCTTCATCGACGATAAAACCGCCGCCGATGGAATAATAAGTTTTGCTGTAGACGACTTCATCGCCGTTATAGGCGTGGATTTGCATACCGTTTTCATGCAGCGGCAGGTTGCCGTTATGAAAACGCATCCCGTTGTCGCGCGGGAAATCCACTTCATGCCGTCCCTGTGCCAGCAGCAGACGTTCGCGCTCTTCTACGTCGCGAATAAAACCGGGAATACTGTCGATATCCACGGTGGCAGGTTCGTTACCTGCAAGACCCATAATAATGGCGATATCGGTGTGGTGGCCTTTACCCGTCAGCGACAGTGAACCATAAACGTCCACGGCAACGCGAGTAACGCTATCCAGTAAGCCTTTTTCGACCAGATCATCGACAAACTGTTTACCCGCCTTCATAGGCCCTACGGTATGGGAAGATGAGGGACCAATCCCCACCTTAAACATGTCGAATAGACTAATCACGATAATACTCCTGACAAGGTGACTGGACTTCCAGTAACGAACGAATAACAGCGCATAGTGTAAGAGGGAACGCGGCGACTGGCTTAACTATTCACATGAATTAAACTAATCAAAAACCGCGATTTAACTAATATTGCGATGATTGTCTCAAGTAGTGTTTTGTAGATGTAAAGATAAGTATAGTCAGGGTTTCACACCAATTTGCAGCGCCAGCTCACGAATTATGCCTGCGGTCATTCCCCATACAAAATACTGTTCATACCAGGACAGCCATACCCGATGTGAATCGCCACGGCGGTAGATATCTAAAGGGTGATAACGACCCAGATGTAATGCCTGGGCGAGCGGCATTTCAAACACAGCGGAGACTTCATCTTCACTGGCGCGATACGGTAGATCGGGCGGGATAATGCCGACCACTGGGGTTACCTGGTAGCCAGTTACGCTATCGACGGGCGGCAGCACGCCGATAACTTCAACGGCGGAAGGCGGTATAGCGACCTCTTCTTCAGCTTCGCGCAGCGCGGCGGCGATAACTGACGCGTCCGTGTCATCGACTGCACCTCCAGGGAATGCCACTTGTCCGGCGTGTTTACGCAGATGAATCGAACGCTGAGTCAGCAACAACCCCGGTTGCGGTCGACGGACGATGGGGATTAACACGGCAGCCTGACGATGATTTAGGGTTTCCCGGTTAATTTGCGGGCGCAAAAGTTGAAAGCGCAATAAAAAATCATCAAGCGTCAGGCTACGGTATTCCACGTCTTACTTCTCCAGTTGGCGTAATATCTTATTAACTTTATCAAAAGTTTCCTGATATTCCGCTTCTTCCTGGCTATCGGCGACAATTCCACCGCCCGCAGAGCAGTAAATTTGTCCGTTAATGGCAGTCAGCGTGCGGATAGTTATGCTGGTATCCATGTTGCCGCAAAAGCTCAAATAGCCAATGCTACCGCACCAGGCATTGCGTCGCTGCGGTTCCAGTTCGTCGATAATTTCCATAGCCCGTACTTTCGGTGCTCCAGTTATTGAGCCACCAGGAAAAGCTGCGCGCAGCAGATCGCTGGTGTGTAACTGTTCTGGTAGTTGCGCCGTTATGGTGCTGACCAGATGATGCACGGCAGGGAAGGGTTCCACCACGAACAGCTCTGGTACTTTTACCGAACCTGCTACGGCAACACGACCGATATCATTACGCATTAAATCGACAATCATCAGATTTTCGGCACGATCTTTCGCTGAGTTCGCCAGTTTTTCTGCTTGTTTGCTATCTTCCTGAGGATCGGGCAGGCGTGGTAGCGTGCCTTTAATCGGGCGGGTCTGGATTTCACTATTATCACAAAGAATAAACCGCTCTGGCGAAAGGCTTAAAATCGCGCCCTGTTCAAGACGTAAAAAAGCGCTAAATGGCGCGCGGTTGGCCTGATTAAGCTGAAGGAATGCCTGCCATTCATCGCCAGAATAGGTCGCATGGAAACGCTGGGCGAGATTCACCTGATAGCAATCACCGCTGTGCAGATATTCCTGTACCTGGCGAAATTTTTCGCCGTACAGCTCGCGGGTCATATTGGATTGCCAGTCGGAAGTGAGCGTGAAATCTTCCTGCGGCGAGAATTGCTGGCTTTCCAGCCAGGCCCGACGGGCATTGACATCATTATGACTCAGCAAAGAAACTGTTTGACGCTGGTGGTCGACAATGAGCGCCCAGTCGTAGATACCCACAGCCATATCCGGCAGAACGATATCTTGCTGCGCAATTTCTGGCAGTGACTCAAAACGGCGGCCCAGATCGTAGCCAAACAACCCCAGCGCGCCGCCCTGAAATGGCAAATCTTCGTTATGCGCTGGGCGAATGTCTGCGCGATCCAGCACCTGCTGGAGCACCTGTAGCGGGTCATCAGTGGTCGTTGTGCGTTTTTCGCTTTCACTAACAACGGTTTCTTTACCGAAAGTGGTTAAAGTGCAAATCGGCTCGGCGACCACAATATCAAAGCGGCTATATGGATGATCGGCATAGCCGGAGTGTAAAAGCATCGCCCACGGCAGGTGACTTAAGCGGGAGAAATAAAATTCAGCGGCGTCCTGACGCCAGGGTAAAGTAATCACAGCGGGAGATAACGTCTTCATTAGTCCTGACTCTACTGGCTATGTGCCGGGTAGCATGAAATAATTAGCGCCAACAATTTAGCAGGAGTTAACAATGTTTGCAGGTTTACCTTCACTCACCCATGAACAGCAGCAAAAAGCTGTCGAGCGGATCCAGGAACTGATGGCTCAAGGGATGAGCAGCGGCCAGGCAATCGCGTTGGTGGCAGAAGAGCTGCGTGCCAACCATTCCGGCGAGCGAATCGTGGCGCGTTTTGAGGATGAAGACGAGTAACACACTAACCCGTATCGCTTTCGTTATAGAAGCCGATGATTATTTGATTGTGAGAAAAAGGACGCTTTTCATATGTGATTAAAAGCGTCCTGACCAATTTATGCTGATGTAAATTTTACTCAGACCAGTGCTTTTAGTTCTTCCTGCATATATGTTGAAAAGTATTCAGGATTTTTAATCACAGAGCGTTCACCAGACTCCATTTTTTTTGCCCATCCAACCATTTTTTCCGTGAACCCAGGGTTCCAGTCTTCCTGGTCAGCTCGCGCCGTAATATCAGCGGCACTCGCGGGTACTCCCAGTTCTTTCAAATATTTAAAGATTCCCTTCGCCGTGCTTTCATTCATCGAACTTGGTGTTGGCGCTGATACATCCATGGCACCAATGAAATCCAGGGCTTTATCTATTACAGCAGGCATATTCTTATCCTTAAAATTAACCATGTTATCGATAAGGCTATATATGACCTTAATTTGCATCTAATATCAAAGGGATTATAACGATATGGCACGAGTTAACCTGTTGACATTCAGGTGTTTTAAAGGTAGCAGCTCATGGTGTGTTATCCAGTAAGAGGGAGAAAATTAACGGTCAGTTCTCACGCTATAACCAGATTGTTCAGCTAAGAAAGAAAACCAGAGATGCTAATCGAAGGGCGAACACAACGGCATTGTTATGTTTATTTATATAGTTAGTTTTATAGCTAAAATTGAAATTATAAAAATAAATAATGAATTAGCAGGAGCATCAACAGTAATATCTTAATCTCTGGTCGATTTATGTAAAACCGACCAGTATTATCGATAAATTATCGTCTGACTTATTTTGCTTCGATAAAGCTTACACCGCAGCCACAATCTTAATTTCAACTTTATACTTCGGGTTCATCAAACCCGCTTGTACCGTGCAGCGCACCGGCGCATGACCCGCGACAACCCAGGCATCCCACGCTTTATTCATCGCCGCGAAGTCGTTTTTATCAGCCAGGAAAATGGTGGCATCCAGAATGCTCGATTTATTGCTGCCCTGTTTTTCCAGCACGGCGTCAATCTGCGCCAGCGTGTTGGCGGTTTGCTCAAAGGCATTGGCGTCAAGGTTTTCCGGCACACCCGTATAGTAGAGAGTGTTGTTGTGGATCACGACATCAGACCAGCGGGCTTCGGCGTCGATACGAACGATAGTCATCATTTTGTCCTCATTATACTTCCATTTTCGTGCTGCAAAGACTGCCACAATGTGAGGTCGCCGTCACCACTTCAACTGGCGAAAGCGCCCTCATCCTGACATAATCCCTGTTCAAATCAACAGGGGGTAGTGTGACGGACGATTTTGCACCAGATGGTCAGCTGGCGAAAGCAATACCAGGCTTTAAGCCGCGAGAACCACAGCGACAGATGGCGGTAGCCGTCACCCAGGCGATAGAAAAAAGCCAGCCGCTGGTGGTGGAAGCCGGAACCGGTACGGGCAAAACCTACGCTTACCTGGCCCCTGCGCTGCGGGCGAAAAAGAAAGTCATTATCTCGACCGGCTCAAAAGCGTTGCAGGATCAGCTCTACAGCCGCGATTTGCCAACGGTCTCAAAGGCGTTGAAATACACGGGCAACGTGGCGTTGCTGAAAGGGCGCTCAAACTATCTCTGCCTCGAACGACTGGAACAGCAGGCGCTGGCGGGCGGCGATTTGCCGGTACAAATCTTAAGCGATGTGATCCTGCTGCGCTCCTGGTCCAATCAGACGGTAGATGGCGATATCAGCACCTGCGTCAGCGTGGCGGAAGATTCGCAGGCGTGGCCGTTGGTCACCAGCACCAACGACAACTGTCTTGGCAGCGATTGCCCGATGTATAAAGATTGCTTTGTGGTTAAAGCACGCAAAAAAGCGATGGACGCCGATGTGGTGGTGGTAAACCATCATCTGTTTCTGGCGGATATGGTGGTGAAAGAGAGTGGATTTGGCGAACTGATCCCGGAAGCTGACGTGATGATCTTCGACGAAGCCCACCAACTGCCTGACATTGCCAGCCAGTATTTTGGTCAGTCATTCTCCAGTCGACAACTGCTCGACCTGGCAAAAGACATCACCATCGCCTACCGCACCGAATTAAAAGACACCCAGCAGTTACAAAAGTGCGCCGACCGCCTTGCCCAGAGCGCGCAGGATTTTCGCCTTCAATTAGGTGAGCCAGGTTATCGTGGCAACCTGCGCGAACTGTTAGCTAATCCGCAAATTCAGCGAGCATTTTTACTGCTCGATGACACCCTGGAACTTTGTTATGACGTGGCGAAACTGTCGCTGGGGCGTTCCGCCTTGCTGGATGCGGCATTTGAGCGCGCCACGTTGTATCGTACGCGGCTGAAACGGCTAAAAGAGATCAATCAGCCGGGCTACAGCTACTGGTACGAATGCACTTCGCGCCATTTTACTCTGGCACTCACGCCGCTCAGCGTGGCGGATAAATTCAAAGAATTAATGGCGCTAAAACCAGGTAGCTGGATCTTTACCTCAGCAACGCTGTCGGTGAATGACGATCTGCATCATTTTACCTCGCGGCTTGGCATTGAACAGGCAGAGTCGTTGCTGTTACCCAGCCCGTTTGATTACAGCCGCCAGGCGTTACTCTGTGTGCCGCGCAACCTGCCGCAAACCAATCAACCGGGCTCCGCACGGCAACTGGCGGCAATGTTGCGACCGATCATCGAAGCTAACAACGGTCGTTGTTTTATGCTTTGTACCTCGCACGCCATGATGCGCGATCTGGCCGAGCAGTTCCGCGCTACCATGACGCTTCCCGTTTTGTTGCAGGGGGAAACCAGCAAAGGGCAACTGTTGCAGCAATTTGTCAGCGCCGGTAACGCGCTGCTTGTGGCAACCAGCAGCTTCTGGGAAGGGGTGGATGTGCGTGGCGATACATTGTCATTGGTGATTATCGACAAGTTGCCGTTTACCTCACCGGATGATCCACTATTAAAAGCGCGCATGGAAGATTGCCGTTTGCGCGGAGGCGACCCGTTCGATGAAGTACAGCTGCCGGATGCGGTCATTACTCTCAAGCAGGGGGTAGGGCGACTGATTCGCGACGCCGACGATCGAGGGGTTTTGGTGATTTGCGACAATCGGCTGGTGATGCGCCCTTACGGCGCGACGTTTCTCGCCAGTCTGCCGCCAGCGCCGCGCACCCGTGACATTGCCCGTGCGGTTCGTTTCCTTGCGATACCATCCTCCAGGTAATTTGTGATGGAGTATGGTATGATGCGCGCCTTTTTATTGATCTAAGCACGAAGACCCATGCGAATTCTGGCTATCGATACCGCGACAGAGGCCTGCTCTGTCGCCCTGTGGAACGACGGTACTGTCAACGCTCATTTTGAGCTTTGCCCTCGTGAACATACTCAACGAATCTTACCGATGGTGCAGGATATCCTGACCACCAGCGGAACTTCCCTGACGGACATAAATGCTCTGGCTTACGGGCGCGGCCCCGGTAGCTTTACCGGCGTGCGCATTGGTATTGGCATTGCGCAAGGGCTGGCGCTTGGCGCGGAATTACCGATGATTGGCGTCTCCACGCTAATGACGATGGCGCAAGGGGCGTGGCGCAAAAACGGCGCAACCCGCGTGCTGGCAGCCATTGACGCGCGAATGGGCGAAGTTTACTGGGCCGAATATCAGCGTGATGAAAATGGTATCTGGCACGGTGAAGAAACCGAAGCCGTACTCAAACCTGAACTCGTTCATGAACGGATGCAACAGCTTTCCGGCGAATGGGTGACGGTAGGGACGGGCTGGCAAGCCTGGCCGGATCTCGGTAAAGAGAACGGTTTGGCCCTGCGCGATGGCGAAGTGTTACTGCCCGCTGCAGAAGATATGCTGCCGATTGCTTGTCAGATGTTTGCCGAGGGTAAAACGGTGGCGGTGGAACATGCCGAACCGGTTTATTTACGTAACAACGTCGCATGGAAGAAACTTCCGGGCAAAGAATGAATCTTAAGAGTATGCCCTGAGAAAAAAGGAGTCGCATCATGGCGGTTCAAAAGAATGTTATCAAAGGCATACTGGCAGGTACGTTTGCGCTAATGCTGAGCGGTTGTGTTACTGTGCCGGATGCCATTAAAGGCAGCAGTCCCACGCCGCAACAAGATTTAGTTCGGGTGATGAGTGCGCCGCAGCTGTACGTTGGTCAGGAGGCACGCTTTGGCGGCAAAGTGGTTGCGGTACAAAACCAGCAAGGGAAAACCCGCCTGGAAATTGCTACCGTACCGCTCGACAGCGGAGCCAGACCAACTTTGGGAGAACCTTCTCGCGGTCGCATTTATGCCGATGTGAACGGTTTTCTGGATCCGGTAGATTTTCGTGGACAATTGGTCACGGTAGTTGGACCAATCACCGGTGCGGTTGACGGCAAAATCGGCAACACGCCCTATAAATTTATGGTGATGCAGGTAACGGGTTACAAACGTTGGCATTTAACCCAGCAGGTGATTATGCCGCCTCAGCCGATTGATCCATGGTTTTATGGCGGTCGTGGCTGGCCCTATGGCTACGGTGGATGGGGCTGGTATAATCCCGGCCCCGCGAGAGTACAAACTGTTGTAACTGAATAATTGCTTGTTTTTAAAGAAAAAGAAACAGCGGCTGGTCCGCTGTTTCTGCATTCTTACGGTAAAGATAAAAATAAATAGTGACGCGCTTCGCAACCTTTTCGTTGGGTAATCATCAAGCTGGTATGATGAGTTAATATTATGTTAACGGCATGTATATCATTTGGGGTTGCGATGACGACGAACACGCATTTTAGAGGTGAAGAATTGAAGAAGGTTTGGCTTAACCGTTATCCCGCGGACGTTCCGACGGAGATCAACCCTGACCGTTATCAATCTCTGGTAGATATGTTTGAGCAGTCGGTCGCGCGCTACGCCGATCAACCCGCGTTTGTGAATATGGGGGAGGTGATGACCTTCCGCAAACTGGAAGAACGCAGTCGCGCGTTTGCCGCTTATTTGCAACAAGGGTTGGGACTGAAGAAAGGCGATCGCGTTGCGTTGATGATGCCTAATTTATTGCAATATCCGGTGGCGCTGTTTGGCATTTTGCGTGCCGGGATGATTGTCGTAAACGTTAACCCGTTGTATACCCCGCGTGAACTTGAGCATCAGCTTAACGATAGCGGCGCATCGGCGATTGTTATCGTGTCTAACTTTGCCCACACTCTGGAAAAAGTGGTTGATAAAACCGCCGTTCAGCACGTAATTCTGACCCGTATGGGCGATCAGCTATCTACGGCAAAAGGCACGGTAGTCAATTTCGTTGTTAAATACATCAAGCGTCTGGTGCCGAAATACCATCTGCCAGATGCCATCTCATTTCGTAGCGCCCTGCACAACGGCTACCGGATGCAGTACGTCAAACCCGAACTGGTGCCGGAAGATTTAGCTTTCCTGCAATACACCGGCGGTACCACTGGTGTGGCGAAAGGCGCGATGCTGACTCACCGCAATATGCTGGCGAACCTGGAACAGGTTAACGCGACTTATGGGCCGCTGTTGCATCCGGGCAAAGAGCTGGTGGTGACGGCGCTGCCGCTGTATCACATTTTTGCACTGACCATTAACTGCCTGCTGTTTATTGAACTGGGTGGGCAGAACTTGCTTATCACTAACCCGCGCGATATTCCGGGGTTGGTAAAAGAGTTAGCGAAATATCCGTTTACCGCGATAACCGGCGTTAACACCTTGTTCAATGCGTTGCTGAACAATAAAGAGTTCCAGCAGCTGGATTTCTCCAGTCTGCATCTTTCTGCAGGCGGTGGTATGCCTGTTCAACAAGTGGTGGCTGAACGTTGGGTGAAACTGACCGGACAGTATCTGCTGGAAGGTTATGGCCTGACCGAGTGTGCGCCGCTGGTCAGCGTTAACCCGTATGATATTGATTATCATAGTGGTAGCATCGGTTTGCCGGTGCCGTCGACGGAAGCCAAACTGGTGGATGATGATGATAACGAAGTACCACCGGGTCAACCGGGTGAGCTTTGTGTCAAAGGACCGCAGGTGATGCTGGGCTACTGGCAGCGTCCGGATGCCACTGATGAAATCATCAAAAACGGTTGGCTACACACTGGCGACATTGCCGTAATGGACGAAGAAGGTTTCTTACGCATCGTTGATCGCAAAAAAGACATGATTCTGGTTTCCGGTTTTAACGTCTATCCCAACGAGATTGAAGATGTCGTCATGCAGCATCCTGGCGTACAGGAAGTCGCGGCTGTTGGCGTACCTTCCGGCTCAAGTGGTGAAGCGGTGAAAATCTTCGTTGTGAAAAAAGATCCATCGCTTACCGAAGAGTCACTGGTGACTTTTTGCCGCCGTCAGCTCACGGGCTACAAAGTACCGAAGCTGGTGGAGTTTCGTGATGAGTTACCGAAATCTAACGTCGGAAAAATTTTGCGACGAGAATTACGTGACGAAGCGCGCGGCAAAGTGGACAATAAAGCCTGAGCGTTAAGTCAGTCGTCAGACGCCGGTTAATCCGGCGTTTTTTTTGACGCCCACTAAAGAGAATACAATTTGAATTACCAAATGATTACCACGGACGATGCGCTGGCTTCTTTGTGTGAAGCTGTCCGTGCCTTTCCGGCGATAGCCCTGGATACTGAATTTGTTCGTACGCGCACCTATTACCCGCAGCTGGGTCTAATTCAACTTTTCGATGGCGAGCATCTGGCGCTAATTGATCCTCTCGTGATCACCGACTGGTCACCGCTGAAAGCGATCCTGCGCGATCCGTCCATCACAAAATTTCTCCATGCAGGCAGTGAAGATCTGGAAGTGTTCCTCAATGTCTTTGGCGAATTACCACAACCCCTGATTGACACGCAAATCCTTGCTGCCTTCTGCGGACGCCCGATGTCATGGGGTTTTGCTTCCATGGTGGAAGAGTATTCCGGCGTTACGCTGGACAAGAGTGAATCGCGCACCGACTGGCTGGCCAGACCGCTGACTGAACGTCAGTGTGAATACGCAGCGGCGGATGTCTGGTATCTGTTACCGATCACCGCAAAGCTTATGGTAGAAACGGAGGCCTCCGGCTGGCTACCTGCGGCGCTGGATGAATGCCGCCTGATGCAAATGCGTCGTCAGGAAGTCGTTGCGCCGGAAGATGCCTGGCGTGATATCACCAATGCCTGGCAGTTACGCACACGCCAACTGGCCTGTCTGCAACTGTTAGCCGATTGGCGACTGCGTAAGGCGCGGGAGCGCGATCTGGCGGTGAACTTTGTCGTGCGTGAAGAGCATTTGTGGTCGGTAGCGCGTTATATGCCGGGAAGTTTAGGCGAACTGGACAGCCTGGGCTTATCCGGTAGCGAAATCCGCTTTCACGGTAAAACGCTGCTGGCGCTGGTGGAAAAAGCGCAGACATTGCCGGAAGAGGCCTTACCGCAGCCGATGCTTAACCTGATGGACATGCCGGGTTATCGTAAAGCGTTTAAAGCGATTAAGTCGCTGATTACTGACGTGAGCGAAACACACAAGATCAGCGTCGAATTGCTGGCATCGCGTCGGCAAATCAACCAGCTGCTGAACTGGCACTGGAAACTGAAACCGCAGAACAATTTGCCGGAGCTGATTTCCGGCTGGCGTGGTGAGCTGATGGCGGAAGCATTACACAATTTATTGCAGGAATATCCACAGTAAAATCTTCCGAAGCCGGACTGGGCGCGCTCAGCGCCACATCCGGCTTCGGCAAACTACAAATCCAACACCAGGCGTTTACCCTTCGCGCGTGAACAACAGATCAACATACTTTGCTGGCTGGCACGCTCTTCATCGCTAAAATACTGATCCCGATGGTCAGCTTCACCTTCCAGTATTGCCGTTTCGCAGGTTCCGCATACCCCTTCACGACATAAACATTCCACTTTCGCTGCTTTATTATTTTCAATAACCTGCAAAATAGTCATCTCTTCCGGCACCACAAACTCTTTACCGGAACGGGCAAGCACCAGGGTAAATGCATCGCCGGTTTTGTCTTCGATAGCAAATTGCTCAAAGTGCAGCGTATCGGTGACGATGTCCAGACGCGCAGCTTCACTTCTTACCGCCTCATTTAGCGCCTCGGGGCCACAGGTATAAACATGTGTGCCAGGTTCGATATCCGCCAATAATCGCGCTAATTCCAGTCGTGTTCCGGTTGATGAATGATGCAAATGGACTTTCTCGGCCTGCGGATGCTGGACTAGCTCATCACGAAATGCGCAACTTTCTGGATTTCGTGAGCAGTAATGTAACTGCCAGTCGACGTCGCTGTATTGCAACTCTGCCATGTGCGACAGGAAAGGGGTGATACCAATGCCTCCCGCGATAAACAGATGCTTTCTGGCCGAGGGAATTAGCGCAAACAGGTTATTCGGCGTTGAAATCGTTAACCGATCGCCAGCCTTCACTTTCTGATGTAAAAAACGCGAACCGCCGCGCGAATTTTCTTCCAGTCGAACGGCAATCTGATAACGAGACGTATCGAGTGGCGAACTCAGCAGTGAGTACGCATTGCTGTACTGGTTATCACCATCGGCCATCTGCACAATGATGTGACTTCCGCCGTTGAACGCAGGCAGCGGTTTGCCATCGGTTGCCACCAGCGTGAAGCGTTTCACCTGTTCGGTAAGCGGTTCAACCTGGCTCACCTGTACTTCAAATATTTGGTAGTTTGACATTGCTGTACTCCATCAAAAATCAGCCCGGCGGCGGAAAATACCGCCGCCGATGTCATTAGTCCTTAAACACCTGCGCCAGCAGATTATGGAAATGGGCGATACCGTGTTCGGAAATTCCGCTACCGCTACTGTCGGCCATGATGCGCCCCTGACCACGATAGCCACGCGATTTCAGCCCTTTCTGTACGCTTTCAACCAGACGTAAATCTTCCGGACGGAACACGTCGCGATACCACTCAATCAGTGATTTTTGCTCGTCGGTTAACTCTTCATTGGTGAAGTAAATATCGTAGTTTTGCAGGGTAGTTTCAGAATCCACCGGGAATTCATAAATGACCGTCATCATGCCTTTGATCGGGGTGACGTTCAGCATCGTGCACGGCCACAGCCAGAAACCATGGAATGCCGCATCCGTGCCCTCTTCGAATTTGAAAGACTGTTCGGACGGTTTGGCGAAACCGTACTGCAGCGTCCAGTTACCGTGCATGGTGTGCCAGTAACGATCAACCTGAACGGAGTCGGAGAAACCTGGATGCGCCGGACCACAGTGATAGCACTCGAGATAGTTATCGACAATGTTCTTCCAGTTGGCAGGCGTGCGGGTGGTAAAGCGGGCCGCCAGTTTCAGGTCATGGACTTCCGGGCAGGCTTCCAGCACTTTCTCTCCCAGACCGGGTAACTGATCTTCTACGCTGGTGGCGTTGGGGTCCATGTTGATGAAGACGAATCCGGCATATTCTTCCAGACGCACCGGAACCAGTTGCGCTTTGTCGCTATCGAAATTGGCGACGTTTTCGCAGTTACGCGCATGGGCCAGGTTGCCATCGAGTTTGAATGCCCAGGCGTGATACGGACAGGTAATTACATTTTTCGCTTTCCCTTCGCCGCTCAATAACTGATGACCACGGTGTGGACAAACGTTATAGAACGCGCGCAAAACCTTATCACGACCGCGTACCAGCACGATGCTTTCACCAATGATCTCACGGGTCACGTAATCATTGGCATTCGCCAGTTCGCTGCTGTGAGCGACACAAATCCAGCTTTTGGCGAAGACGTTCTCTTTTTCGTGTTCAAAGGCATTCTGATCAGTATAAAAACGGGCAGGAATGGTCCACGCCTCTTGTGGGTTAGCGCAAAAATTTTCGGGTAGTACAAAGTCAGGGCTCAGATTGCTCATAGGGATACCTTTATCGTTAGGATGATGGCGTTCAGTTGTCGCCTTTGAATACGGTTCCCGCAGGAAGCACTGGCGCTTTTCCCGGGGCTTCAACCGGTGTCTGCGGGAGATAATGTTCAACTTGATGAGCTGGAATGTCGGCGTAATCCTGTTTCAGCCAGCGAATAAATCCGCCGACTTTCACCAGTAAAATGGCGAGGAAGGGAAGGGCAGTGAGGACGACGGTAGTTTTCATTGTTTCCAGCGAAGCACCGGTAAACAAGATGGAAAGCGGGATCAGAGTGATCACTACGCACCAGAACAGACGCAGCCCACGGTCAGGATCGTCACCTTCCTGGAGATTACGCGTGCTGGTCGCCGCCATGGTGTAAGCCACCGCATCCATATGCGAGGCGAGGAAGATAATCATCACGCCCAGATAGGCCGCGAGGAACAATTTACCGGCTGGTAGAGACATCAGAACTTGCTGCACAGCTGTTTCGCCGCCCAGTGTTTCCAGCACCTGTGGGACGTTGATTACGCCATTGATAAACTGATGAATGGCATAGCTTTCCATTACGCCGAAGAAGAACCAGCAACCGACGGTGCTGCCGAGGATCAGTCCCCAGATAACTTCTTTAATCTTACGACCGCGCGAAACTCGAGTGACAAACATTGCTACGCCAGGGGTGTATGAGATCCACCACAGCCAGTAGAAAACGGTCCAGTTGCGGGTAAATGAACCATCGCCAAGCGGATCGGTAAATAAGCTCATTTGCAGGAAGTTTTGCGTGGTCAGGCCGATGGCATTGATGATGCTGTTGGTAATAAATTCGGTTGGGCCGACAATCAGCACCAGTAATGGCAGCAGGAACGCGCCCCAGCCAACCATTTTGCTTAGACGTTGCAAACCGTTGTTGATACCAATCCACGAGCTTAGGCAAAAAATGCCGCCGGAAAGCAGGATCACAAATGCCTGTACGGTAAAGTTATCGGGTAAACCGGTCAGCGCGGAAAGCCCACGGGTAAAGGTTGCTGCGGTGACAACAAGGGAAATGGTCAGTGCGCCGACAGTGGCGATCAGGAACATCAAATCGACCAGTTTTCCCCACGGGCCTTGCGGGCGAACGCCGGTAATAGCAGCAATAATGCCGGAAAGGCTCAGCCCTTTATTTTTCCGCACATGAAAGTGATAAGCCATGATTAATGAGGCCAGCGTATAAGTTGCCCAGGCGCTGATGCCCCAGTGGAAGAAGGAGTAGGGAACGCTAAATTCGAGTGCCTGTTGTGAACGCGGTGCGATATTTAATCCAGGCGTTTGATAATAATAGGCCCATTCAGCAACCCCCCAATAAAGCGTAGAAGAACCTAAACCTGCACAAATAAACATAAACAGCCAGGAGAGCGTGCTGTATTCCGGTTTTCCTTCGCCAAGACGAATATTGCCGTATTTACTGGTGGCTAAATAAATCACCAGTCCCATTGCCAGCAAAACCAATACCTGTACGGCGGAACCTAACGTACGCGTAACAAAAGTGTATATTGCGTTGGCCGCGTCGGCCGATTGTTGTGGGAAAAGGCTTAATGCAGCTGCGATGAAAAGAATGGCCACCAGGCTGATGCTTATCAACGGCACATCTTTTTTCTTAACATTGCTCATCATGAGTCATCTCCTGGGCATAAAAGCCCGTCTCTGGCTTTTGCCAGTTGTAATTATTTGCAGGGTATGAGTTGTATGTTGTGTTTAACAAATTGATTATTTACATGTTACATAAATTAAACAATTAAGAATACGGAAAGCCATAAAACACGAAACGGAAACAATAAAAGGTGAAATGACGCAGGTTATTTACTGCAAAGAACGAATAAAAAAACCGCGTCAGTGACGCGGTTCAAATAAACTGGTTTGACCTTAACGCAAAATAATTTTGCAAATCGCGTCGGCAACCTGTGGCGTGGTGGCATTGCCTTTCATATCAGGTGTTTTCGGCCCGTGAGCAATCACTTCTTCAATCGCGGCCAGAATACCGTTATGCGCTTGCTGGAAACGCTCATCGCCATTGCCGAGAAAATCGAGCATCATTGCACCGGCCCAAATCGTGGCGATAGGGTTAGCAATCTTTTTCCCGTAGATATCCGGCGCGGAACCGTGGACTGGCTCGAAGAGCGACGGGAAAGTGCGTTCCGGATTCAGGTTGGCGGATGGGGCAATGCCAATGGTGCCGGTGCAGGCCGGACCAAGATCGGAAAGGATATCGCCAAACAAATTGGACGCCACTACCACATCGAAGCGTTCCGGCTGCATCACAAAACGTGCGCAGAGAATGTCAATATGCTGCTTGTCCCAGCGGATCTCCGGGTAATTCTCAGCCATTGCTTCCACTCGCTCATCCCAGTACGGCATGCTGATAGCTAAACCGTTCGATTTAGTGGCAGAAGTTAGCGTCTTACGTGGGCGGCTTTGCGCAAGTTCAAAGGCATAGCGCAAAATACGATCGACACCACGACGAGTAAATACCGATTCCTGAATGACGACTTCATGCTCTGTACCTTCATTCACTCTACCGCCGAGCGAGGAATATTCGCCTTCGGTGTTTTCCCTGACCACGTAAAAATCGATGTCGCCAGGCTGTTTTCCCGCCAGCGGGCAGGGAACGCCAGGAAAGAGACGAACCGGGCGCAGGTTGACGTACTGGTCGAACTCACGACGAAATTTCAGCAGCGAACCCCACAACGAAATATGGTCCGGAACGGTATCCGGCCAGCCGACGGCACCAAAATAGATGGCGTCGAAACGGCTAAGTTGCTCATGCCAGTCGTCCGGCATCATTTTACCGTGATGGCTGTAATACTCGCAGCTCGCCCACTCCATTTGCTCAAAACTCAAGGCGAAGCCCCAGCGCTCAGCGGCAGCCTGTAACACGCGAATCCCTTCAGGAAGGACTTCTTTGCCAATCCCGTCTCCCGGGATCGCAGCAATACGCATCGTTTTCATCATTGGGTTCTCACTTCCTGACCATCAAAATTGACAACCTCACCATCCTATAATTGACTGAAAAGGAATTAATCCCCGCAACTGGTGAAACATAAAACACGAATCATGAATAATTTACCGCTGCTGAACGATTTGCGCGTCTTTATGCTGGTGGCTCGCCGGGCTGGTTTTGCCGCTGTGGCGGAAGAATTGGGTGTTTCACCGGCTTTTGTCAGCAAACGCATTGCCTTGCTGGAACAAACGCTAAATGTGGTGTTGTTACACCGTACCACCCGCCGCGTCACCATTACCGAAGAAGGAGAGCGGATTTATGAATGGGCGCAGCGGATTTTGCAGGATGTCGGCCAGATGATGGACGAACTTTCTGACGTGCGTCAGGTGCCGCAGGGGATGCTGCGTATTATCAGCAGCTTTGGTTTTGGACGACAGGTAGTGGCTCCGGCGTTATCAGCGCTGGCGAAAGCGTATCCGCAACTGGAATTACGTTTTGATGTGGAAGACCGGTTGGTCGATTTGGTCAATGAAGGTGTCGATCTCGACATTCGCATTGGCGATGACATCGCCCCTAATTTAATCGCCCGCAAACTGGCGACCAATTACCGTATTCTCTGCGCATCGCCGGAATTTATTGCGCAATATGGCACGCCGAAACATTTAACCGACCTTTCTGCATTGCCGTGCCTGGTCATTAAAGAGCGCGATCATCCTTTTGGTATCTGGCAATTACGCAATAAAGAAGGCCACCATGCGATTAAAGTCACCGGCCCGCTGTCGTCTAATCATGGAGAAATTGTTCATCAGTGGTGTCTTGATGGTCAGGGGATTGCGCTACGCTCCTGGTGGGATGTCAGCGAAAATATTGCCAGTGGTCATTTAGTGCAAGTGCTACCGGAGTATTACCAGCCAGCAAATGTCTGGGCCGTTTATGTTTCAAGGCTGGCGACGTCAGCGAAAGTGCGGATAACGGTAGAATTTTTACGCCAGTATTTTGCCGAGCACTACCCGAATTTTTCACTGGAGCATGCCTGATTAATGATTCAATTATCGGGTTGATATCGGGTTAAAACCTGATTTTCTCCTTTCTAAGCCGCTACAGATTGGTTAGCATATTCACCTTTAATCGCGCATGATCGAAAGATAATTAAAGAGGTTAATGTGTTCGCTGAATACGGGGTTCTGAATTACTGGACCTATCTGGTTGGGGCCATTTTTATTGTGTTGGTGCCAGGGCCAAATACCCTGTTTGTACTCAAAAATAGCGTCAGTAGCGGTATCAAAGGCGGCTATCTTGCGGCCTGTGGCGTATTTATTGGCGATGCAGTATTGATGTTTCTGGCATGGGCCGGAGTGGCGACATTAATTAAAACCACCCCGATATTATTCAACATTGTACGTTATCTCGGTGCGTTTTATTTGCTCTACCTGGGGAGTAAAATTCTCTACGCGACCCTGAAGGGTAAAAATAGCGAGGTCAAATCCGACGAGCCCCAATACGGTGCCATCTTTAAGCGCGCGTTAATTTTGAGCCTGACTAATCCGAAAGCCATTTTGTTCTATGTGTCGTTTTTTGTACAGTTTATCGATGTTAATGCTCCACATACGGGAATTTCATTCTTTATTCTGGCGACGACGCTGGAACTGGTGAGTTTCTGCTATTTGAGCTTCCTGATTATTTCTGGTGCTTTTGTCACACAGTACATACGTACCAAAAAGAAACTGGCTAAAGTGGGCAACTCACTGATTGGTTTGATGTTCGTAGGTTTTGCCGCCCGACTGGCGACGCTGCAGTCCTAATGCTTTCAGCCCGCGTTATCGCGGGCTTCCTGCCTGTAATCTTTCCTTATTCATCGCTGATACGGTGCTAAAGAGTAACCAATAAATGGTATTTAAAATACAAATTATCAGGCGTACCCTGAAACGGCTGAAATAAACTGTTTTCAGCACATTCATCGAAGGAGGGAAAAGGATGCTGCAAATCCCACAGAATTATATTCATACGCGCTCAACGCCTTTCTGGAATAAACAAACTGCGCCTGCCGGAATATTCGAACGTCATCTTGATAAAGGAACGCGCCCAGGGGTATACCCACGCCTTTCCGTTATGCATGGGGCGGTCAAATATCTCGGCTACGCTGATGAACACAGTGCAGAACCTGATCAGGTGATCCTTATCGAAGCGGGGCAGTTTGCGGTGTTTCCGCCAGAAAAGTGGCACAACATTGAAACCATGACTGACGATACTTATTTCAACATTGACTTCTTCGTTGCTCCTGAAGTCCTGATGGAAGGCGCGCCACAACGAAAAGTCATTCATAACGGGAAATGAATCATGGGCAAAGCAACGTATACCGTGACCGTTACCAATAACAGCAATGGTGTTTCTGTTGATTACGAAACAGAGACGCCGATGACTTTGCTGGTGCCAGAAGTGGCGGCTGAAGTGATAAAAGATCTGGTGAATACCGTGCGTTCTTATGACACGGAAAACGAACATGATGTTTGTGGTTGGTAATTATCACTGATCGTAGATGGCGCAATTTCTGCGCCATCGCAAAAAAATCCTCCGTGATGCTTGTCACAAATCTTGCCCTCCTGATGTTGTGCTATGCTTTTTATCAGCGAGTAACCCGCTAATGCAAAACAGATAAGTGAGGAAACAATGGGCATTCTGTCATGGATTATTTTTGGGCTTATTGCCGGTATTCTGGCGAAGTGGATCATGCCAGGTAAAGATGGTGGTGGATTCTTTATGACTATCCTGCTGGGGATAGTCGGTGCCGTAGTCGGCGGATGGATCAGCACGCTGTTTGGCTTTGGTAAAGTCGATGGCTTCAATTTTGGCAGCTTCGTGGTTGCCGTTATTGGTGCGATTGTCGTGCTGTTTATCTACAGAAAGATCAAAAGTTAACGCGTAAATTGCACAAAGGCTGCACACAGGCAGCCTTTGCTATTTTTTAGATGTGACGTTACCACCATCCCAACTCAGTGCCGAGAACGACAATAATCGCTACGCCCATCATAATAATCGTTGTTTTTTTCATCTTTATGCTCCCGGGGCAGCATAGCCGCCAATAAAAAACCATGCTAAAAATACGACCGCTGTAATAAAGATTACAACCGGAAAAATAATACCGATTCGCATGTTATCACCAATCAAAAGGATGTGAATACGCCTTAGGAATGTAGCGCTGAATGCGCGACAAAAGGTGTTTTCTGTTTGTGTTTTTTCTCCTGATACATCGCGATATCGGCAGCATGCAGGGCGCTGTCTGCATCGGTCGTTTCAGGATCGACTTCTACTATGCCAAGACTGGCACCAGGATAATACAAATCAACATCACCTAAGTGATATTCTCCGCGTATTTGCTGTTGAATACGTTCTCGCAGCGATGGAATATCCGCATTCTCATTGTTCAGTGAAACAACCAAAAACTCATCACCGCCGAGACGACCAATAACTTCGCCATTTTGCTGGAGCGTATTAAGGCGCTCGCCAACCTGAATAAGAAACAGATCGCCACTATTATGACCAAAACGATCATTGATTAATTTGAAGTTATCCAGATCGATAAATGCGATCATTATCTTATGGTTAAGATGCCTCGCAAGAGAAAACAGCGTCGTCAGGTTTTCAAAAATCGCCCGCCGATTCGGTAGCCCGGTTAACGAGTCGGTATACGATTGCGCAATCAGTGCGGCATTGGCTTCGCGCAGCTGTTCAACCAGCGCCTCTTTTTGAATATATTGTGCAATCAGTCCGGCGAATAACTGCAAAACCTGTTCCGCGCGTTCACTCCACTGGCGCTTCTCACTGCTGGCGGCGCAAAGCGTGCCATAGAATGATCCATCCGGTAAGTGAATTGGCGTGCTCAGAAATGTGGTGATGCCAAGATTGCGTGCCGCAATACAATCGCCCCAACGGTCGGGGACTTCATCGCTGAAAAAGCAGTTTTCATCAATGGCGCGTTTGCATAACGAGTAATCCCACGAGACGGTAAAATTCTCCGGGATGTGCATTTTCTGGCTGTTACGGGCAAACATTATATGCTGCAGGCGCGCTTCGACATCCACTTTGGTCAGGTAGGTTGATTCCATATCAGTGACCATTTCCAGCATCTCCAGAAGCTGTCGGACCAGGCTTTCCAGTGACTGTTCTTTGGCAAGGGATTGCGAGACGCGGGCGATAATCTGATCTGACACGAAACAACTCCAGGATACGGCGGGTAAATGCTGATTATTTAATCTTTGCAGGCATGATAAAACATCAACAACAAAGATGAAACAAGGCGTAATATGATTTGAGTGAATGTAATAAAAATAGTGCTGCAAAACAAAACGATACCGCGATACTCTAAGCTTGGATAAATATGTGAGATCAATAAATGAAAATTATCAGTTTTGTTCTGCCTTGCTTGCTGGTCCTGGCTGGTTGTTCAACCCCTTCTCAGCCAGAAGCACCTAAACCGCCGCAGATTGGTATGGCAAATCCGGCGTCGGTCTATTGCCAGCAGAAGGGCGGGACGCTCATTCCTGTGCAGACAGCGCAAGGGGTCAGCAACAATTGCAAATTACCGGGCGGTGAAACGATTGATGAATGGGCATTGTGGCGACGGGACCATCCGGCTGGTGAAAAATAACCGCCGGATGCTGCACTAAAATCACAAGCTACGTAGCCAGTCTGCCAGCACCAGCGCATGGTTCTGCGTGGTGTTTTTTGCTGAGTAGAGCAGGGTCAGCGGCTGTTTTTTGGCGATGTCTGCCAGCCGCTTTCCTTCTTGCTCGTGTTGCGCCAGTTCTGCAAGATATTGCTCGCGAAAGGTTGCAAAATCGACGACTTCGCCGTGAAAGGCTTTGCGCAGTTCCGTTGACGGCGTGATTTCTTTATCCCACTCATCAAGGGCTAAATCGGTTTTCTTGATACCGCGCGGCCAGAGGCGGTCGACCAGTACGCGATAACCATCGCTCTGTTCAGCCGGATCATAAACGCGTTTGCACTGAATATTCATCGTATTTGTTCTCCCTTTCACGCATGATTTGTCACGTCACTATAGCACCGGATATTAGCGAATTTCTTTGTCTCTCCCGGCGCAAAGTCCGAAAATCGCCATCAGTAGTGAAAGTATTGCAACACCCATCAGTGGTACGGACCAGTCACCGTTAGCATCGTGTATTTTACCCATCAGCGGCGGCCCACAGGCTGCCAGCAAATACCCGACGGATTGTGCCATCCCCGAGAGTGCCGCCGCCTGATGCGCAGAACTTGCCCGCAGACCAATGAACGTCAACCCCAGTATCATTGTTGCGCCGGAACCAAAACCGAAAAGCAAAGTCCATGTGATCGCGTGCGCTGGCATAAAGCAGAGCCCAACCGCGCCCACTGCGCACATCAAGGCAACGAACGCTGCAATACCACGCTGATCTTTCACATGATGTAAGAAAAGTGGGATCAGCAAGCCGGGAGCTGCTGTGGCTAGTTGCAGCAAACCATGCAGTGAACCCGCCTGTGCTTCGCTATAGCCGTGACTGATGAGGATCGCCGGAAGCCAGCCAATAATCACGTAATAGACCAGTGAGTTGATCCCAAGAAACAATGTCACCTGCCAGGCAAGCGGCGAACGCCAGATACCCCGAGTATGTAAGGCGCGTGAGGTACTCAAATTTGCATGTTGTTGACTTCGCCACTGTGGCAGCCATAAAAAAAGAGCCAGCAGAGGAAAACACATCAGCATGAGCAACGCGCCTTGCCAGCCAAAACCGTTCAAAGCCAGCGGCACTACCATAGCCGATCCCAGTGCCGCCGCAGCTCCCATTGTCAGGGAATATGCGCCGGTAAGTCTGGCGACGGAATGAGGGAAATCGCGTTTAATTAATCCTGGCAGTAAGACATTGCCTAATGCAATCCCACCGCCAATGACCGCTGTACCGCCAAATAATAAGTAAGGCGAAGGGAGAGAGCGAATTGCAATACCAGCACAGATCAAAAGTAACGCGGCAAACAGGCTACGTTCCATACCAAAACGTCGCGCCACCGGGGCGGCCAGCGGTGAGATTAGCGCAAAGGCTAATAATGGCAGGGTGGTCAATAAGCCGGTTTGCGCCGTCGTTAGCGAGTAAGCGGAACGAATCGTATCCAGTAACGGTGCTGCGCCGGTAAAGGTGACGCGTAATGTTGTGGCAATCATCAGAATGCCAGCGATAAGGACAATCCTGTTTTTGCCGCTTAATGAAGTTGAACAGGTCATATGCTTCTCATTGTTACAAACGAGGCTGTACCTTACCGTTTTTATTGTTATGTTGAATCAAGCTAAAATGACAAATTATCGCTAAATTCGGACAAAATGATGCACAGGTTGAATCTCAATGGCTATGAACCCGACCGACACCATGAAGCCGCGGTCGCATTTTGTATTCACGCCGGAACGGATGAGTTAACCAGTCCTGTACATCAGCACCGCAAAGGGCAGCTGATACTGGCGCTACATGGTGCAATTACCTGTACGGTGGAAAATGCTTTGTGGATGGTGCCGCCGCAATATGCGGTTTGGATACCGGGAGGGGTGGAACATAGCAATCAAGTGACAGCTAACGCTGAACTCTGTTTTCTGTTTATCGAACCCAGCGCAGTGACAATGCCGACAACCTGTTGCACATTGAAAATATCGCCCTTATGCCGGGAATTAATTTTAACCCTGGCAAACAGGACGACGACTCAGCGTGCTGAGCCGATGACCCGCAGATTAATTCAGGTCCTGTTTGATGAACTGCCTCAGCAGCCACAACAACAGCTGCACCTGCCCGTTTCTTCTCATCCTAAAATCCGCACGATGGTGGAGATGATGGCGAAAGAGCCCGTCGAGTGGGGGTCATTGGGCCAATGGGCTCGCTTTTTCGCGATGAGTGAACGCAATCTTGCCCGGCTGATAGTGAAAGAGACGGGGTTGAGTTTTCGCCAGTGGCGTCAGCAGTTACAGTTGATTATGGCGCTTCAGGGATTAGTAAAAGGCGATACAGTACAGAAAGTTGCACATACGCTGGGGTATGATTCAACAACGGCCTTTATTACTATGTTTAAGAAAGGCCTGGGGCAAACGCCAGGCCGATATATTGCGGGATTAACTACTGTTTCCCCACAATCAGCGAAACCAGACCCGCGGCAATAAGCGGGCCAACCGGTACGCCGCGAAACAGCGCCACGCCCAAAACAGTGCCCACCAGCAGCCCGGCGACCAGTTGCGGCTGGCTGCCCATTAACGTCACGCCGCGCCCACCCAGCCAGGAGACAATAACGCCTACTGCAATTGCCACCAGCGATTTCCAGTTCAGAAACGAGTGAATCAGGGTTGAGGGCGGTAGCGTCCCGCTGGCGATGGGGGCCATAACGCCAATCGTCAGAATGATTATCCCGATACTTAGCCCCTGTTTTTCAATCCACGGGAAAAAGGTGCTTAACGGTGTGACGCGGACAATGATTAACACCAGAATTGAAACGGCGACAGTGGTGTTATGACTGATAAAGCCCAGCGCAGCTAACCCGAGCAGGATCAGCAAAGTGACATCAAACATCGTGGTTTCCTTGCCAAAAAATAATAAGCCTGCTTACTTTACGCTTGCTGCAGGAAGGAAGTAGAAAATCTTTACGTTTTTTGCATAAAAAATCAGGCGAACTGTCATCAAACTGCCATTTGTACACGCTATCAATAACGTGAAAACAGTTATCTCCCGGGGCATACCATGAACGATCAAATGTTCGTTGAGACACTGATTATCACGTCATCGTTTTTTGTTATTGCTGTTGTGCTGGTTTTGTCCGTTCTGCTTATTGAACGGACAGGCTAGTTACGCAGTGCGGCGGAAATTGACCAGTTCTGGTTGCGCAATGCGCAAATAATCCGCAGTTTTCAAAATAACGGATTTATTCAGCATGCCTGCATTAAAGGCGATTTCATCGAATCGCTCGAAGAGCAATGGGTCGGCGACCAGTTTGAGTTTTGGATGGAAGCTGAAAGGGGGGATCGCGCCGAAGACACAGCCTGTGAGTTCATCGACTTCCGCCGGGCTGGCCAACGAAGCGCGTAATCCGCCTATATGGCTGGCGAGTTGGCTCAGATCGGCCTGTTGATCGGCCGCGAGGATCGCCAGAACATGTTGATTTACACCATTGCCTTTGACTTTACATACCAGTGCCTTAGCCCCCTGGCCTAAAGCGGTGCCACGAATTTCTGACACCGCTTCACATTTACCTACCGCTTCATGGGTAACGACGCGGAAGTCAGCACCTTCTTGTGATAATAAAGCGATTAACCGCTGATGCGTCACGCTTCCTTTAGCCATTTCAGTCATTTCATGCTCCTGAGATTACAAGCAAACAACCACAGAAGGTTATCATGAACGGCTGTTTTTGTTCTGCTTATTGACATATAAACGCTCATCGGAAGCTTTATATGCATCATGTAACGTATCGTTTTCTTTCATCGCGTAAATACCGGAAGAGAAGCCGATCTCTTTCTGAGGCGCGATATGTTGCAGACGTTTTTCGATACGTTCAGGCAGTTGTGCTGCAATTTGCGGCGTCGAATCGACAAGAATGATGCAGAATTCATCGCCACCGAGTCGGATGGCATAATCACTTTTACGAATCGACTGTTTAATCGCCTGAGCTAATAACGTAATCGCTAAATCCCCCTCCTGATGACCGAGGGTGTCATTTATTTGCTTTAACTTGTCCATGTCAATTGCAATAAACATCACCGAAGAACCGGATTGCACCAGTTTCTGCAACCGCTGCTCCAGTTCAGGGGTTAAAATTTTGCGATTATACAGTCCAGTCATCGCATCACTAATATTTTCTCGCGACACGTTTTGGTATAAACGGAAGTGCATCCGGACCATATTCAGCAAAATTAACGCCGTCAAAATCCAGAACAGAACGCTTTTCCACGAAGACGTGATAAAGTAAAGAATATCAATGGATAACGAGACACGAATACCGCCCGGTAAGTCATGGACGTAACTGACATACTGGAACAGATTATCTTCGCTCTGGTTGATGATAATGTCGCGCCCTGAATCTGTATCAGTTAGCGTGACATTGAGAAAACGCCAGAGGAGAGGGCGGTCATGAGTGTAAAAGATATTCCGCAGATTGTTTTTGTTAATATCCAGCAGCACAATCCCTTTTAGCTGCCCTGCGACATATACCGGCGTCAGCAAACTCATCACGTTCTGTTTAGTACGCTGATCCTGGTAAATGCTCGATAATACGGTACGCCCGGTAAATACCTTTTCAATATCTTTGCGATCGATGCCAATACTTCCTGACTGCAGGAAGGACCAGTTATTCATCGCAAAGTACTCAACATTAACCGGCTCATAAAAATAGACATAGCGGTCATTGAGATCGAGATAATAGTGAAATTTCTCTTCGGCCATTCCAAGACCTGAACCGTAATCATCCTGGTGGCGGTTGCCTTCCACTGCCTGATCAAAAGCGGGTAATAGTGCTGCAGCTTCCACAATTGTGTCGCAGTCAGTGGATGCGGTTTGTAGTGTGCCGCGTAAGCCCGGGTATTTATGGGCAGTCAGGTTTAAGCCATGGGTATTATTGGCAGACTCAAAAGCCTCGCAGATGGCGCGCCGCTGTTCTGGGGACACTTCCGACTGCTCAGCAGCGAGAGCGCGCATCACATGCGCGGCAATACTCTGATTCTGATACTTATCATAAAGAAAGGAGGAATCTGCTCTCTGCACGATATAGCGCAGATAGGCACTCATTGCTCTGTCGCTGGCGACAAGTTCAAAAATAAGGAAGGAAGATGTCAGCACAATGACACTTGCGGCGATAAAATGCCGGAGCATTCTATGGTGCAATTTCATGATAAATGGCACTCCTTCGGTTAGTGAAACGAGAAAACCAGATAAAGTTCGATTGCGGCCTGGCACAGGGGCGCTAATTATACTCATCTCTGCGCCGCTGGGGAGGGGAAATTTAGGGGTAATAGTAATAAATTGTATGCAAAAGCCACGCAAAAAGCATGGCTCTGAATATTTTTGCACTTAAATATGATGAATAATCACTTTGTTGCCCCCCTCGCTTTTCGCTTCGCGTAAGGCTTTATCTGCTTCCGTCATGACAAGCGAGATATTACGCGTGTCACCCGTTGAAAAAACCGTGCCAATACTGATGGTCATTTGTTCAGGAACATCATATCTGTTACTAAAACCGGTCAGGAGTTCGACATTTTTACGCATACGTTCCGCAATGATTTTTGCCTGGGCACTATTGAGTTCGGTAAATAGCAAGCCAAACACCTCACCCTCCAGTCGCGCTAAAATATCATCGGGGCGGATGCTTTGCTGGATAATATCGACAATTGAAACCAGCACTTTATCACCCACACGATGTCCCCATTGGGCATTGATGCGCTTGAACTGATTAATATCAACCAGCATGACACAAAAGTCCTTAACAACAGGTCGCGACAATAATGACTCTACGCTGTTGAAAAAGTAGCGCCGATTATAAATATTGGTCAGTACATCATGAACTGCCAGTTTGCTGGAGAGTTGCAGTTCCTGAAAAATGTTATAAATCAGAAAAGACACAACAAACAGTTTACTGGAAACTTCAATCCCGCGACTGATATACCAGATGGTGTAATTATACTCATCCAGAGTCAGTAGAAGTAAGTTGCAGCATAGCGATGCCAGACATAATAATGCTATTAACGGCCATAGTTCGCTGGCTAATCGTGTACGCATGATAATAAAGAACAGTAAAAATGCCCACAGACAAACCAATATTTTTGTATAGTTGATTCCCCAGGTCGCAGTATGGTTGTCCGGACAGTAATCGACGACATACAAAGAATAGTCAGCGTTATAACTGCTCAGATTGTGTGCCAGAAGGGGAAAAAATAAAAAAGGAATCAGCGCCAGCAACAGAATGCCAGTTTTTTTCTTATTGTTGTCAAGGATGTTGTCTTTCCCATAACAAAAGAGCGCCAGCGAGGTTAAACAAATGAAACTGAGTTGGCGGAAAATATAGAAAATGGAAACATCATTCGACTTTGTCTGGATCAGTGTACTGCCGTTGATTGGTTTATGGATAATTACAATGGTTTCAACTAAATAGATAAGGCCACTTAAAAATGCAAGGCTTAAAATGAGTGTTGGTAAAATTTGTTTGTTAGTGAAATACTTCATTAACATGAAAAGAAAAATGACGGCGTTAAGGAAAAACAAAGCCACAACAACCATCAGGTAATTCATCTGTGGAATGAGTTTTACATTCGTGTTTTCGTTATATAAGGTAGTAATGCAAAATAAAATTAACGTCAGCAATAAGCTGAAAATAAAAAAGCCTTGAGCTTTTAATTTTTGTGTACCCATAGAAGCCATAAAAAGGAGAGCAATGTGAGTGCTGGATTTTATTGATGGCAGAGATATATGGTTTTGACCAGGATCAATTTTCGTTGACGATAAAAAATAATTAAAGAATAACCCCAGGGAAATACGTGTTGACCGAATCATTTTTCCGAATGATTGTTTTCTGAAACTAAATTGTGTAAAGGTTATGCTGTCATATTTAAAGCGATTGTAAGCTAATGTATGTAATAAATGAGATAATTTACAGTGAGCTAAAAATCAGCCAGGCGATAATGACCCGGCTGACAGTTTTAGTCTTTAGCTGTTGCATTTTGTTTATGAAACAGTTCACGGAACACCGGATAAATATCATCCTGGTCGCGGATATGCTGCATCGCAAAATTGTCGAAAGTAGATTGCAGATGTTCATATTCTCGCCACAGTGTCTGATGAGCGCGACGGGTAATTTCGATATAGCTGTAATAACGAACAACGGGCAATAATTTTTTCGCCAGGATTTCATGGCAAAGTGGAGAGTCATCGGCCCAGTTATCGCCGTCCGATGCTTGTGCCGCGTAAATATTCCATTGCGCCGGGTTATAACGCTCTTTCACCACCTCATCCATCAGTTTCAGGGCGCTGGAAACAATGGTACCGCCAGTTTCCTGTGAGTAGAAAAACTCATGTTCATCGACTTCTTTCGCCTGGGTATGGTGCCGGATGTAAACGACTTCCACGTTCTTATACGTTCTGCTAAGGAACAGATACAGCAGAATATAAAAACGCTTAGCCATATCTTTAGTGGACTGATCCATTGAACCCGAAACGTCCATCAGGCAAAACATCACTGCCTGGCTGGAGGGATCGGGTCGTTTTTCGTAGTTCTTGTATCGTAAATCGAAGGTGTCAATAAAAGGGACGCGTTCAATTTTGGCACGTAATTCTGCAATTTCTTTGCGCAGACGTTCCTCTTCCAGCAGTTGCGCAGGCTCACTGTTGCTGATGATGGCCAAATTCTCTTCCAGCGCATGAAGTTCCCGCCGCTTGCCCGCCGTCATGGCTGTGCGTCGCGCCAGTGAGTTCTGCAATGAACGCACAACGCTGATATTGGCAGGAACGCCGTTAGCGGTATAACCCGCCCGATGCGTTTTATATTCGGTCAGCTGGCGTTGTTGGTTTTGTTTCAGATTCGGTAAGGCCAAATCTTCAAAGAGCAGATCAAGATACTCATCTTTCGAAATCTGAAAGACAAATTCATCCTGACCTTCACCATCCTGGCTGGCCTGGCCCTGACCACTGCCGGAACCACCGCCGCCGCCCTGGGGGCGTTCAATGCGGTCGTTCTGGACGAAATGGTCATTGCCCGGATGAACGCGGTGGCGCAGGCCGCCACGTCCCTGATGAAACATCGGTTCGCTAATATCTTCCGTTGGAATGGATACGGACTCGCCGCTGTCGACGTCAGTCACCGAACGCTTATTAATGGCCTCGGAGATCGACTGTTTAATTTGCGCTTTATAACGGCGTAAAAAACGCTGGCGATTCACCATGCTTTTGTTTTTGCCGTTCAGACGCCGGTCAATAAACCAGGTCATATGCCCCCCGTACTACATTTGCCAACTGTTTGCTACGCCTGTGTTGCCGCTTCTCTGGCCCACGGTTCGCTGTCGTTGTAGGCCCGGTAGCATGCGTACCGGGCCATGGTTGTTAAGACGATTTACGTACGCGCAAATACCATTCGCACAGTAAACGCACCTGTTTACGGGTGTAGCCTTTTTCCATCATACGGTCGACAAAATCGTCGTGTTTCTTCTGCTCGTCGGTTGACGTTTTGGCGTTAAACGAAATAACTGGCAACAGCTCCTCGGTATTAGAGAACATTTTCTTCTCAATAACCGTGCGCAGTTTTTCATAGCTGGTCCAGTTCGGATTGCGTCCGCTGTTATTCGCTCTGGCGCGCAGTACGAAGTTGACAATCTCGTTGCGGAAATCTTTTGGATTACTGATCCCCGCCGGTTTCTCAATTTTCTCCAGCTCAGCGTTGAGAGATTCGCGGTCAAATAGCTGCCCGGTATCCGGGTCGCGATACTCCTGATCCTGAATCCAGAAATCTGCATACGTGACATAACGGTCAAAAATGTTTTGTCCATATTCAGAATAGGATTCAAGATACGCAGTCTGAATCTCTTTACCGATAAACTCAGCATATTTCGGAATCAAGTAACCTTTCAGGAACTCGAGATAACGCTCAGCCTGCTCCTGAGGGAACTGCTCGCGCTCGATCTGCTGTTCCAGGACGTAGAACAGATGGACCGGGTTTGCCGCCACTTCTACATGATCGAAGTTGAACACGCGAGAGAGGATCTTAAACGCAAAACGCGTGGACAGACCGTTCATCCCTTCATCAACGCCTGCGTAGTCACGATATTCCTGATACGACTTGGCTTTCGGATCGGTGTCTTTCAGACTTTCGCCATCATAAACCCGCATCTTCGAATAAATGCTGGAGTTTTCCGGCTCTTTCAGACGCGAAAGAATGGAAAAACGAGACAGCGTTTCCAGCGTGCCAGGTGCGCAGGGGGCGTGAGTCAGTTCACTGTGATTAAGCAATTTCTCGTAGATTTTGATCTCTTCGGAAATACGCAAGCAATATGGCACCTTCACGATATAAACACGATCGAGGAAGGCTTCGTTGTTCTTGTTATTACGGAAAGTGACCCATTCGGATTCGTTCGAATGGGCGAGAATAATCCCGTTAAACGGCAAGGCGGAGATACCTTCCGTCCCGTTGTAGTTACCTTCCTGAGTGGCGGTTAACAGGGGATGCAGCACTTTAATCGGTGCTTTAAACATCTCGACAAACTCCATGATCCCCTGGTTGGCGCGGCATAGTGCACCGGAATATCCGTAGGCGTCTGGATCGTTCTGCGCGTAGTGTTCGAGTTTACGGATATCGACTTTCCCTACCAGCGCTGAGATGTCCTGGTTGTTCTCATCGCCAGGTTCCGTTTTGGCGATAGCAATTTGTTGCAGAATTGACGGCCAGACCTTTACCACCCGGAACTTAGTAATATCGCCACCAAATTCATGCAGGCGTTTTGCTGCCCACGGCGACATGATGGTGCCAAGATAGCGTCGAGGAATGCCATACTCTTTTTCCAGAATCTGCGCATCTTCTTGCGGATTGAAAAGACAGAACGGATGATCGTTGACCGGGCTCCGCTCACCGTTAGCGCTTAATACATAGATCGGCACGAGCTGCATTAATGATTTCAGTCGCTCAGCAAGCGATGATTTACCCCCACCCACAGGCCCCAGCAGATACAGGATTTGTTTCTTCTCCTCCAGCCCCTGAGCCGCGTGTTTCAGATAAGAGACAATCTGTTCAATCGCGTCTTCCATGCCGTAAAACTCTTCAAAGGCCGGGTAACGTGCAATGACCCGGTTAGAAAAGAGTCGAGAAAGTCTGGGTTCCTGGGCTGTATCGACCATGACAGGCTCACCGATAGCCATCAATAGCCGCTCAGCCGCGTTGGCATAAGCACTGCGATCTTGCCGACAAGTGGTAAGAAACTCCTGCAGTGTGAACTCTTCGTCCTTGGCAGCTTCATATCGCTGGCGATAGTGATCGAATATATTCATGGTATGCCGTCCTTTCGTTTTTTAGCACAGGTTAAGAGCCGTTCATATGAATAGTAGAGGCTCCCGGAAGAGGTAAACTGAACGACGTCTCTTGCTAAAACACAGCAACTCTCATGCCATTTTATCGACGATGAGAACAACGTGCCCGGTGATACACCTTCAAAATTAAGCGTAGATGGCAAATGGAAAACTTGCCTGCACGGCTTTCTTAATTTCAATGGCATATCAACAACTCATCCATAAAATTTGCATAATTAATGTAAAGACCAGGGTCGCCAGTAACGCGTAATTCATTTGGCTGTAAGCGTGGTGTCATCTGCGTCAGGAAAATTAAACAGTTACTTTAAAAAATGAAAACGTAAAAAGGTTGGGTTTCGATGTATTGACGGGTAAACTTTGTCGCCCGCTAAACATTTGTTTAAGGAATGATTAATTGTGACCAAACTCAAACTTCTGGCACTTGGAGTGCTTATCGCAACGTCTGCAGGCGTAGCGCACGCTGAAGGTAAATTTTCCCTGGGCGCAGGCGTAGGTGTCGTTGAACACCCATATAAAGATTACGATACCGATGTTTACCCAGTACCGGTAATCAACTATGAAGGCGATAACTTCTGGTTCCGTGGCTTAGGTGGTGGTTACTACCTGTGGAATGACGCAACGGATAAACTTTCAATTACCGCTTACTGGTCGCCGCTTTACTTCAAAGCTAAAGACAGTGGCGATCACCAAATGCGTCACCTGGATGACCGTAAGAGCACCATGATGGCTGGTCTGTCTTATGCTCACTTTACCCAGTACGGTTACCTGCGTACCACCCTGGCTGGCGATACCCTGGATAACAGCAACGGCATCGTCTGGGATATGGCCTGGTTGTATCGTTACACCAACGGTGGCCTGACCGTGACTCCGGGTATTGGTGTGCAGTGGAACAGCGAAAACCAGAACGAATACTATTATGGCGTATCGCGCAAAGAGTCTGCGCGCAGCGGTCTGCGTGGCTATAACCCGAACGACAGCTGGAGCCCTTACCTGGAGCTAAGTGCCAGCTACAACTTCCTCGGTGACTGGAGTGTTTACGGTACCGCGCGCTACACCCGTCTGTCTGATGAAGTTACTGACAGCCCAATGGTGGATAAATCCTGGACTGGCCTGATTTCTACCGGGATCACCTACAAATTCTGATAATGCATCTTTCCAGGGCATTTTGTGCATAAAAACAGGGCGTAACGCCCTGTTTTGCATTACGGTGGTGCAATACCTGGGAGGAAACAATGCAACAAAAAATGATTCAATTTAGTGGCGATGTCGCACTGCCAGCCATAGGGCAGGGAACATGGTATATGGGCGAAGATGCCAGTCAGCGTAAAACAGAAGTTGCTGCACTACGCGCGGGCATTGAACTCGGTTTAACCCTCATTGATACCGCCGAAATGTATGCCGATGGCGGTGCCGAAAAAGTGGTTGGGGAAGCATTAATCGGTCTGCGTGAGAACGTCTTTCTCGTCTCTAAAGTCTATCCGTGGAATGCTGGCGGGCAAAAAGCGATAAATGCATGCGAAGCCAGTTTACGCCGTCTCAATACTGATTATCTCGATCTCTACTTATTACACTGGTCTGGCAGTTTCGCTCTCGAAGAGACTGTCGCAGCGATGGAAAAATTGATCGCCCAGGGAAAAATCCGCCGCTGGGGCGTTTCTAACCTTGATTATGTCGATATGCAGGAACTCTGGCAGCTGCCGGGGGGAAATCAGTGTGCCACTAATCAGGTGCTTTACCATCTCGGTTCACGAGGGATTGAGTACGATTTACTTCCCTGGTGCCAGAAACAGCAGATGCCGGTGATGGCTTACAGTCCATTAGCCCAGGCCGGGCGGTTGCGCAATGGACTGTTAAAAAATGCGGTAGTCAACGAAATTGCACATGCTCACAATATCAGTGCGGCACAAGTATTGTTGGCGTGGGTAATCAGCCATCAGGGTGTGATGGCGATTCCAAAAGCGGCAACTGTCGCACATGTCCAACAAAATGCGGCTGTGCTTGAGGTTGAACTTTCGTCAGCGGAATTAGTTATGCTGGATAAAGCGTATCCGGCACCAAAAGGAAAAACTGCGCTGGATATGGTGTGATGTTGATACGTGCCGGATGCATCGCACCCGGCACACAATATTAACGCAAATTAACGTTTCGCAACGCGAATGGATTGCGCCAGATGTGCAGGTTTCTCTTTGGTGACTTTTTGCGTTTCTGAAGCGTATGCCGTTTCTACACAAACAAAGGTCTTGTAGCCATCATCCGGCATATCGCCCATGCTAACTGAAAGCGCCGGTCCTGGGTTCCAGCCTACAACGTTCAGATGATGCTGGTGGCCTACGGCGATAATACGATTCAGCGCTTCGTCATTAATTACGCTGCAATCTTGCGGATTCAGATACACGCGATCGGTACGGTCAGGGAAGGTCTGAATACCGTCGGTCAGTACATCTTCTTTCGCGTCATTTACTTTATCAATGAAGCGATCGCCTAGTCCACTGACGCTTACCTTAGCGATATCACCCACGTTAAAGTAGGTATGCAGAGCAGAGGTAGTTTCAAATTCGCCGTGTGCTTCAAGATCGATTTCACAGGTTTTACCCACGTGGAAATGCGCTAACAGCGTAAAGTCGTGCGGCCAGAATTTTTTCGTCTCTTCGCTTTGTGTCAATTCAAAAGTCAGCGCTACACCATCAGCATCTTCACGATGTGATTTCAGCGTCCACGGCAGGTTGCGGGCAAAACCGTGCGCAGGCAGACCTTGTTGTGCAGCCGGACCAAACCACGGCCAGCAAACCGGTATGCCACCGCGAATGGCGACGCCATTTTTGAACGGTGTGTTGTTACTCAACCACAGAACTTCTTCTTCACCCGCAGGTTTCCACGAGAGAAGGTGTGCGCCCTGTAATGCAAAAGAGGCTTTTACCTGGGGATGATCGACCACAATGAGGTCCAGTTCATCCAGTTTACGACGGGAGAGGACAGGGGAGATTTGTTCGATGACCGGAAGGGCAAAAATTTTCTTAATCATGACGCAGTCCTTTAACTTCATTTTATCAGGTAAAAAAAAGAGCGACCGAAGTCGCTCTTTTTAGATCACAGAGTCATCTCAACTTATTTGGAGATGTGAGCGATCAGGTCCAGAACTTTGTTGGAGTAACCGGTTTCGTTGTCGTACCAGGATACCAGTTTCACGAAGTTGTCGTTCAGAGCGATACCCGCTTTAGCATCGAACACGGAAGTGCAAACTTCGCCGTTGAAATCGGTAGATACTACGTCATCTTCGGTGTAGCCCAGAACGCCTTTCATTTCGCCTTCAGCAGCAGCTTTAACGGCAGCTTTGATCTGCTCGTAAGTTGCAGCTTTTTCCAGACGAACGGTCAGGTCAACTACGGATACGTTCGGGGTCGGAACGCGGAACGCCATACCAGTCAGTTTGCCATTCAGTTCTGGCAGTACTTTACCTACAGCTTTAGCAGCACCGGTAGAGGACGGGATGATGTTCTGGGAAGCACCACGGCCGCCGCGCCAGTCTTTGTGAGACGGGCCGTCAACGGTTTTCTGAGTAGCGGTAGTAGCGTGAACGGTGGTCATCAGACCTTCGATGATGCCGAAGTTATCATTGATAACTTTAGCCAGCGGAGCCAGGCAGTTGGTGGTGCAGGAAGCGTTAGAAACGATGTCCTGACCAGCATATTTGTCGAAGTTAGCGCCTTTAACGAACATCGGAGTGTTGTCTTTAGACGGACCAGTCATAACCACTTTTTTCGCACCAGCGGTGATGTGTTTACGAGCAGTTTCGTCAGTCAGGAACAGACCAGTTGCTTCAGCGACAACGTCAACACCAACTTCGTCCCATTTCAGGTTAGCCGGATCACGTTCAGCGGTAACACGGATTTTTTTACCGTTAACGATCAGATGACCGTCTTTCACTTCAACGGTACCGTCGAAACGGCCGTGAGTGGAGTCATATTTCAGCATGTATGCCATGTAATCAGCGTCTAACAGGTCGTTGATTGCAACGATCTCGATGTCAGAACGTTTCTGAGCAGCACGGAAAACAATGCGACCGATACGGCCAAAACCGTTGATACCTACTTTGATAGTCATATATTCCACCAGCTATTTGTTAGTGAATAAAAGGTTGCCTGTAAAATTACAAAAACCTTACGCAGCGTCAAGCGGAATCGTGTCAATCATTGCGACAAATCAATCCTGTGCCTAAGCATTACGCGACTGACTCGCCTCACTCTTCCTTTGGGCTTGAGACCACATGGGGTCGGCGCCCCGAATTTTAAAGGGCAATTACGATAAAAATGTGATTTTCATCACGATTTAGGTGCAGCCATTTCGTCGAGATCAAGTTTAGGACAAAATTTTGCCAGTTGGTGTTAATGTTTTGTTAGAATCAGTCGCGTAATGTGAGCACGATTAAAGTGAGATGTGAGCAAATGGCTAATAAACCTTCGGCAGAAGAACTGAAAAAAAATTTGTCCGAGATGCAGTTCTACGTGACGCAGAATCATGGGACAGAGCCGCCATTTACGGGTCGTTTACTGCATAACAAGCGTGACGGCGTATATCACTGTTTGATCTGCGATGCCCCGCTGTTTCATTCCCAAACCAAGTATGATTCCGGCTGTGGCTGGCCCAGTTTCTACGAACCGGTGAGTGAAGAATCCATTCGTTATATCAAAGACTTGTCACATGGAATGCAGCGCATAGAAATTCGTTGCGGTAACTGTGATGCCCATCTGGGGCATGTCTTCCCCGACGGGCCGCAGCCAACGGGTGAACGTTATTGTGTTAACTCAGCCTCTTTACGCTTTACCGATGGCGAAAACGGCGAAGAAATCAACGGTTGAAAAAACGATTCAGCAACTTATTCCACAGGAGCGGAAAAATTATGAATCTTGATGACATTATCAACAGCATGACGCCTGAGGTATACCAGCGTTTGTCGACTGCTGTTGAACTGGGAAAATGGCCCGATGGCGTTGCGCTGACCGAGGAACAAAAAGAGAACTGCCTACAGCTGGTGATGCTGTGGCAAGCCCGCCATAATACCGAAGCTCAGCATATGACAATTGACACACATGGTCAGATGGTCATGAAGAGCAAACAGCAGTTAAAAGAAGATTTTGGTATCTCAGCAAAGCCTATTGCCATGTTTAAATGATTGAATTATTCAGCTTTTTGAGTCTGTTATTAAGTGCGAACAAAAATACTTGTTTGACGTCTTGATTGTTCGATTTAGCGGTTGATAGGTTAAATGCAACACTAACGAGTATAATCTGGCCTACAATGTCATTGAGGAAATGTAGGCCAGAGATGAATCCAACTAATATTACTCCTGCGTCTCTTCCCAGTCTGCCAGCGTATATAGCGTTGCCCCAGCTGCTGACATCTCCATAAACGCGTGCGCACTGTCCTGTGGCTGGATATTCACGCCACGACAACCATCGGTAATCACATTAACCTTATAACCTAACTGTAACGCGTCCAGCACGGTAAACTTCACGCAATAGTCAGTAGCCAGGCCCATAATGATCAATTCATCGATTTCATGATCGCGTAACCAGTCATCGAGCGTGGTTTTCTGCCGACGGCCGTTATCAAAAAAGGCACTGTAACTGTCAACTAAAGGATTTTCGCCTTTATGGAACACCGCTGCGATCGCTTTTTGGTTCAGTAACGGATGTAATTGTGCGCCTTCACTGTTCTGCACACAGTGATCTGGCCAGAAGGTTTGTGGCAAACCGTCGAGTTGGCCTGGCGTATAAGGCTCTACACCGTGCTGACTGGCAAAACTGCCGTGATTCGCCGGGTGCCAGTCTTGACTGGCGATAACCGCTTCACCGCGCGACTGGCACCAGTCAATCAGGCGGTTAGCGACATCCACCGTACTGTCACCTTCCGGCACGGCGAGCGCGCCACCAGCACAGAAATCATTTTGTAAATCGACCAGTAACAGGGCGCGAGGGGGCATTGCAGTCTCCTTAATCATCCGGCGTCAGTTCGCCGCGCAGGTTTTGGCTCATGGCCTTGCGAATGGTTTCAGTATCCAGTTCCTGGCTAAGCAGGTAATGCAGTTTGGTTAGCGTGGCTTCTACAGTCATATCTGCACCGCCAATAACGCCGGCATGGGCGAGGGCGTTACCGGTGGCATAACCCCCCATGTTCACTTTACCGGACATACATTGTGTCAGGTTGACTACCACAATTCCGCGATCGCTGGCTTCTTGTAATTCTTGCAGGAAGGCTTTGTTTTGTGGCGCATTACCCACGCCATATGAGCGCAGAATCAATGCTTTCACCGGTTGGCGCAGAAAATTGCGCACGACGTCAGCAGAAATCCCCGGATAAATCGTCACTACGCCAATCGGTTGTGGGGTGATTGGATGAACGATCAATTCCCCTTCACCGTGCGGGGCGGGGGGCGTATTCAAACGACGAATATGGATACCTGCTTCCAGTAACGGAGGAAGGTTTGGAGAGGCAAACGCATCAAAACCATCGGCATGGGCTTTGGTGGTACGGTTGCCACGATAAAGTCGATTATTAAAAAAGAGAGTTACTTCGTTGATAGGATAATTCGCCGCAACGTACAACGCATTCAGCAGATTAATTTGTCCGTCAGAGCGTAACTCAGCCAGCGGGATTTGTGACCCTGTCACAATGACCGGTTTACCGAGATTCTCGAGCATGAACGACAGCGCAGAGGCGGTATACGCCATCGTGTCGGTGCCGTGCAGAATGACAAAACCATCATAGTCGTCATAATGCGCTTTAATATCTTCAGCAATATGCTGCCAGTCTTCTGGCGTCATATCTGAAGAGTCCATCAGCGGCGTATATTCATGAATGGTGAAATCTGGCATCTCCGGGCGATGGAATTCCGGCATCAGCGCCAGTTGGCGTTGTAGATGACCTGACACCGGAATATAACCCTGCTCGGAACGCTGCATCCCGATGGTCCCGCCCGTGTAGGCGACGTAAATTGATTTCTTTTGCATGATATTGATATGAATGATATCGAAAGAGCAAAAGTATATACGTGAGGGGCAGCGAGCGCACCTGGATACTCTGTGGATATGAGAAAAGTCCGGCAGAACGGAGGGATTAGTGTCCCGCCGGAGAAAAGTGGTTAATCCTGCAACGCATAGGTTACGGTGGTGACTACGCGTACCGTTTTATTAATCGCCGTAGGATCATCTTCATCACTGCCACTGGCGAAGATCTGGAACACGCCTTGTGAGGCATCGCTAATTGACCCCACCTGGCTACCTGAGTCCGTTGCAAATTGTAATGCTGCGTTGCGTGCATCTTTGGTGGCGGCGGCAATCATCTCAGCGCGCAGTGCGCCAATACCATTAAAGCGATAGGCGACTTTGCTCTCAGCGATAGCGCCTTCTGTAGCGACTTGCAGTTCGTTTAATTTCGCGACGACTTTTTCGACAGCAGCAACATTATGGGTTTTTATCGTCACTGACCCGTCTGCGTTATAACGTGGCATTGTGGGATCATCTTTCAGATAAAAGGAATCTGTTCGCTTGCTTGTCCATTGGCCCAGGGTTATCTCTTTCTCGTTAATCCCCTGAGCATTGAGTTCGGCAACAATTTTTTTCTGCGCGTCTTCCAGTTTCGGGAACAGTTCGCCGGGAATATTACCCTTAAAGTTAATCGCAATTGTTAATTCTGCCGTATCTGCGCGAACTTCTTTTTCAGAAAGCCCACGCACATTTACATAACGGTTATTGGTTTTTAAATGTTTAACACCATCGCCAACAAAATAACCACAGGCGCTAATCCCCAGTCCGAGGACGATAGCGGCAATTAAAGAGGGGGCCTTATTCACTGATGACTCCATATCAGATGCTAAATGAGCAAGGGAATGTAGTGGAGAGAGGGAGTGAAAGACAGTCCGATTCAGGAGTGTGGCCGACAGCATATCGGCCACATTTTTGCAGGATTTAACGCACGTTGGCGCAGGTCAGGCAAAACGCATAACGGTTTTGTGGGTCGTTAAACGTTGCCAGCTTGTCGCTTTCACTTTTAACGGTAGAGGCTACCGAGGCCAGCGGTGCAGGTAACATGGCCTGGAACGCATCTGGCAACATTGCCCGGACAGAACCAGACATATTGTCCATCACTTTGTCGAAGAAGGTCGGTTCATCAACGTAGTATTCCAGATGCCACTGTTTCACTTTTGCCAGCTCTGCTGCTTTGGCAACCGCATCATCGAAATCCCCGAGACTATCGACCAGCCCGTTAGCTTTTGCATCCTGACCGGTCCAGACGTGGCCCTGGGCGATTTTATCAATCTGCTCCGGCGTCGAATGACGCGCATCAGCAACCAGCGTGATAAAGCGTTTATAGCCATTCTCAATGCTTAACTGCATCATCTGCTGCGCTTCCGGCGGCAGTGCCTTGGTGATAGAAACATCCGCCAGCGGTGAAGTTGAGACGCCATCGGTATGAACACCAATCGAATCCAAACTATTTTCTACGGTAGTGATCACGCCGAAGATACCGATAGAACCGGTCAGGGTGCTGGGGTTAGCCACAATGTAATTAGCTGGCGTGGAAATCCAGTAACCACCAGATGCCGCCATGCCGCCCATCGATACAACCACAGGCTTACCCGCTGCCCTGGCGGCTGCCAGTTCAGCGCGAATCACTTCAGAGGCGGTAACGCTGCCGCCAGGGCTATTAACACGCAGAACAATCGCTTTCACTTTCGGGTCAAGGCGAGCGTCGCGGATTTGTGCCGCAGTGGTATCACCGCCAACATTCCCCTGAGTTTCCTCGCCATCCATAATTGCGCCATTCGCGAAGACGACACCGATGCTGTCACCGGTATCTGCCGGCGTTTTCAATGCGTAATCGTAATAACTGATGGCGCGATAATTTTTATCAGTCTTACTCCAGCCGAACTCTTTGGTCAGCGCTTTTTCGATTTCGGCACTTGATGCCAGTGCATCGACCAGCTTGTTTTCCAGCGCATATTTCGCGGTATCGCCACCGGTTTTGGTTAAACCCTCAAGCAACCCTTGCGCACCAGGGAATACCTGCTGAGCAGGGATCTGCCGGTTAGCGGCAACAGTATTCAGATAGTTTTGCCACAGCTCACCGATCCAGCGGCTGTCAGCTTCGCGGGCTGCCGGTGACATATCATCACGAATAAACGGTTCAACGGCAGATTTATACGTACCCACGCGGAACACATGGGTGGAAACTTTCAGCTTATCCAGTAACGATTTGTAGTACAGACCGTTGGTAGCAAAACCGTGCAGATCCACCACGCCTTGTGGAGATAGCCAAATTTTGTTGGCGAAACTGGCGAGATAATATTGCCCCTGGCTGTAGTTCTCGCCTATGGCATAAACTGGTTTCCCGCTGTCACGAAACTCCTTCAGGGCTTTGCCGATGTACTGCATAGACGGCTGGTCGCCGCCTGCGAAGTTTTTCAGATCCATCACGATACCGGTGATATTGCGGTCGTCCTTCGCCTGGCGAATGGTGTTGACGATATCAAACAGTGAGTTTTCCTGCAGACGATCGGAACTGGCACCAAGCAGCTGGCGGCTTAGCTTACTAAACCGCTGAGAACTGTCGGGTTTATCGACGATTACACCAGATATGTCCAGCAGCAGCGCGCCACGACTGGCCGTTTCTTTCGAATCACCACCACTGACCTGCATCCAGATCCCCACACCAACCAGTACGAGAAAAATAAAGAACAGGTTAAGTACCATTTCACGGACGAAATTCAGCAGACGCCACGTCCATTTAAAAAATCCGGCAATAAATCGCCAAAGGGTTCGCATGTATTCTCCCAACTTAAGGTCACACCTGTCACAGGCGCAATAGATGTGGTTATCGTAATGACCCAACCGGCACTTGTCAGCAGGAATTGCGGACTGTGCTGTAACAAAATCCACTCTCGTGTTAATTTTGTGAATAAATATCATGACAGGAGTTAATCAAATGGATGCACTCGAACTATTGATCAATCGCCGTAGCGCCTCCCGCCTGGCTGAACCTGCGCCAACGGGTGAACAACTGCAAAACATCCTGCGTGCGGGTATGCGTGCCCCGGACCATAAGTCCATGCAACCGTGGCATTTTTTTGTGATTGAAGGGGAAGGACGCGAGCGTTTCAGCGCATTATTGGAACAGGGGGCGATTGCTGCCGGTAGTGATGACAAAGCTATCGACAAAGCGCGTAATGCGCCATTCCGCGCACCGCTCATCATAACGGTGGTAGCAAAATGCGAAGAAAATCAAAAAGTTCCACGCTGGGAACAGGAAATGTCTGCGGGATGTGCGGTCATGGCGATGCAAATGGCAGCAGTTGCCCAGGGGTTTGGCGGCATCTGGCGCAGTGGCGCATTAACTGAAAGTCCGGTAGTGCGTGAAGCATTCGGTTGCCGTGAGCAGGATAAAATTGTCGGTTTTCTCTACCTTGGTACGCCGCAGTTGAAAGCATCTACATCGATAAACGTTCCGGACCCGACGCCGTTTGTGACTTATTTCTGATAATTGTCGCGAAACTGTCTGGATTGTGAGCAAAGGCGCAGGAATTCAGACACTCTCACTTATCACTTCATGGAATGAGGGTTACCATACCCGGATTGCATTGACAGGAGATGTCCATGAGCGAGAACTCGATTCGTTTGACCCAATACAGCCACGGTGCAGGTTGCGGCTGTAAAATTTCCCCAAAAGTGTTGGAAACCATCCTGCACAGTGAGCAGGCGAAGTTTGTTGATCCGAATTTGCTTGTGGGTAATGAAACCCGCGACGATGCGGCGGTGTACGATCTGGGCAATGGCACCAGCGTTATCAGTACCACCGACTTCTTTATGCCGATCGTTGATAATCCTTTCGATTTTGGCCGCATTGCGGCGACTAACGCCATCAGCGATATCTTCGCGATGGGTGGCAAACCGATTATGGCGATTGCGATCCTCGGCTGGCCTATTAACAAACTTTCCCCTGAAATTGCCCGCGAAGTAACCGAAGGTGGACGCTATGCATGCCGTCAGGCGGGTATTGCGCTGGCTGGCGGTCACTCCATCGATGCGCCGGAGCCGATTTTTGGTCTGGCGGTAACGGGGATCGTACCGACCGAGCGGGTGAAGAAAAACAGTACTGCACAAGCCGGATGCAAACTGTTCCTGACGAAACCGCTGGGAATTGGCGTTCTTACTACGGCTGAGAAAAAATCACTGCTGAAACCAGAACATCAGGGACTAGCGACGGAAGTGATGTGCCGGATGAACATCGCAGGCGCGTCCTTTGCCAACATCGAAGGCGTAAAAGCGATGACTGACGTGACTGGTTTTGGTCTGCTGGGGCATTTGAGCGAAATGTGTCAGGGTGCTGGTGTGCAGGCGCGAGTCGACTATGAAGCGATCCCGAAACTGCCGGGGGTTGAAGAGTACATTAAGTTGGGCGCAGTGCCTGGCGGCACCGAACGTAACTTTGCCAGCTATGGGCATCTGATGGGTGAAATGCCGCGTGAAGTGCGCGATCTGCTGTGCGATCCGCAAACTTCTGGCGGTCTGCTGCTGGCGGTCATGCCGGATGCTGAAAATGAGGTCAAAGCTACAGCCGCCGAGTTTGGCATTGAACTGACGGCGATTGGCGAACTGGTGCCAGCGCGCGGCGGTCGTGCCATGGTTGAGATCCGTTAATTCAATGCGGTTGTTTATTGCCGAAAAACCGAGTCTGGCGCGCGCTATTGCTGATGTCCTGCCCAAACCGCACCGGAAAGGCGATGGCTTTATCGAGTGCGGTAATGGCCAGGTGGTGACCTGGTGTATCGGTCACCTGCTTGAGCAGGCGCAGCCAGACGCCTACGACAGTCGCTATGCGCGCTGGAACCTGGCCGATCTCCCCATTGTCCCGGAAAAGTGGCAATTACAGCCACGACCCTCCGTGACCAAACAACTTAACGTCATCAAACGCTTTCTGCATGAAGCCAGCGAAATCGTTCACGCCGGTGACCCGGACCGTGAAGGGCAATTGCTGGTAGATGAAGTGCTGGACTACCTGCAACTGGCACCGGAAAAGCGCCAGCAGGTACAGCGTTGTTTGATAAACGACCTGAACCCGCAGGCGGTTGAGCGGGCGATCGATCGTCTTCGCTCCAATAGCGAGTTTGTACCGCTGTGCGTTTCTGCGCTGGCGCGAGCACGAGCCGACTGGCTGTACGGCATCAATATGACCCGCGCGTACACCATTCTCGGTCGTAATGCGGGTTATCAGGGCGTGCTTTCCGTGGGACGCGTGCAGACGCCCGTGCTCGGGCTGGTGGTGCGCCGCGATGAAGAGATTGAAAACTTCGTGGCGAAAGACTTCTTTGAAGTCAAAGCGCATATCGTGACACCTGCCGATGAGCGGTTTACCGCTATCTGGCAACCGAGCGAAGCGTGTGAACCTTATCAGGATGAAGAAGGGCGCTTGTTACATCGTCCGCTGGCGGAGCATGTGGTCAATCGCATCAGCGGCCAACCGGCTATTGTCACCAGCTATAACGATAAACGGGAATCAGAATCCGCGCCGCTGCCGTTTTCGCTTTCGGCGTTGCAGATTGAAGCGGCAAAACGCTTTGGTCTGAGCGCGCAGAATGTGCTTGATATTTGCCAGAAGTTGTACGAAACGCACAAGCTAATCACTTATCCGCGTTCCGATTGTCGTTATCTGCCAGAAGAGCATTTTGCCGGACGCCACGCGGTGATGAATGCTATCGGCGTCCATGCGCCGGATCTGTTGCCGCAACCAGTGGTCGATCCAGATATACGCAACCGCTGTTGGGATGACAAAAAGGTCGATGCGCACCACGCCATCATCCCGACCGCGAGGAGTTCTGCGATCAACCTGACGGAAAACGAGGCGAAGGTCTATAACCTGATTGCTCGTCAGTATTTGATGCAGTTCTGTCCGGACGCGGTGTTCCGCAAGTGTGTTATCGAACTGGAAATAGCCAAAGGCAAATTTGTCGCTAAAGCCCGTTTTCTAGCTGAAGCAGGCTGGCGCACGCTGTTAGGCAGCAAAGAGCGCGATGAAGAAAACGACGGCACGCCACTGCCTGTGGTGGCGAAAGGCGATGAGTTGCTGTGTGAAAAAGGTGAGGTGGTAGAGCGACAAACGCAGCCGCCGCGCCATTTTACCGATGCAACACTGCTTTCGGCGATGACCGGGATCGCGCGCTTTGTGCAGGACAAAGATCTGAAAAAGATCCTTCGTGCCACCGATGGTCTGGGGACAGAAGCAACCCGTGCCGGTATTATTGAACTGTTGTTCAAGCGTGGCTTTCTGACCAAAAAAGGGCGCTATATCCACTCCACCGACGCCGGAAAAGCGTTATTCCATTCACTGCCAGAAATGGCTACGCGACCGGACATGACCGCGCACTGGGAATCGGTGCTGACGCAAATCAGCGAAAAGCAGTGCCGCTATCAGGACTTTATGCAACCGTTGGTGGGGACGCTGTATCAGCTAATTGATCAAGCCAAACGTACGCCGGTGCGGCAGTTTCGCGGCATAGTGGCTCCAGATGGCGGAGAAGGAAATAAAAAGACTTCATCACGTAAGCGAGCAGCGAAAAAAAGCCCGCCAGCAGCAGAGGCGGGCAGTGGAGTGATAATGTAATGCTCTGATGCAGTCAGTTTTCGTAGGCCAGATAAGGCGTTCACGCCGCATCTGGCATAAACGCCTGAAACGGCGCTAATGACTTAAATCACACCCTGCGCCAGCATCGCATCGGCAACCTTCACAAAACCGGCAATGTTCGCGCCCTGCACGTAGTTGGTTTGCTCACCTTCACCACCATGCTCAACACAGGCATGGTGGATATCCAGCATGATGTGATGCAAACGTGCGTCAACTTTCTCGGCTTTCCAGCCCAGGCGCGCAGCGTTTTGCGCCATTTCCAGGCCGGATGTAGCTACGCCACCAGCATTAGCCGCTTTACCCGGTGCAAACAGTACGCCTGCCTGCTGGAACAGTTCAGTCGCTTCGATGGTGGTCGGCATATTTGCCCCTTCGGCGACGGCTTTAACGCCATTGGCGATAAGCTGATGCGCGGCGTCTACATCCAGTTCGTTCTGGGTGGCGCAAGGCAGGGCGATATCAACCGGTACAGACCACGGCTGTTGGCCTTCGAGATAGACCAGGCCAAATTCTTTGGCGTAATCTGCCACTCGACCATCGCGGCTGGCTTTGATTTCGATAAGACGTGCCAGTTTCTCTTTAGTGAATCCGCTTTCATCAACGACAGTGCCACTGGAGTCTGACGCAGTAATCACACGGGCACCAAATTCCATCGCTTTTTCGATAGCGTACTGGGCGACGTTGCCGGAGCCAGAAACGGAAACGCGCATCCCTTCAAAACCCATACCGTGGCGTTTTAGCATTGCTTCTGTGAAATAAACCAGACCGTAGCCGGTTGCTTCCGGGCGAATAAGACTGCCGCCAAAAGAAAGCCCCTTACCGGTGAAGACGCAGGCGGTATTGTTGGAGAGCTTTTTCATCATCCCCGCCATAAAGCCGACTTCACGACCACCAACGCCGATATCGCCCGCCGGAACGTCGGTATCTGCGCCCAGGTGGCGATACAGTTCAGTCATTAGCGCCTGGCAGAACCGCATCACTTCGCCTTCGCTTTTCCCTTTCGGGTCGAAATCGCTGCCGCCTTTACCACCGCCCATCGGCAGAGTTGTCAGGGCATTTTTGAAGGTTTGTTCAAAGCCGAGGAATTTGAGAATGGAGAGATTTACCGATGGATGGAAGCGCATACCACCTTTGTACGGGCCGATGGCGGAGCTGAACTGTACGCGCCATGCACGGTTGACCTGCACCTGGTTGCGATCGTCAACCCATACCACGCGAAACTGGATCACGCGCTCCGGCTCAACCAAGCGCTCCAGTAATGACATTTGGCGATATTTTGGATTTTGTTCAAGAAAAGGCCAGAGTGTGGTCATTACTTCACGAACGGCTTGCGCGAACTCGGTTTGATTCGGGTCGCGCTTTTGGACATGGTTGAGGAATGACTCCAGAGAATATGTCTGATCCATAGATATAAAACCCTTATATATTAATACGATTATGCTTATGTTGTTTATGTCATGTGCTTTTGCAGTTTTCGACTATACCATCAAGAATGTGACGGTAAGCAAGAAAAAAATGACTCACGAAAGCAAATTAATAACGGGAGAAATCTCATAACCAAAAGCGATAACTCAGACGCTAAAATTTTGCCGCCAGGCTACCGTTATCAGTAGCAGAGACAAAAACGTTAAGGAGTTCCCTGTGAGTCGAGCATTGTTCGCCCTAGCATTGGCATTTCCATTCATTGCACTGGCTAACCCGCATTATCGTCCGGACGTGGAGGTGAACGTACCGCCAGAAGTGTTCAGTTCAGGCGGGCAGTCAGCGCAGCCCTGTACTCAGTGCTGCGTTTATCAGGATAAAAATTATTCTGAAGGGGCGGTAATTAAAGCCGAAGGAATACTCCTGCAATGCCAGCGGGATGACAAAACCCTTAGCACTAATCCGCTGGTCTGGCGGCGCGTAAAGCCATAAACGCCTCTAATAGTGGAATGTCAGCAGGGGCCAGCGGATATTGCAGCGCCTCTTCAGGTGAGCACCAGACTAGCGCCTGATGTTCATGTGCCTGTAACGTCCCGTGGAAGTCGGGTACGTGCCAGGCATGAAGATGGATAATCCGCCCCGACACTTCTCGCTGATGGCTGGCAACATACTCACCCACAGTTGCTTCGATGCCCAATTCTTCGCGTAACTCACGCACCAGCGCCTGCCGCTGGCTTTCATCCGGCTCGACTTTACCACCGGCAAACTCCCATAATCCCGCCTGATCGCTATGGGCGGGGCGTTGAGCGAGTAAAATTTTGCCATCACGTTCGATGATGGCGGCAACAACTTCAATCATATTCATAAATTACACACGGGCAGATAAGCGAAAAATGCCATAATATCCGCACTGTTGCTCAATCAGAAAGGCTTTATATTTAAGGAGTGCCTGTGTTAGACCGCCATCTTCATCCCCGAATTAAACCTTTGTTGCATCAGTGTGTGAAGGTGCTGGATAAACCCGGCATTACGCCAGATGGTTTAACATTAGTGGGATTTGCCATCGGCGTGCTGGCACTGCCGTTTCTGGCGCTGGGCTGGTATCTGGCGGCGCTAATCGTCATTTTGTTGAACAGGCTGCTTGATGGTCTGGACGGCGCGTTGGCGCGGCGAAGAGGACTTACCGACGCGGGTGGCTTTCTCGATATTTCTCTCGATTTTCTTTTTTACGCACTGGTGCCTTTTGGGTTTATCCTCGCCGCACCGGAGCAAAACGCGCTGGCAGGCGGCTGGCTGCTGTTTGCGTTTATCGGCACGGGCAGCAGTTTTCTCGCTTTTGCTGCGCTGGCGGCGAAACATCAGATTGATAATCCCGGTTATGCGCATAAATCGTTTTATTATCTGGGCGGGTTAACCGAAGGCAGCGAGACGATTTTGCTGTTTGTTCTGAGTTGTCTCTTGCCGGCTTATTTTCCGTGGTTTGCGTGGATATTTGGCGCGCTGTGCTGGATGACGACCTTTACGCGGGTGTGGAGTGGATATCTGACGCTGAAGTCGCTCCAGCGTCAGTAGTTGCAATGTTATTTGCTGCTGTCCGGGCCGCGCTCACCGGTTGCTACGGGATTTTTCGGATCGCTGCTCCATTCATACCAGCCGCCATCATATACGGAGACGTTATTCCAGCCCATTGCTCGTGCGTACATAAAGGTTTCGGACGCGCGCCAGCCGGTGCCGCAGTAGAATGAAACTTGCTGATCTGGTTTGATATTCCATGCTTTCCACATAGCGGCAATATCATCGGCGCTACGCATGGTGCCATCCGGGTTATGGAAATCCTCCATATGCGTCGAGTCGCTACCAGCGTGTCCCCAACGGGCTCCGGCTATTTCACCTTTTGGCTTAATATAGCTGTAACCACTGGTCGTACCGATAAATTCTGGCCACGAACGAATGCTCACCAGCGATGCATCCTGGCGATGCAGCAGCCCACGGGCCTGTTCCATATCAAGCATCAACTGCGGTTGCGCCGGGATCTTCACGCCGAAATCCGGTTCAGCTTTCACTTTCGGTGGCGTTCCGCGCTCAACAGGCAGTCCCGCGTCGGACCAGGTTTGCCAGCCGCCGTCCAGCAGGCGCACATCTTTCACCCCTGCATAGAGCATAATCTGTGCTACACGCGCTGCTGCGTATACATCACGACCATATAGAATCACCGTGGTGTCATGACGAATGCCATGTTTTGCCAGCATCGCTTTCAGTTGTTCATCAGAGACTTTATTCCACAGCGGTTCGCTTTCCACTTCATTGGTATCGATGTAATCCGCGCCAGGAATATGGCTGATAAGGTAAAGCTTAGGAGCGCCCCAGGCCGCTTCAATGACTTTCCAGTCACCGGCAGGTTTCGCCGTAACCTCTTTACCCTGTTGCAGGTCATGCAGCCATTGCGGATAAACCAGCTGCTCAAAGTGCGGCAGTTTTTGCAGACGGGAAGGTTCGCTTAGCGCGTCACTCAGGATGGAGATATGCGTAAAACCTGCTTTTTGCAGTCGCGTTTTGACGGCGTCGACATCTTTGTCATTACCGTACAGCGCCACCGGAGCATCGGTTTTCAGGTTATGTAGCTTGATCCACGCGTTGAGCTGTTCGGTGCTCATTTTGTCGAGCCAGCTAGCAGAGAGATTTAAGGCGGCAGGTTCATGACCAGAAGGGCCATTTAAGGTTTGTGGCCAGCCGTTATAAAACGCGCTGGGGCGAGTATCTATCGCTTTGCCATTTTGTTGTTGAAGCTGGTCAAGAGTAAGAGGCTTCGCCAGTTCAGCGGCCCACGAAGAAGCGCAAGCCAGCCCTAAAGCCATTGCCAGCGCGGTCATTTGAGAAACACGTTTCATCGAAAATCCCGACATTGTAGTTTTGAGTGCGCCATTCTGAACTGACGCATTGGGAAAAACTTTGCGTTATCGCAGTTTGTTGTAATTTTCTGACCACTGCGCCATATCCAGAACAGAACTATCAGGAGGAACATCCTGGATATCGTGCGTTACCTGAACGACGGGGATCGCCAGTTCGCGAACTTCGCTGAACACCCACTGGCGAAAATTATCGCGCAGAGCCACATCAAGACGGCTGAACGGCTCATCCAGTAGCAACGCTTTTGGCTGAGCGAGAAGTGCGCGAAGCAGAGCAACGCGCGCTCGCTGACCGCCCGATAATGTCGCCGGATCCTGATGAAAAGTTCCGCCAAGCCCTGTCCGTTCAAGCGCATCATTTACTGCATTGTGCCTTGCAACCCCTTTCAGTGTCGCCGGTAGCGCCAGCAGTAAATTTTGCCCGACGCTGAACTGGTCAAATAACAGTGCATCCTGGAAAAGAATGCCAATCTGACGCTGTGCGGTGGGTAGCATGTCAATCCGTTGCTCATTAAGCCATAGCTCCCCTGTACAAGAAAACTGTCCTGCCAGCGCACCAATCATCCATGAAAACAGAGAAGATTTACCACAGCCTGAGGGACCCATTAACGTGACAATGTCACCTTTATCCACCGTAAAGTTAACGTTTGTCAGCAAGCGGCTTTCTGGTAAACGTAGCGAAACATTTTTCACGCAGAGCATTAGCGGAGTCCTTGTCTGACATAACCTACCCATTTTGCAAGCAGGGCGGTCAGGGCAAAAATAATAAGCGGTAATAGCAGTTGCCAAAGGGCCTGGGCAGCGAGAATACCGTTACTGCCGCCGCTACTTAACGCTACCGCTTCGGTAGTGAGTGTCGGAAAACGGCCCGCGCCCAACCACAGCGTCGGCATATACTGCGCAATACTGACTGAAAATCCCACCGCGAAGGTAATCAGCGCAGGGCGCAACATGAGTGGGCATTTCACGTAAAAGAAGATTTTGGCCCGCGACCAGCCCAGTGTTTGCGCAATCAAAATTAACCGTGAATCAATGCGCTGCCAGGCGGGTTGCAGGATAAACAGCATCCACGGCATCACCCACAGCAGATGCCCCCAGACCACCGCTGTCCAGCGCCCATCTACGTTCATCCATAGCGCCAGCGTATATTGACCCACTACCAGTGGCAGAGCGGGTAACAATATGGGCAACCATAGCCAGAATTGCCTCCGTAGTGATCCCCATTCCAGCCAGGCCAGTAACAGGATTAAAGCGAGAAACGTCGCGGTAAGTCCCATTGTCAGGCTGTTGATGAGCGCTTCACTATTGATCGTCGACTGATCCGCGAGGATCGCCAGCAGAACCACACACAGCACACCGGTTAAGGGTAAAAAAATCGCCAGTGTATTACCGGGTAATAAAGGCGTGGCGGGCTTACGAACGCCATCTTCCTGGGGGATCGTGCGTCGCCAGGCGCGCCATAACAGATAACCAAGCAAAACGTAGGCGGCGAGTAACAGCATCAGCAGCAGGCTGGCGAGTGCGCCTTTCATCTGTTGATCGGCGTCTCCTTGGGTTAACCACTGCCAGCTAATTACCGCCAGCGTCGGTGGATTACCCGGCCCGAGAATAATTGCCACATCCACGACCGACAACGACCATGCCACAATAGCCAGCATCGCCATTGCCAGTGCAGGCGCGACGGAGGGCAACAACAACCAGTTCAGACATTGCCAGCGGCTGTAGCCCAGCGAATCCAGTACAATAACCTGCTGCAACAGCCGTTTCTCGCTCAATACTGCCGCTAAGATCCACAGCAGAAATGCGCTTTCTTTCACCGCCAGGGTAAGGCCCAGCCCAATACCCAATTTATCCATCGGCGGAGTGAGAAAAGGAAAAACCTGATAAACCAGGCCACCTTCAGCAAACAGCAGCAGAGCACTCGCGGCAAAAGCCACATGGGGAATGGCGAGCAGCCACGGCAGACGGGCGCACATACGCGGCCATTTCGGCCCCGGCCACAGCGCGACTATCACCAGCAGGGCAATAAACAAAGCGCCAACCGCTGCGATGGTTGTCGATACCAGCGTTGCCACTAAGGCCTGCGGTAACTGCGGATCGGCAAATAACGCCTGCCAGTGTGCCAACGACAAAGCAGGCGATATCAGCGTGAGAGCTGCCGGGATCAGCGGTGAATAAATCACCACCACCATCGCCCACAGCAACAAGATTAATGCGTACCGTAACGGCGTAGCCATTCTTGTTCCAGCGCATTTACCCAGCCAGCATGCGGTTCCGCCAGTACCGGCGGCAGATCCTGCGGCATTCTTGATTGCAATATTTCATGCTGCCCGTCAGGCAGTTTTTGCGGATCGAGAACCGATGGATCGCCCCAGACAGCAGGGTCTGCTTTACGTAGCTGTGCATCAGGTGAGAGCAGGAAATTGGCAACCACCTTCGCCGCAGCACTGGCATTCGCGTTAGCAGGAATGGTGACAAAATGCACGTTGCCAATCATCCCCTCGTTAAAACCAAAACTGTAACTGCTTGCCGGCAAATCGCCACTGGCGATTTTTTGCTGGGCATGTGCAGGATTAAAGGTCAGCGACAGGCGCAATGTGCCAGCTTTCAGCAGAGCATCCATCCGCGCGGGCGAAGGTGGGAAATCCTTTCCTTCGCGCCATAAATACGGATGCAGCGCATCAAGATATTGCCACAAGGGCGCAGTGATACGGGCGAAAGTCGCATCGTTCGGCGCTTCTTTTAATGCTGCGGGATCTGGCGTCAGCATAATCAGTAACTGTTCAAGAAATGCGGTGCCAGTAAAGTCTGGCGGGCGCGGATAGGTAACCGTGCCAGGATTGGCTGTAGCAAATTCCAGTAAGGCTTGCGGTGTTTGTGGTGGCTGTGGCGTAACATCGCGGCGGGCGATAAACGTCAGTTGAGCACCGCCCCACGGCGATTCTGCGCCTTCGACAGGTACAGAAAAATCTTCCCGTACCGGCAGTTGTGTATCGACATAACGCCAGTTTGGCAGAGTCTCAGCCCAGCCGGTTTGCAGTAAATTGGCCTCTTTTAAAGTGCGGAAGTTTTCGCCGTTCACCCAGAGCAGATCCACCGAACCGCCTGTCTCGCGCCCGGCTGCGGCTTCGGTCTGAATGCGCTTCACCGCGTCTGCGGCATCCGCCAGGCGGACAATCTTCAGGTTTATATCATAATGGGTTTTCATCTCGCCGCTAACCCAGTCGAGATAGCGGTTAATTGCGGTATCGCCGCCCCAGGCGTTAAACCAGACGGTTTGCCCTTTGGCCTCATTTTTAACTTCCTGCCAGTCACTGGCATGTGTTGCCAGAGAAAACAGCGATAACAATCCCAGCAACCACCCACAATGGCGCATCATCTCTCCTTAAGAACGTTTTTCAGGAATACGGCACAGCCCTTGAGCGGGAATGTCCATGGCAGAATTAAAACGGGCTGACAGATTTTGCAGGCCGATCAATGCCGTCAGTTCGGTGAGCGCCTGGGCGTCAAAATGCGCAGCCAGTCGGGTACGCAGGGCATCATCGACCGTTGGCGGCGTTACGCTTGCGGCTTCGGCGTACTCCAGCGCCAGCCGTTCTTCATCGCTAAAGAGCGGGCTTTGCCGCCAGTCAGCCACTGCCAGCAGTTTATCGGTGCTGCCAGTGCGCTCGGCGACTTTCATACTGGTGATATCCACGCAAAACTCACACAGGCACATTTGCGCAATGCGTGCGCTGACAAGCGATCGCACTACCGGATCGAGCGGTGAGCGTTTACGCTCCAGCCAACCGACAAACATCGACACCAGATAAAAGATAAACGGGATCCGTCCCCACCAGCGAATTGGACTTAGCACCTCGCCGTAATGGCGACGATGCAGCCACGCCTGCGGACGTAAACTTAAAGGAATTTTGCTAAGCGGTGGTAAACCCATCAGGCATTCCTCTTCTGGCGTTCAAGCCATATTTTTTTCGCCATAAAAATCACCACGGTCAGGGCAAATAGAATAAACAGTCCGGTGACAAACCAGAAGGTACCGCCCGTTAACATACTGCCCGCCCAGGAATAAACAATAGTCGCCGGTAACTGACCAAGCCCGGTGGCGATAAAAAACGAGCGAAAACGTATTGACGTCAAACCGGCAGCATAGCTGATTGGATCGAAAGGGACAAAAGGCAATAACCGGCATACCAGGATAGTGTGTTTGCCGTAGCGAGTGAAAAAGCCGTCCATACTGTCAAGCACGGTTTTACCGGTTAATTTTTCCACCACTTCGCGGCCCATCACTCTGGCAATAAAAAAGCATAGCGCCGCGCCCGCCATAGAACTGGTCCACGACAGCAAGCCACCCCAGAACGCACCGAACAGCGAGGCATTGGCAAAGGTGATCAAAAATGCAGGCAGCGGTGCAGCAATGGCCTGTAAGATCATCAACATGAACGAGACAACTGCTGCCAGTGCGCCGTAAGACTGAATAAAGCGTTCAATGCCTTGTTGATCCACGGCGGCAAAGGCTACAAGGCTGCTGTTAATAAACTCATAAACGCCGGGAATCAGCGCCCATGCGAGCAGCGCAACAATTAACAAGATGATAATGACGCCACGCCAGAGCCACATTTTACGGTTTTTATCTCTCATCTTTCATCTTTGTTGTTCGGTTAAAGAGGTTTTATCAGAAGTGGTCAGTGCCACTTGTTTGTAACGGGCGTAGCATTTAGCAAGCTGAATAAGAATAAACAGTATTAGCCCTGCCAGACAAAGTTTGAAAATAAATGATAATGTTATGCCTTCAGTAACAAGGTCGCTGGCCATAAAAGTATAAATAAAGATCCCCGGCAGAGTCGTGAATGCCGAAATAAAGGTATATGGCCAAAAGGCAATGGCGGTTAATCCGTAGGCGTAATTTTGAATATTGTAAGGAAATAGCGGAATTAAGCGGGTAAGAATAAGAAAATCGATACCGTTACGTGCAATCCCTTTCTCAATAGACTGAAAGACGGTGGTATCCCCAACATATTTCAGCACCAGTTCTCGCCCCATCCAGCGAGCAATCAAAAAGGAAACCGACGAAGCGAGCGTTGCTGCAACTAACGAAAGCAGAGTCCCCAAGAATGGACCAAAAATAATGCCACTGCCAATGACCAGGACACTACCGGGCAGCAGCAGAAGAGTGGCAATAACAAATAACAGAATATAAAGGCTGTAACCGAAAATACCACTCTGGCGAATAAGTGCCTGCAAGTGAGGAAGATCGCTAATGAAATTGAATATGCCTGAAGCATAAACAAGATAAATTGCCAGAGCAAAAGTCAGACTACCAACAACGAACTTACACTCAGCTTTCATCGTGGAGATTTCCTATATCAAGCCTTGATAATAGAGAAGTGAAAAACGCGATGACGGTATAACAAACCTAAGCTGGTCACAAATCCTTACTGCCAGTTTCTTGATTATCCTCAAGAATCGGCCTCCTGACCTGGAGGATGTCAGGAGGCTGCGTCATTAGCGGCGGAAGGTCGCCCACACAGGCGCGTGATCGGACGGTTTTTCCATGCTGCGGATTTCATAGTCGATGCCGGTTTCTACGCAACAGTCTGCCAGCGGTTGGCTGGCGAGCAGCAGGTCGATACGCAGACCACGGTTATCGTCAAAACCTTTTGAGCGGTAATCAAACCATGAGAAACGATCTGCTGTTTCCGGATTCGCATGGCGGAAGGTATCCACCAGCCCCCAACTTATCAGCCTGTCCATCCATTCACGTTCTTCAGGCAGGAAAGAACATTTACCAGTACGCAGCCAGCGTTTGCGGTTCTCTTCGCCAATGCCGATATCCAGGTCGGTGGGGCTGATATTCATATCGCCCATAATCAGCACTGGATTTTCGCGCTTAAGTTCGGTTTCGAGATAGTTTTGCAGGTTCTGATAAAACTGCGCTTTCGCCGGGAATTTAATCGGATGGTCGCGGCTTTCGCCCTGTGGGAAGTAACCGTTGATCACGGTGACATTACCCAGCGGCGAGGGGATTTCCGCCATAATAATTCGCCGTTGTGCCTCTTCGCCGTCGTCAGGGAAGCCGCGACGCACAGCAATCGGCGTCTCTTTGGTCAACAATGCCACGCCGTAATGGCCTTTCTGCCCGTGATAAAACACGTTGTAGCCGAGCTTTGCCACCTCTTCGAGCGGAAACATATCGTCATGAACTTTTGTCTCCTGCAGGCCAATCACATCTGGTTGGTGCTTTTCGACGATGGCTTCAAGCTGGTGAGGTCTGGCGCGCAGACCGTTGATATTAAAAGAGACAAATTTCATAGTCGCTGCCATTTATTCAGATAAAGAGTGCGTGGATGGTAGCAGAATTTCGCTTTGCTTACCGCCTGTTGTTAAGTGATTTGATCGATGGTTGTTAATGATGTCAACGATGGCGCAAAAATTGCCCGCTTTTGGTGCGCGCTGCGTCAGAATGGCGCAGTAATTTCCAGTAAATTTCGTCAATGATCACAATTCCAGAATTATATTTTACTTTTGCATAACATTGCGTTTTTTATTCTTTTTATTCATCATCATCGCAAACATATTCACTTTTTATGCACTTTAAATGCATGGCGTACAGTTATAACTCCTTGATTATCAGTTAATCGCCCCCTTTTATGCACTTTTATCACTGGCTGGCACGAACCCTGCAATCTACATTTACAGCGCAAACATTACTTATTATTAACATATAAATAACGAATTATTTACTGTAGAGGTCGCTATGTCTCAGCCAATTACGCGTGAAAACTTTGATGAATGGATGATACCTGTTTACGCTCCGGCACCATTTATTCCGGTACGTGGCGAAGGTTCGCGCTTGTGGGATCAGCAGGGGAAAGAGTATATCGACTTCGCGGGTGGCATTGCGGTGAACGCACTGGGCCATGCGCACCCGGAACTGCGCGAGGCGCTGAACGAACAGGCGAGTAAGTTCTGGCATACCGGTAATGGTTACACCAACGAGCCGGTACTGCGACTGGCGAAAAAATTGATCGACGCCACTTTTGCCGATCGCGTGTTCTTCTGTAACTCTGGTGCGGAAGCCAATGAAGCGGCGCTCAAACTGGCACGTAAATTCGCCCACGACCGCTTCGGCAGCCATAAGAGCGGGATCGTGGCGTTTAAAAATGCGTTCCACGGGCGCACGCTGTTTACCGTCAGCGCGGGCGGGCAGCCAGCCTATTCACAGGATTTTGCGCCACTGCCGCCGGATATTCGTCATGCTGCATATAACGATATTAACTCTGCCAGTGCGTTGATTGACGACTCTACCTGTGCGGTGATTGTCGAACCCATCCAGGGAGAAGGTGGTGTGGTGCCAGCCAGCAACGCATTTTTACAGGAGCTTCGCGAACTGTGTGACCGCCACAACGCATTGCTGATTTTTGATGAAGTACAAACGGGCGTCGGGCGTACCGGGGAACTGTATGCCTATATGCACTACGGCGTGACGCCCGATCTGTTAACTACCGCCAAAGCACTGGGCGGCGGTTTCCCCGTTGGCGCTCTGTTGGTAACCGAAGAATGCGCCAGCGTGATGACCGTGGGCACACATGGCACCACTTATGGCGGTAATCCGCTGGCCTCGGCGGTGGCAGGTAAAGTACTGGATCTCATCAACACGCCAGAGATGCTTAATGGCGTTAAACAGCGTCACGACTGGTTTGTTGAGCGTCTTAATACCATTAATTACCGCTGCGGTTTGTTCAGTGAAGTTCGCGGATTAGGTCTGCTGATTGGCTGTGTGCTGAATGCGGATTACGCTGGGCAAGCGAAACAAATTTCTCAGGAGGCGGCGAAAGCGGGCGTGATGGTGCTGATTGCGGGTGGCAATGTGGTGCGTTTTGCGCCTGCGCTCAACGTCAGCGAAGAAGAGGTGACAACCGGGCTGGATCGTTTTGCTGCGGCCTGTGAACGCTTTGTGAGCGGAGGTTCATCATGATGGTCATCCGTCCCGTTGAACGCACTGATGTCTCAGCGTTAATGCAGCTTGCCAGCAAAACGGGCGGCGGCCTGACGTCGCTTCCCGCCAATGAAGCCACGCTTTCGGCGCGTATCGAAAGGGCAATCAAAACCTGGCAAGGCGAACTGCCCAAAAGCGAGCAGGGTTATGTATTTGTACTGGAAGATAGTGAGACAGGCACTGTGGCGGGAATTTGCGCCATTGAAGTGGCGGTTGGTCTGAACGATCCCTGGTATAACTATCGCGTCGGCACGCTGGTTCACGCCTCCAAAGAGCTAAATGTCTATAACGCGTTACCGACGCTGTTTCTCAGTAATGATCACACCGGCAGCAGCGAGTTGTGCACGCTATTTCTCGACCCGGAGTGGCGCAAAGAGGGCAACGGCTATTTGCTGTCGAAATCGCGCTTTATGTTTATGGCGGCTTTTCGCGACAAGTTTAATGACAAAGTGGTCGCCGAAATGCGCGGGGTGATAGACGAACACGGCTATTCACCGTTCTGGCAAAGCCTCGGTAAACGCTTCTTTTCGATGGATTTTAGCCGCGCCGATTTTCTCTGCGGCACCGGGCAAAAGGCGTTTATTGCAGAACTGATGCCGAAACATCCGATCTATACCCACTTTTTATCCCAGGAAGCGCAGGACGTCATCGGTCAGGTACATCCGCAGACCGCGCCTGCCCGCGCGGTGCTGGAGAAAGAAGGTTTTCGCTACCGTAACTATATCGACATTTTTGACGGCGGGCCGACGCTTGAGTGTGACATCGACCGCGTGCGAGCCATTCGCAAAAGTCGGCTGGTGGAAGTGGCAGAAGGGCAGCCTGCGCAGGGCGAATTCCCGGCCTGCCTGGTCGCCAATGAAAATTATCACCATTTCCGCGTGGTGCTGGTGCGTACCGATCCAGCGACCGAGCGTTTGATTTTAACCGCCGCACAACTGGATGCCCTCAAATGCCACGCAGGGGATCGCGTTCGTCTGGTGCGCCTGTGCGCAGAGGAGAAAACAGCATGACTTTATGGATCAATGGTGACTGGGTTACGGGCCAGGGCGCATTGCGTGTGAAGTGTAATCCGGTGTCGGGCGAGGTGCTATGGCAAGGCAATGATGCCGATGCCGCTCAGGTCGAGCAGGCTTGTCGGGCTGCCCGAGCGGCGTTTCCGCGCTGGGCGCGACTCTCCTTTGGCGATCGTCAGGTAAGAGTTGAACGCTTTGCCGGATTGCTGGAAAGCAATAAAGCCGAATTAACCGCGATTATTGCCAGAGAAACGGGTAAGCCGCGCTGGGAAGCGGCAACCGAAGTGACGGCGATGATCAATAAAATCGCGATATCAATTAAGGCGTATCACGTTCGTACCGGCGAGCAGCGTAGTGAAATGCCGGACGGCGCGGCGAGCCTGCGACATCGCCCGCACGGCGTGCTGGCGGTGTTTGGGCCGTATAATTTCCCTGGTCATTTGCCGAACGGACATATCGTTCCGGCATTGCTGGCAGGTAACACCATTATCTTTAAACCCAGCGAACTGACACCGTGGAGTGGCGAAGCGGTAATGCGTTTATGGCAGCAGGCTGGCTTGCCGCCGGGCGTGCTGAACCTGGTGCAGGGCGGGCGTGAAACGGGTCAGGCGCTGAGTGCGCTGGAGGATCTCGACGGCTTGCTGTTTACCGGTAGCGCCAATACTGGCTACCAGTTGCATCGTCAGCTTTCCGGTCAGCCGGAGAAAATTCTCGCCCTCGAAATGGGCGGCAATAACCCGCTGATTATCGATGAGGTGGCGGATATCGATGCCGCTGTCCATCTGACCATTCAGTCGGCATTTGTCACAGCCGGGCAACGCTGCACCTGCGCCCGCCGTTTATTGCTGAAAAGCGGGGCGCAGGGCGATGCGTTTCTTGCTCGTCTGGTTGCCGTCAGCCAGCGATTAACGCCGGGCAACTGGGATGACGAACCGCAGCCGTTTCTTGGCGGGCTGATATCAGATCAGGCCGCGCAGCAGGTGGTTACCGCCTGGCAGGAACTGGAAGCGATGGGCGGACGAACCCTGCTTGCGCCACGTTTACTGCGCGCAGGAACATCGTTGCTGACGCCGGGGATCATTGAAATGACAGGCGTTGCTGGCGTACCAGATGAAGAGGTGTTCGGACCGTTATTGCGCGTCTGGCGATATGATACTTTCGATGAAGCGATTCGAATGGCGAATAACACTCGCTTCGGACTCTCTTGCGGTCTGGTTTCCCCCGAGCGGGAAAAATTCGATCAACTGTTGCTGGAGGCGCGGGCGGGGATTGTTAACTGGAACAAACCGCTTACCGGCGCTGCCAGTACCGCGCCATTCGGCGGCATTGGCGCTTCCGGTAACCATCGCCCCAGTGCCTGGTATGCCGCAGATTATTGTGCCTGGCCGATGGCGAGCCTGGAGTCGGACTCGTTAACATTGCCCGCCACGCTTAACCCTGGGCTGGATTTTTCCGATGAGGTGGTGCGATGAACGCCTGGGAAGTCAATTTCGACGGGCTGGTAGGGCTGACGCATCATTACGCGGGCTTGTCGTTTGGTAATGAAGCCTCTACCCGTCACCGTTTTCAGGTGTCTAACCCGCGACTGGCGGCGAAACAGGGCTTACTGAAAATGAAAACCCTTGCCGATGCGGGATTCCCCCAGGCGGTGATCCCGCCGCACGAGCGTCCGTTTATTCCGGTGCTGCGTCAACTGGGATTCAGTGGTAGCGATGAGCAGGTACTGGAAAAAGTTGCACGCCAGGCACCGCACTGGCTTTCCAGCGTCAGCTCCGCTTCGCCAATGTGGGTAGCCAATGCGGCAACGATCGCGCCATCTGCCGATACGCTGGATGGCAAAGTGCATCTCACCGTTGCCAACCTGAACAATAAATTTCACCGTTCGCTGGAAGCCCCCGTCACCGAATCGCTGTTAAAAGCGATTTTTAACGACGAAGAGAAATTTAGTGTCCATTCGGCGTTGCCGCAGGTAGCGTTGCTCGGTGATGAGGGGGCGGCAAACCACAATCGTCTCGGCGGTCATTACGGTGAACCGGGTATGCAACTTTTTGTCTACGGGCGAGAAGAGGGCAATGTTTCCCGACCTTCCCATTATCCGGCGCGGCAGACACGCGAAGCCAGCGAGGCGGTGGCAAGGTTGAATCAGGTGAATCCCCAACAGGTGATTTTCGCCCAGCAAAACCCGGACGTTATCGACCAGGGCGTTTTTCATAATGATGTGATTGCCGTAAGTAACCGTCAGGTGCTGTTTTGCCATCAGCAGGCGTTCGCTCGCCAGGCGCAATTACTGGCAAATCTGCGTTCGCGGGTCAATGGTTTTATGGCGCTAGAAGTTCCGGCGACTCAGGTTTCCGTGTCGGATGCGGTGTCTACGTATCTGTTTAACAGCCAACTGTTGAGCCGCGATGATGGTTCCATGCTGCTGGTGCTGCCGCAGGAGTGTCGTGAACACGCCGGAGTATGGTGTTATCTCAATGAACTCCTTGCCGCTGACAACCCGATTAGCGAACTAAAAGTCTTTGATTTACGTGAAAGCATGGCGAACGGTGGAGGCCCGGCGTGCCTGCGGTTGCGGGTGGTATTGACAGAAGAAGAACGCCGGGCGGTTAATCCGGCGGTGATGATGAACGATACGCTGTTTAATGCGCTCAATGACTGGGTGGAGCGTTACTACCGCGATCGTCTTACTGCGGCGGATCTGGCTGATCCGCTGCTGCTGCACGAAGGGCGGGAAGCACTGGATGTATTGAGCCAACTACTGAATCTCGGTTCGGTTTATCCGTTCCAGCGCGAGGGAGGGGGCAATGGATAATTTTCTTGCTCTGACCTTAACGGGTAAAAAACCGGTTATCACCGAGCGAGAAATCAACGGCGTTCGCTGGCGCTGGCTGGGCGATGGCGTGCTGGAACTGACGCCATTAACGCCACCGCAAGGTGCGCTGGTGATTTCAGCGGGAATACACGGTAATGAGACGGCACCTGTGGAGATGCTGGACGCGTTGCTTGGCGCGATATCTCACGGCGAGATCCCGTTACGTTGGCGGCTGCTGGTGATCCTCGGGAATCCTCCTGCGCTGAAGCAAGGGAAACGTTATTGCCATAGCGATATGAACCGAATGTTTGGCGGACGTTGGCAATTATTTGCTGAAAGCGGGGAAACCTGTCGCGCGCGCGAACTGGAACAGTGCCTGGAAGATTTTTATGACCAGGGCAAGGAATCTATTCGCTGGCACCTTGATCTACATACCGCAATTCGTGGCTCCTTGCATCCGCAGTTCGGTGTATTACCGCAACGCGACATTCCCTGGGACGAGAAATTTCTGACGTGGCTGGGGGCGGCTGGGCTGGAGGCACTGGTGTTCCATCAGGCGCCTGGTGGTACGTTTACCCATTTCAGCGCCAGACATTTTGGCGCGCTGGCCTGTACGCTGGAACTCGGCAAAGCGTTGCCCTTCGGACAAAACGATCTTCGCCAGTTTGCAGTAACTGCCAGCGCAATTGCTGTGCTGCTATCTGGTGAGAGTGTCGGTATCGTGAGAACGCCGCCACTACGTTATCGGGTGGTTTCGCAAATTACTCGCCATTCGCCGTCCTTCGAAATGCATATGGCAAGTGACACGCTGAATTTTATGCCGTTTAAGAAAGGAACGTTGCTGGCGCAGGACGGTGAGGAACGTTTTACCGTAACCCATGATGTAGAGTATGTGTTATTCCCTAATCCGTTGGTAGCGTTGGGATTACGCGCGGGATTAATGCTCGAAAAAATAAGCTAATACTTACCCGCAGAAATCATTCTGCGGGTATTAAGTTACTTTCTTATAAATTAATACAGATTAATCCTGGTTATTTGCTTTATTTATCACCAGTCATCCGGTATAGTTCTTCATAATCTCTGCAAAATCATCATGTTGTAATATTCTCTCATCACTCTCCATCAAATTTTCTTTTTTTCTCCATAATTGGCGCAAAAGTGTTTTTTACACTTTCATTGTTTTACCGTTGCTCTGATTAATTGACGCTAAAGTCAGTAAAGTTAATCTCGTCAACACGGCACGCTACTTAAGAAAGCCGTAATAAATAACTGAAAGGAAGGATATAGAATATGCGTAAATTAACTGCACTGTTTGTTGCCTCTACCCTGGCTCTTGGCGCGGCTAACCTGGCCCATGCCGCAGACACCACTACCTCAGCACCGGCTGACGCGAAGCCGATGATGCACCACAAAGGCAAGTTCGGTCCGCATCAGGACATGATGTTCAAAGACCTGAACCTGACCGACGCGCAGAAACAGCAGATCCGCGAAATCATGAAAGGCCAGCGTGACCAGATGAAACGTCCGCCGCTGGAAGAACGCCGCGCAATGCATGACATCATTGCCAGCGATACCTTCGATAAAGCAAAAGCTGAAGCACAGATCGCAAAAATGGAAGAACAGCGCAAAGCTAACATGCTGGCGCACATGGAAACCCAGAACAAGATTTACAACATCCTGACGCCGGAACAGAAAAAGCAATTTAATGCTAATTTTGAGAAGCGTCTGACAGAACGTCCAGCGGCAAAAGGTAAAATGCCTGCAACTGCTGAATAATCTTTCAGCCAAAAAACTTAAGACCGCCGGTCTTGTCCACTACCTTGCAGTAATGCGGTGGACAGGATCGGCGGTTTTCTTTTTTGTTCTCAAACAGATGCAAAAAAAGCCTGATCGCCACTAACGTAAATCACCCGAGTTGCCGATAACCATCCACGGTTACCTGAACGATAACAATGAAAAGAACGGGCCGGGAGCGAGTATGGAATACTTTGATATGCGTAAAATGTCGGTGAATCTGTGGCGAAATGCTGCCGGTGAAACGCGCGAAATTTGCACTTTCCCACCGGCAAAACGTGATTTTTACTGGCGTGCCAGCATTGCATCCATCGCGGCGAATGGGGAGTTTTCTTTGTTTCCAGGTATGGAAAGGATAGTGACGTTGCTGGAAGGCGGCGAGATGTTCCTTGAAAGTGCAGACCGCTTTAAACATACCTTAAAACCGTTACAGCCTTTTGCCTTTGCGGCGGACCTGGTGGTAAAAGCGAAACTGACGGCAGGGCAGATGTCGCTGGATTTCAACATCATGACACGCCTGGATGTCTGTAAGGCGAAAGTCAGAATTGCCGAACGTACGTTTACTACCTTTGGCTCACGCGGCGGGGTAGTGTTTGTCATTAACGGGGCGTGGCAACTGGGTGACAAACTGCTCACTACTGACCAGGGAGCGTGCTGGTATGATGGCAAACACACCCTGCGGCTTTTACAACCGCAAGGCAAACTGTTATTCAGTGAAATCAACTGGCTTTCGGGTCATTCACCGGATCAAGTTCGGTAATTTCATAGTTACCAGAAAGCAAAGGTTTACAGAGAATTTTATAACCGTCGTGATCAAACCCGGCGGGTGCCCGAATTAACGTTGTCGCTTCTTCCAGCGAATTAACCGCCCCCAGCCACAGCCAGTTTTGAACAATATGATATTGAGTCATTTCCGGGTGCTGTTCTTTCAGTGCCACCGCACCATTCCACGGCCAACACACCACCCGCAAACGTTCCAGAGACTGGCGCAAACGTAGCGCATGTTCCTCATGGCTCTCTTTACCGCAACACGCCCCAGCGCAACGTTTTAATGCAGAACGAAAACAAGCACGCCCGCGGCTTAACGGTTCCAGTCCCAGCAGGCCATAGCAAAGTTTTTGTTCATCAGCGATGGTCTGCAATGCTTGCAAAGCTGCGCGCCTATTGGCAAACAGGCCAAACAGGTTGGGGGCTCGTGAAAAATCCACCTCTTTGGCATACACCACATCGACGCGCTTTTCATTTAATTGCAGGGCACAGAGCTGGCGATTGCGGCGCAACCGTTTATTAAACAGCGGCTGTTGTTCTTTGATTAATCGCGCTTCAAGGAGCAGAGCGCCGATTTCGCCTGCGGTGCAGATCCAGCTAATTCGCCGGGATTGCCGTAGCATGGCGGCTTCATCCGGGGTGCGTAAATGAGAAAGCACCCGACTGCGGATATTAACGCTTTTGCCGATATAGAGCGGCATGGTGTCACTTTCGCCATGAAACAGATACACCCCTGGTCGGGTGGGTAAGTCATTAAGGAATGATCGTAAATGTTCGGGATATTCATAAATTGCCGCAGCTTCAAATTCGAGCCGCGGAGAAGTTAAACGCCGTACCACTGTTGACTCCGAATGCTGGTTATCTATCCAGTGTAACAGGCGGGGAGCGATTAAAAAAGAGGCGGGTTGATGACAAAGGTTACACCGTCTGACGTGCTACGCCTGTCAGGCCTATTCGACTCATGCAATATATTGAATTTGCATAGTTTTGTGGGGCGAATAAGGCGTTCACGCCGCATCCGGCGTGAACAAAGTACTCTTTTTCGCACAAACCAATATGTGCAAATTATTACTTTTTCCAGAAATCATCGAAAACGGTAATTGGCGGACGGCGTTTATGTTCGGTTTTCAGATACCAGTTCTCTATTGTTCTGGCGACCTGTTCAGGTAGGTTTTTCCCTTCCAGATAGTCGTCGATATTGTCATAGGTCACGCCGAGTGCCACTTCATCTGGCAGAGAAGGGCGATCATCTTCCAGATCGGCCGTTGGGGCTTTCTTATAAAGATGTTCCGGACAACCTAATGCCGCCAGTAACTGTTTACCCTGACGTTTGTTGAGGCGATACAGCGGATTAATGTCCGTACCGCCGTCACCATATTTAGTGAAGAATCCGGTAATGGCTTCTGCTGCATGATCGGTGCCCACCACGACACCGCTGGTCATACCCGCAATGCTATATTGTGCTTTCATCCGCTCACGCGCTTTTTCATTGCCACGGACAAAATCACTTAATTCAATACCCGCTTCGCGAAGCGCCTGTTCGCTGGCCAATACCGCGCCCTTGATATTAACGGTTAATACGCGATCCGGTTGAATAAAGGCAATGGCATCCTGACAATCTTGTTCGTCGGCCTGAACACCATAGGGCAGGCGTACGGCAATAAATTGCAGCGATTCGTTGCCGGTTTCCTGGCGCAGCTCATTAATCGCCATCTGGCACAGCTTACCGGCAAGCGTGGAGTCCTGACCGCCGCTGATCCCGAGCACCAGTGATTTAATGAACGGATAAGTTTGCAGGTAGCTTTTCAGAAAATCGACACTACGACGAATTTCCTCTTCAGCATTAATCTGCGGTTTTGCGCCCAGCGCCTTTATTATTTGTTGTTGCAATGTCATTGAACCCCTCCAGACAGAAAAGACAAAACTTCCTTAAAGCTAACCCGTTGCTACTGAAACGACAAGCGACAGCGGGCTGAATGGTGGTTAAAACGTCATACAGGAATCCTCTGAAAGCGGAGCCGTTTCGTTCACGGGCTTGAAAAAGCGCCCAATGTATTCCAGGCTTATCTAACACGCTGATAAACAAGAGGACGGAATATGAACAAGAATATGGCAGGAATTCTGAGTGCAGCGGCGGTATTAACCATGCTGGCGGGTTGTACGGCTTATGATCGTACCAAAGACCAGTTTGTACAGCCTGTGGTGAAAGACGTCAAAAAAGGCATGAGCCGGGCGCAGGTTGCACAAATTGCGGGTAAACCTTCGTCTGAAGTGAGCATGATTCATGCTCGTGGTACTTGCCAGACCTACATCCTGGGTCAACGTGATGGTAAAGCAGAAACCTACTTTGTCGCGTTAGATGATACCGGACATGTCATCAACTCCGGTTATCAGACCTGTGCTGAATACGACACTGATCCACAGGCTGCGAAGTAATCACTTCGTCTGAAAGCTTGAGTAACAACGGAAACCGGCCATTGCGCCGGTTTTTTTTGGCCTGTGTTCTTAATTATCTTCGCGAATTATTTGCCCGAAATGTGAAGAGGGTCATAACCACAGGTCAAGGAGAGACAATTTATAAGGTCAAAGAAATACTATTGCTCAGGTCTATACCGTATACTCCTTTCAGCCACAAAAAAAGTCATGTTGGTTTCGCAAGTTACCCAGAGCATGGAAGCAGGTTAAGGCTTGCGGAGTGTCTGGCTGACAGATAATCGTCGATGAGGGCAGTTTTATGGAAAAGAAACACATTTATCTGTTTTGTTCTGCGGGCATGTCTACCTCTTTACTGGTATCAAAAATGCGCGCACAGGCAGAAAAATATGAAGTTCCGGTCATTATTGAAGCATTTCCGGAAACATTGGCTGGTGAAAAAGGTCAGAATGCCGATGTCGTGTTATTAGGGCCACAGATTGCTTATATTTTGCCCGAAATCCAGCGTTTGTTACCCAACAAACCGGTCGAAGTAATTGACTCGCTGCTTTATGGCAAAGTCGATGGTTTAGGCGTGCTTAAGGCTGCGGTTGCAGCGATTAAAAAAGCCGCAGCAAATTAATTTATTTTAAATTTTCCCGTCAAAGAGTTATTTCATAAATCAATACCGCAATATTTAAATTGCGGTTTTTAAGGGTATTTTTCTATGAGTAATGTTATTGCATCGCTTGAAAAGGTACTCCTCCCTTTTGCAGTTAAAATAGGAAAGCAGCCACACGTTAATGCAATCAAAAATGGCTTTATTCGCTTAATGCCGTTAACCCTTGCGGGGGCCATGTTTGTATTAATTAACAACGTTTTTCTAAGCTTTGGGGAGGGGTCGTTTTTTTATTCCTTAGGTATTCGCCTGGATGCCTCAACCATTGAAACACTTAATGGTCTGAAAGGTATTGGCGGCAACGTATATAACGGAACATTAGGGATAATGTCTTTAATGGCACCGTTCTTTATTGGCATGGCGCTGGCAGAAGAGCGTAAAGTCGATGCGCTGGCGGCTGGGTTGTTATCCGTTGCAGCATTTATGACCGTCACCCCTTATAGTGTCGGTGAGGCCTATGCGGTTGGCGCAAACTGGTTAGGTGGGGCGAATATCATCTCCGGGATTATTATTGGCCTGGTGGTGGCAGAAATGTTTACCTTTATTGTCCGCCGCAATTGGGTCATTAAATTGCCCGACAGCGTACCTGCTTCAGTATCGCGTTCCTTCTCGGCATTAATCCCCGGCTTTATTATTCTTTCCGTGATGGGGATTATTGCCTGGGCGTTGAATACCTGGGGTACCAATTTCCATCAGATCATTATGGATACCATCTCAACCCCACTGGCATCGTTGGGTAGCGTGGTGGGATGGGCCTATGTGATCTTTGTTCCACTGCTCTGGTTCTTTGGTATTCACGGCGCGCTGGCGCTGACCGCCCTGGACAACGGCATTATGACGCCGTGGGCGCTGGAAAATATCGCGACCTATCAGCAATATGGTTCCGTCGAAGCGGCGTTGGCAGCCGGTAAGACCTTCCATATCTGGGCCAAGCCGATGCTGGACTCCTTTATTTTCCTCGGTGGCAGTGGTGCGACTTTGGGTCTGATCCTGGCTATCTTTATCGCTTCTCGCCGTGCTGATTATCGTCAGGTGGCAAAACTGGCGCTGCCGTCCGGCATCTTCCAGATTAACGAACCGATTCTGTTTGGTTTGCCAATTATCATGAACCCGGTGATGTTTATCCCGTTTGTACTGGTACAACCGATTCTGGCGGCAATCACTCTGGCAGCGTACTACATGGGCATTATTCCTCCGGTGACCAATATTGCACCGTGGACCATGCCAACCGGTTTGGGAGCCTTCTTTAACACCAACGGTAGCGTCGCTGCATTGCTGGTCGCACTCTTCAACCTTGGTATCGCAACGTTAATTTATCTGCCCTTTGTTGTGGTGGCTAACAAAGCACAAAACGCGATTGATAAAGAAGAGAGTGAAGAAGATATTGCTAATGCCCTGAAATTTTAATCGATACCGGTACGGGTAATCGTGCCGGTAAGAATAGAGAGGAACGATGTATGATGGATCTCGAAAATATTCCCGATACGCAAACGGAAGCTGAAGAGCTGGAAGAAGTGGTGATGGGGCTTATCATCAACTCCGGACAAGCGCGCAGCCTGGCGTATGCGGCACTGAAACAGGCGAAGCAGGGCGATTTTGCCGCAGCAAAAACCATGATGGATCAGTCACGGATGGCATTGAATGAAGCGCATCTGGTACAGACGAAACTGATTGAAGGCGATGCGGGCGAAGGTAAGATGAAAGTGAGTCTGGTGCTGGTCCACGCTCAGGATCATTTAATGACGTCCATGCTTGCGCGTGAACTGATTACTGAATTAATTGAGCTTCATGAAAAACTGAAGGCATAAGGAGTCGATGATGCAGCCAGTGATTAACGCGCCGGAAATTGCCACTGCCCGAGAACAGCAGTTGTTTAATGGCAAAAATTTCCATGTGTTTATCTATAACAAAACTGAGAGTATCAGCGGACTGCATCAGCACGACTATTATGAATTTACTCTGGTATTAACCGGGCGTTATTTCCAGGAGATTAACGGTAAGCGCGTGTTACTGGAACGGGGCGATTTTGTTTTTATTCCGTTAGGTTCGCACCATCAAAGTTTTTATGAGTTTGGTGCCACGCGCATATTGAACGTTGGGATCAGTAAACGCTTTTTTGAGCAGCATTACCTGCCGTTGTTGCCTTATTGCTTTGTCGCTTCGCAGGTATACCGGACCAATAACGCTTTTCTCACCTATGTGGAAACCGTGATTTCTTCATTGAATTTCCGCGAAACAGGGCTGGAAGAGTTTGTTGAGATGGTTACTTTTTATGTCATTAACCGTTTGCGTCATTACCGCGAAGAACAGGTGATTGATGATGTACCGCAGTGGCTGAAAAGTACGGTAGAAAAGATGCATGATAAAGAGCAGTTTAGTGAATCGGCGCTGGAGAATATGGTGACGTTGTCAGCCAAATCACAGGAATATTTGACGCGAGCGACTCAACGATATTATGGCAAAACACCAATGCAGATTATTAATGAGATCCGTATTAATTTTGCCAAAAAACAACTGGAAATGACCAACTATTCCGTGACGGATATTGCGTTTGAGGCCGGTTATAGTAGCCCGAGCTTGTTTATTAAAACGTTTAAGAAATTAACGTCCTTTACGCCTAAGAGCTATCGTAAGAAATTGACTGAATTTAATCAGTAAGTCGTTATACCTGACAATTCACATATCTGTCCTGTTGCTGGATTATTTATGTCCGGGGGGGCAGATATGCCAGATATCAGTACTCTGTACTGAAGGGAGAGTTTATGAACCAGATATTAAAAGTCGTCACTATTGGTGGCGGGAGCAGCTATACCCCGGAGTTACTGGAAGGATTTATTAAGCGTTATCACGAATTGCCGGTCAGCGAATTATGGCTGGTGGATGTCGAAGGTGGTAAAGCTAAACTGGATATTATTTTTGATCTCTGCCAACGGATGATTGATAACGCTGGCGTCCCGATGAAGCTTTATAAAACGCTGGATCGCCGCGAAGCATTGAAAGATGCTGATTTCGTTACTACCCAACTGCGCGTAGGCCAATTACCGGCGCGCGAACTGGATGAACGTATTCCATTAAGTCATGGTTATCTTGGTCAGGAAACTAACGGCGCGGGCGGTTTGTTTAAAGGTCTGCGTACCATTCCGGTGATTTTTGACATCGTAAAAGATGTCGAAGAACTTTGTCCGAATGCATGGGTGATTAACTTCACTAACCCGGCGGGAATGGTCACTGAAGCCGTTTATCGTCATACCGGATTTAAACGCTTTATCGGCGTGTGTAATATTCCGATCGGCATGAAGATGTTTATTCGCGATGTTCTGATGCTGAAAGACAGCGATGATTTATCTATCGATTTGTTCGGCCTCAACCATATGGTGTTCATTAAGGATGTGCTGGTAAATGGCAAATCACGCTTTGCCGAATTGCTTGATGGTGTGGCATCCGGGCAGTTAAAAGCATCTGGCGTTAAAAATATTTTCGATCTGCCATTTAGCGAAGGCTTAATTCGTTCTCTGAATCTGTTGCCGTGTTCTTATTTGCTTTATTACTTCAAGCAAAAAGAGATGCTGGCTATTGAAATGGGCGAATACTACAAAGGCGGCGCACGTGCGCAGGTAGTACAGAAAGTCGAGAAACAACTTTTTGAGCTATATAAAAACCCGGAGTTGAATGTTAAGCCGAAAGAGCTGGAACAGCGCGGTGGGGCTTATTACTCTGATGCAGCGTGCGAAGTGATCAACGCTATCTACAACGACAAGCAAGCAGAACATTACGTTAATATCCCGCATCATGGGCATATTGATAATATTCCGGCAGACTGGGCGGTAGAAATGACCTGTACGCTGGGGCGCGATGGCGCGACGCCACATCCGCGCATTACGCATTTCGATGATAAAGTGATGGGGCTGATTCACACCATCAAAGGCTTCGAGATTGCTGCCAGCAACGCCGCACTTAGCGGGGAATTTAACGATGTGTTACTGGCGCTAAACCTTAGTCCGTTGGTGCATTCCGATCGCGATGCTGAGCTGCTGGCACGCGAGATGATTCTGGCGCACGAGAAATGGCTGCCAAATTTTGCCGACTGCATCGCAGAGCTTAAAAAAGCACATTAACCGAGGCTGATTATGGAACGCTTACTGATTGTTAATGCCGATGATTTTGGCTTAAGCAAAGGTCAGAACTACGGCATTATCGAGGCCTGTCGCAATGGGATTGTCACGTCGACGACGGCGCTGGTGAATGGGCAGGCTATTGACCATGCAGTGCAGTTGAGTCGTGATGAACCGAGTCTGGCCATAGGGATGCACTTTGTCCTTACTATGGGCAAGCCACTGACAGCTATGCCGGGGTTAACCCGCGATGGTGTGCTGGGAAAATGGATCTGGCAGTTGGCAGAAGAAGATGCTTTACCGCTGGAAGAAATTACTCAGGAGCTCGCCAGTCAGTATTTGCGTTTCATTGAGCTATTTGGACGCAAACCTACGCATCTTGATAGCCATCATCATGTGCATATGTTCCCGCAGATTTTCCCGATTGTTGCCAGGTTTGCGGCTGAAGAGGGGATAGCGTTGCGCATCGACCGTCAGCCGCTGTCTAACGTTGGTGATTTACTGGCTAATCTGCGCAGTTCGCAGGGATTCAGTAGCGCGTTTTATGGTGAAGAGATTAGCGAGACACTGTTCCTGCAAGTGCTTGATGACTCCAGTCATCGCGGCGAGCGCTCTCTGGAAGTGATGTGCCACCCGGCGTTTATCGATAATACGATTCGCCAGAGTGCTTATTGCTTCCCTCGGTTAACGGAACTGGATGTGCTGACTTCAGCGTCGTTGAAATATGCGATTGCTGAGCGTGGTTATCGGTTGGGTAGTTATCTTGATGTGTAAGTAAGGTGGTAAGGTCACTCCCCAGGGGGCGTGACCTTATCCATATTTACGCCGGGATTTTGTCAATCTTAGGAATGCGTGACCACACGCGGTGTGCTGCCATCAGCGTTAACAGTTCATCCATAAAACTACCATCGGCGCTGTCAGCTTCCACAATCCCTTCTTCACCCTGGTCAGCGACCTTGATTGTTGCTTTAAACTTGCGCGCGTCTCCTGCCAGCGCAATCGGTTTAAGGTGTTTGTAGGCTTCCATCAGGTAGTAGTTGGCATCGCCGTTGTCAGCGATATCCGCGATATTGCCGCAAGGGACAATAACCGCATCGACCGTTAGCGAAGGCGCTCCGGCAAATGTAGCGGCTATAGGCAGCACCGTACCGTCATCCGCAGTCACTTCACCCATTCGGGAGTAGAGCAGTTTGGCATGAACGCCTTTGGCCTTCAGCGCCTTGAGAATGGCCAGAAGGTCTGCCGATCTCACTTCATCATTAAGCAAAATCGCTACCACGCGACCTTTTACATCACCGTCAGGAATGGCGTACAGACTTAAGGATGGATCCTTTTTCAGACCGTTGACGTCCGGAGGCGGGGTGATATTCAGCTGGTCGTCAGTCAGTTCGATACCGAGATTTTTCGCCACCGCCTGGGCCAGAGTGAGATCAATATGCGCCAGCTGGTCAACAACGCGCTCACGAATATACGGACGAACTACTTTGCTTAACTCAAAGCTGAAACCATCGACAACATGGCGCTGCTCGAACGGCGTCTGACTTAACCAGAACAGGCGCGGATGAGAATAATATTCGCCAAATGACGGGCTACGTTCGCGCACCTTATTGCCTTCCACGCGCTCCTGATATGACTCAAAACCGCCACGTTTTGGCCCTGGTGGTGTTTCGCGCGGCCAGTTATCGTTGATCGAGTTGGGCTCGTAATTCGCCGGGTTAGTGTCGATACCCATGCGGTGCATGCCATCACGCTGGAAGTTGTGGTATGGGCAGGTCGGGCGGTTAATCGGAATTTCATGGAAATTGGGTCCGCCAAGACGACTGATTTGTGTATCGGTATAGGAGAACAAACGTCCCTGTAACAGGGGATCGTTGGTGAAGTCCAGACCAGGAACAATATGGCCTGGATGGAAAGCTGCTTGTTCGTTTTCGGCAAAGAAGTTATCCGGATTACGATTAAGCACCATTTTGCCAACACGCTGAACGGGCACCAGTTCTTCCGGGATAAGTTTAGTTGGATCAAGAAGGTCGAAGTCGAACTTAAATTCATCTTCTTCAGGAATCAACTGGAAGCCCAGTTCGTATTCCGGGAAATCACCCGCTTCAATCGCTTCCCACAACTCGCGGCGGTGGAAGTCCGGGTCACGTCCGGTTAGTTTTTGTGCTTCATCCCAAACCAGTGAGGCTTTACCGGCCAATGGTTTCCAGTGGAAACGTACGAACGTCGCTTTCCCTTCGGCATTAATCAGGCGGAAGGTGTGAATACCGAAGCCTTCCATGGTGCGATAGCTGCGCGGGATACCACGATCCGACATGGCCCACATCACGTTATGCAGCGTTTCCGGTTGCAGGGAAACATAATCCCAGAAGGTGTCGTGAGCACTTTGCCCTTGCGGAATTGCCCAATGCGGTTCTGGTTTTACCGCATGAACAAAATCAGGGAATTTATGCGCATCCTGGATAAAGAAGATTGGCGTGTTATTGCCAACAAGGTCAAAAATACCCTCTTCGGTATAGAACTTGGTGGCAAAGCCACGGATATCACGCACGGTATCGGCAGAGCCAGCACCACCCTGAACGGTAGAGAAACGTACAAATACTGGGGTGATTTTGTTAGGGTCTGACAGAAAATCCGCTTTGGTGATATCGCTTAAGCTTTTATATGGCTGGAAATAACCGTGAGCGGCTGAGCCGCGCGCATGAACAATTCGTTCCGGGATGCGCTCATGGTCAAAGTGAGTGATTTTCTCGCGCAGAATAAAATCTTCCAGCAGTGTTGGGCCACGGCTACCGGCGCGTAGGGAGTTTTGATCATCGGCGATGCGTACACCCTGGTTGGTGGTAAGTGCATAATTTTCACTACCTTTGCGAACGTCTTCCAGAGAATTGATTTTTTCGTTACGCGTATCAGGGGCTTTCAGACTCCCTGGCGCGGTTGGCTGCGCTCCCGGTGGCGTCGGTTCAGCCGCTGGACGATGAGATCCGTCCTCAGGTGCCAGTGAGTCCATCCCCGGTTTCGCTTCGCTGGAATCGTGTAGTGGTGACTGGTGCTGATGTGGGTTCTTTTCGTTATGTTGCGACATTGAACTCGTCTCCTTAATGTATTACTGAAAGGGCCGCTGTTTTGGTCAAAAAACTCTCTAACTATAGACCACCAGCCAGATCCCGCTTCGGAGACTATTCTGGAAACGGTGTTATGAAATACACGCAAAGCGGGACGTACAGGGGCTAAATCGGCTAAACTACAGTTTTTCTGATTTTTAATATGCGTTTAGTGAAGCCAGTAATGAAGAAACCGCTCCGTCAGCAAAACCGCCAGATTATTAGCTATGTCCCACGCACGGAACCCGCGCCGCCAGAACATGCGATAAAGATGGATTCGTTTCGTGATGTCTGGATGCTGCGTGGCAAATATGTTGCGTTTGTACTGATGGGAGAGTCATTTCTGCGCTCACCGGCGTTTACTGTGCCTGAATCCGCCCAGCGTTGGGCAAATCAGATCCGCCAGGAAGGGGAAGTGACTGAGTAAGGATTACGTACCTCCCGGTTTGGCCGGGAGTTACATGGCCTGAAATTCTGTATTTCGATGCAACATTCATTCAAATCACCTGTAACAAAAAGCTGCCTTTAACGATCTATTGCTATAAATAAGTGATCTTTTTTCTTTAATTGTTTATTTATTTTATAATAGTTAAGTTTAGCTAATCAGAATGAGCTATTTTTGATAGTTCATCCTGTGGCGTTGCCATTAAACTTATATTTTAAATTGCTTAGATTCAAATGAGATAATAATTTTGTTGAAATACGAGGTGGGAGATGTTTTCTACAAACTTAATACAGAGTGATTATGGTAATTTAAATATTAAAAACCTTGCCTTTAACTCTTTTAAAGAAAGGCTGCAGTCTACCATGACAGCACTCACTTTCTTCATATCAACGGGTCAATGTGCCTGCGATGAAATAGCAGAATCAAACTTCAATTATATGATTACCTATATGTCTAACATTAACTATGATGCCTCAAAGCCAGGAGCGCCAGCACTTAGTTTTGATACATATCTGCAGGACAATGTTAAATATAGAGTGATAATTAATAATCTTTATGGTAGTGAAATTAGGATAAGAGGTATTAATGAGAATTTTGTTGGGATGGATTTTACCTGTGAATTCCGACCAGAAAAAATGACCAATTTGATCAATATAAAAAACAGGTTGGTTATTCAGTATTTAAGAACGATATACTATGAACAAAATTATATACATCCTGTTGGGAGCATTTTTGCTGCGATTCAAAAAAATGAGAGTCTCCTAAAGTTTCCTTCGGTAATATCAATGCTTAATGTCAATCTTCTTTTTAATCCACTGAATCTTCCGGGAATGGGAAGTGGTGTGCTTGAAGAGATTATGAGCATTTCAGATAGTTCACTTAGAAAACGTCTTGGGTATGAGGTTTTAAGCTTCTCGCTACAAGCACATTCATTGAGTCAGGAATGTATTGATAAGTTAGCCATTTTTTTCGCTGACGATCTGTTTAAATATGAGTCAGTATGCATCGCCGCGATGGAACATTTAAAAAGTAAGGCAACGGCCCCTATACAAAACGGACCGTTGCCAGCATAAGAATTAACGGTGTGCCAGTTCGGCGTCGTCTTCGCTATCCAGAATGGCTTTATCGGTTTGCTTCAGCCACTGGCTGGTCAGCGTGCCAGCGGTCATCGAGCCACTAACGTTTAGCGCCGTACGGCCCATGTCGATAAGCGGTTCAACGGAGATTAACAATGCCACCAGCGTTACAGGCAGGCCCATCGCAGGCAGCACAATCAGTGCGGCGAAAGTTGCGCCACCACCGACACCGGCAACGCCTGCGGAACTAACGGTAACAATACCGACCAGCGTCGTAATCCACATCGGGTCCAGCGGGTTAATGCCAACCGTAGGCGCAACCATCACCGCCAGCATTGCCGGATACAAACCGGCACAGCCGTTCTGACCAATGGTCGCACCGAAAGAGGCGGCGAAACTGGCGATGGATTCAGGAACACCGAGTCGACGCGTTTGTGCTTCCACATTAAGCGGGATAGACGCAGCACTGGAACGGCTGGTAAAGGCAAACGTCAGTACTGGCCATACCTTACGGAAGTACTTCAGCGGGCTCACGCCATTAATGCCCAGCAGAAGGCCATGCACTGTAAACATAATCAGAAGACCGAGGTAGGACGCGACAACGAAACTTCCCAGTTTGATGATGTCTTGCAGGTTAGAACCTGCAACCACTTTGGTCATCAGCGCCAGAACGCCGTAAGGGGTCAGCTGCATGACCAGGCGAACCAGTTTCATCACCCAGCTTTGCAGGGTATCGATAGCGGTTAAGACGCGTTCACCTTTCGGCGCATCATCCTTCAGCAGCTTCAGCGCAGCTACGCCGAGGAATGCGGCAAAAATTACCACGCTGATAATTGACGTCGGATTGGCTCCGGTCAGATCGGCAAACGGGTTTTTCGGGATAAAGGACAAGATCAGCTGCGGAACGCTCAGGTCAGAGACTTTACCAACATAGTTACTTTCGATGGCGTTCAAACGTGCAGTTTCTGCACCACCCTGAACCAGACCTTCAGCCGTCAAACCAAACAGGTTGGTGACCAGCACACCGACCAGCGCCGCAATCAGCGTGGTAAACAAAAGCGTTCCGATGGTCAGAAAACTGATTTTGCCTAACTGTGATGCGTTATGCAGACGGGCAACCGCGCTCAGAATAGAGGCGAAGACTAACGGCATAACGATCATTTGCAGCAGTTGAACATAGCCGTTACCAACGATGTTAAACCACTGTACAGAATCTTTAAGTACCTGGCTGTCAGAACCATAAATGGTATGCAGGGCGAGGCCAAAAACCACACCCATCACCAGACCCACCAGCACTTTTTTCGCCAGACTCCACTGTTTATGGCGGGTCTGAGCCAGCGCAAACAGCAGTACAACGAACACCACGATGTTCGCAATTAATGGAAAGTTCATCCCCGTTCTCCTGATCTTATTATTTCTATCACTGCGTAGCAGTCATAGTGTTGGCGCAAGATTAACAGAACTGTGTGCTGGCTCTTATATTCAAATGGAATTGCTTATTCCAGAAAGGCGATTTTTGCCTTTTTAGTATTCAACCTGATGCTTAATAAGCCGATGAAACTGGATCTGCAAGGTATTGATCATTTGCGATGACCAACGAACAGCGCTGTTTTCGGGTAATGAATGGGGCATCCATACAGACCAGACAAATAATGCCATGCAGATAAAACGTTCCAGTTGGTTGCCCTTTTGGGGAACCAGGATAGGCAAGCGGAAACGCCAGCGGCATGGCCAGAGCAGGGGAACACCGGCGGGTGTCAGCATATCGGCAAGTATGTGGCTCAAATAACCCAGTACCATTCCCTGCAACGCATCAGCAGGAATAAACCAGCTTTCAGGAACCTTAAGGTAAAAGGTTGCCAGCAGCGCAAATACCGCCAGCAGACTGTGGGTAAAACCACGATGCCCAAAAGCGCGGGCGATCGGTTTTGATATCCACTTTAATCGCTGCCCAAGAAACGACTTTGGGTGATCGATGTCCGGTAACAAACACGTCAGGATTGCGGAAGGGACAATATGCCACCAGTCACCCTGTGCCAGCACGGGCGTCAGCTCGGCATTTTTGGCAAATACCGCACAAGCAATAGAAAAGAGAAGGTGACCTTCCGCCGTCATGATAAAACTCACTAAACTGTCGATACGTACAGTATAGGATTTTTATACAGTGCACGGAAGTAGTGACGGTGTAACTCTTTCTCTTAAATTGACGATTAATCCGCCAGTTGAATGCAAATTCAGATAAAGAACCAGGGGCAGCGTGATAACTGCCCTTGGTTATTAACCGAGAAGGTCTTTTGCGGTGAGTTCTGTCAGCGATGAGAGTTTGACGTTTGCTAATACAAAACGTGGATCATTTTGCGCTTCTGGCGCAGGAACGACGATGGAACGCATGCGGGCTGCTTTAGAGGCGATCATGCCATTTACCGAATCTTCCAGCGCTACGCAGGTCAGTGGGTCAACGCCCAGTTTTGCTGCGCAGTCGAGATATACTTGCGGATGCGGCTTGCTGTAAGGCAATTTTTCAGCCGAGGCGAGGGCATCGAAACTGTCGCGTAAGTCAAACATGGTCAACACTTTTTCCAGCATATGTAGTGGTGACGCGGAGGCCAGTCCCACCAATAAACCTTGTTCTTTGCATAACGCAACAGCTTCACGCACGCCTGGCAATAATGGGCGTGTCTCTTCAACCAGTGAAATGGCACGAGCAATAACCCGTTCTACTACTTCCTGACGGCTTGGACCATTCCAGGGTTGCCGGGCGTACCAAAGATCGACCACCATATCGATGCGTAAACCTAAGGTGTCCGGCAGCTCGTTACGACGGGATATATCCACCCCCAGGCTTGCCATCACATCCAGTTCAGCTCGATCCCATAAAGGTTCTGAGTCGATAAGTAATCCATCCATATCAAAAATTGCAGCAAGAATCTGACGCGGGGTTGACATTACAACCTCTCCTTTAGAGCATTATGTGTAAGGTATTAAGCCGTGCTTATGATTAAGCGCCTATCATATCGCCTTTAAAGAATGGGCGAAAACAGATATCTACAGGTAAACTAAGTGAAACGACGCGTCTTAATCAAGGAGAACTCATGACGTATCAACAAGCTGGACGCATTGCTGTTTTGAAAAGGATTTTAGGTTGGGTGATTTTTATACCTGCATTGATCTCTACATTGATTTCTTTGCTGAAATTTATGAATACCCGGCAGGAAAACCAGGAAGGCATTAATGCGGTCATGCTCGACTTTACTCATGTCATGATCGATATGATGCAGGCGAATACGCCTTTTTTGAATCTGTTCTGGTATAACTCCCCGACGCCCAATTTTAATGGTGGCGTGAACGTTATGTTCTGGGTGATTTTCATCCTGATTTTTGTCGGACTAGCGTTGCAGGATTCCGGTGCCCGGATGAGTCGCCAGGCGCGCTTCTTGCGGGAAGGTGTTGAAGATCAACTCATTCTGGAAAAAGCCAAAGGGGAAGAGGGGCTAACGCGTGAACAAATTGAGTCACGTATTGTTGTGCCGCACCATACTATTTTCCTGCAGTTTTTCTCGCTGTATATCCTGCCGGTTATTTGTATTGCTGCAGGTTATGTGTTCTTTTCTCTGCTGGGGTTTATTTAACCAAAAGGCCGCACGGAGCGGCCATTATCCTCACCCCATATTATGCTGCTAATAATCTATCCAGTGACTGCTGAGCAATAACCAAATGCTGACCGCCAAATAACCTTGCACGATTTAACAGCGTGTAGAGTTGGTAAACCGGTTGACGTTCAAGGAAATCGGCAGGTAGCGGGGATACTGACTGATAGCCGTCATAGATTTGTGGCGGCTGTTCAGTATGCAGCGGTAACATCGCCAGGTCGCACTCTCGGTCACCCCAGTAGCAGGCCGGGTCGAAAATGTACGGGCCATCCGGACCCAGCGCACAGTTGCCGGACCATAAATCGCCGTGCAACAGAGAAGGCTGCGGTTGATGCGAGGCCAGACGCTGCTGAATATGCTCGACGATGGCATCGATATTGCCGAAAGCGATCCCTTTTTCTGCCGCCAGTTCCAGCTGCCAGCCAATCCGTTGTTCAGCAAAAAAAGTTGACCAGCGACGTTGCCAGGTGTTGGGCTGGGGAGTTGTGGAGATCGCGTTATCGAAATCGAGGCCAAATTGCGGTTGGTCGCTCCATTGATGTAAACGCGCAATTTGCTGACCAAGAATAAATGCGCTATGCGCATCCAGCGGGCGAGGTGGGAGATAATCCATCACCAGAAAACTGTAGTCACGGTCAGCGCCAACTGCCCAAACCTTAGGCACGGTGACGGTTTTACTACGCGACAGTAACTCCAGTTGGTCGGCTTCGGCGGTAAAACCGGGAAGCAGTTCCCTTTCATCACATTTGACGAAAAAGTCACGTCCTGCATAGCGCAAATGCCATGCGGCATGGACTTCTCCGCCAGGCAGTTCATTACGCAGTTCGATTTCGCCTTCACCTAACTGCTCGCTCAAAAGACGACTGATTGCCTGCCACATGATGTCTCTCCCATGTTGTCTGCCAGATCATAAGGTTAGCGCAAGAATGCGGTGTAAAAACACGAGCTAACGCACACCACAGACTGATTATTGCCCAAAAACCATTTATTTTCTGTTGCTATTCCATTCCTCCCAGGTCGTGATGGTGATTTCAGGATCTTTGCCGGTTGCACTTTGGGTAAGCCCCGAAACCAGTTCTCTAATTTCTTCTTCACTTTGGGTACTGATAAGTCCAAAAGTGTTAGTCCCCAGCTCATGGATATTTCCATCATCATCCGTCATGGTGAGCAAAAAACCGTCGCGAGTCAGGTAATTATTCAACTCGTTAATTTCAGTCAATGTATCCTCGTGCAACATGACGGTTATGACATAACGGACAAGATCGCCACTGGCCATAGTTCACCCCTTTGTTATCACATGACTTTTGAGCATAGTCGGAGAAACGCGTTGCCGACAGGTTGGTGGTGATTCCCCCAATGCAGGGGGAATGTTTCAGTTAGCGGGAAAGGTAAGCGTAAATTTTTTGTGTATCGTCATGGGAGCACAGGCGTGTTCCCTGATTGAGTGTGGCTGCACTCCCCGCAGCTACGCCAAAACGGACCATCTCTTCAAGAGAGGCATTTTCTGCCAGTTTCAGAGTCATCGCGCCGACCATGCTGTCACCAGCGCCAACGGTGCTCTGGCTTTTCACCGGTGGTGGCACAACCTGAATGCAGTTTTCACTATCAACGCCCAGCGCCCCTTGTGGACCCAGGGAAACGACAACTCGTTTGGCCTTGCCGCTATTAACGATTTCCTGCGCGGCTTTGCGGACATCGTCTGGCTGGGTGAGTTCGCGATTCACCAGCGCACTGAGTTCTTTTTGGTTAGGCTTAACCAACTCGATGTTACCAATCGCCAGTGCTGCACTTAACGCTTCGCCAGAACTGTCGACGATACAGCGGATCCCTTGGTTTTGCGCAGCGGAAATCAGTTGGGTTAATTTTTCTAGCTTCACACCTGGCGGCAGGCTTCCGCTTATGACCAGGATAGCACCGGATTCAATTTCCAGAACTTGCTCTTCAAGTTGGCGAAACTCATCTTCACTTAATGCCGCGCCTGGCATGACAAAACGATACTGCTCACCGCTTGCTTCCACATGTACGTGTAAATTCTGCCGGGTCCAGTCTTTGGCTTCTACAGTAGCGACGGGGACATTTTCATCTGCCAACAGTGAAACCAGATGTTCGCCGGTCGCACCACCCGCCGGGAAGATCGCTGTGGCACTGCCTCCAAGATGGGCAATGGCGCGGGCGACGTTGATGCCGCCGCCTCCGGGTTCGAATACCGGTGCGGTACAGCGCAGCTTTCCTTCGGGATAAATTTGCGGGGTAATTGTTGCGCTATCGAGAGAGGGCGCAAGTGTCAACGTATAGATACGTACCATCATTTCCTCCTATAGGCTGATTTCAGTCTGGCACCGAATCAGCGGAAAGTGAAGAAATTAACAATATGATTTATTAGAGCTTTATTTAAAATTTTGCAGATAAATATATATAAATAAAAATCTGTTTTCGCCACATGCTTATTCAAAAAATGAAATAAGAATATATTGCTAAGTTATTCGCGCCTTTTTATAATTCGTTACCTTTCCAGGGACGCTAATCTTTGATCCTTAAGAAAGTTTCCGGGACCGAGAAGGTCTCTTTTTTTGTTGTACGGACTCTTGATAAATGAAGCTTTTGAAGACAGTTCCTGCCATCGTTATGTTGGCGGGGGGCATGTTTGCGTCACTGAATGCAGCTGCCGATGATTCCGTTTTTACTGTCATGGACGATCCTGCCAGCGCTAAAAAACCTTTCGAAGGTAATCTGAATGCAGGATATCTTGCACAATCAGGCAATACGAAAAGCTCCTCACTTACGGCTGACACTACCATGACCTGGTATGGACATACCACTGCCTGGTCGCTGTGGGGGAACGCCAGTAATACCTCTTCTAATGATGAGCGTTCTTCAGAAAAATATGCGGCGGGCGGGCGTAGCCGTTTTAATTTAACTGATTATGACTATTTATTTGGGCAGGCAAGCTGGCTGACAGACCGTTATAACGGCTATCGAGAGCGCGATGTGTTGACCGCGGGTTATGGTCGCCAGTTTTTGAATGGCCCGGTACACAGTTTCCGCTTTGAATTCGGTCCAGGTGTGCGTTACGACAAATATACCGACAATGCCAGTGAAACCCAGCCGCTGGGTTATGCCTCCGGGGCTTATGCATGGCAGTTGACTGACAACGCTAAATTTACGCAGGGTGTTTCCGTCTTTGGCGCGGAAGACACAACGCTGAACTCTGAAAGCGCATTAAATGTTGCTATTAATGAACATTTTGGACTGAAGGTGGCTTACAACGTCACATGGAACTCTGAACCTCCAGAGTCTGCACCGGAACATACCGATCGTCGGACAACCTTATCGCTGGGCTACAGCATGTAACATTATCTGCCGGACCGTAGTATGCGGTCTGGCTGTTTTCGTTTGTCACTGCTCAGCCCCAAATCATTGCTGCCCAACGTAGCAACAACATAGCGCCACAGATTGCCAGTAGCACCACCACCATCTTCCAGTGTTTTTTATCAAAGCGTTTAGTCGGCATACCAGTGTCCTGCATATCTCTTGTGCGTGATAACGGAGTGTAACAAAAGGGACAGGCAACAAGGGATTTTTTGCAATTGCAGCCGTCGGGTGGCGTTGTGCACCCGGTCACTGTTATTGAGTTTAAAGTATATGTATCAACATATACATCGTAAATATTTAGTTATAAATACGCCTGTAGTTCATCTGGACTAAAGCTCAGGCTTTGGCTGATTACATTTATAGCTGCATAATATATTTCTACCGTTTTATAATGATTATGATGAATGGCTATATGAACAGCTGATATGTTGTCATGATTTTTAGCGGCCAACAGTGTGAATAACTGATGTTGACTAAAAGAATATTTTTTTGCAAAAGTACACAGCGTCGATATATAAGATAGCACGACGTCTTCATTACCCTTGCTCATGGCGATGTATAAAGCAGGGGTTCCATGTGCTGTTGCGCCTTTTAATAAATCCATGATGTTAATTTTACTGAGGTTATATTTAAAGGCGATTCCATAAATTTTTGAGAGGAACCGTGTGACACACAAAGGGTGATTATTTTCCATTGCAGCGAATAATCCTGGTTCACCGTCGTGTATTTTCATTGCTAAAATATCCATTACCAGCTTTTTGTTTAAAAGCTCTTGTGCTATTGGAGTGGTTAATGTATTAAGGAAGATATTGATTATTTCATCGAATCCATACAACATGGTAATGTAGAGTCCAGGTGTGTCATTGGCACTTTTAGTTTGCAGTAACTTAACTAGATTATTTTTATGAATGATGCGACTATTTACCAGTGACTGAATTTCTTGCATAAATATTTTTACGTTGTCAGTATGTCCGTTCATCATAGCCAGAAATAAAGCAGGAGTACCAACGCTATTCTGCGCAGTTATTATTTTAATGATTTCTTTTTCAGGGAGTATGCGCAACTGTTTGAATAATGTAATAAGCTGTTGAGTCTGTCCTGTGGCCATTATTAACAACATTGCCGATGGATGTATAGGGGCAAATGGCATTCGTGTCGCAATACCCGCGAAAATAGCCGCTGGAACTCCCTCAGGTAATAGAGGGAGAATTGCAATTGCACAGTTGCGAACATACATATCAGCCCAGGTCTGAGCATCGGGACCTGAACTGATGAACTTATCAAGCGAGACAAAGCCTCGTGCTGTCCTGTGGGTGCCTCTGACGGCAACATTGGTGTCGTTCGGATCGTAAACGGACACAACATAATTTAACTGTCCATCCGCTGCCAACTTTATTCGTAGCCTTACTGATAAAGTATGATTGTCTATATATAAAATCGCGGACATATGACTGACATTGTTTGCCATCATTCGACAGAAGAAAATATCTAAAGCGAAGCCAAAATCCTTACTCGCGATAACGCGACTCCCTGCAGGAGGATGGCGAAGTAATGCTCTGAACTCCGCGTCCCGGACTATAGGGACATGCTGTTGTATGGATTCAACGGAGGAGTAATGTTTAATCAGGTTGACTTTGCCTTTTCCATTGCCCAATGAATCAAGGGCGTATTGTAATGACAGATGGCGACAAAAAATAGCGTCAGAAGGAGATTGCAAAAAAAATGCACTACCATTGAGATTTACTGTTGGTTGTATAGTTTTTTCTCTATGGATTTTTTTTGACAGCTTCATGCAATGGTTACGTTTTTCGGCAGTTGACTGTTCCTGTTCAATATAATCCAGTATGCTTCGCAAATGGTTAGCTTTAATGGGCGTGGTTTCCAGAAGTAAGGAAATGATTTCTTTTTTATAGTGTAATGTAATGAGTATATTTTCTGCATGGATGGGGGAAGTGGCAAAGTTAATGATAAAAAGGGCAGTGGAATAACAATTTTGTGATATTTTTCGACAGCTTGCGGTAAATTCCTGAGTAACACAGTATGACAGCGTCGAACTTAAATCAGAGGTATCAAGTAGGGTGATGAGCTGGCGCGCAAATTGATTAATAGGCTCTGCTGAAGGCGTTGGTATGTCGCTATCGATGTGCACTCTATGAGGAGACTTATAATGAGTTCTGATAATGATATCGTTTTCACTCATAATCTATTCGCCTTATATATGTCTGGAGGTTTTGAGTATGATGATTAATTATTATCGCCAGAACGAAATGTGCACGAAAAATTGCTATAAGAATTGTGTCACTTTTATCATTGCGATATGACCAGTTCGTCATTAATCTCATGATCGTTTAAATACCACCGCCAAATAGCGCAACGAACTTTGCTGGATTCAGTTTATCTGCGTAAATCCGCTCGCAGTAAACCTTTCAGACGCTGCGTGATGTTATCAGTGGTTCTTTAAGCGTTTTGCTGGTGTACTCACTACAAACGAATTGCGAATCGAATCAATGTGAAACGGAAAGGTACAATCTCCCTTTTTTTAGTGTTAACATCGTTCAACCGGGTGGAAGGTGAGAGGTTAATGTCTTTCATTTGTGTACCTGATTGCGAACCAATTTAGCATTTGTTGGCTAGATGGTTTCGCAATGAACTGTTAATAAACAAATTTTTCTTTGTATGTGATCTTTCGTGTGGGTCACCACTGCAAATAAGGATATAAAATGCCTGTTATAACTCTTCCTGATGGCAGCCAACGCCATTACGACCACGCTGTAAGCCCCATGGATGTTGCGCTGGACATTGGTCCAGGTCTGGCGAAAGCCTGTATCGCAGGGCGCGTTAATGGTGAACTGGTTGATGCTTGCGATCTGATTGAAAACGACGCACAACTGTCGATCATTACCGCCAAAGACGAAGAAGGTCTGGAGATCATTCGTCACTCCTGTGCGCACCTGTTAGGGCACGCGATTAAACAACTTTGGCCGCATACCAAAATGGCAATCGGCCCGGTTATTGACAACGGTTTTTATTACGACGTTGATCTTGACCGCACGTTAACCCAGGAAGATGTCGAAGCACTCGAGAAGCGGATGCATGAGCTTGCTGAGAAAAACTACGACGTCATTAAAAAGAAAGTCAGCTGGCATGAAGCGCGTGAAACTTTCGCCAACCGTGGGGAGAGCTACAAAGTCTCCATTCTTGACGAAAACATCGCCCATGATGACAAGCCAGGTCTGTACTTCCATGAAGAATATGTCGACATGTGCCGCGGTCCGCACGTACCGAACATGCGTTTCTGCCATCATTTCAAACTGATGAAAACGGCAGGGGCTTACTGGCGTGGCGACAGCAACAACAAAATGTTGCAACGTATTTACGGTACGGCGTGGGCAGACAAAAAAGCGCTAAACGCTTACCTGCAGCGTCTGGAAGAAGCCGCGAAACGCGACCACCGTAAAATTGGTAAACAGCTCGACCTGTACCATATGCAGGAAGAAGCGCCGGGTATGGTCTTCTGGCACAACGACGGTTGGACCATCTTCCGTGAACTGGAAGTGTTTGTTCGTTCTAAACTGAAAGAGTACCAGTATCAGGAAGTTAAAGGTCCGTTCATGATGGACCGTGTTCTGTGGGAAAAAACCGGTCACTGGGACAACTACAAAGATGCAATGTTCACCACGTCTTCTGAGAACCGTGAATACTGCATTAAGCCGATGAACTGCCCGGGTCACGTACAAATTTTCAACCAGGGGCTGAAGTCTTATCGCGATCTGCCGCTGCGTATGGCCGAGTTTGGTAGCTGCCACCGTAACGAGCCGTCAGGTTCGCTGCATGGCCTGATGCGTGTACGTGGTTTTACCCAGGATGACGCGCATATCTTCTGTACTGAAGAACAAATTCGCGATGAAGTTAACGGATGTATCCGTTTAGTCTATGATATGTACAGCACTTTTGGCTTCGAGAAGATCGTCGTCAAACTCTCCACTCGTCCTGAAAAACGTATTGGCAGCGACGAAATGTGGGATCGTGCTGAGGCGGACCTGGCAGTTGCGCTGGAAGAAAACAACATCCCGTTTGAATATCAACTGGGTGAAGGCGCTTTCTACGGTCCGAAAATTGAATTTACCCTGTATGACTGCCTCGATCGTGCATGGCAGTGCGGTACAGTACAGCTGGACTTCTCCTTGCCGTCTCGTCTGAGCGCCTCCTATGTGGGTGAAGACAACGAGCGTAAGGTACCGGTAATGATTCACCGCGCAATTCTGGGGTCGATGGAACGTTTCATCGGTATCCTGACCGAAGAATTCGCTGGTTTCTTCCCGACCTGGCTTGCGCCGGTTCAGGTTGTTATCATGAATATTACCGATTCACAGTCTGAATACGTTAACGAATTGACGCAAAAACTATCAAATGCGGGCATTCGTGTTAAAGCAGACTTGAGAAATGAGAAGATTGGCTTTAAAATCCGCGAGCACACTTTGCGTCGCGTCCCATATATGCTGGTCTGTGGTGATAAAGAGGTGGAATCAGGCAAAGTTGCCGTTCGCACCCGCCGTGGTAAAGACCTGGGAAGCATGGACGTAAATGAAGTGATCGAGAAGCTGCAACAAGAGATTCGCAGCCGCAGTCTTAAACAATTGGAGGAATAAGGTATTAAAGGCGGAAAACGAGTTCAAACGGCGCGCCCTAACCGTATCAATGGCGAAATTCGCGCCCAGGAAGTTCGCTTAACAGGTCTGGAAGGCGAGCAGCTTGGTATTGTGAGTCTGAGAGAAGCTCTGGAGAAAGCAGAAGAAGCCGGAGTAGACTTAGTCGAGATCAGCCCTAACGCCGAGCCGCCGGTTTGTCGTATAATGGATTACGGCAAATTCCTCTATGAAAAGAGCAAGTCTTCTAAGGAACAGAAGAAAAAGCAAAAAGTTATCCAGGTTAAGGAAATTAAATTCCGTCCTGGTACAGATGAAGGCGACTATCAGGTAAAACTCCGCAGCCTGATTCGCTTTCTCGAAGAGGGTGATAAAGCCAAAATCACGCTGCGTTTCCGCGGTCGTGAGATGGCGCACCAGCAAATCGGTATGGAAGTGCTTAATCGCGTGAAAGACGATTTGCAAGAACTGGCAGTGGTCGAATCCTTCCCAACGAAGATCGAAGGCCGCCAGATGATCATGGTGCTCGCTCCTAAGAAGAAACAGTAAGGCCTTCAAGTAGCACTGTCTGTGGAGCCTTTGGGCTTCACAGGCATTGTTCGCCTTTGTTTCGTTTATTAACAATGCGAAGTGGAAGTTATTAAAATGCCAAAAATTAAGACCGTACGCGGTGCTGCTAAGCGCTTCAAAAAAACCGGTAAAGGTGGTTTTAAGCACAAGCACGCTAACCTGCGTCACATTCTGACCAAAAAAGCGACCAAACGTAAACGTCACCTGCGTCCGAAAGCCATGGTTTCCAAAGGCGATCTGGGCCTGGTAATCGCGTGCCTGCCGTACGCATAAGCCGTTAACGTTTTTAACTTTTTAATTAGAATATAGATACAGGAGAGCACATATGGCTCGCGTAAAACGTGGTGTAATTGCACGCGCACGTCACAAGAAAATTTTGAAACAAGCTAAAGGCTACTACGGTGCGCGTTCTCGCGTATACCGCGTTGCCTTCCAGGCTGTTATCAAAGCTGGTCAGTATGCTTACCGTGACCGTCGTCAACGTAAGCGTCAGTTCCGTCAACTGTGGATTGCGCGTATCAACGCAGCAGCACGTCAGAACGGTATTTCTTACAGCAAATTCATCAATGGCCTGAAAAAAGCCTCTGTTGAAATCGACCGTAAGATCCTGGCTGATATCGCAGTATTCGACAAAGTAGCGTTCACCGCTCTGGTTGAAAAAGCGAAAGCAGCTCTGGCATAAGCCAGTTGAAAGAGGGAGCTAGTCTCCCTCTTTTCGTTTCAACGCCATCAAAACATTGACTTTTATCGCCGTAGCCTTTTCAATAAAGGTCTTTTGAAAAGTACCAAAAGGTAACGCAAGCAATGAATGCTGCTATTTTCCGCTTCTTTTTTTACTTTAGCACCTGACTCCAGGAGGCTAGCGCGTGAGAAGAGAAACGGAAAACAGCGCCTGAAAGCCTCCCAGTGGAGGCTTTTTTTGTATGCGCGTTTTGAAAAATAAAAAGCCAGTCTATCAGGCGTAATTGTCGCAGCCAGTCTGGACACGGCCAGCGCGGAGAAACCGGAGCGTACTTAAGTACGTGGGGATTTCGAGCACTGCCCGGGACCAAAATGGCAAGTAAAATAGCCTGATGGGATAGGCTCTAAGTCCAACGAACCAGTGTCACCACCGACACAATGAGGAAAACCATGTCACATCTCGCAGAACTGGTTGCCAGTGCGAAGGCGGCCATTAGCCAGGCGTCAGATGTTGCCGCGTTAGACAATGTGCGCGTCGAATATTTGGGTAAAAAAGGGCACTTAACCCTTCAGATGACGACCCTGCGTGAGCTGCCGCCAGAAGAGCGTCCGGCAGCCGGTGCGGTTATCAACGAAGCGAAAGAGCAGGTTCAGCAGGCGCTGAATGCGCGTAAAGTGGAACTGGAAAGCGCAGCGCTGAATGCGCGTCTGGCAGCGGAAACGATTGATGTCTCCCTGCCAGGTCGTCGTATTGAAAACGGCGGTCTGCATCCGGTTACCCGTACCATCGACCGTATCGAAAGTTTCTTCGGTGAGCTTGGCTTTACCGTGGCAACCGGGCCGGAAATCGAAGACGATTATCATAACTTCGATGCTCTGAACATTCCTGGTCACCACCCGGCGCGCGCTGACCACGACACTTTCTGGTTTGACGCTACCCGCTTGCTGCGTACCCAGACCTCTGGCGTACAGATCCGCACCATGAAAGCTCAGCAGCCACCGATTCGTATCATCGCGCCTGGCCGCGTTTATCGTAACGACTACGACCAGACTCACACGCCGATGTTCCATCAGATGGAAGGTCTGATTGTTGATACCAACATCAGCTTTACCAATCTTAAAGGCACGCTGCACGACTTCCTGCGTAACTTCTTTGAAGAAGATTTGCAGATCCGCTTCCGTCCTTCCTACTTCCCGTTCACCGAACCATCGGCGGAAGTAGACGTCATGGGTAAAAACGGTAAATGGCTGGAAGTACTGGGCTGCGGGATGGTGCATCCGAACGTGCTGCGTAATGTTGGCATCGATCCGGAAGTTTACTCTGGTTTCGCCTTCGGGATGGGGATGGAGCGTCTGACCATGTTGCGTTACGGCGTCACCGACCTGCGTTCATTCTTCGAAAACGATCTGCGTTTCCTCAAACAGTTTAAATAAGGCAGGAATAGATTATGAAATTCAGTGAACTGTGGTTACGCGAATGGGTGAACCCGGCGATTGATAGCGATGCGCTGGCAAATCAAATCACCATGGCGGGCCTGGAAGTTGACGGTGTAGAACCGGTTGCCGGTAGCTTCCACGGCGTGGTTGTTGGTGAAGTGGTTGAGTGTGCGCAGCATCCGAACGCTGACAAACTGCGTGTGACAAAAGTGAATGTCGGCGGCGATCGCCTGTTGGACATCGTCTGCGGTGCGCCAAACTGCCGTCAGGGCCTGCGTGTGGCGGTAGCGACCATTGGTGCTGTTCTGCCGGGTGATTTCAAAATTAAAGCGGCGAAACTGCGTGGCGAACCGTCTGAAGGGATGCTGTGCTCCTTTTCTGAGCTGGGAATTTCTGACGATCATAACGGCATTATCGAGCTGCCTGCGGATGCGCCGATTGGCACCGATATCCGCGAATACCTGAAACTCGATGACAACACCATCGAAATTAGCGTAACGCCAAACCGTGCCGACTGCTTAGGCATCATTGGCGTTGCGCGTGACGTTGCCGTGCTGAACCAACTGCCGCTGGTTGAACCGGAAATCGTTCCGGTTGGTGCGACCATCGACGACACGCTGCCGATTGCAGTCGAAGCGCCGGAAGCCTGCCCGCGTTATCTTGGTCGTGTGGTAAAAGGCATTAACGTTAAAGCGCCAACTCCACTGTGGATGAAAGAAAAACTGCGTCGTTGCGGGATTCGTTCTATCGATGCGGTCGTTGACGTCACCAACTATGTGCTGCTCGAACTGGGCCAGCCGATGCACGCTTTCGATAAAGATCGCATTGAAGGCGGCATTGTGGTGCGGATGGCGAAAGAGGGCGAAACGCTGGTGCTGCTTGATGGCACTGAAGCGAAGCTGAATGCTGACACTCTGGTCATCGCCGACCACAACAAGGCGCTGGCGATGGGCGGCATCTTTGGTGGCGAACACTCTGGCGTGAATGACGAAACACAAAACGTTCTGCTGGAATGTGCTTTCTTCAGCCCGCTGTCTATCACCGGTCGTGCTCGTCGTCATGGCCTGCATACTGATGCGTCTCACCGTTATGAGCGTGGCGTTGATCCGGCACTGCAGTACAAAGCGATGGAACGTGCGACCCGTCTGCTGATCGACATCTGCGGTGGTGAGGCTGGTCCGGTAATTGATATCACCAACGAAGCAACGCTGCCGAAGCGTGCAACCATCACTTTGCGTCGCAGCAAACTGGATCGCCTGATTGGCCATCATATTGCCGATGAGCAGGTCACTGACATTCTGCGTCGTCTCGGCTGCGAAGTGACCGAAGGCAAAGACGAGTGGCAGGCAGTTGCGCCGAGCTGGCGTTTCGACATGGAGATTGAAGAAGATCTGGTCGAAGAAGTCGCGCGTGTTTACGGCTACAACAACATCCCTGATGAGCCGGTGCAGGCAAACCTGATTATGGGTACTCACCGCGAAGCCGATCTGTCGCTCAAGCGCGTGAAAACGCTGCTCAACGACAAAGGCTATCAGGAAGTGATCACCTACAGCTTCGTTGATCCGAAAGTGCAGCAGATGATCCATCCAGGCGTTGAAGCCTTACTGCTGCCAAGCCCTATTTCCGTTGAAATGTCAGCAATGCGTCTTTCCCTGTGGACCGGCCTGCTGGCAACCGTGGTGTACAACCAGAACCGTCAGCAGAACCGTGTGCGCATTTTCGAAAGTGGTCTGCGTTTCGTGCCAGATACTCAGGCACCGTTGGGCATTCGTCAGGATCTGATGTTAGCCGGTGTGATTTGCGGTAACCGTTACGAAGAGCACTGGAACCTGGCAAAAGAGACCGTTGATTTCTATGATTTGAAAGGCGATCTTGAATCCGTTCTCGACCTGACCGGTAAACTGAATGAGGTTGAGTTCCGTGCAGAAGCGAATCCGGCACTGCATCCGGGGCAATCCGCAGCGATTTATCTGAAAGGTGAACGTATTGGTTTTGTTGGGGTTGTTCATCCTGAACTGGAACGTAAACTGGATCTTAACGGTCGCACTCTGGTGTTCGAACTGGAGTGGAACAAGCTCGCAGACCGCGTGGTGCCTCAGGCGCGCGAGATTTCTCGCTTCCCGGCGAACCGTCGTGACATCGCGGTGGTGGTCGCAGAAAACGTTCCCGCAGCGGATATTTTATCCGAATGTAAGAAAGTTGGCGTAAATCAGGTAGTTGGCGTAAACTTATTTGACGTGTACCGCGGTAAGGGTGTTGCGGAGGGGTATAAGAGCCTCGCCATAAGCCTGATCCTGCAAGATACCAGCCGTACACTCGAAGAAGAGGAGATTGCCGCTACCGTCGCCAAATGTGTAGAGGCATTAAAAGAGCGATTCCAGGCATCATTGAGGGATTGAACCTATGGCGCTTACAAAAGCTGAAATGTCAGAATATCTGTTTGATAAGCTTGGGCTTAGCAAGCGGGATGCCAAAGAACTGGTTGAACTGTTTTTCGAAGAGATCCGTCGAGCTCTGGAAAACGGCGAACAGGTGAAACTCTCTGGTTTTGGTAACTTCGATCTGCGTGATAAGAATCAACGCCCGGGACGTAACCCGAAAACGGGCGAGGATATTCCCATTACAGCACGGCGCGTGGTGACCTTCAGACCCGGGCAGAAGTTAAAAAGCCGGGTCGAAAACGCTTCGCCCAAAGACGAGTAATCTGATCTAACTAAAAAGGCCGCTCTGCGGCCTTTTTTCTTTTCACTGTCGAAGAGTCACCGTAAAATCAACGCCATGACACTTCAGCAGAACGGATACCATGCTGACACTTGCCCGCCAACAACAGCGACAAAATATTCGCTGGTTATTATGCCTGTCAGTTTTGATGCTGCTGGCGCTTCTCTTAAGCCTTTGCGCCGGTGAACAATGGATTTCGCCAGGTGACTGGTTTACTCCTCGTGGCGAACTGTTCGTCTGGCAAATTCGCCTGCCACGTACGCTGGCTGTATTGCTGGTTGGTGCGGCGCTGGCTATATCCGGCGCTGTAATGCAGGCATTGTTTGAAAATCCTCTGGCAGAACCTGGACTACTTGGCGTCTCTAACGGCGCAGGCGTAGGGCTTATCGCCGCGGTATTGCTTGGGCAAGGGCAACTCCCAAACTGGGCACTAGGGCTGTGTGCGATTGCTGGCGCGCTTATCATCACTTTAATACTCTTACGTTTTGCCCGTCGTCATCTTTCGACCAGTCGGTTATTGCTGGCTGGTGTTGCATTAGGGATTATCTGTAGCGCACTAATGACGTGGGCTATCTATTTTTCCACCTCTGTTGATTTACGTCAGCTGATGTACTGGATGATGGGCGGTTTTGGCGGCGTAGACTGGCGGCAAAGTTGGCTGATGCTGGCATTGATCCCCGTGTTGTTGTGGATCTGTTGTCAGTCCAGACCGATGAATATGTTAGCACTTGGCGAGATCTCGGCGCGGCAACTTGGTTTACCCCTGTGGTTCTGGCGCAATGTGCTGGTGGCAGCGACCGGCTGGATGGTTGGCGTCAGTGTGGCGTTGGCGGGTGCTATCGGCTTTATTGGTCTGGTGATCCCACATATTCTCCGGTTATGTGGTTTGACCGATCATCGCGTATTACTTCCCGGCTGCGCGCTGGCAGGGGCGAGCGCATTACTGCTGGCCGATGTTGTAGCGCGCCTGGCATTAGCTGCCGCAGAGCTGCCTATTGGCGTGGTCACCGCAACGTTGGGTGCGCCGGTGTTTATCTGGTTATTGTTAAAAGCAGGACGTTAGCCGCAAAAAGACGGTCTATGATTAAAAGCTAAGATTTTTACTGACCACCCAGGAGAAACGATGCAAGATTCCATTCTGACGACCGTAGTGAAAGATATCGACGGTGAAGTGACCACGCTGGAGAAGTACGCCGGTAATGTGCTGTTGATTGTCAATGTCGCCTCAAAGTGTGGCTTAACGCCGCAATATGAGCAGTTGGAGAATATTCAGAAAGCCTGGGCCGATCGTGGTTTTGTGGTGTTGGGATTCCCGTGCAACCAGTTTCTGGAGCAAGAACCGGGCAGCGATGAAGAGATTAAAACTTACTGCACCACTACATGGGGGGTGACGTTCCCGATGTTCAGTAAGATTGAAGTTAATGGCGAAGGACGCCATCCGCTGTATCAAAAATTGATTGCCGCAGCGCCGACGGCAGTCGCGCCGGAAGAGAGCGGATTCTATGCCCGTATGGTCAGCAAAGGTCGTGCACCGCTGTACCCTGATGATATTTTATGGAATTTTGAGAAATTTTTAGTTGGCAGGGACGGATTGGTCATCCAGCGTTTTTCCCCGGATATGACGCCGGAAGATCCCATTGTGATGGAAAGCATTAAACTGGCGTTGGCGAAATAATGTCTATTGTGATGCAGCTACAGGATGTTGCGGAATCAACCCGCCTTGGGCCGCTTTCTGGCGAGGTTCGGGCTGGGGAGATCCTGCATCTGGTGGGGCCGAATGGCGCGGGTAAGAGTACCTTACTGGCGCGAATGGCCGGAATGACCAGCGGTAAGGGAAGCATTCAGTTCGCGGGGCAACCACTGGAAGCATGGTCCGCAACAAAACTCGCGCTGCATCGCGCCTATCTTTCACAACAACAGACGCCACCGTTTGCAATGCCGGTCTGGCACTACCTGACACTGCATCAGCACGATAAAACGCGTACCGAACTACTGAATGATGTCGCAGGGGCGCTGGCTCTTGATGACAAACTCGGACGTAGCACCAATCAACTTTCCGGCGGCGAATGGCAACGCGTACGTCTTGCTGCGGTGGTGCTGCAAATCACACCACAAGCCAATCCCGCAGGTCAATTGCTGCTTCTTGATGAGCCTATGAACAGTCTTGACGTTGCGCAACAAAGTGCGTTAGACAAAATTCTGAGCGCGCTGTGTCAGCAAGGACTGGCGATTGTGATGAGCAGTCACGATCTCAACCACACCTTGCGTCATGCGCATCGGGCGTGGTTGCTAAAAGGTGGAAAAATGCTGGCCAGTGGACGCAGAGAAGAGGTGCTCACGCCGCCAAATCTGGCGCAGGCCTATGGGATGAATTTTCGCCGTCTGGATATCGAAGGTCACAGAATGCTGATTTCGACCATCTGAATTCATGAGTATCTTGAAAATCGGGTAATTACGACGCTAAATTAATGCAAGAATAAAAAACAGAGGAACCGTACGGAATGCGTTTCTGCCTTATTTTGATCACAGCACTGTTTCTGGCCGGGTGCAGCCATCATAAAGCTCCGCCGCCAAATGCCAGACTTTCTGACTCGATTACCGTTATTGCCGGGTTGAACGACCAGCTACAAAGCTGGCATGGCACACCGTATCGTTATGGTGGTATGACGCGCCGCGGTGTGGACTGTTCGGGGTTTGTGGTTGTGACGATGCGCGATCGTTTCGATTTGCAGCTGCCCCGTGAAACCAAACAACAAGCCTCTATCGGCACGCAAATTGATAAAGACGAGTTGCTGCCTGGTGACCTGGTCTTTTTCAAAACGGGTTCTGGACAAAATGGTTTGCATGTAGGTATTTACGATACCAACAACCAATTTATCCACGCCTCTACCAGCAAGGGAGTGATGCGTTCCTCTCTTGATAATGTCTATTGGCAGAAAAATTTCTGGCAGGCGAGACGAATCTAGTATGTCGAAAAATGGACGGCGATGATACATCGCCGTCCATTTACTCCTGAATACAGTAGTATTTTGCAGACAAAAATTCCGTAAATGGATTATTCGTTTATAATCAGGATAATCTAAAAAAAGGACCCCTGAAAAAGTGGTTAACATGGAACAAATGAAAGTTACTCCTTCTGTAATTGTTATGTCTTATGGCCTCATCCCTTTTAGCCGGATACTGAAAAACATCCTTCGAGAGGGGCGATTACCATGAGGATTTTTCTGGAGAATCTCTATCATTCTGATTGCTACTTCCTACCGATAAGAGATAACCAGCAAGACCTTGTTGGCGTTGAGTTAATTACCCATTTCTCCAGTGAAGATGGTACGGTTCGTATCCCGACGAGTCGGGTTATAGCGCAACTTACCGAGGAGCAACATTGGCAATTATTTTCTGAGCAGTTGGAATTACTAAAAACATGCCAACATTTTTTTATTCAACATAAACTCTTTGCCTGGCTTAATTTAACGCCTCAAGTGGCTACATTATTATTAGACAGGGATAATTACGCAGGCGAACTATTAAAATATCCGTTTATTGAACTGTTGGTTAATGAGAATTACCCGCATCTCGATGAGGGAAAAGATAATCGCGATCTTTTGTCCTTATCGCAAATGTATCCCCTTGTGTTAAGTAATTTGGGCGCAGGCAATAGCACAATGAAAGCGGTTTTTGATGGTCTTTTCACCCGCGTCATGCTGGATAAAAGTTTTATTCAGCAACAAATCACGCATCGCTCCTTCGAACCGTTTATTCGTGCGATCCAGGCGCAAATTTCCCCATGTTGCAATTGCATCATCGCGGGGGGCATTGATACGCCAGAAATAATGGCACAGATTACCCCCTTTGATTTCCATGCTCTCCAGGGATGCCTGTGGCCTGCCGTTCCTGTAAATCAGATAACGACGTTGGTTCAGCGATAACCCTCCTGTTTGCTGGTGTTTAAGACGAGAGTAACCGTCTACACTATCAAACAGGAGGATCTATGACCCTGTCTTTTATTACCCGTTGGCGCGATGAATTGCCAGCAACCTATACAACACTTTCCCCTACGCCTTTAAATAATGCCCGGCTGATTTGGCATAATGCCGAACTGGCTAACACGCTGGGTATTCCATCGTCACTGTTTAAAAATGGCGCAGGTGTCTGGGGTGGCGAAACCCTACTGCCTGGTATGTCACCACTGGCGCAGGTTTACAGTGGTCATCAGTTCGGCGTCTGGGCGGGCCAACTGGGTGATGGGCGCGGCATTTTACTCGGCGAACAACGGCTTGCTGATGGCACTACAATGGACTGGCATCTGAAAGGTGCTGGCCTGACGCCTTATTCGCGAATGGGTGATGGACGGGCGGTTTTACGTTCGACGATACGAGAAAGTCTCGCCAGTGAGGCGATGCATTATCTGGGCATTCCGACGACCCGCGCGTTAAGTATCGTCACCAGCGATTCGCCAGTGTATCGGGAAACGGTGGAGCCAGGCGCGATGCTGATGCGTGTGGCACCAAGTCATCTGCGCTTTGGTCATTTCGAACATTTTTACTATCGCCGCGAGCCGGAAAAGGTTCGTCAGTTAGCTGAATTTGCTATTCGTCATTACTGGTCACATCTTGCAGATGATGAGGACAAATACCGTCTCTGGTTTACCGATGTTGTCGCACGTACCGCATCGTTAATTGCCCAATGGCAGACGGTCGGCTTTGCTCATGGGGTGATGAATACCGACAACATGTCGCTGCTGGGGCTGACGCTTGATTACGGGCCGTTTGGTTTTCTTGATGATTACGAACCCGGTTTTATTTGTAATCACTCGGATCACCAGGGGCGTTATAGCTTTGATAATCAACCTGCCGTCGCGTTGTGGAATTTACAGCGTCTGGCGCAGACATTGTCACCATTTGTTGCCGTAGATGCCCTGAATGAGGCCCTGGACAGCTATCAGCAGGTTTTGTTGACGCATTATGGACAACGGATGCGGCAGAAACTGGGCTTCATGACGGAGCAAAAAGAGGATAACGCGCTACTGAATGAATTATTCAGTCTGATGGCGCGAGAGCGCAGCGATTATACCCGAACATTCCGCATGCTGAGTCTGACCGAGCAGTACAGCGCGGCGTCACCGCTACGTGATGAGTTTATCGATCGTGCGGCATTTGATGACTGGTTTGCACGTTATCGGGTACGTTTGCAACAAGACGAGGTTACCGATAGTGAGCGTCAGCAGCTGATGCAAAGCGTAAATCCTTCGCTGGTGTTGCGCAACTGGTTGGCGCAACGGGCGATTGAAGCGGCAGAAAAGGGTGATATGACGGAATTGCACCGCCTGCATGAGGCGTTGCGAAATCCTTTCAGCGACAGGGATGATGACTATGTCAGTCGTCCACCTGACTGGGGTAAACGGCTTCAAGTCAGCTGCTCGAGTTAAAGGCTACTTGGTCAACAGCAGCTTGCCAGCCTGAGTTTTACGGAGCAGATATTCTTGCCCGTCATGATCGATAATCAGTTTGCCATCCGGATCTAACAGTGTCTGGCTGGTAATTCGCCGAATGGGCTGCGGGGAGGCGGTCTTGTGATTGGCATCCGTTTCAGGCGTGAGTTTTCTGCTATCCGTATAACGCATAAAAATTAATAATAATTGATATAACAATGATTCTTATTATCAATATTCTGGCAGGCCAGAGCAAGCAGTAATTTGTTGAGAAGACAACAAGTTGCGCAGAAATGCCCATTCCGTCAGGAATGGGCACGCATTCAGAAGCGGGTATCAACCGCAGAGGCGAGTTTTTCGACCAGGCGTTCGGTATCTTCCCAGCCCAGACACGGGTCGGTAATCGATTGACCGTAAGTGAGCGGCTGACCGCCGACGATTTTTTGCGTTCCTTCGCGCAGGAAACTTTCCGCCATAATTCCAGCAATCGCCGTAGAGCCATTGCGGATTTGCTGACAAATATCCTCACAAACTTCTAACTGGCGACGATGCTGCTTCTGGCAGTTGCCGTGGCTGAAATCCACCACCAGATGTTCAGGTAAATCAAACTCGTGCAACGTATCGCAGGCAGCGGCGATATCATCCGCATGGTAATTCGGCTTTTTGCCGCCACGCATAATAATGTGGCCATACGGATTGCCGCTGGTCTGATAGATGGTCATTTGACCGTTTTTGTCAGGCGAGAGGAACATATGGCTGGCGCGGGCAGCGCGGATAGCATCCACGGCAATTCGCGTGTTGCCATCGGTACCATTTTTAAAACCTACCGGACAAGAGAGCGCCGAAGCCATTTCACGGTGGATCTGACTTTCGGTAGTACGTGCGCCAATTGCGCCCCAACTGATTAAATCAGCAATAAACTGACCGGTCACCATATCGAGGAACTCAGTCGCGGTAGGGACGCCCAGCTCATTGACCTGTAAAAGTAATTTGCGCGCCAGCTCCAGACCGTGATTTACCCGATAGCTGCCGTTTAAATCCGGATCGGAGATTAGCCCTTTCCAGCCGACAACAGTTCGTGGTTTTTCAAAATAGGTGCGCATTACGATTTCCAGCCGTGACTGGTACTGGTTGCGCAGCGACTGCAGACGGGTGGCGTACTCCATTGCAGCGGTGAGATCGTGGATCGAGCAGGGGCCAATAATGACCAACAGTCGCTTATCTTCACCATTCAGTATTTTTTCAATTCTGCGGCGGGAGTCGGTGACATGGGTGGCGACGCCAGGCGTTACGGGATACCGTAGCGCGAGTTCGGCGGGCGTTACCAGGCTCTCAATACGCGCAGTACGGAGTTCGTCAGTTCTGTTCATTACAAGTCTCAGAAATTTGTTGCTTCTACGGCAGGACTACCGGGAAGTGATGCGCATCACGATAAACCAATCGCAGCTGATTTCAAGTGCGAGGTGTGTCACACCTCGCCGGGTGGTTAGCATGATAACAAAAAAACAAGTTAATGCACTAGTTCTCTAGTACATTCGACGGCTAAGGCCCATGATATCAAGGATCTTGGTGGCAATCTCTTCTACCGAATAATTGGTACTGTTAATCCACGGGATCTGATTTTTACGGTACAACGCTTCCACTTCCGCGACTTCCATCCTGCACTGACGAAGCGAGGCATAGCGACTGTTCTCCCGACGTTCCTCGCGAATCGCTGCCAGACGTTCCGGGTCGATAGTCAGGCCGAACAATTTATGCTGAAGCGGTTTGAGCGACGCGGGTAGCACCAGATTATCCATATCGTCGGCAATAAAGGGGTAGTTTGCCGCGCGGATACCAAATTGCATTGCCAGATACAGACTGGTGGGGGTTTTACCACAGCGAGAAACGCCGAGCAGGATCACCTGAGCCTGGTCCAGATTGCGCAACGAAATGCCGTCGTCATGGGCAAGGGTGTAATCAATCGCCGCAATGCGCGCATCGTATTTATTGAGATTATTAGGGTTAAGGCCATGGGTACGATGAGCAATCGGCGTTGGATCCAGTTTCATCTCTTGTTGTAGCGGGGCAACCAGCGCCTGAACGATATCCTGGCAAAAGCCTTCACTTTGCAAGATGATGGCGCGAATCTCCGGCAACACGATGGAGTAGAAGACCAGTGGGCGCACACCTGTCTGGTGATAAATTGCGTCAATCTGATCCTTCACTGCCCGTGCACGGCTCTCATTTTCGACAAACGGCAGCGTAATGCTGCTGATAGTGACGGGAAATTGTGACATTACTGCGTGTCCTAATACCTCCGCAGTTATTGCCGTACCATCAGAAATATAAAAAACGTGGCGATCAACAGCATTATCCATTTTGTTCTTCCCGTAATGCAGACATAATTCTATGAAAGCATAAATTAAAAACGCACAGAAGCGTAGAACGTTATGTCTGGTTTATAAAATGAACCTTCAATTTTATTTTTTATGAAAACAGCATTTCATTTTTACGGTTTCGTTTATACCGATGGTTTATGTGGAAATTGTTGAAGAGAGCAGATTTGCGCAACGCTGGGATCAGTCTTAAAAAGTAAAAAAATATATTTGCTTGAACGATTCACCGTTTTTTTCATCCGGTTAAATATGCAAAGATAAATGCGCAGAAATGTGTTTCTCAAACCGTTCATTTATCACAAAAGGATTGTTCGATGTCCAACAATGGCTCGTCACCGCTGGTGCTTTGGTATAACCAACTCGGCATGAATGATGTAGACAGGGTTGGGGGCAAAAATGCCTCCCTGGGTGAAATGATTACTAACCTTTCCGGAATGGGTGTTTCCGTTCCGAATGGTTTCGCCACAACCGCCGACGCGTTTAACCAGTTTCTGGACCAAAGCGGCGTAAACCAGCGCATTTATGAACTGCTGGATAAAACGGATATTGACGATGTTACCCAGCTTGCGAAAGCGGGCGCGCAAATCCGCCAGTGGATTATCGACACTCCCTTCCAGCCTGAGCTGGAAAACGCCATCCGCGAAGCCTATGCACAGCTTTCCGCCGATGACGAAAACGCCTCTTTTGCGGTGCGTTCCTCCGCTACTGCAGAAGATATGCCGGACGCTTCCTTTGCCGGTCAGCAGGAAACTTTCCTCAACGTTCAGGGGTTTGACGCCGTTCTCGTGGCAGTGAAACATGTATTTGCTTCTCTGTTTAACGATCGCGCCATCTCTTATCGTGTGCACCAGGGTTACGATCACCGTGGCGTGGCGCTCTCCGCCGGTGTTCAGCGGATGGTGCGCTCCGACCTCGCATCTTCTGGCGTGATGTTCTCCATTGATACCGAATCCGGCTTTGACCAGGTGGTGTTTATCACTTCCGCATGGGGCCTTGGTGAAATGGTCGTGCAGGGTGCGGTTAACCCGGATGAGTTTTACGTGCACAAACCGACACTGGCGGCGAATCGCCCGGCTATCGTGCGCCGCACCATGGGGTCAAAAAAAATCCGCATGGTTTACGCGCCGACCCAGGAGCACGGCAAGCAGGTTAAAATCGAAGACGTACCGCAGGAACAGCGTGACATCTTCTCGCTGACCAACGAAGAAGTGCAGGAACTGGCAAAACAGGCCGTACAAATTGAGAAACACTACGGTCGCCCAATGGATATTGAGTGGGCGAAAGATGGCCACACCGGCAAACTGTTCATTGTGCAGGCGCGTCCGGAAACCGTGCGCTCACGCGGTCAGGTCATGGAGCGTTATACGTTGCATTCACAGGGTAAGATTATCGCCGAAGGCCGTGCTATCGGTCATCGCATCGGCGCGGGTCCGGTGAAAGTCATCCATGACATCAGCGAAATGAACCGCATCGAACCTGGTGATGTGCTGGTTACTGACATGACCGACCCGGATTGGGAACCGATCATGAAGAAAGCATCGGCCATCGTCACCAACCGTGGCGGTCGTACCTGTCACGCGGCGATTATCGCTCGTGAACTGGGCATTCCGGCGGTAGTGGGCTGTGGTGATGCAACAGAACGGATGAAAGACGGTGAGAACGTCACTGTTTCTTGTGCAGAGGGTGATACCGGTTACGTCTATGCTGAGTTGCTGGAATTTAGCGTGAAAAGCTCCAGCGTAGAAACGATGCCGGATCTGCCGTTGAAAGTGATGATGAACGTCGGTAACCCGGACCGTGCTTTCGATTTCACCTGCCTGCCGAACGAAGGCGTGGGCCTTGCGCGTCTGGAATTTATCATCAACCGTATGATTGGCGTCCACCCACGCGCACTGCTTGAGTTTGACGATCAGGAACCGCAGTTGCAAAACGAAATCCGCGAGATGATGAAAGGTTTTGATTCTCCGCGTGAGTTTTACGTTGGTCGTCTGACTGAAGGGATCGCGACGTTGGGTGCTGCGTTTTATCCGAAGCGTGTCATTGTCCGTCTCTCTGATTTTAAATCGAACGAATACGCCAACCTGGTCGGTGGTGAACGTTACGAGCCAGATGAAGAGAACCCAATGCTCGGCTTCCGTGGCGCGGGACGTTATGTTTCCGACAGCTTCCGCGACTGCTTCGCACTGGAGTGTGAAGCGGTGAAACGTGTGCGCAACGACATGGGACTGACCAACGTTGAGATCATGATCCCGTTCGTGCGTACCGTAGATCAGGCGAAAGCGGTGGTTGAAGAACTGGCGCGCCAGGGGCTGAAACGTGGTGAAAACGGGCTGAAGATCATCATGATGTGTGAAATTCCGTCCAACGCCTTACTGGCAGAGCAGTTTCTCGAATATTTCGACGGCTTCTCAATTGGCTCAAACGATATGACGCAGCTTGCGCTTGGTCTGGACCGAGACTCCGGCGTGGTGTCTGAACTGTTCGATGAGCGCAACGATGCAGTGAAAGCACTGCTGTCGATGGCGATTCGTGCCGCGAAGAAGCAGGGCAAATATGTCGGGATTTGCGGTCAGGGTCCGTCCGACCATGAAGACTTTGCCGCCTGGCTGATGGAAGAGGGGATCGATAGCTTGTCCCTGAACCCGGACACTGTGGTACAAACCTGGTTAAGCCTGGCTGAACTGAAGAAATAAAATAAATACCCGGCGGCGTTTTGTCGCCGGGTTTACGTGATCCCCGAGTATGAAACTTATTCAACCTCTTCACAGACATCCTGAGTTAATCGCCGCATAATATCTTTCCTTAACAAAAACTTTTGTATTTTACCTGATGCAGTACGTGGTAATTTCTCTGTTACCACAATATGTTCAGGATATTTATATTTTGCTACCCGTTTACGGCTAAAAAAAGCCACTATGTCTTCCAGCGATATTGAATGATGCGGCGCTTTCAGCACGACATAAGCGCATGAACGTTCACCTAAACGTTCATCGGGCATCGCAACCACACAGGCATCATGAATTTTAGGATGCTGTAATAAAATATCTTCCACTTCACGACTGCTAATATTTTCCCCGCCGCGGACAATAATATCTTTCTTGCGCCCGGTTATTTTTATATAGCCAGCTTCATCCATTCGGCAGAGATCGCCGCTGTAATACCAGCCTTCTTCATCCAGCGCACGGGCGGTTAATTCCGGTTCATCAAAATAACCCATAAACACATTGGGACCACGCGAAGCCTCTTCACCTACACAACCAGGCGGTAAGGTCTTGCGTGCATCATCGACCACTTTAATCTCTACGCCTGCGGCAGCGTAACCATCGGTGTTCATAAAGCGCGACAAAGGATCGTCGAGATTTACCACCGCATGCGGCGAACTTTCTGTGGAACCATAAACACTTAATAATTTAATGCCGCGTTGTTGGCATTCACGCGCCACCTTTTTGGGGATCGTGGTGCCGCCGCAAAGAAAGAAGCGTAGTGCAGAAAGGTCTGCGGGCTGTTTCTCCAGTAAATTCAAAAGGTCATAGACAAACGGTGTTGCGCCGAGCATGCAGGTACACCGTTGCTGCTCAAGTAGCAAAAGACAGGCTTCCGGGGTAAAGATATCTAACAACACGCTGCGAGCGCCAATTAAAAATGGTGCCGTTACGCCATGCAGAAAGCCCGTTGCGTGACCGAGTGGTGCAGGCATCATAAAGACATCCTGCCAGGTCAGGTTCAGCCGCGCGCAATATGCCCGCTCACTGGCGAGAATATTGTTATGCGTTAGCATCACGCCCTTTGGCTGCCCCTCAGTTCCGGAGGTAAATAGCACTGCTGCTAATTCATCGCCGTGGGTCGTTATCGCCGTAGTCAGTGGGGTATTGTCGGCGAGAATCTGACTTAATGAGAGGGACGAGGTGGCGGGAGCCAGTTTGTCCACGCCGACAATTTGTTGTAGTTGTGGAAGCTGATTTTGCAGCGGCAGGATTAAATCTACCGGACGCGTTTGTTTAAACAACGTCGGTGCAAAGAACATTTTTGCCTGACACTTATTGAGCACCCACACCAGTTCTGCTTCCCGCCAGGAAGGTAACAGCGGCACGGAAACCGCACCGGTTTTCAGGCAGGCAAGATAGATAACGGTAAATTCACACCAGCCTGGCAGTTGAAATGCGATGCGATCCCCTGATTCAATACCCTTCGCCAGCATCCAGTTTGCCAGACAGCTCGCGGCATGATCGAGCTCGCTATAGGTGTACGATGCACCATGATTATCGACCACGGCAATTTTATCTGGCATCGCACGAGCGGTCTGCTGCCAGTAATCGGCCAGCGAAGCATCGCCCCATAATCCTTGCTGACGATACGCCGCACGACGTTGTTCGTTAAACGTTAATGTCACTTTCATTTTGGACTCTCGAAACAGAACATCAGGCCCGAGATACGGGCCTGTGGGATGCATGATTAGCCGTAGCGAAAATCAATACCGAAGGTGCCTGCGGGATATTGCCACTGTTCGAGAATCGTATTGCCACACAACACCCGACAGGTGCCGCATTCGAGACAACCGGCGGAATCAAAATGTATGTTTCCTGCGTCATCCTGCTTATACAGTCCGGCAGGGCAAGCTTTCATTAATTTACGGAATTCATTGATATCGGGATTTGCCGCCAGAATGATATGCGGGTGACCCTCATCAACATGGAATTTATTGACACCTAATTTGATGTCGACGTTAACCGTAGCGTTCTGGCTCATAGCGCGGTTGCTCCCTTAATGCCATCTTTCAGCAAGTTGATCAGCCCAATTTTCTTCGCGTGTCCCATGATCATTTTGCGTACCGGCTGGTTTGGTTTGCCGTCGATGGTGAACATATCGTTCATGATGTCGGCGACCATTCGTGGGTATTGGCTAAACAGGCGCGGGTTTTCCATCAGCGCCGGGATCTTGCGGAAATGCTGCATATCGCGCATAACACAACTTTGTTCCAGCTCACGTTTGTATTGCGCCAGGCTGCTGGCGGAGAAGTCAGCGCGTTCTTTAGCGGCAATCACTGTTGTGGCGGCAGCCTGGGCCGATGCGATGGCTAAATCCATTCCGCGAACCGTAAAGCCCAGATTGAGGCAGAAACCTGCGGCATCACCGACGATCATCACGCCCTCATTAACCAGCTGCGGCACCATCGCCAGACCGCCTTCCGGTACCATGTGCGCGGAATATTCAAGCAGTTTGCCGCCGCTAATCAGTGAGCGAATGGCGGGGTGTTGTTTAAAATCTTCCAGCATTTGCGGCACGCTTTTTTTTGCATGGGCGATATCACCCAATCCACAAACCAGCCCCAACGATACGGAATCCTTGTTGGTATAGAGGAATCCGCCGCCCATCAGGCCGTCAGAAGGGGAACCGGCAAACAGCCAGGCGGCACCTTCCTCGCCCATAACATTAAAGCGATCGTTGATTTGCTCTGGTGTAAGACCAATAATCTCTTTAACACCAACTGCGTAATGATGCGGATCGGAAGCGGGAACCATTCCCAGCGAGCGGCCAAGCATTGAGTTAACGCCATCAGCCAGAATCACTACATTCGCTTCGAGAATATCCTCCCCGGCCTGGACGCCAGTGACCTTGTTTCCTTCACGAACCAGCGCATCGACGCGAACACCCGGGATAAACTGCGCACCCGCCTGTTCCGCTAGTTCCATCAACCACGGGTCCAGACGATTGCGCAATACGGTATAAGAAGCGTGTTGCGGAACATCTGGCTGCTCGCGGTGAAAATCGAGGGTTACGGCGCTCTCTTCGGTTAAGAAGGATATTTTCTCGCGTGTGACCTTGCGTTCTACCGGCGCTGATGCTGCAAAGCCTGGAATAATCGCTTCAAGTGTGTGGGCATAAAGACGCCCGCCGGTCATGTTTTTACATCCGGCACTGTCGCCGCGTTCTATCACCAGGACATCCAGCCCGGCTCGCGCCATGACCAGTGCGGCAACGCTACCGGCAACGCCCGCACCGACCACAATGGCATCAAATTTGTCATCCGACATGCGTTATGCTCCCTTCCCGCTGCATTTACAGCGGGAGATGTGGTTGAAAGGGGAATTAGCGGCTCAACTGGCTAATCAGGGCAGGGACGACTTTGTAAATATCGCCCACCAGGCCGTAGTCGGCATAATTGAAGATTGGCGCGTTTTTATCTTTATTGATGGCGACAATCACTTTTGCGCCGTTGCCGCCAACCATATGTTGGATCTGCCCGGAGATCCCCAGCGTCAGGTAGAGATCGGATTTCAGCAACACGCCGGAGACACCGATATAACGTTCACGCTCCATCCAGTTCTCGCCTTCGGCAATTGGACGTGAACAGCCGACTTCAGCATTCAGCACCGCCGCCAGTTCGTGGACCATTTTCAGGTCATCCTGCGCCGCCAGACCGCGACCGACGCCAACCACACGTTTTGCTTTGCTCAGGTCCACGCTGCTTGCCGCTTTCGCTCGGCGTTCGCGACAGAGAATTTCATGACGCGGGGCAACATAAGGTACCGTTTCTGTCGGGCACTGATGAGAGATATCACTGGTGCACGGTTCCTGAACACCGGGTGCAAGGGTAATGATCGCCAGCGGGCTGTTGATCTTTTCCTGAGCGAACGCTAACCCGCCATACATCCGGTGTTCGGCGCAAATGTGACCATCGACAATATCCACCGCCGTGGCATCGTTCACCAGCGCCGCATTCAGTTGCACACTTAACCGTGCTGCCAGAGCTTTACCACGTTTCGTCGCGGCCAGCAGCAACATAGCGGGGTGTTTATCTTTCAGCAGGGCAGCAATGCTTTCGGCGTAATTTTCAGTACGTTGCAGCGCGTCGTTTTGCTCAAGAACATAAATACATTTTGGCCCATAAGGCATAACTGCCTGCGCCTGGTCGGTATTTTGTACAATGGCATACACCTGTTGGCCCCATTGCTGCGCGCCGCCAAACAGTTCAGCATAACGTTCAGGATTATCGCTAAAGACCCAGACGCTGTTTAATTGACTCATCGTTTCTTCTCTGTAGGCTTCAGTTCAGGGCTTTCTTCAGATGTTCCGCCAGCTCGGCAATGGCCTCCGGCGAATCGTTATCGAGAATGATGTGCTTACGTTCTGTTTGCGGCGGTACGCGAATGCCGGTCAGTTCAGCAAGTGGCGTGCTCTGGCTCCAGCCAATATCACTTGCCTGCCACTGATTTACCGGTTTTTTACCCGCGCCGAGAATGGCTTTCATCGAAGGAATGCGTGGCATGTTAATATCGGAGGTGACGCAGAGCACGGCTGGAACAGAGAGCTCAATAACTTCAACATCATCTTCAAGCGTGCGTTCAATCACCAGTGTATTGCCCTGACGCTGAATAGCACTCACTGCATTAATCACCGGAAGTTGCAGAATTTCTCCGACCAGCAAGCCAACCTGCTGGGCATAAAGGTCGCCGGAACCTTCACCAAAGATCAGTAAATCGAAGCCGATCTTTTCAACTGCTGCCGCCAGCGCCTTTGCGGTATCGAGAGGCAGTGCATGTTCAAGTTGCGCATCCTGCACCAAATACAGGCTATGCGGCCCGCGGGATAGCACGTCTTTGCGCACTTTCGAGTTCTGCAACAATGAGCCGCCAATGGTCAGCGCGGCTATCTCATCGTCATCTGTTGCAATCTGGCTTGCAGCTTCAATGGCATTGAGATCGAACTGGCTGATTTTGGCGTCGGCATTGTCGAAATTCAGGGTATATTCTGGAGTGACAACAATGTCCTGTTCTTCAGGCACCAGCTTAAAGCAGGTTATTATTTTCATGATTTCTCCTGTGAGTCGCATACGGAACCATCTCCGATGGAAGGTAAAAATGGCCTGAAAATAGTGTGCGATAGCGGTGCGGGGTTTTCGACGGAGCAAGCTGTTTTCCTTGCCAACAATCTTGCAAAAAAAATGCGATCGCTAAAACAAAAGTGCAATTTGCGGCAATGTTGTTATTCCATGACCGTACAATCTTGCATTCAGTGTAAATAATCTTGTTTAGCTCTCGCTAAACGCGGTTGTATAACCGCAATACACGCCGTATTTTATCCGGCATATATTGTTTTTGCTTGCTCATGGAATAGGGAGGTTGTCATGTATCAACGCTGTTTTGATAACGCCAGCGAAACGCTGTTTGTCGCCGGTAAAACGCCACGGCTTTCACGTTTTGCATTTAGCGATGATCCAAAATGGGAGTCCGGACATCACGTTCATGACAATGAAACCGAGTTGATTTACGTCAAGAAAGGGGTAGCAAGGTTTACCATCGATTCTTCGTTATATGTCGCGCATGCCGATGACATTGTGGTGATAGAACGTGGCAGGTTGCATGCGGTGGCCTCTGACGTTAACGATCCAGCAACGACGTGTACCTGTGCGCTGTACGGCTTTCAGTTTCAGGGGACTGAGGAAAATCAGCTACTGCAACCGCATTCTTGCCCGGTCATTGCCGCAGGGCAGGGAAAAGAAGTCATTAAAACCTTATTTAATGAGCTAAGTGTGATTTTGCCGCAAAGTAAAAATAGCCAAACATCTTCGTTATGGGACGCATTTGCCTATACGTTAGTAATTCTTTACTACGAAAACTTTAAAAATGCTTATCGTTCGGAGCAGGGATATATTAAAAAAGATGTTCTGATAAAAGATATTCTTTTCTATCTGAATAATAATTATCGCGAAAAAATCACTTTAGAGCAGTTATCGAAAAAATTTCGTGCCAGCGTCAGTTATATCTGCCATGAATTTACCAAAGAGTATCGTATTTCCCCTATTAACTATGTTATTCAACGGCGTATGACGGAAGCGAAATGGTCACTCACTAATACTGAATTATCACAGGCAGAGATCTCCTGGCGTGTGGGTTATGAAAATGTCGATCACTTTGCCAAACTGTTTTTGCGCCATGTCGGCTGTTCGCCCAGCGATTACCGCAGGCAATTTAAAAACTGTTTTGCGGAACAAGAAATCTTATCTGAATTTCCTCAACCGGTAAGTCTTGCCGGATAAATCTGGCGGCGCAGTTTGTTAAGAAGCTGCGCCGCCTGCAGATTATTTGTTCTGATAATCTTTCAGGATCTGCCGACCCGCTACGTAAATCATAATTTCGTCTGTACCGCCGCCGATACGTTCACAACGGACATCACGCCAGAAGCGAGAGACGCGCGCCTCATCGGTATAGCCCAGACCGCCCATGATTTGAATCGCATCATCAATGACTTCCATTGCGGTACGTGCGCAGTACAGTTTTGCCAGCGCCGCGCTGGTGCGCAGTGACTGATGCTGATCGGCTTGCCATGCCACTTTCAACACCATGTTGCGCATGTTGTCGATCTTAATCGCCATCAGCGCCAGTTTTTCCTGAATCATCTGGTTATGACCAATGGGCTTACCAAAAGCGATACGTTGGTTGGCATAGCGGGCGGCATCTTCGAATGCGCATTCGGCAAAGCCGGTGCTGCGCGCGGCGTTGATCAGGCGCTCCATCTCAAAGTTGTACATCACATTGAGGAAACCCATTCCTTCTTCGCCCACCATGTCGCTCTCTTCAACTTCCACGTTGTCGAGATAGACTTCGCAGGTGCTGAGCATATGCCAGCCGATTTTATGCAGCGGGTTAATCTTAATGCCGGGCTTACTGGAGTCGACCCACCACAGGGTGAAGGCTTTTTTGGGATCTTTCGGTTCTGGATCGCGCGCCAGCACCAGCATATACGGGTACTCTTTCGCGCCGGTAATAAAGGTTTTCTGGCCGTTGATGTAAACCTTGCCATTTTTACGCGTGTAAGTGGTAGTAGCACTGTTATTGTCTGAGCCTGCGCCTGGTTCCGTCAACGCCAGGGCATAGGCGGGATCACCCGTTTCCAGGGTGCTCTCTGCCGTTTTACGTAGCTGCTCAGCAGAACCGAAACGGCGCATGCTGTGAATACATTGACCGTTGGTAATCAAAAATGCCGGAGCACCGCATTTTGACACTTCCATCAGCGCCAGCATTTGGGTGACGTAATCCGCAGGGATACCACCAAATTCTTCCGGCACGCCAAGCATTGAAATACCGTTATCCGCCAGTGCCCGCATAAACTCACGCGGGTATGTCCCGTTTTGATCGCAGGTGCGGAAATACTCTTCCGGAAAGTTGGTCGTAATCAACTCGCGAATACTGGCCAGCAGCAGTTCTTGTTCTTCAGTTAAAGAAAAATCCATCATTATACTCCTGTTAATGAGCCGCTTCAGGCAGGACAAAACCCATCGCCGCATCGATAAATAATCTTTCGTCCATCAGTTTGAGTTCTGGCGAAATCACTGGGGTGAAATCCATTTTGTCGAGAATATCTTTTTGTAAATCGACGCCAGGAGCGATTTCGATTAAATGCAGGCCGTCTTCTTTTAGCGTGAATACGGCGCGCTCAGTGATATAACGAACATCCAGTCCTCGCTCGAGAGCGATTTTTCCGCTGAAAGTAATTTCCGGTAGTTCCTGAATAAATTTCTTCACCCGTCCTTCCTGGACGATATTTAATTTGCCGTCGGCAATTTCTGTTTTTAAACTGCCCGCAGTTAATGTGCCGCAGAAAATGATTTTCTTCGAAGTGGCACTGATATCAATAAATCCACCGGTGCCCATGATTTTACCATTGAATTTATGCACGCCGACGTTACCGTGCTGGTCGACTTCAGCAAAACTCAAATAACAAACATCCAGACCGCCACCGTGATAAAAATCAAACTGGGACGTCATATCCAGAATGGCACGGGTATTCACGTTCGCGCCAAAGGCGATCCCCTGTGAAGTAATACCGCCAATTGGGCCTGTTTCTACCGTCAGAATAAAGTCATCAGCACAACCTTCTTCCCGGGCGACCAGGCCAATGCCGTCAGCAATACCGACGCCGACATTCCCCACCGCGCCTTTGCGCATTTCGAATAATGCGCGCCGTGCAACTAATTTACGTTGGTTTAGGGGTAGGCTAAGTTTGGTGCTGTCATCAAGGGTGAAGTCACCAGAAATAAAGCGGTTAACCGGCGCACCGCCATACAGTTGGGTTTGATCCGGATCGACTACCACAATATCCACCAGATAACCCGGAATACGGACAGATTTAGGATGCAGCGTGGCTTTCTTAACCATCTTCTGCACCTGCATCATCACAATACCGCCGTTATTGTGCACCGCCTGAGCAATAACCAATGCGTCGAGATACATCACCTCATCTTCAAAGGTGGCGTAGCCTTCGCTGTCGCAGGTGGTGGCGCGAATAAAGGCGATATCCGGCGCAATCGCTTTGTAATAGAGATATTCTTTGTTATCAAACTCGACCAGTTTAATCAGGTCTTCTTTAGTGACTTCATTCAGTTTGCCGCCTTGCTGGCGTGGATCGACAAATGTTCCGATGCCAATATCACTAATAATACCAGGCTGGTGGGCTGCGGCGGCGCGTAAGGTTTGTGTAAGTACACCTTGTGGATAGTTATAAGCAATAATTTTATTTTGTTCTGCGAGATCAGAAATACGCGGCGATTGTCCCCAGTGACCGCATAATGCCCATTTCACCAGACCTTCTTGTGCCAGCGGACTAATACCACGGTCGGCGCGATCGCCAAGCCCTGTTGGACTAATAATCGATAAATTACGTGGTGTTTGAGTCTGTTTATATTTATCAGCAAGAGCAGTAATTAACGTGGTGGCTTCCAGAATACCGCCGCCAGCGCCTAACACACAAAGTGTTGCTTCGTCGGGAATATAATTCACCGCTTCCTGTGCCGACAGGACCGGCACTCGTCCATTAATACGAGGTGGTTTTACAGGTTTCATTGTTAATTCCTGATTCAGGTGTAATTTTCCCTACGCCAGATGGAGAATTAGAGCGCAGAGACTCACGAAATATTTTTATTAAATACGGTTGAATATATTTTTTTAGTTCGGCGGGGGAGGGTATTCCCGCCGAAATATTATTGCTTATGCCTGATGTAAAATAGTTAATACCGTGCGCAAATCATTTACCGAGATTTGCCCTGGCGCAGAGGCTTTTTTTACCGCACCAAAAGTTGCCGCCGACCCAAATACTTCACCAGCCAGACGAGAAATTACGCCAGTTTTTGCCATCGACATCGTGATGATTGGACGATCGGCATACTGCTCCTGCATCTCCAGGGTCGCGGCAAGCAACGTCAGCACATCGCTGGTACTTTGCGGCATCAGCGCAATCTTAGGAATATCGGCGTCGAAGGACTGCATTTTACGCAGACGGGCAATGATTTCTTCGGCTTCCGGCGTTTTATGGAAGTCATGGTTGGACATGACAACTTTCACATCATGCGCGTGGGCGTAGGCGACGGTTTCTTTAACTTGATCATCACCGGTAAATAACTCCAGATCGATCATATCAACCAGGCCGCTGTCGATGGCTGCACGATTGAGTGCAATATAAGCCTCGGTGGAAATCGCCTGCTCGCCGCCTTCTTTGGCACTGCGGAAGGTAAACAGCAGCGGTTTTTCTGGCATGGTTTCACGGAGAATTTTTGCCGCTGCCATGACAGACTCCACATTGGATAGGTCGGCATAGTGGTCAACACGCCATTCCAGAATATCAAAGTCCGCTTCACGATAGGCGAGAGCTTCGGATTTCACGCTGGCGATATCTTTCGCCATCAGCGAGACGATGATTTTAGGTGCGCCCGTACCAATGACGAGATCTTTTACAGTTACGGTTTTCATTTTTTACCCTTTCTGCACGCGGTCAGCCTGTCAGGCACCGAACCCCATGACCTGTTTAACATATTCCAGAGGGAAATCTTTGCCAGTCCATAACGTGAACTGTTCAGCCCCTTGCCACAACAACATGCCGTATCCATCAATCGTTTTGCAACCAGCTTGTTGCGCCTGCTGCAATAACTTCGTCATATGCGGGTTATACACGCATTCAGTGACCAGAAGTCCCGGATGTAACAGACTGATATCATTAACCAATGATTCATTCTCAAGGGGTTTCATGCCCACTTTTGTGCCATTGGTTAAAATGTCGGCGGAAGCCAGGGCTTCAGCAAAGGCTTGCTGATCGGCGAGATCGGTAACCGTGACGACACAATCGGTGTTTTCGTTAACCCGCTGCGCGAAGGCGAGGGCTTTATCGAAGAACTCATCCCGACGGTTAAAGAGTTTAATTTCTTTTAAACCTTCAATTGCCCCCTGCGCGCCAATTGCCGTTGAGGCACCTCCGGCCCCTAACAGCACCATCGTTTTGCCTTTGATATCAAAACCGCTCTCTTTAATGGCGCGAATATGGCCCGTGCCGTCGGTGTTATAGCCACGCAGATAGCCATCATCATTTACGATGGTGTTGATGGCACCCACCAGTTTGGCTGCTGGCGTTAATTCATCAACATATTCACACGCCAGTTGTTTGTTCGGCATTGATACACCAGTTCCGCGCATTTTGAGGGCTTTTAATCCTTCAATTGCTCCGGGAAAACTATCGTTATCCACTTCAAAGGCCATATAGGTAAATGGCAATCCCGCTTTTTCTAAGGCTTTGTTCTGCATTTCGGGCGATAAACTGTGGCGGATGGGATAGGCCATCAACCCAATCAATTCGTATTTTGCGGTAACATCCATAATTAACTCCTTTAACCTCTATGCTTAATTGTGTTTAACCGGGTGCTAAATTTATGCTCGCCAAACCGCACATCATTTTCAGGAATAATGAAAACGCGGTAATAGCGGATAAAAACAATAATTGCGGTAATCAGGGCCAGCAGCGCGAAAGTAAAATCGAGAACAATGATATATTGCAGGCCGATGTTCGACAGATAACCGGTAATCAGCGGAATAACAAAGTTAGCCAGTCCACCCATCATCATATATATACTGGTGACTTTGGCTTTGCTTTTGGGGAAAAACTCTGACATGACCGAAACGCCGAGCTGTAAAATGCCGCCAGCTGCTGAGAAACCGATAACAAAGGCTCCGGCATTACACACCAGTGGAGAAGGGTACAGGTAGATAATGGCAGCTGTTATTGTTGCCAGTGCAGAGTTAAATACATTAGCCCAGATGGGCCGGACCATTTTTTTCAGCAGTGCGGCAAAAATAAAGACACAGACCAGCGAACCCATACTGTAATAAGAGATGGTTTTTAATGCCTCAGCTTCTGACATACCAGCAAAAGCCATCGCATATTTGGGCATCCACACCACAATCACATAAAAGGTCGAGAATGCGGCTACACCGAACAGTACCGATGAAACACCTTCCAGCCAGACTAACGGTTTGCTGTTCATTTGCGGTAATTCATTAGCTACGCTGGCGTCCACCAACTGGCTGGGGAATTTGCTTTTCAACAGCATCAGCGTGATCAGTACAAACAGAATACCCGGAATAATCAGCCCATAGCCGTACCAGATATTATTGAGCAACATATAGCTCACCAGCATTGGGTAGAACATTTGCCCGAATGACACCATCGCTTTAACCAGTATGACTGCCGAACCAGAGGCTTTCGGAAAGCATTCCATGAGCGCAGGGTAGCCACCCGTATCCAGCGCTGAGTTAGCGATACCTACGCACACTGCCAGACAGTAGGCGAGAGTTAAATTCGGGCAAGCGGGAATACCAAAGAAGAATAGCAGATACATTATTACTGCCATTAATATCACCGCCCGACGACCAAACTTATCGGAGATCACACCGAAGAATAAAATACTGATCAATCGCCCCAAACCGATACCGGAAATTAAATAGGCAATGCCCGCGTTGTCAGTGGAAAACTTTTCTGCCAGAGATGACATATTTTGGGCAAGCGTAATAACACTAATGCCGTGCAGAAAATAGCTGAAGTAAATACAAAGAACAGCCAGGATAAATGGCGTGCTGAAAGCCTTATTTTGAGACATTTTCACAGCTCCTTGCTGAAAGATTATTTCGTTACCGTACGTATTGTTCTCCGACGGTTTACATAATTACTATACTGAAGATGATTTTCCCTGGGTACATGGCATAAAGTTTATGTTTCCAGGAATATTGCATGTCATAGTTTGTTTTTGATCGCGATTTTCCTTAGTTAGCGCAGAAAGAGTTATTTATCCGTAAGATCTTGCATGACCTGAAAAGAATATTGCATTACCCACCCGGAGCGACATTTTCCTTTAGCGAGTTATGCTGCGTTTCTTTGCGGCTGCGTAAGCCGATAAACAGTGCCAGTAAAAAACCGATGGCAGCGATGGCGGTATCGAACCACATAATATCGGCAATACTTCTTTGGGACAGATGAGCCGTAATCAACGGAATAGTAAAGGTCGCAATACTGCCCGCACTGTAATAGATCCCTGTAGCTTTACCTTTAGCGTAGGGGAAACGTTCAGCCATTAACGTCAGGCCAATTTGCACAACACCTCCAGCAGAGGTAAAACCAATGACAAAAGCAAATATTATCACCACATAAAATGTGGGATGCAGGCAGACGGTAAACAGAGCAATAAATGAGATAAAGGTGTACAGCATCAGTAATGTTGTTGGGCGAACGATATTACGAATGAGTGGAGCGGTAATAAATACACAAAGCAGCGAACCCACGGTGTAGATACTGAGTAGTTTGATCGACATAATGTATGACATGCCTGCAACAAATTGTCCGTACTGTGCCAGCCACTGGCTAACCAGATAAAAGGTTGCCATTGAGATATAGCCATATAAGGTATAACTGGCTAAATCGATAATTGAACAGCGATGTTCCGTAGAGTTGGTGGCTTTCTCTATGACAGGTAAGCGACGACCCGGATGGGGTGGGAACGTACAACGGTATAAAAACAGAGCATTAATAAACATAATGCCTGCGGCAATCATAAAGGACCAGCCGAACCACAGTTCAGCCCACACTAACAGGCTGATGATTAGCGGTAATAAAAATTGCCCGCTGGAAACAAATGCTTTAATTAAAATATTAGCTGTACCCGGTGAACGTGGAAAAGCTTCCATCAAACTGGGATAGGTGCCTGCATCGAGAAAACTGTTTGCCATTCCCGCCAGAAAGCCCAAACCATAAGCGATAATGATGTTATTGGTGTGCAGGATGCCAAAAAAGAAGGCCATATAGCAGCACATCCCGAGCATGATAAAAGGGCGGCGACCAAAGCGATCGGATAATAATCCTGCAAAAAGCAAGACACTTAATCGACCAATACCCAGCGATGAGATAACTATTGAGACGCCTGCGGCATTAGTCTGCCAAAGCGTCTCCAGCGAGGCCATATTCAGGCTCATCAAAATGACGCCCATACCATGCACCAGGTAATTAAAATACAACCCAAGTGCGGTAGGGAAATAGGGATTTTTCATAGGTTCTACTTAGCAAAGGTGCTTTAAAAAGTGAAGCGATGTTGTCTCAGCATCCGTTCATTATTGTTGTAACAACGACAATTCCTTTCTTTGGAAAATTAACAAAGGCGCTCCAGATCGTGTGCATATAATTCAGCGGCTACCGATTGATAGATCTTCCAGTCAATAAAATTGCCATCAGGGTAGACACGTTGAAACGCGGTTAAGTCAGGGAAAAAACGCATGGTGTTGTTGCCGATGCGGTTATTTATTTTCTCTATGATGGCATGAAGATGTTTTTTTCGTTGCTGTCGCATAGCCAACAGTTGCTCGACCACACGATCAGGAATGGCGCATTTGCCATTTTCCCACTGACGCCAGCTTTCACTGTCACCGGTCTGGGCAATCCAGGTCGCGCATTCATCAATAGTCATGGCAAAAATATGGCGAAGTGCCTGGAGTTCATAAGCGTTCATCGTGTAATGGCTGCATGAAATAAACAATAAAATATAAATAACATTATCAGCCTGCCGACGGCTTGAAGAGAGTCACAGTATCTTGTGCAACATTATTGGAAAGAGTGAGGGGGCGAGGTAGCGAAGCGGAAAAATGTTAAAAAAAAGCCCATCGTGGGAGATGGGCAAAGACTACACACAGCAATTCGTTGTTTCACTCAGGGGATTTCCATGCTTATAAATCAATATGTTGATTTATAACCGTGAGCTAATAGTAGGCATACGGACTTTTTGCGTCGATCAGATTCGTCTCATTAGTTTAAAAACTGTAAAGAATTTGCGACAGGTACTACCAGCTGAAAGGCGGTAAGCAGGAAAATATAGTGAAGAGCAAGCAAATATCAATTAGCGGTGGTTAACAATCAGGCGGCAGAACCGCCTGATGAGAAATTACTTATTCGGTTTCTCGATTTCGCCAAGTTCTTCGAGAACTTCTTCCGGTTGGTCAGTCGGCGGTGGGACTTCTTCCACCCACGCGGCAAACAGACGCCAGGAAACGGCTAACAGAACCGGACCAATAAACAGACCGATCATCCCGAAAGCAATCAAACCACCAATAACGCCAGAGAGGATCAGGATCAGCGGTAAATCGGCACCCATGCGAATTAACATTGGGCGGATGACGTTATCCAGCGTGCCAACCACACCGCTCCACACTAACAATACCGTTCCCCAGGTGGTATCGCCGGTCCAGTAGAGCCAGATAATCGCCGGAATCAGTACCGGCAGCGGGCCAAGTTGGACAAGGCAGGAGAGGATCATTAACACCGTGAGCAAAGTTGCATAAGGTACGCCGGATACCGCGAGGCCGATACCGCCAAGCACAGCCTGTACTAACGCCGTCACCACCACACCCAGCGCCACCGCGCGGATAGCCTGTGCAGCCAGCAGTACGGCGGCATCTCCGCGAACGCCTGCCAGACGGGTTGCAAAATGGCGAATGCCTTGCGCCACTTGTTCACCGCGCCAGTACAGCAGGGCACTGAAGAGAAGCATCAGCGCACAATGCACCATAAAGCGCCCGATATGCGCCGCCTGCCCAACGAACCAGGTGGTGGTAGTGCCAATATAAGGGCGGACTTTTGCCATGATCGCCGTGCCTCCCATATCCAGCAAGTTGTGCCAGCCTGCATACAGCTTCGTGCCAATCACCGGTATGGTATTAAGCCACGCCAGATCGGGTAACGTCATGTCACCGCTGGAAATAGCTTTAATTAGCGGACCGCTGCCATCGACAATACTGTTAACCAACAAGGCAATAGGGATGATAAACACCATCACTAATAACAGCGTCATCACCAGAACGGCGAGAGAGCGGCGGCCAAACATGATCTTTTGCAAACGTAACAATACCGGCCAGGTAGCGATAACCACCGTACCGGCCCATGCGAAGCCGAGAATAAAGGGTTGAACAATCCACAGACATGCCACAATCATGATGGCTAAAAACAGCACCGAAAGCAGAATTTGTGCGACATCCCTGGGCTGACGAACATTTACCATAACTACTTTTCACCTTTTTTGTGCGTCAAATCGTCGACGCGACGTGAACACGCGAAACTCACCTGCATAATGATGAGCAATTTCAGCGGTTTTTAACAGGCCGATTCTGCCCTTAATTCTGATGGGCGTGTTAGAAAAAAATGTGGTACAACAACTCAGGCAACACGCAAACGATTTACTCGTCGTATTTCAAATTGCATGTGCTGCGGCTACGTTCGTTCACCCCAGTCACTTACTTTTGTAAGCTCCTGGAGTTCACTCGCTTGCCGCCTTCCTGCAACTCGAAATCCATAGAGTAAACAAACATCACCTTTCAGTGCGCTATTAGCAGCCTGAAAGAACAGTGTATCGATCTACATCACAGACCGCAGGAAAGGGTCAATATAATGATTCCACAGATTTCCCAGGCACCCGGCGTCGTTCAATTGGTGCTTAATTTTTTGCAAGAGCTGGAGCAACAGGGTTTTACTGGCGATACGGCGACAAGTTATGCCGATCGTCTGACAATGTCGACCGACAACAGTATTTACCAACTTCTCCCCGATGCAGTGGTATTTCCGCGTTCGACCGCAGATGTGGCGCTGATCGCCCGTCTTGCCGCGCAGGAACGCTATTCATCGCTGATCTTTACCCCCCGCGGCGGCGGCACCGGCACTAACGGTCAGGCGCTCAACCAGGGGATTATTGTTGATATGTCCCGCCATATGAACCGCATCATCGAAATTAACCCTGAAGAGGGCTGGGTGCGCGTTGAGGCCGGGGTGATAAAAGACCAACTCAATCAGTACCTGAAACCGTTCGGCTACTTTTTTGCGCCGGAGCTTTCGACCAGCAACCGGGCAACGCTCGGTGGGATGATCAATACCGATGCATCCGGTCAGGGATCGCTGGTCTATGGCAAAACGTCAGATCACGTACTTGGCGTACGCGCGGTGTTGTTGGGGGGCGATATTCTCGATACGCAACCTTTACCCGTCGAACTGGCAGAAACGCTGGGTAAAACCAATACCACTATCGGGCGTATCTACAACACTGTTTATCAACGTTGCCGTCAGCAACGCCAGTTAATTATCGACAAATTCCCCAAACTTAACCGTTTTCTTACGGGTTACGATCTTCGCCACGTCTTTAACGACGAGATGACCGAGTTTGACCTGACTCGCATTCTCACCGGTTCAGAAGGAACACTGGCATTTATTACTGAGGCTCAGCTGGATATAACTCGCTTGCCTAAAGTGCGCCGTCTGGTAAACGTGAAGTATGATTCGTTTGATTCCGCGCTGCGTAACGCACCGTTTATGGTCGAAGCTCGGGCGCTTTCGGTAGAGACAGTGGACTCTAAAGTGCTAAACCTGGCGCGGGAAGATATCGTCTGGCATTCCGTCAGTGAACTGATTACCGATGTACCTGACAAACAGATGCTCGGGCTAAACATTGTTGAATTTGCCGGAGACGATGAAGCACTTATCGATCAGCAGGTGAATGCGCTCTGTGCGCGGCTGGATGAACTTATCGCCAGCCAGCAAGCAGGTGTGATTGGCTGGCAGGTGTGCCGCGAACTGGCGGGTGTTGAACGTATCTATGCGATGCGCAAAAAAGCCGTTGGTCTGCTTGGCAATGCCAAAGGTGCCGCTAAGCCAATTCCGTTTGCTGAGGATACCTGCGTACCGCCGGAACATCTGGCCGATTATATTGCTGAATTTCGCGCGCTGCTCGACAGCCACGGCTTAAGCTACGGTATGTTCGGTCACGTCGACGCAGGTGTCTTGCACGTCCGTCCGGCACTGGATATGTGCGATCCACAACAAGAGATTTTGATGAAGCAAATCTCTGATGACGTGGTGGCGCTGACTGCGAAATACGGTGGTTTGTTGTGGGGCGAGCACGGCAAAGGTTTTCGCGCTGAATACAGCCCGGCGTTTTTCGGTGAGGAACTTTTTGCAGAACTGCGCAAAGTGAAAGCGGCATTTGACCCGCATAACCGACTCAACCCAGGGAAGATTTGCCCGCCAGAAGGTCTCGATGCGCCGATGATGAAAGTGGACGCGGTGAAGCGTGGCACATATGATCGACAGATCCCCATCGCGGTACGCCAGCAGTGGCGCGGGGCAATGGAGTGTAATGGCAACGGTTTATGCTTCAACTTTGATGCCCGCAGTCCGATGTGCCCGTCGATGAAGATAACCCAGAACCGGATTCATTCACCGAAAGGGCGCGCAACGCTGGTGCGTGAATGGCTGCGTTTGTTGGCAGATCGCGGCGTTGACCCACTCAAACTGGAACAGGAACTGCCTGAATCCGGCGTCAGTCTGCGGACATTAATTGCCCGCACGCGCAATAGCTGGCATGCGAATAAAGGCGAATATGATTTCTCGCACGAAGTCAAAGAGGCGATGTCGGGTTGCCTGGCCTGTAAAGCGTGTTCGACTCAGTGCCCCATCAAAATTGATGTGCCGGAGTTTCGCTCTCGTTTTCTGCAGCTCTATCACACCCGTTATTTACGCCCGCTGCGCGACCACCTCGTCGCCACGGTCGAGAGCTACGCACCGCTGATGGCACGCGCGCCGAAAACCTTTAACTTCTTCATTAACCAGCCGCTGGTGCGCAAACTCTCGGAAAAACATATCGGCATGGTTGATTTGCCGCTGCTGTCGGTTCCCTCGCTGCAACAACAAATGGTGGGGCATCGCTCGGCAAACATGACGCTGGAACAGCTTGAAGTTCTCAATGCAGAGCAGAAAGCGCGCACGGTGTTGGTGGTGCAGGACCCCTTTACCAGCTATTACGATGCGCAAGTGGTGGCGGATTTTGTCCGTCTGGTCGAAAAATTAGGTTTCCAGCCCGTGTTACTGCCATTTTCGCCGAATGGCAAAGCCCAGCATATCAAAGGCTTTCTTAATCGTTTTGCGAAGACGGCGAAAAAAACGGCGGATTATCTCAACCGAATGGCGAAATTGGGAATGCCAATGGTGGGCGTCGATCCAGCGCTGGTACTTTGTTATCGCGATGAATATAAACTGGCTCTGGGCGAGGAGCGTGGCGAGTTTAAGGTCTTACTGGCGAATGAATGGCTGGCAAGCGCACTTGAGTCACATCCAGTGGCTACAGTCAGCGGTGAATCATGGTATTTCTTTGGTCACTGTACCGAGGTTACCGCCTTGCCGGGCGCGCCAGCACAATGGGCGGCGATATTTGCCCGTTTTGGCGCGAAACTGGAAAATGTCAGCGTGGGTTGCTGCGGCATGGCAGGGACTTACGGACATGAAGCGAAAAACCATAAAAATTCGCTCGGGATCTATGAGTTATCCTGGCATCAGGCTATGCAGCGACTGCCGCGTAACCGCTGTCTGGCGACCGGATATTCCTGTCGCAGCCAGGTAAAACGGGTTGAAGGCACGGGGGTACGCCATCCTGTGCAGGCTTTACTGGAGATTATTAAATGATATGGAAACGAAAAATCACCCTGGAAGCACTGAATGCAATGGGTGAAGGAAATATGGTGGGGTTGCTGGATATTCGCTTTGAACATATTGGTGATGACACCCTTGAAGCGACAATGCCAGTAGACTCGCGGACAAAGCAGCCTTTCGGGTTGCTGCATGGAGGGGCATCCGTGGTACTGGCCGAAAGTATCGGTTCCGTTGCCGGTTATTTATGTACCGAAGGTGAGCAAAAGGTGGTTGGTCTGGAAATCAATGCTAACCACGTCCGCTCGGCACGAGAAGGGCGGGTGCGCGGCGTATGCAAACCGTTGCATCTCGGTTCGCGTCACCAGGTCTGGCAGATTGAAATCTTCGATGAGAAAGGGCGTTTGTGCTGTTCGTCACGATTGACGACCGCTATTTTGTGACGTTGTCACCAGAAAAGTGTGACGCATATTGCTTTTGGTCATTATCTGCACAGTAAACGGTGGTATACTGTGCAGGTCTTGTCTAAAAGCGAGGATGCTATGTCTACTCAACTTGATCCCACCCAGCTGGCCATTGAATTTTTACGCCGTGACCAGAGCAATCTTTCACCTGCCCAATATCTCAAACGTCTGAAACAACTAGAACTTGAATTTGCTGACCTGCTTACTCTCTCTTCTGCTGAATTAAAAGAAGAAATCTACTTTGCCTGGCGTTTGGGCGTGCATTGATCCTGACGTAATGCCGCGAGTTCGCCAAATCGGCCTGGATTAATCTTCGTCCAGGTTCGAGGGCCTTCTTAATACTGCTTATCTACCCGCCTGATAACGTTCAAAAATAATACAAATCGCAGTTTGTGCTAAAACAGCGGCTTAGCTTTATGAGACTATTCTTATCGCCCCTTCAAGAGCTAAGCCACTGTGAGTGCCGGAGATAAGCGCCGGATGGGGTAGAAACCCTTAAGCCTGTGATGCACAGACTTAAGGGTTTTCTTATTTCTGAACGCTGCACTTTTTTACCTATCTCTTAAATAGTCATTTTCAATACAACTTTTTCTTTTTCATCACAGCCTTAATGCTCCTTAGATAATAATCATTATCTAACAATGAGATACCTAATTCTTAGCGTGCCTGTTAACCCACACATCAGGGTCTATGCTTATTAAAAGCAGGAAAAAAGCATGTTTTACGGTAAAGCCCCTGCGTTTGCTGGGTTGAACTGATAATCATTATCACTAACATGCTGTTATACGCTGAAAGCGATGAAGTGAGGTAAATCGATGGACATGCATTCAGGAACCTTTAATCCACAGGATTTCGCCTGGCAGGGCTTAACGCTGACACCTGCTGCCGCGGCCCACATCCGTGAGCTGGTGGCAAAGCAACCAGGTATGGTCGGCGTGCGCTTAGGCGTGAAGCAAACGGGCTGCGCGGGCTTTGGCTATGTGCTCGACAGTGTTAGCGAGCCAGACAAAGACGATCTGCTGTTTGAACATGACGGCGCGAAGCTGTTTGTCCCGCTGCAAGCGATGCCGTTTATTGATGGCACGGAAGTCGATTTCGTTCGTGAAGGACTTAATCAGATATTCAAATTTCACAACCCGAAAGCCCAGAATGAATGTGGCTGTGGCGAAAGCTTTGGGGTATAGGCGGTACTATGTCTCGTAATACTGAAGCAACTGACGATGTCAAAACCTGGACCGGCGGCCCGCTGAATTATAAAGAAGGATTCTTCACCCAGTTAGCCACTGATGAGCTGGCAAAGGGGATAAACGAAGAGGTGGTGCGCGCAATATCGGCGAAGCGTAATGAGCCGGAGTGGATGCTGGAGTTTCGTCTCAAAGCTTATCGCGCATGGCTGGAGATGGAAGAGCCGCACTGGCTGAAAGCGCACTACGACAAGCTGAATTATCAGGAATACAGCTACTACTCAGCACCATCGTGCGGTAATTGTGACGACACTTGCGCGTCGGAGCCCGGCGCGGTGCAGCAAACTGGCACGAACGCCTTTTTAAGTAAAGAGGTGGAGGCGGCGTTTGAGCAGTTGGGCGTTCCCGTACGGGAAGGCAAAGAAGTGGCAGTGGATGCCATTTTCGACTCTGTTTCGGTTGCCACCACTTATCGCGAAAAACTGGCGGAGCAGGGAATTATTTTTTGTTCCTTTGGCGAGGCGATCCACGATCACCCGGAACTGGTGCGTAAATATCTCGGCACCGTGGTGCCGGGGAATGACAACTTCTTTGCCGCGCTTAATGCGGCGGTGGCCTCTGACGGTACGTTTATTTATGTGCCTAAAGGCGTGCGTTGCCCGATGGAACTTTCCACCTATTTTCGCATTAACGCGGAAAAAACCGGACAGTTTGAGCGCACCATTCTGGTGGCCGACGAAGACAGCTACGTCAGCTACATTGAAGGATGTTCCGCTCCGGTGCGCGACAGCTATCAGTTACACGCGGCGGTGGTGGAAGTCATCATCCATAAAAACGCCGAGGTGAAATATTCCACGGTACAAAACTGGTTCCCTGGCGATAACAACACCGGCGGTATTCTCAATTTCGTCACCAAGCGTGCTTTGTGCGAAGGCGAAAACAGCAAAATGTCATGGACGCAATCAGAAACCGGGTCAGCGATTACGTGGAAATATCCCAGCTGCATTTTGCGCGGCGATAACTCCATTGGTGAGTTTTACTCGGTGGCACTGACCAGCGGTCATCAGCAAGCGGATACCGGCACCAAGATGATCCACATCGGTAAAAACACCAAATCGACCATTATCTCGAAAGGGATCTCTGCCGGACACAGCCAGAACAGTTATCGCGGCTTAGTGAAAATCATGCCGACGGCAACCAATGCACGTAACTTCACCCAGTGCGACTCAATGCTGATAGACGCTAATTGTGGGGCGCATACTTTCCCGTATGTCGAATGTCGCAATAACAGCGCGCAACTGGAGCACGAGGCAACGACATCACGTATTGGTGAAGATCAACTGTTTTACTGCCTGCAACGCGGGATCAGCGAAGAAGACGCCATCTCGATGATTGTTAACGGTTTCTGCAAAGACGTGTTCTCAGAACTGCCGCTGGAATTTGCCGTTGAAGCACAAAAACTCCTCGCCATCAGTCTTGAACACAGCGTCGGATAAGGAATAAACATGTTAAGTATTAAAGATTTACACGTCAGCGTGGAAGATAAAGCTATCCTGCGTGGGTTAAGCCTCGACGTTCGTCCCGGCGAAGTTCACGCCATTATGGGGCCAAACGGTTCTGGCAAAAGTACCTTATCGGCAACGCTTGCTGGGCGAGAAGATTATGAGGTGACGGGCGGCACGGTTGAGTTCAAAGGCAAAGATTTGCTTGCGCTGTCGCCGGAAGATCGTGCAGGTGAAGGCATCTTTATGGCCTTCCAGTATCCGGTGGAAATTCCCGGCGTCAGTAACCAGTTTTTCCTGCAAACGGCACTTAATGCGGTGCGCAGCTATCGCGGCCAGGAAACGCTCGACCGCTTTGATTTTCAGGATTTGATGGAAGAGAAAATCGCTCTTCTGAAAATGCCGGAAGATTTATTAACGCGTTCGGTAAACGTTGGTTTTTCCGGCGGCGAGAAAAAGCGCAACGATATTTTGCAAATGGCGGTGTTGGAACCGGAGTTATGCATTCTTGATGAGTCGGACTCCGGGCTGGATATTGACGCATTAAAAGTGGTTGCCGATGGCGTGAACTCGCTGCGTGACGGCAAGCGTTCATTCATCATTGTTACGCACTACCAACGCATTCTCGACTACATCAAGCCTGATTACGTCCATGTGCTGTATCAGGGACGAATTGTGAAATCCGGCGATTTCACGTTGGTCAAACAACTGGAGGAGCAGGGCTATGGCTGGCTTACCGAACAGCAGTAACGCGCTGCAACAGTGGCATCACTTGTTTGAAGCTGACGGAGCGAAACGCTCACCGCAAGCACAGCAGCATTTACAACAATTGCTGCGTACCGGACTGCCGACACGTAAACATGAAAACTGGAAATATACGCCGCTGGAAGGGCTGACCAATAGCCAGTTTGTCAGTATTGCGGGGGAGATATCCCCACAGCAGCGTGATGCCTTAGCGTTAACGTTAGACGCCGTGCGGCTGGTTTATGTTGATGGACGCTACGTGCCAGAACTTAGCGATACAACTGAAGGCAGCGGGTATGAAGTGAGCATTAACGACGATCGTCAGGGATTGCCCGATGCTATTCAGGCGGAAGTATTTCTCCATCTGACGGAAAGCCTGGCGCAAAGCGTGACGCATATCGCCGTGAAGCGCGGTCAACGACCGGCAAAGCCATTGCTGTTAATGCATATTACCCAGGGCGTGGCAGGTGAAGAGGTGAACACTGCCCATTACCGACATCATCTGGATCTGGCGGAAGGTGCCGAAGCGACGGTGATCGAACATTTTGTCAGCCTTAATGATGCTCGTCATTTCACCGGAGCGCGCTTTACCATCAATGTCGCAGCGAACGCGCACTTGCAGCATATCAAGCTGGCGTTTGAAAACCCGGTCAGTCACCACTTTGCCCATAACGATTTGTTGCTGGCTGACGATGCCACTGCATTTAGCCACAGTTTCCTGCTGGGTGGCGCAGTATTACGACACAACACCAGTACGCAACTCAATGGCGAAAACAGCACGCTGCGGATCAATAGTCTGGTGATGCCGGTGAAAAACGAGGTGTGTGATACCCGTACCTGGCTGGAACACAATAAAGGTTTTTGTAACAGCCGACAGTTGCACAAAACTATCGTCAGCGACAAAGGCCGCGCGGTATTTAACGGTTTGATCAACGTCGCGCAGCACGCCATCAAAACGGATGGTCAGATGACCAACAATAATCTGCTGATGGGCAAACTGGCAGAAGTGGATACGAAACCGCAGCTGGAAATCTATGCAGATGATGTGAAATGCAGCCACGGCGCGACGGTGGGGCGTATTGATGATGAACAGATGTTCTATCTGCGCTCGCGTGGGATCAATCAGCAGGATGCCCAGCAGATGATCATTTACGCCTTTGCTGCCGAACTGACGGAAGCACTGCGTGATGAGGGGCTTAAACAGCAGGTGCTGGCCCGAATCGGTCAACGACTGCCAGGAGGTGCAAGATGACTTTTTCCGTCGACAAAGTGCGGGCCGACTTTCCGGTGCTTTCTCGTGAGGTAAACGGTTTGCCGCTGGCTTATCTCGACAGCGCCGCCAGTGCGCAGAAACCAAGCCAGGTGATTGACGCCGAGGCCGAGTTTTATCGTCATGGCTACGCGGCGGTGCATCGCGGTATTCATACCTTAAGCGCCCAGGCGACCGAGAAAATGGAGAACGTGCGCAAGCGTGCTTCGCTGTTTATCAATGCCCGTTCCGCGGAAGAATTGGTGTTTGTCCGCGGCACCACGGAAGGCATTAACCTGGTCGCCAATAGCTGGGGCAACAGCAACGTGCGAGCGGGCGATAACATCATCATCAGCCAGATGGAGCACCACGCTAACATTGTTCCCTGGCAAATGCTTTGCGCGCGAGTGGGTGCAGAGCTGCGTGTGATTCCTCTCAACCCCGACGGTACGTTGCAGCTGGAGATACTGCCTAATCTGTTCGATGAGAAAACTCGCCTGCTGGCAATTACCCATGTCTCCAACGTGCTTGGGACAGAAAATCCGCTGGCCGAGATGATCACCCTTGCACACCAACATGGCGCAAAAGTACTGGTGGATGGCGCTCAGGCGGTGATGCATCATCCGGTGGACGTTCAGGCGCTGGATTGCGATTTTTACGTGTTCTCCGGACATAAACTGTATGGCCCTACCGGGATTGGCATTCTTTACGTCAAAGAGGTCTTATTGCAGGAGATGCCGCCGTGGGAAGGGGGCGGTTCTATGATCGCCACCGTAAGCCTGAGTGAAGGCACTACCTGGACTAAAGCACCGTGGCGGTTTGAAGCCGGTACACCCAATACCGGAGGTATCATTGGTCTTGGCGCGGCACTCGAGTATGTTTCGGGGCTGGGGCTTAATAACATAGCCGAGTATGAACAGAATCTGATGCATTACGCGCTGTCACAGCTGGAGTCTGTACCGGATCTCACTCTCTATGGTCCACAGAACAGGCTTGGCGTTATTGCCTTTAATCTCGGCAAACACCACGCCTATGACGTCGGCAGTTTTCTTGATAACTACGGTATTGCAGTACGTACCGGACATCACTGCGCAATGCCATTAATGGCCTATTACAACGTCCCTGCTATGTGTCGGGCGTCGCTGGCCATGTATAACACCCATGAAGAAGTTGATCGTCTGGTGACCGGATTGCAACGTATTCATCGTTTGCTGGGATAACAGGGAGGCACTATGGCTGTATTGCCGGATAAAGAAAAATTGCTGCGTAATTTTTTACGCTGCGCCAATTGGGAAGAGAAATATCTCTACATTATTGAGCTGGGCCAGCGTCTGCCAGAATTACACGACGAAGACAGAAGCCCGCAAAATAGCATCCAGGGCTGCCAGAGTCAGGTATGGATTGTGATGCGTCAAAATGCGCAGGGAATTATTGAATTACAGGGCGACAGCGATGCGGCCATTGTGAAAGGGCTTATTGCGGTCGTCTTTATTCTTTACGATCAAATGACACCTCAGGATATTGTCAATTTCGATGTGCGCCCGTGGTTTGAAAAAATGGCGCTCACCCAACATCTCACCCCATCACGCTCACAAGGTCTGGAAGCGATGATTCGCGCAATTCGCGCCAAAGCCGCTGCACTTAGCTAAACTAAAGGGACAGCTTTCATCCGGTTGACTCACATTGCCGGGTGGTCAATGTTTACACTGGCCTGCACAGGAGTGTTTTGGTTTCAGGTGAACATAAGCGCCATCCGACGTTTCAGCGTGAGTCTCCGGCAAATACAGGAGGTTTACAATGAAACGCGCGTCTTTGCTTACACTCACGCTTATCGGCGCTTTTAGCACCATCCAGGCTGCCTGGGCGGTTGATTATCCGCTACCACCAACCGGAAGCCGACTGGTTGGGCAAAATCAAACGTATACGGTGCAAGAAGGGGATAAAAACCTTCAGGCCATCGCCCGACGTTTTGATACTGCGGCAATGTTGATACTTGAAGCCAATAACACTATCGCTCCGGTGCCAAAACCCGGTACGACGATAACGATTCCTTCGCAACTGTTATTGCCTGATGCGCCGCGTCAGGGGATTATCGTTAACCTTGCAGAGCTGCGCCTTTATTATTATCCGCCGGGAGAAAATATCGTGCAGGTCTATCCGATAGGTATTGGATTGCAGGGGCTGGAAACGCCGGTGATGGAAACGCGTGTGGGACAGAAAATCCCTAATCCAACCTGGACGCCAACGGCGGGCATTCGTCAGCGTTCGCTGGAGCGTGGCATTAAATTACCTCCCGTCGTTCCTGCCGGGCCAAATAACCCGCTAGGACGTTACGCACTGCGCCTCGCGCATGGTAATGGCGAATACCTCATTCATGGCACCAGTGCGCCGGACAGCGTCGGTTTGCGCGTCAGTTCAGGGTGTATTCGCATGAATGCACCGGATATTAAAGCCTTGTTCTCCAGCGTGCGGACGGGAACGCCGGTGAAAGTGATCAACGAACCGGTGAAATATTCTGTGGAGCCTAACGGGATGCGTTATGTGGAAGTGCATCGACCACTATCAGCAGAAGAACAGCAGAACGTTCAGACAATGCCTTACACACTGCCAGCAGGCTTCACGCAATTTAAAGATAATAAGGCTGTAGACCAGAAGTTAGTCGATAAAGCGTTGTATCGTCGGGCAGGGTATCCGGTTGCCGTGAGCAGTGGAGCAACTCCCGCAGCCAGCAATGCGCCTTCAGTAGAGTCAGCGCAGAATGGTGAACCAGAACAAGGGAATATGTTACGCGCGACGCAGTAGCGGTAAATGGCAGGCAAAAAAAATGGCGCACAATGTGCGCCATTTTTCACTTCACAGGTACTATTACTTGCGGTATTTAGTAGCCATGTTGTCCAGACGCTGGTTAGCACGAGCTGCGTCATCTTTAGCAGCCTGAACGTCGGAACGCATTGCGTTCACGTCGTTGCTCAGCTGGTCAACTTTAGCGTTCAGAGTCTGAACGTCAGAAGACAGCTGATCGATTTTAGCGTTGCTGGAGCAACCTGCCAGCAGAGTAGAACCCAGGATTACCGCGCCCAGTACCAGTTTAGTAGCTTTCATTATTAATACCCTCTAGATTGAGTTAATCTCCATGTAGCGTTACAAGTATTACACAAAGTTTTTTATGTTGAGAATATTTTTTTGATGGGAAGGCACTTATTTTTGATCGTTCGCTCAAAGAAGCATCGAACGCTGGGTTTTAGATAAAAAAATTGAGAGAAAACAGGATGCTTCCATCGGATTCATCTTAGATAAAGTGGGATTATATAGTGAAATCCGATTTGATTTTTTATTGCTTCTGGTTATCGATTAAATAAAAAAAGCGCCCATCAGGGCGCTTCGATATACAAATTAATTCACAAAAGCAATATTACAGGACGTGAACAGATGCGGTGTTAGTAGTGCCGCTCGGTACCAGTGCACCAGAAACCATAACTACGACGTCACCTTTGTGTGCCAGACCGCTCTGCAGAGCCAGTTCTTTACCCAGACGGTAGAAATCATCAGTAGAAGTGATTTCTTTAACCAGCTGCGGCACAACGCCTTTGCTCAGTACCAACTGATGAGCCGTTTTTTCGTTGGTGGTCAGTGCCAGGATGGTGGCATCCGGGAAGTATTTACGTACTGCACGAGCAGATTTACCGCCCTGGGTAGCAACCACGATCAGCGGAGCATCCAGTTTTTCAGCAGTTTCAACCGCGCCACGGCATACTGCTTCGGTAATGCGCAGTTTACGGTTGTCATTGTTGAACTCGAGACGGCTGTTCATAACGCGGTCGGTACGTTCGCAGATGGTCGCCATGATAGAAACTGCTTCCAACGGGTATTTACCTTTTGCGGATTCACCAGACAGCATTACTGCGTCAGTACCGTCGAGGATGGCGTTCGCAACGTCACCGGCTTCTGCGCGAGTCGGGCGTGGGTTTTTGATCATTGAATCGAGCATCTGGGTCGCAGTGATAACGACTTTACGTGCACGGATACATTTTTCGATCATCATCTTCTGGGCGAAGATAACTTCTTCAACCGGGATCTCAACGCCCAGGTCGCCACGCGCAACCATGATGCCGTCGGAGGCTTCGAGGATTTCGTCGAAGTTGTTCAGGCCTTCCTGGTTTTCGATTTTGGAGATGATTTGGATGTTTTCACCACCGTGTGCTTTCAGATGCTCACGGATTTCGATAACGTCAGAACGCTTACGAATAAAGGAGGCAGCAACAAAGTCTACGCCTTGTTCGCAACCGAAGATCAGGTCTTGTTTGTCTTTTTCAGCCAGTGCTGGCAGGGCAATGGAAACACCCGGCAGGTTCACACCTTTGTTTTCGCCCAGGTCGCCGTTGTTCAGTACTTTACAGATAACTTTGTTACCTTCAATAGCGGTAACTTCCATACCGATCAGACCATCGTCAACCAGTACGGTGTTGCCAACAGACAGGTCGGTCGTGAAACCTTCATACGTTACCGCAACCATTTCGCTGTTGCCGATAACAGATTTATCAGTGGTGAAAGTAAAGGTCTGACCGGCTTTCAGAGAAACGTCGTTACCGCCTTCCAGTTTCATAGTGCGGATTTCTGGACCTTTGGTATCAAGCAGGATAGCGGCAGTTTTACCGGTTTTGCTCATCACGTTGCGCAGATTCTGAATGCGCTGACCGTGTTCTGCATAGTCACCATGAGAGAAGTTCAGACGCATAACGTTCATGCCAGCGTCCAGCATTTTAGCTAACATCTCTTCAGATTCGGTTTTCGGTCCGATGGTGCAAACAATTTTGGTCTTTTTCATGACAGTCTTAGTCTTTAAGTTGAGAAGGATGGGAGAAACTTGCTTTCTGGGCGCACTGCCGGAAAGCGAATCCGGTATTACGAAAGTGGTGGTGCCTCGCTCTAAGGATAGGTGACATCGAAAAAGCGTGCAGAGGAATGTGTGCTTGTGTCTCAGCCCAACGTGAGTGCCTGTTTTGAGTCGTTGAGTTCTACAGTCCAAAGTGCTGAAACCATTCAAGAGTCAATTGGCGCGCATTATACGCTGAAATTAATCCAAAAGGAAAACAAAAACAGCGTTTCAAAAAATATACAACTTGTAAGACAATAAATTGTTATCAAAGATTTAACGTTACAGGGAAAGGGTTACGCAAAAACCTCGTTGTTTGCGCAACGTCTGGTGCCTGGGTTGTCAGTGTGAGGATAAGTGAGAGTTCATCCGGTGTATAAATACATCATCGCTCAATTGCTACAGTGAAAATAATTTATCGCGTTATTTGTCTGATTTTGTTTGGTTTTTGTTTAATTGGTTAGATTGATATATGCTGATAGTTGGCATGATAAATAGGTATAAAGAATGGGAAACCGGACAAAAGAGGATGAACTGTACCGAGAAATGTGCAGAGTTGTCGGTAAAGTTGTGCTGGAAATGCGCGATCTGGGGCAGGAACCAAAGCATATTGTTATCGCAGGCGTATTACGTACAGCATTAGCCAATAAACGCATTCAGCGCAGTGAGCTGGAAAAGCAGGCGATGGAAACCGTCATTAACGCACTGGTTAAATGACCATTCAGGATGAGGCGGTAAGCTTCATCCTGATATTCTTAGTTCAGTTGCAGTCCAGTTAATCATTCTCAATAACAACTGCTGAAATTATACAAATTTCGATATGTATTTTAATTTATAGCGCTAATGTTATTTTTATTTTCTGTAGTGAACGTCACAAATAATTGTCGCTTAAGTTAAATTTATTTCAAATGATAATAAATATCAGTTCACTTATAATTTCTTGCTTTGTGATTTTAATTGATAACGATCAATGTTAAGAGCTCAGAATAATCACATTATTTTTCCTCCTAACCATAAAGGATTAGTTTATCAGCGTTAAATCTTTTCTCATACACTATCGGGTTAGGGAAAATATCTGGTGTTGGGGACAGAGTCAGCAGCGTATTAGTTGAATGCTTAATATCAGGCTGCTGAATTGTCAGCACTGTGTTTGCGAAGAGGATGCGAAATAAATGAACCCGGTTGATCGTCCACTATTAGATATTGGCTTAACGCGATTAGAATTCTTGCGTATATCAGGAAAAGGCCTTGCTGGTCTAACAATTGCCCCTGCGTTACTGTCACTTTTGGGTTGCAAACAGGAAGATATTGATAGCGGCACAGTAGGGTTGATAAATACACCCAAAGGGGTGCTGGTGACCCAACGTGCGCGATGCACGGGTTGCCACCGCTGTGAAATCTCTTGTACCACCTTCAACGATGGCTCAGTAGGTACATTTTTCTCCCGCATCAAAATCCATCGCAATTATTTCTTTGGCGACAACGGGGTTGGCTCTGGCGGTGGCCTGTATGGCGATCTCAACTATACCGCGGACACCTGCCGTCAATGTAAAGAACCGCAATGCATGAACGTCTGTCCGATTGGTGCGATTACCTGGCAACAGGAAGAAGGCTGTATTACCGTCGATCATAAACGTTGTATTGGCTGTAGCGCCTGTACTACGGCATGCCCGTGGATGATGGCCACCGTAAATACCGAAAGTAAAAAGTCCTCGAAATGTGTGTTATGCGGTGAATGCGCAAACGCCTGCCCAACAGGGGCGTTAAAAATTATCGAGTGGAAAGATATTACTGTGTGAATCTTGCAAAGGAAAAAATCATGGCTAACGGTTGGACAGGTAATATATTAAGAGTCAATCTCACGACAGGAAATATTACCCTCGAAGATTCCAGTAAGTTTAAAAGTTTTGTCGGTGGTATGGGCTTCGGCTACAAAATTATGTATGACGAAGTACCGCCAGGCACGAAACCTTTCGATGAAGCGAATAAATTAGTCTTTGCTACCGGCCCATTAACTGGATCTGGTGCCCCCTGCAGTTCTCGCGTAAATATCACCTCACTTTCTACTTTTACCAAAGGAAATTTAGTCGTCGATGCCCATATGGGGGGCTTTTTTGCAGCGCAAATGAAATTCGCTGGATACGACGTCATTATTATCGAAGGGAAAGCGAAAGCACCGGTATGGCTGAATATTAAAGATGACAAAGTTAGCCTGGAAAAAGCCGATTTCTTATGGGGAAAAGGGACGCGCGCAACTACGGAAGAGATTTGTCGATTGACCAGCCCTGAAACCTGTGTGGCGGCTATTGGTCAGGCTGGGGAAAACCTTGTACCTCTCTCTGGCATGTTGAATAGCCGTAATCACAGCGGTGGTGCGGGAACTGGCGCAATAATGGGTTCGAAAAACCTGAAAGCGATTGCGGTTGAAGGGACGAAAGGGGTCAACATTGCCGATCGTCAGGAGATGAAGCGTCTCAACGATTACATGATGACTGAACTTATCGGTGCGAATAACAACCATGTCGTGCCAAGTACGCCGCAATCGTGGGCAGAGTATTCAGATCCCAAATCACGTTGGACAGCACGTAAAGGGCTGTTTTGGGGCGCGGCTGAAGGTGGTCCGATTGAAACGGGGGAAATTCCGCCAGGCAATCAGAACACGGTCGGCTTTCGTACCTATAAATCCGTTTTTGACTTAGGTCCGGCGGCAGAGAAATACACAGTAAAAATGAGCGGCTGCCACTCTTGCCCGATCCGTTGTATGACCCAAATGAATATTCCTCGGGTGAAAGAGTTTGGCGTGCCTAGCACAGGTGGTAACACTTGTGTTGCAAACTTTGTCCATACCACCATCTTCCCGAACGGTCCGAAAGATTTTGAAGATAAAGACGATGGTCGTGTGATTGGTAACCTGGTTGGTTTGAATCTGTTCGATGACTACGGCCTATGGTGTAACTATGGTCAGCTGCATCGCGACTTTACCTATTGTTACAGCAAAGGGGTGTTCAAGCGTGTTCTGCCTGCTGAAGAGTATGCGGAAATTCGCTGGGATCAACTGGAAGCGGGTGACGTTAACTTCATTAAAGATTTTTACTACCGTCTGGCGCATCGTGTGGGTGAGCTGAGTCACCTGGCTGATGGTTCATATGCTATCGCAGAACGCTGGAATCTGGGTGAAGAGTACTGGGGCTACGCGAAAAATAAACTCTGGTCGCCGTTTGGCTATCCAGTTCACCACGCCAATGAAGCGTCAGCGCAGGTCGGCTCCATTGTTAACTGTATGTTCAACCGTGACTGCATGACGCATACCCATATCAACTTCATTGGTTCCGGTTTGCCATTGAAACTGCAACGTGAAGTGGCGAAAGAGCTTTTTGGTTCTGAAGATGCTTACGATGAAACCAAAAACTACACGCCAATCAATGACGCAAAAATTAAATATGCTAAGTGGTCGCTGTTGCGGGTCTGTTTGCATAACGCCGTCACCCTGTGCAACTGGGTCTGGCCAATGACCGTTTCGCCGCTGAAAAGCCGTAATTATCGGGGCGATCTGGCGCTTGAAGCCAAATTCTTCAAAGCGATCACTGGCGAAGATATGACTCAGGAAAAATTAGATTTAGCTGCAGAGCGTATCTTTACGTTGCATCGCGCCTACACGGTAAAACTGATGCAAACCAAAGATATGCGTAATGAACACGATCTTATCTGTTCCTGGGTATTCGACAAGGATCCGCAGATCCCGGTCTTTACTGAAGGTACTGACAAAATGGATCGTGACGATATGCATGCTTCGCTCACGATGTTCTACAAAGAAATGGGCTGGGACCCACAGCTTGGTTGTCCGACCCGCGAAACATTGCAGCGTCTGGGGCTGGAAGATATTGCCGCCGATCTGGCAGCACACAATCTACTGCCTGCGTAAGGAATGGGTGAGATGAACCATCAGGATGTCTTGCCGTTAGCGGAAGTCAGCGAAATTGACGAGGCGAAGCGGCAATGGTTGCAGGGGATGCGCCACCCCGTTGATACGGTAAGTGAAGACATCACAGAACCAGAACCTGCTGAAATCCTGGCAGAGTTCATTCGCCAGCATTCTGCGGCTGGGCAGCTGGTGGCGCGCGCCGTGTTTCTCTCGCCACCCTATTCGGTTGCAGAAGAGGAACTGTCAGTTTTGCTGGAAAACATTAAGCAGAACGGAGACTACGCGGATATCGCGTGTATGACGGGAAGCCAGGATGATTACTATTACTCAACGCAGGCCATGAGTGAAAACTACGCGGCGATGTCTTTGCAAGTTGTGGAGCAGGACATTTGTCGCGCTATTGCACACGCCGTTCGTTTTGAGTGCCAGACGTATCCTCGTCCTTACAAAGTCGCCATGCTGATGCAAGCGCCATATTACTTCCAGGAAGCGCAGATTGAAGCCGCGATCGCCGCGATGGATGTTGCACCTGAATATGCCGATATACGGCAGGTGGAGTCATCGACGGCGGTGTTGTACTTGTTTAGCGAGCGATTTATGACCTATGGCAAAGCTTATGGCTTATGCGAATGGTTCGAGGTAGAGCAGTTTCAGAACCCCTGAAATTTCAGGGAGATGTCATGGATAGGGTGGACAGTTGCAGCCACTGCATTAGGGGATAATCAGATGTCCTTCACTCGACGCAAATTTGTTCTGGGGATGGGAACAGTAATCTTTTTTACTGGTTCTGCGTCTTCTCTGTTAGCGAACACGAGGCAAGAAAAGGAAGTTCGGTATGCCATGATTCATGACGAGTCACGGTGCAATGGCTGTAATATTTGCGCCCGCGCATGCCGTAAAACTAACCACGTCCCCGCTCAGGGAAGCCGTTTATCGATAGCACACATTCCAGTCACCGATAACGACAACGAAACGCAGTATCACTTTTTTCGCCAGTCATGCCAGCACTGTGAAGATGCTCCTTGCATCGACGTTTGCCCAACAGGAGCGTCATGGCGTGATATGCAGGGGATCGTGCGGGTAGAAAAATCGCAGTGCATCGGCTGCAGTTATTGCATTGGCGCTTGCCCGTATCAGGTTCGCTACCTTAACCCTGTCACTAAAGTGGCAGATAAATGTGATTTCTGCGCTGAGTCCCGACTAGCAAAAGGCTTTCCGCCCATTTGCGTTAGCGCCTGCCCGGAACATGCATTGATCTTTGGTCGCGAAGATAGCCCAGAAATTCAAGCGTGGTTGCAAGAAAATAAATATTATCAATATCAGCTACCTGGTGCCGGGAAACCGCATCTGTATCGCCGATTCGGTCAACATTTGATTAAAAAGGAAAATGTATGAACCCGTCGCAACATGCTGAACAGTTTCAGAGCCAGTTGGCGAACTATGTGCCACAGTTCACTCCCGAATTTTGGCCGGTGTGGTTGATCATTGCCGGACTATTGCTGGTTGGGATGTGGTTGGTGCTGGGGCTGCATGCCTTGCTTCGTGCTCGTGGCGTGAAGAAATCAGCCACCGATCATGGTGAGAAGATTTATCTTTACAGCAAAGCGGTCAGATTATGGCACTGGTCGAATGCGTTACTCTTTGTATTGTTGCTGGCAAGTGGGCTGATAAATCACTTTGCGCTGGTGGGAGCAACTGCGGTTAAAAGTCTGGTTGCGGTGCATGAAGTTTGCGGATTTTTGTTACTGGCATGCTGGCTCGGCTTTGTTCTGATCAATGCCGTTGGGGGTAATGGTCACCACTATCGCATTCGTCGTCAGGGTTGGCTGGAGCGAGCGGCAAAACAAACGCGATTTTATTTGTTTGGCATTATGCAGGGGGAAGAACATCCTTTCCCGGCAACAACACAGTCTAAATTTAATCCCTTACAGCAGGTCGCCTATGTTGGTGTCATGTATGGATTGCTGCCGTTGTTACTATTGACGGGGCTGCTGTGTCTCTATCCGCAAGCCGTGGGAGATGTGTTTCCTGGCGTAAGATACTGGTTATTTCAGGCGCATTTTGCTCTGGCATTTATAAGCCTCTTTTTTATCTTCGGTCATCTTTATCTTTGCACCACGGGGCGTACGCCACACGAAACCTTTAAAAGCATGGTCGATGGCTATCACCGGCACTAACGAATGATCATTACACGAGCAGACCTGCGAGAATGGCGTATCGGAGCGGTGATGTATCGCTGGTTCCTGCGCCATTTCCCACGCGGCGGTAGTTATGCCGATATTCATCATGCACTTATTGAGGAAGGATATACGGACTGGGCGGAGAGTCTGGTTGAGTATGCGTGGAAAAAATGGCTGGCGGATGAAAACTTCGCGCATCAGGAAGTTTCTTCTATGCAAAAACTGGCCATAGATCCCGGAGAGAGACCATTTTGCAGTCAGTTTGCCCGCAGCGACGATCATGCTCGCATCGGCTGTTGTGAGGATAATGCCAGAATCGCAACTGCTGGGTATGCCGCGCAAATTGCCAGTATGGGTTATAGCGTGCGGATTGGAAGTGTCGGCTTTAACAGTCACATTGGCAGCTCCGGTGAACGCGCACGGGTTGCTGTAACCGGTAATTCTTCGCGGATAAGCAGCGCTGGAGATAGCAGTCGGATTGCGAATACCGGAATGCGAGTACGCGTTTGCACATTGGGTGAACGGTGTCATGTCGCCAGTAATGGTGACCTGGTGCAAATCGCCAGCTTTGGCGCAAACGCCAGAATTGCCAACAGCGGCGACAATGTACACATCATTGCCAGCGGTGAAGATTCAACAATAGTGAGCACGGGCGTGGTCGACTCAATTATTCTCGGGCCAGGGGGAAGCGCCGCACTGGCATATCATGACGGCGAAAGAGTTCGCTTCGCCGTCGCCATTGAAGGTGAAAACAATATTCGAGCCGGAGTCTGCTATCGCCTTAATGAACAGCATCAGTTTGTTGAGTGCTGATAGCTTTACATTTGATCAAACGAAAGACGCCGACGAGCACGGGATGCAGGCTTTACGACCGCCTGAGCCATCGCCTCACCAATTTCTGCACATGCCGTAAGTCCCTGTACGAATGGCCGGTCGTGCATCAACCAGGGCAACGCGCCGAACGCTACGCGCCCACGAATTTCTTCGGGTTGCTGTAGCGTATAATCTTCGCCAACATCAGGGATTTCATCCCCTGTTTTCTGTAATTGTTCGCGTAGTCCAGGGAAAGGAATATCTATCACTTTAAGCGGACGCTGCCCGCGGGCATCAATAAAAACGTCAAACGAGTAGCTATCGTCTTCCGTTTTCAGGACGGTGCGCGACTCATTAATTTCCATTTCGTAGTCTTCACCGAGGGCGAGAATATGAATGATTCCCGCTTCACGTAAGGCCAGTAGTCGACGAATAGACTCTGAAGGGATTGCCGCATAATTATCGATGAAAACCCGGGCAAGGCCTTTACTGAACCGTTTATGGTCGTGTTCATTCAGATGAGGAACAATTTCCTGTACGGCTTCATGCAGGCGCAGAATGACATAACGCCAGGGAACAGTATGTTTTTCTCGTTTATTGCGTTCGACTTCCTGGAGATTTTTTTCTGCCCAGTCGAATGGGTCGCGTTGTTTGCGCTCGGCAAACCAGGCTTGAGCAAAGGAATCGACATTCAGGCTCTCTAAGGCTATGCGTTGGCTCCAGTCTGGATCAGCAAATTTGATTTCCTCTACTATCAATCTAAATACCCGATCCAAAAGGCCCTCTTCGCCTTTTTGAATCTCAGCATTTAATGCCTGATCAGTGACGATGTGTAAGGGCTCGTAGGGAATAGGGCAATAGAAATCGGCTTCGGGTAAAATACCCGTGCGCGACATCAACGTAATATTTAGCTTTTCACTTGCGTTATCGCGGTGAAAAACGACGTGTTGTTTATCATCTTCAATAAACGAACCATGCTGAATGGCCACTGCCATTGCCGCATCCAGTCCGCTCAAGGATGTTCCCATAATACCCACCTTACACGCATCGACCTTTGCTTCCATCAGGCCTGACCACGGGCTGGGAAAATACGTTCTGGTTGCTTCTTCTTCATCAGGCCAGACGTGACCCGTCGCGATCACCGCTAAATCAAACGTCTCGCTGGGTAAATCCTGATTTGTAGCGAGCATGACGCCAGCATTTATAATTTGCAGATCGGTAACCTGGCATGATTCATAAACAGCCACTGCAAATTTTTGCTGTCGTGCCTGGTCTACTAATCGTAAAAATTGATCGCGGAAATATTCGCCCAGCAGAATTCGCGGTAAAAACTGGCGATCGTGCAAGGTTTCTTTTTTAACGCCATAACGCTGGAGATGGCTGGCTTCTTGCTTTAGTAGCCATTCGAGATATGTACAATAAATCGGCGGTATTTCAATACTGGCAATATTTGCCAGCATCAGTTTTGAGTTTTCCTCATCACTGTATGGCATCCCGACACCGGCTTCGTCAGCCTGCTCGAAGATAGAAATAGAAAGTGGAGTTTGTTGCTGTAGAAGCGAGAATAAGGTGTAGATCCCCGTAGGCCCGGCACCCACAATAGCAATTTTTTTCATTGTTACTTACCTATACGCATTCTTTCGAATTTAGTGTTATCAGATAAGTTTGGTTGAAATTTTTAGAATTTGAGAAATTTCAGACAGGGATGAAAAGGGCGCTAACCGCCCTTGGTTAAAATCTGTCAGGCGAGTTTTGCCTGATTGATTTGACTCAGTGGCTCATTGACATCGAAAACTTTGGCGACAACTTCCTCAACGCCGAGATTTTTCAGTCGGGCAGTATGTTTTTCCAGATAGGCAAGGGCGCTTTTTTCATCAGTGAAAAGGTAGATCCCACCGGCTTCGTGGTTCTTTTCACTTTCTGTCCATACCTTCCACAGAAAACCAGGTTCCTGATTAATCGACTCAGCAAGCGGTTTAAGCTGCTCAGCCATTGCGTCGCCAAATGGGCCATTAAAAGCAAAATGAAGTTGTAACAAAGTTGCCATAGCGATTCTCCTTCTGATAACGCATACGAAGACAGTGTAAATCTTTTAACGTATTGGATACAGAGAAGAAACAGAGGGAAAAAGGAGAAGACCAGATTAAGAAAATCTGGTGCGTCCGAGTGGACTCGAACCACCGACCCCCACCATGTCAAGGTGGTGCTCTAACCAACTGAGCTACGGACGCAGGATGGTGCGTTCAATTGGACTCGAACCAACGACCCCCACCATGTCAAGGTGGTGCTCTAACCAACTGAGCTATGAACGCAACGTTGTAGGTGACAACGGGGACGAATATTAGCGGCAGAGTGGGAAGGTGGCAAGAGGCAAAACGTATTTTTCTGCGGTATTTCGACCGTTTGCAGAGCTTTTAAGCAAATTGGCTATATTTTGTTGATTTGCAAGGGCGATTTTTATTCAGGATCGCATTTACATCTGACACAACCCAATAATCTGTGTATCAGAGTTTAAACAGAGTTGTTTGCCACCATCTCAAAATCTGTCGTGGATAAATCCTCCGTAGCCTTTACACTTAGGTAGCAATAAAGGCACACAGATGCAGCAAAGGAATAAATCATGGGATCTGATGCGAAAAACTTGATGAGCGACGGGAACGTGCAAATTGTTAAGACCGGCGAGGTCATTGGCGCGACGCAACTTACTGAAGGTGAGTTAATTGTTGAAGCTGGCGCAAGAGCCGAAAATACCGTGGTCACGGGGGCCGGTTGGTTGAAAGTGGCAACCGGTGGGATCGCCAAATGCACACAGTACGGCAACAATGGCACGCTATCGGTCAGTGACGGTGCCATTGCCACAGATATTGTTCAGTCAGAGGGAGGCGCAATTAGTCTCTCTACGCTCGCTACGGTTAATGGCCGCCATCCAGAAGGTAAATTTAGCGTTGATCAGGGTTATGCCTGCGGTTTGTTGCTGGAAAATGGCGGTAACCTGCGTGTACTGGAAGGCCATCGCGCGGAAAAAATCATTCTCGATCAAGAGGGCGGCCTGTTGGTCAATGGGACAACCTCAGCGGTCGTGGTAGATGAAGGTGGTGAATTGTTGGTGTATCCAGGTGGGGAAGCCAGCAATTGTGAGATTAATCAGGGCGGCGTTTTTATGCTGGCGGGGAAAGCCAGTGATACATTGCTTGCTGGTGGCACCATGAATAATCTCGGTGGTGAAGACTCTAACACTATTGTTGAGAATGGAGCCATTTATCGTCTGGGGACGGATGGCCTTCAGCTCTATAGTTCCGGTAAGACGCAAAACCTGTCCGTTAATGTGGGTGGTCGGGCTGAAGTGCATGCTGGTGCGCTGGAAAACGCGGTAATACAAGGTGGGACAGTGATCTTGTTGTCACCCACCAGCGCGGACGAAAATTTTGTCGTAGAGGAAGATCGCGCACCGGTTGAACTGACCGGGAGTGTTGCATTACTGGACGGCGCTTCAATGATTATTGGCTATGGCGCAGATCTGCAACAATCATCGATTACTGTACAGCAGGGCGGTGTGTTGATTTTCGATGGCAGCACGGTAAAAGGTGACAGTGTCACTTTCAATATTGGTAACATCAATCTGAATGGTGGAAAACTGTGGCTGATCACTGATGCGGCAACGCATGTGCAACTGAAAGTGAAACACCTGCGCGGAGAGGGAGCGATTTGCCTGCAAACCAGTGCGAAAGAAATTTCACCTGACTTCATCAATGTGAAAGGGGAAGTTAACGGTGATATACACGTTGAGATAACCGATGCCAGTCGGCAAACTCTGTGTAACGCACTGAAACTACAGCCAGACGAAGACGGGATTGGCGCAACGCTCCAGCCTGCGTAAAAACACAGGCGCAACCCGTGAAGGTTGCGCCTTGTCTTTATTAGCGGGACGCTCGTTGCAGAATGATGGCTGACGGCAGACGTTGCAGGAAACGCATTCGCAGCATCATCATAATAGCTGCCGATGTCAGGCCGATAATAAACCCTATCCAGAAGCCTGCTGGCCCCATAGGCTCAACAACCAGATCGGTCAGTGCCAGAATATAGCCGCTTGGCAAGCCCAGCACCCAGTAAGCCGTAAAGGTGATATAGAAAATGGAACGCGTATCTTTATATCCACGCAAAATCCCACTGCCAATGACCTGGATTGAGTCAGAAATCTGATATACCGCCGCCAGCAACATCAAATGCGCAGCCAGCGTTACAACCTCGGGATTGTCGTTGTACAACAGGGCGATTTGCTCCCGCAGTGAAACCGTGAATATGGCCGTCAGGGTTGCCATACAGACACCCACCATAAGCCCGGTCCGCGCAGCGGTTTGCGCATCCAGCGTTGAGCCCTGACCCAGACGATAACCTACGCGGATGGTTACCGCTGCCGCCAGCGACATGGGAAGTACGAACATCAGTGAACTAAAGTTCAGGGCAATCTGATGTCCTGCGACATCAACAATACCGAGCGGAGACACTAACAGAGCCACGACGGCAAACAGCGTTACTTCAAAGAACAGTGCCAGTGCAATCGGCAAACCGAGTTGAATCAGTCGTTTCATAACCGCAGGATCGGGCTTCGCGGTGCCTTTTTCGTTACGAATATCGCGCATCGAGCGGGCGCGTTTAATGTAAGAAACCATGGCAAGGAACATGACCCAATACACCGCCGCAGTAGCCACGCCACAACCAACGCCACCGAGCTCAGGCATACCGAAATGACCATAAATAAAGATATAGTTCACCGGAATGTTCACCAGCAGGCCGATAAAGCCCATCACCATACCCGGCTTGGTTTTTGCCAGACCTTCACACTGGTTACGGGCAACCTGGAAGAACAGATAGCCCGGTGCGCCCCACAGCAATGCGCGCAAATAACCCACGGCTTTGTCCGCCAGAGCCGGGTCGATATTTTCCATAGTTCGGATAATGTAACCCGCATTCCACAGCACCAGCATAATAAGAACGGAAACAAAACCTGCCAGCCAGAACCCTTGTCGCACCTGATGCGCAATGCGCTCACGTCGACCGGAACCATTTAATTGCGCGATAACCGGCGTTAATGCCAGCAGCAGCCCGTGACCAAAGAGGATCGCCGGAAGCCAGATAGAAGTACCGATAGCGACCGCCGCCATGTCGGTGGCACTATAGCCGCCCGCCATCACGGTATCGACAAAACCCATCGCAGTTTGGGCGATTTGCGCGAGAATCACCGGGATTGCTAATGCTAATAACAGACGCGCTTCACTGATATACTTCTGCACGTGAACACCTTTTATTTGTAATTATATGAGAGACTAAAAAGCCGCCTGAATGGGCAGCAAAAAGAAGAAGCAGGGGAAATTCAGTCTATTGTAGCGAGGATTTATTAATTCTCCAGTGAAAAAATAGCCATTCTTACCCCTTCACTGGTAAGGGCGTTTTCCACCTGCTATTGTGCTGAACAGAATGTCTTAACTGATTTCAGGAGTTGTGAGTATGTTTACGGGGATTGTACAGGGCACCGCAAAACTGGTGTCGATTGACGAGAAACCAAATTTTCGCACACATGTGGTTGAGTTACCTGACTACATGCTGGACGGGCTGGAAACCGGTGCGTCCGTGGCGCATAACGGTTGCTGCCTGACCGTAACGGAAATTAACGGCAACCATGTCAGTTTTGACCTGATGAAAGAAACGTTACGCATTACTAATCTTGGCGATTTAAATGTGGGGGATTGGGTAAACGTTGAGCGTGCGGCGAAATTCAGCGATGAAATTGGCGGACACTTAATGTCAGGTCATATTATGACCACCGCTGAAGTGGCGAAAATATTAACCTCGGAAAATAATCGTCAGATCTGGTTTAAAGTCCAGGATAGTCAGTTGATGAAATATATCCTGTACAAAGGATTTATTGGCATCGACGGTATTAGCCTGACCGTCGGCGAAGTCACGCCAACGCGTTTTTGCGTCCATTTAATTCCGGAAACACTGGAACGCACTACCCTTGGGAAGAAAAAACTCGGCGCACGCGTCAACATTGAAATCGATCCACAAACTCAGGCAGTGGTAGATACGGTAGAACGTGTGCTGGCGGCACGAGAAAATGCCATGAATCAACCAGGTACAGAAGCCTGATCTGAAATCGCCCCCGGAGCGGGGGCGATAGAATAGCCTCTAGCGAGCGACTCGAAGGCCGTTTTCGACTCCGCGAGAGAACACCACCTGCCAGAGCTGAATATCACGGGCGCGGAAAGCACCTGCACAGGCATTCAGATAATAGGTAAACATCCGTTTAAAGCGTTCACTGTAGTTATCCGCAATTTCTGGCCATGCAGCGAGGAAACGTTCATACCACGCCATCAACGTAGTATCGTAATCAGCACCGAAGTTATGCCAGTCTTCCATCACAAAGTGGGGTTCGCTGGACTGAGCAATCTGGCGTACAGAGGGCAGGCAACCGTTCGGGAAAATATATTTATTAATCCAGGGATCAACATTCAGATCGGTTTTTTTCGAACCGATAGTATGGAGCAGGAATATACCTTCCGGTTTCAAATTACGATCCACCACCGCAAAATAGGTATCGTAATTTTTCGGTCCGACGTGCTCGAACATCCCCACAGAAACAATACGATCAAACTGGTCGTTCAGGTCACGATAATCTTGCAGCAAAATGGTGACATCCAGGCCTTCACAGCGTTCCTGAGCCATTTTTTGCTGTTCAGCAGAAATGGTGACGCCCACCACGCTTACGTCATAGTTAGACGCCATGTAATGCGCCAGTCCGCCCCAACCACAGCCAATATCCAGTACGCGCATCCCTGGTTTTAACTGCAATTTTTCACAAATCATTTTGAGCTTCGCCTGCTGGGCAGATTCCAGATTATCGGCATCTTTCCAGTAAGCGCAGGAATATTGCATGAACGGATCAAGCATGCGACTGAATAAGTCATTACCCAAATCGTAATGCTCTTTGCCGACTATCCAGGCACGTTTTTTACTCTGCAGATTGAAGAGACGAGCGCTGGCAATACGCAGCGTGTCTTTGAAATGATGGGGGAGTTGGTTCTCGAGACCTGCGCGTAAGACTTTGCTAAAAAACATATCCAGTCGGTCACATTCCCACCAGCCATCCATATAACTTTCGCCTAACCCCAACGATCCTTCCTGCAGAACGCGTTTAAAAAAATCGGGATTTTTCACACGAATATCCGCCGGGGCAGAACCGTTAATGGCTATACCGGCACGGCTAAGTAATTCGTTGGCGATACGGTACCAGTTGTCATCCGGTACGCTGACTTCTTCTATACACGATGAACTCATAGTTTCTCCATCACTGGTCGGTGATCAGAACCTTAAAACAGCGTAGACGCTTTTTGGGCTTTGTGAGAAATCTCGCAGAAAAAACTGCGAGTCTATAATCCGACGTAGAACAGAGGGAAAGGAGGAACCCTTGCCGAAATGACCATCCATAGTGAGTAGGGAACGTTCCTGTCCCCATAAAAACATAATATTTATCGTAGTCTTAACAACTCGAAATTAGTATAGGCCGCTAATTTCAATCATACAACAAAATTTTGTTAGCAGCCTAAGTATAAGCATATCGATATAGATCAGTGTGATTCGCTATGCGCCACTTCGGCATTGCCATGGCTCTGGCAATCCACTTCTTCACTGCGTTGCATCATGTAACCGAGAGCGACCAGCACTACTGTTGATAACATCACGCTGGTGGTGGTGAGCAATGGCGTACTGATACTGATAAGCCAGGACACTACCAGACTTGCGAGGAAGCACAGACCCAGTTGTAGAGTGTTCTGCAACGCTGCGGCGCGACCAGTTGCATGTGGGAAAGGACGCAGTGCCTGGGCGACAACAATCGGGTAGATCGCGCCGTTGGCAATCGCCATCACACAGAATGGGATCAGGATTTCGGCCAGCGACACATGGCTAATGAAGCCCGCAGCCCAGGTCGCAATGACGCTGACAGCAAACAGCACCAGCAACCACGGTAATAACTGCTTGCCTTGCCATTTTTGTAGTGCGGCGCGACAGCCATAGCCACCAATCAGAAACGCGATAGTTTGCGGGACATAGCTTAAACCAATCACTGCCGGGCTGTAACCCATTTCGCTAAGGATGAACGGTGAACCGGTCAGCCATGCAAAAAAACTGGCTGAACAGGCCGCGTATACCAGCACGTTGCCGCGATAGGTTTTAGAACGTAGCAGATCGGTAAAGGTCAGACCATCCTGACTATTGTTACGGGCCTTCGTCGTGGGTTTGAGCCAGAAAATAGGCAGAATCAGCACCACGGTAATGGCAAACAGGGTGGCGAATATCGCCTGCCAGGAAAAATGGACCAGCAGCCAGCTTCCTAACAGAGGAGCCAGTGCCGGAGATAGACCCACCAGCGGCATGATGGTCGCAAAAATACGGTTAACTTTCTGTGAAGGATAATAATCCGTCACTAACGCTTGCCAGATAACCGCCGCGGCGCAGACACCTACAGCCTGTACAAAACGCAATACCAGCAGCGTGGCGGCGTTTTCAACCCACAGCATCCCCAGACTACCTAACGCAAAAATTGTCAGGCCGATGAATAACACCGGTTTACGACCATAACGGTCGGAGAGCGGCCCCCACAGAAGCTGGGCTGCGGCAAATCCGGCAAGGAACAGACTAAGGCTGGCACTGACAGCAGACGCAGGCGTTTGCAGGTCGGCCTGTATGGCGGCGAAAGCAGGCAGATACATATCGGTTGCCAGAAAACCGAGTACGCTCAAACCTGCCAGCCAGACTAAAAATCTTTTCCCAGGTTGCATGTATATTCTCTAAATCTCTCAATTAAACACCGCCGCAAAGTGTAGGGAGTGAAATTAGTGTTGTGAAACGGTAATATTTGATGACTGGTTTCAAAAATTTTGCAGGCAGACTATGTGGTCAGAATATTCACTCGAAGTTGTTGATGCGGTAGCGCGTAATGGTAGTTTTAGCGCTGCAGCCCAGGAGTTGCATCGCGTTCCTTCTGCGGTCAGCTATACCGTGCGTCAGCTGGAAGAGTGGCTGGCGGTGCCTCTGTTTGAACGACGTCACCGTGATGTGGAACTGACCGCTGCCGGGGCGTGGTTTCTCAAAGAAGGGCGCTCTGTTGTCAAAAAAATGCAGATCACTCGGCAGCAATGTCAGCAGATAGCGAACGGCTGGCGCGGTCAGTTAGCTATCGCAGTGGATAATATTGTCAGGCCAGAACGTACACGGCAGATGATCGTTGATTTTTATCGCCATTTTGATGATGTCGAACTTCTTGTCTTTCAGGAAGTGTTCAACGGTGTCTGGGATGCGCTTTCCGACGGGCGCGTGGAACTGGCGATTGGCGCAACACGCGCGATTCCGGTAGGCGGTCGTTATGCCTTCCGGGATATGGGGATGCTAAGCTGGAGTTGCGTTGTTGCCAGCCACCACCCGCTGGCGTTGATGGATGGCCCGTTCAGCGATGATACGTTGCGCAACTGGCCGTCATTGGTGCGCGAAGACACCTCACGAACGCTACCTAAACGTATTACCTGGTTGCTGGATAACCAAAAAAGACTTGTCGTGCCTGACTGGGAATCATCGGCAACCTGTATCTCGGCAGGATTATGCATAGGGATGGTGCCAACACATTTCGCCAAACCGTGGCTTAATGAGGGGAAGTGGGTAGCATTAGAACTGGAAAACCCCTTTCCGGATTCGGCATGTTGTCTGACATGGCAGCAAAATGATATGTCGCCTGCGTTAACCTGGTTGCTTGAGTATCTCGGCGATAGTGAGACGCTGAATAAGGAGTGGCTGCGGGAGCCGGAAGAGACTCCCGCAACGGGTGATTAACGACGATAGTCTCGGAACGGGCCGTCAGCCACGGAGCGGCGTTCAATCAAGCGCGGATGCACTTCAATGGACTGCGGTTCTTCACGTTTGTTGACGATACGATCCAACAGCATGTTGAACGCTGTTTCACCCAGCGAATCTTTTGGCTGATGGATCGTGGTCAGCGCCGGCGTAAAATAGCGGGCGTTGCGCACGTTATCATAACCGATCAGCGAAACATCCTGCGGGACGCGCAGACCCATTTCATCAGCAGCACAAAGTGCGCCCATTGCCATGATATCGCCACCACAGAAGACGGCAGTAGGGCGATGCGGCTGCGACAGTATTTGCTGCATGGCGCGATAACCGGATTCAGGTTCAAAGTCACCCTGTACAATCCAGCTTTCCGGCACTTTGATCATCGCTTCTTCCATTGCCTTCATAAAACCGGCAAGGCGGCCTGCGCCAGTGTTACGTTCCAGCGGGCCGGGGATAACGCCGATTTCGCGGTGACCGCGTTCAATCAGATAACGCCCGGCCATGTAGCCGCCTTCGAACGCGTTATCAATGACCGCATCGGTGAAGTCAGCTTTTGCTTCACCCCAGTCCATTACCACCATTGGGATATGGCGATACTCTTCCAGCATCGTCAGCAACGGCTCTGGGTACTCAGAACACATCACCAGCAGACCATCGACGCGTTTTTGCGCCATCATCGACAGATAAGCCCGCTGTTTCTCAAGATTGTTCCACGCATTACCCAGAATCAGGGTGTAACCTTTCTGGAAGCAATTTTTTTCAACCGCTTCAATGATCTCGGCAAAATAGGCCGCTTCGCTGCTGGTCGCCAGCAAACCGATAGACTTGGTGTGGTTAACCTTCAGGCTACGCGCCACCGCGCTAGGGGAGTAGTGTAATTCTTTAATCGCTGCCCACACGGCGTTGCGCGTTTCTTCAGCGACGAAACGTGTTTTGTTGATTACGTGTGACACAGTTGTAGTGGAAACGTTTGCTCGTTTCGCTACATCTTTTATTGTTGCCATTCCATTTCACTCCAGACCCTAACTTCAGCTCCTGCAAAATCGCAAGGTAAACGTTTGCCTTTACACACCTTACGCACAACAAAAGTGTTGCGGTACGCCGGAAAAACGACACGGAGCGTCAGGAAGGGGTCAATGGCCAGTACGCAAATAGTGTAAGCGTGGAATTTTGGCCGATCTTGACGAAAAGGGGAAGTGGTAAAAACACTTATCATTATAAATGACGGGAGATTTTTTCATCACAGTGTGTAAAAATGCGTAATATCACTTTTTGTGTGGTAATAAAAAAGGAGAAAACTTGATGAGCACCGACCTTAAATTTTCACTGGTAACAACGATTATCGTCCTCGGTTTGATCGTGGCCGTGGGTTTGACTGCCGCGCTGCACTGATTTCCTCTCGAGGGAGCGCGTTCTCCCTCGCATCTCCTTCCTGTTTGTTAGCAAAATGGCAAAAGTGTTTTCTCTTTTTGTTATTTTCATTTTTTTGTGATTGCTGTCATGCTTTCGCCACTTTAATGAATATCGCGTAATGACGCGAAGAGGTGGAGATAAGGCATGAAAATTAACTATCCGTTGCTGGCGCTGGCGATTGGCGCGTTTGGTATCGGGACAACGGAGTTCTCGCCAATGGGCTTGTTGCCCGTCATTGCGCGCGGTGTGGATGTCTCGATTCCTGCTGCCGGAATGTTAATCAGTGCCTATGCAGTTGGCGTAATGGTGGGCGCGCCGCTGATGACGCTTCTACTTTCTCATCGTGCCCGCCGCAGTGCGTTGATTTTCCTGATGGCGATTTTCACGCTCGGCAACGTACTTTCCGCCATCGCGCCGGATTATATGACCCTGATGCTTTCACGCATTTTGACCAGCCTGAATCACGGAGCATTTTTTGGTTTGGGTTCAGTCGTGGCCGCAAGCGTGGTGCCAAAACATAAACAGGCCAGCGCAGTTGCCACTATGTTTATGGGGTTAACCCTGGCAAATATCGGTGGCGTGCCGGCGGCGACCTGGTTGGGTGAAACCATCGGCTGGCGGATGTCATTTCTGGCAACGGCGGGGCTGGGCGTGATTTCAATGGTAAGTCTGTTCTTCTCATTACCTAAAGGTGGCGCAGGGGCGCGACCTGAAGTGAAAAAAGAGCTGGCGGTATTAATGCGTCCGCAGGTGCTGTCTGCATTGCTGACGACGGTGCTGGGAGCTGGCGCCATGTTTACCCTCTACACCTATATCTCTCCGGTACTGCAAAGTATTACCCACGCAACACCGGTGTTCGTCACGGCAATGCTGGTGCTGATTGGTGTCGGGTTCTCTATTGGGAACTATCTCGGCGGCAAACTGGCAGATCGTTCAGTTAACGGCACGTTGAAAGGCTTTTTGTTGCTGCTGATGGTGATTATGCTGGCAATCCCGTTCCTGGCCCGCAATGAGTTTGGCGCAGCTATTAGCATGGTGGTGTGGGGAGCAGCAACCTTTGCGGTCGTACCGCCGTTACAGATGCGCGTGATGCGTGTCGCCAGTGAAGCGCCTGGTCTGTCTTCATCAGTCAATATTGGTGCCTTTAATCTTGGAAATGCGCTGGGAGCAGCTGCTGGTGGTGCGGTAATTTCCGCTGGGCTGGGATACAGTTTTGTGCCGGTGATGGGGGCGATTGTCGCGGGACTGGCATTATTGCTGGTGTTTATGTCAGCCAGAAAACAACCTGAGGCAGTTTGCGTTGCCAACAGCTAATTAAACAAAAACGCAGAAGGATAACCTTCTGCGTTACAGTTGCTGGCAACGTGCGATTTATCTTGCCGGATGCGGTGTTAACGCTTCATCCGAGTTGGCATGGTAAGCGAAGCGCATCAGGCAATGTTGCATTTGCCATCAGTTATTATGCAGCGAGATTTTTTGCTACGAATTCCCAGTTCACCAGCGCCCAGAAGTGCTCCAGATAGCCAGGACGTGCATTGCGATAGTCGATGTAATAAGCGTGTTCCCAGACATCAACGGTCAGCAGTGGAGTCGCATCGGTGGTCAGCGGAGTACCCGCGTTAGAGGTTGAAACGATAGCCAGTTTGCCATCGCTGTTTTTCACCAGCCAGGTCCAGCCAGAACCAAAGTTTTTGATTGCTGCATCAGTAAACTGTGCTTTGAAATCGGCAAAGCTGCCAAAAGATGCGGCGATAGCTTCAGCGACTTTTCCAGTCGGTTCGCCACCCGCGTTCGGTGCCAGGCAGTTCCAGTAGAAAGTATGGTTCCAGACCTGAGCTGCGTTGTTGAATACGCCACCTTCAGAGCTGCGAATAATCTCTTCCAGTGATTTACCTTCAAACGCGGTACCTTTAATCAGGTTGTTCAGGTTAGTGACATAAGTCTGATGATGCTTGCCGTAGTGATACTCGATGGTTTCCGCAGAAATGTGCGGTGCCAGAGCATCTTTAGCATATGGTAGTGCAGGTAATTCGAATGACATTGCTACTCTCCTTTATTATTAATTTGCATACGTACAATAGCCTTATTGTGCGTATGGATAGGGTAGCAAATTAAAAGGTGAGACAAAAGATGAACTTACCCTGTTGCCGTAACAACAGGGTAAAGTTTTAGCGAAGTGTTTTTGGGGTCATTACCCGGCGAGCGCCAACATAGTGGCGCTGCCAGTAGTCTTCACTGAGAGAAGTGATTTGAATTTCCTGACCCGTACGCGGTGACTGAATAAATTTGCCGTTGCCGACATACACGCCGACATGATCGGCTGTACCGCGTCCCTGAGTACGGAAGAAGACCAGGTCGCCGTTTTTCAGTTCACTACGTTCGATAGGTGCTGCATCACGCAGGTGATACATTTCATTCGCCGTACGCGGAATACGAATTTTTACCAAATCTTTATAAGCGTAATAAACCAGACCGCTGCAATCAAAACCGGTACGCGGTGAGCTGCCACCCCAACGATATGGCTTACCAATTTGCTGCATCAGTTTATTCATTGCCACTTTTGTGGCTTTTTGCACCTTCGCTTTGTGTGCGTCGGCAAGGGTTCCTGACGCGGCATTTTTGACTTTCACACAATGCGATTTATAGCCCTTACGTTTGGTACACTTTTCGGTAAAGCTGGCTGAGGCCGTTTTATTGACGACGTGTTTGCTGCGAGTTTTGGCGTTTTTAGAAGCGGTAATGGAAGATTTTTTAACGGAGGAAGCGGTTTTGCTTTTGGTCGTACTTTTACTGGCGGCTTTTTTCGCTGTTTTCTGGCTGGCTTTCTGGGTCTTTTTGGTGGTTGCCGTGCTTTTCTTTTTATCTGCTTTTTTGGTGATATGAGTGGTAGCAGAACTCTCCCTGGCTTGCTTTGAAGCATGGGCCATAGGCATTAAAGGCAGGGTGGTAAAAAGTAAAGCACAGAGCGTGATCGAAATACGGTTTATCCGCGCCACTGAGCGTCCCTCTGTTAAGGCAGGTCTATCATGCCTGCGTCTGATTTACAAAACTTGATAATTCTAATGCATAGAAGAAGAGAAAGTTAATAGCTTTTATTGTTAAAAAATACGTTTCGTCGGCGAGCGCAAAAAAATGCAGCAGTGGAAGCTAAAAATGGTTATAAATACGCCAGTTTGCCGTGCATAAGGGAAGAAACGAATATTTGAAATGCAACAAATAGAACAAAGGGATAAAATAGCAAAAGCGTGATGAAAATGTTATTTTCCGATGCCGCACTGACCCGCTACAATGTCAGATTACTGCCGTAAAGAAGTTTGAGGAAGCAAGACAATGAGCACCACTATCGAAAAAATCCAACGCCAGATTGCTGAAAACCCGATCCTGCTGTACATGAAAGGTTCACCGAAACTGCCGAGCTGCGGTTTCTCTGCCCAGGCAGTCCAGGCGCTTGCCGCATGTGGCGAACGTTTTGCCTATGTTGATATCCTGCAGAATCCGGACATTCGTGCGGAACTGCCGAAATATGCTAACTGGCCGACCTTCCCGCAACTGTGGGTTGACGGCGAGCTGGTCGGCGGTTGTGATATCGTGATCGAAATGTATCAGCGTGGCGAACTGCAGCAGCTGATCAAAGAAACTGCCGCTAAATACAAGTCTGAAGAGCCGGACGCTGAATAATCCGTCCTGCAATACTGACGGATGCGAACGGGCATCCGTCAGTCCTTTCTCTATCCCCAATCCAGTCCTTGTGGCGAACTTGAAAATCCCGCCTCACGCAGCAGCGTAAACATCGGCGTTTGCCGGACCGGTAGGTCATTCACTTCTGTTAGCGTAAAGCGCAGCCGTGGTTCGCGACGCAGTGCGGTAGTCAGCGCGTGGAAAATCTCTGGGGCGAGTAATTCCTCTTTTTCCTGCCAGACCAGCATTTTTTTGCCACCTTGCGCCAGATAGAGTAACAATTTGCCGCCAGAAACGACCACCAGCGCACCCGCCCGACGCGTTGGTATCAGCGTTGCCGGATGTGCAGGCCAGGGCAGAAGATTTCCCCATGCATTAGCCGGATCGTTGGCAGAGAGCGCCACTGGTGTATAGTGGCGCGTTTGCGTGGCTTGTGTCGCCAGATCGCGCAATCGGTCAATAGTCAGACGTTCAGCGAATTGCGCGCCACCCAGACTTTCTACAAAACGACCTCGCATAATTCGCCCGGAGTCTTCCATACTTCGACAAAGCGTTTGCATCGATGGAAACCCGCCAGGGATATTTTCGGCTATCACCGCCTGACGACTGATGATGCCGTAGCGGTCGAGCATATTTTCCGCCAGCGCCAGCATCCTTTCGGTATCGTTTAGTGGCTCCACCTGCAATAACGACCAGCGTCCAGCCAGATTTGGTGTGTTGTAAGATAGCAGCGGCGAGACGGGTTGCGCATAGACAGGACGTCCACGACGAGCCCGGTGGCTGCGACGAGTTGAGGTGCGTGTGTTGGTACTGCTGCGGGTGAGGGCGCGTAACGGTGCCCAAATGTCGCTGGTGATGACGCCTTGCCAGACCAGCGCCCATAACGCCTCTTGCAGGGCTGAGGGAGCAACCGATTCGTCGATTTTATCGCGTATCCGTTGGCTGATTTGTTGTGCAAACCAGGCTCCTCCGTCAGCCAGAACCGTGACTATCGCTTGCTGCAGCGCCGAACGATTCGCCTGATTCGCTTCGGCGGGAGTGAACGATTCTGCGGCATATTCCTGTAGATGCAGTGCCACCAGACCGTCATCTTCACCCAGTTTTTTTTGCCCCGACCAGATAACCGCACCGGTTGCCAGTAATTCATCGAGCATTTCTGGCGAATAGTCGCGTACGCGGGCAGGCAGGATCTGGCTTTCCCAGAGTGAGGCGGGTAAACCGACTCCGGCAAGCTGTTCGATCACCCGCACGACGCCATCCACACCCTCATAAACGCCTGGCGATGTTGAGGCAAAGAGTGCCGGGCTACCATCGGTGGCGGGTAATACGCCCTGACGTTCCAGCAGCAATCGCGCATAGGTCGTGGCCGCAACGGGACGTGTCGCTTCTCTGGCGGCTTGCAGCGAGCGCAAACGCAGACGACGAAATACTTCATCGCTCACCCAGATGCCTTGTTGCAGATTCATCACCAGCCCCTGTTCGCGCAGTTGCTGAAGTTGCTCTTCGACAATGGCAATACCGAGACTAAACTCATGAGCCAGTTGTTCAGACGTGACCAGAGCATGAGCCCGGAGATAGCGCAGAAAGAGGTCGCGAAGCGGGTAACTGACTCGGTGCAAATAAATCTCTGGCAGTGACTCTGGTAGTCGTACGCCGAGGGCATCGCGCAGCCTGGCGGCATCATCCATACAGGCAAGACGCTCCTGCCCGCTAATCATCGTCGGGAAGATTCGTTTTACTGCAAGAAGATTTTCCAGATACGACGCAATCTTTTCACTGCTGCCTGTATGCCGTTGCGCCAGGTCTTCAACGGTCATTGGCCCCAGTTCGCGCAGCAGGTCGAACAATCCTTCTTCACCTTTCGCTCTTCTACCAGAAGCCAGTCGTTGCAACTCTTCTTCCACCTGGCGAATGACCTGCGGGTCGAGTAATTCCCCCGGATCGACCTGTCCGAGTAGATTGCGCAGTAACTCGCTGTCCAGCGACAGTACGGATGCCCGGCGCTCTGCCAGCGGGGCGTCGCTCTGGTACATAAATTCCGCGACATAGCCGAACAATAAACTGGCGGCGAAAGGCGAAGGCGTAGGGGTCGTTACATCGGATATTTGAATTTCGCCACCGTTCAGGCGACGCATCAAACGTTCCAGCGCGGGAAGATCATAAACATCTTGCAGACATTCGCGTAGGGTTTCGAGAATGACCGGAAAATCCGGATATCCCTGAGCGATTTCCAGCAACTGACTGGCGCGTAGCCGTTGTTGCCAAAGCGGGGTGCGATGGCCCGGCGTGCGGCCCGGCATTAATAATGCCCGCGCGGCGCATTCGCGAAAACGGGCGGCGAAAAGTGCCGAGCTGCCTACCGCCTCGCGGACAATTTGCAGCAACTTTTCTGGTTCAAACAAAAAAATCGCGGCATCGGGCAATTTACCATCGGTGTCAGGAATGCGCGCAACAATGCCGTCATCACTGGCAACCACAGACGCGTCAGCGCCCCATAGTGCATGTATTCGCCCGGCAATCGCCAGCGCCCAGGGTTCATGCACCCGTCTTCCATAGGGAGAGTGCAAAATAATACGCCAGTCGCCAATTTCATCACGGCACCGTTCGAGGACCAGATGACGACTACCCGGAACGATGCCCGTCGCGTTGCGCTGCTCGTCAATCAACCCCTGAATATTGGCGATCGTATTTTCTTCTGCCAACCACGGGGGAATAGTCCCGGAAAAGAACGCGCCATCCGCCAGTAAATGGAGAAAATCGCCGATCATCTCGCCTAATTCTGCCGGACGTCCGTTACCTTCACCACGCCAGAAGGGAAGGCGGGCAGAACGACCTGGAGCAGGAGTCACAATCACCTGATCGCGGGTGATTTGCTGGATCCGCCATGAGGTAGCGCCGAGAGTGATAATGTCGTTCACCCGCGACTCATATACCATCTCCTCATCCAGTTCACCCACCCGCCGCGAACCGGCCTGTTCTTCACCTTCGGGTAATAACACGCTATACATGCCACGATCCGGAATGGTGCCACCGCTGGTAACCGCCAACAGCTGAGCGCCAGGTCGGGCGGTCAATATCCCGGTCTCCCTGTTCCAGACCAGTTTTGGTCGAAAAGCAGAAAAATCGCCAGAGGGATAGCGCCCGGAAAGCATATCCAGCGTGGCGTCAAAAACACGTCTTGGCAGATCTTTCCACGGTGCGGCACGGCGTACGCGGGAGTACCATTCGTCTGCCTGTAATGCATCCATCGCCGCGGTGGCAACGGTCTGCTGCGCAAGGACGTCGAGTGGATTATGCGGTGGTGTCAGGTTTTCCAGCCTGCCTGCGAACATACACTCAACAATGACTGCGGAATCGACTAAGTCACGCCTGGTTCGGGGGAAAAAAAGCCCTTTGGAGATACCACCTACCTGGTGTCCGGCACGTCCAATGCGTTGTAACCCACTGGCAACAGAAAGCGGCGTTGCCACCTGAATTACCAGATCCACCGCGCCCATATCAATCCCCAGTTCGAGACTGGAGGTTGCGACCACGCAGCGTAATTCACCCGATTTCAGCGCCTGTTCGGTGATGGCTCGTTGTTCTTTAGACACGGAGCCGTGGTGTGAGCGGGCAATAAAAATGTCGCTACTTTGTACACGGTTAGAGGTTGCGCCGGAGGTCGACTCGAAATGGGCCGCATCAACGGCGATAGACGGGGAACGCTGTAAGCGTGCGGCGTAAAGCTCATTCAATCGTGCCGTCAGTTTTTCCGCCAGCCCGCGTGAATTAGTAAAGACAATGGTCGAGCGATGGCGCAAAACTTCATCAAGGATACCCGTTTCAATATATGGCCAGATGGAGCCTTCTCGGCCGGCATGGCTGTCTTCGCCGGTGCCGCTGGCGACCGATGAGACATCATCCATATTGGCGACCGGTACGACAATCCGTATCTGCGGATGGCGCATTGCGGGCGGGTTGACTACCGTAACCGGGCGATCGCCACCAAGAAATGCTGCCACATCGCTGGCTGAGCGTACAGTGGCAGAAAGGCCAATTCGCTGTGCTGAGGTGTGGAGCAGCGCATCGAGCCGCTCCAGACTTAACGCCAGATGCGCACCACGTTTACTGCCCGCTACCGCGTGGACTTCATCAATAATTACCGTTTCGACGCCGCGTAGCGTTTCGCGCGCGCGGGAGGTCAGCATCAGATAGAGTGATTCGGGTGTGGTGATCAGAATATCCGGCGGATTACGGGTGAGTTTGCTGCGTTCCTGTGCAGGCGTATCGCCAGTACGGATCCCCACGCGAAGATTGACTTCCGTTTCGCCGCGCCGCCGCCGTTCATCGGCAATACCCTGTAACGGGATCTGCAAGTTGCGCTGAACGTCGGTGCCCAGAGCTTTGATCGGTGAAATATAGAGAATGCGTGAGGTTTTACGCTTATGCGCCTCGCGGGTATCTTCGCCGCCTTCGCGGAAGAGCTGATCGAGGGCGTAGAGAAATGCTGCCAGCGTTTTCCCGGAGCCAGTCGGTGCAATCACCAGCGCATGTTCGCCTCGCGCCGCCACATGCCAGGTTTGCGACTGGACAGCGGTCGGCTGTTTAAAGGCGCGAAGAAACCAGTCGCGGGTCGCCGGTGAAAACACGTCCGGCAGGGGCGATGAAGGGTTTAGATTATCTGCCATTAACGCTATTCCCCGTGAATATCATGCATGATGCGTGGAATAGCCTCACTATAGATGCCTGAATCATTGCATGTCATCAGGCATCGACTCGATTACACCTCTTCGGCGGCAGGCAGCGGCCAGCCTCCCAGACGTTTCCAGCGGTTGACGATTTCACAAAACAGCACAGCAGTGCGTTCGGTGTCATACAGCGCGGAGTGCGCCTGGGTGCTGTCGAAGTCCATGCCAGCGGTCTGGCAAGCCTTTGACAATACGGTTTGTCCGAGTGCCAGCCCGGCCAGTGCAGCAGTGTCAAAAGTGGCGAAAGGGTGGAACGGGTTACGTTTCAGTGAGGCGCGTTCTGCGGCGGCCATCATAAAGCTGTGATCGAAATTGGCGTTGTGCGCCACCATAATGGCGCGGTTACAGCCGCTCGCTTTAATGCCTTTACGTACAACTTTAAAAATTTCGTGCAGCGCCTCGTATTCGCTGACCGCGCCGCGATCGGGAGCGTTCGGGTCAATGCCGTTGAAGGCGAGGGCCTCTGGCTGCAAATTTGCGCCGACAAATGGTTCGACGTGGAAATGTAATGTGGTGTCCGGCATCAGCCAGCCTTGTTCATCCATTTTCAGGGTGATGGCGGCAATCTCAAGCAGCGCATCGGTTTTGGCGTTAAATCCAGCTGTTTCAACATCGATCACAACAGGATAAAAACCACGAAAACGGTCGCACAGACCGGTAAGTTGAGCGTTATCGGACATCTGATTCTCTTAATACGGATAAATTGCAGCGCGCATTATGACAAATATTACTTGTCGATGCAGTAAAGATGCGGGCGCGATGAGTTCACGCCCGGCAGGAGTTTAGTTGCCCAGACCGCGACCGGCGTCTTTCTCTTCGATTAATTCAATTTTGTAACCGTCCGGATCTTCCACAAACGCGATAACCGTAGTGCCGCCTTTTACCGGACCCGCTTCACGGGTGACGTTACCGCCGTTCTGACGGATTTTTTCGCACGCTTCAGCGGCGTTATCTACGCTAAGCGCGATGTGACCATAAGCAGTGCCGAGTTCGTATTTATCCACGCCCCAGTTGTAGGTCAGTTCAATCACCGCTTCTTCGGTTTCCGGGCCATAGCCAACAAACGCCAGTGAGTATTTGTATTCCGGGTTTTCGCTGGTACGCAGCAGTTTCATGCCCAGTACTTTGGTATAAAAATCGATGGAGCGTTGCAGATCGCCAACGCGCAGCATGGTATGAAGAAGACGCATCTTTATATCCTCAAAATGGCTAACAGATTCAAAATGTTGTTTTAGTATAGCGGCGGCTTTGCGCCGCTCGCAATGCTGGATTACAGCGTCGGGTAATCGGTATAGCCTTCCGCGCCGCCACCGTAGAAACTTTCGGCACGCTGTGGGTTAAGCTCAGCTTTGCGCTGCAAGCGGGCAACCAGATCCGGGTTCGCAATCCAGTCACGACCAAATGCCACCGCATCAATTAACCCTTTGCCGATCAGCGTTTCAGCTTTTTCTACCGTGTATGCCCCTGCGCCGATAATCGGACCGTGGAAACGGGCACGTACTTTTTCGCGGAACGCATCAGTATACGGTTCACCTCCCGCCCAATCTGGTTCTGACATATGCAGGTAAGCAATGCCGCGTTTGCCCAGTTGTTCAATCAGATACAGTGCATCGGCTTCTTCATTTGGGCCATTATCCGTGTTCTGGAAAGTACCGATTGGCGAAACACGAATGCCAATGCGATCGGCACCCCATTCTTCAATCCCGGCATCGACCACTTCCAGCACCAGACGTGCGCGATTTTCCACGCTGCCGCCGTACTGATCGGTACGATGGTTTGAAGAAGGAGAAAGGAACTGATGCAGTAAATAACCGTGAGCAGAGTGTAGCTCCACCAGATCAAACCCAGCTTCACGGGCGTTAGCGATGGCCTGGCGGAAATCATTGACGATGCCCGGAATCTCTTCCCGTTCCAGTGCACGTGGCATGGATGTTTCAACGCGGATCGCCTGACCTTTTTCATCGCGCAGAGAAGTACGCGTTCCCGCGCTAAGTGCAGAAGGCGCTACCGGTGCCTGACCGCCAGGCTGCAGGCTGGCGTGAGAAATTCGCCCCGTGTGCCACAGCTGCACGGCCATATGACCATTTTCAGCATGAACGCCAGCGGTGATTTTTTTCCATGCGGCAATTTGCTCCGGACTATGGATGCCAGGCGCGCCTGCATATCCTTTTGCCTGGGCGGAAATTTGCGTGGCTTCGCTAATAATCAAACCGGCACTGGCTCGTTGGCGATAGTATTCCGCCATCAACGGGGTAGGGATGTCACCCGGTTCAATACTGCGCAGACGCGTCAGCGGTGCCATAAAAATACGGTTTGCCGCCGTGATCGCGCCCACTTTCAGTGGGGAATACAGTTTTTCAGATGACATAAAGGCTCCCGGTGGTCTGGTGATAAAAAATGCCTGCTAAACGGCAGGCGTCGCAATAATGGTTTTTACATGGGCCAGCGCGTTTTCCAGTGGCTCGAAACTGCGCGAAATTTTGGCCTGCAAATTCGCGCCAAGCCACAGTGCGTAAAGCACTTGTGCCTGTTGCAGCGGTTCGCCACAAAAGGTTAAACAATGGTTCTCACGGCCATTTTCCAGCGCCTGAGAGAGCAGGGCGATTACGCCGCGAGCCCCTTTATCCATCGCGCTGCGCATATCTTCTGACAGATCGCACACTTCGGCAGAGAGTTTTACTGTCAGGCAACCACTGATGGTTCCATGTTGGCAAAACTGGTTCAGTGTTTGCTGGTAATAAGCCAGTATGCGGTCGCGGTAGTTACCTTCGCCGGATTGCAGCAACTCCGTCAGTCGCTGGTGATATGCGGCGTAATGGCGCTCAAGCATGGCAACGCCAAACGCTTCTTTAGAGCGAAAGTAGTGATAGAAGGACCCTTTCGGCACTTCAGCCGTTTTTAGTAATTCGCTTAGCCCCATCCCGGTGAATCCACGTTGCAGGCAAAGTTGCTCGCCCGTCGCCAGGAGATGTTCGCGAGTATCATGTTCGGTGTGTTTGTTCATGTGTTGGAGTGTAGTAGACCAGTCGGTCTAGTGCAAGCAAAGTTGCTACTTTGGGCATTAACAGCTTCAATAATGGTAATAATCTTATATGAGGAGGGCGAGGTGGCGGAGCAATTAGAGTTCTTTCCCGTCCAGAGCCCGTGCCGGGGAATTTGCCAGTCTGACGAACGCGGATTTTGTCGCGGCTGTTTTCGTAGTCGGGATGAGCGTTTTAACTGGAATAAAATGAGCGATGGCGAAAAACAAGAGGTGCTGCGCCTTTGTCGGCAGCGATTAATGCGCAAATTACGTGCAATTAAGCCAGCGTCATCAGACGAACCGGAGCAACCATCACTCTTTTGAGCCTAATCTTGCGTATACTCCTCTCATATCTGATAAGAGGAAGCGATTATGGTTCAGCGTATTACTATTGCGCCGCAAGGCCCGGAGTTTTCCCGTTTTGTGATGGGCTACTGGCGATTGATGGACTGGAATATGTCCGCCCGCCAGCTGGTCAGCTTTATTGAAGAGCATCTGGATCTCGGCGTAACTACCGTGGACCACGCTGATATTTATGGCGGCTATCAGTGTGAAGCAGCGTTTGGCGAGGCGCTGAAACTGGCACCTCATCTGCGTGAACGGATGGAAATTGTCAGCAAATGCGGTATCGCGACGACCGCGCGTGAAGAAAACGTCATTGGTCATTACATTACTGACCGCGATCACATCATTAAGAGCGCCGAACAGTCGCTGATTAATCTCGCGACCGATCATCTGGATCTGCTGTTGATCCACCGCCCGGACCCGTTAATGGATGCCGATGAAGTGGCGGACGCGTTTAAACACCTGCATCAGAGCGGCAAAGTGCGCCATTTTGGCGTATCGAACTTTACGCCTGCGCAATTTGCGCTGTTGCAATCACGCCTGCCGTTTACCCTTGCCACTAATCAGGTGGAAATATCCCCGGTGCATCAGCCGTTACTGCTGGATGGCACGCTCGACCAACTGCAGCAACTGCGTGTTCGTCCGATGGCGTGGTCTTGCCTTGGTGGTGGTCGTCTGTTTAATGATGATTATTTCCAGCCTCTGCGTGATGAACTGGCTGTGGTGGCGGAGGAGTTAAACGCGGGCTCTATTGAACAGGTGGTTTACGCCTGGGTTTTACGTTTACCGTCGCAGCCGCTGCCGATAATCGGCTCCGGTAAAATTGAGCGCGTGCGAGCAGCTGTTGAAGCAGAAACCCTGAAAATGACTCGCCAACAATGGTTCCGTATCCGTAAAGCGGCACTGGGTTACGACGTACCGTAAGCACTTTTAGGAATAGCCGCCGTTCAAAAAAGTGTCACTGGTTTACACTTATTCAGGAATGCACAATGAACGGAGGTCCTATGAAACGTTTTAGTCTGGCTATTCTGGCGCTGGTTGTTGCTACCGGCGCGCAAGCTGCCAGTGAAAAAGTCGAGATGAACCTCGTCACGTCGCAAGGGGTTGGGCAGTCAATTGGTAGCGTCACCATTACTGAAACCGATAAAGGTCTGGAGTTTTCGCCCGATCTGAAAGCATTACCCCCCGGTGAACATGGCTTCCATATTCATGCCAAAGGAAGCTGCCAGCCAGCTACCAAAGATGGCAAAGCCACAGCGGCGGAATCCGCAGGCGGGCATCTTGATCCACAAAATACCGGTAAACATGAAGGGCCAGAAGGTGCTGGGCACTTAGGCGATCTGCCTGCGCTGGTTGTCAATAATGACGGGAAAGCTACCGATGCCGTCATCGCGCCTCGTCTGAAATCACTGGATCAAGTCAAAGATAAAGCGCTGATGATCCACGTTGGTGGCGATAATATGTCCGATCAACCTAAACCGCTGGGCGGTGGCGGTGAACGCTATGCCTGCGGTGTAATTAAGTAATTAAGAGGCCAGCGTACCTTGCGGCGGTGCTTGCTCAAGTTGCGAAAGCGAGCAGTACAGCCGCCAGACAATTGCCGCCAGGTCCTGGGCGGCAGGTTGATGATGACGGGCAAGGCTGTCGCAAATCCGCTGTAATTCTGCAAGTGTGGCCGCCAGTGATTTTTGCTGAACGCCACGCTCACTCATCACTCCACGTAACAATGAAATACAGTTATCCCGTACTCGCGATAACGGATCGGAACGCGATTCCCATTCGCGCAATTGCCAGACAACATGAGAACAGTTCAACAACACCACCCCCCAGCGTAATAACCAACGGCGAGCCAGCGCATCCTGGCTGTTACTTAACTGACTGACGTGATGATAAGTGAGTGATTCAAAATCGCTTTCACTCAGTGTTGGATGGCGGCTTAGTTGGTCGACAAAATCCCGGCGCAGTGCGCGAATATGACGACGGCTTTTACGAGCATCCGACCCAGGTCGCAGAATGGCGAACGCTAGCCACGCCAGCGCTACGCCAACAATTTTTGCCAGATTATCATTAAGAAAATCAGCGAAATCATACACCGGAGGATTAGTGACAGCGATAAACGACCCCATAAATACAATCAGTTGTCCCCAAAGCGCGGCAAATTTGGGCATCTGCAATTTAAGAAGCTGCATTGTCGCCAGTAGTGGGAAGAGAAACAGTAAAAATTGCCACAGATCGCTAATCTGAACCATCAGGCCAAATTTGACCGCAAAGCTAAATAGCGAAAGTAACACTAGCGTGCGCATTAGCAGTGACAAGGACTTAAACGGTGCCGCGACGGCGGAGTAGAGTACGCAGCTAATTGCGGCCAGCGTTAATGCATTGGCACCGGCATCCCATTGTGAAGCGATACTCCATGCGCCAATTATCATCAATGTACAAAATGTTCGTAGTCCGCTCCACATAGCTTCGGCGTTATCGGTATGACGTGCCAGGCCGGATGTCCGTGGGAGTTTGGCATGATCATCTACGCCGCTTTGCAGACGATGTAATTCCTGACTGCTTTGCAGATAAAGATGGCAAAAATAGCGTAGTCGCTGCCAGAAGGCGACGTGCCGGTAGTCGGCGACGTTGGTCGGGCGTAGCGGGGCAATAATACGTGCGACGGTGTAAACATCTGTTTGCGAACTGGCGAGCGCCGTCAGCAACTGTTCGAGAATTTCTCGTGTGGCACCTGGCGGTGAGGGCCAGTTGAGCAACATACGTCGCAGGCTGGAAATGACGCTGGTCATACGTAATTGCTGGTGGAGCAGCGCATTAAGGCGCGCGTTTTGCTGGCGAAAACGATAGTGGCTCCAGAAAGCCTGGATACGCAGCAAATTCATGGTCAGTATCTGCCCAATCACCCCCTCATGTGCTGCACGAATGGCATCGGTTGTTTCAGGCTGCCAGAGTAAACTGGCATGTTCCAGCAATCGGGCGTGCATGTTTTTCAATGCGGTTAAAAGGGCTGTAGCATCGGAACTGCTCGGCAGGATCATCATCATCATGCCGCCGCACAAAATACCGACAATCACCTCGCAAACGCGCGCCTGAGCGATATCCCACAGCTGGCTGGCCTCAGTAATATTAACCATCGGAAAGGCGATGATGGAAGCCGTGTAGCCCGCCAGTTGAAATGCATACGCGACGTTATTCGTGAAGTGCGCACAGGCCCAGGTACAAAAGCCAATCCATGCTGACATACTCAATAGAAAAAACCACGGCTCGTTGAGCGTATGTCCGGCAAGAAGCAATGCCGCGATGGCTCCCAGCAAACTACCCGCGATGCGTCCGAGGCTTTTGCTGATCACACCGCCAACGGTGGGAAAGCTAACCACGGCAGCCGAGGTCATCGCCCAATAGGGCTCATCAAGATTCAAATAATAGGCAATCGTCAGCGCCAGACACATGGCAATGGTATTGCGTAACGCATAACGCCATTGCGCCAGCGTGGCCCTGAACCAGGGCAAATTGCGCAAGGACCATGACGATGCGTTCATTATTCACCTACGGCAATGCTACAGGTGGTGCCCGACACCAGCGTGACATCGCCTGGGACTTTGTCCAGCGCAAAGCGGACCGGAACACGTTGGGCGAGGCGAACCCAGGGGACGTTAGGTTTCACATCCGGAATAAGGCTTGAGTCACTTTCAACGCTCTGATCATAAATCGCCCGACCGATACTGGAAACGTGACCCTGTAACGTTTTGTTATCACTATAAAGGGTAATTTGTGCTGGTGCCCCTTCGCGGATATGGCGCAACTTGGTTTCTTCAAAATAACCAATGACGTAAAACGAGTGGCTATCGACAAGAGCAAACAGCGGTTTCCCGGTGTCAGCGTAATCGCCGATGCGGGTAGTAAGATTAGTCACCCATCCGCTCACCGGGGCGCGAATTTCCGTTTGCGCCAGTTGCCATTGTGCCTGTTTCAACGTCGCCTGTGCGGCATCAACACTGGCCTGCATCGCTTTAACATTGAGGTTAGCGGTATCGAGTTCTTCGGCAGAAATAAAATTTTGTGAGAGATGACGACGACGATTCGCTTCGTTATTGGCTTTTGCGAGGTCAGATTGCGCTTTCGCCAGCTGAGCCTGTGCGTTCAGCTCGGCGATCTGAAAGGGCGTTTTATCGATCGTGAGCAGAAGATCCCCCGCGTTAACCAGCTGGTTGTCTTTTATATTCAGCTCAACAATACGTCCCGACACCTGTGGGGTGATAGAAACCTGTTCTGCGCGTATTTTCCCGTCGCGTGTCCACGGAGATTGCATGTAATAATTCCACAGCCACCATCCGGCAAGAACCGCAACTACCGCTACAATGATTGTTGAGAAATACTTAATTGTTTTAATTGACATAGTTACCACGCAATCAGTATTGCCAGGGAAAGGCAAACGCAAATCGCAAACAGCGATAAATCCATTAACAAGGGATGCCAGATGTCACCGGCGTAGATCCAGCCACGAAGCAGGCGGTGTACGACAAGCCAGATGACGAATCCAAACGCGAAGGCTTTGAAAAACGGAGGAAAGTAGACGGACGCACCGAACACCAGATCTTGTAAGGGCAATCCTGTTGCATTGAGCATAAACTTCACAAAGTAGATTCCTTTACGACCGAATATATTGCGTTAGATTAATAAATATTCTTTAAGTGCGAAAAATTTACGCGCAATTTCTGAAAAGTATGTCTGACGGTAACCAAATGCAGCAATACATTTGTTTTAGCAATACAATTGCTGCACACTATTCTAAAAGCCGCATAATATCTTAGCAAGCTAATTATAAGGAGATGAAATTGGAATCGCCACTAGGTTCTGATCTGGCACGGTTGGTGCGCATATGGCGTGCTCTGATAGACCATCGCCTGAAACCGCTGGAGTTAACACAAACCCATTGGGTTACGTTACACAATATCCATCAGTTACCTCCAGACCAGTCGCAAATTCAACTGGCAAAAGCGATTGGCATCGAGCAGCCATCACTGGTCCGTACTCTGGACCAACTGGAAGAAAAAGGGTTAATTTCGCGTCAAACTTGTGCCAGCGATCGTCGGGCTAAACGTATTAAACTGACGGAAAAGGCAGAGCCGCTGATCAGCGAAATGGAAGCTGTTATTAACAAAACCCGCGCGGAAATTTTACATGGCATCTCCGCAGAGGAACTGGAACAACTGATTAAGCTCATCGCAAAACTTGAGCATAATATCATTGAGTTACAGGCCAAAGGGTGAAATAAAGGGGGCGTGTGGTCAGTAACCTGACCACACGCAAACTTATTTAGCGCGGGGAAACGGTCACCTGACTGCCATTGCTGGCCAGTACGACACGTTGGCCCGGAGAGAAACGAGTGTTGCCTTGTTTCTGTACCACCATGATGGTATTACCATCGTCTTTACGAATTTCCAGCTCGACACCCTGCGTTTTGTTCATTGCACTCTGTACGCCCTGACCGGCTACGCCACCTGCAACAGCGCCTGCTGCAGTAGCCAGAGAACGCCCGGTTCCGCCACCAACAGTATTCCCCAGGAAACCACCAAGAACAGCACCGCCAATTGCGCCGATAACGTTGGAATCATCACCGCCCTGAATCTGTACCGGACGTACGTTAACGATGGTGCCATAGCTGACATTCTGTACTTGTTTCGCTTCAGAAGCGGTATAAACATCCCCTGACAGGGTGTCGTTATTAACACAACCGACAAGAGACAGACCTACCATTGAAACAACCAATACGCGTTTAATCATTGAAAAATCTCCTGTTCACCATGAAACGCCACGCAAGCATCCCTCATGGTCAAAGTATATGGCATATGTGAATCCATGGTTACATGTTCTACCAAATATGAGCAAATCATAATGAAAGTAGGATCAACCAATTATAAACAAAACATTCATGATGATTATTGATTTGAAGATAATGTTTTACTACCAACGGTAAAAATCGGTCATTCCGCATAGTATTCACGAAAAGTTTATGTTTGAGTGGTGCGCAAACGTCAGATTGAAAAAGGATGAACTATGAAATCGGGCCGCTTTATTGGCGTTATGTCAGGCACCAGCCTTGATGGTGTTGATGTTGTGTTGGCGACAATTGATGAACACCGGGTCGCACAGCTGGCAAGTTTGAGCTGGCCGATCCCGGTGTCTCTGAAACAGGCTGTACTGGATATTTGCCAGGGCCAGCAGCTTACACTTTCGCAGTTTGGACAGCTTGATACTCAACTCGGGCGACTTTTTGCTGATGCGGTCAATGCCTTGCTTAAGGAACAAAACCTGCAGGCGAGAGATATCGTTGCGATCGGCTGTCACGGTCAAACCGTCTGGCATGAACCGACGGGCGTGGCACCACACACTTTACAGATTGGCGATAACAATCAAATTGTGGCACGCACCGGAATTACGGTTGTCGGTGATTTTCGCCGTCGCGATATTGCCTTGGGAGGACAAGGCGCACCGCTGGTACCTGCGTTCCATCATGCGCTGCTGGCCCACCCAACCGAGCGACGAATGGTGCTCAATATTGGTGGCATCGCCAATCTGTCACTGCTCATTCCTGGGCAGCCGGTAGGGGGCTACGATACCGGCCCTGGTAACATGCTGATGGATGCCTGGATCTGGCGTCAGGCAGGTAAACCTTACGATAAAGATGCCGAGTGGGCACGGGCGGGTAAAGTCATTCTCCCACTGCTGCAAAATATGCTCAGCGACCCATATTTCTCGCAACCCGCACCGAAAAGCACCGGACGCGAATACTTTAACTACGGCTGGCTGGAGCGCCATTTGCGCCATTTTCCGGGTGTTGATCCCCGAGATGTACAGGCGACACTGGCAGAACTCACCGCCGTGACCATTTCTGAACAAGTTTTGTTGAGCGGTGGCTGCGAACGATTGATGGTATGTGGTGGAGGAAGTCGTAATCCGCTACTCATGGCGCGTCTGGCGGCATTACTGCCAGGCAGAGAAGTCACCACCACCGATGCCGTTGGCATTAGTGGCGATGACATGGAAGCATTGGCTTTCGCCTGGCTTGCCTGGCGGACGCTGGCGGGATTACCAGGAAATCTGCCTTCCGTCACTGGCGCAAGCCAGGAGACGGTACTGGGGGCTATTTTCCCCGCTAACCCGTGATATCAGAGTTAACTGAATTTTTCTTACCGCGTCTGCCGTTACACTTGGAACGTTAGGGAGGGCGTATTGCCCTCCAGACCAGGAAAGTCTTCGGGATATGTCTATGAAAAAACTGTTACTGATCTGTTTGCCGGTCCTTCTCACCGGCTGTAGCGCGTTCAATCAACTGGTTGAGCGCATGCAAACTGATACGCTGGAATACCAGTGTGATGAAAAACCGTTGACGGTCAAACTGAATAATCCGCGCCAGGAAGTCAGTTTTGTTTACGATAATCAACTACTGCATCTCAAACAGGGCATTTCTGCGTCTGGTGCACGTTACACCGACGGGATCTATGTTTTATGGTCGAAAGGCGAGGAAGCGACTGTCTATAAACGCGACCGCATCGTCTTGAATAACTGTCAGTTACAAAATCCACAGCGTTGAGATTTTTCCAGGGGCGGCGCACAATAGCGTCACCCACTGACAATCCGTAAAGAAAACCATGTCTGATAACGACGAATTGCAGCAAATCGCGCATCTGCGCCGTGAATACACCAAAGGCGGATTACGCCGCCGCGATCTTCCCGCCGATCCATTAACCCTTTTTGAACGCTGGCTCTCTCAGGCGTGTGAAGCCAAACTGGCGGACCCTACCGCGATGGTGGTCGCTACCGTGGATGAACATGGTCAGCCTTATCAGCGCATCGTTTTACTCAAACATTACGACGAAAAAGGCATGGTGTTTTACACCAACCTCGGCAGCCGTAAAGCTCATCAAATCGAAAATAATCCGCGCGTTAGCCTGCTGTTCCCGTGGCATACCCTTGAGCGCCAGGTGATGGTGATCGGTAAAGCGGAACGACTTTCGACTCTCGAAGTGATGAAATATTTTCATAGTCGCCCCCGTGATAGCCAGATTGGTGCATGGGTTTCGAAGCAGTCCAGTCGCATTTCTGCCCGCGGTATCCTTGAAAGTAAATTCCTGGAGCTGAAGCAGAAGTTTCAACAGGGCGAAGTGCCATTGCCGAGTTTTTGGGGCGGTTTTCGCGTCAGCCTTGAACAGATTGAGTTCTGGCAGGGCGGTGAGCATCGCCTGCATGACCGCTTTTTGTACCAGCGTGAAAATGATGCGTGGAAGATTGATCGTCTTGCCCCCTGAAAAGATGCAAAAATCTTGCTTTAATCGCTGGTACTCCTGATTCTGGCACTTTATTCTATGTCTCTTTCGCATCTGGCGAAAAGTCGTGTACCGGCAAAGGTGCAGTCGTTATATACATGGAGATTTTGATGGCAAGCAGTAACTTGATTAAACAATTGCAAGAGCGGGGGCTGGTAGCCCAGGTGACGGACGAGGAAGCGTTAGCAGAGCGACTGGCGCAAGGCCCGATCGCGCTCTATTGCGGCTTCGATCCTACCGCTGACAGCTTGCATTTGGGGCATCTTGTTCCATTGTTATGCCTGAAACGCTTCCAGCAGGCGGGCCACAAGCCGGTTGCGCTGGTAGGCGGCGCGACGGGTCTGATTGGCGACCCGAGCTTCAAAGCTGCCGAGCGTAAGCTGAACACCGAAGAAACTGTTCAGGAGTGGGTGGACAAAATCCGCAAGCAGGTTGCCCCGTTCCTCGATTTCGACTGTGGAGAAAACTCTGCTATCGCGGCGAACAACTATGACTGGTTCGGCAATATGAATGTGTTGACCTTCCTGCGCGATATTGGCAAACACTTCTCCGTCAACCAGATGATCAACAAAGAAGCGGTTAAGCAGCGTCTCAACCGTGAAGATCAGGGGATTTCGTTCACCGAGTTTTCCTACAACCTGTTGCAGGGTTATGACTTCGCCTGTCTGAACAAACAGTACGGTGTCGTGCTGCAAATCGGGGGTTCTGACCAGTGGGGTAACATCACTTCTGGTATCGACCTGACCCGTCGTCTGCATCAGAATCAGGTGTTTGGCCTGACCGTTCCGCTGATCACCAAAGCAGACGGCACCAAATTTGGTAAAACTGAAGGCGGCGCAGTCTGGTTGGATCCGAAGAAAACCAGCCCGTACAAATTCTACCAGTTCTGGATCAACACTGCGGATGCGGACGTTTACCGCTTCCTGAAGTTCTTCACCTTCATGAGCATTGAAGAGATCAATGCCCTCGAAGAAGAAGATAAAAACAGCGGTAAAGCTCCGCGCGCTCAGTATGTTCTGGCGGAGCAGGTGACACGTTTGGTGCACGGTGAAGAAGGTTTGCAGGCAGCAAAACGTATTACCGAATGTCTGTTCAGTGGTTCCTTGAGTGCGCTGAGTGAAGCGGACTTCGAACAGCTGGCGCAGGACGGCGTACCGATGGTTGAGATGGAAAAAGGTGCAGACCTGATGCAGGCGCTGGTCGATTCCGAACTGCAACCTTCCCGTGGTCAGGCGCGCAAAACTATCGCCTCCAATGCCATCACCATTAACGGTGAAAAACAGTCTGATCCTGAATACTTCTTTAAAGAAGAAGATCGTCTGTTTGGTCGTTTTACCTTACTGCGTCGTGGCAAAAAGAATTATTGTCTGATTTGCTGGAAATAATGCATTAAGTGGAAAGGGGGAGTGAGAAATCACTCCCCCTGGTTTTTATACAGGGAACATGATGAAAAATATTCTCGCTATCCAGTCTCACGTTGTTTATGGTCATGCGGGTAACAGTGCGGCAGAGTTTCCGATGCGCCGCCTGGGCGCGAACGTCTGGCCGTTGAACACCGTTCAATTTTCTAATCACACTCAATACGGCAAATGGACTGGCTGCGTGATGCAGCCCAGCCATTTAACCGAAATTGTGCAAGGCATTGCCGCCATTGATAAATTACACACCTGTGATGCCGTATTAAGTGGCTATCTGGGTTCGGCGGAGCAGGGTGAACATATCCTCGGTATCGTTCGTCAGGTGAAAGCAGCGAATCCGCAGGCGAAATATTTTTGCGATCCGGTAATGGGTCATCCGGAAAAAGGCTGTATCGTTGCACCGGGTGTCGCAGAGTTTCATGTGCGTCACGGTTTGCCTGCCAGCGATATCATTGCGCCGAATCTGGTTGAGCTGGAGATACTCTGTGAGCATCCGGTAAATAACGTCGAAGAAGCGGTTCTGGCAGCGCGTGAACTCATTGCGCAAGGGCCACAAATTGTGTTGGTTAAACACCTGGCGCGGGCTGGCTACAGCCGTGACCGTTTTGAAATGCTGCTGGTTACCGCCGATGAAGCCTGGCATATCAGCCGTCCGTTGGTGGATTTTGGTATGCGCCAACCGGTAGGTGTCGGTGATGTGACGAGCGGTTTACTGCTGGTGAAACTGCTTCAGGGGGCAACGTTGCAGGAGGCCCTGGAACATGTGACCGCTGCGGTATACGAAATCATGGTGACCACCAAAGCAATGCAGGAATATGAGCTGCAGGTGGTTGCTGCTCAGGATCGTATTGCCAAACCAGAACATTATTTCAGCGCAACAAAGCTCTGAAATATCTCATTTCGGCCCACAACGACCTGTGGGCCGATGGCTATTACTTTAAGCCTTCCGCTGACAGCGCGTCTTGTACTTCCGGACGTTCAGCCATACGTTGCATAAATGCCGCGATGTGCTCTAAACCTTCCAGATTCAGTTTCACCGCGTATGCCCAGCGCAGAACCGTAAACAGATAGGCATCAGCAATTGTAAATCGTTGCCCGCAGATCCAGTGCTCATCCTTCAGTGCATCGTTCACATATTGCAGCTTCTTCTCCAGCTGCGCGCGAACTGTCGGTTTGTACTCTTCCGGTGTATCAGGGCGAAACAGAGGCGTGAAACCTTTATGCAGCTCGGTGGCGATGTAATTCAGCCATTCGATGGTTTTATAGCGGGAAATACTGTTTACCGGTGCCAGCAACTGGCGGTCGGGGACGCTGTCGGCAAGATACTGCATAATTGCTACGCCTTCCGTCAGCAAAGTACCATCGTCCAGCAGCAATGCAGGCACCTGTCCCTTAGGGTTAACGGCAAAGTAATCGTCACCGTTTTCGAGACGTTTTTTCATTAAATCCACACTGACGAGCGTAAAATCCTTTCCGCTCTCACGCAGGGTGATATGGGAAGCGAGAGAGCAGGCGCCCGGTTTGTAGAACAATTTCATCGGTAACTCCTTTTGTCTGTGGTTTAAAGTATGGTAGTGCGTTGCTGAACAAAAAAAAAGCCGCTAACGAAAAGTTAGCGGCTTGTAAAAGAGTTTCCCTGAATTTTACGCTACAGCAGCTTTCGCCGCTTTGTCTGCAGCGTCATCCTGCGTCATGCGGTGCAGTTTCGGCGCGGTCAGCAGCATCAGTACTGCAATAACGGCAGTAGCGACACCAATCTGCAAGAATACGCGACCATAGACTTCCAGTGACATCAGTGGATCGGTAACGTTATCCGGCACAGCCATCATACCCGCAACATAACCACCAATCAGGTTTGCACCGGCAGTGGTCAGGAACCAGCTACCCATAATGAAGCCCATCAGACGCTGCGGAACGAGTTGTGCAACCATTGCCAGACCCAGACCAGAGATCATCAGTTCCCCGATACTCTGCAGGCCATAGCTTGCGACCAGCCAGCTTACAGACACGATACCTGCGTCAGACGCGAATTTTGCACCCAGCGGCAGAATCAGGAACGCACCAGAACACATCACCATACCGATTGCAAACTTAGTTGGCATCGGCAGGGTATCGCCCATCTTGTTATAGATAGCGGCCAGAATCGGGCTACCAATGATGATCCAGAACGGGTTCAGTGCCTGATACTGCTCAGGTTCTACGGCCAGGCCCAGAATGGTGTGTTCAACGTTACGAATCGCAAAGAAGTTCAGTGACGTTGGCATCTGGCTGTACAGCACGAAGAAGATAATGGCTTCGAGCATCAGGATGAAGGCAACGATCATTTTACGACGCGCAGCACCTTTCATTGCGAAGGCTTCTTTACCGAAGATAACCACGATACCAAAGGCAACAACGCCCAGCGCCATACGCGCAACTTCCTGATTGTGCAGCAGCCAGGTGGCGATAGCGATCAGTGCCACAACACCAATAATGGTCAGCAGCAGGTTACGGTAGTTGATAGGCTCGAAGTCTGGTTTTGAACCGTACTGTTTAACCCAGCGTTGGCAGAAGGCGAAGTTAACGATAGTGATCAGCAGACCGACTACGCTCAACGCAAACGCAACACTCCAGCCGTATTTCGCGGCCAGCCACGGGGTGGCGATCATAGAGAAGAAAGAGCCGATGTTGACGGACATGTAGTACATGGTGAATGCACCGTCCAGACGCGGGTCGTTTTTCTCATAGCATGTAGAAAGCAGAGAAGACGGGTTAGCTTTAAACAGGCCGTTACCGACCGCAATAGCCGCCATACCCATATAAACGATACCGGCGTCGTGACCAGACCAGGCAACCAGAGCATAACCAATCGCCAGCACAATAGCGCCAAGCATAATTACGCGTTTAGTACCCAGTACCTTGTCACCTAACCAGCCGCCGATAGCGACCAGACCATAAACCAGGGCACTAAAGGAAGAGAAAAGGGTGATTGAATCCGCTTCAGACATACCCAGTTGTTTAACCAGGTAAACAGCCATAATTCCTTGTAGGCCGTAATAACCAAAACGTTCCCATAACTCAATCGAGAAGATGAGATAGAACGCCTTCGGTTGTTTGAAAGCGTTCAAACTGACGCTTTCAGTTGGTTTTTGGTTTGCAGTGGACACTTTTACCTCTTTTTTTACATCCCATATTAACGGGGGTGCTTTCTCGCGTTATGCCTAAAAAACATACGCGCAATTGTTATAGTGGGAGGGGAAACGGCAGGTAATGTTCACTATCTTGCACTTTCAGACAAGTCCTTTGTAATAATCTGTTACATATAACTGAGGCGGGGAATTCAACCATTCAGGGAAATGTTATCCAGCGTTAAATTTTTCAAAAAACGTAACGGCAGATTTTTTCACTACCCTGAGAGGGGGATGATGGCTTAACGGCGATATGTTCTGCTATTTAGCGTTTTTCCTAGTGATATAGTCCAGTTTGAGAAAAATAGCCAGTGTAATGTTTTGTAGGTCAATATTTGTTGCGTGTGTAAATTTAAATGATTTTAACCTAGTTCTTGCAATGTTTTTACATTGCCACAGCATCGTGATCTTGATCACGAATGAATAGAAAATTTCGCTATTAAAAAAACAATTAACCTGCATTTTTGGTTATCCGCAAACGGATTACCTGATGATAACGCTAAGCAATGGCATCATTGACGTTAAAAAGATGTTTTAAAAGAGGATAAAGAAAGGTTATCAATGGGGTAATCGGTGTTACCCCTTTTCTTCAGATGTCAACTTTCTCTTTGTATTCACAAAGATCTTCAATAATACAAGAGCCACAGCGAGGCTTGCGGGCAATACAGGTATAACGCCCGTGCAGGATCAACCAATGGTGGCAGTCGACTTTAAACTCTGCCGGAACCACTTTCAGTAGCTTTTCTTCTACCTGTTCGACGTTTTTCCCCGGCGCAAATTGAGTACGATTACAAACGCGGAAAATGTGCGTGTCGACAGCAATAGTCGGCCAGCCGAATGCAGTGTTTAATACGACGTTGGCTGTTTTACGACCTACACCAGGCAGGGCTTCAAGTGCAGCTCGATCTTCCGGAACCTCGCCGTTATGCTGTTCCAGTAAGATACGGCAGGTCTTAATGATATTTTCTGCTTTGCTGTTATAAAGGCCAATAGTTTTGATATAGCTTTTCACCCCTTCGACGCCCAGCTCAAGCATCGCTGCAGGCGTATTAGCCACCGGGTAGAGTTTCGCCGTCGCCTTATTAACACTGACATCGGTCGCCTGAGCGGAAAGTAGTACGGCAATCAGCAATTCAAAAGGCGAACTGAAATTAAGCTCGGTGGTGGGATGAGGATTGTTCTCACGCAGGCGAGTGAGGATCTCCAGGCGTTTTGCTTTGTTCATCAGACATTCCCTGTTTCACCGTTTGGCAATGCACGTTCGGCAGCTGCTTCAGTACGGCTCTTTTTCATTCTTTCATCAATCAGGTATTTCCCTGCCAGCATCAGTCCCAGGCCAATAAATGCACCTGGTGGCAGCATCGCCAGCAGGAAAGGGGAGTCGGTGTGGAAAATCTCCACGCGTAATACTTTTGCCCAGCTACCTAACAGCGCATCTGCACCGTCAAACAACGTGCCATTGCCGATTATTTCGCGTAGTGAACCCAGCACGAACATGGCGCAGGTTGCGCCCATACCAATTGAAAAACCATCCAGTGCCGAAAGTGCCGGACCTTTTTTAGCAGCGAAGGCTTCAGCGCGGCCCACAACGATACAGTTAGTGACAATCAGCGGAATAAAAATCCCTAACGATTGATACAGACCAAAGGCGTAGGCGTTGATCAGCATCTGTACAGCGCTGACCACCGAGGCGATGATCATCACGTAAATGGGAATGCGGATCTCGGCTGGCGTCCAGTGACGCAGCGTCGAAATGGTCAAGTTGGTCAGCGTCAGTACCAGCGTAGTCGCAAGTCCTAAACCCAGAGCGTTAGTGGCAGTGGACGTGACCGCCAATAGCGGACAGAGGCCGAGCAGCTGGACCAGCGCAGAGTTGTTTTTCCACAACCCCTGAACAATAACGTCTTTAATTTCGCTCACGGTTTATTCTCCACAGGCAGGAAGTTGAGAAAGTTGTGACGGTAACGTCTGAGCGTACAATCCGGCGCGTTTTACCGCATTAACCACCGCGCGGGGAGTAATCGTAGCGCCGGTGAACTGGTCGAAATCACCACCATCTTTCTTCACCGCCCAGTGCGCATCATCCGCACCACTGATTTTTTTACCCGCAAAATGGGTGATCCAGTCAGAAAGGCGCAGTTCGATTTTATCGCCAAGCCCTGGCGTTTCGTGGTGCTCTGTCACGCGCGTGCCAAGTACCGTGCCGTTAAAATCGGCTCCCACCAGCAGCTGAATCGCACCGGAATAGCCATCTGGCGCGGTTGTTTCCAGAACGGCGGCTACCGGTTTGTCATCCTGTTTGGCGATGTAAACCCGATGCTCACCTTTACCTAACTCTGGCGCAGTTACCAGATAGCAACTCTGTGCCAGCGCATTGTTATAGCGTTCGGCTGGCAGCACCTGATCAAATAACGCCTTTTGTTGCAGACTGGCCTGTTCAGCAATCGTCGTTTTGGTCATCTGGTTGATGGCCGCAGTTAACCCTGTTGAACCCGCTGCAAATAGTGCCAGTGTAATGCCGTGTTTTCGGATAGTTTTCAGCATGGTTTACCCTTTGCGATGGCCGTAGACGCGCGGACGCGTGTAGTAATCGATCAGAGGAACCGTGATGTTCGCCAGCAGGACGGCAAAAGCCACGCCGTCAGGATAGCCGCCGAAACTGCGGATCAACCAGACTAATAAGCCCGCCAGCGCGCCGAAAATAAGACGACCACGATTGGTCGTAGAAGCGGTAACCGGGTCAGTCAAAATAAAGAATGCGCCGAGCATGGTCGCTCCAGACAGCAGATGAATTTGTGGTGCTGCCAGTGTTTCTGGTGAGAACAACCAGCCCAACGTTGCGCATAACGCCAGCGTTACTAAGAAGCTGAGGGGAATATGCCAGCGAATCGCTTTCTGCCACAGCAACCATACGCCGCCAGCCAGCCAGGCGAGATTTACCCATTGCCAGCCTGCACCCGCGAGAATACCGCTGTAGATAGGATATTGCATAATCTGTTCAACCGAATGACCGGCACGGACAGAGGTTTTGAATGTATCCAGCGGTGTTGCCTGACTTATGCCATCAATACCTAAGCGTAGTGTGTTCATATCATTGCCACTGGTGGTATGACCGCTGAAAATAACCTGTACGGCGTCGATAAAACCAGGGATGTTGACCGCAATTTCATGCGGCGGTAACCAGCTGGTCATCTGCACCGGGAAGGAGATCAGTAAGACCACATAACCAATCATTGCCGGATTAAACGGGTTTTGCCCCAGACCGCCATACAACTGTTTAGCGATGATCACCGCAAACACCGTACCCAGTACGACCATCCACCATGGCGCGAGGGGGGGAATACTTACCGCCAGCAATAAGCCTGTCAGCAATGCTGAGTTATCTTTCAACGTTGCGGCTACTGATTGCTTGCGTAGTTTGAGTACGAGAGCTTCGGCTAACAGAGCACTGACCGACGCCAACAGGATCTGAACGAGAGTACCCCAACCAAAAAACCACAGTTGCGCTGCGATTCCTGGCACGGCTGCGAGCAACACCAACAGCATAATGCGCGATGTTTGGCGCTGGTTATGGGTATAAGGGGAGCTAGCTATTCTGAATACCATTTAGTCCTCGTTTACAACCTTTTGCTGGGCGGCTTTTTTGGCCTGAACGCGGGCAATAGCCGCGGCAACTGCCGCTTTGCGCGGATCAACCTGTTCTTCTGGTACCGCATTAGCCTGTTGCTGTTCCAGCTTGCGTGCTTTGGCACGGGCAATAGCCGCTTCGACGGCAGCTTTGCGCGGATCAACCTGTTCTTCTGGCTCCGCATTAGCCTGTTGCTGTTCCAGTTTGCGCGCTTTGGCACGGGCAATAGCGGCTTCGACGGCAGCTTTGCGCGGATCGACCTGTTGTTCTGGTTCCGCATTAGCCTGTTGCTGTTCCAGCTTGCGTGCTTTGGCACGGGCAATAGCGGCTTCGACGGCGGCTTTGCGCGGATCGACCTGTTGTTCTGGCTCTGCGTTAGCCTGTTGCTGTTCCAGCTTGCGTGCTTTGGCACGGGCAATAGCGGCTTCGACGGCGGCTTTGCGCGGATCGACCTGTTCTTCTGGTTCCGCATTAGCTTGTTGCTGTTCCAGCTTGCGCGCTTTGGCGCGGGCGATAGCGGCTTCAACTGCGGTTTTACGTGGATCAGCAACGGTTGCTGCGTCGTTAGTTTGCTGCAGTTCTGCCTGTTTCGCTCTGGCTTGCGCTTTACGGGCTTCCCGTGCTGCAATAATTGCACTGTTATCCGGGCGTTCGCCCGCTTTAATCACAATAGGCTGTGTAGCCTGGGCCTGTTTCTCTTTCACCCGCGCCAGAGCGGCAGCAATCGCATCTTTATCTTTGGCTGCAGGTTGAACGGCTGCGCTCTTATGTCGTTCAAGGCGAGCCGCTTTTTCGCGCTCCAGACGAGCCTGGCGCGCTTCGAAACGCGCTTTGGCTTCTGCGGCGCGCTTTTCTTCCTGACGAATAGCCGCAATTTCAGCTTTTTCCTGACGGAAATATTGCACCAGGGGAATATTGCTCGGGCAAACCCACGCGCAAGCCCCACATTCAATGCAGTCGGCAATGTTATGCGTGGTGGCTTTATCGTGTTGCTGACCTTTGCTGAACCAGTACAACTGTTGCGGCAAAAGATCCGCAGGGCAGGCGTCAGCACAGGCGCTACAACGGATGCAATTTTGTTCTTCCTGTGGTTCGCCAAGCTCATTGGCAGAGGGAGCCAACAGACAGTTGGTAATCTTTACGACCGGGACATCCAGCCATGGCAAGGTAAAGCCCATTAGCGGGCCGCCCATAATCACCATTTGATCGGCAGAGGGGCAGAATCCGGCATCATTCAATAAATGACGCACTGGCGTACCCAGCCGTGCCCAGACGTTGCCCGGGCGTGCGATTGCTTCGCCAGTCAGGGTCACGACACGCTCGGTAATCGGTTCGCCATCGATAACGGCACGTTTCACTGCATAAGCAGTGCCGACGTTTTGCATTAATACGCCGATATCGGATGAACGCCCGCCATGTGGAACCTGCTTCCCGGTCAGAATGTAGGTTAATTGTTTAGCACCGCCAGAAGGATATTTGGTTGGAATCACCCGCAGAGAAATATCGTGAGAGTCCGCCAGCACCGCTCGCAGCATGGAAATCGCCTGCGGTTTGTTATCTTCAATGCCGATAAGAATTTCGCGTGGCTGCAGAATATGCGCAAGAATGCGAATACCCTCTACGACCTGAGCCGCGCAATCCTGCATCAAGCGGTCATCGGCGGTAATGTACGGCTCGCACTCAGCAGCGTTGATAATCAACGTTTCAATCTTATCTCCGCCGCCCTGCAATTTAACGCCTGTCGGGAATCCCGCACCACCCAGCCCGGCAACACCAAACTGATGAATGCGCTCGATTAACTCTTCGCGACTGCGAGAGCGATAATCGTCCCAGCCGTCGCGCGGGATCCAGCAGTCTTCGCCATCGGCATCAATAATCACGCTTAATTCAGCTAAAGCTGAAGGATGAGCCGTAGAGTGGGGCGCAATAGCCGTAACGGTACCCGAGGTGGGCGCGTGAACTGGCAGCATTTTGCCGCGTCCACGGGTAAGCGGCTGGCCGCGCAATACTTTATCACCGACGCTAACGCACAACTCACCTTCAGCGCCAATATGTTGTTTCAGTGGTATGACAAAACGCTGCGCCAGTGGTACCTGGCGCAGGGGCGTACCGTTGGACTGGGTTTTCATCTCCGGTGGATGGATGCCGCCGTTGAAATCCCAGATTTTATTTTTTCTGAATGCAGAGAATAACTTAAGCATGGTGTTCCACGGGAATGATACGCACGGGAATGGTGTTCAGATCCCATTTCCAGGAGTCAGGTGTTTCTGCAACCGGTTGCAACGAGATGCAGTGCGTCGGGCACGGGTCAACACATAAATTGCAGCCCGTACAGAGATCACTCATTACCGTATGCATGGCGCGGGTAGCGCCAACGATGGCGTCTACCGGACACGCCTGAATACATTTAGTGCAGCCAATACAGTTATTTTCATCAATAACCGCCACCATCCGCGCAGGCGTTAGCTCTTGCGCTTCGCCATCCAGCGGCTGTGGCTCGACATTAAGCAACTCAGCAATTTTTAGCATCACAGCTTCGCCCCCTGGGGCGCAGCGGTTAATTTTTTCACCGTTACAGCTGATGGCTTCCGCGTAGGGGCGACAGCCGGGATAACCGCATTGACCACACTGGCTCTGCGGTAAGATTTCGTCAATTTTCTCAACGACCGGATCGTCTTCCACCGCAAAACGGCGGGAGGCATAACCCAGAATGGCGCCAAACGCCAGGCCCAGCAGGCTCACGGCGGCAACGGCAATCCAGATAGCATTCATTACAACTTCACCAAACCACTAAAGCCCATAAAGGCCAGAGACATAAGACCTGCGGTAATTAACGCAATGGCATTACCGCGAAAAGGTGCCGGGACATCAGCCACAGCAAGGCGTTCGCGGATGGCGGCGAAGAGCACCATCACCAGCGAGAAACCGACAGCGGCGGAAAAACCGTACAGCGCCGACTGCAAGAAATAGTGCCCGAGATTGATATTCAGCAACGCCACGCCGAGCACTGCACAGTTGGTGGTGATAAGCGGCAAAAAAATCCCCAGCAGACGGTAAAGCACTGGGCTGGTTTTGCGCACCACCATCTCGGTGAACTGCACAACCACAGCAATCACCAGAATAAACGCCAGGGTGCGCAGGTAAATCAGATTAAGCGGGATCAAAATCCACGTATCGATAAGCCAGGCGCAAATAGACGCCAGCGTCATCACAAACGTTGTTGCCAGCCCCATGCCCATCGCGGTTTCCAGCTTTTTGGAAACCCCCATAAACGGACAGAGGCCGAGAAACTTGACCAGTACAAAGTTATTGACCAGTACAGTTCCGACAAACAGTAACAGGTAGTCAGTCATTTTTCGGCCTGAAATAAAAAAGCCGCCTATTATCCGTTAATCCAGAGCAGGCGACAACAGGTTAACTGTAAGGTTATTACGGATTCACAAACGTCGCTTTCACCCGCGACGAGCGTTTAAAATAGGGGACGATCAATGCGGTTGCCAACAAAGTAAACAGTAACTGGCGAACGGCTATGCCATCTTCCACGGGTGAAAAAGCGAACGCTTTTACTGCCAGCAATACGGAAATAAGCAGCCAGATAATATAGTGTTTAGGAACACAACGCCGACGTTTAAAGAAAGCGATGGTCAACCACAGTGTGTAATACCACATGGCGATAGCGGTAATAAAAGAAACGCCCCATAAGATTTGTGTTGTCAGTGCTTGTGCGCCGAGCGTTTGAAATGTTTGCGGAGAAGATAACGCAGCGGTATACAGCAACAACGCCAGCGTCGTACTTAACAGAGCGACTAAAAGCCAGGCCAATGGGCCAAGCAACCAGCCTCCAATACGTTGTGGCGTTGTGGTGGTCATAGGTTCTCCAGAATAGCGACGCAAACAGGCAAATCTAATTTTAGGGGCGTTATTATAAGGCTTTTATAACCGATCGCTACTTTCTTTATTGGACATAGTGCCAGACGGACTTCGGTACCTGGCCGAGGTCAAACAAACGCCCGCCAGAAACCAGCTCTGCGCGACGGTGATCGGCAGCACGATACATATTGATCAGTTCCTGATCGTCCGTCAGGGTGTAATTAAGATGGTCGTAGAGTTTTTCCAGACTTTCGAGTGAACTGATTTTGCGAAATTTTAATAAGTAGTCCTGAACAGTCATAAAAGGTCCATAAAATAATTAATACCAAAGGGGTAGGTATTATTAGTGATGATAAAATTTCACCAAAAGTGAACGTTTGTATTATTACAATAATAAGAATGCGCTGATGGTAAATATTCAGGGATGAAAAACTGCTCTAAAAAGAGTAACGCGCTTTACTATCCCTGACAATCACCAACAACATCGAACAAGATAATAAATTCCTGGTTTAATATCCGACAAGTTAAAACATGCACCCGGTCGGGCAGCATGTCGCTCTACAAGAGTAGAGCTTACTTGTGTTGTACCGTAGCACTCTGTTCAGGTGGCTGATAGTTGTCAATGTGACTCGCCACGCCAAGAAGAATGACTGAAACGACAAGAACGATCCAACCTGTTAATTCAATAAGACGATTCATTACAGCCCACATCTCTGTTGATTGATCCATTAACTTCAGGGGGTAAATGTTACTTAGCAATAATAGCTCCAGCAAGATTTTTACTGAGGTTTTTGCGATATTTAGCTTTTGTCGTTGGAAAATTCGCTATTTTTTTGACTTAAGTTAAACAACATCCCTTATTGCTGGCAGGTTATTAAACTGTTGAGCGAGGGTAAAGGATAGTGTCAAATAGCCATCATACTTCAATGAGAGGCAATGACATGAGCGACAACATCCGTGTTGGGTTGATTGGGTATGGTTATGCGAGCAAAACCTTCCATGCGCCCCTGATTGCGGGCACGCCCGGGCTGGAACTGGCGGTAATCTCCAGCAGCGATGAAACAAAAGTAAAAGCCGACTGGCCAACGGTTACGGTTGTCTCTGAGCCGAAGCATCTGTTTAACGATCCCAACATAGACCTGATTATCATCCCTACACCCAACGATACCCATTTCCCGTTAGCCAAAGCGGCTCTTGAGGCGGGTAAACATGTGGTCGTTGATAAACCCTTTACCGTGACACTGTCACAAGCGCGAGAGCTGGAAGCGCTGGCAAAAAGCCTGGGGCGTGTGCTGTCTGTATTCCATAACCGTCGCTGGGATAGCGATTTCCTGACGCTTAAAGGTTTGCTCGCGGAAGGCGTACTGGGTGAAGTTGCTTACTTTGAGTCTCATTTTGACCGCTTCCGTCCGCAGGTGCGCGATCGTTGGCGTGAACAGGGCGGCCCTGGCAGTGGTATCTGGTACGATTTAGCACCGCATCTTCTTGATCAGGCCATTACGCTATTTGGTTTACCGGTTAGCATGACGGTAGATTTGGCACAGTTACGGCCCGGAGCGCAGTCGACTGATTATTTCCACGCCATCTTGTCCTATCCGCAGCGGCGAGTCATTTTACACGGTACCATGCTGGCAGCCGCTGAGTCAGCACGGTATATCGTGCATGGATCCCGAGGCAGTTATGTGAAATATGGCCTCGATCCACAGGAAGAACGTCTGAAAAATGGCGAGCGTCTGCCGCAGGAAGACTGGGGCTACGATATGCGTGATGGCGTACTTACCCGCGTGGAAGGTGAGGAACGTGTCGAAGAAACGCTGTTGACCGTGCCGGGGAATTATCCGGCTTACTATGCGGCTATTCGTGATGCGTTAAATGGCGATGGTGAAAATCCGGTTCCGGCAAGTCAGGCAATCCAGGTAATGGAGTTGATTGAGCTGGGCATCGAATCCGCCAAACATCGCGCGACGCTGTGCCTTGCGTGAAAAGAGGATGGTGCAATTAGCACCATCCATTTTTGTTACTTCGCAGCGACTTTTTCTCGCAGTGCGCGTTTTTCCTCTGCGCTGAGGAAAGCCATTTCCAGACCATTAATCTGCGCCTGGCGGATTTGCTCGCGGGATAACCCAGCAGCCGGCGCGGCAACGGTATATTCGTGAATGATATCCACTCCCTGTACGCCGGGATCGTCAGTGTTAATGCTGGCACGAATGCCATGCTCAAGGAACGTTTTCAGCGGATGTGCCGCCAGCTCTGCCACGGTGCTGGTCTGAATATTGGAGGTCAGACAGGATTCAATACCAATTTCCTGCTCGGCGAGAAAATCCATCAGCGCCCGATCTTCAATGGCTTTTACGCCATGTCCAATACGTTCCGCCCCCAGTTCACGAATCGCCTGCCAGATGCTTTCCGGCCCGGCAGCTTCGCCTGCATGGACGGTAATATGCCAGCCCGCATCACGCGCGCGGTTGAAGTGAGAAAGGAACAGACTTCCCGGGAAACCAAGTTCATCACCGGCTAAATCAAGTGCGGTAATCTGGTCACGGTGGGCTAAAAAGGCCTCCAGTTCTTGCTGACAGGCGGCTTCACCGAAGGTCCGGCTCATAATGCCGATAAGCTTCGCCTGCACACCAAAGGTGCGGCAACCTTCACGAACGCCATCGATCACCGCTTCGACAACACCCGCTACAGGCAGCTGATGTGCCATTGCCATGTAGCCCGGTGAAAAACGCAGCTCGACATAGTGCAGGCCGTTACGGGCTGCATCTTCAATGTTTTCAAATGCCACGCGGCGGCAAGCATCAAGAGAGGCGAGAACTTTAACGCCCCAGTCAAGTTTGGTCAGAAAGCTCACAAGATCGGGTTCGTTGGCAATGACCTGAACGTGGGGAATCAGTGTTTCCAGGGATTGTGCAGGAAGCGAGATATTATACTGGCGGCCAAGTTCAAGAATGGTCTGGGGACGAATGTTGCCATCAAGGTGGCGATGGATATCAGTTAATGGCAGGGTGGTATCAATCATGGTCGCACTCTTTTTCTGGATATAAAAGTGCGCACCATTATAAAAACAAAGCAGGGTAAAAATCCACGATTGCGCAACGATTTTTTACGTTGCGCAATTGGGGTTAACGAACAGCGCGGATGGCGTTAATTAATCCAGCAACACCTTTTTCCAGTTTCGAACGTGGGCAGCCGGCATTGAGACGGACAAAACCACGACCTTCTTCACCGTAGGTATACCCCGGCATGATCGCGACCTTCTCTTGCTCGATAAGCGCTTTTTGCAACGCGTTGTCGTCAATATTCAACGGACGTAGATCAAGCCAGGCCAGATAAGTGGATTGCGGGATCTGCCAATTGAGTTCAGGGAACGCGGCGTTCATTTTATCTGCAATATACGTCAGGTTATCTTTCAGATAGACGCGTAAGGCATCCAGCCACGGCGCGCCTTGCTGATAGGCGGCGATATGGGCAGTTAACGCCAGTACTGAAGGGGAAGAAAGGCCATCACGTCCTTTCAGTGCCGATAAATAGGCATCACGGCTGCTGCTATTTTCTATAATCCCGTAAGCACCGGTCAGGGCGGGAATATTGAAACTTTTCGATCCCGACGTTAGCAATGCCCAGTCTCCGCGCGCCACATTACTCCAGGGAATATGCGGCTGCTCGCCCCAAACCATATCCATATGGATTTCATCGGAAATAACCCGCACACCATGACGCTCGCACAGGTCAGCCATGATCTCCAGCTCATCGCACGTCCACACTTTCCCGGTAGGATTCTGTGGGCTACACAGAAGCATAATTTTACATTCTGGTTTCGCCAGCACGGCTTCCAGCTTGCCCATATCGCAAAACCAGCCGTCAGGCTGCTTCTCTAAAGCAACGGGCATTACTGTGCGCTGGTTACCTTCAATGGCCTTATAAAATGCGTCATAGGCGGGTGTGTGGATCACCACGCCTTCACCTTTTTCAGACCACTGACGAATCAGTTCCGAGACCATGTAGATAACAGAAGGGCCATACACCACCGACTGCGTATCAATTGCGGTGTAATGCTGGGTGGAAAACCAGTGGGCAATAGCCGCGAGAAACTCATCGTTTTTCCAGCGGCTGTAGCCAAACACGCCGTGCATCAGGCGATGATTCAGCGCCTCGATAATGCAGGGGGCAGTGGCAAAATCCATGTCTGAAATCGTGAACGGTAACAGGTCAGCAGTGCCGAAACGGTCAGCGACATAATCCCACTGCGTACACCATGTGCCATGACGATCCACGACCTTTGAAAAATCGAACATATCTTATCCTTATGCCTGAACAGTATGCATCAGACCGGCCATTTCATCTTTTACTGACTGAACTTGAGGCCCGATAACAACCTGCAGGTTATGTTGATTAAGTTGTACTACGCCAATTGCCCGATTGTCCTTCAGTGCCTGCACATTAACAAGCGACATATCTTTCACAGACAAACGCAGACGGGTAATGCAGTTATCGAGGCTGACAATATTGTCGGCACCGCCTAAGGCTTCGAGGATTGCCGGAACGTTGTAACCTGATTTACCCGGCGCACCGGCAACGGCTTTTTCGATTGAGCTGGCAACTTCGCTATCGCGCCCCGGGGTTTTCAGATTGAAGCGGGTGATAGCGAAACGGAAGATGACGTAGTAAACGACAAACCAGATTGCCGCCACCACTGGCACCATGTACCACTTGGTTGACAGACCATGCAAAATACCGAACACCACGAAGTCGATGATATTGCCGTCGGTATTACCGATGGTGACGCCGAGCACAGACATGACGGTGAAGCCGAGGCCGGTTAACAGCGCGTGGATGACATACAGAACTGGCGCTACGAACAGGAACAGAAATTCCAGCGGTTCGGTCGTGCCGCCAACGACACAGGCGATCAGGCCAGAAATCAGCAGCCCTTTAATTTTATGGCGATTTTCCGGGCGCGCGCAGTGATACATAGCTAACGCTGCACCTGGCAGACCGCCGAGAAACGCAGGCATTTTGCCTTGCGAAAGGAAACGCGTGGCGCTTTCAGAAAAACCGTGAGTGGTCGGGCAACTCAATTGCGCCTGGAAGATGGTCAGTGCGCCGCTGACGGTTTGACCGCAGACTTCCTGCGTGCCGCCTGCGTCGGTAAAGCGAATTAATGCCACCAGAATGTGATGCAGACCAAACGGCAACAGCAGACGTTCACCGGTACCAAACAGCATCGGTCCGAAATCACCCGCGCTGTTTATCATATGGCCCAAGCCGCTAATACCCATGGCGAAAATCGGCCAGACTAATGGAATCACCAGACCGACAAGGCCCATTACCAGTGAGGAGATGATTGGCACGAAGCGCGTACCGCCGAAGAATGCCAGCGCATCCGGCAGGCGGATATTATGGAAACGCTCATGCAGCATCCAGACGATAATACCGGCGATCACCGCACCGAGGATCCCTGTATCGATCGACTGGATCCCAAGAATGCTCTGAATGTTATTGGCTTTCAGAACCGCGGCGTCCGTGGTTGGCAGAATGCCTTTATTGGTCAACCAGAAGTTTACCGCGAGATTCATTACCGCATAACCGACAAAGCCAGCAAATGCCGCTACACCTTTGTTTTCGCGTGCCAGGCCCAGCGGGATGGCGATACAGAACATGACTGGCAGGAAACTAAAAGCAAACGAGCCAATCTTACTCATCCAGGTAAAGATAGCCTGCAACACGGGGTTGCCCAGGACCGGGATCAGGGTGATGACATCATGGCTGCTAAGAGAACTACCAATGCCGAGCATAATGCCGCAGAACGACAATAATGCCACGGGTAGCATGAAGGTTTTGCCTAACTGCTGGAAGAACTCCCACAGTGTGACTTTCGGTGCTGTTTTCGCCGTCATAAAACGACTCCTCGTAGAGAACAATCTGGATTCAGTAAATTGCGCGAGAAGATAAAACGTTTTATCAAATTTTAGTGAGGCACAAATCACATTACGCAACGATAATAGCGGGTATAAGATAAATAAAAGGTAAAACGTTTTATCTGTCACATAATCAGGGAGTAGGTCATCTGCATGGCTACCGCCAAAAAAATAACCATTCATGATGTTGCGCTGGCTGCGGGCGTGTCGGTAAGTACCGTTTCGCTGGTGCTAAGTGGCAAAGGGCGAATCTCTACCGCCACAGGAGAACGTGTTAACGCCGCCATTGAAGAGCTGGGATTTGTGCGCAATCGTCAGGCGTCGGCGCTGCGCGGCGGGCAAAGCGGCGTCATTGGTTTGATCGTCCGTGATTTATCTGCGCCGTTTTACGCCGAATTAACGGCCGGATTGACGGAAGCTCTGGAAGCGCAGGGACGGATGGTTTTTTTGCTTCACGGCGGTAAAGACGGCGAGCAGCTGGCACAACGGTTTTCACTGTTACTGAATCAGGGGGTCGATGGTGTGGTAATTGCCGGGGCTGCAGGAAGCAGCGATGACCTGCGACGGATGGCAGAAGAAAAAGCTATCCCGGTGATTTTCGCTTCCCGTGCCAGTTATCTTGATGATGTTGATACGGTTCGCCCGGATAACATGCAGGCTGCACAGTTGTTGACGGAGCATCTCATTCGCAATGGGCATCAGCGTATCGCCTGGCTGGGAGGGAAAAGTTCCTCATTAACCCGGGCAGAGCGGGTGGGGGGCTATTGTGCAACTCTACTAAAATTTGGCCTGCCGTTTCACAGCGATTGGGTGTTGGAGTGCACTTCCAGCCAGAAGCAAGCCGCGGAAGCTATCACGGCGCTTTTACGTCATAACCCGACCATCAGTGCTGTGGTTTGCTATAACGAAACTATTGCGATGGGGGCATGGTTTGGTTTGCTGAAAGCAGGGCGGCAAAGCGGGGAAAGCGGAGTCGATCGTTACTTTGAACAACAGGTTTCGTTGGCGGCATTTACCGATGCAACGCCAACCACACTTGATGATATACCTGTTACCTGGGCCAGCACGCCAGCGCGGGAACTTGGTACCACACTTGCGGATTGCATGATGCAAAAAATCACTCATGAAGAGGCGCATTCACGCAATCTTATTATTCCCGCCCGGCTCATTGCGCCGAAATAATCCTCTCTTTATCTGCTATACCTGGTAGTGTCCTTTCCTCAAGGTTAATGATAAAAAATGTGGCACACAGGCGGTGCCTTTTATTTTTACTGAAGTTCACAGGAGGTTTATGTGTTTAATTCTGACAACCTGAGACTCGACGGAAAATGCGCCATCATCACAGGTGCGGGTGCAGGTATTGGTAAAGAAATCGCCATTACATTCGCGACAGCTGGCGCATCTGTGGTGGTCAGTGATATTAACGCCGATGCAGCTAATCATGTTGTAGATGAAATTCAACAACTGGGTGGTCAGGCATTTGCCTGGCGTTGTGATATTACTTCCGAACAGGAACTCTCTGCACTGGCAGACTTTGCCGTCAGTAAGCTGGGTAAAGTTGATATCCTGGTTAACAACGCCGGTGGCGGTGGTCCTAAACCGTTTGATATGCCAATGGCGGATTTTCGCCGTGCTTATGAACTGAATGTGTTTTCTTTTTTCCATCTGTCACAACTTGTTGCGCCAGAAATGGAAAAAAATGGCGGTGGCGTTATTCTGACCATTACTTCTATGGCGGCAGAAAATAAAAATATCAACATGACCTCCTATGCGTCATCTAAAGCTGCGGCCAGTCATCTGGTCAGAAATATGGCGTTTGACCTGGGTGAAAAAAATATTCGGGTGAATGGCATTGCGCCGGGGGCAATATTAACCGATGCCCTGAAATCCGTTATTACCCCAGAAATTGAACAGAAAATGTTGCAACACACACCAATCAGACGTCTGGGCCAACCGCAAGATATTGCTAACGCGGCGCTGTTCCTTTGCTCGCCTGCAGCCAGCTGGGTAAGCGGACAAATTCTCACCGTCTCCGGTGGTGGGGTACAGGAGCTCAATTAATACACTAACGAACCGGTAAACAGCCGTATGTGTTGTTTACCGGGATAGCGTGTGCAACTCGTCAACGTCTCTGCTAAACAACTGGCAGCCAAATCACGGCTATTGGTTAACCAATATCTGGATAAAAAGCTTACGAATTGAGTGTGCCTTCGCACTATTCAACAGCAATGATAGGCGCTCACCTGACAAACCGGTAAACTAGTTATTCACGCTAACTATAATGGTTTAATGATGGATAACATGCAGACTGAAGCACAACCGACACGGACCCGGATCCTCAATGCTGCCAGAGAGATTTTTTCAGAAAATGGATTTCACAGTGCCTCGATGAAAGCCATCTGTAAATCCTGCGCCATTAGTCCCGGGACGCTCTATCACCATTTCATCTCCAAAGAAGCCTTGATTCAGGCGATTATCTTACAGGACCAGGAGAGGGCGCTGGCCCGTTTCCGGGAACCGATTGAAGGGATTCATTTCGTTGACTATATGGTCGAGTCTATTGTCTCTCTCACCCATGAGGCCTTTGGGCAACGGGCGCTGGTGGTCGAAATTATGGCGGAAGGGATGCGTAACCCACAGGTCGCCGCCATGCTTAAAAATAAGCATATGACGATCACGGAATTTGTTGCCCAGCGGATGCGTGATGCCCAGCAAAAAGGCGAGATAAGCCCAGACATCAACACGGCAATGACTTCACGTTTACTGCTGGATCTGACCTACGGTGTACTGGCCGATATCGAAGCGGAAGATCTGGCGCGTGAAGCGTCGTTTGCTCAGGGATTACGCGCGATGATTGGCGGTATATTAACCGCATCCTGATCCTCTCTCTTTCCGCGGGCTGGTGACAACTGAGCCCGCGTTTCATATCGTAATTTCTCTGTGCAAAAATCATCCTTCCAGGGATCGGAGAATCCCACCTAAATATTCATCGTAGCAATATATCATGAGGGTTTATCGCTCACAATATGTTCGAACGAACGTTCGATTGCTTATTTTGTGGCTTCTGTCAACGCTGTTTTAAAGATTAATGCGATCAATATCACGCTGTGGGTATTGCAGTTTTTGGTTTTTTGATCGCGGTGTCAGTTCTTTTTATTTCCATTTCTCTTCCATGGGTTTCTCACAGATAACTGTGTGCAACACAGAATTGGTTAACTAATCAGATTAAAGGTTGACCAGTATTTTTATCTTAATGAGGAGTCCCTTATGTTACGTCCTGTAGAAACCCCAACCCGTGAAATCAAAAAACTCGACGGCCTGTGGGCATTCAGTCTGGATCGCGAAAACTGTGGAATTGATCAGCGTTGGTGGGAAAGCGCGTTACAAGAAAGCCGGGCAATTGCTGTGCCGGGCAGTTTTAACGATCAGTTCGCCGATGCAGATATTCGTAATTATGTGGGCAACGTCTGGTATCAGCGCGAAGTCTTTATACCGAAAGGTTGGGCAGGCCAGCGTATCGTGCTGCGTTTCGATGCGGTCACTCATTACGGCAAAGTGTGGGTAAATAATCAGGAAGTGATGGAGCATCAGGGCGGCTATACGCCATTTGAAGCCGATGTCACGCCGTATGTTATTGCCGGGAAAAGTGTACGTATCACTGTTTGTGTGAACAACGAACTGAACTGGCAGACTATCCCGCCGGGAATGGTGATTACCGATGAAAACGGCAAGAAAAAGCAGTCTTACTTTCATGATTTCTTTAACTACGCCGGGATCCATCGCAGCGTAATGCTCTACACCACGCCGAATACCTGGGTGGACGATATCACCGTGGTGACGCATGTCGCGCAAGACTGTAACCACGCGTCTGTTGACTGGCAGGTGGTGGCAAATGGTGATGTCAGCGTTGAACTGCGTGATGCGGATCAACAGGTGGTTGCAACTGGACAAGGCACCAGCGGGACTTTGCAAGTGGTGAATCCGCACCTCTGGCAACCGGGTGAAGGTTATCTCTATGAACTGTGCGTCACAGCCAAAAGCCAGACAGAGTGTGATATCTACCCGCTGCGCGTCGGCATCCGGTCAGTGGCAGTGAAGGGCGAGCAGTTCCTGATTAACCACAAACCGTTCTATTTTACTGGCTTTGGTCGTCATGAAGATGCGGATTTGCGTGGCAAAGGATTCGATAACGTGCTGATGGTGCACGATCACGCATTAATGGACTGGATTGGGGCCAACTCCTACCGTACCTCGCATTACCCTTACGCTGAAGAGATGCTCGACTGGGCAGATGAACATGGCATCGTGGTGATTGATGAAACTGCAGCTGTAGGCTTTAACCTCTCTTTAGGCATTGGTTTCGAAGCGGGCAACAAGCCGAAAGAACTGTACAGCGAAGAGGCAGTCAACGGAGAAACCCAGCAGGCGCACTTACAGGCGATTAAAGAGCTGATTGCGCGTGACAAAAACCACCCAAGCGTGGTGATGTGGAGTATTGCCAACGAACCGGATACCCGTCCGCAAGGTGCACGGGAATATTTCGCGCCACTGGCGGAAGCAACGCGTAAACTCGACCCGACGCGTCCGATCACCTGCGTCAATGTAATGTTCTGCGACGCTCACACCGATACCATCAGCGATCTCTTTGATGTGCTGTGTCTGAACCGTTATTACGGTTGGTATGTCCAAAGCGGCGATTTGGAAACGGCAGAGAAGGTACTGGAAAAAGAACTGCTGGCCTGGCAGGAGAAACTGCATCAGCCGATTATCATCACCGAATACGGCGTGGATACGTTAGCCGGGCTGCACTCAATGTACACCGACATGTGGAGTGAAGAGTATCAGTGTGCATGGCTGGATATGTATCACCGCGTCTTTGATCGAGTCAGCGCAGTCGTCGGTGAACAGGTATGGAATTTCGCCGATTTTGCGACCTCACAAGGCATATTGCGCGTTGGCGGTAACAGGAAAGGGATCTTCACCCGCGACCGCAAACCGAAGTCGGCGGCTTTTCTGCTGCAAAAACGCTGGACTGGCATGAACTTCGGTGAAAAACCGCAGCAGGGAGGCAAACAATGAATCAACAACTCTCCTGGCGCACCATCGTCGGCTACAGCCTCGGTGACGTCGCCAATAACTTCGCCTTCGCAATGGGGGCGCTCTTCCTGTTGAGTTACTACACCGACGTCGCTGGCATCGGTGCCGCTGCGGCGGGCACCATGCTGTTACTGGTGCGGGTATTCGATGCCTTCGCCGACGTCTTTGCCGGACGAGTGGTGGACAGTGTGAATACCCGCTGGGGAAAATTCCGCCCGTTTTTACTCTTCGGTACTGCGCCGTTAATGATCTTCAGTGTGCTGGTATTCTGGGTGCCGACCGACTGGAGCCATAGCAGCAAAGTAGTGTATGCATATTTGACCTACATGGGCCTCGGGCTTTGCTACAGCCTGGTGAATATTCCTTATGGTTCACTTGCTACCGCGATGACCCAACAACCACAATCCCGCGCCCGTCTGGGCGCGGCTCGCGGGATTGCCGCTTCATTGACCTTTGTCTGTCTGGCATTTCTGATAGGACCGAGCATTAAGAACTCCAGTCCGGAAGAGATGGTGTCGGTATACCATTTCTGGACGATTGTGCTGGCGATTGCCGGAATGGTGCTTTACTTCATCTGCTTCAAATCGACGCGTGAGAATGTGGTACGTATCGTGGCGCAGCCGTCATTGAAGATCAGTCTGCAAAACCTGAAACGGAATCGCCCGCTGTTTATGTTGTGCATCGGTGCGCTGTGTGTGCTGATTTCGACCTTCGCGGTCAGCGCCTCGTCGTTGTTCTACGTGCGCTATGTGTTAAATGATACCGGGCTGTTCACTGTGCTGGTACTGGTGCAAAACTTGGTCGGTACTGTGGCATCGGCACCGCTGGTGCCGGGGATGGTCGCGAGGATCGGTAAAAAGAATACCTTCCTGATTGGCGCTTTGCTGGGAACCTGCGGTTATCTGCTGTTCTTCTGGGTTTCGGTCTGGTCACTGCCGGTGGCGTTGGTTGCGTTGGCCATCGCTTCAATTGGTCAGGGCGTTACCATGACCGTGATGTGGGCACTGGAAGCTGATACTGTGGAATACGGTGAATACCTGACCGGCGTGCGAATAGAAGGGCTCACCTATTCACTATTCTCATTTACCCGTAAATGCGGTCAGGCAATCGGAGGTTCGATTCCTGCCTTTATTTTGGGATTAAGCGGATATATTGCCAATCAGGTGCAAACGCCGGAAGTTATTATGGGCATCCGCACATCAATTGCCTTAGTACCTTGCGGATTTATGCTGCTGGCATTCGTCATTATCTGGTTTTATCCTCTCACGGATAAAAAATTCAAAGAAATCGTGGTTGAAATTGATAATCGTAAAAAAATGCAACAGCAATTAATCAGCGATATCACTAATTAATATTCAATAAAAATAATCAGAACATCAAAGGTGCAACTATGAGAAAAATAGTGGCCATGGCCGTTATTTGCCTGACGGCTGCCTCTGGCCTTACCTCTGCTTACGCGGCGCAACTGGCTGACGATGAAGCGGGACTACGCATCAGACTGAAAAACGAATTGCGCAGGGCGGATAAGCCCAGTGCTGGCGCGGGAAGAGATATTTACGCATGGGTACAGGGAGGATTGCTCGATTTCAATAGTGGTTATTATTCCAATATTATTGGCGTTGAAGGCGGGGCGTATTATGTTTATAAATTAGGTGCTCGTGCTGATATGAGTACCCGGTGGTATCTTGATGGTGATAAAAGTTTTGGCTTTGCCCTGGGTGCAGTAAAAATAAAACCCAGTGAAAATAGCCTGCTTAAATTAGGTCGCTTCGGGACGGATTATAGTTATGGTAGCTTACCTTATCGTATTCCGTTAATGGCTGGCAGTTCGCAACGTACATTACCGACAGTTTCTGAAGGAGCATTAGGTTACTGGGCTTTAACGCCAAATATTGATCTGTGGGGAATGTGGCGGTCACGAGTATTTTTATGGACCGATTCAACAACCGGTATTCGTGATGAAGGGGTTTATAACAGCCAGACGGGAAAATACGATAAACATCGCGCACGTTCTTTTTTAGCCGCCAGTTGGCATGATGATACCAGTCGCTATTCTCTGGGGGCATCGGTACAGAAAGATGTTTCCAATCAGATACAAAGTATTCTCGAGAAAAGCATACCGCTCGACCCGAATTATACGTTGAAAGGGGAGTTGCTCGGCTTTTACGCGCAACTCGAAGGTTTAAGTCGTAATACCAGCCAGCCCAATGAAACGGCGTTGGTTAGTGGACAATTGACCTGGAATGCGCCGTGGGGAAGCGTATTTGGCAGTGGTGGTTATTTGCGCCATGCAATGAATGGTGCCGTGGTGGACACCGACATTGGCTATCCCTTTTCATTAAGTCTTGATCGTAACCGTGAAGGAATGCAGTCCTGGCAATTGGGCGTCAATTATCGTTTAACTCCGCAATTTACGCTGACATTTGCACCGATTGTGACTCGCGGCTATGAATCCAGTAAACGAGATGTGCGGATTGAAGGCGCGGGTATCTTAGGTGGTATGAACTATCGGGTCAGCGAAGGGCCGTTACAAGGGATGAATTTCTTTCTTGCTGCCGATAAAGGGCGGGAAAAGCGCGATGGCAGTACACTGGGCGATCACCTGAATTACTGGGATGTGAAAATGAGTATTCAGTATGACTTTATGCTGAAGTAAGAAAAAACGCCGGAGAGAAAAATCTCCGGCATTTTGGCTGTGAATTACTGCTGCGGAATAGCGGGTACAGCTGGAACGTTTAATGCCGGCATCGCAAACATCCCAACAAAATCTTCCAGTGGCATTTTCTGCCCGTTTAACGTGATCTGACCGTTAGCATATTGCAGGCTGGTGGTGATGGTATTGTCCTGCAAGGTGGTCAGACGGAACATCTGCCCCATTGCTGATGCACCTTCAACTTGCTGTTTCGCCAGTTTTTTCGCTTGATCTTCCTGATAACCTTCCAGCTTCGCTACCTGAGTCATCAACTCAGTTGCCATATCCACCGGAATGGTCAGTTTCGCATCCAGAGATTTAACCGAGCGGTCTACTTCCTGTGCCAGCGTTTGCGGCGCTTCTTTTGTCGTTGCCGGATCTTTCAGGAACAGCGACAGATTCAACGCACTTTCACCCTGACTGTTTTTCCAGCTTAACGGCGCGATAGTAATCACCGGATCGCCTTTCAACATCAGCGGCAGGGCGCTAAAGAAGGCTTCCGTCACTTTCTCCTGATAAAGTTCGGGATTGTTGGCAATCTCTGGCTGTGCCAGAAGCGCCTGAGTTTGCGCGTTATATTGCTGACTAAACTGATGCCAGGCTTCGCCATCAATCTGGCCGACTTTTAAAGTCAGCTTGCCGCTGCCCAGATCCTGATTCTGTACCTTAAGGCTATTTAGCGAGTAATCCAGTTGGCTATTGATCGTTTTACCGTCATTGACCAGATCCGATTTACCGCTGATCTCCATGCCTTCCAGCAGTGCCAGTTCTTTGCCTTCCACTGAAATGGTCATTTTCTCCAGCGACAGTTTTTGGTTTCCTACGCGCTCACCAAAACTTGCCAGCGTGCTGGAACCGTCGGTTTTCAGATTATTAAAGGTTAACTGCACTTTCTGGTTGTATTCGTTAACCGCGTCTACCCGACCACTTTGCGCCTCTCCGGAAAGGGAGATAGCTTTGCCGTCTTTGTCAGCATTTAACTGGAACTCGCCGCCGCTAAAGGCGACTTTTTCATCCTTTTGTTCGTAATTCAGTGGCTTGAGCGAAATATCGGAACTGGAATCTCCGCTGTAACCAATGCGGGAGTTAATCTCAAAAGGCGTTTCACCCTTTGCCATATCAAACAGTGGCTTGCTTACTTCGTTATTGACCAGCGTAGTTTGAATTGATGCCATAGACGGGATCAGGTTCAGTTTTTTAAGCTGGGCAAAGGGGAAGGGGCCATGATCAACTGATTCGTTGAAGATGACGCTCTGACCACTTTTAATCCACGGATTTTCTTTTCCGGCAACGGGTTTCACCAACAGCTGCAACTGGCTGCTGAATACGCCGCGATGATAGTTTTGATAACTTACTTCCAGATTGGATTCAGGAGCTGTCAGTTTGAGTTGCGCGTTCGCCTGCGCGACCATGTCTTCGAGATGGGTTTCTATCTTCTTGCCTGTATACCATGCGCCGCCTGTCCAGACTACGCCTAGCGCAACAATGACGCCTACCGCTACCAGCGATTTATTCATAATGATTATCCATAAAATGAAATCAGGCGGACTGGCCGCCTGAAGGTGTTATAAGCCTTTAATAAGCTTAGCAAGAGATGTTAATTTTTTCAGTAAGCTCTTACAGCTTGTTGTAAACACGCGCTAAACGGCCGTGGCCTTTGACAGTCACCGGTGATTCGTTGGCGGCAATAAACGCTGATTCACCCGGTTTAAGCTGTAACTGCTGAGAACCTTTACACAGCGTTGCATCGCCTTCGACGCAGAACAAAATGGCGGCACTCTGCTGGCTGATGGTGGTTTCTTCTTCGCTAAGGTCATGCAGCGAGAAGGCAAAATCATCCACCGGAATCGGGAAGTCCAGTTCTGCACCTTGTTTCACTGGCTGGGTCAACAACTGGTTAGCCGGTTTGGCTTCGAACTTCACATTGGCAACCAGTTCCGGAATATCAATGTATTTAGGCGTCAGACCCGCACGCAGCACGTTATCGGAGTTCGCCATCACTTCCAGCGCCACGCCTTGCAGGTAAGCGTGCGGTGTTTCAGCGAACAGGAACATCGCTTCGCCAGGATTCAATTTCACCACATTCAGCAACAGCGGGGAGAACAGACCGCTGTCTTCCGGGTAAAATTCAGAAATTAAACGAATCGTTTGCCATGGTTCACCCTGCTGGCTGTCGAGGGCCGATTTTAAAATCGCCAGCGCGCGGGATTTTTCTTCACCCTGCATATTCAACAGGCTGGCGAACAGTTCGCTTAAACGTTCGGCATCAGGCTGTTGTAAAAAGTGAGCAATCGCCGGATGTGCACCTGCGACTGGCTGGAGTAGGGAGACAATCTCGGAAAACTCACGAAACGCGTTCATCGCAAGGAAAGGCGTCAGCGCAAAAACCAGCTCCGGCTTGTGGTTAGGATCTTTATAGTTACGCTCAGCGGCATCCATCGGAATACCTGCAGCATTTTCTTTGGCAAAACCGATTTCAGAATTGCGTTTGTTTGGATGAACCTGAATGGAGAGCGGCTGTGCTGCGCATAATACTTTGAACAGGAAAGGCAGTTCGCCAAAGCGTTTGGCAACGGCCTCTCCGAGCAGAGTCGATTTATCACTCTCAATCACATCACGCAGTGAAACGATATCTCCGGCGGCATTCTGCACCTGTGAACTGCTTTTCGGATGTGCGCCCATCCACAGCTCGGCCATCGGCTGGCTGGACGGATTTTCCATACCATAAAGTTCAGTCAACGCCGTTTTGCTGCCCCAGGCATAGTTTTGCACTGAGTTAATGAGTTTTTGCATGATCAATCCCTGTTTTAATGTGGAAATTAATCCCGCTATTAAAGCAAGAATCCTACGGGAAGTAACCTGGAGCCGCAAAAAGTCGTACTAGTCTCAGTTTTTGTTAAAAAACTGTGTAGGATATTGTTACTCGCTTTTAACAGGGCAACGGAACACCCGCCCAGAGCATAACCAAACCAGGCAGTAAGTGAGAGAACAATGTCAAACAAACCCTTTCATTATCAGGCTCCTTTTCCACTCAAAAAAGATGATACTGAGTATTACCTGCTAACCAGCGAACACGTTAGCGTATCTGAATTTGAAGGGCAGGAGATTTTGAAAGTCGCACCCGAAGCGTTAACTTTGTTGGCGCGTCAAGCGTTTCATGATGCGTCATTTATGCTGCGTCCGGCTCACCAACAACAGGTGGCCGACATTCTGCGTGACCCGGAAGCCAGCGAAAATGATAAATATGTGGCGCTGCAATTCCTGCGTAACTCCGACATCGCGGCAAAAGGCGTTCTGCCAACCTGTCAGGATACCGGCACCGCGATTATTGTTGGTAAAAAAGGGCAGCGTGTATGGACCGGTGGCGGTGATGAAGCAGCGCTGGCGCGCGGTGTCTATAACACTTATATCGAGGATAATCTGCGCTACTCGCAAAACGCGCCGCTGGATATGTATAAAGAGGTGAATACCGGCACTAACTTACCAGCGCAGATCGATCTTTATGCCGTTGATGGTGACGAGTACAAATTCCTCTGTATCGCCAAAGGTGGCGGTTCGGCAAACAAGACGTATCTCTATCAGGAAACCAAAGCGTTACTGACGCCGGGAAAACTGAAAAATTACCTGGTTGAGAAGATGCGCACGCTGGGTACGGCGGCCTGTCCTCCGTATCATATTGCGTTCGTTATTGGTGGAACTTCTGCAGAAACGAATCTTAAAACGGTGAAACTGGCTTCCGCTAAATACTATGATGAACTGCCAACGGAAGGGAATGAGCACGGTCAGGCGTTCCGCGATGTGGAACTTGAAAAAGAATTGCTGATCGAAGCGCAAAATCTTGGTCTGGGTGCGCAGTTTGGTGGTAAATACTTCGCTCACGACATCCGCGTGATTCGCCTGCCACGTCACGGCGCATCCTGCCCGGTCGGTATGGGTGTCTCCTGTTCTGCTGACCGTAATATCAAAGCGAAGATCAACCGTCAGGGGATCTGGATCGAAAAACTGGAACATAATCCAGGCAAATATATCCCGGAAGAGCTGCGCAAAGCGGGAGAAGGCGAAGCGGTGCGCGTTGACCTTAACCGTCCGATGAAAGAGATCCTCGCACAGTTGTCGCAGTATCCCGTTTCTACACGCTTATCGCTGAATGGCACGATTATCGTCGGTCGTGATATTGCTCACGCCAAACTGAAAGAGCGGATGGATAACGGTGAAGGGCTGCCGCAGTACATCAAAGATCATCCGATTTACTATGCGGGTCCGGCCAAAACGCCGGAAGGTTATGCCTCCGGTTCTCTTGGCCCAACGACCGCCGGACGGATGGATTCTTATGTCGATCAACTGCAAGCGCAGGGCGGCAGTATGATCATGCTGGCGAAAGGCAACCGCAGCCAGCAGGTGACGGATGCCTGTAAAAAACACGGCGGTTTCTACCTCGGTAGTATCGGTGGTCCGGCAGCAGTATTGGCGCAGGGAAGTATTAAGAGCCTGGAATGTGTTGAATATCCGGAACTGGGAATGGAAGCCATCTGGAAAATTGAAGTAGAAGATTTCCCGGCGTTTATCCTTGTGGATGATAAAGGAAATGACTTCTTCCAGCAGATACAACTCACACAGTGCACCCGCTGTGTGAAATAAACAGAGCCGCCCTTCGGGGCGGTTTTTTTACATGGCACGAAAGACCAAACATTTGTTATCAAATAGTAAATAATGAGTGAGCTAAAAGTTGCTTAACGAAAGCAAAACAGAAAGAAAAAATTAATCAGGTGAGGAGCAGGCCATGAATACAGTACGCAGCGAAAAAGATTCGATGGGGGCGATTGATGTCCCGGCAGATAAGCTGTGGGGCGCACAAACTCAACGCTCGCTGGAGCATTTCCGCATTTCGACGGAGAAAATGCCCACCTCACTGATTCATGCGCTGGCGCTAACCAAACGCGCAGCGGCAAAAGTTAATGAAGATTTAGGCTTGTTGTCTGAAGAGAAAGCGAGCGCCATTCGTCAGGCGGCGGATGAAGTACTGGCAGGACAGCATGATGATGAATTCCCGCTGGCAATCTGGCAGACCGGCTCCGGCACGCAAAGTAATATGAACATGAACGAAGTGCTGGCTAATCGGGCCAGTGAATTACTTGGCGGCGTGCGCGGGATGGAGCGTAAAGTTCACCCTAACGACGACGTGAACAAAAGCCAAAGTTCCAATGATGTCTTTCCGACGGCGATGCACGTTGCGGCGCTACTGGCGCTGCGCAAGCAACTCATTCCGCAGCTTAAAACCCTGACACAGACGCTGAATGAGAAATCGCGCGCATTTGCCGATATCGTCAAAATTGGTCGTACCCACTTGCAGGATGCCACGCCGCTAACACTGGGGCAGGAGATTTCCGGCTGGGTAGCGATGCTGGAGCATAATCTCAAACATATCGAATACAGCCTGCCGCATGTAGCGGAACTGGCTATGGGCGGTACAGCTGTGGGTACTGGACTAAATACCCATCCGGAGTATGCGCGTCGCGTGGCAGATGAACTGGCAGTCATTACCTGCGCACCGTTTGTTACCGCGCCGAACAAATTTGAAGCGCTGGCGACCTGTGATGCCCTGGTTCAGGCGCACGGCGCGTTGAAAGGGTTGGCTGCGTCACTGATGAAAATTGCCAATGATGTCCGCTGGCTGGCCTCAGGCCCGCGCTGCGGAATTGGTGAAATCTCAATCCCGGAAAATGAGCCGGGCAGCTCAATCATGCCGGGGAAAGTGAACCCAACCCAGTGTGAGGCATTAACCATGCTCTGCTGTCAGGTGATGGGGAACGACGTGGCGATCAACATGGGGGGCGCTTCCGGTAACTTTGAACTGAACGTCTTCCGTCCGATGGTGATCCACAATTTCCTGCAATCGGTGCGCTTGCTGGCAGATGGCATGGAAAGTTTCAACAAACACTGCGCAGTGGGCATTGAACCGAATCGTGAGCGAATCAATCAATTACTCAATGAATCGCTGATGCTGGTGACTGCGCTCAACACTCACATTGGTTATGACAAAGCCGCCGAGATCGCCAAAAAAGCGCATAAAGAAGGGCTGACCTTAAAAGCTGCGGCCCTTGCGCTGGGGTATCTTAGCGAAGCCGAGTTTGACAGCTGGGTACGGCCAGAACAGATGGTCGGCAGTATGAAAGCAGGGCGTTAATCTGCAACATACAGGTGCAGCCGGGGAATGATCAAACGAAGCGGCTGCGCCTGTGGTTTATAACGGTATTGCACATTGTCGGCATCGTAATTTAACAACTCCCCAACGTCCGGCACGCCCGCGCCATTATCCCGATTAATCAGCGCAATAAGCGGCGTAGGGCAAGCGTGTTGTACTTGTTTTTGATCTCCCTTGTACCAGACGCGGGCAATCGGCTGCACCTTCACCGGACGTTTGATTTTTAACTTCGCGTCCTGTGGCAGGGTAGCAATATCCTGATACTCTCTCTCCAGTTTTCGTTGCCACTCTTCGCGCGTCCACGGTGCGACACTGCGCGGTGATTTCAGGCTTTTTTCCAGCTGTGCCAGGACTTCATCACGATGCAAATTCTTAATGATATGTTTATTGGCCCAGCCAAAACGTAAAGTGGCGGGGTCGTGCAGAACAGTGAGCGTTCGGTAAGCATTAAGGGTGATCAGCCCCGGCAAATGACGATGCACCCATTCAAAACGCGCCGCTGTGGGAAGTTCTGACTCAACCGTGACGATATGCTCGAACGTAGTCTTGAGTTGATTGATGTGCTGAATATGACTGACCAACACTGCTTGCGAAAGGTTATCGACCTGGTAACACAACACGCCAGGCAGTCGAACAGCAGCCTTGCTGCTGCGATTTTCGGACTGTTGCTGAATAAACAAATGGCGGAAATGACGTATCGCCAGCGCCTGCGCCTCTTTACCGAGATGTTGCTTTACCTCAATACGATTAAGCGGATTATGCTCATCCTCTTTTTTCACCTCCGGTAAAGAGAACACGCGGGCAACCAGCAATTTGTGCTGTTCTAGCTCAGCGGCAAATGCAGCCAGTTCTTGTTCCATCTGGTGAAAGGTAGTGTTGAGTCGGTCTACGAGATCGTAACGCGCCATAATATTAACCACTTTAGTTACAACATCCTTATTTTATAGCACAGTGGTGGTGACTTGACCACCGTGCGCGTAGTGTCAGGCAGAGGTAAATTGCGGGATGTTATGCCATAACGGCCAGCTAAACGAGAAGCGGGCACCCCCCAGTTCGCTGGTGTCACAGTTAACCGTGCCGCCCATTGCCAGTGCTATAGAGTGAACAATTGCCAGCCCTAGCCCACAGCCGCCGGTTGCGCGGTCGCGGCTGGGGTCGAGGCGAACAAAAGGTTCAAAGATGTGTTCGCGATTTTCTGGGGCGATCCCTGGGCCATCATCCTCAACAATTAATGTCGCTCTGTTCCCCGACAGTAGCAGGCTGGTTTCAACCGTTGAGTGACAGTAGCGCAGGGCGTTATTGAGCAAATTATCCAGCACGCGCTCCATTAAGCGCATATCCAACGCCGCATAATGGCCTTGCGCGAGCGTTTTAATCCGTACCGTTTTATCGGGCGTTACTGCCTGAATGTCTGCCAGATGCGTTGACAGCCACAACGGCAGGTCTGGTTCGCTAAGATGAAGCTCGTTTTGTGGGCGATCGAGTCGGGCATAAGTCAGCAGCTCTTCAATTAAAGCTTCAAGTTGACTGATATCGCGATTCAACGCCTGGGATTCGGCGGCGCTCAGGTTATCGCTCATCTCCAGTCGATAACGCAGGCGCACTAACGGTGTTCGCAGTTCGTGAGCGATACCGTCAATAAGCTGTTTTTTGCTGGCAATCAAGGCGTTGATATTGTCCGCCATCTGGTTAAATGCGACGCCAAGTCGTTCAAAGCTCGAACCTTCATCAAAGTGGATACGCTCACTGAGATGCCCATCGCCAAATCGTTGCGCCGCTGCTTCCAGTTTTAACATATCCTGCCAGTGCGGACGCATCCAGATAAACACCGGAAAGGCGAGGGAAATGGCAATAAAAGCGATCAGGGCGATATCCAGTAATCGCATCTGATGGAGGTAATAAAGATAAGGAACAGGACCAACTGCCAGCACGTAGTGGCTGCGCGGGATGCGTTGCAAAAAAGTGTACTGATCGTCCAGGGCGACAATTTCGCCGCCACGCAGCCGGTGCATGGAAATATCATCAAGATGATATTTACTCAGCGGCTCGACACGCAGATCGAAAGAGAGATTTAAATCCATCTCTTTCAGCGTCTTACCCCAATCGTGTGGGGGGATCTCACGCAATTCGCTGCGCATCAGATACAGCGAACTGTTCATCAAATCATCCAGCGACTGTTTGCCCGCGCGTTCGGCGGTAAATTTGTACACCAGCCCAACCAGCAGAGACATCACAAGGAAGCAGACAAACAATAACAGGTAAAACTGGATAAACAGTTTTTTCATCGATTATTCCCACGCATGAGGCGCAAAAAGATAGCCTTTGTTACGCACGGTTTTAATGCGGTAGGGTTCGGCAGCGTTATCGAGCAGTTTTTTTCTTAACCGCGAAATAGCCACGTCCACGCTACGATCCAGTCCGTCATAACTGACGCCGCGTAAATTTTTCAGCAATGCATCGCGGTCCATGATTTGCCCAGCATGGGTAGCTAATTCCCACAATAATTCGAAATCAGCTGTCGAGAGCGAGATTTCAGCATTAGCCAGAGTGACTACGCGGTTGATGGGATCGATGGTCAACGTGCCGAAATGCAGGGCTTTGTAGGGAGTCAGCGTCGTTTCCTGAAGACCTTTGGTCAGTGTGGCTTGCTCATTCTGACGCAAATGTAAACGTAAGCGCGCTAACAATACAGCAGGGGGTGTCGTTTTGAGAATATAGTCGCAGGCACCCATTTCCAGTGCCAGGATGTGGTTCATGTCGCTATCGAGAGAGGTTAGAAGAACAATCGGTCCGGACCACTTTGCGCGTAAATCACGACAAATGGTCATGCCGTCCTTGCCGGGCAGCATGATATCGAGTAACACCAAATCCGGATTTTCTCGCAGAATAGTTTCTTCGGCCTGGTCGCCGCGCGGCTCTACGGTAACCTGCATATCATGTTTTGCCAGGTACGCGGCAATCAGTGAACCGACTTCCGCATCATCTTCCACAAATACGATAGTGTTCATATTATTCACGGTAGATATAAAAACGTCACAATACACCGCGCTGTTTTTACTTACTATCAATCGTTTCTAAACAAGTTTTCATCAGGTATTCTACTGGTGACTTGTTATGGAAGTGTTAAGGTAAAAAGATGGGGCTGGTAATCAAAGCCGCGCTCGGTGCGCTGGTAGTGCTGTTGATTGGTGTTTTAGCAAAAACGAAAAATTATTATATCGCCGGGCTGATTCCACTTTTCCCGACCTTTGCGCTCATCGCGCATTATATTGTTGCCAGCGAACGCGGCATTGAAGCCTTACGCGCAACCATCATTTTTAGCATGTGGTCGATTATTCCCTATTTTGTTTACCTGGCGTCGCTGTGGTATTTCACCGGAATGATGCGCTTGCCCGCCGCTTTTGTTGGTTCTGTTGCATGCTGGGGACTAAGCGCATGGGTGTTGATTATATGCTGGATTAAGCTGCATTAACGCAGATGACGACCGCCATCAAGTGGGAAACTGCGTCCGGTGACAAAGCAACTGGTAAGTAAGTAATCGACCAGGTCGATCACTTCTTTCTCGCCAGGTGCGGTTTTTATCAGCGATTTATTCAGTGCCTGTTGACGATATTCGGCATCATCATGCTCATTAAACAGGATCAGCGATGGCGCAATAGAATTTACTTTCACTTCAGGTGCCAGCTTGCGGGCAAACGAGCGGGTCATATTATCCAGTGCTGCTTTGCTTGCAGCATAGGCAATATGTTTGTCGCTACCGCGCTCCACCACATAATCGGTAAAGTGAATAATATCGCTGGCGGCGTGTCCGTGCCCGCGCAGTAATCTTTCCAGCGCGTGGTTAAGTAGGTATGGGGCATTAACGTGGATCTGCATCATGCAGGCCAGTACGTCGGTGAGTGGCATACCTGGTTTTTCTGCCATCCACGCACTGGCATTGTGCAACACCGCACGCAGGCCGTGGGTGCTTTTTAGCACTTCATCGGCAAACGCCATCACACCGTCGTTGGTCGAAAAATCAGCCTGAATACACATCGCACCCGCATTCATCAGCCCATCAATGGCAGGATAGTGTGTCCGATAGCTGACTATCACCGGTTGCTTTTGATTAATGAAATGCCAGGCGAGGGCGAGGCCGATGCGACGGCCGCCTCCAGTAATTAATATTGGCAAGGCGTGGGTTTTACCCATCGTTATCTCCTTTGCTATCCAACGATGGGATGAACGTTATCCCACCAGCATCCAGGTCGCCGGAACTGAGGCAATTAACAGCATGCCAATCAGCACCATTTCCTGACGATTCAGTACATTATCATGTGTATGCGTTTTACGCGCGTACAGGAAGACCAGTAGCCCTGGCGCATACAGAACGACGGACAACAGCAGATGCATTGGACCAGAGGCGTACAATAACCATAAGCCATAAATGCAGGCACCGACACCTACCGCTTTATGCAGTGGACGGGTTGCAATTTTCAGCAAGAACGCGCCGACCAGGAAATAAGGCACCAGAATCATTTCTGAGGCGATGGTCAGCAACGTGTTGTAATCGGAACCGGTCAGCCAGATCAGTACCAGACAAATTTGCACGCAGATATTGGTCAGCCACAGTGAGGCGGATGGCGCGGCTTGTGCGTTCTGGCGCGCGAAAATGCGCGGGAATGCTTTATGGGTGGCTGCCAGGAACGGAACTTCTGCCGCCATGATGGTCCAGCTTAAGTACGCACCGCAAACGGAAACGATCAAACCGGCAGCGATGATGATTTCGCCCCACGGTCCCATCATTTCCACCATCAGACCGGCCATTGACGGGTTACGAATTTCAGCCAGTTCAGGACGTGCTACCACGCCCAGCGAAAGCAGCGTTACCAGCAAGTAAACGCCCAGAGCGGAGAGAACCGCCAGCAGTGTTGCTTTACCTACATCACGTTTATTACGCGCACGCGCCGAAACGACCACAGCACCTTCCACACCAATGAAAACCCACAGGGTGATCAGCATGGTGTTTTTCACCTGTTCCCATACCGGTACGCCAAGTGCAAGGCCAGTAAAGTCGAGCTTGAAGGTGTCCAGTTTGAACATCATCATCGCCAGCACAATAAACAGGCCCAGCGGCAACAATTTTGCCAGTGTCGCCACCAGGTTAATGCTGGCAGCGGTTTGTACCCCGCGCAGGATCAAAAAGTGAACAATCCACAATAAAGCCGAGGCACCGACGATCGATTGCCAGGTATTGCCATCGCCAAACAGACGCAATTCCGGCGTGTCCGTAAAAAAGCTTAACGCGGAAAAAACGATCACCAGATAGGAGACGTTGGCGATAACCGCGCACAGCCAGTACCCCCATGCGGAACAAAAGCCGATTAACTCACCAAACCCTTCGCGGGCATAGGTAAAGATGCCGCCGTCAAGCTCGGGGCGAATGCGTGTGAGGATCAGCATGGCAAAGGCCAGCAATAAAATGCCAGCACCAGTAATGCTCCAGCCGATGAGCAGTGCTGCCGGGCTGGCAACTGCCGCCATATTTTGCGGCAGACTGAAAACACCCGCGCCCAGCATTGAGCTTAATACCAGCGCGGTGAGTGCGCTCAGTCCCAGTTTCTTTTCCATCGATATCCAGTGGTTAAAACGTGATTAGAAGAATAAATATTAGGGCAAAACGCATAAAAATGGAGTTTGCCACTGAAGCGCGGGATTTTACGAAGAGATGTGTCTGCATGCAATGGTCGTGGGGAAATTTGTGACTAAAAATGCTAAAGGCGGCATTAAGCCGCCTTATAGTGGTAACTGAATAGTTATTTATACAGATCTGCGCTAACGGTGAGGTTATTACCACGTTCCTGCCACTGGCGGGTGATGTGGTAATACTTAGCGCCTTTCTTCGCGGCACGTTTTGCAACCTGATAGGAGACTTCGGTCATGTTGCCATAGTTGCCAGAGAATTTGATGCTGTCGAATGGAACCATCATCGCTGCTGTTGCTTTGTTCAGTTCTTCGACTTTAGTACCATCAGGAAGCGTGACAGTGTAACGCCCGCCTTTTGATGACTGGGTTTCAAAGAAGCGACCAACTTCAGAACTTGGTGATGCGGTTGTCGCAACCCCTGGGATCTCTACTTTCTTCGCTGCTTCGCCACCCGCAGCCAGAGCTGCACGTCCCGCTTCGGAATCTGCCGGGATCACATCCGGGCTTTGTACGACGCGTTTCTTAGCATCTTTTTTATAGATGAACGCTGTAATGCGCTGGTTACCGCCCTGGTTAGCATCGATTTGACGAACAATGTAGAAAGCGTAAGCGCCTTTCGCTTTTGCCGCTTTGGTGATGGCGTCATTGACTTCAGGCTGGCTACGATAGAAGCCCTGAACGGTAACCGTATCAAACGGTTCAATCAGAACGGCCTGATCTTTTGGCAGTTCGACAACACCGTTGATAACGCGATTACTTGTTTCTTCGGCTTTTTCAGCATCGGCTTTATAGAGGTCAGCGACCACACGCCAGTTACCGCTGTTACCAAAATCAGAAGTGTCGACAACATAAAAAGAGGCGGCACCTTCTTTATCAGCGCGACGAGAAACGGCTTTCACCGCTTCGCCAATAGCATTAAAACGACCGGTAACCACTACACGGTCAAAAGGTTTAACCGCTGCCGCTTGCTCCGGTGTCAGTTCTGTTGCTGCGTTAACGGAAAAGGCCGTAGCAGAAAGCAGTGCCGACGCCAGGAGGGTGTTCTTAAGCTTCATAAAAATAATCCTTCGCCTTGCGCAAACCAGGTACTGGTATTGTTATTAACGAGAAACGTGGCTGATTATTGCATTTAAACGGTGTAACTGTCTGCGTCATTTTTCATATCACATTCCTTAAGCCAATTTTAATCCTGTTCAAATGACGGTCTATGCTTAAAAAACAGCCGTATCAGCATCAATACTACTGAAGCAACTGAATTGTATAAGTTAATTTAATGTTAAGTAATGATTCGTGCCGGGGCGATATCACGTTTTACCTGTCCACCGAAGATAATTATCAGTCTTTATCTAGCGTTCTAAGGTGTTTATCCCACTATCACGGCTGAATCGTTAATATTTTGCGAGTTCACGCCGAAATACTGATTTTTGGCGCTAGATCACAGGCATAATTTTCAGTACGTTATAGGGCGTTTGTTACTAATTTATTTTAACGGAGTAACATTTAGCTCGTACATGAGCGGCTTGTGTGGATCCTGACACAGGCAAACCATCATCAATAAAACCGATGGAAGGGAATATCATGCGAATTGGCATACCAAGAGAACGGTTAACCAATGAAACCCGTGTTGCAGCAACGCCAAAAACAGTGGAACAGCTGCTGAAACTGGGTTTTACCGTCGCGGTAGAGAGCGGCGCGGGTCAACTGGCAAGTTTTGACGATAAAGCGTTTGTGCAAGCGGGCGCCGAAATTGTAGAAGGGAATAACGTCTGGCAGTCAGAGATCATTCTGAAGGTCAATGCGCCGTTAGATGATGAAATTGCGTTACTGAATCCAGGGACAACGCTGGTGAGTTTTATCTGGCCTGCGCAGAATCCGGAATTAATGCAAAAACTTGCGGAACGTAACGTGACTGTGATGGCGATGGACTCTGTGCCGCGTATCTCACGCGCACAATCGCTGGACGCACTCAGTTCGATGGCGAACATCGCTGGTTATCGCGCCATTGTTGAAGCGGCACATGAATTTGGGCGCTTCTTTACCGGGCAAATCACGGCGGCAGGGAAAGTGCCACCGGCAAAAGTGATGGTGATTGGTGCGGGTGTTGCAGGTCTGGCCGCCATTGGCGCAGCCAATAGTCTCGGCGCGATTGTGCGTGCATTCGACACCCGCCCGGAAGTGAAAGAACAAGTTCAAAGTATGGGCGCGGAATTCCTCGAGCTGGACTTTAAAGAGGAAGCGGGCAGCGGCGATGGCTATGCCAAAGTGATGTCGGATGCGTTCATCAAAGCGGAAATGGAGCTCTTTGCCGCCCAGGCAAAAGAGGTCGATATCATTGTCACCACCGCGCTTATTCCAGGCAAACCAGCGCCGAAGCTGATTACCCGTGAAATGGTTGACTCCATGAAGTCGGGCAGTGTGATTGTCGACCTGGCAGCCCAAAACGGCGGCAACTGTGAATACACCGTACCGGGTGAAATTTTCACTACGGAAAATGGTGTCAAAGTGATTGGTTATACCGATCTTCCGGGCCGTCTGCCGACGCAATCCTCACAGCTTTACGGCACTAACCTCGTTAATCTGCTGAAACTGTTGTGCAAAGAGAAAGACGGCAACATCACGGTTGATTTTGATGATGTGGTGATTCGCGGTGTGACCGTGATCCGTGCTGGCGAAATTACCTGGCCGGCACCGCCGATTCAGGTATCAGCTCAGCCGCAGGCGGCACAAAAAGCGGCACCGGAAGTGAAAACTGAGGAAAAATGTGCCTGCTCACCGTGGCGTAAATATGCCTTGATGGCGCTGGCAATTATCCTTTTCGGCTGGCTGGCAAGCGTTGCGCCGAAAGAGTTTCTTGGGCACTTCACCGTTTTCGCGCTGGCCTGCGTTGTCGGCTATTACGTGGTGTGGAATGTTTCGCACGCGCTGCATACACCGTTGATGTCGGTCACCAACGCGATTTCAGGGATTATTGTTGTCGGAGCACTGTTGCAGATTGGCCAGGGCGGCTGGGTTAGCTTCCTTAGTTTTATCGCGGTGCTTATAGCCAGCATTAATATTTTCGGTGGCTTCACCGTGACTCAGCGCATGCTGAAAATGTTCCGCAAAAATTAAGGGGTAACATATGTCTGGAGGATTAGTTACAGCTGCATACATTGTTGCCGCGATCCTGTTTATCTTCAGTCTGGCCGGGCTTTCGAAACATGAAACGTCTCGCCAGGGTAACAACTTCGGTATCGCCGGGATGGCGATTGCGTTAATCGCAACCATCTTTGGACCGGATACGGGTAATGTTGGCTGGATCTTGTTGGCGATGGTCATCGGTGGGGCAATTGGTATCCGCCTGGCGAAGAAAGTTGAAATGACCGAAATGCCAGAACTGGTGGCAATCCTGCATAGCTTCGTGGGTCTGGCAGCAGTACTGGTTGGTTTTAACAGCTATCTGCATCATGACGCGGGAATGGAACCGATTCTGGTCAATATTCACCTGACGGAAGTGTTCCTCGGTATCTTCATCGGGGCGGTAACGTTCACGGGGTCGGTGGTGGCGTTCGGCAAACTGTGTGGCAAGATTTCGTCTAAACCGTTGATGCTGCCAAACCGTCACAAAATGAACCTGGCGGCTCTGGTCGTTTCCTTCCTGCTGCTGATTGTATTTGTTCGCACGGACAGCGTAGGCCTGCAAGTGCTGGCATTGCTGATAATGACCGCCATTGCGCTGGTATTTGGCTGGCATTTAGTCGCCTCCATCGGTGGTGCAGATATGCCAGTCGTCGTGTCAATGCTGAACTCATACTCTGGTTGGGCGGCAGCGGCAGCGGGCTTTATGCTTAGCAACGACCTGCTGATCGTGACCGGCGCGCTGGTCGGTTCTTCGGGGGCAATCCTTTCTTACATTATGTGTAAGGCGATGAACCGTTCCTTTATCAGCGTTATTGCGGGTGGTTTCGGCACCGATGGCTCTTCTACTGGCGATGATCAGGAAGTGGGCGAGCACCGCGAAATCACCGCAGAAGAGACAGCGGAATTACTGAAAAACTCCCATTCAGTGATCATTACTCCGGGGTACGGCATGGCAGTCGCGCAGGCGCAATATCCTGTCGCTGAAATAACCGAGAAACTGCGCGCTCGTGGTATCAACGTGCGTTTCGGTATCCACCCGGTTGCGGGGCGTTTGCCTGGGCATATGAACGTATTGCTGGCTGAAGCAAAAGTACCGTATGACATCGTACTGGAAATGGACGAGATCAACGATGACTTCGCTGATACCGATACCGTACTGGTGATTGGTGCTAACGATACGGTTAACCCGGCGGCGCAGGATGATCCGAAGAGTCCGATTGCTGGTATGCCTGTGCTTGAAGTGTGGAAAGCGCAGAACGTGATTGTCTTTAAACGGTCGATGAACACAGGCTATGCTGGTGTGCAAAACCCGCTGTTCTTCAAGGAAAACACCCACATGCTGTTTGGTGACGCCAAAGCCAGCGTGGATGCAATCCTGAAAGCTCTGTAAACTTGACGGCCTCTGCGGAGGCCGTCACTCTTTATTGAGATCGCTTAACAGAACGGCGATGCTTTGACCTCCAGCTGATTGTTCAAGGGCAATTTTGACAATAATTGTCAACGGCACGGAAAGCAGCATACCCACCGGTCCTAACAATCATCCCCAAAAAATCAACGACAGAAATACCACCAATGTGGAAAGCCCCAGCCCACGCCCCATGATCCGCGGCTCCAGAATATTGCCGAAGACCAGATTAATCAGCAGATATCCCGCCAGCACCAGCAACGCTTCGTAGAAGCCATTAAACACCAGTACCTGAGCGATAGGGGGGATTGCCGCGAGGACTGAACCAATATTCGGGATGTAATTAAGCGCAAAGGCCAGCAATCCCCAGACAAAAGCGAAGCGAACATCGAGTGCGGCGAGCATCGCCCAGGCGACCAGGCCGGTGATGATGCTGATGGCTGTTTTCAGCACCAGATAATGAGACACACTGTCAATCGCACGCTGAATCGCCGCCATCCCTTCAACCGGACGCGCCATCATTTGCTGAAATTTTCCGGGCAATTGTGGCACTTCGAGCAGCATAAACAACACCGTCAGCAGCAATAAAAATATTGATGACATGGCATTAGATAACTGCGTCAATAAGTTGGTGAGCAACGTCATCGCCGCGTTCGGATCAATGTAATGCGCCAGTTGGTCAACTGAGACGTCAATCCCTACGCGTTGCAACAACGGTTCAAGAGCTTGCAGCGGCGTCATAATAGAGTTGCGATATTGCGGTAACGTCCGCGTCAACTCGTTGAGCGCGGAACCCAGATAAGCTAACAGCAACACCATCGCCATCACGATGATGGTCATCAAAATCGACACCGCCAGTACACGCGGCACTCGCCAGCGGACCATGTGTTGCACCAGCGGGTTAAGAATAACAGCAATAAATAATGCGAGAATAAACGGCACGATGATCTCGGCGGCAAAACGGATACCGCAGAGAATAATGACCAGCATTCCCAACATAATGACGATTTTTAGACCATTGAGCGTGATGATCGGCTTTGCCATGCTTGTCCCCGTTTTTTCTTTCTTTGCTAATAATAATGTCTTTTTCGTTCCGTCATCATAACGAAAATCAATCCGCTCGGGTAAAGAAATGAAAATATTTTGAGTTAATTCTTAAGCTATGATACAAATCAGGCGTGTTCAACTACCGAGGACAATTATCATCCGCGATGATGAGAAGCAACACTGCGGATAATTGTAATATTATGGACAATTTGTTCAGGACGTTATTTTCTACATTTACCCATCTTCGTACCTCATCCACTATCTTGCTCGTAGGTGAGCAGCACTGGCGCAACGCGCTTTAGTCCTTTCTTCTGCCTAACCTTGCGCTATGCGCGGGGCTTGATCACTTTGCTCTGGTTTCGCTGAATTGAGCGAAAGATAAAATAATTCTCTTGCAGGAGAAGGACGATGTATATTTATTGGATTTTATTAGGTCTGGCTATTGCTACGGAAATTACCGGCACGCTGTCAATGAAATGGGCGAGCGTCAGTGAGGGTAATGGCGGTTTTATTTTAATGCTGGTGATGATTTCTCTGTCGTATATATTTCTCTCCTTCGCCGTTAAAAAAATCGCCTTAGGCGTAGCTTATGCGCTGTGGGAAGGTATCGGTATTTTATTGATTACCTTGTTTAGCGTTTTGTTATTCGATGAAAGTTTATCGCTGATGAAAATTGCCGGGTTAACGACCCTGGTGGCTGGGATTGTATTAATCAAATCAGGTACCCGTAAAGCGTGTAAACCTGAGCCGGAGGTGAACCATGGCGCAGTTTGAATGGGTACACGCCGTCTGGCTGGCATTGGCAATCGTGCTGGAAATCGTTGCTAATGTCTTTTTGAAATTTTCTGACGGCTTTCGTCGCAAAATCTATGGTTTGCTCTCCCTGGCGGCGGTGCTGGCTGCCTTTAGTGCGCTTTCTCAAGCCGTTAAAGGGATTGACTTGTCTGTAGCCTATGCATTGTGGGGCGGATTTGGTATTGCCGCCACGTTAGTCGCAGGTTGGGTTTTGTTTGGTCAACGTTTAAATCGCAAAGGCTGGATTGGCCTGGTCTTGCTGTTGGCTGGAATGATTATGGTGAAGTTTGCCTGATGAACACGCTGCCCGTGCTGTCGGGCAGCGTTTGAATGCTATTTTTGCAAAAGTTGGTCTAGCTTGTCGCGAAAACCAGTGACAGAAATGGCCCGGTTATCGGCACGCCAGCGATCTTTCGCGGCAGGAGCCGAACTTTGCACGCCAATTAACTGCCAGCCGTCATCGGTATGCAACATCAGAGGCGAACCGCTATCACCCGGCAAAGTATCGCACTGATGCGACATCACCGACGTTTGCGCCCAGCCAGTTACTTCGCAATTTTGATGACTGTATAGCGTATCGAGGTGATCTTCAGGATATCCCGCTTGAGTCACTTTTCGACCTGCCGCTTTTAATGCGGCGGTAAGTGCGGCTTTATCTCCCGCAAATAACGGCAACGGTGTAATGCCAGAAGGGGGATTACGTAGCACAATCAAACCGAAGTCCCACGGCGCAGCTGCGGGAGGAACAATCCAACCATCCCCATCTGCTTTTAACCGCTTTCCCAGTGTCGGGTCAACGCGGCCTTCTATGTCGTGGATCTCATAGCGCCAAAGACCTTTATTTGACACAAAACGCAGCGCCACCGCTTTATCGGCTTTACCCTTTGGCGGCGTCAATAAACAGTGTCCTGCCGTTAATGCCAGATTGGGTGCAATCAGCGTCGCCGTACATAAATTGCCGCTGGCCGTTTCCAGTTGCCCAACCGCATCCCACGGTGATTGGGTCGTGTCATTCACTGGCACACGATCATCATGACCAAAAAACAGGGTGCTGACCTCATCGTTTGCCGATTTGGCAACGTCTGGTTTATCTGCAAACACAAAAGCAGACGTCAAACTAATTGCACCCAACACTACAGCAATGGTTGTACGCATATCACACTCTGGTGGGTAATTATGATTATTAAAAGCAAACCCTCATAAATACTATAGACGGGACGGGATGAAAGTGGGAGTAAAATCAGATAACTACAGTCAGGAAAGATAAAAACGGGCGGCAATCAGTGCGCATAAAATAAGGATGATAAGAATGAACTCAAAGCGATAACGGCCCACCATACTACCCTCCGCTAAAGGCGGTGCTAAACGTTACCCGCTTAGCACCGTAATTTTCAGGCGCGAGGGGGCGCGCCAGCATTACTGTTGAAAACTTACGCTGCGGGTTGTGCAGCAGGTTTTGCCGGTTGCTGATGGCTGTGTTTCCCGGCGTGTTTCTTCGCTGCCTGCGCTTTTTGTTCAGGGGCTTTCTGTTCAGCTTTCGTATTTTTATGATGCTTTTTAGCCGCCTGCGCTTTCTGGGCAGGTGCTGCTTTATGCTGTTTTTTATGATGTGTAGTTTTCGCCGGCGCTGCTTTGGTGGTCGTCGCAGTCGGAGCTGGTGTGGTCGCAGTCTCTGCAGCAAAGGCGGCAGAAGACAGACCCATAGCAGCGGCAACAACCAGAGCTAATACTTTTTTCATTGTCATACCCTCAATTTGTTTTTTCATTTAACCCCACTGCGGGGCCGTTGAAATAACTATATCCCTGGGAATGGCAGACTTCCGTGAGTGGTTGGTTTCAGCGTGTAACGATATGTACAAACGTTAAATAAATTACAGCGTTGATAATAACGTATTGTGACTTAAGGGAAATTTAGCTACCAATAATAGTAGTCTTGATCGGGTTAACTATTTTACTACTTACAAAGCGGTAGAATAACTGCGCATCAGTAATAAATGACACACAGCAAAATGAATCCGTTTATTTGGGTACTTATAATCCTGATGACACTAGATGCGCTGCGGGAATTGGCTGGCGCTTCGTCTATTTTAGGATGGCTATTAACGTTGGTTTGAGCAGGCAATAAGTCCGGATGGGTATTTACCGCAGTCCGGACTTATTTTTAGGCGTGCAGACGACGATGCAAACGCGTCCCGACCAGCAGAGCAATGACCAGCATCAGAGCAATAAATGCGCCGACGCCGTTCCAGCCATAGTTATGCCAGAAAACACCACCCAGCGTCCCGGCAATACTCGACCCCAGATAGTAACTGAACAGATACAGCGAGGAGGCCTGGCCTTTAGCGCGTTTTGCGCGGGGGCCGATCCAGCTGCTGGCAACTGAGTGGGCTGCGAAGAATCCGGCTGAGAAGAGTAACATTCCGGCAAAGATTAGCCACAGCGAGCTGAATAAGGTCATCAGTAAACCAAACAGCATAACCCCCGTCGAAAACAACATCACCGGACCGCGCCCATAACGGGTGGTCATGGTTCCGGCTTTGGGTGAGCTCCATGTACCGGTCAAATAAGCCAGCGATAATAAGCCAACCACGGCCTGACTGACATGCCAGGGGGAGAGCATCAACCGATAGCCGATGTAATTAAACAGCGTGACGAACGACCCCATCAGCAAAAAGCCTTCTGCGAACAATAACGGTAATCCCCGGTCACGCCAGTGCAGACGAAAGTTGATAAATAACGTCTTAGGGCGCAGCGAAGTCGGGCGAAAATGGCGTGATTCAGGGAGGATTTTCCAGAACATCAACGCCGAGGCCAGCGCGAAACAACCGATTGCCGCCAGAGCAATTCGCCAGTTGAAAAAGTCCGTGAAGACACCGCTAATTAAGCGTCCGCTCATGCCGCCAATTGAGTTGCCGCTGATATACAACCCCATCGAAAAGGCCACGAAACTGGGGTGGATTTCCTCGCTAAGATAAGTCATGCCAACAGCTGCCACGCCACTTAACGAAAGCCCAATCAAGGCGCGCATAATCAAAATGCCGTGCCAGCTGGTCATCATTGTCGAAAGTAACGTACAAATGGAGGCCAACAGTAGCGCCGTGACCATCACTGGTTTGCGACCAATGGCATCGGATAGCGGGCCAGTAAACAGCAAACCGATAGCCAACATCGCCGTTGAAATGGACAGTGAAATACTACTGTTCGCAGGCGTTAAGCCAAACTCCTGCGAAAGCACCGGAAGGATAGGTTGCACACAATAGAGAAGTGCGAAGGTTGCCAGTCCGGCAGAGAAAAGCGCCAGGGTGACGCGCATAAATTGCGGCGTACCGCGTTTAATAAATTGATTTGGCTGAGAAATGCTTTGCTTGTCAGTGACGCTTGCCGGAGCGCCATCAACAGTTGTAGTACGGCTCACTTGAAATCCTTGCTAAATATGCCTGTGGATCAGGCTTATGAATAGATTAGGAAAATCGAATTGTTCTGTCTAATATATTAATAATCTCAAATAAGATGTTTTAAATATGAATATTGAACTTCGTCATCTGCGTTACTTTGTTGCTGTTGCGGAAGAGCTGCATTTCGGGCGCGCCGCTGCCCGTCTGAATATTTCGCAACCACCGCTAAGTCAGCAGATTCAGGCGCTGGAGCAACAAATTGGTGCCCGACTGCTGGCAAGGACCAATCGCAGTGTATTGCTGACGGAAGCAGGAAAACAGTTTCTTGCAGATAGTCGGCAAATCCTGTCTATGGTGGATGACGCTGCCGCTCGCGCTGAAAGGCTGCATCAGGGCGAAGCGGGGGAGTTGCGCATTGGTTTTACTTCGTCCGCTCCTTTTATTCGGGCGGTGTCCGATACGTTATCGCTGTTTCGTCGTGATTATCCCGATGTCCATTTACAAACCCGCGAAATGAACACTCGCGAGCAAATCGCTCCGCTCATTGAAGGAACGCTGGATATGGGATTGCTGCGTAACACAGCGTTACCGGAGACGCTTGAACACGCAGTCATCGTCCATGAACCGCTTATGGCGATGATCCCGCACGATCATCCCCTGGCAAATAACCCGAGTGTAACGCTGGCTGAACTGGCGAAAGAACCCTTTGTCTTTTTTGATCCGCACGTAGGGACAGGGCTGTATGACGATATTCTCGGGCTGATGAGACGTTACAATTTGACGCCCGTCATCACTCAGGAGGTGGGTGAGGCAATGACCATCATCGGTCTGGTTTCCGCTGGTCTGGGTGTTTCAATTTTGCCTGCGTCATTTAAACGTGTTCAGCTCAACGAAATGCGCTGGGTGCCGATTGCTGAAGAGGATGCGGTTTCTGAAATGTGGTTGGTCTGGCCGAAACACCATGAACAAAGTCCGGCTGCGCGTAACTTTCGTATTCATCTGCTGAATGCTCTCAGGTGAGGGAAATTTCAGCGAAAAAGCCCGAAAAATGTGCTGTTAATCACATGCCTAAGTAAAAATTTGACGACACGTATTGAAGTGCTTCACCATAGCCTACAGATTATTTCGGAGCGCGAAAATATAGGGAGTATGCGGTGGTTGCTGAAAACCAGCCTGGGCACATTGATCAAATAAAGCAGACCAACGCGGGCGCGGTTTATCGCCTGATTGATCAGCTTGGTCCAGTCTCGCGTATCGATCTTTCCCGTCTGGCGCAACTGGCTCCTGCCAGTATCACCAAAATTGTCCGTGAGATGCTCGAAGCACACCTGGTGCAAGAGCTGGAAATCAAAGAAGCGGGGAACCGTGGCCGTCCGGCGGTGGGGCTGGTGGTTGAAACTGAAGCCTGGCACTATCTTTCTCTGCGCATTAGTCGCGGGGAGATTTTCCTTGCTTTGCGCGATCTGAGCAGCAAACTAGTGGTGGAGGAGTCGCAGGAACTGGCGTTAAAAGATGACTCGCCATTGTTGGATCGTATCATTTCCCATATCGATCAGTTTTTTATCCGCCATCAGAAAAAACTTGAGCGTCTGACTTCGATTGCCATTACCTTGCCGGGAATTATTGATACGGAAAATGGTATTGTACATCGCATGCCGTTCTACGAGGATGTAAAAGAGATGCCGCTCGGCGAGGCGCTGGAGCAGCATACCGGCGTACCGGTTTATATTCAGCATGATATCAGCGCATGGACGATGGCTGAGGCTTTGTTTGGTGCCTCACGCGGGGCGCGCGATGTGATTCAGGTGGTTATCGATCACAACGTGGGGGCGGGCGTCATTACCGATGGTCATCTGCTACACGCAGGCAGCAGTAGCCTCGTGGAAATAGGTCACACGCAGGTCGACCCGTATGGGAAACGCTGTTATTGCGGGAATCACGGCTGCCTCGAAACCATCGCCAGTGTGGACAGTATTCTTGAGCTGGCACAGCTGCGTCTCAATCAATCCATGAGCTCGATGTTACATGGACAGCCGTTAACCGTTGACTCATTGTGTCAGGCGGCATTGCGCGGCGATCTGCTGGCAAAAGACATCATTACCGGGGTGGGCGCGCATGTCGGGCGCATTCTTGCCATCATGGTGAATTTATTTAACCCACAAAAAATACTGATTGGCTCACCGTTAAGTAAAGCGGCAGATATCCTCTTCCCGGTCATCTCGGACAGCATCCGTCAGCAGGCCCTTCCTGCGTATAGTCAGCACATTAGCGTTGAGAGTACTCAGTTTTCTAACCAGGGTACTATGGCAGGGGCTGCGCTGGTAAAAGACGCGATGTATAACGGTTCTTTGTTGATTCGTCTGTTGCAGGGTTAACATTTTTTAACTGTTCTACCAAAATTTGCGCTATCTCAATTTGGGCCTGGAAAGCATAACTTAGACTTTCAAGGTTAATTATTTTCCTGGTTTATATTTGTGAAGCATAACGGTGGAGTTAGTGATGCTGAAGCGTTTCTTTATTACCGGTACAGACACTTCTGTAGGGAAAACGGTGGTTTCCCGCGCATTGCTACAAGCGTTAGCCTCCCAGGGAAAAACGGTTGCGGGATATAAACCCGTAGCGAAGGGGAGCAAAGAGACACCCGAAGGGCTGCGTAATAAAGATGCCCTAGTGTTGCAGAGTGTTTCAACTATTGAACTGCCTTATGAAGCAGTTAATCCTATTGCGTTAAGCGAAGAAGAAAGTAGCGTGGCGCACAGTTGCCCAATCAATTACACCCTCATTTCAAACGGCCTGGCAAACCTGACCGATAAAGTCGATCATGTGGTGGTCGAAGGTACTGGCGGTTGGCGCAGTCTGATGAATGATTTGCGTCCGCTCTCTGAATGGGTGGTGCAGGAACAACTGCCGGTGTTGATGGTTGTCGGTATTCAGGAAGGTTGCATTAACCATGCACTGCTGACAGCTCAGGCGATTGCCAACGACGGGCTGCCGCTCATTGGCTGGGTGGCTAACCGAATCAACCCAGGACTGGCGCATTATGCGGAAATCATTGATGTGCTGGGTAAAAAACTTCCAGCACCGCTCATTGGTGAACTGCCTTATTTACCGCGCGCCGAACAGCGTGAACTGGGGCAATACATCCGCTTAGCTATGCTGCGCAGTGTGCTGGCGGTAGATAGAGTCACGGTGTAACGTCCGCGAAATTACCGACGCAATTACGCAGGCAATCAATAAACCGGGGAGTAGCTGATACTCGCCGGTCATTTCACATATCATCAACGTCGACATAATCGGCGCGTGCGTGGTTGCCGCCAACAGTGTCGCCATCCCGGTTAATCCGAGTAAGAGTGTAATTTCTTCGCCGTCAGGAAACCATAACCCTAGGCTACGTCCATACAACATGCCAATGGCAAGACCGATAAAGAGTGTCGGTGTAAACACACCACCAGGCGCGCCGGAACCGCTACTTGCCAGAACGGCAAACAGTTTGCAAAGGAAGATCCCGCCAATGATCATAAACAGTGGCGGGGCGGTTAAAAAGGATTGTACGGTGCTATAGCCGTTGCCCCACACGGCGGGGGTGAACAGGGAAAGCAGACCCACGATCAACCCGCCGAGTGCCAGTTGCCAGGGGGGCGCAAGTTTGAGAATAACAAATCCTCGATGACTGGCGTTCATTAACGTTAACAACACTGGTCCGCATAGACCTGCCAGCACACCTGTACTGATAATCAGCGCATAGTCACGAGCCTGAACCGTCACTGAGAGTTGTACGCTGTAGAGTAACGCGTCGCTATGATTAATCAGATTGCTAACCAGCAACGCCACGACGGCGGAAATAATCACCGGGCCGAGAGAGGCCAACATCATAGTGCCAAACAGCACTTCGGCTATAAATAAACTGCCAGCAAGCGGGGCGCGGTAAGCCGCAGCCATTCCCGCCGCAGCTCCACAGGCAATCCATAATTTCCACTCCTGGCGTGGCGTAAAACGCTGAGCAAAACAGGAGGCGGCAAGGGCAGCTAAAAGAATCATCGCACCTTCGCGACCAATTGCGCTGCCGCTAGTTACTACCAGCAGAGAGGCAAGCGATTTAACCAGGCTTGCTGCGTAATCGAATTTACCATCGGTTTGCAACGCTTCCATGTAATCGGTTGGCGCATGAGGGCGTTGCTGGGTAAATTTCTGCCAGCCCATCAGCAACAAACCCGCCGCCAGTCCGCCGAGCGCCGGAGTTAGCAGCCGTCGCCACGGAGAAAGATTCGTCGCTGCATTGACCAGACTGCCGGAGTCATTATTGAGGAACAGCCATTCCAGTAGCAGCATCGCGTGACGAAACGCGGCAACGGCAAAGGCCGCAAGAATACCGACTATTGTTGCGATAAGCAGACGGCGGAACATAGTGCGCAGATCCGGATAGATGTGTAGATGATGCATGAGCAGAAATGGGCAATGAAACACGGGCGACTATTTTGCGGCAAAACAGGTTATCGGCAAAAGCAGTGCGTGCTTAAAGCGATAAAATACGTGACGTTGTAACGTATTATTGCCGAATGACGCGTGATTGTCGCCATCCGGCAATATTGCGGCAACTTTATCGAAACAGTGGTTTAACCGCGACAGGAATCAACAGTTGTGATTGCCATTGCGCCAGCGTTAAGCGAGCCAGTTCACCCAGCGCACGGTAGAAAGGGTGTTCTGCTTTTTCGATAAAAACGTCGAGAAAACGTGTTGACCACGGAAAAAGATGCCATGCCAGCAATTCTTCACATTCTGTCTGGCGACCATTCTCCGCCAACCATGCAACCATCAACAGCAGTGAGCCAAAATGATCTTCCGGTTCATTTTGCTTCATTTCAAACTGAATGCCTTTCTCGCGCATCCACTGACGAAGTGCCAATGTTGAATCGCCAAACAGCACAGATTCGCGATCCAGCCAGACCGACCCCCACGGCGGAGATGGCAGTGCCCACGGGCCGACAAACAAACGCTGCCAGGCCTGGGCGCGAGTCTCTTCACTCTGTGCCTGAAAAGCCGTCACCAGCGGCGCTAATGACGCTTCTGGTAGCGGCCACTGAGTTTCCCAGCCGTCACTGGTGAGTACCGCAACCAGAGGTGCGGCTTCCGCACTCTCTGGGGCGTAATAAAACAGTGCGCCCAACACGCGCGCCGTGACAGAAAAATTATCATGCTGTGAAAAATGGGTCATTCCTAACATCCTGAAATGTGCGGGTTACCCCGCACCAATTTGTTAACCTGCAATAGCCATTCCTACCGTCATGTGCAGGCCATAAAAGAGCACACGCCCGATCATCTCACCGCCAAGTATGAGGATTAGCCCCAGAACAAGTCCGGCAACGTGAGGTTCACGGCGACGAATGAGCGGACAAAGCCAGCATCCTAGACCTGTGCATAACAATACCACACGCCAGACCTGTAAGGAGGCGTAATCTGGTACCAGTGCGCTGGCTTGTTGTACGGATGAGTGAATAGACGCCAGAGACAAACCTTGCAGCACAATCACCCCGGCACAAGCGATCAGCGCCAGAACGCTAATGATGGCAAATGGTGTGGTATTAAATGTAACGCGGGCTGCCCGCAGAATTGCGGCAGCAAGTATTGGACCGCTCAATAAAACTGTCAGGAAGAACGCCAGCGTAGTGTAACCGTTATGCCAGGTTGGCACAGTGTCGATTTGATACACGCAGGTCATCATCCAGACGAAAATGACGCCGAGCGCCATGCTGACAAGTAACCAGAGTTTCCCCAGCGCTTGCGGCATTTTACCAATGACCGCCACCAGCCACCATAATCCGCCAACGGCAAAAAATATTGAACCGGCAGCAATCTCGTTACTCAGGCCGGAAGCTCCGATTCGATTCAGCGAGTTAAACGCCCGCAGTGGCGATCCCAGGTGCATGACAGAGGCAATAAACCCGATGCCCATCAGCAGCCAGAGGAAAAACATGCCACGGACAATACGCTGACGGTCTGCGTCATTTTTGCTGGCGAACCAGCCGATTCCGCTAATAATCAGCGCGCCTACGACGCATTGGCCCAATACGGTAAAGATAACCAGTGGCCATTCGTGCCATCCATTTCCCATTTTAAACTTCCTCCGGATTAGCCAGGTAACCAGTGGTATCGCCGGTCGGGCGGCTGTTGGCGTTAGGTTTGATTACGATATTAGGTTTTGTGAAATGCGCGCGCGGCAGTGGCGCGACGGCAGCCAGAGTACCGTGTTTCTGGCGCAGTTCTTCAATTGGACCGAATTCAAGTGCACGCAGCGGGCAGGATTCGACACATATGGGTTGTTTCCCCTCGGCGACGCGCGAATAACAACCATCGCACTTCGTCATGTGTCCTTTTTCAGCATTGTACTGTGGCGCGCCGTACGGACAGGCCATGTGGCAGTAGCGGCAGCCGATACAAACATCTTCATCAACCACCACAAAGCCATCTTCACGCTTATGCATTGCGCCGCTGGGGCAGACTTTTGTACATGCGGGGTCATCGCAATGGTTACAGGAGATGGAGAGATAATAAGCGAACACGTTCTGGTGCCAGACGCCATTATCTTCCTGCCAGTCGCCGCCAGCATATTCATAAACACGGCGGAAACTGACTTCCGGGCCAAGATCTTTAAAATCTTTGCACGCCAGTTCGCAGGTTTTACAGCCAGTACAGCGGCTGGAATCGATAAAAAATCCATATTGTGTGGTCATGGGCTACTCCTTAAACCTTTTCGATCTGGACGAGATTGCTGTGCGACGGGTTTCCCTTTGCCAGCGGTGAAGGGCGGTGAGAGGTCAGAATATTGATACTGCCGCCGTGATCGACCCGGTCACCAAACATATCCGCTTTAAGCCACGCACCTTGCCCGATGGCGGTAACGCCAGGCAGAATACGCGGAGTCACTTTTGCGGCAATCAGCATTTCTCCATTATTGTTAAATACCCGCACTGTATCGCCATGACGGATACCGCGTGCCTGAGCATCAATGGGGTTGATCCACACCTCTTGTGGGCAGGCCTGCTGTAACACATCAATATTGCCGTAGCTGGAGTGGGTACGCGCTTTGTAGTGGAAGCCCGTTAACTGTAGTGGATAGGTTTTCCGCAGGGGATCGTCCCAGCCATCAAAACCTGGGGTATACGCAGGAAGGGGATGAATAATTTCATCTTTTTTCAATTCCCAGGTATCCGCAATCGTCGCCAGTCGTTCAGAATAAATTTCGATTTTCCCCGAAGGTGTTTTCAACGGGTTTGCCTGTGGATCTTCACGGAATGCGCGGAAAGCGACGTAATGTTCTTCCGGGCATTTTTTCTTAAAGATCCCGGTCGTTTTCATCTCCTCGTAGTCCGGCATCTCAGGGTTACGTTCCTTCGTTTTCGCATGGAGATATTTGATCCATTCATGCTGGCTGCGACCTTCAGTAAAAGTTTGATAAACGTCTGGTCCTAAGCGTTTCGCGACTTCACTCAGAATCCAGTAGATGGGTTTGCGTTCAAATTTTGACGAGGTGGCGGGTTGGGCGAGGATCACATAGCCCATATTCCCGGCAGATTCATGAGAGATAAGGTCTTCTTGCTCTGTTGGCATCAGGTCGGGCAACAGGATATCGCAATACTTAGCCGAGGCCGTCATGAAGTGGTCAATGCCAACAATCATCTCGCACTTGCTGTCATCCTGAAGCACCTCATGGGTGTGATTGATGTCGCCATGTTGATTGATCAATGTGTTACTGGCGTAGCACCATAAAAACTTGATGGGGACATCCAGTTTTTCTTTTCCACGAACACCATCACGGGTCGCGGTCATTTCCGTACCATGGTCGATGGCATCTGTCCATGTAAAAACGGAAATCTGCGTTTTAACAGGATTCTCGAGCATCGGGAACCATTCTACCCCCAGATCCCAGCTACCTTCGCGTACACCTGAGTTGCCGCCGTTTATGCCGACGTTACCGGTGAGAACGGAAAGCATGGCAATAGCGCGGGACGTTTGCTCGCCGTTGGAGTGTCGTTGTGGCCCCCAACCCTGACAAATATAAGCAGGTTTTGCTGAACCGATCTCTCGTGCCAACTGGATAATTTTTTCTGCCGGGATGCTGGTGATTTTTGCTGCCCATTCCGGCGTTTTAGCTATGCCGTCAGGCCCTTCGCCCAGAATATAGGCTTTATAATGCGCGTTACGTGGTGCGTTGGCGGGCAGCGTTTTTTCATCGTAACCAACACAATATTTGTCGAGAAATGGCTGATCGACCATGTTTTCCGTAATCAGTACCCAGGCAATCGCACAGGCCAGTGCGCCATCGGAGCCAGGGCGAATGGGCAGCCATTCATCTTCACGCCCGGCAGCGGTATCGTTATAACGTGGATCGATGACGATCATGCGTGCGTTTGAACGTTCGCGGGCTTGCTCGACGTAGTAAGTGACACCACCGCCGCTCATACGCGTTTCCGCCGGGTTATTTCCGAACATAACGACCAGCTTCGTATTGGCGATATCATCCGGGCTGTTGCCATCATTGGCACCGAACATATAACTCATTGCGGCACTGATCTGTGCGGTACTGTAGCTGCCATAGCGACTGAGAAAACCACCACAAGAGTTCATCAGACGGTACGGGACGTTTGAGTTGGTGATGTTTCCACCATCTACGCCTGTTCCGTACAGGACATGTACAGCCTCATTTCCGTAATCTTTTAGGATCCGCCGAAGATTATCACTGATGGTATCCAGGGCTTCGTCCCAACTTATCCGTTCAAATTTACCTTCACCGCGCTTGCCGACGCGCTTCATGGGATATTTCAACCTATCAGGATGATTCATCCGTCGGCGGATAGAGCGCCCGCGTAAACACGCGCGAACCTGATGATTACCGTAGACGTCGTCACCTGTCGTATCAGACTCCACCCAGTACACGGTGTCATCTTTCACATGCAAACGTAACAGACAGCGGCTCCCGCAGTTAACGGTGCAGGAACTCCAGACCGCTTTCTCTTCTACCGGTGCCTCTGCCGCTCGGACCATTTGGGAAAATGGCAGTGTGAAAGCACTGCTTGCTAGCGCGAGACTGCCAAGAGCGGAGGTTTTCACCAGACTTCTACGGCTGATTTCAGCCGACATGAGCGCCTCTGTGGTATGGATTTTCATCATTACTCACTTATTGCTTTTCAAACAAAATGTCATGTCAAAATTTATGGTCGTAGTGGGTTATATTTTTTCGATCTCGACCAGATTAGTGTGCTGCGGGTTTCCCTTCGCCAGTGGTGAAGGGCGCAGAGTAGTTAGCGTATTCACACAGCCGCCGTGGTCGATTTTATCGCCAGACATATCGGCTTCGTGCCAGGCTCCCTGGCCCATAGCGCTGACTCCTGGCAGAATGCGTGGTGTCACTTTGGCCGGTAACCGAACTTCGCCGCGACGGTTAAACACTCGCACCATATCGCCGTTGGCAATCCCGCGTTTTTGCGCATCCATAGGGTTGATCCACACTTCCTGACGGCAGGCTGCCTTCAGGACGTCAATGTTGCCGTAGGTCGAGTGAGTACGGGATTTGTAATGGAAACCAAACAGTTGTAGCGGGAAGGTACTACGTTCAGGGGCGTCCCAGCCTTCGAAGGTTGAGGCATAAACCGGCAGTGGGCTTATTACTTCATCTTTTTCGAGTTCCCAGGTACGGGCAATTTCCGCCAGTTTGCTGGAATAAATTTCGATCTTACCGGAAGGCGTTTTAAGTGGATTTGTCTCGGGGTCGTCACGAAATGCTTTGTAGGCGACAAAATGACCATTGGGATCTTTACGCTTATAGATACCCATTTTTTTCAGTTCGTCGTAAGACGGTAACGCCGGATCTTTGGCAAGCATTTTGGCGTACAGATGTTGTAACCATTGTTCCTGGGTGCGACCTTCAATGAACTTTTGATAGACGTCAGGTCCAAGACGTTTCGCGACTTCACTCAGGATCCAGTAAATCGGTTTGCGTTCGAATTTTTCGCTGGTGACTGGCTGGAGGAAAATGAGATATCCCATGTTACCGGCGTAATCGTTAGGGATAATATCTTCCTGCTCAACGGTCATCAGGTCTGGCAGCAGAATGTCGGCATATTTTGCCGATGAGGTCATAAAGTTTTCGATGACCACAATCATTTCGCATTTCGATTCGTCCTGCAGAATTTCATGCGTTTTGTTAATGTCAGAATGCTGATTAACCAGGGTATTTCCCGCGTAGTTCCAGATGAACTTAATGGGCACATCCAGTTTATCTTTGCCGCGGACGCCGTCGCGGATTGCCGTCATTTGCGGGCCATGATCGATAGCATCCGTCCAGCTGAAGCAGGAGATTGATGTTTTGACCGGATTATCCAGCACCGGCAGGCGTTCTATGGTAATGGTATAGGTGGATTCACGCGCGCCACTATTTCCGCCGCTGATGCCGACATTGCCCGTCAGAATAGGCAACATCGCAATAGCGCGTGCGGTCAGCTCACCGTTTGCCTGGCGTTGCGGTCCCCAACCCTGGCAGATATAAGCGGGTTTTGCTGTGCCGATTTCACGCGCCAGTTTGATGATACGGTCCACCGGGATACCGGTAATTTGCGAAGCCCACTGCGGCGTTTTCGCTGTTTTGTCGTCTCCTTCACCAAGAATATAGGCTTTATAGTGACCATTTTTTGGTGCATCTGCGAGTAAGGTTTTTTCGTCATAGCCGACGCAGTATTTATCGAGAAAAGGTTGATCAACGAGATTTTCGTTAATCAATACCCAGGCAATACCCGCAACCAGCGCGGCATCGGTGCCCGGGCGAATAGGAAGCCATTCGTCTTCACGACCGGTAGCCGTATCGGTATATCGCGGATCGATAACAATCATTTTTGCGTTCGATTTCTCGCGCGCTTTTTCAAGAAGATAAGTGATGCCACCACCGCTCATGCGGGTTTCTGCCGGGTTGTTACCAAACATCACGACCAGCTTGCTGTTTTCAATATCCGTGGTGCTGTTGCCATCATTACTGCCGTAGGTGTAGGGCATGGCACAGGAAATTTGCGCGGTGCTGTAGGAGCCATACTGATTGAGTGAACCGCCGTAGCAGTTCATCAGGCGTTTGACCGCCGAGGCTGATGGTGAAGAGCGGGTCATATTGCCGCCAACAATCCCCGAAGAGTACTGAATATATACAGCCTCATTGCCATATTGTTCGACGGTTTTTTTCAGGCTACTGGCGATAGTATCCAGGGCTTCATCCCAGCTAATCCGTTCGAATTTGCCTTCGCCACGTTTGCCCACGCGTTTCATTGGGTAATTCAAGCGATCGGGATGATTAATACGTCGACGGATGGACCGACCGCGCAAACAGGCGCGTACTTGATGATTGCCATACTCGTCGTTGCCGGTGTTGTCAGTTTCCACCCAAGTGACTTCATTATCTTTAACATGTAGACGAAGTGCACAGCGGCTACCACAGTTGACGGAACAGGCACCCCAGACCACTTTTTCGCTGGCCTGTTGTACCGCTGCCACTGCACTGCGCAGGGTGAACGGTAAAGAAAAACCGCCTGCAGCCAGCGCCAGAGAACCTATCGCGGTAGATTTAACGAGTGTTCTGCGGCTGATGCCCACCATTTGTTCATTTTTGGACATAACTCACTCCTTGTTCTTTATCGTTATATAAAAGTTTATATATTGAATATTTAGCGCGCTAACAATAGAGGGAGTCTACCCATTTTGGGTTAAGAATTATTAATCCATATCAATAGAAGGGTATGAGTAATAAGGCGGGATTATGTTGTATGTTCATATCGCCGGACCTGTTGAATCCGGCGTTTAGTCAATAATGTGTTACTGCGGTTCGGCAGGCGCGCCATCCTGAGTAGACTGCGCGGGGGCAGAGACGTTACCGCTGGTGGTGCGGGTGTAAAGAATTTTATGCGTATCATTGGCGCAATGCCCGACGACCTGGGAATCAGGCTTATCAACCTGGTCATTGGGTACAATACTTAACGTGAAGCTGCTTTCGGGTACGCCATTATTGATAATACGCTGTGATATATCGCTCTTTATGCGCTCACAGGATCCCGGCGCGGCGAGTACCGCGGGTGAGGTGAGTGCGAGCAGAAGCGCGGCACAGCAAGTTGAGAGTTTCATCATAAGCTCCTTTCGCGAATATAACTTCTTTAAGCATAGCATTTAACGTGTAAAGTACTGTATTTGCTACTATGATTGAGAATCATCTCTACTGTCTGGTGACTGTTGTGAAATACAAATTACTACCATGCTTACTCGCGATATTACTCACAGGATGTGACCGCACAGAGGTAACACTTTCATTTACCCCTGAGATGGCCAGTTTCTCTAATGAATTCGATTTTGATCCGCTGCGTGGTCCGGTAAAAGATTTCACTCAGACATTAATGGATGAGCAAGGGGAAGTAACGAAGCGTGTTTCGGGGACTTTGTCGGAAGAAGGCTGTTTTGATTCACTCGAATTATTGGATCTGGAAAATAATACCGTGGTTGCCCTGGTATTGGACGCCAATTATTACCGTGATGCCCAGACGCTGGAGAAAAGAGTACGTTTACAGGGAAAATGCCAGCTAGCAGAATTACCTTCTGCCGGGGTGAGTTGGGAAACCGATGATAATGGCTTCGTGATTAAAGCCAGCAGCCAACAAATGCAGATGGAATATCGCTATGATGATCAGGGTTATCCGCTGGGTAAAACCACGAAAAGTAACGACAAAACATTATCTGTTAGCGCTACGCCATCAACGGATCCGATCAAAAAATTAGATTACACAGCGGTTACTTTACTGAATAATCAACGGGTTGGTAATGTAAAACAGAGCTGTGAATATGACAGTCACGCCAATCCGGTAGACTGTCAGCTAATCATTGTTGATGAAGGAGTAAAACCCGCCGTCGAACGGGTTTATACCATCAAAAATACAATAGATTATTATTAATGCTATTGTGCGGTCGGCTTCAGGAGAGTCTGCCCCGGTGTTTTGTGCTCTGCCAGATACTGATGCTGGAATATGCACATACGAATGGCATTACGATATTGACCATTAATAAAGAACTCATGCATCAATTCACCTTCAACCGTAAAGCCAAGCTTACGGTAAATGTGAATTGCTTTTTCGTTCTCTTTATCGACGATCAGATACAGCTTATAAAGATTGAGAACGGTGAAGCCATAGTCCATTGCTAATTTTGCGGCGCGGGTAGCCAGACCTTTCCCCTGATACTCCGGGGAGATAATTATCTGAAATTCTGCGCGGCGATGGACATGGTTAATTTCCACCAGCTCCACCAGACCGGCTTTTTCGCCGTCACATTCCACCACAAAGCGCCGTTCGCTCTGATCGTGAATATGCTTATCGTACAGATCAGAGAGTTCAACGAAGGCTTCGTAGGGTTCCTCAAACCAGTAACGCATCACACTGGCGTTATTGTCGAGTTGATGTACATAGCGTAAATCTTCACGCTCCAGCGGACGTAGCTTAACACTGTGGGCGCTTGGCATAACGTGTCCTTACATTCCTTAAATCAATAACAGGTTAGGGGGTAATAACGCGGCCAGTTCGACGGTCCAGGCAGCGCAAAGTATTTGGCTCCCAGTAGGCATTGATGTTGGCGCTTTGCTCACATTTATCGCGGTTATCAAAAGCGGCGTCGGCTTTATCCCACTCTTTTTCAGTGCGTTTATTCACTTTCTGGCGCAGATTGCGCGTGTCATTCCATTGCTCTTTTTCCATAGCGGCGTGCTGGCGGCTTTGTGCACTGTCGCCAGACTCAATCACCAGTTTGTTAGTTTCGGCATGAACAGTTGTGCTCAATGCCAGTGTGCAAGGCAGCAGAAAAGCGAGCAGGCCAATTCGTTTGCTGAGAGTAATTTTCATAATTCATTCCCTGTATGAATGATTAAAGGTGATTCTACACCATCCACTGCGAACGCAAAACGTACCAGGAGGATGTTTATATTGATGATATTATGTCGTCCTATAACTATACATGATGTCAATAAGTGACAAAGATGATTAAAACAACGTTACTATTTTTTGCTACTGCGCTGTGTGAAATTATTGGATGCTTTCTGCCCTGGTTGTGGTTAAAACGAAACTCCAGTATCTGGCTGTTGCTTCCGGCGGGGATTTCTCTGGCACTGTTTGTCTGGTTGTTAACGTTGCATCCTGCGGCGAGTGGGCGTGTTTACGCGGCTTATGGTGGCGTTTATGTCTGCACGGCGTTGATTTGGCTGCGCGTTGTGGATGGCGTGAAACTGAGTCTTTATGACTGGACGGGGGCGTTGATTGCGCTTTTCGGCATGTTGATCATTGTTGCGGGCTGGGGGCGCGCGTAAGGACATAAATCCATTTTATCAATAAGATACAAGGAAGTGTCAGCTGACAAAAGGTATTCTATTTCATCTTTTGTCAACCATTCACGGCGCAAATATACGTCTTTTTTTGTGATCACTCCGGCTTTTTTCGATCTTCATACTTGTATGGTAGTAGCTCAGTTGCGTAGATTTCATGCATCACGACAAGCGATGCAAGGAATCGAACATGAAGATCGTAAAGGCTGAAGTTTTTGTTACCTGTCCGGGGCGTAATTTCGTCACATTAAAAATCACCACTGAGGACGGTATTACGGGCCTTGGGGATGCCACCCTCAATGGACGTGAGCTTTCCGTGGCCTCTTATTTGCAGGATCACCTTTGTCCGCAGCTTATTGGTCGCGATGCACAGCGTATCGAAGATATCTGGCAGTTTTTCTATAAAGGTGCTTACTGGCGTCGCGGTCCGGTGACGATGTCGGCCATTTCAGCGGTTGATATGGCGTTGTGGGATATTAAAGCCAAAGCTGCCAACATGCCGCTTTACCAGTTACTCGGCGGCGCGTCTCGTGAAGGGGTGATGGTTTATTGCCATACCACCGGTCACAGTATTGATGAAGCTCTGGATGATTATGCCCGTCATCAGGAGCTGGGATTCAAAGCCATCCGCGTGCAGTGCGGAATCCCTGGTATGAAAACCACCTACGGCATGTCGAAAGGCAAAGGTCTGGCTTATGAACCCGCAACCAAAGGACAGTGGCCGGAAGAGCAGCTGTGGTCGACGGAGAAATACCTCGATTTCATGCCGAAATTGTTTGACGCGGTACGTAACAAGTTTGGTTTTAATGAACATTTGCTGCATGACATGCACCATCGCTTAACGCCTATTGAAGCGGCGCGCTTTGGTAAAAGCATTGAAGATTATCGCATGTTCTGGATGGAAGACCCGACGCCTGCGGAAAACCAGGAATGCTTCCGTCTCATTCGCCAACATACCGTCACACCCATCGCGGTGGGTGAAGTCTTCAACAGCATCTGGGACTGCAAGCAACTGATTGAAGAGCAACTTATCGATTATATCCGCACCACGCTGACCCATGCAGGCGGAATTACCGGTATGCGCCGGATTGCCGATTTTGCTTCGTTGTATCAGGTACGTACTGGCTCACACGGTCCTTCCGATTTGTCACCAGTCTGCATGGCTGCGGCGCTGCACTTTGATCTGTGGGTCCCCAATTTCGGTGTCCAGGAATACATGGGTTATTCCGAACAAATGCTTGAAGTCTTCCCGCACAACTGGACTTTCGATAACGGCTATATGCATCCGGGAGACAAACCGGGTCTTGGCATCGAATTCGATGAAAAGCTGGCGGCGAAATATCCCTATGAACCTGCTTATCTGCCAGTCGCACGTCTGGAAGATGGCACGCTGTGGAACTGGTAAGGTTAAAAACAAACAACATGGATGTTGATTATTCCTCAATCCTACAAAGGTAGATTTTTATGGTTAGTTCCGTCGATATAAATAATGAAATCAAGAATACATCCGTCGTTCGGCGTGTTGCGTCGGCCTCATCGATTGGTACAGCTGCTGAATACTACGATTTTTTTGCTTATGGCACAGCGGCAGTATTATTTTTTGGTCATTTATTTTTCCCTAGTGATGATCCTTTAATTAGTACACTGGCTGCGTTTGCCACATATGCTGTTGGTTTTCTGGCTCGACCTCTTGGGGGAATTGTATTTGGGCATATAGGTGATAAAGTCGGAAGGAAAAAAGCGTTAGTTATAACGATCTTAATTGTTGGATTAGGTACTTTTTGTATTGGGTTACTACCAACTTATGAAGAGATCGGTATATGGGCTCCAGCATTATTAATATTTATAAGAGTCTTACAAGGTTTTGGGGTTGGAGGCGAACAGGCAGGTGCTGTGTTGATGACGGCTGAATATGCTGAACCCAAACGCCGTGGTTTTTTTGCCAGTTGGGTTCAGATTGGTGCTCCTGTAGGCTTTTTACTTCCAATGGCATTATTCGCAATACTCAATGCGACGTTAACCCCTGAGGCGATGATGGACTATGGTTGGCGTATTCCATTTTTATTGAGTCTGTTACTTGTAATCGTAGGTTTGTTTATTCGTTTAAAAATTGATGAATCTCCTGTATTTGCTCAAATTAGGGAAACAAAAGCAGAGGAATCTCGCCCTCTAATTGAAGTTGTACGTGATTATCCAGGTATTGTAGCAAAAGGTGTTTGTGCAAAACTGATTGAAGCCTGTACATTCGCGATGTTTACCGTAATTGTATTAGCTTATGGGAAAGCTAATAATCTGGATGCTAATATTTTAATGGAGACGATGATTGTCGCTGTCATTATAGAAGTGTTCTCCATTCCTTTAATGGGGGCGTTATGCGACAAGATTGGTCGTAAACCTGTTTATATTATAGGGGCTGGATTACAAGTTATCATGATTATTCCTTTCTTTTTGGCAATCAATCAAGATAACTTCTGGCTAACGCAGTTGGTAATGATTATTGTTATTAGTTTTGGGCATAGCATGTGTTATGCACCACAGGCATCATTTTTTCCTGAATTATTCCCAACCCATATTCGCTGTAGTGGCATTGCTTTAATATGGCAATTAGGTTCATTAATAGGTAGCGGAGTATTGGGATTGGTTGCAGTGAAAATCCTTCAGGTTACCGGTGGTCATTATTATGGTATGGCTATTTATGTAATTGTTCTTGGCATTATCTCTATCGGCGGTTTGATTCTGATGCCAGAAACAGCACCTCAAAAATTAAAATCAGAATATCAGGAGTGGGCAAAACATTAATGTAAGCTATTCAAGGTGGCATCTGCCACCTTGATGTTTTTTTTCATGAAGAGTAAAAGTATTTTATTGTTAAATGCATGAAACAGAATTGTATCTGTCCAAGAACACTATTGATAATTAGGATATGGAATCATGGGAATTCATTTGTTATCAGCAAAAGCGACGCTCCCTGTTTATGATCGTAATAACCTGGCCCCAAGAATTGTTCATTTAGGCTTTGGTGCATTTCACCGTGCGCATCAGGGCGTGTATGCCGATATTCTTGCTTCGGAACATTACAGTGACTGGGGATATTATGAGGTCAACTTAATCGGCGGCGAACAGCAAATTGCCGATTTACAACAGCAAGATAATCTTTATACCGTTGCGGAAATGTCGGCCGATGCGTGGACGGCTCGCGTCGTTGGCGTCGTTAAAAAAGCCTTGCACATACAAATAGATGGCTTAGAAACCGTGCTGGCTGCGATGTGTGAACCGCAAATCGCGATTGTCTCTCTGACAATCACCGAAAAAGGGTATTTCCACTCTCCGGCGACCGGACAGTTAATGCTCGATCACCCGATGGTCGTTGCCGACGTGCAAAATCCCCACCAGCCGAAAACTGCAACAGGGGTGATTGTTGAGGCGCTGGCTCGCCGTAAAGCGGCAGGACTTCCCGCATTTACCGTAATGTCATGTGACAACATGCCAGAAAACGGTCATGTTATGCGTGACGTTGTCACTTCCTACGCGCAAGCTGTTGATGTAAAACTGGCACAATGGATCGAAGAAAACGTGACTTTCCCATCAACAATGGTGGACCGTATTGTGCCCGCAGTGACAGAGGATACGCTGGCGAAAATCGAACAACTTACCGGTGTGCGCGATCCTGCTGGCGTTGCCTGTGAACCTTTCCGCCAGTGGGTAATAGAAGATAACTTTGTTGCCGGACGTCCGGAATGGGAAAAAGCGGGAGCCGAACTGGTTAGTGATGTGCTGCCTTATGAAGAGATGAAGTTGCGCATGCTCAACGGCAGTCATTCATTCCTGGCGTATCTGGGATATCTTGCGGGATATCAGCACATTAATGACTGCATGGAAGATGAAAATTATCGCCGTGCGGCACATGCCTTGATGTTGCAGGAACAGGCGCCGACGCTGAAAGTGCAGGGCGTGGATCTGCAAAATTATGCGGATCGACTAATTGAACGCTACAGTAATCCAGCGTTACGCCATCGAACCTGGCAGATTGCGATGGATGGCAGTCAGAAATTGCCGCAGCGTATGCTGGATTCCATTCGCTGGCATCTAAAACAGGGCAGCTCGTTCGATCTGTTGGCGCTGGGCGTCGCGGGTTGGATGCGTTATGTCGGTGGTGTTGATGAACAGGGAAATCCGATAGAAATCAGTGACCCACTGTTACCTGTTATTCAGAAGGCAGTACAAAGTAGTGCTGAAGGGACAGCGCGCGTCCAGTCATTGCTGGCGATTAAGGCGATCTTTGGTGATGATTTACCAGGCAATAGTTTGTTTACGACAAAAGTAACGGAAGCGTACTTGTCTTTATTAGCGCATGGCGCGAAAGCGACCGTGGCGAAATATTCCGTGAAGTAAAAAAAGCAATGCCGCCATCGGCGGCATTCACACGCTTAGTTCATGCCGAGACGAATCAGGTCCAGAGGCGCCAGTTTCTCTTCACAACCTTCAACAACGACGGTTTTTCCGCGGCGGATTTGCTCAGCGGTCAGACCTTCAGTATCAATCGACAGGATTTTGCCAGTGTGACCGGTGCCGCTAACCATAACACGGCTGCCAGTGGTGATTGCGTTACGGTTACGATCGTAGGTCGTCATAGGTGTTTTCTCCTTTCTGATTTACAGTCGAAGCCCACGTAACGGGCGCAATATAAATACTCCTGTCGAGTGAAATATTTTTTGTTTTTGATCAAGCTCACATCTTTTTTGATGCATGCATGAGCCATATGACGGAGGGAAAAACTCTCACCCCGGATGGGATGAGAGGAAATGAATTACTCTTCGCTAAACCAGTCGCTGTTTTCCTGGCGGATCTGGCGCACGGATTCGCTGATTTCCTGCAAATGTTGCGTCATTGCACGTTCTACCGCATCGCCATCACGTTTTTGCAGGGCAGAGAAAATCTCAAGATGCTGGCGTAACAGCATTTCTGGTGGAGAAACGTGGTCGAAACTCATATAGCGCACGCGATCAACGGTCGCTTTCAGGTTCTCAATGGTATCCCACGCCAGTTGACAGTCGGCAATCTGCGTCAGGAGTTGATGGAAGTTGTCATCAAGTTCAAAAAAATCATCCAGTTGCTTGCGCTCAATGGCAATGCGTTGCTGGTGAAGATTTTGTTCCAGTTGGTAGCACTGGCTTTCGGTAATCATGCTCGCCGCCCGACGCGCCACCGCGCACTCAATGGCCTGACGGATAAAACTGCCGTTGTGCACCTGGGCCATGGAAATTTTGTTGACGTAGCTGCCACGCTGCGGACGAATTTGAATCAGGCCGTTTTCCGCCAGTTTAATAAAGGCTTCACGAACCGGCTGGCGTGACACATTGAAACGAACAGAAACTTCTTTTTCCGACAACGGTGTGCCTGGTGCAATCAGGCAATGGACAATGTCGCGGCGAAGAATACGATAAATCTGCTGATTGACAGGCTGTGTGGGATTAAGTTGCGTTTCGACGGTCATTCGTTCTTGCTTGTGAGTGAGTTAACTGCATGAGTCTACCACTTTTTTGTGACAAGCAATAACCCGGCAGTTACGCCGGGTATAAAAATTACTGACGGTGGACATTCAGTCCGGCATAGCTTTGGGTAACCGGCATCATTTCCAGGGTATTGATATTGACGTGAGCAGGCAGCGTTGACACCCACCAGACGGCTTCGCTGACATCTTCTGGCGTCAATGCAACTGTGTTTTGATAGGTTTTTTCGGCTTTACCGTCATCACCTTTAAAGCGGACATTAGAAAACTCGGTGCCACCCACCAGTCCCGGTTCGATGTCTGTGACACGTACTGCCGTACCGTGCAGATCTGTGCGTAGATTAAGGCTGAACTGACGAACAAACGCTTTCGTCGCACCATAAACGTTACCACCAGCATACGGCCAGCTGCCTGCCGTGGAGCCAATGTTAATGATATGACCATGATTACGTTCAACCATACCCGGTAAGACGGCCCGCGTCATATATACCAGGCCTTTGTTGTTGGTATCAATCATCGTTTCCCAGTCTTCAACGCTGGCTTTATGCGCAGGCTCCATGCCCAGCGCCAGACCGGCATTGTTTACCAGGATATCAATATTGCACCACTCGGCAGGAAGCGATGCCAGCATCTCTTCAATAGCGGCGCGATTACGAACGTCCAGTTGGGCGATATACAGATTATCACCCAGTTCGTCTTTTAACTCCTGCAACCGCTCCTGGCGACGGCCAGTGGCGATAACTTTATGCCCTTGTTGAATAAAACGACGAGTAATGCATTCACCAAAACCTGCCGTTGCTCCAGTTACTAAAACGATCATCTCACTGTTCCTCAACGCTTTTGTGTGTCAATAACATAGCACGTGATGCTTAAGAGCGGGTAATACTGGTTTGCAAGATTGCACTCCGTTATCAGTAAGCCTACGCTATGGAACACCTAGCGTTCAGGAGAAGAAAATGACAACAATGAATCCTTTCCTTGTGCAAAGCACACTGCCGTATCTGGCTCCCCATTTTGATCAAATTGCCAATCATCACTATCGACCGGCATTTGATGAGGGAATGCAGCAAAAGCGGGCCGAAATTGCCGCCATTGCGCTCAACCCGCAAACACCTGATTTCAACAATACTATTCTGGCACTGGAGCAGAGTGGGGAACTGCTGACCCGCGTCACCAGCGTTTTTTTTGCGATGACTGCGGCGCATACCAATGATGAATTACAGCGTCTTGATGAGCAGTTTTCCGCTGAACTGGCAGAACTGGCTAATGATATCTATCTGAACGGTGAATTATTCGCGCGAGTAGATGCTGTCTGGCAGCGCCGTGAATCCGAGGGGCTTGATAGTGAATCCATTCGCCTGGTGGAGGTTATTCATCAACGTTTTGTCCTTGCCGGAGCCAAACTTGCACAAGCTGATAAAGCAAAATTAAAAGTTCTTAATACAGAAGCTGCGACCCTGACCAGCCAGTTTAACCAGCGGTTACTTGCGGCAAATAAATCCGGCGGTCTGGTTCTGGACGATATTGCGCAACTGGCTGGGATGAGCGAACAGGAGATTGCGCTGGCGGCAGAGGCGGCTCGCGAGAAAGGTCTGGATAACAAATGGCTTATTCCGCTGCTGAATACCACCCAGCAACCGGCGCTTGCTGAACTGCGCGATCGCGCGACGCGTGAAAAACTATTCACTGCGGGCTGGACGCGGGCAGAAAAAAATGACGCTAACGATACCCGTGCCATTATTCAACGGCTTGTGGAGATCCGCGCGCAGCAGGCAAAACTGCTTGGTTTCCCTCATTATGCTGCATGGAAAATCGCCGATCAGATGGCAAAAACACCTGAAGCAGCACTTAACTTTATGCGGGAAATTGTTCCAGCGGCGCGTCAACGTGCGAGCGATGAATTAGCCTCCATACAGGCGGTTATCGATAAGCAGCAGGGCGGGTTTAGCGTGCAGCCGTGGGACTGGGCATTTTATGCCGAACAGGTACGGCGGGAGAAATTTGATCTTGATGAGGCGCAGCTCAAGCCATATTTTGAATTAAACACGGTGTTGAATGAAGGTGTATTCTGGACCGCGAATCAGCTCTTCGGTATTAAGTTTGTCGAACGTTTTGATATTCCTGTCTACCATCCTGACGTTCGTGTGTGGGAAATTTTTGATCATAATGGCGTGGGGCTGGCGTTATTTTACGGTGATTTCTTCGCCCGTGATTCAAAAAGCGGCGGTGCATGGATGGGCAATTTTGTTGAGCAATCAACGCTGAATGAAACGCATCCGGTAATTTATAACGTCTGCAATTATCAGAAACCCGCTGCCGGTGAACCTGCGTTGTTACTCTGGGATGATGTGATAACCTTATTCCATGAATTTGGTCATACGCTGCACGGCCTTTTTGCCCGCCAGCGTTATGCCACGCTTTCCGGTACCAACACGCCGCGTGATTTTGTCGAATTTCCATCGCAAATCAACGAACACTGGGCAACGTATCCGCAGGTATTCGCTCGCTACGCCCGGCATTATCAGAGCGGGGCAGCAATGCCTGACGAACTGCAACAGAAAATGCGTAAAGCCAGCCTGTTCAACAAAGGGTATGAGATGAGCGAACTGCTTAGCGCCGCACTTCTCGATATGCGCTGGCATTGCCTGGAAGAAAACGAAGCAATGCAGGATGTCGATGATTTCGAATTGCGGGCGCTGGTGGCGGAAAATATGGATCTTCCTGCTATACCGCCACGCTATCGCAGCAGTTATTTCGCCCATATTTTTGGGGGCGGATATGCCGCAGGTTATTACGCTTATCTGTGGACGCAAATGTTGGCCGATGATGGTTACCAGTGGTTTGTTGAGCAGGGCGGATTAACGCGTGAAAATGGGAGGCGTTTTCGCGAGGCGATTCTTTCCAGAGGTAACAGCGAAGATCTGGAACGCCTGTATCGACAATGGCGCGGTAAGGCACCTCAGATTATGCCGATGCTGCAACATCGTGGCTTGAACGTATAAACACAACCAATGGCTGGCCTGGATTTATCGCCAGACCAGCCTCGTTATAGCAGTAATTGCAGCAGCTGGGCGAGGGCAAATCTCACCGCTAATGCTAATACCGTTTCGCAGTCGCCAGCAAAATGCATAACCGCAGTGTAGTTCTGGCCTTTAATATGCCACGCGAACCAGACGGTACCCGCTGGCGTACCATCTTCACCGCCCTCCGGTCCGCCGTAGCCGGTAATGGCAATACTGACATCAGCATCCGCACGCTCTATGGCACCGGTTGCCATTTCTGCTGCCACTTTCTCACTCACCGCAGAATATCGTTCAAGAGATTGCTGGCTTACGCTGAGGATTTTCATCTTTGCCTGATCGGTGAAAGTAACAAATCCTGCACCGTAAAATTTGGGTGTATCTTCAGCTGCACACAGGGCGCTAGCCAACTTACCGCCGGTGCATGATTCGGCGGTAGTTAAGCGTAATTGATCCGCGATAAGTCTTTGACTCAACGCGGATGTCAGGTTTTCAATAGTGTCGGTATCTGCGAGTTGTACAATTTTATCTTTATTAATGTTCACTGTTTTTTGTCCACGCTATTATATGTAAAGGTGATTTGCTTTTTCTGTATGCTCGTCCAATATAATAATTTTCAAACATATAAATCCGATTATTCTGAAAATATGTTTAAGACTCTTCAATCTTCTTAACTTTAGTGAGTTAAATTCTCTGAATGTTTGACAGCTAGTTGGCTGATTTTAAATGCCTTATAACAATTGGCAGTATTCTTATTTGTCAATTATAAAAATAGCAACCAGACTTAATAAGTCAAACCAAACGCAATTAAGGAGTCAGTATGAAATTTCAGGCCATTGTATTAGCAAGTTTTCTTGTCATGCCTTATGCGTTGGCAGATGACCAGGGCGGTTTAAAACAGGATGCAGCGCCACCGCCGCCTCATGCAATAGAAGATGGCTATCGCGGAACCGATGATGCAAAAAAAATGACCGTTGATTTCGCAAAAACCATGCATGATGGCGCTTCGGTTTCACTACGCGGTAATTTGATTTCTCACAAAGGAGAGGACCGTTACGTTTTTCGCGATAAGAGCGGTGAAATTAATGTTGTTATTCCTGCGGCAGTCTTTGATGGACGAGAAGTTCAGCCGGACCAGATGATCAACATTAGCGGCAGTCTGGATAAGAAAAGCGCGCCGGCCGTCGTTCGGGTCACTCATTTGCAGAAATAAAAATAAATTAGCCTGATGGCCTGAACTACTGGGCCATTAGGGTATTGGGTTATGCTATTTGTCATCCTTTTAATTGCGATAATGCAGGCTTAATTTACAGAATTAAACACTTTTTTATCCGCTGATTTTGTTTTAAATCACAATGTTATCTCAGAGATGACTCATAACTTCGGATTTCTATGAAAATATTGACGTAATTTTGCTTTTCTCTCGTTAGAATAGCGCGCACAAGGAACTGTGAAAAAGGAGTGGCAATGATCAAGAAGACAACGGAAATTGATGCCATCTTGTTAAATCTCAATAAGGCTATCGATGCCCACTACCAGTGGCTGGTAAGTATGTTTCACAGCGTGGTCGCGAGAGATGCCAGTAAGCCAGAAATAACGGATAACCATTCTTATGGACTGTGCCAGTTTGGTCGGTGGATTGATCATCTGGGGCCACTCGATAACGATGAATTACCTTACGTTCGGCTAATGGATTCTGCCCATCAACATATGCATAACTGTGGTCGGGAATTAATGCTGGCTATTGTTGAAAATCACTGGCAGGACGCGCATTTCGACGCTTTTCAGGAAGGGTTACTTTCTTTTACTGCGGCATTAACCGATTACAAAATTTATTTACTGACGATCCGTAGCAATATGGATGTTTTGACGGGATTGCCGGGGCGTCGGGTTCTTGATGAATCCTTTGATCATCAGTTACGCAACGCTGAGCCTCTGAATCTTTATTTAATGTTGTTGGATATTGACCGATTTAAATTGGTTAATGATACCTACGGGCATTTAATCGGCGATGTAGTATTACGCACCCTGGCAACTTACTTAGCCAGTTGGACGCGTGATTACGAAACGGTTTATCGCTACGGGGGCGAAGAATTTATCATTATTGTCAAAGCGGCTAATGATGAAGAAGCATGTCGTGCAGGTGTCAGAATTTGCCAGTTAGTCGATAACCATGCCATCACACATTCTGAAGGGCATATCAACATTACCGTGACAGCAGGTGTGAGTCGCGCATTTCCTGAAGAGCCTCTGGATGTGGTCATTGGAAGAGCGGACAGGGCAATGTATGAGGGTAAGCAAACCGGCAGGAATCGCTGCATGTTTATTGACGAACAAAATGTGATTAACCGAGTTTAAGCTCCGTTTAACATTCATTGAGAAAACTGATGCTACTGTGTCAACGATCCGTTATCAGTGCAGGAAAATGCCTGTTAGCGTAAAAGCAAAACACAAATCTATCCATGCAAGCATTCACCGCCGGTTTACTGGCGGTTTTTTTTCGCCGTCATAAAAATCAGGCCCCTTGTACACAGTTGTAACAAGGGGCCGGTTAGGTGAGGGATTATCTCCGTTCATTAGTCATCCCATTTGTGGCTGAAATACGCGGCCAGAAAACCAGAAAATAAAATTATTCCCAGTACGGCCATAAAAACATTCATATTACCCAGCATTATTTGCCTCCGTTTATGGTGTGGTGTGTTTCCTCGCTTACCTTAATTTTCATCTCAATGAGAAAGATATTAGCAGAGGTAACCTAAACGAAGGCTGAATTAAATTTTTATTGTGTTCGACTTAAATCAACAAAGCGCGGGCTGCCCCCACGGTCTTGCACGAATCCCTTTTAACATCAGCACCCACGCAGCAATGATCACCAACGCTAAGATGATAAACAGCGAGGAAGGCGGCAGGCTGGTTAGCACTACGCCACTCACTAATGGGTTAATCGCCGCACCAAGCCAGCCTAAAGACTGAGCGGAAAAATAGCTGGCTTTCATTCCAGGCGGCGCAATATGGTCAATCAACATATACTCGCCCGGCGCATAAATGATTTCACCGACAGTAAATACCGCAGCTGACATACCCCACAATAGCAGGCTGTTGCCGGAAAAAATAAAACCGACCAGCCCAATGACGAAACAGAGGGTGCCTGCTGTCATCAGCGCGCGGATGTTAGCCGGGTTAAGGCGGCGGCCCACGGAATATTGCAACGTAACCACCATGGCAGCATTAACCGGAAGAACAACCGCGACTACCTTTTCGGCAAAATCCCCATCAGCAATCACCATCACATATTGTGAAATGCATGAAGCAAATGCGCCGCTAACAAAAGAAGCCAGAAAACCAGAGCAGGTAAACCACAACAGTGCTTTATCTTGTAATAAAACTTTCGGCGACCAGACACTGCCTGTTTCCGTGGCGATGATTTTCTCGCTGCGCTTTACCCAAATTTGAATGAAAAGCATGGGAAACGCGGAACAGATAGCTGCCAGCCAAAAGGGCAGATTGATGCTCTGCATCACCAACAGCGTGCCGAGCGGCGGACCGATGGTCCAGCCAATGTTTAACATGGTGTAGTTGATTGAGAAAATCTTCGTTTTGCTGGTGGACGAAAGATTGTCGGCAAACCAGGCTTTCAGCACGGTAGCAAAAACGGAGTAGGCGCAGTTAATAAGGGCAAAAAAGAGCACCACTAGCGTCACGTTATTCACTAAAGGAATGGCAATAAAACCGCTAGCGAAGGCGGTAATTGACAGTAACATATAGCGTTTCTTGTCGAACTTATCCGCCAGGATACCAAAACCGAGGCTAAAAACGACGCCAATAGTGAGCGCAATTGTCATCGCATAACCGATTAGATCGACACTCAGGCTGTACTGGCGACTCAAGTAAATGGTCATAAATGGCAGCGTAGCGCCGCGTCCGATGGTTAATAACAACGACGAGGCAAGAAGGGCGCTGGTAGAGCGTCGTAGGGATAAGTTCATTTGTCTGTCCGGCAGTGCGTTTCGTTATGTTTTGTTTTAGAGATGTAAAGAAATAGCATGGCAAAAATCCGAAGTATAGCGACTTATTTGCGCATTAATGCCGTCGTAACCGGCGACTAACGAATCAACTGTTAAAGAAAAGTAAATTCAGCTAAGTTGATTGCTGACAAAAGATGAAAATTCAGAGGCGGTAGAATGTCGCGAAAAGATGGGTTATTGGCGCTGCTGGTCGTGGTCGTGTGGGGGCTTAATTTTGTGGTCATTAAAGTGGGGCTTCATAACATGCCACCGCTGATGTTGGCTGGTTTGCGCTTTATGCTGGTCGCTTTTCCGGCCATCTTTTTTGTCGCACGACCGAAAGTACCACTGAATTTGCTGCTGGGGTATGGATTAACCATCAGTTTTGCGCAGTTTGCCTTTCTGTTCTGTGCCATAAATTTTGGTATGCCTGCTGGGCTGGCCTCACTGGTATTACAGGCTCAGGCGTTTTTTACTATTGTGCTCGGTGCGTTTACTTTTGGCGAACGGCTGCACGGTAAGCAACTGGCGGGGATCGCGTTAGCGATTTTTGGCGTACTGGTGTTAATCGAAGATAGTTTTAACGGTCAGCATGTGGCGATGCTCGGCTTTATGTTGACCCTGGCGGCAGCATTTAGTTGGGCGTGCGGCAATATCTTCAATAAAAAAATCATGTCACACTCAACGCGTCCGGCAGTGATGTCGCTGGTCATCTGGAGCGCATTAATCCCGATCATTCCTTTCTTTGTTGCCTCGCTGATTCTCGATGGTTCCGCAACCATGATTCACAGTCTGGTCACTATCGATATGACCACCATCTTGTCTCTGATGTATCTGGCGTTTGTGGCGACAATTGTTGGTTATGGGATCTGGGGGACGTTACTGGGACGCTATGAAACCTGGCGGGTTGCACCGTTATCGTTACTGGTGCCCGTAGTAGGACTGGCAAGTGCGACACTATTGCTGGATGAACGCTTAACGGGTCTGCAATTCTTTGGTGCGGTGCTCATTATGACCGGGCTGTATATCAATGTGTTTGGTATGCGGTGGCGTAAAGCCGTGAAAGTGAGAGGCTAAAAGGCCCCGAGATGTCGGGGCCAGAATAAATTACATAGCGTGTTGATTATAATAGGGCACGCCGAGCGCATCCGATTTATCACTGCCTGTGCTCATGTGGTTAAAATCAAATGGTGATTGTTCCGGTGATGGGGGAACAACCACCACATTGCCACAGGAAGTAACAACCGGCTGCGTGGTTTGTTCCGCAAAGCTCTGCGCAGAGAAGAGAATAAGCGCGGTTACCATTGCGGATAAAAGTGGTTTCATGATTGCCTCAGTGACGTTGTCACGTTATCAACTAGCTGTTGTAATGATTTAATGGATGTAAAAAGCGCGATTCGCCCTGCATATTGGTCATCCGGTATTTATGTGGCGGAACATCAAAGTAATTTTTGAAGGTTCGGGTCAGAGTTTGTTGCGACTCGAAGCCATATCGTTCTGCCAGATAGAGTATCGGCTCGTTACTTTCCTTCAGCTTTTGCGCGATTTCCGTCATCTTACGGCTGCGGATGTATTGGCCTAATGAATGACCGGTTTCTTTTTTAAACATCCGTTGCAGGTGCCATTTGGAGTAACCCGAACGCTCTGACACTTTCTCCAGTGACAGTGGCGATTCCAGGTTGTCCTCGATCCAGTCCAAAATGCTATGAATGGTAATAGCGTCAGTATTGCGTCTGGACATCGTCATACCTCTTTTTTTGTTTACGGCAGGACTTTCTTAAGCAAATGCTCAAGTGTTGCCACTTCGTCCGCCGTCAGGTTTTTTGTTAATTCTTGATGCAGGTCCTGGCCAACTAATTGATGGCATTGTTCACATATTGCCGCGCCGCTGGTGGTAAGTTTTACCAGTACGCCGCGCTTATCATTCGGGTTCGGCAACCTTTCCACCCAGCCTTTACAAACCAGGCGATCCAGCATACGGGTCAGCGCTCCCAGGTCGACCGACAACACTTTTTTCAGTTCAACCGGAGTAATACACGACGCGCAGCGGATAGAGCAGAGCACCTTAAACTGTGCCGCGGTAATATCCAGCGGAGACAGATACTCGTTAAGCAGGCGATCTTTCTTCTGATTAACCATATGGATTAAGCGACCCAATGGAATAATTTCATTGAACAGATCGCTGGTACTTTTCACATTAGTTGCCCTGGCAAGTAATTAGTTGCAGGGGATAATATTGCCCAGGCAAGTATAAGTCAAATGAATGAATTGACCGATGCCACGTTTTGCTAAATCGGTTCAAGTTTTGGTCAATGCGATTCAAGGCTAGCTAAAGAGTGACACTTTATCGTTGTTTACCCCTTATACTTTTCGCTGATAACCCAGATACACAGGATAACAACCACTAATGTTAGATTTGTTTAAAGCAATAGGCCTGGGGCTGGTGGTGTTACTGCCGTTAGCTAACCCATTAACAACTGTCGCGTTATTTCTTGGTCTGGCAGGCAACATGAACAGTGCCGAACGTAATCGTCAGTCGTTGATGGCCTCGGTGTACGTCTTTGCCATCATGATGGTGGCGTATTACGCCGGGCAACTGGTGATGGATACATTTGGCATTTCGATTCCCGGTCTGCGAATTGCAGGTGGCTTAATCGTCGCGTTTATCGGTTTTCGGATGCTCTTTCCGCAACAGAAAGCGATTGATTCACCGGAAGCGAAAAGCAAGTCGGAAGAGCTGGAAGATGAACCCAGCGCCAATATTGCCTTTGTACCTCTGGCAATGCCTAGTACCGCCGGTCCGGGAACCATTGCGATGATTATTAGCTCGGCGTCCACTGTGCGTCAGAGTTCAACCTTCGCTGATTGGGTTCTGATGGCTGCGCCGCCGCTGATCTTTTTCCTGGTGGCGGTCATTTTGTGGGGAAGCCTGCGCAGCTCTGGCGCAATTATGCGGCTGGTGGGCAAGGGGGGAATAGAAGCGATCTCCCGTCTGATGGGATTCCTGCTGGTATGTATGGGTGTGCAGTTTATTATTAACGGCATTCTGGAAATCATTAAAACGTATCATTAAAAAGGCCCGAATGGGCCTTTCAACTATTGCGTCTGTTCTTCGAGTGTCACTGGCCAGCGGCGAAAAATGATGATTGACCATACTAACGCGGCAAAAGCAGGCACCGCGCCCACATAACCAATCATCGACATTGACCAGTGCAGACTGACCTGATTACCTACCAACGCGCCAGCGCCGATTCCAATATTAAATATTCCCGAGAATAGCGCCATCGCGACGTCGGTGGCATCTGGTGCCAGCGCCAGCACTTTAACCTGCATACCAAGCCCGATGATCATCATCGCGATCCCCCAGAAAATACTCAGCACCCCGAGGTGTATTTCACTGTTCGCCGCAGGTAGCAGCAGTGCGAGGCACACCAGCAACAACGCAATCGCCGTACTCACCAACGCAGACGCATACTGATTACCCAGTTTACCGAAAATCACGCTGCCAATAATGCCCGCACCACCGAGTAATAACAGTAATGCCGTGGCAAAGTTGGCGCTGAATCCCGCAATGTTTTGCACAAAAGGCTCGATATAGCTGTATGCCGTGTAATGGGCGGTGACAACCACCACAGTTAACAAATAAATGCTCATTAATGCCGGGCGGCGGAACAATAGCGGAAGGCTTTTCAACGACCCTGAATGCTCGCTGGGGAGTAAGGGAAGTAACTTAATCAGGCACAGAAGGGTGATAAATGCCCCGATACCGATCGCGAAGAAGGTCATACGCCAACCGAAATACTGCCCCACAATGCGCCCGAGAGGTAAACCTAATACCATCGCCAGAGCTGTACCGGTGGCAATTAAACTCAATGCCTGTGCTCGCTTTCCGGCCGGAGCCATACGGATCGCCAGAGACGCCGTAATCGACCAGAAAATCGCATGTGCAAAAGCTACACCAATGCGACTGATCACCAGAACGGTAAAGCTCCACGACAAAAAAGACAGTACATGGCTGGCAATAAACACCACAAACAGGCAGATCAGTAATTTGCGGCGTTCAACCTGGCTTGTCATTAGCATAAAAGGCAATGACATTAGCGCCACTACCCATGCATAAATGGTTAACATGATACCGACTTGAGCGGTTTGCATATGGAAACTTTGTGCGATGTCAGAAAGCAGGCCAACAGGGACAAATTCGGTAGTATTGAAGATGAAAGCTGCGACTGCCAGCGTAACTACCCGTAGCCACGCCACTTTGCGGGAAACAGTGTTTGTTGTCATAACAGATTATCGGGTGAGTTGCGAAAAGTAATGAAATGATCTTAAAACGGTTAATGATGTGAATACAATGCATTTGTGATCTGGATCGCATTTCCATCTCTCTGACGGTTGTTCTGTCACGCGTCAGAGAGTTGTTAACATCACATTTTAATGACGATCAGGAAGGTCTGGCGTTTTGGTGGCTGATGGTAAAGGTGGCCTCACAGGGGAACGAGGCCTGTTGTCCAGTAGTTCTTCGTTACTAATTTTGGGCGGAATTTCATTTTTTACAAAAAGTTTTAAAATCTTGCGTGCCATACGATGGATACTTTTATCTTCACTTAATAATGCCGGTATCAACACATCATTCAGGTCATTTTCATTAGGTTTCATAAAAATTTGAAAGTGCAATAACATATTTGTAAAAAATAAGAATAGACTCTGAAAGTGAGGTATTTCTTTGTTTGATAAAAGCGATAAAAAGCAGATACAAACTTCAGGTAGTACTTGTTTGTTAGAACCTAATGAATCCATGAGGTTTTGTAATAACTCCTCTTTTAATGGGCTATCCTGTATGTCGTAGATGGCGGTGATTAAGTTTGGGTTTTTATTCGCGAACCACCTGTGGACCTGCGGCTTATTCCATAGTCGGGGGAGTATGACAAAATTACCACGAGAGATAAAGTTCAGTACGAATAAATCAAACTGACGTAAGTAATCTGCAGCGGTATGATGCTCAGGAGGAAGAGGTTCAATATGTGGAGTATGAGACCTTTTGATGGGGACGCCGGGGCTGATCATTGGAAATTGTTCAATAAAGTCATTAAGAAACAGAAAGAGCACACGCTCGACGCCGGTCTGAAAGGCCCGACCCATAGTGACAGGCTTTGGGTCGGGAGCACAATAAATATTAATTTCCCCATCGTGGCGAAAATTATCTAAATAAATAGGGCTTAAATTTATTACTACCTGAAATTCAATGTTTTCTTTATGTCTTCCATTCTTAACAGGATAAGTGAGTTTAAATTGAACCTTTTCATTGTATAGCGTGTCGTTATCTCGGAAAGTTGTCCTCTGTATATAAGATAGGTTATCAAGATTATTGAATATCTTTTTGGTGTTTGAATTGATGTTTAAAGACGTACGCCACTCCTCATCACATATTATAATGCTGAGCGCATCAATAAAATCCTTCAAAACTTCTTTTACCTGAGGTGCAATATTGCGAACGGGAAAATCATCAGGAAGTGAGATGAAATTGCTGATGCTTACTGGCGTAACCATATTTGCCCCATATAGTCATAAGTCATCGGAACATCACTATATAGAGCATATGAGCTGCAAGAACTATCAAAAATAGCTCATTGGGAAGACTGTTTTGCCGAGTCAGACACATCCAGTAGTTGAATAAATGCCTCAAGCGGACGCGTTTTCGCACCGCGACGCCAGACCAGCCATGTTATTAACCAACGCCATTGCTCAGCTAACGGCCACGACTCAACCTGGTGATGCCCCGGCATACTTTCCAGCATAGAGCGTGGAATAAGCGCAATGCCAGCTCCTGCGACCACACAGGCCAACATTCCGTGATAAGACTCCATCTCATGGATAGTTCCCGGAGCGGCACCGTCAGCATGAAACCAGCTTTCAAAGTGGCGACGATACGAACAATTGGCGCGGAAGGCATAAATGTTACTGCCATTCACCTGACTGGCACGGGTTACTGGCGCATGTCCTTGAGGCGTGACAATCATCAGCTCCTCGCGGTACACCGGTATCCCGTCAATGGCAGTATGGTTAATGGGCCCATCAATAAACGCCGCATTCAGTTTTCCCTCCAGCACCCCTTCCAGCATAGTGCCGGAAGGGCCGGTGGAAAGTGAAAACTGAATTTTGGGATAACGACGGTTATATTCCGCCAGCGTGGCCGGAATGCGCACTGCAGCGGTGCTTTCCAGCGAACCAAGAGAAAATAAACCTTGCGGCTCATCGCCAGCGACAACGCTCCGCGCTTCATCCACTAACGCGAGAATGTGTTGGCTATAGCGTAAAAAGTTATGCCCGGCAGGCGAGAGACGTAAACGCTGATTCTCGCGAATAAACAGATCAACCCCCAGTTCTGTTTCCAGCTGGCGTAGACGGGTAGTGAGATTCGACGGGACGCGATGCACTTTTGCTGCAGCCTGGGTAATGCTGCCAGCTTCGGCAACCGCGTTGAACATCTCCAGTTGGGTCAGATCCATGGCATTCTCAATTCGTGAATAAGTGGCTTAATATTATTCATTTTCAAGCAAGAGTAAATCTGCGTATCTTTTTACCATAACCCATAAAGGAGATACCCCGATGACCATTACTCCGGCAACCCATGCAATTTCGATAAATCCTGCCACTGGTGAACAACTTTCTGTGCTGCCGTGGGCTGGCGCTGACGATATAGAAAACGCACTTCAGCTGGCGGCAGCAGGCTTTCGCGACTGGCGCGAGACAAATATAGATTATCGTGCTGAAAAACTGCGTGATATCGGTAAGGCTCTGCGCGCCCGTAGCGAAGAAATGGCGCAAATGATCACCCGTGAAATGGGCAAACCGATCAACCAGGCGCGTGCTGAAGTGGCGAAATCGGCGAATTTGTGTGACTGGTATGCAGAACATGGTCCGGCGATGCTGAAGGCGGAACCTACGCTGGTGGAAAATCAGCAGGCGGTTATTGAGTATCGACCGTTGGGGACGATTCTGGCGATTATGCCGTGGAATTTTCCGTTATGGCAGGTGATGCGTGGCGCTGTTCCCATCATTCTTGCAGGTAACGGCTACTTACTTAAACATGCGCCGAATGTGATGGGCTGTGCACAGCTCATTGCCCAGGTGTTTAAAGATGCGGGGATCCCGCAAGGCGTATATGGCTGGCTGAATGCTGACAACGACGGTGTCAGTCAGATGATTAAAGACTCGCGCATTGCTGCTGTCACAGTGACCGGAAGTGTTCGTGCGGGAGCAGCTATTGGCGCACAGGCTGGAGCGGCACTGAAAAAATGTGTACTGGAACTGGGCGGTTCGGATCCGTTTATTGTGCTTAACGATGCCGATCTGGAACTTGCGGTGAAAGCGGCGGTAGCCGGACGTTATCAGAATACCGGACAGGTTTGTGCAGCGGCAAAACGCTTTATTATCGAAGAGGGAATTGCTTCGGCATTTACCGAACGTTTTGTGGCAGCTGCGGCAGCCTTGAAAATGGGCGATCCCCGTGACGAAGAGAACGCTCTCGGACCCATGGCTCGTTTTGATTTGCGTGATGAGCTACATCATCAGGTAGAAAAAACTCTGGCTCAAGGTGCACGTTTGTTACTGGGCGGGGAAAAGATGGCTGGGGCAGGTAATTACTATCCGCCAACGGTTCTGTCGAATGTCACACCAGAAATGACTGCATTTCGGGAAGAGATGTTTGGCCCCGTTGCGGCAATCACTATTGCAAAGGATGCAGAACATGCGCTGGAACTGGCTAATGATAGCGAGTTCGGCCTTTCAGCGACCATTTTCAGCACCGACGAAACACGGGCCAGACAGATGGCGGCACGTCTGGAATGCGGTGGCGTGTTTATCAATGGTTATTGTGCCAGTGATGCGCGAGTCGCCTTTGGTGGCGTGAAGAAGAGTGGCTTTGGTCGTGAACTTTCCCATTTCGGTTTACATGAGTTCTGTAATATCCAGACGGTGTGGAAAGACCGGATCTGACGCTACATATTCAGCTCTGATATACTCGCAGGTCTTTTCAGACCTGCGGTCCAGGAGTAGAAAGTGGCAGTCGCCATGGATAATGCAATTTTAGAAAACATCTTGCGGCAAGTGCGGCCGCTCATTGGTCAGGGTAAAGTCGCGGATTATATTCCGGCGCTGGCTACGGTAGACGGTTCCCGGCTGGGCATTGCTATCTGTACCGTTGACGGACAGCTTTTTCAGGCCGGAGACGCACAAGAACGTTTTTCCATTCAGTCTATTTCCAAAGTGCTGAGTCTCGTTGTCGCCATGCGTCATTACTCCGAAGAGGAAATCTGGCAACGCGTCGGCAAAGATCCGTCTGGATCACCGTTCAATTCTTTAGTGCAACTCGAAATGGAGCAGGGTATTCCGCGTAATCCGTTTATTAATGCCGGTGCGCTGGTGGTCTGCGATATGTTGCAAGGGCGATTAAGCGCTCCTCGGCAACGTATGCTGGAAGTCGTGCGCGGCTTAAGCGGTGTGTCTGATATTTCCTACGATACGGTGGTAGCGCGTTCCGAATTTGAACACTCCGCGCGAAATGCGGCTATCGCCTGGCTGATGAAGTCGTTTGGCAATTTCCATCATGATGTGACAACTGTTCTGCAAAACTACTTTCATTACTGCGCTCTGAAAATGAGCTGTGTAGAGCTGGCCCGGACGTTTGTCTTTCTGGCTAATCAGGGGAAAGCTATTCATATTGATGAACCTGTGGTGACGCCAATGCAGGCGCGGCAAATTAACGCACTAATGGCGACCAGTGGTATGTACCAGAACGCGGGGGAGTTTGCCTGGCGGGTGGGACTACCGGCAAAATCTGGCGTCGGCGGCGGTATTGTGGCGATTGTTCCGCATGAAATGGCCATCGCTGTCTGGAGTCCGGAACTGGATGATGCCGGTAACTCGCTTGCGGGCATTGCTGTCCTTGAACAATTGACGAAACAATTAGGGCGTTCGGTTTATTAATGCAGTCTCTCGATCCACTCTTCGCGCGTTTATCCCGTTCAAAATTTCGCTCTCGCTTTCGTTTGGGTGTGAAAGAGCGTCAGTATTGTCTGGAGAAAGGCGCGCCAGTCATCGAACAACATGCGGCGGATTTTGTCTCTAAACGTCTTGCTCCGGCATTACCGGCTAACGACGGTAAGCAAACCCCCATGCGCGGGCATCCGGTGTTTATCGCTCAGCACGCCACTGCAACCTGTTGTCGCGGTTGTCTGGCTAAGTGGCATAACATTCCGCAGGGTGTTTCGTTAAGCGGGGAACAACAACGTTATATCGTGTCGGTAATCTATCACTGGTTGGTTATACAGATGAATCAGCCATGATAATTGCGGAAAACGATAAAATAGCATTCCCAGGATATCTTTATTTGCCGCCGCTGTCAGCGAACATGCTATCCTTTATGAGAATTTACTTATTACGTTGAGATAATTGCCACCCGCAATTGTATGGACAGATAATTAATGCATGTACAGCCCATTTCAACTTTCCGTTTGTTCCAGGAAGGTCATCTGCTACGTAATAGCATCGCTATTTTTGTGCTAACCACGCTGTTCTATTTTATTGGTGCAGAGTTACGGCTGGTTCACGAACTTTCTCTTTTCTGGCCGCTGAATGGCGTAATGGCGGGGGTGTTTGCCCGCTATGTCTGGCTTAATCGACTGCATTACTATGCGATCAGTTATGTGGCAATGCTGGTTTATGATGCCATAACCACCGAATGGGGGCTGGTTTCACTGGCTATCAATTTCTCCAATATGATGTTTATTGTTACCGTCGCCTTACTGGTCGCGCGGGATAAGCGTCTGGGGAAAAATAAGTACGAGCCAGTAAGTGCCTTACGGCTATTTAATTACTGTCTGATTGCCGCATTATTATGCGCTATTGTCGGGGCGATTGGTTCGGTCAGTATTGATAGTCTGGATTTCTGGCCTTTGCTTGCCGACTGGTTCAGTGAGCAATTCTCAACGGGCGTGTTGATCGTGCCTTGTATGCTGACGTTGGCAATTCCTGGAGTGCTGCCGCGCTTTAAAGCAGAACAGATGATGCCCGCTATCGCGCTTATTGTGTCGGTTGTTGCCTCGGTAGTCATTGGCGGAGCGGGGAGTCTGGCGTTCCCGCTGCCTGCATTAATCTGGTGTGCAGTGCGCTATACGCCGCAGGTAACATGTCTGTTGACCTTTGTCACCGGTGCGGTGGAAATCGTACTGGTGGCAAATTCGGTGATTGATATCTCGGTCGGTTCGCCGTTCTCCATTCCGCAAATGTTCTCCGCACGTCTCGGTATTGCCACGATGGCGATATGCCCAATTATGGTTTCTTTTAGCGTGGCAGCGATCAATTCGCTAATGAAGCAAGTTGCGCTGCGAGCCGACTTTGATTTTCTGACTCAGGTTTACTCACGGTCCGGTCTTTATGAGGCGCTGAAAAGTCCATCGCTGAAACAGACACAACATCTGACTGTCATGCTGCTTGATATCGACTATTTCAAAAGCATTAACGATAACTATGGTCATGAATGTGGCGATAAAGTGTTAAGCGTGTTTGCCCAGCATATTCAGAAGATTGTCGGTGATAAGGGGCTGGTGGCGCGAATGGGCGGCGAAGAATTTGCTGTTGCAGTGCCTTCGGTGAATCCTGTCGATGGCCTGCTAATGGCGGAAAAAATTCGTAAAGGTGTTGAACTGCAACCGTTCACCTGGCAACAAAAAACGCTTTATCTCACGGTAAGTATTGGCGTCGGTAGTGGTTGCGCATCGTACCGAACGCTGACCGATGACTTTAATAAATTGATGGTCGAAGCCGATACATGTCTGTATCGCTCGAAGAAAGATGGGCGCAACCGTACCAGCACTATGCGTTACGGTGAGGAAGTTGTCTGACATCTTTATTCATGCAGAGCGATTTTAACGGAATGTGTTCTACCACTTTATTGAGCGAATAAAAGGCGTAGTTCCTCGATTAAACCATGATCCGCGCCACACTTTTCTCATAAAACTGCTCATTAATCATCAGGAGTTGATCAAAACAGGGGTTCGGCGTATTAAAGTTTGCTAGCCTGTCGTACCAATTCAAACAGGTTGTATGACTAATCAGAAGGGAACCCATTGTGAAAACACTAAATCGTCGCGATTTTCCCGGTGCACAGTATCCAGAACGTATCATTCAGTTTGGTGAAGGTAACTTCCTGCGCGCCTTTGTTGACTGGCAAATCGATCTCCTGAATGAGCACACCGATCTGAATTCTGGCGTGGTCGTTGTTCGTCCGATTGAAACTTCATTCCCGCCGTCATTGAGCACGCAGGATGGTCTGTACACCACCATTATCCGTGGTTTGAATGAGAAGGGGGAGGCGGTCAGCGACGCGCGTCTGATTCGCTCGGTTAATCGTGAAATCAGCGTCTACAGTGAATACGATGAATTCCTGAAACTGGCGCACAACCCGGAAATGCGCTTTGTTTTCTCTAACACCACCGAAGCGGGTATCAGCTACCATGCGGGCGATAAATTCGATGACGCGCCAGCGGTAAGTTATCCGGCAAAACTGACCCGTCTGCTGTTCGAACGTTTTAGCCATTTCAACGGAGCGCAGGATAAAGGTTGGATCATCATCCCATGTGAACTGATCGACTATAACGGCGATGCACTGCGTGAACTGGTGCTGCGCTACGCGCAAGAGTGGGCACTACCAGAAGCATTTATTCAATGGCTGGATCAGGCTAACAGCTTCTGTTCTACGCTGGTGGACCGTATCGTTACCGGTTATCCGCGTGATGAAGTGGCTAAACTGGAAGAAGAACTGGGTTATCACGATGGTTTCCTCGACACCGCTGAACACTTTTACCTGTTTGTGATTCAGGGGCCGAAATCCTTAGCGACTGAGCTGCGTCTGGACAAATATCCGCTCAACGTGCTGATTGTTGACGATATTAAACCGTATAAAGAGCGCAAAGTGGCAATCCTCAACGGTGCACACACGGCGCTGGTGCCGGTGGCGTTCCAGGCAGGGCTGGATACTGTAGGTGAAGCGATGAACGATGCTGAAATTTGCGCATTCGTTGAAAAAGCCATCTATGAAGAGATTATTCCGGTACTGGATCTGCCTCGTGAAGAACTGGAATCTTTCGCCAGTGCAGTCACCGGGCGTTTCCGTAACCCGTACATCAAGCATCAGCTGCTGTCTATCGCGCTCAACGGTATGACTAAGTTCCGCACCCGCATCCTGCCGCAGCTACTGGCAGGGCAGAAGGCAAACGGCACACTACCGGCGCGCCTTACTTTCGCATTAGCGGCATTGATTGCGTTCTATCGCGGTGAGCGTAATGGAGAAACATATCCGGTACAGGACGATGCGCACTGGCTGGAACGTTATCAGCAACTCTGGAGCCAGCATCGTGACGGTGTTATCGGTACCCAGGAACTGGTTGCTATAGTGTTGGCAGAAAAAGACCATTGGGAGCAGGACCTGACGCAAGTGCCTGGTCTGGTCGAGCTGGTTGCTAATGACCTGGATGCGATTCTCGAAAAAGGAATGCGTGAAGCGGTACGCCCGTTGTGCTAATACTCTGAACCCGGTTTCGACCGGGTTTTTTACCGATCCGTATTAGTTACAACATCCTATATACCTTTATCATAATCTGGTGCCATATGTAACACCTGTTAATGTTGTAAGCGTGTAGGTAATTTGTAAGTAGTGTCTTGAGAATGTGATCGTAATCACGTTTAATAGGGCGACTTTTCCACGCCTGAAGATAACCATGATCGTTTGAACCGCCCCGGGTTTCCTGGAGAGTGTTTTATCTGTGAACTCAGGCTGCCAGATCATTGTTTCCGATGGAAGCATAATAAGCTTTTTCTGCTTCTGCCGGAGGAGTATGGCCCAGCCTTCCCAGCAATCGTCGATTGTTATACCAGTCCACCCACGTTAGTGTGGCCAGTTCCACTTCTGCACGGTTTTTCCAGCTCTTACGGTGTATTACCTCCGCTTTGTAAAGACCATTGATGCTCTCAGCCATCGCGTTGTCATACGAGTCGCCTGTACTCCCTGTTGATGCCAGTAATCCGGCTTCTTTTAGTCGCTCCGTATAGGCCAGTGACACATACTGAGAGCCTTTATCGCTGTGATGGATGGTGCCAGACGGACGACGGGCCCACAACGCCTGCTCCAGCGCATCCAGCACGAATGTCGTTTCCATAGACGATGAGACCCGCCACCCCACGATGTATCCGGCAAACACATCAATGATAAACGCCACATAGACGAAGCCCTGCCATGTGCTGACGTAAGTAAAATCAGCCACCCACAGCTGGTCAGGACGTTCTGCCACGAACTGACGGTTTACGCGGTCACCTGTGGCAACGGTTTTCCGGCTGACGGTAGTGCGGACCTTTTTACCCCGGAGAACACCGGCAAGTCCCATAACCGCCATGAGGCGCGCCACTGTACATCTGGCCACCCTGATTCCTTCCCGTAACAACTGACGCCAGACTTTACGCACACCGTACACCTGATGATTTTCATCGTATACGCGCTGTATCTCTCTCTTCAGCCAGTCATCGTGCTGCGCACGGGCACTGCGTTTATCCGGATGATGTCGCTGTTGCTGACAATGGTAATACGTTGACGGGGCAATATGCAGTTCGCTGCATACCGGTCCGACCCCGTACTGCTCACGCAGCTTATCCAGCAGTGGCATCATTTTTTCCAGAGGCGGTCGAACTCCGCCTTCGCAAAATAAGCGGAAGCCTGGCGAAGGATATCGTTACTGCGGCGCAGTTCACGATTTTCACGTTCCAGCTCTTTCAGACGCTGACGTTCAGCGCTGGTGAGCCCACCATCACCGCCCCCGGTATCCCGCTCATGCTGGCGAACCCAGACACGCAGAGTCTCCGGCGTACAGCCAATCTTTGGGGCAATGGAACAAATTGCCGCCCACTGTGAGTCATATTCATCCTGACTTTCCAGAACCATACGAATCGCCCGCTGACGGACTTCGGGGGAAAAACGAGTATTTTTAGTCATCCTGTTTACCTCTTTCTCAGGGAGTTTAGTCTCCAGGATTTCCGGGGCGGTTCAGTTCGTCCACAACAACACTGGCTGCGCCGTATTTTTGTCTGGCACGGTTCAGTATTATCCAAGATATCCTCGCGCTTACTACTCAATTTTCTCTTTTCTATCGCTGTTATTTTCATGCTGTCCTGGTACACGCATTTGGGAATCAAATTCACCCTCGCACCGTTCAGCATTCTCGGTGTCGCCATCGCCATCTTTTTGGGTTTTCGTAATAACGCCGGTTACGCCCGTTATGTTGAAGCGCGAAAACTTTGGGGACAGTTGATGATTGCCTCTCGGTCGTTACTGCGTGAGGTAAAAACGACATTGCCGGATTCGGCAAGTGTAAGGGAGTTTGCCCGGCTGCAAATCGCCTTTGCCCACTGTTTACGCATGACATTACGAAAACAGCCACAAGAGGAAATGCTGGCGCGGTATCTCCGGACTGAAGATCTTCAGCGAGTACTGGCAGCCAACTCTCCAGCTAACCGTATCTTGTTGATAATGGGGGAGTGGTTGGCGGTTCAGCGACGCAATGGACAGCTTTCAGATATCCTGTTTATTAGTCTTAACGATCGGCTCAACGATATTTCGGCGGTTCTGGCAGGCTGTGAGCGTATTGCCTATACGCCAATTCCTTTTGCCTACACCCTGATTTTGCATCGTACCGTGTATCTGTTTTGTATCATGCTGCCGTTCGCACTGGTCGTGGACCTGCATTACATGACGCCATTTATCTCTGTGCTGATTTCCTACACTTTTATTTCGCTGGATTGTCTGGCGGAAGAGCTGGAAGATCCGTTCGGTACTGAAAACAATGACTTACCACTGGATGCCATCTGCAACGCTATTGAAATTGACCTGTTACAGATGAACGATGAAGCAGAAATTCCAGCGAAAATTCTTCCCGATCGTCATTACCAGCTGACGTAATATTTACTCCGTACGCCGGGCAACAATAAACAGACGCGGAAATGCCAGCAGTATCTCTCCGTTCTCTTGCAGTGGATACTGCTCTTCCAGCATCTGATGGTAGCGCGTAAGAAAATGCTGCTGTTCGCTCTCGGTCAGATCCTGTAACCACGGACGTAATCCAGTGGCGGTCACCCAATCGATAATCGCCTGGTGCGACGGCATCTGGTGATAGTAGGTGGTTCGCCAGATATCGACCTCACATCCGGCTTCGCTCAAAATATCGTAGTAAGCATGAACGCCAGCCAGCGGCTCACGCCCGCGATCCGGATAATTTTGTTCCCAGGCGACTTCGCGCATGAGCACATGGGTTGGCTCTAGCCAGTTATCCGGCATTTGTACCGCCAGCACGCCCTGCGGACTGAGTAACGAAACCAGATGAGGGAACAGTTCGTAATGGTCGGGCAGCCATTGCAGCGAGGCATTAGCAAAAATCAGATCGAGTGCCTGTTCCGGTTGCCAGTTGCGGATGTCTGCTTCCACGAACTGGCAGTCAGGCAAAGCACTGCGCGCTTCAGCAATCATCGCCGGAGACGAGTCGATGCCTGTTATCCTGGCCGCAGGCCAACGTTGATGCAGCAGGGCGGTGCTGTTACCTGGGCCACAGCCAAGATCGGCAACGTATTCGATATTCTCCAGCGGCACTCTGGCAAGCAGCTCCACCGCCGGACGCGATCGTTCAGCGGCAAAGTGCAGATATAAAGAGGGGTTCCAGTCAGACATATTTTTACTCCCGTCAGCGCGTTACCCCAATTGTAGATAAAACTGATAAATTCGCCTCACGGCATCAACCCATTGAACAGACGTTTTTTACGCGGCCCGGTCATTAAATATTCCAGTTTTGCGACACAGGTTTTGTAGTGGGGCGTGGTTTTATGGAACGCCACTGCGTCTTCATCTTTATAGGCTTCGTAGATATAAAAGCGCGAATTAACTTCCGGGTCCTGTAAGACATCGAAGCGCAAATTGCCTTCTTCCTGGACCGAGTCCAGATGATTCTGGCGAAAAACCTCGATAAACTCGTCAACCTTGTCTTCATGAACGTTAATTTCAACCAGTGTGACGTGCATAATTCTTCTCCTTAAATCCGCAGTTACTGTTTTTCACTCAGATAGAGTTCATATGCCCGATTAGCCGTTTCGTTATGGTGTACCACCGCCTGTACGGCTTTCATCATCGCCACCGGATGGTCAGACTGGAAAATATTACGCCCCATATCCACACCAGAAGCGCCCTGATCGATAGCCTGCCAGCACATTTCCAGCGCCTCGCGCTCCGGTAATTTTTTACCGCCAGCAATAACAATGGGTACCGGACATCCGGCAACAATCCGTTCAAAACCTTTATCGACATAATAAGTTTTGATAATCTGCGCCCCCATTTCAGCGGCGATTCGGGTAGCCAGCGAGAAATAACGCTGATCGCGCACCATATCTTTGCCCACGCCAGTGACTGCCATGGTCGGCATTCCCACTTTCATTCCGGCATCGACCAGTTGAATAATATTTTTGATCGACTGGTGTTCATATTCGCTGCCGATATAAACCTGCGCCGCCACCGCGCAACTGTTCAGGCGCACGGCGTCATCCATCGATAACGCCACGGCTTCATTACTTAATTCCGCCAGAATAGAGTTCGCACCAGACGCCCGCAGTACTACCGGCTTATTGGTCGCCGGGGGGACTACGCTGCGCAAAATGCCGCGCGTACACATTAATACATCGGCATGTTCAAACAGCGGGGCGATATTTATATCAATGCGTTCAAGTCCGGTAGTCGGCCCCTGAAAATAACCATGGTCAAAGGCCAGCATCACGGTTTTACCCGTTTTCGGATTAAATATCCGTGATAAGCGTGACTGCATTCCCCAATCCAGCGCACCGCAACCTTTCAGGGTAAAAGGGATATTTTGTTGCGGTTGATCGGTGCGAAAATCTTTACCATCTTTAATATCGTCTAAATCTGCCATAACGTACTCCAGTTAAGTAATGCACATCAGAAATCGTATTTGCCGATATTCTCTTTGTTGAATACCACGCGCTCTGGCAACAGTACGATGCCATTACCATCCGCTTCGTAGTCATAGCCCTGAACGCTGTTTGGCGAGACTTCAACCTGGCCTACACCCTGGATATCCAGCTTGTCGCCCGTTTTCATTGCACCTTTTTTCAATAATGCATCCGCGACATAAACTGAAATTTTGCCTTGCTGAACGACGTCCCACAGGCCAAATTCTTTCACCGTGCCGCGCTCGACATACGGACGCATCACATTTGGTGTGCTGAATCCCACAATTGCAACTTTGTCATTTTTCAGGTTTTCTGCGGCTTGCGCGGCAGCGGGCAGGGCGTTGGCGTCCGGGGCGATAATGGCGTCGAGATCGCTATAGGCTTTTAATATTCCTTCTGCGGTTTGTAACGATTTAGTGGCATCGTTATAGCCAAACTGCGTAGTGACAATTTCCCAGCCTGGATGGTCTTTGGCGATTTTCGCTTTCGCCTCTTTCACCCACTGGTTTTGGTCCGTAACGGTGGGACTTGAGTAGAAAAACGCGACTTTGGCTTTGTCTTTATTCACCTGACGCGCCGCCATATCCACCAACATACCTCCCAACTGGGCGGGCGTTCCCTGATTAATGTAGTAAGAGCGGCACTCCGGTTTAGTATCAGAGTCCCAGGTCAGCACTCTCACACCACGTTGCATGGCGCGTTTCAGTGCCGGACACAAGCCATCAGGCGAAACCGCAGAGACGATAATGGCGTTATAACCCTGATTGACGAAGTTATTAATCAACTGTACCTGACCAGAAACACTGGGTTCTGTCGGTCCGTCGTAGGTCACATCAACGCCCAGCTCTTTACCAGCTTGTTGTGCGCCGTTGCCACCGCTGGTAAAAAATCCCACGCCAACCAGTTTGGGAATAAAAGCAATACGCTCTGCGGCCTGCACATTCATAGAGATTGCGGCAATGCCAAGCGCGCTAAGTAAGGCGATTTTCTTAAAGCGATGAAGTGTCATGAAGATATCCTTTATGGCAATGGGTTATTGGCCCGACGCGCCAGCCACTCTTTAATTTGCTGGCGATGCAGGCTAACGGAACGACCTACGACAACGACGATAAGCAGCGCACCGGAAAGGGCGCTGGACACCTGATTTGGCACTCCTGCCATTTGCAAACCTTGTTGCAAATATCCCACTAGTAAAACCGCAATGGCGGTGCCGATAATGGAACCGGAACCACCATAAATATTGGCACCGCCAAGCACCACGGCGGTGATGGCGGGCATCAGAAACGACGCACCGAGATCGGAACGTGCTGAACCAAAATACGATACCAGCAGCACAGCGGCGACCGCAGACGCCAGCCCCGTCATGGCATAGAGCGCACATAAGGTGCGGTTAACTTTAATCGCGCTATAAAGCGCCACGCGCGGGCTTTGCCCAATCAAAAACACATTACGTCCGGCATGGGTTTTATGCAGCCAGAGCCAGAAAACGAGGAGACATATCAGAAAGATAATCAGCGGAACGGGGAGTCCCAGCACATCCAGGTTAGCGAAATCTGTAAACGCCATCGGGAATCCACCAATACCTTCGTACCCCGTCGCTCCGGCCATCCCGGAAAGCAGCAGAGCGCTTCCGGCAAACAGATACAGCGTGCCAAGCGTAATCACCAGCGGGTTAACTTTGGTATAGATAATTAATCCGGCGTTAATCAGCCCGCACAATGCGCCGAGCAGAAAGGTCAGAAGAATCGCCAGCGGCATCGGCACGCCGCTTTGAAACAGTACGCCTAATGCAATGGCGCACAAGCCGATGGTCGAGCCAAACGAAATATCGATCCCGCCACTGACAATCACCATCGTCAGCGGTAGGGCGACAATGCCAATGCAGATAAAGTCACTGGTGCTGAACAGCAACATATTGAGATCTAACATCCGCGGGTTAATTGCACCAAATGCGACAATCTCAATAACGAGCAGTGCGGCAAGAGCTAGTTCCCAACCGTAGCGAATACGCATTACGCGGCCTCCCGTTTTTTACCTGACGAAGCGGGTTTAACGGATGGCGGTGGCGTCATAAAGCGGGCATATTTTTGCCGTCGTAGATTACGTTCCAGCGCACAACGCAGGCGTCCATCAAACACCAGCACCGCCAGCAGAACCAGGCCCGCGATAAAATCATTCCACCATGCCGGAATGCGCAACAGCACCAGTACACTATCGATCTGCGTCAGGAACCATGCGCCGAGTACCGCACCGATGATCGCACCGGAACCGCCGAGCAAACTAATACCGCCCAGCACGCAGGCTGCAATCGCTTTCATCTCCAGCCCGGTACCGGTCTGGTTGGGAATAAAACCGATCTGCGAAGCAAACACAATCCCCGCCAGTGCCGCCATGCAGCCGTTCAACGAAAATGCCACAATCCTAATGGCTTCCGTACGAACGCCCAGTTGACGAGCGCCCTGCAAATTATCGCCCGTGGCATAAAAACTGCGTCCAAACGCCGTCTTCGCCAGCAGCCAGGCCATAAATGCCACCAGAATTATCGTCAACCAACCAATTGCTGAAACGCCAAACAGCAGCGGGGCGGAGAGTTGTTTCAGTTCGGCGGGTAACCCCTCAATCCATTTACCGCCAGTCCACAGCAACATGATGCCCCTGTACAATCCTAATGTACCGAGCGTGGCAACAATGGCAGGGATCTTTAGCCACGCGACCAGGACACCGTTGAAAAATCCCGCGAGCAAACCAAGCAGTAAAGTCGCGACACAAGCAACAGGTAGTGAATACCCCGCGTTCAGTAACATTCCCAACAGCACTGCGCACATTCCGGTAATCGAACCCACCGAAACATCGATATTGCGCGTGAGCATCACCAGCGTCGCGCCCATTGCCAGCAGGATCAGGATTTGCGCGCTGCTATAAACCATGGTCAGCGTTTGCATACTTAAATACTGGCGGTCGAGAAAACCGGGTAATACAAACAGCAACACCACCGCCAGCAGTGCCGTGATTTCACGGTTGTTCTGGATAAACTTCAGCATGATGCCTCCTGACGCTGACTATCGCCGAAGGCAACGCGCATAATGGTCTCGACATTAATATCGCGTCCGGTCAGTGCAGAGTGGGCAATTTCGCCCTGATGCATCACATATACGCGATCTGCCATCAGTTCGATCTCTTCCAGATCAGAGGAGATAAGCAGCACAGCCACATTTTGTGCGGCGATGCTGCGCAACAGCTGGTAGATATCATTACGGGCCGAGACATCCACGCCGCGCGTCGGCTCATCGACAATCAAAACTTGCGGCGAAGCTTCCAGACATTTGGCAATCAGGATTTTTTGCTGGTTGCCGCCGGATAAGGTCCGCGCAGCTTGTTCCGGTTGGTTAAATTTAATATTCAGAGCCCGACGATAACGTTCCAGTGTGGCGTTATCTTTCGCGGTTTTCGCCCAGAATCCACGAATGTTATGAGTAAGGGCGCAGACATTCCAGGCCAGCGAAGCATCGAGATTCAGTCCGGATGACTGGCGATCTTCCGGCAGATAAACCAGACCGCGCAGTAAACGTTCTCCAGTGGATAATCTATTGATCTCTTTACCATTCAGCATAATGCGTCCGCCACGCAAAGTACGCAGACCATAGAGCGTCTCTGAACCGCCCCGGAAATCCTGGAGACTAAACTCCCTGAGAAAGAGGTAAACAGGATGACTAAAAATACTCGTTTTTCCCCCGAAGTCCGTCAGCGGGCGATTCGTATGGTTCTGGAAAGTCAGGATGAATATGACTCACAGTGGGCGGCAATTTGTTCCATTGCCCCAAAGATTGGCTGTACGCCGGAGACTCTGCGTGTCTGGGTTCGCCAGCATGAGCGGGATACCGGGGGCGGTGATGGTGGGCTCACCAGCGCTGAACGTCAGCGTCTGAAAGAGCTGGAACGTGAAAATCGTGAACTGCGCCGCAGTAACGATATCCTTCGCCAGGCTTCCGCTTATTTTGCGAAGGCGGAGTTCGACCGCCTCTGGAAAAAATGATGCCACTGCTGGATAAGCTGCGTGAGCAGTACGGGGTCGGACCGGTATGCAGCGAACTGCATATTGCCCCGTCAACGTATTACCATTGTCAGCAACAGCGACATCATCCGGATAAACGCAGTGCCCGTGCGCAGCACGATGACTGGCTGAAGAGAGAGATACAGCGCGTATACGATGAAAATCATCAGGTGTACGGTGTGCGTAAAGTCTGGCGTCAGTTGTTACGGGAAGGAATCAGGGTGGCCAGATGTACAGTGGCGCGCCTCATGGCGGTTATGGGACTTGCCGGTGTTCTCCGGGGTAAAAAGGTCCGCACTACCGTCAGCCGGAAAACCGTTGCCACAGGTGACCGCGTAAACCGTCAGTTCGTGGCAGAACGTCCTGACCAGCTGTGGGTGGCTGATTTTACTTACGTCAGCACATGGCAGGGCTTCGTCTATGTGGCGTTTATCATTGATGTGTTTGCCGGATACATCGTGGGGTGGCGGGTCTCATCGTCTATGGAAACGACATTCGTGCTGGATGCGCTGGAGCAGGCGTTGTGGGCCCGTCGTCCGTCTGGCACCATCCATCACAGCGATAAAGGCTCTCAGTATGTGTCACTGGCCTATACGGAGCGACTAAAAGAAGCCGGATTACTGGCATCAACAGGGAGTACAGGCGACTCGTATGACAACGCGATGGCTGAGAGCATCAATGGTCTTTACAAAGCGGAGGTAATACACCGTAAGAGCTGGAAAAACCGTGCAGAAGTGGAACTGGCCACACTAACGTGGGTGGACTGGTATAACAATCGACGATTGCTGGGAAGGCTGGGCCATACTCCTCCGGCAGAAGCAGAAAAAGCTTATTATGCTTCCATCGGAAACAATGATCTGGCAGCCTGAGTTCACAGATAAAACACTCTCCAGGAAACCCGGGGCGGTTCACTCGGCCAGTTCTGTGCGTCCGGCCCCCACCAGCCCAGCCAGACCCAGAATTTCTCCGGCATTAAGCGTCAAGCTGACATTCATAAAACCTTCGCCGGTCAGGTTTTCCAGTGTCAGCACCGGCGTTCCGGCGGCATGTTGTGGGCGGTTGCCAGGTAACTCCAGCCATAATTTTTGGCTGGCAGAGAGCGATTTTTCCCGTAGCGCTGGCGTGATGGCCTGAATAATGTCGTCGGTAGACAGTTCGCTGGTTTTGCCGCTTAAGGCGATGGTTCCGTCGCGCATCACGCTAATTCGATCGGCAATCTGGCGAATTTCCGGCAGTTTATGTGAGATAAAAACAATACCCACGCCAGTGGCGAGCAGTTCCCGTAAACGGCTAAACAAGCGTTCGGTTTCCGCAGGGGTAAGCGACGCTGTAGGTTCATCGAGAATGAGAATTTGCGAATCGCGCATCAGACCGCGCAGGATTTCCACCATTTGGCGGTCAGCAACATCCAGTGAGCCTGCCAGACTATGGAGATCAAACTGGCAGCCCAGCGCTGCCAGCAAGTTGTTCATCTTTTGCATGGAGATCTGTTTTTTTGCCAGACCAAACAGAATGTTTTCTTTTATCGACAGACTTGGAAAGAGCAAGGGTTCCTGGGGAACGAGGTAAATCCCCAACTGATGAGCATGAACCACGGCAGCCTGACGACTGCAAATTGAAAACCGGCCCTGTTCGTCCTGTTGTTGCCGCACGCCCCGCAGAATATGTATGCTCTGAGGACCTGTTTTATTAAGGACTCATCCCCTTATGTTGACCCGCAAAAGTATCGATACAGTTCTGCTCTCTGTTGGTGCTGAGAAGCTCTCACAACGTGAATGGGACTGGATGAAGATGCTCAAACCCATGGACCCACCACCTGCGATGGTCGCTGCCTCCATCCTGGAGCACCGTGGCGACACAGCAGCCCTTACCCTGCTACAGGATACCGGGGGTTAATCCGTCCTCATGTTATCCGGTTTTACTCCCCGCCCTCTGAAACGCCTGTTCACAGCCAACCAGTGCTGGACGTCCTTCCTGGATGCGGGCGGTCTGCGCGATATCGAGGTTGAGGCTGTCACCAAAATGCTGGCCTGCGGCACGCGGATACTGGGCGTGAAGGAATACAACTGCGATAAACCTGACTGTCCCCACGTCAGATACGTCACTAACTCATGTGGCAGCCGTGCCTGCCCGTCCTGCGGAAAAAAGGCCACAGACCTGTGGACAGCGACACAGCTGAATCGTCTTCCTGACTGCGACTGGGTACACCTGGTCTTCACCCTGCCGGCCACGCTGTGGCCGGTGTTCGAAAGCAACCGTTGGCTGCTGAATGACGTGTGCCGTCTGGCGGTGGAGAATCTGCTGTATGCCGCCCGAAAACGGGGGCTGGAACCCGGTATCTTCTGCGCCATCCACACATATGGCCGTCGTCTCAACTGGCATCCGCATGTACATGTGTCAGTAACCTGCGGGGGGCTGAATAAGCACGGTCAGTGGAAAAAGCTGAGCTTCCTGAAAGACGCGATGCGTTCGCGGTGGATGTGGAATATGCGGCAGTTGCTTCTGAAAGCGTGGTCAGAGGGGATGGCGATGCCGGAGTCGTTGTCACATATCACGACGGAATCACAGTGGAGAAGCCTGGTGCTGAAAGCCGGCGGAAAATACTGGCATGTGTACATGTCGAAGAAGACGGCCGGCGGGCGGAATACGGCACGCTACCTGGGTCGTTATCTGAAGAAGCCACCAATAGCGGCTTCCCGGCTGGCACATTACAACGGAGGGGCAAGCCTGAGCTTCCGTTACCTGGACCACAAAACGGGAGAAACGGCGACGGAAACACTGACGCAGCGGGAGCTGGTCGCGAGGCTGAAACAGCACATCCCGGAGAAGTTTTTTAAGATGGTGAGGTACTTCGGGTTCCTTGCCAACCGGGTGTGTGGAGAGAAGCTGCCGAAGGTGTACCGGGCTCTGGGGATGGATAAACCGGAACCGGTGGCGAAAGTGTGCTATGCACAAATGGTGAAACAGTTCCTGAGTCGTGACCCGTTCGAATGCGTGCTGTGTGGCGGCCGGATGGTATACCGCCGGGCCCTTGCGGGGCTGAATGTATCAGGGCTGAAGAAAAACGCGCGGGATATCAGTCTGCTGAGGTATATGCCGGCCTGACGCAGGCTAAGTGTGCCCAGGAATTGGTGCAGGAATAAAAAACAGCCTGTTGCGGTATAAGAATCGACCATGCAGAGAGAGAAAACACCGGAGTGGTGGGAAAAGCAGAAGAGCTCACGTGGCATAAGGCGTGGACAGCGGTATCGTCTGGTTTTTCAATTTCCTATACGTGAACTCCGTTATCACTAATCTCGGAACTAATCTTGGTTATGACGGCCACGGCGAAATGAACATCAGTAATGAGGGGCTTGTTGTCAGCAACGGAGGAAGCTCACTCGGTTATGGAGAAACCGGCGTCGGGAAGGTTAGCATCACCACGGGGGGGATGTGGGAGGTCAATAAGAATGTCTATACCACTATTGGTGTTGCGGGCGTCGGAAACCTCAATATCAGCGATGGCGGTAAGTTCGTATCGCAAAATATTACTTTTTTGGGCGATAAAGCAAGCGGTATCGGCACACTGAACCTGATGGATGCGACATCATCGTTCGATACTGTAGGTATCAATGTCGGTAATTTTGGTAGCGGCATCGTAAATGTCAGTAATGGTGCCACCCTTAATTCAACGGGCTATGGATTTATCGGAGGAAATGCCTCCGGTAAGGGGATAGTTAATATTTCAACGGATAGTCTCTGGAATTTAAAAACGTCATCTACTAACGCCCAATTGCTACAGGTCGGTGTATTAGGCACGGGTGAACTGAATATTACCACCGGAGGTATAGTTAAAGCGCGTGATACACAGATAGCTCTCAATGACAAAAGTAAGGGCGACGTGCGGGTGGATGGGCAGAACTCTCTTCTTGAAACATTCAATATGAACGTAGGGACGACTGGCACAGGTACGTTAACCCTGACGAATAACGGCACGCTGAATGTCGAAGGTGGAGAAGTTTACTTAGGTGTTTTTGAGCCTGCTGTAGGAACGCTAAACATTGGTGCTGCTCACGGTGAGGTGGCGGCAGATGCCGGGTTTATCACCAATGCGACGAAAGTGGAGTTTGGTCTTGGCGAAGGCGTTTTTGTCTTTAATCATACCAATAACAGTGATGCCGGCTACCAGGTCGATATGCTGATTACGGGTGACGATAAAGACGGAAAAGTGATGCATGATGCAGGCCATACGGTGTTCAATGCAGGGAATACTTATAGCGGTAAAACGCTGGTCAATGACGGCCTCCTGACTATTGCGTCACATACGGCAGATGGGGTAACAGGCATGGGTTCGAGTGAAGTAACCATTGCAAGCCCCGGTACGCTCGACATTCTCGCATCAACGAACAGCGCAGGAGATTACACGCTGACCAATGCGCTCAAAGGCGATGGCTTGATGCGAGTGCAGCTGTCATCCTCCGACAAAATGTTTGGCTTTACCCATGCAACAGGAACTGAATTCGCCGGTGTTGCCCAACTGAAAGACAGTACCTTCACACTGGAACGCGACAACACCGCTGCGCTTACTCACGCGATGCTTCAGTCTGACAGTGAAAATACCACATCGGTAAAAGTGGGAGAGCAATCCATTGGTGGACTAGCCATGAATGGCGGTACGCTCACTTTCGATACGGATATACCTGCTGCGACGCTTGCGGAGGGATATATCAGCGTCGATACACTGGTTGTCGGCGCGGGTGACTACACCTGGAAAGGCCGTAACTATCAGGTAAACGGGACGGGCGACGTGCTTATCGACGTGCCTAAACCGTGGAATGATCCCATGGCGAATAACCCTCTGACTACGCTCAATTTGCTGGAACACGATGATAGCCATGTCGGCGTTCAACTGGTGAAGGCGCAAACGGTTATTGGGTCGGGTGGCTCATTAACGTTACGTGATTTACAGGGCGACGAGGTGGAAGCGGACAAAACGTTACACATTGCACAAAACGGAACAGTGGTCGCCGAGGGTGATTATGGATTCCGACTCACGACCGCACCTGGTGATGGATTGTATGTTAACTATGGGCTGAAAGCGCTGAACATCCATGGTGGGCAAAAGCTGACGTTAGCCGAACATGGCGGAGCCTATGGCGCAACGGCCGATATGTCGGCAAAAATCGGTGGTGAAGGGGATCTGGCAATCAATACGGTGCGACAGGTTTCGCTTTCCAACGGTCAGAACGACTATCAGGGGGCAACCTATGTTCAGATGGGGACATTACGTACCGATGCGGATGGCGCGCTGGGCAATACTCGGGAACTGAACATCAGCAACGCGGCCATTGTCGATCTTAATGGATCGGAGCAGACGGTAGAGACATTCACCGGGCTGATGGGTTCGACTATTTTGTTCAAAGAAGGTTCGCTGACGGTGAATAAAGGTGGGATCAGTCAGGGCGAACTGACAGGTGGCGGAAACCTGAATGTTACAGGGGGAACACTGGCTATCGAGGGGCTTAATGCACGCTACAATGCGTTAACCAGCATTAGCCCAAATGCGGAAGTCAGCCTCGACAATACGCAGGGGTTAGGCAGAGGGAATATTGCCAATGACGGTCTGTTAACGCTAAAAAACGTGACCGGCGAACTGCGCAATAGCATAAGCGGTAAAGGTATCGTGAGCGCAACCGCCAGCACAGACGTAGAGCTGGATGGCGATAATAGCCGCTTTGTGGGGCAATTCAACATCGATGCAGGCAGCGCGCTCAGCGTCAACGAGCAGAAAAACCTGGGTGATGCTTCCGTTATCAATAATGGCCTGCTCACCATCGCCACTGAGCGTAGCTGGGCGATGACGCACAGTATCACCGGTAGCGGCGATGTGACAAAACTGGGGACCGGGATCCTGACTCTTAACAACGATTCCGCGGCGTATCAGGGTACGACGGATATCGTGGGTGGTGAAATTGCTTTCGGTTCCGACTCTGCCATTAATATGGCAAGTCAGCACATTAATATCCATAACAGCGGTGTGATGTCGGGAAATGTCACCACTGCAGGTGATGTGAACGTTATGCCTGGGGGGACACTGCGTGTCGCCAAAACCACTATCGGCGGCAATCTGGAGAATGGTGGCACGGTTCAAATGAATAGCGAAGGGGGGAAACCGGGGAATGTACTGACCGTTAACGGCAACTATACCGGAAACAATGGCCTGATGACGTTCAACGCGACGCTGGGCGGCGATAATTCACCCACGGATAAAATGAACGTGAAAGGCGATACCCAAGGGAACACTCGCGTTCGGGTTGATAACATTGGCGGCGTCGGTGCACAAACGGTCAACGGTATTGAACTCATTGAGGTTGGCGGTAATTCTGCAGGTAACTTCGCGCTGACCACCGGAACTGTCGAAGCTGGGGCTTACGTCTACACGCTGGCTAAAGGGAAGGGGAATGACGAGAAAAACTGGTATCTAACCAGTAAATGGGAAGGCGTAACGCCACCGGATACACCCGATCCCATCAATAATCCTCCTGCTGTGGATCCGGAAGGCCCATCAGTTTATCGCCCGGAGGCCGGAAGCTATATCAGCAACATTGCCGCAGCCAACTCGCTGTTTAGCCATCGTTTACACGACCGTCTGGGTGAGCCGCAGTATACAGATTCACTGCATTCTCAGGGTTCGGCAAGCAGTATGTGGATGCGTCATGTCGGAGGGCACGAACGTTCAAGGGCCGGTGACGGTCAGCTAAATACTCAGGCTAACCGCTATGTATTGCAGCTAGGCGGCGATTTGGCGCAGTGGAGTAGCAACGCGCAGGATCGCTGGCATCTCGGCGTCATGGCAGGCTATGCCAATCAGCACAGTAATACTCAGAGTAATCGTGTGGGTTATAAATCGGATGGGCGCATCAGCGGTTACAGCGCTGGGATGTACGCGACCTGGTATCAGAACGATGCGAATAAGACCGGCGCTTATGTTGACAGCTGGGCGCTGTATAACTGGTTTGATAACAGCGTCAGTTCCGATAACCGTTCTGCTGACGACTATGATTCTCGCGGTGTGACGGCCTCTGTTGAGGGCGGATATACCTTTAAAGCGGGAACATTTAGCGGCAGCGAAGGGACGCTTAACACCTGGTACATTCAACCTCAGGCACAAATCACCTGGATGGGTGTGAAAGATTCTGACCATACCCGGAAAGACGGAACGCGCATTGAAACGGAAGGCGACGGAAACGTGCAAACGCGACTTGGGGTGAAAACCTACTTGAACAGTCATCACCAGCGTGACAATGGTAAACAGCGTGAGTTCCAGCCTTACATTGAAGCGAACTGGATCAACAACAGCAAAGTCTACGCCGTGAAGATGAATGGTCAAACCGTAAGCCGTGATGGTGCGCGTAATCTCGGTGAAGTACGTACCGGGGTTGAGGCGAAAGTAAATAACAACCTTAGCCTGTGGGGGAATGTTGGTGTGCAACTAGGTGATAAAGGCTATAGCGATACTCAGGGCATGCTGGGTGTGAAATATAGCTGGTAAACCGTATAAGCCGCATGTCGAAGATGGCATGCGGCTGCTTAATATTGCCGACTTCAAACGACTTTTAAATCCTCCTTTTTATCCGCGATCGCGGATATCACAGTGTTTATCCCGTAGAGCGGATAAGATGTGTTTCCTGATTGACTTTATCCCCACTAAAGGATAAAACTGATAATATCCCCTTGAGCGGATAAATATGCTGTGGACGTATGACATGATGAGCTTTCAGAAGATCTATAGCCCAACGCAATTAGCGAATGCAATGAAACTGTTTCGTCAGCAAAATGGCTGGACGCAGAGCGAGCTGGCGAAAAAAATCGGTATTAAGCAGGCGACAATTTCCAATTTCGAAAACAATCCTGACAATACCACGCTCACGACATTTTTTAAGATTTTACAGTCGCTTGAACTCTCAATGACGCTATGCGACACGAAAAATGCCTCGCCAGAATCAACAGAACAGCAAGATCTGGAGTGGTAATGCCTAAACTTGTCACTTGGATGAACAACCAGCGGGTAGGCGAGTTAACGAAGTTAGCCAATGGCGCGCACACCTTTAAGTATGCACCGGAGTGGTTAGCCAACCGTTATGCCAGACCGTTATCACTTTCGCTGCCATTGCAGAGGGGGAATATCACCTCTGATGCCGTATTTAACTTCTTCGATAACCTGTTACCCGATAGCCCGATTGTACGTGACCGGATCGTTAAACGTTATCATGCTAAATCCAGGCAACCGTTTGATTTATTGTCAGAAATAGGGCGAGATAGCGTTGGTGCCGTAACGTTATTACCCGAAAATGAAACCATAACGCGCCCGATAATGGCATGGGAACAGCTCACTGAAGCCAGGCTTGAAGAAGTATTAACGGCTTATAAAGCAGATATCCCTCTAGGCATGATTAGAGAAGAAAATGACTTTCGCATCTCGGTTGCTGGCGCGCAGGAGAAGACAGCGCTGCTCAGAATAGGCAATGACTGGTGCATTCCGAAAGGAATAACGCCGACGACGCACATTATTAAATTACCGATTGGCGAAATCAGGCAGCCCAATGCGACGCTCGATCTCAGCCAAAGCGTTGATAATGAGTATTACTGTCTGCTGCTGGCGAAAGAACTTGGGTTGAATGTGCCGGACGCAGAAATCATTAAAGCGGGAAATGTGCGCGCGTTAGCGGTCGAACGTTTTGACAGGCGTTGGAATGCTGAGCAAACGGTTTTACTTCGCTTGCCACAGGAGGATATGTGTCAGACATTCGGTTTACCTTCATCGGTGAAATATGAATCAGATGGAGGCCCAGGCATCGCGCGGATCATGGCTTTTTTGATGGGGTCCAGCGAGGCGCTGAAAGATCGCTATAATTTTATGAAGTTTCAGGTGTTCCAGTGGTTGATTGGCGCAACGGATGGCCATGCAAAAAACTTCTCCGTAAGATATGGGGTTTGGCCGTTGTTAATGAGCAGGACAATCATGACCGCCAACGACTGGATTCTCCCTTGGTTTATGTTGGTGCGCATAATGTATATTATGTTAAATAGCCTATGATGGTAAACAACTTCATATCTCTCCATTGCCTCTCACGAAAGGAACTGGACACACTGATCGAGCACGAATTACAACTGATGCTGGCTGAAGGCTTTGACAAGTCCCCTATTTCCGCCAAGGCCCTGCATATTCGGCTCAAGGCAAAAGGTATCGTTAACGGTGGTTTAAGTACGCTGAGCAGCCTTGAGCGAAAACGCCTAATTGCTGCCTATGTTGATCAGCAACTTGGCCCGTTGAATCTACGCCCAAAAGAAAAACAGCAATACGTCAACCGCAAAACCCGTCAGGCCTTGCTGGCCAGAAACCAGCAGTTGCAGGCGGAAGTCAGTGAACTGCAAGACCAACTGGCGCAGAATACCCTATCGTTGATAGAAATTGTCAAAGCGGTAAAAATCAATACGGTTATTCCGGTGGAAAGTCTGTTGCCAAACATGTAATTCGGGAATTACACAAGTCGTCATAATGCTGGTTATAATTTTCGGCAAAGGGCATGGACGATTTCTTTCCGTCATTCTGTATATTGCTTACCTTCCCAAATTTCTCCAACCGTTTGAACCGCCCCGGGTTTCCTGGAGAGTGTTTTATCTGTGAACTCAGGCTGCCAGATCATTGTTTCCGATGGAAGCATAATAAGCTTTTTCTGCTTCTGCCGGAGGAGTATGGCCCAGCCTTCCCAGCAATCGTCGATTGTTATACCAGTCCACCCACGTTAGTGTGGCCAGTTCCACTTCTGCACGGTTTTTCCAGCTCTTACGGTGTATTACCTCCGCTTTGTAAAGACCATTGATGCTCTCAGCCATCGCGTTGTCATACGAGTCGCCTGTACTCCCTGTTGATGCCAGTAATCCGGCTTCTTTTAGTCGCTCCGTATAGGCCAGTGACACATACTGAGAGCCTTTATCGCTGTGATGGATGGTGCCAGACGGACGACGGGCCCACAACGCCTGCTCCAGCGCATCCAGCACGAATGTCGTTTCCATAGACGATGAGACCCGCCACCCCACGATGTATCCGGCAAACACATCAATGATAAACGCCACATAGACGAAGCCCTGCCATGTGCTGACGTAAGTAAAATCAGCCACCCACAGCTGGTCAGGACGTTCTGCCACGAACTGACGGTTTACGCGGTCACCTGTGGCAACGGTTTTCCGGCTGACGGTAGTGCGGACCTTTTTACCCCGGAGAACACCGGCAAGTCCCATAACCGCCATGAGGCGCGCCACTGTACATCTGGCCACCCTGATTCCTTCCCGTAACAACTGACGCCAGACTTTACGCACACCGTACACCTGATGATTTTCATCGTATACGCGCTGTATCTCTCTCTTCAGCCAGTCATCGTGCTGCGCACGGGCACTGCGTTTATCCGGATGATGTCGCTGTTGCTGACAATGGTAATACGTTGACGGGGCAATATGCAGTTCGCTGCATACCGGTCCGACCCCGTACTGCTCACGCAGCTTATCCAGCAGTGGCATCATTTTTTCCAGAGGCGGTCGAACTCCGCCTTCGCAAAATAAGCGGAAGCCTGGCGAAGGATATCGTTACTGCGGCGCAGTTCACGATTTTCACGTTCCAGCTCTTTCAGACGCTGACGTTCAGCGCTGGTGAGCCCACCATCACCGCCCCCGGTATCCCGCTCATGCTGGCGAACCCAGACACGCAGAGTCTCCGGCGTACAGCCAATCTTTGGGGCAATGGAACAAATTGCCGCCCACTGTGAGTCATATTCATCCTGACTTTCCAGAACCATACGAATCGCCCGCTGACGGACTTCGGGGGAAAAACGAGTATTTTTAGTCATCCTGTTTACCTCTTTCTCAGGGAGTTTAGTCTCCAGGATTTCCGGGGCGGTTCAGTTAGTTGGAGAAATTAGATGAGTCGTAAATCATGAATAAACCCCTTGCTCTATTCGAAAAATGAGCATGGCAACTTTCAACACCCCCTCTTCTGAGTCCATTATCTCAGAGGGCGTTTTCCACTGTAATGCTCTGTTTGGTTCATTGCACCAGTTTAATGCTGCACTTTCGTTACCTTCAAAAAGATCAATAGCCTTTTGAAGAACGTCATTTTTTGTCAGCATGTTTTACACCTGAAGACGTTTTGAGTGCTTCGATAAGACTACTTCGCTCTTCCTCTGTCATCCGGGATATGAGCAATGCAAGTTCTGCTGTTGTCTGATCATCACAAAAAAGAACGACGGTCGGCGGTGAAATAACGGTCTTTGCCCTCACCTACGCCATGGCCCAGCGCCCGGCTCATGTCGTACATCACGTTAGTAGCCATCGCTTTCACGCGGGCATCCATTGCGGCGTCGTTCAAAACCATACCTCCCCAGCCGCAAATACCGGGTAACCTGATACTTCAACAATAAGATTGGTGCGTGGATGATAGATTGCCAAATAATAATCCATCAAGAAATAATGACAACAAAAAACATCAAGCATTCCTAATGTTATTTGGCCATATAAAACATTAATAACTCTTGACCTTTCCTGACATTTTCCATATTCGCAATCATATTCTGTTTAGACGTTGTTTATAAACATCATGCATAATGAAATCGTCATGTTATTTGGCGATATAAAAAAGTCTTTGAAAATACTCTCTACAACAAGTGCAGTTATAAGCTTGTTGTGACTGAGCGTCCTTGTGATTTAAAGATATTATCGTTCTTCATCAGATGTAATAACTCAGGAAATTATATTTTCAGGGTGACAGGCTAATCAAGAATGATTCTTTTTTATAAGCAATAACAGAATGACTGAATTGTTATATTTCTTTATTCAGCTGCTTAAATATAAACTTTGGAGAATTATGAAACTCAAACATGTCGGAATGATTGTCGTATCTGTGTTGGCGATGTCTTCGGCTGCAGTTAACGCTGCCGAAGGTGATGAGTCAGTTACTACCACCGTTAATGGCGGTGTTATTCATTTTAAAGGTGAAGTGGTAAATGCCGCTTGTGCGATTGACTCAGAATCAATGAACCAAACGGTTGAACTGGGTCAGGTCCGTTCTTCTCGCCTGGCTAAAGCGGGTGACCTCAGTAGCGCTGTAGGCTTCAATATCAAGCTGAATGATTGTGATACCAATGTTTCCAGTAATGCGGCTGTTGCATTCCTGGGGACTACTGTCACCAGTAATGACGATACGCTGGCGCTTCAGAGTTCAGCGGCAGGCTCTGCCCAGAATGTCGGTATCCAAATTTTGGACCGTACGGGGGAGGTATTAATACTGGATGGGGCAACTTTTAGCGCTAAAACTGACTTGATTGATGGCACGAATATACTGCCATTCCAGGCTCGTTATATTGCCCTCGGGCAGTCAGTGGCCGGTACTGCAAATGCAGATGCGACCTTCAAAGTCCAATACCTATAATTCAGTATTCAGGTGGCTATACGTCATCTGAAATTAAAACAGGGTGTGTGTGGCATGGCTACTCACACCCGAAAAAATTCATCAATGTTTATCTCATTATTACTAAGGAATGACTTATATTTTGGAACGATATGAAAAAATCATAGAGTATCTAAACGATTAATAAACAAGGCAGTTAAAATTACTGTGATTATAAAAATCACTCTGAAGACAATTTTTTATTTCAATAGAGAACCAAGTTTTATTACCAGCGCATTAAGTCTGGAAACCCGGCCATCCGCCATAGCATTAGCAATATTTACCATTTTCTGATGTGACGGTTTCCCCCGCTTAGCCTATCAACACATGGAGAACACATCAGATGCAGACGACTCGTACGCCCTACTCTGTTTCTTTTATGGCGACAGTATTACTTTCATTGATCTTTCTTTGCCATAGTACCATTGCCAATGCAGCGGTAGCTCTAGGTGCAACTCGTGTAATCTTTCCAGCAAATCAGAAACAGGTTTTATTGCCTGTCACGAATAATGATCCTGCCAGTGTCTATCTTATTCAGTCATGGATAGAAAATGCGGGTGACCAAAAAGATACCCAGTTTGTCATTACCCCACCGCTTTTTTCTATGCAAGGCAAAAAAGAGAATACGCTGCGGATTATCAACGCCACTAATCATCAGTTACCGGGCGACCGGGAAAGCCTGTTTTGGGTAAATGTCAAAGCTATTCCTGCTATGGAAAAAGATCAGAAAAATGCAAATACATTACAGCTCGCAATTATTAGCCGCATAAAAATGTTCTATCGCCCAACGAATTTGGCAATAGCACCTGACCAAGCTCCGGAAATGCTTCGTTTCCGCCGCAGTGGTAGCAAACTGACACTTATTAATCCGACCCCCTACTTCATTACCGTAACGAATATGAAAGCTGGAAATAGCGATCTCCCAAACACCATGGTGCCTCCAAAAGGTGAGATTTCTGTGGATTTCCCTCATGGTGCATCCGGGGACATCAGCTTTCAGACGATCAATGATTACGGTGCATTAACACCGCGTATTAAGGCAACCATGCAGTAACAACTGACCTAATTAATAAGCATAAACTCAATCGGAACTAATAATGACAGCCTTTCGTGCCGCATTTAAGGCATATCGTATGCATCATGTGTTACTACTGCCTCGCTTTGCACGGCTTACCTTTGCCCTTGGCTTAGCTACAGCGGTTTTTCCCGTAGAAGCAGAGTATTATTTTAATCCACGGTTTTTAAGCAATGATCTTGCTGAGTCTGTTGATTTATCTGCCTTTGCTAAGGGACGCGAGGCACCACCTGGTACATATCGGGTCGATATTTATTTGAACGACGAATTTATGACCACTCGGGATGTTACTTTTGTTGCAGATGATAATAACGCAGATCTCACCCCATGTCTGAGTACAGACCTTCTTGTCAGTCTTGGCATAAAAAAATCAGCGTTATTAGCCAATAAGGGCCATTTGGCAGGAAAAAATGTGCCGGATAACAACGCATGTACACCACTTCAGGATCGTTTAGCCGACGCATCTACTGATTTTGATGTTGGTCAGCAACATCTGTCGCTCTCCGTTCCACAGATTTATGTCGGTAGAATGGCCCGTGGTTATGTCTCTCCTGACCTGTGGGAAGAAGGAATAAACGCAGGCCTACTGAACTATAGTTTTAATGGTAATTCTATCAACAATCGTAGTAACCATAACGCCACCAAAACCAACTATGCATATCTGAATTTGCAGAGTGGCATCAACATTGGCAGCTGGCGACTACGTGATAACTCAACGTGGAGTTATAACAGTGGGAGAAACAACCCATCTGACAGCAATAAATGGCAACATATCAATACGTCTGCTGAACGTGACATTATTCCCTTACGCTCACGGTTAACGGTGGGTGATAGTTATACCGATGGCGATATTTTTGAAAGTGTGAACTTTCGTGGCCTTAAAATAAACTCAACGGAAGCGATGTTGCCCGATAGCCAACATGGTTTTGCTCCGGTGATTCATGGTATAGCCCGTGGCACAGCCCAAGTCAGTGTTAAACAGAACGGATACGATGTTTATCAGACTACGGTTCCTCCCGGCCCTTTTACTATTGATGATATTAACTCTGCGGCTAATGGCGGTGATCTGCAAGTTACGATAAAAGAGGCAGACGGCAGTATTCAGACTTTATATGTCCCTTATTCATCTGTCCCGGTTCTCCAACGTGTTGGTTATACGCGTTATGCACTTGCCTTGGGAGAATATCGTAGTGGAAATAACCTGCAAAGCTCCCCAAAATTCATTCAGGGCAGCGTAATGCATGGTCTGGAGGGAAACTGGACACCTTATGGCGGGATGCAAATTGCAGAAGATTATCAAGCTTTCAACGTGGGTATTGGTAAAGATCTTGGCCTTTTAGGTGCCTTTTCTGTCGATATCACGCAAGCCAATACGACACTTGCGGATGATACTCGTCACAGCGGACAATCGGTAAAATCTGTTTACAGTAAATCTTTCTATCAGACGGGAACGAATATCCAGGTCGCAGGATATCGATATTCTACGCAAGGATTTTATAACTTATCTGACAGTGCATACAGTCGAATGAGTGGTTACACCGTCAAGCCTCCGACCGTAGACACCAATGAACAGATACAATTTATTGATTATTTTAATCTGTACTATAGTAAGCGTGGTCAGGAACAAATAAGTATTTCCCAGCAGCTTGGAAATTACGGTACGACCTTTTTCAGTGCCAGTCGCCAAAGTTACTGGAACACGTCACGCAGCGATCAGCAAATATCATTCGGGTTAAATGTACCGTTTGGCGATATTACGACTTCGCTGAATTACAGCTATTCCAGTAATATATGGCAAAACGATCGGGATCATTTACTCGCTTTTACACTTAATGTTCCCTTCAGTCATTGGATGCGTACAGACAGTCAGTCGGCATTTCGTAATTCAAACGCTAGTTATAGCATGTCAAACGATTTGAAAGGCGGTATGACCAATCTATCTGGGGTTTATGGCACACTGCTGCCGGATAATAACCTGAATTATAGTGTTCAGGTCGGTAATACCCGCGGAGGTAATGCATCATCTGGCACCAGTGGTTACAGTTCCCTTAATTATCGAGGGGCTTACGGTAATACTAATGTCGGTTACAGTCGTAATGGAGATAGCAACCAGTTTTACTACGGAATGAGTGGTGGAATTATTGCTCATGCTGATGGTGTCACCTTTGGACAGCCGATGGGTGACACTATGGTTCTGGTTAAGGCTCCTGGCGCGGAGAATGTTAAAATAGAGAACCAGACAGGAATACATACAGACTGGCGTGGCTATGCAATATTACCATTTGCGACAGAATATAGAGAAAATCGTGTCGCTCTTAACGCTAATTCCCTTGCCGATAATGTTGAACTGGATGAAACCGTGGTCACGGTCATCCCTACTCATGGTGCTATTGCCAGAGCAACATTTAATGCACAAATCGGCGGTAAAGTATTAATGACTCTGAAATACGGCAATAAACCAGTTCCATTCGGTGCAATTGTGACTCACGGTGACAATAACAATGGCAGCATTGTTGCTGAAAATGGTCAGGTCTATCTGACAGGACTTCCACAATCAGGAAAATTACAGGTTTCATGGGGCAACAATGCAAACGCTAAATGTATTGTTAATTACAAGCTTCCTGAAGTCTCTCCTGAGAACTTACTGAGTCAGCAAACAGCAGTCTGTCGCTAAGGAACACTAGATTATGAAACACAATAGCATTATTTTCCTCGGTTTATGTCTGGGGTTAACCACCTATTCTGCTTTATCTGCAGATAGCGTTATTAAAATTAGCGGGCGCGTCCTGGATTATGGCTGCACAGTTTCATCTGATTCGCTTAATTTTACCGTAGACCTACAAAAACACAGTGCTAGGCAATTCCCAACGACTGGAAGCACAAGTCCAACCGTTCCTTTCCAGATTACGTTAAGTGAATGTAGCAAAGGGACTACGGGGGTTCGGGTTGCATTTAGCGGGATAGAAGATTTAGAAAATAATACTCTGCTGAAACTGGATGAAGGAAGCAATTCTGCTTCCGGTTTGGGTATTGAAATTCTGGACGGAAATATGCGCCCAGTAAAAATAAATGACCTTCATACCGGAATGCAGTGGATCCCTCTGACTCCTGATCAGGATAATATTTTGCCTTACTCGGCCCGTTTGAAGTCAACACAAAAGTCCGTCAATCCAGGACTGGTTAGCGCTTCGGCAACATTTACCCTTGAATTTCAATAATCAGAGTCAGATATGAATAGAACTTTCCAAAGACTTCTGTTGGCTACGCTCTGTGCGCTATTTTCAGCAACTCTTCAGGCCGCTGATGTCACTATCACTGTTAATGGTCGGGTAGTTGCTAAACCCTGCACTATTCAAACCAAAGAAGCTAGCGTTAATCTCGGGGATCTTTATACACGCAATCTGCAACAACCAGGTTCTGCATCTGGCTGGCACGATATTACTTTGTCATTAACCGATTGTCCGATTGAAACAAGTGCAGTGACGGCAATCGTAACAGGTTCAACTGACAATACGGGTTATTACAAAAATGAAGGTAGTGCCGAAAATATTCAAATAGAGCTGAGGGATGATCAGGAGGCGACGTTAAAAAGTGGCGATAGCAAAACGGTTATTGTTGATGAGATCACACGTAATGCACAGTTTCCACTTAAGGCAAGAGCTATCACGGTGAATGGAAACGCAAGCCAGGGAACGATCGAGGCGCTAATCAATGTGATCTATACATGGCAATAACATCGATTCGATTTTATAAGCCTCTTTTTTAAATCAATTTTTAACCTAAGGATTTATCATGGGAAAAAAAATTAGTATAAATGTCCTGTTCAGTATTTATTTTCTTTTGATGGCAGGTAAAGTCTTCGCCTTCAGTTGTAATGTTGATGGTGGGTCAAGTATTGGCGCAGGTACAACTTCTGTGTATGTTAATCTCGATCCTGTCATTCAACCAGGTCAGAATCTGGTTGTAGATTTGTCTCAGCATATAAGTTGCTGGAATGATTACGGCGGCTGGTACGACACAGATCATATTAACTTAGTACAAGGCTCAGCTTTCGCAGGCTCCCTACAGTCATATAAAGGATCGCTGTACTGGAATAATGTGACCTACCCCTTTCCGTTGACGACAAATACCAACGTGCTGGATATTGGTGATAAGACACCGATGCCCTTACCGTTAAAACTCTATATTACCCCTGTCGGGGCGGCCGGTGGCGTTGTCATAAACGCGGGAGAAGTTATTGCTCGCATTCATATGTATAAAATTGCAACGTTAGGAAGTGGAAATCCGCGTAACTTTACATGGAATATTATTTCAAATAACAGTGTTGTTATGCCAACGGGCGGCTGTACCGTTGATAGTCGTAATGTCACAGTGAGTCTCCCGGACTTTCCTGGAAGCGCAGAAATACCCTTGGGCGTATATTGCTCAAGTGAGCAAAAGCTCTCATTTTATCTTTCGGGCGCTACCACTGACAGTGCCCGACAAGTGTTTGCTAATACAGCACCTGACACAACAAAAGCATCAGGAGTCGGTGTCTCCCTGATGCGTAATGGAAAAATACTGGCTACGGGAGAAAATGTCTCCCTGGGAACTGTAAATAAAAGCAAAGTACCCCTGGGCTTAAGTGCAACTTATGGACAGACAGGAAGCAAGGTCGCAGCTGGAGCAGTACAGTCAGTCATTGGCGTTACATTTATCTATGAATAATTGTGATGTTGACCCTGTTATACTTTAGGTTGTGCTTTCCATTCACTAAAATTACGCGGATAATTCTTTCCTGAAAGAAATTATCCTACACCTGTAAGAAAATCCGCGCACAATTGAAGTCAGAGTCTTATTTTATATATTGAAAAGTATGTTAACTTAAAGACTATGAGAGATGATGCTTAACTTATCGCATTTATACTATTCTGTTATTTGACGATAATGAGTTAAAAATAGAATGAGAGTAGCCCCCTACTCTCATATATCCAAATGGCCGATAAACCCATTATATATACTGCGCATCATCGCTATTACAAATCCTAATAATTCATTTCCACACAGGATAAGCTGATGAAGAAAAAAATTGAATCCTACCAGGGAGCTGCCGGTGGTTGGGGGGCTGTCAAATCTGTAGCGAATGCAGTCCGTAAGCAGATGGATATACGCCAGGAAGTGATTGCCATGTTTGACATGAATAAGCCAGAAGGCTTTGACTGTCCCGGATGTGCATGGCCAGATCCTAAGCACAGCGCGTCATTCGACATTTGTGAAAACGGCGCAAAAGCAATCGCCTGGGAAGTCACCGATAAGCAGGTGAATGCCTCTTTTTTCGCTGAGAATACGGTTCAATCATTACTTACCTGGGGAGATCACGAACTCGAGGCTGCGGGGCGTCTCACTCAACCTTTGAAATATGATGCCGTCAGCGACTGTTACCAGCCATTAAGCTGGCAACAAGCTTTCGACGAAATTGGCGCACGTCTTCAAAGTTATAGTGATCCAAATCAGGTTGAATTCTATACTTCGGGCCGCACTTCAAATGAAGCTGCCTTTCTTTATCAGCTTTTTGCCCGTGAATACGGTACCAATAACTTTCCCGACTGCTCAAACATGTGCCATGAACCGACCAGTGTGGGTTTGGCAGCGAGTATCGGCGTGGGTAAAGGGACCGTGTTACTGGAAGACTTTGAGAAATGCGATTTAGTAATTTGCATTGGGCATAACCCTGGTACAAACCACCCTCGCATGCTGACTTCGTTGCGCGCTTTAGTGAAACGGGGAGCGAAAATGATTGCCATCAATCCTCTGCAGGAGCGTGGCCTGGAGCGATTTACCGCACCACAGAACCCGTTTGAAATGCTGACGAACTCCGAGACTCAATTGGCTAGTGCTTACTATAATGTGCGCATTGGTGGCGATATGGCGTTGCTAAAGGGGATGATGCGCCTGTTAATTGAGCGCGATGATGCTGCAAGTGCTGCGGGTCGGCCCTCATTGCTGGATGACGAATTCATTCAAACGCATACCGTCGGCTTTGACGAGCTACGCCGTGACGTTCTCAATTCCGAGTGGAAAGATATCGAACGTATTTCTGGACTAAGTCAGACACAAATCGCCGAACTTGCTGATGCATATGCCGCTGCCGAACGAACCATTATCTGTTACGGAATGGGGATCACTCAGCACGAACATGGTACCCAGAACGTACAGCAACTTGTCAATCTGCTGTTGATGAAGGGTAACATTGGCAAGCCTGGTGCGGGTATCTGCCCACTACGTGGTCACTCTAATGTACAGGGCGACCGAACCGTCGGTATCACCGAGAAACCGTCTGCAGAGTTTCTGGCTCGCCTGGGTGAGCGCTATGGCTTCACCCCACCTCATGCACCTGGACATGCTGCAATCGCCAGCATGCAAGCAATATGTACGGGGCAAGCTCGAGCATTGATCTGCATGGGGGGCAACTTTGCACTGGCAATGCCAGATCGGGAAGCGAGCGCTGTACCGTTAACGCAATTAGATCTGGCGGTACACGTTGCCACAAAGCTTAACCGCTCACATCTGCTGACTGCACGGCATAGCTATATTCTGCCGGTTCTGGGACGTAGCGAGATTGACATGCAAAAAAGCGGTGCGCAGGCGGTAACCGTTGAGGATTCAATGTCAATGATTCATGCCTCGCGTGGCGTGTTAAAACCCGCAGGTGTCATGCTGAAATCAGAGTGTGCTGTGGTCGCGGGAATCGCGCAGGCAGCGCTCCCCCAGAGCGTGGTGGCCTGGGAGCATCTGGTGGAAGATTATGATCGCATTCGCAATGACATTGAAGCTGTGCTGCCAGAGTTCGCCGACTATAACCAGCGCATCCGCCATCCTGGTGGTTTTCACCTGATAAACGCAGCTGCTGAAAGGCGCTGGCTGACGTCGTCAGGTAAGGCTAATTTTATTACCAGTAAAGGGTTGTTAGAAGATCCCTCTTCGGCGTTTAACAGTAAGCTGGTCATGGCGACAGTGCGCAGTCACGATCAGTACAATACGACGATTTATGGTATGGATGACCGCTATCGAGGGGTATTCGGTCAACGAGATGTGGTCTTCATGAGTGCTAAACAAGCTAAAGTTTGCGGTGTAAAAAACGGCGAAAGAGTTAATCTTATTGCGCTTACGCCAGACGGTAAGCGCAGCTCACGCCGCATGGATAGATTAAAAGTGGTCATTTACCCTATGGCTGACCGCTCACTGGTGACCTATTTTCCAGAATCGAATCACATGCTAACACTTGATAACCACGATCCATTAAGTGGCATTCCTGGCTATAAAAGTATTCCGGTTGAATTAGAACCATCAAATTAATTCGCCTCCTCATTTCTTCTGCTGTCATCCGCACAGCAGAAGAATTCCTCATTGACCATTGTCGCGCAATTTACTCACATGTGCTAAATTAAACTGCTCGCTATAAGATATATACCTCCGCCTACAGCTGTAAGAAACTCCGCTCAGTACTGAAGCACCAGTCCTATTTCCTCTTTTTTCCAGCCTGTTATATTAAGCATACTGATTAACGATTTTTAACGTTATCCGCTAAATAAACATATTTGAAATGCATGCGACCACAGTGAAAAACAAAATCACGCAAAGAGACAACTATAAAGAAATCATGTCTGTAATTGTGGTTGTCTTATTACTGACACTTACGTTGATAGCCATTTTTTCGGCAATTGATCAGTTGGGTATTTCAGAAATGGGTCGCATTGCAAGAGATCTTACACATTTCATTATCAATAGTTTGCAAGACTGAAAATAAACAGCAAATTATAAATATGAAATGTTAAAAAAGTATCGATAAAAACTTTATTGTTTTAAGGAGATAAAATGTCGCTCGTTTGTTCTGTTATATTTATTCATCATGCCTTCAACGCTAACATTTTAGATAAAGATTACGCCTTCTCTGATGGTGAAATCCTGATGGTAGATAACGCTGTTCGTACGCATTTTGAACCTTATGAGCGGCATTTCAAAGAAATTGGATTTAATGAAAACACCATTAAAAAATATCTACAATGCACTAATATTCAGACAGTGACTATGCCTGTTCCTGCGAAGTTTTTACGTGCTTCAAATGTACCAACTGGATTGCTTAATGAAATGATTGCTTATCTCAACTCTGAAGAACGCAATCATCAGAATTTTTCTGAACTTTTGCTTTTTTCTTGCCTGTCTATTTTTGCTGCATGCAAAGGTTTCATTACATTATTAACTAACGGTGTGCTATCCGTATCAGGGAAAGTGAGAAACATTGTCAATATGAAGCTGGCACACCCATGGAAACTAAAAGATATTTGTGATTGCCTGTATATTAGTGAAAGCCTGCTGAAGAAAAAACTAAAGCAAGAGCAAACGACATTCTCACAAATTCTTTTAGATGCCAGAATGCAATACGCAAAAAATTTGATACGCGTAGAAGGTTCAGTCAATAAAATTGCCGAAAAATGTGGTTATGCCAGTACATCTTATTTTATTTATGCTTTCCGCAAACATTTCGGCAACAGTCCAAAGAGAGTTTCAAAGGAGTACCGTTGTCAAAGGCACACGAATATGAACACGGGCAACACGATGAATGCTTTGGCTAATTGATTATTCGCTCACGAATAGTCAACCACACGCTAAGTAAGAATTAAAGGGGCAGCTATTACCTGCCCCAATGTGTCATTACGAATTGTATTTTATGATGATAATTGGTGATATACATCACATATTTATGCATCTAAATAATCTGTTTCATGTTTATTTATGATCCCAATGCAATAAATTGCCATAAAAACACATAAATACACTAAATATCAATTAGTTAGATATTTAGCATTGAAAAATTACTTAGCTCAACAGAAAGCAATGTCAACGCTTTTTAGACTGTTGTTTCTCTTTTTTTAGCCAGATCTGCTATCTCTTTATGTGACTCACTTCACTTACATCATCTTATTTCTCTTCGTAAAATTACTTTGGAATTAAGTACAATAAGAAGAGGAACATTTATGAAGTCTGCATTGAAGAAAAGTGTCGTAAGTACCTCGATATCTTTGATACTGGCATCTGGTATGGCTGCATTTACCGCTCATGCGGCAGATGATGTAAAGCTGAAAGCAACTAAAACAAACGTTGCTTTCTCAGACTTTACGCCGACTGAATACAGTACTAAAGGAAAGCCAAATATCATCGTACTGACCATGGATGATCTGGGTTATGGACAACTTCCTTTTGATAAGGGTTCTTTTGACCCAAAAACAATGGAAAATCGTGAAGTTGTCGATACCTACAAAATAGGGATAGATAAAGCCATTGAAGCTGCACAAAAATCAACGCCAACACTCCTTTCGTTAATGGATGAAGGTGTACGTTTTACTAACGGCTATGTGGCGCACGGGGTTTCCGGTCCCTCCCGCGCCGCAATAATGACCGGTCGAGCGCCCGCTCGTTTTGGTGTGTACTCCAATACTGATGCTCAGGATGGTATTCCGCTGACAGAAACTTTCTTGCCTGAATTATTCCAGAATCATGGTTATTACACTGCAGCAGTAGGTAAATGGCACTTGTCAAAAATCAGTAATGTGCCAGTACCAGAAGATAAACAAACGCGTGATTATCATGACAACTTCACCACATTTTCTGCGGAAGAATGGCAACCTCAAAACCGTGGTTTTGATTACTTTATGGGATTCCACGCTGCAGGAACGGCATATTATAACTCCCCTTCTCTGTTCAAAAATCGTGAGCGCGTCCCCGCAAAAGGTTATATCAGCGATCAGTTAACCGATGAGGCAATTGGCGTTGTTGATCGTGCTAAAACACTTGACCAGCCTTTTATGCTTTACCTGGCTTATAATGCTCCGCACCTGCCAAACGACAACCCTGCACCAGAGCAATATCAGAAGCAATTTAATACCGGTAGCCAAACAGCAGATAACTACTACGCTTCCGTTTATTCTGTTGATCAGGGCGTAAAACGCATTCTTGAACAACTAAAGAAAAACGGACAGTATGACAATACAATTATTCTCTTTACCTCTGATAATGGTGCAGTTATCGATGGTCCTCTGCCGCTGAACGGAGCGCAAAAAGGCTATAAGAGCCAGACTTATCCTGGCGGTACCCATACACCAATGTTTATGTGGTGGAAAGGAAAACTTCAGCCCGGTAATTATGACAAGCTGATTTCCGCAATGGATTTCTACCCGACAGCTCTTGATGCAGCCGATATCAGCATTCCAAAAGAGCTAAAATTGGATGGTGTTTCATTGCTGCCCTGGTTGCAAGATAAGAAACAAGGTGAGCCACATAAAAATCTGACATGGATAACATCTTATTCTCACTGGTTTGATGAGGAAAATATTCCCTTCTGGGATAATTACCACAAATTTGTCCGCCATCAGTCAGACGATTACCCGCATAACCCCAACACCGAAGATTTAAGCCAATTCTCTTATACGGTGAGAAATAACGATTATTCGCTAGTCTATACAGTAGAAAACAATCAGTTAGGTCTATACAAACTGACAGATCTACAGCAAAAAGATAACCTTGCCGCCGCCAATCCGCAGGTCGTTAAAGAGATGCAAGGTGTGGTAAGAGAGTTTATCGACAACAGCCAGCCACCGCTTAGCGAGGTAAATCAGGCGAAGTTTAACAATATCAAGAAAGCACTAAGCGAAGCGAAATAACTAAACCTTCATGCGGCGGATTTTTCCGCCGCCTTATTGAGCGAGATAGCGATGCACGTTACAGCCAAGCCCTCCAGTTTTCAATGTAATCTCAAATGTGATTACTGTTTTTACCTTGAAAAAGAGTCGCAGTTTACTCATGAAAAATGGATGACAGCACTCTTAAAGAATTCATCAAACAATATATCGCAGCGTCTGGCAATCAGGTCTATTTTACCTGGCAAGGCGGTGAACCCACTCTGGCTGGTCTGGATTTTTTCCGTAAAGTTATTCACTATCAACAACGCTATGCAGGCCCAAAACGTATTTTTAATGCATTACAAACGAATGGCATTTTACTGAATAATGAATGGTGTGCCTTTCTCAAAGAACATGAGTTTCTGGTTGGTATCTCGATCGATGGCCCCCAAGAGCTACATGACCGTTACAGACGCAGTAATTCGGGTAACGGAACTTTTGCAAAAGTGATAGCAGCCATCGAGCGTCTGAAATCATATCAAGTAGAGTTTAATACGTTAACCGTCATTAATAACGTTAATGTCCATTACCCTCTTGAGGTTTATCATTTTTTAAAATCTATCGGCAGTAAACATATGCAATTTATCGAATTGCTCGAAACCGGGACGCCGAATATTGATTTCAGTGGTCATAGTGAGAACACATTCCGTATCATTGATTTTTCTGTGCCTCCTACGGCTTATGGCAAGTTTATGTCAACCATTTTTATGCAATGGGTTAAAAACGATGTGGGTGAAATTTTCATCCGTCAGTTTGAAAGCTTTGTCAGCCGTTTTTTGGGGAATGGGCATACCAGTTGTATTTTCCAGGAGTCCTGCAAGGATAATCTGGTTGTTGAAAGTAATGGAGACATTTACGAATGCGACCATTTTGTCTATCCACAGTACAAAATTGGAAACATTAATAAATCTGAACTCAAAACGATGAATAGTGTTCAACTGACAGCGCAAAAAAAACGGATTTCAGCGAAATGTCAGCAATGTGCATATAAACCTATCTGCAATGGTGGTTGTCCTAAGCATCGTATTACTAAAGTAAACAATGAGACTGTTTCCTATTTTTGTGAAGGTTATAAAATCCTTTTTTCAACCATGGTGCCTTATATGAACGCCATGGTGGAGTTAGCTAAGAACAGAGTACCGCTTTACCACATTATGGATGTTGCAAGACAAATGGAGAATAATTAATAACGCTCCCTCTTAGCTCCAGTCTTAGCCTCCTTCTTATGACCTTAACAAGGCACCCGACATAAATTCCTGTCGGGTGTTTCGTCATCATCATCTTCCCTTGCGAAAATCCTGGCTTACTAGGTATGCGTCAGGGTATTAGCAATATCCTTGATTATCAATAGCATAACCATAACCACTGAAAATGAAATATTTCTTTATATTTCATATTGTTAAATGATACTTAAATAAATTTCATCAGTAAATCATTGCCATAGATAATCATTGGATGGCACAATCAATTTTCGCTAATGATAACCATTCCCATTACGTTTTGTATGTTGATAGCAAAGTATCTCTGTCTGCTGAAGCCCTTTTGGCTGCGTAAGAATAATAAAACTTCACTGTTGTTAATCATTATTATCCTCGCCATGATCCTTGGCGTGGTTAAAATTCAGGTCTGGTTAAACGACTGGAATAATGATTTTTTCAATGCGCTAAGCCAGAAAGAAACTGATAAGCTTTGGCAGCTTATCCTTTGGTTCCCTGCCCTGCTGGGGATCTTTGTATTAATATCCGTAAACAAAACGTGGCTAATTAAACTACTGACTATTCGCTGGCGCGAATGGTTAACGGATTACTACCTTATTCGCTGGTTTGCAGATAAAAACTACTACTTCACGCAGATCTACGGCGAGCATAAAAATACAGATAACCCTGACCAACGTATCGCTGAAGACATTCTCTTACTGATCAGCAAAACGCTCAGCCTTTCATTTGGTTTCATCCAGTCACTGAGCATGCTGATCACCTTTACCGTTATTCTTTGGCAAAGCGCGGGTACGCTCTCATTCACTGTTAGTGGAATAGAATGGAATATCCAGGGGTATATGGTCTATACCGTCGTGCTCATTGTGATCGGTGGAACTTTATTTACTCATAAGGTTGGTAAACGTATTCGTCCACTTAATGTGGAAAAACAACGTAGCGAAGCGACATTTCGAACTAATCTTGTGCAGCATAATAAGCAGGCAGAACTGATTGCGCTAAGCAATGCTGAGTCTCTACAACGCCAGGAGTTGAGCGAAAATTTTCATACCATTAAAGAGAACTGGCATCGTTTAATGAATCGTCAGCGGTGGCTTGATTACTGGCAGAATATTTATTCGCGCTCGCTTAGCGTTCTTCCCTACTTTCTGTTATTGCCGCAGTTTATTAGCGGACAGATCAATCTGGGCGGACTGATGAAATCACGCCAGGCATTTATGCTGGTATCGAACAATTTAAGCTGGTTTATTTATAAATATGATGAACTTGCTGAACTGGCTGCGGTTATCGATCGCTTGTATGAGTTCCATCAACTCACCGAACAGCGCCCTACGAATAAGCCTAAAAATTGCCAACATGCGGTACAAGTGGCTGACGCGAGTATTCGTACTCCTGATAATAAGATCATATTAGAGAACCTGAACTTTCATGTTTCGCCAGGCAAATGGCTATTGCTGAAAGGTTACTCTGGTGCGGGAAAAACCACACTGCTTAAAACATTATCCCACTGCTGGCCGTGGTTCAAAGGTGATATTTCTTCTCCTGCTGACAGTTGGTATGTGTCACAAACACCGTTAATCAAAACCGGCTTACTGAAAGAGATTATTTGTAAAGCACTTCCCCTGTCCGTAGACGATAAATCGTTGAGCGAAGTACTGCATCAGGTTGGTCTGGGGAAATTGGCTGCGCGTATTCATGATCACGATCGCTGGGGAGATATTCTTTCCAGCGGCGAAAAACAACGTATCGCCCTGGCTCGATTAATTTTACGACGTCCGAAATGGATATTTCTTGACGAAACTACCTCTCATCTTGAGGAACAAGAGGCAATCCGCTTACTGCGTTTAGTGCGAGAACAACTCCCCACAAGCGGCGTCATTATGGTTACACATCAACCCGGTGTCTGGAACCTGGCTGATGATATTTGCGACATTAGCGCGGTTTTATAAAAACAATAAAAGCCCTGCTGTACGGAGATAAAAATAAATGAAGCGAGTTCTTATTCCTGGCGTCATTTTATGTGGCGCTGATGTGGCGCAGGCTGTCGATGACAAAAATAAGTACATGCCTGTTTTTGAAGAGATGACGGTCTATGCGCCTGTCCCTGTACCCGTAAACGGCAACACGCATTACACTAGTGAAAGCATCGAGCGTTTACCGACCAGGAATGGCAATATCAGCGATCTGCTGAGAACCAACCCTGCGGTACGCATGGATTCAACGCAAAGTACCTCATTGAACCAGGGAGATATTCGCCCGGAGAAAATCTCTATTCACGGTGCGTCGCCCTACCAGAATGCCTATTTGATTGACGGTATTAGTGCAACGAATAACCTGAACCCAGCGAATGAGTCCGATGCCAGTAGTGCAACCAATATTAGCGGGATGTCACAGGGGTATTATCTGGATGTCAGCTTACTGGACAATGTGACGCTTTATGACAGTTTTGTGCCGGTTGAATTTGGCCGCTTCAATGGCGGGGTAATTGATGCAAAGATCAAACGCTTCAACGCTGATGATAGCAGCGTGAAACTGGGTTATCGCACTACGCGTTCGGACTGGTTAACATCGCATATCGATGAGAATAACAAGAGCGCATTTAATCAAGGTTCTTCAGGAAGTACTTATTACTCTCCAGATTTTAAAAAGAACTTTTATACCTTGTCGTTTAATCAGGAACTCGCTGATAACTTTGGCGTTACCGCCGGTTTATCGCGCCGCCAGTCTGATATCATCCGCGCGGATTATGTTTCGAATGACGGCATTGTCGCCGGCAGGGCACAGTATAAAAACGTTATCGATACCGCAGTGAGCAAATTTACCTGGTTTGCCAGCGACCGCTTTACCCACGATTTAACCTTAAAATATACCGGCTCCAGCCGTGATTATAATACCAGCACCTTCCCGGAGTCTGATCGCGAAATGGGTAATAAATCCTATGGTCTGGCATGGGATATGGATACCCAGCTCGCATGGGCCAAACTGCGTACCACCGTTGGTTGGGATCATATTAGTGATTATACCCGTCACGATCATGACATCTGGTACACCGAACTTTCATGTACATATGGTGATATTTCAGGGCGTTGCACCCGTGGCGGATTAGGACACATTTCCCAGGCTGTAGATAATTACACCTTCAAAACACGCCTTGACTGGCAAAAATTCGCCGTGGGTAATGTTTCGCATCAACCCTACTTCGGCGCGGAATACATCTTTTCCGATGCATGGACTGAACGCCATAACCAGTCTGAATCCTATGTGATTAATGCTGCCGGAAAGAAAACTAACCATACCATTTACCATAAAGGTAAAGGCAGCCTGGGAATAGACAATTACACGCTGTATATGGCGGATCGCATTAACTGGCGTAATGTGTCGTTAATGCCCGGCGTGCGGTATGACTATGATAACTATCTGTCAAACCACAATATCTCCCCGCGCTTTATGACGGAATGGGATATTTTTGCTGATCAAACCTCAATGATTACCGCAGGTTATAACCGTTACTATGGCGGGAATATTCTTGATATGGGATTACGTGATATCCGCAATAGCTGGACGGAATCGGTATCAGGCAATAAAACCCTGACGCGTTATCAGGATTTGAAAACGCCTTATAACGATGAACTGGCAATGGGATTGCAGCAAAAAATCGGTAAGAACGTTATTGCGCGCGCAAACTATGTTTACCGTGAAGCGCATGATCAAATCAGCAAAAGCAGTCGTACCGACAGCGCGACTAAAACCACCATTACTGAATATAACAACGACGGTAAAACCAAAACGCATTCGTTCAACCTCAGTTTTGAACTGGCCGAACCCCTGCATATCAGCCAGGTAGATATTAACCCGCAAATTGTCTTTAGCTATATCAAGAGCAAGGGCAACTTGTCGTTAAACAATGGTTATGAGGAGAGCAATACCGGTGATAACCGGGTGGTTTATAACGGTAATCTGGTCTCTTACGATAGCGTTCCAGTGGCGGATTTTAATAATCCACTAAAGATCTCCTTAAACATGGATTTCACGCATCAACCGAGCGGGTTGGTGTGGGCGAATACGCTGACCTGGCAAGAAGCGCGTAAAGCTCGCATTATCCTGGGTAAGACGAATGCGCAATACATCAGCGAATATTCAGATTACAAGCAGTATGTTGACGAAAAACTGGATAGCAGCCTGACCTGGGACACCCGCTTGTCCTGGACGCCACAATTTCTGAAACAACAAAACCTGACGATCAGTGCCGATATTCTCAATGTACTAGATAGCAAAACCGCTGTTGATACAACGAATACCGGCGTGGCGACCTACGCCAGTGGCCGTACTTTCTGGCTTGATGTCAGCATGAAATTTTAATAGTTCGGATTTTACTTAACCGGGTAAATTCGCCCGGTTTTCGCATGGAGATAATTATGAGAAACCTCTGTTTCTTACTGACGTTAGTGGCAACTCTGTTGTTCCCCGGAAGACTGTTAGCTGCCTTACCGCAGGATGAAAAATTAATTACCGGGCAACTGGACAATGGCTTGCGATACATGATTTATCCGCACGCTCAACCAAAGGGTCAGGTAAATTTATGGCTGCAAATTCATACCGGTTCATTGCAGGAAGAAGACAATGAGCGCGGTGTGGCTCATTTTGTTGAGCATATGATGTTTAATGGCACAAAAACATGGCCGGGTAATAAAGTCATCGAAACATTTGAGTCGATGGGCCTGCGTTTTGGTCGCGATGTTAATGCCTATACCAGCTATGACGAAACGGTGTACCAAGTAAGTTTGCCGACTACGCAGAAACAAAATCTGCAACAAGTGATGGCAATCTTCAGTGAATGGAGTAATGCCGCAACCTTTGAGAAACTTGAAGTAGACGCTGAACGCGGCGTAATTACTGAGGAATGGCGTGCACATCAGGATGCGAAATGGCGTACATCTCAGGCGCGCCGCCCTTTTCTTTTGGCAAATACACGTAATTTAGACCGTGAACCTATCGGCCTGATGGATACTGTTGCCACAGTCACACCGGCACAATTGCGCCAATTTTATCAACGCTGGTATCAACCCAATAATATGACCTTTATTGTGGTCGGCGATATCGACAGTAAAGAAGCGCTGGCGCTGATAAAGGATAATTTAAGTAAGCTCCCGGCTAATAAAGCAGCTGAAAATCGCGTCTGGCCGACAAAAGCAGAAAACAATCTACGCTTTAATATTATTAATGATAAAGAAAACCGGGTGAACGGCATTGCACTCTATTATCGCCTGCCACTGGTACAAGTAAACGATGAGCAAAGCTTTATCGAACAAGCGGAATGGAGCATGTTGGTTCAGCTGTTCAATCAACGTCTGCAGGAACGTATACAGTCGGGCGAGTTGAAGACTATTTCTGGTGGCACTGCGCGCAGCGTTAAAATTGCACCCGATTATCAGTCGCTGTTTTTCCGTGTAAATGCACGTGACAATAATATGCAGGATGCTGCGAATGCATTAATGGCAGAGTTGGCAACCCTCGATCAACATGGTTTTTCTGCTGAAGAACTCGACGATGTTAAAACTACCCGCCTAACCTGGCTGAAAAATGCGGTTGATCAGCAAGCTGAACGCGATTTACATATGCTGACCAGTCGCCTGGCGTCCAGCTCGTTAAATAATACGCCGTTCTTGTCGCCGGAAGAGACATACCAACTTTCGAAACGTCTGTGGCCGCAAATTACCGTGCAAAGTCTGGCGGAAAAATGGCAGCAGCTAAGAAAGAACCAGGACGCATTTTGGGAGCAAATGGTGAATAATGAGGTTGCAGCCAACAAAGCATTATCTCCTGCGGCTATCCTGGCGCTGGAAAAAGAGTACGCCAACAAAAAGCTGGCAGCTTACATCTTCCCTGGCAGAAATTTATCGTTAACAGTAGACGCTGACCCACAGGCGGAAATTAGCAGTAAAGAAACGCTGGCTGAGAATCTGACATCATTAACACTTTCTAATGGTGCCAGGGTTATTCTGGCAAAATCAGCGGGTGAAGAGCAAAAGCTACAAATTATTGCCGTATCTAATAAAGGTGATTTAAGTTTCCCTGCGCAGCAAAAATCACTTATCGCGCTGGCAAATAAAGCGGTGAGTGGCAGCGGCGTTGGTGATCTCTCCTCTTCCAGCCTGAAACGCTGGAGTGCGGAAAACTCGGTAACCATGAGCAGCAAAGTCAGTGGGCTGAATACGTTGCTCTCCGTGAGCGCGCGGGCTAATAATCCTGAACCTGGTTTCCAGTTGATTAACCAGCGAATCACTCACAGCACGATTAATGACAATATTTGGGCATCGCTACAAAATGCTCAAATTCAGGCGTTGAAAACGCTCGACCAGCGTCCAGCAGAGAAATTCGCCCAGCAGATGTATGAGAAGCGCTATGCTGATGACCGTACGAAATTACTGCAAGAAAAACAGATTGCACAATTTACTGCCGCAGACGCGCTGGCAGCCGATCGCCAGTTATTTTCATCTCCAGCGGATATCACGTTTGTCGTTGTCGGTAATGTCGCAGAAGACAAACTTCTGCCGTTAATTACGCGTTACTTAGGATCAATAAAACACTCTGATTCGCCATTAGCCGCAGGTAAACCATTAACTCGCGCGACGGACAACGCATCGGTTACAGTAAAAGAACAAAATGAACCTGTGGCACAGGTTTCACAGTGGAATCGTTATGATTCCCGGACACCTGTAAATCTGGAGACGCGTATGGCGCTGGATGCCTTTAACGTTGCCCTGGCTAAAGATCTGCGCATTAATATTCGTGAACAGGCATCTGGGGCATACAGCGTTTCTTCTCGCCTCTCGGTTGATCCTCAGGCCAAAGATATCACCCATTTGCTGGCTTTTACTTGTCAACCAGAACGGCATGAAGAACTGTTAGCGTTAGCGAATGAAGTGATGGTTAAGCGTCTGGCTAAAGGGATCAGAAAGCAAGAACTGAACGAATACCAGCAAAACGTTCAGCGTAGCCTCGATATCCAACAGCGTAGCGTTCAACAATTAGCGAACACCATTGTAAATAGTCTTATTCAATATGACGATCCTGCCGCATGGACTGCGCAGGAGCAATTATTGAAACAAATGACGGTAGATAATGTTAACACTACGGTTAAACAATATCTTTCTCATCCGGTGAATACCTTTACCGGAGTATTACTACCAAAATAATGACGTCCCCCGTCAACATATCGTTGGCGGGGGTTTTAGCAACAGACGTTATTTTATATAATAATTTTATGAATGCGTTCAAAATAACAACCGAGTACTAATAATGATATTTTAAGGGCTAATTTTTATGTGATAATTCACCAGAGTTAGAAAGCGCGTCAAAATAATGACATACAACACCACACTACAATCCATAACACCCTACGCTATTGTTTTTTAACGTAAATATATTTTTCCCATAATATCTCACGATAAATAACATTAGGATTTTGTTATTTAAACACAAGACCTTTGCACTTGCTTACTTTATCGATAAATCCTACTTTTTTAATGCGATCCAATCATTTTAAGGAGTTTAAAATGGATAAGAAGCAAGTAACGGATTTAAGGTCGGAATTACTCGATTCACGTTTTGGCGCTAAGTCTATTTCCACTATTGCAGAATCAAAACGATTTCCGCTGCACGAAATGCGCGATGATGTCGCATTCCAGATTATCAATGATGAGTTATATCTTGATGGCAACGCTCGTCAGAATCTGGCAACGTTCTGCCAGACCTGGGACGACGAAAATGTCCATAAGTTGATGGATTTATCCATTAACAAAAACTGGATCGACAAAGAAGAATATCCGCAATCTGCAGCAATCGATCTGCGTTGCGTAAACATGGTTGCCGATCTGTGGCATGCGCCTGCACCGAAAAATGGTCAGGCCGTTGGCACCAACACCATTGGTTCTTCCGAGGCCTGTATGCTCGGCGGGATGGCGATGAAATGGCGTTGGCGCAAGCGTATGGAAGCTGCAGGTAAGCCGACTAACAAACCGAACCTGGTGTGCGGTCCGGTACAAATCTGCTGGCATAAATTCGCCCGCTACTGGGATGTGGAGTTGCGTGAGATCCCTATGCGCCCCGGTCAGTTGTTTATGGACCCGAAACGCATGATTGAAGCCTGCGACGAAAACACTATCGGCGTGGTGCCGACTTTCGGCGTGACCTACACCGGTAACTATGAGTTCCCGCAACCGCTGCACGATGCACTGGATAAATTCCAGGCCGACACCGGTATCGACATCGACATGCACATCGACGCCGCCAGCGGTGGCTTCCTGGCACCGTTCGTCGCCCCGGATATCGTCTGGGACTTCCGCCTGCCGCGTGTGAAATCGATCAGTGCTTCAGGCCACAAATTCGGTCTGGCTCCGCTGGGCTGCGGCTGGGTTATCTGGCGTGACGAAGAAGCGCTGCCGCAGGAACTGGTATTCAACGTTGACTACCTCGGTGGTCAGATTGGGACTTTCGCCATCAACTTCTCCCGTCCGGCAGGCCAGGTGATTGCACAATACTATGAGTTTCTGCGCCTCGGTCGTGAAGGCTATACCAAAGTACAGAACGCCTCCTACCAAGTCGCGGCCTATCTGGCAGATGAAATCGCCAAACTGGGGCCGTATGAGTTCATCTGTACCGGTCGCCCGGATGAAGGCATCCCGGCGGTTTGCTTCAAACTGAAAGATGGTGAAGATCCGGGATACACCCTGTATGACCTCTCTGAACGCCTGCGTCTGCGCGGCTGGCAGGTTCCGGCCTTCACCCTCGGCGGTGAAGCCACCGACATCGTGGTGATGCGCATTATGTGTCGTCGTGGCTTCGAAATGGACTTTGCTGAACTGTTACTGGAAGACTACAAAGCCTCCCTGAAATACCTCAGCGATCACCCGAAACTGCAGGGTATAGCCCAGCAGAACAGCTTTAAACATACCTGATAACGTTTAACGGTAACGGTGTCCCGAAACGAATCCGTTTCGGGACAATTTCCAAAGTCTGTTCACTGGCATTAGCAACGGAAAATATTGTTCTGAATGTGCTTCAGAACAAAACAGGTGCGGTTCCGACAGGAATACCGTTTTAGGGGGATAATATGGCTACATCAGTACAGACAGGTAAAGCTAAACAGCTCACATTACTCGGATTCTTTGCCATAACGGCGTCGATGGTAATGGCTGTTTATGAATACCCTACCTTCGCAACATCGGGCTTTTCATTAGTCTTCTTCCTGCTTTTAGGCGGGATTTTATGGTTTATTCCCGTGGGGCTTTGTGCTGCGGAAATGGCCACCGTCGACGGCTGGGAAGAAGGTGGTGTCTTCGCCTGGGTATCAAATACTCTGGGGCCGAGATGGGGGTTTGCAGCGATCTCATTTGGCTATCTGCAAATCGCCATCGGTTTTATTCCAATGCTCTATTTCGTGTTAGGGGCACTCTCCTACATCCTGAAATGGCCAGCGTTGAATGAAGACCCCATTACCAAAACTATTGCAGCACTCATCATTCTTTGGGCGCTGGCATTAACACAGTTTGGTGGCACGAAATACACGGCGCGAATTGCTAAAGTTGGCTTCTTCGCCGGTATCCTGTTACCTGCATTTATTTTGATCGCATTAGCGGCTATTTATCTGCACTCCGGTGCTCCCGTTGCTATCGAAATGGATGCGAAAACCTTCTTCCCTGATTTCTCTAAAGTCGGCACCCTGGTTGTGTTTGTTGCCTTCATTTTGAGTTATATGGGGGTAGAAGCTTCCGCAACCCACGTCAATGAAATGCGCAACCCCGGTCGCGATTATCCGCTGGCGATGTTACTGCTGATGGTGGCGGCAATCTGCTTAAGCTCTGTTGGCGGCTTGTCTATTGCGATGGTTATTCCGGGTAATGAAATCAACCTCTCAGCAGGGGTAATGCAAACCTTTACCGTTCTTATGTCCCATGTGGCACCGGAAATTGAGTGGACGGTTCGCGTGATCTCCGCACTGCTGTTGCTGGGTGTTCTGGCGGAAATCGCTTCCTGGATTGTTGGCCCTTCTCGCGGGATGTATGTCACCGCGCAGAAAAACCTGCTGCCAGCGGCGTTCGCTAAAATGAACAAAAATGGCGTACCGGTAACGCTGGTTATTTCGCAGCTGGTGATTACTACTATCGCGTTGATCATCCTCACCAATACTGGTGGCGGTAACAATATGTCCTTCCTGATCGCCCTGGCGCTGACGGTGGTGATTTATCTGTGTGCTTATTTCATGCTGTTTATTGGCTACATTGTGTTGGTTCTTAAACATCCTGACTTAAAACGCACATTTAATATCCCTGGTGGTAAAGGGGTGAAACTGGTCGTGGCAATTGTCGGTCTGCTGACTTCAATTATGGCGTTTATTGTTTCCTTCCTGCCGCCGGATAATATCCAGGGGGACTCTACCGATATGTATGTCGAATTACTGGTCGTTAGTTTCCTGGTGGTACTTGCCCTGCCCTTCATTCTCTATGCTGTTCATGATCGTAAAGGCAAAGCGAATACCGGCGTATCTCTGGAACCAATCAACAGCCAGAACGCTCCGAAAGGTCACTTCTTCCTGCACCCGCGTGCACGTTCACCACACTATATTGTGATGAATGACAAGAAACACTAACCATGTCTGAATGGTTATAAGACAAGGGAGCGATAATTCATCGCTCCCTTTTTCGTGCTCGCTGTCGTATTGACTTAACCGGGATAAGTACGAGAATGAGCGCACATCTGTTTACCGGAAACCAGCATATATGGATATCTGCTCCCGAAACGAGAAATTAGCGATTAGAAGACCAGCGGTACTGGTTGCACTGGCACTTTTACTGTGTAGTTGCAAAAGCACGCCCCCAGAGTCAATGGTGACACCACCAACAGGTTCGAAGCCACCAGCTACGACGCAACAATCGTCACAACCGATGCGTGGCATCTGGCTGGCCACAGTGTCTCGCCTCGACTGGCCACCGGTTTCCTCGGTTAACATTAGTAACCCCACCAGCCGTGCACGTGTACAACAACAGGCGATGATCGACAAACTGGATCATCTGCAACGTCTCGGTATAAACACGGTCTTTTTCCAGGTCAAGCCGGACGGTACCGCACTATGGCCATCGAAAATTTTGCCGTGGTCCGATCTTATGACCGGTAAGATTGGCGAAAACCCGGGTTACGATCCGTTGCAATTTATGCTCGACGAAGCCCACAAGCGTGGGATGAAAGTACACGCCTGGTTTAACCCTTACCGCGTATCGGTTAATACAAAGCCTGGTACTATCAGGGAACTGAATAGCACTCTGTCTCAACAACCAGCGAGCGTCTATGTGCAACACCGCGACTGGATCAGAACGTCCGGCGATCGCTTTGTCCTCGACCCAGGCATCCCTGAGGTTCAGGACTGGATCACATCAATAGTCGCGGAAGTGGTTTCCCGCTATCCGGTAGATGGCGTGCAGTTTGACGACTATTTCTATACTGAGTCACCAGCTTCACGGCTAAATGATAACGAAACGTACCGCAAATACGGAGGCGCATTTGCGTCAAAAGCAGACTGGCGGCGCAACAATACCCAGCAGTTAATTGCGAAGGTTTCGCACACCATTAAAAGCATTAAGCCGGAAGTCGAATTTGGCGTTAGCCCGGCAGGCGTGTGGCGTAACCGATCACACGATCCGCTCGGTTCCGATACCCGAGGCGCGGCAGCCTATGACGAATCCTATGCTGACACCCGTCGATGGGTGGAACAAGGATTGCTGGATTACATTGCTCCCCAAATTTACTGGCCGTTCTCACGGAGTGCCGCACGTTATGACGTTTTGGCAAAATGGTGGGCGGATGTCGTTAAACCGACCAGGACCCGCCTGTATATCGGTATCGCCTTCTATAAAGTGGGTGAACCTTCAAATATAGAGCCAGACTGGATGATTAACGGTGGCGTACCGGAACTGAAAAAGCAGCTCGATCTTAACGATGCTGTACCAGAAATCAGCGGCACAATCTTGTTCCGTGAGGACTATCTGAACAAACCTCAGACTCAACAAGCGGTCAGCTATTTGCAAAGTCGTTGGGGCAGTTAAACTTGTAACATGGCCGGTGCTTTACTCACCGGCTTGTTATCCTCTTGAAATATCCCACTAATAATCATGCTTATTTAAGCCAAATTAACCACGCAATTAACCACTCTTAGTTTAATGGCCATAAAACCCCTAATAAAAATGTATGAATATGAAAACCCTACGGTATCCGCTGTTTCCGAAAAATAATTACGATGGGCTATACTCTTCTGAAGAACAGTAGCGTAGATTGAAACTGTCCTAAGTCGCTTATTTGTTTTCAGTATATCTTCATATTTCAGGAGAATATGGTGCAGTTAGTCGATCCCGCACGTTTCGTTTTTGATTCCGTCTGCTTTCCCAGCCTTATAAGGGTGTGAATTATGGAGATGTATTTTAAAAGAATGAAAGATGAGTGGACCGGACTTGTCGAACAGGCAGATCCGCTCATTCGTGCCAAAGCCGCGGAAATTGCCGTTGCGCATGCCCATTACCTGAGCATTGAGTTTTATCGGATTGTCCGTATTGACCCGCATGCCGAAGAATTCTTGAGTAATGAACAAGTTGAGCGGCAGCTGAAAAGTGCGATGGAACGCTGGATTATTAATGTGCTTTCTGCCCAGGTTGACGATGTTGAAAGGCTAATACAAATCCAGCATACCGTCGCAGAAGTGCATGCCCGCATCGGCATTCCAGTAGAAATTGTCGAGATGGGGTTTCGGGTGCTGAAAAAAATCCTCTATCCGGTGATTTTCTCTTCGGATTATTCTGCCGCAGAAAAACTTCAGGTCTACCATTTCTCGATTAACAGTATTGATATCGCGATGGAAGTCATGACCCGCGCGTTTACCTTTAGTGACAGTAGTGCCTCAAAAGAAGATGAAAACTATCGTATCTTCTCGTTACTGGAAAACGCCGAAGAAGAAAAAGAACGCCAAATAGCCTCAATCCTTTCATGGGAAATTGACATTATCTATAAAGTTCTGCTGGATTCTGATTTAGGCAGTAGTTTGCCTTTAAGCCAGGCTGATTTTGGCCTGTGGTTTAACCATAAAGGTCGACATTATTTTAGCGGCATTGCCGAAGTGGGTCATATCTCCCGCCTGATTCAGGATTTCGACGGTATTTTTAATCAAACCATACGTAATACAAAAAATTTGAGCAACAAAACTCTGCGGGTGAGATTTTTATTACAGATAAGAAATACCGTATCGCAAATTATTACCTTGCTGCGTGAATTATTTGAAGAAGTATCTCGCCACGAAGTGGGTATGGATGTACTGACAAAATTACTTAACCGCCGCTTCCTGCCGACCATCTTTAAACGCGAAATTGCCCATGCCAACCGGACCGGAACCCCCCTGTCAGTGCTGATTATTGACGTTGATAAATTCAAAGAGATCAACGATACGTGGGGCCATAACACCGGTGATGAAATTTTGCGTAAAGTTTCTCAGGCCTTTTACGACAACGTCCGCAGTAGTGATTATGTTTTTCGTTACGGGGGAGATGAATTTATCATTGTCCTGACTGAAGCTTCTGAAAACGAAACGTTACGTACTGCAGAACGTATTCGCAGTCGGGTGGAGAAAACCAAACTGAAAGCCGCAAACGGCGAAGATATTGCCCTCTCACTTTCCATCGGTGCCGCCATGTTTAATGGTCATCCTGACTATGAGCGCCTCATTCAAATAGCCGATGAAGCTCTGTATATCGCCAAAAGACGAGGTAGAAACCGTGTTGAACTCTGGAAAGCCAGTCTTTAGATGCGCCAGGATGCAGAGGTAATCATGAAGCTAACCGATGCGGATAATGCCGCCGATGGCATTTTTTTCCCCGCCCTTGAGCAAAATATGATGGGCGCGGTGTTAATTAACGAAAATGATGAAGTGATGTTTTTCAACCCCGCCGCAGAGAAGCTCTGGGGATACAAACGTGAAGAAGTCATTGGCAATAACATTGATATGCTGATTCCGCGGGATTTGCGTCCTGCGCATCCTGAATATATCCGTCACAACCGTGAAGGCGGTAAAGCGCGCGTCGAGGGGATGAGTCGGGAGCTGCAGCTGGAGAAAAAAGACGGCAGTAAAATCTGGACCCGTTTTGCGCTATCGAAAGTGAGCGCCGAGGGTAAAATTTATTACCTGGCGCTGGTACGGGATGCCAGCGTAGAAATGGCGCAAAAAGAACAGACCCGACAATTGATTATTGCTGTTGACCATCTCGACCGACCGGTGATTGTCCTCGATCCGGAACGCCATATTGTGCAGTGCAATCGCGCATTTACCGAAATGTTTGGTTACTGCATTAGCGAAGCCAGCGGTATGCAGCCCGATACACTCCTGAACATTCCAGAATTCCCTGCTGATAACCGCATTCGTTTACAACAGTTGCTATGGAAAACCGCCCGCGATCAGGACGAATTTCTGCTGTTGACGCGCACCGGTGAAAAAATCTGGATTAAAGCCTCTATCAGCCCGGTCTATGATGTGCTCGCGCATCTGCAGAACCTGGTAATGACTTTCTCGGATATCACCGAAGAACGGCAAATCCGCCAGCTTGAAGGCAATATTCTCGCCGCCATGTGCAGCAGCCCGCCATTTCATGAAATGGGGGAAATCATTTGTCGTAACATCGAATCTGTTCTCAACGAATCGCATGTTTCGCTGTTCGCGCTGCGCAACGGGATGCCGATACACTGGGCGTCATCTTCGCACGGTACAGAAGTTCAAAATGCGCAAAGCTGGTCAGCGACCATTCGTCAGCGTGATGGCGCACCGGCGGGGATCCTGCAAATTAAAACCTCGTCAGGAGCAGAAACCAGCGCCTTTATCGAACGCGTGGCAGATATCAGCCAGCATATGGCCGCGCTGGCGCTGGAACAGGAAAAAAGCCGTCAGCATATTGAACAACTCATCCAATTTGATCCGATGACCGGTCTGCCAAATCGCAATAACCTGCACAATTACCTCGATGACCTGGTCGACAAAGCCGTCTCTCCGGTGGTCTATCTCATCGGTGTTGACCATATTCAGGATGTGATTGATAGCCTTGGCTATGCGTGGGCCGATCAGGCATTGCTGGAAGTGGTCAATCGCTTTCGTGAAAAACTCAAACCGGATCAGTATCTCTGTCGTATCGAAGGTACGCAGTTTGTCCTCGTGAGCCTGGAAAACGACGTCAGTAACATTACCCAAATCGCCGATGAGCTACGGAATGTGGTCAGCAAGCCGATAATGATTGACGATAAACCATTCCCGCTCACCTTGAGCATTGGCATCAGCTACGACGTGGGTAAAAACCGCGATTACCTGCTCTCCACTGCCCATAACGCGATGGATTATATTCGCAAGAATGGCGGTAACGGCTGGCAGTTCTTCAGCCCGGTGATGAACGAAATGGTGAAAGAACGATTGATATTAGGCGCAGCGCTGAAAGAAGCGATTAGCAATAACCAACTGAAACTGGTTTACCAACCGCAAATCTTCGCAGAAACGGGTGAACTGTATGGTATCGAAGCCCTTGCTCGCTGGCACGATCCTCTGCATGGTCATGTGCCCCCTTCACGGTTTATTCCTCTCGCAGAAGAGATTGGCGAAATCGAAAATATTGGGCGCTGGGTCATCGCGGAAGCTTGCCGTCAGTTAGCAGAATGGCGTAGCCAGAATATTCATATTCCAGCGTTATCCGTTAACTTGTCTGCGCTGCACTTCCGCAGTAATCAGCTTCCTAATCAGGTGTCTGATGCAATGCAAGTCTGGGGCATTGACGGCCACCAGCTAACGGTGGAAATCACCGAAAGCATGATGATGGAACACGATACCGAAATTTTTAAGCGCATCCAGATCCTGCGCGATATGGGCGTGGGTTTATCGGTAGATGATTTTGGTACGGGTTTTTCCGGGTTATCCCGCTTAGTCAGTCTTCCGGTAACGGAAATCAAAATTGACAAAAGTTTTGTTGATCGTTGTCTGACTGAAAAACGCATCCTTGCCTTACTTGAAGCTATTACCAGCATTGGGCAAAGCCTCAATTTAACCGTCGTAGCGGAAGGCGTCGAAACCAAAGAGCAATTTGAGATGCTACGCAAGATTCACTGTCGCGTTATTCAGGGATATTTCTTTTCCCGCCCCCTGCCCGCCGAAGAAATTCCAGGCTGGATGAGTAGCGTGTTACCGCTGAAAATCTGACAAATCCCTCTCGCCCGCACTCGCGGGTTTTCATTTAACGTGACACTGTCACTTAAATACTGTGATTTCAGCTACGATTCCGGGAGATTCCTTCCTTAACTTCCCCTCTTGCACCAAAACTGCACTACGCTGCACAAATGTTGATCAAAAGTTAAAAAATATAACTTTAAGTCAGCATTCTGGCGCTTATCCCGGCATGGCATGAGATCTGCATAAGCGGAAAGCGCAGCAATTTTTGTCTTATACAGGAACCGTTTATGTCGGATACCACCGAACTGGTTGATTTAGCCGTGATCTTCCCTGATCTGGAGATCGAATTGAAATACGCCTGCGCTGATAACATCACAGGTAAAGCTATTTATCAGCAAGCGCGTTGTCTGTTACACAAGGATGCGATTACCGCGCTGGCGAAAAGTATCAGTATCGCCCAGCTGTCAGGCTTACAACTGGTGATTTACGATGCGTATCGCCCACAACAAGCACAGGCGATGTTGTGGCAAACCTGCCCAGACCCGCAATATGTCGTTGATGTGGCGGTCGGTTCTAATCACAGCCGTGGCACCGCGATCGACCTGACGCTTCGTGATGAGCACGGGAACATCCTCGATATGGGCGCAGAGTTCGATGAAATGCACGAACGTTCCCATGCTTACCATCCTTCCGTCCCGCCCGCTGCTCAGCGCAATCGCCTGTTGCTGAATGCGATTATGACTGGCGGTGGCTTTGTCGGTATCCCGAGCGAATGGTGGCACTTTGAATTACCCCAGGCAGCGAGTTACCCGCTACTCGCTGATCAATTCACCTGTTTTATATCCCCTGGCACACAGCACGCCAGTTAATCAGGAAACTGTTATGAAGAGATCGATTTCGTTTCGTCCTACATTGCTCGCGATCGTCCTTGCCACAACAATGCCGGTTGCGCACGCCGCCGTACCGAAAGATATGCTGGTGATCGGTAAAGCTGCCGACCCACAAACCCTCGACCCGGCGGTAACAATTGATAATAACGACTGGACAGTGACCTACCCGTCTTATCAGCGACTGGTTCAGTACAAAACGGACGGTGATAAAGGCTCAACAGACGTTGAAGGCGATCTGGCGAGTAGCTGGAAAGCGTCTGACGATCAAAAAGAGTGGACGTTCACCCTGAAGGACAATGCTAAATTTGCCGATGGCACACCCGTCACTGCCGAAGCAGTAAAACTCTCTTTTGAGCGGTTACTAAAAATCGGTCAGGGGCCAGCAGAAGCATTTCCCAAAGATTTAAAGATTGATGCTCCCGACGAACATACGGTGAGGTTTACCCTTAGCCAGCCATTCGCACCGTTCCTCTACACGCTGGCGAATGACGGTGCATCCATTATCAATCCGGCGGTCTTAAAAGAACATGCGGCCGATGATGCCCGTGGTTTCCTCGCGCAAAATACCGCTGGCTCCGGACCGTTTATGCTGAAAAGCTGGCAAAAAGGTCAGCAATTAGTTCTGGTGCCAAATCCGCATTACCCCGGCAATAAACCGAACTTCAAACGGGTATCGGTAAAAATTATCGGTGAAAGTGCCTCCCGTCGCCTGCAGCTCTCCCGTGGCGACATTGACATTGCCGATGCGCTGCCGGTGGATCAACTCAACGCCCTGAAGCAGGAAAACAAAGTCAACGTAGCAGAGTATCCGTCACTGCGCGTCACCTATCTGTATCTCAATAACAGCAAAGCGCCACTTAATCAGGCGGATCTGCGTCGGGCCATTTCCTGGTCTACCGATTATCAGGGTATGGTTAACGGCATTCTGAGTGGTAACGGAAAACAAATGCGCGGCCCGATTCCGGAAGGCATGTGGGGATACGATGCGACGGCAATGCAATACAACCATGACGAAACGAAAGCCAAAGCCGAATGGGATAAAGTGACGAGCAAACCCACCAGCCTGACGTTTCTCTACTCCGATAACGACCCGAACTGGGAACCTATTGCTCTGGCAACACAATCCAGCCTCAACAAGCTGGGCATCAATGTGAAGCTGGAAAAGCTGGCGAACGCCACCATGCGCGACAGAGTGGGTAAAGGTGATTACGACATCGCGATTGGCAACTGGAGTCCGGATTTTGCCGACCCGTATATGTTTATGAATTACTGGTTTGAGTCAGACAAAAAAGGTCTGCCGGGTAACCGCTCGTTCTATGAAAACAGTGAGGTCGATAAGCTACTGCGCAATGCGCTAGCGACCACCGACCAGACGCAGCGAACCCGGGACTACCAGCAGGCACAGAAAATCGTCATTGATGACGCTGCTTATGTGTATCTGTTCCAGAAAAACTACCAACTGGCGATGAACAAAGAGGTGAAAGGCTTTGTGTTCAATCCCATGCTGGAACAGGTCTTCAATATCAATACCATGAGTAAATAACGTGACCTTCTGGAGTATTTTACGCCAACGCTGCTGGGGGCTGGTGCTCGTGGTGGCGGGCGTCTGCGTGATTACGTTTATTATCTCGCACCTGATCCCCGGCGACCCGGCGCGGTTACTGGCGGGTGACCGCGCCAGCGATGCTATCGTGGATAATATTCGCCAGCAACTGGGACTGGACCAGCCACTGTACGTACAGTTTTACCGCTACGTCAGCGACCTGTTTCAGGGTGACCTGGGAACATCCATTCGTACCGGGCGTCCGGTGCTGGAAGAGTTGCGCATATTTTTCCCGGCGACGCTGGAACTGGCATTTTGCGCCCTGCTGCTGGCACTCCTGGTTGGTATCCCGCTGGGCATACTCTCTGCAGTCTGGCGAAATCGCTGGCTGGATCATCTGGTGCGAATAATGGCCATTACCGGAATCTCCACACCTGCGTTCTGGCTTGGGCTGGGCGTCATTGTGCTGTTTTATGGTCATCTGCAAATTCTTCCCGGCGGCGGAAGGCTTGATGACTGGCTGGATCCACCAACGCACGTTACCGGCTTTTATCTGCTCGATGCGCTGCTTGAAGGCAACGGTGAAGTCTTCTTCAATGCGCTGCAACATCTCATCTTACCGGCATTAACGCTGGCGTTCGTTCACCTAGGGATTGTCGCTCGCCAGATCCGCTCAGCTATGCTGGAACAATTGAGTGAAGACTACATTCGTACCGCCCGGGCCAGCGGCTTGCCCGGCTGGTATATCGTTTTATGTTATGCGCTACCCAATGCGTTGATCCCCTCGATTACCGTATTGGGGCTGGCGCTGGGCGATTTGTTGTATGGCGCAGTGCTCACCGAAACCGTTTTTGCCTGGCCCGGAATGGGTGCATGGGTAGTAACATCAATACAGGCGCTCGACTTCCCGGCAGTGATGGGCTTTGCCGTCGTGGTTTCATTTGCTTATGTGCTGGTCAACCTGGTGGTGGATTTGCTCTATTTGTGGATTGATCCGCGCATCGGACGTGGAGGTGATGAATGATGCTAAGCGAGGAAACGTCCGTCGTACGCCCACCAAAACAAACGCGATTTAACGGTGCAAAACTGGTATGGATGCTGAAAGGCAGTCCGCTCACCGTGACCGGCGCAGTCATCATTGTATTAATGCTACTGATGATGATTTTTTCACCGTGGCTGGCGACGCATGATCCCAACGCCATTGATTTAACTGCCCGCCTTTTGCCGCCTTCTGCGGCGCACTGGTTTGGCACCGATGAAGTGGGACGCGATCTGTTTAGCCGCGTACTGGTCGGCAGTCAGCAATCAATTCTCGCCGGATTAGTGGTGGTCGCCATTGCGGGTATCATGGGTTCGCTACTCGGGTGTCTATCCGGTGTGCTTGGCGGACGCGCAGACGCGATCATCATGCGCATCATGGACATTATGCTGTCGATTCCTTCGCTGGTGCTGACTATGGCGCTGGCTGCCGCACTTGGACCGAGCTTGTTTAACGCCATGCTGGCGATTGCTATCGTGCGAATCCCGTTTTATGTGCGCCTGGCGCGGGGGCAAACATTAGTTGTCCGCCAGTACACTTACGTTCAGGCGGCGAAAACCTTTGGTGCGTCACGCTGGCATCTGATCAACTGGCATATTTTACGTAACTCCCTGCCGCCGCTGATTGTGCAGGCATCGCTGGATATTGGTAGCGCGATTTTAATGGCCGCCACGTTGGGATTTATTGGCCTGGGTGCTCAACAACCGAGTGCTGAATGGGGGGCGATGGTGGCGAATGGTCGCAACTATGTGCTCGATCAATGGTGGTATTGCGCATTTCCGGGGGCAGCGATTTTGCTTACCGCCGTCGGGTTCAATCTCTTTGGTGATGGTATTCGCGATCTGCTTGACCCAAAAGCAGGAGGAAAGCAGTCATGACCCAACCCGTTCTGGACATTCAACAGCTGCATTTGAGTTTCTCCGGTTTTAACGGCGACGTTCACGCGCTCAACAATGTGTCATTGAAAATCAACCGCGGTGAAATTGTCGGTCTGGTGGGAGAATCCGGCTCGGGTAAATCAGTCACTGCAATGTTGATTATGCGTCTGTTACCGACGGGCAGTTATTGCGTACATCGGGGACATATTTCACTGCTGGGAGAAGATGCTCTTAACGCTCGGGAAAAACAGCTTCGTCAGTGGCGCGGAGCACGAGTGGCGATGATCTTTCAGGAACCGATGACCGCCCTAAATCCGACACGTCGAATAGGTCTTCAGATGATGGACGTGATCCGCCATCATCAACCAATAAGTCGTCGGGAAGCCAGAGCTAAAGCGATTGCCCTGCTGGAAGAGATGCAAATCCCGGATGCCGTGGAAGTTATGTCGCGCTATCCGTTTGAGCTTTCAGGTGGTATGCGCCAGCGGGTAATGATTGCGCTGGCATTCTCCTGCGAGCCGCAATTGATTATTGCCGACGAACCGACTACGGCGCTGGACGTCACGGTACAGTTGCAGGTACTGCGTCTGCTTAAACATAAAGCCCGCGCCAGTGGAACTGCGGTACTGTTCATCAGCCATGATATGGCCGTGGTGTCGCAACTGTGCGATAGCGTTTACGTGATATATGCCGGAAGCATGATCGAGAGCGGCATGACGGCAGACGTTATCCATCATCCCCGGCATCCGTATACCATTGGTTTGCTGCAATGCGCACCGGAACATGGAATACCACGCCAGCCATTACCCGCCATTCCAGGGACGGTACCAAACCTCACCCATTTGCCTGACGGCTGCGCTTTTCGCGATCGTTGCTATGCGGCAGGTACACAGTGTGAAAACGTCCCGGCGCTGACAGCGTGTGGTGACAACAACCACCGCTGCGCCTGTTGGTATCCTCAGCAGGAGGTCATTAGTGTCTGACACGTTATTAACGTTACGCGACGTCCATATCAATTTCCCGGCCCGAAAAAACTGGCTTGGTAAAACTACGGAACATGTTCATGCCATCAATGGTATTGATTTACAGATCCGTCGTGGTGAAACCTTAGGGATCGTCGGTGAGTCAGGCTGCGGCAAAAGCACCCTCGCACAGCTTTTAATGGGTATGCTGCAACCGAGCCACGGGCAGTACATCCGTTCAGGATCACAACGCATTATGCAGATGGTGTTTCAGGACCCGCTCTCTTCGCTTAATCCGCGCTTACCGGTGTGGCGCATCATCACGGAACCGCTCTGGATTGCTAAGCGTAGTAGTGAACAACAGCGGCGAGCGTTGGCAGAGGAGCTGGCTGTGCAGGTGGGTATTCGTCCGGAGTATCTCGACCGCTTGCCTCATGCGTTCTCAGGCGGGCAGCGGCAACGTATCGCCATTGCCAGAGCACTCTCTTCGCAGCCTGACGTGATTGTGCTTGATGAGCCCACCTCGGCGCTGGATATCTCCGTCCAGGCGCAGATCCTCAATTTACTGGTAACGCTACAGGAAAATCGCGAGCTGACTTATGTGCTGATTTCACACAATGTCTCGGTGATTCGTCATATGAGCGATCGGGTAGCGGTGATGTATCTCGGGCAGATTGTAGAACTGGGCGACGCGCAGCAGGTGCTCTCTACTCCGGCACATCCATACACCCGATTATTGCTGGATTCCCTGCCCGCCATTGATAAACCGCTGGAGGAAGAATGGGCATTGCGTAAAACGGAACTACCAGGAAACCGCACGTTGCCACAAGGCTGTTTTTTCCGTGAACGTTGCCCTCTGGCAACCCACGGATGTGAAGTCCGGCAATCATTAACAATAAGGGAGGACGGACGTGAGATCCGGTGCTGTCGGGCGCTGTAGAGACACTAACAACGCATCAGGCAATCACGCGCCTGACGCGTCATCCGGCAACGCTTTACGATTTCAACTGGTAATCCAGCGTAATTTCCGCTTTCAGTACCTGAGAAACCGGGCATCCTGCTTTTGCTTTCTGGATAATGCCGTCAAAGGTAGAGGCATCAATACCCGGCACGGCAACTTCGCTCTTCAGGGCGATTTTAGTAATCGCAAACCCGGCATCCACTTTATCCAGCGACACATCGGCGGTGGTATCAATCGATGTTGGCGTGAATCCCGCTTCCCCCAGCATTAATGAAAGCGCCATTGAGAAACATGCTGCATGCGCCGCGCCAATCAGTTCTTCAGGGTTAGTTCCTTTTTCGCCTTCAAAACGCGTATTAAATCCATACGGCTGTTGGTTCAGCACGCCGCTCTCGGTGGATACGGTTCCCTTCCCGCGTTTGATATCGCCTTCCCAGTGTGCCTGACCTTTCTTATGGATTGTCATTGTTGCTCTCCTGTGGGCTTAAAAAGGAAATTATAGACTACGTGAGAAACAGCATGAGGATAAGCGGGATATTCCGAATAGAATCCGGCGAAAATATTATCTATGTACTTAAATAAAATTCCCACAATAGATAACCGGGAATATATAACTCAAGAGATATTGCATCAATATCAATCAACTCACACCAATAATATTCCCATTAATATCATGGAGTTAAAATATAAAATTCATCAACTAGGACTAATCTTAACAACGAAGCGGCAAATATTTGCCATGCTGAATGTGCTTTATAAATCTGCGATCCGTAGCAGACACCATAAATACACAGACACGGAGAATCACTATGTTTACTTATTATCAGGCAGAAAATTCAACAGCAGAACCCGCTCTGGTTAATGCCATTGAGCAAGGCCTTCGGGCAGAGCACGGTGTTGTCACTGAAGATGACATTCTCATGGAGCTGACCAAATGGGTGGAAGCTTCTGATAACGACATCCTCAGTGATATCTACCAGCAAACGATCAATTATGTGGTCAGTGGCCAGCACCCTACGCTTTAAGGTGCTATGCTTGATCGGCAACCTAATTTAGGGGTTTAGCACGTGTTTCTTCGCTACGGCGATGTTGTCCTTAAAACTAGCAACAGGATTGAGGAGTTAAAATGAAATCGAACCGTCAGGCACGTCATATTCTTGGACTGGACCATAAAATTTCTAACCAGCGCAAAATAGTTACCGAAGGTGACAAATCCAGCGTGGTAAATAACCCAACCGGCAGAAAACGCCCCGCTGAAAAGTAATCTTTAACAATCAGTCCTCAATGACGATTAAACACCATTGCCTGCGCAATGGTGTTTTTGTTTTTAACTGCTTTATACTTGGAGCCGACGCCCTGGCGGTAAAGCAAAGACGATAAAAGCACCCCAGGGATGGATATTCAAAAAAGAGTGAGTGACATGGAACCAAAAACAAAAAAACAGCGTTCGCTTTATATTCCTTACGCTGGCCCTGTACTGCTGGAATTTCCGTTGTTGAATAAAGGCAGCGCCTTCAGCATGGAAGAACGCCGTAACTTCAACCTGCTGGGGTTACTGCCGGAAGTGGTCGAAACCATCGAAGAACAAGCGGAACGCGCATGGATCCAGTATCAGGGATTCAAAACCGAAATCGACAAGCACATCTACCTGCGTAACATCCAGGACACTAACGAAACCCTCTTCTACCGTCTGGTAAACAATCATCTTGATGAGATGATGCCTGTTATTTATACCCCAACCGTCGGCGCAGCCTGTGAACGTTTCTCCGAGATCTACCGTCGTTCTCGCGGCGTATTTATCTCATACCAGAACCGCCACAATATGGACGATATTCTGCAAAACGTACCGAACCATAATATTAAAGTGATTGTGGTGACGGACGGCGAACGTATTCTGGGGCTTGGTGACCAGGGCATCGGTGGGATGGGTATTCCGATCGGTAAACTGTCGCTCTATACCGCCTGCGGCGGCATCAGCCCGGCGTATACACTGCCGGTGGTGCTGGATGTCGGGACGAACAACCAGCAGTTGCTTAACGACCCGCTGTATATGGGCTGGCGTAATCCACGTATCACTGACGACGAATACTATGAATTCGTTGATGAATTTATCCAGGCTGTGAAACAACGCTGGCCGGACGTGCTGTTGCAGTTTGAAGATTTTGCACAGAAAAACGCGATGCCGTTGCTTAACCGCTATCGCAATGAAATTTGTTCTTTTAACGATGATATTCAGGGCACCGCGGCGGTAACAGTCGGCACACTGATCGCAGCCAGCCGTGCGGCGGGCGGTCAGTTAAGCGAGAAAAAAATCGTCTTCCTCGGCGCAGGTTCAGCAGGATGCGGCATTGCGGAGATGATCATCGCCCAGACCCAGCGTGAAGGATTAAGCGAAGAAGCGGCGCGGCAGAAAGTCTTTATGGTCGATCGCTTTGGTCTGCTGACCGACAAGATGCCGAACCTGCTGCCTTTCCAGACCAAACTGGTGCAGAAGCGCGAAAATCTCAGTGACTGGGATACTGACAGCGATGTGCTGTCATTGCTTGATGTGGTGCGCAATGTCAAACCGGATATTCTGATTGGCGTCTCAGGACAGACCGGGCTGTTTACGGAAGAGATCATCCGTGAGATGCACAAACACTGTCCGCGTCCGATCGTGATGCCGCTGTCTAACCCGACTTCACGTGTGGAAGCCACACCGCAGGACATTATCGCCTGGACCGAAGGTAACGCGCTGGTCGCCACCGGCAGTCCGTTTAATCCGGTGGTATGGAAAGATAAAATCTACCCTATCGCGCAATGCAACAACGCTTTTATCTTCCCGGGCATTGGGCTGGGCGTTATTGCTTCCGGCGCGTCACGTATCACCGATGAGATGCTGATGTCGGCAAGCGAAACGCTTGCTCAGTATTCGCCGCTGGTACTGAACGGCGAAGGTCTGGTACTGCCGGAACTGAAAGATATTCAGAAAGTGTCCCGCGCAATTGCGTTTGCGGTTGGCAAAATGGCGCAGCAGCAAGGCGTGGCGGTGAAAACGTCTGCCGAAGCTCTGCAACAGGCCATTGATGATAACTTCTGGCAAGCCGAATACCGCGACTACCGCCGTACATCCATCTAAGCCTGCGCCCGGTAGTGACTGCTACCGGGCAATTTTCCTCTTCCTTTTTCAGATCTCATCCATACTGGGTAGTGGCGAATAAATCTCATTTGCCTCACCTGCTATGCAGAACATCATCCGAAAAGGAGGAAACTATGAAGGCTGCAGTTGTTACGAAGGATCATCATGTTGACGTTACGGATAAAACACTGCGCTCACTGAAACATGGCGAAGCCCTGCTGAAAATGGAGTGTTGTGGCGTATGTCATACCGATCTTCATGTTAAGAATGGCGATTTTGGTGATAAAACCGGCGTGATTCTGGGCCATGAAGGCATCGGTGTGGTGGCAGAAGTTGGCCCCGGCGTTACCTCATTAAAACCAGGCGATCGCGCCAGCGTGGCATGGTTTTACGAAGGATGCGGTCATTGCGAATACTGTAACAGCGGTAACGAAACGCTCTGCCGTTCAGTAAAAAATGCCGGATACAGCGTTGATGGCGGGATGGCGGAAGAGTGCATCGTGGTCGCCGATTACGCGGTTAAAGTGCCGGATGGCCTGGACTCCGCGGCGGCCAGCAGCATTACCTGCGCGGGTGTCACCACCTACAAAGCAGTAAAACTGTCAAAAATTCGTCCAGGACAGTGGATTGCTATCTACGGTCTTGGCGGTCTGGGCAACCTCGCACTGCAATACGCGAAAAATGTCTTTAATGCCAAAGTGATCGCCATTGATGTCAATGATGAGCAGTTGAAACTGGCAACCGAAATGGGTGCTGATTTAGCGATTAACTCACGCACCGAAGACGCCGCCAAAATTGTGCAGGAGAAAACTGGTGGCGCTCACGCTGCGGTGGTAACAGCGGTAGCTAAAGCTGCGTTTAACTCGGCAGTTGATGCTGTCCGTGCTGGCGGTCGTGTTGTGGCAGTCGGTCTGCCGCCGGAGTCTATGAGCCTGGATATCCCACGCCTTGTGCTGGATGGTATTGAAGTGGTCGGTTCGCTGGTCGGCACGCGCCAGGATCTCACCGAAGCCTTCCAGTTTGCCGCCGAAGGCAAAGTGGTGCCGAAAGTCGCCCTGCGTCCGTTAGCGGACATCAACACCATCTTTACTGAGATGGAAGAAGGCAAAATCCGTGGCCGTATGGTGATTGATTTCCGTCGCTAAGAGGCCCTTGCTGCGACTGCCATGTTTGAGTCGCAGCCTGTTTTGCGAGACGCTTTCCGCAATTTCACTCTTCTTCTTTTCCTCCCCCATCTTTCCCCTCACAATTCGCGAAAACGTAGCGAAATTTGTTGCGCTGCACGGAACAATAGTGATAGTGTTCCTTTCGAGGGAACAAGGATGAAGAGATGATAATGAATTTCAGACACAAGGGATTGCGTGACTTGTTTCTTCTCGGCAAAACCTCCGGCGTTATACCGACGCAAATCAAACGATTACGCCACCGACTCGCTGTGATTGATGCAGCAAGCTGTCTTGCTGATATCGATATGCCCGGTTACCGACTACACCCGTTAAGCGGCGATCGTGATGGAATTTGGGCGATATCTGTCTCGGGCAACTGGCGAATCACATTTGAATTCGTCAATGGCGATGCATACATACTGGATTACGAGGACTATCACTGATGAAAATGGCCAATCATCCCCGCCCGGGGGACATTATTCAGGAATCACTGGACGAGCTGAACGTCAGCCTGCGCGAGTTTGCCAGAGCAATGGAAATTGCGCCCTCAACGGCAAGCCGATTGCTGACCGGAAAAGCCGCGTTGACGCCAGAAATGGCGATTAAACTTTCCGTGGTGATCGGCAGTTCGCCGCAAATGTGGCTGAATCTACAAAACGCCTGGAGTCTGGCAGAGGCAGAAAAAACGGTAGATGTGTCGCGACTACGCCGTCTGGTTACGCAATAAAAAAATGGCGCTTTTTACAGCGCCATTTTCAGCTTAAAGTTCAAAAGAGATTATATCCCTTCTTCACTCTCTTTTTTCGCTTCTGCCTTTTCGATTTCACGATACCAGCGTGGATGGTGTTTCTTCGCCCAACGACGGCTCACCTTCCCTTCGATCATCCCTTTAATCGACCCTTTCACCCAGAATGCCATATACATATGGATCAGGATGGCGTGGATCAGGATGATACCCGCAGCCGCGTGAATCAACAGGCTATAACGGACAACCTGCATCGGGAAGTACTGCGCAAAGTACGGACGCCAGATAATCACCCCGGTTACCAGCAGCACGAAAATCATGCTCATGATCGACCAGAACATCATCTTTTGCCCGGCGTTGTACTTACCAACATCCGCCACTTTGTGTTCATTGCCTTTTAATACTTCGACAATGTTCAACAGCCACGGAATATCTTTCTTATCCGGGATGTTGTGATGCACAAAACGCACAAACATAAACATCAGCGCGACGAAAATCGCAATGCCGAAGAACGGGTGCAAAATGCGTCCCATCTGCGGCGTACCGAAGGTTTGTGTCAGCCATTGCAGCGTCGGGAAGAAGAACGAAATCCCGGACAACGCTACCAGGAAGAAGCAAATCACCACGGTCCAGTGACAGGCGCGATCAATAAACTTGGTGCGCACAATCATTTTCGACTTACTCATGATGATCCTCCTCGTCATCGTCCACTTCCTTATTCGGGCCAATACCGATGTAGTGGAAAATTAACCCGGCAAAAGTGGCGATAAAGCCAGCCGCTGCCAGCGGTTTCAACGCGCCTTTCCAAAGATTTACCGATGTATCGATCTTTGGATCTTTCGGCAGACCGTGATACAGCTCCGGCTGATCGGCGTGATGCAGCACGTACATGACGTGCGTACCACCGACCCCTTCCGGGTTGTAGACGCCAGCATGTTCGTAACCACGCGCTTTCAGTTTCGCCACGCGCTGTTCCGCCAGCTCCAGCATCTCCTTCTTGGTGCCGAAGTGGATAGCCCCGGTCGGACAAGTTTTCACACAAGCCGGTTCCTGACCAACGCTGACGCGATCGACGCAGAGTGTGCATTTATATACCCGGTTATCCTCTTTGTTGAGGCGTGGAATATTAAACGGACACCCGGCAATGCAGTAACCACAGCCGATGCAGTTTTCCGACTGGAAATCGACAATCCCGTTAGCGTACTGAATGATCGCACCAGCAGACGGGCACGCCTTCAGGCAGCCCGGATCTTCACAGTGCATACAACCGTCTTTACGGATCAGCCACTCCAGCTTGCCGTTCTGTTCGGTTTCGCTAAAGCGCATCACCGTCCAGGACTTGGCGCTCAGATCGGCGGGGTTATCATAAACCCCGACGCAGTGCCCCACTTCATCACGGATATCGTTCCACTCCGAACACGCCACCTGACAGGCTTTACAGCCGATACAGGTGGAAACGTCGATAAGTTTCGCGACTTCTGCTTTGTAATCACGCACCTGAGAAGGCGGCGTGATGGAGTTAGTTGCGGACCTTTTGATAATGTCCTGCGTTTCCATAGCCATCTGTTCGCCCCCTTACGCCTTCTCGATGTTGACTAAGAACGCTTTATATTCCGGCGTTTGCGAGTTTGCATCACCGACATTCGGCGTCAGAGTGTTAGCGATATAACCTTTACGCGCGACACCCTCAAAGCCCCAGTGGATTGGAATACCCACCGTTTCAACCTGCTGACCGTTTACATTCAGCGGTTTCAGACGGCGCGTTACCACAGCCACCGCGCGGATAAAGCCACGCTTGCTGGAGACAGTGACACGATCGCCATTGGCAATGCCTTTCGCCGCCGCCAGCGTTTCGCTGATTTCCACAAACTGTTCCGGCTGAGCAATTGCGTTGAGCAACGCGTGCTTGGTCCAGGTGTGGAAGTGCTCGGTCAGACGATAGGTCGTACCCACATACGGGAACTGCTCTTTTTTACCCATCCGCAGCGCGTCTTGTTCATACAGACGAACAACCGGGTTATACACCACGTTCGGATGCAGCGGGTTAGTGCCCAGCGGCGTTTCAATTGGCTCGTAGTGTTCCGGGAACGGACCTTCCGCCATTTTATTAATGGCAAACAGGCGTCCCATCCCTTCCGGCTGCATGATAAACGGCCCGGTTGGCGTACCCGGTGCGGCATTGCCGAAGTCCGGAATATCGTTACCCGTCCACTTGCTGCCGTTCCACTGGATCAGCATCCGTTTCGGATCCCAAGGTTTACCGTTGATATCCGCCGAAGCACGGTTGTACAGCACGCGACGGTTGAGCGGCCACGCCCAGGCCCATCCCAGCGTATTCCCCAGACCGGACGGGTCGGAGTTATCGCGGTTGGCCATCTGGTTGCCCTGCTCTGTCCAGCTACCGGTGTAGATCCAGCAAGACGATGCGGTTGTACCGTCATCACGCAGATGCGCAAAGCTACTCAGCAACTGCCCTTTCTTCGCAATCAGTACGCCATTAGCGTCATAGAGATCTTCCAGCGCATAGCCGTTGTTCTCTTTTGCCACTTCGTCAGACTGCGGCTCGTGCGGCTGCTTGTAGTTCCAGCTCATCTTCATCAGCGGTTCTACACCTTTACCACCTTCGGCTTTGTACAACTCGCGAAGATGATGGTAGATACCCGCCAGAATTTCGCCGTCGTTACGTGCTTCGCCTGGCGCGTCCTGACCTTTCCAGTGCCACTGCAACCAGCGACCGGAGTTAGCGATAGAACCATCTTCTTCAGCAAAGCAGGTCGAAGGCAGACGGAATACCTCTGTCTGAATAGACGCCGGATCGACATCGTTCGACTCGCCGTGGTTCTGCCAGAAAGTAGAGGTTTCAGTCACCAGCGGATCGATAACCACCATGTACTTCAGCTTGCTCAGGCAGCTCACCACTTTGTTTTTGTCCGGGAAGGACGCAACCGGGTTAAAGCCCTGGCAGAAATAACCTGTGACTTTGCCTTCATCCATCATGTTGAAATACTTGATGACGTCGTAGGTCTGGTCCCACTTCGGCAGCCAGTCATAGCCCCAGTTGTTCTCTTTCTGCGCGGCATCGCCGTAGAAAGATTTCATCAGGCTAACGAAGAACTTCGGATAGTTGCTCCAGTAGTTCACCTGATCAGCCAGCGTCGCTTTCGGCGTGTTCGCTTCCAGATACGACTGCAAATCAACCTGTTTTTCTGACGGCAGCGTCAGATAACCCGGCAGGCTGGTAGAGAGCAGGCCTAAGTCGGTCAGGCCCTGAATGTTAGAGTGACCACGCAATGCGTTCACGCCGCCACCAGCCATACCCATGTTACCGAGCAGCAACTGGATCATCGCCATAGTACGGATGTTCTGCGCACCCACGGTGTGTTGGGTCCAGCCCAGCGCGTACAGGAAGGTGGTGGTGCGATCCGGCGCGCTGGTGGAGGCCAGCACTTCACACACTTTCAGGAAGTCGGCTTTTGGTGTACCGCAGATGTTTTCAACAACGTCCGGCGTGTAGCGGGAAACGTGTGCTTTCAGCAGGTTCCACACACAGCGCGGATGAGTCAGTGTTTCATCGCGTTTCGCATAGCCGTTTTCATCGAACTGATAGTTCCAGGACGATTTATCGTATTGCCGTTTTTCAGCGTCATAACCGCTGAACAGGCCGTCTTCAAAAGTAAAATCATCACGCACCAGCAGGCTGGCGTTGGTGTAATGCTTAACGTATTCGGCATTGATTTTGTTGTTTTCGATCAGGTAGCGCAAAACGCCAGACAGGAACGTAATGTCCGTACCGGAACGAATAGGTGCGTAGATATCCGCCACAGAAGCGGTACGCGTAAAACGGGGATCGACAACGATCAAGGTTGCATCGTTGTTGTTTTTCGCTTCCATCGCCCAGCGAAAACCGACGGGATGCGCTTCAGCAGCGTTACCGCCCATCACCATTACGACGTTAGCGTTTTTGATATCCACCCAGTGGTTGGTCATCGCACCGCGACCAAATGTTGGAGCAAGACTTGCTACCGTTGGTCCGTGTCAGACGCGCGCCTGGTTGTCTACCGCCAGCATCCCGAGGGAGCGGGCAAATTTCTGTGTCAGCATCCCGGTTTCGTTGCTGGCACCGGAAGCACACAGCATACCGGTAGAAAGCCAACGGTTTACCGTTACGCCCTGCTCATTCTTTTCAATAAAGTTAGCGTCACGGTCTGCCTTCATCAGCTTCGCAATGCGGGAGAATGCTTCTTCCCAGCTAATGCGCTGCCATTTGTCAGAACCTGGCGCACGATATTCCGGGTAGCGCAGACGGTTTTCGCTGTTGACGTAATCCAGCAATCCGGCCCCTTTCGGGCACAGCGCACCACGGCTTACCGGATGATCCGGGTCACCTTCAATGTGATAAATCGCTTCTCTGGCGTTTTTCGCGCCATCACCCAGGCTATACATCAATAGCCCGCAACCTACGGAACAGTATGTACAAGTGTTACGGATCTCTTTCGCGCGTAATAATTTGTAGTTTCGCGCCTGAGCCAGTGCTTGCTTCGGGGCAAAACCCAATGCCGCGACTGTTGTTCCCGCCATACCGCCCGCGCAGATTTTAAAAAATTGTCTGCGACTGACGTCCATTGCTTTCCTCTTTTTTCAGGGGTATTACTGCGCGAGGAAACTAACAGTAAAATTCTGAATCTTTTTGCGCGAAATCAAAAAGAACAGCTGTTTGCCACAAAATAATCCGCCTGCGCAAATTGACCTACCTCAATAGCGGTAGAAAAACGCACCACTGCCTGACAGGCCAGTTAAAAAAATGCTATAAAATTCAGCTTAATTTTTAACGGCAAGAGAGAGAAAACAGCGAGCATGACACGACAAAAAGCAACGCTCATAGGGCTAATAGCGATCGTCCTGTGGAGCACGATGGTAGGATTGATTCGCGGTGTCAGTGAGGGGCTCGGTCCGGTCGGCGGCGCAGCTGCTATCTATTCATTAAGCGGGCTGCTGTTAATCTTCACGGTTGGATTTCCGCGTATTCGGCAGATCCCGAAAGGCTATTTACTCGCCGGGAGTCTGTTATTCGTCAGCTATGAAATCTGTCTGGCACTTTCCTTAGGTTATGCAGCGACCCGTCATCAGGCAATTGAAGTGGGTATGGTGAACTATCTATGGCCCAGCCTGACAATTCTCTTTGCCATTCTGTTTAATGGTCAGAAAACCAACTGGCTGATTGTACCTGGATTATTATTAGCCCTGGTCGGTGTCTGCTGGGTGTTAGGCGGTGACAATGGGTTACACTATGATGAAATCATTAATAATATTACCACCAGTCCATTGAGTTATTTCCTGGCGTTCATTGGCGCTTTTATCTGGGCAGCTTATTGTACAGTAACGAATAAATACGCACGCGGATTTAATGGAATAACCGTTTTTGTCCTGCTAACGGGAGCAAGTCTGTGGGTTTACTATTTTCTCACGCCACAACCAGAAATGGTATTTAGCACACCCGTCATGATTAAACTCATCTCTGCGGCATTTACCTTAGGATTTGCTTACGCTGCGTGGAACGTTGGCATTTTACATGGCAACGTCACCATTATGGCAGTAGGTTCGTATTTTACGCCCGTACTTTCGTCGGCGCTTGCTGCGGTACTGCTTAGTGCTCCCCTATCGTTCTCATTCTGGCAAGGCGCACTGATGGTCTGCGGCGGTTCCCTGCTCTGCTGGCTGGCGACACGTCGTGGATAAAATTATTGTCGGGTCATAGCACCCGGCAGTTAACCCGCTAAATTACGACAATAATAAAAAATAAATTTCAAATACCAGTAATTCACCTTATATCTCATTTCGACTTCGATCACATATCGACAAATAATATTATTTCATCTAGTATTCTCATTGTTTTTAATCACCATTCTATTTTAAAAACAGTATGTCATTTGTAAATGACGCCGTTTAAAATTCGTTTAGAAAATAGGTTTAACGATAATTAAAAGGATACTGTTAAATGAAATTAAAAATAGTTGCGGTGGTTGTAACTGGTTTGTTAGCTGCGAACGTAGCACATGCTGCCGAAGTATATAACAAGGATGGTAATAAACTAGACCTTTATGGCAAGGTTACCGCTCTACGTTATTTTACTGATGATAAGCGTGACGATGGTGATAAAACTTATGCCCGTCTCGGTTTTAAAGGAGAAACGCAAATCAATGATCAAATGATTGGTTTTGGTCACTGGGAATATGATTTTAAAGGCTATAACGATGAAGCCAACGGCTCGCGCGGCAACAAAACCCGCCTTGCCTATGCAGGTTTAAAAATTAGTGAATTTGGCTCTCTGGACTATGGTCGTAACTACGGTGTCGGTTATGACATTGGTTCATGGACCGATATGTTGCCAGAATTTGGTGGCGATACCTGGAGCCAGAAAGATGTCTTCATGACATATCGTACCACTGGTGTGGCAACCTATCGCAACTACGATTTCTTTGGCTTAATTGAAGGGCTGAACTTTGCCGCACAATATCAAGGCAAAAATGAACGCACTGACAACGCTCATCTTTATGGTGCTGACTATACGCGTGCCAATGGTGACGGTTTCGGTATCTCCTCAACTTATGTTTATGATGGCTTTGGGATCGGTGCTGTGTATACCAAATCTGATCGGACAAATGCGCAGGAAAGAGCAGCGGCTAATCCTCTCAATGCCTCCGGTAAGAATGCAGAACTGTGGGCAACAGGTATAAAATATGATGCCAACAACATTTACTTTGCAGCTAATTACGCTGAAACATTAAACATGACCACCTATGGTGATGGTTATATCTCTAACAAAGCACAAAGTTTCGAAGTGGTGGCCCAATATCAATTCGACTTCGGCTTGCGCCCATCACTCGCTTACCTGAAATCAAAAGGCAGAGATCTGGGGCGTTACGGCGATCAGGACATGATTGAGTATATCGACGTTGGTGCAACGTATTTCTTCAACAAAAATATGTCGACCTATGTTGATTATAAAATCAACCTGATCGATGAAAGCGACTTTACCCGTGCCGTAGATATTCGCACCGATAACATCGTCGCAACGGGCATTACCTATCAGTTCTAACATCCTCTCCTGACCAGCCCTTATCTGGGCTGGTTTTTAATTTAAGTGCTGCTGTATGACTCCTTAAGTAAAAATGAGCAATTTTTGATATTTCTGGTCATTCACCTCAATTAATATTCTTCCATACCCTCCGGGGACATCTTAGTATAATATTTATTGATGAGTGATTATGACCAATATTAATACAGCTTGTGTAAAAAATAATGCCAGTTATCAAGTGAATAACGCATTACCTAACAGAGAAACCATCGCCAGCAATTTTTTTGAACAACTGGCACAATGGGGTGAGAAATCGCTTAATAATGGCGTAGAAAAAAGAACTATTCTAGAGCGAATTAATGAAGCTTACAACTCAAACATGGAATCTCTTAATTTGTCATATCTTGATTTGAGTGAGTTACCGCCTATCCCCCCTACAGTTAAGACATTGAATTTGGAGGGGAATTGTCTAACTTTCCTTGACTTTACCGACAATGCTAGTCTTATCAATATCAACCTCACCTTGAATAATATTGAAACGATAACCTTTCCAAATGAATCAAAACTGGAAAATATTTATATCGATTGCAACAAGCTGGAAAGTTTAGATTTAAAAAATCAGCATTCATTGGTTAATCTGGAAGCGCAAAATAATAATCTAAAAGAAATTAATATTTCTGACAGTTATAAACTGAAATTTCTTAACCTTGATAATAACCAGCTAACATCGCTGGATGTTTCTCAACAAGAATCTCTGATTGAGTTAAGTGCTTGTCACAATATGATCAATGATCTTAAATTACACTATCACCCCATGGTGAAAAAAATCGCTTTAAACGACAACCATATTGCAAATTTAAACGCTAAAAGCACTGCGATACTAGAATATTTAGACTTAAGTAATAACAATTTATTACCAACAGATAACATTAATGAGTTAATATCATCAAAACATCTTTGGTATTTATCAGTTAACGGTATTAACAATGATCCTATTGCACAAATGCAGTACTGGAATGCAATAATGGATTTAGTTGATAATATTGATGAAGTGACCATTAAGATATCTTATGATCTAGCAATTAAAAATATCGACACCAGTAATAAGCATCTTGTAGAAATAAGCAAAAATACTGAAGGTGATAATAAAGAAAACAATGATTCAATGTCGATTCGTTACCGTTCAAAACCTTATTTCAGCAATTTAACTTTAATAGAACAAGAAACAACACTTTCTGAAGAAGAATTAAAATCTATTCTGCCTATGTATCGCGCTTGTCGGTTTGATAACGATACGCCCCTATCCTCATCCTCATCCTCAGAACTCAAGGACGCAACAGGCACCCCTATCTGTTATTACATTTATGATGAGAATAAAAATTCCTTAGGTTATGGACCAACATTTCATAATTGGTTAAGCCAATCCTTTACCACAGAGTTATAAAAAACATCCTGACTTATCAAGGATAATAAATCAAAAAATATATTATTGCCATGGAGTAGTTATGAAGTTTCCTTTAATCTTTTTTAAAACAAAGCAGTCCCTACAGCGACTCCCCGAACAGAATTTATATAGCTGGATGCATGAATTGAATAAATGGAAAGAAGAATGCATAGTCACAGGTGAACTTCATCGTCAAGAATGCCGAAAAGAAGCGGCAGAAAGGATAAACCGTGCTTTTTTTTCGAAGCAGAATGACATTGATTTATCTGGACTTAATTTAACTACTCAACCACCAGGGCTGCAAAACTTCACCTCTATCAATCTTGATGAGAACCAACTCAAACATTTTGATGCAACCAACTACGATAAACTCATCAACCTTAGTCTGAATAGTAATGCTCTTGAGTCTATAAATTTTCCTCAAGGCAGAAATGTAAGCATTAAACATATATCTGTGAATAATAATGCTCTCAGAAATATTGATATAGATGGGCTTTCATCAGTTACTTATTTTAGTGCGGCACATAATCAACTAGAGTTTGTGCAATTAGAATGTTGCGAAAGGCTGCAGTACCTGAATCTCAGCCACAATCAATTAACTGATATTGCTGCAGGAAATAAAGATGAACTCTTACTTCTGGATCTATCCCATAATAAACTAACAAGTTTACATAATGCCTTATTTCCCAACTTGAATACGTTACTTATCAACAACAACTTGCTTTCTGAAATTAAAATATTCTTTAGCAACTTCTGCAATGTACAGACATTAAACGCTGCGAACAATCAGTTGAAAAAAATAAACCTTCATTTCCTGACTTATCTTTCATCTATCAAAAGTTTAAGGCTGGACAATAATAAAATAACCCGCATTGACACTAAGAATACATCCGATATTGGAACTTTATTTCCCATAATAAAACAGAGCAAAAACTTAAATTTTTTAAATGTTTCTGGGAAGAACAATTGCCCTACTATGCAGCTCATGTTATTTAATTTGTTTTCCCCAGCACTTAAGCTTAATACTGGCCTGGCAATTCTTTCGCCTGGTGCATTTGAAGTTCACTCTGACGGACTAGATGTGGATAACGAATTGTTTCACTATACTTTTAAAGAAGCATACACCCCATATAATATACACACTTATAAAACAGAAGAAGTTGTAAATCAGATGAATATAAAAATTAAAAATATGACCTTAGATGAAATAAACAATACTTACTGTAATAACGATTATTACAATGAGGCGATAAGAGAGGAACAGATAGACTTTCTGGACAGATCGTTTTCCTCCAGCTCATGGCCTTTTTAGTGAATAAATCATCACTAATTCTATAAGTGTCTGGTCTTATTAAGAATATAGTTAATATGCAACCCTTTAGATTCACGATCTGAAGGGTTGAAACATGGCATACGTTCAAAGATTAACCCCCGTTTGAAGGTTAGCCTGTTAGTTACATTTAGTAACACATATCTGTCTGCTTAATCCCCATTCTGCCCCCGCGGTTACGCTTTCTTATCTATTCTTTCAATCAGCACTTCACCTAATTCATCCTTAATTCTAATAACTGGCTATTGCGCCTTACCTCCTGTTTTGTCTTTTTTTCATTACCAATGTGTACATGTGAGGAACAATATGGCACTGCAAAATGAGAAAAATAGTCGTTACCTTTTGCGCGACTGGAAACCAGAAAACCCGGCCTTCTGGGAAAATAAAGGAAAGCATATTGCACGAAGAAACCTCTGGATATCAGTCAGTTGTCTACTTCTTGCCTTCTGTGTCTGGATGCTATTTAGCGCAGTTACTGTTAATCTCAATAAAATCGGTTTTAATTTCACTACCGATCAACTCTTTTTATTAACCGCATTACCCTCCGTTTCTGGCGCATTATTGCGTGTCCCCTACTCCTTTATGGTGCCTATATTTGGTGGACGCCGATGGACGGTTTTTAGTACTGCAATCCTGATTATTCCTTGCGTCTGGCTCGGAATTGCCGTGCAGAATCCGAATACTCCTTTTGGGATATTTATCGTTATCGCTTTGCTATGCGGTTTTGCAGGTGCGAACTTTGCTTCGAGCATGGGCAATATCAGTTTCTTCTTCCCAAAAGCCAAACAAGGGAGCGCACTTGGGATTAATGGCGGATTAGGAAACTTAGGTGTAAGTGTGATGCAGCTGGTTGCGCCGCTGGTGATTTTTATCCCCGTATTTGCCTTTCTCGGTGTCAATGGCGTACCACAGGCCGACGGTTCGGTAATGTCGCTGGCGAATGCCGCATGGATTTGGGTGCCATTACTGGCGATTGCCACTATTGCCGCCTGGTTAGGGATGAATGATATCGCCAGTTCACGCGCGTCAATCGCCGATCAATTGCCTGTATTACAACGTCTGCATCTCTGGCTGCTCAGTCTTCTCTATCTCGCCACCTTCGGTTCGTTTATCGGTTTTTCTGCGGGTTTTGCCATGCTGGCGAAAACCCAGTTTCCGGATGTGAATATTCTGCGTCTGGCGTTCTTTGGCCCATTTATTGGTGCCATCGCGCGGTCGGTTGGTGGTGCTATTTCCGATAAATTCGGCGGCGTGCGGGTGACGTTGATCAACTTCATTTTTATGGCGATTTTCAGCGCCCTGCTGTTCCTTACCTTACCGGGCACAGGCTCTGGTAATTTCATCGCATTTTACGCCGTCTTCATGGGGTTGTTTCTGACCGCGGGTCTGGGAAGTGGTTCTACTTTCCAGATGATCGCCGTCATCTTTCGCCAGATAACGATTTATCGCGTCAAGATGAAAGGCGGCAGCGATGAACAGGCTCAGCGGGAAGCGGTCACCGAAACGGCGGCAGCATTGGGCTTTATCTCAGCGATTGGCGCAGTTGGCGGCTTTTTTATTCCGCAGGCGTTTGGCATGTCGCTCAATATGACCGGCTCGCCGGTAGGTGCGATGAAAGTGTTTTTGATCTTCTACATCGTTTGTGTGCTGCTGACCTGGCTGGTTTATGGTCGGCGGAAGTTCAGCCAAAAATAAGAAATCGATGCCTGACTCGTCTTATCAGGCTACAACCGTGTCGCATCCGACAAGGCATCAGATCCCAATTCATTCCTGGAGCAGGAGTTATGTCATGAGTAAACTTTTGGATCGCTTTCGCTACTTCAAACAAAAGGGCGAAACATTTGCCGATGGTCACGGCCAGGTGATGCATAGCAACCGCGACTGGGAGGACAGCTATCGCCAGCGTTGGCAGTTCGACAAAATCGTGCGTTCCACTCACGGCGTTAACTGTACAGGCTCCTGTAGCTGGAAAATCTACGTTAAAAATGGCCTGGTGACCTGGGAAATCCAACAGACCGACTATCCTCGCACTCGCCCTGACCTGCCCAATCATGAACCTCGCGGCTGCCCGCGTGGTGCAAGTTACTCCTGGTATCTTTACAGCGCCAACCGACTGAAATACCCGCTAATACGTAAACGACTGATTGAACTGTGGCGTGAAGCGCTCAAGCAACACAGCGATCCGGTACTGGCGTGGGCATCGATTATGAATGATCCGCAAAAGTGCATGAGTTACAAGCAGATACGCGGACGCGGCGGTTTTATCCGCTCCAACTGGCAAGAGCTAAACCAGTTGATTGCTGCCGCTAACGTCTGGACCATCAAAACCTACGGCCCGGATCGCGTTGCCGGTTTCTCGCCGATTCCAGCCATGTCAATGGTTTCTTACGCCGCCGGAACACGCTATCTGTCGCTGTTAGGTGGCACCTGTTTAAGCTTCTACGACTGGTATTGCGACCTGCCGCCCGCCTCACCGATGACCTGGGGCGAACAAACCGACGTGCCAGAATCTGCCGACTGGTATAACTCCAGCTACATCATCGCCTGGGGGTCTAACGTACCGCAGACACGTACGCCGGACGCCCACTTCTTTACCGAAGTACGCTACAAAGGCACTAAAACCATCGCCATTACCCCTGACTACTCTGAAGTGGCCAAATTGTGCGACCAGTGGCTGGCACCGAAACAAGGCACTGATAGCGCCCTGGCGATGGCAATGGGCCATGTGATTTTAAAAGAGTTCCATCTCGATAATCCCAGCGACTATTTTATCAATTACTGCCGCCGCTACAGCGACATGCCGATGCTGGTAATGCTGGAACCGCGCGACGATGGCAGCTACGTTCCCGGACGGATGATCCGTGCATCTGACCTGGTGGATGGGTTGGGCGAAAGCAACAATCCGCAGTGGAAAACCGTGGCAGTTAATACTGCGGGTGAACTGGTGGTGCCTAACGGTTCGATTGGTTTTCGTTGGGGCGAAAAAGGCAAATGGAACCTGGAATCTATCGCCGCCGGAACAGAAACTGAGTTAGCGTTAACCTTGCTCGGTCAACACGACACTGTTGCAGGCGTGGCCTTCCCCTACTTTGGCGGCATTGAAAATCCACACTTTCGCAGCGTAAAACATGATCCCATACTGGTGCGCCAGCTTCCGGTGAAAAATCTGACGCTCGCCGATGGAAGCACTTGTCCGGTGGTTAGCGTTTATGATCTGGTACTGGCAAATTACGGCCTCGATCGCGGGCTGGAAGATGAAAACAGCGCGAAAGATTACGCTGAAATCAAACCTTACACCCCAGCCTGGGGCGAGCAAATTACCGGCGTACCGCGCCAGTATATTGAAACCATCGCCCGCGAATTTGCCGATACCGCCCATAAAACGCATGGGCGATCGATGATTATCCTCGGTGCTGGCGTCAACCATTGGTATCACATGGACATGAACTACCGTGGGATGATCAACATGCTGATCTTCTGCGGTTGTGTCGGCCAAAGCGGTGGCGGCTGGGCACACTATGTCGGTCAGGAAAAACTGCGCCCGCAAACCGGCTGGTTGCCGCTGGCCTTTGCGCTCGACTGGAACCGACCACCGCGCCAGATGAACAGCACCTCGTTTTTCTACAATCATTCCAGCCAATGGCGCTATGAAAAAGTCTCTGCTCAGGAGTTACTTTCACCGCTCGCCGATGCCAGCAAATACAGCGGTCATCTGATTGATTTCAACGTTCGCGCCGAACGTATGGGCTGGCTACCTTCTGCGCCGCAGCTGGGGCGTAACCCGCTCGGGATTAAAGCTGAAGCCGACAAGGCCGGATTATCCCCCACAGAATTTACCGCTCAGGCGCTGAAATCGGGCGATTTACGTATGGCCTGCGAACAACCAGATAGCGGCAGCAATCATCCGCGTAATTTGTTTGTCTGGCGTTCTAACCTGCTTGGCTCCTCCGGCAAAGGCCACGAATATATGCAGAAGTATCTGCTGGGAACCGAAAGTGGGATTCAGGGTGAGGAACTCGGTGCCAGCGACGGGATCAAACCAGAAGAAGTCGAGTGGCAAACTGCGGCGATTGAAGGCAAGCTCGACCTGCTGGTGACGCTCGACTTCCGTATGTCCAGTACCTGCCTGTTCTCCGATATCGTTCTGCCCACCGCCACCTGGTACGAAAAAGACGATATGAACACCTCGGATATGCATCCGTTTATTCATCCGCTTTCTGCGGCGGTCGATCCGGCGTGGGAATCACGCAGCGACTGGGAAATCTACAAAGGTATTGCCAAAGCATTTTCGCAAGTGTGCGTAGGGCATCTAGGCAAAGAAACCGACGTGGTATTACAACCCCTACTGCATGACTCTCCGGCAGAGCTTTCGCAGCCGTGTGAAGTGCTCGACTGGCGCAAAGGCGAATGCGATCTGATCCCGGGTAAAACCGCGCCCAATATTGTGGCAGTGGAGCGTGACTACCCTGCTACCTATGAACGCTTTACCTCTCTCGGGCCATTGATGGACAAACTTGGCAACGGCGGTAAAGGGATTTCGTGGAATACCCAGGATGAAATCGATTTCCTCGGCAAACTCAATTACACCAAGCGTGATGGCCCGGCACAGGGGCGACCGCTGATTGACACCGCCATTGACGCATCAGAAGTGATTCTGGCGCTGGCACCGGAAACCAACGGTCATGTTGCAGTCAAAGCGTGGCAGGCGCTGGGCGAGATCACCGGACGCGAACATACCCATCTGGCGCTGCACAAAGAGGACGAAAAGATCCGCTTTCGCGATATTCAGGCGCAGCCGCGTAAAATTATCTCCAGCCCCACATGGTCCGGTCTGGAAAGCGATCACGTCTCCTACAACGCCGGATACACCAACGTTCATGAATTAATTCCGTGGCGCACGCTGTCGGGACGCCAGCAGGTCTATCAGGATCATCCGTGGATGCGTGCCTTTGGTGAAAGCCTGGTGGCTTATCGTCCGCCTATTGACACGCGTAGCGTCAGTGAAATGCGCCAGATACCGCCAAACGGCTTCCCGGAAAAAGCACTTAACTTCCTGACGCCGCATCAGAAATGGGGCATTCACTCAACCTACAGTGAAAACCTGCTAATGCTGACGCTCTCTCGCGGTGGACCGATTGTCTGGATCAGCGAAACCGATGCCCGTGAATTGACCATTGTCGATAACGACTGGGTGGAAGTGTTTAACGCCAACGGCGCGCTGACTGCCCGCGCGGTGGTCAGCCAACGTGTACCGCCGGGTATGACCATGATGTATCACGCTCAGGAACGCATTATGAATATTCCTGGTTCGGAAGTAACCGGCATGCGCGGCGGCATTCATAACTCGGTCACCCGCGTTTGCCCAAAACCAACGCATATGATTGGCGGTTACGCGCAGCTGGCCTGGGGCTTTAACTACTACGGCACCGTCGGCTCGAACCGCGACGAATTTATCATGATCCGCAAGATGAAGAACGTTAACTGGCTGGATGATGAAGGTCGCGATCAGGTACAGGAGGCGAAAAAATGAAAATACGTTCGCAAGTCGGCATGGTGCTTAACCTCGATAAATGTATCGGCTGCCATACCTGTTCGGTGACCTGTAAAAACGTCTGGACCGGACGCGAAGGCATGGAGTACGCATGGTTTAACAACGTCGAAACCAAACCGGGCATTGGTTATCCGAAAAACTGGGAAGATCAGGAAGAGTGGCAAGGCGGCTGGGTCCGCGATGTCAACGGTAAGATCCGCCCGCGTCTGGGCAGCAAGATGGGGGTGATTACCAAAATCTTCGCCAACCCGGTGGTGCCGCAGATTGACGATTACTACGAACCTTTCACCTTCGACTACGAACATTTGCATAGCGCGCCAGAAGGTAAACACATTCCTACTGCCCGCCCACGTTCGCTGATTGACGGCAAACGGATGGACAAAGTGATCTGGGGGCCAAACTGGGAAGAACTGCTGGGCGGTGAGTTCGAAAAACGTGCTCGCGACCGCAACTTTGACGCCATGCAAAAGGAGATGTACGGTCAGTTTGAAAATACGTTCATGATGTACCTGCCGCGCCTGTGCGAACACTGCCTTAACCCCAGCTGCGTGGCGACCTGCCCCAGCGGCGCGATCTACAAACGCGAAGAAGACGGTATTGTGCTGATCGATCAGGACAAATGCCGTGGCTGGCGTTTGTGCATTAGCGGTTGTCCGTACAAAAAAATCTACTTCAACTGGAAAAGCGGTAAGTCAGAAAAATGCATCTTCTGTTACCCACGAATTGAGTCAGGCCAACCCACCGTGTGCTCAGAAACCTGCGTGGGTCGCATCCGGTATCTGGGCGTGCTGCTTTACGACGCCGACCGCATCGAGGAAGCGGCGAGCACCGAACGCGAGGTTGATCTCTACGAACGCCAGTGCGAAGTGTTCCTCGATCCGCACGATCCCTCGGTGATCGAAGAAGCCCTGAAACAAGGTATTCCACAAAATGTGATTGAAGCTGCCCAGCGTTCGCCAGTCTACAAAATGGCGATGGACTGGAAACTGGCGCTACCGCTGCACCCTGAATATCGCACCCTGCCGATGGTCTGGTACGTTCCTCCGCTGTCACCGATTCAGTCCTATGCAGATGCGGGCGGCTTGCCGAAAAGCGAAGGCGTGCTGCCCGCCATCGAAAGCCTGCGTATTCCGGTGCAATATCTCGCCAATATGTTGAGTGCCGGTGATACCGGTCCGGTACTGCGGGCGCTGAAACGGATGATGGCGATGCGCCACTATATGCGTTCACAAACCGTGGAAGGTGTTACCGATACCCGCGCCATTGACGAAGTAGGCCTGAGCGTCGCCCAGGTCGAAGAGATGTATCGCTACCTTGCCATCGCCAACTATGAAGATCGTTTTGTCATTCCAACCAGTCATCGGGAAATGGCGGGTGATGCTTTCGCAGAACGCAACGGCTGCGGCTTCAGCTTTGGCGACGGTTGCCACGGCTCAGACAGCAAATTCAACCTGTTCAACAGTAGCCGTATCGATGCCATCAACATTACCGAAGTGCGCGATAAAGCGGAGGGAGAATAATGCAGATCCTCAAAGTGATCGGCCTGTTGATGGAGTACCCGGACGAGCTGTTGTGGGAGTGTAAGGACGACGCGCTGGCATTAATCCGCCGCGACGCGTCGATGCTCACCGATTTTGCACTCGACCTGCTCAACGCGCCGCTGCTGGATAAACAGGCCGAATGGTGTGAAGTGTTCGACCGCGGGCGCACCACGTCGCTGCTGCTGTTCGAACATGTTCATGCCGAATCCCGCGATCGAGGCCAGGCAATGGTGGACCTGCTGGCGGAGTACGAAAAGGTCGGTCTGCAACTGGATTGTCGGGAACTGCCCGATTATCTGCCGCTGTACCTGGAGTACTTAAGTGTGCTGCCGGACGATCAGGCAAAAGAAGGATTACTCAACGTTGCGCCGATCCTCGCCCTGCTTGGCGGACGCTTAAAACAACGCGAGACACCGTGGTACGCGTTATTTGACGCCCTTTTGCAACTGGCAGGAAGTCCCCTGTCAAGTGACAGTGTCACAAAACAAATTCGTAGTGAAGAGCGTGACGACACCCGCCAGGCGCTGGATGCGGTGTGGGAAGAAGAACAGGTGAAGTTTATTGAAGATAACGCCACGGCGTGTGACAGCTCGCCGCTTAATCAATATCAGCGACGCTTTAGCCAGGATGTCGCGCCGCAGTACGTCGACATCAGTGCGGGAGGTGGGAAATGATTCAGTATCTGAACGTCTTTTTTTACGATATCTACCCGTACATTTGTGCGACGGTGTTTTTCCTTGGCAGCTGGCTGCGCTATGACTACGGGCAGTACACCTGGCGCGCCTCCTCGAGCCAGATGCTCGATAAACGCGGGATGGTGATATGGTCGAATCTGTTCCATATCGGCATTTTGGGGATCTTCTTCGGGCACCTGTTCGGCATGTTAACGCCGCACTGGATGTACGCGTGGTTTTTGCCAGTGGCAGCGAAACAACTAATGGCGATGGTGCTCGGCGGTATTTGCGGCGTGTTGACGTTGATTGGCGGTGCAGGACTGCTGTGGCGCAGGCTGACAAATCAGCGTGTGCGTGCTACTTCCACCACGCCGGATATCATCATCATGAGCATATTGCTGATCCAATGTTTGTTGGGGCTAAGTACCATACCGTTTTCAGCACAGTATCCTGATGGTAGCGAAATGATGAAACTGGTGGGGTGGGCGCAAAGTATCGTCACTTTCCGTGGAGGATCGTCAGAAATGCTTAACGGCGTAGCGTTCGTCTTCCGCCTGCATCTGGTATTGGGAATGACCATCTTCCTGCTCTTTCCGTTCACCCGACTGGTGCATGTGTGGAGCGCGCCGTTTGAGTACTTTACTCGTCGGTATCAGATTGTGCGTTCGCGGCGATAATTCTCCCCCTGGCCGGATAGTCCTTCGCTCTCCGGCCACTTGCAGGCTATGATAGTTCTCCAGCCACAGGAGAACGTTAATGAAACCGCAGGTTTATCACGTCGATGCTTTTACCGCTCAACCGTTTCGCGGCAATTCTGCCGGTGTTGTTTTTCCCGCCGATAAACTTAGCGAAGCGCAAATGCAGCTTATCGCCCGCGAATTAGGTCATTCGGAAACTGCTTTTCTGCTGCACAGCGACGACAGCGATGTACACGTTCGATACTTTACGCCAACGGTTGAAGTGCCAATTTGCGGTCACGCAACGGTGGCTGCGCACTATGTACGTTCAAAGGTATTAGGTTTGGGAAATTGCACGGTCTGGCAAACGTCGCTGGCAGGAAAACATCGCGTGACTATCGAAAAGCACAACGATGATTATCGTATTTCGCTGGAACAAGGTACGCCAGGCTTTGAGCCACCGCTGGAAGGTGAAACACGTGCAGCGATTATCAACGCGCTTCATCTCACTGAAGACGATATTCTGCCAGGCTTGCCAATTCAGGTGGCAACCACAGGACACTCAAAAGTGATGATCCCGTTGAAACCAGAAGTGGATATCGACGCTCTTTCGCCTGACCTTGCTGCGCTGACCGCAATCAGCAAGCAGATTGGCTGCAATGGTTTTTTCCCGTTCCAGATCCGCCCTGGCAAAAATGAAACCGATGGTCGCATGTTCTCACCTGCGATTGGTATTGTGGAAGATCCGGTGACCGGGAATGCCAATGGCCCGATGGGCGCATGGTTGGTACATCACAACTTACTACCCCACGATGGCAGCGTGTTGCGTGTTAAAGGCCATCAGGGGCGCGCACTGGGGCGTGACGGCGTGATTGATGTGACGGTGACAATTCGAGATAACCAACCGGAGAAAGTCACCATTTCTGGCACAGCGGTGATTCTTTTCCATGCTGAATGGGCCATTGATTTTTGATACCGTTGCCTGATGCGCTTCGCTTATCAGGCCTACAACCGGGCTAATGTGGGCCGGTTGTAGGCGTTTACGCCGCATCCGGCCCCTGGCACAAACTATTTCCCCGCCTCCGGATGCGTATCAAACGCCGCCATCACCAACGCCAGTTCATCCACAGTAAAGCCATGCTTTGCGTCATCTACGCCCAGACCAAACTGCTCCTGCATCACGGCATATAACGACGCCACATCCGCTAGATTCCGCTGCTCCACTGCATGTCCATTTTCATAATGGGTGAAATGAAAATTGGTCAGTGTCAGTTTGCCACCGTCCGGCAAATGGCGGCACATCAGCAAATGATGGCGAAAATGCGATTGCGGCCAGTGCGCCGACCAGAAATTCCCCATCACATAATCACTTTGTTGTTGTTCACAGAGATCAAAACGGTACATCGACTGCCAGTGCTGATGATGATTAAACTGCAAAATCCAGTCGTTCCCTTCCTGTAACAGCCGATATTCGCCATGTGGCGTTGTTTGCGCGATATCCGCCACTAAACGAATCGGCGCAGTCAAAGTCTGCCCACCGAAACCGACATCGGCAATCCAGTGTTCGCCTTCCAGCTCCACCAACAACAAACGATGGGTACGCGGCGGTAATGCTGGCGGATTAGATAACACTACGCGCCCTAACAGACTGCGTACCTGAAAACCCAGCTCGCGTAACACCCGCTCAAACACGCCATTCTGCTCAAAGCAGTAACCACCACGCCGGGCGAGCACCAATTTCTCTTCCAGCGATTGATCATCAAGCTGCATTTCTCTCGGCAGCAAAACATCGAGATTTTCAAATGGAATGGTGCAATTGTGTTTCAGGTGTAATGCGCGCAGCGTTTCGATATTGACCGCAGCCGCTCCCGACCAGTTAATGCGGGTAAAATAGTGATTCAGAATGGGCGTCATCAGGCGTTTCCGTTTGTGGTTTTCTCAATTTATAACCTGGAATAGACGCCGCACCGGCTATTTTGTGCGATCGCGGACATGCATCACGTTCGCAAATCGCCAATCCCGTTAATTTCGTTACTTATTGCGTTACGAGCTACGCTTTTAAAACACCCTTCTTAGCGAGGCGATACCGTGAGCCGATTCATCCCCGTCGAATTACACCATGCCAGCCGTCTGTTAAACCACGGCCCCACAGTTTTGATAACAACTTTTGATGAAAAATCACAGCGACGTAATGTGATGGCTGCGGCCTGGTCGATGCCGGTGGAGTTTGAACCGCCACGTGTGGCGATTGTGGTAGATAAATCGACATGGACCAGGGAGTTGATTGAGCGTAACGGTAAATTTGGCATCGTTATCCCGGGCGTTGCGGCGACTAACTGGACGTGGGCGGTGGGAAGTGTGTCGGGTCGTGAAGAAGATAAATTTAATTGCTATGGCATTCCGGTTGTGAAAGGTCCGGTGCTTGGATTGCCGCTGGTTGAAGAGAAATGTCTGGCATGGATGGAGTGTCGATTGCTACCAGCGACTTCTGCGCAAGAAAAATACGATACGCTATTTGGCGAAGTGGTATCGGCAGCGGCAGACGCACGAGTATTTGTCGAAGGCCGCTGGCAGTTTGATGATGACAAACTCAATACACTACATCATTTAGGTGCTGGCACGTTTGTTACCAGCGGCAAGCGAGTTGCCGCTGGTTAAAGAGAGAGCGTTCAGAATTCTGTGTGACGTTAAAAATTCTACAGCGTCATCACATTATTCAGCCGCCCTTCAAAATAAATAGCTAACTGTGACAATGTCAAATTCCAGCTCTGAACTGGCATTGTCCATTTTTTCTGCGCATTCATCAGTCCCAGGTAAAGTAGCTTCAACAGGCTGTTTTCATTCGGGAAGGCACCTTTTGTTTTGGTCAGCTTTCTGAACTGCCGGTGAACTGACTCGATAGCATTGGTCGTGTAAATCACCTTACGGATACCCGCCGGATAACGGAAGTAATGCGACAGATTTTCCCATTTTCGCCGCCACGACTGAAGCACCACCGGATACTGCTGACCCCATTTCGCCTCCAGCTCGTCCAGCGCTGTTTCTGCCGCCTCCTTCGATACCGCACGGTACACCGGTTTCAGGTCGGCCATGAGCCAGGGAAAGATTACGAAAGCCCGCTCCCCGCAAGGACTGACGCCAGATACTTTCTGTCCATGGCTGCTTTTCGCATCTTACGTCTTAACCCTGCCTTGAATACCTTATCATTCGTCAAAATATTAATAGCGATGTGCCGTATCCCTGAAAATAATTCTGCTGCATTTCCTCTTCTTATTTTGCAGTCGTCTTCATTCATTACCACGTCCAGACGCCAGTGCAGCTTATTCTCCACGTGCCAGTGATTTCGGATCGCTGTGGCGAACTTCTCTGCGGTTAAATCAGCAGAACTGATATAATATCTGACCGTCATTTCTGGCTCTTTCTTTTGTTCTGCTATTATTGACCGAAAGGAGACTGCCACGCATAATTTCTTCAGACCTTTCCATTCAAACGTGAAATCAATAAGTTCATCAGGGACATCGCAAACAATATGAAGACGGATTTCTTCTCTGCCGTGACTCTTTTCACTAATTGCGTAACTGTCATGCTCTGGATTATTTAATTCTTTCAGCGGAAATTTTTCCTCGAAGGCTTTATTTAGCCGCCCCTGGTTTCCTTTTACAGCGAATAAATAATCACCTCCCTGTTTTTGTATCTTCTCTGCAATATCTTTCTGGCAACCCATCGCATCAGTTGTGATGATTTTTCCTTTAATATCCAGCATGTTAAGAAGTTCTGGGATAGCTGTAATCTCATTGGATTTCTCATCCGTCTTGATCTGTCCGATGACCAGACTGTGCATTGTTGAGAACGCACTAATGACATGAATCGCTCCCCTGCGGCGACTCTTGTCATAAGAGTGCCGGAGCGTTTTTCCATCAATTGCAATGACGCCTTTATCATCTGAAGAATGGCAGTCACGCATCCAGTTAATAAAGCACTCGTGAAATTTTGCAGGACTGATACAGGATACAACTCTGGCAATCGTATCGTGAACAGGAATACCATTTTCAAAATCACCATATTGCTTCAAAAAATCGAGATGTATTTCCCCAAAATCCTCTATATCTTCCCAACCTTCTGCACCCGAAATAACGGCGCAAATAGTCAACAGTAGAATATCCGACAATTTATGTTTCACTTTTGCAGGATTGTCTGTAATCGGGAATAACAGAAATATGTTCCATCAATTTTTTAAGTTCCATTCTTTTCTCCTTAATTATGTAAGGAGTATTTGATCATGTATAAGCAATAAAAAAACAGCTTCAGGTAATGAGGAATATCTCAATTTTTAAACATAAAATGCGAATTGTTTAGTACAAAAAAGCAGCGTTAAGTGAGTAGGCCACCGGAACCTCCCCGACAGCCTCTCGCAGAACCGTACGTGAAACTCTCGCTTCATACGGCTCCCGTCAGGCAAACGAGCTTCCTGGTCCTGCTTTCCAGTGGGCAAACAACTCCGGCTTCTCTTTTGACAGCCTTTCCATTAGCTGACACGCCTTCGTCTTTCTATACCGCAGGGTTTTATATTTCTTTCTCGCCCACGCAATCAGCGTCAGATTAATATATCTGCATACTTTCTTCATCGCTGATTTGTGGTATCTCGCGTAATAATTCAGCCACCCCGATATTATCGGATTCAGCCACTTCGCAATATCTTCGAGACTCATCTCCACCCTGCGTCTGATCCACAGTTTCCTGAGTTTTCCAATCATGCCTTTCTGCGCACGGTTACTCGCCGCCGGGCTGAAACTCGTAAAGAGGTTTCCCCGCCGGTGGTTACGTGCTCTTCGCGCTCTGAACGTATACCCCAGAAAATCAAACTGCACTGTTTCATGGTTCGCCTGTCGTTCGCTGTCTTTGCAGTAAACTATTTTCGTTTTCTCCGGATGTAATTCCAGTCCACATTCCTGAAAACGTTTTGCCAGCTTATTCAGTAATTCCTCTGCCTGTTGTTTACTGCCACAATGAATTAATCCATCATCTGCATAACGGCACCAGGGAATTTCCGGATAATGTAACGTCAGCCATTTATCAAACACATAGTGCAGAAATAAATTCGCCAGTACCGGGCTGATGACTCCACCCTGTGGCGTACCTTTATTTCTTTCCTTCAGTGTTCCATCCGGCATCTGCACCGGCGCTGTCAGCCACCGGCGAATAGACAGTCTTACCCATTTATCCGCACAATGTTTATCTACTGCCCTGAGTAATAAATCGTGGGGGATATTATCGAATAACCCTTTAATATCAAACTCAAGACACCAGTCGTATTGCCAGCAACGTTTTCTGGTGACTGCTATTGCATCCAGCGCTGATTTTCCATGCCGGTATCCGTATGAATCATTCAGGAAATAACGCTCCACTAATGGTTCAAACGTTACCAGCACCGTCATCTGCGCTATTCGATCGCTTACTGTCGGTATTCCTAAAAGTCTTTTGCTGCCATCCTTCTTCGGAATTTCCACCGCACGCACTGGCGGCGGCATCCAGCTTCCCGACGATAACCTGTTCCAGATTTTGTACAGATTTCCTTTCAGATCCCGCTCAAAATCTTTCAGCGTCTGGTTATCCACTCCGGCAGCTCCGGCATTCGCCTTTATCCGCCGGTACGCTTCCACCACATGCAATTTACTGACCTGAAACGGTTTTGTCTGTTCACACACAGCCTCCTCCTGCCTACAGTTGGGCTGTGATGCAGACTGCCCGACGCTGTCCCTTCGCTCCACGTTCATTACAAACGCTTCCTCACTACTACGAACAGCTCTGCCCCGGTTTCGCACATCGATACTCTCATACTCATAATTTCGGTTATTTGTATTTCTCTCTTGACATTGCGACGACCGGTTCCCGTAGTTCCTGCAAAGAGCCCGATACAGCGTCATGCCTGCTATACACCGGACATCATTCACGCAGCATTCGGAATTCACCCGTAAATTAATCCCGGCGGTATCACGAAACCTCCGGTTTTGATGTCACTTAGGACTAACGACGTTTCAACACAGGTTCGGGTTTACTCATCTCACTGTATCTCATATAGGATCAGATCTCGTCTGATCGTTCCCCCTGCGCTCACTACCATGGCTCTTTACCACAGCAGCCGGGGTTGTTTGGGACCGGCTTCCGACAGCAGATCCCGGTGGGCCTGCCACCATCTCTTCACAAGCTTATGCTTATTACATGCAAAACGTCCCGTTTTGCATCTTTGTGCCTACGGCACACCGTGATCTTTCCCTGCCTACCGAAGTGATTATTGTTTTTTTAAACCCCATTGTTTTAAACAATCCTTATGTAATTAAGTGGGGGGGTTATTTCATCATTCAATACATACCAAGAATGCTCAAATGCTGGCCAACGTACTAAATCGAAGCCATCTGCTGCTGGGTTTATTCGCCGTGTAACTTCTCTGGCATGTGACAAACTACATCCTTTATCCGCCCAATAATTAACGCCTAAACTACCGCCAGGTGTCAATCGATGGCTTACCATTATGTATTTTTGCTTACTTGCTATAAAGAGAGTCAAGTTCATCCCCATCGATTAATAACGAAACTTCATTGCTTCTCAAAAAGACACCTAGTCTTGCCCCATAGAGATCAAGATTATATAATAAATCATCAATTTTTTTCTTAGGATGACTTTGGTTTAAAATATTAAACATTGCCGTGTTTATATTTTCATTTCTGAACCAATTACTTCTTACAATAAGATGCTCAAAAGTACCAACGTTATAGCGATGCTTGCCTGGTAAAAAAACGTAGTAGTCATTTAAATTAACTTGATATGTATAATTGCTTTTAGGTGGTATCTCAAGCCACGCAGAAGATGACATATCCAGTCCATAATTACACCATCCTCCCAGATAATCGAGAATTACATCATATGATGTAATTAAAAAACGTTTATAACATAACTCCTTACCATTATAAGGTATATTCTTTTTATAAATATACAAATAGCCATCATGAGCATTATAAACATTAACTATCGCTATAATATTTTTTTTGACACTTTCAACTGAAAGAGTCAAGAAAACTTGATTTTCTTGTTGCAATATAATATTTTCATTTTTACTCATTGCATAATCAGGAGTTAGATCAAAGTATGTAGTATCCTTTGTAATGAATTTGTTTGATTGAAATAAATCATAAACAGCCGGATGTTTATGCTTCTTTTCTGCGAATACTAACGATCCATAAGCATTTTTTTTGGGTATTAAATAATTTTCACCTTTCAAATTTGTGCTGAAAAACATTAGCGTAAAGGTTGTGATATAAAGGCAATGAATAATCTTATTCGAAGTAACGTTCAATGTTATATCCATTTATCATCACATCTCGACTTTTAGCTTTTACAAGATTTTCCGCATGCTCTCTGTATTCTTCAGCAGATGTTGTTTCCGCATTTTTACCCGGAGGGCTTAAATCGTCAGTATACAGAACTTCGCTTAAATGTGAAAACTCATGACATAAAGTGGATACCTGAGAATCGTATCCTTTAACCGCGGCATGAAAAAATTTAGGACCTACAATAACAGGATTCTCAATACTAATCCCTCCCTTCACTTTGGCAAAAATACATTCATCATCTTGATATTTAAAACAATTGCTTTTCACTCTCTGATTGACTAATATCATTGCCTCAACGCCTCTCAGCAGCCATTTATTAGCCTCAATCTCATTTCTCCCAAAAATATCAAGAAATTCTTTTTTTTCTGTCTCCTCCCATCTATATAAGTCTTTTTTTCTTTTATTTAAAACAACTAGTTGTTCAGCCAAAGCATTGGTAATAATCTCATTGAATTTATTAGTTATTTCTTTTTTTACTATGCAGACATTTACACCGGGCTTTGGTTGAGCCTGTGTGGTTCTACCCATGTTATTACTGGTGCTCATTACAATTCACCTCAAATATATAATAATCATTAGTTAACAGTTTAATTTCTACATTTGCATCATTGGTTCTAGAGAAAACTTCTGTATACCCCTCTTCATCCGTTTCTCCGCGGGTCTGCGTGCCATCCTCAAAGAAGGCAATGTAGCGGGTTTCTGAATACGGTATCCCGTCATCGTCTGTAAAATGGAACTGGAGAGTATATTTTTCAGGTTCATCCTCATCGTCACCTCGATCATCACCACCACTTCCGGTCACGCAGTTCCCTCCAGAGTCTTCATTTTCTTCTCCGGAATCACTGCCTTCTCATCCCCCAGTGTCTTCAGCACCGCCGGTTGCAGCGCCGGCACCGGCGCTCCCGGACTACCGCCGCTATTGAGATTGATTTTCGGCCCGACGATGTCCACGCCCCCTGAATGGATTACCACAAACGAGCCACCCACCTTCAGGCTTATCCGGCTGCTGCTCTCCAGCACGATATCCCCGTCCACCTTTATCCCCAGCGCGCCACTCACCTTCTCCGCCAGGTCGCCTTTCACCTCCAGGCTGTGCTTTCCCTCCACCAGACTGACATGGTTCCCCGTCGTCTTATGCTCCTGCTTCCCTTCCACCGTCACTTTACGGTCGTTTCTGACGTACAGACCGTCATCGTGACTCACGCTCACCGTCCGGTCATTCGTCACCTTCAGAGTCTGGTCATTACGTACCGTGATACGCCGGTCGTTCGCCACCGTGATACTCTGGTCGTGGCCCCCCTCTTTTTTTGTACCGACCTGAACCGTCTGACCCTTCACCACCGTTATCTTCTGGTCGTTACCGATGGTTTCCGTATGGTCATGTTTCACATCCGTTGTCCGGTCGTTGAGCACCTCCGTATCCATGTTCTTCTGGGCATGGATATACACCTGCTCATTACTGGTGGCGTCTTCAAACCGCAGCTCGTTAAATCCGCTTCCTTTATAGGTTTTTGACCGGATGGTCATCTGCGTCTTCGTTCCCGGCAGACTCCCCGGCGAACGGTTGTCCTCATGGTACGTCCGCCCCATGATTATCGGCTGGTCCGGGTCTCCGTTCAGAAAATCAACAATCACCTCCTGGCCCACCCGCGGTATCGCCAGGTTACCGAACCCCGGCCCCGCCCACGCCTGCGATACCCGCACCCAGCATGAACTCGCCTCCGTCATCCCGTGATAACGGTCCCAGTGGAACTTCACCCGTACCCGGCCATGTTCATCACAGAAGATTTCCTCGCCCGCAGGCCCGGTGACAATGGCGCTCTGTGGCCCGTCCACCTTCGGTTTGCTTTGCAGCCGTGGACGCCACGTCCGGTCTGCCGGTATCACCTCTAACTGATTGCCCAGCGAGGTTCCTCTCCCCTGGCTGCCGTGCAGCGCCTGCGGCTGGCTTCCTGACAGAATGCTCTGTACCACCTGCCATTCACGGTTCAGCATCTTCTGCGGATGCCCCGTCAGCGTAAACTGCGTTCCCGGCCACAGCTTCGGTGAATTACTCTGCCCTGTGGCCTTTTCCGCATCACTGCGCAGGCTGTCCATCTGGTACAGCGTGAAATCCTTGCCGTGCTGCTCGTCCTTGAACCTTCCCGGATAATCAAATATCTCATACTGCGCCAGCTGTCCGTTCAGGCTCTCACCCTGCTGCTCATACATACCCGGCCAGTCCGGCACCTTAAACGTGTAATCCTGGCTCTGCACCGACGACGGGCGGACATGCGCCTCATAACGGAACATACTGACACACTCCGTCTCCGCTCCTGCCGATGTGTCCGGGTTAAACGGAAACGCCCCCGCCACATCGTCGCACAGCGTCAGCTTCTGCTCCGGACTGTCCGCCGCAAACCGCTCAAAGAAGAAAATTCCCTCCTCCGCCCACAACCGGGACAGAAACGTCAGGTCGCTTTCCCCGTACTGGACACAGAATTCCCGCGCCGGATGGTCCTCATAAAACAGCGGCGTCCACTCCGTGACGCCGTTCTCGTTCAGTAACGTGGCCGATATCGTCCGGATATCCTGCTGCTGGAAGATACGGAAGTTCCGCCGCAGCCCGCACCGCCATAACGGCGGCTCAATACGCAGGTGATAACGCATCTGCCAGCCGTTATTCTCCTGCATGCCAAAACCCGCCACCACGCCGGTGACATAACGCAGCGGGATGACGCCCTGCCAGATGGTCAGTGTCGCCTTCTTCTCCAGCAGCATCTCCGCCGTCTGCATAAAAGAGTCGCTGGCAACATCCACACTCATCACAAACGGATATGACTGGTTCTGGATTAACCGGAAATTCACCACTGCAAAGGTGTCCGGCTCCTGGCCGTCAACCTCCAGCGTAAAGCGCAGACCTTTTAAGGACATAAATACCTCTCAGACATATCAGCCTATATTTACCGTACCGCCACCGATAACCACGCCGCCGCAGTCAACAGCATCACCGGTTCTGGCGGCGGGCAGGCCGTCAATAAAGACGGTTGAAGAACCTCTGGCGATTTTACGGGGATGAGGGGGATGCTTCGGTTTAGCATGCGGCGTCAGCGGATCTCCCTGACGGGCTGCGGGGAGACCATCGATAAAAACGGTGGATGACCCGGCGGTGATGACGGTCTCGTAATAACCGTCGTGCTGAGTGCCTTTGTCGGTGAGTTTGGCTGCTAAAGGCATAATTCCTCCTGTTCAGAATTTCTACAGCAGCAGGTTTCAAAAATCCGGAGAAATATTCAACGAAATATTAATCACTTCACCGGATATTCTGATACGTACCTTCACTGGTCTATTTAAGTAATACAAATTGTTGGCGTGTATTAAGTTCCATTTTGTTCTCCTTAATTATGTAAGGAGTATTTGATCATGTATAAGCAATAAAAACAGCTTCAGGAAATAAGGAATATCGCAATTTTTAAACATAAAATGCGAATCGTTCAATACAAAAAAGCAGCGTTGCGTAATCTTTCCCTGATTAAATACGCTACCGCCCTACCCTGATGACATGATCTGCACTGCACTATCATATCGACATGTTTCTCTACATGCGAAAAGATGTTTTATTTTCGGATTATATTAAATTGATATTTCATATAAAAAACGAAATTACATCAATCATATAAATAGTTGTGCCAACTTTAATTACTATTCATAGCAAACAAATGGATATCCAGTTAACTACGCCAGTGATTCATTAACATTAATCTCCGGCATTGTTGTTAAATAATGGCATTCCTTTTTAGTACTTCTTGTAACTTTGGTATCTGACATACAGCATCAGCAATCGCACTGATATTCGTGGCATTATCCTGAAACCATTCATGCCCAGGCCCCCATGTGCGCATTGTGCAAAGATAACAGTCCACCAGCGTTAGTTGCTCACCAAACGCATAAGGTTCAGCGGTCAGTTGTGAATTCAGCCAGATATAAAGCGATTTGCGATATTCAATAACATTCTTCTTTAACTGTTCAGGTGTGTCAGATGCCCAACGCTCAGGGTAATCGGCGAAAGTGAACGTTGGATAGACATTAGCAACCAGCCAGACCAATAGCCGTTGAAACTGCTGACGTTCGGCGCGCCTAACCGGTGGCGCAAGGTCCGGGCGACGATCGAGAACCATCAATGCAATCGCCGCTGTCTCCGTCATAATCTCGTCATTTTCCAGCGCCAGTGTCGGAATCTGACACAACGGGTTGAGGGTTTTCAATAACTCGCGTGAAGTTCCCTCGTGGTCAAAACCACTGACATCAACGAACTGATAAGGAATATCAGCCAGTGATAGCATCAGCTCACTGATTGTAGAGCCCCATCCGGGTACGCCATACACCTTAATCATATGCCCCTCACAATCTTTTAAAGATTAAGTGTAGGACAGTACACAGGTTAACCAGCAAAAGGATTTGTCATTTTTTCGTCAGTTGTATTATTCCCCTTCAGGATTGTAAGGGGATGTTTTGCATCGTTTATCGATAACGGGTAGGATGCTGCGCCGATAGTTTTATACCCATAAAGAATAATGGTGATAACTATCATCGCCAGGATGAATAAACCTTGTTCATGGCAACTTATATGACTTTTTCATTAAAGCAATCAGGGAGAGCAATGAGTAAACACGACACCGACACTTCAGATCAACACGCCGCGAAACGTCGCTGGCTTAATGCCCACGAAGAGGGGTATCACAAAGCGATGGGCAATCGCCAAGTACAGATGATCGCCATTGGCGGCGCGATTGGCACCGGCTTGTTTTTAGGTGCAGGAGCCCGACTGCAAATGGCGGGGCCAGCACTGGCACTGGTCTATTTAATCTGCGGCCTGTTTTCATTTTTTATTCTGCGTGCATTGGGTGAGCTGGTGCTACACCGCCCTTCCAGTGGCAGTTTTGTCTCTTATGCCCGTGAGTTTTTAGGAGAGAAAGCCGCTTACGTTGCAGGCTGGATGTACTTCATCAACTGGGCGATGACCGGGATTGTCGATATTACCGCCGTCGCTCTGTATATGCATTACTGGGGTGCGTTTGGCGGCGTGCCGCAGTGGGTCTTTGCGCTCGCTGCGCTGACCATCGTTGGCACCATGAATATGATCGGTGTGAAATGGTTTGCGGAGATGGAGTTCTGGTTTGCGCTTATTAAAGTGCTCGCCATTGTGACCTTTTTGGTCGTGGGTACAGTGTTCCTCGGTAGTGGTCAGCCGCTGGATGGCAACACCACTGGCTTTCATTTAATCACCGATAATGGCGGCTTCTTCCCCCATGGTTTGCTACCTGCGCTGGTATTGATTCAGGGCGTAGTGTTTGCTTTTGCCTCCATTGAAATGGTGGGTACAGCTGCCGGAGAATGTAAAGATCCGCAGACCATGGTGCCTAAAGCCATTAACAGTGTGATTTGGCGTATTGGCCTGTTTTACGTCGGCTCCGTGGTGTTGCTGGTTATGTTATTGCCGTGGAGCGCGTATCAGGCGGGGCAAAGTCCGTTCGTGACGTTTTTCTCTAAACTGGGTGTGCCATATATCGGCAGCATTATGAACATTGTGGTGCTGACCGCTGCCCTCTCCAGCCTGAACTCAGGTCTGTACTGCACCGGGCGTATTCTGCGCTCAATGGCGATGGGCGGCTCTGCACCAAGTTTCATGGCGAAAATGAGTCGTCAGCATGTGCCGTATGCCGGGATCCTGGCGACGCTGGTCGTTTATGTTGTTGGCGTATTCCTTAACTATCTGGTGCCGTCGCGCGTATTTGAGATTGTGTTGAACTTCGCGTCGCTGGGAATCATCGCTTCATGGGCGTTTATCATCGTGTGCCAGATGCGCCTGCGTAAAGCGATTAAAGAAGGCAAAGCAGCGGATGTCAGTTTTAAACTGCCTGGCGCGCCCTTCACTTCCTGGCTGACATTACTGTTTTTACTGAGTGTCCTTGTGCTGATGGCGTTCGATTACCCGAACGGGACTTATACTATCGCGGCGCTGCCGATTATCGGTATTCTGCTGGTTATAGGCTGGTTTGGTGTGCGCAAACGCGTTGCTGAAATTCACAGCACTGCGCCAGTCGTCGAGGAAGATGAAGAAAAACAGGAAATTGTGTTTAAGCCTGAAACGGCGAGCTAATTGCAAAATTGCCCGGCTACGTGCCGGGCAAATTTAGATTACTGACGAAGGTGTGCCGCATGCGGCGTGATAAAAGTCAGGCAAGTCTCTCCGTTTTCACCCTCGCCATATCTATTACAACGCAATACGAATCACATCGTCCGGCTGAGTAGCTTCCTGCTGTTTAGTAGATTTTTGTTTCACACTGACATACAGCGTTTTGCCATCGGCAGACAGCGCCAGGCTGTTCGGATGGGTCGGCGTATCGAACGTTTTCACCACTTTATAGCTTTTCGCGTCAATCACACTGACTTTACCTGCCTGACGATGCGTTACGTAAGCTTCATTACGCGCTGGGTTAAACAGCACAGCCAGTGATTCCGGTGCCGCAACCTTCGCCAGAATATTGCCATTACGGGTATCGACCACTAGCACTTCTGCCGCTTTAGAATCGGTGATAAATGCACGCTGCCTGGCGGTATCGAGGCTGATGTTGATAAAGAAGTGCTCTTTGCCATCATCCAGCAGCTTTTTACGGCTGAGGATTTTATTGTCGGCGGTGTCGATGGTAATCAGCTCACCATCGGCATTAGTGGTGTAAAGACGTTTGCCTTTGCTATCCAGCGCCAGACCGGTACTCATTTTACCGGTGTTCTGGATGGCGGTTTTCAGTTTGATATTCTCGCCATCAACGACCCAAATCACGCTCTCTTTACCAATACCACTGATGTAAACGGTGTTCGTGGCATCATCAGCTACCAGCTCACGCGGTTGCAGCGGGCGCACCTCTTCCGTGCGCTTACGATCATCCAGCACCAGACGGCCTTTCACTTCGCCCGTTTTGGCATCTATCGCCGTGACCGCGCTGTTTACGGTGTTACCAAACCACAACGTCTGAGTCGTGTTATTGATGGTGGCACCAAACGGCTTGAGATCGTTATGGATCGCCTGCGTCACTTCCAGAGTGACCGGATCAAGACGATAAACCACGCCACCTTTATCCAGTTTGCGGCTTTGCGAAGTGGCGAGCCACAGCGCGTTTTCTTGCTGGCTATAAGCCATTTCGTAGGCACCTTTACCTACCGCTTTACGCAGCATTTCTTCTGCGGCCTGCGTACTGAATGATGAAGCAACAAGCAATGAACCTAACAGTAATGAACCACGCAGGCGCGATGAAAACAGATGACGTAAATGCATGACGACTCCCTTTGATGAACCGATATTTTTGCTGCTTCACAATGCTTCGCTAAGCGTAATCATCGTTACGCTCTTGTTATAAATGGGAATGGTAATCATTATTTTCTCAAATGTGGAGCATTTCTTGCCGTTACGACTACAATTCTCTCAATTACTTAACGTATTGTGCCGTTTCATTTTCCATAAATTTACAATTTTATTACCATGACGGCGTTTTCCCATTCTTAACCTGGCTTTTTTCATGAAGATTTTTTCTGTCCGACAGACCGTTTTGCCCGCACTGATTCTCCTTTCTCCTCCCACTTTTGCCGCTAATGAACAAACCATGATTGTTACCGCCACGCCGCAGGGGGTTTCAGAACTGGACACACCCGCAGCGGTGAGCGTGATCGACGGCGAGGAGATGCGTCTGGCAACACAGCGCATTAACTTGTCCGAATCACTGACCGGCGTGCCTGGTTTGCAGGTACAAAACCGGCAGAACTATGCGCAAGATTTACAGCTGTCGATTCGCGGATTTGGCTCCCGCTCCACTTACGGTATTCGCGGTATTCGCCTGTATGTGGACGGTATTCCCGCCACCATGCCCGACGGGCAAGGGCAAACATCCAACATCGATTTAAGCAGTGTGCAAAATGTGGAAGTGCTGCGTGGCCCCTTCTCTGCCCTGTATGGCAACGCGTCTGGCGGTGTAATGAATGTCACCACCCAGACCGGACAACAGCCACCAACCATTGAAGCCAGTAGTTACTACGGCAGTTTTGGCAGCTGGCGCTATGGGCTGAAAGCAACGGGCGCAACGGGAGACGGCACACAGCCCGGTGATGTCGATTACACCGTCTCAACCACGCGTTATACGACCCACGGCTATCGTGATCATAGTGGCGCACAGAAAAATTTAGCCAATGCCAAACTGGGCGTTCGCATTGATGACGCCAGCAAATTAAGCCTGATTTTCAATAGTGTGGATATCAAAGCAGATGACCCAGGTGGGCTAACCGAAGCAGAATGGAAGGCGAATCCGCAACAAGCGCCACGCGCTGAACAGTACGACACGCGAAAAACCATCAAGCAAACTCAGGCTGGGTTGCGCTATGAACGTAGCCTAAGTTCGCAGGATGATATGAGTGTGATGATGTATGCCGGAGAACGAGAAACGACCCAGTACCAGTCAATCCCAATGGCCCCCCAACTTAACCCATCGCATGCGGGCGGTGTGATTACTCTACAACGTCATTACCAGGGGATAGACAGCCGCTGGACACACCGTGGCGAACTGGGTGTTCCGGTCACGTTCACTACCGGCCTGAACTACGAAAACATGAGTGAAAACCGTAAAGGCTACAACAACTTCCGCCTGAACAGCGGTGTGCCGGAGTACGGGCAAAAAGGTGAGTTGCGCCGCGACGAACGCAATCTGATGTGGAACGTCGATCCTTATTTACAAACGCAGTGGCAGCTGAGCGAAAAACTGTCGCTGGATGCTGGCGTGCGCTACAGCTCCGTATGGTTTGATTCCAACGATCATTACATTACTCCGGGTAACGGCGATGACAGTGGTGATGCCAGTTATCACAAATGGCTACCAGCCGGATCGTTAAAATATGCAATGACCGATGCCTGGAATATCTATCTGGCAGCCGGGCGTGGTTTTGAAACGCCGACGATTAATGAGCTGTCTTATCGTGCTGACGGTCAAAGCGGTATGAACTTTGGTTTAAAACCATCCACCAACGATACAATTGAGATCGGCAGTAAAACGCGTATTGGTGATGGGCTGCTTAGTCTCGCATTGTTCCAGACCGACACCGATGATGAAATTGTTGTCGATAGCAGTAGCGGTGGACGTACGACTTATAAAAATGCCGGAAAGACCCGTCGTCAAGGCGCTGAACTGGCATGGGATCAACGTTTCGCGGGAGATTTTCGCGTAAAAGCGTCCTGGACCTGGCTTGATGCGACCTATCGCAGCAATGTGTGCAATGAACATGATTGTAACGGTAACCGGATGCCAGGGATCGCCCGTAATATGGGCTTTGCGTCGATAGGTTATGTACCGGAAGATGGCTGGTATGCAGGTACGGAAGCGCGTTATATGGGCGATATTATGGCAGATGATGAAAATACGGCCAAAGCGCCTTCTTATACACTCGTCGGCTTATTCACGGGGTATAAATACAATTACCACAATTTAACTGTGGATTTATTTGGCCGTGTCGATAATTTATTCGATAAAGAATACGTTGGTTCTGTCATTGTCAATGAGTCGAACGGGCGATATTACGAACCTGCGCCCGGGCGAAATTATGGTATCGGCGTGAATGTTGCGTGGCGATTTGAGTGATTATCTTGATGCCCGGTATTTGCCGGGCATTTAATTTAACGATTATATTGCTGGTATAACATAGCAACATTTTGTTGCATAATTTCAGTAAGACAATGTCTGCATCGCTCTTTGTCTTTTACTTTCAACGCGGCGAGTAGTTCATGATAGCTTTCTATACGATCCTGTAATTCCGCTGGATTAATCGCTTCATAAAGATAATGTAAACCAGGTCCCATCCTGACCCACAGTTGCTCAATCATCTCACACAGGATGGGCATATTTGAACGATGATAAATCGCTAAGCGAAATAACCTGTTCGCATTAATGATTTGTTCCATGTCGCCCTTTTCTTGCGCCTGCTGTAATTTCTCGAGCAATTCCTCTAGTTCCGCCAGGTCTTGCGGGGTGAGGTATTCAACAGCCAGAGTAACTGCCATTAATTCCAGCTCGTAGCGGATCCGATTGATTTCGTCTAATTGACGTTTCCCCACTTCCGGAACTGTAAATGCTTGCGCTGGTGCGACAGAAAGCGCATTCACCGAAACCAGACGTAATAATGCTTCACGCACAGGTGTAATACTCATACCTAATTGCTCCGCCAGATTTTTAGTAATCAGGCGTGCGCCAGGTTTTAGTGCGCCAATACTTAGTTGATGTTTCAGGTCGTTCTCAACCTGCATAGTCAAACTGACATGTTTCATTTTTTCCGTTCCAGGCATTTTACTTCCTTCGCGTGTTTTCTTTCCGACCCTGCCTGCATAGCAGAAGGCGTTCACCTGGTGTGTTAAAATGAATAATCATAAGCCACTCACCTTTGTAGTTATTAGCAGCAGAACAATGATGTGGTCAGTTAATTAAAGCTGAAAATAAGCTTTTTGCCTGGATTTTTATGGCGGCCTTACGCCGCCGTTGAAACTTTAATCATCATCAGCCACGCGGATCACCACTTTGCCAAAGTTTTTACCCTTCAGCAGGCCGATAAACGTCTGTGGGGCGTTCTCCAAACCGTTGGTAATTTGTTCACGATAGTGAATTTTCCCCTCTTTCACCCATTGTCCCATCTCCTGCTGAAACTCATGGATACGGTGACCATAATCCTGACCAATAATAAACCCTTGCAAGCGAATGCGTTTTTTCAGCACCGTTGCCATCAACAGGGGTAAACGATCCGGACCGGGTGGTAGCTCTGTAGCGTTATAGCTGCTCACTAAGCCGCAGACGGGAATGCGCGCGGATGTATTGAGTAACGGTAGCACCGCATCAAATACCTTACCGCCAACGTTTTCATAATAAATATCGATACCTTTTGGGCACGCTTTCGCCAGTTGCTCGGCAAAATCATCCGCGTGATGGTCAAGGCAGACATCGAAGCCCAACACCTCGGTAGCATGGCGGCATTTTTCCGCGCCACCAGCTACCCCCACCACTCTGCAACCTTTAAGTTTGCCGATTTGCCCCACCGTCGCCCCCACTGGTCCTGTCGCTGCAGCTACCACCAACGTTTCGCCTTCTTTGGGCTGACCGATATCCAGCAGGCCCATATAAGCGGTAAAGCCTGGCATCCCCAGCACACCCAGCGACCACGATGGATTTTGCGGATGATCGCCAAGTTTCACCAAATCATCACCACTGGATATGTCATAGTCCTGCCATCCACTGTAGCCCAGCACCCAGTCACCAGGCTGGTAATCAGGATGATTAGACTCCACAACACGGCTCACCGTACCGCCGACCATCACGCCGTCAATGTCAACCGGCGGTGAATAAGATGGCTCATCGCTCATACGTCCACGCATATACGGGTCCAGTGACAAATAAACTGTGCGCAGTAATACCTGTCCTTCACCCGGTGTGGCGACATCATCTTCTTCAAGACGAAAATTCTCCGGAACCGGCGCGCCATGCGGACGCGAGGCCAGAACCCAACGGCGGTTACGCTGCTTTTGTTGCCCCATAATGCTCTCCTGTGCTTTTGGCATGAATCCATCAATAGTAGCAGGCTCGCAGGATTGGTTTTGTTTGCAGTCGTCACATCCCCTCTGCAACACGCAATAATTTCATCGAGGAATCCGTTGCTTCGGGCTGTTTTCGATAGTATTGATAACGTCATTATCATTATTTTATCGAGGCCAGACATGTCCATCCGTTTTGCCCGCAAAGCCGACTGTGCTGCCATTGCGGAAATTTATAACCACGCCGTGTTGTATACGGCGGCTATCTGGAATGACCAAACGGTGGATGCAGATAACCGCATTGCCTGGTTTGAAGCGCGGACCATAGCAGGTTATCCGGTGCTGGTGAGTGAAGAAGATGGCGTAGTGACGGGATATGCCTCGTTTGGCGACTGGCGTAGTTTCGATGGTTTTCGCCATACCGTGGAGCATTCGGTTTATGTCCATCCTGATCATCAGGGCAAAGGTCTTGGGCGTAAATTGTTAAGCCGATTGATTGATGAAGCGCGGGATTGCGGGAAGCATGTTATGGTCGCCGGGATCGAATCGCAAAATCAGGCTTCGCTGCATCTCCACCAGTCGCTGGGATTTGTCATCACCGCACAAATGCCGCAGGTGGGCACTAAATTTGGGCGCTGGCTGGATCTGACATTTATGCAGTTGCAACTCGACGAACGCAGTGAACCGGACGCAATCTGATGAATCAGTCGCTTACCCTTGCCTTTTTGATTGCCGCAGGGATTGGTCTGGTCGTCCAGAACACGCTAATGGTGCGCATCACCCAGACCTCCTCTACCATTCTCATCGCCATGTTGCTGAACTCACTGGTAGGGATTGTGCTCTTTGTTTCTATTTTATGGTTTAAACAAGGCATGGCGGGGTTTGGCGAACTGGTGTCCAGCGTACGCTGGTGGACACTTATACCCGGCTTGCTGGGATCTTTTTTTGTCTTCGCCAGTATCAGCGGATATCAGAATTTGGGAGCGGCGACAACTATTGCAGTACTGGTCGCCAGCCAGCTAATTGGCGGTCTGGTGCTGGATATCTTCCGCAGTCATGGCGTACCACTACGGGCGTTGATCGGCCCAATTTGTGGCGCAATTTTACTTGTGGTTGGTGCCTGGCTGGTGGCCAGGCGCACATTTTAATCAGAGGATGGTGCCGCCTTTGGTTAACTGTTCGTGGCGCGCTTCCATATCTTCTTTATGCTTGCGACCGTGATGGGCGATCGCTGTGCGCAGACGCTGCTGCTGGGTGTAGCGATCTTCCCGACTTAACTCCGCGTCATCGCTCAGGGCGATTAATAATTCGTTCATATGGGCAATGACGCTCTCTTCAATCGCGGCATCCACGCGCGCGATGACTTCATCCAGATGCGACATACTTTCTCCTTAGCCACTTGTGAAATTTATCGATTCATCCAAATGATATAAGTCTGCGTGGTGCCGTCAAGCCAGTGCGTAAGATTTAAAACAGTGAAAACAACAGCGCCACCGGGAAACTCATCGGCCATGTTGCCCCCACCAGAAAGGCGCTTAAGAAACGGATGCGTTTCTTATCGTGAGAAAGAAACCAGGTGATAAGAAATGCGATTGCTGCCATAACCGCATAAAAAACAAGCATGTGTTGATAGAGAGACATGTACGGGCGTCCAGCCAGATGAATAAAACGCGCGCAAATATGCGTCATTTTTTGACGTACATCAAGTTTTTTCACCAGTTTGAGAAAAAATCATCAACAGCAACTTGCCCTTATCCATCTTCAGAATAAGTATTATTGCGGATTTTCTTAACCCGTACTATACACATAGGGGCAATGATAAAAGGTGGCAAAAATGAATGTTTCCAGTAGAACTGTAGTACTGATAAATGTCTTTGCTGCTGTTGGTTTGTTTACTCTTATCTCTATGAGATTTGGCTGGTTTATTTGATGTAGTGATTTTGCACGCAGCACGTACTGTCAGAGAAATCAGTGCTCTGACAGTACGCAAGATCATCTCATACTCTCCAGGTTTACAACATTATCCTTAATATTTACTTCTTTTTGCTGACATCTACATTTAGACTGGCCCCCTGAATCTCCAGACAACCAGTATCACTTAAATAAGTGATAGTCTTAATACTAGTTTTTAGACTAGTCATTGGAGAACAGATGATTGATGTCTTAGGGCCGGAGAAACGCAGACGGCGTACCACACAGGAAAAGATCGCAATTGTTCAGCAGAGCTTTGAACCGGGGATGACGGTCTCCCTCGTTGCCCGGCAACATGGTGTAGCAGCCAGCCAGTTATTTCTCTGGCGTAAGCAATACCAGGAAGGAAGTCTTACTGCTGTCGCCGCCGGAGAACAGGTTGTTCCTGCCTCTGAACTTGCTGCCGCCATGAAGCAGATTAAAGAACTCCAGCGCCTGCTCGGCAAGAAAACGATGGAAAATGAACTCCTCAAAGAAGCCGTTGAATATGGACGGGCAAAAAAGTGGATAGCGCACGCGCCCTTATTGCCCGGGGATGGGGAGTAAGCTTAGTCAGCCGTTGTCTCCGGGTGTCGCGTGCGCAGTTGCACGTCATTCTCAGACGAACCGATGACTGGATGGATGGCCGCCGCAGTCGTCACACTGATGATACGGATGTGCTTCTCCGTATACACCATGTTATCGGAGAGCTGCCCACGTATGGTTATCGTCGGGTATGGGCGCTGCTTCGCAGACAGGCAGAACTTGATGGTATGCCTGCGATCAATGCCAAACGTGTTTACCGGATCATGCGCCAGAATGCGCTGTTGCTTGAGCGAAAACCTGCTGTACCGCCATCGAAACGGGCACATACAGGCAGAGTGGCCGTGAAAGAAAGCAATCAGCGATGGTGCTCTGACGGGTTCGAGTTCTGCTGTGATAACGGAGAGAGACTGCGTGTCACGTTCGCGCTGGACTGCTGTGATCGTGAGGCACTGCACTGGGCGGTCACTACCGGCGGCTTCAACAGTGAAACAGTACAGGACGTCATGCTGGGAGCGGTGGAACGCCGCTTCGGCAACGATCTTCCGTCGTCTCCAGTGGAGTGGCTGACGGATAATGGTTCATGCTACCGGGCTAATGAAACACGCCAGTTCGCCCGGATGTTGGGACTTGAACCGAAGAACACGGCGGTGCGGAGTCCGGAGAGTAACGGAATAGCAGAGAGCTTCGTGAAAACGATAAAGCGTGACTACATCAGTATCATGCCCAAACCAGACGGGTTAACGGCAGCAAAGAACCTTGCAGAGGCGTTCGAGCATTATAACGAATGGCATCCGCATAGTGCGCTGGGTTATCGCTCGCCACGGGAATATCTGCGGCAGCAGGCTTGTAATGGGTTAAGTGATAACAGATGTCTGGAAATATAGGGGCAAATCCAACATTGAAATAAGTAGAAAACATCCCCCTCCTATCGTCCTTACAGACAGCTTACTGATTCAAAGGGAACTTTGTTTTCACATTTTTCTATCATCATTACTTTAGACGCGCGGGGTCTATAAATGCTTTATACTTTCAGAGAATAAAGTAAATATAAAAAGATGGCATAAAGTATATGCATGGCAGGATGTTTGCAACCTCCTTGAGGACGCTGTCCCATTGAAATTGCAAACCCCGCACTGGTTATCTGCCCATTTATCATGTAAAACAGACAATTATAGGTCTCTGAATATCTCAGAAAGATTGAATTTTTTATAGTCCCTCTCTTGAATATTTCCATTTGATATCAATCGATTCATCTCTTCAACAAAATAATTTATATCATCACATTTGTTATTATCCGGAAGATCTGAGTAATTATAATTCCACCACTTTATTCTCAACAATTCATCAATAATATTTAAATCAAATCTAAATCTGATTATTTTTGCAGGAACTCCTGCAACTATGGCATATGGTGGCACATCTTTGGTAACAACGGAATTGGCAGCAATAACAGCACCATCACCTATTGCGATGCCACCTTTCAATACAACATCATTTCCTATCCAGACATCGTTTCCTATAATCGGATTTTCAGGTTTGGTAATGAATGGTTTCAATGTCCAGGGCCGTTCGAACTCACTCAAGGCAAATTTATCAAATTCACCGTTATAAGTCATCATGTGAGTAGTAAAACGATTCATAGGATGATTTCCACCCATTATTTTTACATTTGATGCAATACTACAAAATCGTCCTATATGTATATTCCCTGAAAAATGACAAGTTGGAAATGAAAATGCACCTACACTGGAAAAATTTTTTACAGGCATTGTTGAATATTCTTCAGCAATAACATTCTCTTCAATTGATATTTTGTCACCTTTTGAGAAAAGAAATAAATTTCTTTCTTTGTAAGACTTCTTCCCTTTATGATTTAAAAATATTTTATTATCCATGCAAAATTCAAAGTGTTTTTTCGTCCACCTAAAGGTAATGTTTTTATTTTTATCTTCCGTGAATTTATATAACTGTACGTTCATACTAAAGATTTCTACTTTTACTTATAAATTATTAGTTGAATAACGATACTCTAAAGTCTTCTATGAATCAACCATGACAGGATGAAAAATCACCATCATACCTTTAGCGCATAATAGTCGTTTAACTTTTCCACTCGTTTTAATGTATTCATTCTTATTAATCGCCAATGACTCAAAACTTCAAACGATAGTGGCCATCATATAATTTCATATAACAGCCACTAGCATTTAACTTAATGTTTAACCATGACATGGCGGACGACGGTGTAATCCTCCAGCCCATAAAGTGACATATCCTTGCCGTAACCAGAAAGTTTCTGTCCACCGTGCGGCATTTCACTTACCAGCATGAAATGGGTATTGACCCAGGTACAGCCATATTGCAGCCGTGCACTGACACGATGCGCCCTGCCCACATCTTTAGTCCATACCGAAGATGCAAGCCCGTACTGGCTGTCATTCGCCCAGTTCACCACCTGTTCTTCATTGTCAAAGGCCGTCACGCTCACCACCGGACCAAATACCTCTTTTTGCACGATGGCATCGTCCTGTAACGCGCCAGCCAGCAGCGTAGGCGCATAGTAATAACCATTACCCTTGCGCTTTTCACCACCGGTGATCACTTTGATGTGCCCTGTCTCTTTCGCCTCTTCTACCGCCTTGCTGACACGTTCGAGATGTGCCAGCGAACTTAACGGTCCAAGCTCCGTGGACTCGTCATCCGGCGCACCAGATTTTAACGTTGCCACTGCAGCACCGAGTTTTTCCACCAGCGTATCGTAAATACCTTTTTGCGCGTAGATCCGACAAGCCGCAGTACAATCCTGTCCGGCATTGTAATAGCCAAAAGTGCGAACACCTTCGACCACTGCTTCAATATCAGCATCATCAAAAACAATCACTGGCGCTTTGCCACCAAGTTCCATATGAGTACGCTTAATAGACGGCGCTGTATGGCTGATGATGTGCTCGCCGGTGGCGATAGAGCCCGTCAGCGACACCATCCGAACTTTGGGATGTCCGGTCAGCGGATCGCCCACTGTTTTGCCTCTGCCAAACAGCACATTAATCACGCCAGCCGGGAAGATATCTTTCGCCAGTTCAGCCAGCTTCAACGCTGTCAGCGGCGTAATTTCTGATGGTTTAAGCACTACGCAGTTCCCTGCCGCCAGCGCCGGAGCCAGTTTCCACGCGGCCATCATCAGCGGATAATTCCACGGTGCGATAGAAGCCACGACCCCCAACGGATCCCGACGGATCATTGAAGTATGACCTTCAAGGTATTCGCCGGCCGCCAGACCATTGAGGCAGCGCGCCGCCCCGGCGAAAAAGCGAAAGACATCGACAATCGCCGGAATTTCATCATTGAACGCACTATGCAGCGGTTTGCCACAATTACGGGACTCCAGTTCGGCAAAAACCTGACCATTTTCTTCAATAACATCGGCCAGTTTCAGCAGGCATTCCGCACGCGCTTTCGGCGTGGTTTGCCCCCATTCGGCAAATGCTGCATCTGCCGCGCGAACAGCAGCATCCACCTGCTCTGCGGATGCCTCGGCAATCTCCAGTAAAACGTCCCCCGTTGCCGGATTATAGACAGGCTGTTTTTCCCCTTCGCCGCTAACCAGTTCTCCGTTAATCAGTAACTTATGTTGCATAGCATATTCCTGTATCAGTGGTTATTGACCATTGTCGCCTTCGCGGGTTAGCCACCAGGCCCCCAGGATCGGCAAGGTTGTTACCAACATAACCAGCAGTGCCACCACGTTGGTTACCGGTACATCACGCGGTCGCCCAAGCTGATTGAGCAACCACAACGGTAACGTTCGTTCATGACCTGCCGTAAAGGTCGTAACGATGATTTCATCGAACGACAAGGCAAACGCCAGCATTCCTCCTGCCAGTAGCGCCGAACTGAGATTCGGCAACACCACGTAGCGGAAGGTTTGCCAGCCATTGGCCCCAAGATCCATTGACGCCTCAACCAGACTCCAGGAGGTGCGGCGAAAACGGGCGATGACATTGTTAAACACCACCACTACGCAAAAAGTCGCATGACCGACCACGATGGTGAAAAATCCCGGCTCCAGATTGATGGTTTTAAAAGCGGTTAATAGCGCCAGACCAGTGACAATGCCCGGCAGCGCAATGGGCAGCAGCAATAACAATGAAATGGCGCTTTTACCGAAAAAGTCTCGACGCCACAGCGCAGCAGCGGCCAGTGTCCCTAACACCAGCGCAATTAATGTCGCCAGTGCCGCTACTTTAAGTGACAGTGTCACAGCATCAAGAATATCACTACGCTGTGCTGCCACGCTAAACCAGCGCAGCGTCAGGCCTTGCGGTGGAAAACTAAACGCTGCATCTTCGGTATTAAAAGCATAGGCGGCGATAATCAGGATGGGAAAATGAAGGAAAACCACGCCGCCCCAGGCCGCCAGTTTAAGGAAAAACGGTGCGCGTTCAGAGTGCATCGAATGCTCCCAGACGTTTCACGAACGCCAGGTACAGTGCGATGAGAACAATCGGCACCAGGGTGAATGCCGCAGCCATCGGCATATTGCCAATCGCCCCCTGCTGGGAATAAACCATATTGCCGATAAAATATCCTGGAGGGCCAACCAGCTGCGGAACGATAAAATCGCCCAGTGTGAGTGAAAAGGTAAAGATAGAGCCAGCGGCAATACCCGGGATCGCCAGCGGCAGCACCACATAGCGAAAGGTTTGCCGTGGACGCGCGCCAAGATCAGCCGACGCCTGCAACAATGACGGCGGCAAACGCTCAAGCGCCGCCTGCACGGGCAGGATCATGAACGGCAGCCAGATATAGAGAAACACCAGAAAGCGCCCCAGCCCGGAAGTTGACAACGTGTTACCGCCCACCGCGGGTAATGTAAGGAACGCTGTCAGCAGTGGTTCCAGCCCCAGATGTTGTAAAAACCACTGCGCCACGCCATCTTTTGCCAGCAATAATGTCCAGGCATAAGCTTTAACAATGTAGCTTGCCCACATTGGCAGCATCACCGCAATATAGAAGAACGCTTTCATTTTCCCGCTGGTATAGCGCGCCATATACCACGCCATCGGAAAAGCCAGAATGGCGCTGGTGATAGTGACAGCCACAGCCATGGTTAGCGTGCGGAGGATGATGTCGTAATTCGCCGGATTAAACAGCGCACGGATATTCGCCAGCGTCAGTTCTGGCGTTACCGACATGGTGAAATCGTCAAAGGTATAAAAGCCCTGCCATAACAACGTCAGGAGTGAACCAAAATAGACAATGCCAAACCACATCAGCGGACCAAGCAGCAGCAAAAACAGCCCCAGTCCCGGTTTCCGCCAGAAGAAACCTGACACCTTACCCAACCCTGGGCGCGCAGGTGATTGCAATACGTTCATCGCCATTCACCTCTCCTCAACCAGCGGCACCATCACATCGCGCGACCAGGAAACCATCACCTGTTGTCCGGGCGTGAGCGTGGCAGGCAGTTCTTCGCCTGTCATATTGGCCTGACTCACCAGCAGTTTTTCACCGCCATTCAGTCTCAGTTCAAAACGGGTCGCCGCGCCCTGATACTGCACCGCCTGGATCGTGCCATTAACTTGCACTTCGCCGGGGGTGTTGAGGCGGATATGTTCCGGTCTCAGGGCAAAACTGCCTATCATGCTGCAAAGATTCTCGGCCATTAGCGGCTCAAAAACGTTGGATGTCCCGACGAATCCGGCAACAAACGGCGTGCGCGGACGCATATAGAGATCGCGCGGGGAATCGACCTGCTCAATACGACCGTTGTTGAATACCGCAACACGATCGGACATCGATAATGCCTCGCCCTGATCGTGGGTGACGAAAATAAAGGTGATGCCAAGAGACTGTTGTAGCTTTTTTAGCTCCAGTTGCATCTGCTCACGCAGCTTAAGATCCAGTGCGCCGAGCGGTTCATCCAGCAGCAATACGCGCGGTTCATTCACTAACGCTCTGGCAATGGCAACCCGCTGACGCTGACCACCAGAAAGTTGTGACGGTTTACGTTGCTGTACAAATCCGAGCGCCACTTTCTCCAGCGCCTCTTGCGCCATTACGTGTCGCTGTTTTTTATCCACCCCTTTGACCATCAGCCCATAGGCCACGTTGTCAAGAATCGACATATGCGGAAAAAGCGCGTAGTCCTGGAAAACGGTATTCACGTCCCGCTCCCACGGTGGCAGATTGCTGGCGGGTTTACCAAAGATAGATATAGTCCCGCCGGAAAGCTGTTCGAATCCAGCAATCAGGCGCAGGCAGGTGGTTTTGCCGGAGCCAGACGGCCCCAGCATTGAGAAAAACTCACCATCTTTTATCGCAATACTGACACCATCTACCGCGCGCACATCACCATACAGTCGCGATACGTTGTCAAACTCCACTGCGTACGTCATAAAACACCCCAGCGAAGTTAGCGGCCGCCCATAATGGCAATATAATCCTGCGTCCAGCGACTGTAGGGAACAAACTTGCCCCCTTCTGCTATAGGCGTTTTCCAGAAGGCGATTTTATCGAAATAGTTAAAACCGTTTGTTTCACAACCTTTTTCGCCTAATAACGGACTGGCTTTACACCCTTCCGGCACTACCGGTAACGAGCCAAACCAGGCCGCCACATCGCCCTGCACTTTTGGCGTTAATGACCAGTTCATCCATTTGTAGGCGCAAACCGGATGTTTCGCTTCGCTATGTAGCATGGTGGTGTCAGCCCAACCGGTAACGCCCTCCTTCGGGAAAACGGTAGCGACAGGCTGGCCTTCGGCTTTCAGGGCGTTGGCCTGATAGGGCCATGCACTGGAGGCAACCACACCCTCGTTTTTGAAATCACTCATTTGCACGGTAGTGTCATGCCAGTAGCGATGGATCAAACTATGTTGATCGCGCAGCACTTTCAGCACCGCCTGGTACTGTTCTTCGGTGAGTTGATACGGATCGCTGATGCCCAACTGCGGCTGAGTGGCTTTAACGAACAACGCAGCGTCCGCAATATAAATAGGGCCATCATAAGCCTGAACGCGGCCTTTATTGCTCTTGCCGTCCGGCAGATTCTGCGCAACAAAAACCACTTGCCAGCTATCCGGCGGGGTCGGGAAGGTTTTAGTGTTGTACATCAACAGGTTCGGACCCCATTGGTAAGGTGTGCCATAAACTTTGCCACTAACGTTAAACCAGTCGCCTTTAACCACGCGCGGATCGAGCGTTTTCCAGTTGGGAATCAATGCGGTATTAATCGGCTGCACGCGTTTGCCCATAATCAGGCGCAGCGAGGCATCGCCGGATGCTGTAACCAGATCGTAACCCCCTTTGGTCATCAGACTGACCATTTCATCAGAAGTCGCGGCGGTTTTCACATTCACCGCGCAGCCTGTCTCTTTTTCGAATTGCGTTACCCAGTCGTATTGTTTATCAGTTTGTCCGCGTTCGATGTATCCCGGCCAGGCGATAATATCCAGTCGCCCTTCCGGTTTATCTAAATTGGTAGGCGGTTCGGCGGCGTGAGCGGTCATTATTGTCATGGTGAGCGCACACAGGCTGCTGCGGGCAAATGTCTTGCTCATAAGGTCTTACTCCTGTCGTAATTAATTGTTCAGCCGCCGTGCCGTAAAAATATCTCCTTGTTTAACCATAGACGGCGGCTTGCAGGCACACCTTCGCCCCTGAGAAAATTTAATCAGGTTGTGAGCTACCGCGCATTATGCCGTCTGTGAGGTTATCTTCTGGAGTATAGACAAGGGGTTAGGAAATATGACTGCTATTCGAAATTCATATTACCCAACCTAAGAGGAATTAAATTAAACGCTATTACAGCCGTTCTTGAATAAGTTTGCCTAATTGTTTAACCGCCTGTTCTTCGCGCTCGCCCCACTGCCATGCAGTATTAAAACGAAAAAAACGTGACCAGTTTGCACCGGTAGAAAACATTTTACCCGGCGCAATACTGATATGATGCGTCAGTGCCGCAAGGCTTAATTCGCCCGCATCTAACGGCGCGGGGAGTTCCAGCCAGAGAAAATAACCGCTGTCATTATGATGAATTTTCACTTCCGCAGGCAGATAACGCAGCAGCGCCTGCCAGGCACGTTGTTTACGTTCCGCAAGCTGACGACGTAAACGACGAAGATGGGCGTCGTAACGGCGCGTGGAAAGATAATCCACCAGCGCAAGCTGCATCGGTGAACTGGTCGAAAGCGTACTCATCAATTGCAATCGTTGAATTTTGCGTGCGTGTTTTCCGGCGGCGACCCAACCAATACGAAAACCTGGCACCAGACATTTCGAAAACGAAGAGCAATGCAAAACACCATCGTGGCGATCCCACGCTTTCGCAGGCAGCGGTTTTTCCCGTCCAAAATAAAGTTCGCTGTAAACGTCATCTTCAATCAGCGTTACGTTGTACTGATTGAGCAACGCTACCAGCCGCGCTTTTTTCTGCGGCGTTAAGGTAAATCCGAGTGGATTCTGGCTATTAGTCATCAGCCAGCACGCTTTCACCGGATACTCCTGCAACGCCAGTTCCAGCGCCTGAAGATCGATCCCTTCGTTAACGTCCGTCGCCACCGATAACGCCTTCAGCCGTAACCGCTCCAGCGCCTGCAACGCGCCGTAGAAACAAGGATTCTCTACTATCACCCAATCGCCTGGTTCCGTTACCGCTTGTAAACTGAGGTTTAATGCCTCTAACGCCCCGGCGGTAATGACAATTTCATCAGGAGAAATAGTGATGCCCTGTAAGGCATAGCGACGAGCAATAGCCTGACGCAGTTCTGCGTTTCCTGGCGGTAAGTTTTCAATCACGCTCATCGCCGTGGCGGTTTTGCTTACCTGCGCCAGCGAGCGGTTTAGTTGTTGGAGGGGGAAAAGTCGCGGGTCGGGAAAGGCCGAGGCAAACGGAACTACCGACGGATCGCGACTGGCCTGCAACATATCAAAAATATAGGTGTTGATATCGACTGCTTCATCTCGAGTGACTGGAATGACTGGCGCTTTCGGCATTTTTATTGCCTGTGGCGCAACGTAATAACCCGACTGCGGTCGCGCGATAATATGTCCCTGACTTTCGAGCAACTGATAGGCATGGCTGACAGTCATAAAGCTCATGCCAGAAAGCGCCACCTGGTCACGCAACGAAGGCAAACGATCTCCGGGTTGCCAGATCCCCGACGCAATCTGCTCGCGTAATTGTTCTGCAAGCTGCTGGTATTTTTTCATTATCGAATCGTTATTATGTGCAGGTGATTCGGCAGTCTATATCAGTTGTTAAAAATGACAACTTTTCATTAACTGTTATCAAACCATCACCAGCGATAACTCTTTGCCAAGCGCCTTAGCCGCAAGCTGGACGGCGTCGATTTTTGTCGCATGGTGCAAGTTAAATAAGCGCGTAATTTCCTGTTTAGGTTTGCCAATTCGCCTGGCTAACTCTTGCTGAGTGATTTCAGACGGTAAAAAAGCATTTAACAGCAATACCTTAGAGGCGACGCTCAAAGGCACTTCAATAAAGTGATCGTGACTATTTAATGGCGAAGTTTACCTCCGTGTGTAATGTGCTCGAAAATAGCACTAAATCGCCGCAACGGCAGAATGCAATGCAAAATCAGGAAGGAAGATTCCAGAATTTCTTTGCGCTAATTTGCAAAACTGAATAATAACCTCAAGAAACGATCGGCATCATAGCGGCAAAAGGTGAGAAAAAGGTGGCGGGATGTTTACGAAGGCGTTATCGGTTGTCTTATTAACGTGTGCGCTGTTCTCAGGACAACTCATGGCAGGGCACAAAGGACATGAATTTATGTGGGTAAAGAATGTGGATCATCAGCTGCGTCATGAAGCGGACAGCGATGAATTGCGTGCCGTGGCGGAAGAGTCGGCGGAAGGTTTGCGCGAGCATTTTTACTGGCAAAAATCGCGCAAACCAGAAGCGGGACAACGTTGAGTCATTTATTTATTGCCGGATGCGACGTGACGCCTTACCCGGCCGACAAGATCATGCAGATCCAATAAGTTGTGAGTAACCAGAAAACTGGCGTTTTACCCTTTTCGCTTCGGCAATGTTTTCAGCAGATCATCCGGACTAACGGATGCCACTACGCTTCCCGGTAACGGCATTTTCAGTATGTGATTTTTGATTTTGCCAATGACGTGCATCTCACATGGGCGGCAATCAAACTTTAGCGTTAACACTTCATCGCCGTTAACCAGTTGCATTGGCGTCGCCTTCCAGCTTTTGATATTGCCTTTCGCCTGTTTCGGGCACAGATTGAAGGCAAAGCGCAGACAATGCTTGGTGATCATCACCGGGACTTCGCCCTTCTCTTCATGTGCCTCATACGCCGCGTCAATCAGTTGCACACCATAGCGATGATAAAATTCACGCGCTTTCTGGTTGTATACGTTCGCGAGGAAACTCAGATGCGTTTGCGGATAAACCGGCGCAGGATCAGCAACCGGTTTACGGCTGCCGCGCTGGTAACTGGCAAGACGCGCAGCATCCAGCATGTCAACGGCTTCACGGCGGAACTGGTTTAACAGACTGTTTGGTACAAACAGCGCCCCCGGCAAATTAATTTGCACATTGCGGGCGTAATAGATGGTTTGCCCCAGTTTTGCCAGACCATCCTTCAGATTGTTCATTGCTTTTTCGGCGTTATTGGCTTCGTCGAACTGCCCGTCCAGCGTATGCGTAATGCTGACACCCTCTTCACTGGTGAGGGTCAGAATCAGTTGTTCCTGCCAGCCGCCCAGTTCAATGTCTACCGCTACGCGACGTTCGCTGGATGTTTTGGTCAACGCCTGCTGCCAATTATGGTCCAGATTACGATTAAGCGGATGATGCGGACGAATTTTATGCAAATCCGCAGGCATCTCATTTGGCCAGACGCGGTACTGATTTTGCCCGGTTTTTTCGACTGTATTGGCGCGAAAGCCAACCACTTCACGTTTAATCATCACATTCAGACCATCGCCATTTGCTAACGGCTCGGTGACGGCAACATCGAGATGATCCTTCGCCACTTTTAATACTTCACCGACCGGCAGGCCGATAAACTTGGGGGAGTCGAACGCGCCGATATCCCCTTTACGGGCGTTAACAAAGTAGTCGGTACTGCCACGGTGGAAAGTCTTTTCCGTCGATGGAACAAAGAAATGTTCAGTACGACCTGATGAAGCGCGCGCCAGATCGCCACGTTCTTCAATAATGGCATCCAGCATCTGACGATAATGGGCGGTGATATTCTTCACGTAGCTCATATCTTTGTAACGCCCTTCAATCTTGAAGGAGCGTACGCCAGCATCAATCAGCGCGCCGAGGTTGGCAGTCTGATCGTTATCTTTCATCGACAGCAGATGTTTTTCATAGGAAACCACCCGCCCCTGATCGTCTTTCAATGTGTATGGCAAACGGCACGCCTGGGAGCAATCTCCACGGTTAGCACTGCGCCCCGTTTGTGCATGAGAGATGTAGCATTGACCAGAATAGGCCACGCACAATGCGCCATGAATAAAGAACTCAATTGTCGCGTCCGTGGCCTGATGAATCGCGCGGATCTGCTCCAGGTTTAGCTCACGCGCCAGCACAATCTGGGTAAAACCAACGTCTGAGAGGAACTTCGCTTTCTCTACAGTACGAATATCGCACTGCGTACTTGCGTGTAATTCAATCGGCGGAATATCAAGTTCCAGAATCCCCATATCCTGAACAATCAGCGCATCGACGCCGGTCTGGTAGAGGTCGGTAATCAGCCGTTGCGCAGGGTCCAGCTCATCATCATGCAAAATGGTGTTAAGCGTGACGAAAATTTTTGCACCATAACGATGGGCAAACGGCACCAGTTCGGCAATATCTTTCAGGCTATTACTGGCATTATGACGGGCACCAAAACCAGGGCCGCCGATATAAACAGCATCGGCACCGTGCAAAATAGCTTCGCGGGCAATGGCGGCATCGCGTGCCGGGCTTAACAGTTCAAGTCGATGAGAAGATACGGTCACATTCTTATCCAGTAGCTGAAAAATGGCGGCTATTTTAGCCACAAGCGCGACGTTGCGAAATAGTTTTCCCGCTTAACTGCGTGGGTAATGGATGAGGGAATGAAAATGTACGATTTGCTCCCCACCATTACGATAGACATGCGTAACGTCTGCAGCAAATCGAGCGCCTTTTCCACAATTAAGGCTCTGCCATTCACCATCAACGCACAGATCAAGTTGCCCATCAATGACGACAACATGTTCGATTACTCCCTTCTCATGGGGCGTCGATTCACTTATTGCACCGGGAGCCATCTGAATTGAGAAGTGTTCAAAGCAGAGTTGCGGATCATAAGGAAACAGCGAAGTGATCACCATCGCCTGCTGTTGCGGATCATAAACTGAAGGCGTAGCGGACTGCGGCGGAGAAATAAATGTCGAAAATGGCACATTCAACCCAGTGGCAATTTTCCATAATGTCGCGACCGTCGGGCTGGACTCATTACGCTCAATCTGCCCTAACATCGCTTTAGAAACCCCCGTCGCTTCTGCCAGTCGCGAAAGACTCCAGCCGCGCTGCTGACGCAGATGTTTAAGTGTGGTGGATAAAAAGCGAGTGAGATTTTCCATGTGACTCCTCCGGCAAAGCGGAAGTTTATCACTTGTGCGTTATAACGGACAAATGCTACGGTACCTGTACGCTATAACGCACGAGGTGACCATGCGTCTGTTTTCTATTCCTCCACCCACGCTACTGGCGGGGTTTCTGGCGGTATTAATTGGCTACGCCAGTTCAGCGGCAATAATCTGGCAAGCAGCGATTGTCGCCGGAGCCACCACTGCACAAATCTCTGGCTGGATGACGGCGCTGGGGCTGGCAATGGGCGTCAGTACGCTGGCTCTGACATTATGGTATCGCGTGCCTGTTCTCACCGCATGGTCAACGCCTGGCGCGGCTTTGTTGGTCACCGGATTACAGGGACTAACACTTAACGAAGCCATCGGCGTTTTTATTGTCACCAACGCGTTAATAATCCTCTGCGGCATAACGGGACTCTTTGCTCGTCTGATGCGTATTATTCCGCACTCGCTGGCAGCGGCGATGCTGGCCGGAATTTTGTTACGCTTTGGTTTACAGGCGTTTGCAAGTCTGGATGGTCAGTTTACGTTATGCGGTAGTATGTTGCTGGCGTGGCTGGCGACGAAAGCTATTGCGCCACGGTATGCGGTTATTGCGGCGATGATAGTTGGCATCGTAATCGTTATTTTACAAGGTGACGTTGTCACAGGGGATATTGCCTTTAAACCCGTTCTCCCCGCTTATATTGCCCCTGAATTTTCGTTTGCTCACAGTCTGAGCGTTGCACTCCCCCTTTTTCTGGTGACGATGGCATCGCAAAACGCACCGGGTATTGCGGCAATGAAAGCGGCCGGGTATTCGGCTCCTGTTTCGCCGTTGATTGTATTTACTGGATTGCTGGCGCTGGTATTTTCCCCTTTCGGGGTTTATTCCGTCGGTATTGCAGCAATCACCGCGGCTATTTGCCAAAGCCCGGAAGCGCATCCGGATAAAGATCAACGTTGGCTGGCAGCTGCCGTCGCAGGCGTTGTTTATTTGTTTGCAGGTCTGTTTGGTAGCGCCATAACTGGAATGATGGCCGCGCTGCCCGTGAGTTGGATCCAGATGCTGGCAGGTCTGGCGCTGTTGAGTACCATTGGCGGCAGTTTGTATCAGGCGCTGCATAATGAGCGTGAGCGCGACGCGGCGGTGGTCGCATTTCTGGTAACGGCAAGTGGACTAACGCTTGTCGGGATTGGTTCTGCGTTTTGGGGATTAATTGCCGGTGGCGTTTGTTACATGGTGTTAAATTTAATCGCTGACAGAAACCGATAATAAAAAGCGCCATCTTACGATGGCGCGACTGGAATTACTTTTTGTTAACGTCAAACATGGTGGCATCGGTCGCCATGTCATCAATAACTTGCTTAATATTCTCGAAAGCCATTGGCGTACTTTCATTATTCAGGTCTTTACCTTCGCCCTGACGAACGACTTTGATAACCGGTTTATTAGTAGCTGCATCAATTAGCTCACCTTCAAAATACAGGCGAGTATCCATGGTACGGTGGCCCGTCGCCATTTGCGTCCCCGCGACCACTAATGCGACAGGAACCACTTCATAGAATTGCAGCCCTTCTTTGCTGGTATCAACACCGGTAATGGCCCCACGGAAAATCAGACTACGAGGCCCAGCGGTGGTAACCAGTGGTTTACGCTGCGCAATCGCTTCTTTCATTTCGGTGTTGGTATAACTCAAAATTTTATCCAGAACTTTCTGCCCTACCTGGGTAGATGGTTTCGGTACCGGATAATAAGTGACTGGGTTCCAGACGATGCTGTCATATTTGCTTTGATCAAAACTCGGGTCTACCCAACGTAAAACAGGTTTACCTGTTGCTGAGGTTGTTTCTTTTAAATCAGAGTAATTGTTTAAAAAACCAGAATATTTATCTGGCTGGGTGATTTTAGAGGCACAACCAGACAGAGCCAACAAGCCGCATAAAGCTGCAACTTTCGCAAATGATGTGGTACGCATGAATAGTTTCCTGAGATGATTATATTACTTTTTAAGTTATAGCAAAAAGCACCGCTTCGTGTTGTGGCAAAAAAAGTGTTGGTAAAAATAAATTTATCAGCCCCTTTTCAGACGACATAGTCAATGCCGAAAAAGGGGCTAAGTCAATCATCAGTAGTTAAATATCAGTGCGTTAAGCTGATGAAAAACTTCGACTACCGTGATTAATTTCACATCCTTTTGATTAAAAATATGCTTACCGAAAAGAACAACGGTTAACCATCTCAACGCGGGGCATTTTCACGCGCCTTGTTCTACCGGGTCATTTTTTACGTGCCAGTATCGTGGCGAAACGCAGTTTAATCCGATTACCGTTGGCATCGGTGCGGTGCAACTCACCGACGTTTTCATTGTATTTCACCATCTCCCAGCCTTCGTAATATCGACGTAATTCTCCCTCTTTGAAGGCAAACGGGAAGCCGACGGTACATGGATAATCAGCGGTATCCATCGCCGCCACAATCAGGTTGTAACCACCAGGTTTAGTGCAACGTTGCATATTGGCAATCAGCCCTGGGATGGTTTTAGCCTCAAGGAACATCAGCACCACAGTCGAAAGAATAAAATCGTATTGCCCATCAAAGGTGAGGTTATTCAGATCAACGACCCGGGTATGTAAATTATCCAGATTTTCAATGGATTTAATGCGCTCGACGTTGGCGATACTCATGGCATTTTTATCCCATGCGTCAACTTCATAACCATTGGCTGCCAGGTAAAGACTGTTACGACCATTGCCACAGCCCAGATCCAGCGTTTTACCGGGTTTAACCACTTTCACCGCTTCCAGTACTTCAGAGTGTGTGCGGGTTAATTCATATTTTTCAGTAAAATAGTTTTCGTCACGGATGATCATTCTTTGTCCTCAACTTTCATTAAAACAGCGCGCTCTGTTCTGATTAACAATTTCCCCTGCATCAGAAGCGCGAAAGTTCGGATGAGCAGTATTGCAATTATAAAATTGGTAAAGATAAACAGCGGCACCGCCAGCGTATGGAAAAATCCATTATCGCTGCCACTCCCCAAATGCAAACCGGTGGTTGCCAGTGCAGATACGCCGAACGAGAAACTCCAGAATGAAGCATTAAATGGCTGGGAGAGATACCATGGCATCAGACGTAGCATAAACAGCAGTTGCAGCAGCCCATAACCGAAAAGCATTTTCGCCAGCGTGTCACCCTCGCCGCCGTTGACGCTCAGCCAGGCACTACAGGCCACCAGCGCAGGAGCGAGCTGAATGCCGAGTGATGTCCGCAGCGCCGTGGGTAATTCTCCCGAACTGCGCAGACGCTGCAAGATCACCGGTTCCAGGCTTAACCATGAGAAAACGCCTGCGCCTAAAAACACCAGACCGGCGTCGGTGTAGCCCAATGCACCACAGGCCATTGCGCTGATAAAGTTGTTGGCAACTGTCGGCAGATACAGTCCAGGCGTGGTGGCTTCTTCAGGGTGTGATCCGCGCCATAATCCCGCAGTTTGCCAAGCGGCATAAGCCAACTGAACCACGACGCCAAAACTGAACAGGCACACAGCCAGTGGGCGAAACCACGGAACAAAACCAATCGCCACCAGCATCGTCGTTGCCGGAAATAAACTCACAAAACTGCTCATTATTGGATGGCGCACTTCCGCCAGCACGCTATGCGGAAAGCGTATGAGTCGGGTAATAAATGCGCTAGTCAATAATCCCCAGATGATCATCGCCAGAATTACCAGCCCATCCCCTAACCAGTGGCTGACCTGCCAAACCTGGCTGGCATAGCGCCAGGCAAATCCCATCCCTATCGTCCCCAACACAATGCCAAAATAACCTGCCGGTAAATTGAGCTCTTTATCGCTCTGCATCTTCTTACTCATTTTGTTTAATTTATAAAGTATATTTGAAATGCATTTTATGGAATTTTCTCGAGCATAGCCAGAGCCGCAGAATTTGCTACGGTTATAGTAAGTCACCTGTGGGAAAACGCTATGCGCAAATATCGTCTAAGTGAAGAACAGCGAGCCTTTAGTTATCAGGATGATGGCACTAAAAAAAGTGTGTTATTACGGCAAATTATCGCCATGAGCGATTTTAACGATGTGATAGCAGGAACCGCTGGCGGCTGGATCGATCGCGAAACGGTGTTAGCGCAGGAAGGAAATTGCTGGATTTACGATCAGAATGCTATTGCGTTCGGCGGAACGGTGATTTCCGGTAATACGCGTATCACCGGCACCAGCGTCCTTTGGGGAGAGGTTTACGCAGCGGATAACGTCTGGATCGATAATAGTGAAGTCAGTCAGGGTGCATATATAAGTGACAGAGTCACCATTCGTGACTCATTAGTTTGCGGTCAATGTAGAATATTTGGTCACGCCTTAATTGATCAACATTCTATGATCGTCGCCGCGCAAGGCTTAACCTCCGACCATCAACTCCTGCTACAAATTTATGATCGCGCAAGGGTTAGCGCCACGCGTATTGTCCACCAGGCACAAATTTATGGCGATGCCGTCGTCCGGTATGCTTTTATTGAACATCGCGCCGAAGTTTTTGATTTTGCCAGTATTGAAGGTAATGAAGAGAACAACGTCTGGCTATGCGATTGCGCTAAAGTCTACGGTCACGCGCAGGTGAAAGCTGGCATAGAAGAAGATGCCATTCCGACAATTCATTACAGTTCGCAGGTAGCGGAATATGCCATTGTGGAAGGTAATTGTGTGTTAAAACATCATGTCTTGATTGGCGGAAAGGCAGTGGTACGTGGCGGACCGATTCTGCTCGACGAGCACGTTGTAATACAAGGTGAGAGCCGTATTACAGGTGCGGTGATAATTGAAAACCATGTGGAGTTGACCGACCACGCCGTCGTTGAAGCCTTTGATGGCGACACGGTTCATGTCCGTGGTCCAAAAGTCATTAACGGCGAAGAGCGCATTACGCGAACGCCGCTGGCAGGGTTATTGTGAATCGATAATACGCGCGTATAAGTTCACATCATCATAGGCATCATTCAGGAACTCAGCCTGTTTCAGGCAACCTTCAAGGATAAAACCATTGCGCAAAGCGACCTGGTTGCTTTGCGCATTGTCCACCCGACATTTGATCACGAAGCGTCTAAGTTCACCAGACTGAGCGTAATGATGAATCAATGCCTGCAGCGCCTGAGAAATGATCCCCTGCCCCTGATGAGATTCGTCCAGCCAGTAGCCGATTTCAGCGGTTTTATTCAGTGGTTCAATACGATTAAACGAGATAACGCCGATAAGTTCATCTTCTTTGAAAATCATGAACATTTTGGCATAGCCGCGTTGATGCAACATTACATTGCCCTGCACCGTTTTTCGCGTGTCCTCTTCACTTTGAACAAACTGCGGCCAGTTTAGCGACTGCTGTAACCAGGTTCTATTTTTACAGATTAACTGATAAAGAGGTGTGACATGACTTTCTGCAACAGCATGTAATTCAAGTGATTCACTTACTTTTATCGTTTCAGCCATCTTATCTCCAGTCAATCCATGCAGTTGTTAAAAAAGCCGCCTGGCTGGCGGCTTAGGAAAGTTTACACCTCTTTGACGCTCTCCTGCTGCAGGATTTTGAGCATCTCATCTTTTAACTGTAGCTTTTGTTTTTTCATGCGGACCACTTCCGCATTGTACCCTCGACCGTCGGAACCTTCCTTTCTGGCAATTTCATGATCAAGTTTATTGTGTTTATCGAACAAGGACATAAAGCGAGGATTTTCGTTTTTCAGACGGGATATTAAATCTCGGTATTCTGGAAACATACGCACTCCCTGTTAGTGGCTGACAAGGTGTATCTGAAATACACACCATCAGATTACTCATTTAACTTAGGGAAAAATGCGAGCGGGATCGTGTTTAACCAGACGGCACCTCCCGAAGAAGGTGCCGAAGAAAAAAACGATTAACTCATCACGCGGTCGTCAACATACTGACGTTTATCCGGCGCTGGCGGGAAATACTGATACAGCCATGTTTCACTGATAGCGTCGCCCTGACAACGCAGATACATCCGCATATCGACCGGATCAGTGGAGTCCGAAGTCGGATACCAGTCAAACTGAATACGATAACCATCAATGGGTTCAATATAGAGAATTTCGATTTGCTTCGCTTCCCCACTGGAAAGCGTAATCACCGGCTCAATGCCTTTTGGTGCGGCAGCTTTCAGATCACCACCAACGAAATCGACGGCAAAACGACGCGCCCATTTTTCGGGATAGTGTTCACCAGGCGCCCAACCTTCCGGGAAACCGCCCATGCCGGTACGCGTTGCCATAACGCGCGCTAATGGGCAATGAACAGGCGGTTGCGCACTCCAGTACAGACGATACTGGAATGCAAACTCATCACCCGCTTTTACAGCTTTTTCTGGCTGCCAGAAGCAGACAATGTTATCCAGCGTTTCGCCCGTTGTTGGGATTTCCATCAGGCCGATGGTGCCCTTACCCCACTTGTTACGCGGTTCCACCCACAGACTTGGGCGTTTGTTATACCAGCCCATAATGTCCTGATAATGAGAGAAATCACGATCCAGTTGCAATAAACCAAACCCTTTCGGGTTGTTGTCGGTGTAAGCATTGAACTGCAATTTTTGCGGATTATTCAGCGGACGGCAAATCCACTCGCCGTTGCCCCGCCACATGGACAGACGATCAGAGTCATGGATTTGCGGATGAATGGTGTCGCACATCCGACGTTCATTAGTGCCGCAGCTGAACATGCTGGTCATCGGCGCAATGCCCAGCTGTTTAATGTCTTTGCGCGCATACAGGTGATTTTCCACATCCATAATCACCTGACTTTTCTCACAATGGATAGTGAACTTATAGGCACCAGTAATGCTGGCGCTATCGAGCAACGCATAAACGGTAAAGGTGGTTGCCCCCGGTTTTACCGTATCAAACCAGAAGGCGGTAAAGTCGGGGAACTCTTCTTTACTGTCGGTGTAAGTGTCGATCGCCAGGCCGCGAGCCGACAAACCGTATTGATATGTATCATCAACCGCGCGGAAATAACTCGCACCGAGGAATGATACGACATCACGGCGCGCCAGTTCGGGGGCTTTAAACACGCGAAAACCGGCAAAACCGAGATCGCTTTGCCCTTCTAATTGTTTGGTATCAACACCCGCATCGTTGTATTTGAACAACTCCGGGCGAAAGTGAATTTCACGCGCCAGATGTGTTGCGGGATCAACAGAAAACATACGAACGCGGCGACGGAATCCCATTCCCATATGGAAGAACTGAGCGTCCAGTTGACGGTTCTCAACGTTATGCCAGAGCGATTTTTCGGCGTCGTATTGAATACTGTTATAAGCCTGCGGCGTCATTGTCGCCAGAGTGTCAGGTAACGGACGCGGCGCACCACGCCACGCGGTTTGCGCTAAGTCGTGCGCCATTGACTGTAGAATGGAGAAGTCAAAACGCTGGGTTTGCCCGTCGGCAATATCAGAATCTGCCGCGAATGCCGCCTGAGAAAAAAGAGAAGCAATGCCGCTGGTACCGCACACGGCGGCCATAGCCATTGAACCTTTAATAAATCGTCTACGATCCATACCTGAAAGTGAGTCCTTCTGGTGTTGTGAATGGTCCCGCGCTGGTCGTTTTCAGCGGCAAGAAAGTGCTTATTTATGACCGCTCACTCTAGACAATATTTATTAATAATCCAATTGTTGAACTCAGAGAATATGCATTAATCGGCAATTTTTTTATGTCGATGGGATGAGCCTGATTCGTTTGTAAAATCAGGCAAATTTTTGCAAAGGCGGATGGTCAGAATTTAAAGCAAACCACAGCGACGTTTACTGCGTTCTTCCGCTTCCTGATAAAGCTGGAACTCATCCAAAACCGGGCAGCCCAACGCCTGCTCAAATGCTTCGCGACTGGCATTACCGTGACTGCGTGCCTGCGTTTCATTACCCAGATTTGACTGGAAGATCCCCGCCGCGCTAACGGGCAAGAAATCTTCATAGGTAATGGGTTGCGCCACTATCCAACCACGTTCAATTAAGGGCTGTGGATCGTCTCCGGGATGAATCGCCTGACGATGCGCCTCACCCGAAGGCGTCAAACGGTACCGGAACCATGCCAACCCTTGCTGACGCATTAAAAACTCACTGTCAGGAAAAGTGCGGAAGGTTTCCTGTAAATGCATTTGGTGAGTGAGATTATCCTGCCCGGTTCCAGCGTTCCGCAGTAGATCATCATACAGTTGTCGTCCTTTCGGCGTTAATGCCACGCCACGCTGCTCTATTTCACCAAAGCGCGCGGTATGCGTGCCCTGTTTCTGCCCCGCAAACAACACCGTCTCTTCCAGTGCTTTAAAGCTGGTCTGGCGTAGTAAAATCGGTACCTCGCGGCGCGGCGGCCCTTCGATCAGAATTTTGGGTTCAATTCCGCATTCAGGCATCATCGACTGCACCCGGTCAATATCCAGCGTGCGTGGCGTCAGGTGGTTGATATGGCATCCAGGAAAACAGACCACATCAGCAATCAGCCGATGTTCGTTATGCAAGGCGCGATAGGTTACTTCATCCACCGTTGCTGACTGGTGCCAGCGAAACGTTTCCAGGGCTTCCTGCACAAACTCCTGTGCCTGTGTTTCGTTAAAACCGCCCCGCTGCTCATACTCCTCTAACAGTTGTCGACAACGTGGGGTGAAGATATCGCGCTGACGCAGAATCTCCGCCGCTTTCTGGCGCAAAAATTCGTTCTCGATAAGCTCCAGGCGGAGTAATGAGGTAAAAACGCGGAAGGGATTACGCGCCAGAGAAGCATCATCAATGGGCCGAAATGCTGTGGAATGTACCGGCACCCCCGCCTGCGAGAGATCGTAATAGCTCACCGGGTACATCCCCATAATGGCAAACATCCGCCGAAGAGTAGCAAGCTCTTGTGCAGTCCCAACGCGAATTGCCCCATGACGTTCAACATTCAGTCGCGCCAGCTCGTCTGCATTTACCATTTTTTCGTGCAGTTGAGGATTGTTTTCCAGCACAGCCAGATTCACATCAGCTACCAGTTCCAGCAGCGTGCCGTACTGCGGAACTTCTTGCTGGTACATGGCTGACATTGCCTGCGAAAACTGTTCCCGAATCTCATCCGCCGTGATGCTGTTCGCCATAATGTCTGCCTCCATTGGTCAGTAATCTGGAGTGTAGGTAACCACATTCACTCTGGCGGGAAGAATTTACAAACTGTGATCTCGCCGCGAAAACATCAATATTATCCATTTTCCTGTAACGCAATTGCTTTAATTGTTAATAATATTTTGCAATCAAGTTATCATAATCAAACAACTTCACTTGTCAGCGACACCGCTTCGTTTTTAACATCGCTTATGGAAAAAAATAGTCTGTTTAGTCAGCGCATCCGTTTGCGCCACCTTCATACATTCGTAGCTGTTGCACAACAAGGAACTTTGGGGCGCGCAGCTGAAACCCTTAATTTGAGTCAACCTGCGCTCTCCAAGACATTGAATGAACTAGAGCAATTGACAGGTGCTCGCTTGTTTGAGCGTGGTCGTCAGGGGGCGCAACTTACCTTACCCGGCGAACAATTTTTAACACATGCAGTCAGAGTTCTTGACGCTATTAACACTGCCGGACAGTCGCTTCATCGTAAAGAAGGTCTTAACAATGATGTCGTCAGGGTAGGTGCATTACCTACCGCGGCGCTGGGAATATTACCTTCAGTTATAGGTCAGTTTCATCAGCAACAAAAAGAGACGACCTTGCAAGTTGCGACAATGAGTAACCCTATGATTCTGGCAGGTTTGAAGACCGGCGAAATCGATATCGGGATTGGTCGAATGTCAGATCCCGAACTGATGACCGGGCTTAATTATGAATTGCTGTTTCTTGAATCGCTGAAGTTGGTCGTTCGTCCCAATCACCCACTGCTTCAAGAGAACGTAACGCTAAGTCGGGTGCTGGAATGGCCTGTCGTTGTATCACCAGAAGGTACTGCACCACGCCAGCATTCAGATGCATTAGTGCAGAGCCAGGGCTGTAAAATTCCTTCGGGCTGTATCGAAACGCTGTCTGCTTCGCTATCTCGTCAACTTACGGTTGAATACGACTACGTGTGGTTTGTCCCTTCTGGCGCTGTAAAAGACGACCTGCGTCATGCCACGCTGGTGGCCCTGCCTGTTCCGGGGCATGGTGCAGGCGAACCGATCGGAATATTGACCCGCGTAGATGCGACGTTCTCTTCTGGTTGCCAGTTGATGATTAACGCTATTCGAAAATCAATGCCGTTCTGAAAAGTAAGGGATCTTTCGATCCCTTCTTTGATATTTTCACGCTGTTGCGAAACTAACAGACTCACCAGCTCCGCGTGATTCTGCCAACACAGAATGTTTGTTCAGGCGGAAAACGTCTACCGCCTCAGTTAATCGTGCAGCCTGTTCTTCAAGGGACACCGCCGCCGCTGAGGCCTCTTCTACCAGAGAAGCATTCTGTTGCGTCACCTTATCCATTTCGGAAATCGCCTGGCTCACCTGCGTTATGCCTCTACTTTGTTCATCCGAGGCGGCGGCAATCTCCTGCATGATATGTGTGACACTCGCGACGGCATCAACAATCGTGCTCATGGTTTTCCCTGCCGTTGCCACTTCAACCGACCCCAGGTCAATTAACCTGACTGATTCACTGATCAAGCCTTCAATCTCTTTCGCCGCCTGGGCGCTGCGACTTGCGAGTGTCCGTACTTCGCTGGCGACAACGGCAAATCCACGTCCTTGCTCACCCGCTCGTGCGGCTTCAACGGCAGCATTCAGCGCCAGAATATTTGTCTGGAAAGCAATGCTGTTGATGACGGCAGTGATCTCGGAAATTTTCTTTGAACTCGTGGAGATTGCTCCCATCGTTCTAACTACACCGGAAACCGTCTCCCCGCCATCGCTGGCTTTAATGGAGGCCTCTTGCGCCAGTTTGCTGGCATGATGCGCGTTATCCGCATTCTGTTTCACCGTCGCAGTGAGTTGCTCCATGCTAGCGGCAGTTTGTTCGATTGCCGCCGCTTGTTCTTCGGTGCGAGATGAAAGGTCCGCATTGCCAGCGGAAATTTCGCTGGTGCCACGATAAATCTCTTCCGCGCCCTGTCGAACAGTCCCGACTGTCATCCCCAGTGAATGCTGCATTTGCTGTAAATGATGACTTAAGCGCCCGATTTCATTACGACCCGCCGGTTCATCATTCATCGTCAGATCGCCACTGGCAATTTTTTCAATCCGTTGTGCGGCATGTTGCAGTGGACGAATGACGATCCGACGTAGCACCATAAATGTTATCAGCGTCATGACCACGGCAAGCACAAACGCGCCAATCATAAACATCACACCCAGGCGGGTACGCTGATGGGCCTGTTCCGCCAGTTGGTTGGCTCTGGTGCTACGTATCTTAACGGCTTTGTTCAAAATATCGGTATAAGCATTATCCAGCGGTCGGATCTGCTCACTTTCATGATTGATAATCGCTTCAAACATGCCATTTTTGGCATATTTCAACATAGGTTGCATACCCGTGATATAAGCCTGGAAACGTTGATTTAATTCAGCGTCGAGAGCTTCATCAGCAAGTGTTTTCACCGGCCGACTCTGGTAAGCCCGATAACCTTGCTGCGACTGTTTAATCTCCGATTCGGCTTGCGCAATATTTCGCTTCATTGCTTCCATTTCCGCAATACGACTCGCCGCCCCGGCCTGAATCATATTGATCCGGGCCGAACGCAAAAAATCTGAGCTGTTCGCTAACCCGGTCCGAATCTCAATCTCCGCAGTCACATCACGCTGATCGCGATCGGCCTGCCAGAGGAAATAGCCAGCCAGGGCTGAACTCAAGGCAAACAGAAGTAAGATACCGCCAAGAATGCAGGCAAATAACGGAACCAGCCTGATGTGATGCAAAAAACCTAATCGCTGTGAGGGAGTTGTATTCATTACCGTTGTCTCTCTTCCAGGTTTACTCCTGATAGAAAGTCATCGGCATTTGACGGTAATTACTTACGACTAAAAACCTCTTTGCGTCACATTTTTACAACAATTATTGCAGAGAAGATTAATGCCATTGGATTGAAGAAAGTGAGGAATGGTTAAACTGGCTAACCCGAATGACGAAAAATTCTGGAAAACAGCACGCTATTTCGTGAAGTGATTATTTTCGTCCCTAAGGAAACCTCATAGGATGCCTGCGGGTGCCTGTACTGCCCCCCTTTTTACGCTTCAGTTAGTGCATGTTTTTTTCGATGCACTAATAGAACCATCATTACAGACAAATTTGCCGCCTGCTGTACAGTGAGAGATCCCCCCTTTCGAACCAGAGCAGGGTTTGCGCCCGGCATCGGCATAAAAGGAAACAAGCGCTCCCATAACCAAGATAAGTGCCAATTTTTTCATATAACCTCCATGGTTTATCGAATCTTATGTTCGATTTGAACGTTATACGCTGGTTTATTTTGATACCGTTGATGAGATCAAAGAACGGGTGAATTGATTAAAGATAAGCCAGATGGGCATATGGACAAGGATTATGGTTTTATTTGTCATACAAATAAATATAATAGGCACTTCCGATGTAGGCCCGTATTCTTCGCCTGTACCACGGGTCGGTTTTAGTACAGGCGTTTTCTTTAAATATCCTTCAGGAACGTTTACGCGGCATCATGCGTAGAAGTGTGTTGTCCTTCCAGAAATAGTGGTGTGCCAGTGCAGCCGCAGCGTGCAACCCGATGACAAAATATCCCAGATTCGCCAGCGTCTCATGCCACCACTTTAAGCTATCAACCCGTTCGAAATTGGCCTCTGCTGCGTAAGGCATTGTCATACCAAACGCAAACCATGGGTTGCCCCGGTTATACATCATCACCAAACCAATCACTGGTAGCGCAATAAACAGGAGATAAATCACCAAATGTCCCAAATGTGCCAGTCCCGTCATCATCGGTTTTGGTTTAGGTACAATCGGCGGAGTTGGGTATTTAAGCCTTAACAAAAGACGAACAACCATCAGCACGAGAATTGTGATGCCACAGGAAACATGAATCATGTTGATGAGCGGCCGATCGCTACGTGGGAAGAAACCACGAAACTCCATTGCGCAATACGCTGCGATAACCAGCAAAAAGACCAGCCAGTGAATGCCGATTTGTAACCTTGAATATTTACTTTCCATAACATTTCCTGCTTTAACATAATTTTCCGTTAACATAACGAGCTTTTCTTAAAATTTCATTAAATTTTGTTCACCCGTTTTCAGTACGTTACGTTTCACGGCAAGAATGTAGATTGCCCATCCCGCCATCCTGGTCTAAGCCTGGAAAGGATCAATTTTCATCCGAACGTTCCTGACAGGAGAAGACCATGAGTAAAGTTGGTATTAACGGTTTTGGTCGTATCGGTCGACTGGTGTTGCGTCGATTACTTGAAGTCAAAAGCAACATAGACATTGTCGCTATTAATGATCTCACTTCCCCAAAAATTCTCGCCTACCTGCTGAAACATGATTCAAACTACGGACCGTTCCCCTGGAGCGTTGATTTTACGGAAGATTCACTTATCGTTGATGGAAAAAGTATCGCGGTTTACGCCGAAAAAGAGGCTAAAAATATTCCATGGAAAGCGAAAGGCGCAGAAATCATTGTCGAATGTACTGGCTTTTATACCTCCGCCGAGAAATCGCAGGCGCACCTTGATGCTGGTGCGAAGAAGGTGTTGATTTCCGCCCCTGCCGGTGAAATGAAAACCATCGTTTATAACGTCAATGACGACACACTGGATGGCAACGACACCATTGTTTCCGTGGCGTCATGCACCACTAACTGTCTTGCACCGATGGCCAAAGCCTTGCACGACAGTTTCGGAATAGAAGTCGGCACGATGACGACCATTCATGCCTATACTGGCACCCAGTCACTGGTGGATGGCCCGCGAGGTAAAGATCTACGCGCTTCACGTGCAGCGGCAGAAAATATCATTCCCCACACTACAGGCGCGGCAAAAGCCATTGGTCTGGTGATCCCAGAACTGAGCGGCAAACTGAAAGGTCATGCGCAACGCGTACCCGTGAAAACAGGTTCGGTGACTGAACTGGTGTCTATTCTTGGAAAAAAAGTGACTGCCGAAGAGGTGAACAACGCGCTTAAAAACGCGACAAACAATAACGAGTCATTTGGTTATACCGATGAAGAAATAGTCTCTTCTGATATCATTGGCAGCCATTTCGGGTCGGTGTTTGATGCCACGCAAACCGAAATTACCGCCGTGGGCGATTTACAGCTGGTGAAAACGGTCGCCTGGTATGATAACGAATATGGCTTCGTCACGCAGCTTATTCGCACCCTCGAAAAATTCGCTAAACTCTGACGAGCAAAGGCGGAGGGAAAAGCCTCCGCCTCTTTCACTCATTACGACTGTAAATAAACCACCTGGGTCTGCAGGTATTCATGCAAGCCATGTTTGCCATCTGCGCCGCCAATACCGGATTTACGCCATCCGGCGTGGAATCCTTGCATAGCTTCGAAGTTTTCACGGTTGATGTAAGTTTCACCAAACTTCAGCCCTTTAATAGCTTTCATCGCGACGTTCAGATTTTGGGTATAGAGTGATGAGGTCAGGCCGTAATCACTGTCATTAGCCATTGCGATAGCCTCTTCCAGCGTGTCAAATGCGACCACTGGCAGCACCGGGCCAAAGGTTTCCTCGTGCATAATCGACATTTCCTGACGAACATCCAGCAGCAAAGTCGGCGGATAATAATATCCTTTCCCCTCAACCGCTTTGCCCCCCAACGCTACCCTCGCCCCCTCTTCGACTGCGCGCGCCACTTTTTGCTCGACCCTTTCCAGCGCCGCGGCGTTAATCAACGGCCCCATCGCAATGTCGTTGCGTTCAGCGGGGTTACCAAATTGAACCGCCTGCATCGCTTCACCCAGCCGATTGACGAAATGATCATAAATGCCTTTCTGTACATAAACACGTTCTGCACAGTTACACACTTGCCCACTATTAATGACGCGTGAATCAACGATGGCTTTGACTGCCAGTTCAAGATCGGCATCGTCCATTACGATAGCTGGTGCTTTACCACCCAATTCCAGACACACTTTTGTGATATTTTTTGCTGCAGTCGCCATGATCTTTTCACCTGCAGAGACGCTGCCTGTCATACTGACCATTGCGACCTTTGGGTTACCCGCCAGTTCTTGCCCAACGGTTTCACCACGCCCCAGCACAAGGTTAAACACACCGCGTGGAAGGCCTATTTCATCGACAATTTTGGCAAAAGCAATCGCATTGTTTGGCGTAAATTCACTGGGTTTAATGACGATAGTATTACCGGTCAAAAGAGCGGGAGCCATTTTGCGGGCAATGAGGAAGAACGGGAAGTTCCACGGCAGAATGCCGGTAGTCACGCCAAGCGCACGTTTAAAGAGAAGAATATTTTCTCCTGGACGATCGCTTTGAATAATCTCACCTTCGTAACGCCGCGCCCACTCTGCCATGTAATCGATATAATCCGCAGTAAATGCTACCTCAACTTCGGCCAGCTGCTGGATCTTGCCCCCTTCTTCAACAATCAGCGCACTGATTTCACTGGCGCGTTCGCGGATCCCGACGGCGATTTTGCGTAACCAACTGGCGCGTTCAATGGCAGGCAATGCTTCCCATTCTGGCTGCGCGCGCTCTGCGGCGTCGATTGCTTTGCGAGCATCTTCAGCCTGACCATCGGGAATGCGGGAAATCACCGCCTCTGTTGCGGGGTTAACCACATCAATCCATGCGTCTCCACGCCAGGTAACAAACTGTCCATCTATATACATAGGATGTTGAACGGGTACTGACATGGGCGACTCCTGTGATTTATATGTTTGTTTTTGGTAAATGTATTGTTAATTAACATCAATCATCATAGAGACGGCATCGTGAAAGGACAATTCTGTGAAGGGCTTCATAAAAAGAAGGGTAAAAGGAATAAAAGGCAGAAAAAAAAGTAAGGAGTCATGCCCGTTTGCAAACAGTTGTTCTCAAACGGGCAATTTTCAACGTAGCGAGCGACTTTCCATCGCCTCGATAAGCACAGCATCGTGTTTCAGCGTTTGCCATGCCTGGGTGACTTCTGCAGGAAAATCAACGTGAACGATAAAATCTCGCCCACGGGGACCATAGCCATCACTATCATCGCGTAAACGTGGCATCTCACCGGTAAGCAGTGATAGATAACGCTCAACCGGCCATAATCCTTCTAACTGGTTAATAAAGATTACACTGTCTTCGTTATTTCCCAACTGAGGAACGAATCCGGGATAACTTAACCAACGAGGTGCGTCTGGATTGTCACCGGTAATACGACGGAACGTCGCCATTGTGCGCCGCTGCATGGTGGGATCCTGTACAACAATAGCGGTGTGAACTCGTTCTACGGCCTGATTCAGTAGAGCAATGCTAAAGCGTGCGTTTTCACCGCAGTTTGTTGACTGGTCTTCAATCCAGATTTTTTCATGCGGAATGTGCCAGAACTGATGAGCGATATCCGCCAGGATGGTAGCTTCTGCTCTGCCAGTGGTGCGGATAGTGTTGTAGTGCGGATGCTGTGCGATGGCGCTATACAAAAAAGTTGTCGAGTGACCGATACCACCACTAATCAGTAGAGGAATTTGCTGATCGCGGGCAATCTTACATGCCGCATCGATAGTCGGCATAACCGCATTGCCTGCAAGGATCACGCAATCGGCCTGATACGGCACCTCACCGGAGAAATCATCCTGCGCCAGCCACTGTCCGATAACATTTATGGCATCTATGGTTGCCGTCGAAAGTGTGGGAAACGGGGTAATGTTCATGGTTCCTCCTTATCGTTCCCTTAAGAATACTGCGTGAGATAATAATGAGAAGCGGAGACCTCTGAAAGGAGGAAGTCGTATTTCCTTAACCGCCACTCCGCAAGCCTGACATATCTTTTAAGGAAATGCTGTAGATAAACATTATTCATCTTGCAGCAGAGAATTGTATTTTTCTGAATTCCTGAATTTTTACCCTTACCGTTTTAGAATTAATAAAAAACCCGGCGCTAAATGCTTACCGGGTTTTAGATTTATCAGGCAAATAGCAGGATTAACCGCTAATCTGCTCCATCGCCTGCAAAATACGCTTATCCGAAATCGGATAAGGCGTACCAAGTTGTTGAGCGAAGTAGCTGACGCGCAGCTCTTCTATCATCCAGCGGATCTCTTTTACGTCTTCATCTTCACGACGTGCTGGCGGCAGTTTGTTGATCCACTGCTGCCACGCCTGCTGGACATTTTCGACTTTCAGCATCTGGGCGCGGTCGCGATGTGGATCAACCGCCAGTTTTTCCAGACGTTTTTCAATCGCCTGTAAATAACGCAGCGTGTCGCCCAGCCGTTTAAAACCGTTGCCAGTGACAAAACCGCGATACACCAGCCCGCCCATCTGCGCTTTAATGTCAGAAAGCCCCAGCGCCATGGTCATATCCACCCGTCCTTTCAGGCGTTTGTTGATATTGAACACTGCCGTAAGGATTTGCTCGACCTGCTTCGCAATATCCACCACCGTGTCGTTCAGTTCAGCGCGGACTTTTTCATGAAGCGCAGCAAAGCCTTCCTCCGTCCAGACCGGGCCGCCCGCCTCATCAATCAACTTATCAACACCGCAGGAGATGCAGTCGTCAATGAGATCCAGCACTTTACCGTACGGGTTAAAGTAGAGACCCAGCTTCGCTTTGTTCGGCAGTTTCTCATGCAGATATTTAATTGGCGACGGAATGTTCAGCAACAGCAAGCGACGCAAACCACGCCACATAGCCTGCTGTTGTTCCTGCGGGTTATCAAAAAGCTTAATCGCTACGCTGTCACGCTCATCCACCAGCGCAGGCCAGGCCTTCACTTTGTAGTTGCCACGTTTCTGCTCGTAGTGATCCGGTAAATTACCGAAGCTCCAGATATGTAACCCGCTTTGCTCAATACCATCATCGGCAACGGCGGAAAGCGTTTCCTGCACTTTGCCTTTCAGGGCATCTTTCAGATCCTGTAATGAGCGCCCTTCTTTTAGCTTCTTATTTTTGTCGTCCACCACGCGGAAGGTGATTTTCAGGTGATCGGGCACCTGATCCCAGTGCCAGTCTTCGCGGTCAACGGTAACGCCGGTCATCCGCCGTAGCTCGCGCTCAAGGCTGTCGAGTAACGGCAGTTCCAGCGGCGTGACGCGACCTAAAAACGCTTCGGCGTAGTTTGGCGCGGGCACAAAATTACGCCGTACCGGTTTCGGCAACGATTTGATTAGAGCAATCACCAGTTCACGGCGCAGGCCGGGGATCTGCCACTCAAACCCGCTTTCCTCAACCTGGTTAAGTAACGGCAGCGGAATATGCACGGTCACACCGTCAGCATCCGCCCCCGGCTCAAACTGATAGCTTAAACGCAGCTTGAGATTGCCCTGATGCCAGAAGTTCGGGTAATCCAGCTTGCTGATTTTTTCCGCCCCTTCTTTGATCAACATGCTCTTTTCAAAGTTGAGCAAATCAGGTGTTTCGCGGCTGACTTTTTTCCACCAACTATCAAAGTGTCGTGCGGAGATCACATCGTGGCTGATGCGCTGGTCGTAAAACTCAAACAACGTTTCGTCATCCACCAGAATATCGCGGCGACGTGATTTGTGTTCCAGTTCTTCCACTTCTGCCCGTAGTTTCAGGTTTTCACGGAAGAATGCGTGACGCGTCTGCCAGTCACCTTCCACCAGCGCGTGGCGAATAAAAAGTTCACGACACAACGCCGGATCAATCTGGCTGTAGTTGACCTTACGCGCAGCAACAATCGGCAACCCGTAAACGGTGACTTTTTCCGTTGCCATCACCGCGCCCTGCGCCCGTTCCCAGTGCGGTTCGCTGTAGGAGCGTTTAATCAAATGCTGGGCAACTGGCTCTACCCATTCCGGATCGATACGTGCCGCAATGCGCCCCCACAGGCGGCTGGTTTCTACCAGTTCCGCCACCATTGCCCATTTCGGCGGCTTCTTGAATAAACCAGAACCGGGGAAGATGGAGAAACGCGCGTTACGTGCGCCGGTATATTCCTGTTTATCGGCATCTTTCATGCCGATATGCGAAAGCAAACCTGTCAGTAAGGCGATGTGAATTTCGCGATACTCCGCCGGTTCGCTGTTAACCGGAATGCCAAGTTCTTTCACCACCTGGCGCAACTGAGTGTAGATATCCTGCCATTCACGCACGCGCAGATAGTTAAGGTAATCAGTACGGCACAGGCGACGGAAGGCGTTTGAAGAGAGCGCCTTTTGCTGCTCGCCAAGATAATTCCACAGATTTACAAACGCCAGGAAGTCGGATTCTTTATCGTGGAAGCGACGATGTTTTTCGTCCGATGCCTGCTGCTTGTCCATTGGCCGCTCTCGCGGGTCCTGAATAGAGAGCGCGGAAGTGATAATCATCACCTCACGCACGCAGCCATGTTTCTGCGCTTCCAGCACCATTCGCGCCAGACGTGGGTCGACAGGCAGTTGCGAGAGCTGGCGACCGAGCGGCGTCAGTTTATAGGCGCTGGCCTGTTCATCAGTGGTGATCGCGCCCAGCTCTTCGAGCAGACGCACGCCATCCTGGATATTGCGTTTATCCGGCGCTTCTACAAACGGGAACGCAGCGATATCGCCCAGCCCCAGCGCGGTCATCTGCAAAATAACCGAGGCCAGGTTGGTACGCAGAATCTCCGGATCGGTAAACTCCGGGCGCGAGAGGAAATCGTCTTCGGAATAAAGACGAATGCAGATCCCTTCTGACACACGACCACAGCGGCCTTTACGCTGATTAGCTGAAGCCTGCGAAATGGGCTCAATCGGCAGACGCTGTACTTTGGTGCGATAGCTGTAGCGGCTAATACGCGCCGTACCTGGGTCGATAACGTATTTAATCCCCGGCACGGTCAGCGACGTTTCCGCGACGTTAGTCGCCAGCACAATGCGCCGTCCGCTGTGCGACTGGAAGACGCGGTTCTGCTCGCTGTTCGAAAGCCGTGCATAAAGCGGAAGAATTTCCGTATGGCGTAAGTTTAGCTTGTGCAGCGCATCGGCGGTATCGCGAATTTCTCGCTCGCCGCTCATAAAAATCAGAATGTCGCCAGGGCTTTCCTGACTCAGTTCGTCTACGGCGTCAAAAATCGCCTGCAACTGGTCGCGCTCGGTGTCATCAGCTTCTTCAACAATCGGGCGATAGCGCACCTCCACCGGATAGGTACGACCGGAGACTTCGATAATCGGCGCATTATTAAAGTGGCGCGAAAAGCGTTCCGGGTCGATAGTCGCGGAAGTAATAATGATTTTTAGGTCAGGACGCCGCGGCAGCAACTCTTTCAAATAGCCGAGCAGAAAATCGATATTCAGGCTGCGTTCGTGCGCTTCGTCAATAATGATGGTGTCGTACTGCATCAGCAGACGGTCTTGCTGGATCTCCGCCAGCAGGATACCGTCGGTCATCAGTTTGACCATCGTGTTATCACTGACGTGATCGCTGAAACGCACTTTGTAACCGATGCAACCGCCCGGCTCCGTTTTCAGCTCTTCCGCAATACGGTTCGCCACCGTTCGTGCCGCCAGACGACGCGGCTGGGTATGGCCGATCAGCCCTTTAATTCCGCGGCCCAGCTCCATACAGATTTTCGGTAGCTGAGTCGTTTTACCGGAACCCGTTTCCCCTGCGACGATCACCACCTGGTGATCACGAATTGCTTCGAGAATGTCCTGTTTTTTCTGACTCACCGGCAAATTGTCCGGATAAGTGATTTCCGGTCGTGCCGCTTCACGCAGCAGGACTTTCCCTGCCGCCTGGTCAATCTCTTTCGCCATCTCCTGGAAAATGGCCTGTTGTGCATCAGGATTTTTAACCTTCTTCACGCCATGCAGACGGCGGGAAAAACGCAGTCTGTCACGCAGCATCAGCGAATCTAGCCGCTGCTGCAAGGCCGTAAAGGTCAATTTTTGTTGTTCTGTCATAACGTTAGTGGGCAGTAGGCTGCCTGATTAATTTTCTTTTAAATGATATATATAGAGTACCACATCGCGGCTTTCTATGCGTTGTTCAATAAATTCGAACATAGGCTTCGATTTATTGCGCTATCTCTGTGGCAGGATTGTGAATAAAGTGTCAACAAGCAACGGGGCATCGCCCATTCAAACATCTATAAGGAAACACCATGAGCAAGGTATTAGTTCTTAAATCCAGCATCCTGGCAGGGTACTCTCAGTCTAATCAGTTGTCCGATTATTTTGTTGAACAATGGCGCGAAAAGCACTCCGCTGATGAAATCACCGTGCGTGACCTGGCTGCAAATCCGATTCCGGTACTGGATGGCGAACTGGTTGGTGCACTGCGTCCGAGCGATGCGCCGCTGACTCCGCGTCAGCAGGAAGCTCTGGCGCTTTCCGATGAGCTGATTGCCGAGCTGAAAGCCCACGAAGTTATAGTTATTGCGGCACCGATGTATAACTTCAACATCTCAACTCAGTTGAAAAACTATTTTGACCTGGTGGCACGTGCAGGCGTTACTTTCCGCTATACCGAGAACGGTCCGGAAGGTCTGGTAACGGGTAAAAAAGCCATCGTGATTACCAGCCGCGGAGGGATCCATAAAGATGGCCCAACGGATCTGGTAACGCCGTATCTGTCCACATTCCTGGGCTTTATCGGCATTACCGATGTGAAATTTGTCTTCGCCGAAGGGATCGCATACGGCCCGGAAATGGCAGCGAAAGCGCAGTCTGACGCGAAAGCAGCCATCGACAGTATTGTTGCTGCATAACCGGACACTATTTTGATGTGGACTGTAGATATTCAGTCCACATCTCAATCCACTTACCTGTTTTCCCACAATCTCAGCATCGTTTTGTGCTCGTCTGTCAGCACAATCTGCGGGCGTCTGACGCGAATATAGTTAATCGCTTCATCAACGGTTTTACAGTGTCCGTAACATAACAGCCATGCGGCCACCACCAGCGCACTGCGCGATAATCCCAACGCGCAATGGACCAGAATGCTGCCTTGCTCTTTGCGTAATGTTTCCAGCATCGCCACGGCCTGTCGGAGCTCCCCCTCTTCCGGAACCACCAGATCCAACATCGGTACACAAAAATAGAGTCGATCTTTTGTCGCGCGTCCGCGAGGGAATTCAAAGGTGACGTCCAGAACTGCATTCTGTGCCGGAATATGTCGTGGAAACGCCCCTAAATAAACACCCGCAGTAATTTCGCTCACCGGCTCCAGGCGAAGGCAAAACCAACGCATAGACAGCCACATCCCGATGCGCCAGGGCAACGTCAGCCAGTAAACGGCAGGCGGGAGTTTCCCCTGACTATCTTTCCCTGTTGTTATCGCGCCAAGCCCACCGTACCCACGGCCAATAATGAGTAGCGATAATACTGGCCAACATAACCAGACTGACCACCGTAACTGATTCATCATCATTAGCGTCATCAATACTATGCACGAACACGCGCCTACGACATATGGCAGTGCTATTTTGATTCGACGTTGATCAGGTATCTGATAATTCCAGCGACGGTCGACGGGCACCATCCAGTCAATCAACATACCTACTGCCAGCCCTGTGATGACATCAATAAAATGATGCTGCCAGGTCGTCAGCGTCGAAATGGCGATGAGTAAAAACCATCCGCCACAGACTTTACGCCACCTCACAGCCAGATGCTGACGAAAGTGACGCCAAAGTAGCCAGCAGAGAATAATATGCAGCGAAGGGGACTGGTTATAAGGCAGATCAAACAGTTCAAGTTGCGAAAATAGCCATCCCGTCACCCCACTCACTTCAGGGCGGATAAAACTAAACTTCAGCGGATAGAGCAAAAAACCGCAACAGGCCATTACCGTTGACAGAATAAGCCGGTGGACCAGTCGGCGCTGTTCGAATGTCGAGCGACAAACGAACAGCGAAAATCCATATAAAAGATCCAGACTCCAGTAAGGAACAATAGTCCAGGGAAGAAAAGGGATCGCCGTTTCCCAACCGAATACCTGACTGGGGATATCATGATTGTTAAGATCCTGAATCGCGGTGAACTGATTAAGAAATCCATATGTGAAGAAGAAAAACGGGGCCAGCAACAATAACCAGCCAGCTCCTTGTAGCAATACGCTCCGGCGTTCAGTGGTCACGACGCACCGCCATCGAAACCGTAAAAATGCCCCACTCATCAATCCGTTGTGTGCATTTATCAAATCCGGCATTACGCACGAGCGAATCCATCTCCCCTTGCGAACGCACGCGCATTACCCACGGTTTACCATCTTTATGACTGGTTAACACCCCGGCAATCAGCTCCAGTTGTGGGTGCCACGGCTGCCCGGTGTAGATGAGAATGCCACCCGGTTCGATGGCATTGGCAAGACCAGCGAGGGAGTTTTTTACCTGCTCGTTTTCGGGAAAAAGCTCATACAGGCCAGAGACAATCGCCAACGTAGGCCGCGGAGTTAACGCGCTGAGTTCTGCCGTATTAAACGCATCGCCCTGTTCAAAACGCGCCCGCCCAGACATTCCCTTTTGGGCAATCATCTCTTGCCCCTGTGCAACATTTAACTCACTGTAATCACGTAACAAAATATCGCTTACGGCAGGCTCGTTTGCCAGCGCATCCAGTACATAGCGCCCATGCCCTGCGGCAATGTCAACCACGCGGACGGCTAAACCTTTGGCGTGGAGATCGGCAACGGCTTGTTTAATCAGCATTTGTAAATGGGCTTTGCGCTGGCGAATACCGCGCCAGCCAACACTGTTCAGGTAGATTTTGTCGATAAAACGCCCGAATGCGTTACTGCCTTGCGGTTGATTTTGATAAACATAATCCAGCGAACTGCCTGAATCAAAGCCGGTGCTCATTCCGAGATGCAGGCCCGCAGATTGCGCCCCGAACAGTTTCATCGCCTTTCGCATAAAGCGATACGCCAAATCAATCGGCGATAATGGCACGGGTCCACCAGAAAGGAGCCGCCATCGATCCGCAGATGGTCCTGTGCGCTCTTCATGCTGATAATCAAATTTTTGCGACTTGTTAGCATATAAACGGCTGATAAAACTTTGCATTTTTTCAAATGCCTGCGCCCTGTTCTCTTCACCCAACGTGTCGTGATAAAAGCCCGGCAGCAGATGCAGCTCTTTCAGAGGGCTACGTAATCTCTGATAAAAATCAATCTGCGGTTGGCGACGCACCACATAGTCATCGCCCGATATCAGAAGTTGCGTGGGGAGCGTAATCGCCGCCGCATCGCTAACAATACGTTCAGACGTTTTATAGAGATCGAGCAAGATATTGACGGCAATCGCCCGTGTGATCAGCGGATCATTATTGAAACTCGCTACCCGTTCCCAATCGTGGGTCAAATAGCGTCCTTTCACATAGGAATTAATAAAAAACAGACCACGCAGACGATGCCATAACGCCAGCGCAGGACGTGCCAGCGGCACATACAATTTAACCTTAAAGGCCGGAGAAGCCAGCACCAGCCCGCGAATAGCAGGCGCATAATCATGAACCCATGTGGCAACCAGCACTGCGCCGACGCTTTGCGCGATCACAACCACCTCTTCCAGCCCGACCTGGCTGTCGCTGGCAGCAAAACGGACAAATTCATCGACATCCTGCACTGAACGCGCAAGAGATGGGCTATAACCACGCGGCCCCGAAGTTTGTCCATGCCCTCGGGCATCCCAGGCATAAAAAGCAGTATCTGGCATCGCCAGTTCATCAACGATATGTTGTAGACGACCAGAATGTTCATGACCGCGATGAAATAAGACGATGACCTTTTTCACCCCTGGCTGTAAAGCGGGCCAGTGCCGATAAAACAACGCTGTATTATCACTGGTGGTAAAAAAATGTTCCCCAGGGATGCGTGAATTTTCCATTTTCTCTATTTTCCTTCAGTAACAGCAGTAGCGAATAAAATAAAAAAATACCGGAGCGGTGAAAATTAATGAGTCAATCCTGTCAAGGAGTCCGCCATGTCCTGGTAATAGTTTTCCACTATCTTTAACACCAATATCTCGTTTGATGGCTGACATCACTACATCGCCGCAAAAACCACTAATACCAATTAACAAACCCGCTAATAATGCCTGTAATGTATCTAGCGGTGTCAGCAACGGTCCAATAATCAGTGACGCAATCATGGTGGTGATTACGCCGCCCATCAGACCTTCCAATGTTTTTCCCGGGCTGACTTTAGGGACCACTTTTCTTCTGCCGCAGGATTTTCCCCATAAATACTGTGCAATATCGTTTGACTCGGTTAATGCCAAAAGAAATAACACCAGTAACGCCCCGCCCTGGATATTTGTGGTTGGCAACATTAATAACCAGGCGGCATGACTCAAGGCGAAAACGGTCATTATCCAGCCACAAAAAATGGCGCTCACGGTATGCAGAAAACCAGAGGGGTCACCCACTAAAACTCGCCAGGTGGCTAATATCAGAAACCCAGCCAAAGGTATAAATAACAGAAACAGCTCAAAGCAATTAAAACCGATAAGCAAATAGTTAAGAGGAATACCCCAATATAACCAACGCGGAAAATGTACAGATATAAGCGTACAATATTCTTTCAATGCCAGAAAACTTATCAGCGCAAAAAACGTCAACGTCATCCAGCGTGGACCTGAAATCACCATTGAAAAACAAATGACGATGCCCCACCAGGTACGAATACGTAATGTAACCTCACCCCCTTTTCTCTCCGGTAACCGCCATATCAGAAAACGGTTTATCAGCGTTGCTAAAATTAACAACGCGAAAAGTGTTGCCAGAGATTTTTCCAGCATTATCTTTCAGCACTCATAAAAAGCACACTCCGACAACGATTAATCGCAGTCCAGATAAGCAGAATTGAAGCAATACTCCATAATAAATTATTCCATTGCATCCACTGGGGATAAATGGCAATGGCCAGCCCCCACAAACCAAATATTAACGCACGATCGCTTTTGCCAAATGGACCGGCATAACTGCGAATACCGTTAATCGTCTGCGCGAGTAAACCGCAAAACTCAGTCAATATGGTGCAAAATAACATGAGTATTACGAGTGATGCGTTACTTTCCGGTAAAAATAAAAACGGTAAATAAAGCGCAATATCGGAAATAACATCGCCAGTTTCGTTCAAAATCGCCCCAAGACGTGTTTGCTGATTACACTCACGCGCCATCATGCCATCCAGCGCATTGAGTGCCATACGGACAAAAAGCACGATGGGCAATAGCAAAAAAAGGATGGGGCGTGCCACCAACATCAACAGCAATCCGGTAAGAAGAGAAAGCGCCAGTGCAGCAAGAGTGATGTGATTCGCTGTAACATGGTGCTTATAAAGCCAAAACATCGTCGGCCTTAACAGCGACTGAAAGAGCGGTTTTATCTGGTAGAGCGTCATTATCAATCCTTGATAATTCGGTTTGCGCTATGGTGCATCAATTCCCCTTACGGAGATATCGCAACACGCCGCTTCATTAAAAATTCAGAATATATCAAGGTATTGGGGACTCACTGCCAGGAATGATTATCCCCAATTAATCAAATGGTTAAGAAACATTACGTTGTGGATCAATACAACTCATCAAGTTTTCTCATCGCTTGTTCCCGTATTGCGCGCGTCTTACCGTTAAGCGCCAGCTGGCGAACTAAATCCAGTTCAGGGTTAACAAGCTCTAACGCCAGCAAAGGATCACGTTTCAGCCTCGCCTTTAATACATCAACTGGAAAACGGGGATTATTCATCGCCACAATCCACCACTCGGGATCAATTTCTGCCGCCAGTGCCGCAGGGGGGGTGTGGCGGTTGCTAAGTGCGCCGAACTTGAAAAATGTGAGATTGCTTTTCGCCAGTGTACTCCACCATATACGATCCGGTTGTTTTGCCAGTACATCCAGTTGTGCTAACGCATCGGGGTCGAGTGCATAATAAACACGTAACGCTTCGTTAACCTGCGCACGGGAGCTGTTTTCCTGCCTCAGAAAAAACTTCGCCCAAATATCATTGCGTGGCGTGTTTTTCTGTAATTCTTTGAGAACAACAGCGGGTAAATTATCCCAACTAATTAATGCACTCTCTAAAAAGTCCCAGTCGTCCGAACGTTTCAGAGAGGTGGCATTTAATAGCATCTGGTCATCAACTTCACCGTAGCTGATAAGCTCAGACAAAATCATATCAGCGCTGGTTTCATATGCATCTGAATCTGCTTTGGGATTATTTTTCCGATGCGATAAAGCACGTTGCCAAATTTTTTGTTTCATCGACGTGCTCAGATACTGATTTTTCGCCAGATTACTCCACCCCTCAGGATCGTTGAAACGTGTCAATAATCGTTGTAGAGCAGCGTCAGAGTGAATTACCTGCATATCCCGACAGCAAAAGTAGGCAGGGGATTTTTTCTCCATCCTTTTAACAAAATTAAACTGTAAGTTATCTGGCAATGCTAAAAATAACACACGTATTAGATCATCGTCATTCTCGAATTTTTGGTATAAATATACTGCAACTTTGTCACTCTCTTGTGGCGTCATCCGCAACAATTGACCATGGTGTTTCATCTCTGCCAGCTTTGACGCTAAGCTTGTGACAACATCGTTTGATGAATCGTTCGCCAACTGCATTGCCTGATTGTAGGTGAGTTGTCCTCCAGCACCGACCTGACGAATAGAGGGATCATCACTGCGGATATAGCCATCAATAATGGATTCGGGCAATAACCACGCATCTTTATAAAGCTCCTGAATGATCATATCCCAATCTCTTTTCGCCAGAGTCATGACGATATCCAGAGGGAGATTTTCACGTAGCGCAAGATTCAACGGACCGACACCATCAGGTAGATGACTCATTCGCGTCATTATTTCGACAGAGAGCGGTTCACGGTCGAGCAACCCCAGAACAACAGGCTGGTAACCCAATTGCTGATCAGTCAACTCCAGAATCTCATTGTCAGGCATATATCTCGCCATACTTTCAATCGTTTGTCCATCATTGCTATTAATAAGTTGTTTGCGTAGGTTAGCTGAAATTCCTTTAATCCTTGGGAGAGTTCGCATTATGGCAAGATCAAATGTCGCAATATCTCGTCCTTCAAATGCAGCAACGTTGCCTTCATCCAGCATTTGCAATTCCTGCACTAACTCAGGAGAAGGCTTAGGGCGAAACAGCGCTTCTTTTTTCATCAGATTACAGATATTCCCTGCCATGCGAATATTGCTTCGCTTAAAAATTTCTTTCAGAGCATCTTCATCATTTATTAGACCCCAATAATATGCATCAGGATTTATTATCATCAGCGCTTTTTTGACATTTTCAGTGTCATTTTTGTCACTCGCACGGACCATGAATTCACTATTTGTCGAAGACGCAACAACAGGTGCAATTATGTCATTGATAAATATCCCTCGCGCATTAATACTCCCCTTAATCGTAGACGGATTATCGTAATATGAGTCGATAAATACCAGTCCACTTGCATTTATCGAACCGGTAATTAACAGTGGTGAATCCGTAACTATATTCGTTGCCGTCACGTTACCGAGAATAACCCATGGATTAGAAAGAGAGAAAGTGGAAATATTACCTTTGACTGTCAAATTGCCAAGAACAATCAATTTTTGATTACTCTCTATATTACCTTCTACCACTAAATCGCCACGATGCACTTTCCAGTCCGATGCAGATAAACCGAAGGGGACAAGATTCACGCTACTGTTGATAGCCTGTTCAACTTGTTGTTAATCTTCAGCGGTAGCCGCAGAAAAAAATGGTTCAATATCAACTGCATTTGCAACACATCGAAGTTCCGCCTGTACTGGAAGACTCAGCATAAACAGGGGAAGTAAACCTATCCAGCTGCAAATCCTGGGCTTAAACATATGCACTCCATGCCATTAAAAAAGAAACAAAAGGGAAATGCATCTTTCCCTTTTGTATATTCGTTATTCTCGCGAAATACCATCCAACGTAGACAACACGTCCGCAGAAAGATGCAATTTTTCAGCAGCCATATTCTCCCGTAAATGCGCAACAGAAGATGTTCCAGGAATCAACAAAATATTCGGTGAACGTTGTAACAGCCACGCCAGCGCTACCTGCATTGGTGTCGCATTAAGGCTCGCAGCAACATCGGAAAGCGTGGAGGATTGCAGCGGCGTAAAGCCCCCGAGCGGGAAGAACGGCACGTAGGCAATGCCGTCACGAGCCAAAGCATCAATCATTGCGTCATCAGCACGATGAGCAATGTTGTATTCGTTCTGCACGCAGACGATTTCGGCAATCTTGCGTGCCTCTGCAACCTGCGTCGGTGTGACGTTGCTCAGGCCAATATGTTTTACCAGGCCTTGTTGTTGCATCTCTGCCAGCACGGTCAGGCTGGCTTCAATCGATCCTTCCGCTGGGCCATGACCATCCCCCATCATAACGCGCAGGTTAACCACATCCAGTACGTCCAGTCCGAGATTACGTAGATTATCGTGTACCGCTTTTTGCAACTCTGCCGGAGAAAATGCGGGCAACCAGGAGGCGTCCTCTCCACGCCGCGCCCCAATTTTAGTAACAATGGTCAGGTCGTCAGAGTAAGGATAAAGCGCTTCGCGGATAATCTGATTGGTGACGTGCGGACCATAAAAGTCACTGGTATCAATGTGATTGACGCCCAATGCCAGCGCCTCACGCAGAACGGTTATAGCGACGTGGCGATCCCTTGGGGGACCAAAAACCCCAGGACCTGCCAGTTGCATCGCGCCATAACCAAGACGGTTAACGGATTTTGTACCGAGAGTAAATGTGTTGCTGCTCATCGCACCCTGCCCTGTAATAAAACGAATTCAGAAAAATCAGTATAGAAACGAAAAGAGTTAAATAATGCGAAGGCGTAAACAAGATTACTGGATGAGTTCCTCTATTGTCCTGAAAAACACCAAAACAAAACGCGTCAAGCGCCGCATCCGGCAATAAAAAACCGCAACCTGTATCAGCGTTGCGGTTTATGCATCACATACTAAAAATTAGCACGTTCAGCATCTGGACGTTACTGTTTCGGTCGCAGATTCTCATCAAATACCAGACGTTTCCTGCCAGGTTCAACTTCCCGCAATGGTTCGACTTGATACAACGTCTGCTTATAACGTGTCACCAGCACCTGATACTCATGCGTGCCCTGCTTTTTCCATGCCAGCTCCTGATCACTAAGTTCACGAATCGCTTTCGCCGGGCTGCCGACAATCAGATAATTAGCAGGCATTTCTGCTTTGGCTTTCACAAATGCAGATGCGCCAACAATGCTGTTCTCACCAATCACCGCACCGTCCATCACTACCGCGTTCATTCCCACTAATGCATTGCGGCGGATAATGCAGCCGTGAAGGATAGCGCTATGACCAATATGTCCATCTTCTTCCACGACAGTATCCTGCTCGGGAAAACCGTGCATAACGCAATTATCCTGAATGTTCGCGCCATCTTTCACCATGATACGACCAAAATCGCCACGCAGGCTGGCATTTGGCCCAACGTAAACACCCTTGCCGAGAATAACATCGCCGACCAATACCGCTGTCGGATGAACAAAACTCTCTTCTGGCACAACCGGAGTCAGACCGTCTATCTGATAAATTGGCATAACGCCTCCTGTTCAATATTCAAGCCGCCAAAACGTTGAAAATACAGGCTTCCCGGCGCAGGCAGTTCACCGACCGAGGTTTCACCTTTTTCACTAACGAACGCTAAAGCAGCAGGCGCTACGCGCTGATAAATGTTGATACACAGCTGACGCGCCGTATGCCCTGCCCAGTGAGCCGGAAGCAACTCCTCCGGCAACAATGGGTCTTTAAGGACGACACGGCGATAAAAATGGATCAGTAAAAGCTGAATATGAAATGCACGCTCCGGGGTTAACTCGTCTGCCGTCTCTTTTAACAGCGGCACCAGCGGGCGGAATGACTGAATAAAGGTTTCGTACATGGCATTTTGTTCAGTTAAATGCCAGCACTCTTCTACTCTGGCACGCAGTGCTGCGCGAGAAAGCGCCAGTGGTATTTGCGCTTCAAAACAAATCACGTTATCCGCCACCCCCGCTTCATGCAAAAGTGTCTGTACATCCGCCAGTTTTTGCGACGGCGATGCCATCAGGCTGGGCGCCAGTGTGCCAAAACCTTGCCAGATCAACTGCTTTTTGACATCAGTCAGCGTTGCTTTATCTAAACCCTCCGAGAGCAACAGGAGCCATTTACCATCCCATGCGGGTTGCTCTGCACGATAAATTTTACTTTCTGCCCGTCGTGTCAGCCGCAAGCCTTTATCACTGAGACTGTAGAAACTGCGTCGCCCGATGCGGGAAACATCCAGCCAGCCTTCTTTATTAAGACGAAACAAAGCGGTACGGACGAAACGCTCACCAAATCCCAGTCCTTCCAGCAAAGCAGCCAGACTACCCAACCAGATTTCTCCACCACGATGAGAAAGTGAATCACCATACAGAGAGGAGATCAAAGATGTGCCACTAACAGGAACAGCGTTTACAGCATGTTGGATAAAAGTATCAAGTTTACTCATTCGATTCAGTCTGTTGTTATTGTTGTGATTTATGAATCATAGCACAGGTCGTATCGACTTCTGGCCCTGGCGGTTCACCCACCAGGACCAGGCGACACATCAGGCACCAACAATATTGCGCAGATCAAACACCCGACACGCCTTGCCTTCTGAACGCGGGATACTGCCACAGTTAACGATCATCACATCAGTAGAGATCCCCACCATCGATTTAATCCGATGGCGCAACTGGTGGCAAACCTGGCAACGCTGCTCATGCGTCAATGTCAGGCTGCTTTCTTTCAACTCCACTTTCACAGAAAGTGAATCAAGATGCCCCCGACGGTTAACCTCCAGTTGGTAATGCGGCGATAAATGTTCGAATTTGACAATCTCTTCTTCCAGTTGTGACGGGAAGACATTTACACCGCGAATGATCAACATGTCATCGCTACGTCCACTGATGCGATCCATGCGGCGCATGGTTCGTGCCGTTCCTGGCAACAGTCGGGTTAAATCACGCGTACGGTAACGAATAACCGGCAATGCTTCTTTGGTCAGCGTGGTGAATAACAGTTCGCCATGTTCGCCATCGGCAAGCGGTGTGCCGTCATTGGGATTAACAATTTCAGGATAGAAATGATCTTCCCAAATGGTTGGGCCGTCGGTAGTTTCCAGACACTCCATCGCGACCCCCGGCCCCATCACTTCTGACAGGCCATAAATATCCAGCGCAGTGATCCCCAGACGCCGTTCAATCTCTTTACGCATGGCCTGTGTCCACGGCTCAGCACCAAACACTCCAACTCGCAGCGAGCAACCGCTGGCATCACCGCCCAACTGCCGCTCCAGCTCTTCAATCAGGTTAAGGCAATAAGATGGCGTAACCATGATCATATCCGGTTGAAAATCGCGGATCAGTTGCGCTTGTTTTTCCGTCTGCCCACCAGACATCGGGATCACCGTAGCGCCCAGGCGTTCTGCACCATAGTGCGCGCCCAGCCCACCGGTAAACAGGCCGTAACCATAGGCGACATGAATTTTGTCTTTGGGCGTGCCACCTGCCGCACGCAAGGAACGCGCTACGATATTGGCCCAGTTATCAATATCGTTTTGCGTATAGCCGACAACTGTCGGTTTACCTGTGGTTCCCGAAGAAGCATGAATGCGCACCACTTGTTCCATCGGCACGGCAAAGGTGTCAAAGGGATAGTTGTCGCGCAGATCCTGCTTGGTGGTACAGGGAAATTTACGCAGGTCTGAAAGTTCCCTGAAATCATCAGGATGTACACCTGCTGCGTCGAATTTGCGCCGATACATCGGCACATTTTCATACGCGTGTTTGAGCGTCCATTTCAGACGCTGTGTTTGCAACGCCTGTAACTCATCAACAGACGCGGTTTCAATCGGGTCAAGCTTTGTATTGGTTATCATTGTAGGATACTCGCAGGTTGATATGCTCAAACACGCTCCAGAATCATGGCGATGCCCTGACCGACACCGATGCACATGGTGCATAATGCGTAACGACCGTTACGCCGATGCAGCTCATGACTGGCAGCCAGTGCCAGGCGGGCACCACTCATTCCCAATGGATGGCCTAAGGCGATGGCGCCTCCGTTGGGGTTAACATGTGGGGCATCATCAGGCAGCCCCAATTCGCGTAGTACACCCAACGCCTGGGCCGCGAACGCTTCATTCAGTTCAATCACGTCCATATCGTGAATACTCAGCCCCGCGCGTTCCAGCACCCGGCGAGTTGCAGGCACCGGACCAAGCCCCATAAGACGCGGCTCCACCCCGGCGGTTGCCATGGCGACGATACGCGCTCTCGGTGTCAGTCCTTGCGCTGCAGCCATCTGTTCACTGGCAATAATCAACGCAGCGGCTCCGTCATTCACCCCGGAGGCATTGCCTGCGGTGATCACTCCATTGGCACGAAACGGTGCTTTTAGCCCACCTAACTGTTCCAGCGTCGTTTCCGGGCGCAGATGCTCATCATGTTGTATTTCTGTTACAACACCTTTTTTGTTTTTCAACACAACCGGAACAATCTCCTCAGCTAAAATGCCTGAGGATTGCGCTTTTGCCGTACGTTGCTGACTGCGTAGCGCAAAGCTATCTTGATCTTCTCGCGAGATTTTTAACAGTTCAGCTACATTCTCTGCCGTTTCCGGCATGCTGTCAGTTCCAAATTGCTGAGCCATGAGCGGGTTCACAAATCGCCAGCCAATAGTGGTATCAAACATCTCAGCCTGACGAGAAAATGCACTGGCTGCCTTGCCCATAACAAACGGTGCCCGTGACATTGACTCCACGCCACCGGCGATCAGTAAATCGCCATCGCCCGCTTTAATCGCCCGTGCGGCGAACCCCAGCGCGTCCAGCCCGGAACCACACAAGCGATTAATGGTAGTGCCGGAAACACTCTGCGGCAGCCCCGCCAGTAAAGTCGCCATCCGTGCTACGTTACGGTTATCTTCTCCCGCCTGATTAGCACAGCCGAGGATCACATCATCGATACACTCCGCATCGAGACGCGGGTTTCGCACCAGCAACTCCCGCAAAGGGATAGCTGCCAGATCGTCAGCCCGAACACCAGATAATGCCCCGCCGTAGCGACCAATTGGCGTACGAATTCCGTCACAGATAAAGGCTTCACGCATCAGGCTTCTCCTGTAATGGTGCCGCCGATGCGGTGAGATTTACCGCGAAACAGCGCAACCGTTTTTTGTTGTTGGTTAACAATTTCGATGTCGTAAACACCGGTTTGCTTGCCCTGATGACGTACCTGCGCAGTGGCAGTTAAGGTGTCTCCGGCAAAGCCTGGACGTAAAAAATCAATCGTGCAGGCAGAAGCGACGGCTGCCAGCCCCTGACTATTGCAGGCGTAGGCAAAGGCAGTATCAGCCAGTGAAAATAGCTGCCCTCCATGGCAACTTTGGTGACCATTAAGCATTTGTGCAGTAACGGTCATGGTCACTACAGCAAAGCCTTCATCCATTGAGATAATGTCGATGCCAAGTGCTTTGGCGCAGGCATCGTTCTCATACATTACATGGGCATTTTGCCAGGCCTTATGACTCATAACCGCTCTCCAGAAGCGCCCGCTGGCGCAGCAATGAACATGGACGATAACGTTCTTCGCCATAGTGATGTTGTAGGTTTTCCAGGAGCCTTAATATTCGCTGCCAGCCAAGTTGCGCTCCCCAGGCAAGCGGGCCATATGGATAATTCACCCCAAGACGCATGGCGGTATCGATATCCTGTTCAGAGGCCACACCTTTTTGCAGCGCATCAAGGGCTTCATTGATGATCATTGCTACCGTTCGCCAAATCAGCATTCCTGGGTAATCAGCAATTTGCAGCACTGTTTTGCCCTGCTGTTGCAGGTAATAAATGGCCTTGCGAGTCGCTGAGTCCGGGTTCACCGCTGCCGCAGCAATGGTCACCACCTTGCCCGTCATTTTGTCGACCACGACCACCGGGCGTGCCAGTCGTGTTGCCAGCGCCTGTGCCGTCTCGCCTTGTGTCTCAATCAATAAAACATCGTCAATTTCCGTGACACCGTCACTTTTATTTTCTACTTTCATTGGACTAAAACTGTCGCTTACCGCTTCCAGGCCAACAACTTCCTCACGCTCCGCACGCCAGTCATACACGCCCAGCCCACTTTTCTTGCCTAATCGTCCACCAATCACCAGTTCCTGTTGCACCAGCGAAGGGAGAAAACGACGTTCCTGCCAGAAAGCGTTAAACACCGAGCAGGTGACAGCAAAATTGACGTCCTGACCAATCAGATCGGTTAATTCCAGCGGCCCCATCGGGAAACCAGCGCCATCGCGAAGCGCAGCGTCAATCACTTCTGGTGCAGCAACCTGCTCTTCCAGTGCCCGCCAGGCCTCGGAATAATAAGGACGCGCAACACGGTTAACGATAAATCCAGGGGTCGAATGACAGCGCACAGGCTGCTTACCCCAACTTAACGTCAGTTCACACAACTGCTCGACAACTTCCGCCGCCGTTGCCAGCCCACTGACCACCTCCACCAACTTCATCACCGGTGCCGGGTTAAAAAAATGCAGCCCCGCAACACGTTCAGGATTTTTCACCTCCGCAGCAATCGCGGTTATAGAGATTGAAGATGTGTTAGTGGTCAATAGCGTTTGTGGCGGGCAAACTTCCGCCAGCTGTGCAAAGAGCGCTTTTTTGACTTCCAGACGTTCAGACGCCGCTTCAATGACCAGATCCGCTGCTGCCAGCGCGTGAATATCGGTCACCGGGATCAGACGTTTCAATGTGCGTTCACAGGTTTCAGCGGTCAGTTTTCCCCGCTTCACGCGTGAATTCAGCCGCGCGTGTATTCCGTCTATTGCGCGGGTCAGCGCTTCAGCAGAAATGTCATACAGTAAAACCTGATGTCCATGACTGGCGGCAACTTCTGCAATGCCTGCCCCCATGGTGCCGCTCCCAATCACTGCCACAGTTTGCACATTTATCATCATGCTATTTCCCCGTGAACTGCGGTGAGCGTTTAGCCAGGAACGCACTGACACCTTCACGATAATCTGCGCTCCGTCCGGCAAGTCGCTGATAGTCGCGTTCCAGATCCAGCTGCGTATCGAGCGTGTTAGTTTCAGCGCTATTTATCGCTTGCTTGATAAGTCCAAGACCAAATGTCGGTTGTGTCGCCAGATGCAGTGCCAGCTGTAGCGCGGTATCTGCCAGCGTTTCATCATCAACAACCTGCCAGATCATCCCCCATTCGTGCGCCTGTTCAGCACTCAGTTGATTCCCCAGCAGTGCCAGCCCCATGGCGCGCGCTCGCCCGGCAACGCGTGGCAGTAACCAGGTACCACCGCAATCGGGTACTAAACCTAATTTACTAAACGCCATGACGAATTTTGCTGAACGGGCGGCAATAACGATATCGCACCCCAGTGCCAGTGTTGCGCCTGCCCCTGCCGCCACGCCATTGACTGCACAGATCACTGGTTTTGGCAGTTTTGCCAAGCGACGTACCAGCGGGTTATAGAATTGCTCTACTGACATACCTAAATCCGGTGCGGGGCCAGTGGGATCAACGTTACGATCGTTGAGATCCTGACCAGCACAAAATCCACGTCCGGCACCTGTAATTAACAGGCAACGGATAGTGTCGTCGCGCTCCGCCTGTTTCAGGCACTCTGCCAGTTGTGCGTGCATCTCATCATTAAAACTGTTCAGGCGTTCCGGGCGGTTGAGCGTTAGTGTCATCACGCCCTTTTCTATATGACTGAGGATGAATTCCACATTAGCGTCCTTTAAAGTCGGGCGTGCGTTTTTGTAAGAAAGCGGAGATGCCTTCATGACGATCTTCTGTTGCCGCCAGCAAGGTGAATAACTGTCGCTCCTGGGCAAGTCCGGCTTGCAGAGCCACTTCCTGCGACTGGCGCAGCGCTTGCTTTGCCGCTTGTAAGGCCAGCGGCGAGTGACGTGCCATTTTCGATGCCAGCTGTAAGGCATATTCGAGGGTTAAATCGCTGGGGAAGACGTCGCTAACCAGCCCGGCCTGCTGTGCTTGCTGAGCGGTGATGCTTTCTCCGCCCAGCACCATTTTGCTGGCTAACGATTTACCGACACTACGAATTAAACGTTGCGTTCCGCCTGCACCAGGCATGATGCCAAGAGTGATTTCCGGCAACCCAAAACGCGCGTTCTCTCCGGCAACCACCACATCACACAACAATGCCAGTTCGCAGCCCGCACCAAGCGCGTAACCGTTGACAGCTGCGATGAGTGGTTTGTTAAAGGCCTGCAATCTCGCCCATAGCTGCGGGCGTGTATCGTTTAAGGTGGCCGCGAGATCTTTTTCTGCCATTTCGTTGAGATCGGCCCCGGCGGCAAAAAAGCGTGCATTACCAGTAATCACACAGACCGAAATGCTGGTATCGGTAGCCGCAGCGTCCAGTTCATTTACCAGTTGCGTCAGCAGGGCATTATTCAGCGCATTACGTGCGGCAGGACGGTTAAGGGTCAGCAACAATACTCGTTGCTGACGGCTGACGATCAGTTCGTTCATGCCATCCCCTTCGCGTCAAAGTCAACCACCACATCGCTGGTCAGCGGCAGTGCCTGGCAACTCAACACATAGCCTGCGGCCAGTTCATCCGGTTCCAGACTGTAATTGGTTTCCATCGCCACTTTGCCACGCAGCACTTTGCATTTGCAGGTCGCACAGACGCCGCCTTTGCAGGCATAGGGCAGATCAGCCCCCTGGCGCAATGCCGCGTCGAGAATGCTTTCATCGTCGGCATTAAGCACGATTTCCCGATCCCGTCCATCCTGACGCACAGTTACTTTTTGTCCATCACTTTGCACGTTAACGCTACGTTTGACGCGCGTGCCAGGCGTATTAAACCGCTCCAGGTGAATGGCTTTTTCTGGCATTCCCAACGCTTTTAAGGCGGCTTCCGAGTCATCCATCATTGCAGCCGGACCACAAATAAAGGCCTCATCATAAAGACGAAAATTAATGAGCGAGGCCCCAAGTGACTGTAATTTTTCACCGTCAATACGCCCGTGAAGCAGATCGCTGTCGAGGGTTTCCTGACTAAAAATGCACAACAACTGTAAACGCTGAGGATATTTGTCTTTCAGGTCTGCCAGTGCCTGGCGGAACATCATGCTCTGACTGGTACGGTTACCGTAAATCAGGGTGAACTGACTTTCAGGCTCGGTTTGTAAAGTGGTGGTGATAATCGCCAGCATTGGCGTAATACCTGATCCTGCTGCAATAGCCAGATAGCGCCCGTGGCGTTCGGCCTGCGGCTGATAGCCGAAATGCCCTTGCGGCACCATGACTTCCAGCGTCATCCCCTGACGGATGTGATCGCGGGCATAGCGGGAGAAACGTCCGCCTTCAATAGCTTTCACCGCCACACTAATTTCGCCAGGCAGGTAGCTACGGCAAATGGAGTAACAACGGCGTAATTCTTCACCATTAAGGCTGGCTTTTAAGGTCAAATGTTGACCAGGGCGAAAGCGATACGCCTCCTGCAAAGGCTGGGGCACCGCAAAGGTAATGGTCACCGCATCACGGGTTTCCGGCTCCACTTTTGCCACCGTTAAGGAATGAAACGTTGTCATGGCATCCTCAAATACATTTGAAATAATCGAAAGGTTCGCGACAGCTATCGCAGCGATACAATGCTTTGCAGGCCGTGGAACCAAATTCACTGATAAGTGTGGTATGGACGCTGGTGCAGCGCGGGCAACGCACCTCTGGCGGCAAATGGGCATGGCAACTGTGTCCGGCGGGCGGGCTAATGCCATACTGTCGCAGACGCTCACGGGCATCGGGGGTCATCCAGTCGGTGGTCCACGCCGGGTCGAGTTGCAGCACAACCTGAACGGGGGTAAATCCGTTGGTTGTCATTGCCTCACGTATCGCGCCAATCAGATGTTCCGTTGCCGGACAACCGGAATATGTCGGCGTAAAGCCGATCACCCATCCTTCTCCCATCTGTGTCACATTACGTACCATGCCCAAATCGGTAATGGTCAGCACCGGAATCTCCGGGTCCGGGATCTGGCTGAGTAGCGCCCATATCTCATGCACCTGCGGCGGTGCAATGGTGGCCAGACGTTGCATACCCATCTCCTCTGTTACCATTGCTGACCGGGCAAGACACGCTGGAGATACTGCATTTCTGCCAGCATTGGCCCAAGATGTTCGGTATGCAGCCCTTTTTTACCGCCAGTGCGATACGCCAGCTCGTGCGGCACGTTTAATTTGGCTTCGTTGATCCCGGCAAAAACTTCGGCTTCCCACGCAGCACGTAAAGTGCGTGGATCAACTGCAACACCCTCTTCACTCAGTGCAATATCAATCTCGTCGGCATCGAACAGTTCGGCTGTAAAACGCCACAACTTGTCGATGGCCTGCTGCATCTTTTGCCCTGATACGTCAGTACCATTGCCTAGCCGCTCCAGCCAGCCACGACTAAAACGCAGGTGATAACGCGCTTCTTTAATTGCTTTGGCAGAAATCGCCGCCAGTTGCGGATCACGGCTTTCCATCAGACGGGTAAAGAGCGCCACATGCCATGCATCGATGAAATACTGGCGTGCAATGGTGTCGGCAAAATTGCCATTTGGTTGTTCAACCAACAATAAGTTGCTGAACTGGCGTTCGTCTCGGGTGAATGCCAGGGTATCTTCATCACCTTCTCCCGCTAATTCAGCAGCATACGATAAGAAGTTGCGTGCCTGACCTAATAAATCGAGGCCAATGTTTGCCAGCGCGAGATCGATTTCCAGTTCCGGTGCGTGACCGCACCATTCCCCCAACCGCTGGGAGAGCACCAGGCAGTTATCGCCCAGGCGCAAGGTGTAAGCCGTTAACTGATTCATTTCCGACCTCACATGTGCTCAATGCCATCAGGGATGGTGTAAAACGTTGGATGGCGATAGACCTTGCTTTCAGCCGGATCAAAAAATTCACCACGTTCTTCCGGTTGCGAAGCAATAATTTCACTCGCCTTCACCACCCAAATTGAACATCCTTCGCTACGACGGGTGTAAGCATCACGGGCATTTTCCAGTGCCATCCGCTCATCGGCAGCATGTAAACTGCCAACATGGCGGTGTGATAAGCCCTGTTTGCCACGCACGAAAACTTCGTATAACGGCCAGTAAACATTACTCATTTTGAATCTCCTTATGCGACCTTACAGGCATGTTGTTTTTGTGCATGGGCCAGCGCTGCTTCCCGTACCCAGGTACCTTCTTCCCAGGCTTTACGTTTGGCGTCGAGCCGCTCCTGATTACAAATTCCGCGACCGTTAATGACTTCGTTAAACTCCTGCCAGTCGATCTCACCAAAGCGGTAGTGACCGCTTTCAGCATCAAAATGCAGATCCGGGTCAGGAACGGTCATACCGAGCATTTCAACCTGTGGAACGGTGTTATCCACGAAACGCTGGCGGAGTTCGTCATTGGTGAAACGTTTGATTTTCCAGGCGAGACTTCTGGCGCTGTTTGGCGAGTTATCATCGTTTGGCCCGAACATCATTAAGGCTGGCCACCAGAAACGGTTAATGGCGTCTTGCAACATCTGCTTTTGAGCTTCGCTGCCCTGCGCCAGTGCCATGCAGGCTTCAAATCCCTGACGCTGATGAAAACTCTCTTCTTTGCAGATTTTCACCATTGCTCTGGCATACGGGCCATAAGATGTGCGGCATAACGCCACCTGATTGACGATCGCTGCGCCATCTACCAGCCAGCCGATAACGCCGATATCAGCCCAACTCAATGTCGGATAATTAAAGATGGAGGAATATTTCATCCGTCCGTCGAGCATTTTTTGGTAGATGTCTTCTCTGGCGCAGCCCAGTGTTTCGGCGGCGCTATAGAGATACAGACCATGACCGGCTTCATCCTGCACTTTGGCCAACAGAATGGCTTTACGCCGCAAGGTTGGTGCGCGAGTGATCCAGTTACCCTCAGGCAACATACCAACAATTTCGGAGTGCGCATGCTGCCCAATCTGGCGGATCAGTGTTTTTCGGTAAGCATCGGGCATCCAGTCCTGCGGCTCGATAGCCGTTTCCTGGGCTATCCGTTGCTCAAAGCGTTCTTCTTGGGTCACGTCATCACCTTTACGATTCCAGTTTTCGTGATTTAATTAAAAACACGAATCAGTTTATTTTATGAAAGTTACACAATGGTTAACCGAAATCACAAATTATGTATGTTTGAACTGTGACGGATTTCGCAGCCTATTTTTACAACTCGTTATTTATCAGTGCATTAATGTTTTTCACTGTTGCTATACAGATCGCATAGTTAACATTTCGTTAAAAGACATCTTGCTTTTTATGATTCGTGATTTAACTATTAGCAACAGAAATGTGAAACATCTGGAGAGTAGCGATGCAGCAGTTAGCCAGTTTCTTATCCGGTACCTGGCAGTCTGGCCGGGGCCGTAGCCGTTTGATTCACCACGCCATTAGCGGCGAGGCGTTATGGGAAGTGACCAGTGAAGGTCTTGATATGGCGGCTGCCCGCCAGTTTGCCATTGAAAAAGGTGCCCCCGCCCTCCGCGCTATGACCTTTATCGAACGTGCGGCGATGCTTAAAGCGGTCGCTAAACATCTGCTGAGTGAAAAAGAGCGCTTCTATGCTCTTTCTGCACAGACAGGCGCAACGCGGGCAGACAGTTGGGTTGATATTGAAGGTGGCATTGGGACGTTATTTACTTACGCCAGCCTCGGTAGCCGGGAGCTGCCTGACGATACGCTGTGGCCGGAAGATGAATTGATCCCATTATCGAAAGAAGGTGGATTTGCTGCACGCCATGTACTGACCTCGAAGTCAGGCGTGGCAGTGCATATTAACGCCTTTAACTTCCCCTGCTGGGGAATGCTGGAAAAGCTGGCTCCAACGTGGCTGGGTGGGATGCCTGCCATCATCAAACCAGCCACCGCGACGGCCCAACTGACTCAGGCGATGGTGAAATCAATTGTCGATAGCGGTCTTGTTCCCGAAGGCGCAATTAGTCTGATCTGCGGTAGTGCGGGTGATCTGTTGGATCATCTGGACAGCCAGGATGTGGTGACTTTCACGGGGTCTGCGACGACCGGACAGATGCTGCGAGTTCAGCCAAATATCGTTGCCAAATCTATCCCCTTCACTATGGAAGCTGATTCCCTGAACTGCTGTGTACTGGGCGAAGATATCACCCCGGATCAACCGGAGTTTGCACTGTTTATTCGTGAAGTTGTGCGTGAGATGACCACAAAAGCCGGTCAAAAATGTACGGCAATCCGGCGGATTATTGTGCCGCAGGCATTGGTTAATGCTGTCAGTGATGCTCTGGTTGCGCGATTACAGAAAGTCGTGGTCGGTGATCCTGCGCAGGAAGGCGTGAAAATGGGCGCACTGGTAAATGCTGAGCAACGTGCCGATGTGCAGGAAAAAGTGAACACATTGCTGGCTGCAGGATGCGAGATTCGCCTCGGTGGTCATGCGGATTTATCTGCTGCGGGTGCATTCTTCCCGCCAACCTTATTGTACTGTCCGCAGCCGGACGAAACACCGGCGGTACATGCAACAGAAGCCTTTGGCCCTGTCGCAACGCTGATGCCAGCACAAAACCAGCAACATGCTCTGCAACTGGCTTGTGCAGGCGGCGGTAGCCTTGCAGGAACGCTGGTGACGGCTGATCCGCAAATTGCGCGCCAGTTTATTGCCGAAGCGGCACGTGCGCATGGGCGAATTCAGATCCTCAATGAAGAATCGGCAAAAGAATCCACCGGGCATGGCTCCCCACTGCCACAACTGGTACATGGTGGGCCTGGTCGCGCAGGAGGCGGTGAAGAATTAGGTGGTTTACGAGCGGTAAAACATTACATGCAGCGAACCGCTGTTCAGGGTAGTCCAACGATGCTTGCCGCTATCAGTAAACAGTGGGTGCGTGGTGCGAAAGTCGAAGAAGATCGTATTCATCCGTTCCGCAAATATTTTGAGGAGCTACAACCAGGCGACAGCCTGCTGACTCCCCGCCGCACAATGACAGAGGCCGATATTGTTAACTTTGCTTGCCTCAGCGGCGATCATTTCTATGCACATATGGATAAGATTGCTGCTGCCGAATCTATTTTCGGTGAGCGTGTGGTGCATGGGTATTTTGTGCTTTCTGCGGCTGCGGGTCTGTTTGTCGATGCCGGTGTCGGTCCGGTCATTGCTAACTACGGGCTGGAAAACTTGCGCTTTATCGAGCCCGTAAAACCAGGCGATACCATCCAGGTGCGTCTCACCTGTAAGCGCAAAACGCTGAAAAAACAGCGTAATGCAGAAGAAAAACCAACAGGTGTAGTGGAATGGGCGGTAGAGGTATTCAATCAGCATCAAACCCCGGTGGCGCTGTATTCAATTCTGACGCTGGTGGCCAGGCAGCACGGTGATTTTGTCGATTAATCAGTGAATGAAGGGCAACGGCGAATAGTTGCCCTTTTATTTCACTCAATTTTGTGACGTTGTCACATTATGCCTGGTGTGTATATCTTTTTTCAGGGCACCCACTGTATGAAAAGCTGGCACATCTGCCAAACAACCTGGCAGGTGCAGGCAATCCCCTTTACATCAGTACTGATAATGTGAACCTGACTAAACCGCCCACAGAGCGCGGTTGCTAAGAAGAACACAACATCTGACGAGGTTAATAATGGGAAGTCCCTCTCTGTATTCTGCCCGTAAAACAGCCCAGGCGTTGGCAGTCGCCTTAAGTTTCGCCTGGCAAGCACCGGTATTTGCCCACGGTGGTGAAGCGCATATGGTGCCAATGGATGAAACGCTTAAAGAATTTGGTGCCGATGTGCAGTGGGACGACTACGCACAGATCTTTACGCTGATAAAAGATGGCGCGTACGTGAAAGTGAAGCCTGGTGCGCAAACAGCAATTGTTAACGGTCAGCCTCTGGCACTGCAAGTGCCGGTAGTGATGAAAGACAATAAAGCCTGGGTTTCTGACACCTTTATTAACGATGTTTTCCAGTCCGGGCTGGATCAAACCTTTCAGGTAGAAAAGCGCCCTCACCCACTTAATGCGCTAACTGCGAACGAAATTAAACAGGCCGTTGAAATTGTTAAAGCTTCCGCGGACTTCAAACCCAATACCCGTTTTACTGAGATCTCCCTGCTACCGCCAGATAAAGAAGCTGTCTGGGCTTTTGCGCTGGAAAACAAACCGGTTGACCAGCCACGCAAAGCCGACGTCATTATGCTCGACGGCAAACATATCATTGAAGCGGTGGTGGATCTGCAAAACAACAAACTGCTCTCCTGGCAACCAATTAAAGATGCCCACGGTATGGTGTTGCTGGATGATTTCGCCAGTGTGCAGAACATTATTAACAACAGTGAAGAATTTGCCGCTGCCGTGAAGAAGCGCGGTATTACTGATGCGAAGAAAGTGATTACCACGCCGCTGACCGTAGGTTATTTCGATGGTAAAGATGGTCTGAAACAAGATGCCCGGTTGCTCAAAGTCATCAGCTATCTTGATGTCGGTGATGGGAACTACTGGGCACATCCCATCGAAAACCTGGTGGCAGTCGTGGATGTAGAACAGAAAAAAATCATTAAGATTGAAGAAGGTCCGGTAGTTCCGGTGCCAATGACCGCACGCCCATTTGATGGCCGTGACCGCGTTGCTCCGGCAGTTAAGCCTATGCAAATCATCGAGCCTGAAGGTAAAAATTACACCATTACTGGCGATATGATTCACTGGCGTAACAGGGATTTTCACCTCAGCATGAACTCTCGCGTCGGACCGATGATCTCCACCGTGACTTATAACGACAATGGCACCAAACGCAAAGTCATGTACGAAGGTTCTCTCGGCGGCATGATTGTGCCTTACGGTGATCCTGATATTGGCTGGTACTTTAAAGCGTATCTGGATTCTGGTGACTACGGTATGGGCACGCTAACCTCGCCAATTGCACGTGGCAAAGATGCACCCTCTAACGCTGTACTCCTCAATGAAACCATCGCCGACTACACTGGCGTGCCGATGGAGATCCCTCGCGCTATCGCGGTATTTGAACGTTATGCCGGGCCTGAGTATAAGCATCAGGAAATGGGCCAGCCCAACGTCAGTACCGAACGCCGGGAGTTGGTGGTGCGCTGGATCAGTACAGTGGGTAACTATGACTACATTTTTGATTGGATCTTCCATGAAAACGGCACTATTGGCATTGATGCCGGTGCTACGGGCATCGAAGCGGTGAAAGGTGTTAAAGCGAAAACCATGCACGATGAGACGGCGAAAGATGACACGCGCTATGGCACGCTTATCGATCACAATATCGTGGGTACTACACACCAACATATTTATAATTTCCGCCTCGATCTGGATGTAGATGGCGAGAATAACAGCCTGGTGGCGATGGACCCGGTGGTAAAACCGAATACTGCCGGTGGCCCACGCACCAGTACCATGCAAGTTAATCAGTACAACATCGGCAATGAACAGGATGCCGCGCATAAGTTTGATCCGGGCACGATTCGTCTGTTGAGTAACCCGAACAAAGAGAATCGCATGGGCAATCCGGTTTCCTATCAAATTATTCCTTATGCAGGGGGTACTCACCCGGTAGCAAAAGGTGCCCAGTTCGCCCCGGACGAGTGGATCTATCATCGTTTAAGCTTTATGGACAAGCAGCTTTGGGTAACGCGTTATCACCCTGGCGAGCGTTTCCCGGAAGGCAAATACCCGAACCGTTCCACTCATGACACCGGTCTTGGACAATACAGTAAGGATAACGAGTCGCTGGACAACACCGACGCCGTTGTCTGGATGACCTGAACCGCCCCGGGTTTCCTGGAGAGTGTTTTATCTGTGAACTCAGGCTGCCAGATCATTGTTTCCGATGGAAGCATAATAAGCTTTTTCTGCTTCTGCCGGAGGAGTATGGCCCAGCCTTCCCAGCAATCGTCGATTGTTATACCAGTCCACCCACGTTAGTGTGGCCAGTTCCACTTCTGCACGGTTTTTCCAGCTCTTACGGTGTATTACCTCCGCTTTGTAAAGACCATTGATGCTCTCAGCCATCGCGTTGTCATACGAGTCGCCTGTACTCCCTGTTGATGCCAGTAATCCGGCTTCTTTTAGTCGCTCCGTATAGGCCAGTGACACATACTGAGAGCCTTTATCGCTGTGATGGATGGTGCCAGACGGACGACGGGCCCACAACGCCTGCTCCAGCGCATCCAGCACGAATGTCGTTTCCATAGACGATGAGACCCGCCACCCCACGATGTATCCGGCAAACACATCAATGATAAACGCCACATAGACGAAGCCCTGCCATGTGCTGACGTAAGTAAAATCAGCCACCCACAGCTGGTCAGGACGTTCTGCCACGAACTGACGGTTTACGCGGTCACCTGTGGCAACGGTTTTCCGGCTGACGGTAGTGCGGACCTTTTTACCCCGGAGAACACCGGCAAGTCCCATAACCGCCATGAGGCGCGCCACTGTACATCTGGCCACCCTGATTCCTTCCCGTAACAACTGACGCCAGACTTTACGCACACCGTACACCTGATGATTTTCATCGTATACGCGCTGTATCTCTCTCTTCAGCCAGTCATCGTGCTGCGCACGGGCACTGCGTTTATCCGGATGATGTCGCTGTTGCTGACAATGGTAATACGTTGACGGGGCAATATGCAGTTCGCTGCATACCGGTCCGACCCCGTACTGCTCACGCAGCTTATCCAGCAGTGGCATCATTTTTTCCAGAGGCGGTCGAACTCCGCCTTCGCAAAATAAGCGGAAGCCTGGCGAAGGATATCGTTACTGCGGCGCAGTTCACGATTTTCACGTTCCAGCTCTTTCAGACGCTGACGTTCAGCGCTGGTGAGCCCACCATCACCGCCCCCGGTATCCCGCTCATGCTGGCGAACCCAGACACGCAGAGTCTCCGGCGTACAGCCAATCTTTGGGGCAATGGAACAAATTGCCGCCCACTGTGAGTCATATTCATCCTGACTTTCCAGAACCATACGAATCGCCCGCTGACGGACTTCGGGGGAAAAACGAGTATTTTTAGTCATCCTGTTTACCTCTTTCTCAGGGAGTTTAGTCTCCAGGATTTCCGGGGCGGTTCAACCACCGGCACCACGCATGTGGCCCGTGCCGAAGAGTGGCCGATTATGCCGACCGAATGGGTACATACTCTGCTTAAACCATGGAACTTCTTTGACGAAACGCCAACGCTAGGGGCGATAAAGAAAGATAAGTGATTGTTTCAGACTAAAAAAACGGCACCAGGTGCCGTTTTTTACTTATGCGCGAACCAGATTAATACCGTACACACACCGACTTAGTTTCACACCAACCGTCCAGCCAGTCCGGGCCAAAATCACGGCCTGTTCCTGACTGCTTCATCCCACCAAACGGTAAGTTAGCGTCAATTAAGGTATGACTGTTTACCCACACCGTCCCTGCCTGTAAGCGATCGCTATATTCCAGAGCCTGGGAGAGATTTTGCGTCCAGACGCTGGCAGTTAAGCCATATTCCGTGTCGTTTGCCAGTTGTAACGCCTCTTCTCCATCCGCTACTCGCACCAGGTTTACCACCGGACCAAACACCTCTTCACGAGTTAAACGCAATTTAGCATCGGGATTTACCACCAGCGTTGGCGCAACATAATACCCCTCTCCGGCTGGTCCATTCGACCCGCGAATCAGCTCTGCTTGCTGTGCCTGCGCATCGTCGAGGAATGAACACACTTTGTCGCAGTGCGCACGAGAAACCAAAGGGTTAATCTGTGCAACAGGTGACATCCCCGGTCCCACTTGCAACGATTTTACCGCCTGCTCAAATCCACTAACCATCGTGTCAAACAACGGCGCTTCAATATAAATTCGCGAACTGGCGGCGCATACTTGCCCCTGATTCAGGAAGCTTCCGGTCATCAAGCCTTCAATCACCCATTGCGGATCAGCATCTTTTAATACAATTGCCGGGTTTTTACCGCCCAGTTCCAGCGTTACACGCGTTAAGCGATCAGCAGCAGTTCTGGCAATACCTTTGCCCGTCGCGGTTGAACCGGTAAAACTGATTTTCGCGACATGAGGATGTGACGTCAGGGCCGCGCCGCATACAGCACCTGACCCGGTGACCACATTAAAAACGCCATCAGGAATACCTGCCTCGCTGGCCAGTTCCGCCACGCGCAACATAGTCAGTGGCGTGGTTTCCGATGGCTTAATCACGATTGAACAGCCTGCTGCCAGTGCTGGCATCACCTTCCACATGCCAATCATCAACGGGAAGTTCCATGGCACAATTCCCGCGACCACGCCAACCGGCTCTTTACGTGTCCAGGCCTGATAGCGCGCCCCCTGGGGTAAGGGAATCGACAAGTCCAGCGTCTTACCCGCGATTTTGGTCGTTAACCCGGCGGTATAGCGCATCCAGTTCAGCGTACAGCCCACTTCAAAAGCACGGGAAATGGCAATTGACTTGCCTTGCTCCAGGGTTTCCAGCTGTGCCAGCTCCTCACTGTGCTGCTCCACCAGATCGGCAAAACGTAGCAGGATACGTTCACGCTCTGCGGGTAATCGCCCGGCCCAGCGACGCGCGACAAAGGCCCGCCAGGCAGACATGACCGCGTTATCTACATCCGCTTCGTTGGCATCAACAGTTGACGCAATTTCTTGCCCGGTTGCCGGATTAAAGATCGCCAACCGTTTTTCACTTTGTGCGGGGCCAGGACGACCATCAATATAAAGACCGTGTTGACGATCGAGAAACTGTTGGACCTGGCTTAATACTGCTACATGCGGCTCTGTCATCACTTTTCCTTATCATTTACCCAGTGTGATTTCAGTGTACGCAGCGACAAGAAAAGTCACTTTTTTCGCTGTGACATTCGCTTTGTCAGCTGTGACAAGCTCCGCAAATCGTGACAATAACCGCTTATGTCTCTATGCCTGACAAGACTTATTTCCTATAGTCAGGCTCATGAGCTTCGATTATCGCAACACAAATGCAACAATAAAAATACATTTCACAGAGCGAAAACGTGCCATGAACCCCGCAGTGGATAATGAGTTTCAGCAATGGCTTTCCCAAATCAATCAGGTATGCGGAAATTTTACCGGACGCCTGCTGACTGAGCGTTACACGGGTGTACTGGATACGCATTTTGCCAAAGGACTAAAGCTGAGTACCGTGACAACCAACGGGGTGAATTTATCCCGCACCTGGCAGGAAATAAAAGGCAGCGACGATGCCTGGTTTTACACCGTTTTTCAGCTTAGTGGTCAGGCAATAATGGAGCAGGATGAGCGTCAGGTGCAGATTGGCGCTGGCGATATTACGTTACTCGATGCCTCACGCCCCTGTTCGCTTTACTGGCAGGAGTCTTCTAAACAGATTTCATTACTTTTACCACGCACTCTGCTGGAACAATATTTTCCCCATCAAAAACCTGTCTGCGCAGAAAGGCTGGACGCTGACTTACCTATGGTGCAACTCAGTCATCGCCTGTTGCAGGAGAGCATGAATAACCCGGCACTTTCTGAAACAGAAAGTGAAGCTGCGCTACAGGCGATGGTGTGTCTGCTTCGCCCGGTACTTCATCAGCGGGAATCTGTTCAACCTCGCCGTGAACGTCAGTTTCAAAAAGTGGTTACGTTGATAGACGATAATATTCGCGAAGAGATATTACGCCCGGAGTGGATAGCCGGAGAGACAGGTATGTCAGTACGTAGTTTGTACCGAATGTTTGCCGATAAAGGTTTGGTGGTCGCGCAATATATTCGTAACCGTCGTCTCGATTTTTGTGCTGATGCGATTCGCCATGCCGCAGATGATGAAAAACTGGCAGGCATTGGCTTTCATTGGGGATTTTCCGACCAGAGTCATTTTTCAACGGTATTTAAGCAACGCTTTGGGATGACGCCAGGCGAGTATCGACGTAAATTCCGCTAACTAATTCGCGTTGCATGTACAGCAACGCGAATTAGTTAAAACAGATATTTGACTATGCATTTTTCAGGGCGAAAGGCAATTTGACAGGAATTTTTGAATATTCACCTTGTTTCCGGAAAATAGAATAATCGCCTTCTCCTGTAGCGTTATCCCGATATTGCGGTTTTGCTATTAAAATTTTCGCACCCATTTACCGTTTATCCCTTGTACATATTCCCCCGGTTTAGCCCGAGCTACGAGCTTTTGCCCGGCGAGTTTCGCGATATCATCTACCGAGACATTATTTTGCTTTGCCAGTTGTTGATAGCTCGCTTTACGTTCGGCATTAATGTCGTTTACTAATTTCTCTGTTTCAGCATCTGTTTTCAGCGCAACCAGATAACCATAAAATGTTTCACCTACCCGCCCCTGAGTTCTGGCTTCATCCAGAGTCAATGCCATTACATTGCTGCTTACCAGCCCAACAAGAAACGCACAAAGAAGTAATGTTTTCTTCATCATCGCCTCAGAAAAGATCGCTACGAGTTTCAAGCAGCTCTTCGACATCTTTGTCTGCCTTGATGATGATCTCATGCTCAATTTTAACGTTCATATTGATAGTGATCGGTTCCTTAGGTGCAGCGACTTCAATGCGAGGCGTACAGCCAACCAGCATAAAAGATGACGTCAACGCAGCCAGTAAAATTTTCATTGTTTTTCCTCACACCTTTTTCCTTGCGGACAGCCATTTTCCGGCAGACGCGCGTTCTGCTCCAACCATGCCTGGAGATTATCGCCAAAGCGTAAACTGCGCCACAGCGTAAAAATATTCTCTTCATGATGGTAATTAAGATTTACCGTACCACTTTTACCGTCGACGCGACTGGTACCTGTAATATTGGCCTGCATGGTTAACACACCGAGATTATCTAAATTAATTTTTGTCGATGAACGGCTAATTTCCATATAGCGCAACCAGTTAATCGCAGAACCCGCGGTCATATTGTCTTTCACCACCGCATCTGCGGTGTCTTTATCCAGCCGCAAGGTCATTGGTCCGCTATTTGCCAGCCAGCCGTCTTTAACTATCCATTTTTCATTGTTCAGCCATAAAGGCAATGCCCCACTAAATGCCCCGGACATGGCGAATTGTTTCGGATTGACGGCGCTAACCAGTTCGCTGGATGAGAGATTATTCAGCCGCAACAGCGCCGGGTCATGTTGCGGCATGCGTAATTGTTTCATCAGCACGTTACCGCCTAACACATCGACGCTAACATCGGTCAACAACAATGGTTCGTCTTCACTCCACGGATAACGCCCTTGCAAATCAGCCGTAATATTTTTCGCTGTCACCAGATTAATCACTTCGGCAATTCGCAACGTAACGGGGCCGCGAGTCCCCAGATGCCAGGCTCCATCGGCAAAACGGAAAGGCAGGACAAAATCGACACCGTTAACCTGATTATCTGGCATCCAGGCACTACCGCCTTTCAACACACCGTGCCCTCCCGCGCGGAATCCTTGTTCAGGCGCAGCAGAAAATGCGACCTGGGCATATAGTTCGCCATCGCGTAAGTTCATCTTCCAGTCGGGTGGCACCAGCGGCTGGAATACGGTCAGTGATTGTTTAGGCCACCAGGCGTTACCGCGCAGACGAATACCGTCCCAGCGACCATTTACCCGAACCGGGCCAATCTCACCAGCATGTAAATCGCCTTTAAAGAGGAAATACGTCGGATCGCGTCCATCGACGCTAAATTTTAAGGTTGATGACGGTAACACACTGCCGCCAGTGAACAGCGTTTGCCCGGCGTCCAGTGACAGCGAGCCGCTAAAGGAGGGATGCTGTGGGTCACGTACCCAGACGACGGGCTTGTCGAGAATTAATCGCGGCTTTTCTACCGTCATCGTACCGTATTGTAACTGGTCGAAACCGGTTGAGAGATCGGTCAGCGTAATCGTGCTGTCATGCCACTCACCTTTTCCTGCGACATCCCAGGTGGCATTCATCGGTGTAAAACTCCCTTTTCCCCAGTAGCGCCACTGCCAGCGGCCAGCGTCAGGGAGAAAATCATTCGCCAGCCCATCCATATGCAGTACGAAATCGCCCAGTTCATTTTCATGCGCCTGCAAAATGGCCTGCAAACGTCCGTCAACACCACGTTGGGTGACTTTTACACCCGCTAAAGGCCAGCGGATTTCATCGATGTCCAGCGAATCGATGACTCTTCCCTTCGAACGTAATAACGCGCCTGGCTCAAAGGCCAGCATTGGGTCAGTCAGACTTCCGCTTAGCTGCGCAGGTAAACGGGCATATAAAATGAGGTCCGCCTGTTTCGCTTCACCGGTCAGTTGCAAAGGCAGCTGGCTGTTATCCATACTTAATTTTCCTGGGCCAAAATTAAGCACCGCGTTGCCCTTACCCGCTTGCCCCTGGGTCAGCACACTCAGTCGTCCGCTGACCAGAGCATTCTCAAGCCCTGCCTGCCAGTTGTCGACTTTGACACCCAGTCGTCCACTCAAAGGAAAACCTGCATACGGCCAGCTCCAGCGACCATCGCTTACGGTCAATTGTTGGCGAGTAATTTGCCACGGCAGATCGAGCAACGGATCGCCGTTATCCCGTGCCAGCACAATCAATTGCCCGCTATTTTCCTGCCAGTCCAGCTCGGCATCCACCAGTGAAGGCTCCTGCGGCAAGTTTAACGTCGCAGTAGCATGACCACTTACAGGAAGTCCATCCGGCACTAGCGGCATAGTAAATTCCCCCACCAGTTTAACTGGCGGCTGATTTTCAAACGCGACGACATCCAGTTCGCTGACTGTAAGTTGTTGCCCTTTCAGCTGGCCTTGAAATTTAACTTTTTCGCCCTGATAACGCAGTTGCTGGATATCGGAGTTTAATGCGAGAGAGAGTTTTCCCTGCCATTCCTGCCAGGGAGAAAAAATCAGTTTATCGATATTGATCCAGGTGTTAGGCAACATGGCCTGCCACTGCGCGAGGGTTTTTGGAGCGGCTGGCGATTGCTCCGTCTGCGGCAATTTCGCCAGACAAGCAGAATCAAGTTCTACCGTGCCGACGTTCAATAACCAGCGGCTGGGATGAGAAAGGCTGGCGTTTGTGATATGTGCAAGCTGACAATCGCCCACCAGATAACGGAGATCGGGAATGATTAAACCTTTACGCGTAATGCGTGGGCTTTCATCTAAAGCAATACGTGTCCCGAGCGGTAGCCAGATGCCCGCCAGCGTGGGAACCCACAAGCCGAGCGTCATCAGCAGCGTCAACGGCACAAGAATAATCAGTAATAACAGCGCGAGAACGGCTTTATATTTACCCAGCATGGGTAGTTAATATCCTGATTTAGCGAAAAATTAAGCATTCAATACGGGTATTGTGGCATGTTTAACCGTTCAGTTGAAGGTTGCGTCTACACTAAGCATAGTTGTTGATGAATTTTTCAATATCGCCATAGCTTTCAATTATATTTTATATTTTGTAAAATATTTTTAGTAGCTTAAATGTGATTCAACATCACTGGAGAAAGTCTTATGAAACTCGCCGTATATAGCACAAAACAGTACGACAAGAAGTACCTGCAACAGGTGAACGAGTCCTTTGGCTTTGAGCTGGAATTTTTTGACTTTCTGCTGACGGAAAAAACCGCTAAAACCGCCAATGGCTGCGAAGCGGTATGTATTTTCGTAAACGATGACGGCAGCCGCCCAGTGCTGGAAGAGCTGAAAAAACACGGTGTTAAATATATCGCCCTGCGCTGTGCAGGCTTCAATAACGTCGACCTTGACGCAGCAAAAGAACTGGGGCTGAAAGTAGTCCGTGTTCCAGCCTATGATCCAGAAGCCGTTGCTGAACACGCCATCGGTATGATGATGACGCTGAACCGCCGTATCCACCGCGCGTATCAGCGTACGCGTGACGCCAACTTCTCTCTGGAAGGTCTGACCGGCTTTACCATGTATGGCAAAACGGCAGGCGTTATCGGTACTGGTAAAATCGGTGTGGCGATGCTGCGCATTCTCAAAGGTTTTGGTATGCGTCTGCTGGCGTTCGATCCGTACCCAAGTGCGGCGGCGCTGGAGCTCGGCGTGGAGTATGTCGATCTGCCAACCCTGTTCTCTGAATCAGACGTTATCTCTCTGCACTGCCCGCTGACACCGGAAAACTACCATCTGTTGAACGAAGCCGCCTTCGATCAGATGAAAAATGGCGTGATGATCGTCAATACCAGTCGCGGTGCATTGATTGATTCTCAGGCGGCAATTGAAGCGCTGAAAAATCAGAAAATTGGTTCGTTGGGTATGGACGTGTATGAAAACGAACGCGATCTGTTCTTTGAAGATAAATCCAACGACGTAATTCAGGATGACGTATTCCGTCGCCTGTCTGCCTGCCACAACGTGCTGTTTACCGGGCATCAGGCATTCCTGACAGCAGAAGCGCTGACCAGTATTTCCCAAACTACCCTGCAAAACTTAAGCAATCTGGAAAAAGGCGAAACCTGCCCGAACGAACTGGTTTAATTTTGCCGCTCCCCTGTACGCCAGGGGAGCTTATTCAGATAATCCCCAAAGATATTTCATCCTCTATTCTTAAAATATTCCTCAGTCAGAAACCGTAATTGAGAACCACAATGAAGAAAGTAGCCGCGCTTGTTGCGCTAAGCCTGCTGATGGCGGGATGTGTAAGTAATGACAAAATTGCTGTAACCCCAGAACAGCTACAGCATCATCGCTTTGTGCTGGAAAGCGTAAACGGTAAGCCCGTGACCAGCGATAAAAACCCGCCAGAAATCAGCTTTGGTGAAAAGATGATGATTTCCGGCAGCATGTGTAACCGCTTTAGCGGTGAAGGCAAACTGTCTAATGGTGAACTGACAGCCAAAGGGCTGGCAATGACCCGTATGATGTGCGCTAACCCGCAGCTTAATGAACTCGATAACACCATTAGCGAAATGCTGAAAGAAGGTGCACAAGTGGATCTGACCGCGAACCAGTTAACGCTGGCGACCGCGAAACAGACATTAACTTATAAGCTGGCGGATTTAATGAATTAATAGCTGCCACAGCTCCCGGCGGCAAGTGACTGTTCGCTACAGCGTTTGCCGTTGGGTAATGCACACATCCCAATCGCCGTACCATCCAGTTGACGGGCAACAGAAAGCGAACCGCCGATCATTGCACAATTTGCTTCTCCACTACTGGACATCGACGCTTTTAAACCTGGCGCTACGTGCGCCGCAGTCGCCTGCTGAACAGGTTCACTACTACACGCCGACAATAATAAAGCGGCACACCCTACCCAAAACGCTGCTCGCATCTTTTCTTCCTCTGATCTTCAAGCCAAACGACACCGCCATAAATAATAGGCAGCACAGAGGGCGGCGTCGAGAGCTGTCCTGCGCGTTGCCCCGCATTTTTACTTTTTTATGGCTATTTTTTTGCCCTCTGTTTGATCAAAACATTCATTACGCTGATGTAGGGGACACAAAAGCGAAAATGCAGAAGAAAGCCATTTGCTAAAATTGAAAGATAACTACTGGGCGCGCAGCAATTTCGTGCGCCCCTCATTTGCGCAATGTAAGGGTGTCATATGATTACTATTGACGGTAATGGCGCGGTTGCTTCGGTGGCGTATCGCACCAGTGAAGTTATCGCCATCTACCCTATTACCCCCAGTTCCACGATGGCAGAACAGGCTGATGCATGGGCCGGAAACGGCTTGAAAAACGTTTGGGGAGACACACCACGCGTGGTTGAAATGCAGTCGGAAGCGGGTGCTATCGCTACCGTGCATGGTGCTTTGCAAACTGGCGCCCTCTCAACATCGTTTACGTCATCGCAGGGTTTGCTGCTGATGATCCCAACGCTGTACAAACTGGCAGGCGAACTGACGCCGTTTGTCCTGCATGTTGCGGCTCGTACCGTTGCCACACATGCACTCTCTATTTTTGGCGATCATTCCGACGTCATGGCAGTGCGCCAGACGGGTTGCGCGATGTTGTGTGCAGCAAACGTCCAGGAGGCGCAAGACTTTGCTCTCATTTCGCACATTGCGACGCTGAAAAGTCGCGTGCCATTTATTCATTTCTTTGATGGTTTCCGCACCTCCCACGAGATCAATAAAATTGTCCCGCTGGCCGATGACACTATTCTTGAACTGATGCCGCAGGCAGAAATTGATGCTCATCGCGCCCGTGCACTAAACCCGGAACATCCGGTGATCCGCGGTACGTCCGCCAATCCTGACACTTATTTCCAGTCTCGCGAAGCCACCAACCCATGGTACAACGCAGTCTATGACCATGTTGAACAGGCAATGAATGATTTCGCTGCCGCGACAGGTCGCCATTATCAGCCGTTTGAGTATTACGGGCATCCACAAGCGGAACGGGTGATTATCCTGATGGGCTCTGCCATCGGCACCTGTGAAGAAGTGGTTGATGAATTGCTGACCCGAGGCGAAAAAGTGGGCGTGCTAAAAGTTCGCCTGTACCGCCCCTTCTCCGCCAAACACTTACTGCAAGCATTGCCGGACTCTGTTCGGACAGTGGCGGTGCTGGATCGCACCAAGGAGCCAGGTGCGCAAGCGGAACCCCTGTACCTGGATGTAATGACCACACTGGCTGAAGCCTTTAATAATGGCGAGCGCGAAACCCTGCCCCGTGTCATCGGCGGGCGCTATGGTCTTTCATCCAAAGAATTTGGCCCGGACTGTGTACTGGCGGTATTTGCCGAGCTCAACGCGGCTAAACCGAAAGCGCGCTTTACGGTTGGTATTTACGATGATGTGACCAATCTGTCACTTCCGTTGCCGGAAAACACCCTGCCAAACTCGGCGAAACTGGAAGCCTTGTTTTATGGTCTTGGTAGTGATGGCAGCGTTTCCGCGACCAAAAACAATATCAAAATTATCGGTAATTCCACGCCGTGGTACGCACAGGGCTATTTTGTTTACGACTCCAAAAAGGCAGGCGGCCTGACGGTTTCTCACCTTCGCGTGAGCGAGCAGCCGATTCGTTCCGCTTATCTCATTTCCCAGGCTGATTTTGTTGGCTGTCACCAGTTGCAGTTTATCGACAAATATCAGATGGCTGAACGTTTAAAACCTGGCGGCATTTTCCTGCTCAACACGCCGTACAGCGCAGATGAAGTATGGTCGCGCTTGCCGCAGGAAGTTCAGGCCGTGTTAAACCAGAAAAAAGCGCGCTTCTATGTGATTAACGCGGCGAAAATCGCCCGTGAATGTGGCCTGGCGGCCCGTATTAATACCGTCATGCAGATGGCTTTTTTCCATCTGACGCAAATTCTGCCTGGCGACAGCGCCCTGGCCGAATTGCAGGGCGCGATTGCCAAAAGCTACAGCAGCAAAGGCCAGGATCTGGTGGAACGCAACTGGCAGGCTCTGGCACTGGCGCGTGAATCGGTAGAAGAAGTTCCGCTGCAGCCGGTTAATCCGCACAGCGCCAATCGACCGCCTGTGGTTTCCGATGCTGCTCCTGATTTCGTGAAAACCGTTACCGCTGCGATGCTCGCCGGACTTGGCGATGCTCTCCCCGTTTCGGCGCTGCCGCCAGACGGCACCTGGCCGATGGGTACCACCCGCTGGGAAAAACGCAATATTGCCGAAGAGATCCCCATCTGGAAAGAGGAACTCTGTACCCAATGTAACCACTGCGTTGCCGCTTGCCCACACTCAGCTATTCGCGCCAAAGTAGTGCCGCCTGAAGCAATGGAAAATGCCCCTGCCAGCCTGCATTCGCTGGATGTGAAATCGCGTGATATGCGCGGGCAGAAATATGTCTTGCAGGTGGCACCGGAAGATTGCACCGGTTGTAACCTGTGCGTCGAAGTTTGCCCGGCGAAAGACCGTCAGGATCCAGAGATTAAAGCCATCAATATGATGTCGCGCCTGGAACATGTGGAAGAAGAGAAAATCAATTACGACTTCTTCCTGAATTTACCAGAAATCGATCGCAGCAAACTGGAACGTATTGATATTCGTACATCGCAACTGATTACACCGCTGTTTGAATATTCAGGTGCTTGCTCTGGTTGTGGCGAGACGCCGTATATTAAATTGCTGACTCAGCTCTATGGCGATCGGATGTTGATCGCTAACGCTACGGGTTGTTCTTCAATTTATGGCGGTAACCTGCCCTCTACACCGTATACTACCGATGCCAACGGTCGTGGACCGGCATGGGCGAACTCGCTGTTTGAAGATAACGCCGAATTTGGCCTTGGTTTCCGCCTGACGGTCGATCAACACCGTGTCCGCGTGCTGCGTCTGCTGGATCAATTTGCCGATAAAATCCCGGCGGAATTACTAACTGCGTTGAAATCAGACGCCAAGCCAGAGGTTCGTCGTGAACAGGTTGCAGCTTTACGCCAGCAACTCAACGATGTTGCCGAAGCACATGAACTGCTACGTGATGCAGATGCACTGGTGGAAAAATCAATCTGGCTGATTGGTGGCGATGGCTGGGCTTACGATATCGGCTTTGGCGGTCTGGATCATGTATTGAGTTTGACGGAAAACGTCAACATTCTGGTGCTGGATACGCAATGCTATTCCAACACCGGTGGTCAGGCGTCGAAAGCGACACCGCTGGGTGCAGTAACTAAATTTGGCGAGCACGGCAAACGTAAAGCGCGTAAAGATCTTGGCGTCAGTATGATGATGTACGGTCATGTTTATGTGGCGCAAATTTCTCTCGGCGCGCAGCTCAACCAGACAGTGAAAGCGATTCAGGAAGCAGAAGCGTATCCGGGACCATCGCTGATCATCGCTTATAGCCCGTGTGAAGAGCATGGTTACGATCTGGCACTCAGTCACGACCAGATGCGCCAACTCACTGCCACCGGCTTCTGGCCGCTATATCGCTTCGATCCACGTCGAGCCGATGAAGGCAAACTGCCGCTGGCGCTGGATTCACGCCCGCCGTCAGAAGCACTGGAAGAAACGTTACTTCACGAGCAGCGTTTCCGTCGTCTGAATTCGCAGCAGCCAGAAGTGGCAGAACAGTTATGGAAAGATGCCGCAGCTGATTTGCAAAAACGCTATGACTTCCTGGCACAAATGGCCGGAAAAGCGGAAAAAAGCAACACCGATTAAATGCTCTGGATAAGGATTATCCAATTCTAAAAAAAAGCCCGAACGACTGTTCGGGCTTGTCTTCTTATATGTTGGAAAATCAGTGGCAATGCAATGGCCCAACAGAAAATAAAATCTGTGACAATAAAGGCATATAACCCGCGCAGAATAACGTATAGCAAATTAAAAGTATAATTTTTATTTTGTATGTATTATCTTCGATACATTCACCAGACTTATTATCATTTCAGAGGAATTATTTGATTAAGGTTTTACTTAAGGCGTAACAAATGATATTTATCGGCTAACTGAACTTCTCCTTTAGGATGTTTTCATTCCCCGAAATGGGGATAAAAGGCAAATAAAATAACTAAAGGATTTATTCAATGAAAAGCAAAGTACTGGCACTTTTAATTCCTGCCCTGCTCGCCGCAGGTGCTGCACATGCAGCCGAAGTTTATAATAAAGACGGCAATAAATTAGATCTGTATGGCAAAGTTGATGGCCTGCATTATTTTTCTGATAATTCAGCGAAAGATGGCGACCAGAGCTATGCGCGTCTGGGTTTTAAAGGCGAAACCCAAATTAACGATCAACTTACTGGCTACGGTCAATGGGAATACAATATTCAGGCAAACAACACTGAATCTTCAAAAAACCAGTCATGGACCCGTCTGGCATTTGCCGGACTGAAATTTGCAGATTACGGTTCTTTCGATTACGGACGTAATTATGGCGTACTGTACGACATCGAAGGCTGGACCGATATGCTGCCTGAATTTGGCGGTGACTCTTATACCAATGCAGACAACTTTATGACTGGTCGTGCCAATGGCGTCGCGACTTATCGTAACACTGATTTCTTCGGTCTGGTAAATGGTCTGAACTTCGCGGTGCAGTATCAAGGTAACAACGAAGGAGCCAGTAATGGTCAGGAAGGCACCAACAACGGACGTGATGTTCGCCATGAAAACGGTGACGGCTGGGGTCTTTCCACAACATATGATTTAGGTATGGGCTTTAGCGCTGGTGCGGCATACACCTCTTCTGACCGCACCAATGACCAGGTTAACCATACTGCGGCTGGTGGTGATAAAGCAGACGCGTGGACTGCTGGGCTAAAATACGATGCTAATAATATTTACCTGGCAACCATGTATTCAGAAACGCGTAATATGACCCCGTTTGGCGACAGCGATTATGCTGTTGCAAACAAAACCCAGAACTTTGAAGTCACTGCACAGTACCAGTTTGATTTTGGTCTGCGTCCGGCAGTCTCTTTCCTGATGTCTAAAGGCCGTGACCTGCACGCTGCCGGTGGTGCAGACAACCCGGCAGGTGTTGATGATAAAGATCTGGTAAAATACGCCGATGTTGGCGCGACTTACTATTTCAATATAAATATGTCCACTTACGTTGACTATAAAATCAACCTGTTGGATGAAGATGACAGCTTCTACGCTGCCAACGGCATCTCTACCGATGATATTGTCGCTTTAGGTCTGGTTTATCAGTTCTAAATCCTCCTGCCCGCTGTTATGGCGGGCTTTTTCTGCTTATTCTTCCTCCTTTGATCTAAATTAAAAATGTGAACTCCGTCATTACACAAAAAGTGTCATCTGGCGTTACACTTTATGCGGATACTAAAACAGGAGGTTTTATGAACAGAACGATTCTTGTCCCTATCGATATTTCCGATTCAGAATTAACTCAACGCGTGATTAGCCACGTTGAGGCAGAGGCAAAGATTGATGATGCAGAGGTTCATTTCCTGACGGTAATACCTTCACTGCCCTACTATGCCTCTCTGGGTTTAGCGTATTCCGCAGAATTACCGGCAATGGATGACCTGAAAGCGGAAGCCAAATCGCAACTGGAAGAGATCATTAAAAAATTTAAACTGCCAACCGACAGAGTGCATGTCCATGTTGAGGAAGGCTCGCCCAAAGACCGCATTCTGGAATTGGCGAAGAAGATCCCCGCTCATATGATCATCATTGCTTCCCATCGACCGGATATCACCACTTATCTGCTCGGTTCCAACGCCGCAGCTGTAGTGCGTCACGCAGAGTGCTCCGTGCTGGTTGTGCGCTGACACTAACGCCCGCACATTGCTGCGGGCTTTTTGATTCATTTCGCAAATGTGCTGACATTTTCCCCTCTAATCCGTACCATACACGCCACAGTTTTTATATCAGATTTCTTATGCTGGGCGTTCCGGCATTACGCATACTCTTCTGATGCCATATAACGAATTGAGTCGCTTTTAAATGTCGCAAAATCAAGAAATTAGTAAGAAAGAACAATACAATCTGAACAAGTAAGGGCAAAAATCACAACTCTCTGACTCATAAGTATTTTACTTATTTTTCAATGTGTTAAATATCATCAGCGACAACAATAAGCTACGATAATCCACTCTTTTTTTGCCCCTTTTTTGCCCCTTTTGCAGCGTTTTGCCCCATTTTTGCCACCGAAAAAAATTCCAAAACGTCTCAATCAAAGTCAAACCAACCGCAGCACGTTCTTGCATACGACGTGACTGCGGTTTTTCAACTATTCAGATACATCACTCCCATCACATTCATTCCTCCGCATCAAAGGCATATAGGCTATATCACCTTGATATTTTTCTTCTTCAGATAAAAACTGTTATCTATGTATACTTTTAAACCCAATCCGTGTAGAGTCTCTGCATAAGATAGTTTGCAGTTGCCACTTCAGCTTGCGCCATAAACCGCCTGATTTTTGCCGCCACCTGTTAGCATTCCTGTATACCTGAAACGACAATGTTTATCTACGAACTTTAAGAACACCCAGGATAAAAATTGTCAACTATATCATATATAACACATTACTAATTCGAGGCTATATGAACAGCATACTGATAATCACTTCGCTCCTTATCATATTCAGCATTTTTAGTCATGCTCTAATAAAATTAGGGATTGGCATATCCAATAACCCAGACAAAACCGATGTATAAGTCAACATATCCTGAATCAGACATACAATATCGCAATGAAAATCAATAATATTTTAAGGAATATCTTCATGAAATCAAAAGACACCCTAAAGTGGTTCCCTGCGCAGCTTCCTGAAGTAAGAATTATCCTAGGGGATGCTGTAGTGGAAGTAGCAAAACAGGGAAGACCTATCAATACCAGAACATTGCTTGATTACATTGAAGGAAACATAAAGAAAAAATCATGGCTGGATAACAAAGAATTATTACAAACAGCGATATCAGTTCTTAAAGACAACCAAAATTTAAATGGTAAAATGTAATATAATAAACTTACTTTTTTATCATTTTTCCACTTTAACAACATTTTGCTCCACTTTTCCACGACCAAACAACTTGAAATCTGGTTAAAATAACACGCAACACTATTCTTCTTCCTTGAGTCCGCCCGGAACTCGAAAAACAAACCGAGTTAAAGCCATTTTTCACAAAATCGATTTTGGGTCTCACCAAAATTACGGGGTTGCATACGCATTCGTTTATTTTCGAACGTGTACATACAAATATGCACAAAAATAATCATAATTATTTTCTGAGATGCATTATGATATGAACACCAATTTCGTATAGAGTCTCACTATGTCTCGAATTTTTGCTTACTGTCGGATATCAACGCTGGATCAAACCACCGAAAATCAACGCCGGGAAATCGAAAGTGCAGGTTTTAAAATCAAACCTCAGCAAATAATCGAAGAACACATTAGCGGCTCAGCAGCAACCAGTGAGCGTCCTGGTTTTAACCGGTTGCTTGCTCGCCTGAAATGTGGTGATCAATTGATTGTGACAAAACTGGATCGCCTTGGTTGTAATGCAATGGATATCAGGAAAACAGTGGAACAACTGACCGAAACAGGTATCAGAGTGCATTGCTTAGCATTGGGTGGCATTGACCTGACCAGTCCAACAGGAAAAATGATGATGCAAGTAATTTCAGCAGTCGCTGAATTTGAACGAGACCTTTTACTTGAACGCACTCATTCCGGGATAGTAAGAGCCCGCGGCGCAGGGAAACGTTTTGGTCGACCACCTGTGTTAAATGAAGAACAGAAACAGGTGGTATTCGAACGAATTAAGTCAGGTGTAAGTATAAGTGCCATTGCCCGGGAATTCAAAACCTCGCGGCAAACCATTTTAAGAGCCAAAGCAAAACTTCAGACACCTGACATATAAAAAATAATCTCGGTGTGAGATGCTTTACGTCTTCCAAGCCCCCTTCCTTGCCGTAAATGGAAAGATACATCTAATTATAGAATTTATATGTTTTACCCTACGGCAGTGCTGGCCATTCAATATCCTGTGCAGTTGACGTATCAACACGGTTCAGCAATACCCGATACTTTTTCCATGCTTCCAGCAACGATGTTTCTTCCTCCGTTGTGATTTCCAGGTCTACAGCATCCTGAAGTGGCGCAATATGCTCACTGGCTATCTGTATCACATAAAACTGCAACACCCGCATTGCTGCCTGCAGCCCCCGAAAACATGACCGACATCATTAGGGTGAACATCGTCAGCCCCTGTATACAGCTGCCTGTTACTGCTGTTCACCACATCACGCATATCAACAAACGGGAGATTCAGCGTGGAGCAGCATTCCATTATGGCTACACGAACAGTATCAAGTTTCGCTGTATGACTCAGTGGTGTTGCCGGGCCAATTGTAACTTCGCGATTTTTTCTGGGCTAATTGAGGCGCAATTCCGGGCGGGGAGCTCACAACCCCAAAGCCCGGAATTGACCGCTAATTATCGCTAATCACCATTTCCCTGATTGAACGCAAATCATCCAGATTATTCAGTTGTTCCTTCATCTCGCGCTGGCGTTCGTGGATTTTAAAGCCCTCCGCCACCATGGCCACCATCATGGCATCGTTCAGCGCAATAAGTTTCTCCCTGGTCAGTTCGACGTTATTATTATCCGCATCAGTCCAGAAAAAACCATCCGGAAGCAGTCCGGCCTGCGCTGTTGCAACCACGGGCGCAAGGCGTGACTGCGAGGTTTTTCCGCCATCAAAACGACGGCCATCAAACGTGAAAATAAACTCAACGTTTTCCTGACTGTCGCGCCATGCCTCAATTTCCCGCCTTTTGGCATCCTTTGCCGCTGCAATAAGTTCCGGCGTGACGGTGAACGGGGCGATTTCGCCCCATTTCCCGCTTTGCAGCTCCTGCCAGACATGCTGGCCTGTCGGGGCCATATCATCCTGTATGGCAGTATACAGGGCGAACTCCGTTTCACCTTCAAATAACACCTCGCAGTCAACCGCACCATTTTCAAGATAATGTGCGTTTCTGATACCTTTCACCGCTCTGATTTTCATGCCTGATTTCCTCATTACTCAATGCGTACAAAAAGACCGATAAAGCCACGCTGAGTACCATAATTGTTACCCAGGCCCGAAAGCGCCGTGTAACGACCGGGGAAGTTGTATTCACCGGCACCGCCAATCACAACCTGCGGTGAGGATGCGTATGTCCCTGTATCACTAACCTGTGCACTCATGGCCAGAGGACCAAGACGGGAACCCGGCACAGTATCACCGAGTCCCAGAGAAGCATTTTCACCAAAACTTTCTCCCTGATATACCGCCATAATCGGCACACCGACGGCCGGGTATTGGTAATATGAGAACGGACCATTACCGGCGGTTGAGGACATCAGATATGCCAGGGAGTTGCCGTCATACACAATAAGGCTTGATGTTGCATTCCAGCTGTTACCACTGTAGCGATAACGCATACAATGTATGCTGTGCTCATCCTCGTAATACTGGTTGTAGTACAGCAGCATTTTGAATTTACGCGCTGAGTCTGAACCATCGTTATCAGAGGGTGACCACATCACATCAATGATACCGTTAAATTTCGTGGTGCCCACCAGCAGCGTGGAGGAGTCCGCAATACTGACCGCATAACGCCCCGGGGTGACTGTCTGCAGCCATATAACGAAATCAGCCTGTCCGTTAAATGACAGAGCTTCGGCGCTGGTGAATGCCTGTCCAAACCCATACATCCCGGACAGGGCCAGCCTGCCCGGTGTGCGGTCACGGATATCACTCTGGGGTTCCATCGTCGCAGCCGCGCTCAGCTCAAGCTCCGTGCGCATGGCTTCAGCCGTGTCATGCGCCAGCAATGCGCGGCCCTTCTCTGACAGCAGAGACAGTGAGGCATTCCCGTCCGTATTGAAGTACAGAAGATTATCTGCCCGTTGCGTCAGTGCGCTGATTGCCGTTAAGACGTCATTAAGCGGTTGTTTGCCTGCCAGCGCGTTTGTGATTGTCGTCGCAAAGTTCGGGTCATTGCCCAGCGCCGCTGCCAGCTCGTTCAGGGTGTCCAGAACTTCCGGCGATGAGCCAACCAGCGCAGCAAGCAGTTTGCGCACAAACGCTGCGTTCGCTGCTTCCAGACCGGCGGCATCATCCGGTGGGGTTGGGGTGGTTGGGGTGCCGGTGAAGGCCGGGCTGTCCAGTGGCGCTTTTGTTTTCGTCTCGTCCATGACGGTTTTGACAGCCTTTGGCGTGGCAGCCAGTTCCTCGCTGTCGTTGTCCGTATCACTACACAGTTGCACCAGACCTTTTTCTGTCGTGGAGGCATTTGTTGCATTCAGGTCATCAACTATCTGCTGCGCCTCATCCCTGTACTGTTTCGCTTCCTGCGCATTGTCTGCACCTGCATCCTGGCTGGCTTTAGCCTGTCGGGCGTATTCGGCAGCGTTATTTTCATGCCCGAGTGCAGCATTTGCTGCATTTTCCGCGCTGGTTGCAGCTGATGATGCGGCATTATGATAAAGGCGGGCACGTTCGGCGGCATCGACTGATTCATCCCGCGATGTGCCTGATGACTGTGCGCTGTTTTCTGCCTCACCCGCAAAACGTTCCGCATCATCACGGGCCGTTGCGGTTGTCGTCACATCCTGTGCCGTCTGCTGTGCGTTTCCGGCTGCAGCTTCGGCGCTCTGCTGTGTCTGATTTTTTAGCTCTTCTGCCTCATCCTTACTAACCGCCGCAGATGTTGCTGCATTGATTGCATCATCAGCAGCTGTTTCTGCTCTCTCCCTGTCACTGACCACCTGCTCAGACAAGCGAACAACGGTATTTACCATTTCCTCAAAACGCTTCATTACCTCAGGGCGTAAATCACCCTCCTTTGGTGCATCCAGAAAAGCATTCAGCGTATCCGGCTCATCTGTCGGTGCAACATAAATTTCCCCCGCCTTTACAGGAGGATGCCCTGAGCGGGACAAAAATACATCATAAAATCCCGGCTCAGCATTAATAGTATACCCGCCATCACTTCCCGTAAGACAGGTTGCCACAATATTAACCACAACTGTCGGACTGGTTCTTCTGGCACGCAATTCAATCGCACAGTTTACGACAGGCTCACCCGCTCCGTCCTTCAGGACACCTGAAATCTTTACTGCCATATTCACCCCACAAAAAAGCCCGCCTGAACCGGCGGGCTGTCATAACACTGTGTTACCTGGCTAATCAGAATTTATAACCGACACCCACGATGAAACCGTCAGTGCGCCAGTCGCCACTGCCGGAGCCTTCATAAGCAATATCAATGGCCACGGATTCGGTCGGGTTAAACTGCACGCCAGCTCCCCACGCCAGAGACGTGTTGCTGTGGCGACCGTCATCACTTCCGGTCAGCACATCGTGCGTTTTCCCCTTATTGTCAGTTACGCGGAGATAATCCCCGGAGAAAGTCGACACACGGCTGTAAGCCACACCCGCCATCGCATACGCGCTGAACCATTCATTCACGCGCACAGACGGCCCCGCCATTACGCTGAACCAGCGGTTACGAACGGAATCTTCATGCCAGCGGGTATCACTGTAACGGGTCAGCTGGCGATTCTTGTCTCCTGCATAGCTGAATGACGTCACCAGCCCCAGCGTGTCCGTAAATTCATAACGGTATTTCACGTTAATGCCCTTCAGGTCATCGTTTCCGGGCATATCAGTATGGGACTGAAGATACCCGCCGCTTAGTGTGGACTGATGCTCTGCTGCACTCGCTGGCGTACCAGCGGCGACCAGCCAGACTACTGCAGACAGAATAACAGCACATAATTTACGCATAATTACCTCTCGCTTTTCTGCAATAAAAAAGGCGCCATTTCTGGCGCCCGTATCTGGGTTATAAAATTCAGCTAATCGTGATGCCTGCAGTGGCTTTCTTCATCACCACAACCAGCAAATCGCTGATACTTGCTGTGGGATACCAGTTATTTACCAGCCATGCTGACACCGAAAACTCCAGTGTCATGTGACCATGACCAGCCGGCATATCAATAACACCACTGTAAATCAGCGTATTATCCAGCGCGGTACGGTTATAAATTTCAGCACCGTTTTTCCGCACTATCAGACGGCATGAGGAGTAAATATCAGTATGCTCTTTCTCATGTTTAGCGCCGCTGAATGCCACCGCCGGAATAACAATCTGCCGGTCAAACGGCTGATCGTCATAAACCCTGACGGTAATGGTCCCTGATGGCCACCGTTCCGGTGCACGGGAGTCCCGGGGGAAAGCTTTGCCCACTGTTTTAACGAGATCGCCTTCAATCTGGTTGGCGGACAGTTTTCCCAGAACCCGACAGTTCTCGTTAATCGTGACGTTGTTGAGCGTCCCGGAGTTCGCATTCACGTTACCGCTGATATCGGCATTTTTCGCCGTCAGCCGCCCGTCCGGTGTCAGGGAAAATACCGGCGGATTGCCGCCGCTGGTAATGGTGGGAGCCGTCAGGCGTTTCAGGAACACGTCGTTCATGAATATCTGATCGCCCTGACCAACAAACATCGGTTTTGTGTTGCCATTTGCAGGATTAATCATCGCAATCCTGTCTGCCGCCAGCAGCACCTGGCTCTGCATACCGTCAGGGGTGTTCTCAATACCGGCACCGATACCCGCAATATAAAGGCGACCATCCTGCATCTGCTGCAGTTTCACGGCCCACATACTGTTCAGGTTATTACTGGTGTCCGTCTGAACCTTTTGTATCTGCTGGATGGTGGCCTCCTGATCTCCCAGCTTCTGGTCCGTTGTCGTCATGATTTCACTGCTTTTTTGATCCACATACTGGCGAACCTGCGCTATCTGGCGTGCATTCTCCTCATTACTCTGACTGACCGTCTGCGTGAGTTCGCTGCTGACGTTATCCACTCTCTGGCTCACCTGTGATATACCCAGTGACAGCTCATCATTTTTTTTCGCAACCAGCTGTGTGAGGCTGTTTTCTGTCTCCCCGATTTTTTGGGTCACTTCAGCAATATCACTCTCTATCTGCTGATTGATCTCATCCTCCAGTTGCTCAACTTCACTGCGCAATGCCGAGGCATTAATACGATCGTTCAGCTCCTGCCCCAGCAGGGTGCTGTTTATTTTCCCTTCAAAAAAATTGAGATACACCTCAGCATCATTAACCGGCTGGCCGACAGCTTCCACAAACGCTGATTTACCGACGATGTTCACACTGCGGATATAAAAGTAATAATCATGGCCCGGCCTGATATTAATACTGGCAGCTGTCCAGTACATCGCCGTACCAAGATAGCGGGCTGTGGTTTCAACCTGCCGGATATCCGTAATCTGATTTTCCGAGAACCAGAACTCAAACTGCACCGTCGGGTCATACACCGCAAGACGCGGGACTGCCGTTATCTGAAAATACCCCGGTATCAGTTCAATAGTGACAGGCGCTGCCGGTGCGGCAATCCGGAACGATACCGACGCCGGATCACCCTGCTGCCCCCGGGCATTTACAGCCCGGACCGTCAGCATATAACGCCCCAGCGCCAGTTGTCTGAAGCGGTATATGGTTTCCGTCGTCCGGGCTGTGCTGACCAGCCGCTCACTGCCGTCGTCCGCTGCCACGGTCAGGCGAAGCATAAATCTCACGCCCTTCACCACCTTCGGCGTGTCCCAGCGCGCCAGCACCTGGTATTCCCCGCTGTCTGCGGTGACTTCTGCGGTCAGGTGCTGCACCGCTGGCGGCGTGACACCATTCACCGTGCCGCTCTGGTCGCCGTCAAAGTGCGCCCCGTTATCCACGATGGCCTCTTTTTCCGGCACATGCTGCACGGCAGTGATGGCATACGTGCCGTCGTCGTTCTCACGAATACTCACACAGCGGAACAGGCGCTGGCGCAACGTCGGCAACTTCAGCCCCCACACGCTGTATTCAGCAACGCCGTCAGGAACACGGCTCACTTTCACCTTCACGCCGTCGGTGACGGACTGGACCTCCACGCTGACCGGATTACCCTCACCGTCAACCAGGCTTATCAGCGTGGTGCCGGAGGATGGCAGCGTGATTTCACGGTCGAGCGTCAGCGTCCGGGTCTGGCTGTTCACCGCCAGCACGCGACCACCGATGCTGATACCGGCATAGTCATCATCGCAGATTTCAATAACATCGCCCGGCACATGGCGAAGCCCTTCTGCGCCCACGCTGAAATCCACGGTCTGCGTTTCCAGCAGTTCCGTTTTAATCAGCCACAGCCCGGCTCGGTGTGCCTGCCCCCGGCTGGTACAGCCAAAGGCATCCATCTTCGTGACGTTACGACCATAACGGGCAATGGCCTGCGTGTCCTCCACAAGCTCTGTCGCCGTCTCCCAGCCGTTATCCGGGTCAATCCAGTTCACCTCAACGGCATTATGGCGGTCCTTGAGGGCGCTGAAGCTGTAGCGGAACGGCGCGCCATCATCCGGCATCACCACATTACTGCGGTTATAGGTCCACACCTTATCCGACGGTCGGTCCTGCACGAACGTCAGCGTCTGCCCGTTCCATACCGGCATACAGCGCATCGCCGAGCAGAAATCACTGAGCACATCCCACGCCTTGCGCTGTGTGGTCAGGTACGCATTACAGGTGATGCGCGGCTCCGTGCCGCCAAAGCCGTCCGGCACTGACTGGTCGCAGTACTGGCCGATGACATACAGCGCCCATTTGTCCACATCCGCCGCACCAAGACGTTTCCCCATGCCGTAGCGTGGATGGGTCAGCATATCCCACAGACACCAGGCCATGTTATTGCTGTATGCTGGCTTAAACGTTCCGTCCCAGATACCGCTGTATTGCCGCGTCTGCGGGTTATAGTTCGACGGCACCTGCAGAATACGCCCGCGCAGATGATAATTACGGCTCACCTGCTGGCTGCCGAACTGCTCCGAATCCACCTGTACGCCGACCAGTGCCGTGTTCGGGTAGCACTGTTTCACATCGATGATTTCGGTGTATGACGACCAGAGCGTTTTGTTCTGCAGCTGGTCTGTGGTGCTGTCCGGCGTCATCCTGCGCATCCGGATATTAAACGGGCGCGGCGGCAGGTTATCCACCACCACCGAGGCCAGATACTGCGAGGTGGTTTTGCCCTTAATGGTGATGTCTTTTTCCGTCACCCAGCCACCGTTACGTTGTATCTGAACCAGCAGGCGGACTTCCGACGGATTCCTGTCCCCCTTAGAGGTGGTTTCCACCAGTGCCTGCACGCCGAAAGTAAAACGCAGACGGTCAATGTTTGCCGACGTGATGGTCCGGGTGATCGGCGTGTCATATTTCACTTCTGTACCGAGCACCGTCTCGGAGCCGGAGGATTCAAATCCCTCCGGCGGTGTCTGCTCCTGCTCACCGGCCCGGAACACCACCGTGACGCCGGATATATTGGTATTCCCCTCACTGTCCAGCACCGGCGTACTGTTCAGCAGCACGCTTTTTAATCCATCCACCGGACCTTCAACCGGCCCTTCGCTGATGGCATCGATCACACTCAGCAGCTGCGTGGACTTCAGGTTGTCCTTCGCTTCGCGCGGGGTATGCCCCTTACTGCTGCCTTTACCCATTCGTCATGCTCCATAAACGATAAAACCGCCCGGAGGCGGTTTCACATAAAACGTTTTTCATCAGCGACCAATCACCACAACCTGACCACCATCCCCTTCGTCTGCCGTGCTGATCTCCTGAGAGACCACCCGCGACCCCACGCGCATTTCACCGTACAGAACGGGCAGAACATTGCCCTGGGCAACCATGTTATCCAGTGACGAGAAATACGTGTTCTGTTTGCCGTTGTCTGTACTGGCTGCCGTGGGCGTCCTGGCTTTCGGTGCCAACATCTGCGCCACACCGCCCAGGATCATACTGGCCCCTGCCGCATACATACCCGATACAGCCGTGGCCCCCAGCCAGCCCACAGGGTTCCACCATGCAACCGCAATCAGCGCCGCCCCCAGCACTGCCTGAAAAATACCGCCACTTTTAGCACCCGCCAAACGCGGCACGATGTGGATCACGGCACCATTTTCCAGCGGCTCATTCAGACGGGCTGATAATTCGGTTTCACCTGCATCACGCCCGGCAATCCGTATCTGATACCAGCCCTCATTCAGTTTCTGACGAAACGCCGGGAGCTGTGTGGCCAGCGCCCGGATGGCTTCAGCCCCCGTTTTCACACGAAGGTCGATGCGGCGGCCAAATCGTTGCAAATCCCCGTAAAGGCAGATGCGTGCCATGCCCGGTGACGCCAGAGGGAGTGTGTGCGTCGCTGCCATTTGTCGGTGTACCTCTCTCGTTTACTCAGTTGTTCAGGAATATGGTGCAGCAGCTCGCCGTCGCCGCAGTAAATGGCGGCATGATTCGGCACCGATGAACCAAAGCAGCACAGCAGCACGTCGCCAGGCTGCGCCTCTGTCAGTGCGACACGGTAAAAACCCGTTGCCTCCATATTGTCAAGATAGAGATTCTGACCGTGACGCCACCAGTCATCCCCGCGATGAAAATCCGGCATCTCAATTCCCGCCAGATGGTAAGCGTCCCGGAACAGCGTGTAACAGTCCGTTACTCCGTGCTCAAAGCGCCGCCCGGTGAGATACGGCACACAGCGGAACTTGTGAATCGTCCCCCGGCAGACCAGCCACCACGGCAAATCACTCTGCACCTGCAGCCGCCGGTCAGCCTCACTCAGCCAGGGCAGACCACCGGGGTGGCTGTGGACCAGTGCCACAATCTCACCCTGCATTTCTGCCTGCAGCCAGTCTTCCGGCGACATCCGGAAATAACCCTCCGGCTCACCGGAAATATTCATGCAGGGAAAATATCTTTCCCCCTCCGGCGTGCTTACCACGAAGCCGCACGACTCCGCTGGCGCACATCGCCGGGCGTGCGCCAGAATCGCTGATTCTGTTTCTGTCATGGGTTTACTGCGAAAGTTTGTTAATGGAAAGGAAGCCGCCAAAGTTGCCGACGTTATTGCGAAACTTACAGCCACTCAGGCATTTGCTGCATTTATCTTTCGTGATATCGGATGTTGGCTGGTCATATTCATCCGCGACAGCCGGACCGTGATAACCGCACTCATCACCGCGATAGGTCCAGGTGCAGGTGTTGGCCAGCATGATACGTCCCGGAAAAACAGCGCCGTCCGTTTCCGTCGGCGTGGACAGTACAAAGGAGGCACTCACCGCGCTCAGTTCGCTGCACTGCTCAATGCGCCAGCTGCTGATCACCTCCTGCTCCGGATCGGCGTCTCTGTTTCCGTTGACGAAGTTCACCGCATCCAGAAAACGGGCGTAAACCTTACGCCGGACCACCGTTCCGCCAACCAGACTCTGCAGATCTTCCGCCATCCCGGTGACCATGCCGTACAGGTTAGAGACCGTCAGTGTCGGACGGGCAGCACTGCCCTTGCCGTTCAGTTCAAATCCCGTCCCCTGAATGGGATACGGCTGATACTGTCGCCCCTGCCAGGTGACCGGCTCACCTTTTTCGTTCTGCTCATTACAGAAAAAATAACGTTCTCCACCGACCTCTGTCAGGTCAATTTCCCAGAGCACCAGGCAGGCCGACTGCTCCGCACGGATGCATTCATTCAGTGTTTCCTGTTGTATGTCCTGCATCAGATCACCACTTCGTCAAACTGAACCGCCCCGGAAATCCTGGAGACTAAACTCCCTGAGAAAGAGGTAAACAGGATGACTAAAAATACTCGTTTTTCCCCCGAAGTCCGTCAGCGGGCGATTCGTATGGTTCTGGAAAGTCAGGATGAATATGACTCACAGTGGGCGGCAATTTGTTCCATTGCCCCAAAGATTGGCTGTACGCCGGAGACTCTGCGTGTCTGGGTTCGCCAGCATGAGCGGGATACCGGGGGCGGTGATGGTGGGCTCACCAGCGCTGAACGTCAGCGTCTGAAAGAGCTGGAACGTGAAAATCGTGAACTGCGCCGCAGTAACGATATCCTTCGCCAGGCTTCCGCTTATTTTGCGAAGGCGGAGTTCGACCGCCTCTGGAAAAAATGATGCCACTGCTGGATAAGCTGCGTGAGCAGTACGGGGTCGGACCGGTATGCAGCGAACTGCATATTGCCCCGTCAACGTATTACCATTGTCAGCAACAGCGACATCATCCGGATAAACGCAGTGCCCGTGCGCAGCACGATGACTGGCTGAAGAGAGAGATACAGCGCGTATACGATGAAAATCATCAGGTGTACGGTGTGCGTAAAGTCTGGCGTCAGTTGTTACGGGAAGGAATCAGGGTGGCCAGATGTACAGTGGCGCGCCTCATGGCGGTTATGGGACTTGCCGGTGTTCTCCGGGGTAAAAAGGTCCGCACTACCGTCAGCCGGAAAACCGTTGCCACAGGTGACCGCGTAAACCGTCAGTTCGTGGCAGAACGTCCTGACCAGCTGTGGGTGGCTGATTTTACTTACGTCAGCACATGGCAGGGCTTCGTCTATGTGGCGTTTATCATTGATGTGTTTGCCGGATACATCGTGGGGTGGCGGGTCTCATCGTCTATGGAAACGACATTCGTGCTGGATGCGCTGGAGCAGGCGTTGTGGGCCCGTCGTCCGTCTGGCACCATCCATCACAGCGATAAAGGCTCTCAGTATGTGTCACTGGCCTATACGGAGCGACTAAAAGAAGCCGGATTACTGGCATCAACAGGGAGTACAGGCGACTCGTATGACAACGCGATGGCTGAGAGCATCAATGGTCTTTACAAAGCGGAGGTAATACACCGTAAGAGCTGGAAAAACCGTGCAGAAGTGGAACTGGCCACACTAACGTGGGTGGACTGGTATAACAATCGACGATTGCTGGGAAGGCTGGGCCATACTCCTCCGGCAGAAGCAGAAAAAGCTTATTATGCTTCCATCGGAAACAATGATCTGGCAGCCTGAGTTCACAGATAAAACACTCTCCAGGAAACCCGGGGCGGTTCAACCCCATTACATAAGAACCAACACCTTTGATCGCCGGGCCAATACCACCGAACATATCTTTTAGCTGACCGCCTTGCTGCATTAACACCATAAAAGGTGACTGGCCTGTGGACAATCCAACTACAATATCAATCATTTGTGCAGGCAACATGCGCACAGCAAAAGCCGTTTGTTTTGCCGACATTCCGGTTTTACTTAATTGCGATTCAGTAGCCTCAAGCTCTCTCCGCATAGCACGGAGTTTTCCTGAGAGCTCCTCATACATTTCAGGAGAAAGCATCCCCCTGGCTTTTGCTTCGCTAAGTTGCTTTTGCTGCTCTGTCAGGCGATTAAAAGCTGTTCCGACAGGATCGAGTTGAGCAATCAGACGTTGCAAAGCAGCAACCTGTTCATCATGCGCTTTTGCTGCTTCTCGTTCTGCCTGAGCCTCTCCTGTTAGCTCTCGCCGCGTTTCCTGTATTTTTCGGCTGTAATTATCAAACTGAGAGCCATTTATTTTCCCGGATGAAAGTGCTGCATTAAGTTCATCCTGCTGTTGGTCAAGATTTCTTAGCGCCGCGGCCAGAGGGTCGATCTTGTCCAGCATTCTTTGAAAGGCCTGAGCCTGCGCTTCCTGCTGGGCAGCAGCAAGTTTTCCGGCCTTCGCGGCTTCTCTCTGCGCTTGCGCAACCCCGCTCAATTCCGCTGTAGTTTCATTAAGTTTACGGGCAAGAAATTCATATTCTTCTTTATCAATAAGCCCTTTGCCGAAATATTTCTTTAATTCAGAATAGCGTCGACCGACAGTATCAATTGCGGCACCTACAGGATCAATAGCTGCCTTTAATTTTGCGAGCGCGTTCTTCTCATCTTCTGTTGCCCTGGTCACTTTCCCTGCGCTATTTGCAGCAGTTTCTCCGGCCTGCGTCATTTTGACTAGGGAGGAGGTCAGATTGTCAGCATTATTTTTCGCTCCAGTGCTATCAATAATTATTGCAAGACGCGAAGTTTGCTCTGTCATTTAGTTACTCCGGACAAATAAAAAGCCCCGCTTGATAAGCGGGGCCAGACAACAGAGGAAAGGAAATTATCAGAAACGATAACCAATACCGGTCATCCAAGTACCTACTTTCACATCGCCCAATTTGGTGTACTCATAGGATGCGTCAACTACCCAATTTGGTACAGGATTAAACTGAATACCAGCACCATATACAACCGAAGTCTTGCTTGAAGAGTCAGAGTATCCCAGAATCGTCGCTTCAGCACGTCCATGCGCTACACCTAATAAGCCATATGCACTGAAGTAATCATTGAAACGATAGGCTGGACCGGCAGCTAGTGAATAGTAATCCAGTTCTCCATTTCCAATTTTAGAGCCTGCAAAATAATAATCGTATTCTTGATTTGTGTACGTAAATGAAGATGCAACGCCCCATTTATCATCCAGCTCATAGCGATACTTAATATTTACCCCTGAAGGATTCTCATCAAGGCTTTCTCCACCGGCTTTAACATGGCTTTGGGCATAACCAAGAGAAATAGTATTCTGCTTCAATTCAGCATTTGCAATGCCAGTTGCAAACAAGGCTGAAGCGATAATGGTAGTCAACACTGCTTTTTTCATAAAATCACCGTCATTTCACAAATCATTGTTATAACAGCCAGAATTAATCTGGCTGGCAGCCATTAAAATATCCACCACATTCGATAGTCAACTATCAATCTCTCATCAAACTATATGTGTGCACATTGTAATTCAGACAATTACTAAAAAATATGGTAGTGCATCCAATTAGTAGAACATGTGTTTTTCGATAAACGCTCCGATCACTTTTTCGTGGATCTCAACTGAGCGTGAGAAGCAGATTGTTTTACGAGCCAACCGCTTAATACGGGTGCGTAGCGTCAGATTATTACGCTCAATGCGTTGGGTGAATATTTTGCCGATCAGATGCTTATTCTTCGGTACCACCCGGCCATAGCTGCCCCAGTCATCGCTGGTGAGTATGCCGATGTTGAAGGGTGTAAGCAGTGCCAGTAGCTCCCGGCACGTTTGATCGGTTCGGGGACCAAAAGTGTAGGCCAGTACACCGCCTGTTTTGGTGTTGTACGCGTACCAGAGCCAATGTTGCCGGGCTTTACTGCCAACGTAGCTCCATTGCTCATCAAGCTCGCAGATAAGCGCCACATCAGCATGGGCAACAGGCGAAGAAGTTATTCGCTTTGGCGCGAGTTTTTTAAAGTCCGGATGACGGTGTTAATACCAATTTTCAGTGTCCTGGCGGTATCGCGAACCCCGGCACCATTAAAGGCCATTTCAGTGATCAGCTCTTTCATACCCGGCTTACGTGCTTGATAAGTATAAGTGAGCTGAAATACACGGTGGCAGTCACGGCAGCGAAATCTGTCACGGCCTTTAGGGTTCTGACCATGGCGGTAAACCCGAGCTGACTGACAACGGGGACAATGAATATTAACACTGGCCATGAGATAACCTCAAAAGCCCGAATTATACATCAGATTCAACTAATTAGAGGCATCACCAAAAATATTAAATTAATTAATCAATATCCCATCAACAGTTTTGGATTGAGAAACATACTGATCATCCAGCGCAAAGATCACTGCTTCAAATTCATCACTATCTATCAATATTGGGTGTGCTTTTAAGTAGTCGTGCACGTCAGATATTGATAAAGGCAGCGGAACCCCGGACATGCCCGCATAACGCCTGGAACGAGACATTACTGAGTACGCATACAATAACTCACGGACAACGGGGTCTATTTCTGGCTCCGGTATCGGTGGCAACCTGAGTTTTTCTCTCGTCCACCTTGCCTTTTCCCCCTTTTCGCCCCCGAACTCCGATAACCACCGCTGGGCGGCTATGGCTTTTTTATCGTATCCTGCTTCTGCTGCTCTTTTCCCTGGGCGATGCTGGCGGCTTCAGCAAGAATTTGCCAGTACAACTCTGGATTCTGCTTGAGCAGCGTGGCCCCTCGCTCTGGTGTATATTCCAGCGCGACCTCAACCCCATCCACCAGTTCACCAACCCCTTTCCAGTCTTTCAGTAAATAACGAGCGGCGTTATCAATAAGTAAATCATCAACAGAATCCACCTCGTCGACCTTTGCAATATCAAATTCTTTCGTTCCGACATGCAAACTGGCATCCATTTTCTCTATGTGACGACGGATTAATGCATTACGGGAGCGATACTGATCGTTATCGCTGCTTGCCACCAACAGTTTTAACCCATCTACAGGTTTTAAGTCCTTCATTGTGTGGGGTAGCGATCAATTCTGGGTGGAGTTCGTGCAGCCTGGTAGAACCTGCAAGCCTTGCGTGGCGCGGGGTGTGGTGATTCAGTGTGATTCTGGGCGGATTTGTGAGAAATGACCAAAAGTGCCTTTTTTTACGCTTTATTCTGGGCGCTTTTGATCTGGTGGTGTAAGAAAGCGATCTCCTTTTAAAAGATTTTAAAACTCGTTTAAAAGATTCTAAAGCCCGTTCTAATCTTGTCTGATTTATTCCTTTCTTATCAGTTGTCGGTATTGGTTTTGTTGGATGTCGCTAGTTAGTTGGCAACATACGCCTACCAAGTAGTAGGTGTTCATGCTGGTTTTTTGCTTACAGGTTTCGTTTCTTGCTCCGGCGTGGCAATGGTCTCACCACCTGGCGACCCAGTCCGTGCACGAGATTCGATGCGTCGCAAAATCTCTTTGTCAGTTTCTTCATTTCCATCCAGAGCCATACACATAGCGTCTTTAAGCGATTCCCTGATGTTCAGGCTTCTGATGGCATTCTCCTGTTCATCCAGGTCGTTGTAGGCCTGCTTAGCTTGCCTAGTGGGTTGTTGTAGGCGTTCTAGGACTCCTTTGATACCGATGTTGTAAAAAACATCAAGCAAAGCATCTAAATCTTGAGTATTCATGCGTTGTAACAGGAGGTTTAATTCTGTTCTTTCGGTCGGACTTTGTTGCGAATTATTGTTTTCAGTAGCGGATTTTCCTGATATCAACCACTCCACAGGAACATTGCATGCGTGAGCCACCAAAGCTGCGCTGTCTATACCTGGATAGATCTTCCCATGCACGTACTTTCGTATTGTGGCTTCAGATAACCCACTCAGTTTTGACAGTGCCATGTAATTTAATCCGCTGTCTTCCATAGCTGATTTAAGGCGCTCACCGAAGCGGATTATATCCATAGCCTCAATAATCCGTTCTTTCTCGGTTTGCTTGCTTGCGGTTTTATCTGCGTAACCGTTTCTTTTTAAAGAGTTTTTCATATAGAACTCGAAATGTACAAAAATCCGCTTAAACAAATACAAAAATCCGTTGACAGCGGATTTTTGTTTCTCTAGGATTTATCACATCAGATAAATGGTTTTGATTATCTGAATCGATAAATTGGAGAGGATCACACAATGCAGTTATCGAGACAAGATCTAACTGACTTGTTTGTTCGTCGCGGACAAGACTGGTCTAGCAAAGCAATTGCAGCCGCCCTTGATAATAAAGGGGTTGATATCACCACGATGGAGCGTGTACGCGGCTTAAAACCTGGAGCAATGCGTAACGTGTTTTATCGCCGCGTACCTGCATATGAATCAGCAATTGCAGAAGCGATTGGTGTGGAACCGGAAGTTATCTGGCCATCACGTTATCGGAATAAAAATCCGCATAGCAACGCTGCATAGGTGGTGTTATGTGGATTACAGCAAAAGAGTGTGCTGGCATTGGAGGGCTACCAACACGTGAACACAATGTCAGGGCGCGTCTAGATCGTGTAATTGAAAATAAACCTGAATTAAGGCGCAAGCGTGAAGGTACCAAAGCATTCGAGTATCACATCGACTGCCTGCCCGCAGAAGCGCAGAAGATTTTACGTAAACACCTGACTAATCGGGTTCTGGAAGATGCACAACTGCCTGTTGTGGCTGAACAGAAGGCAGTTAAGAACGTCACCATTCGCGATGAACTGGAGGTGATGGTCAAATGCCCGGAACTGGCATTACGCGAAGTCCAGGCACTGACTGACAAGCAAAAGGCCATCGCTGATGCGCGGATATTGCTGGCTACTGAAGTGCATAAACTGCGCGAATACGCCGGAATGACCAGGAAAGCCGCGTTAAAGCACATCGTTGATGGCGTGCGCATGGGGGCGTTACCTGACCGCATTATTGAAGCGGCAAATACCGCAAATGCACGTCAGGGAAAGCGAACTGGTGTCAGCACCGGCAGCCTGGATAGCTGGTACTCCAGCTGGGTGATGGCGCGCGGTGATGCCAATCAGTTACTGGCGTTACTGGCTCCCGGTCATCATAAGGGGACACCGTGGGAGCAGGTCTGGTGGTTGAGCGATTTCTTTATGTTCTATCGCTCATGGAAGCGACCGACCGTTGAATATGCGTATCGCGAGTTTTCAGCCTGGTGGCATGAAAAACACGCGGATGATGCGGGAATGCTGGCGGCACTGCCTTCAGTTCACGCAGTAAGACGGGTGTTAAGCAGCGTCCCGGTGATTGTTAAAGAGCGTTTCCGCTCCACCGGTTCAGCCTGGCGTTCGCTCAATCCCTTTGTGCGGCGCGACTGGAGCACATTACCGGTTAATGCGGTATGGGTCGGGGATGGTCACTGTATGAAACTGATGGCATTCAGCCCTGCCACCGGGAATACATTCCGGCCAGAAGTGACACTGGTTATGGATGCAGGGCAACGCTTTATTGTGGGCTGGTCGCTGTCCCTGTCGGAGAACGTAGTGGCCGTTGCTGATGCATTGCGTCATGGCATGTCACAACACGGGATACCGCTGATTTATTACTCCGATAACGGGGGTGGTGAAAAAAACCAGGTACTTGATGCCGATATTACCGGGATTCTGCCCCGACTGGGTGTGGAGCATCACACGGGGATACCTGGTAACCCGCAGGGGCGCGGGGTAATAGAACGAGCAAACAAAGGAATACCCAAAGATGTGGCTCTGAGTTTCCAGACGTACTGCTCAAAAAATGCAGACAAGGAAACGGTGATGATGCAGCAACGCATCACACAGTCAGCAATTAAGGCCACCCACAAAGGGAAAGAGCTGACAAAGCGGCAGGTTCAGGCTATGGGAGAAGTCCCCACCTTTGAGCAACTGATGGCCGCAATAGAGCTGGAGGTGAAACGGTATAACAACCGGCCACACAGCAGCCTTCCCCGCAAAGAGGATGGTGAACATTACAGCCCGGCAGCGTATCGCCGGAAACTGATAAAGGAGCAGAAAGCTGAAATCGACATGCTGTCGCCGGAAGAACTGCATGAAATGTTCCGACCGGAAAGCATCTGCACGGTGCGACGCGGTGAAGTGGTGTTATTCAGAAACATCTATTTCTCAACAGAACTGGCAGCAGAGCACGGAAATGAAGTCAGGGTTTGTTACGACATTCACGACGCAAACAGCGTGATTGTCAGGCGGATGGACGGTTCTTATATCTGCGATGCCATCTGGAACGGTAATAAGGTTGATGCGTTCCCGAAAGCTGTTATCGAACAGCAGCAGGAGAAACGCGCCAGAGGCCGCATTGCACGGGCCACGCAGAAAATCGAAGAGGCTAAACGCGAGCTTACCCCGGCTATTACGCAGAAACCTGACTTTAATTTTGGATTTGGTCTGGAGCGTAAGGAGGAAAAGAAAAAAGAAGAACTTTATTTCTTTGCATCCGAGCGTGACCGCAATTTAAAGAAAGACGGCACAAACAACCGTTAATTTAAAAGGTATTTAATATGAGTTTAATTACGCAATTAAATGACGTAATGGCCCGTTGCGGCTATACGCAGACCCACGTTGGTCGCGCAATTGGTCGTAGTAGCGCCGTTATCAACCAGTACTTACAGGGTAAATATGTAGGTGACGTTACTGACGTTGAAGAGCGTATATCTTCCTTTGTCAGTCGTGAGCTGGAGAAGCAAAGTAATCGTCGTGTTAAAGCGAAATTTGTCGCCACGGAAATGGCAGATAAAGGGCTGGAGATGCTCTCTTATGCTCATGCGTATTGTGAAATCTGCGTGCTGCATGGCGAGGCTGGTCTTGGAAAAACAATGATTCTGAGTGAATACGCCGCCAGAAACCGGGATGCGATACTGATTGAGGCTGACACAGGCTATACAGCCAGGGCGCTACTCGGGGAGCTGTGTCGCCAGCTGGGGGTAAAGGTTCGCGGCAGTATTCACGAACTGATTGATGTCTGTGTGCGCGAACTGCGTGATTCCGGTCGTCTGCTGATGGTGGATGAAGCCGAGCTACTCCCCTACCGTGCACTGGAGGTTCTGCGCCGTCTGCATGACAAGGCGGGTATCGGGATTGTTCTGGCGGGTATGCCGCGCCTTGTGACTAATCTTAAGGGTAATCGCGGGGAGTTCGCTCAGTTATACAGTCGTGTGGGTGTGGCGCTTGATATGGGGAATACGTTGTCGCCAGAGGATTTTACGCCAATAGCCACAGAATTGATGCCGGAAGCGGAAACGCCAGAAATCGGCGAGGCGCTTTATACATATTCGCGTGGTAACGCCCGTCGCCTGTTCAAACTGGTGCGTGGCGTGTACCGGATGAGTGATGTCACCAAAGTGCCAGTGAGCGTAAAAGCTATTGAGAAGTTCTCCGAAATGTTAATTAAGTGACTGGAGTTTTGCGCATGGAAAAAATGGCTCTCAGAAATGAAATAAGGGCACTACAGAGTATTGGTCGTAATGGTTGTATTTATTTTAATGGAACCCCCGGTGAAATTATTCCGTTTGTTGATTGCTTCGTGCCGGGTGAACTGCGTATTGATTTATATTCCCGCGAACGGGAAATCAATGGAACCGGAAATACCAGCGACGACTGGGATGTTGATGAATGCTGTGCGCGATTAATGATTATTCCTTTTGAGCAGACTTTGCAGGGGTTTCGTCGGGCTTACCGCCTTGCACGCATGTGTGCCCACCTGCCCCGGTATCAGCCCCGACTGGCGTTTACGCTCAGATAATACAGCAGAGAAATGTTAATTCACTGATGGAGAACAAAATGATGGAAAAGCAGGCCATTAATGCCGTCCGTTCCCGTGCCCGTGTGGCTATCCATACCACTGGCGGTCGCGTAACGGGGCAACATCACCGTTTACCTGTGGTTTATGCCTGCCCGCCTGTGGGTGGTCCTGTATGGCCGGTAACGGAAATCGTTCAGACATTCAGCGGCCTGCGCCGCGTGGTTAAAACGTCCTGTATCGACGGCTGTACCGTCGTATGGCAATGAGAGGAAATCAGAATGGCGGTTAAATTAGAAGTAATTATCTATACCGATGAAAAAGGCTGTGTTTTAACCCAGACCACGGGGAGTTATTCGGAGGACGGAGCTTCCGAAAAGGAGTTTCAGGTGGCAACAAGATTACATGATGTTATCAAGGAAACGCTTAGAAATGACTATAACGGCGTGAATCTTTTTTCTGAAAACGTTGCGCCTCGCGCACATAACACACATTAATCTGTAAATATCACTGAGGTAATTTAATTATGACGGCTGAAAATAAAGTTAAGCAATACACGAAAACTCAAGCGCCTGAAGGTTATTGGGTTGATGCCCGTGGTGTGATGACGCCTGAAAGTCTTATCAAAGATATTGACCGCGACCGTGAGCAGCTGGTCGGTGAGCTTGTGGAGATGGTGATTGCTGCCTCCGCCTCACTGCGTGAACTGAAACTGCGTGCGTTTGGTGATATTCAGGCGTTTATTGACCTGTCGGCGGAGAAATACGGCGCTGTGAAAGGCGGTAAAAAAGGGAATATCACGCTTTACAGCTTTGACGGGCGTTACAAGATTCAGCGCGCCATGCAGGACCGTATCGCGTTTGATGAACGCATTCAGACCGCGAAGTCGCTGATTGATGATTGCCTGGCTGACTGGACGGAAGGTGCACGTCCTGAAATAAAAGCCATCATCAGCGAAGCATTCAGCACGGACAAGGAAGGCAACATCAACACCGGGCGCGTTCTGGCTCTGCGTCGTCTCGATATTACGGAGGAGCGCTGGGATAACGCCATGAAACTGATTGGTGAAGCCGTCCAGGTGGTTGGCAGCAAAAGCTATATCCGCGTGTATGAGCGCGTCGGTGATTCCGACGAATACCGCGCAATCCCGCTTGATATTGCAGGGGTTTAACATGCATCAGGATATCAAAGAGTACAGAGCCGGAAATAGTTGCGCGGCGTATTCGCTGGGCGCGTCCAGAGCAGAACAACGCGGCGATTATGCCGAGGCTGAAAAGTTGTGGCGTAAGGCAGCGCAAAGCCCGTGTAGCACCCTGCGCCGCATCTGGGCTGAACATCGTGCGGAGTTCTGCGCTAACGCTCACCTGAAGGGATGGAGGCCACGCCATGAATGCGAAGAACTTTAATAAGCAGTATCCGCCAGGGACTCGCTTCATGCACACGGCACATCCGGCGTTGCGCGGTGGCCGGGTGGTGAAAACCGTTGCACCGGCCAGAGATTTTAAATGTGGTTGTGTGGTTGAAATTAATGTCGAGCCTTATTTCGTAAAAGTCGAAACACTGAAAGCAGCGCATTAATTTAATTCGTTTTTAATTGTTATTTAAAACAGGCGTAAACCCGCCGGGGCTGGCTTACGCCTGAATCTGGAGAAATGAAAATGAGCGTTACCGTTATCAATGAAATGCTTGGGTGTAAATTCGATAAGGTGTTTACGAATCAAAGCGCCGAACTTGTTTTTTGTGGTGAACGCCATGGGGATGGCTGGGGTGTTGTATTTACGTTTTTCCACTTTCAGGAATGTTGTGAAAACGTCTGGATTGAAGACATTGTTGGCGACCTGACAGACCTGGAAGGAGCTGTTCTCACCGAAGCGGAAGTTGTAACTGAATCCAGTGATACAGAAAACGGTAGCCAGACGTGGTCATTCTTTAAGTTCGGGACATCAAAAGGTTGTGTCGTTGTCAGATGGTGCGGTGAAAGTAATGGTTTTTATTCCGAGCGAGTTTCGCTGAAGCAGCAATTAACTGACGTTCTGGATTTTTAATTCTTATTCATGACTTTTTATGCCGCAGGTAAACAGGTCTGCGCCTGAATCAAGAGGATTTGTATATGAAAGATAAAGTCTGGGATTTTATTGTTACTCCTGAAGGTTTTGCTACCCGTTCATCTGAGAAATTAACCAATGTAACGTTATGGGCGTCATCATTGCTGGGCCATCTGGGAGCACCTGCCGATTTTATGCATGTGGTACTTGATGCGCAGATTGCCGGAAATGCTGTGGCCAGTAAGGGGGCTTATATTCAGGGGGATTTGTTCGCCATGATGGCGAATGACACAGCAGCGCTGTATATCGCCACACGGAACATGCTGACAAGAATATCCATGCTGTCTGACTGTAAGGATATGGAAGACCTCGCATACATCCTTGAAGATGATTTGCTCACTATTTCAGGTGTGCAGGAATCCCTCCCGCGTCAGTTGCGGTTTATTGACCTGATGGAGTCATATAAAGATAAGCCTGATTTTTTTCAGATTCGATTCAGTGGAATGGAACTGCTGGATGAATATTATCCGCTGGATTCGATTTCCCGTGATGTGAAGGCGTTCGTAAAGTCTGTTGACCGCCATTACCGGAAAGCTGAACGTCGTAGTTAATAAGTCTGTTTTTAATTTTGTTTGTATATGGCGTAAACCCGCCGGGGCTGGCTTACGCCTGAATCTGAGGGATTCATTATGGAAAATAAAAGCAAATATATCGCCAGAATTAAAAAACTGTTACGCCTTGCCAGAGGAACATCAAGCCCGGAAGAAGCCGCTAACGCTATTGCAAAAGCCCAGGCTTATATGCGCCAGCATGGTATCAGCGAAAACGACGCGGAATTGTTCGACATTCAGGAAGCTGCCAGCGCGGGTGCGCCGAGTGATGCCAGTACACCGCCGCGTTATATGCACATCCTGTGTGACCTGGTATGTAAAGCCTTCGGTGTCGAGTGTTACATCTCCGGTGAATACCGGGCTTCTGGTTCACTCAAACGTTACGTTCGTTTTTATGGTCCTGACAGCCGCCCGGAAATTGCGGCCTACGCGTTTGATGTGCTTTCCCGTCAGATGATGGCAGAGCGTAATCAATATCAGGATAAACACTGTAAGCGTTGCAAACCATCCACGCGGGTGGCCCGTGGCGACCAGTTCTGCGAAGGCTGGGTCTTTGGTGCCCGTGATGTCATTGCGGTGTATGACGTCTCCCCGGAAGAAAAAAGCCGCCTTGAGCTTTACAGAGAAAACCTGCACAGGACTAAAGTGCGGCGCGACGGGGATATGCGCACAGCTAAAGCGTGTCGGGGTGCAGAGTTTGCCGCTACTGCTGGTTTTATCGCCGGGAAAAATGCCAGGTTGCATCAGGGGGTTAATGGTCAGAGCAACAGGCCGCTGGCGCTGGGAGGGGATAACGATGGCTTTTAAACTTCTCAGTGTTACCGAAGCAATATACCAGCCGCCAGAAGAACGCCACGAATACAGGATGAATGACGGCAGCGCGGCGGTTGAGTTTCCCAAATATCCGGGGGCTTCCCGGTGGCGGTTCTATGACAGTGCGGGACGCCGGATTATTAAAAGAACCGTGCACAACGCCATGAAAGCCGCTGTAGAACGTCACAAAAGAAGGTTTAACTGCAAATGAATATTGAATTTTATGACTACGGAGTCACCTCAAAAATCATTGTTACCTGCTGGTTCTGGGAGTTCCGTCGCTATTGCCGGGTTGTGGATGCGGCGTTGTTTGTGGCTCCTGAAGTGCGCCACCAGAGTGGCGGTGGCCTTTTAATGAAAACCGTCATCACCGGTAAAACGGTCCCGATGTTACGGGCGTTTAAAGTGGCAAAACAGGAGGCTTGCAATGGTCATTGATAAAACGATAACGATCGATGTAGCCATGAATACAGGTCTGGCGCTTATCGGTTATGGCTATATCACTTTTATGTCATTCAGGTGGTTGATTTCTTCGTTCTTTAAGCAATGTGAAAAACGTTGCCGCAAAGACAAGCGCGTGAAGGCACTAAATGCGTTTAATGACGCTTTTGATATTGACCGTATGCAACAGGGAGACCCGGCACGCGTAATTACCCAGGGAGATGTCGTGATTTTGGTATACCGGAGTGAAAAAAATGAACAGGAGGCGGCGCAGTGAACCAGCAAACCAGAATAAGCGATAAGAGCCTGACCAGACTGATTGCCGATGCTGACAAAATGCTTGATATGCGCGGACCGATTGTAGACAGAGAGTGGTGGATGCTTTTACGGCAGTCCCTGGTTGAACTTCAGGAACGCCGGAGTGCTGGAATCATTCCAGTGACGCTGAGAGTAAAGGAGCATCAGGTCAGAGAGCTGGTTAATCAGTTACGAGATGTGGCAATCAAATACCACGGAACGCAGCAATTACGGGAGCGTATTGCAACAACAGTCATTTATTCAGAACTGGTTTCAGGGGAATAATCAGATGAAAAACCGTAAGGCAAAAATTCTGTTAGCTCGCAGAAACGGTGTTGGGGTCTGGCGATGGTTGAGGATTAGTAACAGACGAGTGAGGTTGACGGGGTGTCGTGGTGTGATGGGGCACAGTTGTTGCAAAAAGCCCAGCGCGGCGCAAAACCGCTGGAAGAATCACACTAACGCAAAGTAATTAAATAATAACCAATAGCAGACCAAAATATATGTTTTGGTCTGCCAAAAGCGATGTTTTGGTCATTATGAAGATTGAACAAATCGGAATGGCAGCCTTCCGGCAGCAGGCTGAAAGCGGTGGCGTGGATGAGTTCGTCGTGCAGAGGTTCGGTGGTGTGTATCACCTCTTCGCTGTGAATCGCCGCGCTGGTGTGTCTTATTTTCTACAGGAACGCCGTGGCGATTACAAGACGTGGCTGTCTCTTGACCGTGCCGCCGCGTTCCTGTCAGGGATTGGCGTTTCACGTTTTACCGTGCGTTTTGAGGATAACAAACATGCTGAAAAAGATGATCGGAGCCATTAAAGCCGGTCAGGCGTATCTGGGGTGGGATGATGTCCTTTATCGCCAGACGCTGGCCCGCCTGACCGGTAAAACCAGCACCACACGCTGCAACCTCGATGAACTGCGCATCATCCGGGAATACATGCACGAACAGGGATTTCCGCGCAAAGCACCCGCCGGTAAAGGTCGCCGCCCCCGTGTTGCAATGAGCAGAAAATCAGTATTATCCAAAATTGAAGCGTTGCTGGCTGATGCCGGTCGTTCCTGGGCATATGCAGAAGGGCTGGCATCTCACATGTATAAGCAACATGTGATCGAATGGCTGACGGATGAACAGCTTTTTGGGGTAATGGTGGCGCTGGTTAAAGATTCAAGAAGGAGAAATCAATGATGAAAAAATGGTTGTTTTGTTTAGTAGGGGTTATTTTCTCTTGTTCTGCGTTGGCTCAGACAGAGGAACAGGCGCAAAAGGAACTGAAACGTTATCAGGATATGAAACCACAGGTTGAGCAACTTCTGAGGGAAAGCCTGAAACTCTATTATGACATGCCAGACGCTGCATCAGAATATAATAACGGTAACCCTGAAAAATGGCGTAAGGTCATAACAGGCCTGAAGGAATTCGATAAACAAATAGAGAAAATTGGCGGTAATGGCTTCGATCCTGTTTATAGTTCCTGTGTAAATATGGGGATTCAACTACAGGATTACTGGTCTAACGTCCTCGGCAACAACAAACAGTTTCTCGAGCGTTCCAGAAGTTTGTTTATACAGGATCGCATGGATTGCTTTGATCAATTCGTCTTTGGTAAAGAACGTATAGAGGCCAGAAAAGACCTTGCCATTGTTAATGTCTGGGATGAATAAACAGGAACCTCCGCAAACGCGGAGGTTTTTTATGAACTGTACAGGCGATCATGTATGGCTATAATAACAGTAAGTTACTACCGGAGACGCCATCATGCAGACCTTCAGTGAAACAGATCTTCGCGATGCGCAGGTACTGCTGCCCGATTCCGTACAGCAACTGATTAGCGTGATTGGCTTCCCCGCCCTGACCCGGTTAATCCGTTCTTTTGGTGGCGTGACGTTAAGCGGTAAAACCGGCGCACACGCCGGACGCACCGGCGGTGTCCATGCCCTGTTACATGACGTGCTGACCGAAGACGAAATCAACAAATTGATCCGCTTTCTTGGCGGTGTGAACCGCCCCGGGTTTCCTGGAGAGTGTTTTATCTGTGAACTCAGGCTGCCAGATCATTGTTTCCGATGGAAGCATAATAAGCTTTTTCTGCTTCTGCCGGAGGAGTATGGCCCAGCCTTCCCAGCAATCGTCGATTGTTATACCAGTCCACCCACGTTAGTGTGGCCAGTTCCACTTCTGCACGGTTTTTCCAGCTCTTACGGTGTATTACCTCCGCTTTGTAAAGACCATTGATGCTCTCAGCCATCGCGTTGTCATACGAGTCGCCTGTACTCCCTGTTGATGCCAGTAATCCGGCTTCTTTTAGTCGCTCCGTATAGGCCAGTGACACATACTGAGAGCCTTTATCGCTGTGATGGATGGTGCCAGACGGACGACGGGCCCACAACGCCTGCTCCAGCGCATCCAGCACGAATGTCGTTTCCATAGACGATGAGACCCGCCACCCCACGATGTATCCGGCAAACACATCAATGATAAACGCCACATAGACGAAGCCCTGCCATGTGCTGACGTAAGTAAAATCAGCCACCCACAGCTGGTCAGGACGTTCTGCCACGAACTGACGGTTTACGCGGTCACCTGTGGCAACGGTTTTCCGGCTGACGGTAGTGCGGACCTTTTTACCCCGGAGAACACCGGCAAGTCCCATAACCGCCATGAGGCGCGCCACTGTACATCTGGCCACCCTGATTCCTTCCCGTAACAACTGACGCCAGACTTTACGCACACCGTACACCTGATGATTTTCATCGTATACGCGCTGTATCTCTCTCTTCAGCCAGTCATCGTGCTGCGCACGGGCACTGCGTTTATCCGGATGATGTCGCTGTTGCTGACAATGGTAATACGTTGACGGGGCAATATGCAGTTCGCTGCATACCGGTCCGACCCCGTACTGCTCACGCAGCTTATCCAGCAGTGGCATCATTTTTTCCAGAGGCGGTCGAACTCCGCCTTCGCAAAATAAGCGGAAGCCTGGCGAAGGATATCGTTACTGCGGCGCAGTTCACGATTTTCACGTTCCAGCTCTTTCAGACGCTGACGTTCAGCGCTGGTGAGCCCACCATCACCGCCCCCGGTATCCCGCTCATGCTGGCGAACCCAGACACGCAGAGTCTCCGGCGTACAGCCAATCTTTGGGGCAATGGAACAAATTGCCGCCCACTGTGAGTCATATTCATCCTGACTTTCCAGAACCATACGAATCGCCCGCTGACGGACTTCGGGGGAAAAACGAGTATTTTTAGTCATCCTGTTTACCTCTTTCTCAGGGAGTTTAGTCTCCAGGATTTCCGGGGCGGTTCAGTGCACCGTTTTACATTCCTCGTTGCGATCATGCGTTACGTGCCCTGCGTAACACCCGTTTTATGGCTGATTTACAGCAGCATGTAAAAGACGGATGCTCACACCGGCAGGCGCTGGCACTACTCTGTCCCCGTTACGGGATTTCAGACCGGTACGCATGGCAACTGATACACCGACGACAAAAACAGACTTCGCTGAAAAGCCCCACCCAGGTGGGGCTTTTTGATTAACAGGCCTCAGAAAAAGGAGACACTTATGACCAACTATACGGCACCAGGCGAGTATACGGCCTACTCAGAGCAGGCCCGGGATGCTGCCGGACGCCGCTTCGCTTATATGAAAAATCTGGCCAGCCAGCTAAACCGAATGGCCGAACAACCGGATATGGTTGTTCAGGAAGAAGCGTTGCAGTGTGCCATTGCTGACATCATCGCCAGCGAAAACGAGATGCGCGCAGCGATGGAAAAGGCGAACGCCTCTGCTCCGCTTTGTAATAAACCTCTTATTACGCCGGATTCTCTTTCCCGCTTCTGATTTAGCACCCCGCCGCGGCGGGGTGCTGAACTCCCCCAGCAGTACCCACCACACCAGACCGTTTACCCTCTCCACTCAGACCACAAGGCACCTTAAGGGATAGCGCCCGGCAAAAGTCATTCTGTGCCTTTGACCGGGTGTTATTTACGGGCCGTCAGTGGCTCAGATTTACAGGAGAAACTCATGTCTGAACCCTTATCAGGCGGCGGAGCTGTGGCAGTCACCATCGGTGGTGCCAGTGTGTTTGGTCTTCTCACCAATACCGATTTTGGCGTCGTGGTGGGCGCGTTTGCCGGGGCGCTTTTTGTTGTCACGCAACAGAAAGAAATCCCGGTGTGGCGAATGGCCATCCACCTGCTCGTCGCGTTTGTGGTTGGCGTTCTGGGGGCTGGCGTGGCTGCGTCACTGATGCAGTGGCTGACCCACTACAACGACAAGCCGCTCGATGCATTGTGTGCGGTCGGTGTCTCGGCGTTATCCATCAAGATACTGACCTTTCTTTATCAACAGGAAATTTCATCGCTGTTCGGCCTGTTTTCCAGACTGCGCGGCGGAGGGGGTGGAAATGGAAAGTAGCCTTGCCGGTATCGTGAATGTCTGGCTGTGTCTCGCCATTGTGCTGGGGTTGTTTGTGTATCGCCGTCACGGTGCGGCGCATAAACCGATGATTACCTGGCTGGCGTACTGGCTGATGCTCGGCTACATCATCATCCCGTTCCGCTGGCTGTCAGGTACATACACACACTCCAGCTGGCTGGTTGTGGCGCTGAATCTGGTGTTCTGTGCGCTTATCGTGTGGGCGCACGGGAATTTGTCAAAAATCCTTTCGTTACTGCGGAGGTGAATATGTCGGAAAAATTCCGTTTCAGTCAACGTAGCGAGAAAAATCTGGCTGGCGTAAAACCACAACTGGTGGCGGTTGTACGCCGTGCGCTGGCGTTGTCGGACGTCGATTTTGGTATTACCGAAGGTTTACGCACGAAAGAACGTCAGAAACAACTTGTCGCTGAAGGCAAGAGCCAGACCATGAACAGCCGTCACCTTACTGGCGATGCTGTTGATGTCGTGGCTTACGTTGGTGGCACCATTTCATGGGACTGGCCGTTATACGAAAAAATCGCCCGAGCCTTTAAACAGGCTGCCGCAGAGCTGGGTGTCGCCATCGAATGGGGCGGAGACTGGAAAACGCTGAAAGACGGGCCTCATTTCCAGTTAAAACGCTGATGCGGGAGGGATTATGAACAGAAGTCACTGGCCCCACAGAACGCCACGTAAAGCCGTGCGCTGTGTTCTGGCCCTGTTTCTGGTGATGTTGCTTCCGGTGGGATGCACTGACATTAACAGAGCGGGCCAGCTGTTTGACGCGGCGGCACAGGTCTGCCGGATTATCGACGGTATCCGGCAGTGTTCGCAGAACTGATTTTTTGAAGGTCTGGCACAGTGAGCGTTATCAGATTTACAGAATACACAGGTTCAGGAGGTGCAGGCGCTGTCATGGTGCTCGCTGAACGCATCACCCATTTTTACCGTCAGCACGGTACACATGATGGCACTGTCATTGAACTGGATACCGGGAAAAACGTGTTCGTTCTTGAAAATCCCGACGAAGTTCAGCGCAGGATTGAACAGGCTCAGAAGGACACTTAATGGCGTGGTCACAGGATATCAGGGACAAAGTCCGTAACGGGTACATCTTTGACCAGCTTCCGCTGGATATCGTCGCCATGAAGTACGCCGTGCCGCACGATACCGCGCGGCGCTGGAAAACGCAGGCGATGAAGAACGGTGACGACTGGGACAAGCTGCGGGCCGCTCACGCGCTCGCCGGTGACGGGCTGGAAAGTGTCGCCCGCACCGTGCTTATCAGTCTGGTGGTGAAGTGTCAGACGACGCTTGAACGGCTGAACCAGAACCCGGACATCCCGCCGCAGGAGTCCGTCGAACTGCTGGCGAGTCTGTCTGACAGTCTCAGTAAGGCGGTGGCCAGCAGTAAAAAAATCCTGCCGGAAACCGACCGGCTCGCCACGGCACTGGAAGTGGTGCAGCGGCTCGGCGCGTTCATCAAGGAGCGTCACCCGGCACAGTATGCCGCGTTCCTTGAGGTGCTCGAAGGCTTCGCTAAAGAGCTTGAGGATAATTTCAGTTAACCACAGCGGCCCGGTTTTCCGGGCCGTCTGATATTCGGGATTTGTAATGCAAAAACAGATTATTGGTAACGCAACGTTGTATTGCGGTGATGTTCTTGATGTGCTGCCAGCGTTATCCGAACGTTTTGATGCCGTCATTACCGACCCGCCTTACAGCAGTGGTGGCACACATAAATCAGACCGCAGCATAGCCCCTTCGGACAAGTATGTCGGTCACACCCGGTATGCCGAGTTCACCGGCGATAACCGCGACCAGCGCAGCTGGGCGTTCTGGTGTTCCATGTGGATTTCTCATGCATTGCACAGGCTGAATCCCGGCGGTTATTTCATGGTGTTCAGTGACTGGCGACAACTACCGGCGCTTACCGATGCATTTCAGGCCGGTGGTGTGCTGTGGCGTGGTCTGGTTGTCTGGGATAAAACGCAGGCTTCCCGTGCGCCACACACCGGCTATTTCCGGCATCAGGCCGAGTATGTGGTCTGGGGCAGCAACGGAAAACTCGACAAATGCCCGCACGGTGGCCCGTTCCCTGGTGTGATTACGCAGCGTGTTGTCCCGTCTGAAAAACTGCACATGACCGCAAAGCCAGTTCAGCTGATGGCCGAGCTGGTTAAACCGCTGGCACCGGATGCGCACGTCCTCGATCCGTTTATGGGAAGCGGCACCACCGCCATCCCTGTACTTGCCCGTGGCGGACGGTTTACCGGCATTGAAATGACTAACCAGTATTTTGATATCGCCTGCGCACGTATCGAAAAAGCGCAGGCAGAAGCAGCGCAGGTGTGACGTGGCAAAACGTAAACTTTCCATTAAAGAGTTTCAGAGAAGCTTACAGGAGTACATCGCCAACCTCCGCCAGACCATTGAGGCTGAATGTCTGGGGTTTGATGTTAACCCGCAGGCCACACAGGCCCGCCGGGCGGCAGTCTGCGACCCGGTGACGGGCTACGATTATTTTGTCGAAAACTATTTCCCGCACTACGTCCGCAACCCGGCAAAAAGTGAGCTGCATAAATACCTGTTCAGCCGTCTGCCACAGGTTGTGGCAAGCCCGGACCCGGAGAACGACGCCATCGCCGCGCCCCGTGGTGAAGCAAAATCCACGCTGGTGACTCAGCTGTTTACCCTGTGGACCATTATCCGGGCCATTAAACATTATCCGGTCATCATTATGGACAGTATCGACCAGGCTTATCCGATGCTGGAAGCCATCAAGGCTGAACTGGAGTTTAACCCCCGTTTAAAAAACGATTTCCCGGAGGTGTGCGGGCAGGGTCGCGTCTGGCGTATGGGGACCATCGTCACAGCCAACAATATCAAGGTGACCGTTGCCGGTAGTGGTAAAAAGCTGCGTGGTCTGCGCCACGGCCCGTACCGTCCTGACCTGGTTATCCTCGACGATATCGAGAACGACGAGATGGTGCGTAACCCGGAGCAGCGCGACAAGCTGCATGACTGGCTCACCAAAACCGTGATGCCACTGGGTGAGGCTGGCGGTAAAACCGATATTATTTATATCGGAACCATCCTGCATTACGACTCCGTACTGTCGCGCACGCTGAATAACCCGATGTGGAAAACGGCCCGTTTTAAGGCCGTCATTCAGTGGCCTGCCAATATGAAGTTGTGGGACGAGTGGGAAGAACTCATCCGCAACAAACAGCCGGAAGCGGCGGAGGCACTTTACCGGCAGAACGAAGCCGAGATGCTCGCCGGGTCGGTGGTGTCATGGGCGGCGCGTCCCCTGCTGGCACTGATGAAAATCCGTGTCCGTGACGGTCACGACACCTTTGATTCTGAATACCAGAACGACCCGGTCAGCGGTGAAGATGCGCTGTTTGCGGGCTGCATTAAGTTCTGGGTTAACCGTCTTGATGAATGGGTGTTCTACGGCGCTGTTGACCCCAGTCTCGGGAAGAAAAACAAAAACCGCGACCCGTCGGCCATTCTCGTGGGGGGCTTTAACCGCTTTACCGGCATTCTGGATGTGGTTGAAGCCGATATCCGCCGACGTCTGCCAAATAAACTTATCGAAGACGTGATCAAGTATCAGCGGGAATACCACTGTCTGTGCTGGTCGTTTGAGTCCGTTCAGTTTCAGGAGTTTCTGCGTACCGTGCTGGTTGAGCGTTCGGCGGCGCTGGGCGTACCGGTTCCGGCGCTGCCGGTCATCCCTCTGGAGGATAAGGCGCTGCGTATTGAGTCCCTTCAGCCGCATATGGCCAACGGCCTGATTCGCATCAGTCCCGCACATCAGACTCTGATTGACCAGCTGCGCCACTACCCCAAAGCCGACCATGATGACGGCCCGGACTGTCTGCACATGCTGTGGACGCTGGCAGTGTCGCGCAGCGCAAAATTTCAGATACACACCCCACGCAGCACCGGGCGTGACCGTGGCGGGCGTTTTGGTTCAGGAGGATGGTAATTAATGGCACAGCTTGTTGATATTTACGGACGCCCGCTGAAACGTGAGGCACTCAAAACCACGCAGTCGGTCAGAGTGGCGGAACGGCTGCGCATTTATCCCGACCACCCGTCGCGTGGTCTGAACATCAGAAAACTGCCGCGCATTCTGGAAGCTGCCGAACGCGGTTATCTTCCGGCGCAGGCGATGCTGTTTGCGGATATGGAAGAACGTGACGGCCATCTGTTCGCCGAGATGGAAAAACGCAAAAAAGCGTTGCTGACGCTGGACTGGTCGGTGGAGCCGCCCCGCAATGCCTCGAAGGCAGAAAAGGCGCTGGCCGCCGCCGTGGATGAATGGCTGCATGGCATCCCGGACATGGAGGACATCATCCTCAACGGGATGAGCAGTGTCGGTTACGGCTTCAGCTGTCAGGAAATCAGCTGGGCGTTCGTGGATAAAACGTGGTTACCGGATGCGGTGACGCTGCGCCCGCATAACTGGTTTATTACCCTGCCGGAACACAATGACAAACTCCGGCTGGATGACGGCGGTCGAGGGGAAGACGGTAAGGACGGTTCCGCGCTGTGGCCGTTCGGCTGGCTGGTTCACCGTTACAACGCCCGGTCGGGATTTCTGGGTTCATCCGGCCTGTTCCGCGTACTGGTCTGGCCGTATCTGTTCAAAAACTTTGCGCTGCGTGATATGGCGGAATTTCTGGAGATTTACGGTCTTCCTGCGCGCATTGCGTACTATGCACAGGGCACCAGTGACGAGGACCGGGACAACATTCTCGAAGCCCTGGTTAATCTGGGCCATGAAGCGGTGGCAGCCCTGCCGCAGGGTAACGAAATCGAGTTCAAGGAAGCCGCGTCCGGCGGGCCGGAGGCGTTCATGTCGATGGTGGAATGGGCGGAGCGTACCACCTCAAAAGTGATTCTGGGCAGTACGCTGACCAGCCAGGCTGACGGTAAAACCTCCACCAACGCGCTGGGTAATGTGCATAACGAGGTCCGGCACGACATTCTGGCCGCCGATGCGCGCCAGCTGTCCGGCATGTTCAGCAGCCTGATACAGATGATGGCCAGCCTCAACGGCTGGCAGGATATCCCGCCACGCCGTCTGCCGCGTCTGGTGTTTGATGTGCAGCAGGAAGCCGACATTAAGGGGGTGGCGGAAGCCGTCAGTGTGCTGGTCAACAATGTGGGAATGAAGGATATCCCGGTGTCGTGGGTGCGCAAAAAAACCGGTATCCCCACCCCGAAAGACGGCGAAGAGGTACTGGTTCCGGTGGCACAGCGTCTCCCTGTGCAGGCCGGTCTCAGCCAGCTGCGTGAGCGGATGAATGTTGCCGCACTCAGTCAGCAGGACAACGGGGAGGACGACCCGGCACAGCGCGCCATCGACCGGGCAGCACTTCCGGCAGAGGCCATCGCGCAGGGAATGAACGAACTGGTGGCCCCGCTGGTGCAGGCCATACAGGAAGGCCGGAATGCAGACGAGGTCATGAACGTACTGGCGGATGCATGGACGGAGCTGCCGGATGACACACTGCGGCAGTTGCTGGCGCAGGCATTCTTTGTGGCGGATATCTGGGGGCGACTGAATGCCGACAGCTGACGATGTTGACCTGGGGTATGCGTACACACTGAAACCGGAAGAAGCGATTAAGTATTTCGAAAGTAAGGGATACGTTATCGGCTTCCGCTGGCACGATGTGAAGGATATCGCCAACGCCCGGGCGTTCACGGTGGCTGGCGTGCTGAAACTGGATGTGCTGAAGGATATCCGTGATGGCCTGACGGCCGCACTGGCTGACGGCGGGACGTTCCGGGAGTTTGCTGCACAACTGGAGCCACTGCTGGAGAAAAAAGGCTGGCTGGGTAAAAAACTGATTGTGGACGAGGACACCGGCGAACTGCACGGCAGACAGCTGACGCCGCGCCGGTTGCGCACGATATTTGATACCAACATTCAGTCGTCCTACAACGCCGGACGTTATCAGCAACAGATGGCGAACGTGGCCGACCGGCCTTATTTTGAGCGCGTGGCGGTGATGGACCTTCACACACGCCCGAAACACGCCGCCCTGAACGGCTTTACCGCCCGGGCGGATGACCCGGTCTGGGAGTATTTCTACGCCCCTGACGGGTACGGATGCCGCTGCCGTATCCGGGCGCGTTCGGCGTCTGATGTGGAGAAATATGGCCTGACGGTGCAGAGCAGCGAGGGGCGACTGGTTGAGGTTGAGCAGGAATATGGCCAGCCGGGCCTGACCATCAGAACAATGGGACTGAAGATGCCGGACGGCTCCGTGTATACCGCCGACCCGGGCTTCGGATTTAATCCCGGTCGGGTGGCATGGCAGCCGGAACTGGAGAAATATGATTACCGCAGTGCCCGCCAGTATGTCACCGGCACTCTGACCGGGCCGGATTTTGCCCGGGGACTGGCGAACGTCAGCGAACTGGATGCGCGCCAGCGATATCCGCTGGCCATCCGTTCACCGGAACAGGTCGCCGCCACGGGCGCTGCACGGCAGACGGTAAACCTTACGGCTGACGTTATGAAGCGCCTCAGTGCAACAGACACGCCCCCGGCCGCCGCCGACTATGTGCTGATGCAGCAGACCATCGAACGGGCGGAGCATGTCACGCAGGACGGCAACGCGTGGCGGTATGCGTTACAGTCGGGCGACCGCTGGTCAGTGGCGACGGTTGAGGATGACGTGCTGACAGACTGGGTTATGCAGGATACCCCGGAGGCATCATGAGCAACGGTAAACTGGATATTAAGATTGATTTAAGCGCGTATAACACCACGCTGGGGAAACTGATTCGTTCCGTGAAGGACCGGCGCGATCTGATGACGGCACTTGCGGGTTCCATGCTGGATGCGGTTGAGACTAACTTTGAACAACAGGGGCGCCCGAAATGGATGGGCTGGAGTCCGGCTTATGCGAAACGGCGCGGCCCCGGGCAAATCCTTCAGAAATCCGGGCGACTGGCTGCCAGTATCCGCTCTGCGGTTAACAATAACGAGGCCACGGTCGGGACAAACGTCCGTTATGCCCGTATCCACAACGAAGGCGGCGAAATCCGCCATCAGGCACGGACGCAGAACCTGTATTTTAAACAGTACAAAAACGGCAGCGTCAGCACCCGCTTTGTGAAAAAGCGCAACAGTAATTTTGTGCAGAGCGCAACGGTCGGAGCGTATACGGTCAACATGCCCGCGCGCCCCTTCCTTCAGCTTGTACAGGACGACATCGACGAGCTGGAGAACACCGCAAACCGCTATTTTGCGCGTGTGATTGACTGAATGACCACAAACGCGCTGTAATCGTCTGTGGCAACATAAACGCCTCACGGATGAGGCATTACAGCACCGCACCCCGTAAATGCTGTCAGAATCGTTTTTAAAAGGGTTTTAAAAACGGTTTTATTTCCCCTTTTATCCTTTCGCGTTATGGCTGGGTGCTGAACACCCTCCACAGTACCCCGTGTTCCCCTTCCGTCATCATGCCGCGTATGAAACTGAACATTGCGGCGTTAAGCCTCGAAATTACTAAAGCAACCCACAGCGAAATCCAGCTGTTTCCGGCGGGCGAGTTCAGCGCGGTGGATGGTCGCCCACATACCGATGAAGTCGAAAGCGGTAAATGGGTGCTGACCGCTGAACTGGCCGCGCAGCTTGTCGCGCAGGTGGCCGCCCGTACCACGCCTTTTGTCATTGATTACGAACATCAGACGCTGCGCGCCGTAAACAACGGCAAGCCCGCCCCGGCGGCGGGCTGGTTCAGCCAGGTGGAATGGCGAGAAGGCGCGGGCCTGTATGCCACCGGTGTGGAGTGGACGGATAACGCGGCGGCCATGATTGCCGCCGGTGAGTACAAATTTATTTCCCCTGTTTTTGCCTACAACAAGCGCGGCGAAGTGCTGGAGCTGTTACATGCTGCGCTGACCAATACCCCGGCGCTCGACGGTATGGACGCGGTCATGCTGGCTGCGGCCAGCCGTCTGGCGAGTCTGTCAACTGAAACGGAGAACACAACGGTGGATGAAGAACTGTTAAACGACTTGCTGTCCAGTCTGCGCTGGATGCTTAACCTCCCGGTTACCTCAACGGCGGAAGATATCAAAAACGAGCTGCAAAAGGTCGTTGACATGATTTCGAACGGTCAGGGAACGGCGGCGGCATCCGTCAGCCTGCTGGCCCTGCTGAATCAGAAAGACGAGCAAATCGCCAGCCTGTCAGCCAGTGCCTATGACCCGTCAAAACACATTTCCCTTGCGGCCTTTGAAGAACTTCAGGGGCGTTATGCCGCACTGGCGCAACAGTCCGGTGAGGCCGAAGCCGGGGCACTGATTCAGGCGGCGCTGTCTGACGGGCGACTGCTTCCGGCGCAGGAAGACTGGGCGAAAGATTACGCCAGCCGCGATATCAACGGCTTTAAGTCCTGGCTGGATAACGCACCAAAACTTGTTGCACTCAGTCAGACCCAGACCGGCGGTAAACCACCCCAAACGCCGTCGCCTGCCCCGGCGCAGATTAAAACCGGTGATGACATCGATGTCGATATCGCCATTTGTTCAATGATGGGCGTTGATCCAGAGGATGTCGCCCGTTACGCAGGAGACAAGTAAATGGATCGCAATACCCCCTATCGTGACGGCGAGCTGAACCCGGTGCCGGTTGCCGCTGCGACCGAAATTTTTGGCGGCCATATGGTGGCCGTTAACGCATCCGGTTATGCCGTTCCGGCCAGTGCCACGGCCTCACAGATTACGCTGGGCGTGTCTGATGGCTGGGTGGATAACAGCACCGGCAGCGATGGCGACGCCACCGTTCTGGTGCGTTGCGGCAAAGCCTTTCTGATGGCGAACAGCACCTCAGACCCGGTCACGCAATCGCAGGTCGGCAAGGTGTGCTACGTGGAAGACAGCGTGACCGTGGCAAAAACCGACAACAGCAGCGCCCGCCCTGTCGCCGGGAAAATAATCGGCATCGGTGACGATGGCGTCTGGGTTCATTTCAGTTAAGGAGCAAAACGTGATAGTCAACGTTAAAAACGTCAAACAGATTTTTATCAATCTGAAGGCCACCTTCCAGAAAGCCTTCGACCAGTCACCAACTGACTGGCAGAAGGTGGCAATGGAAGTGCCATCAAACGGCAAGGAGAACGACTACAGCTGGTTAAGTCGTTTCCCGAAAATGCGCGAGTGGATTGGTGACAAGGTCGTTAAATCACTGGCGGCATTTAACTACACCATCCGTAACAAGGACTGGGAAGCCACGGTTGAAGTCGATCGTAACGACATCGAGGACGACCAGATTATGGGCTATGCCCTTCAGGCGAAAGGGGCCGGACAGTCGGCGGCAGAGCTACCAGCAGATATTGTGGCGTCCCTTATCAGTAACGGTTTTACCAATCCCTGTTACGACGGCCAGCCGTTCTTTGATACCGACCACCTGGTCGCCGGTAAATCGGTGTCCAACAAAGGCACCAAAAAACTCAAAGTTGGCTCGCTTGCCGAGGCGAAAGCCTCCTACGGTGCCGCCCGTACATCCATGCGCAGCCTGAAAGATGACGAAGGCGCATCCCTTAAAATTCGCCCGAATCTGCTGGCTGTGCCACCGGCACTGGAAGATGACGCGAACTACCTGATGACCGCCGAGAAGTTCCCGGACGGTACGCCGAACCCGTACCGCAATACCGCCGAAGTGCTGGTGATGCCGGAGCTGGCGTCGGATTCTGCGTGGTTCCTGTTTGACACCACCAAACCGGTGAAACCGCTGATTTATCAGCTGCGTAAAAAGCCTGTTTTTGTGGAGCAGACGGACTACAACAGCGACAACGTGTTCAAGAGTAAGAAGTTCCTGTTTGGTGCCGAAGCGCGCTGTAACGGCGGTTACGGCTTCTGGCAGATGGCATTTGGTTCTGATGGTACGACGGAGTAATGCATGGAAAAGGTGATTGAAATTACCGCCCGCCGTGAGGGTTTTCGCCGCTGCGGTGTGGCACACAGCGCAACCACGAAGGAATGGCCTGCGGATGCGTTCACCCCGGAACAGCTGGCGGTGCTGAAGGCTGACCCCATGCTGATTGTGGTGGAGCGCGATAAAGCGTCCGGCCAGAACGACGCGGCCCGGGGTGATGAGCTGGCCGCACAGCTGGATGCCGAGCGTCAGAAAGTCAGCGAACTGACGGCGCAACTGGAAGAAGAACGCCAGAAAGTCAGTGAACTGACCGCACAGCTGAACGCCGCACAGAAAACACAAAAAGCGGACAAAAAGGAGAAGTAACCCATGTCTTACGCCACACCGGAACAGTTCATCAGGGCGTTCAGTGAACGCGAGGCGCGCACACTGACGGATGAAGACATGACGGGATTCATCGACGAAGAAAAGCTGGCCTCCGCGCTTGCACGTGCCAGTGCCTGGATTGATGGCTATCTGGTGGGGCGTTACCGGACCCCGTGGCCTGACAGCCCGGGGATACTGGTGGGTTACTGCTGCGATATCGCCCGTTATCACCTGGCGACCGATTACCGTATCTGCTCAGAAGAAATTCAGATGCGCTACCGGGATGCCATCCGCTTTCTGGAGAAAGTCGCGGCAGGACAAATCAACCTCGGACGGGATACGTCCGGCAGCGTGATCCAGTCATCGTCACAGGTGCGTATCCGCTCCGGCTCCCGTCAGTTCGGGCGTGAGTCCACGCGGGGAGGTGCATTCTGATTACTGACATTGAACGGGCGCTGGTTGAGCGTCTGCGCTGTGGTCTGGGGCATATGGTGCAGGATGTCCGCACCTATGCCGGTGAACTGGATGAAGACCCGGGCCGGATTGTTCGCAGCCTTCCGGCAGCCTGGGTGACGTTCGGCGGCATCGTGAAAACCGAACGCTATTCCACGTCACGCCGGAAATACATTGCCACCGGACGCTTTGTGGTTGTGGTGGGTGATTACAACACCCGCAGCGAACAGAGCGCCAGACAGGGAGGCACTGTCCGGGATGAAGTCGGGACAAACCAGCTTGTTGAATCCGTCCGTCGCCTGCTGACCGGTCAGGATTTGGGGCTGGAGATTGATTATTTCGAACCCGGGCGGGTCAGGACGCTGTTTAACACCGGCGTGGCAGAGCGGGCAATGTCCGTATTTGCCTGTGAGTTCGATACCCGCTGGGTGGAGCACGCGCTGGAGAACGGCAAATGGCCGGAGCGCGGCGCAGAAGCGGACCGCCTCTTCAACCGCTACCACGGCAGGCTGTCAGACCCTGACCCGGAACTGCTGAACCTTGGCATCCTGTACCAGATGCAGGACAGCGACGCTGAAATATCAGGGCTGACTGAATTAAGAGAGCAACAGCATGAACAAAATGAAGGTTAAGGCGGCTCCCGGGATGAAGTTCCCGATGGAGGATAACGCCCGGAAATACATCACCACGGAAGCAGTGACCGTTGAGAACACCGCTTATTACCGGCGCGCCGTTCAGGACGGTGACCTGATTCTGGTGAAGGATGAGCCTGAAACCACCGTGACGGCTGAACAGGACGCCGTGCAGGTAAAAGCGAAGGCGAAGAGAGAGAAACAGGTGGATTCCGATGAGTGAAATTCAGTTTGACACCATTTCGGGCGGCATCCGTAAGCCCGGTGTGCATTTTGAGTTCAATACCCGGCTGGCCGTTAACACGCTGCCGGGTAACGAACAGCGTGTTCTGGTGATTGGCCCGATGCTGTCAGGCGGCACCGCCACGCCCCTGAATGCGGTTTCCGTGTATTCCGAAGACGAAGCGGATTTGTATTTCGGGGCCGGTTCGCTGGCCGCTGCAATGGCGCGCGCGGCTATTAATGCCAACAGCTATCTGCAACTGGATGTTATCGGTATTGCAGACAGTGGCGCAGGAAAGGCAGCAACCGGCGCGGTTACCGTCAACGGTACGGCAATCAGCAGCGGCACACTGTCGGTATGGGTTGCTGGTGAGCAGGTCACGGTGGATGTGGAAACCGGCGATGAACCGTCGAAAATCATTCCTGCACTGGTGGAGGCAATGACGCAGACGCCATCGCTTCTGGTCACGGGGGAATACAAATCAGAAGCCTCTCAGCTGACGGTGACCACCCGGACCAAAGGAGCCTGGGGGAATGACATTACCCTGTCAGCATCCACCACGGCAGGTGGTCTGACCGTGAGCGCCACGCCGATGGCGAACGGTGAAATGGACCCGGATATTCAGCCCGCACTGGATGCGGTCTTTGCCGCCGGTCACAACATTCTGATTTGTCCGTTCAGTACCACGCCAGCCCTTGCCGCCCTGAAGCAGCATCTGGAGAAAACCGGGAACGCGATGGAACAGCGCGGCGCGATTGGCTGTGCGGGCTGGACGGGCAGTCTCGGAAACGGGATCACCCTGGCAGCCGGTGTGAACAGCGGGCGCGTGTCCGTCCCCTGGTATCGCGGCTCCGTGAAGCTGCCAGCGGTACTGGCTGCCATCTACGGCGCTGTGATGGCGGGCGAGGAAGACCCGGCGCGTCCGCTGAACTCGCTGGCGCTGTCCGGGCTGGATGTGGTCGCCATGTCACAGCGTGAAAGCCGTAACGAGCAGGAAAACGCCCTGCATAACGGCCTGACGCCGGTTGAGGTTGGCCCGGGTAACACGGTGCAGATTGTGCGTGCGGTCAGTACGTACACGGTTAACGCACAGGGCGTGACTGACGTCTCGTTACTGGATATCACGTCCATCAGAACGCTGGACTACACCCGCAAGGCGTGCCGCGAACGCATCAGCCTTCGCTTCCCGCGCGAAAAACTCAGCACCCGCACTATCGCAAAAGTGGAAAGCGAACTGTATGACGTGCTGATTAAGCTGGAGGAAGCGGAAATTCTGGAGAACGTGGAAGCGAACAAGGCAAAGCTGCGCGTTCAGCGAAACGGGAAAGATGCAAACCGTCTCGACTGCGTGGTTCCGGCGGATGTGGTTAACGGCCTGCATGTGTTTGCCGGTCGCATCGACATGATTTTGTAAGGAGCGCGGTAAATGTCCATTAAAGAATATGTCGGCTCGATTGTGCTGGAGGTGGACAGCCAGGAAATCGAGATCACCGACTTCGATGTTCAGATCAACACCGGGCGAAAGCTGGTCAAGACCATGAACAAAACTGGCAGGGCAAAAGGCTTTGCCCGTGGCATTGCCACTTACGATATTTCAGTTTCGGCGGTTATCCCTGATACCAACGAGCCGGACTGGGAAAATCTGGAAGGTGTGAAAATTTCAATTTATCCGCTCAGCAACAGCGGCAAGCGCACCTCCTATCTGGACTGCTTCACTGTTGAAGTGGGTGAGAAATACACCGTCGACAGTGAAGCGAAAATTGATATCAAAATGGCTGCACTCAGGAAGGTGACAGGATGACTTTGATTAATACACAGACCGGCGAACTGTCTGATGGCGTGGTATTTAACGGCACCGTTCATAAAAACTTTGAGCTGCGTCTGCCGGTCATGCGTGATAACGGGCAGGCACTGGAAGAAACCGAAGAACGCTTTCAGACGGTGGACGGCTTCGCGGCAGATTATTACTACCGTTGCGCAGTGATGGCGGCAACGCTGGTCCGTCTTGGGGATATCCCGCAGGAAGAACTGACGGCGGATCTGTTGCACGACAACATGACGCCGGACGATTTTAATATTCTGCTGGCATCACGCAACGTCCTGAAGGTAAAGCGGAACGGCGGGAATCCCGGCTCGCCGGACTCCGGCTCGCAGTCCTTATCCTCGGGCGCTACGGAATAACCGAAGAGCAAATCATGACCATGAGCCGTCCCGAGCTGGACGGCTGGCTTGCCGCCGTTGACAGGCTGAACGGCGGCGGTTCAGGAAGAAAGGACACCTCACAGACCACCCGCCAGTCATTTAAATCCCTCAGAAAGAAACGCAGAAAAGGTAAGCAGAAAAATGGCCGGTAATTTCAAAGTTGGCATGACCCTGACTGCGAAGGACGAAGCCTCGCAGGTTCTGGAAAAGGGACAAAAACAGGTTATCAAAGCCACCGAAGGTGTAACAAAGGCAACACGGAAGGCAGGCGCAGAGCAGAAGCGTACCGAGCAGGAAAGCATTAACAGCACGAAAAAGGCCGCAAAAGAGATACAGCGTGCCGCCCGTGCCCGGGAAACGCTCGGTATTCGTGCAGAACGTGAAATCCGGCGTGAAATTTATCAGACAGTTGCCAGCTATAACCGTCTGGCCCGCGCCGGTTTTGAATCTGCGCAGGAGCAGGAGCGCGCCATGCAGGCCGCCCGGGAAAAAGCCCGGGCACTCAAGCGTGAACTGGATGGCGTCACTCAGGCTCAGATGAAGATGGCGAAAACACCTGTTATCCCGGAGCCGGGGCGTTTTGCACGTGCGGCAGCATTTGGCGGGAATGCCGTGACAATAGGTGGTGGTATCGCGGCAGGTGCTGCCATTATGGCGCAGCCGGTCAAAAAGCAGATGAGCTACGAACGCCAGCTGGCAATGATGGCCAATACCGCCTTCAGTGATGGCGGACTGGAGGGGCGCAAAGCCGGTCTTGAGCAGATGAAAAGCAGCATCCGTAACGCGGTGACCTATGGTGGCGGCACAAAAGAGGATGCAGCCGAAACACTGGATGCCCTGCTGAAAGATGGCGGTATTTCATTTGACACAGCCAGCAAGTGGCTGCCTGAACTGATGAAATACGCCACGGCTTCCGGTGCATCAGCGACAGACCTGGCTAATGTGATGCTTAAGGGCAAAAAGACTTTTGGATTCAGGGATGAAGATATTTCCACCGTTCTGAATATGGCAATTGCAGCGGGCAAAGAAGGCAGCTTTGAACTGAGCGACATGGCCCGATGGTTATCTTCGCAACTGGGGTCAGCGTCAGCTGCGGGGATGAAAGGCAAAGATGATTTCGTCAAGATTCTGGCACTGAATGAAGCTGCTGCCATCACGGCGGGAAGCAGTGATGAGGCCGGAAATAACGTGTTTAACCTGCTGGCTAAACTGACCAGCCACGATATTGAAACAGCGGCAAAGAGCATTGATTACAACGGTAAAGGAATTGATTTTTCCGGTACGCTGGTTCAGGCGCGCGAGCATGGGCTTGATCCGATAGATGCGCTGTCCAGCCTGATAGACAAAATCGTTGCCAGCGATAAACGCTTTCAGGAGTTGCAAAAGAAACTGGCCTCCGCCCGGGATAAAGGTGAGCAGACGGCTGTTTACGATTCGATGGCAAAACTCCTTGAAGGCTTTGGTGTCGGGAAACTGGTTGCAGACCAACAGGCGTTAAAAGCGTTGCTGGCTTACCGTAACAACCCTGAATACCGCAAGAAGGTTGAAGATGCGGTTAATCAGCAGCGCACCCTGCCGGAAGGTCAGCGCGCGGGTGATGTGGATTTTAACTTCATATCCGGCCTCAATGACTTTAAAACCGAACAGGCTAAAAACACGCTTGAATTTTCACAAATGGATGGTGTGAAAAAACTGGCTGATGCATCCGGGACTGTGGCCGATGCCATAAGCTGGGCGGGTGAAAAATTTCCGGGGCTGACCACAGCAGTGGTGACAGCTACCACAGCCATTAAAGCGATGACAGCAGCGGCCGTCACGTTTGCGGGGCTGAAACTTATTACCGGTAATCCAGTGTCCGGAGGAGCAGATAAGCCCGATGATACTGGGGATACTGCATCCAAAGTTAAAGATATCAGTGAAGTCGCTTCCGGCAATCAGGGACGTCTGGGAAAAATAATGGGCGCTGCCGGAAAAATTGCAACCATTTACGCAGGCTATGAGGCCGCAGAAGAACTTTATGGGGCTGTTGTTGGCGATACCATCAAGAACTTTACAGATAATCATGGTTTGTTTTTTGCAGACGATGGCTCCTTGTTCTTTACCCGTGAAGGAATGCTTAAACGGGATAATGAGCTGAAAGCCGCAGCTGATGCTCTGCCATCACCGGAGCAGGTGAACAAAGCCGCCGGAAACACAACGCCTGAATCAGCATCAAAGCAACCCGGACGCATCACCCAGCCGGAATACCTCACGCACTGGGGACCACCTGCCAGCCCCATTAATTTCACCACACAACTGGTGCTCGATGGTCAGGTCGTGGCGGAGGCAGTGAACAAATACAACCTTCAGGACGGCAACAGAGGCACGGGAGGAACTTACTGATGGGCTGGGCTGAAAACCTGCAAAACGCCTCCTTTCGTGGCGTGCAGTTTGATGTACTGAACACGGATGAACAAATCAGCCGCGACCATGCGGTCTATGAATACCCGTTTGTTGACGGGGCGGATTTGCACGACCTCGGACGCAAGGCGCGACCGTTCCGCATGACGGCGTTCCTGTGGGGGGAGTATTACGAATATAAACTCGAAAAGCTGATCGCCGCCCTGGACGAAGGCGGCGATGGTGAGCTGATTCATCCGGTTTACGGCTCCGTACCGTCGGTGATTGTGACCGGCTACAGCATTCGCCATGACGCAGAAAGCCCGGACAGCTGCACCATCGACATGAGCTTTCTGGAGAACCGCACCGGCAGCGCGTTGTTCAGCACCCCGTTACCGGAGCTGTTTGCACAGCAGTTATTTGAAGAACTGGATAAGTTACTGGCACAGTTAAGCGAATTATTTGACGCTGTTACGGCCCCTTTAAAGACCATTAACAGCGTGATTAAAAAAATCCAGACGGTACGTGCCACGCTGGTGAATACCCTGCTGATGTTCAAAAGCGATTTTCTCTCATCCATCGACAATATGATGTCACTGGCCAGCGAACCCGGAAAGTTTATCGGCGGGCTGGCAGAGGTGCTGGAAATCCACACGTCAGATGTCGGGCACGCGGTGCCGGTGCTGGAGCGTACTGATTCCGCCACCACGACCGGACTGACCGGGGAAGACAGCGTCGCCAGTTCTGCGACAGTGATGACCTGCTGGAATGAGGTGATGGCAGATATGGATGAGCTGGTCGCGCTGCCGGTCGCACTGGTCAGCGGCGATAAAACGCCGTCTGTGGCACTTCCGCCGGATGCGTCCGTGGAAGACGTGCAGGACGTGAAAGCGGCTTATGCGGTTCTGGCAGCCTCAGAGCTGGCCAGCGTGGCGACGGCGATACTGTCAGATGAGGCCCAGTCAGAGCAGCTTATACCGGCGGATATCGGGCGACTGGTCGGGGATGTGCGCACCCGCTTACAGGCCGCCATCACGCTGTTCCGTGAACGCTATGAAGGCGAACGCGAACGGATAACCGAAACCGCATCACCGCTGGGGCTGATGTACCCGGAAATTATTCAGAGCATGAAGAACGTGGCGGCATCCGTGCAGGATGTCGGTCTGCTGGTTCTGTCACGCCTCCCACCGCTGACGCAGAAACAGGTGCAGGCGGATAGCTGTCTGCTGTTGCTGGCGTGGCAGTGGTACGGCGACTACAGCCGTGCGGCAGAGCTGCAACGTCTGAACCCGCAGCTGCGTGACCCGAACAACATAACCGCCGGGATGGTGATTAATGCCTACGCAAAATAACGACGACAAAATCAGCCTGGTCATTGCCGGAAGGTCGCATTCTGACTGGAGCAGTTATCGTATTGACAGCGATTTCCTGAAAGCCGCCGACGGGTGGCAGCTTCAGCTGGGACTGCCTGAAAAGGTGTTCCCGGCGGATATCGTCCGGGGTGCGCCAGTCCGTTTGCAGGTGGGAGACGAGACGGTCCTCAGTGGTCGCGTGGACAGCGTGCGCCGCAGTGTATCCCGTCAGAGCTGCACGCTGACCCTGTCCGGGCGTGATGATGCCGCCATCCTGGTGGACTGTGCCGCACCGGTGTTCAGCGCCAACCAGCTGACACTGGACGAGGTCATCGACAGGATAGTCAGACCGCTGGGGATACAGCGCATCCGTATTCAGGCGTCCGGTGTGTCACGTAATGACAAGGTCGTTATAGAGCCGGGGATGCGTGCGTGGGATGCACTGGCTAAAGCTGCCGCCGGTCGCGGCTTATGGCCGTGGTTTGAGCCTGACGGGACGCTGGTTGTGGGTGGCCCTGACTACACCACCACGCCGGTGGACACGCTGATTATGAAGCTGGACGGCACCGGGAACAACGTGATGGAGCTGGACGATACCCGGTCCATTAACGGCTGTTTCTCCGAGCTGACGGTGCTGGCCCAGAGCCACGCCCGCCGCGCAGACAGCAAGAAACAACTGGCCGTGGTGCCGCTGGATATCTGGAACAAGGACGGCAGCGTGCGCACATTATCCGGGCAGGACAGCGGTAATACGGACAATGGTCAGACAGGCATTCATAACATGAAAGCCGTGGCCACCGACCCCACCGTGGATTATTACCGCCCGCAGATAATCACCCAGGGCGACACCAGTAACATGGAGCAGGTGAACTGGCGCGCCAAAAAAATGATGAGTGATGCCCGCCTGTCGGGGCTGAATATCGTCGCACTGGTTGCAGGTTATCGCACGACGGACGGTGTCCTGTGGCAGCCCGGCCAGCGTGTGCGAATTGTCAGCGAACCCCACGGCATTGATTCCATCTTTTTCCTGATGGGGCGTGAGTTCAGCGGAGGCCGGAGCGGGCAGACAACCCGGCTCCGCTTTAAGGAGGATGGCGTGTGGATACCAGATGCCTTCCCGCGCGAGAAGAAACGCCATCACCGCAGGGGCAAAAAGAAAAAAGAGGTCGCCATTGTTAAGGTCTGGGAGAAATGATGTGGGACAAGGTTAATCAGCGCATACAGCAGGCACTGGCCGCCGTTCGCCAGGCATTCAGGGTGGTGACCGGTACGGTGGACAGTTCGACCAAAGTACAGTTGCTTCAGCTGAACGGGCTGGCAGGCGAACAGCTGGACGGTGCGGAGTATTTTCAACATTACGGCCTCACCACATCCCCGCCGCCCGGCTCGATGGGTATTGCCGTTCCGCTGAATGGTAATACCTCCCATACCGTCGTCGTGGCCACAGAGCACGGCGCATATCGCCTGACGGAACTGAAACCCGGGGAAGTGGCCCTGTATACCGACGAAGGCGCGAAAATTGTGCTGAAGCGCGGACGTGTGATTGAAACGGAGTGTGATATTTACCGGGTGAAATGTAATTCGTTTGAAGTTGAAGCAAAGGACAGCGCTGGTTTTATTACTCCCCAACTTACCGCAAGTGAGCAATTAATTGCTGAAGGGAAAATATCCGGTAATGGGGGTATGGCCATTAAAGGCGGCAAAGGAAAATATACTGCCACCTTTGAAGGCAATATCAACCACACAAGCGGTGTGATTACCTCCGTTGACGTCACCATTAATGGCGTTAAAATCGGAACGCACAAACACCCGACCCCACACGGCATGTCTGACACGCCGGTTAATTAAGTGCTGAACACCCTCACCTGATTCTGACCTGTCCATGCTGCCAGACTGGCGGCATGGACCAGACGATTTCACCTGCAACCGGCGACTACGAACGCCGCCGGATTTATACACTCCATAACGCGGTTTATCTGCGACTGGCGACACCGCTTGGCAGTTACTGGGCGGATGCGTCGCTGGGGTCACGCCTGCACGAACTGAAGCGGGAAAAAGACGTTTCCCGTGTTCACAGGCTGGCGGCGCAGTATGCCAGCCAGGCACTTCAGCCCCTGCTTGATGACGGGCGGGCAAAATCCATTACCGTTGACACGAAAGCGGGCCAGCGAGGCTGGCTGTTGCTGTTAATCACCGTCACGGATAACGCGGGCACACCGCAGACGTTTGAACACCCTGTGAGGATTATGTAATGCCGTTTCCTGTTCCGGGCGTTGCTGAAAACACAGAACGCCAGCTACGTGATATCGCTAACGCCCTGCCGGGAGAAACCATCGACACCGGCGCTGACAGCGATTACCGCATTCGAGCAAATGCCGTATCCGGCGTGGCGGACGGACTTTATATGCATCAGGGATGGATCCTCCGTCAGGTGTTTCCTGACACGGCAGACCCTGAATATCTGGAGCTGCACTGCCGTACGCGCAATGTTTTTCGTAAAAAAGCAACGGCCTCATCCGGTCCGGTAGTGATTACCGGCACACCCGGTAAGACGCTGCCAGCCGGTGCGGAAATTCGTGGTGAAGGTGTCAGCGTGGCCACCACAGCAGACTGCACCATCGGTGATGAAGGCAGCGCAGAGGTGACGGTAAAAAGCACCGCCACGGGTGTACAGACGAACGCATCCGCAACGCAGACGGCAACGCTGGTCAGCCCGCCGGAAGGCATCAACAGCACGGTGACGATTAAATCCCTGACCGGTGGAACGGACAGGGAAAGTGACACCGACCTGCTGGCGCGTTATCTGGATATCCTGCGCAGGCCGCCCGCTGGCGGTAACAAATATGATTACAAACGCTGGGCGCTGGAAGTGGATGGCGTTACCTCAGCATATGTGGAGCCGTTACGTCGTGGGTTGGGGACGGTTGATGTGGCCATTACGTCAGCCAATGACCTCCCTTCGCAGGAACTGATTAATGCCGTGCTGGCACATATTGAGGAAGTCCGCCCGGTCACAGCGAAGGACACAATGGTACTGGCCCCGACGAAAAAAGCCGTTGATTTCGTTGTTCGGGTAAAAACCAGCGGCCTGACCGTTGAGCAGATAAAACCGCAGATAACTGACGTTATCACGGATTTTATGAACCGGCTGGAGCCGGGGCAGGAATTAATAATTTCACAACTGGAAACCCAGATTTCATTAATTTCCGGTGTCAGTGACCGGCGAATCATTACGCCAGCAGACAACGTAAAAGCCATTATTAACGCGTCAACGTGGGAATGGCTGCGCCCGGGAAATATTGATATTCAGTATTTTCCACGTGAGGGGTGATTTTATGAATATGGTCGATTTATTTCGCGCCATGCTGCCACCTGTCAGTTATGACCTGAACGGGAAATATATTTCCGCAGAACTGACAGCCGAGGCTGACGTCATGGAGGCCGTGAAGGCCTCAGCGGCGCGCGTTCTGGCACAAATCACCCCGTTGCAGGCATCGATGACGCTGTCCGACTGGGAGCGCGTGTACAGTGTTGTCCCCCGTGAAGAGGCAACACAACAGGAGCGGCGGCAGAACATTCTGGTAAAAATGGCAGCCACTGGCGGACTGTCAATCCCTTACTTTAAGAGCCTTGCCGCCAGTCTGGGCTATACCATCACCATTACGGAGCCGCGACCGTTCCGGGTGGGGATAAACCGCTGCGGCGACCGTCTGCTGATACCGGAAATCCGCTGGGCGTGGCAGGTCAACGTTATCGGGACAAAAACACCGGTCTACCGGTTCAGAACGGGCGCATCGGCAACCGGCGAACCTCTGACGGCCTTTGGTGAATCCATTTTAGAAAACACGTTTAAAGACCTTAAACCGGCTTTTACAGACTGTTATTTTACGTATGAGGTGGAGGAATAATGCAGAATTTAATGCCCCCGGTGAATACGCCGGATAAGTTATTTCATGATGGTGACCCGACTCAGGGAATTGAGGGAACCATCGTTACTGCTGAATTTATGAATAATCATCAGGCAGCAACGCGTGATTTGCAGCAGGAGGTGATTAACGTCCTTAAAGAGGCTGGCGTCACCCCTGACCCGGAAAAACAAAACCAGCTGGTTGAGGCGCTGACCTCGTTTATTGGTCAGAAAGTCCCGGATGCATCACTGACGCAAAAAGGCGTGGTGCAGCTTAACAGTGCTGTTAATAGTGAATCAGAAACAGAAGCTGCCACACCAAAAGCGGTCAAAATTGCGATAGATAACGCAAACGCCAGACTGGCAAAAGACCGTAACGGCGCAGACATCCCGAATAAACAGTTGTTTCTGGATAACATCAGCGGTGTGCCAAAAGCACGCAAGGTCAACGGTATGGCCCTGACTTCGGATATCACCATCAGCAGCATCAGCGGCAACGCCGGAACAGCAACCCGCCTTCAGAACGCCCGCAGAATCAACAATGTGCTGTTTGATGGCTCCAGCGATATCACAATCACCAGTACCGATTCTGGTGCTGTGCGTAATTTCCAGTATACCAACGAGGTGTTTCATAATCCCGGCGGTACTGAAATTACATGGACATTCCGGGCACCTTCCGGCTGTCAGTTGTCAGGCATTTATGTCCAGGAAACGGGAGATAATACAGCAGACAATATCGGTGGTGTGTATTACAAATCCGCGCAGATTTATATCAATGGCTCATGGCGCACCGTATCCGGTTAATTAAGGAGAAAATAATGGAACTCAGAAACGTCACGCGTTATTACCCGGAAGAAATGCCTTATGGTGAAAACATTCAGTATTTCCGCAGTGAAGACGGACAGGATTTTTATGAATCACTGGATAAATTCACGAAGAAATACAAATTGTGTATTCACCCTGAAACCGGCGTGATTTATTCGATGGCGGAAGACGTGTCCCGTCTTTATCCGGCTGGTTTCACTATTGTGGAAGTGGACGAACTGCCGGAGGGTTTTGGCATTGAAGCCTGCTGGTATTACCGGGATGGCGAAGTGCTGCCGGTTCCGGTTGATTATTCGCAACTGGCAGAAAAGCAACGCCAGCGTCTTCTGGCTGAAGCCAGGGACATCACCTCCGACTGGAAAACCGAGCTGGGACTGGGCACCATCAGCGACGATGACAAAGCCCGTCTTACGCAGTGGATGGCATATATCAAAGCGGTGAAGGCGCTGGATTTAAGCCTGGTCAGTGATAAATCTTCCTTTGATTTAATTCAGTGGCCGGAAAAACCTGACGTGTAAAACAGTAACGGTCGCTGTCTGGTGACCGTTTTCAGTTCAGAAGGCTTTATGTCTGTATTAATTTCAGGAGCGCTGATTAATGGCGCTGGCATTCCGATGGCGGAATGCAAAATTTATTTAGATGCACTGGTTAATACCAGTGAAGTGGTTATTGAATCATTTGCGGTTATTGAAACCGATGCGGCGGGACAGTATGCCTTTGAAGCACAAAAAGGCAAATACACCGTACACATCAAACAAAAGAACGGCCCTAAGTGCTGTGTGGGTGATATTTCGGTTTACGATGACTCAAAGCCCGGCACACTGAATGATTTTCTGACCGCGCTGGATGAAGGCGACCTCAAGCCCGACGTGGTGAAACGCTTTGAGGAAATGGTGGCGCAGGCGCAGCAGAGCGCGGAAGCAGCAGCGGAAAGCGAGCGACAGGCCGGGCAACATGTCGCTGATGCGCAGAAGATAAAGGAAGACTGCGAGACGCTGGCGGATAACGTACAGCAGAATGCAGAAGCCGTTGCCGAAGACAAAAATCAGGTGGCGTTGCTGGCGTCATCTGCCACACAGGATGCGGCCCGCGCAGAGCAGGCTGTCAAGGATGCCGACACGATAGTCCGGAAAGCGGTCGATAAACTTGCTGATGCCGCAACGCTGACCGGCGAGGCAAAGGCCAGTGCCGAAGCTGCCGCACAAAGCGAACAGAATGCGGAAAATCACGCTGATAATGCAGCACAAAGCGCACAGCAGACCGCGCAGGATGTGGAGGCAACGGTCACCGCACGTGATGATGCGGAACGTTTTGCGGGTGAGGCAGAAAACAGCGCACAGACATCAGGCACAGCGCGGGACGAATCAGTCGATGCCGCCGAACGTGCCCGCCTTTATCATAATGCCGCATCATCAGCTGCAACCAGCGCGGAAAATGCAGCAAATGCTGCACTCGGGCATGAAAACAGCGCCGCTGAATACGCCCGACAGGCTAAAGCCAGCCAGGATGCAGGTGCAGACAATGCGCAGGAAGCGAAACAGTACAGGGATGAGGCGCAGCAGATAGTTGATGACCTGAATGCAACAAATGCCTCCACGACAGAAAAAGGTCTGGTGCAACTGTGTAGTGATACGGACAACGACAGCGAGGAACTGGCTGCCACGCCAAAGGCTGTCAAAACCGTCATGGACGAGACGAAAACAAAAGCGCCACTGGACAGCCCGGCCTTCACCGGCACCCCAACCACCCCAACCCCACCGGATGATGCAGCCGGTCTGGAAGCAGCGAACGCAGCGTTTGTGCGCAAACTGCTTGCTGCGCTGGTTGGCTCATCGCCGGAAGTTCTGGACACCCTGAACGAGCTGGCAGCGGCGCTGGGCAATGACCCGAACTTTGCGACGACAATCACAAACGCGCTGGCAGGCAAACAACCGCTTAATGACGTCTTAACGGCAATCAGCGCACTGACGCAACGGGCAGATAATCTTCTGTACTTCAATACGGACGGGAATGCCTCACTGTCTCTGCTGTCAGAGAAGGGCCGCGCATTGCTGGCGCATGACACGGCTGAAGCCATGCGCACGGAGCTTGAGCTGAGCGCGGCTGCGACGATGGAACCCCAGAGTGATATCCGTGACCGCACACCGGGCAGGCTGGCCCTGTCCGGGATGTATGGGTTTGGACAGGCATTCACCAGCGCCGAAGCTCTGTCATTTAACGGACAGGCTGATTTCGTTATATGGCTGCAGACAGTCACCCCGGGGCGTTATGCGGTCAGTATTGCGGACTCCTCCACGCTGCTGGTGGGCACCACGAAATTTAACGGTATCATTGATGTGATGTGGTCACCCTCTGATAACGATGGTTCAGACTCAGCGCGTAAATTCAAAATGCTGCTGTACTACAACCAGTATTACGAGGATGAGCACAGCATACATTGTATGCGTTATCGCTACAGTGGTAACAGCTGGAATGCAACATCAAGCCTTATTGTGTATGACGGCAACTCCCTGGCATATCTGATGTCCTCAACCGCCGGTAATGGTCCGTTCTCATATTACCAATACCCGGCCGTCGGTGTGCCGATTATGGCGGTATATCAGGGAGAAAGTTTTGGTGAAAATGCTTCTCTGGGACTCGGTGATACTGTGCCGGGTTCCCGTCTTGGTCCTCTGGCCATGAGTGCACAGGTTAGTGATACAGGGACATACGCATCCTCACCGCAGGTTGTGATTGGCGGTGCCGGTGAATACAACTTCCCCGGTCGTTACACGGCGCTTTCGGGCCTGGGTAACAATTATGGTACTCAGCGTGGCTTTATCGGTCTTTTTGTACGCATTGAGTAATGAGGAAATCAGGCATGAAAATCAGAGCGGTGAAAGGCATCAGAAACGCACATTATCTTGAAAATGGTGCGGTTGACTGCGAGGTGTTATTTGAAGGTGAAACGGAGTTCGCCCTGTATACTGCCATACAGGATGATATGGCCCCGACAGGCCAGCATGTCTGGCAGGAGCTGCAAAGCGGGAAATGGGGCGAAATCGCCCCGTTCACCGTCACGCCGGAACTTATTGCAGCGGCAAAGGATGCCAAAAGGCGGGAAATTGAGGCATGGCGCGACAGTCAGGAAAACGTTGAGTTTATTTTCACGTTTGATGGCCGTCGTTTTGATGGCGGAAAAACCTCGCAGTCACGCCTTGCCCCCGTGGTTGCAACAGCACAGGCCGGACTGCTTCCGGATGGTTTTTTCTGGACTGATGCGGATAATAACAACGTCGTACTGACCAGGGAGAAACTTATTGCGCTGAACGATGCCATGATGGTGGCCATGGTGGCGGAGGGCTTTAAAATCCACGAACGTCAGCGGAAGATGAAAGAGGAACTGAGTAGCCTGGAGGATTTACGCTCAATCAGAGCGATGGCGATTAGTGGTAATTAGCGGTCAATTCTGGGCTTTTGGGTTGCGCGCTCCCCGCCCGGAATTGCGCGTCAATTAGCCCAGAAAAAAACGCGAAGTTACAATTGGCGTAAACCAGCGTTCTCCACCGATGATAATTTTCTGATTAAGAATAAACATCCATAACCTCATTCAAAACGTCCCTGTAGTGCAACACCACAGGGGAAATAACGGAAAATCAACTAATCGCCTCAGCACTGGCTTTTGCGATCACGGCAGCCGGAGAGGCTTTTTTTCTGGTTATCGTAGGCGCTTCATCTGCTGCGGTAATACTCAGTTGAACCTGGATAATGTCGGTATTACCACCGTCAGGCCATTCACCTGACACCTGAACCTTCGGAAAACTGAAAGTGTATGCCCCCTCTCCATTCGAAAGCGTGAAGCTGAACGGAACTGTTTCTCCAGTCAGTGTTTTACTCCAGATTTCCCACGCAGCTTTAGACCATGAAAGCGTCACCGTACCGGACGGTGTAAAGGTAGTAGGAATATTTGCTCCTGCATAAGGCGAGCCAGTCCCGATACAACGCTGAGTCTGGAGTTTGTTATCGAACTGAATATCAAAACTGTCGATACAAAAACCGTTACCTCCGGCAACACCATTCAGGCTTACTGCTGAAACCTCCTTAAACGAATAACGTAGCTCTCCTGCGCTATCCACAGGTTCGCCTGTGATAAAATTCGTATCATCGGCCTTTGATTCCCAGTCCAGCCCGGCAAAGGTTACGGTCGCCGTAATATCACCATCGTTAGGGATCTGCATTTTCCATGACCCCACCTGCGCTCCTCTGATGACAGAGGCAATTCCGACATCGGACGCATAGGTCGCCAGAGAAAATGTTATTCGCTCATTTCCCATTGTCAGAGAATCGCCTGACCATTCCGCGCCGAAACAGGATGCAAGAAAATCATCATGTTGACCCCAGCGAAATTTGGTACCAACATCACCGCCAACATCCACAGTGCCAGGCGTTGCCCCCTGAGCCATCCGGGAGCCGCCGATCTCATTATTTTCGCCTTTATTCTGGGTGGGTTTTACTCCCCAGCTTGTGCGTTTTAATAAACTCCAGTCACCACTTGCTGGCGTGGTGCCTGCAACTGTCTCCCGGATAAATGCCGAGATAACCTTTGCACCTGAACTCACAGGAGCCTCCTATGTCATTAATTGCGCTAGAGTGCGCGATATGGAATTTGAAGATTAAGCTGGAACCAGCCATTCTTTTCGCCAACAGCTATTGAGGAAACGGCCAGGTAACTGAGACGATCATCATCCTGAAACTCAAACAGCTCCCGCAAGGTATCGGCTGAACCGCCCCGGAAATCCTGGAGACTAAACTCCCTGAGAAAGAGGTAAACAGGATGACTAAAAATACTCGTTTTTCCCCCGAAGTCCGTCAGCGGGCGATTCGTATGGTTCTGGAAAGTCAGGATGAATATGACTCACAGTGGGCGGCAATTTGTTCCATTGCCCCAAAGATTGGCTGTACGCCGGAGACTCTGCGTGTCTGGGTTCGCCAGCATGAGCGGGATACCGGGGGCGGTGATGGTGGGCTCACCAGCGCTGAACGTCAGCGTCTGAAAGAGCTGGAACGTGAAAATCGTGAACTGCGCCGCAGTAACGATATCCTTCGCCAGGCTTCCGCTTATTTTGCGAAGGCGGAGTTCGACCGCCTCTGGAAAAAATGATGCCACTGCTGGATAAGCTGCGTGAGCAGTACGGGGTCGGACCGGTATGCAGCGAACTGCATATTGCCCCGTCAACGTATTACCATTGTCAGCAACAGCGACATCATCCGGATAAACGCAGTGCCCGTGCGCAGCACGATGACTGGCTGAAGAGAGAGATACAGCGCGTATACGATGAAAATCATCAGGTGTACGGTGTGCGTAAAGTCTGGCGTCAGTTGTTACGGGAAGGAATCAGGGTGGCCAGATGTACAGTGGCGCGCCTCATGGCGGTTATGGGACTTGCCGGTGTTCTCCGGGGTAAAAAGGTCCGCACTACCGTCAGCCGGAAAACCGTTGCCACAGGTGACCGCGTAAACCGTCAGTTCGTGGCAGAACGTCCTGACCAGCTGTGGGTGGCTGATTTTACTTACGTCAGCACATGGCAGGGCTTCGTCTATGTGGCGTTTATCATTGATGTGTTTGCCGGATACATCGTGGGGTGGCGGGTCTCATCGTCTATGGAAACGACATTCGTGCTGGATGCGCTGGAGCAGGCGTTGTGGGCCCGTCGTCCGTCTGGCACCATCCATCACAGCGATAAAGGCTCTCAGTATGTGTCACTGGCCTATACGGAGCGACTAAAAGAAGCCGGATTACTGGCATCAACAGGGAGTACAGGCGACTCGTATGACAACGCGATGGCTGAGAGCATCAATGGTCTTTACAAAGCGGAGGTAATACGTAAGCGACTCGTCAGAACCGTATTGATATTTACTGAGAGCTCAGATCAACTTTCCAGGGCAACAGATCGCGTACCCGGTTTGCCGGCCAGTCCTGGATATGTTCAATGACGTAACGCAGCCACTTTTCTGGCTCCACATTGTTCAGACGGCATGTGCCGATCAGCGAGTACAACACCGCCGCATGTTCACCACCGCTGTCGGAACCCGCGAACATCCAGTTTTTCCGGCCTACGGCCACTCCCCGTAAGGCGTTCTCTGCGATGTTGTTGTCGATTTCCACCCAGCCATTACTGCAGTACACGTTCAGTGCATCCCACTGTTTCAGCAGGTATGCGAACGCTTTTGCCGTATCTGAGTGACGCGACAGTGTTTTCATCTGTTGCTGTATCCAGTCATACAGTGACTGCATCAGTGGCGCGGCTCTGGCTTTTCTTGCCGCCAGACGCTGTTCTGCTGAACAGCCCCGGACCTCTGCCTCGATGGCATACAGTTCACCGATACGCTGCAGGGCTTCCGTGGTGATGTAGGTGGGCGCTCTTGCATGCACATCGTGGATTTTTCTCCGGGCATGAGCCATACACGCGGCTTCCGTTATTCTGCCGGATTCGTATAACGCCCGGTAACCACCGTAAGCATCGGCCTGAAGCACACCGCTGTAACCGGCCAGGTGATTTTGTGGATGGATACCTTTCCGGTCCGGACTGTACGCGAACCAGACCGCCGGGGGCATCTGTGAACCGGCGTTACGGTCATCACGGACGTAGACCCACAGCCGGGCTGTCCGGGTTTTACCGCTGCCCGGCTCCTGGACCGGGACGGGGATATCATCAGCATGGACTTTACCGGGCATCAGCACATACTGGCGCAGGACGTCATACAGCGGCTCCAGCAGTTCAGCAACAGCACCTGTCCAGCGCCCCAGTGTGGCACGGCTCAGCTCCACTCCCTGACGACGGTATATTTCTGACTGGCGGTATAACGGCAGATGGTCTGCATATTTCCCGGTGACAACATGGGCCAGAAGCCCCGCTCCGGCATAACTGCGTGCAATGGGTTTTGAAGGTACTGGTGCCTGCACGATATGGTCGCACCGGCAACAGGCCTGTTTCGGACGTTGTGTTTCGATAACCTTAAAGGCGCTGCTGATAAGCTCCAGTTGCTCTGACACATCACATCCCAGAGAACTGAGTTCACCACCACAGGCAGGACAGCATTCCTCTTCCGGCCGGATAACCCGGGTTTCACGGGGAAGTGAGGCCGGTAACGGTTTACGGGCTGAAGACTGGCGCAGGGCGGATGGCAGTACCGGGTCATATTGCTCACCCAGCGTTTCCGCCATTTCTTCCTGAAGTGCGCTGATTCGCTCCTGTGCTTCCTGTATCTGCCGTTCGGTTTTTGCACGAAGTTTTTCTGAGCTTTTACCGAACTGCATACGTTGCAGTTTCGCAACCAGCGCCTTCAGCCGGTTGATTTCGGAAGCATAAGCCGCCACCCGCTGTGAGAGCAGGCGGTTGTATTCAGCCATCTGGCGGATGGTGTCCTGTTGCGTCTGCAACAGTGCCCGCAGGCGGGCGTTCTCATGAGCAAGTGAGGTGTCCATATCCTCACTTTACAACGGGTTATATGCGGATTCCAGCGCGTTCCGTTCGTTTCGGGTGCTTCCAGTTGATACCTTCAAGAAGCATGGATAACTGAGCCGGAGTAAGGTGCACCTTGCCGTCACGGGTGACTGGCCAGACGAAGCGGCCCCGCTCCAGGCGTTTGGTGAAGAGGCACAGTCCGTCACTGTCAGCCCACAACACTTTTATCTGGTCACCCCGGCGTCCGCGGAAGATGAACAGGTGTCCGGAGAACGGGTCATCCTTCAGGACGTTCTGAACTTTTGATGCCAGGCCGTTAAAGCCATTTCGCATATCGGTGATACCTGCAACCAGCCAGATACGCGAACCTGCAGGGAGAGATATCATCAGTGGCTGCTCCCTTTTATTTCGCGGATAAGTGTCTGTAATAACGCCGGCGTCAGTTTACCTTTAAGCCTGAGAGTTCCGGCCGGCAGAACCAGCTCACAACACAGACTGTCGGACGGTGTATTTATCTGCTCTGGTTCCTGTGCGGGGGCCGGGATTTTATTATCCGGCTCCGGCGTTAACGTCACGGGAAGCAGTGCCGGCATATTTTTTCCGGAAGGCAGCAGGCCACCTTTCCGGTATTGATGGCGCCAGTTGAAGAGCAGGTTATCGTTGATTCCGTTTTCCCGGGCGATCTGCGCCACACAGGCTCCGGGCTGCAGTGACTTCTCCACTAAGGCGATTTTAAACTCATAAGGGAAGTTGGGCCGCCGGGGACGTTTTTTTACCACGGGGGCTTCGGATATAACGGTGCTTTCAGGACGTACGACTGGTACCGTGGAAAATTGTCCGTAAAGGCAGGCATCAAGTTCCTGCTCCGACATGCCTGCGGGCAAAGGCCACGAAAGGCCAGCTCTCCGAAAGCGCACGAACATACTACAAACTGTTGATTTTGGTACACCCAGGCGACGCCCGGCCACAACCCGGGGTAAATGTTCTTCAAAGTGAAGACGTAAAGCTTCAGTGATCCAGGTCCGGTGTTTCATACGATAGTGTCCATTAAAAATGATGGACATTATTTTTGTAGAGCCGGAGGAAACAGACCAGACGGTTTAAATGAGCCGGTTACGGTAATACACCGTAAGAGCTGGAAAAACCGTGCAGAAGTGGAACTGGCCACACTAACGTGGGTGGACTGGTATAACAATCGACGATTGCTGGGAAGGCTGGGCCATACTCCTCCGGCAGAAGCAGAAAAAGCTTATTATGCTTCCATCGGAAACAATGATCTGGCAGCCTGAGTTCACAGATAAAACACTCTCCAGGAAACCCGGGGCGGTTCAGTATTCAGCAATATATTCCTGCTGCAACGCCCCCCAGTCCGGTCTGTTCATCAGTTAGTCCTGATTTTTATCCACCCTGAGTAACTCACGCAGAGCAAAGGCATCCCCTTTTCTGGCAAGCTTAAACAATGCGGCTCGTAGCTCGGCTTCACCTTTCGCTCTTCCCTTACGGATGGATGCGTAAAAATTTGTCATTGCTTCCCGATTTTCTTTCAGTCGGTTCAGATCAACATCCAGAACATCAGCGATTTGTTGTGCGGTCATCCGGCACGCAGCCAGAGACTCGACTTTCGAATACGGAATCATTTGTCACCCCCATTGGTATGCAGGGTGTCTTCTTCCTGTATTTTTCGTTAAGGATTTTTACTGCAGCGTTGTTCCAGGTGACCTGATGGTGAATGCGTTTATGGCTGGCCCCCATCAGTGAGATTTTTACGCACGAGGGCGCATACATGACGGAGTAAAAACTTTTAACGTAGGTTCCGGAATCCAGATACAGCTCGGTCATTCCGCCGCTGTTTTTCTGCGTCTGTTTCTGTCCCAACTGGACAGCACCAATCGTCATAAACAATTCACCACGGCGACCGAGATTCGTGTAAGTATTCACATCCTCGTTAATGCGCCCCATGAATGAGAACGGTCGCTCAACCGAACAGATAAAGCTGTTCATTGCCTTGCGTTTCACCCATGAAGCATGGCCGCCATTGTCACCAAGAAAATCCCCGCCCTGCGACATAGCGATGGAAAGCGCAGGAATTGATTCGTAATACGCCAGCATTTCAGAAAGGATTGCGTCCAGTTTCCTTATCGGGAAATAGGCCTGGTCATAGTTGTGATCCACCCGAAACTGGAACTCATGATAATCATCATCGAACTGAATGAAGTATTTACACCCGACCTGTTTTGCCAGGTCGAAGCAGGCATTACGTGCGTAAAAAATTGAGCGACGGTCACCGAAATTATCGGCTTCGTCAAAACGACTGGCGATATCGGCTTTAGAAAACACCAACACCTGTTTACCAAATTCAGCTATGTACTGATGCCGGGTTTTATCTTCATCATCAACGACGATAAAAATTTTACCGGTATAGCCAGCTCGACGTAATGTTCGGTAAGTCAGAACTTTGTCCGGTCGCCCGTGAGTCAGAATAAAGGCGCAAAAATCATCACGCATATTCCTCCTCCCCGCCGTGCATGCTCTCCACCATGCGTTGCGTCATCCGGACAAATCCATTTTCAATGGCCTGCTGATAATCAATGATCACCAACGCCGACTCCTCAAAAAGATGCTGAATTTCAGCGGGGGCGTGAACGTAATAGTCCGCAATTCTGCTGAAATCAAACACCGTGTGACGCTCTGCTGCACACAGGAGGAATTTTTCGATATCAGGATCAAGGGACGCCGAACGTATCCGGCTGACCAGCTCCTGAGTTTTCGTATCGTCGTACAGTTCGCCGATATCCGGTTTATCGCCTGACGGCTCATAAACAGGCGTATCAATTTTCGTCGTGTACGGCTCCTCCTCAATTCCGATGCCCGGCAAAACTTCCGTCAACAGTTCGTCAATATCTGTTTGGCTGAATCCTGTCAGGGAGATATCAAAATCAGCATTGATTAACTCTGAAAGTTCCATCCGTAACAGCTCTTCATCCCAGCCAGCGTTAAGCGGCAGACGATTATCTGCCAGGCGATACGCCTTTTTCTGATCCTCCTTCAGGCCAGACAAAACAATGACCGGAACGGAATCCATTTTGAGCACTTCAGCCGCCATAACGCGACCGTGACCAGCAATAATTTCGCCCTTTTCGTCAATCAGCACTGGATTAGTCCAGCCAAATTGCTTAATGCTTTCTACCAGTTGAGCCACCTGCTCAGGGCTGTGGGTCCTGGCGTTGTGCGCATATGGAGACAGTTTTTGTAACGGGAGATAGACGATCTTCAATTTCTCGCTCATACAGCCTCGCATTATGAATAAAAAAGCTCACCAGCAGCCAGTGCGCTGGGTGCGCAGCGGGGGCTGATGATGAGCCAGGCATTATCGCAGCCCCTCGCTGAAGGGCTGCTTTAATGCCTGTTACTCACGAATCAATCGAATCTTGTTACCATTTATTTCGATGCGTGAATATTTAGCATTGCCATTAACATATGCAACAATCACTTTCTCACCTATAGGTTTCCACATAATTACCTCCAAAATCCCAACCTTCTGAAAAACTGGTTTAGAATTGACAATAAAAAACCCGCCGAAGCGGGTTTAACTAGACTTAATTATTTAATCAAGCTGGATAATATCGCTCAGCACCGGATTCATAATAGGCCCTTCAATGTTCTGTCCTTTAATACTAACAGGAATCGGCATTTCAATATGAATTGGCACATCCATACGTCCATTTACAGGATGAACAAATGATAAGCGCATAGCGCCGTTTTCTATCCCAACAAAATTACCAATTTGCATGCCATAAAGGCTAAACATCTTCCCTGCCGCAGGTCCAGTTCCACCATTCTCTAAATAATAAGCAATGCTTTTCATATTTTCTCCAATTGTTGCGTACGCATGGAGAATTTATCACCGAGAACAAGCTAACTAATTGATAATGATCATTTATTTTGACGCAGCATCGAACACCATCAATAAGATGACAGACCTGCGAAGCCGTATCGAAAAGCTGTCGAATCTTATCCAGGCTAACGCATCACACCGATAAAAAAGGCACCAGTATCGCTACCAGTGCCCATTTCCCGGCATTCTGTGTGTCCAGTGCTTTCGCGTCATGTCACCACCAACGCACAGTCCAAATCATAATAGCAACCGCCACAAGGCGAATCGCAAAGGCTGCATCCCTTGTTAGATAAAGGCTCGCGGGAGTTTCCACTTCTATACCTTTCATAATGGACAACCTCAAAAAGAATCTTTTATACTTTCCCTCGAGGATTTTCTCCGTACTTACTTATCACAATTTCCTCTCTGACGTACCCCCCGGACTGTTCCAGCAGTCGGGGGTTTACTTTTTATTCACTGGTATGAGTACGACATCGGGCTATTTCATCCCGGGCTTTACTGTCGCCGCGACAGATGCAACGCACCGTATCGCCGTTCAGCGTGATGATATAAGCCTCATCCGTTTTTTCTACCTGCAGACATGGAATATTCCCGTCCCAGCAATGCTCCACCTGAGCAGCAAGGTCAGTATTGCGCGGTTAATATCCCAGACGGTACATATTCCCCAAAACATAAATCTCCTCGACCTGACGCCCGTCTGCCGTTAATCGGCGAACAATGACAACATTTGTCCCGTTTCGTCAGCAAGCACCGTATTCGACCAGCCGAATTCGCTTTTAGAAAAAACTCCGCATTAATAATCAAGCCAGGACACTAAATGCAGCCAGATATTAAAATACACAACACATTCATACAATTTAACACCTTCTAATACTCAACAAACCCCAATAAAAACTACAATTAGCTATTCCGCTGCTAATTCAATTGCCCATACGTGATTAGGAGTATATGCTTCGCTCGCACAGATATTTACCCTAACATTAGAAAGCACCGCAGCCATTGCTATTTTCCTCATCTCATTGCTCAGATAATTCTCGGGATAGTACTGCCCCCCAGGAATGAATCTGGTTTTTCCTGTAGAATCGGTTATATAAATACCCTTACTGTCCTTGTTGGTATCAGATGCTAGTTTTACCAACTGAACACTCTGTACAAGTTTGGCCGTAGTAGAAGCGCATTTATCCTTAAAAGTTTTACTTACGCCAGCATATGTTGGTAGTGATGCAATATTTAAGGCAATAAACAACAACGCAATTGACTTTTTAAAGTTCATCTTTATTTTCATTGTTTTGTAAATCATCCTCAATACTTTGTAAAATCATAAGGGAAGAACGAATTCGCATAAATCTTTTAAAAGCGACCAAATCATTTTGAGATAATATATTTGTATAAGAATCGCAGGCATCTAAATTTCTAACCATGTAATCTTGCTCGCATTGTTCCGGAGCAAATGCACTCCATGGCAGCTCTCGCCATGCAGCAAAACCCTCTGGAAATCCTGCGAGATGATAGCCATCATGATTAGGGGCAACCGATAAGCCTTGAAATAAATCTCCTCTGTAATGCCTGTTTCGCTGCATTCCCCCTTCTATCGCACCAAAAGATACTCTATACCAGCCTATAATTTGTGATAAGGGAATCCCTCCTAATGCAGCAAATTCATTTTCACTGGGATATGGACTATACCGCCCTAACACACCATTCACATCAAATAAATTGGGTGCTGGTGCAACTACATATATGTAATATTCATTATAACTGCCAAGTATATTCTGCCCGATTAAATGAGCCTGTCTCAAAGTTGTAGTTGTAGATACATACCCATCGTTATATCTAGTGTTCCCCGTTACTGTTCCGCGAGCATGCTCATACAGATTGATGTTAATTGGAGTTCCGCGCTCATAAGCCTCCTGCTGCCCTCTTGGTAAAAGCCCTCCCGCACGTCTTATTTCATCTGGTGTTCTGGAGTCTGCTCTAAAGAAATCGTTTGCTGAGACAGAAAATGATATAAAAACAAAAAACAACAATACATGCTTAATCATTTTAATTTTTCACAACACCCTATCCATTTAAAAAATATTATTAAAGGTGATTTTTTATAATCTATCTAAATCCAGCTATACAATGACGCGTTGTTTCAGCCAGCCGTAGACAAATGACTGGTTGGCTTCTCGCTTCTCTGCCAGCTCCAGATAGAGTTCGCCCTGGGTACAGTTCAGCGCGGTCAGCATCACCAGTTCGCCATCCCCGCCACGTTTCGACAGATAGGCGCGTAACGCATTAATGGTGCGTGGCCCGATAAGACCATCGACATCCATATCCGGATATAACGTCCCCTTTTGATTAAACACATTCAGCCAGCGCTGAAGCATTTTTGATGCTACCGACGGCCCCATGTTTACGCCGGTATCACACAGTTCTGCGGCAATATCCGGAGACAGGTTTGCCACCTGGTCAAAACGTGGTCCGTACCAGTAGTCCGCCTCAAGAATTTCCAGCGCCTGCCCGCGCGTCAGGTTACGCATATCCCCCAGGTATCCATGCGCCCTGGCAACTTTTTCAGTAATTCCCCACTTTGTCGGCCCACCTTTATCATCAGGATGGTTAACGTAACCTCCCTCTTTTCCCAGAACTTCGTCAAAAATTTCATCTTTAGACTTCATATCAGCGCCTTCGTAATGACAGGAGTTTAGAAACATTTCCGCGTGCGCATATCACCAGCGCACAGAATAGCAGATTGACCGCCACCACCAGCCAGTTAGCTGGTAACGGATGACCATACAGATGACGGAGTGGTGCAAAGGCATAAAACAGCATCAGCAGCCAGGCCAACCATGAGATGAGCGGTTTATATGTCGCGCCTTTCCGGCGATAGAAAAAAAGTGTCAGCACGATAATTGTGCATGACGCCCCATTGAGCAATTGAGGAAGATTACCTAGCATTTCCACCTCCTCCGCCCCTCAGGCGGGATAACAGACCGGATACCAGTGATGCAATATCCTGTTGGTGAATAAACGACAGAATCTTTACCGATACCACAGAGACCAGCACCGCACACAGCGCATCCGCCGAAGTACTGTCATAACCTGTTTTTGCTGCGATCCAGGCCGACAAAACTCGAGCGCCAAGTACTCCTACGATAAACGACACCAAAAAATGCGCAGCCACACGCCAGGCTGAAAGTGTCTGTGGCATAGTGGCTACAAACAATGCCCCAGCAAAAGCCCCAAACACAATCCCGAAATCCGTTCCCGTGAACAAGCCGAATGCAGTTGCACTGCCTAGCGCCACACTTATTCCGGAACTGGATAAGGGGTCAGACATATTTGTTCTCCTTTCAAAAAGCACCTCTTCGGTCTAAATTTTTCATCACATAAATCATTTCTATATCTTATCTGTAAGAGATTAATCTCTCCCCCGCCATTAACAATCAAAAAATTAACTGATGTCTCATCCAATGAATGAGAAAAGATTATTAAGTAGACTATTTACGTGTATTTTTGAAAGACCAAGAATATAACAGAAGAACTACGATAAGACATCAGAATAATGAGAGACAATTCATACAACTGTACATCAATCCTGAACAACCCCAGTAGTCTCTTATGACCAAATTAGAGAACTGCCCTCTATATTACCAGCCATCTCAAAAAATTGAAGAAACCCTACTTATAATAAAGCACCTTCTACAATAGTTTTACCAACTCCATATACAGTTACATTTCAAATATCTTTTAAATAAAATACCCTTGTCAAAAACGAACGTGACAAGTCACACATCACCAATTATGAACTGGTGATGTGTGAACCGTTACCCTTACCCCCCTGGTGTTAAAAGTGCTTGAATAACCGGTCTTGCATCGTAAAAACTCATATAATCGGTGTAATCGCCAACACTTCTGCTTTCACGACTATGATCTCGAGAACCACGTAGTGAGAAGCATGCAGTTAATAAGGAACCGAACGCATTAATCCTTTCCCGTACACTTACCTGAGGGACAGGAATATTAGGGATTACTCCCGGATTAGAATCCGTGTGGATATTTAAAAATCTGGCGTTAGTTGTTCCTTGACCATCACTTACAATCCCAGTAGTTCTGTCATAAGTCAACTGTACAGCTTCTGCTATATTTTCTGTTGGGATTTGCCCATCCGCAACAATCTCACTTTGTTCTCTCATCATAATTTCTTCAAACCGCGTAAACTCAACACCCCGTTCTCTCAATTGTTGTACTGATGGAGCAAGTGAATAAAAAGCGTTATTGGCTCTTATTCTATATCGGTACAACTGACCATGAAATAATGAACTAGAAAAATATTGCCTGGCAATATTATAGGTTTCATTAATGTCAGATGTTGTAGCAATAAAGGCACTATCCCTAGACCCAGCTGCGCATGAATCCCCACGAATGTGTTGCTGTAAATTCCTGTTATCACCATGTGATCTAAAGCCATCTCTGAATACTACATCAGGAGGTCGTGAATCAACGCGATAAACAAACTGAACAGCGGATGAATCAAAAGAAAATAAAATCAATAACAGGCCGACTATAATATTCATTTGTTCACCATACTATTTTAACTACCTGAAGGCTTCCTTACTGGGCCGAAGCAATAATCATCCCGAGAGCATGTAGAAAATCCAGCTATCGCATTTTGTGTTATTTGTGCAAAACCAGCATGAGACCATGTACGTGAGTCATAATACAATCTAATTTTTTGCCCTGTAGAATAATAATACATTGCTTGATTATAAAATGTGTCATAAGCACCGGACCAAACAGAATACCCACGAACCAGACATGCCTTGAAATCAAGTCCAGTCTTAGCAACCTCAACACAAAAATAAGGTTTTAGGTCAACAACGCCGGTATGAATATCTTTAATTATCACATCAGAGTACATGCCATTTTTATTTCCACCGGTCCAGTCAGTGTTTCCCGAACCTGCAGCATCAGAACTAACATCAGAACTAACATCAGAACTAACGTCTGCATTAGCATTAGCATTTATAGAAAGCAACGACACAAATAACACTGCAATTAACGACTTCAACTTCATTTTATATACCTCAAAATTAAAACACATCCAAGCTATTAAAAATCACTACAGAAATTACACTCTCATACTGCTAACCTACACCAATATCAATACCCCCTGCTTATATAAGTTCCAGAACTGAAAATCGACACAACCGAAACTCACACTATATATAAATTATTTTTCGCTCAAGAAATGATCATCCTGGATGGTATAGTTCAATCCGCCCCATAAAAAGAACCAAAAACATAAGAGCAAGTAAAATTATACATCCAGTTTATAAGTCAATAATTTTAAGTGGTATATATGTATTGATAAAATTAAAGGATAGCCCTTATTTTTATTTGAAGAGGTTGAATACAAAAAAAACCACACGTGGTGGTTTTTTTCTCGCAACCTTTATAGCAATGAGGTCGCTTATAAGAACGGCATCTTAATCCAAAGATACCGTTTCTTGCGTAAAAAATCAAGCTTAATTTTGTGCAAAGGCATTACGCATAGGTGCATATAAAGCAAATTCAGCAATAGCCAACCAATTAGAGATACGCTTTTCACAAGTACTCATACACCATTCAGGATATATTTCGTTTAAACGCGTAGCCATTTTGCGCTTACTCATACCGTGCCCCTCATATCTCTGCCGTAAGATATAAATTAATCCGGGATGTTTACCAAGCACCTCACCAATAACCTTATCGATCAACAAAGCCTCTGTATCAGAACAGTGCACCAGCCAGCTCTTTTGCCTTCCATTAATAATTTCCAGCAGAAATGCTTCAAGTTGAGCTTTTTCAATACCCGATTTTTTCATACTGCGCAGTGCTTCATTGATAGCTGATTTCGTCATTGTGTGCGATACAAGCAACCTGTTAAACATACTCCCAATTTTCCCCCCACCAATATACGACCAGCGTCCCCACATGCGTAACTTTCCCTGAATCCACACACTTTCCAGTGTTGCGAGACGGAGATGTTCCCCGCTTTTTCCGATATTTGTTGGGTAAATCATAAATATCCCTCATTTCTCCAGATTTCTTGCGTGCGAAAAACACCTTCTGCATGCATCAGGTGCAATTCTTCTTTGGTGTAATCGCTGGTTTTTACCCGCCCATCGATTAGATCGTGACATGAGTTACAGGCAATCGCTGCCTGCATATCGTGTGGTTTTATCGCCATTCCACACGTCCCCGCCAGCCTGTAGTGCGCCAGCACAGATGTTTCAAGATTGTGATTGCAGTAACCGGGGATTCTGACTGTACACATATGGCCTTTAGCCGCTTTACGCAAATCCACCATTACGCAAACTCCAGCAGCTGCGCAGCAACATTTTCGAATTGTTCCGGAGAGGAAAATTTACGGAACAGGATCCAGTTCCAAAGCACATTCAGTACGGATTTATAAACCTGCTGAAACTCGGTATCGTCCATATTTGCAAACGCGATAGATCTTGCCCTGCGTCCACGGCTACCGTCCGGATAAAAATGCTCGGTGTAAAATCCGGCCTCAATAGTTACCCATTCACGGAAAGCATCAAATGACTTTAGCAATGCCGTATCACAGGTTCTGCGTATCGCAATGGTATTCAGATATTGTTCTGCGGCATCACTCAGGGCTGGCGTATGTTCCCGGCCGACCGAGTCACACAGATAATCAACGAAACCGGATACAAGTTTTCGTTCACGAGAGGTGATCGCCCCACCGACAGGAGTCCAATAATCGAATCCGAGTTGCAGGAGTTTGAAAAAACGCTTGTGAAATGCGTAGTTACGAACGCGCTTAAAATCAGCGTGTATCCACTCACCTATTTTTATTTGATGCAAGAATTCGCAACTCTCCGGTGTTGCCGGAAGCAGTAATCCAGAAGAGGTATGTTTGATCAGTTGTATATGTGCCATCGGCTTTCTCCGGTGGCACGGTGTTACTCAGCAGGGGGTCAACCCTGCGCTGAATTGTAGATGAGTTCAATCGTCTTCAAAAGCAGAAAAGCCAGCTTTTAATCCAATTTCTTTTAATGTCCGTAATGATGTGACAAATTCATCTTCACGCAACATAAATCCGTCCGTCACATGCCCATTCAAGAGATATATTAACATAGCCCCACTAGGCTGTTGCAAAGCCCGTGAGCAATGAATGCAGTAACAACTAATAATTTCCCCATTTTCAACGCGCACAGCATAGAGACCATCTTTATTAAAAATTTTGCGCAACTTCTTGAAATCCATAAATAGAAATTTTCCAGATTAATAGCGTTCCCCTGAAGGGTCCATCCCTCTTCTCCCTGCGCGCTAACTAAGCAAACACGATTCTATTTACAACAGTCAGTCCCTCAAGACTTACGGCTAAAAGAGTACACAAAAAGCTAATTTATCCACCACAACAAAAAACCCGCCGAAGCGGGTAAGTACGGGTGCGTTGAGGATGCCTGACACATCAGAGGTGGCGGGGGATTTCTCCCCCGCCAGGTCTCTTACTCCTCAGGTTCGTAAGCTGTGAAGACAGCGACCTCCGTCTGGCCGGTTCGGATTCGTACCTCGCAGAGGTCTTTCCTCGTTACCAGTGCCGTCACAACGACGGTTAAACAGATGACGATCAGGGCGATTAACATCGCCTTTTGCTGCTTCATAGCCTACTTCTCCTTGACCTTTTGGTCGGTAAGAGGCTAATCTACGTATGCAAAGCATAGATGTGGCCTCAGATTAATGTTAAGCGTCTTGCCGGACGCATAATGTTAACTGGGGCTTTTCTCTATCTGCCTTTTGGTGTTCATGCCTGAGGCAGATAGCCTCAAGCACCCGCAGCAATTCTACTTAAGTTAGATAAGTTTTTCTACGGTATTCTCTCTGCGTCCCGTAAATAAAGTCTCGGCTCATCATTTCTATCACAGGTGCGAGGAAAATATATAGCGCCCTCCATCAAGCATAACGAAATACATTTTCCATTCATCGCCATTCTTCAATTTAATACGAAGACTTTCCCCGCGAGTGTATTTATTAAACAACTGTTCCGATGTGCTAGTAAGAGGGATTTTTACCGTTATTACAACTACTGCACCACCATTTAATTCTCGAAGTTCAGCATCCGCACACACAAAAGATGAATAAATGTTATGCTCTGGGTAATCAACAAGTAACAGCATATTCATTCCTTAAATATAGCAACTAAAACAAACAACGATTTAACAGTCGGAATTTTTATATAACATAAGAACGTTGCAAGATCTATCCAGATGAAGTCCCTCCATCCCCCTGACTCATTACATGCTTTTACTATCTCACCGTAAAACATCCTCCTCGCTTACCAGCCCGTTCTGATTCAGATGCGCCATTACCTGATCAGGCAAACTGCTTAAACTATTGGCGTACTTTAATGAGCGGGACAGTCGCTTAATCCACATTGTCAGCTCAACAATGAGCCTGTTTTTGACCTCTCGCTCATCCAGAAGAACCATTGCAACCTCTGGATTAAAAGCTGCAATAAATTCAGCATTGGCATATGCCTGGGCACCTGTTTCAGTCAGGCAGTTAACATAACATTCTAATCACGCCGCCAGCATCTCCCTTCCATTTTTGACAAACAAAAACCCCTGTTATATTGCCGTGCTGGTTAACTGACGCATGCCCTACGATGTAGCGTCCTTTAGTTGCTTTCTCTGCTGCTTCACGCAGCGCCTGATAGTCAATCTCGCTCATTCATCGCCCCACTCATCACAATATGCTTCGACCGGAGTTTTTCCTGCTTCATAGTCATCACGCCATACTTCAGCATCAGCAGCACTTCCACTACGTAACTCTGCATATTCCATTAACAGTTCATGCCATTCTTCAAAACTGACGTTGTATTTAGTTGAACCAAAATCAGCCATTTTGTTCTTCCTCCTCGTCTTTTATTTCATGATATGAGTAATTTCAGTAGTTAAAGAAAATTTCTTTTGCTTCGTCATGAATTTCATCAGGTGTCGCGTCATCATCCACTTCGAATACATCCTCAAAATCTCCACCAGTTATTCCCGTTTCAATAGTTATTTTGAATTTTCGTATTTCACTACCGCCCTTTCGGACGGCCTCCTGATGTTTTGAGGGTGCAGGCATCCCTCCGGTTAAGGATTAAATTTTATTTGTAGTGCTAAATTTAATTATTAAGGCGTACGAAATTGTGTTCCGCACAAAGATCGTTAACCCGAACTTCAGCAAGTAAAGCATTGACAGCGACTACCCACGGATAGTTAATGTTGCTCACCACACAATCTCCTGAAATTTCCCTGGTAGAACGCAAGTACACGCTGCATAACCTCACTCTTCCGGCACTCACGACAAATTATGTTCTGTCGCCTGTCGTACCGACGTATTTCTCCGTCAGGTAACGAGCAGATAAGGTCAGGATCAACCATAACCGGTTCCTTCGACTTTGCCCTCGAGAGTTTTTTGCGGGCGTTTTGCCAGTCTTTACGTGCCTGCTCAGACGGGAATAACCCGTAGCCAGAGTTGTATACGTCACCACTCGAAACCAGCTCTTTGGCGAGAATACTTATCAGATATCTGGTTGCCCCTGTTTTAGCTTCCAGTTGTCGTAACGTCTCTCGCCCGCTCTGGCGTACGAGATCAACAATCTGCCCTTTAATTTTTTCTCGCTCTTCCTGTGTTAATACTTTTGCCATAAGCCCTCCCCAGGAATCACTTTTCCGACACAATACGACTGGAGGAATCGACAATCTGACGGACAATATCCTGGTGCTTGTTCAGCTCACGCAGCGCGGCGCAGACTCGCTCCCACTTCTGGACATAACTTTTCGCCCGGCGCAGTTCGCGGTTTGCCATTTGCAGCGATGGTATAATCAGGTCATTGGCTCGCGTTTCAGTGAACGATGGTAGTGACTGCACAATGTCCCCCACAGTATCTGTTTTAATTTCTTCCTGTGTTGCCGCTTCCTGTACTGGTAACGCAACACCGGCTGGCTGAGGAAAGCCTTTACCAGGTGTTTTCACTACCGATACAACTTTCGGCTCTGCTGGTAAATTACCGTCCGGCAGGCAGTAACGAAATTTACCGTTCTGATTTACGCGAATCAGACGACCTTTGCTGATGGCCATAGCCAGCGATGAGTTCACCCTGCGGGAAGTAATTCTGAATATCAGTGCAAGTTCATCAGCCGCTTTAGGGCCATGCTGTTCAATCGCCTCGATCAGCATTTGCGCTGTCACTTTAGAAGCCTGTGCTACAGATGCGTTTTCGTCGGTTTGAGTCAACCACCACATCGGGCCCTTGTTATCAGCTTCCCCACGACGCTTCAGTTTCCACAGCTCGTTAATCGCCTCATCCCGGGTCATTCCCAGACGTGCTGCCACTTCCTGGGAAGAGGCTTTTCCCATTGCTTTCAGTGCGTCAAAAACGGTCTCCATTAAAATTTCCTCCCGGTAAAAATTACTTCTCAATTCCTGGCTGACCAACATTCGGGCGCCAGCTCTCCCAGTTAAAATTCACCCATCGCCCGCCGTTCATGGTCATCCGATCCATAATCCTCTCGCCGAGCAATGTTTTCATGGCCTCATAGTTCAGGTTTGTCAGCATCCCCACGCTGCGGATCGACGCTGTCCGGCGATCAACAATCTGGTGCAGTACCACCTGCTCGTTTTTTGTCTCGCGCTGAATGCCAATTTCATCAAGAACCAGCAGATCCACTTCGCACAGTTCCCGCAAAAATTTTTCGCCTGATTGCCCGTCGTCATAGCTGGCGTGTAGAGCACTCATAACATCAGCCACGGTAACCACAATCACTGTCTGACCGTTTTTCAGCAAGCGATTCCCGATAGCCGCCGCCAGATGGTTTTTTCCGGTACCAGGTTTTCCGCTGAACGCAAAATTTGTACACCCGACCATCAGTTCATCGGCGATGGATTTCGCCTGGCTCAACGCGTATCGCTGGCCGTCGTTCTGCACCTGGTAATTCGAAAACGAGCATTTGCGGTGCAACGGCTGGATGCCGGAGCGATTCAGAATTTTTTCCACCCGCAACTGACGATTCTGGCGATTGATCTCCTCGCAACGTTTCTGGCCTTCTGCAAGTTGCCACTCGCGCCACTCCGCCACCGTCCTGAATGGCGCGGTTACATGTGGCGGGGCCAGTCTGCGGATACGTTCCAGAACGCCGCCTGTCGCAATATTTTTCATGGTCAGTTACCCCCTGAAGCCTGGCGGGATCGCACTGTCCGGAAACGAAACAGTGTTAACCTGTCGGAGCAACGTCTCAGGCCGAACACTTTTCGGCGCGAACAAGCCCTGGTATTCATTGGCGATGCTGTGTCGAATCACCTGCTCAGGGGTAAAACCCTGCTGGCGGAATTTTTCCAGTTCCCGTATCGCCCCGTTAGCGCCCTGCTCCGTTCGAATCGGTTTTCGCAATGCCTGCCTGAACTGGACCCACTCATTCCAGAGTGTTTCTGGCAACCAGTCGGGCAGAGCAATGGCCTCCGGCTCGAATTGTTTAGACGCTCGTTTTTGCCGAGGGGGATTTAGGGGGAGATCAGTATTTATATCTTCCTCTTCCTCTTCCTCTGGTAACGCTTTTTGATCCGTTTGTGTAACGCTGGCAGCGTTACCTTTTCGCTTCAGTTCGCGTATTTTTGTAACTCTCTCGTTTGTAACCGCCCGTTTTTTCGAGCTTTTTCCGTTATGACGCTCAAAGTTAGGTAGTGAAAGCACTCCATCACTTTCGACCAGCCATCCAACCTGAATTAACGCATCAGCAAAACCAGCCATAAAAGTGATACGGTCTATTGCACTTTTTGTAACGCCTCGAGCGTTACACTCTGCGTTACCATCAATCATTTGTTGATCCGCCCATGCCCAGAATCGAATGACCTTCCCTAATGCGGCATCTGGATCAATATTAAGAATCTCAGCAATCCTGAATATTTCCGGTTTATCCGGCGTAATAACTTCGAGCTTTATCCAGTTTGAAGCCATATTGTTTTCACCTTGTAACGCTCGCAGCGTTACATTTAACTGATACCGAACAAAACGCTCCGGCACGATTAATTTCAATCAATGCACTACGACAGAATCGCCGGATGATCCGCCGCGGCTGAAATGCGCTTTCCGGTAAACGGCCTGGACTGCATCATCATGCGCATCAATTGCCGTATTCAGCGCTTCCTGAGCCGCCAGTAATGCGCGACGTTCCAGGGTGTCAAAAACGCTGAGGCGGTGTCGCAGTTCGCGCGGAAGAATTGCCAGGATTGCTGGAATCAGCTTCTGGATTTTTTCCCTTTGCGCCTTTGTTTCACCTTTTAACCAGCGGTGATAGATGTTTTGCTGATTGTTCCAGTCCTTGCCTGGCGCCAGGGCTAATTCACTCTCCCCCTGACGCAAATATTCTTCAGTAATTGCGTTGGCAACCCACGCCTGACCTTTTTCGGCAGCCAGAGCTAACAACACTGATTCAATGTGCTCATGCCTGATTTTCATGAATACCCTTACCCGCCCGCTTTGCCTTACGATATTCGTCATAAACCTTGGGATCGTACTGAAGCTCTCCGCCAGATGCCTCTTGCAGACGCATCGCGCGACCTTCTGGGACCAGCTCCCCCCATGCAGCAATACTTGCCAGCCTTACTCCTGCGGCACTGGCAAGCTTTGTCTTGCTACCAAAAAAAATAATTGCATCAACTTTAAACATCAAAGCCCCCTTTGTTAGATATTCCTAACACTAATGTGCGCGGGATACCTAAGTCAAGAAAAATTAGAATTACCTAACTATGGATACAAAAACACTAGGCCAGCGAGCTCTGGCAAGACGAAAAGAATTACGCCTGACACAACGAGAAGTCGCACGTCTCGCTGGGGTTGCTCACGTCACCATTTCTCAATGGGAAAGAGATGAAACCCAACCTGTAGGGAAGCGACTGTTTGCTTTAGCGGATGCTCTGAAGTGCTCACCTACGTGGCTAATGTTTGGTGACGAAGACAAAACACCATTGCCAGCACAAGAGCTTCATGTGGAAAACGAGCTAACTCCCAGCCACAAAGAATTGATTGAATTATTCGATGCTCTACCATCCTCCGAGCAGGAAGCATTGCTGTCTGAAATGCGCGCTAGAGTTGAGAATTTCAATAGACTTTTCGAAGAAATGCTCAAAGCTCGTAAAAACAAATCTATAAAATAGCTTTCTTTTCAGTCTGTTATATCCCAACACACTTTTTGTTAGGTTGATCTAACAAAAAGTACTTGCCTGTCTTGTTAGGTTATTCTAAATTAACCACACCAAAACACCGCACGGTGTTCTCAGCAAACAGTTCCGCCACCCGGCGTTAAGGGGATACGAAGATGATCGCAGATGAAAAGCAGGGACTGGTGTTAAAAATAGATACCAGCCCCCTGAGACATCAGATTGAGAAGTTATACAAACTACTTGTTCCTGCGGTTTTTAACTGTCCGGATGATTTTATTGATTGTTTTATTAAAGTGTTCACTGAAATCAGAATCTTTGATTTCCGCAAAACAATCACCGCAGATAAAACGATCATTGTCAGAGCCAGAGTGCTCGTCGATCTCAATGTAGCGAGATCGGCAATGAGGACAGCGAAATTTAATATCCATAATTAATATCCTTACAGCAAATTACCATTTGTAAGGATATCACCTCACCTGATGTGGTTAAAAGCAGGTCGTAGGCTCCACGATACGGAGCAACTATGAAGCCAATTCCCCCAGCGTTAAGGGAAAATGAGGTCAACATGGATACTATCGATCTTAGCAACAACGAATCCCTGGTGTGTGGCGTGTTCCCCAACCAGGATGGAACGTTCACCGCCATGACGTATACCAAAAGCAAAACGTTTAAAACCGAAGTTGGCGCGCGTCGCTGGTTGGAGAAGTACACAGTAAGCTAACGATTAAAACGTCTGCTCCTACTGTTCCAGAATAACTTCATAAAGTGGGAGTATTTTTCGGTGACGAGATAATAAGAACAGTTTGCGCCATCACTCTGATGTTGAATGATGCCATTCCGTTCTAATTTTTTCATAACCGGGTTACGGCAAGGAGAAGTGATAATAAGATTTCCTGTTTTAAGGAAATCTTTAAATACAGCGATTTCTTTCTCAGATAAACGAAGCAATACTCGTTGCTCTGGTAGCAATGAATAATGTTTTTGAATATGTGCTCGCAATCTTGAGAAGGAAATGGCAACCACGAAAGAAAAGGCAAAAACTATAATCTGAAAGAGCCAGGGTATTTCAGTATAAGCATTAAATACGACAGCAAACTCTTTCGGTATCAGCCAGAGAGTGAGGCCAAAAATGATAATCGTGTACATAAGTCTTTCGAGTGGCTCGTTAGCAAAAAGTTTCAACAATGGAGTAAATACATCCAACATTTCAATAACTCTCGACTGTAAGGGTATTGAAATGTTAACACAAGCTCTCGCTGTAGGGGTATAGCCGAGACCACCGAAGCCCGGAGGTGGTGAAATAAAACCGGGCACAACACGAAGGCGCATTTCCGGTATCCATAAAGAGTCGGTCTTGTCTGTTAAATATAAATGGTGGGAGTGCGCCTCCGGTTGTGAATAACGACATTGCTGTGTGTAGTCTTTGGCGGCATCGGTTTTTTCTTGAAGTTCGACTGATGTCCGCCCTTTTTAAAGTGAATTTTGTGATGCGGTGAATGCGGCTAAGCGCACGCGGAACAGTTAAAAAACTCTATATTAGTTTGGGGGGGTATTTGTATCCGGTGTTAATTGTTAACTGGTTAACATCACCTGGAGGCACCAGGCACCGCATCAACAAAGTTCATTTGAAAAAATGGAGATGATTATGATTGCACATCACTTCGGAACTGATGAAATACCACGTCAGTGTGTAACCCCTGGCGATTATGTTCTTCATGAAGGTCGGACATATATCGCCTCGGCAAACAATATTAAAAAGCGAAAACTTTATATTCGTAGCCTGACTACAAAAACATGCATTTCTGACTGCATGATTAAAGTCTTCCTCGGTCGTGATGGTTTACCTGTAAAAGCGGAATCATGGTGATGGCTAAGAAAATCAAATGTGCTTACCACCTTTGCAATAAAGAAATTCAAGAAAGCAAAAGTATTAAAATACCACTTCATTTCATGCGTGGAGTTATCCCAACGACGGAAATGAAAAAATATTGTAGTGAAAGTTGCGCCGAAAAACACCAGATGGCACACGAACTTTAATTAACTGACTACTCGAAACTGAATTTATGCCAACAATGGCAGGGATTCGCTCAACCTTAATTAAGGAGAAAAACATGATTGCCAATTATGAATCCACTGTTGTTACTACTGATAACATTGTTCACGAGGTTTATCTGGAAGGAAAACGCATTGGCCACGTGATTAAAACACAAAATAAAGAAACCCCATTCACTGTGGTTGATATCGATGGTCCATCAGGCAACGTTAAAACACTTAACGAAGGTGTCAAAAAAATGAGTCTGGTGCACATTGGTAAGAATCTGCCCGCAGAAAAAAAAGCCGCATTTCTGGCAACGCTGATTGCAATGAAATTAAAAGGTGAAATCTGAAAGAAATAGCCTGCGTATGGCGCAGGCTATGAACAGTGTGTATCCGGCAAGATCATTCACTGAACAAAACGAATTTTAATCTGAGTTGAGGTTAAAAAACAATGAGCGCAAAACCACTCTTCCTGTTACGGAAAGCGAAAAAATCATCCGGTGAACCTGACGTCGTCCTGTGGGCAAGCGACGATTTTGAATCGACCTGCGCCACTCTGGACTACCTGATCGTCAAATCAGGTAAAAAACTGAGCAGCTATTTTAAAGCTGTTGCCACTAATTTTCCTGTCGTTAATGACCTGCCCCCTGAAGGTGAGATCGATTTTACCTGGAGTGAACGCTATCAACTCAGCAAAGACTCCATGACATGGGAACTAAAACCGGGAGCAGCACCAGACGACGCTCACCATCAGGAGAATGCCCAGGAAACCGAAGAACTGACGGGAGGGCAGGAAGAAAACACACTGGCAGGCGCTCACGGGGATTGCCCGGATTGCGAAGTCTCTGTAGCCACTTTGCGGTTTACGCAGCGTCTTCTGCACATTTTTACGTATGCAGCCGGGGATCGAAAATACCTGCATCATGCCACCCGTGAACAACGCAAACACATTACTGCTCTTGAGATGGATCAGGAAAACAGCTATGTCCAGAATCTGCTGTTGGCCATACGCAGCATGGCAGAACCGACAACTCTGGATAATGCCGCCCTGCTCCGCCTGACTGATGCAATTAAGGCAGTGTTCTCTATCACGAAAAAACATCAGCCCTATGAATTTAAGAATTTCATTTCAGCCTGGCTGGATACCGAACACATTGATCGCGGTCTTCTGACAAAAGAATGGCGAAAAGGGAATCGTGTTTCACGCATCACTCGCACGGCTTCCGGTGCTAATGCTGGCGGCGGGAACCTCACCGATCGCGGCGAAGGTTTCGTCCACGATCTGACGTCACTGGCGCGCGATGTAGCCACTGGCGTACTGGCCCGTTCAATGGACGTGGACATCTATAACCTTCATCCGGCACACGCTAAACGCATTGAGGAAATTATCGCTGAAAATAAACCACCCTTTTCTGTTTTCCGCGACAAATTCATCACCATGCCTGGCGGGCTGGATTATTCCCGCGCCATCGTGGTTGCGTCCGTGAAAGAAGCACCAATTGGGATCGAGGTCATCCCCGCACACGTCACTGAATATCTGAACAAAGTACTGACTGAAATCGATCATGCCAACCCTGATCCGGAAATCGTGGATATTGCCTGCGGTCGCTCCTCGGCCCCGATGCCGCAGCGAGTAACAGAAGAAGGAAAACAGGACGATGAAGAAAAACCACAACCATCTGGCGCAATGGCAGATGAACAGGCAACGGCTGAAACAGTGGAACCGAATGCAACTGAACATCATCAGAACACGCAGCCGCTGGATGCTCAGTCACAGGTAAATTCTGTTGATGCGAAATATCAGGAACTGCGGGCAGAACTCCATGAAACCCGGAAAAACATTCCATCAAAAAATCCTGTCGATGCCGATAAATTGCTTGCTGCATCACGTGGTGAATTTGTTGACGGAATTAGCGACCCGAACGATCCGAAATGGGTAAAGGGGATCCAGACTCGCGATTGTGTGTACCAGAACCAGCCAGAAACGGAAAAAACCAGCCCGGATATGAATCAACCTGAGCCAGTAGTGCAACAGGAACCGGAAATAGCCTGCAATGCCTGCGGCCAGACTGGCGGGGATAACTGCCCTGACTGTGGTGCGGTGATGGGCGACGCAACATACCAGGAAACATTCGATGAAGAGAGTCAGGTTGAAGCTAAGGAAAATGATCCGGAGGAAATGGAAGGCGCTGAACATCCGCACAATGAGAATGCTGGCAGCGATCCGCATCGCGATTGCAGTGATGAAACTGGCGAAGTCGCAGATCCCGTAATCGTAGAAGACATAGAGCCAGGTATTTATTACGGAATTTCGAATGAGAATTACCACGCGGGTCCCGGTGTCAGTAAGTCTCAGCTCGATGACATTGCTGATACTCCGGCACTATATTTGTGGCGTAAAAATGCCCCCGTGGACACCACAAAGACAAAAACGCTCGATTTAGGAACCGCTTTCCACTGCCGGGTACTTGAACCGGAGGAATTCAGTAACCGCTTTATCGTAGCACCTGAATTTAACCGCCGTACAAACGCCGGAAAAGAAGAAGAGAAAGCGTTTCTGATGGAATGCGCAAGCACAGGAAAAACGGTTATCACTGCGGAAGAAGGCCGGAAAATTGAACTCATGTATCAAAGCGTTATGGCTTTGCCGCTGGGGCAATGGCTTGTTGAAAGCGCCGGACACGCTGAATCATCAATTTACTGGGAAGATCCTGAAACAGGAATTTTGTGTCGGTGCCGTCCGGACAAAATTATCCCTGAATTTCACTGGATCATGGACGTGAAAACTACGGCGGATATTCAACGATTCAAAACCGCTTATTACGACTACCGCTATCACGTTCAGGATGCATTCTACAGTGACGGTTATGAAGCACAGTTTGGAGTGCAGCCAACTTTCGTTTTTCTGGTTGCCAGCACAACTATTGAATGCGGACGTTATCCGGTTGAAATTTTCATGATGGGCGAAGAAGCAAAACTGGCAGGTCAACAGGAATATCACCGCAATCTGCGAACCCTGTCTGACTGCCTGAATACCGATGAATGGCCAGCTATTAAGACATTATCACTGCCCCGCTGGGCTAAGGAATATGCAAATGACTAAGCAACCACCAATCGCAAAAACCGATCTGCAAAAAACTCAGGGAAACCGTGCACCAGCAGCAGTTAAAAATAGCGACGTGATTAGTTTTATTAACCAGCCATCAATGAAAGAGCAACTGGCAGCAGCTCTTCCACGCCATATGACGGCTGAACGTATGATCCGTATCGCCACCACAGAAATTCGTAAAGTTCCGGCGTTAGGAAACTGTGACACTATGAGTTTTGTCAGTGCGATCGTACAGTGTTCACAGCTCGGACTTGAGCCAGGTAGCGCCCTCGGTCATGCATATTTACTGCCTTTTGGTAATAAAAACGAAAAGAGCGGTAAAAAGAACGTTCAGCTAATCATTGGCTATCGCGGCATGATTGATCTGGCTCGCCGTTCTGGTCAAATCGCCAGCCTGTCAGCCCGTGTTGTCCGTGAAGGTGACGAGTTTAGCTTCGAATTTGGCCTTGATGAAAAGTTAATACACCGCCCGGGAGAAAACGAAGATGCCCCGGTTACCCACGTCTATGCTGTCGCAAGACTGAAAGACGGAGGTACTCAGTTTGAAGTTATGACGCGCAAACAGATTGAGCTGGTGCGCAGCCTGAGTAAAGCTGGTAATAACGGGCCGTGGGTAACTCACTGGGAAGAAATGGCAAAGAAAACGGCTATTCGTCGCCTGTTCAAATATCTGCCCGTATCAATTGAGATCCAGCGTGCAGTATCAATGGATGAAAAGGAACCACTGACAATCGATCCTGCAGATTCCTCTGTATTAACCGGGGAATACAGTGTAATCGATAATTCAGAGGAATAATTCAGCCTGGCGGTGTAATGCACCGCCAACTTGAAATATTTTTTATGAGAAAAATTATGAGATATGACAATGTTAAATCATGTCCATTTTGTGGTTGTCCATCAGTAACGGTGAAAGCCATTTCAGGATATTACCGAGCGAAGTGTAACGGATGCGAATCCCGAACCGGTTATGGTGGAAGTGAAAAAGAAGCACTCGAAAGATGGAATAAACGAACCACTGGAAATAATAATGGAGGTGTTCATGTATAAAATTACCGCCACTATTGAAAAGGAAGGTGGCACTCCTACTAACTGGACAAGATATTCAAAATCTAAACTAACGAAATCAGAATGCGAAAAAATGCTCTCAGGTAAAAAAGAAGCAGGCGTTTCCAGAGAGCAGAAAGTAAAACTGATAAATTTTAATTGCGAGAAACTTCAGTCCTCGAGAATTGCATTGTATTCAAATTAAAACTTCATAGCTTATTATTAATAATCAACATCGGGCGTCAATTTCAGTCTAACATTGGCGCCTGCCAGAGGTGATGCGATGGCACAAGTAATCTTTAATGAAGAGTGGATGGTTGAATACGGCCTGATGCTTCGCACTGGTCTGGGGGCCAGACAAATTGAAGCATACCGCCAGAATTGTTGGGTGGAGGGCTTCCACTTCAAACGAGTATCTCCTTTAGGTAAGCCAGACAGCAAACGAGGGATTATCTGGTACAACTATCCAAAGATAAATCAGTTTATCAAAGACTCATGATATGTCTAAATTACCAACAGGTGTCGAGATTAGAGGTAGATACATTCGCATCTGGTTCATGTTTCGAGGAAAACGATGTCGGGAAACATTAAAAGGCTGGGAGATTACAAACAGTAATATTAAAAAGGCCGGAAATTTAAGAGCGCTGATAGTTCATGAAATAAACTCCGGTGAATTTGAGTATTTAAGACGTTTTCCCCAGTCCAGCACTGGGGCAAAAATGGTGACAACGAGAGTCATAAAAACGTTCGGAGAGCTTTGTGATATCTGGACAAAAATTAAAGAGACAGAGTTAACAACAAACACAATGAAGAAAACAAAATCACAATTAAAAACACTCAGAATAATAATTTGTGAAAGTACCCCGATATCACATATTCGTTATAGCGATATCTTAAACTACCGGAATGAACTGCTGCATGGAGAAACGCTTTACCTGGATAATCCAAGATCCAACAAAAAAGGAAGAACCGTGCGCACAGTTGATAACTATATCGCCCTGCTCTGTTCGCTGTTGCGTTTTGCGTATCAGTCGGGATTTATATCAACCAAACCATTTGAAGGAGTAAAAAAATTACAGCGAAACAGAATAAAGCCTGATCCGTTATCTAAAACAGAATTCAATGCATTAATGGAAAGTGAAAAAGGACAGAGCCAGAACTTGTGGAAATTTGCCGTTTACTCAGGACTTCGTCACGGGGAACTGGCAGCTCTGGCGTGGGAGGATGTGGATCTCGAAAAGGGAATAGTGAATGTCAGAAGAAACCTGACGATACTTGATATGTTCGGTCCCCCAAAAACAAATGCCGGGATCCGAACAGTAACACTACTGCAGCCTGCTCTTGAAGCACTGAAGGAGCAATACAAACTGACCGGGCATCATCGCAAAAGCGAAATCACCTTTTATCATCGGGAGTACGGCAGAACCGAAAAGCAAAAACTGCATTTTGTTTTCATGCCCAGGGTGTGTAACGGAAAACAAAAACCTTATTACTCGGTAAGCAGTTTGGGGGCAAGGTGGAATGCAGCAGTAAAACGTGCTGGTATTCGCCGCCGTAATCCGTACCATACGCGGCATACTTTTGCCTGCTGGCTGTTGACGGCAGGAGCGAACCCGGCATTTATAGCCAGCCAAATGGGGCATGAAACTGCGCAGATGGTGTATGAAATTTACGGTATGTGGATTGATGACATGAACGACGAACAGATAGCCATGTTGAATGCGCGGTTATCGTAGTTGCAAAGTTTGCCCCCAATTTGCCCCATTTAGTACCAGAGAACTGAAATAATGCAAGAAAATCAACAAATTACAAAGAAAGAACAATACAACCTGAACAAATTACAAAAACGTCTGCGTCGTAACGTGGGCGAAGCCATTGCTGACTTCAATATGATTGAAGAAGGCGATCGCATCATGGTTTGCCTCTCCGGGGGTAAAGACAGCTATACCATGCTGGAGATTCTGCGCAATTTGCAGCAAAGCGCGCCAATCAATTTTTCGCTGGTGGCTGTTAACCTCGATCAGAAGCAACCAGGCTTCCCGGAACACGTTCTGCCCGAGTATCTTGAAAAGCTGGGCGTTGAATACAAGATTGTGGAAGAGAACACTTACGGTATCGTGAAGGAGAAGATCCCTGAAGGCAAAACCACTTGCTCACTGTGTTCTCGTCTTCGTCGCGGAATTCTTTACCGTACCGCAACGGAACTGGGAGCGACGAAGATCGCGCTGGGTCACCATCGTGACGATATCCTGCAAACGTTGTTCTTAAATATGTTCTACGGCGGCAAGATGAAAGGTATGCCTCCGAAACTGATGAGCGATGATGGCAAACATATTGTGATTCGTCCGCTGGCCTACTGCCGCGAGAAAGATATTCAGCGCTTTGCCGATGCAAAAGCGTTCCCGATTATTCCGTGCAACCTGTGCGGTTCACAGCCTAACCTGCAACGTCAGGTGATTGCTGACATGTTGCGTGACTGGGATAAACGTTATCCGGGGCGTATCGAGACGATGTTCAGCGCGATGCAGAATGTGGTGCCGTCGCATCTGTGCGATACCAACCTGTTCGATTTCAAAGGCATTACCCACGGTTCTGAAGTGGTTAACGGGGGTGATCTGGCGTTTGATCGCGAAGAGATCCCTCTACAACCGGCGGGTTGGCAGCCTGAAGAAGATGAAAATCAGTTGGATGAGTTACGACTGAATGTGGTTGAAGTGAAATAACCCGGATAGCGCCCGATGCGCAAGCTTATCGGGCTACTCTTATGGAGGCCGGATAAGACGCGGCCAGCGTCGCATCCGGCAATCCCGAAGAAGATGTTTACTCTTGCACCCTGCGATTCAACATTTCATTATTTTAATAACCACACCCGGCACGTTTTTCCTTTAATCTTCCCGCCCTGTAACTGTTTCCATGCTTTATGAGCAACAGCCTGACGCACCGCGACATAGACATGCGCCGGATGCACGGCGATTTTGCCAATATCTGCGCCATCAAGCCCGATATCTCCTGTCAGCGCACCTAATACATCACCCGGGCGCATTTTGGCTTTTTTCCCGCCATCGATACATAACGTTGCCATTTCTGCTTCCAGCGGCACAATGGAACTATTAACTGGCGGCGTTTGCCAGTTAAGTTTTATCTGCAACATGTCAGAAATGATATTGGCCCGCTGTGCTTCTTCCGGGGCACAGAAACTGATCGCCAGACCGCTATTTCCTGCACGCGCTGTACGACCGATGCGATGTACATGAACTTCAGGGTCCCACGCCAGTTCAAAGTTCACTACCAGCTCAAGCGATTTAATATCAAGACCACGCGCAGCAACATCCGTCGCGACCAGCACACGAGCGCTACCGTTAGCAAAACGTACCAGGGTCTGATCGCGGTCACGTTGCTCCAGATCGCCATGTAACGACAATGCACTTTGCCCTATGTCATTCAGCGCGTCGCAGACAGCCTGACAATCTTTTTTGGTATTGCAAAACACCACGCAAGAGGATGGCTGATGCAAACTTAATAACCGTTGCAACAGCGGAATTTTGCCTTTGCTGGATGTCTCATAAAATTGTTGTTCAATGGGAGGCAGAGCATCTGTTGAGTCAATTTCAATCGCCAATGGATCGCGTTGAACTCGTCCGCTGATTGCGGTGATGGCTTCCGGCCAGGTTGCCGAAAACAGAAGCGTCTGTCGAGATGCTGGCGCAAAACGGATAACATCATCAATGGCATCGCTAAATCCCATATCCAGCATGCGATCGGCTTCATCCATCACCAGCATATTCAACGCATCCAGTGATACCGTGCCTTTTTGCAGATGGTCCAGCAAACGCCCCGGGGTTGCCACGATAATATGCGGCGCATGTTGCAACGAATCACGCTGCATACCGAACGGTTGACCACCGCACAAAGTCAAAATTTTGGTATTTGGCAGAAAACGCGCCAGCCGACGCAATTCACCTGCCACCTGATCCGCCAGTTCACGCGTAGGGCACAGCACTAAAGCCTGGGTCTGAAATAGCGACGCATCAATTTTCTGTAGCAGCCCGAGGCCAAAAGCCGCCGTTTTGCCGCTGCCGGTTTTCGCCTGCACGCGAACATCTTTTCCGGCAAGGATCGCCGGAAGCGCGGCGGCCTGCACCGGCGTCATAGTTAAATAACCCAACTCATTAAGGTTCGTGAGTTGGGCGGGAGGCAAAACATTCAGGGTAGAAAAAGCGGTCACAATCTGTTCTCGTGGTCATCGACGCAAAAATTAGCAAGCGTGTATCCTCGCAGATCTACGCTCACGATGCGACAATTTAATCGGTTCTTCATCGGGTGGTGGGTCAGGCATGGGTTGCGGGCGAGGGATTGGATCGGGCACTGGAACAGGATCGCCAGGAATCGGTTCAGGGACAGGAATTTGCAAATAAATGAGTGTCGTCATATTTCCCTCCGGTCATTGGGTGGACTCTTAAAGGGTAGACGCTGATATATAACAGGCAAAAAAAAGCCGACTCATCAAAGTCGGCGTCGTACGAATCAATTGTGCTATGCAGTAATTCAAAAAAGGAAGTAAGACAATATGGAGCGCAACGCCCATCGCTTGACGTTGCATTCACCTGCAAGAGAGATATTGCCCTGAATGGGTAGAGAGTTTATTGACTTCGCTCAAACTTTGCGGCGTTTTTGTATACAGATAGTAGGGAAAATTGCTGTTGTTACAACCATTTACTACGATGCAACCATAAAGCAACACCACCAATAAGAACGACTAACAGAATACAAAAAATTGAAAATCCGAATTGCCACCCGCCACCTGGGATCCCACCAAGGTTGACACCAAATAACCCGGTCAGAAACGTACTGGGTAAAAAGACCATTGCCATTAATGACATTGTATAGGTGCGACGGGCTAAATTTTCCTGCATCACCTGAGCGATTTCATCCGCCATCACGCCAGTCCGTGCTATACAGGCGTCAATTTCGTCCAGGCCGCGCCCAAGGCGATCGGCAATATCCTGCATTCGGCGGCGTTGATCATCATTCATCCACGGCAGACGCTCACTGGCAAGACGAGCATAAACATCACGTTGCGGTGCCATATAGCGACGCATAACAATTAATTGTTTGCGCAGCAGCGCCAGAAATCCACGCGGTGGAATTTGTTGATCGAGGAGATTATCTTCAAGGTCGATAATTTTATCGTGCAGCTGCTCAATAAATTCACTGGAATGATCGGTCAACGCATCGCACACATCCACCAGCCATCCCCCGCAATCGGTCGGACCAGTGCCTTCTTCCAGATCGCTTACCACATCGTCCAGCGCCAGCACTTTGCGTTGTCGGGTCGAAACAATTAACCGCCCGTCCATATATACACGCATGGCGACCAGTTGATCGGGGCGTTCATCGGTGCTGCCGTTTATACAGCGCAATGTAATCAGCGTACCTTCACCGAGACGGCTGACTCGGGGCCGTGTGCTCTCGCCCGCCAGCGCATCACGTACGTTATTGGGAAGCAGCGGTGTTGTCGCCAGCCATTGGGCGCTATCATGGTGTACATAATTAAGGTGGAGCCAGCAGGGATGCGCTTCATCAATCACATCTGTATTTTCCAGCGGTTTAACGCCGCCTCTACCATCCAGCATCCAGGCAAATACTGCATCCGGGACATTAACGTCCGATCCCTTAATCGCTTCCACAGTGCCTCCATCATCAACGCATTATTTTGTAGTCTAGCCTTCTGGCCCTGTTACGCAACATCTCATCACCCCATTACCCTGAAATGATTAATAAAATTCTGTCTAAATTGAATACAAAAAGCAAAATGCTTTTCCATATACAAACCGTGTGAAGTGTTAAATAGCGTCTATCATTATCAGAATTATCTGATCATATGACGTGGCTTTTTTGCGATCGGATAGCAACAAAAATTGATAAAAATAACGGGATCTCAATGATTACGCACAACTTCAATACCCTGGACTTACTCACCAGTCCTGTCTGGATCGTTTCGCCCTTTGAGGAACAGTTAATTTATGCCAACAGCGCGGCGCGACTGTTGATGCAAGACCTCACGTTTAGTCAGCTACGAACCGGTCCCTATTCCGTCTCTTCACAAAAAGAACTACCGAAATACCTCTCCGATCTGCAAAACCAACACGATATTATCGAAATCCTCACCGTTCAACGTAAAGAAGAGGAAACAGCATTAAGCTGTCGGCTTGTTTTGCGAGAGCTGACAGAAGCAGAACCGGTGATTATTTTCGAAGGCATCGAAGCGCCGGCAACGCTGGGTTTAAAAGCCAGTCGCTCGGCAAATTATCAGCGCAAAAAACAAGGTTTTTATGCGCGCTTTTTTCTGACTAACTCTGCACCAATGTTGTTGATTGACCCCTCACGAGATGGCCAAATCGTCGATGCTAACCTCGCCGCGCTCAATTTCTATGGTTATAACCATGAAACGATGTGCCAAAAACATACCTGGGAAATTAATATGCTCGGGCGTCGCGTCATGCCTATCATGCATGAAATCTCGCATTTACCCGGTGGTCATAAGCCTTTGAATTTTGTTCATAAACTGGCGGATGGTTCGACTCGTCATGTGCAGACATATGCTGGGCCGATTGAAATTTATGGCGACAAGCTCATGTTATGTATTGTGCATGATATTACTGAGCAAAAACGGCTGGAGGAGCAGCTGGAACATGCTGCCCACCATGACGCGATGACCGGATTACTGAATCGGCGCCAGTTTTATCACATTACCGAGCCAGGCCAAATGCAGCACCTCGCCATCGCTCAGGATTACAGCTTATTGCTCATCGACACCGATCGTTTTAAACACATTAACGATCTCTATGGGCATTCTAAAGGTGATGAGGTGTTATGCGCCCTCGCCCGCACTCTCGAAAGTTGCGCTCGCAAAGGCGATTTGGTGTTTCGTTGGGGAGGCGAAGAGTTTGTCTTATTGCTACCAAGAACCCCACTGGATACCGCGCTTTCGCTGGCTGAAACTATCCGCGTAAGCGTGACAAAAGTGAGTATTTCGGGCTTACCACGCTTTACCGTCAGCATTGGTGTGGCGCATCACGAAGGAAATGAAAGCATCGATGAACTGTTTAAACGCGTTGATGATGCTTTGTATCGGGCGAAAAATGATGGACGCAACCGCGTGCTGGCTGCATAAGCCATGGATGCGTCTCGAGATCAACGACTGCGCTTAGCGTGGCGCTCCCAGTTTTCTTGCTTTGCCTGCGCCGTTTTACGTAGTGCGACGTAACACGCCCCGCTGCCGCCATGATGCGGTAGCGCGGTACAATATGCCTGGACATCATCAAATTCGGTCAACCAGCGCGCCACATAGCTGCGGACAATATTGGCATGCGATTTATCTTCCCGCCCTTTACCATGAATAATCAGCACATTACGCAAACCATCCGCCAGGGCTTGTTGAATGAAACTGAACACCATTTTGCGGCACTCTTCCACCGGCTGGCGCAAAAGATTCAGGCTCGCCTGTTGCGGATATTTACCACTGCGCAGCTTATCCAGCACCCCATGTTGCAACCCTTCCCGCCGAAACTCCAGCGGCTGGCTTAGCGGAATGATGTCGAGAAATCCGGTGGTGAGGAAATTATCAAGTTGCAGCGTGTCGATACGCTGCGGCGCACGTTGGTTACGCGTTGGATGCCAGTGGACATCTGTAGCACGTTTCAGCGGCTGGACATCTTCCATGGCGTCAAGAAACAGCGATTTGTCGTCAAGGTTCATGTTACATCCTCCCGCAATTAAGAGCGCGATATGATAACCAGACCGGGTCGGTCCAACAACGTATTACCCAAAATTCCAGTAATAAGTTCCAAATATTGCCGATATTTTAAGCAAAATGCTTATGCATGATTATTCATTCACGATATTAATAATGTAACTTATATTTTCGTGAAATCTGTCACTGAAGAAAATTGGCAACTAAAGGTTAAAACCGTTATAACACAGTCACCGGCGCAGAGGAGACCATGCCGGATTTAAGACGCGGATGCACTGCTGTGTGTACTGTAGAGTCTGGCGGATGTCGACAGACTCTATTTTTTTATGCAGTTTTAACTTTGCAGATAGCCGCATTCTCGCCGAAATTGCGTGATTAATGACGCGGTCAGTGGTGTCTGGCGACTATCACGCCGCTGAATCAAATAATAGGCCGCTTTCGGTAAAATTTCGATAACCGGCAACATCACCAGCCCCTGTCCGTGCAAGGGATCGCAGCCCATTTCTTCAGGTAGTATGCTGAGAAAATCGCTTTTTGCCACCAGACTGATACAGGCTGAAAACGTCTCGCAGACTACGCCGACCTGTGGCGTTTGCGCCTGATCGTCAAGCAATTCACTCAACTGTTTGTAGTAGCTGCCGTGTGGCGTCGGCATTGTCCAGCTGTAGTCCAGTAACTGTTTGATCGAACGGGCACCAATGGCGGGATGTCCCGGGCGGCAAAAGATCGCGAATTGCTTTTCCAGTAATTTCTCAAAAGTAAATTCGTGGTCGTAGGGTCCCTGATAATAGGTATTGATGGTGAAATCCAGTTCTCCCTGGCGCAATTCATTAATCATCGACACCAGTTGCCCTTCCATAATGCGTACTTTTACCTGCGGATGCTGCTGATGAAAACGAGATATGACAGCTGGCATCAGACTGCGGGAAATACTGGCCCCCATGCCGATATTAATTTGCCCTGCCAGTTGCCCTTGTCGTTGGCGAATATCCTCTTGCGCTGCGCGCAGCTCTTCAAGAATAAGACTGGCGTGCTGATAAAAACTTTCGCCGGCATCAGTTAACGTCACGCCTTTACTACGGCGAAAAAAGAGTTGTGCCGCTAACCCTTCTTCCAGCTCCTGAATAGATTTACTCAGTGCCGGTTGCGACATATTCAACATTCGGCTCGCTCCGCGAATGCTGCCCTGACGAGCCACTTCAACAAAAGCCCGAATTTGATGAATTTTTACCTGAAAAGCCATGACGCCACCGATAACCGTTATTTATCAGACCAAAGAAACTGGCATCTACTTTAATGCAGATGATTGTGTCAGGGTAATTTATGAACGGTTAAAACTGTGAAAAATCAGTTAGTGATAAGTAAAAACTATCACTACGTGAACCGGGTCACATTTTTTACTGATGACGGGAAAGGTTATGGAGTCTTTGAATCAATTTGTTAATTCGCTTGCCCCAAGATTATCGCACTGGCGACGTGATTTTCATCGCTATGCAGAGTCTGGCTGGGTGGAATTCCGCACAGCCACCCTTGTTGCAGAAGAATTGCACCAGCTCGGCTATTCACTGGCGCTGGGCCGCGAAGTCGTTAATGAAAGTAGTCGGATGGGACTACCTGATGAACTCACTCTACAGCGCGAATTCGAGCGCGCTCTTCAACAAGGTGCGTTAGCACAATGGATCGCGGCTTTTGAAGGTGGTTTCACTGGCATCGTCGCCACCCTGGATACCGGTCGCCCCGGTCCGGTGATGGCTTTCCGTGTCGATATGGACGCGCTGGATCTCAGTGAAGAACGGGATGTCAGCCATCGCCCCTACCGCGACGGTTTTGCGTCATGTAACGCCGGAATGATGCATGCCTGTGGTCATGATGGACATACCGCTATTGGGCTTGGGCTGGCGCACACCCTTAAACAGTTCGAGTCCGGACTTCACGGCGTCATCAAACTGATTTTTCAGCCTGCAGAGGAAGGTACGCGTGGCGCGCGGGCGATGGTCGATGCAGGTGTAGTGGATGATGTTGATTATTTTACTGCCGTGCACATTGGCACTGGCGTACCTGCGGGCACCGTGGTGTGCGGCAGTGATAATTTTATGGCAACAACCAAATTTGACGCGCACTTCACTGGTACCGCCGCTCACGCAGGCGCAAAACCACAAGACGGTCACAATGCCTTACTGGCGGCAGCACAAGCAACTCTTGCGCTGCATGGAATCGCCCCGCACAGCGAAGGGGCTTCCAGAGTAAACGTGGGCGTTATGCAGGCAGGAAGCGGTCGTAATGTGGTTCCTGCCTCGGCGTTGCTGAAAGTTGAAACTCGAGGGGTCAGCGACGTCATCAATCAATATGTTTTTGACCGTGCACAACAAGCGATTCAGGGCGCAGCAGCCATGTATGGTGTCGGCGTTGAAACTCGGCTGATGGGTGCAGCTACCGCCAGTTCTCCTTCGCCGAAATGGGTCGCATGGTTACAAAGCCAGGCGGCTCAGGTCGCGGGGGTCAATCAGGCCATTGAACGTGTTGAAGCGCCTGCGGGTTCCGAAGATGCCACATTAATGATGGCCCGCGTGCAGCGACATCAAGGGCAAGCCTCCTACATGGTATTTGGCACACAGCTGGCGGCAGGTCATCACAACGAAAAATTCGATTTTGACGAGCAGGTTCTCGCTATTACCGTCGAAACGCTGGCGCGCACCGCGCTTAATTTTCCCTGGACGCGAGGTATCTGATGCAGGAAATCTATCGTTTTATCGACGATGCGATTGAAGCCGATCGCCAACGTTATACCGATATTGCTGATCAAATCTGGGATCATCCAGAAACACGTTTTGAAGAGTTCTGGTCAGCGGAACATCTGGCTTCGGCGCTGGAATCTGCAGGCTTCACCGTTACCCGCAACGTAGGCAATATCCCAAATGCCTTTATTGCTTCGTTTGGTCAAGGCAAACCGGTTATCGCCCTGCTGGGGGAATATGACGCCCTGGCAGGTTTAAGTCAGCAAGCAGGGTGCGCGCAACCTACATCCGCGACGCCCGGTGAAAATGGTCACGGTTGCGGACACAATTTGCTCGGAACCGCCGCCTTTGCCGCAGCAATAGCCGTCAAGAAATGGCTGGAACAATATGGGCAAGGCGGCACGGTGCGCTTTTATGGTTGTCCTGGCGAAGAAGGCGGCTCGGGTAAAACGTTCATGGTCCGCGAGGGGGTATTTGATGATGTGGATGCGGCACTCACCTGGCACCCGGAAGCCTTTGCCGGTATGTTCAATACCCGCACGCTGGCAAACATTCAGGCATCATGGCGCTTTAAAGGGATCGCAGCACATGCTGCAAATTCCCCTCATTTGGGACGCAGCGCCCTTGATGCCGTAACGTTGATGACCACTGGCACCAACTTCCTCAACGAACATATTATTGAAAAAGCGCGCGTACACTATGCCATCACAGAGAGCGGCGGGATCTCGCCCAACGTGGTCCAGGCGCAGGCAGAAGTGCTTTATCTTATCCGCGCCCCCGAAATGACCGACGTGCAGCATATTTATGATCGGGTAGCCAAAATCGCCGAAGGTGCGGCATTGATGACCGAAACCACGGTTGAATGCCGCTTCGACAAAGCCTGTTCCAGTTATCTCCCTAATCGCACCTTAGAAAAGGCCATGTACCAGGCTCTGTCCCATTTTGGAACCCCTGAATGGAAATCCGAAGAACTGGCTTTTGCGAAACAAATTCAGGCTACGCTCACCCCCAACGATCGGCAAAACAGTCTGAATAATATCGCCGCAACCGGTGGAGAAAACGGCAAGGCTTTTGCACTACGTCATCGTGAAACGGTACTGGCGAATGAAGTCGCTCCATATGCCGCCACCGATAACGTGCTTGCGGCATCAACTGATGTCGGCGACGTCAGTTGGAAACTGCCTGTTGCCCAGTGTTTCAGCCCCTGTTTCGCCGTCGGTACACCGCTACATACGTGGCAACTGGTTAGCCAGGGGCGAACGTCTATTGCTCATAAAGGAATGCTGCTGGCGGCGAAAACTATAGCAGCAACCACACTTAATCTCTTCATTGATTCAGGGCTATTGCAAGAATGCCAACAAGAGCATCAGCAAGTTACGGACACGCAACCGTATCACTGCCCTATCCCGAAAAACGTGACACCGTCACCTTTAAAATAACAACAACAACGCAAACACAACAAACGAGGAATGCCCATGAGTATGTCATCCATACCGTCGTCCTCCCAATCCGGGAAGCTCTATGGCTGGGTCGAAAGAATTGGTAACAAGGTTCCCCATCCTTTTTTGCTCTTTATCTATTTGATTATCGTACTCATGGTGACGACGGCAATTTTGTCGGCCTTTGGCGTCAGTGCGAAAAACCCGACCGATGGTACGCCAGTGGTCGTGAAAAACCTGCTCAGTGTGGAAGGATTACACTGGTTTTTACCCAATGTGATTAAAAACTTTAGCGGTTTTGCCCCACTAGGCGCGATCCTGGCGCTGGTTTTAGGTGCCGGTCTGGCGGAGCGCGTCGGCTTACTGCCAGCGTTGATGGTTAAAATGGCATCGCATGTGAATGCTCGCTACGCCAGTTATATGGTGCTGTTTATTGCTTTTTTCAGCCACATTTCTTCCGATGCGGCGTTAGTGATCATGCCACCGATGGGGGCGCTGATTTTTCTGGCGGTGGGCAGGCATCCAGTTGCAGGTTTACTGGCCGCCATTGCAGGCGTCGGTTGCGGCTTTACGGCTAATTTACTGATTGTCACAACCGACGTGTTGCTGTCGGGGATCAGCACGGAGGCTGCGGCTGCGTTCAATCCGCAAATGCACGTCAGTGTAATTGATAACTGGTATTTTATGGCCAGCTCCGTAGTCGTACTGACGGTTGTTGGCGGCCTGATAACCGACAAAATCATTGAGCCACGGTTAGGTCAATGGCAGGGAAACAGCGATGAGAAACTGCAGACATTGACCGAAAGTCAGCGTTTTGGTTTACGCATAGCAGGTGTCGTATCGCTACTTTTTATTGCTGCGATTGCGCTGATGGTGATCCCGGTAAACGGTATATTGCGCGATCCGATCAACCACACCGTGATGCCATCCCCCTTTATTAAAGGTATCGTGCCACTGATCATTCTCTTTTTCTTTGTGGTTTCGCTGGCTTATGGCATCGCTACCCGCACAATTCGACGTCAGGCGGATTTACCGCATTTAATGATTGAACCGATGAAAGAGATGGCGGGATTTATCGTGATGGTTTTTCCCCTCGCCCAGTTTGTCGCCATGTTTAACTGGAGCAACATGGGGAAATTCATCGCTGTGGGGTTGACCGATATACTCGAAAGTTCAGGGCTTAGCGGCATCCCGGCGTTTGTCGGTCTGGCGTTGCTTTCCTCTTTCTTATGCATGTTTATCGCCAGCGGTTCCGCAATCTGGTCGATTCTGGCCCCCATTTTCGTACCGATGTTTATGCTACTTGGCTTTCACCCGGCATTTGCGCAAATCCTCTTTCGTATTGCCGACTCATCCGTATTGCCTTTAGCGCCGGTATCTCCTTTTGTTCCACTGTTTCTTGGATTCCTGCAACGCTACAAACCAGACGCGAAACTGGGTACTTACTATTCGTTAGTTTTGCCCTATCCACTTATCTTTTTGGTGGTATGGCTGCTGATGTTGCTGGCGTGGTATCTTGTCGGTCTGCCGATAGGTCCGGGGATTTACCCTCGTTTGTCTTAAGAGAGAACGGATGCTGAGATTACTTGAAGAAAAAATTGCCACGCCACTAGGTCCACTGTGGGTGATTTGCGATGAGCAATTTCGCCTGCGGGCGGTTGAATGGGAAGAGTACAGCGAACGCATGGTGCAGTTGCTGGACATCCATTACCGCAAAGAAGGCTATGAACGCATTTCTGCCACCAACCCAGGTGGTTTAAGCGACAAGCTTCGTGAATATTTTGCCGGTAATCTTAGCATTATTGATACTCTTCCCACTGCCACGGGGGGGACGCCATTTCAGCGCGAAGTCTGGAAAACATTACGCACAATCCCCTGCGGGCAGGTAATGCATTACGGCCAACTGGCTGAACAATTGGGCCGCCCCGGCGCGGCGCGTGCCGTAGGTGCGGCAAATGGATCGAATCCCATCAGCATTGTTGTGCCTTGTCATCGGGTCATTGGCAGAAACGGTACCATGACCGGATATGCAGGCGGAGTTCAGCGAAAAGAGTGGTTATTACGCCACGAAGGTTATCTTTTGCTGTAAACATTAAACAATTTGTGCCAGCTTGTTCACACTTTTATGTAAAGATACCCTTAACAACTTAAGGGTTTTCAAATAGATAGACATATATTTACATCTAATATCGGAATTCTCTGCTGTTAAGGTTTGCTTAGACTTACTTGCTCCCTAAAAAGATGTTAAAATTGACAAATATCAATTACGGCTTGAGCAGACCTATGATCCCGGAAAAGCGAATTATACGGCGCATTCAGTCTGGCGGTTGTGCTATCCATTGCCAGGATTGCAGCATCAGCCAGCTTTGCATCCCGTTCACACTCAACGAACATGAGCTTGATCAGCTTGATAATATCATTGAGCGAAAGAAGCCTATTCAGAAAGGCCAGACGCTGTTTAAGGCTGGTGATGAACTTAAATCGCTTTATGCCATCCGCTCCGGTACGATTAAAAGTTATACCATTACTGAGCAAGGCGACGAGCAAATCACTGGTTTCCATTTAGCTGGTGACCTGGTGGGATTTGATGCAATCGGCAGCGGTCATCACCCGAGCTTCGCGCAGGCGCTGGAAACCTCGATGGTATGTGAAATTCCGTTCGAAACGCTGGACGATTTGTCCGGTAAAATGCCGAATCTGCGTCAGCAGATGATGCGTCTGATGAGCGGTGAAATCAAAGGCGATCAGGACATGATCCTGCTGTTGTCGAAGAAAAATGCCGAGGAACGTCTGGCTGCATTCATCTACAACCTGTCCCGTCGTTTTGCCCAACGCGGCTTCTCCCCTCGTGAATTCCGCCTGACGATGACTCGTGGCGATATCGGTAACTATCTGGGCCTGACGGTAGAAACCATCAGCCGTCTGCTGGGTCGCTTCCAGAAAAGCGGCATGCTGGCAGTCAAAGGTAAATACATCACCATCGAAAATAACGATGCGCTGGCCCAGCTTGCTGGTCACACGCGTAACGTTGCCTGATTTTTCCGCATCACTCACTATCCTTCTGTCATATCATTAAATTTTTCTGATTTATTGATCTGGCAGAAGGTTCATCACTGTTTCATTCACCAGATATGGGTTAATCTTTTAATTACAAACTGCGTTGACAGTTGTTGTAAGGAGACCCTGTATGGCTATGTATCACAACATGCTCGTTGTTATCGATCCTAACCAGGACGACCAACCAGCATTGCGGCGAGCTGTTTATTTACATCAACGGATTGGTGGCAAAATTAAAGCCTTTTTGCCGATCTATGACTTCTCATACGAAATGACCACCCTGCTCTCCCCGGACGAACGTACCGCTATGCGTCAGGGCGTCATCAGCCAACGAACAGCCTGGATCCACGAGCAGGCAAAATATTATCTCAATGCTGGCGTTCCCATTGAAATTAAAGTGGTCTGGCATAACCGTCCATTCGAAGCCATCATTCAGGAAGTGATCAGCGGCGGGCACGATTTGGTGCTAAAAATGGCGCACCAACATGACCGTCTGGAAGCGGTGATTTTTACGCCAACGGACTGGCATCTGTTACGCAAATGCCCAAGCCCGGTGTGGATGGTGAAAGACCAGCCGTGGCCGGAAGGGGGTAAGGCGCTGGTGGCGGTGAATCTCGCCAGTGAAGAGCCGTACCATAATGCGCTCAATGAAAAACTGGTCAAAGAGACGATCGAACTGGCAGAACAAGTCAACCATACCGAAGTTCATCTGGTTGGCGCTTATCCGGTAACGCCAATTAATATCGCGATTGAACTGCCGGAATTTGACCCGAGCGTTTATAACGATGCCATTCGTGGGCAACATTTGCTGGCAATGAAAGCTCTGCGGCAGAAATTCGGCATTAATGAAAACATGACACACGTAGAAAAAGGTCTGCCCGAAGAGGTGATTCCTGATTTGGCGGAGCACTTACAGGCGGGGATTGTGGTTCTGGGCACGGTCGGACGCACCGGTATTTCAGCAGCATTCCTTGGCAACACGGCGGAACAGGTGATTGATCATCTTCGCTGCGACCTGCTGGTCATTAAACCTGACCAGTATCAGACACCCGTTGAACTGGATGACGAAGAAGACGATTAACGACTCTTCAATAACTGACAAGGCCCGAGTTATCGGGCCTATTTTTTACTTACTGCTCTTCGCCGCCAAGGAAATAAATACCCAACGGGATTGCCAGCAACACAGTAAAGACCAGGCTATAAACAAAAATCATCGATGACTGAATCACATACATTGATGTCGTCCACTCAGACAGCGGAATATTGTACTGTTCTATAACGCCGCCGATGGTCGCGCGAGTCACAACCGACGCCGCAATAATGAAAACCGCCAACAAACCAAAGAGAAATTTCTTCCCTTTCGCTGACTTCAGTTTCGCCATAATCATGATGTAATCCTTGTGCAGACAAATTTCTTGTTACCTAAACGTAACAATACCATGACATTTCACCGTTGTCTGCTCTGAAAACCTCACCTCTTAGCTGGATTTACAATCAACGCATTGATTAGTTAGCTAATGTTGCTACTTCCTTCCCTGACTATTGATGATCTGAATGAATTGTCGCGGTAAAATAGCCCCGCCAGGGGTTTCCGGCATGACGACAATTATCTGGAGGAGCCTGATAAAACAATGATCGCTGAACTGTTTACAAATAATGCGCTTAATCTGGTCATTATTTTCGGTAGCTGCGCAGCATTGATTCTGATGAGCTTTTGGTTTCGCCGCGGAAATCGTAAAAGAAAAGGATTTTTATTCCATGCGGTGCAATTTTTCATCTACACCATAATTATCAGTGCTGTTGGTAGCATCATTAATTATGTTATAGAAAACTACAAACTCCAATTTATCACTCCAGGCGTTATCGATTTTATCTGTACGTCCCTGATTGCTGTTATTCTGACGATTAAGTTATTTCTGCTGATTAATCAGTTTGAAAAACAGCAGATTAAAAAAGGTCGTGATATCACCAGTGCGCGGATTATGTCGCGTATCATCAAAATCACCATTATTGTGGTACTTGTTTTGCTTTATGGCGAACATTTCGGCATGAGCCTTTCTGGCTTGCTGACCTTTGGTGGTATTGGTGGTCTGGCTGTTGGTATGGCCGGTAAAGATATTCTGAGTAACTTCTTTTCCGGGATTATGCTCTATTTCGACCGTCCTTTCAGTATTGGCGACTGGATCCGTTCACCGGACAGAAATATCGAAGGTACAGTAGCGGAAATTGGCTGGCGAATTACCAAAATTACGACCTTTGATAATCGTCCGTTATACGTCCCGAACTCGCTGTTTTCGTCTATCAGCGTAGAAAACCCGGGGCGAATGACCAACCGACGTATTACCACGACAATCGGTTTACGTTATGAGGATGCGGCAAAAGTGGGAGCCATTGTCGAAGCCGTACGTGAGATGCTTAAAAATCACCCGGCCATCGACCAGCGACAAACCTTACTGGTTTATTTCAACCAGTTTGCTGACTCGTCATTGAATATTATGGTTTATTGCTTTACCAAAACCACAGTATGGGCTGAATGGCTTGCCGCCCAGCAGGATGTTTATTTGAAGATTATCGATATTGTACAGTCACACGGCGCGGATTTCGCGTTCCCAAGCCAGACGCTGTATATGGATAACATTACACCACCAGACCAGGGTCGTTAATTCAGACATCACTGGCGTTACCCACAAGGGTAACGCCAGTTCACATCAATGTTTCACAATATACATAGTCCGGCTATACGCCACATCTTCCGGGTTATTAATGGGATAACCTTTCAGCCACGGCTTGATTAATCGTCCATTGGTATATTGATAAATTGGTGCAATCGGTGCTTGCTCCATGAGGATTTTTTCTGCCGCATTGTAATCGGCATTACGCGCTTTAACGGTATTTTCCGTCGATGCCTGGGCCAAAACTTTGTCGTAGGCCGGGTTGTTAAAGCGTGAAATGTTGCCTGAATGCGTTGACGTTAATAATGTCAGGAAGGTGGAGGGTTCATTATAATCCCCCACCCACGAGGCGCGGATAACATCAAAATTACCTGTATTACGACTATCGATATAGGTTTTCCATTCCTGATTTTGCAGTTTGACATCTACACCAAGGTTCTTTTTCCACATCGATGCCACAGCAATCGCAATTTTTTGATGGTTTTCTGAAGTATTATACAAAAGCGTCAGCTTCAGCGGTTTTTGCGGACCATAACCGGCTGCGCTCAACAAAGTTTTTGCCTGCGCATTCAGTTCTTCCTGACTCATTTGTTCAAACGGCGAAGGCTCCGGCGTGAATCCGGCAGTAACATCTGGCGTAAAATGCCACGCTGGTTTTTCGCCCGTCCCCAACACTTTTTCGGTCATCAGGCGGCGATCTATCGTCATACTTAATGCCAGACGAACGCGCTGATCTGCCGTCGGCCCTTTTTGCGTGTTAAACGCATAATAATAGGTTCCGAGCTGCGGCGGTGTATAAACCTGCCCCGGAATATCCTTCAACAGCTTCTGATACATATTTTTGGGGAAGGATTCGGTGATATCAATATCCCCCGCGAGATAACGCTTAGTGGCTGCGGATTCCTGATTAATTGGCAGGAAGGTCACTTTTTGCAACACCGTTTTGGCGTTATCCCAATAATGGGTATTTGGCACCACGACCAGTTTTTCATTGACTACACGCTCTTTAAGAACATAAGCGCCATTGCCGACCAGATTTCCGGGTTTCGTCCACTCTTTCCCGCTTTCTACGTTAGCTTTTTGCACCGGGAAGAAGGCAAAATTGGCTGTTAAATTCACAAACCACGGCAACGGTTTATCAAGCTGGATTTTCAAAGTACGGGCATCAACCGCGGTGACGCCTAGCTGATCAGGCGTAGCTTTACCATCAATAATCGCCTGTGCGTTGTTGATTCCCGCCAGCGCGGCAAACCAGGCAAACGGCGACAACGTTTTTGGGTCAACCAGACGTTGCCAGCTGTAGACAAAATCCTGTGCCGTTACCGGTGTGCCATCCGCCCATTTTGCGTTATCGCGCAGGGTGAAAGTCCAGATACGGTTGTCATTACTTTTCCACTGAGTCGCAACGCCGGGGACAATCTCCCCTTTCTCGTTCTGATTCACCAGTCCTTCAAAAAGATCGCGAATGACCTGAATCTCTGGCAGACCCACGGCTTTAGCGGGATCCAGCGACGCAGGCTCATCTTTAATATGGCGCACCAGCTCCTGCTTCTCTGCCAGTACTGTGCCGCTCGGAACTTCTGCAGCATACGAAAGAGAAATGCTGCTGACCAACAGCGCACAACACGTGACTGAAACAGAGTGCTTCATAAGTTACCCTCAAACCTGCGTTAATAATCATGCGTAATTATTTGTTTCGCCTTAAAGAAATGCAAACAACTTCCGGCAAAAAAGTGATACGAGATCGATAACATAGCGTTGAAGAAAAGGATTTGATAATCCGCAAAATTTGCACAACACTGCCTGTAATACTTCCTGAACCAGAGACGATCATGACCGTAACTCGCCCACGCGCCGAACGCGGCGCATTTCCGCCCGGTACAGAACATTACGGACGTTCATTATTGGGCGCGCCTTTGATCTGGTTTCCGGCCCCAGCCGCCAGTCACGAAAGTGGTTTGATTCTGGCTGGCACCCACGGTGATGAAAACTCTTCGGTCGTGACCCTCTCCTGTGCTCTGCGGACATTGACACCTTCTTTGCGCCGCCATCATGTGGTGCTGTGTGTGAATCCTGACGGCTGCCAGTTAGGGTTACGGGCCAATGCTAATGGCGTGGATTTAAATAGAAACTTTCCGGCAGCAAACTGGAAGGAAGGTGAAACGGTTTATCGCTGGAACAGCGCCGCTGAAGAACGTGATGTCGTTTTACTGACAGGTGACAAACCTGGCTCCGAACCTGAAACTCAGGCGCTGTGCCAGCTTATACATCGCATTCAACCTGCCTGGGTGGTCTCATTCCACGATCCACTGGCCTGTATTGAAGACCCCAGACACAGCGAATTAGGTGAATGGCTGGCCCAGGCGTTTGAATTGCCACTGGTAACCAGCGTCGGTTATGAAACGCCTGGCTCTTTCGGCAGTTGGTGTGCAGATCTCAACCTGCATTGCATCACCGCAGAGTTTCCGCCCATCTCCTCCGACGAAGCCAGCGAAAAATATCTCTTTGCGATGGCAAACTTGCTGCGCTGGCATCCTAAAGATGCAATTCACCCGTTGTGAACTGAAGCGCCGGTTCCACATCTACCGCCAGCCAGGTCGGTCCGTCAAGATCGGCGAAACTGACCTGCGGCACCAGCGGTAAAGCGGCGCTAATGGCACGAGAGGTACACAACATGCAGCCCAGCATCAGACTAAAACCTTGTGCACGTGCTTCAGTCGCCAGCGCCAGCGCTTCCGTCAGGCCACCCGTTTTATCGAGCTTAATGTTAACCATCTCATAGCGCCCTTGCAGCGCCTTCAGATTGCTACGAGTATGACAACTTTCATCTGCACAAATCGGTAACGGATGAATAAAATTCTCCAGTGCCGCATCGTCCTGCGCAGGAAGCGGTTGTTCAAGCATCGCAACGCCTAAATCCGCCAATAGCTGGCAACGCGCCGCCAACCCTTCTGAACGCCAGGATTCATTTGCATCAACGATCAGCGTCGCATCGGGCACAGCTGTGCGAATTGCCACCATCCGCTCACTGATAAGATGGTTATCCAGCTTCACTTTCAGTAATTTCGCGCCTGCCTGCCAGAGTGTTGATGCACTATTGGCCATCTGATCAGGCGTACCGATGACTACCGTCTGGGCAGTGGTGACTGTCTCGGGAAGCGTTATGCCGATCAAATCAGCCAGCGATTGCTGCTGTTTTCGCGCCGCCAGATCCCACAATGCACAATCCAGCGCATTACGTGCTGCGCCGGCAGGGAGAATTTTTTGCAACTCCTCCCGTGTCAGCCCTTTCTCTAATTGCGGCACGACGCTCATAATTTGCGCCATTACCGAGGCATCACTTTCTCCATAACGCGGATACGGCGTGCATTCACCGGTGCCTTTAATACCTTCTTCTTCCAGTTCAACCACCACCACGCGCGCTTCACTACGACTTCCCCGAGCAATCACAAACGGGGTATGTAAGGGCCAGGCTTCCTCAAATACCTTAACGGTTCTCATCTTTACTCCTTGTTGTCGCGGTGGTCTGCAGATTAAGCGCAAATAGCGTTTGCTGTGTTATTGACAGTTAGCATAAACTAGGTGTGACGTTAACTATATGTAAACAGGAAAGATAATCATGTCACAAACCGTTCATTTCCAGGGCAACCCGGTTACAGTCGCCAATTCCATCCCGCTGGCGGGTAGCAAAGCGCAGACTTTTACTCTCGTGGCAAAAGATCTGTCTGACGTCACCCTCGGTCAGTTTGCGGGTAAACGCAAAGTGCTGAACATTTTCCCGAGTATTGATACCGGTGTTTGCGCCGCATCAGTACGTAAGTTTAACCAACTGGCAACCGAGATCGACAACACCGTTGTGCTGTGTATCTCTGCTGATCTGCCGTTCGCCCAGTCTCGTTTCTGCGGCGCAGAAGGTCTGAACAACGTTATCACCCTCTCCACTTTCCGTAACGCTGAATTCCTGCAAGCCTACGGTGTGGCAATTGCTGATGGCCCACTGAAAGGTCTGGCAGCGCGTGCCGTTGTGGTTATCGATGAAAATGACAATGTGATTTTCAGCCAGCTGGTTGATGAAATCACCACCGAGCCGGATTACGAAGCAGCTCTGGCTGTACTGAAAGCATAAGTTAATATGCCTGATGGTGTTGCACCATCAGGCATATTCGCGCTTACTCTTCGTTCTTCTTCTGACTCAGACCAAATTCCCGCAACTTATTGGCAATCGCGGTATGCGAAACGCCGAGACGTTTTGCCAGTTTGCGCGTGCTGGGATAATTGCGATAAAGCTGAGTTAATACCGAGCGTTCAAAACGGCTGGTAATTTCGTCCAGCGAACCTTCCATCGCATCTTCGCCCACGGCTACCGTTGCGGCGTCATAATCCGGCAACAAAATATCCTGAGGACGCAGCTCATAGCCGTCCAGTTGTGTCAGTGCGCGATAGATAGCGTTCTTTAACTGCCGCACATTTCCCGGCCACGCATAACGCGTAAGTACAGTATTCAGGTCAGCGGCCAGTTTCGGACGCGGCACGCCCTGCTCGTCGGCAAAGCGGGCGACGAACAGCTCGGTTAACGGCATGATGTCCTGCGGACAGTCACGTAACGGCGGCAGATTGAGCGTCAACACGTTCAGACGATAATAGAGATCTTCACGGAACACGCCTTTTTGCACCAGTTCGACCAAATTCTTCTGCGTAGCGCAAATAACCCTTACATCGACATGCACTTCATGATCTTCACCAACTCGACGGAAAGTACCATCATTAAGGAAACGCAGTAATTTCGCCTGCATCCTTGGCGACATCTCGCCTATCTCATCTAACAGCACCGAACCACCGTTCGCCTGCTCAAAGAACCCTTTTTTACCTTCCGGAGCATGACCAAACAGTTCACTCTCGACCGCATCTTCCGGTATAGACGCGCAGTTCAGCGCCAGATAAGGTTTGCCCGCTCGTGGGCTTGCCTGATGGCAGGCGTAGGCAAAGAGATCTTTACCTGTACCGGTGTCACCCGTAATCAGCAACGGCGCGCTTAGCATCGCCAGTTTCTGCGCCTGTTCGACAACATGCTTCATTTTCGGGCTGACGGCGACAATTTGACTGAAGGCACTGACGTCCTGTGCAGCGACATTCTGCAACTGACGACCCATACGAATCGTCGAGCGCAACATCACCACCGCACCGGTCAGAACGTGTTGATCATTTTCATCCTGAAGATAAACAGGCGTAATCTCCATCAGGAAATTCTGCCCATTAATAACGACATGCTCGTTATGCGAGTCTTGCGGTTCGCTTTCCAGCCAGCGTAAAAAATTAAAGCCGTTAATTAATTGCGCGGCGGTATGGTTGCGCAGGCGATCCAATTTTTGCCCAAAAAGCTGACAGCTCGCCGGGTTCGCCATATCCACTTTGCTTTTCATATCAACAGAAAGCACAGGCTCAGGCAACGCCTCCAGTAACGCGCTCAACGCCAGATGCTCACGTTCGGAAGGCATCCACGGAACAGTGCGCACATCGGTAACACCTGCAATACGGCGTATTTCGGCCATCAGACTGCTGAAACTTTCAAATTCCAGTTCGGCAAAATTGAGGTAGATTCGCCCAATGGGGTCAATCTCAATACCGCGTAAATCAATACCTCTTAGCACGAGTAGATCGAGTAATTCGCGGGTCAGACCGAGTCGGTCTTCACAAAAGACTTCCAGACGCATGGGAACCTTCACCTGAAAAAAGAACAATTAATATGATGATATGACACTATTTGGATAGCAGGAAGGTTTCTGTCAACAATCATTGACACAAAGACGGAAAAACGGGCACTTCGGCGTAAAGATATCCGGTCAGCACCCGATATTGCATTATTTTTCGCTGGGCGTTTTGCCTTTTTGCAGCGTCTCTTTCACCTGACCGATAAGCTGACGACGGAAATCCCCGAGGCGAGGTTTGTCATCGTCAATCCACGGCAGCGGGCGGCAAAGCTCCATAGCTTTAATCCCCAGTCGTGCCGTCAGAAGTCCAGCACCAATTCCCTGAGCTGCGCGGGTAGACAAACGCGCAGCGAGATCTTGCGACATCCAGTCCATCCCCACTTCGCGCACCAATTCGCTGGCTCCGGCAAAAGCGATATTCAGCAATACCAGCTTAAACAGGCGCAAACGGCTGTAATATCCCAGTTCAATGCCATACAGCGTGGCGATGCGATTGATCAAACGCAGATTGCGCCAGGCGATAAATGCCATATCCACCAGCGCCAGCGGGCTAACGGCGATCATTAACGTTGATTCCGCCGCTGAGCGACTGATTTCGCGCCGCGCCTGGGCATCTAAAACCGGCTGGACCAGATGAGCATACAGGCTGACCACTTCACGATCGTTCTGCGTTTCATGGATTGAGGCATACCAGCGTTGCAGTGCCGGATGCGACTGGTCGATGCCCGCCTGCTGCGCCAGTTTTTCGCAGAATGCACGGCCTTTACCCGTGCCGTGGCTGTGCAACAAATCGCGCGCTTCGTCGCGTTCATGGGCGCGCTGTCGCAAGCGCCATAAGCGCCGCCACTCTGTTACCACAGAACCTACGCCAGCGCCGATAATCAATGCCCCAGCGGCACAGCCGCCCAGGGCCACCCAGTCCTGAGTTTGCCAGGCGTTCATCGTCCACTGCACACCCTGACCAACAACGCTTGCACCAAACAGAGCCAACCCGCCCATCACCATTTTGCGCCACAGGCTGCGTTTCGGACGTAACGCTGCGTCCATCACCGCTTCAACTTGCCCCTCTTCTTCCTGCGCTTCGTCGAGCGTGGCCGGGGCAAAATTTTGCGCCTGATTTTCGTCAAAGGTCTGCTGCGCCCTGAATTTTGGATTCTGATCGACCTCCAGTGGACCGTCGAAATCAATACGTGGTTTTAACGGTTCGGTCATCGCAATTTATCTCCTATTAAAAATTCCAGCGCAGCATCAAGGCGAATATGCGGCAACGGTTTGTCGACATCCATTACCTGCGGGCGAAACGCCTCAAACTGGAAGCCTTGCTTATCCCAGAACGCCTGGCCAGGCAAACGTGCGGGAACTTCGCCAGGATACACAGTGAGCGGTGCGCCATCGCTGAGTCGATTACCGCGCAGCGCCGGGATTTTCTCACCGTTAACATCAATAATGCCGCTGGTGGTCGCCTGAACTGACGCCAGCCCCAGGCAGTCCATGCTGATCCCTTCGAACGCCGCATTTTGCCAGGCATCCTGAATCAGTTGTTGCAGTAATGAAACCATATTGGCGTGCTGATCGATGGTCACATGATCCGCTTTAGTGGCAGCAAACAATAGCTTATCGATAACCGGCGAAAACAAGCGCCGGAACAAGGTACGCTGCCCGTAGTGGAAGCTTTGCATCAGCTGCGTCAGCGCCAGACGCATATCATTGAATGCTTGTGGTCCACTGTTGAGAGGTTGCAGGCAATCCACCAGCACAATCTGCCGATCAAAGCGCAGAAAATGATTTTTATAGAATCCCTTCACCACTTTCTCGCAGTAATAATTAAATCGTTCGCGCAGCATTCCGGCATTGGTGTGCTTGTCGGCTTGTGCTAGTTTTGATTCGCCCCAGGCATCGACATCTGGCCACGGGAAGAATTGCAGCGCGGGCGCACCTGCCATATCGCCCGGCAAGACAAAACGCCCAGGCTGAATAAAGTGCAGCCCCTGCTGTTTGCAGTGGTGGAGATAATCGGTCCATGCGGCAGCAATGTCTGCAAGACGGTTTTCGTCGGCAGGTGCTAGTGGGTCCAGCCCTTCGCACATCATTCGCCATTTTGCCGACCATTCGCCGCGCTGACCATTGAGTAAGCCCGTCATCTGGCGCGACCAGCTTAAATAGTCCTGCGCCAACATCGGCAAGTCGAGTAACCATTCGCCAGGATAATCCACTATCTCCAGATACAACGTGGAAGTGTCTTTGAAGTGACGCAACAGCGAATCGTTCGATTTATAGCGTAGCGCCAGGCGAATCTCACTGACGCCGCGTGTTGGGGTCGGCCAGGCGGGAGGATCGCCATATAACTGCGCCAGCCCTTCATCGTAGGTGAAGCGCGGAATGCCAAAGTCACGCTGGGGAATGCGTTTTACGCCCAGCAGGCGCTCTTCACGCACCGCACTTAATAGCGGCAAGCGTGCTCCGGCATGAATATTGAGCAACTGATTGACCATCGCAGTGATAAACGCGGTTTTGCCGCTGCGGCTAAGTCCGGTTACAGCGAGGCGCAGATGTCTGTCGACACCCCGATTCACCAGCGCATTAAGTTCATTTTTAAGTCGCTTCATTGCTGTCCTGTGGACCAGAAAAAAATCATTCGTAAGGATATGAATGTGGGGGCCATGCCCTTGATTATCAACTGCCCGTGTTGTCATCTTGAGGCGAACTCCATAAGATGTGCAGCATTCACGTTCGGACGGAGTTCCTGACCTATGTCCCCTACTATTTATGATATTGCCAGGGTTGCCGGCGTATCAAAATCCACCGTATCACGCGTGCTGAATAAGCAAACCAATATCTCCCCGGAAGCGCGCGAAAAAGTGTTACGGGCCATTGAAGAATTACAGTATCAGCCAAATAAACTGGCCCGCGCGCTGACCTCTTCGGGCTTTGATGCCATTATGGTGATTTCTACCCGCTCGACCAAAACTACGGCGGGTAACCCGTTTTTCTCCGAAGTTTTGCATGCCATTACCGCCAAAGCGGAAGATGAGGGTTTCGACGTGATATTGCAGACGTCGCACAACCCGGCTGAAGACTTACAAAAATGTGAAAGCAAAATTAAGCAGAAAATGATTAAAGGCATTATTATGCTAAGTTCGCCAGCAGATGAGTCTTTTTTCGCCCAACTCGATAAATACGATATTCCGGTGGTAGTAATTGGCAAAGTTGAAGGTGAATATGCCCATGTTTATTCTGTCGATACCGATAATTTTGGCGACAGTATTGCGCTGACCGATGCATTAATTGAAAGTGGACATAAAAATATTGCCTGCATGCATGCTCCGCTTGATGTTCATGTTTCGGTTGATCGCGTTAATGGCTATAAGCAAAGTCTGGAAGATCATAATATTGCAGTGCGCAGTGAGTGGATCGTTGACGGCGGTTATACCCATGAGACAGCATTAAAAGCCGCACGGCAATTATTAAGTCAGTCACCGTTGCCTGAGGCAGTGTTTGCTACTGACAGCCTGAAATTAATGAGCATTTATCGTGCGGCGGCAGAGAAAAACATTGCTATTCCGCAGCAGTTAGCGGTGGTGGGTTATAGTAATGAAACGCTGTCGTTTATATTAACGCCTGCACCGGGCGGCATCGATGTTCCGACGCAGGAGTTAGGTCAACAAAGCTGCGAGTTATTATTCCGCTTAATTGCCGGAAAACCGTCACCACAAAATATTACCGTTGCCACGCATATGTCGTTGAAATAAATGCCAGCTACGTTGCCTGAATGCCGGATGCGATGCTGGCGCATCTTATCCGGCCTACATTTATAAACCGGATAAAGTACTCGCGCCGCATCCGGCAATTTAGCACATTATCAGAACGCGTAATTCACACCGACACCTGCATAATGGAATTTATCGCTGTCGCCTTCATCGTGATCCTGCCACTCAAACGCGTATTCCAGCGAAACGGAAAGACCATTCTGGAAATCATAACCGTAAAACAAACCAAGACGGTTAAAATCATGGCCTTCACGTTCGATATCATCCTGCCAGTCCCAGTTACTCCAGCGATCCAACCCAATGCGCGTATACGGTGTTACCGAGTGATTGCCGAGCGTCAGCGGTAAATAGGCGCGAATTTCTTGCGTGGAGAATTCACCGTTATTGCGGCTGTCGTCCATATTGAAGCCGCGCTCGAGATAATAGTTCACCCGCAAGGCAACCGTTTCGTTGAAGGTATATTGCAGACCCGTTTCCGTTTCGACACGGGTATCAGCATAACCGGTCGTATTCAGATCGTTGGCAAATTTATACATCGACAGCCAACCGTTGAAACGTAAATCGTCAGTCAGTTTCACATCCCAGTCTGGCGCGATTTTCCAGCGCAGCATATTTGCCGTGTCTTTACCCGGTTCATCAACGTAGTGATAACCATAGTTACGGAAACCACCGGTCAGGCCGAAACTGAAATCATCGCTTTCGAGAAACTGATAATGCACTTCGAGTTCCGGGCGATCAAACCAGGTTCCACGTTTACCCGCGCTATAATCTACCGGCCCTTCCTGGTAATAAGCCAGCGATATTCTCCACGGCCCATTGGCAGCATTAAAATAGACGGAAGGCTCCGCCAGCCCGTCCATATCTTCGCCATAACCCTCAACGTTTTCTATTTCGTACATCGCGCCGATATTAAAGTGCCAGTCTTTTTTTTCCTCAGCCTGTGCGCAGGCCATTCCCGCACACATCACCAGTGCGGTACAGGGTAATAACTTTTTCATTATTGTTCCTTGTATTATCCTGGGGGAATGCCTTCCCCCTGTATTTAGCGAATTGCTATTTCCGTTTCTGCATCAAAGAAATGACATTTGGTCATATCAAAATGAATAGTGACGTTTTCTCCTGCATGATAATCATTTAACGCACCGGCACGGACCACCAGCTCGTGCCCCCCAACCGTGGTGTAGAGCATAAATTCCGCACCGGTTAATTCCGCCACGCTAATTTTGGCGGAAATGTTATTTTCCTCTTGCGCATCCGGATGAATATCCTCCGGGCGTATTCCCATCACGATGGGCTTATGCAAACTTTCCTGCGTTTTCAGAACCGCTAATTTATCTTCGGGAATGGTTAATTTAAGCGTTTCCGTAACGAATTTATCGCCATCGATCGTGCCGCGAATAAAATTCATTGCTGGTGACCCAATAAATCCGGCAACAAACATATTCGCCGGTTGGTTATAGACCGTTTTCGGCGCACCGACCTGCTGAACAATCCCATCCTTCATAATGACAATCCGCGTCGCCATGGTCATCGCTTCGGTCTGATCGTGGGTCACGTAGATCATGGTGGTGTTCAGTTTCTGATGCAGTTTGCTGATTTCCGCGCGCATTTGTACGCGCAGCTTGGCATCCAGGTTAGAGAGCGGTTCATCCATTAAAAACACGCCCGCTTCGCGCACAATCGCCCGTCCAAGCGCCACACGCTGGCGTTGCCCGCCGGAAAGCGCACCCGGCTTGCGTTTCAGGTACTCACGCAGGCCAAGGATTTGCGCAGCCCAGTTAACCCGCTCATCTATCACCTCTTTGGCGATTTTTTGCATCTTCAGGCCAAACGCCATGTTGTCGTAGACCGTCATATGCGGATACAGCGCGTAGTTCTGGAAAACCATCGCGATATTGCGCGCTTTGGCCGGAACGTCATTCATTCGTTTGCCGTCGATCAATAGATCGCCGCCGCTGATCTCCTCAAGCCCGGCAATCATACGCAGCGTCGTCGATTTACCGCAGCCCGACGGACCGACAAACACGATGAACTCTTTATCGGCAATCTCCAGGTTGAAGTCCTTCACCACATGCACCTGGTTATCGTAGATTTTTTGAATATGTTGTAACGAAAGCTGTGCCATGTTGATTCCTTTGCTATACGTTTTGCCAGAAGGCCGATAACCGCGGCCAGGTCAGAGATTCCGTTGAGGGCAGCAACAGTTGCGCCCCGGTTAAGCCCGTGCCGATCCCCACCGAACGCATACCGCTGGCGTTAATGGCGTCTATGCCCGCCTGCGCATCTTCAATGCCAATGCAGGCCTGTGGAGGCACGCCCAGCCCGGCACAGGCGGCGAGAAAGATTTCCGGGTCCGGTTTCGAGTGTTTAAGTTGGGAAGCGTCCGCGCAGAAGGTGAAAAACTCGCGCAGTTCCAGCGCCGCTAAAATTGTTGGGGCATTCAGAGAGACGGAGGCCAGCCCTACGGAGATGCCTTGCGCCCGAAGATCTGCCAGCAAAGGCCGAATTCCCGGCAGAACAGCGTTAACCGTCAGTTCGCGCAGTGAGTGGACGTAGAGCAGATTTTTGCGATACGCCAGTTGCGCCCGCTCTTGTACGTTAAAGTCGCCCTCTTTGCCCCCATGTTGCAGAATGCGTCGCAGGGACTCATCGCGGCTGATCCCTTTTAACGTCTCGTTAAATTGCGCATCGATGCTGATGCCGATTTCGGCGGCAATCTGCTGCCACGCCTGGAAGTGCAGATGTGCGGTGTCGGTGATCACGCCATCCAGATCGAAAATTACCCCTTGTAGTTTCATTCATCCTCCTGATGCTTGGTAGCGGTCCCATTGAAGGGCAAAATAAAATCACCCAAACAGAAAACAGATTCTTCAGTCACGGAAATAAGCTGACCGTTCAACCGCAGTGAAACGGGCGCAGAAGTTCGAATCGCAATACGCTGCGCGTCGAGAGAGACCTGTAATTCGCAGCCCTGCCAGAACAGAGGGAAAGACAACTGTTGCCACTGCTCAGGTAACGCCGGATTGAGATGTAATTCGCCGTCGCGCACGCTGACTCCGGCAAAACCCTGAATCGCCCCCAGCCAGATAGCGCCAGTTGCGGCGGCATGGATACCGTCATCGCAGCTATGCGGATCAGCACCAAGATCGATTTCACTCCCCTCGCGCCAGAACGGGTAACTCTGCGCAGGCAAGCCACAACGCGCGGCAACAATGCCGTGGATCGCTTTACTCAATGACGAGTCGTGAATGGTGCGCGGTTCATAAAATTGCAGATTGGCGAGACAAGAGGCCGCTGAAAATTGTTCCGGTAGCATGTAATTGAGCATCACCACATCGGCCTGCTTGAGGATCTGCATCTCGTTCACTTCTGCGCGTGAATAATCCAGCAGAATGGTTTGTTTGCCTGCCGCCGCTTTGTATTTCGCCAGATCTATCACCGGTTTCGCCATAAACGAATCATCCTGCGGCAAAACGCCGTCGGGCTGAATTTCTGGCATCCACAGCTCTTTGAGGAACATGTCGGCACGATGAATAAACGCGTCGTCGCTACAGCCAAACTGGCGAGCAATATTCAGCGCCTGTTGGACGTTGTAGCAGGCCATATAACTGGTGTATGCGTTATTATTAACGTGTTCGGTATATTCGTCTGGCCCAATAACATCATGAATTTCCAGACGATCGTTAACCCTTACCGCGCGGCTAATCCAGAACTTTGCGGTCTCCAGCAGTAGCGCCATGCCTTCGTGAGCAATGAAGCTTTCATCCCCTGTTACCTGCCAGTATTGAATAACCGCCCAGGCGATATCGGCAACCAGATGATGTTCCGCCTGCGCTGAGGCCACTTTTTGCCGCAGCCCGGTACGAATGTTAATGGCGGCAAATTCCGGCGTTTCTTCTTCGCCGCTACGTGCGCTCTCCCACGGAAACAGCGCGCCCTGCCAGCCATTGCGTCGCGCTTTCTCCTGCGCGCCAGGCAAGTTGTGCCAGCGATAGCGCAGTAAACTTCGGGCAATCGTCGGTTCGCTAAACAGATGGAACGGCAGCAGAAACACTTCCGTATCCCAGAAAACGTGGCCTTTGTAGCCTTCGCCGGTTAAGGCTTTCGCCGCAATGCTGCTACGCTCGTCGTGGGCGGGCGTCATAATACGCAAATGATAAAGCGCATAGTCTAACGCCCGCTGATCGTGCGCATCGCTACTGTTTACCGTGATACGACGTTTCTGCCACCACTTCTGCCAGTTTTCTGTCGATGCTGCTAGAAGTTGGTCATAACTCTTTTGCCCGCACATTTCGAGCTGGCGAAGCGACGCACTGCCCCACTCGTCTAAAGCGGCTTGTCGGTCATCTCGCCAGTCAATCCACACCCGCTTTTGTAGGGTCAGTGTTTCACCTGTGCGAAGTTGCGCGCTGGTATGTTGCAGCAAACGGCGCTCTTTTGCGGTATAGCACTGCTGAACGTCACCACTCGCCTGACAGTGGCAACTGATTGCCACATCACTGCGCCCATCCTGGGTGGTGTAGATCCCCTGCATCAAATGCTGACCAAACACCCGGACCTGGGTTTCATCCAGATGCTGGCGACCGTGGTTGGTTTGCGTGGCGTTAATGCCTGTTGAGATCAGCACTGATGCCTCGGCGTCCAGCGGGGTAATACTGATTTCCAGCGCGATCAACGGCAGTTGATCTGTCGAAACAAAGCGACGGCTTTCAAGGGTGAACCCTGCGCCGTCGCTCGTGCGCCAGGTAACACTGCGGCGTAATTCTCCACTGGCAAAGTCAAGCTCACGCTGCCACGCTTCGCGGGATAACGAAAAAATCTCGCCGTTTAGGGTAATTTCCATTCCCACCACGTCTGGCAGATTCACCAGTTCGTTGATTTCTCCTTTCCCGGCTCGATGATAAAGCCCTGCCAGATACATGCCGCGCGTCTGCCGCGTGTAATCTTCTTCATGGCTGGCACGAAGCCCAAGATAGCCGTTCCCCTGCGCCATTAATGAGGCATATTTATTCAGGGTATGCTGGCTGAATTGGGGTTCCGTTAATGTTACTGGCCTGGTCATAATTCCACACGCATCCCTGTTTCTGCGGATTGATACAGCGCCGCCACCAGTTGCTGGATGATATACCCTTGCTCGGCGTCGGCAATCATCACTGGCATGCCCTGTACGTGATTGATAAAGGCTTCCATGCTGCGCAAATGACGGTTGTCGTCGGCCAGTTCCCGTTGCATCAGCGTCATTAATTCACCGTTGTTATCGGTATAGATATGCGCCGGAAACAGCGTGGCTCCCGCTTTATCGCCGCAAAAGCTGACGTTCATAATCGACTGTTCGCGGATGTTGAGTGCAAATGATGTCTCGAGCCAAAGAATGCCGCCGTTATGAAATTCAATGGTGCCAAACAGTGAATCTTCGACGCTGTAGGTTGCCGGGTCCCACTCACCAAATTGACCACAGCTCTTTTGCGGGCCGATCTTTTGAAAGCTATGCGCATTCACGCTTTTCACCGCCGGAAAGCCCAGCACATACATCGCGGCATCCAGCATATGAATGCCAATGTCGATCAGCGGGCCGCCACCCTGAAGTTCTTTATTGGTAAACACACCCCAACCGGGAACGCCGCAGCGACGCAGGGCGCGGGCGGTCGTGACGTAAATCTCCCCCAAAACGCCGTTGGTCACCTGTTCACGCAGTTGTTGCGTATCAAGGGCAAAACGATGGTGAAAGTCGTAGGCCAGCACCTTGCCCCGTTTGCGCGCGGTATCACACATCTCCCGCGCCTGTTCTGGTGTCATGGCGGGCGGTTTCTCGCACATCACATGGCAGCCTGCCTCCAGCGCCATCAGGGTATGCTCGTAATGAAAACGGTTAGGTGAACAGACGCTTACCACGTCAGGTTTTACCGCCAGCAGCATGGCCTGCGGATCGTCCCACACGGATGCGTTCCCGTATTTCTCTGCCAACGCCTGCGCCTGGGAAAGGCGGCTGTCACAGACAGCCACCAGTTCCAGATCGTTGCGGGTGCAGTAGTACGAAGCATGAACCTTATCCGCCACCTGGCCCGCGCCTATTATCGCGACCCGCAGCGGAGAGCTTGTCATTGCACTTTTCACAAAGACCTCTTAGCAGGTGCGCAACCAGGCCAAAGAATCACGGTACGCCTGAGCAGGATCTTCTGCCCGAATGCGCCCTTCATACACCACATAGCCCTGATAGTTATCGGCGCGCAGCTGTTCAAACAGCGCGTGGAAATCGAGGGTGCCGCTGCCCGGCTGATAGCGATGGTTATCGGCAATATGCACATGACCAAGCAGGTCACGGTTGTCATGCAGCGCCTGCGCCAGGTTATCCTCTTCGATGTTCATGTGATAGAAATCGCCGATAATCTGCACATGTTTAAGGTTGTTTTCGACGATGTAACGACGAGCATCGGCGAGCGTGTTGATCATGTGGTCCTGATAGCGGTTTAGCGGTTCGAGATACACCACCGTTCCGGTACGCGCGGCCACCTTTTCCAGGAAACGCAGGGAATCGCTCACCATTTGACGATCGCCGTCCAGGCTGCGCGGTGAGGTCATCGGCGGTAAGCGGAAGGTAAACATGCCCCACGCAGCCGGAACGACAATACCTTTACCGCCCACTTCCGCCAGCGCCTCAAGAATGCGCTCGATCTGCTTTAAACCATTAAGACGACGCTCTTCGATAAAGTCGCCAATCCAGCCGTCATAGCCGCCGCAGGCGGTGGTCACCGGTAAACCGGTTTCTTTGATCGCTGCTTTGACTTCTTCGAGATTGTTGACCAGCAGTTTGCCGTCAATCTCAAAACCATCAAAACCCATCTCTTTGATATAACGAAATTTCTCCAGAATATTTTCCGGAAAGAAGGCCTGATTCTGTGTGCCGATTTTCATTTTTCCGTCCTTAGAATTAAAAAGTTACGCCCATTTTGATGCTCTGTTCCGGATGCTGGTCGACATACTTCATGTAGCTTTCCGGGCTGTTAGCAAAGGTCACCACCGGGTCGATTAAATCTTCACAATTGAGATAACCGTTCATCAGCAGTTCCCAGCAGGTTTCTTCAATACGCTTGCGGCTCCAGCGCGGATAATCCGGGTTCGGTTCACTGCACGCACGAGAGAAGACAATTTTGGCGTTGTTGAAATGCGCTTCGCGTCCGAGGTTAAAACCTTCGGCAAATGGTTTGGCAAATGCGACATACGAGATGGTGCCGCCATAAGCCAGGCCGCGCAGTGCCGATTGCAGCGCGTCGGCGTAGCCGCTGGTTTCGATAATCACATCGGCACCCTGCTTGCCGGTCAGCGTTTTAATCTCTTTGCCTACATCCGTGCCAATGGGGTTAAGGCAGAAATCCGCCCCGTGGCGACGGGCAATATCACAGCGATGAGCGATAGGATCGACACCAATCACCACCGACGCGCCAGCGCGTTTTGCCAGTTGAATGGCAATTTGACCAATCGCGCCAAGCCCGACTACCACCACAAAATCGCCCACACGCACGTTGGCATCGCGCACGCCGCTCATGGCAAACTGCGCCGGGTCGTAACAGACGGCGTTTTTCCACGAGCTACCTTGCGGCATTTTGCGCAGTTTGTAGTTATTCACCGCGTTAATGATGACCGTTTCGGAAAGCGGGCCGTAGCCGCATACGCTGTCGCCCACCGCGTAGTCGGTAACCTCGCTGCCGCACTCGATAATGTCGCCAACCACCATGTTGCCAAGCTGGAACTTGCCAAACTCAATGCCGCGCGGCGCATCTGCCGGACGGGGGGTGAACATCTGCCATTCGCCATTAAAGTCTTCATTAATAAACGGGCTGGCGGCGCGGAAATCGACCACTTCCGTCCCGTGTTTCGGCGCGCCGAACCGCACGCGGATCTTCACTTCATTGGCTGAAATCGCCCTGTCTTCATACTCCACCAACGCGGCAACGCGCGGTGCTGTGGCTACTAACTTTTTCATGTAAAACTCCTTGTCAAGAAACTGGCCGCTTTAGCCCTTCACGCCACCGGCGGTCAAACCACTCTTAATAAAACGTTCCGAAAGTGCATACATAATCACCACCGGCAATGCGGTCACCAGCGAGGCCGCCATCATTCGGCCCCAGATGTAATCAGGGGTACTGAACAGCGCGTTCAGGCCTACCGGTAAAGTGAAATTGCTGGCGCTGGAGAGGAAAATCGAGGCAAACAGATAGTCGTTCCACGCCACCATAAAGCAGTAGACGAACACGGATATCAGCCCGGACATCGCCAGCGGTACCGTGATGCGGAAGATGATTTGCAGCCGGTTGAGGCCATCCATCATCGCCGCTTCTTCGATTTCATCGGGGATGGTGTCGAAGTAGCTTTTCAGCATAAACACAGCGGTAGGCAGGGTTTGCGTCACCATGGTGATGATCAGCGCCATCTCGGTGTCATAAACGCCAAGCGCGGTGATGATTTTGAACAGCGGCACCACCAGCAAAATGCCGGAGAACATGTACACCGTGTAAAAGCTGGCGTTGATGGTCATTCGCCCTTTAAAGCGCAGGCGGGAAAGCGCGTAAGCCCCGAGAATGCCGAGAAATACTGCTATCACGGATGAAACTACCGACACCACCAGGCTGTTACGGAAATAATCGACAAACGGGAAAATCACCGGGTTAAAAATGTCGACGTAATGCTCCAGCGTCCACTGCTGTGGCAGCAGCGTAGGATGCAGCGAGATCGCCTCTTTCGCGCTTTTGAACGAGGTCATCAGCATCACAAAAAAGGGAAACAGCGTGATGATGAGAAACAGCGCCAGCCCGCAGTAAAAACCGATGCGACTGAGTGTGCGTTTATTTGTTGCCATTGAGGTTCACCCGTTTTCTGGTCAGCAGAATGACAGCGAAAATAATGATGAAGAGCACCACTGAGATCGCCGCCGCTTTCCCTAAGTCATTAAAGGCAAAGGCGGTTTTGTAGAGATAGACGCCGAGAATATCGACCTTGGTCGTCAGCAAATAAACGTCAGCGAACATGTAGAACATCCAGATGGTACGCAGAGTCACCACCGTCGCCAGGACCGGCATAATCGCGGGCAGCGTGACGATGCGAAACCGTTGCCAGGCATTCGCGCCGTCCATCTCTGCCGCTTCGTACAGCGATTTATCAATGGTCTGCAAAATCGCCAGAAACGAGATAAAGGCATACGGGAAGTAGCGCCAGATGGCGAACAGCACCACCAGCACAAAACTACTGCCCGGGTTATCGAACCACAGCGGCGCCTGCTCATAGAGATGCAGAAGATCGACGCCGAGGTAGTTCACAATGCCGTAGCCGTTGTTGAACATGTATTTCCAGGCGAACACCAGCGAAATGGACGGCGTTACGTAGGAGAGGATTACCAACGAACGCGCGGTTTTGCGCAGGCGAAACTCGCGGTTGAAAAACATCGCCACCGCCAGGCCGAGCACGGTGCTACCTGCCACCACCAGCGCGGTATACCAGACCGTCATCCACAGCGAGTGCCAGAAGCCGGGATCGGAGAGAATACGCACATAGTTGCTCACCCCAACAAACGTTGCCTCGATGTTGGGATTGAGCGGCAGACGTAAAAAACTAATTTCGATATTCGACACCATTGGCCACGCCACCAGACCGCCCAGCAGTAATAAGCTGGGCGCGAGAAGCAGCAGCGCAAAGGGCATATCGGAACGACCTGAAAAAAGCCTGTTCATTGCGGATTCCTGTCCTGGGATTAGTGCTGTTCGATCAGTTCATCCAGCTTTTTCTGGCTCGCTTGCAGCGTGGTTGAGAGATCGGCTTTCCCCACGGTGACGTTATGCACCATTGAACTCACCACACCAGACCCCGTCACATCGCCCATGCGGGTAAAGTTTTTGTCCCCTACCGCACCAAAGACCTGAATGTTTGGCAGTTCGCTAATCAACTGATTCGGCAAGTCTCCCAGCGCCTTAATCACGTCGTTATCTTTCCAGGTGGCAGTCGTCACAACCGCTTTGTTCACCGGCAGCGCCGCGCCTGGCGACATCATCACCCAGTCGGCAATGTTGTCCGCCTGCTCCATAAAGGTGACAAATTTTTCTGCCGCTTCCGTCTCTTCGCTCTTTTGCCCGGCGGTAATGGTCAGCGAGGTCAACATGCCGTAGACCGCCGAGTTTTTCTCGGTTGGCACCACGAAACCGACATTTTTCGGGTCACCTTCTTTAATCACAGCCGGAAGGATATAGGTGGAGTAAATCGCCATCGGCGCGGTGCCGTTCATAAAGGCGTCTTTCACTTCCATAATGTCGTTAGAACCCGGCATGGTGTTGGCAGCAAGGTCGCGGTAATAGGTCAGCGCCTGCATCATCTCCGGCGTATCAAGGGTGATTTTGCCTTCGGCGTTAAAAACGTTGGCCTGATTGGATAACGCAAACTGAGAGAACGATTGTTCCGTCAGTACGCTTTCTGCCGTCGGCAGTGCAATACCGTATTTTTTATTCGCCGGATCGTTCAGTTTCTGTGCGACATCCAGCAACTGTTGCCAGTTTTTCGGCTCATCCAGCCCGGCTTTTGCCAGCACATCTTTGCGATACCAGATACCGCCAATCCATGCGCTGACAGGAACACCGGTCCAGGCGCTACCATCTTCGGTGCGCACAATCCGCAGAACGCCGTCATAAAACGCGCCTTCACCGACATTACTGATGACCGTAGCAACCGCTTTGCGATCGATAAGCTGTTCTTTGTCCATCACTTTCGCGTAGTCATGGCTGGTTTCGATCACTTCCGGCAGCGAGCCGCTACGGGAAAGGGTGATGACTTTGGTGTTATAGGCATCTTCTTCCACCGGCACTTGTTTAACAGTGATGCCTGGGTTTTCTTTTTCAAAACGCGCAATTAACTGACTAATTACCGCCTGGCGTTCCTGTTCCACCGAAGAATGCATAAACTCGATGGAAACATTCGTTTTATTTTCTTCTTTACAACCTGAAATCAGGGCGCAGGAAACCAGTGCTGATAACAGCACGATTTTTGATTTAATCATGAGATGTTCCTTTTTATTTAATCCACATAACCTGCCAGGGGCGCAGCGTTATTTCATTATCCACTATATCAACTTCACTAATCAGATCCCGACCGTGCAGGTCAGTAATATTTATATGCTGAATATTTTCACTGACATTAAACAACCCCGTCAGACAATCACCAGTTGCAGTGCTTCTTCGAATACGCATTACAGATGAATTAACCGTATCGATGGTAAAACTATTATCCGGATGAAATTCTTTATGCCGGCGACGAAGCGTAATTAAATGCGACAACTGATGATATACTGCGTGCCTGAGTGTCGTTTCATCGTTCAGTTCACTGGCTATCTCTTCACTACGATATTTCTTACGGTTAATCGCACGGTTATATCCCAGCTTTTCGACACCAGCGTAATCATTACGTGAACCCAGAATACTTTGAATATAGACAGCAGGCACACCGGGAAAGGTTAACAATATGGCATGAGCAAGAATAAACCGGGCACAGCGTTCTTCGTCACTGCAATCGCGATGGCTCAATGCGTCCATGTAGGTCACATTCATTTCATACGGACTGCGCGTACCATCGGGATTATTTTTCCAGTTTACTAATGCCCCTTCCTGCTGTAACGCCTCGACTAGCGCTAATATCTCGCTTTCAGGCAACAAGCCTCGCAGTGGGTTAAGTCCAATACCATCATGAGACGCGAGGAAGTTAAACCAGGTGGTTTTGCTGGAAGGCAACGTCAGACTTTGCGCCCACTGGCACAGCGCCTGGACGTTCTGTTTTTGCACCGCATGTAACACCAGCGGCGGCAGTGAGAACTGGTACACCATATGCGCTTCGTCATCGCCGTTGCCAAAGTAAGCAATGTTGTCTTTATGCGGGACATTGGTCTCAGTAATGATGACCGTCCCCGGCGCGACGCTGTCAGTAATGGCGCGTAACAGTTTGATAATTTGATGTGTTTTATCCAGGTGGATGCAACTCGTTCCCGGCTCTTTCCACATAAAGCCAACGGCATCCAGACGGACATACTCTGCGCCTTTTTCCAGGTAACACATCAGCACATCTACCATCGCCAGTAATACATCTGGGCTGCGATAATTGAGGTCAATTTGATCGTCGCTAAAGGTCGTCCATAAATGGCGCGTTGAATTATCGTGCATTTTAAACGGCGTTAATAAGGGTAACGCGCGTGGGCGAGTGACGGCGCTAAGATCGGTTTGCGGGTCAACAGCAATGAAAAAGTCTTCAAAGCCTGGCTTTTGTTGTAAATAGTTTTTAAACCATTCACTTTTAGCCGACATGTGGTTGCAGACAAAATCAAACATTAAATGACTGCATTCACCGAGTTGCTGAATATCCTGCCACTCCCCCGCTTCACTGGCGACCTGATGATAATCAATTACCGAAAAGCCATCATCAGATGACCATGGATAAAACGGCAATAAATGAACATGTGAAAAAATGCTTTGCAGCCAGTGATGGTAAAACTGATTAAATGTGGGTAGTGGTTTTAAATCATTACTGTGAAATTGATCGGCATAGGTAATTAACACGACATCACTTTCATCCCAGTGTTTTTTACGTCGCTGTGTAATTAATCTTTTCGCACTCTCAAGACGCGTTACAAGTTTCTGTAAATGAGTCGCGGTAAATGTTCCACCGTAGATTTCGTCCAGGTAATCCGTAATTTTCTGTTTCATGTTGCCTTTCCGTGGTAGCGGTCCCATGAGCCGAGAGACTACTCCGCAGAAAATAAACTGTCAATTGAGCACAAGGGTTTTAGTCACGCAGGAAATCATTTTTTACCAGGGAAAAAGCGTATTTGTGAACTGACGCAAATAATCTATGGGGATGTAAATAAGGTGTGACAGAAAAAGTAAACGGCGCATAAGCGCCGCTTAGGGTGGATTCTTTTAACCTTTGACCTTCGGCATTGCGATGTCTTTCAGGCCGCCAGCGTTCTCAACGTGGGTATATCCCATCTCGCTAAGGATCTCTTTTGCCTGCCCTGACTGGCGTCCGGCATTGCAATACACTTTCACGGTGTCGTTTTTATCCGGAACGGCGGTGGCAATGCGCTCTTTCACTTCCTTCAGGGGAATATTGATGGCTCCCTGAACGTGCTCTTGCTGATACTGCTCTGGAACACGAACATCGATCCAGTGTTCAGCGGCGAAAACGGGCAGTGAAAACACCAGTGTCAGAGCAAGTAAGCCTTTTTTAAACATGTAAGCGTCCTTCTATGGATGAAAATTGCCATCCATAATACGCCTTAGCTTTAACAATTTTTGCGAAACTCCCCTCACCTTTTATAACGCTGCGCCAGTTTATTGGCAGCCCGACTTAACAGCGGTTCCAGCGCCACGGCCAGCAACATTTTCAGCGGTCGGCGAGCAACTGATTTTATCGCCCAGCCAGCTACACCTGCCGGGCCATAGCGCAGTGCGGTAAGAAGTACCAGCTTGCCTGCTAATTTGAAACCAGGCTTCACCTTTTGCCCGGCCTGTTGCCAGCGAGTATTCATAACTTTCCTCACAGTTGACGGAAACGGCTACGTAACGTGAAAGTATCGGAAGTGACATAACGTTCCATCTCGCGTAAACGCGTTTCACTTGCCGCCAGTTCACGGTCGACATCATCCAGCAATTCGCTGCTGGAAGGTAGCTGCTCACCAAAGGCCATGTTGTCCGGCATTGGATCAAGCGCAAATGACAAAATGATGTAAGCAACCAGGGTAAACAGCGCCAGGCCGAAGAAAATCGACAGCACCACCAGGATACGTACCAGTTTTACCGGTACATCAAAATAGTTGGCAATCCCGGCGCAGACGCCACGTACCATGCCCTGCTGTGGAATACGCCATAATTTTTTATTGAGATTAATACCCGCCATTAGCGATCCCTCCAGTTCGGATGTTCTGCATCAAGAATGGATTCCAGTGCCTGAATACGTTCGCGCATCCGTTTTGCTTCATCAGCCAGTTGCGCTAATCGTTGCTGCTCACTTTGCGACAATTCACCGCGACCGGAACGATTGCTGTAATGCAGCCATAACCAGATCGGTAAAACAAACAGCACAAAAATGGTTAACGGAATAGCCAGAAATAGCGCGCTCATAAGGACTCCTTAGACGATGAGCGGCGGCGCGTTCGGACGCCGCCTGGATGTTATTATTGATTGTCTTGCTTCATTTTGGCTTTTAATTGTGCCAGTTGCTCGCTGATTGCATCATCGGCTTTCAGTTCGGCAAACTGATCGTCCAGCGATTTTTGTTTACCGAAGCTGTGGCTTTCTGCTTCCGCTTCCATCTGGTCAATTCGACGTTCGAAAGATTCGAAACGAGCCATTGCTTCATCCAGTTTGCCACTGTCCAGCTGACGACGCACATCGCGCGACGAGTTTGCCGCCTGATGGCGTAACATCAATGCCTGCTGGCGAGCGCGTGTTTCACTCAATTTGTTTTCCAGCTCGCCGATCTCTTTCTTCATACGCACCAGCGTATCGTCCACCAGCGTCACTTCATGCTCCAGGCTCTTAATCAGATCGGTCAGTTTCTGTTTTTCAATTAACGCCGCACGCGCCAGATCTTCTCTCTCTTTCAGCAGCGCCAGTTCGGCTTTTTCCTGCCATTCAACTTCACGCGCCGACGCTTGTTCAATACGGCGAGTCAGCTGTTTCTTTTCTGCCAGCGCACGCGCCGAAGTAGAACGCACTTCAACCAGTGTATCTTCCATCTCCTGGATCATCAGACGCACCAGTTTCTGTGGATCTTCCGCTTTCTCTAATAGAGCGTTGATGTTGGCATTTACGATGTCGGCAAAGCGAGAAAAAATACCCATAATGTTGTCCTCTTGATTTCTGCGTTCAGGATTGTCCTGCTGAACTATTAATACAATTTGCGTGCCAATTTTTTATCTTTTTGATTTATAAAGATCTGATTGAAGAATCAACAGCAACATGCCAGGATGAGTTAGCGAATTACACTAACAAGTGGCGAATTTCATCATGGCAGAATACAAAGATAATTTACTCGGTGAGGCGAACAGCTTTCTCGAAGTGCTGGAACAGGTTTCGCATCTCGCACCGCTGGACAAACCGGTGCTCATCATCGGCGAGCGCGGCACAGGTAAAGAGCTGATTGCCAGCCGTCTGCATTATCTCTCCTCCCGTTGGCAGGGGCCGTTTATTTCCCTTAACTGCGCGGCGTTAAATGAAAATCTGCTGGATTCCGAACTGTTTGGTCACGAAGCGGGCGCGTTTACCGGTGCGCAAAAACGTCATCCAGGGAGATTTGAACGTGCCGACGGCGGTACGCTATTTCTTGATGAACTCGCTACGGCACCGATGATGGTACAGGAGAAATTATTGCGCGTGATTGAGTACGGTGAACTGGAGCGCGTTGGCGGCAGCCAGCCATTGCAGGTGAATGTGCGGTTGGTATGCGCGACGAATGCCGATCTCCCGGCGATGGTCAATGAAGGTACTTTTCGCGCTGACCTGCTCGACCGGCTGGCTTTCGATGTAGTGCAACTGCCGCCCCTGCGCGAGCGCGAAAGCGACATTATGCTGATGGCAGAACACTTTGCCATTCAGATGTGTCGGGAAATCAAGCTGCCTCTGTTCCCGGGTTTTACGGAGCGCGCCAGAGAAACATTGCTGAATTATCGCTGGCCAGGAAATATTCGTGAATTGAAAAACGTGGTGGAACGTTCGGTGTATCGCCACGGCACCAGCGATTATCCGCTTGATGACATTATTATTGATCCCTTTAAACGGCGTCCGCCTGAAGACGCTATCGCCGTTTCAGAAACCACCTCGCTTCCAACGCTGCCGCTGGATTTACGTGAGTTTCAGATGCAGCAGGAAAAAGAGTTGCTGCAACTCAGTTTGCAACAAGGGAAATATAACCAGAAGCGCGCGGCTGAATTACTGGGGTTAACCTATCATCAGTTCCGCGCGTTGTTGAAAAAGCACCAGATTTAGCGAAGTTGGGCAATACAACTTGCCGGATGCGGCGTGAACGCCTTATCCGGCATACATAATGAATACGTCGTTTGCAGGCCTGATAAGCGCAGCGCATCAGACATTATTGCGTTGGGCTATTAATCGCTCAGCGCATCCTGCAATATTTTCATTGCCGCATCGAATTGCGCATCCGGGATGGTCAGCGGATACAGGAAGCGAATCACGTTGCCGTATGCGCCACAGGTCAGCAGGAGCAGCCCCTGCGCCAGCGCGCGTTGCTGGATTTTCTGTGCAATCGCCGCTGACGGCTCGCCCGTTTGCGGATCGTTAAACTCTGCCGCAATCATCGACCCCAGACCGCGTACCGCCGCGATGGCCGGAACGCTTTCTTTGGCATCAATCAACGTATTTGTCAGACGCTGGCCCAGTTGATTAGCGCGTTCACAGAGTGATTCTTTGTCGATAATGTTGAGCACCGCGTGCGCGGCAGCCACCGCCAGCGGGTTCCCGGCGTAGGTACCACCAAGCCCGCCCGGCGCGGGCGCGTCCATAATATTCGCGTTACCGACCACGCCCGAAAGCGGCATCCCGCCCGCGAGGCTTTTCGCCATCGTCATTAAGTCCGGCTTATCGGCGTAGTGATCCATGGCAAACAGTTTACCGGTACGCGCAAAGCCGCTTTGCACTTCATCGGCAATCATCACAATACCGTGCTCGTCGCACAGGCGGCGAATGGCGGCAACCAGCTCTTTTGGCGCAACGTTGAAACCGCCTTCGCCCTGCACCGGTTCGAAAATAATCGCCGCCACCTGCTTCGCTTCAATGTCCGATTTAAACAAGCGTTCGATGGCATCGAGGGAGTCCTGCGTTGAAACGCCATGTAAATCTGACGGATAAGGTACGTGATACACCGAACCGGGGAACGGGCCGAAGCCGATTTTGTACGGCGCGACCTTTCCGGTCAGCGCCATGGTCATATATGTACGACCGTGGAAGCCGCCGCTAAACGCAATCACGCCAGGGCGTCCGGTATGGGCGCGGGCGATTTTCACCGCGTTCTCCACCGCTTCCGCACCGGTGGTGAAGAACGCGGTTTTAGCCTGCCCGCTCACCGGGGCAAGGGCGTTGATTTTCTCCGCCAGGGTGACGTAGCTTTCGTACGGCACAATCTGATACGCCGTGTGGGTAAACTGTTGCAATTGCTGCTCCACCGCCGCGACCAGATCAGGGTGGCGATGCCCGGTATTCAGCACCGCAATGCCTGCGGCGAAATCGATATATTCGTTGCCCTCTACATCCTTCAGCGTGGCGTTTTCTGCCGACTGGGCGAAGAAGTTACACATCACGCCAACCCCGCGTGGGGTAGCAGAAAGACGACGCTGATGGAATTCATTGTTGCTCATGTTTCACACCTTTTGACTCTTCACTGTTAATCGGAAATTAAACGCCCAGACGATCGCGCAGGCTGTAATAAGCCGCGCCCATCGCGGTAAATGGCACGCGCAGCGTGCGCCCGCCGGGGAACGGGTAATGCGGCAGATTGGCGAAGGCGTCGAAGCGTTCGGCGTCACCGCGCAGCAGTTCAGCAATCAAACGCCCGGCAAGATGGGTACAGGTGACGCCGTGGCCGCTGTAACCCTGCATGTAATAGATGTTGGTATCAAGGCGACCGAACTGCGGCATGCGCGACAAGGTCAGCAGGAAGTTGCCCGTCCAGCGGTAATCAATTTTCACGCCCTTCAACTGCGGGAAGGTTTTCAGCAGTTTCGGCACCACAAGACGCTCAACATCATCCGGGTCACGCGCGCCGTACACCACGCCGCCGCCGTACAGCAGGCGGTTATCCGCGGTAAGACGGTAGTAATCGAGCAGGTAATTACAGTCTTCCACGCAGTAGTTTTTCGGGATCAGCGAACGGGCCAAATCATCCGACAGTGGTTCAGTGGTGATCACCTGCGTGCCGCACGGCATGCTGCGTTTCGCCAGCTCCGGCTCCACTTTATCGCCCAGATACGCATTCCCGGCGACAATCACATACTTCGCCGTCACCTGACCATTGGCCGTGCGCACAACGGCTGGCGTGGTGTGCTGGATCTGCGTCACCGCAGAAAGCTCATACACGCGTCCACCGTTAAGACGGATGGCGTCGGCTTCACCAATGGCGAGGTTCAGCGGGTGAATATGTCCACCGCTGTGATCCAGCAGCGCACCCGTGTAGCGATCGCTGGCGACTTCGCGGCGAATGGCGTTGGCGTCCAGCAATTCAAGCTGTTTGTTACCGTAGCGTTCCCAGTTCTCTTTCTGCTCTTCGAGTGTGGCGAGTTGTTTATCATTCATCGCCACAAACAGGCCGCCGGGGCGATAGTCGCAGTCAATCTGATAACGTTTGATACGTTCGCGGATGATCTCGCCACCCTCGAACATCATGCTGCCGAGCATACGGGCGGTATCCATGCCGTAGCTTTTTTCGATAACGTCGATGTCGCGGCTGTAGGAGTTCACAAGCTGCCCGCCGTTGCGTCCGCTTGCGCCGAAGCCGATGCGTGAGGCTTCAAGAACCACCACGTCAAAGCCCGCTTCCGCCAGATGCAGCGCGGAGGAAAGCCCGGTATAGCCGCCGCCGACCACGCAAACGTCGCAGGAAATCGACTCATTCAGCGTGTCGAATGGCGCGTATTTATTCGCACTGGCGGCGTAATAACTGCTGGTATGTTCGGTCATTTCAGGCCTCCAGGCTTATCCAGATGGTTTTCAGTTCGGTGAATTTTTCAAGGGCGTGCAGGGATTTGTCGCGACCGTTGCCGCTCTGCTTATAGCCGCCAAACGGCACGGTCATATCACCGTCGTTGTAGTTATTGACGAAGACGGAACCGGCTTTCAGGCGGCGACTCATGCGGTGCGCGCGGGAGAGGTCGCGTGTCCATACCGCCGCGCCAAGTCCGTACTGGCTGTCGTTGGCAAGCTGTAGCGCCTGTTCTTCTGATGTGAAACGCGTGACCACCAGCACCGGACCGAAAATCTCTTCGCGGCTTAAGGACGCATTCGGGTCTACATCCACAAAGATGGTCGGGCCGATGGCCGCAGCCAGCTCGGCGTTACGGCCATCCAGCAGCAGTTGCCCTTTGCTTTCGCCTTCCCGAATAAAGCTATGGACCGAGTCGGCGTGGGCGCAGTCGATTAAGGTGCCCATAGTGGTTGCGGGATCAAGCGGATGCCCCGGCTGCCAGTTTTGCGCCTGCTGTTTTAACAGGGCTAAGAACTCATCGGCGATGCTCTCTTCCAGCAACAGGCGCGTTCCGGCGATACACACCTGCCCCTGGTTGTAGAAGATGCCTGCTGCGGTGGCGCTTGCTGCCTGTTGTAAATCCGGACATTCGGCGAAAACGATGTTGGCGCTTTTGCCGCCCGCTTCCAGCCAGACGCGTTTCATGTTGCTGTCGCCTGCATCTTTCAGCAGCTGTTTCCCGGTACGGGTCGAACCGGTAAAGGCGATGGCATCGATATCGTTATGACGCGACAGCGCCTGCCCCGCTTCATGACCAAAACCCGTCACCACGTTCAACACGCCATCCGGCAGACCCGCCTCTTTCGCCAGCCCGGCGAGACGAATCGCACTGAGCGGTGATTTTTCAGACGGTTTTAGAATCACGCTGTTTCCCGCCGCCAGCGCCGGGCCGAGTTTCCAGCAGGTCAGCAGCAACGGGAAGTTCCACGGTACAATGGCAGCAATCACGCCCACCGGTTCACGCACGATCATCGCCAGGTCATTGCTACTGGTGGTCGCCACTTCGCCATACACTTTGTCGATTGCTTCGGCGTACCAGCGAATGGCGCGCGCCGCGCCGGGAATATCATCACGCAGGCTGTGACGAATCGGTTTGCCGGTATCGAGGGTTTCCAGCAGCGCCAGCTCTTCGGCGTGGGCTTCCATTAAATCAGCGAGTTTATTCAGCACCGCTTTACGTTTTGCCGGGGCAGCCTGCGACCAGTCGCCGCGTTCAAATACGCCGCGTGCTGCGCTCACCGCACGGTCGATATCGACGCTCTTGCCGCGGGCAATTTTCGCCAGCGGTGCCTGGGTGACCGGATCAACGGTTTCAAAAGTTCCATTTTCCGCCGCAGCAGTATATTCACCGTTAATAAATAAGCGGGTTTCAATGGCGAGACTTAACGCTTTATCCTGCCAGTAAGCCAGATGATGAAAATTCATTATGACTCCTGTTTCACGTGTATCAGATATATGCAGTTTGTGAACGTCAGGGCGCAGAGATCCCCGGGCCGTATGCCCGTTTATTTCTGGCGACATTCTTTATGGATTGCCGGGCGCATTGCGCTTACCCGGCTTACAGAACAAAAAGATTAAAACGTGGTGGGCGTATGGGCGCTGATAATTCGGCAAATACCTGCCGACGTATTACTGAAACTGTGCGGGATGCCGGTATTAATGGCATAACTTTGCCCCGCGACGAGGTGGTAATCCTGACCATTAATCGTCAGAACAATTTCACCTTCCAGTACAGTGCCTATTTCCTCACCCTGATGCTTAATTCTTTCCCCAGTGGTTGTACCCGGCTGGTAAGTTTCAAAGATCATCGCCAGCGTGCGATTCGGGTTACCGTTATGAACCAGCTTCATTGACACACCCTGACTGCCCATCTCAATTAAGTCGTCCTGATTAATGACGACCTGTGGCTCATCAGGTTTTTCCGGCTCGGAAAAGAATTCCGAGAGTGACAGACCATACACCTTCAGCAGCTTTTGCAGCGTACTGATGGCAGGGCTGACTTTATCTTGTTCTATCGTACTGATAGCACTATGAGTCAGCCCGGAGAGTTCGGCGGCACGACGTTGTGAAAGCCCCTGCTGCTGGCGGATTTCCGACAAGCGTTTTCCTGGCGCCAGTCCCTCATCACTCATATTTGCATTTCCTTAAACTGTAGTGGTCAGAGTCGCTGTTTTTCAGCGATATGGTGCTGACAAGCGGTGATAAAGCCCTCGAACAATATACGCGAAAGCGCGTACTCGCTACTGTTCCATTCCGGGTGCCACTGTACGCCCAGCGCAAAAGGATGATTGATGACGCTAACCGCCTCAACTAAGCCATCCGGCGAGCGAGCTTCAACACGCAACCGTGGGCTAACGACCTTCGCCCCTTGTCCATGCAGAGAGTTTACCCAAAAGTTGCTACATTCAGGTAACAGTGCAGACAGCAATCCCCCCTCTTCAACCTGAACTTCATGCGACGGTGCATATTGCTGTTCCACCGGCAGTTCGGGATCTTCCCGATGTTCCAGCAATTCAGGCTGTTCGCACAGCTTGCGATGCAACGAACCACCGGTTGCCACCACCAGTTCCTGTAAACCCCGGCAGATGGCGAAAATGGGGATGCGCCTTTCGAGTGCGGCATTAATTAACGCCATGCTCAGAAGATCACGCCCGGGATCGGCGTCAGGCTCATCGCCGTTTTCACCATATAGGTGCAGCTGCACATTGCTGGGACTACCAGGAAGATAAATACCATCGAGTTTCGGCAAAAGTTGTTCAAGTAATGACGGTTCCGCCAGCGCATGTGGCAGCGCAATTGGCAAGCCGCCTGCGTGGATGATGGCATTCAGGTACTTTTCTTGCAGAGTCTGGGTCGCATGACCCTTAAGCCTGTTCCTGCACATTACGACACCGATAACCGGATTGTTCATTATATTTTCCATGCTCAATCTCACAAAGTGGACTAAATTATCGCCATTACTGCGCTTTAAATGACCTTTATGTTCAATATTTTTTCAATCTAGCAGCGGGTTTTCATTTTTGCAAACTCAATTTAACATTTGACAAACATTTAGTTTGCATACAGATTCGAATGGTGGTCATTATATTTTACGCTTTGATAACGAGCGGAAAACAAACCAAAGGCGAAGAATCATGGAAACCAATATCGTTGAAGTAGAGAACTTTGTTCAGCAGTCAGAAGAGAGGCGGGGTAGCGCCTTTACGCAGGAAGTGAAACGCTACCTGGAGCGCTACCCGAATACGCAATATGTTGATGTTTTACTTACCGATCTGAATGGTTGTTTTCGTGGGAAACGTATTCCTGTTTCAAGCCTGAAGAAGCTCGAGAAAGGGTGTTATTTCCCGGCCTCGGTGTTTGCAATGGATATTCTGGGCAACGTAGTAGAAGAAGCGGGTCTGGGTCAGGAAATGGGCGAGCCGGATCGTACCTGTGTTCCTGTTCTCGGTTCCTTAACCCCATCTGCTGCAGATCCAGAGTTTATCGGTCAGATGCTCCTGACCATGGTCGATGAAGATGGCGCTCCCTTTGACGTTGAGCCGCGGAACGTTCTTAACCGCCTGTGGCAGCAGCTGCGCCAGCGCGGATTGTTCCCGGTTGTAGCGGTAGAGCTGGAGTTCTATTTACTGGATCGCCAGCGCGACGCTGAAGGGTATCTGCAACCGCCCTGCGCGCCCGGCACCGATGACCGCAATACACAAAGTCAGGTTTACTCCGTTGATAACCTCAACCACTTCGCCGACGTGCTCAATGATATTGATGAGCTGGCGCATTTACAGCTGATTCCGGCAGATGGCGCGGTCGCCGAGGCCTCGCCAGGTCAGTTTGAAATCAATCTTTACCATACCGATAACGTGCTGGAAGCTTGCGATGATGCGCTGGCACTAAAACGCCTGGTGCGTCTGATGGCAGAAAAGCATAAGATGCACGCCACTTTTATGGCGAAGCCGTATGAAGAGCACGCGGGCAGCGGGATGCATATCCATATCAGTATGCAAAATAATCGTGGCGAGAACGTGCTTTCTGACGCGGAAGGCGAAGATTCGCCGCTGCTGAAAAAGATGCTCGCCGGGATGATTGACCTGATGCCGTCATCAATGGCGTTGCTGGCACCAAACGTGAACTCGTATCGCCGCTTCCAGCCGGGGATGTATGTACCGACGCAGGCGTCGTGGGGCCATAACAACCGCACCGTCGCCCTGCGTATTCCCTGCGGCGATCGCCATAATCACCGCGTGGAATATCGCGTGGCGGGTGCCGATGCCAACCCGTATTTGGTGATGGCAGCGATTTTTGCTGGTATTTTGCATGGCCTTGATAACGAACTGCCATTACAGGAAGAAGTCGAAGGCAACGGGCTGGAACAGGAAGGCTTACCCTTCCCGATTCGCCAGAGCGATGCCCTGGGTGAGTTTATCGAGAATGATCACCTGCGCCGCTATTTAGGCGAACGCTTCTGCCATGTCTATCACGCCTGTAAAAATGATGAGCTGTTGCAGTTTGAGCGCCTCATCACAGAAACAGAAATTGAGTGGATGTTGAAAAACGCGTAATACCCCTTGCGGGGTTGTTTCAGCGGCCTGAGCGGAGCCAGGCCTGACATTTGCTGGTAATCCAGACATTTCCCGGATGTCGCGTTATGGAGCGCAGGCGGCAACGGGCTTCCGTTAACGATTAAGACTGTGACGAGGAAATGAGATGATGCCGATGATTAAATCCCCGCATGGCGAGGGAGGCTGCGTATGCGCCCCTCCTGCGACTGACTGGACTCCGCCCCCTTTGCTTCCCTTGCTAAACAGGTTTGATTTCAGGTCGATACGACCGCAAACCTTATTACGCAGGGGAGGCAGCAATTATGGCTATTAATTCACCACTGAATATTGCTGCGCAACCCGGCAAAACCCGTCTGCGAAAATCACTGAAATTGTGGCAGGTGGTGATGATGGGTCTGGCCTATCTCACGCCGATGACTGTGTTCGATACCTTTGGCATTGTTTCCGGCATTAGCGACGGTCACGTTCCGGCGTCCTATTTGCTGGCGCTGGCGGGTGTGCTGTTTACCGCGATCAGCTACGGCAAACTGGTTCGCCAGTTTCCGGAGGCCGGTTCGGCCTATACCTACGCGCAAAAGTCGATTAACCCGCACGTCGGATTTATGGTCGGCTGGTCATCGCTGCTGGATTATCTCTTTTTGCCGATGATCAACGTTTTGTTGGCGAAAATCTATCTCTCCGCCCTCTTCCCGGAAGTGCCGCCGTGGGTGTGGGTGGTAACCTTCGTCGCCATTTTAACCGCCGCGAATCTGAAGAGTGTCAACCTGGTCGCTAACTTCAATACCCTGTTTGTGCTGGTGCAGATTTCCATCATGTTGGTGTTTATCTTCCTGGTGGTTCAGGGGCTGCATAAAGGAGAAGGCGTTGGCACCGTCTGGTCACTTCAGCCGTTTATCAGCGAGAACGCGCACCTGATCCCGATTATTACCGGGGCGACGATTGTCTGTTTCTCGTTCCTCGGTTTCGATGCGGTGACCACGCTTTCGGAAGAGACGCCGGACGCCGCACGCGTGATCCCGAAAGCCATCTTCCTGACGGCGGTATACGGCGGCGTTATCTTTATCGCGGCGTCGTTCTTTATGCAGCTGTTCTTCCCGGATATCAGCCGCTTTAAAGATCCGGACGCCGCACTGCCGGAAATCGCACTGTACGTTGGCGGCAAGTTGTTCCAGTCGATTTTCCTCTGCACGACGTTTGTGAACACGTTAGCGTCTGGCCTGGCGTCACATGCCAGCGTGTCGCGTCTGCTGTATGTGATGGGGCGCGACAATGTGTTTCCGGAACGCGTGTTTGGCTATGTGCATCCGAAATGGCGGACTCCGGCACTGAATGTCATTATGGTCGGGATTGTCGCGTTGTCAGCGCTGTTCTTTGATTTAGTCACCGCGACAGCATTGATTAACTTCGGTGCTCTGGTGGCGTTTACCTTTGTGAATCTGTCGGTGTTTAATCATTTCTGGCGGCGTAAAGGAATGAATAAAAGCTGGAAGGAGCACTTCCACTATTTGCTGATGCCGCTGGTTGGCGCGCTGACGGTGGGTGTGCTGTGGGTTAACCTCGAGTCAACGTCACTGACACTCGGTCTGGTATGGGCTTCATTAGGCGGCGCATATTTGTGGTATCTGATCCGCCGCTATCGCAAAGTGCCGTTGTATGATGGTGACAGAACGCCGGTGAGCGAAACGTAATAGTCGGATGCGCGGCGCATTATCCTGCCTGAGGGTAATGCGCCGCGCCATTAACTATAAAAAGATGTATGACCCGGATCACGAGTGCTATCATCCGCCCTTATGCTTAGCGCATTAACCCCAGGGGCAAATAATGAACCACGATATCCCGCTAAAATATTTTGATATTGCCGATGAGTACGCGACCGAATGCGCAGAGCCTGTCGCAGACGCTGAACGCACACCGCTGGCCCACTACTTCCAGTTACTGCTCACCCGTTTGATGAACAATGAAGAGATCAGCGAAGAAGCCCAACATGAAATGGCTGCTGAAGCGGGGATTAATCCCGTACGCATTGATGAGATCGCAGAGTTTTTGAATCAATGGGGTAATGAGTAATTATTTCATTGCAGACGCTCGGTCAGTATCGTTGCCCGGATAAAGCGTTCACGCCGCATCCGGCTAAAAATGACACGCACTGCAGCGTGCTTTAATGGGTTTCTCACGATCGTACCGCTCTGCTCCTCGCTAAGTTGTTCTGTGAGTTATAGTTATAGAGAAATCACGGGTACGAATGTTGAACAGATGGCGAAACCACCTGAACAACGACCAACCACACGGCCCTCATTACGACCCCTGAACACAAACGGTAATGGCAAATGTCATTAAATATTAGTAAGATAGCCTCTTTACATAAAATCTCTTAATATTATGCGCCAGGTATTATCGTCTCTTTTGGTGATTGCTGGACTTGTGAGTGGTCAGGCAATCGCCGCGCCTGAATCCCCCCCGCATGCTGATATCCGCGACAGCGGTTTTGTCTATTGCGTCAGCGGGCAAGTCAACACCTTTAACCCATCCAAAGCGAGCAGTGGGTTAATTGTCGATACCCTTGCCGCCCAGTTTTATGATCGACTCCTGGATGTCGATCCCTATACCTATCGCCTGATGCCGGAACTTGCCGAAAGCTGGGAAGTGCTCGACAACGGCGCGACCTATCGCTTCCACCTGCGTCGCGATGTTCCGTTTCAAAAAACCGACTGGTTTACTCCCACTCGTAAAATGAATGCCGACGATGTGGTGTTTACCTTCCAGCGAATTTTTGACCGTAACAACCCGTGGCACAACGTCAACGGCAGCAACTTTCCCTACTTCGACAGCCTGCAATTTGCCGATAACGTTAAAAGCGTTCGCAAACTGGATAATCATACCGTTGAGTTCCGACTCGCCCAGCCAGATGCTTCTTTTTTGTGGCACCTGGCGACCCATTATGCATCGGTCATGTCGGCAGAATATGCCCAGAAGTTAGAGAAAGAAGATCGCCAGGAACAACTCGACCGTCAGCCGGTCGGCACTGGACCGTATCAGTTATCGGAATACCGCGCCGGGCAATTTATTCGCCTACAACGTCATGATGACTTCTGGCGCGGCAAACCGTTAATGCCGCAGGTGGTGGTGGATTTAGGCTCCGGCGGCACCGGACGTCTTTCGAAACTTCTGACAGGTGAATGCGACGTTCTGGCCTGGCCTGCTGCCAGCCAGCTATCTATTTTGCGTGACGATCCGCGCTTGCGTTTAACGCTGCGTCCGGGGATGAATGTCGCCTATCTGGCATTTAACACAGCCAAACCGCCGCTTAATAATGCCGCCGTGCGCCATGCGCTGGCTCTGGCGATCAATAACCAGCGCCTGATGCAATCCATCTATTATGGTACGGCTGAAACGGCGGCCTCTATTTTACCGCGCGCCTCGTGGGCCTATGACAACGAGGCTAAAATTACTGAATACAATCCGGCGAAATCGCGCGAACAGTTGAAGGCGTTAGGGCTGGAAAACTTAACGCTGAAACTTTGGGTGCCCACACGTTCGCAGGCGTGGAACCCCAGCCCACTGAAAACCGCCGAACTAATTCAGGCGGATATGGCGCAGGTTGGCGTAAAAGTGGTGATTGTGCCGGTAGAAGGTCGTTTTCAGGAGGCGCGGTTGATGGATATGAGCCATGATCTGACGTTATCCGGTTGGGCGACAGACAGTAACGATCCGGACAGTTTCTTTCGTCCGCTACTGAGCTGCGCAGCAATACATTCCCAGACCAACCTCGCCCACTGGTGCGATCCGAAATTCGACAGCGTGTTGCGTAAGGCGCTCTCCTCGCAGCAGCTGGCGGCGCGTATTGAAGCCTATGACGAAGCGCAAAGTATTCTGGCGCAGGAATTGCCCATTTTGCCGCTGGCCTCGTCATTGCGCTTGCAGGCCTATCGGTACGATATCAAAGGTCTGGTACTTAGCCCGTTTGGTAACGCCTCCTTTGCTGGGGTGTATCGCGAGAAACTGGATGAGGTGAAAAAACCATGATTATCTTCACCTTACGCCGCATTTTGTTATTGATTGTCACCTTGTTCCTGCTGACGTTCGTTGGCTTTAGCTTGAGCTATTTCACCCCACATGCGCCGTTACAAGGCGCGTCACTGTGGAATGCCTGGGTGTTCTGGTTTAACGGCCTGATCCACTGGGATTTTGGTGTTTCCAGCATTAACGGTCAACCGATTGCCGAACAGTTAAAAGAGGTCTTCCCGGCGACGATGGAACTGTGCATCCTCGCCTTCGGTTTTGCGCTGATTGTTGGCATCCCCGTAGGAATGATTGCCGGGATTACGCGCCATAAGTGGCAGGATAACTTGATCAACGCCATCGCCTTACTGGGCTTTTCAATCCCGGTGTTCTGGCTGGCGCTTCTGTTGACGCTGTTTTGTTCACTCACGCTAGGTTGGTTGCCCGTTTCAGGGCGTTTCGATCTGCTCTACGAAGTGAAACCGATTACCGGTTTTGCGTTGATTGATGCCTGGCTTTCGGACTCACCGTGGCGGGATGAAATGATCATTAGCGCAATCCGTCATATGGTATTGCCCGTGATCACCCTGTCGGTTGCGCCAACAACTGAAGTGATCCGACTAATGCGTATCAGCACTATCGAAGTGTATGACCAGAATTATGTAAAAGCGGCGGCGACCCGCGGTTTGTCACGCTTTACTATTTTGCGTCGCCACGTTCTGCATAACGCGTTACCTCCGGTTATTCCTCGCCTGGGCTTACAGTTTTCCACCATGCTGACGCTGGCAATGATCACCGAAATGGTCTTTAGCTGGCCGGGTTTAGGGCGCTGGTTAATTAACGCCATCCGCCAGCAAGATTACGCGGCCATTTCCGCCGGAGTGATGGTGTGTGGCTCACTGGTCATTATTGTTAACGTGATTTCTGATATTTTGGGTGCCATGGCTAACCCTCTGAAACATAAGGAATGGTATGCCTTACGATAGCGTATACAGCGAAAAGCGCCCGCCGGGCACGCTGCGTACCGCCTGGCGCAAATTTTATAGTGATGCCTCTGCGATGGTCGGTCTGTACGGCTGCGCGGGACTGGCTGTACTGTGTATTTTTGGCGGCTGGTTTGCGCCTTACGGCATCGATCAGCAATTTCTCGGCTATCAATTATTGCCGCCTTCATGGTCACGCTATGGCGAAGTTTCTTTCTTCCTGGGGACTGACGACCTCGGACGCGATGTTTTAAGTCGTTTACTGAGTGGAGCTGCACCAACCGTGGGGGGGGCATTTGTGGTGACGCTTGCAGCGACAATCTGTGGCCTGGTACTTGGCACCTTTGCCGGGTCGACGCACGGTCTACGCTCAGCAGTACTAAACCATATTCTGGATACCTTACTGGCGATCCCTTCTCTGCTGCTGGCAATTATCGTTGTAGCGTTTGCCGGACCGAGTTTGTCGCACGCCATGTTTGCCGTCTGGCTGGCGCTGCTGCCTCGTATGGTACGTTCGATTTACAGCATGGTGCATGACGAACTGGAAAAAGAGTACGTTATCGCCGCCCGTCTGGATGGCGCATCAACGCTGAATATTCTCTGGTTTGCTGTGATGCCAAACATCACCGCCGGGCTGGTCACCGAGATCACCCGCGCACTTTCGATGGCAATTCTCGATATCGCCGCGCTGGGCTTTCTCGATCTCGGCGCACAACTCCCCTCGCCTGAATGGGGAGCGATGCTCGGTGATGCGCTGGAACTGATTTATGTCGCCCCGTGGACTGTCATGCTGCCAGGTGCGGCAATTATGATTAGCGTGCTGTTGGTTAACCTCCTTGGCGACGGTGTTCGTCGTGCAATTATTGCGGGGGTGGAATAATGCCATTACTCGATATTCGTAACCTGACCATTGAATTTAAAACCGGTGATGAGTGGGTTAAAGCCGTCGACCGCGTAAGTATGACCTTAACCGAAGGTGAAATCCGCGGTCTTGTTGGCGAATCCGGTTCCGGCAAAAGTTTGATTGCAAAAGCAATTTGTGGGGTGAATAAAGATAACTGGCGTGTTACTGCTGACCGTATGCGTTTTGATGATATCGATTTGCTGCGTCTCTCCGCACGCGAACGGCGCAAGCTGGTTGGTCACAACGTGTCGATGATTTTCCAGGAACCGCAGTCGTGTCTTGACCCTTCAGAACGTGTGGGTCGCCAGTTGATGCAAAACATCCCAGCCTGGACCTATAAAGGCCGTTGGTGGCAGCGTTTTGGTTGGCGCAAACGTCGCGCTATTGAACTGTTGCACCGCGTGGGGATTAAAGATCACAAAGATGCGATGCGCAGTTTTCCCTATGAGTTGACAGAAGGTGAATGTCAGAAAGTGATGATAGCCATTGCACTGGCGAATCAACCGCGTCTGCTGATTGCTGACGAACCGACCAACTCAATGGAGCCAACAACCCAGGCGCAAATTTTTCGCCTGTTGACGCGTCTCAACCAGAACAGCAATACCACTATTTTGCTTATCAGCCATGACTTACAAATGCTTAGCCAATGGGCGGATAAAATTAACGTGCTTTACTGCGGTCAAACGGTGGAAACCGCGCCAAGTAAGGAGTTGGTGACAATGCCACATCATCCTTATACCCAGGCGCTGATCCGCGCGATACCAGACTTCGGCAGCGCGATGCCGCATAAAAGTCGCCTCAATACGCTGCCCGGCGCTATCCCACTGCTGGAACAGTTACCGATTGGGTGTCGTCTGGGGCCGCGTTGCCCGTATGCACAACGAGAATGCATTGTGACGCCACGTTTGACGGGGGCGAAAAATCATCTCTATGCCTGTCACTTCCCGCTGAACATGGAGAAAGAGTGAGATGATCGAAACGCTGCTTGAAGTGCGTAATTTAAGTAAAACGTTCCGTTACCGGACCGGCTGGTTTCGTCGTCAGACCGTAGAAGCGGTAAAACCTTTGAGCTTTACGCTACGTGAAGGCCAGACACTGGCGATCATTGGCGAGAATGGTTCTGGTAAATCCACGCTGGCGAAAATGCTGGCGGGAATGATAGAACCGACCAGCGGCGAGTTATTGATTGACGATCATCCGCTGCATTTTGGCGATTATTCCTTCCGTAGTCAGCGTATTCGCATGATTTTTCAGGATCCTTCGACCTCGTTGAATCCCCGTCAACGTATCTCGCAGATTCTTGATTTTCCACTGCGCTTGAACACCGATCTGGAACCTGAACAGCGTCGGAAACAGATTATTGAAACGATGCGGATGGTTGGGCTGCTACCGGATCACGTCAGTTACTATCCGCATATGTTGGCACCCGGGCAAAAACAGCGTCTGGGGCTGGCGCGCGCGCTGATATTGCGCCCAAAAGTCATTATTGCCGATGAAGCCCTCGCCTCACTGGATATGTCGATGCGTTCGCAGTTGATTAATCTGATGCTGGAGTTACAGGAAAAACAGGGCATTTCGTATATTTATGTTACCCAGCATATTGGGATGATGAAGCACATTAGCGACCAGGTACTGGTGATGCATCAGGGCGAGGTTGTCGAGCGAGGTAGTACTGCGGATGTGCTCGCCTCTCCGCTGCACGACCTCACTAAACGACTGATTGCCGGTCATTTTGGCGAGGCATTGACGGCGGATGCGTGGCGTAAGGACCGTTAATTTTCTGAATCAAGCTTGCAGAATATTCACCTCATTCTGACAGGGAAATTCATCCTGTCAGAATGAAGGGATGGATAAAATAAAAGCAAATGCCCGCGATTTAAGACGCAACCTCACCCCGCAGGAGCGAAAGTTCTGGCGATATCTTCGCAGCCGACGTTTTGCTGATTTCAAATTTCGCCGTCAACATCCGGTGGGGAATTACATTCTCGATTTTGCCTGTTGCTCTGCACGTTTAGCGGTAGAGCTTGATGGTGGGCAACATGATTCAGCTATCGCGTATGATACCAGGCGCACGCGCTGGCTTGAGTCCCAGGGCTGGACCGTGCTGCGTTTCTGGAATAACGAGATCGATCATAATGAAGAGGCGGTTCTGGGGGAGATTCTGCAGGAACTGAGCCGCCGGTCACCCTCACCCCAACCCTCTCCCTGAAAGGGCGAGGGGGCTGTATGTGCCTGTTTGTTGCTGCGCAGGCAAATGAACAAGCGGTGCCGGGGATCATTCTGCAGGAACTGAGCCGCCTGTTACCCTCTCCCTGAAAGGGCATGGGGGCTGTATGTGCCTGTTTGTTGCTGGGGTGACAACGCGCACAATCGGTCCCCTCGCCCCTCTGGGGAGAGGGTTAGGGTGAGGGGAAAAGCGCACACCCGTGCCCACATTCCTGCCAACTATAGCCACTCACACCCAGGTTGATTATAATAACCGTTTATCTGTTCGTACTGTTTATTCAAACGACGAATCGCCTGATTTTCAGGCAACAACAAGCATCAACAATAAGGATTAAAGCTATGGGTTTTCTTTCCGGTAAGCGCATTCTGGTAACCGGTGTTGCCAGCAAACTGTCCATCGCCTACGGTATCGCTCAGGCGATGCACCGCGAAGGAGCTGAACTGGCATTCACCTACCAGAACGACAAACTGAAAGGCCGCGTAGAAGAATTTGCCGCTCAATTGGGTTCTGACATCGTTCTGCAGTGCGATGTTGCAGAAGATGCCAGCATCGACACCATGTTCGCTGAACTGGGTAAAGTTTGGCCGAAATTTGACGGCTTTGTACATTCCATTGGTTTTGCACCGGGCGATCAGCTGGATGGTGACTATGTTAACGCCGTTACTCGTGAAGGCTTCAAAATTGCCCACGACATCAGCTCCTACAGCTTCGTTGCAATGGCAAAAGCTTGCCGCTCCATGCTGAATCCGGGCTCTGCCCTGCTGACCCTTTCCTACCTTGGCGCTGAGCGCGCTATCCCGAACTACAACGTTATGGGTCTGGCAAAAGCGTCTCTGGAAGCGAACGTGCGCTATATGGCGAACGCGATGGGTCCGGAAGGTGTGCGTGTTAACGCCATCTCTGCTGGTCCGATCCGTACTCTGGCGGCTTCCGGTATCAAAGACTTCCGCAAAATGCTGGCTCATTGCGAAGCCGTTACCCCGATTCGCCGTACCGTTACTATTGAAGATGTGGGTAACTCTGCGGCATTCCTGTGCTCCGATCTCTCTGCCGGTATCTCCGGTGAAGTGGTCCACGTTGACGGCGGTTTCAGCATCGCTGCAATGAACGAACTCGAACTGAAATAATCGTTCTGTTGGTCAAGATGGGCGGCGTTCTGCCGCCCATTATCTCTGTTATACCTTTCTGATATTTGTTATCGCCGATCCGTCTTTCTCCCCTTCCCGCCTTGCGTCAGGATAACGATTTCCTTTACGACCAAGGAGCGCCCATGGAACAACGCCACATCACCGGCAAAAGCCACTGGTATCATGAAACGCAATCCAGTACTGCGGAGAATGACGTTCTGCCTCTGGTCCCGGAAGCCGCAAAGGTTCGCGATCCCTTTCTGCTCGACGTGATCCTTGATGAAGAAACGCTGGCCCCCTTCCTTTCATGGATGGTCCCGGCGCGCATTCTTGCAGCGGAGTTGTTCCCTGACCAGCTTACTGTGACCCGTTCACAGACCTTCACCGCTTATGAACGCTTGTCGACGGCCCTGACGGTTGCTCAGGTTTGCGGCGTCCAGCGGTTATGTAACTACTATTCGGCGCGACTTACGCCGCTCCCCGGGCCTGATTCCTCCAGGGAAAGTAATCATCGGTTGGCACAAATCACGCAATATGCCCGCCAACTGGCCAGCTCGCCTTCTATTATCGACAACCGATCGCGCCAACATCTGAATGACGTCGGTCTTACTGCCTGGGACTGTGTGATAATCAACCAAATAATTGGTTTTATTGGCTTTCAGGCGCGGACAATTGCGACATTTCAGGCTTATCTCGGGCATTCGGTACGCTGGTTACCCGGTCTGGAGATACAAAACTACGCCGACGCGTCACTGTTTGCTGATGAATCAATACGCTGGCGAAGCAGCTATGAGGTGGAAAAACTACCTGAAGAGCACACAAAAAGTTCTAATGCAGAACTTTGCCAACTGACCGAAACACTCTCTCTCCACCCTATTTCACTTTCCCTTCTCGAAAAGTTGTTAAACAGCACACGGGTCAATACACAGCCGGATAATAAGCTTGCGGCGTTGTTATTCGCGCGTATTAATGGCAGTCCTGCCTGTTTTGCTGCCTGTATGAATTCATCAAATGAATATAAAAAAATCAGCCCCCTTCTGCGCAAGGGCGAAAATGAAATTAACCAATGGGCTGACCGTGATTCTGTTGAGCGCGCTACCGTTCAGGCGATACAATGGCTGACCCGAGCACCCGATCGCTTTAGCGCCGCCCAGTTCAGCCCATTACTCGAACACGAAAAATCATCAACGCAGATTATTAATCTGCTGGTATGGAGCGGGCTGTGTGGCTGGATAAATCGCTTAAAAATCGCGTTGGGTGAGACATATTAACCTTGCCGCGTCAGACAGATTCGCGTAAAACTGTCAGCCGCTCTAATGGCCACCAAAATAGACAATTATGTTTCAGGACAACCCGCTGCTAGCGCAGCTTAAACAGCAACTGCATTCCCAGACGCCACGCGCTGAAGGGGTGGTAAAAGCCACAGAAAAAGGCTTTGGCTTCCTGGAAGTCGACGCGCAAAAAAGTTATTTCATTCCGCCGCCGCAGATGAAAAAAGTCATGCATGGCGACCGAATTATCGCGGTGATCCACAGTGAAAAAGAACGTGAATCCGCAGAGCCAGAAGAACTGGTTGAACCGTTTCTGACTCGTTTCGTGGGTAAAGTTCAGGGCAAAAATGACCGTCTGGCCATCGTTCCTGATCATCCACTCTTAAAAGACGCCATTCCTTGCCGCGCAGCCCGTGGCCTGAACCACGAGTTTAAAGAAGGCGACTGGGCGGTTGCCGAAATGCGCCGTCATCCGCTGAAAGGCGATCGTTCTTTCTATGCTGAACTAACACAATACATCACTTTTGGTGACGACCACTTTGTACCGTGGTGGGTTACCCTGGCGCGCCATAACCTGGAAAAAGAAGCACCAGACGGCGTCGCTACCGAAATGCTCGATGAAGGTCTGGTTCGTGAAGATCTGACAGCGCTGGATTTTGTCACCATCGACAGTGCCAGCACTGAAGATATGGATGACGCCCTTTTCGCTAAGGCGTTGCCGGATGACAAACTTCAGCTGATTGTGGCGATTGCCGATCCAACCGCGTGGATTGCTGAAGGCAGCAAGCTGGACAAAGCCGCGAAAATTCGCGCATTCACCAACTATCTGCCTGGCTTCAACATCCCTATGCTGCCTCGCGAGCTTTCTGACGATCTCTGCTCACTGCGCGCCAATGAAGTCCGCCCGGTACTGGCATGCCGCATGACGCTCTCCGCTGATGGCACCATTGAAGATAATATCGAATTCTTTGCCGCCACCATCGAATCCAAAGCGAAGCTGGTGTATGACCAGGTCTCTGACTGGCTGGAAAATACCGGTGACTGGCAGCCTGAAAGTGAAGCAATTGCCGAACAAGTCCGTTTGTTAGCGCAAATTTGCCAACGCCGTGGCGAGTGGCGTAATAACCACGCACTGGTATTTAAAGATCGCCCGGATTACCGCTTTATTCTCGGTGAAAAAGGTGAAGTGCTGGATATCGTCGCCGAGCCTCGTCGCATTGCCAATCGTATCGTCGAAGAAGCGATGATTGCCGCTAACATTTGTGCGGCCCGCGTACTGCGCGATAAGCTCGGTTTTGGCATCTATAACGTGCATATGGGCTTTGATCCGGCGAATGCCGACGCGCTGGCGGCGTTGCTGAAAACCCATGGTCTGCATGTCGATGCCGAAGAAGTGCTCACGCTGGACGGTTTCTGCAAACTGCGTCGTGAACTGGATGCGCAACCAACTGGTTTCCTCGACAGCCGCATTCGTCGCTTCCAGTCATTTGCTGAAATTAGCACTGAACCCGGTCCTCACTTTGGCCTCGGTCTGGAAGCATACGCCACCTGGACTTCGCCAATCCGTAAATATGGCGACATGATCAACCACCGTCTGCTGAAAGCGGTTATCAAAGGCGAAACTGCGACGCGTCCGCAGGATGAAATCACTGTCCAAATGGCCGAGCGTCGCCGTCTCAACCGAATGGCAGAACGTGATGTTGGCGACTGGTTATACGCACGCTTCCTGAAAGACAAAGCCGGGACCGACACCCGTTTCGCGGCGGAAATTGTCGATATCAGCCGTGGCGGCATGCGTGTGCGTTTGGTTGATAACGGCGCTATCGCCTTTATTCCAGCACCTTTCTTACACGCTGTGCGCGATGAACTGGTTTGCAGCCAGGAAAACGGCACTGTACAAATTAAAGGTGAAACGGCTTACAAAGTGACCGACGTTATTGACGTCACCATTGCCGAAGTCCGCATGGAAACCCGCAGCATTATTGCACGCCCGGTCGCGTAATCTCCTTTCACGGCCCATTCCTCATGAATGGGCCGTTTATTTCCCCGCTCCACCTTCGCCATATCCCGGCAGATTTTTAACTGACTTTCGTTTGAAAACTGGCGTTTTTCCAAAACTGGATTACAAATAAATAGATAAAAAAAACAATGCGTTTAGCCGCCGTTAATTTCATGTAAGTCATGTTGTTCCTTTTATTTAACCGCGAACTCCGCTGTTAACCGGAGGATATGCATCATGAAAACCGTTAGGGAGTCCACAACGTTGTACAACTTTCTCGGATCGCACAATCCATACTGGCGGTTGACGGAAAGCAGCGATGTTTTGCGCTTTTCTACCACCGAAACCACAGAACCTGAACGTACGTTGCAGTTATCTGCCGAACAGGCTGCTCGCATCAGGGAAATGACGGTCATCACTTCCAGCCTGATGATGAGTCTGACCGTCGATGAAAGCGATCTTTCTGTGCATCTGGTAGGACGAAAAATCAATAAACGGGAATGGGCTGGCAACGCGTCGGCATGGCATGACACACCGGCGGTTGCTCGTGATTTATCACACGGGCTTTCCTTTGCTGAGCAGGTAGTTTCTGAAGCACATTCCGCAATAGTGATTCTCGACAGTCGGGGGAATATCCAACGCTTCAATCGGTTATGTGAAGATTACACAGGGTTGAAAGAACACGACGTCATTGGGCAAAGCGTGTTTAAACTGTTTATGAGCCGTCGTGAAGCTGCGGCATCCAGGCGCAATAACCGTGTATTTTTTCGAAGCGGCAATGCATATGAAGTCGAACTGTGGATACCAACACGTAAAGGCCAGCGGCTGTTTCTGTTTCGCAATAAATTTGTCCACAGCGGCAGTGGCAAGAACGAGATTTTTTTAATCTGTTCCGGCACCGACATTACCGAAGAGCGCCGCGCTCAGGAGCGACTGCGTATTCTGGCAAATACCGACAGTATCACCGGACTGCCGAATCGTAACGCAATGCAGGAGTTAATCGATCACGCCATTAATCAGGCAGATAACAATAAAGTTGGGGTTGTGTATCTTGATTTGGATAATTTTAAAAAGGTCAACGACGCTTATGGGCATTTGTTTGGTGACCAGCTATTACGCGAAGTGTCATTGGCCATTTTAAGCTGTCTCGAACATGATCAGGTGTTGGCGCGTCCAGGTGGCGATGAGTTTCTGGTACTGGCATCCAATACCTCACAAAGCGCGCTGGAAGCAATGGCATCACGAATTTTGACCCGCTTACGACTCCCCTTCCGCATTGGTTTAATTGAAGTTTATACCAGCTGTTCAGTGGGTATTTCACTCTCTCCCGAACATGGTTCGGACAGCGCGGCTATTATTCGTCACGCCGACACAGCAATGTACACAGCGAAGGAAGGCGGACGAGGACAATTTTGCGTTTTTACCCCAGAAATGAATCAGCGGGTATTTGAATATCTCTGGCTGGATACCAACTTGCGTAAAGCACTGGAAAACGATCAGTTGGTTATTCACTATCAACCGAAAATCACTTGGCGTGGCGAAGTACGCAGTCTGGAAGCTTTAGTACGTTGGCAGTCACCTGAACGTGGGTTGATTCCACCGTTGGACTTTATTTCCTACGCCGAAGAGTCAGGGCTAATTGTGCCTTTAGGCCGTTGGGTGATTCTCGATGTCGTACGCCAGGTGGCGAAGTGGCGGGATAAAGGCATTAACCTGCGAGTGGCGGTAAACATTTCTGCACGTCAGCTCGCCGATCAAACCATTTTCACCGCCCTGAAACAGGTTCTCCAGGAACTCAATTTTGAATACTGCCCTATTGATGTTGAACTGACGGAGAGCTGCCTGATTGAGAATGATGAACTGGCACTGTCTGTTATTCAACAATTTAGCCAACTAGGTGCGCAAGTGCATCTGGACGATTTTGGTACCGGCTACTCTTCACTTTCGCAACTGGCGCGCTTTCCGATCGATGCGATTAAACTTGACCAGGTTTTTGTTCGAGATATTCACAAACAACCTGTATCGCAGTCGCTGGTCCGGGCGATCGTCGCTGTGGCCCAGGCATTGAATCTTCAGGTGATCGCTGAAGGAGTGGAGAGTAAAAAGGAAGATGCTTTTTTAACCAAGAACGGGATCAATGAGCGGCAAGGATTTTTGTTTGCCAAACCGATGCCCGCCGTCGCCTTCGAACGCTGGTATAAACGCTATCTGAAGCGCTCATAAGTAGATGAATATATATACTTAGCGATGTATTCCGTCATTATATATCGTATTCCCGGATGATAATTAGCCGTTGCCGTTAAACACTTCTCTTTTAGCGGCAATTTTTGCATTATTCACTTTCCCCCTTTTGCTATAAGGATGTCCTTGATGTCTGAATTTGATGCCCAGCGCGTTGCCGAACGTATTGATATTGTGTTAGATATCCTTGTGGCAGGCGATTACCACTCTGCGATCCATAATCTCGAGATACTTAAAGCAGAACTCTTGCGCCAGGTTGCTGAATCTACGCCAGACATCCCGAAGGCACCGTGGGAGATTTAACAATCGTGCCTTCAGGTTTTCCTATTTGAGGATGCCCGGCGCGTCAGTATTTTTTTATTAAGTATTATAACGTTATAAGAATTACAGCGATGAATTCCCGACAACAAACTATTCTACAGATGGTCATTGACCAGGGTCAGGTTAGCGTAACCGATCTGGCAAAAGCCACTGGAGTTTCTGAAGTTACCATTCGCCAGGATCTCAACACCCTCGAAAAACTGAGTTACCTCCGCCGTGCACATGGTTTTGCAGTTTCGCTTGATAGTGATGACGTCGAAACCCGTATGATGAACAACTATACGCTGAAGCGTGAACTCGCCGAGTTTGCCGCGTCACTGGTTCAACCGGGCGAAACCATCTTTATCGAAAATGGCAGCAGCAATGCCCTGCTCGCCCGGACTCTGGGCGAGCAGAAGAAAAATGTCACGATCATCACGGTCAGCAGCTATATTGCACATTTGCTGAAAGACGCGCCTTATGAAGTCATTTTACTCGGTGGCGTGTACCAGAAAAAAAGCGAAAGTATGGTTGGCCCTTTGACACGTCATTGCATCCAACAGGTGCATTTCAGCAAGGCATTTATTGGTATTGATGGCTGGCAGCCTGAAACTGGGTTTACCGGTCGCGATATGATGCGTACCGATGTGGTCAATGCCGTGCTGGAAAAAGAGTGCGAAGCGATAGTCCTGACTGACAGTTCGAAATTTGGTGCTGTACATTCATACTCCATCGGCCCCGTTGAGCGATTCAATCGCGTGATTACCGATTCGAAAATACGCGCCAGCGATCTGATGCATCTTGAGCACAGTAAACTCACCGTTCACGTCGTTGACATTTAACCATTTCCCTTCTCTACGGATGATTTGCTGTTTTGCAAATCATCCGCTCTAAGATGATTCCTGGTTGATAATTAAGACTATTTACCTGTTATTAACACTCTCAAGATATAAAATTATTGTCAGCGATATAACAGGAGGTCATTATCACCTGCGTGATATAACCCTGCGCGCGAGCGGATTTCACGGAATAATTTCACCAGGCTTATTCTTAGCTATTATAGTTATAGAGAGCTTACTTCCGTGAATCATAAATTCAGGAGAGAGTATTATGTTTGTAACGAGCAAAAAAATGACCGCGGCTGTTCTGGCAATAACCCTGGCAATGTCTCTGAGTGCCTGTTCTAACTGGTCTAAACGAGACCGTAACACCGCAATTGGCGCGGGCGCAGGTGCATTAGGCGGTGCAGTACTGACCGATGGCAGTACGCTGGGTACATTAGGTGGTGCAGCCGTCGGTGGTGTTATTGGTCACCAGGTCGGTAAATAATCGTAAATAAATGTCGATTATCGACTCGCAATTATAATACGCTTGATTCTGTTCAGTACGAAATAACTGAATAATACACACAGTAAAATATTCTAAAGCCACGGATATATCCGTGGCTTTTTATGTTAACCGCCGGCGAGTTTTACCTTCATCCCTTTCGCTTCAAGCAGTGATTTTAATAAATCGCGCTTATCACCCTGGATTTCAATAATTCCATCTTTAACTGCCCCGCCGCAGCCGCATTTTTTCTTCAGTTCCGCTGCCAGTTTTGTCAGTTCGGCATCATCGAGATCGACACCGGTAATCAAGCAAACGCCCTTACCTTTACGTCCACTGGTCTGACGCTGAATACGCACCACACCGTCGCCTTTAGGGCGTACAGGGGCCGCTTTTGGCTCATCAATACGTCCGGTTTCCGTTGAGTAGACCAGACGGCTGTTGGAATCACTCATCATGCACTCCGCTGTAAAGAGGCGTTGATCGCTTTCAGCGTTTGCGCTGGATCTACCGATTGCGTTACCGGGCGACCAATCACCATATAATCAACACCAGCCGCCAACGCCTGTTCTGGCGTCATAATGCGGCGCTGGTCACCAGCTTCACTCCCCTGCGGACGAATGCCCGGCGTAACCAGTTTGAACTCCTGACCGAATACCTGTTTAAAGCGCACAGCTTCCTGAGCAGAACACACCACACCATCAAGGCCACATTTTTGCGTCAGTGCCGCCAGACGTTCTGCATAATCTGCAGGTGACAGCGTCACGCCAAGATCGGCCAGGTCGCTGGCTTCCATGCTGGTCAACACCGTCACAGCAATCAAAAGCGGTGCATCTTTGCCAAACGGGACGAGTGCCTCACGCGCTGCGGTCATCATACGCGCCCCACCGGAGGCGTGAACATTCACCATCCACACGCCTAAGTCAGCTGCAGCGGCGACAGCGTGCGCTGCAGTGTTGGGAATATCGTGAAATTTCAGGTCGAGGAAGATATCAAAACCACGCTGTTGAAGTTCGCGTACAAATTGAGGTCCAAACAGCGTAAACATCTCTTTGCCGACTTTCAGACGACAATCGCGTGGGTCGATCTTGTCGACAAAGGCCAGCGCGGCATCACGATTATGATAATCAAGGGCAACAACCACAGGAGAATTCGTAACAGCGCGGGAAGAAGATGAAGCAGTTAACGTCATGACCAGACCTTCTTGATGATGGGCACCGGAAGTGGCGCGAAACAGGTAAACGGCGAGCATTCTACCCGTGGAAATAAAAAATTAACAGTTGCGATTTCTCCCCTGGCAGGCTTTTCTGCGCCCGAGTTACCGGAGCACAATGGAACATTAATAATAAGTATGTTGTAACTAAAGTCGGATTTTTTTAAAAATTACAGGCCATCAAGACCGCGAATCGGTTTAATGGTTGACCAGGCCCGACAAGATGGACAATGCCAGTAGAGGGTGTATGCGGTAAAACCACATTTCTGGCAGCGATAACGAGGCTTACTACGCACCTTCTCGCCAACCATGTCACGCAGCACCATCAGACTCTCTTTGGCACGCCCTTCTTCCGCTTCATTTAAGTGGTAATCCATTAGCTTATGGAACACACGCATGGTCGGATGACGCTGAAGCTGACGCGTAATATAGACCTGTGCGGCCTCACTACCGTCGCGCGCTTCGATGATGTCCGCAAGCATTAGTTCAGCATCGGCACCGGTGTTCTCTTCCACCGCGCGCTGCAGGAACTCTGCCCATTCGGCAGTTTTACCCAACTGCTGGTAGCAGGTTTGCAGCATTTCCAGCGTTTCGCTGACCAGTTCTCTGTCCTGGGATATCACGCGTTGCAAACTTTCGACGGCTTTGGCGTATTCTCCTTTCGCCATAAATACGCGTCCCATCATGATGGATACGCGGGCGCTGTTTTTATCTGCCGCCGCACCTTTTTTTAACAAGGCCATGGCACGATCGAGATCGTCGCTGGCCATATGCTGTAGGGCTAACTCGCAGTAGAAATGAGCAATTTCGACGCGCTGCTTATCTTTACCCAGCTTCACCAGGCGTTCGGCAACATCAATTGCTTTCTGCCACTCGCTGGTAGCCTGGTAGATTTGTAGCAACTGTTGCAGCGCGCCAATGCGGAAGTCAGTTTCATCGGTCAGTTGATTGAACATGTCTTCCGCGCGGTCGTATAACCCGGCGGCCATGTAATCACGCCCCAGTTGTTGAATCGCCAACAGACGCTGTTCATAGGTCAGCGAGGCGCTTTCCATTAGGGTCTGATGGATGCGAATAGCGCGATCAACTTCGCCACGCGAACGGAACAGGTTTCCGAGCGTAAGGTGGGCTTCAACGGTACCCGTATCCTCTTTAAGCATATCGAGAAACAGGTCTACCGCTTTATCCTGTTGATTACTAAGCAGAAAGTTAACCCCCGCTACGTAATCACGCGACAAGCGGTTGGCTTCATCTTGCTTGTTTTGTTGCGCACTTCTGCGGCCCATATACCAGCCATAGGCAGCGGCTACAGGCAAAAGCAGAAACAACAACTCCAGCATAGAAAGTTATTCCTTCGCCGCTGACGAATGCGGCGCTACAGCCACGTCAGTCGCGGGTGAAAGCTGGTTTTCCAGTCGCTTTATTTTACGTTCAGCGCGCGCCAGGGAAACACGAACTCGCAGCCAGAACAGGCCGCAAATCAGCCAACCGATAGCAAACCCCGCAGCAAACAATACCGCCAGCAATGTGGAAATACGGTACTCCCCTTGCGCTAACAGATAATTAAACGTCACCTGTTGATCGTTCTGCGCACCCAACGTGACCGAAATCACGAAGATCGCTAACACCAGTAAGAAAATGAGTAAATATTTCACATTACTTCCCGTTATGTGGTTAGAGCGAATAAATTATGGTCAACTTACCGCAATAGCCCTTTAAAGTACCATTTTCGCGCCGTCTGCGAAATGGCAACCACGCGCATTGTTGATGATTTAAGGGCTAAATTCAGAAAATCAACCAGCGTTAACTTTCTTGTTCTCGTTGTGCAATTTCGCGATTTTCTTCCGCAGGTGGTGTTAATGGCCCACAAATTCGTTGCGCAAGCCACGTTGCCACCGCCACCAGCGCCCACGAAATCAACGTAGCTACCACCAGATCGCGTGGCCAATGCATCCCGAGCAGCAGGCGGCTTCCCATGACTCCGGTTGCCCATACCAGCAAGATAGCAATAGTTAACGTTCGCCGACGCGGCCATAGCAAACCAACGGCCAGCAGCGCCCAACTGGCAGCAAACATCGTGTGACCGGAAGGAAAGGCAAACCCCGTCTCTTTCTGCCAGTGTGAACGCAAATATTGTGGGATATTATTCTCTTCAGCCAACTGTTCTTTCACTAAATTTCCGCGTTCTGCTCGCTTTAAAGTGTAGAACTCATCAACCGGAATATGATGTGTTTTTTCCAGCCAGATTACAAAAGGTCGTGGTTCCTGGACTTTGTCTTTGATCCAGGATTTAACGCCTTGTCCCACAAGGATTGCCGCCGCCAGAATGGCAAATAACATAATGGCAGCCTTAATGCGAAAACGCAGACACCAGAGAAACCAGCCGAATAAAATCAAATGTGTAATGACGCCCCAGGGCTGAGTGACAGTTTCAGTAACCCAAAAAGCCGCTTTTAGTAGCCAACTTTGTTCTCCAGGTTGCCAACGCCAGCCAGAAATCCATACGGCTACCGGCATAACAAGCAATAGTGCAGCTCCCACTGCGGTACGTCTGGCAATCGAACGCATGGCATCTCCTTTTTGATAAGTCCCACAATCATAACTGAAAATGCCAGTTCCAGGAAAAATTGACAGATTTGTGCCATTCCGTGAACGATCGACGCGTCGTGATTAGGTGAACCCCTTCTCGTTATGGCAAAATAAGCCAATACAGAACCAGCATTATCTGGAGAATTTCATGCAGCTTAAACGTGTGGCAGAAGCCAAACTGCCAACCCCATGGGGCGATTTCCTGATGGTGGGATTTGAAGAACTGGCAACCGGACACGATCATGTCGCGCTAGTCTATGGCGATATTTCCGGGCATACCCCGGTACTTGCGCGCGTCCATTCCGAATGTCTGACCGGTGACGCCCTGTTCAGCTTGCGCTGCGATTGTGGCTTCCAGCTCGAAGCGGCACTGACGCAAATTGCCGAAGAAGGCCGTGGTATTTTGCTGTATCACCGTCAGGAAGGTCGTAACATTGGTCTGCTGAATAAAATCCGCGCTTATGCACTGCAGGATCAAGGTTACGATACTGTAGAGGCTAACCACCAGTTAGGCTTCGCCGCTGATGAGCGCGACTTCACTCTTTGCGCTGATATGTTCAAACTCCTTGGCGTCAATGAAGTCCGCTTGTTAACCAACAACCCGAAAAAAGTCGAAATTCTGACCGAAGCAGGGATTAATATTGTTGAACGCGTACCGTTGATTGTAGGTCGTAACCCCAATAACGAACATTATCTCGATACCAAAGCCGAGAAAATGGGTCATTTGCTGAACAAATAACCCTCTTGCATTGTTTAATTCATTTGCTTGCCGGAAGCAAAATAACCGGCAAGCAAATACTCGTTACTTCAACATATTACGAATGACATAATGCAAAATGCCGTCGTTCTGGTAGTAAGTCAACTCCGTCGCGGTGTCGATACGACAACAGCAGGGTACGACTTCCTGGCTACCATCCGCGCGCGTAAACGTCACCGGAACCGTCGCACCGGGTTGTAGACTTTGCAGATCGACAATATCAATCTTCTCTTCCCCGATTAGCCCTAACGTTTTACGCGTCACGCCTAGCGGAAATTCCAGCGGCAGGATGCCCATGCCAATTAAATTCGAACGGTGAATTCGTTCAAACGATTCGGCAATCACAACACGAATACCAAGCAGACGCGGACCTTTTGCTGCCCAGTCACGGCTGGAGCCTGATCCATACTCTTTCCCGGCAATCACCGCCAGCGGCGTTTGCTCCTGCTTATAGCGCATCGCGGCATCATAAATAGAGACGACATCACTGTCAGGTAGATGCCGCGTCATCCCCCCTTCAACGCCAGGCACCATTTCATTACGAATGCGAATATTGGCGAAGGTGCCGCGCATCATCACTTCATGGTTACCACGCCGCGAACCGTAGGAGTTAAAGTCTTTGCGCTCAACACCCCGACCTTGTAGATATCGCCCCGCCGGGCTATCGGGCTTAATGCTGCCCGCCGGAGAAATGTGGTCAGTGGTAACCGAATCCCCCAGCATTGCGAGGATCCGCGCACCGTGAATATCTTCCACAGGTGCTGGTGTTGCCTGCATTTCATCAAAGAAAGGCGATAAGCGAATATAGGTTGAATCCTCCTGCCAACCGTAGGTATCGGATCGCGCAACGTTAATCTCTTTCCATTCCGCCGTGCCTTCAAAAACTTCTGCGTACTCTTTGCGGAACATTTCTGTGGAGACTTGTTCTACCGCACGGGCAATTTCTTGTGCCGATGGCCAGATATCTTTCAGATATACCGGATCGCCTTTACGATCGTGACCAATAGGCTCAGAAGCGAGGTTAATATTCATATTTCCCGCCAGCGCATAGGCAACCACCAGCGGCGGCGAGGCCAGCCAGTTAGTTTTAACCAGCGGATGGATACGGCCTTCAAAGTTACGGTTGCCGGACAGCACCGCACCGACGGTTAAATCGCCTTTTTTGATTGCCGTTTCGATAGGATCGGGCAATGGACCAGAGTTACCAATACAGGTGGTACAACCGTATCCCACAAGGTTAAATCCCAGTTCATCCAGATACGGTGTCAGTTTCGCTTTTGCCAGATAATCAGAAACGACTTTCGAGCCTGGTGCCAGCGACGCTTTGACCCACGGTTGCCGCTTGAGGCCCAGAGTTACAGCTTTTTTCGCCAGCAAACCTGCGGCCATCAGCACACTTGGGTTAGAGGTGTTGGTGCACGACGTTATCGCAGCAATGACCACCGCGCCATCAGGTAACTGATACTGATGTCCGTTCATAACATAATCGACCGGCTGGCGATCTTTATGCGTGGCATTTACTTCCAGTTCGTTACTGGCGGCAAATGCTTTTGGTACATCGGGCAGTGCAACGCGATCCTGTGGGCGTTTTGGCCCTGCCAGGCTCGCTTCAACGTCATTCATATCCAGTTCTAACGTACTGGTAAAAATCGGTTCATCGCCCGGGTTTCGCCACATGCCCTGCGCTTTGGCATATTTTTCGACCAACTCGACCTGATCTTCGCTGCGCCCGCTTAAACGCATGTAATCGAGGGTGACAGCATCGATTGGGAAGAAGCCACAGGTGGCACCATATTCTGGCGACATATTGGCAATGGTGGCGCGATCCGCCAGCGGTAGTGAATCCAGCCCATCACCATAAAATTCGACGAATTTCCCCACCACGCCATGTTTGCGCAGCATTTGGGTAACGGTGAGTACCAGGTCTGTGGCGGTAATACCTTCACGTAATTTTCCGGTGAGTTTAAAGCCCACTACGTCAGGGATAAGCATGGAAACCGGCTGGCCTAACATTGCGGCTTCGGCTTCGATCCCACCAACGCCCCACCCCAGCACGCCGAGGCCGTTTATCATGGTGGTGTGCGAGTCAGTACCAACGAGTGTATCCGGATAAGCAATCCATTCACCGTCCTGCAATTCGCTCCACACTGCTTTGCCGAGATATTCGAGGTTAACCTGATGGCAAATGCCTGTGCCTGGCGGCACGACGCTAAAACGACTGAACGCCTGCTTTCCCCATTTCAGGAACACATAACGTTCGTGGTTGCGCTCCATTTCCAGGCGCACGTTTTCTTCAAATGCCTCATCATCACCAAAACGATCGACGGTCACCGAGTGGTCAATGACCAGGTCGACCGGTGAGAGCGGGTTAACCTTTGCAGTATCGCCGCCGAGGCGTTTAACCGCTTCGCGCATTGCCGCCAGATCAACAACGGCAGGTACGCCGGTAAAGTCCTGCATCAGCACCCTTGCCGGGCGGTAGGCAATTTCACGGTCAGCATGGGCATTTTTCAGCCATCCCACCAGCGCGTAGATATCCTCTTCGGTAACCGAGTTACCATCCTGCCAGCGCAGCAGGTTTTCGAGCAAAACTTTGAGTGACTTAGGCAGACGGGTGATATCGCCCAGTGATTTGGCAGCAAGCGGCAGGCTGTAGTAGTGGTAAGTTTTATCTTTGGCCTGCAACGTGTCCTTACTGGCTTCTCGTAGGGTTGACGACATAGCTCCTCCTTAATGACAGGGTTGCGAAGCCCTGATTCTCTTCAGGGTGAATATTAAAGATAACACAAACATTGCGTAACGATTTGATAACAACCCAAATTGATAAAAGAGGAGAAACCTTGTGGCAAAGCAAATGAAAACCCCGCCGCAGCGGGGTCAGGAATCAGTGAGTAATGATCCAGAGGAGTTCGGCCCAGAAGAGCATCGACAGAGAAAATGCGCCCATCCAGGACCAATATTTCATATTTGTGTTGATCATAGGCTACACCCTTAACGGTTATTACTTTGTGTTGAGATAACTCAACCTGTTATTGCTGCGGTGTATTAAAAGCCCTTTAATTCATTAAAAATGGGTAATAAGAATGATGATAATTATTGTTTCGGCTGATCATCTTCAGCAAACAGTTCTATAAAGGCTTGCTGCTGCGTTGTTAGTTGCCAGTCGTCTGGAATAACGACGGAACATTCCCGTTTCGTTACTGGTTCATTGTCACTATGCTGACATAATGGTGACGACTCCAGTTGCTCCTGACCGACCATAGTTATCCCCACACTTTCCAAATCAGCAGTGCGACAACCACCCAGAAAAGTGCAGAACCAAGAAATACCGCTAGCCAGGCTTTGCGTTTTAATTCAGGGTCCCGGCGGGGTTCCTGATTTCCAGAAGGCATTGCTAACCTCATATAATCGCCATCACTTATCAGCAAGACGTTGAACGATTGGTGTAATTAATCATACGATGAGACAAATCCTAAAGAAACTTTAGTCAAAAATCCAGCGAATTTACGAATCGTCTCCAGTGAATAATTCAATCTTTTGACCTGAAATAGATATTTGAAAACTGGAGTTTGCGAGGCGGGTAATTAGACACTACTTTACAGGTAATTTACCCTATAAATATGAGGGATAAAAATATTGTGCACGGTATACAAATAAGCAACAAAAGAGAATATATTCCGGCACCTTCGCTACATAAAAGGTGCCGAAAATAACGCAAGAAATTATTTTTCCGGCAGTTTTATATCTTTAAACATGACCTCAATTTCTTCATTAGAGCGCAATGCGACAGCCGCATCAACGACATCACGCGTTAAATGCGGTGCAAAACGCTGAATGAAATCATACATATAACTGCGCAAAAAAGTACTACGGCGAAAACCAATTTTGGTTGTACTGTGGCTGAAGATATCGTGAGCATCAACGCGCACCAGGTCGGGATCGGCGACCGGATCCACCGCCATGCTGGCAATAACCCCTACCCCCAACCCTAACCGGACGTAAGTTTTAATGACGTCAGCATCCGTTGCCGTGAAGACGATACGCGGCGTTAACCCTGCGCGGTTAAAGGCAGTATCCAGTTCTGAGCGTCCGGTAAAGCCGAAGGTATATGTCACCAACGGATATTGCGCCAGTTCTTCAATGGTAATGGCTTTTTTGCCTGCCAGCGGGTGATCCGGAGTGACTACAATAGCACGATTCCAGTGGTAGCACGGTAACATCACTAAATCTTCATACAGATGCAGCGCTTCTGTGGCGATAGCGAAATCGGCATTGCCTTTAGAGACAGCATCAGCAATTTGTGTCGGCGAGCCCTGGTGCATATGCAAAGAAACGCGAGGATAACGCTCAATAAAGCCTTTGATGACGTTTGGTAACGCATAGCGTGCCTGGGTATGCGTGGTGGCGATATACAGCGAGCCTTTATCCGGCCAGGTGTGCTCTCCGGCGACCGATTTTATAGCATCGACTTTCGACAGGACTTCACGAGCGATACGAATTATTTCTTGTCCTGCTGGCGTTACCTGCGTCAGGTGCTTGCCGCTTCGGGAAAAAATTTGAATGCCTAGCTCGTCTTCCAGCATTCTGACTTGTTTACTGATCCCGGGTTGTGATGTGTAAAGTCCTTCCGCCGTTGATGAGACATTCAGGTTATGATTGACCACCTCAACAATATAGCGAAGTTGTTGTAATTTCATGTTAAACCATCCACTTAGACGCCATCAGAACATCGTTTTTTCGTCACACCTGGCGGGTGACTAATACGATTTAATAATAAAAAAGGTGCTAACTATAACCACTATATCATTTATAGCCTTAGTGTATAGGTGTGAAGAAAAAATAATATGCAATAAAAAAGGGCCGCTTTCGCGACCCTTTGTTTATAATAACCTGACAGAATTAAAGGTTATTTTTTCCCTTCAACCCATTTGCCATCAACATAAAATGCTGACCAGCCAGTCGCCTTTCCGTCTTTTTCCGAAGAGACATATTGCTGTTTGGTTTTACGGCTAAAGCGAACCATGGTCTTATTACCTTCCGGATCCTGCGGTGGCGCATCGGCCAGATAACGCAGTTTTTCCGGCAGACGGTCGCGGAAGCGATAAAGCTCTTCCACCAGTGGCGCACGTGTTTCACGCGATTTCGGGAAGGTATTGGCCGCCAGGAACACACCGGCAGCACCGTCACGCAGCACGAAATAAGCATCTGATTTTTCGCACGGCAGCTCCGGTAATGGCACCGGATCTTCCTTCGGTGGTGCCACTTCGCCGTTACGTAAAATCTTACGTGTGTTTTTACACTCTTCGTTAGTGCAGGCCATGTATTTACCGAAACGCCCCATTTTCAGGTGCATTTCAGATCCACATTTTTCACACTCAACGATCGGGCCGTCATAACCTTTAATGCGGAATTCGCCCTCTTCGATCTCGTAACCGTCGCAGGTTGGGTTATTACCACAGACATGCAACTTACGTTTCGGATCGATGAGATAGCTGTCCATCGCCGTACCGCATTTCGGGCAACGACGTTTTGCGCGCAACGCATTGGTTTCAGCGTCTTCGCCTTCCAGCACGTTCAGCACTTCGTTTTCCGGCACCAGGTTAATGGTGGTTTTGCAACGCTCTTTCGGCGGCAGAGCGTAGCCGGAACAGCCAAGGAATACCCCGGTGCTCGCTGTGCGAATACCCATTTTGCGACCACAGGTCGGGCAGTCGATGCTGGTCAGAACCATCTGGTTCGGGCGCATACCCCCCTCTTCGGGATCTTTTTCAGCTTTATCTAACTGCTGGGTGAAATCCGAGAAGAAGTGATCCAGTACAGCTTTCCACTCTGCTTCGTGATTTGCCACCTGGTCGAGGCTGTTTTCCATCTGTGCGGTGAAGTCGTAGTTCATTAACTCACGGAAATTCTCTTCCAGGCGATCGGTGACGATTTCGCCCATTTTTTCCGCATAGAAACGACGATTTTCTACTCGCACATAGCCACGATCCTGAATGGTCGAAATGATCGACGCGTAGGTAGACGGACGACCGATACCGCGTTTTTCCAGCTCTTTAACCAGCGATGCTTCACTGAAACGGGCTGGCGGCTTGGTAAAGTGCTGGGCTGGTGTCAGTTCAACGAGCGTCAGAGCATCGCCTTTATCGACTGCCGGTAAGATACGATCTTCATCGCCTTTACGCAGCGCAGGCATCACTTTCGTCCAGCCATCAAAGCGCAAAATACGACCGCGTGCTTTCAGGCGGAAATCGCCCGCACCAACGGTCAGCGTCGTGGAGTCATATTTCGCTGGGGTCATCTGGCAGGCAACGAACTGACGCCAGATTAACTGGTACAGTTTCTGCGCATCTGCTTCCATATCCTTCAGCGATTCCGCCATCACATTGACGTCAGAAGGACGAATCGCTTCGTGCGCTTCCTGTGAGTTTTCTTTGCTGGCGTACTGATTCGGACTTTCCGGCAGATATTTCTTACCAAAATTATCGCTGATATAACCGCGAACCATATTTACTGCGTCCTGACTCAGGTTGGTGGAGTCGGTACGCATGTAAGTGATATAGCCTGCTTCATACAAACGCTGCGCCATCATCATGGTTTTTTTCACGCCAAAACCAAGACGGGTGCTGGCAGCTTGTTGCAGCGTAGAGGTAATAAAAGGAGCGCCAGGTTTACTGGTTGTCGGTTTGTCTTCACGTTCCAGCACGCTGTAGCGCGCTTTTTCCAGCAGACTTACCGCAGCCTGAGTTTGTTCTTTGTTGACCGGGCGGAACGGTTTGTCGTTCTGATGAGTCACCTGCAACGCCAACGCATCACCAGATGGCGTGGTCGTGCTGGCATCGACTTCCCAGAACTCTTCCGGTACGAACGCTTTAATTTCACGCTCACGCTCGACCACCAGGCGGACCGCCACCGACTGCACACGACCTGCAGACAGACCACGAGCGATCTTTTTCCACAGCAGCGGCGAAACCATATATCCCACCACGCGGTCCATAAAGCGACGCGCCTGCTGGGCATTAACACGATCAATATTCAGCTCACCTGGTTTGTTAAATGCCTGGCGGATCGCGTTTTTAGTAATTTCGTTAAACACAACTCGGCTATAGCGCGCATCATCACCACCAATCACTTCCCGCAGGTGCCATGCAATGGCTTCCCCTTCGCGGTCAAGGTCGGTTGCGAGATAGATGTGGTCTGCTTTTTCAGCCAGTTGTTTCAGTTCAGAGACGACCTTCTCTTTACCAGGCAGCACTTCATAGTGCGCCTCCCAATTGTGCCACGGGTCAACCCCCATACGGTTGACGAGAGCGCCACGTTCATCCTTTTTAGGCTTTTTAGCCGTCTTGGTGGAGGTAGAGTCGGCACTCTTTTTGGCAGCTGAGCCACTGGTCGGCAAATCGCGGATGTGACCGACGCTGGATTTCACCACGTAGTCACTACCCAGATACTTGTTGATCGTTTTGGCTTTTGCCGGGGACTCAACGATGACAAGAGCTTTACCCATATTCACCTTACCTAATTTGATTCTTCCAGGAATGCGTCGCACGTTGATAAACCTTCCACTGGCAACGAGTTACCGATATGGACTCGTTCTCTGCGGATATCAACCCCTTGTCGTGACTCTGTTCACGAAAATTCAGGTGACTGAGTTAACAGGTCTTGGCCTACAGGCGCTATAGCACGACGGAATTTTGGTCGAATGTCAAGCAAATCTATTGCCAGATTGACGAAAGCGTCACACTGTACCTGATAAAATCCGATACGCAACTTTATTAGCATGCAAAATCCAAAGTTGCCAGTAAGGCGCTCTTGCCACCAGCGTGGTATATTTGTCTGCAAGCCATGCCTGGCGTAGACTAATGTCCTTGTTTAAGGAGTAAATAATGAACAAAGAGACACAACCCATCGACCGCGAAACGCTGTTGAAAGAGGCCAATAAAATCATTCGTGAGCATGAGGATACGCTCGCAGGGATTGAAGCCACCGGCGTCTCGCAGCGTAATGGCGTGCTGGTCTTTACCGGCGACTACTTTTTAGATGAACAAGGATTGCCAACAGCCAAAAGCACCGCGGTGTTTAATATGTTCAAACACCTGGCCCATGTGCTTTCAGAAAAATATCACCTGGTTGATTAAAGCAAAACGCGAGGTCTTACCCTCGCGTTTGTCTTTTACATCAATGGCTTTTGCCCCCGCTGCCACCAGCGTAGCAACAATCGATCAGCGCTCTCTGCCGCGCTGCCGGTGAATCGGTCAATGAGTCGTTTACGCTGCATATAGCGTACATTGACCACTTCACGGCCTTCCATCAGGCTAAGAATAACTTCATCACTGGTGTTGATTTCATCAACCAGGCCTTTCTCTACCGCCTGTTGTCCGTACCAGTGTTCACCCGTTGCCACCTGTTCAATATCCAGAGACGGACGCATACGCTTCACAAAATCTTTAAATAACTGATGCGTTTCGTTCAGCTCTTCGCGGAATTTCTCCCGCCCTTCTTCGGTGTTTTCACCCAGCAAGGTCAGCGTGCGCTTATACTGCCCGGCGGTGTGCAGTTCGATATCAATATCTTTGCTTTTCAGGAAGCGGTTAAAGTTGGGCATTTGCGCCACCACCCCAATGGAACCCACAATAGCAAACGGTGCGGAAACAATTTTGTCCGCCACACAGGCCATCATGTAACCGCCGCTGGCAGCAACTTTGTCTACCGTAACAGTTAAAGGAATGTTTTTATCACGCAGACGCTGCAGCTGCGAAGCCGCCAGCCCGTAACCATGCACCATGCCACCAGGGCTTTCCAGACGTAGCACAACCTGATCCTGCGGTTTAAATGCTGCGAGTACCGCCGTTATCTCTTCACGTAGCGAGTTCACTTCATGGGCGTCCATGCTGCCTTTAAAATCCAGCACCCAGACGCGAGGTTTACTGTCAGTTGCCACCTCGCCCAGTTTGGCTTTCGCTTTTGCGGCTTTCGCTTCTTGCTTGTGCTTTTTCTTCTGCGCTTTATGCCACTGTTTTTGCTGATGAGTGTCCATCAGCGCCGCGGCCAGTTCTTCTTTCATCTCCTTATACTGTTCGCTGAGATTGTTGACCCGTAACTCGCCACGCTGGCGTTTATTACGTTGAGCAACATTGACAATAATGGCGGCAATCGCCGCAATCGCTAGCACAACGGTAACGATTTTCGCCAAAAACAAACCATATTCAGACAACAATTCCACGAGTCCCCACCTTGGTTAAACAACGCTTTGGCTCACAGTTTACAACAGGCATGTTAAGCCGTCTCGCAGAGATGTTATTGCAGCGAAAGTATGACAAAGTATCCATTTTGCGGTGTTATCGCCCCAGGCTGATTGAAATGCCCTTCTGTTTCAGGCATAAAGCCCCAAAGTCTTAAAGTACACTGGCAGCGCGACAGACAACGTCGTTGAGGAGTAGCCATGCATTACCAGCCAAAACAAGATTTACTCAATGATCGCATTATCCTGGTGACGGGAGCCAGCAATGGTATTGGTCGTGAAGCCGCGATGACGTATGCACGCTATGGTGCGACAGTGATTCTGTTGGGCCGTAATGAAGAAAAATTACGTCAGGTAGCCAGCCACATAAACGAAGAAACTGGGCGTCAGCCACAGTGGTTTATTCTCGATTTGCTGACCTGCACGTCCGAAGATTGCCAACAACTGGCACAGCGCATTGCCGTTAATTATCCGCGTCTGGATGGTGTTTTGCATAATGCCGGATTGCTCGGCGATGTTTGCCCAATGAGCGAGCAAAACCCGCAGGTCTGGCAGGACGTCATGCAGGTCAACGTTAATGCCACCTTTATGCTCACCCAGGCACTGCTTCCTTTATTACTCAAATCGGACGCCGGTTCACTGGTCTTTACTTCATCAAGCGTTGGACGTCAGGGGCGTGCAAACTGGGGCGCTTATGCAGCGTCGAAATTTGCCACCGAAGGGATGATGCAGGTACTGGCCGATGAATATCAGCAGCGCCTGCGCGTCAACTGCATTAACCCAGGTGGTACGCGCACCGCAATGCGCGCAAGCGCCTTCCCGACCGAAGATCCACAGAAACTTAAAACACCCGCTGATATCATGCCGCTCTACCTCTGGCTGATGGGCGATGACAGCCGCCGTAAAACCGGCATGACCTTTGACGCCCAACCGGGCCGTAAACCAGGAATATCCCAATGAGTGATGAACGCTACCAACAGCGTCAGCAGCGTGTAAAAGATAAAGTGGATGCCCGTGTGGCCCAGGCCCAGGATGAACGCGGTATTATCATCGTCTTTACCGGCAATGGAAAAGGCAAAACCACCGCAGCATTTGGTACGGCAACACGCGCAGTTGGTCACGGAAAAAAAGTGGGCGTCGTGCAGTTTATTAAAGGCACCTGGCCTAATGGCGAACGAAATCTGCTGGAACCACACGGCGTTGAATTTCAGGTGATGGCAACGGGCTTTACCTGGGATACGCAAAACCGCGAATCTGATACCGCGGCCTGCCGTGAAGTCTGGCAACATGCCAAACGAATGCTGGCCGATCCTTCACTGGATATGGTTTTGCTCGATGAGCTGACGTATATGGTGGCGTATGACTATTTACCACTGGATGAAGTGGTGCAGGCGTTAAATGAACGTCCACATCAACAGACGGTGATTATCACGGGTCGTGGTTGTCATCGGGATATTCTTGAACTGGCGGATACGGTAAGTGAATTACGCCCCGTCAAACATGCGTTTGATGCTGGTGTTAAGGCGCAAATCGGGATTGATTATTAAGGGAAAGCACCTCAAAAGATCGCCTCTTGAGGTGCTTTAATCATAATTATATTCAAGCGGCAATAGCAAAACTCAGAATCCGTTTAATCTCATTCAAATGTCCCGGATATGCTTCATGATTCTCAGCGTCAACATCTTCAATAAATAATATCAGTTCAGTAATTAACGCATTGGCATCTTCATAACTGATTCCGCTTAACTCTGGCGAAGTTTCAGTACCGTAGTTAATCGTCAGATTGTTCATCACCGTGAGGATAAGGATAAAATATTTATGACAAACCTTGCATGTGGTTTTGTTGCCCAGAGTATTATACAGCATATCAAGTAATGCCAGTATTCTACGGTTTTGTACATCGTTCATAAAAAGCCCCTCCTATAACATTATTCCGCTGGCAATAAGTAATTTCGCCAGCCCCTCAGACGCCTTTAACCCACTAATGACCTGTGCGCGTAATATTTCATTTAATCTTTTTTGTTCAGCTGCCGTGCGTGTTTTATTAGTGTATAAACCTTTTAGATAATCACCCTTATCTATAAAGGCATTTAAAGCTTCAATCGCGGGCATTGCAGCAGCCGATGCCTGTAGTCTTGTTTCATTCACATTGATTACTGAACTTAGAAACTCCTTCCTGTTTTTCAGAGTGTTAAACTCTGTATTCTTAGAGTTTTTAGATGCCGCATTATAATAAAGCATATTATTATGTACATTCGCAAAGGTATAATTTTCAATCTTATCGCCTTTTGTATAAATATCATTACGCAAAACAGTCATGTTTTTTATAAGTCTTACCCAATTTTTATCCGCCGTTTTACCTATTTTCCCAGCATTGACCTTTATTATATATAACTCATTGAAATAACTTACTAAGTCTTTAACTGCCGCTGCCGATTCAGCTAAATCTTTGCTATGTGAAACATCAAGTAGTGTTTGCGCGTTGTTTGCGTGATCCAGAGCCTGTTTAAGTAATGTCACTTGCTGACTTTCTGTAGTTTTTATGTCTTCAGTCAAGAGCTCTACATAAGCACTCATGCTATTAATGACTTCCATTGAAGCCAGTAGTTTCTCTTTTTCGAATGGGACTAATTGTACTTTATCTGTTTTTTCTTCAGGGGGCCTGCATAATTTTCCACCCTGACCATCGTTCGCAACATCAATGGTATAATCAGGTCGCAATGCACAATCCGGATTAGTCGCATAAAAATTAACAAGAAAGTTTTCACGAGAAGCATAGTATTGTTTAAAGAAACTTGCATTCGCCGCAACCGCCTTGTTACCCGCAGTAATAACAGTTTCAGCTTGTTCATTTTTCAATGCTTCAGTTGCACAACCTGAAAGCATTAACAGCGATAGAAATAATCCACTATATCTAATCATAACCCACCTCTTGACGTTGAGTTTATCTCAGATAATTAAATAGTAATGTGGCTATTCCCTGGCATTATTCATAAGCAAGTATGAAATTAAATTAAAATACTGCGACTATTTATCATGCTTCAAATGAAGAAAAGGCCCCGCAGGGCCTTTATTTAATACTTAACTTAAATTAACCGTTATTATTACGTCCACCAGAACGACGACCGCCGCTGACTTGGCTGTGACGTTTCACCGCACGACGAATTTGATTCGCCTTCATACGACGACGGTCTTTTTCTACAGCAACTTTAGAGCTGGTTTCTGGCGGTAGTTCCACCAGCTCACGCAGATAGTTAGTCTGGGCAAGATCCAGCTCAGTCCAGCCACCGCGTGGCAGACCTTTCGGCAGTGGGATATCACCGTAACGCACGCGGATCAGACGGCTCACCTGCACACCAACAGCTTCCCAAAGACGACGAACTTCACGGTTACGGCCTTCGGTCAGAGTAACGTTGTACCACTGGTTGATCCCTTCGCCGCCGCTGAACTTAATGGTTTTAAAGGCTGCCGGACCATCTTCCAGCTGCACGCCACGACTCAAATCACGCAGTTTCGCGTCGTCAACCTGACCAAATACACGCACGGCATATTCACGTTCAACTTCACGGCTTGGATGCATTAAACGGTTTGCCAGTTCACCGTCGGTGGTGAACAACAGCAGACCACAGGTGTTAACGTCCAGACGACCTACGGCAATCCAGCGTGCGCCACGCAGCTTTGGCAGACGGTCAAATACCGTTGGACGCCCTTCCGGATCGTTACGGGTACACAACTCACCTTCCGGTTTGTAATAGGCCAGAACGCGACAAATTTGTTCAGCGGACTCACGTACCGAAATCAGGTGACCATCGATACGGATTTTCAATCCAGGGGTAATTTCAACACGATCGCCGAGTTTAGCAATTTTGCCATCAACACTCACACGACCGGCTTCAATAATAGATTCGATTTCACGGCGAGAACCGTGACCGGCACGCGCCAGCACTTTCTGTAGCTTTTCGCTCATAGAGCTTCCTTTTGGTGTCGCCTTCCCAGGCGTCGAACAGGAGAATCAATGGCGCAGTAGAGCGCCATTTTAAGGCCGCGTAGTATACAGAGTTAAGCACTTATAAAAAAGGCTTCACATCACCTACACCTTCACGCAATACGACTGGCGTATCATCGGTGAGATCAATAACCGTTGTCGGTTTCTGCCCGAGATAGCCGCCGTGAATAATCAAATCCACCTGTTTTTCCAGACGGTCTTTAATTTCTTCCGGATCGGATTCGGTAAATTCACTGCCTGGCAGCATTAGCGAAGTGGAAAGCATCGGTTCGCCCAATGCTTCAAGCAACGCCTGCGCAATCGGGTTAGAAGGCACACGCATACCGATGGTTTTGCGTTTTTCCTGCAACAGACGGCGTGGCACTTCCTTCGTCCCCTTCAGGATGAAAGTGTAGTTACCCGGCGTATTGTTTTTCATCAAACGAAACGCAACGTTATCGACAAATGAATAGGTCGAGAGTTCAGAAAGATCGCGACACATCAGGGTAAAGTTGTGACCGTCCGGCAGCTGGCGAATACGACAAATACGCTCCATGGCGTTTTTATCTTCAATTTTACAGCCGAGCGCATAGCCGGAATCAGTTGGATAAACAATCACCCCGCCTTTACGCACGATCTCCACCGCCTGGTTGATCAGACGTTGCTGCGGGTTATCAGGATGAATATAAAAAAACTGGCTCATAATTCCCTCTCTGTGGTGTTCTGCGGCTGTTCCCATAGCTGCCAGACGCCTTCAACGCCTGCGGGCAGCCAGAGTTTACGACCCAGTTCGATCCACGGGCATGGCTGATGAAAATCAGATCCTTGTGATGCCCATAAATGGTGCTGGCGAGCAAGCGTCGCCAGTTGGGTGCGTTCATTGGGCGATTGCTGGCACTGCGCGACTTCCATCGCGTCGCCGTGGTGTTCGGCAAAATGCGCAACCAATCTTTTCAGCCATTTAGCACTAAGATTGTACCGCCCAGGATGAGCAAGCACCGCCTTACCGCCAGAATGATGAATGACATCAATAGCTTGTTCTATTGTACACCACTGTGGTGGAACGTATCCGGTTTTCCCGCGTGCCAGATATTTTTTAAAGACATCCGCCATTGAACTGGCTTTGCCACATTCAACCAAGAAACGAGCAAAATGACCGCGCGTCACCGCACCGCCCTGCGCCAGTCGTTGCGCGCCTTCCAGCGCCCCAGGTATTTGCGCTTTTTCAAGTCTTTCGGCAATTAACTTCGCCCGCTGATTGCGCCGTTCTGTCTGCTGCGCGAGGAACTCACACATTAGCGGATGAGTAATATCAATATTCAGCCCGACAATATGAATTTCATGATTTTCCCAGACGGTGGATATTTCCACGCCAGGAATAAGATTCAGTGCCAGTCCTGAACGTGAAATTTCTTCTCTTGCTGGCGCGATTGCCGCTGTGGTGTCATGGTCGGTGATCGCCAGGGTGCCGACGCGCATCTCGACTGCACGGTGCACCAATGCTTCTGGCGTCAGGCAGCCATCGGAAGCTGTGGTATGGCTGTGCAGGTCATAAATCACTGCGTAATTCGTGTCGCTCAAGGCGCACTCCCGTTTTGGATAATGTTTTTGCGCCGACATCATAACGGTTCTGGCAAATATTCTGAAATGAGCTGTTGACAATTAATCATCGAACTAGTTAACTAGTACGCAAGTTCACGTAAAAAGGGTATCGACAATGAAAGCGATTTTCGTACTGAAAGGTTGGTGGCGCACTTCCTGAAACGGGCAGTGTATTCACCATGCGTAAAGCAATCAGATACCCAGCCCGCCTAATGAGCGGGCTTTTTTTTGAACAAAATTAGAGAATAACAATGCAAACACAAAAACCGACTCTCGAACTGTTAACCTGCGAAGGTACTTATCGCGATAATCCGACCGCGCTTTTTCATCAGTTGTGTGGGGATCGTCCGGCAACGCTGCTGCTGGAATCCGCAGATATCGACAGCAAAGATGATTTAAAAAGTCTATTGCTAGTGGACAGTGCGCTGCGCATTACAGCATTAGGTGACACTGTCACAATTAAGGCGCTCTCCGGCAATGGCGAAGCCCTGCTGACACTACTGGATAACGCCCTGCCCGCTGGGGTCGATAATGAGCAATCGCCACAATGCCGCGTACTGCGCTTCCCCCCGGTCAGTCCACTGTTGGATGAAGACGCCCGCTTATGCTCCCTTTCGGTTTTTGACGCTTTCCGCTTATTACAGAATCTGTTGAATGTACCGAAGGAAGAACGGGAAGCGATGTTCTTTGGCGGCCTGTTCTCTTATGACCTTGTGGCGGGGTTTGAAGATTTACCGCAATTGTCAGCGGAAAATAACTGCCCTGATTTCTGTTTTTATCTCGCTGAAACGCTGATGGTTATCGATCATCAGAAAAAAAGTACCCGTATTCAGGCCAGCCTGTTTGGTCAAAATGAAGAAGAAAAACAACGTCTCACTGCTCGCCTGAACGAACTTCGCCAGCAACTGACCGAAACCGCGCCACCGCTGCCGGTAGTTTCCGTGCCGCATATGCATTGTGAATGTAATCAGAGCGATGAAGAGTTCGGTGGCGTAGTGCGTTCGTTGCAAAAAGCGATTCGCGCCGGAGAAATTTTCCAGGTCGTGCCATCTCGCCGTTTCTCGCTGCCCTGCCCGTCACCGCAGGCGGCCTATTACGTGCTGAAAAAGAGTAATCCCAGCCCATACATGTTTTTTATGCAGGATAATGATTTCACCCTGTTTGGTGCGTCGCCGGAGAGTTCGCTCAAGTATGACGCCACCAGCCGCCAGATTGAGATCTACCCGATTGCCGGAACACGTCCACGCGGTCGTCGCGCCGATGGTTCACTGGACAGAGACCTGGACAGCCGCATTGAACTGGAGATGCGTACCGACCATAAAGAGCTTTCTGAACATCTGATGCTGGTGGATCTCGCCCGTAATGATCTGGCACGCATTTGCACTCCTGGCAGCCGCTACGTAGCCGATCTCACCAAAGTTGACCGTTACTCTTACGTGATGCATCTCGTCTCCCGCGTGGTCGGTGAGCTGCGCCACGATCTTGACGCCCTGCACGCTTACCGCGCCTGTATGAATATGGGCACGTTAAGCGGTGCCCCGAAAGTGCGCGCCATGCAGTTAATTGCCGAAGCGGAAGGTCGTCGACGCGGCAGCTACGGCGGTGCGGTAGGTTATTTCACCGCACATGGCGATCTCGACACCTGCATTGTGATCCGCTCTGCGCTGGTGGAAAACGGCGTCGCCACCGTGCAGGCCGGTGCTGGCGTGGTCCTTGATTCTGTTCCGCAGCCGGAAGCCGACGAAACCCGTAATAAAGCCCGCGCTGTACTGCGCGCTATCGCCACCGCGCATCATGCACAGGAGACTTTCTGATGGCTGACATTCTTCTGCTCGATAATATCGACTCTTTTACTTATAACCTGGCAGATCAGTTGCGCAGCAATGGGCATAACGTGGTGATTTACCGCAACCATATTCCGGCGCAAACCTTAATTGAACGTCTGGCGACCATGAGCAATCCGGTGCTGATGCTTTCTCCTGGCCCCGGAGTGCCGAGTGAAGCGGGTTGTATGCCGGAACTCCTCACCCGTTTGCGTGGCAAGCTGCCAATTATTGGCATTTGCCTCGGTCATCAGGCAATTGTCGAAGCTTATGGGGGGTATGTCGGTCAGGCGGGCGAAATTCTTCACGGTAAAGCGTCGAGTATTGAACATGATGGTCAGGCGATGTTTGCCGGATTAACAAACCCGCTGCCGGTGGCGCGTTATCACTCGCTGGTTGGCAGTAATATTCCGGCCGGTTTAACCATCAACGCCCATTTTAATGGCATGGTGATGGCGGTGCGTCATGATGCGGATCGCGTTTGTGGATTCCAGTTCCATCCGGAATCCATTCTCACCACCCAGGGCGCTCGCCTGCTGGAACAAACGCTGGCCTGGGCGCAACAGAAGCTGGAGCCGACCAACACACTGCAACCAATTCTGGAAAAACTGTATCAGGCGCAGACGCTTAGCCAACAAGAAAGCCACCAGCTGTTTTCAGCGGTGGTGCGTGGCGAGCTGAAACCGGAACAACTGGCGGCTGCATTGGTCAGCATGAAAATTCGCGGCGAGCACCCGAACGAAATCGCCGGGGCAGCAACTGCCCTTCTGGAAAATGCTGCGCCGTTCCCACGCCCTGATTATCTGTTTGCCGATATCGTCGGCACCGGCGGTGACGGCAGCAACAGTATCAATATTTCTACCGCCAGTGCGTTTGTCGCCGCGGCCTGTGGGCTAAAAGTGGCGAAACACGGTAACCGCAGCGTCTCCAGTAAATCCGGCTCGTCGGATCTGCTGGCGGCATTCGGTATTAATCTTGATATGAACGCCGATAAATCGCGCCAGGCGCTGGATGAGTTAGGCGTCTGTTTCCTCTTTGCGCCGAAATATCACACCGGATTTCGCCATGCGATGCCGGTTCGCCAGCAACTGAAAACCCGCACCCTGTTCAACGTGCTGGGGCCACTGATTAACCCGGCGCATCCGCCGCTGGCGCTAATTGGTGTCTACAGCCCGGAACTGGTGCTGCCAATTGCCGAAACCTTGCGCGTGCTGGGGTATCAACGCGCAGCGGTGGTGCACAGCGGGGGGATGGATGAAGTTTCATTACACGCGCCGACAATCGTTGCCGAACTGCATGACGGCGAAATTAAGAGCTATCAGTTGACCGCTGAAGATTTTGGCCTGACACCCTACCATCAGGAGCAACTGGCAGGCGGAACACCGGAAGAAAACCGTGACATTTTAACACGCTTGTTACAAGGTAAAGGCGACGCCGCCCATGAAGCAGCCGTCGCGGCGAATGTCGCCATGTTAATGCGCCTGCATGGCCATGAAGATCTGCAAGCCAATGCGCAAACCGTTCTTGAGGTACTGCGCAGTGGCTCCGCTTACGACAGAGTCACCGCACTGGCGGCACGAGGGTAAATGATGCAAACCGTTTTAGCGAAAATCGTCGCAGACAAGGCGATTTGGGTAGAAGCCCGCAAACAGCAGCAACCGCTGGCCAGTTTTCAGAATAAGGTTCAGCCGAGCACGCGACATTTTTATGATGCGCTACAGGGTGCACGCACGGCGTTTATTCTGGAGTGCAAGAAAGCGTCGCCGTCAAAAGGCGTGATACGTGATGATTTCGATCCGGCACGCATTGCCGCCATTTATAAACATTACGCTTCGGCAATTTCGGTGCTGACTGATGAGAAATATTTTCAGGGGAGCTTTGATTTCCTCCCCATCGTCAGCCAAATCGCCCCGCAGCCGATTTTGTGTAAAGACTTTATTATCGACCCTTACCAGATCTATCTGGCGCGCTATTACCAGGCCGATGCCTGTTTATTAATGCTGTCGGTGCTGGACGACGATCAGTATCGCCAGCTCGCTGCTGTAGCCCACAGTCTGGAGATGGGCGTGCTGACCGAAGTCAGTAATGAAGAGGAACTGGAGCGCGCCATTGCATTGGGAGCAAAAGTCGTTGGTATCAACAACCGTGATCTGCGTGATTTGTCGATTGATCTTAACCGTACCCGCGAGCTTGCGCCGAAACTGGGGCACAACGTGACGGTGATCAGCGAATCCGGCATTAATACTTACGGCCAGGTGCGTGAGTTAAGCCACTTCGCTAACGGCTTTTTAATTGGTTCGGCGTTGATGGCCCATGATGATTTGAACGCCGCCGTGCGCCGGGTGTTGCTGGGTGAGAATAAAGTGTGTGGTCTGACGCGTGGGCAAGATGCTAAAGCAGCTCATGACGCGGGCGCGATTTACGGTGGATTGATATTTGTTACAACGTCACCCCGTTGCGTCAGCGTTGAACAGGCGCAGGAAGTGATGGCTGCGGCACCGTTGCAATACGTTGGCGTGTTCCGCAATCACGATATTGCCGATGTGGTGGACAAAGCTAAGGTGTTATCGCTGGCGGCAGTGCAACTGCATGGTAATGAAGATCAGCTGTATATCGACACTCTGCGTGAGGCTCTGCCAGCAAACGTCGCCATCTGGAAGGCTTTAAGTGTCGGTGAAACTCTTCCCGCGCGCGATTTTCAGCACATCGATAAATATGTATTCGACAACGGTCAGGGCGGGAGCGGACAACGTTTCGACTGGTCACTGTTAAACGGTCAATCGCTTGGCAACGTTCTGCTGGCGGGTGGCTTAGGCGCAGATAACTGCGTGGAAGCGGCACAAACCGGCTGCGCCGGGCTTGATTTTAATTCTGCTGTAGAGTCGCAACCGGGCATCAAAGACGCACGTCTTTTGGCCTCGGTTTTCCAGACGCTGCGCGCATATTAAGGAAAGGAACAATGACAACATTACTTAACCCGTATTTTGGTGAGTTTGGCGGCATGTACGTGCCACAAATCCTGATGCCTGCTCTGCGCCAGCTGGAAGAAGCTTTTGTCAGCGCGCAAAAAGATCCTGAATTTCAGGCCCAGTTCAACGACCTGCTGAAAAACTATGCCGGGCGCCCAACCGCGCTGACCAAATGTCAGAACATTACAGCCGGGACGAACACCACGCTGTATCTGAAGCGTGAAGATTTGCTGCACGGCGGCGCGCATAAAACTAACCAGGTTCTGGGCCAGGCTTTGCTGGCGAAGCGGATGGGTAAAACTGAAATCATTGCCGAAACCGGTGCAGGTCAGCATGGCGTGGCTTCTGCGCTTGCCAGCGCCCTGCTCGGCCTGAAATGCCGTATTTATATGGGTGCCAAAGACGTTGAACGCCAGTCGCCTAACGTTTTTCGTATGCGTTTGATGGGTGCGGAAGTGATCCCGGTGCATAGCGGTTCCGCGACGCTGAAAGATGCCTGTAATGAGGCGCTACGCGACTGGTCCGGCAGTTATGAAACCGCGCACTATATGCTGGGCACTGCAGCTGGCCCGCATCCTTACCCGACCATTGTGCGTGAGTTTCAGCGGATGATTGGCGAAGAAACGAAAGCGCAGATTCTGGAAAGAGAAGGTCGTCTGCCGGATGCCGTTATTGCCTGTGTTGGCGGCGGTTCGAATGCCATCGGCATGTTTGCTGATTTCATCAACGAAACCGACGTCGGGCTGATCGGCGTGGAGCCTGGTGGTCACGGTATCGAAACTGGCGAGCACGGCGCACCGTTAAAACATGGTCGCGTGGGCATCTATTTCGGTATGAAAGCGCCAATGATGCAAACCGAAGACGGGCAGATTGAAGAATCTTACTCGATTTCTGCCGGACTGGATTTCCCGTCAGTCGGCCCGCAACACGCTTATCTCAACAGCATTGGACGCGCTGATTATGTGTCAATCACCGATGATGAAGCTCTGGAAGCCTTTAAAACGCTGTGCCTGCACGAAGGGATTATTCCGGCGCTGGAATCCTCCCACGCGCTGGCCCACGCACTGAAAATGATGCGCGAAAACCCGGAAAAAGAGCAGCTACTGGTGGTTAACCTTTCCGGTCGCGGCGATAAAGACATCTTCACCGTTCACGATATTTTGAAAGCACGAGGGGAAATCTGATGGAACGCTATGAAACTCTGTTTGCCCAGTTGAAGGAACGCAAAGAAGGCGCATTTGTTCCTTTCGTCACCCTCGGTGATCCGGGCGTAGAGCAGTCGCTGAAAATTATCGATGCTTTGATCGAAGCTGGTGCCGACGCGCTGGAGTTAGGCATCCCCTTCTCCGACCCACTGGCGGATGGCCCGACGATTCAAAACGCCACACTGCGTGCTTTTGCGGCGGGAGTAACCCCGGCGCAGTGCTTTGAGATGCTGGCACTCATTCGCCAGAAGCACCCGACCATTCCCATCGGCCTTTTGATGTATGCCAACCTGGTGTTTAACAAAGGCATTGATGAGTTTTATGCCCAGTGCGAAAAAGTCGGCGTCGATTCGGTGCTGGTTGCCGATGTGCCCGTGGAAGAGTCTGCGCCCTTCCGCCAGGCCGCGTTGCGCCATAATGTCGCACCTATCTTCATCTGCCCGCCGAATGCTGATGATGATTTACTGCGCCAGATTGCCTCTTATGGCCGTGGTTACACCTATTTATTGTCGCGTGCGGGCGTGACCGGAGCTGAAAACCGCGCCGCGTTACCTCTCAATCATCTGGTTGCGAAGCTGAAAGAGTACAACGCTGCGCCTCCATTGCAAGGATTTGGTATTTCCGCCCCGGATCAGGTAAAAGCAGCGATTGATGCAGGAGCTGCGGGCGCGATTTCTGGTTCGGCAATTGTTAAAATCATCGAGCAATATGTTAATGAGCCAGAGAAAATGCTGGCGGTACTGAAAGCTTTTGTACAACCGATGAAAGCAGCGACGCGCAGTTAATCCCACAGCCGCCAGTTCCGCTGGCGGCATTTTAACTATCTTTAATGAAGCAGGAAAAATCCTAAATTCATTTATTATTTATCTTTTTACCGTTTCGCTTACCCCTGACGTACGTCAACTTACGTCATTTTTCCGCCCAAAAGTAATATAATCAAACAAATTAATCCCGCAACAAAACACTACTAAAATCAATAATTTTCTCTAATTCACTTATTCCTCAGGCAATTGTTAATATATCCAGAACGCTCATCAAAATATATTTCCCCTCTTCGCCTCTCGTTACGCTTAATTTGACTAATTCTCATTAGCGACTAATTTTAATGAGTGTCGACACACAACACTCATATTAATGAAACAATGCAACGCAACGGGAGAAATAACATGACCGAACATCGTGGTGGTTCAGGAAATTTCGCCGAAGACCGTGAGAAGGCATCCGACGCTGGCCGTAAAGGCGGTCAGCATAGCGGCGGTAATTTTAAAAATGATCCGCAACGCGCATCCGAAGCGGGTAAAAAAGGCGGTCAACAAAGCGGTGGTAATAAATCAGGAAAATCCTGATCCGCCGTTAATTATTAATATCAGCTGACGTTGATAAAGATAATTTCTTCTGCGGGCCGTATGGCTCGCAGTGATTTCACTGGAGTAAAAATATGAATATGAAGTCCATTGAAGATGTATTTATTCACCTGCTTTCAGACACCTACAGTGCAGAAAAACAATTAACACGGGCACTAGCAAAACTCGCCAGAGCAACATCAAACGAAAAATTAAGTCAGGCTTTTCATGCACACCTCGAGGAAACTCATGGACAGATTGAACGTATTGATCAAGTTGTGGAATCTGAACCGAACCTGAAAATTAAGCGCATGAAATGTGTGGCAATGGAAGGTCTCATTGAAGAAGCTAATGAGGTCATCGAAAGTACCGAGAAAAACGAAGTACGTGATGCCGCACTGATTGCCGCTGCACAGAAAGTTGAGCACTATGAGATCGCCAGTTATGGGACATTAGTGACACTGGCTGAGCAATTAGGTTATCGTAAAGCAGCGAAGCTTCTGAAAGAAACTCTGGAAGAAGAAAAGGCCACCGACATGAAACTAACTGATCTGGCCCTTAATAACGTAAATAAGAAAGCCGAAAATAAAGCCTGAAATATGAACTTTAACTTTTAGTCATTTTATAAAGAGGACATTTTCATGAATCGTATTGAACATTATCACGACTGGTTACGTGACGCCCACGCTATGGAAAAGCAAGCAGAATCTATGCTTGAATCCATGGCCAGCCGCATAGATAATTATCCTGAGCTACGCGCTCGTATTGAACAACATGTTAGTGAAACCAAAAACCAGATTGTACAACTGGAAACTATTCTTGATCGTAATGACATTTCACGCTCAGTCATTAAAGATTCTATGAGTAAAATGGCTGCACTTGGGCAGTCAATCGGTGGTATATTCCCTTCTGATGAAATAGTCAAAGGCTCTATTAGCGGATATGTCTTCGAGCAATTTGAAATCGCCTGTTATACCTCACTCTTAGCAGCAGCAAAAAATGCCGGTGATACAGCCTCTATTCCGGTCATCGAAGCGATTTTAAATGAGGAAAAGCAAATGGCCGACTGGCTGATTCAGCATATTCCGCAAACAACGGAGAAATTTTTAATTCGCTCCGAAACTGATGGCGTAGAAGCGAAGAAATAATACCCTTTATGCCATGTCCTTCTTGACCCCGTAATCACGGGGTCATTTTTGTGCGGAATTAAAAACGATATCCAGCTGAGAACATAAACACCCACGGATCGAGGCGTACGCTATCGTGTTGCTGTGCACCACCCAGCTTATAATTTGCGGTGGTGTCAATATCCATGTACCAGACTGACATGTTCACCAACCAGTCACGGTTAATCAGATAATCAACCCCCACCTGCCCGGCAGCTCCCCAGGAGTCTTTCAGACTGAGATCGGAAAGCCCCGCCTCTTTGCCATGATCGTTGAATCCATTATCAAAGAAGGTGGTGTAGTTAATACCTGCACCAACGTAAGGACGGAATTTGCTGCTGGCATCACCAAAATACCACTGCGCCATCAGTGTTGGCGGCAGATGATGAACGGTTGCAATATCGCCGGTCGCCCGGGTGCCGATTTTATGGCGGAACGGCGTCGCTGCCAGCAATTCCACACCAATGTTATCGGTCGCCATATAAGTAAACGTCAGGCCCAGTTGCGTGTTATTGGTCACGCTGAATCCACCCAGACTTCCTAACGTACCACCAGCACCTTCTGTTGGACGTACGGTTGCAGAACCTGCACGCATAAAAAATTCGCCTGCTTCATGCGCAAAGGCACTGCCAGAGAGAAGAGTTGTTACTGCCAAAGCCGCCACTGTTAACTTTTTCATATCCGCTCCGTCGTTATGGTTATAAAAACGTGACGAATATACCCACATTGGAGTAACAAATGATCCTACACAGATCACATTATATATGATAATTCACCATTTATTGATCTGGATTAATTTAGAAGTTGCACTGTGAATCCTGGTTAATGTGATTTAAATCAATTCCTATATATTTCACTACGCAAACATTAACTCGCTCGCCACTTGCTGCGGTTTGCCCATAGCTTAGACCCGCAATTACCTCCGCTTTACAAAGATATGCTTTTCCATACAAGACCTGATGCTGCCACCCGAGGCTTAACCAGGGTACAATTACCCGCTAATTAACACCTGCATAAAACTCAAGGAGAGTGCATGTCTATCACGGCGCAGTCCGTATACCGTGACACCGGAAATTTCTTCCGTAATCAATTTATGACCATTCTGTTGGTATCGTTGCTATGTGCGTTTATCACAGTGGTGTTAGGGCATGTTTTCTCACCCAGTGATGCACAGCTTGCACAGCTCAATGACGGCGTGCCCGTTAGCGGCAGTAGTGGGTTGTTCGACCTGGTGCAGAATATGTCACCTGAACAGCAACAAATTTTGCTGCAGGCTTCAGCGGCGTCCACTTTTTCAGGATTAATCGGTAACGCCATTCTCGCCGGAGGCGTAATATTAATTATCCAGCTGGTGTCTGCGGGTCAGAGAGTCAGTGCGCTTCGAGCTATTGGTGCCAGTGCGCCGATATTGCCAAAGTTATTTATTCTGATTTTTCTGACTACCCTTTTAGTACAGATTGGCATCATGCTGGTGGTCGTTCCGGGAATTATCATGGCCATTTTACTGGCTCTGGCACCGGTGATGTTGGTACAGGACAAAATGGGCATTTTTGCCTCGATGCGTAGCAGTATGCGGCTGACATGGGCGAATATGCGTCTGGTGGCACCCGCGGTACTGAGCTGGTTGCTGGCAAAAACAGTATTGCTACTTTTTGCCTCTTCTTTTGCCGCATTAACCCCGGAAATTGGTGCCGTACTGGCGAACACCTTGAGCAATCTGATTTCAGCCGTATTGCTCATTTATCTGTTCCGCCTGTATATGTTGATTCGCCAATAACCTTAAGCATTTGATTACGGAATCGTAAAATGAAGCAGTTTCTTGATTTTTTACCGCTGGTTGTCTTTTTCGCGTTTTACAAGATTTATGACATCTATGCGGCTACTGCGGCGCTGATCGTCGCCACGGCGATTGTGCTTATATATAGCTGGGTTCGCTTTCGTAAGGTTGAGAAGATGGCCCTGATCACTTTTGTTCTGGTGGTCGTCTTCGGTGGCTTGACGCTGTTCTTCCACAATGATGAGTTTATTAAATGGAAGGTTACTGTCATTTATGCCCTGTTTGCAGGTGCCCTGTTAGTCAGCCAATGGGTGATGAAAAAGCCGCTAATTCAGCGGATGCTGGGTAAAGAACTCACGCTGCCGCAACCGGTATGGTCGAAGCTGAATCTGGCCTGGGCTGTTTTCTTTATCCTTTGCGGTCTGGCAAACATCTACATCGCATTCTGGCTGCCGCAAAATATTTGGGTCAACTTTAAAGTGTTTGGCCTGACCGCTCTTACCTTAATCTTCACATTGTTAAGCGGTATCTATATCTACCGCCACATGCCGCAGGAAGATAAATCCTAACCAGACTGCCAGTCCTTCGGGGCTGGCACTGTATCTCCTCTGTTCTCCTCAGGAAAATCATAGTAGCATCGCGCCTGTGATTTTCCTTTTAAGTCGGTTTTACCATGTCTACAACACATAACGTCCCTCAGGGCGATCTTGTTTTACGTACTTTAGCCATGCCCGCCGATACCAATGCCAATGGTGACATCTTTGGTGGTTGGTTAATGTCACAAATGGATATTGGCGGCGCTATTCTGGCGAAAGAAATTGCGCACGGTCGCGTAGTGACCGTGCGGGTTGAAGGAATGACTTTCTTACGACCGGTTGCGGTCGGCGATGTGGTGTGCTGCTATGCACGCTGTGTCCAGAAAGGGACGACATCGGTCAGCATTAATATTGAAGTGTGGGTGAAAAAAGTCGCGTCTGAACCCATCGGGCAACGCTATAAAGCGACAGAAGCATTATTTAAGTATGTCGCGGTTGATCCTGAAGGAAAACCTCGCGCCTTACCTGTTGAGTAATAGTCAAAAGCCTCCGGTCGGAGGCTTTTGACTTTCTGCTTACTGAATTTCGGTGGTGCCGTTAATTTTAAACAGGATATTCACCACAATCCCACTGCCTGGCTTACCCGGCTCATAACGCCATCTGCGCATCGCATTTTTCACCTCACGCTCAAACATGTTCGCAGGCTTGGCTGAGAGGATTTGCACGTTATCCACGCGACCATCCGGCGTGACATCAAATTTAACTTTAACCTGCCCTTCAATGCGCAATGCCTGTGCTCGTGCCGGATACTGCGGCTGATTGCGACTTAATGCGCGTGATCCTGAAGCCACACTTGTAACCGGCTTGCTGGTTGCAGCCGTCGCCGTACTTGATGTCGGGCGCGCGGGTGCCGTATTTTCAAACGGTGATGCCGGACGCGACTCTACGGGTTTGACATCGCGTTTTGGCTGCTCCTGTACCTTTTTCACCGGCTTCGGTTTTGGCTTAGGTTTCGGCTTAGGCTTTTCAATGACCACCGGTGCTTCTTTTGGCGGTTCAGGGATCGGCTCAGGTTCCGGTTCTGGCTCTACCACCGGCTCCGGTGGCGGCTGAACGGCTTGTGGCGGTTCGAGATCCGCAGGCGCAACCATCGTGACAGAAATTGGCTGCGCAGGCGCAGGTAGTTCAATAACCTGATGTACCGAGGTATAGAGCAGACCCGCCACAACAGCACCATGAATGCAGACCGAAAGTAACGTCGGCCAGGGGAAGCGGCGAGGTAAATCAAGGGTCATTGAAGTCATAATCATTTCAGCAGAAAAACCAGGCCTCGATTTTAAATGCAAATAGCAATCATATTCAATAAGGCAAGACGATCAGGATCAGTGAAAATGTCATTTTTGGCGTAATTGACCTTACTTTATGCATGGTCTTAACAAAGACATCATCTTTCCGTTGCAGATCTTCGCCCTTTCAAATAACGTACTTTACAACTTTCCCGAACAAGGAGTTGTGCCCGTGTTGTATGTTATTTACGCTCAAGACAAAGCTGATAGCCTCGAAAAACGCCTTTCCGTTCGTCCGGCACATTTAGCACGTTTACAGTTACTGCATGATGAAGGTCGATTGTTGACCGCCGGTCCAATGCCAGCAGTAGACAGTAACGATCCAGGGGCTGCGGGATTTACTGGCTCAACCGTTATTGCTGAATTTGAATCGCTGGAAGCAGCTCAGGCCTGGGCCGATGCTGACCCGTACGTGGCGGCAGGAGTCTATGAACACGTTTCAGTGAAACCATTTAAGAAAGTGTTCTGAATAGAGATTCAATATTTAAGGGCACGGTTTTAGCAACCGTGTTCTAGTTTGGCCTTTCCTTATAGGTCTGTCAGTGCATTCACCCCCACAAGCAGATAATAACTTTATCTGTATTTCTTTATATGATGTGAGCATATTCAGGAAAAATGCCCTTTCCTGACGCAGAGTTGCTCACTCAAAACCTTTGATTACTTCAGATAAAGTCATCTACTATTGTTTAACACATTCACGTGCTGCATGTATGTTCAGAAAATGTGCACGTTGAGATAATTAAACAAAATTGTGGTTACAGAGGTATCAGTGAGTCACTGGACTACATTCAAACAAACAGCAACAAATTTATGGGTGACCCTACGGCACGACATTCTCGCGCTGGCCGTCTTTTTAAATGGATTGCTTATTTTTAAAACAATCTATGGTATGTCGGTCAATTTGCTTGATATTTTCCATATCAAAGCCTTTTCAGAGTTAGATCTCTCCTTGCTGGCAAATGCCCCACTCTTTATGCTCGGCGTCTTTCTTGTCCTGAACTCCATTGGCTTACTGTTCCGGGCAAAGCTCGCATGGGCAATCAGTATCATTTTGTTGTTGATAGCGCTAATTTACACCCTGCATTTTTATCCCTGGCTGAAATTTAGTATTGGATTTTGCATTTTTACGCTGGTGTTTTTGCTGATACTGCGCAAAGACTTCTCCCACAGTAGCGCCGCAGCCGGGACAATTTTCGCATTTATTAGTTTCACGACGTTACTGTTTTACTCCACCTACGGTGCGCTTTATTTAAGCGAAGGTTTTAATCCGCGAATAGAAAGTTTGATGACCGCGTTCTATTTTTCGATAGAAACCATGTCAACCGTCGGCTATGGCGATATTGTCCCTGTTTCTGAATCAGCACGATTATTCACTATTTCGGTCATTATTTCCGGCATTACCGTTTTTGCCACCTCCATGACTTCAATTTTTGGTCCGCTTATCCGCGGGGGATTCAACAAACTTGTAAAAGGAAAAAATCATACAATGCATCGTAAAGATCATTTTATTGTTTGCGGGCATTCGATTCTCGCCATCAATACGATTCTGCAACTGAATCAACGCGGACAAAATGTAACGGTTATCAGCAACTTGCCTGAAGATGATATCAAGCAACTTGAGCAACGCTTAGGTGATAACGCTAATGTTATCCCCGGTGACAGTAATGACAGTTCAGTATTAAAGAAAGCAGGAATCGATCGATGCCGGGCCATTCTGGCGCTGAGTGATAACGATGCTGATAACGCGTTTGTTGTACTATCGGCAAAAGATATGAGCAGTGATGTCAAAACAGTTCTCGCCGTCAGTGATAGCAAAAACCTGAATAAGATTAAGATGGTACATCCGGATATCATTCTCTCGCCGCAACTGTTTGGCAGCGAAATTCTGGCACGAGTTTTAAATGGTGAAGAGATTAATAATGATATGCTCGTTTCAATGTTGTTGAACTCCGGTCATGGTATTTTCAGCGATAACGATGAACAAGAAACGAAAACTGACAGCAAAGAATCGGCGCAAAAATAGAGTTTGAAGACGAAAGGGCAAACTTATTGGGCACCGCAATGGTGCCCAGAACATTTAGATATTGTAGATCGCAAACAATAACGAGTTACGCTGTTTGTTTAGAATGCACTTCCTGATGCTGTGGATACGCATATTTCGGCGCGACTGCCCCTCAAGCCAACGCGATTTACGTCGGCTAGCCTGACGCTGCATGCGCCAGCGCCCCACTTCCGTTCTACTCCGCTTCATGTTAACTACTCTATGCAATAACAGAATGGTCATTATACCCCCGACCCCGACGCTGACCAGTGCTTTTCCCGCGTTTTTATTTGCCAGATGAATCCATATGCGTAAACTCATAACAATGCGCTTTCAAAAGGATTTCTAATCTATGACAACCGTTTATACGTTGGTGAGTTGGTTGGCCATTCTGGGATACTGGTTGCTCATTGCAGGCGTAACTTTACGCATTCTAATGAAACGACGCGCAGTTCCCTCCGCGATGGCCTGGCTGTTGATCATTTACATTCTGCCCTTAGTCGGAATTATTGCCTATCTTGCCGTTGGCGAGCTCCATTTAGGCAAACGCCGCGCTGAGCGCGCCAGAGCGATGTGGCCTTCCACCGCAAAATGGCTTAACGACCTTAAAGCCTGTAAGCATATCTTCGCCGAAGAAAACAGCAGTGTCGCAGCGCCATTATTCAAGCTCTGTGAACGTCGTCAGGGTATCGCTGGGGTTAAAGGGAATCAGCTACAACTGATGACCGAGTCAGATGATGTGATGCAGGCGTTAATCCGCGACATCCAGCTCGCTCGCCATAATATCGAGATGGTGTTTTATATCTGGCAGCCCGGCGGCATGGCGGACCAGGTGGCTGAATCATTAATGGCCGCTGCGCGACGCGGCATTCATTGCCGATTGATGCTTGACTCCGCCGGCAGTGTGGCTTTTTTCCGCAGCCCGTGGCCCGAGCTAATGCGTAATGCCGGTATTGAAGTGGTCGAAGCCTTAAAGGTCAATCTGATGCGTGTGTTTTTACGCCGTATGGATCTGCGCCAACATCGCAAGATGATCATGATCGATAATTACATCGCGTACACCGGCAGCATGAATATGGTCGACCCTCGCTACTTCAAACAGGATGCGGGTGTAGGGCAATGGATTGATCTGATGGCGCGTATGGAAGGTCCCATCGCCACCGCGATGGGGATTATATATTCCTGCGACTGGGAGATTGAAACCGGGAAACGTATTCTGCCGCCACCACCAGATGTCAATATTATGCCGTTTGAGCAGGCCAGCGGTCACACCATTCACACAATTGCTTCTGGCCCCGGCTTTCCGGAAGATCTCATTCACCAGGCATTACTGACTGCGGCTTATTCGGCACGTGAATATTTGATCATGACGACGCCCTACTTTGTGCCCAGCGATGATTTACTTCATGCGATTTGCACGGCGGCGCAGCGCGGGGTGGATGTCAGTATTATCCTTCCGCGAAAAAATGATTCAATGCTGGTTGGCTGGGCCAGTCGCGCGTTCTTTACGGAACTGCTGGCTGCTGGGGTTAAAATTTATCAGTTTGAAGGCGGGTTATTGCATACCAAGAGCGTGCTGGTCGATGGCGAATTAAGTCTGGTTGGTACCGTTAACCTTGATATGCGTAGTCTGTGGCTGAATTTCGAGATTACCCTGGCAATCGACGATAAAGGGTTTGGTGCTGACCTCGCCGCCGTTCAGGACGATTATATTTCGCGTTCTCGTCTGCTCGATGCCCGTTTATGGCTAAAACGCCCATTATGGCAACGTGTCGCCGAGCGACTGTTTTACTTCTTCAGCCCGTTGCTGTAAAACGTCGCCAACAGAGGTTAAACAGGTAGTGACTATGGATATGGATCTAAACAATCGCCTGACTGAAGATGAAACGCTTGAGCAGGCCTACGATATTTTTCTCGAACTGGCTGCCGACAATCTCGATCCAGCTGATGTTCTGCTGTTCAATCTTCAGTTTGAAGAGCGCGGCGGCGCGGAGTTATTCGATCCGGCAGAAGACTGGCAGGAACATGTTGATTTCGATTTGAACCCGGACTTTTTTGCCGAAGTGGTGATTGGTCTGGCAGACAGTGAAGATGGTGAAATCAACGATATTTTCGCGCGAATTCTGTTATGCCGCGAAAAAGATCACAAACTGTGCCATATCATCTGGCGGGAATAAATAATCGCTTTTGCCATGAAAAAGGGCTGACAACTGTCAGCCCTTATTTTGTTTAAAGCGGATCGACTTTCAGGCAAGACACGGCGTGTCTGAAACTCCCCTCCAGCACAGGACGTGTTTTGGCACACTCTGGACCGGCAATCGGGCAACGGGTACGGAAAACACAACCGGAAGGCGGGTTGATCGGCGACGGTAATTCCCCTTCCAGTAACTGGATAGTTTTGTTCTTCTCCAGATCCGGATCAGGTATGGGGACTGCCGACATCAATGCCCTGGTGTAAGGATGTAGCGGATTGTGGTAGACCTCATCATAGGTCCCCAGTTCTACCGCATGGCCGAGATACATCACCAGCACACGATCGGAAATGTGTTTTACCACGGCCAGGTCGTGAGCGATAAAAATTAATGACAATCCCATCTCGCGTTGCAGCTGCTGGAGCAGGTTGACCACCTGCGCCTGAATTGACACGTCCAGCGCCGACACCGGCTCATCACAGATAATCAGCTTCGGTTCAAGAATAAGAGCACGAGCAATCCCGATACGCTGGCACTGCCCACCAGAGAACTCATGCGGATAGCGGTTAATCAGGTTAGGCAATAACCCGACTTTCAGCATCATCGCCTTCACGCGCTCGCGAACTTCCTGGCGTGACATTTTCGGATGATAAGTACGCAGTGGTTCAGCGATGATCTCGCCGATGGTCATACGCGGGTTAAGCGATGCCAATGGATCCTGGAAAATCATCTGAATATCACTGCGAACGGCACGCCATTCATCGGGCTTCATGCCCAGCAACTCTTTACCTAACCAGGCAACATGACCGTCGGTCGCTTTAACCAGGCCAATGATGGCGCGAGCAAAGGTGGACTTACCGCATCCCGACTCCCCTACCACACCTAATGTTTCCCCTTCATACAGGCGAAGAGTTACACCATCTACGGCTTTGAGCGTTTTCGGCGGTTGCCAGAACCACTGTTTGCCATCTTTGATTTCAAAGTGCACTTTCAGATCGGCGATTTCGAGGAGGACTTTTCTTCCTTCGGTTACAGCATTCATAACAGTTCCTCCACCGGTTTAAAGCAAGCACGCAGACGGCCAGGCGTAAACTCTTCCAGCGGCGGTGCGCTACTACAAATTTCCATCGCATGCGGACAACGTGGCTGGAACGGGCAACCTTTCGGTAATCGCAACAGGTTTGGCGGATTACCCGGGATGGTCAACATTGTTTCACCTTCCGCATCGAGACGCGGCACCGCGTTGAGTAAACCGATAGAATAAGGATGAACGGGTTGATAAAAGACATCGCGCGCGTTGCCATATTCCATCGTGCGCCCGGCGTACATTACCAGCACTTTGTCGCAGATCCCTGCCACCACGCCAAGATCGTGGGTGATCATAATGATGGCGGTATTAAATTCCCGCTTCAGTTCATTCAATAGCGTCATGATCTGCGCCTGTACGGTGACGTCCAACGCAGTAGTGGGTTCATCAGCAATCAGCAGCTTAGGTCGACATAGCAATGCCATCGCAATCATGACTCTTTGACGCATGCCGCCAGAAAATTCATGCGGAAACATCTTCATGCGTTTACGCGCTTCCGGCATTTTTACCGCATCGAGCATCCGCACCGACTCTTCAAACGCTTCGGCCTTGCCCATGCCTTTATGCAGCATCAGCACTTCCATCAACTGCTCACCGACGCGCATATAGGGATTCAACGAAGTCATCGGATCCTGAAAAATCATTGAGATTTGTTCAGCACGCAGTCTATTGAGTTCACGCTCTGGCAAATTGAGGATTTCACGCCCATTGAAGGTTGCCGATCCGCCAATACGTCCGTTGGCAGCCAGCAGGCCCATCAACGCAAATGCAGTTTGCGATTTACCCGAACCAGACTCACCTACAATGCCCAGCGTTTCTCCGGCACGTAGGGAAAAATTCAAATCATTGACCGCCGTGACGTCGCCGTCCGGGGTACTAAAGGTGACACGCAAATCTTTCACGTTCAGCAGTGCGTCAGCCTGTTGTTGTGCGAGCGGCACAGTTGCAGTTTCAATTACGCTCATGGCTGCACTCCTTAACGATCTTTCGGGTCGAGGGCATCACGCAAGCCATCGCCGATAAAGTTGAAACAAAATAGCGTCACCACGAGGAATCCCGCTGGGAACAACAGTAACCATGGAGAGACTTCCATCGAGTTCGCGCCATCACTCAGCAATGCGCCCCAGCTGCTTAACGGCTCTTGCGTCCCCAACCCCAGGAAGCTAAGGAAAGATTCAAAGAGGATCATGCTGGGCACCAGTAGCGATGCGTAGACCACCACCACACCGAGTACGTTCGGTACAATGTGGCGAATAACAATGCCCGGCGTCGATACACCGCCAACTTGTGCCGCCTCAATAAACTCTTTACGCTTCAGACTCAGGGTTTGCCCACGCACAATACGAGCCATATCCAGCCAGGAAACCATGCCAATCGCCACGAAAATCAGCAGGATGTTTTGACCGAAAAAGGTCACCAGCAAAATGACGAAGAACATGAATGGGAAGGAGTTGAGGATTTCCAGCAGACGCATCATTACCGAATCCACTTTACCGCCCAGATAACCGGAAAGCGAACCATAAAGTGTCCCCACGACCACTGCCACCAGTGCCGCAGCAACACCGACCATGAGTGAGATACGCCCGCCAATCGCAACACGCACAAGCAGGTCGCGACCGGATGAGTCAGTACCAAAGTAGTGACCGGACTCCATATCTGGGGCGCTGGACATCATCGCCCAGTCAGTATCGTCATAGGCAAACTGCGAAAGCATCGGTGCCAGGATTACAAATAACGCGATTAGCACCAGCACTATCAGACTGGCAACCGCCGCACGGTTATGCATAAAACGTCGACGTGCGTCCTGCCACAAGCTGCGCCCTTCGACCTCCAGCTTTTCACTGAAATTTTCCAGCGTCTCGCTGTTTTTCTTACTTAACATCATCGCGAGCTCCAGTATCAGTAACGGATTTTCGGGTCGATAACCGCATATAGCACATCGACAATGGCATTAAACAAAATGGTTAACGCGCCAACCAGAATGGTCAGACTTAACACTAAGGAATAGTCACGATTCAATGCGCCATTAACGAACAATTGCCCAATCCCCGGTAAACCATAAATGGTTTCGATGACCATAGAACCGGTAATAATGCCGACAAATGCAGGGCCCATATAGGAGAGCACGGGTAACAGAGCAGGTTTTAATGCGTGGCGTAAAATGATCCGCCGCATAGGTAACCCTTTCGCCCGGGCAGTACGTATAAAGTTGGAGTGTAATACTTCAATCATAGAGCCACGGGTAATACGCGCAATACTGGCGATATAGGCGAGTGACAACGCCACCATTGGCAGTATCATGAATTTAAGCGCACCACCATTCCAGCCACCGCCCGGCAGCCAATGCAAAATGATCGCAAATATCATGACTAATAATGGCGCAACCACAAAACTGGGGATAACAACCCCGGTCATTGCCAGCCCCATCACGGTATAGTCCCATTTGGTGTTTTGTTTTAATGCGGCAATAACGCCAGCACTAACACCCAGTATTACCGCAAGGAAAAATGCTGCGGCTCCCAGTTTGGCAGAAACGGGAAAACTGGATGCAACCAGGTCGTTGACCGAATAATCTTTATATTTAAACGATGGACCGAAATCGCCATGCGCCAGTTGTTTCAGGTAGCTGAAATACTGTGTCATGATCGGATCATTAAGATGATATTTCGCTTCGATATTGGCCATCACTTCTGGCGGTAAAGTACGTTCGCCGGTAAAAGGGCTTCCCGGCGCGAGGCGCATCATGAAGAACGAAATAGTAATAAGAATAAATAGCGTCGGAATCGCTTCCAGACAGCGACGTAGAATAAATTTTAACATTGCCCTACCTTCTGGCCTGTGCCTTCTGTAATGCGATAAAAATCAGACACCGTGGAGCAGGACACTCCTGCCCCACGTATTGCCATTAGTGCTTCACAATGTACATATTCCGGGTGTAGGTATTATCCAGCGGATCTTTGCCGGTATAGCCACCAACCCACGGTTTCACCAGACGCGCATTCACGTAGTAATAAACAGGAACAATGGCCGAATCCTTATCCAGCTGTTGTTCTGCTTTAGTGTACAGAGCTGTGCGCTGCGCCTCGTCAGTCGCTTTCAGCGTTTCCGCCATAATGCTGTCAAAGGCCGGGCTCTTATAATGCGCGGTATTCATCGAGCTGTTCGACAGCATGGTGTTCAGGAAGGAAGTTGGTTCGTTGTAGTCTGCACACCAGCCTGCACGGGCCACATCAAAAGTGCCCTGGTGACGGGTGTCGAGGAACGTTTTCCACTCCTGGTTAACCAGTTTGACGTTTACACCAATGTTTTTCTTCCACAATGAAGAGGCAGCAATCGCCAGCTTTTTATGCAGATCGGAGGTGTTATACAACAGGTTGATGGTCAACGGTTTGTCTGCGGTATAACCCGCTTCAGCCAGCAGTTTTTTCGCTTCTTCGTTACGTTTTTCCTGGCTCCAGCCAAACCATTCCGGCTGAGTCAATTTTGCGCCATCAGTATACGGTGGAGTGTAACCATAGGCGGGCATGTCGCCCTGCGCTTTCACTTTATTAACAATGATATCGCGGTCCATACCCAGTTTCAGTGCGGTACGCACACGTACATCGTTGAATGGCGGTTTCTGGTTGTTAATTTCGTAATAATAAGTGCACAGGTATGGATCAACGTGAACTTCGTCCGGGATCTCTTTTTTCAGCTTCTGGAACAATTCGATCGGCATGTTGTTATAAGTCATGTCGATTTCACCACTACGGTAGCGGTTGACATCGGTAACTTCAGAAGCAATAGGCAAATAGGTTACCTGGTTAATAACGGTTTTCGCGTTGTTCCAGTAGGTTGGGCTGCGTTCAAGAACGATTCGTTCGTTTACGACCCAATCTTTTAAGGTATAGGCACCGTTGGTGATGATATTACCAGGCTGGGTCCATTTTTCGCCGAATTTCTCGATAGCGGCTTTTGGCACCGGTGAAGTTGATGGGTGAACAAGTAATTTATAGAAGTACGGAACAGGTTCACTTAAGGTGACTTCTAATGTGTGATCATCAATAGCTTTCACGCCGAGATCGGTAATCGGTTTTTTCCCTTCAAGAATTTCATCAATACCGGCGATATGCCCATATTGCAGATAACTGGCATACGGAGAAGCGGTGTTTGGATCAACAGAACGTTGCCAGCTATACACAAAGTCTTGTGCTGTGACTGGCGTGCCATCAGACCATTTCGCATCTTTACGCAAATGGAAGGTCCAGACTTTCGCGTCTTTATTATCCCAGGATTCAGCGACGCCAGGTGCCGGATGACCGTCAAGATCGCTGACCAGTAAGCCTTCAAACAGGTCTCGGCTGATATTAGACTCCGGAACACCTTCAATTTTATGCGGATCTAATGACTGAACTTCTGAACCATTGTTACGTACCAGCGTTTGTTTTTCCGCCAGTGTGACGCCTGCGGGTACATCAGCTGCCAGCGCGACATTCCCTGCCATAAGCGCAGCCAGAACGCCAGCTGCTACTAAACTTCTCTTGGTGATGTTGGTCATTGTTTTTTGGACTCCCTCATTATAATTACTGGTATTAACCAGCATGTGTAATCCCGGATTGGGACCCTGCACAGGCTCGGAGACTTTCTGCTGTCAGGTTACTTTATCGTTACGGATTGCTATCACCGACTTTATTTATTCTGGTGATTCAGACGATCACCTTATGTCGATTCGTACTGTGTCTCCCCTGTCGAGACACATTATTCTTTTGCGACGCTCTTTAATTGTTAATTATTCTCATTACCAATAAAAATCGCCTGGCGGTTGGTCGGAAAGTACCAAATGCGCTTCTTACTCGCCAATACATTTTGCAAAATTGTTAAGCAATTCTCTTTTATTGACAGTGTCAGAATCTACAGCGCGCGTCCATGCTTTAACAAACATCTTTCAATTCAATCAAATAGAGAACTGTTAAGCATGTCTATCTTTTCTGGCTATAGATTAAGTCGTGAAATACACAATAATTTAACAAACGATTATTATTTAGCACTTTCCTCTACCAAAGGCAGTGGAATTACTAATATCATTTCAATTATTCTTCAGCAAGCCCAGGATTATGATGTGGCGAAAATAACATGATGGTGAGGCGAAGCAGTTAAGGAAATCCTTATAACTAACTGTAATTTCAGAGGAATATTCTTACCTATTCCTTTTGCTTTTGATAACTGCGCGGGAACAAAGTAAAAATAATGACGAAAAAACGGAGCATGTCAGCTCCGTTTCATTTGAAAGGAATTAATTAAGCAGGCCGGGGAAAATCCCCTTAATACCAGTAACGATAAATTCAATCCCCAACGCCATCAGCAATAGCCCCATAATACGCGTAATCACGTTGATGCCGGTCTGGCGTAAAACCCGTACCAGCCACGGTGCCATGCGGAACAATCCCCAGCAGCATAAAGCAAACAATGCAATAGCCACAAAGAAACCAAATAGATAGCTAATACTGTGATAACGCGTACCCCAGACGATGGTGGAACTAATCGCCCCTGGCCCCGCCATCAACGGCAACGCCAATGGCACTACACCAATGCTTTCACGTACCGCGGTTTCTGATTTTTCTTGCTTGTTCTGTTTATCCTCGCCGAGCTTGCCGCTGATCATCGACATCGCAATCGTCACCACCAGGATGCCACCGGCGATACGGAACGAATCAATTGATATACCAAAAAGCTGTAGAATCGTGTCGCCGAGAAAAAGCGAGATCCACAAGATAATGGCCACAGACAGGTTGGCTGTAAGGTTCGTTTTGTTTCGCGCTGCCGCTGTCTGATAACTGGTCATGCTGATAAAGACGGGAATAATCCCAACCGGGTTGACCAGCGCAAATAACCCGATGAAAAATTTGAAGTAAACGGGAAAATCAAAAAGGGTCTGAATCACGGTTAGCTCCGAAGCAAAAGCCGGATAATGTTAGCCATAAAAAGGTTAAAAAGACGCGCTGACAATACGCCTTTTAACCGCATTTTTCACCTCCTAACTACTTAAAATTGCTATCATTCGTTATTGTTATCTAGTTGTACAAAACATGCTAATGTAACCAACAAACCATACTACAATTTATTAACTGTTAGCTATAATGGCGAAAAGCGATGCTGAAAGGTGTCAGCTTCGCAAAAATTTGATTTGGATCACGTAATCAGTACCCAGAAGTGAGTAATCTTGCTTACGCCACCTGGAAGTGACGCATTAGAGATAAATAGCTCTAATGTTTAAACTCTTTTAGTAAATCACAGTGAGTGTGAGCGCGAGTAAGCTTTTGATTTTCATCGGTTAAGCAAATCATCACCGCACTGACTATACTCTCGTATTCGAGCAGATGATTTACTAAAAAAGTTTAACATTATCAGGAGAGCATTATGGCTGTTACTAATGTCGCTGAACTTAACGCACTCGTAGAGCGTGTAAAAAAAGCCCAGCGTGAATATGCCAGTTTCACTCAAGAGCAAGTAGACAAAATCTTCCGCGCCGCCGCTCTGGCTGCTGCAGATGCTCGAATCCCACTCGCGAAAATGGCCGTTGCCGAATCCGGCATGGGTATCGTCGAAGATAAAGTGATCAAAAACCACTTTGCTTCTGAATATATCTACAACGCCTATAAAGATGAAAAAACCTGTGGTGTTCTGTCTGAAGACGACACTTTTGGTACCATCACTATCGCTGAACCAATCGGTATTATTTGCGGTATCGTTCCGACCACTAACCCGACTTCAACGGCTATCTTCAAATCGCTGATCAGCCTGAAGACCCGTAACGCCATTATCTTCTCCCCGCACCCGCGTGCAAAAGATGCAACCAACAAAGCAGCTGATATCGTTCTGCAGGCTGCTATCGCTGCCGGTGCTCCGAAAGATCTGATCGGCTGGATCGATCAACCTTCGGTTGAACTGTCTAACGCACTGATGCACCACCCAGACATCAACCTGATCCTCGCGACCGGTGGTCCGGGCATGGTTAAAGCCGCATACAGCTCCGGTAAACCAGCTATCGGTGTAGGCGCGGGTAACACGCCAGTCGTTATCGATGAAACTGCTGATATCAAACGTGCAGTTGCATCTGTGCTGATGTCCAAAACCTTCGACAACGGCGTAATCTGTGCTTCTGAACAATCTGTTGTTGTAGTTGACTCTGTTTATGACGCAGTACGTGAACGTTTCGCAACCCACGGCGGCTATCTGTTGCAGGGTAAAGAGCTGAAAGCTGTTCAGGACGTTATCCTGAAAAACGGCGCACTGAACGCAGCTATCGTTGGTCAGCCAGCCTATAAAATTGCTGAACTGGCAGGCTTCTCTGTACCAGAAAATACCAAGATTCTGATCGGTGAAGTGACCGTTGTTGATGAAAGCGAACCGTTCGCACATGAAAAACTGTCCCCGACTCTGGCAATGTACCGTGCTAAAGATTTCGAAGACGCGGTAGAAAAAGCAGAGAAACTGGTTGCTATGGGCGGCATCGGTCATACCTCTTGCCTGTATACTGACCAGGATAACCAACCGGCTCGCGTTGCCTACTTCGGTCAGAAAATGAAAACGGCCCGTATTCTGATCAACACCCCGGCGTCTCAGGGTGGTATCGGTGACCTGTATAACTTCAAACTCGCACCTTCCCTGACTCTGGGTTGTGGTTCCTGGGGTGGTAACTCCATCTCTGAAAACGTTGGTCCGAAACACCTGATCAACAAGAAAACCGTTGCTAAGCGAGCTGAAAACATGTTGTGGCACAAACTTCCGAAATCTATCTACTTCCGCCGTGGCTCTCTGCCAATCGCGCTGGATGAAGTGATTACTGATGGCCACAAACGTGCGCTCATCGTGACTGACCGCTTCCTGTTCAACAATGGTTATGCTGATCAGATCACTTCCGTACTGAAAGCAGCAGGCGTTGAAACTGAAGTCTTCTTCGAAGTAGAAGCTGACCCGACCCTGAGCATCGTTCGTAAAGGTGCAGAACTGGCAAACTCCTTCAAACCAGACGTGATTATCGCGCTGGGTGGTGGTTCCCCGATGGATGCCGCGAAGATCATGTGGGTCATGTACGAACATCCGGAAACTCACTTCGAAGAACTGGCGCTGCGCTTTATGGATATCCGTAAACGTATCTACAAGTTCCCGAAAATGGGCGTGAAAGCGAAAATGATCGCTGTCACCACCACTTCTGGTACAGGTTCTGAAGTCACTCCGTTTGCGGTTGTAACTGACGACGCTACTGGTCAGAAATATCCGCTGGCAGACTATGCGCTGACCCCGGATATGGCGATTGTCGATGCCAACCTGGTTATGGACATGCCGAAGTCCCTGTGTGCTTTCGGTGGTCTGGACGCAGTAACTCACGCCATGGAAGCTTATGTTTCTGTACTGGCATCTGAGTTCTCTGATGGTCAGGCTCTGCAGGCACTGAAACTGCTGAAAGAATATCTGCCAGCGTCCTACCACGAAGGATCTAAAAATCCGGTAGCGCGTGAACGTGTTCACAGTGCAGCAACTATCGCGGGTATCGCGTTTGCGAACGCCTTCCTGGGTGTATGTCACTCAATGGCGCACAAACTGGGTTCCCAGTTCCATATTCCGCACGGTCTGGCAAACGCCCTGCTGATTTGTAACGTTATTCGCTACAACGCGAATGACAACCCGACCAAGCAGACTGCATTCAGCCAGTATGACCGTCCGCAGGCTCGCCGTCGTTATGCTGAAATTGCTGACCACCTGGGTCTGAGCGCACCGGGCGACCGTACTGCTGCTAAGATCGAGAAACTGCTGGCATGGCTGGAAACGCTGAAAGCTGAACTGGGTATTCCGAAATCTATCCGTGAAGCTGGCGTTCAGGAAGCAGACTTCCTGGCGAATGTGGATAAACTGTCTGAAGATGCATTCGATGACCAGTGCACCGGCGCTAACCCGCGTTACCCACTGATCTCCGAGCTGAAACAGATTCTGCTGGATACCTACTACGGTCGTGATTATGTAGAAGGTGAAACTGCAGCGAAAAAAGAAGCCGCTCCGGCTAAAGCTGAGAAAAAAGCGAAGAAATCCGCTTAATAAGTAGCGCTGTCTGGCAACATAAACGGTCCCTTCTGGGGCCGTTTTTTTGTTTTACCCAAAGCAACTTTCCCATAAACCGACAGCATTTGCCTTCATCATATTTACGGCGATGTATAACGCCTACACACAGCGATATTGTACTTTACAGGTCACAAGTCAACGTCACTGTAAAAGCGATCTGTGAGGGGTATAGTGGCGTTAAAGAACTGTCGAGAAGGGTATATACACCGGATGAAGTGCGTAAAATGAACTGACAGGATAAAAGCGCCCTGCTCACCCTGTCAGTAAAGAAATTCTTATTAATCGTGGCGATGCCTTTCCTGAATAGCCGTTAATGAGCCGACTTCTAACGCCTCTTTATAGTGTTTGCGGCATACAGAAACGTAGCGTTCATTATCACCAATAACCACCTGCTCACCTTCGTTATAAGGTCTGCCTGCTTGATCAAGACGCAGCACCATGCTTGCTTTACGGCCACAAAAACAGATGGTTTTTAATTCAACCAGTTTGTCGGACCATGCCAGTAAGTATTGGCTGCCAATAAATAATTCACCTCGAAAATCGGTACGTAAACCATAACAAAGTACGGGTATATCGAGTTGATCTACAACCTCCGATAATTCATATACTTGTTGTCTGGTTAAAAACTGGCATTCATCAACCAGTACGCAATGAATTGCCTGCTGTTCATGTTCCGCACGAATCTCATCAAATAATGATGAATTTTGGTTAAATAATTTTGCAGGCGATGACAAACCTATACGCGAGCTGACTTTCCCGGCACCAAAGCGATCATCAATTTCTGCCGTATATACGACAGTGCGCATGCCGCGTTCCTGGTAATTGTATGAAGATTGCAACAATGCTGTAGACTTACCCGCATTCATTGCGGAATAGTAGAAATATAGCTGTGCCATCAGCCACAGGCCCTCAATGATATGAATTAAAGTTGGCTGGAGTTTATCATAATTCGTCAGTTTTTCAGCTCAACAGTATGCATAGAAGTGGTATATGCGTTCTCCCTTACGAAGCCTTGCATAATCCTTCTGAGCTATCATTACAACTGCCTCGCTTGTTATAAGCGGGTAAATGACTGCTGGTAACTATTCACAATCTTTAACCTGTTGCGCAAGTAATAGCCCTCTGTTGACCTCCTGGAGATAGTGCAATACTAAGTCCCTGCTCTTATTGCGACTGTTCTACTTTTCATCATTCGCTTAATAGGGAATTCTCGTAAACACGACTAATACAGAAGACTGAAAGGTCGTCAGCCTACGATAATCTCCCCATAAAATGTGACATGAATCAGGAAGTTTTAACCTCACGTGCTGCGAAATCATCGGCGCAAATAGGGCTATATGCCGCGTCTTTTCTGGCTAATTTTATGAAAAGATATTTATTGGCGGCACAAAATAAAGAACAATTTTGAATTCCTTACATTCCTGGCTATTGCACAACTGAATTTAAGGCTCTATTATTACCTCAACAAACCACCCCAATATAAGTTTGAGATTACTACAATGAGCGAAGCACTTAAAATTCTGAACAACATCCGTACTCTTCGTGCGCAGGCAAGAGAATGTACACTTGAAACGCTGGAAGAAATGCTGGAAAAATTAGAAGTTGTTGTTAACGAACGTCGCGAAGAAGAAAGCGCGGCTGCTGCTGAAGTTGAAGAGCGCACTCGTAAACTGCAACAATATCGCGAAATGCTGATCGCTGACGGTATTGACCCGAACGAACTGCTGAATAGCCTTGCTGCCGTTAAATCTGGCACCAAAGCTAAACGCGCTCAGCGTCCGGCAAAATACAGCTACGTTGACGAAAACGGCGAAACTAAAACCTGGACTGGCCAGGGTCGTACTCCAGCTGTAATCAAAAAAGCAATGGATGAGCAAGGTAAATCCCTCGACGATTTCCTGATCAAGCAATAATCTTTTGTAGATGACACTTGCTTAAAATCCCGCCATTGGCGGGATTTTTTATTGTCCGGTTTAAGACAATTTAATAAGAATAAGCTATAAAAAAACGGCGTCGATTGCTCAACGCCGTTTCGTGGATAACACCGATACGGAAGTTACTTCTTAATGCCCATCTCTTCTTCAAGCCAGGCTTTAAATTCCGTGCCAAGGGTGTTATGACGAATACCGTATTCAACGAAGGCCTGCATGTAACCTAATTTATTACCGCAGTCATGGCTCTTCCCTTTCATATGATAGGCTTCCACCGTTTCTTTTTCGATCAGCATATCAATTGCGTCGGTGAGCTGAATTTCATCACCAGCACCCGGAGGGGTTTTTGCCAGCAACGGCCAAATATCCGCGCTAAGAACGTAACGACCCACAATAGCGAGATTAGACGGCGCAACATCCGCTTTTGGTTTTTCAACCACGCCAACCATCGGTACGCTTTCACCCGGCGCTAATTCAACGCCTTTGCAATCCACAACGCCATATGCGGTCACATCAGCAACCGGTTCAACCATGATCTGGCTATGACCCGTTTCATCAAAGCGGCGGATCATCTCTGCCAGGTTATCCTGTGACAAATCGGATTCATATTCATCCAGAATAACGTCAGGCAAAATAACAGCCACAGGTTCATCACCCACTACCGGGTGAGCACACAATACCGCGTGTCCCAGGCCTTTCGCCAGCCCCTGACGAACTTGCATAATAGTCACGTGCGGCGGACAAATAGACTGCACTTCATCAAGAAGTTGACGTTTTACACGTTTTTCCAGCATTGCTTCCAGTTCAAAACTGGTATCAAAGTGGTTTTCAATAGAGTTTTTAGATGAGTGAGTAACCAGCACAATTTCAGTAATGCCAGCCGCAATACATTCATTCACGACGTATTGAATTAATGGCTTATCGACAAGTGGCAGCATCTCTTTCGGGATGGCTTTCGTCGCCGGCAACATCCTGGTTCCTAATCCCGCAACGGGGATAACGGCTTTTTTGACTTTCGTATTAATGGCAGCCATTTAAATTCTCCTGGACTGTTCGTGTTTTGAACGTGTTCATATTTCTGTATCGCATCCCAGTATATCAGCACCCCGAAGGGGCTAAGTTCTGAAAAGGAGGCGAGTTAGCATAATTAAGACAATTACTTATACGAATGGCGACGATAGTACCACCAGCCGACATTAGCAGGTAATGCAAATTTAGCCCGCGTTACCGTTTGCTCATTCTGCAGACAACATCAAGCGAAGCCGACCACCGGTTCCCCATATTTGGCATTGCCAGGCATCGCATCGCTGGCTCAATTGATTCAAATAAGCGTTACCTAAAGTGCCTAACGGAACACCATTACTGATTTGCACCTGGTGTTCGCCAGTATTTAACGTCGCATTCAGACCCGCAGAAACCAGAATGAGATTTTTCAGTTCGCGATGATAATAGCCAACTAATAGCGGAAACTGCCCCGGCAGATTGGCCTGACGGAGTAAATGGTTTACCTGCTTCAATAACGCGCCCAACTCTGGCAACCGTTGATTTTGATGTGCAAGCTGTTCCTGTAATAATCCGTTAAACAATGCGCGTAATAACAAGGCAGCAAGTACGCCATTATGTCCAGCTCTGGTGACATCAAGGCAATAAAATGCAAGATCGTTTTCCGAAAGTGCGGCAATATCAAGCACCAGGCCGGGTTTGTCCGCGGCAACCAATTGACGATAATTAACCCGGCAATGGGAAATCACCTGCTGAACCGGCGGTTGCAATTCCTGTAATAATTTCGCCGCTGCGGCAGGGTTATCAACCATTGCATCCCAGTCGCGAAAAAGCCTCTCCTCTTCCTCAACGCGGGAATTAAACATGCTGGGATAGAGACAGGCAAAAACCATCTCGCGCAAGCGATTCAGATCTTTAACTGGTTTCAGCAAAACATCTTCAACGCCCAGACGTAACGCTTTGGCAATATCTGCCATATTTTCAGTGGCAGATATCACCAGAACCGGTGTCTGGTCACCTCTGTTGCGTATATGTTCCAGCAGTTTAAGCCCGTTCATTCGTGGCATCGCGATATCACATATCATCAGGTCTGGAGTGAAACCTCCCAGCAACTCAAGGGCATCCACCCCATCAGCCGCCAGTACCGTTGTCGCTCCCAATGAGGAAAACCACGAATCCAGAAGCGAGCGAAATACCTGCTCATCTTCAACAATGAGAATCTGTTTTCCGACCAATGGCTGCGTCATGTTCTCTCCCCTGACTGGCTTTACTCAATAGTGGCATGCTATTGCCACCTGCGCCTGTCAGAATTAACTTAAGTGTAGATAAAAATTCTGGTCAAATGTTGGTGCGTACCAACGGCAAAAGTTCGTCCATTTTCTTTTCCACTGCCAGCTGCCCAGCCGCAATGGCAGCGTGCGCGCGATGGAAATCAAGCGTAGATATTTGCGGGCAAACAGGTTGAATCAGAATATCGGGCGGATCACCTGCCATGCGGTTTCTTTTAAGGCGGTTCTCCAGCACCTGGATAGAAGTGGTCATAATCTCTGTTGCCGTTGGCGCTGTCACCGCCCGACGTGTCGTTATGCTGCCCAACCTTTCTTTCAGACGCGCATGCCACGGCAGAGAATCACCATTCTCGCTATTTTCTTCACTGACATTAAAGGAGAGCAGATCTTGTTGCATCAAATGAGCATCGTGCTGCAGGTCGACCGCTATCACAATATCAGCACCCAATGCACGCGTGAGCGAAATAGGAATTGGGTTAACTACTGCCCCATCAACCAGCCAGTAGCCGTTATGCGCAACGGGTGCCATTAGTCCTGGAATACTGCATGATGCACGAATAGCAAGATGGAGATCGCCTTCAGTAAACCATAATTCGCGCCCAGTACTTAAATTGGTGGCAACAGCCGCGAAGCGACGGGAACAATTTTCGATCTCTGTTTCCGGCATTATTTCGCGATATTGATTGAAGACACGCTCGCCGCGCAGTAACCCACCGCGCTGCCAGGAGAGATCCATCAGGCGTAAAACATCCCAATAACTGAAAGAGGTTACCCAATCTTCCAGCGCAGATAATCGATCGCATGCATAGGCCGCGCCCACCAGCGAACCAATTGAGCATCCTGCAACGATATCAATTTCAATACCCACTTTTTTTAGCGCATTAATAACGCCAATATGCGACCAACCTCTCGCCGCGCCAGATCCCAGCGCCAGCCCTATTTTTATCTTTCTCATTATTCCCGCAAGATTCCCCTGGAATGCAATCGTAGCAACATCGCTACTGCTCGGTTAACATAGTGCTACTCAGGCGGTTAATACGCCGTTATTGTTTCCAGGGAGATTATTTGTGTCTCAGCTTTGTCCCTGTGGTAGTGCTGTCGAGTATAGCCTATGTTGCCACCCTTATGTGTCTGGTGAAAAGGTTGCACCTGATCCAGAACATCTCATGCGTTCGCGTTACTGCGCTTTTGTGATGCAAGACGCAGATTATTTAATAAAGACCTGGCATCCATCTTGTGGAGCGGCGGCGTTACGTGCCGAATTGATTGCCGGATTTGCGCATACTGAATGGTTGGGATTGACCGTATTTGAACATTGTTGGCAGGACGGCGACAATATCGGATTTGTCAGTTTTGTTGCTCGATTTACCGAAGGTGGCAAAACAGGTGCAATAATTGAACGTTCGCGATTTTTGAAAGAAAACGGTCAATGGTACTATATTGACGGTACACGTCCGCAGTTTGGCCGCAACGATCCCTGCCCTTGTGGTTCAGGTAAAAAATTTAAAAAGTGCTGCGGCCAATAATGGTTGACGGTACGGTTTAGCAAACACTCTCAACAAGGTTTTTCCAGCAATGCATTCACTCCAACGTAAAGTTCTGCGTACTATTTGTCCGGACCAAAAAGGTCTGATCGCCCGTATTACCAATATTTGCTACAAGCACGAGTTAAATATCGTGCAGAACAATGAATTTGTTGATCACCGTACCGGGCGCTTTTTTATGCGCACGGAACTGGAAGGCATTTTTAATGATTCCACCCTGCTGGCGGATCTCGACAGCGCATTGCCAGAAGGCTCCGTACGTGAGCTGAATCCTGCCGGTCGTCGCCGGATAGTGATTCTGGTCACTAAAGAGGCGCATTGCCTTGGCGATTTGTTGATGAAAGCCAATTACGGCGGCCTGGATGTCGAAATCGCGGCAGTTATTGGTAACCACGATACTTTACGTTCTCTGGTTGAGCGTTTTGATATTCCGTTTGAGCTGGTAAGTCATGAAGGATTAAGTCGCAACGAGCACGATCAAAAAATGGCGGATGCCATTGACGCTTATCAGCCTGACTACGTGGTGCTGGCGAAGTATATGCGCGTATTAACGCCAGAGTTCGTAGCACGCTTCCCGAATAAAATTATCAATATTCACCATTCATTCCTGCCAGCGTTTATCGGTGCACGTCCCTATCACCAGGCCTATGAGCGTGGCGTGAAGATTATTGGTGCAACCGCTCACTATGTGAATGACAATCTGGATGAAGGCCCAATCATCATGCAGGACGTTATTCATGTCGATCATACATACACGGCTGAAGATATGATGCGTGCAGGTCGTGATGTCGAGAAAAACGTCTTAAGCCGCGCGCTTTACAAAGTGCTGGCGCAGCGTGTATTTGTTTACGGTAACCGGACGATTATTCTTTAATCGCTGGCAAAATAGAACTGGTTGCCTTTAATCCGTTACGGATGAAAATTACGCAACCAGTTCATTTTTCTCAACGTAACCCTTTACAGCGGCGTGTCATTTGATATGATGCGCCCCGCTTCCCCACAAGGGAGCAGGCCAGTAAAAAGCATTACCCCGTGGTGGGGTTCCCGAGCGGCCAAAGGGAGCAGACTGTAAATCTGCCGTCATCGACTTCGAAGGTTCGAATCCTTCCCCCACCACCATCTCAAGCATTACATCAAAATTTGAATTATCCCTGGTGGGGTTCCCGAGCGGCCAAAGGGAGCAGACTGTAAATCTGCCGTCATCGACTTCGAAGGTTCGAATCCTTCCCCCACCACCATCACTTTCAAAAACCCCTGTATTCTCCAACGAATCCGTAATTGAATATTCTGCCCATACGGGGAAGGATGAGAAGCTTTGACTAAGGTTCGACTCGAGCGCCAGCGAGAGAGCGTTGCCGCAGGCAACGACCCGTAGGGCGAAGCGCGCAGCGCTGAGTAATCCTTCCCTCACCACCATCACTTGATTCCATTCTCAGTCTATCGGCTTCTCCCCCATTCGCCGTAAAAACTGCTGCTGTAGCCTCAACAAATCCGCTAACGTCAACAACTGATAATCCAGACCTTGCGGGCTGGCAATTTGAGCGATAATGCGGCTTAACGCTGGATAATGGCGATGATGCCAGTGAGGAAAAAGATGATGGGTAAGATGCAGATTAATCCCGCCCAGCCAGTAACCAAGCCATGCAGGTTGCGGCGTCCAGTCAAAGGTAGTAGCGAAGGTATGCGCCAGCCGGCCCACGGCCATTTTGCCCTCTTCTGGTGGTAACTGCGTATGTCCCTTCGCCCAGTGCGTTCCGATAATCAACATCACAAAAATCAATGACGCCAGCAGCTGGCTGAGCAGATAAGTCAGCAGGATGGTCATAAAATCAAATTCAGACAGAAGCCAGGGAAGTATTAAACAAAGCGCACAATGCGCCAGTTTCCCGGCTAAAAAATACCCCCAGCCAGAAAAGCCACGCGCAGCCAGATGCCGCGTTACCGGCGTAAACCCTGCGCGATCGAGCCAGTCCACCACCCAGATATACCAGGGAAAGGTGAGAGCGGCGACCAGTGGCCAGTAGCGATGCTGCTGGCGCATAAAAGGTCGCCACCGTTGCCACGGGGTCTGGCGAAGAATGCCATTTTCTGCGGTGTCAGGATCGTAAAATTCAATATTGGTAAAACCGTGATGAAAGCGAACGTGGCGCACCCGCCAGCAGTCCGGATCAAGTCCCATAGGAATTGCAACCCACCGGTTAAGCCAGGCATTGGCCTTTTTACCACGCAAAAATGCATCGTGAGAAGCGTCATGCACTACATTGACCGCTAACAGCATGGCGCAAAACATCATCGCCAGATACCACAACAGATACAGTCCCCACTGGTTTTGAGACAACGCCACTGCATAACAGCATAAACAGGCAATAATCAACATCGCCATTTTGGCAAATGCCCAGCCGTCGGCATATCGATGATCGCCTGCTTTTGCGAGGTACGATTTCGTACCATTCTGCAACTGTTTCACCAGTAGCGGATCATCAGCAGGAAAAGTGATTAACCTGTCGGGCTTAAACAGGTTCATAGCGTTTCCTTAAAGAAAGACTTACGGCCCACACCAGTCACGAATAACACACAATGGGCCAGCAAAATGCCCGCTAATCCCTTCCAGAGCAGAGTGCTCCATGAACACAAAAAAAGAATAAAATAGAGCAGTGACAACGTCACAGAGCACCACAAAATCAGACCCCAACGCTGCCCGTCGCTCATGCCCCCCAGCGCAACGGAGCCTGCCACCAGCAGAACAAATAATACGGCCTGCTCACTGGTAATAAACTCGATGCCATAGCCATATTGTTGAATGTAGCCAAGCACCAGCATAAACAGCAGAATCACCCCTGCTCCTACCGCCCACGGAGAACTCTGGTAGCGACATTCAATCGCTTTGCCAAATGAGCGAAAGCCCATTAAGCGTAAAAATGGCAGATTACTCTCGCGCATCGGGTTACAGGACAAGCGGCTATTTTTTACGCCGTAGCCTACGTCGTGTTCCGGTCCGGCACTATACGAACCGAAAAGTTTATCCCACAACAATAAAGTGCCACCGTAATTGGTATCAGCATACTGCTTTTCATTCAGATGATGGGCGCGATGATGCGAAGGCGTGATCAGCACTTTTTCCAGCCAACCCAGTTTCGGCGTTAGCGCGTTATGGTTAAAAAATTGCCAACTGTAGTGAATAATAGAAACCGCCAAAAAGACCTGCAATGGCACACCAACCATCGCCAGCAGCATAAAGAACGGGATTGAGGTTAACGAGGAGTACCACGAGTTCCGCACGCCTAATGAGAGGTTGTAGTGTTCTCCCTGATGATGCACCACATGTACCGCCCACAGCGGTCGCATTTCGTGATGCCAGCGATGCAGCCAGTAAAAGCCGAAATCCCACGCCAGGATAGTAAACAGCCACAGCAGGATCACCGGCGCATTATCAAACAGTCCAAGGCTGAAGTGATTGACCACCAGGCCATAGCAGAGCACTTCCAGACAGCGAAATAACCACAGCATCATATGACCGGAGTTGATATTAAAAATAACGTCCAGCCAGTCTACTTTTTGCCGCCCGGTGAATTGCAACACACCCGCTTCGGCTAACACCAACAGCACCATCGATATTATGGGAAACAGTAAATCACTCATATTGCGTCTTCCTTTTCTCGCATGTTGCGCATATCCAACCGCAAATCGACGCCAGCAACGCGCCGCCTACTAAATCGATAAATAAATGTCTACGTAATTGCAAAATCGAAAAGGCGATCGCTATCGCCCAGACCACGCTCAATAATGTCAGCCAACGGTTCCCCTTTTTGGCTATCGCCCATACAGCCAACAGCGTAAGCGCCGCGTGTAAAGAGGGAAAACAGTTCTGGCTTGAGTCAATCGCTATCAGCCCGTTTAGTGCGCCCGCAGATATCCCCGACTGACCAAACGAGGGATATTGCATTGTTGTGGGCCAGAGAAGATAAAACAGGCCGGCTACCAGTGCCGAAAGTTGCATTGACCGTGCCAGCCAGCGTAGATGGCAAAGCGGCGTTGATAAATAGCCTAACGGTACAAGGAGAAAAAACGAGAGGTACAGCCACACTGCAGAAGGAGAAAACGCAATTAAATTATCAATTACTGACGGTGTTAATTGATATCCCTCACCTTGCAGGTAGTCGCTAAAGTTGTAAATAACCCCAACGGTTCCCCAGCCAAGCAGTATCTGTTTCAGGCGTAGCAGTAGATTGCTCATTCCCGCCCCCACTGACGCACAATGCGCCGCCGCTTGGCCGCAAAAGCGACTGCCACAGTTTGCGATTCCAGCGACCATATCAATTGCTCTACCGCGATATTCTGGCACAAAAACAAAGCATTCAATGCCTCCCGGCAATGCTCCAGCATCCCCGGTTCGCAATCTGCTATTAGCGTCAGCTGCGCTGCCCCGGTTTGTAGCAGGCGATAATCGGCCGTTAGCGGCAGCGTCATCGCCAGCACACGGCTACAGGAATCGGCAAAAACGGTCTGAATATCGCCAGATCTTGTCGGCAGTTGCAGTTGATCGTCCTGCCGCCCTTCGATACGCGCAATCACCATTGTTGCACTGCCACAGGGGCATGGCTGTCCACTTGCCACCAGTATGTCATCCAGTCGATAACGCACTATCGGCTGCGTGGTGCGAGTAAAGTCAGTGACAATCGGCACGAAACGGTGCTCATCCAGCCATTGCGGTTCAATGTGAATAAATTCTTCATTGAGATGTAAGCTGCCACAGCGGCAGGTGGAAGCGAGAAAGCCTTCTGTCGCCTGATAAATCTCGCCCACATTGTTGAACACGCTTCGCAGTAATTCCCGATCCTGCGGCTCCAGAACTTCCGCCACCGAAATCACTTTTTTGACCTTTAGCGTTAGCTCTCCGGCAATCACCGCCAGAGCCAGTGCGCGTAATACCTGAGCTGGGGCGACAATAATCGTGGGTGCTCGCTGTTGCAGAAGTTTGAGTTGCGCCTGAAATGGCGCTAGCAGATCGTAAAAATCGAGACTTAACCAGCGATTGTTCACGCTTTGATAGAGGTTGTTGTCCGCACGCAGAAACAGCGCCACCCGCTCTTTGGCAAATAAACCGTCGGGCAGCACTTTTGCCAGCACACCCGCGGCCCACATCTGTTGTTCGTGCGGGCTAACAACAAAAAGTCCACGACGCCCCGATGTACCTGATGAAAGCCCAACGCTGAACTTGCCCACACAGGGTTTGAAATCACGGCTCTGCTCACTGCGCATTGCACAAGCGAGAAGTTCGTCGCGCTTTAAACCAGCGGTATTCATCTCATCGAAATGCGCCATCATTAACGCTTTGCCCATCAACGGCCACTGGTTAAAGGGCAACGCCAGATAACGCTGAAACCACGGGCTTTTAGACAAGACATTTTGCCGGAACTGATGCAGCCTTTTTGCCTGCCAGTTTTCCAGCACCTTACGATCGGTAAAATGCAGCCTGCGGGTACGAAAGTAGCGCCAGAGCAAGGTCAACGGGATCATAAATCCCCCTCGTGGCACAAACGAATATCAACCTCGCCGTTTTGCCAAAGCTGATGCAATCGCCCAAGCGTGCGGTGGTAAGCGTGACTGTCCGACATAACCAGATGCGCCAGCGGAGAAGGTCCACGCAGTTCGCAGTAGTTTGCGGGTGCCCAAGCGGCATCGGCAGCCAGTAAAGTCCAGCCATTGTCGGTTAACACAAACGCACCAATATGTCCGGCAGCATGACCAGGAAGCGGCACGAGGATAATTTCGCCATTGCTTTCTGGCAGCAAATAGCCGCACTCAAACGGCGCCAGTTCTGGGGGTAAATTCACCGATGAAAAACTTTCAATAAAGCGCAGTGAAGACTCAAAATTTTCCGGGATCAATCCGGGCACAAAGGCCTGACGCAGTGCGGCTATGCCACGCAGCGTTCTTACCTGCCGCCAGCCTTCACCAGAACAGATGCAAGCGACATCAGGGAAATCGCGCAGACCGGCAATATGATCGGCATGAAAATGCGACAGAATAATCGCATCAACATCTTTAGCCGCCAGTCCGTGTGCGGAGAGTTGCCGCATCAGCGCCTGTTGCGGCTCGTAATAAACCGGCGTGACCTGGCGATAAAGACGAAATACACCGGATTGCGTGTAATGTTCAAACCACGAAGAATAACCGGTGTCCCACAGCCAGCATTTCTCGCCCACTTCCAGCAGCCAGGCGCGGGCAGGGAACTTACACACTTTCAGCCCAGCCCCTTTCAGCGCAATACAGCCAATATGGGTACACCAGCCCGTTTCAAATACGGTTATTTTTGCCATGTTCCCTCAGCCATTGTCCCGTGATTGCAATACCTTGCTCCATCGAAAAGCGCGGGTGATATCCCAACTCTGTAATGGCCTTTTGCGCACTCAGCGTCATATCAAAACAGAGTGTTCCGGCGCTGTAACGTGTGATAACAGGTTCCTGATTAACGCATTTCCCGTACAGCTCCAGGCCGCGCGCGACCAGAGAAAGCAATGGCCAGGGAACGGTAGCAATTTGGTAGCTCAATCCCAGTTGTTGGCGCAGCAAGGCGTCAAGCATTACAGATAATTTCTGCGGCTGATGGTTGCTGATGTTGTAAATACAGCCAGAGCGTAATCCTTCAACTTGCGTTGCCAGCTGCATGGCATACACCACGTTTTGCACGAAAGTGAGATCCAATAACGCTTCCCCCCCGCGCGGCAAACGTAAGCAACCGCCGCCCTGTTGCAATTGCTGCATCAGACGGGGAACAATTACCTGGTCATAGGGGCCAAAAAGCCCGCGTGGACGCAAAAGAATAAACGTCGTGGCAGGATATTGAGCGACAGCCCCGGCAATAGCCTGCTCAGCGGCATATTTACTACTGGCGTAATGGCTTGAGAATGCTCGTGCAAGCCAGGTTTCTTGCAGGTCATAGTGATGTTGAAAATCAAAGTAAACCGCAGGCGTGGAGATATAGATGAACCGGGGAATATTCAGCCTGCCTGCCGCATGTGCCAGGGTGTGGGTCGCTTTAACATTAGCAAGCCAGAATGCCGTTTTGTCGCCCCATGGCGAAGACTTTGCCGCACAGTGCCAGACGGCATCGCAGCCTTCCATCAACCGGGCGCAGTCATCCTCAGTTGCCTCGGTTAAATCGAGAGCCACAAACTGTGCACCTTCGCTTGCGAGAACTTTGCCAACCTCGCGATTTCGTCCTGTTGCCACAACCGAAACACCCAACTCCAACAAATAATGTACGGCATTTCGCCCCAGGCCGCTGGTCGCCCCCGTCACGAGAATTTTCACGGTAAAAGCACCATGCCTGACAGCGTTAATCCCGCCGCCGTGCCAATCAACATTGCAGGTTTATTCGCAGCAAAACGACCGCTAATCATCGCTTCATGCAGCGCCGTAGGGATAGAGGCCGCGACCTGATTACCGTAGAAACGGTAGACATCAATAAGCGCGGATTCCGGCACTCGCAGCCGTTTACGCATATGTTCAAGGGAAAGATGACTAGCCTGATGCGGAACGACCGTACCGATATCAGCCAGTTGCAGACCGCTTTTTTGCAGTAAGCGCGAAAAATAATCTTCAATAAGTGAAGAGGCAAAACGAAACAGCGGTTTCCCCTGCATATGAAAAAGAAAGTCGCTATCACTGATGCCTGAACGAGGATTACGCCGCGTGCCGCCAGCACGAATTTCACACAGTTTGCTGCCTTCGGGATACATTTCGATCAGGCTGGCAACAATCCCGCTGCTACCATCGCCCCGCTCGACAATCGCGCATGCCGCGCCATCACCAAAAATTAATGAAGACTCTTCATGATTCCAGTCGATACCGCGTGAAGCGATATCTGCCGAGACGATGGCAATTCGCCGGTATGCCCCACTGTTTAATAATCCGGCAGCAACTTCCAGAGCGGAAATAAAGCTGACGCAACTGCTGTTGATATCAAACCCGGCAATGCCAGCGGGCATGGCAGCGGCTTTAAGAATATGAATTGCGCTACAGGGTAATGCCTGTACGGCAACGGCTGACGCACTAATTAACAGATCGATATCACCGGGTTTTAAGGCAGCCGCTGATAACGCATTATGTAAAGCGTCTGCCGCCAGTTCGGCCTGGCTGGCGTCGTTGCTGGCAAAATAGCGCCAGCAAATGCCGGAACGTCGCTCAACGTAGCCCGCAGGTTTATTTAGCTGAACATCCAGTTGTTGAGAGGTAATTTTATCAGGGGGTAAGGCGATCCCCGTGGCGATTATTTTTAACGCCGCGGAGATCGTCGGTTGATTAGGTAGATCCACGACCAGTGCTCCTTCACTGCTCCAGGGGGACCTATCATATAGATGAGCTACGTTTCCCTACAATCCGAAAAAATCCACAGAGTGTAACTGGCGATTTCAGCCGGCTGACAACGTGCGTTGCGTTATGCCGGATGCGGCGTGAACGCCTTATCCGGCATACATATCACGTAATATCAATGAATTGTATGACTCTGTAGGCCTGATAAGCGCAGCGCATCAGGCACTATGTCGTGCTTAGTGGCGAGCACGCACCAGCTGATACTTACGTGTCAGATACTCCACCGGTACGCTCCAGATGTGCACCAGACGCGAGAACGGGAACAGCAGGAATAACGTCATCCCCAGCACCAGGTGCAGACGGAAGATAAACGCCACACCATCAAGGTGTTGAGAAGCGCCACCGTGGAAGGTCACCACCGACTGCGCCCAGCCAACCAGTTTCATCATCTCGCTACCGTCCATATGTTGGGCAGAAAATGGAATGGTCAGTAGGCCCAGTGCGCACTGGATAACGAGTAGCGACAGGATCAGGATGTCCGCCCCAGTAGTCGTTGCTCGTACGCGTGGGCTGGTCAAACGACGCTTCAGCAACAGCACGCCGCCAATCAGGCACAGCACGCCGCTGGCACCACCAGCAAACATCGCCATTTTCTGTTTCACTTCAATTGGCAGCCACGCTTCGTAAACCCAGTGCGGCGTTAACATACCGAGGAAGTGACCGACAAAAATCCCCAGAATACCGATATGGAACAGGTTCGACGCCAGGTTCATCCCTTTGCGATCCAGCATCTGGCTGGATGCCGCGCGCCAGGTGTACTGCCCGTAGTCATAGCGCAGCCAGCTACCAATCAGGAAGACGGCCCCGGCTATGTACGGGTAGATATCAAAGAAGAACATATTCAGGAATTGCATTAGTGCTGTCCTCCGGTGGTGATATTCAGATATTGCGGCGCGACGGCACCGGCAAAGCGACGCTGATGAGCAGTGATTGCTGAATCACCGCAGCCTTTGTCAGCAAAGAATTTAACCTGCTCTTCTTCCCAGACGGCATCCAGCGCCTGTGGCGTATCGTCGCGCGCTTCATCAGCAATTTTTTCCGCCACTTTGTCGCTGTCGATAGCGGTATTCGCCAGTTTCAGCAGCAGATCAAACAGCACGGCATAACGGCTTTCACGTTGTTGCAGACGCGCGCTCAGCAACGCCAGAATCGGCGCGATATCTTTCAAACCTTCCACGGCTTCGCTTTGCGGCAGCTGCGCCAGATACTCCAGATACAGCGGCAGATGATCCGGTAATTCACGACTGTTCAATTGCAAACCGTGCTGCTCATACTGTGCCAACAAGTCAACCATTGCCTGGCCGCGGTCACGGGATTCACCGTGAACATGTTCAAATAGCAACAGTGACGTGGCGCGGCCACGGTCGAACAGTTCGCTGTACTGGGCCTGAGCATCCAGCGGATCCAGCGCTGTTAAATCGCGCAGGAAAATGCCCAGCGCATGGGCATCCTCTTTCGACAGATTTTCCGACGCAGCAATCGCCTCAAACATCTCTTGTTGATGCTGCCATAAGGCAGCATCCGGATATTCCAGGAGACGCGATACAATCACGAGTTCGATCATGGGTGCGGCTCCGTTTTACTGGTCACGTCGATGGCATCGATACGGCGGCTGTTGAACAGATTAAATTTGGTATCTGAACCGTGGCAGCCGTCACCAAAGGTAAAGCCGCAGCCATTTTTCTCCGGGAAGGCTTCCCGCGCCAGTTCACGATGACTGCTCGGCACTACAAAGCGATCTTCATAGTTGGCAATCGCCAGATAACGGTACATCTCCTGTGCCTGAGCTTCGGTCAGACCGACCTCTTCCAGCGCACGGGTATCAACTTTACCGTCAACGGTTTCAGCACGTTTGTAATGACGCATCGCCAGCATACGTTTCAGCGCGCGCAGTACCGGTTTGGTATCACCGGCGGTCAGCAGATTCGCCAGATACTGTACCGGGATACGCAAGCTTTCGACGTCTGGCAAAATACCGTTGCTGCCCAGCTCGCCCGCATCTGCCGCAGACTGAATCGGCGACAGAGGCGGCACGTACCAGACCATCGGCAGTGTGCGATATTCCGGATGCAGCGGCAGCGCCAGTTTCCATTCCATCGCCATTTTATAAACCGGCGACTGCTGTGCGGCTTCAATAACGCTCAGCGGAATACCGTCCTTAATCGCCTGCTCGATGACTTTCGGATCGTTCGGATCGAGGAACACGTCCAGCTGACGCTGGTAGAGATCTTTCTCGTTCTCGGTGCTGGCTGCACGTTCAATCGCGTCGGCATCGTACAGCAGCACGCCAAGATAACGGATACGACCGACACAGGTTTCAGAGCACACCGTCGGCTGACCGGCTTCAATACGCGGATAGCAGAAGATGCACTTCTCAGACTTACCGCTCTTCCAGTTGAAGTAGATTTTTTTGTACGGGCATCCGGTGATGCACATACGCCAGCCGCGGCATTTGTCCTGGTCGATCAGGACGATGCCATCTTCTTCACGCTTGTAGATAGCCCCGCTTGGACAGGTCGCCACACATGCCGGGTTCAGGCAGTGTTCGCACAGGCGTGGCAAATACATCATGAAGGTGTTTTCGAACTGGCTATACATCGCCTTCTGGATGTTGTCGAAGTTCTTGTCTTTCGCCAGTTTGTCAAACTCGCCGCCCAGGTCATCTTCCCAGTTTGGCCCTTTTTCGATTTTCGCCATCCGTTCGCCGGTAATCAGCGAACGTGGACGGGCAATCGGCTGCGATTTGCTGCCTTCCGGCGCGGTATGCAGGTTCTGATAGTCAAAATCGAACGGCTCGTAATAATCGTCGATCCCCGGCAGATGCGGGTTAGCGAAGATTTTACCCAGCAGCATGGCGCGGTTCCCCATGCGCGGTTGCAGTTTGCCGTTGATTTTACGGATCCAGCCGCCTTTGTATTTCTCCTGGTTTTCCCAGTCTGTCGGGAAGCCCTGGCCCGGCTTGGTTTCCACGTTGTTGAACCACGCGTATTCCACGCCTTCACGGCTGGTCCAGACGTTTTTACAGGTCACTGAACAGGTGTGGCAACCGATGCACTTATCCAGATTCAGCACCATGCCGACTTGTGAACGAATTTTCATTTTACGCTCTCCTGTACCTGGTCATTGCCTTCGCCATCTAACCAGTCAATGTTCTTCATCTTACGCACTACAACAAATTCATCGCGGTTAGAACCTACAGTGCCGTAGTAGTTAAAGCCGTATGCCAGATGGGCATAGCCGCCGATCATATGCGTCGGTTTCGGCGTGATACGGGTGACCGAGTTATGAATACCGCCGCGCTGACTGGTGATTTCTGAACCAGGCAGGTTAACGATACGTTCCTGCGCGTGGTACATCATGGTCATCCCTGCCGGAACACGCTGGCTGACAACCGCACGAGCAGTCAGTGCACCGTTGCTGTTGAAGACTTCAATCCAGTCGTTATCGGCGATACCCAGCTCTTTGGCATCGGCTTCACTCAACCAGACCACCGGACCACCGCGACCTAAAGTCAGCATCAGCAGGTTGTCGCTGTAGGTGGAGTGGATACCCCACTTCTGGTGCGGTGTCAGGAAGTTGAGCGCTTTTTCCGGATTACCGTTAGATTTCTGACCCATCACTTCTTTCACCGAACGGGTGTCGATCGGCGGACGATAAACCAGCAGGCTTTCACCGAAATCACGCATCCACTGATGATCCTGATACAGCTGCTGACGGCCAGAGAGCGTACGCCACGGGATCAACTCGTGAACGTTGGTGTAACCGGCGTTGTAAGAAACATGTTCATCTTCAAGGCCAGACCAGGTCGGGCTGGAGATGATTTTGCGCGGCTGCGCCTGAATGTCACGAAAGCGGATCTTCTCGTCTTCTTTATTCAGCGCCAGATGCGTATGGTCACGACCGGTAAACTCGCTCAGGGCAGCCCAGGCTTTCACGGCTACCTGACCATTGGTTTCCGGTGCCAGCGTCAGAATCATCTCTGCCGCATCAATTGCGGTGTTGAGCATCGGCTGGCCTTTCGCCGGACCTTCCGCTTTGGTGTAGTTGAGCTTACGCAGCAGATCCATCTCGCTCTGGGTGTTCCAGGCAATCCCTTTACCGCCGTTACCGATTTTCTCCATCAGCGGGCCGATAGAGGTAAAGCGTTCGTAAGTCGCCGGATAATCGCGCTCTACGACCATAATGTGCGGTGCAGTTTTACCTGGGATCAGGTCGCATTCGCCTTTTTTCCAGTCTTTCACATCCAGCGGCTGCGCCAGTTCAGCGGCAGAGTCGTGCTGGATCGGCAGCGTGACGATGTCGGTTTCTTTGCCCAGATGACCAACGCACACTTCGGAGAATTTCTTCGCGATGGCTTTGTAGATTTCCCAGTCGCTTTTCGCTTCCCAGGCCGGATCGACCGCAGCAGACAGCGGGTGAATAAACGGATGCATATCCGAAGTATTCATGTCGTCTTTTTCGTACCAGGTCGCCGTCGGCAAAATGATGTCGGAATAGAGACAGGTGCTCGACAGACGGAAGTCCAGCGTCACCACCAGATCCAGCTTGCCTTCCAGACCGTTGTCCTGCCAGTCCACTTCTTCCGGCTTCACGCCGCCCTGCTGACCCAGGTCTTTACCCTGGATACCGTGCTCCGTCCCCAGCAGGTACTTGAGCATAAACTCATGACCTTTACCGGAAGAACCGAGCAGGTTAGAACGCCAGATGAACAGGTTACGCGGGTGGTTTTTACCGTTTTCTGGTTGTTCTGCCGCAAAACGGATAGAACCCTCTTTCAGGGATTTCACGGTGTAATCCACCGGATTCATGCCCGCTTTTTCCGCTTCGCGAGCGATAGTTAGCGGGTTAGTGCCTAACTGCGGCGCAGACGGCAGCCAGCCCATACGTTCTGCACGGACGTTAAAGTCGATCAGATGTCCGGTATAACGGGATTTATCCGCCATCGGCGACAACAACTCTTCTGCGGTCACGGTTTCATAACGCCACTGGCTGGAGTGGTTATAGAAATAAGAGGTGCTGTTCATGTGACGCGCCGGACGCTGCCAGTCAAGAGCAAACGCCAGCGGCTGCCAGCCGGTTTGCGGACGCAGTTTTTCCTGACCTACATAGTGCGCCCAGCCGCCACCGCTCTGACCTACACAGCCGCAGAAAATCAGCATGTTGATCAGACCACGATAGTTCATATCGAGGTGATACCAGTGGTTCAGACCTGCACCAACGATGATCATTGAACGACCGTGGGTCTTATCAGCGTTGTCAGCAAATTCACGGGCAATGCGGATAATCTGGCTGCGAGAAACGCCGGTAATCTGCTCGGCCCACGCAGGGGTGTAAGCTTTCACATCGTCATAGCTGGTTGCACAGTTAACGTCGTTCAGGCCACGTTCCAGACCATAGTTTGCCAGCGTCAGATCATAAACGGTGGTCACCAGTGCAGTGCTGCCATCAGCCAGTTGCAGGCGTTTCACCGGCAGCTTGTGCAGCAGCACGTTTTCCAGTTCCACTTTGTTGAAGTGTTCAGTGCCGTCGCCACCAAAGTATGGGAAGCCCACCTCAGCGATCTCATCCTGGCTACCCAGCAGGCTCAGTTGCAGCTCGGTTTCTTCGCCAGTTTTGCCGTCGCGCTGCTCCAGATTCCATTTGCCCTTCTCGCCCCAGCGGAAGCCAATAGAACCGTTCGGCGCAACCATTTCGCCATTGGTATTAAAGGCGACTGTTTTCCATTCCGGATTGTTTTCCTGGCCCAGCGCATCCACCAGATCAGCAGCGCGCAGCATACGACCCGCAGCGTAGTAACCGTCGCGCTCTTCCAGCATCACCAGCATTGGCATGTCGGTATAACGACGCACATAGTCGGTGAAATACTGGCTTGGGTTGTCGAGGTGGAATTCACGCAGCATCACGTGGCCCATCGCCAGCGCCATTGCTGCGTCGGTGCCCTGCTTCGGTGCCAGCCACAGATCGCACAGTTTGGCGATTTCAGCATAGTCCGGTGTGACGGCAACAGTTTTGGTGCCTTTGTAACGCACTTCAGTAAAGAAGTGAGCATCCGGAGTACGCGTCTGCGGCACGTTTGACCCCCAGGCGATGATGTAGCTGGAGTTGTACCAGTCAGCAGATTCCGGTACGTCAGTTTGCTCGCCCCAGGTTTGTGGAGACGCAGGAGGCAGATCGCAGTACCAGTCGTAGAAGCTTAAGCAAGTACCGCCAAGCAGCGAGAGATAACGCGCACCCGACGCGTAAGAAACCATCGACATTGCCGGAATTGGCGAGAAGCCAGCGACACGGTCCGGGCCGTAGTTTTTGATGGTGTAAACGTTAGAGGCGGCGATCAGTTCGTTCACTTCCTGCCAGGAAGAACGAACAAAACCACCGCGTCCACGCGCCTGCTTAAAGCTTTTCGCTTTATCGGCGTCTTCAATGATAGAAGCCCATGCCTCAACCGGATCGCTATGCAGCGCCTTCGCTTCACGCCACATTTTCATCAGGCGTTTGCGCATCATCGGGTATTTCAGACGGTTGGCGCTGTAAAGATACCAGGAGTAGCTGGCACCGCGCGGGCAGCCGCGAGGTTCATGGTTTGGCAGGTCCGGGCGAGTACGCGGATAGTCAGTCTGCTGGGTTTCCCAGGTGACCAGACCGTTTTTAACGTAGATTTTCCAGCTGCAGGAGCCGGTGCAGTTTACCCCGTGGGTAGAGCGGACGATTTTGTCATGCTGCCAACGCTGACGATATCCATCCTCCCAGTCACGGTTGGTATTCAGAAGCTGGCCATGCCCATCGGCAAAGGTTTCACCCTTCTGTTTGAAGTAGCGAAACCGGTCCAGGAATTTACTCATCGGTTTTCTCCTGTGGGAGCCTGTCGGCCCTCTGATAAATCGACATTGCTAATGTTTAAGGGCAAGGTAACGCTCTGAAACAGCGTGGGAATTGATAACGATCAAGAGTGATGGGGATGAAAAATAAAGTAAATTCCTAAGATACCCCTTTAGGATAATTAACAGTTACATCATAAAATACTGTAAATTAAGGCATTTTATACCTGTAGTTATTTAAACTATTAAGAATTTTATGCAGATGGGTATTAAGGAGTATTCCCCATGGGTAACATATTAATGGCTCTTAATGAAATCCGGCGAAATAAGCCATATAACATTAGTATGTTGTAACTAAATGATGCATAAAAAAAGCGCGACATCATGCCGCGCAAAGGATAATCAAATATTAAGATTTATTTTTTAGAATGCCGACCATATACCGCCCAGGTAATCACTACGCAGGCGATATAGAAAATCAAAAATACTTTCATTGCGCCGACTGGCGAACCCGTTAATGCCAGCGAGCTACCGAACGCTTTCGGGATAAAGAAGCCACCAATCGCGCCAATCGCAGAGATGAAACCCAGCGCCGCCGCCGTGTCGGTTGCCGCTTCACGCATCGCACGTTCGTCAGAACCCCCTTCTGCTTTCACGCGATCCATTGTCAGTTTACGGAAGATCACGGAAATCATCTGGAAAGTGGAACCACTACCCAGCCCAGCTGTCAGGAACAGCGCCAGGAAGACTGCGAAGAACGCCATGAAGCTTCCGCCCTGTCCGTCAGTCGGTAAGGTCAGGAACAGCAGGCCGCTGAAAATCGCCATCAGGATAAAGTTCACCAGTGTGACACGAGTTCCGCCCAGACGGTCAGATAATGCACCACCTGCAGAACGCGCCAGCGCACCAATAAACGGCCCGAAGAAAGCGTATTGCAGAATCTGAACATCCGGGAACTGCGTTTTTGACAGCATCGCAAAGCCCGCGGAGAAGCCGATGAAGGAGCCGAAGGTTGCCAGATACAGCAGGCTCATAATCCACAGATGACCCCGTTTGAGTACCGGCAACTGCTCCTTGATGGAGGCTTTCGAGGTAGCAAGATCGTTCATGCCAAACCACGCCGCAATGGTGAAGATGGCAAGGAACGGCACCCATACCCAGGACGCATTCGCCAGATACAGCTCAGTCCCATCCGGCTGTTTGACACCCTGGCTACCAAATACTGCGAAAATCGACAGTGATACCACCAGCGGAGCAACCAACTGCATGACGCTGACGCCCATGTTGCCCAGACCACCATTCAGACCCAGCGCGCCACCCTGCTTCTGTTTCGGAAAGAAGAAGCTGATGTTTGCCATACTGGATGCGAAGTTCGCGCCAGCAAAGCCGCACAGCAGAGAGATGATGATGAAGACGCTATAAGGCGTGGAGGTATCCTGCACGGCAAAACCCAGCCAGACGCAAGGAATAATCAGAATACCGGTGCTGAACGCCGTCCAGCGACGACCACCGAAGATAGGAACCATAAAGGAGTATGGAACACGTAACAACGCGCCAGAAACCGAAGGCAGCGCCGTCAACATAAATAGCTGATCGGTCGTAAAATTAAAACCGACTTTCGGTAAGTTCACCGCAACAGCGCTGAACAACATCCATACGCAAAACGCCAGCAGCAGACAGGGAACGGAAATCCACAGGTTGCGGCTGGCAATACGTTGACCGCGTTGTTGCCAGAACGCAGGATCTTCCGGTCGCCAATCTGTAATGACAGCTCCAGTAGCCCTTTCGGGGGCGGATGAGTGACTCATAGACACCTCTGATACTCGTTTCGATGTCTGCCACCTTAGTGTCTGTAGCTAAAGGCAATTTGATGTAAATCAAACGATAAGATAACTTTATCTATCATTGATATTTATCATTACCCATAGTGAGTACAGTGATTTCATAAAAATTATGAGATTTTTCACGGTGCTGTAAAATCCCTACCCTTACCGATGTAAAGCGACTTACCACGCGGCAAATAAGGAGTAACTCTTTCCGGGTATGGGTATACTTCAGCCAATAGCCGAGAATACTGCCATTCCAGAATGTATCGTCACATTCATTAAGGTTATTGCTCATTTAAAGCCTGAAGGAAGAGGTTTGCATGCTTAAACGTTGTCTCTCTCCGCTCACCCTGGTTAATCAGGTTGCGCTTATTGTGTTGCTTTCTACTGCTATTGGACTGGCGGGGATGGCGGTTTCTGGCTGGCTGGTACAAGGCGTTCAGGGCAGCGCCCATGCGATCAACAAAGCGGGATCGCTGCGCATGCAAAGTTACCGTCTGTTGGCGGCAGTGCCATTAAGCGAGAAAGACAAGCCCTTAATTAAAGAGATGGAACAAACGGCATTTAGCGCCGAGTTAACCCGAGCAGCAGAACGAGACGGACAACTGGCGCAACTACAGGGTTTACAAGATTACTGGCGTAATGAACTGATCCCTGCGCTGCTGTGTGCACAAAACCGCAAAACGGTGTCAGCGGATGTCAGCCAGTTTGTTGCCGGGCTTGATCAACTGGTATCTGGTTTTGACCGCACCACGGAAATGCGCATTGAGACAGTGGTGCTGGTCCATCGGGTAATGGCGGTATTTATGGCACTTTTACTGGTGTTCACTATTATCTGGTTGCGGGCGCGACTGCTACAACCGTGGCGGCAGTTGTTGGCAATGGCGAGTGCCGTCAGCCATCGCGATTTTACCCAACGCGCGAACATCAGCGGGCGCAACGAAATGGCTATGCTTGGAACTGCGTTGAACAATATGTCTGCAGAACTGGCGGAAAGTTACGCCGTACTTGAGCAGCGGGTTCAGGAGAAAACCGCCGGGCTGGAACATAAAAATCAGATCCTCTCTTTTTTATGGCAGGCCAACCGCCGTTTGCATTCCCGCGCCCCGCTGTGTGAACGCCTGTCACCTGTACTCAACGGCTTACAGAATTTAACCCTGCTACGTGATATCGAACTGCGGGTGTATGACACTGATGATGAAGAGAATCATCAGGAGTTTACCTGCCAGCCAGATATGACCTGCGATGATAAAGGCTGTCAGCTCTGCCCGCGCGGTGTACTCCCCGTTGGCGATCGCGGCACAACCCTGAAGTGGCGGCTGGCTGACTCTCATACGCAGTACGGTATTTTGCTGGCAACCCTGCCGCAGGGGCGTCATCTTAGTCATGATCAACAACAACTGGTGGATACCCTGGTTGAACAACTCACCGCCACGCTTGCGCTGGATCGCCATCAGGAACGTCAGCAACAGTTGATCGTGATGGAAGAGCGTGCCACCATTGCGCGCGAACTGCATGATTCTATTGCCCAATCTCTCTCTTGCATGAAGATGCAGGTGAGTTGTTTACAGATGCAGGGCGATGCGCTGCCAGAAAGCAGCCGCGAACTGTTAAGTCAGATCCGTAACGAACTGAATGCATCCTGGGCGCAGTTGCGTGAATTGCTCACCACATTCCGCTTGCAGCTCACCGAGCCTGGATTACGTCCGGCACTGGAAGCGAGTTGCGAAGAGTACAGCGCCAAATTTGGCTTCCCGGTGAAGCTGGATTATCAATTGCCGCCTCGTCTGGTACCTTCGCATCAGGCAATCCATCTGTTACAAATTGCCCGTGAGGCATTAAGTAACGCCCTCAAACATTCGCAAGCGAGTGAGGTCGTGGTGACAGTGGCGCAAAACGATAATCAGGTCAAACTGACCGTCCAGGATAACGGCTGCGGCGTGCCTGAAAATGCCATCCGCAGCAATCACTACGGCATGATAATAATGCGCGACCGTGCGCAAAGTTTACGAGGCGATTGCCGCGTCCGCCGTCGTGAATCAGGTGGCACCGAAGTGGTGGTCACCTTTATTCCCGAAAAAACTTTCACAGACGTCCAAGGAGATACCCATGAGTAATCAGGAACCGGCTACTATCCTGCTGATCGACGATCACCCGATGCTGCGAACTGGCGTAAAACAGCTTATCAGTATGGCACCAGATATCACCGTGGTTGGCGAAGCGAGTAATGGCGAACAGGGTATTGAACTGGCGGAGTCTCTTGATCCCGATTTGATCTTGTTAGATCTCAATATGCCCGGCATGAACGGTCTGGAAACGCTGGATAAACTGCGCGAAAAGTCCCTCTCCGGGCGCATTGTGGTATTCAGCGTCTCTAACCATGAAGAAGATGTGGTCACCGCACTGAAACGCGGCGCGGATGGCTATCTGTTAAAAGATATGGAACCGGAAGATCTGCTGAAAGCATTGCATCAGGCTGCTGCTGGCGAAATGGTATTAAGCGAAGCATTAACGCCTGTTCTGGCCGCCAGCTTGCGCGCTAACCGTGCCACTACTGAACGCGATGTTAACCAGTTAACCCCACGCGAGCGCGACATTCTCAAGCTGATTGCCCAGGGTTTGCCAAACAAGATGATTGCCCGCCGCCTGGACATCACCGAAAGCACAGTAAAAGTGCACGTCAAGCACATGCTGAAGAAAATGAAGCTCAAGTCTCGCGTGGAAGCAGCAGTATGGGTGCATCAGGAGCGCATTTTCTGATTACGGTTCCCAGCGCAGTTCGTCGTTTGACAATGCGTCGAACGGTTCGACAAGCGTTAGCGTGATCTCATTGGAGGAGACACGCTGCCCCTGGTTATCTTCCACCACTACAGACAATCGCCAGTGATTGCTTGCCCCTTCCCCGTTTTGCCAGTCAGGCATGATCAGCGTCCAGCCCTCCGCGCTATTGGCTTGTGCGCCCGGCGTCAAACTTAATATCTGCGTATCGCCCTGCCAAATCAGTTGCCGAATACCATAACGACTGCGGATTTGTAATTTCAGCGGCACTGTTTCGCCAGGTTTTAGATCCCACGGCGGTGTCGCCAGAAACACCGTTAACGTTTTTCGCTGTCGGTACTCAAGAGTCGGTAGATTATTTCGCTGCGGATTATCATAGCGACTACCACGTAACGACTGACTTTCGGCAACCTCGCCCGCAGAAAGTTGTTTTTTGAGCGGGACACCAAAGCGGTAGTTAAGATTCAGCCCGAGGTTATTTTGATTCTCGCCGCTTTCACCCTGTTTATGCTGGGCCGTCACCGTGACTAATGGCACTGGGGTATAATTTAATCCCAGACTCAACGCGACGGGATTGTGATAACCCGTACCAGAGTTAAATAAATCAACGCGATCACCAAAATACTGTTCTACGCTGACGCTGGTATTGAGGTGTTGATAGAACGGCATGCGCATCCGGGCCGTCAGATCGTACCCGCGCGCCATCCTTTGTTCTTGTATGGCTGTCTGTTCATGCCATGTAGCAAACGGCTGATAATAGTTTGCTGATAGCCGCAAATATTCGCCCCACGCTTCGGCGCCAAGGCCTGCTCGCTGAAGATTTTCGTCCAGCAAGTTGTCATAAAAGGTGTTATACCCCACCAGCCAGTTGCCGCGCGCCCAGCGTTGCCCAACTCCAAGATTGGTCACCAGCCCATCATCCTGCTGAGTAAGACCCAGCTGGCTCCAGGTGAGATAACGATCATTATCCTGTAAAGGCACAAACCAACTTCCGCGACTGCCGGTGAAATGACCTTCGTTATCTACTTTGACGTCAACACTGGCATTTCCCCACGGTGATAGCCAGGATTCCAGGTGCTGATTAACCTGCTGACTAAGCGCGTCGCGGACTTTTCCCAATGCGAAAGCTTTTGCCTGCTCGCCAGTATCCAGCCCGTTATCATTCATACTGGTTTCGCCGAAATCTTTCACAATTTCAGCAAAGTGTTTTTCCCCATCATGATTTTCGGGAGCCATGCCTAAATCCGGCAGACCATCATTGTTATTATCAAAGGGATTTGCCGCTTTTTGCTCGAAGGTAGATTGTGCGTTAGCTGTACCGCCTGCCGCCAGCAAGAGTAAATAAAACGGAATAATGCGAGGAACGAAACGGCTCAAAACGTCGGTAACTTCCGGTAAAAAATGAAAAACCATAGCCTTAAAGAATAACGATTACTGGCAACTTTTGTCGTATTTTCTCGCGCTTTCAGGAAAATCCTTAAAAATGTGACCGATTGGTCAGACGCTGCAGAAGCAGTAAGATAGAAGATAAGTGTCTAATTCCCTGAATACAGGAGTAAATAATGCAAAAAATCGTGATCGTTGCCAATGGCGCACCTTACGGGAGCGAATCCTTGTTTAACAGCTTGCGGCTGGCCATTGCGTTACGAGAGCAGGAGAACAATCTGGATCTGCGTCTGTTCCTGATGTCTGATGCGGTCACAGCCGGGTTGCGCGGGCAAAAACCAGGGGAAGGCTACAACATTCAGCAAATGCTGGAGATCCTTACCGCTCAGAATGTACCGGTGAAATTGTGCAAAACCTGTACCGACGGGCGCGGGATTAGTACACTTCCTCTGATTGATGGGGTGGAAATCGGTACTCTTGTGGAACTGGCGCAATGGACGCTGTCAGCCGATAAAGTGCTCACATTTTAATGTTTGAGGGGGCGTCTGACGCCCCACTATGAGGGAAGTTTACTCAGGCGAATCCCGGCCGTAACACACCATCCGGATAATTCTCCGCCAGCAGTTTTTTTACCGATACCAGCAAATCATTCAGCCCATCGTCCTGCATTCCCAGTTTGATAAGCTCCTGTTCCAGTGAAAACAGGTATTGTGCGTTGGTTCCCAGTGGACCGCTCGCCGCCGCAATCAACGGCGCGATGACCTGAGCGCGAGTGTCAGATTCATATTCTGGATGTCGCGGGTCCATAATAAACACAATGGCGTTTACTGTGCGTCCATCATCAAGATCAAGCTGACACCAGGTTGGCAGATAACAGCCGGTAATCATCTCGCGCTTCCACAACAGGGTTAGTTCCTGCTCCAGCGTCTCTTCTGGCAGTCGATAGGCGACGCCTGTGGTGCGTCCGCCCTCTTTCAGTGCAAGCATCCGTCCCGGCTGGTGCGCAGTCCCGCGCCCGGCGGTCAGGCGCAGGCAAAACGCGCGATGCCATCCAACCAGTGTACCGGTGCACGACTCGGTAAACTCCAGTGCCGGATTCCACATCAACGATCCATAACCGAAGATCCACACCGGTCCCTCATCAGGTCGACAAGCCAGCGTCGCCGCCAGCGAAGCCGCCCGTTGCTCTGCTGACCATAAGAGTGATTCTTCAATGGCACCAAATGCCGTTTTACAATCGGCATTCATCAAGAAATCACGCGTTATCACCTTACACCTCCGCCACTGCATACTTCCCTGCGACAACTTTTTGGTGTCTTCCGGACATTTTACTGCTCATTTTGAAACCATTAACGGGACAATATGCAATCCACGGACCACTTGCAAGGCAACACCGCACGAATAGCTTTAACTAAGCTACCGGTTTTACGATTTTTTATGCCATTTATCATCATCCCCTTTGGCATATTCATGCTTCACAGCAGCCCAGGCCACTTTATGCGCGGTTTCTTCGCGACTGGCGTCATCACGCCGATCTTCTTTATCTTTATATTGATCCCATGCGCTGTTGAACGCTTCTTTATAGATATCCTGAGCATGAGACGGTAGCACGTGCTTTACGCTTTCCGGCAGATCGCTTTTCGTTTTATACGGCATCGTTGACTCCTTTTACAAAGTTGAACATTAAGTGTGGTCAACAATATCCACTCTTGCCAAAACATAAGAATTTTCATGTCAGACTCTTCTTAAGAAACGCTAAAACAAACATTGTCTAAACGCATTGCTTATTTTTATGGCCCGATGAGTAAAAAATCGACAGCGGGGTAAAATTTCGTAAAATGTTACCGATATCCAGACACTTTCTGTTATTTTTCCTACCTATTTTTTACATTTTCGATAAATTCATCTGCAAAGGGATAACCATAATGTCAAATGCTCAAGAGGCGGTAAAAACCCGCCACAAGGAGACTTCGCTTATTTTCCCGGTTCTGGCGCTGGTAGTGCTGTTCCTGTGGGGAAGCAGCCAGACACTACCAGTGGTCATTGCCATCAATCTTCTTGCTCTTATTGGTATTTTAAGTAGCGCCTTTAGTGTTGTCCGTCATGCGGACGTATTAGCCCATCGCCTGGGAGAACCTTACGGTTCGCTTATTCTTAGCCTTTCAGTGGTTATTCTTGAAGTCAGTTTGATTTCAGCTCTAATGGCAACTGGCGACGCCGCACCGACGCTAATGCGTGATACGCTCTATTCAATCATTATGATTGTTACCGGTGGACTGGTTGGCTTTTCATTATTGTTGGGCGGACGCAAGTTTGCCACCCAATATATGAATCTGTTTGGTATCAAGCAGTATTTAATTGCGCTGTTCCCCCTGGCGATAATCGTACTGGTATTTCCAATGGCTCTGCCTGTGGCGAATTTTTCAACCGGTCAGGCGTTACTGGTAGCATTAATTTCTGCAGCAATGTATGGCGTATTTTTGCTGATCCAGACCAAAACGCATCAAAGTTTATTTGTCTACGAGCACGAAGATGACAGTGATGATGACGACCCGCACCACGGTAAACCGTCTGCCCATAGCAGCCTGTGGCATGCTATCTGGTTGATTGTCCATCTGATTGCCGTTATTGCAGTCACCAAAATGAACGCCAGCCCGCTGGAGACATTGCTCGACAGCATGAATGCCCCTGTCGCCTTTACTGGCTTCCTGGTGGCTCTGTTGATTCTGTCGCCGGAAGGTTTAGGTGCGTTAAAAGCAGTGTTGAACAACCAGGTCCAGCGCGCGATGAATCTGTTCTTTGGTTCAGTGTTAGCAACCATTTCGCTTACCGTACCTGTCGTCACGCTAATTGCCTTTATGACGGGTAACGAATTGCAGTTTGCACTTGGTGCGCCAGAAATGGTGGTGATGGTGGCCTCTTTAGTGCTGTGCCATATCTCCTTCTCCACCGGACGTACTAACGTGCTCAATGGCGCAGCGCATCTGGCACTGTTTGCCGCCTATTTGATGACGATATTTGCCTGACAGTTATATCTCCTCCGATGACAGAAATCGGGGGAGATAATATAAATTCCTGCTTATTGTATTTCTTCATACTACCTGAACAGGTCGTTAATCAGAATTGCGAGCCTGTACCACAACCTGCACGAAACCACTGCAACAGCTGTTGAAAAGCCGGAATGTACTCTTTATTGCAAACATTTCAGGGATGAAGTGAAGATGAATTGAGACGTAATATCCACACCAAGCCGGCGTTATCCGGTGAGGCGCAATGTTGCGGGGGCTTTATCCCTGGTGGCATTGGTTGCTGGAAAGAGAAAACCCCCGCACGTTGAGAGGTAAAACCTGACAACAGAACGGGGGCTAATCTTGAACCATCAACAATTCAAGAATAGCCGCAAAATGTTGTCATTACAACAAGGCGGCTATATGACGCTCGCGCAGTTTGCCATGATTTTCTGGCACGACCTGGCGGCACCGATCCTGGCGGGGATTATTACCGCAGTGATTGTCAGCTGGTGGCGTAACCGGAAGTAAGGTGAAAACGGGCGTCAGGCTGCCGTGATGGCAATATGCGCCCGAAACCGGCCGCAGGGGTAACAGCCTGCGGCCCTTTTTGTCTTTATCTCTTCTGCAAGTAAATATTGGCAACCCGAGCTGGAAGCATCATCCAGAGCACTCATGAAACGACTGTAACAGCTGTTGAAAAACCGGAATGCACTCTTCATTGCAAACATTTCAGGGATGAAGTGAAGATGAATTGAGACGTAGTATCCACACCAAGCCGGAGTTATCCGGTGAGGCACAATGTTGCGGGGGCTCTATCCCTGGTGGCATTGGTTGCTGGAAAGAGAAAACCCCCGCACGTTGAGAGGTACAACCTGACAACAGAACGGGGGCTAATCTTGAAACCAGACACTTCAAGAATAGCCGCAAAATGTTGTCATTACAACAAGGCGGCTATATGAAGCTCGCGCAGTTTGCCATGACTTTCTGGCACGACCTGGCAGCACCGATCCTGGCGGGAATTATTACCGCAGCGATTGTCAGCTGGTGGCGTAACCGGAAGTAAGGTGAAAACGGGCGTCAGGCTGCCGTGATGGCAATATGCGCCCGAAACCGGCCGCAGGGGTAACAGCCTGCGGCCTTTTTTGTATCCGGCCCCATGAAAAAAGCCTTAACGCAGAACGCTAAGGCTTTAGTTTTCAGGCAAAAAAGATTACTTGCTGGTATCCAGTTCTTCGAAACCTTTCACCAGGTCATCAATCGCTTTCATCTGCTTGAGGAACGGTTCCAGTTTAGCCAGCGGCAGCGCGGATGGACCATCACATTTCGCATGTTCCGGATCCGGATGCGCTTCAATAAACAGCCCCGCCAGACCTACCGCCATACCGGCACGTGCCAGCTCAGCCACCTGAGCACGACGACCGCCGGAAGCTGCGCCAAACGGATCGCGGCATTGCAGTGCGTGGGTCACGTCGAAAATCACCGGTGAATTACCAGACACTTTCTTCATGATGCTGAAGCCCAGCATATCAACAACCAGGTTGTCATAGCCGAAGTTAGCACCGCGATCGCAAAGAATCACTTTTTCGTTGCCGCCTTCTTTGAATTTATCAACGATATTACCCATCTGTCCCGGGCTGACAAACTGCGGTTTCTTGACGTTAATTACCGCACCGGTTTTCGCCATGGCTTCAACCAGGTCAGTCTGGCGAGCAAGAAACGCCGGCAACTGAATCACATCCACAACATCAGCAACGGGCTGAGCCTGGCTTGGTTCGTGAACGTCGGTGATAATTTTCACGCCAAAAGTCTGCTTCAACTCCTGGAAGATTTTCATCCCTTCTTCCAGGCCCGGTCCACGATAAGAGTGGATGGAGGAGCGGTTGGCTTTGTCAAAAGAGGCTTTGAACACGTAAGGTATACCCAGTTTCTGGGTCACGGTTACGTAGTGCTCGCAAATGCGCATCGCCAGATCGCGAGATTCCAGCACGTTCATACCGCCAAACAGTACGAACGGCAGGTCATTTGCTACGTTGATGTCGCCAATGCTAACCACTTTTTGTTTCATAGGATCGCCTTAATCTTGAGTAAAATGTCGATTAATTAATGCAGCACAATATGTTTATGCGCGATGTTATTTATTTGCGCACGGATCATTTCGCTGATCGGGTCTTCCGGACACTGTTCAACGAAATAACTTAAATCGTTCAACGCAACGTGTTCGCAATCCAGTTGCGCATAAATCAACCCGCGATCGCGAATTTCATAGGGATCTTCCGGGTTGAATTGTAATAAAGCTTCGCTGGTGCGTAATGCCAGCTCCATCTGATTTTCTTCCATCAACGAGGCTTTGAGTGTGTCCAGCAATTTGCGGATTACCTCAATGTTATCAGCTTCATCAAGATCTTCATAAAACAGCTCCGCTGACGGGCTGATATTTCCCTTTAACCAAACGTCCAGCATATGTTCGCTTAACGATTCACCGTTAAAAGGATTAATCAGCCAAATTTCGCCATCCGGACATTCAATGCGCAATATCAGCTGCGTCGGGAAAATCACCGGCAGCAGCGGCAAATCGAGACGGTTCGCGACCCATAATAAAACCGCACCTAATGATACGGCACTGCCCTGTCGATTCTTTAACACCTGGTCCAGCCATAATGCATCGGAAAGACGATAAACGCCGCGTGAGGCTTTAAATCCCCAGTCGCCGTAAAACAGCGCGATCAGTTTTTCCAGCTGCTCTTCTAAAGGCAGAAGCTGGCTGATTTCTTCCTTCGCCAGAGTAACGAGACGCTCCAGTTCGTCGTAAACATCTTGCGAGGGAAAATCGCGGCGGATTGCTTCGCAAGCCAGGATCATGCCTTCGCACAATGGCGCTTTATTAAATTCGAAATCAGCTAACGATCTCATGACTTACCCCAGTAACGGTACTTTTGTGGTGGCGAGTTTAATGATGATGTACAGCACCACCAACGCCAGCGGGAAGGCAATAATGCGCGCCTGCTGACTGTGCATACGACGATAATCGAGTGCAATAAAACCCAAAACGATATAAATGATAACTCCAAACAGCTTTTCAGTCAGCCACTGTGCCTGCCCGGAAAATGGCAGGATGTGCGCTTTAGCCATCAACGCAATGCCGCTTAACAATAACACCGTATCGACAACCGGCGGCACGATGCGCGTCCAACGAGCAAATGCCTGTGGATGCTTCTGATAACGTAGCCAGAAACGTAAGGTTAATAGCCCTACAGAAAGCGCAATGCTAATGAGATGAACGCTAAGCAGTGTAGAAAAACTTGTCATTGATAATAGCGGCCGAGCGTTACGCGCTCGTTATCACCATAGTCCCGACAGGTTTCGACGTCATGATATCCCGCGTGGATAAATGCCTGTCGCACCGCTTCGCCCTGCTGCCAGCCATGTTCCAGAAGCAGAAAGCCGCCGGATACCAGCGCGTTACGCGACTGTTCGATGATATGCACGATGTCTGCCATTCCACTGTCTGCCGCAACCAGCGCAGTGAGCGGCTCAAAGCGGACATCGCCTTGTTGAAGATGTGGGTCCTGCTCGTCAATATACGGCGGATTACTGACAATCATCGCAAACTGCTGCCCGGCTAGCGCGCTAAACCAGTCGCTTTGCAGAATATGGATATTTTTGATCGCCAGATGCTGGGCATTACGTTGCGCCAGAGAGACAGCATCTGGCATACGATCTACAGCGGTAATTTCACAGTCCGGGCGCTCGCTAGCCAGCGCCAGCGCAATCGCCCCGGTACCCGTCCCGAGATCGAGAATACGGCAAGGCTGTTCAGGCAACCGCGCCAGTGCCTGCTCCACCAGACACTCCGTATCCGGGCGCGGAATTAAGGTCGCTGGCGAAACAAATAACGGCAGCGACCAGAATTCTCGCACCCCGGTTAAATGAGCAATAGGTTCACCATCGCGACGACGCGTCAGTAGCGCATCAAGTTGCTGACATTGTTCGTCAGTCAGCTGCGTTTCACCAAAGGCGAGAATAAAAGTACGCCCTTTGCCGGTAACATGCTCCAGCAGGATTTCAGCATCACGCCGCGGGCTTTCGCTCGCCTGAAGTTGGCTTATTGCTTCACGTAACCAGTGTTGATATTCCATTATTCCTGCTCGGACAACGCCGCCAGTTGGTCGGCCTGATGTTCCTGGATAATCGGTTCAATCAGCATATCCAGCTTACCTTCCATCACTTCATCCAGACGGTAGAGCGTCAGGTTGATGCGGTGATCGGTAACGCGCCCCTGCGGGAAATTGTAAGTACGGTTACGGTCGCTGCGATCGCCACTCCCCAGCAGGTTACGACGGGTAGACGCTTCGGCCTGTTGCCGTTTTGCCATTTCTGCAGCGTGGATGCGAGCACCAAGTACAGAAAGTGCTTTAGCTTTGTTTTTATGTTGTGAACGTTCGTCCTGACATTCAACAACAATCCCGGTCGGCAAGTGAGTAATACGAATTGCCGAATCGGTGGTGTTAACGTGCTGACCACCCGCCCCTGACGAGCGGAAAGTATCAATGCGCAAATCTGCTGGGTTGATGTCCGGCAGTTCTGCGTCAGGCAGTTCTGGCATTACCGCAACGGTACAAGCAGAAGTATGAATTCGACCCTGCGATTCCGTAGCAGGCACACGCTGCACGCGATGACCGCCAGATTCGAATTTCAAACGACCATATACACCATCACCGCTAATTTTGGCGATGATCTCTTTATAGCCACCATGTTCACCCTCGCTGGCGCTCATGATTTCTACACGCCAGCGGCGGGCTTCGGCGTAACGGCTGTACATACGGAACAGATCGCCAGCGAACAGTGCCGCTTCGTCGCCGCCGGTTCCGGCACGGACTTCGAGGAAGGCGTTACGTTCGTCATCAGGATCTTTTGGTAGTAACAGAACCTGTAATTGCTGTTCCAGTTGCTCGCTTTTTTCTTTAGCTTCGCGCAGTTCATCCTGCGCCATCTCACGCATTTCAGGATCGTCGAGCATCATCTGTGCGGTTTCGATATCTTCCTGAACCTGTTGCCAGTCGGTAAAACAGCGCGAAACATCACTTAACTGCGCATATTCGCGTGATAATGCGCGAAAACGTTCCTGGTCGGCGATAGTTTGCGCGTCACCCAGCAATGCCTGAACTTCTTCATGGCGTTCATGCAGGGCTTCCAGTTTGGCAACGATAGAAGGCTTCATAGGCGTAAATGCACCCTGTAAAAAAAGAAAATGATGTACTGCTACTCCAGCCCGAGGCTGTCGCGCAGAATATTCAGGCGTTCGTTATCCCCGTCACGGGCAGCCTGTTGAAGTGATTTCGTTGGCGCATGGATCAGGCGGTTAGTCAGTTTCCATGCCAGATCCTGCATAATGGCTTGCGCGTCGCCGCCCTGCTCAAGGGCTGCTAACGCTTTGGCGGTTAACTCATCGCGAACTTGCTCTGCCTGGCTGCGATACTCGCGAATGGTTTCGCTGGCACTTTGTGCACGCAGCCACGCCATAAATTCGCTGGTTTCCTGGGCGACAATAGTTTCCGCCTCAATTGCTGCGGCTTTACGCTGCGCCAGGTTATGCGAAATGATGCTTTGCAGATCGTCAACGCTATAAAGATAAGCATTCGCCAGTTTACCTACTTCCGGCTCAACATCGCGTGGAACGGCAATATCCACCAGCAGCATCGGTTGGTTGCGACGACTTTTTAATGCGCGCTCCACCATGCCTTTTCCGATAATCGGTAACGGGCTGGCGGTGGAACTGATGATGATATCGGCTTCGCGCAGACGTTCGTCAATATCGCTCAAGGCAATCACTTCTGCGCCGACTTCATCTGCCAGAATTTGGGCGCGTTCGCGAGTACGGTTGGCGATAATCATCTTCTGTACTTTGTGTTCACGTAGATGACGCGCCACCAGCTCGATGGTTTCGCCCGCACCCACCAGCAGTACCGTCACCGTAGAGAGCGATTCAAAGATCTGACGCGCCAGCGTACAAGCCGCAAAAGCGACAGACACAGCGCTGGCACCGATATCGGTTTCAGTACGAACGCGTTTTGCGACTGAGAAAGATTTCTGGAACATGCGTTCCAGTTCGCTGGCCTTCATATGGCCTTTTTGCGAATCGGCAAACGCCTTTTTAACCTGACCGAGGATCTGCGGTTCCCCCAGAACCAGTGAATCCAGGCCGCTGGCAACACGCATTAAATGGCTAACTGCATCGTTATCCTGATGCCAGTAGAGGCTTTTACGCAGATCGTCTTCATTGAGATTATGGTAATCGCAAAGCCAACGAATTAACGCCTCTTGCAGGTTATCCTGCTCTTCAACGCTAAGATAAAGTTCTGTGCGGTTACACGTCGACAGTACCACGCCGCCCTGCACCATCGGCTGCGCAAGCAGGCTGTCAAGCGCCTGATCGAGCTTATCCGGCGAAAACGATACACGTTCTCGCAGCGATACAGGAGCCGTTTTATGGTTGATACCGAGTGCTAAAAGGGTCATGTCTGCGGGAAATAATACCAACGTTGATAGGGTTAGTCTGCTCGCATCATACAGGATGCGCGAGATCAATAAAAGAGAGAGCCCCCTTTTGGAGTAATTGCCGAAAGCCGTTAGATTCTGGCAATTAAGACAACTTGAACATAGACGATAGCGGACGGTAACGCTAGCATTAAGGGTTATAACTGCAACGTATCTCAAGGACTTGTCATCATTATGCCCCTGCCCGATTTTCGTCTTATCCGTCTGCTACCACTGGCTGCTCTCGTGCTTACTGCCTGTTCCGTTACCACGCCGAAAGGTCCTGGCAAAAGCCCGGATTCGCCACAATGGCGTCAGCATCAGCAAGACGTGCGTAATCTTAATCAGTATCAGACTCGCGGCGCGTTCGCTTATATTTCTGATCAACAAAAAGTCTACGCCCGCTTTTTCTGGCAACAAACCGGCCAGGATCGCTATCGTCTGCTACTGACTAACCCATTGGGCAGCACCGAACTGGAGCTGAATGCTCAGCCGGGTAACGTGCAGTTAGTCGACAATAAAGGGCAGCGTTACACCGCCGATGACGCCGAAGAGATGATTGGCAAATTGACCGGAATGCCGATTCCGCTCAACAGTTTGCGTCAGTGGATTTTAGGTTTACCGGGTGATGCAACCGACTACAAACTGGACGATCAATATCGCCTCAGCGAAATCACCTACAGCCAAAACGGCAAAAACTGGAAAGTTGTTTACGGTGGTTATGACACCAAAACGCAACCTGCGATGCCAGCCAATATGGAACTCACCGATGGTGGTCAGCGCATCAAGTTAAAAATGGATAACTGGATAGTGAAATAATGCGGACACAGTGGCCCTCTCCGGCAAAACTTAATCTGTTTTTATACATTACCGGTCAGCGTGCGGACGGTTACCACACGCTGCAAACGCTGTTTCAGTTCCTGGATTACGGCGACACCATCAGCATTGAGCTTCGTGACGATGGGGATATTCGTCTGTTAACACCCGTTGAAGGCGTGGAACATGAAGATAACCTGATCGTTCGCGCAGCACGGTTGCTGATGAAAACAGCAGCCGCCAGCGGGCGTCTTCCTACGGGAAGCGGTGCAGAAATCAGTATTGACAAGCTTTTGCCGATGGGCGGCGGTCTGGGTGGTGGTTCATCCAATGCCGCGACGGTGCTGGTGGCATTAAACCATCTCTGGCAATGCGGGCTAAGCATTGATGAGCTGGCGGAAATGGGGCTGACGCTGGGCGCAGATGTTCCTGTCTTTGTTCGGGGTCATGCCGCGTTTGCTGAAGGCGTTGGTGAAATACTAACGCCGGTGGATCCGCCAGAGAAGTGGTACTTGGTGGCGCACCCTGGTGTAAGTATTCCGACACCGGTGATTTTTAAAGATCCTGAACTCCCGCGCAATACGCCAAAAAGGTCAATAGAAACGTTGCTAAAATGTGAATTCAGCAATGATTGCGAGGTTATCGCAAGAAAACGTTTTCGCGAGGTTGATGCGGTGCTTTCCTGGCTGTTAGAATACGCCCCGTCGCGCCTGACTGGGACAGGGGCCTGTGTCTTTGCTGAATTTGATACAGAGTCTGAAGCCCGCCAGGTGCTAGAGCAAGCCCCGGAATGGCTCAATGGCTTTGTGGCGAAAGGCGTTAATCTTTCCCCATTGCACAGAGCCATGCTTTAAGCCGGGCAAGCTGAGTTTCGGTGACAACGTCACCTTGTTCCAGACGTTGCATCGCGCTCTTTAATACACCGCCTGGAAAGAATCATGCCTGGCCCGCACAGTTTTCGGCAGATTCTTTCCACCAATGGACGCATGCCTGAGGTTCTTCTCGTGCCTGATATGAAGCTTTTTGCTGGTAACGCCACCCCGGAACTAGCACAACGTATTGCCAACCGCCTGTACACTTCACTCGGCGACGCCGCTGTAGGTCGCTTTAGCGACGGCGAAGTCAGCGTACAAATTAACGAAAATGTACGCGGTGGTGATATTTTCATCATCCAGTCCACTTGTGCCCCTACTAACGACAACCTGATGGAATTAGTCGTTATGGTTGATGCCCTGCGTCGTGCTTCCGCAGGTCGTATCACCGCTGTTATCCCCTACTTTGGCTATGCGCGCCAGGACCGTCGCGTCCGTTCCGCTCGTGTACCAATCACTGCGAAAGTGGTTGCAGACTTCCTCTCCAGCGTCGGTGTTGACCGTGTGCTGACAGTGGATCTGCACGCTGAACAGATTCAGGGTTTCTTCGACGTTCCGGTTGATAACGTATTTGGTAGCCCGATCCTGCTGGAAGACATGCTGCAGCTGAATCTGGATAACCCGATTGTGGTTTCTCCGGATATCGGCGGCGTTGTGCGTGCCCGCGCTATCGCTAAGCTGCTGAACGATACCGATATGGCAATCATCGACAAACGTCGTCCGCGTGCGAACGTTTCCCAGGTGATGCATATCATCGGTGACGTTGCAGGTCGTGACTGCGTACTGGTCGATGATATGATCGACACTGGCGGTACGCTGTGTAAAGCTGCAGAAGCGCTGAAAGAACGTGGTGCTAAACGTGTATTTGCGTACGCGACTCACCCGATCTTCTCCGGCAACGCGGCGAACAACCTGCGTAACTCTGTAATTGATGAAGTCGTTGTCTGCGATACCATTCCGCTGAGCGATGAAATCAAATCACTGCCGAACGTGCGTACTCTGACCCTGTCAGGTATGCTGGCCGAAGCGATTCGTCGTATCAGCAACGAAGAATCGATCTCTGCCATGTTCGAACACTAATCGAACCCGGCTCAAAGACCCGCTGCGGCGGGTTTTTTTGTCTGTAATATCCATTTGTATGACCTATGCCTCCTTCACCTGCCATTTAGTTGACAGATGATGCGCTCACGGATGAAACATTATTGTGAACAAAATATTTTCCTCACATGTGATGCCTTTCCGCGCTCTGATCGACGCTTGCTGGAAAGAAAAATATACTGCCGCACGGTTTACCCGTGACCTGATTGCCGGGATAACCGTCGGGATTATTGCTATCCCGCTGGCAATGGCGTTGGCTATTGGTAGTGGTGTGGCACCCCAGTACGGTTTATATACCGCAGCTGTTGCGGGGATTGTCATTGCTCTGACGGGTGGGTCACGCTTTAGCGTTTCCGGTCCGACTGCGGCATTTGTGGTAATTCTCTATCCCGTTTCGCAACAGTTTGGACTGGCAGGACTGCTGGTCGCGACCTTGCTGTCGGGGATCTTTTTGATTCTGATGGGGCTGGCACGCTTTGGTCGCCTGATTGAGTATATTCCGGTTTCCGTCACCTTAGGTTTCACCTCGGGTATCGGGATCACCATCGGTACCATGCAGATTAAAGATTTTCTCGGTCTGCAAATGGCCCATGTCCCGGAGCATTATCTACAAAAAGTCGGCGCATTATTTATGGCGTTGCCGACCATTAATGTGGGTGATGCTGCCATTGGCATTGTGACGCTTGGCATTCTGGTTTTCTGGCCACGTCTGGGCATTCGTTTACCCGGTCACCTTCCGGCCTTGCTGGCTGGTTGCGCGGTGATGGGGATTGTTAACCTGCTCGGCGGACATGTTGCTACCATCGGTTCGCAATTCCACTACGTCCTGGCCGATGGTACTCAGGGTAACGGTATTCCGCAACTGCTGCCACAGCTGGTACTGCCGTGGGACCTGCCTAATTCAGAATTCACGCTAACCTGGGATTCTATTCGCACACTGCTGCCTGCGGCATTCTCAATGGCAATGCTCGGCGCAATCGAATCACTGCTCTGCGCCGTGGTACTGGATGGTATGACAGGAACGAAACACAAAGCGAACAGTGAACTGGTTGGTCAGGGACTGGGGAATATCATCGCCCCATTCTTTGGTGGTATTACCGCTACAGCTGCCATCGCGCGTTCTGCCGCTAACGTCCGTGCCGGGGCAACTTCCCCTATCTCGGCGGTGATTCACTCTATTCTGGTTATTCTTGCCCTGCTGGTACTGGCACCGCTGCTCTCCTGGCTACCACTTTCCGCTATGGCTGCCCTGCTGTTGATGGTGGCGTGGAACATGAGTGAAGCGCATAAAGTGGTCGATTTGCTTCGTCATGCGCCAAAAGATGACATCATCGTCATGCTACTGTGTATGTCATTGACTGTGCTGTTTGATATGGTTATTGCCATCAGTGTGGGGATCGTGTTGGCATCGCTACTGTTTATGCGTCGTATCGCGCGTATGACTCGCCTGGCCCCAGTAGTCGTAGACGTTCCAGACGATGTCCTGGTTCTGCGCGTTATTGGCCCGCTGTTCTTTGCTGCGGCTGAAGGCCTGTTCACGGACCTCGAGTCACGCCTCGAAGGCAAGCGGATTGTCATTCTGAAGTGGGATGCCGTTCCGGTGCTTGATGCTGGTGGCCTTGATGCGTTCCAGCGTTTTGTGAAGCGTCTGCCCGAAGGATGTGAACTCCGCGTGTGTAACGTGGAATTCCAGCCACTGCGCACTATGGCTCGCGCAGGCATTCAACCGATCCCGGGCCGCCTTGCTTTCTTCCCGAATCGTCGCGCGGCGATGGCGGATTTATAAGTACGAAATTGACCAGTCAGCGCAAACTGACTGGTCAGCAAACTGCATTATTTGTTAGCTATGACGGCGATTATCGCTACGGCGGCAACGTTTGTCATAGTGGCGAACCCACCAGTAACGGTCGCACACCTGTTCATGCCCGCCAACACGGGCACCCGCCAGCCAGAGAATGGCACCGACGAAAATACTTAGCACTGCACCATGTGCGAAATACTGGGGCATATTAAACTGTGGTAACTGGTTGAGGATTGAATACCCCACACCAACTACCATCACCACCAGACCCAACCCCATGAGCACGTTACCGAGTAACGAAGCGTTTTTGCGTTTCATATGTCACCTCCGGAACCTTCTGGGTTGTAACAGGGAATACCCCTCTTCCTTATGTGTAAAGTATAGACAACACCCTGTGGGTTATGTGCGGGTGTGATCACAATTACAACCCTTATTTCAACAAAACTTTACAAATAAACGCCTGAACACCTTGACTTTCTAATAGTCCACTTAGGCAATTATTGCGTTATCTGCATTTGATACGCAGTTTTTTGTCAAGCGGGGCCGCAACCAGTAAACTACGCGCCAGTTATGTACACACTCAGGACAAAAAAACGTGACGATTAAATTGATTGTCGGCCTGGCGAACCCCGGCGCTGAATACGCCGCAACGCGACATAATGCTGGTGCCTGGTTCGTTGACTTACTGGCAGAGCGTTTGCGCGCTCCGCTGCGCGAAGAGGCTAAATTCTTTGGTTATACTTCGCGAGTCACCCTTGGAGGCGAAGATGTCCGCCTGTTAGTCCCGACTACATTTATGAATCTCAGCGGCAAAGCCGTTGCGGCGATGGCCAGTTTTTTCCGCATTAATCCGGACGAGATTCTGGTGGCCCACGACGAACTGGATCTGCCTCCTGGCGTCGCCAAATTTAAGTTGGGCGGTGGCCATGGTGGTCACAATGGACTGAAAGACATCATCAGTAAATTGGGTAATAACCCTAACTTTCACCGTTTACGCATCGGAATTGGTCATCCGGGCGATAAAAATAAAGTTGTCGGTTTTGTGTTAGGCAAACCGCCTGTTAGTGAACAGAAGTTAATTGATGAAGCCATCGACGAAGCGGCACGTTGTACTGAAATGTGGTTTACAGAGGGCTTGACCAAAGCAACGAACCGATTGCACGCCTTTAAAGCGCAATAAGTCGTTGTCTGCGGCATTTTTGCCGAGTGCCGTGTATAATAGGCAAAGTTATTTCCATTTCTGCAATCTGTTAGCAATAACAGGTTGATTATTAAGATATTAAGGTGATTTAAATCATGGGATTCAAATGCGGTATCGTCGGTTTGCCCAACGTCGGGAAATCTACCCTGTTCAACGCGCTGACCAAAGCCGGTATTGAAGCGGCCAACTTTCCATTCTGCACCATCGAGCCGAACACAGGCGTCGTACCAATGCCTGACCCTCGCCTGGATCAACTGGCTGAAATCGTAAAACCGCAGCGTACGCTTCCCACGACCATGGAATTTGTCGATATCGCCGGTCTGGTAAAAGGCGCATCGAAAGGCGAAGGTCTGGGTAACCAGTTCCTGACCAACATCCGTGAAACCGAAGCGATCGGTCACGTTGTTCGCTGCTTTGAAAACGACAACATCATTCACGTTTCCGGCAAAGTTAACCCGGCGGATGATATTGAAGTTATCAACACAGAACTGGCGCTGGCAGACCTCGACACCTGCGAACGTGCGATTCATCGCGTACAGAAGAAAGCCAAAGGCGGCGATAAAGACGCGAAAGCCGAGCTGGCGGTACTGGAAAAATGCCTGCCACAGCTGGAAAACGCAGGTATGCTGCGCGCGCTGGATTTAAGCGCTGAAGAGAAAGCGGCTATTCGTTACCTGAGCTTCCTGACGCTGAAACCAACAATGTACATCGCCAACGTCAACGAAGACGGTTTTGAAAACAACCCGTATCTTGACCAGGTGCGTGAAATCGCGGCGAAAGAAGGTTCTGTTGTGGTTCCGGTTTGTGCTGCTGTTGAAGCAGACATTGCCGAACTGGACGACGAAGAACGTGACGAGTTTATGCAGGAGCTTGGGCTGGAAGAGCCGGGCCTGAACCGCGTGATCCGTGCCGGTTATAAGCTGCTGAACCTGCAAACTTACTTCACCGCTGGGGTGAAAGAAGTGCGTGCATGGACCATTCCGGTTGGTGCAACCGCGCCGCAGGCCGCTGGCAAAATCCATACTGATTTTGAAAAAGGCTTTATCCGCGCACAAACTATTTCGTTCGAAGATTTCATCACTTACAAAGGTGAACAAGGCGCGAAAGAAGCAGGCAAAATGCGTGCAGAAGGTAAAGATTACATCGTTAAAGATGGCGATGTAATGAACTTCCTGTTCAATGTCTAATTAATTTGTTGTCTCATGAGGTTTCGCTAAATCTCATGAAGAGCGCAAAAGTATATAAAATCCACGCAATTGCGTGGATTTTTCATTTCACCGAGTCCTAACCATTCTTATAACATCCTACACTTTTGTGCTTATTGCCTATAGTGAACCACGAGAATAATTAAAGACATAAGTGTTCAGATGAGGGATATCTCATTAGCAATGAGATCACGTAAGTTTGTGTTCCACTGCACATCAGACACCTTTTACAGCTGATCAATATTGATCACGTTCCAATATGCTGGCGAGAAAAGGACTTGCCTGAAGGGCAATATCCAGCAGATAAAGGCCCCGAATAACGTGATTACGTGCGATCCTGGCAAGATGAAAATGATAACCAGTATCACGATAATAACGATATGCCAGAAAATCCATTGATCAAAAATGAATATCGATGTTTTTTGCTTTTTCTTATTAGTAATGCAAAAATGACTCATATTGTTTTGTTATGCAGATACATCAAGCGAAAATCCCATAACTAATTAGGATTATTACCAAAAATATTCACCAAATTATTTAACCGCTGTTTGTTGTAATGTTTTTGTCATATTCATAGTAACGAATTGGAATAAGTAACGACAACTTAGGGAATAACTCGATCTAAACTCACCTTTGTAAGGGGGATGTTAAATATATATTAATTCCTGTGTTCCTGATTTTGCCCGGTAATAGAGAATTATTCTCAGAGCAGCTCATCATGATTGCACCATACAAATATCATGATGATAAGAGGATATTATTCATTGACTTAAACAAAATGACAAAATCCATAGCCCCATAGCCCCATAGCTTGGGTACTATATAGGAGTGGTATGGGCATCAAACAACACAATGGGAATACCAAAGCCGATCGTCTCGCTGAATTAAAAATCCGTTCGCCCTCCATTCAACTGATAAAATATGGCGCTATTGGTTTGAATGCAATTATCTTTTCCCCCCTGCTGATAGCTGCTGATTTAGGAAGTCAAAATGGCACCAATATTACTATTAATGATGGTGACAGAATTACAGGAGATACCGCCGATCCATCAGGAAACCTCTATGGTGTAATGACCCCAGCAGGAAACACGCCTGGCAATATCAACCTGGGTGATGATGTCACCGTCAATGTCAACGACGCCTCTGGATATGCAAAGGGAATCATTATTCAGGGCAAGAACAGCTCTCTGACAGCTAACCGACTTACAGTAGATGTTGTTGGTCAAACCTCTGCCATCGGCATTAATTTAATTGGTGACTATACACATGCTGACTTAGGCACAGGCAGCACCATTAAGAGTAACGATGACGGCATCATTATTGGGCATAGCTCAACACTAACAGCCTCTCAATTCACCATTGAAAACTCAAACGGTATAGGCCTAACCATCAATGAATATGGCACCAGTGTCGATCTTGGAAGCGGTAGTAAAATCAAGACCGATGGAAGTACAGGTGTTTATATCGGTGGTCTCAACGGCAATAACGCCAACGGTGCTGCGCGTTTTACGGCGACAGACCTGACAATCGATGTTCAGGGCTACAGCGCCATGGGAATAAACGTACAGAAAAACTCTGTTGTCGATCTCGGAACAAACAGTACCATTAAAACCAATGGCGATAATGCACACGGCCTCTGGAGCTTTGGCCAGGTGAGCGCGAATGCACTCACTGTTGATGTAACTGGAGCCGCTGCCAATGGCGTCGAAGTTCGTGGTGGTACAACCACTATCGGTGCTGATAGCCATATTTCTTCCGCGCAGGGCGGTGGCCTCGTAACCAGTGGTTCAGACGCGACAATCAATTTTTCTGGCACGGCAGCGCAACGAAACAGCATCTTTTCCAGCGGTTCTTATGGTGCCTCAGCCCAGACGGCAACGGCTGTTATCAACATGCAAAATACCGATATTACGGTTGATCGTAATGGCAGTCTGGCGCTGGGTTTGTGGGCGCTCAGCGGCGGTAGAATAACCGGAGACAGTTTGGCTATCACTGGCGCGGCAGGAGCCAGGGGGATTTATGCCATGACCAACAGCCAGATCGATCTCACGAGCGATCTGGTCATTGATATGAGTACACCCGACCAGATGGCCATCGCAACGCAACATGACGATGGTTATGCCGCCAGCCGCATCAACGCCTCGGGTCGTATGCTTATCAACGGTAGCGTTCTTTCTAAAGGTGGGCTAATCAATCTGGATATGCACCCTGGGTCGGTTTGGACAGGTTCTTCCCTCAGCGATAATGTCAATGGCGGGAAACTGGACGTTGCAATGAATAACAGCGTCTGGAACGTAACAAGTAATTCTAATCTCGACACGCTGGCGCTGAGCCATTCAACTGTCGATTTTGCCAGCCACGCGTCAACTGCCGGCACATTTACCACATTAAACGTAGAGAACCTTAGCGGTAACAGTACCTTTATTATGCGTGCTGATGTTGTTGGCGAGGGTAATGGCGTTAATAATAAAGGAGATTTATTGAATATCTGCGGGAGTAGTGCTGGTAATCACGTATTGGCTATCCGTAACCAGGGCAGCGAGGCCACAACGGGAAATGAAGTTCTGACAGTGGTAAAAACCACTGACGGCGCGGCCTCGTTCAGCGCGTCTTCTCAGGTTGAGTTGGGGGGATATCTGTATGATGTGCGTAAAAATGGCACTAACTGGGAGCTTTATGCTTCCGGGACAATTCCGGAGCCGACTCCTAATCCAGAGCCCACACCAGCTCCCGCTCAGCCCCCATAGTCAACCCCGATCCTACGCCTGCCCCCGCTCCCACGCCTAAACCCACCACGACCGCAGATGCTGGCGGCAATTATCTCAATGTCGGTTACTTATTGAACTATGTTGAAAACCGTACGCTGATGCAACGGATGGGTGACCTGCGAAATCAGGGTAAAGACGGTAATATCTGGTTGCGCAGTTATGGGGGAAGCCTGGACTCCTTTGCCAGTGGCAAACTGAGCGGCTTTGACATGGGTTACAGCGGTATCCAGTTTGGTGGGGATAAACGTCTCTCTGATGAAATGCCGTTGTATGTCGGTCTGTATATTGGCTCAACACATGCATCGCCGGACTATAGCGGAGGCGACGGTACCGCACGTTCAGACTACATGGGAATGTACGCCAGTTACATGGCACACAACGGTTTTTACAGCGATCTCGTTGTAAAAGCATCGCACCAGAAAAATAGTTTCCACGTACTGGACAGTCAGAACAACGGCGTTAACGCCAACGGCACTGCGAATGGATTGAGCATCTCCCTGGAAGCCGGGCAGAGGTTCAACCTGACCCCTACTGGTTATGGGTTCTATATAGAGCCGCAAACCCAGCTCACATACAGCCACCAGAATGGGATGGCTATGAAGGCGAGTAATGGTCTCAATATACATCTGAATCACTACGAATCGCTGCTGGGGCGTGCCAGCATGATACTGGGATATGACATCACCGCAGGCAACAGCCAGCTGAATGTCTATGTGAAGACTGGCGCTATCCGCGAGTTTTCAGGGGATACCGAATATCTGTTGAACAACTCCCGGGAGAAGTACAGTTTCAAAGGTAATGGCTGGAATAACGGCGTGGGAGTCAGTGCACAGTATAACAAACAGCACACATTCTATCTCGAAGCGGATTACACGCAGGGTAACCTCTTTGATCAGAAGCAAGTCAACGGAGGATATCGCTTCAGCTTTTAAGTGCGGGATAGACAAGCCCTTAAACGATGCTGAAAATTTTTAGCGTGCGCCGGAATGAAATACAGATCACTCTGATGTATCAGAAATCGTCTCTGTCTTTCATACCCGGCGCTTAAACTGCCCTGCATCAATGCCATGTTGCTTCATTTTCCGCCACAGCGTAGTGCGGCCGATTCCAAGTAAAGCCGACATTTCCTGAATGCGACCGCCTGTGACCTGGGCTGCGTTAATAATTGCCTCTTTTTCAACTTCCGCAAATGACAGACTGGTGGAAAGGCGAGTGGCGCTGACATCATCTGTCGCCTGCTCGGTAAACAGATGTTCAGGTAAATCACTGACGCGAATGCGCCCGTTATCACTACTCAGAGCAAGATTCTCGATGACGCTGTAAAGTTCAAAATCGTTGCCTGGCCATGCACAAGAAACCAGGCGAGCGAGGGCATCGCCATCAATTTTCAGACGCGTAGAGAAGCGTTTTTCAAGACTGCGTAATTTGTTATTCACCAGCGCCGGAATGCTGCCACGCCGCATACGCAGAGGCGGGATGGTAATTTCAAATGCATGCAGCGCGTAATACAGCTGGCGACTAAAGCGATTTTGTTCCACCAGCATTGCCAGGTCCGCGGTCGTTGTGGCAATCACTTTGACATCAATTGGTATTAAACGCCGCGCATCCAGTCGCGTGATAACACCCTGCTTGATAACCTGAAGCAAAGCAGACTGTAACTCCACCGCCAGATATTCAATCTTTTCAAGAAACAGCGTGCCGCCGTGCGCCAGTTCCAGTCGACTCAGACGACCATTTTCATTGTCCGTGCGATCGCCGCCAATAAATTCTTCCGCCAGCGCCGCATCACCATATAACTCACAATTGACGGCGATATAAGGCCCCGCTGCACGCTCACTTTCATTATGAATTGCCTGACTTAGCAGTGCCTTGCCCACGCCCTCTTCTCCACAAAGCAGGACAGGAAAGCTACTGCGCGCCGCCTGGCGACCAAAATGAATCAAGCGGCGGGTTTGCGGATCGTCCTGTGGCATATGAGCGAAAGTATGGCTGACTTTTCCTAATTGACTGGTCATTAACTGCCGCATCTGTTCCACAGGATGGAGCAACAAAATAAAGCTGGTTCCCTGCGTTTCTATTATCGGTTTAAGGGTTATCACCGCATCAATAAACTGGTGCTGACTTTCAAAGGTTGCTTCTACGTGTTTGAGCGGATGTGCCTGTTTTATTGCTTGTTGCAATACGGCGGGTAACGTTAAGAGTTCAGTGATCGCCCTTCCCTGACTTGCCGTCGCGTCAAGGCGCAAGGCCCGCGCCGCCTGGGCATTGATAAATTGCAAATTACCCTGCTCGTCCCAGCTAATCACGCCATCATCCATACTTTCTAACAGGGCATTAAGTTGATTTAAATGACGGTTAGTTTCAGCGAGCAAACTGTCCGTCAGCAGTAAATTTCCGACCTCGCGTGCGATTGCCAACGTCAACGGCAAATCAGCTGCGGTAGTTTGCTCAACCGGACACGCCAGCGCTATTGTTCCCGTCAATCGGCCCTTGCTGTCAAACAACGGTGTTGCACAAAAGGCCCAGTTCCAGAGTGCCTGTTTGAAATGTTGATCGGCCATCGTTTTCACGGCCTGACCAGAGATAGCCGCTAACGATAGCGCACAGGTACCAATAATTCCCTCTGCGCAATACGTGCCGTCATTGAATCCCAGGACACTAAGCTGGTGCAGCGTTTGTGGATCACCAAAACGACTAAGGATGCAGGCGGTTTCATCAAGGATGAACAGTCCGCACGCCCGCGATTCCATATATTCCCAGGCATCTTCCAGCGCAGCCTGCCCGAGCGTCAGCATCGCTTTCTTACGCCGATAGATAGTAGCAAATGTCACGCCCTGGGCCTGGTGCGGTACGCTCCATGTCTCCCGTTTCATCAGTTTATTGCATCGCTCCCAGGAGGCTGCAATTAAGGGAGATATGCCCCGTTCATCGTTGTTAAAAGCGCCACTCATATCCCGCATCCTTTGTGACAAAAGGTGTTCCGGCTCGCAATTTTTAGTATTAAAACGCGTAAAAGTTTCAATATGGAACATTCATTAAAACATATGTTTCACCATGAAACATAATTTGGGCTAATTTTCTTTTCCCTTACCTGATGCACAATGGATTTATCGGCAGTCAGTGGTCGCCGTGTCGTTGAACATCATCCATGCCCTACCGTAATTGCTGGAGCAAGATAATGAAAAAATTGATCAATGATGTGCAAGACGTTCTGGACGAACAACTGGCGGGTCTGGCGAAAGCACATTCATCGCTGACACTGCATCAGGATCCGGTGTATGTCACCCGAGCTGATGCCCCCGTTGCAGGAAAAGTCGCCCTGCTGTCGGGCGGCGGCAGCGGACACGAACCGATGCACTGCGGTTATATCGGTCAGGGGATGCTTTCGGGGGCCTGTCCGGGCGAAATATTCACCTCACCGACGCCCGATAAAATTTTTGAATGCGCCATGCAAGTTGATGGCGGCGAAGGTGTACTGCTGATTATCAAAAATTACACCGGCGATATTCTTAACTTTGAAACAGCAACAGAATTACTGCACGATAGCGGCGTAAAAGTGACCACCGTGGTCATTGATGACGACGTTGCAGTAAAAGACAGTCTTTATACCGCTGGGCGGCGCGGCGTTGCCAACACCGTATTAATCGAAAAACTCGTAGGCGCAGCGGCAGAACGTGGCGACTCGCTGGAGGCTTGTGCACAACTGGGGCGTAAGTTGAACAATCAGGGCCATTCTATTGGTATCGCCATCAATGCCTGTACCGTTCCTGCCGCGGGAAAACCTTCTTTTACGCTGGCAGATAATGAGATGGAGTTTGGCGTCGGCATTCATGGTGAGCCGGGTATTGACCGCCGCCCCTTCTCCTCCCTTGACCAAACAGTTGATCAAATGTTCTACACCCTGCTGGAAAATGGCACATACCACCGCACGCTCCGCTTCTGGGATTATCGACAAGGTAGCTGGCAGGAAGAGACGCAAACTAAACAACCGCTTCAGTCTGGCGATCGAGTAATTGCACTCGTCAACAATCTTGGTGCAACTCCGCTTTCTGAACTGTATGGCGTCTATAACCGCCTGGCCACGCGTTGCCAGCAAGCGGGCTTGACTATCGAGCGCAATTTAATCGGCGCGTATTGTACCTCACTGGACATGACCGGTTTTTCCATCACCTTACTGAAAGTTGATGACGAAACGCTGGCGTTATGGGACGCCCCGGTCCACACCCCGGCGCTTAACTGGGGTAAATAAGGAGATAACCATGTCACTGAGCAGAACTCAAATTGTTAACTGGCTCACTCGCTGTGGAGAAATTTTCAGCAAAGAGAGCGAGTATCTTACCGGACTGGATCGCGAAATTGGCGACGCTGACCACGGGCTAAATATGAACCGTGGCTTTAGCAAGGTGGTAGAAAAACTCCCTGCTATCGCAGATAAAGATATCGGTTTCATTCTCAAGAATACCGGCATGACGCTGCTTTCCAGCGTCGGTGGTGCCAGTGGTCCGCTGTTCGGTACTTTCTTTATCCGCGCCGCACAGGCGACACAGGCACGGCAAAGCCTGACGCTGGAAGAACTGTATCAGATGTTCCGCGATGGTGTAGACGGCGTAATCAGCCGCGGGAAAGCCGAACCTGGCGATAAAACTATGTGTGATGTCTGGGTGCCGGTGGTGGAATCGTTACGTCAGTCCAGCGAGCAAAATCTCTCTGTTCCGGTGGCGCTCGAAGCCGCCAGTAGCGTCGCTGAATCCGCTGCACAAAGTACGATTACGATGCAAGCCCGCAAAGGCCGCGCCAGTTATCTCGGTGAACGCAGTATTGGTCACCAGGATCCCGGCGCGACCTCCGTGATGTTTATGATGCAAATGCTGGCGTTAGCCGCAAAAGAGTAAGGAAATGGTGATGGTAAACCTGGTCATAGTTTCACATAGCGCCCGACTGGGAGAAGGTGTCGGTGAATTAGCCCGTCAGATGTTAATGAGTGATAGCTGTAAAATCGCCATTGCCGCGGGAATTGACGATCCCCAAAATCCCATTGGTACCGATGCCGTCAAAGTGATGGAGGCCATCGAGTCCGTTGCCGATGCCGACCATGTGCTGGTGATGATGGATATGGGTAGCGCATTATTGAGTGCTGAAACTGCACTGGAGTTGCTGGCCCCCGAGATCGCCGCAAAAGTACGTTTGTGTGCGGCACCGTTAGTCGAAGGTACACTGGCAGCAACAGTCAGCGCGGCCTCGGGAGCAGATATCGACAAAGTTATCTATGACGCCATGCATGCGCTGGAAGCCAAACGTGAACAACTGGGTTTACCGTCCTCCGACACCGAAATCGCTGACACATGTCCTCCGTACGATGAAGAAGCCCATTCTCTGGCCGTGGTCATTAAAAACCGTAACGGCCTTCATGTACGTCCGGCCTCCCGGCTGGTTTATACCTTATCGACATTTAATGCCGATATGTTGCTGGAGAAAAACGGTAAATGCGTCACGCCGGAGAGTATTAACCAGATCGCGCTACTACAAGTCCGCTATAACGATACGCTGCGCCTGATTGCGAAAGGGCCAGAAGCTGAAGAGGCGCTGGTTGCTTTCCGTCAGCTGGCTGAAGATAACTTTGGTGAAACGGAAGAAGTTGCTCCGCCTACTCAGCGGCCCATTCCGCCTTTTTCGGGTAAAGCCTTTTATTATCAACCAGTTTTATGTACGGTACAGGCAAAATCAACTCTGACCGTGGAAGAAGAACAAGAACGATTACGTCAGGCAATTGACTTCACGTTATTAGATCTGATGACGTTAACAGCAAAAGCAGAAGCGAGCGGGCTTGACGATATTGCCGCAATCTTTTCTGGTCACCATACACTGTTAGATGATCCAGAACTGCTGGCGGCGGCAAACGAATTTCTTCAGCATGAGCATTGCACAGCAGAATATGCCTGGCAGCACGTTCTTAAAGAACTAAGCCAGCAATACCAACAACTGGATGATGAATATTTACAGGCTCGCTATATCGATGTGGACGATCTTCTACATCGCACCCTAATCCACCTGACGCAAACGAAAGAAGAACTCCCGCAATTTAACTCGCCAACCATTTTACTGGCGGAGAACATTTATCCGTCCACGGTTCTGCAACTGGATCCGGCGGTTGTAAAAGGGATCTGCCTTAGCGCCGGAAGTCCGGTATCCCACAGCGCCCTAATCGCCCACGAACTGGGGATTGGCTGGATTTGCCAGCAGGGTGAGAAACTGTATGCGATACAACCTGAAGAAACGTTAACGCTGGACGTTAAAACGCAACGTTTCAGCCATCAGGGATAAACCACCGTTCGGATGGCATCGTTCTGATGCCATCCGGCAATTTACTCTGCTCTGATATTTTTTAACTACCTGTTATATTTTTTACCAAATCATGATGATTTTTTCTGCGCTAATCGCAAACCAAACGTCGCTGGCTGGCTAATAAACAGACTTTATTTAATTACTCTATTTCACCCTTATTTATCCCTTTAATCTCCTTTTCCAAAATGCCTGACAGTTCGCAGAATGAGATTTCGATCATGCAGTTAGTGCGATCCTGAACTAAGGTTTTCTGATACTTGAATACCGTTTTGTTCGGTTTCGCCCAAGGAGAATGATTGATGAAAGCCACCGCCCCTCCTCGTCCGCAAAAAATAGCGTTAATTCCCGCCTGCGTTTTGTTGTGTTTCGCTGCGCTAGCGGTGCAGGCAGAAGAAACGCCAGTAACGCCACAGCCGCCTGATATTTTGTTAGGGCCGCTGTTTAACGATGTGCAAAACGCCAAACTTTTTCCGGACCAAAAGACCTTTGCTGATGCCGTGCCGAACAGCGATCCGCTAATGATCCTTGCAGATTATCGAATGCAGCAAAACCAGAGCGGCTTTGATCTGCGCCATTTCGTTAACGTCAATTTCACTCTGCCGAAAGAGGGAGAGAAATATGTTCCGCCAGAAGGGCAGTCGCTGCGCGAACATATTGACGGACTTTGGCCTGTATTAACGCGTTCTACCGAAAACACCGAAAAATGGGATTCTCTGTTACCGCTGCCGGAACCTTATGTCGTGCCGGGCGGACGTTTTCGCGAGGTATATTACTGGGACAGTTACTTCACCATGTTAGGGCTTGCCGAAAGCGGTCACTGGGATAAAGTCGCGGATATGGTGGCCAATTTTGCTCATGAAATAGACACTTACGGGCATATTCCCAACGGCAACCGCAGTTACTATTTAAGCCGCTCGCAACCGCCATTCTTTGCCCTGATGGTAGAGTTACTGGCGCAGCATGAAGGCGATGCCGCGTTGAAGCAATATCTGCCGCAAATGCAAAAAGAATATGCTTACTGGATGGACGGTGTTGAAAACCTGCAAGCCGGACAACAGGAAAAACGCGTTGTAAAACTTCAGGATGGTACCCTTCTCAACCGCTACTGGGACGATCGCGATACGCCACGACCAGAGTCATGGGTGGAAGATATTGCCACCGCCAAAAGCAACCCGAACCGGCCTGCCACTGAAATTTACCGCGACCTGCGCTCTGCCGCTGCGTCTGGCTGGGATTTCAGCTCGCGCTGGATGGACAATCCGCAGCAGTTAAATACCTTACGCACCACCAGCATCGTACCGGTCGATCTGAACAGCCTGATGTTTAAAATGGAAAAAATCCTCGCCCGCGCCAGCAAAGCTGCCGGAGATAACGCGATGGCAAACCAGTACGAAACGCTGGCGAATGCCCGTCAAAAAGGGATCGAAAAATATCTGTGGAACGATCAACAAGGCTGGTATGCCGATTACGATCTGAAAAGTCATAAAGTGCGCAATCAGTTAACCGCTGCCGCCCTGTTCCCGCTGTACGTCAATGCGGCAGCGAAAGATCGCGCCAACAAAATGGCGACGGCGACGAAAACACATCTGCTGCAACCAGGCGGCCTGAACACCACGTCGGTGAAAAGTGGGCAACAATGGGATGCGCCAAACGGCTGGGCACCGTTGCAGTGGGTCGCGACAGAAGGATTACAAAACTACGGGCAAAAAGAGGTGGCGATGGACATTAGCTGGCACTTCCTTACCAATGTTCAGCACACCTATGACCGGGAGAAAAAGCTGGTGGAAAAATATGATGTCAGCACCACCGGAACAGGGGGCGGCGGTGGCGAATATCCATTACAGGATGGCTTTGGCTGGACCAATGGCGTGACGCTGAAAATGCTGGATTTGATCTGCCCGAAAGAGCAACCGTGTGACAATGTTCCGGCGACGCGTCCACTCAGTGAATCAACAACACAGCCGCTAAAACAAAAAGAGGCGGAACCTACGCCTTAACTTTACTGTATATCGAGCAATGCCATTACGTGCATAAAATTGGCATTGCTCTTTCTTCATCACGAAATACCACTCTTTCTACAGTCTATGCCTTTATTTTCTTTTATTAGGGAAGATTTTAATTTTATTTTATCAACTTATTAATCATTACACCTCTATTTATATTTTTCCCCACTCCCCATTCTCCCTGACAATTTTCTTGTGGAACAAAGTGTTATTTAAGAAACAAGCAAATCATTCTGTCTCTTTAGACAAATTTTGACATCAAACATGATCTTTTTAGCTATATATGTAAGTATATATCGGTTTTAATTATCAGGATATTACTTATGTCACTAACCAGACGGAGGTTTACACAGATTCTTGCGTCGACATTGTTCCTGCATCATCTGCCGTCCTTTGCACAATCAGTCAAATTCTGGGCCTCACTGACGCTTCCCGAAGCCCAAAACATTACACGCATCGTCAGCGCAGGCGCGCCCGCCGATTTACTATTGCTGGCTGTCGCGCCAGAAAAAATGGTCGGTTTTTCCTCTTTTGATTTTGCCCGTCAGGCATTAATTCCATTGCCAGAGCACATTCGCCAGTTCCCCAGGCTGGGACGACTCGCCGGGCGCGCCAGCACACTCTCGCTGGAAGGGCTTATGGCATTACATCCCGATTTGGTCGTTGATTGCGGCAATACGGATGAAACCTGGATCTCCCAGGCACGGCAGGTTAGCGAACAGACACAAATACCCTGGTTATTGCTTAACGGGAAACTGGAACAATCAGCAGAACAGTTAACAACGCTTGGCAAAACGTTAGGCGAAGAGCACCGCGCCGCAGAACAAGCCAATCTCGCCAGCCGCTTCGTTGGTGAAGCTAAGGCATTCGCCACCTCACCCGCCGCTAACCTCAGCTTTTATGCTGCGCGCGGTCCTCGAGGGCTGGAAACGGGCTTACAGGGTTCGTTGCATACCGAGGCGGCGGAATTATTAGGTTTGCACAACGTCGCGCAAATAGCCGATCGCCACGGTCTGACACAGGTTTCCATGGAAAATCTCCTGCGCTGGCAGCCGGATATTATTCTGGTTCAGGAGGCCGTTACTGCAGATTTTATTCGTCGTGATCCTCTCTGGCAGGGCGTGAAAGCGGTTGCGGAACAACGCATCTTATTTTTAAGTGGCCTGCCCTTTGGCTGGCTGGGTGCCCCGCCGGGAATCAACCGTCTTCTGGGATTACGCAGACTTCACGCCTGGCTGGATCCCGCCATCAATCGCCAGTTTAAAAGTGACATGCAGCATTACGCCCAACTGTTCTGGCATTGCCCATTAAGTGACGCCGACTATCAAAAATTGGTGGCGAGCTAATGAGAACCGTAAACGGATGTATTTTGCTGCTGGCAGCTATCAGTATCACTTTTGCCGCCGTAAGTGGGGCTTATCATCTCGATATACAGCAACTGCTGGCGCTCATTCTGCGTCAAGAAAATGTTCCTGTGCAGGAACAAATTGTCTTCTGGCAAATCCGCGTGCCGCGTATTCTTGCTGCGCTGTTTCTGGGCGCGGCGCTGGCAGGGGCCGGAACCACCTATCAGGGAATGTTCCGTAATCCCTTAGTGTCACCGGATATTTTAGGCGTCTCCGCCGGTGCCGGACTTGGTGCCTGCGCGGCAATCCTGTGGGGATTATCCATTGTTTACATCCAGCTGTACGCATTTTGCGGCGGGCTGATGGTGGTCGCGGGCGTCTGGTTGATTACGCGTCGGGTGACCCGCCACGATCCGATCTTAACCCTGGTGCTGGTAGGCATTGCGTTAGGAACGTTGTGCGGAGCGGGGATATCGCTAATAAAAACGCTGGCCGATCCTTACACCCAGTTACCGTCAATTACCTTCTGGTTGCTGGGGGGGCTGTCCACCGTGACCTTACGCGATCTCTGCTATGCTGCACCGATCATTCTCATAGGCTCCTTGCCCCTGTTTTTTCTCCGCTGGCGCATGAATTTACTCACGCTTTCCGACGACGAAGCCCATTCGCTGGGACTGAACGTGACACGTCTGCGCTTTGGATTGATTGTCTGCGCCACACTCATCACCGCCAGCACGGTAGCAATAGCGGGCATAATTGGTTGGGTCGGCCTGGTCGTTCCGCACATTGCCCGCTTGTTGACCGGTCATAACCATCAGCAGCTGTTGCCCATGGCAATGTGTACTGGCGCGATTCTGCTCCTGCTTACCGATACGCTGGCACGCAGCATTGGAACAACAGAAATCCCACTTGGCATTCTGACCGCTTTTGTTGGTGCACCGTTTTTCCTGTTTTTGTTGTTACGCGGAGGTCGCCAGTGACTTTGCTTGCCGTCCGTCATGCGTCTCTGGGTTACTCCCGCCATCCGATGCTACGCGACGTGTCCTTCACCCTGTCGCAAGGAACAATTTGTTGTCTGTTAGGAGCCAATGGTTGCGGCAAAACCACACTCATGCGCTCCATTCTTGGCGTTATACCGTTATTAAAAGGCGAGATCTTACTGGATAGCCTCCCTGTGCAGACACTCAGCCATCGCCAGCGCGCGCAGGCTATTGCCTGGGTGCCGCAGGCGCACGACGGCATTTTTGCTTTTAGTGTGCTGGATATGGTGTTGATGGGCCTGGCCCCCACCATAGGCGCTTTTTCCGTTCCCGGTAAGCAAGAACGCCTGAAAGCAACGGAGCAACTGGAAAAGCTGGGCATTTTGCATCTGGCGACACGACGCTGGAATACACTTAGCGGCGGTGAACGTCAGCTGGCTTTAATCGCCCGTGCACTCGTCCAGCAACCGCGCTTGTTATTACTGGATGAGCCTGCCTCCAGCCTCGATTTCGGTCATCAGATCCAACTACTGGACACGCTGGCGCAGCTCAAAAATAACGGCATGACAATGCTAATGTCGACTCATCATCCGCTCCATGCCAACGCCATTGCCGACAGCATTATCCAGGTAGAGCCAGATGGACGAGTAACACAAGGCTTACCGACCGAACAGTTAACAACGAACAAACTGGCTGCCCTGTATCGGGTTTCTGCCGATCAGATTCATCATCACCTCTCTGTAATTAGCCACTAAGGAACAATCATGCTCATTGATGATATTGATTTTGCGGACCTTTACCTGCAGCAACTCAAGCTGGCCCACCGCACAGAAAAAACGCCGGATCACTGGGATCAACGGGCGGAAAAAATGGCGGAAAATTGCGCCTCGCCTACGGACAGCTACCTGCAACAACTGACCGCTAAAATTGATCTGCAAGGCGCGCAGACCTTATTCGATATGGGCTGCGGACCGGGTACCGTATCGCTGGCGCTGGCTGACAAACTCACGACGATTTATGGCATTGATTACAGTCAGGGGATGCTGAAGGTTGCCGCCCGTCGCGCCGCCGCGCTAAAGGCAGACAATGTCCACTGGATCCAGCGCGCATGGGAAGAGGACTGGAGTGACCTGCCACGCTGCGATATTGCCGTGGCTTCCCGCTCCACTCTGGTGGCTGATATGCGCCAGGCAATGAGCAAACTGAATAATCAGGCACGGCTTCGCGTCTATACGACTCATCTGGTCAGCACCTCGTTCGTCTCTCCAGCCATTCAGCGGGCGGCTGGTCGGGAAGTGATCGAATTACCCAACTATATCTTTGCGCTCAACGTCCTGTATCAGATGGGAATTTATGCTCACGTTGATTTTATCCGCGGACAAAATTGCCCACAGGATAACAGCACCTGGGAACGTTTTGAGCAGAACGTCAGCTGGAGTCTGGGCGCGCTTAACGACGATGAGCGTGAGCGGTTATATCGCTGGTATCAACAACAAGATGCTCGTGCCCTCGCCCCTGCCAGCCGCGACTGGGCGCTCATCTGGTGGGATAGCGTACCACAAGAGGCACTGCGATGATTTTCCTTTCTCAGGCACAAATCGATGCGTTACTGCTGGAAGATATCCAGGGCGGTGACCTGACCACGCGAGCATTAAATATTGGACACCAGCATGGCTATATAGAGTTTTTTCTCCGTCAGGGCGGCTGCGTCAGCGGCATTTCTGTCGCGTGTAAGATGTTAACTACGCTGGGATTAACTATTGATGACGCGGTCAGCGACGGTTCACAAGCGAACGCGGGTCAGCGGCTAATCCGTGCGCAAGGTAATGCCGCAGCACTTCATCAGGGATGGAAGGCAGTCCAGAATGTGCTGGAGTGGAGTTGCGGTGTTTCTGATTATCTCGCTCAAATGCTGGCGTTACTTCGTGAACGTTACCCTGATGGCAATATCGCCTGCACCCGAAAAGCAATTCCGGGTACCCGCTTACTGGCCTCGCAGGCAATTCTGGCTGCCGGAGGACTGATTCATCGTGCCGGATGTGCGGAAACCATATTATTGTTTGCCAACCACCGCCATTTTCTTCATGACAATCAGGACTGGTCAGGCGCAATCAATCAGTTACGTCGCCACGCACCCGAGAAGAAAATAGTTGTTGAAGCCGACACGCCGAAAGAGGCAATCGCCGCGTTACGCGCGCAACCAGACGTACTTCAGCTCGACAAATTTAGTCCGCAACAGGCAACTGAAATTGCGCAAATAGCACCGTCGCTGGCTCCCCACTGCACGCTGGCTCTGACCGGCGGAATTAATCTGACAACACTCAAAAATTACCTCGACTGCGGCATTCGCCTTTTTATTACCTCCACGCCTTACTACGCGGCACCTGCTGACATTAAAGTCAGTCTGCAACCCGCAGCCTCTATTTAATTCTTTGTTAAACGGAATTTATTCTATGAGACTCAAAAAACGTTATCTCTGCACAGTATTATCACTTGCCTTTACCCAGCAGGCCGTAGCAGCTCAGGAGAGCGACACGCTGACCGTATGGTCCAGTCCGGTATCATCAACGACGACCACCGTTCTCGATCAACCCACCATGAAGGCCCTGGATAAACAGAATGTCGCTCAGGCATTAAGTGTCGTCCCCGGCGTGGTACTGCAAAAGTCAGGTAGCCGCAACGAAGAACAGGTCAAAGTTCGTGGCTTTGATAGTCGTCAGGTGCCGGTCTATTTCGACGGTGTGCCCATTTATGTTCCCTATGACGGCAACCTCGATCTGGCGCGGATTCTGACCAACAATTTGGGGGCAGTTGAAGTTTCCAAAGGGTATTCGTCGCTGCTTCAGGGGCCTAATCAGATGGTCGGAGCCATTAATATCACCACCCAGAAGCCAACAAAACCTCTGGAAGCAAGTCTGGGATATCGCCAGGGATGGAGCCGTAGCCAGGACAATGCCTACGATATGCATGCTTCATTTGCCGCCAGCAGCGATCTGGGGTATTTGCAAGTCAGCGGTAGCCAGCTAAAGCAGGATTTTCTCGGCCTGCCGCATGGTGTAAATAATGATATTGCAGGCAAACACGGCAAGATGATTAATTCATCGGCTGATGATAAACGCGGCATTGTGAAGCTCGGTTTTACACCACGCGAAAACGATGAATACACATTGACTTACATTAAGCAGGATGGTGAAAAAGATAACCCGCCATACAGTGGAAATAGTGGTCAGAAATCACGCTACTGGCAGTGGCCAGAGTATGACAAAGAAAGTTTTTATTATCAGGGAACGACCCAACTAAACGATCGTTTTACCCTGAAAAGTCGGCTGTATCGCGACACCTTTGAAAATACGCTAATGATGTACAACTCGCTGGCTGATTTGAAAAATAAAAAAGGCAGCTACAGCCATTATTCCGATTACAGCGACGGTGCCGGGTTACAACTGGCAGCCGATGTGCGTGAAAACGATCTGCTGTCGTTTGCCGTTAACTGGAAAGATGACGTACACCGGGAAAAAGGTGCGCCGCACGCCGCTTACGATCGCTATGAAGATCGTACCTGGTCGCTCGCCAGTGAATATCAATGGGCTGCTGCCGATAATGTCGATGTCGTGGCTGGAATCAGCTATGACTGGCGCGATAGCGTAGAAGCGAAAAAACATGAGAAAGATGGCAGTATCACCCATTATGACGACAACAATCAGTCAGCTTTTAACTGGCAGGTGATGGGGAAATACCACTTTGCCAATGAAGACACGCTGGCGCTTTCGTACTATGACCGCACACGCTTTCCGACGCTGAAAGAACGCTATACCACGTCCAAACCTGCGTATAACCAGATAGCGATTGTTAACCCGCAGCTCAAGCCGGAACGCGCGCGCGGGGTGGATTTAACCTGGAATGGTGCCTTCACGCACGACTGGGGATTTGAGGTCAGCGTTTACTATAACCGGGTGAGTGATGCCATCCTCTCGCACAATATCGATGCCGATACCATTCAAAATCAGAACAGCGGCACGGTGGATTACAGCGGTCTGGATGCCGGTATTAAGGGGAAAATCAGCAATATACTGGATGTAGGATTGAGCTACGCCCTGATCCACGCTGATGCCAAACGTAAAGACATCGGCAAGATAACCGATCTGCCAACGCAGACAATGACCGCATGGATGACTCTCAAACCGTGGGAGCCGTTAAGCGTAACGCTGTCGGAAGAGGCGCGTTCCTCCAGCTACAGCAACAGTGACGGTTCACAAAAAGCCGCCGGTTTTGCGGTGACCCACATTCGAGCCGATTACACCTTAGGTCATGGCTTCAGCGTTAATGCGTCGGTCAATAACCTGTTTGATACCAAATATGCCTACAGTGAAGGGTTTATTGAAGAAGGTCGCAATTTCTGGGCAGGTGTCGAATATACGTTCTGATGTGAAAGCGGATAGCAACATCTGTATCGCTATCCGCCTTATGAAAATCTTATTCTCTTCGCAGGAGGCGGAAAACACCCAGCACCAGGATAGCGCCCACTACCGCCACCAGGAAGCTGTGCAAATTAAAACCGCTGATGGAGCCGCCAATGCCAAACATGGTCGCCAGCCAGCCGCCGACCACCGCACCGACTATCCCAAGAATACAGGTCAGGAAAAATCCACCACCATCACGCCCCGGCATGATTAGCTTGGCGATAATGCCGGCTATCAGGCCAAAAATAATCCAGGCAATAATTCCCATGTTCAGGCCCTCGTTTCGATGAATCGGACGCAAGAAATGCTTACGTCAACGCTCTAAGTATAGGCAAGGGCGGGATCGATGCTGGGCGTATGTCGGCTGATTTAAGAACGACATGTAAAAAATATTCACGCATTTGTATTAAGTTTTGTTAACTGTGACCGATAAACCTAAGACAGTTTGTCAGTCAGGAGTTTTTCCGCGTGAGTCATTACCATGAGCAGTTCCTGAAACAAAATCCGTTAGCCGTCCTGGGCGTGTTACGCGATTTGAACAAAGCCGCAATTCCTTTGCGTATCAGCTGGAATGGCGGGCAGCTGATCAGCAAAATACTGGTAATAACCCCGGATAAACTGGTGCTGGATTTCGGCAGCCAGGCCGAAGATAACAACGCCGTGCTAAAGGCGCAGCACATTACCATTACCGCCGAAACTCAGGGTGCGAAAGTCGAGTTTACTGTTGAACAACTACAGCAGAGTGAATACTTGCAGCTTCCGGCATTTATTACCGTACCACCTCCCACCTTGTGGTTTGTACAACGACGCCGATATTTCCGCATCTCCGCCCCACTCCATCCGCCTTATTTTTGCCAGACCAAACTGGCGGATAACAGTACATTACGTTTCCGCCTGTATGATTTGTCGTTAGGCGGCATGGGCGCATTACTGGAAACGGCAAAGCCTGCCGGATTGCACGAAGGCATGCGCTTCGCTCAGATTGAAGTCAACATGGGGCAATGGGGTGTTTTTCACTTTGACGCCCAGTTAATCTCAATCAGCGAGCGCAAAGTGATTGATGGCAAGAATAAAACCATCACCACTCCCCGTCTGAGCTTCCGTTTTCTTAACGTCAGCCCGACGGTGGAGCGGCAATTACAGCGGATTATTTTCTCTCTCGAGCGGGAAGCCCGGGAGAAAGCGGCCAAAGTGCGCGACTGATTTACATCGCGTCCAGTGCCTGCTCAAGTTTGTAGATATAGCGCGGAGCCTGCGGCGCAGGATGATTTCGCGCTACGTGATCGAGGAACTCGTCAGCATCCAGATCGTTGATTTTGCTGATCGCCTTTTTCCGATCTGACGAGAAAGTCCGTAGCAGCGCACCTGCCCCGTTAGCATATGACACCACCAGCGCATATTGCAGTACCTTCGGATCTTCAATGCCTGCCAGCGGGCCGGTTTCCAGAATATTCAGGTAAGCCGCGCCCATTGAAATATTACGTTCTGGATTTTTCAGCTCGCTGGTCGTCGGCTCACCGCTCCAGCCCATACGGCGATAAACATCACGTCCGGAGGTTGAAGCTTTTAACTGCATCAAACCAATGGCATTCGATTTACTCACCGCGTTCGGATTACCACCCGATTCGATAGCGATAATCGCCGTGATCAATTGTGGATCGACGCCCCAGGCTGCACCGGCTTTCTGGCTTATTGGCATCCACTGCATCGCACGTTGCACCGGAACTTTCGCGTTCCACGGCGGGTTCGTGTAGTCATGCTTTGATGAACAACCCGCTAATAATACAATCAAAAAGGCAAACCATCTTAATTTCACTTCTTCTATCCTTATAGCCTGGAATCGCCGTTGAGGTGACAACGGCACACCTAAGCGGCATGATATACATTTCGTTTCTGTTGTCAGCAAGGAATTGCCATGTCTCTGTTTCACTTAATAGCCCCATCGGGTTACTGCATAAAACAACACGATGCGCTGCGTGGTATCCAGCGCCTTACCGACGCGGGGCATCAGGTCAATAACGTCGAGGTTATTGCCCGTCGTTGTGAGCGCTTTGCGGGTACGGAAACGGAGCGTCTGGAAGATCTCAATTCCCTTGCCAGACTAACTACCCCCAACACTATCGTGCTGGCTGTACGCGGTGGTTACGGTGCCAGTCGTTTACTGGCGGATATTGACTGGCAGGCACTGGCGGCTCGCCAACAACATGACCCGTTGCTCATTTGCGGACATAGCGATTTTACCGCCATTCAGTGCGGTCTTCTGGCGCAAGGCAATGTCATCACTTTTAGCGGCCCCATGCTGGTAGCAAACTTTGGCGCGGATGAACTAAACGCCTTTACCGAGCACCATTTCTGGCTGGCGTTACGCAATGAAACGTTCACCCTTGAATGGCAAGGGGAAGGCCCGACATGTCAGACTGAAGGCATGTTGTGGGGAGGCAATCTTGCGATGCTCATTTCACTGATCGGCACACCATGGATGCCACAAATTGAGAATGGTATTCTGGTGCTGGAAGATATTAACGAGCACCCTTTCCGCGTCGAACGTATGCTATTGCAGCTCTATCATGCGGGAATTTTGCCCCGTCAGAAGGCGATTATTCTCGGTAGCTTTAGCGGCAGCACGCCCAATGATTATGACGCAGGTTACAACCTGGAGTCTGTGTACGCGTTTTTGCGTTCCCGCCTGTCGATTCCACTTATCACCGGCCTCGATTTTGGTCATGAACAACGAACGGTTACGCTGCCATTGGGCGCACATGCCATACTTAATAACACCCAGGAAGGCACACAGTTGACGATTAGCGGTCATCCTGTTCTTAAAATGTAAAAAAATCACGCTTCAGGGCTAAGTAAAACGCTGTCTCTGCCGCTAATATGGTAGGGTTTATATAAGAGACAGCGTAATCAGGAGTAACCGACCGTTGGATGCCACAACAATAATTAGCCTTTTCATCTTAGGATCCATCCTTGTCACCAGCAGTATTTTACTTAGTTCATTTTCTTCCCGTCTTGGCATTCCTATTCTGGTTATTTTCCTGGCGATCGGCATGCTGGCAGGAGTCGATGGCGTCGGCGGTATCCCGTTTGATAATTATCCCTTCGCCTACATGGTAAGTAACCTGGCGCTGGCGATTATTTTGCTCGACGGCGGGATGCGCACTCAGGCCAGTTCCTTTCGTGTGGCGTTAGGACCGGCGCTGTCGCTGGCGACGCTGGGCGTGCTTATCACCTCTGGTTTAACCGGCATGATGGCGGCGTGGCTGTTTAATCTTGATTTGATCGAAGGTTTATTAATCGGCGCTATCGTCGGCTCCACCGATGCTGCGGCGGTCTTTTCTTTACTGGGTGGTAAGGGGCTTAATGAACGTGTTGGCTCGACGCTGGAGATAGAGTCCGGCAGTAATGACCCAATGGCGGTCTTTCTGACGATAACCCTGATTGCGATGATCCAGCATCATGAAAGCAGTATCAGCTGGATGTTCGTGGTCGATATTCTGCAGCAATTTGGCCTCGGGATTGTCATCGGTCTTGGCGGTGGTTATTTACTGCTGCAAATGATTAATCGCATCGCCCTGCCCGCCGGTTTATATCCATTGCTGGCATTAAGCGGCGGTATTTTAATTTTTGCTTTAACCACGGCGCTGGAAGGCAGCGGTATTCTGGCTGTTTATCTGTGCGGTTTTCTGCTGGGTAATCGTCCAATTCGCAACCGCTACGGCATTCTGCAAAATTTCGACGGCCTTGCCTGGCTGGCACAAATCGCCATGTTCCTGGTGCTGGGGCTGTTGGTTAACCCAAGCGATCTGCTGCCTATTGCCATTCCGGCGCTCATTTTGTCCGCATGGATGATATTCTTCGCTCGTCCTCTTTCGGTATTTGCCGGATTGCTACCGTTCCGTGGTTTTAATCTGCGTGAGCGCGTGTTTATCAGCTGGGTGGGATTACGCGGCGCGGTGCCAATCATCCTGGCCGTGTTCCCGATGATGGCGGGGCTGGAGAATGCGCGACTGTTCTTTAATGTCGCCTTCTTTGTGGTTCTGGTTTCACTGCTCTTGCAGGGAACATCACTCTCATGGGCGGCGAAAAAAGCTAAAGTGGTCGTTCCACCAGTGGGGCGTCCGGTGTCACGCGTTGGCCTGGATATTCATCCGGAAAATCCATGGGAGCAGTTTGTTTATCAGTTGAGTGCCGATAAATGGTGTGTAGGTGCGGCACTGCGCGATCTGCATATGCCAAAAGAGACGCGTATTGCGGCACTGTTTCGTGATAATCAATTGCTTCATCCCACCGGCAGCACCCGACTACGCGAAGGTGATGTGTTGTGTGTAATTGGTCGGGAACGCGATCTCCCGGCACTCGGTAAACTGTTTAGCCAGTCGCCGCCGGTCGCGTTGGATCAACGCTTCTTTGGTGACTTCATTCTCGAAGCCAGTGCCAAATATGCTGATGTGGCGCTGATATATGGCCTGGAAGATGGGCGAGAATATCGCGATAAGCAGCAAACGCTGGGTGAAATTGTCCAGCAGTTGTTAGGCGCGGCACCGGTTGTCGGTGACCAGGTAGAGTTTGCCGGGATGATCTGGACGGTGGCCGAGAAAGAAGATAATGAAGTGTTGAAGATTGGCGTACGGGTGGCTGAAGAGGAAGCTGAATCTTAAATTTAATGCAGCATCTATCCCCGGATGCGATGCTTTGCACAACGCAGCCTGAGCCTGCATATAAACTTGTCATTTCCTGATTTTGATATGCTCATACCAACATCAGAAGAAGGTTAAATTATGGATGACAAACCATGCAGGCTCTGGCTAATAAATTCAAAACACCGGCTCAAGAAAGTCAGCGTAAGGGCTTCTTCTGACTGCAACAGGTGAAGAATAACCAGCCCCGCATTACCGGTATACCCGTCAACCATCAGGGGCCCCTGCCTGGCATCGCCCGAAAATATTCCCCCACACATCCTGCCGCGCTGAAATAGCCCATAGAGAACCAATACGCGTATCAGACTGCCCTGTATCTGTAGTGGCGTTTCATCCGCCTGTAACACCGGATAAATGAGCGATTTCTTATAGTTATTCTTTTGCTTAATAACGATTATTTCCGGGTCGTTCGCTCTCGTATTTTCTTTAATACGTCTACGCTGCCTGGGCCGTAATAAAACTTGTTCAGATCTGTTACGCATGTACCAGACCCGACACGGCATTTCTGACCCGGGAAAAGTCAACGATGAGTCGTTATATCAGCGCAAATGACGTTTTGTGGCACCTTTGCGGTGACCACATTCACGTCTTCGGCGCTGCCAGAGGATATTTATTTCAAGGATGCATAGCATTATGGCCAGCATTAAAGACATACGCCTATTCGCCCCATCTTCCTATAACACAGGCGTACACCCGTCAGGGCGGCGCTTACTGACGGTGGAATTCAAGAATCATCTTTTGCGGAACATGCAGTATCTCGGCCCGCAAAAATTTCGCTGGGGTGATGCCCCCCAGAGGATTGAACCGCCCCGGGTTTCCTGGAGAGTGTTTTATCTGTGAACTCAGGCTGCCAGATCATTGTTTCCGATGGAAGCATAATAAGCTTTTTCTGCTTCTGCCGGAGGAGTATGGCCCAGCCTTCCCAGCAATCGTCGATTGTTATACCAGTCCACCCACGTTAGTGTGGCCAGTTCCACTTCTGCACGGTTTTTCCAGCTCTTACGGTGTATTACCTCCGCTTTGTAAAGACCATTGATGCTCTCAGCCATCGCGTTGTCATACGAGTCGCCTGTACTCCCTGTTGATGCCAGTAATCCGGCTTCTTTTAGTCGCTCCGTATAGGCCAGTGACACATACTGAGAGCCTTTATCGCTGTGATGGATGGTGCCAGACGGACGACGGGCCCACAACGCCTGCTCCAGCGCATCCAGCACGAATGTCGTTTCCATAGACGATGAGACCCGCCACCCCACGATGTATCCGGCAAACACATCAATGATAAACGCCACATAGACGAAGCCCTGCCATGTGCTGACGTAAGTAAAATCAGCCACCCACAGCTGGTCAGGACGTTCTGCCACGAACTGACGGTTTACGCGGTCACCTGTGGCAACGGTTTTCCGGCTGACGGTAGTGCGGACCTTTTTACCCCGGAGAACACCGGCAAGTCCCATAACCGCCATGAGGCGCGCCACTGTACATCTGGCCACCCTGATTCCTTCCCGTAACAACTGACGCCAGACTTTACGCACACCGTACACCTGATGATTTTCATCGTATACGCGCTGTATCTCTCTCTTCAGCCAGTCATCGTGCTGCGCACGGGCACTGCGTTTATCCGGATGATGTCGCTGTTGCTGACAATGGTAATACGTTGACGGGGCAATATGCAGTTCGCTGCATACCGGTCCGACCCCGTACTGCTCACGCAGCTTATCCAGCAGTGGCATCATTTTTTCCAGAGGCGGTCGAACTCCGCCTTCGCAAAATAAGCGGAAGCCTGGCGAAGGATATCGTTACTGCGGCGCAGTTCACGATTTTCACGTTCCAGCTCTTTCAGACGCTGACGTTCAGCGCTGGTGAGCCCACCATCACCGCCCCCGGTATCCCGCTCATGCTGGCGAACCCAGACACGCAGAGTCTCCGGCGTACAGCCAATCTTTGGGGCAATGGAACAAATTGCCGCCCACTGTGAGTCATATTCATCCTGACTTTCCAGAACCATACGAATCGCCCGCTGACGGACTTCGGGGGAAAAACGAGTATTTTTAGTCATCCTGTTTACCTCTTTCTCAGGGAGTTTAGTCTCCAGGATTTCCGGGGCGGTTCAGATCATTGACCTCAGTAACGCGGACAAAGTGAAAATACAGATGGAAAACAATATTACCATCACGTTGGAGGCCTCTCCGGATCCGCAATATAACGAGTTCAGGTTGGTCGCCGAATGGTGCACATGGGCTATACAGCAAGATGGTCTGCAAGAAAACCTGCACGAAACTCTGAAAGAAACCCAGCAAGAAATCCTGCAAAAAAAAGTGCCAGAAATATCACAAGAAGACGTGAAAGAAATCCTGAAAAATATCCTGGAAGAAAACCTGCCAGCAAACCGAACTGAAAACCGGGCAGAGGCATTGCGCAGAATGAAGGAATGTCTCATAAATAGACAAATTATGCTCAATCTTAGCGACCTTGGATTGACCTCACTCCCTGAAAATTTGCCTCCACTTCTGATGAAATTTTACTGCAATAATAACGTGTTGTCCGCGTTACCGAAGATGTTGCCGAAGGAACTGAGGGTGCTTGAGTGTATGGATAACGTTTTGATCTTGTTACCAAAGGTGCAGCCCCCGAAACTGATGATACTGAAGTGCTGTGAAAACTATATTATCTGGCTACCTGAGCTGTCGCCTAACCTGAGAGTGATTGACTGTTCTGAGAACTCATTGCAATTTTTACCGCCGTCGATGCCTCAGTACCTGTATACACTGCGCTGTGCTGACAACTGTATTAGCTTCATACCTGATGAGATGCTGGAGAGCCTGACTCGCCTGAAAGTATTTGACTGTTCTAGTAACGATTTGATCTCTGCACCACGGCTGCCGCCCAAGCTAATAATATACTACTGTGGTCACAACCAGTTTAAAACGATACCGGTGCCGCAGCCCCGTAGCCTGAAGTTGTTTGACTGTAACAGTAACCCTTGGGACACAGACAATTTGCCGACGCTGCTCAAAGCCGTTGAGGGCCTGAAAAAACAGGAAGGCCTGTCGGACCTTTTAGACTTTTTGCGCAAGGAAGGCCAGTTTGACCTGGAGGGACTCGAGGAGCTGGAGGACCTGATGGCTCTGGAGCACCTGGAGGATCCGGTACTCCTGGAGCGCGTGAAGGTACAGGAGGACCTGGAGCTACTGGATCAGCAGTTGGGCCTGTTGAGTCTGGAAAGACAACAGGACTCGCAGCCTGTTAATCAACATTCTGAACATGAACCCGAATCTGCATTAAGGGTAAAGCGTGATTTATCTGAAGTCGAGTTCGAGTCAACAATGAAGCGTAAGCGTTTTATGTAGAACGCCTGTGCGGTGAGCTCAGGTTCCGGGGAAATAGTGTCCATCATTTTAATGGGCACTATCATGGAAAATGGCTCTGTCACATTAACAGCGAAAGTTGCTGACCAGCCGGATGGATGATTTTTTTGCAACCAGAAGACACTGCCTCCGATCCGGCTTACAACAAGTTACACCGTCACAACCGGGACCCGTAACGCCAGCGCGCACATCAACTCATAACCCACGGTTCCGGCAGCGGCGGCAACATCATCAATTTTGATCTCCTTGCCCCACAGCTCAACCGGTGTACCAATACCCGCCTGCGGGCAAGGCGTTAAATCGACCGCCAGCATATCCATCGAGACTGTCCCCACCGTCATGGTACGCACGCCGTCGACTAAAACAGGTGTACCGGTAGGCGCGTGGCGCGGATAACCGTCGGCGTATCCTGCGGCAACAATGCCGATTCGTTGCTCATCGCGCGCAGCATAGCGACCGCCATAGCCCACACGCTCACCCGCTTTTAGCGTCTGGACACCAATAATCTCACTGCTTAGCGTCATTACCGGACGTAATCCGGTATTGGCGATATCGCGCCACTGACCCGACGGCGAAGCACCATACAAAATAATGCCAGGCCGAACCCAGTCAAAATGCGCTTCCGGATGCCACAGAGTCGCCGCCGAATTGGACAATGAACGCCGACATTCCAGCCCTTCCGCCGCCTGCTCAATACGCGCCATTGCGCCGGCAATCCCATCAGGATGCTCCGCCTCGGCAAAATGCGACATCAGAGTCATTTCGCCAACATTCGCCATCGCCCGCAGCTGCTGCCAGACGGTAAGCACACGATCGGGCTGGAAGCCCAACCGATTCATCCCACTGTTCACTTTAAGATAAATATCCAACGGCGCTTTTAGCCGCGCATTTTGCAGTGCTTTGAGCTGCCAGTTGCTGTGGACGCAGGTGGTCAGGCGGTACTGGTCATAAATCTCCAGATCCTGTGCATGGAAAAAACCCTCCAGCATCAGGATCGGTCCTTTCCAGCCGCGCTCACGTAACGTTATTGCCTCTTCCAGATTAAGTAATGCAAAGCCATCGGTGGCCCCTAGCGCGCTCCAGATACGCTCAATACCGTGCCCGTAAGCATTCGCTTTTACCACCGACCAGACACGCGCGTGCGGCGCGGCTTGCCGGACAATGGAAAGATTCTGTTTTAATGCCTGCAGATCGAGGCTGGCCTGTATCGGACGGGTCATCTCGTTTCCTTAGCTGTGCGCGCCATGTAAATGGCCCGGGCGTGATGGCGTAAATCCACGGCTGTAGCGTGCTACGCTTAAATCCTCATACGGGATCGCTGGCGTACGGCCAGAGAGCAGATCGCTTAACAACTGACCGGAACCGCAAGCCATCGTCCAGCCGAGCGTACCGTGACCGGTATTCAGCCACAGATTTTTAAAGCGTGTACGCCCCACAACCGGCGTACCGTCTGGCGTCATCGGGCGCAGACCAGTCCAGAATGTGGCCTGCTCGACATGACCGCCGCGTGGATAGAGATCGCGAACCACCATTTCCAGCGTTTCACGACGTGGCTGCAACAGCTCGGTGTTAAAGCCAACAATTTCCGCCATTCCACCAACGCGAATGCGGTTATCGAAACGAGTAATGGCGATTTTATAGGTTTCATCAAGAATGGTGGACACCGGCGCGCCATCTTCTTGCGCAATCGGAATGGTCAGCGAGTAGCCTTTCAGCGGATAGACCGGAATATCAACAATGCCTTTAAGCATCGCCGTCGAATAAGAACCAAACGCCATCACATACGCATCGGCCTTAATCACTTCATCGCCACACTTCACGCCATAGATCTGCTCGCCGTCGCAAAGCAGTTGGTCAACGGGCGTATTAAAGCGGAATTTAACCCCCGCCTGCTCCGCCATCCGCGCCAGATTCTGGGTAAACAGCTGGCAGTCTCCGGTTTCGTCATTGGGCAGTTGCAGACCACCCGTCAGTTTGTGCGCTACTTCTGCCAGCGCGGGCTCCACTTCCGCCAGGCGGCTGGATTCCAGCAGTTGATACGGTACGCCAGCATCTTCCAGCACGGCGATATCGCGGGTCGCATTTTCATACTGTTGTTCGGTACGGAACAGTTGCAGCGTCCCACCCTGACGCCCTTCATACTGAATATTGGTTTCGGCGCGCAATGCTTTCAGGCAATCACGGCTGTATTCCGCCAGACGCACCATCCGTCCTTTGTTTTCCATGTAGTGGCTGGTGTCGCAGTTACGTAACATTTGCCACATCCATTTCAACTGGAACTGCGTACCGTCGAGACGAACCGCCAGCGGCGCATGGCGCTGGAACATCCATTTAATCGCTTTTAAAGGCACACCTGGTGCCGCCCACGGTGCAGCATATCCGGGAGAGATTTGCCCGGCATTCGCGGCACTGGTTTCCAGGGCTGCCCCCGGCTCCCGATCAATGACGGTGACCTCATGTCCTGCCTGATTTAAGTACCAGGCGCTGGCAACGCCTACCACACCACTTCCCAGTATGACAACTCGCATAGCCACTCCGATAACGGTAGATACAGTAAAAGAATAATAATCTAATTACATCTTGATAACTCAGTTGAAAATATTATTCAACATACGGCTTTTTTATGGTGAGCTGGCTCACATCTCCCTGACTCTGCGGCAATATGGCGTCTTTAGTATCTCCTGCTGAACGCCCTTTTTATCCAGCATAAAATTCCGTTCAGAAGCGGATTAGTGGCACTCTGATAATAAGAAATCGCAAAGAAAAAAATTCTTCGGCGACGCGGTTTTTAACAGGTGTTCTATGCTTGAAATGAGGTGCTCCACACAGAGAGCGCCGACAACAATGAGGTGCGCGTATGGCGACGATCGATTCTATGAATAAGGACACCACACGTTTGAGCGATGGACCCGACTGGACGTTCGACCTGCTGGATGTTTATCTGGCAGAGATAGACCGGGTGGCGAAACTCTATCGGCTGGATACCTACCCGCACCAGATTGAAGTGATAACCTCAGAACAGATGATGGATGCCTACTCCAGCGTCGGCATGCCAATTAACTATCCGCACTGGTCATTCGGTAAAAAGTTTATCGAGACTGAACGGCTGTATAAGCACGGTCAGCAAGGACTGGCCTATGAAATCGTCATTAACTCTAACCCGTGTATCGCTTACCTGATGGAAGAAAACACCATTACCATGCAAGCGCTGGTGATGGCACATGCCTGCTATGGGCATAACTCTTTCTTCAAAAACAATTACTTATTCCGTAGCTGGACCGACGCCAGTTCGATTGTCGATTATCTGATTTTTGCCCGTAAATATATTACCGAGTGCGAAGAACGTTATGGCGTTGATGAAGTAGAACGGCTTCTTGACTCCTGTCATGCGCTAATGAACTACGGCGTGGACCGCTACAAACGCCCGCAAAAAATCTCGTTGCAAGAAGAGAAAGCCCGGCAGAAAAGTCGCGAAGAATATCTGCAAAGTCAGGTTAATATGCTCTGGCGTACCCTGCCGAAGCGCGAGGAAGAGAAAACGGTTGCTGAAGCGCGCCGCTATCCGCCCGAGCCACAAGAAAACCTGCTCTATTTTATGGAGAAAAATGCACCCCTGCTGGAATCATGGCAGCGTGAAATTCTGCGTATTGTGCGTAAGGTGAGCCAGTATTTTTATCCGCAAAAACAGACTCAGGTAATGAACGAAGGCTGGGCGACCTTCTGGCACTACACCATCCTTAATCATCTGTATGATGAAGGGAAAGTGACGGAACGTTTTATGCTGGAGTTTTTGCACAGCCACACCAATGTGGTTTTCCAGCCGCCCTATAACAGCCCGTGGTACAGCGGAATAAACCCGTATGCGCTTGGTTTCGCCATGTTCCAGGATATTAAACGGATTTGTCAGTCGCCGACGGAAGAAGACAAATACTGGTTCCCGGATATCGCCGGTTCTGACTGGCTGGAAACATTGCATTTTGCGATGCGTGATTTCAAAGATGAGAGTTTTATCAGCCAGTTCCTGTCACCGAAAGTGATGCGTGATTTCCGCTTCTTCACCGTGCTGGATGACGATCGGCATAATTATCTGGAGATTTCCGCTATTCATAATGAAGAAGGTTATCGGGAGATCCGTAACCGGTTATCGTCGCAATATAATTTAAGTAATCTGGAGCCGAATATTCAGATCTGGAACGTGGATTTGCGCGGCGACCGTTCGCTGACGCTGCGTTACATTCCACATAATCGCGCACCGCTGGATCGGGGGCGCAAAGAAGTGCTGAAGCATGTGCATCGCCTGTGGGGATTTGATGTGATGCTGGAACAGCAAAACGAAGACGGCAGCGTCGAGTTGCTGGAACGTTGCCCGCCGAGAATGGGAAATCTGTAAAAACAACAAAAAACCCCTCGTTTGAGGGGTTTGCTTTTTAAACGGAAGGGATTATCGCCCCTGAATGGCTAAATCACCCGGCAGATTTTTCTGCATCCGGTGCCAAATCTCGCCGCTCTCATGCCCATAGCGACGCACTGTTTCGTATACCTGATCGTGTGCGCCTTCACTGCACAACGCCGACAGTTTGTGGTAGAAGCCCAGCGCCAGACTGCGCGCTTCCGGATTGGCGAAATAGTGACGACCAATGCGCGTATACAGCCCTTTCATCCCGTTAAGGATCAGACCGTAAATCGGGTTGCCGGAAGCAAACGCCAGACCGCGGAATATGTTGTAATCCAGCTCGGCAAAGGCATCGGCGTGATCGGCCACTTCATTAGCGGTAGCCAGCACTTCCTGCGCTTTATCGGGATGCTGACGAAACGCGGTGCGAATAAAAATAGTGGAAATATTGGTACGCACCGACAGCAAATTATCAATAAGCTGCGGCACACTTTCGTGATCCAGTCGCGCCAGGGTTTCAAGGATATTTAAACCGGAAGTTTCCCAGAAATTATTCACCTTCGTCGGCTTGCCATGTTGAATGGTCAACCAGCCATCTCGTGCCAGACGCTGTAACACTTCACGTAACGTAGTACGCGTTACGCCAATTAATTCTGAAAGTTCACGTTCTGCGGGCAAAATAGTCCCGGGAGGGAAGCGGTTATTCCAGATACTTTCAATAATGTACTCTTCCGCGAAACCCGCCGGGCTTTGCGCCTTAATGACCATAGTGAGATTTCCATAACACAGCAAAACAAAGTTGGACTCATCATACCAGAGGGCTATCTACGCTGATAGCACACAAAAAGAAGAAAAAAGGGATCAAGGCTTCATTTTCTACATCTCTTTTCTCCAGACCATCAACACTTGCCTCGATCCCCTCCTGACCGTTAAGCTTTGCGTTCTAAGATAAAAACATCATTGATTATTTCTAAGGTAAGGGAAACCATCATGGAGATCTCCTGGGGCCGTGCCCTATGGCGCAACTTTTTGGGCCAGTCCCCCGACTGGTACAAACTCGCCCTCATTATTTTCTTAATTCTTAATCCGTTAATTTTCATCATCAGCCCCTTTGTTGCCGGTTGGCTGCTGGTGGCGGAATTTATTTTCACTCTGGCGATGGCCCTCAAATGCTATCCGCTGCTCCCCGGTGGTCTGTTGGCTATCGAAGCGGTATTCATCGGCATGACCAGCGCGGAACATGTTCGTGAAGAGGTGGCGGCGAATCTTGAAGTCTTGTTGTTACTGATGTTTATGGTGGCGGGTATCTATTTTATGAAACAGCTGTTGCTGTTCATATTTACCCGTTTGCTGCTAAGCATTCGCTCCAAAATGCTGCTGTCGCTCTCTTTTTGCATGGCGGCGGCGTTCCTCTCCGCGTTCCTCGATGCCTTAACCGTCGTGGCGGTGGTGATCAGCGTTGCCGTCGGTTTTTATGGTATTTATCATCGCGTTGCCTCTTCCCGTACCGAAGATACCGACCTGCAAGACGATAGTCATATCGACAAGCATTACAAAGTGGTTCTGGAACAGTTCCGTGGCTTTCTGCGCAGCCTGATGATGCATGCAGGTGTCGGCACCGCATTAGGCGGCGTGATGACCATGGTGGGCGAACCACAGAACTTGATCATCGCTAAAGCGGCTGGCTGGCATTTTGGCGATTTCTTCCTGCGCATGTCGCCGGTGACCGTTCCAGTTCTGATTTGTGGCCTGTTGACCTGCCTGCTGGTGGAGAAGCTACGTTGGTTTGGCTACGGCGAAACGCTGCCGGAGAAAGTCCGCGAAGTGCTGCAACAGTTTGACGATCAAAGTCGCCACCAGCGTACCCGTCAGGATAAAATTCGTCTGATTGTCCAGGCGATTATCGGCGTCTGGCTGGTCACCGCGCTGGCGTTGCATCTGGCGGAGGTTGGCCTGATTGGTTTGTCGGTCATTATTCTGGCTACATCATTGACTGGTGTCACTGATGAACATGCTATCGGTAAAGCCTTCACCGAATCTCTGCCATTCACCGCACTGTTGACTGTCTTTTTCTCGGTCGTCGCGGTAATTATTGATCAGCAACTGTTCTCACCAATTATTCATTTTGTCCTACAGGCATCGGAGCACGCCCAGCTGTCGTTGTTCTATATTTTTAACGGCCTGCTGTCATCTATTTCGGATAATGTCTTCGTGGGAACGATCTATATCAACGAAGCAAAGGCAGCCATGGAGAGTGGCGTTATCACACTGAAGCAATATGAACTTCTGGCCGTCGCCATTAACACCGGGACCAACCTCCCCTCCGTCGCGACGCCGAATGGCCAGGCGGCGTTCTTGTTCCTGCTGACCTCCGCACTCGCGCCATTGATTCGTCTCTCTTATGGTCGCATGGTATGGATGGCTCTTCCCTACACCCTCGTACTGACGGTTGTCGGGTTACTCTGTGTTGAGTTTACGCTTGCCCCTGTAACCGAATGGTTTATGCAGATGGGCTGGATAGCAACGCTTTGATAACAACTTACCGGGCATATAAATGCCCGGTTTGCCTTTTCGCCCGATAATTGTCCAATTACCTCCTATTTTTGCTGCCTCCTGGTGGCGCAGCGAATGAATTGGTTTAAACTGCGCACTCTATGCATATTGCAGGGAAATGATTATGTTGCGATTTTTGAATCAATGTTCACAAGGTCGGGGCGCGTGGCTGTTGATGGCGTTTACCGCTCTGGCACTGGAACTGACGGCGCTGTGGTTCCAGCATGTGATGTTACTGAAACCTTGCGTGCTCTGTATTTATGAACGCTGCGCATTATTCGGCATTCTGGGTGCTGCGCTGATTGGCGCGATCGCCCCGAAAACTCCGCTGCGTTATGTAGCGATGATTATCTGGTTGTATAGTGCGTTCCGCGGTGTGCAGTTAACTTACGAGCACACCATGCTTCAGCTCTATCCTTCGCCGTTTGCGACCTGTGATTTTATGGTTCGTTTCCCTGACTGGCTGCCGCTGGATAAATGGGTGCCGCAAGTGTTTGTCGCCTCTGGCGATTGCGCCGAGCGTCAGTGGGAATTTTTAGGTCTGGAAATGCCGCAGTGGCTGCTCGGTATTTTTATCGCTTACCTGATTGTCGCGGTGCTGGTGGTGATTTCCCAGCCGTTTAAAGCGAAAAAACGTGACCTGTTCGGTCGCTAATCCATTTGGCGCTCCTGCGGGAGCGCTTTTTGCTACCGCTATGTTCATTTGACCCGCAGTAAATCCGTACTTCGTGTTGTATAACGTGGTGAAAGCATGGCACGCTTCATCTGCCATTGTTGCTGGATCCCCTGCCCGGCAAAATAGAGTGTTCCTCTGCCCTCTTTAGCATTTAGCGAATCCATTACCGCCATCAATTGCTCACTCCCGGGGCGCGGTGCGTTGTCATCGAATAAATTGAGCTGCGCGACTCCCTGACTGAAGAAATCCCCCAGCATCACGCCCGCTTTTTGGTAGCGATGGCCCGCTTGCCAGATGGCATCCAGAGATCGCGTAGCGGCGTTAATGATATCCCTGCTGTCCTGAGTGGGCGTCAGCAGTTTTACCGACGCGCTATTGCCGTAATAAGGTTCATTGAGCGCAAATGGTGACGTCTTAATAAACGTGGAAATAAACCGACAATATTGATGCTCACTGCGAAGTTTTTCCGCCGCCCGGGCAGCGTAACTACAAATGGCCTGCCGCATCGACGTATAATCCGTGATGCGTTCACCAAACGAACGGGAACAGATAATTTCCTGCTTTGTCGGTGCAAACTCTTCCAGTTGCAAACAGGGTTCACCGCGCAGTTCACGCACCGTTCTTTCGAGCACGACATTAAAATGTTTACGGATAAACCGGATATCTGTATCCGCCAAATCGAGAACGGTTTTGATCCCCATCGCGTCCAGTTTTTTGCTGATCCGCCGTCCAATCCCCCAGACTTCATCCACGGGGAGAGCAGACATTAATTTACGCTGGCGTTCCAGATTTGATAAATCCACCACCCCACCCGTCTGCCGCTGCCATTTTTTTGCCGCATGATTGGCAAGCTTAGCCAGCGTTTTGGTCTGGGCGATACCCACACCAACAGTAAGATGGGTACGTTGTAGCACCTTTGCGCGAATTTCTCTGCCAAAATCAGTCAGATCGCGACAATTACGCACACCGGTCAGATCGCAGAATGCCTCATCAATACTGTAAATCTCGACGCGGGGCGATAGCTCTTCCAGCGTCGACATCACCCGATTGCTCATATCGGCGTAAAGCTCATAGTTACTGCTAAAGCAAACCACGCCACAGCGGCGAAACAGATCTTTTTGTTTGAACCAGGGATCGCCCATTTTAACGCCCAGCGCCTTTGCCTCAGCGTTTCGGGCGATAACGCAACCGTCATTATTCGATAGCACAACCACCGGTTTACCCCATAAATCAGGGCGAAACACCGTCTCACAGCTGGCATAAAAAGCGTTTACATCACAGAGGGCAAACATCAGCGCATCGCCTTAACGACGTGGATCACCACACCAAAGACATCCAGCGTATCTTCGCTACTGATGGTAATGGGTGAATATGCACTGTTCATGGGAATAAGCTGCACAGTCGGGCGTAGTTGCAATTTTTTCACCGTAAACTCGCCGTCAACAGCAGCGATGACAATATCACCATGGCTGGCGGTAATAGCGCTATCGACAATCAGTAAATCACCGTCACTAATCCCACCGTCAATCATAGAATCACCACTTGCTTTGACGAAGTAAGTCGCGCTGGGATGCTGGATCAACAGTTGATTCAGATCGATGCGCTGTTCAACGTAATCTGCGGCCGGTGAAGGAAAGCCACACTGAACAAGATCGCTAAATAGCGGAAAAGTCACAATTTCGCGGAGATCCGCAGGCTTGATAAACAACATAATAATCTGCCTGAAGTTATACTGTTTTTATATACAGTAGTCTGTTCTTGCCAGCAGATCAATACTGATTCAGGCTATCAATATTTGTCGCTGCATAGACTGCTGATTTTTCGTTCTCTTATCCTGTGCTCACGCGGCCTTCTGGCGACGACGCTCATCCAGCAGAAATGAAAAATATCACCCGGCTAAAAATAGAATAGAAGCATTCGCCATAATGACATTAAACATTGTTTGATATTTATCATATTAATATAAATAAAGACATTGACGCATCTCACCCGGCTAACTATGAATTAGATGAAGTAAAATTCATTAATAGTTGTAAAACAGGAGTTTCATTACAATTTATATATTTAAAGAGGCGAATGATTATGACTGAAATCGTTGCAGATAAAACGGTAGAGGTAGTTAAAAACGCAATCGAAACCGCAGATGGAGCATTAGACCTTTATAATAAATATCTCGATCAGGTCATCCCCTGGCAGACCTTCGATGAAACCATAAAAGAGCTAAGTCGCTTTAAACAGGAGTATTCACAGGCAGCCTCCGTTTTAGTTGGCGATATTAAAACCTTACTTATGGATAGCCAGGATAAGTATTTTGAAGCAACCCAAACGGTGTATGAATGGTGTGGTGTTGCGACGCAATTGCTCGCAGCATATATTTTGCTATTTGATGAGTACAATGAGAAGAAAGCATCCGCCCAGAAAGACATTCTCATTAAGGTACTGGATGACGGCATCACGAAGCTGAATGAAGCGCAAAAATCTCTGCTGGTAAGCTCACAAAGTTTCAACAACGCTTCCGGAAAACTGCTGGCGTTAGATAGCCAGTTAACCAATGATTTTTCAGAAAAAAGCAGCTATTTCCAGTCACAGGTAGATAAAATCAGGAAAGAAGCGTATGCCGGTGCCACAGCCGGTGTCGTCGCCGGTCCATTTGGATTAATCATTTCCTATTCTATTGCTGCGGGCGTAGTTGAAGGGAAACTGATTCCAGAATTGAAGAACAAGTTAAAATCTGTGCAGAGTTTCTTTACCACCCTGTCTAACACGGTTAAACAAGCGAATAAAGATATCGATGCTGCCAAATTGAAATTAACCACCGAAATAGCCGCCATCGGGGAGATAAAAACGGAAACTGAAACAACCAGATTCTACGTTGATTATGATGATTTAATGCTTTCTTTGCTAAAAGAAGCGGCAAAAAAAATGATTAACACCTGTAATGAGTATCAGAAAAGACACGGTAAGAAGACACTCTTTGAGGTACCTGAAGCCTGATAAGCGATTATTCTCTCCATGTACTCAAGGTATAAAGTTTATCACATTTAAAAATACAGACGTTTTTTAAAGATTGAGAGTTACCTGTTAATAATAAGGTATCGGGTAACTCTCATTATGATAGAGCGCTTTCAAAAACAGGGCTACGAAATGGCGAGCATCCAGACGTATATTAAGAAAGCCCCCATCAACATCTATTAAATTTATCACTGCGCCCAGTCAGGTTTATTTAAGATATGATCCTGCCAGTCAATCACTTCTGATTCTTTCACTGCGATATGACGCACAGAGATACGTTCGCCATGCATTGCCGCTTTCGAACCAGTAAGCAGCGGATGCCACGCAGGTAAATCTTTACCTTCCGCCAGCAAGCGATAAGCGCAAGTCATTGGCAACCATTCGAATGTTGGCAGATTTTCACGGGTTAGTTTAATGCAGTCGGGTTCAAACTCGAAACGACGCTCGTAGTTCCGACATTGACAGGTTTTAATATTGAGCTGGCGACAGGCGACGTTAGTGAAGTAGATTTCGTCGGTGTCTTCGTCCATTAGTTTATGCAGACAACACTGACCGCAACCATCACACAACGACTCCCATTCCGCATCGCTCATTTCGTCCAGGGTTTTACTTTGCCAGAAAGGTACATCGCTCATCAGGTGTTCCGCCATTACGTTAAAACGCACCTTATAACCAGTCTGGCACAGCGATGCAAGTTTTGCCGCCGCTTTCAGGCGGCAAAAAGTATTACAAAACGCGAGTTGTCAAAGAATGTCCATCGAAAGTAACCGTCAGCTCATCACCGCTTTGCAAGGGGCCGACGCCATCAGGCGTGCCTGTCAGCACAACGTCACCGGCCTTGAGGGTAAAAAACTTGCTCATATAAGCGATCAGCGGAACGATTTTATGGATCATGTCCGCAGTCGTACCTTGCTGGCGTTGTTCGCCGTTGACGCTCAGGCCCAGCACTGTATTTTGCGGATCGCCGGTGAATTCCGCCGCTGGAATAAACCCGGATAGCGGACAAGAGTTATCAAACGCTTTGGCCTTTTCCCACGGCTGCCCGGCTTTCTTCATTTTTCCCTGAACATCACGCAATGTCAGATCGAGCGCCACGCCGTAACCGGCAATTGCTTTGCGGACATGCTCTTCCGTAGCCTGACGTAGCGTCGCGCCAATCAACACCGCTAGTTCGACTTCATGATGAACTGAACCGAAATCGGATGGGATCGCCAATGGCTGCCGCAGATCGCACAGTGCCGTCTCTGGTTTAATAAACAGCACTGGCTCTTCGGGCACTGCACTGCCCATCTCTTTAATATGTTTGGCATAGTTACTGCCAACACAGACTACTTTACTCACCGGATAATCCAGCAGCGCACCTTGCCAGTTGTGATGTTGATACATAACGTTCCCCTCACTTATCGTGGATATGAAAACCCGCGCCGACAAAGATAATGCCACCGCCGGATATCGGTTATTTGTTAGTGTCGTCTGTTTTCTGCCCCATTATGGAAAGATGTTGCTTCAGCAAATCTTCGGGGGGTGGCGGTAACTGCAGATAGTAACCTTGCTCGGTTAATGCCAGTTTAACCTTCTCAATATCGGCATTGACCAATTTCTTCCGCCCATCCAGCGGCAGAATCATCGCTAACTGAGGCTGACCAAAACCTTTCATCAGTTCCTCAGGAACACGCGAAAAATCGTCTTTTTTTTCGACATATAAATAGGTCTGGTCACGCTTGCTGCTTCGATAAATCACACAAAACATACATTTACTCTTTAAAATGCCAGGTTTTGGCATAAGCTAACATCAATGAAACCCGCGCCACAAGCCAGCCAGCTGTAGATTTCTGCGGTTTGTTCAATCCATGCGCCCTTTATAAGTAATCCCCGGCAAGAATACCGCACCAGGATTTTACCGAATACAGGAAAGCCACTGGAATTCCCCCGTAAGGAATTGTTATATTATAACAGTTCATCGTACTCATTCTGAACAGGAGACTACCTATGAAAATCAAGAGCATCAGTAAGGGTGTATTGCTGCTTGCACTGCTAACCTCTACGAGCTTTGCTGCAGGTAAGAATGTCAATGTTGAGTTCAGAAAAGGTCATAGCAGCGCTCAGTACTCCGGCGAAATAAAGGGATATGATTACGATACATATACCTTCTATGCCAAAAAAGGCCAGAAAGTGCATGTGAGTATCTCTAATGAAGGCGCTGATACTTACCTCTTCGGACCAGGGATCGATGATTCTGTTGATTTATCCAGATATTCCCCAGAACTCGATAGTCACGGACAATACGCACTCCCAGCTTCTGGCAAATATGAGCTGCGTGTGCTGCAAACTCGAAATGACGCCCGTAAAAACAAAACTAAAAAATATAACGTTGATATTCAAATTAAGTAAATGTCAATCGACGGGGACTCTCCCCGTCATAAACGTTATCGCCCCCACGCCTCTCTGTCGCTCAAGAGGTTAATGACGAATATAAAGAAGGCTATGCGACGACGAGCGGAAAATACAGAATAGAACATAATGTAAACAAGACATCACTCACGACACATAAATAACATCTTTGTGGTGGTTTGATTGATTTTCCCACTCCGCTGACCATCCATACCAAAATAACGATCATCACGACATAATTTTTCTTTAACATCGCAAAATACACCGTTAGAGAATGTAAATTGGCTGGGATCGTAGCCTTCTACTGATTGCAAGTTATCCGCAGCTTTTTCACCGAGATATTTCCTTGTTAACTCAGGGGAAATGCCATCTAAGTCAACACAAATATACGGGTCGCAAACAACGCCACACGCCGGCGATTGAAGTCCGCCGGCGTCATTTCCAGACGCCATTGATGAGAACATCATCCCCACACCTGACAATCCAATATAAAAAATACGCCTCATATTCATAGCACATCCTGAGAAACCAACCGTACAACACTTATGCTCATTTCATCATCAACTCATAATCAAAACCGCTGACCTGGACGAGTTACGATGACCTGACAGAAGCATCAGACATCTTCTGCGGATTCTATGATAGAGCAATTCTTCAGCTGATATTAAGATAAAGGTGGCCGTCTTTTAATGGCGTTGAAAGAAATGGAAAGTTAAGAAAGCTTAGCGATGGTGAAAAAATACGCTTGCCTCAACACTGGATATTTAAACAGTTCTCATGAGATTGTCACGATTAGAGTGCAGAAAAAGGAAGGGTAATTAAGAACAATCAAAAGTACGACGGCAATAGGTTGATTGACAAGGGTATTTTTTAAGCTATGAATCAGCGCCATTTATCACAGAATAGACTTTTACTCTGAATAAATGGGAGGGTGACTTGCCTCAATATAATCCAGACTATAACATGCCTTATAGTCTTCGGAACATCATCGCGCGCTGGCGATGATTAATAGCTAATTGAGTAAGGCCAGGATGTCAAACACGCCAATCGAGCTTAAAGGCAGTAGCTTCACTTTATCTGTGGTTCATCTGCATGAGGCAGAACCTAAGGTTATTCATCAGGCGCTGGAAGACAAAATCGCTCAGGCCCCCGCATTTTTAAAACATGCCCCTGTTGTACTCAACGTCAGTGCACTTGAAGACCCGGTAAACTGGTCAGCGATGCATAAGGCTGTTTCGGCAACCGGTTTGCGGGTTATTGGCGTAAGTGGCTGCAAAGATGCGCAACTTAAAGCCGAAATTGAAAAGATGGGGCTGCCTATCCTGACGGAAGGAAAGGAAAAAGCGCCGCGTCCAGCTCCCGCACCGCAGGCTCCAGCGCAAAATACAACGTCGGTCACAAAAACGCGTTTAATAGATACCCCGGTGCGTTCCGGTCAGCGTATTTATGCTCCACAATGTGATCTGATTGTTACAAGCCACGTTAGCGCTGGGGCCGAATTGATTGCCGATGGTAACATTCATGTTTATGGCATGATGCGCGGTCGTGCGCTGGCAGGGGCAAGTGGTGACCGGGAAACGCAAATATTTTGTACGAACCTGATGGCGGAACTGGTGTCCATCGCAGGTGAATACTGGCTGAGTGATCAAATCCCAGCAGAATTTTATGGCAAAGCAGCGCGACTACAGTTAGTCGAAAACGCTTTGACCGTTCAACCGTTAAATTGATCCCTTTTTAACAAGGAATTTCTATGGCACGCATTATTGTTGTTACTTCGGGCAAAGGGGGTGTTGGTAAGACAACCTCCAGCGCGGCCATCGCCACTGGTTTGGCCCAGAAGGGAAAGAAAACTGTCGTGATAGATTTTGATATCGGCCTGCGTAATCTCGACCTGATTATGGGTTGTGAACGCCGGGTCGTTTACGATTTCGTCAACGTCATTCAGGGCGATGCAACGCTAAATCAGGCGTTAATTAAAGATAAGCGTACTGAAAATCTCTATATTCTTCCGGCATCGCAAACACGCGATAAAGATGCCCTTACCCGTGAAGGGGTCGCCAAAGTTCTTGATGATCTGAAAGCGATGGACTTTGAATTTATCGTTTGTGACTCCCCGGCAGGGATTGAAACCGGTGCGTTAATGGCACTCTATTTTGCAGACGAAGCCATTATTACCACCAACCCGGAAGTCTCCTCAGTACGCGACTCTGACCGTATTTTAGGCATTCTGGCGTCGAAATCACGCCGCGCAGAAAATGGCGAAGAGCCTATTAAAGAGCATCTGCTGTTAACGCGCTATAACCCAGGCCGCGTGAGCAGAGGTGACATGTTGAGCATGGAAGATGTGCTGGAGATCCTGCGCATCAAACTCGTCGGCGTGATTCCTGAGGATCAATCAGTATTGCGCGCCTCTAACCAGGGTGAACCGGTCATTCTCGACATTAACGCCGATGCGGGTAAAGCCTACGCAGATACCGTAGAACGTCTGTTGGGAGAAGAACGTCCTTTCCGCTTCATTGAAGAAGAGAAGAAAGGCTTCCTCAAACGCTTGTTCGGAGGATAAGTTATGGCATTACTCGATTTCTTTCTCTCGCGGAAGAAAAACACGGCCAACATTGCAAAAGAACGGCTGCAGATTATTGTTGCTGAACGCCGTCGCAGCGATGCTGAACCGCATTATCTACCGCAGTTGCGTAAAGATATTCTTGAGGTCATTTGTAAATACGTACAAATTGATCCTGAGATGGTAACCGTACAGCTTGAGCAAAAAGATGGCGATATTTCTATTCTTGAGCTGAACGTGACTTTACCGGAAGCTGAAGAGCTGAAATAAGCCCGCTGTAAAAGCGCATTTATCTTCAAGGCAGAGTCATCTCTGCCTTGAGTTTTTCATTCCTCTCATCCACGTTTAGTAAGCGCGGCGAGCATTCTTGCTGATGCGACGCATTGCTATTTCTCCCTCCCCCTTTACACCTTAATGCTGTTCCCATATACAGAACAAAATGTTTATGCCTGGTTGAGTAGATAACCTTATTGTTAGCATGGGTATACTGGGCGATGATAACCCCGCAATTTCATTATTCATTGTTCTCCCATAGGATGAGGTTTCCCGCCGTAACTGGCGGGCTTTTTTTGCCTCAGCATTTTCCCTTGTAACACCCTGTAAATGAAAACTGCGCCGAAGCGCAGTTTAATTACTGATTGTCAGAACGACCAGTTCACACCAGCCACCGCGTTCCACGGGGATTCCACACTGGCACCATGGCTATACCCCACCCCGAGATGCCCGCTTAACGAACTGCTGAATGAGGCTTTAATACCTGCCTGGTATATTCCACGTCTGCCCGACAAATCATTGACAAAATTACCGTCATTATTCACTTTCACCCGGTTATCATCGACAAATTCTTTGCGCACAGCCGCCTTCAGCCACGGCTCAACTTCCATGCCGTTCCCCAGACGCATGTTGTAACTCAGCGTTGCGCCCAGTTCACGATATATACTGCGGGAATCGACTGATTTCGATTCCATACCATTGGATAAATGATATTCGGGGTTGTCAGCGGTGAACCCCGTTAACGATACATACGGCGTCAGGTTCCAGTTACCATCGGTAAATCGCATCCCGGTTTCAATGTGACCGCCCAGCCCGTTGCTGCGATAACTGCCGTTGGCGGCTCCACCGCTGCTCATTTTACCGGCTACGTTACTTTCAAAGCGGTTCAGCTTCACGATACCGTCCAGATAGAAACCACTTTCATGTTCCCAGCTGACATAGCCCCCCAGAGAATAACTGCCCACACTGCCATGTCCTCCACGATCAAAACCGATATGTGAATGGGAATAACCCATAAAAGCGCCCAGCGTCGCAATCCCCTCAGGAATACCATTACGGCTATCGATCCCCACCGTCATTCCGGTCAGCGTCTGCTCAAACCCGGCACCCGCATCGGTGGTGACATTATTACGGGTGTTATACGTCGTCCCCCAGACATTATTGTTGTGTGGACTCGCTTTCATTATGTTCAACCGCTCGCGAATACTGTTTAGCTCAGCATCAAAGACCAACGGTAATGTTGCTGCCATATTGAGTACGGCTGCCGTAGAAGGCGTGATGCGTTTCTCCGGGACGGGTGTCGGCGTTGGATCGGGAGTCGGGTCTGGTTTCGGATCCGGTTTTGGGTCTGGTTTTGGATCCGGTTTCGGATTTGGGTTGGGGTCCGGGTTGGGTTTGACATCATTGGTCAGGTTCCAGTTGCTGTTGCCGTCGCTTTTCAGGACATACTCATAGGTCCCAAGATCAACGAAACCGCCGGTATTACCCAGCGTAAACGAAGCATCCCCTCCCCCTGTTTTCACCAGCGTCATCGCGTCGTCAGACTGAGGGCTGACGCCGGTATCCTGAACAAAGATTTTAAAATTGCCAGTGGCGTTGTTGTTGACGACCAGTTGATCGCCCCGGGAGCCTGCAACGTTGGTATGCAGGTAGAAATTACCGCTGCCGGAAAGTTCACTGGTGGTCAGCGTATTGTAGATACCGTTAGTTGTGGCAGGCGCTGCTGTTTGTGCTGATAAATAAACATCACCGTCGTTGAGGAGCAAACTGTTTACTCTATATTCGCAGTTGCTGGTGCCTGCACAGGAATTATTGCTGTTAAGCCAGACACTGCCCCGGCTGGCAGCCGTCAGGTCGGCAAGCGTCGTATCGACGCCATTTCCGATAGTTAATGTCGCGCTATCGGTAATCCGGACCACCCCTTCAAGTTTAACTGGCGTAACATTATCCCGTGGCGCCATTAACGACAGGCTTCCTGTCGCTCCACTGACCGATGCATCCGCCAGCGTACCTGCGTAGACGATTGCCGTCCCGCCAGCGACCTGTAGATCTTCTGCCCGGGCCAGAGCCTGAAACTCATCTTTTGACCGACCAAGGGTATATTGCCCACCGGAATTAACCTTTGTGGCGAAGTCCTGACCCAGGTTTTGCATTGCCCCACCGTTGCCAACCGTGGAATCGCGAGCTTCGGTACCTGCTAATACCAATAAATTACCGCCATTTTCCAGCAGCACATTGGTCGCTAAATTTCCGGCAATGGAAAAGGTGCCGTACTGGTGAGTACCGCTGATTTCAATACCGTTAGCCGTGCTCGTCTGGAGAGCGGCACCGCTGTTCTGGATGATATCTGTCGCTTTGCCATTATCGTTGACTGTCAGCGTACCGCCTTCATTAATCGTTGTTTTTACTGCCTCACCGTTAGCCGAAACTGTTTGTATTCCGCCGTCGTTAATCGTTGTCTCAGTCGCCACACCCTCGACGATTTGTTCACCGCCGGTAAGCATCGTGCCAGTCGCAGTGGCTTTTGTTTTGACGATCTCCCGTCCGCCCGCATTGACCTGTGTTTTGGCGGAAGTGGTGTCTGACTCCACGGTTAACACGCCGCCATTTGCCAGCAGGATATTGTTCGCCGCATCCTGCTCGATGCTGAACGCGACGCCATCAGCGCGTGTCCCTGTGACCCGCGTCGCCCTGGTGGTTGCCACCAACGCGCCCTGGCTACTCTGCTGTATCCCCGTAGCGCTGCCTTTCTCCCGCACATCGAGTGTGCCGCCGTCATTAAGTACCGAGTTTTCAGCCAGACCGCCCTCATTAACTACCTGTGAACCGCCATTAATAATGGAACCTTCCGTTGTCCCGTTTGCCATAATTTGTTGTAGGCCAGAGACGATATCGGTATTGATCGCCTTACCATAATTCTGAACGGTTTGCGTGCCGCCTTTGATGTGCGTTTTATCTGTTGACCCACCATCAACAATTTGTTCACCACTTTCGATATTTGCCTCAGTGGCTAAACCATATACCGTTTGCTTGCCACCTTTGATATTTGCTTTATCAGAAGTGGCACTGGCATATATTGTTTGGGTGCCCGCACTATTGAGTACAGTGCCAACATCTTTTCCATAAACATCCATTTTGCCGTTGGCATTAATAATCGTATCAACTGCCCGGGAACCAGTAACGACTGTTAATGAGCCAGCGTTTTCCAGCACTACATTTTTAGCTTCTGAATTCCTGATGTAGAAAGCATCACCATAACTGTTGGTTCCTTCGATAAGTGTTCCGGAAGTCGTGGAAGCAATCAATGCGCCGCCGGATTGTTGCTCAACATGCTTAGCCTCACCACCGTCCTGAACCTCCAGAACGCCACCATTATTAAGTCTGGTGGTATCTGTTTTAGCCTCCTTCTGGACAATCAGCTTACCGCCAGCATCAACGGTAGTATTTTTCGCCGTGGTTTTAGCCACTACCGTCAGTTCGCCGGTATTTTCCAGCACAACATAATTAGCCTCCCCTCCGGTAATAGTGAAGTGAGAGAGCTTGTTGTATCCTTCAATATCAGTCCCTGCGCCCGTGTTGGCAACTAAAGCACTGCCCGTCTCCTGGTTAACCCCATGTGCGATACCACCGGTATAGACAATCAGCGAGCCTCCGGCGCTAATATTGCTGCCAGTTGCCGTACCATCTTTCTCAACAACCTGCCGGCTCCCGGAGGAGATATTTGTCGTGTCAGCTTTCCCGCCGCTCTTGATATTTTGTGTTCCGCTGTTGATATTGGTTCCCGTGGCAATACCATGATTATTTATATTCTGTGTGCCACCATTAATTATGGTATTTGTCGCGTTTCCGGCCACGTCCATGGTTCCGCCGATATCTATTCGGGTCGCATCAGCTTTAGCATTCGCTAAAACTGACATTGTTCCTTTATCTTTAATAATTGTCTTGTTTGCCGAACCATATACGTCTAAATGGCCACCGTTTTCCAGCAACACATTGTCTGCCACGTTATTGTGAATAGAGAATGCACCTTCACTATTCGTACCGCTCACCGTCGACCTGTCAGTCATTGCTTTTAAAGCCGCGCCATCGTGCTGGGTAACATTCGTTGCCGTACCCTCTCTAACATCAAGCACGCCACCGGAATATATTTCAATAACATTCGAGGTGCTCCTGCTATCAACAATTTGCGTCCCACCAGAATAGATCGTGGTAGTGTGCGCCGTTGACGTGTTTTGCAGCGTCTGCATTCCTCCATTTTTAATGGTGGTTATTTGTGCAGTGCTTGAATCAACATCCTGTCGACCACCATCTATTGTGGTGTCCAGCGCATGGCTCTTAATTGTTCTTTGGTCACCTCCATTTTTAATGATAGTGTTTTCTACAATACTCGAATCTACATACTGTCGGCCCCCATCTATTGTTGTGTTCGTTGCCAGACTTCCTTGTGTGATGTTCTGAGAACCAGATGTATTTATCGTCGTACCGTCAACATGCCCCTGAGCTGTTACTGTTTGTTTACCACCATCAATGACAGTCCCGTTTGCTCTCCCTCCTTCGACGTATGAATTACCATTCTTAATTATCGTGCCATTGCTGGTACCATCCTTATAAATGTACTGATTGCCACTCTCGATTAACGTGCCATTGCTGGTACCACCGTTATAAACTTGCTGATTGCCACTCGCGATTATCGTACCGCTAGAATTCCCACCATTATAAATTACCTGTGTACCCCCATGAAGGATTGTATTATTAGCTTGCCCCTGATAATTGTTATGGTTTGCTACATCTTGGTAAGCGACTCGTCAGAACCGTATTGATATTTACTGAGAGCTCAGATCAACTTTCCAGGGCAACAGATCGCGTACCCGGTTTGCCGGCCAGTCCTGGATATGTTCAATGACGTAACGCAGCCACTTTTCTGGCTCCACATTGTTCAGACGGCATGTGCCGATCAGCGAGTACAACACCGCCGCATGTTCACCACCGCTGTCGGAACCCGCGAACATCCAGTTTTTCCGGCCTACGGCCACTCCCCGTAAGGCGTTCTCTGCGATGTTGTTGTCGATTTCCACCCAGCCATTACTGCAGTACACGTTCAGTGCATCCCACTGTTTCAGCAGGTATGCGAACGCTTTTGCCGTATCTGAGTGACGCGACAGTGTTTTCATCTGTTGCTGTATCCAGTCATACAGTGACTGCATCAGTGGCGCGGCTCTGGCTTTTCTTGCCGCCAGACGCTGTTCTGCTGAACAGCCCCGGACCTCTGCCTCGATGGCATACAGTTCACCGATACGCTGCAGGGCTTCCGTGGTGATGTAGGTGGGCGCTCTTGCATGCACATCGTGGATTTTTCTCCGGGCATGAGCCATACACGCGGCTTCCGTTATTCTGCCGGATTCGTATAACGCCCGGTAACCACCGTAAGCATCGGCCTGAAGCACACCGCTGTAACCGGCCAGGTGATTTTGTGGATGGATACCTTTCCGGTCCGGACTGTACGCGAACCAGACCGCCGGGGGCATCTGTGAACCGGCGTTACGGTCATCACGGACGTAGACCCACAGCCGGGCTGTCCGGGTTTTACCGCTGCCCGGCTCCTGGACCGGGACGGGGATATCATCAGCATGGACTTTACCGGGCATCAGCACATACTGGCGCAGGACGTCATACAGCGGCTCCAGCAGTTCAGCAACAGCACCTGTCCAGCGCCCCAGTGTGGCACGGCTCAGCTCCACTCCCTGACGACGGTATATTTCTGACTGGCGGTATAACGGCAGATGGTCTGCATATTTCCCGGTGACAACATGGGCCAGAAGCCCCGCTCCGGCATAACTGCGTGCAATGGGTTTTGAAGGTACTGGTGCCTGCACGATATGGTCGCACCGGCAACAGGCCTGTTTCGGACGTTGTGTTTCGATAACCTTAAAGGCGCTGCTGATAAGCTCCAGTTGCTCTGACACATCACATCCCAGAGAACTGAGTTCACCACCACAGGCAGGACAGCATTCCTCTTCCGGCCGGATAACCCGGGTTTCACGGGGAAGTGAGGCCGGTAACGGTTTACGGGCTGAAGACTGGCGCAGGGCGGATGGCAGTACCGGGTCATATTGCTCACCCAGCGTTTCCGCCATTTCTTCCTGAAGTGCGCTGATTCGCTCCTGTGCTTCCTGTATCTGCCGTTCGGTTTTTGCACGAAGTTTTTCTGAGCTTTTACCGAACTGCATACGTTGCAGTTTCGCAACCAGCGCCTTCAGCCGGTTGATTTCGGAAGCATAAGCCGCCACCCGCTGTGAGAGCAGGCGGTTGTATTCAGCCATCTGGCGGATGGTGTCCTGTTGCGTCTGCAACAGTGCCCGCAGGCGGGCGTTCTCATGAGCAAGTGAGGTGTCCATATCCTCACTTTACAACGGGTTATATGCGGATTCCAGCGCGTTCCGTTCGTTTCGGGTGCTTCCAGTTGATACCTTCAAGAAGCATGGATAACTGAGCCGGAGTAAGGTGCACCTTGCCGTCACGGGTGACTGGCCAGACGAAGCGGCCCCGCTCCAGGCGTTTGGTGAAGAGGCACAGTCCGTCACTGTCAGCCCACAACACTTTTATCTGGTCACCCCGGCGTCCGCGGAAGATGAACAGGTGTCCGGAGAACGGGTCATCCTTCAGGACGTTCTGAACTTTTGATGCCAGGCCGTTAAAGCCATTTCGCATATCGGTGATACCTGCAACCAGCCAGATACGCGAACCTGCAGGGAGAGATATCATCAGTGGCTGCTCCCTTTTATTTCGCGGATAAGTGTCTGTAATAACGCCGGCGTCAGTTTACCTTTAAGCCTGAGAGTTCCGGCCGGCAGAACCAGCTCACAACACAGACTGTCGGACGGTGTATTTATCTGCTCTGGTTCCTGTGCGGGGGCCGGGATTTTATTATCCGGCTCCGGCGTTAACGTCACGGGAAGCAGTGCCGGCATATTTTTTCCGGAAGGCAGCAGGCCACCTTTCCGGTATTGATGGCGCCAGTTGAAGAGCAGGTTATCGTTGATTCCGTTTTCCCGGGCGATCTGCGCCACACAGGCTCCGGGCTGCAGTGACTTCTCCACTAAGGCGATTTTAAACTCATAAGGGAAGTTGGGCCGCCGGGGACGTTTTTTTACCACGGGGGCTTCGGATATAACGGTGCTTTCAGGACGTACGACTGGTACCGTGGAAAATTGTCCGTAAAGGCAGGCATCAAGTTCCTGCTCCGACATGCCTGCGGGCAAAGGCCACGAAAGGCCAGCTCTCCGAAAGCGCACGAACATACTACAAACTGTTGATTTTGGTACACCCAGGCGACGCCCGGCCACAACCCGGGGTAAATGTTCTTCAAAGTGAAGACGTAAAGCTTCAGTGATCCAGGTCCGGTGTTTCATACGATAGTGTCCATTAAAAATGATGGACATTATTTTTGTAGAGCCGGAGGAAACAGACCAGACGGTTTAAATGAGCCGGTTACACATCTTGTTGTCCACCCATTTCAATAATACTTCCATTAGACACCCCACCAAATACAGTCTGGTGGCCGTGATTAATGATATGAGTATCATTAGTTGTCCCCCGTTCATCTACTATTTGCTCGCCATCCACAGTTTCACCATTTACGATACCAGTAACGATTGATGTGAAAGCAGCCTCTCCAGGCTGGGCATATATCAAGGCAGATATCAATAAGGAAAGTACTGAACGGCGAAAATAATAGCGACTGGTCCTGTTCATAAATTTCATCCTCTGAAAAGTGAATACTGAGTAGCGGGTAAGCGACCTTAGCTCTGCTGCAACATCGGCCCACAGGCACCAGACCAGGGGATTCATCCTTAAGAGACAGCGCAAGTGTATTGTGTTCACCGCTCATCAAAGACATCATGATGAAATGATGATATTCCGCATAAGAAAGAGGCATTTTTAGACGCATCGCGCTGAAGTGTGGTTGAATAAAAATCAATCTTTTCAGATAAGACTGTCGTACTCTTATTTTGCGGAAATAAGGCCGTCGGCAAAGTAAAATGACTCACATAATTGTTTCTGATGAATATCTTCTACTCACATGAATATTACACAATAATATTGATGCATCAGATTATCTTACCTTTACAACATCACGTTAACAGCCAATGACACTTCTTGAATAAAAATATTGTCAATCAAAGAGTTATTTTTTATTTAAGATTATTCTCATTCAAGTAAAAGACATAATTCCTATCATCACAGCCACGCTCATTTTGAATTATCTGAATAATAGCGAGCGTTCTTTAGTTAAGCAGGTCTTAATTGAAGACGAAATTATTGTGTGTGCAACTTACTTAATACCGGACATCTAAGTTGAAGAAAAAAATACTCGCCTTCGGGCTTATCTCAGCATTGCTCTGCTCCGCGCCAGCGATGGCGGATATGAATCGCACCACAAAAGGTGCACTACTTGGTGCAGGCGTTGGTTTACTTACTGGCAATGGCGTTAATGGCGTACTGAAAGGTGCAGCTGTTGGCGCTGGCGTTGGTGCAGTAACAGAAAAAGGCCGCGACGGCAAAAATGCGCGCAAAGGTGCAAAAGTGGGTGCCGCCGTTGGTGCTGTCACTGGCGTTCTGACCGGCAATGGCCTTGAAGGGGCGATTAAAGGTGCCGTAATTGGCGGTACGGGTGGTGCAATTCTGGGTAAAATGAAATAAGGAATGATGATGAAAAAATTTGCTTTACTGGCGGGTCTGTTTGTTTTCGCACCAATGACCTGGGCGCAGGACTACAATATTAAGAACGGTTTGCCGTCAGAAACCTATATTACTTGCGCAGAAGCCAACGAAATGGCAAAAACTGACAGCGCACAGGTTGCAGAAATTGTTGCGGTAATGGGTAATGCCAGCGTTGCCAGCCGTGATTTAAAAATTGAGCAATCTCCGGAACTGAGCGCCAAAGTGGTAGAAAAACTGAACCAGGTTTGCGCTAAAGACCCGCAAATGCTGTTGATCACGGCAATTGATGACACCATGCGTGCTATCGGCAAAAAATAATATTTCGTCTGTTACCGCGTCGATTGATTCGACGCGGTGGTTGTATATAGTTCTACAATGAAACATCACACCCGCCAATACGCCCTCACAACAACAAGCAAAGCAATTTAATCGGCATTAAACCACAAGTACAACAATACTTATTACTATATAGCGGCTATAGCATAAAGAAAGATTAGTGCTGATCCCTGTGGCTAACGAGTTTTTCCCTTACTCGATTAACCAGATTGATCGCCAGCCAAACAAGGGCATTCAGCAAATTTATCGTCACAAGCACTTCTCCAAGCCCAGTACTGGGTTTTGCGATAAGGATGACCAGCAAGGTGATCAGCATAAATGCAATGGAAAAGATGATATAGAGAGTGAAATAATCCAGATTATTACTATTGTTCATGCTACTAATGGCAATCCTGTCAAAACTTTCAAACAATTATAGCAAACAAAATAATGAACAATAGTAACAAGACGCAACGAGCTAATTAGCTGTCTATAATTACACCGCACCATGGTCTTAATGATCAATTTTTACTCAATCATAACCTTCACCTTCGGTTTAGAAAGGATAATTTTAACCAGGTCGATGTAGGTTACCGGTTTATAGAAATAATAACCCTGCTGAAATGTGATGTTGTTTTGATTCAGATAATCAAGCTGTTCTTTTGTTTCGACACCTTCAGCGACGATACTGATCGAAAGTTTACGCGCCAGATCCAGTACACAATCCAGAATCCTGGTTGATTCTGGGTCTGCATTGACACGACCAACAAAACTGTGATCAATTTTAATATAATCAATATGCAGATCATGCAGATAAGAAAGCCCTGAATAGCCAGTACCAAAATCATCCAGTGCGATGACAAAACCATTTTCATGCAGAATGTTCAACCGCTGAACCAGACTTTCATCAACATCTAATGATTCACGCTCGGTCACTTCCAGAACGAGGTTTAAATCGCGGCGGGTAAAACTGTCACGGAAAATTAAGCACTCGTCGACAAACGTCGGCGAAATAATATGCGAGGCACTAAAATTAATTCCGATATGAAAACCTTCCGGCAATTTACTCGCGATAGTGTTCATCTGTGTGACAACCTGATTCATCAGACTTTGTGTAAGCGGAACAATTAATCCAGATTTTTCAGCAAGTGGAATAAATGCCGCGGGTGAGATATATTTGCCGTGAGGTTGTTTCCAGCGGGCTAATACCTCAACTCCCCGCAATGACCCTTCCCGACCATTTACCACAGGTTGGTAAAAAGGGACAATCTCACCATTACTTATGGCCCGTCGCAGGACCTCTTCAGGCGTTGCGCTTTTATTAAAATACTTATCAAGCAGGTAGGCTGCGGCGCAGGCAATTAACAGAATGAATATCAAAACCCCTACGCCATTATCGATAAGTCTGTAGAAGCTAAAGAATGGTGGTGGGTTAAAGATAATAGTGAAATGATATCTTGTGGAGTGAACCTTCTCAGTATAAGGATAGTGTCCATTAAGCGTCATCACGTCACCGGTAGGTCCAATAATGTCATCCGCTACGCGTAATGCATACCTTACCCCTTTCAAGGGCACATTAAGCGCTCCACGAATATGCTGATCACTTATCGTGACCAAAATACGCGTGTCTGCAAATTGGCTCTGATAGAGCAGGATAGGCAATCTATTGACGGTGTCGATTGCCGGAGCCAACAGTAAATTACTGTCAGGGAAAGCAGGAATACGAGACAGCAGGACTCGATTCCCCGGCAAGGATGTACACCAGACCATTCCGCGTTTGAGAATGATGATTGTGCGCAAGTGAGGTTTCAGAGCTGCTTCAGTGCCAAGCTGATATTGCTCCTCGAGGTCGCATTCCTTCCCGGCAATGTTAACCGCCGCTTGAGTCGCCTGTGACGCTTCTTCAAGTATGTGATTGATATTGTTGACAGCATATCTCGCTCCCGCCGTATATGCTGCTTTTGCGGAATACCAAAGCTGGATATTCAAAATAGCGACACCGGTTATAAACAAGCATATCGCAACGAGGATGGGTATGAGTGTATTGCGCATTCGCTTGTCCCGGACTAAGGATTTTAATACATAAAATGATGTTCATTCGCTCGTGCTGGCGTCTAAAGAGAGCATGGTAGAGAGCATAAGAAATATCCACGCCGAAGATAAAATTTTCTCCATCGTCATCTAACCTATTAATTATTGTGCTTAATGTGGGTAAAATTAAGCAAATCTGGCAGGATGTCAGACGTCAAGAATGGAGAACAATAGTTCTCCATTCTTGTTTAAACCCTGATATTCCGGATATATTAAGAAACATAACGACTTAAATTATTACTTTGCAACAGAATATGATACAGCTGATGGTAATTTTAAAACCTTACTCAGTTCTAAGAGAGCTCGGATTCCCTGTCATTAATAATGACATCCGTTAGTGTTGTCTTATGCAATTCAATGTACTGCAAAATTTGCAGGTAGAGATCAGAAAGAATCACACTCGTTTCATCTTTTAAACGCAAGCGTAAAGCCTGATCAATAATATGACTATTAACATACCCATGCGCCATGAACACCTCCCTCTCGAGATTTTTAAATAAAGCACATTGAAAAATAAATCTCTCGGGAATTGAATTATTCATGTCAGCCTCGTAAAAATATCAATCCAATAGAATTATGCTGTGTATAGTCTAAGCGACAGACAAAAATAAGATGAATGAGTTTTCTATAAACTTATGCTAGTTATACTAAACAATAAAAAGTCACATATCATCAGCTGTGTATCGCAACACGATTTCCAGTGTTTTTCTAATCACATCAGCTTTGAGAATATCATTCGTTGTTTCCAGGGAGTGTATCAGACTTAAGATAATATTTTTATTATTAACATTATCCCCTGAAAGCATTAAATTGGTCACCGCCTGCCCTAATACAGCAGACTCTTCTTCTAACAAATTCCCCGAACTGCGAAAGTAACTTGATAACGCCTTATCAGTTATTGCGTTATGAATAGTAGTATCTTCAAGCATGGTAACCTCTCATCTTACTTATGAAATTTTAATGTATTCTGTTTATTTTCTTACCATTGAATATACTTTTATTGTCAGCTATTGCTGCTCTTCTGTTAGGCCCTCCTGTATCACAGTTGCTAAAATCACGAATTATGCTATCAATTAAATCTCGTCGGAAGGCATTTTGTTCAACAGATTTCATTACGAGTAATTGCTTAATAAGAGTCTGCAACGAAAAATTTATCTTCATGCGTAATATCTGGAGCACCGCCTGGCCAGTAATTTCATGTTTTATACTTTCATTATCAGATGTCTTCATAACGACTTCATAGTTAATCTGTCAAATAATCAGGCTGTCACATTATTCAAAAAGCAACCCAATTAGTGAATTGTAGTGTTTCTGTTCCTCTTCCCCTGTCGCTTGCTCCAGTCGACAAAGAAGTTTGGTACAAAGCGACTTTCGACTCAGATTACGTCCATCTTTCAAAATTTCAGTCACAATCTCCCCGAGGGTTTCCTGCTGAGTAGGCAAGTTAGCTTTTGCAAAGTAACGAGTAATTGCCCCCGCAGAATCTGAAATCACTGAATTTTGCTGCATGCTACGCCTCTATTAAAAATGTTAAACGTTGTTAAGTGCAGTAACAATAGCAAACTTGTACGAAATATGTGTACAGAATGATAAATTATTTTTTTGCAATTAGTGCTAACACCTATAAAACAATGAGATACGTAAAAATTATTTGCATCATTTGACTGACAACCTATACAAGATTCCAAACGAACTCATCTTCAAATTTTTCCATTTTTTATCAATGTAAATAAATAGTTATGTTTTAGTATTAAAAGCAAGACACCAGAAGATATGTCTGTTACCGTCATACTCTCGCCTCGCCCATTACCCTGGACTATTAATGCTTACTACCCTTATTTATCGTAGCCATATACGTGACGACGAACCTGTCAAAAAAATCGAAGAAATGGTTTCGATAGCAAATCGCAGAAACATGCGGTCTGACGTAACAGGGATTTTACTGTTTAATGGTTCACATTTTTTTCAACTTCTTGAAGGTCCGGAAGAACAGGTTCAAATGATTTATCGGGCCATATGCCAGGATCCACGGCACTATAATATCGTTGAACTGCTGTGCGATTACGCACCTGCTCGCCGTTTTGGCAAAGCAGGAATGGAATTATTTGATTTGCGCCTCCACGAGCGCAATGACGTTTTACAGGCCGTACTCGACAAAGGCACCTCAAAATTTCAGCTAACTTATGATGACAGAGCGCTGCAATTTTTTCGTACTTTTGTTCTTTCAACTGAAAAATCAACCTATTTCGAGATTCCTGCCGAAGACTCCTGGCGTTTTATCGCTGACGGACCTGATAAAGAACTTGATTCCTGTACCCTTTCACCAAATATAAACGACCACTTTGCCTTTCATCCTATTGTCGATCCTTTATCGCGGCGGATAATCGCTTTTGAAGCAATTGTTAAAGATAGGGAAGACAGCCCATCAGCCAGAGTGGTTGGGCAAAGCAATGACGGGGAAATCTACACAGCGGATCTCAAAAGTAAGGCACTTGCATTCGCGATGGCACACGCACTTGAGCTCGGTGATAAAATGATTTCAATCAATCTATTACCTATGACCCTGGTTAACGAGCCTGACGCGGTCTCTTTTTTACTTGATGAAATAAAGGCCAATGGTTTGGTGCCTGAACAAATTATCGTGGAATTTACTGAAAGTGAGGTCATATCTCGGTTTGATGAATTTGCCGATGCTGTTAAATCACTTAAGGCTACCGGTATGAGTGTAGCAATTGACCATTTTGGCACAGGTTTTGCCGGTTTGTTACTCCTGTCACGCTTCCAGCCTGACAGAATTAAAATCAGTCAGGAATTGATTACCAATGTTCATAAAAGCGGGCCTCGGCAGGCAATTATTCAGGCGATCATAAAATGCTGTACATCACTTGAAATTCAAGTCTCTGCTATGGGTGTGGCAACACCAGAAGAGTGGATGTGGCTTGAATCTGCAGGAATTGAGATGTTTCAGGGAGATCTGTTTGCCAAAGCTAAATTGAATGGTATCCCTTCAGTTGCGTGGCCGGAGAAAAAATAATTTTCAGCACATTATTTCACATGATTTCTGGAAATCATCGTGAAAATGAATACGTTATGTTTTAATTTAATCCACATTAAAAATAATGTTTTATCCAATTTAGCTGAAATCTTATTTATACTTTGTACAATTTTAGCGTATATTGTACAAAGTATTATTGGGTCGTGTACAGGCGACGGAGATTTATGAGCGCAAGGAGGAATTGTGGCTTATTACAGCATTGGTGATGTTGCTGAACGTTGCGGGATTAATCCTGTCACTCTCCGGGCTTGGCAACGCCGCTACGGTTTGTTAAAACCACAGCGCAGTGAAGGCGGACACCGACTCTTTGATGAAGAAGACATACAACGCATCGAAGAGATCAAGCGTTGGATAAGTAATGGCGTCCCTGTAGGCAAAGTTAAAGCATTACTGGAAACCACCAGCCAGGATACGGAAGATGACTGGAGCCGCCTGCAAGAAGAGATGATGTCAATTCTTCGTATGGCTAATCCTGCCAAACTACGCGCGAGAATTATTTCACTGGGTCGAGAGTACCCGGTAGATCAATTGATTAATCATGTTTACCTTCCTGTTCGTCAGCGTCTCGTGCTTGATCACAACACCTCCCGCATTATGAGCAGTATATTTGACGGCGCATTAATTGAATACGCAGCAGCCTCACTTTTCGAAACGCGCCGTAAGCCCGGTAAAGAAGCCATTCTGATGGCGTGGAATGTTGAAGAGAGAGCACGATTGTGGCTGGAAGCATGGCGTTTATCATTGTCAGGATGGCATATTTCTGTCCTTGCTGATCCCATTGAATCGCCGCGCCCGGAACTGTTCCCGACGCAAACATTGATTGTCTGGACTGGCATGGCACCAACGAGAAGGCAAAACGAACTATTACAACACTGGGGTGAGCAAGGTTATAACGTCATCTTTCATGCCCCCTAATTTCACCTTTATCCCGCCCCTTAGACAGAATCTTATAATCTGAACCCACAACAGCGTTTGTACCGGAGCTGATCCGTTGCAAAATGCTCACCGGGAGAATTCAGGTAATCCCCCTTTCACACTTTGTACATATCACAGCCAAAGGACAGACCAGCTTGAAGTGAGAAAACCGATCGTGCACACTACGCACTCTCACAACTAACAAAAGGTTATTATCCTGATGGATCAGGTCGTTGTTTTTCAAAAGATGTTTGAAAAAGTGAGAAAAGAGCAAAACTTCTCCTGGTTTTATTCAGAATTAAAACATCACCGTATTGCACATTACATTTATTATCTGGCTACGGATAACATCAGAATTATTACTCACGATGAAACAGTTTTGTTATTAAGAGGAAACCGTAGCCTGTTAAAAGTCAGTACAACCAAAAATCCAGAAAAAATTAAAGAGGCGGCATTGCTTCATATTTCTGGGAACTCTACATTTTGGGAGTATTGTACAACACTGGCAAGTGCTGGCGTTTTCCGCTGGGTAACCGATGTTAATAACAATAAACGCGGCTACTACGCTATTGATAATACGCTGTTGTATGTTGAAGATGTGGAAAATAACAAGCCATTAATCTAGCAAAGTTTTAACACATAAGAGAACTATCATAATTCAGTAAAATAACAAAAAAGAGGTCTTTCTATGACTTATCAGAACTCCCTTTTTATTGTTATCCATAATTGTTCAGCCGACCAATACTATAAATCTGACATTTGACATGCCTCCTTTGCCGTTCTGATACGTTACTTGTATTACAGTTATCAAACCCACAAATACAACGGGCGTGTTATATGCCCGTTCAATACTTAATAGGTATAGCGTTAACATATTCTTGATAGCATGTATTGCATACCTCCAGCCTTAGAGTTATCTCCGGCTAACTCCACCAAACATGGCTGCACACAGCCAGATAAGAACGCTTGCGCGCATCTGGATATCATACCGCTGCTGGAACTGTTTCTTAATCATCCTACCTTATTAGACCTATTCGATACTGGCCATTATGAAGGACGCAAAGTAAGCGCTTTTTATGCGTTTTTGCTGAGTTATCATCACGTTACCTTAATATTATCAGGAACGAGTTAACGCTGCTCATAACGGTCAAACCGATACTATAAAGCCCAATAATTGAAACCTTTTCATCATGTCAGGAAGATAGTCATCCTTATGATCTTTATATAAAAAAGCCAACCATGGGGTTGGCAAAGTGGCACAAACCAGCATAAAAGCTATGCTTTGTTTACAAATCTTCTTTGAATTAAATATATATCGTCCTGACTAAACAGAACTAAAACGGAATGAATTATTTAATCATGTTACTAAATTTCATTTTGTTTAGCCTCTGTTGAGATCCCTTGTTTTAAATTTCATTTAGATAAAATTCTTAATTAAATCCTTGGGAGTCAATTATGTCTATGCAAAGTCAAGGAATGAACTTTGAAATGAACCTATACGCATATTTGAATAAATATGATAGTCGGCTTTCAGAAGAAAAACTTGCAATTGATAAGGCAGTTAGAGATTTATATCTTTGCAACGAACACGTGGATAACAAGAGCATTATACTGAAATTGCTCTCATTTTTATCATCTGCTGATGACATTGTTGAAAAAGATATTATCAGGAATGCTTTGGAAGTGGTGCTTCTTTTTACATTAGACGATATTTAAGTCATCTCAGGAGTTTTAATACACGAAGAGTGCCCGGATACTAGCGATTATATTCATATTTAATTATTAGTGCGGGGAAAGAGATTATGCATTGGCATATTTCTCTAACGTCCGTGATAGAAAAAAACTTTAAATATAAATAAAGAACAAACCACCTTTGCATTCAACCTCATCTGAGCTGACTATAGTACAAATTATATTGATATTCTTTATCAACATCATTGGAACAGAAGAATAAGGCGAAGAAATGAAGTGTATAGTAATTGATACTGTAATACAACCTTCGTGTGGTATATATTTTTCAGTCATATGGAGCGATATGAAAATGATCATTTGGTATCGTTCAAATATATTTCTCCCACCTGGCAGCATATTTACAGTTATTAAGTCAGGTATTATACTCGAGGATAAAGAATATCCGATCAGTATTTTTAACGTGGCGCTATTCAACAAAAATTTATGGAATTTAATCAAAAATAGTCAAGAGTGTCCTACAGAATCAAACAAAATTACGAATAAATGCATGCATAAGCATTGCATTATGCAAATATGTCCACATGGTCTCAAGTAATGGGGGTTATTTAACCTTCCCTATATGCTATAGATAAATCTACCAAAAACTGCCCCTTCGTAGAGGGGCGCTATGATTTTGTTTTATTTGAAGGCATGGTGCTGAATGTATTCGTTGAATCCAGATTCAACACCTGAAGCTGCACTTAACCCATAATACTTGTTTCTGGTTCCTCTACCGAGTGGTCAAACAATGATATGTATGTGACGTCAGAGTTTATTTTTTTAGTGTTTAATGCTATTAATTTAACGTAGTTACCTATCTTTTTTCTACCTTCTGAACTAACCTTAGGTTTCAACGTAACCGGCAGGAGGGGCTATCCCCAATCTTAAATTTTGCTGCCCGATTTGCTCAAGCCAAAGTTTTAATTTTACAACCTATAAACCTGAGTTAAATCAACCTCATGGTGCTGTCTGTTCCCGCTGTGTAACAAGACTCACTGCAACATCTTGCATTCCTAAACTTCGCAGAAGGCGATGGGCAAAAACTGTACTGTAATGTTATTTCGATGTCTCTTATGGTAAATAGGAGGCATCGAGGCTAAGTGAGCAGCCTGCTTGCTTCTCAATCCTGGATACTATCAGCATTCACGCAGATGAAATGATGATATTTCGCGTAAGAAAGAGGCATTTTTTTATCAACTTCACATCGGAGATGGTAATAATCCTATGGGTCCAGTCCATATGAGGGGGCAACATACTATAAAATTCACAATCATAAATTAACTATATATCAAGAACGCCAAAAAAATCCTGAAAATAGTATAATAACAGGGTAAATTTCAAGTCGACCAAGAATCATAGCAATACACATGAGATATTTTGCAATATCATTAAGAACACCGAATGAGGATGCGGTAGCCCCAAAACCCAGCCCCATATTATTAATGCATGCAGCGACTGTCGCAAATGATGTAAGGAAATCATATCCCATACCATTTAGCACCAGTATAAAAAACACTGTAAAGAAAGTATAAAGAAAAAAGAAACTCCATACAGACCTCATTACGCGGTCTGTAACAATCTTCCCTCCTACATTTACACTAAGCAATGCTCTGGGATGAGAAAGCTGATTTATTTCGTGTTTACTTTGTTTAAAAAGTATAAGAAATCTAAGTGATTTAATTCCGCCGCACGTTGAGCCTATACATCCCCCAAAAAAACTTGACAGCAGCAAAAAAACTATCGTATGTGTGGGCCAGTTTGAATAATCCTGCGTAGCTAAACCATTATCAGTGAGCATGGAGCTAGCAAGAAAAAACGAATGAACAACACTTCCAGTTAAGTCATACATACCTATATGCCAGACCTGGAAAGAGGTAACAATGATAACACCTGAAGCTATTAACAAAAAGAAACGAAGTTCAACATCTCTGAGTAAGGGTTTTATTGTTTTCCTGCTTATAACAACATACCAAAGAGTGAAGTTGAAAGCCGATAACAGAGAAAAAGAGCCCGCCACCAGTTCAATCAAATAATTATTGAAATAGCCGATACTCTCACTATGAGTTGAAAAACCGCCAAGAGAAACTGTAGAAAGTCCATGACAAATAGCATCAAACAAAGGCATTCCTGCAAGTCGATAACAAACAATACAAGCAATGCCTAATAAAGAATAAGTTATCCAAAGTGTCCGCGACGTATCAGCCAAGCGTGGAGTCAGTTTGTCATCCTTAAATGGCCCTGGCATTTCTGACTGATAAAGTTTTGCACCACCAATACCCAATAATGGCAACACAGCAACTGCCAGAACAATAACCCCTAAACCGCCTATAAAATTTAATTGTGACCGGTAGAACAAATATGCCCGAGATAATGAACTGACATCATCAATTACTGTTGCTCCTGTTGTTGTTATTCCGGAAACCCCTTCAAACAGCGCGTCAGCAAACGTTAAATTAAGCTCTGAATCAATCCATAATGGAAATGCGCTAATAATAGAAAATAAAATCCAAAACATTACAATTATAATAAACCCATCACGGGTGCGTAATTGAATGCCAGATTTTTTAGTGGTATACCACGCTCCGCCACCAATACAAAAAAATATAACAAAAGTAATAAAAAAAACGAACAAGCTTTTTTCTTTATAAAACAATGCTACAACCATTGGTGGTAACATTGAAAGACTATAGAGCCAGACCAAGAACCCACACATATGAGTTACAACTCTTACATGAGATGTATTCATATCCAAATGTTCTTTCAATTATAACCACCTTACTGCAATGTCATGATTATACTGTATAAATTTAACTCTTCTTAGATCTTACTTCACTGGTCCTTATGAAACAATCAGCAAAATGAATCTTATTATAACACTGTTCGGTTATGTATTGTTGAGCCTTCCCGCTGGGCCTGCATCATTACAAGTCGCTCCCTATGGGGCTTTGTCGAATAAATAATTTTTCGGTAAGTATCCCCTGAGCAGGTTGTATCTTCAGGCAGTATGAACACTTTCTGGCATACCTACCTTCGTCATTATGTTCAGCGTATGCACCATGACCAAAGCCTCTGCAACCGGCCGATCATAATCTAGCAACATCAGAGAACCTCAGAATAACTGTTTTACCCTGTACATTGCCGTTTCCGCTATTGAGCAACGATTGTAATCTTTTGTCCATTTTCACCGGGAATTACCCTCGGTCAATCGCTGATACGCGACTGCACAGTTACGGTCGGCATACTCACCGGGCCAGTAACCCGCTCCTTTTTGGGGTGGGATGAGCGCGCTGATTTTCACACGGCGCAGCTGCTCGTAACAGAGCCGAGAGGCGTAAACTCCGTCTGCTGCTGTCCTGATTTTTTGATGGGTTTGCCGGATTAATCCGGCTACACCTCTACATCCGTTACGCTGAATGCTGAGGTCGCCCTTGGGAAGAAGGCATTGCTGACTTATACCAATCCGAAATCACCTCCTCGTGCAACCAGACAGGGAGGGGCCTCGGTTGATAAGAGCTCTGTTATTGATGTGCCAGTTGGTGATTCTAACTTTTGCTTTGTAACGGGACGAGCCGTGTTGGCAGATGATGTGTGGTCTGATCCTTAAACTCAGTAAAAGTACGATTTATTCAAAAAAGCCCCTCCACTATGATTTCGATTTAAGGGGCTGATGATTATGTAACGCGAATTTACCGGATCCTTACGAACCTTTCTTTATCCTGCTCTTGCCCCTTTCGGTAAGCCCATTCTCTGTCATGTATTTTCTGGCAGTGAATATATTAATGCTGTGGTCAGTACAAAACCCCTTAACACCCTTGATCTTTTCCCGCTGAACCTGGGGCATCTTCGACCATTCCCGGACGAGATTTTTGGTAACTCTGTTCCATTTCTCTGGTTTGTTCAGCTTCGCTCGGCCCACCCAGGTTAATCCGTCCTTGCTCAAATTCAGGTAATGACGTGCTGTGCACGGCCGGATGTTGTGGCTCTCACACCACTTATTGAAATCGACGTTGCGCCGCTCATCCGAGGTCATCATCGACCATTTCCGGATAACCTCGTAGGGAATGGGGAGCTTTATGGCAACTTTCGACCTTACCCTGACGCGACGTTGCGGGACTGTCTCATGTTTCGCACTCAGGTTTTCTTCCGACAGTGCGGAGAGGGAGGACCTGAAATCAAGTGATTCTGGCTGGTTATGTGACAACAGTGTCGCGGCAATGGCGTGAAATCGGGCACTATCCACACTTCCACAGACCTTCACACTGCCATCACTGACATCAATATTCACTAATTTGCTATTACTAATAGTTTTCGTGAAGGTGATGGTGTGGCCGGAAAAACAGAAACTAAACTTGAACGGCTCAGTGAAAAGCTTAGTGAGTTGCGGGTCAGCCCCCACCTCCGCCCGGTACGTAAACAGTGCATTCGTCATGGCAACTACCAGTTCGTTAGCCTCGTCCGTATTCTCGATGATTAAATTTTTCATCTGATTCAGAATTTTCTCGCTGCTCTGGAGCAGCAGCAGGGGCCGGGGCAATGTCGCGCCCATGGCGAGGTTGGAGTAGCATGGCGTTAGCATGTAATTCACTCCTTCCCGTTGTTTTTCTTCTGTGATAGAAGGGCTGAAATCATCTATTCCGGGCTGGCGACTGCGTGAGACCAGTGTTGTGACAAAGGCGTTAAACAGATAACAATCAGCATAGCCACAGGCACTCCTCCCATCCTTGCTGACCATAATATTCACGCAATTGTCCCCATTAAAATCCATATGCGTGTTGGTGAAGGTAATGGTGTGGTCGGAAAAACTAAAACTGAACGACTCAGGAATTTGCAGACCACGCGCCCTAGGCATGTCTGGATTATCCGGCAGTTTAGCCATCTGATTTGGCTGCAGTGCGGTCGCCATGACAGCCGCCAGTTCGTTAATCTGGTCAGAACTCATCGTGCTACAGTCCGTATTTCTGTGAATTAAATTTATCATCTCCCGCAGATGAGTCCTGCAACTTTCCTGGCTCTGCAGGAGCTGGGACAGTGTCACAGCCGCGTTAATGCGGCATGGTGTTACCATATAATACAATCCTTTTTCTCAGGGGGGTTGATATTCCGGATCGTGCCGTGTTTGCCCACGGCTCCCCCTGGAGAGCTGCAGACCTGTTTATTTAACTCGCACAGCGCCGGGGCCTGTCAGCAAACAGGGAGCATAACCGTCGTGCCATTAAATGCCAGACGGGAGATCATTATTATTTTATTAATACAGATCCGTTGCATTCCGGTCTTTACCGCAGTTTAAAAGAAAAGAGAATAGGGACTTAGGCAGTAGAGCAGTCATTGGACAGACCACACTACCCCAAACTAGCAGGGGAGTTTTGATAAAATTTTGATAACCGTTAGCAGGCTAACAAAAGACAACGGGCGTGTTATACGCCCGTTACAGTTTTTAACACATGCAGAAATTACATATTCTTGATGATCGCATCACCAAACTCTGAACATTTCAGCAGTTTAGCGCCTTCCATCAGACGTTCGAAGTCGTAAGTTACGGTCTTGGCGTTGATTGCGCCTTCCATGCCTTTAACAATCAGGTCTGCGGCTTCAGTCCAGCCCATATGGCGCAGCATCATCTCAGCGGAGAGGATAATAGAGCCTGGGTTAACTTTGTCCTGACCAGCATACTTCGGCGCAGTACCGTGGGTGGCTTCAAACAGCGCGCATTCGTCACCGATGTTTGCGCCTGGGGCGATACCGATACCGCCAACCTGCGCTGCCAGAGCATCAGAAATGTAGTCACCGTTGAGGTTCATACAGGCGATAACGTCGTATTCAGCCGGACGCAGCAGGATCTGTTGCAGGAATGCGTCAGCAATCACGTCTTTAATGACGATCTCTTTGCCGGTGTTCGGGTTTTTGACTTTCAGCCACGGGCCGCCGTCGATCAGTTCACCGCCAAACTCTTCACGCGCCAGCTGGTAACCCCAGTCTTTAAACGCGCCTTCGGTGAACTTCATGATGTTACCTTTGTGCACCAGGGTCACAGAGTCACGGTCGTTAGCAATTGCGTATTCGATCGCGGCACGAACCAGACGTTTGGTGCCCTCTTCAGAACACGGCTTAATACCGATACCGCAATGTTCCGGGAAGCGAATTTTCTTCACACCCATCTCTTCACGCAGGAATTTAATCACTTTCTCAGCGTCGGCAGAATCAGCTTTCCATTCGATACCCGCATAAATGTCTTCCGAGTTTTCACGGAAGATAACCATATCGGTCAGTTCAGGATGTTTAACCGGGCTTGGGGTGCCCTGATAGTAACGTACCGGACGCAGGCAGATGTAGAGATCCAGTTCCTGGCGCAGAGCTACGTTGAGAGAACGAATACCGCCGCCAACCGGAGTGGTCAGAGGGCCTTTAATGGCAACGCGATATTCACGAATCAGATCAAGGGTTTCAGCAGGCAGCCAGACGTCCTGACCATAAACCTGTGTGGATTTTTCACCGGTGTAAATTTCCATCCAGGAGATTTTACGCTCGCCTTTATAGGCTTTCTCGACTGCAGCGTCGACCACTTTCAGCATGGCTGGGGTTACATCTACACCGATTCCATCACCTTCAATGTAAGGGATAATCGGATTTTCAGGAACGTTGAGTTTGCCGTTTTGCAGGGTGATCTTCTTGCCTTGTGCCGGAACAACTACTTTACTTTCCATTCACCTCTCCTTCGAGCGCTACTGGTTTGCTCGTCTGCCACCACGTTGCATATGCGTTTGCGTCCTGCGATACGGATGCTTTAGAGCAATTTTTTGTTAATGATTTGTAATTGGCTTGTCAATACTACCCTATTGTTTGCCGTCATGAAAGATGCGCGTTATTAGGCTATAATGCGGCAATTCATAATCTCTGAAAATACCATGCAAAAAACTTCTTTTAGAAATCACCAGGTTAAGCGATTCAGCTCGCAACGTTCTACCAGGCGAAAACCTGAAAACCAGCCCACGCGTGTGATCCTGTTCAATAAACCCTACGATGTTCTTCCGCAGTTCACCGATGAAGCCGGACGCAAAACATTAAAAGAATTCATCCCGGTTCAGGGAGTGTATGCGGCAGGTCGTCTCGACCGCGACAGCGAAGGGTTACTGGTACTGACCAATAACGGCGCTTTGCAGGCGCGTTTAACCCAGCCGGGTAAACGTACCGGGAAAATCTATTATGTACAGGTAGAAGGTATTCCCACACAAGACGCCCTTGAAGCGTTGCGCAATGGCGTAACCTTAAATGATGGCCCTACCCTGCCCGCAGGTGCGGAGATGGTTGAGGAGCCGGAATGGTTATGGCCCCGTAATCCGCCAATTCGTGAACGAAAAAGTATTCCCACCAGCTGGCTTAAGATCACCTTATATGAAGGACGTAATCGCCAGGTGCGCCGCATGACCGCCCATGTTGGTTTTCCCACGCTGCGACTGATTCGCTATGCGATGGGTGATTACTCTTTGGAAAATCTTGCCAATGGCGAATGGCGAGAAGCGACAGATTAAGGACGCAAAATGTTTAAACCGCACGTTACCGTTGCCTGCGTGGTGCACGCAGAGGGCAAATTTTTAATCGTTGAAGAGACGATTAATGGTAAAGCGTTATGGAACCAGCCCGCCGGGCATCTGGAAGCCGATGAAACCTTAGTGGAAGCCGCCGCCCGTGAGCTGTGGGAAGAGACGGGCATCAGCGCGCAACCGCAACATTTTATCCGCATGCATCAGTGGATTGCGCCGGATAAAACGCCGTTTTTGCGCTTCCTGTTTGCCATTGAGCTTGAGCAAATATGTCCAACCCAGCCCCATGACAGCGATATCGACTGCTGCCGTTGGGTCAGCGCCGATGAGATTTTACAGGCCTCAAATCTGCGCTCGCCGCTGGTGGCGGAAAGTATTCGTTGTTATCAAAGTGGGCAACGCTATCCGCTGGAGATGATTGGCGATTTTAACTGGCCTTTTACAAAGGGTGTCATCTAAAAGGCTGCGTGATAGAATACGCCGCCTTGAAGTTCAATGTCGTGAGTGATCCAATGTCTGAAACCGCAAAAAAAGTAATCGTCGGCATGTCCGGCGGTGTCGATTCCTCCGTTTCTGCCTGGCTGTTGCAACAACAGGGATATCAGGTCGAAGGCCTGTTTATGAAGAACTGGGAAGAAGACGACGGTGAGGAATATTGCACAGCGGCAGCGGATCTGGCTGATGCCCAGGCTGTCTGCGACAAGCTCGGCATTGAACTGCACACCGTTAACTTTGCTGCCGAGTACTGGGACAACGTCTTCGAACTGTTCCTTGCCGAATATAAAGCCGGTCGCACGCCGAATCCGGATATTCTGTGCAACAAAGAGATCAAATTTAAAGCTTTCCTCGAATTTGCCGCTGAAGATTTAGGTGCCGATTATATCGCTACCGGTCATTACGTACGTCGGGCAGATGTCGATGGCAAGAGCCGCCTGCTGCGTGGTCTGGACAGCAATAAAGACCAGAGCTACTTCCTTTATACGCTCAGCCATGAGCAGATTGCGCAAAGCCTGTTCCCGGTCGGCGAACTGGAAAAACCGCAGGTGCGTAAGATTGCTGAAGATCTCGGTCTGGTCACCGCGAAGAAAAAAGATTCTACCGGTATCTGTTTTATCGGCGAGCGTAAATTCCGCGAGTTCCTGGGCCGTTATCTCCCTGCGCAACCGGGCAAAATCATTACCGTCGATGGCGATGAAATCGGCGAGCACCAGGGGCTGATGTATCACACACTCGGTCAGCGTAAAGGTCTGGGTATCGGTGGCACCAAAGAAGGCACCGAAGAACCGTGGTATGTGGTCGATAAAGACGTCGAAAACAACATTCTGATTGTTGCGCAGGGCCATGAACACCCGCGTCTGATGTCTGTCGGTCTGATTGCCCAGCAGCTGCACTGGGTCGATCGCGAACCCTTCACCGGCACTATGCGTTGCACGGTAAAAACCCGCTATCGCCAGACCGACATCCCATGCACCGTCAAGGCGCTGGACGACGATCGCATTGAAGTGATTTTTGATGAACCCGTTGCCGCCGTGACGCCGGGCCAGTCTGCCGTCTTCTATAACGGTGAAGTGTGCCTCGGTGGCGGTATTATTGAGCAGCGTCTGCCGCTGCCGGTCTGATTATTATCTTTACTTAAACAAGGAAGCAGTGAACGTGGCAAAGAATTACTATGACATCACCCTCGCCCTGGCCGGTATTTGTCAGTCGGCACGCCTGGTGCAACAACTCGCTCACCAGGGGCATTGTGATGCCGATGCGCTACACGTCTCACTCAACAGTATTATCGATATGAACCCCAGCTCCACGCTGGCGGTTTTTGGTGGCAGCGAAGCTAACCTGCGCGTCGGGCTGGAAACATTGCTCGGCGTGCTCAACGCCAGCAGTCGCCAGGGCTTAAATGCTGAGTTAACCCGCTACACCCTTAGCCTGATGGTGCTTGAGCGCAAACTTTCCTCAGCGAAAGGTGCGCTCGACACTCTGGGCAACCGCATCAACGGCCTGCAACGTCAGCTCGAACACTTCGATCTACAGTCCGAAACGCTGATGAGCGCGATGGCCGCTATTTATGTTGATGTGATTAGCCCGCTAGGCCCGCGCATTCAGGTCACCGGATCTCCTGCTGTACTGCAAAGCCCACAGGTGCAGGCGAAAGTCCGCGCCACCCTGCTGGCAGGCATTCGCGCCGCCGTGCTCTGGCACCAGGTCGGCGGCGGACGTCTACAACTGATGTTTTCTCGTAATCGCCTGACCACTCAGGCAAAACAAATTCTTGCTCATTTAACCCCGGAGTTGTGATCTATGGAATTATCCTCACTGACCGCCGTTTCCCCTGTCGATGGACGCTACGGCGATAAAGTCAGCGCGCTGCGCGGGATTTTCAGCGAATATGGTTTGCTGAAATTCCGTGTACAAGTTGAAGTACGTTGGCTGCAAAAACTGGCCGCGCACGCAGCGATCAAGGAAGTTCCTGCTTTTGCTGCCGACGCAATCGGTTACCTTGATACAATTGTCGCCAGTTTCAGCGAAGAAGATGCAGCACGCATCAAAACCATCGAGCGTACCACTAACCACGACGTTAAAGCGGTTGAGTATTTCCTGAAAGAAAAAGTGGCCGATATCCCGGAACTGCACGCAGTTTCTGAATTCATCCACTTTGCCTGTACTTCGGAAGATATCAATAACCTCTCCCACGCGTTGATGCTGAAAACCGCGCGTGATGAAGTGATCCTGCCATACTGGCGTCAACTGATTGATGGCATTAAAGATCTCGCCGTTCAGTATCGCGATATCCCGCTGCTGTCCCGTACCCACGGTCAGCCAGCCACGCCGTCAACCATCGGTAAAGAGATGGCAAACGTTGCCTACCGCATGGAACGTCAGTACCGCCAGCTTAATCAGGTGGAGATCCTCGGCAAAATCAACGGCGCTGTCGGCAACTATAATGCCCACATCGCGGCTTACCCGGAAGTTGACTGGCATCAGTTCAGCGAAGAGTTCGTCACCTCGCTGGGTATTCAGTGGAACCCGTACACTACCCAGATCGAACCGCACGACTACATCGCCGAGCTGTTTGATTGCGTTGCGCGTTTCAACACCATTCTGATCGACTTCGACCGTGACGTCTGGGGTTATATCGCCCTTAACCACTTCAAGCAGAAAACCATTGCTGGTGAGATTGGTTCTTCCACTATGCCGCACAAGGTTAACCCAATCGACTTCGAAAACTCCGAAGGTAATCTGGGGCTTTCTAACGCGGTGTTGCAGCACCTGGCAAGCAAACTGCCGGTTTCCCGCTGGCAGCGTGACCTGACCGACTCTACCGTACTGCGTAACCTCGGCGTGGGTATCGGTTATGCCTTAATTGCGTATCAATCCACCCTGAAAGGCGTGAGCAAACTGGAAGTGAACCGTGACCATCTGCTGGAGGAACTGGATCACAACTGGGAAGTGCTGGCTGAGCCAATCCAGACAGTTATGCGTCGCTATGGCATCGAAAAACCGTACGAAAAGCTGAAAGAGCTGACTCGCGGTAAGCGCGTTGACGCCGAAGGCATGAAGCAATTTATCGACGGTCTGGCGCTGCCAGAAGAAGAGAAAGCCCGCCTGAAAGCGATGACGCCGGCAAACTACATTGGTCGCGCCATCACGATGGTTGATGAGCTGAAATAAGCCTCAAATCAGTGCCGGATGGCGATGCTGTCCGGCCTGCTTATTAAGATTATCCGCTTTTTATTTTTTCTCTTTACCTCCCCTCCCCGCTGGTTTATTTAATGTTTACCCCCATAACGACATAATCGCGTTACACTATTTTAATAATTAAAACAGGGAGAATGAAAAATGCGCGTACTGGTTGTTGAAGACAATGCGTTGTTACGTCACCATCTTAAAGTTCAGATTCAGGATGCAGGTCATCAGGTCGATGACGCAGAAGATGCCAAAGAAGCCGATTATTATCTCAATGAGCATTTACCGGATATTGCGATTGTCGATCTCGGTTTGCCTGACGAGGACGGTCTGTCATTGATTCGCCGCTGGCGCAGTAATGATGTTTCACTGCCGATTCTGGTATTAACCGCCCGTGAAAGCTGGCAGGACAAAGTCGAAGTATTAAGTGCTGGCGCTGATGATTACGTGACTAAACCGTTTCATATTGAAGAGGTGATGGCGCGAATGCAGGCATTAATGCGGCGTAATAGCGGTCTGGCTTCACAGGTCATTTCGCTACCACCGTTTCAGGTTGATCTCTCCCGCCGTGAATTATCTATTAATGACGAAGTGATCAAACTGACCGCATTCGAATACACCATTATGGAAACGTTGATACGCAATAATGGCAAAGTGGTCAGCAAAGATTCGTTAATGCTACAACTCTACCCGGATGCGGAGCTGCGGGAAAGCCATACCATTGATGTACTGATGGGACGTCTGCGCAAAAAAATTCAGGCACAATATCCGCAAGAAGTGATTACCACCGTTCGCGGCCAGGGCTATCTGTTCGAATTGCGCTGATGAAAAAATTACTGCGTCTTTTTTTCCCGCTCTCGCTGCGGGTACGTTTTCTGTTAGCAACGGCAGCAGTAGTATTGGTGCTTTCGCTTGCCTACGGAATGGTTGCGCTGATCGGTTATAGCGTCAGTTTCGATAAAACCACGTTTCGGCTGTTACGTGGCGAGAGCAATCTGTTCTATACCCTTGCGAAGTGGGAAAATAATAAATTGCATGTCGAGTTACCCGAAAATATCGACAAGCAAAGCCCCACCATGACGCTAATTTATGATGAGAACGGGCAGCTTTTATGGGCGCAACGTGACGTTCCCTGGCTGATGAAAATGATCCAGCCTGACTGGCTGAAATCGAATGGTTTTCATGAAATTGAAGCGGATGTTAACGATACCAGCCTCTTGCTGAGTGGAGATCATTCGATACAGCAACAGTTGCAGGAAGTGCGGGAAGATGATGACGACGCGGAGATGACCCACTCGGTGGCGGTAAACGTCTATCCGGCAACATCGCGGATGCCAAAGTTAACCATTGTAGTGGTGGATACCATTCCGGTGGAGCTAAAAAGTTCCTATATGGTCTGGAGCTGGTTTATCTATGTGCTCTCAGCCAATCTGCTGTTAGTGATCCCACTGCTGTGGGTAGCCGCCTGGTGGAGTTTACGTCCCATCGAGGCCCTGGCAAAAGAAGTCCGCGAACTGGAAGAACATAACCGCGAATTGCTCAATCCTGCCACAACACGAGAACTGACCAGTCTGGTACGAAACCTGAACCGACTGTTAAAAAGTGAACGCGAACGTTACGACAAATATCGTACGACGCTCACCGACCTGACCCATAGTCTGAAAACGCCACTGGCGGTGCTGCAAAGTACGCTGCGTTCTCTGCGTAGTGAGAAGATGAGCGTCAGTGATGCTGAGCCGGTGATGCTGGAGCAAATCAGCCGCATTTCACAGCAAATTGGCTACTACCTGCATCGTGCCAGTATGCGCGGTGGGACATTGCTTAGCCGCGAGCTGCATCCGGTCGCCCCACTGCTGGATAATCTCACCTCGGCGTTGAACAAGGTGTATCAACGCAAAGGGGTCAATATCTCTCTCGATATTTCGCCAGAGATCAGCTTTGTTGGTGAGCAGAACGATTTTGTCGAGGTGATGGGCAACGTGCTGGATAACGCCTGTAAATATTGCCTCGAGTTTGTCGAAATATCTGCAAGGCAAACCGACGAGCATCTCTATATTGTGGTCGAGGATGATGGCCCCGGTATTCCATTAAGCAAGCGAGAGGTCATTTTCGACCGTGGTCAACGGGTTGATACTTTACGCCCTGGGCAAGGTGTAGGGCTGGCGGTAGCCCGCGAAATCACCGAGCAGTATGAGGGTAAAATCGTCGCCGGAGAGAGCATGCTGGGCGGTGCGCGGATGGAGGTGATTTTTGGTCGCCAGCATTCTGCGCCGAAAGATGAATAAATATGTCCATACTTCACGCATTACGTTAAGCATCCGTTATAATCGGTTGCAGATACCAGCCTGTGGATGCTTAACATGGAATACCAACTCACTCTTAACTGGCCCGATTTTCTTGAACGTCACTGGCAGAAACGCCCGGTGGTGTTAAAACGCGGCTTTAATAATTTTATTGACCCGATCTCTCCAGACGAGTTGGCGGGTCTGGCGATGGAAAGCGAAGTCGACAGTCGACTGGTCAGTCACCAGGATGGCAAATGGCAGGTCAGCCACGGCCCGTTCGAAAGCTACGATCATCTCGGTGAAACCAACTGGTCGTTACTGGTACAGGCAGTGAACCACTGGCATGAGCCGACCGCCTCGCTGATGCGGCCGTTCCGTGAACTGCCGGACTGGCGTATTGATGACCTGATGATCTCTTTTTCCGTACCTGGCGGCGGCGTCGGCCCACATCTCGATCAGTACGACGTGTTTATCATTCAGGGTACCGGACGTCGTCGCTGGCGAGTGGGCGAAAAGCTGCAAATGAAACAGCACTGCCCGCACCCGGATCTGTTACAGGTCGATCCGTTCGAAGCCATTATTGATGAAGAACTGGAGCCAGGCGATATTCTTTATATTCCGCCAGGATTCCCCCATGAAGGCTACGCGCTGGAAAATGCGATGAACTATTCCGTCGGTTTTCGCGCACCAAATACGCGGGAACTGATTAGCGGATTTGCCGATTATGTGCTGCAACGTGAACTGGGCGGCAACTACTACAGCGATCCTGATGTTCCACCTCGCGCTCATCCTGCGGACGTTCTGCCGCAAGAGATGGATAAACTGCGTGAGATGATGCTCGAATTGATCAACCAGCCGGAACACTTTAAGCAATGGTTTGGCGAGTTTATATCCCAGTCACGTCATGAACTGGATATCGCGCCGCCGGAGCCGCCTTATCAGCCGGATGAAATCTACGATGCGCTGAAACAAGGTGATGTGCTGGTGCGCCTGGGTGGTCTGCGCGTATTGCGCATTGGCGACGACGTGTATGCCAATGGTGAGAAGATCGATTCCCCGCACCGTCCGGCACTGGATGCGCTCGCCAGCAACATTGCGCTGACCGCGGAGAATTTTGGCGATGCGCTGGAAGATCCGTCATTCCTCGCAATGCTCGCGGCGCTGGTCAATAGCGGATACTGGTTCTTCGAAGGGTAAGTTTGGATTTAAGCCGGATGCGGCATCACATGCCGCATCCCTTTTCGCTTACTTCCGTTGCGCCGTCAACTCGGCAATACGGACGATTACCTGCACCGCTTTTTCCATACCTTCCAGAGTCACAAACTCATGCTTACCATGATAGTTGTAACCGCCAGTGAACAGGTTCGGGCACGGTAATCCCATAAACGACAACTGCGCGCCGTCGGTACCGCCGCGGATCGGTTTCAGTTCCGGTTCAATATCGCAGTCACGCATCGCCTGCTGGGCGATATCGAGAATATGCGGATGCTCAACCACTTTCTCGCGCATATTGTAGTAACTGTCTTCAATCACCAGTTCAATGTAGCAATCAGGATGTAACCCTTTGCCCACTTTTTTGGCGATCTCCATCATTTTACGTTTACGCGCTTCAAACTGTTTACGGTCGAAATCACGGATGATGTAGTGCATATCGGCCCGTTCAACGGTGCCTTTCATGCTCGCCAGGTGATAGAAACCTTCATAGCCTTCTGTCATTTCCGGGCTTTCATTTGCCGGAACTTCCGCATGAATACGTGCCGCCAGCGAAAGCGCATTTACCATCACTCCTTTCGCCGTGCCCGGGTGAACATTGTTACCGACAATTTTGATATTGACCGACGCGGCGTTGAAGTTTTCAAACTCCAGTTCGCCTACGCCACCACCATCAACGGTGTAAGCCCAGCGGGCATCGAAGGCGTCAACATCAAAATGTTTCGCCCCTTTGCCCACTTCTTCATCCGGGGTAAAGGCGACGCGAATATCACCATGCGGAATGTTTTTTTGTTGTAATACCGCCAGCGCGGTCATGATTTCTGCAATACCTGCTTTGTCATCGGCACCTAACAAGGTTTTACCATCGGTGGTAATCAGCGTCTGACCCAGTAGCTGATGCAGCACCGGGAACATAACCGGTGATAAAACTTCATCGCCGATACCCAGCGCAATATCGCCACCGCGATAGTTTTCAACAATTTGCGGATTCACATTTTTGCCGCTGCAATCCGGTGAGGTATCCACATGAGAAATAAAGCCAATCGCCGGGATATCGCCAGGGACGTTAGCCGGTAACGTCGCCATCAAAGTGCCCTTCTCACTTAAGGTCACATTGATAAGCCCCATCTCTTCGAGCTGCTCTTTCAGCAGATGCAATAACTTCCATTGGCCTTCCGTGCTGGGAACCTGTCTCACCCCTGCCTTTGATTGGGTATCCAGAGACACGTAGTTCAAAAATCGCTCAAGTAGTTTATCCATGTAGTCACCCTCACTTTTTGTGACAACATTATTAAGAAGCAAGAAAAGACAAATATTGCGTCAGGTCACTTTTAGCCCTGCAAGCGGGAATATTTATCAGCATTACCTTAATGAATATAAAGCTAAGCCAGTAATTCACAACAAAGATTGGCGATTCAAGCGGTTTGCCGTAGAATTACCGCCCTCATTAAGAGTCACCAAGGTGGTTAACCACAAACCCCGCATCGGTAAGCCATCCGTTGCGTTTACATGGGACAGAGTAAAAAATTGAATAAACAACCGAGTTCGCTTTCACCGCTGGTGCAATTGGCGGGAATTCGCAAATGCTTTGATGGTAAAGAGGTCATTCCCCAGCTGGATCTGACTATCAACAATGGCGAGTTCCTCACGCTGCTTGGCCCTTCTGGCTGCGGTAAAACAACCGTTCTTCGCCTGATTGCAGGTCTGGAAACTGTTGATTCCGGACGCATCATGCTGGATAACGAGGACATCACCCACGTTCCGGCGGAAAACCGCTATGTGAACACTGTTTTCCAAAGCTACGCACTTTTCCCCCACATGACCGTGTTCGAAAATGTGGCCTTTGGGTTGCGCATGCAAAAAACCCCCGCTGCTGAAATTACGCCCCGCGTGATGGAAGCCCTGCGGATGGTGCAGCTGGAAACCTTCGCTCAACGTAAACCGCATCAGCTTTCTGGTGGTCAACAGCAACGCGTCGCCATTGCTCGCGCGGTGGTTAACAAGCCTCGTCTGTTGTTGCTGGATGAGTCGCTCTCAGCGCTGGATTACAAACTGCGCAAGCAAATGCAGAACGAGCTGAAAGCGTTACAGCGTAAGCTTGGCATTACATTCGTGTTCGTAACTCACGACCAGGAAGAAGCACTTACCATGTCGGACAGGATTGTGGTGATGCGCGATGGTCGCATTGAGCAAGACGGCACGCCGCGTGAAATCTACGAAGAGCCGAAAAACCTGTTTGTTGCTGGGTTTATCGGTGAAATCAATATGTTTAATGCCACGGTCATCGAACGTCTCGACGAGCAGCGCGTACGCGCCAACGTTGAAGGCCGCGAGTGTAATATCTACGTTAACTTCGGCGTTGAACCGGGGCAAAAACTGCATGTTCTGCTGCGCCCGGAAGACTTACGTGTTGAAGAGATTAACGACGACAACCACGCCGAAGGGCTGATTGGTTACGTTCGCGAGCGTAATTACAAAGGCATGACGCTGGAGTCGGTTGTTGAGCTGGAAAATGGCAAGATGGTGATGGTCAGCGAATTCTTCAATGAAGACGATCCTGACTTTGACCACTCTCTCGACCAAAAAATGGCCATTAATTGGGTAGAAAGCTGGGAGGTCGTACTGGCTGATGAAGAACACAAGTAAGTTCCAGAATGTAGTGATTGTCACTATTGTCGGTTGGCTTGTGTTGTTTGTCTTTCTGCCCAACCTGATGATCATTGGCACCAGCTTTTTGACCCGCGACGACGCCAGTTTCGTCAAAATGGTCTTTACGCTGGATAACTACACGCGTCTGCTCGATCCGCTCTATTTTGAAGTGCTATTGCACTCGCTGAATATGGCGCTGATCGCCACCCTCGCCTGCCTGGTGCTGGGCTATCCCTTTGCCTGGTTTCTGGCGAAGCTGCCACACAAGGTGCGTCCGCTGCTGCTGTTTCTGCTGATTGTTCCGTTCTGGACCAACTCATTGATTCGTATCTACGGGCTGAAAATTTTCCTCAGCACCAAAGGCTATCTCAACGAGTTTTTGCTCTGGCTGGGCGTTATCGATACACCAATTCGCATTATGTTCACGCCCAGTGCGGTGATAATCGGTCTGGTTTACATTCTGCTGCCGTTTATGGTGATGCCGCTGTACTCCAGTATCGAAAAACTGGATAAGCCGTTGCTTGAGGCGGCGCGCGATCTCGGTGCCAGCAAGTTGCAGACCTTTATCCGCATCATTATCCCACTGACGATGCCGGGAATTATTGCCGGATGTCTGCTGGTAATGCTGCCAGCGATGGGCCTGTTCTATGTGTCCGACCTGATGGGCGGTGCGAAAAACCTGCTGATCGGTAACGTCATCAAGGTACAGTTCCTCAATATTCGTGACTGGCCGTTTGGTGCAGCCACCAGCATTACGCTGACTATCGTAATGGGCCTGATGTTGCTGGTTTACTGGCGCGCTTCTCGTCTGCTGAATAAGAAGGTGAGCGAAATAGGTGATTAATCCTTTATATTCAATGAAATAAGTGCAATTTTTAATATCTTGATTGCTTAAAGCAACAATGTTGTGGATTTCATCAAAATCAATCAGTTACGTTCTAGTTTTGGAGAATGTTTTTTTAGGCTTTTTGTTAAAGGTTGTTATGCATAGACTCAATTAATAACCCTTGCCCTGCAGCCTCTCCCCGACAATTCCAATTGTCGGGGAGAGCTTCGAACGCTAGTCGCAGCTAATCTATTAGCAAATGCCAAACGCTCGAATTGAAGCCAAGTCATTCAGATTATTCAGTTGTTCCTTCATCTCACGCTGGCGTTCGTGGATTTTAAAGCCCTCCGCCACCATGGCCACCATCATGGCATCGTTCAGCGCAATAAGTTTCTCCCTGGTCAGTACGACGTTATTATTATCCGCATCAGTCCAGAAAAATCCCTCCGGAAGCAGTCCGGCCTGCGCTGCTGCAACCACGGGGGCAAGGCGTGACTGCGAGGTTTTTCCGCCATCAAAACGACGGCCATCAAACGTGAAAATAAACTCAACGTTTTCCTGACTGTCGCGCCATGCCTCAATTTCCCGCCTTTTTGCATCCTTTGCCGCTGCAATAAGTTCAGGCGTGACAGTGAACGGGGCGATTTCGCCCCATTTCCCGCTTTGCAGCTCCTGCCAGACATGCTGGCCTGTCGGGGCCGTGTCATCCTGTATGGCGGTATACAGGGCAAACTCCGTTTCACCTTCAAATAACACCTCGCAGTCAACCGCACCATTTTCAAGATAATGTGCGTTTCTGATGCCTTTCACCGCTCTGATTTTCATGCCTGATTTCCTCATTACTCAATGCGTACAAAAAGACCGATAAAGCCACGCTGAGTACCATAATTGTTACCCAGGCCCGAAAGCGCCGTGTAACGACCGGGGAAGTTGTATTCACCGGCACCGCCAATCACAACCTGCGGTGAGGATGCGTATGTCCCTGTATCACTAACCTGTGCACTCATGGCCAGAGGACCAAGACGGGAACCCGGCACAGTATCACCGAGTCCCAGAGAAGCATTTTCACCAAAACTTTCTCCCTGATATACCGCCATAATCGGCACACCGACGGCCGGGTATTGGTAATATGAGAACGGACCATTACCGGCGGTTGAGGACATCAGATATGCCAGGGAGTTGCCGTCATACACAATAAGGCTTGATGTTGCATTCCAGCTGTTACCACTGTAGCGATAACGCATACAATGTATGCTGTGCTCATCCTCGTAATACTGGTTGTAGTACAGCAGCATTTTGAATTTACGCGCTGAGTCTGAACCATCGTTATCAGAGGGTGACCACATCACATCAATGATACCGTTAAATTTCGTGGTGCCCACCAGCAGCGTGGAGGAGTCCGCAATACTGACCGCATAACGCCCCGGGGTGACTGTCTGCAGCCATATAACGAAATCAGCCTGTCCGTTAAATGACAGAGCTTCGGCGCTGGTGAATGCCTGTCCAAACCCATACATCCCGGACAGGGCCAGCCTGCCCGGTGTGCGGTCACGGATATCACTCTGGGGTTCCATCGTCGCAGCCGCGCTCAGCTCAAGCTCCGTGCGCATGGCTTCAGCCGTGTCATGCGCCAGCAATGCGCGGCCCTTCTCTGACAGCAGAGACAGTGAGGCATTCCCGTCTGTATTGAAGTACAGAAGATTATCTGCCCGTTGCGTCAGTGCGCTGATTGCCGTTAAGACGTCATTAAGCGGTTGTTTGCCTGCCAGCGCGTTTGTGATTGTCGTCGCAAAGTTCGGGTCATTGCCCAGCGCCGCTGCCAGCTCGTTCAGGGTGTCCAGAACTTCCGGCGATGAGCCAACCAGCGCAGCAAGCAGTTTGCGCACAAACGCTGCGTTCGCTGCTTCCAGACCGGCGGCATCATCCGGTGGGGTTGGGGTGGTTGGGGTGCCGGTGAAGGCCGGGCTGTCCAGTGGCGCTTTTGTTTTCGTCTCGTCCATGACGTCTTTGACAGCCTTTGGCGTGGCAGCCAGTTCCTCGCTGTCGTTGTCCGTATCACTACAGAGTTGCACCAGACCTTTTTCTGTCGTGCTGGCATTTGTTGCATTCAGGTCATCAACTATCTGCTGTGCCTCATCCCTGTACTGTTTCGCTTCCTGCGCATTGTCTGCACCTGCATCCTGGCTGTCTTTAGCCTGTCGGGCGTATTCAGCGGCGCTGTTTTCATGCCCGAGTGCAGCATTTGCTGCATTTTCCGCGCTGGTTGCAGCTGATGATGCGGCATTATGATAAAGGCGGGCACGTTCGGCGGCATCGACTGATTCGTCCCGCGCTGTGCCTGATGACTGTGCGCTGTTTTCTGCCTCACCCGCAAAACGTTCCGCATCATCACGGGCGGTGACCGTTGCCTCCACATCCTGCGCGGTCTGCTGTGCGTTTCCGGCTGCAGCTTCGGCGCTCTGCTGTGTCTGATTTTTTAGCTCTTCTGCCTCATCCTTACTAACCGCCGCAGATGTTGCTGCATTGATTGCATCATCAGCAGCTGTTTCTGCTCTCTCCCTGTCACTGACCACCTGCTCAGACAAGCGAACAACGGTATTTACCATTTCCTCAAAACGCTTCATTACCTCAGGGCGTAAATCACCCTCCTTTGGTGCATCCAGAAAAGCATTCAGCGTATCCGGCTCATCTGTCGGTGCAACATAAATTTCCCCCGCCTTTACAGTAGGATGCCCTGAGCGGGACAAAAATACATCATAAAATCCCGGCTCAGCATTAATAGTATACCCGCCATCACTTCCCGTAAGACAGGTTGCCACAATATTAACCACAACTGTCGGACTGGTTCTTCTGGCACGCAATTCAATCGCACAGTTTACGACAGGCTCACCCGCTCCGTCCTTCAGGACACCTGAAATCTTTACTGCCATATTCACCCCACAAAAAAGCCCGCCGGTTCCGGCGGGCTGTGATTACATTCAGATTTTCTGTTTCATTTTGCCGTGATTTCGTTACAGCACTTAACCGTTAACGTTCCTTATCTCCACAGGGTTATAATTCGTCGGTAAGCCGGATACATCCGCAACCATGACCTGGGTTTTCATTGAGCCAACCCAGCCTCCTGTCGGTGATATATCGAGATAAACACCTGTCGGTATTATGGATATATAGAGATTACCGTTACCGTCAAGATGACAACACTCATTATAGTAATATCCACCCTGTAAGGATGACTCAATCCAGCCCCTGCCCAGAGGCATTGATAATGCTGTGTTATTGACATCATCGGAAACATGCCCGACATTACTCCAGTTACTACCGCTCTCATGCCCTGAATGGTTTGGATATTGCGGTTCAAGCCATTTCACATCCCGTAATTTCAGAAAATACCACCCGGAATCAAATATAATTCCTCCTGAACCGTCAAACAGTTGCATACCGTATGAACTTCGCTCCGGCGGTATCCACTTGTCAAAAATATAATACTGAACCGTGCCAATATTTATATTCCACCATTTAAACACGTCTATACTTGTCACCGATATATATGTTCCGGGATTAACAAAATCAGGGGACAGCTTATTGACCCCGGTTTTTTGTGTCAGCCTCGAATTATTTGTATTCATCTTCAGAAACAATAAAGGACTGTTCATTCCGGTTGTTATCAGACTGATTGCGCTCGTCGTGTTCCCGCCGGAGATAAAATGACCATTACTGAACTGACCGGCACTTCGCAAAACATAATTCACATCTTCCGCATCTGCCACTGTCAGTCCATAGTCATTAATTAGCTGAATGCCATAACCGCTCATCGGTGGTAAACCCCACAATGAACATCCACACCGCCAACAGCCAGGAGATACCCCAAATCATCAGGATATGAAACATGTCTTGCTGTATAGGTTAAGGTGACGCTGTTACCGTTGATGATAATATCCGGTGCCACCGGATACCATACCCTGCCGGAAGGCACCGTAATCCCCTTCCGTGTCACACAATGTGTGAATGGGGTTCCATTGTTAAAACTGACACCAAATGTCACTGACCACGGGATATTTGATGCCAGTGCTTCAATGATCGGAACATGATATGAGAATAAACGTCTGCACATAATTGCAGACGTATCCGTAACCACCCTGCCCGTTGCATCCATGATTTGCCAGCCATATTGCAATGACATATTCGCTCCTCAGAATAACCTGCCCATTCTCACCCGAATGACATTGTTTTCATCATCGACCCTGAAGCAGTTCAGTTCCCGGCTCAGATCCCAGCCTCCCTGTCCCCTGACTTCAAATCCCGAAGAACGAAGAACCCCCGTAATTTCCGCAAAATCAATCGTCGCCCTGGACATGAAAACCTCATTCAGGAACAGCTGATCCCCCTGAGCCACAAACAAGGGTGTTGTATTACCATTCGCAGGATTAACCATCGCAATCCTGTCTGCCGCCAGCAGCACCTGGCTCTGCATACCGTCAGGGGTGTTCTCAATACCGGCACCGATACCCGCAATATAAAGGCGACCATCCTGCATCTGCTGCAGTTTCACGGCCCACATACTGTTCAGGTTATTACTGGTGTCCGTCTGAACCTTTTGTATCTGCTGGATGGTGGCCTCCTGATCTCCCAGCTTCTGGTCCGTTGTCGTCATGATTTCACTGCTTTTTTGATCCACATACTGGCGAACCTGCGCTATCTGGCGTGCATTCTCCTCATTACTCTGACTGACCGTCTGCGTGAGTTCGCTGCTGACGTTATCCACTCTCTGGCTCACCTGTGATATACCCAGTGACAGCTCATCATTTTTTTTCGCAACCAGCTGTGTGAGGCTGTTTTCTGTCTCCCCGATTTTTTGGGTCACTTCAGCAATATCACTCTCTATCTGCTGATTGATCTCATCCTCCAGTTGCTCAACTTCACTGCGCAATGCCGAGGCATTAATACGATCGTTCAGCTCCTGCCCCAGCAGGGTGCTGTTTATTTTCCCTTCAAAAAAATGGAGATATTTCTCAGCATCGTTACCCGGCTGGCCAACAGCCTCCACAAATGCCGATTTGCCGACGGTATTCACACTGCGAACGTAAAAATAATAATTATTGCCCGGCTCAATATCCGGTCCGGAGGCTATCCAGTACAGCGCCGTACCAAGATAACGCGCGCTGATTTCAACCTGCCTGATATCGATAATCCGCGTTTCCGATAACCAGAACTCAAACTGTACCGTCGGGTCATATACAGCCAGTTTCGGGACCGCCGTTATCTGAAAATACCCCGGTATCAGTTCAATAGTGACAGGCGCGGCCGGTGCCGCAATCCGGAACGATACCGACGCCGGATCGCCCTGCTGCCCCCACGCATTTACCGCCCGGACTGTCAGCCTGTAGTTCCCTAGCGCCAGTTGCCTGAAGCGGTATGTGGTTTCCGTCGTCCGGGCCGTGCTGACCAGCCGCTCACTGCCGTCATCCGCTGTTACGGTCAGACGGAGCAGGAAGCTCACGCCCTTCACCACCTTCGGCGTGTCCCAGCGCGCCAGCACCTGATATTCCCCGCTGTCTGCGGTGACTTCGGCGGTCAGGTGCTGCACCGCTGGCGGCGTGACACCATTCACCGTGCCGCTCTGGTCGCCGTCAAAGTACGCCCCGTTATCCACGATGGCCTCTTTTTCCGGTACATGCTGCACGGCGGTGATGGCATACGTGCCGTCGTCGTTCTCACGGATACTCACGCAGCGGAACAGGCGCTGGCGCAGCGTCGGCAGCTTCAGCCCCCACACGCTGTATTCTGCAACGCCGTCAGGAACACGGCTCACTTTCACCTTCATGCCGTCGGTGACGGACTGAACCTCCACGCTGACCGGATTGCCATTTCCGTCAACCAGGCTTATCAGCGTGGTGCCGGAGGATGGCAGCGTGATTTCACGGTCGAGCGTCAGCGTCCGGGTCTGGCTGTTCACCGCCAGCACGCGACCACCGATGCTGATACCCGCATAGTCATCATCGCAGATTTCAATGATATCGCCCGGCACATGGCGAAGCCCTTCGGCACCCACGCTGAAGTCCACGGTCTGCGTTTCCAGCAGTTCCGTTTTAATCAGCCACAGCCCGGCGCGGTGTGCCTGCCCCCGGCTGGTACAGCCAAAGGCATCCATCTTCGTGACGTTACGACCGTAACGGGCAATGGCCTGCGTGTCCTCCACAAGCTCTGTCGCCGTCTCCCAGCCGTTGTCCGGGTCAATCCAGTTCACCTCAACAGCATTATGGCGGTCCTTCAGGGCGCTGAAGCTGTAGCGGAACGGCGCGCCGTCATCCGGCATCACCACATTACTGCGGTTATAGGTCCACACCTTATCCGACGGCCGGTCCTGCACGAACGTCAGCGTCTGCCCGTTCCATACCGGCATACAGCGCATCGCCGAGCAGAAATCACTGAGAACATCCCACGCCTTACGCTGCGTGGTCAGGTAAGCATTACAGGTGATGCGTGGCTCCGTGCCACCAAAGCCGTCAGGCACCGACTGGTCGCAATGCTGGCCGATGACATACAGCGCCCATTTATCCACATCCGCCGCACCAAGACGTTTCCCCATGCCGTAGCGCGGATGGGTCAGCATATCCCACAGACACCAGGCCATGTTGTTGCTGTATGCCGGTTTAAACGTTCCGTCCCAGATACCGCTGTATTGCCGCGTCTGCGGGTTATAGTTCGACGGCACCTGCAGAATGCGCCCGCGAAGATGATAATTACGACTCACCTGCTGGCTGCCGAACTGCTCCGAGTCCACCTGTACACCGACCAGTGCCGTGTTCGGGTAGCCCTGTTTCACATCGATGATTTCGGTGTATGACGACCAGAGCGTTTTGTTCTGCAGCTGGTCTGTAGTGCTGTCCGGCGTCATCCTGCGCATCCGGATACTGAACGGGCGCGGCGGCAGGTTACCCACCACCACCGAGGCCAGATACTGTGAGGTGGTTTTTCCCTTAATGGTGATGTCTTTTTCCGTCACCCAGCCACCGTTACGTTGTATCTGAACCAGCAGGCGGACTTCCGACGGATTCCGGTCCCCCTTTGAGGTGGTTTCCACCAGTGCCTGCACACCGAAGGTAAAGCGCAGACGGTCGATGTTTGCAGACGTGATGGTCCGGGTAATCGGCGTGTCGTACTTCACTTCCGTACCCAGCACCGTCTCGGAGCCGGAGGATTCAAATCCCTCCGGCGGTGTCTGCTCCTGCTCACCTGCACGGAACACCACCGTGACACCGGAGATATTGGTATTCCCCTCACTGTCCAGCACCGGCGTACTGTTCAGCAGCACGCTTTTTAATCCATCCACCGGACCTTCAACCGGCCCTTCGCTGATGGCATCGATCACACTCAGCAACTGCGTGGACTTCAGGTTATCCTTCGCTTCGCGCGGGGTATGCCCCTTACTGCTTCCTTTACCCATTCCTCACACTCCATAAACGACAAAGCCGCCCAAAAGGCGGCTCATGAGTTACGGCAGGATTAACTATTATTTACATGCATTAACACTATCAGCAAAAATTTTTGGCGTTAATGCTGGTACGCGTTCATAAAGAGTAAAACTACTGCCATTTCCTGCTTTTTTGATATCAAGCACAACATCGTACCCACCCATAGCCTGTGGAACTAAAAGGCTTACCCCATTCTCAATAGGAAGGGATGTTATAGGTGTTCCATTACCAGCCCATTGTCTGGATATGCAGCCTGACAATTCATCAATATTTTTTAATGAATTACCTTCCATTACAGGTTTTCCGGATTTTACGTAATCCAAAGATTTACATCCTGTTAAGGCAATAATCGTGCAGAATAAAATCGTTTTGTTCATATAGCTAACCAACAGAATAATTATCAGTATTCGATATAAATATTAAATCAGTTAAAACATGAGTAAATAATATTACCGCCCAATTACCACAACCTGACCACCATCCCCTTCATCTGCCGTGCTGATCTCCTGAGATGCCACACGTGACCCCACGCGCATTTCACCGTACAGAACAGGCAGGACATTGCCCTGGGCAACCATGTTATCCAGCGAGGAGAAATAGGTGTTCTGTTTGCCGTTATCCGTTGTCTGTGTACGTGGAGTTTTGGGTTTAGGGGCCAGCATCTGTGCAACACCACCAAGCGTCATCGCTGCCCCCATAGAAAAGAGAATGTCACTGAAAGCGATACTGATTCCCGGCATCCAGATTGCCGTAGCAATCAGCGCCGCACCCAGCACTGCCTGAAAAACACCGCCACTTTTGGCACCCGCCAGACGCGGTACGATGTGGATCACGGCACCATTTGCCAGCGGCTCATTAAGACGGGCAGATAATTCGTTTTCGCCTGCATCACGCCCGGCAATGCGCACCTGATACCAGCCCTCATTCAGTTTCTGGCGAAACGACGGTAGCTGCGTGGCCAGCGCCCGGATGGCTTCGGCTCCCGTTTTCACACGAAGGTCGATGCGGCGGCCAAATCGTTGCAAATCCCCGTAAAGGCAGATGCGTGCCATGCCCGGTGACGCCAGAGGGAGTGTGTGCGTCGCTGCCATTTGTCGGTATACCTCTCTCGTTTGCTCAGTTGTTCAGGAATATGGTGCAGCAGCTCGCCGTCACCACAGTAAATGGCGGCATGATTCGGCACAGATGAACCAAAACAGCACAGCAGCACATCGCCCGGCTGCGCCGCTGACAACGGCACCTGATACAGCCCTGTGGCCTCCAGATTATCCAGATAGAGATTCTGACCGTTACGCCACCAGTCATCCCCGCGATGAAAATCCGGCATCTCTATCCCCGCCAGATGATAAGCATCCCGGAACAGCGTGTAACAGTCCGTCACCCCGTGCTCAAAGAGCCGCCCTGTAAGATGCGGCACACAGCGGAACTTGTGAATCGCCCCCCGGCAGACCAGCCACCACGGCAAATCACTCTGCACCTGCAGCCGTCTGTCAGCCTCGCTCAGCCAGGGCAGGCCACCGGGGTGGCTGTGGACCAGCGCCATAATCTCACCCTGCATCTCTGCCCGCAGCCAGTCCTCCGGCGACATCCGGAAATACGCCTCCGGCTCACCGGAGATATTCACGCAGGGAAGATACCTGTCTTCCTCCGGCGTTCTCACCACGAAGCCGCACGATTCCGCAGGCGCACACCGCCGGGCGTGCGCCAGAATCGCTGATTCTGTCTGTGTCATGGGATTTACTGCGAAAGTTTGTTAATGGAAAGGAAGCCGCCAAAGTTGCCGACGTTATTGCGGAACTTACAACCGCTCAGGCATTTGCTGCATTTATCCTTCGTGATATCGGACGTTGGCTGGTCATATTCATCCGCGACCGCCGGACCGTGATAACCGCACTCATCGCCGCGATAGGTCCAGGTGCAGGTGTTGACCAGCATGATACGTCCCGGAAAAACAGCGCCGTCCGTTTCCGTCGGCGTGGACAGTACAAAAGAGGCACTCACCGCGCTCAGTTCGCTGCACTGCTCAATGCGCCAGCGGCTGATCACCTCCTGCTCCGGATCGGCGTCACTGTTTCCGTTGACGAAGTTCACCGCATCCAGAAAACGGGCGTAAACCTTACGCCGGACCACCGTTCCGCCGACCAGACTCTGCAGATCTTCCGCCATCCCGGTGACCATACCGTACAGGTTAGAAACCGTCAGCGTGGGGCGCGTACTGGTGCCTTTGCCATTCAGTTCAAAACCACTCCCCTGAATGGGATACGGCTGATACTGTCGCCCCTGCCAGGTGACCGGCTCACCTTTTTCGTTCTGCTCATTACAGAAAAAATAACGTTCACCACCGACCTCTGTCAGATCGATTTCCCAGAGCACCACGCTGGCCGACTGCTCCGCACGGGTGCATTCATTCAGTGTTTCCTGCCGGATATCCTGCATCAGTTCACCACCTGTTTAAACTCTGCGCTGAACTCAACACGCAACATACTGACCCGCGACGTCCATTTTGCGCAGGTCACCTTTATCTGCCGCCAGTCATAAGGCGGCGTCCACAGAAAGGCTTTCCAGCCTCCGTGCTCTGCCAGAAACGATTCCAGCGCCGTGGCCTCCCAACGGGGGACAGAAATCGTCACGCTGTACGTTTTCAGGTTGGCATTCAGCCCGGCAGGCGCGCGCTGGGAGTAACCATCACCAAAGCGCACCTCCCTGACGGAAGGAGCCGAAGCCACATCCATACCCGGTTTCACTTTCCAGCGGAAGGTTTTCATCGCCCACCTCCGGAGAACAGACCACCATCACGCATCTGCCCGGTCACGACATCCATTGCCGCCTTACGGGCTACGTCATAAACAGCCTTCAGCGCCTGTGGCCCTATCTGACCGTTCGTGCCGTCGTTATTAATCACCACATGGTTATTCTGCTCAAACTTCCCGGACGCCTGCGACCGACTGTCCGCCATGCTGCCCGGTGTACCGACATAACCGCCGGTGGCATAGCCGCGCATCAGCCGGTAAAGATTCCCCACGCCAATCCGGCTGGTTGCCTCCTTCGTGAAGACAAATTCACCACGGTGAACAATCCCCGCAGGCTCGTATTTGCCGCCAGTACCTGTAAAACCACCACCGGCAAACCCAATGGCACTACCGATACTCCCGACAATCCCCACCATTGCCTGCTTAAGCAGAATTTCTGTCATCATGGACAGCACGGAACGGGTGAAGCTGCGCCAGTTCTGTTCACTGCCGGTCAGCATCGCCGCCATATTCTGTGCAATACCGTCAACGGTCTGCGTGGCCGCGCTTTTAACCTGCGAAAAACTGTCCATGGCACTTTCCGCCCACTCACCCCAGCCGGATTTCAGCCCGGCCATCCAGCTTCCACGAAGCTGCTCCTCCGCAGACCAGGTGTTCTTCAGTGCAGATGTGGCCTTCGCCAGCGCATCCGGATTATCACCGTACACGTCACGAAGGCGCTGCTCTTCCGACTCCCGCTGCGCCTGACGGTCGGTGAGGCCGCGGGCTTTTGCGCTGATGGCGGCCTGCTTCGCGCTCTGCTGCTGTTCAAACCGCGCCGCCTGCTGTGCCAGCTCATTCAGCCGTTTCTGATGTTCAACCTTGTCGCCCAGGTCAGCCAGCTGGCGTTTGTACTCCAGCGTCTCGTCTTTATGCGCCAGCAGGGATTTCTCCTGTGCAGACAGCCGGCGACGTTGCGCCGCCTCCTCCAGTACCGCGAACTGACTCTCCGCCTTCCACAAATCCCGGCGCTGCTGGCTGATTTTCTCATTCGCACCGGCATGCTTCTCCAGCGTCCTGAGCTCAGTTTCAAGCGCCAGCATGGCTGCATGCGCCCGGTCTTCCTGACGCTCCCCGGCTGACACTTTGACACCTGACGACTTCGGTTTTTTCAGCGTCGATTCATAATCCTTTTTCGCCGCCGCCATCAGCGTGTTGTAATCCGCCTGCAGGATTTTCCCGTCTTTCAGGGCCTTATTCAGCTCTTCCTGCCGGTCAGTATATTTCTCCAGTGGCGTCAGCAGGCGCTCATACGCCTTCTGCGCCTCTCCGGTATACTTCAGCTGTGACGCCTCACGCTCAGCCCGGTCCCTTGCCGCCAGTTCACCGGCTTTTTCCATATCCGACTGCAGCGTGGCTGCCGCCAGCCCCAGACGGGCATTTTCACGGTCATCCCATGCACCCTGAAGGTTGGCACGGAAAGAGGAGGTCTTTCCCCGACGCTGACTCCGGCTCTGGTACCACTGCCATTTTTTATCCGCCTCATCAAATGCCTTCTGCGCACTGGCGAGCATATCCGCTGAGGATTCAGGACGACCGATATCCAGGATGGCATCCCACATCAATTTGAATGCCTTCCCGGTTTTATCCGCCCAGGTTTCCAGCGTCCCCATGTTTTCTTTCAGGCGACGGGTCTGCTCATCAAAGCCTTTTGTGGCGATATCGTTCGCCGCCTGTAAGGCCCCTGCCTCATCACCCGAACGCTGCAGCTGCGCAACATACGCAATCTGCTCTGCCGTCACGTTACGGAACTGGCGCGCCATAGCCATCAGTCCCGACGTCGGGTCGGTGGTCAGCTTTCCAAAAGCCTCTGCAACCTTGTCCACTTCCACACCGGATACAGAAGCAAAACGCGCCACACTCTGGTTGATGGCATCAAACTGTTCACCACCACGCACACCGGCATTCACCAGGGCTGCCAGTGACTCACTCGCCTGGTTAAACGTCAGCCCTGCTGCCTGTCCGGCTCTGGAGAGCGTCAGCATGCGATCGGCAGTCAGTCCGGACTGATTACCGGAAAGAACCAGGGTTTTATTAAACGCTGAAAGCGTGGAATCCCCCTGGTACCAGGCATACGCCAGCGCACCTGTCGCCACCGCCAGCGAGGTGACCCCGACCATCGGCAGGGTGATCGCACCGGCAAGCCCCCTGAACATGGGGAGCATCCCGCCGAAGGCGTCCTTCACCTGACCGCCCTGTTGCAGCAGAATAAGCCAGGGATTCTGACCACCGGCAAGCTGCGTGGCGATATCCGTAAACTGTGCAGGCAGGGTACGCATGGCCGCTTTATACTGCCCGACGGAAATCCCGGCTTTTTGTGCAGCCAGCGCCTGACGGCTCAGGCCCTGTTCAACGGCAGTGGCCTGTTTCTTAAAAGACTGGCTGACACGCCCGGCCATCAAATCCGCAAGGTCACTGGTTTCACCCAGTTCTTTCTTTACCCGTGCAGCCTCTTCAGAAAAACGGGTTGAATCCAGTGTAAGAACAGCTGTCAGATCGGCAAAATTACCCGCCATAGCGTACACCTCCTGGAATTCCCTCAGACACCATCATCAGCATGGCTTCATCCTCTGTACTGCTCCGCATGTCATCACTGACCGTAACGATTTCCTTCCCGTCAGCCCCAAAGCGGACACCACCAGAAAGTCCTGCCGCTTTCCGCATCAGCATATCGTCCTCATCCGGCATCTCCGTCTGCTCATCATCACGTCGGGGTGCAAGCAGACTGAAATCCGCCGGATGCATATCCGGATCGCAAAAAAACAGGCTGAGTACGGTGTACGTCAGCCCGGAAAAATGCATATCCAGCTGGGTATCGTGAAAATAATGCGTGCGGTAAAAACGGTGCCAGTCGGCATATTCGGTGGATGTCATCCCGGCAAGCATGGTGCGCCAGTCAGGCCTCCCCATCTCACGCGCCAGTCTGAGGGCAAAATTCAGCTCGCCGTCGAAGACTTTCCCGCAGAAAAATCATCATCAGTAAGCGCATTATTTTTCGCCACTTCGGTGATATCCGTATCCACATGAACAGGCTCACTCATCCCGGACAGGCACAACACCACTTCTTCCGCCCGGGCAACGGCATCGGCAGGCCAGGTGGTGAGCACTTCCTGCTCTATCTTCATCACGGCCTCATTCATTGACGGTGACTGCGTTTTCTGTGGATGGTTATGCCACAGGGACATCGCCACCAGAAACGCCCCGGTTCTGACAAGGTCTTCCACGCTCACCTGCAGGTTGCCGCTGACTTCAGCCTCTTCTGCCCGCCGTTTCAGGAGGGCAAGATGCTCAATACGCTGCAGCGCAGACAGCTCAGAAAGCGTGACAGACACACCGTTATATTCAAATTGTTCTGTTTTCAGAAACATGCTTTATCTCCCCTCTCAGCCTGAAGCGCCATCCGTGACGGTGATCTCCGCCACCGCCGCAAACTCACCATTGCCGGTGACAACAGGGATCTGCGCTTTACCTGCCGCAATACCTTTCACCGTGATCGTGTTCCCTTTCACAGTAATGGTCGCAAAATTCTGATTCGCCGACGTGGCGCGGAAGGTTTTATCCGTCGCCCCTTCCGGCTGAACAGCCACGGTCAGGGTGATATTCTGACCTTTTGCCACATTGCCCGTTGGTGGCGTCACGGTAATACCGGTGACCGGTGTGATGTCCCCCTGATCTTCCGCCAGCGACGGACGGCCGATATTGGTGATCTTAACGGTACGGGTGATCACCTCTCTGGCGGTCACCGCTTTACCAATGGCGCTCACCCAGCCACGGAACACATCCACCGTGCCGTTCGGGAAACGGATTTTGTAGGCCCGGGTCTCACTGCTGTCAAACCAGGCGATCAAATCGCGCTGCCCTTTCTCGCCCGGCTTCCAGGCCAGCGTAAAACTGGTGTCACCGGCAGATTTCTGCCCCTGCCCGGTGGATACCCAGTCAGCATCCTCATCATCCAGATAGTTATCATCGTAGGATTCTGCCGTCATCTCGCCGGGGGTCAGATCCTTTATTTTTGCCAGGCGCGTCCACTCATCGTCTGACAACGGGTTGGCATAAGCATCACCAGTGCCGGTGTACACCCATAGTGTGGTGCCGGAACCTTTCACCGGCTCAAGAGGATTTGGTATTGCCATATCGTCCTCACATCTCGTAGGTAATTTTCCACAGGAGATCTGCCGATCCCCACATCATAAACTCATCATCCCGGCGGTAGTCATACCCCTGAAGATTCATCTTCAGCAGTAACGCACTGAGGCCGGGAACCGCCTCCAGCGCAGGAAGGATTTTCTCTTCCATCCACATATCCAGTGCCGAGTCCGGTTCTTTTGCCCTGAGAAAAACTTCAATATGCAGTGTCGCCTCCCAGGTCCCCTCATCAACGAACTCGTCAGCAGCAGACGCATCAGTCAGGTAAACAGCAACAGCAGGTAGTTCCTGTTCATCAATAAAAACCGGGCGGCCGTCAAACCAGCTCACCCGCTCAGAAATATTTTCTTTCAGGGCAGACAGAACTGCCGCCCGTATTTCACGGTGTTTCATACACCCTCCCTGTCATTTTCTTTTCAGCACCAGGCGTAACTGATGCGTCATGGCTTTCATCATCTGTTCCGGTAATTTCTCCCGGTACATCCGGTCACGTTCGCGCTCAAAGGTTTCCGCCAGCGGTCTGGCCGTCGGTATTTTCACCACTTCGATCGGCAGACGGTGGCGTTTCGGCCTCCCTTTGCTGTCCGCGCCGGTGGACGATGATGCCCACGGCATACGCTGCATCACATGCCACCGGCCATTTTCCAGCCGGGTAATAAAAGCATTCGGGATCCGCCGTTTCCCGACAATCAGCACACTGCCACCGCCTTTCGTGACCGAACGCTCACCTTTCTTTCGCCGCTTTCTGCGGGAAAGCCGCACGCTGGCCGTCCCCAGTTTTATGACGGGCAGATTACCGGTGTTGATGATGACCTTCGCATAAACCCTGTCTGCGCTGGCCCGTTGCAGGCGGATACGCTCACGGATGAGACGGCGTGGGACCGCCAGCTCCCGGGCAACCGAAGAGGCCGTTTTCGCGATGATGGACTCCGCCACACGATTAAGCGTCGTGGCGGCAGCCCGGGGAACGGCACGGCGGTTAATCGCATCCAGATTTTTCATGGCCTGCGCCAGACCTTTTATCGCCATACTTATTCCTGTTCGACAAAAATCCGGGGATTACCGTTGTACGTGTCATAACGGGTCACCACCAGTGAGCGACCGTCAAACACAACCACATCATCGCGGGCCGGCCGGTACTGCGCTGAAAACACCACCAGTGACAACTGACTGCCGGAAAGCGCCCCCATATCCGCAGACTCATACTCCGGTATCACGTCATACACTACGCCGTTAATCTCCGCCGTTTTCCCCATCATGCGTACGGTCGCCAGGTCCATCCGGCTGCACATTCGCGCAAACAGATCAGGCATTGATTTTAACCGCCACCGTGGTGGTGCCTGACGGCGCATGCTCCCATGCCATTCCCGCCGCCACTGCACCGTCTGCGGCAGGCTGCACAGTCCCGTCCTTCAGATAAACCGCCACACCGGCCTGAATATCGTCGGCAGACTGTTTGGGCAGCAGGAACACGCCTTCGGCGAACCCGTCACCGGTCTCCCCGGCAGGAATATCGGTAATGGTCACTGCCACCATGCTGCCAACCACCACAGCGGCACCGCTCAGAATGGTCTGATCCCCGGCATTCACCAGCTCAATGGTGGTGCCGTCCTGTACAAAATTTTTAGCCATAATGCTGTCTCTCCGGACAGCCCCCGGGGGGCTGTTTTCAGGCATAAAAAAAGCCCTTTCGGGCAGTGATTGTGATAACGCGGTTATCAGGCCACCGACGAACGCACCAGTCCGCGCCAGTCAAGTGGTGCCACACCGGCATCAATACGGATTTTTGTGGCAATACCGTCAGTGGTGAAACCTTCCTGCTGATCAATGTATGGCGTGTCCACACCATCCAGCCAGGCCACTTCAATGGTGTCGGTGCCCTGTGCCGCCGCCAGATACCAGGTTTTCGGATCTGCCGCATCAAGACGCGCTTCCGCAATCACCTCAGCAAAGTTCTGGATAGGGTTAATGACACCGGCGTTTGCATCCGCCCCTTTCACACTGGCCGATTTGATGGTCTGGTTCGCCACCGTCTCCAGTGCCACCGGTACCAGCATAAAGGACGGACGGATATTCAGGGCGCGATCGCCTTCTTTCTGCAGGCGCATCATCTGACGGGCCGCATCCAGTCCGGAAACGGAGATCCCGCCGGTGGCAATATTTTTGTGATCGGCATGGAACAGCGCCTTACCGTCTGACAGTTTCGGGTTATCCGTCAACACCTTGTAGACCAGGTCACCAATCGTTGCCTTCGCCGCACGCCCCATCTTCATCGGCACGTCAACCAGCATATTCAGGTCATCATTGATAATGGCCTGGCGGGTGATGGAGAAAATCTCCCCGTAAGTGGCCAGAGCAATGGTCTCCTTGCGATCTGAGGTGGTGATGTATTTATACTCCGCCCCTTCACGAACCTGACGCAGAGAACCAAAACCGCCCATCCCCACGCGATACGCTGTTTTGAAGTCTGACAGGCGTCCCTTACGGGTCCACTTCTGGAAGGTTTCTTCTGATTCCTCCCAGCCCTGGATCAGCCCCTTGTTCGACACATCCAGCAGAATATTGCCAAAATCAGAGGTGCTGTGCGTCAGCGCCAGCCCGACCATCTGCATGGGGTTATAACTGGCCACCCCAATACCACGCTCGGTCAGTGACATGCGAGCCCATTCACGCAGGGTCATCCCGTTATAGACATTATCCTTCTCGACATTTTCAAATCCGGCACGGGCCAGCATCGCCTGGCGGATCCCGTCTCCCACAAAATTGCCGTTTCCGGCATAAATATGGGCCGGTGTGTTTTTGTTGGTCGGCGAGGACTCCTTGCCCATTTCATTCAGAAGGCGCTCGCGGGCCATTTCCAGCGAACAGTCAGGATCGGCCACACACTGCGCCTGAAGCGCCTGATAGCGCCCGCCAAACATGGCAAACAGATCGTTAATGCCTGACATGCGGGCTTTCTGCTCAGCCATAACGCGGGCGCGAATGGTCGCCTCATCAGACACTGCCGGTACCGGTGATGGTTCTGTTACCGCCGGTGCAGGGATTGTCACTGTGGTATCACGCGGGGCACTGTTGTGTGGCTGCGTGATCATATTTCGGATGGATTCCGGCATCTTTTTAAATTCCTCTGTACGTTTTGACTGAATACATGCCATTGCCTTAACGGCTGGCGTCACCTGGTCAGCAAATCCGTGTGCCAGACACTCGGCACCGGACATCCAGGTCTCATCCGCCAGCATGGCGGCAATTTCATCGGTGGTTTTTCCGGTTTTCTGCGCATATACCGGCACCATAACCGACTCAAGTTTGTCCAGACGTTCGGCATAAGTGCGCATTTTCTCCGCATCACCACCGCTGATCCCCCAGGGTTTATGGATCATCATGAAGGCATTTTCCGGCATAATGACCGTGTCACCGGCCATCGCAATCAGGGATGCCATCGAGGCGGCAACGCCATCCACATACACGGTAATGGCCGCACCGTGATTTTTCAGGGCATTAAAAATGGCGATGCCTTCAAAGACATCGCCACCCGGTGAGTTGATGTGGAGATTAATGTGGGTGATATCACCCAGGGCATTCATATCGCTGACAAACTGCTTCGCGGTGACGCCCCAGAAACCAATCTCATCATAAATATAAATATCCGCCTCACCCTGACCACCCGCCTGCATCCTGAACCAGGATTTATTCTTCATGCTGGCTGTCGGTGGCCTGCTGACGCTGTTGTTCAGTTCCGGCACTGTTGCCTCCTTTGTCGTTAGCGGGGTCAGTATCAAAGACCAGCCCCAGCCTGCGATTTTCCTCAGTTTCAGCCTTACGGCGACGTTTGACCTCATCCGGGTTGCGCCCGCCTGCGCGGATCCAGTCGGATTCCGTCGCGGCACCACCCCGGATCTGTATCCGCCAGGCTTCAGCCTCCTTAACCGGGTCGATCCACGGCATCACCGGACCGGAATACGTCGCGTTATATAGCGTCTTCATCTCCACATCCGCCGGAATTTTCAGCAGACCTGCCGCAACCACCATATTCAGCCATGTCCGGTACACCGGGCGGGTTACCGCACCAATAAAACAGTCCTGCAGGATCAGGTAACCATCCGTGGACTCGACCAGCTCCTGCCGCTGGGCGCTGTAGGTGCCGTTATAGTTACGCGCCGCACTGGAAAAACTCAGACGACTGCCAGCTGCCACTGCACGCAACTGGCCGTTGCGGAAAGTTTCAAGGTTGGGATTGGGACGATCGGATTTGACCATGCCGATATCCTCGCCCTTGCGCAAATCGTCATAAATAATCCCCGGGGTGATATGGACTTCCCGCTCGGTTTCTTTGATCCCCGGATCTTCATAGTCCTGTCCGTCACCTTTACGGATATACAGTCCCAGCGCCGCAGCAATACGCGCCGCTGTCAGTTCCGCATCCTCATACTCCTTAAGGGCACTGATCCGCATCAGCACCCCCGATAACATGGATGAGCCTCGCGTCTGATGCAGACGACGAGTGAACTTCAGGTGGATCATTTTTCCGGCGGCGATTTCTTTCGTATCACTCTGCCGACCACTGACCGGATAATTTTTATAAACCAGATATTTTTTCGGTCTGCCCCACTCATCAAGAAAAACCCCCTGATTCAGCCCGGCGGATTCATCACTGTGCATGGGAACAAAATCCGGCTCCATCGCTTCAAGCCAGAATGGCACTCCCGCCGTCCGTTCCAGACCGTTTCCCGCACCACTGACCATCTGCGCAAACACTTCACCATCCCGCAGCCAGGTCCGCAGCAGTAAACGCTCAAGCACGGGACGGGTATACTGCCCTGTCACATCCGGACTCACGGACCATTCAGCCCACAACCGGCGGATATCCGCAGCCAGCTCTGCCGCCATTTCCCCGTTTTTTCGTAATGGCTGAGGCTCCACAGTAATTCCTCTGGCACCAATCACCCGCTCTTCAAGCTTGTCAAACACACCAATCACCAGGTCATGATTGATATCCAGAAAACGGGCCTGCTCCCGCAGGGAAACCGCGCCATATTTACTGAGTTGATCAGCAGATCGATTTTCACGCCGGGCTTTATGTGTCCGGGTCGGTTTCACCGCCTCATAGGCCATGATTAACGCCCTTGAACGCAGTCTGGCCGCTTTCCAGCCTGGAGAGAACACGCCTATCACATCATCAATAATTGCCATTAAAACCTCGCCAGTTTAAATCCCGGTTTTCCCCGCCTGCGGCTCACCATCGCGGCAAGCCTGCGTTCCCACTCCTGACGTCCGGCGCGGATCTGAGAAAGGCTTTCCAGCGTCAGTTGCTGTCCGTTGAAGGTGACAGACTTCCCCTCCAGTACGGCCATTTCCGCTTCACGGTACCGCTGTATCATTTCTCTGGCTTCTTCTGTGCTCACAACCAGCCTCCTGATGTTATCCATGGATTATCTTCCGCACGCTCCGTCCGCAGTTTTTTCTTCCGGCGACGGCGTTTTTCTGCCCCGGCCGTCAGTTCCGGGGATGCCGTTTCACCAGAACGCTCCTGCGGGAAGACGAGCCACGTTTCCCGCTGTGCCCAGTCCGGTGCGGAGGGCCAGCGGATCTTTTCGTAACCATGCAGAACGGCAAGCGCATCCGCATAAACCAGCAGGTCAAACGCCTCGTTAGCGCCCCTGCCCGGTTTTCGCCATTTTCCGTCACTGCCGCGCTCTTCATAGGTCAGCTCATCGTAAAACCACCGCCCCAGCCAGTCGGGAAAGTGGATATAGTTCGGCCCCGGTGTGTCACGCCACAGGGCATTATTTACACGGTCCTTAAACGCATCCGTCTGAACCAGCCACAGCGCGACATCGCCACTGGCTCTGGCACGGCGGGCACTTCTGCCGGTATTATCCGGGAAGGTACGGTTAATCAGCCTGTCACGGCGAAGACCATCCCCCTTGAACAGAAACACCCTGTTGCCCAGTCCGTCACTCCGGCAACGACGCCAGAAACGATAGGCGTTATCTGTCACCCCGGCTTCCCCTCCCGTATCCACCGCCATGGCCATCAGACGCATGCGCACATCCGGATCAGAAGCCAGCGGCCATGTTTTATGGAACACATCCGTCAGCAACAAATCCCAGTCCTCCGGATATGCCGCCGGATCAACCGGCAGACTTTCACCGTTGGGACTGCAGCGCAGTGAATGCCGGATGTTGTAGCGATCAACAATCCAGCGTTCCCCCTGCTCTCCGTATCCGGTGATCTGCACAACAAAACGGCGATTTTTACCGCCCTGTACGTCAACCGTTGCCTCAATAAAACGCACACCATCCGGCACAGATCGCCGGGGAAACGGCTCGGCACGCTGTTCAAGCAGTTCACTTTTACGCTGTTCCGTGGCTGAACGGGGCAGATAGGGTCGTCCGATATCGGTGTTCACCACCGCTTTCAGGGTCTCTTCACTGCCGGTTCGCTCATACTCTTCTTCTGCCGCCAGCAGTTTAAAAATCAGTTGTTCCCAGGTCTGAAACGCCGCAGCCGGCCCCTCCATCCAGAATGACGCAATCCGGGAATTTCGTGGCGTTCCGGTGATACTGCCGTCCGCCGCCGCCCGTTCACCTTCACGAAGCCAGATCCCCTGGTTATTCAGTTCACGTTTCTGTTCCGGAGCAATCAGGCCGCAGCAGTGCGGACACATCAGGCGGGCCGCCTGCCCGGCAGCCACAAAATCAGGGTTATTCCGGTAACCGGTCATGTTATCCATCACCGGCTGAAAATATTCCCCACAGTGCGGACACGGCCAGTACCACCGACGGCGGTCTCCCCGGTTATACAGGGACAGGATCCCCGTTGTTGGGGGTGCCTCATGTGTGCCGCCACATCGCCATTTGGTGTCAGTGATATCCCGCCCGGGTGAACTCTCGACCAAGGTCATCCCGGAAGACATAAAGGTGGTGGTACGCTTTGATGCCAGGGTGAAGGCATCCCCTTCCCCGTCCACGTTTTCAGGGAAACGGTCATAATCCGTCAGCGCCACACGACGGTAATCCGAGGAGGAAAATACGGTGATCGACGGCCAGCCAATCTTCAGGAAGGAGCCGTCAAGAAACATTTTATCGTGGACGTTGTTGTCATTACGGGAAGGACTGAGACGCTTACTGACCTCCGGGCTGTGACGAAACGTTCTGGAAAGACGCGTTCTGGAGTGTTCCCGCGCCTTGGTCTCGGTCATCTGCACCACCAGCATATCCGCCGGATCACAGATGATGCCGTACACAATCCAGCCATCAATCAGCCCTTCGGTTTTCCCGGTCCGCGCCGGTCCTACAAACACCACCGCGTCATATTCACGGGCTGATAATGTATTAATGGGGTCAATCATATAGGGCGTCAGTGATGACTCCCACGGACCGGAAGTGTTGGCTCCCCGTGGTACCCGCATATAACGCCTGATGGCTTCCGCTACTGGTAACCGGCCAGGTGGGCGAAACAGCGAGGCCACTTCGCGCCAGATATCGGATGCGCGGCTATGGCTCTCGTTCACCTGATTCACATATCGGCCTCATCACAACAGTCAATGACTGCCTTTTCCAGTGTGTCGCGGATCTCATCAACCACAATCTGTACTTCATTCAGTTGTGATGCAGTCCACCCCCGGTCCCTCTCCAGCCGGTCAGGCCAGGTTTCCAGTACCTGAACTATCGCTTTCACCACGACAGAAAACGACCGCCTGACATCACTGACAGGGACAAGCTGAACAGTTTCATGCTGAAATTTAAGACGCTCGCGCTCGGACTGATACCATGCCTTGCGATCGTGTGGATTCATCTCCTCATCTTCGGTGGATGGTGTTTTTGCCAGCAGCGCAGTAATCAGGTCCGTCAGGAGATAAAGTTTTTTCTTCTCATTACTGCCCGGAGCAAGAGGAACATCCGCCATTCTTGCGGTAACGGTCTGCCGGTGCAGGCCTGAAAGGGCTGCCAGTTGATTAATATTTAACTTCATATTTTTCAGCTCGCCGTCCATCTACGCCTCCTCCACATACCCCTCTGAACAGAAGTGATTCTGTTTTTTTTGTAAAGAAATGCCGCCACCCAAAGATGTCGAACAAAAATTGGCCACAACCATCATCTTTTTTGCATCAATTACATTAAAAACAACAGCTTACATACATGATGATGATGACGATAAAATCACAAAAATGCGCTTTTTTCCGCGCCGACCCGCCCCGTGTACAGGCCCACCCCGCCAGGAGGACCCGAAAAATGATAATTGTTATCATTTTGTAATGTGTTCCGGTTTCTTCCACCATCGCACCGGCCAGGCGACTATGAGGGGACAACGCCGCGCTCCGTTAACGCAGTAAACCCCGGTGTGTATCGTTTTTGATTATCCCCGCACACTCGCGCAGAGGAGTCTCCCCGTAGGGCTGCGGTCTCTGTTAATGCGGAAATACGGCGACGATACAACGCATTGAAAAAACTATTTCAGGCACTGAGTACGGATATATTCCTGAAGCGTTCTCAATGCTGCCTGGTCGCTGATGATTCCGTCTCTGATACCGAGAACGTTTCGTCCAGCAACTGGAGAGAGTTCGACGCTGGCATCATTGCCCACGCGGGCGGTGGCGGTGGCTTCACGCACGGAGCCTGGACAGGTGGCGTTGATCCGCAGGCGCTTACGACCAGCGGTAACATCAGCACGCAGAGTTTCATTTTCAGCTCTCGCATCGGCTAATTCCCTCGAGTATTTTGCATCGAGCGCAGCAACATCGTGCTGGCGCTGCTGCATGTCAGCGATGGTGGCGGTCGCCTGCTTCAGCTCACTGACTTTTTTATCACGCTGTTCTTTGTAGGCGATGGCGTTATCACGGTAATGATTGACCGCCCACGACAGGCAGACGATGATGCAGATAACCAGAGCATAAATAATCGCGGCGACTCTGCTCACTGATCTATCCCCCAACAGGCTAATGCGCTTTCCTGGTCACGACGAATAACCTGTCCATAGCAGTTATTTGAACGTATGCGGCAATCGCGCCCACCATCTTTTATCCACCAGCGAATCGCCTCGCATGCACCCTTACGATCACCGGCATTCAGCCGCTTATAAAACGTCGACGGGAAACACTTACCGGGGCCAATGTTATAGGGACAAAATGACGCTATACCCGCTTTCTGTGGTTCGGTCAGTGGTACTTTAATATTGCGTTCCACCCATGCCAGCGCCTTATCACGTTCAATAGCGTTAACCTGGTTGCATTTTTCCTTCGACAGCTTCATTCCCGGTATGACGGGCTTACCATCCACCATTGTGACACCACGACAGATGGTCCATATACCGGAACCATCGCGGTATGCCGTAGTGTGGTTACCCTCTTTTTCATCCAGAAACTGGTCAAGTATTTGAGGAGCAGACGCGCCTGCAGCAATCAGCGCCAGAACGGCAGCTGACAGGCCGTATTTGATTTTTGCGCTCATGGATATTTATCAGGATGCTACCAATGAAAGATACTGGAAAGCCAACTGCAAAAAGCTAACAACCCGTAATCGAGTTATCAGAACTGTTAATTTTTATGGTATACCACGCCTCTGAACAGGGGCGCGTTTCTGGCAACAGCTCGTCCCCTTCACATAACCCGGCAGCAACATCCAGGAATACCTGTCTGATTCTCATTCTGGCTGCTGCCTCATAAAACTCCAGCGCGGCACCTTCAACACGGTCCAGCGAGATGTCCAGGTCAAAAATTTCACCGTCAAAGCGTTTTTTGTCCCGTAACGCTAAAGTTACCGTAACTTTATTCTCAAAATTGCGGATCCCTTTCACAATCAGTTCATAGTTTTGAGTCATTGAATTACTCTCCCCGTGCAGCCTTACGCTTGTCTTCTCTGATTTTGAAGTACAGATTTGTCAGATAAGTCAGGAAGCTCAGAACCAGACTCCCCAGTACACCAATCGCAGCCCACTGTGACGGACTGACCTGATCAAGCCACTGTAAAAACCAGTAGCCAGCACTGCCTGCGGAGGTGCCGTAGGCAATGCCCGTTGAAATTTTGTCCATGGATTTCATAACCCCCACCTCGCAGATGCGGGCGTTGTGTAATGGAAACAAAAAAGGCCACCAGCGGCCCGTAAAAACAACACCCAATCAAAGGCACCCGCAGATGCCTTTTGCGTGGTGTTATTCAGATTTGCGCAGTAAAGGCCGGAGCACGACCAGCACCATCACCACCAGCACACCATCTGCCAGTACCGACATCAGCCGTCCGGTAAAATCCACTGCCACTACCAGAAACAGCAGGATGGCAGCCAGCACAAGGCGCGCACTTTTCACAGGTACTGCTCCAGTGGTAGCTGCAGCGCCTGAGCAATTTTCTTGAGCTGTGCTTCTTCATCCGGACCAATGCCGTCCTGGTCAGCGATATCCAGACACAGGCACAGCACATTAACTGCGTCATCAGTACCTGCAATATCAGCCAGCTGGCGGAGGGCTTCGGCATTGGCAGAACGCGGCGATGCTTCATAACGGGCGCGGATATTTGCACTCATTTGTGCAATCTCACCCGAGAACGGCGCAAAGGCAGGAAGTGCTGCAATGGTTTTCTCCAGTACCGCGATTTCTTTCGCGTCACAGGTGCCGTCAGCATATGCAATGGAATACGCACCCCAGACGGTCGCCTCCACTGCATCGCGATTCTCCATCTTCTTCACTTCGGTAATGGCCTTGCGTGTTTTCTTTTTGAAAATACCAAACATCGTGACTTTTCCTTTTAGTGGGTGAGCCTGCGCCCGGGGGTGACCAGCCCACAGAGAAAGTCACACTGACCATCCCGTAAGCTCACCCCTGAAAGGCTCTGTGGTTTTTGATATGCGCCGGGCGTGGCGCGGATACAAAAAAAGCCGCCAATAGCGACCTCAGTTACGGGATTATTCTGGGGTTAAACGACTGTTACTCCCCCCAGACAAAATCATCACTTCCTGTTCGATGCGAGCCATAGTGAACCTCGTACTTATCTCCCATCTTTCTTGCTTCCGTTTCTGCGTCTTCCTCTGTCGCAAAAACCCCAACAAGATGCCAGGGCGAGCTTCTTACCACAGCCCAACCTTTAACCCATCCTTTGTTGTCCTTATCTTCCATTAACACTTCAGAAACAAACATATTTATCTCCTTGTGGGTACCCAGAGATATTTTATGATTGCTCCTGGTCAGATCAATAAAGTGGCTTCAATTTTGCCTTAATGATCAAATCAGGGTGATTGACGGAATCGTACACCACCTCAATATTTTCATCCGTGGCGTCGATAAGATATTCTTTTACATAAGGACCTGTTGATTTTCCATGAAATACATCTTCAACAAGTACACTCTCCCCCTGAACAACACGAAAACTAACTTCTGTTTCGAACGGACCAATCGCCACCATCAGTTTTTTCACATAGCCTCCTGATAAGCACTCGATTTATTAGTTAATGGTGTAACGCAGATACAAAAAAGGCCCGCCAAAGCGAGCCGGGAAAAATAAGTCTGGCGCGTTGTACAGGATTCGAACCAGTGACCGATTGCTTAGAAGGCAATTGCTCTGTCCGACTGAGCTAACAACGCATGATGCAGATAATGGACCGCCATCGAGGACTCGAACCCCGCACCAACAACCCTGTTATCGTGTCGTCTGCTCTTCCTGATGAGCTAATGGCGGTATGTTATGGTGGCCCTTGCTGGATTTGAACCAGCGACCTGGCGATTATGAGTCGCTCGCTCTCACCACTGAGCTAAAGGGCCGGGCGCAGGATAATAACGGTACGTAACTAATTCTGCAATATCATCCGTTCTGACTGACTAAATCCTGAACTTCCTTGACCGTCTGCTCAAAACGCTCAGTCTCCAGCTCAACGCCAATTGCACGACGTCCCAGCGCCATCGCTGCTTTGACCGTCGAACCCGACCCCATGAAAAAATCTGCAACCAGATCTCCCGGACGACTGCTTGCGCTGATTATCTGCTGCAACATTTCTGCCGGTTTTTCGCACGGATGTTTCCCGGGATAGTACTGCACCGGTTTATGCATCCACACATCGGTGTACGGCACCTGCACAGTCACACCGAAATACCGCCGCAAATTTTTATATTCTCTCAGCAGTTCCGTATACTGCCGGTTCAGTTCACTGTATGTGCTGACCAGCTGGTGGTGTGGCTGCTCCAGTTCACCGCGCTGATGTTTTTCTGCTGCAACACGCGCAAACAACGCCTGCAATTTGTTGTAATCAGCTTCGTTCGGTAACTGCCACTGGCGGGCACCAAACCAGTGCGACACCATGTTTTTCTTTCCGGTGGCTTCCGCTATCTGTTTCGACGTTATCCCCAGTGATTCACGCGCATCACGAAAGTAAGAAATCAGCGGAGACATCACATGCTGTTTAAGCTCGCGCTCCTTTGCCGCATAGCCGCCATTTTTTGGCTGGTATGGCCCCTGATAATGTTCAGCAAACAGAATACGCTCTGTGGCGGGAAAATACGCCCGCAGGCTTTCCTTACTGCACCCGTTCCAGCGTCCGGACGGCTTCGCCCAGATGATATGGTTCAGCACGTTAAAGCATTCGCGCATCATGATTTCGATATCAGATGCCAGGCGATGACCACAGAACAGGTAAAGACTTCCGGCAGGCTTCAGTACCCGCCAGAACTGCGCCAGACACTGGTCCAGCCATTTCAGGTAGTCATCGTCGCCCTTCCACTGGTTATCCCAGCCTTCGGGTTTCACTTTAAAGTATGGCGGGTCTGTGACTATCAGATCGACAGAGTTTTCCGGTAAGGTCTGGATAAATTCCAAGCAATCAGAGTTGATTAAATCAACACTGTTTATTTTCACAGTATTTTCATGGATCAGTAAGCGTAACTCTGGTAGGCTCATTCCGCTTTTGCGCAAAGCTGATGGGCCTGAGATTTGCTTGTGACCTCAACGCATGAGCAAATGGCTGGCAGGTGCCGCTAACACCCACCAGCCGCCCATTACCACAAATAAAACAGCCTTCACTGCGGAAGGCGTCTGTAACAACCGAACTGATAATCTGCCAGACCCGCCATAACAAGCTGGGTCAGTATTAACTGGCAATGTTCGCGTGAAAGGTAATTATTCTGCGCAATTTCCCCGACGGTCGCCGGTTCGGTAACGCTCAATTCATTAAACACCACTCTGGCGGTTTCGGTCATATCCTGCTGTTTTAGCATGTCTTTTTCCCTTTTCTGGTTAACGTGACATACCAATAACTCTTGTCGAAACAGCCAGCAAGCTGAAAGACCAGTATTCGCAACCACCAGCGCGTTTAATGTTCTGTACCGTTTTTCAGGCATAAAAAACCCGCTCAGCGGCGGGCCTTGCTTACTTTGCCATCGCGTACAAAATCGGCAAAATATCAAATTTACACGAAATGTACGCGATTTAATTGATTTTTGCAACATCTCGTCGCGAAAAGATCGCTTTTTGTTGTGTTCTCATTTTCACTGTACAAATCAAGGATTCCGTATCGAGATTCTTAAAAATATCGCACATCTTACGCCAGTAGTTCGCATAATTATGGCTCCAGTTGTCAGGTTTAATTCCACACAGCCTGGCAAGTTCCTGTCGCTGGTAGTTCTCATGCCCGGTTACCCATCCCCTGACATCCTGCGCCGCCAGCCAGATTAATTTTTTCAGGCGTTCCCGTGTTTTCTCCGCAATTTTTCTGGTACCAGATTGCGTGTTAAGTTCATTCCACGCCCACTGGGTTATCGCAATCTGGTGTTCCCAGCAAATGCTGCCGCTGTAACACCACAGCAACCAGGCTTTATGGTGTTCTTCAAGAGACAGAACTGCCCGTCGCCATGATGATGTCGAAAACTCAACCTGACTTACCAGAGGAATTGACGTCCCCTTTGCCAGCGATTGTTTCCCCGGGATTGGTGGATTATCCCGCGTGATCATTTTTCCAGTCACTTCATCGCGGTACCGGATTTTTTTACGCCTGTAACGCCCTGTATCAAACATGGCATTCTCCTGCCAGGCTTCAAGCTGACCTTTTGTTGCCCCACTCAAATCAGCGGTGGCGATAATGAGCTGCTCACGAACAAACTGTAAATACTGGTTATTCATGCGCACTCCAGTTCAGTAATTTTTATCCCCAGCCGCCCACCAGGTACAGGCTGACCGCGCACAATATTGATTTCATCAAACTGCTCGTCGTCTATGAGCAACCCCGCATGTGTCAGTGCATCCAGTGGTGCCTTCAGGATATTGTCCAGGTCACGACGGCGCTTATCCTGCGGCTCTGCGATAACCTTTATCGCCAGCCTTCCGGACAGATTTAATTTCAGCCGCTGCTGGCGAACAATAAGTGCCACATCACGGCGATAACGCTTACCGGCTTCCGATATAAAATACGTGCTGCCACGGCGTCGCCAGTAGGTGTTCACCGTCGGCGGGTAAGGCAAAACAAATTCTATACGCATCAGTAACCTCTTTTACCCGAGCACGCCGGTTGCAAAGGCGTGATCAAGAAAACGAAAAATTAAATCAACCTGGGAACCATGCTTTTCTTCGAACGCCAGCGGATCCGCATGAAGTTCATTGTGATGTTCCCGGCACAGCGGTAGCGTGAAAATATCGTGGGATTTTGTTCCCATTCCGCCCTGACCATGACCAATCAGGTGATGGGGATCGTCTGCTGGTTTACCACAACACGTACACGGCTGTGTCTTTACCCAACGCGTGTATTTCTCGTTAACCCAACGGCGATGTTTAGGTCGCTTCATGAATGATTCAGGAGACTCCGGATCAACGGCAATGCTGACCACCGTCTTTTCCTGTGGTGGGTTCTGTTGCTGGTGGGCGTGAGGCAGCGGCGCAAGATTTTTTGTGCGCTGCTTCAGTATGCTGTTGGCGGTCTGCTCTCCCGGTATGATGTCTCTTTCACGGTACACAGAGCGAATTTTTTCCGCACGCAACCCCAGAGAACGACGTAATACTGCCTCCGGAAGCGCGTCCGCCACCTGATTGCAGACCGACCACCAGGATAATTCAGCCAGCGATAATTCCCGCTCCTGTGTGCCATTCATTGCATGGCGTATGACGTCAATCATCCATGCTGACAGGTTTTGATGAGCAAGTTGCTCCAGTGATTCGGAGGTCTGGTCACGCAGCTGGTTGTCGCAGTGCCAGCACAACACCATCGCGCCGGTACCGTAACGATGTATGACGGTTTCACTGTGATGGTAATCACCATGAGGCCACTGGCAGGATTTAACATGACGCAGGAGCCAGTCAGACAGTGCACCAGCACCGCCTGCAGCGCGAATCACCCGTTCGTTGCTGAAAAATGGCAGTAATGATTTATCTTCCGCCAGCGGCTGGCGAACGGCAGGAACAACTCCGGACGGCAGACCGCGCATGCTTTTCGGTTCCGGCTCCACCAGCACTCGAGGATTATGAAATACCCGCATGGATTCACGGCCCGGCTTTAGCACCACCAGTCCAAGTTCCGGTACCGGAACAGGTCGAAGCAATACCCGCACGTTACCTCCAGATCCGTTGCTGTAATGTGCGGGACGGACGTGGTGGGCGTTCGGAATAAGGGAGTCTGACGTAGATTATCCAGAGACGATAATCGAGGGTGAGGGCTTTCCTAAACTCATACCCACGTCTGCGGTAGTTCTGAATCAGCCATTCGGCCTGTTCTTCAGTGCAGGGATCGTGCTGATACCAGTCATATTTGAATGCATGAGAACGCCGCCCGTGCCTGCTGGCACGAACGGTATCAGAATTGTGTAATTTGGTCTTGTGCGCCATCTGTTTTCTCTGCTGGCGCAGCAGGTGCCAGTTGTTCAGGCTGGCGTGCGGCAATATTGTCTCTGATTTCTGTTGTCGTCAACAGGCAACGTGCTATCATCGAATAGTGTTCTATCCTACTCCGTGAGGTTTACCATGCGTACAACCCAACAATTCAGCATTACATTAACTAACGAAATGGCTGACATGGTGCGCGCCCGTGTGGCTTCCGGTGCCTATGCTTCAGAAAGCGAGGTCATTCGTGAAGGACTTCGCGCACTGAATGAGCGCGATAAAGCAATCGAAGCGTGGTTAACGCATTCAGCCGCCCCCTCTCTTGATTCTATCCGCGAAAATCCAAACAACGGACGCTCCATTTCACAGGTTCGCGCCACGATTCGATCCGGGAAGTAATCTGCATGACATATGAAGTCATCATTACTCCTGAGGCCGAACAACAAATAATCAACCTGCACAGATATATAACGGAGAAAACAGGGAACGTCATTGCTGACAATTATGCCAATGCGCTTCTTGATTATCTTGATGGGTTTTCTACATTCCCGCATCGGGGCAATAAACGCGATGATATTCGCCAGGGGATGCGGGTAACTCATTTCCGCCACAGAACGATTATTGCTTTTGCCGTTGATGACAGAAAAGTCTTTATTGTCGGTATCTATCATGGTGGGCAAAGTTATGAAACCGATTTCTTATAAACTTTTACCCACATCATTCCGGTGTTAGAATAAACCATCCGCCCCCTCTCTTACTGGCGGATTCGTAGGCTATATAAATCAAAGATCCCGGCTCATGTTTGTGTCGGGATCTTTTTTCGGCGATTTATCCCCAGCGGCAAATCGAATACACCACCAGCGCCACCGCCATCGCAATTCCTACCGTTGTGAATGCTTCAGGCCAGGTCATCGATTCACCTCCTGCGGCGGTTCTGGTAGAGGCATCCAGTGAGTTGCCTGCTCAATACCATTACCCGGCTTAATCGTTGTTTCTCCTCGCCGAAAGGTGCTTCCGGTATAGCGTGCTGAGCATATTAGCGGCTCAACCAGATCACTATCGAAATTCACCGAAATAAGCACGTTCTGATTCTTTTCCGGCATTCGCTCACTACAGCTTATCCAACCATCCGGAGTTACCGGAGAGCTGGTTGACGTTTCCGAGATTTCCCGAAAATTGTTGGTTGACGAATTCGTATTTCCCCGAAATTTTCCGCCATGAAGCACGGCGGCGTTATATCCATCCGCGAAAATCTCTGCTTCTTCGTTATTCAGTTCGGCACCAAGTTTAAGCGCAATAGCTTTTGCCATTGAGGCGGTAATTTGATGGCATGGCTGACGTCCGTGAAGCATGGCGTCGCTCCGCTCTATGCCATCCAGCGCAATTCGAAGCGCATGAATTGTAGTGATGCAATCGTTTGGGGTTATTCCGTATCGTTCGAATACAGCGATATGGTTGCGCATAATCGCGGGTGTAAGCTCTTTGTAAGCAAGAGCAAGAGGTCCAGATACATCGTTCAGCACTACCGTCATCGGTGAGGCGGCGTAGACTTCAATAATCCCAGTATCAATAGGCCATTCCCCATCCTTGATATAGTAACTTGTTCCGTCAACTTGCTGTTCTACAATGTGGAAAGTACCTATTGGTTCTGCTTCCAGCGATGCCAGTGCAATTTTGAATAACTCGCCCTCTACCTGTGCCATCCCTGAATTTGGGTGGCATTTCGCAATCGCTATTTTTAATTTGGCTTCTTCGATTAATTGCTCTTTGGTTAATTCTGCCATTTTTATTACCGCCCTTTCGGGCGGCCTCCTGATGATTGAGGGTGCAGGGTTCCCTCCAGTAAAGGATTAATCTTTATTTACAATGCTGAATTTAATTATTCAGATTTGGATTCCGCTTTCAGAACAGCCTCTGCCATTCTGATATCTGAATTTTCTGAAATCATCTTTTCTGGTGAATCGCAGTCACCACCACATTCAGTAATGCGTTCGTAACCAGAACGAATTGTGATTTTATACGCATTAATCATTTGCATAAGCGCGTCTGTCAATTCTACAATGCGTTTGTCTTTATCTTCCAGTTCATCAAGAACCTTCTTTATGGCTGGTGAATGTGTCATATAACTCGCAGCCGGACCAGCAAGCATTATCCTGAGCTGTGCTTTCGCTTTTTCTATTCTCATCTATGCCATCACCTTGTTTCGCAACCAGACACAAACCGGACCATCTTCAGTATCATGAATGGAGCCAATAAACCAGCCTTCGCCCTCTGGTCGTTCCGGTTCCCAGGCGGAAATATCGGGGTCATCTGCAACCGGATTTAAATAATCTTCATCCATGCTGCAAATAGTCCACTGAAGATTATTTGCCTTCATCCAGGCGTTAAACTCTTCCGTTGAAATATATTCCCGACCGTCACAGAATTTTTCATATTCTGGATGTATCCAGCAGCCATATTCATCACGTTCTACTGGTATTTCTCTAATTTCATTCATTTCTGTTCTCCCACGTTTTCAGACTTTCACCGCAGAACGGGCAAAATGAAACCCGAACTGGTGATTTAGAAAATTCACCGGATCGCAACATCACCAAATCAGGGCCGCGAGTTAAACTCTCATTCCAGATTTTGTATATCAGCAGACCTTTTCGCGTCGTGTATTCAGCATCATGCTCAAGGGAGTTTGCCAGTGCCGTACACGGTTCTATCTTGTTGCCATAAACCTGGCATTTTGATTTACCCACTGGTCGCTTCCTTCACAAAAATAATCCAATGTGTTTTATCGTTCTTACCGGTGCGCTGGCTGATGATTGGTTTCGCGTCGGTTAGTGCCAATATCTGGCGGACAGGTATTTGCGTTTCATTCCATTTAAAAATCAGAACACCGTGTGGCCACAACACACGAAAGGCTTCTTTAAATCCCTGCTGCAAATCATCACGCCAGGTATCTTTATTCAGCCGTCCATATTTCTTTCCCATCCAGGCGTTATCACCAACACGCTCAAGATGCGGAGGGTCGAATACAACAACCGGAAACGATGCGTCTGCAAATGGTAATGCACGAAAATCTGCTATCAGGTCAGGGCTAATTATCAGGCGTCGTCCATCACATAATGTGTGCTCTTCTTTTCTGATATCGCTAAATATCGCCCGGTCGTCATTCTTATCGAACCAGAACATACGACTACCACAGGACATATCAAGAATGGTTGCCGATTCACTCACTGCTTACCTCCTGCAACGCTACCCGGTACGCCTTCTTTATCCACGCTGTACTGCCATATAACTTCGTCTTCATAAAAAACACACCTGCACGGCTCGCCGATATCCCCGGACAGGCTAACAGTACTGCATCCACCACACGGTTATGCTTCCGGAACTCCATTACAGTACTGCTGATAACCACCTGTCCCACCGGGCCGTAATCCTGATACAGGATTTTCACGCAGACACCCTCCTGTCGAAATAAACGTAGTTATTCACTGTGCGCAGCGGCATTCCAAATTTTCTGGCGATTTCTCTCCTGGACACGCCACGCTGATGCAATTGTCGCGTCAGCTCAATATCACTCTGCGGATATTTTGCTGACTGGTGAAAATCACCACGCAGAATCAGACTTATTCCCATCTCCCGGGCTTTCGTCCTGACCGCCGCCTCACTACGGCCAATCAGACTGCCGATGCTTTTTACCTTCATTGTTCCCGCGCACTGCCGAAGAATAAGGATTTCAGCCCGCACCCAGCCACGCCATCTCACTTCACATCCTCTCTGGAACAATTCATCTGCCGTATAATATCCCGGTACTTGTTCAGCTCCCGCAGCGCGGCGCAGACACGCTCCCACTTCTGGACATGATTTTTCGCCCGACGCAGTTCGCGGTTTGCTATATGCAGCGATGGTAAAATCAGGTCATCCCCTTGCGTTTCGGTGAGCGATGGTAACGACTGCACCATGTCCGCCACAGTTTCTGTTTTAATATCTTCCTGTGTTGCAGCTTCCTGTACCGGTAACGCAACACCGGCTGGCTGAGGAAAGGCTTTACCATCGGTTTCCGCTACCGATGCGGCTTTCAGCTCTGCTGGTAAATTATCTCCCGGCATGCAGTAGCGAAATTTACCGTTCTGATTTACGCGTGCCAGGCGTCCCGTTGCGGTTACCACCGCCAGCGTGGAAGCAACCTTGCGAGTGCTGACACCGAACTTACCCGCCAGTTCCTCACACGTTTTAGCTCCCTCCTGACCAATAAACTCAATCATCATGTCAGCGGTAACTTTTCGTTCGACCGCCCCGGTCAGCACATCCGGTACTTCAGATTGTGCTGGCTGCTCTTCGGTTACCCCGGATTCACCTTCACCAGCCAGAAACCAGGTGTGACCCGTTTTATCAACGACGCCATTTCTTTTCAGTTCCCACAGCTCGTTCAGCACTTCTTCACGACTGATATCAAGTCGCGCAGCCAGTTCTGCCGACGTGGCTTTCCCCATTGCTTTCAGTGCGTCAAAAACAGTCTCCATTAAAATTTCCTCCCGGTAAAAATCACTTCTCAACTCAAACAAAACCAGCCGCTTTCCGGCGTTCATACTCCTGTTTCAGCAACTCAATTGGCGTTGGTCCCGACGGGCGTTTTGGTGCCGCCAGCTGTCGCCGGACTGGCGGAATGCTCAGGCCGTTACCAACATGCTTTGCCCATTTCGTCAGTTGCCGTTCTGCAAGCCGTTTTAACTCCCCTTCGGTCATCTGGCGCTCAATCCCCTTTGAACGCATCTCGAGGCAAATGTGATACAGCACAGGCTGAGACCACGGATATTTATCGCTCCCGTCGTATCGCCAGGACTCGTTGCGCCAGCAGCGGTACTCCTCCATCACAACATCCACCGTCAGACCAAATGGATTTGCCCCGCTCTCCGAAATCAGCGCCACAAACTCAGCCAGGTCCGGAGGCCATGTTTCACCCGCCCGGCAGCGGTCCATGCACTGGCGGCAGACCTGCCGGATTTGCTGCTCAGTCATCGCGCCAATCTGTGCAATCCAGAGCTTCGAAGGTGCGGCCCCGTTCTTCCGGGTCCAGCGGTTCGAATAAACCTCCCCCATGAGTTCCCACAGCTTCCAGGCCGTTTCCGTCGCTGATAAATCCGTTTTCATGTTCCCACTGCTCACGTGCTGCCCGAATTTCCTGAACTGCCCGTGATGCGGTGCCACCTGGTGCTGCTGCATGGTTTGCCCCCTTGCTGACTGGTTTAACCTGCGCCCTGACGTGATTTACGTGACGGGCGAATTTCTGCTCCCACTGAATCTGCGTGAACACTTTCCCCTCCGCTGCCCAGTAGTCCCGGAAGGCTGCAAATTCAGCTGGTGTAAATTCCGGCTCAGGCAGAGCCACTCCCCACAGAGCAGCCCGTCGTCGGAAATCCGGCGACGGATGCCAGCCATCGGTCATCGGAAATTTCCCGATGGGTTCGCTCATGCCGTCCAGATATTCGGGCTCCGTTGTCTGCGATGGCGTACCGTTCGACTCACTGGTCGGAGCTCTCTCGCGCACGCGCGCGTTATGTGTGGGGTTTAATTCTTTATCTGTATCTTTATCTGTCGTGACTCGTCGTGACATGTCGTGACATATGCGTGACTCGTCGTGACACCCCTCATTCTGTTTTCGTAATTTTTCCCTCTCGCGCTGCGCTCTCTTGCGCTCTGCCGGGGATTTCGCGGTTTGTGAAACGTTGCCATTGTCCTCTTTCAGTACCTGGCGTTTTTCCCATCCAGTGATTAAATCACCATCAAGTACCCGCCCCTGCATCGTCTGCAAAATTGAATCAATTACCTCTTCTGTCACGTCGAGCGCACTTGCCAAATCTTCTGTCGTGACATCAATGTGACCTCGCGTGACATTTCGTGACGCGCTCACCAGGAGGTGGATATACACTGCCATCACTGTTGCAATTGGCTGCCCTGACACCCTGGCAATTGTTCGCCACTTAGGGTCATTTGGCATGTCATGCCATAATCTGAGCCAAGCGTTAGCCATACTCACCTCTTCTGATACCGAATCTTTTTACTCACGAGTTGCCGGAAGTGATTCGATATGGCTATTGTCAGTCAATGTACTGCCACAGCATTTCCTGCCGGGCCACCACGGTTCATCTGATTGAAACCGGCGATTGCCACTGCGACAAAATCATCAGCGTCTCTCACCAGTCGCTCCCGCGTCTCCACCAGCTCCCGAAAATAAGCTGAACTGTGGCTGCGCATTCTGGCCACCAGCAAAGGTGGCATTGCCTTTTCGATCGCTGGTAACAACGTCTGAATTTTTTCAACTGCATCAGGGGTGTCTTTCTCTACCCAGCGGAAAATTTTCTGGGTATTGCGAGCCAGGGCTTCCGGATGGCTGTCGTCGTACAGTTCCGGGAACGTCATTCCCAGTTCGAAATAAGCCTGGGTTATTCCAGCTGCTGGAACTTTTTCACCGTCCGGATACGCCCAGGCATTCATCGCCATGCGGATGTGTTCATGCTTGATTTTCATGAATCAAGCTCCTAGAAAGTGGTTGTGTTAACGTTTTGGTATCTTCCAGCTCGGGCCAAATATTCATCCAATCAAAAGGCCTTAGTTGCTGACGTGTAACTTCACCATTACTGGCTCGCTCAATAAGGACACATAACGATGCCCCTAACACTTGACCTTTACTCAATGCCTTTCTTAGATAACCGATGCTGGTACCACACTCGCATGCAAACATACGCTGTTCATCTGACGAAAGAGAATTGAGAAATATTCTTAATTCTTCCATAGCTACTCCTTAGTAAACACAGCAAAGAATACCCACAGGTAAACAAAAGTCAATACCCACAGGTTGTTTACCTTGCGGTAATCGCATCTATTATTTACCTATGGACAAATATGAATTTAGACGACAGCAACTCATCAAAATTCGTGATGAGAAATGCGATGGTAAAGCGGTTAACGTGGCCAGAAAGATCGGGCGCGAGCCTTCTTATGTATCAAGAATGTTGTACCCAGAGGGGAAAAAGGGAAAAAAACGGATCGCTGATGATATGGTGGAGATTATCGAAGAGTCCTTTGGGTTACCCCGGGGATGGATGGATGGTATCGTTTCATCATCAACGAACACAGCCTCCAGTTATGAAACAAGGGTTCTAACGCCACGACAACGTATTTTTTTAGATCTCTTAGACGAACTGCCAGAAAGTGAAGCGGATAAATTATTAAAAACTCTTGAAGAGAAAAAACAGTATTACAATATGATCTACGAAGAAATCCGTAAAAAGAAAGCACAAAACGCATCATAGCTCACCAAACAACTAGTCACCAGTTAAGACACCGCAAAAATTTACCCATGGGTATTTACTTTTTAAATACCTATGGGTATCCTTCTTTTCATACCAACCCACCCCGCCCCACAGAATGCAGGGCAATACTTCGAGTTACCAGGCAGTGGTCAGGGGTTAAGTAGCCAGCCCGAGGCGTAAGAACATGACGGCAGGGTTCAACTTTAATAACTATGCAGCAGGTTTTTGTTCCGCTACCCCGGCGTTAAGGGGAAATGAGGTCAGCATGGATACTATCGATCTTGGCAACAGCGAATCTCTGGTATGTGGCGTGTTCCCCAACCAGGACGGTACGTTCACCGCGATGACGTATACCAAAAGCAAAACGTTTAAAACCGAAAATGGTGCCCGTCGCTGGCTGGAAAGAAACTCAGGTGAGTGATATGGATTTCGACACAATCATGGAAAAGGCTTACGAAGAATACTTCGAAGGCCTTGCCGAAGGCGAAGAAGCTCTCAGCTTCAGTGAGTTTAAACAGGCGCTTTCCAGCTCGGCAAAATCTAACGGCTGATAAGCGAAGCAGCACCGCGAGGAATCAGTATGCAGAAACGAGACCCCGTCATCATCGCGCCAGACTATACCGATGATGAACTTTATGAGTGGATGCGCCAGAAAATTAATGCAGCGCAGGATCTGAAATGGGCCAATGAAGCCAGGGCTAAGCAGGCTGAAAATCTGTCCGCTCTGGAGCAGGATATCACCAAGCTGGAAAAAGCAGCGGCATTAAGCATTGCCAGAATGATTACATACCCGCGTTAATAGCTAACCAACGAAGCTAAGGTTGGTAATTAAGGAGTTCTCCACGGGTCAGGTGGAGTGCGTGCGCCGGACACGGGTGAGCATCCGGTACGTTCTTTAAAAATCTGGATAGTCCCAACTTATTTAAACGGTTAATTATCTTGAGTTCATCCAGAACTTATTATTGCAAGCGGGGCAAAAAGTACGAAAATGAGCATCAAAGCGCATTATTTCCATTGGCTGAAGTACAGATATTACCTTTTTTCCAAAACATTGTGGGCAAAGAGGCACAGTTATCTCAGTATCGCCTATAAATTGCTTCTTGGAATATACAAGGGTTCCAGAATCAAGCTTGTTAAGCTTGTAACCTTCCGCCTGTCGCTGAAAATCTTCTGTCTCTGCAATTTTTGCTTTGAGATGCATTATCTCTTCATCACGAAAGCGGATCGCATCGCAAAGAGAGAAGCATTCCGCCTGAAGCGTGATTAGTTTGTTCTGAAGTTCAATAGTTGCGGCTTTAACTTCTGCATCCGTTTTTGCGTCATTAATAACCTTAGCGAGACCAGCTGTCTCCTTTATCGCAGCCATAGCCGCTGACAGTTCTGCTATCACGTTGAGTACTCTTCTCGTTGTTGGGGATATCCGGATTATACAAATTTCTTGTTGTTGGGGAATAACAGGAACCACCTCGCCTGACGTGGTTAAAAGCAGGCACACAACGCGAAAGCGTACGGCGAGGTAGCTGGTTTATAGATAGCCTGTCGTTAAATTTTCGTCGACCGTGCGCTTCCGGTTGTGGCACTCCGCGAAATGGCGCGGCGGTAAGTATGGCGGGGTTATTCCTTCCCCGTTGAGAACACCGGGTTGTCAGGTTGACCATACGCTTAAGTGACAACCCCGCTGCAACGCCCTCTGTTATCAATTTTCTGGTGGCGTTTGGCGGTATCAGTTTTACTCCGTGACTGCTCTGCCGCCCTTTTTAAAGTGAATTTTGTGATGCGGTGAATGCGGCTAAGCGCACGCGGAACAGTTAAAACCAAAAACAGTGTTATGGGTGGATTCTCTGTATCCGGCGTTAATTGTTAACTGGTTAACGTCACCTGGAGGCACCAGGCACCGCATCACAAAACTCATTGTTGAGGGCGCGATAATGAAAACGTTATTACCAAACGTTAATACGTCTGAAGGTTGTTTTGAAATTGGTGTCACTATCAGTAATCCTGTATTTACTGAAGATGCCATTAACAAAAGAAAACACGAACGGGAGTTATTAAATAAAGTATGCATTGTTTCAATGCTGGCCCGTTTACGTCTGATGCCAAAAGGATGTGCACAATGAATCCAGTATTTGCACTTATTCTGACGGTTTTTCTTGTTTCCGGAGAGCCAGTTGATATTGCAGTCAGTGTTCACAGAACAATGCAGGAATGTATGGCAGCAGCAACCGAACAGAAAATTCCAGGCAACTGTTATCCGGTCGATAAAGTTATTCACCAGGATAATAACGAAATCCCAGCAGGATTTTAAAACAGCACCGTAATAAATATCCAGTTTCATTCTTATATGTCAGCAATGGCAGAGATTTGTTCACCCTTAAATCTGTGATGAGGTTTATCAATAATGAGCACTGATAAAGAAGAATTTGCACTATATTGCGAAGCAAAAAATGACAAAGTAAGAAAACGCCTAGGAATTAAAGGTGGTTTTTACTGGACTACAGCAAAAAAATTATCTGTTGCAATCTCCCGCTGCATTACCGCAATGGATGACAACGATTATGATGAAGACGACTTTAAAAAACCCGTCCGCGTCAATTTGCCCGTTGTTGACGACCTTCCGCCAGAAGGCGTGTTTGATACTGAATTCTGCAACCGCTATGAAAAAGGCGGGAAAGATGGCATCACAATGACATTTATCGGCCCTTCCCCCTCTGTTCAGGACAAACCAGCCAGCACTGACAATACCAACATCAACGGCGAAGACATGACTGAGATTGAGGAGAGCATGCTTCTGCCTGTCTCCGGTCAGGAACTGCCCATTCGTTGGCTTGCTCAACACGGCAGCGAAAAACCAGTAACGCACGTTTCACGCGACGAACTCCAGGCATTACACATTGCACGGGCTGAAGAACTACCGGCTGTTACTGCCCTGGCTATTTCGCATAAAACCAGTCTGCTCGACTCGCTGGAGATTCGCGACCTCCACAAACTGGTTCGTGACACTGACAAAGTTTTCCCTAATCCTGGTAATTCAGACCTGGGACTAATAACTGCTTTTTTCGAAGCATACCTGGACGCTGACTACACTGATCGGGGTCTGCTGACAAAAGAGTGGATGAAAGGAAATCGTGTTTCACGCATCACCCGCACGGCTTCCGGTGCTAATGCTGGCGGTGGGAACAAAACCGATCGCAATCCGAATTTAGTACACACCCTCGACACACTGGATGTGGAGATTGCAGCAGCCACACTTCCGATGGATTTTAATATTTATGAAATTCCGGGCAGCGTTTATCGTCGCGCAAAAGAAGTAGTCCTGAAAAAAGAAAGTCCGTTCAAAGAATGGTCCGCAGCACTTCGTGCAACCCCGGGTATTCTGGACTATTCCCGCGCCGCTATTTTTGCACTTATCCGAAGCGCACACCCTGAATTTTATCACTACCCGGGACGCCTTCAGGGGTATATCAACGCCTATTTGACGGAAACTGATCACGAGAACCCCAGCAAGGAAACTCTCACAGCTGCCCGGCATACGCCGGAAAAAGATATCCTGGAAGAAATTAACCGCGAGGTGGTTACTGAACGTGAAACAGAAGAAGAAAAACCACAACCATCTGACGCAATGGCAGGTGAACAGGCAACAACTGAAACAATGGAACCGGATACAACTGAACATTGCCAGAACGCTCAGTCGCAGGTGAGTTCCGCTAACCAAGTAAAAGTCACCGCTGACGAAGTAAACAAAATTATGCAGGCAGCCAATATCAGCCAGCCTGACGCCGATAAGTTACTTGCTGTATCGCGTGATGAATTTGTTGAGGGGATTAGCGACCCTAATGATCCGAAATGGGTCAAGGGGATCCAGACTCGCGATTCTGTGAACCAGAACCAGCATGAATCGGAACGGAACGACCAAAAAGCGGAACAAAACAGCCCAAATGCGTTACAAAACGGGCCAGAAACGAAACAATCCGAACCAGTAGCGCAACAGGAACCGGAAAAAGTCTGCACCGCCTGCGGTCAGAGCGGTGGCGGCAACTGCCCTGATTGTGGCGCGGTGATGGGCGACGCAACATACCAGGAAACATTCGATGAAGAGAATCAGGTTGAAGTTCAGGAAAATGATCCGGAGGAAATGGAAGGCGCTGAACATCCACACAAGGAGAACCCTGGCGGCAATCAGCATCACGCCAGCGATAATAAAACTGGCGAGGCGACAGATCCCTTAATTAAGGTGAATGGTCATCATAAGCTCACATCCACCAGCAGAGCGGGGATTCATCTGATGATCGACCTTGAAACCATGGGAAAAAATCCCGATGCCCCGATTATCTCAATAGGCGCAATATTTTTCGATCCACAAACCGGAGATATGGGACCGGAATTTAGCAAGACCATCGATCTGGATACTGCTGGCGGAGTCATTGATCGTGACGTCATTAAATGGTGGCTGAAGCAATCACGTGAGGCGCAGTCTGCCATTATGACCGATGAAATCCCGTTAGATGATGCACTACTGCAATTGCGGGAATTTATCGACGAAAACTCCGGTGAATTTTTTGTTCAGGTCTGGGGTAATGGGGCCAACTTCGACAACGTGATTTTACGCCGTTCATACGAACGACAGGGTATCCCCTGCCCGTGGCGCTACTGCAACGATCGCGATGTACGCACAATCGTTGAGCTGGGGAAAGCCATAGACTTCGATGCCAGAACTGCTATCCCATTCGAAGGTGAGCGCCATAATGCACTGGATGACGCCCGTCACCAGGCAAAATACGTTTCAGCTATCTGGCAAAAACTGATCCCGAATCAGGCTGATTTTTAATGTTCAACCGTCGCCAGTTGTCGTTGATATTCTGCAACTGGCGCGTTCCGGAGTGATAGCCATGAGCGAACAGTACCTGATAACGCTCGACGAGTGGAAACCAAAACGGTTCAGTCTCCCAATAACAAACACTACCCTGGTGAAATACGGAAAACTAGGATACATCGTTCCAAGACCACAAAAAATTCGTGGGCGTTGGCTGATAGATCGCCGAGCAGTATTTGTTGGGCCTGGTGAAACGGGAATTGCGCCGGAAATTCATACTGGCGATGATGATGCACTGAAGGAGATTTTAACTCATGTCACCGAGGCCACGAAAAAACAGCACTGACGTAGCCGGTCTTTACGAAAAGTTTGATCGCAGAACTGGCAGAGTTTACTACCAGTATAAAAATCCTGTGACTGGAAAATTTCACGGACTCGGAACAGACAAAGGTAAGGCAGAAAAAATCGCTTCCACAGCCAATCAGCGAATAGCTGCAGCAGAAGCTGAATATTTCATGCGCAAAATTGATGAAAGTCCGTCAGCAACAAAACGTCGGGGTATCAGATTAAAGGCATGGGTTGATCGATATCTGAAAATACAGGACACGCGACTGAAAAATGGAGATATTGCAGCTACAACTCACAAAGAAAAAACTCGAATGGCTGCATACCTGGTTTCCCGTCTGGGAAACCACCCATTGAAAGAACTGGAAGTAAGAGACTTTGCATTAATACTGGATGAGTGGCTGGATAAAGACATGGTCAGCACAGCGAGAGTAAATCGTGGATTATGGGTTGATATTTATAAAGAAGCACAGCATGCAGGGGAAGTTCCTCCTGGATGGAATCCTCCGGAGGCTACCCGTAAACCGATCCCTAAAGTAACCAGAGCCAGACTCACCCTGGAAGACTGGCAAAAAATTTACAACGCAACGCCTGAAAAACACTTTATCCGTAACGCAATGCTTCTTGCGATTGTAACTGGTCAGCGCCGTGATGACATTTGCCACATGCGTTTTTCAGATGTGTGGAACGAACACTTGCATATCACCCAGGGAAAAACCGGAATGCGTCTGGCGTTACCGCTTACACTACGCTGTGATGCCATTGGGATAACGTTAAAAGAAGTTATTGATGGGTGCCGAGACAGAATATTAAGTCCATATCTAATCCATAGTCGGCACCAGAAACAACCGAAGTCGATGAGTAAAGACAACCTGAGCGACTACTTTGCCAAAGCACGGGATCTGGCTGGGATAATTCCACCAGCAGGAAAAACTCCGCCAACATTTCATGAACAACGCTCTCTATCAGAACGGCTGTACCGTGCACAGGGTATCGATACAAAAACATTACTAGGACATAAAGTCCAGGCAACCACCGATCGCTATAACGATACTCGAGGTCAGGAATGGGTTAAGTTGGTTATTTGACAAACACCATATGGAATATCCGTCACCATCTCAGGAAAAAAGTGTTGTAAAATGCGTGGCCTAGTTTTGGGGAAACGTTTTGGAGAGATTTTGGAGAAAGGAAAAAATTGAATAAATTCAAAATCCTGAAAGTGTCCCGCCTTATGAATAAGAAGGTGGAACTCGAATGATCGGTCGACTGCTTCGCGGCGGTTTTATGACCGCTATCTACGCGTACCTGTATATCCCAATCATTATTTTGATTGTGAACTCCTTTAACAGCTCGCGCTTTGGCATCAACTGGCAGGGTTTTACCACCAAATGGTATAGCCTGCTGATGAACAACGACAGCCTGTTACAGGCAGCGCAGCATTCACTAACAATGGCGGTGTTTTCGGCGACGTTTGCTACGCTTATCGGTTCACTGACGGCAGTTGCGCTGTACCGTTATCGCTTTCGTGGTAAGCCGTTCGTTAGCGGAATGCTATTTGTGGTGATGATGTCACCAGATATCGTAATGGCGATTTCGCTGCTGGTGCTGTTTATGCTGCTGGGTATTCAGCTTGGCTTCTGGTCGCTGCTGTTCTCGCATATCACCTTCTGCCTGCCGTTTGTGGTGGTGACGGTGTATTCGCGCCTGAAAGGTTTTGATGTGCGAATGCTGGAAGCGGCGAAAGATCTCGGTGCCAGCGAATTTACCATTCTGCGAAAAATCATTCTGCCACTGGCAATGCCAGCGGTAGCTGCGGGCTGGGTGTTAAGCTTTACCCTGTCGATGGACGACGTGGTGGTTTCTTCGTTTGTCACCGGGCCGAGTTATGAAATTCTGCCGTTAAAAATTTATTCGATGGTCAAAGTCGGCGTATCGCCGGAAGTTAACGCGCTGGCAACCATATTACTGGTGCTGTCGCTGGTGATGGTAATTGCCAGCCAGCTTATTGCTCGTGATAAAACGAAAGGTAACACAGGGGACGTTAAATGAAAAAATGGTCACGCCACCTGCTCGCGGCGGGTGCTCTGGCACTGGGCATGAGCGCCGCTCACGCCGATGACAACAACACGCTGTATTTCTACAACTGGACCGAGTACGTGCCGCCAGGACTGCTTGAACAGTTCACCAAAGAAACCGGTATTAAGGTTATCTATTCGACTTACGAGTCGAACGAAACCATGTACGCGAAGCTGAAAACGTACAAAGACGGTGCCTATGACCTGGTGGTTCCTTCAACCTATTACGTCGATAAAATGCGTAAAGAAGGGATGATCCAGAAGATCGACAAGTCGAAGTTAAGCAATTTCAGCAACCTCGATCCAGACATGCTCAACAAGCCGTTTGACCCGAATAACGACTATTCCATTCCGTATATCTGGGGTGCGACGGCGATTGGCGTTAACGGTGATGCGGTGGATCCGAAATCTGTCACCAGCTGGGCCGATCTGTGGAAACCTGAGTACAAAGGCAGCCTGCTGCTGACCGACGATGCCCGTGAAGTGTTCCAGATGGCGCTGCGTAAGCTGGGCTACTCCGGTAACACCACCGATCCGAAAGAGATTGAAGCTGCATACAACGAGCTGAAAAAACTGATGCCAAACGTCGCGGCGTTTAACTCCGATAACCCGGCGAACCCGTATATGGAAGGCGAAGTTAACCTCGGCATGATCTGGAACGGTTCTGCTTTCGTTGCACGCCAGGCGGGTACGCCAATTGATGTGGTGTGGCCGAAAGAAGGCGGCATTTTCTGGATGGACAGCCTGGCGATCCCGGCAAATGCCAAAAACAAAGAAGGCGCGCTGAAATTGATCAACTTCCTGCTGCGCCCGGATGTGGCAAAACAGGTTGCTGAAACTATCGGTTATCCAACGCCAAACCTCGCCGCGCGTAAGCTGTTAAGCCCGGAAGTGGCGAACGATAAAACGCTCTACCCGGATGCTGAAACCATTAAAAATGGCGAATGGCAGAATGACGTTGGCGCAGCCAGCAGCATTTATGAAGAGTATTATCAGAAGCTGAAAGCAGGACGTTAATTCAGCAAGCGGGCGGTGATATTACCGCCCGTTTTTTATTTAGCAAGGATGTGGCTAATGTTGCTGTTATGGACGAGTAAACGCTAAAAGAGGCAGTAAATATGCCAGATGCGGCGTCAACGCCTTCTCTGGTCTACGACACCCGCAAATTCAATTCATTGCGCCCCATCGCAGGCCTGATAAGCGTAGCGCATCAGGCAATGCTTCCTGCTTTATAAGCCCTTCAGCAACTTTTCAACAAACTCTGGCACCACCTGGCTTGCCGGGCCGTAATATTTCTCGGCAAATTCATTACCGACCTGACTCGGTTCAAGATTGAGTTCCACAGTGTGCGCACCATGCAGTTTCGCTTCGTGAACAAATCCAGCCGCCGGATAAACATGCCCGGAAGTACCAATGGCAATGAAAATATCGGCCATCGACAACGCCATATAAATTTCATCCATGCCGAGTGGCATTTCGCCAAACCAAACGACGTGCGGGCGCAAGGGTGCCGGGAACTGGCAACAATGGCATTTATCTTCTGGCGTAACGTCTCCGGTCCAGTCGAGAATCTGACCACTTTGCGAACAGCGAACTTTCAGCAATTCCCCATGCATATGAATCACATTGGTATTACCTGCGCGTTCGTGCAGATTGTCGATATTCTGCGTCACCAGCAAAAAGCGATCGCCGAGAGCATCTTGCAGTTTAGCCAGCGCAAGATGCGCGGCGTTAGGCTGAATTTCTGGCTGCTGCAGCTGTCGACGGCGGGCGTTATAAAACGCTTGTACCAGTTCAGGATCGCGATCGAAACCTTCCGGCGTTGCCACATCTTCAACCCGATGTTCTTCCCACAGGCCATCTGCGGCGCGAAAGGTACGAATACCTGATTCCGCAGAAATACCTGCCCCAGTCAGTACGAGTACTCTTGGTTTTTCCATTGCTTCCGGCACCACTTTATCTCTGAAAAAAATACGCTGACGCAAACGCTCGCGCAGGCGGCGTTTATTTTTACGAAAACGACTTAACCGATGACCCCGACGCGACAGCATAGCAACCTCTGTTGTTTAATCGGTTAGATGTAGGAAAGCCGCACCACGCATTCCTCCCGCATCACCGTGGCGCGCGCGTTCAATGCGCGGAACACGAGCTACAGGTAAGAGATGACGAGGCAGCCTGTCCGCCAGTTGCGTTGTGATTGCCGGGAAATTCGATAAGCCACCACCAATGACGACCAGGTCAGGGTCAACAATGGTCAGGATATTTCCCAGACAAACCGCTAATAAATCCAGATAACGCTCAACGTGCGCCCTTGCCTGCTCATCGCCTTGATCATAAAGCGCAATAATTTCGGGAGCCTGCAACGGTTGATGATAATAGTGTTGATACAGCCACGCAAAACCGCGACCAGACAGATAATTTTCAATGCAGCCATGCTGACCACAGCCGCAGCGGCGTAATGGGAAATCCAGCCCCATCATGGTTAACGCATCAACCGGCAGACGCATATGGCCAAACTCGCCGGTAATATAGCTTTTACCGGTAATTGGTTTACCGTTGAAAATCAGCCCGCCGCCAACGCCGGTGCCGAGAATCAACCCCATCACCAGTGGATATTGAGTAAATTCATCATCCCAGGCTTCTGAAAGGGCAAAACAGTTGGCATCGTTATCAAGGCGGACATCGCGATCAAGACGTACGCTCAGGTCGGCACGCAGCGATTTACCGCTGGCAGCGGGGACATTGGCGGCATACAGCGTACCATCTTCTGTTTCCGGCATTCCCGGAATACCGATGCCTACAGAACCTTTACAGCCAAAACGCTTATCGGCTTCAGCCACCAGCTCGCACACTGCATCTAAAAATGCGTCATAGCTGTCACGCGGTGTCGGCACCCGCTTTTCCCACTGCAACTGCCGACCGCTATCAAACACGCCAAGCGCAATTTTTGTTCCACCAATATCAAACCCGTAATACATTGCCGCTCCTTGTTTTAATGTACTGCCTTTACTGGCCGCTAAGGACTCGCGCAGGGTCAATATTACTGGCGCGCCGCGCCGGATACCAACTTGCCAAAAGACTCAGCAACAATGCTGTGACCAGTACGTAGAAGACGTCCAGCCAGTGCAATTCCGATGGCAGGAAGTCAATAAAATAGATATCGCTGGAGAGGAACTGATGACCGATCAGCTTTTCAATCCACTCAATAATCGGGGTAAGTTGCAGTGAAACCACCACGCCGATAATCACCCCACACAGGCTGCCGAACAGCCCTGCCAGCAATCCATACCAGACAAAGATGGCGCGAATTAAACCATCTTTCGCCCCCAGCGTTCTTAATACTGCGATATCGCCACTCTTGTCTTTCACCGCCATCACTAAGGTAGAGACGATGTTGAAACAGGCCACGCCAATCACCAGTACCATCGCCAGATACATAATGGCGCGGATCATCTGGATATCGCGATACATATAGCCGTAAGTACCAATCCAGCTTTTAATATAAACATAGCTGTTGGTCACTTCACCCGCATCGCGTACCAGCTTATTGGCGTTGAAAACATCCGTCATTTTAAGGGCAATACCTGACACGCTGGAACCCATATCAAGATATTGCTGGGCATCCGCCAGCGGGATCATGGCAAAACTGTGATCGAGTTGGCCACTCAACTGCAAAATACCGGCAACGTGCAAACGCACGCGTTTTGGCTGCATCAGTTTATGCTCGGGATTCGAGTTGGGGATCATAATCGACACCCAATCGCCCTGCTTCACTTTCAGCGCATCCGCCACGCCTTTGCCGATGATAATTTGCTGTTCGCCTGCTTTAAAATTGCTCCACGCATCTTCCTGGACAAACGAGGGTAATGCGCTCAAACGCTGTTCCTGTTGCGGGTTAACGCCCTTGACCTGAATTGCGCGCAAATTGGCACCACTTTCCACCAGCCCGGTGAAATTGATATACGGCGCGGCAGCGGCAATACCCGGCACTTTTTGCACGTTATCCAGGGCTTCTTGCCAGTTAGTCCACGGCTGATCCACCGCCTCAATTTCGCCATGCGGCACCACCGCCAGAATGCGGTTGTTCAGTTCGCGTTCAAAGCCGTTCATCGCGCTTAAGCCGACGATCAATACCGCCACGCCGAGGGCAATGCCAATGGTAGAAATGACGGAGATCAGCGATACCATGCCGCCGCGCCGCCGTCCGCGACTAAAACGCAGGCCAATCAATAACGATAAAGGCATCGCCATTACTCCGCTCCCATCAGGCTCAGTTCCGCCGTCAGACGTCCATCACGCATTTCCAGTTGGCGGCTCATACGTTTCGCCAGTTGCAGGTCGTGAGTAACCACCAGGAAGGCGGTACCCTGCAAACGATTCAACTCCCCAAGCAACTGGAAGATGCTGTCGGCGTTACGTGCATCGAGGTTACCTGTAGGTTCATCCGCCAGTACCAGCCGCGGGTTATTGACCAGCGCACGGGCAATCGCCACACGCTGGCGCTCACCGCCAGAAAGTTCAGATGGACGGTGATTCGCACGATGCTCCAGCTCCACCGCTTTTAACATCTCCAGCGCACGGCTGTTGATTTCAGCGGGCTTTTTCTTGCCAATCAGCAGTGGCATAGCCACGTTTTCCAGGGCGGTAAAATCCGGCAGCAGGTGGTGAAACTGATAAATAAAGCCCAGCTTCTGGTTGCGCAGCTCTGCTTTCGCCGCCGAAGACAGTTTGCTCATCGGTTGACCGTTAAAGATCACATCGCCGGAGGTTGGCGTATCCAGCCCGCCCAGCAGGTGCAGCAGGGTACTTTTACCAGAACCAGAGCTACCGACGATCGCCATCATTTCACCTTCGCCGACGCTGAAACTGACATTGTGCAGTACATCGGTTTGCACACTGCCTTCCTGATAGCGTTTGCACAGGTTGTCGCATTGCAACAGGATCTTATTCATAACGTAAAGCCTCAGCGGGTTGAGTGGCGGCAGCGCGCCATGAAGGGTAAAGCGTAGACAGCAGCGCGATAGCCATCGCCACCAGCGCAATAACAATGACCTGTAAAGGTTCGATAGCGACTGGCAGTGCCGCACCATCAAGCAGTACGCCGATTATCGGCATCAGATTATTCAACTGGCTGGCAAGCAGTGCGCCAAGCGCCGCTCCGAGGATCGCACCGATAATCCCGGCGCTGGCCCCTTGCACCATAAAGACCATCATGATTTGTCGCGGAGTTAAGCCTTGCGTTTGCAGGATCGCTACTTCGCCCTGCTTCTCCATCACCATCAGCCCTAGCGAGGTAATAATGTTAAACGCCGCTACGGCAACAATCAGGCTCAGCAGCAAGCCCATCATATTTTTTTCCATGCGTACGGCCTGGAACAGCTCGCCTTTACGATCACGCCAGTCCTGCCATTTGCTGCCTTCAGGCAGTTTTTGCTGGCTTAAAGAATCAACTTTCAGCGGCTCATCCAGCCACAAACGCCAGCCAGTGATATTGCCTGCCGGATAACGCATCAGACGCGAGGCATCCTCAATATTCACCAGCATTTCATAGCCATCGACTTCACTGTTGGCGGCGAAAGTGCCAATCACATTGAACAGGCGCTGGCTTGGAATACGCCCCATCGGCGTGAACTGGCTGGCAGACGGCACCATCACGCGGATTTGATCACCGCGATTGACACCTAACTGTGAGGCAAGTTGTTCGCCGAGAATGACATTATATTTCCCCGGTTCGAGATCAGCTTGTTTCACATTGACCAGATACGGCGTTAGTGGATCTTTTTGCGCCGGATCGATACCCAGCATCACCCCGACCGCCACGCTGCGTGCACTTTGCAGTACCACATCACCGGTAGTAATAGGTGCGACGCGATTAACACCGTCCAGTTTGACTGCCGTTTCCGGGAGTTGCTGCGGGTTAAGAGAGCCATGCTCAGAAGAGAGAATTGCCTGTGGCATCAGGCCAAGGATGTTGTTTTGCAGCTCGCGCTCAAAGCCGTTCATCACTGACAATACTGTGACCAGCGCCATCACCCCGAGGGTAATGCCGATGGTAGAAAGCCAGGAGACGAAGCGACCGAAGCGATCCGCTGCACGCCCACGCATGTAACGCAGGCCAATAAATAGAGCGACAGGTTGGTACATGAAATCCGTCTGGTTGCTGTTAGCAAAGACACGAGTATATAAGCGAAAGCAAGATGGGTAAACGTCTGAACTGTAAGTGATCGTCAGGGCTAATCTGAAAAGTCCCCGTAAATCAATCGGCTAAATTGCCATGTTTTATCATCAATCTTGCCGCCTGATCTTAATCTGAAAAATCATCCAATACAGACAGATACCCATTACACCTCGGGTCATAACCCGCAGGATCAACCGCATGTAAATTAAAAAAGAGCGTGTTGTCCTGATGAAACAAAAAGAGCTATGGATTAACCAGATCAAAGGGTTATGTATTTGTCTGGTGGTGATTTATCACTCGGTCATTACCTTTTATCCGCATCTGACCACTTTTCAGCATCCGTTATCGGAAGTCCTGAGCAAATGCTGGATCTATTTCAATCTTTACCTTGCCCCCTTTCGTATGCCGGTTTTTTTCTTTATTTCCGGCTATTTGATTCGCCGCTATATCGACAGCGTACCCTGGGGAAATTGTCTCGATAAACGGATCTGGAACATCTTCTGGGTGCTGGCGCTTTGGGGCGTAGTGCAGTGGCTGGCGATAAGTGCACTAAATCAGTGGCTGGCACCTGAGCGCAATTTAAGTAATGCCTCCAATGCCGCTTATGCCGATTCTACCGGTGAGTTCCTGCACGGGATGATCACCGCCAGCACCAGCTTGTGGTATCTGTATGCTTTAATTGTCTATTTCGTGATATGTAAAATTTTTAACCGCCTGGCCCTGCCGTTATTTGTTCTGTTTGTACTGATGAGTGTGGCGGTTAATTTCGTACCCACACCGTGGTGGGGAATGAACAGTGTGATCCGCAATTTGCCTTATTACAGCCTTGGCGCATGGTTTGGCGCAACATTAATGACCTGTGTTAAAGCGGTGCCGTTGCGCCGCCATCTGCTGATGGCTTCTTTGCTGGCTGTTCTGGCGGTCGGTGCCTGGTTGTTTACTATCTCGCTGCTGTTGTCGCTGGTATCGATTGTGGTGATCATGAAACTGTTTTATCAGTACGAGCAACGTTTCGGTATGCGCCCCACCAGCCTGCTGAATGTGATTGGCTCCAACACCATTGCTATCTACACCACCCATCGCATTCTGGTTGAAATATTCAGCTTAAGCCTGATTCCGCAAATGAACGCGGCACGCTGGTCGCCGCAAGTCGAACTGACGCTCCTGCTGGTTTACCCCTTTGTCAGTTTGTTGATTTGTACTGTTGCGGGCTTGCTGGTAAGAAAACTTTCACAGCGCGCATTCAGCGATCTGTTGTTCTCCCCGCCTTCTCTGCCCGCTGCCGTCAGTTACTCCCGCTAAGCCATCGCCCCAGCCGGGGCGATTCAATTTGCTAAACCATGTCGATTACGGATAATGAACAGCATTGCTTATCAGAGATATGCCCCCATATGTTGAGGCATATCCTAACGAGAATCTGACAACCGTTATGCCTGAACAATATCGTTATACGCTGCCCGTCAAAGCGGGTGAGCAGCGTCTGCTGGGCGAGTTAACTGGCGCTGCCTGCGCGACGCTGGTAGCGGAAATTGCCGAACGTCACGCCGGTCCGGTGGTACTTATTGCACCAGATATGCAAAATGCTCTGCGTTTGCATGATGAAATCAGCCAGTTTACCGATCAGATGGTGATGAATCTGGCGGACTGGGAAACCCTTCCCTACGACAGTTTTTCACCTCATCAGGACATTATCTCCTCACGCCTTTCCACTCTTTACCAGCTACCGACGATGCAGCGTGGCGTACTGATTGTTCCGGTGAATACGCTTATGCAGCGCGTTTGCCCGCACAGTTTCCTCCACGGCCACGCGCTGATGATGAAAAAAGGTCAGCGGTTATCTCGTGATGCCTTGCGTACGCAACTGGACAGTGCCGGTTATCGCCATGTTGACCAGGTTATGGAGCACGGCGAATACGCCACGCGCGGCGCGTTGCTGGATCTTTTCCCGATGGGCAGCGACTTGCCTTATCGTCTTGATTTTTTTGATGATGAAATTGACAGTCTGCGGGTGTTTGACGTCGATAGCCAGCGCACGCTGGAGGAAGTAGAAGCGATCAATCTGTTGCCCGCGCACGAATTTCCGACCGATAAAGCGGCGATTGAACTGTTCCGCAGCCAGTGGCGCGATACCTTCGAAGTGAAGCGCGACCCGGAACATATTTATCAGCAAGTGAGTAAAGGCACATTACCTGCCGGGATCGAGTACTGGCAGCCGCTATTCTTCAGCGAACCGCTGCCGCCACTGTTCAGTTATTTCCCTGCCAATACGCTGTTGGTGAATACTGGCGATCTGGAAAACAGTGCCGAACGTTTCCAGGCTGACACGCTGGCGCGTTTTGAAAATCGCGGCGTCGATCCGATGCGTCCACTGTTGCCACCACAATCGCTCTGGCTGCGGGTAGACGAGCTCTTTTCAGAGCTAAAAAACTGGCCGCGTGTGCAGCTAAAAACTGAACATTTACCGACAAAAGCAGCGAATGCCAATTTAGGTTTCCAGAAGCTGCCAGACCTGGCCGTTCAGGCACAACAAAAAGCGCCGCTGGATGCGCTGCGTAAGTTCCTCGAGTCTTTCGACGGTCCGGTGGTGTTCTCGGTAGAAAGTGAAGGTCGCCGTGAAGCGCTGGGTGAACTGCTCGCGCGAATTAAAATTGCTCCTCAACGCATTATGCGTCTTGATGAAGCCAACGACCGTGGGCGTTATCTGATGATTGGCGCTGCCGAACATGGTTTTGTCGATACGGTACGTAATCTGGCGCTGATTTGCGAAAGCGATCTGCTCGGTGAACGCGTTGCCCGTCGTCGTCAGGATTCTCGCCGCGCCATCAACCCCGATACACTGATCCGTAACCTTGCGGAGCTGCATATTGGTCAGCCGGTGGTCCATCTGGAGCACGGCGTCGGGCGCTATGCAGGAATGACCACGCTGGAAGCCGGCGGCATTACCGGCGAGTATTTGATGCTCACCTATGCCAACGACGCCAAACTGTATGTTCCGGTGTCGTCACTGCATCTGATTAGCCGGTACGCAGGTGGCGCGGAAGAAAATGCCCCGCTGCATAAACTTGGCGGCGATGCGTGGTCACGCGCGCGGCAGAAAGCGGCGGAAAAAGTGCGTGATGTGGCGGCAGAATTGCTGGATATCTACGCGCAACGCGCCGCCAAAGAGGGCTTCGCGTTTAAACACGATCGTGAACAATATCAATTGTTCTGCGACAGCTTCCCGTTTGAAACCACGCCGGATCAGGCGCAAGCCATTAATGCAGTGCTTAGCGATATGTGTCAGCCGCTGGCGATGGATCGTCTGGTGTGCGGCGATGTTGGCTTTGGTAAAACAGAAGTTGCGATGCGCGCCGCTTTCCTGGCGGTAGATAACCACAAGCAGGTGGCGGTGCTGGTGCCTACCACCCTTCTCGCGCAGCAGCATTACGACAACTTCCGCGACCGTTTCGCCAACTGGCCGGTACGCATCGAAATGATCTCCCGTTTCCGCAGCGCCAAAGAGCAGACGCAAATCCTTGCGGAAGTGGCGGAAGGGAAAATCGATATTCTGATCGGTACGCACAAACTGCTGCAAAATGACGTCAAGTTTAAAGATTTAGGTCTGCTGATTGTCGATGAAGAACACCGCTTCGGGGTGCGTCATAAAGAGCGCATTAAAGCGATGCGGGCGAACGTGGATATTCTGACACTTACCGCAACGCCGATCCCACGTACGCTGAATATGGCGATGAGCGGAATGCGCGATCTGTCGATTATTGCCACGCCGCCAGCCCGTCGTCTGGCAGTTAAAACCTTTGTTCGTGAGTACGATAGTCTGGTGGTACGGGAGGCGATCCTGCGCGAAATTCTGCGCGGGGGGCAGGTTTATTATCTCTACAATGATGTGGAAAACATTCAGAAAGCCGCCGAACGAATGGCAGAACTGGTACCAGAAGCGCGGATCGCCATCGGTCACGGGCAGATGCGCGAGCGCGAACTGGAACGGGTGATGAATGATTTCCATCATCAACGTTTCAACGTGCTGGTTTGTACCACCATTATCGAAACCGGGATCGATATCCCGACTGCCAACACCATTATCATCGAGCGAGCGGATCACTTCGGTCTGGCGCAGCTGCATCAGTTGCGCGGTCGAGTCGGACGTTCGCATCATCAGGCATATGCATGGCTGCTGACGCCGCATCCAAAAGCGATGACCACCGATGCGCAAAAACGTCTTGAAGCGATTGCCTCGCTGGAAGATCTCGGTGCAGGTTTTGCGCTGGCAACGCACGATCTGGAGATCCGCGGCGCAGGTGAACTGCTTGGCGAAGAACAAAGCGGCTCAATGGAAACCATCGGTTTCTCGCTGTATATGGAGTTGCTGGAAAACGCCGTCGATGCGCTGAAAGCCGGACGCGAGCCATCGCTGGAAGATCTCACCAGTCAGCAAACAGAAGTCGAGCTGCGGATGCCGTCGCTATTGCCAGATGATTTCATTCCTGACGTGAATACGCGTTTGTCATTCTATAAACGTATTGCCAGCGCCAAAACGGAAAACGAACTGGAAGAGATCAAAGTTGAGCTTATCGATCGCTTCGGCCTGCTGCCGGATCCGGCGCGTACCCTGCTGGATATTGCCCGTCTGCGCCAGCAAGCGCAGAAACTGGGGATCAGGAAGCTGGAAGGTAATGAGAAAGGTGGGGTGATCGAATTTGCCGAGAAGAATCACGTTAATCCGGCCTGGTTGATTGGTTTGCTGCAAAAACAGCCACAGCATTACCGCCTTGATGGTCCGACGCGCCTGAAGTTTATTCAGGATTTGAGCGAGCGGAAAACGCGTATCGAATGGATTCGCCAGTTTATGCGTGAACTGGAAGAGAACGCGATCGCTTAATGGTAAATCGGGGGCGTTTCTGCGCCCCCATATCCAACATTTACAAATTATTTGCACTTCCCTGCACTATCCGACACTGTCACCATCCATAATTCATACTTATCTTTTTATTACAATAACCTTATATTTATTATGGATTTTTGGTGATGATCAAAACGCGTTTTTCTCGCTGGCTAACGTTTTTTACGTTCGCCGCTGCCGTGGCGCTGGCGCTACCGGTAAAAGCCAACATCTGGCCGCTGCCGCCAGCGGGCAGTCGTCTGGTTGGCGAAAACAAATTTCATGTGGTGGAAAATGACGGTGGTTCTCTGGAAGCCATCGCCAAAAAATATAATGTCGGCTTTCTCGCTCTGTTACAGGCTAACCCCGGCGTTGATCCTTACGTGCCGCGCGCGGGTAGCGTGTTAACGATCCCGTTGCAAACCCTACTTCCAGATGCGCCGCGCGAAGGCATTGTGATCAATATTGCGGAACTGCGTCTCTATTACTACCCGCCGGGTAAAAATTCGGTAACCGTGTATCCCATCGGCATTGGTCAGTTGGGTGGTGACACGCTGACACCGACAATGGTGACCACCGTTTCTGACAAGCGTGCAAACCCAACCTGGACGCCAACGGCAAACATTCGCGCGCGGTATAAGGCACAGGGAATTGAGTTGCCTGCGGTAGTTCCGGCTGGACCGGATAACCCAATGGGCCATCATGCGATTCGTCTGGCGGCCTATGGCGGTGTTTATTTGCTTCACGGTACGAACGCCGATTTCGGCATTGGCATGCGGGTAAGTTCTGGCTGTATTCGTCTGCGGGATGACGATATCAAAACACTCTTTAGCCAGGTCACCCCAGGTACCAAAGTGAATATCATCAACACCCCGATTAAAGTCTCTGCCGAACCAAACGGTGCGCGTCTGGTTGAAGTACATCAACCGCTGTCAGAGAAGATTGATGATGATCCACAGCTGTTGCCAATCACGCTAAACGGCTCAATGCAGGCGTTTAAAGATGCAGCGCAAACTGACGCTGAAGTGATGCAGCATGTGATGGATGTCCGTTCCGGGATGCCGGTGGATGTCCGCCGTCATCAAGTGAGCCCACAAACTTTGTAAATCCTGGATAAAAAAATCCCCGCGACACGGCATGTCGCGGGGAAAAAAATCAGCAGTAGCAGGCATTAATGAGGGTTAATGCTTATTTATAAATTACTGCTGTTCCATGGAGGGTATTCGGACCGGTTACAGAAGTAATACGGAAAGATTTTGCGCCCATCTCATCCGCTTTTTGCGCCAGCTGCTCTTCCAGCGATCCCAGCGATCCCAGATTTGTCCCCGCGTTAGCACTGATAGTACCGACTTTTTGTTGGCCTTCTGGCGTTGACTGAACTTCGACAGCCGCAAAGCTGGCAAATGACATGGAGCTTAAAATCGCCGCAGCGATGAGGGTTTTTACGTTTTTCATAATAGTGGCCTTATGCAGATGAATGACGTCGCAAGCAATTACTTAACGATCGATAACTAAATGATAGATGTGATCTGGATCACATACAAGATATTTTTTATAACAATCATTAATTAATTTAAAAATCTTTAAATTTCAGTTAAATAGAAAGCAATTATTTTTATGGTTTGTGGACTGGTGAACGGAGGTGATTATTTTTATAATAACCTTTCATTCACAGTCACCAGGTACAACGGCATCATGGCAACTGACTCAACACAATGTGTAAAAAAAAGCCGTGGCCGCCCAAAAGTGTTCGACAGGGATGCCGCGCTTGATAAGGCCATGAAATTGTTCTGGCAGCACGGTTATGAAGCGACTTCTCTTGCGGACCTCGTCGAAGCGACCGGAGCCAAAGCGCCCACGCTATACGCGGAATTTACCAACAAAGAGGGGTTATTCCGCGCCGTACTCGACCGCTATATCGATCGTTTTGCCGCTAAGCATGAAGCACAGCTGTTTTGTGAAGAGAAAAGCGTGGAGTCTGCGCTGGCTGACTATTTTGCTGCCATCGCCAACTGCTTTACCAGCAAAGACACCCCGGCTGGCTGCTTTATGATCAACAACTGCACCACCCTCTCCCCGGATTCCGGAGATATCGCCAATACGCTGAAATCACGCCATGCGATGCAAGAGCGCACTTTGCAGCAGTTTTTATGTCAACGACAAGCGCGCGGGGAAATCCCGACCCACTGTGATGTGACGCATCTGGCTGAATTCCTTAATTGTATTATTCAGGGGATGTCGATCAGCGCACGCGAAGGTGCATCGCTGGAAAAACTGATGCAGATTGCCCGAACGACTTTGCGTTTATGGCCCGAACTGGTGAAATAAGGCGCAAAAAAAAGCCCCTCAGCCTGAGCGAATGGGGGGCTAAATTGCAGAATACAGCCTTGTTATACTTTGTTATTCAAAATCAGTTGCCCCTTGCCATCTAACGGGATCTGCGTACCCGGATCGCGGTCCATGCGGATTTTGCCCTGCTGATCGCCAATCTTATAGGTCACATCATAACCGAGCATTTTTTCTGACTTGTCATACACCGTTTTACAACGCTGTTGCGTAGTCGTGTAAGTATCGCTTTCCTGGAGAGAGCCCTGGATCTGGTTACCGGCATAGCCACCTCCCAGCGCCCCCACAACAGTGGCGACATCTTTACCGCGACCACCGCCAAACTGATGCCCTATCACGCCGCCAGCAACAGCGCCGAGCACCGACCCGGTAATGCGATTTTCATCCTGCACCGGTCGACGATGGGTCACTGTGACGTTGCGACACTCCTGACGCGGTGTTTTAACCGTTTCCTTGATTGGGGTTGCAGAAACAACCTGAGCGTATTGCGGGCCACGTTCAAACACGTTCAGACTGGCCACTGCCGCTACGCCCAACGCAGCTGCGACACCAATCCCCATACCCGCCAACATTGATTTATTCACGGGAACACCTCCTTCTTTGCTGTTATGCCAATCATGCAAGTGAAGGAGAAAAGCAGCTATCAGACAGAAGATGAAAAGCGCGGGAATGGCTGGAAATACTTAGGGATTCGGAGGAGTCTGAAGGAATGCCTGATGCGACGCTTAACGCGTCTTATCAGGCCTACCGCTCGTACCATTTGTCCAGGGCGGATAAGGCGTTTACGCCGCATCCGCCAGTACAAGCCGATTAATGCAACTTCAAACGTGGACGGATAACGCGGTTAATACTCCCCACCAGCATCATTAATCCGGTTTTAAAGTAACCATGCAGCGCAATCTGATGCATTCTGTATAGCGAGATGTATACAAAGCGCGCAATTCGTCCTTCAATCATCATTGAGCCGCGCGTCAGGTTACCCATCAGGCTACCAACGGTGGAGAAATTCGACAACGATACCAGCGAACCGTGATCTTTATACTGATAATTTTTCAGCGGCTTACCGTTCATCTGCGCCAGAATGTTGTTCATTGCGCAGGTTGCCATCTGGTGTGCGGCCTGCGCACGCGGCGGAACAAAGCCCCCTTCCGGACGCGGGCATGACGCGCAGTCGCCAATAGCGTATATGTCTGGATCGCGAGTGGTTTGCAGCGTCGGTTCCACCACCAGCTGGTTGATACGGTTGGTTTCAAGACCACCGATATCTTTCAGGAAGTCTGGCGCTTTGATCCCGGCTGCCCACACCATCAGATCAGCCTCAATATATTCACCATCTTTAGTGTGCAGGCCGCCTTCATCAGCACTGGTGACCATGGTTTGCGTCAGCACGCGAACGCCAAGTTTCGTTAACTCATTATGGGCCGCAGCAGAAATACGTGGCGGCAACGCAGGCAAAATACGTTCGCCCGCTTCTACCAGCGTTACGTTCAGGGCTTCGTTGGTCAGACCTTTATAACCGTAGCTGTGCAGTTGCTTGACCGCGTTGTGCAATTCTGCGGAGAGTTCTACACCCGTCGCGCCGCCGCCGACAATCGCAATGTTCACTTTACCATTCGCGCCCAGGTTGGCGGAGTATTTCAGGAACAGATTCAGCATCTCCTGGTGGAAACGACGCGCCTGATGCGGGTTATCGAGGAAAATGCAGTTCTCTTTGACTCCTGGCGTATTGAAATCGTTAGAGGTGCTGCCCAACGCCATTACCAGGGTGTCATAGGCGATTTTACGTTCCGGAACCAGCAGTTCACCTTTCTCGTCGCGCAGTTCTGCAATAGTGATTGTTTTCGCTTCACGATCAATATCAATGACGGAACCCAGCTGGAACTGGAAACCATGATTGCGCGCATGGGCCAGATAGCTCAACGCATCGACGCCTTCATCAAGCGAGCCAGTCGCCACTTCGTGCAGCAGCGGTTTCCACAAGTGGCTGTGGTTACGATCGACCAGCGTAATTTTGGCTTTTTTCTTGCGTCCCAGCTTATGTCCCAGCTGTGTCGCCATTTCCAGCCCACCAGCACCGCCGCCGACAATCACAATTTTTTTCAATGGCGTAGTCAACGTGACCCCCTTAAATTTATTAACCAATTGTTAACTAATGGTTATTAGCATAGCTCTTAATTAACAACAGGTTACAGCAATGAAAATGTTCTTCGTTATTGAGAATAACATGAATGGTGCATTGGTCATACCAAAATTGATGTTAATCAAGTTTTGTTGCTGAAAAGATAGGCTGATTTGCCGGATGAGATCAAAAAATACAGCTTATTGTTTATTATTTAAACGAACCCAGGAGGGTGAGACGTATATGGAGGGCGTTTGGTAGATACTGTTATGGCCTGCAAGTTTTTTTCTACCCCGGTTTCCCAGATTGCAGGCATGCCAGACACAGCGCCGTCAGGCGCTGTTTTTTTCATCCCTTCCGCGATTTTTACGCAGCTACCGGATTATGCCGTGACGCATCGAACGGGACCCCTGACTTCAGCACGCCATACGCCACCTGTGCCAGCTTGCGCATCATCGCGCCGAGAATCACCTTTCCTTTCTTGCCATTAGCCGCCAGACGGTCGCGGAACGCCCGTCCCCACTCAGTCTTACTGGTGGCTACCATTGCAGGCATATACAACGCCCTGCGAAGCGACACATGTCCGGCTTTACTCAACCGGCTTGCCCCTCTCACACTACTGCCTGATTCATAACGCCGTGGTGTCAGACCCGCAAAAGCGGCGAACTGTCTGGCATGGGCGAAGCGGTCCTTCAGACCGATATAAGCCAGTAATACCGCAGATGTTTTCTCTCCGATACCCGGGATACTTTCCAGCAGTTTCCTGCGGTGTTTCATATCCGGATCATCGTCTGTCAGGTCTTTTATCTGCTTCTCAAGACGCTTCAGCTCTGCTTCAAGCCACAGAAGGTGAGCATCAATGCTCGGTCTCTGGACTTCCCGCGCCGTTTCAGTGCGGTTCAGTTCCTGCGTGTGCATATCTGTCAGCGCCTGGTGGCGTACTACCAGGGCACGCAACGCGCGTTCAAGCGGGTGAGGCGCTTCCCAGGCTGCAGGGCGCTTCTGACGACAGAACTCTGCCAGCATGCGCGCATCCACGGTATCAGTCTTGTTACGCAGTCCTTCACTCTGAGCGAAAGCTTTACCCAACGCAGGATTAATGACTGACACTATGTAGCCTGCATCGTAAAGGCACTCTGCGACAGGTTCCATATAGGTGCCGGTCGCTTCGATGCAGATATGCGCATGGTCAATCTTGTGACCCTTCAGCCAGCTCACCAGCTCATCGTGCCCTTTAGTGGTGTTAGCGAATTTTTTGGTGCGATGACGACCATCAGGACGCAACACATCGACATCCAGTTTCTCTTTAGCGGTGTCGATACCGATATAATGAAGTTCATGTTCCATCGTGAAACCAACCTTGCAAATACGGATTACCGGGAAAACCGGTCCATGATACTGTCCGGTTTATCACTTTGGGAGAAAGGCAGTCCGCTGCATAAATCTACGCAACAGGTTGAAAACCTAAGGCCCGATACGGCATGCGGACTGCAGGCAGAGAAAACTGGCCGATTTTCTCTGCACAGGAGGGATAATACAAGGCCTGATAAGACGCGAACGGCGTCGCATCAGGCACATTGCCAGTGTCGGATGCGGCGTGAACGCCTTATCCGACCTACAGAATTTACAGAATCTGGAACGCATCAGGTATCAGCAAGGTTACCTGATGCGACGAGGGCATTTAACCGAGGGTTTTGAACGCTTTAATGCGCTGCAAATGCGGGGAGATATTCTTGAATTTGTGCGTCTGCTCTTCGTCCCAGACAATCTCGTAATAATGATGCAACTCTTCAGATGTCCGCTGGCTGTTAAGCGCTTCATCGTTACGCGACAAAATCACCAGACAACGATCGCGATTCTTCTCGCGGAAGTTGGTCACACACTTAGTGGCAATATCGGCATACTCTTCCGGGCGATCAATCTTGCCTTCCATGTTCTCATAAGGGAACAAATTAGGATTGAAGATCACCTGGCGGATATCGCAAAGAAAACCAATTCGCTCCGCCCAGTATCCGCCCAGACCAACGCCGCATATCAGCGGACGCTCATCGACGTTTAGTTGCAGCATTTTGTCCACTTCTTTGAGCAGATGCTGCATATCATGTTTCGGATGCCGCGTACTGTAGCTTATCAAGCGTACATCCGGGTCAATAAACTGCAATTGTAAGACTTTCTCGTGGTTACCCGGACTGTTAGAGTCAAAACCGTGTAAATAGATAATCATCGCTTCCTCACATAAGCCAGGGTTAGTGACCTGCTTTCTCTTCCTGCCAGCGTTCATGTAACTGATTCAGACGGGCGCTGATCTCTTTCCAGCGAGCCGAGTCCATCAGTTCCTGTCGCGAAAATGAACCTTTATGATACAAACGTGTAACACGTTCTGCCTTGATCGGTGACAGATTATCTAACACGCTGACGGCCCCTTTACGATTATTGCAGACCAGGATCATATCGCAACCCGCATCCAGTGATGCCTGCCCGCGTTCGGCATAACTGCCCATAATCGCGGCACCTTCCATCGATAAATCGTCGGAGAAAATCACGCCGTCAAAACCCAGTTCCTGGCGTAAAACGGTTTTCAGCCAGTGGGGAGAACCACTCGCCGGACGCGGATCGACATCACTGTAGATCACATGCGCAGGCATAATGGCGTCGAGTTTATTTTCACGGATTAATGCGCTGAATACCGACATATCCTTGGCACGAATTTCCGCTTGTGGACGAGGGTCACGCGGCGTCTCTTTGTGTGAGTCTGCCGTTACCGCACCATGCCCTGGGAAGTGTTTACCGGTGGTTTTCATTCCGGCTTCATGCATGCCATCAATAAAGCTGCTGGCGATTGCCAGGGCTTTTTCGGGATCGGCATGATAAGAACGCTCACCAATCGCCGCGCTGATATGCCCGACGTCCAGCACTGGCGCAAAGCTGATATCAATATCCATAGCAATCATTTCGCTGGCCATCAACCAACCTGCCTCTTGCGCCAGTTTTCCGCCTTCTTCCATTCCCAACAGCGCAGCAAATGATTGTGCCGCTGGCAAGCGGGTAAAACCTTCACGAAAACGCTGCACACGCCCACCTTCCTGATCCACCGCCACCACCAGATGATTGCGCGAAGCTGCACGGATCTGGCGCACCAGTTCGCGTAACTGGGCAGGATCGTGATAGTTACGCGTAAAGAGAATCAGCCCTCCTACCAGCGGATGCGCCAATATTTCACGCTCTTCCGCGTCCAGTTCGTAACCTTCAACATCCAACATTACTGGACCCACACTGCTCTCCTTATTGTTTTATTGATAGCTGCCGCCAGGTGTCATCGGCAAGCCTGATAAATTGTTGATCGCCGGTTTGTCGCCAGCGGTACTCAAACCACCCAGCTTTGAGCATCAGCAGCCAGGGAAACCATCGCCTGACCTGATGCCATAATTGCGCCGGATTAATCTTCGCGCGCGCGGCATAGTCATTAACCAATCGCCGATGCTGGTCAGTATTTTCCACCCACACCGCCGCCAGTTCCAGCGCGATATCACCATCTCCGGCATACTCCCAGTCGATAAGTTTTAATCCTGACGCGCTATGCACTAAATTTCCGGCGTGGACATCCATATGCAATGGACTTAAGCGTAAAGGCTGTGGTTCCCGCGCTTTGCGCAGACGTTTTAACCTTCGCAGCCAACCCACTGTCCGCCGCGCCGGATCGCTTTGCTGCCAGTACAGTTCCAGTAACGGCAACAGAGTTATTCGCCAGCCAAAACGCGGTTGTTGATGTAGATAATACAGCAAGCCTGCCAGTTCGTTGGTATCCGGCAAATACGTTTTTACCTCGCCGGGCAGATAGTCGACCACCATCCAGTCACGGAGATATAAATGCGGCTTCGGTGCAATGCATGCGGGTAGTTGTGATAAAGCCCGATACTGGCGCAAGAACGCGAACCGCGGCGCATCAGGATCGTGCGGCTGACGCACAACAAAACGCTGGCCCTGATGTTCAATGAGAAAACTCCCGCCACTAAGCCCACTATTAAACGTCGTGACGGGATGAAATTGCGGGAAAAAGCGCGACAACAATTCGTCGCGCGTGATGGGATTATTGCTGCGAAACGGCACCTTTACCTGACCAGATAATTTCGCCCGTCTGCACCAGCATCAGCTGCATTTGTAGGGTCGGAGCGTTAACGTTGCCAGAGGCGCTGGAGTACAGCACGTAATGAGCGCCGACATTGCGGGCAATGCCTATGGCTTTACTACGGGTACCTAAACTGTCCTGCGGCGACAAACCTAACTGTTGCTTCGCCATCGACAGCTGCTGGGCGGAAACCAGGGTAAATTTACCGTTATTAGCCAGCGCATTTCGCAGCGTTTCGGTCGCTTCTGCGGCATTCAGCGAACCGTTAGTACGGTTGTTAACACTATCAACCAGCAGGACGCTACCCGCAGTCACACCGTCAGCCCCAAGCATTTTACTGACCATCGGCTGCATTGCGCCATTCCAGTCATAATGGCGAATATGCGGCGCAGGCGGTGCGGTTTGATCTTCATGCTCAATTGGCCCTGGCTGCTGCGGGATCGTCGGCACCGATGGCACCGTGGGCACAGGCTGTTGTGGCTCGGCAGGTTGTTCCGGCGCTGGTTTCACTTCTTCTACCGGTGCAGGTTCACGTTGCCCCACACACCCGGCGAGAAACATCGCCAGCGCGGCAATCAAAGCGTAGCGACTCATTTTTATCATCAAGATTCACCCCTTACAAATATAGATAAAGTCTGACTTTGTGCGCCCCCAGAAAATTGGCGCTGCCGTATAGCGTTACCGCCGAATGTGCGGGAATGGTAACGCTGCGTGGCGTTTCCAGAGGATGCATCTCAAGTCCTCTGGCGTCATACCAGTAAAAACGATAATGAACGGTAACGGGTTCTTGCCTTTCGTTATAAAGCGTTGAGGATGCTGAAGGTTGAATATCAGACGTCGAAAGGACGGGCTTTTCTGCACTGATGCCCGCAGCCAATAAAGATGACTCCATCACCAGCGATTGCTCATCATTCACCGGAATTTCCGGATGTGAACGACAGCCCACCAGCACTAACAACGCCAGAGACACCAGCCCAAAGCATCCTTTTCTCATCGTTACAGACCTTTATGCGCCAGCATTGGTCCCAGCGGACGGCCACCCAACAAGTGCATATGGATGTGGTAAACCTCTTGTCCGCCGTGGCGGTTGGTGTTCATGATCAGACGATAGCCATCTTCGGCAATACCTTCTTGCTCAGCAATTTTTGCCGCTACGGTGATCATGCGTCCCAGCGCCTGCTCATGCTCAGCAGACACGTCGTTCACAGTTGGAATAAGGATATTTGGAATGATCAGAATATGCGTTGGCGCTTGCGGCGAAATATCGCGAAACGCCGTTACCAGATCATCCTGGTAGACGATATCGGAGGGGATCTCACGACGAATAATTTTGCTGAATATAGTTTCTTCTGCCACGACATTTTCCTTTTTCAAATAGCCATGCGTTGCGCCATGCTACGCCGCGCCACACTGCGAGTATAGAGTATGGTCGAGTTAAACCTGCTCTTTCAACCTTAACTCACGATTTCTTAAGCAAAAAATCGTTTTGCTGCCGTATATATCGCCATTATTCCCATTTCTGCCTGCGAATTCACTGAAAAGACATTCTCTGTTTGGTTTACACGCCAAATATGAATACGTATATTTCTCATTTGCATTTACATGCAAAATTATTCGCACACTATATATAACCGCTCATCATCCTCCTCCGGCATGAGCCTGACGACAACATAAACCAAGAGATTTCAAATGCTTTCAACACAATTTAACAGGGATAATCAACATCAAACCACCTCCAAACCGTCACTACTTGCCGGTTGCATAGCACTGGCACTCTTACCTTCCGCCGCTTTTGCTGCACCAGCCACTGAAGAAACGGTGATTGTTGAGGGTTCCGCCACTACTCCAGTTGATGACGAAAATGATTACAGCGTAACGTCTACCTCTGCGGGTACCAAAATGCAGATGACTCAACGTGATATTCCTCAGTCGGTCACTATTGTTAGCCAGCAGCGGATGGAAGATCAGCAGTTACAAACGCTGGGCGAAGTGATGGAAAACACGCTGGGGATCAGCAAAAGTCAGGCGGATTCCGATCGTGCTCTTTATTATTCCCGCGGATTCCAGATCGATAACTATATGGTTGATGGTATACCCACCTATTTTGAATCGCGCTGGAATCTGGGCGACGCACTTTCTGATATGGCACTGTTTGAACGCGTAGAAGTAGTACGTGGCGCGACAGGACTCATGACCGGTACGGGTAATCCATCTGCGGCAATTAATATGGTTCGAAAACACGCGACCAGTCGTGAATTTAAAGGCGATGTCTCGGCAGAATACGGTAGCTGGAACAAAGAACGGTATGTGGCGGATTTACAAAGTCCACTCACCGAAGATGGTAAAATCCGCGCGCGAATTGTCGGCGGCTACCAGAATAACGACTCATGGCTGGACCGCTACAACAGTGAAAAGACCTTCTTCTCCGGCATTGTTGATGCTGATTTAGGCGATCTTACGACGCTTTCAGCCGGTTACGAATATCAGCGCATTGATGTTAATAGCCCAACGTGGGGCGGTTTACCGCGCTGGAATACTGATGGCAGCAGCAACAGTTACGATCGCGCACGCAGTACCGCACCTGACTGGGCGTACAACGATAAAGAGATCAACAAGGTCTTTATGACCCTGAAGCAGCGGTTTGCTGATACCTGGCAAGCGACACTGAATGCCACTCACTCCGAAGTCGAATTTGACAGCAAAATGATGTATGTCGATGCCTATGTAAACAAAGCGGATGGTATGCTGATTGGGCCATACAGTAATTATGGACCTGGCTTTGATTATGTCGGCGGCACCGGTTGGAACAGCGGCAAACGTAAAGTTGATGCGCTGGATTTGTTCGCTGACGGTAGTTATGAATTGTTTGGTCGTCAGCACAATCTAATGTTTGGTGGCAGTTACAGCAAACAAAACAATCGTTACTTCAGTTCATGGGCCAACATCTTCCCGGATGAAATTGGCAGTTTCTACAACTTTAATGGCAATTTCCCACAAACCGACTGGTCACCACAGAGTCTGGCGCAGGACGATACCACACATATGAAATCGTTATATGCTGCCACTCGTGTCACCCTTGCCGATCCGCTGCATCTGATCCTTGGCGCACGTTATACCAACTGGCGGGTTGATACGCTGACTTACAGCATGGAGAAAAACCACACCACGCCTTATGCTGGTCTGGTGTTTGACATTAATGACAACTGGTCGACCTACGCCAGCTATACCTCTATTTTCCAGCCGCAAAATGATCGTGACAGTTCAGGCAAATATCTGGCTCCAATCACCGGTAACAACTACGAGCTGGGTCTGAAATCGGACTGGATGAATAGCCGTCTGACCACCACGTTAGCCATCTTCCGTATTGAGCAGGATAATGTAGCTCAGTCCACCGGTACACCTATCCCCGGCAGCAACGGCGAAACCGCCTATAAAGCGGTGGATGGGACAGTCAGTAAAGGTGTGGAATTTGAACTCAACGGCGCAATTACCGACAACTGGCAGCTGACGTTTGGCGCAACGCGCTATATTGGAGAAGATAACGAAGGAAACGCCGTTAATCCTAATCTGCCACGCACCACGGTTAAAATGTTCACCAGCTATCGGTTGCCTGTCATGCCAGAGTTGACGGTCGGCGGTGGTGTTAACTGGCAAAATCGCGTGTATACCGACACCGTGACACCGTATGGCACCTTCCGCGCCGAGCAAGGTAGCTACGCGCTGGTGGATCTCTTCACCCGCTACCAGGTGACGAAAAACTTCTCGTTACAGGGGAACGTCAATAACCTGTTCGACAAAACCTACGATACCAACGTGGAAGGTTCTATCGTCTACGGCGCACCGCGTAATTTCAGCATTACCGGCACGTATCAATTCTGAATAACACCTGTAAAAAAGGCAGCCATCTGGCTGCCTTAGTCTCCCCAACGTCTTACGGATTAGTGGTTACGGATGTACTCATCCATCTCGGTTTTCAGGTTATCGGATTTAGTACCGAAAATCGCCTGAACACCAGAACCAGCAACCACTACGCCCGCTGCGCCCAGTTTCTTCAGGCCAGCCTGATCCACTTTAGACACATCAGCAACGCTGACGCGCAGACGGGTAATACATGCGTCGAGGTTAGTGATGTTTTCTTTACCACCAAACGCAGCAACCAGAGCCGGTGCCATTTCGCTGGTACCTGTCGCTTTTGCATCATCAGTCGCGTCTTCACGACCCGGCGTTTTCAGATCCAGTGCTTTAATCAGCACGCGGAAGATGGTGTAGTAAACAATTGCATAACCGATACCGACGATCGGGAACAGCCACAGTTTGCTGCTGTTACCAGACAGAACGATGAAGTCGATCAGACCGTGCGAGAACGACGTACCGTCACGCATCCCCAGAAGAATACAGATTGGGAATGCCAGGCCTGCCAGAATCGCGTGGATGATGTACAGGATCGGCGCAACGAACATGAAGGAGAACTCGATCGGCTCGGTGATACCGGTCAGGAACGAGGTCAGCGCCGCGGAGATCATGATACCGCCCACTTTCGCGCGGTTTTCCGGTTTAGCAGAGTGCCAGATAGCAATTGCGGCAGCTGGCAGACCGTACATTTTGAACAGGAAGCCGCCAGACAGTTTACCCGCAGTCGGGTCACCCGCCATATAACGCGGAATGTCGCCGTGGAAAACCTGACCTGCAGCGTTGGTGTATTCACCAATCTGCATCTGGAAAGGTACGTTCCAGATGTGGTGCAGACCAAACGGTACCAGGCAACGTTCGATGAAACCGTAAATGCCAAACGCAACTACCGGGTTCTGGTAAGCAGCCCACTGAGAGAAGGTCTGGATTGCAGAACCAATAGGCGGCCAAATGAAGGACAGCACAACGCCAGTAAATATGGCAGCCAGGCCTGAAATGATCGGCACAAAGCGTTTACCGGCAAAGAAGCCAAGATACTCAGGCAGCTTAATACGGTAGAAACGGTTAAACATGTACGCTGCGATCGCACCGGAGATGATCCCCCCGAGTACGCCAGTATCCGCCAGGTGTTTAGCGGCGATTTCTTCAGCAGGTAAATGCAGTACCAGTGGCGCAACCACGGCCATGGTTTTAACCATGATGCCATAGGCAACAACTGCGGCCAGCGCGGATACGCCATCGTTATTGGTAAAGCCGAGGGCGACACCGATCGCAAAAATCAGTGGCATGTTTGCAAAGACGGAACCGCCTGCTTCTGCCATAACATGCGATACAACGGCGGGCAGCCAGCTGAAATTCGCGGAACCGACGCCCAGCAGAATACCTGCGATAGGCAGTACGGATACCGGCAGCATCAGCGATTTACCGACCTTTTGCAGGTTAGCAAATGCATTCTTAAACATAATTGAGAGTGCTCCTGAGTATGGGTGCTTTTTTACGTTCTCACGCGTGGCAAGGGGGGAGAGCCTCGCCGTGTACAGGGCATCTAAGCGCCCTTTATTTATTACACAGAGTAAAATAATTCAGTGCCGATTTGTTTGACGGCTATCACGTTTCAACTTCAGATCATTAGAGAAGTTGCACATTTTGACAAAACATATGTCACAATATTTCAAACGTGGTTATTCACCGCCCAATTTTCGGCGGTGAACTTTACTCGTTTTAGCCATTAATTACGAGCTTTAAAAAAACTCATTCAACGGATGGATTGAAGGCGGGAAGTGTCGATGTGAAACAGACGGGCGAAGTTATCGGTGGTTACCTGCGCCAGTTCTTCAACGGCAACACCTTTCAACACAGCCATGTATTCTGCAACGTCACGAACCATCGCAGGTTGATTCTCTTTTCCTCGATGCGGAACCGGTGCAAGGTAAGGTGAGTCAGTTTCTACCAGTAACCGATCGAGGGGGACATAACGCGCGGCATCGCGCAGTTGCTCCGCATTACGGAAGGTCACAATGCCGGAAAAGGAGATGTAAAATCCGAGATCCAGTAATTTACCCGCCGTTTCTCTGTCCTCTGTAAAACAGTGTAGTACGCCACCGCAATCCGTCACTTTTTCTTCGCGCAGAATTGCCAGCGTATCGGCGCGGGCGTCACGGGTGTGGACGATAACCGGCTTGTTCAGTTCACGACCAATCTGGATATGATGGATGAAGGACTCTTGCTGCCGTACTTTCGTTTCCGGCGTGTAATAATAATCCAGCCCGGTTTCACCCAGCGCAACAACGCCCTCTTCTGCCGCCAGACGGCGTAAATCTTCTACATCGTAGGGATCATTCTGGTTGAGTGGATGCACGCCACAAGAAAATACGACGTTGTCACGTTCGCCTACCAGATCCCGCATGTGTAAATAACCCGGTAATGTTGTGGCGACTGCCAGACAAAATTTCACATCGCGTGCGGCGGCTTTCGCCAGAACGTCATCCACGTCCTTATGCAAAGATTCATAATCCAGACCATCGAGATGGCAGTGTGAGTCGACTAAAAACATGATGTCTCTCTTAAAGATGAGGAACCGGTAGCACAACGCCCGGTTGCAGGTAATGCTCAATACGCAGTAAAAGATCGGTGATGAGAAGCTCGCGGTTAATACCTGTGACAGACATTAACTGTTCACGAATGTGGCAAACATCCCCCAGTATAGCCTGCAGACGCGAGGGAGAAAGATGGTTTGCCAGTTCGACGACCAGGTCCGGCACATCAACATTGGTAACCTGCGCAGCGCCATGATGGCGTTTTAGCGCATCCATCAGCAACGTTGCCAGCCAGTGTAAACGCGCCGGAGCTTGTTCATGATTAAGGGCCGCTAGCAGCGAATACCAGTCGCCCGATTGCACGCTATATGCCAGCGCCTGACACAATGTTTCACGAGCCTGCCAGATATCTCCCTGAAACAACGCCAGTGCCGCACCAGGCGAACCGGCGCTTAAGCGCAATGCGGCAAGTAATGCATCCTGTGACATTGTCACTTCGCGTGAAAGCCAGGTCACGGCGTACTGTTCCGGCGGCGGCGCAAGGTAATGTAACCGACAACGACTACGTAATGTTGCCAGTAAACGTTCAGGCTCGCGGGTAGCAAGGAAAAACCAGGTTTCTGCTGGCGGCTCTTCAAGCGTTTTCAGCAATGCATTAGCCGCGGCGTCAGTCAGTAAGGCAGCATCGGTTACCCAGACCACTTTCGCACCACCTAAGCGTGCGTGCTCATTTAACTTTTCGGTGACTTCACGTACCGCATCAATGCCCAGCGCATTTTTCCCTTTTTCGGGAGCCAGGGTGTAATAATCGGGATGCGTGCCAGCCTGCATCAACTGACATCCACGACAGTGACCGCAACTTTTGTGGCCCTGCGGTTGTTGGCAGAGTAAATAACGGCTCAGGGCGTAGATTAAAGCATCCTCACCCATACCCGGTAACGCCTGAATGAGTAGCGCATGGTGACCTCTTCCGGCCTGATAGCTGGCTACCAGTTTTTCGAAATCAGGTCGTAACCATGGATACCATCTCATGCGTCCAACTCCTTCACCCAATTGGTCACGGTAGTGCGGATTGCATCCATCACGGACTCCAGCGGCTGGGTGGCATCAATGGTATGAATGCTTTTATCTTGTGCTGCCAGTTCCAGATAGCGGGCGCGGGTGCGATTAAAGAAATCGAAAGACTCTTGCTCAATACGATCCAGCTCGCCGCGCGCACGCGCGCGTTTTAAGCCAACTTCCGGAGTAACATCGAGATAGAGCGTTAAGTCGGGGCGAAAATCCCCGAGAACAGCATCACGCAATGTTGCCAGCATATGTTGGTCAATACCACGTCCGCCCCCCTGATACGCTTGAGTAGAGAGATCGTGGCGGTCGCCAATAACCCAAGTGCCGTTAGCCAGCGCAGGTTTGATGACCGTTTCTACCAGCTGAACTCGCGCGGCATAAAACATCAGAACTTCGGCTTTATCGGTAATGACTTCATCGCCTACCGATTTGATATCCAGCACCAGGCTTCTTAACTTTTCGGCAAGTTGCGTACCGCCAGGTTCCCGAGTGAAAACCATGTCGCGGATACCCAGTTGCTCAAGCGTCTCAACCACTACTTTACGCGCGGTAGTTTTGCCTGCGCCTTCCAGCCCCTCAATGACGATATACTTACTGCGCATTTTTTTCCTTAAGCACTTTCAGATAATCCTGCACAGACTTGTTATGACTGGCAAGATTGGTATTAAACGTGTGACCACCTTTACCATCGGCCACAAAATAGAGATACGGCGTTTTTGCCGGATGCGCAGCAGCCTTCAGCGAATCCGCCCCCGGCGTCGCTATCGCACCTGGCGGCAAACCGGTAATGGTATAGGTGTTATACGCTGTTGGCGTTTCCAGGTCTGCACGAGAAAGTTTGCCATTATAACGCTCTCCCATCCCGTAAATCACCGTCGGGTCGGTCTGCAGGCGCATACCAATGCGTAATCGGTTGATAAATACCGAGGCAACCTGATCGCGTTCGCTGGCAACGGCGGTTTCTTTTTCGATAATTGATGCCATCGTCACCAGCTGGTTTTTATCTTTATAGGGCAGACCGTCCGCACGCCCTTCCCAGGCGCTATCGACCGCTTTCACCATTTTCTTGTGTGCACGCTTGAGTAACGCGACATCTGTGGTATTAGCGGTATACATCCAGGTGTCTGGCCAGAACCAACCTTCAATCCACTCCGGGTTTTCCAGTTCAAGTGCCTGCGCTACGGTGGCGTACTTATCGTCGCTCAGCGTGTGCTTGATATACGGGGCCTCACGCAATTGCTTGAGGTAATCGCTCAAACGCATCCCTTCTACCAGTCGCAGAGGGAACTGTGCTTCTTTACCGCTTTCCAGCAATTTCAGCATCTCACGTACGGTCATCTGCGGTGTAAAGCGGTAAGTCCCGGCTTTAAAGTGAGAAAGATCCGGTTCGATACGCAGCAGCCATTGAAAAACCCGTGGGCGATTGATGATCTTATCGGCGTAAAGCTGTTCACCGAGCGCCAGACGTCCGGTCCCTGGCTTCAGGGTAAATATCGTCTCTTCTTTGATAAGCAATTTGCTGTCGGCAAGATGGCGAACCTTCCAGACGCCCACACCAGCGGCGATACCTAGTACCACCAGCAATAACAAGATAATCAATAACACTTTTTTCATGACTAATTCGGGCGCTCACAAAGTGGGGCTAAATATTCATATAACGTTGCTGACGAAAAGGAGACATCGCCACAGGCACGTACGGGCATCACTGGCATTAACGCATTACAAATAACCATCTCATCTGCCTGCAACGCCTCTTCCAGAGTGGCTTGCACTTCGACAAGCTGATAAGAGGATTGTGCCAGTAAACGGATACAGAATTGTCGCATAATGCCGTTAACACCTGCCTGCTCCAGTCGCGGCGTATAAACTACATTGCCCTTCCGCCAGAACAAATTAGCCGCACAGCATTCCGTAACCCACCCTTCGCTGTCAAGGACCAACGCCTCATCGGCATTTGTCTGCTCAAGATGAGAGCGAATCAATACTTGTTCAAGCCGATTAAGATGTTTAATACCTGCAAGATGAGGATTGCGCCCCAGCCGCACCGGGCTTAGCGCCAACATCATCCCCTCGTTACGCAAACGATCGTAATGTGCAGGATAAGCCGTAACGGAGAGAATCCGCGTTGCCGGTCCGCTGTTCAATGTGCTGTACCCTCGCCCGCCACTACCGCGACTGATCACGACCTTCAGCACACCATTCTGCTGTTCTGCTGCCAGCGTTTTCATCTCTTGTTCAAGCTGAGGCCAGTAGTCACAGGAAATCATCAACCGCTGACAAGCATCCTGTAGTCGCTGGATATGTGCCGATAACAAACTGACTTTACCGTCGATAATTCTTGCGGTGGTAAAACAACCATCACCAAACTGCGTTGCTCGATCGCTTACTGCCAGCGATTCCTGTTTATGACCGTTAATTAAGAACATACCAACTCCTTACCAGAGAATTGTTAGTGTGGCAGCATGTTCACTACGGTACAAGTCGGAATAAAAGCTAAGAAAAAAGGCCCGCAAGCGGACCTTTTATAAGGGTGGGAAATGACAACTTAGATCTTTTTAAAGATCAAAGAACCATTAGTACCACCGAAGCCGAAGGAGTTACACAGCGTGTATTCCATTCCGCTAACCTGACGCGCTTCGTGCGGTACGAAATCCAGATCGCAACCTTCATCCGGGTTATCCAGGTTGATGGTTGGCGGAACAGCCTGATCGCGCAGTGCCAGGATGGAGTAGATAGACTCTACTGCACCCGCCGCACCTAACAGGTGACCGGTCATAGATTTCGTGGAGCTCACCAACACACGGCTGGCAGCTTCACCGAAGATGCTTTTAACAGCCTGCGCTTCAGCTTTATCGCCAGCCGGTGTAGAAGTACCGTGCGCGTTAACGTAGCCAATCTGACTCGCTTCAATGCCTGCATCACGCAGAGCATTTGCCATTGCCAGAGCTGCGCCTGCGCCGTTTTCTGGCGGTGACGTCATATGGTAAGCATCGCTGCTCATACCAAAGCCAACGAGTTCAGCGTAAATTTTCGCCCCGCGTTTTTTCGCGTGTTCGTACTCTTCCAGTACCAGCATACCGGCACCATCGCCCAGTACGAAACCATCGCGCTCTTTATCCCACGGGCGGCTCGCCGCTTGCGGGTTATCATTGCGGGTAGATAATGCACGTGCCGCGCCAAAACCACCAACGCCCAGCGGCGTACTGGCTTTCTCTGCGCCACCTGCAACCATCACGTCAGCATCGCCATACGCGATAATACGCGCAGCATGACCGATGTTGTGCACGCCAGAAGTACAGGCGGTCGCGATAGAGATGCTTGGGCCACGCAGGCCATACATGATAGTCAGATGACCTGCCACCATGTTCACAATCGTTGACGGAACGAAGAATGGGCTGATCTTACGTGGGCCACCATTCATCAGAGATGTGTGGTTTTCTTCAATCAGTCCGAGGCCGCCAATCCCGGAGCCAATTGCGGCACCAATACGGGTTGCGTTCTCTTCCGTTATTTCAAGGCCAGAATCCTGCATGGCCTGAACGCCAGCGACAATTCCATATTGAATGAAGGCATCCATCTTGCGCTGTTCTTTGCGCGAGATAATGTCCTCACAGTTAAAATCCTTTACTAAGCCAGCAAATTTCGTTGCATAGGCGCTAGTATCGAAATGGTCGATTAGGCTGATGCCACTCTGACCGGCAAGCAGAGCTTTCCAGGTAGACTCTACGGTATTGCCGACAGGAGACAACATGCCCAGTCCGGTCACAACTACACGACGCTTAGACACGTTTGTCCTCCAGGGAGGGAAAAAATGATTCTAGTGGGACAAAAAGATAAAACTCAGGCGGTCGAACGACCGCCTGGAGATGTTCACTTACGCCTGGTGGCCGTTGATGTAATCAATGGCAGCCTGAACGGTGGTGATTTTCTCAGCTTCTTCGTCCGGAATCTCAGTATCAAACTCTTCTTCCAGAGCCATTACCAGCTCAACGGTGTCAAGAGAATCCGCGCCCAGGTCTTCAACGAAAGAAGCATTGTTGGTAACTTCTTCCTGCTTAACGCCCAGCTGTTCGCCGATAATTTTCTTAACGCGTTCTTCGATAGTGCTCATACTCTTAAATTTCCTATCAAAACTCGCTTTCGCGATGGTTTTCGTAGTGTATAAAATGTTGAAAAATTTGCAACTAAATCCCGGCAGGTCTTACCACGATTTTACGTTATTTTGAGGCCTTACCCCCCAATAACGCAAATCATTTTGCACTAATTATTACTCATAACCACGCAGACTGCGCGCAACATGAGCATTTTGTGCAAATCGCGGTCAGACCATGTACATCCCGCCGTTCACATGCAAAGTTTCACCCGTGATGTAAGCTGCTTCGTCGGATGCCAGGAATGCAACCGCGTTGGCGATTTCCTGTGCACCGCCGAGGCGACCCGCAGGAACCTGCGCCAGGATACCCGCACGCTGGTCATCGCTCAGCGCACGTGTCATGTCCGTTTCAATAAAGCCCGGAGCAACAACGTTTACAGTAATACCGCGTGACGCGACTTCGCGCGCCAGTGATTTACTGAAGCCGATCAAGCCCGCTTTCGCCGCAGCGTAGTTGGCCTGACCGCCATTTCCCATGGTACCAACCACAGAACCGATAGTGATAATGCGACCATGACGCTTTTTCATCATAGCGCGCATTACCGCTTTTGACAGACGGAAAACAGATGAAAGGTTGGTTTCGATAATATCGTTCCACTCTTCATCTTTCATTCGCATTAACAGGTTATCACGAGTGATACCGGCATTATTGACCAGGATATCCACTTCACCAAATTCTGCGCGAATTTTTTCCAGAACAGATTCGATAGATGCCGGGTCGGTCACATTCAACATCAGACCTTTGCCGTTGGCACCTAAATAATCACTGATCGCCTGAGCGCCATTTTCACTGGTCGCAGTGCCGATAACTTTCGCGCCACGGGCTGCGAGCGTTTCAGCAATTGCGCGGCCAATTCCGCGGCTTGCACCGGTTACCAGTGCGATTTTTCCTTCAAAATTCATGATTTTCCTCTTTTAAAGCTCGAGCGCCGCTGCCATCGCTGAAGGTTCGTTCAGCGCCGAGGCGGTCAGGGTGTCGACAATGCGTTTCGTCAGGCCAGTAAGCACTTTGCCCGGGCCGACTTCATAGAGATGTTCTACGCCTTGCGCTGCCATGTATTCAACAGACTTCGTCCACTGAACCGGGTTATACAACTGACGTACCAGTGCGTCACGGATGGCATCACCATTGGTTTCGCATTTCACATCAACGTTATTCACAACAGGAACTGTTGGTGCGTTAAAGGTGATTTTCGCTAATTCTACTGCCAGTTTGTCGGCTGCCGGTTTCATCAGCGCACAGTGAGACGGTACGCTCACTGGCAACGGCAGCGCGCGTTTTGCGCCTGTAGCTTTACAGGCAGCTCCAGCACGCTCAACGGCTTCTTTATGTCCCGCAATTACCACCTGGCCTGGAGAGTTGAAGTTTACCGGAGAAACCACCTGACCTTCTGCAGCTTCTTCACACGCTTTCGCAATAGACGCATCATCCAGACCGATGATTGCCGCCATAGCGCCCGTTCCTTCCGGTACGGCTTCTTGCATGAACTTGCCGCGCATCTCAACCAGACGCACCGCATCAGCGAAATCAATCACACCAGCGCAAACCAGCGCAGAGTATTCCCCGAGGCTGTGACCGGCCATCATCGCTGGTGCTTTACCGCCCTGCTGCTGCCATATGCGGTACAGAGCAACTGATGCAGTCAACAGCGCTGGCTGAGTTTGCCAGGTTTTATTAAGTTCTTCGGCTGGCCCCTGCTGAGTCAGCGCCCACAGGTCATAACCCAGCGCCGCAGAAGCTTCAGCAAACGTTTCTTCGACAATGGGATAGCTCGCCGCCATATCAGCCAGCATTCCAACGGTTTGAGAACCCTGTCCAGGGAACACAAATGCAAATTGCGTCATCTTTTAATCCTTATCCTAGAAACGAACCAGCGCGGAACCCCAGGTGAATCCACCGCCAAAGGCTTCAAGCAGAACCAACTGCCCCGGCTTAATACGCCCATCACGTACAGCTTCATCCAGCGCGCACGGGACAGAGGCCGCAGAGGTATTACCGTGGCGATCCAGCGTCACCACGACATTGTCCATCGACATGCCGAGTTTTTTCGCCGTTGCACTGATAATACGCAGGTTGGCCTGATGCGGCACCAGCCAGTCCAGTTGAGAACGGTCAAGATTATTCGCCGCCAGCGTCTCATCAACGATGTGCGCCAGTTCCGTTACCGCAACCTTGAAGACTTCGTTGCCCGCCATCGTCAGATGAATTGAATTCTCTGGATTCACACGGTCAGCATTAGGCAGCGTCAGCAATTCACCATAGCTACCATCGGCGTGCAGATGGGTAGAGATGATTCCCGGCTCTTCAGAGGCAGCCAACACCGCAGCGCCCGCGCCATCGCCAAAAATAATAATAGTCCCACGATCTGTAGGATCGCAGGTGCGCGCCAGTACATCGGAACCGACGACCAGAGCATACTTCACCGCCCCAGATTTCACGTATTGATCGGCTACGCTTAACGCGTAGGTGAAACCTGCGCAAGCTGCTGCAACGTCAAATGCAGGGCAACCTTTAATACCCAACATGCTTTGAATCTGACAAGCTGCGCTCGGGAAAGCGTGTGTAGCAGAAGTCGTTGCCACAACGATCAGGCCAATCTGGTCTTTCTCAATGCCCGCCATCTCAATTGCGCGTGTCGCCGCTTCAAAGCCCATGGTTGAAACGGTTTCGTTTGGTGCAGCAATGTGGCGTTCGCGGATACCGGTACGAGTGACAATCCACTCGTCAGAGGTATCCACCATTTTTTCCAAATCGGCGTTTGTCCGCACTTGTTCGGGCAGATAGCTGCCAGTACCAATAATCTTCGTATACATGTACGCTCAGTCACTTTTCGGTTATATACCGTCACTTGCAAACTGCGAGTTCGCTGGCAGCGTCCTGCTACCGCAGAGTTCCGCTTTTGCCACCGTCCAGCAGCTCAAAACCAGCTGGGTATACAGATTCCAGGCGAGCGGCAATTCGCTGAGGAACTTGTCGCTGCACCGCCTGCACTGCCTGTTCAATCGCGACCGCAAAAGCTCGCTGATTGGCCGCACCATGACTTTTTATCACCGTGCCGCGCAATCCTAACAGACAGGCGCCGTTATACTGGTCGGGGTTGAGGTGACTGAATCGCCTCGTCAGGCTCTTTTGTAGCCAACGCTTTAATAACAGTAGCCACCACGACCGTTTTTTCCCTTCACCCTGAGATTTCAGCAGAGAAAGGAACATCCTGACAACACCTTCCATCGTCTTTAATGTGACATTTCCTGTAAAGCCGTCACAAACCAGCACATCTGTCTTGCCAGTTAACAACTCATTGGCTTCAAGATAGCCGATATAATTGATAGAAGGGATTGTTTTAAGCACTGCTGAGGCATCCCGAATACTGTCGAGACCCTTTACTTCTTCTTCACCAATATTGAGCAACGCCACGCGAGGATTGGGAATTTCCACCACCTCTTCAGCCAGAACTGAGCCCATAATGGCAAATTGCACCAACATTGTACTGTCACAATCGACGTTGGCCCCTAAATCGAGGACCACCGTTTTGCCCTTTTGCTGATGCGGTAATACCGTCACCAGCGCCGGACGCTCAATCCCCTCCAGGGGCTTGAGTAATAATTTTGCCAGCCCCATCAGCGCCCCGGTATTACCGGCACTGACACAGGCTTGCGCTCGACCTTCTTTCACCAGCTCCAGGGCCACGCGCATTGAACTCCCACGACTGGCGCGGATAGCTTGCGAAGGCCGGGCATCACTGGCGATAACTGACTGCGCAGGAATAATCTGCAGACGCGAACGTTGTTCAAAGTCAGCTTTAGCAAGTAATGGCGTGATGGCGTCGGGATTGCCGACTAAAAGAAGAGTGAGTTGCGAATTAGAATTCAGTGCCTGCAATGCTGCAGGCACTGTCACGGAAGGGCCAAAATCCCCTCCCATGACATCTAACGCCAGGGTTAGACGTGTCAAGGTATCGTCGCCGCCCGGTTTGGTCTTTCCCCAGTTGCCTGGGGAAAATCCTCACTAAGCTTCATCACGCAGACGCGTGATTACTTAGCGATGACCTTGCGGCCGCGGTAGTAACCGTCGGCAGTGATGTGGTGACGCAGGTGTTTTTCACCAGAAGTTTTGTCTACAGACAGGCTGGTGACTGCGGTCAGCGCGTCATGGGAACGACGCATGCCACGTTTGGAACGGGTTGGTTTATTCTGTTGTACGGCCATGGACCTTACTCCTCAATTACGGTTTATCCCCGATCCAACGGGGAGCACCAATTACTTACGCTTTAAGCTGGCTAATACGGCAAATGGGTTTGGCTTTTGCGCTTCTTCAGGCAGTTCACCAAAGACCATGTCCGCTTCGGACACTTCACAGTGTTCAGAATCATGCACCGGAACTACCGGCAAGGCGAGGATGATTTCATCTTCAACCATTGCAAGCAGATCGATTTCACCGAATTCGTTAACCTCAATCGGTTCATACGCTTCCGGCAGTGCTTCAGCCTGTTCGTCTGAACGCACAGGACTAAAACAATACGTTGTGTAGACCTGATGAGTAAACGGCTTCCCGCAACGCTGACACTCGAGCGTTACCGTCACCTTCGCATCGCCGTTTAACACTGCGAGACGTTGGTTATCGATAGCGAACGACATGGAGCATTCCACATCACTGTCCACACTGACTACGGATTCGGCGACGCGCTCAACCTGATCAGGGGTATAGATACCCTGGTAATCAAGGCGTTTTTGAGCCGTACGAACCGGATCGAGAGTCAGGGGTAATTTTACCTTTTGCATAGGGCGCGCATATTAACTTTGTAACGTCATAGAGTCAAAGAAAAAGGTAGCCTGTGGTTGCCTTTTGCCAATAATTCGCACACATTGCGGGTTACTGCTTTATTTTCGTTCAGTGCTGGTAACGAACATCAACCTGCAAAACGAAGCGCATAGTTTAAAATGGCTATCATCAATACGCTATATCTGATGGAAAAAAATATGCCTAAACTTATTTTAGCCTCCACCTCGCCCTGGCGCCGCGCGCTACTGGAAAAACTGCAAATCTCTTTTGAATGTGCAGCACCCGAGGTCGACGAAACCCCACGCAGCGACGAATCACCGCGACAGTTGGTGCTTCGGCTGGCACAAGAAAAAGCGCAATCTCTGGCGTCACGTTATCCGGATCATTTAATTATTGGTTCAGACCAGGTATGTGTTCTTGATGGCGAAATCACCGGTAAACCGTTAACGGAAGAAAATGCCCGTCTGCAATTACGCAAAGCCAGCGGCAATATCGTCACCTTCTATACTGGACTGGCGTTGTTTAATTCGGCGAATGGGCATCTGCAAACAGAAGTGGAGCCTTTTGACGTCCATTTCCGTCACCTGAGCGAGGCGGAGATTGATAATTACGTGCGTAAGGAGCATCCCCTGCACTGCGCGGGTAGCTTTAAGAGTGAAGGATTTGGCATTACGCTGTTTGAGCGTTTAGAAGGGCGTGACCCTAACACGCTGGTTGGTTTACCGCTAATCGCGCTGTGTCAGATGTTACGTCGGGAAGGGAAAAATCCGCTGATGGGATAGTTTTTTACGCCGGATGCGGTTACGTCGCATCCGGCAATCGGTGCTGGCGGCCTGATGCGGCGTAAACGCCTTATCAGGCCAACCGCCCATTATCAGGTTTATATGCTTGTATTAGCGCGCGTTACGCAGCTTTTGCAAACAACGCTTCAAACCTTCATCCATCGGCGCTTCGATACGCATCACCTCACCGGTTCCCGGATGGGTAAACTTCAACGCTGCGGCGTGCAGGAACAGACGATTTAATCCCGTGCCTGCTTCAGTGAGCTGTCTATCAAATTCACGGTCACCGTAGCGATCGTCAAAGGCAATCGGATGACCCGCATACTGTGTATGCACACGGATCTGATGAGTACGCCCAGTTACCGGGCTACAACGCACCAGGGTGGCAAATGCATAGCGTTCTTCCACTTTAAAGCGTGTTTCCGACGGTTTACCTTCCTGACTCACACGCACGATACGTTCGCCGCTTTGCAGAATATTTTTCAGCAACGGCGCTTGAACGCTCTTCACATGCGACTGCCACTGACCGCGCACCAGCGCCAGGTAATCTTTTTGCATCCCTTTTTCACGTAATTGCTCATGCAGAGAACGCAACGCCGAGCGTTTTTTCGCTACCAGCAACACACCTGAAGTGTCCCGGTCGAGACGATGTACCAGTTCAAGGAACCGCGCTTCCGGGCGCAACGCCCGTAAACCTTCGATAACGCCGAAGCTTAAACCACTGCCGCCATGTACTGCCGTACCGGAAGGTTTATTGAGTACCAGGATATGCTCATCTTCATATAAGATGACGTCCGCCAGCGCCGCCACCTTTTGCAGATGTGGCGAAACCGCCTCCTCTTCACGTTCAGCAACGCGAACCGGTGGAATACGCACCTCATCACCTGCTTCGAGTTTATATTCAGGCTTAATACGTTTTTTGTTCACCCGCACTTCGCCTTTACGCAAAATACGGTAAATCATACTTTTAGGTACGCCTTTCAATTGGGTACGCAAAAAGTTGTCGATACGTTGCCCCGCTTCGTCCGCGGTGATAGCAACAATTTTTACGGATGGAGTCTCTGTTTTCATGGTGGGCGATTCTAATTAGCCAACAGGATTCGCGCCACTCATTTTTCTATGCTTATATTTAGTTTTGCACCTTATTACTTCACTACGTCATCACTTTATTGATGGTTATTAAACCAATCACCATTAAGAAGTGAAAAAACTGTGAGTAAGCGGGTGATAAATGGTAAAAGTCATCTTGCTATAACAAGGCTTGCAGTGGAATAATGAGAACGTTTCCGTGTCCATCCTTGTTAAAACAAGAAATTTTACGGAATAACCCATTTTGCCCGACCGATCATCCACGCAGCAATGGCGTAAGACGTATTGATCTTTCAGGCAGTTAGCGGGCTGCGGGTTGCAGTCCTTACCGGTAGATGGAAATATTTCTGGAGAGTAATACCCAGTCTGTTTCTTTGATAATTGCGCTGTTTTTCCGCATGAAAAACGGGCAACCGACACTCTGCGCCTCTTTGAGCTGACGATAACCGTGAGGTTGGCGACGCGACTAGACACGAGGCCATCGGTTCACACCCGGAAAGGCGTTACTTTGCCCGCAGCTTAGTCGTCAATGTAAGAATAATGAGTAAGTTACGATGAAAAGAATGTTAATCAACGCAACTCAGCAGGAAGAGTTGCGCGTTGCCCTTGTAGATGGGCAGCGTCTGTATGACCTGGATATCGAAAGTCCAGGGCACGAACAGAAAAAGGCAAACATCTACAAAGGTAAAATCACCCGCATTGAACCGAGTCTGGAAGCTGCTTTTGTTGATTACGGCGCTGAACGTCACGGTTTCCTCCCACTTAAAGAAATTGCCCGCGAATATTTCCCTGCTAACTACAGTGCTCATGGCCGTCCCAACATTAAAGATGTGTTGCGTGAAGGTCAGGAAGTCATTGTTCAGATCGATAAAGAAGAGCGCGGTAACAAAGGCGCAGCACTGACCACCTTTATCAGCCTGGCAGGTAGCTATCTGGTTCTGATGCCGAACAACCCGCGCGCGGGTGGTATTTCTCGCCGTATTGAAGGCGACGACCGTACCGAATTAAAAGAAGCACTGGCAAGCCTTGAACTGCCGGAAGGCATGGGGCTTATCGTGCGCACCGCTGGCGTCGGCAAATCTGCTGAGGCGCTGCAATGGGATTTAAGCTTCCGCCTGAAACACTGGGAAGCTATTAAAAAAGCCGCTGAAAGCCGCCCTGCCCCGTTCCTGATCCATCAGGAGAGCAACGTCATCGTTCGCGCATTCCGCGATTACTTACGTCAGGACATCGGCGAAATCCTTATCGATAACCCGAAAGTGCTCGAACTGGCGCGTCAGCATATCGCTGCATTAGGTCGCCCGGATTTCAGCAGCAAAATCAAGCTGTACACTGGTGAAATTCCGCTGTTCAGCCACTACCAGATCGAGTCGCAGATCGAGTCCGCCTTCCAGCGTGAAGTCCGTCTGCCGTCTGGTGGTTCTATTGTTATCGACAGCACTGAAGCGTTAACTGCCATTGATATCAACTCCGCACGCGCAACCCGCGGCGGCGATATCGAAGAAACCGCGTTTAACACCAACCTCGAAGCTGCCGATGAGATTGCTCGTCAGCTGCGCCTGCGTGACCTCGGCGGCCTGATTGTTATCGACTTCATTGACATGACGCCAGTCCGCCACCAGCGTGCGGTAGAAAACCGTCTGCGTGAAGCGGTGCGTCAGGACCGTGCACGTATTCAAATCAGCCATATTTCTCGCTTTGGTCTGCTGGAAATGTCGCGTCAGCGCCTGAGTCCATCGCTGGGTGAGTCCAGCCATCACGTCTGCCCGCGCTGCTCTGGTACCGGCACCGTGCGTGACAACGAATCCCTGTCGCTCTCTATTCTGCGTCTGATTGAAGAAGAAGCGCTGAAAGAGAACACCCAGGAAGTCCATGCCATTGTTCCTGTGCCAATCGCTTCTTACCTGCTGAACGAAAAACGCTCTGCGGTAAATGCCATTGAAACTCGTCAGGACGGCGTGCGCTGTGTGATTGTGCCAAACGATCAGATGGAAACCCCGCACTACCATGTGCTGCGCGTACGCAAAGGGGAAGAAACCCCAACGTTAAGCTACATGCTGCCGAAACTGCATGAAGAAGCGATGGCGCTGCCGTCTGAAGAAGAGTTCGCTGAACGTAAGCGTCCGGAACAGCCTGCGCTGGCAACCTTTGCCATGCCGGATGTGCCGCCAGCGCCAACCCCGGCTGAACCTGCCGCGCCTGTCGTAGCCCCAACGCCTAAAGCAACACCGGCAACACCAGCAGCTTCTGCACAACCGGGGCTGTTGAGTCGCTTCTTCAGCGCACTGAAAGCGCTTTTCAGCGGTGGTGAAGAAACCAAACCGACCGAGCAACCGGCACCGAAAACTGAAACGAAACCGGAACGTCAACAGGACCGCCGTAAGCCACGTCAGAACAACCGTCGTGACCGTAATGAACGCCGCGACACACGTAGCGAACGTAATGAAGGCAGCGATAATCGCGAAGAAAACCGCCGTAATCGTCGCCAGGCACAGCAGCAGACTGCCGAGACACGTGAAAGCCGTCAGCAGGCTGAGGTAACGGAAAAAGCGCGTACCACCGACGAGCAGCAAGCGCCGCGTCGTGAACGTAGCCGCCGCCGTAATGATGATAAACGTCAGGCGCAACAAGAAGCGAAAGCGCTGAATGTTGAAGAGCAATCTGTTCAGGAAACCGAACAGGAAGAACGTGTACGTCCGGTTCAGCCGCGTCGTAAACAGCGCCAGCTGAATCAGAAGGTGCGTTACGAGCAAAGCGTAGCCGAAGAAACGGTAGCCGCACCAGTGGTTGAAGAAACTGCCGCTGCCGAAACCATCGTTCAGGAAGTGCCTGCTCCGCGTACAGATCTGGCGAAAGTCCCGCTGCCAGTCGTAGCGCAAACTGCGCCGGAACAGCAGGAAGAGAACAATGCTGATAACCGTGATAACGGTGGCATGCCGCGTCGCTCTCGCCGCTCGCCTCGTCACCTGCGCGTAAGTGGTCAGCGTCGTCGTCGCTATCGTGACGAGCGTTACCCGACCCAGTCGCCAATGCCGTTAACCGTAGCGTGCGCGTCTCCGGAACTGGCCTCTGGCAAAGTCTGGATCCGCTATCCGATTGTACGTCCGCAAGATGTACAGGTTGAAGAGCAGCGCGAACAGGAAGAAGTACAAGTGCAACCGATGGTGACTGAGGTCCCTGTCGCCGCCGCTGTCGAACCGGTTGTTAGCGCACCGATTGTTGAAGAAGTGGCTGAAGTCGTAGAAGCCCCCGTTCAGGTTACCGAACCGCAACCGGAAGTGGTTGAAACGACGCATCCTGAAGTGATTGCCGCCGCGGTAACTGAACAGCCGCAGGTGATTACCGAGTCTGATGTTGCCGTAGCCCAGGAAGTTGCAGAACACGCAGAACCGGTGGTTGAACCGCAGGAAGAGACGGCTGATATTGAAGAAGTTGCCGAAACTGCTGAGGTTGTGGTTGCTGAGCCTGAAGTTGTTGCTCAACCTGCCGCGCCAGTCGTCGCTGAAGTCGCAGCAGAAGTTGAAACGGTAGCTGCGGTTGAACCTGAGGTCACCGTTGAGCATAACCACGCTACCGCGCCAATGACGCGTGCTCCGGCTCCGGCATATGTTCCGGAGGCACCGCGTCACAGTGACTGGCAGCGCCCTGCTTTTACCTTCGAAGGTAAAGGTGCCGCAGGTGGTCATACGGCAACGCATCATGCATCTGCCGCTCCTGCGCGTCCGCAACCTGTTGAGTAATAATTAGCTCAAGTAATCAAGCCCTGGTAACTGCCAGGGCTTTTTTATTTCATCTTTGAATCAACATATTAAATGGCATCCTTGCTAACCAACAATACAAAATAGGCAAAAAAATGCCCGCCCCGGCGATCCCAGAGCGGGCAGACAAAACATACCCAGTTTCATGATATGTTTTAAAGCGAGCTTATTTGTTGAGCTGGAACAGCGACAATCCCTGCATATCTGTAAATGCTTTATACGATGCCTGCAATGCCGTTTGCTGCATGATGTAAGATGAAATAGTTGCATTCCAGTCCACATCAACCAGATCGCTCATCTGCTGCGTTTGCCCTAAAGCGCGATCGCTACCTAATGAATCCAGCGACTCCAGTTCGTTCAGCTGCGTGCCTAATTCCGCGCGAACGGTCAGCACATTGTTCAGCGAGTTTTTCAGTCCGCGGTTGGATTTATCCAGTGCCGCAGCGGCGGTTTCTTTATCCGCTTCGCTTTCCGCGACCGGCGTTTTCAGGGCTGCGATGGCGCTATCCAGCATGGCAAAAAGATTGGTTTCAGAAGCGCTACCGTCTGGTTCCGCTACCGCGTTGCTGGTAATACTGTCGAAAATTTTGTCACCCGTGTGCCCTATCACCATCGAACGCGAAGCATCGACCTGTTGTTTAATACTTTCTGCTCCGCCAACATATTCGCCGTCTGCCTCACTAAACGGCGCAGTTTCTGTTTTATAACCGGCAAAAATGTAGCGCCCGTTACCATCCGTAGTGTTCGCCAGATTCAGCAACTGGTCACGAATACCCTGGATATCGGTTGCCAACGACGCCCGGTCATCATCACTCAAGGTGCCATTGCTGGCGTAGACAATTTTTTCCTGAGCATTCTGGATAGCAGTGGTGACCTAGCTAAGCACACTCTCTTCCAGTGACACTTTTTGAGTGGCGAAAGTACGCGCCAGCGTGTACTGGCTGTTTTGCGCCTGTGCCTGGGAGAGAACAACAGCTTGTGATGCAGCAATGGGATCATCTGAAGGGTTAACGACTCGCTTACCCGTCGACATCTGTTCGCCGTACTTCATCCATTCGGCCTGAGAATTGGTGATGCCACGCATGTTTTGCTGGTACATCATCTGGGTACTGAAACGCATTTTATCTCCCCTTAGCGAATGTTAATCAGCGCATCAAAAATCGCGTTTGCCGTCTGCAGAACCTGCGCATTCGCGAGGTAATACTGCTGAAAACGTTGCAGATTTCCGTACTCCTCGTCGAGATTGACACCAGAAATCGACTGCTGCTGATTGGAAAGCTGCGTCACCACATTACCTTGCGTGGTGCTACTGGTTTTCAACGTCGCGGTTTTATTACCGATATCACTCACTAACGAGGCATAAGCGTCGTTAAAGGATTTCGCACCGCCCACCGTTTTACTGTTACTTTGCAGATCCAGCAGGGCCTGCCCGTTGCGGTTGTCGCTATCACCCGCATCTTCTTCGCTCGCCATGGCGATTTTCGCTTCGTCAGTGATTAATACATCCATGTTGACGATGGCGTCACTTACCGGTTTCAGCGTGAAGCTGTCGTTAACGGCAGGCGTTCCTGTAAACGTCAACTCCAGACCATCAAATGCCACTTTACCGTTGGCATCCGGCGTCACCGTAAAAGTGGTATTGCTGGCAAGGCGGGTGACCTGCCACTGATTATTATCGAACGAGATTTTGTAATCTGTCGCCAGTACCGCGGAGGCATCGGTTACCGTGGCACCGATCGCAACGCCACCATTGTTGTTAGTATTTTGCAGAACCGCGGGCTTACCGATAGCAAAGAAATCTTCACCGGCATCGCCGTTAGCATCAAATCCGGCTTTGTGTTGGGTGTTGAAAGCCTCGGCAAATGCCAGCGCCAGTTGTCCAAGCGTATTACGCGTCTGGTCAAGATCCTGAGAACGGAATGTCAGAATGCCGCCCAGCGACCCGGTATTCAGTAATTTCTCCGGGATCTCAATATTGCCTGCCGTCCCATCAACATAAGCGACAGTCGTACGAGAAGGGTCGGCGCTGGAAGGAACTGCCGCAAGTTGCCGCGCCGTACTTCCCTGAACCAGTGAGTAGCCATTGGCCATCGTGATGTTATAAGTGCCACCATCCTGAACGCTGACTTCTACGCCAACAATCTGGTTTAATTCGCTCACCAGTTGATCGCGTTGATCCAGCAGATTGTTAGGTGACGCCCCTGCCCCCACGCCTGTCAGGCGGGAGATCTGATCGTTCAGGCTGGCGATTTGTTTAGCGTAATTGTTGATCTGATCAACGCTGGCACCTATCGCGATATTGACCTGTTTGTCCTGGTCGCGCAGATATTGATCGGTGGTTTTAAACTGATTCACCAACCCTTCTGATTTCCCAATCAGCGCCTGGCGTGCTGCCGGGTCTTCCGCGTTACTTACCAGCGTTTGCAGGCTTGTGAAGAAATCCTGCATCTGTGTTGCCAGCGAAGAGGTACTGGTGGAGAGCATATTGTCGATTTTCGACATCTGCTCATAGCGGGCAGTCAGGCCGCTACTTTGCATCTGAGCCGCACGTAACTGGTTGGTAATAAAAGCATCATACTCACGCTGCACACCGGAAACGTAGACACCATTGCCAACCCAGCCACCCGCGCCCAACGTGCTGTTGGCCTGCGCCATAATAGTGGTTTGGCGGGTATATCCGGCAACGTTATAGCTGGAGATATTATTACTTGCCGTATTTAACGCCGCCTGAGCCGCGTTCAGTCCGCTCATGGCGTTATTGATCAAGCTGGACATGGAGGTTCCTTATAAGCCTTCAATTACAGAGTATTATCGGCAGCGACACGCCGGACTTGAGTTATTCAGAATAGATTATCAATGTTCATGCTGTAGGTTTTGCTCACCTTGTCGCTTATCGATTTCATCTGCTGAATCATGTTGGTGAGTTTTCGGGCATAGTGAGGATCGGTAGCATAGCCCGCGTCCTGTAGGGCCTGCGCCCCCTGCTCCGCACTCGCGGCGGTCGTCACGGCAGCGTAGCGCGGGTTACGTGTTAATAGCCCAACGTAATCCGACAATGCTTCCAGATACGAGCTGTAGACCCGAAACTTCGCTTTTACTTTCTTCGCTTCGCCATTTTCATATTCAGTCGTGGTGATTTCAGTGACTGGCCCTTTCCAGTTGCCAGAGGCTTTGACGCCAAACAGGTTATAGCTCGGCTCGCCGTTTTCACGGCGGATTTGCCGTTGTCCCCAGCCAGATTCCAGCGCCGCCTGAGCGAGGATCAAATGATGTGGCACACCGCTTTGCTGGCTTGCCAGTTGGGCGGGCAACGAGAGTTGCGCGAGGAATGCTTTACTGTCACCCGGCAACGAATCATCGTAGTTACGTGGTACGGCCTTTTGCACCAGCTGCGAAAGCGTCTGATTTTGATAACGCACCACGGTTTCGAGCGGGAATTTCATCGGTGCTGCTGGCGTGGACTCCTCTGGCAATGGTTGTTCTGGCGTCATCTGTTTAACCATCATCTCTGCCAGCCCCAGACCTTTGCCCGCCGTCATCTGTTGGGCAATCTGCTGGTCATACATACTGGTATACAGGCGAGTGTGCTCGCTGCTGAACAGGCCATCTTTTGGTAAAGCGTCGCGCATGCTTTTCAACATCATCTGCACGAACATCCCTTCCACCTGGCGGGCCACCGGACGGATATTTGCCGCCGGATCTTCGCCCGCTTTCGCCTTAAGTTCGTTGAGCGATTGTGCATCCCAGGCCGCACTTGCCAGTAGTTTGCTGTCGCTGATCATCAGATGATTTCCAGTTTTGCCCGCAGACATCCCGCACTTTGCATTGATTGCAGTATGGACATCAGATCCATCGGCGTAGCGCCCAGCGCATTGAGCGCACGCACCACGTTATTGAGGCTGGCGCTGGAACGTACGCTTTGCAGCGAACCGCCGCTCTGGCGTAAATCGATCTGCGTTTGTGGAGTAACCACAGTCTGCCCGCCACCAAACGGTGTATCTGGCTGGCTGACATTGGCCTGCCGATTTACCGTAACCGAGAGATTCCCCTGCGCTACCGCGCAGCTGTCGAGGGTCACTTCGCGATTCATCACCACCGAACCAGTGCGCGAGTTAATCACTACTTTAGCGTCCTGCGGGGTGACATTAACCTGCATATTCTGGATATCGGCAAGGAAACGGACCTGGGAACTGTTGCCACTCGGTACGCGCACCTGAATAGTCCGCGCATCTAACGCGGTGGCGCTGCCATATCCACGCACGCGGTTGATGGTGTCAGCGATTTGCTGCGCCATACTGAAATCTTCGTCGTTAAGTTGCAAATTAAGGGTATTCCCGACGCCAAACTGGCTGGGCAATTCACGTTCAATAACCGCACCATTGGTGATCCGTCCACCGTTCAGTTGGTTCACCTGAACACTGCTACCGCCAGCGGAGGCCCCTGCGCCGCCAACCAGAATATTGCCCTGTGCCAGCGCATACACCTGACTGTCAACGCCCTTAAGCGGTGTCATCAATAACGTACCGCCACGCAGACTTTTGGCATTTCCCATGGAAGAAACCACCACGTCAATGGTTTGCCCCTGACGTCCAAACGGTGGAAGTGACGCCGTCACCATTACCGCAGCGACGTTTTTTAGCTGCATATTAGTGCCCGTCGGAACGGTAATTCCCAGCTGTGAGAGCATGTTATTAAGCGTTTGTGTGGTAAACGGCGTCTGAGTTGTCTGGTCACCGGTGCCATCCAGCCCCACCACCAGGCCATAGCCAATCAGTGAGTTTTGCCTTACCCCCTGAACACTGGTGAGATCGCGAATACGCTCAGCCTGAGCTGCCGTGATAACCAGTAGAAGAATTAATGCAGAGAGAAATTTAATCACCACAGCCTCACTTACATTGGCGACAGGTTAAGGAAGAAACGCTGCAACCAGCCCATATTTTGCGCTTCGTTAATGTAGCCATTGCCTACGTATTCAATGCGCGCATCCGCCACCTGAGTAGACGGTACGGTATTACTGCCGCTGATGGTGCGAGGATTAACTACACCAGAGAAGCGAATAAATTCGGTACCCTGATTAATGGCGATCTGTTTTTCACCCACCACATGCAGGTTACCGTTGACCAGTACCTGGTCAACCGTCACCGTCAACGTGCCGCTAAAGGTATTGCTGGCATTGGCCCCGCCTTTTCCGTTGAACGTGTTACCACCGGAGGCTTCGACATCGGCACGAGCGTTACCAAACAGCCCCTGCAAATAGCGCGGCACAGTATCAAAGCCAAAATTAGTTTTACCGTCACGGCTGGCATTCGCAGAGGAGCTTTTGCTGGCGCTGACGTTCTCCTGCAATACGATGGTCAGCGTATCGCCAATATTGCGTGGTCGACGATCTTCAAACAGCGGTTGATAGCCATAGTTAATCGGCTGAGCAGACTGGAAAATAGAACCGTTGGCGACGGGCGTCGGACCGGGAACCGGTTGTGCACTGGTCGCCCCCTGTACCAGCGGCGTGGAGGGTATCCAGGCGCAGCCGGTTAGTGAAAGCACCAACAAGCTGGAAATGGCATAAGTATGCGCAGCGTTTTTTTGCATGGCTATCATCTTCAAAAATCAGTAAACCGGTGAATCTGCCACCGGTTATGCCTTAGAGTTGCGTCAGTTTTTGCAGCATCTGATCGGTGGTGGATACCGCTTTACTGTTGATTTCGTAAGCGCGTTGCACCTGAATCATATTGACCAGTTCTTCCGCCACGTTGACGTTAGACGTTTCAACATACCCTTGATACAGCAGTCCCGCGCCGTTCAGGCCCGGCGTGCTTTCGTTCGGTGCACCGGAGGATTGCGTTTCGGTGTAGAGATTTTCGCCAATGCTCTCCAGTCCGGTATCATTCATAAAGGTGGTGAGATTGAGCTGCCCAACCTGAACCGGAGCTGCCTGGCCTTGTTGGGTTACGCTGACCACGCCATCACGACCGATGGTGATACTTAACGCATTCGCCGGAATGGTGATCGCTGGCTGCACCTGAAAACCACCAGCCGTCACCAGCTGCCCGTTCTGATCCACCTGGAAAGAGCCGTCACGGGTATAGGCTGATGAGCCATCTGGCAACATCACCTGGAAAAAGCCCTGCCCTTTAATCGCGACGTCTTTACTGTTGTTGGTCTGCGACAGGTTGCCCTGGCTGTGTAAGCGTTCAGTGGCGACCGGACGTACCCCCGTGCCGATTTGCAACCCGGATGGCAAGGTGGTTTGTTCGGAAGACTGTGCCCCCGGCTGGCGGATGGTTTGATAAAGCAGATCTTCAAAAACGGCCCGCTGGCGCTTAAAACCGTTGGTACTGACGTTTGCCAGGTTGTTGGCAATGACGTCCATATTGGTTTGCTGGGCGTCAAGGCCCGTTTTGGCGATCCATAATGAACTGATCATAAAATGTCCTGTGGTGGATTATTGACAAAATGCATATGTCTTCATGCCGGATGCGGCGTAAACGCCTTATCCGGCCTACAAGGGATAGAAAAATCAATAAATTGCGATGTACCCCGTAGACCGATAAGTTTGCACACTGGGCAACTTACATTTGTCATGTATCCGTTCAATTAACTCATCGACAGCAGTTGGTTGGCACGGCCTGCGTTATCATCGACGCTGCTGATCACCTTCATCTGCATTTCAAAACGCCGCGCGCTGGCAATCATGTCGCTCATTGCCGCAACGGCATTGACGTTACTGCCTTCCAGAACCCCCGACATCACACGTAAGGTTGGATCTGCCTGCAGTACCGGCCCACGCGTAGCCTGGCTTTCTGCGCTTAAACGAAAAATGCCGTCGTCACCGCGCTGCACTTCGCTGCCCGTGGCTTTCACCAGCTTCAGACGCCCCACTGGCGCGACAGTATTTGCCGGATCGCCAGAATTCAGCGCCGAGATTGTGCCATCGGCAGCAATAGTGATTTCCGCCCCTTCCGGCACAGCAATTGGCCCCGCCTCGCCGATCACCGGATGTCCCTGAATTGTCAGTTGCCCGGTGGGATCAACCTGAATGCTGCCATTACGCGTATATCCTTCGCTGCCGTCAGCGGTCTGCACGGCCAGCCAGCCGTCCTGCTGCAACGCGACGTCCAGCGGGCGCGAGGTGTAATCCATCTTACCGGGCGTCATGTCAGCACCCGGTGTTGACGCCGTAACCAGCGTGCGCGTGGGTAGTGAAAGCCCTTCCACCGGAACTGCACGCAAGGCGTTTAACTGTGCGCGAAAACCGGGCGTAGAGGCATTGGCCAGATTACTGACGGTCACCGCCTGTTGATTCAGCGTCTGGCTGGCTGCCCCCATCGCGGTATAAATTGCGTGATCCATTGAGCTATCCCGTCAGCGATTAGCGTAAGTTAACCAGCGTGTTGAGGATCTGGTCCTGGGTTTTGATGGTCTGGGCGTTAGACTGATAGTTACGCTGGGCAACGATCATATTGACCAGTTCTTTGCTGAGATCGACATTGGACGCTTCCAGCGCACCGTTGGTCAGGGTGCCAAAGTTGCCCGTCCCGGCTGTCCCCAACAGCGCCACGCCAGAAGATTGCGTCGCAGACCAGACATTGTCACCTTCAGATGCCAAACCTTCGTTGTTGGCAAAGTTCGCCAGTACAATCTGCCCCAGCAGTTGGGTTTGTTCGTTGGAATAGTTGCCGACAACCGTACCGTCATCATTGATTTGATAACTCACCAGATCGCCCGGTTTGTAGCCATTCTGGGTGGTTGCCACGATGTTGTTAGCGCCGGTATTTTGCTGCATAGAATTGAGGAAGCTCAGGCTAAACGTGGCGGGATCTGCGCCGTTAATTGCGCCGGTGGTAATATCCTTTGTTGGATCTGAGGTCAGAACGCCATTGGCATTAAACACCAGCGTCGTTGCAGGGTTAGCTGTGCCTTTTGGATCACTGCTATCCAGGGTGTAAACATCCCAGTTATTATCCCCGGTCTTCACAAAATACACGCTCATGTCATGAGCATTACCCTGACTATCGAAAACAGTCACCGAACCTTTTTTGTTATAGCTATCCGCATTGCTGGCATCAAATGCTTTAACAGAGGGAAGCGGATCACTGGAATTCAGGTTGATCTGCATCGACGCCGTGGTGGTAGTTTTCGCTGCCATCAGGGTATTCGGGATCGAAATATTGGTCGGATTCGCCCCTTGCTGAATAGTCGGCGGCGTACCGGTTGCCGGGTAACCCGTCAGCTGTAAACCTTGCATATTCACCAGGTTACGGTTTTCATCCAGCTTAAATTGTCCGTTACGGCTGTAGAACACCGAACCGTTGCTGTCTACCAGACGGAAAAAACCGTTCTGGCTGATAGCAACGTCCAGACCTCGCCCGGTGTTGGTGGTCGTGCCATCGGTAAAGTCCTGAGTGATACCGGCAACTTTTACCCCCAGTCCCACTTTCGAACCGGCAAACATATCGGCAAAAGAGGCCGTGCCTGATTTAAAGCCGTAGGTGGCGGAGTTGGCGATATTGTTGCCAATAACATCGAGGTTGGTGGCGGCAGCGTTTAATCCGCTAACCGCTTGAGAAAAGGCCATGACTGACTCCTGAAATTTGAGGGCTTTAAATTATCTGCCGTACTTCGTCGAGGGTGGTGGTGCCGTAAGTGCCGAGATCCAGCGTATTACCGTTGTTGCCGCGGATCACCCCCTGCACCAGAGCAAACTGCAGCGGCTGGGCAACCAGTTGTGTACCACCGTTACTGGCGCTAATCGCTACATTGTAAGAACCGTTCGGCGCAGTGCTGCCGTCAGTCAACGTACCGTCCCAGGTGAAACTGTGGACTCCGGCAGTCAGTTCACCGATATCAATGGTACGGACAACCGCGCCGTTTTTATCGGTGATGGTGGCCGTAACTTTGTCTGCCGCCTGCTGCAACTCAACACCAAACGGTGTGGTCGTGGTCACAGCCCCTTCTTCACTGCCGGTTCCGGCAAGAACTGTGGTGCCGGGGATCATCACACCGTGACCGATCAGGTTACTGGCCTGTAGCGACTGGCTGTTATCAATCTGTCCGGAAATAGATCCGAGCGTAGTATTGAGTTTTTCTATCCCGCTGACCGTGCTGATTTGCGCCAATTGCGACGTCAGCTCGTTGTTTTCCATTGGATTGGTCGGGTCCTGGTTTTTCAGCTGCGCCACCAGCAAAGTCAGAAAACTGCTTTGTAAATCTGCGGCGTTGCTACCCGTGAGCGAGCTACTGCTGGTGGTGCTAACGCCGGTATTTGTCGGATCGGTGGTGGTTACCGCAATGGACATAGATTTCTCCTTTATTGACCAAGCGTAAGGGTTTTCAGCATCATGCTTTTCACCGTGTTGAGCACTTCAACATTGGCCTGATAGCTGCGTGACGCCGACATGGTGTTAACCATCTCCCCGACGACATCAACGTTTGGCATTTTCACGTAGCCCTTTGCATCCGCCAGCGGATTACCCGGTTCATAAACCAGTTTGTCCGGGGCCTGACTTTCTATAACATCAGCCACCTTTACGCCGCCTGTCGCAGCACCTGGCGCAGCGTTAACCTGAAATACCACCTGTTTTGCCCGATATGGCTGTCCATCGGGACCGGTCACGCTATCAGCATTCGCCAGATTACTGGCCGCCACGTTCAGGCGCTGGGACTGAGCAGTTAACGCCGACCCGGCGATATCAAAAATATTCAGCAGTGCCATCCGTTAATTTCCGCTCTGTAAAACGTTCATCATGCCTTTGATTTGCCCGCTCAACGCGCTAAGGCTCATCTGGTATTGCAGGCTGTTATCGGCAAACTGGGTGCGTTCGCGATCCATATCGACGGTATTACCATCCAGCGAAGGCTGGTCCGGAATACGGTATTGCAGTTCTGCGGTAGGAGGCGTCAGCGCCTGCGCCGGAATGTGTTGCGTTGAGGTCATCGTCAGCGCAACCATGCTGGTTTCATCCCGTCCACGCTGCATGACCTTTTTAAGTTCACTGGCAAAATCGATATCGCGTGCCTGATAACCAGGGGTATCGGCATTGGCGATGTTTGCTGCCAGCACTTCCTGACGCTGGGCGCGCAGATTGAGCGCCTCTTGTTGAAAACGTAAGGCGGCGTCGAGCTTATCGAGCATATCTCCTCCGCAAGTATCAAAATTCTGCCATCAGCTTAAATGCCTTTACGCGCGCGTTATCGGCGGAATAAACGCAAAATGGGTCGCTATTTATGCCGTTGATGGTCATTGCGTACAGGTACAATTCACGTTGTAGAAATGGCTGGGAGCGAAAATGCTGACAATAAAACGTAGCGTGGCGATCATCGCGATACTGTTCAGTCCGTTAAGTACGGCGAGCAATCTCACATCGCAGTTACAAACCTTTTTTAGCGCCCAGCTCGCGGGAGTAAGTGATGAGGTTCGTGTTTCTATTCGTACATCGCCCCATCTACTTCCGCCGTGCGAGCAACCACTGCTTTCGATAAGCAATAATTCCCGCCTGTGGGGAAATGTGAATGTGCTGGCACGCTGCGGTAACGACAAACGATATTTGCAAGTCAATGTACAGGCCACAGGAAATTATGTTGTTGCCGCGATGCCCATTGTGCGGGGAGGAAAGCTGGAAGCTGGCAATGTAAAACTGAAACGCGGACGACTGGACACCTTGCCGCCGCGTACTGTGTTGGATATCAATCAACTTATTGATGCCGTTAGCCTGCGCGATCTATCACCCGAACAGCCTATCCAATTAACCCAGTTGCGCCAGGCCTGGCGTGTAAAAGCGGGACAACGCGTCAACGTGATCGCCAACGGTGATGGATTTAGCGCCAACGCTGAAGGTCAGGCGTTGAACAATGCTGCCGTCGCACAGAATGCGCGGGTGCGCATGGTATCGGGACAGGTGGTCAGCGGCGTTGTTGATGCAGATGGGAATATTCTTATAAACCTGTAAGCTGTTAAAGATTACCCGTCCCTTGCCGATAAATAAGCAACACATGATAAAAGCGCCCTCAATGAGGAATAAACCATGAGTATTGACCGCACTTCACCTCTGAAGCCCGTAAGCACCGTTCAACCGCGTGAAACCACTGACGCGCCGGTAACGAATACCCGGGCGGCAAAAACAACCGCCGCCACCAGCACCAGTGTGACGTTAAGCGACGCGCAAGCAAAACTAATGCAACCCGGCAGCAGTGATATCAATCTTGAACGTGTCGAAGCGTTAAAACTGGCGATTCGTAACGGTGAACTAAAAATGGACACCGGCAAAATTGCCGATGCGCTAATCAACGAAGCGCAGCAAGACTTGCAGAGTAACTGATCGTATGACGCGTCTTGCAGAGATCCTCGACCAGATGTCCGCAGTGCTTAACGATCTCAAAACGGTAATGGATCAAGAGCAGCAACATCTCTCAATGGGGCAGATCAACGGCAGCCAGTTGCAATGGATTACAGAACAAAAAAGCTCACTGCTGGCGACGTTGGATTACCTCGAACAGTTACGCAGAAAAGAACCCAATGCAGAAAATAGCGTTGATATTAGTCAACGTTGGCAGGAAATTACGGTGCAAACTCAGCAACTACGTCAAATGAATCAACATAATGGCTGGTTACTGGAAGGACAGATTGAGCGCAATCAACAGGCGCTGGAAATGTTAAAACCGCATCAGGAACCGACGCTGTACGGGGCGAACGGTCAGACATCAATACCCCATCGCGGCAGTAAAAAGATTTCGATCTGAAGATTATCTCCGGCCTGCAGTGCAGGCCGGAATGCATTGTTATACCGTCCGACGGGCAAACTCTTTAACTTTGAAGCCCAACACCGCCAGTGCAGCGAAGTACGCGGCAATTCCCGCCAGCACGACCGCCATTAAACGCAGTAAACGCCAGGGCATAGTACCCAGTGACCACTCAGGCATGATATGTAACATACCTAAAAGCACGCCAGACATCACCAGTACCGCCACCACCAGACGCAACAGAAACGGCATCCAGCCGGGTTGCGGGGTAAAGATTTTCTGCTTACGCAACTGCCAGTAAAGCAGAGAAGCATTCAGACACGCCGCCAGACCAATAGAAAGGGACAGCCCGGCATGTTTCAACGGGCCGATAAACGCCAGGTTCATCAATTGCGTTAAAATCAGCGTAACGATGGCAATTTTCACTGGCGTTTTAATGTCCTGGCGGGAATAAAAGCCAGGAGCCAACACTTTCACGACAATCAGGCCAATCAAACCCACCGAGTAGGCAATTAACGCCCGCTGGGTCATCAGCGCATCAAAGGCGGTAAATTTACCGTACTGGAACAGCGAAACGGTTAACGGACCTGAAAGAATGCCCAACGCAACCGCACTCGGCAGCGCCAACAGGAAACAAAGACGCAGCCCCCAGTCCATCAAACGGTTGTATTCATCATGATTGCCACTGGCAAAACTTTTCGACAGCGACGGCAGCAAAATGGTGCCAAGCGCCACGCCCAGTACACCGGACGGAAACTCCATTAGGCGGTCGGCGTAATACATCCACGACACCGAACCGGAAGCAAGAAACGAGGCAAAAATGGTGTTGATGATTAAGGAGATCTGGCTCACAGAGACGCCAAGGATCGCTGGTCCCATCTGTTTCACCACGCGCATTGCCCCGGCATCGTGGAAGTTAATGCGTGGCAAAACCAGCATGCCGATCTTCTTCAAATGCGGTAGCTGATACACCAGCTGTAGGATGCCGCCGACCGTAACAGCCCATGCCAGCGCCAGCACCGGAGGATTAAAGTACGGTGCGGCAAACAGCGCGAAGCCAATCATGCTGATGTTAAGCAGTGTTGGAGCAAATGCCGGAATCGAGAAGCGGTTCCAGGTATTCAGAATCGCACCCACCAGCGACGCCAGGGAAATCAGCAAGATATAAGGAAAGGTAATCTGTAATAACTGGGTAGTCAGGGCAAATTTGTCGGCCGTGTCAGCAAAACCCGGCGCGGTCACCATGATCACCCACGGCGCGGCGAGCATCCCGGCGACCGTCACAACCGCCAGCGCGAGTGTCAGCAGGCCAGAAACATACGAGACAAAGACCCGCGTGGCGTCTTCACCCTGCTTGCTTTTATATTCCGCCAGAATCGGTACAAATGCCTGGGAAAATGCCCCTTCGGCAAAAATACGGCGCAACAAGTTAGGAAGTTTAAAAGCGACGAAAAAGGCGTCGGTTGCCATCCCTGCGCCAAAGATTCTGGCGACAATTGCGTCACGTGCGAAGCCAAGCACACGCGAAAACATGGTCATCGAGCTGACGGCGGCCAGCGATTTTAATAAATTCATCGGTGTTCTAATCCAGACCCACGGGCAAAACGCCTGCAAGGCAGGCGCTGAAAGAGGCGAATAGTCTACCTGGATTATGGTGAATTGCTACCGCCAGATGTTACAGGGTTTATTCACTCATCGCATCGCGCCAGATCTTGTCAACGATACGTTGCGCCAGCACGGCCTGTTCGCCGGCGGTTTGCGGAACTGTCTGATTTTGCACGCATTCAATGAAGTGCCGCGCACAGCCGACAAATCCACGTTGCTCAAGAGTACTCTGCCAACCAAGAATCGGTTTATGCACTACGCCCTGCCCGCGCTCCTCACGCCATTCGCGCATATCTGTAATATCGATGAGCGCACCGTCAGTCACGGCCTGCACGGCTTCACGCTGACTTCCGGCACGGCGATGCATACAGGTGGTGATCTGCAAAGGACCGGCCGAAAAATGGTGCTCGGCAAACAGCATTTCGCCAGCGTCATTAGTCAGTAGCGTACCGCCATCCAGAGAGGCTTTACCGCCCGACAACCACAGCGCGGTATCCACCACATGCAGATAATCATCCAGCAACGTGAAATAAAGATCGTGTGGCCCGACACTATTGCTACGATGTTTATCCATTCTTAGCGAGGCTGCGGTGGCGAGTTGCGTTTTTAACTCACCGTAGAGTGGTGCGAAACGACGGTTAAAACCGACCATCAACGTCAGTTTTTTCCGCGCCGCCAGTTCCACCAGCCGTTCAGCATCGCGCAGATTTTCTGCCAGCGGTTTATCGACACAGACATGTACCCCCGCATTGAGTAACATACTGACCACGTCAAAGTGGCTGGCGGTGCTGGAATGCACAAAAACTGCATCGCAACTAGCGGCAAGGCTGGATAACGAATCGGCATAAGGAATGCGCCAGCTGTCACAAATTGGCAAGGCTTTCGCGCGCGTAGGCGACCAGGCGCCTTGTAAGGTCCAGTCAGATGCTGCCGCCAGCACCGGCAACCACGCTTTTTGCGCGATGCTGCCTAATCCCACTACGCCGATACGTAATTTTTTCACTTTAATCTCCCAGATGGGCCAGCAACGAATCAAGACGCTGTTTCAGTTCTGCCACTTCAATTTCCAGGGTTTCGACGCGGGCCTGTAAATCACCGTTACCCACGTTCGACGTATCCGTTAGCGGCGGCTGTTCCTCAACATCACCACTGAAAAGATGCATGTAACGGCTTTCACGTTTACCGGGTTCACGCGCCAGACGCACAACAAAAGGGCCATCTTCGCGATTCGCCAGTTGTTCAAGCGTCGACTCCACTTCCGCCATATCGCTGAACTCATACATTCGCGCGGCGCGACTGCGCAGTTCTCCCGGTGTCTGGGCACCACGCAATAACAACGTGGTGATTAACGCCACTTCTGCGGCGCTCAGTTTCAGATCGCCAAATTCTGAATTACAAAAACGTTGCTCATATTTGGTGACCCGATTACCAAAACCGCTCACCGTGCGAAGATAATGACGTTTGACCAGGTTATCCAGCTGCTCCTGCACTTCAGATTCACTCAGATTCATGACCGGTTCACGGTTCGTTTTCTGATTACAGGCCGTTACTACACCATTTACTGATAGCGGGTATTGCTCCGGCGTAGTCACCTGTTTTTCCAGCAAGCAGCCAATCACGCGGGCTTCCAGAGCAGTAAGTTGATATTTCATCAGATTCTCCTTAGCGGCCAGGCGTCCAGTCTGGGGTGGTTAATGCCGTCAGAACATGATCGCGCCATTGTCCATCAATCAACAGATAGTTTTTCGCATAGCCTTCTTTTTCAAAACCCAATCGCGCCAGTAAATCACCGCTGCGTTTATTGTGCGGCATATAGTTGGCCATAATGCGATGAATATGTTGGGTGCGCTGCATATAACGAATAGCTGCGGTCAGGGCTTCAAACATGAGTCCTTTGCCCTGCCATTTTTGCCCAATCGAATAACCGAGATAGCAGGCATGAAAAGAGCCGCGAACAACATTGGAAAAATTGGCAACGCCAATAATCTCTTTTTCGTCCGGGTCGAATAAGCCAAAGTAGAAAGCTGAACCTTGTTTATGAAATTCGTTAATCATCCCCAGCCTGGCCTGCCATCCTGAAGGATAGCAGTGGCTTTCGTCGCGCACTGGCTCCCAGGGCTTGAGGAAATGGCGATTCTCTGCGTAATAATCCGCAAGACGCCAGGCATCACGATCATGCACCAGACGCACGACCAGTCGGTCAGTGGTTAAGCGCACTTTTGGCACGTTACTGCGATAGCCAAACATTCTATACCTACTCCTTCCCGTAACGTCTTTAATACGCTGTAAGTATTACTATACCTGCGCAACCAGACCCTGTGAAAAGTCCAGAATGCCATTTTCTGCATTATTCACATATTTGATAAAAACTCTCTATCAAAGCGACGTTTTGATAAAAAAATATTGTCCCCGAAGTGATGGGAAAAGTCTTAGCGGCAATGCAGAATAGAAAGTGCTCATCTTTTATTTCCCGGGAGGGGAAATGTCCCGCGTGTCGCAGGCGAGGAACCTGGGTAAATATTTCCTGCTCATCGATAATATGCTGGTCGTGCTGGGGTTCTTTGTTGTCTTCCCGCTGATCTCTATCCGCTTCGTTGATCAAATGGGCTGGGCCGCCGTCATGGTCGGTATTGCCCTCGGCCTACGCCAGTTTATTCAGCAAGGTCTGGGGATTTTCGGCGGCGCAATTGCCGACCGCTTTGGTGCCAAACCGATGATTGTCACCGGTATGCTGATGCGTGCCGCCGGATTCGCCACAATGGGTATCGCCCACGAACCGTGGCTACTGTGGTTTTCATGCCTGCTTTCGGGACTCGGCGGCACGTTGTTTGATCCTCCGCGTTCGGCGCTGGTGGTGAAACTAATCCGCCCGCAGCAGCGTGGCCGTTTTTTCTCACTATTAATGATGCAAGACAGCGCTGGTGCTGTCATTGGCGCATTGTTGGGAAGCTGGCTGTTGCAATACGACTTTCGCCTGGTTTGTGCCACAGGAGCCGTTTTGTTTGTGCTGTGTGCAGCGTTCAATGCGTGGTTGTTACCGGCATGGAAACTCTCCACCGTACGCACGCCCGTTCGCGAAGGCATGACCCGCGTGATGCGCGACAAGCATTTTGTCACCTATGTCCTGACGCTGGCGGGTTACTACATGCTGGCTGTACAAGTGATGCTGATGCTGCCAATTATGGTCAACGACGTGGCGGGCGCACCCTCTGCCGTTAAATGGATGTATGCCATTGAAGCGTGTCTGTCTTTAACGTTGCTCTACCCTATCGCCCGCTGGAGTGAAAAACATTTTCGTCTGGAACACCGATTGATGGCTGGGCTATTAATAATGTCATTAAGCATGATGCCAGTGGGTATGGTCAGCGGCCTGCAACAACTTTTCACTCTGATTTGTCTGTTTTATATCGGGTCGATCATTGCTGAGCCTGCGCGCGAAACCTTAAGTGCTTCGCTGGCGGACGCAAGAGCTCGCGGCAGTTATATGGGGTTTAGCCGTCTGGGTCTGGCGATTGGCGGCGCGATTGGTTATATCGGTGGTGGCTGGCTATTTGACTTGGGTAAATCAGCGCACCAACCAGAGCTTCCGTGGATGATGCTGGGCATTATTGGCATCTTCACTTTCCTTGCGCTGGGTTGGCAGTTTAGCCAGAAACGCACCGCGCGTCGTTTGCTGGAACGCGACGCCTGATTTGATACTCCCCCCTGACTCCTCCATACTGAAAGTGAACTGACAGCCAAATGGAGGAGTCACGTGAAGCTATACATTTACGATCACTGCCCTTACTGCCTCAAAGCCCGCATGATTTTCGGCCTGAAAAATATCCCCGTCGAATTACATGTTCTGCTCAATGACGACGCAGAAACACCCACCCGGATGGTCGGTCAAAAACAGGTTCCCATTCTGCAAAAAGATGACAGCCGCTATATGCCAGAAAGCATGGACATCGTTCACTATGTCGATAAACTCGACGGCAAACCGTTACTGACCGGCAAACGTTCGCCTGCCATTGAAGAATGGCTGCGCAAGGTCAACGGCTACGCCAACAAACTGCTGTTACCGCGTTTTGCCAAATCGGCATTTGATGAGTTTTCTACTCCCGCCGCACGCAAATATTTTGTCGACAAGAAAGAAGCCAGCGCGGGTAATTTTGCCGACCTGCTGGCCCACTCTGACGGTCTGATTAAGAATATCAGCGATGATTTACGTGCGCTGGACAAACTTATCGTCAAACCGAACGCCGTGAATGGCGAACTTTCGGAAGACGATATTCAGCTATTTCCGCTCCTGCGTAATCTGACGCTGGTAGCCGGAATCAACTGGCCAAGCCGCGTTGCTGATTACCGCGATAATATGGCGAAACAGACACAAATCAATTTGTTATCATCAATGGCGATTTAATCCTGACCCGCCGCGGCAGCCTGTATTCGCGGGTTGCCGCCGTTTTCAGTTTTTTCTGCTGGCGAGTTTATCGCTGGTGACACATGCTGCGTTGTGTCAGGATATTGACGCAGATTTCATGTCGAGGACTACCATGAACAAGTTTTTATTTGCCGCTGTATTGTTCGTCAGTGGCCTGCTCGTTGGCTGTAATCAACTCACCCAATACACCATCACCGAACAAGAAATTAACCAGTCGCTTGCGAAACATAATAATTTCTCAAAAGATATCGGTTTACCCGGCGTGGCTGACGCCCATATTGTTCTGACAAACCTGACCAGCCAAATTGGTCGCGAAGAGCCGAATAAGGTTACCCTAACCGGAGACGCCAATCTGGACATGAACTCCCTGTTCGGTAGCCAGAAAGCGACCATGAAACTGAAGCTGAAAGCGCTGCCTGTGTTTGATAAAGAAAAAGGCGCGATCTTCCTGAAAGAGATGGAAGTAGTCGATGCGACGGTACAACCGGAAAAAATGCAAACGGTGATGCAAACGTTGCTTCCCTATTTGAACCAGGCATTACGCAATTACTTTAACCAGCAACCTGCTTATGTCCTGCGCGAAGATGGCAGTAAGGGCGAAGCAATGGCGAAGAAACTGGCGAAAGGTATTGAAGTGAAGCCTGGTGAAATTGTCATTCCGTTTACTGATTAATCACGAGGGCGCATTTGCGCCCTTTATTTTTCGTGCAAAGGAAAACGTTTCCGCTTATCCTTTGTGTCCGGCAAAAACATCCCTTCAGCCGGAGCATAGAGATTAATGACTGCACCATCCCAGGTATTAAAGATCCGCCGCCCAGACGACTGGCACCTTCACCTCCGCGATGGCGACATGTTAAAAACTGTCGTGCCTTATACCAGCGAAATTTATGGACGGGCTATCGTAATGCCCAATCTGGCTCCGCCCGTGACAACCGTTGAGGCTGCCGTGGCATATCGCCAGCGTATTCTCGACGCCGTACCTGCCGGGCACGATTTCACCCCGCTGATGACCTGTTATTTAACAGATTCGCTGGACCCTAATGAGCTGGAACGTGGATTTAACGAAGGCGTGTTCACCGCTGCAAAACTTTACCCCGCAAACGCAACCACTAACTCCAGCCACGGCGTGACGTCGGTTGATGCAATCATGCCGGTACTTGAGCGCATGGAAAAAATCGGTATGCCGCTACTGGTGCATGGTGAAGTGACACATGCAGATATCGACATTTTTGATCGTGAGGCGCGCTTTATAGAAAGCGTAATGGAACCGCTTCGCCAGCGCCTGACCGCGCTGAAAGTCGTTTTTGAGCACATCACCACCAAAGATGCTGCCGACTATGTCCGTAACGGAAATGAACGGCTGGCAGCCACCATCACTCCTCAGCATCTGATGTTTAACCGTAACCATATGCTGGTTGGTGGCGTGCATCCACACCTGTACTGTCTGCCAATACTCAAACGCAATATTCACCAACAGGCATTACGTGAACTGGTCGCCAGCGGTTTTAATCGTGTATTCCTCGGTACGGATTCTGCGCCGCATGCACGTCATCGCAAAGAGAGCAGCTGCGGCTGCGCGGGCTGCTTCAACGCCCCAACCGCGCTGGGCAGTTACGCTACCGTCTTTGAAGAGATGAATGCTCTGCAGCACTTTGAAGCATTCTGTTCTGTAAACGGCCCACAGTTCTATGGCTTGCCGGTCAACGACACATTCATCGAACTGGTCCGCGAAGAACAGCAGGTTGCTGAAAGCATCGCATTGACTGATGACACACTGGTGCCATTCCTCGCCGGGGAAACGGTACGCTGGTCCGTTAAACAATAAAAATCGTAGCTTCCTGTTGTCATTAGGTTATTTTAACTGTATAAATAACCAGTATATTCAACAGGGGGCTATTATGCGAATTGAAGTCACCATAGCGAAAACTTCTCCATTGCCAGCGGGGGCTATTGACGCCCTGGCTGGCGAACTTTCCCGCCGTATTCAGTATGCGTTTCCTGATAATGAAGGCCACGTATCGGTACGTTATGCCGCAGCGAATAATTTATCGGTTATTGGCGCGACAAAAGAAGATAAACAGCGCATTAGCGAAATTCTCCAGGAAACGTGGGAAAGCGCCGATGACTGGTTTGTCAGCGAATAATATGCAGTGATTTTTTTTTGCCGGGTCGCCCCGGCTTTTTTATTTTACTTACGAATTTCGAGTACAAAATTTCTACACTTCCTCAAAATAATTGCACAATATGCTAAAAAAATATGAATGACATGCTGTTTTATTGTTCATATAAATCTTAAAAGCAAAAATTTATCTGTTCCCCCCTTTAAAAATTCGGTGAATACCCTTACTTATTGGTATACTGAAGTTGCTTCAGATAAAAACGCATTGAACCTCGAATAACGTTGTCTAGTAACACGAATTAGGGGGCCATGATGGAAAAAAATAATGAAGTCATTCAGACTCATCCGCTCGTAGGGTGGGACATCAGCACCGTTGATAGCTATGATGCGCTGATGTTGCGTTTGCATTACCAGACCCCAAATAAGTCCGAGCAGGAAGGGACTGAAGTTGGTCAGACGCTCTGGTTAACCACTGATGTTGCCAGACAATTTATTTCGATATTAGAAGCAGGAATCGCCAAAATTGAATCCGGTGATTTCCCGGTAAACGAGTATCGGCGTCATTAACATGACATGACCATCCACCCAAAAGGCACCTCACTGGTGCCTTTACCATTTCTGGGTTGTATATCTGCATTCAGTTAATTACTCTGCTTAAACCATGAGAGCAGAGAGAAAAAAATGAAATACGATCTCATCATTATTGGCAGCGGTTCCGTAGGCGCTGCCGCCGGGTATTATGCAACCCGTGCCGGTTTAAACGTGCTAATGACCGACGCCCATATGCCACCGCATCAACACGGCAGCCACCACGGCGATACGCGATTAATTCGCCATGCTTATGGTGAAGGCGAAAAGTATGTCCCGCTGGTCCTCCGCGCGCAAACGCTGTGGGATGAACTCTCCCGCCACAACGAAGAAGATCCCATTTTTGTACGCTCTGGCGTCATTAACCTTGGCCCGGCTGATTCCACATTTCTCGCCAACGTCGCCCACAGCGCCGAACAGTGGCAACTCAACGTTGAAAAGCTCGATGCGCAAGGGATTATGGCCCGCTGGCCGGAAATACGCGTCCCGGACAACTACATCGGCTTATTTGAGACTGATTCCGGCTTTTTACGCAGCGAACTGGCGATTAAAACCTGGATCCAACTGGCGAAGGAAGCGGGTTGTGCGCAGTTGTTCAACTGCCCGGTCACCGCAATTCGTCATGACGATGATGGCGTAACTATTGAAACCGCTGACGGTGAGTATCAGGCGAAAAAAGCGATCGTCTGCGCGGGAACATGGGTAAAAGATCTGCTCCCGGAACTGCCTGTCCAGCCCGTACGCAAAGTATTTGCCTGGTATCAGGCCGATGGTCGCTATAGCGTGAAGAATAAATTCCCGGCGTTTACCGGTGAACTGCTCAATGGCGATCAATATTATGGTTTTCCGGCAGAAAACGACGCGTTGAAGATTGGCAAACATAACGGAGGCCAGGTTATCCATTCAGCGGATGAACGTGTTCCGTTTGCGGAAGTGGCCAGTGATGGGTCAGAAGCCTTCCCGTTCTTGCGCAATGTATTGCCGGGTATCGGTTGCTGCCTGTACGGCGCTGCCTGCACCTATGATAATTCGCCTGACGAAGATTTTATTATCGATACTCTACCCGGCCACGATAATACACTGCTCATTACCGGCCTGAGCGGGCACGGTTTTAAATTTGCGTCAGTTTTAGGGGAAATAGCTGCCGATTTTGCGCAAGACAAAAAAAGCGATTTTGATTTGACGCCATTCAGGCTTTCCCGCTTCCAATAATCATCATTACGGCCTCCAGAATGAGGCCGTTTTTACAGGAGTATTTAATGCGTCGGCTGTTGCACTATCTCATCAATAATATTCGCGAGCATCTGATGCTTTATCTTTTTCTCTGGGGACTGTTGGCAATTATGGACCTGATCTACGTGTTTTATTTTTAGTTTTTCCGCACTGACATAAACTGACAAATATTTAATCTCCCTTTCATTTAGCGTGAAAAATTGAATGAGATTCTTCCTGCCTCTACAGCACTCACCAGACCTTCCAGATGCTGAACCCACTAAACTTATGAAGATTCTTTCATTATTAATTCAAAATTATTGAAATAAAAATAAATATCATTCAATTTGTTATTTTTGTGTTGCAATTCATTCTCCGACACGCCATTTTCTTTCTCTCGCAAATTCGTTTTGGATGCACTTATGTCATTCACAAATACCCCTGAACGCTATGGTGTTATATCTGCGGCCTTACATTGGCTAAGCGCAATTATTGTCTATGGCATGTTTGCTTTAGGTCTGTGGATGGTCACGCTCAGCTATTACGATGGCTGGTACCACAAAGCACCCGAATTGCATAAAAGCATCGGCATTTTGTTAATGATGGGGCTGGTTATTCGCGTTCTTTGGCGCTTCATATCTCCACCGCCGGGTCCGCTGCAAAGTTATTCGCCCATGACTCGTGTTGGCGCAAAGGCAGGACATCTTGCATTGTACCTATTGCTGTTCGCCATCGGCATCAGCGGCTATCTGATCTCCACTGCCGATGGTAAACCGATCAGCGTTTTTGGCTGGTTTGACGTCCCCGCGACCCTCGCCGACGCTGGCGCACAGGCTGACTTTGCCGGTGCCCTGCATTTTTGGCTCGCGTGGAGCGTCGTAGTACTGTCCGTTATGCACGGATTTATGGCCCTGAAGCATCATTTCATCGATAAAGACGACACTCTGAAGCGCATGCTAGGAAAGTCGTCATCTGACTATGGAGTATAAAAAATGAAAAAAAGCCTGCTTGGTTTAACCTTCGCTTCCTTGATGTTCTCTGCGGGTTCAGCGGTTGCCGCCGATTACAAAATTGACAAAGAAGGTCAGCACGCCTTTGTTAACTTCCGCATCCAGCATCTTGGCTATAGCTGGTTATATGGCACCTTTAAAGATTTCGACGGTACTTTTACCTTTGATGAAAAAAATCCAGCTGCCGATAAAGTGAATGTGACAATTAACACCACCAGCGTCGATACTAATCACGCCGAACGCGATAAACATCTTCGCAGTGCAGATTTCCTCAATACCGCAAAATATCCACAGGCAACATTCACCTCCACTAGCGTAAAGAAAGACGGTGATGAGCTGGATATTACCGGCGATCTGACGCTGAACGGGGTCACCAAACCCGTCACGCTGGAAGCGAAATTAATTGGTCAGGGCGACGACCCGTGGGGCGGTAAACGTGCAGGCTTTGAGGCCGAAGGCAAAATTAAGCTCAAAGACTTCAATATCAAGACAGATTTAGGTCCAGCTTCTCAGGAAGTGGACCTGATTATTTCAGTGGAAGGCGTACAGCAGAAGTAAGCGTGAAATGTTGCCGGATGACACGCATCCGGCAATGATATTTATTCTGTTGGATCAGGAATGCCCAGTGTTGTATTCAGACGTCCACGAGACTTATTAAAGATCTTATTGCCATTTTCACGTCCTGCCCGACGGCGTCGCTGTTCTTCTGGCGGTAACGCGCTTTCTTCGCAGCAAATCTCACTGCAACAACCTTTGTATTTTTCTGCACATACTGGACACTGAATAAACAGCAGGTGGCAGCCATCATTTTTACAGTTGGTATGGCTGTCGCACGGCGCACCGCACTGGTGGCAATGCGCGATAATCTCATCAGAGATACGTTCGCCCATCCGCTCGTCAAACACAAAATTTTTGCCAATAAAACGCACTGGTAAGCCCTGCTCGCGCGCCTTACGGGCGTATTCAATAATTCCGCCTTCGATATGCCAGACTTTATTGAATCCGTTATGTTTCATCCAGGCACTGGCCTTTTCACAACGAATGCCGCCGGTGCAGTACATAATGATTTTTTTATCTTTATGTTCCTGCATCATCTCGACTGCTTTTGGCAGCTGCTCACGGAAGGTATCTGCCGGAATTTCCAGCGCGTTTTCAAAGTGCCCCACTTCATACTCATAGTGGTTACGCATGTCGATAAACAGTGCATCGGGATCGTCAAGCATGGCGTTCACTTCTGCCGCTTGCAGATACTCACCAACATTACTGGCATCGAAGTGAGGATCGTCAATACCGTCGGCTACGATGCGATCGCGCACCTTCATGCGCAGTACCCAGAAGGATTTCCCGTCATCATCCAACGCGATATTCAGGCGTAAGCCATCTAAAGCCGGGTCGAAGCCGTATAGCTGTGCGCGAAATGTTTCAACATTGCTCGCAGGTACACTGATTTGCGCGTTAATCCCCTCATGCGCCAGATACACTCGCCCAAAAATATTCAGCGCAGTAAACAGCTGATATAAAGCGTCACGGGTCGCTTTCGGATCGGCGATGTGGAAATACTTATAAAACGAAATGGTGGTGCGCGGTTCGCGCTCAGCCAACATTTTGGCTTTCAGCGCGTCGTTGGAAATGCGGTTGTGTAACACTGGCATGGTGTACGGTTCCTGCGAGATGGGAAAGTAAAAATCCGCGGCATGATATAGCAATTATCGATAATTAACATCCACACATTTTACGCTACATTTGCGCATTAAAAATTATTTATTATTTACAAGCGCGGTAATTTCGCCCAGTCTTCAGTCACAAATTTTGGTTGCGGGCGAAAAAATGCGACAATACATACAATTGCCCGAATAGGTTGAAAAACAGGATTGATATGACGAATCTACCCAAGTTCTCCACCGCACTGCTTCATCCGCGTTATTGGTTAACCTGGCTGGGTATTGGCGTACTTTGGTTAGTCGTGCAATTGCCCTACCCGGTTATCTACCGCCTCGGTTGTGGATTAGGAAAACTGGCGTTACGTTTTATGAAACGACGCGCAAAAATTGTGCATCGCAACCTGGAACTGTGCTTCCCGGAAATGAGCGAACAAGAACGCCGTGAAATGGTGGTGAAGAATTTCGAATCTGTTGGTATGGGGCTGATGGAAACCGGCATGGCGTGGTTCTGGCCGGACCGCCGAATCGCCCGCTGGACGGAAGTGATCGGCATGGAACACATTCGTGACGTGCAGGCGCATCAACGCGGCATCCTGTTAGTTGGCATCCATTTTCTGACTCTGGAGCTGGGTGCGCGGCAATTTGGTATGCAGGAACCCGGGATTGGCGTTTACCGCCCGAACGATAACCCACTGATTGACTGGCTACAAACCTGGGGCCGTTTGCGCTCAAATAAATCGATGCTCGACCGCAAAGATTTAAAAGGCATGATTAAAGCCCTGAAAAAAGGCGAAGTGGTTTGGTACGCACCGGATCATGATTACGGCCCGCGCTCAAGCGTTTTTGTCCCGTTATTTGCCGTTGAGCAGGCGGCGACCACGACCGGAACCTGGATGCTGGCACGGATGTCCGGCGCATGTCTGGTGCCCTTCGTTCCACGCCGTAAGCCAGATGGCAAAGGGTATCAGTTGATCATGCTGCCGCCCGAGTGTTCTCCGCCGCTGGATGATGCCGAAACCACCGCCGCGTGGATGAACAAAGTGGTCGAAAAATGCATCATGATGGCACCAGAGCAGTATATGTGGTTACACCGTCGCTTTAAAACACGTCCGGAAGGCGTTCCTTCACGCTATTAAATCTCCCATGCCGGATGCTTCAAAATGGCATCCGGCATTACCACAGCAAATCCCCCTGATTTAGCGATAAAAGCTCTCTGGATTGCGCCCCCTGGAAGTCGGGCGCATAATTAGTGTGCTTATCTTTTCTTCTTATGTTCACCGCGCCTGGCGCACCAACAGCGGATTGCTATGTCACCCTGTGAAAATGACACCCCTATAAACTGGAAACGAAACCTGATCGTCGCCTGGCTAGGCTGTTTTCTTACCGGTGCCGCCTTCAGCCTGGTAATGCCCTTCTTACCCCTCTACGTTGAGCAGCTTGGCGTTACCGGCCACTCCGCCTTGAATATGTGGTCCGGTATTGTCTTCAGCATTACATTTTTATTTTCTGCCATCGCCTCACCGTTTTGGGGTGGGCTTGCCGACCGTAAAGGCCGAAAACTCATGCTATTACGCTCTGCCCTCGGCATGGGCATCGTGATGGTGTTGATGGGGCTGGCACAAAATATCTGGCAGTTTTTGATCCTGCGGGCGCTGCTTGGTTTGCTTGGCGGATTTGTTCCCAACGCTAACGCACTGATCGCCACACAAGTACCGCGTAATAAAAGCGGCTGGGCGCTGGGTACGCTCTCCACAGGCGGCGTTAGCGGCGCGTTGCTCGGCCCAATGGCTGGTGGTTTGCTTGCCGATAGCTACGGCTTACGTCCGGTATTCTTTATTACCGCCAGTGTGCTGATACTTTGCTTTTTCGTCACCCTGTTTTGCATCCGAGAAAAATTCCAGCCAGTCAGCAAAAAAGAGATGCTGCATATGCGGGAAGTGGTGACATCACTTAAAAACCCGAAACTGGTACTCAGCCTGTTTGTCACCACGTTAATCATCCAGGTGGCGACGGGCTCAATTGCCCCCATTCTGACGCTGTATGTCCGCGAACTGGCGGGTAACGTCAGTAACGTCGCCTTTATCAGTGGCATGATCGCCTCGGTGCCAGGCGTGGCTGCTCTGCTGAGTGCACCACGACTCGGCAAACTTGGCGATCGAATCGGCCCCGAAAAGATCCTGATTACGGCGCTGATCTTTTCTGTACTGCTGTTGATCCCAATGTCTTATGTTCAGACGCCATTGCAACTTGGGATTTTACGTTTTTTGCTCGGTGCCGCGGATGGTGCATTACTCCCCGCCGTACAGACACTGTTAGTTTACAACTCGAGCAACCAAATCGCCGGGCGTATCTTCAGCTATAACCAATCGTTTCGTGATATTGGCAACGTTACCGGACCATTGATGGGAGCAGCGATTTCAGCGAACTACGGTTTCAGAGCGGTATTCCTCGTCACCGCTGGCGTAGTGTTATTCAACGCAGTCTATTCATGGAACAGTCTGCGCCGTCGTCGGATACCCCAGGTATCGAACTGATTTTTCGCCTTTCATACTTGCAAAAGCGGAGAATCAGCTACCCTTTTCCCTGAAACCTCATCAACTCAAAGGGAGAATCGTGATGACCATGTACGCAACGCTTGAAGAAGCCATTGACGCTGCACGCGAAGAATTTCTTGCAGACAACCCCGGCATCGACGCCGAAGACGCGAATGTGCAACAGTTCAATGCCCAAAAATACGTTTTGCAGGACGGCGACATCATGTGGCAAGTTGAGTTTTTTGCCGACGAAGGGGAAGAAGGTGAATGTTTACCCATGCTTAGCGGTGAAGCCGCGCAAAGTGTCTTTGACGGCGACTATGATGAGATAGAGATCCGCCAGGAGTGGCAGGAAGAGAATACATTACATGAATGGGACGAGGGGGAATTTCAGCTTGAGCCACCGCTGGATACGGAAGAAGGACGGGCAGCGGCTGATGAGTGGGATGAACGCTAATTACTCATACGGGCCATGATGAATGTCGATCGGCAGCAGTAAAGTATCGAAAACAAGGGAGAATGGCAGATCAAGGATCGTGACGTAACGCCAGGCGGAGTCACGCACGTCCCATTGCACACCAGGATAATATTGGTTGCCATGCCCCTGCCCCGGTATAGTGCGACTAATAATACTGCCGCAGCCACTCAACAAGGTCACCATAATACTGACCATGATGAAACGCATTTGATACCTCTCCCGTAAAAAAATACCGGCATAACGCCGGTATTTTTATTGGCTCGTTGTTTTTGCCGGATGCAGCGTGACCGCCTTGTCCGACCTACAAAATATTGCAAAATCAATACATCGTAGAACGTTGTAGGCCTGATAAGCGTAGCGCATCAGGCCACTACGTTTTATTGCGAAGCCGCATCCGATTTACGCAATGCCAGCGGATTCAGCTTTATCCCTTCATAATAACTCACCCATGAAGAATATCTCTCAGGGGAATTCCAGACCCGGAAATGCAGACGGGCCATCGTCACCGGATCGCTTAGCAGCACCAGGCGACGATCGCGATTCAGCTTCTCTGGCGTCTCGTTCAGCGCCTGTTCAACGTGGCGGTCACGGGCGATTTCCAGCACCTTACTGGCGCGGTGACGCGCCGTCGCCATGGCGGTTGCCAGAGCGTTAAATGACGGGTTAAACACCGCATGCATAAAGCCATCGTCGAGGGAGCGTTGACGATTCATCTCGAGGAAACGATCGGTATCAAGCAGTACCTGCGGCGGTGAATACTCTTCCGGGATCAGGAACAGTTTCCAGCGTTTGGTACGCAGACCCACTGTAGTACGGCTGGAGATCACCGAAACAAACGGTGACAGGATCAACGAGAAAACAATCGGTGCCAGCCAGAACAGGAAACGCAGATCCAGCCACGCCATACCAACCGCCCACACTAACCCCAGCAGCAGCTGAGAGCCGTGGCGTTTGAATGCTTCGCCCCAGGAAGTGGAGTCATCATCACGCTGCGGTGAATTCCACACCACTTCCCAGCCAAGGAAAGCGCTGACGACGAAGACCGTATGGAACAGCATACGTACCGGAGCCAGCAACACGGAAAAAAGCACTTCCAGCAGCAGCGATAATGTAACGCGCCAGAAGCCACCGTATTCTTTCGTTCCTTTGCACCAGATAAGCAAAATGCTCAATAACTTCGGCAGGAACAACAGCACCATAGTCGAAGCAAACAGCGCTATCGCCAGCTCAGGACGCCACTGCGGCCACACCGGGAACAACTGCCGTGGTTGCAGGAAGTATTGCGGTTCGGTCAACGCATGAACTACCTGCAATGCCGTAGAGAGCGCGAGGAACATAAACCACAACGGCGCGGAGAGATAAGACATCACACCTGTCAGGAACACCGCACGGTGAACCGGGTGCATACCCTTCACCAGGAACAGGCGGAAGTTCATCAGGTTGCCGTGGCACCAGCGGCGGTCACGTTTTAGTTCATCGAGCAAGTTAGGCGGCAATTCTTCATAAGAACCCGGGAGATCGTAAGCAATCCATACCCCCCAACCTGCGCGGCGCATCAACGCAGCTTCCACGAAGTCGTGCGAAAGGATTGAACCGGCAAAGGAACCTTCTCCCGGCAACGGCGCCAGCGCGCAGTGCTCGATAAACGGTTTCACGCGGATAATCGCGTTATGCCCCCAGTAGTGCGACTCACCGAGTTGCCAGAAGTGCAAACCGGCTGTAAACAGTGGCCCATACACGCGGGTCGCGAACTGCTGACAGCGCGCATACAGCGTATCCATACCGGACGCTTTCGGCGACGACTGAATGATCCCGGCGTTCGGGTTGGCTTCCATCAGGCGCACCAGGCCGCACAAACAATCACCGGTCATTACCGAGTCAGCATCCAGCACCACCATGTAGCTGTACTGGCTGCCCCAGCGACGGCAGAAGTCATCGATATTACCGCTTTTACGCTTCACGCGACGACGGCGGCGGCGATAGAAAATCTGACCTTCGCCACCGACTTCAGCGATAAGCTCCATCCACGCTTTTTGCTCTGCGACGCAGATATCCGGGTTGTAACTATCACTCAAAATGTAGACATCAAAGTGTTTGGCATTCCCGGTGGCTTTTACTGATTCCCACGTTGCACGCAGGCCAGCAAAAACACGGTTCACGTCTTCGTTACAGATAGGCATGATCAACGCCGTGCGATGCTCCGGGTTTAATGGTTCATCGCCAACTGTCGACGCAGATATACTGTATTTATCGCGACCAATAAGCAACTGCAGGAAGCCCATCAACGCCGTCCAGAATCCGGCGGACACCCAACAGAACAGAACCGCAAAGAGGATCAGGATACCGGTTTGCAGCATATAAGGCAGAAGCTGCATAAAGGAAACCCACAGATCCTGACCAACCATATCCATAGGATTAATCAGCGCCCACCCCTGATATGGAAGAATGGTCTTCATATACCAGGTCGCGACAACAGTTTGCGCGAGCGTCAGGATTAACAGAATGTAACGGCGGATGGTGCCGACGGTACGCCACTTTTGCTCGCTCTCCTGCTCTTCTTTGGTCAAACGAGCCAGATAGCGCGGCGTCACATCGCGTCCACGCAGGCGATCCCAGAAACGGCCTACCGGGTTGGTACGCCACGGGTCGGGAAACATCGAGGAGCGTTTTGCTTCTGGCATCGCCTTAAGCTGATCGCGCCCTTCATCGTCTTTAATTAACTGTCCATCAGCAAGTGAATCTGGCCAGGCTTGTTCCAGACGCGCCTTTACCGAGCCTTGCGGGGAGTCATCCTCCCGCGCCCAGGTGCGGTGTTCGGCATCCAGCGCCTGATGAACGGCGCGGATATCAGTCTTCGGCAATGCCGCTTTCTCGCTTGCGGCGATGGGCATTGCGTCAATGTACTCAGTTGTCTTATTCATTGGCAGGTAACTGGTAGCTCCAGGTTTCACTCAACGTCTGATCGGCATTCACCAGCGCAGCACGCATTTCAGTGGTTTTCTTGGCATCTTTCACTTTCACACGCATCACCAGACGCCAGCCTTTGGTAACCGGGTTATAGCGCACCGTGCTCTCAACTATCTCACCATTATCACCAATGCTGGTTTGCGCTGTGACCGGGGTATCCTCTGGCAGTTTTTTCATCTCTGCGCCGGTAAAATCGACCACAAAGGCGATAGTACCGTCAGGCTGGCGAATCAGGTTCGACTGCTTCACATCCCCCGTTGAACGACGCGTTTGTTGCACCCATGCGTTATCTGGTGCATGCAGTTTGTCTTCATCACGGCTAAAGGTGATGGTGTATTTAAAGTTCATCTCTTTACCCGGCTCCGGCAGCTGATCCGGCGTCCAGTAAGCAACGATGTTATCGTTGGTTTCATCGTTGGTTGGAATTTCCACCAGCTCAACGCTGCCTTTGCCCCACTCCCCTTTCGGAGTCACCCATGCGCTTGGACGGAGGTCGTAACGATCATCGAGATCTTCGAAGCGGGAGAAATCACGACCGCGCTGCAACAGACCGAAGCCTTGCGGATTTTCCATCGAGAAGCTGCTGACCGCTAAATGTTTCGGGTTATTCAACGGACGCCAGATCCACTCACCATTACCGGCATGGATAGAGAGACCGTTAGAGTCGTGCAACTCCGGGCGATAGTTATTTGCAGGCGAAGGTTGGTTCGGCCCAAACAGGAACATACTGGTTAACGGTGCAACCCCCAGTTTGCCGACTTTATCGCGCAGATAGATTTTCGACTGCACATCCACAACCGTGTCACGCCCTGGCATAACCACGAATTTGTAAGCACCTGTCGCACGCGGCGAGTCAAGCAATGCATAAATGGTTAAACGTTTATCAGTCGGTTTTGGACGCTCGATCCAGAACTCTTTGAAACGTGGAAATTCTTCACCCGATGGCAAGGCGGTATCAATTGCCAGGCCGCGGGCAGAAAGGCCATAAACCTGACCTGCGCCAATCACGCGGAAATAGCTGGCCCCGAGCATGCTGACGATTTCATCGTTTTTATCTTTGCTGTTGATCGGGTAAAGCACTTTAAAACCGGCAAAACCAAGGTCTTTTACCGTGTCTTTATCATGCTGAACATCGCCGAAAGTGAAATAATCCGGGCTGTATTTGATTCGTTTGACTGCGGTGGCAGTCACTTCATTTATTTTGACCGGGGTATCGAAGTACATACCCTGATGGTAGAACTCGAGTTTGAATGGGGTCTTCAGATTGTTCCAGTACGCTTTATCATGATTAAACTGGATCTGCTGATAGTCCGCGTATTTCATGTCGCGGAAAACGGAGGGCAAGTTGCTTTTAGGCGCCTCATAGCCTTTCCCGGCTAAGGATTGAGCTTGCTTTGCGACATCATCAATACTGAAAGCCCAGCTTGAAGATGTATACAGGGTTAACATTACTGCAGCACTCAACCAACGCATTTTCATCATTTGTAGTTTATGTTTCATAATTAGTAAGCACTTCCCCCTTTGTGTGCTTATATCGATCCGATCTATTTTAATGGATAACCAGCCATTCCGACAACAGAATCCCGGTATCGTTCAGCACGCTGGCTCATGGATTAAGCACCTGATTGCAACCGTTTTCACTTTCCGTGCTTCTCCTAAAGACAGAAGCATCGACTTCGTGTAGGGTTTGCCAGCAAATTTATTTATCAACCGTCTTACAGACGCTTCCATTCTGGTTAGTGGTAGCGATGATGCTATGCATAAAAACCTTGAAGCCTGCGCCTGGCGCGGTCAGGTCGGTGTCGCTATGGCAACAAGCCTAAAGGCATAACCCGACAGGGATAAGACGAAAAATCCGAGATTAGTTAACCATATATGAACCCAGTACCCGCGCAACGTGAATATTTCCTCGACTCCATCCGCGCCTGGCTGATGTTGTTAGGGATCCCTTTTCATATTTCTTTAATCTATTCGAGCCATACATGGCATGTGAATAGCGCCGAACCGTCATTGTGGCTGACCCTTTTTAATGACTTCATCCACTCGTTCCGCATGCAGGTATTTTTCGTTATATCCGGGTACTTTTCCTACATGCTTTTTTTACGCTATCCCTTGAAAAAATGGTGGAAAGTACGTGTCGAACGTGTAGGGATCCCGATGTTAACAGCCATCCCCCTACTGACATTGCCGCAATTTATTATGCTGCAATACGTCAAAGGGAAAGCGGAAAGTTGGCCTGGACTGTCATTGTATGACAAATATAATACGTTGGCCTGGGAATTAATATCGCATCTGTGGTTTTTATTGGTGCTAGTGGTCATGACGACGCTGTGCGTATGGATATTTAAACGCATCAGAAATAATTTAGAAAATTCTGATAAAACGAATAAAAAATTCTCGATGGTAAAATTATCGGTGATTTTTTTGTGCCTCGGCATCGGTTATGCGGTAATAAGAAGAACGATTTTTATTGTGTATCCACCCATTCTGAGTAACGGCATGTTCAATTTTATTGTCATGCAAACGCTATTTTATTTGCCGTTCTTTATCCTCGGCGCACTGGCTTTCATTTTCCCTCATCTTAAAGCCTTGTTTACCACGCCGTCTCGTGGCTGTACCCTCGCAGCAGCATTGGCATTTGTCGCTTACTTACTCAACCAGCGCTACGGCAGTGGCGATGCCTGGATGTACGAAACCGAGTCGGTGATCACGATGGTCCTCGGTCTATGGATGGTGAATGTGGTCTTCTCCTTTGGCCACCGTTTGCTTAATTTCCAGTCGGCGCGGGTGACTTACTTTGTTAACGCATCGCTGTTTATCTATCTGGTTCATCACCCGTTAACGCTGTTTTTCGGCGCGTACATTACACCGCACATCACCTCCAACTGGCTTGGTTTTCTCTGTGGCCTGATATTCGTAGTAGGGATTGCGATAATTCTGTATGAAATTCATTTACGCATCCCGTTACTGAAGTTTTTGTTCTCTGGTAAACCGGTTGTTAAGCGTGAGAACGATAAAGCACCAGCCCGTTAAGCCGCGTTTACAATAACCATTCCACAGGCAATATCGACGCCAGTCTGACCATAACCCGCTTCCAGAAACTGGTAGCGGGTTCTTTTTTGAGAACAATTTCTTTCTTTGCATGACGATCAACCCAGTTGATCCGCCCCCACCTGTCCAGACGGAGCTGCCAGGCCGCATCATACTGGCTCTGAATAAAGCGTTTATCAATTAACTCTGCCAACGTTTCGCTCTCTATCACGAACCCCATTTCAGTATTGAGCAATGTCGAACGTGGATCGAAATTGAAAGAGCCAATAAACACCGTTTTACCATCGATGCTAAAGGTTTTAGCATGCAGGCTGGCACCGGAATTACCGGTTATGCCGCGATCGTGTAACGTACTACTTTGTTCACGCGTCGGTTTGAGTTCATATAATTCCACGCCGTAGCGGAGCAATTTTTTGCGCCAGCGCGCGTATCCGGCATGGACGACAGCAACATCGTTAGCGGCAAGAGAATTGGTTAGGATCGCAATCTTTACCCCTTTTCTCACCATCCGTAAGAGTTGCGCCACACCTGCGCGTGTCGGTACAAAATAGGAAGAGATAATATCGATGCGTTCACTGGGTGAGCCCATGATATCGAACAGGCGTTGCGGTAACAGTGAATGCCGTTTTGCCTTGCCTTCCCCTTTCGCCGGATCATCACTTAATAAACGTGTTTTCGCCCAGATAAGCGGCAACGTTCCATCAACCAGATGATTTATAAACGGGCTGGATTCCATTTTGCGTAAATAACGATGCGTCATGGCATCGTCATGCCAGGAGGCGGGTAACTCGATGCGATCCGCCATTTCACCTTCCGGGACATCCAGCACCTGCTGTAAGGGTGAAACCGATTTACAATACCAGTAGCGGGCGAAATCATCGGCAACGTCCTCTACAACTGGTCCTATTGCCATGACATCTAAATCCGAAAAAAGTGGCTCTTCCCCTGCACCAAAATAGGCATCACCAATATTTCGCCCCCCTACCAGCGTCACCACGCCATCGACAGTGAAACTTTTATTGTGCATACGGCGATTGAGACGGGAAAAGTCGGTGATATAACCAAGCGGACGTAGCAAGCGAAACGAGAAAGGATTAAAAAGCCGGACTTCAATGCGGGGATGACTGTCAAGCAAGCGTAAAATGTCGTCAAGTCCGGGTGTATTGTTGTCGTCCAGCAACAAACGGACGCGAACGCCACGCTTTGCTGCGGCTAACAGGGCGGAAAACAGTAACCGACCCGACATATCGTCCTGCCAGATGTAATACTGAACATCCAGCGTATGCTCTGCCATTTCGGCCAGACGATACCGGGCGGCAAACGCATCCAGACTTTTCTCCAGAGGGAAAAGGCCACACTGACCGGGATGTTGCGAACACAGTGGCAGCACCGCGCTCGCCAGCCGGGGCAAATCATTCATCTCCTTGTTGGGTAAGGAGTCTTTCGTAGAGGTGGGCGTTTTCTTCATCATAACAGACAAAGTATACCTGTTCGGGTAAAGCGTGACGGGTAATAAATTCTGAAACGGTTTTTACTGCGATTTCAGCCGCTGCCGCACGAGGGTAACCATAAACCCCAGTACTAATTGCAGGAAAAGCCACTGACGTATAGCTGTTTGCCGCCACCAGTCGTAGGCTATTGAGATAGGCATCCTGCAAAAGCTGGTCTTCGTTTTGTTCACCACCACGCCAGACTGGCCCGACGGTGTGCACTACGGCTTTAGCGGGAAGATCGCCTGCAAGCGTAATAACGGCATGCCCCGTAGGGCAATCGCCCTGCTGTTGCCTGACTTTTAAACAGGCATCCAGAAGGGCCGGACCCGCTGCGCGATGAATGGCTCCATCGACGCCGCCGCCTCCCATTAATGACGGATTAGCCGCATTCACAATCACATCAACGGCCAGTTTGGTAATATCACCCTGCACAACATGAATACGCGTTTTCATAACGCCTCCTTACACCTTCTTGTTTCTTAAGTGTACAGCAGGCTTTTTGGTTAAATCGCATTTTTCTGCTCAGCAAGGTGAGTTGTTCAGAAACTTAGTTATATTCGATGTTCATTACAGCCAGCTTTTTCTGTTTATCAAGATACTGCACTTTTACTGAGGCTATTTGCGCGTTTTTGACATTGCCGCTCATTAACGCTTTGCTGGAATAGGTTCTGCCCGGAACAGAGCCATTCTGTGGGCAGTTCATTTCTACGGGTGATGACTGGGTGCTGACGTCACATGCCGGTTCCACAATTTGGCCATAAAAATGGATCACGCCCCCTTGCGCGGTGCTTCCTGCGATGGCAATAAAAGGAAAAAACAAACTGCCGAGCATAAGAGAGTTTAAAAAAGGTCTGAACATTTATTCTATTTCCTCAATGATTAGTCATCCTTGAGGGTTGTGTTATCCATACTTTCAGGTTGGCTGATCCGCAGCAGACCATTCTCTCCAGATTCATCTTATGCTCGATATTTCAACAAATTAAGACTTTTCTGAAGAGGGCGGCCATTGTTGTGATAAATGAAGTGACTGTCCATCAGAAACAGTAACAACTATTTTCACCCGATCGTCCGGGGAAATATTTAAACTCAACTTCGTCAAAGCAATGGGTTGATTAGCAGGCAATGAGAGGGTCTTTTCTTGCTTCGTCTGACTTTGCCCTGAACTGCCTTCGCGCAGGGACAATATTTGTACTCTGCACAGACAAGATTGAGTAAGAGTGACTTCAGGAATAATGGTGTACATATCCCCTTGCTGGGTCGTATTAAAGGTTATCTGACTGGAAAGTGCCGCAAGGAGTAATAACGCATTCATATTCTTCTCCCGAAAAAAAACAGGGCTTGCGCCCTGTTTCTTTAATACAGAGGATGTATTAGTACTGATGAGCGGTCGCGTTGTTACCAAAGCCAACCTGAGTGACGTTAACGCTGGAGTTAGATGCAGTCTGGTCAACAGCAGCACCGTTACCGCCACCGAACTGTTTAACAGTCATAGTAGAATCTTTACCATTCCACTGATCAAGAGTGGCGCTGTTACCGAAGCCACGCTGAGTCAGATCGATTGAGCTGTCATCTGAGCCCTGACCAACATCTGCACCGTTACCACCGCCATGCTGGGTAATAGTCAAGTCAGAGTTACGGGCATCAGTTTGCAGAGCAAGTGCAGAGTTACCGCCACCGTACTGGTAAATGTTCAGCTCTGAATTTGGGCCGCTATTATTACCGCCACCGCCATGGTGACCACCACCGCCATACTGAGGAATAGAACCTGCCAGAGCGCTACCAGAGAATACGATTGCTGCAATTGCTGCTACTTTTAAAAGTTTCATGTAAAACCCCCATCGGATTGATTTAAAAGTCGAATGGAAATTAACGTTGTGTCACGCGAATAGCCATTTGCGACTGTCTCTGCACTACAATTGCCGTTTTTTGAGTACCATACTGTGTAATATTTGCTTTATTACCAGAACCTTTCTGGATAATCATCGCAGTATTACCATAAGCACCTTGCGAAATACTGGCATCGTTGGCATTGCCCGCCTGATCAATATATGCAAGGTTATAATCTCCTGTCTGGTCAATCTTTGCCCGGTTGCTACTACCTTCTTGCGCAACAACCGCCAAAAGTTTTGAGCCTCCCTGCCGTAACTGAGCACTATTATTAGTCCCAGCTTGACCAATTATGGCTGCCTGATTAAATGAAGACTTACTCAATTCATTTACCGCGAAGTTATATTCTGAATTAGCTAAATCATAACCTGCTGCGGCTGCAATCCCAGGCGCACCCAGTATTGTTAACATCATAAATAACAATTTGTTTTTCATGTTGTCACCCTGGACCTGGTCGTACATTTAAGAAATTAAATCATTTCAACTTGGTTGTTAACGCAACCTGTATTTTGTTAACGCTGCGTTACGATGGAAAGTATGTCTGCGGAAATATTTTTAATAACTCACCCGCGCGTTGTATTTTTCTTTTTTTGTTCATACCAAAGTATTAAAACCCACGTAAATACGCTGTTATCTACGCAAAAAAATATTTTGTTTTCTTTTAAATTTCGGTTTTCCGCAATCAAAAATCACCAGACAGTCATTCTTCTTGCCCGTCGCTGATTGCTGCGATATGTCTTGCGCACAAGCCGTGACAAACCTCGTCTTTTTGCAGTAAAAAATTGTCCACGGAGGTGTGGAGAAAAAACAAGAACGTTTTACATGACGAAAGGACTACACCGAAATATTTTTTATATGCATTATTAGCAAGTTAGCACCATTTGTATGATTTTTTAAAATTGTGCAAGAAAAACCAAATGTACAACTTTTCTATCATTTCTAAACTTAATAAAACCTTAAGATTAACATTTTAATATAACGAGTTACATTTAGTTACATGTTTAACACTTGATTTAAGATTTGTAATGGCTAGATTGAAATCAGATGTAATCCATTAGTTTTATATTTTACCCATTTAGGGCTGATTTATTACTACACACAGCAGTGCAACATCTGTCAGTACTTCTGGTGCTTCTATTTTAGAGGCAGCTGTCAGGTGTGCGATCAATAAAAAAAGCGGGGTTTCATCATGTTTAATGAAGTCCATAGTATCCATGGTCATACATTATTGTTGATCACTAAACCTTCTTTGCAGGCGACAGCTCTCTTGCAGCACCTTAAACAATCGCTGGCAATTACAGGAAAATTACATAATATTCAACGTTCTCTGGACGATATATCTTCAGGCTCTATTATTCTTCTGGATATGATGGAAGCGGATAAAAAGCTTATCCATTATTGGCAGGATACTTTGAGCAGGAAAAACAACAATATCAAAATATTGTTGCTAAATACGCCTGAAGATTACCCGTACCGCGACATTGAAAACTGGCCTCATATCAACGGCGTTTTTTATGCCATGGAGGATCAAGAACGTGTTGTCAATGGGTTGCAAGGCGTCCTGCGCGGCGAATGCTACTTTACGCAAAAGCTTGCCAGTTACCTGATTACGCATTCAGGTAACTATCGTTATAACAGCACGGAATCAGCCCTCCTTACTCATCGGGAAAAAGAGATCCTGAATAAGCTGCGTATCGGCGCGTCTAATAACGAGATCGCTCGTTCGTTGTTCATCAGCGAAAATACGGTTAAAACGCATCTTTATAATCTTTTCAAGAAGATAGCCGTAAAAAACCGGACACAAGCGGTTTCCTGGGCAAACGATAACCTCAGGCGATAAAGCCATGAAACGTTATTTACGCTGGATTGTGGCGGCAGAATTCCTGTTCGCCGCAGGGAATCTTCACGCCGTTGAGGTAGAAGTCCCGGGCTTGTTAACTGACCATACTGTTTCATCAATTGGCCATGATTTTTACCGAGCCTTTAGTGATAAATGGGAAAGTGACTATACGGGTAACTTAACGATTAATGAAAGGCCCAGTGCACGATGGGGAAGTTGGATCACAATAACGGTCAATCAGGACGTTATTTTCCAGACTTTTTTATTCCCGTTGAAAAGAGACTTCGAAAAAACTGTCGTCTTTGCACTGATTCAAACTGAAGAAGCACTAAATCGTCGCCAGATAAATCAGGCGTTATTGAGTACGGGCGATTTGGCGCATGATGAATTCTAAATAAAAAATTGTTCGGAGGCTGCAATGCGTGTCAAACATGCAGTAGTTCTACTCATGCTTATTTCGCCTTTAAGTTGGGCTGGAACCATGACTTTCCAGTTCCGTAATCCAAACTTTGGTGGTAACCCAAATAACGGTGCTTTTTTATTAAATAGCGCCCAGGCACAAAACTCTTATAAAGATCCGAGCTATAACGATGACTTTGGTATTGAAACGCCATCAGCGTTAGATAACTTTACCCAGGCCATCCAGTCACAAATTTTAGGTGGGCTACTGTCGAATATTAATACCGGTAAACCGGGCCGCATGGTGACCAACGATTATATTGTCGATATCGCTAACCGCGATGGTCAATTGCAGTTGAATGTGACGGATCGCAAAACCGGACAAACCTCGACCATCCAGGTTTCGGGTTTACAAAATAACTCAACCGATTTTTAAGCCCCAGCTTCATAAGGAAAATAATCATGCAGCGCTTATTTCTTTTGGTTGCCGTCATGTTACTGAGCGGATGCTTAACCGCCCCGCCTAAAGAAGCCGCCAGACCGACATTAATGCCTCGTGCTCAGAGCTACAAAGATTTGACCCATCTGCCAGCGCCGACGGGTAAGATCTTTGTTTCGGTATACAACATTCAGGACGAAACCGGGCAATTTAAACCCTACCCGGCAAGTAACTTCTCCACTGCTGTTCCGCAAAGCGCCACGGCAATGCTGGTCACGGCATTGAAAGATTCTCGCTGGTTTATACCGCTGGAGCGCCAGGGCTTACAAAACCTGCTTAACGAGCGCAAGATTATTCGTGCAGCACAAGAAAACGGCACGGTTGCCATTAATAACCGAATCCCGCTGCAATCTTTAACGGCGGCAAATATCATGGTTGAAGGTTCGATTATCGGTTATGAAAGCAACGTTAAATCGGGCGGTGTTGGGGCAAGATATTTTGGGATCGGTGCAGACACGCAATACCAGCTCGATCAGATTGCCGTGAACCTGCGTGTCGTCAATGTGAGTACCGGTGAGATCCTCTCCTCGGTGAACACCAGTAAGACGATACTTTCCTATGAAGTTCAGGCGGGGGTCTTCCGCTTTATTGACTACCAGCGCTTGCTGGAAGGGGAAGTAGGTTACACCTCGAACGAACCCGTTATGCTGTGCCTGATGTCGGCTATCGAAACAGGCGTCATTTTCCTGATTAATGATGGTATCGACCGCGGTCTTTGGGATTTGCAGAACAAAGCAGAACGGCAGAATGACATTCTGGTGAAATACCGCCATATGTCGGTTCCACCGGAATCCTGATAGATAAAAATGCCGGATATCATCCGGCATTTTACTGTTCAAGCGAAAGCGTGAGTGCCCCTCACGCTTTATTTTTGATTTGCTGCTCACGGTGAGCGGTCTTCGTACTACGCGCCGCCAGCCACAGGCCGCTGTTTTTCATTGCGTAACCAAATATCAACCCGAGCGCCAGCGAAGGTAACACCAGTTTCCAGTCACCCTGCCCGGCAAACGTCGCGCATGCGCCTATAAACGTCCCCGGAACAAATGAAAGCAGCAGCTGTTTCGCCTGAATACACATCAGAAACGCGACAATACCGGTTATGACATAACCGAGAATTTCCAGATGTGGTGCCAGTGCACTACCGTAAATAATGACCATCGCCCACACCACGCCACTAAGCAGGGTTGCAGCGGAGATCGCCAGCCCTTTCAGCCCACCTTGCGGGCAGGCAAAGTAGGCCGTACAGCCCAGGAAGCCCGCCCAGCTTAGTAAGCCCAGGGAAACAGCCACCCATCCCCAGATACCGGAGAGAATGCCTGTTGTGATTGCAATAGAGAGAAGTATGTTCATGCCGCGCATGATAGCAGAAAACGCGGCCATGAATGAGATCGAGCACACATTTTATGCAACAACAAATTATCTGTTGCAGTTATGAGTGATGGAGATCACATTTACTCTTCAGAATCTTCTTCCAGCTCGTCCCACATTGCACTAATAGCATCGCGGGTTAGCGGTGCCATGGTGCGCCAGAAAGGCGTAGTTGCATGGGCCTCCACTTTGCCAAGGAACGCACCACACCAGGGTAACAGATACTCACTGAACAGTGTTTCCAGTGCTTCGCTCTCATCTTCCGTTGACTGATCTTCCAGCCAGGAAGCCGCGAGCAGCAATGTACCGATGTGATCGGCTGGCGTATCCGCTAATGGCATCCCTCGTTCGGAAAGAAAAGCGCGCACTTCCGCTTCCGTCGCGCCCTCAACCCATGCGCTACGATATGGCGGCACAGCACATTCATCGCCGATAAACAACGCATTGTATTCGGCAGAGACTTGCGCCATATCACAGCTTTTCTGTAAACGTGTCAGTAACTCATCCTGCTCCAGTGGCCAGTTCGCAGCCAGTTTCCCCTCACGAATCAGGGTAAACAGCGGCACCAGTAAAGGATCTTGCGGTTGGCGGTAATAGAGCGAACCCAGCACACGACAGAGGATAGAAAACTCGTTCATTAATATATTTCCATTACTTGTAATTAAAGGTCTGCAAATTCCGCAATCGGTGCCATACCGCGAGATTCAAGGAAGTTCAGTAAGCGGCGCGGAGAAACATTCAAAATGCGCTCTGGCGGAAAATCTACCGCGTCGAGGATTTTAAGACACTCTTCAAATTCCCCCATGGTAAACGCAGTGTGAGAATCCGAGCCTAATGCCACCCAACCTCCAGCGTCACGTACCGCTGCGGCTACCACACGACAGTTGTCTTCACTGCCCTTACGTGAGTGTAAAAATGAGGAATTATTGATTTCCAGCGCCACCTGATGTTTCGCTGCAGCTTCAGAAACGGCTTTAAAATCAATTGGATATCGTGGATTTCCGGGATGACTTATTATATGCACATTGCCGCTGGCGATAGTGGCGATCATCGCTTGTGTATTGGTCGCTTTGTCATGTGGCGCAAACACCGGCTCATGAAAACCGGCAATAATCAGATCCAGCGAATCAAACATTTTGCCACTGCAGTCAATTTCACCGTCAACATTTTTAATGTTAGCTTCGATCCCGCGCAGGATCCCAACCCCATCAACCACTCGCGGCCAGATACGCATGTTAATGAAGTGCCAGTGATGCGGCGCATCTTCCATATCCGGGCCATGATCGGTGATCGCAAAAAGTTTAATGCCCTTTTGTTTGGCCTGGGCAATGTAATCACTCAATGTGCTATATGCATGCGTGCTGGCAACGGTATGCATATGAAGGTCGACGGGATACATAACTCTCTCCTGTATTCAATTCCCGCCAAGGATAGCAGGAAACCTGATGCTTTATTAGTAGCCGCGTGCGCGGTCGACTTGCCCGCAGACCCTCTCCCCTTTTTCGAGCTGGGCAATGGTGCGAGAAATGTACTCCACAGCTTCAGCGGGACGGGTAATCGCGGCGACATGTGGTGTTATCGCCACGCGTGGATGTTGCCAGAGCGGACTTTCCGGCGGTAAGGGTTCGCGATTAAAAACATCCAGCATTGCACCTTTAACTTTGCCGCTATCCAGCGCCGCGAGCAGGTCATCTTCCACGACATGAACACCACGCGCCAGGTTGAGGAGATACGCGCCATCCGGTAATTTTTCGATTAATTGTTGATTAATAATGCCGACGGTTTCAGGGGTATTCGGTAACAAATTAATCAATACTCGGCATTGGCTCAGAAATGCAGAAAGTTCTTCCCGTCCGGCAAAACTTTGCACGCCCGGCCACGATTTACGGGTTCGACTCCAGCAACGCAGCGGAAAGCGCCAGGTTTGCAGACTCTGGGCAACTTTACCGCCCAGTACGCCTGCGCCCAAAATGCCGATGGTAAAATCTTCCCGATGATATTCAGGCAGCGGTTGCCAATGTGAATTATTTTGCTGGGTGCGATAATCGTCAAAACGTCGAAACCAATGCAGCACCTGACTAACGGCATATTCCTGCATTTGCTCGCCCATACCGGTATCTTCCAGGCGAAAAAGTGGAACAGAAGGTTTCAGCATATCAGGGTGAGCCTGTAACTTGCTCAAAATAGAATCAACACCCGCCCCGAGTGCAAACACCGCTTTAAGATCGCGCCCAGCCAGCATTTCAACAGGAGGATGCCAGACTAAAGCATAATCGGCTGATTCATTGTCTCCGCTTTTCCATGCTCTGACTCTTGCCTGAGGAATAGCTTTGCGCAGTGCCTCAACCCACCATTGGGTATCGAACGTTGGGTGATAAAAGATGATGTCCATACTGACTCCCGAAAAGCGTTGCGCGAAATTTATTCGCACTTATCGTTATGATCTACAAAGGCCACCAGCATAACAAATCCGTGGTCGGTGGCAAAAAAAGCAGATTTCGCTTATTAAAACTGCATATTGATTGAAGTTTGAATAAACGCGCGATTTTTTAAAAAAGTTTGTTGACCTCAGGTCATGATTTCCCTAAATTAGCGCCCGTTCCAGCAAGACAGGAACGACAATTTGGTGAGGTGTCCGAGTGGCTGAAGGAGCACGCCTGGAAAGTGTGTATACGGCAACGTATCGGGGGTTCGAATCCCCCCCTCACCGCCATCTTTAAAGAAGAGCTCGTACGAAAGTACGGGCTTTTTTTTCGTATATTGCACACGCCGGGGGGATGAGAAGCCCCGACAGGGGTTCGACAACTGGCGACAGCCAGTTGGACAGACCGTGAACGCAGTGAGCGGGCTGCCCGCAGGGCGAGCGAAGCGAGTCAATCCCCCCCTCACCGCCATCTTTAAAGAAGAGCTCGTACGAAAGTACGGGCTTTTTTTTCGTATATTGCACACGCCGGGGGGATGAGAAGCCCCGACAGGGGTTCGACAACTGGCGACAGCCAGTTGGACAGACCGTGAACGCAGTGAGCGGGCTGCCCGCAGGGCGAGCGAAGCGAGTCAATCCCCCCCTCACCGCCATCTTTAAAGAAGAGCTCGTACGAAAGTACGGGCTTTTTTTTCGTATATTGCACACGCCGGGGGGATGAGAAGCCCCGACAGGGGTTCGACAACTGGCGACAGCCAGTTGGACAGACCGTGAACGCAGTGAGCGGGCTGCCCGCAGGGCGAGCGAAGCGAGTCAATCCCCCCCTCACCGCCATCTTTAAAGAAGAGCTCGTACGAAAGTACGGGCTTTTTTTTCGTATATTGCACACGCCGGGGGGATGAGAAGCCCCGACAGGGGTTCGACAACTGGCGACAGCCAGTTGGACAGACCGTGAACGCAGTGAGCGGGCTGCCCGCAGGGCGAGCGAAGCGAGTCAATCCCCCCTCACCGCCATATTTAAAGAAGAGCTCGTACGAAAGTACGGGCTTTTTTTTCGTATATTGCACACGCCGGGGGGATGAGAAGCCCCGACGGGGGTTCGACAACTGGCGACAGCCAGTTGGACAGACCGTGAACGCAGTGTGGGCGGGCTGCCCGCAGGGCGAGCGAAGCGAGTCAATCCCCCCCTCACCGCCATATTTAAAGAAGAGCTCGTACGAAAGTACGGGCTTTTTTTTCGTATATTGCACACACCGGGGGATGAGAAGCCCCGACAGGGGTTCGACAACTGGCGACAGCCAGTTGGACAGACCGTGAACGCAGTGAGCGGGCTGCCCGCAGGGCGAGCGAAGCGAGTCAATCCCCCCTCACCGCCATATTTAAAGAAGAGCTCGTACGAAAGTACGGGCTTTTTTTTCGTATATTGCACACACCGGGGGGATGAGAAGCCCCGACAGGGGTTCGACAACTGGCGACAGCCAGTTGGACAGACCGTGAACGCAGTGAGCGGGCTGCCCGCAGGGCGAGCGAAGCGAGTCAATCCCCCCCTCACCGCCATCTTTAAAGAAGAGCTCGTACGAAGGTACGGGCTTTTTTTTCGTATATTGCACACACCGGGGGGATGAGAAGCCCCGACAGGGGTTCGACAACTGGCGACAGCCAGTTGGACAGACCGTGAACGCAGTGAGCGGGCTGCCCGCAGGGCGAGCGAAGCGAGTCAATCCCCCCCTCACCGCCATCTTTAAAGAAGAGCTCGTACGAAGGTACGGGCTTTTTTTTCGTATATTGCACACACCGGGGGATGAAAAGCCCCGACCGGGGTTCGACAACTGGCGACAAACTCAATCATCATCCTTGCAGTTGATAAGAATTTCTGCCTCTTTTACAACTATCTTATTACGTCCGGTTTCTTTCGCTTCATATAGTGCATTATCAGCCATTCGATAGATTTCATTCGGATTTAACGCACTTCCCTGAGTCACCACAGCGCCAATGCTAATCGTCACTTTTTGCGGTATGGCGTATTCAGGATTATCGCCTGTCAAACGCTCTACATTTGCCCTTATCCTTTCGGCTAAAACTTTCGCGCTTTCAGTATCGGTCTCCGTCAGCAAGACGCCAAACTCTTCGCCGCCAACGCGTGCTAAAAGGTCATTTGGTCGTATGCTTTTCCCAATGATGCTCACCACTGTTTTTATCACCTGATCGCCAACCGGATGCCCCCACGTATCGTTAACTTTTTTAAAGTGATCGATATCCATAATCATGACACAATAAGACGTTTTTTGGGCTGATGCTGATTGAGCCTTCAGTTCATTGAAAAAATAATTCCTGTTAAATATATTAGTTAATGGATCGCGATGGGCAATGTTCTTTGTTACTCGTAGCGCACTGAAAATATGGCACATAAATATTACCATAACGGTTAATTTACTGACTACTTCAATAGTGCGGCTAATATACCAAGTGGACACACTATACCTGCTCATAAATAACAGAGAGATATTATACAGCACGGCACAGAAAGCAATCACTGATACTCCATTCCAGATATCACAGCGTAAACCATTAAAGTATAGATTAACCAAAAGCAAGATTAACCACATGAAAATCATTATGGTAACATATGAGGTTTTCCAGACTACCTGACCATTTTCATTTGTTAACTCGGCAATATGTAAACTGTAGTCATCATAATGACTACTTAGCATGTGAGCAACTGCCGCCCCCCCAAAAATAAAAAACAGGCTTATACACAATGTCATTTTTTTGGAAAAAAACAGCGTTTCTTATTGTTTTCACTAACTTTATTCACCAGCGCTAGCAATATTAACATGCACAAACTCATCTGACGAAACAAATAATAAATTGCAATATCATTTTGTACAACGCTGCTTATCAAATGCCCCTCAATAAATTGCTGAATGATAATGACAGTTTTAACAAAGTAAATCAAACAACTCAGAAACGCTAAACTAAGTATACAGTTTGAAAATTGCACACGATCATAAATGAAATACAATTGCATGAAAATAAATGCAACGGTATCGATAAAAAATAAAGCAATCATAACCATTAGATAGGTTGCTCGTGGAACAACCTCCTCAACGGTTGGCTGATTAAACCAACTATTTACCAAAACGAATGCAAGCCCAAACAATAAGCTCACCAATACAGTACTACTAATTCCCAAATAGTCTTTTTCCATAAAGCTACACCAATCTGTAGGTTGTAGATCCCTTTCTGTCACTAATAGATATAAGAACTGTACTGTTGTCAATATAAAAATCCACCACAAACAATACCAATGATGATAGTTGCAGACCGCAATTATTATTACCTTAGTGCTTTATACATTCTTCGCGACAAGACAGGCTTGCAAATACATATAAATGGTTATAAGGAAATCCTTATAAAACATTAATTCATAGATATATTAGGAATAACAATTGAATCCGTGTGTACAGTAACGCTGCATTTCATCAGGACTTTCGAAAAATCCGATATCATGCATCGGAATTTACTGATTTAATTATTTTAATCCTAATTTATTTTGAAAAAGGCATTGGGATTTATGCCGTATTCCTGAAGTTCCTCATCATTGGAATGGATTTTCGGGCGAGAAAAGGATTTTATATGGATACTCTACTCATCATTTCTTCTTCTCATCATCAACAATTCACGTCTCTCTTCCGCGTTTAATAACGGATTATGATGTGCAAAAAAAAATATCTTTCGTTTCAGTTACCTGTAATTAGATACAGAGAGAGATTTTGGCAATACATGGAGTAATACAGGATGTATTCAAGTAGCAGAAAAAGGTGCCCGAAAACCAAATGGGCTTTGAAAATTCTTACTGCCGCATTTTTAGCAGCGAGTCCCGCGGCGAAGAGTGCTGTTAATAATGCCTATGATGCATTGATTATCGAAGCTCGCAAGGGAAATACTCAGCCAGCTTTGTTATGGTTTGCACAAAAATCAGCACTCAGTAATAACCAAATTGCTGACTGGTTACAGATTGCCTTATGGGCCGGGCAAGATAAACAGGTTATTACCGTTTACAACCGCTACCGTCATCAGCAATTACCAGCGCGTGGTTATGCAGCTGTCGCCGTCGCTTATCGTAACCTGCAACAATGGCAAAACTCGCTTACACTGTGGCAAAAGGCACTCTCTCTGGAGTCGCAAAATAAGGATTATCAACGGGGACAAATTTTAACCCTGGCAGATGTGGGTCACTATGATTCTGCGCTGGTTAAACTTAAGCAGCTTAACTCTGGAGCACCGGACAAAGCTAATTTACTCGCAGAAGCCTATATCTATAAACTGGCGGGGCGGCATGAGGATGAATTACGGGCGATGACAGGGTCATTACCTGAAAATGCCTTAACGCAACAATATCCCACAGAATACGTGCAGGCATTACGGAATAATCAACTTGCTGCCGCGATTGACGATGCCAATTTAACGCCAGATATTCGCGCTGATATTCATGCCGAACTGGTCAGACTGTCGTTTATGCCTACGCGCAGTGAAAGTGAACGTTATGCCATTGCCGATCGCGCCCTCGCCCAATACGCTGCATTAGAAATTCTGTGGCATGATAACCCTGACCGCACTGCCCAGTACCAGCGTATTCAGGTTGATCATCTTGGCGCGTTATTAACTCGCGATCGTTATAAAGACGTTATTTCTCACTATCAGCGTTTAAAAAAGACGGGGCAAATTATTCCGCCCTGGGCGCAATATTGGGTTGCGTCGGCTTATCTCAAAGAACATCAGCCAAAAAAAGCACAGTCAATAATGACAGAGCTCTTTTATCACAAGGAGACCATTGCCCCGGATTTATCCGATGAAGAACTTGCGGATCTCTTTTACAGCCACCTGGAGAGTGAAAATTATCCCGGCGCGCTAACTGTCACCCAACATACCATTAATACTTCGCCGCCTTTCCTTCGGTTAATGGGCACGCCTACGAGCATCCCGAATGATACCTGGTTACAGGGGCATTCGTTTCTCTCAACCGTAGCAAAATATAGTAATGATCTTCCTCAGGCTGAAATGACAGCCAGAGAGCTTGCTTATAACGCACCAGGAAATCAGGGACTGCGCATTGATTACGCGAGTGTGTTACAAGCCCGCGGTTGGCCTCGTGCGGCAGAAAATGAATTAAAAAAAGCAGAAGTGATCGAGCCACGTAATATTAATCTGAAGGTTGAACAAGCCTGGACAGCATTAACGTTACAAGAATGGCAGCAGGCAGCGGTCTTAACGCACGATGTTGTCGAACGTGAACCGCAAGATCCCGGCGTTGTACGTTTAAAACGTGCGGTTGATGTACATAATCTTGCAGAGCTTCGTATCGCTGGTTCAACAGGAATTGATGCCGAAGGTCCGGATAGTGGCAAACATGATGTCGACTTAACCACCATCGTTTATTCACCACCGCTGAATGATAACTGGCGCGGTTTTGCTGGATTCGGTTATGCCGATGGACAATTTAGCGAAGGAAAAGGGATTATTCGCGACTGGCTTGCGGGTGTTGAGTGGCGGTCACGTAATATCTGGCTTGAGGCGGAGTACACCGAACGCTTTTTCAATCATGAGCATAAACCCGGCGCGCGCCTGTCTGGCTGGTATGATTTTAATGATAACTGGCGTATTGGTTCGCAACTGGAACGCCTCTCTCACCGCGTTCCATTACGGGCAATGAAAAATGGTGTTACAGGCAACAGTGCACAGGCTTATGTTCGCTGGTATCAAAATGAGCGGCGTAAGTACGGTGTCTCTTGGGCTTTCACTGATTTTTCTGACAGTAATCAGCGTCATGAAGTCTCACTTGAGGGTCAGGAACGCATCTGGTCTTCACCATATTTGATTGTCGATTTCCTCCCCAATCTGTATTACGAACAAAATACAGAACACGACACCCCATACTACAACCCTATAAAAATGTTCGATATTGTTCCGGCATTTGAGGCAAGTCATTTATTATGGCGAAGCTATGAAAATAGCTGGGAGCAAATCTTCAGCGCAGGTGTTGGTGCCTCCTGGCAAAAACATTATGGCACGGATGTCGTCACCCAACTCGGCTACGGGCAACGCATTAGCTGGAATGACGTGATTGATGCTGGCGCAACGCTACGCTGGGAAAAACGACCTTATGACGGTGACAGAGAACACAACTTATACGTTGAATTCGATATGACATTCAGATTTTAAGGATAAATATGTTACGTAATGGAAATAAATATCTCCTGATGCTGGTGAGTATAATTATGCTCACTGCGTGCATTAGCGAGTCAAGAACATCATTTATACCGCCACAGGATCGCGAATCTTTACTCGCCGAGCAACCGTGGCCGCATAATGGTTTTGTGGCGATTTCATGGCATAACGTTGAAGACGAAGCTGCCGACCAGCGTTTTATGTCAGTGCGGACATCAGCACTGCGTGAACAATTTGCCTGGCTGCGCGAGAACGGTTATCAACCGGTCAGTATTGCTCAAATTCGTGAAGCACATCGAGGAGGAAAACCGCTACCGGAAAAAGCAGTAGTGCTGACTTTTGATGACGGCTACCAGAGTTTTTATACCCGCGTCTTCCCAATTCTTCAGGCCTTCCAGTGGCCTGCTGTATGGGCCCCCGTCGGCAGTTGGGTCGATACGCCAGCGGATGAACAAGTAAAATTTGGCGATGAGATGGTCGATCGAGAATATTTTGCCACGTGGCAACAATTGCGAGAAGTTGCGCGTTCCCGGCTCGTTGAGGTCGCTTCTCATACATGGAATTCTCACTACGGTATTCAGGCTAATGCCACCGGCAGCTTATTGCCTGTATATGTAAATCGTGCATATTTTACTGACCACGCACGGTATGAAACCGCAGCAGAATACCGGGAAAGAATTCGTCTGGATGCTGTAAAAATGACGGAATACCTGCGTAAAAAGGCTAAGGTAAATCCACACGTTTTTGTTTGGCCTTATGGCGAAGCGAATGGCATAGCGATAGAGGAATTAAAAAAACTCGGTTATGACATGTTCTTCACCCTTGAATCAGGTTTGGCAAATGCGTCACAATTGGATTCCATTCCGCGAGTATTAATCGCCAATAATCCCTCATTAAAAGAGTTTGCCCAGCAAATTATTACCGTACAGGAAAAATCATCACAACGGGTAATGCATATCGATCTTGATTACGTTTATGACGAAAACCGCCAGCAAATGGATCGCAATATTGATGTGCTAATTCAGCGGGTGAAAGATATGCAAATATCAACCGTGTATTTGCAGGCATTTGCTGATCCCGATGGTGATGGGCTGGTCAAAGAGGTCTGGTTTCCAAATCGTTTGCTACCAATGAAAGCAGATATTTTTAGTCGGGTTGCCTGGCAATTACGTACCCGCTCAGGTGTAAACATCTATGCGTGGATGCCGGTATTAAGCTGGGATTTAGATCCCACATTAACGCGAGTAAAATATTTACCAACAGGGGAGAAAAAAGCACAAATTCATCCTGAACAATATCGCCGTCTATCTCCTTTTGATGACAGGGTCAAAGCACAAGTTGGCATGTTATATGAAGATCTTGCCGGACATGCTGCTTTTGATGGCATATTGTTCCACGATGATGCTTTGCTTTCAGATTATGAAGATGCCAGTGCACCGGCTATCACGGCTTATCAGCAAGCAGGCTTTAGCGGGAGTCTGAGCGAAATTCGACAAAACCCGGAGCAATTTAAACAGTGGACCCGCTTTAAAAGTCGTGCGTTAACTGACTTCACTTTAGAACTTAGTGCGCGCGTAAAAGCCATTCGCGGTCCACATGTTAAAACTGCACGAAATATTTTTGCACTTCCGGTAATACAACCTGAAAGTGAAGCCTGGTTTGCACAGAATTATGCTGATTTCCTAAAAAGCTATGACTGGACCGCTATTATGGCTATGCCTTATATGGAAGGTGTCGCAGAAAAATCGGCTGACCAATGGTTAATACAATTGACCAATCAAATTAAAAACATCCCTCAGGCTAAAGACAAATCTATTTTAGAATTACAGGCACAAAACTGGCAGAAAAATGGTCAGCATCAGGCTATTTCTTCGCAACAACTCGCTCACTGGATGAGCCTATTACAACTGAATGGAATGAAAAACTATGGTTATTATCCCGACAATTTTCTGCATAACCAACCTGAAATAGACGTTATTCGTCCTGAGTTTTCAACAGCCTGGTATCCGAAAAATGATTAATCGCATCGTATCGTTTTTTATATTATGTATGGTGTTATGCATACCCCTATGCGTAGCGTACTTTCACTCTGGTGAACTGATGATGAGGTTCGTTTTCTTCTGGCCGTTTTTTATGTCCATTATGTGGATTGTTGGCGGCGTCTATTTCTGGGTCTATCGTGAACGCCACTGGCCGTGGGGAGAAAACGCACCAGCTCCCCAGTTGAAAGATAATCCGTCTATCTCCATTATCATTCCCTGTTTTAATGAGGAGAAAAACGTTGAGGAAACCATACACGCCGCTTTAGCACAGCGTTATGAGAACATTGAAGTTATTGCCGTAAATGACGGTTCAACAGACAAAACCCGTGCCATCCTGGATCGCATGGCTGCACAAATTCCCCACCTGCGGGTCATTCATCTGGCGCAAAACCAGGGGAAAGCCATTGCGCTTAAAACCGGAGCTGCCGCGGCGAAAAGTGAATATCTGGTGTGCATTGATGGCGATGCGTTATTAGACCGCGATGCGGCGGCATATATTGTGGAACCGATGTTGTACAACCCGCGTGTGGGTGCCGTAACCGGTAATCCTCGTATTCGAACACGTTCTACCTTGGTGGGTAAAATTCAGGTTGGCGAGTATTCCTCAATTATTGGTTTGATCAAGCGAACCCAGCGCATCTATGGAAACGTATTTACCGTTTCTGGTGTTATTGCCGCATTTCGTCGCAGCGCCCTGGCAGAAGTGGGTTACTGGAGTGACGATATGATCACCGAAGATATTGATATTAGCTGGAAGCTGCAGTTGAATCAGTGGACGATTTTTTACGAGCCACGGGCGCTGTGCTGGATATTAATGCCTGAAACGTTAAAAGGGCTGTGGAAACAGCGCCTGCGCTGGGCTCAGGGCGGTGCAGAAGTATTCCTCAAAAATATGACAAGGCTATGGCGCAAAGAAAACTTTCGAATGTGGCCACTGTTTTTTGAATACTGTCTGACGACAATATGGGCCTTTACCTGCCTGGTCGGTTTCATTATTTACGCAGTCCAACTTGCAGGTGTACCGTTAAATATTGAATTGACACATATCGCTGCGACACATACTGCCGGAATATTATTGTGTACGTTATGTTTACTGCAATTTATTGTCAGCCTGATGATCGAGAATCGCTATGAGCATAATCTGACTTCATCGCTTTTCTGGATTATTTGGTTCCCGGTTATTTTCTGGATGCTGAGCCTGGCAACGACATTGGTATCATTTACACGAGTCATGTTGATGCCTAAAAAGCAACGCGCCCGTTGGGTAAGTCCCGATCGAGGGATTCTGAGAGGTTAATATGAACAATTTAATTATTACGACCCGACAATCGCCAGTACGTTTAATGGTTGATTATGTTGCCACAACCATCTTATGGACATTATTTGCTTTGTTCATATTCTTATTCACCATGGATCTACTGACGGGTTATTACTGGCAAAGCGAGGCCAGAAGCCGACTTCAGTTCTATTTTTTGCTGGCAGTGGCGAATGCCGTCGTGTTAATTGTCTGGGCGCTGTACAATAAGCTGCGTTTTCAAAAACAGCAGCATCATGCAGCCTACCAATATACGCCGCAAGAATATGCAGAGAGCTTAGCAATACCTGATGAGCTCTATCAGCAACTACAAAAAAGCCACAGGATGAGCGTACACTTCACCAGCCAGGGGCAAATAAAAATGGTTGTTTCAGAAAAAGCGCTAGTCCGGGCATAAACACCCAAAACAAAGCCCGGTTTACCCGGGCTCTGCGCTTATAACACACTTAACTGTAGGCATGTAGCGTACGTTGGCAAAGTGCTGAACGTACGCAATCCTCTTTACCGAAACGGACGATCCCGACCATTTCATCTTCTTCGAAACGTTCCAGCGCGTCACTTAATCCGGAGCGCACGCCGCGAGGTAAATCGCATTGCGTGATATCACCGTTGACAATAACCGTCACGTTCTCCCCGAGGCGGGTTAAAAACATTTTCATTTGCGCGGCAGTCACATTCTGCGCCTCGTCAAGAATGACGACTGCATTTTCAAAGGTACGTCCACGCATATAGGCGAACGGCGCAATTTCCACCTTCCCTATTTCCGGTCGCAGGCAGTACTGCATAAAGGAAGCCCCTAAGCGACGGACCAGCACGTCGTAGACCGGGCGAAAATAGGGAGCAAACTTTTCTGCGATATCACCAGGTAAGAAACCAAGATCTTCATCGGCTTGCAGAACTGGACGGGTGACGATAATCCTGTCGACATCCTTATGTATCAGGGCCTCTGCCGCTTTTGCGGCACTGATCCAGGTTTTTCCGCACCCGGCTTCGCCCGTAGCGAATATCAGCTGCTTACTCTCAATAGCCTTCAGATAGTGCAATTGCGCTTCATTTCGCGCGAGGATGGGCGAGGTATCGCGACTGTCGCGGGCCATACCAATGGCTTCTACGCCGCTCATCTGCACAAGCGAGGTGACCGATTCTTCTTCACGCTGCTTATGGCTGCGCGAATCCCGTCTCAGCACACGTTTTGCCTCGCGACGAGCTTTGATCACTGCTTTTTGTCTTCCCATGGAGAGCACCTTGAGTTGTTTGTATTCATCACACGCGCCGTTGGCAGCGCGATTATGCGCACGAACATCAGAGGGTTGGCTTCCTTGTAAGCCATAGTTTGCTGTTGGATAAAATGCCGAAAAACGGCTACGCGCACCGTTTGCGGCGTCGGTAACACATGAAAAGAAAGGATGAGGTTGAAAATGCAAAGTGACGAGATGACTACCGGAGGAGAAATCTCCGCGAGTGGTGGAGCGTTGCTTAACAAAACATTGTCCAGTACAGGACGTTACCATCCGCGATCTCCATAGTGACTGACTATCACTGCCGGGAACTTCCGCTGCTACTTAATAATTACAACAGATCTCGCATTCATTGCAACAATATATTCACTTATATTTAACTATAAAACACCATTTCAGTGACATTAGTTTCTACTGGAAAGATGACAGAGTGATGACAGTGATGAAAAAAGCTGTGTGCTTTCAGCAGGATTCGCGTCAGGCATCAACGCACGAACACCGGATGCGGCGTGACCGCCTTATTCAGCCTACCGAACCCGCACCGATTGTAGGCATGATAAGACGCGCAAGCGTCGCATCAGGCATCAACGCATGAACGCCGGATGCGGCGTGAAAGCCTTATCCAGCCTACCGAACCCGCACCGATTGTAGGCATGATAAGACGCGTAAGCGTCGCATCAGGCATCAACGCATGAACGCCGGATGCGGCGTGAAAGCCTTATCCAGCCTACCGAACCCGCACCGATTGTAGGCATGATAAGACGCGTAAGCGTCGCATCAGGCATCAGCGCACGAGCGCACGAACGCCGGATGCGGCGTAAATGCCTTATCCGCCTCTAAAAATTAAACTCGCAATAACGCGCTTCCAAGATAATCGTTCGCGTCCTTCACCCCCGGCAGCGCAAAAAAATAACCGCCGCCGATGGGTTTAACGTATTCCTCCAGCGCTTCACCATTGAGCCTTTTTTGTACTGTCAGGAAGCCCTTTTCCAGATCGTGTTGGTAGCAGACAAACAGCAACCCCATATCCAGTTGCCCGGAGTTGGTAACACCCAACGAATAACTGTAGCCACGACGCAGCATCAGACTAGACTCGCTCTCCGTCGTGCGGGGATTCGCCAGCCGGATATGGCTGTCCAGCGCGATCACCTTCCCTTCCGGATCACTGGCGTAATCGGGAACATCATGCTTATGCTGCATTCCCAGCGGCGCACCGGTTTGTTTGTCGCGACCAAAAATTGTCTGCTGTTCTTTCAGCGGCGTTCTGTCCCAAAATTCCACTCGAAACTGAATCAAACGCACCGCCTGGTAGCTGCCGCCGATAGCCCACGCAGGCTCCTGCTGATCTGCCGTCACCCACACTACTTTTTGCATCAATTTCGCATTTTGGCTGTCAGGATTAGCAGTGCCGTCTTTGAAACCCAGCAAATTTATCGGCGTCTCTTTGCCTTTACTACGCGCTGCGTGGTCGGAAATAAACCCTTCCCGCTTCCAGCGCACACTGAGCAAATCCGGCGTGTGTTTGATGATATCGCGCAGTGCATGGATCACCGTGTCCTGGGTATTGGCGCAAATCTGTAGCAACACATCACCATGACATAACGCCGCATCCAGCGAGTCGTTGGGGAAACGCGTCATCTTCTGCAACTTTTTCGGCATCTGTGGCGCAAGACCAAACCGTTCATCAAACAACGAGTGACCCACCGATAACGTGATGGTGAGATTATCGGGCGCAATGTAGCCGCCAAGAATGCCGGAATCGAGTGGTGGCAGGCGCGGATTTGGCGTTTCTGGTGCTGCTCCGCCCTGAGTCAGAAAAGCAAAACGCTGAGTCAACAAGCGAAACAATCGCGCAAGATCAGCTTTATCGCTGGCAAGCACATCAAACGCCACCAGCATCATTGCCGCCTGCTGCGGCGTCAGAATACCCGCCTGATGTTCGCCATAAAACGGCTGCGCTTCACTGCGCGCATCCGGTGAAAGCGTCCCCGGCGCACTTAGTGGTTTTTGCGCATGCGCTACCGGGCAACTTCCCGCCAGTGCCAGCGCACCAATCCCTTTCAGTAAACGTCGGCGTGACGGTTCATTCACGCCGTTTTCATCTTCATACTGCATAACGCTTAATCCAGCCCCAGCACACCGCGAAGTTGCGCCAGATCTTCCGCCAGCGCAGTAATCGGCCCTTTCAGCGCATTACGATCGGCATCGGTCAGCTTGTCGTAGGTTTCAAAACCGTCTTTAGTACGGTATTTCGCCAGAATGGTATCGACCTTTTTGAAGTTAGCATCGACTTTTGCCAGCAGTTCCGGGTTGGCTTTTTGCAGTTGCGGACGCAGCAGATCGACAATTTTCTGCGAGCCTTCAACGTTAGCCTGGAAGTCCCACAGATCGGTGTGGCTGTAGCGATCTTCTTCACCGCTGATTTTGCTGGCTGCCACTTCCTCAATCAGTCCGGCTGCGCCGCCGACCACTTTTGAAGGTGGGAAAGCCAGTTCACTGATCCGTTTTTGCAAATCGACCACATCGGTATAAAGCTGGTCAGCATACTGATCCATTCCTTTGGTGGTGTTGTCGCCAAACAATGCTTTTTCCAGACGGTGGAAACCGGTGAATTTCGGATCGCCGGCTTTTTGCTCGTAATCATCTTCACGGGCGTCAATGCTACCATCCAGATCAGAGAACAGCTCAGCAATCGGTTCAATGCGCTCATAGTGCTGGCGCGTCGGCGCATACAGTGCTTTCGCTTTTTCGATATCGCCTGCTTTGATGGCGTCGGTAAAGGCTTTGGTGTCGGTCACCAGCTGTGTGGTTTCCGCCATGACATACGCTTTATATGCAGTAATTGCACCACCAAGACTTAACAGCGCATCGCTCTGCGCCGCATCCGCCGTTGCCTCACCTTTGACGATCAACTTCCCTTTCGGGTTTGTCAGCAGACCGCAGGTCATATCGTATTCGCCAGGCTGTAAATTTGCCGTCATTTTCTGGCTAAAACCAGGGGCGATATTTTCCCGCTCTTCCACCACCATCACGCCTTTGAGGATCTCCCACTCCAGCGCCTTCTGGCTGTGGTTCTGAATAATGAACTGTGTTTTCCCGGCGTTAACCGTAATGGTCATCGGTTCGCACTGTTTATCTGTCACAGTGACTTTGACCTGCGGAATATCAGCAGCGTTAGCCATAAAAGCAGAGGAGAACAGCGCAGCCACGCTTAATTGCAGTGCACTATGGCGGAAGTTAATGGTCATGACGAGACTATCCCTTTAAAGTATGTTGTAACTAAGCAAGAGTTTGCGTCATTTTCGTTACGCGGAGCGAGACGCTGTCGCCCCTGCGCGCGGCGGCAGAGCAAATGCCACCAGCGCCGGGATGAGATAAATAAACCAGACGGCGACTTCGCTGACGCTCGGCGCTTCCTGATAACCAAAGATACCTTCCATCAGCGTACCGAACAGCGAGTGAGTTGAGAGCACCGCGCTCATATCGAAGGCGATTTCCTGAAAGTGGTTCCACAGCCCGGCTTCATGAAACGCGCGAATAGCACCAGCAGCCAGCCCTGCGGCGACGAAGAGAATAAACAGGCTGGTCCATTTAAAAAACCCGCCAAGATTGAGGCGAATACCGCCCCAGTAGAACAGAAAGCCGAGCACCACGGCTGTAGCAAGACCGAGCATTGCACCCAGCGGAGGCCAGATCCCGACATCTTGTTGAAACGCCGCCAGCAGGAAAAAGACCGACTCCAGCCCTTCCCTTGCAACGGCAAAAAATACCATCATCACCAGCGCCCAGCCATGATGATTCCCACGCTGCAATGCGCTATCGACTGCCTGTTCCAGTTGCACTTTGACGTTGCGCGACACTTTACGCATCCAGAAAACCATCCAGGTGAGGATCACCACGGCAATCACCGCCACGATACCTTCGAACAATTCCTGCTCTTTTTGCGGAAATTCGCCGGTGGTTTCATTAATGAAGATACCCAGCCCCAGGCACAACGCAGCGGCTAGCAACACGCCAATCCACATGACACCAATCCATCGACCTCGCTGGGTACGCTTAAGATAGCTGGCAATCAGGCTGACAATCAGCGCGGCTTCAAGTCCTTCGCGCAACATAATGAGAAACGGAACAAACATGCCACCCACCCTTAAACGTTTTTCTGAGTCAATCTATGCAAAGAAAAGTAAATCGCAGTGATAGCGATTATCATTACGGTGAAGAAAAACACAAGCGGAATGTAGTGATAATGATGAGGAAATGTAAATTTTTTTTGAGAGAAAATGCAGAGGGCAATCACTGATTGCCCTCTGCCTGCTTCTGATTATGGCGTGGAATTTTCGGTAAAACGCCTTCCCTTACCCTTCCTGCAACCGTGACGGCGGCGCTGAATGATAGTGCGCATCGGCGTCAGCAAAGCGTTTTTGCATCGCCGCTGACGGTGCTTTACCCAGTAAACTAAACACCACAATCCCAATGCTACCGAAGATAAAGCCCGGAATAATTTCGTACAGACCCAGCCAGCCGAACTGTTTCCAGACAATAACCGTCAGCGCGCCAATGATCATCCCCGCCAGTGCACCGTTACGCGTCATGCGTGACCACATCACTGAGAACAGCACCACCGGACCAAACGCCGCACCGAAGCCTGCCCACGCGTAGCTTACTAAGCCCAGCACACGGTTTTCAGGATTCGCCGCCAGCGCAATTGCCACCAGCGCCACCACCAACACCATCACACGCCCTACCCACACCAGTTCTTTCTGGCTGGCATGTTTACGCAGAAATGCTTTGTACAGATCTTCGGTAATCGCACTGGAGCACACCAGCAGCTGGCAACTTAACGTCGACATCACCGCCGCCAGAATCGCCGACAACAGAATCCCGGCAATCCACGGGTTAAACAATATTTGTGCCAGTTCGATAAACACGCGCTCAGAGTTCTGATTTACCGCACCGGCAACCGCTGGATTATTGTTAAAGTATGCAATGCCGAAGAAACCGACCGCCACCGCGCCTGCCAGACAGAGGATCATCCAGGTCATGCTGATACGACGCGCATGGACAATGCTATAGTGAGAATCCGCCGCCATAAAACGCGCCAGAATATGCGGCTGACCGAAGTAACCCAGCCCCCAGCCCATCAGCGAGATAATGGCGACAAAATTCAACCCTTTGAGCATATCCACGTTTTCAATGCTCTTTTGTTTGATCACTTCCAGCGAGTCGCCAAACCCACCGACGCTAATGATCACGATAACCGGCGTCAGGATCAGGGCAAAAATCATCAGGCTGGCCTGTACAGTGTCAGTCCAGCTCACCGCAAGGAAACCACCAATAAAGGTGTAAAGGATCGTCGCCGCAGCTCCCGCCCAAAGAGCCGTTTCGTAGCTCATGCCGAAGGTGCTTTCAAACAGACGCGCGCCAGCCACAATGCCCGAAGCACAATAAATGGTGAAGAACAGCAAAATTACCAGCGCGGAGATAATGCGCAAAATACGGCTTTTATCTTCAAAACGCCCGGTAAAATAATCCGGCAATGTTAAGGCGTTATTATTGTATTCGGTATGCACACGCAACCGCCCGGCCACCAGCTTCCAGTTAATCCACGCGCCTAATGTCAGGCCAATGGCGATCCAGCTTTCGGAAATCCCGGAAAGAAAGACTGCACCCGGTAATCCCATTAACAGCCAGCCGCTCATATCCGACGCACCTGCCGATAATGCCGTCACGAATGGCCCAAGGCTGCGACCGCCAAGAATATAGTCGTCGAAGTTTTTGGTTGATCGCCAGGCGATAAACCCAATCAATATCATGCCAAAAATATAGACACAGAATGTCACCAACATCGGTGTGCTAATAGCCATCTAAAGTCTCCAAAAAATTATTATCGGCAATGTCGAAACTTGCCGTTATATCTGCCACCGGAACGGGGTAACAGAGTTTATGTTTTCCCAGGGCGACCGTATCCTGCCGGAAGCGCTGGTTATTCACAATCGATTTAACACACCATTTACATTAAATTTTAGTGCTCAGCGATACTATTTTTCATCAGGTTGCACTCCCTCACATTTTTTGCGGTTGCACCTTTCAAAAATGTTAACTGCCGCAGAGAAAAAGTCTGAGTTATTTTTTAATCCCTGTCATATCGATTTCTTTTATTAACATTTCATTCATTTTTAAGCTTGCTACGCAGGTCACATTTAACATGGTTGCACAAAGTTGCAACATCATGGATATTTCACGATAACGTTAAGTTGCACCTTTCAGAACAACAGGAGTAATGGCATGGGAACCACCACCATGGGGGTTAAGCTGGACGACGCGACGCGTGAACGCATTAAGTCTGCCGCGACACGTATCGATCGCACACCGCACTGGTTAATTAAGCAGGCGATTTTTTCTTATCTTGAACAACTGGAAAACAGCGATACTCTGCCGGAGCTACCTGCGCTGCTTTCTGGCGCGGCCAATGAGAGCGATGAAGTACCGAATCCGGCAGAGGAACCACACCAGCCATTCCTCGACTTTGCCGAGCAAATTTTGCCACAGTCGGTTTCCCGTGCGGCTATCACCGCCGCCTATCGCCGCCCGGAAACCGAAGCGGTTTCTATGCTGCTGGAACAAGCTCGCCTGCCGCAGCCGGTTGCTGAACAGGCGCATAAACTGGCGTATCAACTGGCCGATAAACTGCGTAATCAAAAAAATGCCAGTGGTCGCGCAGGCATGGTTCAGGGATTATTGCAGGAGTTTTCGCTGTCATCGCAGGAAGGCGTGGCGCTGATGTGTCTGGCGGAAGCGCTATTGCGTATTCCCGACAAAGCCACCCGTGATGCGTTAATACGCGACAAAATCAGCAACGGTAACTGGCAGTCACATATTGGTCGTAGCCCGTCGCTGTTTGTTAATGCCGCCACCTGGGGGCTTCTCTTTACCGGCAAACTGGTTTCTACCCATAACGAAGCCAGCCTCTCCCGTTCGCTGAATCGCATTATCGGTAAGAGTGGCGAACCGCTGATCCGCAAAGGTGTGGATATGGCGATGCGTCTGATGGGCGAGCAGTTCGTCACTGGTGAAACCATCGCGGAAGCGTTAGCCAATGCCCGCAAGCTGGAAGAGAAAGGTTTCCGTTACTCCTACGATATGCTTGGCGAAGCCGCACTGACCGCAGCGGACGCGCAGGCATATATGGTTTCCTATCAGCAGGCGATTCACGCCATTGGTAAAGCCTCCAATGGTCGCGGCATTTATGAAGGTCCGGGCATTTCAATCAAGCTGTCGGCGCTGCATCCGCGCTACAGCCGCGCCCAGTACGATCGGGTAATGGAAGAGCTTTACCCACGTCTGAAATCATTAACCTTGCTGGCGCGTCAGTACGATATTGGTATTAACATTGATGCCGAAGAGGCCGATCGTCTGGAGATCTCCCTCGATCTGTTGGAAAAGCTTTGTTTCGAGCCTGAACTGGCAGGCTGGAACGGCATCGGTTTTGTTATTCAGGCTTATCAAAAACGCTGCCCGCTGGTGATCGATTACCTGATTGATCTCGCCACCCGCAGCCGCCGTCGTCTGATGATTCGCCTGGTGAAAGGCGCGTACTGGGATAGTGAAATCAAACGTGCGCAAATGGACGGCCTTGAAGGTTATCCGGTTTATACCCGCAAGGTGTATACCGATGTTTCTTATCTCGCTTGTGCGAAAAAGCTGCTGGCGGTGCCAAATCTCATTTACCCGCAGTTTGCAACGCACAACGCCCACACGCTGGCGGCGATTTATCAACTGGCAGGTCAAAACTACTATCCGGGTCAGTACGAGTTCCAGTGCCTGCATGGTATGGGCGAGCCACTGTATGAGCAGGTCACCGGGAAAGTTGCCGACGGTAAACTTAACCGACCGTGTCGTATTTATGCTCCGGTCGGTACCCATGAAACACTGCTGGCATATCTGGTGCGTCGCCTGCTGGAAAACGGTGCTAACACCTCGTTTGTTAACCGTATTGCTGATACCTCTTTGCCACTGGATGAACTGGTTGCCGATCCAGTCACTGCAGTAGAAAAACTGGCGCAACAGGAAGGGCAAACTGGATTACCCCATCCGAAAATTCCCCTGCCGCGCGATCTTTACGGTCACGGGCGCGACAACTCGGCAGGGCTGGATCTCGCCAATGAACACCGGCTGGCATCACTCTCCTCTGCCCTGCTCAACAGTGCACTGCAAAAATGGCAGGCCTTGCCAATGCTGGAACAACCGGTCGCGGCTGGTGAAATGTCACCCGTTATCAACCCGGCGGAACCGAAAGATATTGTGGGCTATGTGCGTGAAGCCACGCCGCGTGAAGTAGAACAGGCGCTGGAAAGTGCAGTTAATAACGCGCCAATCTGGTTTGCCACGCCTCCGGCCGAACGCGCGGCGATTTTGCATCGCGCTGCCGTACTGATGGAAAGTCAGATGCAGCAACTGATTGGTATTCTGGTACGTGAGGCCGGAAAAACCTTCAGTAACGCCATTGCCGAAGTGCGTGAAGCCGTCGATTTTCTCCACTACTACGCGGGACAGGTGCGGGATGATTTCGCTAACGAAACCCACCGTCCATTAGGGCCTGTGGTGTGTATCAGCCCGTGGAATTTCCCGCTGGCGATTTTCACCGGGCAAATCGCTGCCGCACTGGCGGCAGGTAACAGCGTACTGGCAAAACCGGCAGAACAAACGCCGCTGATTGCCGCACAAGGGATTGCCATTTTGCTGGAAGCGGGTGTACCGCCAGGCGTGGTGCAGTTGTTGCCCGGTCAGGGTGAAACCGTAGGCGCGCAACTGACGGGTGATGATCGCGTGCGCGGGGTTATGTTTACCGGTTCAACCGAAGTCGCTACGTTACTGCAACGCAATATCGCCAGCCGCCTGGACGCTCAGGGCCGCCCAATTCCACTCATTGCGGAAACCGGCGGCATGAACGCGATGATTGTCGATTCCTCCGCCCTGACCGAACAGGTCGTCGTGGATGTACTGGCCTCGGCCTTCGACAGTGCAGGTCAGCGTTGTTCGGCGCTGCGCGTGCTGTGTCTGCAAGATGAAATTGCCGACCACACGTTAAAAATGCTGCGCGGTGCAATGGCCGAATGCCGGATGGGTAATCCGGATCGCCTGACCACCGATATCGGTCCGGTGATTGATGGCGAAGCGAAGACCAATATTGAGCGCCATATTCAGACCATGCGTAGCAAAGGCCGTCCGGTGTTCCAGGCGGTGCGGGAAAACAGTGAAGATGCCCGCGAATGGCAAAGTGGCACCTTTGTCGCCCCGACGCTGATCGAACTGGATGATTTTGCCGAATTGCAAAAAGAGGTCTTTGGTCCGGTGCTGCATGTGGTGCGTTACAACCGTAACCAGTTGCCGGAACTGATCGAACAGATTAACGCTTCCGGTTATGGTCTGACGCTTGGCGTCCATACGCGCATTGATGAAACCATTGCCCAGGTCACTGGCTCGGCCCATGTCGGTAATCTGTATGTTAACCGTAATATGGTGGGCGCAGTGGTTGGGGTGCAACCATTCGGCGGCGAAGGGTTGTCCGGCACCGGGCCGAAAGCAGGCGGCCCGCTCTATCTCTACCGTCTGCTGGCGAATCGCCCGGAAAGTGCGCTGGCGGTGACACTGGCGCGTCAGGATGCAGAGTATCCGGTCGATGCACAATTGAAATCCGCATTGATCCAGCCGTTGAATGCACTGCGTGAATGGTCGGCAAACCGTCCAGAATTGCAGGCGTTATGTACGCAATATAGCGAGCTGGCGCAGGCAGGAACACAACGATTGCTGCCAGGGCCGACGGGTGAACGCAACACCTGGACGCTGCTGCCGCGTGAGCGCGTGTTGTGTATTGCGGATGATGAACAGGATGCGCTGACTCAGCTCTCCGCCGTGCTGGCAGTGGGCAGCCAGGTGCTGTGGCCTGATGATGCGCTGCATCGTCAGTTAGTGAAGGTATTGCCATCGGCAGTCAGCGAACGTATTCAACTGGCGAAAGCGGAAAATATAACCGCTCAACCATTTGATGCGGTGATCTTCCACGGTGATTCGGATCAGCTTCGCGCATTGTGTGAAGCCGTTGCCGCGCGGGATGGTGCAATTGTTTCGGTGCAGGGTTTTGCCCGTGGCGAAAGCAATATCCTTCTGGAACGGCTGTATATCGAGCGTTCGCTGAGTGTGAATACCGCTGCCGCTGGCGGTAACGCCAGTTTAATGACGATCGGTTAAATAGGTAGCCGGAGGATCTTACAACCTCCTCCGGCATCTTTAACGTGGTCGAATCCCCTCAATAATAATCCGCTGCACGTTTTCAACCGTTTGATTGAAAAACACTTCATCGCGCAACGTGGCACCTGTCACCGCCTCCACCTGAGGGGCGAAATCGGCGTAATGTTGAGTGGAAGCCCAGATCATAAAAATCAAATGCTGCGGATCAATCGGCGCGAGTTTGCCGCTTTTAACCCAACCGGCAATCAGCGCCGATTTCTCATCAATTAACGTTTTCAAATCGCCCGTTAGCTCATCCATTAATAACGGTGCGCCTGCCAGCATCTCCATACAGAACAGGCGCGAAGCCTGCGGATAATCGCGGGAGACTTCCAGCTTCAGACGGATGTACTCTTTAATCGCTGCCAGTGGGGCGAAATCTTCACGAAACGTCTTCAATGGTGCCAACCAGATATCCAGAATTTGTCGCAGCACGGCAATATACAGCGCCTCTTTAGACGGGAAGTAATACAGCAGATTGGTTTTAGAAACGCCTGCCAACTCTGCGATCTGCTCCAGCCTTGTGCCGTGAAAACCGAATTGTGAAAAAGTGTCCAGTGCTGCGCTAAGAATCGCTTTTTTCTTCGCGCTCACTGCGCGCGAACGTTTACCCGTTGTTTTCACTGCGCCTTGCGTCATGCGCTCTCCCCTCTTGTAGATTGGCAACAGGATAGCAAAACCCCCGCCCGGCCTCGACCTTCTGCACTCTCATCGCGCACGAATGCATGTTTTATGTGCAACTGTTTTGACCGTTTAGTCCACTTTTTTACAGGCATTTTAGACAACTTAACATTAACACATTAATAACATTCACTTTTTAAAAACTGGCATCCGCTTTGCAAACAAGCCATTACGCGGCTGAAAAGGATATGCAGGATGCAGCGCCCCGTCTGACTTTCACTTTACGAGACGAAGAGAGGTTGATGATGAAAATTGGCGTATTCGTACCTATTGGCAACAACGGCTGGCTCATTTCGACCCACGCGCCGCAGTACATGCCGACCTTTGAACTGAATAAAGCCATTGTGCAAAAAGCGGAGCACTACCATTTCGATTTCGCCCTGTCGATGATCAAACTGCGTGGCTTTGGCGGCAAAACTGAGTTCTGGGATCACAACCTTGAGTCGTTCACCTTGATGGCGGGGCTGGCAGCCGTGACCTCGCGCATTCAGATATACGCGACAGCTGCCACCTTAACGTTACCTCCGGCAATCGTCGCCCGTATGGCCGCAACCATTGACTCCATCTCTGGCGGGCGTTTTGGCGTAAACCTGGTGACTGGCTGGCAAAAACCCGAGTATGAGCAGATGGGCATCTGGCCTGGCGATGACTATTTTTCCCGTCGTTATGACTATCTCACCGAATATGTCCAGGTGCTGCGCGACCTGTGGGGAACGGGGAAAAGCGATTTTAAAGGCGATTTTTTCACCATGAACGATTGCCGCGTCAATCCACAACCGAGCGTACCCATGAAAGTGATCTGTGCCGGGCAAAGCGACGCTGGCATGGCGTTCTCCGCCCAGTATGCCGATTTCAACTTCTGTTTCGGCAAAGGCGTAAATACACCCACGGCTTTCGCCCCGACCGCTGCGCGGATGAAACAGGCCGCAGCGCAAACCGGGCGCGACGTTGGCTCTTATGTGTTGTTTATGGTGATTGCCGACGAAACCGACGATGCCGCTCGTGCAAAATGGGAACACTACAAAGCGGGCGCGGATGAAGAGGCGTTAAGCTGGCTAACCGAACAAAGTCAGAAAGATACCCGCTCCGGTACTGACACCAACGTCCGTCAGATGGCCGATCCCACTTCGGCGGTAAACATCAATATGGGGACGTTAGTCGGTTCTTACGCCAGTGTCGCGCGCATGTTAGATGAAGTCGCAAGCGTACCTGGTGCCGAAGGCGTGCTGTTGACCTTCGATGATTTTCTGTCGGGAATCGAAACCTTCGGCGAGCGTATTCAGCCGCTGATGCAGTGCCGCGCCCATCTCCCCGCGCTTACACAGGAGGTGGCATGATGACGACCTTAACCGCTCGACCGGAAGCCATTACCTTCGATCCGCAGCAAAGTGCGCTGATCGTGGTGGATATGCAAAACGCTTATGCCACACCAGGCGGCTACTTAGATCTCGCCGGGTTTGATGTCTCAACCACTCGCCCGGTCATTGCCAATATCCAAACTGCCGTGACCGCGGCGCGAGCAGCAGGGATGTTGATCATCTGGTTTCAAAATGGCTGGGATGAACAGTATGTCGAGGCTGGCGGCCCCGGCTCACCTAATTTTCATAAATCGAACGCCCTGAAGACCATGCGTAAGCAGCCGCAGTTGCAGGGAAAATTACTGGCGAAAGGCTCATGGGACTATCAACTGGTGGATGAGCTGGTGCCGCAGCCTGGCGATATTGTGCTGCCGAAGCCACGCTATAGCGGTTTCTTCAATACGCCGCTGGACAGCATTTTGCGCAGCCGCGGAATTCGCCACCTGATTTTCACCGGTATCGCTACCAACGTCTGCGTCGAATCGACGCTGCGCGACGGCTTTTTTCTGGAGTATTTCGGCGTGGTGCTGGAAGACGCAACCCACCAGGCGGGGCCGGAGTTTGCGCAGAAAGCCGCGTTGTTCAATATCGAAACCTTTTTTGGCTGGGTGAGCGACGTCGAAACGTTCTGCGACGCGCTTTCTCCCACGTCCTTTGCCCGTATCGCTTAAGGAGTTTAATGATGCCGAAATCCGTAATTATTCCTGCTGGCAGCAGCGCACCGCTGGCCCCCTTCGTTCCCGGCACGCTGGCTGATGGCGTGGTGTATGTCTCCGGCACGCTGGCTTTTGATCAACATAATAACGTGCTGTTTGCCGATGACCCAAAGGCGCAAACCCGCCACGTTCTGGAGACCATCCGCAAGGTTATCGAGACGGCGGGTGGCACGATGGCGGACGTGACCTTCAACAGCATCTTTATTACCGACTGGAAAAATTACGCCGCGATTAACGAAATCTACGCCGAGTTTTTCCCGGGTGACAAACCGGCGCGATTCTGCATTCAGTGCGGACTGGTAAAGCCTGACGCGCTGGTGGAAATCGCCACGATTGCGCATATCGCTAAGTGAGGTGGCGATGAAACTTTCACTCTCACCTCCCCCTTATGCTGATGCGCCCGTAGTGGTATTGATTTCGGGTCTTGGCGGCAGCGGCAATTACTGGTTGCCGCAACTGGCGGTGCTGGAGCAGGAGTATCAGGTAGTCTGTTACGACCAGCGCGGTACCGGAAATAATCCAGATACGCTGGCGGAAGACTACAGTTTGGCGCAGATGGCAGAGGAACTGCATCAGGCGCTGATGAGTGTGGGGATTGAGCGTTATGCGGTGATCGGCCATGCGCTCGGGGCGCTGGTGGGAATGCAGCTGGCGCTAGATTATCCCGCATCGGTCACTGCACTGGTCAGCGTTAACGGCTGGCTACGAATAAACGCCCATACCCGCCGCTGTTTTCAGGTTCGCGAACGATTACTGCATAGCGGCGGCGCGCAGGCATGGGTGGAAGCGCAGCCGTTGTTCCTCTACCCCGCCGACTGGATGGCGGCCCGCGCCCCTCGCCTTGAAGCGGAGGACGCGCTGGCACTGGCGCATTTTCAGGGCAAAAACAATTTACTGCGTCGACTTAACGCCCTCAAACGTGCTGACTTTAGTCGCCATACGGATCGCATCCGCTGCCCGGTGCAAATCATCTGCGCCAGTGATGATCTGCTCGTGCCATCAGCATGTTCCAGTGAACTTCATGCCGCCCTGCCCGATAGCCAGAAAATGGTGATGCGCTATGGCGGACACGCCTGCAACGTGACTGATCCCGAAACGTTTAATGCTCTGTTACTCAACGGGCTTGCCAGCCTGTTACATCACCGTGAAGCCGCCCTGTAAGGAATTGCTATGAACGAAGCCGTTAGCCCTGGTGCGCTTAGCACCCTGTTCACCGATGCCCGCACTCACAACGGCTGGCGGGAGACACCCGTCAGCGATGAGACATTACGGGAGATTTATGCCCTGATGAAATGGGGGCCGACATCAGCTAACTGTTCTCCGGCACGGATCGTGTTTATCCGCACTGCAGAAGGAAAAGAACGTCTGCGCCCGGCGCTTTCCAGCGGCAATCTGCAAAAAACCCTGACCGCGCCCGTCACCGCGATCGTCGCCTGGGACAGTGAATTTTATGAACGGTTACCACAGCTGTTTCCTCACGGCGATGCCCGCAGTTGGTTTACCTCCAGCCCACAACTTGCCGAAGAAACAGCGTTTCGCAACAGTTCCATGCAGGCGGCCTATCTGATCGTCGCCTGCCGGGCGCTGGGGCTGGATACCGGCCCGATGTCCGGCTTTGACCGTCAACACGTGGACGACGCCTTTTTTACGGGCAGCACGCTGAAGAGCAATCTGCTGATTAATATCGGCTATGACGATAGCAGCAAGCTTTATGCGCGCCTGCCACGTCTGTCCTTTGAAGAAGCCTGCGGGCTGTTGTAAGGAGCAAACTATGAACATTGTCGATCAACAAACTTTTCGCGATGCGATGTCCTGCATGGGCGCGGCGGTCAATATCATCACCACGGACGGTCCAGCCGGGCGCGCCGGGTTCACCGCCAGCGCCGTCTGCAGCGTGACCGATACGCCGCCCACATTACTGGTGTGCCTGAATCGTGGGGCGTCCGTCTGGCCGGTATTCAATGAAAATCGAACGCTGTGTGTAAATACACTTAGCGCCGGGCAGGAGCCGCTTTCAAACCTTTTTGGCGGCAAAACGCCCATGGAACACCGCTTTGCCGCCGCCCGCTGGCAGACTGGTGTGACCGGATGCCCGCAACTGGAAGAAGCACTGGTTTCGTTTGACTGCCGTATCAGCCAGGTGGTGAGCGTCGGCACCCACGACATTCTGTTTTGCGCCATCGAAGCGATTCATCGTCACGCCACCCCCTACGGGCTGGTGTGGTTTGATCGCAGTTATCACGCGCTGATGCGCCCTGCTTGTTAACCTCCTTAAGGAGACAGCTGATGGCAATGTTCGGTTTTCCTCACTGGCAGTTAAAATCGACCTCTATAGAGAGCGGCGTGGTCGCGCCGGATGAACGATTGCCGTTTGCTCAGACGGCAATAATGGGCGTTCAACACGCGGTGGCGATGTTTGGCGCGACGGTGTTAATGCCGATTCTGATGGGGCTGGATCCCAACCTTTCCATTTTAATGTCGGGGATCGGCACGTTACTGTTTTTCTTTATTACCGGCGGACGCGTCCCCAGTTATCTCGGTTCCAGCGCGGCTTTTGTCGGCGTGGTGATCGCCGCGACGGGCTTTAATGGTCAGGGAATTAATCCGAATATCAGCATCGCGCTGGGCGGGATTATCGCCTGTGGGCTGGTTTATACCGTCATTGGCCTGGTGGTGATGAAAATCGGTACGCGCTGGATTGAACGACTAATGCCGCCGGTTGTGACGGGTGCGGTGGTGATGGCGATTGGCCTGAACTTAGCGCCTATCGCAGTGAAAAGTGTATCGGCTTCGGCCTTTGATAGCTGGATGGCGGTAATGACGGTGCTGTGTATTGGGCTGGTGGCGGTGTTTACCCGTGGCATGATCCAGCGATTATTGATTCTCGTAGGATTAATTGTCGCCTGTCTGCTGTATGGCGTGATGACCAACGTTTTAGGGCTGGGAAAAGCCGTCGATTTTACTCTCGTCAGCCATGCTACCTGGTTCGGTCTGCCACATTTTTCCACTCCTGCTTTTAATGGTCAGGCAATGCTGCTGATTGCGCCCGTGGCGGTGATTCTGGTGGCGGAAAACTTAGGTCATCTCAAGGCGGTCGCCGGGATGACCGGACGCAATATGGACCCGTATATGGGGCGGGCATTCGTGGGCGATGGGCTGGCAACGATGCTTTCCGGCTCTGTCGGCGGTAGCGGCGTAACCACCTATGCTGAAAATATCGGTGTGATGGCCGTGACCAAAGTCTACTCGACGCTGGTGTTTGTTGCTGCTGCCGTCATCGCCTTGCTGTTGGGCTTTTCGCCGAAATTTGGCGCGCTGATCCATACCATTCCTGAACCGGTGATTGGTGGTGCTTCAATTGTTGTGTTCGGGCTGATTGCCGTCGCAGGCGCACGGATCTGGGTACAAAACCGTGTCGATTTAAGCCAGAACGGTAATTTGATTATGGTCGCAGTAACCTTAGTGCTGGGCGCGGGTGATTTTGCTCTCACGCTGGGCGGTTTTACGTTGGGAGGGATCGGTACAGCAACCTTTGGCGCGATTTTACTCAATGCGTTGTTGAGCAGAAGGTTGGTTGACGTTCCTCCGCCAGAAGTTGTTCATCAGGAACCATAAACAGAAAACCGCCGGGATTACCGGCGGTGCAGATTGTTGACAACGTGCGCATTGTTCATGCCGGATGCGGCGTGAACGCCTTATCCGGCCTACAAAACAGTGCAAATTCAATATATTGCAATCTTCTGGTAGGCCTGATAAGCATCGCGCATCAGGCAAGCTTACATTTGTCATCTGTATCAACCGCCGGGGTAACCAGCGGTGATGGCTTTTTGACGAGCTACAGACAAAAATGCATGCGTCATTGATTAGCCCGGCTAGTTGTCGCTTTTACCGTGACTGCTCTTGCCACCTTTTTTACCTGCTTCTGATGCGCGCTGCGGGTCATTTTTGAAATTACCCCCGCTGTGCTGTCCACCTTTTTTACCTGCTTCTGATGCTCTTTCGCGGTCTTCTGCAAAATTGCCGGAACCGCCTCGATGGTTTGCCATTACTGACCTCCGTCTGGGTATAGACATCATATTGCATAGAATTAACGCGGCGTATGGCGGCTGCCATATTTTCGCTACGTGGGACTAAGCTTAGTGAACTGACGCGGGCAGACCCGCGTTTGGTAATATCCTGCAACAGCTTCTTAGCGAGAATAGATATCATCTCCAATAATTATCTATAAGCCGCTCTTATGATTAAAAAAACGCGATGAGATAAAAATGTGTCATTTTGCGACAAAATTACGTGCTTGTGAAAGTTGTTATAAATCAAATAAGTGGTTGTGAAATTTGCACTCTGAAAAGGACGTCTTATCTTTAAATAAGTGGTAGCGAATCGCTACGGAATAGAGATAACACGAGGAGTAGTTAGAAATGGCTAAAGTTCTGGTGCTTTATTATTCCATGTACGGACATATTGAAACGATGGCGCGCGCAGTCGCTGAAGGCGCAAGCAAAGTGGATGGCGCAGAAGTTGTCGTTAAGCGTGTACCGGAAACCATGCCGCCGCAATTATTCGAAAAAGCAGGCGGTAAAACGCAAACTGCACCGGTTGCAACCCCGCAAGAACTGGCCGATTACGACGCCATTATTTTTGGTACACCTACCCGCTTTGGCAACATGTCCGGTCAAATGCGTACCTTCCTCGACCAGACGGGCGGCCTGTGGGCTTCCGGCGCACTGTACGGCAAACTGGCGAGCGTCTTTAGTTCCACCGGTACTGGCGGCGGTCAGGAACAAACCATCACATCCACCTGGACGACCCTTGCGCATCACGGCATGGTGATTGTCCCCATTGGCTACGCAGCGCAGGAATTATTTGACGTTTCACAGGTTCGCGGCGGTACGCCGTACGGCGCAACCACCATCGCAGGCGGTGACGGTTCACGCCAGCCCAGCCAGGAAGAACTGTCTATTGCTCGTTATCAAGGGGAATATGTCGCAGGTCTGGCAGTTAAACTTAACGGCTAATCTTCAACAGGAGGATACGCATGCCAACTCAAGAAGCGAAAGCTCATCACGTCGGTGAATGGGCATCTCTGCGCAATACGTCGCCGGAAATAGCCGAGGCCATTTTCGAAGTCGCCGGGTACGACGAAAAAATGGCGGAAAAGATTTGGGAAGAAGGTAGCGATGAAGTGTTAGTTAAAGCCTTTGCTAAAACCGATAAAGATTCGCTTTTTTGGGGCGAACAGACCATCGAACGTAAAAACGTTTAATCCTGAACCTCCCCCGTAGTGAACGGGGGAGTTTTCGATTATTCATTGACCAACGTCTCATACCCTGTTTTTACTATGAGATATTCAATCACGTTATCAAATAAAAATCGATATCATTGCGGTAAGCTTGTTATTGATTATAAATATGGGTAATAAGCGATATCCAGCATGAATTTGATTGTACAGGGTATTTCCTATATAGCCATTGGTTAAACCCGGAAGATAAGATACCTCCGGCTGAAAAATCCATCCCGGCGATGAAGGATGTGATATTTTCGTAATTCTCTTACAGGATAAACATCCCTGGACACGCCCTGAACACCAGGACATTTTCCAATAGATTATTTTTATTCATCAATACCCACGGGCGAGGTTCATCAAAATATCTCATTATCTTTTAAAACTGCCCAGTCCGTTATAACGGACGTTATCTGGCGCACGCTGAAGTGGGCATGATACTCACTTTCATTAAAATGCTCGACATGATTTGCTAATCGCTGAGCAAGATAATTGACGTTCAGTCTGTGCCAAATTTTTAGCAAAAAATAGCAAATTTCAAGCCGGGCATTTATCAAAGCATCCTCATTTACTTCACCATGAACAATAAAGTCACGCATAAACTGCAGGTGTTTAATTAATAAAATCCATTCACTTTCAGTAAGATAGTTTTTCCCACGCAGATTATAATACAGAGATTTGATTAATGGGATCTTCTGCTTATGGCGCTTTGACCGCGCTGAGCACAATATTTGTTCTATCAGGCCAAGCGTCCCTTTCTGACGCAACCAGCACCGGAGTTCAGACTGCGCGCTAATGCCGCGAGCCACCGACAAATGTATTTGGGTAAGCAATGCGTATAAACCTAATAAAAACGCATCGTGATAATACCGCTTCATTACCCACCTCTGTTATCGTAATTTTTTAAACAAATAATCATATAAAATTTCGGCAATGAATTCTGCATGTTCACGTCGCACAATGACATTCATAACGTAATATTGCGCAGCAATTTCATTGATAAAATGTTCAGGCAGTATGAATACGCGTGCATAAGCCGAGTATATTTCCAGTATTTCATTTGAGATGTTTTCAAGATCAACGCAATAATTTGTCACATCATAAAAAAGATTAGCGTATTTTTTATTAATTATGCTAAGGCATATAAATGGGGCATTTAATTTTTCACACAATTGCCAGTGCGTTCTTTCATTTTCTCCCTTCCATGTATACTTCATTTTGTCAGCCATCCTTTGATTTACGCGTCTGAAGTTTACCACTGTGTCTGGGGTAAACCATGCGTTCTATGGTAAAAATTATACGAGATGTGGCGCTGCGTAATATTCTGCTCCCTCAATATATTTCTGGTGAATATGTTCCAGTTTAATTGGGAAGATCTGCATGTGATCTTCCCAATTTTATGACTACAAAATGTCAATAGCCGGGTTTATTTCACCGCTTCATTCAACACGCTATCAAACTTATCCATTGGGCAGAAACCATCAGCGTCTATCGGGCAGCCGGTTAATTCCAGCGTCACGCGCTGAGCCGGAGCCTGCAACGTTAACGCATCAGCATTACGCAACTGTTCCGCACTCTGGTACACATATTCAATTTTCATCAAATCGCGATTAGCTTTGCTGTCATGCCAACGCTGGAAAACGATTTTACCGCCAATCGGCGTGCGTTCGTTCTGGTCATGCAACTGATACGGTTTGAAATCCAGTGCCGTTAACAGAGAGGCAATGTTTGAGTCGTGCCCCACCAGCACCGTGATTTTCGGTGCACTGGCGCGATCTGTCACCAGCGCTTTGTCGATATAACTGACCAGTGGTTTCGCAACATTGCGCGCCACTTCCGGTGAGGTAAACAGGCTATCCTGGTAACCGTTTTTCAGCTTCGACAACACTTTCCACTGTTGGTCAGATTTGATTTCTCCCCACGCCACCTGATCCATCGGGAAACCTTCGTAGTATTGCAAAGTAAACGCATCTACCAGCGAGTTGCCGACTTTCAGCGGCCCGGAAACGCCCGGTTCTTGTTGATACTTCGCGCTAAAGGTGTTTTTGCCATCTACAAGCGAACACTGTTGCTTCTCTTTACAGGCAGGAGAATCTTTATAGTTAACGATTTTTTCCAGTAGCTTGTAGCTGTCGGTAAGCTGGAGTTTGCCGAGCTCTTTCTCCATTGCCGCCACCGCCTGTTCACTGAATGCGGCGGAATCATCGGTGATCACCGGGTTAAAGGTTGGGTCCATGGTGCCCATTTTTTCCTGGTGATGAACAGGAATATCACACCCGGGGAATGCGCCGGTAATAAAGAACTGCGCGGTCGCGACGGTGCGTTGCAGACTATTGGCATAGGCATAAACGGTGTCCGGCGGCGGGCATTCACCCGATTTCACCATCCCCTGCTCTGCCAGCCATTCACGCATGTAATGGCCCATATACACTTCGAGTACTCCCCCTTTAGTGGTGAGCTGCCCACCGGGAACGTCCCATTCTGGCCATTTATTCGGCGTCGACTGCTCCAGCACACTGCCATTGTTCGCCAGCGGCGCACGTAAGTTATGGCGGCTCATCATGAGCACTTGCTGCAACTGATAGCCTTCCGGTACGGTTTGTGCCTGAGCATTTGAAGCGAGTAAAACTATCCCTGCCACAGCTGCGGCGATTAGCGTTTTGTTCATTCCTGGCACCTCTTTTGTTATCAATCACCAAAGAGTGTGACAGAAATATGACATTTTTCCGGGAACAGGTTCGCAAAATGGCTTGTTAAGTGCCTGTTTTTCTATATTTGTCATTAAAAAAAGGCAAGATTTGACGCAACCTATGCATGATTGGCCCCTGCCTCGTGTACGCCGTTGATGATTTCACCATGGGCTAGACAGAATATCACCGACGTTATCGATACAGGGGCAATATTTACTAGTAAAAAGAGAATGTGAGACTAATAAAAACTATTTTAGCACATGTCTTTATCATTAGATGGCATAACGATTTAAATAGTCCAGTTGCGCTTTCATTTCCTTATGGTTTAACTGGTATGACTGAGCAAAAAGTTCAGTAGGGAGGTAAACGTCATAATGATTGCCAGTATTTATTAAATAACCATACTCAAGATCTTCATCTGTTGAAAAGGATTCACTCCCCAAGGAGATTGATCCCACATTACAGGTAACAATAAACAATGAACAAATGCTATCTGAAAGCACAGCAAGAAAATTCTTCACCGCTTTAACCTTTTCCGGAGAGTCGGTATTTAAAACAAGCGAACCCTTGTTATCATTAAATATAAACTCGGGTAAATGCAATATGCATCTTTCGTCATTCAAGCAACTACCAATGAATTCTTTTTTAAACTTAATAAAATTCGACGCTAAAGAATTACCCATATCCTGAATTTGGTTGTCAGAATGCAGATCAACGCAAAATAATGTCTTAATATCTTCCCTGAGATTAAAGAATGCCGCATCAGCAAGAGCCTCGATCGTTTGTTTATCAACAATTTTAATAAACTCTTCGTATACTTCCTTTGGCGTCTTATGACTGCCCAGCGCCCATGAATAATCAAAGTGTTTTAAAACCAGTATGGCCCTTAACAGACAATATCCATCGCCATCTACAGGAGCATATTTTAATCCGAATGCCTGGTTAGTTTCACGCTGAATAAAAGATATACTAGACAAATCAATACCAGTATCTAAATCAGATATTCCCGGCGTATTTATCCGTTTTGGCTGGACACTCGTAATTTCATCATCATCAAAGCAATACTCAGAAAAAACATCATTACACTCATTTAAGATATCAACATATGCTATAAATTTATACCAACAGCTACTTTTAAAGCCTGCAATAGCCTGTGAAAACATACCCGGCAAGGATATATTAACAAGCTCTCTTTCTTGAAAATATTGTATAGTATAGGTAATGCCTCCTGAATCCCCTGAATAAGTGTTTGTATCATGAGTACGTAATGTTTTCATAAATGAAGATAAATCATTATCATTTTGCATTTCCTCTAATTCTGTTTCTAGTGATTCACACACCAGGCATGAAATATTTTCTTCTTTCCGCATGATTTCATTGTACAACCGCATAAAACACTCTAGTTTTTGTTCAAAAAGCGTGATTGAACATTTTTGATTTTCTTCGCGCCTGGTTTTTATATCGGCCCAGGCTGTTTTCAAATAATTATTAGCACTGCAACTTACTCCATGTATATTACTACCCATATATAGCGCCTATAAAATTTAATAAATAATGACGTCCTAGTTAAGCTTAAAGTGCCTGATTTAACTATCAAAAATCGCTCACCCTTTTACCTGTTTAAACTATGCTCAGCAATCCATCTTGACGCCACCTCCTCTCCACGATGATTTCAATAACATATTCTGTGTTGGCATATGAAATTTTGAGGATTACCCTACACTTATAGGAGTTACCTTACAGGGGTTCCTTCAATTTGTGTTGATTTACGCGAGATAACGCTATGGAACTAAAGGATTATTACGCCATCATGGGCGTGAAACCGACGGACGATCTCAAGACAATCAAGACCGCCTATCGTCGACTGGCCCGCAAATACCATCCAGACGTCAGCAAAGAACCGGATGCCGAAGCCCGCTTCAAAGAGGTCGCTGAAGCCTGGGAAGTGTTAAGTGATGAACAACGTCGCGCTGAGTATGATCAGATGTGGCAACATCGCAACGATCCGCAATTTAACCGTCAATTCCATCATGACGACGGTCAGAGTTTTAACGCCGAAGATTTTGACGATATCTTCTCGTCAATTTTCGGTCAGCATGCCCGCCAGAGCCGTCAACGCCCCGCCACCCGCGGCCACGATATTGAAATCGAAGTGGCGGTATTCCTGGAAGAAACGCTTACTGAGCACAAGCGTACCATCAGCTATAACCTGCCGGTTTATAACGCCTTTGGCATGATCGAACAGGAAATCCCGAAAACGCTGAATGTGAAGATCCCGGCGGGCGTCGGCAATGGTCAACGCATCCGCCTGAAAGGCCAGGGGACGCCGGGCGAAAATGGCGGCCCAAATGGCGATTTGTGGCTGGTGATTCATATTGCGCCGCATCCATTGTTTGATATTGTCGGCCAGGATCTGGAAATTGTGGTGCCGGTTAGCCCGTGGGAAGCGGCGCTGGGTGCTAAAGTCACCGTTCCAACACTGAAAGAAAGCATTTTGCTAACTATCCCGCCGGGCAGTCAGGCCGGACAACGATTACGCGTTAAAGGCAAAGGCCTGGTGAGCAAAAAACAGACCGGCGATCTGTATGCGGTACTGAAAATCGTGATGCCGCCGAAACCGGATGAAAATACGGCCGCGCTGTGGCAGCAACTGGCAGACGCCCAGTCGTCTTTTGATCCACGTAAAGATTGGGGGAAAGCATGATGGCTAATGTTACGGTGACTTTTACTATTACCGAATTTTGCCTACATACCGGCATCTCTGAAGAGGAATTGAATGAAATTGTCGGTTTGGGGGTGGTTGAACCGCGAGAGCGCCTGGAAACAACCTGGGTATTTGACGACCATGCCGCCATTGTGGTGCAACGTGCGGTACGTCTGCGTCATGAACTGGCACTGGACTGGCCGGGGATCGCGGTGGCGCTATCATTAATGGATGATATTGCGCACCTGAAGCAGGAAAACCGCCTGCTGCGCCAGCGGCTTTCCCGATTTGTGGCTCATCCGTGAGTTTGTTGCCTGATGCGACGCTTAACGCGTCTTATCAGGCCTTGTATTATCCCTCCTGTGCAGAGAAAATCGGCCAGTTTTCTCTGCCTGCAGTCCGCATGCCGTATCGGGCCTTAGGTTTTCAACCTGTTGCGTAGATTTATGCAGCGGACTGCCTTTCTCCCAAAGTGATAAACCGGACAGTATCATGGACCGGTTTTCCCGGTAATCCGTATTTGCAAGGTTGGTTTCACGATGGAACATGAACTTCATTATATCGGTATCGACACCGCTAAAGAGAAACTGGATGTCGATGTGTTGCGTCCTGATGGTCGTCATCGCACCAAAAAATTCGCTAACACCACTAAAGGGCACGATGAGCTGGTGAGCTGGCTGAAGGGTCACAAGATTGACCATGCGCATATCTGCATCGAAGCGACCGGCACCTATATGGAACCTGTCGCAGAGTGCCTTTACGATGCAGGCTACATAGTGTCAGTCATTAATCCTGCGTTGGGTAAAGCTTTCGCTCAGAGTGAAGGACTGCGTAACAAGACTGATACCGTGGATGCGCGCATGCTGGCAGAGTTCTGTCGTCAGAAGCGCCCTGCAGCCTGGGAAGCGCCTCACCCGCTTGAACGCGCGTTGCGTGCCCTGGTAGTACGCCACCAGGCGCTGACAGATATGCACACGCAGGAACTGAACCGCACTGAAACGGCGCGGGAAGTCCAGAGACCGAGCATTGATGCTCACCTTCTGTGGCTTGAAGCAGAGCTGAAGCGTCTTGAGAAGCAGATAAAAGACCTGACAGACGATGATCCGGATATGAAACACCGCAGGAAACTGCTGGAAAGTATCCCGGGTATCGGAGAGAAAACATCTGCGGTATTACTGGCTTATATCGGTCTGAAGGACCGCTTCGCCCATGCCAGACAGTTCGCCGCTTTTGCGGGTCTGACACCACGGCGTTATGAATCAGGCAGTAGTGTGAGAGGGGCAAGCCGGTTGAGTAAAGCCGGACATGTGTCGCTTCGCAGGGCGTTGTATATGCCTGCAATGGTAGCCACCAGTAAGACTGAGTGGGGACGGGCGTTCCGCGACCGTCTGGCGGCTAATGGCAAGAAAGGAAAAGTGATTCTCGGCGCGATGATGCGCAAGCTGGCACAGGTGGCGTATGGAGTGCTGAAGTCAGGCGTACCGTTCGATGCGTCACGGCATAATCCGGTAGCTGCGTAAAAATCGCGGAAGGGATGAAAAAAACAGCGCCTGACGGCGCTGTGTCTGGCATGCCTGCAATCTGGGAAACCAGGGTAGAAAAAAACTTGCAGGCCATAACAGTATCTACAAAGCGCACTGTCCCCGTAGGCCGGATAAGGTTCATGCCGCATCCGGCGGATCTGCCTTAATGTCTAATGCGACGCTCAACGCGTCTTATCTGGCCTACAAACGGCATTATCTGTTTTGGTTGTCGCACTCCACTAACGCCAGCAATAACTGGCTTAGTGCCGCGTAAAAACCAAAGCTGTCATACTGATGGCAACGCGCCGCAAACTCTGGTAACCATTGTTGCAGCGCCGTCAGTACTTTTTGCCGCAAACTGTCGATTCTTCGCGCAGGAACGGTCCCCTCTCCCAGCGAAAAATACAGATGACTCAACAACTCGAGATAGATCGCCAGATGATCTGCCGGTTCGTTGAAATTGCCGCTGGTTTCCATCCCTGCCTCAACTAACAAGCGTTTAATCTCTTGCTCGTCCTGTTTGTAGGCCGATGCATACGGCAGCGCCGCTTGTTTGTCGGTCATCAGAAACAGGCCGCAAAAGTCAGCGGCCAGTTCCAGACGAGCGTCGTCACGCACTGTCAGAGCGGCAATTTTAGTTTCCAGCTCGTTCACCGCCTCAGTGAGCGGCGGTTCGCTTTTTAGCAACGAAAACCATTCAGCCATCTGCGCACTGGCGATCTGCGTCAGTTGTTCATCGTCCAGCTCACGGGAGAACAACTGCGCCAGCCAGGCGTAGACACAGGCAATCTGTTGTGCTGTCAGCGTGGTCATGATTTCACCTGCGACGCGGGAACATATTCGCACTGCGCCACCATCTCAATGGGGCCATTAAACGCCGTCACTTGTTCCACTGTTCCGTTGTACTTCTCAATTTCCACCAGCGTGGTATGTGCACTGGTCGCCTGCGCCAGCTGCGAAGTACCGATGTCAATGGTCAACACGTTGGGGTTACCGTATTTGCACAGCGCACCAGGCTCACCGCCTTTAGCTGGATCGTACCATGCCCCTTCGTGAATTCGTGCCACGCCGGGTGCATAGCGGTCAGAAACCACTGCTCCAGCCAACACCTGACCACGAGCGTTAAAGACGCGTACCACATCACCGTTACGAATACCGCGCGCACTGGCATCCTGCGGGCTAATAAATACTGGCTCTTTACCCGCGACCGTATATTGCTGACGCAAAGTTTCCGACTCACATAACTGCGAGTGAAGTCGGAAATCCGGATGCACAGATTGCAGATGCAACGGATACTTCTGCGAGCCGGGCCCACCGTGGGAGCGTTCGATTTTCTCAAACCACATCGGATGCCCCTGACAATCGTCGTAGTTCATGTCGGCAATGATTTTTGAGTAGATCTCAATCAGGCCACTCGGCGTGCCTAGCGGTTCGAGATCCGGATCTTCCCGGAATGCCTGGTGGCGAACAAACATCTGCGGATGGTCAAACTCGACGTACTCTTTCTTATTCCAGAAGTCATCAAACGCTGGTAGATGAACACCGCGTCCTTTGCCCTGTTGTACACCTTCCTGCCAGATGCGTTTCAGCCAGCCCATTTCGTCCAGCCCTTCGGTAAAGGCTTCTTCGCGATTAAAGCGGCGGCACAGCTCGCGGAAAATATCAAAGTCGTTGCGCGCCTCGAACTGCGGCGGCACCACCTGTTTCATGGCGATAATGCCACGGTTGGAGTGGTTGCCATACTGGTCGAGATCGTTACGCTCAAACTGCGTGGTCGCAGGCAGCACGATATCGGCAAAGCGGCAGGTTGAGGTCCACTGGTTATCTATGGCGATAACCGTTTCCAGCTTGCGCCAGCCTTCAATAATGCGGTTGATCTGCTGATGGCGATGGAACGGGTTCGTTCCGGCAAAAATACACATTTTCAGCGGCGGCAGTTTTACCGATTTACCGTTCCAGTTGATCACTTTCCCCGGTTCGAGGATCGCATCGACAAAACGGGCAATCGGAATAGTGTTGCTATAGCCTTGGTAGTCGCTGTTGTCGTGAACAGGAGGAATCGCCGTAGAGCCGGAGAAACCACTCAAAATAACGCCTTTACGCCCCGGCGTGCCTGCGCCGTTATAGTGCCAGCCAAAACCAAAGCCACCACCCGGCAGGCCAATTTGCCCCAGCATCGCCGCCAGAACCACAATCATCCACGCCCACTGTTCACCGTGCTGCATACGCTGTACGCACCAACCAGCAATAATCTGCGTTCTGTTCACCGCCATCTGCCGCGCCAGTCCACGAATGGTTTCGGCATCAATGCCAGTCAGTTTTTCAGCCCATGCGGCATCTTTCGGCTGACCGTCTTTCTCGCCCAGCAGATAGGGCAGGAACTGCTCAAAACCCACACAGTAGTTAGCGAGGAAGTTTTTGTCGTACAGGTTTTCGCTGTACAACGTATGCGCCAGCGCCAGTTGCAGCGGCACGTCAGTTTGCGGGTTAACCGCAATGTGCTTCACATGCTCGCGTCCCAGATACTCATGAGTGGATGTAACAACCGGATCGATGCTGATGACCTGAATTTCACCGGCGGCGACTTTCGCTTTCAACTGCGCGTAATATTCATAAACATCGTGATCCGGGCACCACCAGTTCGCTTGCTGGTTTTTCAGCAAATCGGAGCCCCACAGCACAATGGTTTTGCTGTTCTGCAATACCAGCGGCCAGGAGGTTTGCTGTTCATACACTTCCATTGAGCCAACTACACGCGGCAGGATCACCTGCGCAGCACCGGTGGAGTAATCCCCACCCGTACCCACGCTATTACCATGTAAGGCAATAGCTTTCGCCAGCATCCCCGAAGCGTTATGGAACATCCCCGTCGATTGCCAACCACTGGCGGTCAACAAGGCACTCGGCCCGTGAGTTTTCTGTACGCGTTCCAGTTCTTCATAGAACATGTCGAGGGCTTCATCCCAGCTCACGCGCACAAAACGGTTATCACCTCGCTGGGAGGTGTCGCTCAGATGGCGCTTACGTAGCCAGTCCACGCGTACCATCGGATAACGAATACGCGCCGCGTTGTGTACGTGGTCCGGCAATCCGGCGATCATTTTCGACGGATATTTATCCAGTTCGAACGGTTTTGCCGCCACAAAGCGACCATCCTTCACCGTCGCGCGGATAGCCCCCCAGTGCGACCCGGTCAGAATGCCCTCTTTCGAGGTGACAGCCTCAGTCGCCGCTTGCGCCGCAGTCGCACGGCGCGGCGTTAACAGTGACGGCCCCAGCATCCCGGCGACAGTTAAACCGCCGAGTTGTGCCAGAAAACGTCGACGTGATGCCTGAAAGAGATCGTTATTGTTCATTATTTTTCTTCCTTCTTATCGCCGTGAGCCTTACCTGCGGTATCAGACGCATTCATTTGCAGATATTTCAACAAGGTGCGTTCTTCACGTTTATCGAGGCTGGTAAAGCCAATCATGCCGTTGAGCGTGCCGATCCAACCGTTAGCGTCAAAGTGAGAGATTTCCGGTGCGCCGTGGCATTGATTACAGGTGCCGTTGTACAGCGAATCCGCATAAGCCCAGATCGGTTTGATATCGTTCACCATGTCGCCTTTCTTCATCCACGCGGTGGCCTGCAATTTGCTCCACTCGGTATTGGTATCGGTAACGGTGGTTTTCTCCAGTGTTTTCACCTGCTGCTGAACATCGCCACGAATCGAGGCAACAAAGATGCGTTTGCCAGGGAACTGGGTGAGTACACGCTGACGTCCTGCGCTTTCCGTCCAGCCAGTGATTTCAATTTGCAGCCAGTCGCCGTCACGTTTAAGGACTTTCACTTCCGAAGCAGGCAGCAGAGAACCAGAGGCTTCTTTATCGCCTTTCGCCGCATAAATTGGCTTAATATCAATGGAGTACAGCGTATCACCACTATCATTTGCACTGGCGCGCAGCTCATCGAACTGCTTACGGAAGCCGCTACTCATATCCGGCAACTGGTGGGCAATACCTTTATGACAGTCGATGCAGGATTGGTTATCTTTCGCTGCCACCTTCATCTGACGTGCCGCTTCAGGATGCTGCTTCGCATGATCCATCGCGTCGTAGTTATGGCAGGAGCGGCAGGTTGCCGAGTTGTTTTCTTTCATTCGCGCCCATTCACGCTCGGCAAGTTCCGCGCGTTTGGCTTCGAATTTCTCAGGTGTATCAATGGAGTGGGCAATAAAGGTCTGGTAGATGTCGTTGCTCGCTTCCAGTTTACGCTTCACCATGCCTGGAATATCCGGCGGGATATGGCAGTCATGGCATTCAGCTCGCACGCCTGAGGCGTTCTGGAAATGCACCGACTGTTTATATTCTTCATACACCGGTTGCATACTGTGGCAACTGACACAAAATTCGGTTGTGCTGGTGACTTTGATCCCCACGTGAGGTAACACAATCAGCGCAATGCCAATCACAATCCCAATAGCGACCAGCGCCAGTACCGACCAACGAGCACTGGGTCGGCGTAACGCGCTCCAGAGTTTCCGCATAATAGCCCCTGTAAAATTATGGTTTAGTGAAGCGATCTTAATAAGCAAATATGAACAGCGGCACTGGTCAGGATGAACGGCTTACGGCAGAATATGAACAGATATGAACAGAATGAGTAAAACTCTCTGATGCCACATCACATTGTTATTGTTGAAGATGAGCCGGTTACCCAGGCGCGATTACAAACCTACTTCACTCAGGAGGGGTATACGGTTTCCGTTACGGCGAGCGGTGCCGGGCTGCGTGAAATTATGCAAAACCAGCCAGTGGATTTAATTCTGCTGGATATCAATTTGCCCGATGAAAATGGCCTGATGTTAACCCGCGCCCTGCGGGAACGTTCGACGGTGGGTATCATTCTGGTTACCGGACGCAGCGATCGGATTGACCGTATTGTTGGGCTGGAAATGGGCGCAGACGATTACGTCACTAAACCGCTGGAACTGCGCGAACTGGTGGTACGGGTGAAAAATCTGCTCTGGCGAATCGACCTCGCGCGACAAGCTCAACCGCTCACTCAGGACAACTGCTATCGCTTTGCCGGTTATTGCCTGAATGTGTCGCGCCATACGCTGGAGATTGATGGCGAACCGATTAAACTAACCCGCGCAGAGTATGAAATGTTGGTGGCATTTGTGACCAATCCGGGCGAAATTCTCAGCCGTGAACGTCTGCTGCGTATGCTTTCTGCGCGCCGGGTGGAAAACCCCGACCTGCGCACCGTCGATGTGTTAATTCGTCGTTTACGTCATAAACTCAGCGCGGATTTACTGGTGACACAACATGGCGAAGGTTATTTCTTAGCGGCTGATGTGTGCTGATAAAAATAGACCGGACGAAATCCCCCTGGTGACAGCGATCGGCGGATATGTTCGTGGTCGGCATTTTTCGGCGTCAGAACTAAAATCGGTGGGCTGACATTATCAGACACCGATTGCCCCTGTAATTGCCTGATGGCCTGTTCGACGGCCAGTTCCCCCTGCCAGACCATTTGATCGCTGGCAGCCATAATCACTCTTCCCCGCTTCAACCCGCGATACACCTGATGTGAAAGATAAAACGACACCACGGTAAGCGGCGTTTTCAGGTTACGCCCTTCACCCATTGCCGCCTCTGCCGCAATCGCCGTTCCGGCCACAACGTCGATTTCTGGATGGCGCTCCAACATCTCCTGCAACAGGTTACGCTGGATTTCAATATCGTTGTCGCCGAGCGCAATATCGACAATACGCACCGGGCTTCCGGCAATGGCGGCGCGGAAACCCTCTACCATCTCCTTACTGCCCCCGGCGTTATCGGGGCCGGGCATCAACAGCACGTTCAGTGGTTTTCCGTGACTCCATTGCACCAGATATCGCCCTGGTTGATAGCCCATCTGAAACCACGGCACACCAACGCGGCTTTTCACCTGGGGAGCATCAATAGCATTTACCAGTTCGATCACCGGCAGACTTGCTACCTGCTTTTGCAGGTCGGGAAATGACGTCGTGCTACTACCGAGCAAAATGGCCTCTGCACCCCACTGTTTGCACTGGTCGATTTGTGCTTGCTGGGTAGCCAACTGGCTGTAGCCGCCTGCCTCCAGCACTTTTAAATCCACACCGTAGCGGCGAGCAGCCTCCTGCATACCATAGTTCAACGATAACCAGTATGAATCTTTCAGGCTGGGATAAAGCGCGCACAGTTTCCATGAACGTTTGGCTTTAAGCGGCGTAGAGGGTTGTACCGAGAAATGCTGCGCATCATGCCAGCGCAACAAGTTATCAGCCGAAAAACCAGGCCACATGAAAAGGGAAAGAAGTAACAATAGCAGTACGCGCATGATAGCCTCATCAATAATAAGGCTTTATGCTAGATGCATTCCGCTTTGCGACTCAACCTTTTTCACCTTAAGTACACTGACCGTGAATTTAACCCTGACCCGAAGACTCTGGATGGGCTTTGCCCTGATGGCGCTGTTAACCCTGACCAGTACCCTGGTGGGATGGTACAACCTGCGCTTTATCAGCCAGGTGGAAAAAGACAATACTCAGGCATTGATTCCTACCATGAATATGGCGCGCCAGTTGAGCGAAGCCAGCGCCTGGGAACTTTTCGCCGCCCAGAACCTGACCAGTGCCGATAACGAAAAGATGTGGCAGGCGCAGGGGCGAATGCTCACCGCACAAAGCCTGAAGATTAACGCGTTGCTGCAAGCGTTACGGGAACAAGGTTTTGATACCACCGCTATTGAACAACAGGAGCAGGAGATCTCCCGTTCGTTACGTCAACAAGGGGAACTGGTGGGGCAGCGTTTGCAACTGCGCCAGCAACAACAGCAACTCAGCCAGCAGATAGTCGCTGCTGCCGATGAGATCGCACGCCTGGCGCAAGGTCAGGCGAATAATGCGGCGACCTCTGCCGGAGCGACCCAGGCCGGGATTTACGATTTGATCGAACAACATCAGCGTCAGGCCGCAGAAAACGCACTTGATCGGCTGATTGATATCGATCTTGAGTACGTTAACCAGATGAATGAACTGCGCCTTAGCGCCCTGCGCGTGCAGCAAATGGTGATGAATCTGGGGCTGGAACAGATCCAGAAAAATGCGTCAACGCTGGAAAAGCAACTCAATAATGCGGTTAAAATTCTGCAACGTCGGCAAATACGCATTGAAGATCCCGGTGTTCGTGCACAGGTCGCGACAACGTTAACTACCGTTAGCCAATATAACGATTTGCTGGCGCTTTATCAGCAGGACAGTGAAATCAGTCATCGCTTGCAAAGTCTCGCGCAAAATAACATCGCCCAGTTCGCGCAGTTTAGTAGCGAAGTCAGTCAACTGGTCGACACCATTGAGCTGCGTAATCAGCATGGCCTGGCGCATCTGGAAAAAGCCAGTGCACGCGGGCAATACAGCCTGTTATTGCTGGGGATAGTTTCTCTTTGCGCACTGATTCTGATCCTCTGGCGCGTGGTTTATCGCTCTGTCACGCGTCCCCTTGCCGAACAAACGCAGGCGCTGCAACGACTGCTGGACGGTGATATCAACTCCCCTTTCCCGGAAACCGCTGGCGTGCGGGAGCTGGACACCATCGGGCGGCTGATGGATGCGTTTCGCAGCAGTGTTCATGCGCTTAATCGCCACCGCGAACAGCTGGCGGCGCAGGTAAAAGCGCGCACAGCCGAATTGCAGGAATTGGTGGTCGAACATCGACAGGCACGGGCGGAAGCAGAAAAAGCCAGCCAGGCAAAATCGGCGTTTCTGGCGGCAATGAGCCATGAGATCCGCACACCGCTGTACGGTATTCTCGGTACCGCGCAACTGCTGGCGGATAATCCGGCACTTAGCGCCCAGCGTGATGATTTGCGGGCAATTACCGACTCTGGCGAATCATTGCTGACCATCCTTAACGACATTCTCGATTATTCGGCTATCGAAGCGGGTGGCAAGAATGTTTCGGTCAGCGATGAGCCCTTTGAACCGCGCCCGCTGCTGGAAAGTACCCTGCAATTAATGAGCGGACGGGTGAAAGGTCGTCCGATTCGCCTGGTAACTGAAATTGCCGACGATGTACCGACTGCGTTAATGGGCGATCCGCGGCGTATTCGTCAGGTTATAACCAACCTGTTGAACAACGCCCTGCGTTTCACCGACGAAGGGCACATTATCCTGCGTAGTCGCACTGATGGCGAACAATGGCTGGTCGAAGTGGAAGACAGCGGCTGCGGTATTGATCCCTCGAAACTGGCTGAAATCTTCCAGCCATTTGTTCAGGTTAGCGGCAAACGCGGCGGCACCGGGCTGGGGCTGACTATCAGTAGCCGTCTGGCCCAGGCGATGGGCGGCGAACTCAGCGCCACCAGCACGCCGGAGGTTGGAAGCTGTTTTTGTTTACGCTTGCCGTTACGTATTGCCACGGCACCCGTGCCAAAAACAGTCAATCAGGCGGTGCATCTGGACGGTTTACGTTTGCTGTTAATTGAAGATAACCCGCTAACCCAGCGAATTACCGTTGAGATGCTGAACAACAGTGGTGCGCAGGTCGTTGCTGTTGGCAATGCCGCGCACGCGATAGAGACGTTGCAAAATAGCGAACCGTTTGCTGCCGCACTGGTGGATTTTGATCTGCCGGATATCGACGGTATTACCCTTGCCCGACAACTGGTACAGCAATATCCGTCACTGGTTTTGATTGGCTTTAGCGCCCATGTCATCGACGAAACGTTGCGCCAGCGTACCAGTTCGCTATTTCACGGGATTATCCCTAAACCGGTGCCGCGTGAAGTACTCGGTCAGTTACTGGCGCACTATCTTCAACTGCAAGTCAATAACGATCAACCGCTGGATGTATCGCAACTCAATGAAGATGCTCAGTTAATGGGAACAGAGAAGATCCACGAATGGCTGGCATTATTTAAACAACATGCCTTGCCGCTTCTCGATGAAATAGACATTGCCCGCACCAGTCAGGAAAGCGAGAAAATAAAGCGTGCCGCACATCAGCTAAAAAGCAGTTGCTCGAGTCTGGGAATGCGTAGCGCCAGCCAGCTATGCGCACAACTGGAGCAGCAGCCATTATCTGCCCCCCTTCCACACGAAGAAATTACACGCAGTGTTGCCGCTCTGGAAGCATGGTTGAATAAGAAAGACCTGAACGCGATTTGAATCAATATCAGCCAGTTAAGAACAACTAGAATAGTGGCATTTGGTATGCAACTTAACGGACTGGCAAAATCATGGCAGAGAAAAGAAGAACCCGCTGGCAGCGGCGGCCAGGCACGACGGGCGGCAAATTACCGTGGAATGACTGGCGCAATGCCACGACCTGGCGTAAAGCGACGCAATTATTACTGTTGGCAATTAATATTTATATTGCCATCACGTTCTGGTATTGGGTGCGCTATTACGAAACGGCAGGTAGTACGACATTTGTCGCCAGGCCAGGAGGCATCGAAGGCTGGCTACCGATTGCCGGTCTGATGAATCTGAAATATAGCCTTGCAACAGGCCAGTTACCGTCCGTCCACGCCGCCGCGATGCTGTTATTGGTCGCTTTTATCGTCATCAGTCTATTACTAAAAAAGGCCTTTTGTTCATGGTTATGCCCGGTTGGTACGCTTTCTGAATTAATCGGCGATCTCGGTAACAAACTGTTTGGTCGGCAATTTGTCCTTCCCCGCTGTCTGGATATTCCTCTGCGCGGCGTGAAGTATTTGCTGTTGAGTTTTTTTCTCTATATCGCGTTATTGATGCCCGCTCAGGCTATTCACTATTTTATGTTGTCGCCCTACAGCGTGGTGATGGACGTTAAAATGCTCGATTTCTTTCGTCATATGGGGACCGCGACATTAATCAGCGTGACCGTTTTGCTGATTGTCAGTCTGTTTATTCGCCATGCCTGGTGTCGTTATCTTTGCCCATATGGCGCGCTGATGGGCGTGGTTTCGCTATTGTCGCCGTTTAAGATTCGTCGCAATGCCGAAAGTTGTATCGACTGTGGCAAATGCGCAAAAAATTGCCCATCGCGGATCCCGGTCGATAAATTAATTCAGGTACGAACCGTGGAATGTACCGGTTGTATGACTTGCGTAGAGTCATGTCCGGTAGCCTCAACATTGACCTTTTCACTGCAAAAACCTGCGGCAAATAAAAAAGCCTTTGCGTTGTCTGGCTGGTTAATGACGCTACTGGTTCTGGGGATTATGTTTGCGGTGATTGGTTACGCAATGTATGCGGGAGTATGGCAAAGCCCGGTGCCGGAGGAATTGTACCGACGCTTAATTCCGCAAGCGCCAATGATTGGTCACTAAATTAGCAACAAGCGGAACATCACCTCGCACGGGGTGATGTTCACAAAATCACATTATTTTGATTTTGACATCATAGCTTTCAAGCCCGGTCATTTTTTCTCGTGCGGTGAAGCGAATTTCAGAGACTTCTTTCCCTGTATTCTTGTTCAGCTCGGCGATTTTTTGCGCGATAAAGTCAGCGATTTCCGTTTCGGCTTGTTTTTTTAACTCTTCAATATTCACTGTTAACCTCTTCTGGTCTTAAAAGACAGCAACACGCCAGTAAGGTGTTGGTTCCCGGTACCCTGGTCAGGTAAGAAATGTTATAAGCCATCTCCCCTAAAGATTCAATAATCAACAGGTTATCGCTTGCTATACATACAGCGTTAAAGAAAAATAAGGCAGATATAAAAAAGGCTCCACGAGGGAGCCTGATCTTATTTTGTGAAATCCAGCGGCGCATGGTCAGTGCGTATTTGCAGCGCGACGTTATCAAAGGTGATCATCGTCGATTTACAAAAAATACACTTTGCCCCTAAAGGATTTCGCTCCGTCACATCGAATGCCGATGTGCGGTACTGTGAACCATGACAACATGGACAGCGGAAATGGAGATGTTGAGTAATAACGGCAACCTTAGAGCGTAACAACGTTCGCTGCCGCGGGACCACGTTGCCCCTGCTCAATAGAAAATTCAACTTTCTGATTTTCGTTCAGCGTGCGGAATTCATTGCTCTGGATGGCGGTGAAATGGACGAAAACGTCTTTGCTGCCATCATCAGGAGTGATAAAGCCAAAACCTTTATCTGCGTTAAACCATTTTACTAAACCAGTCATTTTATTAGACATATTTTACTTCCCTCATTTTGGGCCTTTCGGCAAACAGGGCTTTAATACAGAAACTACTTAGTGTTCAGGAGAGAGACTCAAAAGAAGGGGATAATGCCTGATAATGAGAACTGCTTTAGTAAACTACTTTGTATGCTGTCTGTCTTTCAAACCGACGCAGCTATTAACGCATGATAATTGAGATTAAGCAATTTTTATTTTAGCCGTCCGGCGGTCTTAAATATCGCTGGCTTTATTTTATTAACCCCGTATAGTGCAGCGCAGTATTTTCAGTAAGGAATTTGTTTGTCCCGTAAAATGACAGGAATTGTCAAAACCTTTGATCGCAAAAGCGGCAAAGGATTCATTATCCCCTCCGACGGTCGTAAAGAAGTCCAGGTCCATATTTCCGCATTCACTCCCCGCGACGCAGAAGTGCTTATACCAGGATTACGCGTGGAATTTTGCCGCGTAAATGGCCTGCGAGGACCAACAGCGGCAAATGTTTATCTCTCTTAAGATGACGCTGCTTGTTTAAAGCTGACTGGTTTTATTAGAATAGCTCAGTAGTCAACACCATAAATTATAACACAAGTTACTTTCTCACCAGGCAACAAATCCATTTAAGCGAATATCTCTGCACCTAATAGTTATAAATGCCACTTAACAGCCAGTTATAGTACCACTTGAAACTATATTACCAACAATAATTAATAGCTTTCTTAACAATTTTCTTATCTTTAATTTGTATTTTGCTAAGATTTATCTTATGCTCACAAGTCGTATTTCCAGAGGGAAATCGTTAACAATCTTATATTTCTCTCTGCGCGCCTTTCCCACTCGCGGTATATAGTACCGACGGTATGCGGAAAGGGAGATTTCACAAGGATGTTATACTCAAAGTAGACAATCCTGATCTCAAGCGTACGTATTGTCCATGCGATGAATAAAGGAAAAGTTATGAAACACAAGCTTTCTGCAATCCTTATGGCCTTCATGTTGACGACGCCAGCTGCGTTTGCTGCACCAGAAGCAGCAAACGGGACCGAGGCAACGACGGGTACTACTGGCACCACAACGACCACTACTGGTGCCACTACGACTGCTGCTACCACCGGTGGCGTAGCTGCTGGCGCTGTCGGCACGGCGACGGTTGTCGGTGTGGCAACGGCTGTTGGTGTGGCGACTTTGGCAGTAGTTGCAGCAAATGACAGTGGCGATGGCGGTTCTCATAACACCTCAACCACCACGTCCACTACGCGCTAATACTGCTTTAACGCGTCAAAATTAAAGTTAAATGATACCCGGTTGCGATATTCGTACCGGGCTTTAGAGATTTGCATTTTTTTAATTAACCTTTCAAGGATTAAAGGTGCGCCCTCTTATTTTATCGATTTTCGCACTATTTCTTGCGGGATGTACACACAGCCAGCAAAGTATGGTCGATACATTTCGCGCCAGCCTTTTCGATAATCAGGATATCACCGTAGCGGATCAGCAGATCCAGGCGTTGCCTTATTCCACGATGTATTTACGCCTTAATGAAGGGCAACGAATCTTTGTGGTACTGGGATATATAGAACAAGAACAAAGCAAATGGTTATCCCAGGATAACGCCATGCTGGTTACCCATAATGGACGTCTTTTAAAGACCGTCAAACTTAATAATAATCTGCTAGAAGTGACAAATTCCGGGCAGGACCCTCTGCGTAACGCGCTGGCAATAAAAGACGGCAGCCGCTGGACGCGCGATATTCTCTGGAGTGAAGACAACCATTTTCGCTCTGCGACCCTGAGTTCCACTTTTTCCTTTGCTGGATTAGAGACGCTGAATATTGCGGGTCGCGATGTGCTGTGTAATGTCTGGCAGGAAGAGGTGACTTCCATGCTGCCAGAAAAACAGTGGCAAAACACATTCTGGGTCGATTCGGCTACTGGCCAGGTTCGTCAAAGTCGGCAAATGTTAGGCGCAGGGGTTATTCCCGTAGAAATGACGTTTCTTAAACCCGCACCATGAATAAATTACAGTCGTATTTCATTGCCAGCGTACTTTACGTAATGACACCCCATGCCTTTGCGCAAGGAACGGTGACTATTTATCTGCCTGGCGAACAACAGCCCCTTTCCGTTGGCCCCGTGGAGAATGTTGTCCAGTTGGTGACACAACCGCAACTGCGCGATCGCCTCTGGTGGCCTGGAGTCTTGCTGACCGACTCCGCGGCGAAAGCTAAAGCGCTTAAAGACTACCAACATGTCATGGCACAGCTTGCTTCCTGGGAAGCAGAAGCTGACGACGATGTGGCGGCAACGATTAAATCCGTGCGCCAGCAGTTACTCAATCTCAATATCACTGGTCGCTTACCGGTCAAACTGGACCCTGATTTTGTACGAGTGGATGAGAACAGCAATCCCCCGCTGGTCGGGGACTATACGCTCTATACCGTACAGCGCCCAGTGACTATTACTCTGCTGGGTGCGGTTACTGGGGCTGGGCAATTGCCCTGGCAGGCAGGCCGTAGCGTTACCGATTATCTGCAAGATACCCCCCGTCTTGCAGGCGCGGACAAGAATAACGTTATGGTGATTACGCCTGAGGGTGAGACTGTCGTCGCCCCTGTTGCCCTGTGGAATAAAAGACATGTGGAACCACCGCCTGGCAGCCAGCTTTGGTTGGGCTTTTCTGCGCATGTACTGCCCGAAAAATATGCTGATTTAAATGACCAGATTGTGTCTGTTTTAACGCAACGTGTTCCTGACTGATGAAGAAGAACTCTTATCTTTTAAGCTGCCTGGCCATTGCCGTCTCCAGTGCCTGTCATGCTGAAGTATTCACCTACCCGGATCCGCTGGGGTCGTCGCAATCAGACTTTGGCGGCACAGGATTGTTGCAGATGCCAAATGCGCGCATCGCACCGGAAGGTGAATTCAGCGTCAACTACCGGGATAACGATCAATACCGTTTCTACTCCACGTCCGTGGCGCTGTTCCCGTGGCTGGAAGGCACCATTCGTTATACGGATGTGCGCACGCGCAAATATAGCCAGTGGGAAGATTTCAGCGGCGATCAGTCATACAAAGACAAATCTTTCGATTTTAAACTTCGCCTGTGGGAAGAAGGTTACTGGCTACCGCAAGTGGCGTTTGGTAAACGTGATATTGCTGGTACGGGTCTGTTTGACGGTGAATATTTGGTGGCCAGCAAGCAAGCGGGGCCATTTGATTTCACCCTCGGGATGGCGTGGGGCTACGCCGGTAATGCGGGCAATATTACCAACCCGTTTTGCCGGGTGAGCGATAAATATTGTCATCGTGCAGAGTCTCACGATGCGGGAGATATCAGCTTTAGCGATATCTTTCGTGGTCCGGCGTCCATCTTTGGCGGCATTGAGTATCAAACGCCGTGGAATCCTCTGCGTCTGAAACTCGAATACGATGGCAACAATTACCAGAATGATTTTGCGGGCAAATTGCCGCAGGCAAGCCATTTCAATTTCGGTGCTGTGTATCGTGCTGCCAGCTGGGCAGATCTTAACCTTAGCTACGAGCGCGGTAACACATTGATGTTTGGCTTCACGTTACGGACCAATTTCAACGATCTGCGCCCTGCCCTGCGCGATACGCCAAAACCGGCATATCAACCTGCGCCGGAATCTGAAGGATTGCAGTACACCACAGTAGCAAACCAACTTACCGCGCTGAAGTACAACGCAGGTTTTGAAGCACCGGAAATTCAGCTGCGCGATAAGACGCTGTATATGTCTGGTCAACAATACAAATACCGTGATTCTCGCGAAGCGGTCGATCGTGCCAACCGGATTCTGGTGAATAACCTGCCGCAAGGCGTTGAGAAGATTAGCGTGACGCAAAAGCGCGAGCATATGGCGATGGTGACGACCGAAACCGACGTAGCCAGCCTGCGCAAACAGCTCGCCGGTACCGCGCCTGGTAAAGCAGAGCCACTGCAACAACAACGTGTTGAAGTAGAAGATCTTTCTGCCTTTGGTCGGGGCTACCGTATTCGTGAAGATCGCTTTAGCTATTCTTTCAACCCAACACTTTCGCAGTCGCTGGGCGGTCCGGAAGATTTTTATATGTTCCAGTTGGGGCTGATGTCCAGTGCCCGCTACTGGTTTACCGACCACCTGCTGCTTGATGGCGGTATTTTCACCAATATTTACAACAACTACGACAAGTTTAAGTCTTCGCTGTTACCCGCGGACTCTACCTTGCCCCGCGTGCGCACGCATATCCGTGATTACGTTCGCAATGACGTTTATCTCAACAACTTACAGGCGAACTATTTTGCCGACTTAGGCAACGGTTTCTATGGCCAGGTGTACGGCGGTTATCTGGAAACGATGTATGCCGGTGTTGGTTCCGAGCTGCTTTATCGCCCGCTCGATGCCAGCTGGGCGCTGGGGGTGGACGTTAACTACGTGAAGCAGCGTGACTGGGACAACATGATGCGCTTCACCGATTATTCCACGCCAACAGGTTTCGTGACGGCTTACTGGAACCCGCCGACGCTCAATGGCGTACTGATGAAACTCAGCGTTGGGCAATATCTGGCAAAAGATAAAGGGGCAACCATCGACGTCGCCAAACGCTTTGACAGCGGTGTGGCAGTAGGAGTATGGGCGGCAATCAGTAACGTATCTAAAGATGACTACGGCGAAGGCGGCTTTAGTAAAGGGTTTTATATCTCGATTCCGTTTGACTTGATGACCATTGGACCTAACCGCAACCGCGCGGTGGTTTCGTGGACACCATTGACGCGTGATGGTGGACAAATGCTGTCACGCAAATACCAGCTCTATCCAATGACGGCAGAGCGAGAAGTACCGGTTGGACAATAACCTGACGTAATTCATAACATTACAATGACTGATAAATATAAACCAATGAAAAAGAACATTTTTAAGTTTTCGGTACTGACATTGGCTGTTCTGTCTTTGACAGCATGTACCCTTGTTCCTGGTCAGAATTTATCGACCAGTAACAAGGATGTCATTGAACTACCTGACAATCAGTATGACCTGAACAAAATGGTCAATATCTATCCCGTCACGCCAGGATTGATTGATCAGCTGCGCGCCAAACCGATTATGTCGCAGGCTAACCCGGAGCTGGAGCAACAAATCGCGAACTATGAATATCGCATCGGCATTGGCGATGTGTTGATGGTGACGGTCTGGGATCACCCGGAACTAACCACACCCGCAGGGCAATATCGTAGCGCCAGTGATACTGGCAACTGGGTTAACGCTGATGGTGCAATTTTCTACCCTTATATTGGTCGCCTGAAAGTGGCCGGGAAAACGCTTACCCAAGTACGCAACGAGATTACAGCGCGTCTGGACTCAGTCATTGAAAGCCCGCAAGTCGATGTCAGCGTCGCGGCGTTCCGATCGCAAAAAGCGTACGTCACCGGCGAAGTCAGCAAATCGGGTCAGCAGCCGATTACCAATATTCCTCTGACCATCATGGATGCGATTAACGCCGCGGGCGGTCTGACCGCAGATGCAGACTGGCGCAACGTGGTGCTCACCCAGAATGGCGTAAAGACCAAAGTGAACCTCTATGCGCTGATGCAGCGTGGCGACTTGCGCCAGAACAAACTGCTGCACCCGGGCGATATTTTATTTATTCCGCGCAACGATGATCTGAAAGTCTTCGTGATGGGTGAAGTGGGTAAACAGAGCACGCTGAAAATGGACCGCAGCGGTATGACCCTGGCGGAAGCACTGGGTAACGCTGAGGGTATGAATCAGGATGTCGCTGATGCGACGGGGATTTTTGTTATTCGTGCAACGCAAAACAAGCAGAATGGCAAAATCGCCAATATTTATCAGCTGAATGCGAAGGACGCATCGGCAATGATACTCGGAACGGAATTCCAGCTTGAACCTTACGACATTGTTTATGTCACTACCGCGCCGCTGGCTCGTTGGAACCGTGTGATTTCTCTGCTGGTACCGACGATTTCCGGGGTGCATGACCTGACAGAGACTTCACGGTGGATTCAAACATGGCCCAACTAAAATTTAACTCAATCCTGGTGGTTTGTACCGGCAACATTTGCCGTTCGCCCATTGGCGAACGCTTGCTGCGTAAACGTCTGCCAGGCGTAAAAGTCAAATCGGCAGGTGTTCATGGTCTGGTAAAGCACCCTGCAGATGCGACAGCGGCAGATGTTGCCGCTAATCATGGCGTATCTCTTGAAGGACATGCCGGACGTAAGCTTACTGCTGAGATGGCACGAAATTACGATCTGATTCTGGCAATGGAGTCGGAACATATTGCTCAGGTTACGGCAATCGCTCCCGAGGTCCGCGGGAAGACAATGCTGTTTGGGCAATGGCTGGAACAGAAAGAGATCCCTGATCCCTATCGTAAAAGCCAGGACGCATTTGAACATGTTTACGGCATGTTGGAGCGCGCCAGTCAGGAATGGGCGAAGCGCCTTAGCCAGTAATTTGAGTTTATAAAATACGATGACAACTAAAAATATGAATACGCCACCAGGCAGCACTCAGGAGAATGAGATCGATCTGCTTCGTCTGGTCGGCGAGTTATGGGATCACCGTAAGTTTATTATCAGCGTGACTGCGTTATTCACGCTGATCGCTGTCGCTTACTCGCTGTTAAGCACGCCAATTTATCAGGCAGATACTCTGGTCCAGGTTGAGCAGAAACAGGGCAACGCCATTCTCAGCGGCCTGAGCGATATGATCCCTAACTCATCGCCCGAGTCAGCACCGGAGATCCAACTGCTGCAATCGCGCATGATTCTCGGTAAAACCATTGCTGAACTGAATCTGCGCGATATAGTTGAGCAAAAGTATTTTCCGATTGTGGGTCGCGGCTGGGCGAGATTAACCAAAGAGAAACCAGGTGAGCTGGCGATCAGTTGGATGCACATTCCACAACTGAATGGCCAGGATCAACAACTGACACTCACAGTTGGGGAAAACGGCCACTATACGCTGGAAGGTGAAGGGTTCACCGTCAATGGTATGGTCGGCCAGCGTCTGGAAAAAGACGGCGTTGCTCTGACTATCGCGGACATTAAGGCCAAACCAGGAACGCAGTTTGTCCTGAGCCAGCGTACCGAACTGGAAGCGATTAACGCGTTGCAGGAAACCTTTACCGTTAGCGAACGCAGTAAAGAAAGCGGGATGCTGGAACTTACCATGACCGGTGATGATCCCCAGTTGATTACTCGTATTCTGAACAGCATCGCTAACAACTATTTGCAACAGAATATCGCTCGCCAGGCGGCGCAGGATTCACAAAGCCTTGAATTCTTACAGCGCCAGTTGCCAGAAGTGCGCAGCGAGCTGGACCAGGCGGAAGAAAAACTCAACGTTTATCGCCAGCAGCGCGATTCGGTTGACCTTAACCTGGAAGCCAAAGCCGTTCTTGAGCAGATTGTTAACGTTGATAATCAACTCAATGAGCTGACCTTCCGCGAGGCCGAGATCTCCCAGCTGTATAAGAAAGATCACCCAACTTATCGTGCGCTGCTGGAAAAACGCCAGACGCTGGAGCAAGAACGCAAACGCCTGAATAAGCGGGTATCGGCAATGCCTTCCACTCAACAGGAAGTATTGCGTTTAAGCCGTGACGTAGAAGCGGGCCGTGCGGTATATCTGCAATTACTTAACCGCCAGCAGGAGTTGAGTATTTCGAAATCCAGTGCGATTGGTAACGTGCGGATTATCGACCCGGCAGTCACTCAGCCGCAGCCAGTGAAACCGAAAAAAGCGTTGAATGTGGTGCTTGGTTTTATTCTTGGCCTGTTTATTTCGGTGGGTGCCGTGCTGGCGCGTGCGATGTTGCGTCGTGGTGTAGAAGCACCGGAACAACTGGAAGAGCACGGCATCAGCGTTTATGCCACTATCCCGATGTCCGAGTGGCTGGATAAGCGTACCCGTCTGCGTAAGAAAAATTTATTTTCTAATCAGCAGCGCCATCGTACTAAAAATATCCCCTTCCTGGCGGTGGATAACCCGGCGGATTCTGCTGTGGAAGCCGTACGTGCGCTACGAACCAGTCTGCACTTCGCTATGATGGAGACAGAGAATAACATTCTGATGATCACCGGTGCGACGCCAGACAGTGGTAAAACGTTCGTCAGTTCAACTCTGGCGGCGGTGATCGCCCAGTCCGATCAAAAAGTGTTATTTATTGATGCCGACTTACGTCGTGGTTATTCGCATAACCTGTTTACCGTGAGTAATGAACATGGCTTGTCGGAATATCTGGCAGGGAAAGATGAGCTCAACAAAGTGATCCAGCATTTTGGCAAAGGAGGCTTTGATGTGATTACTCGCGGTCAGGTGCCACCTAACCCGTCTGAACTGCTGATGCGCGATCGGATGCGTCAATTACTGGAATGGGCGAACGACCATTACGATCTGGTGATTGTCGATACGCCGCCGATGCTGGCGGTGAGCGATGCTGCGGTCGTGGGGCGCTCTGTCGGCACCAGCCTGCTGGTTGCGCGTTTTGGCTTGAACACCGCCAAAGAGGTGAGCTTGTCAATGCAGCGTCTGGAACAGGCTGGCGTTAATATTAAAGGCGCAATCCTCAATGGTGTGATTAAACGCGCCAGCACCGCATACAGTTACGGCTATAACTATTACGGTTATAGTTACTCCGAGAAAGAGTAAAACTGAAGGTAAGGTGGCCGGATGCGGCGTGAACGCCTTTTCCGGCCTACGCATCAGACAGTTCTTCGTTTGTCATCAGCTTCAGAGCATTCAGGTAACTGAATGCTCTTTTTTTATGCATTACAAACTGCACGCCGGTATGCGTGCTTCATTCACGATTTGCGTAAAACCGGCCAACGAACACATGCCCTGCGCGTTTCGCTCTTCACATCCTGCCAGGGTCAGTTTCACCTCTCCGGGCGGCGTATTTAATGATAGCGGCGTTTTATCACGCATCTGCTGTAAAGTCTGGAAGACCAGCGAAACCTGAATCCAATGGCTGTTATCACTTAGCCTACGCCAGCGTTCAAACACCAGTTCACCCCCTGGCGGTGTGTTATCCGGCTGACCGGGAAGCGTCCAGTTGAGCTCCAGTGCGCCGCCGAGATTTGCCAGATTAGTATCGTGTCCGGCGATAAACAGCACTGAAGTGGGTAATGTCACACCATACACCTGTTTTTGCGGTGGATGGGGCATCAACGCTGTCATGATCAAATCCAACAACGGGGTGGCACGACTGCGGGCAACCTCTGGCGTGCGTTGTAGCAAATAAAACTGCGCGTTATGCAGGCTTAGCAAGGTGTTCCACTGGTGTGAATCGGTGATCCTTCCCCACCCCGACTCCGGCATTCCCTGTGCTTGTTGCAGGAGAAATATCTCCGTCAGCATTGACGCCAGGCTTACCGCACCGGTTAATGAGACATTGTCGGCGCTCACCTTGAGTTCCGATGGCAATACCTGCGTTAATGAACAGCTTTCGTCCTGTTTCTCACGGTTAAGGCACAAGTTTGATTGTGGGAAATTAAGCACCTGTTCCAGTTCGCGAAACGCCGTTTGCCGATGCCCGGTAAAGTCAGCAATTGACCCTCCTGCCCTGCTGAGGATCGCGTCAGTCACGTTCGCGTTATCCAGTTGGCAAATGCCAGTTTTTAGAGGATTAAATAACGGATCGGGACTGGACGTATCTGCCTGGGTATGTACGGTTATTGCACAGTCAGGTGCCAGCCCGGCGGCGAAGGCTTCGCCTGTTTTACGGGTACGCTCGTCGACATCAGCAATAATCGCGACCTGACCAGGCTGCGGGCACCCCTTTTTCGCCAGCAATCCGTCAGCCACCAGACGCTGGCGTTGGTAATGTCCGAGATAAGCGATTAGCTCACCACCGCGCGGTGTCAGCCACCCCAGTTTTACCGGCCATGTTGGCCATGCGTCTGGGGTGACATCCTGCATCAGTTGCGTGGCCTTGGTTGGGGCACGCACACCATGACGACTGACAATCACCACACTTTCCAGCTTCAGCTCCGGCTCACTCTGAGCGAATGCAGATTGCGGGGTGAACGGAATCAGAAGAGATAAGAATGGGATCAAGATCGCTTTCATCGATATGTTTCCGCTTTTCATATCCGACATTATTGATTGCCTGATGCGACGCTAATGCGCCTCATCAGGCTTACGTTCGTTAACTTTTCAGACGCGGGTCCAGCCATACCAACACAAGGGTGGAGAGCGAACACATCAACAAAATGCCAACGAACCAAAGTAAATACCACATTGTTCCTGCTCCTTAGTACAACTCGTTTTCGTTACGGCGGAGAGTTTCTGTCGTCATGCGCCCCCACATTTTGTAGTAGCTCCAGAGAGTGTAGAGCAACACAATGGGCAAAAATATCAGCACGATTACCAACATAATGCTCAGCGTCAGCTGACTGGAAGTGCTGTCCCACAACGTCAGGCTGGAGATTGGACTCACGCTTGACGGCATGACAAAAGGAAACAGCGTAATACCTGCCGTGAAAATCACGCCAAATTGCATCAATGATGCCATCAAAAATCCCCAACCCGGGCGACCACGATAAATCGCCATCACCGTCAGCAATGGGCAGAAGAACCCCAGCAGCGGGAAGATCCACAAAACGGGCGATTCGACAAAATTATTCATCCAGGCACCAGGTAGCACTGCCACCAGTTTCATTAACGGATTGGAAGGACCGTTAGCATCCTGGGCGAGCAGTACAAAGCCATCAATACCGACCCACAGCCAGTAACCCGCCAGCAAAAAGCACAGCATCACCAGCAGTGCGGCGCGTTTGGTCGCCAGCTGTGAACGCAGATGAATCACACCAACAGTTTTTAGTTGTAACCAGACGCCACCTTGCAAAATCACCATCCCAAGGCTGAGCAATCCGCACAATAAAGGGAATGGCGTCAGCAGTTGCCAAAAACTGCCGAGATATTCCACGCGTAATTGCGGTGTGAAGGCAAACGGCACGCCGAGCAGCAGGTTGCCGAAGGCAATACCGAAGACTACCGGCGGCACCAGACTGCCGATGACCAGTCCGGCATCCCACATTTTACGCCAACGTGCATCGGCGATTTTTCCGCGATAATCAAAGGCCAGCGGGCGGAAGAACAGCGAGCACAGCACCAGAATCATCGCCACATAAAAGCCGGAAAACGCCGCTGCATACACTCTGGGCCAGGCGGCAAATAATGCCCCACCTGCGAGGATTAACCAGACCTGATTGCCTTCCCAGTGCGCGCCAACGCTGTTTATCACTATCCGGCGTTCATCATCATTACGCGCCACCAGCGGCAGCAGACAGCCGATCCCCATGTCAAATCCATCGGAGATCATAAAGACCACCAGGATCACGCCAATCAGCAGCCACCAGATGAAGCGCAATGTTTCATAATCAAACATGATTTTCTCCTTTACCCCTGTTGCTGCGTCGGTTGTTCACTCTGCATCGCGCTCGGCCCCAGACGGGCATATTTCTGCATCAGGTAGACTTCGGCGATTAAGAACAGGGTGTAAAGCCCTACGATCATGATCAGTGAGAAAGCCAGTTGTCCTGTGGTTAAAGCGGAGTGCGCGGAGTATGTCGGTAAGATGTCCTGTATCGCCCACGGCTGACGACCAAACTCGGTCATAAACCACCCGGCTTCAATCGCAATCCACGGCAGCGGCAAACTCCAGAGCGCCATTTTCAGTACCCAGCGATGCTGATCGATTTTGCCACGCAGCGTCTGGACAAGCGCAATCAGCATCACCAGTAGCAGCAGAGAACCACAGCCCACCATGATGCGGAAACTCCAGAATACCGGCGCAACCTGAGGTATCGCGCCACGCATCGCCGCCTGGTACTGTGCAGCTGTGACATGGTTCATATCCGGCGCATAGCGGGAGAGCAACATGCCGTAACCAAGGTCGCCTTCCAGCTCCCGGAATGCCTGCAACACATGCGACTCACGATTGCCTTGCGATATTTCCTGCATTAACAGCCAGGCCATACGTCCGCGTTGCAAGCGTGGGTAGGTTTCAGCCATCAAATTCTTCAGACCCGGCACGGGTTTATCTAATGAGTGAGTGGCGAGGATCCCTAGCAGCGCAGGAATTTTGATGGCAAAGGCGTTACGCTCTTGATCCTGTTCCGGCCAGGCAACTACATGGAACGGTGCAGGTGCAGGTTCCGTTTGCCACTCCCCTTCCATTGCCGCCAGTTTTACCGGTTGTACTTGCGCGACTTCATACGCAGAACTGTCTCCGAGTTGCAGCGTACCGATAATCGCCAGAGTACCGAAGACGGAACCGATGGCAAACGAGCGTAATGCAACATCGCGCTCCCGTCCGCGCAGTAAATACCAGGCGCTGATCGCCATAATAAACATGGCCCCGGTCACGTAGCCCGCCATTACGGTGTGCACAAATTTCACCTGGCTGACCGGGTTAAAGACCAGCTCGCTGAAGCTGGTCATTTCCATACGAAGGGTGTCGATATCAAAATGCGCACCGGTCGGGTATTGCATCCAACCGTTGGCATTCAATATCCACAACGCAGAGAGATTTGAACCGAACGCCACCAGCCACGTCACCAGCAGGTGCTGGTATTTATTCAGCCGTTGCCAGCCGAAGAAGAACAGCCCGACAAAGGTGGATTCGAGGAAGAAGGCCATTAATGCTTCCATCGCCAGCGGTGCGCCAAAAATATCGCCCACATAGTTGGAATAGAATGACCAGTTAGTACCAAACTGAAACTCCATCGTCAGGCCGGTAGCCACGCCAAGAGCAAAGTTGATACCGAAGAGCTTACCCCAGAAGCGCGTCATATCGCGGTAGATTGTTTTGCCGGTGACCACGTAAATGGTTTCCATGATAGCCAGCAAAAAAATCAGCCCCAGGGTAAGGGGTACAAATAAAAAGTGATACAGCGCGGTCAGAGCAAACTGCCAGCGCGATAAATCAATGACATCCCACATGCGCACTCCTGTAGGCGAAGAGAGAAAAATAACCCGTTAATGGTAGATCTCCCTCTTTATCCTGAAACTCTACGACCAGAGGTATTCGCCGATTGCGATATTCATAAGCCTGAAAGCGATACTTACCGTCTTTTTACGTCGGTGCACCTTCCGCCAGCCACTGACATACCTCACTAAGCCGCTGCGCAGAGTCGACCAAATCTTCTGGCGCTGCCAGCACCACTTCCGGTATTGGGCAGATTTCATAACTCTCAAGTAACGGGCCTTTTAAGGTGTCCGTACAGCGTAAATGCCAGACATGCCGCAGGCCGGTCGCGTTGATATAGCTCTCGCCGTAGCCAATGGTGCGAATCTGAATATTTCCCGGCCCACAGAGACGTGAGAGAAAAAGCCGATCAGCCTCGCTGATAGGTAATTGCGTCAGATTAATGCTGTGCGGCTGCGCGTCAGGATTACGTACATGTGCTAGTAATTCATGAGCCAACGGTAGGCCATTCATCAGGCCATCAATGGGCGGCGGTAACAGCGAATCTGTCGGCAAGACGTTTTGCGTTGCCGCCTGCCACAATGCCAGCGGCGCGCAGCCAGCCTCCAGTTTGTCCTCCAGCAACTGTTCACCGCGACGTCTGCGAACCCGCCATAATCCGCAGAAGATCGCCTCCTGAATTTCACTTTCACTACCATCAGCCTGCTGAATGCGCACTGACACTTCCCCTTCCCCGAGAAGCGTATTGATAAAGTGACGATCGTCGGCGTTGAGATTGAACAGATCGACTGCCAGCACCTCGCCCAGCGGCGGCTGGCGCTCGCTTAGTTGATGTTGCAACTCGTTTAACAGCGCAATCACCTGCGGGCTATGCACACACTGTTCCAGGGCAGCCATGCTCGGTTCATCATTCACCTGACAGGTAATCGGCAGTGGATTCATGCTAAAACTATCATCATCAGGCTGCGTTCCGGGCCCCAGTAGATGGAAAAAAGTTTCGCTCATGAGGCACGCTCCTGTTGCGGTTCAATAAGCCCGCGCATCAGGTTTATCAGTTCCGCCCACGGGTGAATACCATTCAGCACGCCGCGATAGCTACCACCGGTAAAAACCAGTGTGGCGGGAAAACGAAATACGCCAAAACGATCACCGATGGCTTCGCTTTGCTCAAGGTCGGCAATCGCTACCTGCCATGTATAATCAGGAAACTCGCGCAGTAATTCGCCAATCATTACCGGATTATCGCTGACCTCTGGCGTGCGTTTCGGGTCACTGCTTAATAACACCACACCGTCTGGCGCTTGCGTAAGCCAGTCGTCAAGACGGGATTCACTGATCGGCGTCCAGCCGCGCGCCAGCATACGTTGCCACAACGCATCAAATGGCGTGTCGTTGCTCATTCCTGCTCCTCCAGCGTCATCCGGTACTGGCGCAAGCGAACGCCTTCGTAGTTTTCCATCGACAGACAGTCATAATTGAGACAGCGCGATTCATTAGCCGGTTGCGGCTCAATTCCCCACGCAGCCAGTTGCGCCAGCGCCCCCTGTTCCGCGGCGGGCAGTTGCTCCCGAGCCAGTTCGCTCAGGCTACCGCCGTAGTCGTCGAGCATCGCGGGTTGCAGACCGACGAGGGCAATATGTGCTGGCAGATTTCCGCGGATATCTGCCAGCGCCAGTACTTCGGAGAAACTGTTCTGGTGCAGGCTCATTTTCTTCGCGCTGAGATAGGCCGGAATGCGTTCTCCGGCATACGTTCGTAGCGTTCCGGGTTCCAGCCCGTAATCAATGGCGTCGAGAATCAGCAAGTGGCTGGCGCTTTCGACATACCCCAGCAAGTTCAGTCCCTGAGTGCCGCCATCAACAATCTCGACTTCATCGGGCCAGTGGTAATGGGCATACAACCGTTCCGCCACCCGCACGCCGAAGCCTTCATCGGCCCACAGCAGATTGCCCAGCCCCATTACCACCACGCGTTGCTCGCTCATGAACGCTCCTTGTTACTTATTTTGCCAAATTTGTGGCTACGGTAGCCGTTGACCATGGTGGAGATCACTGTGTCGTCGGACATGATGTCTTCACGCAGCGCCATGTAGACATGACCGATAACAAACGCGCCAATCAGCCACATCCCCAGCCGATGCCAGCTGTGAATGTCCATTGAGTTGCCGCCCGTCCAGTAGAAAAATTCCACCACATAACGGAACGGCGCAAAAATAGCGTACTGACTATGTTCGCTGTACAGCGCAAAGCCGGTGACGATCATAAATACCGACATCAGGAAATAGCCGAACATTGCCGCCTGAGCGATGGGGTTATGGCCTATATCGGCACTCGGACGTTTTGCCAGAAACAGATACCAGCGGATTTCATACCACACGCCCTGCCACCAGCTTTTACGCCATACCGGCACGATAAACAGCTCGCGGGAGTAGCGATTGCCGACAAAAGCCCAGTAGATCCGCATCAGCAAGACCACGGTAAAAACCATCCCGGCGCTGAAGTGAATTAACCTGATGTAGCCCATATAAAACAGATACGTCGCCTCACCGCTGACCGAAGGCAGCGGCTTGCCAATAAAGTAACCGGTGACCATCAACACCGCCATGCATAACACCGTCAGCCAGTGCCATATTCGCACGGGTGCTTCAAAGACATAGTGACTGACAACGTTGTCGCTTTTCTGTTGCATGATGATTCTCCTTCGCTGTTAACGCACCTGCACGGAGATCAGCTCGCTACCGTCGTCACCTAGCACATGAGTTGAACAGGCGAGGCACGGGTCAAAGCTGTGCAGAGTACGAAGGATCTCCAGCGGTTGCTCGGGGATCGCCATTTTGGTGTTCATCAGAGCCGCTTCATAAGCGCCAATCTGCCCTTTGGGATCGCGCGGGCTGGCGTTCCAGGTGGTCGGCACCACACACTGGTAGAGATCAATCTTGCCGTCACGAATGGCGGCCCAGTGGCCTAGCGCTCCGCGCGGCGCTTCGGTAAAACCGACACCATGGCACTCTGTCGGCCAGGTTGCAGGTTCCCATTTTTCAGTGGAGGCGGTGGCGAGATTGCCGTTTTTAAGGTTGGTCATCAACTTGTCGAAGAAGTATTGCAACTTGCTTGCGGCCCACTGCGCTTCGTGCGCGCGGCACAAAATGCGGCCCAAAGTCGACTGGATGCCGGAAAGCGGCAGGTTCAGCGCCGACATCATGCGATCAACTGACTCAACGGTCGCAGCATCGCCCTTGTGATAAGCGATCAATGTACGTGCCAACGGCCCCACTTCCATCGCATGGCCACGCCAGCGTGGCGCTTTGATCCACGAGTAGCGTTCCTGTTCATTCAGTTGCTGAATGTTGGTGTCGCTGCCTTTGACATCGCCAGGGTTGTACCACGGGTCAGTAATGCCATCGAACGGATGGCGCCCGACCTGATCGTTGGGATAACGATACCAGGCGTGATCGACAAATTCCTGCACCTGCTGCGGATCGACTAAATCCACTGGCAGCACATTGTTGAAGTCGCCGTTAATCACCGCGCCGCCAGGCATCAGCAGACTTTTCTCGCCAAAGTCGTTGGCAATATCCGGGAACGCCCCGTAACTGAGGACACATTTATCAGAAAGACCAGTGCCGATTTCGCTCCACGGTTTGTTGAACTGACCGATGGCTAAAGCGTCGGGGATCATCACGTTATTAATGAAATCCGCCGTGCGGGTAATGATCGACTGCACCAGATTCAGGCGCTCCATATTGACCGCCCCGACCGCGCCACTTTCGTCAATGTTGATAGCGCACGGCATCCCGCCAACAATCCAGTTTGGATGTGGGTTTTTACCACCAAAGACCGCGTGGATTTTGACAATTTCACGCTGGAAATCGAGAGCTTCAAGATAGTGAGCAAAGCCCATCAGGTTGGCTTCTGGCGGCAGTTTGTACTGCGGGTGCCCCCAGTAACCGTTACGGAAGATCCCCAACTGGCCGCCTTCAACGAATTTCTTCAGGCGGTTTTGTACGTCGAAGAAATAGCCAGGTGATGATTTCGGCCATGAGGAGAGACTTTGCGCCAGTTCGGAGGTTTTCCGCGGATCGGCTTTCAGCGCATCTAACACATCGATCCAGTCCATCCCGGCAAGCTGATAAAAGTGCACCAGATGGTCATGGCACCAGAGCGTCGCCAGCATAATGTTGCGGATGATATTAGCGTTGTCCGGCACTTTAATTCCGATAGCATCTTCGATGGCATAGACCGAAGCCAGAGCGTGTACGCCGGTACAGACGCCGCAGATACGTTCCACGAATGCCCACGCATCGCGCGGGTCGCGCCCTTGCAGAATGATCTCCAGCCCGCGAAACATGGTGCCGCAGGAGACGGCATTGGTGATCACATTCTGATCGTTAATATTCACTTCACAGCGCATGTGGCCTTCAATGCGCGTAATCGGGTCGACCACCAGGCGGCGTCCGGCATTGTTGATGGTGTATCCCTGAGTTTCGTACTGAGTGCTCATGCCTGTTTATCCTCATTGCCTGGCTGTTGTTCGGTTTCTGTAGGTTGCTGGTTATGACGTCTGCGCTGATCAACGGCGCTGGCGACCGCATGTACACCAACAGCCGCAGCCACCACGCCAAGCGCGGTTAAGCCGACGGTATCAGCGGTGGAATGGGTACCCATTTGTGGAATATCGACTACGCGACTGTAGAACGAACCGCGATCCCAGAAACCATTTTCCGCACAGCCCAGGCAGCCGTGACCAGACTGGATTGGGAAAGAAACGCCATCATTCCAGCGTGTGGAGGAACAGGCGTTATAGGTGGTAGGCCCTTTGCAGCCCATTTTGTACAGGCAGTAACCTTTGCGGGCAGCGTCATCATCCCAACTCTGGACGAACTCTCCGGCGTCAAAGTGAGCGCGGCGATAACATTTATCGTGAATACGCTGACCATAGAACATCAATGGACGGCCCATTCTGTCGACATCCGGCAGACGATCAAACGTCACCATGTAAGTAATGATGGCGCTCATCACATCCGGGATCGGCGGGCAGCCAGGTACTTTGATAATGGGTTTGTCGGTGATGACTTTGTCGATAGGCGTTGCCTGCGTCGGATTGGGCCGCGCGGCCTGCACGCAGCCCCAAGACGCGCAGGTTCCCCAGGCGATAATCGCACTGGCTCCGGCGGCGGCACGTTTGAGTTTCTCAATAAACGGTCGACCGCTGCTGATACAGAACATCCCCTGCTCGCCCAGCGGCGGATTACCTTCTACTGCGAGGATATATTTGCCATTGTATTGCGTGATGATGTCTTCAAAGACTTCTTCCGCCTGGGTTCCGGCAGCAGCCATCAGGGTATCGTCGTAATCGAGGGAAATCAGGGAAAGGATGACGTCCTTCGCCAGTGGGTGAGCGGAGCGGATAAAAGATTCGGTACAGCAGGTACATTCCAGACCGTGGATCCATACCACCGGAATGCGCGGTTTGTTCTCCAGCGCCCAGGCAATCTTTGGTGCCATTCCCGCGCCTAATCCCAGCGACGTGGCAGCCAGACTGCAATATTTGAGAAAGCTGCGTCGGGTAACACCCTGACGCCGCATGGCCTGGTAAAATGTTTCCTCGTTATTCATATCGCACGTCTCTTCTCCTTGCGACACCGGCAGGACACCGGGCGCTTATGGTCGGCAAGCGACGTCCCTGTAGCAAGGCAAACCATCGCTTCACGTGAGATGCTGAAAACGAAAGCTCATCCTTCTGCACTGGCGCACGTCGCCAGAAAGTATTGTTAATAAAGCGTAGTGAAACTTTTGCACAAAACAATACAAACTGTGTGGATTTGTCTTTTAGCGATAAAAATGGACCTATTTTTCTTTTTGCCGGGCGGTGGGGATGTTTAGCCGGTTGCTAAACGAGTAAAAGAGAAGGAATTCATGGTGATGAAATGATCAATCTGCTGTTATTTCACGCTATCAATGCACTTTTGGCTGTTTTTCAGTCAAACAAACAAATTAGGGGTTTACACGCCGCATCGGGATGTTTATAGTGCGCGTCATTCCGGAAGTGTGGCCGAGCGGTTGAAGGCACCGGTCTTGAAAACCGGCGACCCGAAAGGGTTCCAGAGTTCGAATCTCTGCGCTTCCGCCAAATAATCAAGGGGTTACCAAATGGTAGCCCCTTTGCTTTTTGGGTTCTTGGTATAAACTTGGTATACCAATTGGTATATTTTCAGTTTTTAATATCTGCGATATTTTCCCGCCAGCACCTCTTTGATGTCTTTGGTATCTCAAATTTTTTCTGAGTTAACGAGCAACTTCCTGATTGAGTGTAAATCCTCGAGGCTACTCAGCTCCTCTTTCATCTCCCGCTGACGTTCGTGGATTTTAAAGCCCTCCGTCACCATGGCCGCCATCATGGCATCGTTCAGCGCAATAAGTTTCTCCCTGGTCAGTACGACGTTGTTATTATCCGCATCAGTCCAGAAAAAACCCTCCGGAAGCAGTCCGGCCTGTGCTGTTGCAACCACGGGGGCAAGGCGTGACTGCGAGGTTTTTCCGCCATCAAAACGACGGTCATCAAACGTGAAAATAAACTCAACGTTTTCCTGACTGTCGCGCCATGCCTCAATTTCCCGCCTTTTGGCATCCTTTGCCGCTGCAATAAGTTCCGGCGTGACGGTAAACGGGGCGATTTCGCCCCATTTCCCGCTTTGCAGCTCCTGCCAGACATGCTGGCCTGTCGGGGCCATATCATCCTGTATGGCGGTATACAGGACGAACTCCGTTTCACCTTCAAATAACACCTCGCAGTCAACCGCACCATTTTCAAGATAATGCGCGTTTCTGATGCCTTTCACCGCTCTGATTTTCATGTCTTATTTCCTTATTACTCAATGCGTACAAAAAGACCGATATAGCCACGCGTTGTATCGTGACTAATGCGGGTCCCCGAAAGCGCCGTGTAACGACCGGGGAAGTTGTATTCACCAGCACCGCCAATCACAACCTGCGGTGAGGATGCGTATGTCCCTGTATCGCTAACCCGTGCACTCATAGCCAGAGGGCCAAGACGGGAACCCGGCACAATATCACCGAGCCCCAGAGACGCATCTGCACCAAAACTCTCCCCCTGATATGCCGCCATAATCGGCACACCAACGGCCGGGTATTTATAATATGAGCCTGAGCCCGCCATCCTGGACAGCAGGTACGCCAGTGAATCTCCGTCGTATACAACTACCCGCGATGACATGTTCCAGCTGTTATCGCTGTCGTTGTACCGGTACTGCATATAGTGAATACAGTGTTCACCCTGATAATACTGGTTGTAGCACATCAGGGTTTTAAATTTGCGGACTGTGTCGGATTCACTGTTGGCGTACGGTGACCACATCACATCAATAATGCCGTTAAATTGCGTGGTACCGGTAAGCAGTTGCGAGGAGTCTGTAATACTGACCGCATACCGCCCCGGCGTGACTTTCTTCAACCACTCAACGAAATCAGACAGCCCCTCAAACGCCAGAGCGTCAGTGCTGGTGAATGCCTGTCCAAACCCATACATCCCGGACAGGGCCAGCCTGCCCGGTGTGCGGTCACGGATATCACTCTGGGGTTCCATCGTCGCAGCCGCGTTCAGCTCAAGCTCCGTGCGCATGGCTTCAGCCGTGTCATGCGCCAGTAATGCGCGGCCCTTCTCTGACAGCAGAGACAGTGAGGCATTCCCGTCTGTATTGAAGTACAGAAGATTATCTGCCCGTTGCGTCAGTGCGCTGATTGCCGTTAAGACGTCATTAAGCGGTTGTTTGCCTGCCAGCGCATTCATCATTGAGGTCGCAAAGTTCGGGTCATTACCCAGCGCCGCTGCCAGCTCGTTCAGGGTGTCCAGAACTTCCGGTGATGAGCCAACCAGCGCAGCAAGCAGTTTGCGCACAAACGCTGCGTTCGCTGCTTCCAGACCGGCGGCATCATCCGGTGGGGTTGGGGTGGTTGGGGTGCCGGTGAAAGCCGGGCTGTCCAGTGGCGCTTTTGTTTTCGTCTCCTCCATGACGGTTTTGACAGCCTTTGGCGTGGCAGCCAGTTCCTCGCTGTCGTTATCCGTGTCACTACACAGTTGCACCAGTCCTTTTTCTGTCGTGCTGGCATTTGTTGCATTCAGGTCATCAACTATCTGCTGTGCCTCATCCCTGTACTGTTTCGCTTCCTGCGCATTGTCTGCGCTCGCTTCCTGACTGATTCTGGCCTGCCGGGCATATTCGGCAGCGTTATTTTCATGGCCCAGCGCAACATTTGCTGACTGCCCGGCACTGGTTGCTGCTGAGGACGCAGCTTCCTTGTGCTGACGGGCTCGTTCAGCAGCATCAACCGATTCATCCCGCGCAGAGCCTGATGTCTGTGCGCTGTTTTCTGCCTCACCCGCAAGACGTTCCGCATCATCACGGGCGGTAGTGGTGGCTTCGGCGCTCTGCTGCGCCTGCGCCACCATTTCCTCAAAGCGTTTCACTACATCAGGTTTGAGGTCGCCTTCATCGGGGGCGGTCAGAAAATCATTCAGTGTGCCGGGCTTTGAGTCATCGTATACAGTAATGTCGCCAACATAGTACTCATCGCGCCAGTCCTGCTTCAGATACACGCAATATTTTCCGGCCTGCGCCTTAAAACAGTACTCGCCACAGTTTCCTGTCACCACGTCGGCAACTGTGCGCATCACCACCTCTGAGGTGTTCACACGGGATTTCAGAATTATGTGGCATCCGGACATGGGGATGCCTGCGCCATCAGTCAACGCACCTGATATCACTACAGACATAGTTTTTCTCGCGATAAATTAAATCAGGAAGAGGTTTCCGGAGAGACGGGCCACTCAATGGCGTTATATGAGGCTTTATCAGTAATAGTGCTGAAATCCATCGCCTGCAATTCCTTTGCGTAAATACGCCAGACTTTCAGTTTTTCTTTTTCTTCATCACTGAGAATGCCCAGCGCCAGGTCGGTAGCCCAACCGGATGTGATATCCTGTGCCGTCATCAGCAGACGCTGACGTTCTGCCTCTGCTTTGGCCACATAATCCACTGGCACAGGCAGCACTTCGCCGTCCTGGTAATACCATCCACCATCAATATTCACACCATCAGGAAGTACATCCAGTTCGGTAACACTTGCATTAAGTGGACAGAGCGCAGAAACATCGGTTGTAATGCTGCGGACAATGTTATTACTGTCATACATGATTTTGTATGTATTCGTCGCAAACTGTTTCTGGCATTCGTACCAGTCCTGACCATCCTCACTGATGAGATATAACGCCCACGCTACTGGTGGATTTTCCGGTGTGTATTCTCTGAAGTTTTTAATGTTTATCATGGTGTTTACCGTTCTTTTACGCGAATTCATATCGACGATACATTCATCCAGGTACCATTCACACAATACTGAATGGTCCGGTAATAAATACCACCAATGTTATCTGCAGAATTGTCGCCAGTATCCTGAACGATTATCCCGGTCATGACGTTTCCGCTACCAAGGTCCTGCGTCCAGGTATACCAGTTACCTGCGGGGGAGTAGCTTTGTCTTGACCCCTGAACCGCCCCGGGTTTCCTGGAGAGTGTTTTATCTGTGAACTCAGGCTGCCAGATCATTGTTTCCGATGGAAGCATAATAAGCTTTTTCTGCTTCTGCCGGAGGAGTATGGCCCAGCCTTCCCAGCAATCGTCGATTGTTATACCAGTCCACCCACGTTAGTGTGGCCAGTTCCACTTCTGCACGGTTTTTCCAGCTCTTACGGTGTATTACCTCCGCTTTGTAAAGACCATTGATGCTCTCAGCCATCGCGTTGTCATACGAGTCGCCTGTACTCCCTGTTGATGCCAGTAATCCGGCTTCTTTTAGTCGCTCCGTATAGGCCAGTGACACATACTGAGAGCCTTTATCGCTGTGATGGATGGTGCCAGACGGACGACGGGCCCACAACGCCTGCTCCAGCGCATCCAGCACGAATGTCGTTTCCATAGACGATGAGACCCGCCACCCCACGATGTATCCGGCAAACACATCAATGATAAACGCCACATAGACGAAGCCCTGCCATGTGCTGACGTAAGTAAAATCAGCCACCCACAGCTGGTCAGGACGTTCTGCCACGAACTGACGGTTTACGCGGTCACCTGTGGCAACGGTTTTCCGGCTGACGGTAGTGCGGACCTTTTTACCCCGGAGAACACCGGCAAGTCCCATAACCGCCATGAGGCGCGCCACTGTACATCTGGCCACCCTGATTCCTTCCCGTAACAACTGACGCCAGACTTTACGCACACCGTACACCTGATGATTTTCATCGTATACGCGCTGTATCTCTCTCTTCAGCCAGTCATCGTGCTGCGCACGGGCACTGCGTTTATCCGGATGATGTCGCTGTTGCTGACAATGGTAATACGTTGACGGGGCAATATGCAGTTCGCTGCATACCGGTCCGACCCCGTACTGCTCACGCAGCTTATCCAGCAGTGGCATCATTTTTTCCAGAGGCGGTCGAACTCCGCCTTCGCAAAATAAGCGGAAGCCTGGCGAAGGATATCGTTACTGCGGCGCAGTTCACGATTTTCACGTTCCAGCTCTTTCAGACGCTGACGTTCAGCGCTGGTGAGCCCACCATCACCGCCCCCGGTATCCCGCTCATGCTGGCGAACCCAGACACGCAGAGTCTCCGGCGTACAGCCAATCTTTGGGGCAATGGAACAAATTGCCGCCCACTGTGAGTCATATTCATCCTGACTTTCCAGAACCATACGAATCGCCCGCTGACGGACTTCGGGGGAAAAACGAGTATTTTTAGTCATCCTGTTTACCTCTTTCTCAGGGAGTTTAGTCTCCAGGATTTCCGGGGCGGTTCACCCCAGCCTTACAGAAGTGATACTGGCCCCTGTTTTTGCGTAACGTGAATCGAAGTTTCCGTAGTCTGACGGGATAATCTGACGACCACATAGCCAGTTTCCCGACTCGTCCATATACGCCTGCCCGTCCGTACCATTATCTGAACGGCTGTTATTTATCATGTAAATGCCGAACTGCTTATTCCCCAACCCCCCCAGGAAATACTTTCTGTCTGCATGATCCTGACGCAACAAAGCCTGGGCACTGTTTGTGCTTACCGGATTGCGTCCAAGAAAAACACTCTGGTTACGCATATCAATCCAGCCGCCAGAGCTACTGGCTACCATCACCTTATCCGCTGACAAATAGCCATTGAGCAGAATATCCACCATCGCGGTAATGGTATCCTCCTCCAGATAAAAAACTTCATTTCCCTGTACAAATATGGAAAGTGTGCCTGATACCTGCTTTAAACCCGTTTGCCCTTCACCTATCGCAAGTGAATTCCCGCCCAGTATATTCTCTGTATTTACACCAAATGCAGAAGTCTGAGGCAATATCAGTTTCCCGGTCATGGTGTCGCCATCACGCTGAACGGCATTTTTTGCCTTGTCCACCGTGTGTTTTAATCCGAGGTTTTCAACAGCCTCATCCTTGTCTTCCACATCCGAAAGGTTATTTTTTATCAGCAATGCCTCTTCGTTAATTGCACCACCCACCAGTAATAATATGGCTTTATATAGCTGATCGTGTTCTTTTTTATTCAGTTCTATCCCGGCCTTCTCAATGACACCACAGATTTCCTCCTGAATGGCATCCCACATTGCACTGTTCAGCCAGGTGGCAAGACGTCCTGTGCGAAGATTTCCATCAGTAAATCCGTTCTTGCCCGGGCCAAACTTATCTTTTACCGCTGTCAGCGTATCAATCCTGTGCATCTTCATCCTCGTCTGGATAGGAAAATAAAACGACGGTGTGTGACGGACATAATTTATTAATCACGCACTCCGCAACCGTATCCCCCCACATCCGGATCGGTGTGTTGCAGGCGTCTGTGCATGTCTGCCACTGAGCACCGGCATCCACCGGCAACGTCACACGCCAGAAATAACGCCAGCGATCTCCCCATTCCGGATCGGGGCTTGCATCCAGATTCTGGAACTGTTCGATCGTCACGCCGGTATATCCCAGCGCCTCAAGCTGATCCAGGAAGAACTGCTCATTTATGCCACCAGCCACATTGGCTTTTGCTTCAAGACGTTGCTGACGCTGGCGTAATGTCTGGGTTCCGACAGGGGAACAGGAATCAGGTAAACCATACAATTCTTCATAACGTTCAATCAGCTCTGTGGACTGACCGGGATCGATTTCAATCACCAGTTCATCAGCCCGCTGGTGAACACGCACAAGCGATGGTGCCAGACCGTCAAGTACACCGTCGGTATCTGACCATGCAGGTCCCGGCGGCATCAGGCCATACAACAATTTTGTATAATCATCCTGTAACGTATCCATTATTTACTCCTTACCGGGTCATAAGCCTGCCATGTGATCTCCCCGAGCACCAGAAGCTCAGTTTCCCCCAGGTCAATATCCGATGAAGGGTCGATGAGTCGATGGGCCACCTCACCTGCAGATAAACTGATAGCCTCGCTGATTCTGGACAGATACATGCGCCCTTCCGGCACACCATCCCGGAACATCAGCGCATTCAGTTCTGATTTTATTGCCGCCCTGATCTGCGGTGTGTCTTTCGATAACGCAATCGTCATCGGGATGACTTTTTCTGTGGCACCGAATACATACAATCCGCTTCCGGCAACAGGTGCCAGAGGAAGGATGTGGTCCCTGACTGCGTTAATCACGCTTTCATCCGGGGCCGGGTGTTCCGGATCGTTTGTCGCCACCATCACGCCAACCGTTCCAATCCCTTTCCAGTGTCTGAAAGTCCATGCACGGTTAATACCCTGAACTTCTTTCGCCCAGATAACATAATCAGGGTCTGCGCCCCCCTGTGGAATGTAGTAATAACGTTCCATAACGCGGGCACACCATATTTCCAGATTTTCAATATCTTCACCGTCTGTAATGGTGTCTGCGTACCCTGTGGACGGCAGACCACTGACGGGTGTTCCCAGCTGCATGGCAATACCATCATCCGTATTCCCCGCCGATCCCGGTTCGTCTGCCACAACAGGCACCCGGAGAAGACCATCGGCTGCGGTCACCGTCGCCGTCGTGGTGAAGGTCACCTGATCATCACGCTGGATCTGCGTTCCCGCTGGCAATACCGGCGTCCCCTCTACGCCATCCCAGCGCACAAATCCCCGGGCTGCCACCGCATCTTTTCGCGGGCAACGTTTGATTCTGGCGTGCCGGTACAACCAGTCTTCATCACACATGTCCGGCAACAGATTTCTGGCAAGATAATCGATATACCCGTATAACGTGTGTACGGCTGCAGCCTGTACACGGGCATACACTTCCGCATCCATACGACGAAGCAGCGTATCCTGCTCAAAGCGGGTTAATAAATCGCTCCGGATCATAGAAATAAGTTGCGGGAGGCCGGGGCGATAAAACTGACTGTCAGCCATTCAGTTCACTCCAGATATCATCAAAAATAATGTTGTGAATATTGCCGTCACGCTGGTAAATGGTAATGGCAAGTGCCAGCGAGTCTGTCCCGGTCCGGACAGCGTTAATATCAAGACGGGAAGCAGCACCATCCTCCACCATCCACGCCAGCGCCTCACGGGCATAATCTCTGGCAAGCTGCGGGGTTTTATTTGTCAACTTGCTGCGTCGCAACAGATACAGACGCGACCCCGTGCGATCATTCTGAACCGCAGGCCAGGTATCCCCCCACCATCCAAATATCTGCGGTGCATCATCATCCCGCCCGGCACGTCGCCAGGTAAAAAGCGAAATAATCACAGCACGCGTCAGAAGGTCGAGCGAAGCCCCGGTCGACACGGATCGCCCGTTAACATTAATCATCATGATTTTCAGCCCATCGGTTGGTCCGGCGTGTCAGTGATCCCACCACCATCACCATTTTCGGTGTGTTTGTGGGCATTGTAGGTCTGCCGCATTTGCTGCATGCTGAGTCCGCCACTGTCGCAATTGTCAGTAATATCAGCGGTGGATTCGACAGGCATTTCAAAGCGCGCTTTAGACGCGTTTTTAAAAATAATGGGCTTACCGGCCCCGTTCACCACAATACCGGAACGGGTCAGGACAACTGACTGCCCCTGATCGTCATAAAGCGCCACTTCCCCACGTTTCAGTCCTTTCAGCCGGTAACGTCTGTCAGCCACGACCACAACCACACCATGAGAACGGTCGCCCGCCGGGAATAAAGCAACCCCCTCAGCACCGTTCTGTGCGGCAGATGTAAAACCATAAGGTTCAAGGTGCTCAACGTGTTGTTTCTGATCTCCGGCTATCATTTTCAACCCTACAGACTGACACTTTCTGGCGGAATCCACCGCCGTGATGACAGCCCGGGAAATCAGATTGCGAAGAGAAAACCCGTTCATCAGAAATCCTCCTCAACATTTTTTTTCTTCCTGGCGGTAACAGGCTCGGGGAGATAAGCATCTGCCGGGCCAACCCGTAATTCAGTCGTCGTGCCCCGGTCGTCCTGGTTATAGGTGACTTCTGCGATCACCAGTTCATCATTATCAAAATTATTCAGCGGGTCGAAAACGATGACAGATAACCCCGGACGCCATAACGCGCCACTGCCCTGCCGCCAGCCCTGAACCGTATATGTTGTCTCACGGGTAAGCGCAGCCCGTTGACGCGCTTCAAATTCACAACGGGCCTTACAGGTTGCTGTCGTTGCTGTACCTGACTGCTGAATCAACAAAGGGCGATAACGGGTCACGCCACTGTCCTGAATTGTCTGACGTATTGCGGCAATGGTGGCCTCACCAAAATCATCGTCGTTGCCCGGGCGCTGCCCACTGACCTGATATTCAGAAAACCGCTCTCTGATGCTTCTTTCCGTGTCACAGGAAAGAATATTCTCTCCCAGCACCAGTGCTGTCGCCGCTTTGCCTGTTCCGGGTTTTCCCAGAACCAGTCGCCCGCATTCATCGTCATAAGCCAGCGTCTGAACCTGCCCCAGCAACCGGTTAAGACAATCAGCAACGGTTTCGCCGTGTTCCGGCTGGGCATCAATCACCGCTGTCTGCGGCACGCCAGCATCAACAACGGTGATGCCAAATGGTGCAGCCAGTTCACTGACTATTCTGAGCAGGTTTTTTCCGCTCTGCTGGAGTGGCAAAGCAGAGCAGTCAACCAGATCGGCTGTTTTGCTTCGCCCGACAATTCCCATGCTGACACTGCTGGCGTCATAACGAAGCGGTAGTGCCTCCACATATCCGGTGAGAACTGGCTCATCCCCGATAAGCACTTCAACCAGCTCACCATTTTTTATCCGGGGTTGATAATCCCGGCTTCCGGGCCAGCGGGTGGTAATGGCAACATTAAAATCCCGGGCAATACGGTTAATGCCCGCACTGATACGGACGGATGTCCAGCCGCCCCATTCGCGACCGGAAACCCGAAGTAAAACGGTATTATTCATCTGACGGGTACCCTTAATGCCCTGACCGGAACAAAGCCCGGATGGGAGATGGCATTTCGATCCAGGATATCAGTTTCACGGGACGCATCGTCGTACCATGACGCAGCCAGAACAAGCGCAGGCAGAACTTCCGCTGGCGTTCGCTCTGCGGTTTCCTCCGTCTGAACCAGACGGGCCTGAATATCCCGGTTCAGTTCTGTACGTAATGACGTCAGCTGAAAAAACAGCCTGTCATTCGCCGTACGCCTGAGCTCCTGCTCAATCGCCGCGTTCAGCGATTCGCGTATGATGGTGAGATTTTCCCGCGTGGGTGGTTGTGCTGTCTCATTCTGCTCTGTACTGGCAGCCACACTGTCAAGTGCCGGATGAGAAACATGAATGATATCGGACTGACGTTCAGTGGAACCACCAACAGCCACAACCGCCTGCTGATTTTTCACCAGACTTCCGGGTTGCGGCAGTGAAGTGACCGCCCTTGCAGCCTCGCTGATTGCCGTCGTCCGGATGACTGCAGCCACCAGATTTGTCTGCTGTTTTTGCCTGACAACCGATGCGGAATCTGTGGGCCACACCGCACGCGGTGCCAGTCCTGGATCCAGCGTAATACCGGACATTGTCGTTATGGACTGCACCAGATCCTGTGTGTTGTCCACCAGTCTGGTTCCTGCCCGCCAGGTATCCTGCAACGTATGCACAAAATCACTGGCAACCGATGGCGGCATCAGAATGACGGATAAATCGCCCTGCATCAGCCTCATTCCGGCAGAAACAGCAGAATTAACCATTTTGAAAGCCGTCTGAACGGTTCCCAGCATATCGGTTGCCCGGACAATAACGTCGTTCTGAATAAAGTCCGGTATACCCGCGAGATCAAAATCGCCGAACATGTCCTCAATCAGCTCATCCAGGAATCCGGACGACTCCTCCAGTTTTCTGGCGGTTGCGGCTCCGGCGACCGGAAATGACAGTTCCCCGCTCTCAACAAACTGAAATGAAACCCGGCACATTCGGCCTTCAGTGCTAGAGTGAGAAACGGTCACCTGTCCGTCAATACAGCCCTGCATTTCACCGAACTGCGGATGGATCAGCGTCCCCGGCCCGGCGGTTTCAATCGCTGTAATCAGCCGATCGCGCTGCTCTGCATAATCATCACCAACGAGATACGCATTAATCGTCAGCCGTCGCGTGGCACGCCCGAGATCTTCCGTGTACGGTTTATCACGGTTAGGGTATTCATGGACCTGAACGCGGCGTCCGAACGAACCCTCGTCGCTTTCCACCGAAAACGGAACGCCACGAAATGAAGCATCGTAAAGATTATCGCGCCAGGTCGTTCCGGAAGATGAAGAAAACAAAGAGGACAAAGAAGGTAAGGAAGGAAAATCCATTCTGATACCCCATTATTAACGCCTGAAAGGTGAATACCCAACGTCATGGGTGATTTTCATAAAGGGATCGCCTGTTTTCGGCAAATCGATAACGCGCATTCCCTGTGGCGCATTGTCAAACGTGACTTTGATTTCACCACGTGCTGCCACAGACGATATCGCCGGATTAAGCAAAGGAACATTCGGTTTGTACTGACGCGGCTGATTAAGGGATGCCTGGTATTCCTCATAATTTTTTCGATTAAAAAACGGGGTCCAGTCAGAGGCCAGATATATGCCATGATCCCTGGCCCAGTTAACATCGCTCTCAGGCAGAATTGATTCAAGTGCATTTTCGACGGGCTCCCACATCATAGAAGCCAGCATCCCATATACACCGGCTTTTCCGATAACGCCCCCGCCTTTACCAAACAATCCGGTAGCGGCAGTGACCTTGCCGAGTGTGCGCATATCCTTCGTCACAATGCTGATTGATTTAGTGACATCGGTGACCCACTTTGTCGCCATAAAAATGGCGATAGCTTTAAGGATCGTTTCCCATCCCCCCATAGCCTGGGCGGTGCCATCAATGACTTCCCAGACATTTTTAATAACCGGTCCAACGGTTTCCCAGTTATCAATTATGAGATATGCGCCACCGACGAGAAGCGCAATTAATCCCTTTGCCGGCGTCATATTCATCACGCTACCCATGATTTTTGTTATGCGTGTCAATGTGCCAATCGCCACGCCCATCGTCAGTAATGCCGCACCAGTTTTCGCGATGGTTTTTACGACCTCAGGATTTTCTCTGACAAACGTGCGCACTTCTTCCAGAAAAGGCTTCATCTCTTTTATGCCTTCATTGATTGAAGGCAGGAAGGTATCCCCCAACGTGGAAGAAATCGCATTGATCTGGTTCTGCAGCAGCAACAACTGATTTTCCGTCGTCGCCGCACGGGCGGCATATTCTTTCTGCATTGAGCCGCCATACTGCTGCGCATCCGCCACACGATTAAAATTGGTTCGCAACAAATCCAGATTCGTTAGCAGCGGCGCAATGGCTCCCAGAGACTCCTTCCCGAACAGCGCATTAAGCACAGCAGCCTGTTTTTCTTTCGGCACTTTCGCCAGAGAATCCAGTACGTGCAGCATGGCCCCACGGGCGTCTTTCTGCATATCCGCCGCCAGTTTTTTCGGGTCAATGCGCAACAGGCGAAGCGCTTTTTTCTGCGATTTGGTGGCAGAATTCCCCGCTGTCAGCGACAGCATAAAATTCTTTATCCCCGTCGCCGCAATTTCTGATTCCACCCCCATTCCGGCAATGGTTGCCCCCATTGCGGCAATCTCTCCGGAGGCCACCCCCGCAACACTGCCTAAAGGGCCAATACGGGTCACAACATCAGAAATCTTTTTCGCACTCGCAGGACCGGTATTACCAAGATAGTTAATCTTGTCCGCAAGTCCTGCCACCTCTCCCTGTGTCAGTTTAAAGGCAGTGCGCCACTGTGCCATCATCTGGCCGGATTCTTCTGCCGTGGTGTCAAAGGCCACGCCCATCTTCACGGCGTCGTCAGTAAACTGCATTAGCTCGTCACGGGCGATACCAGCCTGACCACCCGCCGCCACAATTTCGGCGATACCTTCCGCCGACATGGGCAGTTCTGTTGACAGGTCGCGCACCTGCTCCGTCATTGCCTTAAACGCTTCCGGCGTATCCAGACCATCCACCACTTTCCGGACATCCGCCATTTTTGATTCAAGGGCAATGGCAGATTTGACCGGGAGCGCCAGCGCCCCCAGTACTGCGGTTCCGGCACCCGCTGCGCCCAGTGACAGGCTGGCAAACTCCTTTTTAAAACCTTTCAGCTGGCGCTGCATTCCCTTCAGCGGTGCCGATACCTTATCCACGGCAGTGATGATCGCCTTCAGCTGAAAACTGTCAGCCATGCTTCATCTCCTCGTTAATGCGGACGGCCTCGGCTTCCAGTTCTGTAAACTGCGAAATAGCCACCCGTCGCAGCTCCAGTGGATTCAGTTTCCAGAACCAGGCAACATTGTAGAGTCGTTTCCGGAGGTGCTTCCCGTCTCCGACTGGGTAAAAAAACGCAGGATCTGCATGCTGGTCTTAAAAATATCCAGTTTTGCCATCTGCGCCGCCGATGAACGCGGGATCCCCGCCAGCAACGGGATATATTTCAGTGCCACCTGGCTGTCCAGTTTAATACTGCCTTCACCGGAAATAATGAAAGGAAAACCCAGCGCCTCGATTTCGTCATACGTGGGCTCGCGCAACTCCAGCACATGCAGCATTTCGTTATGCGCTGTCACCGGTTTTTTTAAAACAATTTCTGTAACGTTCATTGCCATTACTGATACCCTCCCTCTTCGCCGTGGAATTCAAGATCTGCCGTGCCTTCTTCGGCATTATGGTTAGCCTCTCCGTGCAGCCATGCCGCCGAAAGCACATACACCATGCCGTTTGCCAGCTCAGCGGTAATCGTCATCTGGTCTGAGGTGGTAATTTTGTCGACCGGAAAGTTTTTGGGCACTTTAAACGTGCCCTTAACGTAAGGTGACCGCCAGGTCTCCTTGTAATCCACATCCCCTGCCATGCCGACAACATCATCCCGGACATTGGTGTTCATCGGCACTTCAATGCCACCTGTCAGCGATAACTGCTGACCATCCACTTTAAAAAAACAGGTTCCGGCGATCTTTGCCATTATGCTGACTCCTCTGAATACTGGAGACGGAACTGGTTAACCACCGCAAAGACACGTAACTGGTTAACATAATCCGGCGGGAACAGCGTGTTCAGTCGGTTCGGGTTATCCGCATCACGCTCAACTATCAGATACTGTTTAAACAGATCGTAATTTTCCACAATACCGGCACGCTCCATCTGACGATATGTCGCCAGAAGCTCCCCTTTGATAACGGCAGGAGTAACAATCGCCTGCCCCGGACCAAAACGGGTACCATCATTTGCCAGCTTGTGGCGTCCGTACTTGCTTGTAATGACCGATTTCAGTTTGCGAAGAACGTATGCGCTGGTATGCAGTGTTTCACTGTCCAGATAGCTGTTGTCTGCCACGCCATATGCATTCTTTTTGTAGGTGGTTACGGAACGCTGGATCCGCAACGTGCCGCCTTCCACATAAGCCGTCGCCACGCCGTGAGATAAAAGGGTCTGCTGCTCTGTCATGATGAATCGCTTACCTTTCGGTGCCGGAAGCATCCCCACCAGTTCCCCCATCTGTGTCGGACGGGCCGGATCATTGCGGATAAATACCGCTTCACGGGCAAGGCGACTGGCAACCAGTTCATCGACAGGCGACTGGGTTTCTTTTTCGTAACCAGCAAGCGTGATATGTTGCTGATTATGCATATCTCCGGCATCAACCAGCTCTGACAGCGTTCCCAGTTTTGCGGTATAGACATGCCCGTATAACTGGCGCGCATAACTCCAGCGACCGCTGCTGTCATTCATTTCGGTCATCATCATATTGATGGAGGCGGCATCGTTGAACGGCAGACCGATAAAGTCGAATGCCTCATCGCCCATAGCAGCAACAGCGGCGGTAAGATCAGGCGCGCCGCTACCCGCAGTTCCGGCTTCCGTCACGACCTGAAGCCCCGCGGGCAGAATCTCACCACCACCAGAACCATAATAATTCAGGCAGACAGGCAACTCGTTACCATACAGCCCCTTATGGCGGGCAGTCAGTGTCACCACACCTGCATCAGATGACGCCGCAAACGGCAGGGTGATAACCCCGTTTACCGCTTCCTTAATCGCGGTGGCAACCGCAGTGGCATCATCGCCATTCACCACAGGCACCTGTACACGGGAGCGCCCGACATACAGACTCAGGGTGCCGCTTTCCTCTGCTTCTCCGGTAACTGTCACCCTGACCGTCGCCGCCGCCCCTTTGGCTTCCGGTACTGCAATAACATACAGTTCACCGAAAGGATCTGTCTGACGGTAGACGTCAACCATACGCGCCAGCTGGCTCCCGGCCCCACAAATCTGACGGGCATAATCTGCCGACGGCATCAGCACCAGGCTGTTAACCTCAATGGCGGCATCATTGCTGGCATGCCCGATCAATAATGCAGGCGCGCTGGTCACTGCTGTATTTGCCGCAGAATTGTCCATCTCGGCGTAAAACAACGGCACCAGCGTATCCGACGGAACAGCACTAAAACTTATTGTCATGATTCTTTAGCCTTATCCTGTTTAACACGTACCACATCACCCGCCGCTATACGGCGAAGCCAGTAGCTGCTTTCTTCCACATTTCGCCCGTCAGAAGGCAAAAGGTCTCCACGGGCAGGGTCAGGAACTGACCGCCCTTTCAGGGGTTTCACAAACATGAGGGACTCTTATTTCTGAGGGAAACGCATTTCCAGATGGTGCTCAATGTCACCATCCGGGCCAGTACTAGGATCGATGTAATCCACATCAATACTCAGCAGGGATAAATCCGGCAGGGCATTCACGTCCTCTGCCTGTCGCGTGTCTTCTTCCGTGATTTCATACTTCGCCGTAAAATCAAACTGGTAATACAGTTCGTAACGGTTCAGATCCAGCAGGGTGCCACCGGCATAAACAATCTCGCCCCCCTGCGGATCCGACATCCATCCAAGCAGGGCTTTCCAGAGTTCTCTCCGGACATCATGAACAGCGTCATAGGCTGCCCACTGCCCTTTTTCATCACGCTCATTGCTGAGCACAACAATAACGGAGAAGCCTTCTGTCAAATCCTGCCAGTAATCGGTCTGTGATTTTTGTTCCCCCGGCGCATCGTCAGAGGGAACCACATAGGCAGCAGGCAGTCGCAGTTTTCCGGCATCAGGGATCGCCTTAAACTGCGCCGCGCCACAAACACGATCCTCAAAACGCGGGCATCGCTCACGCAGCGCCGCAATTATCGTTGTCAGTTTCATTTATGCTTCCTTTTTACCGGACGTAACGAACGCTGCAGCTCACGGGACAACAGTTCCTGCGTCCAGTGACGCCGCCGCTCAATAACGTCAGCCATAAAGTTATTACGCGGGGCCAGCCGGAAAGTCGAAGAATGGTGCTTCTTCTGTCGCTTATCCTTTTTATCCATTCCATACGCCGAATAGCGAACACCGTAATACAGAAACGCCGGATAATAAGGAGCGCCTTCAGGAAAACGGCGATTCCCCTGCCCGTTTTTCTGGTTAGGGGAAATTTTCACCATCAGTCCGGGGCGACGCGTCGTTTTTTTGGGAACGTAATAACCGATGGAGCGGGCCAGACGCCCGGTCTGATACCCCGGGTTCTCTCCCGGGCCAGAACGCCCGCGTTTAATCACCAGACGTCTGGCGTCACGCATGTAAACGCGCCCGATTTGCACAAACGCCCGACGCAGACGGGCGCGATTAAACTCCAGCTCCTTTGGTTGTTTAAAGTCGACGTGTAAAAATGCTGTCTGATTCATGGCATTCACCCCGTCGTCGCGCTGTACGCAGTTCTTCACATTCCAGTAATAAAAAACGCCGCTGACCGTTCAGGTCGCGTATTCGCCGGATCCGGTACTCCTGACCGTAATAAACCACTTCGTGATCTGCCGTGATGTCATGCCGGAAACGGATCGTAAAATAATGCGTAACGATATTTTCTGTCTGCACTGAGCCCTGATAAGCGGCAGCGCCTGGCTGAGCCACCTTTGCCCAGACATCAAACGACTCCGGATACGTTGGCTCCGTACCAAAATCAGCGGTGGGTTCATCCACACGAAGGCGGATCTTTATCCGGCGATTCAGCTCTCCGGGATCCGGTAAAAGGTAAGTGGCACTGGTCTGACTTTGCCTGATTTTCATAGCGGGACAATCCTGTAAGGGCCAGCAAGCCATCTGAAACTCATTGGCGTTTCCAGTTTCTCCACATCGGTGATCGTTGAGCGATTTTCATAAAAATGACTGACCAGCATCAGCATTGCCAGACGAACATCATCAGTCAGATGCATCCCGTCAGGATCGTCTTCCGGAATCGTCTCTTCCGGTGCATACAACTTCCTGTTCAGGTATGTCTCTGTTCTTTTCTGTACCGCCTGTGCCAGCAATTTCAGAAAATCGCCGTCACTGTACAAACCATCATCGAGCCGGAGGTGAGATTTAATTTCCTCTTCTTTCAGGAGCATATTTTCCTCCTGTGCCCGCCATTACGCGGGCACAAAAAAACCGCATTACGCAGCGGCTTTCTGGCGGGTTGCAGCCCCAATTTTCATCAGCTTAATCGCCTGAGAATCCACCAGCATACCGCCGGTTCGCTTGGTGGTATAAAAACCCACAAACGGTTTGTTGGTGTACGGATCGCGCAGGATACGGGTACCGATGCGGTCAACGATGGTATAGCCGCGTTTGAAGTTACCAAACGCAATGGCTTTTGCATCGGCGGCAATATCCGGCATCTGCTCATTCTCAACGATGCCATACCCTGCCAGAGAAGAAGGCTGACCCAGCTCAATACCCGGACGCCACAGATAATTTCCGTCGTTATCCTTCAGCAGACGAATGGCAAACAGGCTGCTGTTGTTCATCATGAACTTCGCGCCGCTGCGGTGCGCCTTGCGCAGGGTGTAAATCAGTTTAATGATCGCATCGGCAGTCACGCCGGAAGCCGCACCGGAAGCAATGTGCTGAAGTTTGCCAAACGCACGGGTCTTGTCATCTTCATCGGTGGACTCGTAAGCCAGAAAACCTTTTGGTTTTTTGCTGCCGTCGCCACTGGTAAAGGCAATTTCTTCCTGTTCGGCAAATTCCAGCGCCAGCTCACTGTTGATCCAGTCTTCCACATTGAAGAAAGCGTCATCGAGCATTTTCTGGGTGGCCTGCGGGTTGCCGTAGATTTCCCCCATAAAGGGTTCAATCAGACCCAGTTTTGATGTGGCGGTTTCCGGACGAGCATCCGTTTCCCCCACCCATCCGGACGTTGTGCCGCCCAGATTCACCAGTTTTTTATAATCCGAGCCACCGAGGGTGATCACAGTGGCTTCCTGGCGCATCACCACCTCATCTTTCAGCAACGTCAGAATGGTGCGGTCCAGTTCTTCCGGAATGGCATAACCACCATCTTCATCATTGCCCACCTGCATCGCCTTACGCTCAAGCTCACGCAGGCCATCTTCACGCCCCTTACGCATAAATCCGATAAACGCTTCTTTATGTTCCCCGGCAACTTTATTTTGCGTGCCGCCTGCCGGACGCTTGACTTCAGCCAGTTCAGCTTCAAGATCGCTTTTCAGATTTTCCAGTTCAGCCAGTTTTCCGTTGAGGGTTTCCACTTCACCAGCAAGTTTTCCCTTTTCCTGCTCGATCGCATCGATACGTTTGTCGTTTTTTTCCTTAAAATCGTCAAACTTCCGCTGCAACTCCTGCGCGACCTGTTCCACATCTTTAACATCAGCCATTATTTTTCTCCTGGTTAAAATTTAAGATTTTTCAGTGCATTCAGTGCGGCATCCACATCCTCAGCATCACGCAGGGATAAAGCGCCATATCCCCCGACCATGAATGCTTTGGCCTGGGTTCGCGAGAGTCCAACATCGCGCAGGACCCGCTCAATAATTTTCTGATCAGGGATCTCCCCACGCGCCAGCGCATTTTTCACATCACTGATGCGTGCTTCATCATTGGAAGGAAACGTCACCAGACTGACCTCCCACAGGTCGATCTCTTTCAGCAGGAATACCCCTTTTTCCCGGTCGTACTCCCAGTCTTTCAGGATGTAGCCAACAGAAAGGCCGGTTAAAGAACCGGCCTTCATATGGGCATGTGCACGTTTTGCCAGGGGATCATCATCAATGAGTAATCGTCCCCTGACATAAAGCCCGACATCATCTTCTTTCATTTCGGTGTACACACCGATGGGCTCATCCATGCGGTGCTGCCAGAGCAACGCAGGCAGCGCCTTTTTTTCGCTCCATTTCTGGAGTGTTGTGGTAAAGGCTCCGGGGACCACCACATCATCGTGGCTGTCCTTAACACCAAAAACAGAACCGTAACCTTCAAATTCCCCGGAATCACTGACGGATTTCAGGTTCAGCGGTATATCAAGACGCTGTTTTGTCTGCATCTCCACTCTCCTTTTTCTTACCGTTGTCATCGCCAGCAGAGGGACTGGTGGTCATGTTCATCGGTGTCAGATACACATCACCACCCGGTCGGGGATTCATATCCTCCAGATCACGGCAGTCATTAGGGGAATAAATCCCCCAGTTGATCCCCGTGGCATACGCTTCAAAGCGGGATTTCATGTCGCCACGCAACAATGCTCCGGCATTAAATTTGGCGTAAAACTTCCCCTGTTTGCTCTCCCTGACCAGCCCTGTATTGATCCGCTGTTCAATACGGGTCAGATACGGCACAAGGGAATAGTTAATGAAGCCAAGCCCCAGTTCTTCAATATTGTTGAAGGTGGCGCGATCGGTGTTCTGCACCATATGCAGCGGCACGCGGAACAGGCGACAGATTTCTTCCAGCTGAAACTTGCGGGTTTCCAGAAACTGGCTATCTTCGGCATTCAGTGCCACCGTTTTCCAGTCCAGCCCCATTTCCAGAATCATCGGACGATGAGAGTTTCCCAGCCCGACATGCCGTTCCTCAAAATCCTTTTTGATACGCGCATAAGCCTGATCAGAAAGTTGTTGATCCGTACGCAACACACCGGATGTCACCGCACCGTTACCAAACAACCTGGCACCGTGCTCCTCGGTTGCCGCTGCCAGTGAAATGGCCTCACGCGCATACGCAATGGGATTCAGCCCGACAAGTCCGTCCAGCGTCAGAGTACGTACATGCCAGATTTCATTCTGAGTCAGCACGTCCACGGAACCATCCGGAAACGTCACCTGATAAACCGGCTGCCACTGGCTGTTCAGCTTCGGTTCCACACAGCCCGGATCTATCGGAAGAAGCTCCACCACTTCCCCCAGCGCCTTTACCTTGTAGGCATAAAAATTACCCCGCAGACACAGGCAGACAATGACCAGTTCCCAGAATTCCTGCGGCGTCATGTAGCCATTGGGTTTTGCCGAAACCAGCTTATGCAGTCGTTCATCCACCGCCCGTGTTTTAAGGGTACCGGTGATTTTGTAGAGGCTGCAGGGCAGCATACCAACAGACTCCGCCAGCACTCTGACGCAGGAATACACCGCCGTCAGCCGCATGGCCCGCTGACTGCTGATCCGCTTTCCGGTATAGGTGTCGTATGACAATCCCAGCTCTTCCGCAAGCATCCCGGGTGTTGTAACGGGAGTGTTATTTTTGCGTTGAAAAAGCCCCTGGAAAAACATTACTCACCTCCGGAGGCGACCCGCTGACCGCGATCGAGATAACGAGCAACCAGCCACGACCAGAACAGGCACAGCGCCCCTGCAACAACAAAACCTGCCGGGGGATAAATCAGCCATGTGCCATACGACAGCAAAAGCGCCCCCAGCACGCCAACCAGTGGTGTGAGAATTATCAGAAACATAATGACCTCGGTTAAAGCGAGCGGATACCAACGCTGACCAGATGCTCAGACAGATCCGGCTCCGGTTCACCGCCATTGACCAGCATCCTGCTCATTGCTGTAAACATCGCAACAGGACCGTCGATTTTGGCTTCCGGCGTGGATTTATTCGGGAAGATATTGTCGTTTTTATCCGGTTTCACCGTAACGTTAGACATCATCCAGTTCATGACCGGGTGATTGCTGTGGTGGAAACGTCCGGCATAGACCAGTGATTCCGTTTCCTTCATGGCCTCTGACAGATTGCGGACCGTCTGCGGAACCTCCACCAGCGGTATCCCTTCTTCAGCCAGCGCCAGACTGAACTGCATTGCGCTCCACGGGTCAAATCCCAGCTCCCTCAGGTTTTCACCGCCAATCCATTCCAGTAAGTCACTTTTTATCTGAGCATGATCGATAACATCACCATCCGTCAGAATCAGCTTCCCCATTTCCGCCCACTTCCGGTAAAGTTCTGCCTGCTGCCGTGAACACCGATCCAGTCGCCCTTCCGGAAGCCAGAATTTAAAATCAGCATGAACATGTCCGTTATCGGTTCGCCAGAGTTTTGCCGCCGCACAGATATCAATCTTATGAGCAAGGTCGACGCCGACCCACATGGGATACGTTTTCAGCTCATGCTGTGGAGCGATGTATTCACACTTCTCCCACTTAATCATGTCCATCCAGGCAGACTCGGCAGTGACCCACACATTCATGTGTTTTGTGAAAAAATTCACCCGCGCCGAGATCTGTTCCTTTGCTTTTGTCGCCAGACGACGCAGATCATCCCAGCGTTTACAGATGCCCAGGCCCGGATTCGCTTTCTGCCAGACCGTTTCATCAAACGGATCATCTCCCTCATCGAGCGTGTAAATAATCGCAAAGTAGGAATCGTCTTTTACTGCGCCCTCCACGTCGCTGTTATAGCCTCGCAATACCTTGATGGCGTAATCGCGTTGCTCGTAACAAATCCCTTCCTTGTTAAAGCCTGCCGTGGTGATACCAAATAACAGGGACTGCAGACGGGCACCGGTTGCCGTTTCCAGAACGTCCCACACGTCGCGGGTTTTATGTGCATGCAGCTCATCAATAATGGCGCAGTGGATGTTCAGACCGTCCAGGTTGTTTGCATCCGAGGAAAGCGGTTCAAATTTTGATGCGCTCTGCTCCTGGTAAATCGCCAGCTTGTTGAAATCAAACAATCGCCCGAGTGTAGACCGGGCTTTTCTGACCATATTTTTGGCGTCTTCAAACACGATTCTGGCCTGGTCACGCGTGGTTGCGGCTGAATACACCTCAGCCCCGCCTTCACCATCAGCCCCGGTCATATACAGCCCGATACCCGATGACAGCGTAGATTTTGCGTTTTTACGGGCGACTTCGTTGTATGCCGTCCGGAACCGGCGCACCATCACCGGGCGTCCGCTGCCATCGCTGCGCATGACAACTTCCCCGGTCTCTTCATTGACCAGCGGAATGACAAAACCAAAAATATTAATGAGGATAAATACATGCCAGTCCATCAACTCAATGGGCTGGCCTGCCAGCGCCCCTTTCACATGGGGCACAAATTTGTAGAAATTCAGGATGTGCTGCGCACGGGGTTCACTGAAATAAATCCCCCGCTCTTCGCCGTACTTCAGATCATCAAGAAAACGCTGGCAGGCCAGACGGACAAATTCGCCAGCGACAATTTCTCCTGCAACAACACGTTCGGCGTAGCGGATCCCGTCAGCCACTTTTGCCATCAGTCTCTCGCTTTTAAAAGCTCTGCCAACGGATCAACATCATCCGGTCCGGCGATATTTACTTTCGCCCGGCTTGCCGGTGACATACCAAACTCTGCAAGCATCGCCCGGATCCGCTTCCAGGCATCTGCCTTCATCGCCGCAGCCGGATGTGCCTTGATCATCACATCGCCATTCTGCGTTTCCGTGCGGTAGGTATAACCCTCAACATCGAGTGTTTCGCAGTGATGCCGGTATTCGGTGTAGGCTTCCACCAGTAACTCGAGTGCACGCGCATCAAGCTGAGAAATGATCCCTTCCGCATTCAGCTCTTCCGCCATTCGCCTGAACCAGTACTTCCCCTGCGCCCCTAAATGCTGCGGAATTTTAGGGAGACCTTTTTCGTCCTTTTTAGCGGTTTTTTTGGAGTCTTTAACGGGACGCTTTGAGGGGTTGCCTCGTATCAAATGCAGGCGTGGCGGGGTTTTCGGGGGTCCTGACATAATCGGTTTTACCTATCAATCGTTTGATCGCATTCCCAAAAAAAAGTTTTCGAACCTGCGGCGATGCGAAGAAGGGTTGGCGGGCGGTCCCGGACAGCCAGGACTGCAGGGATTTGACCCGCCCCTCCCCACAAGTGAGAATAATTATCACCTGATTCGTTCGCGCGCTGTTTTCTCCTTGTGGCAGGGCCAGCACAGACTCTGCAGGTTGCTGTCTGCGTCTGTTCCGCCATGCGCTTTCGGGATGATGTGGTCGACAGTTTTCGCCTCGCTCACCACACCGACACGCAGACACAACTGACACAGACCTTTATCGCGCTTCAGAATACGGGCACGAATCACCGTCCATTTTGAGCCATAGCCACGCTGGTGGCGGCTCAGTCCGCGCTGGTGCTGCACCCAGCCTTCACCGCGATGCTTATCGCAGTAACCCGAACTGTCTGTTGTTGTGCCTGCACATCCACGCTTACGACAGGCGCGGGGTATTCGTGATGGCATTGGAATCTCCTTAATACCGGCATTATCGCAGCCCCTCACTGAAGGGCTGCTGTAATGCCTGTTACTCAGTAACAACTGCGCCTTCCGGTAATTTCATACCGGCAAATACCGGACAGCCCGGATGGCGATCATCTTCTGTTGCTTCCAGCATTGACTCACCAAACCACTCTGTCGTGGCGCGACCATCAGCTGCTTTGTAGTGGATTAAGTACTGGTTTTCGCCATCCGCATACTGCGCGCGGGCTTTAACCTCACCCCATTCATCACTGATGCGCATCTCCACCAGTTGAGACAACTCAAACTTAAACGGAGCAGCATCAGCACCAATTACAATCGGTTTGTTTTCTGTTTTTTCCATCATCGTCTCCTGATATTGAAGCCCGTCGCCGCACCGGGCACTGATCAACATTTGAGTATTCGCGGCGACAGAAAGAATTTATTTTATTGAGTAGCCACAAACACAGAATTTCATGCTTTCCGGACGCTGGCGCATCCTTCATTTTTCAGCAAAATATTCTGCTCTTACAGGCGATCAGTTCTGCAGACACTGCCGAACACCGTCGACAATTTCGCAGACCTGAGAAGCTGTATCGAAAAGCTGGCGCGCCTTATCCAGGCTGACGCATCCCACCAATAAAAAAGGCACCAGTATCGCTACCAGTGCCCATTTCGCCGCCGTTCGTGGCATTCTGTGTGTCCAGTGTTTTCTGCTCATACCCCACCTGGTTATCAGCGTTTCAACTGAAAGTGAGGTCCGTCTTTCAGTGTTTTCCAGTCCCCGCCCCATTCGATGGCAGTACCCATCTCTGCGGCGGCCTGCTTAAATGCCTGCGCGATTTTCTCGTACAGAGGCCAGTTCCATGACACCTGGCTGCCAATGTAAGCAACAACATCCACCGCATCACCTGTCAGGTGGCGGCTGTTCATGGTCTGGCTCTTGCCTTCTGCAACCATCTGTTTCTGGCGTTCTTTCGTGCGCAGGCCTTCCGTAATGCCGAAATCAACCTCCGTCAGTTCAAGGGCACGACGAACGACAGCAACCAGCTGTGGTTTTACGCCTTCCAGATTTTTTTCACTGCGACGACTGAATCTGAATTTACCCGACATGCTCACCTCCGGAATGAAAGGATTTTTGTGACGTTCCCACGTGCACGCATCACCAGCACGCAGAACAGCAGATTAAAAAACACTTCCAGCCAGCCCGTTGCTAGCGGGCGACCACACAGATAGCTGAGTGGCGCAAAGGCATACAGCAGCATCAGCAGCCAGGCCAGCCATGACACCAGCGGTTTATGTCTGGAATCACGGCGACGATAAAAAAAGAGCGTCAGCACGATAACCGTGCATAAAACCACATTCAGCAATCCGGGAAGGTTACTTAACATTACCGCCTCCTCCGCCTCGCAGGCGGGAAAACAGGCCGGACACCAGTGATGCGATATCCTGCTGGTGGATGAACGACAGAATCTTCACCGACACCACAGACACCAGCACCGCACACAGCGCGTCGACAGATTTACTGTGAAGCCCCAGTTTTTCGACCAGATAAGACGCCATCACATCCGCCCCCAGCACGCCAACAATGAACGACACCAGAAAATGCGCCGCCACCCGCCAGACAGAAATCGTCTGTGGTATCGTGGCCACAAACAACGCACCCGCGAACGCACCAAACACAATCCCGAAATCCGTTCCGGTGAACAGCCCGAATACCGTCGCCCCACCGAGCGCCGCCGCCGTGCCGGAACCGGATAAGGGTTCAGACATACTTTTTTCTCCTGTAAATAAAAAAGGGCCACCAGCGGCCCGTAAAAAACACCCCGTCAAAGGCACCCGCAGATGCCTTTTGTGTGGTGTCATTCAGATTTGCGCAGTAAAGGCCGGAGCACGACCAGCGCCATCGCCACCAGCACACCATCTGCCAGCACCGACATCAGCCGTCCGGTGAAATCCACCACCACTACCAGAAACAGCAGGATGGCAGCCAGTACAAGGCGCGCACTTTTCACAGATACTGCTCCAGCGGTAACTGCAGCGCCTGAGCAATTTTCTTGAGCTGTGCTTCTTCATCCGGACCAATGCCATCCTGGTCTGCGATATCCAGACACAGGCACAGCACATTAACTGCGTCATCAGTACCTGCAACATCAGCCAGCTGACGAAGGGCTTCAGCATTGGCAGAGCGCGGCGACGCTTCATAACGGGCGCGGATATTTGCACTCATTTGTGCAATCTCACCGGAGAACGGCGCAAAGGCAGGAAGTGCTGCAATGGTTTTCTCCAGTACCGCGATTTCTTTCGCGTCACAGGTGTCGTCAGCGTATGCAATGGAATACGCACCCCAGACGGTCGCCTCCACTGCGTCGCGGTTCTCCATCTTCTTCACTTCGGTAATGGCCTTGCGAGTTTTCTTTTTGAAAATACCAAACATCGTGACTTTTCCTTTTAGGGGGTGAGCCTGCGCCCGGGGGGGGGTGACCAGCCCACAGAGAAAGTCACACTGACCATCCCGTAAGCTCACCCCTGAAAGGCTCTGTGGTTTTTGATATGCGCCGGGCGTGGCGCGGATACAAAAAAGGCCACGCAAATGCGCAGCCTGGTGATTCTGAGATTTTCGAACGATTCCTTTTTACGACTCCTGCCTTCTATCTTCGGCAGAGATGCTTTGCCAAATTCACATCATTCATCGACATTAAAATACTGTCTTTGATGAACTCGCATACCTCGTTAATTTTTGCATCGGTATCTACGTGCGAAAATGTTCTGTCCCCATAACCATTAACTGAAATCGTCAGGTTATCGCCATCAAGCAGCACAATCTTTACACCAACTTCCACACTTGCAGACTGGCGGGGATTGTCATCAACAACCGTGTATAAATTAAACGCAACTCCGTCCCTAAGGTCTACCTGCAAATCCTCCGGTCGGACACTGAAGCCATTGAGGCAAATATAGACGTAAGGATGTAACTCACCCTCAATGTCTCGCCATTGCAGTTCCGGCAACGCCAGTGAAGACTCATAGGCATTGACCAGCCTTGTGGCTGTATCCCGCAACCGCTGAATGTATTCCTGCTTAGCTTTCAGTATTTCGGCCCGTTTTGCCCTGATATCAGCATAAGTGACCACTGTATCAATCCTCTTATGAACAAATAAACAAGCCATCATAATAACCGCCAGGGTATACATGAAAAAGGCCGCCGTAGCGAGCCATGAAAAAACAGAATAAAAAAAAACCGCCAGGTGTGGCGGTAAAGATGTATTCCCAGGTTTCAGGTTTTACTTAGTAGCAAATTGTTCTATAACTTACTCTAAGTGATGTTTACAACATCGGAATGGTGCATTACCGGTACCTGCCATAGGGCTCACTACGTAGCCCAACCAATAATGCACCATTCCGGTATTGTAAAAAATCAGCACTGAGGCTAACCTGGCCTCAAAACATAGCCCGAAAACTGAGAGTTCCTAAAAAAAACAATCTGTCCTCACGTAATAAAAATACGCCAGTGCTGCAATACGCCTCTATCAAATGTTGGAGCGGGTAGCGGGAATCGAACCCGCATCATCAGCTTGGAAGGCTGAGGTAATAGCCATTATACGATACCCGCATATGGTGCCGACTACCGGAATCGAACTGGTGACCTACTGATTACAAGTCAGTTGCTCTGCCTGCTGAGCTAAGTCGACATTGCTTCCTCGGATGTGAGATGAAATACATCTGAAATGTAATGCACCTTTCTCTCGAAGTAGCCCAATAATACGGGAAGTTAACATCAATTCATTAGCTTATTGTGCAGTGATTTAATTATCTGCCAACGTAACTATTTCACCCGCAGTATGCTAAAAACGTTCAGACTCAAGTTCAACGCTTAACGCCATGCCCCCAAGTGCCAGCGCTGCTTTTATTATGGAGCCTGACCCCATGAAAAAGTCGGCAACCAAATCTCCCGGACGCAAACAGAATGCGCTCTGTTGCCGGGAAATACGCCCGCAGGCTTTCCTTGTTGCACCCGTTCCAGCGCCCGGACGGCTTCGCCCAGATAATGTGGTTCAGCACATTAAAGCGCTCACGCATCATGATTTCGATATCAGATGCCAGGCGATGACCACAGAACAGGTAAAGACTTCCGGCGGGTTTTAATACCCACCAGAACTGCGCCAGACACTGATCCAGCCATTTCAGGTAATCATCGTCGCCCTTCCACTGGTTATCCCAGCCCTCGGGCTTCACTTTAAAGTATGGCGGGTCTGTGACTATCAGATCGACAGAGTTTTCCGGTAAGGTCTGGATAAATTCTAGGAAATCAGCGTTGATTAACTCGAAGCTGGATATTTTTACAGTATTAGCCATAGATCAATAAGCACTTCTCTGATAGGCTCATACCGCTTTTGCGCAAAGCAGATGGGCCTGAGGTTTGCTTGTGACCCCAACGCATGAGCAGATGGCTGGCAGGTGCCGCTAACACCCACCAGCCGCCCATTACCACAAATTAAAAAGCCTTCACTGCGGAAGGCGTCTGTAACAACCGAACTGATAATCTGCCAGACCCGCCATAACAAGCTGAGTCAGTATTAACTGGCAGCGCTCGCGTGAAAGGTAAGTATTCTGCGCAATCTCCCCGACGGTCGCCGGTTCGGTGACGCTTAATTCATTAAACACCACTCTGGCGGTTTCGGTCATATCCTGCTGTTTTAGCATGTCTTTTTCCCTTTTCTGGTTAACGTGACATACCAATAACTCTTGTCTAAAAAGCCAGCAAGCAGAAAGACCAGTATTAATAACTACCAGCACATTTAACGCACTGCGCTACTTTGCGGGCACAAAAAACCCGCTCAGAGGCGGGTTCAGGCTATGCGGTGAAATAACCACTCTTAAAAGCATACATGATTTTTTACGTACGTAAATGCTTTGCCGTGCATATTTTTCATGCAAATGTCACATACTGCTATTTTTCTGTGTTATAAATTTAAAGCCATAGAAAAAAATCAATTATGTTTTAAGAATGGATAGGTAAAGAATAACAAGTGACACAGATTCAGACCAAAATGGAAAAGGGTTGCCACCCACAAGCGCCCACTCCACATCCATGACAATCCATACACAACACCAGATAACGTGGCAAATAATACAAGTAAAGCACCACCTGAATAGTGATAAAAACCAAACAACAAAGACGCCACAATTAACGCAACCAATGGAGACGTCACTTCTGATAGCCGTGATTGAATATACCCTCTAAATAATGACTCCTCTGCCAGAGACACAAAAAACAAATTAGCCAATATAAACTCTGGCAACCACTCTGGAAAATGAATCTCTGGCTTTAACCCACCAAAAAAAACAGCCAAAAACAGTATAAGAGGAACAGAGAGCAACATAGCCCCCCATTTCCACAAAGACACTTCTGATTTCACTTCTTTTTTAAACAAAGAAGCTGTACACAGGACTAACAAAAATGGCACCAGCGCTTTATCAAAATTAAAATACATTGTATAGGGAGTGCTTTGAGGTCCGACAGTGACAGACTTTAGCACTACAGGATTGTGAAACCCTGGCCATAAATGGAAAGATAATGCTATGGCTGATAAAACTATGCCAGCTTCATATATGGATTTAGCCCAGGCGTTATATTTCCAGTTGAACTTCAAAATAATAAAAAAAACGATTGTAGCAACAAAAAACAACACCGGCCAATCAATAATATCATTAAGCACAGCCAGGACAACAGACACCGTCAACAATGAAAAAGCCACTACCTTATGCCAACTGAGAGTTGACAGTGACAGTGCTAACACAATCCACATAAACACTCCTTTTATTTAATGATGATGATTGATTATCAATATTTTCAATTCACTTGGCAACATTTTGTTTACCTTCCATAAAATTCATGACCATCAAAAAATAAACATATTAATTATAAACACAGAAAACATAACCCTCGTCACTATATATCCCTACCGCATATCCATATCTAACCGGACATTCAGAGCCATAAGCATTCCTTCAATAATACCTTCAGCTTTATAAAGTCTTTTACCAATAAGCCCATCAGAACATCTATGCTTACGTGCAAGAGCCATAAATGTCATTCCACCTACGTAATAATCCACCAACAAATCGTGCAAATACTGATTATTCTTGTTTAATCGTGCCATACAGCCACAAATTATCATGGCGTCATCATCAGAACACTGAGGACGTGATTTCACTTTAGTCGGGATTAATCCTTTAAAACCAGCAGCTATCGAGGACCATGTTACATCTTCATGATTATTTGCTGCCCATGCTCCCCACCGCTCCATAACCAGCTGAATATCACGCAACATCATTACATCCTCTTATTACGAATATATTCACACCCAGTCGCCCACCGCAAACAGGCAGACCATGCACAATATTGATTTCATCAAACTGGTCGTCGTCTATAAGCAGCCCCGCATGTGTCAGCGCATCCAGCAGTGCTTTCAGGATATTGTCCAGGTCACGACGGCGCTTATCCGGTGGCTCTGCAATAATCTTTATCGCCAGCCTTCCGGAGAGGTTTAATTTCAACCGCTGCTGGCGAACAATGAGCGCCACATCACGGCGATAACGCTCACCGGCTTTTGATACAAAATATGTGCTGCCATGACGTCGCCAGTAGGTGTTCACCGTCGGCGGGTAAGGCAAAACAAACTCTATACGCATCAGTAACCTCTTTTACCCAAGCACGCCGGTTGCAAAGGCGTGATCAAGAAAACGAAAAATTAAATCAATCTGGGAACCATGGTTTTCTTCGAACGCCAGCAGATCCGCATGAAGTTCGTTGTGATGCTCCCGGCACAGCGGTAGTGTAAAAATATCGTGGGCCTTTGTTCCCATTCCGCCCTGACCATGACCAATCAGGTGATGGGGATCGTCGGCTGGTTGACCACAACACGCACACGGCTGTGTCTTCACCCAGCGCGTATATTTCTCATTTACCCAACGGCGACGTTTAGGTCGCTTCATGAAAGATTCAGGAGACTCCGGATCAACGGCGATGCTGACCACCGTCTTTTCCTGTGGTGGGTTCTGTTGCTGGTGGGCGTAAGGTGGTAGCGCAATATTTTTTGTGCGCTGCTTCAGTATGCTGGTGGCTGTCGGTTCTCCCGGTATGATGTCGCTCTCGCGGTATATTGAGCGGATTTTTTCACCCGGACGCTTCAGGATTCGACGCGCCATATTTTCGGTCATGGCATCCACTACATCATTTACAGCAGCCCAGCAGTACAATTCAGCCAGCGATAATTCCCGCTCTTGTGTGCCATTCATTGCGTGGCGTATGACGTCAATCATCCATGCCGACAGGTTTTGATGAGCAAGTTGCCCGAGTGATTCGGAGGTCTGGTCACGCAACTGGTTGTCGCAGTGCCAGCACAACACCATCGCGCCGGTACCGTAACGATGTATGACGGTTTCACTGTGATGATAGTCACCATGAGGCCACTGGCAGGATTTGACATGACGCAACAGCCAGTCAGACAGTGCACCAGCGCCGCCAGCAGCACGAATCACCCGCTCATCGCTGAAAAATGGCAGTAATGATTTATCTTCCGCCAGCGCCTGGCGAACGGCAGGAACAGCTCCGGACGGCAGACCGCGCATGCTTTTCGGTTCCGGCTCCACCAGTACCCGGGGATTATGAAATACCTGCATAGATTCACGGCCCGGCTTAAGGACCACCAGCCCGAGTTCCGGCACCGGAACAGGTCGAAGTAATACCCGCACGTTACCTCCAGATCCGTTGCTGGAATGTGCGGGATGGACGCGGCGGGCGTTCGGAATAAGGGAGCCTGACGTAGATTATCCAGTGACGATAATCGAGACTGAGGGCTTTCTTAAACTCATACCCACGTCTGCGGTAGTTATGAATCAGCCATTCGGCCTGTTCTTCAGTGCAGGGATCGTGCTGATACCAGTCATATTTGAATGCGTGAGAACGCAGCCCGTGCCTGCTGGCAAAGACGGCAGAATCATCAGAATTGTGTAATTTGGTATCGTGCGCCATCGGTTGTCTCTGCTGGCGCAGCAGGTGCCAGTTGTTCAGGCTGGCGTGCGAATTGTAAACCAGAATGCACAGAAAAAACAAAACCCGCCGAAGCGGGTTAAGTGCGGGTGCGTTGAGGAAGCCTGACACATCAGAGGTGGCGAGGGAATTCTCCCCCGCCAGGTCTCTTACTCCTCATGTTCGTAAGCTGTGAAGACAGCGACCTCCGTCTGGCCGGTTCGGATTCGTACCTCGCAGAGGTCTTTCCTCGTTACCAGTGCCGTCACTATGACGGTTAAACAGATGACGATCAGGGCGATTAGCATCGCCTTTTGCTGCTTCATAGCCTGCTTCTCCTTGCCTTTCGGCACGTAAGAGGCTAACCTACGTGTGTAGAGCATAGATATGGCCTCAGATTAATGTTAAGCGTCTTGCCGGACGCGTAATGTTAACTGGGGCTTTTCTCTATCTGCCTTTTGGTGTTCATGCCTGAGACAGACAGCCTCAAGCACCCGCAGCAATTCTACTTAACTATCCTTTTCCCGCAAATCGTTTTTATCCCCAGCGGCAAATCGAATACTCCACCAGCGCCACCGCCAGTGCAATTCCTGCCGTTGTGAACGCCTCAGGCCAGGTCATCGTAAAACATCCTCCACGCTTATAAGTCCGTTTCGCTCCAGATAGTCCATCGCTTTATCCGGTAATTTGCAGCCCGGTTTCGCTTTCCTCAGTTGCCAAGCTAACTGCTTTACCAGCATGGTTAACTCGTCGACCAGACGCTGATATCCCACTGGTTTGTATTCATGCAATTTACCAGCTGGCTCTGCTACCAGCGATGCCAGTGCAATTTTGAATAACTCGCCCTCTATCCGTGCCATCCCTGAATTGGGGTGGCATTTCGCAATCTCTATTTTTAATTTGGCTTCTTCGATTAATTGCTCTTTGGTTAATTCAGTCACTTTTCATTACCGCCCTTTCGGGCGGCCTCCTGACATTAATCGTTGTGATAACTCATAGCTTCATTTGCAGCATCAACTGGATCAACATCACACCAGCAATAATTTGGGTCGACACCTTCAGGTGTCCACGGCTCTAATTCATTTTTTGCCGCATTCTCGTCGCCAGTAATTTTAAAATGAACCGCCCCGGAAATCCTGGAGACTAAACTCCCTGAGAAAGAGGTAAACAGGATGACTAAAAATACTCGTTTTTCCCCCGAAGTCCGTCAGCGGGCGATTCGTATGGTTCTGGAAAGTCAGGATGAATATGACTCACAGTGGGCGGCAATTTGTTCCATTGCCCCAAAGATTGGCTGTACGCCGGAGACTCTGCGTGTCTGGGTTCGCCAGCATGAGCGGGATACCGGGGGCGGTGATGGTGGGCTCACCAGCGCTGAACGTCAGCGTCTGAAAGAGCTGGAACGTGAAAATCGTGAACTGCGCCGCAGTAACGATATCCTTCGCCAGGCTTCCGCTTATTTTGCGAAGGCGGAGTTCGACCGCCTCTGGAAAAAATGATGCCACTGCTGGATAAGCTGCGTGAGCAGTACGGGGTCGGACCGGTATGCAGCGAACTGCATATTGCCCCGTCAACGTATTACCATTGTCAGCAACAGCGACATCATCCGGATAAACGCAGTGCCCGTGCGCAGCACGATGACTGGCTGAAGAGAGAGATACAGCGCGTATACGATGAAAATCATCAGGTGTACGGTGTGCGTAAAGTCTGGCGTCAGTTGTTACGGGAAGGAATCAGGGTGGCCAGATGTACAGTGGCGCGCCTCATGGCGGTTATGGGACTTGCCGGTGTTCTCCGGGGTAAAAAGGTCCGCACTACCGTCAGCCGGAAAACCGTTGCCACAGGTGACCGCGTAAACCGTCAGTTCGTGGCAGAACGTCCTGACCAGCTGTGGGTGGCTGATTTTACTTACGTCAGCACATGGCAGGGCTTCGTCTATGTGGCGTTTATCATTGATGTGTTTGCCGGATACATCGTGGGGTGGCGGGTCTCATCGTCTATGGAAACGACATTCGTGCTGGATGCGCTGGAGCAGGCGTTGTGGGCCCGTCGTCCGTCTGGCACCATCCATCACAGCGATAAAGGCTCTCAGTATGTGTCACTGGCCTATACGGAGCGACTAAAAGAAGCCGGATTACTGGCATCAACAGGGAGTACAGGCGACTCGTATGACAACGCGATGGCTGAGAGCATCAATGGTCTTTACAAAGCGGAGGTAATACACCGTAAGAGCTGGAAAAACCGTGCAGAAGTGGAACTGGCCACACTAACGTGGGTGGACTGGTATAACAATCGACGATTGCTGGGAAGGCTGGGCCATACTCCTCCGGCAGAAGCAGAAAAAGCTTATTATGCTTCCATCGGAAACAATGATCTGGCAGCCTGAGTTCACAGATAAAACACTCTCCAGGAAACCCGGGGCGGTTCAAAAATCTGCTCTGAGAACTTTTTCACCCACTCGTTATATTTTTCAGCGTTAATAACTTTCTGTGCGTTTGACATTGATATACCTCCGGTTAAGGATTAAATTTTTAACAGTGCTAAATTTAATTATTCTGTTCTGGATTTTGTCGCCCTGCGTATCCGCGATTTCACGTTACGCTCAATCTGAATTAGCTTTTCTATATTTCTCCGCCTTTCCCGTTCCTCCTGGCGCAAGATCCTTACATCATCTGCCAGTCTGGTTTCTCTTTTCGCCACAGAGAGCATCCAGTCAAATGGCTCCACAACTGCACCGCAGATTTTACAGCGGACCTGACGCTCTTTTTCGTCAACCCGGACAGAGTCGTGATGACAATATGGTCTTTCCGATGGCTCATAAAGAAAATTAACCTGATTACGTGGGTCATCCTCTTTTACCGGAAATAAAACAATATTACTTAACTCATCTTCTGGTTTTATTTCCACGTTAGTCTCCTTTAATACGAATCCCTGCAACACGTAGTGAGTGCTCTAAGTCAGTCCGATGAATCCAGTTGCCATTTTCTTTAGGTATCATCACATGTCGCTCATCAGCATTTATCGGGTGTCCATATCGAAGGTCGAAGCCAGCAGGTAACTGGATTTCCCTCGCCTCCAGTTCTGCAATGCGCTTGTCTTTAGCTTCCAGCTTATCCAGTATCGCCAGCGCAACCTTTGGATTAAAGGCAGCAATAAATTCAGCGTTTGCGTAAGCCTGAGCATCTGTTTCAACCAGGCAGTTAACATGACATTCTGCAATCACGCCACCGGGTTCTCCTTTCCATTTTTGACAAACAAAAACTCCTGTTAAATTGCCATGCTGGTTAACAGACGTATGCCCTACGATGTAGCTTCCTTTAGTTGCTTTCTCTGCCGCCTCTCGCAGTGCCTGACAGTTAATTTCGCTCACTGTTTACCTCCTGTAACGCTACCCGGTACGCCTTCTTTATCCACGCTGTACTGCCATATAACTTCGTCTTCATAAAAAACACACCTGCACGGCTCGCCGATATCCCCGGACAGGCTAACAGTACTGCATCCACCACACGGTTATGCTTCCGGAACTCCATTACAGTACTGCTGATAACCACCTGTCCCACCGGGCCGTAATCCTGATACAGGATTTTCACGCAGACACCCTCCTGTCGAAATAAACGTAGTTATTCACTGTGCGCAGCGGCATTCCAAATTTTCTGGCGATTTCTCTCCTGGACACGCCACGCTGATGCAATTGTCGCGTCAGCTCAATATCACTCTGCGGATATTTTGCTGACTGGTGAAAATCACCACGCAGAATCAGACTTATTCCCATCTCCCGGGCTTTCGTCCTGACCGCCGCCTCACTACGGCCAATCAGACTGCCGATGCTTTTTACCTTCATTGTTCCCGCGCACTGCCGAAGAATAAGGATTTCAGCCCGCACCCAGCCACGCCATCTCACTTCACATCCTCTCTGGAACAATTCATCTGCCGTATAATATCCCGGTACTTGTTCAGCTCCCGCAGCGCGGCGCAGACACGCTCCCACTTCTGGACATGATTTTTCGCCCGACGCAGTTCGCGGTTTGCCAGATGCAGTGATGGTAAAATCAGGTCATCCCCTTGCGTTTCGGTGAGCGATGGTAACGACTGCACCATGTCCGCCACAGTTTCTGTTTTAATATCTTCCTGTGTTGCAGCTTCCTGTACTGGTAACGCAACACCGGCTGGCTGAGGAAAGGCTTTACCATCGGTTTCCGCTACCGATGCAGCTTTCGGCTCTGCTGGTAAATTATCTCCCGGCATGCAGTAGCGAAATTTACCGTTCTGGTTTACGCGTGCCAGACGTCCCGTTGCGGTTACCACCGCCAGCGTGGAAGCAACCTTGCGAGTGCTGACACCGAACTTATCCGCCAGTTCCTCACACGTTTTAGCCCCATCCTGACAGATAAACTCAATCATCATGTCCGCGGTAACTTTTTGTTCGACCTCCCCGGTCAGCACATCCGGTACTTCAGATTGTGCTGGCTGCTCTTCGGTTACCCCGGATTCACCTTCACCAGCCAGAAACCAGGTGTGACCCGTTTTATCAACGACGCCATTTCTTTTCAGTTCCCACAGCTCGTTCAGCACTTCTTCACGACTGATATCAAGTCGCGCAGCCAGTTCTACCGACGTGGCTTTCCCCATTGCTTTCAGTGCATCAAAAACGGTTTCCATTAAAATTTCCTCCCGGTAAAAATTACTTCTCAACTCAAACAAAACCAGCCGCTTTCCGGCGTTCATACTCCTGTTTCAGTAACTCAATCGGTGTTGGCCCCGACGGGCGTTTGGGTGCCGCCAGTTGTCGCCGGACTGGCGGAACGCTCAGGCCGTTACTAACATGCTTTGCCCATTTCGTCAGTTGCCGTTCTGCAAGCCGTTTTAATTCCCCTTCGGTCATCTGGCGCTCAATCCCCTTTGAACGCATCTCGAGACAAATGTGATACAGCACAGGCTGAGACCACGGGTATTTATCGCTCCCGTCGTATCGCCAGGACTCGTTGCGCCAGCGGCGGTACTCCTCCATCACAGCATCCACCGTCAGACCGAATGGATTGGCTCCGCTTTCCGAAATCAGCGCCACAAACTCAGCCAGGTCCGGAGGCCATGTTTCACCCGCCCGGCAGCGGTCCATGCACTGGCGGCAGACCTGGCGGATTTGCTGCTCAGTCATCGCACCAATCTGTGCAATCCAGAGCTTCGAAGGTGTGGCCCCGTTCTTCTGGGTCCAGCGGTTCGAATAAACCTCCCCCATGAGTTCCCACAGCTTCCAGGCCGTTTCCGTCGCTGATAAATCCGTTTTCACGTTCCCACTGCTCACGTGCTGCCCGAATTTCCTGAACTGCCCGTGATGCGGTGCCACCTGGTGCTGCTGCATGGTTCACCCCCTTGCTGACTGGTTTAACCTGTGCCCTGACGTGATTTACGTGACGGGCGAATTTCTGCTCCCACTGAACCTGCGTGAAAACTTTCCCCTCCGCTGCCCAGTAATCCCGGAAGGCGGCAAGTTCAGCAGGTGTAAATTCCGGCTCCGGCAGAGCCACTCCCCACAACGCAGCCCGTCGTCGAAAATCCCGTGACGGATACCAGCTATCGGTCATCGGAAATTTCCCGATGGGTTCGCTCAGTCCTTCCAGGTAATCAGGTTCCGCTGTCTGCAACGGCACACCATTCAACTCACTGGTCGGAGCACTCTCTCGCGCGCGCGCGTTATGTGTGGGGTTTAATTCTCTATCTGTATCTTTATCTGTCGTGACTCGTCGTGACATGTCGTGACATATGCGTGACTCGTCGTGGCCCCCCTCATTCTGTTTTCGTAATTTTTCCCTCTCGCGCTGCGCTCTCTTGCGCTCTGCCGGAGATTTCGCGGTTTGAGAAACGTTACCGTTGTCCTCTTTCAGTACCTGGCGTTTTTCCCATCCAGTGATTAAATCTCCATCAAGCACCCGCCCCTGCATTGCCTGTAAAATTGAATCAATTACTTCTTCCGTCACATCAAGCGCACTTGCTAAATCTTCCGTCGTGACATCAATGTGACCACGTAGTGACACGCCGTGACATGTCGTGACATTTCGTGACGCGCTCACCAGAAGGTGGATATACACAGCCATCACTGTTGCGATTGGCTGTCCTGACACCCTGGAAATTGTTCGCCACTTAGGATCATTTGGCATGTCATGCCATAATCTGAGCCAGGCGTTAGCCATTCTCACCTCTTCTGATACCGAATCTTTTTACTCACGAATTGCCGGAAGCGATTCGATATGGCTATTGTCAGTCAATGTACTGCCACAGCATTTCCTGCCGGGCCACCACGGTTCATCTGATTGAAACCGGCGATTGCCACTGCGACAAAATCATCAGCGTCTCTCACCAGTCGCTCCCGCATCTCCACCAGCTCCCGAAAATAAGCTGAACTGTGGCTGCGCATTCTGGCCACCAGCAGAGGCGGCATTGCTTTTTCGATAGCTGGTAACAACGCCTGAATTTTTTTAACCGCATCAGGGGTGTCTTTCTCCACCCAGCGGAAAATTTTCTGAGTATTGCGAGCCAGGGCTTCCGGATGGCTGTCGTCATACAGTTCCGGGAACGTCATACCCAGTTCAAAATAAGCCCGGGTTATTCCAGCTGCTGGAACTTTTTCTCCATCAGAACGCGCCCAGGCATTCATCGCCATGCGGATGTGTTCATGCTTGATTTTCATGAATCAACTCCCAACAGCTTTTTCGTAGTAGTTTTATTTCTGCCAATAGTTAAAATTGCATCGGCAGAAAATAATCCGTTTGATGCATGAGCGATTTTTTCAGCATAATTTGTTTCGCCAGTATATTCAGTGCGAGGCAATTTTCCGTTATCCATCCATTTGTAGATTGCTCTTTGGCTGACACCACAAACGTTGGCCACAACAGAAACGCGAACAGTTTTGATTACATCTTCAAGTGTTTTCTGGTTCATATCACCCTCACAATGTGAACTTTGAGTACATGCTATAACAGAACTGACAGTACATTCAAGAGCGAATATCATTGAACTTATGGTTCATGAAGATAAAGCGCGTAAAGAGTTCGCCAGTAGGCTTGCGCTAGCCTGTGAAAACGCTGGTTATGAACAACATGGAAGGCAGGCAGAAATTGCCCGTCGAATGAAATTAACACCAAAAGCGGTTAGCAAATGGTTTAATGGCGAAACAATTCCTCGCCGAGAGAAATTAAGGGAATTAGCAACACTCATTGGAACAACACCAACCTATCTTTTGGGAGAGGATACAGAAGAAAGTGGACAGGTACGTTTCTATCAGGAGTTAAATCCAAGACAAAAAATCATCATTGATCTTCTGGACGAACTCCCTGACAGTGAGACAGATGAACTTTTAAAAACTCTTGAGGAGAAAAAACAAAAGTACAATGCAATTTACGAAGAGTTAGCACGAAAGAAAAAACAAAAAGCCTCTTAAACCAGCATAAATCCGGTAGCGTCCCCCTCCGGGTTTGTGCTTCACTTTTTCCCATCTCATTTTTTTACACATAAAATGTACTCAAAGTACTTTACAACACTGAACATAAAGTACATTATATACATACCAACCCACCCCGCCCCACAGAACGCAGGGCAATACTTCGAGTTACCAGGCAGTGGTCAGGGGTTAAGTAGCCAGCCCGAGGCGTAAGAACATGACGGCAGGGTTCAACTTTAATAACTATGCAGCAGGTTTTTGTTCCGCTACCCCGGCGTTAAGGGGAAATGAGGTCAGCATGGATACTATCGATCTTGGCAACAACGAATCTCTGGTGTACGGCGTGTTTCCCAACCAGGACGGCACGTTCACCGCGATGACGTATACCAGAAGCAAAACGTTTAAAACCGAAGCTGGCGCGCGTCGCTGGCTGGAAAGAAATTCAGGTGAGTGATATGGATTTCGACGCAATCATGGAAAAGGCTTACGAAGAATACTTCGAAGGCCTTGCCGAAGGCGAAGAAGCTCTCAGCTTCAGTGAGTTTAAACAGGCGCTTTCCAGTTCGGCAAAATCTAACGACTGATAAGCGAAGCGGCACCGCGAGGAATCAGTATGCAGAAACGAGAACCCGTCATCATCGCACCAGACTATACCGAGGATGAAATTTACGAATGGATGTGCGGAAAGATACGCGCCATTAATGACCTGAAGCAGGCCGCTGACTACAAAGAGCGCCTCTCTAAAGAACTGGTGTCAGCGGAGCAGGATATTACCACTCTGGCAAAAAGCGCGGCATTAAACGTTTCGCGAGTGATTGAAAACTACTGACCAATGAGCTCAAGTAGTTCTCCGCAGATGAAGTGCGTGCGCCGGACACGGATAAACCTCCGGCATGCTCTTTAACAATCTGGATATTCCTAACCACAAAGAAATCGCATCAATTTGGATTTTGTGGGCAACTTCTCTTGTTGTTCGATGGAGACGCCTATTTTGATCTGTGTTTTTAAGATCGCAATATCTTTAAGTGATGACCAAATATGATCATCTGTTTTTTCCAGAGTTTTTAACTGAATTTTTAATTCCGAATCAGAATATTTTTCTGCATCATCAAAAAGCTGCAAATATTCTGCGGATTTTCTCATGGCATTACCTGACTTTTGTCCGAATCCATAAATCGTTTGGACGGTTGCGATCACAACAATAAAAACGCCAGAAATTTCCGGAATGAATCCGCCAATGACAGATGAACCGAAGATAATACTCACTACTGAGAGAAGTTTATCGAGACAACCAGTCGCTACAGAAAACAGTTGCTCAAGAAAATAGCCATATAAAATTCTGTCAAGAATATCATCCCGGTCCATACACCATCACCTGCTTGTGCTCTTTGCTCTGTCATATGATTTCCTTGGATCGTTGGGGATATCCAGATTATACAGATTTCCTGTCGTTGGGGAATGACGGAAACCACCTCGCCTGACGTGGTTAAAAGCAGGCACACAACACGAAAGCGCACGGCGAAGTTCGTCTCACTGCACGGTGTCGTTAAATTTAATTCGACCGTGCGCTTCCGGTTGTGGCGACCCGCGAAATGGCGCGGCGGTAAGTATGGCGGGGGTGGGAGGGACGCCTTTCCCCGTTGAGGACACCGGGTTGTCAGGTTGACCATACGCTTAAGTGACAACCCCGCTACAACGCCCTCTGTTATCAATATTCTGGTGACATTTGGCGGTATCAGTTTTACTCCGTGACTGCTCTGCCGCCCTTTTTTAAAAGTGAATTTTGTGATGCGGTGAATGCGGCTCAGCGCACGCGGAACAGTTAAAACCAAAAACAGTGTTATGGGTGGATTCTCTGTATCCGGCGTTAATTGTTAACTGGTTAACGTCACCTGGAGGCACCAGGCACCGCATCACAAAATTCATTGTTGAGGACGCGATAATGGAAAAGTTATCATGTAATGCCAGCACGTCTGAACTTCGTTTCGAAATTGGCGTTATCACTGGAGACAAAACATTTATTGAAGACGCCATTAAGCAGAGAAAACTCGAGCAGGACCTGTTAAATGAAGTATGCATTCCTTCAATGCTGGCTCGTCTGGACCTGCTGCAAAAAGGATATAAACAATGAATACAACATTTGCACTCGTTCTGACAGTTTATCTTGTTTCCGGCGAATCTCTTGAGCTGGTGACTGGCTTATACGGTTCAATGAAAGAATGCATGGCTGCAGCAGCAGAACAAAAAATTCCCGGTAACTGTTATCCGGTAGATAAAACTACTCACACTAATAATAACGAAATACCGGCAGGACTTTAAAACAGCACCGTAATTAATATCCGGTTTCATTTTTATATGCCAGCAATGGCAGGGATTTGTTCACCCTTAAATCTGTAATGAGGTTAAAACAAAATGAGTAAAGTCTTTATTTGCGCCGCCATTCCGGACGAACAGGCAATAAAAGAAGAGGGCGCAGTTGCTGTAGCCACTGCCATTGAAGCCGGTGATGAACGCCGCGCCCGTGCCAAATTTACCTGGCAATTCCTGGAGCAATATCCTGCTGCTCAGGACTGCGCTTATAAATTTCTTGTCTGCGAAGATAAACCCGGCATGCCCCGCCCTGCTATCGACTCCTGGGATACCGAATATATGCAGGAAAACCGCTGGGATGAGGAATCCGCTTCCTTTATTCCGGTCGAACCAGAATCCGATCCTATTAACGTCAATTTTGACAAGCTATCCCTTGAAGTACAGAACGCGGTCCTGGTTAAGTTCGGTACATGTGAAAACATCACCGTTGATATGGCGATTGACGCGCAGGAATTACTGCAAGAAGACGTGGCTACCTTTGACGGGCATATCGTTGAAGCATTGATGAAAACGCCTGAAATTAACGCTATGTATCCGGAACGCAAACTGTTCGCTATCGGATGGGTTAAACACAAATGTAAGCCGGGTACCAAATGGCCCGAAATTCAGGCTGAATTACGTAACTGGAAAAAACGGCAGGACGCAGAGCGCAAAGAGACTGGAAAATACACGTCTGTTGTTGATCTTGCCCGCGCCAAAGCCAACCGACAGCACACTGAAAACCCAGCAGAAAAAATCCCTCCTGTAACTGCCGCCATTCATCGCGAATACAAGCAGACATGGAAAACCCTGGGCAGGGAGCTGGCCTACTATCTCTGGCCTGGTGATGCGGATGCCGGAAACATTGACGGCAGCATCCTTCGCTGGGCTAAAAATGAAGTTATCGCCAGAGATCGCGAAGACTGGAAGCGCATCTCCGCATCAATGCGCAAACAACCTGATGCGCTTCGCTACAGCCGCCAGACTATTTTTGGCCTTGTCCGTGAACGCCCGATCGACATTCACAAAGATCCCGTGGCACTGAACAAATACATCACTGAATACCTGACTACAAAGGGCGTGTTTGAAGATGACGAAGGAACAAATCAGGGCACAGCTAATACTCTCTCGTCGCCAGTACCAGAAACTGACGCAGTGGAAACGGCAATTCAGGACAACGAAAAAACCGAATGCAAAGTGGAAGTCGAATCATCTGTAGAGCGTGAGGGGCCGTTCTACTTCCTCTTCACCGACAAGGATGGCGAAAAATACGGTCGTGCAAACAAACTTTCTGGTCTGAATAAGGCGCTGGCTGCAGGGGCTACTGAAATCACGAAAGAAGAATATTTTGCCCGCAAAAACGGTACATACTCAGGTTCACAACAAAATACTGGTGCATCTGACACGATCGCACAACCGGAGCCGGTAAAAGTTACCGCTGACGAAGTAAACAAATTTATGCAGGCAGCCAATATCAGCCAGCCTGACGCCGATAAGTTGCTTGCTGTATCACGTGGTGAATTTGTTGCAGGGATTAGCGACCCGAATGATCCGAAATGGGTGAAGGGGATTGAAACCCGCGATTCAGTGAATCAGTACCAGCAAGAAACGGAACAGAACGACCAGAAAGCGGAACAAAACAGCCCAAATGCGTTACAAAACGAGCCAGAAACGAAACAACCTGAGCCAGTAGCGCAACAGGAAGCGGAAAAAGTCTGCACCGCCTGCGGTCAGACCGGCGGCGGCAACTGCCCTGATTGTGGTGCGGTGATGGGCGACGCAACATACCAGGAAACATTCGATGAAGAGAATCAGGTTGAAGTTCAGGGAAATGATCCGGAGGAAATGGAAGGCGCTGAACATCCACACAAGGAGAATGCTGGCAGCGCTCAGGACCACGCCAGCGATAATGAAACTGGCGAGACGGCAGATCCCTTAATTGCGGTGAACGGTCATCACGTTATCACATCCACCAGCAGAGTGTGGTACCACCTGATGATCGACCTTGAAACAATGGGAACCAACACCAATGCGCCCATCGTGGTTATTGGTGCGGTTTTCTTCGACCCAAAAACAGGGGAAATCGGGCCAGTATTTTATATCGTTATCAGTCTGACTGACGCAATGAATACAGGGGCTGTTCCTGACGGTGGAACCATCGAATGGTGGCTGAAGCAGTCCAGTGAAGCCAGAGCTGCCATTTTAACAGACCAGGTAAAACTGAAGGATGCCCTTTCGCGGTTTCGGGAGTTCATCAACGAATACTCAGATGAAAAATTCGTTCAGGTATGGGGTAATGGTGCAACTTTCGATAACGCAATTTTGCGCACCTCATACGAACGTCTGGACATCCCCTGCCCGTGGCGCTACCACAACGATCGCGATGTACGCACAATCGTTGAGCTGGGAAAAACAATCGACTTTGATGCCAGAACCGTTATTCCATTCGAAGGCGTGCACCACAATGCACTGGATGACGCCCGTCACCAGGCAAAATACGTTACAGCTACGATACAAAAACTGATCCCGAGTCAGGCTGATTTTTAATGTTCAACCCTGATCGCCGCCTCCGAATTATATTGGCGGCGGTCATGCTGTAAGACACGTGACCACATGTATGAATTAACTCTATCGCCAGCAGAGATTCAAGAGATCACGAAATACAAGCGATACACAAGACAGCAACACCAGTTAAGACTGCACGGCATCCCATTTTTAATCGGGCCTAAAAACGAGCCGATAGTTCTACGCTGTGATATTCCACGTGGACTAACAGCAATGTCAAAAGTATCTGAACTGGTTTCTGCTGAACCCGATTTTGAGGCACTGAATAATGGGAAGACCAAGAAAAGACAAAAAAGATAATGTACTGCCACCGCGCGTTAGATCGAATGGTTACAGTTACGTATGGAAGCCCAAAGGAAGCACAAGGACGATAAAGCTCGGAAGAGTGCGGGAAACCAGCGTGGCTAAAGTCTGGCAAAATTATGAACTGGAAAAGGCAAAACTCCACGACATAATGACCGTAGCTAAATTATGGCACATGTTTATGGACTCCCCTGCATTTACAGAACTGGCCCCCCGAACCCAAAAAGATTATCGGCAACATCAAAGGGCATTACTGGCGGTATTCGGGAAAATGCTTGCTGATAATGTAAAAATTGAGCAGGTAAGAATTTTCATGGATAAGCGGGGGCTTGAGAGCAAGACCCAGGCAAACCATGAACTGGCAAGTCTGAGTCGCGTATACGGATGGGGATATGAGCGTGGGTATGTGAAAAATAATCCATGCAAAGGAGTCAGAAAATTCACGCTTAAAGCCCGTACTGTTTACATCACCGATGAACAGTATGCTGCGATATATGCGGAAGCAATTCCACAGTTACGCATTGCAATGGAGATATCCTATCTCTGTGCGGCAAGGCTCGGTGATGTGCTCGAGCTGAAATGGCAGGATATTATGGACAAAGGGATTTACATTGAACAAAACAAGACCGGCACCAAACAAATCAAGGAATGGTCTCCACGATTACGTACGGCGATCCAGTTAGCCCGAAATGTATCTTCCGGCACATGCGAGTATGTGATCAACACAACCAAAGGCGGGAAGGTCATAGCTAAAACGCTGAACAACTGGTGGAATCAGGCTAAACGTGCAGCCGAGCAAAAAGCCGGGGTTCCGTTTGGGTGCAACTTCCATGACATAAAAGCCAAAGGAATTTCAGATTACGAAGGCAGCAGTCGCGACAAACAAATTTTCAGTGGACACAAAACAGAAAATCAGGTGTTGATTTACGATCGTAAAACCAAAATCACGCCAACACTGGATTTGCCGCTTGTGGTCAGTAAGTAGACAATCCAGAAAATTTTCTGGCAAAAGACCTGGTATATTAACTCTGAATAACTCCCTAACATCTTGATTTTTCTTGGTGTTAAGTCTGATTAATTTTTCGGCTATTTTGCGTATTATACTGATTTTTCTTTATTTTTCTTCGGTCTTGAAAACCGGCGACCCGAAAGGGTTCCAGAGTTCGAATCTCTGCGCTTCCGCCAAATAAGATAAGGGGTTACCAAATGGTAACCCCTTAGTTTTTTAGAGCCTGGTATATTTTCAGCTCTCAATGCCAACAACAATTTTTACAACCACACCAGATCTCTACTCTCCAAAAAAGTCTCAATACCCCCTCCCTGACAAAATGCGAACAACATCACTTCACTAATCAGCCTGACATCGCATGCTTAGCAAGCTAATTACGAATCCCCGGAGAAGGTGGAAACACGGCTGTAAGCCACACCCGCCATCATGCTGAATTAGCAGTTACGCACGGAGTCTTCATGCCAGCGGGTATAACTGTAACGGGTAAGCAGGCGATTCCTGTCTCCTGCATAGCTGAATGACGTCACCAGCCCCAGCGTGTCCGTAAATTCATAGCGGTATTTCACATTGAACCCGGTTAAATCATCACTGCCGGACATATCAGAACGGGCATGAAGATACCCGGCACTCAGTTTTGCCGGTAGTTGTGGCATCTTCATCGTGTTTACGCCTTCGACATCCAGATAACCGTCACTGCATTACCTGAAACCGACACCGTCACGGGTGTCCCCGCATTCAGCCTGAATACTTTGATCCAGATTGCGATGCAGACTGGTCTGTAACTGTCGTCACCATACCCCGGATTTCTGCCGCTCCAGACACTGTCTGTATCCTCGAAAGGATCGCAGAGAAAACTGGTGTTTGCTCGTTACCGTTAAAGTACAGGTGTTCAGCACTACCCAGCATCACCAGATTCATGGTAAATACCTGGGCAGGTATATACACACTGTTACCGTTAAGCACATACGTATTCGCAATATCTCCGGTTACACGGAGAATCAAAAGAGGGGAACCGCAGCCCGCAAAACGAAAAAGGCCACGCAGTTGCGCAGCCTCATAAATTGTGGTTGAAATCCGTTCGCCTATAAAAAAGCCCCTCCGGAGAGGGGCAGGTATACTCATCACTTTCATCATCTGCATGGCGCCGGGTGTCACCCGGTGAGTTCAGTATCAGCACCTGAATCCGCGATTATCCATATTCCTGCTTGCTGATTGCCCCTCCGCACAGGGGGATTCATCATGCGAAATTATTTTTAACAAAACGACGGGTTATTCTCCAGTACCCAACATAATTAAATGTGATGTTTTTAACACTTTTAAAGATTTTAACTTAGTAGTTATTATTTTTAATACTCACCCCCGTCTTTATAGCGAATTTATATTTTCGTTTGCGCCACTCTGTTTTAATACCCAAAAAAAATATCAATTATCGATAAAAATATAGTAAACAAATAAACACACTCCGAAAGAACCAATAACTATCATCGCTAATGCCAGCATAAATAGTTGTTGTACGCTTATTTTCACCGATGAAAGGTAACGCATAAAAGTGCTCAACATACAGTACTAATAATCCTCTATAAAGTGGTCAGCGGGAATCGAACCTGCATCATCAGCCTGGAAGGCTGAGGTAATAACCATTATACGATCACCGCATGGTGCACCATACTGGATTCGAACCAGTGACCGATTGCTTAGAAGGCAATTGCCCTATACAGCTGAGCTAACGGCGCATGATGGTCCATGTTGCGCTTGAACCGGCGACCTTGCGGTTATGAGCTGCTCGCTCTGACCATTAGAGCTAAATTATCAATAATTTTCTTTTCAATAGCATGCATATTCCAGCTACGTAATCCACGCTAACGTTTATTAAAAACAAATTCAACAAAAACAAAGTTAGTGATATTTTTTTATCTAATACCAACATTAATCAATATTATGTGATTTAGATAATCCGCCCTATTAAACAACTTCATTCATTAGCACAATGAGTGTTCAACTATCTATTGAAATAAAAGAACATAAGAGGTATAGATATCTCCACAGCAGACATTACATCTAAAAGATCACCAAACCAGACATTATGATAAAAAAGATTTTTATAACGTCTTTAAGTATCCTCTGTATGGGGGTAATTGTGGATTATCCTCATATCGACAGCAGAATATCGACAAACGAAATAATCAATTGTCTTTCCAAGACTATGCAGAAAAGTGGTTATATAATGGATCTAAATGGAACTAAACTACCAATTAATGCAAAAGAATTCGCAACATACAAAATGTCAAAATACACCGGTTCATTCTGGATAGAATATTCAACAGAAGGAAGGCCAACAAGAGATGTTGGTATAATAAATGCAACAAATGATAGTTATAATATCTTGAACGATACATTGCAATTTTGTAGCAATATCATGGCAAAATATTAACATCAACAGTTAGTATGTGTACATCTCTGTGAGAAACCGTCGTAATATTAGTCAGCAACACCCCCCTTTTGGATGCAATTTCCACGACATAAAGGTGAAAGGTATCCCGGATTACGAAGGAAGTCGTCGCGACAAACAAATTTTCAGTGGACATAAAACAGTAAATCAGGTGTTGATTTACGATCGTAAAAAAATCACACCAACACTGGATTTGCCGCTCGTGGTTAGTAAGTAGACAATCCAGAAAGTTTTCTGGCAAAAAGACTTGGTATACTAACTATCAAAAATCACCTAACATATTGATTTCTTTTGGCACTTAATTTGATTAACTTTTCAACATTGAAAACCGGCGACCCGAAAGGGTTCCAGAGTTCGAATCTCTGCGCTTCCGCCAAATAAGATAAGGGGTTAGCTAAATGCTAACCCCTTTTTCTTTTGCCTGTCGAAATTCTCAGGGCGTTATATTTGCTTAATGACCTGATAATCCGCTGTTAAACCTGTTCCAGATCAAATGCGTAAAGATGGGTAAAACTTCTGGGTGCCCTTACGCATTATCATTATGCTGCTTAATTAATTACATCTGTCATAGAGAGTGACTCAATGGATCGTATTGTTAGTTCTTCACATGACCGTACATCGCTGCTTAGCACCCATAAGGTGCTGCGTAATACCTATTTTCTGCTGAGCCTGACGCTGGCCTTTTCGGCGATTACCGCAACTGCCAGTACGGTGCTGATGCTGCCATCTCCGGGTCTGATTCTGACGCTGGTGGGTATGTATGGTTTGATGTTCCTGACCTATAAAACAGCGAATAAGCCGACCGGGATTATCTCCGCATTCGCCTTTACCGGTTTTCTGGGTTATATCCTCGGACCAATTCTGAATACCTATCTGTCTGCCGGAATGGGTGACGTAATCGCTATGGCACTGGGCGGAACGGCGTTAGTGTTCTTCTGCTGCTCTGCGTATGTGCTGACCACCCGCAAAGATATGTCGTTCCTTGGCGGTATGCTGATGGCGGGTATTGTGGTGGTGCTGATTGGTATGGTTGCTAATATCTTCCTGCAGCTGCCTGCCCTGCATCTGGCGATCAGCGCGGTCTTCATTCTGATCTCCTCTGGCGCTATCTTGTTTGAAACCAGCAACATCATTCATGGCGGTGAAACGAACTATATTCGTGCCACGGTTAGCCTGTATGTTTCGCTGTACAACATCTTCGTCAGCCTGCTGAGCATTCTGGGCTTCGCCAGCCGCGATTAATCTCACCCGCTAACACTTTCATAGCCTCGCTTTATGCGGGGCTTTGTTTTTTGTTACACTGCCGCCAGTCTGATTAAGGTAGTAATAATTATGCTGATCTTCGAAGGTAAAGAGATAGAAACGGATACCGAAGGCTATCTCAAAGAAAGCAGCCAGTGGAGTGAGCCGCTGGCAGTGGTGATTGCAGAGAACGAAGGGATTACGCTGTCACCAGAACACTGGGAAGTGGTGCGTTTTGTGCGTGATTTCTATCTGGAATTCAATACTTCTCCGGCGATTCGTATGCTGGTAAAAGCGATGGCGAATAAATTTGGCGAAGAAAAAGGTAACAGCCGCTATCTATACCGACTGTTTCCGAAAGGTCCGGCTAAGCAAGCCACCAAAATTGCTGGCCTGCCAAAACCGGTAAAATGTATCTAACGAATACGAAAATCGGTTAATTCCCCCGAGGGATGATGCGGCTCGCTGAGCACCCGTTCCACACGTGCAGAACGCGGGCCGCCACTCTTTAACCACTGCATTAATTTTTCCACCTGCCCTTCTTCACCGCAGGCAACCACTTCCACGCTGCCATCGTCAAGATTTTTGGCGTAGCCGCTTAACCCGAGTTTTTTCGCTTCGTACTGCGTGGTATAGCGAAATCCTACGCCCTGAACTCGCCCGTAAACCCAGGCAATTATGCAGACTTTCGACATTGCTGCTCTCCTTATCCTTAATGGACGCGTTGCAAATCCATGGAAAACTCCGGACAATGACGCCCATTTCTTTGCATCGACAGAAAAGTAAATTATGAGTGTACGTTTAGTGTTAGCCAAAGGGCGCGAAAAATCATTACTTCGTCGCCATCCGTGGGTCTTTTCCGGGGCCGTTGCCCGCATGGAAGGTAAAGCCAACCTCGGTGAAACCATCGATATTGTTGATCATCAGGGAAAATGGTTAGCACGCGGCGCTTATTCGCCAGCTTCGCAAATCCGGGCGCGCGTCTGGACGTTTGACCCCTCTGAATCCATTGACATTGCTTTTTTTACCCGCCGTTTGCAACAAGCACAAAAATGGCGTGACTGGCTGGCGCAAAAAGATGGCCTCGACAGCTATCGTTTAATCGCCGGAGAATCTGATGGCCTGCCGGGTATTACTATCGATCGTTTCGGTAATTTTCTGGTACTGCAACTGCTGAGTGCTGGGGCAGAATATCAGCGCGCAGCATTAATTAGTGCCCTGCAAACGCTGTACCCGGAATGTGCAATTTACGATCGCAGCGACGTTGCGGTACGTAAAAAAGAAGGGATGGAACTGACCCAGGGCCCCGTTACCGGAGAGCTACCGCCTGCCCTGCTGCCGATTGAAGAACACGGCATGAAACTGCTGGTGGACATTCAGCACGGGCACAAAACGGGTTACTACCTGGACCAGCGTGATAGCCGCCTGGCTACCCGCCGCTACGTTGAAAATAAACGCGTACTGAACTGTTTTTCCTATACCGGTGGTTTCGCCGTATCGGCATTGATGGGCGGTTGCAGCCAGGTTGTCAGCGTTGATACCTCCCAGGAAGCGCTGGATATTGCACGGCAGAATGTTGAGCTGAACAAACTGGATCTGAGCAAGGCTGAGTTTGTCCGTGATGATGTCTTTAAATTGCTGCGTACTTATCGCGATCGCGGTGAAAAATTTGACGTTATCGTGATGGACCCGCCGAAGTTTGTTGAGAATAAAAGCCAGTTGATGGGCGCGTGTCGTGGCTATAAAGACATCAACATGCTGGCAATTCAGTTGCTGAATGAAGGCGGAGTTCTCCTGACTTTCTCCTGTTCCGGTCTGATGACCAGCGATTTATTTCAGAAAATCATCGCGGATGCCGCAATTGATGCCGGTCGTGATGTACAATTTATAGAGCAGTTCCGTCAGGCAGCCGATCATCCGGTGATCGCTACCTACCCGGAAGGGCTATATCTGAAAGGGTTTGCCTGTCGCGTCATGTAACTTGAAATGTGGAATTTTACCCTTATATCAAAGGTAAAGATTTCCCGGGAGGTGACTATGATTGCCAGCAAATTCGGTATCGGCCAGCAGGTCCGCCATTCCCTGTTAGGTTATCTCGGAGTGGTCGTGGATATCGACCCGGTTTATTCGCTCTCTGAACCGTCGCCTGATGAGCTGGCGGTGAATGACGAGCTTCGCGCCGCTCCGTGGTATCACGTGGTGATGGAGGACGATAACGGCCTACCGGTTCATACCTACCTGGCTGAAGCCCAGCTAAGTAGCGAATTGCAGGATGAACATCCTGAACAGCCATCCATGGATGAGCTGGCGCAGACCATCCGCAAACAACTTCAGGCCCCGCGTCTGCGTAACTAATCCCTGACAAATCCCCGGAAGGTTTTGGCCTTCCGGGGATTTTTTATTTGGCCAGGCCCAGGCGAGGGATCTCAATAGCCGGGCAGCGATCCATCACCACATTTAACCCGGCATCCCGTGCCAGTACTGCCGCTTGCTCATTAATCACCCCCAGTTGCATCCAGAGGGTTTTCGCGCCAATGGCGATCGCTTCCTGCGCCACGCCCCACGCCGCTTCTGAATTACGGAAAACATCGACCATATCGACTTTTTCCGGAACTTCTGCCAGCGTGCCATACCCCTGCTGGCCCAGCAGCGTTTTGCCGGCAACTTTTGGTGAAACCGGAATGACGTGATACCCCTGGTCGAGTAGATATTTCATCACGCGATAGCTGGGACGATCGGGTTTGTCGCTTGCCCCCACCAGCGCAATGGTGTGAGTGGACGTTAAAATGCCTGCAATATCGGTTTCTTTCATTATTTCCTCCAGACTGTTTAACAAAGTGTACGACAAAGCCGACATGCCAACCATGCAGCTAATACGAATGAATGAGAGCAAAAGCGGGAATTATGTCTATATGTTAGTAAGTATGATTAAAGAAAAATTTTGACACATTATTATTCGGGCGGTCTTTTGACAGGAGCTACCTATGAAAACCGGCATCGTGACCACCTTGATTGTATTATGTTTGCCGGTATCCGTTTTTGCCACCACGCTGCGGCTTTCAACCGATGTCGATCTTCTGGTACTCGACGGCAAGAAGGTTTCCAGCTCTCTGCTGCGCGGTGCGGACAGCATTGAACTGGATAATGGACCACATCAGTTAGTGTTTCGCGTTGAGAAGACGATTCATCTTTCCAATAGTGAAGAACGGCTGTATATCTCCCCACCACTAGTGGTCAGTTTTAATACCCAGCTCATCAACCAGGTCAATTTTCGCCTGCCTCGCCTGGAGAATGAGCGGGAAGCTAACCATTTTGATGCCGCGCCGCGCCTTGAATTGTTGGATGGCGATGCGACGCCGATTCCGGTAAAGCTGGATATTCTCGCCATTACCTCAACGGCAAAAACGATTGATTATGAGGTTGAGGTTGAACGTTATAACAAATCCGCGAAACGCGCTTCACTACCGCAATTTGCCACGATGATGGCAGATGACAGTACGCTGCTTTCGGGTGTTTCCGAGCTGGATGCTATTCCACCGCAGTCTCAGGTGCTCACAGAACAACGGCTGAAGTATTGGTTTAAACTGGCTGACCCACAAACGCGAAATACTTTTCTGCAATGGGCGGAAAAACAACCATCTTCCTGAGATTTTTGTGCCTGTGCGCAGGCTTTTTCGGTCTTTCTCTTGCAGCGATAAGTGCTTACAGTAATCTGTAGGAAAGTTAACTACGGATGTACATTATGGAACTGACGACACGTACTTTACCTGCGCGGAAACATATTGCGCTGGTGGCACACGATCACTGCAAACAAATGCTGATGAGCTGGGTGGAACGGCATCAACCGTTACTGGAACAACACGTACTGTATGCAACAGGCACTACCGGTAACTTAATTTCCCGCGCGACCGGCATGAACGTCAACGCGATGTTGAGTGGCCCAATGGGGGGGGACCAGCAGGTTGGCGCATTGATCTCAGAAGGTAAAATTGATGTATTGATTTTCTTCTGGGACCCACTAAATGCCGTGCCGCACGATCCTGACGTGAAAGCCTTGCTGCGTCTGGCGACGGTATGGAACATTCCGGTTGCCACCAACGTGGCAACGGCAGACTTCATTATCCAGTCACCGCATTTCAACGACGCGGTCGATATTCTGATCCCCGATTATCAGCGTTATCTCGCGGACCGTCTGAAGTAATATTACACAGGTGGCAAACGCCACCTGTTTCCTACGGTTTTCTCGCCACCGGCACATCCAGATTTTTCAGTATTTCGACAAAGGGAGAGGGATTCTCTTTGTTAAACAATGCCCATACCCGATGGCGTGCCCGGGTCAGCGCCACGTACATTAACCGCCGTTCTTCAGCGTCCGGAAAATCCTCAACCGGGGGTAGTAGCGCCTCTTCCATAATCGACTCCCGCGCCGCAGCCGGAAAACCATCACTCCCCTCCTGCAAGCCAACGATGATGACGTAATCCGCCTGTTGCCCTTTGCTGGCATGAATGGTCATAAAATCGATTTGCAACTTCGGCCAGCGTGTTGCCGCTTTTTCCAGGCTGGCAGGCCTCATGTGATGGTAACGCGCCAGGATCAGAATGCGCTCTTCCGGTTTGACATAACCAGAGAGCTTATCCAGCAAAGCATCAAGTTGACTCTCATCCAATAACGTGACGGCTTTTTTGTCTCCATTGGTTAAGCTGTTTAGCGGCTTTTTCAGCTGGCCAGGGTTCTGCTGAATAAAACGGTTTGCCACCTCACCGATACGACTGTTAAAACGGTAAGTCGTGTCTAAATCACAGCGATCGCCTTCACCAAAGTTTTCATGGAAAGCGGTGGTGAGCGACATTTGCGCACCGCTGAAACGGTAAATCGCCTGCCAGTCATCGCCAACGGCGAACAACGTCGTTTGACTGTTTTGCTTGCGTAATGCCGCTAACAACGCTGCACGCTGCGGCGAGATATCCTGAAATTCATCAACCAGAATATGCTTCCACGGGCTGATAAAGCGACCTTTCTCCAGAATCACAATCGCCTGGTGAATAAGGCCGGAAAAATCGACAGCGTTTTCTGCCTTCAGCGCACCTTTCCAGGCTTTTAATAACGGGGCCATCAACTTGATACGTTTACTGAACAAGTCGCGAATCTCTTCAGGTGCATTGGCAATCATTTCTGCCTGTGCACCGCCGTGCATTCGCATCAGACTTACCCAGCGATCGAGGCGAGAAGCAAGACGACGCTGTAATTTCTCATCATCCCAGAAGTTACCTTCTGGCACTGACCACTGCATTTCTTCCGTCAGCCATTGCCGCCAGCCCTTCGCCTGCGCTTTCTTTTCGCTGCATTGCTTACGCCACTCAGCAATAAAGAGTTCATGACGGGCAGCGGTATCATTTTCTAGTTTGCTGACTGTCGGCACTTTTTTGCTGCCCTGCTGAATAATATGCAGCGCCAGCGCATGAAATGTGCGTGCGGTAATGTCTTCGGTATGTAGTCGTTCTCGGATACGCTCGTCCATCTCTTCAGCGGCTTTGCGACCAAACGCCAGCAATAAAATTTGCTCAGGGGACGCTTCACCACGCGCCAGCAACCAGCCTGCACGGGCCACCAGCACCGACGTTTTTCCGCTTCCTGCACCTGCCAGCACTAACAGAGAATGCTCGCCATTAACGACTGCCCGGGCCTGCGCCGGATTCAGCGGTGAAGATTCGACCTGGCGGAAAAAATCCGCATACTCGGTAAGCATAGCTTCGGTATACGCCTGATTATGCTGCAACCGTGCGCCTTCAATATCTTTCAACCAGGCCTGACATTTACGCCACGCCTCACGGCAGTTATCGAATTCTTCCAGTCGGTTAACCGGCAACGGCAACGCCGACAAAGCCTGGCGGATTTGTTGCTGCACGCCAGAGGTTTGCTCACGCGTCAGCCATTTATTTTCTCCGGTACGCGTGGCAATCAAATCCAGTTGCTGGCGTAAAACACCAGCCGCAATTTCGCTCATCTCCGCACTCCACCGCCGCCAGTGAGCATCAAGATGATGGTAAAAACGCTGCGTCTCGCCCCATTCGGTGCCGTGCAGACGCACCACTTTTTCGTCCGGCAGTACAAATTCTAGCTCGCCCCATACCAGACCGCGCTTACAGTGAATTGCCAGTAATTGATTGAAAGGAATAAGGTATTCGTGGCGATCGCCGGAGACTTTAATCCCGGCATTGAGGATCACCGCCCGATCGTAAGGGTGCTGTGCCAGACGTTTTCCAAGCGTTGTCGCTTTCAGTTCCATGACTCTGTAGATCCACACGAAATGATTTCTTATCAGTGTAACCGTCAGAGAAAACGTGCTCCAGCCCAAAAAAACGTTACAATTGCCGCCCATTACTGAAAACCACAGTAAAGCGAGGTTTTATGCGTACCGTTTTGAACATTCTGAACTTTGTGCTTGGCGGATTTGCCACCACTCTGGGCTGGCTGTTGGCGACTCTGGTCAGTATTGTGCTAATTTTTACCTTACCGCTGACACGATCCTGCTGGGAGATCACTAAACTGTCTCTGGTGCCTTATGGCAATGAAGCTATTCATGTCGATGAACTGAACCCGGCAGGCAAAAATGTGCTGCTGAATACTGGCGGTACGGTATTGAATATTTTCTGGCTGATTTTCTTTGGCTGGTGGTTATGCCTGATGCACATTGCAACGGGCATCGCACAATGTATTTCCATCATTGGCATTCCTGTCGGCATTGCGAACTTTAAAATTGCCGCTATTGCACTATGGCCGGTCGGTCGTCGCGTGGTATCGGTAGAAACAGCGCAAGCTGCGCGTGAAGCCAATGCACGTCGTCGTTTTGAATAATCCACTAATATGGCCTTTATGCTAAGTCCTTTGCTCAAACGCTATACCTGGAACAGCGCCTGGCTGTATTACGCGCGTATTTTTATTGCGCTTTGTGGAACCACAGCGTTTCCGTGGTGGCTGGGTGATGTAAAGCTGACGATTCCGCTGACGCTGGGGATGGTGGCAGCGGCGCTGACCGATCTCGATGACCGACTGGCGGGGCGTTTGCGTAACCTCATCATTACGCTGTTCTGCTTTTTTATCGCCTCGGCCTCAGTAGAATTGCTGTTTCCCCGGCCCTGGCTGTTTGCGATTGGCTTAACGCTCTCTACCAGCGGCTTCATTTTGCTTGGCGGTCTGGGTCAACGCTATGCAACAATTGCCTTCGGTGCGTTACTGATCGCCATTTACACTATGTTGGGGACGTCACTGTATGAGCACTGGTATCAGCAGCCGATGTATCTGCTGGCCGGTGCCGTCTGGTACAACGTCCTGACACTTATTGGTCATCTACTGTTCCCGGTCCGCCCGCTGCAGGACAACCTGGCGCGTTGCTATGAACAACTGGCGCGTTACCTTGAGCTCAAGTCACGCATGTTTGATCCTGATATTGAAGATGAAAGCCAGGCACCGCTGTACGATTTGGCTCTCGCCAACGGTCAGCTGATGGCGACATTGAATCAGACGAAACTCTCGCTGCTGACCCGCTTACGTGGCGATCGTGGTCAACGGGGAACGCGTCGCACGCTGCATTATTACTTTGTCGCGCAGGATATTCACGAGCGTGCCAGCTCTTCTCATATTCAGTATCAAACATTGCGTGAACATTTTCGCCACAGCGACGTGCTGTTCCGTTTTCAGCGACTGATGTCGATGCAGGGCCAGGCGTGCCAGCAACTGTCACGCTGTATTTTGCTGCGTCAGCCTTATCAACATGATCCGCATTTTGAGCGCGCTTTTACGCATATTGATGCTGCACTGGAGCGGATGCGCGATAACGGCGCGCCTGCCGATTTACTCAAAACACTGGGATTTTTGCTGAACAATTTACGCGCTATTGATGCCCAACTGGCAACAATTGAATCAGAACAGGCCCAGGCACTGCCCCATAATAATGACGAAAATGAGCTCGCTGATGACAGCCCGCACGGATTGAGTGATATCTGGCTGCGTCTTAGCCGTCACTTCACACCGGAATCCGCCCTCTTCCGTCATGCGGTAAGAATGTCGCTGGTGTTGTGCTTCGGCTACGCCATCATTCAGATAACCGGAATGCATCACGGGTATTGGATCTTGCTGACAAGTTTGTTTGTCTGCCAGCCAAACTATAACGCCACGCGCCACCGCCTGAAGTTAAGGATTATTGGTACGCTGGTAGGTATCGCCATTGGCATTCCTGTGCTGTGGTTTGTGCCGTCACTGGAAGGGCAGCTGGTGCTGCTGGTTATTACCGGCGTGCTCTTTTTTGCCTTCCGTAACGTGCAATATGCCCATGCAACGATGTTCATCACACTTTTGGTGCTACTTTGTTTTAACTTGCTGGGTGAAGGTTTTGAAGTGGCGTTACCTCGCGTAATCGATACGCTGATTGGTTGTGCCATTGCGTGGGCGGCGGTGAGCTACATCTGGCCTGACTGGAAGTTTCGCAATCTGCCGCGCATGCTCGAACGTGCCACCGAGGCCAACTGTCGCTATCTCGATGCCATACTGGAGCAATACCATCAGGGACGTGATAACCGTCTGGCGTATCGTATTGCCCGCCGCGATGCACACAACCGTGATGCTGAACTGGCGTCGGTGGTATCAAATATGTCCAGCGAGCCGAACGTTACCCCGCAAATTCGCGAGGCCGCGTTTCGGTTGCTGTGCCTTAACCATACGTTTACCAGCTATATCTCAGCCCTCGGTGCTCACCGGGAGCAGTTAACTAATCCTGAAATTCTGGCGTTTCTTGATGACGCAGTTTGCTATGTTGATGACGCGCTACATCATCAACCTGCTGATGAAGAACGCGTCAATCAGGCATTAGCTGACCTGAAACAACGGATGCAGCAACTTGAACCACGGGCAGACAGCAAAGAACCTCTGGTCGTACAACAAGTCGGGTTATTGATTGCATTACTGCCAGAGATTGGTCGTCTGCAACGCCAGATTACTCAAGTTCCGCAGGAAACTCCTGTTTCGGCGTAAGAGAGTCAGCCCATTCTGCAAGCTCCTGGCGGCGTGCCACCGGGAGCGCAGCTTCATGAATGCCGATAATGGCCCCTTCCAGCATAAACAGAATCTTTTCTGTCACCAGACTGTTTTGCTGCCGCAGTCGCAACCAACACATTTTTGCCCCAAGTATACGTAACGCCCGTACATCCTTAATCCCCACCTCCCCGAGTATCGCTTCCAGATGAAAAGACATATTAGGCAAATCTTTCAGTCTTTCCCGGGTATTGCGCGTGCTTTTCTCTTTCAGCGCTGCATCGAGAGAATATTTCGACAGACGCACCAGCTTCAGTTGATTTCGCCATAGACTTTCATCAACCCGATAGTAATTGAGGGTAACGGATCGGCCACACTTTTTATATGTCAGCCAGACAGGCGGATGTTTTACACAGTACTGTGCACTTTGCTCACAAGCCCGAAGATACAACTCACCATCAGAAACCATCGCAAACACCGTGTCGTCAACGGTCAGGCTGTAACTACCAAACAATGATCGGTATTCAATTGTGGATTTGCCCCTATATTTCCAGACATCTGTTATCACTTAACCCATTACAAGCCTGCTGCCGCAGATATTCCCGTGGCGAGCGATAACCCAGCGCACTATGCGGATGCCATTCGTTATAATGCTCGAACGCCTCTGCAAGGTTCTTTGCTGCCGTTAACCCGTCTGGTTTGGGCATGATACTGATGTAGTCACGCTTTATCGTTTTCACGAAGCTCTCTGCTATTCCGTTACTCTCCGGACTCCGCACCGCCGTGTTCTTCGGTTCAAGTCCCAACATCCGGGCGAACTGGCGTGTTTCATTAGCCCGGTAGCATGAACCATTATCCGTCAGCCACTCCACTGGAGACGACGGAAGATCGTTGCCGAAGCGGCGTTCCACCGCTCCCAGCATGACGTCCTGTACTGTTTCACTGTTGAAGCCGCCGGTAGTGACCGCCCAGTGCAGTGCCTCACGATCACAGCAGTCCAGCGCGAACGTGACACGCAGTCTCTCTCCGTTATCACAGCAGAACTCGAACCCGTCAGAGCACCATCGCTGATTGCTTTCTTTCACGGCCACTCTGCCTGTATGTGCCCGTTTCGATGGCGGTACAGCAGGTTTTCGCTCAAGCAACAGCGCATTCTGGCGCATGATCCGGTAAACACGTTTGGCATTGATCGCAGGCATACCATCAAGTTCTGCCTGTCTGCGAAGCAGCGCCCATACCCGACGATAACCATACGTGGGCAGCTCTCCGATAACATGGTGTATACGGAGAAGCACATCCGTATCATCAGTGTGACGACTGCGGCGGCCATCCATCCAGTCATCGGTTCGTCTGAGAATGACGTGCAACTGCGCACGCGACACCCGGAGACAACGGCTGACTAAGCTTACTCCCCATCCCCGGGCAATAAGGGCGCGTGCGCTATCCACTTTTTTGCCCGTCCATATTCAACGGCTTCTTTGAGGAGTTCATTTTCCATCGTTTTCTTGCCGAGCAGGCGCTGGAGTTCTTTAATCTGCTTCATGGCGGCAGCAAGTTCAGAGGCAGGAACAACCTGTTCTCCGGCGGCGACAGCAGTAAGACTTCCTTCCTGGTATTGCTTACGCCAGAGAAATAACTGGCTGGCTGCTACACCATGTTGCCGGGCAACGAGGGAGACCGTCATCCCCGGTTCAAAGCTCTGCTGAACAATTGCGATCTTTTCCTGTGTGGTACGCCGTCTGCGTTTCTCCGGCCCTAAGACATCAATCATCTGTTCTCCAATGACTAGTCTAAAAACTAGTATTAAGACTATCACTTATTTAAGTGATACTGGTTGTCTGGAGATTCAGGGGGCCAGTCTAATCGGTATTCAATTGTGCCCAACGTTGCCAGGTATTCTTGTGATTTATAGATCCGCTTATAGGAGAGGCTTTTCATAAAATTCCTTTTAAAATCATAACATAAAAGAATGATTCACATTAACGGATCCGTTAACTACGAAAATAGGCAACTTATTCTTAAGGGGCAAGATTAATTTATGTTTTCCCGTCACTAACGACAAAATTTGCGAGGCTCTTTCCGAAAATAGGGTTGATCTTTGTCGTCACTGGATGTACTGTACATCCATACAGTAACTCACAGGGGCTGGATTGATTATGTACACTTCAGGCTATGCACATCGTTCTTCGTCGTTCTCATCCGCAGCAAGTAAAATTGCGCGTGTCTCTACGGAAAACACTACAGCCGGGCTTATCAGTGAAGTTGTCTATCGCGAAGATCAGCCCATGATGACGCAACTTCTACTGTTGCCATTGTTACAGCAACTCGGTCAGCAATCGCGCTGGCAACTATGGTTAACACCGCAACAAAAACTGAGTCGGGAATGGGTTCAGGCATCTGGGCTACCCTTAACGAAAGTGATGCAGATTAGCCAGCTCTCCCCTTGCCACACTGTGGAGTCAATGGTTCGCGCTTTACGCACGGGCAATTACAGTGTGGTGATCGGTTGGTTGGCAGATGATTTGACTGAAGAAGAGCATGCTGAACTTGTTGATGCGGCAAATGAAGGTAACGCTATGGGGTTTATTATGCGTCCGGTAAGCGCATCCTCTCACGCAACGAGACAACTTTCCGGGCTAAAAATTCACTCTAATTTGTATCATTAAGTAAATTTAGGAGTAATCCTGGAACTTTTTTTGTCGCCCAGCCAATGCTTTCAGTCGTGACTAATATTCCTTGCGAAGTCTTGTCTGAAGCGGTTTCCGCGATTTTCCTCTGTAAATTGCCGCTGACAAAAAAGATTAAACATACCTTATACAAGACTTTTTTTTCATATGCCTGACGGAGTTCACACTTGTAAGTTTTCAACTACGTTGTAGACTTTACATCGCCAGGGGTGCTCGGCATAAGCCGAAGATATCGGTAGAGTTAATATTGAGCAGATCCCCCGGTGAAGGATTTAACCGTGTTATCTCGTTGGAGATATTCATGGCGTATTTTGGATGATAACGAGGCGCAAAAAATGAAAAAGACAGCTATCGCGATTGCAGTGGCACTGGCTGGTTTCGCTACCGTAGCGCAGGCCGCTCCGAAAGATAACACCTGGTACACTGGTGCTAAACTGGGCTGGTCCCAGTACCATGACACTGGTTTCATCGACAACAATGGTCCGACCCACGAAAACCAACTGGGTGCAGGTGCTTTTGGTGGTTACCAGGTTAACCCGTATGTTGGCTTTGAAATGGGTTACGACTGGTTAGGTCGTATGCCGTACAAAGGCGACAACATCAACGGCGCATACAAAGCTCAGGGCGTTCAGCTGACCGCTAAACTGGGTTACCCAATCACTGACGATCTGGACGTTTACACTCGTCTGGGTGGTATGGTATGGCGTGCAGACACCAAGTCTAACGTACCTGGTGGCGCATCCACTAAAGACCACGACACCGGCGTTTCTCCGGTCTTCGCTGGCGGTGTTGAGTACGCGATCACTCCTGAAATCGCTACCCGTCTGGAATACCAGTGGACTAACAACATCGGTGACGCACACACCATCGGTACTCGTCCGGACAACGGCCTGCTGAGCCTGGGTGTTTCCTACCGTTTCGGTCAGGGCGAAGCAGCTCCAGTAGTTGCTCCGGCACCAGCTCCGGCACCGGAAGTACAGACCAAGCACTTCACTCTGAAGTCTGACGTTCTGTTCAACTTCAACAAAGCAACCCTGAAACCGGAAGGTCAGGCTGCTCTGGATCAGCTGTACAGCCAGCTGAGCAACCTGGATCCGAAAGATGGTTCCGTAGTTGTTCTGGGTTACACTGACCGCATCGGTTCTGACGCTTACAACCAGGGTCTGTCCGAGCGTCGTGCTCAGTCCGTTGTTGATTACCTGATCTCTAAAGGTATCCCGGCAGACAAAATCTCTGCACGTGGTATGGGTGAATCCAACCCGGTTACTGGCAACACCTGTGACAACGTGAAACAGCGTGCTGCGCTGATCGACTGCCTGGCTCCGGATCGTCGCGTAGAGATCGAAGTTAAAGGCATCAAAGACGTTGTAACTCAGCCGCAGGCTTAAGTTCTCGTCTGGTAGAAAAACCCCGCAGCTGCGGGGTTTTTTTTCGCCTTTAGTAAATTGAACTGACTTCGTCAGTTATTCCTTACCCAGCAATGCCTGCAGATCATGCTTCAAAGAAGACATTTTATTCGCGTATTTCTCTTTGTTTTCCGCATCTTCAATCAGCTGAACAATCGTTTCAGAAAGTGTTTTACCGCGACGCTGCGCAAGACCAGCCAGACGTTGCCAGACAATAAATTCCAGATCGATCGATTTTTTGCGCGTATGCTGGTGTTCCGCATTAAAATGGCGCTTTCGTCTGGCCCGAATGGTCTGCTTCATGCGATTGACCAGCTCTGGATTCATATGCTTGTCAATCCAGCCATTTACCAGCACGGGTTCATTTTCCAGCGAGAGCAACACATCGACGGCTTCCTGGGCGGCACTGGCTTCTATGTAACGGGTGATTAACTCCCCTTCGCGGTGCTTCTTCACCAGATACTTCCATTTCCAACCGCTTTCAAGATTTTCAAGTTGTTGATATTTCATAGCGATCTCAATGTTACCGTGTAACTCTTTACAGAATATCAGCTTTTTAGGCCAGTGAAGAAAAGAATCTCCATCCTGTGAGCTTTAACGCCCATGCCAGGAGTATTGTCGGTGCTTTCTACGTGTGCTGCAGTGCCGGTTACGGTATAATCGCGGCTTTGACAACAGACTAAAAAACATCAACTTTGACCATTACGAAACTTGCATGGCGTGACCTGGTTCCTGATACCGATAGCTATCAGGAAATATATGCTCAGCCACATTTGATTGACGAAAACGATCCTATATTCAGTGATACTCAACCGCGACTGCAATTTGCGCTGGAGCAGTTGCTGCATACGCGAGCATCCTCCTCTTTTATGCTGGCGAAGGCCCCGGAAGAGTCTGAGTATCTGAATCTTATTGCCGATGCCGCGCGTGCGCTACAAAGCGATGCAGGCCAACTGGTGGGCGGTCACTATGAGGTTTCCGGCCACACCATCCGCTTACGTAACGCAGTGAGTGCAGATGATAATTTTGCAACTTTAACGCAAGTTGTCACTGCCGACTGGGTAGAAGCGGAACAACTCTTTGGCTGCCTGCGCCAGTTTAATGGAGACATTACCCTGCAGCCAGGTCTGGTGCATCAGGCAAATGGCGGTATTCTCATCATCTCTTTGCGTACACTGCTGGCGCAACCTCTGCTGTGGATGCGGCTGAAAAATATCGTTAACCGCGAGCGTTTTGACTGGGTTGCGTTTGACGAGTCGCGCCCTCTCCCCGTCTCTGTGCCTTCGATGCCATTGAAGCTGAAAGTCATTCTGGTAGGCGAACGCGAATCATTAGCTGATTTCCAGGAGATGGAGCCAGAGCTTGCTGAGCAGGCTATTTATAGCGAATTTGAAGATACTCTGCAGATTGTCGATGCGGAGTCAGTAAACCAGTGGTGTCGTTGGGTGACATTTACCGCCAGACATAACCACTTACCTGCACCGGGAGCGGATGCCTGGCCGGTACTTATTCGCGAAGCCGCACGCTACACCGGTGAACAAGAAACACTGCCGCTTAGCCCGCAGTGGATCCTCCGCCAGTGTAAAGAGGTCGCCTCACTGTGTGATGGCGACACCTTCTCCGGCGAGCAGCTAAACTTAATGTTACAGCAGCGTGAATGGCGCGAAGGTTTCCTCGCTGAACGCATGCAGGATGAGATCCTTCAGGAGCAAATCCTGATTGAAACCGAAGGCGAACGCATCGGGCAAATTAACGCCCTTTCGGTCATTGAATTTCCGGGTCATCCGCGCGCTTTTGGCGAACCTTCTCGCATTAGCTGCGTTGTACATATTGGCGATGGTGAATTCACTGACATCGAACGCAAAGCGGAGCTTGGCGGCAATATCCATGCGAAAGGGATGATGATCATGCAGGCGTTCCTGATGTCGGAACTTCAGCTTGAGCAACAGATCCCCTTCTCAGCATCGCTGACATTTGAGCAGTCATATAGCGAAGTGGATGGCGATAGTGCCTCAATGGCTGAACTCTGCGCCCTGATAAGCGCCCTCGCCGATGTGCCGGTGAATCAGAGTATTGCTATCACAGGTTCAGTCGATCAATTCGGTCGCGCCCAGCCAGTCGGTGGTTTAAATGAGAAAATCGAAGGCTTCTTTGCTATTTGCCAGCAACGTGAGTTAACGGGGAAACAAGGTGTCATTATCCCCACTGCTAACGTTCGCCATTTAAGTCTTCACAGTGAACTGGTGAAAGCAGTAGAGGAAGGCAAATTCACCATCTGGGCAGTAGACGATGTGACTGAAGCACTGCCGTTATTATTAAATCTGGTGTGGGATGGCGAAGGCCAAACGACGCTGATGCAAACCATCCAGGAACGTATCGCGCAAGCATCGCAACAGGAAGGACGTCACCGTTTTCCATGGCCATTACGTTGGCTGAACTGGTTTATTCCGAACTGATCGGACTTGTTCAGCGTACACGTGTTAGCTATCCTGCGTGCTTCAATAGAATAAGGCTTACAGAGAACATGGTAGATAAACGCGAATCCTATACAAAAGAAGACCTTCTTGCCTCTGGTCGCGGTGAACTGTTTGGCGCTAAAGGCCCGCAATTGCCAGCACCGAACATGCTGATGATGGACCGTGTCGTCAAAATGACCGAAACGGGGGGGAACTTCGACAAAGGGTATGTTGAAGCAGAACTGGATATCAATCCGGATCTGTGGTTCTTCGGATGCCACTTCATTGGCGATCCGGTTATGCCGGGATGCCTGGGCCTGGACGCAATGTGGCAGCTGGTAGGGTTCTACCTCGGCTGGCTGGGCGGCGAAGGTAAAGGCCGCGCACTGGGTGTTGGCGAAGTGAAATTCACTGGTCAGGTTCTGCCGACAGCAAAAAAAGTGACCTACCGTATTCACTTTAAACGCATTGTTAATCGTCGTCTGATTATGGGTCTGGCAGATGGCGAAGTGCTGGTTGATGGTCGTCTGATTTACACCGCCAGCGACCTGAAAGTCGGTCTGTTCCAGGATACGTCTGCCTTCTGATTGAAATCAGACAGAGTATAAAAAGGCGAAACCTCCGCATTGCGGAGGTTTCTTTTTAAAGAGACAGAATCAGGCCATTACTACCCTGTCCGCCATGGCTTCTCGCCAGCCTCCCAGCCATTGTGACCTTTGATTCAGCGTCTGATAGGGACACATTTCTTTTGAGCGTCCGGCGATGCCGGCCTGATAACCACGTTGATGTGCCCGTTCCAGGCGATCTCGTTTTTGTCTCTTCATGCCTCGTTTCCCTCATACTGGTTTCTGGTGGAAAAGAAAACAGTGATTACTAAATGTGCAATCACAGTTAAGCAATACCGCGAATCATAACTGCCGTCAATGCGCAAAATTCACGCCACTGTCATATTTGTGAGCTACACGGGCATGTCGGTTGTACAAAAAATGTGAAGAGGAACAACTTTTTCCGCATGTTAGAAACAAAAAAACCGCCTCAGGCTACATACCGGAGACGGTCATATTTACAAATCTTTATAATTAAGGTAGACGCTTTATCTCTTGCGCAATAGAAGCGGCTTCCTGACTCCAGATACTGGCCAGCACCTTAACCATCTCATCGTAACCATCCTGAGTTTGCACTCCTTCCAGACGGAACGGACGTTTGATCAGTTGTCCCTGGTGGTTCAACAGCCACTCACCACTGACAATGACCTTGCCATCATAGCGACCGTTAAACTCTGTTACGGTAACATTGAGCGTGTCCTGGGCGCTTCCCAGAGGCTGGGAGGCAACCACCCAGCCGGGCATTTGCCTGCTCAGGTTGGCAACCAGTGTATTGCGCAACTGTTGATCCAGCGGGCTGGCCCACAAGTTGTTGTTGGCAATCACATACTTCACATCATTGGTTTGATAAACCACACCATTCCCCGCCAGATAATCGGGAACAGCGACCTGCTCTACCCATAACAGGCGATTACCCTGGCTGGCGGTACTTTGTGTACCGCTCTGCACCACAGGTAGCTGGTAATAGTTTTTATTGATCTCGCCGGAGCTGCATCCGGCCAGCCACAGTGCCGCAATCGTCACTAGCCACTTTTTCATTGTTTCGCCCTCTTCGGCTCTGGATCTTTTTTGTCCTTCGCTTCAAATACCAGCGCGTTACTCTTCTCGTTGAGCGTTTTCAGCACCGGCTGCAGTTCACGCAACACCTGATCAAGGCGCTGCATATCCGCCACCATCTTGTTGTAGGCTGCGGAGCCAGGCTGGAAGCCCTGCATACTGCGATTCAACTCACGTAATGTAGACTGCATATCGGTCGGCAACTGCTGCATCGACTGGCTGGCGAGGATCTTGTTCATGCTATCCAGCGTCGTTTGCAGGTTTTTCATAGTGCGCTGACTTTCAGAAAGCGTACTGGTCGCCTGCTCAATCATCGGATTCAATGGCAGTTTGTTGATCTTATCCAACGCTTCCATCAGACGCTGCTGGATTTGCGCCAGGCCACCGCTAACGGTCGGGATAATCTGATAACCATTAAACTCACGAATACCGGTAATAGCAGGGCTATTTGGATAGAAATCGAGATCAACATACAGTGCGCCAGTGACCAGATTTCCGGTCTTCAGCGATCCGCGTAAACCACGTTTCAACAATTCGCCAAGGTGCTCAACAACATCCGCATTTTCACCAAGCTGCATTTTCAGCCGCTCTGGTTCGATACGAATCAGTACCGGAATACGGTAATCATCGTTAAATGTCTGCCGCATATTCGGCGCAAAGAACGGTACTTTGCTTACGGTACCCAGGCGAATACCCCGGAATTCTACCGGAGCTCCCGGTTGCAGACCGCGTACCGAATCTTTAAAGAACATCAGATAATCAATGTGATCGGTGTACAACGAATCCTGAATGCTCTTCTGATCATCATACAAAACGAAAGCTGTTTTCGGTGCCACTGGCTGCCCTAAATCCAGACCTTCCGGCACATCAAAGCTGACACCGCCACTAAGCAGCGTTGTCAATGAGCCCATCTCCACACGCATTCCCGCTGACGTCAAATCAACCGCAATGCCACTATCTTTCCAGAAGCGAACATTGCTGGTCACCAGTCGGTCATAAGGTGCATTGATGAACAGTTGATAGCTGATATTGCGTTTTTGCGTATCGAAGGTGCTGGTTTCAACCGAACCTACCCGATAGCCACGGAACAGCACGGGATCTCCTGGCGAGAGCTGCCCGGCTTTTTTGCTATCGAGAATCACACGGATACCTTTCGCATCAGGCGGGGCCAACGGTGGCGAGTCCAGCAAATCGTATTTATCCATTTTGCTGCCTTTCGCGCCTGGCTGCAGTTCGATATAAACCCCAGACAGCAGCGTTCCCAGGCCGCTAATCCCTTCTCGACCAATCTGCGGTTTCACCACCCAAAAGACGGTATCTTTATGCAGCAATTTTTCCATACCGGAATTCAGCCGCGCTTTGATTTCAACGTGCGTCAAATCATCAGCCAGTGTGGCGCTTTCAACCACGCCGACGTCAACGCTACGGCTTTTAATGGTGGTTTTACCACCTTCTATTCCTTCCGCATTCGCGGTGATCAGGGTCACTTCCGGCCCCTGATGGCTGTAATGATAAAAAAGAACCCAGGCCCCAATGAGCGCCGTGACGATAGGAAATATCCACACGGGAGACCAGTTCTTCACTTTCTGGATTTTGGCTTCCCCATTATTAGATTCCATACTGTCAGGACTCCTCATGCTCTGATTCAGGTTGACGATCCCACGACAAACGCGGGTCAAACGTCATAGCAGAAAACATTGTCATTATGACGACTAAAGCAAACATTAATGCACCCATTGCCGGATAAATACTCATTAAACCTCCCATACGCACCAGCGCCGAGAGCACCGCGATAACGAAAACGTCAATCATCGACCAGCGGCCTACAAACTCAACAACTTCATAAATCAAATGCATTCTTTCACTGTCGCGCTTGCCATGTCCTTTAGCATCCCAACACAGCCACGCGATGGCGATCATCTTTAACGTTGGCACCATAATACTGGCCAGAAAGATAACCGCAGCGACGGGATAAGAGCCTTCGCTCCATAACAGAATAACCCCGGCGAGAATCGTCGACGGCATCTTCGAGCCTAATAAATCCGTCTCCATGATGGGCAAAATATTAGCCGGAAGATACAACATGATGGACGTAACAAGCAGTGCGAGTGTCCACTGCAGGCTGTTTCTACGACGAACATACCCTTTGGTACTACAGCGCGGGCACACAGGTTCATCAGCAGGAAGGATTGCCGTGCAACAGGAGCACGAACGCAGCCCCTGGCGTATCCCCGTGACGCCCGGTTTTAGCGGCTGGCGCAGTTCTGGCATTGGGGCGATATCGTCCCATAACCAGCGACGATCAACACACTGAAAGGCGCGCAGTTGCAGGACACAAAATAAACACCAGGGGAGAAAGCTGCTGCCGACACCAATGCTGCCGTAAGCCATCAGTTTAACGAAACTCACCAGCACACCCGCGAGGAAAATCTCCGCCATTCCCCATGTTTTGAGTTGAAAAAGCACCCGTGCCAGTTGCTCTTTTAAACGGACCGGTAATTCCGCGCGATTAACCAGTAACAGAATAGTTATCAGGCAAAACGCAGGAACCAGTTGCACAAACAACAGGAAAAAGGTGCCGAGGCTGGCGTAGTCCTCAGAAAAAAGCACGCCGGGAATTTCCAGTAATGTAATTTCACTGGTGACTCCTGCAACGTTCATATTCACAAAAGGAAACAAGTTGGACAGCAACAGCATGAACAGTGCAGCCAACGCATAGGCAGTGGGACGCTGCCGAGGGGCATCCCACGCCACGGTTAACGTTGTGCCACACCGGGGACATGCCGCTTTCTGACCATGCTCAAGGCGCGGTAACGCCACCAGCATGTCACACTGCGAGCACAGGATATGCTTCGCGGCATGATGATGTTCGCACATTGGTACTCCTTAATGATGCGCTATTATACAGATTGCTAACAAAGCGCTGGTTTTCGTGCCAGATAAACGTTACACATCTGGCAATTTTACCGTTGTCAGCAGCCTCTGTTTAAATCGACTATTTTGCGATCAGCCACCATTTTTTAACGCTTCAAGATACTCCCAGCGTTCAAAGGCTTGCTCCAGCTCCTGCTCCGCAGCAGCCATATCAGCGAGCACTTTTTGCGTCTGCTCATGCGGCTGACTAAAGAAGGCAGCATCCGCCACCTGCGTCTGTAGGGCTTCCAGCTTCGCCTCCAGCTCTTCGAGCAATTGCGGCAGTTGCTCCAGTTCGCGCTGCAATTTATAGCTTAGTTTGCTACTGCTGCGTTTTACAGTTTCTGCTTTTGGCGCGGCGGCTTCTTCGTTTTTTTTCACCGCAGGCTGTTTAAGCGCCACATACTGCTCTTGCTGACCACGGGCGTCATGATAGCCGCCAACATAACGACCAATTTTACCGTCGCCTTCGAAGATCCAGCATTCTGTTACGGTATTATCGACAAACTGACGATCGTGGCTCACCAGCAATACCGTGCCCTGGTAGCTGTCGATCAGTTCTTCCAGCAATTCCAGCGTTTCGACATCAAGGTCGTTGGTCGGTTCGTCAAGAATCAATAAGTTGCTTGGTTTGAGGAACAAACGCGCCAACAACAAGCGGTTACGCTCACCGCCAGATAGCGCACGTACCGGCGTCATCGCCCGTTTCGGATGGAATAGGAAGTCCTGCAAATAACCCAGTACATGGCGTGGTTTGCCATTTACCATCACCTCTTGTTTGCCTTCGGCCAGGTTATCCATCACCGTTTTATCGGGATCCAGTTCCGCGCGGTGCTGATCGAAATAAGCCACTTCCAGTTTGGTACCGACGTGAATACGTCCGCTATCTGGTTGAAGTTGATCTAGCATCAGTTTCAGCAGCGAGGTTTTGCCGCAGCCGTTCGGACCAATCAAGGCAATTTTGTCGCCACGTTGAACCTGGGCAGAAAAATCTTTCACCAATTGCTTACCGTCAACCTGGTAGCAAACGTCTTCCATTTCGAAAACGATCTTACCGGAGCGGCTGGCCTCTTCCACCTGCATCTTCGCCGTCCCCATGACCTCACGACGCTGGCTACGTTCACGGCGCATTGCTTTCAGGGCGCGTACGCGGCCTTCATTACGGGTACGGCGCGCTTTGATCCCCTGGCGGATCCACACCTCTTCCTGCGCCAGTTTGCGATCGAACTCGGCATTTTGTAGTTCTTCCACGCGCAGGGCTTCTTCCTTTTCCAGCAGATACTGGTCGTAATTCCCCGGATAGGTCACCAGCTTGCCGCGATCCAGATCAACAATGCGCGTCGCCATGTTGCGAATAAATGAACGGTCGTGGGAGATGAAAATAATCGTCCCATTGAAAGTTTTGAGGAATCCTTCCAGCCAGTCGATGGTTTCAATATCCAGGTGGTTAGTCGGTTCGTCGAGCAACAACACGCGCGGATTGCTCACCAACGCGCGTCCTAATGCCGCTTTACGCAACCAGCCGCCGGAAAGCGACGACAGCGCAACGTTAGGATCTAACCCCAGCTGTGCCAGCACTTCGTTGATGCGGTTTTCCAACTGCCACAGGTTGTGGTGATCCAGCTGTTCCTGAACCTTCGCCAGTTCGTTGAGATTTTTCTCGCTCGGGTCGTTCATCACCAGGCGCGAAATATCGTGATAGCGTTTCAGGTATTCCGCTTGTTCTTCAATGCCTTCGGCAACGAAATCATAAACGCTACCCTCAACATTACGCGGCGGATCCTGTTGCAGACGAGCGACAATCAAATCTTGCTCGTAAATAATGCGACCGTCATCCAGTCCCTGTTCACGGTTGAGGATTTTCATTAACGTCGATTTGCCTGCGCCGTTACGCCCCACCAGACAAACACGTTCGTTATCTTCGATATGCAGTTCTGCGTTATCGAGAAGCGGCGCGTCGCTGAACGACAGCCATGCGCCATGCATACTGATTAATGACATTACTATTCCTTTCAGGCTGCGGTAATCAGCCAGCAGTTGTGGATCTGGCGGTTACGGGCAAAATCCTGGGAGAGCGTTTTTTGCGTAATTTCTTGTGCTTTCAGCCCCAGTTTTGCCAGTCCGTCAAGATCCATACGGAAGCCACGTTTGTTGTTCGAGAACATGATCGTCCCACCAGCACGCAGCAGACGTTTCAAATCTTTCATCAGCGCCAGATGATCGCGCTGAACATCAAACGCATCTTCCATTCGTTTTGAGTTAGAGAAGGTTGGCGGATCAATAAAGATCAGATCGAACTGTTCATTTGCCTCACGCAGCCATGCCAGGCAATCGGCCTGAATCAGGCGATGCGCACGCCCGGTTAGGCCATTCAGACGCAGGTTGCGTTCTGCCCACTCCAGATAAGTACGCGACATATCCACGGTGGTAGTGCTGCGTGCACCGCCTAATCCCGCGTGCACGGTGGCGCTGCCGGTATAAGAGAACAGGTTGAGGAAATCTTTGCCTTTGCTCATCTGACCGAGCATACGACGGGCGATACGGTGATCGAGGAACAGACCGGTATCGAGGTAATCCGTCAGGTTCACCCACAAGTGAGCGTTATATTCGGTGACTTCGAGAAACTCGCCCTTCTCGCCCAGTTTCTGGTACTGATTTTTGCCCTTCTGGCGTTCACGGGTTTTCAGCACCAGTTTGTTTGGCGCAATCCCCAGTACCGAAATGGTTGCAGCGATAATATCGAACAGACGCTGACGCGCTTTGTGCGCATCAATAGTTTTTGGCGGCGCATACTCCTGCACTACCACCCAGTCGGCATAACGGTCAACGGCAACGTTATACTCCGGCAGATCGGCATCATACAGGCGATAACATTCAATCCCTTCCTGGCGAGCCCACTTCTCGAATTTTTTGAGGTTCTTACGCAGGCGGTTAGCGTAGTCTTCCGCTACCATCGCCGGTTTGCTGTCTGGAGTGCTTTCGGCAACGTGGTAATTTTTCTGTACGCAGTCCAGCGGGCCGTTTTTCGCCTTGTACTGTTTGTCTGCACGCAGCTGCAGGCAGCTTAGCAGATCCGGCGAGGCACTAAACAAAGAGAGATTCCAGCCACCGAACTGGTTTTTCATGATTCGGCCCAGCAGGCTATGCAGTGCAATCAGCGCCGGTTCGCTGTCCAGACGTTCACCGTATGGCGGGTTGCTCAACACTGTACCGTACGGCCCTTTCGGCAGCGGATTGGTCAGTTGCGCAACATCTTTCACCTCAAAGGTAATCAGTTCACCAATCCCCGCAAGACGTGCGTTAGTGCGCGCACGTTGAATCACCCGGGCGTCGCTGTCCGAACCGTAAAAATGAGAGCTATACTCTGCCAGTCCTTTACGGGCGCGAGCTTGCGCTTCCGCTTTCACTTCCTGCCAGATAGCTTCATCATGCTGCGCCCAGCCGCTAAAGCCCCAACGCCCACGGTGCAAGCCTGGTGCGCGATCGGTCGCCAGCATCGCCGCTTCAATCAGCAACGTACCGGAACCACACATCGGATCGAGCAGCGGTGTTCCTGGCTGCCAGCCGGATCGCATCACAATCGCGGCTGCCAGAGTTTCTTTGATCGGCGCAATACCAGCACGATCACGATAGCCACGCAAATGTAAACCATCACCACTGAGATCAAGGGCGATACTGGCGGTTTCTTTATGCAGCCAGACGTTAACGCGGATATCCGGCGCATCGCGATCAACATTTGGACGCGGCAGATTTTTCCGCGTGAAAGCATCGACGATCGCGTCTTTCACTTTCATCGCACCGTACTGGCTGTTGCGAATGGTGTCATTTAAACCACTGAAATGGACAGCGAAGGTCGCGCCAGGATTAAACATCTCTGTCCAGTTGATCGCCTGAACGCCGAGATAGAGGTCTAAATCACTGTAAACCTTACACTCGCCCAGCGGCAACATAATACGCGAGGCCAGGCGGCTCCACATCAGGCTCTGGTAAACAAGCCGTGTGTCGCCCTTAAAATGGACCCCACCCTGAACCACCTGGCATTCAACGGCCCCCAGGTTTTCCAGTTCAGTTTTTAACAGCTCTTCCAGCCCACGGGCCGTACTGGCAAACAGAGAATTCATATCGTCACTTTTACTCTAAGAAAATTGTTGCGCATTATAGCTAATAAGCGCGTCATGTCATAAAGTTGAGGGCTTATTTTCATTTGAGGACCGCACCGTGGCGACATTAACCCGGCTTTTTATTCATCCTGTTAAATCGATGCGCGGCATTGGTCTTACACATGCTCTGGCAGATGTCAGTGGTCTGGCCTTCGATCGCATCTTTATGATCACGGAACCTGACGGTACGTTTATTACCGCTCGCCAGTTTCCCCAGATGGTACGGTTTACTCCTTCACCTGTGCATGATGGCTTGCATCTCACCGCACCAGATGGCAGTAGCGCATATGTTCGTTTTGCTGATTTCGCCACACAAGACGCACCAACCGAAGTTTGGGGCACACATTTTACCGCGCGAATTGCGCCAGACGCGATCAACAAATGGTTAAGTGGATTTTTCTCCCGCGAAGTGCAATTGCGCTGGGTGGGGCCACAAATGACCCGGCGCGTGAAACGCCACAACACTGTACCTCTGTCATTTGCTGATGGCTATCCTTACCTTCTTGCTAACGAAGCCTCGTTACGTGATCTCCAACAACGTTGTCCGGCCAGTGTAAAAATGGAGCAATTCCGCCCAAATCTGGTGGTTTCCGGCGCGTCAGCCTGGGAAGAAGATAGCTGGAAAGTGATTCGTATTGGTGATGTGGTGTTTGATGTGGTTAAACCTTGTAGCCGCTGTATTTTCACCACCGTCAGTCCAGAAAAAGGGCAAAAACATCCGGCAGGCGAACCATTAAAAACATTGCAATCTTTCCGTACTGCCCAGGATAACGGCGATGTCGATTTTGGTCAGAATTTAATTGCCCGTAATAGCGGCGTGATTCGCGTTGGCGATGAGGTGGAAATTCTGGCAACGGCTCCGGCTAAAATTTACGGCGCAGCTGCCGCTGATGATACCGTCAACATCACGCAACAAACGGACGCAAATGTAGATATTGACTGGCAGGGACAGGCATTTCGTGGAAATAACCAACAGGTGCTGCTGGAGCAATTAGAAAATCAGGGAATTCGTATCCCTTATTCTTGTCGCGCGGGCATTTGTGGAAGCTGCCGTGTTCAGCTTTTAGAAGGCGAAGTCACACCGCTCAAAAAATCAGCAATCAGCAATGATGGCACCATTCTTTGCTGTAGTTGTGTGCCGAAGACTGCGCTTAAACTAGCGCGTTAAACTGCCTGTTCGAGGCTGAAACTGTCAACATTAACCTGCGGTTTCAGCCTGTCATTCATGATTTTGATGGCGTCCCCCAACTGCATCGCGCGACCCGCAATAACAACGCAGGGTTGTGCCAGCAGGCACAGTGCGGCATTTTCGCCAGATTCAACGACCAGCAAATTGACTTGCTCGTGAGTGTCGCTCAACCAAACGCAGGCCGCATCGCCCGGCATGGGCACCCACATTTCACCATGGGAAACAAAATGCCAGCTTTTCGGCATTTGCGGTTTGAGATAACGAATTGCTACCAGCGCATTAAGCACCAGTTCGGCTTTTTGTTCTTTAGATAAATTAAAATCTCGGCATTTTTCTTCAAATGAGAAATAGAGCGCGGCGTCGTCAACGCAAAAGCCTGCGGGAGAAAAGGCATCTGGAGTCAACATTTTGCGCGCAAAACGTGAGCGAAATAGCATACCATTGGCTAAATCGAGCATCATTCGATCGTGCTCTTCATCGTAATACCAACGCCAGTTATCGTCTGGTTTAATTCGCATTTGCCTCTCCCCTATCCTATAAAACCGCAGCAACACAATCCATTGTCGCTTCGCTTAATAACCTCAACAATAAAAGTACAAAATGTCTAAATAAGCAACAGCGATGAATATAAAACAACCAGGGCTGAAAATAAAGCCCTGATTATCTTATAAAGAGGAATTCGAAGAAATAATTAGATATGGGTAACAATTTCTTTAATCAGCGGCGGACCTTTAAAAATAAAACCAGAATAAATTTGCACCAGTGAGGCCCCCGCAGCAATCTTTTCACGCGCAGCGATAACCGAGTCAATGCCGCCAACACCGATGATCGGTAAGCGACCGTTTAATTCCTGTGACAAGCGGCGAATAATTTCTGTGCTTTTTAACTGAAGCGGACGACCACTTAAGCCACCGGTTTGATCACAATTTTTCATTCCCTGAACCAGAGAACGATCGAGCGTGGTATTGGTTGCAATAACGCCATCAATATTATGGCGAACTAAACTATCGGCAACCTGGATCAATTCTTCTTCAGAAAGATCCGGCGCGATCTTCACTGCGATCGGCACATATTTATGGTGCATCGCTTGCAAATCATTTTGCTTATTTTTAATCGCGGTTAAGAGATCATCCAGCGCTTCTCCATATTGCAGTGTGCGTAGTCCTGGGGTATTCGGCGATGAAATATTGATGGCGATATATCCCGCATAAGCATAGATTTTTTCCATACAAATCAGATAGTCATCTTTACCCTGCTCCACCGGCGTATCTTTATTTTTGCCGATGTTAATACCCAGGACGCCATCATAATGGGCTTTTTTTACGTTCTCTACGAGGTTATCAACGCCAAGATTATTAAAGCCCATACGGTTGATCAAACCTTCGGCATCTACCAGACGAAAGAGACGCGGCTTGTCATTACCTGGCTGTGGACGTGGCGTGACGGTACCGATCTCGATAGATCCAAACCCCATCGCGCCTAACGCGTCAATGCACTCCCCGTCTTTATCAAGACCGGCTGCCAGACCAAGCGGATTTTTAAACGTCAGGCCCATGCAGTTAACAGGTTTCGCAGGCACTTTCTGCCGCACCAGTGCTTCAAACGGCGTTCCTGTAATACGGCGTAATTGCTGAAAAGTAAACTCATGAGCGCGCTCTGGATCGAGCTGGAAAAGGGCTTTACGAACGAAGGGGTAGTACATGAACTCTCCTGGATTCCCGGTGTGCAAACCGGGGGCGTATTATGTGCGAGTTCGGACCAAAAGGGAATTGACCTGCGGCAAAAAAAACGCAAACGTTTTCAGAACCTGTTTCAGGGCAGATCTTGCTCCTTCTTTGCACTCAAACCGCCGTAATCATTTATCGCCCGCCAGGCGACATGACACGGTGCTATTGCCTGACACCAGCTTGTCTGACGCTGGCTTTTAGGCGGTACAACTCCCGCATTACTTAACGCTTTACCATTTACGCTCACCTGAATCAGGTTAATATAGTACGGCGTTGGGTTAGTGAGTTGCAAACCCTGCGAATTCCGTGACCAGCGTAATTGTTGATAAGCTTCCAGCGGGTCGCCCGGCAAACCTTCGGGTCGCCAGAACAGTTTAAATACCGAGCGCATCGCTACTTTTACATTCTGATTTTCTACTTTGCCGGATGGCACGCTGGCAATGTTTAGTTCAAATAGCGTTTCGCGATCCACAGGCAACATGTCACTTTCCGTTCTCAGTAAGCGCAATGTGCCTGTAGTACTTGGCTTCAGAAAAACAAGCGGCGGAGCGGCCAGTAATGGTACTGGCACTGTCGACGCTTCACCCCCGGCCCAACGAGTTGAGCGATTGATTTTACTGTTAATAAGCCAGGATTCCTGACTGGTATTAGTCAGTGAGATAGATATCGATTCTCTGTGTGCCGGGAAGATAAATCGCGTTCCTCCAACCACCACGCCAGCCTGCAGTTCACCCGCCACCAGCAGCGATAAAACGGCAAAAATAGAGAGCGTCAATCTGTTCCACGGATTAGTCATAATGAAGTACAAATGTCGCGCTGGCATTTACTTTACCCGACTGCACATCGCTATTGACAGGTCGCAATTGCGCATAAAAAGTTAATGGCACCTTACCACTGTGTAAGATGTAGTCTTTACTCGCCTGGTTAAGCGGAATCAATATCTTCGCATCATCCAGAATCGCAATCGCTAACCCACTGGCGGTATCCGTACCACTTTCAATGGACAACATTTCGCTCTTCATTCCGTCGGGTGTTCCTGAAAAAGTGACGTCAACGGTGCTGACATCTGTTCCGCAATCCTGCAAATTAATGATGAAAGATTTCTCCGGGCCATAATTCCCATGAGAAAAACGTGTCAGTGAGACATCGCCTAACTGCACATTGCTTTGCTTGCTATCCTGTGCAAGCACGCATGTATTACGGCGAAACGATCCGCTGATGTTAACCGTGCCATCATGGGCAAACACCTCACAGCTCCCCATCCATCCCACCAGGCACAGAATCCAGATTATTCGTTTCAACGTCACTCCTTACTGATAAACCAGATCAAAATAGAGAACCGCCGTCGCATTACCGCCCGTTGCTCCCGCCTTAGTGGACTTATAACGAAGTTGATATTTGAGTGTGTTATCCCCCGCTTTTAAAGGTGTAGGAGGTTGGACCTGATTGAGCGGGATTTCTTGTTGACTTTGCGCATCAAGAATTTGCACAGCAATCCCCGTTGCCATACCACCACTTCCGTCTGTGTCAGTTAGTTTGAGTAGTGTCGGCGCAAGGGGGTCAGCCTCGCCGCTAAAAAGGACGTCCGCGCCAGCAATACCAGCGGCACAACCGGTGATATCGATACTCAAATCAGCAGCAGTGCTTACGGTATTCGCGGTCTGAAAATCACTGATATTAAAATCACCAATATGAATATTTTGTAATGCGCTTTTGGTGGCGACATCACAGCCCTGATCGACCACATTACCATAAATATGCATACTGACTTGTTCAGGCCCAGCCATCCCTACATGGGAGTTAAGAAGGCTAAAGAACAAGATAACGCACTGAGATATAGTTTTTTTCTTCATACGTTCACGCGTTAATCAAAATTTATTCTCACCGTTGCTGTGGCTTCAAATCTCCCGGTTTCTGGTGGTACGCCAGTCGTACTGACCGGATAGACATTAATTCGCGCGATACTGTCTGCATCATCAGGAATAGAGAGCGGTAGTGTTCCACCAGCAGGGGAAATTATGTTGTTCTGAGTATCAGTTACCACAATACCCACACCAGGACGTGAGGTCTTAATCGACTGGGAATAACTTGGATCTGAGGTTGCCGTCAGACTCAGATTGACGTTAACTAACCCAGCGTTTCCAGTGTTACACCTAACTGGGATTGTGAGTTCTGCCGTTCTGGCCCCAAGGGGTTTATGCCCCACAACACGGAAATTAGCAGCAAAGACATCACCTAAATCAACTTCAATTGTCTCTCCGGCATTAACGGAACATGAGCCAAGCGAATTGATCGTGCCAGACAGGTAATACACCAAAACCGGTGTGCCTGTTGTCGTACAGGAATCACCTGCGGGTATATTGTAACACTCATATAATCGCGCCAGCGCCATAGGAGGAATGGTGACCGAGCCAATGAAAGGCTGCAATATTTTCAGGGAAAAGCTACCGCTATTACCGCTAGCCCCCTGACCGCCTAAACGTTGGCCGCCGGGGTCGCAAATATGCCATCGGGTATCGGCCCCAGTACCCACGTTTTCGAAAGGAACCGCTGTAGGAGAACTGCCTTTAACCTGCAATAAAACTTTGGCGGCAAGATAGTCATTAATTTTGTACCAGTTGTCACCTAAATAGACTAACGGTGAATCCGCGGCGAATGCCCATCGACCATTTCTGACATTGTCTTTATCGCAATCACAGGAAACATAATAATCATTCGATTCGTTCCACTGATAAAATTTGTCTTTAACTACCCCAGCAGTATTTTCTTCTTCCTCCAGGGTTTTAACGCCCAAATTGACGCCAATATACGGATTCCCCTGAGTAGTATGACACTGCCCGCTATAAGCAGCAGCTTGAACGCACCATAGCATTAAGACGGCGGCAAAAAATAGTCGTAGTAATGACATGCATTTTTCTCCAAAGATTATCTGCATATGGCATTCATTCGCGTAATCGCAGCGTTAATTTGTTGTTCGGTAAGCTCGTAACTGATATGACAAATTTGATCGGGAGCTTCGCCCCAGCGTACAGTTATAGCTCCCTGAGCAGGCAAACCGGACATATAGAGCGAGCCATCATCATCAATTATGCCGCTATTAGTCTGTATGCCGTCCAGCGTCGCTATCGCGCCAAAAGGCAGCGGTATACCCTGCTTTAATGTTTTCATTAATACCCTTGCCCCCGCATGGGCATTGAACTCCGCCAGAACCAACGCCCCTTTGGTGGGAACCACGTTTACTACTGCATTTTCAAGATCCACGTTACGTTTTAACGAAGCCGCATCAAGTACGATTCGATTTTCCCGATAAGAAGTGGCATAAGGAACAACGGTATATCCGCGCCAGTCAGTTTTCAGCCCGGTGCTATTCGCCACACGAGTATTCTCCGCGCCTGGTGCTGCAATCAGAACGTTCGTCTCCCCCAGTGATTGCCCCAGGGTAATGCCCTGTGAATGGGCAACTAAACTGCCTGAAAGAGCGTAGTTCAGTTGTTGTTGACTGCCATTATCGCTGTAGTTGTAGCCCACTCGGGCATCCGCAAACGCCCCTTTGTAGTCCATGCTGGCGCTACCATTTGCCGTTTTCCCCTCGCTGTTATATCCCTGCTGGACGCTGTAGCTCAGGTTACCGTCATCGAGTAGTGTCTCCGTTAAACCCAGGTTTTGTGTAGTGTGCCCTTCGTTATCGATACTGGTGTTAGAGGTCATCCAGGCGTAATTTTTTTTCCTGGTATAGCTATCATTACTTCTGGGGAGCAACAGATTGAGCGGCAGGGAAAAATTAAGTGCAAACACCTGATCAGCATCAGGTTGGCCACGGGACTTACTGTAGTTCCAGGAAACGCCCAGTGAGAGATCTTTAATTTGCGTGTTGAAGCCAAACTGTAATAGCCGATCCTGTTGATCGGTATGCCAGTATGTTTGCTGGCTACCACTTAAATAAAACGAACCGTACTCGCCTAATTGCTGGGAAATATTAACCTGCAGTTTGCCACGTTTGGTGTAAAACAAATTGTAATAACGCGACCACAGCGGCATATCTTCATCATCACCATCATTAAATTCGTAGCCATCCATATGTTTATACATAGTGTCGGAAAGGGTGTAGAAACCCGAAGTCGAATAGCGGTAGCCCATCAATTGAAAGTTGGTGCCCAAATGGTTGAGCGTTTTGGCATACAGAAAACGATATGACTGCCCTTTATGTTCACTTTGGTCTGCCAGCGTACTCTTCGCCTGGGTCGCATCGAACGAAATTGCTCCGAAATCGCCGAGGTTAAATCCCAGACCAAACATGGCGGCACGGTAATATTCAGCATATTGTCCACCACCATACCAGGTCGTTCCCCACGGTCCGCCCCACTGCAGCGTGGCCTGAGCAAATTTACTTTCTTGCTGGTCATTACTATTGGTTCTATATTTCGCCAGTGTCACCGCATATTTGATTCGCCCCTGACGCTGGAGCAATGGCACGCTGGAAAAGGGCACGCTGTAACTATTGACGCTGCCATCAGATTCTTTGATTTCAACCAACAAATCACCGCTCGACGACGTGGAATAGAGATCACTAATTTCAAAAGCGCCAGGCGATACATAAGTTTGGTAAATGGTGTAACCATTTTGCTTAATCGTTATCTGGGCATTGCTTTTGGCGATACCACGTACCAAAGGCGCAAATCCTTTCAGGCTGTCTGGCAGCATGTTGTCATCTGACGCCAGCTGTACGCCACGAAAGCTGACGCTATCAAAAAAATCGCCTGCGGTATAATCATCACCGACGGTCAGTTCGCCTTTTAGTGGAATAACCGCCCGCTGTAAATAGCTGCTGAGATTCTTCCATTCTGCGGTTTGCCCGCTACTACGACTCCACGTGGAATAATTGCGCAATCGCCACGGACCTAAATTCACGCCACTGTTTAGATTAAGAAAATAGCTATCTGTGGAATCACTGTCTGTACTGCTATGAATACTGTTAGCCCCGCTAAATGAATATCCCAGTAATAGTGCGTTGATCCCTTCATCCCAGCGTTCAGGGGGAACATAGCCACGAGCATTACTTTTGATGGCGATTTGCGGTACTGAAATTTCCAGACGGAGTTTATTCACATTAAAAGTTACGCTGGCATCCGGAATAATCTCCGCCAATGGTGCACACGCTTGTTTGTCAAGTTGTTTAAAAGCTGGAAACGCATCAGTATTCATACCCATTGCATCCAGGTTTTCAGTAGTCAAACAGGCGGCAATCCCCTTCTCTGGCGTTATCTCAACAAAATTGACGTTGCGCGTATCTACAATTGTCTGATTCAGAACAATATCGACACGATAAACCCCTGGCGTTATTTTTTGTCCTTTTTCGAAACGGGACAAATCGGCCACCATTGAGGGATCATCTTTGAAAAAAGCAGGATCGAACCAGGTTTCAGCTTGTGCAGTAAACACTGCCGACACAAACACCACCAGCCCGCCAATAAACGATGGCACTCCACCAGAGCTTAACAGGCTGTGTTGTCGGTGAGTTCTATACATCTCGCTCTCTTAACTGAAGACGGCTTACGATTTACAGTTGAGTTGCGGCGTTTCCGCCCCGTAGTCATTGATGGTTCGGTACGTTACGCGACTGTTTTGAGCACCCTTTGGCAGAGGGAATTGGTATTTATCAAATGGGGAGATCATTTGATTTTTAACTACTTTTCCACCTATTTTCAGGTCTGTCAGGGTAATGAAATAAGGTGTTGGGTTACTGACCGTAACTATGTCAGCTGACGAAGTGCAACGCAGTTTCGCCGGAGCCTCGGCTAAGGGATACGCTAAACCTTTTGGTCGCCAGAAAAGTTTGATGACGCTTTGTGTGGCAATCTTCAGGGTATTGCCTTCTTCCCGCTTCGTTGTTGAAGGGACTGCCCGTACGCTGGTGAAGAAAAGGGTTTCTCTGTCTTTCGCCAATGGCGCACCAATGTACATAATGCGTAACAGATTCTCATTTGCCGGATTCAAGACAAATAGCGGTGGTGTTATAATAAAATCCGCTGATTTTTTATTAACTGGTGTCATCACCCAAGACTGAATAAGATAAGAAACATCCGGACTGGTGTTACGTACACCAAGTGAAATTTGCTCTTCACCTTCTGAATAAACAAGACGTGTTGCTGCAAGTCCAATCCCGCCTTTACCTGCCGCCCATGCGGATGAACAGCTAAGTAATATTGCTGTTAAACTTACGGTCACAATTCCCTTTGTTATGCAAGTTTTCATATATAGTCACTCTTAAAAAATATGAATGTCCCCTCCAGAACACTGGAGGGGGACTAATTAATAAAACAATTAATGTTTTATATTAATAATAGTTAATATGGAAGTTTGTTACCGCATTAACATTACCTGAAGTGGCTTTACCCGTAGCGATATAATCAACTTTAAAGGTCAACGTCTGATCTCCATTCTGCAACAAAATGTTCCCGGTTTCTGTGTCTGGCTTGATGGTCGTTGTGCCATCATTCATGTACATTTGCAGGGCCACGTTTGTAGCAGCATCAGAAGAGGCCTGATTAGCAAACGCTGTAATCTGCGTAGTATCCGCAGTGCCATTAAAGGTGAACGTTGCATTTTTTGTTACGGTAATATCACAATCTGTTAATTCGATTGGCACATCAGTTTGTACCCCAGATACCTGGCCATTGCTTTGCAACTTCGTAGCACTAACATCTGGCAAAGTCACCACGGAATCTTTCATCGCAGCTACCAGCGTACACGCTGGGGCAATGACTTTACCATTAAATGTTACTGAGCCATCCGTGATAGCATTATCATCAGCAGCCATAACACTGGACGTTGCACATACCACAGTTATAAACGCCGTCAATACACTTTTTTTCATCGTTATCATCCTGATCTTTTCGTAAATATGATAATGCCTTTAAATGACATTAGACTTAATAATAACAATAACTGTCCGCCATTTAAATCAAGCATACTTAATCCAATAAGTGACAAATCGTTAATTTATAGATTTCATGAATATATTCTTATTGCCTGAACGAGTAATTCATTGATTCAACATCGAATGAACATCCAATAAATAAATACACGTGATATATATCCCTCAATCCTTAGTTTATTTTTAGAAAAAGATACACAAATTTTATATTTGGCATTTTCTTGTCTTTCCGACAAACTGACAGAATTGTTATCAAAGTAAAGAATAAAAGAACAGTTGGTTATAAGGAGGGAGTATGCGTGTCATCACCCTGGCGGGGAGTCCTCGTTTTCCTTCTCGCTCCAGTTCTTTGCTGGAATATGCGCGGGAAAAACTGAATAACCTGGATGTCGAGGTTTATCACTGGAATCTGCAAAACTTCGCCCCGGAGGATCTGCTCTATGCCCGTTTCGATAGTCCGGCCCTGAAAACTTTTACCGAACAGCTGCAACAGGCCGATGGGTTAATTGTCGCCACACCTGTGTATAAGGCCGCCTATTCCGGAGCGCTGAAAACCCTGCTCGATCTGCTGCCAGAACGTGCGTTGCAAGACAAAGTGGTACTGCCGCTGGCAACGGGCGGTACAGTGGCTCACCTTCTGGCGGTCGATTACGCGCTTAAACCGGTATTAAGCGCGCTGAAAGCCCAGGAGATCCTGCACGGCGTGTATGCCGATGACTCACAGGTGATTGATTACCAACATAAACCACAGTTCACGCCGAATCTACAAACCCGACTTGATGCCGCGCTCGACACCTTCTGGCAGGCGCTGCACCGCCGCGATGTCCAGGTTCCTGACCTTCTGTCTCTGCGAGGTAACGCCCATGCGTAAGATCATTAAACTGGCGCTGGCGGGATTGCTTAGCGTCTCTACACTCGCGATTGCCGCAGAGTCGTCTCCAGATGCGTTACGTATTGGCTATCAGAAAGGCAGTATTGGTATGGTGCTGGCAAAAAGCCACCAATTATTGGAAAAACGCTATCCGAAAACCCAAATCTCGTGGGTGGAGTTCCCCGCTGGGCCGCAAATGTTGGAAGCGTTAAACGTTGGCAGTATTGATCTCGGCAGTACGGGGGATATTCCGCCAATCTTTGCTCAGGCTGCCGGAGCTGATTTGCTGTACGTGGGCGTCGAACCGCCGAAGCCAAAAGCCGAAGTGATTCTGGTGGCAGAAAACAGTCCGATCAAAACCGTAGCCGATCTTAAAGGTCACAAAGTTGCCTTTCAGAAAGGTTCCAGCTCGCACAATCTTTTACTACGCGCACTACGCCAGGCCGGGCTTAATTTCACGGATATCCAGCCCACTTACCTGACGCCTGCCGATGCCCGCGCCGCGTTCCAGCAAGGTAACGTCGACGCATGGGCTATCTGGGATCCCTACTACTCCGCTGCGTTATTACAGGGCGGCGTGCGGGTGCTGAAAGACGGCACCGATCTCAATCAAACTGGCTCGTTTTATCTGGCTGCCCATCCGTATGCAGAAAAAAACGGCGCATTTATTCAGGGTGTACTGGCAACCTTTAGTGAGGCCGATGCGTTAACCCGCAGCCAGCGCGAGCAAAGCATCGCTTTACTGGCAAAAACGATGGGCTTACCAACGCCGGTGATTGCCTCTTATTTAGATCATCGCCCCCCTACCACCATCAAACCGGTTAACGCCGAGGTTGCCGCCTTACAGCAGCAAACGGCAGATCTGTTTTATGAAAACCGTCTGGTGCCGGAAAAAGTCGATATTCGCCAACGTATCTGGCAGCCCACTCAACTGGAAGGAAAACAATTATGAGTCTGAATATGTTCTGGTTTTTACCGACCCACGGTGACGGGCATTATCTGGGAACGGAAGAAGGTTCACGCCCGGTTGATCACGGTTATCTGCAACAAATTGCACAAGCAGCGGATCGTCTGGGCTATACCGGTGTGCTGATCCCAACGGGGCGCTCCTGCGAAGATGCGTGGCTGGTTGCCGCGTCGATGATCCCGGTGACGCAACGGCTGAAGTTTCTTGTCGCCCTGCGTCCCAGCGTAAACTCTCCTACCGTTGCCGCCCGCCAGGCCGCCACGCTGGATCGTCTCTCTAACGGACGCGCGTTGTTTAATCTGGTCACAGGCAGCGATCCGCAAGAGCTGGCAGGCGACGGCGTATTCCTCGATCATTGCGAGCGTTACGAAGCCTCGTCTGAATTTACACAGGTCTGGCGGCGCTTATTGCAGGGCGAAACCGTCGATTTTAACGGTAAACATATTCATGTACGCGGAGCAAAACTGCTCTTCCCGCCGATTCAACAGCCCTATCCTCCGCTTTACTTTGGCGGCTCGTCAGACGTCGCCCAGGATCTGGCCGCTGAACAGGTTGATCTCTACCTCACCTGGGGCGAACCACCGGCGCTGGTAAAAGAGAAGATCGCGCAAGTGCGGGCGAAAGCTGCCGCACATGGACGCAAAATTCGTTTCGGTATTCGCCTGCACGTGATTGTCCGCGAAACTAACGACGAAGCGTGGCAGGCCGCTAAGCGCTTAATCTCCCATCTTGATGATGAGACCATCGCTAAAGCACAAGCCGCGTTTGCCCGCACCGATTCCGTGGGGCAACAGCGAATGGCGGCGCTACATAACGGCAAGCGCGACAATCTGGAGATCAGCCCCAATTTATGGGCAGGCGTTGGCTTAGTGCGCGGCGGTGCCGGGACGGCGTTGGTGGGCGATGGTCCGACGGTCGCCGCGCGAATCAACGAATACGCTGCGCTTGGCATCGACAGCTTTGTGCTTTCTGGTTATCCGCATCTGGAAGAAGCGTATCGGGTCGGCGAGTTGTTGTTCCCACATCTGGATATTGCCATTCCGGAAATTCCCCAGCCACAACCGCTGAATCCGCAAGGCGAAGCGGTGGCGAATGATTTTATCCCCCGTAAAGTCGCGCAAAGCTAAGGAACAAAATGATGGCAACGCCAGTGAAAAAGTGGTTATTGCGCGTTGCCCCCTGGTTTTTACCGGTGGGCATCGTGGCGGTGTGGCAACTGGCCTCCTCAGTTGGCTGGCTGTCGACGCGTATTTTGCCCTCTCCGGAAGGAGTGATGACGGCGTTCTGGACGCTCTCCGCCAGCGGCGAATTGTGGCAACATCTGGCGATCAGCTCCTGGCGGGCGTTGATTGGATTTTCAATTGGCGGATCGCTGGGGTTGATTCTGGGACTGATAAGCGGACTGTCGCGCTGGGGAGAAAGGCTGCTGGATACCTCAATTCAGATGTTGCGCAACGTGCCGCATCTGGCGCTGATCCCGCTGGTGATTTTGTGGTTTGGCATTGATGAATCCGCAAAAATCTTTCTGGTGGCGCTCGGCACGCTATTCCCCATTTATATCAACACCTGGCACGGCATCCGTAATATCGATCGCGGTCTGGTGGAAATGGCGCGTAGCTATGGATTATCCGGCATACCGCTGTTTATCCATGTGATCCTGCCTGGTGCCCTGCCCTCAATTATGGTCGGCGTACGTTTTGCGTTGGGCCTGATGTGGCTGACGCTGATTGTTGCCGAAACTATTTCTGCCAATTCCGGCATTGGTTATCTGGCGATGAATGCGCGGGAGTTTTTGCAAACGGATGTGGTGGTAGTCGCCATTATTCTCTACGCCCTGCTCGGCAAACTTGCTGACGTCAGCGCGCAGCTGTTAGAGCGCCTCTGGCTGCGCTGGAACCCGGCTTATCATTTGAAGGAGGCCACGGTATGAATACTGCTCGTCTGAACCAGGGCACACCCTTGTTACTCAATGCAGTAAGCAAACATTACGCGGAAAATATCGTCCTGAATCAACTGGATTTACATATTCCGGCAGGTCAGTTTGTGGCGGTGGTTGGCCGCAGCGGTGGTGGCAAAAGTACCCTGCTGCGCCTGCTGGCAGGTCTGGAAACGCCAACCGCAGGCGATGTGTTAGCGGGTACCACACCGCTGGCTGAGATTCAGGAAGACACGCGAATGATGTTTCAGGATGCGCGTCTGCTACCGTGGAAATCGGTGATTGATAACGTTGGGTTAGGCCTTAAAGGCCAGTGGCGCGATGCGGCGCGTCGGGTGCTGGCTGCAGTAGGGCTGGAGAATCGCGCGGAGGAATGGCCTGCCGCACTTTCTGGCGGGCAGAAACAGCGTGTGGCGCTGGCAAGAGCGTTGATTCATCGACCGGGTTTATTATTGCTTGATGAACCGCTCGGGGCGCTGGACGCCCTGACTCGGCTCGAGATGCAGGATTTGATTGTGTCACTTTGGCAGGAGCACGGCTTTACCGTACTGTTGGTGACGCATGATGTGAGCGAAGCGGTAGCAATGGCGGACCGGGTGTTGTTAATTGAAGAGGGAAAAATTGGTCTGGATTTGACGGTGGATATCCCCCGTCCGCGCCGATTAGGGTCGGTGCGATTAGCGGAGCTGGAAGCGGAAGTGTTGCAGCGGGTAATGCAGCGTGGGCATTCTGAACAACCGATTCGACGTCATGGTTAATATGCCGGATGTGGCGCACAAAACCAGCGGTTTCAACGGATTGTAGGCCTGATAAGACGCGTCAAGCGTCGCATCAGGCATTTGGGCACGGCTGCCGGATGCGGCGTGAACGCCTTATCCAGCCTACAAAACCAGCATTTTCAACGGACTTGTAGGCCTGATAAGACGCGTCAAGCGTCGCATCCGGCATTTGGGCTCAAAAGTATCAAGCCAGTGCTTTAGTTATCTTCTCGTACAGATCTCCAGAGAGATTTTCCAGCCCTTTCAACTGCTCCAGCGCCGCGCGCATTTTCTCCTGACGTTTGGCATCGTAACGCTTCAGGCGAATCAGCGGTTCAATCAGACGTGAAGCCACCTGCGGGTTACGGCTGTTGAGGTCGGTAAGCATTTCCACCAGGAACTGGTAACCGCTGCCATCTTCGGCATGGAACGCTGCCGGGTTGCTGCCCGCAAATGCCCCAATCAACGAACGAATGCGGTTCGGGTTGCTCATGGTAAATGAGCGATGCTGCAACAGACCACGCACCGTCTCCAGCACATTTGCCGCCGGACTCGTGGCTTGCAGGATAAACCATTTATCCATCACCAGACCGTCCTGATGCCACTTGTCGTCGTACTCCTGCATCAGCGCGTCACGGCATGGCAGCTGTGCGGCAACCGCCGCAGAAAGCGCCGCCAGCGCATCGGTCATATTGTTTGCTTCATGGTACTGCTTGCTTACCAGCACGTCAGCCAGATGCGTTTCACCAAAAGCGAGGAAGCGCAGGCAGGCATTACGCAGAGTGCGTTTTGCAATATCTTCATGCTCAACGCGGTACTCGCTCTGATAATTTGCGTTATAAATAGCCAGCAGCTCATCCGCCAGTTCAGTCGCCAGAGTACGGGTAAGTGCTTCGCGTACTTCGGCAATAGCAATCGGGTCGATGATATCGAACAGTTCCGCCATTTCATTGACGGATGGCAGCGTCAGAATTTCTGCCGCCAGTGCCGGGTCAATCTTCTCATCCAGCAGCACCGCGCGGAAAGCATCGGCAACGTGTGCGGGTAAAGACAATGGTTGACCTTGCTGATGACGGGCGACGTTCAGTTTGATGTAGGTTGCCAGCAGGCTTTGTGCCGCATCCCAGCGGGAGAAATCATTACGCGCATGACGCATCAGGAAGGTCAGTTGCTGATCGCTCCACTTATATTCCAGTTTCACTGGCGCAGAGAATTCACACAGCAGTGCGGGCACCGGCTGGAAGTAGACATTATCAAAGACAAAGGTCTGTTCCGCCTGGGTGACGTTCAGTACCGAATTCACCGGGTGACCGCCTTTCTGCAACGGGATCACTTTGCCTTCGTTGTCATACAGTTCAATGGCAAACGGAATATGCAGCGGCTGTTTTTCTGCCTGATCCGGCGTAGCAGGCGTGCGCTGGCTGATGGTCAGGGTGTACTGCTCGGTTTCCGGATTATAGTCGTCTTTGACGGTCACAACCGGCGTACCGGACTGGCTGTACCAACGGCGGAAATGGGAGAGATCGACATTTGACGCATCTTCCATCGCCTGAACAAAGTCGTCGCAGGTTGCCGCACTGCCATCATGGCGCTCGAAATAGAGCTGCATCCCTTTCTGGAAGTTTTCTTCGCCCAGCAGAGTGTGGATCATGCGAATCACTTCCGCGCCCTTCTCATAAACGGTCAGGGTGTAGAAGTTGTTCATTTCAATAACCATATCCGGGCGGATCGGGTGCGCCATCGGGCTGGCGTCTTCCGCAAACTGCAATCCGCGCATGGTGCGCACGTTGTTGATACGGTTTACTGCGCGGGAACCAAGATCAGAGCTGAATTCCTGATCGCGGAAGACGGTTAAGCCTTCTTTCAGGCTGAGCTGGAACCAGTCGCGGCAGGTCACACGGTTACCGGTCCAGTTATGGAAATATTCATGACCAATAACGCGCTCAATATCGAGATAATCTTTATCGGTCGCGGTATCGATGCGCGCCAGTACATACTTAGAGTTAAAGATGTTAAGACCTTTATTCTCCATTGCGCCCATATTGAAGAAATCCACCGCGACTATCATATAGATGTCGAGGTCATACTCCAGACCGAAGCGTTCTTCATCCCACTTCATGGAATTTTTCAGCGAGGTCATCGCCCACGGTGCACGGTCGAGATTACCACGATCAACATACAGCTCTAGCGCCACTTCGCGACCAGAACGCGTGGTGAAGGTGTCGCGCAGTACATCAAAGTCACCTGCCACCAGCGCAAACAGGTAGCACGGTTTCGGGAACGGGTCCTGCCATTGTACCCAGTGGCGTCCGTTTTCCAGTTCGCCTTGCGCAACGCGGTTACCGTTGGAAAGCAGGAACGGGTATTTGGTTTTATCGGCAATAATTTTGGTGGTAAAACGCGCCAGCACGTCCGGGCGGTCGAGATAATACGTAATATGGCGGAAACCTTCGGCTTCACACTGGGTGCAAAGCGCATCGCCTGACTGATAAAGCCCTTCCAGCGCAGTATTCGCCGCTGGGCTAATTTCATTAACGATCTTGAGCGTAAAACGCTCCGGCAAATTACTGATGACCAGTGCGCCCTCTTCTTCTTTCCAGGCGGTCCACGGCTCATCATTAATATGAACAGAAACCAGTTTAAGATCTTCGCCATCAAGACGAAGCGGAGCATCTGATGCACCATGACGGACAGCCTGGCTGACCGCGGTAACGACCGTCTTTTGCGCGTCCAGGTCAAAGGTCAAGTCAATATCAGTAATCTGGTAATCCGGCGCACGATAATCGTGACGGTATTTGGCTTGTGGCTGTTGAGTCATAAATAACCTTTAGCATCTTTTATAGAGTCTGGTGTTCAGTCTATTCCTGTTGCGTAAATCGCGCTATGCAGAATCTTCATCTTTTCAGGTACAAACGCCTTTATTGCTACATTTTTATAACATACGCAGCGCAATACCATCGACCAGAAAGGTGACATATGGTGTGATCGGGGTTCAATAAATTGCGAAACAAGGTATACTCCAGCAGTTCCTGAAGATGTTTATTGTACTAAACGCTCCTGTACGAGGACGCTACTGCGCACCTATGACACAATTCGCTTCTCCTGTTCTGCACTCGTTGCTGGATACAGATGCTTATAAGTTGCATATGCAGCAAGCCGTGTTTCATCACTATTACGATGTGCATGTCGCGGCGGAGTTTCGTTGCCGAGGTGACGATCTGCTGGGTATTTATGCCGATGCTATTCGTGAACAGGTTCAGGCGATGCAGCATCTGCGCCTGCAGGATGATGAATATCAATGGCTCTCAGCCCTGCCTTTCTTTAAAGCCGACTATCTTAACTGGCTACGCGAGTTCCGCTTTAACCCGGAACAAGTCACCGTGTCCAACGATAATGGCAAGCTGGATATTCGTTTAAGCGGCCCGTGGCGTGAAGTCATCCTCTGGGAAGTTCCTTTGCTGGCGGTTATCAGTGAAATGGTACATCGCTATCGCTCACCGCAGGCCGACGTTGCGCAAGCCCTCGACACGCTGGAAAGCAAATTAGTCGACTTCTCGGCATTAACCGCCGATCTTGATATGTCGCGCTTCCATCTGATGGATTTTGGCACCCGCCGCCGTTTTTCTCGCGAAGTACAAGAAACCATCGTTAAGCGTCTACAACAAGAATCCTGGTTCGTAGGCACCAGTAATTACGATCTGGCGCGTCGGCTTTCCCTCACGCCAATGGGAACACAAGCACACGAATGGTTCCAGGCACATCAGCAAATCAGCCCGGACCTTGCCAACAGCCAGCGAGCTGCACTTGCTGCCTGGCTGGAAGAATATCCTGACCAACTTGGCATTGCGTTAACCGACTGTATTACCATGGATGCGTTCCTGCGAGATTTCGGCGTAGAATTTGCCAGCCGCTATCAGGGCCTGCGTCATGACTCTGGCGACCCGGTTGAATGGGGCGAAAAAGCCATTGCACATTATGAGAAGCTGGGAATTGATCCGCAGAGTAAAACGCTGGTTTTCTCTGACAATCTGGATTTACGCAAAGCGGTTGAGCTATACCGGCACTTCTCCTCCCGTGTGCAATTAAGTTTTGGTATTGGGACTCGCCTGACCTGCGATATCCCCCAGGTAAAACCCCTGAATATTGTCATTAAGCTGGTGGAGTGTAACGGTAAACCGGTGGCGAAACTTTCTGACAGCCCTGGCAAAACTATCTGCCACGATAAAGCGTTTGTTCGGGCGCTGCGCAAAGCGTTCGACCTTCCGCATATTAAAAAAGCCAGTTAATATCATCAGGGAGCTAATCGGCTCCCTTTTTTTACCTTTAATTCCGAAATCTTTCGCTGCATTTGCGAATTCTGCTTGTCTGATTGCAGATGCCAGGTAACATAGGTATCCCCCCATTTACGGGTGGACAAGTGTTTATTTTTTCCGACTATTAACAGAGAGAATATTATGAGCGTTGTGCCTGTAGCCGACGTACTCCAGGGCCGCGTAGCCGTTGACAGCGAAGTCACCGTGCGCGGATGGGTACGTACCCGCCGAGATTCAAAAGCTGGCATCTCCTTCCTCGCCGTTTATGACGGTTCCTGCTTTGATCCTGTACAGGCTGTCATCAATAATTCTCTGCCCAATTACAATGAAGACGTTCTGCGTCTGACCACCGGTTGCTCGGTCATTGTGACGGGTAAAGTCGTGGCATCGCCAGGCCAGGGGCAACAATTTGAAATTCAGGCCAGCAAGGTTGAAGTTGCTGGTTGGGTTGAAGATCCAGACACTTACCCGATGGCGGCAAAACGCCACAGCATTGAGTATCTGCGTGAAGTCGCTCACCTGCGTCCGCGCACAAACCTGATTGGTGCCGTCGCGCGCGTTCGCCATACGCTGGCGCAGGCGCTGCATCGCTTCTTTAACGAGCAGGGATTCTTCTGGGTTTCAACGCCACTGATTACTGCGTCTGATACCGAAGGGGCTGGCGAAATGTTCCGCGTTTCTACGCTGGATCTGGAAAACCTGCCGCGTAACGATCAGGGCAAAGTGGATTTCGACAAAGACTTCTTTGGTAAAGAGTCTTTCCTGACCGTATCTGGCCAGTTGAACGGTGAAACCTACGCTTGCGCATTGTCCAAAATTTATACCTTCGGCCCGACTTTCCGTGCTGAAAACTCCAACACCAGCCGTCACCTGGCGGAATTCTGGATGCTGGAGCCGGAAGTGGCGTTTGCTAACCTGAACGATATCGCGGGTCTGGCTGAAGCCATGCTGAAATATGTCTTCAAAGCGGTTCTCGAAGAACGCGCTGACGACATGAAATTCTTCGCTGAACGCGTAGATAAAGATGCCGTTTCACGTCTGGAACGCTTTATTGAGGCCGATTTCGCGCAGGTGGATTACACCGACGCAGTGACCATTCTCGAAAACTGCGGCAGGAAGTTTGAAAACCCGGTTTACTGGGGCGTCGATCTCTCTTCTGAGCATGAGCGTTATCTGGCAGAAGAACACTTTAAAGCACCGGTAGTGGTTAAAAACTATCCGAAAGATATTAAAGCGTTCTATATGCGCCTTAACGAAGACGGTAAAACCGTTGCGGCTATGGATGTTCTGGCTCCGGGCATCGGTGAAATCATTGGTGGTTCTCAGCGTGAAGAGCGTCTGGACGTGCTGGACGAGCGTATGCTGGAAATGGGCCTGAATAAAGAAGATTACTGGTGGTATCGCGATCTGCGTCGCTACGGTACTGTTCCGCATTCCGGTTTCGGTCTTGGTTTTGAACGCCTGATTGCTTACGTAACTGGCGTGCAAAACGTGCGTGATGTGATTCCGTTCCCACGTACTCCGCGTAACGCCAGCTTCTAATTTAGCGTCTTCAAGAGCCAGCACCCGCTGGCTCTTTTTTTATCCTTTCTGTCAAGTTATCTGTTTGTTAAGTCAAGCAATCTATTTGCAACCCCGCCATAACGATCATCCTGTTACGGAATATTACACTGCAACATTTGCGCACAAAAACTAATCCGCATTCTTATTGCGGATTAGTTTTTTCTTAGCTGATAGCACAATTTTCATACTATTTTTTGGCGTTCTGGATGTCTGAACGAGGATTTAGTGTCAGGTCGATAAAGTTTCTATCAGAAACAAAATTTCCTTTTAGTTAATTTAAATATAAGGAAATCATATAAATAGATAAAAATTGCTGTAAATATCATCACGCTTCTATGGAAATATGACGGTGTTCACAAAGTTCCTTAAATTTTACTTTTAGTTACATATTTTTTCTTTTTGAAACCAAATCTTTATCTTTGTAGCACTTTCACGGTAGCGAAACGTTAGTTTGAATGGAAAGATGCCTGCAGACACATAAAGACACCAAACTCTCATCAATAGTTCCGTAAATTTTTATTGACAGAACTTATTGACGGCAGTGGCAGGTGTCATAAAAAAACCATGAGGGTAATAAATAATGATGAAGCGCAATATTCTGGCAGTGATCGTCCCTGCTCTGTTAGTAGCAGGTACTGCAAACGCTGCAGAAATCTATAACAAAGATGGCAACAAAGTAGATCTGTACGGTAAAGCTGTCGGTCTGCATTATTTCTCCAAGGGTAACGGTGAAAACAGTTACGGTGGCAATGGCGACATGACCTATGCCCGTCTTGGTTTTAAAGGGGAAACTCAAATCAATTCCGATCTGACCGGTTATGGTCAGTGGGAATATAACTTCCAGGGTAACAACTCTGAAGGCGCTGACGCTCAAACTGGTAACAAAACGCGTCTGGCATTCGCGGGTCTTAAATACGCTGACGTTGGTTCTTTCGATTACGGCCGTAACTACGGTGTGGTTTATGATGCACTGGGTTACACCGATATGCTGCCAGAATTTGGTGGTGATACTGCATACAGCGATGACTTCTTCGTTGGTCGTGTTGGCGGCGTTGCTACCTATCGTAACTCCAACTTCTTTGGTCTGGTTGATGGCCTGAACTTCGCTGTTCAGTACCTGGGTAAAAACGAGCGTGACACTGCACGCCGCTCTAACGGCGACGGTGTTGGCGGTTCTATCAGCTACGAATACGAAGGCTTTGGTATCGTTGGTGCTTATGGCGCCGCTGACCGTACCAACCTGCAAGAAGCTCAACCTCTTGGCAACGGTAAAAAAGCTGAACAGTGGGCTACTGGTCTGAAGTATGACGCGAACAACATCTACCTGGCAGCGAACTACGGTGAAACCCGTAACGCTACGCCGATCACTAATAAATTTACAAACATCAGCGGCTTCGCCAACAAAACGCAAGATGTTCTGTTAGTTGCGCAATACCAGTTCGATTTCGGTCTGCGTCCGTCCATCGCTTACACCAAATCTAAAGCGAAAGACGTAGAAGGTATCGGTGATGTTGATCTGGTGAACTACTTTGAAGTGGGCGCAACCTACTACTTCAACAAAAACATGTCCACCTATGTTGACTACATCATCAACCAGATCGATTCTGACAACAAACTGGGCGTAGGTTCAGACGACACCGTTGCTGTGGGTATCGTTTACCAGTTCTAATAGCACACCTCTTTGTTAAATGCCGAAAAAACAGGACTTTGGTCCTGTTTTTTTTATGCCTTCCAGAGCAATCTCACGTCTTGCAAAAACAGCCTGCGTTTTCATCAGTAATAGTTGGAATTTTGTAAATCTCCCGTTACCCTGATAGCGGACTTCCCTTCTGTAACCATAATGGAACCTCGTCATGTTTGAGAACATTACCGCCGCTCCTGCCGACCCGATTCTGGGCCTGGCCGATCTGTTTCGTGCCGATGAACGTCCCGGCAAAATTAACCTCGGGATTGGTGTCTATAAAGATGAGACGGGCAAAACCCCGGTACTGACCAGCGTGAAAAAGGCTGAACAGTATCTGCTCGAAAATGAAACCACCAAAAATTACCTCGGCATTGACGGCATCCCTGAATTTGGTCGCTGCACTCAGGAACTGCTGTTTGGTAAAGGTAGCGCCCTGATCAATGACAAACGTGCTCGCACAGCACAGACTCCGGGTGGCACTGGCGCACTACGCGTGGCTGCCGATTTCCTGGCAAAAAATACCAGCGTTAAGCGTGTGTGGGTGAGCAACCCAAGCTGGCCGAACCATAAGAGCGTCTTTAACTCTGCAGGTCTGGAAGTTCGTGAATACGCTTATTATGATGCGGAAAATCACACCCTTGACTTCGATGCACTGATTAACAGCCTGAACGAAGCTCAGGCTGGCGACGTAGTGCTGTTCCATGGCTGCTGCCATAACCCAACCGGTATCGACCCTACGCTGGAACAATGGCAGACACTGGCACAACTTTCCGTTGAGAAAGGCTGGTTACCGCTGTTTGACTTCGCTTACCAGGGGTTTGCCCGTGGTCTGGAAGAAGATGCTGAAGGACTGCGCGCTTTCGCGGCTATGCATAAAGAGCTGATTGTTGCCAGTTCCTACTCTAAAAACTTTGGCCTGTACAACGAGCGTGTTGGCGCTTGTACTCTGGTTGCTGCTGACAGTGAGACCGTTGATCGCGCATTCAGCCAAATGAAAGCGGCGATTCGCGCTAACTACTCTAACCCACCAGCACACGGCGCTTCTGTTGTTGCCACCATCCTGAGCAACGATGCGTTACGTGCGATTTGGGAACAAGAGCTGACTGATATGCGCCAGCGTATTCAGCGTATGCGTCAGTTGTTCGTCAATACGCTGCAGGAAAAAGGCGCAAACCGCGACTTCAGCTTTATCATCAAACAGAACGGCATGTTCTCCTTCAGTGGCCTGACAAAAGAACAAGTGCTGCGTCTGCGCGAAGAGTTTGGCGTGTATGCTGTTGCTTCTGGTCGCGTAAACGTGGCCGGGATGACACCAGATAATATGGCTCCGCTGTGCGAAGCGATTGTGGCAGTGCTGTAAGCGTTAAAAACAATGAAGCCCGCTGAAAAGCGGGCTTTTTTATGCGCCTTTACCAGACGGGCATTTCGTCTTGCAGGAAGGGATTATGCAGGCGCTCATAACCAAGTGTGGATAATGGTCCGTGACCCGGAATAAATGTCACATCATCCCCCAGTGGCAGCAATTTATCTTTGATTGAAGAAATCAGTTGATTATGATCGCCACGCGGGAAGTCACTGCGCCCTACTCCACCTTTGAAAATAACGTCGCCAGAAATCAGCAGCCTTGCCCGCTCATCAAAAAACACGACATGACCCGGCGTATGCCCAGGGCAATGTAACACCTGTAAAGTCACATTCCCTATGCTGATGGTATCGCCTTCGTTCAGCCAACGATCTGGCGTCAGCGGCTGGCACTCTTCCAGACCAAACATACGACTTTGCGCAGGCAAGCCTTGCAGCCAGAACTCATCTTCTTTTTCCGGGCCAAAAACCGGCACGCCGTAATGTTGCGCCAGTTCCGCCGCTGCGCCAACGTGGTCCAGATGACCATGAGTCAGCAGGATCTGCATCAGTGTCAGGCCGCTGGCATCAACTTCCTGTTTGATTTTTTCCGCATCGCCGCCAGGATCGACCAGTGCGGCCAGACGGGTTTGTTCACACCAGATCAATGAACAGTTCTGGGAGAATGCGGTGACCGGAATAATACGATAGTTCATACTGCCCCTGTTTCGTTAAGCGATTACTACCAGTGCCGTGCTGGCCCGGTATCAATATGCACAAAGTTACTACGTGGGTAATATCCTACACCACCTGCGCGCATAGATAACGCGGCTTTGCGAATATTGCTTAACGCGATACCTTCAATGTGGAAATCCATCGCCTGGCCTTTAGTGTGATAGCTTTTCTTCGCTACTCCACGGCTGCGGGCGCGTAGTTCATTGTTGGTATCAATGGAACGATAACCGGAAATGAGTTGCACCGGTTTGCGGGTGCCTAACAACCCTTGCAGGCGATACAACTGGTCGAATAATCCTGGGTCGATGGACTTTATTTTGTTCGCGCGGTAATCGCGGAAAAAATGGTTAAGTTTTGCCAATTCTTCCTGAATATAGCCTCTGCCATCGAAAAACTCCGCTTTGATTGACTCTCCGGTATGAAGATTATTGAGTGTCAAAATGCGCGGGCGTGGGGTCGAGAGTGTTGCAAACGCCGGGGTCGGCAGGATGGCGGCACCGAGTGCAACGCCACCAAGCGCCAGCAGTTTGCGGCGATTAGCGTCGAATTTGTCCATGATAATCAAGTCTACAGGTCAATGTTATCGTTTATATGCACTTCTGGCGCACAAGAGGCACCTTAACCGCCCGTAAAGCAGACGTCAAGATGACTCAACCCCAGCAGTGACGGGGGCTGCAGAGAAGCGCCCCCGATCATGCTAATTATTACGACAACTGATTTCCCCGAACTGCTTCATTTACCTGATTAATTGTTCCGCTTTCGATACGATTTGCGAGCTGGATCGCGCAGGCAGATCATAATTGTAAATATCTGTACGATACTGGGTACGACCATCTGCACCAACAAAGGCCGTCAGATAGAAGAGATTCACCGGAATCGACTGCCGAATATTGACGTAACGCGTATCGCCCTGCTTCAGCGCATCAGAAATACGTTTGTCATTCCAGCCTGCATCCTGCAACAGCATATTCGCCAGATCGGAAGCTTTATTCACTCGTACACAGCCTGAGCTCAATGCGCGTGTATCACGCTTGAACAGATTGTGGTTCGGCGTGTCATGCAAATAAATGGCCTCTGAACTCGGCATATTGAATTTATAGCGCCCCAGCGAGTTCCGTGGGCCTGGAGCCTGCTGGAAGCGGAACGGTAAATTCGAGGCCGTGATTGTAGACCAGTCAACCTGCCACGGATCAATCGCCTCCCTGCTGTTCCAACCGCGCATCACCGTATAGCCATGGCTTTCGAGATATCCCGGATCGTTGCGCACTTTCGGCAGAATATCTTTGCGTGCCAGAGTTGGTGGTACATTCCACGGCGGATTTACCACCACGTTGTTAAGGGCACTGCTCATCATCGGCGTTTTGCGATCGGGGCGACCGACAATGACTCGCGAATCCAGCACCTGATTGCCGTTCTGATAGTAGACCAGCGAATAGGCCGGAATGTTAACCATGATCCCGGTAGAAAGCTCTGTTGGCAGCAAGCGCAATCGCTGGATGTTGAGTGCCAACACGCCAGCACGCTGGGCGGGCGTTACGTTTAACCAGTCACGCGTTGCCGGGCCAATAGCGCCATCTGCTCCCAATCCTTGCCATGCCTGAAAACGTTTAACGGCTTCCACCAGTTCATTATCGTAGGCGGCACGAACGGCAGGCGCAGGTTTACTACGAGACGTCGTTTGCTTGTCCATCGGCTTAGTTTCTGCTGTTTCAACAGTAACAGCGGATGGGCTGACTACCGCGTCAGTTGGCGTGTCATCGCCAGGCAGAGTTATTTTCGGCCCCCCGTCCAGCATGCCTGTACGTTGCAATATTTCGCGCAATGCCGGTATGTCGTTACTCCACTGCCCTGGACGTAATGTTGCTTTGCCAGTCAGTTGGGGCCACGGTTTGGTGTCACTGAGTAAGTTCAGTAACGATTCATGCATCGCCGCATATTGCGGATGCTGCGGTGCCAGTCCTGCAACAAACGTAGGCAATTGACCTTTATCCAGCGCCAGCTGCCATTGGTTAATCACCGAAAGCGGCGGCGTTGAAAGCGCATAAGGTTTACTGCTATATAGCCAGCGAGTGCCTTTGACTGGAATATTTGCGATGAAATGGAGATACCCCATCATCGCATCAGAGAGCACCACATCGCGTGCCATCCCGTTAATACCAGGATCGGTCAGCAACTCTACCCATTTATTAAACTGCGGCTGGAAACCGGCAATCGCCACTTCTGCCAGCTGTTGCTGGAAGGCTTTAACAGCATCACGGTTTTCCCACATGGGTTGCATATCGCGTGCGGCATACAACAGTTGAAGCTGGTTAAGATAAACCGGCTTATAGCCTGCAGGTAATTGAGATTCGATTTGCGTGCGGGCTTTTTCTGCCGCACCTTCAGGCAATGGCTGGATCCCCGCCATTATTGCCGTGGCCTGCGCCTGCGGCAGTGCCTCGCCCTGTTCGCTGACAGCCACCGGGCTGTCGCCAGGGATTACTTCAGGCTCATCGGCCTGAGCATTGAACAGTGGAGCGAATGTTACGGCCACGCACAAACTGATTGCCGACAGCCGACGACCACACATCATATTAAGCAACATCCCTTGCCCCCTGTTTTTATCATACTCTGAATAGCCAGGCTGTTATTTTACGACTTGCCTGTACAACGCCAATACTCACGAAAGTATGACGAGCAAGCCTGTTACTCATCAGGCTTATCTTCAGTATATAAACGCCGATACGTTTTTACATAACCTAATGTAAAGAAGTTTAAAGAAAAGCGCGCCAGAATGTGGCACTTTTTTAGTGCAGAAACGGAGTTTTCAGAAACAGGAAAGGCGGCATCGCTGCCGCCTCAATCTTAACTCGCCTGGGAAGGCGCTTCGTCAGTTCCTGGAAGCGTTTCAGGGAGTTGCGGTGCAAAACCACGCAGACCGACTACGTGAACGTGTTCGGTATTCTGGAAGACTTTACGCACCAGTTTATAGGTGGTGCCTTTTTCCGGGCTGATGTTTTCCGGCGCTGCGATGATGAGCTGCATTTGCAAACGCTCACACAATTCAAACAGCGTGGCGATGGAACGGGCATCCAGTCGCGCTGCTTCATCAAGGAACAGCAGACGGCAAGGAGAGATATCTTTACCGCGCAAGCGGCGAGATTCATCTTCCCAACTCTGTACCACCATCACCAGAATCGACATACCGGTACCAATAGCCTCACCGGTCGACAATGCACCAGATTCCGCGCGCAACCAGCCATCGGAACCACGGTTAACCTCAACTTCCATTTCAAGATAGTTACGGTAATCCAGCAGTTCTTCACCGATGGTCTGCGGCGTGCGCTGCCCCATATCAATCTGCGGATTAAGGCGCTGATACAGTTTCGCCAGCGCTTCCGAGAAGGTCAGACGGTTGCTGTTAAACAGATCCTGATGTTGTTCGTGCTGTTCAGAGAGCACATCCAGCAGCATGGCGTGCGTTTCACGCACGTTCACGTTGAGGCGCACGCTGTTCACCTGACCGAACGATACGTTCTGCAAGCCCTGGTTGAGCATACGGATACGGTTCTGCTCGCGCTGAATGGTTTTACGGATGATGTTCGCCACGCTGCGGGAACTGATCGCCAGTTTCTGTTCGCGGGACGTTAACTCTTCAGTCAGACGGCTAAGTTCGATCTCCATCTGCTCGATAGCTTCAACCGGATCATCGGTACGAATAATATCCTGACGAATACGCTCGCGCAGATGCTGATAAACCGCCACGAAGAACTGAATTTTACGTTCCGGACGTTTTGGATCTTCCGACATACGCAGCACGTCGCGCAGATGTTCGTTATCCGCCACCGCCAGACGCAGCGCACCTAACGCCTTATCCGACATGGAACGCAAATCATCAGCGGAGAGATAAGCCAGCTCACGACGGTGTAAGCGGCGCTCAACGCCGTTATCTTTCACCATGCGCATGACTGCACACCAGCCCGCTTTCGCGGTCACTACCTGCTCGCGCATCTCAAAGTAATCCCGCTCCAGCTTGCGCAGTTTGCGGGTCAGGTTGTCCATCTCTGCTTCGCAGAAGGTAAGCGCTTTTTCCAGTTGATTGCGGCGTGAACGGTTATTGCTCAGTTGCGCGTGCAACTCGTCACGGCGAATACGCGCCCGCTCTTCTGCCCCGCTATCAGCACGCACGCCGATATCCTGCAATTCACGTTGCAGATCGTTGAGTAGCTCTTTTTTGGTGTCATACGAACTTTTCAGCGAAGCCAGTACCTGGTTGTACTGACTCAACTGCGCTGCGTGTCCGCGCAACGCTTCACGAGCGCGGGTACGCTCCGCTTCCGCCTGTTCCAGACGTTCACGCAGTTTTTCGTTGAGATCGCTGTTACCGCTAAGCATTTCTGCCGAGTCAGAGTAGCTAAAGTGCGCACGACGCTGCACCACTTCCGTCAGGGCAAACGCCTGCTGACGGGCATCGCGCTGCATCTGCTGAGAGTACGCGTAATCTTCTTTTAACTGTTCGAACTGTTCCGGGTCGCTCTGCAATACCGAAACGATCGGTTCCAGTTTCGCCAGTTGATTGCCAAACTGCTGAACAAAACGCGCGGCTTCCTGGGCTTCATCCAGACGTTCGCGGATTTCATCGACGCGATCTGCCAGGCTGTCATCAGCCAGCAGGTTAAGACGCGGCAGAATGCGGTTCAGCGCCGTAACGCCCTCTTTCGCCTGCTCAAACTGAATACGCTGCTGCTGGTTATCATTTTCATGATTACTCAACGCCCGCTCCAGTTCGACGCGACGGCTGTTCAGTTGACGGATTTCGGCTTCCGGATCAGACTCAAACGCTACCGCCAGATGGCTACCAATAAAGCGGCTGAACGCCTGATGCAGACGCTGGGTTTTCTGTACATCAAAGGAGAGCGTGGCGAAGCGTTCGGAAAGCACTTCACGTTCCGCATGGAGGCTTTCAATACGGCTTTCACGCGCAGCACGACCAAACAGCGGCACTTCCGGGAAACGTGAATAACGCCACTGACGATCGGCGATTTTCACCACTACCGCTTTTTCCAGCTCATCAACGCTGAACACGCTGTCATCGAATGACTGCGGATCCCCTTCGATCAGATAGAGATCTTCCGGGCAATCGGTCAAGCCTTCCAGATGCTCGGTTACCTGTGACAGGTCCGGCACCACGATAGCGTGGCGTGACGGGCCGTACAACGCCGAGAAGTAGGGCGCATCTTCCAGGCTAACGTCGTCATAAATTTCTGACAGCAACACGCCGCCAAAACGCTCCGCCAGCGCATTCAGACGCTGGTCTTCAGAGCCGCCAGGCTGGCTTAAACGTTCGATCTCTTCATCGACGGCGTTTTTGCGTGCGCCAACTTCGTCACGTTCAACAATCGCTTCGCGCTCACGCTCAAGCAACTGTTGCAGATATTCGGTGACGTCCTGGCTGGAGGAGAACGCTTCACCGCACTGTTCGCTCAACTGGTTGAGACTGTTTTGCGCGGCCAGCCAAACCGGCGCACGCTGCATCAAACTCTGAATGCGAGACTGCAGCTGTTCCTGCTCCTGACGCAGTGCCATACGCTCTTCGCGGGCGTTAGAGACGCTATCGGAAAGAGAGGCAATGCGTGCTTCCAGCTCCTGATGCAGAGCTTCCAGTTCATCAATATCAAAATTCTTGCCCTGACGTTTGCAGAAATCTGCCAGCAGACGCTCAGCTTCTTGCTGTTCACGCAGACGCTGTTCCAGTTCGCTTAAGCGCATCCGCAACGGCTGAACCTGCTCTGCCAGGTGACGCTGATCGACCCCTTCGCGCAATAGTTCGCGGGCGACATCCCACGCTTCGTTACGCGCCAGCGGGCCGTTGATTGCCACCACCAGCTGATAAGCCTGTTCAAACTGGCTGTGCGCGGTTTGCGCCATGCTCATTTTCTGCTCAAGAGAGAGCATTTTTTCAGTCGCTTCCAGCTCTTTCGCCTGGAAGGTTTCCAGCCATTCGGCGGCGCTGTCGGCGGTTAAGTCCGGCAGATGGCACAGTTCTTTGGCACGATTAAGCGCAGCAATCGCCTGGTTATACTGGATCGCGCGCGTTTGCTGGACGTCCAGCGCCTGCTGGTAGTCAGCAAGCTGGCTTTTCAGCTCGTCCACTTCCAGTTCGGCAGCTTCCGCACGAGCCTCATTCTCTTCCTGGCGTTCGATGGCTTCTGCCACCACTTCGTTTTGCTCTTCCAGACGGATCTGCAGCTCATCGAGATCCGCTTCGTAGCGTTCGATCTTCTCCTGCTGACGCAGTGCGGTTTGCACCAGGTTCAGGTGATCGCTGGCCGCCTGATAATCCGCTTCCAGATCGCCTTCGGCACCGTTGTGCTCTGCCAGTTCACGCGCCATATCGACGTGTTTGTACTGCTCAGCCGCCAGTTGCTGACGCGAAGTGTGAAGCTCACGACGAAACTCCAGCGCTTTATCCAGGTGAACACGGCGCTCGTTGGCGTGGCGCATGTAGTCCGCCGCCACGTAGTTAGTCGCTTCGCTGATCAGATGCTTGAACAAGTCACGGTCAGACTGGGTAACACGAATCGCTTCCAGCGTCATACGGTTTTCACGCAGCGCCGCTTCCATGTCCTGAAACGCTTTGCGCACGCCGCTATTTTCTGGCAACAGGTAGTCGCGCAGAGAACGGGTGATGGCGCTGGAAATCCCGCCGTACAGCGAAGCTTCAATCAGACGATAGAATTTACTACGATCAGACGCTGAGCGCAGACGACGTGCGATGATGCCCAGATCGAACATCAGCGAGTGGTAATCGGTAATGGAGTTGAACTGCTTAAACTGCACGCCTTCCATCGCTTCGAGCTTGTCTTTCAGCTCGTTAAGCGGGAGCACGCGCGCCTGACGTTCATTCAGAGTTTCGGTCACCAGTTGTGTCGGCTGCACCGACATCGGCAAGCCCTGAATGGCAAATGGTTTGATATCAACTTTACGATCGCGCCCGGCAACCTGTTGCAGACGCACGCCGACCACCACGCGCTGATGGCGCGAGTTAATGGTGTCGAGCATCGAATAGCAGACCCCCGCTTTCAGCTTACCGTGCAGACCTTTATCGCGCGAACCGCTGGTGGCCCCGGCTTCCGTGGTGTTACGGAAATGCAGCAGGGTCAGGTCGGGGATCAGCGCCGTAACGAACGCCGCCATGGTAGTAGATTTACCCGCACCGTTACCACCGGAGAGCGTCGTAACCAGCTCATCGAGGTCAAAAGTTCGGGCAAAAAAGCCGTTCCAGTTAATCAGCGTCAGTGAGCGAAATTTACCGCGTTCAATCATTATTCTTCCTCTCCGCTATCTGGCTGATTCTCTTCGGTTTCATCGTTGAGTTGCAGATGATTTTCAATCGGCATTGCTTCGCCATCACGAATCAGGCGACGCTGTGCTTCACGGGGATCGTCGCCAGCACGCACATCGGCTCCGAAGCGGAACACCGATTCGGTAATGCGGAACTTGCTGCTGTCGTGGCCCATAAACCACACCATGCCTAAACGACGCAGACGGTTGAGCGAAGAACGTACTTTCTCCTGCAACTTCTGCCGGTCAACGTCTGAACCGGTTGAACGGTTGTTCACCAGTTTCAGCAGTTTCGCTTCATCGGCCAGGGTGAGCAGTTCATCGTACAGTTCCTGCTGGGTGAAAATCCCCTCATTCGCCAGCCGTTCCGGGCTGAGATAAAGATAACAGAGGATTTTCCCGACCATCATATCCAGTTCCGACAAGACGGAACGAGGGATAATAGTGGTGGAACGTGGGCGTAAATAGAAGAACCCCTCCGGTGCGCGAATAAGCTCAACGTTATAACGCGCGTAAAATTCTTCCAGATATTCCTGAAAATCCATCAGGAATGCATGATTATCCAGTTCGTCAAGGCCAATATGGCGGCCTGAACGTAAGGCGCTATCCAGCGCCGGAAATAACGGATTCGCCAGCGCCTGCGCCAGCTTAACCGGCATCACTTGTTCAATATTTGTCGATGACATGCGCCTGTACCTTGGCTCCGTAATCATTAATCGGCTGCCATTTCGCTGGCAGTCCGGTGAAATCTGCTTGCGCTACGCCAAGACGTACCGCCTGATCAATAACAATGCGCGCAACGTCAAAGTGACGTGCACGCGGATACTGTGACAGATATTCGCGTACCACCAGACCAAGATCCAACGGCACTTGTCTGGTTTTGTACACGGCAAGTTGTTCTTCGATGATCGCCGCCAGCTGTTCGCGGATCTCGTTAAACTCTTCGTACTCCAGATCCTCAGGAAGTTCCCCAGTCACCTCTTCATCGCGCAGTGCCATCTCTTCGTCACGCATATCCAGCAGACGATCGGCATTGGCATAAGTTAGCGCCCACGGTTCATCAAAATAGGTTTGTACCGACTGACGTAACCGCTGAGCAAAGACGCGGTTTTTATCCATATCGATAGCGGTACGAATAAATTTGTGTACGTGGCGGTCGTAGCCAATCCATAAGTCGATGGATTGCTGGCCCCAGCTGATAATACGGTCAAGTTTGCTTTGCAGATCGAACACCAGACGATCGACGAAATGCAGATCATCATGAGTCATCGTCGCATCCTGAATGCGTAACAGATTAGCCTGCAATTTATCACCTGCCGCTTCCAGCGTATCCTGCAATTCACGCAGCGTTCCGGAAGTTTCCGAAAGCAACAATTCGCAGCTGGAAATCGCCGCCCGCCAGTCTTTGTTCAGCAACTGGGCGATATCATCTTTCACCTGCTGCTGCTGTTCGTCCATCAGACGTTGCGTCAGGTCGATGCTGTCGAAAATTTCTGCTACCGAATATTTCAGTGGCGCATAGACATTACGGTGCCAGTGAAACTCATCACCGCCCTCTTCGGCGGCATCTGCCGCGCGTTTCAGTTCGCCCGCCACAATCGACAACTGCATAGAAAGGCGCAGCGTCGAAAACTCGCGCTGACGGATGTAGTAATCGGTAATACCGATGCCAAGCGGCGTCAGACGGTAAATTGCGTTCCCTTCAGCCTGCTCGCTGGTAAAGCGGTTCAGCAGACGTTGACGCACCATGTCGTTGATCGCGTTGTTGGCGCGCACGCCGATGGTTTCGCTGGTTTGCTCAAACGCATCACTCACATGGCGGAATGCATCCACCAGCTCGCCTTCACTCATCTCACCATCCAGACGCTCGCCGTTCAGCGTGGCAACTGCCAGCAGAAAAGAGAGTCGGTCTACCGGCAGCGAGATGGAGAAGTCATTTTTTCTGGCCCAGGCAACCAGTTCGGGGACTGTCTGGGAAAATTCACTCATACTTTATCCTTGCTCTGCGGTTTGCGCGCGGTGACATGAATATAACGCCCCAGGGTAATATACGGTTCCTGACGGCAATAACGCGTTTCTAATTCAAGTAATGCTTCATAGCAGTCGCGCTGCTGGTGCTTCTCGCGCAGGTAATCATGAAACACGCGAACGCCGGTCTTACCCATAATTTGCCAACCAGCTTCTTCCAGCCACAGATAAACCTGCGCCGGGTCGCGTGGATAATCTGGCGAAAGCGTCCGTTTTTTCTTTTTCGGCATTCCCGCCTGCACGTAATCAAAATTCCCGGCGACCATGTTATGCATCAGCAAGCCGTGCGCATTGTAGAACATTAACGACAACACACCGCCTGGACGTAACACTGACCACAGGGTCTGCAATACGCTGCGGGGATCGGCCACCCACTCGAGCACCGCATGGAACAATATCAGATCAACGGGCGTTTCCAAATGCGAAGCAACATCCTGAGCGGCGCAATGTATAAATTGCATGTTGTCGCTCACACCTTTTGCTTCTGCCGCCTGTTTTGCGCGGTCGATCATCTGCGCTGAAAGATCGCATAAAATGACCTGATGCCCACGCTCGGCCATTTTGATTGCGGTCTGCCCTTCTCCACCGCCAGCATCCAGCACACGCAGTTTTTGCGAGCCCATTTCCGCCAGCACGCGATCGAGATCCTGCCACAGAATAGCCTGTCGAAGCTGCCCTTTGGTGGTGCCGTAAATGTTACGGGAAAACTTTTCCGCAATATCATCAAAATTGCGATCCTGCATTGCTTTCTCCACCGGTTGGCTAAGACGTTTTCTGATAAAGACGCTATTTTGTCACAGCCACGGCGAGAATGAACCCGTCTGGTGTAATATCGCTGGCGATCCCTTGCTATATGGTCAAAAAAGGAACCAGAAAGGATGCTTTTTACACTGAAAAAAGTGATTGGCAATATGTTGCTGCCACTTCCGCTGATGTTGCTGATTATTGGCGCTGGCCTGGCGCTGCTGTGGTTTAGCCGTTTTCAAAAAACCGGGAAGATTTTTATTAGCATTGGGTGGCTGGCGCTCTTGTTATTGAGTTTGCAACCGATAGCCGACCGCCTGCTGCGTCCCATCGAAAGCACCTATCCGACATGGAATAATTCGCAAAAAGTGGACTATATCGTGGTGCTCGGAGGTGGTTATACCTGGAACCCGCAGTGGGCACCGAGCTCTAATTTAATCAATAACAGTCTGCCACGCCTGAATGAAGGTATCCGCTTATGGCGCGAAAATCCGGGATCAAAACTGATCTTCACGGGAGGCGTAGCAAAAACCAATACGGTGAGTACAGCCGAAGTAGGTGCCCGAGTTGCGCAATCGCTGGGCGTGCCGCGCGAGCAAATTATCACTCTGGATTTGCCAAAAGATACCGAAGAAGAAGCTGCGGCAGTGAAACAGGCAATTGGTGACGCACCTTTCCTGCTGGTGACCTCCGCATCACATCTGCCGCGGGCGATGATCTTTTTTCAGCAGGAAGGGTTAAATCCGCTACCAGCCCCGGCGAATCAGTTGGCCATCGACTCGCCGCTTAATCCGTGGGAACGAGCTATCCCTTCTCCAGTCTGGTTAATGCATAGCGATCGTGTTGGCTATGAAACGCTTGGCCGCATCTGGCAGTGGCTGAAAGGTTCGTCAGGCGAGCCACGGCAAGAGTGATTTTGATGCCAGATCGAAGTTGCGCCGACTAAATCGTCCGGTATTAACCAGTTGCGCAACTTCATCCCATAACACATACAACCAACGCCGCCAGATGAACGACTCCGCCACTGGCGCGCGTTGCAGATAACTCCAGAGCAAATCTTCCGCCAGAGAATTATCCATTAGTCGGAACAGTTCGTATTCTCGCGGTGCCCAAAGCATTAGTCCCGGTCCGACCATCGCCAGTAACTGATCGCTGCGCGAATCTTTCAGCATGCTGCGTAAACAGAAGTTACCGTGAATCAGCACACAATTGTCGTTAAAGCCTTCAAATAATGCCGGGAGACATTCACGGGTGCGAAACAGGATCCGCTTATCTTGCATCGTTAGACCGGTGTTATTGAACTGATTGAGCGTAGTCCATAGCACTTCAACATGTTGCCGGTACCATGAGGGCCAGAAATTTTCCTGAGTATTGTCGACCGCGCCGACGCAACCACGACTGTCCTGACGGTGCCAGGCCAGTAAGGCTTCAACGATTTGGTCTTTGAGTTGTTCCCAGCGTTCTGGTGTTCGGGCTGGTGCCTCCACCGAAACACCACGCATTCGCTCCAGTAGCAGGACATCGGGGCCGGGGTGTTCTTCATGCGTCATCACACCATAAATAGTCGGCATACGGACAGTCCCACTTCTTGCCAGCATGGTGGTTTTCCATGCCAGTTGTCGGGCTCTTCCGGGCGCACTAAAGCTTCTTGCCATTAACGGCATTGGGTTTCCCTGGCTGTCATACAAAGCCCACAACGCCGTATCCGCTTTTTCATTGACGCACTCAATACGACTGAGTTTTTCGCCCAGTAAATGGCTTAATTCGGCACGCAGCTGTTCCATTCAGATTACCCTCATAAAAGCTACTGCTTTCATAATGAGCGCCAATATAAAAGATGTCACCTGAATGAGATCAATTGTTGAAAAGAAAAATTGAGGAAAATCGTAACGGTACGACACTCCTCCCAAAATTGGCTGGAGTGTCGTGAAGTGAAATTAGCGCATTTCAGCGCGAACGCGCTCGAGATCTTCAGGGGTATCCACTCCTGTACCAGGAACTTCCTGAGCAACAGCAACGTGGATTTTTTCGCCGTACCACAGAACACGAAGCTGCTCTAACATTTCGATATGTTCTAACGGACTTGGCTGCCAGGTAACATAACGACGGATAAAGCCTGCTCGGTAGCCATAAATACCAAGATGACGCAGGAAGTTATCGCCTACGGTTTCAAGGTCTTTTGCAAAACGATCACGATCCCACGGAATGGTGGCGCGAGAGAAGTACAGTGCGTACCCTTCGGCGTCGAGAACCACTTTCACCGCATTCGGGTTAAACGCTTCTTCCGCATTGTGGATTGGCACCGCCAGAGTCGCCATACCCACCTGACGCTGAGCGAGGTTATCAGCAACCTGACGAATGATTGTCGCAGGGATCATCGGTTCATCACCCTGCACATTAACGATTACCGTGTCGTCGCTGAATGCGCATTTTTCGACAACTTCCGCCAAACGTTCTGTACCTGACTGATGATCGGCGCGCGTCATACATACTTCGCCGCCAGCGGCTTCAACAGCGCGGGCAACATCCTCATGATCGGTTGCCACGATGATGCGCTCGGCACCTGATTCGCGCGCGCGTTCAAGAACATGAACAATCATGGGTTTGCCGTTAATATCAACCAATGGTTTACCGGGCAGACGCGTGGACGCGTAGCGCGCGGGAATAATGACCACAAAACTCATGATTTACTCTCATCAGCAGTCAGCACGCGGGCTTCCGTTTCCAGCAACACTGGAATGCCATCGCGCAGCGGGAAAGCCAGGTTGTCCAGTTTGCAAATAAGCTCTTGTTTTTCCTGGTTATACCAAAGTTTTCCGTTGCAAACCGGGCAGGCAATGATTTCAAGCAGACGATGATCCATAGTTCCTCCAGATGGATCGGGTTATGAATGCATAAATCTTATCATAATCATTTATGCGACGGGGTCTATTTCCCAGCCGGCGCGGCAATCAGTAAAGAGGCCTTGCGGGCAGCGTCCTAATGTCACCCGCGTTGCCTGCTGCCAGTTAGCGAAATCAGTAATCGCCTGACGTAACCCTTTTTGCAGCGTTGTCGTTGGTTTAATGCCTTCCTGTAACCACAGAGAGATAACTTCAAGGATGCCTGTCTGGCGATGCATTTTGGCATCCATTCGCCCAACTAATTGCCCACGATGTAATAACGGCAGAACAAAATAGCCATACTGGCGTTTCGGCGCTGGGGTATAGCACTCCAGCCGGTAGCTAAAATCAAAAAGCTGCTCCGCGCGTTTGCGATCCCAGACAACAGGATCAAAAGGCGAAAGTACCGCGCTGTGCGTTGCAGTGAGCTTTCCGGCGAGCGCGCGTTCGAGTAGCGGCAGCAAATCAGCATGCAGCCAAAGATTGCCCAATTTTTCAACATGCACAGCAATGATTTGCTGCTGTTCAGCCCTCGCTTCGCGCCAAGCCGCCAGTGCCGGACGTTTCAGCCGATAGTAATCTGCCAGCCACTGTTCGCGGAATATGCCCAGGCTACGCGCACTGTTATCCAGCATGATGATTTCTGCTTCTGTTTGCGAAACGAGATCGCGCTCATCATCCCAGTCAGGCATGACACGGTGGGTTAAATCATAAACGCGCTGGAAGTTGCGCCGTTCAATCACCATCACCTTTCCGGCAGTAAATAAACCTTCCAGATGCCGTTTATGCGGCTTCCATTCCCACCAACCGCTTGCACCTTTACGAGAATGCTCGAAATCGGCTGAACGTACCGGCCCCTTATCATGAATATGTTGAATTAACTGTGCAATTTCTGCCGCATGTTCCTGCATCCAGGCGTCTTTGTATTTCCAGCCCATTTTTTCAGGTGCCAGCATGCGGTGGCGAATAAGACGAAAATCGCTACGTGGCATAAAGCAGGCTTCATGCGCCCAGTATTCCATTAATTCGCCACGCGCCAGAGACTCATCCAACCACTGCGCAGGATAATTTCCCAGACGACTGAAAAGCACCAGATATGGACTACGGGCAACAATATTGATGGTATCGATTTGCAGCAAGGACATGCGGGAGATCGTTGCCGGAATATCCTCCAACGACGCTCGACGGCGGGGTTTGTTTAACAGGCCTTGCGCGGCAAGGTGAAGATTACGCGCATCAGCAAGGGAGAGGTGCGGCAGCGACATTCATGACTCCATCAATCGAACGCTGCCGCGGCGTAACTAGTTGCCAGAAGCCAGCGAGGTTAGTTGCGCAAGCAGTTTCGCTGGTTCATCGCCTGAAAGCTGTGCGTCAACAGGCAAATACCACCAATTATCATCTGCAAAGGCCCGGCATTTCACCGCATCTTTTTCAGTCATAACTAGCGTTTGCCCGTCGCTTACCAACGCGCTGACATCCGTATAATTCAAAGACTGATGATCGGCCAGTGGTACACATTTTTCCGGTTGTACGCCGCACATCTTCAGCGTGGCAAAAAAGCGCGGCGGATGCCCAATCCCCGCCATCGCCACCACATGTTCAAGTTGAGCAACGTCACAACGCGTACCGGTACGTAAATTCACCGCCTGCCCCGGCAGCAGATGCATGGGGATTTCACCGCTGCGGGGGACACCGCCGTTGACGATTACCGCATCAACCGACTTTAAGCGCCCCGCTCGCTCACGCATTGGCCCCGCCGGCAACCACCAGCCATTGCCAAAGCGACGCACGCCATCAATAACGACGATTTCAACATCACGCGCCAGACGATAATGCTGTAAACCGTCGTCGGTTACGATGATCTGCACATCAGGGTGTTGCGCCAGAATGGCTTTTACCGCATCAGAACGCACGGGAGAAACCGCAACAGGCGCGCCAGTGCGTTGATAAATCAACACAGGTTCATCACCCGCCTGTGCTGTGGTGGTATCTACCGACAATAACAGCGGATACGATTCAGCCTTACCGCCATATCCCCGGGACACGACTCCCACGCGAATACCGCGCTGTTGCAACTGTTCCACCAGCCAGACAACGACCGGAGTTTTTCCGTTGCCGCCAGCGGTGAGATTACCAACCACGACAACCGGTACGGGGGCACGCCAGGCGCGCTTCAGTTTTAGTTTATAGCAAAGACGGATCGCGCCACTCACCAGACCATACAACCAGGAGAGTGGCAGCAATAGCCGCCACAAAGGGGATTCACCAGACCAGATTTTTTCGATCATTGGCCAAACTGCATTTTGTGAAGTTGCGCGTAAACGCCACGGTGCTCAAGCAAATCGTTATGCGTACCGCGTTCCACAATGACACCATCCTCGACGACCACGATTTCGTCTGCCTTTTCAATGGTAGACAAGCGGTGGGCAATCACCAGAGAGGTACGGTTTTTCTGCAACTCATCCAGTGCCGCCTGAATCGCACGTTCAGATTCGGTATCCAGCGCCGAGGTAGCTTCGTCCAGAATCAGAATCGGGCTATCACGCAACAAGGCTCGAGCGATGGCAATACGCTGACGCTGACCGCCAGAGAGCAGCACGCCGTTTTCACCAATCACTGTATCGAGACCGTTATCCATCTTATTGATGAAGTCCATGGCGTAGGCCATACGCGCCGCTTCTTCAATTTGCTCACGGCTGTACTGTTCTGTCCGTGCGTAAGCAATGTTGTTGGCAACCGTATCGTTAAACAGATGGACATTCTGCGACACCAGAGCAACCTGGTTACGTAAAGACGCCAGGGTATACTCGCGCAGATCGTGACCATCCATCAGGATTTCGCCTTCATCAATATCGTAAAAACGTGTGATTAGGCTGGCGATGGTTGATTTACCTGAACCAGAGCGTCCAACCAGAGCAACCGTCTTCCCTGCCGGAATTTTCAGGTTGATGTTACGCAATGCGGGTACATCACGTCCCGGATAAGTAAAGGTGACATTGCGGAATTCTACGTCGCCAGTCGCACGCTCGATCACGCGCTTACCTTCGTCTTTCTCCTGCTCACTGTCCAGAATGGTAAACAGCGTCTGACAAGCCGCCATACCGCGCTGGAACTGGGCGTTAACGTTGGTCAGCGATTTCAGCGGACGCATCAGTGCAATCATTGAAGAGAAAACAACGGTAATCGTACCGGCAGTCAGGCTATCCATGACGCTAGGGAAGCTCGCCGCATACAGAACAAACGCCAGCGCTAAAGAGGCGATCAACTGAATGATCGGATCAGAGATGGAAGAGGCTGAAACCATTTTCATCCCCTGAAGACGCATTCGGTTACTGACTTTATCGAAGCGTTTCGTTTCCACCTCCTGACCACCAAAAATCAATACTTCTTTGTGGCCCTTCAGCATTTGTTCTGCGCTGGTGGTCACCTGCCCCATGGTGTTCTGCATGTTTTTACTGATGTTGCGAAAACGCTTCGATACAACGCGAATCGCAATCGAAACAATCGGTGCCAGCACAATCAAAATGATCGACAGTTGCCAACTGTAATAGAACATCATGATGAACAGGCCGATGATCGACGCACCTTCACGCACAACAGTAATCAGTGCGCCGGAAGAAGAAGAAGCAACCTGTTCGGAATCGTAGGTGATACGTGACAACAGCGTACCCGTTGACTGTTTGTCAAAGAATGAAACTGGCATTCCCATCATGTGACCAAACAGGCGGCGACGCATGGTCATTACCACCTTTCCTGATACCCAGGAGATACAGTAGCTGGAGACATAGCTGGTGATACCACGTAAAATCATCAGCCCGATCACCACCAGCGGCATCCACACCAGCACGGAGCGATCTGTTTTACCAAAGCCATCATCAAGAAGTGGCTTAAGGAGCGATAACATGAAGGTATCGCTGGCTGCGTTGAGGATTAACGCTACGCCCGCCACGATCAGACCCGCTTTAAAAGGCGCAATGGTTGGCCACAGTCGGCGGAACGTCTGCCACGTAGAGAGATCTTTGTCGTTATGCATTCAAAAAACCAGCATTTGTTGAAATAGCCGCATATTCTACCCGTTATCCACTGGCACGCCAAACCACTGATGATACCAACGAGGTAAAATTTGCTCCCTGAGGCTGCTAATCCGCCAGCCTTGCGCTGAAAAATCGACCGTTACTTGCCCCTGATGAGGAGTATCAAGCCACGTATAACCCTGTTGTTGATAGCGATGCTTAACTTTGTTAGAGGGCAGTCGCCATGCGTTATAGCGCGATGCCGATGCGAGTGCCACTTTTCCATTCACTCGCTGAATTAATGGCAACGATGATGAGGTATTACTGCCATGGTGAGGTACCTGAAGTAATGTTGCCTGCATTTGCTGCCAGTAACGGCTTAGCATCTTTTGTTCAGCGGGGGCTTCAATATCACCGGTTAGAAGAATGCTATTCGTCCCGTCATCAATCTTAACCACACAGGAATGGTTATTTCCTTTATCGTTGCTACCTTGTAAAGGCCAGTGCGCGCTGAAACGCAATCCTTGCCATTGCCACGCTTCGCCACGCACACAGGGCTGATGATGTTCCCAGCTTAAAGGGCTTCTGACCCATAACGTCGGCCAGGCTCGTAATATCGAGTCCAGCCCTCCCCGATGATCCAGATGTTCATGACTCAAAATGACGCCTTCTGGTTCAAGATTATGCCAGCGTAGCCAGGGGATAATCAGTTGTTGCCCACTATCCCCCTCCGGCCAGGCCAGTCCGGTGTCATAGAGAATCGCTTTACCGTTTCGCGCAATGACCATTGCCAGCCCTTGCCCGACATCAAGCATGTACACCTGCCACGCGTCAGGCCGAGGTTTTTGCCACAGCGGCCAGCACATCAGCAAGCCTCCAGCCACACACATTGCCGGCAACGCTCGCCAGGCGTTTAATCGCCATACCACCAGTAAGAACCATGGGGAAAATGTTAGCCATTGCCAACGTTCAGCAATGTTGATCCACCCTTCCGGCAAACTCTTTAACCCCCAGAAAAGTAAAGCCAAAGACCGGTCGGCAAGAAACCATACTCCTTGTTCTACGATTAACGGCCCGCTTAAATGCATAACCATCGCTGCGAGGATCAACGGAACCGTGATAAATGTCACCAGGGGAATTGCAAATAGGTTTGCAATAAACGAGGTCAGACTAATGCCATGAAATATGACGATTTACACGGGCATAAGCAGGAGGGTGATTCCCAGTTGCAGATGGATGAGGGAAACAACCGCGCGCAATACCGGCGGCAGCTGCCACTCCGGACAGGGAAACCACTGATACCAAAAAATCAGTGCCGCGACCGCAGCGGCAGAGAGCCATAAACTTTGCGAGAGAATGGCAACAGGATCCATCAGCAAAATTGCCGCCAGACAACATATCCATACATCCCAGCCACTCCATTGTCGTCCACTTAACTTAAGCATTCCCCAAATGGCAAGCGCCACCACGGTACGCAATGCAGGAGGTTGCATTCCCGTTAGCCAGGCGTAAAAAGCAGCACAGCAGATTCCACCAATTAATGGCATTTGCCAGTGGATCCAGCACCCAGGCAGAAAAACTTGCCCACCGCGAATGAGTCCTGCAGCCAGCAACGCCGCAAAAGCGATGTGCAATCCTGATATCGCCATTAAATGCGCCGTTCCAGTATCACGCATGATATTTTTGATTTCTTTGGGGACGGATAACCGTTCCCCCATACCTAATCCAAGAATAACCGCGTTCCACATATAGGGTTGCAGCGTTGTTTGTAGTGACGCCAGATACTGTGCACGCAGGCTACAATTCGGTTCAATGACACTTGCCTGCAGAAAACGCCCGGTGAGCGGTTGATGCTGGGCAATGGCATAACGCTGGCTATCAAAGCCGCCATCATTAAGTTGGCCATGAACTGCACGAACTTTGAGTTTCATTGACCATACTTGTCCGGCACAAACCGCTTGCGGAAGATATTCGCCATACAGTACGAGGCCTGGCGCAGGGAATATACGTCGACCTTGTAGATGAGTAATTTGACCGTAATGAGTGGTCATGCCGTCAGTAGCAATGATCTCAACAATTGCATCCTGCGTCGAGCCAGTTAAGGTTTCTCCTGCCCACAAAATTTGCTTTGCCGCTGATATGCCCCAAAGAAAAAACAGCAACGTCAGCGCGATATAACGGACGGCTTTAACACGAATAAATGCCAGTACGCAGGCGAAGATAGTCAGAAGCACAAGGGTTACTGTCCCTGGCAATTGGGGCAAAATCAGCAACGGAAAAATTCCGCAAATTATGCATACTCCGACTGTCGTTATTTTCATGCACCCTCCCTGTTTATAGAAAGTGTGCAACTTTGTTGAATGGTTGTCTGGTGGAAGTTTTGCGTTCCCCGAGGCACGTTCAGAAGAATTTAACGACAGGGTGAAAACTGCTCAAAACTCTGCGAGGCAGCTTCCAGTTCCAGATTAGAGAAATGAAAAAAGCACCCGACAGGTGCTTTTCTCGCGTTCAAGTTTGAGTAAAAACTTAACCGTAAATATTGGCGCGATCGCGCAGTTCTTTACCTGGTTTAAAGTGAGGAACGTATTTTCCTTCCAGTTCTACTTTATCGCCAGTCTTCGGATTACGTCCGGTACGTGGTGCGCGGTAGTGCAAAGAGAAACTGCCGAAACCGCGGATTTCAATACGCTCGCCCTGCGCAAGAGTCGAGGCCATATGCTCCAGCATCTCTTTTACTGCATCTTCAACCGTCTTGGCGGGAATGTGCGATTGCTGGGTGGCAAGTCTTTCTATCAATTCTGACTTGGTCATGATTCCTCCGGTTCCTTAAAGGCAAATTTAGCGGCTGCTGTTGCTGCATTGATTAAGGGCGGCCGTAGCCGCCCTTAGTGCTTGATTACAGGACGAAACCTGCAATCTGTCAAGTAAACTCAACAAACTTCGGAATAAAAATCCCGAAGAGTCAGAGAATTACTCGCCTTTAGCTGCTTTGAAAGCTTCAGCCATTGCGTTGTTGGAGAAGTTTGCATCTTCCTGTTTGTTAACAGTTGCGATTGCATCTTTCTCGTCAGCTTCGTCTTTCGCACGAACAGACAGGCTGATTGCGCGGTTTTTACGATCAACGCCGGTGAATTTAGCTTCAACTTCGTCGCCAACGCTCAGAACCAGGGTAGCGTCTTCAACGCGGTCACGGGATGCTTCAGAAGCACGCAGGTAACCTTCAACGCCGTCAGCCAGTTCTACGGTTGCGCCTTTAGCGTCAACTGCAGTTACTTTACCGGTTACGATAGCGCCTTTCTTGTTCAGAGCAACCCAGTTGTTGAACGGATCTTCTGCGAGCTGTTTAACGCCCAGGGAGATACGTTCACGTTCTGCGTCAACCTGCAGAACAACTGCAGCGATTTCGTCGCCTTTTTTGTATTCACGAACTGCTTCTTCGCCTGCAACGTTCCAGGAGATGTCAGACAGGTGAACCAGGCCGTCGATGCCGCCGTCAAGGCCGATGAAGATACCGAAGTCAGTGATAGACTTGATTTTACCTTCAACACGGTCACCCTTGTTGTGGGTTTCCGCGAACTGCTGCCACGGGTTAGCTTTGCACTGTTTCAGACCCAGGGAGATACGACGACGTTCTTCGTCGATATCCAGAACCATAACTTCCACGACATCGCCAACGTTAACAACTTTGGACGGGTGGATGTTTTTGTTGGTCCAATCCATTTCGGAAACGTGTACCAGGCCTTCAACGCCTTCTTCGATTTCAACGAAGCAGCCGTAGTCGGTCAGGTTGGTCACGCGACCAGTCAGTTTGGTACCTTCCGGATAACGTTTAGCAATAGCTACCCACGGATCTTCGCCCAGCTGTTTCAGGCCCAGGGATACACGGGTACGTTCGCGGTCGAACTTCAGCACTTTAACAGTGATTTCGTCGCCCACGTTGACGATTTCGCTCGGATGCTTAACGCGTTTCCAGGCCATATCAGTGATGTGCAGCAGGCCGTCAACGCCGCCCAGATCAACGAATGCACCGTAGTCAGTGAGGTTCTTAACGATACCTTTAACTTCCATGCCTTCCTGCAGGTTTTCCAGCAGCTGATCGCGCTCTGCGCTGTTTTCGGATTCGATAACGGCACGACGAGAAACAACAACGTTGTTGCGCTTCTGATCCAGCTTGATTACTTTGAATTCAAGCTCTTTGCCTTCCAGGTGCAGAGTGTCACGCACCGGACGAACGTCTACCAGAGAACCTGGCAGGAACGCACGAATACCGTTCAGCTCAACAGTGAAGCCGCCCTTAACTTTGCCGTTGATAACACCGGTAACAGTTTCAGCATCTTCGTAAGCTTTTTCCAGCGTGATCCAGGCTTCGTGACGTTTAGCTTTCTCACGGGACAGCAGAGTTTCACCGAAGCCGTCTTCTACTGCGTCCAGAGCAACGTCAACTTCGTCACCTACCTGGATTTCCAGCTCGCCCTGGGCGTTTTTGAACTGCTCAGCCGGGATGGCGGACTCAGATTTCAGACCAGCGTCAACCAGTACTACGTCTTTGTCGATAGCAACAACAACGCCACGAACGATAGAACCCGGGCGGGTTTCGATTTCTTTTAAGGACTCTTCAAAGAGTTGAGCAAAAGATTCAGTCATGTTTAATCTTCAGGTTTATATTTAACGTCCACCTGGCTCCATGCCGGATGGGGTTGTTTAACATACCCGCTGTCATTCCATTGCAACGGGGGTACTGCAAATTCGGTCGCTTATGCGAGAGCCAATTTCTGGCGCGCGTATTGTAGCGCTTTTTCAATCACTTGCTCAATGCTTAAGGTGGTGGAATCCAACACTAAAGCATCGGCTGCCGGAACCAGTGGCGCTACCGCTCGGTTACGATCGCGGTCGTCGCGTTCTTTGATCTCGGCCAAAAGGCGCTCAAAGTTAACACTAAAGCCCTTCTCCTGCAACTGTAGCATGCGGCGATGCGCACGTTCTTCCGAGGAGGCGTCAAGGAAAATTTTCACTGGCGCATCAGGGAATACCACCGTTCCCATATCGCGGCCATCGGCAATCAAGCCTGGTAATTCGCGAAACGCGCGTTGGCGACGCAATAATGCTTCACGAACGCGTGGGAATGCCGCGACTTGTGAAGCAGCATTCGCCACTTCCTGAGTACGAATTTCGCCGCTGACATCTTCCCCTTCGAGGATCACTTCCAGATTGCCATTGGTCGACACAAAACGTACATCCAGATGGGATGCCAGCGGCACGAGCGCATCTTCCGTTGCAACATCAACATGGTGATGTAATGCCGCCAGTGCCAGTACGCGATAAATTGCACCCGAGTCCAGCAGATGCCATTGCAACGCTTCCGCCATAGCCTTACACAAGGTGCCTTTCCCTGCACCGCTTGGGCCATCAATGGTAATAACCGGGGCAATTGCCGTCATCTTTATCTCCTTAAAACAGGCGTACCGTTAACATAACCGCGCGCATTATACGCGCCGACGCCACAAATCGTTAACGTTGTGTGCAAAAACCAGTTTTGTCTGTATTCAGATGGGGATTTATTGCGCAATTATAGCGGGCTGGCAGAAGACCAGCCCGAAAGATGACAATGATTTACTTACCAGAGGCGATACGATCACGGATGTGTTGCGCACGCTCTGTTGATGGTGGATGAGAGTCAAACATGGACTGGGTACGGCCGCCATCCAGGCTGGCCAATTTTTCAAAGCTGCCAACCAGCCCCTGGGTGCTGATGCCACGTTTCTTCAACAGATCAAAGGAGAAATCATCTGCTTCGGACTCTTTATCGCGGGAGTATTTAGCATTGATCGCGCCTTCTGCGATATCACCTAATTGTGAGCGAGAAAGCTGGGAAGCCACACCGCTGGTAGCGGAAATCGCATCACGTGCGGCAACGATCGCATAAGAAGCTTTCATTTCAGCCAGCGAGTGACCCAACGCGACGTGGCCCAGTTCATGACCCAGAACGCCTTCAATTTCGTTGTCGTTCATCATGTCCATCAGGCCACTGTAGACACGAACACAGCCGTTCGCCATCGCCCATGCATTGACGTCGCTGGTCATATAAACCTTATAGTTGACCGGCGTGCCATTAATATTGTTACCCAATGCTTTGGCGATTTTTGCCAGACGTTTACCGTACTTGCTGGATTTACTTGCGACTTGATTGCCGCTGTCCATTTCGGCACAGCCCTGATTGGCAATCGCTTTTGCATCAGCATCGCTTAACGTTGCTGCTTTATAGGCATTTAAACCTGAGCTGATAGCCATATTGGTATCAATACCGTGGGTATTCTGACACCCTGTCAGTAAAGCTGCAGAGGCCGCAATCGCCAGCAGTAATTTAGTATTCTTCATGTGAATCATCCGTTGATTAATCATATATAAATATTATGTATCAATAACTTACATCGACAAACGACGCTACCATTAATCAAAATGACTCACAAGGTCCGAAAAAAAACGCCGGCAATGTGCCGACGTATTGATAAAGAAAGATTTGGCTATTTATTGCACGTTGTTCATTCAGGCTGCCTGGCTAATCCGCGCCAGCTGCTCGAAATAATCCGGAAATGTTTTGGCCGTGCATTTGGGATCAAGAATCGTCACTGGTGTATCTGACAACGCCACCAGCGAGAAACACATCGCCATCCGGTGATCATTGTATGTTGCGATCTCGGCAAAGTTCAGTTTTTCCGGTGGAGTGATACGAATGTAATCGTGCCCCTCTTCTACTTCCGCGCCGACTTTACGTAGCTCTGTTGCCATCGCAAACAGGCGATCGGTCTCTTTAACACGCCAGTTATAGATATTGCGCAGCGTGGTAGTGCCTTTTGCAAATAATGCCGCCGTGGCAATGGTCATCGCCGCATCGGGAATATGGTTCATATCCATATCAATAGCGTTCAGTTCACCACGCGTGCAGGAAATATAATCATCGCCCCAGCAAATGGTCGCGCCCATTTTTTCCAGCACATCAGCAAAGCGAATATCACCCTGCATACTGTTGCGTCCAATGCCGGTCACTTTTACAGTGCCGCCTTTGATTGCTGCTGCTGCCAGGAAGTAAGAAGCCGAAGATGCATCGCCTTCGACCAAATAAGTACCCGGAGACTGATAAGACTGCCCGCCTTTTACGACAAATTGTTGATAGTGCTGATTTTCAATTTCAACACCAAACGTCTTCATCAGATTGAGTGTGATGTCGATATAAGGTTTAGAGACCAGATCGCCTTTAATACGAATCACCGTATCTTCCGGTGCAAGAGGCGCAGTCATTAACAGTGCGGTGAGGAACTGGCTGGAAACGGAGCCATCAACGTCAACGTTGCCGCCAGTAAAGCCGCCCTGTAAACGCAATGGTGGATAATTTTCTTGTTCCAGGTAAGTGATCTTCGCCCCGCCCAGGCGCAGCGCATCCACCAGATGACCAATGGGGCGTTCTTTCATACGCGGTTCACCGGTCAGCACAATATCATTGCTACCCAGACAAAGAGCTGCCGCCAGCGGACGCATTGCCGTTCCGGCGTTACCGAGGAACAACTCCAGGGCACTTTTTGCGTGTAATGGACCGCCGTTACCGATGATTTCGCAACGCGTACGATCGGCTGAAAGCGTATAGCTTACCCCTAACGCTGTTAATGCATTCAGCATATGGCGCACGTCATCGCTATCCAGCAGATTGGTTAATACTGTTTTGCCGTGTGCTAATGCCGCCAGCAATAAAGCGCGGTTAGAAACGCTCTTGGAACCGGGCAGATTAATGGTGCCATCGACACGAGCGATGGGTTGTAACGTCAGGGATTCCATGAACTCAACTCTCTACAACAGAAATAAAAACCCCACAGGCTGGCTGTGGGGATTAAGCAAAATTTCGGCATTAGCCGTGACGGCGTTCGAACTCAATCATGAAGTCTGTCAGCGCTTTAACGCCTTCCAGAGGCATTGCGTTATAAATTGACGCACGCATACCGCCGACCACACGATGCCCTTTCAGGGCATGCAGCCCCGCAGCAAAAGACTCTTCAAGGAACAATTTGTCAAGCGCACTGTCCGCCAACTGGAACGGCACGTTCATCCGCGAACGGTTAGCTTTCGCCACGTCATTGCGGTAGAAATCGCTGTTATCAATCACCCCATACAGCAGTTCTGCTTTTTGCTGATTGATTTTATCCATTGCAGCCACGCCGCCGTTCGCTTTCAGCCATTTGAATACCAGACCGGACAGGTACCAGGCAAATGTCGGCGGCGTGTTAAACATTGAGTCGTTATCGTTAAGGATGGAATAATCCAGAATCGACGGACAAGCGATATTCGCTTTACCCAGTAAGTCTTCACGAACGATGACGATTGTCAGGCCCGCCGGGCCGATATTTTTCTGTGCGCCAGCATAAATCACACCGTAACGACTGACGTCAATTGGACGGGAAAGAATTGTTGAAGAGAAGTCGGCTGCAACCACCACTTCTTTACCAAAGTCTGGCGTTTCGTCGATGGCGATACCATCGATGGTCTCATTTGGGCAGTAATGCATATAAGCGGCATTATCAGAGAGCTGCCATTCACGCATTGGCTTAACCGCACGAAGACCATCAACAGTCACTTTGGCGTCAAAGACATTTGGCTTGCAGTATTTTTTCGCTTCTTTAATGGCACTTGCCGCCCAGTAACCGGCATCAACATAATCTGCAGTGGTTTTATCACCAAGAATATTCAGCGGAACAGCAGCAAACTGACCGCGACCACCGCCGTGGCAGAACAATACTTTATAGTTGGAGGGGATATTAAGAAGATCGCGAAAATCCTTCTCGGCTTCCTCTGCAACCTGAATGAACTCTTTACCACGGTGGCTCACTTCCATCACCGACGTACCAAGACCGTTCCAGTCGCGCAGTTCCTGTTGAGCCTGTTTAAGCACCTCTGCCGGTAGCATTGCCGGACCAGAACTAAAATTGAAGATTTGAGCCATTTCCCCTCACCACGTTGCGTTGCCATTAACCCACGGACAATCGATTGCGACCGCGGGTAATACATTATTCCTGTGGCTATCGGTTTTATCATTCAGTGGCGCGCATCGCAATGGGTAAAACAGTCGAGGGCAAAAATGCGGCACGCGTCACACAATAGAATCTCTCGGATTATTGTCCAAAAACCGATTTTTTTGCTGTCAGGTCACCCGTTTAGCCCGACTTGCCTTCGTCCATTCTGGATTTGCACAGCGCGGACATAATTGTTTTTCCCCTGCGTTCATATGAATGATCTCACTGCAACGGATGCAAGCATAGTCCGCCGACTCAGGCACCACTTTGTAACGCTGAGTACAGTCACTGGGTAAAATAAGTAATCCCGGTTTGACCTTGTCATCTTCAAAGAAATAGACACTGATTTGCCCGTTGGTTTCGAGAATCGCCAGACGTACCTGCCCCAACTGCTCCACTCCACGCAGTCGCAGCTCCATAAAGAACTCAAATTCCGTCATGTTGGAGTTATTAAGTTTCGACCAGGCCAGCTCACCATCCTCAATAATGACAACCGGCTTGCCTTCCAGAAGATCCTCCAGTTTTTCACTGTGCGCCATCAACCACATTACCAGACGGTATAACAACGCCAGAGTAATAAAGACGATAAGCACCGGAACCATCGGCACATCATCATAAAACGCCACATCCCCCGCCGCTGACCCCAGCGTCAGAATGATTAACACTTCAAAAAGCGACATCTGCCGCACACCGCGTCTTCCGGTCATTTTGAGGAACAAAAAAACCAGTACAAAGGTATAAAGACTACGTAGTGCAACTTCGCCAAGGAAATCAAAAGGCACTTTATCAAATGCCATACGGTGGAGATCGAACGCCTTCATTTTTATGCTCTTATCGTGGTTTATCCACTAAAAGCATAGTCAACAGTTCATCGGCATGGCGGCGGTGATAGCGCCTTTGAGATAAAACCCGTATTATTGCGCGCTTTCCGTACGACTAAAGTGATTTTCATGACGCAAACATTTATCCCCGGCAAAGATGCCGCTCTGGAAGATTCCATCGCTCGCTTCCAGCAAAAACTTTCAGACCTCGGTTTTCAGATTGAAGAGGCCTCCTGGCTGAATCCCGTGCCTAACGTCTGGTCTGTACATATTCGCGACAAAGAGTGCGCACTGTGTTTTACCAACGGTAAAGGCGCAACCAAAAAAGCGGCGCTGGCTTCTGCACTCGGTGAATATTTCGAGCGTCTGTCTACCAACTACTTTTTTGCTGACTTCTGGCTGGGCGAAACCATCGCCAACGGTCCATTCGTGCATTATCCCAACGAAAAATGGTTCCCACTGACCGAAAACGACGATGTACCAGAAGGGCTGCTCGATGACCGTCTGCGCGCATTTTACGATCCGGAGAATGAACTGACCGGCAGCATGCTGATTGACCTACAATCTGGTAACGAAGATCGTGGTATTTGCGGTCTGCCGTTTACGCGCCAGTCCGACAATCAGATCGTTTATATTCCGATGAATATCATTGGTAACCTGTACGTTTCTAACGGTATGTCCGCTGGCAATACCCGAAACGAAGCACGCGTCCAGGGGTTGTCCGAAGTTTTCGAACGCTACGTGAAAAACCGGATTATTGCTGAAAGCATCAGCCTGCCAGAGATCCCGGCAGACGTGCTGGCGCGTTATCCAGCGGTGGTTGAAGCGATCGAAACACTGGAAGCGGAAGGTTTCCCGATCTTCGCTTATGATGCCTCGCTTGGCGGTCAATATCCGGTGATCTGCGTGGTACTGTTCAATCCAGCTAACGGTACCTGCTTTGCATCCTTCGGTGCACATCCTGATTTTGGCGTTGCACTGGAACGTACCGTGACCGAGTTGCTGCAAGGCCGCGGTCTGAAAGATTTGGATGTGTTTACTCCGCCAACCTTCGATGATGAAGAAGTCGCTGAACATACTAACCTCGAAACGCACTTTATCGATTCCAGCGGTTTAATTTCCTGGGACCTATTCAAGCAGGATGCTGATTATCCGTTTGTGGACTGGAGCTTCTCAGGCACCACGGAAGAAGAGTTTGCTACGCTGATGGCTATCTTCAACAAAGAAGATAAAGAAGTTTATATTGCCGATTACGAGCATCTGGGCGTTTATGCTTGCCGCATTATCGTGCCTGGCATGTCCGATATTTATCCGGCAGAAGATCTGTGGCTGGCGAATAACAGCATGGGCAGCCATTTACGTGAAACGATTCTTTCACTCCCAGGCAGCGAGTGGGAAAAAGAAGATTACCTGAACCTCATCGAGCAACTGGATGAAGAAGGTTTTGATGACTTTACCCGCGTGCGTGAGCTGTTGGGTCTGGCGACCGGGTCGGATAACGGTTGGTACACCCTGCGTATCGGAGAATTAAAAGCCATGCTGGCGCTGGCTGGTGGCGATCTGGAACAGGCTCTGGTCTGGACCGAATGGACGATGGAGTTTAACTCATCAGTATTTAATCCGGAACGCGCCAACTATTATCGCTGTCTGCAAACGTTGTTATTACTGGCACAGGAAGAAGACCGCCAACCACTGCAATATCTGAATGCCTTCGTTCGTATGTATGGCGCAGATGCCGTAGAAGCCGCCAGTGCGGCAATGAGCGGTGAATCGGCGTTTTATGGCTTGCAACCCGTAGATAGCGATCTGCACGCGTTTGCTGCACATCAGTCGTTGTTGAAGGCCTACGAAAAGCTGCAGCGCGCCAAAGCAGCATTCTGGGCAAAATAAAATCAAATAGCCTACGCAATGTAGGCTTAATGATTCGTCTGAGTTATATTACGGGGCGTTTTTTTAATGCCCCGCTTTACATATATTTGCATTAATAAAATAATTGTAATTATAAAGTTAAATATCGGTAATTTGTATTTAATAAATACGATCGATATTGTTACTTTATTCGCCTGGTGCTCCCTTTTAATTAACTGTTTTAGCGGAGGATGCGGAAAAAATTCAACTCATTTGTTAATTTTTAAAATTTATTTTTATTTGGATAATCAAATGTTTACTCCGTATTTGCATAAAAACCATGCGAGTTACGGGCCTATAAGCCAGGCGAGATATGATCTATATCAATTTCTCATCTATAATGCTTTGTTAGTATCTCGTCGCCGACTTAATAAAGAGAGAGTTAGTGTGAAAGCTGACAACCCTTTTGATCTTTTACTTCCTGCAGCAATGGCCAAAGTGGCCGAAGAGGCAGGTGTCTATAAAGCAACGAAACATCCGCTTAAGACTTTCTATCTTGCGATTACCGCCGGTGTTTTCATCTCAATCGCATTCGTCTTCTATATCACAGCAACCACTGGCACAGGAACAATGCCCTTCGGCATGGCAAAACTGGTTGGCGGCATTTGCTTCTCTCTGGGGCTGATTCTTTGTGTTGTCTGCGGAGCCGATCTCTTTACTTCCACAGTGTTGATTGTTGTTGCTAAGGCGAGTGGGCGCATCACCTGGGGTCAGTTGGCGAAAAACTGGCTAAATGTCTATTTTGGCAACCTGGTCGGCGCACTGCTGTTTGTACTTTTAATGTGGCTTTCCGGCGAGTATATGACCGCGAATGGTCAATGGGGACTAAACGTCCTACAAACCGCCGACCACAAAGTGCACCATACTTTTATTGAGGCCGTCTGCCTTGGTATCCTGGCAAACCTGATGGTATGTCTGGCAGTATGGATGAGTTATTCTGGCCGCAGCCTGATGGATAAAGCGTTCATTATGGTGCTGCCGGTCGCGATGTTTGTTGCCAGCGGTTTTGAGCACAGTATCGCAAACATGTTTATGATCCCGATGGGTATTGTAATCCGCGACTTCGCATCTCCGGAATTCTGGACCGCTGTCGGTTCTGCACCGGAAAATTTTTCTCACCTGACCGTGATGAACTTCATCACTGATAACCTGATTCCGGTTACGATCGGTAATATTATCGGCGGTGGTTTGTTGGTTGGGTTGACATACTGGGTCATTTACCTGCGTGAAAACGATCACCATTAATGGTTGTCGAAGTACGCAGTAAATAAAAAATCCACTTAAGAAGGTAGGTGTTACATGTCCGAGCTTAATGAAAAGTTAGCCACAGCCTGGGAAGGTTTTACCAAAGGTGACTGGCAGAATGAAGTAAACGTCCGTGACTTCATTCAGAAAAACTACACTCCGTACGAGGGTGACGAGTCCTTCCTGGCTGGCGCTACTGAAGCGACCACCACCCTGTGGGACAAAGTAATGGAAGGCGTTAAACTGGAAAACCGCACTCACGCGCCAGTTGACTTTGACACCGCTGTTGCTTCCACCATCACCTCTCACGACGCTGGCTACATCAACAAAGCGTTGGAAAAAGTTGTTGGTCTGCAGACTGAAGCTCCGCTGAAACGTGCTCTTATCCCGTTCGGTGGTATCAAAATGATCGAAGGTTCCTGCAAAGCGTACAACCGCGAACTGGACCCGATGATCAAAAAAATCTTCACTGAATACCGTAAAACTCACAACCAGGGCGTGTTCGACGTTTACACTCCGGACATCCTGCGTTGCCGTAAATCCGGTGTTCTGACCGGTCTGCCAGATGCTTATGGCCGTGGTCGTATCATCGGTGACTACCGTCGCGTTGCGCTGTACGGTATCGACTACCTGATGAAAGACAAATACGCTCAGTTCACCTCTCTGCAGGCTGATCTGGAAAACGGCGTAAACCTGGAACAGACTATCCGTCTGCGCGAAGAAATCGCTGAACAGCACCGCGCTCTGGGTCAGATGAAAGAAATGGCTGCGAAATACGGCTACGACATCTCTGGTCCGGCTACCAACGCTCAGGAAGCTATCCAGTGGACTTACTTCGGCTACCTGGCTGCTGTTAAGTCTCAGAACGGTGCTGCAATGTCCTTCGGTCGTACCTCCACCTTCCTGGATGTGTACATCGAACGTGACCTGAAAGCTGGCAAGATCACCGAACAAGAAGCGCAGGAAATGGTTGACCACCTGGTCATGAAACTGCGTATGGTTCGCTTCCTGCGTACTCCGGAATACGATGAACTGTTCTCTGGCGACCCGATCTGGGCAACCGAATCTATCGGTGGTATGGGCCTCGACGGTCGTACCCTGGTTACCAAAAACAGCTTCCGTTTCCTGAACACCCTGTACACCATGGGTCCGTCTCCGGAACCGAACATGACCATTCTGTGGTCTGAAAAACTGCCGCTGAACTTCAAGAAATTCGCCGCTAAAGTGTCCATTGACACCTCTTCTCTGCAGTATGAGAACGATGACCTGATGCGTCCGGACTTCAACAACGATGACTACGCTATCGCTTGCTGCGTAAGCCCGATGATCGTTGGTAAACAAATGCAGTTCTTCGGTGCGCGTGCAAACCTGGCGAAAACCATGCTGTACGCAATCAACGGCGGCGTTGACGAAAAACTGAAAATGCAGGTTGGTCCGAAGTCTGAACCGATCAAAGGCGATCTCCTGAACTACGATGAAGTGATGGAGCGCATGGATCACTTCATGGACTGGCTGGCTAAACAGTACATCACTGCACTGAACATCATCCACTACATGCACGACAAGTACAGCTACGAAGCCTCTCTGATGGCGCTGCACGACCGTGACGTTATCCGCACCATGGCGTGTGGTATCGCTGGTCTGTCCGTTGCTGCTGACTCCCTGTCTGCAATCAAATATGCGAAAGTTAAACCGATTCGTGACGAAGACGGTCTGGCTATCGACTTCGAAATCGAAGGCGAATACCCGCAGTTTGGTAACAACGATCCGCGTGTAGATGACCTGGCTGTTGACCTGGTAGAACGTTTCATGAAGAAAATTCAGAAACTGCACACCTACCGTGACGCAATCCCGACTCAGTCTGTTCTGACCATCACTTCTAACGTTGTGTATGGTAAGAAAACTGGTAACACCCCAGACGGTCGTCGTGCTGGCGCGCCGTTCGGACCGGGTGCTAACCCGATGCACGGTCGTGACCAGAAAGGTGCTGTAGCATCTCTGACTTCCGTTGCTAAACTGCCGTTTGCTTACGCTAAAGATGGTATCTCCTACACCTTCTCTATCGTTCCGAACGCACTGGGTAAAGACGACGAAGTTCGTAAGACCAACCTGGCTGGTCTGATGGATGGTTACTTCCACCACGAAGCATCCATCGAAGGTGGTCAGCACCTGAACGTTAACGTGATGAACCGTGAAATGCTGCTCGACGCGATGGAAAACCCGGAAAAATATCCGCAGCTGACCATCCGTGTATCTGGCTACGCAGTACGTTTCAACTCGCTGACTAAAGAACAGCAGCAGGACGTTATTACTCGTACCTTCACTCAATCTATGTAATTAGTTTTGACTGAAATCGTACAGTAAAAAGCGTACAATAAAGGCTCCACGAAAGTGGGGCCTTTTTTAGCACGAGAGCCTTTTTTGTCAGCTATCTATACTTTAAGGTGACTGCCAAAACAGACTCGACGTAGCCTTCGAGCTGCGCACCAACACGGCCTCAGATGGGCCACATCTGGAGAAACACCGCAATGTCAGTTATTGGTCGCATTCACTCCTTTGAATCCTGTGGAACCGTAGACGGCCCGGGTATTCGCTTTATCACCTTTTTCCAGGGCTGCCTGATGCGCTGCCTGTATTGTCATAACCGCGACACCTGGGACACGCATGGCGGTAAAGAAGTTACCGTTGAAGATTTGATGAAGGAAGTGGTGACCTATCGCCACTTTATGAACGCTTCCGGCGGCGGCGTTACCGCATCCGGCGGTGAAGCAATCCTGCAAGCTGAGTTTGTTCGTGACTGGTTCCGCGCCTGCAAAAAAGAAGGCATTCATACCTGTCTGGATACCAACGGTTTTGTTCGTCGTTACGATCCGGTGATTGATGAACTGCTGGAAGTAACCGACCTGGTAATGCTCGATCTCAAACAGATGAACGACGAGATCCACCAAAATCTGGTTGGAGTTTCCAACCACCGCACGCTGGAGTTTGCTAAATATCTGGCGAATAAAAATGTGAAGGTGTGGATCCGCTACGTTGTTGTCCCAGGCTGGTCTGACGATGACGATTCAGCGCATCGCCTCGGTGAATTTACCCGTGATATGGGCAACGTTGAGAAAATCGAGCTTCTCCCCTACCACGAGCTGGGCAAACACAAATGGGTGGCGATGGGTGAAGAATACAAACTTGATGGTGTTAAACCACCGAAGAAAGAGACCATGGAACGCGTGAAAGGCATTCTTGAGCAGTACGGTCATAAGGTAATGTTCTAATTTCCCCGTAAAGCGGCAACTTTATTGAGTTGCCGCTTTGTTATTCCGCGCTTCATTCTGCTACAGCGTTTTTAACACATCTTATAGTGCATCTACCATATCCCGTACCTGAGATAATAACGACTGATAATAGCTCGCGTGAAGTTCTTCCCCATCGAATACCACTGTATTACACAAGAAAGTGACATCGGCATCTTCAATACCAAGATAACTGCACATATTTATCAAATAATCGCTTATATTTTTTTCCCAGCCTATCTGGACAAATGATTCTTTGTCTCCTCCAACCAGCGCCACCCAACGAACTTTATTGAATGGTAATTTGTGCCCATCTCCATAAGCCAGCCCATTATTCCATACTCTGTCAATATATCCTTTTAGCATTGCTGGGAAGCTGTACCACCAGAGAGGAAAAACCACCACTAACGTGTCATGTTCAAGCAGCTCTGAATAAAGCTGATGAACCTCTGGAGAATAACGTTTATCCATATTCTTCCAGTCTGGTTCATCTTCCGGCGTCATCACCGGGTTGAAATTACGCCGATATAAATCGAGTTCCGTCACCTGTATTTTCCGCTCCATTGCCCGCTGATGGATCGCATCAGCAATATGTGCGGTCAATGAATCATGACGAGGATGGGCCCATACCAAATAAATACGTTCAGACTGCATAATTTTACCTCCACGTTAAGTTCTGGAGCGCACTTTACGCAGGCGGCATCATCCTGTAAACGTGATGATTCAGGATGAGTTAATGAAGGATTTTCACTAATGCGGATGAATATGTCTGACTTTGCCACTTTCTTTGCCGTGGCCCGTAATCAAAGCTTTCGTGCAGCAGGCGATGAGTTAGGCTTATCTTCGTCCGCCATTAGCCATAGTATTAAAACACTGGAACAACGTCTTAAAATTCGCTTATTCAATCGGACAACCCGAAGCGTATCGTTAACGGAAGCGGGTTCTAATCTCTATGAACGATTGCGCCCAGCTTTCGACGAAATTCAGATCATGTTAGATGAGATGAATGATTTTCGTCTGACACCGACAGGTACGCTCAAAATCAATGCCGCCCGGGTAGCTGCACGTATATTTTTAATACCTTTACTGGTTGGTTTCACACGTGAATATCCTGATATTAAAGTCGAGCTCACAACTGACGACTCTCTTGTTGATATCGTCCAGCAGGGCTTTGACGCTGGCGTTCGACTTAGTGGCATCGTCGAAAAAGATATGATCAGCGTGGCGATCGGCCCGCCAGTGAAATTATGTGTAGCAGCAACGCCAGAGTACTTTGCAAGATATGGCAAACCCCGCCATCCTCATGATCTGCTTAATCATCAATGTGTTGTTTTTCGTTATCCCAGCGGCAAACCTTTCCACTGGCAATTTGCAAAGGAGCTGGAAATTGCTGTCGCAGGAAATATCATTCTGGATGATGTTGATGCTGAACTGGATGCCGTTTTGATGGGTGCTGGTATCGGGTATCTGCTCTATGAACAGATCAAGGAGTACCTTGATACCGGTCGTTTAGAATGTGTACTGGAAGACTGGATCACAGAGCGTCCAGGCTTCCAGATCTATTACCCAAACCGCCAGTATATGTCCTGCGGCTTGCGCGCATTTCTCGATTATGTAAAAACGGGTCAGATCTGCCAGAGTCAGCGTTACCGACCACAATAATTATTTGCTATTCGCTTTACGCGCCAGCAGCGGGAATATCAGCCCTAATCCCACCAGCACAAACGGCGTTGCAACATTCAGCGCCAACTGGAATGTCCACTCTGCGGTGAAGGCTTCCATTTTCGGGAAAATACCCGTCAGGCAGGCAAAAGCGGTAAAGGCAAAACACCAAATTCCGACGGTCATTGCCAGCGGCTTATTACGAATAAAGACATATTCCGGCTTATATTTCTGCGCCAGGCGAACAACTGCAATAAATGCAACAAATACCCATAAATAACGCAGCGGCATCACTACCGAGTTAAGGTTCAACAGCCATTTATAGAGATTGTTCATATCACCGATGCCGAGAGTCGGCAGCATAATCAGGATCGCCACCAGCACCAGGGTCAGAAAATAGCCATTAACGGGCGTACCAGATGCGTTGGTACGACATAAACTGGCAGGAATATATTTGCTGTCAGCATCGCCTAATAATACTTTAAGCGGCGCATCAATCGAGAATACCAGCGCAGCTACTTGACCCAGAGTATTCGCAATGGCGTAAATCACCATTAAAGTATTACCCATGCTGTAATACTCGCCCAGCTTCTGGAAGGCGTAATACTGGCCGTTGGTCATTAAGTCATCGGGAATATTGCGGGAGTCAAACATCATCCCCATTGCAAGCGATCCAAGGATCGCGCACACCGCAACCATCACCGCCAGGCATAACATCCCTTTTGGAAATTCTTTTCCTGGGTTGCGCGTTTGATTAACGTAGGGAGAAATCTTCTCTGCTCCACCAACCGCAAAGACCAGCATTGAAATAGTGGTAATGTAGGTAAAGTCGATATGAGGAATAAACGTTTCCCAGGTAATGTTTGTGGTCGCAATATGCACTTCAGTAATCGCAGGCGCGGTTACCGCCATCGCCACATACAGGAGCGACATAACAAACATCGCAATCCCTGCCACAGAACCGACGATTTTCAGCGATTTCATACCGCGTGAAGCAACCCACATAAAGAAGACAAACAGCACCAGCGTTAACCCCTGTAACGCTACGACGGAATATTCTTTGATTAGCGAACCGTCGCCTTTCATCGCCCAACCGAGCGCAATCAGTATTGCCTGGGGTTTTTGTGCCAGATAGGGAATATGCACTACCCAGTAGGTCCACGCGGCGAGGTAAGCCAGTCCGGGTCCCATCGTGTGTTTAATCCAGGTACTGACCCCGCCCTTCCCATCTTTGAAGGTCGAGCCTAACTGACCAACAATTAGCGCATAAGGTGTGAAATAGAGCGCAAAGATAAACACCCATGAAAAAACAACCACCAGCCCCTGGTTGGCGTAGTTATTAACAACGTTGCCAAAACCCCAGACAGTGATAAAAGACATCAGCGCAATGTTGTACCATCGCAGCTGTTTTTCCTGAACATTCCCAGCCATAGACAAATCCTTCGCCAAAATTAAAGGGGCATCTGTAAAACGAGGGATTATGCGCGGCAAATAAGAAGTGCGGAAATAGCGAAATGCAAAATTATAACCTGCTGCACATTTTATTTTGAAACGAATAAAATTTTGAAAAAAGCAAGTCAGAGAGAAGAAACAAAAAAGCAGAGTGTGAAACAGTAAGTTCACACTCTGCGTTAATTCATTTACACGTGAGCAACGGGTTTCGGCGTATGACCGGCGTTGCGAAGCAGCATCAGCAAATAGATAAACGATACGCTGGCGATCATGATAAACAATAAATTATCGGAGAAATTCTGCATTAGCATGGCAGTAAATGACGGACCAAGCAGGCTTCCCACAGTATAGCTCAACAGTAAGGCCTGGTTCATCGCCACCAGTTGATGATGTTCAACTTTCTCGCAAGCCCATGCCATCGCCACCGGATATAGCGTAAAGCCAGCGGCACCGAGGATGAATAAAGCCGGGGCCATCGCCGCCTGGCTAAGCATCGCGATACTGCCGAGAATGACGACAAAGACCTGAACACGCAACACCAGCAGTCGACCAAACTTATCCGCCAGACGTCCAATCGGCCATTGTCCAAGGATACCCGCACTGACCAGGACCGCCATCCAGAAACCAATGCTGGCATTGCTCACCCCTTTGTGATTGAGGTACAGCGGCATCAGGCCATATAGAGATCCCAGAACGATTCCTGAGATAATGCAGCCATTCACGCCAAGCCGCGCCTGACGGAGTTTTAGCATTGACGTAATTGACGTCGAATCATGGTTTTCAGCCTGCTGATTCAGCACACGCGTAAACAACAGCGGTAAGATCCCTGCCAACGTCAAACCTGTAACCCACGGCAATACGGACATCAGCTCGGTTGAAACTTTGCTGACCAGTAACTGGCCTAAAAACGTTCCCACGTAATAAACCATCATATACGCAGCAAGCAAACGACCACGGTTACGTGACGTCCCACTGCACATCAGCGCGCTCTCAACGACCACCCAAATCATGGCACAGCCGACACCCGCTACAAAACGCCACGCCAACCAGCTCCAGAAACCAATCATCAGGCCAAGACCTGCACAGCCAGCGGCAAAAATGAAGGAGGCCAGATAATAGCTGCGGTTAAAGCCAATGCGCTTAATGACATACCCTGTCAGCAATGTACCGACCAGGTTGCCGGTAAAATAGGATGAGCTGACAACGCCTACCTGCCATGTGGACATATGTTCCTGGGCGAGCCAAAGCGGCACGAGCGTATTTAACACTGCGATCGCCAAAGTCAACAAAAGCAGGCCAGACAGCAAAAGCATGACAGGCCGGGTATACGTGGACATGAATTAAAACCGTGAGGAAGTTCAAATTTCATGCGCATCATGCCACCGCCAAAAACATTGTCAATGGGTGAAAATACGCGCATATCGCAGCTGAGGTATTATCGATTTATATTACTCATTCATAACGCTAATGCTGGAGAGACGATTAATCTCATCTGATTGTTTTTATTGATCTAACACAAATTTCATACGCTTCGTTCAGTCGAAAAATTTCATGGTCACAGCAAACTCATATTTCCCGTCTATGCTTTCAGAGCAATGCATCGCGTCTGACCGATTTCAGACGTACCGCTGACTCTCGAAAGGAGAAGAGGATGACCAAACCGTATGTTCGTCTCGATAAAAATGATGCTGCCGTTTTGCTTGTTGATCACCAGGCTGGTTTACTTTCCCTTGTACGGGATATCGAACCCGATAAGTTTAAAAATAACGTGCTGGCGCTGGGTGATCTGGCTAAGTATTTCAACTTACCTACTATTCTTACCACCAGTTTTGAAACCGGTCCTAACGGCCCATTAGTTCCAGAACTGAAAGCACAGTTCCCCGATGCACCTTACATTGCTCGCCCGGGAAATATTAACGCCTGGGATAACGAAGATTTTGTGAAAGCGGTAAAAGCGACAGGTAAAAAACAATTGATTATCGCTGGTGTGGTAACCGAAGTTTGCGTTGCGTTCCCGGCACTTTCGGCAATTGAAGAAGGGTTTGATGTCTTTGTCGTGACTGACGCGTCAGGGACCTTTAATGAAATTACCCGGCATTCGGCGTGGGATCGAATGTCGCAAGCGGGTGCGCAATTGATGACATGGTTCGGCGTGGCGTGCGAGCTGCATCGCGACTGGCGTAATGATATTGAAGGACTGGCGACGTTGTTCTCTAACCATATTCCTGATTATCGTAATTTGATGACCAGTTATGACACGTTAACGAAGCAGAAATAAAAGAGAACCGGGGCCGAAACCCCGGTTGTTACTCATTAACTTGCGACGGCCATCCCCACGGTCATATGCAAACCATAGAATACGCCACGACCGATTAATTCCCCTGCCAGAAGCAGAATGAATGATACAGAAAGTAGCGGAACTGCAGGCTGATAACCTTTTAGCTGTGGGGCAATCCACAAGCACAGGGCAACAGCCAAAAGTACGATACGCCAGGACATCAGCGCACCATAGTCCGGCACCAGCGCTGCAGCCTGCTGCACAGAGCTATGAATAGTCGCCAGCTCTGCGCCCTGCATCACTGACACCACGCCACTCACTACCAGGGCCAGTACAGAAATAGCTGGCAGCAGACGCATCGCCCAGCCATCGACGCCAGCCAGACTCAGTAACAGGTAACCCAGTAACGGGCCGCCCATGAACATCGTCAGGAAGAAGCCCATCGGTGTCCAGATGCTGTACCAGGTGGGTACGGTATCGATGCTGTTATAAACGCGCACCATCATCCAGACAAAGACTACGCCAAGAACCATCGTCACCACCAGCCACAGCGTACGCAGTGCTGGCGACAGCTTTTTCAGTATTGCCAGCACCCAACCGATGCCACCAACGGCAAAAAAGATCGAACCGCTGGCGATTTCGTTACTGAGTGCTGAAGCCCCTACCCGGTTGAGCGAGTTAAAAGCGCGCATCGGCGAACCAAGATGGAGCATAGAGGCGATAAAGCCAATACCCATCAGCACCCATAAGCCAAACATACAGGCAATAACACGCTGCTGGGCTTCTGCTCGCAGGTCGCCTTTGAGCAGCGCCAAAGCCAGAACGATAAAACCACCTGCTACACATTGCCCGAAGACCGTGAAGATCATCAGCGGCCATTCATGCCATCCACTTCCCATCTCACACCTCCTTCGGGTTTGCCAGATAGCCAGTGGTATCCCCGGTCGGGCGGCTGTTGGCATTGGGTTTGATCACAATATTCGGTTTGGTAAAGTGAGCTCGCGGCAACGGCGCAACAGCCGCCAAATCGCCATGTTTTTTACGCAGCTCGTCGATAGGGCCGAAATCCAGCGCCCGCAGCGGGCAGGATTCTACGCAGATCGGTTTTTTCCCCTCCGCAACACGGTCATAACAACCATCGCATTTGGTCATATGGCCTTTCGTTTCGTTATATTGCGGTGCGCCGTACGGGCAAGCCATATGGCAGTAACGGCAGCCAATGCATACATCTTCATCGACCACAACAAAACCATCTTCACGTTTATGCATCGCACCGCTCGGGCAGACTTTAGTACAAGCCGGATCTTCGCAGTGGTTACATGAAATCGACAGATAGTAGGCAAACACGTTCTGATGCCAGACACCGTTATCTTCCTGCCAGTCACCGCCAGCATATTCATAAATGCGGCGGAAGCTGACTTCCGGCGTCAGATCTTTATAGTCTTTACAGGCCAGCTCGCAGGTTTTGCAACCGGTGCAACGGCTGGAATCAATAAAAAATCCATACTGGGTTGTCATCGGTTACTCCTTACACCTTTTCAACCTGAACCAGGTTTGTATGTGACGGATTCCCCTTAGCGAGAGGAGACGGACGTTGAGTGGTCAGTACGTTAATACAACCGCCCTTATCGACACGTTTTGCATCCGGGTCATACCAGGCACCTTCACCCAGTGCGACCACACCCGGCATCATTCGTGGCGTCACTTTTGCCTCTATGTGAACCTCACCACGGTCGTTAAAGATCCTGACCTTATCGCCGTTGTTGATACCGCGTTTTTGTGCATCAAGCGGGTTGATCCACATTTCCTGACGGCAAGCTGCTTTCAGCACATCAACGTTGCCGTAAGTTGAGTGAACGCGAGATTTGTAGTGGAAGCCAGTAAGCTGCAGCGGATATTGTTTGTTCAGCGGCTCCTGATAACTTTCAAAGCCCGGCGTGTAGATCGGCAGTGGATCGATCACGTCGCCTTCTGGCAATTCCCAGGTCGCGGCAATGTCAGCCAGCGCCTGCGAATAAATCTCAATTTTACCCGATGGCGTGGTCAGCGGATTTGCCTGCGGATCTTCACGGAAAGCTTTATAAGCAACGTGATGCCCTTGTGGGTCGCGCTTTTTAAAGATCCCCTGCTTGCGGAACTCTTCAAACGTTGGCAGTTCAGGAATCGCTTCCCGCGACTGGGCATACAGATGCCGCATCCACTCTTCCTGTGTACGGCCTTCAGTAAACTGTTGCTCAACGCCAAGACGTTTTGCCAGTTCGCTGGTCATTTCATAGATGGTCTTACATTCAAAGCGCGGTTTAATCACCTGATCGTTGAAAATCACGTAAGACATATTCCCGCAGGATGCATCCAGTGCAAAGTCCATCTGTTCGGAAGCGGTGCAGTCAGGCAGCAGGATGTCAGCATATTTCGCCGATGAAGTCATGTGGCAGTCGATAACCACAATCAGCTCGCACTTCTTATCATCCTGAAGGATTTCATGGGTACGGTTGATTTCAGAATGCTGGTTAATCAGGCAGTTACCAGCATAGTTCCAGATCATTTTGATCGGCACATCCAGCTTATCTTTCCCGCGCACACCATCACGCAGCGCTGTCATTTCCGGGCCACGTTCAATGGCATCGGTCCACATAAACATCGAAATGCTGGTCTGGATCGGGTTTTCGAGGGTCGGCATACGGACAAAAGGTAAGCTGTATGAACCTTCACGCGCGCCGCTGTTGCCCCCGTTAATACCAACGTTACCGGTCAGAATCGCCAGCATCGAGATAGCACGGGTTGCGATTTCACCGTTAGCGTGACGCTGCGGCCCCCATCCCTGACTGATAAACGCGGGTTTAGTACTGCCGATCTCACGTGCCAGTTTGACGATTTTGTCTGCCGGAACACCGGTAATTTGCGAGGCCCATTCCGGCGTTTTAGCCACGCCATCTGGCCCTTCACCCAGAATATAAGCTTTATAGTGACCATTTTTCGGCGCACTGGCTGGCAGTGTTTTCTCGTCGTAGCCAACGCAATATTTATCGAGGAATGCCTGATCCACCAGGTTTTCGGTGATCATGACATACGCCAGACCGTTAACCAGTGCGGCATCTGTTCCCGGACGAATAGGGATCCACTCATCTTCGCGCCCGGCACCGGTGTCAGTATAGCGCGGATCGATGATGATCATGCGAGCATTAGATTTCTGGCGCGCCTGTTGAACCACGGCAGCCTGACGACTGCAAATTGAAAACCGGCCCTGTTCGTCCTGTTGTTGCCGCACGCCCCGCAGAATATGTATGCTCTGAGGACCTGTTTTATTAAGGACTCATCCCCTTATGTTGACCCGCAAAAGTATCGATACAGTTCTGCTCTCTGTTGGTGCTGAGAAGCTCTCACAACGTGAATGGGACTGGATGAAGATGCTCAAACCCATGGACCCACCACCTGCGATGGTCGCTGCCTCCATCCTGGAGCACCGTGGCGACACAGCAGCCCTTACCCTGCTACAGGATACCGGGGGTTAATCCGTCCTCATGTTATCCGGTTTTACTCCCCGCCCTCTGAAACGCCTGTTCACAGCCAACCAGTGCTGGACGTCCTTCCTGGATGCGGGCGGTCTGCGCGATATCGAGGTTGAGGCTGTCACCAAAATGCTGGCCTGCGGCACGCGGATACTGGGCGTGAAGGAATACAACTGCGATAAACCTGACTGTCCCCACGTCAGATACGTCACTAACTCATGTGGCAGCCGTGCCTGCCCGTCCTGCGGAAAAAAGGCCACAGACCTGTGGACAGCGACACAGCTGAATCGTCTTCCTGACTGCGACTGGGTACACCTGGTCTTCACCCTGCCGGCCACGCTGTGGCCGGTGTTCGAAAGCAACCGTTGGCTGCTGAATGACGTGTGCCGTCTGGCGGTGGAGAATCTGCTGTATGCCGCCCGAAAACGGGGGCTGGAACCCGGTATCTTCTGCGCCATCCACACATATGGCCGTCGTCTCAACTGGCATCCGCATGTACATGTGTCAGTAACCTGCGGGGGGCTGAATAAGCACGGTCAGTGGAAAAAGCTGAGCTTCCTGAAAGACGCGATGCGTTCGCGGTGGATGTGGAATATGCGGCAGTTGCTTCTGAAAGCGTGGTCAGAGGGGATGGCGATGCCGGAGTCGTTGTCACATATCACGACGGAATCACAGTGGAGAAGCCTGGTGCTGAAAGCCGGCGGAAAATACTGGCATGTGTACATGTCGAAGAAGACGGCCGGCGGGCGGAATACGGCACGCTACCTGGGTCGTTATCTGAAGAAGCCACCAATAGCGGCTTCCCGGCTGGCACATTACAACGGAGGGGCAAGCCTGAGCTTCCGTTACCTGGACCACAAAACGGGAGAAACGGCGACGGAAACACTGACGCAGCGGGAGCTGGTCGCGAGGCTGAAACAGCACATCCCGGAGAAGTTTTTTAAGATGGTGAGGTACTTCGGGTTCCTTGCCAACCGGGTGTGTGGAGAGAAGCTGCCGAAGGTGTACCGGGCTCTGGGGATGGATAAACCGGAACCGGTGGCGAAAGTGTGCTATGCACAAATGGTGAAACAGTTCCTGAGTCGTGACCCGTTCGAATGCGTGCTGTGTGGCGGCCGGATGGTATACCGCCGGGCCCTTGCGGGGCTGAATGTATCAGGGCTGAAGAAAAACGCGCGGGATATCAGTCTGCTGAGGTATATGCCGGCCTGACGCAGGCTAAGTGTGCCCAGGAATTGGTGCAGGAATAAAAAACAGCCTGTTGCGGTATAAGAATCGACCATGCAGAGAGAGAAAACACCGGAGTGGTGGGAAAAGCAGAAGAGCTCACGTGGCATAAGGCGTGGACAGCGGTATCGTCTGGTTTTTCAATTTCCTATACGTCAAGATAGTAAGTCACCCCACCGCCACTCATTCGCGTTTCGCCAGGGTTATTACCAAACAGCACTACCAGTTTACTGTTTTCGATATCCGACGGGCTGTTACCATCTGCCCAGCCGCCGTAGGTATAGTTCAAACCTTCCGCAATTTGCGCGGAAGAGTAGTCACCGTAATGGTTCAGATAACCGCCGCAGCAGTTCATCAGGCGAGCGACCAGGGTATTTCCCGGCGGCCAGGAGCGGGTCATGGTGCCGCCCAGCGTACCGGTACCATAGTTCAGATAGATAGACTCGTTGCCGTACTCTTTGATCAGGCGCTGCATATTGGTCGCGATGATGTCGTAGGCTTCTTCCCAGCTAATGCGCTCGAATTTGCCTTCACCGCGCGCCCCGACTCGTTTCATCGGATATTTCAGGCGGTCCGGATTGTAGACACGGCGACGCATGGAACGCCCACGCAGACAGGCGCGCACCTGGTGCAGGCCGTCATAGTTGTCATCGCCGGTATTATCCGTTTCAACATATTTAATTTCACCGTCCACTACGTGCATACGTAGCGGGCAGCGGCTACCACAGTTAACTGTACAGGCGCTCCAGATAACCTTTTCGTCTGACTTTGCCGGAAGGGCACTATCAACAGCGTGCGCAATCCGACTAAAAGGTAAGGTTAATGCGCTGCTGGCCATTGCCAGGCCACCGATCGCTGTCGTTTTTACCAAACCACGGCGACTCACCTCAGCAGCCAATACCGCATCAGGGATTTTCGTTTTCATAATGGCTCACTCAAGCTTGCTCACGATTGATTCCAGTAACAAACCGTATTGTGTAATTATTTCTATAGCAGTTCGCTATATAGGCTTGTATACATCGAATGATTTGAAAATCAAAGAGATAGGCAGATTTTCACTCGAAAGTAGTATTACGTGTAAGTGAGGAGTAATTATTGTTCGGTATCAAAGGGAGACAAAAAAAGCGCCCGAAGGCGCTTTTTAGATTCAGAAAAATTGGGTATTAGCCAATATATTCCAGTCCGTTCATATACGGACGCAGAACTTCCGGTACTTCGATACGACCATCAGCCTGCTGATAGTTTTCCATTACCGCAACCAGCGTACGACCAACAGCCAGACCAGAACCGTTCAGGGTATGAACCAGACGGGTTTTCTTGTCCGACTTGCTACGGCAACGTGCCTGCATACGACGCGCCTGGAAATCCCAAACGTTGGAGCAGGAAGAGATCTCGCGGTAGGTGTTCTGTGCCGGGATCCATACTTCCAGGTCGTAAGTTTTGCAAGCGCCAAAGCCCATGTCGCCGGTGCAAAGAATGATTTTACGGTACGGCAGGCCCAGCAACTGCAGGACTTTTTCCGCATGACCGGTCATCTCTTCCAGTGCCGCCATTGAGTCTTCCGGGCGCACGATCTGCACCATTTCAACTTTGTCGAACTGGTGCATACGGATCAGACCACGGGTGTCACGACCATATGAACCTGCTTCAGAACGGAAACATGGGGTGTGGGCGGTCATCTTAATTGGCAGATCATCTTCATCGATGATTTCACCGCGTACCAGGTTGGTCAGCGGAACTTCTGCCGTTGGGATCAATGCATAGTTACTGGTGTCTGCTTCTTCTTCCAGCGGACGAGTATGGAACAGATCGCCAGCAAATTTCGGCAGTTGCCCCGTACCATACAGCGTGTCCTGGTTAACCAGGTACGGAACATAGTTCTCACTGTAACCATGCTGTTCGGTATGCAGATCCAGCATAAACTGCGACAGTGCGCGGTGCATGCGAGCGATCTGCCCTTTCATTACCACAAAGCGGGAACCAGTCAGCTTAACTGCAGCTGCAAAGTCGAGGCCAGAGTGCATTTCACCCAGCGTCACGTGGTCACGAACTTCAAAGTCAAACTCACGCGGGGTACCCCAGCGGCTGACTTCAACGTTGTCATTTTCGTCTTTACCTACCGGCACTTCATCTGCAGGCAGGTTAGGGATGGTCAGCGCGATATCGCGAATTTCAGCCTGTAAAGCATCCAGCTCGGCTTTTGCTGCATCCAGCTCTTCGCCCAGTTTGTTCACTTCCAGACGTAAAGGCTCGATATCTTCCCCGCGCGCTTTCGCCTGGCCAATGGATTTCGATCGGGAGTTACGCTCCGCTTGCAGGTTTTCCGTTTTGACCTGCAATACTTTACGACGCTCTTCAAGAGCGCCCAGCTTATCTACATCCAGCTTAAAGCCCCGGCGTGCCAGTTTTTCAGCGACTGCGTCTGGCTCATTACGCAGCAGATTGGGATCGAGCATGCTTATCCTGTGCTTATCGAATTAAATGGGAGATGTGGCCACAGCCTGCGACCACAGGGATACAGTAACAACATTACCGCAACGATAACATTAACGGTAGCGTTTTATGGGGCTATTTTGATCCTGTTCAGCCAGCCAGGCGAGCTTTTCGCCAATCTTGCCTTCAAGGCCCCTGTTTGTCGGGAAATAATAGCGTGTTTGTGCTATTTCCGGCGGGAAGTAAACCTCACCGGCAGCATAAGCGTTTGCTTCATCATGAGCATAACGATATTCCTGACCGTAGCCCATTTCCTTCATTAATTTTGTCGGCGCATTACGCAAATGAACCGGCACGTCATAATCCGGACGTTCGCGAGCATCGGCCAGCGCGGCTTTAAATGCGGTATAGACAGCGTTACTTTTTGGCGCGCAGGCCAGGTAAACAATCGCCTGAGCAATGGCACGTTCACCTTCAGCCGGACCAACGCGAGTAAAGCAATCCCAGGCCGCAATAGCCACCTGCATCGCCCGTGGGTCAGCATTACCCACATCTTCAGACGCAATCGCCAGGCAGCGACGCGCGACATATAACGGATCTCCACCGGCGGTAATAATTCGCGCATACCAGTACAGCGCCGCATCGGGTGCGCTCCCACGCACCGATTTATGCAGTGCAGAGATCAGATCGTAAAAGCGATCGCCTTTGTTATCAAAGCGGGCGCTACGCTCACCGGCGATTTCGGTCAGTAATTCAGGCTTCAGGACTCGCTTACCGCTATCATCGACTTCAGCCATATCCGCCATCATTTCCAGCGTATTTAACGCGCGGCGCGCGTCGCCATTCACCAATTCAGCGATGGCGCGTCTTGTTTCACCTGGCAGAACAATATCCTGACCACCATAACCGCGGGTTTTGTCTTCCATCGCCTGAGTCAGTACCTGTTCGATATCCTCTGTACTCAGGGATTTCAACAGGTAGACACGGGCACGGGAAAGCAGCGCCGAATTAAGCTCAAACGACGGGTTTTCAGTCGTCGCACCAATAAAAGTGATAGTGCCGTCTTCAATATGTGGCAGAAATGCATCCTGCTGGCTTTTGTTGAAACGGTGAACTTCGTCAACAAAAAGAATAGTGCGGCGACCAGCATTGCGGTTTTGCCGAGCGCGCTCGATCGCCTCGCGAATCTCTTTCACGCCAGAGGTGACGGCAGAAATACGTTCCACATCAGCGTTCGCATAACGGGCTATAACTTCAGCGAGGGTTGTTTTGCCGGTACCCGGTGGCCCCCAGAGGATCATAGAATGCAAATGCCCAGCTTCGATAGCGCGCGGCAATGGCTTCCCGGCAGCCAGCAAATGTTGCTGGCCGATATACTGTGCTAAATTTTCTGGCCGCATACGCGCGGCCAGAGGTTGAAAAGTATTATCCGAAAAATCGAGCGACAGATTGCTCACTCAGGTGCCTCTACTTACGTTGATCATCTACCGTGACGCCTTGCGGCGGGGTGAAGGTAAATTTCGCTGCATCCACAGCCCCATTTTGCTGGGATTTCAGCTGATAACTGCTGCGCTGATCGTCCTGCTCCACCGCGCTAAACTGATGGATTGTGCCATCACGTCCCACGTTAATGGTGAACTGCTTCAGATTGCCATTGCTGGCTTTCGGCGTCAGGACAAAGTCATCGCCATTCTGTTTGATATTGTACTGCTGCCAGTCGCTGGACTGGTTGCGGGCAATCAGCATAAACGGCGTATTACCGGTGGCATCTTTCAGCCAGGTTGCCGTAGCTTGCTCAACGAACGGGTTATAGAACCACAGTGTTTTACCGTCAGAAACCAGAATGCTTTCATCAGGTTGAGTCATATGCCAGTTGAATAAGTTTGGACGTTTCACCCACAGATCGCCCTGACCTTCCTGCACCGCCGCGCCGCTACCGTCAGTCACTTTTTGTGTGAAGCTGGCGTGGAAGCTGCTGACTTTATCCAGGCGGCTTTTCAGATCGCTTGCGGCATCAGCCCAAACGCTGCTTGCTACTAAGCTTGAGAGTAATGCACAGGTGATGGCAATTTTTTTCATCATTATTCCTCAAATTACGTCACTCCCGACCGGGAGCTCCCTCTACTCTCTATTCCAGGCTAATAATCAGCTTGAGGAAAGAAGAAAATACTGAATTTTCAGTTACCAGATTGCCGGATGCGACGCTACCGCGCCTTATCCGGCCTACGATGCATTAATTAGTCAAACGGCGGTGGGGCCAGCACTTCACGATTACCGTTGTGCCCCTGTTCGCTGACAATCCCTTGCGCTTCCATCTGTTCGATAATACGCGCTGCACGGTTATAACCAATGCGGAACTGACGCTGTACGCCTGAAATTGACGCTTTGCGTTTTTCAATGACAAACTGCACCGCCTGATCGAACAACGGATCCAGTTCTTCAGCGCCATCGAAACCACCCGCACCACCTTCGCTTTCGCTGTCGGAGGTGATGCCATCAACATATTGTGGGCGACCACGCGCTTTCCAGTCCTGCACCACGGCATGAACTTCCTGATCGCGAACAAAAGCACCATGAACACGTACCGGCAACGTGGAGTTCGGCCCAGAGTAAAGCATATCCCCCATACCCAGCAGTGATTCCGCGCCAGCCTGATCAAGAATGGTACGTGAGTCAATCTTACTGGATACGGTAAAGGCGATACGGGTCGGAATATTCGCTTTAATCAGACCAGTAATAACATCAACCGATGGACGCTGAGTTGCCAGTACGAGGTGGATACCCGCGGCACGGGCTTTTTGCGCCAGACGTGCTATCAGCTCTTCCACTTTTTTACCTACCGTCATCATCAGGTCGGCAAATTCGTCCACCAACACCACAATGTACGGTTCCTTTTTCAGCACCGGATGCTGCGCATCCATACTGTCACCCGGCTTCCAGTACGGGTCTGGAATCGGACGCATCATGCGATCGGCTTCAGCAATTTTTTCGTTATAACCCGCCAGATTACGCACACCCAGTGCAGACATCAGTTTATAACGACGCTCCATCTCGTTAACACACCAGCGCAGCGCGTTGGCGGCATCTTTCATATCGGTAACAACTTCCGTTAACAGGTGCGGAATGCCTTCATAAACCGAAAGCTCCAGCATTTTCGGGTCGATCATGATGAAACGCACATCTTCTGGCTGTGCTTTATAAAGCATGCTCAGGATCATCGCGTTCACACCGACAGATTTACCGGAACCGGTAGTCCCCGCAACCAACAAGTGCGGCATTTTCGCCAGATCGGCAACCACCGGCTCACCGGCGATATCTTTACCCAGCACCACGGTTAATGGCGACGGATTATCGCGGAATTTGGCGTTATCCAAAACTTCGCGCAGATAAACGGTTTGTCGTTTTTTATTCGGTAACTCCAGACCTACATAGGGTTTGCCAGGAATAACTTCAACGACACGCACCGCCACCGTCGAAAGTGAACGGGCAAGGTCACGTGACAAGTTAGAAATGCGCGCCGCTTTTACGCCCGGTGCCAGATTCAATTCAAAGCGAGTGATAACCGGTCCCGGAGAGTAATTGACGACATCGGCTTTAATACGGAAATCAGCCAGACGCGCTTCCACCAGGCGCGCCATTTGTTCAAGCGCAAAGGTATCTACCGGCTCCACTTCGCTCGGCGGCTGCGTCAGCAAATCCAGAGAAGGCAGCGGCGTCGTCGGTTTATGCAACGGACGGCTGTCGCCATTGCGCATCAACAGCGGATGAAGCAGGGTATCCTGCGGCTGCGGCGCAACCGATTGTTGTGGCTGCTGATACTGCGGCTGCGGCGCAACTGGCTGTTGCGGCTGCTGATATTGCTGCTGTGGTGCAACCGGCTGTTGTGGCTGCTGATACTGCGGCTGTGGTGCAATCGGCTGTTGCGGCTGCTGATATTGCGGCTGCTGTGCAACCGGTTGTTGCGGCTGCTGATATTGCTGCTGCGGCGCTACAGGTTGTTGTGGCTGCTGGTATTGCTGCTGCGGCGCTATCGGTTGTTGCGGCTGCTGTACAGGTTCAACAATTGGCGTAAACAGCGGCTCGTGTGGCCCATCATCCAGCAAAGCTTTCATTGGCGAAAATTCGAAATCATCCAGCGAGAACGGATTCGCCCCAGCCGGTTGTTCGCCCGAATAACGTTGCTGTTGAGTTTGAGCAAACTGACGAGCCAGTTCTGCCTCTGCTGCAGCATCTGTATCTTCTGCGTTGACTGGCACATCATGTTGATACTGTTCGCCATAGCGTTGCTGCTGCGTCTGGGCGAACTGACGCGCCAGTTCATCCTGCTGCATCGCATCGATTTCATCATCGTTATAATGATCGTCGGAATCGTACTGATTGCGCTGGGCTTCACGGGCTTTTTCTTCTGCCGCACGCTGTGAGGGCAGCTTAATACCGTAAGACGCCAGTTCACGACGAGTTGGCACGCGGATACGTTTCGGTCGTGGCAACTGCGGGCCAATCCCCTCTTTGACCTGCGGACGCGGTCCAGCGCTATTTGCCAGACTGAAGACTGGCGCGGCAACGGTTGCGGCAGCCCCCGTCGCCAGTGTCGCTTTTTTCACGCCAGATGCCAGAGGGGAAACAGCGGCAGCGGCTTCCACTGGAGGTACTGCTGCAACAGAAGGTGCTTTCAGCGAAGATTTGATCGGTTCTGGTTCTTTAACCGGTTCAGGAATCGGTTGATACCAGGCCGCAAGTTGTTCACGTTCACGGGCACGCTTCTCTTCCACTTCTTCAAAATAGTAAAGCGGCGGACGCGCGGGTTTTGTCTCTTCTACAATGGGTTCAGGCTCCACAACAGGCTGCTGTTCAACGGGTTGCGGCTGTTGGTACAACGGCTCCTGAGCGGCTGGCTGCTGATAAGTTTGCTCAGTCTGGTATGTAGACTGTGGAGCAAAAGTGGATTGCTGCTCTTCGGCTTGCCAGGCGTTACCTGCCATCGATTGTTCTGGCGCAGGGGCGTAATACGGCTGTTGCGCAGACTGTTCCGCCGCAGTTGTGTAATACGGCTGCTGAACAGGTTGTTCCGCCGCAGGAGCGTAGTAAGGTTGTTGCACAGGTTGTTCCGCCGCAGGCGCATAATACGGCTGCTGTGGCTGTACAGGTTGTTGCAGCGGCTCATTATATTGCACTGCAGGCTGCGCATATTGTGGCTGCTGAGGGTAACCTTCCGGTGCAGGAGCAATAACCGGCTCTCCCGTTTGTGGCCCCGGTACAGGCTGCCAGGCTACTGTAGGTTGCGCAGGTGGAACATCAACAGAGGCAACTGGCGGCGTCTGAGTCACAGGTTCAACCGGTGCAGCCCAGCTTTGTGTCGCCGTGGTAGCAGCAGCTGCTACAGCAACAGGTTCGGTAATTGGCGCACCGTTTAATAATGGATCGTATTCGTCATATTCTGGCTGCGTTGCACGATTGCCCGAAAAGAGGACGTCGTCAGGGTCGGCAGCCACACCGCGTGCAGTGTAGGTAATCTCTTCTTCATCATCCATCCGCTTACCGGAGAACAACGCAGCATCTGTTTGCCGCCCCATCGGATTAATAAATTTTTCCGCCAACCGTTTACGACGCGCTAACGCGCCGCGAAGAATACGGGCACGGCGCGATTCATGCTGTTTGCCGTGATTTTCATCTTCATATTCTTCGTCGTCTTCATACTCATCTTCATCGACCCAGGTATCATCGCGACGGGTACGATTACTGGCGAAGGTGAGAATGTTTAAAATCCAGCCGCCAAGTTTTTCAGCAATGGTCACCCATGACCAACCGGTAAACAGTGTCAGGCCCGCCGCCCAAACGCAGAGCAGCGCAATAGTTCCCCCGCTACTGTGTAGCAGTGGTTGTAGCGTAGTGCTTAGTAAGCTGCCGATGACGCCACCGGAGGCAAAATACCAGATATCGTCAGCGTTGATTGCCGCCAGACCACAAGAGGTAAGGATGAGCGCCAAAACGCCAATGATGCGTAGCGAAACGGCAAAATAATCAATGTATTCGTCACTGGACTGATGACGCCAGGCAAACCAACAGCCGCCGACGATAATGACGGGAATGGTGTAAGCCATCACGCCAAAAATAAAGAACAGCGTATCTGCCAGCCACGCACCGGGCATCCCACCTAAATTATGGATAGGTTCATGCCAGGCCGTTTGCGACCAGCTGGGGTCCGAAGGGTTAAAGCTTAGTAAGGCAGCCATCAACCAGACGGCAAACAGGACAATAAGGATCAGCAACGCCTCCAGAAGGCGGCGGCCGCTACTTAACTTTGTCAATGTGACTTCTTTGTCTTCAGTGTATTCCTGGCTCAAGAAAGGCTCTCCAGGTTACAGGCTTTTCCTGCCCGATGCTAAAACGGACAACAGTACCAGGTTACCCCAGTACTGTTGCTGTATGGATTAACAGGAGTGTAATCAAAATACGCCGATTTTGCACCTGTTCCGTGTTAGCGCGTCTTAATAACCAGACGATTACTCTGCTTGACTTCTTCCATAACAACGTATGTCCGCGTGTCATTGACGCCAGGCAGACGCAGCAGGGTTTCCCCCAGCAACTTACGGTAAGCTGACATATCCGGCACGCGTGTTTTCAACAGGTAGTCGAAATCGCCGGATACTAAATGACACTCCTGAATTTCTTCAAGTTTTTGTACAGCAGTATTGAATTGTTCAAACACATCCGGTGCGCCACGATTCAGAGTAATCTCAACGAATACCAGAAGTGATGCATCCAGATAATGGGGGTTCAGCAGCGCTGTATAGCCCTGAATAAACCCTTGTCTTTCCAGCCGACGCACACGCTCAAGGCACGGCGTTGGGGAAAGTCCCACACGTTTAGAAAGCTCGACGTTAGAAATACGCCCATCCTTTTGCAACTCATTAAGAATGTTACGATCGATACGGTCGAGATCTTTGCCAGGGCGCTTCTTGCTATCTACCATTATTATTGTCTCTCTGTATTCCTTCCCTACTCCTGTCTGACCCTGAAACATCACTGTTCAGAGTCGCTACCCGTCACGATAGACCGAAATCATTAAGATTCACGGCGCGCAATGCCTGGTCTACGGTGAGAAGACCGTTGCCTGGTGGCAGCTATCGACATCACGAATGGCGTCTGTCCACGCCATACGTAGATTTCACTAGCACGGTAAACATGGTATTTACATGCATGGTTATGCGCATATAAGAATACTGTTTTTTTTCTTCCTCGAATGTTTTCGCAAAACACCAGGGGATTGTCAAAGCAAAACATCGATTTTTAGTACAACATGCCAGATATTCATTAACAGGGGCGTTTATTCATCATTTAATCGGCTTATAAAGCGGGAAATTTAAGTAGCAGAGGTGATAATGACTGGAGAATTTGACCTGCTTATCGATGCTGCCGATTGCACAAATTGTTAACAAAATCGTCATACTCTTTTTTTACGTCTGTAAATTCCCTACAATCCTGCCCATTGTCTGCCAACAACTATGGGGATCTCATGGGCACGACCAAACACAGTAAACTGCTTATCCTGGGTTCAGGCCCGGCGGGATACACCGCTGCTGTCTACGCGGCGCGCGCCAACCTGCAACCTGTGCTGATTACCGGCATGGAAAAAGGCGGCCAACTGACCACCACCACGGAAGTGGAAAACTGGCCTGGCGATCCAAACGATCTGACCGGTCCGTTATTAATGGAGCGCATGCACGAACATGCCACCAAATTTGAAACTGAAATCATCTTTGATCACATCAACAAAGTTGATTTGCAGAATCGTCCGTTCCGTCTGACTGGCGATAGCGGCGAATACACTTGCGACGCGCTGATTATTGCCACTGGAGCTTCTGCTCGCTATCTCGGCCTGCCCTCTGAAGAAGCCTTTAAAGGGCGTGGGGTTTCTGCTTGTGCAACCTGCGACGGTTTCTTCTATCGTAACCAAAAAGTTGCGGTCATCGGCGGCGGCAATACGGCGGTTGAAGAGGCGCTGTATCTGTCTAACATCGTTTCGGAAGTGCATCTTATCCACCGTCGTGACAGTTTCCGCGCGGAAAAAATCCTCATTAAACGTCTGATGGATAAAGTGGAAAACGGCAACATCATTCTGCACACCAACCGTACGCTGGAAGAAGTGACCGGCGATCAGATGGGCGTCACTGGCGTTCGTCTGCGCGATACACAAAACAGCGATAACATCGAGTCACTCGACGTTGCCGGTCTGTTTGTGGCTATCGGCCACAGCCCGAACACGGCTATTTTCGAAGGGCAGTTGGAACTGGAAAACGGCTATATCAAAGTGCAGTCGGGTATTCATGGTAATGCCACCCAGACCAGCATCCCTGGCGTATTTGCCGCAGGCGACGTGATGGATCATATTTATCGCCAGGCTATTACCTCGGCCGGTACAGGCTGCATGGCGGCACTTGATGCGGAACGCTACCTCGATGGTTTAGCTGACGCAAAATAATTTTACAAATCAGTAACAAAAGTAAAGAAGGCGACACCATGCGACTATGGGTCGCCTTTATTTTTTCCCCGTTGTAACATTGCTCTGCAAATAATTCTGATAACTCACCTGCTAAGCGTGCAATGAATAAATCCCGTCAAAAAGAGTTAACCCGCTGGTTAAAACAGCAAAGCGTCATCTCCCAACGTTGGCTGAATATTTCTCGTCTACTGGGCTTTGTGAGCGGCATATTGATCATTGCCCAGGCCTGGTTCATGGCGCGTATTCTGCAACATATGATTATGGAGAGTATTCCCCGTGAAGCCCTGCTGCTTCCCTTTACGTTACTGGTTCTGACCTTTGTACTGCGCGCATGGGTGGTCTGGTTACGCGAACGAGTGGGTTATCACGCCGGGCAGCATATCCGCTTTGCCATCCGCCGTCAGGTTCTCGACCGTCTGCAACAAGCAGGGCCAGCGTGGATTCAGGGTAAACCGGCGGGGAGCTGGGCGACGCTGGTACTCGAGCAAATTGACGATATGCATGATTACTATGCACGCTACCTGCCGCAAATGGCGCTGGCAGTGTCGGTGCCGTTGCTGATTGTGGTGGCTATCTTCCCCTCTAACTGGGCTGCGGCGCTCATTCTGCTGGGCACTGCTCCGTTAATTCCGTTATTTATGGCGCTGGTTGGAATGGGGGCTGCCGATGCTAACCGACGCAACTTTCTCGCTCTTGCTCGCTTAAGTGGGCATTTTCTCGATCGCCTGCGCGGCATGGAAACATTGCGTATTTTTGGTCGTGGTGAAGCTGAAATTGAAAGTATTCGTTCTGCTTCGGAAGATTTCCGCCAACGGACAATGGAAGTGCTACGGCTGGCGTTTTTATCCTCCGGCATTCTCGAATTTTTTACCTCGCTGTCAATTGCTCTGGTCGCGGTCTACTTTGGTTTTTCCTATCTCGGTGAGCTGGATTTTGGGCACTACGATACTGGCGTGACGCTGGCTGCGGGGTTTCTGGCCCTGATCCTTGCGCCGGAGTTTTTCCAGCCATTGCGCGATCTGGGTACGTTTTATCATGCTAAAGCCCAGGCTGTTGGCGCGGCAGACAGTCTGAAAACGTTTATGGAAACCCCGCTCGCCCATCCGCAGCGCGGTGAGGCTGAATTAACGTCGGCCGATCCGGTGACCATTGAGGCCGAGGATCTGTTTATCACGTCGCCGGAAGGTAAAACGCTGGCCGGACCGTTGAACTTTACTTTGCCAGCAGGCCAACGAGCGGTGTTGGTTGGTCGTAGCGGTTCAGGTAAAAGCTCACTACTGAATGCGCTTTCCGGTTTTCTTTCATATCAGGGATCGCTACGAATCAACGGAATAGAATTACGTGATTTATCACCGGAATCATGGCGTAAGCATCTCTCCTGGGTTGGTCAAAATCCACAATTACCAGCAGCAACACTACGAGATAACGTACTGCTGGCACGACCTGATGCCAGCGAACAAGAGTTACAAACAGCACTGGATAACGCGTGGGTCAGTGAGTTTCTACCGCTCCTGCCACAAGGCGTTGATACGCCTGTTGGCGACCAGGCTGCCCGCCTTTCCGTAGGCCAGGCACAACGTGTGGCGGTGGCGCGTGCATTACTGAATCCCTGTTCGCTATTACTGTTGGATGAACCCGCAGCAAGCCTTGATGCTCACAGTGAACAGCGCGTAATGGAGGCGCTGAATGCCGCCTCTCTGCGCCAGACAACGTTAATGGTCACCCACCAGTTAGAAGATCTTGCTGACTGGGATGTCATTTGGGTAATGCAGGATGGTCAGATTATCGAGCAAGGACGTTACGCGGAATTAAGCGTGGCTGGTGGTCCTTTCGCCACATTGCTGGCCCATCGTCAGGAGGAGATTTAAATGCGCGCTTTGCTACCCTATCTGGCACTGTATAAACGTCATAAATGGATGTTAAGTCTTGGTATTGTGCTGGCAATTGTCACGCTGCTCGCCAGTATCGGTCTGTTGACACTTTCCGGCTGGTTCCTCTCGGCCTCAGCGGTAGCGGGGGTTGCCGGACTGTACAGCTTCAACTATATGCTACCCGCTGCGGGCGTGCGTGGTGCAGCAATCACCCGTACTGCCGGGCGCTATTTTGAACGTCTGGTAAGTCACGACGCGACTTTCCGCGTGTTGCAGCATCTGCGCATTTACACCTTCAGCAAATTGCTACCCCTCTCCCCTGCCGGACTGGCGCGCTATCGTCAGGGCGAATTGCTCAACCGCGTCGTGGCGGATGTTGATACGCTCGATCATCTTTACCTGCGCGTTATCTCGCCGCTGGTAGGCGCTTTTGTAGTGATTATGGTGGTGACTATCGGGTTAAGTTTTCTTGATTTCACCCTCGCCTTTACGCTGGGTGGCATTATGTTACTGACGCTTTTCCTGATGCCACCGCTGTTTTATCGTGCGGGAAAAAGCACCGGGCAAAATCTGACTCATCTTCGCGGGCAGTATCGCCAACAACTGACAGCCTGGCTGCAAGGGCAAGCTGAGCTGACCATTTTTGGTGCCAGCGATCGTTATCGCACGCAATTAGAGAATACTGAAATTCAGTGGCTGGAAGCGCAACGCCGTCAATCTGAACTGACAGCTTTGTCGCAAGCAATAATGCTGTTAATTGGCGCGTTAGCGGTGATCCTGATGCTGTGGATGGCGTCTGGCGGCGTTGGTGGCAATACTCAACCAGGCGCGTTAATTGCCCTGTTTGTCTTCTGTGCGTTAGCCGCGTTTGAAGCACTGGCACCAGTAACGGGTGCATTTCAGCATCTGGGGCAAGTCATTGCCTCTGCCGTACGGATCACCGATTTAACGGATCAAAAACCTGAAGTCACCTTCCCTGATACCCAAACCCGTGTTGCCGATTGCGTTTCGCTGACGTTACGGGATGTTCAGTTCACTTATCCGGAGCAGTCCCAACAGGCACTTAAAGGGATTTCTCTTCAGGTAAACGCCGGAGAACATATGGCGATTCTCGGGCGAACCGGATGCGGTAAATCAACATTGTTACAACTGCTGACCCGCGCATGGGACCCGCAACAGGGCGAGATTTTAATTAACGATAGCCCCATAGCCAGCCTGAACGAAGCAACTCTACGACAGACCATCAGCGTTGTGCCACAGCGAGTGCATCTGTTTAGCGCCACACTGCGTGATAATCTGTTACTCGCCTCGCCTGGCAGTAGTGATGAAGTTTTGGCGGAGATCTTGCGTCGAGTTGGTCTGGAGAAGCTGCTCGAGGATGCAGGTCTCAACAGTTGGTTAGGTGAAGGCGGACGCCAGCTCTCCGGTGGTGAACTGCGCCGTCTGGCTATCGCCCGTGCGCTGTTACATGATGCGCCACTGGTATTGCTGGATGAACCTACCGAAGGCTTAGATGCCACAACTGAAAGTCAGATCCTTGAATTACTTGCAGAAATGATGCGTGAGAAAACGGTGTTAATGGTCACCCATCGACTTCGCGGGCTCTCTCGTTTCCAGCAAATAATAGTGATGGACAACGGGCAAATTATTGAGCAAGGTACTCACGCAGAACTGCTTGCCCGACAGGGGCGTTATTACCAGTTTAAGCAGGGTTTGTAAGCTATTATTGAACGATCCGACTTGCGTGGAGTTTTGCGGTCATGCGCCTGGTTCAGCTTTCTCGCCATTCAATAGCCTTCCCTTCCCCGGAAGGCGCATTACGTGAGCCTAACGGCCTGCTGGCACTGGGGGGCGATCTTAGCCCTGCGCGCCTGTTAATGGCTTATCAGCGTGGTATTTTTCCGTGGTTTTCTCCAGGCGACCCCATCCTCTGGTGGTCGCCCGATCCTCGCGCGGTACTATGGCCTGAATCATTGCATATCAGCCGTAGTATGAAACGATTTCATAAACACTCGCCCTATCGTGTCACGATGAATTACGCCTTTGGTCAGGTCATTGAAGGCTGTGCCAGCGATCGCGAAGAAGGAACCTGGATCACGCGTGGCGTGGTCGAAGCCTACCATCGCCTTCACGAACTCGGTCATGCCCACTCCATCGAAGTCTGGTGTGAAGATGAGCTTGTTGGCGGTATGTACGGCGTGGCCCAGGGAACGCTATTTTGTGGCGAGTCCATGTTCAGCCGGATGGAAAACGCGTCCAAAACGGCGCTACTGGTCTTCTGTGAGGAATTTATCCGTCACGGTGGCAAACTTATCGACTGCCAGGTCCTTAACGATCACACAGCTTCGCTTGGTGCCTGCGAAATTCCCCGCCGGGATTATCTAAATTATCTCAATCAAATGCGCCTCGGACGATTGCCGAATAATTTCTGGGTACCACGGTGCTTGTTTTCACCACAAGAATGAATGTTTTCGGCACATTTCTCCCCAGAGTGTTATAATTGCGGTCGCAGAGTTGGTTACGCTCATTACCCCGCTGCCGATAAGGAATTTTTCGCGTCAGGTAACGCCCATCGTTTATCTCACCGCTCCCTTATACGTTGCGCTTTTGGTGCGGCTTAGCCGTGTGTTTTCGGAGTAATGTGCCGAACCTGTTTGTTGCGATTTAGCGCGCAAATCTTTACTTATTTACAGAACTTCGGCATTATCTTGCCGGTTCAAATTACGGTAGTGATACCCCAGAGGATTAGATGGCCAAAGAAGACAATATTGAAATGCAAGGTACCGTTCTTGAAACGTTGCCTAACACCATGTTCCGCGTAGAGTTAGAAAACGGTCACGTGGTTACTGCACACATCTCCGGTAAAATGCGTAAAAACTACATCCGCATCCTGACGGGCGACAAAGTGACTGTTGAGCTGACCCCGTACGACCTGAGCAAAGGCCGCATTGTCTTCCGTAGTCGCTGATTGTTTTACCGCCTGATGGGCGAAGAGAAAGAACGCGTAAAAGGTCGGTTTAACCGGCCTTTTTATTTTGTACGAAGAACGTTGGAAGTATAAGTACATAACTTGTCTCGATGTAGATATACTGCACAACTTGTTTACAGTATGAGCAAACGAGAATTGTCAGTAAAATTCTTCTTGACCGTTTTACTCCAACTCCCTATAGTAGCGCCCCGTTGCCCCCCATGAGGTCAGGCAGCAAAACAATTTGGTGAGGTGTCCGAGTGGCTGAAGGAGCACGCCTGGAAAGTGTGTATACGGCAACGTATCGGGGGTTCGAATCCCCCCCTCACCGCCATATTTGAAGAAGAGCTCGTACGAAAGTACGGGCTTTTTTTTCGCATTTTATCTGCCTGTACGGCAGTGAACAAAATTACAAAGCATCAAAACCAGGGAATAGTTTTCTAAGCTGCCTGTACGGCAGTGAACTCAAATACTACACGTCTAGCCCGTTGTTAATAAAGCAAAACCATCTCATTTTCCTGCTGCCCCCCCCCCTTTTTTATCCTTACCTTTCAGCTGCACTACTTATCAACAACTTACCATCATCATCAAAAAAAGGGTCTGAACCTCCTCCACCCCATAAATAAAAAGTCCGTAACCTCTTTCGAGATTACGGACTTCACCAACCTACCTAACAATTAGATTAATGCGCTGCTTCCGCCTTGTGCTTTTGTGCACTCTGGAATCCGTAAGTCAGCTCATTTTTCTCTTTATCCAGCGCAACCGTCACCTGACCGCCGTCCACCAGCGAACCAAACAACAGTTCGTTGGCGAGCGGTTTTTTCAGGTTGTCCTGGATGACACGCGCCATCGGACGTGCGCCCATCGCCCGGTCGTAACCTTTCTCGGCCAGCCAGTTACGCGCTTCCTGGCTCACTTCCAGAGAAACACCTTTCTGATCCAACTGAACCTGCAACTCGACGATGAACTTATCCACCACCTGATGGATCACGTCGGTGGAGAGATGATCGAACCAGATAATGTTGTCGAGACGGTTACGGAATTCCGGTGTAAAGATCTTCTTGATCTCTTCCATCGCATCGGTGCTGTTATCCTGATGGATAAGACCAATCGATTTACGCTCAGTTTCCCGTACCCCGGCATTAGTGGTCATCACCAGCACCACGTTACGGAAGTCCGCTTTGCGTCCGTTGTTATCGGTCAGCGTACCGTTGTCCATCACCTGCAACAGAATATTGAACACGTCCGGGTGCGCTTTCTCGATTTCGTCCAGCAGCAGCACCGCATGAGGATGCTTGATGACCGCATCAGTCAGCAAACCGCCCTGATCAAAACCAACGTATCCCGGAGGCGCACCAATCAGACGGCTGACGGTATGGCGTTCCATATACTCGGACATATCAAAGCGTAACAGTTCAATGCCCAGAGCTTTGGAAAGCTGCACCGTCACCTCGGTTTTCCCGACCCCGGTAGGACCAGCAAACAGGAACGAACCGACTGGTTTATGTTCGTGACCTAAACCTGCACGCGCCATCTTAATGGCTTCAGTCAGCGCCTCAATGGCTTTATCCTGACCGAAGACCAGCATTTTCAGGCGATCGCTGAGGTTTTTCAGGGTATCGCGGTCACTCTGAGAAACACTCTTCTCTGGAATGCGCGCAATACGGGCCACCACGGACTCAATATCCGCCACATTAACGGTTTTCTTGCGTTTGCTTACCGGCATCAGGCGTGCGCGAGCGCCCGCTTCGTCGATAACGTCAATAGCTTTATCCGGCAGATGACGATCGTTAATGTATTTCACCGCCAGCTCCACCGCAGCACGCACCGCTTTCGCGGTATAACGCACGTCGTGGTGCGCTTCATACTTCGGTTTCAGGCCATTGATGATTTGAACAGTTTCTTCGATCGACGGTTCAGTAATATCAATTTTCTGGAAGCGACGCGCCAGAGCACGGTCTTTCTCGAAAATGTTGCTGAACTCCTGATAGGTTGTCGAACCAATTACGCGAATTTTACCGCTGGAGAGCAACGGTTTGATCAGGTTAGCCGCATCAACCTGACCACCAGAGGCTGCACCCGCACCGATAATGGTGTGGATCTCATCAATAAACAGGATGCTGTTAGTGTCCTGCTCCAGCTGCTTGAGCAACGCTTTAAAACGTTTTTCAAAGTCGCCGCGATATTTTGTGCCCGCTAACAGAGAACCGATATCGAGAGAGTAAATCGTACAGTCAGCCATCACTTCCGGCACATCGCCCTGAACAATTCGCCAGGCAAGACCTTCCGCAATCGCGGTTTTGCCGACACCGGATTCCCCCACCAGCAGCGGGTTGTTTTTACGGCGACGGCAGAGAACCTGAATAGCACGCTCCAGCTCCTTCTCACGACCAATCAGTGGGTCGATTCCGCCCACACGCGCAAGCTGATTCAGGTTCGTCGTGAAATTCTCCATACGTTCCTCCCCACCAGCTTGTTCTTCGCTGTTTGGCTGGCTGCCAGGATCAGAAGACTGTGTCGGCTCGTCTTTACGCGTGCCATGAGAGATAAAGTTCACCACATCGAGACGGCTGACTTCATGTTTGCGCAACAGATATGCCGCCTGCGACTCCTGTTCGCTAAAGATAGCGACCAGAACGTTTGCACCGGTAACCTCATTGCGACCGGAGGACTGGACATGGAAGACCGCACGTTGCAGTACACGCTGAAAACTCAGCGTTGGCTGTGTGTCGCGCTCCTCTTCACTGGCAGGCAGAACGGGTGTGGTTTGTTCAATAAAGGCTTCCAGTTCCTGACGGAGCGCAACCAAATCCACAGAACACGCTTCCAGCGCCTCCCGGGCAGATGGGTTACTGAGCAGCGCCAGTAACAAGTGCTCGACGGTCATAAACTCATGACGGTGCTCGCGCGCTCTGGCGAAAGCCATATTTAAACTGAGTTCCAGTTCTTGATTGAGCATAGGCACCTCCCCCAATTTTTATGCCTGCATTCAGGCTTTTTCTAGCGTACACAGCAATGGATGCTCATTCTCCCTCGCGTACTTGTTCACCATCGCCACTTTGGTTTCTGCAACCTCGGCGGTAAAGACTCCGCAAATGGCCTTCCCCTGGTAGTGAACAGCGAGCATCAATTGCGTTGCACGTTCTACATCATAAGAAAAGAATTTTTGTAACACGTCAATAACAAACTCCATCGGAGTGTAATCATCATTGACTAATATCACTTTATACATAGATGGCGGTTTTAGCGCGTCGCGAACTTTTTCTTCCGCCAGTTGATCAAAGTCCAGCCAGTCGTTCGTTTTACCCATTGTCAGTTATCATCTTCGGTTACGGTTATCGGCAGAACGCCCTGCCGCTGACAAGAGCTTATTTGCCTGACCAATCTACTCCACATGATAGATAACTATCATCTATCGTTGGCATCAGCGACATCTGTCACATTCCTGTCAATAGCGTTAACTGCTTCAAATTTTTGATTCATACCTGCCCCCTGGCCCCTGTCAAATGCTTGACGGCTCGCCCTAATTCTCTAAATTGTATTTCTAGAGTTGGCGAGGTTTTGAACAGCCCCCTCTCTGACCCCGGTTTATTCCATCTTACTTGTATAAGATTTGCGAAGGATGTCGAAGCATGGAAAAGGGTACTGTTAAGTGGTTCAACAATGCCAAAGGGTTTGGTTTCATCTGCCCTGAAGGCGGCGGCGAAGATATTTTCGCTCATTATTCCACCATTCAGATGGATGGTTACAGAACGCTAAAAGCTGGACAATCCGTTCAGTTTGATGTCCACCAGGGGCCAAAAGGCAATCACGCCAGTGTTATTGTGCCCGTCGAAGTAGAAGCGGCAGTCGCATAGCTCTTCTGTCTCATTGTGTACATCCTACAGGCAAAATGCCAGCCCGATCGGCTGGCATTTTTATCTCAAAAATTACTCTCGTGCCAGAGCATCTACTGGATCCAGTCGTGCCGCATTTCGTGCGGGTAACCAGCCAAATAAAATCCCGGTGACCGTCGAGCAGAGAAACGCCAGCAGCAGCGCCAACGGTGAAAAACCAATCTCCCAGCCGGGTAAGAAAAGCTGCAAGGTGAAAGCAATTAACAGTGACAGTGTTATTCCCAACGCGCCACCGACCAGGCAAACCAGTACGGCTTCGATCAGAAACTGTTGCAAAACATCGCTTGCTCGCGCACCTACAGCCATGCGAATGCCAATTTCCCGCGTCCGCTCGGTCACTGATACCAGCATAATATTCATTACACCAATACCGCCCACCACCAGCGAAATCACCGCCACCAGCGTCAGAAACAGTTGTAAAGTACGTGTGGTCTTTTCAACGGTTTTCAAGACGCCGTCCATGTTCCAGGTAAAGAAATCCTTCTTACCGTGGCGCAGTGAAAGTAAACGCGTGAGTTGCTGTTCCGCCTCGGCGCTGTCAAAGCCCTCTTTCACCCTGACAGTAATAGAGTTCAGCCACGACTGGCCCATAACTCTCCCGGACATCGTGCTGTAAGGTAACCACACGCGCAGCACTTTACTACTGCCAAACATCGACTGTTTTTCCTCTGCCACGCCGATGACTCTCGCTGGCATATTACCAACCAAGATAACCTCGCCAACCACATTTGCTTTATGGGGGAAAAGCTGACGGCGAGTATTACTGTCGAGAACCACGACTTGCGCACGGCCATTCAGCTGTTCCTGATTAAAGGTGTTCCCTTCACTGAAGGTCATGCCATAGACATTAAAATAATCGCCGCTCACGCCATTGGCACTGGCAGCCACATCGACATTGTTATAACGCAGGCGCAGGTTTTGCGAGACGGCAGGTGTGGCTGAGGCGACCCACGGTTGTTTTTGGATGGCGATTAAGTCGTCGTACTTCAGCGCCTGCTGATATTGCGGATCGTCATCGCCAAAATCTTTCCCGGGATAGACATCAATAGTATTCGTACCAATAGAACGAATATCCGCCAGCACCATTTGTTTGGCGGCGTCGCCGACCACGACAATGGAAACCACCGACGCAATACCGATAATAATCCCCAGCATGGTCAGTAAAGTACGCATTTTATTCGCTGCCAGCGCCCGCCACGCCATCGTCAGCGCCTCGTTAAAACCGCTGACAAACTGCCGCCAGCCAGACGCCGTGTTGATAACAGGCTCCGTCCCGCCAGCAACATTCACTTTTTCAATGGCGGGAGGATTGCGCACAATTTCGCCGTCGCGAATTTCGATCACCCGCTCGGCCTGAGCAGCGACCTGCGGATCGTGGGTAACGATAATCACCGTATGCCCGCGATCGCGCAGCTGATGCAGGATCGCCATCACCTCTTCGCCAGAATGACTGTCCAGTGCGCCGGTTGGTTCATCGGCAAGAATTACCTGACCGCCGTTCATCAATGCCCGCGCGATGCTGACGCGCTGTTGCTGACCACCCGAAAGCTGTGCCGGGTAATACTCTGTACGGTCTTCCAGTCCCAGTCGTTGCAGTAACTCCTGGGCGCGAAGCAACCGCTGTTTCCGCTCAAGACCGGAATAGACGGCGGGTACTTCAACGTTCTGCTCGGCGGTTAAATGTGAAAGCAAATGGTAACGCTGGAAAATAAAGCCGAAGTGTTCGCGACGCAGTTGCGCCAGCGCATCGGCGTCCAGCATGGCAACATCCTGACCGGCGACGCGATAGGTGCCGCTGGTGGCCTTATCCAGGCAGCCGAGAATATTCATCAGGGTCGATTTACCGGAACCCGAAGCGCCGACAATCGCCACCATCTCACCAGCATAAATATCGAGGGTGATGCCCTTCAGCACCTCAACTTGCTCATCACCGGCAGGATAGCTGCGACGAATATCCTTTAATTCGAGCAAGGGCGTCATTGTGCAGCTCCTGGTTTGGCCTCACCAATCACCACTTCATCGCCCGCTTCCAGCCCTTTGACAATCTCAACATCGGTATCGTTACGTGCGCCAATCGTCACTTCACGCTCGCGTGTTTCACCATTACGCAACAATTTGACTTTATAACGATTATCGCCAACCGGATCGCCTAACGCCGACAGAGGGATCGTCAGCACATTTTTCACATCGGTGAGCTGAATATGCACTTGCGCGGTCATATCCAGCCGCAGCAAACCATTGGGGTTTGGAACTTCAAAACGGGCGTAATAGAAAATAGCGTCATTAACCTTTTCCGGCGTCGGTAGCACATCCTTGATTTGCCCCTCGTAGCGCGTCAGCGGATCGCCAAGCACTGTAAACCAGGTTTTTTGCCCCGGCTTCAGGTGAATTACATCCGCTTCAGAAACCTGCGCTTTTACCAGCATGGTACTCATATCTGCCAGCGTCAAAATGTTCGGTGCTTGTTGTGCGGCAATCACCGTCTGACCTTGCAGAGTGGTGATTTGCGTGACTTCCCCAGCCATCGGGGCAACGATGCGGGTGTAATCGAGATTGGTTTTAGCCGTATCGAGAGAGGCCTGATTGCGCTTTATTTGCGCGTCAATGGTGCCAATTTGTGCCTGTTTCACAGCCATCTCCGTCGCGGCGGTGTCGAGATCCTGTTGTGAAACAGCCTGCGTTTGGGCCAGACGTTGCTGACGTGAATACGTCACCCGTGCCAGTTTCAGTTCCGCTTCCGCCTGCTGACGCTGCGCGCGCAACTCCATCAACGTTGCTTCCACCTCCTTGATCTGGTTTTCAGCCTGTTCAGGATCAATAACACCTAAAAGTTGGTCTTTTTTTACTTTATCGCCAATCGCCACCGACAGCGTTTTCAACTGACCGCTGACCTGTGCACCCACGTCAACCTTACGCAGCGCGTCCAGCTTTCCGGTCGCCAGCACGCTTTGCTGTAAATCGCCTGGACGCACAATCAGCGTCTGATAAGTCGGCACGGGTGCGTTAAGAATTCTCCATAACGTAATCAGCCCGGCAATGACTATCACCAGCGCAATAACGTAACGCTTCTTCACGGTTTTCCGCTTTTTCATAAATATTCTGAATACTCCATATGCCAATCCGGGTCATTAACTTCAACGAAATATCAACAAAACCCTAAAATTTACGTTAGTAATCACACTATTGATGTTTGGTTAAGATACGCCATGGTGAAATCGACGTTATGTATAACCATTGATTTCATGAATATGTCGCAGCTAACTGAACGGACCTTTACGCCATCTGAATCTCTCAGCAGCCTGTCACTTTTTCTTAGTCTGGCACGTGGACAGTGTCGGCCGGGTAAATTTTGGCATCGCCGTAGTTTTCGCCAGAAATTTTTGCTGCGCTCGTTGATTATGCCGCGTTTAAGCGTTGAGTGGATGAACGAACTTTCCCACTGGCCTAATCTCCATGTGTTGTTAACGCGCCAGCCGCGACTGCCTGTGCGTCTGCATCGCCCTTACCTTGCGGCGAATCTTAGCCGCAAGCAATTGCTGGAGGCGTTACGTTACCATTATGCATTGCTCCGTGCCTGCATGTCGGCAGAAGAATTCAGCTTATATTTGAATACTCCCGGGCTGCAACTGGCGAAGCTGGAAGGCAAAAATGGCGAGCAGTTCACGCTTGAGCTGACCATGATGATCTCAATGGATAAAGAAGGTGACAGCACAATCCTGTTCCGCAACAGCGAAGGTATTCCTCTGGCAGAGATCACCTTTACCCTGTGTGAATACCAGGGGAAAAGAACAATGTTTATTGGCGGGCTGCAAGGTGCGAAATGGGAAATTCCACATCAGGAAATCCAGAATGCGACGAAAGCCTGTCACGGACTATTTCCCAAACGTCTCGTGATGGAAGCGGCCTGTCTGTTTGCCCAACGTTTGCAGGTAGAGCAGATCATTGCCGTCAGCAATGAAACGCATATTTACCGCAGCCTGCGTTATCGCGATAAAGAGGGCAAGATCCATGCAGATTACAACGCTTTCTGGGAATCGGTTGGCGGCGTATGTGACGCTGAACGCCATTACCGCCTTCCGGCACAGATAGCACGAAAAGAGATTGCCGAAATCGCCAGTAAAAAACGGGCTGAATATCGTCGGCGCTATGAGATGCTCGACACTATTCAGCCACAAATGGCCACGATGTTTTGTAGTTAATCTGCCCGACCGCGCGCCAGCCACAGCACGCGTGAGAACATTTTTTTCAGCAGCGTCGGTACGGAGTCCACACCACGACGGCCGGCCTCCATTGCCACTTCAATGGCAAGATCGGGTTTGGAAGAGCGATGGATCGCTTTCGAGATAATTTTACGCAGATTCATCGGCACATTTTCCGGGATCTGCGCCACGCGGTGGAACACATCGGAAAATCCCTGGCGATACATAAAATGTTCCATATCCAGCGCCGGTAACGCCGTTAAATGTTCTCGTTCGGCTTCCCGATCGTTATTCAACAGGCTGCGTACCGTAGCGGCATACTTCTTCCCAGCTTCATCGCCATCGACCAGTACATGCCATTCAATCCCCATTCGACGGGCAAATTTAACCAGTGGCTTTAGCCCGGACTGGGCAAACTCAATGACCTTGATCCCTTCGGCATCAAAATGATGTCCACACTGACGCGCCAGTTCATTGATAACCCAGGTTTCCGTTTCGCCTTCCACCAGCAGCCAGCAGCGAGCAAACAGCGATGACGGACGGTTAAAACGAATGTGGAAAGAGATACGTCGGCTGTCTTCGGTACTCAAGCCACTCGGCCCCAGACGCCAGGCGGCAACGCGAGAGGACTCACGTACCAGTCGGCAAACATGCTCTACCGGCGTTAACGAAAGCAGCTCGCCAGAGTTGGTGGTGGCAATGCGCTGCAATGGCAGAAGATTCAACAGATGCCAGGCAACTGAAAGCATAATGGGGTGTAAACGGGTTTCTGGATCTTCGATCAGCAACAATGGACGGGCGTCTTTATCCAGTCGCAATGTGCCTTTTGCCTGCAATAAAGTAGCAAACAGGCCGAGCAAAATAACCCGATACGAGCGCCCTCCAGGCCGGTCAATCATCCGGTTGATGATATCCAGATAGCGCCAGCTTCGTTGCTCATTGCTGGCTCGCCGCCGCATTAAACGATATCGCGCCTGTCCGGCCCCCTGCTCAGAGAAATAATGCTCAAGCAGTTGCACCATTGCGGAAAGTCCCTGACGAATCTGCCCATCAGAGAGATTTTGCGGATGTGAGGATAACTCACGGGCGAGGAAATCGAGCTGGCGCGCGGTGACTTCCACATTAGGGACATTTGGCACCGTGCCGTTACGAATACGGCGCATAAAGCGGGCATCACGCAAGCGCAGCACCGGCATTAAACGCACCAGATGGCGTGCCTGATCGTTAATATCCTCGACATCAATCGGATGTCCGTCTTTATCGAGAAAACTGCGGAGTGTCATCACGCTGCCGTCTTCCGCACTCTCCCCTTCCAGACGATAAAAAATACGGTGATAGCCATCGGTGCATGGCGTCCAGCACGCTTCCAGCGGCCGATAGCGGCGAACCCGATGTCGGCCTGGCAGAGATTCGCGGAAGGTCAAAATAATATGCAGATGATGTTCTCGCCCGTTGATATCTCCCGGCGGGAACCAGAAATCGTCGCGCTCAAAATGGTAGAGATCTGATTCTGGCGATAGCAGCAGAGTTAAGGCGTCCAGCAAGCTGGATTTACCCCACGCGTTCTCCCCAATCAGGACGTTGTTTTGTTCCAGCATCAACGACAAACGGTTGATACCGCGAAAACCCACAATTTCAACGCGCTCAAGAATCATATCCCCTCCAGAAATATGTGACTTATCCTTTACGCTGGCAGTATAACGGGAAAGGCCTTACTAATACGTGATGACATCACATTTAAGCATGGCAAATGTCTGAAAAATGAGCGAATAATCGCGTTATACTCCCTCTTGCTGATAAGTCTGCAAAAACAACAAAATCAAATAATTAGCATGATAAATTATTTTTTATTACGCCTAAAGGATTAAATCTTTTGCTTGCACTACACTGTCAATCAGACAAATGACTATATGGGGCAACCCGCTGTTGCCCTAAATCAAATTTACTGGATTTATTTATCTGGTGAATGACTCGCCTTCGTTTTTAAAATAGCCGCGCATTATTTCCGTCGTCACTTTTTTACGACGACCCTATAAAACGACCATATTTTTCACAGGGTCAATTTTTAATTGAGGTGGATATGTTCAGAAAATTAGCAGCTGAATGTTTTGGTACTTTCTGGCTTGTTTTTGGTGGCTGTGGTAGTGCCGTACTGGCCGCAGGCTTCCCGGAATTAGGCATTGGTTTTACCGGCGTAGCGCTGGCATTCGGTTTAACCGTTCTGACGATGGCCTTCGCTGTTGGTCATATTTCTGGTGGTCATTTTAACCCGGCGGTCACTATTGGCTTATGGGCTGGCGGACGTTTTCCGGCAAAAGAAGTCGTTGGCTACGTAATTGCCCAGGTTGTCGGCGGTATTGTTGCAGCGGCGCTGCTGTATTTAATTGCCAGTGGTAAAACGGGATTTGACGCGGCAGCCAGCGGTTTTGCTTCTAACGGTTATGGCGAGCATTCACCAGGCGGTTATTCCATGCTTTCCGCGCTGGTGGTTGAACTGGTATTGAGTGCAGGTTTCTTGCTGGTGATCCACGGCGCAACCGACAAATTCGCTCCGGCGGGTTTTGCACCAATTGCCATTGGTCTGGCATTAACGCTGATTCACTTAATCAGTATTCCGGTGACTAACACTTCCGTTAACCCGGCGCGCAGTACTGCGGTTGCCATCTTCCAGGGCGGCTGGGCGTTAGAACAACTGTGGTTCTTCTGGGTAGTGCCAATTATCGGCGGTATTATCGGTGGTCTGATTTACCGGACTCTGCTGGAAAAGCGTAATTAATTAACGCAGAAGGCCTGGCGCAATGTCAGGCCTTTTTTAAATATATAGATTCATCTTCCTGTTGCGCTCCTTGATGTGTTAAGCCACATATAGTCACTGGCGCAGGGAGCGCGCAGGGGGCGGCCAATCGCCGCCGCCCCCTGCACCCCCGGGCTCTGGCGAACAAAATCGCCGCTGCGCGGTGCCCTCGACTTATCCCTTGCGGCTACCGGGTCGGGCGCGAGGTAACATCCCGGTAAAACGCGCCCTCAGCCCACATCCATGTGGGCTGCCCCGGCCTTCAGGGAACGCCTCGGCGATTTTGACGCCACCAACACCGGTGCGGTTTGTAATTAAAGCGCAAGAACATCTTTAAATGAAAATGAATACCCTACCGATCCTTATGCATAACATTTCCTTTTAATTGCAACTTTACTCGTCCTTCCGCTTTCAGTAGTGTGTCATCGCGCATTTCGACTTATTTCTTTGCAAGGACTGGTTTTTCATGTTTTCTGGGCTGTTAATCATTCTGGTTCCCCTGATTGTGGGTTACCTCATTCCGCTTCGCCAAAAAGCTGCATTAAAGGTTATTAATCAGCTATTAAGCTGGATGGTTTACCTTATTCTCTTTTTTATGGGTATCAGTCTGGCGTTTCTCGATAACCTCGCCAGTAACCTGTTGGCGATTCTGCATTATTCCGCCGTCAGTATTACCGTTATTTTACTGTGTAATATTGCCGCCCTGATGTGGCTGGAGCGAGGCCTACCGTGGCGCAACCACCATCAGCAAGAAAAACTCCCGTCACGTATTGCGATGGCGCTGGAGTCCCTCAAGCTCTGCGGTGTGGTGGTGATTGGCTTTGCTATTGGCCTTAGCGGATTAGGTTTCTTACAACACGCTACGGAAGCCAGCGAATACACGTTAATTCTGCTACTTTTCCTCGTCGGTATTCAGTTGCGTAATAATGGCATGACCTTAAAGCAGATTGTCCTTAATCGCCGGGGAATGATTGTCGCTGTGGTGGTGGTGGCCAGTTCTTTAATTGGTGGTTTAATTAACGCCTTTATTCTTGATCTTCCCATCAATACCGCGCTGGCAATGGCTTCCGGTTTCGGCTGGTATTCTCTTTCCGGTATTTTATTGACCGAATCTTTTGGTCCGGTAATCGGGAGCGCGGCGTTTTTTAATGATTTGGCCCGTGAGCTGATTGCTATTATGTTGATCCCTGGGCTGATTCGCCGTAGCCGCTCTACTGCACTGGGCTTATGCGGTGCGACGTCGATGGATTTCACCCTGCCCGTTCTTCAACGTACTGGCGGGCTGGATATGGTCCCGGCGGCGATTGTTCACGGTTTTATTCTTAGCCTGTTAGTGCCGATCCTCATCGCCTTTTTCTCTGCATAATACCTCTCTGGCGGTAGATCCCTGCCGCCAAAATTGCGCTAAATCAATCTCCCTTAAAGTTGCATGAAAAATCCCTTTTATCCCCGCGTTAAGCGTCTTAACCTTAAACATGTATATTAAATATAACTTTAAAAGGTGTGATCATGTTTTGTGTGCAATGTGAACAAACTATCCGTACTCCGGCAGGAAACGGCTGCTCATACGCGCAGGGGATGTGTGGTAAAACGGCGGAAACCTCTGACCTTCAGGATTTACTCATTGCGGCGCTGCAAGGGCTTTCGGCCTGGGCGGTAAAAGCACGTGAATACGGCATCATCAACCACGATGTAGACAGCTTCGCGCCGCGCGCATTTTTCTCAACCCTGACTAACGTTAACTTCGATTCTCCGCGTATTGTCGGCTACGCTCGTGAAGCAATTGCCCTGCGCGAGGCGCTGAAAGCACAGTGCCTGGCTGTAGATGCCAACGCCCACGTCGATAACCCGATGGCTGACCTGCAACTGGTGAGTGACGATCTCGGCGAGCTGCAACGTCAGGCGGCGGAATTTACTCCCAATAAAGATAAAGCGGCGATTGGCGAAAACATTCTCGGCCTGCGTCTGCTCTGCCTGTATGGCCTGAAAGGTGCTGCCGCCTATATGGAACACGCGCACGTTCTCGGTCAATATGACAACGATATTTACGCCCAGTACCATAAAATCATGGCATGGCTGGGTACCTGGCCTGCCGATATGAACGCACTTCTCGAGTGCTCCATGGAAATCGGCCAGATGAACTTCAAAGTGATGAGCATTCTGGACGCAGGCGAAACCGGTAAATACGGTCACCCGACGCCAACTCAGGTCAACGTCAAAGCGACGGCGGGTAAATGCATTCTGATTTCCGGTCACGATCTCAAAGATCTCTACAACTTGCTGGAACAGACCGAAGGCACGGGCGTTAATGTCTACACTCACGGCGAAATGCTGCCTGCCCACGGCTACCCGGAGCTGCGTAAATTCAAGCATCTGGTCGGTAACTACGGCAGCGGCTGGCAGAATCAGCAAGTAGAGTTCGCTCGCTTCCCTGGACCTATCGTGATGACCTCGAACTGCATCATCGACCCAACCGTAGGGGCTTATGACGATCGTATCTGGACCCGCAGCATCGTTGGCTGGCCGGGTGTGCGTCATCTGGATGGTGATGATTTCTCAGCAGTTATTGCCCAGGCACAACAAATGGCGGGCTTCCCGTACAGCGAAATTCCGCACCTGATCACCGTGGGCTTTGGTCGTCAGACGCTGCTTGGCGCGGCGGATACGCTGATTGATCTGGTGAGCCGTGAAAAACTGCGTCATATCTTCCTGCTCGGTGGCTGTGACGGCGCACGCGGCGAGCGCCACTACTTCACCGATTTCGCCACCAGCGTGCCAGATGACTGCCTGATCCTGACCCTCGCCTGCGGTAAATATCGCTTTAACAAACTTGAGTTTGGCGATATCGAAGGTCTGCCGCGTCTGGTAGATGCTGGTCAATGTAACGATGCTTACTCAGCGATTATTCTGGCTGTCACTTTGGCAGAAAAACTGGGCTGCGGTGTCAACGATCTGCCGTTGTCGCTGGTACTCTCCTGGTTCGAACAAAAAGCGATTGTTATTCTGCTGACGCTGCTTTCTTTGGGCGTGAAAAATATCGTTACCGGCCCGACTGCACCTGGCTTCCTGACGCCAGACCTGCTGGCGGTACTGAACGAGAAATTCGGCCTGCGTTCTATCACCACTGTTGAAGAAGACATGAAGCAACTGTTGAGCGCGTAAGGAGTTTGTCGATGACGATGCCAACCAATCAATGCCCGTGGCGGATGCAGGTTCATCACATTACGCAAGAAACGCCGGATGTGTGGACGATTTCCCTGATTTGCCACGATTACTACCCGTATCGCGCCGGGCAATATGCGCTGGTCAGCGTGCGTAACTCAGCGGAAACGCTGCGTGCTTACACCATTTCCTCCACGCCAGGCGTGAGTGAATACATCACTCTGACCGTGCGACGGATTGATGACGGTGTCGGTTCCCAGTGGCTGACCCGCGATGTAAAACGCGGTGACTACCTCTGGCTTTCGGACGCGATGGGGGAATTTACCTGCGACGATAAAGCAGAAGATAAATTCCTGTTGCTGGCAGCCGGCTGCGGCGTCACACCGATTATGTCGATGCGTCGCTGGCTGGCGAAAAATCGCCCGCAGGCGGATGTGCAGGTGATCTACAACGTGCGTACGCCGCAGGATGTTATTTTCGCCGATGAATGGCGTGACTATCCGGTGTCACTGGTGGCGGAAAATAACGTTACCGAGGGTTTCGTTGCCGGGCGTCTGACACGTGAACTGCTGACAAGCGTTCCTGATTTAGCCTCTCGTACTGTGATGACCTGTGGCCCGGCTCCGTATATGGATTGGGTAGAACAGGAAGTGAAAGCGCTCGGCGTGACGCGTTTCTTTAAAGAGAAGTTCTTTACGCCAGTGGCGGAAGCAGCAACCAGCGGTCTGAAATTCACCAAACTGCAACCGGCGCAAGAATTTTACGCACCTGTTGGCACCACACTGCTGGAGGCTTTGGAAAGCAACAAAGTTCCGGTTGTCGCCGCCTGCCGTGCAGGTGTTTGCGGCTGCTGTAAGACGAAAGTAGTTTCCGGTGAATATACGGTGAGTAGCACAATGACGCTGACCGACGCCGAAATCGCAGAAGGTTATGTACTGGCCTGCTCCTGCCATCCGCAGGGGGATTTGGTTCTCGCATAATCGTATTATGCCCGATGATATACCTGTCATCGGGCAGTTTAACCGTTAGTGCCTCATTTTTCTCCCACCCCATCCCCCTCCGTCAGATGAACTAAACTTGTTACCGTTATCACATTCAGGAGATGGAGAACCATGAAACAAACGGTTGCAGCTTATATCGCCAAAACACTCGAATCAGCAGGGGTAAAACGCATTTGGGGAGTGACTGGCGACTCTCTGAACGGTCTTAGCGACAGTCTTAATCGCATGGGCACCATAGAGTGGATGTCCACCCGTCATGAAGAAGTGGCGGCCTTTGCCGCTGGCGCTGAAGCCCAACTTAGCGGGGAACTGGCGGTCTGCGCCGGATCATGCGGACCTGGCAACCTGCACTTAATCAACGGTTTGTTCGATTGTCACCGTAATCACGTTCCGGTACTGGCAATTGCCGCTCATATCCCTTCCAGCGAAATTGGCAGCGGCTATTTCCAGGAAACCCACCCGCAAGAGTTATTCCGTGAATGTAGCCATTATTGCGAGCTGGTTTCCAGCCCGGAGCAGATCCCACAAGTGCTGGCGATTGCTATGCGTAAAGCGGTGCTAAACCGTGGCGTTTCGGTTGTCGTTTTACCGGGCGACGTGGCGCTAAAACCTGCACCGGAAGGGGCAACTACCCACTGGTATCACGCCCCCTTACCCGTTGTCACACCTGAAGAAGAAGAGTTACGCAAACTGGCGCAACTGCTGCGTTACTCAAGCAATATCGCCCTGATGTGCGGTAGCGGCTGCGCGGGGGCGCATAAAGAGCTCGTCGAGTTTGCCGGAAAAATTAAAGCGCCAATTGTTCATGCCCTGCGCGGTAAAGAACATGTCGAATACGATAATCCGTATGATGTCGGAATGACGGGATTAATCGGCTTCTCGTCAGGTTTTCATACCATGATGAACGCCGACACGTTAGTGCTGCTCGGCACCCAGTTCCCCTACCGCGCGTTCTACCCGACCGATGCCAAAATTATTCAGATTGATATCAACCCGGCCAGCATCGGCGCACACAGCAAGGTGGATATGGCGCTGGTCGGTGATATCAAATCGACTCTGCGTGCATTGCTGCCTTTAGTGGAAGAAAAAACCGATCGAAAATTTCTGGATAAAGCGCTGGAAGATTACCGCGATGCCCGCAAAGGGCTGGACGATTTAGCTAAACCGAGTGAGAAAGCCATTCACCCGCAATATCTGGCGCAGCAAATTAGCCATTTTGCTGCCGATGACGCCATTTTCACCTGTGACGTTGGCACACCTACGGTATGGGCGGCGCGTTATCTGAAAATGAACGGCAAGCGCCGCCTGTTAGGTTCGTTTAACCACGGTTCGATGGCCAACGCCATGCCGCAGGCGCTGGGTGCTCAGGCGACAGAGCCAGAGCGTCAGGTGGTCGCCATGTGCGGTGATGGTGGTTTCAGTATGTTGATGGGCGATTTCCTCTCAGTAGTGCAGATGAAATTACCGGTGAAAATTATCGTCTTTAACAACAGCGTGCTGGGCTTTGTAGCGATGGAGATGAAAGCCGGAGGCTACCTGACTGACGGCACCGAACTGCACGACACCAACTTTGCCCGCATTGCTGAAGCGTGCGGTATTACGGGCATCCGCGTAGAAAAAGCCGCTGAAGTCGATGAAGCCTTGCAACGCGCCTTTTCCATCGACGGCCCGGTGCTGGTGGATGTGGTAGTCGCGAAAGAAGAGTTAGCCATTCCGCCGCAGATCAAACTCGAACAGGCCAAAGGATTTAGCCTGTATATGTTGCGCGCAATCATCAGCGGACGCGGTGACGAAGTGATCGAACTGGCGAAAACGAACTGGCTAAGGTAAAAAGGGTGGCATTTCCTGTCATAAATAAGGACATGCCATGATTGATTTACGCAGTGATACCGTTACCCGACCGAGCCGCGCCATGCTCGAAGCAATGATGGCCGCCCCGGTTGGGGACGACGTTTACGGAGACGACCCTACCGTTAATGCTCTGCAGGACTATGCGGCAGAGCTTTCCGGGAAAGAAGCCGCCATTTTTCTGCCTACCGGCACTCAGGCCAACCTGGTCGCTCTGCTCAGTCACTGCGAACGCGGCGAAGAGTATATTGTCGGGCAGACTGCACATAATTATCTGTACGAAGCCGGCGGCGCTGCGGTACTGGGCAGCATTCAACCGCAACCTATCGATGCTGACGCCGACGGTACGCTACCGCTGGATAAAGTGGCGATGAAAATCAAACCCGACGATATCCACTTTGCCCGCACCAAATTACTCAGTCTGGAAAACACCCACAACGGCAAAGTATTGCCGCGTGAATACTTAAAAGAAGCATGGGATTTTACCCGCGAGCACAATCTGGCGCTGCATGTTGACGGTGCGCGCATCTTTAATGCCGTGGTGGCTTACGGCTGCGAACTGAAAGAGATCACGCAATATTGTGATTCGTTCACCATTTGTCTGTCGAAAGGTCTTGGTACGCCAGTCGGTTCATTACTTGTCGGTAATCGTGATTACATTAAACGCGCCATCCGCTGGCGGAAAATGACTGGCGGCGGGATGCGTCAATCCGGGATTCTGGCCGCCGCCGGAATGTATGCGCTGAAAAATAACGTTGCACGCTTGCAGGAAGACCACGATAACGCCGCCTGGATGGCGGAGCAACTGCGTGAAGCAGGCGCGGATGTCATGCGCCAGGACACCAATATGCTGTTTGTCCGCGTCGGACAAGAAAATGCTGCCGCGTTAGGCGAATACATGAAAGCGAGAAACATACTGATTAACGCCTCGCCGATTGTCCGCCTGGTAACCCATCTCGATGTCTCGCGTGAACAACTGGCAGAAGTCGCAGCCCACTGGCGCGCTTTCCTGGCGCGTTAAGGAGAGAGACGTGCCGCAACGCATTTTAGTTCTCGGTGCCAGTGGCTACATTGGTCAGCATCTGGTGCACGCGCTTAGCCAACAAGGGCATCAGATCCTGGCGGCGGCACGTCACGTCGACAGGCTTGAAAAGCTGCAACTGGCAAACGTCAGTTGCCATAAAGTCGATCTCAGCTGGCCGGATAACCTTCCGGCCCTGTTGCAGAATATCGATACCGTCTATTTTCTGGTGCACAGCATGGGCGAAGGCGGCGATTTTATCGCTCAGGAACGCCAGGTAGCTCTTAACGTCCGCGATGCGCTGCGCGAAGCACCGGTTAAACAATTAATCTTTCTCAGTTCATTGCAGGCCCCGCCTCACGAGCAGTCGGACCATCTGCGCGCCCGTCAGGCTACGGCGGATATTCTTCGTGAAGCGGGTGTCCCAGTGACCGAATTGCGCGCCGGAATTATCGTTGGTGCAGGTTCAGCGGCGTTCGAAGTCATGCGCGATATGGTTTACAACCTGCCAGTGTTAACGCCGCCACGCTGGGTTCGTTCACGCACCACGCCCATCGCGCTGGAAAACTTGCTGCACTATCTGGTGGCGCTGTTAGATCATCCGGCCAGCGAACACCGCATCTTCGAAGCCGCCGGACCAGAGGTGCTCAGTTATCAGCAACAGTTTGAACATTTTATGGCGGTGAGCGGTAAGCACCGCTGGTTAATCCCCATCCCCTTTCCCACCCGTTGGATCTCGGTGTGGTTTCTTAATGTGATTACCTCCGTACCGTCAACCACCGCCAAAGCGTTGATTCAGGGACTGAAACACGATCTGCTGGCTGATGACACCGCGCTACGTGCACTCATTCCACAACGGCTGATCGCTTTCGATGACGCGGTACGTCGCACCCTGAAAGAAGAAGAAAAACTGGTCAACTCCAGCGACTGGGGATACGACACTCAGGCCTTTGCCCGCTGGCGACCGGAGTATGGCTATTTCGCCAAACAGGCAGGGTTTACCGTTAAAACTTCTGCCAGCCTTGCGGCTTTATGGCAGGTGGTGAATCAAATCGGCGGTAAAGAGCGTTATTTCTTTGGCAATATTTTGTGGCAAACCCGGGCGTTGATGGACCGCGCAATCGGTCATAAGCTGGCGAAAGGCCGCCCGGAGCGTGAATATTTGCAGACCGGAGATGCGGTGGATAGCTGGAAAGTGATTGTCGTTGAACCGGAAAAACAACTTACGCTGTTATTTGGCATGAAAGCGCCGGGGCTGGGACGACTGTGTTTTACCCTGGAAGATAAAGGTGACTATCGTACTATCGATGTTCGCGCATTCTGGCATCCGCACGGTATGCCGGGGCTGTTTTACTGGTTATTGATGATCCCCGCGCATCTGTTTATTTTTCGCGGAATGGCAAAACGAATCGCCAGACTGGCAGAACAAAGCACAGATTAATCGACAAAACCTGCGTTATTCTTTCATGTTTCCCATTGCATCATGGGGGAAATCACGGAAGAATGCGCACGTCATTTTCTCAACAACAGTGGATTGATATGAAGGTACTGGTTACCGGCGCCACCAGCGGCTTAGGTCGAAACGCGGTAGAGTTTTTATGCCAGAAAGGCATCAGCGTGCGTGCGACCGGTCGCAACGAGGCAATGGGTAAATTGCTGGAAAAAATGGGCGCAGAGTTTGTTCCAGCGGATCTGACCGAGCTGGTCTCATCACAAGCTAAAGTGATGCTCGCAGGCATTGATACGTTGTGGCACTGCTCCAGCTTTACCTCTCCGTGGGGGACACAACAGGCTTTCGATCTGGCTAACGTTCGCGCCACTCGCCGTCTGGGTGAATGGGCTGTCGCCTGGGGAGTACGTAACTTTATTCATATCTCTTCCCCCTCCCTGTACTTCGATTATCACCACCATCGCGATATTAAAGAAGATTTTCGCCCACACCGCTTCGCTAACGAGTTTGCCCGTAGCAAAGCAGCCAGCGAAGAAGTGATCAATATGCTTTCGCAGGCGAATCCACAAACGCGCTTTACTATTCTGCGCCCACAAAGTCTGTTCGGACCACACGATAAAGTCTTTATCCCCCGTCTGGCGCATATGATGCACCACTACGGCAGCATTCTGTTACCGCACGGCGGCAGTGCGCTGGTCGATATGACCTACTATGAAAATGCCGTGCACGCCATGTGGCTGGCAAGCCAGGAAGCCTGCGATAAGCTACCTTCCGGGCGTGTGTACAACATCACCAACGGCGAGCATCGCACACTGCGCAGCATCGTGCAGAAGCTGATCGACGAGTTGAATATTGACTGTCGTATTCGTTCCGTCCCCTACCCGATGCTGGATATGATCGCCCGCAGCATGGAGCGTTTAGGCCGCAAGTCAGCAAAAGAGCCGCCCCTGACCCACTACGGCGTCTCCAAGTTGAATTTTGACTTTACGCTGGATATTACGCGTGCGCAGGAAGAGTTAGGTTATCAACCAGTCCTCACCCTGGATGAAGGTATCGAGAAAACTGCCGCCTGGCTACGCGACCACGGAAAACTGCCGCGCTAATCCTGCCCGTATTTCTCCAGCAACGCTTCGGCAATCGCCTGAGTTTCTGCATCCGCTTCGCCGTTGTATAACGTCGGGCGGAAATGCATCTGGAACGCCATAATCACGCGCCGCTGCTCGCGCGGTGTCATATCAGGTTTTACGTCATAACCATAGCGCGCCAACAGTTCCAGCAATGATGCGGTATCTACCGGTGTGTGCGGCGCGCGCCCGGCAAAGTAAAAGTTCACCCGTTGCGCATCCGGCCAGGCACCAATCCCCTGCTGCGCCAGTTGTTGCCAGGGGAATAACGGCCCCGGATCGTCTTTGCGCTGCGGCGCAATATCCGCATGCGCCACTACGTTTTCCGGCTTGATGTGATAACGGGCAATAATATCTTTCGCCAGGGGGATGAGCGCCTGTATCTGTGCCGGTTCAAACGGAGCAAAATATTTCACCCCCGACGATTTTTGCCAGCCTCGGTTTTCCAGCTCAATGCCAATAGAGGTGTCGTTAAGGCGTGTTGCCCCGCGCCAGGCGCTAATCCCCGCATGCCAGGCCAGTTCCTGTTCCGGCACCAGTTGCCAGATGCGCGGTTTACCGTTGTATCGCGGTGGCACAGCAGGGACCAGATAATGCGAGCTGACCTGTTTATCGGTCAGTGTCGCCAGCGAGCTATCAAAATCATCTGCGGTGTAGTGGATCACCAGCACTTTAATGCGCGGATACGCCGCCTGCGCCTGGCGTCGGGTATCAAGCTGATATCCCTCTTTCTCGACAATGCCTTTTTCGCCTGCACACCCTGCCAGTAACAGAGCGGCGGCGACCAGCCAGAAGACTCTTCTCATCGACGTGTTTTCACCGCCGTTCCGCTGACGCTAACCATCAGCATACTGCCGTTTTGCCCGACCGTTTCGTAGTCGATATCAATACCGACTACGGCATCGGCCCCCAACGCCCGCGCCTGATCGCCAAGTTCCTCAAAGGCAATCTCCCGCGCTTTACGCAATTCTTTTTCATAAGCCCCGGAGCGTCCGCCAACGATATCGCGGATACCGGCAAAGAAATCACGGAAAATATTGGCACCTAAAATCGCTTCGCCTGTCACCACACCGCAATATTCAACGATGGTCTGGCCTTCCAGAGTTGGGGTTGTAGAAAATTGCATGATCGATCTCCTTGTTTGCTAATCCTTCGATCTCAAAGCATTATCGGGCTGATATGCCATGTTGGGAAGAAGGTTTTGATCAGTTTAGGAAATCATCTCATTGTGTCAAAAACAAGCGCATATGCCTTTACGATTACCCGTCTCCTAACCCGATATTGGTTTCATTATGGGATAGCGCTGACCTGCTATATTATGTTGTACCTGCAACATTAATGAATGGGAAGAGTCACCTTATATTGTAAATTATTCCAAAATTTTTCCGCATCTTGAGGCTGAGGAATATACCTCTGAATTCTTGTTTGATCGGTCTCCGCAAAACATGAAAGTAATGTAACCTCAAGACTTCTATCATTAATATAAGCGAAGATCATTTTTGCAAATTCGTAAATAAATGCCCGATCCTGAGCGCTTAATAGCTTAATACAATATTTATTCTTTAGAGAGTAAAGGATTTCAATGAAAGCATCCGCTGCAACCTTTACGTTATTCCCAACGGTCATATTAAATATATCCCTTACACAGATAGAGTACAGTGATAGTAAACAACCATACAAATAATCATTTATTAATTCTTTTGTCCATTTTACTGGTAACCATGGTTTTATCTTGACATCATGCATACTACACTCATGAAAAAGACATTTATAGAGATTAACTCTTATCATATCAACACTGTAAAAATGGCAATGGACAAATTTTGAAGAATGAGCATTTACATTATTAATTTTAGTCGCTCTAAACGTAAAGTTACTGAATACGTTTTTCGTTAAATTACTATTTGTTATCTTAACATCACCTAAACTGCCGTTCTCAAAACAACATCCCTTCAATATACTTTCATTTACAAGAGAATGTGATAAATACAGATGATTTAAGTTTTTCTTCATTAAACCCACAGCATCAAAATGACTATATTTAATAAAACAACCATCATTGAGTAGCGTTTTTAGATTGACTAAATTACTATCATGTTCACGTGCCATAGTTGTGATAGGGGTTGGAAGAGACATGAAAACCTCTTCATTGACCATCAAGTGAATCATGCATTGCTTGCCTTTTGTCATATCCACACTTACACTACAAATATCGTTGTAATGCGATGAATGCATTTCCGGACACAGATTCAATACAATATTTTGAAAGGCGTAAAATCGTGTTAATACTTCCGAATAAGTAATTGGATTAAACTTAAGATCGTCATTAGCAAAACCAAGTGTTATTGTATGTTCTACATTTAGGTCAGGTTCAGATGAGTCTTCAAGAGCAATATCATCACTGAAAATTTCACCTGATGTATTATCACTGTTACAAAAGGTGCTCATCAATGCAATGGTATTTATAACGGACTCTTTGTCGATATCCTCACTCATTGTATATCGCCTGCTATAATCATAGAAATGAATAAATGCGTCTTTTATAATTGTTATATATTGTTCCTTATTAAATACAATTCGATTGTATACTTTTTTAAAGATCGCATTCGCGATCTTACAACCAAGGGTATACCTATATAACAATGGATAAGAATCAATAGTAAAATTCTTCTCCAATTCACATTGCAGTTTATTTTCGTAATGCAGAGGAAAAAGAAATTCTTGTCTTTCCATTTTTCCGCTGACTTTATTTCGCACCCCAATGGTGATTCTTTCATTGCCAATTTTTATTTCAACTTCATTGTTTTGTGATGTACCAAGGTATGTTTTAGTACCAGTTTCGAAAGCACTACTAAAAAAGAATTAAAATAATTATTTGCTGAATAAATAATGTTACCGAGCGACATATCATTTTTAATAGTTTCACTATCAGCATTTATTACTAATACTAGATTCAAGTAGATGGTGTCCCATGTAGATAACTCATCCTTATGACTGGATTTTAATATGGTAAAAAATTCCCTCAGCGAGGCCATGAGATTATCACTTTGATTCGGTTGTGTGCTTAGAAATGATGACGATTGTTCAGAGACATTATTTATCATATAAAAATCACCCAAAAAAAACAATAACCCACTGTACTCCCTGTGCTTTATAAACATAAAGTCACAACACATTCTATATTCATATTAATTAATGGCGCATTGAAAAAATTATATTATTCTTAACTCAAATCTATTAGCTTAATAAGATTATATTCTTCACTCACAACCGTAACAAAAATAATATTATCGAAAGTTAAAGTTGGGACTATCAAATTTCGCTCATTTCAAACATACATTGTGATTTTTGCAATCATCTTAATCTTAGGGCCTATCATCATATGTTAAAATTTTGTCAACAATAGAAATGAATCTTGGTCACCTATCATGCGTTATAAATGTGCAACTGGCTTCCTGCAGATGCTCTTTACTTCTACAGCAGGATTTATACCAGCGTTTCAGAACTATCATATTTACCTTAAATGATCATTTCAGTCTTATAACACGCTCAGCCTCACAAATGGTTTACACTGTCTATTGTTTGGGTAATTTAAGTAAGTCAGCTACGATCAACCTTGAATGGGGAGCCAGCAATGGACTTAAGCCTAATCGGGTCTTCAGATTGTTTCAGAATTGTATAAAAAACAATGTATTAAATAATCTGATTGTTTTTGGTCATAGTGTGACGCAGAAAGCAAGCCAATAAGGAAATGATTATGCGCTACCGTTCACTATCTATACTTATTCCATGTGCACTGCTGCTGAGTGCCTGTACCACCGTCACGCCAGCTTATAAAGATAACGGCCCCCGCACCGGTTCCTGTGTCCAGGGTGGACCTGACAGCGTGGCTCAACAATTCTATGACTACCGCATTCAACATCGCAGCAATGACATTACCGCTCTGCGCCCCTATTTGAGTGACAAACTGGCAACCCTACTTAGCGATGCCAGCCGCGATAATAGTCATCGTGAATTGTTAAGCAGCGATCCGTTCTCCAGTCGAACCACCTTGCCAGACAGCGCCCACGTTGCCAGTGCATCTACTATCCCTAATCGTGATGCCCGTAACATTCCTTTGCGCGTGGATCTCAAACAGGGTGACCAGGGCTGGCAGGATGAAGTGTTAATGATTCAGGAAGGCCAGTGTTGGGTCATCGACGATGTGCGTTACTTAGGCGGTAGCGTTCATGCCACAGCAGGTACACTCCGTCAGTCAATCGAGAATCGCTAACGCCTTGATCAACCAATAACCCCCGTAAATTGTCCGGCATTTCGCGAGGAATGCCGACATTTATGCTCGCCGCCCACCGCCCCCGTTATTTTGTGCTATGTTTAGTGAATAATGCGCTTTGCTTTTAACTTTTAAAGCAGAAATATTGCATAATTATTCTGTCAAAGGTACTATCTTCGACCTCAATAGCTATCAGACTGCCAGTATACGAGTGTCAATGAGTATTCAATTAAACGGCATTAATTGCTTTTACGGCGCGCATCAGGCGCTGTTCGATATCACGCTGGATTGCCCACAGGGCGAAACGCTGGTGTTACTTGGCCCCAGTGGCGCGGGTAAAAGCTCGCTGCTGCGTGTACTCAATCTGCTTGAGATGCCGCGCTCCGGTACGCTCAACATTGCAGGCAACCATTTCGATTTCACCAAAACGCCCTCAGACAAAGCGATTCGCGATCTGCGTCGTAACGTCGGTATGGTGTTTCAACAATACAACCTGTGGCCGCACCTCACCGTGCAGCAAAACCTGATTGAAGCGCCCTGTCGTGTACTGGGATTGAGTAAAGATCAGGCGCTGGCCCGTGCAGAAAAATTGCTGGAACGTTTGCGTCTAAAACCTTATAGCGATCGTTATCCGCTGCATCTTTCTGGTGGTCAGCAGCAGCGTGTTGCTATTGCGCGTGCGTTGATGATGGAACCGCAGGTACTGCTGTTCGATGAACCGACCGCCGCGCTGGACCCGGAAATTACGGCACAAATCGTCAGCATCATTCGTGAGCTGGCAGAAACCAATATTACCCAGGTGATCGTCACCCACGAAGTGGAAGTGGCGCGTAAAACCGCCAGCCGTGTGGTGTATATGGAAAATGGTCATATCGTAGAACAAGGCGACGCGCGCTGCTTTACCGAGCCGCAAACCGAAGCATTTAAAAACTATCTCTCTCACTAAGATTCGGGATAACAACAATGAAAAAAGTTCTGATTGCCGCGTTAATTGCAGGTTTTAGTCTTTCCGCCACAGCTGCCGAAACTATTCGTTTTGCCACCGAAGCCTCCTATCCTCCGTTTGAATCAATGGATGCAAACAACCAGATCGTTGGTTTTGACGTCGACCTGGCGCAGGCATTGTGTAAAGAGATTGATGCGACCTGCACTTTCTCTAACCAGGCGTTTGACAGCCTGATCCCAAGCCTGAAATTCCGTCGCGTAGACGCGGTGATGGCTGGTATGGATATCACCCCGGAGCGTGAAAAGCAGGTGCTGTTTACCACGCCGTACTATGACAACTCTGCCCTGTTTGTGGGTCAACAAGGTAAATACACCAGCGTTGATCAGCTGAAAGGCAAAAAAGTCGGCGTTCAGAACGGGACGACGCACCAGAAATTCATTATGGATAAACATCCGGAAATCACCACGGTTCCTTATGATAGCTACCAGAACGCGAAACTCGATCTGCAAAACGGTCGTATCGACGGCGTTTTTGGTGACACCGCAGTGGTAACCGAATGGCTGAAAGATAACCCGAAACTGGCGGCTGTCGGCGACAAAGTGACCGATAAAGATTACTTCGGTACTGGCCTCGGCATCGCGGTACGTCAGGGCAACACTGAACTGCAGCAGAAATTCAACACTGCGCTGGAAAAAGTGAAGAAAGATGGCACTTACGAAACCATCTACAACAAATGGTTCCAGAAGTAATACCTGATGAATGAATTTTTTCCTTTAGCAAGCGCCGCCGGGATGACCGTCGGCCTTGCCGTTTGTGCATTGATTGTCGGACTGGCGCTGGCGATGTTCTTTGCGGTGTGGGAGTCAGCAAAATGGCGTCCTGTCGCGTGGGTAGGTTCAGCACTGGTGACGATTCTGCGCGGTCTGCCAGAAATTCTGGTGGTGCTGTTTATCTATTTTGGCTCCTCGCAGTTACTGCTGACGCTTTCGGATGGCTTCACCATCAATCTTGGGATCGTACAGATCCCGGTGCAGATGGACATTGAGAACTTCGACGTTAGCCCGTTCCTGTGTGGGGTTATCGCCCTGTCGCTACTGTATGCCGCCTATGCCTCGCAAACCCTGCGTGGCGCACTGAAAGCGGTGCCGGTGGGCCAGTGGGAATCCGGTCAGGCGCTGGGGCTGTCGAAATCGGCTATCTTTTTCCGCCTGGTGATGCCGCAGATGTGGCGTCATGCGCTGCCTGGTCTCGGTAACCAGTGGCTGGTGCTGCTGAAAGATACCGCGCTGGTCAGTTTGATAAGCGTGAATGATTTAATGCTACAAACCAAAAGCATCGCTACCCGTACCCAGGAACCATTTACCTGGTACATTGTGGCGGCGGCGATTTACCTGGTGATCACCCTGCTCAGTCAGTACATTCTCAAACGCATTGACCTGCGCGCGACACGTTTTGAGCGGAGGCCCAGCTAATGTTTGAGTATTTACCCGAACTGATGAAAGGGCTGCACACCAGCCTGACGCTAACCGTTGCCTCGCTGATTGTGGCACTGATTCTGGCGTTGATTTTTACCATCATCCTGACGCTGAAAACGCCGGTACTGGTGTGGCTGGTGCGGGGCTATATCACGCTGTTTACCGGTACGCCGCTGTTGGTGCAGATCTTCCTGATTTACTACGGTCCAGGCCAGTTCCCGACGTTGCAGGAGTATCCGGCACTGTGGCATCTGTTGTCAGAACCGTGGTTGTGCGCGCTGATTGCGTTGTCGCTGAACAGTGCGGCGTATACCACGCAGCTGTTTTACGGTGCAATTCGTGCGATCCCGGAAGGTCAGTGGCAGTCCTGTAGCGCCCTGGGGATGAGCAAAAAAGATACGCTGGCGATCCTGCTGCCGTATGCCTTTAAACGCTCACTCTCTTCTTATTCCAACGAAGTTGTGCTGGTGTTTAAAAGTACCTCTCTGGCTTACACCATTACGCTGATGGAAGTGATGGGTTACAGCCAGTTGTTGTACGGACGCACCTACGATGTCATGGTGTTCGGCGCGGCGGGAATTATTTACCTGGTCGTCAACGGCCTGCTGACACTGATGATGCGTTTGATCGAGCGCAAAGCGCTGGCGTTCGAGCGACGGAATTGACATGGCTGCATGCTGATGCCAGATGATTTGTAGGTCTGATAAGACGCGCCAGCGTCGCATCAGACACCAGCACGGTGCCTATGCCGGATGCGGCGTGTACGCCTTATCCGGCCTACATAGTGCATAGATTAATATAATAAAGACGGGCAACCCACTAAGTTGTCCGTCTTTTTTTATTCATCACGAATTATTTAATCATATTTATTGCATATAAATTCACTTAATGGCATTGTTATCTCATGCCGCAGACACGGCCAAAAATCATAAGATTGACAGACGGGAGTTCCATCATGAAAAAGTTAGTTCTTGCCGCTTTACTTTCATCCTGTGCATTCGGCGCTTCTGCCGCAGAGAAAATCAATTTCGGCGTATCAGCGACCTATCCTCCCTTTGAATCTATAGGTGCTAATAATGAGATTGTCGGCTTTGATATCGACCTGGCAAAAGCGTTATGCAAACAGATGCAGGCAGAATGTACTTTTACTAATCACGCTTTCGACAGCCTGATCCCGTCACTGAAATTCAGAAAGTATGACGCCGTTATCTCCGGTATGGATATCACGCCAGAGCGTAGCAAGCAGGTATCGTTTACCACGCCCTACTACGAAAACTCAGCCGTCGTGATTGCCAAAAAAGATACCTACAAAACGTTTGCCGACCTGAAAGGCAAACGCATTGGGATGGAAAACGGTACAACGCACCAGAAATATATTCAGGATCAACACCCGGAAGTAAAAACTGTCTCCTATGACAGTTATCAAAATGCCTTTATCGACCTGAAAAATGGTCGTATTGATGGGGTATTTGGTGACACAGCGGTGGTTAATGAATGGCTGAAAACCAATCCACAACTGGGCGTTGCAACAGAGAAAGTAACCGACCCGCAGTACTTCGGCACCGGTCTGGGCATCGCTGTTCGTCCGGATAATAAAGCCCTGCTGGAAAAACTGAATAACGCACTGGCAGCGATTAAAGCAGATGGTACGTATCAGAAAATCAATGACCAGTGGTTCCCGCAGTAATCGGGACTGATGACAAAAGTAAGATTGCCTGATGCGCTACGCTTATCAGGCCTACATTTACCCTGCAATGCATTGATTTAGCACGATTTTGTAGGCCGGACAAGGCGCTCACGCCGCATCCGACATGAACAACGCGCACCTTATCAGCAATCTGAAGCCGCAGCCGCGGCTTTTTTATTGCTTCACCAACAGTGTCAGCACTTCATAGTGCGCGGTGTGCGGGAACATATCAAAAAGCTGTACCCGTTCAATACGATAACCTGACAGTTCGCGGATATCTTTGGCCATCGTTTGGGCGTTACAGCTGGAGTAGATGATAAAACGCGGTGCCATCGTTGAAAGATAATCACACAGCGGTTTACCAATGCCTCGGCGCGGCGGGTTAACCAGCACCAGCTCCGGCACCTCTCCCTGAGTGGTGACAAACTGAGTGGAGTCCAGCGCCTGAAATTGCAAACGCGTTAAGCCCAGTTCAGCAGCTGACTGCTTCGCACAGGCAATGGCCTCTGGCGCAATTTCGATCCCGGTTAACTGCATGTCAGGCGTCGCGCAGTGTAAACCAAAGCCCCCCACGCCACAGAACAGATCCCACATATGTTTAACCGGCAACTGTTGTACCCAGTCGCGCGCAGTAGCGTACAGCTGGCTGGCGACCACCGGATTAGTCTGGAAGAAACTTTGTGGACGGATCCACAGCGGCACATCGTTAAAACGCTCAGCCAGCGCCTGTTGTTCGCTCAGATAAATCTCCGTCTCCCCTTCCATAATCGCCATATGTACCGGCTGAATGTTGACGGTAATAACTTTCAGCTGCGGCAGTTGTGCCTGTAACCACGGCAGCGCCTTACGCAGTTGTGCCAGCTTAGTGTCAGAACGCAGTACAAAGCGCAGCATCATGCCACCATCACTTTGGCTTTCAGTCAGCAGAATGTATTTCAGTTCGCCACGCTTACGCGCCACGTTGTAGGGTGTTAACCCCGCACGGGCGATAAACGGTTTTAACGCCGCAAAAACGGGCGCAAATGAGGAGGGATAAAGCGGACAATCGCAAAGGTCTTCTGGTGTGCCGTCGCGATGCAGCATACCGAGCAGTGGTTTTTCAACGCTACCACTCACCACCATTTTGGCTTTATTACGAAACCCTTGCTCCGGGCCTGACACCGGCGCGCACCATTCCTCAACCGAAAAGTCGGCGAGCAGATTTTTAAGATCGGCGGTTTTAGCGGAGAGTTGCTCTGGAATCAGCTGCGTTATCCACTGACAGGAACGACAGCGACCCGCGTCGTAAAGTGCGCACTGCATACATTGACCTTCACATCATCAGGGGCGACGATTATACACATTATTGCAACTGGAAGAACCGCCGACTGGTCGAGGGAACGAACAGTAGCAACAGGATGAGCATATCCGGCAACTTCTGCAGCATCAGACTATGGAAGATTTCACGTTTTGATTCACCGGGAATGCTGAACAGCTCCGGATAACCATACCCCAGCGAAGCCGCCCACAAATAACTGGCGGCCGTGATTTGTGTCAACAGATACAGCCAGCGCGCCCAGCGACGCCCTTTCACCAGTGAAAACGCACACCAGATCTCAATGAAAACCAGCACCAGGCTGCTTAAAAAGACCAGTGTTAAACTCCAGGTTTGTACACTGCGATGAATGAACTCGCCAATACCGCGCACGCCCAGCGTATTGAAAATCATCAGCACGTCGAGGCCACGGATCATAATAATGGCGAGCGCCGCCACCTGCACCAGCGCAGGCACATTCAGGCGAGCATGAGATGAAGATGTTTTCTTAAAAAATCCCAACGTTTCGTCTTCCATGAAAACAATGCCGCGACATGCGCGGCATTATGTAGCCAGGTTGGCAAATTTTAGTGTCTTCAGCCACGTCTTGCACGCTGGATGTCGCGTATCCGCTGTTTTTCTGCACGCGCCATCAGATACCAGGCGATAAATCCGACAATTCCGACCGCGCCGAGGAGCAATGTTGCCAGGGCGTTGATTTCCGGATTCACCCCCATCCGCACGCTGGAGAAGACCAGCATCGGTAACGTGGTGGCTCCTGGCCCGGAAACAAAGCTGGCAATCACCAGATCGTCGAGCGACAGAGTAAAAGCCAGTAACCAGCCAGAAATGATCGCGGGCATGATCATCGGTAGCGTAATGACGAAAAACACTTTCAGCGGCGTCGCACCGAGATCCATCGCTGCTTCTTCAATGGAACGGTCCAGCTCCCGCAGACGCGACGAAATAACGACTGCCACATAAGCCGTACAGAAAGTGACATGCGCCAGCCAGATGGTGAGCATGCCTCGCTCCGCAGGCCAGCCGATGGCATGTGCAAGTGCGACAAATAACAACAACAGCGACAAGCCCGTGATGACATCTGGCATCACCAGCGGCGCGGTGATCATAAAGGCAAAACCATTTGATCCGCGAAACCTGCCAAAGCGCACCAGCACGACCGCCGCAATCGTCCCGAGGATCGCCGCCGCCGTTGCCGCACAGGCAGCTATTGTCAGGCTTAAACCAACCGCGCTCATCATCGCGTCATCACGCAGTAATTCGCCATACCAGCGCGTTGACCAGCCCGCCCACACCGTCACCAGCTTCGAGCTGTTAAACGAATAGATAACCAGCATCAGCATTGGCGCGTAGAGAAAGGTGAAGCCCAACAGCAAAATCACAATTCGCCAGGGCGAACGAACCACCGGTAAATTATTCATCCGTGTTCTCCCACGCTTTTTTGCTGATGCTTGTGGAACCACATTATCGGCACAATTAGCAGCAACAACATGATGATCGCCACTGCCGAGGCCACCGGCCAGTCACGGTTGTTAAAGAACTCCTGCCACAGCACGCGTCCGATCATGATGCTATCCGGACCGCCGAGCAGCTCCGGGATTACAAACTCGCCCACTGCCGGAATAAAAACCAGCATCGATCCGGCAATAATACCCCCTTTGGTGAGCGGCACGATCACAGTAAAGAATGTTTTCAGCGGTCGAGCGCCGAGATCCAGTGCCGCTTCCACCAGCGAATAATCAATACGAATCAAGGCGGTGTAGATCGGCAGCACCATAAACGGTACATAGGCATAAACAATGCCAATATAAACGGCCAGGTTTGTATGCAGAATGGTCAGCGGCTGGTCGATAACCCCCAGCCATAGCAGAAAGTTATTCAGCACGCCGTTATTTTTTAATATTCCCATCCAGGCATAAACGCGGATCAGAAACGAGGTCCACGACGGCAGGATCACCAGCAGCAATAAGATATTGCGGGTCGAAGGCTTACTGTGCGCCACCGCCCACGCCAGCGGATAGCCGATCAGTAAACAGCAAATTGTCGAAATCGCCGCCACCTGTAACGACTGGAGATATGCATCGAAATAGAGCGGATCGTCAGTCAGTTGCAGGAAATTACCAAGATTGAGGGTGATGGAAAGTTGCCCGTCAGCCCACTCCATCAGTTCGGTATAAGGTGGAATAGCGCGCGCCATCTCCGCCAGACTTATTTTAAAGACGATCAGAAATGGCAGCAGAAACAGTAAGATCAACCAGATATACGGCAACGCAATGACCAGTTTGCGCCCATGCTTCATTTGCAGCTGCGACAACCACAGCTTAAATCCGCCCGGCGGTTTCGACTGGGCAGCAGGTTCAAGTGTACTCATCTTTGCTCCTTAAACCGTCAGCACCACACAACTGTCCACTTCCCAGCACAAGCGCACTTCATCGCCCCAGGTGGGTAATCCTTTACGATAGCGATGGGCGTTTTGTAGCTGGGCGCTGATCATCTGCCCGCTTTTCAGGCGAACGTGATACACCGAAAGATCGCCGAGATAGGCAATGTGCATCACCTCCCCCACCGCGAAGTTACAACCATTGGCGGGCGGTGCTTCGCAAAGCATGATTTTTTCCGGCCGCAGCGCCACATGCACCGGCACGTTATCGACCACCGAAGCATCTACATCAACTTTCAGTGGATGCACCAGCCCCGGCGAATAAAGCACCAGACCATCTTCCTGACGCTCTTTGAGTACACCTTCAAAGACGTTTACCGAACCGATAAATTCAGCACTGTAGCGCGTGGTCGGATGCTCGTAGATCTCTTCCGGCTCGCCAATCTGGACAAATTTCCCACGATTCATAATGGCGATGCGCCCCGCCATGGTCATCGCCTCTTCCTGATCGTGAGTGACCATTACGCAGGTCACACCGACGCGCTCCAGAATATCCACCACTTCAAGCTGCATCCGGTCACGCAGCTTTTTATCCAGCGCGCCCATCGGCTCATCGAGCAGTAATAGTTTCGGACGTTTGGCGAGGCTTCGGGCCAGGGCCACACGCTGACGCTGACCACCGGAAAGCTGATGCGGTTTGCGTTTGGCGAACTCCTGCATATACACCAGCCCAAGCATCTCATTGACCCGGCTGGCAATTTCCGCTTTCGGTAGTTTGTCCTGTTTCAGGCCAAAAGCGATGTTCTGTTCCACGGTCATATGCGGAAACAGCGCGTAAGACTGAAACATCATATTGATGGGGCGCAGGTAAGGCGGCACCTGTGACAAATCGACGCCATCGAGCATAATCTGCCCGGCAGAAGGTTGTTCAAAACCTGCCAGCATACGCAGCAGCGTGGACTTGCCACAGCCGGATGCGCCCAGCAGCGCGAAGATTTCGCCTTTATAGATGGTCAGGCTGACATCATCGACCGCATGCTGACCATCGTAAGATTTAGTCAGATTACGGATTTCTAATAGTGGCGTCAGCGCCTTACGGGTTTTCGCCTGGGGGCGAGGGATAGCGTCATTCACGGCTGCTCTCCGGCATTGAATGTGTGCAAGCGCACCATGATGGTGCGAATTGCCGGCGGGTGTGGTGCGCCCGTCCGGCATCTACGGCTGCGGATTATTTTCCGCTCTTCACTTTGGTCCACGCGCGGGTGCGCACACGGTCGATTTTCGGATCCTGCACTTTCAGAGTGAACAGCTTCGCACGGACATCCGCCGGAGGATAAATCCCTGGATTATCACGCACTTCCGCGCTTACCAGCGGCGTAGCTTCTTTGTTAGCATTGGCATAGAACACATGGTCAGAGATATGCGCTACGACATCCGGACGCAGCAGGTAATTCAGGAACTGATAAGCTTCGTCTTTATTTTTGGCATCCGCAGGCATGGCAAATACATCAAAGAATGCCATCGCCCCTTCTTTCGGAATCGAGAACGAGACATTCACGCCATTCTTTGCTTCCTTCGCGCGGTTTGACGCCTGCCAGACATCGCCCGCCCAGCCGATAGCGACGCAAATATCGCCGTTTGCCAGGTCGTTAATATATTGAGATGAATGGAAATAACGAATGTTCGGGCGCAGCTTTAACAGCAGATCGGTTGCCGGTCCGGTGTAATCATCTGCTTTAGTGCTGTTGGGATCTTTACCGAGATAATTCAGCACGGTAGCAAACACTTCTTCCGGTGCATCAAGGAAAGAGACGCCGCAGCTTTTCAGTTTTTCCAGATTTTCAGGTTTGAGGATCAAGTCCCAGCTATCGACGGGCGCGTTTTCGCCCAGCACCGCTTTAACTTTATCGACGTTATAACCAATCCCGGTCGTCGCCCACATATAGGGCATAGCAAATTTATTGTCGGGATCGTGTTTGGCGACCAACTTCAGCAGTTCCGGGTCGAGATTCTTCCACTCAGGCAATTTGCTTTTATCCAGCGGCTGGAAAACTCCCGCAGTCAACTGGCGCTCCAGAAAGCTGGCAGATGGAACCACCAGGTCAAAGCCGGTGCTCCCTGCCATTAATTTGCCTTCCAGTACTTCGTTAGAGTCGAAAACATCGTAGACGACTTTAATACCGGTTTCTTTTTCAAAATTGGCCACCGTGTCCGGGGCGATATAATCAGACCAGTTATAAATGTGGAGTGTTTTTTGTTCAGCCGCGAGCGTGCCGACAGAGACGGCCATCAGAGCACCCGCAACCAGACCCGATAGCCATTTTTTATTTAAGGCGGTCATATCTCTTTCCTTCTGAAAGTTCGTTAACAAACGAACAAAAGTTGTCACACTGAAAGATATGCAATATTCGTGCATATTTTTTATCGGCTCGGTGTAAGAAAAGAGAACTCTCTCCCGGCCAGCACTGCTCGCTATATAAAAGCATCGCAAGAATAACTTTAGCCAGGGTTTGAGACTATAGCTCGGATTAAAAAACGGTATTTAACAAATTTTTATGCGTATTTGCTCTATGTGATAAAGCCAAATCGGCACAAGAGAAGTGAGATAATCTTTAAGAAAAGGTTAAAAACAGCAGATAATTTTGCAGCACGCAGTCACTGCGGCAGCGACTGCGTACTCGAAAGGAGTTATCAGTGGAGGAAATAGTTTTCGGTAACGTTGTTTTGCCCTTCATCGTCAGTCGGTAACAGCAGTTGATGGGCATTAGCTTCAAGAATGACCATCGAAATCTGCTCTTCGCTCTGACGCACGAACCATGCAAACTGCTCATAGGTTACGCCCTGCATAACGGATAAAGACTGGCAAACCACCAGCTTTGGCAGATTATCATCCTGCATATCAAGAAATGCTTTCACGGTCAGCGAACTGGCATTGATGGCTGATAAATCCGCCGCCAGCGGTAACACGGCTGAAGGTCGGACTTCCGCCATGGCAGAAAACAGGATCGTGTTATCGATCAGATCGATTTTGGCATCAAAGACACCGTCGAAATTCTGCATATGGGGCAGATGCAGAGCCTGACAGTTATCACATTCAAAAAAACTCATCCCCAGGTCATCGAGCCATTGACGCAACGTATCCAGACCAGGAACGACCAGCGATGTCATAATTTTGTACAACCTCTTCCGATAAAAAGACCGGCACAGCTTACGCAAAAAGCGCAGGCAAAACCATGATCAGTAATGTGATTGCGACTAACCACCCGTTTTCAGGCAATATTCTGTCGTGGCGTTGCGTTCGATCCAACGGATCATTTTACTCGCGATGTCGATACCGGTGGTTTTTTCTATTCCTTCCAGCCCCGGCGACGCATTCACCTCCATCACCAATGGCCCGCGATTAGCACGCAGAATATCCACACCAGCAACGTCCAGCGCCATCGTTCGCGCGGCTTTTATCGCGATTTCACGCTCCTGTGGTGTGATACTGGCGACGCTTGCCGCACCGCCACGATGCAAATTGGAACGAAAATCGCCCTCTTTCGCCCGCCTTTCAATCGCAGCGACCACTTCATCGCCGACAACCAGGCAGCGGATATCGCACCCTTGCGCCTCTTTGATATATTCCTGCACCAGAATATGCGCGTTCAGACCGCGAAAGGCGTCAATCACGCTTTCCGCCGCCTGACGCGTCTCCGCCAGCACGACACCAATTCCCTGCGTACCTTCAACCAGCTTAACCACCAGCGGCGCACCACCGACCATGTCGATTAAATCGCTGGTATCATCCGGCGAATGCGCAATGCCCGTGACAGGCAGGTCGATGCCCTGACGCGCCAGCAGTTGCATCGAACGCAATTTGTCACGCGCCCGGGCAATGGCGACCGACTCATTGAGCGGATAGCTCCCCAGCATCTCGAACTGGCGCAGTGCCGCCGTCCCATAAAAGGTAATGGCGGTGCCAATACGCGGGATCACAGCGTCAAAATGGGGTAACTTGCGGCCTTTGTAGTGAATAGAAGACGCCGCAGGATTTATGTTCATGTAGCAAGAAAGCGGATCAAGAATTTCAACCAGGTGACCACGCTGTATAGCGGCTTCACGCAGCCGCTTACACGAATAGAGCGTTCCATCCCGGGACAATATGGCAATTTTCACCTTGCACCTCTCTGTCAGACCTGGTCAAAAGCCCGCGTATCATACATCGGCGTGGCGGTTTTAGCGCGTCGCCCAACCCTGTTTGTGCAAATAATCCAGAATAAATGGGCGGCTTTCTTTAATGATTGTTCGGCGGATATGATCGCTCCAGGTATCCCTGCGATTATTGCTGCCACGGGTGAGGTAATATTCCGCCAGTTGCTCGTCATACTGCGCCAGTGCATCTTTATCCAGCGGTTGATAGCTGTTTTCATGCACCAAAATGGAAGCCGGTAAACGCGGCTTAAGATCCGGATTATCCGCAGGCCAGCCAAGGCACATCCCAAACAGCGGCAGAACATGCTGCGGTAATTTCAGCAGTTCCGTCACCGCTTCAATATTATTGCGCAGGCCGCCGATATATACCCCGCCCAATCCCAGCGATTCCGCTGCGGTTAACGCATTCTGCGCCATCATTGCCGTATCAACGACACCGAGCAACAGTTGTTCCGCCAGGCCAAGTTGTGCATCCGGACAGATCTGTAAATGGCGGTTAAAGTCGGCACAGAACACCCAAAACTCCGCCGCTTTCGCTACGTGTTTTTGCCCGCCGGTCAGCGTCACCAGTTCATCACGTAACGCTTTGTCGGTAATGCGAATAATGCTACTGCACTGCAAAAAACTGGAACTGGACGTCGCACGGGCGCTGTTAATAATCGCCTCACGCTGCGCTTCGGAAATGGGTTCATCAGTGAAATGGCGAATGGAGCGATGGCCACAAATAAGTTCAATGGTTGGCGTCATTATCTTTTTCTCTTTCTGAACGTGGATATTGCGGTGGACGGTTCATCAACTGTGGGGCTATACGTTTTGCCACCTGAAGAGTAACCACCACCGCAGCGGGAAGCATGAGCAAAACACCGAGAAAAATCATCAGAATCTGCCCCTCTGGCCAAGAAAATGGCTCAGGCAGCGACAGGACGTCGCTTACCGACAGTAGCGCCACCGTCAGCAACATCATCCCGATAAATTCCAGTATCACCACGCTTTTAGGCAATTTACCGATCGCGCGCATACGCTTCCCTCAGCAAAGTAAGACCTCAGTCTATAACTTTTCACAGTATTGTGTTTAACAGTTATAGCTTTTAGCAATTAATGCAACAGGTTAAACCTACTTTCAGCGAATACATTTTGGCGTGATCATTACCGGCATAAACCGATGAGGAGAGAAACAATGCAAACCGTTATTTTTGGTCATCCGGGTTGCCCTTACTGTGTGCGCGCAAAAGATCTGGCTGAGAAGTTGAGCAATGAACGCGATGATTTTCAGTATCAGTATGTAGATATTCGTGCGGAAGGGATCACTAAAGAAGATCTACAACAAAAGGCAGGTATACCCGTAGAAACCGTGCCGCAGATTTTTGTCGATCAGCAACATATCGGCGGCTATACCGATTTTGCTGCATGGGTGAAAGAGAATCTGGACGCCTGATCGTCTGATAAGCCCTCGCGTTGAGGGCTTCATTGATTTTTTCTGTGCTGTGATTTAAACAAACTGCTGATAAATAAGAAACACAATGCCCCCAACGCACACCAGAACACCGCACTTAATAACCATGCCAGCTCTTGCCAGAATGAGCGCGTTGGTGAAAAAAACAGCCGCATTATGAGCATCGAACAGGGTGCCGCCAGCATTGCGCCAAACAGAGGTTTCAGGACTTCTCTACGCTGTGAAAAGAAGCTGGCAACCGCTCCAGGAAGAATGAAAAACAGCAAACCAATTTCAGGATGCCCGGCAGCCCGAAAAGCGCCTTTCATGTGCGTCGCCAGAAAAAGGCACACCACAATGAAGAGGACAAAACAGCAGATTGCCCCCGCCCAACGTTGTTTATGTTTCACTCGTTCCTCCTGACACTGCGTCTATCGAACACATTTTTCGCCAGTGTGGCGTTCAGTAAGATAAAGCCGCTTCGCATTCCATGCTAATATAGGCCAACGCAATTCATATAGCCGTTGATACCTAATGTGATTACACTAGTAAAATATATTGTTACTTTACTATCGTTTAGGTGCGCTGAATGAATCTGCGCCCTGAATTCTGGTAAAAAACATTATCGTAAATTACCATTTCTTTCAACAGCTTACTAGTAAACAAGAAGTTAGCCTCCGTGAATATAAACGTCGCCGAATTGTTAAATGGGAATTACATTCTGTTATTATTTGTGGTCCTCGCGCTTGGGCTATGTCTCGGAAAGTTACGACTTGGTTCGATCCAACTGGGTAATTCCATTGGCGTTTTAGTCGTATCGCTGTTATTAGGCCAACAACATTTCAGCATTAACACCGACGCGCTTAATCTTGGCTTTATGCTGTTTATTTTCTGCGTCGGGGTCGAAGCTGGACCGAACTTTTTTTCCATTTTTTTTCGCGATGGGAAAAATTACCTAATGTTAGCACTGGTGATGGTTGGCAGTGCGCTGGTGATCGCCTTAGGGTTAGGTAAGCTGTTTGGCTGGGATATTGGCCTGACGGCCGGTATGTTAGCAGGCTCTATGACGTCAACACCGGTTTTGGTCGGTGCTGGCGATACACTGCGTCATTCCGGCATGGAAAGCAGGCAGCTCTCACAGGCACTGGATAATCTGAGCCTCGGGTATGCCTTAACCTATTTAATCGGTCTGGTGAGTTTGATTGTTGGTGCGCGTTACTTGCCGAAATTGCAGCATCAGGACTTACAGACCAGCGCCCAGCAAATCGCCCGTGAACGTGGCCTGGACACGGATGCCAACCGTAAGGTTTATTTGCCGGTGATCCGCGCCTACCGCGTCGGCCCGGAGCTGGTAGCCTGGACCGACGGCAAAAATCTGCGTGAACTGGGTATTTATCGACAAACTGGCTGTTACATTGAACGTATTCGGCGTAACGGGATTCTGGCAAATCCAGACGGTGATGCCGTACTACAAATGGGCGATGAAATAGCGTTGGTAGGCTATCCCGACGCCCACGCCCGACTCGATCCCAGTTTCCGTAATGGCAAAGAAGTTTTCGATCGTGACCTTCTCGACATGCGTATCGTCACTGAAGAAGTGGTCGTTAAAAACCATAACGCTGTAGGCAAACGTCTCGCACAACTGAAGTTGACCGATCACGGTTGCTTCCTTAACCGCGTCATTCGTAGCCAGATTGAGATGCCGATTGATGACAACGTCGTGCTTAACAAAGGTGACGTTTTACAAGTCAGCGGCGATGCCCGTCGCGTAAAAACCATCGCCGATCGCATCGGCTTTATCTCGATTCACAGCCAGGTCACTGACTTGCTGGCATTCTGCGCCTTCTTTGTTATTGGGCTGATGATCGGGATGATCACCTTCCAGTTCAGCACATTCAGTTTCGGCATGGGGAACGCTGCCGGGTTGTTATTCGCCGGAATTATGCTGGGCTTTATGCGCGCTAACCACCCGACCTTCGGTTACATTCCGCAGGGTGCATTAAGCATGGTGAAGGAGTTCGGCTTGATGGTGTTTATGGCAGGCGTTGGTCTGAGCGCTGGTAGTGGTATTAATAACGGCCTGGGCGCGATTGGCGGTCAGATGTTGATTGCCGGATTGATTGTCAGTCTGGTGCCAGTGGTTATCTGCTTCTTGTTCGGTGCTTATGTATTGCGAATGAACCGCGCACTGTTGTTCGGCGCAATGATGGGCGCACGCACCTGCGCGCCGGCAATGGAGATCATCAGTGATACAGCTCGCAGTAATATCCCGGCGCTGGGCTATGCGGGCACTTACGCAATCGCCAACGTCCTGCTGACGCTGGCTGGGACAATCATCGTCATGGTATGGCCAGGATTAGGATAAAACTGAAGTTGCCCTGAAAATGAAATTTTTTTGCACAACCGCAGAACTTTTCCGCAGGGCATCAGTCTTAATTAGTGCCACTGCTTTTCTTTGATGTCCCCATTTTGTGGAGCCCATCAACCCCGCCATTTTGGTTCAAGGTTGGTGGGTTTTTTGTTATCTAAAATTTATCTACTACCCTGCAACCCTCTCAACCATCCTCAAAATCTCCTCGCGCGATAGCGGCTTACGGTCGGTGACAAAATGCAGCGTCATCCCCTCAATAAACGCATCAAGCGCGCGGGCGGTTCCGGGTTCAAACCATTGTTCGAGCGTTTGCTGACTGCGCTGCATCCAGTTTTGCATTACCGTTTTTAATAGCGGTTTTCGGCTAGCCAGCGCGTAGAGCTGGTACATCAGCTCCATGTTATCCGGCGTTGCAACCTGTGAGCTGTAGATCATATCGGTGATAGCCTGGCATGCGCCCGGAGCATCACTAACATCGCTAAAAAATGCCTGATATTGCCGGGACATGATCTCAGTAAAACTGCTGAACGCCTCCAGCAACAACTCATCAATTCCTGAAAAATAGTAGGTCATCGACCCCAACGGTACCCCGGCAAGGGTAGCAATTTTGCGGTGCGTAACGGCATGTATTCCGTAAAGTTTCACCGCCTCCAGCGTGGCCTGGATAATTTTTTCTCGCCGTTGCGGATCGTTAGCGCGACGCATGTCATTTCCTCTCTCTGCAATTGTGTACAAATGTACACAACCTTGCTAATGTTGTCTTCCCTCTTCTTATTTTGACGTGATCTATGACCGTAAATTCTTCACGTAATGCATTGAAACGCCGAACCTGGGCGCTGTTTATGTTCTTCTTTTTGCCGGGCCTGTTAATGGCGTCCTGGGCAACTCGTACACCTGCTATCCGCGATATTCTTTCTGTTTCGATCGCTGAAATGGGCGGAGTCCTCTTTGGTCTGTCGATCGGTTCAATGAGCGGTATTCTCTGCTCGGCGTGGTTAGTGAAACGCTTTGGGACGCGTAATGTCATCCTGGTCACGATGTCCTGCGCATTGCTCGGGATGATGATATTAAGCCTGGCGCTCTGGCTGACATCGCCCGTGCTCTTTGCCGTTGGTCTAGGCGTCTTTGGGGCTAGTTTTGGTTCTGCAGAAGTGGCGATAAACGTTGAGGGTGCCGCCGTTGAGCGAGAAATGAATAAAACGGTTTTACCGATGATGCACGGTTTTTATAGCCTGGGCACGCTGGCAGGCGCTGGTGTCGGGATGGCACTGACGGCCTTTGGCGTTCCGGCAACGGTGCATATTTTATTGGCGGCACTGGTAGGCATCGCGCCTATTTATATTGCTATTCAGGCAATACCTGACGGTACTGGCAAAAATGCTGCCGATGGCACGCAGCATGGCGAAAAAGGTGTACCTTTTTATCGCGATATCCAGTTGCTGCTGATTGGTGTCGTGGTTCTGGCGATGGCCTTTGCCGAAGGTTCTGCCAACGACTGGTTACCCTTATTAATGGTTGACGGTCACGGTTTTAGCCCCACTTCCGGCTCGCTGATTTATGCCGGTTTTACCCTGGGGATGACCGTTGGACGCTTCACCGGCGGTTGGTTCATCGACCGTTACAGTCGCGTTGCCGTGGTACGGACCAGTGCACTAATGGGAGCGTTGGGTATTGGGCTGATTATTTTTGTCGATAGCGCCTGGGTCGCTGGGGTCTCTGTTGTACTTTGGGGACTGGGTGCCTCGCTGGGCTTCCCACTGACCATTTCTGCCGCCAGCGATACCGGCCCCGATGCACCGACCCGCGTCAGCGTGGTAGCAACGACCGGTTATCTGGCTTTCCTCGTCGGGCCGCCGCTGCTGGGCTATCTCGGCGAACATTATGGATTACGTAGTGCAATGCTGGTTGTACTGGCGCTGGTTATTCTTGCGGCTATTGTCGCGAAAGCCGTCGCCAAACCCAATACCAAAACGCAGACGGCGATGGAGAATAGTTGATGAGCATTAAATTAATTGCGGTAGACATGGATGGTACTTTCTTAAGCGATCAAAAAACCTATAACCGTGAGCGGTTTATGGCTCAGTATCAGCAGATGAAAGCACAAGGCATTCGCTTTGTGGTCGCCAGCGGGAATCAATATTATCAGTTGATCTCTTTCTTCCCTGAAATTGCTAATGAAATTGCCTTTGTGGCAGAAAACGGCGGTTGGGTTGTAAGCGAAGGCAAAGATGTTTTTAATGGCGAGCTGTCGAAGGATGCGTTTGCTACTGTGGTGGAACATTTACTGACGCGCCCAGAAGTGGAAATTATTGCCTGCGGAAAAAATAGCGCCTATACCCTCAAAAAATATGACGATGCCATGAAAACGGTGGCGGAAATGTATTATCACCGTCTGGAATACGTCGATAACTTTGATAATTTAGAAGATATCTTCTTTAAGTTTGGCCTGAATCTTTCCGATGAACTGATACCACAAGTGCAAAAAGCATTACATGAGACCATCGGCGATATTATGGTGCCGGTCCACACCGGCAACGGCAGCATCGATCTGATTATCCCCGGCGTACATAAAGCGAATGGCCTGCGCCAACTTCAGAAATTATGGGGAATAGACGACAGCGAAGTGGTGGTCTTCGGCGATGGTGGTAACGATATTGAGATGCTGCGTCAGGCAGGCTTTAGTTTTGCGATGGAAAATGCCGGCAGCGCGGTCGTCGCAGCGGCAAAATACCGGGCAGGCTCCAATAATCATGAAGGTGTACTGGATGTGATCGATAAAGTTCTTAAACACGAAGCGCCTTTTGATCAATAAAAACGGTAGCACGCCCGGCAACACAAAGCCTGAATGAAGGCTGCATAATTCGCAGAAATTAACCCGCTGCATTATTTCAGGCGAAATGATTATGAGAAATTGTCTACTGTTGGGCGCGCTTTTAATGGGCTTTACTGGTGTGGCGATGGCGCAAAGTGTCACCGTCGATGTGCCGAGTGGATACAAAGTGGTTGTGGTCCCTGATTCAGTCAGCGTTCCACAAGCAGTCAGCGTCGCGACTGTGCCGCAAACCGTCTATGTGGCTCCTGCGCCAGCTCCGGCTTACCGCCCGCATCCGTATGTTCGCCATCTTGCCAGCGTAGGTGAAGGGATGGTTATCGAACACCAGATTGATGACCATCACCATTAATTTGAAAATGCCTGATTGCTTTGCGCAATCAGGAATTTTTTTTACCCTTCGTGCGAATTTCCCATCTGTTTATCTTTTAAAAAGATAACCATCAGCAGCAGCCACAAAATCCCGTTGGCAAGGTTGAAGAGATTAAACAGGCCGTTGCCCCCATTCAGCCAGGCATGTTTGCTGATTTCAATACCGACGGTAAAAATAAGCATTTGCAACATTCCCATCGCCGCAGAAACCGTACCTTTACTCATATCGCTGGCAAACAGGCTCAATCGCACCAATCCCGCATTCGCCAGGCCAATACCGAAAGCATAAATACTTAACCCGGCGGTCATCCACAAATACGCGTGCGATGAGATAACCGTTGCCGCAGCAGCGACCAATAGGCCAATCATAATCGGCCAGCCGCCCATAATAATCAATGAACGTACGGTGCGGCGCGAGGTCAGACGCGCTAGCAGCAAGTTACCCGCAATTAATGCCCCGAAAATAGGCACTTGCAGCAAGCCATATTCATAGCTACTCAACTGCTCGCCGGTAATGATGATAATCGGCGACTGGGCGATCCACGCCAGCAACGGCAGGCTAACAAATCCCAGCGCCAGTGCCCCTGCCACAAAGCGACCGTTCTTCAGCACCAGCTTATAGTCACGACCGAGTTCTTTCAGCGACAGTTTCTCGCCTATACGCGTGGCGGTTTCAGGCATGGCTCGTTGCAGACCGAAAAAGGAGATCGCTGCCAATGAGGCAAACAAGACGAACATCCCTTCCCAGGGCAGCACATGGATCCACGCCGCGCCCACCAGCGGACCAAGTAGCGGAGCAATCAGCGCCACGTTCGCCATCAGCGCGGTGATCTTGATACAAACCGCCTCTTCGGAGGACTCCTGAATTGCGGCGTAACCCACAGCGCCAATGAAACAGAGGCTTATGCCCTGCAAGAAGCGCAACAGCGTGAATTGTTCAATGTTTTGCGCCAGTAATATCGCCAGACAAGTGATGATAAACCACACTACTCCCGCCAGCATCACCGGACGGCGACCAATACGATCCGACAGTGGTCCCAGCAGCCACTGTAAAAACATCCCGCCCGCCAGATACGCGGTCATCGAAGTAGGAACCCAATCAATGCCCGCCTGATACTGCTCCACCACGGCCAACATGCCGGGTTGAATCATATCGTTGCCGATATAGGTTGAAAATTCGTAAAGCACCAGACAGAGAGGGAAAAGTAACGCCTGACGTCCAAGCCTGGCACCGGAAGCTAATCTATTTTGCATGCAATTTCTTCGCCAATAATAATCGCGCAAAGTTTAATAAAAGCGCAGCTAACGAGAAAGCGAATTTTGTAGCTGAAACTTCGGTTAAGCACATTCTTACATTATTGCGAGTATAGCTACGCTTTCTTTAAGTTTTATTTAACCTATGCTCGTTACAATCAGCCACCGTAAACAGGGCCGCTTGAGGGAAATAAGACGATGCCGCTTTACCCAGTTTAACCTGCACTTTATTCTCAACGACTTGCCTGTATTGGCTCCCTTTTAATCACTTTGCGTCGGGAAGTTATGCTGGAAAATTTGAATCTCTCTCTATTCTCTCTTATTAACGCGACGCCAGACTCGGCTCCGTGGATGATCTCGTTGGCGATTTTTATTGCTAAAGATTTGATTACCGTGGTGCCGCTGCTGGCCGCAGTACTTTGGTTGTGGGGGCTTACAGCACAACGGCAACTGGTGATAAAAATCGCTATCGCGCTAGTCGTCAGCCTGTTAGTGTCCTGGACGATGGGGCATCTTTTCCCACACGACCGACCCTTTGTCGAGAATATCGGCTATAACTTCCTGCATCATGCGGCGGATGACTCATTCCCGAGCGATCATGGTACGGTAATTTTCACCTTTGCACTGGCATTTTTATGCTGGCATCGCCTGTGGTCCGGTTCCCTTTTAATGGTACTGGCTGTTGTCATTGCCTGGTCGCGCGTTTATCTTGGCGTGCACTGGCCGCTGGATATGCTCGGTGGATTGCTGGCAGGTATGATTGGCTGCCTTAGCGCTCAGATTATCTGGCAAGCGATAGGGCATAAACTCTATCAACGTCTGCAATCATGGTATCGCTTCTGTTTTGCATTACCGATCCGCAAAGGCTGGGTGCGTGACTGATCTCTGCTAAAAAGTGTAGTATTGAGCGGCTCGCTTCAATAACTATTCAGAGGGATTATGGAAACACGTCGCGAAGAGCGTATCGGGCAACTGCTGCAAGAATTAAAACGCAGCGATAAGTTACATCTTAAAGACGCCGCCGCCCTGCTTGGGGTTTCGGAGATGACGATTCGTCGCGATCTGAACAACCACAGCGCCCCCGTCGTTTTGCTTGGCGGCTATATTGTTCTGGAACCGCGCAGCGCCAGCCATTACCTGTTAAGCGATCAAAAATCCCGTCTGGTAGAGGAAAAACGCCGGGCGGCAAAACTGGCTGCGACGCTGGTAGAACCCGATCAGACCCTCTTTTTTGACTGTGGCACCACCACACCGTGGATTATTGAAGCGATTGATAATGAAATCCCTTTTACCGCCATTTGTTATTCGCTAAATACCTTTCTGGCACTGAAAGAGAAACCTCATTGCCGCGCGTTTCTTTGCGGTGGTGAATTTCACGCCAGCAACGCCATTTTCAAACCCATCGATTTTCAGCAAACGCTGAATAATTTTTGCCCGGATATCGCTTTTTATTCCGCGGCGGGGGTGCATGTCAGTAAGGGCGCTACCTGTTTTAATCTTGAAGAGTTGCCGGTAAAACACTGGGCCATGTCGATGGCGCAAAAGCATGTGCTGGTTGTCGACCACAGTAAATTTGGCAAGGTGCGTCCGGCACGCATGGGTGACCTGAAACGCTTTGATATTGTAGTGAGCGATTGTTGCCCGGAAGATGAGTATGTGAAGTACGCGCAGACGCAGCGTATTAAGTTGATGTATTAACAACGAATAACCGGATGACGTTCGCGCCATCCGGTTATCAGAAGATTAAGAGAACCAGCTGCCGAACCACTGATGGAATTTCATCATCACGAAATCCCACATCCGACCAAAGAATCCGCCCTCTTCCACATTTTCCATCACGATCAGCGGACGCTGTTCAATGGATTTACCGTTAAGCTGGAAATCAATGGTGCCGACAACCTGACCTTTTTTCAGCGGTGCGGTAAGCTGCGGTTCCGTTAACGTATAACTCGCTTTCAGGTTTTTCAGCTGCCCACGCGGTATGGTCACTGATCCCGCTTCGCCTGCCCCGAGATTCACTTCGCTCTTATCACCAAACCAGACGCGCTGAGTCACAAAGGTGGCATCAGGTTTAATTGGCGTCACGGTTTCAAAGAAGCGGAAACCCCAGGTCAATAATTTCTCAGACTCATTAAAACGGATACGGTCAGTTTTCGCACCCAGTACTACGGAGATCAAACGCATATCGCCCTGGGTAGCCGAAGCAACCAGATTATATCCCGCGCCTGCCGTGGTTCCTGTCTTCATGCCATCAACATTCAGATTGCTGCTCCACAGCAGACGGTTACGGTTAGGCTGACGAATTTTGTTGAAGGTGAACTCTTTCTCTTTATGAATGGCGTACTCTTCTGGCACATCGTGGATCAATGCTTTACCCAGCAATGCCATATCGCGCGCGGTACTGAACTGCCCCGGCGCATCCAGACCGTGCACCGTCTGGAAGGTCGTGTTGGTCAGCCCCAGTTTTTTGGCATAACCATTCATCAAACCAATAAATGACTCCTGGCTCCCGGCAACGTAATCAGCCAGCGCAATACAGGCGTCATTACCGGACTGGATAATCACGCCTTTGTTCAAGTCTGCCACCGAAACCTGATCGCCTGGTTTGAGGAACATTACCGACGAACCACGCAGTGCCGGGTTTCCCGTCGCCCAGGCATCTTTACCGACCGTCACCATATCGGTGAGTTTAATCTTATCGGCCTTAAGCGCCTGCCCAACCACATAGCTGGTCATGATTTTAGTCAGGCTCGCGGGGTCCAGTTTCTCATCCGCATTGCCTTCTGCCAGCACTTTACCGCTGGCGTAATCCATTAAAATCCATGCACGCGCATCCACGCTCGGCGCTTCAACGGTTTGTTCCGCCGCGAATGCCGTTGGGGCAAAAAGGAATAAAAATGCAGAACCCGCTGCAAGACCACGAAGGAGAGAGGAGTATTGCGTCATAAATGCCACCCGAGTATCCATTCAAAAAAAATACGTTATATCGCCGTATGATAAGTTCGGTGATTAATAACGCACACACAAACTTAAAGAAACCGTAAGTTGGTAAAGTTTTTAAAGTTTATGCAATATCCTGCCGCTTCGCTGCTTCTGCCGTCATTTTTTTGCCAGCTGTTGCTTAAAAGTTAACTTTACTTCACCATCAAAGTCCTGTTCAGCCTGTGGCTGCCTGTCGGAAAAGGGGTAAGTATGATTACGCTGTGGGGTCGGAATAATTCAACCAACGTAAAAAAAGTATTGCTGACGCTCGAAGAACTGGAACTACCTTATGAGCAAATTCTCGCGGGCCGTGAGTTTGGAGTAAACCACGATGCTGATTTTCTGGCGATGAACCCTAACGGGCTGGTGCCGTTGTTGCGTGACGACGAAAGTGATCTCATCCTTTGGGAATCAAATGCCATTGTCCGCTATCTGGCGGCACAGTATGGGCAAAACCGCCTGTGGATCGACTCACCGGCACGCCGTGCAGAAGCGGAAAAATGGATGGACTGGGCAAACCAGACGCTCAGTAATGCCCATCGCGGGATCCTGATGGGATTGGTCAGAACACCCCCCGAAGAGCGCGATCAGGCCGCCATTGATGCCAGTTGCAAAGAGTGCGACGCCCTGTTTGCCCTGCTCGATGCGGAACTGGCAAAAGTAAAATGGTTCTCTGGCGACGAGTTTGGTGTGGGCGATATCGCCATCGCACCGTTCATCTACAATTTGTTTAATGTTGGCCTGACCTGGACACCGCGTCCAAATCTGCAACGCTGGTATCAGCAACTCACTGAACGCCCCGCAGTGCGCAAAGTGGTGATGATCCCCGTGAGCTAATTGCGTGGACTAACTTTGAGTAATTCCCCACTGGACTCGTCGGTGAGAACGTATAAATAACCGTCGGGTCCAGTGCGAACATCACGAATTCGTTGCCCTCTGTCCGTTAAAATACGGCCATCTTCTGTCACTTCGTCGCCGTTGACGCTCATCACAATGACATCTTTATCTTTCAGAGCGCCAATAAATAATTTTTGCTGCCACTGGGGGAATTTGTCGCTGTTATAGAAGGTCATACCGCTCACGGCAGGCGAATCTTTCCAGTAAAAAACAGGTTGCTCAGTCCCGGTGACGATCTCCCCTTTCGCTTCCGGTATCTTAAATCCCGAATAGTTGATTCCCCAGGTTGCCAGCGGCCAGCCGTAGTTTTTGCCTTTTTGCGGGATATTAATTTCATCACCACCGCGGGGGCCATGTTCATTTAGCCACAGTGCATTACTCCACGGATTCATCGCCATTCCTTGCGGGTTACGAATACCATAAGACCAGATCTCGGCGCGCGCACCGGATCTCCTGGCAAAAGGATTATCATCCGGGATCTCGCCCTGGTCAGTAAGACGCACCAGTTTGCCCTGTAATTTATCCAGATCCTGCGCCGTCGGGCGCTGATTGTTTTCGCCCAGAGCAATAAAAAGATAACCTTTACCGTCGAATACCAGCCGCCCGCCAAAATGGTTGCCGGTAGACAGTTTTGGCATCTGGCGAAAGACGGTGCGGAAGTCGGTCACTTTTGAGAGATCATCACTTAAGCGGCCATAACCCACAGCAGTTCCGGCTTTGCCATCATCGCCAACTTCGGAATAACTTAACCAGATGCGGCGCGACTGGGCAAAATCAGGCGCTAAAACCACGTCCAGCAGACCGCCCTGCCCGTGCGCCCAAACGTCCGGCACTCCGGAAAGCGGCGCAGATAATCCTTTTCCTGCTTGCCAGCGACGTAACTCACCGCCGCGCAGAGTGATTAACATACCGTGATTATCGGGTAAAAAGGCCAGCGCCCAAGGGTGATCGAGTTTGTCTTGCAGTACTTCGACATTTACCGTTGCAGGAGCTGCCCAGAGAGCAGAAGAAAGACAGATAAGGGGCACAAGGAAAAAGGATTGTCTCTGCATAACGCCTCCGGATTGACTCTGGCTTAAAGCGTAGTCAGTGGAGGAGATAACAAATTCATTTTTACAAAAACTTAAACATGAAGGGGGAGACGCTTTCTCCCCCTTAGTTTTCAGGCCTTCTCAAGCATGGCGTGCTTCTGCAGGCTCTGGATACTCAGCGTTAAGCTCATCAGACAATTTTCAAGCTTATCGGCGTTGACGGTAATAACAGTCGGGCAATCATGGTGCCCACTCATCAAACATACTGCGGCTGTCGCTAATGCTTCTTCAGCATGATGAAGAGCACTCCACTCTTCCTGATCCAGATGAAGATTCAACCGCAGCGATTTATCGTGCAGTTCGCGATTCAGTTTAAAAAAGTTATCTCGTAGATGATTGCTTTCGCTGACGGACATGTATCCTTTTGCCTTCCTCAGTTGCACGTATGCAGCGAGGTCAACGCGTGCGTCGATCAACCGGTTCAGCAGATCGATTCGCTGTCTGTCAACGAACATACTTCGATCCTCCTCTTTCCAGCCTTGTTGCAATTAAATAGTATGGCTATTTTTTGAGCAAAATGCTGTCCAGGATCAATTATTCACGCCGAATTAACAAAATTTACATTTCCTTCGCCTCCGCCAGCGAATGAGATTGCGATACAAATTTTATCCAGAACTCTGTAGAATCCCTGCCCTGACCTTTCCTGTAACTGAATATTTTTTAAGCTATGAGCAAAGTAACTCCCCAGCCGAAAATCGGCTTTGTTTCCCTTGGCTGTCCGAAAAACCTTGTCGATTCAGAGCGTATTCTCACCGAACTACGCACCGAAGGTTATGACGTGGTACCGAGCTATGACGATGCGGACATGGTGATCGTCAATACCTGCGGCTTTATTGACAGCGCGGTACAAGAATCACTGGAAGCCATTGGCGAAGCGTTGAATGAAAACGGCAAGGTCATTGTGACCGGTTGTCTGGGGGCGAAAGAAGATCAGATCCGCGAAGTCCACCCGAAAGTGCTGGAAATCACCGGGCCTCATAGCTATGAGCAGGTTCTTGAGCACGTTCATCACTACGTACCAAAACCGAAACACAACCCGTTCCTGAGCCTGGTGCCAGAACAAGGTGTGAAACTGACGCCGCGTCATTATGCCTATCTGAAAATTTCTGAAGGCTGTAACCACCGCTGCACCTTCTGCATTATTCCGTCTATGCGCGGCGATCTGGTGAGCCGTCCGATTGGCGAAGTGTTAAGTGAAGCGAAACGACTGGTTGATGCGGGCGTTAAAGAGATTCTGGTGATCTCGCAGGATACTTCCGCCTATGGCGTCGATGTTAAACATCGTACTGGCTTCCACAACGGCGAGCCGGTAAAAACCAGCATGGTCAGCCTGTGTGAACAGTTATCGAAACTGGGGATCTGGACACGTCTGCACTACGTTTACCCTTATCCACACGTGGACGACGTCATCCCACTGATGGCGGAAGGCAAAATCCTGCCGTATCTGGATATCCCGTTGCAACACGCCAGCCCGCGCATTCTCAAACTGATGAAGCGTCCGGGTTCTGTAGATCGCCAACTGGCGCGCATCAAACAGTGGCGCGAAATCTGCCCGGAACTGACCCTGCGCTCAACCTTTATTGTCGGCTTCCCTGGCGAGACGGAAGAAGATTTCCAGATGCTACTCGATTTCCTGAAAGAAGCACGTCTGGATCGCGTTGGCTGCTTTAAGTACAGCCCGGTTGAAGGTGCAGACGCCAATGCCCTGCCTGACCAGGTTCCGGAAGAAGTGAAAGAAGAACGCTGGAACCGTTTCATGCAGCTGCAGCAGCAGATTTCCGCCGAGCGCCTGCAAGAGAAAGTGGGCCGTGAAATTCTGGTGATTATCGACGAAGTGGACGAAGAAGGCGCGATTGGTCGCAGCATGGCAGATGCACCGGAAATCGACGGTGCGGTTTATCTCAATGGTGAAACCAACGTTAAGCCGGGTGATATCCTGCGTGTGAAAGTCGAGCACGCCGATGAGTACGATTTGTGGGGTAGCCGGGTTTAATTAATTCAGGCCGGGCAAAATCATTTGTCCGGCCTGCGAATAAAGATTACTGCCAGCTAATCTGCGCCCTGCCGTTTTTCTTACTCTTATACAGCCGCTCATCCGCCAGCATTTTCAAGCGTTCGACGGTAGTACATTCATTTGAATGCGCTACACCGATACTGGTGCTTAAATTAATGCTTCCCACCTGGAAATGAACGATTTCTTTTAGAATCGATAGCAACTCCTCCAGCGTTCCGCCAGTATAAATCACCGCAAATTCGTCACCGCCGAAGCGGTAGACTTTACCTTTATCTACCGGGATTTGTGATTTAAGGATTTTCACCACTTTCATCAACACTTCATCGCCCAGCAAATGACCGAAGGTGTCGTTAATGTTTTTGAATTTATCGACATCAAAAAGACACAGATAGCCCCCTTTTTCCGGCAGGGCTTTTAAATCTTCATCAAAGGATTTTCTGCCCATTGCTTTGGTCAGGTCGTCCAGAAACGCCGAGTTATACATACTGTAGAGTTTTTTGACATCGGCAGCCGAGAAGAAAAGCCCACCGTCCAGGACGCGTTCAAAATGGTTATTAATAATGGCTTCTTTCTCCACAATGCCACGATTAATCACTCTGCGCACCAGATAAAGGCAGCTAGCACCCGATATCACTGCCACCAATGCAGCAAAGAAAATAATCAACATACATACCTGAAAATAAACGTCTTTTTTATACGAAAATACGTACAATCCGGTCGGCAAATAGGCGAAGTGCTCCATTGCTTCCGAAACGGTGAAGATGGCGTTTTTAGCATTATATTCATCACCGGTCACCGGTTTACCGTTCTTAAACAGAGAGAACATCAGGTTCTCGCTATCCATCGCCAGCGATTTTGACAGTAAAGAAAAACGCTCCAGACCAAGCAAAAATATCAGACTGCGATTGTGAGTTACCGGATAGAGGTAATAGACGAAGGTTTTACCGTCAAAAGAGATAAACCCTGTATTTTTGACATGTCGATACTTAACAACCTGCATAATATCTGCACAATAATTTTTCTCGAACTCCTTTACCTGAATACATTCGTCACTGGAAATCAGATAAGGACCGACATCGTACAAATAAGAGGGTGAAACCGAGTCGGCGTAAGCTGTGCGCAAGCCAACCAACAGCTGTTCCTCCGTGGGATTTAGCGTGTTGATGAGATCAATTGCCACGCTACGCCGATATTCAGCAATATTTGCCACCGCAAAAGCAGTATCAATAACGGACTGTTTCAGGCCATACACCCGTTCCTTTACCATTTGAGTGTAGATCCCGCAGGCAACTGCTGAAATCATGATAAAAATCAGCAGACTGACTGTAAGTACGAACTTATTGATTCTGGACATACGTAAACTACTCTTTTACTAATTTTCCACTTTTATCCCAGGCGGAGAATGGCATGGGTTTCTGGTACAGATACCCCTGAGCCTGAACACATCCTAATTTGATTAATTCGCGCGCAACGTCTTCGCTCTCTACGCCTTCCGCAATCACCGGGATCCGGTTATAGCGTGCCAGATCGAAAATAATGCGCACAATTTTCCCCGCAGTACCGAAAATATCGCCGGTAAATTGCGAGTCCACTTTTATACTGTCTGGATTAATTTCATAAAAACGTTTCAGGTTTGACAAACCGGTGCCAAAGTCATCAATCGATATCCGTACCCCTTGTTTACGCAGTTGTTCAATATTGAGATAAAAATGTTCATTAATTCGCTCGATCACAGTTTCAGTGATCTCAACACAGAGGCTGTTCGCCTTCAGGCCATTTTCTTTCATGATGGTGGTAAAACGCTCATGAAAGTGTGGTTCGTTTAACTGCCAGGGCGAAACATTAATATGCAGTAAGAAACCGTCCTTCAGCGACGCACGCTGACTAAAATGTCTGAATTCACCCATTGCCGTTTTAATAATCTGATAACCTAGCTCATTGATAAACCCGATATCTTCAGCAATGGTAATGAACTTCAGCGGTGAAATGATCCCCCGCTCCGCAGACACCCAACGGCACAACGCCTCCGCGCCCAGAATGGCGCGGGTGTTAATATCAACGATCGGTTGATAGACCAGGAATAGTTCGCCAATTTCCATTGCATGGCGAATATTACGCGCAATCCAGATATTCTCTTCTATTTCGTTGAGTTTCGCGTCATCACAGAAAATAAACTCTGAGAACATATGGTCACGGATACTGGAAATCGCCAGTTTCAGTTTTTCTGCGTAACTCCAGGCGTTTTCTCCCTTCAACGGTTCACAAATGGCAGACTTATGGATGCGCAGATTGCGGTAGCCAAAGCTGCTGTCAAAATCGTTTATCATCGCTATTTTACGGGTAAATGTCTGTACATTTTCCCGGCACAGAAGTAAATAGAGATCGGCATTAAATGTCACGATATCGCAGCATTGCGCATATTTCTCGGCAATTCGCTGACACAATTTCCTGACGATTTTATTGCGTTCATCAACACCAAACACCGCTTCCACGGCTTCCAGACCACACAGTTTGATGATCCCCACAGCCAGATACTGATTATTGTTGGACTCAATAATCGCCATATTTTTAATAAAACCGCTTTCCTGATCGTAAGAGATCAGTGAGAGCAATTTATTTGACCGTTCAATTTCGGCATCTTTCATTTCCGCGATCGAATTTTTGATGCTGATAATCTCTTTCGCATCGCCTTCGCGAATTTTCAGAGCCTCGATTTGATCCGTTGAGTCGGGCAAAAATGCCAGCGTATTAACCAGCTCGGTCATTTCAGAAAATTGCCGACGGAACACACGAGTGGTCATTAAATAAACCACCAGCAATACGATAATAATGAAAGCAAACGGCAGATAAAAAAGTTTATCTGATGCGTTCAATAAATTACCGCCAGGATAATAAAAATAGATCTCGAATAATGTATTGTTTGGCACCGCTGATGTTTTTTCGATATATTCAGTATCGACAGAATCAATAATATTATAATTGCCTTCGCTATTATAAATAATCAGTTTTTCACGAGCGAGTTGATTCTTGGCAATGATCTCATGGCCTTGTTTCAAAAATAGAACTTCATCATTAGCGCTGATTTGATCAAGATACTCGTTCAGATATCGCCAGTTTAAATCGACATGAATTTTATCCACCACTAACAAATCGTGATCTTTGCCGTTGATGCGTAGCGTAAAAGAGATACATTTTTTACCCGGACGATCAAAGCAATTGTATGCCGGATTCCAGCTGTTGTTAGAGTCATCTGAAGCCACAGACCACGGTCGTTTCGATGGGTTAAAATCGGCAAAAATAACCCGCCCTGACTCGTCGACAAGCGGTCCATTTACTTGTTCCTGATGATAAACAGCGATTTTATCATTTGCCCTCCGCGAAAAGAGATAATATTTATTATTATCAAGTACCAGTCCCACCGAGTCTAAAAATGGCATCATTTCCATTTTAAGGATCACAGCGCGTTGAATCTCCTCTGTATTTTTTAATAAATACAGTGAGTCCTTTAATGTCAGGGCCGAACGTTCAATATCTTTAAAGAAATAGCCAACGTTTTTCTGAATAAGTTCAAAGCGGCTATCGGCACGTTTTACCGCGCGTTCCGATACCAGTTGATAGTTAATGATGAAAAAAAGACCAATAAATGACAGCGCTGCCAATAAAAATAAAATTATCAACCTTATTTTTATCTTTTCGTATAAACTCAGCATGTTAATACATTTAACAAAATAACTATCTGAACGCCGTGCCGCTGCAAAAATAGTCCCGCTGCGGCTTTTTAACCAAATTACCCGATTCTACAAAATCAGCAGAAAGTTACAACACTTGCTTTGGGTAATAATTTCCTGTGAGGTGATTACCCTTTCAAGCAATATTCAAACGTAACTATCCTTTAATTTTCGGATCCAGCGCATCGCGTAAACCATCCCCCAGCAAATTGAACGCCAGTACGGTCAAAAAAATAGCCAGGGCCGGAAAAACAGCGACATGCGGCGCGATAACCATATCCGCTCGAGCCTCATTGAGCATCGCTCCCCACTCTGGTGTCGGCGGCTGCGCGCCGAGGCCGAGAAACGACAGGCTGGCCGCAGAGATAATCGAGGTACCAATGCGCATAGTGAAAAACACCACGATAGAAGAGACGGTCCCAGGCAGAATATGACGCAATAAAATGGTCATATCGCTGGCACCAATACTGCGTGCTGACTCAATAAAGGTTTGCTGTTTCAACACCAGCGTATTGCCGCGCACCAGTCGGGCAAACGCGGGGATGGAAAAAATGGCAACGGCGATAATCACGTTAGCGATGCCGCTTCCCAACACCGCAACAACAGCGATCGCCAGTAAAATACCCGGGAAGGCAAACAGCACATCGCAAATGCGCATGATCAGCCGATCCCACCAGCCTTCATAATATCCCGCCAGCAAGCCCAGCAACGTCCCGATCGCCGCACCGATAAACACGGCAAACACGCCCGCCGCCAGCGAGATTTGCGCACCAACCAGGACACGGCTGAAAATGTCGCGTCCCAGTGAATCGACGCCAAACCAGTGCTGCAAAGAAGGTCCGTTATTCAGATTGTCATAATCAAAATAATTTTCGGCGTCATAGGGAGCGATCCAGCGTGCAAAAATGGCCACCACAATCAATAAAATAACGAACAATGCGGCGGTCATCGCCATATGCTGACGGCGAAATCGTCGCCAGAATTCATGCCACGGTGTACGTACCTGGTCAGGTTTAACCAATGGCATGGCGTTTAACACCGCCTGACGTCGCCAGTTAAATATTCGCATCCTTACTTGTACCTGATAGCCGGGTTAATGGCGGCATAAAGCACATCCACCACTAAGTTGATAAGAATAAATTCCAGCGAGAAAAGCAGAATTTCCGCCTGAATCACCGGGTAATCGCGCATTTCTACGGAGTCGACGAGTAAGCGTCCAAGTCCGGGCCAGTTGAAGACTTTCTCCACCACAATGGAACCACCGAGTAAAAAGCCAAACTGTAAGCCCATCATGGTCACTACCGGGATCATCGCATTGCGTAACCCGTGTTTGAGGATGACCCAGGTTTCGCTCACCCCTTTCGCCCTCGCGGTACGCATATAATCTTCGCTTAAAACGTCGACAAACGATGCGCGGGTAAAGCGCGCCATCACGGCTGCCACTGCCGCGCCGAGCGTCAGGGAGGGTAAAATGTAGTGCTGCCAACTGTCTGCACCTACGGTGGGTAACCAGCCAAGTTCAACTGAGAAAACCTGAATCAACAGTATTCCTAACGCAAATGCCGGGAATGAAATCCCTGATACCGCGATAGTCATACTTAATCGATCCGGCCAACGGTTACGCCAGACAGCGGCGATAATACCAGCCCCCATGCCGAACAGCACCGCCCAGGTCATACTGGTAATAGTCAACCATAGAGTAGGCATGAAGCGGCTGGCAATCTCATTGGCAACGGGACGACGCGACACCATCGACAGGCCAAAATCGCCCTGTACGGCATTGGTGATATAGTGCCAGAACTGGTGATACAGTGGCTTATCCAACCCCAGTTGTTGACGCACCAGCTCGATGACCTGCGCATCGGCTTCTGGTCCGGCAATCAATCGCGCTGGATCGCCGGGCAGCATATGAACAAACAAAAACACCAGCACTGAGACAATAAACAGCGTTGGAATCAGTCCCAGTAAGCGTTTGATAACGTAATTAAGCATTCCACTCCCTGCGTTGCTTATTGCAAATCGGCGTCTTCAAAGCTGAAACCGGTGTCTGGCATGATCCAAAAACCAGTCAGGTTTTTACTGTGTGCCGACACCAGTTTTTCGACCACCAGCGGGATCCACGGCGACTCTTGCCAGATAATATCCTGCGCCGCCTTATACAAGCGCGCCTTTTGCGCCGGATCGTTGGTTTTCAGCGCCTGGGCAAGCTCGTCATCCACCTGCTTATTGCTGTAAAACGCAGTATTAAACAGCGTCGGCGGCCAGTTCTGCGAGGCGAACAGTGGCGATAGCGCCCAGTCAGCTTCACCAGTCGAGGCCGACCAGCCAGTGCAAAACATTCTCACGCCGCTCTCTTTCTGCCCTTTACCTTCAACTTCTGCCGCCCGCTGCCCGGCATCCATCGCCGTTACCTGGGCTTTAATCCCCACCTGCGCTAGCTGTTGCTGGGTAAATTGCAGCACTTTCTGTGCGGTACTGTGATTATGTGATGACCACAGCGTGGTACTGAAGCCGTTGGGATACCCCGCCTCTTTCAATAGTTCACGCGCTTTCGCCGGATCGTAAGGCCACGGTTGATAACTTTGCGCGTAGGCAATACTCGGTGGCACCACACCAGTGGCAGGAACTGCATATCCCGCAAAGGCCACTTTCACCAGTGCCTGACGGTTGATGGCGTAATTCAGCGCCTCACGTACTTTTGGGTTATCGAATGGTTTCTGCGTCACGTTCATGCTGATATAACGCTGCATAATCGACGGGCTGGCCATCAGCTCGATATTTTTGTTTTTCTCCAGTAGCGCCGCTTGTTCATAAGGGATGGGAAAAGCAAATTGCGCTTCACCGGTTTGCAGCATTGCCGCACGGGTGTTGTTATCCGCCACCGGACGCCAGGTTATGCTGTCCAGTTTGGGCAATCCTGGCTGCCAGTACCCCGCGAATTTTTTCACCTTCACAAAATCGGTCTGATTCCAGGTATTCAGTTCATACGGTCCGGTGCCAACCGGATGAAAACCAATCTCCTTGCCATATTTTTCCAGCGCTGCCGGTGAAATCATCGCGGTCGCGGGATGGGCAAGAATATTAATAAACGCTGAAAACGGCTGTTTGAGGGTAATCTTTACCGTTGTCGGATCGATCGCTTCCGTTTTGGCAATATTCTTATACAGGTTATAGCGTTTAAGATGATTCGCCGGATCGCTGGCCCGGTCCAGATTCGCTTTTACCGCCGCTGCGTTGAAATCGGTGCCATCCTGGAATTTAATTCCTTCCCGCAGTTTCACGGTGTAAGTAAGGCCGTCATCGGAAACGGTATAACTCTCCGCCAGTACGTTTTTCAGTTTCATCTCTTTATCGAGACCGAACAGCCCCTGGTAAAACGATTTCGCTACGGCCTGAGATAACGTGTCATTCGCGTCATATGGATCGAGCGTGGTGAAGTTCGATCCTACCGCCACCACCACATCTTTGGCAGCGAATGCACAAGATGCCATCAACGCTGTCGCAATGCCCAGCGCCACTAACCCACTACGGTGTACAGCTCTTGCCATTTTATTCTCCGCCTGAATGTTATCTACGCATGAATGCGTATTCTGATTGTGGTTGTGCGACGTAATGCCCCGGCCCGACGCATTGCAACGAGACGGCTACAACCTCTTCACCACGCAGATGAATATTGCTGGGAAGATCGTCCGACAGCAGTACACGCTGCGGTCGTTGTCGGGACGGTTCAGCGACCGGAACTGCCGCCAGTAATTTACGCGTATAAGGATGCTGCGGATTTTCAAAGACCGCGCGCCGTGGACCAATTTCAACAATTTGCCCGAGATACATCACCGCCACACGATGACTAATCCGCTCTACAACGGCCATATCGTGGGAGATAAACAGATACGCAATGCCGAAATCACGCTGGAGATCGAGCAACAAGTTGATAATCTGCCCGCGAATAGAAACATCCAGCGCTGATACGGCTTCATCGGCAATGATCACTTTTGGATTCAATGCCAACGCGCGAGCAATGCAGATGCGCTGTCGCTGGCCACCGGAAAACTCATGCGGGTAACGCCACGCATGTTCAGGTAACAGACCCACGCGCTCCAGCAACCACGCAACGCGTGCAGCAGCTTCTTTACCTTGCAATAAACCGTGTACGCGCAACGGTTCGATAATCGAATCACCGATGGTCTGACGTGGGTCCAGCGAGGCGTAAGGATCCTGAAAAATAAACTGAATATCGCGGCGCAATGCCTGAAGTTTGCCGGGTGAAAGGGTATCGATTCGCTGACCGTTAAAGATAATTTCGCCGCCCTGCGATTCGACCAGGCGCAGCAACGCCCGCCCGGTAGTAGATTTACCGCTGCCAGACTCGCCCACCAGCGATAGCGTTTCGCCAGGCCAGAGATCAAAACTGACTTTCTCAACGGCATGCACTTCCCGCGTTACGCGATTCAACAAACCACTGCGCAAAGGGAAACGGGTAACCAGATTACGCACCCGTAAAACAGGTTCGCCATCCACCACCGTCTTCTGCTCGATGGGTGGTTCCTGTTTCACTGGATGTTCAAGCGATATGAGCGGGAAACGTCGGGGATAATCTCCCCCTTTCATCGCACCAAGCTGCGGGACAGCAGCTAACAGCGCACGGGTGTAAGGATGTTGTGGTGCATGAAAAATCTGTTTGACGCTACCCGTTTCCACCGCCTCGCCCTGATACATCACCAGTACCCGATCGGCAATCTCTGCCACCACACCCATATCGTGAGTGATAAAGATAACGCCCATCGACATCTCTTTTTGCAATACTTTGATTAATTGCAGGATCTGCGCCTGAATAGTGACATCCAGCGCGGTGGTTGGCTCATCGGCAATCAGCACCGCCGGGCGGCATGACAGTGCCATCGCAATCATCACTCGCTGGCGCATCCCGCCAGAGAGTTGATGCGGATAACGTGAAAGAATGGTTTGTGCCTCCGGAATGCGTACCTGATCCAGCATCCGCTTCGCCTCGACCATTGCTTCTTCACGACTGGCGTTTTGATGCAGACGAATTGATTCGGCAATCTGTTCACCCACAGTAAATACCGGGTTCAGCGATGTCATCGGCTCCTGAAATATCATTGCCATATCCGCACCGCGCACATGGCGCATTTGTGCAGCGCTCTGCTCGCTAAGTTCAATCACTTCGCGAGTGCGCCGCCGCAACAGCATTTGATCGCACTGCACTAAACCGCCCGCCTGTTCCAACAGGCGCATCAGTGCCAGCGCAGTCACTGACTTACCAGAGCCGGATTCGCCAACAATTGCCAGCGTCTCACCGCGTTGCAGGCTAAAAGAGAGATTGCGGACCGCAGCTATTTTCTGCTGGTCCTGCCTAAAGGCAATATTCAGATTTTCAACCGCCAGCACATCACCGGCATCAAGTTCATCACTGTGTGGCAACGGTGTCCCCTTTTTCACGGTAGATACCGGTGGTTGGCGTATCGCCTGCGTAGCCCCAGGCGCGATACATTCCTTCGGTGTTAAACGGTAGCGCGACATTCCCTTCATGGTCGATAGCGATTAAGCCACCGCTACCGCCAAGCGCAGGGAGTTTTTCCATTACTACCCGCTCGCAGGCTTCCGCGAGACTTAATCCGCCGTAATCCATTAACGCGGCGATGTCATATGCCGCCAGCGCGCGGATGAAGACTTCGCCCGTGCCGGTACATGAAACCGCCACACTGGCGTTATTGGCGTAGCATCCGGCGCCCACTAAGGGACTATCGCCAACTCGTCCGGGTAATTTATTGGTCATTCCGCCCGTGGACGTGGCTGCCGCCAGATTGCCGTCTAAATCCAACGCCACGGCACCCACGGTGCCCATTTTCTGTTTTTCATCCAGTGGCGCACCGCTATGGTCGAGGACCATTGCCCCTTCCTCGCGCGCTGCCAGGAGTTGTTCATAGCGCAAAGGCGTGGAGAAAATCTCCGGCGAGACGCGCTCCATGCCATGAGCAAATGCAAAATTTTCTGCCCCTTCGCCAATCATCATCACATGCGGGCTTTGCTCCATCACCAGCCGGGCAGCAAGAACCGGATTACGCAGATGACTCACGCCCGCCACCGCACCGGCTTTCAGGGTGTTACCATCCATCACACAGGCGTCGAGTTCATGCGTTTCATCTCGCGTAAAGACTGCGCCAATTCCGGCGTTAAACAGTGGACACTCTTCCAGTAGACGCACCGTTTCCGTCACCACATCCAGCGCACTTTCGCCCGCTTCCAGCATTTTCTGCCCGGTTTCAACAATGGCAGACAACGCCTCAATGTAGCGTAATTCCTGTTGCAGACTCATCTGCGCGCGGCTAATTGCACCTGCGCCGCCATGAATTGCAATGACTGCTTTGCCCATAGTATTCGTCCATTAAGGGTGGCTCGCCACTTTTGCTATAAATATCAGAATTTTTATGAATTACTCATTCAATTTTTGAATATAGAAAGATGGATATGGCATGTAAAGGCAGGAGCCAGCGCTACGCCCGAGGTGGCATACAGTCTGTGGCGTTTTTCTGACATAATAGGCAAATTCGATTTTGCCTCCGCAGGAGTGTTTTCATGGAATTTACCACCGGATTGATGTCGCTCGACTCCGCGCTTAATGAGATGCTTTCTCGCGTTACCCCACTGACCGCCCAGGAAACGCTGCCACTGGTACAGTGTTTTGGTCGTATTCTGGCGAGCGATGTCGTTTCGCCACTGGATGTCCCGGGGTTTGATAACTCCGCTATGGACGGCTACGCGGTGCGTTTAGCCGATATTGCCTCCGGGCAACCGCTGCCCATTGCCGGTAAATCCTTTGCCGGTCAGCCGTATCATGGTGAATGGCCTGCGGGCACCTGCATTCGTATTATGACCGGCGCACCGGTACCGGAAGGCTGTGAAGCTGTGGTCATGCAGGAACAGACAGAACAGACTGACGCTGGCGTGCGTTTTACCGCTGAAGTGCGTAGCGGGCAAAATATTCGCCGTCGCGGTGAAGATATCTCTGCGGGTGCGGTTGTTTTCCCAGCGGGAACACGCCTGACTACCGCAGAGCTGCCAGTAATTGCTTCACTGGGGATTGCCGAAGTTCCGGTGATTCGTAAAGTGCGTGTAGCGCTGTTTTCCACCGGTGATGAACTCCAGTTGCCAGGCCAGCCGCTGGGCGACGGCCAAATCTACGATACCAACCGTCTCGCCGTACACCTGATGTTAGAACAGCTGGGATGCGAGGTAATCAACTTAGGGATTATCCGCGACGATCCCCATGCCCTGCGCGCCGCTTTTATTGAAGCCGATAGCCAAGCGGATGTGGTGATCAGTTCCGGCGGTGTTTCAGTGGGTGAAGCGGATTACACCAAAACCATTCTTGAAGAGCTTGGGGAGATCGCCTTCTGGAAGCTGGCGATTAAACCAGGTAAACCGTTCGCGTTCGGTAAACTCAGCAATAGCTGGTTCTGCGGCCTGCCGGGCAACCCGGTTTCAGCAACGCTGACCTTCTATCAACTGGTACAGCCTTTGCTGGCAAAACTAAGCGGCAATACCGCCAGCGGCCTGCCCGCGCGCCAGCGTGTGCGCACGGCATCGCCTCTGAAGAAATCGCCAGGACGCCTTGATTTCCAGCGCGGCGTGCTGCAACGCAACGCCGATGGCGAACTGGAAGTGACGACCACCGGACATCAGGGTTCACATATATTTAGCTCCTTTAGCCTCGGCAACTGCTTTATCGTACTGGAGCGCGAGCGCGGCAATGTAGAAGCGGGCGAATGGGTGGAAGTAGAACCATTTAACGCGTTGTTCGGAGGCCTGTAATGGCAGAACTCAGCGATCAGGAGATGCTGCGCTACAACCGGCAAATCATTCTGCGTGGTTTTGATTTTGACGGTCAGGAAGCATTAAAAGATTCTCGCGTGCTGGTCGTCGGGCTGGGTGGGCTCGGCTGCGCGGCCTCGCAATATCTGGCAAGCGCCGGTGTCGGCAACCTGACGCTGCTCGACTTCGACGCGGTTTCGCTTTCAAATCTGCAACGCCAGACACTGCATAGTGATGCCACGGTCGGGCAACCGAAGGTGGAATCCGCCCGAGACGCACTGGCGCGGATCAATCCACATATCGCGATTACGCCGGTAAATGCGTTGCTTGATGACGCGGAGCTTGCTGCGTTGATTGCTGAACACAATCTGGTGCTCGACTGCACGGATAACGTTGCGGTACGTAATCAATTGAACGCTGGCTGTTTTGCCGCAAAGGTGCCGCTGGTTTCCGGGGCGGCAATTCGTATGGAAGGGCAAATCACGGTCTTCACTTATCAGGACGGCGAACCGTGCTACCGCTGCCTTAGCCGTTTGTTTGGCGAGAACGCGCTAACCTGCGTAGAAGCAGGCGTGATGGCACCGTTGATCGGGGTGATTGGTTCGTTGCAGGCAATGGAAGCGATCAAACTGCTGGCAGGTTATGGCAAACCTGCCAACGGAAAAATCGTGATGTACGATGCGATGACTTGCCAGTTTCGCGAAATGAAACTGATGCGTAATCCGGGGTGCGAGGTGTGCGGGCAGTAATTGCCAGCCCCAGGCCTGATAAGTCGCGACAAGCGTCGCATCAGGCATTTGCTCCAGACGCCAGATGCGGCGTGAACGCCTTATCTGGCCTACGGTTCGGGCGCAGATTTCCAGGCGCGGCAAGCGTTGGTGCACTCCACCACTCATCAGCAATTGATGAGGATGCAGAACGTCCTGTTAAATCGACGTTCTGCCAAAAGCTCCCTGCCAGTCCTGCTCAAACTTCGCCACGGCGGCATCAACTGCCGGATAGCTAATCATCTGCTGCGCCACATCCAGTGGCAGCGTGATTGATTCACATCCTGCCAGTAAGCAATCCAGCGCCTGACGCGGGGTTTTGAAACTCGCGGCTAACACTTTCGCCTGCGGCGCATGCATTTTCAATAACTGGTGCAAATCGGTCACAGTTTGAATACCGCTACCGCCCTGAGCATCAATTCGGTTGACGTAAGGCGCAACGTACTCCGCACCTGCCAGCGCCGACAGCAGCCCTTGTGCCGCGCCATATACCGCGGTTCCCAGCGTCGGAATACCTTCTGCTTTTAACATTTTAATAGCAGCCAGCCCCTCGGCAGTCACCGGAACTTTCACCACGATATCTGCAATAATAGAACGCAGTTGACGTGCATCATTCACCATCCCTTCGGCAGTGGTAGCCATTACCTGGGCAAACAGACGCCCCTGACCGCCCATCGCTTCGTGAAGCTCCGGAAGTACAACGTCCAGCGGTTTTTTACCCGCGGCGATAATGCTTGGGTTAGTAGTCACACCCGCCAGCGGAAAAATACGTGACAGTGTCTTCACCGCAACAACGTCTGAAGTATCCAGATACAGTTCCATAACCATCCTCAAAATGTACTTTTTGTCTGAATGTAGACTATCACGGGAAAACTCTCTGAACAGTTGACGCACATCAATCTAACTTTCATTCGAAAGTATTTTAATGTTTGAACGAAACAGAGAGGCAACTATGATTTTCAATATTCAGCGCTACTCGACCCATGACGGCCCCGGTATCCGCACGGTCGTTTTTCTTAAAGGCTGTTCACTGGGCTGCCGCTGGTGTCAGAATCCGGAAAGCCGCGCCCGCACGCAGGATCTGCTGTATGACGCACGTCTGTGCCTGGAAGGCTGCGAGCTGTGCGCTAAGGCCGCGCCGGAAGCGATTGAGCGCGCGCTGAATGGTTTGCTTATTCATCGGGAAAAGTTAACCCCGGAGCATCTGACGGCGTTAACCGACTGCTGCCCGACACAGGCGTTAACCGTGTGTGGTGAAGTGAAAAGCGTTGAGGAGATCATGGCGACCGTTCTGCGCGACAAACCGTTTTACGATCGCAGCGGCGGCGGCTTAACGCTTTCCGGTGGTGAGCCGTTTATGCAGCCGGAAATGGCGATGGGGCTACTGCAAACCAGCCACGAAGCCGGTATTCATACTGCGGTAGAAACCTGTCTGCATGTGCCGTGGAAATACATCGCCCCTTCTCTGCCGTATATCGATCTGTTTCTTGCCGATTTAAAACACGTTGCCGACGTGCCGTTTAAACAGTGGACCGACGGTAACGCCGCCAGAGTGCTGGATAACCTGAAAAAACTCGCAGCGGCGGGGAAAAAAATCATCATCCGCGTGCCGTTGATTCAGGGCTTTAATGCCGATGAAACCTCTGTGAAAGCCATTACCGATTTTGCCGCCGACGAGCTGCACGTCGGCGAAATTCATTTCCTGCCCTACCACACGCTGGGCATCAACAAATATCACTTACTTAATCTGCCCTATGACGCCCCGGAAAAACCGCTTGATGCGCCAGAACTGCTCGACTTTGCCCTGCAGTATGCCTGCCAGAAAGGGTTAACCGCGACCTTACGAGGATAACAACCATGACCACACTGAAACTGGACACGCTCAGCGACCGCATTAAAGCGCACAAAAATGCGCTGGTGAATATTGTGAAACCGCCGGTCTGTACCGAGCGCGCGCAGCACTATACCGAGATGTATCAACAACATCTCGATAAGCCGATCCCGGTACGTCGCGCTCTGGCGCTGGCCCATCACCTGGCGAATCGCACTATTTGGATCAAGCACGATGAGTTGATCATCGGCAACCAGGCAAGCGAAGTTCGCGCCGCGCCGATCTTCCCGGAATATACCGTCTCCTGGATCGAAAAAGAGATTGATGATCTGGCGGATCGTCCGGGTGCAGGTTTTGCGGTGAGCGAAGAGAACAAACGCGTTCTGCATGAAGTGTGCCCGTGGTGGCGCGGTCAGACCGTACAGGATCGCTGCTATGGCATGTTTACCGATGAGCAAAAAGGCCTGCTGGCGACCGGTATCATTAAAGCGGAAGGTAATATGACCTCCGGCGATGCGCACCTGGCGGTGAATTTCCCGCTACTGCTGGAAAAAGGGCTTGATGGTCTGCGCGAGAAAGTGACGGAGCGCCGCTCGCGTATTAACCTGACCGTGCTGGAAGATCTGCACGGCGAGCAGTTCCTGAAAGCGATTGATATCGTGCTGGTGGCGGTCAGTGAACATATTGAACGTTTCGCTGCCCTGGCGCGTGAAATGGCCGCTACCGAACCCCGCGAAAGCCGTCGCGATGAACTGCTGGCGATGGCCGAAAACTGCGACCTTATCGCCCACCAGCCGCCGCAGACTTTCTGGCAGGCGCTGCAACTGTGCTACTTCATCCAGTTGATTTTGCAGATCGAATCCAACGGACACTCGGTATCGTTTGGTCGTATGGACCAGTATCTCTACCCGTACTATCGCCGCGACGTTGAACTGAACCAGACGCTGGATCGCGAACACGCCATCGAGATGCTACATAGCTGCTGGCTGAAACTGCTGGAAGTGAACAAGATCCGCTCCGGCTCGCACTCAAAAGCCTCTGCGGGAAGTCCGCTGTATCAGAACGTCACCATTGGCGGGCAAAATCTGGTTGATGGTCAGCCGATGGACGCGGTGAATCCACTCTCTTACGCAATCCTCGAATCCTGCGGTCGCCTGCGTTCCACTCAGCCTAACCTCAGCGTGCGCTACCACGCGGGAATGAGTAACGATTTCCTCGATGCCTGCGTACAGGTGATCCGCTGCGGCTTCGGGATGCCGGCGTTCAACAACGACGAAATCGTCATCCCGGAATTTATTAAACTCGGTATTGAACCGCAGGACGCTTACGACTACGCAGCGATTGGTTGTATCGAAACCGCTGTCGGCGGTAAATGGGGCTATCGCTGCACCGGCATGAGCTTTATCAACTTCGCCCGCGTGATGCTGGCGGCGCTGGAAGGCGGTCGTGATGCCACCAGCGGCAAAGTGTTCCTGCCACAAGAAAAAGCGTTGTCAGCGGGTAACTTCAACAACTTCGATGAAGTAATGGACGCGTGGGATACGCAAATCCGTTACTACACTCGCAAATCAATCGAAATCGAATATGTCGTCGACACCATGCTGGAAGAGAACGTGCACGATATTCTCTGCTCGGCGCTGGTGGATGACTGTATTGAGCGAGCGAAAAGCATTAAACAAGGCGGCGCGAAGTATGACTGGGTTTCTGGCCTGCAGGTCGGCATTGCTAACCTCGGCAACAGCCTGGCGGCAGTGAAGAAACTGGTGTTTGAACAGGGCGCGATTGGTCAGCAACAACTGGCTGCCGCACTGGCGGATGACTTCGACGGCCTGACGCACGAGCAGCTGCGTCAGCGGCTGATTAACGGCGCGCCGAAGTACGGCAACGACGATGATACTGTCGATACGCTGCTGGCTCGCGCTTATCAGACCTATATCGACGAACTGAAACAGTACCATAACCCGCGCTACGGTCGTGGTCCGATTGGCGGCAACTATTATGCGGGCACATCGTCTATCTCCGCTAACGTACCGTTTGGCGCGCAGACTATGGCAACGCCGGACGGACGTAAAGCACATACCCCGCTGGCAGAAGGCGCTAGTCCGGCCTCCGGTACTGACCATCTCGGCCCAACGGCGGTCATTGGCTCGGTGGGTAAACTGCCTACAGCAGCGATTCTCGGCGGCGTGTTGCTCAACCAGAAGCTGAATCCGGCAACGCTGGAGAATGAATCTGACAAGCAAAAACTGATGATCCTGCTGCGTACCTTCTTTGAAGTGCATAAAGGCTGGCATATTCAGTACAACATCGTTTCCCGCGAAACGCTGCTGGAAGCGAAAAAACATCCGGATCAGTACCGCGATCTGGTGGTGCGCGTAGCGGGTTATTCCGCCTTCTTCACTGCGCTCTCTCCAGACGCACAGGACGATATCATCGCCCGTACTGAACATATGCTGTAATCTCCTCAGCCCGGCGGCGTCGTCGCCGGGCCAAATCATTCACATCATCAATTCCGCTCTCACTTTCATTCGAAATATAATTTGTGCTCTGCGTCACATTGTTATTACACTGTTACGGTTTCATTTTCGAGCCAGGAGCACACCTATGAGCGTAAAAGTTATCGTCACAGACATGGACGGTACTTTTCTTAACGACGCCAAAACGTACAACCAACCACGTTTTATGGCGCAGTATCAGGAACTTAAAAAGCGCGGCATTGAGTTCGTTGTCGCCAGCGGTAATCAGTATTACCAGCTTATTTCGTTCTTTCCTGAGCTAAAGGATGAGATCTCTTTTGTCGCGGAAAACGGCGCACTGGTTTACGAACATGGCAAGCAGTTATTCCACGGCGAATTGACCCGACATGAATCGCGGATTGTGATTGGCGAGTTGCTAAAAGATAAGCAACTCAATTTTGTCGCCTGCGGTCTGCAAAGTGCATATGTCAGCGAAAATGCCCCCGAAGCATTCGTCGCACTGATGGCAAAACACTACCATCGCCTGAAACCTGTAAAAGATTATCAAGAGATTGACGACGTACTGTTCAAGTTTTCGCTCAACCTGCCGGATGAACAAATCCCGTTAGTGATCGACAAACTGCACGTAGCACTCGATGGCATTATGAAGCCGGTTACCAGTGGTTTTGGCTTTATCGACCTGATTATTCCTGGTCTGCATAAAGCGAATGGTATTTCGCGGTTACTGAAACGCTGGGATCTGTCACCGCAAAATGTGGTAGCGATTGGCGACAGCGGTAACGATGCGGAGATGCTGAAAATGGCGCGTTATTCCTTTGCGATGGGCAATGCTGCGGAAAACATTAAACAAATCTCCCGTTACGCTACCGATGATAATAATCATGAAGGCGCACTGAATGTGATTCAGGCGGCGCTGGATAACACCGCTCCTTTCAATAAGTAACCTTTTCCCGGCCGGAGCAATCGTTCCGGCATCTCTCTTTTTTGCTCACTTTGTGCACTTACTCAAGATTTTCATCTTGCGTTAACTTATTTTTAACTTAAAGTATCAATCATAACTATTTTCACTTTCGAACGAAAGTTGTGAGGTTGATATGACTTTTACCTATGAGACACTGCCAACAGATGCGAAAACGGCTATCCGTAAGATGAAAGCGGAGCTGCGACAACAGATCGGCGATTTACAACAGGTCTTCGATAAACTCTCTGCAAAAATCGAAGCACGTGTAGCAGAAATAGACGCCCTCAAAGGGCAAGGATTACCGGTTTGGCCGGAAGTCCCATATAGCGACGTTGCAGCAGGTACAGTGAGTGAAGCCACGCGCAATGAAATTAAACGTCGCGGCTGTGCAGTAATTAAAGGCCATTTCCCCCGCGAACAGGCACTGGCATGGGATCGCGCAATGCTTGACTATCTCGATGCCAATCATTTTGATGATGTTTATAAAGGTCCCGGCGACAGCTTCTTTGGCTCGCTGGAGGCATCTCGTCCTGAAATCTACCCTATTTACTGGTCGCAGGCACAAATGCAGGCGCGACAAAGTGACAATATGGCGGCGGTGCAATCTTTCCTTAACCGCCTGTGGAAGTCTGAAAGCAACGGCAGGCAGTGGTTTGATCCCGATATTAGCGTGATCTATCCGGACAGGATCCGCCGCCGCCCACCAGGCACGACGTCTAAAGGTCTGGGGGCACACACTGATTCTGGGGCGCTGGAACGTTGGTTATTACCCGCTTATCAGCGTGTTTTTGCCCATGTTTTCAACGGTAATGTCGACGATTACGATCCGTGGGATGCTGCATACCGTACTGATGTTGAAGAGTACACGGTGGATAACACCACAAAATGTTCGGTGTTCCGCACTTTTCAAGGCTGGACGGCGCTTTCCGATATGTTACCAGGACAGGGATTATTGCATGTGGTGCCAATCCCGGAAGCGATGGCGTATGTTTTATTGCGCCCACTGCTGGATGACGTACCGGACGATGAGTTGTGTGGGGTCGCTCCTGGCAAAGTTCTGCCCATTTCAGAGAAATGGCATCCACTACTGATTAAAGCACTCACTTCCATTCCAGCTATTACAGCGGGGGATTCCGTCTGGTGGCACTGCGACGTGATCCACTCCGTCGCACCGGTAAATAATCAACAAGGCTGGGGGAACGTGATGTATATCCCTGCCGCGCCGATGTGTGAGAAAAACCGGGCTTATGCGCATAACGTCAGGAAAGCACTGGAAAAAGGGGCATCACCGGGCGATTTCCCTCGAGAAGATTATGAAGCAAACTGGGATGGCCGATTTACGCTGGATGATCTGAACATTCACGGTAAGCGCGCGCTGGGCATGGATGTTTGAGAGGTGATGGATTAGTAGAAGTGAATTGATGTGAGGTTAAGAAAGCAGGTTCGGTGTTGCTCTGATTGCTGACAAAGTGCGCTTTGTTCATGACGGATGCGGCGTTAACGCCTTATCCGGTCTACAAAGTCCTGAAAATTCAATATATTGTGGTACACTGCCAGGCCTGATAAGCGTAGCGCATCAGGCAATTTTGCATTTGTCATCAGTTTCAGTAGCCCTGACCCTATCAGGGCTACTGACAATAACTTACTCGATCCCTTTACTACGCAGGTAATCTTCGTAATTACCGCTAAAGTCGATCACGCGTTCCGGGGTGATTTCCAGAATACGGGTCGCCAGGGAACTTACAAACTCACGGTCGTGAGAAACAAAGATCAGCGTTCCCTGATACAGTTCCAGCGCCATGTTCAGCGACTCGATAGATTCCATATCCAGGTGGTTGGTCGGTTCGTCCATGATCAGAATATTCGGCTTCTGCATCATTAACTTACCAAACAGCATCCGCCCTTTTTCTCCACCGGAAAGCACTTTCGCTGGCTTTTTGATGTCGTCCTGGCTGAACAGCAAACGACCGAGAATGCTGCGTACCGCCTGCTCGTCATCGCCTTCCTGCTTCCACTGACTCATCCATTCGAACACGGTCAGATCATTTTCGAACTCATATTCGTGGTCCTGGGCGTAGTAACCAATGCGCGCGTTTTCAGACCATTTTACGGTGCCGCTGTCCGGTTGCAGATCGCCCACCAGCGTTTTCAGCAGCGTTGATTTACCGACGCCGTTGGTACCCAGTACCGCCAGTTTTTCACCCACTTCCAGCAGCAGGTTGAGATTTTTAAACAGGGGACCGTTATCAAACCCTTTGGTCAGATCTTCCACTTCCAGCGCGTTACGGAACAGTTTCTTATCCTGTTCAAAACGGATGAACGGGTTCTGACGGCTGGAGGCTTTCACCTCTTCAAGTTTGATTTTATCAATCTGGCGTGCGCGCGAAGTTGCCTGGCGAGATTTCGAGGCGTTGGCACTAAAGCGGCTAACGAAAGATTGCAACTCAGCAATCTGCGCTTTCTTCTTGGCGTTATCAGCCAGCAGACGTTCACGCGCCTGAGTCGCCGCCGTCATGTACTCATCGTAGTTGCCCGGATAAACGCGCAGTTCACCGTAATCCAGATCCGCCATGTGGGTACAAACCATGTTAAGGAAGTGACGGTCGTGCGAGATGATGATCATGGTGCTGTCACGCTCGTTCAGCACCTGTTCCAGCCAACGAATGGTGTCGATGTCGAGGTTGTTGGTCGGTTCGTCGAGCAGGAGAATGTCCGGATCAGCAAACAGCGCCTGCGCCAGCAGCACACGCAGCTTCCAGCCAGGAGCAACTTCACTCATCGGGCCGTAGTGCTGTTCCACTGGAATTCCCACGCCAAGCAACAGTTCACCAGCGCGAGCTTCCGCAGAGTAACCGTCCATTTCGCCGTATTTCACTTCCAGATCGGCCACTTTATAGCCGTCTTCTTCACTCATTTCCGGCAAAGCATAGATGCGGTCGCGCTCCTGCTTCACTTCCCACAACTCTTTATGCCCCATGATCACCGTATCCAGCACGGTGAACTCTTCAAAGGCAAACTGATCCTGACGCAATTTACCAATGCGCTCGTTGGGATCGAGGGAAACGTTACCCAGCGTCGGCTCTAAGTCGCCGCCAAGGATCTTCATAAAGGTGGATTTACCACTACCGTTCGCGCCAATCAGGCCGTAACGGTTGCCGCCGCCAAACTTGACGGAAATGTTTTCAAACAACGGCTTACTGCCGAACTGCATGGTGATATTGTTGCAAAGAAGCAAAATTGATACTCTCTTATACTTTACTGGGGTGTATATGAAACAAAACGGAAAAGCATACTCTTACATAAGGTTCTCATCAAAAAAGCAAGAACAGGGCGATTCTGTAAGGCGCCAAATCGCACTTGCCGAACATTACGCACATGCTAATAATTTGATTCTATCAGATAAGAACTTCCAAGACCTCGGAATATCTGCATTTAAAGAAGGAAACCGTCCTTCGCTCGGAGATATGCTCGAAGCTATCGAACAGGGACAGATAGAACAAGGCTCAACCATCATTATTGAATCGCTAGACCGATTAAGTCGAAGAGGTATTGATGTTACCCAACAAATCATTAAGTCAATTCTGCAAAAAAACGTTTTCATAGCTTCGCTAGTCGATGGTCTCTTATTAAACAGAGACTCTGTCAACGATCTCGTAAGTGTCATTAGAATAGCTTTAGCAGCTGACCTTGCATATAAAGAATCCGAGAAAAAATCCAAGCGACTTCGTGAAACAAAAGGACAGCAAAGGCAACGAGCGCTTAAAGGTGAGGTCATCAATAAAATTCTACCTTTCTGGCTAGAACGAAAACAGAATAAGTATATTTTTAGTAATAGACTCGCTACAGTAAAAAGAATCATCGAGTTACGACAAAAAGGACTTGGTACAAATAAAATTGCTAAAATATTGAACGAAGAAGGTCATAAGCCATTACGTTCCAAAGGATGGAACCACACAACCATAGGAAAAACAATAAATTCAGTTGCTCTTTATGGAGCATATCAAACATCAGAAACAACGCAAGATAGAAAAGTTATTCTACTAGATATTGTAGAAAATTATTATCCTGCGGTAATTAGTAAAGAAGAATTTATGCTGTTGCAGTCAGATCATAAGCAAAATAAACCAGGATATAAATCTGAACACAATGCTTTTGCCGGACTTTTAAAACATGAATGTGGTGGTGCTCTTGTCAGAAAATTTCATGTTGCTTCTGGAAAAACATACCAATATCACGTCTGTGCTAATGCAAGAGATGGGAAATGTAATGTCACAAAAAATTTTAAAAATATAGAAGTTGCATTATATCAGATAATGAAGGAACTAAAACTCGAGAAAAAAACTAGTTTTGATAAAACATTATTAGAGGAACGTAATTCAGTGAAGACAAAGATCCAAGAGTTAAACAATATGCTTCTTGAGTTACCCAAAGTTCCTCTTAGTGTACTTCAAACCATTAATAATCTTGAAGAAAAATTACAAGAGCTTGAGGAAAAAATCAAACATCAGGATAATATAATCGCATCGGAAAAAACATTTAATATCAATACGTTAAGAGAAATAAAAGATCCTCAGCAATTAAATATGATGCTTAAGCGTGTAATTGAAAATATAATTGTTTTTAATATTGGAAAAAGATGGAGAATAAAAATATTATACCGAAACAAACACTCTCAGAGCTTTATTTGGGATGGTAGTAATATTACTTTCGTTTCTGATACGAAAAAATTACTAGAACTAGTAAAACACACGCCAGAGGAGTCTAAATAATATTAAAAGTTAATTATAATGCGTATTGAAAATATAAACACATAATGCATTGAAAGGATATAATATGAATAGTGATTATTACTCGAGTGAACATGTTTGTAAAGAAGAATGCCCATGTCATCTTTTACGCTCTCGTTTTAAAGATGATAAGGGTGACTGGAAAGAATCTGTTTTTGCATTCAGAGATGCAAACAAAAATAATTTCGTTCCTTATTATTTCTTTATAAATGAAGCTGGATATTACGACCTTGAAGATGATAAAAAACATTGGAACAATTATTTATATAGACCATTTTGTGCGCAAAGTAACAAAATAAGCATTGAGCAAATTGAAGCATGGAATAAAAAAGAAAACTCAGAAAAGCAATTCTTCGATGGTTATCAAGCAAAATCAATGGAAAGTTTCAAATTCAAACCACGCATAAAAGATCCAGATATTGACGCTCTTCTCGATATGCTATAATTTAAAGGGACCTCAAGGTCCCTAAACTTTTCTGAAGAAATAAAACAAGATAAACTCTCTATATTATTCAGAAATACTTCTGCATTAACCATATTGGTCTAATATTTTCTTTCTATCTGACTCACTCAATGAATCAAACAAGAGTATAAACTGAGCCAGATCATCTTCAGGCGTATACAAAAAAGAAACCGGCACATTTAATACTTTTGCAAGATTGCTCACCGTCTCAAAATTTGGTGAGTGCTTCCCCTTTTCATACTGGTTAATTCTTGTACTAGCAGAAGCCTCGTCCAATCCAGCAAGAATACCTAGTTTTTCTTGAGTCAGTCCTGCTCGCCGTCGAGCTTCTTTCAACCTTGTAATCAGCATAGCAATTCTCCAGCTCAACTACGCTGATTATGTTTTTTATCAGTGGACATTTTACTAAGAGTTACTTAGTATTGATTGCGCGTTGCAACTACATAGCTTTAGTGCCACTGTCCACCGAGTGACACTAGCCACTCGGTGGACAACATCTCTATAACCATATGAATCAGGTCAATTAAGTCATATTGCTAACAAAACTAACACAAGGAATTTTCACTATGCTGCAAATAAATTTCTTCAACAAAGCAAATTCAACTTTCTCTTCAAAACTGGTTCTTGCTGTAGCACTCACATTCCCATCACTTGCGATGAGCGTACAAACAACACCGGTTGGTATTGATACACTTATAAATGTTTCCCCAAAGGCTGAGATAGAACAGGTAATAAGAAATCATCAAGATCTGGATGCACAAAAAAAGCCAAAGAATCCACATTGGACGTGTGATGGAACACTAACGAATGAACAAACTGGAGCCTTAAAAAAAGTGACAGTACCGACCTTTGGTACAGGTGTAGAAACGAGCCAAACGGCCACTGAGTATCACTTTGAGCAGCAAGACGATAGAGGGGTTACGTCATTAACCATCAATAAACAAACCAGAAAAGGTTCTGTGACGATTTTTGACGTAAATGGTAAAGTTACCCATACTGGCGTTTTAAATAATTGCCACTAACTATATGATAATGAATAGTTGTGATACATATGGATATCACAACAAGCATAAAGATATTGATTCTATATAGGATGCCCATATGATTCATATCATCAATATATATTGAAGTATTCTTTAAATATAATCAAATGACTTTTATTAATTTAATCATATGAAATCGAATATGTTGTAATATTACATATAGCATACAATAATAGAGGATGTATAGTATGTCTCGTGTTGAATTTCTACGTTCATTAGGTGCCACATGCAAAAATTATAACTGGAGTTGGTCATTTATTGATGAGACGAACAAAAGAATTATATTTGGTGCATGGGACCATCTCAAATCGGCAGATGGTAAGAGTGTGTTAATCTTATCACATGACTGGCGAGTAGACTCACAAGGACGCAAGAAACCTGGCTATAAACAATCGATTGAGCATATAAATAAAATTTTGTATGATGGGTATAGTCTTTATATTTTTTACCAAATTCGTCAAGAAAAAACAACAGCAAGCGGTGCAGCTAAGATCAAAGATTTTGAAAAAAATATCGTACGTAAATATTTGACAAAAATTAATAGCAATTGGTATGCAACAGATGAAGAACATTATTCATATACACCAGAGATTGATAATGATTACTATGAAGGAAGACAACTAGAAAGGTTAGCAACTTACTATGAACGCGATCCGAAAGCCAGACAGGCATGTATTGATGCACATGGTTATACTTGTCATATTTGTGGTTTTAATTTTGAAAAAGTTTATGGAAGTATAGGTAAAAACTATATACAAGTTCATCATATAAAACCATTACACCATATTGCTAAATACCACAAAGTTGATCCAGTTAACGACCTGATACCATTATGTGCAAATTGTCACGTGATGATCCATAATGGTATGGAAGTACGTACAATAGAACAGTTAAGAGAGATATTAGAAAGAACCAATCACAGTAATTAATAAGGTGGTATAAATTGTACAAATTATAAATGAATATGGTTATAAACATGCTTACTATCCAAGATAATCACTTACTGTATTTTATCCCAGAATAATATAAACATCGATTGTTTGTAATCATCTCCATTATAAAATTCACCTATTGCAAACAATCGATATTTTTAATTTGATATTTAATCCCAGTAAATATGTTTTTATTCTATAGTGAACAAATAGCTGTCTATTGTTTCATCACATTTCTCTACACTTAATTACTATCTCATAGCAAATAATTCAGTGAATATAATGTACGCATACTAATAATGACAGGATATGCTATATCTATTATAATAAGTATGGAATAACCATCTTACGTCTACGACGTAAGCAGCAAGCTGCTATCTATCTTGGATTAGTTATTAATAGTAACAGTGGTATGGACTTAGATTCATTATAACACTGAATATTTAAAGCATTTACTAAATTAGATATATTATCATCAGAATAGCTTTGAACCCTATTATACATATAATAGCATACTTTACTTAAAGCAAACTGTATGCTTTATGAGCAATCATTTACCTAATGCCTTGCGCAAAGTATTTCTGCTAACTGAATACCCAGCTTGCTCTAAGTGAGCAAGCATAACTCTTTCAGTAGGTTTTTCTTTATGTAATGTTCTAAGACATTCAAGAATTGATTCATAACGTTGTTGAGTTTCAATTTTTCTTTTCATATTTCTTTTGATAACACCCGCTTTTGTATTATCATTATGATAACCATATTTTTTCCCGTTGCTACGACCAACACAAAAGCCATCTTTTATTCGCTCTGCAATTCTTTTTCTTTCAAAAGTAGCAACTGAAGCCATAATAGTGAGGATCATCTCACCAATAGGTGAGGATAGATCTAGAGAAATGTCTAATACTTTGAGGAGTATTTTTTTCTTTTTCAACAAATTTACTGTATTCAGGCAATCGGCTGTGTCTCTGAAACCTCTATCTAATTTCGCTATAACCACTGTGTCGCCCTTACTAAGGCAATTTAATAATTTTTTTGCTTCTGGACGTTCAGAGAAAGGCATTGAACCAGATATATTTACATCAGAAAATACAATATCAATATCTACTTGTGCTCTTATCAAATGAATCTGATTATCAGTAGTACCATTCTCGGAATCAGCTTTTGACACTCGAGTATATGCATAAACGGTCATATAATCACCTCCTCAACGGAGAAATTATAATCAATCGTAAATAATATGTATATAGATATCTTATGAACCTTTGTCATCGCTTTCATGTAACATCATGGAGTTACCTTCTGATTATTCAAATGTTAAATTCAGATATCACTTCACTGTGCACATTCCACTGTACATAAAAACAGTTTAAAGATATAATGGATATGAGCCTTTACTTTATGTGCGGATAATTAAACATGGCAACTGGTATTAATAAATCAGAAAAATTATCAATCGATTCATTGCTGGCAGATTCAGCTAAAAGTGAACCATTCGATTTGCCTAAAAATGAGCAAAAAATTTCTTTTGTTTACCCCAATAAAATATCTAAAGAGGATCTATTAAAACCTGTAGATCAAAAATATATATCTTTAAAAAACAAAAGAAAAACAAATATTGAACTAATACCTACTGATAGTTTAATTCTGGCAGATAATTATTTTGGTTTAAAAAAACTAATGGAGAACTACACTTCTAAAATTAAGTTAATTTATCTTGATCCTCCATATGGTACTGGCATGGATTTTCAATCACGGGATCTCAAACATGCTTACCGAGATGTAATGGGAACTGCTCCTTGGATAGAATTCATCCGTAGACGATTGATATTTATGCGTGAGTTGCTTACAAACGATGGCAGTATCTATATACATATTGGGCACCAAATGCTTTTCCATTTAAAAATTATTATGGATGAAGTATTTGGAGAAGAAAACTTCAGAAATTTGATTATTAGAAAAAAATGCAGTTCAAAAAATTATACTAAAAATCAATACCCTAATATTAATGACTATATTTTATTCTATAGTAAATCAAAAAAAATGACATTTGAAAATCCAGGTATTCCTGCGGAATTAGATTGGATCTCAAAAGAATATAATAAAAGAGATGAAAAAGGTCTATTCAAACTAGTTCCGATTCATGCTCCGGGAATACGTAACGGAGAAACAGGAAAACCTTGGAGAGGGATGACCCCTCCCCCCGGAAAACATTGGCAAATGTCTCCTGAAAAATTAGATGAATTAGATAGAAAAGGAGAAATCCATTGGTCTAAAACAGGAAATCCCCGACGTAAAGTCTATTTAACTCAAGATAAAAAATTACCATTGACAGATTATTGGGACCAATTTAGAGATGCACACCATCAAAGTATTAAGATTACGGGTTATCCAACAGAAAAAAATTTTGACATGTTGAAAAAAATAATTGCAGCAAGCACTAATGTCGGTGATCTTGTATTAGACCCTTTTTGTGGTTCTGGTACAACATTGCACGCAGCCCAAGAATTAGATAGAAAATGGTTAGGAATAGATCAATCATTTCAAGCTATAATCACCTCTATACGAAGATTAAAATATGGGTTAGAGCCTATGGGCGATTTTGTGAAGTCAAATGCAGCAGAGAAAAGCAGACAACTAAAATTATCTGATCGAGAGTTCAATTTCATTGTCGATAATGATGTTTATTGCAAGCATACTAATGAAATTGAATTATTATTTGATGAAATACTTTAATAAATTGTAATATTGTAGCAATCTAAATAAAGATATGAAGACAATATTTGTCTTCATATCAACAGTATTCTGTCCTTATTACTAACTCCGTAACCAGTTATGAGTGATTCTAATATCAGCTGTTTTTAAAGTTGTTACTCTGACATTACCATCCCACTGGCCATCTAAATAACATGTTTCATACCAAGTATCATTATGAGTCAGTCCAGGACCATCCGAGAGAAATATTATTTTAAAATTTTCCCCTGACTGGAGACTAAACTGCATTACTTTGTTGACTTTATCATTATTTCCTCCCGTTCTATCATCGGATTGTGCTCCCCCTCTCGTGCTATCATAACGAGCAAAACCAATAGCTCTTACCTGATTAGAATATGACTCCCTGATAATAAAATCGCAAGGACAAGAACCAATAAATTGAGGAAAAATAGTGTTCAATTCTATATCACGACCAGCCCCTCTAGGACCAGTTATTGAGAATTCTTGTCCTAGTTTTTCTTCAAACCAATCAAAAAATAAATCTGTCAAAACATATCCCTGCTGACCTCGATCATCATATTCACCTAACAAGGATGCCAATGAAGTTATTTGTTCATTTGTAATACCAGAAAATTGTGCCTGTAATGTAGATATATCTTTGAATAAACTGCCATATGCTTCATATAAAGCACTTGTCGAGATTTTAGTAATTTTTTTAGTCGCCTCGGTGTCTAATACAGTACATACACATCTCCTGAATATCTTTAATAAAGATATACGAACATCAGCAGAAAAAGCTCCTGGATTCCGTATTTTAAATAAGACATCATAGCTACTTCGAGATGTCATTACTAGCTCCCGAAATAACTCAATCATCGGAGTATAATTATTAATTCGCTGAGGAAGACACTCAGGAAATGTTCTGGTGTTAGGAATAGCTGTCACTACATCTAATCGATTTTGAATCGTTGCAAAATAACTATTTGAATTAAAAGTCATATCAAATTCCTTTTGTGAAACCATGAATATAATACACTTAGTTATGATTAAGCTCAAGTTCTCACGATAAAATATATGCATATTAATATTCAATAGTTATTGCAACTATTTTAGTAATCATACAGTGTAATTGTATATACTGCTTTTTACTTATCATTATTCATTGCAGCAATATATTTTTATTTAAATCATCACAAAATACAACTTTCAATAATTTATTTTGATAGGAAATTATGTTCCATTACCACTAATGAACTTTATATTAGATAATAAGAATTAATCAATTCCCATTGATTTTACTAACAACAGACCACTCATACCTAGCACAATCAGATATCCCCCGAAACTGGAGTTATATGATATAGCTAAAATTTGTTATGTATTATGCACTCGCAATGACTTAATTTTATATCGCCTATCGGCCTCATTCCATACTTATTTTCCTACCATCCATACACTACACTATGTAGATCCCTTGAGTGCAGTAGTGCCCTCTCAAATCCATTTTGCTCTGTATTTTCGATGCATACTCGTTGAATATCAAACATCACTTTATTGAAAAGTTAACTCCACCACCGTTCAGTACCATACAGACAATCACATCACTGTTCCACCACATCCGAACTATCTAATTCTTTAAAGAATGTGACATAATTTCAGCTCTAACACCATAATAGAGGTATAATTATTACATCATTCGCAATTCTTGTCCTTATCAAGATTTTTCTGCTGTATTGAGTTATAAGAGAACCAAAACAATCATCTCTTGCAATAGAGAAAGAGTTACAACACCACATTTCTTTAACAACACCATTACAACTACGAATCTCGCATCCCTAAGTGCAATATGAAGGTTATAGATGAAGACAAACGGTACAAAGATCATCATGTAAGTTAGCGTAACTTACCAAGGGCCAGCCATAATACTATATCAACTAAATAATAAATATTCTTGTTCACTTTGAAACTATATTGTGACGTTACTGGAAACTAACACAGGCGTATCCTGAAAAGAGATATGACAAACCGCGTATTATGCCATAAGTCTGAAAGAAGATCCCGTCCCCCGCTTAAGGTCTACACTCTTCCCAAAGGCAAAAAATGTGATTTCGTACACATCTGATTTCACTGTGAGCTGGAATGAACTTATAATGCGCTTCCAATACTCTAATATTCTCAACCCAATGGCCTGCCAGGCACAAAATCTCGCTTAACATGAATATGAAATTGAAAACATTATTCGCAGCGGCCTTCGCTGTTGTCGGCTTTTGCAGTACCGCCTCTGCGGTAACTTATCCTCTGCCAACCGACGGGAGTCGCCTGGTTGGTCAGAATCAGGTGATCACCATTCCTGAAGGTAACACTCAGCCGCTGGAGTATTTTGCCGCCGAGTACCAGATGGGTCTTTCCAACATGATGGAAGCTAACCCGGGTGTGGATACCTTCCTGCCGAAAGGCGGTACTGTACTGAACATTCCGCAGCAGCTGATCCTGCCGGATACCGTTCATGAAGGCATTGTCATTAACAGCGCAGAGATGCGTCTCTATTACTATCCGAAAGGCAGCAACACCGTTATCGTGCTGCCCATCGGCATTGGTCAGTTAGGCAAAGACACGCCTATCAACTGGACCACCAAAGTTGAGCGTAAAAAAGCAGGCCCTACCTGGACGCCGACCGCCAAAATGCACGCAGAGTACCGCGCTGCGGGCGAACCGCTTCCGGCTGTCGTTCCGGCAGGTCCGGATAACCCGATGGGGCTGTATGCACTCTACATCGGTCGCCTGTACGCTATCCATGGCACCAACGCCAACTTCGGTATCGGCCTGCGTGTAAGTCATGGTTGTGTGCGTCTGCGTAACGAAGACATCAAATTCCTGTTCGAGAAAGTGCCGGTCGGTACTCGCGTACAGTTTATTGATGAGCCGGTAAAAGCGACCACCGAGCCTGACGGCAGCCGTTATATTGAAGTCCATAACCCGCTGTCTACCACCGAAGCCCAGTTTGAAGGTCAGGAAATTGTGCCAATTACCCTGACCAAGAGCGTGCAGACAGTAACTGGTCAGCCTGATGTGGATCAGGTCGTGCTGGATGAAGCGATCAAAAATCGTTCCGGGATGCCGGTTCGTCTGAATTAATCTTCAAAACTTAAATTAAAAGGCGGACTCATAATCCGCCTTTTTTATTTGCCAGCACCTAGCTGGCCGGGAACATAACTAACAAAACGTATCCCACCAGCGCCGCCCACAACAGCATCGGTATTGAATAGAGATGGAAACGCCACCAGATACGGCGATCGTTTGCCATCCGTAACGCAATCAAATTTGCCAGCGATCCGGGTAATAAACCAAAGCCACCCACGTTTACCGCCCATGCCAGTAATAAAGACGGTGGCACATAATTGAGCAGCAAAATCGTGCTCGGCACGTTACTGATCACCTGCGATAAACCAATTGCCGTTAACCATAATCCGGGTTCGGATAAATGGCTCACATTGCTCAACACGCCCTGCAAAGCTGGCAGTTGGGTCAGCAAATGGACGTCGATAAACATCGCCATAAATACCAGCAGCAGAGTCCAGTCCACGCTGATCACCACGCGACGAGCCAGCAGCGCAAAGCCCGCCGCTACAATCACCAGTCCCCACAGCTCTTGTTTTAACTCCAGCGCCGTCAGAAAGACGATATACAGCCCCAGACAACTCCACACCAGCCGCGGTTTCCACTCAGGTGTTTGCGCCCCCGTATGATATTGCAGCGCCTTTCCAGGGAAACAACACCAGCACAGTAGCAGGAGTGTCAGCATCATTGCGCCAGCCAGCGGTGCCATTTGGGCAATAAACCCGGCAAACGAAAGACCAGAACGACCCCAGATAAGAATATTTTGCGGGTTGCCAATCGGCGTCAGTAGCGAACCCGCATTGACTGCCAGCGCCTCAAAAATAATCAGTCGATTAATCGGGATCTCACACAGTCTTTTTAGTGTGATTGTCAGCGGAACAACAATAAACAGCGCGACATCGTTGGTCAGAAATGTTGAAAGCAACGCCGCCGCCAGCACCATAAACATTGCCAGCCGACGCTCAGTAGCAAAGCGGCGCACCATTTTGCGCCCCAGCACATCAAAATAACCGCTTAACTCCACACCTTTGGTCAGCAGCATCAGGCCACTGAGGGTGATGATAGTGTGCCAGTCGATAGCAGCAAGCCAGGATTTCGGTGCAAAGGGAACGAAAAAACTTAATCCGATGCCAACAAGAATTAATAACTGAAAAAAGCGATCGCCTTGTAGCGTGCGTAAAAAAGGCAGGCTCATTTGGCACCGTGTTTCTGGGTAAACAAACGAAAGGCATCCAGCGTCTCTTCACTGACATGGTGCTCCATGCCTTCCGCGTCGCGACGAGCGATTTCCGGGCTGACGCCCAACACCAACAAGAAATTTTCGACTATCTGATGTCGCTCGCGGCTTTCCTGCGCCAGCTTCTCTCCTTCTGCCGTTAAAAACACGCCACGCCAGGGGATCATTTCAATCAGCCCCATGGTTGCCAGTCGTTTGAGCATTTTAGCCACCGTCGGTTGCGAAACGCCCAGACGAGCAGCCATGTCCACCTGACGAGCTTCCCCCACTTCCCTGATCAAGTCAGAAATCAGCTCAACGTAATCATCAATAAGCTCGCGCCGGTGTGCCTCTCTGACCTGGCGGAACCCTTCAACGTGCTCTTCCACATTCACTAACTGCGTCACTTTTTTTGCTGTTGGCGTACCTGCGCGACGACTCATTGTGCTTCCTCATTATGGTGACGCATACATAGCGTTCTCATTTCGTGCGCACATTGTAAACCAGAGTTGCGAAGGTACAAAAAATTAACGTTTTAGCAATAGCTATATAATATAGCCTGTGCTATATCTGTATGTAATGCAATCATCCCTCAAGGATCGACGGGATTAGCAAGTCAGGAGGTCTTATGAATGAGTTCAAGAGGTGTATGCGCGTGTTTAGTCATTCTCCCTTTAAAGTACGGTTAATGCTGCTCTCTATGTTGTGCGATATGGTCAACAACAAACCGCAGCAAGATAAACCTTCCGATAAATAGCGGCGTCGCGGTACGCCGCTTCACTCCTGCTTTTATGCAGGCACAACGCGTTTTGCTCTGAAAAACCCCACTTTTTGTCGGATTTGCAATCCCCTTCGCAAAAGATTTGTTCGTCAGTAGTTGACCTGAACGGCAGCTCGCTCTATCTTCTTGCAGCCCTGCGTATATTGCGGCTCGCGGATGCGGACCCTTTTCCCCTCTTCACGCACTCTTGCAGGTATTGACCCTTGACGCCAGGGTAAGCACATGGCGTTTGTTACGATAGTGGCATATGAATTTAACCCTCAAAGAATCGCTTGTTACCCGTAGCCGGGTATTTAGCCCGTGGACTGCGTTCTACTTTTTACAGTCGCTATTAATTAACCTCGGCTTAGGTTACCCCTTCAGTTTGCTATACACCGCCGCATTTACGGCTATTTTGCTTTTGCTATGGCGAACATTGCCTCGCGTACAAAAAGTTCTGGTCGGTGTCAGTTCGCTGGTGGCGGCTTGTTATTTCCCTTTTGCTCAGGCCTACGGCGCGCCTAACTTCAATACCTTGCTGGCATTGCATTCCACCAATATGGAAGAGTCGACCGAAATCCTGACGATTTTTCCGTGGTACAGCTACCTGGTCGGCTTATTTATTTTTGCGCTCGGCGTAATAGCAATCAGGCGGAAAAAAGAGAGCGAAAAAGCGCGCTGGAATACCTTCGACAGTCTGTGTCTGGTATTCAGTGTGGCGACATTTTTTGTTGCTCCCGTGCAAAATCTGGCCTGGGGCGGCGTATTTAAACTGAAAGATACTGGCTATCCGGTATTTCGTTTTGCTAAGGATGTCATCGTCAATAATAACGAGGTGATTGAAGAGCAAGAACGGATGGCAAAACTTTCCGGAATGAAAGATACCTGGACGGTCACTGCCGTTAAGCCGAAGTATCAGACCTATGTGGTGGTGATCGGTGAAAGTGCGCGTCGCGATGCCCTCGGTGCCTTTGGCGGTCACTGGGACAATACCCCGTTTGCCAGCAGTGTTAACGGTTTGATATTTGCTGACTACATTGCCGCCAGTGGCTCCACGCAGAAATCGCTTGGCTTAACGCTCAATCGCGTAGTCGATGGCAAACCACAGTTTCAGGATAACTTTGTCACCCTGGCAAATCGCGCGGGCTTCCAGACCTGGTGGTTTTCCAACCAGGGCCAAATCGGCGAATACGATACCGCCATCGCCAGCATCGCCAAACGTGCAGATGAAGTGTACTTCCTGAAAGACGGTAATTTTGAAGCAGATAAAAACACTAAAGACGAAGCGTTACTGGATATGACCGCGCAGGTGCTGGCGCAAGAACACTCGCAACCGCAACTGATTGTTTTACATCTGATGGGCTCACATCCACAGGCCTGCGACCGGACACAAGGCAAATACGCAACCTTTGTGCAATCGAAAGAAACATCATGCTATCTCTATACCATGACACAAACGGACGATTTGTTGCGTAAGCTGTACGACCAGTTACGCAATAGCGGCAGCAGCTTCTCGCTGGTTTACTTTGCGGACCACGGTCTGGCCTTTAAAGAACGCGGCAAAGACGTGCAATACCTTGCCCATGATGATAAGTATCAGCAAAATTTCCAGGTGCCTTTTATGGTCATTTCGAGCGACGATAAAGCGCATCGGGTGATTAAAGCCCGCCGTTCAGCCAATGACTTTTTAGGCTTTTTCTCGCAGTGGACGGGAATTAAAGCGAAGGAAATTAACATCAAATACCCGTTTATATCTGAGAAGAAAGCCGGGCCGATATACATCACCAACTTCCAGTTACAGAAGGTGGATTACAACCATCTCGGAACCGATATTTTCGACCCGAAACCTTAAAACAAAAAATCCGCCCCGAGAGGCGGATTTTTTATATCACCGAAGTGATTAGAAGCGGTAACCAACACCGGCAATCCAGGTGCCTACGTCAACGCTACGAATACGGCTCTGCTCGTAAGAGAAGTCCAGAGCAACGTTTTCCATCGGGTTGAACTGCAGACCAGCACCGTAGGAGAAACCGTAGTCGCTGGTGTCGTGTTTGTAGGTCGGGTATTCAGTGGTCTGGAATTTACCATAACCCACACCCACTACACCGTAGATGCTTGCCCAGTCGTTAATGCGGTAAGCCGGACCAGCAGTGATGCCGTAGTACTGGTTTTTGTTGTAGTCACCAGAGCTTGCAGTACGGCTTTTCTCGGTGTAAGTGAAAGAACCGATCACACCCAGCGGGCTGTTGTCTTCTTCATAGCGGTATTTCAGGTTGAAACCGCCCATTTTGTTCATTTGGCCCTGAGCGTCGCTCTGTGCGTAACCGCCAGTTACGGTAGAAGTCGCAGCTACGGAAGTACCTGCGGTGAAAGCCAGAACTGCGGCCAGTGCTGAAAGACATGCAATTTTTTTCATAACCACCTCAAATGTGATTCAAATAAGTCCTAAGTTTTAAATATATCAAAAATTAATGGGAAACTCTTCGCGATTTATGATGTCTAACGGGCCATTTCATGTAACAGAACGTTTCCATACACCGCTATCCATCTAAATTTAAATCACTTTTTCAGAGAACTGCGTAAGTATTACGCATGTATTCCCTGTCATTCATCCAGATTATTCCTAATCACCAGACTAATGATTCCATCAATCCTGGCGCATTTTAGTCAAAACGGGGGAAAATTTTTTCAACAAATGCTCAACCAGCATTGGGTATATCCAGTACACTCCACGCTTTACTTAGGTTTAGATATTTGTGGGAGAAAGGATGCCTGGTTCATTACGTAAAATGCCGGTCTGGTTACCAATAGTCATATTGCTCGTTGCCATGGCGTCTATTCAGGGTGGAGCCTCGTTAGCTAAGTCACTTTTTCCTCTGGTGGGCGCACCGGGTGTCACTGCGCTGCGTCTGGCATTAGGAACGCTGATCCTCATCGCGTTCTTTAAGCCATGGCGACTGCGCTTTGCCAAAGAGCAGCGGTTACCGCTGTTGTTTTACGGCGTTTCGCTGGGTGGGATGAATTATCTTTTTTATCTTTCTATTCAGACAGTACCGCTGGGTATTGCGGTGGCGCTGGAATTCACCGGACCACTGGCGGTGGCGCTGTTCTCTTCTCGTCGCCCGGTAGATTTCGTCTGGGTTGTGCTGGCGGTTCTTGGTCTATGGTTCCTGCTACCGCTGGGGCAAGACGTTTCCCATGTCGATTTAACCGGCTGTGCGCTGGCACTGGGAGCAGGGGCTTGTTGGGCTATTTACATTTTAAGTGGGCAACGCGCAGGAGCGGAACATGGCCCTGCGACGGTGGCAATTGGTTCGTTGATTGCAGCGTTAATTTTCGTGCCAATTGGAGCGCTTCAGGCTGGTGAAGCACTCTGGCACTGGTCGGTTATTCCATTGGGTCTGGCTGTCGCTATTCTCTCGACCGCTCTGCCTTATTCGCTGGAAATGATTGCCCTCACCCGTTTGCCAACGCGGACATTTGGTACGCTGATGAGCATGGAACCGGCGCTGGCTGCCGTTTCCGGGATGATTTTCCTCGGAGAAACATTGACACCCATACAGCTGCTGGCGCTCGGCGCTATCATCGCCGCTTCAATGGGTTCTACGCTGACAGTACGCAAAGAGAGCAAAATAAAAGAATTAGACATTAATTAAATTTACATTTCTGCATGGTTATGCATAACCATGCAGAATTTCTCGCTACTTTTCCTCCACACCGTCTTTATATATCGAATTATGCAAAAGCATATTTATTCCGAAAATTCCTGGCGAGCCAATAAATAAGAATTGTTCTTATCAATATATCTAACTCATTGAATTTTTATTAGTTTTGTTTTTCACGCTTGTTACCACTATTAGTGTGATAGGAACAGCCAGAATAGCGGAACACATAGCCGGTGCTATACTTAGTCTCGTTAATTACTGGGACATAACATCAAGAGGATATGAAATTATGAGTACCGCTAAATTAGTTAAATCAAAAGCGACCAATCTGCTTTATACCCGCAACGATGTCTCTGACAGCGAGAAAAAAGCAACAGTAGAGTTGCTGAATCGCCAGGTTATCCAGTTTATTGATCTTTCTTTGATTACCAAACAAGCGCACTGGAACATGCGCGGCGCTAACTTCATTGCCGTACATGAAATGCTGGATGGCTTCCGCACAGCACTGATCGATCATCTGGATACCATGGCAGAACGTGCAGTGCAGCTGGGCGGTGTAGCTCTGGGGACCACTCAAGTTATCAACAGCAAAACCCCGCTGAAAAGCTACCCGCTGGACATCCACAACGTTCAGGATCACCTGAAAGAACTGGCTGACCGTTACGCGATTGTCGCTAATGATGTACGTAAAGCGATTGGCGAAGCGAAAGATGACGACACCGCAGATATCCTGACCGCCGCGTCTCGCGACCTGGATAAATTCCTGTGGTTTATCGAGTCTAACATCGAATAAATCCATCGCTGATGGTGCAGAAATTTAGTAAACGATAACAGCGGCTTCCTGACAGGAGGCCGTTTTGTTTTGCAATCCGCCTCAACGCACTTATTTAGTGCATCCATCCGCTGTCCACGACCATCAAAGTAAATTTTTTGTATCCACATCATCACACAATCGTTACATAAAGATTGTTTTTTCATCAGGTTTTACGCTAAATAATCACTGTGTTGAGTGCACAATTTTAGCGCACCAGTTTGGTGCCCCAGAATGGTGCATCTTCAGGGTATTGCCCTATAAATCGTGCATTACGTTTTTGCCGCATCTTGATAAATCAATGAGTTGCAAAACTGGCACGATTTTTTCATATATGTGAATGTCACGCAGGGGATCGTCCCGTGGATAGAAAAAAGGAAATGCTATGAAGTCTGTATTAAAAGTTTCACTGGCTGCACTGACCCTGGCTTTTGCGGTTTCTTCTCATGCCGCGGATAAAAAATTAGTTGTCGCGACGGATACCGCCTTCGTTCCGTTTGAATTTAAACAGGGCGATAAATACGTGGGCTTTGACGTTGATCTGTGGGCTGCCATCGCTAAAGAGCTGAAGCTGGATTACGAACTGAAGCCGATGGATTTCAGTGGGATCATTCCGGCACTGCAAACCAAAAACGTCGATCTGGCGCTGGCGGGCATCACCATTACCGACGAGCGTAAAAAAGCGATCGATTTCTCTGACGGCTACTACAAAAGCGGCCTGTTAGTGATGGTGAAAGCTAACAATAACGATGTGAAAAGCGTGAAAGATCTCGACGGGAAAGTGGTTGCTGTGAAGAGCGGCACTGGCTCCGTTGATTACGCGAAAGCAAACATCAAAACTAAAGATCTGCGTCAGTTCCCGAACATTGATAACGCCTATATGGAACTGGGCACTAACCGCGCAGACGCCGTTCTACACGATACGCCAAACATTCTTTACTTCATCAAAACTGCCGGTAACGGTCAGTTCAAAGCGGTAGGTGACTCTCTGGAAGCACAGCAATACGGTATCGCGTTCCCGAAAGGTAGCGATGAGCTGCGTGACAAAGTCAACGGCGCGTTGAAAACCCTGCGCGAGAACGGAACTTACAACGAAATCTACAAAAAATGGTTCGGTACTGAACCAAAATAATAACGCTACGCCTGTAAAGCGCACTGGCAGTCCCCTCTCCCCTCTGGGGAGGGGGGTTGGGTAAGGGGCGCAAACCCGCTCCGGGGCCATTAATTACCCTGAATTTGATTATTTACACCACGGTAACAGGAACAACATATGCAGTTTGACTGGAGTGCCATCTGGCCTGCCATTCCGCTTCTGATTGAAGGTGCCAAAATGACCCTGTGGATTTCGGTCCTCGGTCTGGCTGGCGGCCTGGTGATCGGATTGCTGGCAGGTTTTGCACGCACCTTCGGTGGTTGGATAGCCAACCACGTCGCGCTGGTCTTTATTGAAGTGATCCGCGGCACACCTATCGTCGTCCAGGTGATGTTTATCTACTTTGCCCTGCCGATGGCGTTTAACGACTTACGCATCGACCCGTTTACTGCGGCGGTGGTCACCATCATGATCAACTCCGGCGCGTACATTGCAGAAATCACGCGTGGTGCGGTGCTGTCTATTCACAAAGGTTTTCGTGAAGCAGGACTGGCGCTCGGTCTTTCACGTTGGGAAACCATTCGCTACGTCATTTTACCGCTGGCACTGCGTCGTATGCTGCCGCCGCTGGGTAACCAGTGGATCATCAGCATTAAAGACACCTCGCTGTTTATTGTTATCGGCGTGGCGGAACTGACCCGTCAGGGGCAAGAAATTATTGCCGGTAACTTCCGCGCCCTTGAGATCTGGAGCGCCGTGGCGGTGTTCTATCTGATTATTACCCTGGTGCTGAGCTTTATTCTGCGTCGTCTGGAAAGAAGGATGAAAATCCTGTGATTGAATTTAAAAACGTCTCCAAGCATTTTGGTCCAACCCAGGTGCTGCACAATATCGATTTGAACATTGCTCAGGGCGAAGTCGTGGTGATTATCGGGCCGTCCGGTTCCGGTAAATCGACCCTGCTGCGCTGCATCAACAAACTGGAAGAAATCACTTCCGGCGATCTGATTGTCGATGGCCTGAAGGTTAACGATCCGAAAGTTGACGAGCGCCTGATTCGCCAGGAAGCGGGTATGGTGTTCCAGCAGTTTTACCTCTTCCCGCATCTGACGGCGCTGGAAAACGTCATGTTTGGCCCGCTACGTGTACGTGGCGCGAACAAAGAAGACGCGGAAAAACTGGCGCGTGAACTGCTGGCGAAAGTCGGTCTGGCAGAACGTGCACATCACTACCCTTCCGAACTTTCTGGTGGTCAGCAGCAGCGTGTGGCGATTGCCCGCGCGCTGGCGGTGAAGCCGAAAATGATGCTATTTGATGAACCGACTTCCGCTCTTGACCCGGAACTGCGCCATGAAGTGCTGAAGGTTATGCAGGATCTGGCTGAAGAAGGGATGACGATGGTGATCGTGACACACGAAATCGGTTTTGCCGAGAAAGTCGCTTCGCGCCTGATCTTTATCGACAAAGGCCGGATTGCGGAAGATGGCGATCCGCAGGTGTTGATCAAGAACCCACCGAGCCAGCGCTTGCAGGAATTTTTGCAGCACGTCTCTTAACTTCTCAGCCTCCCTTTCCCCCGAAAGGGAGGCACACCAGATTCCTCTCATTTAAAATCGCCCCTCCCCCAGCATCTATACTTATCTTTTTGCTCTGTTTTCTCACTGGAGGAGTCATGCGGTGGATCCTGTTCATCCTCTTCTGCCTGCTGGGCGCACCTGCCCACGCGGTATCCATACCCGGCGTTACAACCACAACGACAACGGACTCAACGACTGAACCGGCCCCGGAACCGGATATCGAACAAAAAAAAGCGGCCTATGGCGCACTGGCGGATGTGCTGGATAATGACACCTCGCGTAAAGAGTTGATCGACCAGTTGCGCACCGTCGCCGCTACGCCTCCTGCGGAACCCGTACCGAAGATCGTGCCGCCGACGCTGGTTGAAGAGCAAACCGTGCTGCAAAAAGTCACCGAAGTCAGCCGCCATTATGGTGAAGCCCTTTCCGCCCGCTTCGGACAACTTTATCGCAATATCACCGGCTCCCCGCATAAGCCGTTTAATCCACAAACCTTCAGCAATGCGTTGACCCATTTTTCAATGTTAGCGGTATTAGTGTTTGGTTTTTACTGGCTGATTCGCCTGTGCGCACTTCCGCTGTATCGCAAAATGGGCCAGTGGGCGCGGCAAAAAAATCGTGAGCGCAGTAACTGGTTGCAGCTTCCGGCGATGATTATCGGGGCGTTTATTATCGACCTGCTGTTACTGGCACTGACATTATTTGTCGGCCAGGTCTTAAGCGACAACCTGAATGCGGGCAGTCGCACCATCGCTTTCCAACAAAGTTTGTTTCTCAACGCCTTTGCCCTGATTGAATTTTTCAAAGCCGTATTACGCCTGATTTTTTGCCCCAACGTGGCGGAGCTGCGCCCGTTCACGATTCATGACGAGACCGCCCGTTACTGGAGCCGTCGCCTGAGCTGGTTAAGCAGCCTGATTGGCTATGGCCTGATTGTGGCCGTGCCGATTATCTCTAATCAGGTGAATGTACAGATAGGTGCGCTGGCGAACGTCATCATTATGCTGTGCATGACGGTCTGGGCGTTGTACCTGATCTTTCGTAATAAAAAAGAGATTACCCAGCATTTGCTCAACTTCGCGGAGCATTCGCTGGCCTTTTTCAGCCTGTTTATCCGCGCCTTTGCGCTGGTGTGGCACTGGCTGGCAAGCGCCTATTTTATCGTGCTGTTTTTCTTTTCGTTGTTCGATCCGGGCAACAGCCTGAAATTTATGATGGGTGCAACGGTGCGCAGCCTGGCGATTATTGGTATCGCAGCATTTGTTTCCGGTATGTTTTCCCGCTGGCTGGCGAAAACCATCACCCTCTCGCCACATACTCAGCGTAACTATCCCGAGCTGCAAAAACGGCTGAATGGATGGCTTTCGGCGGCACTGAAAACAGCGCGTATTCTGACAGTCTGCGTGGCGGTAATGCTGCTGTTGAGCGCATGGGGATTGTTCGATTTCTGGAACTGGCTGCAAAACGGTGCGGGGCAGAAAACCGTAGATATCCTGATCCGTATCGCACTCATTCTTTTCTTCTCGGCGGTTGGCTGGACGGTGCTCGCCAGTTTGATCGAAAACCGGCTGGCTTCGGATATTCATGGCCGCCCGCTACCCAGCGCCCGTACGCGTACCCTGCTGACGCTGTTCCGTAACGCGCTGGCGGTGATTATCAGTACCATCACCATCATGATTGTGTTGTCGGAAATCGGCGTTAATATCGCGCCATTGCTGGCAGGTGCCGGGGCATTAGGTCTGGCTATCTCGTTTGGTTCGCAAACGCTGGTGAAAGATATTATCACCGGGGTATTTATTCAGTTTGAAAACGGCATGAACACTGGAGATTTGGTGACTATCGGGCCGTTGACCGGCACTGTGGAACGGATGTCGATTCGCTCCGTGGGCGTACGCCAGGATACCGGGGCGTATCACATCATTCCGTGGTCTTCGATTACCACCTTTGCTAACTTTGTCCGCGGCATTGGTTCGGTAGTGGCAAATTATGATGTTGATCGCCATGAAGATGCTGATAAAGCCAATCAGGCACTGAAAGATGCGGTAGCGGAATTAATGGAAAACGAAGAAATTCGCGGGTTGATTATCGGTGAACCGAACTTTGCCGGGATTGTCGGCTTAAGCAATACCGCATTTACACTGCGTGTTTCGTTCACCACGCTGCCACTCAAACAATGGACGGTCCGCTTTGCCCTCGACAGCCAGGTGAAAAAACATTTCGACCTGGCGGGCGTTCGCGCGCCAGTGCAGACTTATCAGGTGCTGCCTGCTCCGGGCGCGACCCCGGCTGAACCGTTGCCGCCGGGGGAACCAACGCTTTAACGCTGGCGATTGACAAAACGGCGGCGCTGCTCGTCGTTCATAAAGGTCCAGGCAATAAAGCGGCTCTGCTTTTGCCCCTGGGCCATCTCTTTTTTGACCACTTTCACCGCGCCCACGTCCGTCAGAGCACGATACAACGGCGGTAAGTTTTCGCCACGAGATACCAACGAGGTAAACCAAATCACCTGCTTCGCGAAGCCTTTGCTCTCTTCAATCATCTTTTTGATAAAAGCGACTTCACCGCCTTCACACCACAACTCCTGTTGCTGACCACCAAAGTTCAGTGCATCGTCGTTGTTCAGCCCCAGGTTACGGCGTTTACGTTCACTACCTGCCCGTGCCGCAGCGGCGGAATCGTGGAATGGCGGGTTACACAAGGTCGCGTCGTATTGCTCGTTTTTATGGATGATGCCGTTAAAAATCGCCCCACTCTCTTTTTGCCGACGCAGACGAATGGCGCGGTTAAGCCCCGGATTAGCACTGATGATCGCCTGCGCGCTGCTTAACGCCTGGCTGCTGGTTTCACTACCGGTAAAACGCCAGCCATATTCGTGTACGCCAATCAGCGGATAAATACAGTTCGCACCAACGCCGATATCCAGAATGCTGGCATTAGCTGGAATTGATCCTGTTGCTTCTGCCAGTAAATCGGCAAGGTGATGAATATAATCCGCCCGGCCCGGTACTGGCGGGCAGAGAAAACCGTCCGGGATATCCCAGTTCGCTACGGCGTAAAAATGGGCCAGCAACGCCTTATTGAGCGCCTTCACCGCCAGCGGATTGGCAAAGTCTACGCTTTGCTCCCCGGCGGGTGTAAGCGTGAGGAATTGCCTGAGTTCAGGATTCACCTGACAAAGCGTGGCGAGATCGTAGCGGCTGTGATGACGGTTGCGCGGATGCAACCCCGGTTTCTGGGCGGACATAGCATTCTCCTTTAAGCAGCGGCGTAAGATACCCGCATAACGCGACAGGGTAAATATCTGGCGTCGTGTATCATGCGCAAAATATGCCACTTATCTTGTTACCCCATCAATTCATCATAAAAATCAGTATCATGCATGTCATTGATTTGTCTTATTTTGTAAAAATATATCGTTCAAAAAACAAGCACATCTCTGTCAATTTTTTGCGTCATTTTCATCGTCCAGGCGACCTACACTTATCAGGCACTACCCGTTGTATTTATGAGGATGTCATTATGAAAAAGTGCCTCACACTACTGATTGCCACCGTCCTGAGCGGAATCTCTCTCACGGCTTATGCCGCGCAACCGATGAGTAACCTGGACAGCGGTCAGCTACGGCCCGCCGGTACCGTTTCGGCAACTGGCGCATCAAACCTAAGCGATCTGGAGGATAAACTGGCAGAAAAAGCGCGCGAACAAGGCGCGAAAGGTTATGTCATTAATTCCGCAGGCGGAAATGACCAGATGTTCGGTACTGCAACCATCTACAAATAACCCCACCAACGTAACTGCATTCGCCTCTGGATGCAGTTTTCGCCTGTTTTGTAATCAAAAAACATCAAATATGAACGCAATGTAAATAAATGTATTTCTTTTTCGCGCAATGGGTGATAGAAAATCGCGCCAAGTGATAATGCTTATCAAAATTATTATCACTTGCACGAACACTATCACGGGATTAACAGTGGCATCGCATCCGCAGAGAGGCTTTCTCGTGACAGTGAAAATTTCAACATATAAGAAAAAGTCACCTGCAAAATGGAAAACAATCGCAATTTCCCTGCCAGACAATTTCATTCGCTCACGTTCTTTGCCGGTCTTTGTATTGGTATTACGCCTGTGGCACAGGCACTCGCCGCCGAAGGGCAAACTAACGCGGATGACACGCTGGTTGTCGAAGCATCAACGCCTTCGCTTTATGCACCACAACAATCTGCCGATCCGAAATTCTCGCGTCCGGTAGCGGATACGACCCGCACGATGACGGTGATTTCTGAACAAGTGATTAAAGATCAGGGCGCAACCAACCTTACCGATGCGCTCAAAAACGTCCCCGGAGTGGGTGCGTTTTTTGCTGGTGAGAACGGTAACTCCACCACTGGCGACGCCATTTATATGCGCGGTGCCGATACTTCTAACAGTATTTATATTGATGGGATTCGCGATATCGGCAGCGTCTCACGCGACACCTTCAATACCGAACAGGTCGAAGTGATTAAAGGGCCGTCCGGCACCGACTACGGGCGCAGCGCGCCGACGGGCTCGATCAATATGATCAGCAAGCAGCCGCGCAATGATTCAGGCATTGACGCTTCCGCCAGTATTGGCAGCGCCTGGTTCCGCCGCGGCACGCTGGACATCAATCAGGTCATTGGTGATACCACCGCGGTGCGCCTGAATGTGATGGGTGAAAAAACGCACGATGCCGGACGCGACAAAGTTAAAAATGAGCGTTACGGCGTCGCCCCTTCTGTCGCTTTTGGCCTTGGCACAGCGAATCGTTTGTATCTTAATTATCTGCATGTCACCCAGCACAACACGCCAGACGGCGGCATTCCGACCATCGGTTTGCCGGGCTATTCTGCCCCATCTGCGGGAACGGCGGCCCTGAATCATTCTGGAAAAGTTGATACGCATAACTTTTACGGTACGGATTCCGATTACGACGATTCGACCACCGACACCGCTACCATGCGTTTTGAGCACGACATCAACGATAACACCACCATTCGCAACACTACCCGTTGGTCGCGCGTGAAGCAGGATTACCTGATGACGGCAATTATGGGCGGGGCGTCGAATATTACCCAGCCCACCAGCGATGTGAATAGCTGGACCTGGTCACGCACGGCGAATACTAAAGATGTGAGTAATAAAATTCTCACCAACCAGACCAACCTGACCTCGACGTTCTATACCGGTTCTATCGGTCATGATGTCAGTACCGGCGTGGAATTTACCCGTGAAACGCAGACTAACTACGGCGTTAAGCCGGTGACGTTACCTGCGGTAAATATTTATCATCCTGACAGCAGCATTCATCCCGGCGGCCTGACGCGCAACGGCGCAAACGCCAATGGTCAGACGGATACCTTCGCAATTTACGCCTTCGATACGCTGCAAATCACCCGTGATTTTGAGCTGAACGGCGGGATCCGTCTGGATAATTATCATACTGAATATGACAGTGCCACCGCCTGCGGCGGCAGCGGGCGCGGTGCCATCACCTGCCCTGCTGGCGTGGCAAAAGGTTCTCCGGTCACCACCGTCGATACCGCCAAGTCGGGCAATCTGGTGAACTGGAAAGCCGGGGCGCTGTATCACCTGACGGAAAACGGCAATGTCTATATTAACTATGCCGTTTCCCAGCAGCCTCCGGGCGGCAACAACTTCGCCCTTGCGCAGTCTGGCAGCGGTAACAGTGCCAACCGCACCGATTTTAAACCGCAAAAAGCCAACACCAGCGAGATTGGCACCAAATGGCAGGTTCTGGATAAACGCCTGTTGCTTACCGCCGCGCTGTTCCGTACTGATATCGAAAATGAAGTTGAGCAAAATGACGACGGAACTTACTCGCAATACGGTAAGAAACGCGTCGAAGGCTATGAGATATCCGTGGCCGGGAATATCACTCCCGCGTGGCAGGTGATTGGCGGCTATACCCAGCAAAAAGCGACCATTAAAAATGGCAAAGATGTTGCCCAGGATGGTTCCTCATCGCTGCCCTATACCCCGGAGCACGCCTTTACCTTATGGAGCCAGTATCAGGCAACCGATGATATTTCCGTTGGTGCGGGCGCACGCTATATCGGCAGTATGCATAAAGGTTCTGACGGCGCGGTGGGAACGCCAGCGTTTACCGAAGGTTATTGGGTCGCCGACGCTAAACTGGGGTATCGGGTTAATCGCAATCTCGACTTCCAGCTAAACGTCTACAACCTGTTTGATACCGATTACGTCGCCTCAATCAACAAGAGCGGCTACCGTTATCACCCGGGCGAGCCAAGAACGTTCCTGCTTACCGCCAATATGCATTTCTGATTCAGATGTGGGGCGCAGGGCTCACTAATGTTGATGGCGAGAACAGGACTGCCTGATGCGCTGCGCTTATCAGGCCTACAAGGTTGTGCAATGCATTGAATTCACATCATTTGGTAGGCCGGATAAGGCATTCACGCCGCATCCGGCATGAACAAAGCACCTGCTGTTAAAAATCGGTGTAGGGTAAAAGCCCCACTTTTTGGAGAACTTGTATGATGTACCACATTCCCGGCGTGCTATCGCCAAAAGACGTCGCCCGGTTTCGCGAACAACTGGAACAAGCCGAATGGGTGGATGGACGCGTCACCACCGGCGCACAAGGCGCGCAAGTTAAGAACAATCAACAGGTAGACACCCGCAGCACCTTATACGCCGCCCTGCAAAATGAGGTGCTGAACGCGGTTAACCAACATGCTTTGTTCTTTGCCGCGGCCTTGCCGCGTACCCTTTCCACGCCGCTGTTTAATCGCTATCAGAACAATGAAACCTATGGTTTCCATGTGGATGGCGCAGTACGCAGCCATCCACAAAACGGCTGGATGCGTACTGACCTTTCTGCCACACTGTTTTTAAGCGATCCACAAAGCTACGACGGCGGCGAACTGGTCGTTAATGACACCTTCGGACAACATCGGGTAAAACTCCCGGCAGGCGATCTGGTGTTGTATCCCTCCAGCAGCCTGCACTGCGTGACCCCCGTAACCCGTGGCGTACGGGTGGCATCATTTATGTGGATCCAGTCGATGATCCGCGATGATAAAAAGCGCGCCATGCTGTTCGAACTGGACACCAATATTCAGTCGCTGAAAAGCCGCCATGGCGAAAGTGAAGAGATCCTGTCGCTGCTCAATCTTTATCATAATCTGCTGCGGGAATGGTCGGAGATCTGACGCTTGAACTGCCCGAGTTCGTCCCTATATTAGCTACACTTAACTGTACAAGCATTGATATGGGGAGGACGATATGGCATCCGGTTGGGCTAACGATGACGCCGTCAACGAACAGATCAACAGTACAATTGAAGATGCGATTGCTCGTGCCCGGGGTGAAATTCCGCGTGGCGAGAGCCTGTATGAATGTGAAGAGTGCGGCGCCCCCATCCCGCAGGCCCGTCGGGAAGCCATTCCTGGCGTGCGCTTATGCATTCATTGTCAGCAGGAGAAAGATTTACAAAAACCAGATTATACAGGATATAATCTCAGAGGTTCGAAAGACAGCCAGTTACGTTAACTACAACTGGCGGGATGTATAGCGAGTATAATTTGTATTTTGCGTGGCATTCCGTGCCTTTAACGCTGTCGTGACTGCCACGCTGCATAAAACAAGTCCATAAGTTCAACAAATAAATGGATTATCAGTATGTTAGATATCAATCAATTTATTTGAACAAGGCGGTCAATTCTCTTCGATTTTATCTCTCGAAAAAAAACGTGACACTCATCACATCGACGAAACAACGTCACTTATACAAAAATCACCTGCGAGAGATTAATTATGAAAACTATCAATACTGTTGTTGCTGCTATGGCTCTTTCAACTCTGTCCTTTGGCGTGTTCGCGGCGGAACCGGTAACGGCATCCCAGGCACAGAACATGAATAAAATCGGCGTGGTTTCTGCCGATGGTGCATCCACCCTCGATGCCCTGGAAGCGAAACTGGCTGAGAAAGCTGCGGCTGCTGGTGCCAGCGGATACAGCATCACTTCTGCCACCAACAACAATAAATTAAGCGGAACTGCGGTTATCTATAAGTAATTCGTAGGCCGGATAAGGCGTTCACGCCGCATCCGGCAACAGGTGCCTGATGCGACGCTACAGCATCTTATCAGGCCTACAAAATCCGAACCGTTGGACGGATAAGGCGTTGACGCTACGTCCAGCAAAAGTATTTCCCTGTCTGTTTGCCGACAGACGCATATGCTCTAACCCTCATTGATCCTATGTTACCCTTGTTTGCCCGTCCGTCACTGGACGGGCTTTTTTTTAGCTGGCTAACTGCTGACAGAAAGCCTGCAACACCTCTTCCGGCATACCAATCTGCCGTGCCGCATCACAAATGGCCTGCCAGCTTCCCGCATCCAATGGAATCCCCTGCTCCTGCCGTTCGCGACGCGTGTTAACTTCCCACTCGCCCGGTAGCAAAATCGGCTTATCGTCATCATGCGGCGAGGCTTTCACCCACTCGGCAAAGGCTTCGGTCTGCGCGCTACAATCCGGCGCGCCGAACAGTTCTGGGTTGATGATGATGGTGGTCATGCAGTTAAGAATGGCATCGGGACTGGTTTGTAACGTTTCCTGATGCGTCGTTTTACCGCCGGAAAGCGCCCCACCAAGAATTTCACACATCGCTGCAAGGGCGTAGCCTTTATGTTCGGCAAAGGTCAACAGCGAACCCAACGGCGACTCCTGCATTACCGCCGGATTGGTCGTCGGCATGCCGTTAACGTCAATCAGGCAACCTGGCGGCACGGGGACGCCTTTATGCCAGGCGACGCGGGTTTTGCCAAATGCGATGGCGCTGGTGGCGTAATCAAGCAACAGCGGGAAATTATCTTTACGTGGGAAAACCACACAGAACGGATTGGTGCCAAAGCGGCTGTCGCGACCGTGGAACGGCGCGACCATTGGAATACCGACCACGCTAACAAAGTGGATAGAGACAAACCCCGCCGCTGCACACTGCTCCGCCCAGTAACCGATACGGCCGATATGATGCGAGTTATGTAGCGCCACGGCAGCAATACCGTGCTGATGCGCTTTCTCAATCCCCAGCGCCATCGCTTCGTGTGCCGCGACCTGACCAAATGCGCGATCGCCATCAAGCGTAACCACCGCGCCCGCTTCTTTAACGATTTTGGCATGGTGGTTAATTTGCAGATGCCCCTGACTCCAGGAACGCACATAGCTTGGGATCATGCCAATACCATGTGAATCATGCCCTGCCAGGTTTGCCGCGATTAAATGATCGGCGACTAATTTCGCTTCTTGTTCCTCGCTACCCATCTGACGAAATACAGCCTGAATAAAACTGTGCAACGTCTGAGCATCAAAGCGATGACCACTTTCCATGGTTAACTCCTGTTTATGTTATGTGTTTGTTGTTTTTTTATGCTGCACGCCGGGCGCGGGAAGGTCAATAAAGATGCAGGAATTTCATATTGCGGTGGGGTAAAAGCCGGATGACGTGGCTCATCCGACTGAGATGAAAATTAAAATGCCTGATTAACACGCGCCAGGCCGTCGCTGATGGTTGCCGCTTCACCCGTAGCCACCAGGCAGCAAGCCATCTGGATTTTCAGCGATTCGGGAATCGGCTCGCTGCCAGCCAGACAACGCTCAATCCACTGCGCCGTGGTTTCCGGGTCTTTTGCTTGTGGCAGTCGCTCGCTGCCAGCAGAGTCCTGTTTTTCATACAGCACCCGCATCCCTTCGCGGTCAATGAGATTGATCTGCGGGCAGCGCTGCGGATTAGCATACACTTCACCTTCAGTACCGTGCATTAGTAGCGCTCGCCCGCCGATATCGCTAAAGAACTTCGCGACGCGTCCAATGTATTCCGGATGCGAAACACTAGAAAGACGCAGCGCCTCACCTTCGGCAAATGGTGTTGCCAGTTTCGCCAGGGTATGCGCACTGTTACGCACGCCCATCCGCCAGCGCATCGCCAGTTGTTTTTCCAGCGGCGGGCAAAACGCGCCGACTGGCATAAACACCGGTTGATGTTCGTCGAGCTTCGCCTGCGCCTGCCCGCCGTGCAACGTTGGCGTAATACCCATCAGTTCGAAAATGGTTTCTGTCAGCACGCGAGTTGGATCTTCGCTAACCCCGTGAACCACCACAGGAAAACCGAGTTTGTGCAGCAGAATCGCCAACAACGGCGTCAGGTTGGCCTGTTTACGCGCGCCGTTGTAACTAGGGATGACTATCGGCATCGGCTTGCTAACAGGCGGCGTCAGTTTGATGGTGTGATTTTGCATGGCTTCGTAAAAGCCGAGCATCTCTGCTTCCCCTTCCCCTTTGATACGCAGCGCAATCAATACGCCGCCCAACTCAAGGTCAGGGACTTCACCATTGAGCATATGGGCATACAGACCGCGCGCAGTATCCCGGTCTAAATCGCGCGCGTGGTTTTTCCCGCGCCCGATCTCTTTAATGATTTTGCGATAGTCCATTTACGACTCCTTACCTGACTCACATCATTAACGCCGCCGACGGCGTGGGGATTTCGTTTTTTCTTTCTTTTTAACTATACCTTCAGGGACTTCCGGTTGCTCTATCGGAAATACCGGTAATGCATCCAGTAGTCGCTTGCCATAATTTTTGGTCAGCAAGCGTTTGTCGTAAATCACCACTTCGCCCCAGCAACCGTGGCTTCGAATCAGTCGCCCAACCTGCTGAATCAGGTTAAACGAGGCGCTCGGCAGGCTTTGTACTTCAAACGGATAGCGGTTGAGGCTTTTCAGCCATTCACCTTCGGTGATCACTACTGGGCTGTCGATGGGCGGAAAAGCGATTTTGTGGATATGCACCTGGCTTAACAGATCACCTTTCAAATCAAGCCCTTCGGCAAATGACTGTAACCCCACCAGCACGCTGCGCTCACCGTTGGCAACGCGTTTGCGGTGCAGTTCAACTAAACGGTAACGCGGCTGATCGCCCTGCACCAGCAGCATCAGACGTAAATCCGTCACATAGTCGAGAAACCGCTGCATCGCCCGTCCGCTGGCAAACAGTACCAACATACCGAGATGTTTTTTGCTCTCCACCTGCTTACGGAAAAAGGCCGCCATCTCGGCAATGTGCTGCTCTTCGTTGTCGATGGAAGGCTCAAAGCGCATCCGGGGAATAACAATTTTGCCCTGTTCGCAGTGGTTAAAGGGCGAATCCAGCGCCACAAATCGGTCACCCGCTTTCTCTTTCAGCCCACTCATCTCCTGCAAACGCGAAAAACTGTTCAGCGAACGCAAGGTTGCGGAGGTAACAATAATGTGCGGAATACTGCGCCACAACAGCCTTTCCAGCTGATCGCTGACACGTATTCCCACGCAGTGAAACCAAAGGTGTAACTGCCCGTCGCGCTCTTCCCGCGTCGCCCATTTAGTGACGGGTGCACCGGAAGATTGCGCCAGAGAAGCCAGCCGCCAGAGTTTGCTTTGCGCCTCGAACATCCCCAACGCGCGGTTCATCTGCAAAATCAACCGATGCAGGCGTACAATGTCATGGCTGCCGGTTTTCTCACTTAAATCGTTGAGAAATAACTCCGCCAGACCACGCAGCATCTCGGTGAGTTTTGCCAGCCGCTGGCAGATCTCCAGCACTTCATCAGGCAGTTCGCCCATCGCAAAACGGTGCTCTGCCTCCTGCCCGGCAGGCATGTAGAGATTGAGAATGTTGTTTAACGAGGCGATAAGCTCATACAGCTCTTCACAATGCGCATTCAAACGTTCAGGGATTGCCAGCGGTGGGATGGTCTTCGGGCGAAACTGCTCCATGCAGGTGGCGACCAGTTTGGTGAACAGGTCCAGTTGGAGCCGGTACCACGGCGCGGTAATTTCGGCGCTCATCTCCAGCGCATCCCGCGCCACATCCGGCAGGTGATGACCTTCGTCCAGCACCAGCAGTAAATTTTTCGGGTCAGGCAATACGGCTTCGCTTTCCATCGCCGCCATCACCAGCGCATGGTTTGCCACCACCACTTCCGCTTCCTGAATTTCCCGACGAGCGACAAAAAACGGGCATTCGCGATAGTAGTAACAGTTGCGGTTGAGACAGCTGGCTTTGTCGGTACTCAAACGACGCCAGAGATCGTCATCTATAGCGATATCAGTATGATCGCGCAGACCATCCCATTTATAAGTGTCGAGATCGCCCTTCAACTTCGCACAACGTTTTTGCTCTTCCTGATTGTTCGGCGTCAGTTCGTCGTCAAGAAACGCCAGCAGATCCTGTTGCGTGGGTTCAGTGCTGGCGAGCGCCGTCAGATTACGCGGGCAAACGTAGCGCCCACGCCCGAAAGCGGCGGTAAATTTAAGATCGGGAATGATCTTTTTCAGCAACGGTAAATCTTTGCTGTAGATCTGATCCTGCAAGGCCACGTTAGCGGTACTCACCACCAGCGTTTTTTGCTCTTCGCGAGCAATGGCTATGCCGGGGATTAAATAGGAGAGCGTTTTCCCAACGCCGGTGGGTGCTTCAATCGCCAGATGCCGCCCTTCTTCTCCGGCCAGCGTTTTGGCGACGTCCGCAATCATCTGCCGCTGCGGCGCACGGGGAATAAAGTCGGGGATCTGTTCCTGAAGCGCCTTATACCAGGCGGCAATTTGCGCTTTAAGCGCGGCGGTTAATGCCATGAGAAAACCTGAAATACTGTATAAACAGCCAATATTGTGGCATTTTTCGGTTTTCAGCGGTAATGGTTTTTCTGTTTCTGGAAAGCGGCTCGCAAACACGCCCTCTCGCAATATATTTGATTGAAAGTTCGACGGCACGGTGAGCGCCAGTCTTCAGGGCAGAAAACAGCAAGTGATACCTCATTTCGTGGTTACACTTGCCGCCGTCATCGCTTCGCAGGAACCGGTATTGTCCGCCCTGGCCTGAGCCAGGGCCATCAATGCCATTATCCTGTTGGGATCTTTACAGCCATGCGTCTGGCGTCCACTCGGATAAAACTTTAGAAAAACGATATTGTGCGTAGCGGACCATATCACGATATAACGAACTTATACGCAGCTGGTTGGCCTCTTCATTAGACAGATTATTGAAATCAAGCAATACCGCTTTGTATGTATTAAAAGTTTGACTGCTTATCATATTTTCATCTAAAGAGTGAGCTTTAGCCAATAAAGCAAATGCATAACGTTTTAAAATTTTTGACGCATCAGGAATACCGTAAAAGACATTACTGTGAGAAATATTTGCAAATACGGCAGACAGACAGAAAAATATTTTAGACTTATCACTTTCACTGGCCTCTTTGAGATCCAGCATCGTTAATAGATTAGTGTAATGTTTTTCTTTCAAAGTATGCTGTTGCCATTGGTCTGAATCGGTCATCAAAGAGGAAAATAATGATTTAAATTCTGTCGGTTGATTATCCGATTCTGGCACAAAGTCTGTTTTTCGCATTATTGCTGACATAAATACATCACGAATATAACCTTTCAATCCAAGAGCATTGAGAATCAATTGGTGTTTCTTATTTTTCTGCGCATATTCCCATCCTTTTGCAAATAAAGGAAATGCACGCGTACAAATCGTTTCTGGATCATCTCTGACAACTTCATGGGTATCCTGCAAAGATGGATAAATAGAGTAACTATTCCAGATAGTCTTTTTCTGAACATTTGGCTCGAGCATTGAGATTAACGCCTGGTGCGATAAACGCATTACTCGCCCGGAGTTATCGGATGATAACAGGATATAACATTTATTATCTTTATCTAACAATCCTTGCAGCTGATTGAAATTCAACTTTATTTCTTCAGTAACGAATTGTTTTATTTCAGGTAATACCTGATAATTGTGATAAAGGTCAAATGCTAAGTTTTTCTCTTCCACACTTCCGTTTTCAAAAAGCAAATCAATAAATTGAATAAATCTATAATTTTCAGAAACCATCAACTCTGGTCTCTTTAAAAAGAGAGCATGGAAAAAGTTAATTATTTCCGTATCGTTACTCAGATTTTTATTTCTGAAGTAGCACAGATACGTATCCAATGCGCGCATAACAAGTTCATGATCGCTATTAAGTGGGGATTTTAATAGTTTTGCTATTATGGACGATGGGAATGCTACCATGTCCCGCAGCGTGAAGAGTTCCATTCCATCAGTTAATTGCGTTAGCAAATCTTTTACTGTTTTTATGTTATCAGTATTATCATTGAAAGATTCGTCTGCCAGAGACTCTAGTTTTTCTATCATCCCCCCGACTACAAATATATCTTTTTCGCTCTCCACGTCATGATTAGACATATCATCGACGATATCTTTAACTTTACTATCACTTTCATATAGTTTTTCTCTCACAATATTATTAGCGTTTACTGCAGAAGTCGCATCATAATAGGATGGCGGAATAATAACAGAGAATTCGTTAGTGAATATAGAATGATATGCAAGATTATCATCATTCAATTTCTCACCAACGTTAAGCGAATTAATATCCCTCAGAATATGCGTCTCAATCTGACTGTCAAAAAGACTTTTAGAAAAACCACTACCTTCAGTCAGTTCAATTTTCATCCTGAGTATTTTATTTTTGAGGTCAGAAAATGTATTTACATAAGGAATAAAAACATCTGATGAATTAGAGTTATTTTTCTTTCCATTAATATTATCTATTCTGACGGTGATCCCTTTCTCATCACGATGAATTGCATTATTCATATTTATAGAGATCACATTTTCATGTCTGGATTGCCCGGTTTTAATCGTCATATTGATATCATTTGCGCTGATCTCCGAAATCTCACTGACGAATTTTTTAAAAGCATTATAGCGCTGGTGGCCTGCATTAAATTTGCCAAATGAGATATAATATGCGAAATGTTCAAGGAAACCATGTAATTCCAGTAAATTAACCGGGTCAGAACCATGCACCATATTTAATAACATCGTCGCATAACCATTGCATTTTGAACAATCCATACACCGCTCCTTTGCACATGAATGATCTGCGGATCATAAGCCTGGCAAAATAGGGAATCTTACAGAAATCGCTCATTTTTAACTTTTCGTACTGCAAACTCAGGATCAACCGGGTTATGAAAGTCTGCTGCTGTACGGATCTAAACAGGCTGGCAATCAATCTTTCTATCAATAAGCAGAAATGAGCGATTTTTGATAGTTTATTGGAAATGCTAAAGATATACGGTAATGAAACGACTGCACACTTTATTTTGCTTAGGGTGATAGTCGGATACACTATAGACAATGAAAATAATAAAATCAGGGACAGAATCAAGCTAATACTAAATCACATATCTCATAATAATTTTCCAGATGATGAACAAACACTTTATGCAATAGCATGTTTATTCCAGACTTTCCCAGAATTTGTTTATGAATATCAACCAATGTTATTAACAATAAGTGAAATTGCAAGAAGAAATAATTTCATTGCCATTTTAAATACACTAGATAGATCATAAAGCAAATTTATTAAAAACAATAAAATCAGACATGACATGCATGTCTGACCGTGTTACCTGAATAAAGGGCAAAAGCCTGTGATACTCTTTTGCCCTTACATGTTATTACTGCGCAGCGGCAGGTTTACGCGGACGGCGACGGCGTTGTTGCTCGCCTGCCGGTTTGGCATCGCCGAGACGACGAGATGGTTTTTCTGCAGGTTTCGCGCTTGCAGATTTTGCGCCACTTTCCGCACGGCGTGGTTGCTGTTGACCGCGACCACCGCCTTGTCCACGACCGCCGCCACGTTGCTGGCGACCGTTCTGTATCGGTTCGGCTTTGATTGACGGGTCCGGCTCATAACCCGGAATCGCAATGCGTGGAATCTCTTTTTTCAGCAGTTTTTCGATATCACGCAGAAGTTTGTGTTCATCAACACACACCAGCGACAACGCTTCACCGGTAGCTGCCGCGCGACCGGTACGCCCGATACGGTGGACATAATCTTCCGGTACGTTTGGCAGTTCATAGTTGACGACGTGCGGCAACTCTTCGATATCCAGACCGCGCGCAGCGATGTCAGTTGCCACCAGTACACGAATATCGCCCGATTTAAAATCGGCCAGCGCACGAGTACGCGCACCTTGCGATTTATTACCGTGGATCGCCGCACTACGGATGCCATCTTTATTAAGCTGTTCAGCCAGATGGTTAGCGCCATGTTTGGTACGGGTAAACACCAGCACCTGCTGCCAGTTCCCTTTCCCAATCATGTGCGACAGCAATTCGCGTTTGCGTTTCTTATCGACAAAGTGAACATGCTGGGTCACCTGATCAGACGCGGTATTGCGGCGTGCCACTTCGATTTCCAGCGGGTTGTGCAACAGTTTTTCCGCCAGAGCTTTAATATCGTCTGAGAAAGTGGCGGAGAACAACAGGTTCTGGCGCTTCGCTGGCAGTTTTGTTAACACGCGACGGATATCGTGGATAAAGCCCATGTCGAGCATGCGGTCAGCTTCATCGAGGACGAGGATTTCAACCTGATCCAGCTTCACCGCATTCTGATGTTCCAGGTCCAGCAGACGTCCCGGCGTTGCCACCAGCACATCAACGCCGCCACGCAGTTTCATCATCTGCGGGTTAATGCTCACACCGCCAAATACGACCAGCGAACGAATGTTCAGGTATTTGCTGTAATCACGGACGTTTTCGCCAATCTGTGCAGCCAGTTCACGGGTTGGGGTAAGAATGAGCGCACGGACCGGACGACGCCCTTTGGCGTGCGGCTGGCGGGTAATCAAATGTTGCAACAGGGGCAGCGTAAAGCCTGCCGTTTTGCCGGTGCCAGTCTGGGCACTGGCCATCAGGTCGCGGCCTTCCAGCACCGCTGGGATCGCCTGCTGCTGAATAGGGGTGGGTTCACGGTAACCCTGCTCGGCAACGGCGCGCAGGATATCAGGGCTTAAACCCAAAGAATCGAAAGACATAACTACTCCGAACCGCCCCGACCGTTACCGGTGTAGTTTTCAGGGAGATACTGAAAAGGAAAATGACAAAAACCACAATGTCATGAGGGAGCGGAGTGTAGCAGTTTTTGTGACGCAGCGCATAAATTATCCCTGTGACTGGCGTTGCTAAAATTCCTGGTCATACTGGACAACTCCCATATGGAGTCATAATCTTAATCAATCATTTGATTAAGAATGGACTGTGCGATGAATAATCCTGCCATGACAATCAAGGGTGAACAGGCGAAAAAACAGCTGATTGCTGCCGCACTGGCGCAGTTTGGTGAATATGGAATGAACGCCACCACCCGCGAGATAGCCGCCCAGGCCGGGCAGAATATCGCTGCCATCACCTACTACTTCGGTTCGAAAGAAGATTTGTATCTCGCCTGCGCCCAGTGGATTGCCGATTTTATTGGCGAGCAGTTCCGTCCGCACGCTGAAGAAGCCGAACGTTTGTTCGCGCAACCACAGCCTGATCGCGCAGCTATTCGTGAACTGATCCTTCGTGCCTGCAGGAACATGATTAAGCTGCTCATCCAGGATGACACCGTCAACCTCAGCAAGTTTATCTCCCGTGAGCAACTCTCTCCTACGGCAGCCTACCACCTGGTGCATGAACAGGTGATTAGCCCGCTACACAGCCACCTTACACGCCTGATTGCCGCCTGGACCGGCTGCGACGCCAACGACACCCGCATGATCCTTCATACCCATGCGTTGATTGGTGAGATTCTGGCGTTTCGTCTTGGCAAAGAAACTATTTTGTTACGTACCGGCTGGACCGCGTTCGATGAAGAAAAGACCGAACTGATCAACCAGACGGTGACCTGTCATATCGACCTGATTTTGCAAGGATTATCGCAAAGGAGTTTGTAGTGATGAAAAAACCTGTCGTGATCGGACTGGCGGTAGTGGTACTTGCCGCCGTGGTTGCCGGAGGCTACTGGTGGTATCAAAGTCGCCAGGATAACGGCCTGACGTTATATGGCAACGTGGATATTCGCACCGTGAATCTTAGCTTCCGTGTTGGGGGGCGCGTTGAGTCGCTGGCCGTGGACGAAGGTGATGCGATTAAAGCGGGCCAGGTGCTGGGTGAACTGGATCATAAGCCGTATGAAATTGCCCTGATGCAGGCAAAAGCGGGTGTTTCGGTGGCACAGGCGCAGTATGACCTGATGCTTGCCGGGTATCGCGATGAAGAAATCGCTCAGGCCGCCGCAGCCGTAAAACAGGCGCAGGCCGCATATGACTATGCGCAGAACTTCTACAACCGCCAGCAAGGGTTGTGGAAAAGTCGCACTATTTCGGCAAACGACCTGGAAAATGCCCGCTCCTCGCGCGACCAGGCGCAGGCAACGCTGAAATCAGCACAGGATAAATTGCGTCAGTATCGCTCCGGTAATCGTGAACAGGACATCGCCCAGGCGAAAGCCAGCCTCGAACAGGCACAGGCGCAACTGGCGCAGGCGGAGCTGAATTTACAGGACTCAACATTGATAGCACCGTCTGATGGCACGCTGTTAACCCGCGCGGTAGAGCCTGGCACGGTGCTCAATGAAGGTGGCACAGTCTTTACCGTCTCACTGACACGTCCGGTGTGGGTACGTGCTTATGTTGATGAACGTAATCTCGACCAGGCCCAGCCGGGGCGCAAAGTGCTGCTTTATACCGACGGTCGCCCGGACAAACCGTATCACGGGCAGATTGGTTTCGTTTCGCCTACCGCTGAATTTACCCCGAAAACTGTCGAAACGCCGGATCTGCGTACCGACCTCGTCTATCGCCTGCGTATTGTGGTGACCGACGCCGATGATGCCTTACGCCAGGGAATGCCAGTGACGGTGCAATTCGGTAACGAGGCAGGACATGAATGATGCCGTTATTACGCTGAACGGTCTGGAAAAACGCTTTCCGGGCATGGACAAGCCCGCCGTCGCGCCACTCGACTGTACCATTCATGCTGGTTATGTAACGGGGCTGGTGGGGCCGGATGGCGCAGGTAAAACCACACTGATGCGCATGCTGGCGGGATTACTGAAACCCGATAGCGGCAGCGCCACGGTGATTGGCTTTGATCCGATCAAAAACGACGGCGCGCTGCACGCCGTTCTCGGCTATATGCCGCAGAAATTCGGCCTGTATGAAGATCTCACGGTGATGGAGAACCTCAATCTGTACGCGGATTTGCGCAGCGTCACCGGTGAAGCGCGGAAGCAGACTTTTGCTCGCCTGCTGGAGTTTACATCTCTTGGCCCGTTTACCGGACGTCTGGCGGGCAAGCTCTCCGGTGGGATGAAACAAAAACTCGGCCTGGCCTGTACCCTGGTGGGCGAACCGAAAGTGTTGCTGCTCGATGAACCCGGCGTCGGCGTTGACCCTATCTCACGGCGCGAACTGTGGCAGATGGTGCATGAGCTGGCGGGCGAAGGGATGTTAATCCTCTGGAGTACCTCGTATCTCGACGAAGCCGAACAGTGCCGTGACGTGTTGCTGATGAACGAAGGCGAGTTGCTGTATCAGGGAGAACCGACGGCCCTGACACAAACCATGGCCGGACGTAGCTTTCTGATGACCAGCCCGCACGAGGGCAACCGCAAATTGTTGCAACGCGCCTTGAAACTGCCACAGGTGAGCGACGGCATGATTCAGGGGAAATCGGTACGTCTGATCCTCAAAAAAGAGGCCACACCAGACGATATTCGCCATGCCGACGGAATGCCGGAAATCAATATCAACGAAACTACGCCGCGTTTTGAAGATGCGTTTATTGATTTGCTGGGCGGAGCTGGAACCTCGGAATCACCGCTGGGCGCAATATTGCATACGGTGGAAGGTACACCTGGCGAGACGGTGATCGAAGCGAAAGAGCTGACCAAAAAGTTTGGCGATTTTGCCGCCACCGATCACGTCAACTTTGCCGTCAAACGCGGTGAAATCTTTGGTTTGCTCGGGCCAAACGGCGCAGGGAAATCGACCACCTTTAAGATGATGTGCGGCTTGTTGGTACCGACCTCTGGCCAGGCGCTGGTGCTGGGGATGGATCTGAAAGAGAGTTCCGGTAAAGCACGCCAGCATCTCGGCTATATGGCGCAAAAGTTTTCGCTCTATGGCAACCTGACGGTCGAACAGAATTTACGCTTTTTTTCTGGTGTGTATGGCTTACGCGGGCGGGCGCAGAACGAAAAAATCGCCCGTATGAGCGAGGCGTTCGGCCTGAAAAGTATCGCTTCCCACGCGACCGATGAACTGCCCTTAGGTTTTAAACAGCGTCTGGCGCTGGCCTGTTCGCTGATGCATGAACCGGACATTCTGTTTCTCGATGAACCGACTTCCGGCGTTGATCCCCTCACCCGCCGTGAATTTTGGTTGCATATCAACAGCATGGTAGAGAAAGGCGTCACGGTAATGGTCACCACCCACTTTATGGATGAAGCAGAATATTGTGACCGCATCGGCCTGGTGTATCGTGGGAAATTAATCGCCAGCGGCACGCCAGATGATTTGAAAGCGCAGTCGGCCAACGACGAGCAACCCGATCCCACAATGGAGCAGGCCTTTATTCAGTTGATCCACGACTGGGATAAGGAGCATGGCAATGAGTAATCCGATCCTGTCCTGGCGTCGCGTGCGGGCGCTGTGCGTCAAAGAGACACGGCAGATCGTTCGCGATCCGAGTAGCTGGCTGATTGCAGTGGTGATCCCACTGTTGCTGCTGTTTATATTTGGCTACGGCATTAACCTCGACTCCAGCAAGCTGCGGGTTGGGATTTTGCTGGAACAGCGTAGCGAAGCGGCGCTGGATTTCACCCATACCATGACCGGTTCGCCCTACATCGACGCCACCATCAGCGATAACCGTCAGGAATTAATCGCCAAAATGCAGGCGGGAAAAATTCGTGGCCTGGTGGTGATTCCGGTGGATTTCGCCGAACAGATGGAGCGCGCCAACGCTACCGCGCCGATTCAGGTAATCACCGACGGCAGTGAGCCGAATACCGCTAACTTTGTGCAAGGTTATGTCGAAGGGATCTGGCAAATCTGGCAAATGCAGCGGGCAGAGGACAACGGGCAGACTTTTGAACCACTTATCGACGTCCAGACTCGCTACTGGTTTAACCCGGCGGCGATTAGCCAGCACTTTATTATCCCCGGCGCGGTAACCATCATCATGACGGTTATCGGCGCGATTCTCACCTCGCTGGTGGTGGCGCGAGAATGGGAACGCGGCACCATGGAGGCGTTACTCTCTACGGAGATAACCCGCACGGAACTGTTGCTGTGTAAGCTGATCCCTTATTACTTCCTTGGGATGCTGGCGATGTTGCTGTGTATGCTGGTGTCAGTGTTTATTCTCGGCGTGCCGTATCGCGGGTCGCTGCTGATTCTGTTTTTTATCTCCAGCCTGTTTTTGCTCAGTACTCTGGGAATGGGGCTGCTGATTTCCACAATTACCCGCAACCAGTTCAACGCCGCACAAGTTGCCCTGAACGCCGCTTTTCTGCCGTCAATTATGCTTTCCGGCTTTATTTTTCAGATAGACAGTATGCCCGCGGTGATCCGCGCGGTGACGTACATTATTCCCGCACGTTATTTCGTCAGCACCCTGCAAAGCCTGTTCCTCGCCGGGAATATTCCGGTGGTGCTGGTGGTGAACGTGCTGTTTTTGATCGCTTCGGCGGTGATGTTTATCGGCCTGACGTGGCTGAAAACCAAACGTCGGCTGGATTAGGGAGAAGAGCATGTTTCATCGCTTATGGACGTTAATCCGCAAAGAGTTGCAGTCGTTGCTGCGTGAACCGCAAACCCGCGCGATTCTGATTTTACCCGTGCTGATTCAGGTGATTCTGTTCCCGTTCGCCGCCACGCTGGAAGTGACTAACGCCACCATCGCCATCTACGATGAAGATAACGGCGAGCATTCGGTGGAGCTGACCCAACGTTTTGCCCGCGCCAGCGCCTTTACCCATGTGCTGCTACTGAAAAGCCCGCAGGAGATCCGCCCAACCATCGATACGCAAAAGGCGTTATTGTTGGTGCGTTTCCCGGCTGATTTCTCACGCAAATTGGATACCTTCCAGACCGCGCCATTGCAGTTGATCCTCGACGGACGCAACTCCAACAGTGCGCAAATTGCCGCCAACTACCTGCAACAGATCGTCAAAAATTATCAGCAGGAGCTGCTGGAAGGAAAACCGAAACCCAACAACAGCGAGCTGGTGGTACGCAACTGGTATAACCCGAATCTCGACTACAAATGGTTTGTGGTGCCGTCGCTGATCGCCATGATCACCACTATCGGCGTAATGATCGTCACGTCACTTTCCGTCGCCCGCGAACGTGAACAGGGTACGCTCGATCAGTTACTGGTTTCTCCCCTCACCACCTGGCAGATATTCATCGGCAAAGCCGTACCGGCATTAATTGTCGCCACCTTCCAGGCCACCATTGTGCTGGCGATTGGTATCTGGGCGTATCAAATCCCCTTCGCCGGATCGCTGGCGCTGTTCTACTTTACGATGGTGATTTACGGTTTATCGCTGGTGGGATTCGGTCTGTTGATTTCGTCACTCTGTTCAACGCAACAGCAGGCGTTTATCGGCGTGTTTGTCTTTATGATGCCCGCCATTCTCCTTTCCGGTTACGTTTCGCCAGTGGAGAACATGCCAGTGTGGCTGCAAAACCTGACGTGGATTAACCCTATCCGCCACTTTACGGACATTACCAAGCAGATTTATTTGAAGGATGCGAGTCTGGATATTGTGTGGAATAGTTTGTGGCCGCTACTGGTGATAACGGCCACGACAGGGTCAGCGGCGTACGCGATGTTTAGACGTAAGGTGATGTAACTTCTTATCTTTCGCCAGTAAAGACACTACTGCCGGGCCAGCAAGGATCGCCAGCCCTGCAATCGCCAGCAAAAAGTTGTTTTCCAGTACGCGGGACAACAGCCACAGCACAATCAGCGCTGCGCCAAAATACCAGGTCGTAGTCAGCTCTTCCAGCACGTCTGCCACCTCACGCCAGCGTTGCTCGGGGTGGCGCTGAAACACCAGCATCATCACTACCGTGACACAATACAGTGCGCATAATCCCACGCCGACGTGAACCAGAGTCTTACTCATCCAGCCCACCACCAGCAGCGCCACTACCAGTAAATGCAACATAATCTGCCAGCAACTTAGACCCGTTGCGACACGAACACGTTGTTGCCACTTCATGGCTTCTCTCCTGAAGAATTTATCTCTACTTACTCAGAGTACCGAACTTTACGGAAAATTCCGTAAGACCGCACCTTTTTGTGACGCCGACTACACTATTTCAATGAGATAAGAGGCAAAGACAGGAAAATTATGCCCGTTCAAACACAACAATTTTCGTTCAAGGTGCTCACCATCAATATTCACAAAGGCTTTACCGCGTTTAACCGACGCTTCATTTTGCCGGAACTTCGCGACGCCGTGCGTACCGTCAGTGCCGATATTGTTTGCCTGCAAGAAGTGATGGGTGCGCACGAAGTTCATCCGCTGCATGTGGAAAACTGGCCCGATACCTCGCACTACGAATTTCTCGCCGACACTATGTGGAGCGATTTTGCCTACGGTCGCAATGCGGTGTACCCGGAAGGGCATCATGGAAACGCCGTACTGTCACGCTATCCCATTGAACATTATGAGAATCGTGATGTTTCGATCGATGGTGCGGAAAAGCGCGGCGTGCTCTACTGCCGTATTGTGCCGCCGATGACCGGGAAAGCGATTCATGTGATGTGCGTACATCTGGGCCTGCGTGAAGCGCACCGTCAGGCGCAGCTTGCGATGCTCGCTGAATGGGTGAATGAGCTGCCGGACGGCGAACCGGTATTAGTGGCGGGTGATTTCAACGACTGGCGGCAAAAAGCCAATCATCCGTTAAAAGTGCAGGCCGGGCTGGATGAGATATTTACCCGCGCCCACGGACGCCCGGCGCGTACGTTTCCGGTGCAATTTCCTCTACTACGACTGGACAGGATCTACATCAAAAATGCCAGCGCCAGCGCGCCAACCGCGTTGCCGCTGCGGACATGGCGACACCTTTCTGATCATGCCCCTTTAAGTGCGGAGATTCATTTATGAAATGTAGCTGGCGCGAAGGCAATAAAATCCAGTTGCTGGAAAACGGCGAGCAATATTATCCCGCGGTGTTTAAAGCAATTGGCGAGGCGCAAGAACGCATCATTCTTGAAACGTTTATCTGGTTTGAGGATGACGTCGGCAAACAGCTGCATGCGGCGCTACTGTCAGCAGCGCAACGCGGGGTAAAAGCGGAAGTCTTGCTGGATGGCTACGGTTCACCGGATCTCAGCGATGAGTTTGTCAATGAACTGACTGCGGCTGGCGTGGTATTTCGTTATTACGATCCCCGCCCTCGCCTGTTCGGTATGCGTACTAATGTATTCCGCCGGATGCATCGCAAAATTGTGGTGGTCGATGCACGTATCGCCTTTATTGGTGGACTGAATTACTCCGCCGAGCATATGTCCAGCTACGGTCCAGAGGCTAAACAGGATTACGCAGTGCGCCTTGAAGGGCCGATTGTCGAAGATATTCTCCAGTTTGAACTGGAAAACCTGCCAGGACACAGCGCAGCACGACGCTGGTGGCGACGTCATCACAAAGCGGAAGAAAACCGCCAGCCGGGAGAAGCGCAGGTATTATTAGTTTGGCGCGATAACGAAGAACATCGCGATGATATCGAACGCCACTATCTGAAAATGCTCACTCAGGCGCGGCGGGAAGTGATTATCGCCAACGCCTACTTCTTTCCTGGCTATCGATTTTTGCACGCCTTACGTAAAGCGGCACGGCGCGGGGTGCGGATCAAACTGATCATTCAGGGCGAACCGGATATGCCGATTGTCAGAGTCGGTGCGCGCTTGCTGTATAACTATCTGGTTAAAGGTGGCGTTCAGGTTTTTGAGTACCGCCGCCGCCCGCTCCACGGTAAAGTGGCATTGATGGACGATCACTGGGCGACGGTAGGGTCCAGTAATCTCGATCCGCTCAGTTTGTCGCTAAATCTCGAAGCAAACGTCATCATTCACGATCGTAATTTTAACCAGACGCTACGCGATAATCTGAACGGCATCATCGCCGCCGACTGTCAACAAGTGGATGAATCCATGCTGCCGAAACGCACCTGGTGGAACCTGACCAAAAGCGTGCTGGCATTCCATTTTTTGCGCCACTTCCCGGCGCTGGTGGGCTGGCTTCCGGCGCACACGCCGCGTCTGGCGCAAGTTGATCCCCCCGCACAACCGACAATGGAAACTCAGGATCGGATAGAAACTGAAAATACGGGGGTGAAACCCTGATGAGTAAATCACGCCCGCGCTGGCGCTTAGCAAAGAAGATCCTCACCTGGCTATTTTTTATCGCAGTGATTGTGTTGCTGGTGATCTACGCCAAAAAGGTAGACTGGGAAGAGGTCTGGAAGGTCATCCGCGATTACAATCGCGTTGCGTTGCTCAGTGCGATTGGGCTGGTGGTCGTCAGCTATCTGATATATGGCTGCTATGATCTGCTCGCCCGCTTCTACTGCGGTCATAAACTGGCAAAACGCCAGGTCATGCTGGTGTCGTTTATCTGTTACGCCTTCAACCTGACGCTCAGTACCTGGGTCGGCGGCATTGGTATGCGCTATCGTTTGTACTCCCGGCTAGGGTTACCGGGCAGCACTATTACGCGGATTTTCTCGCTCAGTATTACCACCAACTGGCTGGGCTATATTTTGCTGGCCGGGATTATCTTTACCGCAGGCGTGGTGGAGCTGCCGGACCACTGGTATGTCGATCAAACCACGCTGCGCATTCTCGGCATTGGCTTACTGATGATTATCGCGGTTTATTTGTGGTTTTGCGCTTTCGCGAAGCACCGCCATATGACCATCAAAGGGCAAAAGCTGGTGCTGCCTTCATGGAAATTCGCCCTCGCCCAGATGCTGATTTCCAGCGTTAACTGGATGGTAATGGGAGCGATTATCTGGCTGTTACTTGGTCAAAGCGTAAACTATTTCTTTGTACTGGGCGTATTACTGGTAAGCAGTATTGCCGGGGTAATTGTGCATATTCCGGCGGGAATTGGTGTACTGGAAGCGGTGTTTATCGCGCTACTGGCTGGGGAGCATACCTCCAAAGGCACAATTATCGCCGCCCTGCTCGCTTACCGTGTGCTGTATTACTTTATCCCGCTGCTGCTGGCGCTGATCTGTTACCTGTTGCTGGAAAGCCAGGCGAAGAAGCTACGAGCGAAAAATGAAGCGGCGATGTGAAGAGCCTCTCATTTAATCATTTTTGTTCAACTTGCTCTTGTGAATCAGATTGTTGACAAAGTGCGCGTTGTTTATGCCGGATGCGGCGTAAACGCCTTATCCGACCTACAAAAGCCTGCAAATTCAATATATTGCATGGACCATGTAGGCCTGATAAGCATAGCGCATCAGGCAATTTTACCTTTGTCATCAGTCTCGAATGGATTCACTTTTGCCTTGATGAGGAACTTTTTCCATTTCACTATAAAATTTGATTTGGGCATCATTTAAAGGAAAAAAGCCATCGCGAAGCTCGTAGCATCTTAAGCCCCAGAAGGCATCATCTTTCATAGCCTCGCTATCACATTGGGTAAATATAGCATCCATTGCATCGGATAAAATTTCATCATCTGTTAACAATTGTATTTTCATCAATTCTGATTGTTTAAAAACCGCCTGCATAAAAATATTATTGAATATAACAAAATCATTTATCCCAGAATTGCAATACATCATCGTAAAATTTGCGCATTCGTCTATATCATACAAGTAATAAACTTTCTTATTTTTTACGCTAACAATAAAATAACCATCTAAATCATGACCAAATACAATGTACTCATCGGAGTCGAATACATATAATTCATCACAATAAAACGTCACCTCTTGATTTTCATAGGGAATAAGAAGCGGCAATTTTATTTTTATTTCCTTAATTAAATTGGATGAAGATGAGTTTATTTTTTTAAAAACCTTATCAGGCTGTAAATTAATTAGTTTTGTTAACACAAGTCATCCTTTTATCGTAATTGGCAACTCACAACATTTCATTAAACTACTTCACCATAATATCATTTTATTTTCAATCCAGGAGAAAATAAATAATTTAGATACATTTCATTCGAATTGGACAAACCCGGATAAATATCGCAACCAGGCTTACTCAATAAAAAATCCTTATCCAAAATCTTAAAGTCATGACGAATCAATACATTAAGTAAGTCTGCAATCTCTGCACCTATATTCATCGAGCTTGTTATAACGTCATCCTTGAATATTATAAAAGCATATTGCCCAACAAGAGATATATAGATAAAGGCAATGCCTTTTTGCAAAACAACTTCTAATGAAAGACAGACATCATAATTTAACTCAGTGTTATCTCTAATATCAAATCGTGAACTAAACGCAGAAATTATCTCTTTATATTTGGATGAATTGTATCCTTCCATCACAAATGCAAAATTGGGGTTCGCCATATCAAGATAAGATGTCTTAATTGCCTGATTACACTCATTTTTAATGTCCATAACCATCTACAACATTCATCCTTATAATAAGACTTTCAAGTCTATAAAAACCATATATCCTTGCACAAGCTTATTAGCTATTCATATTTGCATATCTCATAAACCTATTTATCCGTAAATTTAAAAGAGACTTTATTTTCCCTTTCATCACTTAAGGGATAATCATCTCTTTTTGTATAGATAAAATCGTTTGTTTGGAGAATTAGTTCTTGTATGACAGTCTCGTGCCTTTCAGGGAGGAGCGATTCGATATCCTCAAGCTCACAACCATGATAAATTATATCTATTAATTCTTTATCACAACCTTTCCTCCGTAGAGTACGGGCAAAAAAAGGACAGAAAACAAGCAATTCAGATTCATCTATGGTTACTGCTCCCCTTTCCAGCGAGTGTAAAGCCCCTAAAAGCAGAATAGCCATAAATTTATCTACATATTTATTTTCTATTGTGCAAACTAATGACATAAAAACCTCCCTTGCTTAATATTATAAATATTTTTAAATATATGTGGCATTTCATTTCCTTTTTGCATCAATTTTCTTTAGAAATAACACCGCCATATACGATAGCATGAATGATAAAATCATTAAAATAACTCTCAATGGATGCGAACCGCCCCACGAAAACAATAAATATAATGTTGCAATACAAGATAGTGTGTGCGTGTACTTATTTGCTATAAATGGCGTCAGGAATACCACGGGAAGGAGAACAAAAAGCATATAAAAGCGGATAAATCCCAAACCAACTCCGTGACTTGACGGCCTGAAATATGACGTATATATCTCGCGACCGAGGTCATGTGCCATCACCATAATCATAACACCTGTAATCGCAATAATTATCTTTATTACATTCATCATTTGATTTCTACAATATGCGTCCATTACCTGCACCGTGAATGCCTGGGCCAGACAAGCACAAGAGCGTTCATGGCAGGAAACCGAAACAAGCGAATAAAATCGCAATAGTGTTTTATCCCGCCAGCTACCAGCCACCCAATGAGGGGCCGATTTTTTCCGGGCAAGTAAGTGACAGCGTATTGACGGTTCAAATGAGTTATCTATCCCTGAATTGACGCATACGGATAGTGTGACATTTGCAGCGACTGAGTTCTCATGTAAATGAGCGGAATAGTCTTTATAAAATCCGAAAAAAATCCCGACACATGGCCGGGATATTGATGGTGAAAAAGAATTAACGGCGGTTGCCGAAGATCCGCAACAACATCAGGAACAAGTTGATGAAGTCCAGATACAAGGTTAACGCGCCAAGAATGGAATATTTGCGCAGGTTCGACGTATCGCGTGTATCAATCTGCTCACCCATATTTTTTAGTTTCTGAGTGTCATACGCCGTCAATCCAACAAAGACAATCACGCCGATGTAGGTAACTGCCCACATCAACGCTTCGCTTTTCAGCCAGAAGTTCACCAGCGATGCCAGCACAATGCCGATTAACGCCATAAACAGCATATTGCCAAAGCCACTTAGATCGCGCTTCGTGGTGTAACCGTACAGGCTCATTGCGCCGAACATCCCGGCAGTAACGACGAAAGTACTGGCGATAGAAGCAGCAGTATAGACAATGAAAATACTGGAAAGCGTAAGACCCGTCAGCGCCGAATAAAGCATAAAGAGCATCGTCGTTACACCTGCGCTCAGCTTTTGAATCATCGCTGATAACACAATAACCAATGCTAATTGCGCGATGATCAGACCGATTAAAAAGACACGGTTAGTGAACAACAGCTCCATCACGGCCGCGGAATTAGCCGCATACCAGGCAACAAATGCGGTCAGCAACAAGCCAACGGTCATCCAGCCATAGACCTGCGCCATATAAGTTTGCAAGCCAGCCCGGGGTTGTACGATTGAATCAGAACGAGGGAATCTGTCCATGACGATCTCCTGAAGATATAAGGAATATCTTAAGGATACTGCAAAATGATGAGGCTGTGCATCGACGCAGCGTAAACGCATATACTGAGCGGTGAAATTGCCGGACGCAGCGGTGCCTTATCCGGCTAACAAAAAACTACCAGCGTTTTGCCGCCTGCTGATCGCTCTCCCGAGCTTCGACCCAGCGGTCGCCTTCCGGCGTGGCTTCGCGCTTCCAGAACGGTGCGCGGGTTTTGAGATAATCCATAATAAACTGCCCGGCTTCAAACGCACTGCTGCGATGCGCACTGGTGACACCGACAAAAACGATTTCATCGCCCGGCCATAATTCCCCGATGCGGTGAATCACCGTGACGCGCCCCAGCGGCCAGCGGTTACGCGCTTCATCGACAATTTCTGCCAGTGCTTTTTCAGTCATCCCCGGATAGTGTTCGAGGGTTAATGCTTTGACGCTGTCGCCAAGGTTATGGTTGCGCACCTTACCGGTAAAGGTGACTACCGCACCGTCTTCATCACGCTCCGCCAGCCACGGATACTCTTCTCCTACGCTGAATGGCTGCGGGCCGACAACAATTTTGGTTTCTGCCATCTTAACCTCCGGTTACCGGCGGGAAGAAAGCCACTTCGTCGCCGTCAGTCAGCGGATGGTCAAAACTCACCAGCGTCTGGTTGACGGCAGCCAGCAATTTGCCATCTTCCAGCGCCAGCCCCCAGCGATCGCTCTGCGCAGCCAGATGTTGGCGTAACGCTTCTACGGTTGAGAAATCCGCAGCCACTTCGCTTGCATCTGTTCCCACCAACTCGCGCACCTGGGCGAAAAAAAGAACTTTAATCATCCGCTTCCACCTTAAAGTCACCTGACTTGCCGCCGCTCTTCGCCAGCAAACGTACCGGACCAATTACCATATCTTTTTGCACCGCTTTGCACATGTCATAAATGGTCAGCGCCGCCACGGAGGCCGCGGTTAACGCTTCCATTTCAACGCCGGTTTTCCCGGTCAGGCGGCATAAGGTTTCTATACGCACCCGATTGTGCTCCGGCTCGGCCTGCAAATTGACTTCAACTTTACTGAGCATCAGCGGATGACACAGCGGGATCAAATCCCATGTGCGTTTTGCTGCCTGAATACCGGCGATACGCGCAGTGGCAAATACGTCGCCTTTGTGGTGGCGACCATCAATAATCATCGCCAGCGTCTCGCTGCGCATGGTGACAAAGGCTTCGGCGCGCGCTTCACGCACGGTTTCTGCTTTGGCGGAGACATCCACCATGTGCGCTTCGCCAGCGGCGTTGATATGGGTCAGTTGCGACATACTTATTTCTTCAAATGTGGATGGAAATTACACGGACGCGTACGGGCATCCAGCTGCGGTGCAATGATATTTTCCCAGGCGGTACGGCACGCTTTGGTTGAACCGGGCATGGCGAAAATCAGCGTTTTGTTAGCGACACCCGCTACCGCACGAGATTGCAACGTTGAGGTGCCAATCTCTTCGAACGACAACATCCGGAACACTTCACCAAAACCTTCAACTTCACGGTCGAACAACGGCAGCAGTGCTTCGGGAGCCTGATCACCTTCCGTCAGGCCAGTACCCCCCGTAATCAACACCACTTGTACATCGTCGCTGGCGATCCACGCAGATACCTGAGCGCGAATAGCGTAGCGGTTTTCTTTCACAATGGCTTTATCGACAACGTGATGGCCCGCTTCTTGCGCCGAATCGCGCAGATAGTGACCGGAGGTATCGTCTTCTTCACCGCGACGATTAGAAACCGTAAGAATAGCAATACGGGTCGGGATAAATTCAGTGCTTACCTGACTCATCTGATCTCTCCTTTTGACGTTTTAGCCGCCAATGTACGATAAGTTTTGCGTAATACCGGTGTTGTTTTGATGCAGGAAATGGGTCTGTTTCTTCTCCCGCAGCGCCGCTGAAATACGCGCTTCCAGCGCCTGTTGCTGGGTATCGTCTTCCAGCAGATCGCGCAGGTTAACGCCGCCTTCACCGAACAGGCAGAGATGGAGTTTACCAATGGAGGAGACGCGCAGGCGGTTGCAAGTGGCGCAGAAGTCTTTTTCATACGGCATGATAAGGCCAATCTCTCCGGCGTAATCCGGATGACAAAAGACTTGCGCGGGACCGTCGCTGCGTTGACGTAATTGGTGGATCCAGCCGCGACGCAGTAACTCGTCACGCAGAACCTGACCAGAGATGTGATGCTTACGGAAGAGCTCGCTGCCCTCGCCCGTTTCCATCAGTTCGATGAAACGCAGCTGGATAGGGCGATGCTGGATCCAGTTCAGAAAGGTGTCGAGCTGATGATGATTAACATCACGCATCAGCACGGTATTGACTTTGACCTTCTCAAAACCGGCCTCAAATGCAGCATCGATCCCTGCCATGACCTGGTTGAATTTATCCTGTCCGGTAATAGCATGAAACTGGCGAGCGTCGAGGCTATCGACACTCACGTTGATACCAGTAAGACCAGCATCACGCCAGTTCGCCACGTCGCGTTCCAGACGGTAACCATTGGTGGTGACCGCTATCTGGCGAATAGCGTCGTTTTCTCGCACAGCGGCGATGATATCGGTAAAGTCGCGACGCAAAGACGGCTCTCCGCCCGTCAGACGGACTTTTTCGGTGCCCAGACTGGCGAAGGCGCGCGTAACCCGGCGAATTTCATCGACGGTCAGAAAGCCTTTATTGGTGACGCCGCTCGGTTTGTAGCCATCCGGCAGGCAGTAGGTGCAACGGAAGTTGCACACATCGGTAATCGACAGGCGCAAGTAGTAAAACTTACGCGCAAATGCATCAGTCAGTTGTGAAGCCATGTACACCTTTCCAGATACGGGAGGCGAAGTCATTTCTTCCTTCGCCCTGGTGGCAATCTTTGTAAGCATTGTCACGGCCAAAGCACCGTATCAGTTGACCCAGGTGCAGAGGCTAGAGTGTTTAGTGGTTAAGCCGATACTAGCGTGTAAACAGGATTTTTACCATCCACACTTTCGCTATGTAATCATGTATATAGCGTCATGATCGTGCTATTTCGCTACAGAATAAGGGAAAATGGCGGTTTTACTTTGATATACATCATCAGGGAGGCATAGCGTGCATCGTCCTTTAGAGGTAGAAGAAAATAGTTTGTATCCTCAATATTGGCAGGTTAATTGCTGTTTCCCCGCAATTTGCGCTACTGTAGCGCGGAAAATCTGACTCCAGGAAACTATAATGCGCAATCGTACGTTGGCTGACCTTGATCGTGTCGTTGCTCTCGGCGGAGGGCATGGACTGGGACGCGTTCTCTCATCACTTTCGTCTTTGGGTTCTCGTTTAACGGGTATCGTGACCACCACGGATAACGGTGGTTCAACGGGGCGTATTCGCCGCTCAGAAGGTGGAATTGCCTGGGGCGATATGCGCAATTGCCTTAACCAGTTGATAACGGAACCCAGCGTCGCTTCCGCAATGTTTGAATATCGTTTCGGCGGTAATGGCGAACTTTCCGGGCACAACCTTGGAAACCTGATGTTGAAGGCACTGGATCACCTTAGCGTGCGGCCTCTTGAAGCGATTAATCTGATTCGCAATCTGTTGAAAGTGGACGCACATTTGATTCCGATGTCGGAGCATCCTGTTGATTTAATGGCGATTGACGATCAGGGGCATGAAGTATACGGCGAGGTCAATATTGACCAGCTCACTGCGCCGATACAGGAGCTACTCTTAACCCCCAACGTACCTGCCACACGTGAAGCGGTGCTGGCGATTAATGAGGCGGATCTGATCATTATTGGGCCAGGGAGTTTTTATACTAGTCTTATGCCCATTCTGCTGCTCAAGGAAATGGCTCAGGCATTACGCCGAACGCCTGCCCCGATGGTGTATATCGGTAATTTGGGGCGAGAATTAAGCCTGCCTGCTGCAAATCTCAAGCTGGAAAATAAGCTGGCGATTATGGAGCAGTATGTTGGTAAAAAAGTGATTGATGCGGTAGTTGTTGGACCGAAAGCTGATGTATCCGCAGTTAACAACAGAATTGTGATTCAGGAAGTACTGGAGGCCAGCGATATTCCTTATCGTCATGACCGCCAGTTGCTGCATAACGCACTGGAAAAGGCATTACAGGCACTAGGTTAAGCGCCTGTGCCGGGGGCAGAAAAATACGACTGTGACTATGGCGTTTTAAATTATAGAAGGCCATAGTCACCTTTTTTTGGCACAACCCCATTGTTAGCAGCTCATTTATCTTTCCACTTTCTGGAATTTAGTTTTGCTTCTTGATGTTTCTTGTGCCATGACTATTCTAAAAATGTTATAATCCCCATGCTTTGGGAGCCACCGAATCTAAATATTTATCAATATGATGAGAACGAGTATAATCTGCTATATTTTTTGATAAAATGGCCGTGCAATTTAAACCAGAGCCTAATCCCAGTAGTACCGTTAACCAGTTATCCAGAGCTTCAGATTCAACAATCGAGTTTTCCAGTTCATATGCTTTTAGTAAAAGAGCAGCAGAGTAAATTCTGAGGATTTGCGGAGAATTGTATTCCGTTCCTAAACTTGAAGCTGAAGAATATCTTGCGAACACGACAGCAAAACTTATCAGAAGCATTGCTTGTTCCGTTTTATTTGCATTTTCCATTCTGCAAGCCTTCATTAAATCTTTATAATGGTTTCCCTTAATATTTAAACAAGACTTATACTTCACTAGTTCGCTAACATTCTTTTTTTGTTTTATCTTTTTATTTTTACTTAACATTTCGTAACCCGCACCTTCTATAGATTGCGCCTGCAATGAGTAATTATCTATGAGTTTCATAAGAGGCGCAAAAATTTCATTTAATTTTATTTGTTCATCAATACCATCCATTTTGGTTTGAGAACAACAACTTTGTGATGCAGTGACAAATGGTTCGTATAGATCACCAAGCTGAAGGATTTTGAGATAATTTTTTAATAAAATATTATGTTGTGACCGTTTCCATGGGTAGGAAAACACTGGGAATTCGGTCATCAATACGGTATTAAGATTAATATCTGCAAGCGAGCACACTTGTTCTGGTGCTGCATATAGATAAAAATGGTCCCAGTCCTTATTTTTAATAGTGGTATCCAACATTTTATTTAAGGCATTAGATGAAAGACGCATTGCACGATTATTTTGCTGTGCTGAAAACAATACGTACCAAGCATCATCATGATCTTGTTGTTTACGCCATTCCGAGAAGTCTGGATAATCATTTCCTTCAGTATAAGGTTTAACATCCTTATGTTGTAAATATGTTTTATAAATATTATATGCTTTTTCTGCCAATATATTATTTTTACTTTTTAGTGCCAGGTCAGTCATCATTACATATGCAGTACTAAATGATAACATTAATGTAGGTTGTTCTGTAAAGCGATCTAAATAATAATTAATCCTCTCTTCACTAAGATTAAACAAAAAAGAAGAAGAGATACAGCAATCAACTGTAATTAATGACAAAATAAAGTTATCAAATATATTTATATCATCATTTTGCAATATATCATTTAATCCCTCTGGTGGTCTGTTAGACGTATAGTATTTTGCTAAGCAATTAATTTCTGATACATCCTTTTTTAATTTTGCAAGGTCATAGATACAATTTTTTGTACTCAGTTCGTTGGCGAGGATTTTTTTTATTTCAGGCATTGAATCTTCAGAGATATCTTCAAAGATTTGATAAATTTTCTGGATATGTTCTTTTGCTTTACATATATCAACCCTGATTAAATCTTGTAATGGAGGAGTATCGTCAAAGAAAAATTTCCGCATAGATCCCGTATGCATTTTTATTATTTTCGCTTCACGCAACACTATATTTTTTAAAATACAAGTACTAAAGTCACCTCTCTCTATAGTTGCGTATTCAAAATTTACCCCCGACATATTCGTACCAGCAACATCACAGGAAAATAAAGTGGCATTCTTGAATGAACTATTTTCAAACTGTGCGCCATTCAATATGGCATACTCCATATAACATCCTGAAAAATCTGCACAACCCTTGGCTTCTGTTAGATCTGTCCTTACAAAACTAGCACCGCTCAATTTGCAATCCATGAGTGTTGCTCTCTTCATATTAGCATCATTAAAATTAACGTTAGAAAAATTTGATTCACCGAATTCAGTATCTTCAAAATTGAGCCTCGAAAAATCAAAGCGCCCATTGGGATCCTGCAAAATAATTAGTTGTCGAGTTCTGACTGGTTTATCTCCAATAAAATAAGTTGTTGTCATCACACTGTCTGAAAATTCTATCTTGCACTTAAAAAGCTCATGCATGTGCGGAGGACAAAAATTTTTCAGGGTCAAAAACTCATTACGTTCTTTATTATATTCTTTTTTTTCATCGGTAAGGTAAGGTGATAAAAACAATCCATAGCGAGAATGGATATCATTATACATTCTACTTAAAAAATCTTTTTTCGTTTCGAAACCCAACATGAATCGCAGCACATCAAAAAGCCGCTCCCATTTACTCATATAAAAAGTATGGTCATTGTCAGCAAGAAGCAATTGCTCTGCGCGCTTTTCATCAATTTCAAAAGATGACTGTCGATGATTAACTGATAACATCATGCTGCCTCCATCAGATAAACAATTAATTGCTGCAGTCTTCCTGAATACAGTTTATTTACTATCAAAAATCGCTCATTTCAAATAGGCTTGTTCCCGATTACACAAATAAAAGCATATTATTTATTAACTTTTAAATAATTACACCTATAATTATAACAATTAATATATATGCATTATCATTATATTAAACTTAAGATAATTGAGATAAAGAGTATTGTCGTTAATATAAATTGAGTCCATTGGATAAACTTGACTCATGTTATGTCTTGCGTAGAAGGATCTAAACACACTTAACTTCGAACTTTCATTAACACATTAATTTTGTCCGACTAAATGAGCGATTTTTGATAGAAAAATATCTTTACTTGTTTAAAAAATTACTCAATTTGATAACAAACGATTGAGTAAGTAAGTACCCTCAAAAAGCAACGATTATCTTATTATGCGGCGAATTTAGTACTTTAACATTAAAAGGAAATAATTATGCACCCTAGATTTTTTACATCATGCACTCCCCGTCTTCCGGAAAGATTTCCAGAAAAATGCCCCCCAAAAGTTTTGCATTCATGGTTTGATAATGGCGCAAAAAAATTTAATGAGGAATTTGCACGCTGGAAAGAGCTCGGGCGTGAAAATGATTTCAATAATCAGTTTATAAGTTCATATATAAATAATAATATCAGCACCTACCAGAATATATCAAATGGTTTACATAATAATATTAATACAATACATGATTTATTAATTGAAAACACATCAAGAATGCCGCTTTCGGAAAGTTTAGACACATTATTAGTTATGGGACAGTTATTTGAAAGTGAATATAACAGAATATTCGCAAATATACCTTTGTTTGCAAACCTCTTTAAAGCAGCCCTAATACAATATATAACAAACAATAACACACTACTAATTGAAATATATAAAAACGCTCTAAATAAAATTCATAATAAAGAGGCCATAAGTTTCATTATTCAGAATATTTTTACTCAATCGATAGATGATCCCTGCTTTTACGAACCGTGCAATTTACATTTTTTACTTGATATCGCTAACAATTATGTCTTTTCTTTTTAAAAAAGAGATGTTATTATCAGAACCACACTTACAAAACTCATTCCCGGAAATAATCAATCATTTTAATAATGATGAAGACAAAATAAGAGGTATTATTTTATTTATTTCTTATCTTGAAAATCTAGCTATTAAAATCAAGATTAACTTAAAGGATTTCTGGAGAAGCTAAGATTTTCTAATATAAAAATTAAGATTGAACTCTATACCCATTTATTCAAAGCATTACCTGAAATAAAAGGGAGCGATATTATATCACTATATTTTACTATTGAATCAGCCTATAAAGAAGATATGCCAAAACAATTAACTGAACTATTAAATTTAGTTACAAACATTCCTGACATTGAAGATAAATTTCAATTCATAACTAAATTGGGTCATGCATACTGCCTCTCCGGAATTAATCTTTCAGATTACTCAACCTTTCTTTTAAAATTATTTCAGGATACTAAAGTAAACAGATTATGTGATTATTATAAGTTAAGAGTTCCTGGTGAACCAGAGTATCAACTTAGAATACCTTTAGATGGGTTGACATTTCAAATGCTTAGTGAACTGTACAGAGTATCGCCAGAAAACGTTTTCATTTTCGATGAACTTTTTCGAGAAATGATTGATTTCAGCACATTCGAAGGACGAGTGAGTTATTACAACACCATACTTTATTTAATAAACCAGAATACCGAAAGCATCAATAAAATAAATCTATTTAGCCATTTGATTAAACGTCTTCCATTATGTAATTTCAAAACTCAAGACTTTGAAACAAGATTAATACTTGCATTGCCTGAGTTAACAATCGAGCATGTGAATAAAACCGTATTAGAATATTTAAACGAGCTTACTGATATGTACAAAAGAAAACCATATTTAATTCTCACTGACCATGATAAATATTTTAGCTTTATCAAATATGCATTTAACAATGGAAATATTAAGATATCAAATGCCTTGATTGACGTCATAGAGAAAATAAATACAGAAAATCCTACTTCCCAGAGAACAAAAAGAAATCTTTCTGTATTAACGCAACCATTCAAAACATGCCAAATTTTATGAATAACGTAAATAAGTAATGAGTTTTAGTTTAGCACATCAACGTACCAGAGCCGCTTGCAACTCTGGTACGCTTCCTTTTTCACCAGTGTAACTGCACTATGCATGTTAACTGCTTTTGAACATAACAAGCGAAACCGAGCATTTTCCCATCTCCAACATCACGAAGCCGCAATGAACAACTCACGTAGCTGATGCAACTGGTCACGAATTTGCGCCGCTTCTTCGAACTCCAGATTTTGCGCGTGTTGCATCATCAGCCCTTCCAGTTCATGGATTTTCTGCTGCAACGCCTTCGGCGACATATCCATCGGCACATTATCCGGCTCAACAATCGGTCGTGATTTTCCTCTGCCCTTCGCTTTGGTTTTGGCAATGTTCTGCCCCAGCGCCAGGATATCGACCACTTTCTTGTTTAATCCTTGTGGCGTAATGCCGTGCTCTTCGTTGTAGCGTTGCTGTTTCTCGCGGCGACGTTCGGTTTCGCCAATCGCTTTCGCCATTGATGGGGTGATCTTATCGCCGTAGAGAATCGCTTTACCGTTAACGTTACGTGCCGCACGACCAATGGTCTGGATCAACGAACGTTCAGAACGCAGGAAGCCTTCTTTGTCGGCGTCGAGGATCGCCACCAGCGAAACTTCCGGCATATCCAGACCTTCGCGCAGTAAGTTGATCCCTACCAGCACGTCGAACTCACCCAGACGCAAGTCGCGGATGATTTCCATGCGCTCGACGGTATCGATATCTGAGTGAAGATAACGCACACGCTCGCCGTGTTCTTCGAGATATTCCGTAAGATCTTCCGCCATCCGCTTGGTCAGAGTTGTGACCAGTACACGCTCGTTAATTGCCGCTCGCTGGCGAATCTCCGAAAGAAGATCATCAACCTGTGTTGCCACCGGTCGCACTTCGATAATCGGGTCAAGCAATCCGGTTGGACGTACGACCTGATCCACCACATCACCACCGGATTTTTCCAGCTCGTAATTACCCGGCGTCGCCGAAACATAGATGGTTTGCGGCGCTAATGCTTCGAACTCTTCAAACTTCAGCGGACGGTTATCCAGCGCTGATGGTAGGCGGAAACCGTACTCCACCAGCGTCTCTTTACGCGCCCGGTCACCGCGATACATACCGCCAATTTGTGGAATGGTGACGTGAGATTCATCGACGACCAGCAACCCATCGGCAGGCAGGTAATCAAACAGCGTCGGCGGTGGCTCACCTGGTCCACGGCCGGAGAGGAAGCGCGAGTAGTTTTCAATCCCCGAGCAATATCCCAGTTCGTTCATCATCTCCAGATCAAACTGGGTACGCTGGGTCAGCCGCTGCTCTTCCAGCAGTTTGTTATTCTCCAACAGCACTTTGCGTCTGGCGGCCAGTTCTTCTTTGATCTCTTCCATCGCCTGTACGATGCGCTCGCGCGGCGTGACGTAGTGCGTTTTCGGGTAGATGGTAAAACGTGGAATGGTGGAAACAATCTGCCCGGTTAGCGGATCAAATAACGACAATCGTTCCACTTCCTCGTCAAACAGTTCCACGCGAAGTGCAATGTCATCCGATTCTGCCGGGAAGATATCAATCACCTCACCACGAACGCGGAAAGTACCGCGCTGGAAGGCTTGATCATTCCGGGTGTATTGCAGCTCCGCCAGTCGACGCAGGATCGCGCGCTGATCGATAATCATACCAACCGTAAGATGGAGCATCATCTTGAGATATAAATCAGGATCGCCCAGACCATAAATCGCGGAAACCGATGCCACCACAACCACATCACGCCGCTCCAGCATCGCTTTGGTGGCGGACAAACGCATCTGCTCGATATGTTCGTTTACCGAGGCATCTTTCTCAATGAAGGTGTCGGAACTCGGTACATAGGCTTCCGGCTGATAGTAGTCGTAGTATGAGACGAAATATTCCACCGCGTTTTCCGGGAAGAACTCTTTCATTTCGCCGTACAGTTGGGCCGCCAGCGTTTTGTTGGGCGCCAGTACCATGGTTGGGCGCTGAAGGTCAGCAATGACATTGGCGATGGTGAAGGTTTTCCCGGAGCCAGTTACACCGAGTAACGTCTGGTGCGCCAGGCCATCTTCCAGCCCCTCTTCGAGACGTCGAATCGCCTCTGGCTGATCGCCAGAAGGTTTAAAAGCGGAATTCAGTTTGAACGGTTTACTCATGAGTCGCTACCTGAAGGAGTTGGGCGGGCAGGTATGTAATTTTACTCGTCGTACTTAATTATGCCAACAAATTATACTGGATAAAAAAACAGTTCCCCACCATAATATTTCTGTTACAGCGTAAACTCCGCTGTCAATCATGAGCAAAATTTACTCTGTGGCGAGATAAAACTCCGGCCTTACGGGGTTATCCCCAAAGCAACGGCTTTTTTAACATTTGTCAAGATGAGTGATGACAGTTTTATGGCAAGAGATGCCTCTTCAGTGACTGCCATTGCAATTATCTAACCAGTTAAAAAATAAAAGATATTTCTTTGAGCCGTCTTTAACGCCAATTCGCGTGCAAGCCGCGTATTCTCTCGCTTGCCTCGTGTTTTCTAACTCTAATACACATGGTTATCCACAGGAATAGTGGATAACTGTCTGCAGCCCCTATCCCCCGCCGCCTGGGCAATTCCCACATTCACCGCATGATGCGGAAGTAAAATTTTTTTCGTGATTATTTTAGAATTTAATTGGTTAAATTGCAGTCAACCGAAGACGCGATCTCGCTCGCAATTTAACCAAATACAGGATGGCTACAACAAGGCAAGGTTTATGTACTTTCCGGTTGCCGCATTTTCTGGATTTTCTGCAAGCCAGGGAATTTCGCCCAGCAGCGGCGCGGGAATCATGCGGGTGAGCGTGGTCATATATTCAGCGTGACGTTTTCCAGGAGGCGTGACATCATTCGCCACCCAACCCGCCAGAGTGAGTCCGGCGTGTTGTATTGCCTGTGCCGTCAACATCGCGTGATTAATACAGCCGAGTTTCACACCAACTACCAGTATCACCGGCAGTTGTTCCTGTGTTACCCAATCCGCAAAAGTGAAAGTGTCAGAAAGCGGCGTAAACCAGCCGCCAGCACCTTCCACTAACACCCAGTCAGCCTGTTGTTCAAGCGCGCGTAATCCGTCGCTCATCACCAATGATTCTATCGGCCTGCCCTCTTGCGCGCTGATGATGTGCGGTGAAGTGGGTTCTGCGAAGGTGTAAGGATTTACCGTTGCGTAATCCAGCTGCAGGCTGCTGTTGTGCTGTAACGCCAGCGCGTCACTATTACGTAAGCCTTCCGGGGTCTTTTCGCTGCCAGAGGCGACCGGTTTATAACCTGCCGTCCGATAACCTGCTGCCTTCGCGGCTTGTAAAAGTGCACAACTGGCGACAGTTTTCCCCACTTCGGTATCCGTTCCGGTGACAAAATAACGTTTACTCACGAGCAATCACTCCCAAAAAAAGATGATACGTCAGAGGATATCGCCCCTGTTGTTGCGGCCAGGCCAGTTGCAATCGCTGCAACTGCGAACGCGTTAATATTCGTGGGTAGCGCCCTTCATGAAGATGCGTGGCACCGATGCCTTTCAGCGAACGCATGGCACTGAGCGCATCAGCAAACCACAGCGTGATGGGCTGAATATGATGTTGATAATGCACGCTGTTCAGCGACTGTTCGATTTCATCTGGCGGTAAAAAACGATTAGCATGCGGGCGCTCGTCCACCGCCTGCCACGCCTGATGCAATTCAGGGAGCGATCCCTGCACCAGCGTGGTAAACGCGACCACGCCTCCGGGGCGCACCACGCGACACAGCTCGCGAAGTGCCGTGGATAAATTACCGCACCACTGCACCGCGAGATTGCTCCATGCAAGATCGAAGGTTGCAGTCGCTAACGGCAGGGATTCGATATCTCCCGCCAGATAATGGTCTGCGGCATCCTTCTGGCGTGCCTGAACAAGCATTGGCGGCGAAAGATCTAACGCCGTCACCTGCGCGTGACGTTCACGCCAGTGGCGGCTCATCCAGCCTGGTCCACAACCCGCATCCAGTACGTGGGTGTATTTACGCTGTGGGAGCATTGCCAGTAAGACATCAGCACTCTGGCGCTGTAGATCCGCATGTTGCTCATAATGTGCGGCTGCCCGACCAAATGCCGCAGCAATGGCTTGTTTATTAACCGTTGCCATGCAGCACCTCCAGCAGACGGTCGATATCCTGCATTTCATGCGCGGCGGTTAGCGTTAAGCGCAGTCGCGCAGTACCAGCGGGTACGGTTGGCGGGCGAATCGCCGTGACCCAGCAGCCTTGCTGGCGCAGTTTTTCTGCCAGTTGTAACGCACGGCTGTTATCACCGACAATCAATGGCTGGATGGCGCTGTATGAATCAGCAAGCGTAAACGGCAAATCCTGTACTCCGGCACGAAAACGCGTAATGAGTGCCGCCAGTTTTTCGCGCCGTGCATCACCCTCATCACTGCGAATGACCGCCAGCGACGCACGTAATGCCTGCGCCTGAGCGGGCGGCATACTGGTGCTGTAAATAAGATGGCGGGCAAATTGCAGTAGATAATCCGCCACCGTATCGGAGCAAAGCACCGCTGCCCCGCTGACGCCAAATCCTTTGCCAAAAGTCACCACCAGCAATTCTGGTTTTACCTTTTGCAGCCAGCAGTTGCCGCGCCCCTGTTCACCGATAACACCCGTGCCGTGGGCATCATCGACCATCAACCAGCCATTGTGCTGTTGCGTTACCTGCTGGATTTCCGCCAGTGGCGCACTATCGCCGTCCATGCTGAACACGCCTTCTGTCACCACCAGTTGCTGCCCCGGACAGGGGGAAGCAAGCAGTCGCGCCAGATGAGCGACATCGTTATGGGTAAAACGGCGAAGCTGCGACGGGCTTAAACTGGCAGCTTCCAGCAATGAGGCGTGACTCAGCCGATCGGCAACAATACGGTCCTCTTTCGCCGTCATCGCGGTAATGACTGCCTGGTTAGCGGCAAAACCAGAGATAAACAGCAGTGCCCGCGAATAGCCCAGCCACTCGGCCAGTTCTTCTTCCAGCGCCTGATGCGCCACGCTATAACCGCTGACGTGACCGGAACCGCCGCTACCGACGCCAAATTGTTCCGCCCCCTGCTGCCATGCACGGATGATGTGCGGATGATGACTTAAACCTAAATAATCGTTACTGGAAAAGTTCAGATACTGACATTCATCCGCCACCAGCCAGCGACCGGCCCCTTGCGCCACCGGATAACGGCGACGCAGGGCATCGGCAGTACGCCGCGCATCGAGCGCCGCGTTGATTTTCTCCTGCCAGCTCATAGTGCTGCCGCGTTGTAATATTCGTCAGTGTCCGGGGTCATCAGCGCCTGTTCAAGACGTTGCTGTTGTTCGTTATCGCCCGCCAGCACGGCGGTTTGCTGCGGATTTAACCCCAGTTTGCGGAACAGTTGCAGGTCTTTATCTTCTTCCGGATTCGGCGTGGTCAGCAATTTGCAACCGTAGAAAATCGAGTTTGCGCCAGCCATAAAGCACATCGCCTGAGTCTGTTCGTTCATCTGCTCGCGTCCGGCAGAAAGGCGCACGTAAGAGGTCGGCATCATGATCCGCGCGACTGCAATAGTGCGAATAAAATCAAAGGCATCGACATCATCGTTATCCGCCAGCGGCGTGCCTTTCACCTTCACCAGCATGTTGATTGGTACGCTTTCCGGCGGCGTCGGCAGGTTTGCCAGTTGTAGCAATAATCCGGCGCGATCTTTGACCGTTTCGCCTAAGCCTACAATGCCACCTGAGCAGACTTTGATCCCGGCATCACGCACTTTTTCCAGCGTGTCGAGACGTTCCTGATAGGTGCGTGTGGTGATGATATTGCCGTAAAACTCCGGCGAGGTGTCGAGGTTGTGGTTGTAGTAATCCAGCCCGGCATTCGCAAGGCGCTGCGCCTGAGATTCACTCAACGTGCCCAGCGTCATACACGCCTCCAGGCCCATCGCTTTTACCCCCTGCACCATCTGCTCCAGATAGGGCATGTCTCGTTCGTGGGGATTCTTCCACGCCGCGCCCATACAGAAACGTGTCGATCCCGCCGCTTTCGCTTTTCGCGCCGACTCCAGTACCTGTTCAACTTCCATCAACCGCTCGGCTTCCAGTCCGGTTTTATAACGCGAGCTTTGCGGGCAGTATTTGCAATCTTCCGGACAAGCTCCGGTTTTAATCGACAGCAAAGTGCTGACCTGGACCTGACGAGGATCGAAATGCTGACGATGCACCTGCTGCGCTTCAAACAGCAGATCCAACAACGGTTTTTCAAATAATTCTGTGACTTGCGACAATGTCCAGCGTGGGTGGTGAGCCATGGGGCTTCTCCAAAACGTGTTTTTTGTTGTTAATTCGGTGTAGACTTGTAAACCTAAATCTTTTCAATTTGGTTTACAAGTCGATTATGACAACGGACGATCTTGCCTTTGACCAACGCCATATCTGGCACCCATACACATCCATGACCTCCCCGCTACCGGTTTATCCGGTGGCGAGCGCCGAAGGTTGCGAGCTAATTTTGTCTGACGGCAGACGCCTGGTTGACGGTATGTCGTCCTGGTGGGCGGCAATCCACGGCTACAACCACCCGCAGCTCAATGCGGCAATGAAGTCTCAAATTGATGCCATGTCGCATGTGATGTTTGGCGGTATCACCCATACGCCCGCCATCGAGCTGTGCCGCAAACTGGTGGCAATGACGCCGCAACCGCTGGAATGCGTTTTTCTCGCGGACTCCGGCTCCGTAGCGGTGGAAGTGGCGATGAAAATGGCGTTGCAGTACTGGCAAGCCAAAGGCGAAGCGCGCCAACGTTTTCTGACCTTCCGCAATGGTTATCATGGCGATACCTTTGGCGCGATGTCGGTGTGCGATCCGGACAACTCAATGCACAGCCTGTGGAAAGGCTATCTGCCAGAAAACTTGTTTGCTCCGGCCCCGCAAAGCTGCATGGATGGCGAATGGGATGAACGCGATATGGTGGGCTTTGCGCGCCTGATGGCTGCACATCGTCATGAAATCGCGGCGGTGATCATTGAACCGATTGTTCAGGGCGCTGGCGGAATGCGCATGTACCATCCGGAATGGTTAAAACGAATCCGCAAAATGTGCGATCGTGAAGGTATCTTGCTGATTGCTGACGAGATAGCCACCGGTTTTGGTCGTACCGGCAAACTGTTTGCCTGCGAACATGCGGGGATCGCGCCGGACATTTTGTGCCTCGGTAAAGCCTTAACCGGCGGTACGATGACCCTTTCCGCCACGCTCACTACACGCGAGGTGGCTGAAACTATCAGCAACGGCGAAGCCGGATGCTTTATGCACGGGCCAACCTTTATGGGCAATCCACTGGCCTGCGCGGCAGCAAACGCCAGCCTGGCCATTATCGAATCTGGCGACTGGCAGCAGCAGGTAGCGACTATTGAAGTACAACTGCGCGAGCAACTGGCTCCTGCCCGTGACGCCGAAATGGTTGCCGATGTGCGCGTGCTGGGAGCGATTGGCGTGGTCGAAACCACTCGTCCGGTGAATATGGCAGCGCTGCAAAAATTCTTTGTCGAACAGGATGTCTGGATACGACCATTTGGCAAACTGATTTACCTGATGCCGCCCTATATTATTAGCCCGCAACAGTTGCTGCGCCTGACCACAGCGGTTAATCGCGCGGTACAGGATGAAACATTTTTTTGCCAATAACGGGAAGTCAGCGTGAGGGTTTCTGGCTACACTTTCTGCAAACTAGAAAGGAGGGTTCATGAAACTCATCAGTAATGATTTACGCGATGGCGATAAGCTGCCGCATCGTCATGTCTTTAACGGCATGGGTTACGATGGCGATAATATTTCACCGCATCTGGCGTGGGATGATGTTCCTGCGGGAACGAAAAGTTTTGTCGTCACCTGCTACGACCCGGATGCGCCAACCGGCTCCGGCTGGTGGCACTGGGTAGTTGTTAATTTACCCGCTGATACCCGCATATTACCGCAAGGATTTGGCTCTGGTCTGGTAGCAATGCCAGACGGCGTTTTGCAGACGCGAACTGACTTTGGTAAAACCGGGTACGATGGCGCAGCGCCGCCGAAAGGCGAAACCCATCGCTACATTTTTACCGTTCACGCGCTGGATGTAGAACGTATTGATGTCGATGAAGGTGCCAGCGGCGCGATGGTCGGGTTTAACGTTCATTTCCACTCTCTGGCAAGCGCCTCGATTACTGCGATGTTTAGTTAATCACTCTGCCAGATGGCGCAATGCCATCTGGTATCACTTAAAGGTATTAAAAACAACTTTTTGTCTTTTTACCTTCCCGTTTCGCTCAAGTTAGTATAAAAAAGCTGAACGTGAAACATTAAAAACCATTAATATCAATGTCTTATAATGCATTTAGCTTAAAAAATAGACTGCATAATACTGTAAAACACAACATATCCAGTCACTATGAATCAAATACTTAGATAGTATTAGTGACCTGTAACAGAGCATTAGCGCAAGGTGATTTTTGTCCTCTTGCGCTAATTTTTTGTCGTAAAATCGGTAACGGCTGGAAATCATTCAATACTCGCACTATCGGAAGTTCACCAGCCAGCCGCAGCACGTTCTTGCATACGACGTGCCTGCGGTTTCAACTCCCGCCAGCTCCACCACTTTTGATAGGACTGAACCGGACAGCAGCAATAAAAACAGCCAGTTACGGACACTGACCAGACAGTGAGTGGACCAGAAAAAGACAAAAATATACACGTAAAATGCACGTGCATTTCAAAAAAGCCTCTGATTATGGAGTCAGAGGCTTTTCTATTTGTAACTAAGAGTAACAATTCAACACGATCCATACTTAACAATTACGTAACGTCAAACGCTCGAATTGATCCCAAATCCTCCAGTGTATTTAACGCATCTTTCATCTCACGCTGACGCTGATAAATCTCATCGTTGCGATCGACCTGCGCCTGCGCCATCGCTGCAGCCAGCCCCTCAAGTTCCAGCATCGACAGTTTCACCTTCTGATTATCAGCGTCACCCCACACCATAACATCCCGTGCAGTGTAGGATTTCGCCGATATCACCACCGGATAAAGACGGGCTAGTGAGTCGGGGCCTGCGTTCCAGGTGTGACCGTTCCATTCGAACGTGAACGACAGTGCTTCCTGTTCTGTACGCCATGCCTCAATTTCCCGCCTTTTGGCATCCTTTGCCGCGGCGATAAGTTCAGGCGTGACAGTGAACGGAGCGATTTCGCCCCATTTCCCGCTTTGCAGCTCCTGCCAGATGTGCTGGCCTGTCGGGGCCGTATCATCCTGTATGGCGGTATACAGGACAAACTCCGTTTCACCTTCAAATAACACCTCGCAGTCAATCGCACCATTTTCAAGATAATGTGCGTTTCTGATGCCTTTCACCGCTCTGATTTTCATGTCTGATTTCCTCATTACTCAATGCGTACAAAAAGACCGATAAAGCCACGCTGAGTACCATAATTGTTACCCAGGCCCGAAAGCGCCGTGTAACGACCGGGGAAGTTGTATTCACCGGCACCGCCAATCACAACCTGCGGTGAGGATGCGTATGTCCCTGTATCACTAACCTGTGCACTCATGGCCAGAGGACCAAGACGGGAACCCGGCACAGTATCACCGAGTCCCAGAGAAGCATTTTCACCAAAACTTTCTCCCTGATATACCGCCATAATCGGCACACCGACGGCCGGGTATTGGTAATATGAGAACGGACCATTACCGGCGGTTGAGGACATCAGATATGCCAGGGAGTTGCCGTCATACACAATAAGGCTTGATGTTGCATTCCAGCTGTTACCACTGTAGCGATAACGCATACAATGTATGCTGTGCTCATCCTCGTAATACTGGTTGTAGTACAGCAGCATTTTGAATTTACGCGCTGAGTCTGAACCATCGTTATCAGAGGGTGACCACATCACATCAATGATACCGTTAAATTTCGTGGTGCCCACCAGCAGCGTGGAGGAGTCCGCAATACTGACCGCATAACGCCCCGGGGTGACTGTCTGCAGCCATATAACGAAATCAGCCTGTCCGTTAAATGACAGAGCTTCGGCGCTGGTGAATGCCTGTCCAAACCCATACATCCCGGACAGGGCCAGCCTGCCCGGTGTGCGGTCACGGATATCACTCTGGGGTTCCATCGTCGCAGCCGCGCTCAGCTCAAGCTCCGTGCGCATGGCTTCAGCCGTGTCATGCGCCAGCAATGCGCGGCCCTTCTCTGACAGCAGAGACAGTGAGGCATTCCCGTCTGTATTGAAGTACAGAAGATTATCTGCCCGTTGCGTCAGTGCGCTGATTGCCGTTAAGACGTCATTAAGCGGTTGTTTGCCTGCCAGCGCGTTTGTGATTGTCGTCGCAAAGTTCGGGTCATTGCCCAGCGCCGCTGCCAGCTCGTTCAGGGTGTCCAGAACTTCCGGCGATGAGCCAACCAGCGCAGCAAGCAGTTTGCGCACAAACGCTGCGTTCGCTGCTTCCAGACCGGCGGCATCATCCGGTGGGGTTGGGGTGGTTGGGGTGCCGGTGAAGGCCGGGCTGTCCAGTGGCGCTTTTGTTTTCGTCTCGTCCATGACGGTTTTGACAGCCTTTGGCGTGGCAGCCAGTTCCTCGCTGTCGTTGTCCGTATCACTACACAGTTGCACCAGACCTTTTTCTGTCGTGGAGGCATTTGTTGCATTCAGGTCATCAACTATCTGCTGCGCCTCATCCCTGTACTGTTTCGCTTCCTGCGCATTGTCTGCACCTGCATCCTGGCTGGCTTTAGCCTGTCGGGCGTATTCAGCGGCGCTGTTTTCATGCCCGAGTGCAGCATTTGCTGCATTTTCCGCGCTGGTTGCAGCTGATGATGCGGCATTATGATAAAGGCGGGCACGTTCGGCGGCATCGACTGATTCGTCCCGCGCTGTGCCTGATGTCTGTGCGCTGTTTTCTGCCTCACCCGCAAAACGTTCCGCATCATCACGGGCGGTGACCGTTGCCTCCACATCCTGCGCGGTCTGCTGTGCGCTTTGTGCTGCATTATCAGCGTGATTTTCCGCATTCTGTTCGCTTTGTGCGGCAGCTTCGGCACTGGCTTTTGCCTCGCCGGTCAGCGTTGCAGCATCAGCAAGTTTATCGACCGCTTTCCGGACTATCGTGTCGGCATCCTTAACGGCCTGCTCTGCGCGGGCTGCATCCTGTGTGGCAGATGACGCCAGCAACGCCACCTGATTTTTATCTTCGGCAACGGCTTCTGCATTCTGCTGTACGTTATCCGCCAGCGCCTCGCAGTCGCTCTTAATTTGTTGCGCATCAGTGACATGTTGCCCGGCCTGTCGTTCGCTTTCCGCTGCTGCTTCCGCGCTCTGCTGCGCCTGCGCCACCATTTCCTCAAAGCGTTTCACTACATCCGGTTTTAAATCGCCTTCATCAAGGGCGGTCAGAAAGTCGTTCAGTGTGCCGGGCTTTGAGTCGTCGTAAACCGAAATATCACCGACGCAATATTCTCTTTCAATACACGAACGAAGATAAACATCATATCTTCCGGTCTGGGCTTCAAATGCATATTCTCCTGCCGGCCCTGTCACCACTGTTGCCACCGTTCTCATGACCACTGCGGATGTATTTTGCCGGGCTTTCAGAATAATATGGTATCCGGACAAGGGGAGCCCCGCACCATCCGTCAGCACACCCGAAATTAATACAGACATTTTTAATTTCCTGATTTAAAAAAATTAACCGTAATAATTGACACCTTTTTTATCCGCGTTCTTCTTCCCTGATGCCTGTCCTTTCGCGGAAATATCCGTGGTCAGCGACAGATTCAGCGAAAATCCCTGCCCCGGTGCCAGTGAAAACTCCACCGATTCAGCCTGCCAGTAATGGTCCTCACGCACACCAAATCCCTGCGTGATAAAACGCACCTCCGCCCCCGCTTTCAGCAGTTCCGGTCTGCAGGGCAACGTTATCGTCATCTGGCGTCCGGCTTTCTGCACACGTTTAACCTTCGACTCTGCACAGTGTTTTGCGGTGCCCTGGTCAGGCTGGGTAAAGGGATGCCGCTTATCTGTTGACTCCACGTCAACTTTAACTTCACGTGTGCGTCCGTCACGGGCATCAAAATACCGGACACCCACTTTCCCATCTTTCCCGCCACCCGCAGCGCCCTGTCGCTCACCTTCACGATAATCCCAGTCTGATACCATACCCGGCGTAATGGTTATCTCAGGGGCATTTCTGCCCCCTGCACTCTGTGATGCCCCGTATTCCAGAAACAACCAGTAGCCACTGGTCGGTTTACTGGTGGCACCGTACATACCTGCAATGCGGGACAGGAGGGCTGCATCAGATTCTGATGACTGCATCACCCACGGGATATGAATACCAGCCAGCGCCGGTGATACCTGCGCCACCAGATTATTTTCAGTGGCGATGGTTTTTACCAGGTCTCCCAGCGAGATATCACTGAAAGCGCGGGTTTTCAGTGCGGTCACGTCCGCGCCATGTTTTGACGCATTCATGGGGGCTGCGGTGGCATAAATAGTGATCCGGCGGGGAGGGCCACCACTTGCCACCTGACAGACGGTAAAGCTGCCTTTATTTACCAGATTTCCGTTGAACCCCAGTCCCAGCGTTAGCACCGCGCCTTTCGGGGGCAACGCCAGCGTCTCACTGAACAGCGTTATCATCAGTTCATCGGACCGCTTTGTGCCAGCACCATTATCGGTATATCGCAGCTCAGCCAGACCTCGTTTTATTTCCTTCGTGATATCCTGACCTTCCGCTGTCAGACTGAAATCCGGCTGATACTCATTCACTCCCATAACTGAAACGTCTCCTTCACTTCCGGTTCATATACCCAGTCCGGCAACACGATTTCCACTCCCGCCGGATAGACCGGACCAAGGTCAGCCAGCCCCAGATTAGCCTCCAGTACCGCCGCCAGTGACTGGTTAAGCCCGGCACTGCCATAGTGCCTCTGACAGATGTCATCCAGCATATCGCCGTCAGTGGTCCGCCAGTTTTTCGCCATAGTATTTCAGCTCCAGAGTGAACGTTTTATTCTTTGGCGCACCGCCGGGAAGAAAGGAGGTGGTGTTATCTGAATAGGCGGTTGCCACGAAATACCCCATCACATCACCTGTGCACGAGACCAGAAGATGCGGGGCCGGATTGTCATCCACCATCTGAACCAGTGTATCAAGGGCATCCATTCCCACACCGTCACGAAATCCCGCATGCACCATACCTTCAAGGGTTATCGTTCTGGCCCCCTTGCCGGTATACTGCAGCAGGTCGTTTTTTCCGATAAGCTGTTGTTCATCCCATCGCCATTCCATCGTGCGCTTCATGGCGTTATACGCTGCCGTATCGATACTGAATTCAAACTCACCAAACGACAGCATGACGCGGGAAGCCACCTCCGTTAATGAGCCCACTGCGTCCCATGCTTCGCGCTCAAGCCGGTTTACGCCCCAGCCCAGTAAATCCACCATCTTCACCCCCAGGATTCATAACCATCAGTCATACGGGAACGCTGGCCAAAATTAATATCCCCCAGATTTTTCATCACCCTGTCTGCAAGTTGTCCGGCATCCTCGCCAGGTTTCTGGGTAATGTTGAATTCCGCCCGTATCTGATACGTGGGTTTTACTTCCACCTGGCTGATACTGCCGGGTGTATACTGGAGAGCTGAAAGGCGATCAGGATTTTCCTGTCCCTGACCAGCCGCAGGAAGTCCGTCAATGTAGGTGCGGGATTTCTCTTTTATCGCCTTAAAATCAGGTTCTTCCTTCGGTCCCAGCAAAGGGTCGAGAAATGCATCAAACTTTTTATCGTCATGATTCCAGGGGAGATAACCGCGGGTGTCTTTATAGGCCTGTACAACCTGTTTTGTCAGGTCAGGATTTTGCCTGAGCAGTTCATCAAACCATTCACCCTGACCGTTTTTCTGCGCCACTACTCTCGCCAGCTCCGGCGACCCCATTTTTGCCAGATACTCCAGCACTTCCCGTCGGTCCTCTCGCGGATCATCCGCCAGCCCCCACTCAATGGCTTTTTGTGTAATTCCGGCAAGAACTTTTCCAAATTTCCACATCCAGGCAGCCAAGTCGATCAGCGCCGGCAGGGCATCATCACGAATAAATGCCCGGATTTTTTCCAGTCCACCATTCTTAAACCAGGCCGCAAGGTCATCCGTCACCTGTTGAATATGTGGTGCCAGCTCCTTACCCAGTTGCCCGCTGATTTCATCAATGGACGAACTCAGAACATTACTGAGATTTGACAGCGCCATATGCCCCTGAACTGCGCCATCTGCCCCTGCCTTTGTCACCAGGTTATAGCGTTTCTGCTCACTGATAAGCTCCCGGTAAGTTTTTCCTGACAGACGCATCCAGGTCAGAATTTTATTGGCCTCACCACCAAACAACGCATCTGCCATCCCGGCTGCCACCTGTTCATTCTCTACCTGCAGTAAGCGATCAAATAAAAATTCGACCTGCTCCTGGTTACTTTTCCCTGCCATCACCCCGGCTTTCAGTCCCAGTTTGCCAAAGACCTCCTGAATGGCCCCTTTATCCGTGGCACCATTACCATCGTCAAAAACCTTGTTCCGGTACTCCTCAAACAGATCACCGATGTTTTCACCGTTCAGCCCCATCAGTCGGGCCAGAGAATCCCACGCCGCATAGGTTTCATAATCCACTCCGTAACTGCGGGCGATCCCTGCCCGCTCCGCCGTTTCACTGTTCCGGCTAAGTGCTGCACCTGCAGCGCCTGCCAGTGTCAGTCCTGCCCCGACTGAAAGCCCGCCCCCCACTTTCAGGGCAGTCATTCCACGCCCTTTCCAGCGAGCCAGACGTTCCGCACGCGCCAGTTCACGGTTAAATCTGTCCTGCTCAGCGGTGGCATCATGGATTTTTTTACCCAGCTTTTCATACTGCTTTCGCAGATCGGTAATATCCTGTCCTGCCAGTACGCCAGCCTGGATTTTTCGTTTCAGTACGTCCTGCTGGCGTGTCAGACGAGCCACTTCACGCGTGGCTCCGGAAAGGCCCTTTTTCAGGCCATTAACAGAATTTTTCCACGACGGATCTATCGTGCCGCCGATCCGGATATTCGCTCTGAGGTTATCGCCCACCGTTGCCATAACACTGCTTCCTCTCTTCCGCCTCTGCCAGCATTATTGCCACAAAATCCTCATACGGCAGTGCCATCACATCTCCGGGTGACCACCCGAACCATACTCCGGCACGCCGTATCGCCATCAGGATGTTTTCTTCTTCCGCCGGACCGGCGGCAGCAAAAAAACATTAAACTGCCGCTCCAGGGCCAGGTAATCACACGCTTCCATGTTCATCATGTCTGCCGCGTCCATCCCGCACAGACCGGCAATCATATCCAGATCAGCCTCTGCTTCCGGTTTGGTACTCCGGCGATGCAACAGACGATCGCGGACGGTGGGCGCACGCATGGTGACGTGCGTGATCGTCTGTCCTGATGCGGTGACATACGGCACGGATAACACAATTTCCACGCAGCTGGCAGGAACACTGTTTTTTTCCGACATAAGCATCTCCTAAAAAAAAGGCGGACTGAGTTATTGTCGTCTCATACCTGAGCCGCCTGAATGACAGGATCCCGGATTAAACCCGGATGATTTTTTTCAGATCCGCCAGAACATTAACGCCATTAATACGACGTACAAACTCCTCCGGAATAATGCAGATGGTTTCCACACCGTCGACAGCCTGGCGGTAATAACTCAGCGATATTTCCACCGTCACCGAGGCGTCTGCCTGCGATGTTGCCGGACGTGCATCCGGCGTGATGCTGGTGATCATCCCCTGCAGGGTTTCCACCTGTCCGCTGGTCGCATTCCCCACCTGATAGCCCTGGCGCACAACAATCTCCGGCGAATAAAGCCCGGCCTGTAATCCCAGCAGCGTCAGCATGGCAACATCATAGCCATAAATCTTAAACGAACAGGTCAGCGCTTCCATGCCGTCATCCACTGCCACCGGTGCATCCATTGCGCCGGTTTTGATATCCACTGTCGTGATATTAATGGCAGGCGGCGTGTATTCATGCGCACCCTGAAGGCGGATCCCGCCAGGAAGAAATAACGCCCATGCGCGCAACAGTTTTTTTTCACCCGTCATCATACTGTCAGTTCCTCCAGCGCCAGTTTATTGTTAATCATTGCCCGCAGTGTCAGGCGCTCCAGTGGTGACTTCGGCCCAAAGTCATAATCAATATACAACTGCCCTGCTGCCAGGGTTTCTGCAGTGTTCAGTTCATCGTTCAGCCATGCACTGCCACCGTGGATCGCGCCCAGATTTTTAAGCTGACGCATATAGGCATTAATGCTGCCAAGAATGTCGTCTGCCACATCCCGATCAAGCGGGCGATCGACATAAGGCAGCATGGCCTCCTGGATGCTGTCCTCAATCACATCTGCAGTGCGGCGTACCGGCTCAAAACGCCACTGACTGTGGGATGTGCACAGACGGTTACCCCAGTGTTTAAAACCGTCATGGCGAATAATGGTGGAGATATTTTCCATGTTCAGCAGGTTTGCCGTGCAGTTCTGCTCTCCGAGAATAAATGTGTCCACCTGCTCCAGACCGGTGATATTCATCACATCCTGGTTTGATTTGGACCACCACCACCCTTTTTCGTAATCAATACGGGCCCGCAGCCCGGCAGCACGGGCCGAATATGGACGAAATATCGTCTGCCCGCTGTCATCCGTCACAGACACGCGCGGACGCAGCAGCTCCACACGCCCGCCAAATGACGCGCGCCGCTGAACCACATCCTGCGGCGTTGCCATTGAAGGCGAGTCAATATAGGCCACAGCCCGCAGCTTCACGGCATACGTTTCCAGCGCCTTTGCCACGCCATCATCCTCACTGTACCCCGTGGCAATGAGGATGCGCGGTTGATAGCCTGTCACGCCCTTACTTTCTGTCAGCGCCTCCATGGCCTGAATCACCGCCGCACGCTGTTCGGCCTCTTTCTCCTTTGTTTTACTTTCTGCGCGCACCACAATCACCAGCGCACCAGTCTGGTCAAAAATATCTCGCAGGGCCGGGTATAATGTTCCGGCTGTACCCAGTTTCCCTGCCTGAGTAATGGCCCCTGCCACCACCACCGGTGTATTGACCGGGAACGCCTCATCTTCCCCGCCGGATAACGTCAGGCTGAACGGCGACACCACATTATTTTCAGCGCCTCCTGCATTCAGGGAGCTGACAGCCGCCGTCACAGGCGAATCCCCCAGCGCATTCACCGCTTCAGTCACACAGTCCACCGTGGCGTTAACCTGGCTGTGTTCGTCCGTCCCCAGCGTTATCGTCAGGGTTGTGCCTTCCAGCGATGCCACTGTCTGCGCGTTTTGTTCTGTGGCAGCGACGGCAACCACCGAAATCTTATTACCGGCCCGACCTTCCAGTTTCGCCGTGAAATCCAGCGCCGTTCCCAGCAGCCAGGAGCCGGCGGTGCCGGAAGCGCACACGCCACCAGAGGCGCCCGGCGCTGTCCCCACCAGGCCAATCACTGCAGTGGAGATGGTCTGCACGGCAACCGTGCCTGTCGTCAGTTCAATGGTTTCAACACCATGTAGTCCGGACATACATTTCTCCCATAAAAAAACCGCCCTCAGGCGGTCAGATGATTCATTTCTTTTTCAGGTATTTTGTGGCTGCTCCGGCCAGTCAATATTGTCGTAAGCAGTCTTGTCTGCAATTGTACTGAAATCCATCGACTGCAATTCCTTTGCGTAAATACGCCAGACTTTCAGTTTTTCTTTTTCTTCATCACTGAGAATGCCCAGCGCCAGGTCGGTAGCCCAACCGGATGTGATATCCTGTGCCGTCATCAGCAGACGCTGACGTTCTGCCTCTGCTTTGGCCACATAATCCACTGGCACAGGCAGCACTTCGCCGTCCTGGTAATACCATCCACCATCAATATTCACACCATCAGGAAGTACATCCAGTTCGGTAACACTTGCATTAAGTGGACAGAGCGCAGAAACATCGGTTGTAATGCTGCGGACAATGTTATTACTGTCATACATGATTTTGTATGTATTCGTCGCAAACTGTTTCTGGCATTCGTACCAGTCCTGACCATCCTCACTGATGAGATATAACGCCCACGCTACTGGTGGATTTTCCGGTGTGTATTCTCTGAAGTTTTTAATGTTTATCATGGTGTTTACCGTTCTTTTACGCGAATTCATATCGACGATACATTCATCCAGGTACCATTCACACAATACTGAATGGTCCGGTAATAAATACCACCAATGTTATCTGCAGAATTGTCGCCAGTATCCTGAACGATTATCCCGGTCATGACGTTTCCGCTACCAAGGTCCTGCGTCCAGGTATACCAGTTACCTGCGGGGGAGTAGCTTTGTCTTGACCCCAGCCTTACAGAAGTGATACTGGCCCCTGTTTTTGCGTAACGTGCATCGAAGTTTCCGTAGTCTGACGGTGTCACCCGCCCTGAAACATTCACTGCCCGGTTACTTTGTAACTCGCCATTCTGAAAACGGAATACGTGCTGACCATTGGCATAAACATCCAGCAGGCCGTCACCATTCTGTTTAAAGCCAGTATCACTGTCACCAATTGCAATTGAGTTACCACCCAGCGCATTCTGAACACCGATACCCAGCGCACCATTCACCTGAGAGCCACCGCCAACAGACACTTTGTGCGACATGGATATCTCCCCCGTCCGCAAGTCAATACTGAACGGGCGCAATGAGCCAATATCACCATTTTCACCCTGACCTTCACTGGTAGGAATAAGGTGCAGGCACTCTTCCGAACGGCGAAAAATCAGACCAAAGGCTTCGTTGAAAATCCTCAGCGCATTAACACCACGGATTTTCAGTTCCCCGCTCATGGTGTCACCATCACGCTGAACGGCATTTTTTGCCTTATCCACCGTGGGTTTTAATCCGAGGTTTTCAACAGACTCATCCTTGTCTTCCACATCCGAAAGATTATTTTTTCGTTGCAGATAGCGTCTGTCTCCGATTTCCTGAGTAATAATGGCTCTGTCCGGATCAACCTCCAGCACCACGCTTTGCGCGTGCGTCAGTCCAAGAACCAGCGTCAGAATAACTTCCTTAATAACGGAATCCGTCTGGTCTGGTAAAAAGGTGTCCGGATAACGTCCGTACGCGATAAGCGTACCTCTGTCGCTGATCATCCCCAGTTCACGAAGGGTTTTACCGGGGTATGATTTACAGTCAATCACAATATCCCCGCTGATGAAGCCCTCCTCCACCGCACCGTCGGAAAAGGGTTCCTGCCCGAATTCGCCGTACAACGATGTCATTGCTGCCATTTCATCCGGCGTGGAAGGCAATGCCCGCCCGCCCCCGTCACCAAGCAGAACATGCCGGACGGTCACGGTTTGCCCGTTCTGATATGCTGCTTCAATTTCTGCAGCGCCGGACGTTGTCAGAATCAGTCCATTCATACTCCTGCCTCACTCTGCCCGCCAGTGGGCACTGTCTTTGTTATCACACCAGTACTTCTGATTTTTTCTGTCGCCATCACATAGCCGTAACCAAATACCCGCCCTGTGCTGTTCCCGTAAACGTGAATACTGAACCAGCTGCGCAGATTTTTGGCACGGAGTACCGCATGCTTCAGATCCTGATGATCATTCATCAGCACCGGTAAATCCTTCTGCTCCACGTTCAGACGAAAGGTATACGGCTCCCCGGGTGGGGTCTGCTCATACCACTCAACAATCTTCGACCGGAAGGGACTGTCAGCCAGCGATGCTATCAGCGCCGCTTTAGTCCCTCTGTGGCGGTGGATGTAAGCAGCACGTTTTATCGCAGACCGTTTTTCCGCCTCCGTCCAGTGTTCATTCCAGGTGTCCACCGCCATTTCCCAGGCCAGCCATGGCAGCAATTCAGCAGGACATAAATCGGGATTTTTAACATAGCGGATCAGGCAGACCGCTATGTCTGACAGCATATCTCCGGCGACACAGTCCACCACCCGCTCTGCCCGGCTGGCACTGACCGGCAGTATGCTCCTGATATCGTCATTCATCGGTTGTCTCCACCTTGTTCAGCGTCACCTTACGGCACCACGGTGCCTGCCCCATCGCAGGAACGATATCACTGCCCGGAGAGGTCAGATTCACCGTAATCACCCCGGTCTGGTGAAGGGCACCATCCATGCCAGAACGGGATGCAACCGAGCCAATCCGGTGGACGCTGTCAGTGTATGACTGCAGCGCCTTGCGGGCATTTGCCATTACCAGTTCACCATCCAGTCCGTAGGGAATATGAATATCCGCCACCACATCGTAGGGAATAATTTCTGCCGCACGGACACTGACAAAATCCGTCAGGGGACGGGTTTCATCATCATTAACTGACGCTGCCACCTTATCCAGCAGGGGTTGTGATGCCGTACCGTTTCCGGTTCGTGATAACACATAAAGAAATACACGCCCTTCCTGTGAATGTGTTTCCGGCCCGTAGGCTTTCACATCCAGCACATCAGGATCGGCACTCCGGGCAAAATAGTGGTATGCGTTTTTCGCGCCTGCAGTGCTGAGTCGTGCCCATGACAACTGGATGCGTTCGCGAAAAGCGTCATCATCTTCATACACCGCCGGCGTGGGCGGGATGGTGCTGTCATCTGCCGGGGTAATCACCAGACGCTGTACCTGAAAATTCGCCCCAACCTGATCCAGATCGTTCCCACGGGCACTGGCAAGCAGTACGGCCCGGACGGCATCATTGACCTGCTGGCGCATCAGCGCCACCCGAAAAGCCAGCGCCTCCGCCCATTTATACGCCGGATCGGATTCCACCAGGGCCGAAAATAACGTGTCCAGCTCCTGATACTTCGCCACTATCTGAGTGACCAGCACAGCGGTGTCCGGTACCTCCACCGCATCCGGTACCGGTATCGCGGACAGATCAATGATTGCCTGAGACGTTGCCAATTTTTATCTCCTCAAGTCGAATCGTTTCCTGTGTTTCGTTATTCACCCCGACAAGCGTCAGCCAGGCGCTTCCTTCTCCTGTCCACGTCACTTCCACCCGCCGGAGAGTCAGGCGGGGTTCCCAGCGTTCAAGGGCGGTTGCCGTTTCACGAACAATCCTCACCCGCGTGAAATCATCCTGCGGGTTATCAAGCAGACTGAACAGCCTGCTGCCGTATTCCCTGAGAAGTACCCGGCTGCCGACCGGCGTTGACAGAATATCGGTAACGGACTGGCGCAGATGTTCATTACCGTGCAGATATCTGCCGGTGGCTGAATCAATACCAATCATGTTGTTTATTCCGGAAAAAACTGAAAGGAAATTACATTAGCTGGCCAGGCTGTCCGGTGCTGCCACCACTGTCGCCCCGGTGATTGTGACCGTTATAGACAAGCCGGATTTGACTCATCGTTCCGTAATGATCAGAAACCTCACCGCCGACCATCAGATCCGCCTTAACCACCGCCTCAGCATTCATGGTTGCTTTACCCTGTACGGTCAGGGTGTCCGTGATTTTCACCGGACCGTCCAGCGTTCCCCTGCCGGTAATTTTATAGCTGCCACCTTCAGCCAGCGTGATGGACAGGGCATTAGCCTGACGGTCGTAACGGATCTCCGTGCCGGTATCAAACAAAATAACATGCTCATATTCGCTGCCCGCCGGTACAGGAATGGCGTCAATATTCGCCCCCGGATACACACGACCGTTACGCAGATCGCCCGCTTCCGATATCACCGTGACCGCATCTCCGGGAGCCGGGTAATTACTGACCTGCATGTAACGCCCGGACTGCACCTGAATCCAGGGCAACGGCGGCGAAAGCACATCCCCGATATCCACCCGGACCATCACCGGACTCCCCGGGATCACCTCCTCCACCACGCCGCGCAGGACTATATTCGCCACCCTGCGGCGTAACTCTGCCACTTCATCCGCCAGACTCATCGCCGGTGCCCTCCGCTTTCCAGATAAGACGATAATCCTGCACATGTTTTTTGCCGGTTTCCGGTACTTTCCCCAGCCAGACTTCCTGTAACGGCGCACCTGCCGGAACCGCAAACGGATCTTCCCCGACAGGGATATCCTGTTCAAAAGAAACACGGAAAACGATGTAGTCATCCAGAAGCCGGTCGAAGGTATCCACCTCAGCATCAATAAAAACAGCCGGATCAACGTTATCCAGCCCGAACGTAGCTCCCTCAATCCAGTCAGACAAATCCATCGCCAGACAACGGGCAAAAATCTGCGGTTTTGGCACGTTCTCCGTCTTCCCGGCCCGGTCTGTCACCACAAACAGATCGCATTTCAGCGTGACCCGTGTCTGCCCGTCGGCAAACCGGGCCTTGTCCCAGCCGGGCACATCAACAAACACGGCAGGCGTCACCAGTTGAGTGACTTTTTCCGGGTACTCATCGGCATCTTCCACCCAGGGAATTTGTTTCAGACTGTCAATCACCGCCTGATGCCAGGCTCCCATCATTAATGGCTCCATCACTCCAGCCCCTTAAATACCCGGAATTTCAGTTCATGCTCAAAATTTTTCAGGATCAGTGCTTCCGCATCCGGAAAAACAAAATCCTCTATACGGTTCAGCATGGCTTCGTAAATATCAATTTCCGCTTCACGTACCCTTCGTCGTCCTGATACCTGCCGGACCAGGACAGTCTTACGCCGTGAAATGCGTCCGCGTCGGTTTTCAGACTCAAATTCATTAATGAAGGCCTCATCACCTGACCAGGTGGTGACCGGTATTGCCTCACCGGCAGGTTTAAAACGGATCTCCCTCGCCTTCCTGCTGCGTGAAGCTGGAGCAAAACGTCCCCGCTCATCACGCAACTGATGGCGTTCGCCGCGTCGTCCACCATTGATGCGTCCCCGCAGATCGCGTACTTTGATGGCGTTCAGGCCGAACCATACCTTTGCCTCGTCAAACTCATCGCCGTTTCTACGAATGACCAAATCACGCAGCACACGCCTTCCGATCATTTTCTGACTGCGTGGGGCAACCTGTTTTTTAAACTCTGCCATGGCCTTCATCCGCAGTGCAGACGCGGCTCTTTTCAGCGCCACGCCCCAGGCTTTACGGATCTGACTTTTTGACCCACCCAGTTTAGCGATAATTTTCAGCACCTCATCTTCATCAATATCGACGACGAGGTTTCGTGCCAGCCGTCGCTGCCGGGCACTGCTTCGTTCATGCTCTCTGACTGCCATAACGTTTACTCGGTCGTTCCGGTGCAGCAGGTGTATTTCTCCCCGGCTCTCCACGCGCAAGGGTGATGGTAATCACCCCCTGACCCGCAGTGCCTGACTCATCCCAGCCGGGATCGACTACCTGATAGGGTTCGCCGTGGATCATGACCCTGTCATATTTTTTCAGACCGGCGGCCCATGCGCTCCGGGTAAATAACACGGGCGCAGTATCACGAATTTCGCCGCTGCCAGTGTTCATCCCGGTGTTATCTGCCGGGGCATCAAAAACGGCACGGATTCTTCTTTCCGTGCCGCCCGGATATATGCTGATTTCCGTCCCCATCGTATCCAGGATGATGTCATCCGCATCACTCATGGCCTGATCGAACAGATTATCGAACATCATCACTCCCGGATTTTTTCTGCCAGACCGTCCGCCAGCAACGCAGGAACTGCGGCTTCATTAACCAGCACAACACTGGAGGCCCGGGCAAACATCAACATTTTTCCCGTCACAGCATCACAGGCTGGCATATGCGCCGTTTTCAGCATACGCACCCGGGCGAGTCCCCGCTCAGAATGCATTCCGTCGCCGGATGCATCGTTGCCCACCTCTTCCTTCCCTGTCTCCTCCCCATCGAATCCGGCGGCCTCCTCTTCCAATTCCGCCAGGCGCTGCTCAAGATCGGCTTTTGAACCTGAAATATCTGCTTCACGCCCCAGAATCACTGCCAGTTCCTGCAAACGTTCAGTCATCTGCTCTTTTGTCATCACATCTCTCCCGTACGCTAAAGAAAAAGGCGGGAATATCCCGCCCCCGTCTTATTTCACCTGAACCACCACAAACGCATCCGGATCCGGCAGCACCATCAACGGCGCAGACTGCGTCATGGTATATTCGCAACCAGGATCCCCCACTTCATCCCAGTGTTTCGGATAACGAATCGCAGAGGTAATCCCTTCACTCAGTGCCTGATTATCCTGAATGGCACCATAACAACGGACGCCTTCCGCCTGAGTGTTCCCCAGAATCAGTGTTCCTTCCGGCAGATAACGCTGTTCATCCCCGTTTTCGTCAACATACGTTGTCTTCGCCACCACAATTGCCAGATCGCCGTAATGACCTTTAAAGGAAACCACGGAGCCCAGGTCTTTCAGTGCCGTTTCCAGCTCAGATTTGGAGCCACGACTGGTATCCAGTTTTTCACGGAACAGTTTAAAACCGTTCAGCATACGCCAGACCGTGCCGTCCATAATCGCGATATTGATGGTGCCGGAAGCGAAATCACAGTACGCATCCAGATCATGCGTCGGATCGAAGGTGTCAGCATTCTGCTGTGACCATTCGCGTCCGCCAGCCTGCGTAATGTTATTGGCGGCAGAACGCCCAAAATCCACTTCCATCGTCTCAAACTGCTCGCCGCTCATGGTGTATTTACCCTGCAGAACGGCACTGACTGCCTGCATTTCTTCCACCTGTACAATCGCCTGCTCTTCCTGTTTCAGGTTATCCGTCAGAATACGCAGACGGCGGTAAGCCGGGTCATTAAGGCGGGCCGGATCTTCCCCTGGAAGACGTTCCACTGCCTGCTGATAATCAAAGCGGTGTTTTGGTTTTACATAACCGGGACGTAACACGCGGGTTTCACCACCACGGCTGCGCAGCACTTTGCCTGACACCACCGGAGACACATACGCCGCAACCGGTGTTTTGCCGGTAATTTTATCCAGCATGACTTCCTGAGTATGGAAAGTGATCGTGCGACGAAAGAACAGCTCCAGAAACAGCGCACGAAATTTCACTTTCTGCTCGGTGTACCCGAGTAACTGACGCGTGGTAAATAACCCCATAATTTATTTTCCTTCAGAAACACAAACGGGCCGCATCGCGACCCGTTTTTCAGTTAATCACTTCACCATCAGGCGTGGCTGATGGCACTTCCCACAAACGCGTTGGCTTTTTTCACCGCATCCACAGAGTCAGGCCAGACCAGCGACTCACTGGCAAACGTACCGCTTTTGTAGTACGTCAGCGTGGGTTCTGTTCCGGCAAGCGCCAGAGTCAGCACCCCCACGGCCGTTCCGGCTTTCTGACCATCCCATGCCACCAGTTTACCGGTGGCGTCATCCAGCATCAGTGGCGTCAGTGCAGGCGTGGCGGCACTGATACCACTGGTGGCTTTTGCGGTATGCGCCGGATCGCTTCCGGCAAAAATGTTCACATCCGCGCGCTTTTCCGTGGTGGTTTTAATCATTTTTCAGTCTCCTGATTTATCTGAATTCCGGATATCGCTTACGGCATACTCATCAGCAGGTCTTCCTCCCCGCGCCCGGCAGTTCCGCCACCGGAAACCGCACTGGCAGCATGCTGTGCCATAAAGCGATCAAAAAGTGTTTCCTGTGACGGTTGCGATGCCACCGGCGCGGCTGCCAGCAGCGTTTTCGCCTGCGCCACCGTCATTCCAGGTTGTTCTGTCAGTGCCTGTGCAAGTTGCTCGCGCCCTTTCGCCTCCGGCAGCGCCATAATCTGATCGCCGACACTTGCAGAACCAGCAACCGGTGCCGCCGCCAGTAACGTTTTGGCCTGGTCAACGGTCATTCCCGGCTGTTCAGCCAGCGTCTGCGCGAGTTGTTCACGCCCTTTTGCTTCTGGTAACGCCATAATCTGATCGCCTGTGCCGGCAGCAGGGGCTGCCGCCAGAAACGCTTTCGCCTGCTCCACCGTCATCCCCGGTTGACCTGCCAGCATCTGTGCCAGTTGCTCACGCCCCTTTGCTTCCGGCAGCCCCATAATCTGATCACCTGTATTTGCCACACTGGCAGCAGGCACAGCAGCCAGGAACGCTTTCGCCTGCTCTACCGTCATTCCAGGCTGACCTGCCAGCATTTGCGCAAGTTGCTCGCGCCCTTTCGCCTCCTGACAATTCAGGATCTCCATCACGCGCTGATTTTCCTGGGCCACAGCCTCAATGATCGAAACATTCGTTTGCGACATATTTACCTCTCTATTAATTTCTTTATTTATTGCAGAAACCATCACTTCAACGGCATCTGCAGCATTAATCAGTTGATCAGCCAGGCCTGCATCAATCCCTGCCTGACCGTCATAAACGGCAGCCTCGGTATTCATCACCGCCTCTGAACTCAGCCCCGTATAAAGCGACACCTTGTCGACAAACATCCGGCGGGCCTCATCAATACGGCGCTGAAAATCTGCACGCACACCTGCCGGCAATGCCTGAATACTGTTGCCGTCAACCTTGTGCTGCCCGGAGTAAATCAGCGTGATGTCCACCCCTTCCTGTGCCAGTTGTTTCTCGTAACTGGTGTGCGCCATCATCACGCCAATCGAACCAATTTTTGCCGTCTGCGTGACCAGCCGACGCGTACAGGCTGCCGCCAGCAACATGGCGGCTGAACAGGCCATGTCATTACACAGCGCCCACACGGGCTTCTGTTCCCGCAGGCGGTAAATCATGTCAGCACAGTCAAACGCCCCGGCTGCCTGACCGCCCGGGCTGTCGATATCCAGCAAAATGCCGCGCACATCCGGATCATTCACCGCCATCTGAAGACGAGCAGTCAGACCGTCATAGCCTGTCATGCCAGAGTAAGGCCGCAGGGTACCCAGTTTATGCACCAGCGTGCCGCTCACCGGCAGAATGGCGATGCCATTCTTCACCTGGTAACTCTTTGCCGGACGCTGACCGCCCGCCATATAGTCAGTCACAGCCAGTTGCATACCATCAGCATCAAGCTGAACAGCCTGCTGAGGAACTGCAAGGCTGCCGGCCCCCATCTCTTTACCCAGCGCGCAAAAGAAAACCCGCGCATAGGCGGGTTCCAGTAAAAGCGGCTCATTAAATGCCATGGCGGCAATATGCGATAAATTACGACGCATCGCCTTTCTCTCCCGTTGTCTGTCGGATCTGCTGCTGAAACGTGTCCTTTATCCAGATGGGGCGGGGAAGACCAGCCGCCTGTCGCTCCTGGCTTTCACGCAGTTGCTGGCGGAAAATCTCCTGATAGTCATCGCCCATCAGGGCCAGTTCTTTCTCGTACGTGCTTAAACCACCTTCAATACGCATCACCGCTTCCTGCACTTCCTTAAGGCCATCAATCGCCATGCGACCGGCACCAATCCACTCGGCACGGCACCACCCGGAACGGGCCTCCCAGAATGAGAAACGGGATTTCGGTGGGCGGATCACACCACGAATAAGGGCTTCTTCCAGCCAGCAGGCAAACATCTGTGACGCCAGACGGCTGGCCACAAATTTTCGTTTCCCCATAAAATACCGCCACGACTCATTGGCGGATGCCCTGGCACTGGAATAACTGACCTGTGAATAATCACGGGAAAGCTGTTCATAGGACACGCCCAGTCCGGCTGCGATGTAGCGTAACAGCGCCTTTTCCAGTTCAGAGAACCCATTATCCGCATTCTGTGCCGTCTGCAGATTCAGTGAATCCCCCGGATAAAGATGCGGAATACGAACCCCTCCCATCTTTACCCCATTGATGGCGTAATAGTGCGCATAGCCTTTCATGATGGCTTTCAGCGGGTTTTTACTGTCATCCCCCACCCCGGCGATATATTCAAATGCTTTTTCCGAATCCAGTGTGGATTCAATCGTCGCGGCATACATCGCCCGCACCATCGCCGACTGCAGTTGCGTGGCCTGCAGTGTGTCGAGCATCTTGAGGCGCTCCATGACAGAGTAAAACTGGTTTGCCCCGCGCGTCTGCCCGTCCTCCTGCGGCTGAAACACATGGATCATGCCCGGTCTTCCGGAGGGCAGAGTCGCCGTAATCCGTGTCCAGTTACTGACACTGTAACCCGGCCAGTCATCATCCTGAACATGGTAGGCTATCGCCTTTCCGTGCCGGCTGATTTCCACTCCGGCACGCATAAAACGATCGCCGATGCCATAACCGGGCGTACTGACGCGCTTCGGACTGATGGTCTTGAATTTTGTTCTGAATAATGACGTGGATTCCGCATCCCATACAGGCTGGACAAAAATTTCACCGTTAAAAGTATGGACCCCCACCCCTTCACGAATAAATTCGGTAAACGAGCGACGTCCTTCCACATCCATCGAGCCAAACACCGGATCGCAGTATTCCATCCACGCCGCCTCCACATCTTCAATAAAGGCATGCGAATCAGCTTCTGACATCCCCAGCCAGCGCCAGTTGGGTCGGTAGCTCAGGCGAAACATATGTCCGACGATATGGTCTTTATGGATTTCCACAGCATTCGCGGCAATGCCATTATTACGGACCAGATCATCCGCACGGGCATTACCCAGCTGAATGGAAGGCAACAGCGCCACATCGGCACTTTCCGGCGCAGGTAACCATTCCGCAAGTTGCCCACCAAATCCGGAGCCGCCACCGGAATATCCCATACTCTGTCGCAGGGGCTGTCCGTGAACATCTATCAACTCCACATTCACAGCCTCACTCCCACCGGACCGCGACGCCGTCCGGACACACCCAGCGCACTCTCCAGCTCTTCAATGTATTGCCGCAGTTCACCAATCGTCGCCCGCGAATACTGAACCTGCCGTCCGTTCCTGCCGACAGAAACCACAGCACGTCCGATCATCAGTTCATGTAATGCCCGGCGGGCATCACAAAGCATCTCATGCGTATAAATCATCACTTATCCTCCACTCAGTGCAGCCGCGATCTCTTCCATGCTCATATCATCCTCATCCTGTTCATCTCTTCGTGCTCTCGCCAGCGCTTCAAGGTCCAGTTGCCACCGCTGTACCGAAACGCGCAGGGCAGCATAGGCATATACCAGGCAGTCGAGGGCTTCGTTGCGTCGCCCTTTTTTATCCCACAGCAGTTTCACCCTGCCATTAACCACCTTCTCCACCAGCTCTTCCGCCACGATCTGACGCGCCTCTTCTTCCGAAAAAATGTCGGGGTTATCCGGAAAACGGAAGGTATACGGGGCGGCTTCACTGGCAGATACCACCGGCAGGGCAAAACGGGCGTACAGCATTTCCTTGACGGTATCGGAGCCCACCTCACACAAAAACACACCACGCTGGTTGCGCTTTTTGGGCATGGTGATCACCGGCTTGCCGTACACCGATGCCCCTTTTATGGGAAGCACAAAAAAAGTGCCGTGTTTCCTGGAACGCTGATACACAATGTCCTGGTCGATACCACCGGTATCCCAGCAGACACGGGAAATGGAAATTTCAGTACCGTCAGCATGGCGGTATTTTTTCCGGATCACCGCATCAACACGTTTAAGGGTGTCCTCGTCTTCCGGTCGCCCCATGATAATTTGCTTATCAATCAGAAAGGCTTCTTCGCCGGGAGCCCAGCCCCAGACATAAATTTCATAGCGATCTTTCTGGGAGTCGATCCCGGCGGTCAGGTAAACCACCCTCAGGGGAACCTGCGCGCCATAGTGGCAGACTTTTTCCAGCAACAACTCAAAGCTCAGTTTTTCTGCCACGGCCTCTTCATAGGGCTCCCCGAGCGTGGTGTTAATAAACGTCTTGACGCCGTTCGGATCCTTCAGTGCATCCAGCCAGTCATAAACAATCTGTACCCAGGTGGTGAACGGACTGTACGCCGTCCATATATGGAAAGTGACGGAGCGCGGTGGCGGCATCTCCTCATCACCGGCGCTGTAAAATGCCAGGCCGTCTTGCGTCCACATCCCGGTGTTGTCACAAATCCAGCGCCCGTCTGTCTGGTCAAGTTCCGACTGGCGGATCACACAGCCATTACGTTCACACAGGTAATACACCGTTTCCGGTTTACCCTTCTCCCATTTCAGGCCAGACGGCGTCGCATCATCGCCAAACTTCAGATACTGGACCTCCCCGCAATGAGGGCAAGGGACATAAAACCGCATGAAATGCGCAGATTCATTCGCTGCTTTTTCAATCTGACAGGAGCCTTTAATTTTTGGCGTTGAGCCGCGTATGGATTTAGGCCATACCGAACCTTCGATACGTTTATCGCCAAGCAGTGTTGGTGAACCTTCTTTTTCCACATCCGGTTCAAACGAGGAGAGTTCGTCATAGCAGACCACATCCACAGATTTTTCACGGTAGTTTTTAGCAGCGGCACCGCCCAGGCACCAGAACCCCACTCCGGAGGAAAAACGCTTCAGAGTGAGCGTGTTGTCACGATGTTTTCTGCCCAGCCATGGAGACAACGCTTTAAGGCAGGGAACATCCCGCAATGTTGCTTCCACATGCGCTTTCATAAAATCTTCAGCTGCAGAATCTGTTGGCTGAAAAAGCAAACTGTTACGGGATTTATGCTCAATAAAATACCCGATCACGCCCAACAGCATTTTGGTATAACCCACGCGCGCTGATTTAATCAGATTAACAGTGCGGATCCGGTCATTACCCATACTGTTCATGATGGCAACCTGAAACGGCAGGGTCTTCCACTCTCCATCACCATATGACGACTCTTTAGGCAGATAATAATTTTGATCAGCCCATTCAACTGCCGTCATCGGAACAACCCTGACCAGAGGTTGCAACGCAACTGAAACGGCAGCCATCATATTATTCAGCTGTAGTCTGGATATATTCATCGAGTAACTCAGGTAATTTATCCCCTGCCCGCGCGCACTGATTCGCGCCTTTTGCGATAAGGGTTTTCAGATGATCAATATGACGCGGCGTTAAATCCGGAAACTGTCGCTGCATGGATAAAGGAATGGAATCAAGCGTACTGGACAATGCCATCGCCAGTTTGCTGAGAGCGAAAATACAGAACTCTGAATCAATGAGTTTGCCTTCAGTTACCTGATTCTTAAGTTTTTGCGCTACAGCCTGCTCTTCAGTCAGTTCAACCCTGGCCCGGAGTAATCTTTCCTCCAGATCGCTCCCGTCATCAGGTGTTCTCTGATTGTATTGTCGCCGCTCGCGATCTATCTCCAGTACGGTTTTAACGTCATAAAAAACTTCCCTCCCCCGACGCTCAACAGGAGGAACGCCCCATTTATCAAATGCCTGAACGGATATACCGATGGAGGAGGCCATATCGCTTTTATTCAATAAAAAGGCCATCTCCTCTCCATAAGTCATCGATAAAAAGCGATATAACAACCATGTGTTTTTGCAAAACCATTTGATTTAATTGGCATTTTTCGCATTGATAGCATCAAAAAACGCCATCAGGTTGTTGTATCAAACCCTGTTTTTTATTACTTATCAAAGAGATAGAGAAAACAATTAAACAACAACCACCCCCTCAAAAAATCTCATAAATAGCGCGTTTTTGCGCGTCTGCCGTCCCCCGGTGTTTCAGGTTCCGGAAAGGACCCGTAAAAATGGGAGCGATTATCATTTACACACACTCTAATACCTGCATTATCGCAGCCCCTCACTGTTGAAGGGATGCTGTAATACCTGTTACTCCGTAACGACAGCGCCTTCCGGTAATTTCATGCCGGCAAATACCAGGCACCCCGGATGACGATCATCTTCTGTTGCTTCCAGCATTGACTCACCAAACCACTCCGTCGTGGCGCGACCATCAGCTGCTTTGTAGTGGAGTAAGTACTGATTCTCGCCATCCGCATACTGAGCGCGAGCTTTAACCTCACCCCATTCATCACTGATGCGCATCTCCACCAGTTGTGACAACTCAAACTTAAACGGAGCAGCATCAGCACCAATTACAATCGGTTTGTTTTCTGTTTTTTCCATCATCGTCTCCTGATATAGAAGCCCGTCGCCGCACCGGGCACTGTTCAACACTTGTGTATTTGCGACGACATAAAGGATTTATTTATGAAATTTTCAAGTAAGCAGAATTTCATGCTTTCCGGACGCTGGCTCACCCTTCATTTTTCAGCAAAATATTCTGCTCTTACAGGCGTTCAGTCATGCATACACTGCCGGACACTATCAACAATTTCACAGACCTGAGAGGCTGTATCGAAAAGCTGACGCGCTTTATCCAGCTGACGCATCCCACCAGGAAAAAAGGCACCAGTATCGCTACCAGTGCCCATTTCTCCACGTCAGACACCCTTAAGGATTACATAAGATTTACAAATAATAATGTCCTTTTTCACACACCTGTATAAGGATATTTATATGCCCAGCCGCACAATAATAAAATTTCTGATTATATCTTTATTCGTTATATTAGTTTTATTGTCAATCATATATATAGCAAGAACTCCGGCCAGACTTGATATGAATGACGTCGCTGAAATTAACCAGAAGCATCAGCTTATTTTTCTCATCAGACACGGAGAACGATGTGATCGCTCCACAAATATATGTCTGTCAGAACGTGATGGCATCACAATAAATGGAGCCAATAAAGCTCAACAATATGGAAATGCATTCAGCAAAATGTTTCCAGACTACGGTCTCTATTCAACAGATACAGTCCGAACGATACAGACAGCCTCTTTTTTTTCGGGTGGAAAAACAGCAACCATTCCTGATATTTCAACCTGTGATGATGACGCAGTAAACAACATACTGGAAATATCACAATCTGATAATATTACTGTAATTTTCACACATAACCACTGTCTGTCGAAAATTGCAAAAAAGATGAACGGCTGGAGATTTAAACCTGATTATATGGATACACTGGTTCTTCATCGGGAGAATCACAATCTGGTTCTTGACGGATATTCAAAACCGAACGATTTTATCCAGTAATTCATATAATAATACCTGAACATTGACACAACCCCATCCTTACACAAACAGCCAGCAATTAAGCTGGCTCTGTTAATTAAGACATTGCGTCCTGATGTACTCCTGCAGGTAGTTAACCTGCGCGGTTATCCTGTCGATTCCACTTCGGAGACGGTAATAATTGAGTTCAGCATCTGCTGTAAGTCTTGGGCTTTCTCCATCGCCCATGCCGCTGGCTCCAGTTGTTGACTTTGCACAGGTGGCGGCGACTTGCAGGCGCTTACGCCCAGCAGAAACATCAGCACGGAGACTTTCGATAGTCGAGTTAGCATCAGCAAGCTCCTTTGTGTATCTGGCGTCGAGTTCTGCTACATCACGTTGACGCTTCTGCATGTCAGCGATGATGTACGTGGCTTTATCGCGCTGTTCTTTATAGGTAATGGCGTTATCACGGTAATGATTAACCGCCCATGACAGACAGACGATGATGCAGATAACCAGAGCGGAGATAATCGCGGTTAACCGACTCATGACATCAACACCCCAACGGCCAGAAACCACGGCCACGCATCGTTGCCATTCAATGCGAGCAACGCTGCCATGAAAAAGCAAATCATGCTCATTGTTGCCCCCACAAACAGACTTCACGCTCAATATCACGACGGGTCATCAGCCCTTTCCATTGCTTACCGCCAGCGTATGTCCAGCGACGTAGCTGGTCACATGCGCCTTTGATATCGCCCTGGTTTATTTTTCGAAGAAGCGTCGATGTTCTGAAATTGCCAGCGCCCACGTTGTAAACAAAAGAGTAAAGAGCACCGCGCGTTGTTTCCGGTATATCGACTTTGATGTACGGGTTAATTTGTCTGGCGACCGTGGCAAGGTCTTTATTCAGGAGGGCTTTGCATTCTGCTTCGGTATACGTTTTACCGAGCATGATGTCTTTTCCGGTGTGTCCGTGGCATACAGTCCATACACCAACAATATCTTTGTATGGTATGTAGCTGACACCTTCCAGGCCATCGTTACCACTTGGTCCAGTGATTAACACAGATGCTATAGCAATAGCCCCGCCACTTATCGCCGCTATTACGCTATTTCGTAGTGCCGGTGACATTGCCATTCAATCTGTCCTCGCGCTCTTTGCGCTTGTAGTACCAGTTGATGCCAAATGTGCCGACAGTACAAAGAATACCAATGATGACAGCCCAGTCATTCAGGGAGAGAATGCCACCCATCGCAGTCAGTCCTCCGAAGCTGTAACTGAACCATTCTCTGATTTTGTCCATACGGTACATGCTCTACCCCTTCATTGAGGGGATTTGCTCTATTTAATTAGGAATAAGGTCGATTACTGATAGAACAAATCCAGGCTACTGTGTTTAGTAATCAGATTTGTTCGTGACCGATATGCACGGGCAAAACGGCAGGAGGTTGTTAGCGCAACCTCATGCCACCCGCTTTCACGAAGGTCATGTGTAGAAGGCCGCAGCGTAACTATCACTGATGAATTCAGGATAGCCAGTGGCTACGGCTCAGTTATGGTGCTGGTTAACGGACTTGAACCGCTACCCATTCGCTTACAAGGCGACTGCTCTACCATTGGAGCTAAACCAGCATATTTGGCGGGACAGCGTGGACTCGAACCACGATAAGAAGGTTAACAGCCTTCCGTAATGACCTTTATACGACTGACCCAAATAAAAAAAGCCACCGTTGCAACTTAAGAGTCACTAACGTCAGCTTACCCTCTAATTATGGCTAAATGGCTAATTGCATGTCAAGGTTTTTAACAGCAACATGCTTAACTTTCTCAACACGTTTACGCATTTTGAAAGCATTTTGCATTGGTTGGTACAAAACAAATAATGACGCTTTCAGGATGTCGTCAATTTCGTTTCTACAGGTTGCCAGTGAAGGTTTTCTCCATCCCTCGCCACCACGTCCACACATCTTGCGTGGCTTTGCAGTCGCGTGATAGTAGGATGCAATTGCTCGCTTAGATGAACCATGAGCGTAGTAGCTGAGGAGGATGCCAAAGGCTTTTTTGTCAATGTACATGACGGAATCGACGACCTGAGAAATCAACATTCCATCATCATCATTGCACATTGGCCTTGTCATAACTCTTCCCGGCTCTACGCTCTCCATGAACTTCGCTATTACGCTGCTCATGCGCTTTTCCAGACGACCTGAATAAACCCATGCGCCCCACAGTTCAAGCCAGCCATTCAGCCACTCGTGCTGCTCTTTGGTGAGGTTTAGTTCTCTTATGCCCACGCGCCTTCTCCCTGTACCTGAATCAATGTGAGGTTTCCGCAGAACACTGCGCCGGTATCGATATACATCTGGTTGGCAAACTTGAGTGGTTTCACTGCTGGCGTATGACCAAAGATGAACGTGTCAGCTCCTTTGATTTCTTTCACGATCCCGTCTTGTGAGTTGCTGATTCGTTCGCGGTTCCAGATTACCTGCTGATGATCAACTGGCTTTCCAAATTCGTATTCGTCACAAGGATAATCGGCGTGGCAGATGACATATTTTTTACCTTCGCTCACCAGTTCGATGATTAACGGAAGTTCATCTGCTTTATGGGCAAGAGCTTTAGCCAGAATTTCTTTGTCGTAATCGAGATTAAAGAACCAGCCACCGCCATTAAACAGCCAGTGATTGACGTTTCCACGCTCTGATAAGCCATCAATCATCATTTGCTCATGGTTTCCACGTACAGCTCTGAACCAGGGTAATGTGATTAATTCCAGGCATTCGACGTTCTCTGTACCGCGATCGACCAAATCGCCAACCGAGATAAGCAGGTCTTTTTTGGTGTCGAATCCTATCGTCTCCAGTTTTTTCATCAGGTTCGTGTAGCATCCGTGCAGATCGCCAACTACCCAAATATTTCGGTATTTGCTGCCATCAATTCTTTCGTAGATATTCATGCAGCCTCACTTCTGCTGTTTCGCAGTTTTTTAAGTTTCTGTTGATACTCCGCCTTGATGGTCCTGCACTCTTCGACAGTCCAGCGATGGCGGTTATGGTTTGATTCGATTTCGTCTACTGCTTCCTGCCCGATGCGGTTAATCAGTTCGACGCGATACGGAACGAGATTTCCGCTTTTGTGCTGGTTGCACACCACGCATTGCTTGTGAATATTGCGTTCATCAAATCGGAGTTGAGGCGCCGCAGCAGTTGTCCGGTAATGCCCGGCATCCCACTGAGCAGACGTGAGCGTTCCGCACGAGATACATGGTAAGTCGCGGTCTCTTTCTCTGATGAAGGCGTTTACGGCTTGTTGGGCTTGTTTAATCCAGTAACTGCGGGGCTTTAAGGCGAGTTTTCGAATCTTAAGTTTATCTTTCTGTTTCTGCTCCTCTCGTCGTCGTTTCTTCTCTGCTGCCTTTTCCGCTTTTTCGCGTTCTTTGCTTCGTCGTTCGAGTGCTATCTTGGTTCCACACTCTGGAGAGCACCACCACTGATTGGCGAATGCAGGGTGAAACCATTCCCGACATTCATCGTTTTTACATCGTCTTCGCGCTGGTTTAGCCATCGTCTTCTTCCTCGTGCATCGAGCTATTCGGATCGCTCATCAGTTCTGCGCAGCAGTACTCACACACGTGAACTTCCAGCACATGCAGCTTCTGACCGCAATTAGCGCACGTTAAAGCCCGCTCGACGCTTTCTTGTTCGTAACTTCGATTTGGGTCAATCACCTTGTATTCCTCGCACGATGTCTTAGCCACCGGATATCCCACAGGTGAGCCGTGTAGTTGAAGGTTTTTACGTCAGATTCTTTTGGGATTGGCTTGCGTTTATTTCTGGAGCGTTTCGTTGGAAGGTATTTGCAGTTTTCGCAGATGATGTCGGTGATACTTCGTCGCTGTCGTCTCATGCTGCCCTCCTGACGCCCTGCCCGATCGCCATCAATGCCGCTTTGGATACGGTAGTAAACATCCGTCGAGGACTGATGAACGGTCGCCAAATCAGCAGCATGGAACCTTTGCTGTTTCCCTTCTTCTCCAGCCCTGTCGATGGTTCGATAAAATTAATCCGTCCATCAGTAATGATGCGAACTTCGTCAACACTCTCCAGAGCCTTGCTGAACCATCCGACAGACATATCCTCTGGCACAAGCATCACTATCGTCTGTCGCTGTTGTATGCACTGCTCAGCGGCTTTTTCCACCCACGGCCTGATATTGCTGTACGGTGGGTTATTCCAGATTGCACCGTGGCTTATCCACTCAGAATTTAGCGCGTCGTCGGCCTCAGTTAACCAGTGAGCGCACAGAGCATTTTTGTCGCTCGCTGCCGAATCCAGCCAGAATCCAAACTCAATATCCAGTGCATCAAAAAGCCAAAGCGGCGTTTGCCAGCAGTCCTTGTCGTGTGCTGGCGTATTTGATTTGATAGTCATGCAGCCCGATCTCCCCATCTCGCTTTCCACTCCAGAGCCAGTCTCGCTTCGTCTGACCACTTAACGCCACGCTCTGTACCGAATGCCTGTATAAGCTCTAATAGCTCCGCAAATTCGCCTACACGCATCCTGCTGGTTGACTGGCCTATTACCACAAAGCCATTCCCGGCAAGGTTAGGAACAACATCCTGCTGCTTTAATGCTGCGGTAAACACACACTTCCAGCTTTCTGCATCCAGCCAGCGACCATGCCATTCAACCTGACGAGAGACGTCACCTAAGCAGGCCCATAGCTTCCTGTTTTGGTCTAAGCTGCGGTTGCGTTCCTGAATGGTTACTACGATTGGTTTGGTTGGGTCTGGAAGGATTTGCTGTACTGCGTGAATAGCGTTTTGCTGATGTGCTGGAGATCGAATTTCAAAGGTTAGTTTTTTCATGACTTCCCTCTCCCCCAAATAAAAAGGCCTGCGATTACCAGCAGGCCTGTTATTAGCTCAGTGATGTAGATGGTCATCTTTTAACTCCATATACCGCCAATACCCGTTTCATCGCGGCACTCTGGCGACACTCCTTAAAAATCAGGTTCGTGCTCATCTTTCCTTCCCGTTCTTCCCTGGTAGCAAACCGGTAATACACCGTTCGCCAGACCTTACCTTCGATAACCAGAAGACCTGCCCGTGCCATTTTAGCCGCGGCCTGATTTATGCTGGTTACTGTTGCGCCTGTTAGCGCGGCAACGTCCGGCGCACAGAAGCTATTATGCGTCCCCAGGTAATGAATAATTGCCTCTTTGCCCGTCATACACTTGCTCCTTTCAGTCCGAACTTAGCTTTAATTTCTGCGATCTTCGCCAGAGCCTGTGCACGATTTAGAGGTCTACCGCCCATAACAGGAAGTTGTTTTACTGGTTCAGGTATCGTCTCACCACGGTTAATTCGCGCTGTCATACAGGTCAGTTCATCGGCAGCCTTGCGCCGTAATTCCGCATCAGTAAGCGCATTGGCCCGCATGTTCTGATACAGGTTGGTAACCAGCCAGTAGTGCGCGTTTGATTTCCACGGATAAGACTCCGCATCCGGATACAGGCCTCGCTTCCGGCAATACTCGTAAACCATATCAACCAGCTCGCTGACGTTTGGCAGTCCGGCGATAACGGATGCTTCTTCCCGGCACCATGCAACAAACTGCCCGGGTGATGGCAGAAATGGTCGATTCTGCCGACGGGCTACGCGCATTCCTGCGTTAACCTGTTCCATTGTGGTGATCCCGTTTTCCCGGAAAGCCAGAACCCACTGGCGGCGGATTTCGTTCAGTTCGTTCTGGTCACGGTTAGCCAGACTCGCCGGGAAAGTTGCCAGTAACTGGCTGAACACACCGTTGATGATCTGCGCTACCTGCTGTACCTGTGGCTTTTCGTCGTACTGTTCCGGCATGTTGTTGGCGATCCGACGCATCTGCTCACGGTCAAAGTTAACCATCTGTGCGGCGATGTTTTTCATAAATCCACCCCGTAAATCCAGTCAGTGTTTGTCAGGTCGAGTTTTGGTTTTCCAGCTGTCACGCCAGCCTGTTGCTTGTTACGGTTGATTTCGAGTTGGGTCCACTTGTCGCGGAGTTTGGCCGGACTTAGCACGTTACCGGACCAGAAGTTGTCCTGGCATGCCCAGCGGAACAGCACGCACATGTCGCGGTGGTTACGTCCGTCACGTTCACGCATCAGGCGGATATCGTTAGCCCACCCTGCAAAATTCGGTTTTCTGGCTGATGGTGCGATGGTCTTCACCATGTCAAACATCCACTCTGCGGCGGTCAGGTCTTCTGCTGTTCCCCACTTGCTGCCGCTCTGAATTGCAGCATCCGGTTTAACCACAGAAAGATCGTTTTCTGGCTGGTCAGAGGATTCGCCAGAATTCTCTGACGAATAATCTTTTCTTTTTTCTTTTGTAATAGTGTCTTTTGTGTCCCCCTGTTTTGAGGGATAGCAATCCCCTAATTTGAGGGATGTTTTATCCCTCGTTTTAGGGGATTTTCCCTCGTTTTGAGGGATGTCCCTCATTTTAGGGGAACCTCCCTCGTTTTGAGGGATGCACCATTCTGAGGTGTTTTTATTTGGTCCAAACATGCCGCCTTGCTGCTTGATAATATTCATTCTGACGAGTTCTAACTTGGCTTCATTGCACCGTTTGACGGGTAACTTTGTAATCTCGCTAAGTTGAGAATCGGTGATTCTGTCCATTGGTTTATTCCACCCATAGGTTTTACGCAGAATGGCAAGCAGCACTTTAAACTGTCGCTTGGTCAGATCTGCGCCTGAATAAGCCTCAATCAGCATATTTGATAGTCTGGCGTAACCATCATCGAGATCTGCCACATTACGCTCCTGTTCGGCAAAGTTACCTCTGCCGAAGTTGAGTATTTTTGCTGTATTTGTCATAATGACTCCTGTGGATTGATCCAGTAATTCCCTCAGAATTGCATATCAATTTGCTTAGAGTCCCCGGCGGCCACCGGGGATTTTTTCTTTGTGATTCCATCAAGCGCATACTTAAAAGCCCTACTAATCGGACTGATGTCTGATGCCATTCCGAAAGCACACAAGACCGAAGCAATAAATCTCCAGTCCGTTCTGCTTATCTTCGATTCATGACAGCCAATCATCTTTGCCAGACCACGCTGGGTAAGCGTTGACAGGTTGATGAGTAAATCAGTTTCTGCGCGATCAACGTCACGCTGGGATAGTTTGCTGTAACTTGTTTGTTCCATTTCTTAAGATTTCCAATAGTGAATAGTTAGTTGAAAGGTATGCGTGGAAACGCATGTGGCCTTAGTTGGTCAGATATATTGGGACTCGCTTTGTCAGCGACGTAGGACGAATGTCCATTGTGAAAAGAGCGGTGTTACTTATGCAGCCGATGCTCTACGCGATACGAACACTAGGTTTTCCTTTTTCACAGGTTTATAACCCGTGAAATTACGAGTAGCTTCTTCGATTGCATTCGCTTTATCAGGGGAAGCTCTTCGAAATCCATATGCAATCTGGTCAAGATAGCCAACTGAAGTTTTCGCTAATGCGGCGAGTCGCTTCCATTCCTCACTAGAAGCCTCTTTTCGCCAGCGTAGTAGTTCATTACTCATTAGTGCCTCCGTTTATCACACAGAACAACTTTACCATTTTGATAAATCAACCGCAATGTAAATTTATCATAATGCGTATTTATCCATTTGCTAAATAGAGGGAAAATTGTGAGATGGAAAACAAAGATATTCGCAAATCGAATCTGGCGTTTTTGCTAGATGAGCATAAAAAAATCGCGGGTAACACTAATGCAAGCTTTGCCGATAAGCTTGGGGTTAGCCCTTCTCAACTCACGCAAGTCTCCGGTGAAAAAAGCACTCGAAACATAGGGGATAAACTAGCAAGAAAATTTGAAGCCGCGCTTGGGTTACCTAATGGGTGGCTTGATTTGGTACATGATGTAACACCAATTGCATCATGCTCAGATTCTTTAACTTTTGTCGGTCAGGTAAGAAAAGGGTTAGTGCGCGTGGTTGGTGAGGCAATTCTTGGTGTTGATGGTGCCATCGAGATGACCGAAGAGCGCGATGGGTGGCTCAAAATTTATAGCGATGATCCTGATGCCTTTGGTCTTCGTGTGAAAGGAGACAGCATGTGGCCCAGAATAAAATCAGGAGAATATGTACTCATTGAGCCTAACACCAAAGTATTCCCGGGTGATGAGGTGTTTGTCAGAACCGTTGAAGGACACAACATGATTAAGGTTCTTGGCTATGACAGAGACGGAGAATACCAATTTACAAGCATCAACCAGGATCATAGGCCAATAACGTTGCCTTATCATCAAGTAGCAAAGGTGGAGTATGTGGCTGGTATTCTGAAGCAATCTCGCCATCTGGATGACATCGAGGCAAGGGAGTGGCTGAAAAGTTCGTGACTTCATCGTCACATAGCTGGTAACCAGTGGCCAGAAGAAACGTTTGGGTGAGGAGGATAGATGGCGTTCACTGACCTTGAATATCAAGCGGTCAAAAAAGAAGTTCACCAATTCATTGAAAGCATAAGGCCGCCTGAACATATCCGCAATGAACTGGATATTGTTTATAGCATCAATGACCAAACGATAGATATCGGCGAACAGCGCCCCGTGTGGCAGGGCAACCCAGGTGAAACAAACATCCTGCCATCAGCAAGAATCAAGTACATACGTTCTCTGGATAGATGGAAAATCTATTGGATGCGGAAGGATATGAAATGGCATCAGTACAGTACTGAACTTTCGCTGACTGATGCGCTTGAGCTTGTGCGTGCTGACCCGGATTGCTGCTTCTTCGGATGAGTGAAGAGACGTTTGGGTGATAGGAAGTAAGTTTTATGTTGACGGCACAGTCAACTTGGCATAGATTAATTAAACCAAGCCCAGCCCCGTTCGCAGACAATTGTTAATATCTGCATAACGGCTCTGGGCTATTTTTTTTGGGACTCTTATGAAGAAAGCAGCAATTTTAATTGATGCGGGTTTTTTCATGCAGCGTGTTCATGCTACGCATCGTAAACACTTCGCCGAGCATGAACTGACTGCGCAATGCATAATGAAAGTAATATGGTCAATGGTTCTTTCCCATCTTAATGGAAAACGTCAATCACAAGAACGTAGGGAACCGCTTGAGCTTTATAGAATTTACTTCTATGACTGTCCACCACTCGACATTCAAACACGCCTTCCACTTCCTGAGCCTGGCAATAAGACGCCTGGTCGCAAGAATTTCAAACTCGAAAAATCATATATTCTGAGAACGGAGCTGCATGAAGAGTTAAGAAAAACTCGAAAAACAGCCTTAAGATTAGGGAATCTTGTTGATAATAAGCGATGGCAACTAACTACATTCTCCCTTGATGCTCTGATGAAAGGAACGAAAAAATGGGATGAACTGACAAATGATGATTTTTACTATGACATCAAACAAAAACAAGTTGATATCAAGCTAGGGATGGATATCACGACTTTAGCTTATGAAAAACTTGTTGATGTAATTGTCCTTGTTGCTGGGGACTCAGACTTTGTGCCTGCCGCCAAACACGCCAGAATTAAAGGTATTGATTTTATTCTTGATCCACTAAGACAGAATGTTACCCCATCACTGTCAGAGCACATTGATGGAGTTCAGTCATACAGCTTGATATCAGGACTTGCCGATGCTTTACATGTTGAGCCAGACCCGGCACCTGACTGGTGGGAAGATCGAAAAAAAGGCAAGCCTAGAGGAAAAAACAATAGCGGTAAACGCAGGTATGGAAACACTCAAGCTGAGTCTGCAAAGAAACATCAAAGAAATAAACGATAATCCCATCAACCCGGCCACCGAGCCGGGTTTTCTTTGCCTTACGATCCCCCCACCTAAAAACACATAACCAATTGTATTTGTTGAAAAATAAATAGATACAACTTGCTAAACAACGCAATCCAGATCTCCCTCAAATCTCTTTATTTATCCTGTCGAATTCCTACAACAAAATAAAACACCATAAGAATCAATACGATATTTGAAAACCAAGAGAATTTATCATTTTGCTATTGCCATTAATTTATCATTCCGATAAAGTTCACCCATCAGCAGGACGCACTACTCACCAGGGCGGTGAATATACAACGATTCGAATATGAATCTACGGCGCTGACAAAGCGCAATAACCAAAGTGAACTTTGGGGTGTGGTGAAGGGTTCATGGACGGGAATATGTCGCACGTAAAGCGGCGAGGCCTGCGGGACTATTGCCGAATTGAAGTAGGCCGAAACAGGTCGAAATGGGTCTCCCACCTACCACACCACCAAAGTTCATCAGGAGGTCTATATGACACGCAGAACTCAGTTCAAAGGCAATTCACGTTCTCGTCGTCGTGAGCGTTTAAAGGCAAAGGCATTAGCTAACGGCGTGCTGGCCCGCGAAGAAGCAATAAGTTCAGAAGTATTACACCGCCCTACTCTAAGCAGAGCGCAGATTCAGGCTAAAGGTACTCACGAAACGCCTGAGCGCATAGAAGACGCTAAGCCAATTAAGTTCATGGCACAGGACGTGATCTGGCAACAGAAAGAATACAGACGCAATCTGGAGCGAGCGGCCATTGTGTACGCGAATGAGTTTGGACATAAGCAACCAGAAACTGGTGTATGTCTTCCAAACGTAGCTCTTTACGCGGCAGGCTACCGGAAATCAAAACAACTGACAGCAAGATGACTTGTGTTGGTCGCCAGAAAATGAAATTAGGCAGCAAACCACTTATTTGAGGTGATATATGGAAGCATTAGTAGTAGAGCGAAGCGAGGATGGCTACTGGACGCACCCAGAATACGCCAACCTGTTTGGGGATAGAGAGGCAATTTCAGCTGATGAGTTCAGATCTTTCTGCAAGCAGCATGGCATTGAATCATCAATTGTTGAAATGGAAAACGACAACAATCAAACGGTAATTGACGCGTATTTTGAAGATGGGAATCCAAACATCAGTGGATGGGAGCCAAGCATGCCAGATGGAGAAGGATGGTTTGTCGGTTCGATTCACGATACAGAAGACGGTCCGATCTGCGTTTGGTTCAGAAATGTAGATAAGGCCGCATAGTCGGCCTTCATTTTTGGCATAAACAACAGAATAAACACTGCACTGTGTATTCATTCCAACGAGTGAATACACGGAGCAATGTCGCTCGTAACTAAACAGGAGCCGACTTGTTCTGATTATTGGAAATCTTCTTTGCCCTCCAATGTGAGGGCGATTTTTTATCTGTGAGGATATGAACAGATGTCAAACATCAAAAAATACATCATTGATTACGACTGGAAAGCATCAATAGAAATTGAAATCGACCATGACGTAATGACAGAGGAAAAACTTCACCAGATTAATAATTTCTGGTCAGACTCTGAACACCGACTCAATAAACACGGCTCTGTATTAAATGCTGTATTAATCATGCTGGCGCAACATGCTCTGCTTATAGCAATTTCAAGCGACTTAAATGCATATGGTGTTGTGTGTGAGTTCGACTGGAATGATGGAAATGGTCAGGAAGGATGGCCTCCAATGGATGGTAGCGAAGGAATAAGAATTACCGATATCGATACATCAGGAATATTTGATTCAGATGATATGACTATCAAAGCCGCCTGAGCGCGGCGTTACCGCATACCAATAACGCTTCACTCGAGGCGTTTTTCGTTATGTATAAATAAGGAGCACACCATGCAATATGCCATTGCAGGGTGGCCTGTTGCTGGCTGCCCTTCCGAATCTTTACTTGAGCGAATCACCCGTAAATTACGTGACGGATGGAAACGCCTTATCGACATACTTAATCAGCCAGGAGTCCCAAAAAATGGATCAAACACTTATGGCTATCCAGACTAAATTCACTATCGCCACTTTTATTGGCGATGAAAAGATGTTTCGTGAAGCCGTCGACGCTTATAAAAAATGGATATTAATGCTGAAACTGAGATCAAGCAAAAGCATTCACTAACCCCCTTTCCTGTTTTCCTAATCAGCCCGGCATTTCGCGGGCGATATTTTCACAGCTATTTCAGGAGTTCAGCCATGAACGCTTATTACATTCAGGATCGTCTTGAGGCTCAGAGCTGGGCGCGTCACTACCAGCAGATCGCCCGTGAAGAGAAAGAGGCAGAACTGGCAGACGATATGGAAAAAGGCCTGCCCCAGCACCTGTTTGAATCGCTATGCATCGATCATTTGCAACGCCACGGGGCCAGCAAAAAAGCCATTACCTGTGCGTTTGATGACGATGTTGAGTTTCAGGAGCGCATGGCAGAACACATCCGGTACATGGTTGAAACCATTGCTCACCATCAGGTTGATATTGATTCAGAGGTATAAAACGGATGAGTACAGCACTCGCAACGCTGGCTGGGAAGCTGGCTGAACGTGTCGGCATGGATTCTGTCGACCCACAGGAACTGATCACCACTCTTCGCCAGACGGCATTTAAAGGCGATGCCAGCGATGCGCAGTTCATCGCATTGTTGATCGTCGCCAACCAGTACGGCCTTAATCCGTGGACGAAAGAAATTTACGCCTTCCCTGACAAGCAGAACGGCATCGTTCCGGTGGTGGGCGTTGATGGCTGGTCCCGTATCATCAATGAAAACCAGCAGTTTGATGGCATGGACTTTGAGCAGGACAATGAATCCTGCACATGCCGGATTTACCGCAAGGACCGTAATCATCCGATCTGCGTTACCGAGTGGATGGATGAATGCCGCCGCGAACCATTCAAAACCCGCGAAGGCAGAGAAATCACGGGGCCGTGGCAGTCGCATCCCAAACGGATGTTACGTCATAAAGCCATGATTCAGTGTGCCCGTCTGGCCTTCGGATTTGCTGGTATCTATGACAAGGATGAAGCCGAGCGCATTGTCGAAAATACCGCATACACTGCAGAACATCAGCCGGAACGCGACATCACTCCGGTTAACGATGAAACCATGCAGGAGATTAACACTCTGCTAATCGCCCTGGATAAAACATGGGATGACGACTTATTGCCGCTCTGTTCCCAGATATTTCGCCGCGACATTCGCGCATCGTCAGAACTGACACAGGCCGAAGCAGTGAAAGCTCTTGGATTCCTGAAACAGAAAGCCACTGAGCAGAAGGTGGCAGCATGACACCGGACATTATCCTGCAGCGTACCGGGATCGACGTGAGAGCTGTCGAACAGGGGGATGATGCATGGCACAAATTACGGCTCGGCGTCATCACCGCTTCAGAAGTTCACAACGTGATAGCAAAGCCCCGCTCAGGAAAGAAGTGGCCTGACATGAAAATGTCCTACTTCCACACCCTGCTGGCTGAGGTTTGCACCGGTGTGGCTCCGGAAGTTAATGCTAAGGCGCTGGCCTGGGGAAAACAGTACGAGAACGACGCCAGAACCCTGTTTGAATTCACTTCCGGCGTGAATGTTACTGAATCCCCGATCATCTATCGCGACGAAAGTATGCGCACCGCCTGCTCTCCCGATGGTTTATGCAGTGACGGCAACGGCCTTGAACTGAAATGCCCGTTTACCTCCCGGGATTTCATGAAGTTCAGGCTCGGTGGTTTCGAGGCCATAAAGTCGGCTTACATGGCCCAGGTGCAGTACAGCATGTGGGTGACGCGAAAAGATGCCTGGTACTTTGCCAACTATGACCCGCGTATGAAGCGTGAAGGCCTGCATTATGTCGTGGTTGAGCGGGATGAAAAGTACATGGCGGGTTTTGACGAGATGGTGCCGGAGTTCATCGAAAAAATGGACGAGGCACTGGCTGAAATTGGTTTTGTATTTGGGGAGCAATGGCGATGAAGCATCCTCACGATAATATCCGCGTAGGCACGATCACTTTCGTCTACTCCGTTACAAAGCGAGGCTGGGTATTTCCCGGCCTTTCTGTTATCCAAAATCCACTGAAAGCCCAGCGGCTGGCTGAGGAGATAAATAATAAACGAGGGGCTGTATGCACAAAGCATCTCCTGTTGAGTTAAGAACGAGCATTGAGATGGCACATAGCCTTGCTCAAATTGGAGTCAGGTTTGTGCCAATACCAGTAGAAACAGACGAAGAATTTCATACGTTAGCCGCATCCCTTTCACAAAAGCTGGAAATGATGGTGGCGAAAGCAGAAGCAGATGAGAGAGACCAGGTATGACAACCACTGAATGCATTCTTCTGGCAGCGGGCTTTATATTCTGTGTGCTTATGCTTGCCGACATGGGACTTGTTCAATGACACCTCAGCAAGAAAACGCCCTTCGCAGCATTGCCCGTCTGGCTAACTCTGAAATCAAAAAAGCCAGACAGCAGTTTCCGGATAAAAACGTCGATGACATTTGCCGTAGCGTACTGAAGAAGCACCGCGAAACGGTAACGCTGATGGGATTCACACCGACTCACTTAAGTCTGGCAATCGGTATGTTAAACGGCGTCTTTAAGGAACGGTGAACATGAAAAGCAAAATCATCAGGGAGCTACAGGCTCCTTTTTTATTATTCGCATTCACCCTCAAGCGTATTAACCAACAATTCAGGGATTAATGAAAGATGGCAGACCTCATTGATTCAGCATCAGAAATTGAAGAATTACAGCGCAACACAGCAATAAAAATGCGCCGCCTGAACCACCAGGCTATATCTGCCACTCATTGTTGTGAGTGTGGCGATCCCATAGATGAGCGAAGACGCCTGGCCGTTCAGGGTTGTCGGACTTGTGCAAGTTGCCAGGAGGATCTGGAGCTTATCAGTAAACAGAGAGGTTCGAAGTGAGCGAAATTAACTATCAGGAACTGCGTGAAGCGGCAGCGCAGGCAATGCATGACGACTGGGGATTTGATGTGGACCTTTTCCATGAGATGGTAACACCATCGATTGTGCTGGCACTGCTGGATGAACGGGAAAGAAACCAGCAATACATCAAACGCCGCGACCAGGAGAACGAGGAGATTGCGCTTACGGTTGGGAAGCTGCGTGTTGAGCTTGAAGCAGCAGAGAACAACCTTATTGATAGTGAATGCCATGTTGCTGAACTGGAAGAAGCTCTACGCGATAAGCAGGCGTTACTTGAAGCCTCAGAAAAGCGCAACGCAAAATTACAAAGCGAGAATGCATACATCCGCAACCGGTACAAAGAACTGGACCTATTAATCGGGAAAAACATTCTGGTCATGCAGGCTGCCATTATCGAATGGCAGGCAACTGGCGACGCTAAGAGCGGACTAGCATGGATTTATAACACACTGTTTGGCCCTGGCGAATTACCGGACGAATCTGAGAAAGATGCTCAGGCCTACTTTAATCGCAAATATGCACCGATTGACGAAAAGCTTATGGCGCTTCACAAGTGGTTTTGGGAACAAAGTGAAGCCGAGCGCGCCGCTGGCATTCGCATCAAAGGAGAGTGAGATGAACGGACAAATCTCAATTGTTCGACCGGGAGCATGTGACGATTGCGAGATACGAATGATTATTCGTCTGGCGAGGGGGAAAACAATAACTGCTCTCATTACTCCAGAAAATCTCGCATTAGCATTAACCGGAAAGTCAGACCTGCCAGTAGAGCTAAAGCTGCGAAATGTTGAGATTAAGGTGAGTATCAGCAATGAATAACAATCCTCGCATTGGCGGGGATTTCTTTTATCTGAAAAGGACAGAATACATGATTAACAATATTGCAAATCAGTCTTCGTTTCCGGCTGCAACAATTGACAGCCAGATGCTGTTGAAAATGGTTAATGAGGCGCGGAGACTGCGAGGCGAAAAAGAAGTACGCAACAACGACTTCATTGCACGCATCAAAGATGAGCTTGAGGGGGAGGGTTACGAAATTTTCGTAACCCCCATGGATAAGAAAAAAGGCGGAGCGGATCAGGTGGTTATAGTGATGACCTACAAGCAAGCCCTGCGCGTCGCCGCACGTGAGTCGAAAGCCGTCCGTCGTTCGCTGGTCGACAAACTTGAATCAATGCAACAGCAGTTGCAACAAAAAACGACCACGAAGAAATCACCGGATGGCCTTGAAGAATTCCGTAAGGCACGCGCATTGAAAATGACCGTCGACACAATGAAAGACCTCTTCGACTTCCTCCCTCACCTCGCACCGGAAGCTAAACAGGTCGTTGCCGCCAGCCTGATTAATCCCGTCGTCGGCTTTAGTGCAATCCCTCTTCCGGTCATTGATGAACATCACTACTCTGCGTCGGAGGTTGGCACCATGCTTGGCATTTCAGCCAACAAGATAGGGCGCATTGCCAACACCTACATGCTCAAAACAGAAAAGTACGGGAAGTGGTTCATCGACAAATCGGCGCACAGTGACAAGCAGGTCGAGACATTTCGCTACAACGAGGCGGGAGTGCACAAGATCGAGGAACTCATCGAAGGAGAACGAAAGGCTGCATGATTTTGACAAGATAGTTTTCCCCAAATCTGGGGGAAAAGACCGAATGGCGCGGCTTACAGCAAGATAAAGACCACATGATTTGACAAATCCGCATTAACGGGGCTATATTCCGCTTCATGGTGCTGAACACACCTTGCAAAGCGGAAACCGCACCCGTCAGTCATGCGGCTTTTTTATGTCCATTTCTCAGATATGGTCGGGTAGCGCGTATACCGAAAAACAACCGAAAGGTTAAGGATACGGGCCGACTTTGCACGGTGTTCAAGTACCTGACCGCCCTGCTGAACACAGGGCTATCTGAACAAATGCAAAGGACATAAAAATGACCAGTCAACTCATCCCCGTATTCAACGGCACTATCGCCAACGAAACAGCCCTACTCTGCAATGCCCGCGATCTGCATGCTTTTTTAGGCGTGAAAAAGGTGTTTGCGGCATGGATTACAAATCGCATTTCAGAATACGAATTCATTGAAAATCAAGACTATATTTTGCTTTCCAATTTGGGAAAGCAAACATCTGGTAGAGGCGGTCACAACCGCAAGGATTACCACCTCACCCTCGACACAGCCAAAGAACTGGCGATGGTGGAGCACAACGAAAAAGGCCGCCAGATACGCCGATACTTCATCGAGTGCGAAAAGAAACTTCGCAGCATGCAACCAGCACAGCAATTCACAGACGAGGAAATCATCCTCCTCTGCTACATGCAGGTACAGATGGAGAAAGCACAGGACATCAGCAAACGCCTGTATCCGATATTGAAGGAACTGAACTCATCATACGCGAGCAAGCTGTATGACATCGCGTTTGAGACTTTCTACACGGTGACGAAAAACAGAGACGCATTGCTCAGGGAGGCAACACGAATTGACCAGACAAGCGCCATTTTCGAACGGGCAAGACCAATGTTAAAAAGCCTTCGGGCGAGACAATTCGAATTTTAATATCAAAGGAGCTTCGGCTCCTTTTTTTACAGGTGAAACTTAATGAAATTCAAAGTCACAGGTGAATGGAATGGAGAACCATTCAACAGAGTTATCGAAGCGGAGAACATCAACGACTGCTACGACCACTGGATGATATGGGCGCAGATAGCGCATGCAGACGTAACCAATATTCGAATTGAAGAACTGAAAGAACACCATGCCGCCTGATGGCGGTTTTTTCTTGCGTGTAATTGCGGAGACTTTGCGATGTACTTGACACTTCAGGAGTGGAACGCACGCCAGCGACGCCCAAGAAGCCTTGAAACAGTTCGTCGATGGGTACGCGAGTGCAGGATATTCCCTCCTCCGGTTAAGGATGGAAGAGAGTATCTGTTCCACGAATCAGCGGTAAAGGTTGACTTAAATCGACCAGTAACAGGTAGCCTTTTGAAGAGGATCAGAAATGGGAAGAAGGCGAAGTCATGAGCGCCGGGATTTACCCCCTAACCTTTATATAAGAAACAATGGATATTACTGCTACAGGGACCCAAGGACGGGTAAAGAGTTTGGATTAGGCCGAGACAGGAGGATAGCAATCACTGAAGCAATACAGGCCAATATTGAGTTATTTTCAGGACACAAACACAAGCCTCTGACAGCGAGAATCAACAGTGATAATTCTGTTACGTTACATTCATGGCTTGATCGCTACGAAAAAATCCTCGCCAGCAGAGGAATCAAGCAGAAGACACTCATAAATTACATGAGCAAAATTAAAGCAATAAGGAGGGGGCTGCCTGATGCTCCACTTGAAGACATCACCACAAAAGAAATTGCGGCAATGCTCAATGGATACATAGACGAGGGCAAGGCGGCATCAGCCAAGTTAATCAGATCAACACTGAGCGATGCATTCCGAGAGGCAATAGCTGAAGGCCATATAACAACAAACCCAGTCGCTGCCACTCGCGCAGCAAAATCAGAGGTAAGGAGATCAAGACTTACAGCTGACGAATACCTGAAAATTTATCAAGCAGCAGAATCATCACCATGTTGGCTCAGACTTGCAATGGAACTGGCTGTTGTTACCGGGCAACGAGTTGGTGATTTATGCGAAATGAAGTGGTCTGATATCGTAGATGGATATCTTTATGTCGAGCAAAGCAAAACGGGCGTAAAAATTGCCATCCCAACAACATTGCATGTTGATGCTCTCGGGATATCAATGAAGGAAACACTTGATAAATGCAAAGAGATTCTTGACGGAGAAACCATAATTGCATCTACTCGTCGTGAACCGCTTTCATCCGGCACAGTATCAAGGTATTTTATGCGCGCACGAAAAGCATCAGGCCTTTCCTTCGAAGGGGATCCGCCTACCTTTCACGAGTTGCGCAGTTTGTCTGCAAGACTCTATGAGAAGCAGATAAGCGATAAGTTTGCTCAACATCTTCTCGGGCATAAGTCGGACACCATGGCATCACAGTATCGTGATGACAGAGGCAGGGAGTGGGACAAAATTGAAATCAAATAATGATTTTATTTTGACTGATAGTGACCTGTTCGTTGCAACAAATTGATAAGCAATGCTTTTTTATAATGCCAACTTAGTATAAAAAAGCAGGCTTCAACGGATTCATTTTTCTATTTCATAGCCCGGAGCAACCTGTGAACACATTTTCAGTTTCCCGTCTGGCGCTGGCATTGGCTTTTGGCGTGACGCTGACCGCCTGTAGCTCAACACCGCCCGATCAACGTCCTTCTGATCAAACCGCGCCTGGTACCTCTTCTCGCCCGATTCTGTCGGCAAAAGAAGCGCAGAATTTCGATGCTCAACACTATTTTGCGTCCCTGACGCCAGGTGCTGCAGCGTGGAATCCTTCCCCGATTACCCTGCCTGCGCAACCTGACTTTGTTGTCGGCCCGGCGGGTACTCCAGGTGTAACGCATACCACGATTCAGGCGGCGGTAGATGCGGCAATTATCAAGCGCACCAATAAGCGCCAGTATATTGCCGTGATGCCTGGTGAATATCAGGGAACGGTGTATGTCCCTGCCGCTCCGGGTGGAATTACTCTGTACGGTACAGGTGAAAAACCGATTGATGTGAAGATTGGGCTTTCCCTTGATGGGGGCATGAGTCCTGCCGACTGGCGTCACGACGTCAACCCGCGCGGCAAATATATGCCAGGTAAACCAGCGTGGTATATGTACGATAGCTGCCAGAGCAAACGCAGCGACAGTATCGGCGTTCTCTGCTCTGCGGTCTTCTGGTCACAAAACAATGGCCTGCAACTGCAAAACCTGACCATCGAAAACACGCTGGGTGATAGCGTAGATGCGGGTAACCATCCGGCGGTGGCACTGCGTACTGATGGCGACAAAGTGCAGATCAATAACGTCAACATTCTCGGTCGTCAGAATACATTCTTTGTCACCAACAGTGGTGTGCAAAACCGTCTGGAAACCAACCGTCAGCCGCGTACTCTGGTGACCAACAGTTACATTGAAGGGGATGTGGATATCGTTTCTGGTCGCGGCGCAGTGGTGTTCGATAATACCGAATTCCGCGTGGTGAACTCACGTACTCAGCAAGAAGCGTATGTGTTTGCACCGGCTACGCTGTCTAACATCTATTACGGTTTCCTCGCCGTAAACAGCCGCTTCAATGCTTCCGGTGATGGCGTGGCGCAACTGGGCCGCTCGCTGGATGTTGATGCCAATACCAACGGTCAGGTGGTGATCCGTGATAGCGCCATCAACGAAGGTTTTAACACGGCGAAACCGTGGGCCGATGCGGTGATTTCCAATCGTCCATTTGCGGGTAATACCGGCAACGTTGATGATAACGACGAAGTACAGCGTAATCTGAATGACACTAACTACAACCGCATGTGGGAATACAATAACCGCGGCGTGGGTAGCAAAGTGGTTGCAGAGGCGAAGAAGTAAAAGCGATTAACTTTTTGCCGGATGCGGCGTAAACGCCTTATCCGGCCTACAGTTCGATGCGATTCGTAGGTCAGATAAGATACGTCAGCATCGCATCCGACAATAAGTGCCGGATGCGGCGTAAACGCCTTATCCGGCCTACGGTTCGATGCGATTTGTAGGTCGGATAAGATGCGTCAGCATCGCATCCGACAATAAGTGCCGGATGCGGCGTAAACGCCTTATCCGGCCTACAGTTCGATGCGATTTATAGGTCGGATAAGATGCGTCAGCATCGCATCCGACAATAAGTGCCGGATGCGACCTACATTCACATGGCGCTTTTTACATCTGACGGTTTTTATTGAAGTTAATCAAACTACCCGCCTTGATAATCTCGCGCTCTTCAGCAGTCAGACTTTCCATATAGAGCGTAATCTCTGTTACCGGCGCATCGTCATGGATCACATAACCTTTAAACGTCGTCCCCGGATTATCCAGCGCCGCTTTAATGCCAGGGATGTAAATGTAATCGCCCACTTCAAAGTTCGGTACTTCCGCCATCTGCAGCGGTAACATCCCCCAGTTGATGACGTTAGAACGGTAGCGTTTAGTCGCGTATTCCTCGGCAATATTCGCCAGACCGCCAATCACACGCTGGCAGCTCGCCGCCTGCTCACGCGCAGAACCATCGCCTGGTTTCACCGCATAGACCATGCTGCCAATTTCAGTTTGCAGCGGATCAATATGCTCCTGACCAGCAATCTGCTTAATGCGCGCAAATACATCTGCCAGCTCGCTGACATTGCCCGCCAAACGCTGATTTTCCAGCTCGGCAGTCGCTTTACTTCTGCCAACATAGCCCGGATCACGGCGTGACAGGGTAAACTCCGCCAGACCAATCGGATTTGAACGATAAGAAGAGGTTTCACCGGAAGGAATCAATTCGTCGGTGGTGGTCACTTCGTCGAGGATCTTCGAGCACACTTTGAGGACGATATTGTCAGTCAGCGCGCCCAATTCCGGCCAGTCTTTGATGTTCGGTCCGTAGATCAGCGATTGCTGGGTCGCCCCTTTCACAAAGCCCTGATAAACACGGTTTTTATACGGCGTGACATCGAAGGCGTACTCCGGCACGTTGTCCCAGCAATCCAGCTCGCTGGCAGAGGTTAAATAGCCACCGTTTGCCGCAGTCGCAGCGATAGAACGAGCGTCCATCAACGCCACTGCTGACATCTGCCCATTGGCTGGCTTAGAGCCTTCGCGGTTCGGGAAGTTACGCGTGGTGTGGCGAATACTCAAACCGTTGTTGATTGGCGTATCGCCCGCGCCAAAGCATGGGCCGCAGAACGCGGTTCTGATGATTGCGCCTGCGCCAATCAAATCTGCTACCACGCCTTTTTTGGCTAAATCCATAAACACCGGCTGTGATGACGGATAAACCGCCAGCGAGAAGGTGTCATTGCCACAGGATTGACCGCGCAGTGCATTCGCCGCCGCGATGACGTTTTCGTAGTTACCGCCAGAACAGCCCGCGATAATCCCCTGCTGCACTTTCAGGCGACCATTTTCGACTTTATCCAGCAATGAGAGTTTGGCTTTCCCGTGCGCCACGCGCTCGGACTCAATTTCAATCTCACGCAGAATGTCGGTCAGGTTCTGGTTCAGCATGTCGATTTCATACACGTTGCTCGGGTGGAACGGCAGCGCAATCATTGGTTTGATGGCACTCAAATCAACGCTGATGCAGCCATCGTAGTACGCCATCGGTTGAGGGTTAAGCTGACAATAATCCTGGCCGCGACCGTGCAGCGCCAGCCAGTTATGAACTTCTTCATCAGTTTGCCAGACAGAACTTAAACAGGTAGTTTCAGTGGTCATCACGTCAACGCTGTTACGGAAATCGGTAGAGAGCGCCGCAACACCGGGACCCACGAACTCCATCACTTTGTTTTTGACGTAGCCGTTTTTGAACACGGCACCGATGATCGCCAGCGCCACATCCTGCGGGCCCACATACGGCGCAGGTTTTCCGGTTAGATGCACCGCGACCACGCCCGGATAATCGATATCCCAGGTATCATTAAGCAGTTGTTTTACCAGTTCGCCGCCGCCCTCGCCGACCGCCATCGTACCTAACGCACCGTAACGGGTGTGGCTGTCTGACCCGAGGATCATTTTGCCGCCGCCTGCCATCATTTCACGCATATATTGATGGATTACAGCAATATGCGGAGGCACAAAAATACCGCCATAACGCTGCGCTGCCGATAAACCAAAAATATGGTCATCACCGTTAATGGTGCCGCCTACGGCGCAGAGTGAGTTATGGCAGTTGGTCAATACATACGGTAGCGGGAAACGTTCCATACCGGACGCTTTAGCGGTCTGTACAATACCAACAAAGGTAATATCGTGAGAGGCTAATGAATCAAACTTAATTTTAAGTTTATCCATATTTCCGGACGTATTATGAGAAGAGAGAATAGACCAGGCAATAGTGCCTTTTTTGGCTTCTTCTTTTTTAATTTCGCCGCTGAAATGTTCTTCGGCAATTATTTCGTTATTACTGGCGAGAAACACGCCTTTTTCAGATAACTTGATCATCAAATGCTCCAGATATCTGCGCACCGTTAAGTGCGCAGAAAGATAATAAATGGATATACTCTAAATAATTCGAGTTGCAGGAAGGCGGCAAGCGAGTGAATCCCCAGGAGCTTACATAAGTAAGTGACTGGGGTGAGCGAACGCAGACACAGCACATGCAACTTGAAGTATGACGAGTATATTTACAGCATGTTCCAGCCGATCAGCATATTCCACCACCACACGCCGAGGGTGATATGTACCAGGAAGGTTAATATCGTTAGTACCGCACCGACCAACCACCAGGATTTAATATCGTTATAGCCTACGCCGAAGATGACCGGACCTGCCGCACCGCCATAGTGAGTAACCATGCCGCCATAGGAGTTGGAGAAAAGCAGCGCCAGCGCAGTTAACATTAACGGTGCGCCGGAGACGTTCGCCAGCATGGCAAATACCGGTAACATGGCAACGATATAGGCACTACCGGAAGCAAAGAAATAACGCACGATGATGCTAAGGAAAATAATAACGAAGAAAGCTACGTTACCATGACCGTCAAATGCCAGGTTATTTTTAAAGACTTCAGCTAACCATTCGAAGAATTTAACTTTCGATAATAAGGAGCTTAAGCCGATAATACCGCCGTACCAGATTAAGGTATTCCAGCCGCCTTTATTTTTCACCACGTCTTCCCAGGTAACGATCCCCAGCAGCAGCATGGTCGCCATAACAACGATTGCCACAGTGGATTCATCTACCCCGAGCGTTTTACTGAAAATCCAGCCCAGCAGCGCCAGCACGAAGACACCGAGCAGCATTTTTTCGCGGATTTTCATCGGCCCCAGCTCAGCAAGGCCCGCTTTGGCGATGGTTTTGTTATCCACTTTCTTAATTTCTGGCGGATACATGGTGTAAATCACCAGCGGAGTGACCAGCAGCATAATGATGCCCGGCAATCCAGCAGCCAGCGCCCATCCACCCCAACTAATTTGTAGGTGCAGAATATCATTGATCATTTTCAGCGCCAGAATGTTCCCCGCCATTGCAGTAAAGAACATATAGCTGGTGGTTTTAGTAACCATGTAAATGGACATCATCAGGTAATGTCCAACACGACGTGGGCTTTTTTCAGGTTCTGACCCCAAAGCCACCGCCACGCTGTTGATGATCGGTAACACAATGCCGCCCGCACGCGCGGTGTTAGACGGTGTTGCCGGAGCCAGTACCAGATCGAGGAATACCGTAACGTAACCCAGTCCCAGGGTAGTGCTACCAATTTTGCCAATCAATAAATAGGCAATACGTTTACCTAACCCTGTGGTCACAAATGCGGCACTTAAGGTAAACGCCGAGAACACCAGCCAGGTGGTACCTGAAGAGTAACCGCTTAATACGGCGGTGGTCTTAAATGCACCATCGGATAAATTACCGACCACCACCATGGAGGCAGCAACGGCAATTAACAGTACGACTGGTTCCGGGAAAGGCTTGATAACCAGCCCCACAATGGCCGCCAGGTAAATACCAAAAAGCACCCACGCCAGTTCGCTTAATCCTGCCGGAGCTGGCATAAAGCCAATAATACATGGGATCGCTAATATCAGAATTAGCTTCCATAACGATTTCTTATTCATTTAAAATCCTGTTCTTTCTGTATGACTCATACAGAAGTCCTTTATTGTTTGTCCTTATCACGACAACAAAATTTTTCAGGGAAGATAAACTTCACCGGAAAATATTTTTCTGGTTGTCCGAATAACAGATGCGCGTAACGTCGTGGCATCCTGACCTTCATTACTTAAATGAACGTCGAGTGCACCACTGGGGTGTTCAATATTGATATTGCCGTATCCTACAGAAGGGACGATTTGTCGGGTGACGGTGCCTTCCAATGCACAGCTACTGGAAATGGCAATAGCACCGGTTATCGCCAGCGCACGATGGCAGGAGTGCGGCATAAAATAACGCACATTAATTGCCCCGCCTTTCTGTGCTGGAGAAATAAGCACAGGCTTAGGGATAACCATATTACTGACATCACCTAAGCCCATTGCTTTACCCGCTTGTAGGCGGATAGATTCAATGCGGGCTAATAATGTTTTGTCGGCATCCAGTTCCGCCGGTAATTCATAGCCTGTTTTACCCAAATAATCAGCCGGAATAATGACGACTGGCATCGCCATATCGATACAAGTCACTGGAACATCGTCAAAATAATCAATCTGATTATCAGTCGGGAAGACTTTTCCGGTTTTGGTTCCGGCGGCATTCAGGAAAGTGAGCGCAACCGGTGCGGCAGTACCCGGTACGCCGTCAATTCTGGCGTTACCCTCGTACTCGACAACACCATTTGGCGTTTGCACATCAGCTTCAATGAATGTACCCGTATTGACGTTGCGGATACGTACGCGGGTAACTGGCGAAGTCGCTGCAATCAAACCATTTTCAATGGCGAATGCCCCAACGCCAGACAGCATATTGCCGCAGTTAGGCGTGGTATCGACACGTTGCTCATGGACGATAACCTGAGCAAACAGATAATCGACGTCAGCACGCGGATCGCTGGAACGGCTAATTATGGCGACTTTACTGGTCAGCGGATTACCGCCGCCAATACCGTCAATTTCCAGATCGTTACCGGAACCCATAATTGCCATCAATATTTTATCGCGCTGCGTTTGATCTTCGGGTAGATGTTCCGCTAACAGGAACGCGCCCCTCGAGGTTCCACCTCGCATCATCACGCAGGGTATTTTTTTCATAATAATGCCCTCAATTTAAAAACATAACTTATTGCGATATGGTTACATTAAGGGAAAAGCATCTCTAATGACTTTAGCTCAACGATTAATAACATTTTTTCATTAATTTAAGTTGGCTAAATGCAGTTAAAATTTTTAACGGCCAGTCACCCAAAATCGTCGCTTCCATTTTCTGGAGTAATAATGAAGCATGAATTATCAAGTATGAAGGCATTTGTCATACTGGCAGAGTCCAGTTCATTTAACAATGCCGCTAAATTACTCAATATTACGCAACCTGCATTAACGCGAAGAATAAAAAAGATGGAAGAGGATTTACATATTCAACTATTTGAGCGTACAACTCGCAAGGTTACGTTAACAAAAGCAGGAAAAAGGTTGCTCCCGGAGGCGCGGGAATTAATAAAGAAATTCGATGAAACGCTTTTTAATATTCGTGATATGAATGCTTATCATCGTGGTATGGTGACGTTAGCGTGTATTCCGACCGCAGTATTTTATTTTTTACCACTGGCAATCGGTAAATTTAATGAGCTGTATCCCAATATTAAAGTGCGGATTCTGGAACAAGGCACGAATAATTGCATGGAATCGGTGCTGTGTAACGAATCAGACTTTGGCATAAACATGAACAACGTCACAAATTCATCCATTGATTTTACCCCACTGGTCAACGAGCCGTTTGTGCTGGCCTGTCGGCGTGACCACCCATTAGCCAAAAAGCAGCTTGTAGAATGGCAGGAGTTAGTAGGTTACAAAATGATTGGCGTACGCTCCTCCAGCGGCAACCGACTTTTGATAGAACAACAGCTGGCCGACAAGCCCTGGAAGCTGGACTGGTTTTACGAAGTGCGTCATCTTTCGACGTCATTAGGACTGGTGGAGGCGGGACTGGGGATTTCGGCGCTTCCTGGTCTGGCAATGCCCCATGCACCCTATTCTTCGATTATTGGTATCCCGCTGGTGGAACCGGTTATACGTCGGACATTGGGGATTATTCGCCGCAAAGATGCCGTGCTTTCTCCGGCTGCAGAACGCTTTTTTGCCTTGCTGATTAATTTATGGACCGACGATAAAGACAACTTGTGGACCAATATCGTCGAACGCCAGAGACATGCGTTACAGGAAATGGGGTAATACACCGGCGCAGGAGAGACTGCGCCGGGTAAATCAGCGGCTAGTGTGCGTTAACCACCACCCACATTGGTCCCTGCCCGACCGCATAGCGGCCTTTTTCATGCAGTAGCCCCTGCTCGCCAACAATTTCGTATACCGAGATGTGGTGAGATTTTTGCCCGGCGGCAATCAGATACTTGCCGCTGTGATCAACATTAAAGCCGCGCGGCTGGGTTTCCGTTGGCTGGAAGCCTTCTTTACTCAACACGCTGCCATCTTCCGAAACGCTGAAAACGGTAATCAGGCTGGCGGTACGGTCGCAGGCGTATAAATGACGACCATCCGGGGTGATATGAATATCAGCCGCCCAACGGGTATCGGAGAAGTCTTCCGGCATCATATCCAGCGTCTGGACACATTCGATATTGCCGTGCGGATCTTTCAGTTCCCAGACATCCACTGAGCTGTTTAACTCATTGACGCAATACGCATATTGTTCGTTTGGATGGAATACCATATGACGCGGGCCGGCCCCTTCAACGGTAGTCACTTCCGCGGGGTCCTGCGCCACCAGATGACCATCATCGCTGACCGTAAACAGGCAAATGCGATCCTGCTTTAATGCCGGAACCCACAACGTACGGTTGTCCGGTGAGATATTGGCGGAATGGCAACCGTCCAGTCCCTCGACCACATCGACGACGCCCACTGGCAGGCCATCTTCCAGACGCGTTACGCTCACGTTACCCGCATTGTAAGAACCTACAAAGACAAACTGCCCTTGGTGATCGGTGGAAATATGCGTCGGACTACCCGGCAGCGCAGACTCTGCGGCAAAGGTCAGTGCGCCATCGTCCGGGGCGATACGATACGCCAGGACGCGAAACTCAGGGCGAACACCAACATAGATATAACGTTTGTCCGGGCTGACCACCATCGGCTGCACCTGCCCCGGCACATCGACAACCTGTGTCAGCGTCAGTGCGCCTTCATGATTCAGGTTCCAGACGTGAATTTGCTGGCTCTCAGGGCTGGCGATATAAACTGTTTGCTTCATGAATGCTCCTTTGCATTTAGCAACTGACTGTAACAGCTAAAATTAGTCGCTTTTGGCGGTGAATGCTGAATTAAAACGCAGAATTTTGTCCGATAGTGGTATCGGTGTACCATTCGCGCAGACGAAAATTCTTAACCTTAATCTGGAATACGCCATGACCACACGCGTGATTGCTCTCGACTTAGACGGCACCTTATTGACCCCGAAAAAAACCTTGCTTCCTTCATCGATAGAAGCCCTGGCCCGCGCTCGCGAAGCAGGCTATCAATTAATCATCGTCACGGGCCGCCATCACGTCGCTATTCATCCTTTTTATCAGGCGCTGGCGCTGGATACACCTGCTATTTGCTGTAATGGCACCTATTTGTATGATTATCATGCAAAAACAGTGCTTGAAGCCGATCCAATGCCCGTTAATAAAGCCCTGCAACTCATTGAGATGCTGAATGAACACCACATTCACGGTCTGATGTATGTGGATGATGCAATGGTCTATGAGCACCCGACCGGGCATGTCATTCGCACGTCTAACTGGGCGCAAACCCTGCCGCCGGAACAGCGTCCGACCTTTACCCAGGTTGCTTCACTGGCCGAGACAGCGCAGGAAGTTAACGCAGTATGGAAGTTCGCCCTGACACACGATGACCTGCCGCAATTGCAGCATTTTGGTAAGCATGTTGAACATGAATTGGGACTAGAGTGTGAATGGTCCTGGCACGATCAGGTTGATATTGCCCGCGGTGGTAACAGTAAAGGTAAACGCCTGACGAAATGGGTTGAGGCGCAAGGCTGGTCGATGGAAAACGTCGTCGCATTCGGCGATAATTTTAATGATATCAGTATGCTGGAAGCCGCTGGTACAGGCGTGGCGATGGGCAACGCTGATGACGCAGTAAAAGCGCGTGCCAACATTGTGATTGGTGATAACACCACCGACAGCATTGCCCGGTTCATTTATAACCACCTGATTTAATCAGGCGGTTATCGAGACACTTTTAATTTGCGCGTATAGCCATAGGCCAGGTTTGATCGCCAGTTCATCCCTGGCCCACGGGCTTATTCGCGCCCACAGCGTTTTACCGCCGACTTCCAATTCCACTTCCACCTGACCGTTGTCGTCATAGCTATTGACGACTTTGGCGCGCAATACGTTACGAATGCTGGTTTGTTGCGGCGGTTGTAAAACCAGAGAAACATCGGAAGCCTGGATGCGGATGCGTAGCGCGGCTTGCAGCGGTTCATCCAGCTTATTAACCCACAAATGCTGATCGCCCAGCGCCAGCGCGGTCATCGCGTAACGCGGATGATGTTCCAGTACCGTTACTTTCAGAATGCTGCTTTGTTGCTCTTTCGGCAGCCATGGATTCATCACGCTACTGCCCCAGACTTCTTCCAGCGCACCGAACGCTTTCACCTGGCCATTTTCCAGTACCATCACTCGGTCTGCCAGATGGAGGATCTCATCCAGCGAATGGCTGACATAGAGCATCGGAATGTTGATTTCCCGCGTCAACCGTTGCAGATAAGGCAATAGCTCGCGTTTTCGCGGAAGATCCAGCGAGGCCAGTGGTTCATCCAGCAATAATAATTCCGGTGCCGTCAGCAATGCCCGGCCAATTGCCACACGCTGTTTTTCGCCTCCGGACAGGCTGCCCGGTAAACGCTCAAGCAACGGATCAATGCCTAAAAGCGCCACCAGCTTATCGAACTGATCGACCATGCTTTTCGCCATGCCGTAGCGCAGATTTCCACGTACTTTGTAATGCGGAAACAGCCGCGCATCCTGAAACACATAACCAACGCGACGCTTTTCTGGCGAAAGGCAGATCCCTTTTTCGGCGTCATTTAGTACCCGACCATTGAGGACAATCCGCCCTTTTTGCGGACGTGTCAGCCCACTGATGGCATTAATCAGCGAGGTTTTTCCAGCTCCGGAGACACCAAAGATAGCGGTGATACCATTGGCGGGCAGCGTTTCATTAATGGCCAGGCAATGATTGCCCAACGTCTGGGAAAAATTCAGTTCCAGCATGATTAGCGCCCCGCCCGTTCACGGCTGATTCTGGCCAGCCATTCAGAAATCAACAGGGAGATCATCGCCAGCGCAATAGAGATAATGCACAGTCTCGCCGCACCACTTTCCCCGCCGGGGGTCTGGATCAGGGTATACATGGCTGAAGGAATGGTTCGCGTTTCGCCAGGAATGTTAGAAACAAAGGTGATCGTTGCCCCAAACTCACCAAGCGAACGAGCGAATGCCAGTACCGTACCGACGATAATTCCCGGTAAGGTCAGCGGTAACGTGATAGTAAAGAACACGCGCCAGCGCCCTGCCCCCAATGTTCTTGCGGCCTGTTCCAGTTTGACATCAACCCCTTCCAGCGCCAGACGAATTGCCCGCACCATCAACGGAAACGACATCACGGCGGCAGCGAGAACCGCGCCACGCCAGCTAAAGGCGAAGGTAATGCCAAACCAGTCATACAGACGTTCACCGATAAATCCGCGCCGTCCCATCGAAACTAATAACAAGTAACCGACGACCACGGGCGGTAACACCAGCGGTAGATGCAGTACGCTGTCGAGCAGAGCTTTGCCCGGAAATGTGCAACGCACCAGTAACCAGGCAAAAAAGATCCCAAACGGCAGGCTAAACAGCACAGCCAGGGAAGAAACTTTCAGGCTTAATAAAACCGCCTGCCATTCTGGATCGGTCAGTATCATTACTTGGTTGTAAATCCGTAGCGTTTAAAAATTTCCGCAGCCTGCGGTCCCTTCAGATAATCATAAAATGCTTTTACTGTCGCATTGTTATGTCCTTCCACAACAGCAACCGGATATTCCACTTTTTTATGTGAATCTTCCGGGAAGGTGGCAACCACTTTTACCCCTTTGCTGGCAACTGCGTCAGAACCGTAAACAATACCCAGCGGCGCTTCATTGCGTTCGACCAACGCCAGCGCGCCACGAACATCTTCCGCCGGAGCCAGTTTCGGGGAGAGCGTATCCCATGCGCCCAGTTTTTGCAGTGCTTCTTTTGCATAAATGCCAGCGGGAACATGTTCCGGATCACCAACCGCCAGGCGACCGCCATTCAGCAGCGAAGTCCAGTTGGTTTTGCTGTCAATGGAGAAATCTTTCTGCTCGCTGGCTTTCGGTGCTACAACAACCAGGCTATTACCGAGTAGAGTCTGACGCGAGGCCGTATCGATCGCTTTTTTATCAACCGCATAATCCATCCATTTCTGATCGGCAGAAATAAACAGATCCGCAGGCGCACCCGCTTCAATCTGACGGGCCAGGGTAGAAGACGAGGCGAAAGAAGAGACGACATCTACGCCTTTCTCTTTTTTATACTGCGTAGCGATGTCCTGCATTGCGTTAGTCAGTGATGCGGCGGCGAACACCGTGATTTTTCCTTCATCTGCCAGTGCATTGCCAGCAACAGCGAAAGAGAATGCCGCCCCGGCAAACAAGTTCAACCATTTACGAGCCATTGGTAACCCCTTAATGTGACGTTATGTAGGCGACAATATAACGGCAAGTTCAGAATTTTCCCAGCAGTTATTGCTAACCTTTGTGAGGTTGATGAAAAAAATATCGGCAGGAAAAGCAGGAAGTTGAGAAAAAGAAAATGCCCGACTAAGCGGGCATTCATAGAATCAATGATTTTGTCCGGGCTGGTCTTTTTTACCAACACCAGAAAAGATGTTGAATACTTCACCAAGACCGTAAATCAGACCCAGGATGATGGCCATCACGACAGGTACCATGATTACGGCGAATACCAGACTTTTTAATAACTCTAACATGGTCAACTCCAGATATAGTCATGAGACTATTCTAACCGCTAAGCACAGAAAAGCACTCCCCTTTTGTGCGGTCAGCTTTGCGTGGCGTTCGTTTTCCGTCACAATAAGACTTTTGCCAGGACATTGTTATGCAGGCCGAAATCCTTCTCACCCTTAAGCTCCAACAAAAATTATTCGCCGACCCGCGCCGCATTTCGCTACTAAAACACATTGCGCTTTCCGGTTCCATTAGCCAGGGAGCGAAAGATGCCGGTATCAGCTATAAAAGCGCTTGGGATGCTATTAACGAAATGAATCAGTTAAGCGAGCATACGCTGGTTGAGCGCGCAACAGGCGGTAAAGGTGGCGGCGGCGCAGTACTGACCCGCTATGGTCAGCGACTGATTCAGCTCTATGACTTACTGGCGCAAATCCAGCAAAAAGCCTTTGATGTATTAAGTGACGATGACGCCCTGCCGCTGAACAGCCTGCTGGCCGCGATCTCACGTTTTTCACTGCAAACCAGCGCCCGTAACCAGTGGTTCGGCACCATCACCGCCCGCGATCATGATGACGTTCAACAGCATGTTGATGTCTTACTGGCTGACGGAAAAACACGCCTGAAAGTCGCAATTACCGCACAAAGCGGCGCACGTCTTGGGCTGGATGAAGGTAAAGAAGTGTTGATATTGCTAAAAGCGCCGTGGGTAGGTATTACTCAGGACGAAGCGGTAGCGCAAAACGCCGACAACCAATTACCGGGTATTATTAGTCATATTGAGCGCGGCGCAGAGCAGTGCGAAGTATTAATGGCGCTACCCGACGGGCAAACACTATGCGCCACGGTGCCGGTAAATGAAGCGACTACTCTTCAGCAAGGGCAGAATGTCACGGCCTACTTTAATGCCGACAGCGTGATTATCGCCACGCTGTGCTAAGCGTGTTGACAATTTGTTATGAAACACGTATCCCTGTCAGTAATCGCTGCAAAAAATGGGATATAAAATGTCATCGTTGCAAATTTTGCAAGGCACGTTTCGTCTTAGCGACACAAAAACGCTGCAATTGTCTCAGCTAACGTTAAACGCGGGTGATAGTTGGGCGTTTGTCGGTTCGAATGGGAGCGGGAAGTCGGCGCTGGCCCGCGCGCTGGCGGGGGAACTTCCGCTTTTGAAAGGTGAACGACAAAGTCAGTTTTCCCACATCACTCGTCTCTCCTTCGAGCAATTGCAAAAGCTCGTCAGCGACGAATGGCAACGGAATAACACCGATATGCTCGGCCCTGGCGAAGATGACACCGGACGCACTACGGCTGAAATCATTCAGGATGAAATTAAGGATGCACAGCGTTGTGCGCAGTTGGCGCAGCAGTTCGGCATTACCGCCCTTCTCGACCGACGCTTTAAATACCTTTCCACTGGCGAGACGCGCAAAACCCTGCTGTGTCAGGCGCTGATGTCGGAGCCAGACTTGTTGATTCTTGATGAGCCGTTCGATGGCCTTGATGTTGCCTCACGTCAGCAGCTGGCTGAGCGACTCGCCTCGTTACATCAGTCCGGTATTACCCTGGTACTGGTGCTCAATCGCTTCGATGAGATCCCGGAATTTGTCCAGTTTGCTGGTGTGCTGGCGGATTGCACGTTAGCGGAAACTGGTGCTAAAGAGGAACTGCTCCAACAAGCACTCGTCGCGCAACTGGCGCATAGCGAACAGCTTGAAGGTGTGCAACTGCCGGAGCCAGATGAACCTTCAGCACGTCACGCCTTACCCGCCAACGAACCGCGCATTGTGCTGAACAACGGCGTGGTTTCTTATAACGATCGCCCCATTCTTAATAACCTTAGCTGGCAGGTGAATCCAGGCGAACACTGGCAAATTGTCGGGCCAAATGGCGCGGGAAAATCGACGCTATTAAGCCTGATTACAGGCGATCATCCGCAAGGTTACAGCAACGATTTAACACTTTTCGGACGACGTCGCGGCAGCGGCGAAACCATCTGGGATATCAAAAAACATATCGGTTACGTCAGCAGTAGTTTGCATCTGGATTACCGGGTCAGCACTACCGTGCGTAATGTGATCCTTTCTGGCTATTTTGATTCGATTGGCATTTATCAGGCCGTTTCAGATCGCCAGCAAAAACTGGTGCAGCAGTGGCTGGATATTCTCGGCATTGATAAACGCACGGCTGACGCTCCTTTCCATAGTCTTTCCTGGGGACAGCAGCGTCTGGCGCTGATTGTCCGCGCACTGGTGAAACATCCGACGTTGCTTATTCTCGATGAACCACTACAGGGGCTTGATCCGCTCAATCGCCAGCTTATCCGCCGTTTTGTTGATGTGCTGATTAGCGAAGGTGAAACGCAATTGTTGTTTGTTTCGCACCACGCTGAAGATGCGCCCGCCTGTATTTCCCATCGTCTTGAGTTCGTGCCGGACGGTGACCTCTATCGTTATGCGCTGACAAAAATAAACTGAGTCGGTAATGCTGACTGTACCGGAGGCGGCCTAAGCGCCCTCTCCGGCCTAAAGTTCGACGCATCCAGGCATGAAACCGCGACTTTTTTCAGATAAAAAGCGCAATCATTCATAAACCCTCTGTTTTATAATCACTTAATCGTGCATAAAGAACGGCTAAATTCTTGTGTAAACGATTCCACTAATTTATTCCATGTCACACTTTTCGCATCTTTGTTATGCTATGGTTATTTCATACCATAAGCCTAATGGAGCGAATTATGAGAGTTCTGGTTACCGGTGGTAGCGGTTACATTGGAAGTCATACCTGTGTGCAATTACTGCAAAACGGTCATGATGTCATCATTCTTGATAACCTCTGTAACAGTAAGCGCAGCGTACTGCCTGTTATCGAGCGTTTAGGCGGCAAACATCCAACGTTTGTTGAAGGCGATATCCGTAACGAAGCGTTGATGACCGAGATCCTGCACGATCACGCTATCGACACCGTGATCCACTTCGCCGGGCTGAAAGCCGTTGGCGAATCGGTACAAAAACCGCTTGAATATTACGACAACAATGTCAACGGTACTCTGCGCCTGATTAGCGCCATGCGCGCCGCTAACGTCAAAAACTTTATCTTCAGCTCCTCCGCCACCGTTTATGGCGATCAGCCCAAAATTCCATACGTTGAAAGCTTCCCGACCGGCACACCACAAAGTCCTTACGGCAAAAGCAAGCTGATGGTGGAACAGATCCTCACCGATCTGCAAAAAGCCCAGCCGGACTGGAGCATTGCCCTGCTGCGCTATTTCAACCCGGTTGGCGCGCATCCGTCGGGTGATATGGGCGAAGATCCGCAAGGTATTCCGAATAACCTGATGCCATACATCGCCCAGGTTGCTGTAGGCCGTCGCGACTCGCTGGCGATTTTTGGTAACGATTATCCGACCGAAGATGGTACTGGCGTGCGTGATTACATCCACGTAATGGATCTGGCGGACGGACACGTCGTGGCGATGGAAAAACTGGCGAACAAGCCAGGCGTACACATCTACAACCTCGGCGCTGGCGTAGGCAGCAGCGTGCTGGACGTGGTGAATGCCTTCAGTAAAGCCTGCGGCAAACCGGTTAACTATCATTTTGCACCGCGTCGCGAGGGCGACCTTCCGGCCTACTGGGCGGACGCCAGCAAAGCCGACCGTGAACTGAACTGGCGCGTAACGCGCACACTCGATGAAATGGCGCAGGACACCTGGCACTGGCAGTCACGCCATCCACAGGGATATCCCGATTAAGGAACGACCATGACGCAATTTAACCCCGTTGATCATCCACATCGCCGCTACAACCCGCTCACCGGGCAATGGATTCTGGTTTCACCGCACCGCGCTAAGCGCCCCTGGCAGGGGGCGCAGGAAACGCCAGCCAAACAGGTGTTACCTGCGCACGATCCAGATTGCTTCCTCTGCGCAGGTAATGTGCGGGTGACAGGCGATAAAAACCCCGACTACACTGGGACTTACGTTTTCACTAATGACTTTGCGGCCTTGATGTCTGACACGCCAGATGCGCCAGAAAGCAACGATCCTTTGATGCGTTGTCAGAGCGCGCGCGGTACCAGCCGGGTGATCTGCTTTTCACCGGATCACAGTAAAACGCTGCCAGAACTGAGCGTTGCGGCATTGACGGAAATCGTCAAAACCTGGCAGGAGCAAACCGCAGAACTGGGGAAAACATACCCGTGGGTGCAGGTCTTTGAAAACAAAGGCGCGGCGATGGGCTGCTCTAACCCGCATCCGCACGGACAGATTTGGGCAAATAGCTTCCTGCCTAACGAAGCTGAGCGCGAAGACCGCCTGCAAAAAGAATATTTCGCCGGGCAGAAATCACCAATGCTGGTGGATTATGTTCAGCGCGAGCTGGCAGACGGTAGCCGTACCGTTGTCGAAACCGAACACTGGTTAGCCGTTGTACCTTACTGGGCTGCCTGGCCGTTCGAAACGCTACTGCTGCCCAAAGCCCACGTTTTGCGGATCACCGATTTGACCGACGCCCAGCGCAGCGATTTGGCGCTGGCGTTGAAAAAGCTGACCAGTCGTTATGACAACCTCTTCCAGTGCTCCTTCCCCTATTCTATGGGCTGGCACGGCGCGCCATTTAATGGCGAAGAGAATCAACACTGGCAGCTGCACGCGCACTTTTATCCACCTCTGTTGCGCTCCGCCACCGTACGTAAATTTATGGTTGGTTATGAAATGCTGGCAGAGACCCAGCGAGACCTGACCGCAGAACAGGCAGCAGAGCGTTTGCGCGCAGTCAGCGATATCCATTTTCGCGAATCCGGAGTGTAAGTAATGAGTCTGAAAGAAAAAACACAATCTCTGTTTGCCAATGCATTTGGCTACCCTGCCACTCATACCATTCAGGCGCCTGGCCGCGTGAATCTTATTGGCGAACACACCGACTACAACGACGGTTTCGTTCTGCCCTGCGCAATTGATTATCAAACCGTCATTAGCTGTGCGCCACGTGATGACCGTAACGTTCGCGTGATGGCAGCCGATTATGAAAATCAGCTTGACGAGTTTTCCCTTGATGCGCCTATTGTCGCACATGAAAACTATCAATGGGCTAACTACGTTCGTGGCGTGGTGAAACATCTGCAACTGCGTAACAACAGCTTCGGCGGCGTGGACATGGTGATCAGCGGCAATGTGCCGCAGGGGGCCGGGTTAAGTTCTTCCGCTTCACTGGAAGTCGCGGTCGGAACCGTATTGCAGCAGCTTTATCATCTGCCGCTGGACGGCGCACAAATCGCACTTAACGGCCAGGAAGCAGAAAACCAGTTTGTTGGCTGTAACTGTGGGATCATGGATCAGCTGATTTCCGCGCTCGGCAAAAAAGATCATGCCTTGCTGATCGATTGCCGCTCACTGGGCACCAAAGCGGTTTCCATGCCGAAAGGTGTGGCTGTCGTCATCATCAACAGTAACTTCAAACGTACCCTGGTTGGCAGCGAATACAACACCCGTCGTGAACAGTGCGAAACCGGTGCGCGTTTCTTCCAGCAGCCAGCCCTGCGCGATGTCACCATTGAAGAGTTCAACGCTGTTGCGCATGAACTGGACCCGATCGTGGCGAAACGCGTGCGTCATATCCTGACTGAAAACGCCCGCACCGTTGAAGCTGCCAGCGCACTGGAGCAAGGCGACCTGAAACGTATGGGCGAGTTGATGGCGGAGTCTCATGCCTCTATGCGCGATGATTTCGAAATCACCGTGCCGCAAATTGACACTCTGGTAGAAATCGTCAAAGCTGTGATTGGCGACAAAGGTGGCGTACGCATGACCGGCGGCGGATTTGGCGGCTGTATCGTCGCGCTGATCCCGGAAGAGCTGGTGCCTGCCGTACAGCAAGCTGTCGCTGAACAATATGAAGCAAAAACAGGTATTAAAGAGACTTTTTACGTTTGTAAACCATCACAAGGAGCAGGACAGTGCTGAACGAAACTCCCGCACTGGCACCCGATGGTCAGCCGTACCGACTGTTAACTTTGCGTAACAACGCAGGGATGGTAGTCACGCTGATGGACTGGGGTGCGACTTTACTTTCCGCCCGTATTCCGCTTTCCGATGGTAGCGTCCGCGAGGCGCTGCTCGGCTGCGCCAGCCCGGAATGCTATCAGGATCAGGCCGCGTTTCTGGGGGCCTCTATTGGTCGTTATGCAAACCGTATCGCCAATAGTCGTTATACCTTTGACGATGAAACCGTAACACTTTCGCCAAGTCAGGGCGTCAACCAATTGCACGGCGGCCCGGAAGGGTTCGACAAACGTCGCTGGCAGATTGTGAATCAGAACGATCGTCAGGTGCTATTTGCCCTGAGTTCAGAAGATGGCGATCAGGGCTTTCCGGGTAATCTCGGCGCGACAGTGCAGTATCGTCTGACCGACGATAACCGTATCTCTATTACTTATCGCGCCACGGTTGATAAACCTTGCCCGGTGAATATGACTAACCACGTCTATTTCAACCTCGACGGCGAGCAGTCTGACGTACGCAATCACAAGCTGCAGATTCTGGCAGACGAATATCTGCCGGTTGATGAAGGCGGCATTCCGCACGACGGCCTGAAATCTGTCGCCGGAACGTCTTTTGATTTCCGCAGCGCCAAAATCATCGCCAGTGAATTTCTTGCCGACGATGATCAGCGCAAAGTGAAAGGTTACGATCATGCGTTCTTGTTACAGGCTAAAGGTGATGGCAAGAAAGTGGCGGCGCATGTCTGGTCAGCAGATGAAAAATTGCAACTGAAGGTCTACACCACCGCTCCGGCTCTGCAATTTTACTCCGGCAACTTCCTTGGTGGCACGCCGTCACGGGGAACTGAACCTTACGCTGACTGGCAGGGACTGGCTCTGGAAAGCGAGTTTCTGCCGGACAGCCCAAACCACCCTGAATGGCCGCAACCGGACTGCTTCCTGCGTCCTGGCGAAGAGTATTCCAGCCTGACTGAATATCAGTTTATTGCTGAATAACTTTAAGCCCTCGTCATGAGGGCTTTATCCTTATATTGCTCAAATCACCAGCAAACACCGACATATTTGCAACTCAATATTCACAACAACCTTACACTGCGACACTATTTTCGCTATGGTTATGCGTAAGCATTGCCGTTGCTTCGTCACGGCAATATAATGAGAATTATTATCATTAAAAGATGGTTTGAGGAGTAAGTATATGGCTGTAACTAAGCTGGTTCTGGTTCGTCATGGCGAAAGTCAGTGGAACAAAGAAAACCGTTTTACCGGTTGGTACGACGTGGATCTGTCTGAGAAAGGCGTAAGCGAAGCAAAAGCAGCTGGTAAGCTGCTGAAAGAGGAAGGTTACAGCTTTGATTTTGCTTACACCTCTGTGCTGAAACGCGCTATCCATACCCTGTGGAATGTGCTGGACGAACTGGATCAGGCATGGCTGCCCGTTGAGAAATCCTGGAAACTGAACGAACGTCACTACGGTGCGTTGCAGGGTCTGAACAAAGCGGAAACTGCTGAAAAGTATGGCGACGAGCAGGTGAAACAGTGGCGTCGTGGTTTTGCGGTAACTCCGCCGGAACTGACTAAAGATGATGAACGTTATCCGGGCCACGATCCACGTTACGCGAAGCTGAGCGAGAAAGAGCTGCCACTGACGGAAAGCCTGGTGCTGACCATTGACCGCGTGATCCCTTACTGGAATGAAACTATTCTGCCGCGAATGAAGAGCGGTGAGCGCGTGATCATCGCCGCACACGGTAACTCGTTACGTGCGCTGGTGAAATATCTCGATAATATGAGCGAAGAAGAGATTCTTGAGCTGAATATCCCGACTGGCGTGCCACTGGTTTATGAATTCGACGAGAATTTCAAACCGCTGAAACGCTATTATCTGGGTAATGCTGACGAGATCGCGGCGAAAGCAGCGGCCGTTGCTAACCAGGGTAAAGCGAAGTAAACGTCATTCGCTTAAAAATGAGAAAGCCGACTGCAAGTGAGTCGGCTTTTTTGTTGCTAACAATGGAGCACATTGCCTGATGCGACGCTGCGCGTCTTGTCAGGGCTACGGTGATTCATCAGATACGCCACTCTGACGGCGCATCCGACAATTAAACCTTACCCGCGACGCGCTTTTACTGCATTCGCCAGTTGACGTAACAGAGCATCGGTATCTTCCCAGCCGATGCAGGCATCAGTGATGCTCTTACCGTAGGCCAGCGGCTCCCCGCTCTCGAGGCTCTGATTGCCTTCCACCAGATGGCTTTCCACCATCACGCCAATAATGGCCTTTTCGCCACCGGCAATCTGCTGGCAAACGTCAGCACAAACATCCATCTGCTTTTTGAATTGTTTCGACGAGTTAGCATGGCTGAAATCGATCATCACCTGTGCTGGCAGGCCTGCCTTGTTCAGCCCTTCTTTCACTTCAGCAACGTGCTTCGCGCTGTAGTTAGGCTCTTTACCGCCGCGCAGAATGATATGGCAATCGCCGTTACCGCTGGTGTTCACGATCGCCGAATGCCCCCATTTGGTTACGGACAGGAAGCAGTGCGGCGCACCGGCGGCATTTATGGCATCGATAGCCACTTTAATCGTACCGTCGGTGCCATTTTTGAAGCCGACCGGACAAGAAAGCCCAGACGCCAGTTCGCGGTGCACCTGCGATTCCGTTGTACGTGCGCCAATTGCGCCCCAGCTCATCAGGTCCGCGAGATATTGCGGGGTGATCATATCCAGGAATTCACCCGCCGCTGGCAGACCGCTGTCGTTAATATCGAGCAGCAATTTGCGGGCAATACGCAGACCGTCGTTGATCTGGAAGCTGTTATCCATATGCGGATCGTTAATCAGCCCTTTCCAGCCCACTGTGGTACGCGGCTTTTCAAAGTAGACGCGCATTACGATTTCCAGCTCATCTTTCAGCTCTTCACGCAGCGCCAGCAAGCGAGTGGCATACTCTTTAGCCGCGACGGGATCATGAATAGAACACGGACCAATCACCACCAACAGGCGATCATCATTACCTTTCAGGATCTTATGGATCGCTTTTCGGGCATGGGCAACCGTATTCGCGGCATTTTCAGTAGCGGGGAATTTTTCCAGCAATGCGACAGGAGGAAGTAACTCTTTGATTTCTTTGATTCGTAAATCGTCGTTCTGATAATTCATGTCTGTTCCAGTGTTGCCATACTTATCTTAGTGAATGCAATACTTCCAATCTATATCTTCCGTCAGAATGTGTAAACGGGGTTTTACACTATGAACGGATTAATCCTGGAATTAGCAAGAAAAACGCCAGATTGTCGCGAAAAACGAGATCTCTCCTACAATTTCTAACTGTAACTCCTTTGTTTGTTAATTATTTCAAGATTCTCTTCTGGGTATCTTTGCCTGGCTGAAATCTTAAACAATTACTTTATATTCACCTGCAAATGCACTGTTGGAAGAGGTTATCCGACATAACGACCATAACAGGAGCATCCTATGAAAATGACAAAACTGGCCACACTATTTTTGACTGCCACTCTAAGCCTTGCCAGCGGTGCCGCACTGGCTGCCGATAGCGGAGCGCAAAGCAATAACGGCCAGGCAAACGCCGCAGCTGATGCGGGCCAGGTAGCCCCTGACGCCCGTGAAAATGTCGCGCCAAATAACGTCGACAATAACGGGGTAAATACCGGTTCTGGCGGCACAATGCTGCATCAGGATGGTTCTTCAATGAACAATGACGGCATGACCAAAGATGAAGAGCACAAGAACACCATGTGCAAAGATGGTCGCTGCCCGGATATCAATAAAAAAGTCCAAACCGGTGATGGCATCAACAATGATGTTGATACCAAAACCGACGGTACCACGCAGTAACCCTGCGAAATAGCCAATAATGGGAGAGCGGAGTCTCTCCCTTTTAATTTTTCCCTTCTAAAAGCAGTATGATGTCATAAAGTTAAGTGAGAATAATTAAGGGATGACTCGTCATGGCGCACTCACACTCACACACTTCCTCACACCTGCCAGAAGATAATAATGCTCGTCGCTTGTTGTATGCTTTCGGCGTGACTGCCGGGTTTATGCTCGTAGAAGTCATTGGTGGTTTTCTTTCCGGTTCTCTGGCATTGCTGGCCGATGCGGGTCATATGTTGACCGATACTGCCGCCCTGCTTTTCGCCCTACTCGCAGTGCAATTTTCCCGTCGTCCTCCCACCATTCGCCACACTTTCGGTTGGCTAAGATTGACCACGCTCGCGGCGTTTGTGAATGCCATCGCCCTGGTGGTGATTACTATTTTGATTGTCTGGGAGGCGATAGAACGCTTCCGCACGCCGCATCCGGTCGAGGGCGTCATGATGATGGCAATTGCCGTGGCTGGGCTACTGGCAAATATACTTTCTTTCTGGTTACTTCATCACGGCAGCGAAGAGAAAAACCTCAACGTGCGAGCAGCGGCACTGCATGTCCTCGGGGACCTTCTGGGTTCGGTTGGAGCTATTATTGCCGCGTTGATTATTATCTGGACCGGCTGGACACCTGCTGACCCCATTCTCTCAATACTGGTGTCGCTTCTGGTTCTGCGTAGCGCGTGGCGACTGTTGAAAGATAGCGTGAATGAATTACTTGAAGGTGCACCGGTATCGCTGGATATCGCCGAACTGAAGCGTCGTATGTGCCGGGAAATCCCGGAAGTCCGCAATGTGCACCATGTACATGTATGGATGGTAGGCGAGAAGCCGGTGATGACGCTGCATGTGCAGGTGATCCCGCCACACGATCACGATGCCTTGTTAGATCAGATCCAACACTACCTGATGGATCACTATCAGATTGAGCACGCCACTATTCAGATGGAATATCAACCTTGTCATGGGCCAGACTGCCACCTGAATGAAGGGGTGTCTGGCCATTCACATCATCATCATTAATGGGACAGCGCGCGTGAACCTCTTTCGCGTGCGCTGTTGATCCACATCCGGCTGCCGTTGAGGGCAATAAAGGTCAGGATGATGTACTCCAGAGACATGGCGTAAACGCCCTGAAGTGCAAAAATAACGACGCTAATCACGTTAATAATCACCCACAATAGCCAGTTTTCCACATACTTACGCGTCATCAGAATCATTGCCACGATAGATAACACCATCATGCATGAATCCCAGAACGGGAAAGCGTCCGGCTGTAGTTCAGGCATCGCAACCTGTAATCCTAATGCTTGCATGATCATGACTGCCACGCGGGTCAAAAATGCAAACACCGGATTGATAAATACCGTCATCAGACCAATCGAAACAACGCAAACCGCCAACCAGCTGAGCGCCTTCGGCAATGGCAACCAGCGAATTTTCAACTCCGCCTCGTTCTGACTGGTTTGTCGCGACCACGCATACCAACCGTAAATATTCGCGGCAAAGAAAAACACCTGTAATAGCAGGCTGGCATACAGCTGAATCTGAAAGAAAATAATGCCAAACAAGGTGACGTTGATCAGGCCAAAGAAGTAGTTGCTGATCTTCTCCAGACTGGCAAGGCCAATACACAGCAACCCGGCGATCGTGCCTACCGCTTCGATCCATGAGAGATCATAACCGCCTGCTCCTATTGGTATATGTACCAGGATATTCTGCACACTAAAAAAATCCATCTTTCCCCCAAAGCGTAACGTGACGCCTTATTATTAGTTATCCACGTAGTGTAGCCGCAAAATCCAGCATACGATTGAGCGGCACCAGCGCCTTCTCTCGCAGCTTTTCCTCAACATGAACCTCGTGATTGCTTCCTTCCTGTTCTAATGCCTCTGCGATGGCCTGAAGGCCATTCATGGCCATCCACGGACAATGCGCGCAGCTGCGGCAGGTTGCGCCCTCACCCGCGGTTGGTGCTTCCAGTAACTCTTTATCTGGCACCGCCTGCTGCATTTTGTAGAAAATACCCCGATCGGTTGCCACGATAAGTCGCTGATGTGGCAATGTTTTCGCAGCAGCGATCAGTTGACTGGTGGAACCGACCACATCCGCCATATCTACAATAGCTTGCGGTGATTCTGGATGCACCAGTATGGCAGCATCCGGGTATTCTTCTTGCAAGCGGGTTAACGCCTGAGTCTTAAACTCATCATGCACAATGCAGGCACCCTGCCAGCATAAAATGTCTGCGCCCGTCTGTTTTTGCACGTAACGCCCCAAATGTTTGTCGGGTGCCCAGATGATTTTTTCACCCAAACTATCCAGATGATCAATAAGTTCGACGGCAATGCTTGAAGTTACCACCCAATCTGCGCGCGCTTTTACCGCAGCAGAAGTGTTGGCGTAGACGACGACAGTACGATCGGGATGGGCATCGCAAAATGCGTTAAATTCTTCAACAGGGCAGCCGAGATCCAGTGAACATTCAGCCTGAAGTGTCGGCATCAGAATTGTTTTTTCCGGACTGAGAATTTTGGCGGTTTCTCCCATAAATCTCACCCCAGCGACTAACAACGTAGAAGCGGGATGCTTTGCACCGAAGCGCGCCATTTCCAGAGAATCAGAAATACAGCCACCGGTTTCTTCTGCCAGTTGTTGAATTTCGGGATCGGTATAGTAGTGGGCAACCATCACCGCATTACGTTCTTTTAGCAGACGTTTTATCTTCTCGCGGTAATACGCTTTTTCATCAATGCTTAACAGCGTCGGCTTCGGGGGGAAAGGATAAATCGCCGCTTCAGGATCAAACATCACGCTCATCTTACCATCTCGTTTTACAGGCTTAACATTAAAACCGACATAAGCGTGATATTCGCTATTATCGGCATGATTTGTTTTATATGCTAAACAAGATAGTCGAATGGTGGGGAAAAGTCACTCGAAATACGTATGAGATGACGAATGCCACACTTTGCGTCTTATTCCTCCGACGTAGAGTCGTTTACGCAGCAAGCGCGGAGTATGTCATCAGGGTCAAGAATTGAAATTGAGAGATGCCTGAATAGCAAAAAAGCGCCTTTAGGGCGCTTTTTTACATTGGTGGGTCGTGCAGGATGACTCGCTTCGCTCGCCCTTCGGGCCGTCGCCGCGAGCGGCTCCGTTGTTTCGCTGCGCTCAACTCGAACCTGCTGCAGGTTCGAATCTTTGAATATCCCAGATAGCAAAAAAGCGCCTTTAGGGCGCTTTTTTACATTGGTGGGTCGTGCAGGATTCGAACCTGCGACCAATTGATTAAAAGTCAACTGCTCTACCAACTGAGCTAACGACCCCTTGCGGGATTATGCTGCTTTAATCATTCAGGATGGTGGGTCGTGCAGGATGACTCGACTTCGTCTCGCCCTTCGGGCCGTTGCTGACGCAACGTTATCCTTCACATTCTCTACCAGTAACCACCTTTAAATTGGTGGGTCGTGCAGGATTCGAACCTGCGACCAATTGATTAAAAGTCAACTGCTCTACCAACTGAGCTAACGACCCATACGGGTGTTACCTGAATGATTTCTACTCGGGACCAATTTTAATATTGGTGGATCGTGCAGGATGACTCGCTTCGCTCGCCCTACGGGCCGTTGCTGGCGCAACGTTATCCTTCACGCTTAACATCTGAGTTTGATGTTAAAACTGATGGGTCGTGCAGGATTCGAACCTGCGACCAATTGATTAAAAGTCAACTGCTCTACCAACTGAGCTAACGACCCGAGTGGTGGGTGATGACGGGATCGAACCGCCGACCCCCTCCTTGTAAGGGAGGTGCTCTCCCAGCTGAGCTAATCACCCGATACTGCGCTGGATACTACAAACTACTTCCACCGAACCCACTGCATTAGTGGTGGGTCGTGCAGGATTCGAACCTGCGACCAATTGATTAAAAGTCAACTGCTCTACCAACTGAGCTAACGACCCGGTGGTGGGTGATGACGGGATCGAACCGCCGACCCCCTCCTTGTAAGGGAGGTGCTCTCCCAGCTGAGCTAATCACCCGATACTACGCTGGATACTACAACTAACTAGGTTAGTGGTGGGTCGTGCAGGATGACTCGACTTCGTCTCGCCCTTCGGGCCGTTGCTGACGCAACGTTATCCTTCACGTTTTACTACCGCTTCCACCTTAGCGATTGGTGGGTCGTGCAGGATTCGAACCTGCGACCAATTGATTAAAAGTCAACTGCTCTACCAACTGAGCTAACGACCCACTTTTTCGTTGCTTTCGGTTTGTTTGATATCCCGTGGCAACGGCGGCATATATTACTGATTTCAGACTTGAGCGCAACAAAAATTTCGATGTAGATCACTCAACTGCTTATGATTCGCACGACACGACCAGAAATAATGCGACTTCTGGTCGTGTGTTATGCATTACATCGCGTTCAGACGTTTTTGCGCCTGTTTTGCGCCATCAGTCCCAGGGTATTTACTGATAACCTGCTGATATACAGCTTTCGCTTTTGCGGTGTCACCTTTGTCCTGCATGATGACGCCGACTTTAAACATCGCATCCGCAGCTTTCGGTGACTTCGGATAGTTTTTCACTACCGAAGCAAAATAGTACGCCGCATCATCTTTTTTACCCTTGTTGTAGTTTAACTGACCCAGCCAATAATTGGCGTTTGGCAGATAAGTTGAATCAGGGTAATTTTTGATGAAATTCTGAAATGCCACCATTGCGTCATCCTGGCGGGATTTATCCTGCACCAGCGCAATAGCTGCATTGTAATCCGTGTTTGCATCACCGCTTTTCACCGGCGCGCCAGCATTCGCAGTACCAGCATCAGCTGTCGGCGTCGTTGATGCCGCCGCACCGCTTTGATCGCCGCTGGTTGATTGCACCGCTGCACCACCGCTGCTGAGGCTATCGATCTGCAACAGGATCTGCTTTTGCCGCTCCACGACCTGATTCAGTTGATACTGATTTTCCTGAATCTGACCACGCAGGGAATCAATATCGGATTGATTATCAGAGAGTTGTTGCTGGAGTTGGGTTAAAAGCTGGCTGTGAGCATTAGAAATACGCTCAAGTTGAGTGACGCGGTCTTCGACCGAGCCTGAGCCGACACTACTGATTGGTGCCTGAGCAAAAGCGGCCCAGGGGGCCGCTATACCAACCAGTAACGACAGACTCAATAGTTGATGTCTGAAGTTACTGCTCATGCAATTCTCTTAGTAAACCAGTACCGCACGACGGTTTTTGGAGTATGCCGCTTCGTCATGACCCAGTACTGCAGGTTTTTCTTTACCGTAAGAAACGATGGAGATCTGGTCTGCAGAAACGCCTTTACCCTGCAGGTACATCTTAACGGCGTTCGCACGACGTTCACCCAGGGAGATGTTGTATTCCGGAGTACCACGTTCGTCCGCGTGACCTTCTACGGTGACTTTGTAAGACGGGTTGCTACGCAGGAAGTTTGCGTGTGCATCCAGCATTTGAGCGAAGTCAGAACGGATATCGTACTTGTCCAGATCGAAGTAAACGATGTTGTTCTGCTGCAGCTGTTGCATTTGCAGACGAGCCTGCTCTTCGGAAGACATGTTGCCATTGCCGCCGTTCGCATCCATACCAGTGCCGGCACCCAGCATGCCTTCGCTGCCGTCATTGCTGGCGTTCTTGTTGGAAGAACATGCCGCAATTGCCATAACAGGCAGAGCAATCATCAGCCCTTTCAGCACTTTGTTCAGTTGCATTTCAATGATTCCTTTACTATTCAATTAATTATTATCACAGATACGGCGACCAGGCAGGGAATTTGACCTGTCCATCAGTTGCCGGAAGACGCGCTTTGAAACGCCCATCTGTAGAAACCAAATTCAGCACGGATCCCATCCCCTGAGAAGAGCTGTAGATTACCATAGTGCCGTTAGGTGCCAGACTTGGCGTTTCATCCAGGAACGTGGACGACAGAACTTGTACGCCTCCCGTTGCCAGATCTTGTTTGGCAATGTGCTGCTGCCCACCATTGGAGCTGACCATTACCATAAATTTACCGTCGCTGCTGACATCCGCATCCTGGTTCTGCGAACCTTCCCAGGTAATACGTTGTGGCGCACCGCCGTTGATATTCACTTTATAAACCTGCGGACGACCGGCCTGGTCAGAAGTAAATGCCAGGTTCTGGCTGTCCGGGAACCAGGTCGGTTCGGTATTGTTACTGCGACCATCAGTCACCTGGCGGATCTGACCAGAAGCCAAATCCATTACGTACAGGTTCAGGCTACCGGTTTTCGACAAGGCGAATGCCAGTTTGCTGCCGTCTGGCGAGAATGCAGGGGCACCGTTGTGACGCGGGAATGAAGCCACCTGACGTACAGCACCATTTGCCAGCGTTTGGATGACCAGCGCTGAACGACCGCTCTCGAAAGTCACATAGGCCAGTTTAGAACCATCCGGTGACCATGCCGGAGACATCAGCGGCTGCGGAGAACGGTGAACGACAAACTGGTTGTAACCGTCATAGTCAGATACGCGCAGTTCATACGGGAACTGACCGCCGTTGGTCTGAACAACGTAGGCAATACGGGTACGGAACGCACCTTTAATGCCGGTCAGTTTTTCAAACACTTCATCACTGGCGGTATGACCAGCATAACGCAGCCACTGCTTGTTCACTTTGTACGAGTTCTGAGCAAGTACAGTACCCGGTGCGCCGCCAGTGTCAACCAGCTGATAAGCAACATTGTAAGAGCCGTCCGGATTCGGAGTGACCTGGCCGACAACCACAGCGTCAATGCCCAGCGCAGACCATGCTGCTGGTTGTACTTCCTGTGCACTACCCGGCTGCTGTGGCAGACGAGCGCGATCTAATGGATTAAATTTACCGCTGTTACGCAAGTCAGCAGCAACGATGCCGCCAATATCTTCAGGTGCTGCACCAGGACCCGCCCACTGGAAAGGAACAACGCCAATAGGACGACCGGAATCTACACCGCTGTCGATCACAATGCGGACTTCAGCATGCAGAACTGATGCCCACAGTATGAGAAAACCAAATGCTACTCGTAATGCCTGCTTCATCATATCTCCCTTATCTGGACCGATGGCCCACGATAATTTAGCAGAATGTTAACAAACTAAAATACACAAAACTACCAGAACCCCGTGGCAACCGGTGTCTGATGTTGACCGTCGGAACAGTCAGCATCGCGATTACGGTTTGAAGTCCAATGGCGCGTTTTTGAACACTTCATATACTGCCTGGCTTGGTGGTTTCGGGATCTTCGCAAGTTTAGCTGCTGCCAACGCAGCCTGACAAAGTGCGGGATCGCCACCTTCAGGTTTGATATCCAGTAACATACCATCGGGTGCCAGTTTTATGCGCAGCGTACAGGTCTTGCCTGCATAGGACGATGCGTCATAGAACTTACTTTCGATAGCAGATTTAATCTGCCCGGCATAGTTATTGATATCGGCCCCTGATGCGCCATTGTTTTTAGTATTACCACTCCCGGCAGGCGAAGCATTGTTCCCTTTCGCCCCTCCCCCCGTTTTCGGTGCATTCTTACCAGAGCTTAGCTCACCGAAAATATCATCTGCCTCTGCGGCCGCTTTTGCTGCAGCGGCTTTTTCAGCTGCAGCTTTTGCCGCTGCCGCTTTTTTGTCTGCGGCGGCTTTTTCTGCCGCTGCTTTCTTATCAGCGGCTGCCTTTTCAGCAGCCGCTTTTTCTGCTGCTTTTTTGTCGGCTGCAGCTTTCTCTGCCGCTGCTTTCTTATCAGCTGCAGCCTTTTCAGCAGCCGCTTTCTTCTCAGCTTCTGCCTTGGCTTTTTCAGCAGCTTCAGTTGCCGCTTTCTTTCTTGCTTCAGCTGCAGCTGCTTCTGCCGCTTCCGCTTTCTTCTTCAGTGCCGCAGCGGCTGCCTCGGCTTTTTTCTGCGCTTCGGCTGCGGCTTTGGCGGCTTCTGCTTCTGCTTTTTTCTTCGCGTCTGCAGCCGCTTTCTTCGCTGCTTCTTCCGCAGCTTTAGCATCCGCTTCGGCCTTCGCTTTAGCATCTGCCGCCGCTTTCGCTGCCGCCTCTTCCGCTTGCTTCTGCTTTAACTCGGCCTGTTTTGCGGCTTCTTCAGCCTGCTTTTTCTGTTCCTGAGCAGCTAACCGCTCTTTCTCAAGTTGCTTCAGGCGTTCCTGTTCAGCCGCTTGTTTCTCACGCAGTTCTTCAGCAGCCTGCTGTTCCTTCATCTTGCGCTGCTCATCAGAACGCTTCGCGCTTGATTCCTGGCTTTGCATGCGTTTGTACTGCTCAACTACCGCACCTGAATCAACCATGACAGCGTCGATGGACGAACCACCGCCGCCTCCGGCTGAAGCTTCTATATTCTCATCGAACGAACTCCAGATCAGCGCCGCAAATAAGATGACATGCAGCACTGCTGAAATAATTATCGCCCGCTTGAGCTTGTCGTTTTGTTCGGTTGCCTTTGACACTCTCGGTTTCCAAAAACTGTTCGCCTGTTACCCGCTCTCTTTCAAGCAAGGGAAACGCAGATGTTTAGATAGGCTGCGTCATTAAACCAACCGATTTCACACCCGCACTATGTAACAAGTTCAGTGCTTTAATTATTTCATCGTAAGGCACATCTTTTGCGCCACCGATCAGAAAGACCGTTTTCGGGTTGGCCTTGAAACGGCTGGACACTTCCGCCACCACCTGCTCTGGTGGTAAACGCTCCAGGCGATCTTTCTCAACCATCACGGTGTACTGACCAATACCAGACACTTCAACAATCACTGGCGGATTATCGTTACTGCTCACCGCCTGTGATTCAGTAGCGTCTGGCAGATCGACCTCCACGCTCTGGGTGATGATGGGCGCTGTCGCCATAAAGATCAGCAACAGCACCAGCAGTACGTCCAGCAACGGTACAATGTTGATTTCGGACTTGAGATCGCGACGACCTCGTCCACGCGCTCTGGCCATGGCTTACCCCTTGTTGCTCTCGCTAACGGTAAACGCCTGGCGGTGCAGAATCGCGGTAAACTCTTCCATAAAGTTGTCGTAATTCAGTTCCAGTTTGTTTACGCGCTGGTTGAGGCGGTTATAAGCCATTACCGCCGGAATTGCGGCGAACAGACCAATTGCCGTCGCAATCAACGCTTCTGCGATACCGGGCGCAACCATTTGCAGTGTTGCTTGTTTTACCGCCCCGAGGGCGATAAAGGCGTGCATGATCCCCCAGACCGTACCAAACAGACCAATATACGGGCTGATGGAGCCAACCGTACCGAGGAACGGAATGTGCGTTTCCAGATTTTCAAGTTCACGGTTCATGGAAATACGCATCGCTCGCGACGCCCCTTCCACTACGGCTTCAGGCGCATGGCTATTGGCACGATGCAGGCGCACAAACTCTTTGAACCCGCTGTAAAAGATTTGTTCCGAACCAGTGAGATTATCCCGTTTTCCCTGGCTCTCTTGATAGAGGCGAGAAAGTTCGATTCCAGACCAGAATTTATCTTCAAACGCTTCGGCTTCGCGCGCCGCTGCGTTAAGAATACGGGTCCGCTGGATAATAATGGCCCAGGATGCGATTGAAAAACCAATCAAAATCAACATGATAAGTTTAACCAGAAGGCTAGCCTTCAGGAACAAATCAAGGATATTCATGTCAGTCACTGCTTAAACTCCGCGACAATAGACTTGGGAAGCGCACGAGGCTTCATTTTGAGTGGGTCAACGCAAACAACCAGAACCTCTGCTTCATTCAGCAAAGTATTCTCGGCGTTGACAATACGTTGCGTGAAAACCAAAGAGGTGCCACGCATTGATGTTATTTCAGTCTGTATTTCGAGCATATCGTCGAGCCGCGCAGGTGCATAATATTCCACCGTCATTTTACGCACCACAAAGGCAACGCGTTCAGCCATCAGCGCCTGCTGACTGAAGTGATGATGACGCAGCATCTCTGTGCGTGCTCTTTCATAAAAAGCGACGTAACTGGCGTGGTACACCACACCACCGGCATCGGTATCTTCATAGTAGACGCGAACCGGCCATCGAAACAGCGTTGTATTCACTTTACATCCCGGTAATGCAACAAAAGTTAGAGCTTTTAAACGCTGCTACTATACGCGCGCGATTGAGGTTTGGGAATGAGGGCAAGTTAAGGGAGCGTAAAAATTTATGGGCCTGAAGCGGCCCATAAATTTTTAAAGAGAATTCTGATTTAAAAGAAGAAGAAAATCAGCCCGACAATGAGAACAATATCGGCAAGCAAAGGGCAAAAAATCCCTTGCCAGAGAACCTTCTGCGGACGAAAGCCCACGCCGTGAATAACACCAGCACAGACGGCCCACATCAGCAATAAACCATGCCAGATTTCCAGTTCACTGGTCTTCGCGGCGAAACGTGACGGGTCCCAAAACATACATCCTGCTAACAGAAGCGCCATCACGAAGGAAAGCGCCCGCAGGGGGCGCTTGTCCATTACCGCATACAAGGTTGCGATAATCTTACTCATCAGATGTCTTCTTGACCGGCTTTGCCTGATTCGACGTGCTCAAGCGCCAGCGCGGTGATTACCCCAAACGAACAGGCAAGAAGCGTTCCCAGAATCCATGCGAAATACCACATTTTTAGCTCCTTACTTAGTACAGAGAGTGGGTGTTACGTTCAATATCTTCTTTGGTGATACGACCGAACATTTTCCAGTAGCACCAGGCGGTGTAGAGCAGAATGATCGGTACCAGAACCACCGCAACCCAGGTCATGACGTTAAGCGTCAGCTGGCTGGAAGTTGCATCCCACATTGTCAGACTTGCGTTCATCATGGTGCTGGACGGCATCACAAACGGGAACATTGCAATACCGGCAGTCAGGATGATGCAGGCCAGCGTCAGGGAGGAGAACACAAACGCCCACGCCGCTTTATCCATACGTGCAGTCAGAATGGTCAGCAGAGGCAGAACCACACCCAGTACCGGAATAGCCCACAGAATCGGCGTGTTGTTGAAGTTCACCAACCATGCGCCAGCTTCACGAACCACTTCTTTATTCAGTGGGTTAGATGCCGCGTAATGGTCCATTGTTGATTTCACAACATAACCATCGATACCGTACATCACCCATACGCCAGCCAGTGCGAAGCAGACCAGTGTCACCAGTGCCGCCACCTGAGCCGTTGCACGGGTACGCAGGTGCAGTTCGCCCACGGTACGCATCTGCAGATAGGTTGCGCCCTGAGTAATGATCATCCCTACGCTCACCACGCCAGCCAGCAGGCCGAACGGGTTAAGCAGCTGGAAGAAGTTACCGGTGTAGTACAGACGCAGGTATTCATCAACGTTAAACGGTACGCCCTGCAACAGGTTACCGAACGCCACACCAATCACCAGCGGCGGAACGAAGCTACCAATGAAGATGCCCCAGTCCCACATGTTACGCCAGCGGGTTTCTTCAATCTTGGAGCGGTAGTCAAAACCGACCGGACGGAAGAACAGAGACGCCAGCACGAGGATCATCGCCACATAGAAGCCGGAGAACGCAGCGGCATAGACCATCGGCCAGGCAGCAAACAGAGCGCCACCCGCAGTGATCAGCCATACCTGGTTACCGTCCCAGTGTGGTGCGATGGAGTTAATCATAATTCGACGCTCGGTGTCGTTACGACCGAGGAAACGGGTGAGCATGCCCACCCCCATGTCGAAACCGTCAGTGACTGCAAAACCAATCAGCAGAACGCCAACCAGCAGCCACCAGATAAAACGCAATACTTCATAATCGATCATTTGACGACTCCTGTCTTAGCGTGCCGGCTGAGTAGTCGTGGAAGACTGCTCAAAGTGATAGCGACCGGTTTTCAGGCTGCTTGGGCCAAGGCGTGCAAACTTGAACATTAAGAACAATTCTGCCACCAGGAACAGGGTATACAGGCCACAAATCAGCACCATCGAGAAGATGAGGTCGCCTGCGGTCAGTGACGAGTTCGCTACAGCTGTCGGCAGCACTTCACCGATAGCCCAAGGTTGGCGACCATATTCAGCCACGAACCAGCCCGCTTCTACAGCAATCCACGGCAGCGGAATACCGTACAGTGCGGCGCGCAGCAGCCATTTTTTCTCGCCAATACGGTTGCGGATGACACTCCAGAAAGAGAGCGCGATGATTGCCAGCAGCAGGAAGCCACACGCCACCATGATACGGAACGCGAAGTACAGCGGCGCTACACGTGGAATGGAGTCTTTGGTTGCCTGTTGAATCTGCGCTTCAGTCGCATCCGCCACGTTTGGCGTGTAGCGTTTCAGCAACAGACCGTAACCGAGGTCTTTCTTCATGCTATTGAACTGGTCACGAACCGCCTGGTCAGTAGAACCAGAACGCAGTTGCTCGAGCAGAGAGTACGCCTTCATCCCGTTACGGATGCGTTCTTCATGCTGCACCATCAGCTCTTTCAGGCCGATAACCGGGGTATCCACGGAACGCGTTGCAATGATGCCCAGCGCGTAAGGGATCTGGATCGCAAATTTGTTCGTCTCCTCTTCCTGATCAGGAATGCCGAACAGAGTAAAGGCTGCAGGCGCAGGTTGCGTTTCCCACTCGGCTTCAATAGCAGCCAGTTTGGTTTTCTGCACGTCGCCCATTTCGTAACCGGATTCATCACCCAGAACAATAACAGACAGAACGGCAGCCATACCGAAGCTGGCAGCGATAGCAAAGGAGCGTTTAGCGAAGGCGAAGTCACGACCTTTCAGCATATACCATGCGCTGATACCGAGGATGAACATCGCGCCAGTCACATAACCAGACGCTACCGTGTGAACGAATTTCACCTGAGCAACCGGGTTAAGCACCAGCTCGGAGAAGCTCACCATCTCCATACGCATAGTTTCAAAGTTGAAATCGGATGCGATTGGGTTTTGCATCCAGCCGTTCGCAACCAGAATCCACAGTGCGGACAGGTTTGAACCAAGCGCCACCAGCCAGGTGACACACATATGCTGAACTTTACCCAGACGATCCCAACCGAAGAAGAACAGACCTACAAAGGTGGATTCGAGGAAGAAGGCCATCAGACCTTCGATTGCCAGCGGCGCACCGAAGATATCCCCTACATAGTGGGAATAGTAAGACCAGTTAGTCCCGAACTGGAACTCCATGGTCAGACCGGTTGCCACACCCAGAGCGAAGTTGATACCAAACAACTTGCCCCAGAACTTGGTCATATCTTTATAAATCTGTTTGCCGGAAAGGACGTAGACCGTTTCCATAATGGCCAGCAGGAACGCCATACCGAGCGTCAGTGGCACAAAAAGGAAGTGGTACATCGCGGTCAAGGCAAACTGTAAGCGCGACAGTTCGACTATATCTAACATCATGACTCCTTGCTCATCGCATGAAGACTCCGAGAGTGAACCCCGTTAGAAAGGGTCACACGCATGCCCCAATACAAAATTATTTGCTCGCCTCTATCGCTGTCTTTTCCTCAAAAGTGGAAAAGACAATGATAAAAAAGTTACAAATATGTTAATGAATAAACCAAATTGATCCCGTAATTATATTACGCCGCAAAATCCTTACAATAAACAGGTTTTTATTGAGCAAATTTGCATTTTTCGACAGTGATCAATTTATAGCGAAATTGTCACGACCTCACCAATTTGATCTACGACAATTTATCGTGTTTTGCAGATTTTTTTCAAGAATTAAAAATTGATTTATATCAAAACCAGTCAAATATGTTAATTATGTATAAACCATAGACCATTGGTAATTTTATTGTTAATTTATTGTGAAATATTTATGTAACACAATTATTACAATAAAAAGACATAGATAAAAAACCAGTGTTTTATTTAACAGAATCGCCTTATCAACTTTTTATAATACCAATTGATTAGAGTAGCCAATTTGTTGCTATTTTACATAACATATTTTTATCAAAGTTAATTGATTGTTGCCTTTATGAGCATTGCCGTAAGACCGCCATGTTATTGTTTCATTTGTAATAATCACCAATAAGTATCGATGAGAGAGATATCGCTTAACAGAGGCGACTGTGTCTGCATGAACACAGGCAACTTTCGCCTGATAAACGAAAAATGAGCGATTTTTGCAAGTTAGTTTTTCTATAGCCGGGTACGCTGAGCGCCTCGCTTGATTACAATGAGGTTGCTGCCATGGGTCTTGATAATATAGGTTCTGTTGTCAATCGCTTCTCTGGTTGGCCATCAAATGATCCTCTAAAAACAGATAACGAATCAATGACATCATCCGTGACTGTGCAGGTAATAAAGTTGATTGCCGCCATCCTTGACCCACATCGGATAGTCGTTGGTATCGATACACTTTATACAACACAGCGCAAAACATTTACCTCAGAGGGTCAACAACTCATTGAATCAGCATTGAAAACACTTAATGTGATGAATTTAAATAACCTGGAAACAGATCGCGATGAGGAGGGTAACTATCTGGCTTTTGGATATAACGTTGACACTCCTGACAGAATAACCGTTTCTGCTTATAATGAAAAAAAACCTTTCTGTTATGGCCAATGTCTTTTAATACAGGATGAAGAACCAGATTTATTTAACCTGGCAAAAATTAAAACCTTTGAAGCCAGGCATAATTATGTTTCTAAATTGATGAGCGATCCGGAATTTATGTTTAAATTCAGTTATAGCGCCCAACAAAATAGATTAGAACCTCATCTTCTGGTTCCCACTTATTTCCCTCTGAAAACAAACCAACCGGTTACGCTAGAGGATGTACTGATACTTTATCGTTTCTTTAAAATGAATGGCGATTTTAATATATTAACATCAGATGAATACATGAGTATCATGACACCTCTGATGAAGTGTGAGCGTAGTGTCCACGACCATAACAGGTATGTGACGGGCAAAGATGCTCTTCTTCTGGACAATCCTCCGTCTGGTAACCAGATTTATTTCCATATTTCCCCTGACGAATCAGCAACACTTGTCCTTTATTTTTCAGACAATAACCTTGAATCCTTCGTCTTTGAAAATGATATTCCGAGCCAGTATCGACATTTCAAAATGTTTACCAATTTAGCACTAGTTATTGATCAGTTAACCGACGCCAATCAAATACTTTAATTTTCTATACAGCCCTGTGTAAAATATTGCTAAACAGTGCCCGGGGTTGATTTTTATTCCTCACGGTGATATTTAAATCATGACACCATCTCAGCTCTCTTTTAATACTCTTCCTGTCAATGCAACATGCACTTCAGAGATAACAGTAAACACACAAAAATTCTCTGACATCCTCTACTCAGTGGGGTATTCCCTAAAGGATCTGGCTTATCTGAGCAGATGTCTGGCATCATTACACCCGACACTCGCCAAAAACATTTATGAAACGGAAAATCTCAGCGATCAAAAATTACTTTATATAGATTGCCGTAGTACAAATGAAATCAAGATAAATATCTTTTTGGGTCAAAAAAGAGAAGAATTAATCGAAATTAGTTCTGATACAGTCATTTTTTCGATACTGTCTTCATTGATTGACTCAGCTATTTCTGAACATCGACATCAAATCACCGTTAATGATTCAAATAATTCTGAACTATTTTATGAGGATTATACTGATTAAATCCACTCTGTGCGAACCTGTCCTGCATTTATGCCAGAAGTATTAGAATCTTTGATTAACGTTACTCGTACTGGTAGCACCTTCATGTGCCTCTCTTTTTTACGAACAATCAAAAGAACTAACAAAGGGCATAATTCGTATAAATCATTAACCATTTGTTATATTCAACATTTTTTTTACATTAAGCAGAGATGAATTGCAGTGAAATTCAAGTTAAATTTTACAAAATGTATTACTCATGGCTAAAAAATCTCCCCAAAATGCAAATTAGAAGTTGATCACAATTATCTCAATACATCAAATCAAGTTAATTTTAAAAATTTAACATTCATGACATTAGTTGACATAACACGCTGAATTAAAATGAGAATTTAAAAACACACTTTAAACAATCATTTCCCGAAAGACATTTTGAAAATAGATCAATTGCAACATTACGGTCAGATAAAGACACTCCTCTGATATTAAACCTGTGCCGTTATGAACGGCCATAAATACGACGTGTGTAACTTAATTTACTCTCTGTCTTACAAAGGATTACCCATGAAGAAAGCAACACTTGTGATTGGCGTTATTGGCGCGGACTGCCATGCAGTAGGCAATAAAGTTCTGGACCGCGTTTTTAGCAACCATGACTTCAGAGTCATTAATCTGGGCGTAATGGTCAGCCAGGACGAATATATTGATGCTGCCATTGAAACTGGCGCTGACGCGATTGTCGTCTCCTCTATCTATGGGCATGGCGATATCGACTGTCTGGGCATGCGCGAACGCTGCATTGAGCGTGGCTTGGGGGACATCCTGCTCTATGTGGGCGGCAACCTGGTGGTCGGAAAACATGACTTCGCTGACGTGGAAACCAAATTCAAAGAGATGGGATTTGATCGCGTCTTTTCCCCAAGTCATGACTTAGAAGATGTTTGTCAGCTGATGGCCCACGATATCAACCAACGTCATGACGTTGATACTCGCATTCTTGAAGAGGCAATCTGATGCAAATCGTCTCTGTCGATATTGGATCGACGTGGACCAAAGCAGCCCTCTTCACCCGGGAGGGGGACGCGTTAACGTTGGTTAACCACGTTCTGACCCCAACCACCACCCATCATCTGGCGAAGGGGTTTTTCTCCAGCCTGGACCAGGTGTTAAATGTAGATGATGCCCTCCCCCTGTTAAACAGTGGTGAGGTTGCATTGAAGTATTCCTCCTCTGCCAAAGGTGGGCTGGCGGTTGCCGCAATGGGATTGGTGCCTTCTATCACCCTGGAAACCGCGAAAGTAACCGCTCACTCTGCGGGTGCTAAAATTGCGCAATATTACGCCTACAAGCTGAACCGCCGTGATATCCAGGCACTGGAAGAAACGCAGCCCGATATTCTCTTGTTCACCGGCGGCACCGACGGCGGAGAAGAAAGCTACGGACTGAATAACGCCCGTGTGCTGGCAGAATCCAAACTCGACTGCGCCATTATTTATGCCGGAAACCGGGATATTCAGGACAAGGTGCAGGAGCTCCTCGGGCATAAAGACCTGACCATCGTCGACAACGTTCTGCCCGATCTTGACCATCCGAACCCTTTAGCTGCACGCCAGGCTATCTGCGACATATTCCTTAAACGCATCGTTAAAGGGAAAGGGCTGGATGTCATTGTTGATAAAACAGGCGAAGAACCAATGCCGACACCATGGACGGTCTTTGAACTGGTTAAGGCAATCAGTAACGTCGATCACAGCTGGAAAGAGTTCATGCTGATCGACATGGGCGGCGCAACCACCGATGTCTATTCCGCCTGTGCCAACACGCTCTCGCCCGACACTGTTTTACATGGCGTACCGGAACCCTTCGTAAAACGGACGGTAGAAGGCGATCTGGGAATGCGCGTCTCGGCAATGGTGGTTGGTGAAAGTGCGAAAGAGTTAGTCAGTGTGAATTTTGCTCAGCAACCCGCACAGTTGGACGCTTTTTATCATTACCTCCGTCATCTAGTCGCTCATCCCGACTACTTACCCGCGAATGCAGATGAAAAATATTTCGATACCGTCCTGGCCGGACTGTGTGTGGGTTATGCCACCGAAAGACATGCGGGCACCAAAAAAGAGGTCTGCACCTGCGTCGGCAATGTCGATTTACAGATGGGACGCGACCTGACAACTGTGCGTAAAGTCGTTGGATCCGGCGGATGGCTCTCGCGTGCCAGTCAGTTCGATATGCATCGCTGGTTGAAATACCGCGAGTTAAACGACGACGGCAAACGCATTCTCTTACCGACCGAATTTGAATATTACCGCGATTCCCGGGGGCTATTACCACTGCTGGCAAACGTCGCCAGAGTCGATCCGCTGGCCGCCGCGCGCACCAGTATTCAATGCTTAACCCTATAACAATTAAGGCTGCAATCAATGGAACTTCGAAATAAGAAATTAACCCATGACGAATTCATGACCGAGCGGCAACAGGTATTGAAAACCTGGGAAACCGGCAAGGATGTTGAAAACTTTGAAGATGGCGTTAAATACCAACAAACCATTCCTGAGCATAAACGCTTCTCTCTTGCCCTGCTGAAAGCAGACAAGGAAGGTAAAACCCTTAGCCAACCGCGCGCAGGCGTGGCGCTGATGGACGAACACATCGAACTACTGAAAACACTACAAGAAGAGTGCGATCTGCTGCCGAGCACTATCGATGCATATACCCGTCTGAATCGGTACGAAGAAGCGGCTGTAGGGATTAAAAAATCCATCGAAGCCGGAACCTCTAAACTGAACGGTTTACCGGTAGTTAACCACGGCGTCGCAGCTTGCCGTCGCCTCACCGAAACTCTGCAAAAACCGCTACAGATCCGCCACGGCACGCCTGATGCGCGTCTGCTGGCTGAAATCTCGATGGCCAGCGGCTTTACCAGTTATGAAGGCGGCGGCATTTCCTACAATATTCCGTATGCCAAGCGCGTAACGCTGGAAAAATCGATCCGCGACTGGCAGTACTGCGATCGTTTAATGGGGATGTATGAAGAACACGGGATCCGCATCAACCGCGAACCGTTTGGCCCACTAACGGGTACGCTAATCCCGCCGTTTATCTCGCACTCTATCGCAATAATCGAAGGCTTGCTGGCACTGGAACAGGGTGTGAAGTCTATCACCGTTGGTTATGGTCAGGTCGGTAGCCTGACGCAGGATGTTGCGGCGATCCAGTCTCTGCGGGAACTTGCACACGAATATTTTCAGAGCTATGGCTATACCGACTACGAATTAAGTACCGTGTTTCACCAGTGGATGGGAGGCTTTCCGGAGGACGAATCGAAAGCGTTCGCCATTATCTCCTGGGGTGCTGCCGTCGCGGGGATGTCTGGTGCTACCAAAGTCATCACCAAAAGTCCGCACGAAGCCTGGGGCATCCCGACTGCTGCTGCCAACATTCAGGGGCTAAAAGCCTCCCGCCAGATGCTCAACATGGTCAACGAGCAGAAATTCCCGCCGTGCCCGGCGGTTGAACTGGAAATTGAACTGATTAAGAGCGAGGTTCGCGCTGTACTGAACAAAGTGTTCGAACTGGGCAATGGTGATATTGCGCGCGGTACGGTGCTGGCATTTGAAGCGGGCGTACTGGATGTGCCGTTTGCGCCAGCCGCCTGCAACGCAGGCAAAATTCTTCCGGTCCGTGACAACACCGGCGCGATACGCGTACTGGAAGCCGGAGCCGTTCCATTGCCAAAAGATATTCTCGACCTCCACCACGATTACGTTGCTGAACGCGCGCGCTTTGAAGGACGCCAACCGACATTCCAGATGGTTGTAGATGACATCAATGCTGTATCCCACAGTAAATTAATAGGAAGACCATAATGAAAATAAAACAGGCCCTTTTTACCGCTGGCTACTCCTCATTCTATTTCGATGATCAGCAGGCGATAAAAAACGGAGCGGGTCACGACGGCTTTTTTTATACCGGAGAGCCGGTAACACAGGGGTTTAACGCCGTACGTCAGGCCGGGGAGTGCGTTTCGGTTCAGTTGATTCTGGAAAACGGTGCGGTCGCCGTAGGCGACTGTGCTGCCGTACAGTATTCCGGGGCAGGCGGTCGCGATCCACTGTTCCTCGCAGAGCACTTTATTCCGTTCCTCAACGACCATATCAAGCCATTACTGGTAGGCCGCGATGTGGATGCTTTCCTGCCGAATGCCCGTTTCTTCGACAAATTGCGTATTGACGGAAACTTGCTGCATACCGCCGTACGTTATGGATTATCACAGGCGCTGCTTGATGCTACCGCGCTGGCAACCGGCCGTCTAAAAACTGAAGTGGTCTGTGATGAATGGCAGTTGCCACGCGTGGCGGAATCCATTCCATTATTTGGTCAGAGCGGAGACGATCGATATATCGCTGTCGATAAGATGATCCTTAAGGGCATCGACGTGCTACCTCATGCGCTGATTAATAACGTCGAAGAGAAACTGGGCTTTAAAGGAGAAAAACTGCGCGAATATGTCCGTTGGCTATCCGATCGGATTCTAAGCAAACGCACCAGCGCACGCTACCACCCTACCCTACACATCGATGTATACGGCACTATTGGTCTGATCTTCGATATGGATCCGCTTCGCTGTGCGCAATACATCGCCAGTCTGGAAAAAGAGGCGCAAGGCCTGCCGCTCTACATTGAGGGGCCGGTCGATGCCGGTAACAAGCCCGATCAAATCCGCCTGCTGACCGCGATTACCAAAGAGCTGACGCGCCTCGGTTCCGGCGTGAAAATTGTGGCCGATGAATGGTGTAACACCTACCAGGATATTGTTGATTTCACTGATGCCGCCAGTTGCCACATGGTGCAAATCAAAACCCCGGATCTGGGCAGTATTCACAACATCGTCGATGCAGTTCTTTATTGCAACAGCCACAGCATGGAAGCGTACCAGGGCGGCACCTGCAATGAAACCGATGTCAGCGCCCGCACGTGTGTCCACGTCGCCCTTGCCGCTCGCCCCATGCGTATGCTGGTAAAACCGGGGATGGGCTTTGACGAAGGCCTCGATATCGTCTTCAACGAAATGAATCGTACTATCGCGCTGTTGCAGGCTAAGGATTAACAAATGGCTCGTTCTTTTAAAGTCTTATCGCCAACGGCAATCCTCGGGTATGGATTCCCGGAAGAGAGCTTCCGCAAAGCGATGGCAGAATCGCCCGATCTGATCGCCGTTGATGCAGGATCTTCCGATCCAGGTCCCCACTACCTCGGGGCAGGCAAACCATTTACCGATCGCGCAGGGGTCAAGCGCGATCTGCGCTATATGATCACCGCAGGCGTGCAAAATAATATACCGGTGGTGATCGGAACGGCCGGCGGTTCTGGTGCCGCTCCACACCTGGAGTGGTGCCGAGAAATAATTCATGAGATTGCCCGGGAAGAGCGCCTCGCGTTCTCGATGGCGCTGATCCCGGCAGACGTTGACAAAGCCATCGTCCACCAGGCGCTGGATAACGGCAAAATCACGGCGCTGGATTTTGTCCCGCCGTTAACCCACGACTCGATTGACGAAAGTACGTATATCGTCGCGCAAATGGGCATCGAACCCTTCCAGCGGGCGCTGAAAGAAGGAGCGCAAGTGGTGCTGGGCGGGCGCGCTTACGACCCGGCCTGCTTTGCTGCGCTTCCGATCATGCAAGGCTTTGATGAAGGTCTGGCACTGCATTGTGGGAAAATCCTTGAATGTGCGGCAATCGCTGCAACACCCGGCTCAGGCTCTGACTGTGCGATGGGCATCATTGATGACAACGGCTTTACGCTGAAGACGTTTAATCCGAAGCGTAAATTTACCGAAACGTCAGCTGCTGCACACACACTGTATGAGAAATCCGATCCCTACTTTCTGCCAGGACCTGGCGGCGTGCTAAACCTGAAAGGTTGCACATTTAAAGCGATCAATGATGGCGAAGTGTACGTCAGCGGTTCTAAGCATGAAGAAACGCCCTATGCCCTGAAACTGGAAGGTGCGCGGCGGGTGGGTTTCCGCTGTTTGACCATCGCCGGAACGCGCGACCCGATCATGATCGCCGGGATCGATAACATCATCGATGAAGTCAAAACCAGCGTTTCGCGTAATCTGTCCTTAGACGATGACAGCATTCGCATCAATTTCCACCTGTACGGCAAAAACGGGGTGATGGGTGACCATGAACCGATGCAAACTGCCGGGCATGAGCTGGGGATTGTCCTTGATGTAGTTGCACCGACCCAGGAAATTGCCAACAGCGTTTGCTCGCTGGTGCGCTCTACCATGCTGCACTACGGCTATGAAAACCGCATCGCTACCGCAGGCAACCTAGCGTTCCCGTTCTCCCCTTCTGATATCCAGGGCGGGCCGGTATACGAATTTTCCATATATCACCTGATTGAAGCCAACGACGCTCTGCGTTTTGATTTCCATATTGAACAGGTGACGCCAGAAGGAGTTCAGGCATGAAACAGTCAATTGTCTCACTGGCGCAAGTCATTCGTTCGAAAAATGCCGGACCTTACGAACTGGTTTTAGATATTTTATTTAAAACGAAAGAAAACTATGAGCGAGTAAAATCATCAGGGCAATTAACCCCAGAACTGATTGCGCGCTTATATCATGTTGAACCTGACTTTATTCATCGTATTGTCTGGTTTGATCCTTCTAACGCAGTAAAAATTGTCATGCCACGAGATATTATCTCCGGGAATGTAGGTGACAATGATGTCTATGGCGCACAGCAACATGCACCTTTATTAAATATGAGTTTCGATTTGTAAAAATCCGAACACTTTTAGCCAACTGACATCCCGTCACTTATTGCAGCTCAACACTTCAGCTATTTGTAAGGTTGTTATAGCAGGTAGATGCCTGAATCTCTATTCAGGCATCCACTTCTCCTGATTCTGATTTATCGCCGTGCACCTGATGGAGGAAAAAATGAAGAAAATAAGTTTAACTACGATGATTCTTTTGGCGCTGGTACTTGGAATGATTATCGGCGTAGTGCTCAATAACACTGCTTCACCGGAAACAGCAAAACTCTATGCGCAAGAAATATCGATATTCACGACGATTTTCTTACGACTGATAAAAATGATTATCGCTCCGTTAGTGGTCTCTACCCTGGTGGTAGGTATTGCTAAAATGGGCGATGCCAAAGCCCTTGGTCGTATTTTTTCTAAAACACTCTTTTTATTTATTTGCGCCTCATTGCTGTCAATTGCCTTAGGCTTGATAACGGTAAATTTCTTCATGCCAGGCACAGGAATTAATTTTGTTGCACACGGTGCCGAAACCACCGGAGTGGTCGCGTCAGAACCCTTTACACTAAAAGTATTTATTTCGCATGCTTTCCCCACCAGCATTGTCGATGCCATGGCGCACAATGAAATTTTGCAAATCGTGGTGTTCTCAATTTTCCTCGGCTGTAGCCTGACGGCGATTGGTGAGAAAGGCAGCGCCATCGTTCACGCCTTAGATTCGCTGGCACATGCCATGTTAAAGCTCACTGGCTACGTCATGCTCTTCGCTCCCCTGACCGTATTCGCCGCTATTTCAGCATTGATTGCTGAACGAGGACTGGCAGTTATGGTGAGCGCCGGGATCTTTATGGGTGAATTTTATTTCACCATGTTATTACTTTGGGTGCTGCTTATCGGTCTGGCCATCGTTTATGTCGGCCCCTGCATCAGACGCCTGACCCGCGCCCTTTCAGAACCCGCCCTGCTGGCATTTACCACATCCAGTTCTGAAGCTGCTTTTCCGGGAACGCTTGAAAAACTGGAGCAATTTGGCGTTTCCCCCAAAATTGCCAGCTTTGTCTTACCCATTGGCTACTCATTTAATCTCGTTGGATCAATGGCCTACTGCTCCTTCGCCACAGTTTTCATCGCCCAGGCCTGCAATATCCATTTATCCATCGGTGAGCAAATCACCATGCTGTTGATCCTGATGTTGACCTCGAAAGGAATGGCTGGCGTACCACGCGCCTCAATGGTGGTTATCGCCGCCACGCTCAACCAGTTCAATATTCCGGAAGCGGGGCTGATCTTGCTGATGGGCGTTGATCCGTTCCTTGATATGGGGCGTTCCGCGACAAACGTCATGAGCAACGCAATGGGCGCTGCGATGGTGAGTCGGTGGGAAGGCGAACATTTCGGCGAGGGTTGTCGGGGTAAAGCATTAAAACCCAATGAATCGAACGTTGCTCTGCCCTGAGGGGGATCTTAAGCAATCAGAAGCCAATGACTACGCATTTTTATAAGCCGGATCATGAAGTTAGACGGCAATTAAGTAACACTAACGTTTAAGGTGAAAAGTGAAATATGTCCAAACCATTTATCTGGCAAGAACCGTTTCTACAAAATAAAGACGGTACAGAATATACATTAATTAGCGATCAACATATTACAGTAACGGAATTAGACGGCGAAGAAGTGATAAAAATCGCTCCTGAAGCATTAACGCTGCTTGCCCGGCAGGCATTTTATGAAGCCTCTTTTTTCTTACGTTCCGCTCATTTGCAACAGGTCGCCAGCATTCTTAGCGATCCGCAGGCCAGTAGTAATGATAAATACGTTGCGTTGCAGTTATTACGTAATGCTGAAGTCTCAGCAAAAGGGGTATTACCCAACTGTCAGGATACCGGCACCGCAACTATTGTTGCCAGTAAAGGGCAACAGATATGGACGGGAGGTAACGACGCTGAAGCCTTAAGCAAAGGCATTTACAGTACTTTCCAGGAAAATAATCTGCGCTTTTCACAAAATGCGCCGCTGGATATGTATACCGAAGTCAATACGCAAACCAATCTCCCGGCGCAGATTGATATCAGCGCTGTCGCTGGTAATGAGTACCATTTTCTCTGTGTTAATAAAGGGGGCGGCTCCGCCAATAAAGCCGCGCTTTATCAGGAAACCAAATCCTTATTGCAACCAGAAAAACTGACCGCGTTTTTAATCGACAAAATGAAATCGTTGGGCACGGCCGCCTGCCCGCCCTACCACATCGCCTTTGTCGTCGGAGGGCTTTCAGCCGATCAAACCTTAAAAGTTGCCAAGCTGGCCTCTACGAAATATTACGACAATTTGCCCACCAGCGGAAACGAGCAGGGACAAGCATTCCGTGATATTGAGCTGGAAAAAGCGTTGCTCGAAGCCAGTCAGCAATTTGGTATTGGTGCGCAATTTGGGGGTAAATATTTCGCTCATGATATTCGCGTCATTCGTCTGCCGCGTCACGGTGGCTCTTGCCCGATAGCTATGGCGCTCTCCTGTTCTGCCGATCGCAATATCAAAGCAAAAATTAACAAGCACGGTATCTGGCTGGAAAAACTCGAACACAATCCGGGGCAATATATTCCAGCCTCATTGCGGGAAGAAAATCACTCGCAACATGTACACCTGGATCTAAACCGTCCGTTGCGTGACGTGATGCAGGATCTCGCCAGATTACCGGTAGGTACCCGCGTGTCGTTAAGTGGTCCCATCGTAGTGGCGCGCGATATCGCCCACGCAAAAATAAAAGCGCGGCTGGATAGCGGCGAATCGATGCCGGATTACCTGAAGCATCATATTGTCTATTACGCTGGCCCGGCGAAAACACCGGAGAACATGGCCTGCGGTTCACTGGGTCCAACCACGGGCGGTCGAATGGACGGTTATGTCGAAACCTTCCAGGCGGCTGGCGGCAGTCTGGTAATGTTATCGAAAGGTAACCGCAGCCAGCAGGTCACCGATGCCTGTCACAAACATGGCGGCTTCAATCTGGGAAGTATTGGCGGTGCAGCTGCGTTACTGGCGCAAGAATATGTCAAAAGTCTGCGTTGCCTGGAATACCCGGAGCTGGGTATGGAAGCGGTGTGGATGATGGAAGTGGAAAATCTGCCCGCATTCATCCTGGTCGATGATAAAGGCAATAATTTCTTTAGTCAGTTTGAGCAGCAACACCGCTGCGCCAGTTGCCCTGCGGGACATTAAGGAAAATGAATGGAAGCGCGAATTTCAACTGAACGGCATATGCAGCGCCAGCAGAAATTGAAGGAACAGGTCGATACGCGCGTCGCGGCGGCGATAGAGAAAAAAGGGATCTTGATTGTTTTCACCGGCAACGGCAAAGGGAAATCCACTGCCGCGTTTGGTACTGTGACGCGCGCGGTGGGTCATGGCAAAACGGTGGGGGTTGCGCAGTACATCAAGGGGCAATGGGACAACGGCGAATACAACCTTCTCCAGCCGCTGGGGGTTGAGTTTCATATTATGGGAACCGGTTTTACCTGGGAGACTCAGAACCGGCAAGCGGATATCGACGCGGCGAAAGAGGTCTGGTCGGAAAGCAAACGGATGCTGGCTGACAAGCGTTACGACTTAGTGGTGCTTGATGAGCTCACCTATATGCTGGCTTACCATTATCTGGATACCGAAGAAGTGATCGCTTCTCTGCAAAACCGCCCGGCACAACAAAGTGTCATTGTCACCGGACGCGGTTGCCACAGTCAGATATTAAAAATGGCGGATACGGTCAGCGAAATCCGCCCCGTCAAACATGCTTTTGATAACGGCATTCAGGCCCAGCCGGGTATCGACTGGTAATAACTGCGCCTGGCATCCCGCCAGGCGCAGGTTTTACATCTCCTGCGGTACGACCGATTTCGCCAGCAACCATTCACGAAATTGCTGCAAGTGCGGCGAGTCAGACTTCTCTTCCTGCCACGTCATAATAAAACGATTACCGGTACGAATAGGCACATCACAGGGAATCACCATATCGCCACTATCCAAATCATGTTGAATAGCGAACCGTGGTAACAGCGCCACGCCGAGATTAGAGCGCACGGCGGCAATCAGCATTGAAAGCAAATCGAAACGTGGTCCGTTATTGACCAGCGGACTGCTAACGCCAGATAAAGCAAACCACTCTTCCCAGCCAGTAATACGGGTGCTTTGATGCAGAAGTGGTAACTCAGTAAGCAGTTCTGCCACTGACAGTTTTTGATCGGACATTGCAAGCAAACTGCCGCTGCATACCGGCAAAATCTCCTCTTCAAAGAGATATTCTACTTCCGCCCAGGGCGCGCAAAAATTTTCGCGCATAATGACAGCATCGTACTCCCGATTAAGAAAATCGCCGTTATTAGCTAAAGAATGAATATTAACAATAATATCGGGATGTAACTTTGTGAATTCATGTAAATTTGGGATTAACCAGTGGGTACTAAACGTAGGATTAACGGCAAGTTCAATAACCTGAACCGTAGGCTGCCAGGTCATAATCGTATTGGTATCGCGTTCCAGCTTATTTAATGATTCTTTTACTATCCCCAGGTAATACTTCCCTGCATCATTAAGAAAAATGCGTTTTTTAGAGTGTGAAAATAGCGGAGTATGTAAAAATTCCTCCAGCGCACTTACTTGTCTGAATACAGCACTTTGGGTTAACGCTAACTCCTCTGCCGCTCTGGTATAGCTTTCATGACGTGCGACGACCTCAAAAGTCACCAGCAGCTCCGTTTTAGGTATTTTTCCTCGCATAATGCCGTCCGTGAAAAAATAACAATTCAAAAATTATTTTATAAAAAACAGTAGCACTAATGAATATCATAATTCAAATAAACAAACCAGTCAGCTATATGTCTAACCAGGAAAATAAAGTGACAATAATCCTAAAACAGGAATTTCACCTCAGTTATCCGCATGCAATACTTTAAAGCTATTATTGCAAGAATATTATTCATATACATGAATATACTCTAAATAAGTCAAGTTGCAGGAAGGGAACAAATAATGAATTTCCAGAAGCTTACATAAGTAAGTGACCTGGGTGAGCGAACATCGATGCAGCACATGCAACTTGAATTATGACAAGTATACAATGATAAATTTATATACCCTATGTTATATATTATCTATGTCCGGTTAAATTGAATGAGTCATAGCCTTAAAAGACTTCACAAAAGATAATTCCTCTTTAACAATAAGCCAGATTTACCACTTGTAAAACTTGCTATCGCCACATACACTACGCGCGTTTTCTTTCCCTTTTGCTGGCTGCTGACCGGAAAGACAAAATTACCCTCGCAATACAGGGGGTTGTTTAACGTCTATATTTCAGGACAGCGTTATGCATCATCTTTTAAGGCTTGATAAAGCCTTTCTGCGCAAAGGGATCCAACTTTCCCGTGCCAACAATATTGTTTCATTATGTCGTCCATCAGGAGCCAGTGCCCGCGTACTGCTGCCGGACGAACTGCCGCTGGAAGAAAAAGCAGTGACACAACTGCTTGATTTTGCAGAAGTGAAGATACCAGGCCATCCAGGTTACGTACGCCAGACCTGTGCGACGCCAGATTTTCATCCCGGCAATGGCGTCCCCGTTGGCGCGGTGGTGGCCTCAACGCCGGATTTAGTCATTCCCGCCGCCATCGGCACCGATATTTCTTGTGGCATGCGGCTGCTGACGACCGGATTAACACTTGAGCAAGCCGAAGCGCATAAAGACATCATCACTCAGCGGTTAACGCAAGTGCTACTACAAAATGAGCGCGATGTTCCGTTATCCGCACAGGCGTTCACCGCGCTTTTTGATGGCGGACCGGCAGATTGCGTGTCGACCTTGCCATCAGCAGGTCTCTGGACACGCACGAATATCCCCCGAATGGTACAAGAGATTGACCGCTGCATTGGGCTTAACGAGCATAACAGTCATTCGCGTTATGCCCCACCCGCCCTGCTGGCAACGGACCGCGCATTACTCCGCGATCCTTGTCTGGGTACGCCGGGTTCAGGTAATCATTTTATTGAACTTCAGGTCGTTGATAGCGTGGTTGATCGCCATGTAGCCTGGCAACAAGGGCTGAAAACAGGCGATATTGTGGTGATGATCCACAGTGGATCGCGAGATGTTGGCTTTTACGTCGGAAGACGCTGGATGGATCGCGCCCGTGCTGAATGGCCCACCGGACATAAACATCCACAAAGCGGGTTATATGGTCTGGCAGGCGGACTGGCGGAGGAATATCTACAAGCGATAGGAATGGCGGCGCGTTACGCGTGGTTAAATCGCGTGACAATTGCCGAAATGGTGCGCGTATGTCTTGCCAATCTCTTTCATCAGGACAATTCGCATCTGGTGGTGGATGTGCCACATAACATCATCCTTCGCGAGCATGAAATGAATATTCATCGCAAAGGCGCAACACCGGCACGAGTGGGCAATCTGGCGTTAATCCCTGGTTCAATGGGCGATTATTCGTGGCTTGCGGTAGGTTGCGGCAACTCGGAGTGGCTGTGGTCATGCAGTCACGGAGCAGGACGCAGCCAGCGTCGGCAGGCCATGCGCTCACGCGCGACTGAAGAGTCAACGCTGCCGTGGCAATGCGTCACATTGCGCGAAGAACGACGTCTTGAAGAAGCGCCAGCGGCTTATAAAGATATTGGTCCGGTTATCGAAGCTCAACAAGAAGCCGGATTAATTCAGCCAGCGGTCAGATTTCGACCGTGGTTAACGTTTAAAGCATAAAAAAGGCCATCATATGATGGCCAACCATGTCGAAACCGACAGCCCTTCGCCATTCCTGTAGAGGGAAGCGGCGAGGGCTATTTCTTATTACAAGTATTTATTTCAGAACAGTTTTCAGAGCTTCACCGATGTCAGCCAGGCTGCGAACGGTTTTCACGCCTGCGGCTTCCAGAGCAGCGAATTTCTCATCCGCAGTCCCTTTCCCACCGGCAATGATGGCACCCGCGTGGCCCATACGTTTGCCTTTCGGCGCAGTTACACCAGCGATGTAACCTACAACTGGCTTGGTAACGTGCTCTTTGATGTACGCAGCCGCTTCTTCTTCAGCGCTACCGCCGATCTCACCGATCATCACGATCGCTTCGGTCTGCGGATCTTTTTCGAACATTTCGAGGATGTCGATAAAGTTAGAACCAGGGATCGGGTCGCCGCCGATACCGACACAGGTCGACTGACCGAAACCGTAATCCGTGGTCTGTTTAACCGCTTCATAGGTCAGTGTACCGGAACGGGAAACGATACCCACTTTACCCGGTTTGTGAATGTGACCAGGCTGGATGCCGATTTTACATTCACCCGGAGTGATAACGCCCGGGCAGTTCGGGCCGATCATGCGTACGCCAGCTTCGTCCAGTTTCACTTTCACCGTCAGCATATCCAGCGTCGGGATGCCTTCAGTGATGGTGATAATCAGTTTGATACCTGCGTCGATGGCTTCCAGAATGGAGTCTTTGCAGAACGGAGCCGGTACGTAGATAACAGAAGCGGTAGCGCCAGTGGCAGCAACGGCTTCACGCACGGTGTTGAACACCGGCAGACCAAGGTGGGTAGTACCGCCTTTACCTGGGGTTACGCCGCCAACCATTTTAGTGCCGTATGCAATGGCCTGTTCAGAGTGGAAAGTCCCCTGGCTACCAGTAAAGCCCTGGCAAATAACCTTGGTGTTTTTATCAATTAAAATGGACATTATTTCCCCTCCACTGCGGCAACAACCTGCTGAGCTGCATCCGTCAGACCTTTTGCTGCAATAATATTCAGGCCGCTGTCAGCCAGTTTCTTCGCGCCGAGTTCGGCGTTGTTACCTTCCAGACGTACCACGACCGGTACGTTAACACCCACTTCCGCTACCGCGCCGATGATACCGTCAGCGATCAGGTCGCAACGAACGATACCACCGAAGATGTTAACCAGAACGGCTTTCACTTTGTCGTCAGAGAGGATGATTTTGAATGCTTCGGTTACACGTTCTTTGGTTGCGCCACCGCCAACGTCCAGGAAGTTAGCCGGTTCGCCGCCGTGCAGTTTAACGATGTCCATGGTGCCCATCGCCAGACCTGCGCCGTTAACCATACAACCGATGTTACCGTCCAGCGCAACGTAGTTCAGTTCCCACTGTGCAGCCTGTGCTTCACGTGGATCTTCCTGCGACTGGTCGCGCATTTCGCGCAGATCAGGCTGGCGGAACAGTGCGTTGCCGTCAGCGCCCAGTTTGCCGTCGAGGCAAATCAGATCGCCCTGTTTGGTGATGACCAGCGGGTTGATTTCGATCAACGCCAGGTCGCGCTCCAGGAAAATGGTCGCCAGGCCCATGAAGATTTTGGTGAACTGCTGAACCAGTTTACCTTCCAGACCCAGTTTGAACGCCAGCTCGCGTCCCTGATACGGCATCGGGCCAGTCAGCGGATCAAGCGCAACTTTGTGGATCAGGTGCGGAGTTTCTTCCGCCACTTTTTCGATTTCCACGCCGCCTTCGGTGGAGGCCATAAAGACCACGCGACGGGAACTACGGTCTACAACGGCACCAAGATACAGCTCTTTAGCGATATCGGTCGCTGCTTCAACCAGAATCTGGTTAACCGGTTGACCATTGGCATCTGTTTGATACGTTACCAGACGCTTGCCCAGCCAGTTTTCTGCAAAAGCACGGATGTCTTCTTTGCTGTTTACAACTTTCACACCGCCCGCTTTACCGCGGCCACCAGCGTGAACCTGACATTTCACTACCCACGGACCGGCACCGATTTTTGAAGCGGCTTCTTCTGCTTCGCGCGGAGTAGTACAGGCATAACCCACCGGTGCTGGTAAGCCATAGCGGGCAAACAGTTGTTTTGCCTGATATTCATGTAAGTTCATGTGTTCTGTCCATCCTTCAGTAATCGTTATCTTTTAAACCGTAGACCGAATATTTCGTATCGCTTCCGGGTATTGTCGGTCACCCGTAGGCCTGATAAGACGCGCAAGCGTCGCATCAGGCATCGCGTGTCGGATGCGGCGCGAGCGCCTTATCCGACCTACATCGGTGCTTCCCGTAGGCCTGATAAGACGCGTTAAGCGTCGCATCAGGCTTCAATTGCCGGAGAAAGCGATAATGCCTCATCCGGTCTACAGTGCAGGTGAAACTTAAACTACTACACGTCCAGCAGCAGACGCGTCGGATCTTCCAGCAACTCTTTGATCGTTACCAGGAAGCCCACGGACTCGCGACCATCGATCAGACGGTGATCGTAGGACAGCGCCAGGTACATCATCGGCAGGATCTCAACCTGACCATTCACTGCCATCGGACGATCTTTGATAGCGTGCATACCCAGAATTGCGCTCTGCGGCGGGTTGATGATAGGCGTAGACATCAGGGAACCGAACACACCACCGTTGGTGATGGTAAAGTTACCACCGGTCAGATCTTCAACCGTCAGCTTGCCGTCACGGCCTTTAACTGCCAGCTCTTTAATTTTCTTCTCGATGTCTGCCATGCCGAGGGTATCGACATCACGCAGAACCGGCGTCACCAGGCCGCGCGGCGTAGATACCGCCATGCTGACGTCGAAATAGTTGTGGTAAACCACATCATCGCCGTCGATAGAAGCATTCACTTCCGGATAACGTTTCAGGGCTTCAACCACTGCTTTAACGTAGAAGGACATAAAGCCCAGACGGATGCCGTGACGTTTTTCAAACGCTTCACCATACTGCTTACGCAGATCCATAATCGGCTTCATGTTGACTTCGTTGAACGTGGTCAGCATGGCAGTAGAGTTTTTCGCTTCCAGCAGACGCTCTGCCACACGCTTACGCAGGCGAGTCATCGGAACACGTTTTTCGCTACGTGCAGCCAGAGCCGGTTGCGCCGCCGTAGTAGCTGCTGCTGGTGCAGACTCTTTCGCCGGGGCTTTCGCCAGATGTTTTTCCACATCTTCACGGGTCAGACGACCACCTACACCGGTGCCTTTAATGGCGCTGGCATCAAGATTGTGTTCAGCCAAAAGGCGACGGATCGCCGGGCTTAAGGCATCGTTGTTTTGCTCTTCCAGAGACGCCTGTTGGCGTTGTGCCGGAGTTGACGCTTTCTCTTCAGATTTGGCGCTGGTTTCTTTACCGGCGCTGTTGCCTTCACGCAGGCGACCAAGGATCTGACGAGACGTTACGGTTGTACCTTCATCTTCCAGAACCGCATCCAGAATGCCGTCTGCTGATGCCGGTACTTCCAGTACCACTTTGTCAGTTTCGATTTCTACCAGCACTTCATCACGTACGACTGCGTCGCCGGGTTTTTTATGCCAGGTTGCGACGGTGGCATCGGCTACGGATTCAGGCAGGTCAGGGACCAGAATATCTACGCTACTCATTGTGTATCCTTTATTTATTCGACGTTCAGCGCGTCATTAACCAGATCTTGTTGCTGTTTCTGGTGAACGGACATATACCCTACCGCCGGAGAGGCGGAGGCCGGGCGGCCTGCATAACGCAGAGAAGCCCCAAACGGAATCACTTCACGGAAATGATGCTGGCTACAGTACCATGCGCCCTGGTTGAGCGGCTCTTCCTGGCACCAGACAAAATCCTTGACGTGAGCAAACTGCTGCAACACTTCCTGCATCGCTTTATGCGGGAACGGGTAGAGTTGCTCGATACGCACGATGGCGACATCGTGTTGATTGTTCTTACGACGTTGTTCCAGCAGGTCGTAATAAACCTTACCAGAACACATCACTACGCGCTTCACGCCCTTCGGATCAAGCTCGTCGATTTCACCAATGGCAGGCAGGAAGGTGCCGTTCGCCAGTTCTTCGAGGCTGGAAACCGCCAGCGGATGACGCAGCAGGGATTTCGGCGACATCACCACCAGCGGACGACGCATCCCGCGCAGCGCCTGACGACGCAGCATATGGTAAACCTGTGCCGGGGTAGACGGTACGCACACCTGCATGTTTTGTTCAGCACAAAGTTGCAGATAACGTTCCAGACGCGCGGAGGAGTGCTCCGGCCCTTGCCCTTCATACCCGTGCGGCAGCAGCATTACCAGACCACACATCCGGCCCCATTTCTGTTCGCCAGAGGAGATGAACTGGTCGATAACCACCTGCGCACCGTTAGCGAAGTCACCAAACTGCGCTTCCCAGATGGTCAGCGTGCGCGGCTCTGCGGTGGCATAACCGTATTCAAACGCCAGCACTGCTTCTTCAGACAGTACGGAGTCCCAGACGCGGAACGCGCCCTGACCATTATGGATATGTTGCAGCGGCGTGTAAGTGGAACCGTTGGACTGATTGTGGATCACCGCATGACGATGGAAGAAGGTACCGCGACCGGAGTCTTCACCCGACAGGCGGACCGGAATGCCTTCATCAACCAGCGTGGCGTAAGCGAGGTTTTCCGCGCCGCCCCAGTCGAACAGTTTCTCACCGGCAGCCATTGCCTGGCGATCGCCATAAATCTTGGCAACGCGAGACTGCATTTCAACCGCTTCCGGCACCGTACTGATACGTTTAGCCAGTTCCTGCAGGCGCTTCATCTCAACTTTGTTCGGGTACTCTTCGTCCCATTCGTGGTTGAGGTACGGCGACCAGGTGAAAGAGTGCATGTTCATCGGACGCCACTCTGCTACCACGCAATCGCCAGCATCCAGCGCATCACGGTACAGGTTAACCATCTCGGTGGCATCTTCCAGCGTCGCGACTTTTTCCTGCTCCAGCTTGTCAGCGTAGATTTTGCGCGGCGTCGGATGTTTTTTGATTTTCTGATACATCAGCGGCTGAGTTGCACTCGGCTCGTCGGCTTCGTTGTGGCCGTGACGGCGGTAGCACACCAGGTCGATGAAGACATCACGTTTAAAGGTGTTACGGAAATCGAGCGCCAGACGGGTCACAAAGGCAACGGCTTCCGGATCATCCGCATTAACGTGGAAAATCGGTGCCTGTACCATCTTGCCGATATCAGTACAGTACGGCGTAGAACGGGCATCCAGCGGGTTAGAGGTAGTGAAACCGACCTGGTTGTTGATAACGATACGTACCGTACCGCCAACTTCATAACCACGCGCTTTCGACATGTTCAGGGTTTCCTGAACCACGCCCTGCCCGGTCACTGCGGCGTCACCGTGGATGGTGATTGGCAGCACTTTGTTGCTGCTCGGCTCATCGAGTCTGTCCAGACGGGCGCGAACAGAACCGATAACTACCGGGCTTACAATCTCAAGGTGAGACGGGTTAAACGCCAGCGCCAGGTGAACCAGGCCGCCGTCGGTCTGGAAGTCAGACGAGAAGCCCATGTGGTATTTCACGTCGCCCGTGCCGAGGTGTTCTTTATGTTTACCGGCAAACTCGTCGAACAAGTCTTGCGGTTTTTTACCCAGCACGTTAACCAGCACGTTCAGACGACCACGGTGCGCCATCCCGAGAACCACTTCACGGGTGCCGCTATTGCCAGCATGGCGGATCATCTCTTTAAGCATCGGGATTAACGCGTCACCGCCTTCCAGCGAGAAGCGTTTTGCGCCAGGGAATTTTGCGCCGAGGTAACGTTCAAGGCCTTCAGCGGCGGTCAGTTCGCTTAAGAAGCGTTTTTTCTCTTCGCTATTGAAAGTCGCGCGACCAGACTCGATACGCTGTTGGATCCAGCGTTTTTCTTCGGTGCTGGTAATGTGCATGTACTCGGCACCAATCGGGCCGCAGTAGGTTTGCTTGAGGGCTTCCAGCAGCTCGCCGAGTTTCATGGTTTCTTTGCCGCTGGCAAATGAACCGACGTTGAAGGTCTCCTGGAAGTCTGCTTCGGTCAGATCGTGGAAAGACGGATCCAGATCGGCCACTTTATCTTGCTGCCACAGTCCCAGCGGATCGAGATTCGCATGCTGGTGACCGCGGAAGCGGTATGCGTTAATGAGCTGCAGGACTTTAACCTGCTTCACATTGGTGTCAGGGTCGGAGATCGTTGAAGAGTAACGTGAAGCGTCTTTCGCCAGGCGGCGGAAATATTCACGCGTTTGAGAGTGGAATTGATCCGGTTTGACTCCCGTACCAGGTAACTGCTGGAACGTCGAACGCCAGTTAGCGTCAACCGAGTCAGGATCGGTTAAGAAGTCTTCATAGAGCTGTTCTATCCAGCTCTGGTTTGCGCCAGAGAGGTAAGAAGAGTCCAACCAGGCTTTCAAAGCGCTGTTCTGCATCGTGATCCCTTAAGCATCTTTTTTATGCTTACTTCGCCGTGGATACTACCACGCACAGTGATGTGCGTGCCGGGGTTCACTTGCGAGCTCTTGTCTACGTAGTGGCTCGCGAAGGAACCTTTAAAAACTGTCTTAGTGTCAGGGGCAGTTTTTAAAGATTTCCTGCATTTCTTTTGTAGGCCGGATAACGCATTCACGCCGCATCCGGCACTGGTTGCCTGATGCGACGCTTGTGCGTCTTATCAGGCCTACGATTCCTGCATTTCTTTTGTAGGCCGGATAACGCATTCACGCCGCATCCGGCACTGTTTGCCTGATGCGACGCTTGCGCGTCTTATCAGGCCTACGATTTCTGCATTTCTTTTGTAGGCCGGATAAGGCGTTCACGCCGCATCCGGCCCTGGTTGCCTGATGCGACGCTTGCGCGTCTTATCAGGCCTTGAATTTATGCATTACGTTGCAACAACATCGACTTGATATGGCCGATGGCGCGCGTCGGGTTCAGCCCCTTCGGACATACACTGACGCAGTTCATGATGCTGTGACAGCGGAATACGCTGAATGCATCGCTCAAACCGTCGAGGCGGCTGTCAGTCTCGGTATCACGGCTATCGATCAGGAAACGATATGCCGCTAACAAGCCTGCCGGGCCGATAAACTTATCGGGATTCCACCAGAAAGACGGACAAGAGGTTGAACAACATGCGCAGAGAATACATTCATACAGCCCGTCGATTTTTTCGCGCTGCTCTGGCATCTGTAAATGCTCACGAGCTGGCGGATTTTGTCCATTATTCAACAGGTAAGGCTTAATTTTCTCATATTGCGCATAGAATTGTCCCATGTCTACCACCAAATCGCGGATCACCGGTAAACCTGGCAGCGGGCGAATAACAATCTTCTTGCCCGGCTGGTTGAGTGCCGAAATCGGGGTAATACAGGCCAGACCATTCTTACCGTTCATGTTCAGACCGTCGGAACCGCACACACCTTCACGGCAGGAACGACGGAACGACAGGCTGGGATCTTTCTCTTTCAACTGGATAAGCGCATCCAGCAGCATCATGTCGCGACCTTCTTCCGCTTCCAGGGTGTAATCCTGCATACGCGGAGCATCATCAACATCCGGGTTATAGCGATAAATTGAAAACTCGAGTCTCATTTTCCTGTCTCCGCATTAGTAAGTACGAATCTTCGGCGGGAATGCCGGGCGCAGTTTCGGTTCCATGTTGACGCTTCGGCGCGTCATGGATTCCGACTCTGGCAGATACAGGGAGTGGCACAGCCAGTTTTCATCATCACGATCCGGGAAGTCGAAGCGGCTATGCGCGCCACGGCTTTCGGTACGGAAGTTGGCAGAAACAGCCGTTGCATACGCCGTTTCCATCAGGTTATCCAGTTCCAGGCATTCAACGCGCTGGGTGTTGAACTCGCTGGAAGTGTCATCCAGACGGGCATTTTTCAAACGCTCACGGATCACTTTCAACTGCTCAAGCCCTTTTGCCATCGCATCACCTTCACGGAAGACCGAGAAGTTATGCTGCATACATTCTTGCAGTGCTTTACGGATCGCCATCGGATCTTCACCGTTACGGTTGTTGTTCCAGCGATTCAGACGCTCCAGAGACGCTTCTACATCAGACTCGCTGGCATCGCGCAGTGCGCCCTGCTCGGCAATAGACTCTTGCAGATGCAGACCCGCTGCGCGACCAAAGACCACCAGGTCCAGCAGCGAGTTACCGCCCAGACGGTTAGCGCCGTGTACCGATACACAAGCAATTTCACCTACCGCGAACAGCCCCGGAACAACCACATCTTCGCCTTTCTCGTTCACCGTCAGCGCCTGACCGGTCACTTTGGTCGGAATACCGCCCATCATGTAGTGACAGGTTGGGATAACCGGAATCGGCTCTTTCACCGGATCGACGTGTGCGAAGGTACGGGAGAGTTCAAGGATACCCGGCAGACGGGATTCGAGAACTTCTTTACCCAGGTGGTCGAGTTTCAGTTTTGCATGTGGCCCCCACGGACCATCACAGCCGCGACCTTCACGGATTTCGATCATGATGGAACGCGCCACCACGTCACGGCCCGCCAGGTCTTTGGCGTTCGGCGCATAACGCTCCATAAAGCGTTCGCCATGTTTGTTCAGCAGATAACCGCCTTCACCACGGCAACCTTCGGTGACCAGTACGCCCGCACCTGCTATACCGGTCGGGTGGAACTGCCACATTTCCATATCCTGCACAGGTACACCTGCACGGATAGCCATACCGACGCCGTCGCCGGTGTTAATGTGGGCGTTGGTGGTGGACTGATAAATACGCCCTGCCCCGCCGGTTGCCAGCACAGTCGCACGGGCTTTGAAGTAAACCACTTCACCGGTTTCGATGCACAGTGCGGTACAACCAACTACCGCGCCATCCTGGTTCTTCACCAGATCCAGCGCATACCACTCGGAGAAAATGGTGGTGTGGTTTTTCAGGTTTTGCTGATAAAGCGTGTGCAACAGTGCGTGACCGGTACGGTCAGCTGCCGCCGCAGTACGTGCCGCTTGCTCGCCACCGAAGTTTTTCGACTGGCCGCCAAACGGACGTTGATAGATACGACCATCATCAAGACGCGAGAACGGTAGCCCCATGTGTTCCAGTTCCAGAATCGCTTCCGGCCCGGTTTTACACATATATTCAATCGCGTCCTGGTCACCGATATAGTCCGACCCTTTTACGGTGTCGTACATATGCCATTCCCAGTTATCTTCATGGGTATTACCCAGCGCAACGGTAATGCCGCCTTGCGCAGAAACGGTATGGGAACGGGTCGGGAAGACTTTGGAGAGCAGCGCACAGGTTTGGCCGCTCTGGGAAATTTGCAGCGCCGCGCGCATACCTGCGCCACCGGCACCAATCACAACTGCATCAAATTCTCTGACTGGCAATTTCATCACACACCCCACACCACAACGAATCCATAAATCACGTAAACCACCAGTGCAACGACAATCACCAGTTGCAGCATCAGGCGCAAGGCCAGTGGTTTAACGTAGTCGGTCAACACCTGCCACATGCCGATCCAGGCATGGATCAAGATAGAAAACAGCGCCAGCAGGGTGAACACTTTGGTGAACGCAGAGGCGAAGAAACCAATCCAGACTTCATATGTCAGCTCGCCACTGGTAGCGAAAAAACCGACCATATAAATGATGTAAAGCGTCAGGACGATAGCGGTAGCGCGAACGAGGATGAAATCATGTACGCCATTGCGTCCTAATGCGGAGGCGTTGCTTACCATACGAGGACTCCTGCGAGAAGTGAAAGCACGACAGTAATAACAAAGGAGATTTTGGCGGAGCGTTTACCCGCTTCGAATGTTTCTTCCAGATAGCCAAAATCCATCATCATGTGGCGAATACCTACGACGACGTGATACGCCAGAGCGGTAAGGATGCCCCACATGATAAATTTGACGAAGAAGCTGCCCATAATCGCGGAAGCTTGCTCGAAACCTTCAGGGGAAGAGAGGCTGGTACCCAGAAGCCACAGCAGGATGCCCACTGCAACAAAGGTGATCACACCGGAAACGCGATGGAGAATGGACGCTATCGCCGTGACGGGGAACCGGATGGTCTGTAGGTCCAGATTAACAGGTCTTTGTTTTTTCACATTTCTTATCATGAATAACGCCCACATGCTGTTCTTATTATTCCCTGGGGACTACGGGCACAGAGGTTAACTTTCTGTTACCTGGAGACGTCGGGATTTCCTTCCTCCGGTCTGCTTGCGGGTCAGACAGCGTCCTTTCTATAACTGCGCGTCATGCAAAACACTGCTTCCAGATGCGAAAACGACACGTTACAACGCTGGGTGGCTCGGGATTGCAGGGTGTTCCGGAGACCTGGCGGCAGTATAGGCCGTTCACAAAATCATTACAATTAACCTACATATAGTTTGTCGGGTTTTATCCCGAACAGTGATCTGGGTCACGATAACAACATTTATTTAATTTTTAATCATCTAATTTGACAATCATTCAACAAAGTTGTTACAAACATCACTAGGAAAAGCATATAATGCGTAAAAGTTATGAAGTCAGTATTTCACCTAAGATTAACTTATGTAACAGTGTGGAAGTATTGACCAATTCATTCGGGACAGTTATTAGTGGTAGACAAGTTTAATAATTCGGATTGCTAAGTACTTGATTCGCCATTTATTCGTCATCAATGGATCCTTTACCTGCAAGCGCCCAGAGCTCTGTACCCAGGTTTTCCCCTCTTCCGCAGAGCGGCGAGCCAAATAACAAACGGGTAAAGCCAGGTTGATGTGCGAAGGCAAATTTAAGTTCCGGCAGTCTTACGCAATAAGGCGCTAAGGAGACCTTAAATGGCTGATACAAAAGCAAAACTCACCCTCAACGGGGACACAGCTGTTGAACTGGATGTGCTGAAAGGCACGCTGGGTCAAGATGTTATTGATATCCGTACTCTCGGTTCAAAAGGTGTGTTCACCTTTGACCCAGGCTTCACTTCAACCGCATCCTGCGAATCTAAAATTACTTTTATTGATGGTGATGAAGGTATTTTGCTGCACCGCGGTTTCCCGATCGATCAGCTGGCGACCGATTCTAACTACCTGGAAGTTTGTTACATCCTGCTGAATGGTGAAAAACCAACTCAGGAACAGTATGACGAATTTAAAACGACGGTGACCCGTCATACCATGATCCACGAGCAGATTACCCGTCTGTTCCATGCTTTCCGTCGCGACTCGCATCCAATGGCAGTTATGTGTGGTATTACCGGCGCGCTGGCGGCGTTCTATCACGACTCGCTGGATGTTAACAATCCTCGTCATCGTGAAATTGCCGCGTTCCGCCTGCTGTCAAAAATGCCGACCATGGCCGCGATGTGTTACAAGTATTCCATTGGTCAGCCATTCGTTTACCCGCGCAACGATCTCTCCTATGCCGGTAACTTCCTGAATATGATGTTCTCCACGCCGTGCGAACCGTATGAAGTTAATCCGATTCTGGAACGTGCTATGGACCGTATTCTGATCCTGCACGCTGACCATGAACAGAACGCCTCTACCTCCACCGTGCGTACCGCTGGCTCTTCGGGGGCGAACCCGTTTGCCTGTATCGCAGCAGGTATTGCTTCGTTGTGGGGACCAGCGCACGGTGGTGCTAACGAAGCGGCTCTGAAAATGCTGGAAGAAATCAGCTCCGTTAAACACATTCCGGAATTTGTTCGTCGTGCGAAAGACAAGAATGACTCTTTCCGCCTGATGGGCTTCGGTCACCGCGTGTACAAAAACTACGACCCGCGCGCCACCGTCATGCGTGAAACCTGCCACGAAGTCCTGAAAGAGCTGGGCACGAAGGATGACCTGCTGGAAGTAGCTATGGAGCTGGAAAATATCGCGCTGAACGACCCGTACTTTATTGAGAAAAAACTGTACCCTAACGTCGATTTCTACTCTGGTATCATCCTGAAAGCGATGGGTATTCCGTCTTCCATGTTCACCGTCATATTCGCTATGGCACGTACAGTTGGCTGGATCGCCCACTGGAGCGAAATGCACAGTGATGGCATGAAGATTGCCCGTCCACGTCAGCTGTATACCGGCTATGAAAAACGCGATTTTAAAAGCGACATCAAACGTTAACTGCTGATTCCTAAGCTGTAAATTCTGTTAACCCGCCTTTAAAAGGCGGGTTAATTTTTATCTACCTGAACACAAAAAAATGTAAAAATAAAATTAATTAACCGGCTGACATTAATATTGAAAAATAATAGAATTGTTCACTTTATCGGCAAAATAATAAATTTTAATTAAGGTATCTGCTTTTAGTTACATTTATAACCTCATGAAAATGAGGTATATCTCTCTCATTCCCCCCGATAACATTCATTAAATTATTAATTCATTACATCAAGTAGTTAACCTTGCATTTAATATAATTAATAATATTTTTAAGTAAAACTAAAAACATTCGACAATCAAATAAGATATTCTGATATCGCTATACTTTTTCTATTTCTGTAAAGGACTCAGTTATGTTTAAAGGACAAAAAACATTGGCCGCATTGGCCGTATCTCTGTTATTCACTGCACCGGTTTATGCAGCTGATGAAGGTTCTGGTGAAATTCACTTTAAAGGTGAGGTTATAGAAGCACCATGTGAAATACATCATGATGATATTGATAAAGAAATTGAGCTAGGTCAGGTGACCACCAGCCACATTAATCAGTCTCATCACAGCGATGCGGTTGCTGTCGACCTGCGTTTAATCAACTGCGACCTGGAAAACTCTAATAACGGTTCCGGTGGCAAGATTTCTAAAGTCGCGGTCACCTTCGATAGCTCAGCGAAAACCACTGGCGCAGATCCGATACTCAACAATACCAGCACTGGCGAAGCCACCGGTGTCGGCGTGCGTTTAATGAATAAGGATCAAAGCAATATCATTTTAGGCACTGCTTCTCCGGATATCGACCTCGCACCAACGTCCAGTGAACAAACACTGAACTTCTTTGCCTGGATGGAACAAATTGATCAAGCGACACCAGTAACGGCAGGGGCTGTTACAGCGAATGCAACCTACGTACTGGATTATAAATAAGCGTTATTGGGCGGCATCACTGCCGCCTTTCTTAAAATATTTATCTGGTATGGACACCGTGAATATTTATCGACTCTCTTTTGTATCCTGCCTGGTCATGGCGATGCCTTCCGCCATGGCGGTTGAATTCAACCTGAATGTCCTCGACAAATCGATGCGTGAGCGCATTGATATTTCATTATTAAAGGAAAAAGGTGTCATTGCTCCCGGTGAATATTTTGTCAGCATTGCGGTAAATAATAACCAAATCAGTAATGGGCAAAAAATTAACTGGCAAAAAAAGGGGGACAATACCATTCCGTGCATCAATGATTTATTGGTCGATAAATTTGGCTTAAAACCTGAAGTCCGTCAGTCGTTACCCCTGATTAATCAGTGCGTCGATTTTAGCACCCGACCAGAAATGCTCTTCAATTTTGATCAGGCCAGTCAGCAACTGAATATCACCATCCCACAGGCCTGGCTGGCGTGGCACTCAGATAACTGGACTCCACCCTCCACATGGAAAGAAGGTGTCCCCGGTGTCCTGATGGATTACAACTTGTTTGCCAGCAGCTACCGCCCACAGGATGGCAGCAGCAGCACTAATCTTAACGCCTACGGAACAGCCGGAATTAACGCGGGGGCATGGCGCTTACGCAGTGACTATCAGTTGAATCAAAATGATGGCAATGATAACCATGAACAGTCAGGCGAAATATCACGTACCTATCTTTTTCGCCCGCTACCGCAATTAGGTTCAAAATTAACCCTCGGCGAAACGGATTTTAGTTCCAATATTTTCGACGGTTTTTCTTATACCGGCGCGGCACTGGCGAGTGACGACCGGATGTTACCGTGGGAACTGCGCGGCTACGCTCCACAAATTAGCGGTATTGCACAAACCAATGCCACGGTGACGATCAGTCAATCAGGCCGCGTCATCTACCAGAAAAAAGTCCCACCAGGTCCGTTTATCATTGATGACCTTAATCAGTCCGTCCAGGGTACGTTGGATGTCAAAGTGACGGAAGAAGATGGTCGGGTGAACAATTTCCAGGTTTCGGCAGCATCGACGCCTTTCCTTACGCGCCAGGGGCAGGTTCGCTATAAACTTGCTGCCGGTCAGCCGCGAACATCTATGTCTCATCAAACTGAAAATGAAACCTTTTTTAGCAATGAAGTTTCCTGGGGGATGCTGTCAAATACCTCGCTGTACGGCGGCCTGCTGATTTCGGGTGACGACTACCATTCTGCCGCAATGGGTATCGGGCAAAATATGCTCTGGCTTGGCGCGCTATCGTTTGATGTCACCTGGGCCAGTAGTCAGTTTGATACTCAGCAGGACGAGCGGGGCTTAAGTTACCGCTTTAATTACAGCAAACAAGTGGATGCCACTAACAGCACGATTTCGCTCGCCGCTTATCGCTTCTCAGATCGTCATTTTCACAGCTACGCCAACTATCTGGATCACAAATACAACGACAACGATGCGCAGGACGAAAAACAGACGATCAGCTTATCCGTGGGGCAACCGATTACCCCACTGAACCTCAATCTGTACGCCAACCTGCTGCATCAAACCTGGTGGAATGCAGACGCCTCCACGACCGCCAACATCACGGCGGGTTTTAATGTTGATATTGGTAACTGGAGAGATATCTCTATTTCGACGTCATTCAATACAACCCATTACGAAGATAAAGATCGCGACAACCAGATTTACCTGTCGATTTCGCTTCCCTTCGGTAACGGTGGTCGGGTCGGTTATGACATGCAAAACAGTAGCCACAGCACCACACACCGCATGTCGTGGAACGATACGCTGGATGAACGAAATAGCTGGGGGATGTCTGCTGGACTACAATCCGACCGTCCGGACAATGGAGCCCAGGTGAGCGGTAACTATCAGCACCTGAGTTCAGCGGGTGAGTGGGATCTTTCTGGTACTTATGCTGCCAATGACTACAGTTCTGTTAGCAGCAGCTGGAGTGGTTCTTTCACGGCGACGCAATATGGTGCAGCCTTCCATCGCCGCAGCTCCACCAATGAACCACGCCTGATGGTCAGCACCGATGGCGTGGCAGATATTCCGGTTCAGGGCAATCTCGACTACACCAACCATTTTGGCATTGCAGTGGTACCGCTGGTTTCCAGTTATCAACCTTCCACCGTGGCCGTGAACATGAACGACTTACCCGACGGCGTGACGGTGACAGAAAACGTCATCAAAGAAACGTGGATTGAAGGCGCAATAGGTTACAAATCACTGGCATCCCGTTCCGGTAAAGACATTAACGTCATCATTCGCAACGCCAGCGGTCAGTTCCCTCCCCTCGGTGCGGATATCCGTCAGGATGGCAGCAGCATTAGCGTGGGGATGGTTGGCGAGGAAGGACACGCCTGGTTAAGCGGAGTCGCTGAAAATCAAAAGTTTACCGTGGTCTGGGGTGATAGTCAGCGTTGCTCGATCCATCTTCCTGAACATATGGAAGACACCGCAAATCGCCTGATTTTACCTTGTCATTAATTAAGGAAATGAAAATGACATTTATGAAAGGACTTCCCCTTTTGTTGTTGGTTACCAGTCTGTGTAGCCACGCTGCACTACAACCCGACCGCACTCGCATTGTGTTTAACGCTAATGATAAAGCTACCAGTCTGCGAGTAGATAATCGTAGCGATAAACTCCCCTACCTCGCTTATTCCTGGCTCGAAAATGAAAAAGGGGAGAAAAGCGACGATCTTCTGGTCGCCCTGCCACCGATACAACGTCTGGAACCGAAAGCAACAACGCAGGTGCGGATAGTCAAGCAAGCCTCGACCGCGAAATTACCGGGCGATCGCGAAACGCTATTTTTCTACAATATGCGTGAAATTCCTCCCGCCCCGGAAAAAAACAGCGACCATGCCGTTCTGCAAGTCGCCATCCAGAGCCGTATCAAGGTGTTCTGGCGACCGTCTGCATTACGCAAGAAAGCAGGAGAAAAGGTCGAACTGCAGTTACAGGTCAGCCAGCAGGGCAATCAGCTTAGCTTAAAAAACCCTACTGGCTATTATCTGACCATCGCGTATCTTGGGCGAAATGAGCAAAGCGTTCTCCCGGGCTTCAAAACTGTGATGATTGCGCCTTTTAGTACAGTAAGTACAACCACTGGAAATTATAGTGGCAGCCAGTTTTATCTCGGTTATATGGATGATTATGGCGCATTACGCATGACAACGCTCAACTGTAACGGGCAATGCCGTTTACAGGCTGTGGAGGCGAAGAAATGAGTGCTGGCAAGGGATTGTTGCTCATCATCTGTCTGTTATTTCTACCGTTAAAATCTGCGCTTGCCCTGAACTGTTACTTTGGTTCATCCGGTGGTTCGGTAGAAAAATCGGAATCTATTCAACCATTTGCTGTGCCAGGGAATGCCAAACCCGGCGATAAGATCTGGGAGTCTGACGATATTAAAATTCCCGTCTATTGTGACAACAATACTAACGGCAACTTTGAGAGCGAGCATGTCTACGCCTGGGTAACCCCGTACCCGGGAATTCAGGATCGCTATTATCAACTCGGCGTAACTTACAATGGTGTTGATTATGATGCTAACCAGGGAAAAAGCCGCATCGACACTAACCAGTGCATCGACAGCAAAAACATTAATATTTATACCCCTGAGCAGATCATCGCGATGGGATGGCAGAACAAAATTTGCTCTGGTGATCCCAATAATATTCATATGTCGCGTACGTTTCTCGCTCGCATGCGGTTATACGTCAAGATACGAGAGATACCGCCGCATGATTATCAAAGCACGCTCAGCGATTACATTGTGGTGCAATTTGATGGCGAAGGAAGCGTTAATGAGGACCCAACCGCCCAAAACCTGAAATATCATATTACCGGTCTGGAAAACATTCGGGTATTGGATTGCAGCGTCAATTTTTCTATTACCCCAGCCAACCAGGTCATTGATTTTGGTAAATTTAATGTACTGGATATCCGGCGACACAACATGACAAAAACATTCGGTATTAAAACGACAAAATCACAAAACGATCAATGTACCGACGGATTCAAAGTCAGCTCCTCGTTTTATACCGAAGAAACGTTGGTTGAAGAAGATAAAGCATTGCTGATTGGTAATGGTCTGAAACTACGTTTACTGGATGAAAACGCTTCGCCCTATACCTTCAACAAATACAGCGAATATGCCGACTTCACCAGTGACATGCTGATCTACGAAAAAACCTATACGGCTGAACTTTCGTCTATTCCCGGCACTCCCATTGAGGCTGGCTCCTTCGATACCGTGGTGCTTTTTAAGATTAACTATAACTAATTTCCCATGATGCCCTTTGCAACCGAAAGGGCATCTCTTTCAGAAAATTGCTGATTTTCCCCTTTTCCTTGATTGCTGTTATTTTTTCCTGGCCCGGCTTTCTTTATGCTGTATCGATACACCAAAGAGAAAATAATGAGGAAGCGAAGGATGCCAGTTTTGCAGTGGGGAATGTTATGTGTGCTTTCACTTCTCCTTTCTATTGGCTTCCTCGCGGTACATCTTCCGGCGGCACTATTACTTGGGCCAATGATCGCCGGAATCATCTTTAGTATGCACGGAATTACTCTGCAACTTCCCCGATCCGCTTTTCTCGCCGCCCAAGCCATTCTTGGCTGCATGATTGCGCAAAACCTAACCGGTTCGATTCTCACCACGCTAGCGGTGAACTGGCCGATTGTGTTAGCTATTTTACTGGTGACGTTACTTTCCAGCGCCATCGTGGGTTGGTTATTGGTGCGCTATAGCTCACTGCCTGGAAATACCGGTGCCTGGGGTTCTTCTCCTGGCGGCGCGGCTGCGATGGTTGCTATGGCACAGGATTACGGCGCAGATATTCGTCTGGTGGCGTTTATGCAATACCTACGAGTGCTGTTCGTCGCGGGGGCGGCGGTACTGGTTACGCGGATGATGTTGGGTGATAACGCTGAAGCGGTTAACCAGCAGATCATCTGGTTCCCGCCAGTGAGCATTAATCTCCTGCTTACAATTTTGCTCGCGGTCGCTGCCGGTACGGCGGGATGCTTGCTACGTCTTCCTTCCGGCACGATGCTCATCCCGATGCTGGCAGGCGCGCTGCTCCAGTCTGGTGAGTACATAACCATCGAACTACCGGAATGGCTTCTGGCGATAGCGTATATGGCAATTGGCTGGCGGATTGGTCTTGGTTTCGATAAACAAATATTACTGCGAGCATTGCGTCCACTGCCACAAATCCTGCTGTCGATTTTTGCTCTGCTGGCTATTTGTGCGGGTATGGCGTGGGGGCTGACCCGGTTTATGCATATTGATTTTATGACTGCCTACCTCGCCACCAGTCCCGGCGGGCTTGATACCGTGGCGGTCATCGCCGCAGGGAGCAATGCCGATATGGCGCTTATTATGGCGATGCAAACCCTACGCCTGTTCAGTATTTTGCTGACGGGGCCAGCCATTGCGCGGTTTATTTCAACCTATGCGCCGAAGCGGTCGGCCTAGTGCTGGCAGCCTGGACACCAGTAAAACGGGCGCGAGGACAACGTGGTTTTCTCAATGATGCTGCCACAACGTTCGCACGGTTCGCCATCACGATGAAAAACCTTAAAGCGAAACAGCGCCCCATGATGTTTATTCTCATCCACCTGCCCCCGCGTAGCGTAAGAAAGTCGAGGAATCTCCAGTAACACGTGTGCGAGTGCATCCAGTTGCGCCGCATTGAGATCTTTCGCTTTATGATTGCCGGTTAACCCCACCTGCCAGAGGATCTCCACCCGCAAATAATTGCCAAGCCCAGCCAGAAACGCCTGATCGAGTAGTAATCCAGCAAACTGACGGTTACGAAAGCGCGGCGACAATAACCGTTCTTTCGCCGCCTCCGGCGTCAGTTTCGGATCCAGCACATCGGGGCCAACGCGTTGTAAAAACGGATGCGTGGTCAGTTGTTCCGGGGTCAACATCTCAATATCCGAGGCGCTATAAAGCAGAATGGTTTTGTCAGCCGTTTGCAGTTTTACCCGCAATACTCGCGTGGTCTGCGGCTCTTCGCCGGTATCAACCACGCGCCAGACGCCGTAAAGCTGATTATGGCTGTAGAGCGTTAACCCGTTGGAAAAATGAGTTAACAACGCCTTACCTCGCGTTTCCACATGGGTAACGTGTTGACCGATAAGTTGTGATTGATAAGGTTTTAACTGCGGGAAGGCAAACCAGACATCAGTTAGAGGTTTGCCTTTGATCGCCGCCTCCAGGTTATCCGCTGCACGGCGGATCTCCGGGCCTTCAGGCATGGTGATATCCTTTTTTCATTCTTTATTAAGCGGGGTTATGCTGCGACAACAATCCCCTTTTCGGCAAATGTAGAGCGTAGTCGGCGGGCGAACGCCAGTGCGTGTTCTCCATCGCCATGCAGGCAGACCGTTTGCGCCGTGACCGTTGCCCATTCGCCGTTGATACTTTTGACTCTGCCGTATTGCACCATCTCCAACGTTTGCGCCAGCGCCTGTTCTTCGTTTTCAATCAACGCGCCTGGCTGGCTTCGCGGCACCAGCGAGCCGTCAGCCTGATAACCGCGATCGGCAAACACTTCCTCGCGCGTTGTCAGGCCATATTGCTTGCCTGCACGAATCAGCTCGCTTCCCGCCAGCCCGACGAGAATCAATGCCGGATCGCAAGCGTAAACCGCTCTGGCGATGGCGTCTGCCAGTTGTGCCTCTTTCGCCGCCTGGTTGTATAACATGCCGTGCGGTTTGACATGACGCATTACGCCGCCTTGCGCACGGGCAATCGCTGCCAGCGCGCCAATTTGATACAGCGTCTGGGCATAAACGGTTTCTGGCGGCAGCTGCATAGCGCTGCGACCAAAATTTTCCCTGTCGGGAAAACTCGGATGAGCGCCAATCGCGACACCATTTTTTATTGCTTCACGCACGCAAGCCTGCATGGTTTGTGCATCGCCTGCATGAAATCCACAGGCAATATTGGCTGAGGAAACCAGCGTTAATAGCTCTGCGTCGCTGACACAGCCTTCGCCCAGATCGGCGTTCAGGTCAATTTTCATTGTGCAGCCGCCACGCTAATTGTTCGAAATAACGCTGCTGATCTTGCCGTGCTTTCAGTGCCTCTTCCAGTGAACACTGGACAAAATGAATCGGCTGACCGAGCGGAATTTGCGCCAGATGGTACATATCAGCCTCAATGATACAGGCAATACGCGGATAACCACCGGTGGTCTGTGCGTCGTTCATCAATACAATCGGCTGCCCGTTATGCGGCACCTGCACCACGCCCGGCAACAAACCGTGAGATAACAGTTCGCGATCGGTGGTGCGTTTTAAAATTTGCCCCTGTAAGCGATAACCCATACGGTTACTTTGCGGACTAAGCTGCCACGGCGAACGCCAGAATGCATCCTGCGAGGCGCGATCGAACTCATGATATTCCGGCCCCGGCAAGGCGCGAATGCGGTTGCCCCACAGCAGCTGTTTAACGCCCTGCGCTTCCATAAAATCACGCTTCGATTTACCCATCGGGAGTCGGTCACCATCCTTCAGTAAACGGCCCTCCAGCCCACCAATCCCCACTTTGAGATCGGTACTGCATGACCCCATTACCGGCGGAACATCAATACCACCCGCGACCGCCAGATAACTGCGCATCCCGTGCTGTGGGCGTTTAAGCGTTAAACGCTGGCCTGCTTTCATCGGCAATCGCCAGCCAGTCCAGACGGCATTATCATCCAGCCGCGCTTCGCAACCTGCCCCCGTCAGGGCAAACCAACCATCAGTTTCGAACTCTACCGTTAACTGACCGAGCGTTATCTCCAGCGCGGGGGCATTGGCGTCATTACCCACCAGCAGGTTAGCAATGCGTAACGCAGGCATATCCAGTGCGCCGCAGTGGCTGATACCCGACTGGCGAAAACCGTGACGACCGCCATCCTGCACAGTGGTATACATGCCCGCACGAATAATCTTCAGCATACTCCCTCCTTCTGCGGTACAAAGCGCACGCTGTCTCCCGGACGTAATAAGATGGGTTCGTCACGCGCCGGATCAAACAGGCTGAGTGAGGTATGACCAATCAACTGCCAGCCGCCCGGCGTTGCCAGCGGATAAACGCCAGTCTGCGGCCCGCCGATCCCGACAGAACCTGCCGGAACGAGCAAGCGCGGTTCAGCGCGCCGTGGCGTGTGTAGTTGTTCCGGCAAACTCCCGAGATACGGGAAGCCCGGTTGAAAACCTAAAAACCAGACCACGTATTCCACAGAGGAGTGCAATTCAACAACCTGTTTTTCGCTCAATCCACAATGCGCCGCGACCACCGCCAAATCCGGTCCGCCTGCGCCACCGTAAACCACCGGAATTTCAATAAAACGAGACTCCGGCTCCAGCGCCTCACTCTCCTCCCACCAGCGTTGCAAACGCTCTATGGCATCCAGCGCCAGCGACTCAGGATTACGTAAAATCACCGTGATATTGTTCATGCCGGGAATGGCTTCAACCACATTCGGCATATCCACCAGACGCTGCGCCAGTCGCCAAATCCGTTTCTGGCTAGCCAGCGTCACCGGCGGTTCCAGTTCCAGCACTACCGCCGTTTCACCTATCAGATAACAACGCGCTCGTTGCACTTTCGATCCCTCTGATTATTCGTTATGCAGGATTAGGAATATCAATAAAGGTCACATCAAGATCGGTATTTTCATTCAGCCACTCGCTCAATGCGCGAATACCACCGCGTTCAGTGGCATGGTGACCCGCAGCATAAAAATGCAATCCCTGCTCGCGGGCTGAATGAATGGTCTGTTCAGAAACTTCGCCAGTAATAAAAGCATCCACGCCAAAACGCGCGGCGCTATCGATAAAACTCTGCCCGCCGCCCGTGCACCAGGCGACGCGCTGAACCACCTCAGGTCCGGTATCGCCACACCATAACGGCTTACGTCCCAGACGCGCTTCAATCCAGGAGGCTAGTTCCAGTCCCGGCACAGGCATAGTCAGTTCGCCCCACGGCACTAACGGCTCAATTTCACCCAAGACCGTAATCCCAAGTAACGCCGCCAGCTGTGCGTTATTGCCCAGCTCCGGATGTGCGTCAAGCGGCAAATGCCAGCCATACAGGTTGATATCATTCGCCAACAATGTTTTTAAGCGGTTACGCTTCATACCGCGAATTACTGGCGATTCCCCTTTCCAGAAATAACCATGATGCACAATGACCGCATCCGCGCCCAGACGCACCGCTTCATCGAGCAGCGCCTGGCTGGCGGTGACACCGGTAACAATTTTTTGCACCGTCTCTTTGCCTTCTACCTGCAAACCATTCGGCGCGTAATCACTTATGGCCGCGCTGTTCAGTTTCTCGTTAATCAGTTGTTCCAGTTCGGTGTTTTTCATCTTCGCGCCTTCCGTATTCTGATAGCTATACCGTTAACATAGCGTTACCTCGCCTGTTCGTCGATAGCCAATCTTTTGACATATTAAGAAACAAACCCGACGCCAAAAGACGCAAATTGTTTATATCATCACGCTTCAGCTAATGTATATTTATGCAATCAGACAGCATATTGCACAAATAATCAGATCTGTATCAAAGTTTTAACTTTAAGGAAACACAAGCACGCCGCGCAACTATTACGTGACGTTGCAGTTAATTGTGGAATTATTATGAATAAACACGCATCACAGCCGCGCGCTATTTACTATGTCGTTGCGCTGCAAATCTGGGAATATTTTAGCTTTTACGGCATGCGTGCCCTGCTGATTCTCTATCTCACCAATCAACTAAAATACAACGATACTCACGCCTACGCGTTATTTAGCGCCTACTGTTCGCTGGTCTATGTCACTCCAATCCTCGGTGGCTTTTTGGCGGATAAAGTTCTCGGCAACCGTATGGCGGTGATGCTGGGGGCGTTATTGATGGCGATCGGACATGTGGTGCTGGGTGCCAGTGAGATCCATCCGTCATTCCTCTATCTGTCCCTGGCGATTATCGTTTGTGGTTACGGTCTGTTTAAATCCAACGTCAGTTGCCTGCTCGGCGAGCTGTATGAGCCAACCGATCCGCGTCGTGATGGCGGTTTCTCGCTGATGTATGCGGCGGGTAACGTGGGGTCTATTATCGCACCTATCGCCTGTGGCTACGCCCAGGAAGAGTACAGTTGGGCGATGGGCTTTGGCCTGGCGGCGGTTGGCATGATCGCGGGTCTGGTTATCTTCTTATGTGGCAATCGTCATTTTGCTCATACCCGTGGCGTTAACAAAGACGTACTGCGTGCGACAAACTTTCTCCTGCCTAACTGGGGATGGCTGCTGGTTCTGCTGGTGGCAACACCTGCGCTGATTACCGTACTGTTCTGGAAAGAGTGGTCGGTATACGCCTTGATTGTCGCGACTATCATTGGCCTTGGCGTTTTGGCAAAAATTTATCGCAAAGCAGAAAACCAGAAACAGCGTAAGGAGCTGGGGCTGATTGTGACGCTCACCTTCTTCAGCATGTTGTTCTGGGCCTTCGCACAACAGGGGGGTAGCTCGATTAGCCTTTATATTGATCGCTTCGTTAACCGCGATATGTTTGGTTATACCGTTCCGACCGCTATGTTCCAGTCGATTAATGCCTTCGCGGTCATGCTGTGCGGTGTGTTCCTGGCGTGGGTAGTTAAAGAGAGCGTCGCAGGTAATCGTACCGTGCGCATCTGGGGAAAATTTGCTCTTGGCCTCGGCCTGATGAGCGCCGGATTCTGCATTCTGACCTTAAGCGCCCGCTGGTCCGCTATGTATGGTCACTCTTCTCTGCCACTGATGGTGTTAGGCCTGGCGGTGATGGGATTTGCGGAACTGTTTATCGACCCGGTTGCTATGTCGCAGATTACGCGCATTGAAATCCCCGGCGTGACCGGCGTATTAACCGGTATTTATATGCTGCTTTCCGGCGCAATTGCGAACTATCTGGCGGGCGTGATTGCCGATCAGACATCGCAAGCTTCGTTTGATGCTTCCGGAGCGATCAACTACTCCATCAATGCATATATTGAAGTGTTTGATCAAATCACCTGGGGTGCACTGGCGTGTGTAGGACTGGTACTGATGATTTGGCTGTATCAGGCGCTTAAGTTCAGAAACCGCGCGCTGGCGCTGGAGTCTTAACAGGCCTGGATGTCCCTGCAATATATTGAATTTGCACTATTTGCCAGGCCGGAGAAGGCGTTCACGCAGTATCCGGCATCCGGGCAAGATTGCCTGACGCGTCTGTTATTTCCCCTTCCTCGCCGCCTCATACGCTGCTAACGTTCGTACTCTCGCTTCTTTGTGATCAACTATCGGTTGCGGATAATCCAGCGTCACACCTGATTTATCTGCCCACTTCCACGGTTCATGCACCGCTTTCCCTGGTACATCACGCAACTCTGGTAACCACTGGCGGATAAACTCACCTTCGTGGTCAAATTTCTCGCCCTGGGTTGTCGGGTTAAAAATACGGAAATACGGTGCAGCATCAGTTCCAGTAGAAGCCGCCCACTGCCAGCCACCGTTATTGGCTGCCAAATCACCATCAATCAGTTGCGACATGAAATATCGCTCGCCTTCGCGCCAGTCGATCAATAAATCTTTCACCAGAAAACTGGCTGTAATCATCCGTAGCCGGTTATGCATCCAGCCAGTGCTGTTAAGCTGACGCATGGCCGCATCAACAATCGGGTATCCCGTTTTGCCTTCCTGCCAGGCCTTTAAATGCGCGGGATTGCTTTGCCACTGTACGCGATCGGTCCAGGCAATAAAGGGGCGATGCTTACACAGTGACGGGTGATACGTCATCAAATGACGGTAGAACTCGCGCCAGATCAGCTCATTAAGCCAGACGCTACCCGGTCCGCCTTCCAGCGCCTGCGGCTGTTCCGCCAACAGGCGATGCAGACACTGGCGAGGCGATAACCCGCCCGTTGCCAGGCTGGCGGACAAACGGCTGGTGCCTTCCACTGCAGGAAAATCTCGTTGTTGCTCATACTCTCCGGCACCGTTCTGGCAAAAATAGCGTAATTGCGCAATCGCTGCTTTTTCTTCCACCGGGAAATGCGCGGTATCGAAAGGCTGACGAGGGTAATTCAGCGTAATAGATGGCGCGGGATCTATCGATCCGCTACTCCGAACTTTTGGCGCAGCGACGCACTCCGGCATCCCTTCTCGCAGCCGTTTCAACCAGGCGTTTTTAAATGGCGTAAAGACTTTGTACATCTCATGATTGCCAGTCATCACCGCCCCCGGCGGCAGGATCACGCTGTCATCAAATCCTTCACACACCACGTTACGCAGCGTTCTCTCAACCTGCACATCCCGCGCCCGCTCATTCACCTCATACTGATAGTTATAAAACAGATGGGTAACACGATTTTCCGCGCACACCTGTTCAACTATTTCGACGCTGGCGGCAAAGTCATCCACTTCATGAAACAGCAAAGGAATGCCTTTTTCCGCCAGCGCTATTCGTAGCCCATTCAGTTGAGCATTGATAAGTTCAGCCTGACGCGGCGACATGTTATGCGTCGCCCACTGGCGTGGTGTAGCGATATACAACGCCAGCACGCGTGCAGACGAATTGCGGCAGGCGGCAGCCAGCGCGAGATTATCATGCAGACGTAAATCCTGGCGAAACCAGACCAGATGGGTAGTCATAAAACTCCTGAATGGCGCAAGTTAATCACACGCGGCCAAAGTTCGAAATAACGCTGCTCTGAAAGCCAGGCGTCGGGATAAAGCGCCATATAGTGTTTGATACGCATCAGCGGCGCAAGAAGCGGTTGCTCGCCACGGCGATAACTGTCGATAAGCGCCGCCAGCTGCTGGCGATCTGTGGAATCAATATGTGGGCGAAAATACCCCTGAACGTGCATCAAAACGTTAGTATGATCGCGCCGATTGGCGGGGTGAGAAAGCAAAACAATTACGCGTTGGCGGTACTGGTTGTAATAGTCATCCAGATTTTGCCACTGGTGAATATCAGCCACAAACGGGCCAAGTTTGCGGTACTCCGGCTGAGAATGAGCCAGAAAGACGAGTTTATAGCGGCTGTGATAATCGAGAAGCGCCCCGCGCGTTAAGCCGTGTGATTTCAGTCGATGTAACTCATGAAGGGCGAAGATACGGATTAGAGTGCTGTCATCAAATCGTTGCTGATTCATTACTGCTCCTGAACGGTTTACAGGAGTAAGTGTAGACGTTGGGAAATGATATTTGTGAAGTTAATCCTGTTGTAGCAGGGCAAGATTACGAAAGCCCGCTCCCCGCAAGGACTGACGTCAGCTAGTTTCTGTCCATAGCTGCCCTTTCCATTCAAACGTGAAATCAATAAGTTCATCAGGGACATCGCAAACAATGTGAAGACGGATTTCTTCTCTGCCGTGACTCTTTTCACTAATTGCGTAACTGTCATGCTCTGGATTATTTAATTCTTTCAGCGGAAATTTTTCCTCGAAGGCTTTATTTAGCCGCCCCTGGTTTCCTTTTACAGCGAATAAATAATCACCTCCCTGTTTTTGTATCTTCTCTGCAATATCTTTCTGGCAACCCATCGCACCAGTTGTGATGATTTTTCCTTTAATATCCAGCATGTTAAGAAGTTCAGGGATAGCTGTAATCTCATTGGATTTCTCATCCGTCTTGATCTGTCCGATGACCAGACTGTGCATTGTTGAGAACGCACTAATGACATGAATCGCTCCCCTGCGGCGACTCTTGTCATAAGAGTGCCGGAGCGTTTTTCCATCAATTGCAATGACGCCTTTATCTTCTGAAGAATGGCAGTCACGCATCCAGTTAATAAAGCACTCGTGAAATTTTGCAGGACTGATACAGGATACAACTCTGGCAATGGTATCGTGAACAGGAATACCATTTTCAAAATCACCGTATTGTTTTAAAAAATCGAGATGTGTTTCCCCAAAATCCTCTATATCTTCCCAACCTTCCGCACCCGAAATAACGGCACAAATAGTCAACAGTAGAATATCCGATAATTTATGTTCCACTTTCCAGGCTTGTCTGTAATCGGGGATAATAGAAATATGTTCCATCAATTTTTTAAGTTCCATTTTTTTCTCCTTAATTATGTAAGGAGTATTTGATCATGTATAAGCAATAAAAAACAGCTTCAGGTAATGAGGAATATCTCAATTTTTAAACATAAAATGCGAATTATTTAGTACAAAAAAGCAGCGTTAAGTGAGTAGGCCACCGGAACCTCCCCGACAGCCTCTCGCAGAACCGTACGTGAAACTCTCGCTTCATACGGCTCCCGTCAGGCAAACGAGCTTCCTGGTCCTGCTTTCCAGTGGGCAAACAACTCCGGCTTCTCTTTTGACAGCCTTTCCATTAGCTGACACGCCTTCGTCTTTCTATACCGCAGGGTTTTATATTTCTTTCTCGCCCACGCAATCAGCGTCAGATTAATATATCTGCATACTTTCTTCATCGCTGATTTGTGGTATCTCGCGTAATAATTCAGCCACCCCGATATTATCGGATTCAGCCACTTCGCAATATCTTCGAGACTCATCTCCACCCTGCGTCTGATCCACAGTTTCCTGAGTTTTCCAATCATGCCTTTCTGCGCACGGTTACTCGCCGCCGGGCTGAAACTCGTAAAGAGGTTTCCCCGCCGGTGGTTACGTGCTCTTCGCGCTCTGAACGTATACCCCAGAAAATCAAACTGCACTGTTTCATGGTTCGCCTGTCGTTCGCTGTCTTTGCAGTAAACTATTTTCGTTTTCTCCGGATGTAATTCCAGTCCACATTCCTGAAAACGTTTTGCCAGCTTATTCAGTAATTCCTCTGCCTGTTGTTTACTGCCACAATGAATTAATCCATCATCTGCATAACGGCACCAGGGAATTTCCGGATAATGTAACGTCAGCCATTTATCAAACACATAGTGCAGAAATAAATTCGCCAGTACCGGGCTGATGACTCCACCCTGTGGCGTACCTTTATTTCTTTCCTTCAGTGTTCCATCCGGCATCTGCACCGGCGCTGTCAGCCACCGGCGAATAGACAGTCTTACCCATTTATCCGCACAATGTTTATCTACTGCCCTGAGTAATAAATCGTGGGGGATATTATCGAATAACCCTTTAATATCAAACTCAAGACACCAGTCGTATTGCCAGCAACGTTTTCTGGTGACTGCTATTGCATCCAGCGCTGATTTTCCATGCCGGTATCCGTATGAATCATTCAGGAAATAACGCTCCACTAATGGTTCAAACGTTACCAGCACCGTCATCTGCGCTATTCGATCGCTTACTGTCGGTATTCCTAAAAGTCTTTTGCTGCCATCCTTCTTCGGAATTTCCACCGCACGCACTGGCGGCGGCATCCAGCTTCCCGACGATAACCTGTTCCAGATTTTGTACAGATTTCCTTTCAGATCCCGCTCAAAATCTTTCAGCGTCTGGTTATCCACTCCGGCAGCTCCGGCATTCGCCTTTATCCGCCGGTACGCTTCCACCACATGCAATTTACTGACCTGAAACGGTTTTGTCTGTTCACACACAGCCTCCTCCTGCCTACAGTTGGGCTGTGATGCAGACTGCCCGACGCTGTCCCTTCGCTCCACGTTCATTACAAACGCTTCCTCACTACTACGAACAGCTCTGCCCCGGTTTCGCACATCGATACTCTCATACTCATAATTTCGGTTATTTGTATTTCTCTCTTGACATTGCGACGACCGGTTCCCGTAGTTCCTGCAAAGAGCCCGATACAGCGTCATGCCTGCTATACACCGGACATCATTCACGCAGCATTCGGAATTCACCCGTAAATTAATCCCGGCGGTATCACGAAACCTCCGGTTTTGATGTCACTTAGGACTAACGACGTTTCAACACAGGTTCGGGTTTACTCATCTCACTGTATCTCACATACGATCAGATCTCGTCTGATCGTTCCCCCTGCGCTCACTACCATGGCTCTTTACCACAGCAGCCGGGGTTGTTTGGGACCGACTTCCGACAGCAGATCCCGGTGGGCCTGCCACCATCTCTTCACAAGCTTATGCTTATTACATGCAAAACGTTCCGTTTTGCATCTTTGTGCCTACGGCACACCGTGATCTTTCCCTGCCATGGGTCTTTACCACAGCAGCAGGGGTTGTTTGGGACCGACTTCCGACAGCAGATCCCGGTGAGCCTGCCACCATCTCTTCACAAGCTTATGCTTATTACATGCAAAACGTCCCGTTTTGCATCTTTGTGCCTACGGCACACGATGATCTTTCCCTAAGGAGTCATACTTTGTTAGGATAAAAAACCTTTAAATAGCTTTCCTACCTTCCAATAAAAACCACAGAATCAGCAATGTTTAAATTTAAATCAGTATTGAGTTTCATTTGTGATCTCTACATTCACTCCTGATGGCTTCTCGCTAAATAAATATCTCATACTCTCATTCTCCATAATCACGGATATATTTAACCCTCCATGAATCCATTGATATGTAATATTTTTATCATCAATCTTATAACTAAAATTCCCAATTGGTAACTTTTCCTTCAGATAATTATTCTCCTCATAACTAAGTGCTAGTAATTTATCATAGGCACCTTTTAAATCAAAACCCTCAAAATAGCAATGTTCTTTTGATGAACCATCAAATTCTTTTCTGGGATTAGCATCATGACACCAAGTCGACCATTTTTCTTTTTTTTCCTCAGAAGTATGCTTTTTTTCATTGAAAAACAGCACATAATATTTCTCTGGGATTATTATCTGATCATTAATTTTTAAGATATCTCTATATGGCCCAGGACATTTATGAACAGAATCCATAATGGATATTTCTTCAGGAAAAAGTTTGCCTTCATGTTTAAATAATTTCCTGTACATACCTACTGTTGTTTGTGATAAGTAATATGACAAGGGCTTTTTTTTAACTTCAACATAGTCAGTCGAACATACGAGACTATTTTCCAATGAATAATCATTTATCGTTAGCTTTCGCCCATCCATATTTATCACTACCTTACTGTATGTTTCATCAAGGGCACTTATTATAAGCGAATCATGTTTACCAAAAACATCGATATCTGAAACATTATGATAAATCCATACGGTATTTTTAGTATTATCATTAGAATATGCGATACCATGAATAAAAAAAATCATTAGAAAGCCCATAAAAAATTTACCGCGCATACAAATTCCTTAATGTAAATCAATGTGATGAATCATAAACATTATTCAAAAATAGATTTTGTTCTTTTCGGCGTCGTATAACAAGGCCAGCAACTCCGCCATTTGTAATATCAAGAAATTCATTGGAGGCACCTATATAATCCTTTTGATTAAGTTTAGAATTCAAATTCGGTGCCTTACTCATGCTCCCCATATTAAACAATAAACTTATTAACGCATCAAATTCGTACTGATATAAATCCACACTCACTGTTCTTTTAAGCTCACTAACAAAACCAGATAAACGCTCTTCAAATAACTCATCAGCTTTAGCAATTGTTATTCCATGCTGAAATTCTTCTGGTAAAACTATATCATTGCAACGTTGTGTAGCAATTAAATGTCCATAACCTATAGTACAGTAACCTTCTGAATCATTATATGCTGTTAGTTGTAAATATTCCCATTCTTTTATAAAACCCTTACCTTTATTTGATACATTCAAATCTGCAATGGCGATCCTTTCAGCAGTTTGTTCTTCGTTAAAACTATTGATGTACCCCTCCATCAATATATCAATTGGATCATGTAAATCATCCCGTCTATAAAATGGAGGTATTTGTGTATTATTCGGCGGAGGCGTTCCATTGTTTCCTGGATAGTATTCAAAATGCAACATATAAACCACTTCTTCCCCAGGGATTATAACTGGAGGCCTCCCTGTATCAGGTTTAATCATCAACCCTGTTTTGGCAATTATTGCCCCTTGCATAATATGATCATTAATCTTTACTAAAATACTTGATGGATCAACTTCACCATACCGCACATAGAAATGCCGACCATCTCTAGTCGAGTGCTCAATCGTAACTTGCCAAGTACCGTAATAGTATCGAGAAATAGCTCTTACTATTCCGTTGCAAACCGAAACAATATCAGACTTCGGTTCCGTATATAGATCACGCGCTCCATGTTTTCTATTACCATTATTACGATTTCGTCCAAATATAGCTTGAGAGGCATTTCGATCTGTCAAGGCAGCAGCCCAAAAATAATTTTTCCACTTTCCATTTTTGTCATTATTAGGTTTTACTTTTAAAGGAAAAATAATTTGATTTGATTTTTTCTGAGATAATGAATCTAAAAACACAACCGGATGAAAATGCCACACAGCATCATCACTATTAAACGGAGATACCCCGCTCATCCACTCCAGATCCAGCTGCCACTTCTCACAGTATGCCACTTCCTCTGTGTCCAGATCTTTATAAAATCCTTCCCACCGCCCTGTCGAGCGCCCTCCGTACCATTCGCTGTGGTGTTTAACTATCAGATGATTCACCACATTTCTCACCAGTGGTTCACGCACGATCAGCGCCTGTCTGATCTCTTCCTCCGTCACTTTTCCATCACCGTCCTGATCCATACCCGCCATCAGCTCACGATAAAAGGGCGGTACCTGCTCATACAGCCACTCATCTCCCTGTTCTGCGGCACGGCTTATTGAGTCAAACGCTTCCGGCACCCATCCTTCGTACGGGCTGTACGTCATGTCACCGCTGCTGTTCTCCTCCAGCGGCTGAAAACCCAGCTTCAGTAAATCATACTGTCCGGCCTCTTCAACATCCTTCTGTGGCAGCCAGCCGGTTCCGGTGATATTAAGCCGCCCCTGGTTTCCTTTTAATAAAGCACTCATGAAATTTTGCAGGGCTGATACAGGATACAACTCTGGCAATGGGATGTGAACAGGAATACCATTTCAAAAATCACCATGTCGCTTCAAAAAATCGAGATGTGTTTCCCCAAAATTCTCTATATCTTGCCATCCTTCTGTACCAGAAATGACGGAGCAAATAGTCAAAAGTAGAATATCCGACAATTTATGTTCCACTTTCCAGGCTTGTCTGTAATCGGGAATAACAGAAATATGTTCCATCAATTTTTTAAGTTCCATTTTGTTCTCCTTAATTATGTAAGGAGTATTTGATCATGTATAAGCAATAAAAAACAGCTTCAGGTAATAAGGAATATCTCAATTATTGAACATAAAATGCGAATTATTTAGTACGAAAAGTGTACTTCTGATGATCTTTCCCTGTACCACCTCCTCAGGAAGTGGTTTAAGGTTAATAACAAAAATACCAATCATTTTAATAAAATATGACGAGTATTTATTTTCATTATATTTTAAAGCATCCTAGCCCCTGCGATGCTCGCCATCGTTTTAACTCATCAACAATCCCTTGGGGACTATCTTCTCTATCTTCAGATGGATAGAATATCAAATCACTACCATCTGGGTGCTGAGTGATTCTAATAAAATGACTTACAAGATCATCAATAAACTTCGACAATTTATCGCCATGCAATTCCTCAGGTGGTTCAAAAAAATTATTTAGAAGTTCGATAAATTCATCTTCCGTATAATCTTCTAGATTATTTTTAAACTCCATTACTACCTCCTTTTTTATTTATGCAATCGTATGTGGTTTTTAGGTGTATTTACTCTAAGATTATCAATATCATAGACTTCTCCCCCATATTGGATTTCGTCAATATGATGAATTTCAAATGTACCTCGCCCCCCAACTCTTTGTCTTGATATAGTATAAGGTGCGCGTCCACGCTTTATCAACGTTTGGTTAGCTTTATTAAATTGGCTCAATAGTTCTGGACATTCACCTACAGCAGTCCAGAAAGCTGCCCTGAATTCATCAAAATTGTTAAATGACTTACTCCGAAGTTTATTTGCGACCTGTTGTGGAATTGGCACTCCTAAGCTTTTCCCCGCCTGCGACAGCCATCTTCCTGTACCTGCTAACACCTCCCCCTTACCTGTTACTGTTCCCGCTTCATCCCTTGCAGTTTTCAGATACACATATATTGGTGTTAATTCCGCACCGTCAGGAAAGACAAGTATCCAGTCATTAAAATTTCGCTCCTCCGGCATTGGAGAAGGCGGCGTGGTGATATCTGTTTTTTCATCGGGTATCGGATTAACATAAATATCAGGTAGATCAACTGGTTCGACAGGAGTTCCGGTGTGTATGGGCTGCTCTGAACCTTCTGGCTTTGCAGGCGTCCAAAATATTTTTGGTCCCGAATCAGACACAGGTGAAAATTCATAACGGGAAAATTCCTTATTCCACTCCATCAATGCTACCCGAACACCTTCAAGTTCCGAACCTGCGGGTGTGTGGTATCCGTATGTTCTCAATTCACCAGCAGTATTCCGCTGAAAGAGAAAGCGCGCCCGCGTAGCTGCCGTCTCTCCAGATTGCGCTTTACGACGTAGCTCATTTTCGAGCCACTGTTCATCCCGTCCAGGAACTTTATCACTACCTTCACCGGCAGGTATTGGATATAGTGCTGATACTAGAACACCAAGGGCTGGCACCGTTTTTGATACACTTAAAAAACCTTCTCCACCCCATGCCCCTAATGTTCCCCATACGCGAGTTAAAACTCCCGCAGACTGTTCCGCCGCTAGTGGAACCGCAACACCCGCTGACGCAACTGTCATTTCCCCCGTCAGTGAGTTCGCTCCTGAAGTTTTTTTTGCTGACTGCGCAAGTTGCTCCACTTCATCGTCATGATAGTGTGTACCATAGCCGCAACAGTCATCCTCCACTGGCTGGGCAAATAGAGCCATATCACCAAAATGTTTCGATGGCTCCATGGTCGTACCAGCATCAGTGCAGCCTTTCTCCTTCAGACAAGATTTTGCGTATACAGGAATTACCAGTTCATCTGAATCGTCCTTGTCTTCTTCTCCACCTTCTGATTCATCCTCATCACTAGGCTCTCCGTCATTCCCGCCGCCAGCATTCCCTCTGTCATACTGCTCGTCAGCCAGAGCGTCCATAACTGCCGGTTGTAGTGTATTTATCGGCGTCCCCGGACTGCCCCCGCCATTCAGATTTATTTTCGGTCCGACAATATCCACACCACCAGAATGAACGACCACAAACGAGCCCCCCACCTTCAGGCTTATCCGGCTGCTGCTCTCCAGCACGATATCCCCGTCCACCTTGATCCCCAGCGCGCCACTCACCTTCTCCGCCAGGTCGCCCTTCACCTCCAGACTGTGCGTTCCCTCCACCAGACTGATATGGTTCCCCGTCGTCTTATGCTCCTGCTTCCCTTCCACCGTCACTTTACGGTCGTTTCTGACATACAGGCCGTCATCGTGACTCACGCTCACCGTCCGGTCATTCGTCACCTTCAGCGTCTGGTCATTACGTACCGTTATGCGCCGGTCGTTCGCCACCGTGATACTCTGGTCGTGGCCCCCTTCTTTTCTGGTGCCGACCTCAACCGTCTGCCCCTTCACCACCCTTATCTTCTGGTCGTTACCGATGGTCTCCGTATGGTCATGCTTCACGTCCGTCGTCCGGTCGTTAAGCACCTCCGTGTCCATGTTCTTCTGCGCGTGGATATACACCTGCTCACTGTCCGTCGCATCCTCGAAACGCAGTTCATTAAAGCCGCTTCCTTTATAGGTCTTCGAGCGGATGGTCATCTGCGTCCGCGTGCCCGGTAAATCCCCCGGTGAACGGTTATCTTCATGGTAGGTCCGCCCCGTCACAATGGGCTGGTCCGGGTCGCCGTTCAGAAAGTCCACTATCACTTCCTGACCCACACGCGGTATCGCCAGATTGCCGAACCCCGGTCCCGCCCATGCCTGCGACACCCGTATCCAGCATGAACTCTCCTCCGTCATCCCGTGATAACGGTCCCAGTGAAACTTCACCCGTACCCGGCCATGCTCGTCGCAGAATATCTCCTCACCCTTCGGCCCGGTCACGATGGCACTCTGCGGGCCGTCCACCTTCGGCTTCGGCAGCGGCGCGTGACGCCACGTCCTGTCTGCCGGTATCACCTCAAACTGATTGCTCAGTGTCGTCCCTTCACCGTGACTCCCGTGCAGCGCCTGCGGCTGTTCTCCCCGCAGTGTGCTTCCCACAACCTGCCATTCCCGGTTCAGCGTCGCTGACGGATGGCCCGTCAGCCGGAACCGCGTTCCCGGCCACAGTCGCGCCGTGTTACACACCCCGCTCGCCGTCTCCGCCCCGTTCCGCCACCCTTCCGTCTGGTAACGCGCAAAATCCTGGCCATGCTGCTCATCCTTGAAACGCCCCGGATAATCAAATATCTCGTACTGCGTTCCCTGTCCGTTCAGGCTCTCCCCGTCATGGCTGTAGTACCCCGGCCACCCCGGCGTTTTGAACGTATAATCCTGCGTCTCCACCGACGCCACGCTTATCTGCGCACGGTAACGGAAGTCGCGGATGTACTCTGTCGTGCCTCCGGTCGTGGTATTCGGGTTAAACGCCAGCGCCCCCATTCCCGTCAGCCCCGCCACGTCATCACACACCGCCAGCTTCTGTTCCGGCCCGTCCTGACTGCAGCGTTCATAAAAGAAGATACCTTCCTCCGCCCACAGCCGGGTCAGGAATGTCAGGTCGCTCTCCCCGTACTGCACGCAGAACTCCCGCGCCGGGTGCGCCTCATAGAACAGCGGCATCCACGCCGTCACCCCGTTCTCTCTCAGAAGCTGTGCTGATATCGTCTGAATGTCCTGCTGCTGGAAGATACGGAAGTTCTGCCGTAACCCTGCCCGCCACAGCGGCGGGCTGATGCTCAGGGAATAACGCATCTGCCAGTCGTTGTTCTCACCGAGCTGCACCTCCGTCACGATACCGCTGACGTAACGCTGCGGGATATCACCCTGCCAGACCGTCAGCACCGCGCTTTTCTCCAGAAAATCCTCCGCCGTCAGGTCAGACAGCCCGCTGGCGATATCCACATCCAGGATGAACGGCGTGCAGTGGTGCTGGTACAGACGGAAGCTCACCACCGCCGTCGCCATCTCCACGATACCGGCCACCGACAGCGTGAAACGTAATCCTTCTGAGGACATATAAACCCCATAGCTACCGCACTCATGGTGCAAACCATACGGGCTTATAAGAAAGGCTTAAGTGAGATATCTGCCAGATAGCAACTATTAGGAAAATATTTATATATATTTCATGAATATATATTTCGGTTGGTATAACGGTGTCTAAATATTCCTCTGAACATCTTCCTGATACAAAAAAACCGCCAGCGTTTCCGCTGGCGGTTTTCTTTGAACGTCATGTTTAGCAATCAGTAAAAATCACCGGTTGCCTTTTCGGCCTGATCCATCCACACCGGTTTATCGCTGGTTTTCGACCAGACGCGGTGCAGGTAGCTGTAAAAGCGGGCGCGGTCTTTCCAGAAAAGCATGAAAGGCAGCGCCAAAACGCCCGCTGCAACCGCATAAGTACGGCGTAAAAAGATAAGCCATGCAGGATATTCTCTGTAGAGTTCCATACTTTTCTCCCCCTTTTGTATCTACCCGGTGAATGGCACCGGAAAAATGAATTTGTTTATCTGATGAAAATAGTACCGCCTTTTGTGTAATTTTACTACTCATCCGACCACTTATTTTTGCTTATTGATGGTTTATTTACATTCATCGTGTAATTAAGTTACATGAAAGTTAAATTAATACTAAACATTAGTTAAATCATGGCTTTTGCCATTTTTATACTTTTTTTACACCCCACCCGCAGATTTTTGCGAAATCTTTGCAGCCAGAATTCTACCCTTCCGGTATCACTTTTAGGCCACTGGAGGTGCACTGTGAGTGCAGGCGTGATAGCCGGCGTGTTGCTGGTGTTTTTATTACTGGGTTATCTGGTTTATGCCCTGATCAATGCGGAGGCGTTCTGATGGCTGCGCAAGGGTTCTTACTGATTGCCACGTTTTTACTGGTGTTAATGGTGCTGGCGCGCCCTTTGGGCAGTGGGCTGGCGCGGCTGATTAATGATATTCCTCTTCCTGGTACGACGGGCGTTGAGCGCGTACTTTTTCGCGCACTTGGCGTGTCTGACCGTGAGATGAACTGGAAGCAGTATCTCTGTGCCATTCTCGGCCTGAACATGCTGGGGCTGGCAGTGCTGTTTTTTATGTTGCTCGGTCAGCACTATCTGCCGCTTAATCCACAGCAGTTGCCAGGGCTGTCGTGGGATCTGGCGCTGAATACCGCCGTCAGCTTTGGCACGAATACCAACTGGCAATCTTACAGCGGTGAAACCACGTTGAGCTATTTCAGCCAGATGGCGGGCTTAACGGTGCAAAACTTTCTTTCTGCCGCCAGCGGGATTGCGGTGATTTTTGCCCTCATTCGTGCATTTACCCGCCAGAGCATGAGCACACTCGGGAATGCCTGGGTCGATCTGCTACGCATCACGTTATGGGTGTTAGCCCCGGTGGCGTTGTTGATCGCGCTGTTTTTTATTCAACAAGGTGCGTTGCAAAACTTTCTTCCCTATCAGTCGGTTACGACTGTTGAAGGGGCGCAACAGCTGTTACCAATGGGTCCGGTGGCTTCTCAGGAAGCGATCAAGATGCTCGGCACTAATGGCGGCGGTTTCTTTAATGCCAACTCATCGCATCCGTTTGAAAACCCGACCGCACTGACCAACTTCGTGCAGATGCTGGCGATCTTCTTGATCCCAACAGCGCTGTGCTTTGCCTTTGGTGAAGTGGCAGGCGATCGCCGCCAGGGGCGCATGTTGCTGTGGGCGATGTCAGTGATTTTTGTCATCTGCGTAGGCGTGGTGATGTGGGCAGAAGTTCAGGGTAATCCTCATCTGCTGGCGCTGGGTGCGGACAGCAGCATCAATATGGAAGGTAAAGAGAGCCGTTTCGGCGTGCTGGTCAGTAGCCTGTTTGCGGTCGTGACTACGGCGGCTTCCTGTGGCGCGGTGATTGCGATGCATGATTCGTTTACCGCTCTCGGTGGCATGGTGCCGATGTGGCTGATGCAAATTGGTGAAGTGGTATTCGGCGGTGTCGGTTCTGGTCTTTACGGCATGATGCTGTTCGTTCTGCTGGCGGTGTTTATTGCCGGGCTGATGATTGGTCGTACACCGGAATATCTGGGTAAAAAAATCGACGTACGTGAGATGAAACTGACTGCACTGGCGATTCTGGTCACCCCGACGCTGGTGCTGATGGGCGCGGCGCTGGCAATGATGACCGACGCCGGACGTAGCGCCATGCTCAACCCTGGCCCGCATGGTTTTAGCGAAGTGCTGTACGCCGTGTCATCCGCCGCTAACAACAACGGCAGCGCCTTTGCCGGCTTAAGCGCCAACTCTCCGTTCTGGAACTGTTTACTGGCGTTCTGCATGTTTGTCGGTCGCTTCGGGGTGATTATCCCGGTGATGGCGATTGCCGGTTCGCTGGTGAGTAAAAAGAGCCAGCCCGCCAGCTCCGGCACGCTACCAACGCACGGCCCGCTGTTTGTTGGTCTGTTGATCGGCACCGTGTTGCTGGTTGGCGCACTGACCTTTATCCCTGCCCTGGCGCTTGGTCCGGTGGCGGAATATCTCTCCTGATGATATTGAGTGAGCACTGAATATGAGTCGTAAACAACTGGCGCTATTCGAACCAACACTTGTCGTTCAGGCGCTGAAAGAAGCGGTGAAAAAATTAAACCCGCAGGCGCAATGGCGTAATCCAGTGATGTTTATCGTCTGGATCGGCAGTCTGCTGACCACCTGTATTAGCATCGCGATGGCAAGCGGCGCGATGCCTGGCAATGCGCTGTTTAGCGCGGCAATTAGCGGCTGGCTGTGGGTCACCGTACTGTTCGCTAATTTCGCCGAGGCGCTGGCAGAAGGCCGCAGTAAAGCGCAGGCCAACAGTCTGAAAGGGGTGAAAAAAACTGCCTTTGCCCGCAAGCTGCGTGAGCCGAAATATGGCGCTGTGGCAGACAAAGTTCCTGCCGATCAACTGCGTAAAGGCGATATCGTACTAGTAGAAGCTGGCGATATTATCCCCTGCGATGGTGAAGTCATTGAAGGGGGTGCATCGGTCGATGAAAGCGCCATCACTGGGGAATCGGCACCGGTGATCCGTGAATCCGGTGGCGATTTTGCCTCCGTCACTGGCGGCACGCGTATTCTTTCTGACTGGCTGGTGATTGAGTGCAGCGTTAACCCCGGTGAGACATTTCTGGATCGGATGATCGCGATGGTGGAAGGCGCGCAGCGACGTAAAACGCCGAACGAGATTGCCCTGACCATTCTGCTGATTGCCCTGACTATCGTCTTTTTACTGGCAACCGCCACGCTGTGGCCGTTTTCCGCGTGGGGCGGTAATGCAGTCAGCGTAACGGTACTGGTGGCGCTGTTGGTCTGTCTGATCCCAACCACTATTGGCGGCCTGTTGTCAGCGATCGGCGTCGCCGGAATGAGTCGGATGCTGGGCGCGAATGTGATTGCCACCAGCGGACGTGCAGTTGAAGCGGCGGGCGACGTGGACGTCCTGCTGCTGGATAAAACCGGTACCATCACCCTCGGTAACCGTCAGGCATCAGAGTTTATCCCCGCGCAGGGCGTAGAGGAAAAAACGCTGGCCGACGCAGCACAACTGGCTTCGCTGGCCGACGAAACGCCGGAAGGCCGCAGTATTGTGATCCTCGCCAAGCAGCGTTTTAACCTGCGCGAGCGCGATGTGCAGTCGCTTCACGCCACTTTTGTACCGTTTACTGCGCAAAGTCGAATGAGCGGGATCAATATCGACAACCGTATGATCCGTAAAGGTTCTGTCGATGCCATTCGCCGCCATGTTGAGGCTAACGGTGGTCACTTCCCTGCCGATGTTGATCAAAAAGTCGATCAGGTTGCGCGTCAGGGGGCCACGCCGTTGGTGGTGGTGGAAGGTTCCCGTGTGCTGGGCGTTATTGCGCTGAAAGATATCGTCAAAGGCGGTATTAAAGAGCGCTTCGCCCAGCTGCGCCAAATGGGCATAAAAACGGTGATGATTACTGGCGATAACCGTCTGACTGCCGCCGCCATTGCTGCGGAAGCGGGCGTCGATGATTTTCTCGCTGAAGCGACACCGGAGGCCAAGCTGGCATTGATCCGTCAGTATCAGGCGGAAGGCCGTTTGGTGGCGATGACCGGCGACGGCACCAACGATGCTCCGGCGCTGGCGCAGGCAGATGTCGCGGTGGCGATGAACTCAGGTACTCAGGCGGCGAAAGAAGCGGGCAATATGGTGGATCTCGACTCTAACCCGACCAAGTTGATCGAGGTGGTGCATATTGGCAAACAGATGCTGATGACCCGTGGCTCGCTGACCACCTTCAGCATTGCCAACGATGTGGCGAAATACTTCGCCATTATTCCGGCGGCGTTCGCGGCAACGTATCCGCAGTTAAATGCGCTGAACATCATGCGCCTGCATTCGCCCGACTCCGCCATTCTCAGTGCGGTCATTTTCAACGCCTTGATTATCGTCTTTTTGATTCCCCTGGCGTTAAAAGGCGTGAGTTATAAACCGCTTACCGCTTCTGCCATGTTGCGCCGTAACTTATGGATTTACGGTCTGGGTGGGCTGCTGGTGCCGTTTATTGGTATCAAAGTCATTGATTTACTGCTGACCGTTTGCGGTCTGGTGTGAGGTTTACCATGCGTGGATTACGTCCGGCATTATCAACATTTCTCTTTTTGTTACTGATTACTGGCGGTGTTTACCCGCTGCTGACCACCGCGCTGGGGCAATGGTGGTTTCCCTGGCAGGCCAATGGTTCGTTGATTCGCGAAGGTGATACGGTGCGCGGCTCGGCATTAATCGGGCAGAATTTTACCGGCAACGGCTATTTTCATGGTCGCCCGTCGGCAACGGCAGAAATGCCCTATAATCCACAGGCTTCTGGCGGGAGCAATCTGGCGGTTAGTAACCCGGAGCTGGATAAACAAATCGCTGCACGCGTTGCCGCATTACGGGCCGCTAACCCGGACGCCAGCACGAGCGTTCCGGTTGAACTGGTGACGGCGTCAGCAAGCGGGCTGGACAATAACATTACCCCGCAAGCGGCGGTCTGGCAGATCCCACGCGTGGCGAAAGCGCGTAATCTCAGCGTTGAACAGCTCACGCAACTGGTCGCAAAATACAGCCAACAACCGCTGGTGAAATATATCGGCCAGCCGGTCGTCAATATTGTCGAACTCAATCTGGCGCTGGATAAGCTTGATGAATAACGAACCCTTACGTCCCGACCCCGATCGTCTGCTGGAACAAACTGCCGCGCCGCATCGGGGGAAGCTGAAAGTTTTTTTCGGTGCCTGTGCAGGCGTCGGGAAGACCTGGGCGATGCTGGCAGAAGCCCAGCGACTGCGGGCGCAAGGGCTGGATATTGTGGTTGGCGTGGTTGAAACTCACGGACGGAAAGATACCGCCGCAATGCTGGAAGGGCTGGCTGTTCTGCCGCTAAAACGCCAGGCGTACCGTGGGCGGCATATCAGCGAGTTTGATCTCGATGCCGCCCTCGCCCGCCGTCCGGCGCTGATCTTAATGGACGAACTGGCGCACAGTAATGCGCCAGGTTCTCGTCATCCTAAACGCTGGCAGGACATCGAAGAGCTGCTGGAAGCGGGCATTGATGTTTTCACGACCGTCAACGTTCAGCATCTGGAAAGCCTGAATGATGTGGTCAGTGGCGTCACCGGAATTCAGGTGCGGGAAACCGTGCCCGATCCCTTTTTTGATGCTGCCGACGACGTAGTGCTGGTGGACTTGCCCCCGGACGATCTGCGTCAACGGCTGAAAGAAGGCAAAGTCTATATTGCCGGGCAGGCGGAGCGCGCCATTGAACATTTTTTCCGCAAAGGCAATCTGATCGCTCTGCGAGAACTGGCACTGCGCCGTACTGCCGATCGCGTAGATGAACAAATGCGCGCCTGGCGGGGGCATCCTGGCGAAGAGAAAGTCTGGCACACGCGCGACGCGATTCTTTTATGTATTGGGCATAACACCGGCAGTGAGAAACTGGTCCGCGCGGCGGCGCGGCTGGCATCGCGCCTTGGGAGCGTCTGGCACGCGGTGTATGTTGAAACCCCTGCCCTGAATCGCTTACCGGAGAAAAAACGTCGGGCAATTCTCAGCGCCTTACGTCTGGCGCAGGAGCTGGGCGCGGAGACGGCAACACTTTCTGATCCGACGAAAGAGAAAGCCGTAGTGCGTTATGCCCGTGAACATAATCTCGGCAAGATTATTCTCGGTCGCCCGGCCTCGCGCCGCTGGTGGCATCGGGAAACGTTTGCTGACCGACTGGCGCGCATCGCCCCCGATCTCGATCAGGTGCTGGTCGCGCTTGATGAACCACCCGCCCGCCCGCTTAATAACGCGCCGGATAGCCGCTCTTTTAAAGACAAGTGGCGGGTACAGATTCAGGGGTGCGTGGTTGCCGCCGCGTTATGTGCCGTTATCACCTTAATTGCCATGCAGTGGCTGATGGCGTTTGATGCCGCCAACCTGGTGATGCTGTATCTGCTTGGCGTGGTGGTGGTGGCGCTATTTTATGGACGCTGGCCTTCGGTGCTTGCTACCGTCATTAATGTGGTGAGTTTCGATCTCTTTTTTATCGCCCCACGCGGCACGCTCGCCGTCTCTGATGTGCAATATCTGCTGACCTTCGCGGTGATGTTAACCGTCGGGCTGGTGATCGGGAACCTTACTGCTGGCGTGCGTTATCAGGCGCGGGTAGCCCGTTACCGCGAACAACGCACACGGCACTTATATGAAATGTCGAAAGCTCTGGCTGTGGGCCGCAGTCCGCAGGACATCGCCGCCACCAGCGAACAATTTATTGCTTCCACGTTTCATGCCCGCAGCCAGGTGTTGTTGCCCGATGACAACGGTAAATTGCAGCCGTTGACACATCCGCAAGGAATGACGCCGTGGGAAGATGCCATCGCGCAGTGGAGTTTTGATAAAGGCCTGCCTGCGGGCGCGGGCACCGATACGTTACCCGGTGTGCCATACCAGATTTTGCCGTTAAAAAGCGGCGAGAAAACCTACGGACTGGTGATGGTGGAACCGGGGAATCTGCGCCAGTTGATGATCCCGGAACAGCAACGCCTGCTGGAGACGTTCACGCTGTTAGTTGCCAATGCCCTGGAACGCCTGGCGCTGACCGCCAGCGAAGAACAGGCGCGGATGGCAAGCGAACGAGAACAGATCCGCAACGCCCTGCTGGCGGCGCTTTCGCATGATTTACGCACGCCGCTTACGGTGCTGTTCGGTCAGGCAGAAATCTTAACGCTCGATCTGGCAAGCGAAGGATCGCCTCACGCCCGCCAGGCCAGCGAGATTCGTCAGCATGTGCTGAACACGACCCGACTGGTGAATAATCTACTGGATATGGCGCGAATTCAGTCCGGCGGCTTTAATTTGAAGAAAGAGTGGTTAACGCTGGAAGAAGTGGTCGGTAGCGCGCTACAAATGCTGGAACCGGGATTATCATCGCCCATCAACCTGTCTTTGCCAGAACCGCTGACCTTAATCCACGTTGATGGGCCACTCTTTGAACGGGTGCTGATTAATCTGCTGGAGAACGCGGTGAAATACGCGGGTGCGCAGGCCGAAATTGGTATCGATGCCCACGTTGAGGGCGAAAATCTACAACTGGATGTCTGGGATAACGGCCCCGGTCTTCCACAAGGCCTGGAGCAGACGATATTCGATAAGTTTGCTCGTGGAAATAAAGAGTCGGCAGTGCCGGGCGTCGGGCTTGGGCTGGCAATTTGTCGGGCGATTGTGGATGTACACGGCGGCACCATTACCGCGTTCAACCGACCGCAAGGTGGTGCCTGTTTTCGTGTTACACTTCCCCAGCAAACAGCCCCTGAACTTGAAGAATTTCATGAGGATATGTGACAAACGTTCTGATTGTTGAAGATGAACAGGCTATTCGTCGCTTTCTGCGCACAGCGCTGGAGGGCGATGGGATGCGCGTTTTTGAAGCCGAAACGCTGCAACGGGGGCTGCTGGAAGCGGCGACTCGTAAGCCAGATTTGATTATTCTCGATCTCGGCCTGCCAGACGGTGATGGGATTGAGTTTATCCGCGACCTGCGCCAGTGGAGCTCGGTGCCAGTAATTGTGCTTTCCGCCCGCAGCGAAGAGAGCGACAAAATCGCCGCGCTGGATGCCGGAGCGGATGATTACCTGAGTAAGCCATTTGGTATTGGCGAATTACAGGCCCGTCTGCGCGTTGCTTTACGTCGCCACTCCGCCACCACCGCGCCCGAGCCGCTGGTGAAATTTTCTGATGTTACCGTCGATTTAGCCGCCCGCGTGATTCACCGCGGTGAGGAAGAGGTGCATCTCACCCCGATTGAATTCCGCCTGCTGGCGGTGCTGCTCAACAATGCCGGAAAAGTGCTCACCCAGCGCCAGCTTCTCAACCAGGTGTGGGGACCAAACGCGGTCGAACACAGCCACTATTTGCGTATTTATATGGGACATCTGCGACAAAAACTGGAGCAAGATCCCGCCCGCCCTCGCCATTTTATTACTGAAACCGGTATTGGGTATCGGTTTATGCCATGAATTATTATTCAATAAATACGCTTAACTAATTATTAATTCATTATTAAACCTGCCCCGAAAATTATTATTTGGCAGGTTTAATTTCTTAATGAAAATATAACCTACGAAATTACAACATTTAAACAACAAAACAGCATCTAATATGGCGCCACTCTTAATTAACGATTTATTATTTTGGGCGTGATCGTTTTTTGTTGATCTTCTTCACAGTTTATAGCCTTTTCATGGATAGAATAACTCTACCTTCAACTGACACAGCAAAAGGTAAAGGTAAATGGAAAATAATAACCGCTTAATGCCTCATATAAGGCGGACAACCCATATCATGAAGTTTGCCCATCGTAATAGTTTTGACTTTCATTTCTTTAATGCCCGTTAGTCTTCTGACTAAAGGGCACCCCAGCGTACAGGTCTCCCTGACTTTAAGCATTACAGGTTAATACCTGTATCCCTCGGTGCTCATATACTGCTAACCCTTTTAAACTCTAAATAATTCAAGTCGCAGCACTAGCAACTTGAAGTATGACGAGTATAGCCAGTTACCGGGCTGGTCTGGGTTATTGCATCTGCAAAAAGCAAACTACTGATTTATTTATCAGCGGTGGAGTTTTGCTTTTTTTCCGGCGTGATCGATTTCTCCTTTGAGAAATTGAGGACCTGCTATTACCTGAAATAAAGAGATGAACAAAATGTCAGAATTAAAAATTGCCGTTAGTCGTTCTTGCCCGGATTGTTTTTCCACTCATCGTGCATGCGTGAATATTGACGAAAGTAATTATATTGACGTTGCCGCCATTATTTTGTCGGTCAATGATGTTGAACGTGGAAAACTCGATGAAATAGACGCTACTGGCTATGGCATTCCTATTTTTATTGCAACGGAAAATGAAGAACGTGTACCAGCAGAATATCTGCCACGTATTACTGGTGTCTTCGAGCATTGCGAATCACGGAAAGAATTTTACGGACGTCAGTTAGAAACCGCCGCCAGCCATTATGAAACGCAGCTGCGCCCGCCCTTCTTCCGCGCACTGGTCGATTATGTCAATCAGGGCAATAGCGCTTTTGACTGCCCGGGTCATCAGAGGGGTGAGTTTTTCCGTCGCCATCCGGCAGGCAATCAGTTCGTGGAATATTTTGGCGAAATGCTCTTCCGCTCCGACTTGTGTAATGCCGACGTAGCAATGGGCGATCTACTGATTCATGAAGGTGCGCCATGCATTGCACAGCAACATGCAGCTAAAGTGTTTAATGCCGATAAAACGTACTTTGTTTTAAACGGCACCTCCTCTTCCAACAAAGTGGTTTTAAACGCCCTGCTAACACCGGGTGATCTGGTGCTGTTTGACCGCAATAACCATAAGTCTAACCACCACGGGGCCTTGCTACAGGCTGGTGCAACACCGGTTTATCTGGAAACAGCACGTAACCCGTATGGTTTTATCGGTGGTATTGATGCGCACTGCTTCGAAGAAAGTTATCTGCGTGAACTGATTAAAGAAGTTGCACCGCAACGGGCAAAAGAGGCGCGTCCGTTCCGCCTCGCTGTGATTCAGTTAGGCACCTACGACGGTACTATTTATAACGCCCGCCAGGTGGTGGATAAAATCGGTCATCTGTGTGACTACATCCTGTTTGACTCAGCATGGGTCGGCTATGAACAGTTTATTCCGATGATGGCGGACTGTTCGCCGCTGCTACTGGAGCTTAATGAGAACGATCCGGGTATTCTGGTTACGCAATCTGTACATAAGCAGCAGGCTGGTTTTTCCCAGACTTCACAAATTCATAAAAAAGACAGCCATATCAAAGGGCAACAGCGTTATGTCCCGCACAAACGCATGAACAACGCCTTTATGATGCACGCCTCCACCAGCCCGTTCTATCCGCTGTTTGCCGCACTGGATATTAACGCCAAAATGCATGAAGGTGTCAGCGGTCGTAATATGTGGATGGATTGTGTGGTTAACGGTATTAATGCCCGCAAATTGATCCTCGATAACTGTCAGCACATTCGTCCGTTCGTTCCTGAACTGGTGGATGGTAAACCCTGGCAATCGTATGAAACAGCGCAAATTGCGGTTGATCTGCGCTTCTTTAAATTTGTACCCGGTGAGCACTGGCATTCTTTTGAAGGTTACGCAGAGAATCAATACTTTGTCGATCCGTGCAAACTGTTGCTGACAACTCCTGGCATTGATGCACGTAACGGCGAATATGAAGCATTCGGTGTACCCGCGACGATTCTTGCTAACTTCCTGCGCGAAAATGGCGTAGTGCCGGAAAAATGCGATCTTAACTCCATCCTCTTCCTGCTGACTCCGGCAGAAGATATGGCCAAACTGCAGCAACTTGTTGCCCTGCTGGTACGCTTCGAAAAACTACTGGAAGCTGATGCGCCTCTGGCGGAAGTATTGCCTTCCATCTACAAACAGCATGAAGAGCGCTACGCCGGTTATACCCTGCGTCAGTTGTGCCAGGAAATGCATGATTTGTATGCCCGTCACAACGTGAAACAACTGCAAAAAGAGATGTTCCGTAAGGAACACTTCCCACGCGTCAGCATGAATCCACAGGAAGCCAACTATGCCTACTTACGCGGTGAAGTGGAACTGGTTCGTCTGCCGGATGCAGAAGGCCGTATCGCAGCCGAAGGTGCGCTTCCTTATCCTCCGGGTGTGCTGTGTGTTGTTCCGGGTGAAATCTGGGGTGGTGCTGTTCTGCGTTACTTCAGCACTCTGGAAGAAGGGATCAACCTGCTGCCAGGTTTTGCACCGGAGCTGCAGGGTGTCTATATCGAAGAACATGATGGTCGTAAGCAAGTTTGGTGCTATGTCATCAAGCCTCGTGATGCGCAAAGCACCCTGTTGAAAGGGGAAAAATTATGAGTCAGGCTAAATCGAACAAAATGGGCGTCGTTCAGTTAACCATACTGACGATGGTCAACATGATGGGCTCCGGCATCATCATGCTGCCGACAAAGCTTGCCGAAGTTGGGACAATCTCAATAATCTCCTGGTTGGTGACAGCCGTAGGCTCAATGGCGCTGGCATGGGCATTCGCAAAATGCGGTATGTTCAGCCGTAAATCAGGCGGTATGGGCGGTTATGCCGAGTATGCTTTCGGTAAATCCGGTAACTTTATGGCGAACTATACCTACGGCGTCTCGCTGCTGATTGCTAACGTGGCGATTGCTATTTCGGCAGTTGGTTACGGCACCGAACTGCTCGGCGCGAGTTTGTCACCAGTGCAGATTGGTCTGGCAACCATCGGAGTGCTGTGGATTTGTACCGTGGCTAACTTTGGTGGTGCGCGCATTACCGGGCAAATCAGTAGCATTACCGTGTGGGGGGTCATTATTCCGGTGGTAGGCCTGTGCGTTATCGGCTGGTTCTGGTTTAGCCCGACACTTTACGTTGATTCCTGGAATCCGCATCATGCACCGTTCTTCAGTGCGGTAGGTTCTTCCATCGCCATGACGCTGTGGGCTTTTCTTGGTCTGGAGTCTGCGTGTGCGAATACTGATGTAGTGGAAAACCCGGAACGTAATGTGCCAATCGCGGTACTCGGCGGTACGTTAGGTGCGGCGGTGATTTATATCGTCTCCACCAACGTGATTGCCGGGATTGTGCCCAATATGGAGCTGGCAAATTCAACGGCACCATTTGGTCTGGCCTTCGCGCAAATGTTCACACCGGAAGTGGGTAAAGTCATTATGGCGCTGATGGTGATGTCCTGCTGCGGTTCGCTACTTGGCTGGCAGTTCACCATTGCCCAGGTGTTTAAATCTTCATCTGATGAAGGCTACTTCCCTAAAATTTTCTCCCGTGTAACCAAAGTGGATGCACCGGTTCAGGGGATGTTGACCATTGTGATTATTCAGAGTGGATTGGCACTGATGACCATTAGCCCGTCACTGAACAGCCAGTTCAACGTGCTGGTTAACCTGGCCGTGGTGACCAATATCATCCCATATATTCTGTCGATGGCGGCATTAGTCATTATTCAGAAGGTCGCCAATGTGCCACCATCAAAAGCGAAAGTAGCAAACTTTGTTGCCTTTGTTGGTGCGATGTACAGTTTCTATGCGCTGTACTCATCCGGGGAAGAAGCCATGCTGTACGGTTCCATCGTGACTTTCCTTGGTTGGACACTGTATGGTCTGGTATCACCACGCTTTGAACTGAAAAACAAACACGGTTAAAAAAGCGAAATAAAAAAGGGCGATTGAATGATCGCCCTTTCAGATTATTAACAAAGTGCTCGTTGTTCATGCCGGATGCGGCGTGAACGCCTTATCCGTCCTACAAAATAGTGCAAATTCAATATATTGCACCATCCTCGTAGGCCTGATGAACGTAGCGTATCAGGCTATCATAAGTAAAAAGGGCGATCTTCCGATCGCCCTTTTTCTTATTTAATGTGTTTACGCGTTTTTCAGAACTTCGCTAACAATCTCAACCGCTTCTTTCTCAATCTGCTTGCGATGTTCTTCACCAAGGAAGCTTTCGCAGTAGATTTTGTATGCGTCTTCTGTGCCTGACGGACGCGCGGCGAACCAACCGTTGTCAGTCATCACTTTCAGACCGCCAATAGAAGCACCGTTGCCCGGTGCCGCCGTCAGGCGCGCGGTGATCGGGTCGCCTGCCAGGGTGCTGGCGCTCACCATTTCCGGAGACAGCTTAGACAGCGCCGCTTTTTGTGCGGAAGTCGCAGCTGCCTGCAAACGGTTGTAGCTCGGCGCACCAAAGCGTTTTGCCAGTTCGTTGTAGTGTTCCTGCGGGTTCTTACCGGTAACAGCAGTGATTTCCGCCGCCAGCAGACACATGATGATGCCGTCTTTATCAGTAGACCACGGCGTGCCATCGAAACGCAGGAAGGAAGCCCCCGCGCTTTCTTCGCCGCCGAAGCCAAAGCTGCCGTCAAACAGACCATCCACAAACCATTTGAAACCTACCGGTACTTCTACCAGCTTACGGCCCAAATCGTTGACCACGCGGTCGATCATCGCAGAAGAAACCAGCGTTTTACCGACAGCAACATCTTTGCCCCACTGCGGACGATGCTGGAACAGGTAGTTGATCGCCACCGCCAGGTAGTGGTTCGGATTCATCAAACCTGCCGGAGTGACGATACCGTGACGGTCATAATCCGGGTCGTTAGCAAACGCCAGATCGAACTTATCACGCAGTGCCAGCAGACCCGCCATCGCACACTCGGAGGAGCAGTCCATACGGATCGCGCCGTCTTTATCGAGGTGCATAAAGCGGAAGGTTTGATCGACCTGATCGTTAACGATGGTCAGGTTAAGGTTGTAATACTCGCCAATACGCTTCCAGTATTCGATACCGGAACCGCCCAGCGGATCAACGCCCAGCGTCAGGCCCGCTTTCTGAATCGCCGCCATATCAACGATATCGGCCAGACCTTCCACAAACGGCTGCACCAGATCCTGCTCTTTCACATGACCGGATGCCATCGCTTCGTCAAGGGAGATACGCTTCACGCCTTTCAGGCCATCGGCCAGCAGTGCGTTGGCCCTGTCTTCCACCACTTTGGTGACGTTAGTATCAGCCGGGCCACCATTTGGCGGATTGTACTTGATACCACCATCTTCCGGCGGGTTATGGGACGGTGTAATCACGATACCGTCTGCCAGCGGGCCACCTTTTTTATTGTGAACCAGGATGGCATTGGAAACGGCAGGCGTCGGAGTGAAGCCATTGTTTTCCTGCACAATAACATCTACGCCGTTCGCTGCCAGCACTTCCAGTACGGAAATGAACGCAGGCTCGGACAGGGCGTGAGTATCTTTACCCACATAGCAAGGGCCAGTGATGCCGTTTTTCGCACGTTCTTCAGCAATTGCCTGAGCGATCGCCAGAATGTGCGGCTCGTTAAAGCTGTGGCGCGCTGCACTGCCACGGTGACCGGAAGTACCGAATTTCACCGCGTGCTCCGCATTCCCTGCTTCTGGTTTCAGTACATAATATTGCGCCGTCAGTTGGGCGACGTTAATCAAATCACTCTGTTGTGCAGGTTGGCCTGCACGATTGTGGATTGCCATTGCTTTGTCCTTTGTCTGCAACGTTTTAGATAGTTCCGCAAACCTTCTCAATCAATTCCGCCGGGAATTGCATCGACTGCATGATGTGTTCGATCATGCTGCATTTACGGCCGGTGTTGGTGTTGGTGATCACCCAATACGGCGTGCCTGGCACATGTTTCGGCTTGGTCTGATTACCATTTTTCAGCAGCGTTTGTTCATCTGCCGCAAAGTAAACGCGTGTACGACCGTGCAACGATTCCGTGGCCTCGGCAAACGCCTGGGCGTCAAGAGAATATAGTGTAGACAACAGCAGCATGAAGCGATTGACCGCTCGCTTTTGCTCTGCGTATTCGTCTGAAAGCAAAAGTTCACGCATTGCGCGAACCTTGTCTTTAATCGTTTTGACCGGCTTCGCTTCGACGATAGCAGGTGACGCAACGCGAACCTCTTTCGTCACCGGAGCAGCAGGCTGTGATGCGGCGGAAAATTTCAACATACGCCGTAAAATGTCGGATGCGCTCTCGCCGATATGCTTAGTGTGGCTGGCAATATAGCTGTAGAGTTCATCATCAACTTCAATCGTTTTCATCTTAATCCAGTGCAGTGTCTTAGCTGAATACAAGTCGCCAGGAGTATATGAATAAATCCCGGCAGCGGATAGCGTCAAGCCTGGCTTGCAGAAAAACTCGGATTAAACCTTATTTGTTGCAGCCCTGTGGCACAATGGTCAACATAATACCCTAACCCGACAACGCGAAAAAAAGAACTTTGCCATGAAATTGAATATCCGCGCGCAAACTGCACAAAACCAGCACAATAATTCTCCCATCGTTCTTGTCCATGGTCTGTTTGGCAGCCTCGACAACCTTGGCGTACTGGCTCGCGATCTGGTAAACGATCACAATATCATCCAGGTTGATATGCGTAACCACGGTCTTTCCCCGAGAGATCCGGTGATGAGTTACCCGGCGATGGCCCAGGATCTTGTTGACACTCTGGATGCACAGCAGATCGATAAGGCAACATTTATTGGACACTCAATGGGCGGTAAAGCGGTGATGGCACTGACTGCACTGGCCCCCGATCGCATCGATAAACTGGTGGCGATTGATATCGCGCCGGTCGACTATCACGTACGCCGTCATGATGAAATTTTCGCGGCTATCAACGCAGTCAGTGAATCCGACGCGCAAACTCGCCAGCAAGCAGCGGCAGTAATGCGCCAGCATCTTAATGAAGAAGGGGTGATTCAGTTTCTGTTGAAATCTTTTGTTGACGGGGAGTGGCGCTTTAACGTGCCGGTATTGTGGGATCAGTATCCGCATATTGTGGGTTGGGAGAAAATCCCGGCATGGGATCACCCTGCCCTGTTTATCCCAGGCGGCAATTCTCCGTATGTTAGCGAGCAGTATCGTGATGATTTACTGACACAATTTCCACAGGCACGAGCGCATGTGATTGCTGGCGCGGGTCACTGGGTCCATGCTGAAAAACCGGATGCGGTATTACGCGCTATCCGTCGCTATCTCAATGATTAACGTAACTGATTAAAAACCCAGCGTCCGCGTCGCTTTCCGCGCGTGGGCGTTGGCGTGACTCATCGCGCTGATGTATTATGGCGCGCTATCCATCCGGGCAGGCGCCTGGCTGATTGTTTCCCCCGAAGTCACCAAGATCATGGCCAAAGAACAAACGGACCGTACGACATTAGATCTGTTCGCGCACGAGCGTCGACCGGGACGACCGAAAACTAATCCGCTTTCGCGCGATGAACAGCTGCGTATTAATAAACGCAACCAGCTAAAACGCGACAAAGTACGTGGCCTTAAGCGTGTCGAACTGAAGCTAAACGCGGAAGCTGTCGAGGCGCTGAACGAGCTGGCGGAATCGCGCAATATGAGCCGTAGCGAACTGATCGAAGAGATGTTAATGCAGCAACTGGCGGCGCTGCGTAGTCAGGGCATCGTTTAAATTTCCACTTTCATGTAGCACAGTGTGCAGTCCTGCTCGTTTGCTGATTCCGCAAGACTGCCTGTTCTGCTATGATTGCCTTTATCCGTGGGCAATTTTCCACCCCCATTTCAATAAGTTTCAAGAGGTTATTTCACTCATGGCTATCACTGGCATCTTTTTCGGCAGCGACACCGGTAATACCGAAAATATCGCAAAAATGATTCAAAAACAGCTTGGTAAAGACGTTGCCGATGTCCATGACATTGCAAAAAGCAGCAAAGAAGATCTGGAAGCATATGACATTCTGCTGCTGGGCATCCCAACCTGGTATTACGGCGAAGCGCAGTGTGACTGGGATGACTTCTTCCCGACTCTCGAAGAGATTGATTTCAATGGCAAACTGGTTGCGCTGTTTGGTTGTGGCGACCAGGAAGATTACGCTGAATACTTCTGTGACGCATTGGGCACCATCCGCGACATCATTGAACCGCGCGGTGCAACCATCGTTGGTCACTGGCCAACTGCGGGCTACCATTTCGAAGCATCAAAAGGTCTGGCAGATGACGACCACTTTGTCGGTCTGGCTATCGACGAAGACCGTCAGCCGGAACTGACCGCTGAACGTGTAGAAAAATGGGTTAAACAGATTTCTGAAGAATTGCATCTCGACGAAATTCTCAATGCCTGATGTGATGCGGCGTAGACTCATGTCTACGCCGTATTAATAGATAATGCCAATCAAAATAATTGCTACAAATTTGTAACTTTTGCTGTTGTACCTGTACAATGTCCCGGTGTTCAAGTGGCCTTGCCGTTGTAAATGTAAGCTGTGCCACGTTTTTATTAACAATATTTGCCAGGGACTTGTGGTTTTCATTTAGGCGTGGCAATTCTATAATGATACGCATTATCTCAAGAGCAAATTCTGTCACTTCTCCTAATGAAGTGAACCGCTTAGTAACAGGACAGATTCCGCATGACTGATAACAATACCGCCCTAAAGAAAGCTGGCCTGAAAGTAACGCTTCCTCGTTTAAAAATCCTGGAAGTTCTTCAGGAGCCGGACAACCATCACGTCAGTGCGGAAGATTTATACAAACGTCTGATCGATATGGGTGAAGAAATTGGTCTGGCTACGGTATATCGCGTACTGAACCAGTTCGACGACGCTGGTATCGTCACCCGCCACAATTTTGAAGGCGGTAAATCCGTATTTGAACTGACACAGCAACATCACCACGATCACCTGATCTGCCTCGACTGCGGCAAGGTTATCGAATTTAGTGATGATTCCATCGAAGCGCGTCAGCATGAAATTGCCGCAAAACATGGCATTCGCCTGACTAACCACAGTCTCTATCTTTACGGTCACTGTGCCGAAGGCGATTGCCGCGAAGATGAGCACGCGCACGAAGGCAAATAAGCCAGCCTGAACGAGAAAAGCCAACCTGCGGGTTGGCTTTTTTATGCAAGGGAAATAAGAAAAGCGAGAGTTACAGCTCTCACTTATTTGTTATTACTGCGAATTTCCTGCCAGACTTTATCACAATCGGCTTTCACCGCCTGATCATTTCCGGTTTGCGTTGCACGCAGACACTGCTGATAATCCAGTACGCGTACACTTTCCTGCTCGGCAAACTGCTGATGTTGTTTCTCTTTCTTCAGCACGTTTAACACGCTCTGACAGGCTTCAATTTTTTCCGGCGAACCTTGCGCGGTGTTGATACAGGCGCTGTAAGCTTCTTTCAGATGGCTGTCTTCCTGTGGCGCGGTGGATTGTGCACAAGCCACCAGCCCCGATGCCATCATGGCGATGAGAATCAGTTTTTTCATTGCAAATTCCTCAAACGTGCGGCAGGCACAAAACCTGCCGCGTCGGGCATCAGAAGATGGTGAATGGTGCGATTACCATAAATTTCACGTCACGCTCATCCTGGAAGATGTTGCCGTAACCACCGCCCCAGCTTGGGATGTCGGAGTGGTTGTCGTATTCGGTAAAGTGCAGTTTGAACATCGTGCCTTTGGCGCGACCGTCCTGAATGGTGTAGACCGCATCCAGGCTGTATGCAGACTCTTCAATAGTCCGGTTCTTGTCGTAGTACGCATCCGGATTGCTCTGCCAGGTAGCGGTTTTAGCATCCCATGCGTAAACGTAGGAAGCGCCGATGGCGAAGCCTGGAAGATTCCAGTTTTTCAGGTCATACATCGCACCGAAGAAGACCGCTTTTTCGCCGTTGGCGTTGAAGTCAGAACGGTTATCCCACCAGATATCCAGGCGACCGTTCGAGGAAGCATAGGTTGGAGTCATACGTTGCAGGAAGTATCCCTGCTGGCCGTCGGCTTTAACCCAGGTGCCTTCCAGACGCAAATCCACTACGTCAGCCGCCCGGTAACCAAAGGTCAACGCTTGCAGCCAGGCAGTGCCGTCGTAAAGGTCGTTGACGCTACGATCGTCAACTTTATCGCGCGTACCGTAGAACTGGTAGCTGGTGGTTAACGGGCTACCGGCGATATCAAATTTGTAGCTGGCTTTGGCAAAATATTGATCAATATACCCTTCCGCCTGACCAAACGCCGCTTCCAGTACGAAGTTATTTTTGAAGTCGTACTTCGCCCCAAGGGAGTGTAGATAATCAACTTTGGTGGTTTTATCGTTCTGATAAAACTCATCCATTTCCAGATGCCACGGCGCTTTATATTCGTTGGTCCACATGTAGGAGAAACTCAACGCACCAGCATCGCCGTAATCAAAATTCGCCCCCGCTTCCGCCCCCTGATAAGTACCCGGCATAAAGCTCCAGTGCGGCGCTAACAGCGTCTGACCGGTTGGCTGAATATAACCTGCCCGCGCCCACACCGGACCGTATTTAAATTTGGCCGCTGCTTTATACAGGCTTATACCGCTTTTATCGCCGGACCAGTCTTCGTCATAGGCTTTATTGCTTTTTGAAAACGCGATTTCGTTCGGGTGAGAACTGTCGCCGTTTTCCGCCATTTCAATCGCCGTAAACGCCGCAATATCAAGGCCGAACATATCAGCAGCATAACCAGACTGAAAATCGAGGTTGGCATTCCAGGTGGAGTGAGAAAGGTTAGTTTTGTATTTGTCGCCGTCGGTAACGTCTTTACGGTCGCGTTCACGCTGCCAGTAATAGATACCGCCGGTTAAGGTTGAATCGTCGATGAATCCTTCGGCGCGAGCCTCCGGCATTGCCATAAAGCCCGACATTGCTGTAACACCGGCGATAGCCAGCGCCAGCGTACTACGTTTGCCACTAAACGTACGCATGGGTTAATCCTCTTTGACGTATAAATTGCTGCACCAAAGGTGAACAGCGAAAAAAAATAAAAATTAAAAAGTAGCGTTGAGAAAAGTCTCGCTGACTACAGGAACAGACTATTTTTCGCGACGCGAATTATCAATCTCTTTCTGTAACCAGAATGTAAGAACATGAGCAACCGCACATATTTTGATGATTTTTGTTACAAGGCTTAAGTTTGCAGTTGAAAGGCTTGCAGAAGAATAAAAGCGTGAATTTCCAGCAAGATGAAAACGGTTACATTTTATTTAATTATGGTTTGTGATTTTAAATTTGTTTTATGGATAAATTGCGAAGCGGAATTAATTCGCGAAGAAAAGCAGAAAAAAACGCCGCGGAGCGCGGCGTTTGGGTTTGTTTGCTATTTCTTGCCGGATGCGGCGTGAACGCCTTATCCGGCCTACAAAAGCACGCAAATTCAATATATGGCAGAGATCATGTAGGCCTGATAAGCGTAGCGCATCAGGCAATTTAGCGTTTGAAACTGTTTCTATGTTTCTTGCCGGATGCGGCGTAAACGCCTCACCCGGCCTGGTAGAACTTAAAATTACTCGCCTACTTTCGCCCAGGTATCACGCAGCCCAACGGTGCGGTTAAATACCGGTTTTTCCGCCGTAGAATGGCGGCTGTCGAGGCAGAAATAACCTTCACGCTCAAACTGGAATGCTTTACCCGCTACCGCATCTTTCAGCGAAGGTTCAGCAAAGCCCTGTTTGATCACCAACGATTCCGGGTTAATCACCGACAGGAAATCATCCGCAGCACCTGGGTTCGGCACGCTGAACAGACGATCGTACAGGCGGATTTCAACCGGCAGCGCATGTGCCGCGCTCACCCAGTGAATAACGCCTTTCACTTTACGACCATCTGCCGGATCTTTGCTTAAGGTGTCGGCGTCATAAGTACAGAAGATGGTGGTGATATTGCCTTCGGCATCTTTCTCCACGCGTTCTGCCTTAATAACGTAAGCATTACGCAGACGCACTTCTTTACCCAGCACCAGACGTTTGTACTGCTTGTTAGCTTCTTCGCGGAAATCGGCGCGATCGATCCAAATCTCACCGCTAAACGGCACCTGACGGCTACCCATTTCCGGTTTGTTTGGATGGTTCGGCATGGTAACCATTTCGCCTTCGCCCTGGTAGTTTTCGATAACCAGTTTCACCGGATCGATAACCGCCATTGCGCGCGGGGCGTTTTCGTTGAGATCTTCACGAATGCAGGATTCCAGCGACGCCATCTCAATGGTGTTGTCCTGCTTGGTCACGCCAATGCGTTTGCAGAACTCACGAATAGAAGCCGCCGTGTAACCACGACGACGCAGACCGGAAATAGTCGGCATACGCGGATCATCCCAGCCTTCAACGTGCTTGTCGGTCACCAGCAGGTTCAGCTTACGCTTGGACATCACGGTGTATTCCAGATTCAGGCGCGAGAATTCGTACTGGCGCGGATGAACAGGAATGGTGATGTTGTCCAGTACCCAGTCATACAGACGACGGTTATCCTGGAACTCCAGCGTACACAGAGAGTGTGTAATACCTTCCAGCGCATCGCTGATGCAGTGGGTGAAGTCGTACATCGGGTAGATGCACCACTTGTTACCGGTCTGGTGGTGTTCAGCAAACTTAATGCGGTACAGCACCGGATCGCGCATCACGATAAACGGCGAAGCCATGTCGATTTTCGCGCGCAGGCAGGCTTTACCTTCTTCAAAACCACCGGTACGCATTTTTTCGAACAGCGCCAGGTTCTCTTCAACGCTACGGTCGCGGTACGGGCTGTTTTTACCCGGCTGAGTCAGGGTGCCACGATATTCGCGGATCTGTTCCGGTGTCAGTTCATCAACATACGCCAGGCCTTTATTGATCAGTTCGATCGCATAGGCGTGGAGCTGATCAAAATAATCGGAGGAGTAACGGACGTTACCAGACCAGTGAAAACCTAACCACTCTACGTCGTTTTTGATCGAATCGACATACTCGATATCTTCTTTTACCGGGTTAGTGTCGTCGAAACGCAGGTTGCACTGGCCTTTATAGTCCTGGGCGATCCCGAAGTTCAGGCAGATAGATTTCGCATGGCCAATATGCAGATAGCCATTCGGCTCCGGCGGGAAACGGGTGTGTACTGTGGTGTGCTTACCACTGGCCAGATCTTCATCGATGATCTGACGGATAAAGTTAGTCGGGCGGGCTTCTGCCTCACTCATCGTGGATTCCTCAAAGCGTAAACAACGTATAACGGCGTATGATCTTATAAGCGGGACAGGCTGACAACTGTTAGTTAGTGAAAATCGAAAATCTCACTGAGATTATGGGGATGATTGATGAAAAAAAAAGCGGCAGAGAAGATCTCCACCGCTTCTGCCAGTCCTGCGTCATTGTTGGATGCGACGCTTAAGCGTCTTATCCAACCTGGACTGAGCTTTTGTAGATACTGTTATGGCCTGCAAGTTTTTTTCTACCCTGGTTTCCCAGATTGCAGGCATGCCAGACACAGCGCCGTCAGGCGCTGTTTTTTTCATCCCTTCCGCGATTTTTACGCAGCTACCGGATTATGCCGTGACGCATCGAACGGTACGCCTGACTTCAGCACTCCATACGCCACCTGTGCCAGCTTGCGCATCATCGCGCCGAGAATCACTTTTCCTTTCTTGCCATTAGCCGCCAGACGGTCGCGGAACGCCCGTCCCCACTCAGTCTTACTGGTGGCTACCATTGCAGGCATATACAACGCCCTGCGAAGCGACACATGTCCGGCTTTACTCAACCGGCTTGCCCCTCTCACACTACTGCCTGATTCATAACGCCGTGGTGTCAGACCCGCAAAAGCGGCGAACTGTCTGGCATGGGCGAAGCGGTCCTTCAGACCGATATAAGCCAGTAATACCGCAGATGTTTTCTCTCCGATACCCGGGATACTTTCCAGCAGTTTCCTGCGGTGTTTCATATCCGGATCATCGTCTGTCAGGTCTTTTATCTGCTTCTCAAGACGCTTCAGCTCTGCTTCAAGCCACAGAAGGTGAGCATCAATGCTCGGTCTCTGGACTTCCCGCGCCGTTTCAGTGCGGTTCAGTTCCTGCGTGTGCATATCTGTCAGCGCCTGGTGGCGTACTACCAGGGCACGCAACGCGCGTTCAAGCGGGTGAGGCGCTTCCCAGGCTGCAGGGCGCTTCTGACGACAGAACTCTGCCAGCATGCGCGCATCCACGGTATCAGTCTTGTTACGCAGTCCTTCACTCTGAGCGAAAGCTTTACCCAACGCAGGATTAATGACTGACACTATGTAGCCTGCATCGTAAAGGCACTCTGCGACAGGTTCCATATAGGTGCCGGTCGCTTCGATGCAGATATGCGCATGGTCAATCTTGTGACCCTTCAGCCAGCTCACCAGCTCATCGTGCCCTTTAGTGGTGTTAGCGAATTTTTTGGTGCGATGACGACCATCAGGACGCAACACATCGACATCCAGTTTCTCTTTAGCGGTGTCGATACCGATATAATGAAGTTCATGTTCCATCGTGAAACCAACCTTGCAAATACGGATTACCGGGAAAACCGGTCCATGATACTGTCCGGTTTATCACTTTGGGAGAAAGGCAGTCCGCTGCATAAATCTACGCAACAGGTTGAAAACCTAAGGCCCGATACGGCATGCGGACTGCAGGCAGAGAAAACTGGCCGATTTTCTCTGCACAGGAGGGATAATACAAGGCCTGATAAGACGCGTCATGCGTCGCATCAGGCATGAAGCAGATTACTTTTTGATTTCATACAGCGGCGTTTGACCCGCCACAACATGACCTTGAGCTTTAATGATAAGGCCGCTGAAATCGTCGATATTGCTGCAAACCACCGGGCTAATCATCGAACGGGCGTTAGCGTTCAGGTAATCCAGATCCATTTCCAGAATCGGTTGCCCTGCGCTTACTTGCGCACCCTCTTCCACCAGACGTTTAAAGCCTTTGCCTTCCAGCGCTACGGTGTCGATACCCATATGGACGACAATCTCAGCGCCTTTTTCGGTTTCCAGGCAGAACGCGTGATTGGTGTTGAAGATTTTCACGATTGTCCCTGCGGCTGGCGATACGACGATTTTATCCGTCGGTTTCACCGCCACACCGTCACCCACCGCTTTGCTGGCAAATGCTTCGTCAGGAACCTGATCCAGCGCCACAACATCACCGGTAATCGGCGATACCAGCTCCGCGACAGACACCGCGTTTGGTACGGCCTGCGGTTTTGCTACAGGCACGGTAGTTGCAGGCGCAGTTTCAGCAGAGGCGGCTGCTACCGGACCACGGGCAACGACTTTCTTCATTGCATCGCCAATGGATTCCGCTTTCGCGCCAACAATCACCTGAATAGTCTGTTTGTTCAGTTTTACCACCCCAGAAGCACCCAGACGTTTACACATCGCATCGTTGACGCGAGCTGAGTCAGCCACCGTCAGGCGCAGACGAGTAATACAGGCGTCAATGGCTTTCAGGTTGTCAGTGCCGCCAACCGCAGCAATATAGTTGGTCGCCAGTTGATTGAGACCTTCCTCGGTATTGCTGTTGGCTTCTTCAGTAACGATCTCGTCTTCTTTATCTTCGCGACCCGGCGTTTTCAGATTGAACATGCGGATAACCACACTGAACACCACGAAGTAGATAGCGAAGAACACAACCCCCATCACCAGCAGCATCCAGACGTTCTGGCTGGCGGCCGGCAGGTTATACATCAACGCGTAGTCGATAGCCCCCGCAGAGAAGGAGAAGCCAGCATGGATACCCAGCAGCGTTGCCACAAACAGGCTGATACCCGTCAGCAGTGCGTGCAGGAGGTACAGCAGCGGTGCAAGGAACATGAACAGGAATTCCAGCGGCTCAGTCACACCGGTCAGGAACGCAGTAACAGCAACAGAAAGCAGCATACCGCCAACCATCGGACGACGCTCTTTCGGTGCTGCGAAGTACATCGCCAGCGCCGCGCCCGGCAGACCGAACATCATAATCGGGAAGAAGCCGGACATGAACATCCCCGCGGTGCCGTCACCGGCATAGAAGCGGTTAATGTCGCCGTGGAAAACCGTACCCGCCGCGTTGGTGAATTCACCAATCTGGAACCAGGCGATGGTGTTCAGCACCTGATGCAGACCGGTTGGGATCAGCAGACGGTTGATGAAACCAAAGATACCGGAACCCAGCGCGCCCGCAGAAACGATCCATTCGCCGCCTGCATGGATAGCGTGCTGTACCGGTGGCCAGACGTAACCAAAAATGGCCGCCAGCACCAGGCAGAAGAAGCCGGTGGCGATCGGCACAAAACGTTTGCCACCGAAGAAGCTCAGGAAGTCCGGCAGTTTAATATCGGACCAACGGTTATAGGCAGCACCACCGACCAGACCGGTAATGATACCCGCCAGTACACCCATGTTAATTTCTGGGTTGATGGTCACCATCGCTTTGGTTAACACAAAGTAACCGACCGCACCCGCCAGCGCCGCCGCACCTGCGCTGTCTTTCGACCAGCTGGATGCCACACCGATAGCGAAGATTAATGCGAGGTTATCAAAAATCGCACCGCCCGCCTGGGCAATAAACGCAACGTTAAGTAAATCTGGCTGACCGAATCGCAGCAACAGTGCCGCCACCGGCAGCACCGCGATAGGGAGCTGTAACGCCCTACCGAGTCGCTGGAAAAAACCTAAAATATTCATCTTATTCCCCCTACGAGAACCCTATTTGGCTCGTTTAAAGCCGTATTTTTATTTTGCTGCAAATTGTACTGCCGATGTTCTGTAATCAGATTGTTAGATCATCTGCTACAGAGTGTGTGAAAATTTAATTCGTATCGCAAATTAAACGCGTGTCTTTTGTGAGTTTTGTCACCAAATATCGTTATCATCACTCCCTTTTACTGGCTAAACCAGAAAACTTATTTTATCATTCAAAAAATCAGGTCGGATTGACGCCTGTCTGCGCAAATCCAGGTTACGCTTAAAGATGCCTAATCCGCCAACGGCTTACATTTTACTTACTGAGGTGAATAATGAGACTGATCCCCCTGACTACCGCTGAACAGGTCGGCAAATGGGCTGCTCGCCATATCGTCAATCGTATCAATGCATTCAAACCGACTGCCGATCGTCCGTTTGTTCTGGGCCTGCCGACTGGCGGCACGCCGATGACCACCTATAAAGCGTTAGTCGAAATGCATAAAGCAGGCCAGGTCAGCTTTAAGCACGTTGTCACCTTCAACATGGACGAATATGTCGGTCTGCCGAAAGAGCATCCGGAAAGCTACTACAGCTTTATGCACCGTAACTTCTTCGATCACGTTGATATTCCAGCAGAAAACATCAATCTTCTCAACGGCAACGCCCCGGATATCGACGCCGAGTGCCGCCAGTATGAAGAAAAAATCCGTTCTTACGGAAAAATTCATCTGTTTATGGGCGGTGTAGGTAACGACGGTCATATTGCATTTAACGAACCAGCGTCTTCTCTGGCTTCTCGTACTCGTATCAAAACCCTGACTCATGACACTCGCGTCGCGAACTCTCGTTTCTTTGATAACGATGTCAATCAGGTGCCAAAATATGCCCTGACTGTCGGTGTTGGTACATTGTTGGATGCCGAAGAAGTAATGATTCTGGTGCTGGGCAGCCAGAAAGCACTGGCGCTGCAAGCCGCCGTTGAAGGTTGCGTGAACCACATGTGGACCATCAGCTGTCTGCAACTGCATCCAAAAGCCATCATGGTGTGCGATGAACCTTCCACCATGGAGCTGAAAGTTAAGACTTTAAGATATTTCAATGAGTTAGAAGCAGAAAATATCAAAGATCTGTAATTATTATCCCTGCCCTGACGCATTGCTCAGGGCAATATTTTTTTAAATCGGGGGTCAGAATGTATGCATTAACCCAGGGCCGGATCTTTACCGGTCACGAATTTCTTGATGACCACGCGGTTGTAATCGCTGATGGCCTGATTAAAAGCGTCTGTCCGGTAGCGGAACTGCCGCCAGAGATTGAACAACGTTCACTGAACGGGGCCATTCTCTCCCCCGGTTTTATCGATGTGCAATTAAACGGCTGTGGCGGCGTGCAGTTTAACGATACCGCAGAGGCGGTCAGCGTGGAAACGCTGGAAATCATGCAGAAAGCCAATGAGAAATCGGGCTGCACCAACTATCTGCCGACGCTTATCACTACCAGCGATGAACTGATGAAACAGGGCGTGCGCGTAATGCGCGAGTACCTGGCAAAACATCCGAATCAGGCGTTAGGTCTGCATCTGGAAGGTCCGTGGCTGAATCTGGTAAAAAAAGGCACCCATAATCCGAATTTTGTGCGTAAGCCTGATGCCGCGCTGGTCGATTTCCTGTGTGAGAACGCCGACGTCATTACCAAAGTGACCCTGGCACCAGAAATGGTTCCTGCGGAAGTGATCAGCAAACTGGCAAATGCCGGGATTGTGGTTTCTGCCGGTCACTCCAACGCGACGTTGAAAGAAGCAAAAGCCGGTTTCCGCGCGGGGATTACCTTTGCCACCCATCTGTACAACGCGATGCCGTATATTACCGGTCGTGAACCGGGCCTGGCGGGCGCTATCCTCGACGAAGCCGACATTTATTGCGGTATTATCGCTGATGGCCTGCATGTTGATTACGCCAACATTCGTAACGCTAAACGTCTGAAAGGCGACAAACTGTGTCTGGTTACCGATGCCACCGCGCCAGCAGGTGCCAACATTGAACAGTTCATTTTTGCGGGTAAAACAATATACTACCGTAACGGACTTTGTGTGGATGAGAATGGTACGTTAAGCGGTTCATCCTTAACCATGATTGAAGGCGTGCGTAATCTGGTCGAACATTGCGGTATCGCACTGGATGAAGTGCTGCGTATGGCGACGCTCTATCCGGCGCGTGCGATTGGCGTTGAAAAACGTCTCGGCACGCTCGCCGCTGGTAAAGTAGCCAACCTGACTGCATTCACACCTGATTTTAAAATCACCAAGACCATCGTTAACGGTAACGAGGTCGTAACTCAATAAGAGAAAGTATGACACCAGGCGGACAAGCTCAGATAGGTAATGTTGATCTCGTAAAACAGCTTAACAGCGCGGCGGTTTATCGCCTGATTGACCAGTATGGGCCAATCTCGCGGATTCAGATTGCCGAGCAAAGCCAGCTTGCCCCCGCCAGCGTAACCAAGATTACGCGTCAGCTTATCGAACGCGGGCTGATCAAAGAAGTTGATCAGCAGGCCTCCACCGGGGGCCGCCGCGCTATCTCCATTGTCACCGAAACCCGCAATTTCCACGCAATCGGCGTACGGCTTGGTCGTCATGACGCCACCATCACCCTGTTTGATCTCAGCAGCAAAGTGCTGGCAGAGGAACATTACCCGTTGCCTGAACGCACTCAGCAAACGCTGGAACATGCCCTGCTGAATGCCATTGCTCAGTTTATTGATAGCTACCAGCGCAAACTGCGCGAGCTGATCGCCATTTCCGTGATCCTGCCAGGGCTTGTTGACCCGGACAGTGGCAAAATTCATTACATGCCGCATATTCAGGTAGAAAACTGGGGACTGGTAGAAGCACTGGAAGAACGTTTTAAAGTGACCTGTTTTGTCGGCCACGATATCCGCAGTCTGGCACTGGCAGAGCACTACTTCGGTGCAAGCCAGGATTGCGAAGACTCCATTCTGGTGCGTGTGCATCGCGGAACCGGGGCAGGGATTATCTCTAACGGGCGCATTTTTATCGGGCGCAACGGCAACGTCGGTGAAATTGGCCATATTCAGGTCGAACCGCTGGGTGAACGCTGCCACTGCGGCAACTTTGGCTGCCTGGAAACTATCGCCGCCAACGCTGCCATTGAACAACGGGTGTTGAATCTGTTAAAGCAGGGCTACCAGAGCCGTGTGCCACTGGACGACTGCACCATCAAAACTATCTGCAAAGCCGCGAACAAAGGCGATAGCCTGGCGTCGGAAGTGATTGAGTATGTCGGTCGTCATCTGGGCAAAACCATCGCCATTGCTATCAACTTATTTAATCCGCAAAAAATTGTTATTGCCGGTGAAATCACCGAAGCCGATAAAGTGCTGCTCCCTGCTATTGAAAGCTGCATTAATACCCAGGCGCTGAAGGCGTTTCGTACTAATCTGCCGGTGGTACGTTCTGAGCTGGATCACCGCTCGGCAATCGGCGCTTTTGCGCTGGTAAAACGCGCCATGCTCAACGGTATTTTGCTCCAGCATTTGCTGGAAAATTAATGTGCTTTTATAGTGGCGCTTATTGTTGTCAATATTCTGGGTAGTCCATGACCATTAAAAATGTAATTTGCGATATCGACGGCGTGCTGATGCACGATAACGTCGCCGTACCGGGTGCAGCGGAATTTTTGCACGGGATTATGGATAAAGGCCTGCCGCTGGTGTTGCTGACCAACTATCCTTCGCAGACCGGGCAGGATCTGGCGAACCGCTTTGCCACTGCGGGTGTAGATGTGCCGGACAGCGTGTTTTATACCTCCGCGATGGCGACCGCCGATTTCCTGCGTCGCCAGGAAGGCAAGAAAGCGTATGTGGTGGGCGAAGGCGCACTGATTCATGAACTGTACAAAGCCGGTTTCACTATTACCGATGTGAACCCTGATTTTGTGATTGTTGGCGAAACGCGTTCCTACAACTGGGACATGATGCATAAAGCAGCCTATTTCGTCGCTAACGGTGCACGCTTTATCGCCACCAATCCGGATACTCACGGACGCGGTTTTTATCCAGCCTGCGGCGCGTTGTGCGCGGGGATCGAGAAAATCTCCGGACGTAAACCGTTCTATGTCGGTAAGCCCAGCCCATGGATCATCCGCGCGGCATTAAACAAAATGCAGGCGCATTCGGAAGAAACGGTGATTGTCGGTGATAATCTGCGTACCGACATTCTGGCGGGCTTCCAGGCCGGTCTGGAGACGATTCTTGTACTGTCCGGTGTTTCGTCGCTCGACGATATCGACAGTATGCCGTTCCGCCCGAGCTGGATTTACCCATCGGTCGCTGAAATCGACGTTATCTGAATAGCAACCACGCCTCAGGGCGTGGTTTCTTATTTTTACCCATCATTAAAATTCGCCCATTCAATAAAACCCGCCAAAAAATATCGATTCATCAATAAATACACCTCCAAACCCTCCTCTTTTTCATCAATCAGCAATCACCATTACGTTTTTTATTTTCCCCCTGCCAAATCGCTTGCGCATAGTGCTGCTTTGCGGCATTTTTTTAAACAAGCAAACACAATAAGCAACAAACACCAGGTTAACGGAGAAGGTTATGTGTTCAATTTTTGGCGTATTCGATATCAAAACAGACGCAGTTGAGCTGCGTAAGAAAGCACTCGAGCTGTCACGCCTGATGCGTCATCGTGGCCCGGACTGGTCCGGTATTTATGCCAGCGATAACGCCATTCTCACCCACGAACGTCTGTCCATTGTTGACGTTAACGCGGGGGCGCAACCTCTCTACAACCAACAAAAAACTCATGTGCTGGCAGTAAACGGTGAAATCTACAACCACCAGGCATTGCGCGCTGAATATGGCGATCGTTACCAGTTCCAGACCGGGTCTGACTGTGAAGTGATCCTCGCGCTGTATCAGGAAAAAGGGCCGGAATTTCTCGACGATTTGCAGGGCATGTTCGCTTTTGCCCTGTACGACAGCGAAAAAGATGCGTATCTGATTGGTCGCGACCATCTGGGGATCATCCCACTGTATATGGGCTATGACGAACATGGTCAGCTGTATGTGGCCTCAGAAATGAAAGCCCTGGTGCCGGTATGCCGCACGATTAAAGAGTTCCCGGCGGGGAGCTATTTGTGGAGTCAGGACGGCGAAATCCGTTCTTATTATCACCGCGACTGGTTCGACTACGATGCGGTGAAAGATAACGTGACCGACAAAAACGAGCTGCGTCAGGCACTGGAAGATTCCGTTAAAAGCCATCTGATGTCTGATGTGCCTTACGGTGTGCTGCTTTCTGGTGGTCTGGATTCCTCAATTATTTCCGCGATCACCAAGAAATACGCCGCCCGTCGCGTGGAAGATCAGGAACGCTCTGAAGCCTGGTGGCCGCAGCTGCACTCCTTTGCTGTAGGTCTGCCGGGTTCACCGGATCTGAAGGCAGCCCAGGAAGTGGCAAACCATCTGGGCACTGTGCATCATGAAATTCACTTCACTGTACAGGAAGGTCTGGACGCCATCCGCGACGTGATTTACCACATTGAAACCTATGATGTGACCACTATTCGCGCTTCAACACCGATGTATTTAATGTCGCGTAAGATCAAGGCGATGGGCATTAAAATGGTGCTGTCCGGTGAAGGTTCTGATGAAGTGTTCGGCGGTTATCTTTACTTCCACAAAGCACCGAATGCCAAAGAACTGCATGAAGAGACGGTGCGTAAACTGCTGGCCCTGCATATGTATGACTGCGCGCGTGCCAACAAAGCGATGTCAGCCTGGGGCGTGGAAGCACGCGTTCCGTTCCTCGACAAAAAATTCCTTGATGTGGCGATGCGCATTAACCCACAGGATAAAATGTGCGGTAACGGCAAAATGGAAAAACACATCCTGCGTGAATGTTTTGAAGCGTATCTGCCTGCAAGCGTGGCCTGGCGGCAGAAAGAGCAGTTCTCCGATGGCGTCGGTTACAGTTGGATCGATACCCTGAAAGAAGTGGCGGCGCAGCAGGTTTCTGATCAACAGCTGGAAACTGCCCGCTTCCGCTTCCCGTACAACACGCCGACGTCCAAAGAAGCGTATCTGTACCGGGAGATCTTTGAAGAACTGTTCCCGCTTTCGAGCGCCGCAGAGTGCGTACCGGGCGGTCCTTCCGTCGCGTGTTCTTCCGCTAAAGCGATTGAGTGGGATGAGGCGTTCAAGAAAATGGACGATCCGTCTGGTCGTGCGGTTGGTGTTCACCAGTCGGCGTATAAGTAAGAAATGCGGTACTGCCCCGGAGAAATCCGGGGCTGTTTCAGTTATTGAGCTGCTTGTTGATTCTGATATGCAGTAAGGAAATGTTCCGGGTTTGCCACATCACTGTTTGACAACTCATCACTGTAGGCCACCGACCAGGTCGCCTGCTCATCCGGAATATGCAGGCTGCCATTCCCCTCTTTCAGGCGTAATAACTCAAAAGATTTGCCCTTAATTACGGCGGTATAGGATTTTTCACCTTCCTGTAATGCTTTCACTTTACAGCGAAAAATCTGGCCATCGATGTCATTATCAACATGCGATACCTGAATGAGGGCTTCATTAGAGGCTTTCGGCCCTATCCGCATCATCCACACCACAGCGCCTTCCTGCCCACGATAGCCAAAAACATATTTACCGATTTCCGGTTTGACCGTATCGGCAAACGCAGATTGCATAAGTAATAACGCACCCATCAGCGCCGTCATAAAACGCAGCATAGTATTCCCTCAATAAATCGCCTGAAGTGGTAGCAGAGATGCAGGCGTAGCGATCCCTGCCCTGTCCTGTTGCAACGGGCCAGTATTTCATAGATTAATTTCCTACCACTATTGTTGAATTCCGAATTTCATCCTGTATGACAAAAGAATGGCTGTAGGGTGGGAAAAAAACACAAAGTAAACAATAATTGACGAATATAGCGCCACGCTGTTCGCAACCTAACCAAACAGTCACTTTCGAGCAATTTTCCTTGAAAAAGAGGTTGACGCTGCAAGGCTCTATACGCATAATGCGCCCCGCAACGCCGATAAGGTATCGCGAAAAAAAGATGGCTACGTAGCTCAGTTGGTTAGAGCACATCACTCATAATGATGGGGTCACAGGTTCGAATCCCGTCGTAGCCACCATCTTTTTTGCGGGAGTGGCGAAATTGGTAGACGCACCAGATTTAGGTTCTGGCGCCGCAAGGTGTGCGAGTTCAAGTCTCGCCTCCCGCACCATTCACCAGAAAGCGTTGTACGGATGGGGTATCGCCAAGCGGTAAGGCACCGGTTTTTGATACCGGCATTCCCTGGTTCGAATCCAGGTACCCCAGCCATCTTCTTCGAGTAAGCGGTTCACCGCCCGGTTATTGGGGTATCGCCAAGCGGTAAGGCACCGGTTTTTGATACCGGCATTCCCTGGTTCGAATCCAGGTACCCCAGCCATCGAAGAAACAATCTGGCTACGTAGCTCAGTTGGTTAGAGCACATCACTCATAATGATGGGGTCACAGGTTCGAATCCCGTCGTAGCCACCAAATTCTGAATGTGTCGAATGCGTTCGGCAAATTCACAAACCAATTTGTTGGGGTATCGCCAAGCGGTAAGGCACCGGATTCTGATTCCGGCATTCCGAGGTTCGAATCCTCGTACCCCAGCCAATTTATTCAAGACGCTTACCTTGTAAGTGCACCCAGTTGGGGTATCGCCAAGCGGTAAGGCACCGGATTCTGATTCCGGCATTCCGAGGTTCGAATCCTCGTACCCCAGCCACATTAAAAAAGCTCGCTTCGGCGAGCTTTTTGCTTTTCTGCGTATATTCAATGTCGAATGCGATGTTGACACGTCTTATTCTTCAAAGTCGGATGCGACGCTGACGCGTCTTATCCGACCTACGGTTGGCATGCATTCGGCAATGTTGTAAGGCTACAACCCTAACGCATATTTCAGCGCCTGCCGTTTCAATACGCCAGCACGCTCCGCCGCCATTAACCCGAGATTACGCATAAAACGCAGTGGCGGCAGATTATTGCTGAATCCGGCATAAAACAGATCCATACCGCTTTGCATAATGAAGTTATCCGCCATACGCCGCATCTGGTAACGCTTGAGGACAGGATAACTGGCCCACGCTTCACCGTAGCTGCGGGCATTCACCAGAACGTCAATCAGCGCATCAACATCGCGATAACCAAGATTCACCCCCTGCCCCGCCAGCGGATGAATGGTGTGCGCCGCATCGCCCACCAGCGCCAGCCCTGGTTGCACATACTGCAACGCATGGCGGCGCGTCAGCGGAAACGCACCAGCGGCGAGTGGCATCACGTACCCAAGACGCGACGGGAAATGCTTCGCGATTTCCGCCTGTAGCTGCGCCATATTCATATTCTGCAACTGGCGAATGCGTGCCGGAGAGTCATACCACACCAGCGATGCCCAGTTATCAAACAACGGCAGAAACGCACGAGGTCCATCCGGGGTAAATTGCTGCCAGGTGCTGTCGCCGGGATCGTTCTCACACTGTACGCTAATCAACATACACGACTGTGCATACTGCCAGGCATGAACGCCAATTCCCGCCATTTGCCGCACCTGCGAATTTGCACCGTCAGCGCCAATCACCAGCTTCGCCTGGATCAATTCTCCCCCCTTCAGTTCCAGTTCCTGAAGATCATTATGGCGATGCAGAGCAATCAGTGAGCCTGGCACACGTAACGTTACTTTCGGATGCGCCTCCAGCGCCTGCCACAGCGCCTGTTGCAGGACAGTGTTTTCCACCATATAGCCAAGCAACGGCAGCTTCAATTCGGCTGCATCAAACACCACATGCGCCGTTTCCCACTCCCACGTTTCCAGTCTGCGATAAGGATGGCAACGCATGGCCTGTACCGCGTCCCAGACGCCTAAACCTTTAAGCAATGATACCGAAGCCGCACTAATCGCCGAGATCCGCACATCCGGCTGGCTGTCAGCGACAAACGGCGCAGGTTCTGCGTGCTCGATTACCGTTACCGAAAATCCGTGCTGTGCCAGTCCCAGCGCCAGTGCGCCGCCGACCATTCCTCCGCCGACAATGGCAATTTCCGTTGGTTGATTTGTCATGGTCAATCATCCTGTTAGCAATATGCTTTAAGTTTACAGGATTTTTACCCCCAAGGGCTGATAACGCTCATACTGGTCACAACGGCAGCAAAGCATTACACTATGCGCCCTGCATTCCTGGCTACTATTTCGCAAGAGCAAGTCGATGACCAAAAAACTCCATATTAAAACCTGGGGCTGTCAGATGAACGAGTACGATTCATCGAAGATGGCCGATCTGCTGGATGCCACCCACGGCTATCAACTGACCGACGTGGCGGAAGAAGCGGATGTGCTGCTGCTGAACACCTGCTCAATCCGCGAGAAGGCTCAGGAAAAAGTCTTCCATCAGTTGGGTCGCTGGAAACTGTTAAAAGAGAAGAATCCAGACCTGATTATCGGCGTCGGCGGCTGCGTGGCATCGCAAGAAGGCGAGCACATTCGCCAGCGCGCCCACTATGTTGATATTATTTTTGGGCCGCAAACACTGCACCGTCTGCCGGAGATGATCAACTCCGTACGCGGCGACCGCAGCCCGGTTGTAGATATCAGCTTCCCGGAAATCGAGAAGTTTGACCGTCTGCCGGAACCGCGTGCCGAAGGACCAACCGCGTTTGTCTCCATCATGGAAGGCTGCAATAAATATTGCACCTACTGTGTGGTGCCTTACACCCGTGGTGAAGAGGTAAGCCGTCCTTCCGACGATATTCTGTTTGAGATTGCCCAGCTTGCGGCTCAGGGCGTGCGTGAAGTCAACCTGCTCGGTCAGAACGTGAACGCCTGGCGTGGTGAGAACTACGACGGCACCACCGGATCGTTTGCCGATCTGCTGCGTCTGGTTGCGGCGATCGACGGGATCGATCGTATTCGCTTTACCACCAGCCATCCGATCGAATTCACCGACGATATCATCGAAGTGTACCGCGACACGCCGGAGCTGGTGAGCTTCCTGCATCTGCCGGTTCAGAGCGGTTCCGATCGCATTCTAAACCTGATGGGACGTACCCACACGGCGCTGGAGTACAAAGCGATCATCCGTAAATTGCGTGCGGCGCGTCCTGATATTCAGATCAGTTCTGACTTCATTGTCGGCTTCCCGGGCGAAACCACCGAAGACTTCGAAAAAACGATGAAGCTGATTGCCGACGTCAATTTCGACATGAGCTACAGCTTTATCTTCTCCGCTCGTCCGGGTACACCAGCCGCCGATATGGTTGATGATGTTCCGGAAGAAGAGAAGAAGCAGCGTCTGTATATTCTGCAAGAGCGCATTAATCAGCAAGCGATGGCATGGAGCCGCCGTATGCTCGGCACCACCCAGCGTATTCTGGTAGAAGGTACATCGCGTAAGAGCATCATGGAGCTTTCCGGTCGTACTGAAAATAACCGCGTGGTTAACTTCGAAGGCACGCCGGATATGATCGGTAAATTCGTCGATGTAGAAATTACCGACGTCTATCCGAACTCTCTGCGCGGTAAAGTGGTGCGAACTGAAGATGAAATGGGTCTGCGCGTGGCAGAAACACCGGAATCGGTGATTGCCCGTACCCGCAAAGAAAATGACCTGGGCGTGGGTTATTATCAGCCGTAATTCTCAGGCCCGCCGTTCCGGTGGGCCTTGTTTTTTCTCTCTTTATCCCCATCTTTATCGCAATGCTTGCGCCTTTTTCCTGTGGCGTGAATAATTTCCTTATAGGCCGGTGAATGTTCAGCTTCCGGCGGCATACAGATAAGAGGAACGGTTTGAACATAGACACTCGCGAAATCACTCTGGAGCCAGCAGACAACGCACGTCTGTTGAGCCTGTGCGGCCCGTTTGATGACAACATCAAACAACTCGAACGCCGTCTCGGCATCGAAATCAATCGCCGCGATAATCATTTTAAACTGACCGGCCGTCCGATTTGCGTCACCGCTGCGGCAGACATTCTGCGTAGCCTGTATGTCGATACTGCCCCGATGCGCGGTCAGATTCAGGATATCGAGCCGGAACAGATCCACCTTGCGATTAAAGAAGCGCGCGTGCTGGAACAAAGTGCGGAGAGCGTGCCGGAGTATGGCAAAGCGGTCAATATCAAGACCAAACGCGGTGTAATTAAACCGCGCACGCCAAACCAGGCGCAGTACATCGCCAATATTCTCGACCATGACATTACCTTCGGCGTTGGCCCGGCGGGTACGGGTAAAACCTACCTGGCAGTGGCTGCGGCAGTTGATGCCCTGGAGCGTCAGGAAATTCGCCGTATTCTGCTGACTCGTCCGGCGGTAGAAGCCGGTGAGAAACTGGGCTTCCTGCCTGGCGATTTAAGCCAGAAAGTGGACCCGTATCTGCGCCCGCTGTATGACGCGCTGTTTGAAATGTTGGGCTTTGAGAAAGTCGAGAAGCTGATTGAGCGCAACGTTATTGAAGTCGCGCCACTGGCCTATATGCGTGGCCGTACGCTGAACGACGCGTTTATCATTCTTGATGAGAGCCAGAACACCACCATCGAACAGATGAAGATGTTCCTGACTCGTATCGGTTTTAACTCAAAAGCAGTTATTACCGGCGATGTCACGCAGATCGACTTACCGCGTAATACTAAATCAGGTTTACGTCACGCTATCGAGGTGTTAGCCGATGTCGAAGAGATCAGCTTTAACTTCTTCCACAGCGAAGACGTGGTTCGTCACCCGGTGGTAGCGCGTATCGTTAACGCTTATGAAGCCTGGGAAGAAGCCGAACAAAAACGAAAAGCGGCGCTGGCAGCAGAACGCAAGCGCGAAGAACAGGAACAAAAATGAGTCAGGTGATCCTCGATTTACAACTGGCATGTGAAGATAATTCCGGGTTACCGGAAGAGAGCCAGTTTCAGACATGGCTGAATGCGGTGATCCCGCAGTTTCAGGAAGAATCGGAAGTGACGATTCGCGTGGTCGATACCGCCGAAAGCCACAGTCTCAATCTGACCTATCGCGGTAAGGATAAGCCGACCAACGTGCTCTCCTTCCCGTTTGAAGTACCGCCTGGCATGGAGATGTCGCTGCTGGGCGATCTGGTTATCTGCCGTCAGGTGGTTGAAAAGGAAGCACAGGAGCAAGGCAAACCACTGGAAGCGCACTGGGCGCATATGGTGGTGCACGGCAGTCTGCATTTGTTAGGTTACGATCACATCGAAGATGACGAAGCAGAAGAAATGGAAGCCCTCGAAACAGAGATTATGCTTGCTCTGGGCTATGAGGATCCGTACATTGCCGAGAAAGAATAATTTGCCAGGCATTTGACTGGCAGACGTCCCCGCCGTTGGTGATTAACGACGGCGTTTTGATTAACTAACATGAGAACCCATACGACGCCATGAGCGACGACAATTCACACAGTAGTGACACGATAAGCAACAAGAAGGGATTTTTCTCCCTGTTACTCAGCCAACTTTTCCACGGTGAACCGAAAAACCGTGACGAACTGCTGGCGCTGATCCGTGATTCCGGGCAGAACGACCTTATCGACGAAGATACGCGCGATATGCTCGAAGGGGTGATGGACATCGCAGACCAACGCGTTCGCGACATCATGATCCCCCGCTCCCAGATGATTACCCTGAAACGCAACCAGACGCTGGACGAATGCCTTGATGTCATCATCGAGTCCGCCCACTCACGTTTCCCGGTGATTAGCGAAGACAAAGATCACATTGAAGGGATTCTGATGGCGAAAGACTTGCTGCCGTTTATGCGCAGCGATGCTGAAGCCTTCAGCATGGACAAAGTGTTACGTCAGGCGGTTGTCGTTCCTGAAAGTAAGCGCGTAGACCGGATGCTGAAAGAGTTTCGCTCTCAGCGTTACCACATGGCGATCGTCATTGACGAATTCGGTGGGGTTTCCGGTCTGGTGACCATTGAAGATATCCTGGAACTGATTGTTGGTGAGATTGAAGACGAGTATGACGAAGAAGATGATATCGACTTCCGTCAGCTGAGTCGTCATACCTGGACCGTGCGCGCACTGGCTTCCATCGAAGATTTCAACGAAGCCTTCGGCACCCACTTTAGCGATGAAGAAGTCGACACCATCGGAGGTCTGGTGATGCAGGCATTTGGGCATCTCCCGGCGCGTGGCGAAACCATCGACATCGACGGTTACCAGTTCAAAGTGGCGATGGCCGACAGTCGGCGTATTATTCAGGTTCATGTCAAAATCCCGGATGACTCACCCCAGCCAAAGCTGGATGAATAAAACCGAAACTGGATAGATAACTACATGGCTTTTGCCTCATTAATTGAACGCCAGCGCATTCGCCTGCTGCTGGCGTTATTATTCGGTGCCTGCGGAACGCTGGCCTTCTCTCCTTACGATGTCTGGCCTGCGGCGATTATTTCGCTGATGGGGCTTCAGGCGCTGACCTTTAACCGCCGTCCACTCCAGTCTGCCACTATTGGCTTTTGCTGGGGATTTGGCCTGTTTGGCAGCGGTATTAACTGGGTCTATGTCAGCATCGCGACCTTTGGCGGAATGCCTGGCCCGGTTAACATCTTCTTGGTGGTGCTGCTGGCGGCGTATTTGTCGCTGTATACCGGACTGTTTGCTGGCGTACTGTCGCGTCTGTGGCCGAAAACCACCTGGCTGCGCGTGGCGATTGCCGCCCCTGCTCTCTGGCAAGTGACCGAGTTTCTGCGCGGTTGGGTGCTGACTGGCTTCCCGTGGTTGCAGTTCGGCTATAGCCAGATTGACGGTCCGTTAAAAGGACTGGCACCGATAATGGGCGTGGAAGCCATTAACTTCCTGCTGATGATGGTAAGCGGCCTGCTGGCACTGGCGTTGGTCAAACGCAACTGGCGTCCGCTGGTGGTGGCCGTCGTGCTGTTCGCCCTTCCCTTCCCGCTGCGTTACATCCAGTGGTTCACCCCGCAACCGGAGAAAACCATTCAGGTTTCGATGGTTCAGGGCGACATTCCGCAATCGCTGAAGTGGGATGAAGGCCAGCTTCTCAATACGCTGAAGATTTACTACAACGCAACGGCACCGCTGATGGGCAAATCATCGCTGATTATCTGGCCGGAGTCGGCGATAACCGACCTGGAAATTAATCAGCAGCCGTTCCTCAAAGCACTGGACGGTGAGTTGCGTGATAAAGGTAGCTCGCTGGTCACCGGGATTGTCGACGCGCGTCTCAATAAGCAGAATCGCTACGATACCTACAACACCATCATCACGCTGGGTAAAGGTGCACCGTATAGCTACGAATCAGCCGATCGCTATAACAAAAACCATCTGGTACCGTTTGGCGAGTTTGTCCCGCTGGAGTCGATTCTGCGTCCGTTAGCACCGTTCTTTGATCTGCCGATGTCGTCATTCAGCCGTGGACCATATATCCAACCACCGCTGTCGGTAAATGGTATTGAGCTTACTGCGGCTATTTGCTACGAGATCATTCTCGGCGAGCAAGTGCGCGATAACTTCCGCCCGGATACCGACTATCTGCTGACTATCTCCAACGATGCGTGGTTTGGTAAGTCTATTGGCCCATGGCAGCACTTTCAGATGGCGCGAATGCGTGCGCTGGAGCTGGCGCGCCCGCTGCTGCGTAGCACCAACAACGGCATTACGGCGGTGATTGGCCCGCAGGGTGAGATTCAGGCGATGATCCCGCAATTCACCCGCGAAGTGTTAACCACTAATGTGACGCCGACCACCGGACTCACACCGTACGCACGTACCGGCAACTGGCCGCTGTGGGTGCTGACGGCACTGTTTGGTTTTGCCGCTGTGTTGATGAGTCTGCGTCAACGACGTAAATAATCCCTTCTTATCGTGCCGGAATACATCCCGTATTTCGGCACGCTCGCCGGATGTGGTATCAGTGCGTTATCCGGATGACAAAATTCCCCTATCCAACTTTGGCACATCTATTGCTTTGTTATACAAGGCAAAGCTTGAACCCGCGTCAGTACAACCCGGTTGCACCATAGCAATCCACCGGTAGCACCAAAAGAGTGCATTTTAAGAGTTTTGCTTCGGAATGGTGCGGCGCATCTCGCAAAAACAAACAATAAAACATCAATATCTTTACATTTAGCCAAACTAAATGTTACCTAACAAACACAACACTGCACAATAAAGTTGCAGATGATAACAACACAAACACTCACAACGGGTATCCATGCGTTCTTAACGCAGAAGATAAAGGAGTTGGATATGCAATTACGTAAACCTGCCACAGCAATCCTGGCCCTGGCGCTTTCCGCAGGCCTGGCACAGGCAGATGACGCCGCCCCGGCAGCGGGCAGTACGCTGGACAAAATCGCCAAAAACGGTGTGATTGTCGTCGGTCACCGTGAATCTTCAGTACCTTTCTCTTATTACGACAATCAGCAAAAAGTGGTGGGTTACTCGCAGGATTACTCCAACGCCATTGTTGAAGCAGTGAAAAAGAAACTCAACAAACCGGACTTGCAGGTGAAATTGATTCCGATCACCTCACAAAACCGTATTCCGCTGCTGCAAAACGGCACTTTCGATTTTGAATGTGGTTCTACCACCAACAATGTCGAACGCCAAAAACAGGCGGCTTTCTCTGACACTATTTTCGTGGTCGGTACGCGCCTGCTGACCAAAAAAGGCGGCGATATCAAAGATTTTGCCGACCTGAAAGACAAAGCCGTAGTCGTTACTTCCGGCACTACCTCTGAAGTTTTGCTCAACAAACTGAATGAAGAGCAAAAAATGAATATGCGCATCATCAGCGCCAAAGATCACGGTGACTCTTTCCGCACCCTGGAAAGCGGTCGTGCCGTTGCCTTTATGATGGATGACGCTCTGTTAGCCGGTGAGCGAGCGAAAGCGAAGAAACCAGACAACTGGGAAATCGTCGGCAAGCCGCAGTCTCAGGAAGCCTACGGTTGCATGTTGCGTAAAGACGATCCGCAGTTCAAAAAGCTGATGGATGACACTATCGCTCAGGTGCAGACCTCCGGTGAAGCGGAAAAATGGTTTGATAAGTGGTTCAAAAATCCAATTCCGCCGAAAAACCTGAACATGAATTTCGAACTGTCGGACGAAATGAAAGCACTGTTCAAAGAACCGAATGACAAGGCACTGAACTAATTACAAGAACCAGGGGCGGAAATTCCAGCCCTCTCGATTGTTACGTAGCACGGACAGACTATACGCCTGATGGTCGTTCCCCATCGGGCCTGAAAACCGCAATACGCTGGGTAACAATCTTCGAGGGTAGCAGTTAACGCTGCTACCCTCTTTTTTCTGGAGTAGATTTATGTCTATAGACTGGAACTGGGGTATTTTTTTACAACAAGCCCCGTTCGGCAACACCACCTATCTTGGTTGGATCTGGAGTGGTTTTCAGGTGACGATTGCTTTGTCGATCTGCGCCTGGATTATCGCTTTCCTCGTCGGTTCATTTTTCGGCATTTTACGTACCGTTCCAAACCGTTTTCTCTCCGGTCTGGGTACGTTGTATGTCGAACTGTTCCGCAACGTGCCGTTGATTGTGCAATTCTTTACCTGGTATCTGGTTATCCCTGAACTGTTGCCGGAAAAAATCGGCATGTGGTTTAAGGCAGAACTAGACCCCAATATTCAGTTTTTCCTCTCCTCCATGCTCTGTCTGGGACTGTTTACTGCAGCTCGTGTTTGCGAACAAGTACGCGCCGCGATTCAGTCGTTGCCGCGTGGGCAAAAGAATGCCGCGCTGGCAATGGGTCTGACGCTACCGCAGGCTTACCGCTACGTACTGTTGCCTAACGCTTATCGCGTTATCGTCCCGCCAATGACCTCTGAGATGATGAACCTGGTGAAAAACTCCGCCATCGCCTCGACCATCGGTCTGGTGGATATGGCGGCGCAGGCCGGTAAATTGCTCGACTACTCGGCCCACGCCTGGGAGTCATTTACCGCCATTACGCTGGCGTATGTGTTGATTAACGCTTTTATCATGCTGGTGATGACGCTGGTTGAACGTAAAGTTCGCCTGCCCGGCAACATGGGGGGCAAATAATGTACGAGTTTGACTGGAGTTCCATTGTTCCTTCCCTGCCATATCTGCTCGACGGGCTGGTGATCACCCTGAAAATCACCATCACGGCGGTGGTCATTGGTATTTTGTGGGGTACGATGCTGGCAGTGATGCGCTTGTCCAGCTTTGCGCCGATTGCCTGGTTTGCCAAAGCCTACGTTAACGTGTTCCGTTCGATCCCGTTAGTCATGGTTTTGCTATGGTTTTACCTGATTGTGCCGGGTTTTCTGCAAAACGTGCTGGGATTATCGCCAAAAAATGATATCCGTTTAATTTCGGCGATGGTGGCGTTTTCGATGTTTGAAGCGGCCTACTATTCAGAGATTATCCGTGCCGGTATTCAAAGTATTTCCCGTGGGCAGTCGAGCGCCGCGCTGGCGTTGGGGATGACTCACTGGCAGTCGATGAAACTGATTATTCTGCCGCAGGCGTTCCGCGCGATGGTGCCGCTGCTGCTCACTCAGGGCATCGTACTGTTCCAGGATACCTCGCTGGTGTATGTGTTATCTCTGGCCGATTTCTTCCGTACCGCCTCAACCATTGGTGAGCGTGATGGTACACAGGTCGAAATGATTCTGTTTGCCGGGTTTGTTTATTTCGTTATTAGCCTTAGCGCATCGTTGTTGGTCAGCTACTTGAAAAGAAGGACAGCATAATGATTACCCTGAAAAATGTTTCAAAATGGTATGGTCACTTTCAGGTGCTGACCGACTGCTCAACCGAAGTGAAAAAAGGTGAAGTAGTGGTGGTTTGTGGGCCGTCAGGCTCCGGCAAATCAACACTGATTAAAACCGTCAACGGCCTCGAACCGGTGCAGCAAGGTGAAATCACCGTCGATGGCATCGTGGTTAATGATAAGAAAACCGATCTGGCAAAGCTGCGTTCCCGCGTCGGGATGGTGTTCCAGCATTTCGAGCTGTTCCCTCATTTGTCGATTATTGAAAACCTGACCCTGGCGCAGGTAAAAGTGCTTAAACGCGATAAAGCGCCCGCTCGTGAAAAAGCCCTGAAATTACTGGAGCGCGTAGGACTTTCCGCACATGCCAATAAATTTCCAGCGCAGCTTTCCGGCGGTCAACAGCAGCGTGTGGCAATCGCTCGCGCATTGTGCATGGACCCTATTGCGATGCTGTTCGACGAACCGACATCAGCGCTGGATCCGGAGATGATCAACGAAGTGCTGGACGTGATGGTGGAACTGGCGAACGAAGGAATGACCATGATGGTGGTGACCCACGAAATGGGCTTTGCCCGTAAAGTGGCGAATCGGGTGATCTTTATGGACGAGGGTAAAATTGTCGAAGACTCGCCGAAAGACGCTTTCTTCGATGATCCGAAATCGGACCGCGCAAAAGACTTCCTCGCGAAAATCCTGCATTAATCACTCTGGCGCGCATACCCAAGTGCGCGCCATCTCACGCTTTCTCGTTTCGGCCCTCGTATCTGTTACATCCTGGCGGTACCCTTGTCGCAAAGAAGCACACAACAAGGAGCAACAATGGCACTGCCGATTCTGTTAGATTGCGACCCAGGTCATGACGACGCTATCGCAATAGTTCTCGCCCTCGCCTCACCAGAGCTTGATGTCAAAGCAATTACGTCTTCCGCCGGAAACCAGACACCAGAAAAAACCTTACGCAATGTTCTGCGTATGCTGACCTTGCTTAATCGCACCGATATTCCGGTAGCAGGCGGCGCGGTAAAACCATTAATGCGTGATTTGATTATCGCGGACAATGTGCACGGCGAAAGCGGTCTCGACGGCCCGGCATTACCGGAACCAACGTTCGCACCGCAAAACTGCACGGCGGTGGAGCTGATGGCGAAAACGCTGCGCGAAAGTGCGGAACCCGTCACGATTGTTTCTACCGGACCGCAAACTAACGTTGCCTTGCTGCTCAATAGCCATCCGGAATTGCATAGCAAAATCGCCCGAATCGTGATTATGGGCGGCGCAATGGGGCTTGGTAACTGGACGCCAGCCGCCGAGTTTAATATTTATGTTGACCCGGAAGCGGCAGAAATTGTTTTCCAGTCAGGGATCCCGGTGGTGATGGCCGGTCTGGATGTTACCCACAAAGCACAAATCCACGTTGAAGACACCGAGCGTTTCCGCGCGATTGGCAACCCTGTTTCAACCATTGTTGCCGAACTGCTGGATTTCTTCCTCGAATATCATAAAGACGAAAAATGGGGCTTTGTCGGCGCACCGCTGCATGACCCATGCACCATCGCCTGGCTGTTAAAACCGGAGTTGTTTACCACTGTTGAGCGCTGGGTTGGCGTGGAAACACAGGGGAAATATACTCAGGGCATGACGGTTGTTGATTATTATTATCTGACAGGCAATAAACCGAATGCCACTGTAATGGTCGATATTGATCGTCAGGGCTTTGTTGATTTACTGGCTGAGCGTCTGAAATTTTACGCTTAACACACCACATTGATTAAGATCACCACGCGTTCACAGGGTGGTCTTAATCTGTTTATCTCTTTTTCTTTCAAGATATAAATGCAATGGATAATGCAGAACTCGCCATTGGTATCGATCTCGGCACTACCAATAGTTTAATTGCCGTCTGGAAAGACGGTGCCGCGCAATTAATTCCAAATAAGTTCGGTGAATATTTAACACCATCCATAATTAGCATGGATGAAAATAATCATATTTTAGTCGGAAAACCCGCTGTATCACGGCGCACTTCGCATCCGGATAAAACGGCAGCGTTATTTAAACGTGCAATGGGCAGTAATACCAACTGGCGGTTAGGCAGCGACACATTTAACGCACCAGAACTGTCCTCTTTGGTATTACGCTCATTAAAAGAAGATGCCGAAGAATTTCTGCAACGTCCGATTAAAGATGTGGTGATCTCCGTTCCGGCTTATTTCAGCGATGAACAACGCAAGCATACCCGTTTAGCAGCGGAGTTAGCCGGGTTAAATGCGGTACGCTTAATTAATGAACCCACAGCAGCTGCGATGGCATATGGCCTGCATACGCAACAAAATACCCGCTCGCTGGTTTTTGATCTCGGTGGTGGCACGTTTGACGTCACGGTGCTCGAATACGCCACGCCGGTGATTGAAGTTCACGCCTCCGCGGGAGATAACTTTCTTGGCGGCGAAGATTTTACTCATATGCTGGTGGATGAAGTTTTAAAACGCTCCGCAGTGGCTAAAAACATGCTCAACGAAAGTGAGCTGGCAGCCCTGTACACCAGCGTGGAAGCGGCAAAATGCAGCAATCAATTACCGCTGCAAATTAGCTGGCAGTATCAGGAAGAAACGCGTGAGTGCGAATTTTACGAGAACGAACTGGAAGATTTGTGGTTGCCGCTGCTCAATCGCTTGCGAGTGCCGATTGAACAGGCGTTGCGCGATGCACGTCTGAAGCCAAGTCAAATCGACAGTCTGGTGCTGGTTGGCGGCGCATCACAAATGCCGCTGGTGCAGCGAATCGCCGTGCGTCTGTTTGGCAAATTGCCATATCAAAGTTACGACCCGAGCACCATTGTCGCGCTGGGCGCAGCGATCCAGGCTGCCTGCCGCTTACGCAGCGAAGACATTGAAGAGGTAATCCTCACCGATATTTGCCCTTACTCGTTGGGTGTTGAAGTTAACCGCCAGGGTATTTCCGGCATTTTCTCGCCGATTATTGAACGAAACACCACTGTACCGGTGTCGCGTGTAGAAACTTACTCGACCATGCACCCGGAGCAGGATTCAATTACGGTTAACGTCTATCAGGGAGAAAACCACAAAGTTAAGAATAACATTCTGGTGGAATCCTTTGATGTTCCGCTGAAAAAAACCGGGGGTTATCAGTCTATCGATATTCGCTTTAGTTATGATATCAACGGATTGCTTGAAGTTGACGTACTTCTGGAAGACGGCAGCGTTAAGTCCAGAGTCATTAACCACAGCCCGGTAACGTTAAGTACCCAGCAAATTGAAGAGAGTCGGGCAAGGTTATCCGCATTAAAAATTTATCCGCGCGATATGCTTATTAACCGTACCTTTAAAGCCAAACTGGAAGAGTTATGGGCGCGGGCGCTGGGTGACGAGCGAGAAGAGATTGGCCGGGTGATCACCGATTTTGATGCGGCGTTGCAGTCAAACGATATGGCCCGCGTCGATGAAGTTCGGCGACGGGCGAGCGATTATTTGGCTATTGAGATCCCTTAAACACGGCTCACGGATGCGGCATAAACGCTGCATCCGGCATCGGCGCAAAAAACACATCCTCAGCTAAACAACATCGCGATTTTTCCGAGAGCATAGCCTATCACCAGCACCGTTAAGCTGATTTTGATAATGCTGGCAATGCTCTGTGGTTTTTCACTCTCATTATTCTTCTCTTCGTGTTCTTCAGGTGCTGGCTCGTCGATATCTTCTTCCACCGGCTCGAGCTTCACTTTCGTCAACAGCATCCGCGTGGTAATGGCCTCTAATGGATGAGCATCTCCACCTTCCAGCCTTGTATTAAGACGGGCCAGCATCTCTTGTTTTGGGAACGCTTCCAGCACAACCTGTTCCGCTACCCGATACAAATCCAGTAACGGTGAATCTTGTTCTGTCTCGCTACCGACTCTCGATTTCCACCATGCCCATGCTTTGCGCTTGAAGAATAACGACTCAATAAACGATTGACCTAACGGCGATAATTTTCCGCTATGTAAAATTTCCGCCCATAACAGCCGCGTCCGGGCGCTCTCGCCAGGAACATATTTCAACGGTTGACCTTGCGCATCTATCATGCTTCGCGCTTCGATAACCATCACTAATAACGCGAAATAATCCGGGCAATGTTGCGCACTCCACTGCAGTAATAAATTATCGGCTTGTGTAGACGGATAACTTTCCCAGTAACCGCAGAGATCGGCAAGCATGCTTTCCCCCTCGCCGCAGTACAACCGTTGCGCACACTGGTAATATCGGGCATCTTCACTTTCTGGTTCTTCCGTTTGCCACTGTTGCGCTACAGGAATGAGTTCCGCCATACCTGTTTGCACCGAGCTGTACCAGCGCAACAGTTTGCGATGTAACTTTGCATCATCAGGAATGAACCACGGACCTTCCATCGCCAAAAACGCAGTGACATAGTCGGGATGGTAACGGCAGCAGCGTTCCAGCGCGAAGTAATATTCAACAGTCTGGTTCTGTAACGCGGCGGGATATTCCTGAAGGCTAAGGAAATCGAAACAATCCCCAGCCTGAATGGCCTCAAGAAAAGCCTCCCGCTCTTCTTCATCCATTCCTTCGCTGTCACTAAATGAATGCCAGTTCAAACGCTCTGCCAGCAAAGAAGCACAATTTAATGAAAGATATCGCGCTTCTATAGCGACTGCACACAGCGGCCAGCGTAATTGATCGACATCCTCCATGTTCCAGGTATTTAATTGCTGAATAAATTTCTGCCAGGCGGAGGGCTGAAAACGATCACTTTCAGAATCGAGTAATGCCCTGAATGCACGTAGTATTTCATGTTCAGCGGCGGCATCTTTTTCTTCATCATCTGCTTCCTCGACAGGATTTACCGCCAGTCGCAGCGCCTCTTCATAGGCCTGGCGTAATGCTTTAAACCCCTGCGGATCGGTTTCGGGATGACACAACGGTAAGCGAGCAAGATAAGCCTGGCGGATAATGTCTATTTGCGTCGTGCTTTCAATTTCGAGGATTTGCCAACATGTTTTCATAGGTCGCTCACATCCTTAAGCGTTACCGGGCATTCAGGCTGGACAGTTAATGGCTGCCAGGGAAGCGTGGCATAGAAACGGTCGCTTCCCGCTGCCAGCTCTTCGAACATCCGACTCCCGGCGCTATCGTATTTGTACAGGGTTAGCGCCTCGCGTAGCGAAGCGTTGTCTTCGCACTGAGAAGATTGCCAGTAGAGACGCCCTAACGAATAGGCGGAAAAATAGTGCATCCAGCTGTGATAGTAATGGTGTGCTCGTATATAGACGCGCGATTGCAGCCATAAACTCTCGTCTTCCGTCAGCCACTTGTTGAGCACACCAACCCGTGATAAAAAACCCATCCGCACATAATCCCAAGCTTTGATTCCCCCTTCCCCACAACACATAGCGGTTTGGGCAACGAATTGGGTATAAATCAACCCTCTCTCCGAGCCGCCAGCAATTAATGCTTTCCACTCTTCAGGGGAAGAGCGATGCCATGTCAGATATAAGCCAGCTAAATCATTGGCATGACCATCATCGGTCATCTGATAAATAGTCTGAATTAAATCATCACGATTATTTATTCCCCAGGATGATGAGAGATCGAATTCTTTTATCCCAGTATACATTTTTGGCGAGTCATGCGCTGGCTTGCAACCCTGATTAAGTATTTCCATGGGTGCAGAAAGCGCAAAAAGAAGATATTGTTCTTCCTTATTCATTTGTTAATAATCCCTTAAGTGCATTAACTGACTACTTTTTTATTATTGATGAGTATAAACTTGACGCTTTCAAAATAAAAAGAAAATCGAAGCATTCACACATGAATAAAAAATTAATGTATATATTCGCAATATTTATAGTTGCAGCAATAACCTGTATTAGCCAACCCAAGAAAACGACGTTGCGTGATAAAGCCATGGCGAATTATGCCTTTGATTATTTAAGCTCACCGGGCAGTCTTCCATTCACCACGGCAGCCACGGAGCTTTCCGCGATTCATGGTCACTCAACGTCGCAATATCGCCTTGGAGAATTTTATCTTCATGGTAGCGACGGTAAACCACTGGATTATACACAGGCGAGATACTGGTATGAGCAATCAGCGGAACAGGAAAATCCACGCGCGCAAAGTAAACTGGGATGGATCTACCTGAAAGGTTTGGGAGTCAATCCCGATACCCGTAAAGCAATTCTCTGGTATAAGGAAGCAGCTGAACAAGGGCATGTTCATGCACAATACACGTTGGGTTTGATCTACAGAAACGGCACGGGCATTAGCACCAACAATTATGAAGCTCGCAAATGGTTAGAACTGGCGGCAGAGCAACATTATAAAAATGCGGAAAGATTACTTGCAGAGCTTCCCGCACATTAACGTCGACTGTCACCCGAACAGATGGAGTATTTTCCCTATCAAACCGGCAAAGATAAAAATGTAGAAAATAATTTTGATGACGCCCAGGCAGCCCGGCCCACCATCGTCAACGGGCATCGACTGCGGTTGCGGCTCCGGTTCGACGGTTTGCTTCTCGGTAAAATTTGCCGCCTGAATTAATAATCGACGAATCATTAATGCTTCCAGTGGACAACGATCTTCTGCATCAAGGCGGCTGACGATCGGCATTAATGATTCTTCTGTCGGTTGGCTGGCCTGAACTAATTGTTTAGCAACTAAATATAATGGCCATAAGGGATGTTCTGTATCACGCGTGAGTGAGATCCGCGGCTTACGTCCTTTGTGCAAAACCATCTCGACCAGAGAACGCCCCAGCGCAGAGAGTTTTTCATCACTGAGTATTTCGTATAAATGAAAACGCGTACGAGCGCTGTCACCAGGGACATAAAGTAGCGGTTTTCCCTGATCGTTAACCAGATCACGCGCTTCAATCATCATCACCACTATCGGGTAATAATCGACCCGATGCTGACGGCACCATTGCAACATTAAAGCATCCGCCTGGGTGGAGGGATACTCGCGCCAGTAGTCACAAAGTTCTGCCAGCAGGCTTTCGCCTTCTCCACAATAGACGCGTTGCGCGTATTCATAATAACGCGCATCTTCATTATCAGGTTCAGCTACCCTCCACGACCGGGCGTAATCCAGAAGTTCGGGGATATCCAGACGGCTTGTGCTATACCAGCGGAGTAAATTTCTGTGCAAATTTGCATCATCGGGGATAATCACTGCGCGATGTTGCGCTAAATACAATGTCAGCCATTCTGGATGCGATGACCAAATCCGCGCGAACATTTGGTAAAAATCAATGGTGTCATTTTGTACGGCAACGGGCAGATGCAGAATGGTCTGGAAGTTAAAAACATTCCCCTTCGCAATGGCATATAAAAAGGATTCCAGTTCTTCTTCGTCTATTTCCCCGACGTTTTCCTCCTGCAACCACCGCAATCTTTCTGCTAATAACACCACGCACTCGAAAGATAAATGGGCAGTGTTCATGGCTATTGTGCACAGCGACCAGCGTAATTCATCAATATCTTCCATCGAGCAATAATTTAATTGCTGAATGAATCGCTGCCAGGCAGAGGGCAGAAAACGTTCGCTATCAGAGGCGAGTAACGCACGAAAGGCGAGCAGAATTTCATGTTCTGCAACTTCATGTTCTTCTGGTTGCCAAACAGATTTAGCAGGCGACTGCGCAATCCGTAGCGCGTCCTCATACGCCTGACGAAGTTGTTTAAAACCCTGCGGATCGGTTTCTGGATGAAAGGACGGTAACAGCGCCAGATAAGCGCGGCGGATAATATCGACGTCAGTCGTTTCCTCTATGCCGAGGATATTCCAGCAATTTTTCATAGGTCGCTCATATCCTTAAGCGTTTCCGGACATGTGGGGTAGTCAGCCAGTGGTTGCCAGGGTAAGGTCGCGTAATATGCATCGTCACTGGCAAGTAATTGATAAAACATATCATTGCCGGAATCGTCGTATTCTTTGCGTGCCAATGTTTCCCGCAATAACGGTAAATTGTCATCATCAGGAGACTGCCAGTATTGCCGGCCAAAGGTATAACCGGCAAAATACTGCCGCCAGCTGGTATAATAACGTAGCACCCGCAGGTGAAGACGCGATTGGATCCACAGGCTTTCTTCTTCGCTGAGCCAGTTATTAAGTACGCCCATCCGGCTTAAAAAACCCATACGGACATAATCCCAGGCTTTTATACCGCCTTCGCCACAACATTCGGCAGTGCTGGCGACAAACTGCGCATAAGCCTGACCTTGCTCATTTAGTTCAGCAAGATAGTCACGCCATTCACATGGAGAATAACGAAACCAGCGGTGATAAAAACCAGCCAACCGCGCAGCATGACCGTTATCCATCATTCGATGAATTGTCCGCAACAGGTCTTCACGGTCATCAATTCCCCATGAGGAAGAAAGGTCAAAAAAGCGTGTACCTAAATACATTTTGGGCGATGAATGCGAAGGTAAACAGCATTCATTGCGTATTTCCATCGGAGTGGAAAGTGCAAACAATATTTTTTGCGACTCCATGTCCATATAATTTATCCTTAAATATTCATCCGGTGAATATTGACCGTATTGCGAGACTCAGTTATTTATACTTTTCTGACGCAACATAATACGCATAAAATAAGGCTCACGCAAAAATGGAATATATAAAAATATAATATATTTTCTCCGTAACCATAAGGAAATGACAATGATTTTCACATCAAGTTGCTGCGATAATTTATCAATAGATGAGATTATCGAACGTGCTGAAAAAGGCGATTGCGAGGCTCAATATATTGTTGGGTTTTATTATAATCGCGATAGCGCAATTGACTCTCCGGACGACGAAAAGGCCTTTTACTGGCTGAAGCTGGCCGCTGAGCAAGGTCATTGTGAAGCACAATATTCCTTAGGGCAAAAGTATACCGAGGATAAAAGCCGTCATAAAGATAATGAGCAAGCCATCTTTTGGCTGAAAAAAGCAGCCCTACAAGGACATACTTTCGCTTCCAACGCCCTTGGCTGGATACTGGATCGTGGAGAAGACCCCAACTATAAAGAAGCGGTTGTCTGGTATCAGATAGCCGCGGAGAGCGGAATGTCTTATGCGCAAAATAATCTTGGGTGGATGTACAGAAATGGCAACGGAGTCACACAAGATTATGCGCTGGCATTTTTCTGGTACAAACAAGCTGCATTGCAAGGCCATAGTTACGCACAAGACAATCTGGCCGATCTTTATGAAGACGGTAAAGGTGTTGCTCAAAACAAGACACTCGCCGCATTCTGGTATTTGAAAAGCGCACAGCAGGGTAATCGGCATGCCCAGTTTCAAATTGCATGGGATTATAACGCTGGCGAAGGGGTGGACCAGGACTATAAGCAAGCGATGTACTGGTATCTGAAGGCTGCCGCTCAGGAAAGCGTCGGCGCTTACGTTAACATCGGCTATATGTATAAACACGGTCAAGGCGTTGAGAAGGATTATCAGGCCGCCTTTGAATGGTTTACGAAAGCCGCTGAATGCGATAATGCCACTGCCTGGTATAACCTTGCCATTATGTATCATTACGGAGAAGGAAGACCTGTCGATCTCCGACAGGCTCTCGATCTGTATCGTAAAGCTCAGTCATCCGGTACCAGGGATGTCAGTCAAAAAATCCGTGAGATTGAAGATTTACTGTAGAGATAAAAACAAGGGCCGGGGAATTTTATTCGGCCCATATTCTCTTTATTGCTGTTTGAAATCGGACCATTAAGGCTCGAACGGGCGTCTCTGGAACTGATCATGACCACATTTCGGGCATAGCGTCAGCACTTCCGGTGTGTAGATTGGGAGATGGAAGTGACATTTCTCGCAGACCAGATTCCCCAGACCTACGACTTCCCCGCTGTGATAAACCCCGTGATGATTGAGATCCTGGAAAACTTCGCGCCACTCAAGTTGCGTTTTATCGGTAATGTCCGCCAGTTCCTGCCAGAGGCTTTCTTTAATCACCCGCATAAAGACGCTGTCAGACTCTTCTTTCAGGCTCTCTTCATAGCTCATGGCGAACTCTTCCAGGTCACGTCTGACAGCTCGCGTCAGCTCATCGACCTCGGTTCGCGTTAACTCCCCTGTTTTTATTACGCGCTCGCGCGCCTGTTCCACCAGTGCGTCGATATCACGTTCGCCATTACGCAGGCGTTCGCTCAGTGACGCGACCAGTTCACGGTAATATTGAGCAACCTTGTTCATCGTTTCATCTCCCGGGTCGTTAACTGACTATAATAATAGACGTTCTTTGTTCCTTGCTTTGCTATTACGCCCACAAACTCTGTAAATTAATGTATGAATAATCCGGGCATCATTTCAACGTCGAGTGCGCGAAAGGCTGTTTTGACGCGGACGTTTGGGCTATGCTATGCGGATCTGAAAAACCACCTCTAACGCTACTTTTGTAGCCGTATTGAAAACAGGACCACTGGCTGCCATGCAAGAGCAATACCGCCCGGAAGAGATAGAATCCAAAGTACAGCTTCATTGGGATGAGAAGCGCACATTTGAAGTAACAGAAGACGAGAGCAAAGAGAAGTATTACTGCCTGTCTATGCTTCCCTATCCTTCTGGTCGACTACACATGGGCCACGTACGTAACTACACCATCGGTGACGTGATCGCCCGTTACCAGCGCATGCTGGGCAAAAACGTTCTGCAGCCAATCGGCTGGGACGCGTTTGGTCTGCCTGCGGAAGGCGCAGCGGTGAAAAATAACACCGCGCCAGCACCGTGGACGTACGACAACATCGCGTACATGAAAAACCAGCTCAAAATGCTGGGCTTTGGTTATGACTGGAGCCGCGAGCTGGCAACCTGTACGCCGGAATATTACCGTTGGGAACAGAAATTCTTCACCGAGCTGTATAAAAAAGGCCTGGTATATAAGAAGACTTCTGCGGTCAACTGGTGCCCGAACGACCAGACCGTACTGGCGAATGAACAGGTTATCGATGGCTGCTGCTGGCGCTGCGATACCAAAGTTGAGCGTAAAGAGATCCCGCAGTGGTTTATCAAAATCACCGCTTACGCTGACGAGCTGCTCAACGATCTGGATAAACTGGATCACTGGCCAGACACCGTTAAAACCATGCAGCGTAACTGGATCGGTCGTTCTGAAGGCGTAGAAATCACCTTCAACGTTAACGACTATGACAACACGCTGACTGTTTACACTACCCGCCCGGACACCTTTATGGGTTGTACCTACCTGGCGGTAGCGGCAGGTCATCCGCTGGCACAGAAAGCGGCGGAAAATAATCCTGAACTGGCCGCCTTTATTGACGAATGCCGTAATACCAAAGTTGCCGAAGCTGAAATGGCGACGATGGAGAAAAAAGGCGTCGATACTGGCTTTAAAGCGGTTCACCCATTAACGGGCGAAGAAATTCCCGTTTGGGCAGCAAACTTCGTATTGATGGAATACGGCACGGGCGCAGTTATGGCGGTTCCGGGTCACGACCAGCGCGACTACGAGTTTGCCTCTAAATACGGCCTGAACATTAAGCCGGTTATCCTGGCAGCTGACGGCTCTGAGCCAGATCTTTCTCAGCAAGCCCTAACCGAAAAAGGCGTGCTGTTCAACTCTGGCGAGTTCAACGGCCTTGATCATGAAGCAGCCTTCAACGCCATCGCCGATAAACTGACTGCGATGGGTGTTGGCGAGCGTAAAGTGAACTACCGCCTGCGCGACTGGGGTGTTTCCCGTCAACGTTACTGGGGCGCGCCGATTCCGATGGTAACACTGGAAGACGGTACTGTTATGCCGACCCCGGACGACCAGCTGCCGGTGATCCTGCCGGAAGATGTGGTGATGGACGGCATTACCAGCCCGATAAAAGCTGATCCTGAGTGGGCAAAAACCACCGTTAACGGTATGCCAGCGCTGCGTGAAACCGATACTTTCGACACCTTTATGGAGTCCTCCTGGTACTATGCGCGCTACACTTGCCCTGAGTACAAAGAAGGTATGCTGGATTCCGAAGCGGCCAACTACTGGCTGCCGGTGGATATCTACATTGGTGGTATCGAACACGCCATTATGCACCTGCTCTACTTCCGCTTCTTCCATAAACTGATGCGTGATGCAGGCATGGTGAACTCTGACGAACCAGCAAAACAGTTGCTGTGTCAGGGTATGGTGCTGGCGGATGCCTTCTACTATGTTGGCGAAAACGGCGAGCGTAACTGGGTTTCCCCAGTTGATGCTATCGTTGAACGTGACGAGAAAGGCCGTATCGTGAAAGCGAAAGACGCGGCAGGCCATGAACTGGTTTATACCGGCATGAGCAAAATGTCCAAGTCGAAGAACAACGGTATCGACCCACAGGTGATGGTTGAACGTTACGGCGCGGACACCGTTCGTCTGTTTATGATGTTTGCTTCTCCGGCGGATATGACTCTCGAATGGCAGGAATCCGGTGTGGAAGGGGCTAACCGCTTCCTGAAACGTGTCTGGAAACTGGTTTACGAGCACACTGCAAAAGGTGATGTTGCAGCACTGAACGTCGACGCGTTGACTGAAGATCAGAAAGCACTGCGTCGCGATGTTCATAAAACTATCGCTAAAGTGACCGATGATATCGGCCGTCGTCAGACCTTCAACACCGCGATTGCGGCAATTATGGAGCTGATGAACAAACTGGCGAAAGCACCGACCGATGGCGAGCAGGATCGCGCCCTGATGCAGGAAGCGCTGCTGGCGGTAGTCCGTATGCTTAACCCGTTCACCCCGCACATCTGCTTCACGCTGTGGCAGGAACTGAAAGGCGAAGGCGATATCGACAACGCGCCGTGGCCGGTTGCTGACGAAAAAGCGATGGTGGAAGACTCCACCCTGGTGGTGGTGCAGGTTAACGGTAAAGTCCGTGCCAAAATCACTGTTCCGGTGGACGCAACGGAAGAACAGGTTCGCGAACGTGCTGGCCAGGAACATCTGGTAGCAAAATATCTTGATGGCGTTACCGTGCGTAAAGTGATTTACGTACCGGGTAAACTCCTCAATCTGGTCGTTGGCTAAGCGCGGGAGGAAGCGTGCGATATCTGGCAACATTGTTGTTATCTCTGGCGGTGTTAATCACCGCCGGGTGTGGCTGGCATCTGCGTGATACTACGCAGGTTCCTTCCACTATGAAGGTCATGATCCTGGACTCTGGCGACCCGAACGGGCCGTTAAGTCGTGCGGTGCGTAACCAGTTACGTCTGAACGGTGTCGAGTTGCTTGATAAAGAAACCACCCGTAAGGACGTTCCATCCCTGCGTTTGGGTAAAGTGAGCATCGCGAAAGATACCGCATCGGTATTCCGTAACGGTCAAACAGCAGAGTATCAGATGATCATGACGGTCAATGCGACCGTGTTGATCCCCGGCCGTGACATCTACCCGATTAGCGCCAAAGTCTTCCGTTCGTTCTTCGATAACCCGCAAATGGCGTTAGCGAAAGATAACGAACAAGACATGATCGTAAAAGAGATGTACGACCGTGCTGCCGAACAGCTGATTCGTAAGCTGCCAAGCATCCGTGCTGCGGATATTCGTTCCGACGAAGAACAGACGTCGACCACAACGGATACTCCGGCAACGCCTGCACGCGTCTCTACCACGCTGGGTAACTGATGATTCGGTTGTACCCGGAACAACTTCGCGCGCAGCTCAATGAAGGGCTGCGCGCGGCGTATCTTTTACTTGGTAACGATCCTCTGTTATTGCAGGAAAGCCAGGACGCTATTCGTCAGGTAGCTGCGGCACAAGGATTCGAAGAACACCACACTTTTTCCATTGATCCCAACACTGACTGGAATGCGGTCTTTTCGTTATGCCAGGCCATGAGTCTGTTTGCCAGTCGACAAACGCTATTGCTGTTGTTACCAGAAAACGGACCGAATGCGGCGATCAATGAACAACTTCTCACACTCACTGGACTTCTGCATGACGACCTGCTGTTGATCGTCCGCGGTAATAAATTAAGCAAAGCGCAAGAAAATGCCGCCTGGTTTACTGCTCTTGCAAATCGAAGCGTGCAGGTGACCTGTCAAACACCGGAGCAGGCTCAGCTTCCTCGCTGGGTTGCTGCGCGTGCAAAACAGCTCAACTTAGAACTGGATGACGCGGCAAACCAAGTGCTCTGCTACTGTTATGAAGGTAACCTGCTGGCACTGGCCCAGGCACTGGAGCGTTTATCGCTGCTCTGGCCGGACGGCAAACTGACCTTACCGCGCGTTGAACAGGCGGTGAATGATGCCGCGCATTTCACCCCTTTTCATTGGGTTGATGCTTTGTTGATGGGCAAAAGTAAGCGCGCGTTGCATATTCTTCAGCAACTGCGTCTGGAAGGCAGCGAGCCGGTTATTTTGTTGCGCACATTACAACGAGAACTGTTGTTACTGGTTAACCTGAAACGCCAGTCTGCCCATACGCCACTGCGTGCGTTGTTTGATAAACATCGCGTTTGGCAGAACCGCCGGAGCATGATGGGCGAGACGCTAAACCGCTTAAGCCAGCCGCAGTTACGTCAGGCCGTGCAACTCCTGACACGAACGGAACTCACCCTCAAACAAGATTACGGTCAGTCAGTATGGGCAGAGCTGGAAGGATTATCTCTTCTGTTGTGCCATAAACCGCTGGCGGACGTATTTATCGACGGTTGATATGAAATCTTTACAGGCTCTGTTTGGTGGCACCTTTGATCCGGTGCACTATGGTCATCTTAAGCCCGTGGAAACGCTGGCGAACTTGATTGGTCTGACGCGAGTCACCATCATCCCTAATAATGTTCCTCCGCATCGTCCCCAGCCGGAAGCAACCAGCGTGCAGCGTAAACACATGCTTGAACTGGCGATTGCCGACAAGCCACTGTTTACCCTTGATGAACGCGAGCTAAAGCGCAATTCTCCCTCTTACACTGCACAAACACTGAAAGAATGGCGGCAGGAACAAGGGCCAGATGTGCCGCTGGCATTTATTATTGGCCAGGATTCACTGCTCACCTTTCCAACCTGGTACGAATACGAAACGATACTCGACAATGCACATTTGATCGTCTGTCGGCGTCCCGGTTACCCACTTGAAATGGCGCAACCGCAATACCAGCAATGGCTGGAAGATCATTTGACACATAACCCGGAAGATCTTCACCTTCAGCCTGCCGGTAAAATTTATCTGGCTGAAACGCCGTGGTTTAACATCTCGGCGACCATCATCCGCGAACGTTTGCAAAACGGTGAATCGTGTGAGGATTTATTGCCGGAACCGGTACTGACTTACATTAACCAACAAGGCTTGTATCGCTGATACCTGTCGTTACGGAGGGCATGATGCGACTGTGGTTAATTCGTCATGGCGAAACGCAAGCGAATATCGATGGTCTGTACAGCGGTCATGCTCCCACACCCCTGACTGCGCGCGGTATTGAGCAAGCGCAAAATCTGCATACGCTGCTACATGGTGTTTCCTTTGACCTGGTTTTATGCAGTGAACTGGAACGGGCACAGCATACCGCGCGACGGGTTCTCAGTGATCGCCAGCTCCCCGTGCAAATCATCCCTGAACTCAACGAAATGTTTTTTGGCGACTGGGAGATGCGACATCATCGCGACCTCATGCAAGAAGATGCCGAAAACTATAGCGCGTGGTGCAATGACTGGCAGCATGCTATCCCCACGAACGGTGAAGGATTTCAGGCATTTTCACAACGTGTGGAACGGTTTATCGCAAGGCTTAGTGAATTTCAGCACTATCAGAATATTTTAGTCGTCAGCCATCAGGGTGTACTGAGTCTGTTAATCGCTCGTTTAATTGGCATGCCTGCCGAGGCTATGTGGCATTTTCGCGTTGACCAGGGGTGTTGGAGCGCCATTGATATCAACCAAAAATTCGCGACGTTACGCGTCCTCAATAGCCGTGCCATCGGGGTCGAGAATACATGACTTTTCTGTTTTTTTACGGGTAAGCCGCAACGACCATTGACAGCCCCGGGCAGGCTGATATTCTCCGCAGCCAGACTTTTTTCGCCAGACACGACTTTGTAGAAATTGTTTTACAAAAATGGCGATGCAATCTGCGGCGCGGGGTGGGATGATAGCTCACTTTCGAAAGCCGATTCGGCGACAATTGTCCCGAAATCGCCTCTGGTTCAGGTATACTGACAGACCATTTTTATCTATTTGATTCACCCAGGGGGAAAACTTGCAGGGTAAAGCACTCCAGGATTTTGTTATCGACAAAATTGATGACCTCAAAGGTCAGGACATCATCGCCTTAGACGTTCAAGGCAAATCCAGCATCACCGACTGCATGATCATCTGTACGGGTACGTCCAGCCGTCATGTTATGTCCATTGCTGACCACGTTGTGCAGGAGTCTCGCGCAGCGGGCCTGTTGCCGCTCGGCGTAGAAGGTGAAAACAGCGCCGACTGGATTGTCGTGGATTTGGGCGATGTGATTGTCCATGTCATGCAGGAAGAGAGCCGTCGCCTGTATGAACTGGAAAAACTCTGGAGTTAATGCGTGAAGCTGCAACTTGTCGCCGTGGGAACGAAAATGCCGGACTGGGTACAAACCGGTTTTACCGAGTACCTGCGTCGTTTTCCGAAAGATATGCCCTTCGAGCTGATTGAAATTCCGGCCGGAAAACGCGGCAAGAATGCGGACATCAAGCGCATACTCGACAAAGAGGGTGAGCAGATGCTGGCAGCCGCAGGCAAAAACCGCATTGTCACCCTCGATATTCCAGGCAAGCCCTGGGATACGCCGCAGTTAGCCGCTGAACTGGAACGCTGGAAGCTGGATGGTCGCGACGTCAGTCTGCTGATTGGCGGGCCTGAAGGGTTGTCGCCTGCCTGCAAAGCGGCGGCGGAACAAAGCTGGTCGCTGTCGGCGCTTACCCTTCCCCATCCGCTGGTTCGCGTGCTGGTCGCAGAGAGCCTGTACCGGGCGTGGAGCATCACCACCAACCATCCTTATCACCGTGAGTGATAAGGGAGCTTTGAGTAGAAAACGCAGCGGATGAAACTACAGAACTCTTTTCGCGACTATACGGCAGAGTCCGCGCTGTTTGTGCGCCGGGCACTGGTCGCCTTTTTGGGGATTTTGCTGCTGACCGGCGTGCTTATCGCCAACCTGTATAATCTGCAAATTGTTCGCTTTACCGATTACCAGACCCGATCTAATGAAAACCGCATTAAGCTGGTGCCTATCGCGCCCAGCCGCGGCATTATCTACGACCGCAACGGTATCCCTCTGGCACTTAACCGCACTATCTACCAGATAGAGATGATGCCGGAGAAAGTCGATAACGTGCAGCAAACGCTGGACGCTTTGCGCAGCGTGGTTGATCTGACCGATGACGATATTGCTGCATTCCGAAAAGAGCGCGCACGTTCACACCGTTTCACCTCCATTCCGGTGAAAACTAACCTGACTGAAGTACAAGTGGCACGCTTTGCCGTCAATCAGTACCGTTTTCCGGGTGTCGAAGTTAAAGGCTATAAGCGTCGTTACTATCCTTACGGTTCGGCGTTGACCCACGTTATCGGCTATGTGTCGAAAATCAACGATAAAGACGTCGAACGCCTGAATAATGACGGCAAACTGGCCAACTATGCGGCAACGCATGATATCGGTAAGCTGGGCATTGAGCGTTACTATGAAGACGTGCTGCACGGTCAGACCGGTTATGAAGAGGTTGAAGTTAACAACCGTGGGCGTGTTATCCGCCAGTTAAAAGAAGTGCCACCGCAAGCCGGACACGATATTTACCTGACGCTGGATCTCAAACTGCAGCAATATATTGAAACGCTGCTGGCGGGTAGCCGCGCAGCGGTGGTAGTCACCGATCCGCGTACAGGTGGGGTGCTGGCGCTGGTTTCCACGCCTAGTTATGACCCAAACCTGTTTGTTGACGGTATCTCCAGCAAAGATTATTCCGCCTTGCTGAACGACCCAAATACACCGCTGGTGAACCGCGCCACACAGGGGGTTTATCCTCCCGCGTCTACAGTTAAACCCTATGTGGCGGTTTCGGCATTGAGCGCAGGAGTGATCACGCGTAATACGACGCTGTTTGACCCAGGCTGGTGGCAACTGCCAGGTTCGGAAAAACGTTACCGTGACTGGAAAAAATGGGGCCACGGGCGTCTGAATGTCACAAGATCGCTGGAAGAATCTGCGGATACCTTCTTCTATCAGGTGGCCTACGATATGGGAATCGATCGCCTCTCCGAATGGATGGGTAAATTCGGTTATGGTCATTACACCGGTATCGACCTGGCGGAAGAACGTTCCGGCAACATGCCTACCCGTGAATGGAAACAGAAACGCTTTAAAAAACCGTGGTATCAGGGTGACACCATTCCGGTTGGTATCGGTCAGGGTTACTGGACAGCGACCCCAATCCAGATGAGTAAGGCACTGATGATCCTGATTAATGACGGTATCGTGAAAGTTCCACATTTGCTGATGAGCACCGCCGAAGACGGCAAACAGGTGCCATGGGTACAACCGCATGAACCGCCCGTCGGCGATATTCATTCCGGTTACTGGGAGCTTGCGAAAGACGGTATGTACGGTGTTGCTAACCGCCCTAACGGTACGGCGCATAAATACTTTGCCAGCGCACCGTACAAAATTGCGGCGAAATCTGGTACCGCTCAGGTCTTCGGTCTGAAAGCGAACGAAACCTATAATGCGCACAAAATTGCCGAGCGTTTACGTGACCACAAACTGATGACCGCCTTTGCGCCATACAACAATCCGCAAGTGGCTGTCGCCATGATTCTGGAGAACGGTGGCGCGGGTCCGGCGGTTGGTACGCTGATGCGCCAGATCCTCGACCACATTATGCTGGGTGATAACAACACCGATCTGCCTGCGGAAAATCCAGCGGTTGCCGCAGCGGAGGACCATTAATCATGACGGATAATCCGAATAAAAAAACATTCTGGGATAAAGTCCATCTCGATCCCACAATGCTGCTGATCTTACTGGCATTGCTGGTTTACAGCGCCCTGGTTATCTGGAGCGCCAGCGGTCAGGATATTGGCATGATGGAGCGTAAAATCGGCCAAATCGCGATGGGTCTGGTCATCATGGTGGTGATGGCGCAAATTCCTCCACGCGTTTATGAAGGCTGGGCCCCCTATCTCTATATCATCTGTATTATTTTGCTGGTGGCGGTAGATGCTTTCGGTGCCATCTCTAAAGGTGCTCAACGCTGGCTGGACCTCGGTATTGTTCGTTTTCAGCCGTCGGAAATTGCCAAAATAGCCGTACCACTGATGGTTGCGCGCTTTATCAACCGCGACGTTTGCCCGCCATCGTTGAAGAACACTGGCATCGCGCTGGTGCTGATATTTATGCCCACGCTGCTGGTGGCTGCACAGCCTGACCTGGGAACATCAATCCTCGTTGCGCTTTCTGGTCTGTTTGTACTGTTCCTCTCTGGCCTTAGCTGGCGTCTGATTGGCGTCGCAGTAGTGCTGGTAGCGGCGTTCATTCCGATTCTGTGGTTCTTCCTGATGCATGATTACCAGCGCCAGCGCGTAATGATGCTCCTGGACCCGGAATCAGACCCACTCGGCGCGGGCTATCACATTATTCAGTCTAAAATTGCTATTGGCTCCGGCGGATTACGCGGCAAAGGCTGGCTGCATGGCACTCAGTCACAACTTGAATTTCTACCCGAACGCCATACCGACTTTATCTTCGCGGTACTGGCGGAAGAGCTGGGATTAGTGGGCATTTTGATTCTGCTCGCTCTCTACATTCTGCTGATCATGCGCGGGCTGTGGATAGCCGCCAGAGCGCAAACCACCTTTGGTCGCGTCATGGCTGGCGGCTTAATGCTGATATTATTCGTTTATGTCTTCGTAAATATTGGTATGGTAAGCGGTATTCTGCCGGTTGTAGGGGTTCCGCTCCCACTGGTCAGTTATGGAGGATCGGCGCTAATTGTGCTGATGGCTGGGTTCGGGATTGTAATGTCAATCCACACCCACAGGAAAATGTTGTCGAAAAGCGTGTAAGAGGTGCGCAATGCGTAAGCAGTGGCTCGGGATCTGCATCGCGGCAGGAATGCTCGCGGCATGTACAAGCGATGATGGTCAGCAACAGACGGTAAGTGTACCGCAGCCTGCGGTATGTAACGGCCCCATAGTTGAAATTAGCGGGGCGGACCCGCGTTTCGAACCACTGAACGCGACGGCAAATCAGGATTACCAGCGCGATGGTAAAAGCTACAAAATCGTGCAGGATCCGTCTCGATTTAGCCAGGCGGGACTGGCGGCAATCTATGATGCCGAACCAGGCAGTAACCTGACGGCCTCTGGCGAAGCTTTCGATCCGACACAGCTGACGGCGGCCCATCCAACGCTTCCGATCCCCAGCTACGCCAGAATCACTAACCTGGCTAACGGGCGAATGATCGTGGTGCGCATTAATGATCGCGGTCCTTATGGCAACGACCGCGTTATTTCGCTTTCTCGCGCAGCAGCTGACCGTCTTAACACGTCAAACAACACCAAAGTTCGTATCGATCCGATTATTGTCGCCCAGGATGGTTCGCTTTCTGGTCCTGGTATGGCTTGTACCACAGTCGCCAAACAGACTTACGCCCTGCCTGCACCTCCCGATTTAAGCGGCGGCGCAGGAACAAGTTCAGTGTCTGGCCCGCAGGGTGACATTCTTCCGGTCAGTAATTCGACGCTAAAAAGCGAAGATCCGACCGGCGCGCCGGTAACCAGCAGCGGTTTCCTCGGCGCACCAACGACCTTAGCGCCTGGTGTTCTGGAAGGCAGCGAACCAACGCCTGCACCACAGCCCGTTGTTACAGCTCCCTCGACAACGCCTGCAACCTCGCCTGCAATGGTGACACCGCAAGCCGCCTCGCAAAGCGCTAGCGGCAACTTTATGGTGCAAGTTGGGGCAGTAAGCGATCAGGCGCGTGCGCAACAGTACCAACAGCAACTGGGACAGAAGTTCGGCGTCCCCGGTCGCGTAACTCAAAATGGCGCGGTCTGGCGGATCCAGCTTGGCCCATTCGCCAGCAAAGCCGAAGCCAGTACCTTGCAGCAACGTTTGCAAACCGAAGCCCAATTGCAGTCATTTATTACCACCGCGCAGTAGCGTAAAGCAGGCATCTGATGTGTCAATTTCTGTAAATGACGTTAACAAAGTCACGCGGAAAGTCAGATGCCTGCCGGTAGTGCATTTGCTATAGTAGGGCACTTTTTTTAATTCCATCACGGATGTCGTAGTTCAGACCATGAATACCATTTTTTCCGCTCGTATCATGAAGCGCCTGGCGCTCACCACGGCTCTTTGCACAGCCTTTATCTCTGCTGCACATGCCGATGACCTGAATATCAAAACTATGATCCCGGGTGTACCGCAGATCGATGCGGAGTCCTACATCCTGATTGACTATAACTCGGGCAAAGTGCTCGCCGAACAGAACGCAGATGTCCGCCGCGATCCTGCCAGTCTGACCAAAATGATGACCAGTTACGTTATCGGCCAGGCAATGAAAGCCGGTAAATTTAAAGAAACTGATTTAGTCACCATCGGCAACGACGCATGGGCCACCGGTAACCCGGTATTTAAAGGTTCTTCGCTGATGTTCCTCAAACCGGGCATGCAGGTTCCGGTTTCTCAGCTGATCCGCGGTATTAACCTGCAATCGGGTAACGATGCTTGCGTCGCCATGGCCGATTTTGCCGCTGGTAGCCAGGACGCTTTTGTTGGCTTGATGAACAGCTACGTTAACGCACTGGGCCTGAAAAACACTCACTTCCAGACCGTGCACGGTCTCGACGCTGACGGTCAGTACAGCTCCGCGCGAGATATGGCGCTGATCGGCCAGGCGTTGATCCGTGACGTACCGAATGAATACTCGATCTATAAAGAAAAAGAATTTACGTTTAACGGTATTCGCCAGCTGAACCGTAACGGCCTGTTATGGGATAACAGCCTGAATGTCGACGGCATCAAAACCGGACACACTGACAAAGCAGGTTACAACCTTGTTGCTTCTGCGACTGAAGGCCAGATGCGCTTGATCTCTGCGGTGATGGGCGGACGTACTTTTAAAGGCCGTGAAGCCGAAAGTAAAAAACTGCTAACCTGGGGCTTCCGTTTCTTCGAAACCGTTAACCCACTGAAAGTAGGTAAAGAGTTCGCCTCTGAACCGGTTTGGTTTGGTGATTCTGATCGCGCTTCGTTAGGTGTTGATAAAGACGTGTACCTGACCATTCCGCGTGGCCGCATGAAAGATCTGAAAGCCAGCTATGTGCTGAACAGCAGTGAATTGCATGCGCCGCTGCAAAAGAATCAGGTCGTCGGTACTATCAACTTCCAGCTTGATGGCAAAACGATCGAACAACGCCCGCTGGTTGTGCTGCAAGAAATCCCGGAAGGCAACTTCTTCGGCAAAATCATTGATTACATTAAATTAATGTTCCATCACTGGTTTGGTTAAAAATCGAACACTTGAAAGTGTAATTTCCGTCCCCATATACTAAGCATCAGTAAAAAACTCCCGCCTTCTGGCGGGAGTTGCTATTTAATTACGTTACGCCGGAGCTGACATGAAAACCAAACTTAACGAACTGCTTGAATTCCCTACTCCTTTTACTTACAAAGTTATGGGGCAGGCGTTACCTGAGCTGGTTGATCAGGTGGTTGAAGTGGTACAGCGCCATGCGCCAGGTGACTACACCCCAACGGTAAAACCAAGCAGCAAAGGCAACTACCACTCGGTATCTATCACTATCAACGCCACTCATATTGAGCAGGTTGAAACACTGTATGAAGAACTGGGCAAAATCGATATTGTCCGCATGGTTCTGTAACTCGCGTATTCTTTACCCGGCCCCTGGTCGGGTAACTCCCCTCTCCTCGCTGTGATATACTTTTCCCCCACTTTTACTCATTCTCCACGGAGATGCCGTTTTGTATCAGGATAAAATTCTTGTCCGCCAGCTCGGTCTTCAGCCTTACGAGCCAATCTCCCAGGCTATGCATGAATTCACCGATACCCGCGATGAAAGTACTCTTGATGAAATCTGGCTGGTCGAGCACTATCCGGTATTCACCCAAGGGCAGGCAGGAAAAGCGGAGCACATTTTAATGCCGGGCGATATTCCGGTGATCCAAAGCGATCGCGGTGGGCAGGTGACTTATCACGGGCCGGGGCAACAGGTGATGTATGTGTTGCTTAACCTGAAACGCCGTAAACTCGGTGTGCGTGAACTGGTGACCTTGCTCGAGCAAACAGTGGTGAATACCCTGGCTGAACTGGGTATAGAAGCACATCCTCGGGCTGACGCGCCTGGTGTCTATGTCGGGGAAAAGAAAATTTGCTCACTTGGCTTACGTATTCGGCGCGGTTGTTCATTCCACGGTCTGGCATTAAACGTCAATATGGATCTTTCGCCATTTTTACGTATTAATCCTTGTGGGTATGCCGGAATGGAAATGGCTAAAATATCACAATGGAAACCCGAAGCGACAACTAATAATATTGCACCGCGTTTGCTAGAAAATATTTTAGTGCTACTAAACAATCCCGACTTCGAATATATTACCGCTTAATTACATACATCAATGGCCCAATTTACACTGGGTCATTACTCATAATACCTGCTAATGCTTTACTTCTCCTTCGCGTTTGTATATTTTCTTTATCACTTGCAGAAATGCGATGCAATGCTTCGCTCCGTAACTCACCCCATTGATTAACTTATTGAAATAGTTGACTATGGTGAGCAAAAGCGTTCCATTCAAATTAGATATAAGATTATTGTAATTTTTTTAAATATTATTTTTCCATGAATAAAATTGGAGTAAGTGCGTGGATAGTAATAATCAAATTGAACCCTGTTTAAGCAGAAAGTCGTCAGAAGGTAAACCACAAATATTTACAACCTTACGAAATATTGATCTTAACCTTCTGACTATTTTTGAAGCTGTGTATGTGCATAAAGGGATCGTTAATGCAGCGAAAGTGCTTAATCTGACACCCTCGGCAATCAGTCAGTCTATTCAGAAACTGCGCGTTATATTCCCTGACCCATTGTTTATTCGCAAAGGCCAGGGCGTCACTCCTACTGCATTTGCAATGCATTTGCATGAGTATATCAGTCAGGGCCTTGAATCCATTCTCGGCGCGCTGGATATCGAAGGAACCTATGATAAGCAACGAACGATAACTATCGCGACCACCCCCTCGGTCGGAGCCCTGGTCCTTCCTGTCATCTATCGGGCGATTAAATCTCACTATCCGCAGCTTTTACTGCGCAACCCCCCCATCAGCGACGCGGAAAACCAACTCAGTCAGTTTCAAACCGATCTCATCATCGATAACATGTTTTGCACCAATCGTACGGTGCAACATCATGTTCTGTTCACCGACAATATGGTGTTAATTTGCCGCGAGGGAAATCCGCTACTCTCTTTAGAAGATGACAGAGAGACTATTGGCAACGCTGCGCATATACTCCTGTTACCGGAAGGGCAAAATTTCAGCGGTCTGCGGCAGAGAGTTCAAGAGATGTTTCCGGACCGGCAAATCAGTTTCACCAGCTACAACATTTTGACAATCGCTGCACTGGTTGCCAACAGTGACATGTTAGCGATTATTCCCAGCCGTTTTTATAACCTGTTTAGCCGTTGCTGGCCGCTGGAAAAACTGCCTTTTCCGTCCTTAAATGAGGAGCAAATAGATTTCTCTATCCACTACAACAAATTCAGCCTGCGTGATCCCATCCTGCACGGGGTAATAGATGTTATCCGTAATGCATTTTGAAAAAGTATTGTTACAGCCAGATCACAGCGAAGAACGAAAAAATGGCACAATCCAACGACAATTTTACATTTTCGCGACCGCTTTGGCTGCTTTCAGGTCCGTTTCAATGATATACTGCCAGTCGTTAATTCAAAAATAGTTGATAATTACAACAATCTATTGAATTGAAACGCTTTCCTTCGTAATTCGCAACTGGAACACGCACGCTATGAGTAAACCCATTGTGATGGAACGCGGTGTTAAATACCGCGATGCCGATAAGATGGCCCTTATCCCGGTTAAAAACGTGGCAACAGAGCGCGAAGCCCTGCTGCGCAAGCCGGAATGGATGAAAATCAAGCTTCCAGCGGACTCTACACGTATCCAGGGCATCAAAGCCGCAATGCGCAAAAATGGCCTGCATTCTGTCTGCGAGGAAGCCTCCTGCCCTAACCTGGCGGAATGCTTCAACCACGGCACAGCAACGTTTATGATCCTCGGCGCTATTTGTACCCGCCGTTGTCCGTTCTGTGACGTTGCTCACGGTCGCCCGGTAGCTCCGGATGCCAATGAACCAGTGAAACTGGCACAGACCATTGCCGATATGGCGCTGCGTTATGTGGTTATCACCTCCGTTGACCGTGATGACCTGCGCGATGGCGGTGCCCAGCACTTTGCGGATTGCATTACTGCCATTCGGGAAAAAAGCCCGCAAATCAAAATTGAAACTCTGGTGCCGGATTTCCGCGGTCGTATGGATCGTGCTCTGGATATTCTGACCGCCACACCACCAGATGTGTTCAACCATAACCTGGAAAACGTACCGCGTATTTACCGTCAGGTACGGCCTGGTGCAGATTACAACTGGTCGCTGAAGCTGCTGGAACGCTTTAAAGAAGCGCATCCGGAAATCCCGACCAAGTCTGGTCTGATGGTGGGTCTGGGTGAAACCAATGAAGAAATTATTGAGGTAATGCGCGACCTGCGCCGTCATGGTGTGACGATGCTAACGCTGGGGCAATATTTGCAGCCAAGCCGCCATCACCTGCCGGTTCAACGTTACGTTAGCCCGGATGAGTTCGACGAAATGAAAGCCGAAGCGCTGGCGATGGGCTTTACCCATGCTGCATGCGGTCCGTTTGTCCGCTCGTCTTACCACGCCGATTTGCAGGCGAAAGGGATGGAAGTTAAGTAATCCTGTAATAATTACTTACATCTGTCTGATAAAAAACCCGCTTTTTGAAGCGGGTTTTTTGTATCGAACAAGATATTGAGGGAGCGTCCTGCTCGCCACGTCACTCTTTATGAGAGAGCTTTTCAGCCTGAAGATCAACGTCTGCGCCTTTTTTCGCCGCAGCATCGTCATCATTCATCGCCTTCTTGAACCCTTTAATGGCCGCTCCAAGGTCTCCGCCCAGCGTACGTAACTTCTTAGTCCCAAACAGCAGAACGACCAGCGCCGCAACTACCAGCAGTTTGGTAATACTAATCTCACCCATAGATACCTTCTTGACATATAACCGGCAACAGAACGCGCCTTAAAAACCAGAGAATATTAACGGTCATTCGACGCGCGCACACAATAGCAATCTGTAACAAGGTGAATCAAGCGCCGCGTAAAAAAACATCATAATAATTGCGGCGGCGCAAAGCGACGGTTGTTTAAGACGGGCAGTTGCGCGCGGACCTGACGCACACGTTCGGGCGTCACTTCCGCCATAATGAGTGCAGGCATTTCTGACGCTGCCGCAATGGTGACGCCAAAGGGATCTATAATCCGGCTTTGCCCGATATTTTTGTTCCCGCACTCCCCCGCCGCCACCATATAACAGGTGGTATCCAGCGCACGAGCGGCAAGCAACGTTGACCAGTGATGCTCTTTGAGCGGCCCGCGAACCCAGGCGGCAGGAAGTACCAGGATTTCAGCTCCCTGTAATGCCTGTGCCAGCGCCAGCTCTGGAAAGCGTAAGTCATAACAGGTCATCAGACCGACCTTCATCCCTTCCACCTCCAGTAACGGAGCTATTTCATTACCAGCATCAACATGGCGTGATTCCTGAATGGCAAATGCATCATAGAGATGCAGTTTGGCATAACGGGCGACGATGTTTCCTGCCTGTAGCGCCACCAGCATATTCCATGCGCGCCCCGGCGTTGAAGGAACATGAATCGTCAGAATTGTCGTCATCATGTTACGTTTACTTTCTCGCCGTAAACGTCCGAGGAATTCGCCTTCCAGCAGCTGTGCTGATTTAACCGATAGATCTGCATCATGATCATCACGCGCCAACAATGCTTCCGGCAGGACAAACAGCGAAACGTCGTTTTCCGCCGCCTGCGCCATCAACGAGGCACAAATCTCAGCGTTCTTTTCCCACACAGATGTAACAGCAAACTGTCCTGCGGCAACCAGCATTGCCACCTCCTCCTGTCAGAGTCGTAAAATTCGCCAACGGCGATTATTCGGCGTTACACTTATCACTCATACAAATCAAATAGCAGGATTTTGCAGTGTTACAACTTCTTTTAGCAGTTTTTATTGGCGGTGGTACGGGAAGCGTGGCGAGATGGCTGTTAAGTATGCGATTTAACCCGCTGCATCAGGCGATTCCGTTGGGGACGCTGGCTGCAAACCTGATTGGGGCATTCATCATAGGAATGGGATTCGCCTGGTTTAGCAGGATGACGAACATTGATCCAGTGTGGAAAGTATTAATCACCACCGGATTTTGTGGCGGTCTAACAACCTTCTCAACATTTTCGGCAGAAGTGGTGTTTTTGTTACAAGAGGGCCGCTTTGGCTGGGCATTACTGAACGTTTTCGTCAACCTTCTGGGGTCTTTTGCCATGACCGCACTGGCTTTCTGGCTGTTTTCGGCCTCAACCGCACACTAAAGACCAAAAAAAACCCGCTGATTAAGCGGGTTTTGAATTCTTGCTGACGTATCTTACAGAGCGATTACGTTTGCAGCAGAAGGGCCTTTGGCACCGTTAGTGATTTCGAACTCTACGCGCTGACCTTCAGCAAGAGTTTTAAAACCATTAGTCTGGATTGCAGAGAAGTGTACGAACACGTCTTTGCTGCCGTCTTCCGGAGTAATGAAACCGAATCCTTTGGACTCATTAAACCACTTAACGTTACCTTTAATCTTAGACATCAAAATTACCTTTACATGAAAAATAGACACAAATGCTGTGTCGGTTACCAGTACACCAATTGTGGTACGCTTTGTCCAGTGCAACTTTACTAAAAAGTGATAAAAGTCGCGTTATTTTTGATGTTAATTATTTTACTCATTGATTTTAAAGAAGTTACTAAAATTTCATTTGTCTCAAAACTGAAAGCGCATCCAGGCAAAGTACACATTGCCATTGTTATAGGTACCCGGAATGTAGGTCATCTGAAAAGTCACTGGACCATAACCCACAGAGGCCAATGGCAGTAGAACCGGGAGAGGGATGTAATTCCAGTTATCGCGTGCCGTTACGCCAGCGGTGAATCCCAGTCCTAAATGAAAATTTTCATCCGCCAGCGGTCGCCAGGTACTTTCCCATCCGTATCCGGCAATCGGTTCCCATTTGTTCCACGAGTCCTTAAATGCCATGGCATACAGGCCATGCCAGTTTCCTTTTTCATCCCAACGCGACTGACCAAAACCGCCACCCCACGGTCGCTCGTTATAACGATCGGTTTTTTCTTTGTCGTAAGCGAAACGTGCATGCCAGGTGATGGCAGGAATATATAAATCATAATGTTCAGGCTGTTGCCAGGTTTGTGTAATATTTTCTCCAAACGTTGTCATCCACTCATCTGCGTTAGCTAAAACTTTACCAACGCTGATTAACTGAATAAAAACAAAGGAAAATATAGCGACATATTTACTCACGTTCATTTGTGACCATAAAACATTTATCAAAAATCTACTACTAGCATAGCAAAACTACAATTAACATAACCTTAATAGACCCAACATGAAGAATAATCTGAATAGCTGCTCTATTTATTTCCGCTTGTTCAAGATAAATATTTCCGTGCATCGATTTAAGATGATACTTCGTTTTCTGCGATGGGAATAGTCATAAAAGAAAAAGCAAGTTGTTTCTGATAGCAAAATGCAACCAAGAAAAAATTAACTTATTTTTTAATAAGATACAAAAAAACATCTTAATGAAGAATATATTATATATTGTCAACCCACGCCCATTGCAGATTGTTTTTTGAGCACACAACCGCAGCTAACACCATTGCAATTAACAAATTTGCATCAATCCACCATCAATTTACACACATTATTATGTGATAATTGCCAAACGCTAAATATGCGTTTTGTTATCTATGTATAAAAACAGCAACTTCAATGTCTTAATGGCAGTTTTTCTTGATTTTAATCAGCATTCACCGCCAATTTATTGGGCATATTTTTTCCTTAAGTTTTAGGAATTTTTTATTATTTACTTTGGGGCCTGGAGACAGGAAAAATTATGCTGACATTCATTGAACTCCTTATTGGGGTTGTGGTTATTGTGGGTGTAGCTCGCTACATCATTAAAGGGTATTCCGCCACTGGCGTGTTATTTGTCGGTGGCCTGTTATTGCTGATTATTAGTGCCATTATGGGGCACAAAGTGTTACCGTCCAGCCAGGCTTCAACAGGCTACAGCGCCACGGATATCGTTGAATACGTTAAAATATTGCTAATGAGCCGCGGCGGCGACCTCGGCATGATGATTATGATGCTGTGTGGCTTTGCCGCTTACATGACCCATATCGGCGCGAATGATATGGTGGTCAAGCTGGCGTCAAAACCATTGCAGTATATTAACTCCCCTTACCTGTTGATGATTGCCGCCTATTTTGTCGCCTGTCTGATGTCTCTGGCCGTCTCTTCCGCAACCGGTCTGGGTGTTTTGCTGATGGCAACCCTGTTTCCGGTGATGGTGAACGTTGGTATCAGCCGTGGTGCAGCTGCTGCTATTTGTGCCTCCCCGGCGGCGATTATTCTCGCACCGACTTCAGGGGATGTGGTGCTGGCGGCGCAGGCTTCCGAAATGTCGCTGATTGATTTCGCCTTCAAAACGACGCTGCCTATCTCAATTGCTGCAATTATCGGCATGGCGATCGCCCACTTCTTCTGGCAACGTTATCTGGATAAAAAAGAGCACATCTCTCATGAAATGTTAGATGTCAGCGAAATCACCACCACTGCTCCTGCGTTTTATGCCATTTTGCCGTTCACGCCGATCATCGGAGTGCTGATTTTTGACGGCAAATGGGGGCCGCAATTACACATCATCACTATTCTGGTGATTTGTATGCTGATTGCCTCCATTCTGGAGTTCATCCGCAGCTTTAATACCCAGAAAGTGTTCTCGGGCCTGGAAGTGGCTTATCGCGGGATGGCAGATGCGTTTGCTAACGTGGTGATGCTGCTGGTTGCCGCTGGGGTATTCGCTCAGGGGCTTAGCACCATCGGCTTTATTCAAAGTCTGATTTCTATCGCCACTTCGTTTGGTTCGGCGAGTATCATCCTGATGCTGGTATTGGTGATCCTGACAATGCTGGCGGCAGTCACGACCGGTTCAGGCAATGCGCCGTTTTATGCGTTTGTTGAGATGATCCCGAAACTGGCGCACTCTTCCGGCATTAACCCGGCGTATTTGACTATCCCAATGCTGCAGGCGTCAAACCTCGGTCGTACCCTGTCACCCGTTTCTGGCGTAGTCGTTGCGGTTGCCGGGATGGCGAAAATCTCACCATTTGAAGTCGTAAAACGCACCTCGGTGCCGGTGCTTGTTGGGCTGGTGATTGTTATCGTTGCTACAGAGCTGATGGTGCCAGGAACGGCAGCCGCGGTCACAGGCAAGTAAATAGTCATGCCGGAGGCAAGCTTCCTCCGGCTTTATCATGTCACCCACTGTGGTATATGCGTTGCGGTCTGCCAACTTTGCCGTGAACAATTTCAGCAATAATCAGATGGCGGCTGGCGCAATATTCAAGATAACGTCTGGCAGTGGTGCGGCTGATAGTCAGTGCCTGCGCCACCGTTTCTGCCGTATGTTGCACACCAGGCTCTTTAAACAGTTTTCGCACCGCGTTTAGCGTCAAGGGGTCAATGCCGGTCGGCAGTTCGTCTTTGGGTTCACCGCGAGCATAGGCATTAAACATCTCATCGATTTGCTTCTGGCTGGCGCTATCAATACTTTCCAGCATATGTTTACGCTGGCGGAAACGGGTTAGCGTTTGCCCCAGCCGTTCATAGGCAATTGGCTTAATGAGATAATCAAATACACCACAACGTACGGCTTCAGACACCGTTTCCATATCACTGGCTGCAGTGGTAAACACCACGTCGCCGGGATAATGCGCCTGCACCAGTTCATGCAGTAAATTAATCCCTCTACCGTCAGGAAGATAGTTATCGAGCAAGATTAGCCCCGGCTTAAAACGCTCGATCATCATTCGGGCCTGCGCCAGGTTTCCCGCCAGTAATATCTGACTGAATCCGGGAATGTGACGAATATATTCCGCATGCATCTCTGCCAGCGGCGTTTCGTCCTCAACGATCAATAGGGTTAATGGAGCTGTCATTAGGTTTCACTTTCGGAATATAGATTGAAAATAAGGTACCGCAGGGATCATTATCTTCGAGAGTGATAACACCACCGCAGCGCGTTACGTAGCTGGCAATCAAGTACAACCCAATGCCATGTTCGCCGGGCTCGTCAGCACGCGTACTGACACCCTGCTCAAATATTTTGTCTCGTAGAGACTCTGGAACGCCGCAGCCCTGATCGGCGACTTCAATCACCACATCATCGCCTTCATCGCTAAGGAATAATTCAACGATCTTGTTTCCTTCATCGCTACGCAGGCTGGCTTCGAAGGCGTTATCAAGTAAATTGCCAACAATGGCTGCAAACTCGGTGCTGTCCAGTCCTGGCGGCAGTTGCGAAAGCTGACTTCCGGGGACGATGACCATTTTTAGCCCCAGTTCGCGGGCGCGCTGCACTTTACCAAAAAGCAGCCCCGCCACCTGGCGATCGGCAAACGCCTCGCGCAGGCTATCAATGAGCTGTTGCTGGGCCTGAGACTCCCCCTGCACCATCGCCAACACGCGATCATACTCTTTCATCTGCAACAGACCATTGAGCGTCGACATCCAATTGAGATGCTCGTGTCGCAATGTGCGCAGGCTCTCGACGTATTGTTTAATTTGCGTCAGTTGTGCATTGAGGGTGGATATTTCGTCTTTACTACGAAAGCTGATAATGGCCCCCAGCAAATCATCACCAGAACGAATAGCTTCCCGGTTGGCAATAACGCTCAGACCGTTAAAGTTCGCCACCACATCCTGACGTTTTTCATCAATCTGTTCGGTAAAGAAATCGGCGGGCCTGACCACTTCAGCAATGGGTTTACCCAACCATTGCCGTCCGGGGGAACTCAGCCCCAGCATCTTTCTTGCGTTACGATTGATGGCGGTAATGTAACCGTGCGGATCCACCGCAATCAGCCCTTCATAAACCGAACTAAACAGCGCCTCTTGCTGACGGACCACGCGTGCGATTTGCTTTGGCTCCATGCCCATCATTTGCCGACGGATATGCGCGGCCAGGAACCACGACAGCAACATCAGAATCCCTAACAGCACGACAAACACGCCAGCCATCGGTAATAAAAACTCAGCCCGCCAGCTATCGATTTTACTCACCAGGTAGCCAATCGACACCACGCCGATGACTTTTCCATCGTCATCAAAGATTGGCGTTTTGGCACGCATCGCCATGCCAATTGACCCTTTCCCGGTGATAAAGTAGCTCTCCCCTTTCTCCAGCGCGCCCGGTTTGGTGAATTGCATAGGATAACCAATTTTCTCCGGATTAGGATGGTAAAGACGAATCGAGTGCCGGTCACCAATCACGACATAATCGAAATCAGTATCTCTTTGTAATTTGTTAGCGATGGTCGCCAGCCTCTTGTAGTCACGCGTTTTCACTGCGCTGATGATACTGTCATTAGAAGCAATAATTTTTGCCTGATTCATTGCCATGTCGCGCACATGAAGCGTTAAATAGTCCTCAAAACTGGCCGTAAAATATTGCGCCAGGGCTGCAATGACAAATATTGAGAACACCAGAATCAGCAAAAAGATACGCAGCGGAAATGCCAGTCTTTGGAAAAATGCAAACTGTTTATTCTCGTTAAGCTGCAACATTGTTTTCCTTGCGGGTTGTCCCGAGCCTTTTTGACGGATGTAATTAAAATGTTGAATCAAAATACATAGATATTAAATATAATCGTGGCAAATTTTATTCATTAAATCAATTAAATCACTTAAACCTGCGGGTCATTTCGTAATTACATTAATTAAAAAACTTAAAACCATTAAATAAATAAAAAACCACTAACTCTATGTGAAATAAATCAAAATTTCACGCTGCAATACTCCTTAGGATGTATAGCGAAAGGAGAAAAAGATATACCTCGATCGCCCCCCTTTCTCCCAAGTGAAAATAAAAGGTTATCAGTTTGCAACATCGAACAACATTCGTTGCAAATCGATAACAACATGCACCTTCAGGATACTATTTATTATGTTCGGCAATGATATTTTCACCCGTGTAAAACGTTCAGAAAATAAAAAAATGGCGGAAATCGTCCAATTCCTGCATGAAAATGATTTGAGCGTTGACACCACAGTCGAAGTATTTATTACCGTAACCCGCGATGAAAAGCTTATCGCGTGCGGTGGAATTGCCGGAAATATTATTAAATGCGTTGCTATCAGTGAATCCGTTCGCGGTGAAGGACTGGCGCTGACATTAGCCACTGAATTGATAAACCTCGCCTATGAGCGGCACAGCACGCATCTGTTTATTTATACCAAAACCGAATACGAGGCGCTGTTCCGCCAGTGCGGTTTTTCCACGCTGACCAGTGTACCCGGCGTGATGGTGCTGATGGAAAACAGCGCCACGCGACTGAAACGCTATGCCGAATCGCTGAAAAAATTTCGTCATCCAGGGAACAAGATTGGCTGCATTGTGATGAACGCCAATCCCTTTACGAATGGTCACCGTTATCTGATTCAACAGGCTGCAGCACAGTGCGACTGGTTGCATCTGTTTTTAGTTAAAGAAGATTCTTCACGCTTTCCCTATGAAGACCGGCTGGATCTGGTGTTAAAAGGCACCGCCGATATTCCACGCCTGACTGTGCATCGCGGCTCCGAATACATCATCTCCCGCGCTACGTTCCCTTGCTACTTCATTAAAGAACAGAGCGTCATTAACCATTGTTACACCGAAATTGATCTGAAGATTTTCCGTCAGTACCTCGCTCCCGCGCTGGGTGTAACTCACCGCTTTGTCGGTACTGAACCCTTTTGTCGCGTTACCGCCCAGTACAACCAGGATATGCGCTACTGGCTGGAAACGCCGACTATCTCCGCACCGCCCATCGAACTGGTTGAAATTGAGCGGCTGCGTTACCAGGAGATGCCGATATCCGCTTCCCGGGTACGTCAACTGCTGGCGAAAAACGATCTCACGGCTATCGCGCCGCTGGTCCCTGCAGTCACGCTGCATTATTTGCAGAACCTGCTTGAGCACTCCCGCCAGGACGCGGCAGCTCGTCAAAAGACCCCCGCATGAGAAACAGGTGAAAAATGAAAATAAACCAGCCCGCCGTTGCAGGCACCCTTGAGTCTGGGGATGTGATGATACGCATCGCCCCACTCGATACGCAGGATATCGACCTGCAAATCAACAGCAGCGTTGAAAAACAGTTTGGTGATGCCATTCGCACCACCATTCTGGACGTTCTCGCCCGCTACAACGTGCGCGGCGTACAGCTGAATGTCGATGACAAAGGCGCACTGGACTGCATTTTACGTGCACGACTGGAAGCCCTGCTGGCACGCGCCAGCGGTATCCCGGCTCTGCCATGGGAGGATTGCCAATGATTTCCGCTTCGCTGCAACAACGTAAAACTCGCACCCGCCGCAGCATGTTGTTTGTGCCTGGTGCCAATGCCGCGATGGTCAGCAACTCATTCATCTACCCGGCTGATGCCCTGATGTTTGACCTCGAAGACTCCGTAGCATTGCGTGAAAAAGACACCGCCCGCCGCATGGTTTACCACGCGCTGCAACATCCGCTGTATCGCGATATTGAAACCATTGTGCGTGTAAACGCGCTGGATTCCGAATGGGGTGTCAACGACCTGGAAGCCGTCGTTCGCGGTGGTGCGGACGTTGTGCGTCTGCCGAAAACCGATACCGCTCAGGATGTTCTGGATATCGAAAAAGAGATCCTGCGTATCGAAAAAGCCTGTGGTCGTGAACCCGGCAGTACCGGCTTGCTGGCGGCGATTGAATCTCCGCTGGGCATTACCCGCGCAGTGGAAATCGCTCACGCTTCCGAGCGTTTGATCGGTATCGCCCTCGGTGCAGAAGACTATGTGCGCAACCTGCGTACAGAACGCTCCCCGGAAGGAACTGAACTGCTGTTCGCTCGCTGCTCCATTTTGCAGGCCGCGCGATCTGCGGGTATTCAGGCGTTCGATACCGTCTATTCTGACGCAAACAACGAAGCCGGATTCCTGCAAGAAGCCGCCCACATCAAACAGCTGGGCTTTGACGGCAAATCGCTGATCAACCCGCGTCAGATTGATCTGCTGCACAACCTCTACGCACCGACCCAGAAAGAAGTGGATCACGCCCGCCGCGTCGTAGAAGCCGCTGAAGCCGCCGCTCGCGAAGGCCTCGGCGTGGTTTCCCTGAACGGCAAGATGGTGGACGGTCCGGTTATCGATCGCGCCCGTCTGGTGCTCTCCCGCGCAGAACTTTCCGGCATCCGCGAAGAATAAGGCAATCAAAATGACGCAGAAAATTGAACAATCTCAACGACAAGAACGGGTAGCGGCCTGGAATCGTCGCGCTGAATGCGATCTTGCCGCTTTCCAGAACTCGCCAAAGCAAACCTACCAGGCTGAAAAAGCGCGCGATCGCAAACTGTGCGCCAACCTGGAAGAAGCGATTCGTCGCTCTGGTTTACAGGACGGCATGACGGTTTCCTTCCATCACGCTTTCCGTGGCGGTGACCTGACCGTCAATATGGTGATGGACGTCATCGCGAAGATGGGCTTTAAAAACCTGACTCTGGCCTCCAGCTCCCTGAGTGATTGCCATGCGCCGCTGGTAGAACACATTCGCCAGGGCGTGGTTACCCGCATTTATACCTCTGGCCTGCGCGGTCCACTGGCGGAAGAAATCTCCCGTGGTCTGCTGGCGGAACCGGTGCAAATCCACTCTCACGGCGGACGTGTGCATCTGGTACAGAGCGGCGAACTGAATATCGATGTGGCTTTCCTCGGCGTCCCGTCCTGTGATGAATTCGGTAATGCCAACGGCTACACCGGTAAAGCCTGCTGCGGCTCCCTCGGCTATGCAATGGTTGATGCCGACAACGCAAAACAGGTCGTGATGCTTACCGAAGAACTGCTGCCTTATCCGCATAATCCGGCAAGCATTGAGCAAGATCAGGTTGATCTGATCGTCAAAGTCGATCGCGTTGGCGATGCTGCAAAAATCGGCGCTGGTGCTACCCGTATGACCACTAACCCGCGCGAACTGCTTATTGCCCGTAGCGCTGCGGATGTGATTGTCAACTCAGGCTACTTTAAAGAAGGTTTCTCCATGCAGACCGGCACCGGCGGCGCATCGCTGGCGGTAACCCGTTTCCTGGAAGACAAAATGCGTAGCCGCGATATTCGCGCCGACTTCGCCCTTGGCGGTATTACCGCAACGATGGTTGATCTGCACGAAAAAGGTCTGATCCGCAAACTGCTGGATGTACAGAGCTTTGACAGCCACGCTGCACAATCGCTGGCCCGTAACCCCAATCACATCGAAATCAGCGCCAACCAGTACGCTAACTGGGGTTCAAAAGGTGCATCGGTTGATCGTCTCGACGTGGTGGTACTGAGCGCGCTGGAAATTGACACCCAGTTCAACGTTAACGTGCTGACCGGCTCTGACGGCGTACTGCGTGGCGCTTCCGGTGGTCACTGCGATACCGCGATTGCCTCTGCACTTTCCATCATCGTCGCACCGCTGGTACGCGGTCGTATTCCGACTCTGGTGGATAACGTGCTGACCTGCATCACCCCGGGCTCCAGTGTCGATATTCTGGTCACAGACCACGGTATCGCAGTTAACCCGGCACGTCCGGAACTGGCAGAACGTCTGCAGGAAGCGGGGATCAAAGTGGTTTCTATTGAGTGGCTGCGTGAACGTGCGCGTCTGCTGACCGGTGAACCACAGCCGATTGAATTCACCGACCGCGTCGTTGCCGTTGTGCGTTACCGCGATGGCTCGGTGATCGATGTTGTGCATCAGGTGAAGGAATAAGCCATGCACCTGCTTCCTGAACTCGCCAGCCACCATGCGGTGTCAATTCCCGAGCTGCTCGTCAGCCGGGATGAAAGGCAAGCACGGCAACACGTCTGGCTCAAGCGCCATCCTGTTCCACTGGTCTCCTTTACCGTGGTTGCGCCTGGGCCGATTAAAGACAGCGAGGTCACACGCCGAATTTTTAATCATGGCGTGACAGCCTTGCGTGCCTTAGCCGCAAAACAGGGCTGGCAAATTCAGGAGCAGGCTGCACTGGTTTCCGCCAGCGGGCCGGAGGGCATGTTGAGCATTGCCGCCCCGGCTCGCGACCTCAAGCTCGCCACCATTGAGCTTGAACATAGTCATCCTCTCGGGCGGTTATGGGATATCGATGTCCTGACACCCGAAGGCGAAATTCTCTCCCGCCGCGACTATTCACTGCCGCCTCGCCGCTGCCTGTTGTGCGAGCAAAGCGCAGCTGTTTGCGCGCGTGGAAAAACCCATCAACTGACCGATTTACTCAACCGCATGGAGGCGCTGCTGAACGATGTCGATGCCTGCAACGTCAACTAAAACCACAAAGCTTGCGACGTCATTAATCGATGAGTACGCCCTGCTGGGCTGGCGCGCCATGCTGACTGAAGTCAATCTGTCACCGAAACCAGGCCTCGTGGATCGGATTAACTGCGGGGCGCACAAAGATATGGCGCTGGAAGATTTTCACCGCAGCGCGCTGGCGATTCAGGGCTGGTTACCCCGTTTCATTGAATTTGGTGCCTGTAGTGCTGAAATGGCACCAGAAGCGGTACTCCACGGATTACGCCCAATTGGTATGGCTTGCGAAGGTGATATGTTCCGCGCCACTGCGGGCGTAAACACGCATAAAGGCAGCATTTTTTCTTTAGGGCTACTGTGTGCGGCAATTGGCCGTTTGCTTCAACTCAACCAGTCGGTAACGCCAATAACCATTTGTGCGACGGCGGCAAGTTTCTGCCGTGGCCTGACCGATCGCGAACTGCGTACCAATAATTCACAACTGACGGCAGGTCAACGGTTGTACCAGCAACTTGGCCTTACCGGCGCGCGCGGCGAAGCCGAAGCAGGTTACCCACTGGTGATCAACCACGCCCTGCCGCATTACCTCACTCTGCTGGATCAGGGGTTAGATCCTGAACTGGCATTGCTCGATACCTTACTCCTACTGATGGCGATCAACGGCGATACCAACGTTGCATCGCGCGGTGGCGAGGGAGGCCTGCGCTGGCTACAGCGCAAGGCGCAAACATTATTGCAAAAAGGGGGCATCCGAACCCCCGCCGATCTCGATTATCTCCGGCAGTTCGACAGGGAGTGTATCGAACGAAATCTCAGTCCAGGCGGCAGTGCCGACCTGCTGATCCTTACCTGGTTTTTAGCACAGATTTAATTATTTAAGCACTTGATAAATTTGGAAATATTAATTTTCGGAGAACCCGTATGTCTTTAGCAAAAGATAATATATGGAAACTATTGGCCCCACTGGTGGTGATGGGCGTCATGTTTCTTATCCCTGTCCCCGACGGTATGCCACCGCAGGCATGGCATTACTTCGCTGTGTTTGTGGCAATGATTGTCGGCATGATCCTCGAGCCAATTCCGGCAACAGCGATCAGTTTTATTGCGGTTACTATTTGCGTTATTGGCAGTAATTACCTTCTCTTTGATGCCAAAGAATTAGCTGACCCAGCGTTTAATGCGCAAAAACAGGCGCTGAAATGGGGTCTGGCTGGTTTTTCCAGCACCACGGTATGGCTGGTATTTGGCGCATTTATTTTTGCATTAGGGTATGAAGTTTCCGGGTTAGGTCGTCGCATTGCCCTTTTCCTGGTGAAATTCATGGGCAAACGCACGCTGACGTTAGGTTATGCGATAGTCATTATCGACATTCTGCTGGCACCGTTTACACCGTCCAACACCGCGCGTACCGGGGGTACGGTTTTTCCGGTCATTAAAAACCTGCCGCCGCTGTTTAAATCATTCCCGAACGATCCGTCCGCGCGTCGTATTGGCGGCTATTTGATGTGGATGATGGTCATTAGTACCAGTCTGAGTTCGTCCATGTTTGTCACCGGTGCGGCACCAAACGTGCTGGGTCTGGAGTTCGTCAGCAAAATTGCCGGCATCCAGATTAGCTGGTTGCAGTGGTTCCTCTGCTTCCTGCCGGTTGGCGTTATCTTACTTATCATTGCGCCGTGGCTTTCCTACGTGCTTTACAAACCGGAAATCACACACAGTGAAGAAGTAGCAACCTGGGCGGGTGATGAACTAAAAACCATGGGTGCGCTGACACGCAGAGAGTGGACGCTGATTGGCCTTGTATTGCTCAGCTTAGGTTTGTGGGTATTTGGCAGTGAAGTCATTAATGCTACTGCGGTAGGTCTGCTGGCAGTTTCGCTAATGCTGGCCCTGCACGTTGTGCCGTGGAAAGACATTACCCGCTATAACAGCGCATGGAACACGCTGGTCAACCTGGCAACTTTGGTTGTGATGGCTAATGGCCTGACTCGTTCTGGCTTTATTGACTGGTTCGCCGGTACCATGAGTACGCACCTGGAAGGATTCTCACCAAACGCAACGGTGATTGTACTGGTTCTGGTGTTCTACTTTGCGCACTACCTGTTTGCCAGCCTGTCTGCGCACACCGCAACCATGCTGCCGGTTATTCTGGCCGTCGGTAAAGGTATTCCGGGCGTACCAATGGAACAACTGTGTATCCTGCTGGTGCTGTCTATCGGTATCATGGGCTGTCTGACGCCGTATGCAACCGGTCCTGGGGTGATTATTTACGGCTGCGGCTATGTGAAATCAAAAGATTACTGGCGTCTTGGCGCAATCTTCGGGGTGATTTACATCTCTATGCTGCTGTTGGTTGGCTGGCCGATTCTCGCTATGTGGAACTAATACGTTCGCCAAACGCTGAATAAATCATCACGCCCGCCAGGTAAGCCCACCAGGCGGGCTTTTTTATGATTTAATAGGTAGTATTCAGTGTATGTATGAGTTCCACACCCATTATGAAAGCATTCTGGCGTAATGCCGCGTTGCTCGCGGTTTCTCTGCTTCCCTTCTCTTCTGTCAACGCTGTGGCGTTGCAGGCAAAACAGTATGGCGATTTTGATCGCTATGTCCTTGCTCTCTCCTGGCAAACCGGGTTCTGCCAGAGTCAACACGATCGAAATCGTAACGAACGGGATGAATGTCGCCTGCAAACCGAAACACCCAACAAAGCCGACTTTCTGACCGTACATGGTCTATGGCCGGGATTGCCTAAATCGGTTGCGGCCCGTGGTGTTGATGAACGACGCTGGATGCGCTTTGGTTGCGCTACTCGCCCAATCCCGAATCTACCAGAGGCGCGCGCCAGCCGGATGTGTTCATCGCCGGAAACCGGGTTATCGCTGGAAACGGCAGCTAAACTAAATGAAGTCATGCCGGGAGCTGGCGGTCGTTCCTGCCTGGAACGTTACGAATATGCCAAACACGGCGTCTGCTTTGGTTTTGATCCGGACGCTTACTTCGGCACGATGGTACGCCTGAATCAAGAAATTAAAGAGAGCGAAGCCGGAAAATTCCTTGCGGATAACTACGGTAAGACAGTGAGCCGCCGTGACTTTGACGCCGCCTTTGCCAAAAGCTGGGGAAAAGAGAACGTGAAAGCAATTAAGCTAACGTGTCAGGGTAACCCTGCGTATTTGACTGAAATTCAGATCTCGATCAAAGCTGACGCCATCAACGCTCCGCTTTCTGCAAACTCATTCTTGCCACAACCACACCCAGGCAACTGTGGCAAAACCTTTGTGATTGATAAAGCAGGTTATTAATCCTCTGATTTACAAAAGACGCTAATTCGTCTTCCATAAACTATGACGATTAAGATTTATACATAATGCGCTGCATTGAGGAATTCCCTGAATGTGACGCAAATCACTTCAAAGAGTGAGCAACAGTCAGTATCATCATGTGAGTTAAACCCTCGCCGCCTGACGGTGAGGGTTTTCTTTTGGGTATGTTTATCTGCGACACTCGCAGTACCGACGACATGGAGTAAAAATGTCCAGACCAACTATCATCATTAACGACCTGGATGCCGAACGCATCGATATTCTGCTGGAGCAACCTGCCTATTCTGGTTTGCCAATCGCCGACGCGTTAAACGCAGAGTTGGATCGCGCCCAAATGTGTTCGCCAGAAGAGATGCCACACGACGTGGTGACAATGAACAGCCGGGTTAAATTCCGCAATCTTAGCGATGGCGAAGTGCGTGTGCGCACGCTGGTGTATCCGGCAAAAATGACCGATAGCAATACTCAGCTTTCCGTTATGGCTCCGGTAGGTGCCGCACTGCTGGGGCTGCGCGTTGGCGATTCCATTCACTGGGAACTTCCGGGCGGCGTTGCAACCCACCTTGAAGTGCTGGAACTCGAATACCAGCCAGAAGCTGCTGGCGACTACCTGCTTTAATCCCATCTGCACAAGCGACAACTCGCTTTGCCCAGAGGATGCACTCGCATCCTCTTTCCGCTCAAATATCAACCAGATTTATCATTTTGCTCTTAAGCACAGCATTCTAATCTGAACTGGTTATTCATCTGCGGAACCCCATATGAGCGAAGCTCTCAGTATCACTGCGTTTTATATATTCATAGCAGCTATTATTGTTGCTGCAGTGCTATACCTTGAACAACGCTGGTAGTACCTGGTTTTATTTATTTTCCAGATCAATCGCAAATTCAGATCGAATCAGCCTCGCAAATCATAGATTCATAATCAATAATGTGCTGTTATGTATACATGCAAAAACAAGGAGAGAATGCTTATGTACAAAACAATCATTATGCCAGTGGATGTATTTGAAATGGAATTGAGCGACAAAGCTGTTCGCCACGCTGAATTCCTCGCCCAGGATGATGGAGTTATTCATCTACTTCACGTACTACCGGGGTCAGCCAGCCTGAGCCTGCACCGTTTTGCCGCTGATGTACGTCGTTTTGAAGAGCATCTGCAACATGAAGCAGAAGAACGTTTGCAAACGATGGTCAGCCACTTCACCATCGATCCTTCCCGCATTAAACAACATGTCCGTTTTGGTAGCGTGCGGGATGAAGTCAATGAGTTGGCAGAAGAACTGGGGGCTGATGTTGTCGTTATCGGTTCGCGCAACCCATCGATTTCGACCCATCTGTTAGGTTCTAACGCCTCAAGCGTTATCCGCCACGCTAATCTGCCTGTACTGGTCGTTCGCTAACAGACAAAAATATTTATACCGCCCTGCCCGGAGCCATCCCGGCGGGGCTTTTTATTGCAATAAAAAAGCCGCCAGGTTTGACCCCGGCGGCTAAGCAATTGCAGGTGAATCTTACTTCTTCTTATGCTGTTTTGGTGCGAATCAGGTAGTCAAAAGCACTCAGAGAGGCTTTGGCACCTTCGCCAGTGGCGATGATGATCTGCTTGTACGGAACCGTCGTACAGTCACCCGCTGCGAACACGCCTTTGACGTTGGTTTCGCATTTCGCATCAATGATAATCTCGCCCATGCGGTTACGTTCGACTGCGCCTTCGAGCCAGTTGGTGTTCGGCAGCAGACCAATCTGGACAAAAATACCGGCCAGTTCGATGTTGTGAATATCGCCGCTGACACGATCGCGATATTCCAGACCAACAACTTTGCTGCCGTCGCCTTTCACTTCCGTGGTTTGCGCATTCAGAATAATGTCGACGTTTTTCAGGCTGCGCAGTTTGTCCTGCAGAACCTGGTCGGCTTTCATTTCTGGCGCAAATTCCAGCAGAGTTACGTGTTCAACGATACCCGCCAGGTCGATTGCCGCTTCCACGCCGGAGTTACCACCGCCGATAACCGCTACGCGTTTGCCTTTAAACAGCGGGCCGTCGCAGTGCGGGCAGTAGGTCACGCCTTTGGTACGATACTGATCTTCTCCCGGAACATTCATGTTGCGCCATTTTGCACCGGTCGCCACTATAATGCTGCGTGCTTTCAGTACCGCGCCAGAAGCTGTTTCAATCTGATGCAGGCCACCTTCAACCGCTGCCGGAATCAGTTTGCTGGCGCTCTGGCTGTCGATCACATCAACGTCGTATTCATCAACATGAACTTTCAGTGCACCTGCCAGTTTTTGGCCTTCGGTCTTCGGTACAGAAATGTAGTTTTCGATATCAACGGTATCGAGGATCTGACCACCAAAACGTTCACCCATCAGACCGGTACGGATGCCTTTACGTGCGGAGTAAATTGCTGCCGCTGCACCCGCCGGGCCGGAACCAACGATTAATACGTCATAAGCATCACGCTTGTTCAGCTCTTCTGCCGCACGTTTTTCCGCGCCAGTATCAATTTTGGCGACGATTTCGGAAATAGTCATGCGGCCCTGACCAAACTCTTTCCCGTTTACGAACACTGCCGGAACGCCCATCACGTTGCGATCGGTGATTTCGTTCTGGAAGGTGCCGCCGTCAATTGCCGTATGCTTGATGCGCGGGTTCAGTACGCTCATCAGGTTCAGCGCCTGCACCACGTCCGGGCAGTTATGGCAAGAGAGCGAGTAATAGGTTTCGAATTCAAAATCACCGTCAATATGGCGAATCTGCTCCAGCAAAGACTGCGCTTCTTTTGACGGATGACCACCGGTCCACAACAACGCCAGTACCAGCGAGGTGAACTCGTGGCCCAGCGGGGAACCTGCAAAACGTGGCCCCTGGTTGGAACCTGGGTTAGTGATCAGGAAAGACGGCTTACGCACCGGCAAGCTGTTATCTTCTTTAAAGGTGACTTTGTCTGACAGTTCTGCGATTTCAGCCAACAGTTCCTTGATTTCTGCCGATTTAGCGCTGTCATCCAGCGTGGCAATTAACTCAACAGGCTTGGTCAATTTCTCAAGGTAAGCCTTGAGTTGAGTTTTCATATTTGTGTCGAGCATGTTTATCTCCTGGGCTTTAAACATCATCATGCAAGCGGCCTCTGCGGCTACCTGGATGCAGCTTGCATCATGGTGCGGGGAAGAAAATCGGGTGCCGCAGCACCCGATTAATTAGGTGAATTTCCGAACTATTTCGCGCCGGAGTTGGTAGCGCGAAAGACAAAGGAAATTTAGATTTTACCAACCAGGTCCAGAGACGGAGCCAGAGTTGCTTCACCTTCTTTCCATTTAGCCGGGCAAACTTCACCTGGGTGAGAAGCTACGTACTGTGCTGCTTTGATTTTACGCAGCAGGTCAGACGCGTCACGGCCAATGCCTTCAGCGGTAACTTCGATTGCCTGGATGATACCCTGCGGGTCAACAACGAAGGTTGCACGGTCAGCCAGACCTTCATCTTCACGCATGTTGTCGAAGTTACGGGTCAGGGCGCCAGTCGGGTCGCCGATCATCGCATATTTGATTTTAGCGATAGTTTCAGAGCTGCTGTGCCATGCTTTGTGGGTGAAGTGAGTATCGGTAGATACTGCGTATACATCTACGCCCAGTTTCTGCAGTTCTTCGTAGTGGTCAGCAACGTCACCCAGTTCGGTCGGGCATACGAAAGTAAAGTCAGCCGGGTAGAAGAAGAAGACGCTCCAGCGGCCTTCGGTATCTTTTTCGGTGATTTCGATGAATTCGCCGTTTTTGAATGCCTGGTTTTTAAAAGGTTTAATTTTGGTGTTAATCAAGGACATCTATACTTCCTCCGTGTTTTCGATGAGATGTAAGGTAACCAATTTTTGCCGATTCGGCTAATGCGTTTCCATTATCAAATCGATAAGTTTTACCTTACAACCGTCGTAAGACAACTTTGTGAACTTTGCACCGCCAGTGGCGATAAAAAGTAAAATGGGCCCCCTTTCCAGGTGACCGTGTAATCTGAACTACCCTTTGGTATCTTCAGCGCCTGCCTGCAGGCTGTGGTGTTGCCCTTACAAATGCAACAACGACATGGATTACAACACCCTCATAAACAAAGGGCAATCACCTGATCTAAGCTCTTACCTATGACAGTGATAGGTTATGCCTTTTACTCCATTTTTGCACTGACTGAAAAGGACAAATTAATGTTAAAAAAGATACTTTTACTGGCTCTGCTTCCTACAATCGCCTTTGCAGAGGAACTTCCTGCTCCGGTAAAAGCGATTGAAAAACAGGGCATTAAGATCATCAAAACGTTCGATGCCCCCGGCGGAATGAAAGGTTATCTCGGCAAGTATCAGGATATGGGCGTCACCATCTACCTGACTCCAGATGGTAAGCACGCTATCTCTGGTTACATGTACAACGAGAAAGGTGAAAACCTGAGTAACATGCTTATCGAAAAAGAAATTTATGCGCCAGCCGGACGCGAAATGTGGCAACGGATGGAACAATCGCACTGGCTCCTCGACGGTAAAAAAGACGCGCCAGTCATAGTCTACGTTTTCGCCGATCCGTTCTGCCCATATTGTAAACAGTTCTGGCAGCAGGCGCGCCCGTGGGTTGATTCTGGCAAAGTACAGTTGAGAACATTGTTGGTTGGGGTTATCAAACCAGAAAGTCCGGCGACAGCCGCGGCAATTCTGGCCTCTAAAGATCCCGCAAAAACCTGGCAAGAATATGAAGCCTCTGGCGGCAAACTTAAGCTAAATGTGCCTACAAACGTAAGTGCAGAGCAAATGAAAGTGTTAAGCGACAACGAGAAACTCATGGACGATCTGGGGGCAAATGTCACACCGGCTATCTATTACATGAGTAAGGAAAATACGCTGCAACAGGCCGTGGGGTTGCCCGATCAGAAAACGCTTAATATCATTATGGAAAATAAATAGAAGATAATTCATGGGTGGTTGAAATACATCCTTGCTTTTCAACCATTCTAAAAACGCATGAATTGCTTCTTCCCCTCCAGACAACTGTGTTACTTTAGAAAAACTTAATCCAGAGTTAAGTAATAAAACATAACAAATATAAATAAAACAGTAGAATCATTGATTACAAGAATGATTTATGGACAAGATAATATAACGGAGTATGTTATGGCTAATCTTTATGATTTAAAAAAATTCGACCTCAATTTACTGGTCATATTTGAGTGCATTTATCAACACCTCAGCATTAGCAAAGCAGCAGAATCATTATATATAACGCCATCTGCCGTTAGTCAGTCGTTACAACGTTTACGCGCGCAATTTAATGACCCGTTATTCATCCGCTCAGGGAAAGGTATCGCGCCGACTACAACAGGATTAAATCTGCATCACCATCTTGAGAAAAATCTCCGAGGCCTTGAACAAACGATCAATATCGTTAATAAGTCTGAGCTGAAGAAAAATTTTATTATCTACGGTCCTCAGCTTATTTCTTGTAGTAATAACAACATGCTAATCCGCTGTCTAAGACAAGATACTTCAATCGATATAGAATGCCATGACATACTGCTTTCAGCTGAAAACGCTGAAGAATTGTTAGTTCAACGCAAAGCTGACCTGGCAATTACACTGCAACCAGTAATTAGCCGCTCTGTCATCTGCATGCCGGTACATACTATTCGCAATTCTCTTATATGTAGCAACAAACATCCTCGTATTACCGATACCAGTAACTATGAACAAATTATCGCCGAAGAATTCACCTTGTTGATATCTAAATCAGCAGGGATTGACGAAATTCAAATGGACATAGATGAACGTTTTATGAACCGTAAAGTTTCATTTCGCAGTTCTTCTTTGTTGACGATAATTAATAGTATTTCTGTTACTGACTTATTGGGCATTGTGCCCACCGAACTGTACGATTTACATCGTGATTTTTTGAAGTTACAAGAGATAAAACTGGAACGACCACTTCCTACGGTTAAACTTTATATTTCCTATAACAAGGCTTCGTTGAACAACCTTGTCTTCTCACGATTCATAGATCGTTTAAATGATAGCTTCTGATTTATTACCACGGATAAATGTTATATTACGCATCAATTGATTCATTGTGTGAATATAAAATAATGTGCTCTATCTTGCTTCGTTTACCCTATAATTAGCGGATTCATCTCACAAGTCACCCAGTAACGTTCAGAGAGCGTTTTCAGATGTCTATTTATAAAATCCCTCTTCCGCTGAATATTTTAGAAGCTGCACAGGAACGTATTACCTGGACACTTAACACCTTGCCCCGTGTTTGCGTTTCTTTTTCGGGGGGTAAAGATTCCGGATTAATGCTGCATCTTACCGCCGAACTTGCCAGAAAATTAGGAAAAAAAATCTGCGTTTTGTTTATCGACTGGGAAGCACAGTTCTCTTGTACCATCGACTATGTACAGTCGTTACGCGAGTTGTATACCGACGTTATTGAAGAGTTTTACTGGGTAGCACTCCCACTCAAGACGCAAAATTCCCTTTCACAATACCAACCAGAATGGCAGTGCTGGGAATCTGATGTCGAATGGGTGCGTCAGCCCCCGCAAGAAGCGATAACCGATCCTGACTTTTTCTCCTTTTACCAGCCAGGCATGACCTTCGAACAATTTGTACGTGAGTTTGCCGAATGGTTTTCACAAAAACGTCCGGCGGCGATGATGATCGGCATCCGTGCGGATGAGTCCTACAACCGTTTTGTCGCCATCGCCAGTTTAAGTAAACAACGTTTTGCCGATGATAAGCCCTGGACCACAGCCGCACCAGGCGGTCACAGCTGGTACATTTACCCCATCTACGACTGGAAAGTAGCTGATATCTGGACCTGGTATGCTAATCATAAATCCCTATGTAACCCATTGTATAATATCATGTATCAGGCAGGCGTTCCCCTGCGTCATATGAGAATTTGCGAACCTTTTGGCCCGGAGCAACGGCAAGGATTATGGCTCTATCACGTTATCGAACCGGATCGCTGGGCTGCTATGTGCGCACGAGTTAGCGGGGTAAAAAGTGGCGGCATTTACGCCGGACATGACAATCATTTTTATGGTCATCGGAAAATCCTCAAACCAGAGCATTTAGACTGGCAAGAGTATGCATTATTGCTGCTTGATAGCATGCCGGAGAAAACGGCTGAGCATTACCGCAACAAAATTGCCATTTACTTGCATTGGTATCAGAAAAAAGGTGTCGAGGTGCCACAGACCCAGCACGGGGACATTGGCGCGAAAGATATCCCCTCCTGGCGGCGAATTTGCAAGGTGTTACTGAATAACGATTACTGGTGTCGGGCATTATCATTTAGCCCAACCAAAGCGAAGAATTATCAGCGTTATAACGAACGGATAAAAGTAAAACGTCAGGAGTGGGGAATACTATGCAACAACAATTAACGCAGGATTTAACCCAATTTCTCGCCAGCTTGCCGGAAGACGATCGCATCAAAGCGATTAACGAAATCCGCCTGGCGATCCATCAGGTTAGCCCCTTTCGTGAAGAGCCAGTAGATTGTGTTCTGTGGGTTAAAAACAGCCAACTTATGCCAAATGATTACAACCCAAACAATGTGGCACCGCCCGAGAAAAAACTGTTACAAAAATCCATTGAGATAGATGGTTTTACCCAACCTATTGTGGTCACGCACACAGATAAAAATGCTCTGGAAATCGTGGATGGCTTTCACCGTCATGAAATTGGTAAAGGCTCTAACACGTTAAAAATGCGATTAAAAGGATATTTACCGGTCACCTGTCTGGAAGGAACACGTAACGAACGCATCGCCGCGACTATTCGTCATAACCGCGCTCGTGGACGCCACCAAATCACAGCCATGTCAGAAATCGTTCGTGAACTCAGCCAGTTAGGATGGGACGACAATAAAATCGGCAAAGAGCTGGGTATGGACAGCGACGAAGTGTTGCGCCTGAAACAAATTAACGGCCTGCAAGAGTTATTTGCTGACCGTCAATATTCCCGCGCCTGGACAGTAAAATAATTACAGCTGGCGCAGGCGTTCAGCTGCCGCCAGCAACGTCGATTCCTTCTTGGCAAAACAGAGACGAATGAGCTTATGGGGGAAGGGATCGGCGCAAAATACCGACAGCGGGATCGCCGCCACGCCATGCTCCCGCGTCAGCCTCTGGCAAAACTCAACGTCATCCAGCGAAGAAACCGCGCTGTAATCCACCAGCAAAAAGTAAGTGCCTTCGCACGGTAAAATCTCCAGCCGACTCTCACTTAAGGCGTTCACCAGAATATCGCGCTTCTGGCGATAAAAGTCCGGTAACGCAAGATAGTGTTCAGGTTCTGCTCGCAGCATATCGGCAAGGGCCAGCTGCGCCGGGGTATTCACCGAAAAAGTCAGATACTGATGCACTTTGCGGATCTCGGCGCTGATGGGCGCAGGCGCAACGCAATAGCCCACTTTCCAGCCGGTCATATGATAGGTCTTGCCAAACGATGACACCGCCACCGCCCGCTCACGCAGTTGCGGATGCGCCAGCACACTGGCATGGTCCTGCTGTGAAAAGTTGATATGCTCGTAAACTTCATCGCTAATGACAAAAATCTCGTGCCCGGCAATTGCCTGCCACAAAGCGGAAAAATCAGTCTGCTGCCAGACAGTAGCACTGGGGTTATGCGGGGTGTTAAGGATCACCAGTCGGGTGCGCTCGCTTAACAATGCGGCAAATTCCTGCCAGTCCACGCGAAAATGCGGTGGTTGCAGTGCAATACGTTTCACTATTCCACCCGCAAGCGTGATGGCGGGGGCGTAACTGTCATAGCTGGGATCAAAGCAAATCACTTCATCGCCATTGCGCACCAATGCAGTAATCGCTGCGTACAGCGCTTCCGTCGCCCCTGCTGTTACGGTGATATCGCTGTCGGCATCTGGTTGATAGCCATACAGCCGTTCCGTTTTCTGAGCAATCGCCTCGCGCAAGGCCTGCACGCCAGTCATAGGCGCGTATTGGTTTGCTCCCTGGGCAACGTGGTACGCCAGCCGTTCCTGCAAATAGCGCGGACCATCAAAATCAGGAAAGCCTTGTGACAGGTTAATCGCCTGGTGTTGCTGCGCCAGTGCGCTCATCTGGGTGAAAATAGTGGTGCCAAGTTGTGGAAGTTTGCTTTGTGGAATCAGAGGGTTATTTGTCATTTTTATTGTGCCTGACAAAGTTGCGTGTTGAAGCCACTATAACACGATGCTAGTATTTGGCAATCAAGACGTTTAGATGTCTAAATAAAACAATAAGGACAACACAACATGCCTCACAATCCTATCCGCGTCGTCGTTGGCCCTGCTAACTACTTTTCTCATCCCGGCAGTCTCAATCACCTGCATGATTTTTTCACTGATGAACAACTTTCTCGCGCAGTGTGGATCTACGGTGAACGTGCACTTGCCGCGGCGCAAACCAAACTTCCATCGGCGTTTGAACTGCCAAGAGCAAAGCATATTTTGTTTCGCGGTCATTGCAGTGAAAGCAATGTGCAACAACTGGCGGCTGAGTCCGGTGACGATCGCAGCATGGTGATTGGCGTCGGTGGCGGCGCACTGCTCGACACCGCGAAAGCCCTCGCCCGCCGTCTCGGTCTGCCGTTTGTTGCCGTTCCAACGATTGCCGCTACCTGCGCTGCCTGGACACCACTCTCTGTCTGGTACAACGATGCCGGACAGGCGCTACATTATGAGATTTTTGACGACGCCAATTTTATGGTGCTGGTGGAACCGGAGATTATCCTCAATGCGCCGCAAGAATATCTGCTGGCGGGAATCGGTGACACGCTGGCGAAATGGTATGAAGCGGTGGTGCTGGCCCCACAACCAGAAACGTTGCCACTAACCGTGCGGCTGGGAATCAATAATGCGCAGGTCATTCGCGACGTCTTGTTAAACAGTAGCGAACAGGCGCTTGCCGATCAGCAAAATCAGCAGTTAACGCAATCATTTTGCGATGTGGTCGATGCGATTATCGCCGGAGGCGGAATGGTCGGTGGTCTGGGCGATCGTTTTACGCGTGTGGCGGCGGCCCATGCCGTGCATAACGGTCTGACTGTACTGCCACAAACCGAGAAGTTTCTCCACGGCACCAAAGTCGCCTACGGAATTCTGGTGCAAAGCGCCTTGCTGGGTCAGGATGATGTGCTGGCGCAATTAACCGGGGCGTATCAGCGTTTTCATCTGCCGACTACGCTGGCGGAGCTGGAAGTGGATATCAATAATCAGGTGGAGATTGACAAAATGATTGCCCACACCCTACGTCCGGTGGAATCCATTCATTATCTGCCAGTCACGCTGACACCAGATACTTTGCGTGCTGCGTTCGAAAAAGTGGAATCGTTTAAAGCCTGACGTACAAATTTAGCAGCAGCGCGCGCCGCCTTTTCCACCGTAGCGCGCGTCCTGCCGCTCACGGAAAAACTCCTCGTAGGTCATCGGCGTTTGATCGGGATGGTTAACCCGCATATGTTCGACATAGTTGTCGTAATCAGGCATACCAATCATCAGCTTCGCCGCCTGACCTAAATATTTTCCGGCTTTTGCCAGTGAATCAAACATCAATACCTCCGGTAATCAGGTTGCTGAGAGAGTGCATTAATAGCTATCAACGCGCTCGGTCAGTCCCCTCGCCCCACCAGGGAGAGGGTTAGGGTGAGGGGGAACCCCAGGCACTACGCCAACATCCCCCTCACTCTGACTTTAGTGCGCGCCTTTCGCCTGCGCCACGATCTCCTCGACATTTTCCGGCATTGGCTCATACGGCGTTTCTTTCGCCGTTGGCTTCGGCTCTTTCAATGCCGCCAGTGCCGTCTTAATCGAGAACAGTGCCAGAACCACCACAACCACCATAAAGAAGATGGTTAATCCGGCATCCAGACGGTTGTTGAACACCAGTTGCGCCAGTTGTGACTCAGTATACTGCGACGGAATATTGCCGCTGTCGATCATTGCCTGGAACTTGTTAGCAATCGCCAGGAAACCGACTTTCGCATCCGGGCTAAACGCTTTCTGCCAGCCTGCGGTCAGGGTACAAATCAGCAGCCAGGCCGTTGGTACCAGCGCCACCCAGGCGTAACGTTGACGTTTCATCTTGAACAACACCACGGCACAGAGCATCAGCGCCATCCCTGCCAGCATCTGGTTGGCAATACCAAACAGCGGCCACAGAGTGTTAATACCGCCCAGCGGATCGACCACGCCCTGATGCAGAAAGTAACCCCAAGCCAGCACGCACAGCGCCGTTGCCAGCAGGTTAGCAGGCAGTGAATCGGTCCGTTTCAGGCCCGGAGAAACCACGCCCAGCAGATCCTGCAACATAAAGCGCGCAGCACGCGTACCCGCATCCACCGCCGTCAGAATAAACAGTGCTTCAAACAGAATGGCGAAGTGATACCAGAACGCCACATCCATCATGCCACCCAGCGCGCCGTGCAGAATGTAGGCCATCCCCACCGCCAGGGTCGGCGCACCGCCCGCACGGGAAATGATCGACTGTTCACCCACTTCGCTGGCAATCTGATTTAACGTATCTGGCGTAATGCTAAAGCCCCAGCTACTCACTACCTGCGCAGCAGATGCCACTACATCCGCCGTCCCCGCCGGAGCCAGCACCGCCATCGGACTGTTCATCGCGAAGTACACGCCCGGATCGATGATACAGGCAGAAACCAGTGCCATAATCGCCACGAAGGATTCCATCAACATCCCACCGTAGCCGATAAAGCACGCCTGACCTTCGTTCGCCAGCATCTTCGGTGTGGTGCCGGAAGAGATCAGCGCATGGAAGCCAGACACCGCGCCACAGGCGATAGTAATAAACAGGAACGGGAACAGATTACCGGTCCATACCGGGCCAGTGCCATCTACAAACTTGGTCAGCGCAGGCATGGTCAGCGTCGGACGCATAATCAAAATGCCTACCGCCAGACCGACGATAGTCCCGATTTTCAGGAAGGTAGAGAGGTAGTCACGCGGAGCCAGCAGCAACCACACCGGCAGAACCGCCGCCACAAAACCGTAACCCACCAGCATCCAGGTCAGCTGCACGCCGGTAAAGTCAAAGTACGGTGCCCAAGTCGGGCTTTCTGCCACCCAGCCGCCAGAGATAATGGCGAAAATAAGGAATACCAGGCCAATCACCGACACTTCCCCAATGCGGCCTGGACGCAGATAGCGCAGGTAAATCCCCATGAACAGCGCCAGCGGAATGGTGAACGCAACGGTATACGTTCCCCACGGGCTATGAGTCAGGGCTTTCACCACGATCATCGCCAGTACTGCAAGGATAATGACCATGATCATAAAGCAGGCCACCAGCGCAATCACCCCGGCGGTTGGCCCCATCTCTTCTTTAACCAGCTCGCCCAGCGAGCGACCGTCACGGCGCGTGGAAACAAACAGCACCATGAAATCCTGCACCGCACCGGCGAGAACCACCCCGGCAAGTAGCCAGATCATCCCCGGTAGGTAGCCCATTTGCGCCGCCAGTACCGGCCCCACCAACGGGCCTGCTCCGGCAATGGCCGCAAAATGGTGACCGAACAGCACTTTCTTGTCCGTCGGCACATAGTCCAGCCCGTCGTTATGGCGCACCGCTGGCGTCATACGCGTCGGGTCAACCGCCAATACATTTTTGGCAATATAAAGACCATAAAAACGGTAAGCGATCAGATAGATACAGACCGACGCCACCACAATCCACAGCGCGTTGATCTGTTCCCCACGATTTAAAGCAATGTATCCCAGAGCAAATGCTCCCATTACAGAGAGCACTGTCCAGACGAGGTATTTCCCTGATTTGTTCATAGTTGTTATCCGTGTGCGTGTCCATAGAGATGTTACATTTTGTTTCTATATCAGCAGATTTTATTTAACAACCAAGAAACCAATGCGCACAACAAAAACACCTCATATTTACATCACATTGTTAACGAGATCACTTTAGTCGCGAAAAGACGTGTACAATTACGGACAATTGAGAGGGTTGACTCACCAGAGTAGTAACACTACTTATATGCGAAAATGCATAGCCGAAATCTATAGTATTCCGCGTCAATGTTATGCAACGCAACTATACGATAGCATGGCTATTTCGTTATATGATAAGGAGTCCTCCCATGAGCTATGACAAAGCGAAATACCATTTTGACTCGGTTATAGAAGAAGGTTTACCGCTCAGCCAGGCATACATCCATACTGGTTTTTATTTAGGTTGGTTGATTGATAATAACTTGTTGGACGAGGAGTTTAAGGAAGATCTCGCTGAATCTCTTGCCCTCTTTACGCGCAGAGAAATAACAGCCCCTCAGCTTTTTGAAGAATTCGATGGTACTTTGACCGATGAAGAACTTTCGACCCAAGGAAACGCCTTTACTAAACATTATTTTGATTTTGATACAGGCGATTATCTCGAAGACTACTGCACCCATCTTGTCAAAGATCTTCCCAGCGAATTCCATGTAAAAGACACATGGGAAAACTATAAAATCGCAGCGAGTTTCATATCCAGACGCTATCAGGAATGGCTACAGAACCAATAGTCTCACCCTCTGCACATATTTTTCCGGGTAGCGCTTTCACTTACCAGGCCAACAAATTCTCGCGAATCGTAGGCCTGATAAGCGAAGCGCATCAGGCATATTAATCCAATTTAGCCGATCACCGCCGTACCCAGCCGGCAAGTGCAGCAACGCCGCCCCTGTTCATCGAAAACAACGATTTCCCAGCTCTGATTTTGCCGCCCAAGATGCAACGGCTGGCAGATGCCGCGTACCTTTCCCTCAGACACCGGGCGATGATGTGTGGCGTTAAGCTCCGTGCCCACCACGCACTGTCCGTCGCGAGTCATCATAAATCCGGCCATCGATCCCAGGGTTTCCGCCAGCGCCGCCGACGCGCCGCCATGCAGCAGGCCAAACGGCTGATGAGTACGGGTATCAACCGGCATTTCGGCTTCCAGCACATCATCGCCCAGACGGGTATACACAATTCCAAGATGCGCCACCATTGTGTTATCGCTGGTGGCGTTCAGTTCGTCGAGCGTTAAATGGCGTTTCCAGATCATGCTTATGCCCCCAGTGTTGAGCCGCCATCTACCACAATATCCTGTAGGGTGATATGGCTGGCGAGGTCAGAGGCGAGGAACAAAATCGTGTTGGCGATCTCTTGTGGACGGGCGATTTTCCCCAGCGGAATGCCGAGTTTAAACTGCTCGCCAAAGCCGCGAATACGCTGCTCTTCGGCGTCATCACTCACCCACAGCGTGCGTTGCATATCGGTGTCGGTGGACCCCGGGGAAACCACATTACAGCGTACACCGCTACCCGCCAGTTCCAGCCCGACGCTCAACGCCAGGCTTTTCAGCGCCGCTTTCGACGCACCGTAAGCGCTCATACCAATACGCGGCGTGTGTGCAGCGTCGGACGCCACAGTAACAATCGCCCCGCCCCGCTGACGACGAAACTGGTTCATGGTCTGCTGGAACAGGTTAAACGCACCGCCGACGTTAACCGCAAAAGTCTGCTGCCAGTCCTCCTTGCTGAGCTGATCGGTCGCGCCCATGCGCAAAATTCCCGCCGCATTGACCAGCACGTCCAGTCGCTCCGTTTGCGCTAACAGTCGCTGACACACTTGCGCCACCTGCGCAGCGTCGGCTACATCCATTACTTCGGTCGCAAAGGGATATTGCTCCAGAGTGAACGCTTGATCAAAACCTGTAACTCTCGCTCCGGCCTCAACAAATGCCAGCGCCGTGGCGTAGCCAATACCTTTCCCCGCGCCGGTTACCCAGACATTTTTGCCGCTGAAATCCATCATTTCACCTCGCGGGAGAGTAGCTTCCACCAGGCATCGATGGTCGGATTTTTCGCCAGCATGACAAAATCGATATCGCCATGCACTTTGCGCCAGCGCGCCGCCAGCGCCATCATGCGCACCGAATCCAGACCGTAATCAATTAGGTTGTCGTCATCGAACGGCTCATCGGACTCGTCCAGCAACGGCAGGATCACCTCTCGCAGCGCCGATTTGCTGGCGGGGATAGGTGCTGGCAGCAATTCTTCGGTCATCACCACCCGGCCAGAACGTCCGGCCACATATTTCAGCGACATCAAATGCTCGTCACGGCTGAAATCGGCCAGCGCATCCGCCACCATAAACGGTTTAATATCGCGCATAAATGCGTCGGTTGCGGTGGTCATACAGCCAATGTGGGCGTACACCCCGGTAATAATCAGCTGGTTACGTCCACTCTCTTTGAGCATTTGCTCCAGCGGAGAACGATGAAACGCGCTGTAACGCCACTTCACCAGCACCGTGTCGTCGGCATCTGGCGTCAGGCGATCCACCACCTTTTGCTGTTCCGGTGAGCGGGTCAGGCCCGGTCCCCACATATCATTCAACAGCGCCCGATCTTCATCGCTCTGCTCTTTCGGCTGGGCGGTGTAATAAACCGGGATATTGTGCTGTTTGCAGTAGTCGCGTAGTGCCGCAATATTCGCGATCACCTGCTCCATCATCGGGCAGTTCTCGCCCCAGAAGCTAACAAAATAGTCCTGCATATCATGGATTAACAACGCGGCACGTTGCGGCTCAAAGGCCCAGTTGACTTTATTGTGCGGAATATCGTGAGACTCCGGCAGTGCGTAAGCCTGTAATTTTGGAATAGCCATCGTGTTCTCTCCTTCAGGCTGATGCGCGTGACGCCAGCCACTGACGTAATTGTTTTTTATCGACTTTCCCGACCGCCGTCAGCGGAAGTGAATCTACACACTCCACGCGATCCGGTAATTTAAATTCGGCAATACCCTGTTCACGCAGGAAACGACGCACCTGTACCGCACGCAGTGGTTCTTTTACCACCAGATAAGCACAGCTTTTTTCGCCCATCAGCTCATCTTCCATACTCACCAGGGCGGCGTAGATCACCGCCGGATGGCGCAGCAACAGGTTTTCGATCTCTTCGGCAGCGATCTTCTCGCCGCCACGGTTGATCTGATCTTTCTCGCGCCCCTGCACGGTGATGTACCCCTCTGGATCAATAGAGATCAGATCGCCGGAACAGTAAAAACCGTTGGCATCAAAGGCGCTGGCATTGTGCTGTGGACTTTTGTAATAGCCGCGGAAGGTGTACGGCCCGCGCGTCATCAGGCGTCCAACTTCCCCTTGCGGCAGTGGATTTCCGTCAGCATCGGCAACCCACACTTCATCATCCGGACACATTGGATAGCCCTGGGTATGGATAATTTTTTCCGCGCTATCATCAAGACGGGTGTAGTTCACCAGCCCTTCCGCCATGCCGAATACCTGCTGTAACTGGCAGCCAATCTCTGCGGGAATACGCGCCGCAAGCGTGGCAGAAAGACGTGCGCCACCGACCTGTAACAGTTTCAGCGAGGCAAGCTGCGCCCGGCTTTCGCCTTCAGCCAGTGCCTGCAACCACAGGCTGACTGCTGGCGGCACCAGCGCGGTGACGTTCACCTGATGTTTTTCAATCAATGGGAAACAAAGCGTGGCGCTGGGGTCGGCAGCCAGAACGACAGTGCCGCCAGCGAGAAATACCCCCAACGATCCCGGCGAACTCATGGCGTAGTTATGAGCCGCCGGGATCGCGCACAGGTAGCGCGTCTGTTGCGTGAACTGACAAATCTCGACGCTACGACGCACGCTGTAGTAGTAATCGTTATGAGTGCGCGGGATCAGTTTCGGTGTGCCGGTGGTGCCGCCGGAAAGCTGGAAATAGGCCACTTCATCAGCAGGAGATGGCGTGGCAGTAAAATCCTCAGCCGGATGGTTAATCGCATCCTGCAAGTTATGCTCACCGCTGTCGTTCAGCAGTTGCACCACGCGAATGGAAGAATGCTCTGCAACAAATGTGTTGAGGAAATCATCCCCGCTAAATAGCGCATGTTGGCGATCGGCAATCAGTAACACCGGTTTAATCTGGCTGGCGTATGCGTTCATTTCACTACGCTGATGACTGAACAGCGCCAGCACCGGTGCAACGCCCAGTTTTAACAGCGCAAAAAAGGTAATATACAATTCAGCGACGTTACCCAGTTGTACCAGTGCGGTTTCACCGGGTTTAATGCCCTGACGACGCAAGCTACAGGCGAGATTATCCGCCGCCTGATTCAGTTCCCGGTAACTCAACTGACGCTCGCCGTCGATGACCGCGATGCTGTCGCTTGCGGCATGACGGGTCAGAATGTCGGTCAGCGGCAAATCCTGCCAGTAGCCTTTTTCCCGATAGCGACGGGCAAACTCTTCCGGCCAGCGGGTGAATGGAATGCTCATCCTCGCTCCTTAATGCAATCCAAAAACGTTCAACATGGTAGAAAGTTTGACGCCCGTTTCGCGCCATTCACCCAACGGTGAGGACGCAGGCACAATCCCCGCTCCGGCAAACAGACGCACCTGATTTTCCCGCAGCTTCGCGCAGCGGATGGTCACCACCCACTCGCCGTTACCTTCGCTGTCACACCAACCGACAATGCCGCCAAACAGTTCGCGGTCGAACGGTTCCAGCTCAGCAATCACCTGGGTCGCGGCCTGATGCGGGAAACCGCTCAGCGCGGGGGTCGGATGCAGCAGACAGGCCAGAGTCAATGCGTTTTCTTGCGAATTCGCTTTGCCTTCAAAGGGTGTTGCGAGATGCCACAGCGTCGGCGTGGTGATCAATTGTGGGGAGGATGGAACGTGTAACTCACTACTGCGTTCGCGCAGTACCTCTTTCATCGCCTGAGTGACAAGTTCATGTTCATGGCGATCTTTTTCTGACGCCAGCAGACGATTACCCGCTTCGCGATCAAGCACGTCATCCGGCTGACGACGCGCGGAACCGGCTAACGGAATCGAGCTAAAACGCTCGCCGTCTTTACGCAGCAGCAGTTCCGGGCTGGCTCCCAGCAGGACGCCACCATCAGCTAACGGCACATGGAAGTTGTAACTAACCGGGTTTTGCGCAATCAACCGTTCCAGCAATACGCCACTATCAATGGCGGCGTCAGTGGTGATATCAATCAACCGTGACAACACCACTTTGTCGACTTGCGGCGTGGCGGTAAGTGCGGCGGCGCGGGCAACCATCTGTTCAAACGTAGTTTGTTCCGGAATTGCCTGACGTTCCACCACGTTCAGCGACTGGCTGCGGGTGAAACGGCGGGCTGAAGTCTGTTTTTCCTGCCGGGAGAACGACTGCCAGGATTCGGGAATATACAGCGACGAAGGCTGACGTGGATCGAAGGGAATCGCCCCAACCATCACCGGATTTTTAATGCCCTGCGCTTTGGCATCGGTAAACAGCGCGGCGAGTTTTTGCTGGAAGGGACTGTCGGGCGAATCCCCGTTCACAGCCGGTTCATCGAAGCGGGCGAAACATCCTGACGTCGTAAAACTGCGGTACGGCGACATAAAGAAAAAGCGATTGGGCGCAAGTGTTGCCATGGTCTGCTGTACTTCCTCAGCCAGTGACGTATCCATATCATCCTCCACAAAATGATAAAGGCTTTAATAATGATTATCATTTATATTTTCGGTCGCTAACCTAAAAGCAAACGAGCACTATGTCAACTCTTGAGGTAACGCAATCTGCAAGTCGGGGTTGCATCTGCTTGTGGTTACAATGAAAATGAGAAGCATTAACTTCATTAATAACAGGAAGCTGATTTGTGAGACTCGCCCCGCTCTACCGCAACGCCCTTCTTTTAACCGGACTTTTGCTTTCAGGAATATCCGCAGTTCAGGCTGCCGACTGGCCGCGTCAGATTACTGACAGTCGTGGTACTCATACCCTGGAAAGCCAGCCGCAGCGTATTGTTTCCACCAGCGTCACCCTGACCGGCTCACTGCTGGCGATTGATGCACCAGTGATCGCCAGCGGCGCGACCACGCCGAATAACCGCGTAGCGGATGACCAGGGTTTTTTACGCCAGTGGAGCAAGGTAGCGAAAGAACGCAAACTGCAACGTCTCTATATCGGCGAACCGAACGCCGAAGCAGTAGCGGCACAAATGCCAGATCTGATTTTAATTAGCGCGACCGGCGGCGATTCAGCGCTGGCGCTATACGATCAGCTTTCCACTATCGCACCAACGTTAATCATCAATTACGACGATAAAAGCTGGCAGTCGCTGTTAACGCAACTTGGCGAAATTACCGGGCATGAGAAACAAGCGGCAGAGCGGATTGCACAGTTTGATAAGCAACTGACGGCGGCGAAAGAGCAAATCAAATTACCGCCGCAGCCGGTCACTGCCATTGTCTATACCGCCGCCGCGCACAGTGCCAATCTCTGGACAGCTGAATCAGCACAAGGGCAGATGCTGGAACAACTCGGCTTTACGCTGGCCAGGTTACCCGCAGGCTTAAACGCCAGCCAAAGCCAGGGCAAACGCCATGACATCATTCAGCTTGGTGGGGAAAATCTGGCGGCAGGGTTAAATGGCGAGTCGCTATTCCTGTTCGCCGGTGATCAGAAAGACGCCGATGCGATTTATGCCAATCCACTGCTCGCGCACCTGCCTGCTGTACAAAACAAGCAGGTTTATGCGCTGGGAACCGAGACGTTCCGACTGGATTACTACAGCGCCATGCAAGTGCTGGATCGGCTTAAGGCGCTGTTCTAAGCATTAACTGTCAGACGCTGTCACCTGCGGCGGCGTCTGGCGAAAACGACGCAACTCTACCAGTACCAGCAACAACAACACGCCGATAATCAACAAACCAAAACCACTCGCGCTTGCGGAGGCCACCGGCGTCATCATCGCTCCCAGACCGCCCAACAGCGCTGCGCCTATAGCATCGCCCGTCACGTTTTGTGCCGTCCACAAACCGTTAATCCGCCCTAACATCGCTTCCGGGGTTTGCGTTTGCAGCATTGTGTATTGCAGCAACGAACTAACCGCGCTCAACCAGCCGAACAGCGCCAGACAAACCACGCCTAAAATCCACATCGGCATCAGGCCAAACAAACCAATGGCGAGGAACGATCCCAGCGTGGAGAGCAGCATCAATAACCCTGGTCGCGCGCTATGTGCCAGCTTCCCGCTGGTTAACGCGCCAATAGCTGCACCGAGCGGGATCGCCGCATAGAGAAAACCAATCTGTGCCGCCGACATCTGCCAGTTGTCAGCCAGCGCCGGATACAGTACCCGTACCGCGCTCGCCATCGTCAATAATCCCCCCAGCAACGCAATCCCTCCCACCAGCGGGCTGGCGAGCAGAAAACGAAATCCTGCCAGTAATGATTTCAACGGATGCTCACGCGGTTGCGGTGGCGGAGGTAGCGCCGGAAGGCTTAACAATGGCAGCAAGGTAATAAACGTGCCCGCCGCCGCCAGCCCGTAGTTCCAGGCCACACCGCCAGTCGCCAGCAATAAACCGCCAATCATAGGCGAAATCACCGACCCCAGACGCACGGTCAACATGGTGATAGCCCCGGCCTGCATTAAGTTTTCACGCCCTACCAGTGCAGGTGTCGCCGCCAGTAGCGCCGTAACGCCAAGCGATGCGAAAAAACCATCCCATAATCCGAGTAAATAGATTGCCAGCAAAGACGGCTCCGGCAGTAACGCGTTCAGGCACAGACCAATGAAGCCAATGCCACAGGTGCCACGCGCCAGCAAAATCACTTTTTTGCGCTCATAGCGATCCGCCAGCACACCGCCGACCATCAAGCCGACAAACATCGCCCCGCCGGTCAGCGTCACCGAAAGCCCCACCTGCCAGGTACAATGCGTCATCATCTGGATCTGCACCGGCACCGCGACGCCGAGCAAACCCAGAGAAACAATAGAGATAAAACGAGCGAGGAATACTGCGCGAAACGCCGGGTGCGTTTTCAACAGGCTGAGGTTAAGCAGCCAGGATTGTTTATTCATTACAATGCCTTGCCATCAAATATTTTAAATACCTATTCTTAGGCTGCACATGCTAACATATCCAAATAAGATCGATAACGATAATTAATTTCATTATCATGGAAGTTCGTATGTCTGGTTCTGTTGCCGTGACACGCGCCATTGCCGTGCCCGGATTGCTGTTATTACTGATTATCGCGACGGCATTAAGCCTGCTCATTGGAGCAAAATCACTCCCCGCTTCCGTAGTGCTGGAGGCCCTCTCCGGCACCTGCCAGAGCGCCGACTGCACCATCGTGCTCGACGCGCGACTGCCGCGTACCCTTGCCGGTTTACTGGCAGGAGGCGCGCTTGGCCTTGCCGGGGCGTTAATGCAAACCCTCACCCGAAACCCACTTGCCGACCCCGGCTTGCTTGGCGTGAACGCCGGAGCCAGCTTTGCCATTGTGCTGGGCGCGGCGCTGTTTGGTTACTCATCCGCGCAGGAACAACTGGCGATGGCCTTCGCCGGTGCGCTGGTGGCCTCGTTGATTGTTGCCTTTACTGGCAGCCAGGGCGGTGGGCAGTTAAGTCCGGTGCGTTTAACTCTGGCGGGCGTGGCGCTGGCGGCAGTGCTGGAAGGGCTGACCAGCGGAATCGCCCTGCTTAATCCCGACGTCTACGATCAACTGCGTTTCTGGCAAGCCGGTTCGCTGGATATTCGTAATTTACACACCTTAAAAGTGGTGCTGATCCCTGTGGTGATCGCCGGAGCAACTGCGCTATTACTGAGCCGCGCACTGAACAGTTTAAGCCTCGGCAGTGACACCGCGACGGCGCTGGGCAGTCGCGTAGCACGCACGCAGTTGATTGGCCTACTGGCGATTACCGTGCTTTGTGGTAGTGCGACGGCGGTAGTTGGCCCGATTGCTTTTATTGGCCTGATGATGCCGCACATGGCACGTTGGTTGGTTGGAGCCGATCATCGCTGGTCGCTGCCCGTCACGCTGCTCGCCACACCTGCCCTGCTGCTGTTTGCCGATATTATCGGGCGGGTGATTGTTCCCGGCGAACTGCGCGTTTCTGTAGTCAGTGCCTTTATTGGCGCACCAGTGCTGATCTTCCTTGTACGACGTAAAACGCGAGGTGGCGCATGATTTACGTCTCTCGTCGATTAATTATCACCTGTCTGCTGTTGCTAATAGCTTGTGTGATGGCAAGCGTGTGGGGATTACGCAGCGGTGCCGTCACGCTGGAAACCTCTCAGGTATTTGCCGCGCTGATGGGTGACGCACCGCGCAGTATGACAATGGTGGTCACCGAATGGCGTTTACCGCGGGTACTAATGGCACTGTTGATTGGTGCGGCACTGGGCGTCAGCGGCGCGATTTTTCAGTCGTTGATGCGTAACCCACTCGGCAGCCCTGACGTAATGGGCTTTAACACCGGAGCGTGGAGCGGCGTGCTGGTGGCGATGGTGCTGTTTGGTCAGGACCTGACGGCTATCGCGCTGGCAGCAATGGCGGGCGGCATTATCACTTCGCTGCTGGTCTGGCTGCTTGCCTGGCGTAACGGTATCGACACCTTTCGGTTGATTATTATCGGCATCGGCGTTCGCGCCATGCTGGTGGCCTTTAATACCTGGCTGTTGCTGAAAGCGTCTTTAGAAACGGCGTTAACAGCGGGTTTGTGGAATGCAGGATCGCTCAATGGCCTGACGTGGGCAAAAACCTCGCCTTCCGCGCCCATCATCATATTGATGCTAATTGCCGCCGCCTTGCTGGTAAGGCGGATGCGCTTGTTGGAGATGGGCGATGACACCGCGTGTGCGTTAGGCGTCAGCGTCGAACGTTCGCGGCTATTAATGATGCTTGTGGCAGTAGTGCTTACCGCTGCGGCAACGGCGCTTGCCGGGCCGATTTCCTTTATTGCTTTAGTCGCACCACACATTGCCCGCCGTATCAGCGGCACCGCTCGCTGGGGTCTAACCCAGGCAGCGCTGTGCGGTGCGCTGTTACTGCTGGCAGCCGATCTCTGTGCTCAACAACTGTTTATGCCGTATCAACTTCCGGTTGGCGTCGTTACCGTCAGCCTCGGCGGTATTTACCTTATCGTCTTGTTAATTCAGGAGTCTCGCAAAAAATGACCGAATCAGTAGCCCGTTTGCGCGGCGAACAGTTAACCCTCGGATATGGCAAATATACCGTTGCGGAAAATCTGACTGTAGAAATTCCTGATGGTCACTTCACGGCAATTATCGGGCCAAATGGCTGCGGTAAATCCACGTTACTGCGTACCTTAAGCCGCCTGATGACGCCTGCTCACGGGCATGTCTGGCTGGATGGCGAGCACATTCAACATTACGCCAGTAAAGAGGTCGCACGCCGGATTGGTTTACTGGCGCAAAACGCCACCACGCCGGGAGATATCACCGTGCAGGAGTTAGTAGCGCGCGGGCGTTACCCGCATCAACCGCTGTTTACCCGCTGGCGTAAAGAAGATGAAGAAGCGGTAACGAAAGCGATGCAGGCCACAGGAATAACTCATCTGGCAAATCAAAGCGTTGATACCCTCTCCGGTGGGCAACGCCAGCGAGCATGGATAGCAATGGTGCTGGCCCAGGAAACGGCAATTATGCTACTCGACGAACCCACCACCTGGCTGGATATCAGTCATCAGATTGATTTGCTGGAATTGTTAAGCGAACTGAACCGCGAGAAAGGCTATACCCTGGCGGCGGTACTGCACGATCTTAATCAGGCCTGTCGGTACGCTAGCCATTTGATTGCATTACGTGAAGGGAAAATTGTCGCTCAAGGAGCACCAAAAGAGATAGTCACTGCTGAACTGATTGAGCATATTTATGGTTTGCGTTGCATGATCATTGACGATCCGGTAGCCGGAACTCCGCTTGTGGTGCCGCTCGGACGAACGGCACCTTCAACCGCGAAGATTTAAACTAAGTGGTCTGCCATCATGGCATCCTGTTTTCTGGATGCCATGGCATGGCGCAACAGCACGCTACCACAAGCCACCATACCGCCGATCAACGCAGAAAGGATCACGATAATCGCCTTACCCGGACCATCTTTTTTTACCGGTAATGACGGACGCAACTGATATTTAAACGGCGTAAAATTCACATCGTTGACATTTGTTTTTGTTAATTGCTCGACTAGATACTGACGATTACGTAATTCACCATTCAGCTCCGCAACGTCAGTGACCGCTTTTTCAATTTCCAGTTTACGTTCAATACCGTCTGCGCCGAGAGAAATAGAAAAGTCGGGGTCATCTTTAACTGCCTGACCATTGCTATAAACGGGCTTTTTAATTCCTGCCGCGTTGGCAATGTCGAGTGAATAATTGAGGCGCTGAATGTTTGCATCAAGTTGGTTTTTCGTTTTAATGCGATCCTGAGCCAGTTTTTCTTTTTCAAACTGGGTTTTGATTTCCAGTTTATTACGGACGTTTTCTAGCGACTCTTTCACCACCAACGCAGAGATATAATCGATATACCCGCTCAAAACGGTCTGCGCCTCTTCACTGGTTGGCGCGGTGAAACTTAGCGTCCAGGAGGCATACAGTGACGGTTCATCTTTTTTCTTACTGGCATTGTCATCAACCGCTTTCATTTTTTCGCTCAATGCGACGATAGCGCGATGCAAATCCAGTTCGTCGATTTTCGCCTCTTTTAATTGGTCCATCACATAAGGTGATGAGCGCAGGTACTCTTCCAGTAAGCTAACCGACTGAAACTTCTTGATAAACAGGTTAAATGCTTCTGTACGATCAATTTTGATATCCAGATCCAGCACACGAAGCTTAGTGAATGTTTTCTCAAGCGCCTGCCACTGAACAGGTTCTGGAGGCGTGACAACCGCCGCGCTGGTCCATTTTTGCGGCAGGATGAAAGAGATCAGTAAACCTGCGCAGGCAAACGCAAAAACGACCGCCATGACCGTTTTTTTGGCCCGCCATAAAACTTCAATTAGATTAAGTAAATCAATTTCATTATTACTGGGCGACGCCAGAGGATACTCGGGAAAATGAGCGTCACTTCCCTGTTTAATATTCAGTGATGACATGGGGTATAACCTGAAAATGAGTCCAATAGGGGGAAATCTCCACGGCGCTCACTTTACCAGTTGGTGAGAATTATCCGAAGCTGAAGTTTGTAAATTCCTTCCACTGAATACAACATTCACTCTATTTAAGAGAAATATCCACCAAACTTATAAATTAAATAAATGATAAACCCATAATCATTTCCTGTAATTATGGGTTTATGGATAATATTAATTTACCTGTTTAGCGTAGCGCGAATAATCGGCCCAATTTTTTCAAACGCCCCTGGAGAGATAATATCCACATGCGCACAATCCTGACGATAGATATCCAGCTCCGCAATCCACGGCGACCAGGCGCGTTCGGGACTCATACCTTCCTGAAGCGTGCGTTCAGCAACAAACAGCGTCGCTTTACCGTCAAACGGTACGCTATGAGCAGTTGTCAGCAGGCGCACAGCATCAGCGTAGTTGCCTTCAATGGTGGTAAACAACTCCGTTGAAGTACTTCCCTGCTGTGCCGCCAGGAAGGCCTCGCGCTCGCGGTTAATCTCCGCCAGCACTTCCGGGTCCAGACCATTAGCCTCTTTTTCCTGCCAGTTTTGCGTTTCTGGCGGCCAGGTATCCAGCAAGCCAAGAAATGCCACCTGTTCGCCACGGGCACGCAGCCGTGCCGCAATCCCCTGCGCCAGCGTACCGCCCAGCGAATACCCCAGCAGGTAATAAGGGCCGTGCGGTTGTTGTTCAAGTAACGTTGCCAGATGCGCTTCGCAGACTTCATCCAGGTTTGCCGCGGTCTGCATGGGGCCATGAGGGCGCGGAGACTGGATGCCAATAATCGACCATTGAGGATCGAGATAACGCGAGAGCACGCTAAACTGCCAGGCAAAACCAGATGCTGGATGGAAACAAAACAGCGTCGGGCCATTACCTTCACGCAACGGCAGGATGGTTTCAAATCCCATGCGCTGGGTGCTGTCTTCTTCACCATCAATAACCGTTGCCAGTTTGGCGACGGTTGACGCGACCATCACCTGCCCCGGCGTCACCTGACGGGCAAACTGTCGACTAAGTTGTGCTGCCAGTTTCATTGCCAGTAGCGAATGACCGCCAAGCGCGAAGAAATCAGCGTCAGCATCCTGCACGTCACAACCCAGCAACGACGAGAATGCCGCGGCGATAATCGTTTCACTGCCCACTTTCGGCGCACGCCCCGGCACTTGTGCCTTCAGTTCCGGCAACGGTAAGGCTTTGCGATCCAGCTTACCGTTGGCGCTAAGTGGTAACTGTGGCAGTTGCAGTAGAACCACGGGCACCATATGCGGAGGCAATTTTTCGCGAAGCTGCGCCTGCAATGCGCTGGTATCCAGCGGCAGGCCCGATTGCGATACAAAATAGCCCACCAGTTGACGCGCATCCCCCCCGGTGGCTGCCGCCTGATTAATCACACAAGCGTGGGTAACTGCTTGCTCGACATCCGGCAGCGCCTGCATCACACGATCGATTTCGCCCAGTTCAATCCGCTGACCACGAATTTTTAGCTGATCATCACTACGCCCGAGATACTCCACCGCGCCGTTATCCAGCCAGCGGGCAACATCTCCGGTACGGTACATCCGTTCACCTGGCGCGAAAGGATCGGCAATAAAGCGGCTGGCTGTCAGATCGGGTCGTCCAAGATACCCCTGCGCCAGTTGAATACCGGTCAGATAGAGATCGCCTGCCACACCCGGCGGCACCGGATGCATCATCGCATCGAGAATGCGCAGGCCCGTGTTCCACACCGGGTAGCCAATCGGCACACTGCTGCCGCGTACCGCTGCAAGTTCAGCACCAAAGGCTGGATACCAGCTCACATCCACCGCTGCTTCCGTCGGGCCATAAAGATTATGTAACGGCGCGCCGGTTAACTGCTGCCATTCGCGACATAAATCGGCTGGTAAGGCTTCTCCGCTACAGAAAACCTGTTTCAACGTCGCGCAACTCTGGCGAGCGGTTTCCGGCGTCAACGAAGCAACAAACGCCGCCAGCATCGACGGTACAAAATGCGTGGTCGTTACGCCATATTCAGCAAAGAATTGCTGCATAGCGAGCGGATCGCGGTGCGCTTCCGGTTCAGCCATCACCAGTTTCGCCCCGGCAATAAACGGCCAGAAAAACTCCCACACCGAGACATCAAAACTGCACGGCGTTTTTTGGGCAACAACATCTTCGCCTGTGAGCGGGTAGTGGTTTTGCATCCATAACAGGCGGTTAACGATAGCCGTCTGCCCGACCATCACCCCTTTCGGCCTGCCGGTGGAACCGGAGGTAAAGATGATATAAGCCGTGTGGTGCGGTTGTGAAAGTTGCAGCGGCGCACTGCCCTGCGGTGTAAGCGGGGCGTTATAGCAAAGACTGGTTAAATTGGGGATATCACTAAAGCGCGGCAGTTGATCATCGGTGGTGATTAACAGCGACGGACGCGCATCTTCCAGCATCATTTTCAGGCGATCGTCCGGATAGCCCGTATCCAGCGGTAGCCAGGCCGCACCTGCTTCAACTATCGCATGTAGCGCCATAGTCAAAAAGACCGAGCGCGGTAGTGCCACCGCTACGCTGTCGCCAGGTTTAACGCCGCGCTCACGCAGCAGATTCGCCAGCGCCACCACCTGCTCGCGCATTTCCCGATAACTGAACTGGTAACGCACATCTGCCAGTGCCGGAGCATCCGGCGTTTTTGCCGCCTGTTCTGCCACCAGCGCGCTCAGTGTGGTTTCTGGAATCTCAACCTGAGTGGCGTTGATCTGCGCCAGCTGTGCATACTCTTCTGGCAGCAGAATATCGACATCGCCGCACAACCGCGCCGGATCCGCGGCAAACTGCGCCGTCAGCATTTTCAGCCGTTCAGCATGCTTGATTAACGTTGGCTCATCGTAACGCTGTTTATTGGCGAGGATCTCAATACTCAAATCACCGTTTTCATCCGGGAAAAGGGCCAGTTCAAGGTCATTAACCGGACCGGTTGCCAGGGTATGGGTTTGCGCCTGTACCCCCGGAATATCTAACTGATAATCAAATACTTTAATATTGAGCACCGGACCGAACAGCGGTTCCTCTCCCGCCGCGCGCCCGCTGTCACGGACAATTTGTTCGGCATCGTAACGTTGATGACGACGCATTTTTTTCAGTTGTGCCGCTAGTCGGGCTGCCAGTTGCGGCAATGTTTCTTGTGCCTCAATGTGAATACCCAACGGCAACACGTTGAGCACGGGTCCGGTAGCCGTCAGCGCCGCTGAGCCCAGTCGACGCATAAAGATAAATCCGGCGGCATAGTCCATGTGGTTGCACAATCGCCCCAGCCACAAAGCCGCCAGCGCAAGGGCTATATCGGTACGCTGCACACCTGAAAGTTGCGTAGCCAACTGGCGGAATTCCCCGCCGTTAAATTCCAGTTTCAGACGCAAAATATCTGCCGAGGCGCTGCGCCCCGGTAAAGGGGCTGGAGAAAGTGACGCGGGCGGTGGTAGTTGACGACGTTGCTCCGCCCAGAATGCCGCATCACGCTGCCAGGCTTCGCTTTCGCGGTACTGCTGGTACTCTTCCACGACATCAGCGAAAGGCGTAAACGGCGAAGCCGGTGTTGGTTCGCCACGCATCCATGCACAGTAAATGTTGGCGATCTGGCGGGTAATGACCGGGAAACTGAAGCCATCGACCAGCAAATGGTGGTAACGCTGATACCAGTACCAGCGGTTATCTGCCACCTGTATCAGTTGATGAAAAACCAGAGGTTTACCGCTATCGACGCGCAGATCTTGTTGCAAATCCGCCTGCATTAATGCCTGCGCAGTACCGTGCGGATCAATGTTGGTTCGCAGGTCGATAATTTCTGGCAGTTCGAACGTCAGCGCATCATCGACCCATTGCCAGACTTCGCCGTTATCTTCCGTAAAACGCATCCGCAGCGTATCTGCTTGCGCTAATCCGGCAACCACCGCGCGAGCCAGTAATGGCGCATCAACATCTCCGGTTAACTCAACGTAATGCGCCACGCTCCAGGCGGAGGGTAAATCCGACAGTTTTTCTGCCATCCAGATGCCGGGCTGTGCGGCAACTAAAGGTAAATGCTGGCTCATTGCGCCTCCTGCTGCTGGATGAAATTCGCCGGTGTCAGAGTACGCCAGTGGGCGTCCTGCCACTGCTGGCAGGACGCCTGTGACTGCGGCTGACACACAACATCCCAGCCTGCCGGTAAGGCGCACTGTTGCGGCCACAGACTGAATTGCCCCTGCGCATTGCGTAAAATGTAAAACACGCCCTGCGGATCATCGAAGGGATTACTGAATGCCATATTCAACTCCTGTCATGGAAAAGTGGTTGCCAGAGGTCGATTAGCCCCTGCATCAAGCCACCGCGCCAACAAAGCGCATCATGTCCGCCGTCAACCTGACGCCAGAAAATGGATTCTTTTAGGGGGGCTAATTGCGCATACAGCGCCTGATTGGCCCGCATAATCATCGGCTCGCGAATACCTGCTTCCAGCACAATGCGCAGACCTTCGGCGCTAACTTCACCAGCTTTGAGCTGTTCAAGTAACACGCCCTCTTGCTGCCCGCCCCGATGCGGCCACCAGTACGATCCCGACTGGCTTAATACACAGCCAAAGCGTTCAGGCCAGTGCAGTCCGGCATACAGCGCGGAAAGTCCACCAAAACTCTGCCCTGCGACCACGGTGCGATCGGCGCAATCGCTAAAGGGGGCGATAGCTTTCACCTGGGGTAATAACTCTTGCTGTACTGCCAGCCAGAAATCCGCATTACACGGCAGTTCGTGGGCGCGGTGCGTGGTGTCGATAGCGTCGATCAACACGTACACGGCGGGAGGAAGTTGCTGACGATGGGTCAACGAAGTCAGCGCAGGCCAGACGGGCATACTCTGCGCCCAAAATTCGCCATCAAGTAAAACTGCCAGCGGACGTTCTTCTGCTGTTGCATCGCCGGTGGTAAAAATCCATACACGGCGTGAATTTTTCAACCGTTCACTTTTCCAGATAATTTCTTTGGCAGGCGTTTCTGGCGCTTGCGGACAATCCCATCCTGGTTGCAGGGGCGCTTGCGGCATTTCGAGTGCAGAAACAGCGTGCCCTCGCCCGCCTTTCCAGCTTTGTGGATTTAGCGGATCGGCTATCGCCTGGGGTAATAGTTTTCGCCAGCCTTCGCGCAATTCGAGGCGATCAGGTGATGGTGCAGAAAAAATGTCATCACGTTCGGTAGGAATAAAACAGTAGCTGCCGCGCCAGTTGGCATTGAGTTGTGTCGTCCACTGCCAGACATCGGTCCCTGCAATTCGCTGCATCGACTGGGGTTGGCTGTTCTGATGGTGATCGGTCACGCCAGTGATATAGACCCATACGCGCTTTATCGTCGAGTGGTCTTCAGCACCTTGTGGATCACGCCACCAGAAAGTGACCTGATACATTTCGTCATTCAGACGCTGACATTCCGGGCCATGTTTCGACTGCCACCAGCTCTCACTTCCTACTTTTAACGCTGTCACACCATAACCCCATGTTTACTGTGCAATTTTTCATTGATTGCAGAAATATATTGATAATATTATTGATAACTATTTGCATTTGCAATAGCGTAATGGCGCGCCGTGGGAAGCGCGGACATTAATTAACCAACTGCACTGCGTGTCTTTCAGGATCAAAGGTTTTCGCGGTAGCGGGATACGTCGTATTGATGACGACTACGCCCGACAGTTGCAATTCGTGGCAAAAATGCAGGAATAAAACAATGAACAAGAAGATTCATTCCCTGGCCTTGTTGGTCAATCTGGGGATTTATGGGGTAGCACAGGCACAAGAGCCAACCGATACTCCTGTTTCACATGACGATACTATTGTCGTTACCGCCGCCGAGCAGAACTTGCAGGCGCCTGGCGTTTCGACCATCACCGCAGATGAAATCCGCAAAAACCCGGTTGCCCGCGATGTATCGGAGATCATTCGTACCATGCCTGGCGTTAACCTGACCGGTAACTCCACCAGTGGTCAGCGTGGTAATAACCGCCAGATTGATATTCGCGGCATGGGTCCGGAAAACACGCTGATTTTGATTGACGGTAAGCCTGTCAGCAGCCGTAACTCGGTGCGTCAGGGCTGGCGTGGCGAGCGTGATACCCGTGGTGATACCTCCTGGGTGCCGCCTGAAATGATTGAACGTATTGAAGTTCTGCGTGGTCCGGCAGCTGCGCGTTATGGCAACGGCGCGGCGGGCGGCGTGGTTAACATCATTACCAAAAAAGGCAGCGGCGAGTGGCACGGCTCCTGGGATGCTTATTTCAATGCGCCAGAGCATAAAGAGGAAGGTGCCACCAAACGCACCAATTTCAGCTTGACCGGTCCGCTGGGCGACGAATTCAGCTTCCGTTTATATGGCAACCTCGACAAAACTCAGGCTGATGCGTGGGATATTAACCAGGGCCATCAGTCAGCGCGTGCTGGAACGTATGCCACGACGTTACCAGCCGGGCGCGAAGGGGTGATCAACAAAGATATCAATGGCGTGGTGCGTTGGGACTTCGCCCCTATGCAATCACTCGAACTTGAAGCGGGCTACAGCCGCCAGGGTAACCTGTATGCGGGTGACACCCAGAACACCAACTCTGACGCTTACACTCGCTCTAAATATGGCGATGAAACCAACCGCCTGTATCGCCAGAACTACTCGCTGACCTGGAACGGTGGCTGGGATAACGGCGTGACCACCAGCAATTGGGTGCAGTACGAACACACCCGTAACTCGCGTATTCCGGAAGGCCTGGCGGGCGGCACCGAAGGGAAATTTAACGAAAAAGCGACACAAGATTTCGTCGATATCGATCTTGATGACGTGATGTTGCACAGCGAAGTTAACCTGCCGATTGATTTCCTCGTTAACCAGACGCTGACGCTGGGGACCGAGTGGAATCAGCAGCGGATGAAGGACTTAAGTTCCAACACCCAGGCGCTGACCGGAACGAATACCGGCGGTGCTATTGATGGTGTAAGTGCCACTGACCGTAGCCCATATTCAAAGGCAGAAATTTTCTCGCTATTTGCCGAAAACAACATGGAGCTGACTGACAGCACCATCGTAACGCCGGGGCTGCGTTTCGATCATCACAGCATTGTTGGCAATAACTGGAGTCCGGCGCTGAATATATCGCAAGGTTTAGGCGATGACTTCACGCTGAAAATGGGCATCGCCCGTGCTTATAAAGCGCCGAGCCTGTACCAGACTAACCCGAACTACATTCTCTACAGTAAAGGTCAGGGCTGCTATGCCAGCGCGGGCGGCTGCTATTTGCAAGGTAATGATGACCTGAAAGCAGAAACCAGCATCAACAAAGAGATTGGTCTGGAGTTCAAACGCGACGGCTGGCTGGCGGGTGTCACCTGGTTCCGTAACGATTATCGCAATAAGATTGAAGCGGGCTATGTGGCTGTAGGGCAAAACGCAGTCGGCACCGATCTCTATCAGTGGGATAACGTGCCGAAAGCGGTGGTTGAAGGTCTGGAAGGATCGTTAAACGTACCGGTTAGCGAAACGGTGATGTGGACCAACAACATCACTTATATGCTGAAGAGTGAAAACAAAACCACGGGCGACCGTTTGTCGATCATCCCGGAGTATACGTTGAACTCAACGCTGAGCTGGCAGGCACGGGAAGATTTGTCGATGCAAACGACCTTCACCTGGTACGGCAAGCAGCAGCCGAAGAAGTACAACTATAAAGGTCAGCCAGCGGTTGGACCGGAAACCAAAGAAATCAGTCCGTACAGCATTGTGGGCCTGAGCGCGACCTGGGATGTGACGAAGAATGTCAGTCTGACCGGCGGCGTGGACAACCTGTTCGACAAGCGTTTGTGGCGTGCGGGTAATGCCCAGACCACGGGCGATCTGGCAGGAGCCAACTATATCGCCGGTGCCGGGGCGTATACCTATAACGAGCCGGGACGTACATGGTATATGAGCATTAATACGCACTTCTGATGCGAACGTCAGATTGTTGACAAAGTGCGCGTCGTTCATGCCGGATGCGGCGTGAACGCCTTATCCGGCCTACAAAAATCTTGCCAATTCAATATATTGCAGGATAGTGTAGGCCTGATAAGCGTAGCGCATCAGGCAGTTTTGCGTTTGTCATCAGTCTCTAATATGGTCGACATGAAAACTACGCATACCTCCCTCCCCTTTGCCGGACATACGCTGCATTTTGTTGAGTTCGATCCGGTGAGTTTTCGCGAGCAGGATTTACTCTGGCTGCCACACTACGCACAACTGCAACACGCTGGACGTAAACGTAAAACAGAGCATTTAGCCGGACGGATCGCTGCTGTTTACGCCTTGCGGGAATATGGCTATAAATGTGTGCCCGCAATCGGCGAGCTCCGCCAACCTGTGTGGCCTGCGGAGGTATACGGCAGTATTAGCCACTGCGGGACTACGGCATTAGCCGTGGTATCTCGTCAACCGATTGGCATTGATATCGAAGAGATTTTCTCTGTACAAACCGCAAGAGAATTGACAGACAACATTATTACACCAGCAGAACACGAGCGACTCGCAGAATGCGGTTTAACCTTTTCTCTGGCGCTGACACTGGCATTTTCCGCCAAAGAGAGCGCATTTAAGGCAAGCAAGATACAGGCCGCTCAAGGTTTTCTGGATTATCAGATAATTAGCTGGAATAAACAGCGGATCATCATTCATCGTGAGAATGAGATGTTTGCTGTGCACTGGCAGATAAAAGAAAAAATAGTCATAACTCTGTGCCAACACGATTAATTGACAACATCTGGTACGATTCGCCCGCAGCCATCACTGACTGCGGGCGAAAGTGTAAAGCAGGTGCCTTACCACCCTGAACTGACAACCGGATATGCGGGGATTACTCCCCGCACAACGGCTACTTCTTCGGTTCGTAAGCGAGAACAGCCCTGAACTCAATATTACGTTCCTTTACGGTGAACTCACACAGCGAGTCGCCGACCAGAAGCGTAAATCCCAGCACTGTCAAACACAGCACTATGACCGCCACAAGGGCATATTTCGTCAGCATGTTTATATTGCCTCCATGCGAAGAAGGGACTACCATCCAAATTGTCTGGTTTGGAGTGGCGGCCCCAGGGTTGATAGAAATATCTCCTGGGGCTTCATCTTTCCAGACCTCAGAGTTAACCTGAAACCGGAAAGCTTCAGGCACCCGCCGTTATCTTACCCTTCCTTAGCAAAATGGCTGTTTATTTATACAGTAAATCCTGTTCCGGACTTTTCATTGGTATTATCGCCCATGCCAATTAAACGAAATCGCCCGCAGCCATTGCTGACCGCGGGCGAAAGTGTAAAGCAGGTGCCTTACCACCCTGAACTGACAACCGGATATGCGGGGATTACTCCCCGCACAACGGCTACTTCTTCGGTTCGTAAGCGAGAACAGCCCTGAACTCAATATTATGTTCCTTTACGGTGAACTCACACAGCGAGTCGCCGACCAGAAGCGTAAATCCCAGCACTGTCAAACACAGCACTATGACCGCCACAAGGGCATATTTCGTCAGCATGTTTATATTGCCTCCATGCGAAGAAGGGACTACCATCCGAGTTGTTGAGGTTCGGAGTGGCAGCCCCAGGGTTGATAGAAATATCTCCTGGGGCTTCATCTTTCCAGACCTCAGAGTAAACCTGAAACCGGAAAGCTTCAGGCACCCGCCGTTATCTTACCCTTCCTTAGCAAAATGGCTGTTTATTTATACAGTGAGTCCTGTTTCGGACTTCTGTTGGCAAAACTGATCATTGCTCTTAAAACGACATCGCCCGCAGCCATCACTGACCGCGGGCGAAAGTGTAAAGCAGGTGCCTTACCATCCTGACCTGACAACCGGATATGCGGGGATTACTCCCCGCACAACGGCTACTTCTTCGGTTCGTAAGCGAGAACAGCCTTAAACTCAATATTACGTTCCTTCACCGTAAACTCACACAGCGAGTCTCCGACCAGAACCGTAAATCCCAGCACCGTCAAACACAGCACTATGACTGCCACAAGGGCATATTTCGTCAGCATGTTTATATTGCCTCCATGCGAAGAAGGGACTACCATCCAAATTGTTTGGGTTTGGAGTGGCAGCCCCAGGGTTGATAGAAATATCTCCTGGGGCTTCATCTTTCCAGACCTCAGAGTAAACCTGAAACCGGAAAGCTTCAGGCACCCGCCGTTATCTTACCCTTCCTCAACAAAATAGCTGTTTATTTATACAGTTAGTCTTATTTCGGACTTCTCACTACGCATCAGATCAACCGAAACTAAACCAATTTTTCCTTCGCCCCTCAATCGTCAAAATTCTCCGCCGCCAGCCAGCTCTGCCATAACTTGGCACATTGCAAAAGTAGCCAAATTGCTTCAGTAGCAATCAGTTCACCATCACCAAAAAAAGAAACATTCCAGAACTTCCGCATCTCTCCCGGCCGCTCCCACTTCTATACTCAAATGAAAACGCCAACATAAGAGAAACCTATGCCAATACCCGATTTTCAAGTCTCTGAACCTTTTACCCTCGGTATTGAACTGGAAATGCAGGTGGTTAATCCGCCGGGCTATGACTTAAGCCAGGACTCTTCAACGCTGATTGACGCGGTTAAAAATCAGATCACTGCCGGGGAAGTAAAGCACGATATCACCGAAAGCATGCTGGAGCTGGCGACGGATGTTTGTCGTGATATCAACCAGGCTGCCGGGCAATTTTCAGCGATGCAGAAAGTCATCTTGCGAGCAGCCGCAGACCATCATCTGGAAATTTGCGGCGGGGGCACGCACCCGTTTCAGAAATGGCAGCGTCAGGAGGTATGCGATAACGAACGCTATCAACGAACGCTGGAAAACTTTGGTTATCTCATTCAGCAGGCGACCGTTTTTGGTCAGCATGTCCATGTTGGCTGCGCCAGTGGCGATGACGCCATTTATTTGCTGCACGGCTTGTCGCGGTTTGTGCCGCACTTTATCGCCCTTTCTGCCGCATCGCCGTATATGCAGGGAACGGATACACGCTTTGCTTCCTCAAGACCGAATATTTTTTCCGCCTTTCCCGACAATGGCCCAATGCCGTGGGTCAGTAACTGGCAACAATTTGAAGCCCTGTTTCGTTGTCTGAGTTACACCACGATGATCGACAGCATTAAAGATCTGCACTGGGATATTCGCCCCAGCCCCCATTTTGGCACGGTGGAAGTTCGGGTGATGGATACCCCATTAACCCTTAGCCACGCGGTAAATATGGCGGGATTGATTCAGGCCACCGCCCACTGGTTACTGACGGAACGCCCGTTCAAACATCAGGAGAAAGATTACCTGCTGTATAAATTCAACCGCTTCCAGGCCTGCCGTTATGGGCTGGAAGGTGCCATTACCGATCCGCACACTGGCGATCGTCGGCCACTAACGGAAGACACCTTGCGATTGCTGGAAAAAATCGCCCCTTCCGCAGATAAAATTGGTGCATCGAGCGCGATTGAGGCCCTGCATCGCCAGGTCGTCAGCGGTCTGAATGAATCGCAGCTGATGCGTGATTTCGTCGCCGATGGCGGCTCGCTGATTGGACTGGTGAAAAAGCATTGTGAGATTTGGGCCGGAGAATAAGTCGGGAATTGCCTTACAGAAGAATATCCCTGACAATGGTGTTTTAACTTACATTTAACAATGTTATGAAACACCCTTTAGAAACCTTAACCACCGCAGCAGGCATTTTGCTGATGGCTTTCCTCTCTTGCCTGCTGCTGCCCGCCCCCGCACTGGGGCTGACGCTGGCACAAAAACTGGTGAGCACGTTCCATCTGATGGATCTTAGCCAGCTTTACACTTTATTGTTTTGCCTGTGGTTTTTAGTGCTGGGCGCAATTGAGTATTTTGTTCTGCGCTTTATCTGGCGACGCTGGTTCTCGCTGGCGGATTAAACGTCGATTATCGCCGTACTTCACGGCATACTTTGCTTATTCTCCTTCGCCTAAAGGAACGTTTATGGATAAGCAATCACTGCACGAAACGGCGAAACGCCTGGCCCTTGAGTTACCCTTTGTCGAGCTTTGCTGGCCTTTTGGCCCGGAGTTCGATGTCTTTAAAGTTGGCGGCAAGATTTTTATGCTGTCGTCGGAGCTGCGCGGCGTCCCCTTTATCAATTTGAAGTCCGATCCACAAAAATCCCTGTTAAATCAGCAGATATACCCGAGCATTAAGCCAGGGTATCACATGAATAAGAAGCACTGGATTTCAGTGTATCCAGGCGATGAGATCTCCGAAGCGTTACTGCGCGATCTTATCGATGATTCATGGAATTTAGTGGTTGATGGCTTATCTAAACGCGATCAAAAAAGAGTGCGCCCAGAGTAAAAGCGAAAATCTATAGCGCATTTTTCTCGCTTACCATTTCTCGTTGAACCTTGTAATCTGCTGGCACGCAAAATTACATACACATGGAGTCTTTATGGATATCATTTCTGTCGCCTTAAAGCGTCATTCCACTAAGGCATTTGATGCCAGCAAAAAACTTACCCCAGAACAGGCCGAGCAGATCAAAACTCTTCTGCAATACAGCCCATCCAGCACCAACTCCCAGCCGTGGCATTTTATTGTTGCCAGCACGGAAGAAGGCAAAGCGCGTGTTGCCAAATCCGCCGCCGATAATTACGTGTTCAACGAGCGCAAAATGCTTGATGCCTCGCACGTCGTGGTGTTCTGCGCGAAAACCGCGATGGACGATACCTGGCTGAAACAGGTTGTTGACCAGGAAGATGCCGATGGCCGCTTTGCCACGCCGGAAGCGAAAGCCGCGAACGATAAAGGTCGCAAATTCTTCGCCGATATGCACCGTAAAGATCTGCATGATGATGCTGAGTGGATGGCAAAACAGGTTTACCTCAATGTCGGTAACTTCCTGCTGGGCGTTGCGGCGCTGGGTCTGGACGCGGTGCCAATCGAAGGTTTTGACGCAGCAATCCTCGATGAAGAATTTGGTCTGAAAGAGAAAGGCTACACCAGCCTGGTGGTTGTTCCGGTAGGTCATCACAGCGTCGAAGATTTCAACGCTACACTGCCGAAATCCCGTCTGCCGCAAAACATCACCATAACTGAAGTGTAATTCTCCTTTGCCGGGCATCCGCCCGGCTATTTCCCCTCAGATTATCCTGATTTGCATAACCCTGTTTCAGCCGTCATCATAGGCTACTGTTGTATAAAGGAGACGTTATGCAGGATTTAATATCCCAGGTTGAAGATTTAGCGGGTATTGAGTTTGATCACACCACCTCGATGGTGATGATTTTCGGTATTATTTTTCTGACTGCCGTTGTAGTGCATATTATTTTGCACTGGGTAGTACTACGGACCTTCGAAAAACGTGCCATCGCCAGTTCACGGCTATGGTTGCAAATCATTACCCAGAATAAACTCTTCCACCGTTTAGCTTTCACCTTGCAGGGGATTATCGTCAATATTCAGGCGGTATTCTGGCTGCAAAAAGGCACCGAAGCGGCTGATATTCTGACCACCTGCGCGCAGTTGTGGATCATGATGTATGCACTGCTTTCAGTCTTCTCGTTGCTGGATGTTATTTTGAATCTGGCGCAGAAATTCCCGGCGGCGTCTCAGTTACCGCTGAAAGGGATATTTCAGGGGATTAAACTGATCGGCGCGATTCTGGTCGGCATTTTGATGATCTCGCTGCTGATTGGTCAATCGCCAGCGATTCTGATCAGCGGTCTTGGTGCAATGGCTGCCGTGCTGATGTTGGTATTTAAAGATCCGATTCTTGGTCTGGTGGCAGGTATTCAGCTTTCCGCGAACGATATGCTGAAACTGGGCGACTGGCTGGAGATGCCGAAATACGGCGCGGATGGCGCGGTGATCGATATTGGGTTAACCACCGTCAAAGTGCGTAACTGGGACAATACCATTACCACTATTCCTACCTGGTCTCTGGTTTCTGACTCCTTTAAAAACTGGAGCGGGATGTCAGCATCCGGCGGGCGACGTATTAAACGCAGTATCAGCATTGATGTCACCAGTATTCATTTTCTTGATGAAGACGAAATGCAACGTCTGAATAAAGCGCATTTGTTAAAACCTTATTTAACCAGCCGCCATCAGGAAATTAATGAGTGGAATCGCCAGCAAGGTTCTACGGAGTCGGTATTAAACCTGCGTCGAATGACCAATATTGGAACCTTTCGCGCCTATCTGAACGAATATCTACGTAACCATCCGCGGATTCGTAAAGATATGACCTTAATGGTACGCCAACTGGCTCCTGGCGATAACGGTTTACCGCTCGAGATCTATGCGTTTACCAACACCGTGGTGTGGCTGGAATATGAAAGTATTCAGGCTGATATATTCGACCACATATTTGCGATTGTCGAAGAGTTTGGTCTGCGGCTTCATCAGTCACCAACCGGCAATGATATTCGCTCCCTGGCAGGTGCATTTAAGCAGTAATTAAAAAACCGCTCTCATCGAATGGATGAGAGCGGTTTAGGATGGTCGACATCGTTTTGTCGGATGTAGCGTGAACACCTTATCCGACTTACAGAATCGTTACAAATTGTAGGCCCGATAAGCTTGCGCATCGGGCAAATCAGCCTCACATCAGCTTAATTCGCTTTTCTACGCAATGTTTTAAACGCCACAAACAGGAATACAATCCACACCGGCAGCAAAATTGCCGACAAGCGCATATCATCCATCGTGCACATCAGCAGCAAAATCATGCCGAGGAAGGCAATGCAGAGATAGTTGCCGAACGGATAAAGCAGCGCTTTAAACTGTGTTTCACGCCCCTGACGTCGCATCGCCGCGCGAAAACGCAGATGCGCCAGACAGATCATAATCCAGTTCAACAGCAACGTTGCCACCACCAGCGCCATCAGCAGACCAAACGCTTTTTGCGGCAGCAGATAGTTAATCAACACCACCAGCGAAGTGATAGCCCCAGAAAGCATCAGCGAGTTAATCGGCACGCCGCGACGGCTGACGCGAGTCAAAAACTTCGGCGCATTACCCTGCACAGAAAGACCAAACAGCATCCGGCTGTTGGAGTAAACCCCACTGTTGTATACCGATAATGATGCTACCAGAATTACGAAGTTCAGCGCAGAAGCCACCACATTGCTGTCAAGATTATGAAAAATCATCACAAACGGGCTACTGTTAGATTTCACTTCCACCCACGGGTAGAGTGCCAGTAATACTACCAGCGAACCGATATAAAACAGCAGAATGCGATACACCACCTGATTTACCGCTTTTGGAATGCTTTTTTCCGGATCGCGCGCTTCAGCCGCAGTAATCCCAATCAGTTCCAGCCCGCCGAAGGAGAACATAATCACCGCCAGCGACAAAATCAGCCCATTCCAGCCAGTGGCAAAGAAACCACCGTAGCGCCAGAGGTTGTCGATACTGGCTTTCTCACCGCCGTGACCAGAAAACAGCAGCCAAAGGCCAAAGCCAATCATGCCGATAATTGCCAGCACTTTAATCAGCGCAAACCAGAACTCAGTTTCGCCATATAAGCGCACGTTCACCAGGTTAACGGCGTTGATGATAATAAAGAAGGCGGCAGCCCAGATCCAGGTGGGAACATCCGGGAACCAGTACTGCATATAGATGCCCGCAGCGGTGAGTTCAGCCATCCCCACCAGTACGAACATCACCCAGTAGTTCCAGCCTGAGAGGAAGCCCGCAAACGGTCCCCAGTATTTATAGGCAAAGTGGGCAAACGAACCGGATACCGGCTCCTCAACCACCATCTCGCCAAGCTGGCGCATGATCAGGAAAGCAATGATCCCGGCGACGCCGTAGCCCAACAATACAGCCGGACCTGCCATCTGAATCGCCGGGCCAATGCCAAGAAACAGACCAGTACCAATAGCGCCACCCAGCGCAATCAGTTGAATATGACGGTTATGTAATCCGCGATGAAGCGTCGGCTCTTTATTCGACGCAGTATCTTCCGATACGGTTGACGCGTTTTTCACGCCTTTCCCCTGTGTGTCTTTTTTGTTGAGGGGCACCTTTTAACATTTAGTGCCCATCGTCGCAAGACACAATCCACACGGTTAAACCGGGTATCTTGCTTTTATTTCCGTACCCGATGTCGGTGCAGCCACATCAGCTTATACGCCGCCGGGATAATAAACAGCGACAGCAAAGGTGCGGTGATCATGCCGCCAATCATCGGCGCGGCAATCCGGCTCATCACCTCTGAACCTGCCCCCGTTCCCCACAAAATCGGCAGCAGACCCGCGATAATCACCGCCACCGTCATCGCTTTCGGGCGCACACGCAGCACTGCGCCGTGATACAACGCCTCATCCAGCTTCTGCTCGCTGAATGTTTGCGGATTATCCAGGGATGGATCTGCCTCTATGGCGTGACGTAAATACATCAGCATCACCACGCCAAATTCGGCGGCGACTCCCGCGAGGGCGATAAAGCCAGTGCCCGTTGCCACGGAAAGATGAAAGTCCATCCACCACAGCAACCAGATGCCACCCACCAGCGCAAACGGTACGCTGCTGATAATCAGTAACGCTTCACCCACGCGACGGAACGCCAGATACAACAGCACGAAGATGATCATCAACGTCATCGGCACCATGAGTTTCAGCTTGTGGTTGGCACGCTCCAGCAACTCGAACTGCCCGGAGAATGCCACGCTGGTGCCCGGTTTTAACTGCACTTTCTCGGCAATCGCTTTTTGCAAATCGTGAACCACCGACACCATGTCACGATCGCGGGCATCGATATAAATCCAACTTGTCGGGCGCGCATTCTCGGTTTTCAGCATCGACGGTCCGGTAGAGACTTTAACGTCGGCCACATCCGCCAGGGTGATTTGCTGCTTCATCGGCGTCAGGATCGGTAGCTGGCGCAGCGCCTGTGGGCTATCGCGCCAGCTTTGCGGATAACGCAGATTAATTGGATAACGGGCAATCCCTTCCACCGTTTCACCAACCATCGCCCCACCCACTGCTGAAGTCACAAACAACTGCACATCCGCCACCGTCATACCGTAACGGGCGGCTTTTTCACGGTTGATCTCAACGTTGATATAGCGCCCACCTTCCAGACGCTCGGCAAGGGCAGAAGCCACGCCTGGCACCGTTCGCGCCACTTCTTCAATTTGCTCCGCCATCGCGTCGATATCCGCCAGCACAGTGCCGGAAACTTTAATGCCGATGGGGCTTTTAATGCCGGTTGAGAGCATATCGATACGGTTACGAATTGGCGGCACCCACAGATTTGCCAGCCCCGGCAGACGCACGGTGTTATCCAGTTCCTCAATGATTTTGTCCATCGTCATGCCTGGCCGCCACTGATCCTGTGGCTTAAGCTGGATGGTCGTTTCTACCATCTCCAGCGGTGCGGAGTCGGTGGCGGTTTCCGCTTTCCCGGTTTTGCCAAATACCCGCGCCACTTCAGGTACGCTCATAATCAGCTTGTCGGTTTTTTGCAGCATACTCGCCGCCTCCGCTGCGGAAATCCCCGGCAGCGTCGATGGCATATACAACAAGTCGCCTTCATTGATCTGCGGTAAAAATTCTCCGCCAACTTTATTGAGCGGCCAGAGAACCGTCAGTACCGAAAGCGCCGCCACCAACAGCGTGGTTTTCGGCCAGTGCAGTACTTTCAGCAACAGCGGATGATAAACACGAATCAAAAAGCGATTGAGCGGATTACTGCTTTCTGGTGGAATTTTGCCACGGATCCAGTAGCCCATCAGGATCGGGATCACTACGATCGCCAGCAGCGCCGCGCCCGCCATCGCATACGTTTTGGTGAACGCCAGCGGGCCAAACAGACGCCCTTCCTGCCCTTCCAGGGTGAAGATCGGGATAAACGACAGCGTGATAATCAGCAGACTGATAAACAGCGCTGGCCCCACTTCAACAGATGCATCGGTGATCACCTGCCAGCGCGTTTTATTATCCAGCGTGGCGTCAGGATGCTGGTGCTGCCACTCTTCCAGCCGTTTATGCGCATTCTCGATCATGACGATAGCGGCATCGACCATCGCCCCGACGGCAATCGCAATACCGCCCAGCGACATAATATTGGCATTCAGTCCCTGGAAGTGCATGACAATAAAAGCAATACACAACCCCAGCGGCAACGAAATAATCGCCACCAGCGCCGAGCGCACATGCCAGAGAAACAGCGCGCAGACTACCGCCACCACAATAAATTCTTCCAGCAGCTTGCCGCTGAGGTTGTCGATGGCGCGGTCAATAAGCTGGCTGCGATCGTATGTTGTAACTATCTCCACGCCTTCCGGCAGACTGCTTTTCAGCGTTTCCAGTTTGTCCTTCACGGCGGCGATCACTTCACGGGCGTTTTTGCCGGAACGCAGGATCACCACCCCACCTGCCACTTCTCCTTCGCCATTGAGTTCGGCAATGCCCCGGCGCATCTCCGGGCCAATCTGGACCTTCGCAACATCACGCAGATAAACGGGCACGCCATTTTCGCTGGCTTTTAAAACGATGTGATTAAAGTCGTCGAGCGTTTGCAGATAGCCGCTGGCGCGTACCATATATTCCGCTTCCGCCAGTTCGAACGACGAACCGCCCGCTTCCTGGTTTGAAGCATCCAGCGCGCTTTTTACTTCGGCGAGACTGATGCCATATTGCGCCAGGCGCTGGGGATCGATAACCACCTGATACTCTTTCACCACACCACCTACCGACGCCACTTCCGCAACGTCAGGGATGGTTTTTAACTCATATTTGAGAAACCAGTCCTGCAATGAGCGTAAATCGGCCAGATCGTGCTTACCGCTGCGATCCACCAGTGCATATTCATAGATCCAGCCAACCCCCGTGGCATCTGGTCCCAGCTCGGCGCTGACTCCCGCAGGCAGCTTACCCTGTACCTGGTTGAGGTACTCCAGCACCCGCGAGCGCGCCCAGTACGGATCGGTGCCATCTTCGAAAATGACATACACATAAGAGTCGCCAAACTGCGAGAAACCGCGCACAGTCTTCGCGCCAGGTACTGACAACATGGTGGTGGTTAGCGGATAAGTCACCTGATTTTCAACGATTTGCGGTGCCTGACCGGGATAGCTGGTTTTAATAATCACCTGCACATCGGAGAGATCCGGCAGCGCATCCACTGGCGTGTTAATGATAGTCCAGGTGCCCCAGATACTCAGAAACAACGCGCCCATCAGCACCAGAAAACGGTTCGCCACCGAGCGACGAATAATCCATTCAATCATTGGTTATTCCCTCAATGCGCATGGGTAGCACTTTCAGAGCGCATTCGCTCCAGTGCGCCAGAAATATTGGCTTCAGAATCAATCAGGAACAGGCCGCTGGAAACCACCTTTTCACCTTCCGCCAGACCAGAGCGTAATGCGGTGACGCCTTGCGACGCCTGGAAAACAGCAACGCGTTTCGGTACAAAGCGCCCGTCGGCATCAACGGTAATCACCCGCTGTTCGTTACCAGTATCAATCAGCGCCTGTGACGGAATGAGCAGCATCGGTTCGCTGGCGGTGTTGAGTTGCAACCAGGCATTCATTCCCGGTTTTAGCGCTTCGTCGGCGTTGTCGACTTCCAGACGCAGCTGCAGCGTGCGGGTCGCGGCATCCACGCCGGGTAACAGCGTCCATTTGCGGATGCTGAGCGTTTTATCCGGTCGCGCCGGAACGGTGAGCGTAAACTGCGAGGCATCTTTCACCAGCCAGGCGATGGACTCCGGGATAGCTGCAGTGACCCACACCGGGTCCATACCCTGAATTTTCGCGACCACGTTATCTTTGGCGATATTCATTCCCGCGCGCAGATCAAACGCAGTGATCACGCCATCAATAGGGGCTTTGAGCGTAAAGCGAGTCTGGATTTTTTGCGTGGCGATCAGGCGGCGAATATCCGCCTCCGGCATTCCCGCCAGCCGCAGGCGTTCAAGAATGCCTTCAGTCTGGGTCGCCGTACCGCCGGTTTCGCGCAGCAGTAAATACTCACTCTGCGCTTCCACCCAGTCGGGAATGGTCAGGTCGAGAAGCGGTGTGCCCTTTTGCACTTTATCGCCCACGGTGAGCGGATACACCTTGTCGATAAACCCGGCGGCGCGGGCCTGCACAATGGCAAACTGATACTCGTTGTAACTCACATTCGCTGGGAAACTCTGGGCAAAAGTCAGCGGCCCGCGCGTGACGGTCGCCGTTTTCACCCCCAGATTTTGCGTCTGGGTCGGGTCAATGCGCACACCAGACGCAGAACTCTCTTCATCGGCATATTTCGGCACCAGATCCATATCCATAAACGGCGATTTACCTGGTTTATCGAACCGCGTATTGGGATACATTGGGTCGTACCAGAATAAGATTTTACGTTCTGCGGTCGGCGTTTTTTCTGCGGGCGGCTCAGCCTTTGCAAACCAGGTAAAACCTGCCGCAGAAATAATACCGCCCGCGATCATGCTGCCGATAATAAGCGCGATTTTTTTCATTTCATTAAACCTGGGTTACTGGCTGACTTTAATATCCTGTAATAAAGAAAGGTTGCCCTGCTGGACAAAATTAAACGCCACTTTGTCGCCGGTTTTTATTTCGCCCATCTTCGTCTGCGGGGTGATGGTAAAGCGCATGGTCATCTCCGGCCAGTTCACTGCGGCAATCGGATCGTGATGGATAGTGATTTTTTTGCTTTCCAGATCAATACTTTTTACCACACCGGTGGCACTAATGACCTGCGGTTGTGCTTCGTTCATGGTTTCATGATGATGTTCGTTAGCCTGGGCATTAAAGCCAATAACGGTAAACAGACTGAACATTGCGACTTGCAGTGCTTTTTTCATTTATTCTCTCCTGGAGTTAAAAATTATTGCTGCCAACCGCCCCCTAAGGCGGTATATAAAGAAATTTCGTTAACCTGACGGGCATAATTCAGGTCGAGTAAAGTTTGTCGGGTTGCAAATAAGGAACGCTCGGCATCCAGCACTTCCAGATAACTTACCGCGCCGTGCTGATATAATGCCCGCGCCCGTTGCAGGGTAATTTGCAGCGACGCCAGATAACGCTGCTGGGCGCTGATTTGATCGTTCAGGCTTTTACGTAATGCAAGCGCATCTGCCACTTCTTTAAAGGCGTTCTGAATTTTCTGTTCATAATTCACCACCGACTGCTGCTGGCGAATTTCGGCGATATCCAGATTGGCCTGGTTGCGTCCGGCATTAAAAATGGGGATCTCAATTTTGGGAATAAAATTCCACATCCCGCTGCTGGCGTTAAATAATGATGACAGATCGCTGCTGGCGGTTGATATTCCACTGGTCAGGCTTATAGACGGGAAAAATGCCGCACGCGCAGCACCAATATTGGCATTGGCCGCCATTAACGCGTGTTCAGCTTCCATAATATCCGGGCGCTGCAACAAGATTTGCGACGACAAGCCCGCCGGTAATTTAACGCTTTGCAGGCTGTCGCTGTTTACTGTCTGCGCTTGCGGCAGCTTGCCGTAGTTTCCCAATAACAGTTGCAATGCATTATTCGCCTGCGCCAGTTCCCCCTGACGTTTAGCGATGTCACTGCGGGTACTTTCTATCACCCCGCGAGCCTGTTCCAGCGCCAGAACATTGCTGCTACCAGTCAAAAGTTGTTTTTCGACAAACGCATATGACTGCTGATAATTACGCAGCGTTTCTTCGGCTATTTGTAATTGCGCATAAGCCAGTTGCTGATTGAAATAGCTTTGCGCGACATTAGAAACCAGCAGAATATGCACCGCGCGCTGAGCTTCCTCAGTGGCTAAATAATTTTGTCGCTCGGCTTCGCTCATGTTCTTTAAGCGACCGAAAAAATCGAGATCAAAGCTGGCGTTAAGGCCAGTCGAGAACTCCCGCGTCGTGGCTGAATCGCCTTTAAGATTGCCGCTCCAGCTGCCGCTACCCTCGCCATTGAGCTGCGGGTAGCGGTCGGCATCGGTCAGACGATATTGCGCCCGTGCCTCCTGCACTTTCAGCGTCGCCATGCGCAAATCCCGATTATTCACCAGCGCCTCGCTAATCAGCGTCTTCACCTGATTATCAACAAAAAAGGTGCGCCAGCCCGCGTTCTGGTAGTTATCTACCGCGTTAACCAGGCCGTTCTGGCTGAGTGAGAACTGCTGCGGAACAGGCATTGCCGGACGCTGATAATCCGGTGCCAGAGAACAACCGGTTAACGCAAGGGCCACACAAAATGGCAGAAGTTTACAAGGAAACATAGGCACATAATTTCTGGTGATTTTATGCCGCCAACTTTACTCGCCAGGCTCTGATTTTCCGGTGACAGGAAAATGACAATACTGTCATTTTGCCAATAAGCGATTGCCATCTGATCCCGCTACTCTAGAATTGCCCGGGCAACATGCGGAGGAAATATGAAACTGTTGATTGTCGAAGATGAAAAGAAAACCGGCGAATACTTAACCAAAGGGTTAACCGAGGCCGGTTTTGTGGTTGATTTGGCCGATAACGGGCTGAATGGATATCATCTGGCGATGACCGGAGATTACGACCTGATAATCCTCGATATTATGCTGCCGGACGTGAACGGCTGGGATATCGTGCGCATGTTGCGTTCCGCCAATAAAGGGATGCCGATTCTGTTGCTTACCGCGCTTGGAACCATTGAACATCGCGTCAAGGGGCTGGAGTTGGGGGCAGATGACTACCTGGTGAAACCGTTCGCTTTTGCTGAACTGCTGGCGCGGGTGCGGACTCTACTGCGGCGCGGGGCGGCGGTAATTATCGAAAGTCAGTTTCAGGTTGCCGACCTGATGGTCGATCTCGTTAGCCGCAAAGTCACCCGCAGCGGTACGCGCATCACTTTGACCAGTAAAGAATTTACCCTGCTGGAATTTTTCCTCCGTCATCAGGGCGAAGTGCTGCCCCGCTCGCTTATCGCCTCGCAGGTATGGGACATGAATTTTGACAGCGATACTAACGCTATTGATGTGGCGGTGAAGCGACTGCGCGGCAAAATCGACAACGACTTTGAGCCGAGGCTGATTCAAACCGTGCGCGGCGTGGGTTACATGCTTGAGGTGCCGGATGGCCAGTAAGCCGTTTCAGCGCCCGTTTTCGCTGGCAACCCGCCTGACCTTTTTTATCAGCCTTGCCACCATTGCAGCGTTTTTCGTCTTTGCCTGGATCATGATCCACTCGGTAAAAGTGCATTTTGCCGAGCAGGATATTAATGATTTAAAAGAGATTAGCGCCACATTCAGGCGTGTTCTTAATCATCCCGAAGAGACACAAGCCCGACGCTTAATGACGCTGGAAGATATCGTCAGTGGTTATTCCAACGTGTTGATTTCTCTGGCAGATAGCCACGGTAAAACGGTGTATCACTCCCCCGGTGCGCCGGATATCCGCGAGTTTGCACGTGATGCCATACCCGATAAAGACGCTCGGGGCGGCGAGGTGTATCTCCTTTCCGGCCCGACAATGATGATGCCAGGCCACGGTCACGGGCATATGGAACACAGCAACTGGCGGATGATTAACTTGCCGGTTGGCCCGCTGGTGGACGGCAAACCGATTTATACGCTCTACATCGCACTGTCTATCGATTTTCATCTTCATTACATTAATGATTTGATGAATAAACTTATTATGACCGCATCGATCATCAGCATCCTGATCGTCTTTATCGTGCTGTTGGCGGTACATAAAGGCCACGCGCCAATTCGCAGCGTCAGCCGTCAAATCCAGAACATTACCTCGAAAGATCTCGACGTTCGCCTTGACCCGCAGACCGTGCCGATTGAGCTGGAACAGCTGGTACTGTCGTTCAACCATATGATCGAGCGTATTGAGGATGTCTTTACCCGCCAGTCCAATTTCTCAGCGGATATCGCCCACGAAATTCGCACACCAATTACGAATCTCATCACGCAAACGGAAATCGCCCTCAGCCAGTCGCGCAGCCAGAAGGAGCTGGAAGATGTGCTCTACTCTAATCTCGAAGAGCTGACGCGAATGGCGAAAATGGTCAGCGATATGCTGTTTCTCGCTCAGGCCGATAACAACCAGTTAATCCCCGAAAAGAAAATGCTCAACCTGGCGGATGAAGTTGGTAAAGTGTTCGATTTTTTCGAGGCGTTAGCGGAAGATCGCGGCGTAGCACTACGGTTTGTTGGCGACAAATGTCAGATTGCGGGCGATCCGCTGATGCTGCGTCGGGCGCTAAGCAACCTGCTTTCTAACGCCCTGCGTTATACGCCGCCCGGAGAGGCAATTGTAGTGCGCTGTCAAACGGTCGATCACCAGGTGCAAGTTACCGTCGAAAACCCCGGTACGCCCATTGCGCCCGAGCACTTACCGCGTTTGTTTGACCGTTTCTACCGCGTTGATCCTTCCCGCCAGCGAAAAGGTGAAGGTAGCGGTATTGGTCTGGCGATAGTGAAATCGATTGTTGTCGCGCATAAAGGCACGGTTGCGGTAACGTCAGATGCGCGGGGGACAAGGTTTGTTATCGGGCTACCGGAGAGGGAGTGATTGGTCAGATAATGCAGTGGATGTTAATTGAATTGAGAATTAGCTATTTCGTCACGAGAAAAAGCGTAAAATCCGTTTCGTGCAGATGGTGAGTTTTATCAGGGTATGGCAGTAGCGCAACTGCCTTCGGATAATATATATAGTGTGAATGTATACCCCAGATAACTTCACCATCCAAATATATTCTTGAGATTAAAATATCGTATATTAATCGTATGGGTGAAAATCCTGTTAATATTTTAACGAATCATGAGTACTATAAAGTGGAAAAAATCATAGAACAGATAAAACCATTTTGGACAAAATATGATTCTTTGTCAGAAAAAGATATGATGTTGTTAGAGTCCAATTTCACGCATCGTTTTCCAGAAGATATGAAAGAGTTTTTTCTGTGGTCTAACGGTGGAGCAGGTAAATTTCACAATATTTACATTTCCTTGTGGCCATTAGACGAAATCAAGGAATTAAATGATGGTTATTTAATCAATCATTATCTAGGTGAACAGTTCATGGCTTTTGGTTCTGATGGTGGGCCGATATGTTTTTTACTGGATTATCGTAATCCAGAACACACCAGAATATCTTCCGTAAATTTTGGTGACCTGGATATAGCTGAAGTAAAACAAATAGCAATTTCATTCGATGTTTTTTTAGAGTTGGCAGGAAATGGAGAAATTATAAGTAATAATTTATAATCAAGTAATTTCCCCTCACGCTGGCGATTGTCGTGGAATGCAGCGAAATTAATTTTATGAATAATAAAGTATTAGGGCAGGATTAAGACATAAGATACGGATAAAATTCTCATATACAAAGGATTACGAATGGCAACTGCAAGGATAAATGTTTTTTGCACGAATGAAGAGCTGTCTGATTGGCTCGCTATTATAGCCTCAAAGTATCAATTACATTCGATTTGGTTTGCGCTACAAGATGAATACTCTCAACAACTAAATATTTTAACAGAAAAAAATCCCTGTTGTAGCATATCGAATTTATCTTATGCCCAGCATTAAATCTAACAATAGAAAAATAAAGTTTAGTAGCATTGATCGTTGTTGTGGTTGGATTGAAATAAAACCGGGGCATTTAGTTGAGCATAACGGGGCAAAGATGTTACAACTTACTGAAATTAACACTACTGATTCTGAGAATAAATTAATATGTTTATGCAAAGCCATTAACTGGCTTAAACGACAGATTAAAACCAATGAATTTTCCGGTGTAACGGGAAAGAATAAAATTTATGGTGGAGAAACTATTCACCCTCATATTTTCTATACGCATCAAGCCAAATCTCTTTTTTATGATAAAGTAATATGGAAACAAGACTTCCTATTCAATTCTGTATATGAGCCATTTATTTCATAGTTTTCAGCAAACAATATTAACCACGATGAATATGACTAAAAAAGAAGCATTAGCATTCCTTGCTCTAAATCACCCTATGCCTAATGATTATGACATCACACAGGAACTTATCAATAAATATGACGACGTAAGACTTTATTTTTGTGCAAATCCTGCTGAAGAGGCTATCCCATTATTTTTACAATCCTTTGGGGAAGGTGATGGCTTAGGAGTATATCAGTTGGTTGAAGATTTTTTGTTTAAATGTGATGAAAATATTGTAGTATCCAATATAGCCAGCATACTGGAAAATCCTCTGACAATAAAAAGCGTCCGATATTGGTGTACATTATTGGCAATGGCTTTCCCGGACAACATCTTAATTAAAGGATTAAATATTTCTCTACATTCTGATGATGAGGATACTCGAGACATGGCTATGTTAAGTTTAAAGATGATTACAGAGGAATATAAAACATTTGAATTCCAATAATTCCCCCTTGCATAAAAGATCACCATCATGACAAAAACACAAGCAAAGTTGCTTATTTATAAAGCATTTGTTATTTTAACGTTCTTTATTTCCTGGTTGAATATTAAACTTAATTAATCTAAAGAGAAATGAAGTTAGCCTTCCTGTACCCACAGCAACGCCGTCTTTTTGTTCAGCACGGGGAAAATGTTCTCCCCTGCTCACCTCCTCCAGGCACTTCCACAACATGATGACCTGATCGGTTGCCGCCTATCCTCCTCACTATGACCTTCACCTCCGCGCTTTTGTCTACATTCTACACAATCGGCAACTTTTATAACCAGTGTAAAAATAACGTGCCGCAATAATCCTACCTATTAATGATAAAAAGCTGTCACAATTCATAAAAAACTTTAATATACGCCACCCTAAACATAACCAGCGTTAATGTAAGGTTTTTGTGTGGACTGGCTTCTTGATGTTTTTGCAACCTGGCTCTACGGCTTAAAAGTAATCGCGATAACGTTAGCGGTCATCATGTTCATCAGCGGGCTGGACGATTTTTTTATTGATGTCGTCTACTGGGTACGCCGCATTAAACGCAAGTTGAGTGTTTATCGCCGCTACCCGCGAATGAGTTACCGCGAACTGTATAAACCAGATGAAAAACCGTTAGCGATTATGGTTCCGGCGTGGAATGAAACGGGCGTCATCGGCAATATGGCCGAGCTGGCGGCGACCACGCTCGACTATGAAAACTATCATATCTTTGTTGGCACCTACCCCAACGACCCAGATACTCAGCGTGATGTTGACGAAGTGTGCGCTCGCTTCCCAAACGTGCATAAGGTAGTCTGCGCGCGTCCTGGCCCCACCAGTAAAGCCGACTGCCTGAACAATGTGCTGGACGCCATCACCCAGTTTGAGCGTAGCGCCAATTTCGCTTTTGCTGGTTTTATTCTGCATGACGCCGAAGACGTAATTTCACCGATGGAATTGCGTCTGTTCAACTATCTGGTCGAGCGTAAAGATCTGATTCAGATCCCGGTATACCCATTCGAACGCGAATGGACGCACTTCACCAGCATGACTTACATTGATGAGTTTTCAGAACTGCATGGCAAAGATGTTCCGGTGCGTGAAGCCCTCGCCGGACAAGTGCCCAGCGCAGGCGTCGGCACCTGTTTCAGCCGCCGCGCCGTGACTGCACTGTTAGCTGACGGTGACGGTATCGCTTTCGACGTGCAGAGTCTGACTGAAGATTACGACATTGGTTTCCGCCTGAAAGAAAAAGGTATGACGGAAATTTTTGTCCGTTTTCCGGTGGTGGACGAAGCCAAAGAACGCGAGCAGCGTAAATTTTTACAGCACGCGCGGACATCAAACATGATCTGCGTGCGCGAATATTTCCCCGATACCTTTTCAACGGCGGTTCGGCAAAAGTCTCGCTGGATTATCGGCATTGTTTTCCAGGGCTTTAAAACCCATAAATGGACCTCCAGCCTGACACTCAACTACTTTCTCTGGCGTGACCGCAAAGGGGCAATCAGTAACTTTGTCAGCTTCCTCGCGATGCTGGTGATGATCCAGCTTTTGCTGTTGCTGGCGTATGAAAGTTTCTGGCCCGATGCCTGGCATTTCCTTTCTATTTTTAGCGGCAGCGCATGGTTAATGACCCTGCTGTGGCTAAACTTTGGCCTGATGGTTAACCGTATCGTACAGCGGGTGATTTTCGTCACTGGCTACTATGGCCTGACGCAGGGGCTGTTATCTGTCCTGCGTCTTTTCTGGGGCAACCTGATTAACTTCATGGCCAACTGGCGCGCGTTAAAACAGGTACTTCAACACGGCGATCCACGTCGTGTCGCGTGGGATAAAACAACGCATGACTTCCCCAGCGTGACTGGCGATACCCGCTCGTTGCGTCCGTTAGGTCAAATCCTGCTGGAAAATCAGGTCATCACTGAAGAACAACTCGATACAGCACTGCGTAATCGCGTCGAAGGTCTACGCCTGGGCGGTTCAATGCTGATGCAGGGGCTGATTAGCGCCGAGCAGCTGGCACAGGCGCTAGCAGAGCAAAACGGCGTGGCGTGGGAGTCCATCGATGCCTGGCAGATCCCTTCTTCGCTGATTGCCGCGATGCCGGCCTCCGTGGCGCTGCATTATGCGGTGCTACCGCTGCGTCTGGAAAATGATGAGTTAATTGTCGGCAGTGAAGATGGTATTGACCCGGTTTCGCTGGCAGCCCTGACGCGTAAAGTCGGACGCAAAGTGCGTTACGTCATTGTTCTGCGTGGACAAATTGTCACGGGGTTACGTCACTGGTATGCACGCCGACGCGGTCACGATCCGCGGGCAATGTTGTACAATGCGGTTCAGCATCAGTGGCTCACGGAACAGCAGGCCGGTGAAATCTGGCGGCAATATGTGCCGCATCAGTTCCTGTTCGCCGAAATACTGACCACGCTCGGTCATATTAATCGTTCAGCAATTAACGTGTTGTTATTGCGCCATGAACGCAGTTCTCTGCCGCTCGGCAAGTTTTTGGTCACCGAAGGCGTTATCAGCCAGGAAACGTTGGATCGCGTCCTGACAATTCAACGCGAATTACAAGTTTCGATGCAATCACTATTACTCAAAGCAGGTTTAAACACAGAACAGGTTGCGCAACTGGAGTCCGAAAATGAAGGAGAATAACCTTAATCGCGTCATCGGATGGTCTGGTTTACTGCTGACGTCTTTATTGAGTACCAGCGCACTCGCAGACAATATCGGCACCAGCGCAGAAGAGCTGGGGCTGAGCGATTATCGCCATTTTGTTATTTATCCCCGTCTCGATAAGGCGCTGAAGGCACAGAAAAATAACGACGAAGCAACCGCCATCCGCGAATTTGAATATATACACCAGCAGGTGCCGGATAATATTCCGCTGACTTTATACCTTGCGGAAGCCTATCGCCATTTTGGTCATGATGACCGGGCGCGGCTGTTGCTTGAGGATCAACTGAAACGTCACCCAGGAGATGCCCGACTTGAGCGCAGTCTGGCGGCTATTCCAGTTGAAGTGAAAAGCGTTACGACTGTTGAAGAACTGCTTGCCCAGCAAAAAGCGTGCGACGCTGCGCCGACCCTGCGTTGTCGCAGTGAAGTCGGGCAGAATGCCCTGCGGCTGGCACAATTACCTGTCGCCAGAGCGCAACTGAACGATGCGACGTTTGCTGCATCGCCGGAAGGAAAAACGCTGCGAACCGATCTGCTGCAACGGGCAATCTACCTCAAGCAGTGGTCGCTGGCAGAAACGTTGTTCAGTGAATCACGGCAACAAAATACATTAAACGCAGCTGAGCGCCGTCAGTGGTTTGATGTTCTGCTCGCAGGCCAGCTGGATGATCGGATCCTGGCGCTGCAATCAGAGGGGATCTTCACCGATCCACAGTCGTACATTACTTACGCGACCGCGCTGGCTTATCGTGGCGAAAAAGCACGCCTTCAGCGTTATCTCGCTGAAAATAAGCCGCTGTTTACCACGGACGCACAAGAGAAAAGTTGGCTCTATCTGTTATCTAAATACAGCGCCAACCCCGTTCAGGCGTTGGCGAATTATACGGTACAGTTTGCCGATAACCGCCAGTATGTTGTTGGCGCGACGCTACCGGTGCTGTTAAAAGAAGGTCAGTACGACGCAGCGCAAAAACTGCTTGCCACCCTCCCCGCCAATGAAATGCTTGAGGAGCGTTATACCGTTAGCGTGGCGACTCATAACAAGGCTGAAGCTCTGCGTCTGGCACGATTGCTGTATCAGCAAGAACCGGCAAATCTTACCCGCCTGGATCAACTGACCTGGCAACTGATGCAGAACGAGCAGTCACGCGAAGCTGCCGATTTATTGCTGCAACGCTATCCTTTCCAGGGCGATGCGCGTGTCAGCCAGACTTTAATGGCGCGACTGGCGTCTCTGCTGGAAAGTCATCCTTACCTGGCAACTCCGGCGAAGGTGGCGATTTTATCGAAACCCTTACCGCTGGCGGAGCAACGTCAGTGGCAAAGTCAGTTGCCGGGTATTGCAGATAATTGCCCGGCAATAGTTCGCTTGCTGGGCGATATGTCGCCTTCCTACGATGCCGCCGCCTGGAACCGTCTGGCAAAGTGTTATCGGGACACGCTACCCGGTGTGGCGTTGTATGCATGGCTTCAGGCCGAACAACGGCAACCGAACGCCTGGCAACATCGTGCGGTAGCCTATCAGGCGTATCAGGTTGAGGATTACGCCACCGCACTGGCGGCCTGGCAGAAAATCAGTATTCACGACATGAGCAATGAGGATCTGCTTGCTGCTGCCAATACCGCCCAGGCGGCAGGAAATGGTGCGGCTCGCGATCGCTGGCTTCAGCAGGCAGAACAACGTGGGCTGGGAAACAATGCCCTCTACTGGTGGCTGCATGCGCAACGTTACATTCCTGGTCAGCCGGAACTCGCACTGAACGATCTCACGCGCTCAATCAATATTGCGCCTTCTGCCAACGCTTACGTTGCGCGGGCGACAATTTATCGCCAACGTCATAATGTCCCGGCGGCGGTGAGTGATTTGCGCGCCGCTCTGGAACTGGAACCGAATAATAGCAACACCCAGGCAGCGCTCGGTTACGCCTTGTGGGATAGCGGTGATATCGCACAGTCGCGGGAAATGCTCGAACAGGCGCATAAAGGGCTACCGGACGATCCGGCACTTATCCGACAACTGGCCTACGTGAACCAGCGTCTGGATGATATGCCTGCGACGCAGCACTACGCCCGGCTGGTGATTGATGACATTGATAATCAGGCGCTGATAACCCCACTGACCCCAGAGCAAAATCAGCAACGCTTCAATTTCCGCCGTCTGCATGAGGAGGTCGGTCGCCGCTGGACGTTCAGTTTCGATTCTTCTATCGGCTTGCGTTCCGGCGCAATGAGTACCGCTAACAATAATGTCGGCGGCGCAGCGCCAGGGAAAAGCTATCGTAGCTACGGGCAACTGGAAGCCGAGTACCGCATCGGACGCAATATGCTGCTGGAAGGCGACCTGCTCTCGGTTTACAGCCGTGTATTTGCCGATACCGGAGAAAACGGGGTGATGATGCCGGTGAAAAATCCGATGTCCGGCACCGGTCTGCGCTGGAAGCCGCTGCGCGATCAGATCTTTTTCCTCGCCGTCGAACAGCAGTTGCCGCTGAACGGGCAAAATGGCGCATCCGATACCATGCTGCGCGCCAGCGCCTCATTCTTTAATGGCGGCAAATACAGCGACGAATGGCACCCGAACGGTTCAGGCTGGTTTGCCCAAAACCTGTACCTCGATGCGGCGCAATATGTCCGCCACGATATTCAGGCGTGGACGGCAGATTATCGCTTAAGCTGGCATCAGAAGGTGGCGAACGGACAGACTATTGAGCCTTACGCTCACGTTCAGGACAACGGTTATCGTGATAAAGGCACTCAGGGCGCGCAGCTTGGCGGTGTCGGGGTCCGCTGGAATATCTGGACCGGCGAGACGCACTACGACGCCTGGCCGCACAAAGTCAGTCTCGGCGTCGAATATCAACATACCTTTAAGGCGATTAATCAACGTAACGGAGAGCGCAACAACGCGTTTCTCACCATTGGAGTGCACTGGTAAATGCGTAAGTTCATTTTCGTATTGCTGACACTGCTTTTGGTCAGCCCTTTTTCCTTTGCGATGAAAGGTATTATCTGGCAACCACAAAACCGTGATAGTCAGGTTACCGATACCCAGTGGCAGGGGCTGATGAGTCAGTTACGTTTGCAAGGCTTCGATACCCTGGTTTTGCAATGGACCCGTTACGGCGATGCATTCACCCAGCCAGAACAGCGCGCATTATTGTTTAAGCGTGCCGCAGCTGCGCAACAGGCTGGCCTGAAGCTGATTGTCGGACTGAACGCCGATCCGGAATTTTTTCTGCATCAGAAACAATCATCCGCGGCGCTGGAAAGCTATCTTAATCGCCTGCTGGCAGCCGATCTCCAGCAAGCCAGATTATGGAGCGCTGCGCCTGGCGTAACGCCGGATGGCTGGTACATCAGCGCGGAAATTGACGACCTGAACTGGCGCAGCGAAGCCGCCCGTCAGCCTTTGCTAACATGGTTAAACAACGCGCAGCGGTTGATTAGCGATGTTTCGGCAAAACCGGTTTATATCAGTAGTTTTTTCGCCGGAAATATGTCGCCCGATGGCTATCGCCAACTGCTGGAACACGTTAAAGCAACCGGCGTTAATGTCTGGGTACAGGATGGCAGCGGCGTTGATAAACTCACCGCTGAACAGCGTGAACGTTATCTACAGGCCAGCGCCGATTGCCAAAGCTCCGCCCCAGCAAGCGGCATTGTTTATGAACTGTTTGTCGCCGGTAAAGGCAAAACCTTTACAGCGAAACCGAAACCGGATGCTGAGATCGCCTCGCTGTTAGCGAAACGTTCCTCTTGCGGTAAAGACACGCTCTATTTCTCTCTGCGCTATTTGCCCGTCGCACACGGCATTCTCGAGTATTAAATCCCCTCCAGGTAAGTCGGGTACGACCTGACTTACCACTTTCGCTCTCGTCAGAATTCCATCAAGATTAATTGCTAAAAAGCGTGCTAAAGAAAGAAGATCGTTATCGGCGAACGGGCCGATCACTCATGCAGGAAGCATAGATCCTTTGAGCGGAGTTTCTGATATCTGAGGAGTGCGAAATGCAATTGAGCAGCAGTGAACCTTGCGTGGTGATCCTGACCGAAAAAGAAGTAGAGGTAAGCGTCAATAACCATGCCACGTTTACCCTTCCGAAAAACTACCTGGCCGCCTTCGCGTGCAACAATAACGTCATTGAACTCTCAACGTTAAATCACGTATTAATCACCCACATCAACCGTAACATCATCAACGATTATCTGTTGTTTTTAAATAAGAACTTAACCTGTGTAAAGCCCTGGTCGCGGCTGGCAACCCCGGTTATCGCTTGTCATAGCCGTACACCGGAAGTGTTCCGGCTAGCCGCCAACCACAGCAAGCAGCAACCCAGCAAACCCTGCGAAGCGGAGTTGACGCGCGCATTGCTTTTTACCGTATTGTCTAACTTTCTTGAGCAATCGCGGTTTATTGCCCTACTGATGTATATCTTACGCAGCAGCGTCCGCGACAGCGTCTGCCGCATTATTCAAAGCGATATTCAGCATTACTGGAATCTGCGAATTGTCGCCAGTTCGCTCTGTTTAAGCCCCAGCCTGCTCAAAAAGAAATTAAAAAACGAAAATACCAGCTATAGCCAGATTGTCACAGAGTGTCGTATGCGTTACGCCGTACAGATGTTATTGATGGATAACAAAAATATCACTCAGGTAGCGCAATTATGTGGCTATAGCAGCACGTCGTACTTTATCTCTGTTTTTAAGGCGTTTTACGGCCTGACACCGTTGAATTATCTCGCCAAACAGCGACAAAAAGTGATGTGGTGAAGGGCAAAGCGGAAACAGATAAGACTGGCATAAATGAAGAAGAAATGGCGCGCCCTGCAGGATTCGAACCTGCGGCCCACGACTTAGAAGGTCGTTGCTCTATCCAACTGAGCTAAGGGCGCGTTGATACCGCAATGCGGTGTAATCGCGTGAATTATACGGTCAACCCTTGCTGAGTCAATGGCTTTTGATCTGGTTGCTGAACAAGTGAACGACCACGTCTGATTTTCTGATTTATTTCGCTATAGCGGCAAACAAACGCACCCCGCTGCGCATCTGAATCAAGAAAACCCGTATTTTCATGTATCAAAGTACAATTTCCAGCCCTAACGGAAAATTGTCCTACCCTGTGAGACTGGTAACTATGAAACCAACGTCGGTGATCATTATGGATACCCATCCTATCATCAGAATGTCCATTGAAGTTCTGTTGCAAAAAAACAGTGAATTGCAGATTGTCCTGAAAACGGATGATTACCGCATAACCATCGATTATCTCCGAACCCGTCCTGTTGATTTAATCATTATGGATATAGACTTGCCCGGTACAGACGGTTTTACCTTCCTGAAAAGAATCAAACAAATCCAGAGTACGGTGAAGGTATTATTTTTATCATCAAAATCAGAATGCTTTTATGCGGGCAGAGCGATACAAGCGGGTGCTAACGGTTTTGTCAGTAAATGCAATGATCAGAATGATATTTTTCATGCCGTCCAGATGATTCTCTCTGGATACACTTTTTTTCCCAGTGAAACGCTCAACTATATAAAAAGTAATAAATGCAGCACCAATAATTCAACAGCTACGGTGCTATCTAATCGTGAAGTGACTATATTACGCTATCTGGTTAGCGGATTATCTAATAAAGAAATTGCCGACAAACTATTACTTAGCAATAAAACAATTAGTGCGCATAAATCTAATATTTATGGCAAACTCGGTTTGCATTCAATTGTAGAACTTATCGACTACGCCAAATTATATGAATTAATATAATATTAATTATAATTGATCATAAATATCGCATCCGCTTTCGCCACACCTGGTTGGACACCGCTGGCTAACGCTCGATAATTGGCAAAAAAGTTTAGCGTTACATTGCCATTTGCATCTACCTCCTCAGTCGGGCTCGCCTCGCCCAGCGCAAGCCGGGAGCGATCGCTCTTGCGTAATTCGATGGCGACGGTTTGTGCCATTGCGGGATCGTCCAGGGCCAGCAGGTTGGCATCGGATGCCGGCGTTCCCGTAAATAAAATCGCGACTGATCCCGGAGGACATCCTTCCAGGCGCAGACTAAAAGGAACAGGTGCCGTGGTATCGCCAGCGGTCAGTAGTTGTGTCGTAGGCCATCTGCCTAAATCTACCGTCTTATCAACATCCGCTGTGTTTACGGTACAGGAGAAATCAACAACGTTACCGTGCAAATTGATATTAATCGTTCCTAAAGGGTCAGCTGCCCATCCACTGGAACTCCACAGTAGCCCGCAGAAACAGCTAAAGATTACTCTTCTCATTCTCCGTACCTCATTGATAATCGACGCGTAAATACCCCAGCGCGCTAAACGGCCCTTCGGTCGGTTTTTGACCGGTAATACTGATAGGCCAGGCGCGAAGTGTGACATTGGCTGCCGCAGCTGCATCCAGACGGAAAGGAATAACGCTATTGAGATCGTTAGGCGTGATCGGCGTATCGTTCTGATCGGCGACAATAAAACCTAAATCCTGATTGTCCGACACCATCGCCTGACCAGAAACGGCACTGGCTTCCAGACGCATTGTTAAATAAGCCTGCGCAGCAACATTCGTACATTTGATCGCAATATTCTTGGTTTGTGGCATGACACCATTAGGTCGATTCCCCGGCCCTGCCGCACTAAATAACGATGCACCGATATCACCAAAATCAAATTCAACAATTTGCCCGGCATTTAATTCGCAGTTTTGCGGTACTTCAACCCGGCCACCAAAACTAATGGTATAAACAGGTGTAACCAACGGATCGTAAGGCGTTGATGTCACATACACGGTAAACATCACCTGTCTGGGGATCTCCACCATGTTAATAAAAGGACGAATAACCTTTAAACGAAATATCAAACGAGAATCCATCACCCCGAACGGAAGGTTTTGCGAAACGTTAGGATCTGTTCCCATACGGATATAATTTTGCGGGGGAAACTGAATATCCATCACGCTATCAACCAGACTCATCGCACCTAATAGATAATCATTTAATTGCATATATTTATAATTATCGATAGTTTCCTGAACAACAAAGTTGGTGACATAACTACGGTATGTATAATTCACCAGCGTACCGGGTGGGCAAATTGCTGACACACCTACCCAGCCGGATTTTTCCGGTAAAACAACAATCTGACCTGGCTGGTTATTGGTGCTATTAAAGACATTTGAGAGATCATAGTGTTCATCTTCTGCTACGCCAGTACTATTTGCACAAACAGTAGCCCACGATATGTTCGTTAACCACAAACATGCCATTGCCAATAATGACCTGCAGATTATCTTCATTGATAATTTCCTTTATGAGCCAGGATGTGTGCAAACTGCCGAAATAACAGTGACGGCTTGCTGTAAGCTTTGCTTCGGCAATACATAGTGCGCAATGCAGCGTGAGTTCGCGCCGTCTCCCCACTGAACCAGTAATTCACCAGACAATGGCGCACCACTTAAATAAACTTGCCCGTCATCACCCACCATACTGGTTATTCCGGTACTGTTTTCCCGTACCAGTGATCCAAACGGCACCGGTTTTCCGCCCTGGGTAACGGTAATGAGCGCCCGCACGCCTATGCGGGTATCAAAATTGGCACGAACCAACGCGCCTTGCGTCGGCACAACGCTGCTAATATTTTTTTCAACATCGATGGAATTCCCCATCGTATTGGTATCAAGCGCGATACGGTTATACCGATAAACCGTGGCATACGGCATCACCGCATAGCCGCGCCAGTCGGTTAAAATTCCAGTTTGATTTTCAATGCGTACACCGCCTGCGCCAGGCGCTTTAATCAAAACATTGGTATCCCCTAAAGGCTGGCTCAGCGTTATACCATTTTCATGCCCGACCACACCGCCAGACAGCTGCCAGTTAACGTCATGTTGATCGCGGTCGTAGTTATACCCGACCCCCAGCGTACCGTAAGCGGCCTGCCAGTTTGCCGTGGCGCTGCCCGTGTACCCATTATTCGAGGTATCGCCCTGGCTTACGTGATAACTCAGGTTGTGGCCTTCCAGTAAGGTCCCACCAACGCCTGCCAGCCAGCTATTTTGCCCGTTGCTGTTACGGTTGGCGTTAAAGGAGGCATAAGCGCGATCGAGCGCATTTTCCCGGGTGTAGCGACGTTTGGTCAGAACATTGAAAGGCACTGAAACATTAAGTCCGACAATACGTTCGTTATCGGGGATCCCTACAGATTCATTCCACGAAAATGAGAGTGAATAACTGATGCCAACCCAGCTGCTGGTATACCCCACCTGATACCAGGTATCTGAATCCGAAGTATTCCAGTATTTTTGATGGGTACCAGAAATATAAAGCGAGCCAAAGTCATTAAGTGATTGTGAAATATTTAACTGCAAACGGTCTTTACGACTAAAGCGTAAATTGTGGTAATTCACGATTATCGGTTCATCGCGATGCTCACCGTCATAATCGTAATCATATTCGTACCCCTCCATTCGACGATACGCAACATCATCAAGGGTATAAAAACCTTGTGTCGAATAGCGGTAACCCATTAACTGAAAATTGGTGCCGAAAGTGTTCATTGATTTCGCATAGAGGAAGCGAATGGAATCCCCCTCATGACGACTGTCGTCGGCTAACTGACTGCGCGCATGCGTTACATCCAGCGACACTGCGCCCCAGTTCCCGAGGTTGCGCCCCAGCCCTAACAAAAAGGCGGTGTAATTTGCAGATAATTGCGTCCCGCCGTAGGCAGTAAATTCCTGTGGTAAACCGCCGAGTGCCGTGCCCTGAAAAAAGAAAGGCGACGATTGCTGACTATTACCGCTACGAAAATCGCCCGCCGTCAGGTCAAATTTGAAACGCCCTTCGCGTTGTAAAATTGGCACTGTTGAATACGGAATAGTGTAATTCTGCTGATTACCATCGCGTTCGTCGATGGTGACGTCCAGATCGCCATTTGAAGATGTCGGGTGCAAATCTGTAATTTCGAAAGCGCCGGGGGAAACATAGCTTTGATAGATAATAAAACCATTTTGCCGAATCGTTAGCTGGGCCGCCGTACGGGCAATCCCACGTACCGTTGGGGCAAACCCTTGCTGGCTATCTGGATACATATTATCAGAAGAATAAAGCCGTACACCTCGAAATCCGACGCCATCGAAAATATCACTCCCTGTATTACCGTCTCCCATTACCAGTTCACTTTTCAGCGGAATAATGGCGCGCTGTACCCAGGTGCCAATATTATTCCACTGTTCTGAATGATATCCATTTCCGCGAAAATAGTTCCAGGAACCATTGTTGCGTAAACGCCACGGGCCAATATTAATCCCACTAAGTTCACTAAAAAAATAGCTATCGTTACCATTACCTCTGTTACCGGTGAAATTATAATTCAGGAGTAAAGCAGGAATACCTTCATCCCACTCTTCAGGCGGAATGTAACCGTGAGCGCTACTCAACAACGCTATCTGAGGAATAGTGATGTTCAGGCGCATCGCTGCAAAATCAAAGTTAATTGTGGCATCAGGTACAGCTTTCAGTAAATTAATGCATTTATTATTTTGCTGCTGGGCTAACTCGGGGAATGCACTGCTATTAAGGCCAATTCGTTCAAGGAGTGCCTGGTTAAAACAAGGCATTAACCCACCTGATTTATCACCTGTATTTACTGTCGTCGATTCAAATACGATATCCTGTGAACCAATGAACTCATCATTACGCCAGAGATCCACCCGATACACACCCGCAGGTTGATGATTACCTCTCTCAAAGCGCGATAAATCAGCAACGGATGTGCCATTCTCTAATAAAAATGCCGGGTTGAAATAACTTTCCGCATAACTTAAAAAGGAGGGTAAAATGGCAAGAGATGAATAACAAATTCCGGCCAGACACCAGGTATACCTCTGCGGAATATCCGTAGTAGTGGGTATTTTCATAATTAGCTCTGATATTGTCAGATGATTCGGTTAGTTTAAGTTCACTTCTCTGACCGGAGTTACTGAACCATAATCATTAACGGTCTGAAATTTCAGTTTTCCCCGCACTCCTGAGGGTAAGGGAATTTGTGAATTAACTCTGGGTGCAGCCATAGCATTCCCCAACTTTTGGCTGCCCACTTGCAGGTTAACCAGGGTGACATAAAAAGGTGATGGATTATGAACATTGATATAGTTACCGGATCGCGAAAACTTGAGTGTGTCCGGCGCTTCTGCGGGTAATTCTTGTAGCTGAATTGGACGGAGAAATAACTTCATGCGCGATAAAATCGCCAGTTGCAAAACATTCCTGCCGTTCAATGCATTTTTATCTACCGAAGGGATCGTCTTAACATTCATCCAGAACAAAGACTCACGATCTGCCGCCAGCGGTGGACCGGTGTAAATAATACGCAAGGTATTTTCGCTTTTGGGTTCACTAACAAACAGTGGCGGTGTAATGATGAATGACTTTTCTTTTACACCGCTACTGTTTTCAATCCACGAATTGACCAGAAAGCGCTCATTGGTATGGCTATTTCTAATCCATACCGCAGTCTGTTTAGCATCAGCGGGATAAATAATACGCGTGGCACCTAATGCGATCCCTCCGGCAGCATGGGCGCTGGCCGAAATGATTAAATAAAATATAATGGGCATCAATAACTTTATTTTAGTCATCATAGTTAATACGCCTTGTGTATTCCTGACGGCAAAAATAAGGAGTATAAAGAAATGATTGCTTTGGTTTATTACAACACATCATTCCCTTTTCATTTAATAAAGCGGCATGATACAAAGTGAGCGTGATTTCGATTTACATTGCCACCATACCGCTTCAGACAACCGGTACATTACTTTGTTATAAGACGTGATATATAATTCAAAACTACGTAGTTTTGATTATTCGTATCTCATAATAAAAGTCGCGTCAGCATTTGCTTGCCCTGCTGATGCACTTGTACCGGTGCCTTTATAACGCGCAGAAAAATGAAGAACGTTGGTCCCGGGGATCAAGTTCTGGTTGGTTGAGAAGCTATTCCCATCAGGTTTGAGAATTGCGGATGTATTATCAAGTATTTCAATACCGACACCCGTTGCTGTTGTTGTATTGGTACTGGATGCAATGGCCAATAAATTATCATTGATTGCATCCGCCTGACCAGAAAATGCAACGGCAGCATTAGCGGCAACAACAGGATCGCAGTCGTTCAACTGTATAGTGAATGGAATTAATGCAGAGGTATTACCAACAGCATTGAAAATATCGGTACGATATTGACCGAGTGTGACAACCTGGTCTGCCGAGTCAGTATTCACTGAACAGGCAGCATTCACCAGTTCGCCTTCAAAGTGAATTGTACCGCCATCTACAACGGCAGCATAACTACCCGTAGCGGCGAATAGTGCGGCAGCCAGCGCAGACGAAATAAATCTTAATTTCATATATATTCCTTCAATCTCATTTATCGACTCCACATCCGTATATAACCGATTACTTTATTTAAGACACTGATAGTAGTAAAATTCCTTTTTATCCTCTAAGAATGTCTTAATTGAAAATATGCACTCTATTCTAAAAAATAGAGAGCCCCGTTAGATGAATATTTCCGCGCAAAATATATTCAACACAAATATAGACCTGAAGCGGTAAATTACCAGGCTGAAAATTCTTTTTATATTGTCAGGTATTTCTTAAATTATCTTAATCCTTAGACAAGGAAATAAATCAGTTCCAGATTTACAACGTCATCATGGACGAAAAATGAAGCTTTCAATCTCAGCGACGGTGCGCCTCACCTTCGCAAGAGGTCGCTTCACGCGATAAATCTGAAACGAAACCTGACAGCGCGCCCCGCTTCTGACAAAATAGGCGCATCCCCTTCGACCTACGTAACAGATGGAATCCTCTCTCTGATGGCAGCAAAGATTATTGACGGTAAAACGATTGCGCAGCAGGTGCGCTCTGAAGTTGCTCAAAAAGTTCAGGCACGTATTGCAGCTGGACTGCGGGCACCAGGACTGGCCGTAGTACTGGTGGGTAGCAACCCTGCATCGCAAATTTATGTCGCAAGCAAACGCAAAGCTTGTGAAGAAGTCGGGTTCGTCTCCCGTTCTTATGACCTCCCGGAAACCACCAGCGAAGCGGAGCTGCTGGAGCTTATCGATGCGCTGAATGCCGACAACACCATTGATGGCATTCTGGTCCAACTGCCGTTACCGGCGGGTATTGATAACGTCAAAGTGCTGGAACGAATTCACCCGGACAAAGACGTTGACGGTTTCCATCCTTATAACGTCGGTCGTCTATGCCAGCGCGCGCCGCGTCTACGTCCTTGCACCCCGCGTGGTATCGTCACACTGCTTGAGCGATACAACATTGATACCTTCGGTCTTAACGCCGTGGTGATTGGCGCATCGAATATCGTCGGTCGCCCAATGAGCATGGAACTGCTGCTCGCAGGTTGCACCACCACCGTGACTCACCGCTTCACTAAAAATCTGCGTCATCACGTAGAAAATGCCGATCTACTGATCGTTGCCGTCGGTAAACCGGGCTTTATTCCTGGTGACTGGATCAAAGAAGGCGCGATTGTGATTGATGTTGGCATCAACCGTCTGGAAAATGGCAAAGTTGTGGGCGACGTGGTGTTTGAAGACGCGGCTAAACGCGCCTCATACATTACGCCTGTTCCGGGCGGCGTTGGCCCGATGACGGTTGCCACGCTGATCGAAAACACGCTACAGGCGTGCGTTGAATATCATGATCCACAGGGTGAGTAACATGGCGACATTTTCTTTAGGTAAACATCCGCACGTTGAGCTGTGCGACTTGCTGAAACTGGAAGGCTGGAGCGAAAGCGGTGCGCAGGCGAAAATCGCGATTGCCGAAGGCCAGGTGAAAGTCGACGGCGCGGTTGAAACGCGCAAACGCTGCAAAATCGTCGCCGGTCAGACAGTGAGTTTTGCAGGTCACAGCGTACAGGTTGTTGCCTGATCCCTTTCCCGGCCTGTATCAACAGGCCGGTTCTCTTTTCAGACTTTTGCCCTCTACGCCCCGTTCATCCATGCTGATAGCATCGACATTTTGCCGAAGCGACCATCATGCCAACCGTTATTACGCACGCCGCCGTTCCCCTTTGCATTGGTTTAGGGTTGGGTTCGAAAGTCATCCCTCCGCGCCTGTTATTTGCCGGAATCATCCTGGCGATGCTGCCCGATGCTGATGTATTGACATTTAAATTTGGCGTTGCTTACGGCAATGTTTTTGGTCATCGCGGGTTCACCCATTCGCTGGTGTTTGCGTTTGTTGTCCCGCTGTTATGTGTGCTGATTGGACGTCGATGGTTCAGGGCTGGGCTGATTCGCTGCTGGCTGTTTTTAACCGTTTCGTTGCTATCGCACAGCTTGCTGGATTCGGTAACCACTGGCGGTAAAGGCGTTGGCTGGCTGTGGCCGTGGTCAGATGAACGCTTTTTCGCTCCCTGGCAGGTGATTAAAGTCGCGCCGTTTGCATTGTCTCGTTACACCACGCCGTACGGGCATCAGGTGATTATTTCTGAATTGATGTGGGTGTGGTTGCCGGGGATGCTACTGATGGGAATGTTGTGGTGGCGCAGACGATAACCGGATGCGAAAACTCGCATCCGGCAATAGCGCAATTACTTACGACGCCAGGTGGTCCCTTGCGGGCCATCTTCCAGCACGATCCCCATCTCGTTAAGACGGTCACGCGCCGCATCTGCCGCCGCCCAGTCTTTCGCTTTACGGGCATCCAGACGCTGTTGAATTAAGGCTTCAATCTCAGCCACTTCGCTGTCGTCTGCCTGCGCGCCGCTTTGCAGGAACGCTTCCGGTTCTTGCTCCAGCAGGCCCAGCACGGCTGAAAGTTTACGCAGATGAGACGCCATCGCGTTTGCCGCTGCCATATCTTCTGCTTTCAGACGGTTCACTTCACGCGCCATATCAAACAGCACGGAATAGGCTTCCGGGGTGTTGAAATCGTCGTCCATCGCTTCAATAAAGCGCGCTTCAAACGCTTCGCCACCGGCAGGCGCAACGGTTTTATCTGTGCCGCGCAGCGCAGTGTAGAGGCGCTCCAGCGCCGCACGCGCCTGCTTCAGGTTCTCTTCGCTGTAGTTCAGCTGGCTGCGATAGTGGCCCGACATCAGGAAGTAACGCACGGTTTCCGCGTCGTAGTATTTCAGCACATCACGCACGGTAAAGAAGTTACCCAGCGATTTGGACATCTTCTCTCGGTCAACCATTACCATCCCCGAGTGCATCCAGTAGTTCACATACTGACCATCATGGGCACAGGTGGACTGCGCGATTTCGTTCTCGTGGTGCGGGAACATCAGGTCTGAACCACCGCCGTGGATATCAAAGTGGTTACCCAACTGCTTGCAGTTCATTGCCGAACATTCAATGTGCCAGCCTGGACGGCCTGCGCCCCACGGAGACGGCCAGCTCGGTTCGCCCTCTTTCGACATCTTCCACAGAACGAAGTCCATCGGGTTGCGTTTGTCGTCGACCACGTCAACGCGCGCGCCTGCCTGCAGCTGGTCGAGATCCTGACGCGACAGCACGCCATAAGTTGGATCGGTCGGTACGTCGAACATCACGTCGCCGTTGTCCGCCACATAAGCGTGACCTTTGGCGATCAGTTGTTCAGTGAGTTCAATAATTTCTGCGATATGGTGCGTCGCACGCGGTTCCATATCCGGGCGCAGAATATTCAAAGCATCAAAATCTTTGTGCATTTCGGCGATCATGCGATCCACCAGCGCTACAAAGCTTTCGCCATTTTCATTGGCACGCTTGATGATTTTGTCGTCGATATCGGTAATGTTGCGCACATACTTCAGCTTATAGCCGAGGAAACGCAAATAGCGTGCAACCACGTCAAAGGCAACAAAGGTACGCCCGTGACCGATATGACAGAGATCGTAAACGGTGATTCCACACACGTACATGCCGACTTCCCCGGCGTGAATAGGCTTAAATTCCTCTTTTTGGCGTGTCAGAGTATTGAAGATTTTTAGCATCGAAGATTCCGTTTAGACATGTGTGGGTAATTGAGTTGCGTATAATACCCATATTTCCCGCGCGAATCAGCATACATTGCGTGATGATCCGATCGTGCGGTTATGCTATAACACCACCCTATATATGACCCGAATCGGGTTGAAGCACCAATCAAACGGAACAGGATGCAAAAATGGTTACTTTCCACACCAATCACGGCGATATTGTCATCAAAACTTTTGACGATAAAGCACCTGAAACAGTTAAAAACTTCCTGGACTACTGCCGCGAAGGTTTTTACAACAACACCATTTTCCACCGTGTTATCAACGGCTTTATGATTCAGGGCGGCGGTTTTGAGCCAGGCATGAAGCAAAAAGCCACCAAAGAACCGATCAAAAACGAAGCCAACAACGGTCTGAAAAACACCCGCGGTACGCTGGCAATGGCCCGTACTCAGGCACCGCACTCTGCAACTGCACAGTTCTTCATCAACGTGGTTGATAACGACTTCCTGAACTTCTCTGGCGAAAGCCTGCAAGGTTGGGGTTACTGCGTGTTTGCTGAAGTGGTTGAAGGCATGGACGTGGTAGACAAAATCAAAGGTGTAGCAACCGGTCGTAGCGGTATGCACCAGGACGTGCCTAAAGAAGACGTTATCATTGAAAGCGTGACCGTTAGCGAGTAATCGTGGCGACACTCTTTATTGCAGATCTTCATCTCTGCGTGGAAGAACCGGCGATCACCGCCGGTTTTCTGCGTTTTTTAGCGGGGGAAGCCCGCAAGGCCGACGCGCTGTATATTCTTGGCGATCTGTTTGAAGCATGGATTGGCGATGACGATCCCAACCCACTCCATCGCCAGATGGCCGCAGCGATCAAAGCGGTATCCGATTCCGGCGTTCCCTGTTATTTCATTCATGGCAACCGTGATTTTCTGCTTGGCAAACGCTTTGCCCGTGAGAGTGGCATGACGTTATTGCCGGAAGAAAAAGTGCTCGAACTTTATGGTCGTCGGGTGTTGATTATGCATGGCGACACGCTGTGCACCGATGACATCGGTTATCAGGCTTTTCGCGCCAAAGTCCATAAGCCGTGGCTGCAAACGCTATTCCTCGCCCTGCCGTTGTTTGTGCGCAAACGCATTGCCGCGCGAATGCGAGCGAACAGCAAAGAAGCCAACAGCAGTAAATCGTTGGCGATCATGGACGTTAACCAAAACGCGGTGGTCAGTGCGATGGAAAAACATCAGGTGCAATGGTTGATTCACGGGCATACCCATCGCCCGGCGGTGCATGAACTGATCGCCAATCAGCAACCTGCTTTCCGCGTGGTACTGGGTGCCTGGCATACGGAAGGTTCGATGGTGAAAGTCACGGCGGATGACGTTGAGTTGATCCATTTTCCATTTTAAAAAACGCGCAACTTTGCTGATTTCATAGCCGCGCAACCGTTTTCCTTGCTCTCTTTCCGTGCTATTCTCTGTGCCCTCTAAAGCCGAGAGTTGTGCACCACAGGAGTTTTAAGACGCATGTCTTCCCGCAATAATCCGGCGCGTGTCGCCATCGTGATGGGGTCCAAAAGCGACTGGGCTACCATGCAGTTCGCCGCCGAAATCTTCGAAATCCTGAATGTCCCGCACCACGTTGAAGTGGTTTCTGCTCACCGCACCCCCGATAAACTGTTCAGCTTCGCCGAAAGTGCCGAAGAGAACGGTTATCAGGTGATTATTGCGGGCGCAGGCGGCGCAGCGCACCTGCCGGGCATGATTGCCGCCAAAACGCTGGTGCCAGTGCTGGGTGTGCCAGTACAGAGCGCCGCACTGAGCGGTGTCGATAGCCTCTACTCCATCGTACAAATGCCGCGCGGCATTCCGGTGGGTACGCTGGCGATAGGTAAAGCTGGCGCGGCAAACGCGGCGTTACTGGCAGCACAAATTCTTGCAACTCATGATAAAGAACTGCACCAGCGTTTGAATGACTGGCGCAAAGCCCAGACTGATGAAGTGCTGGAAAACCCGGACCCGCGAGGTGCGGCATGAAACAGGTTTGCGTCCTCGGTAACGGGCAGTTAGGACGTATGTTGCGCCAGGCAGGCGAACCGTTAGGCATTGCTGTCTGGCCGGTCGGGCTGGACGCTGAACCGGCGGCGGTGCCCTTTCAACAAAGCGTGATTACCGCTGAGATCGAACGCTGGCCGGAAACCGCATTAACGCGCGAGTTGGCACGCCATCCAGCCTTTGTGAACCGCGATGTGTTCCCAATTATTGCCGACCGTCTGACTCAGAAGCAGCTTTTCGACAAGCTTCACCTGCCGACTGCACCGTGGCAGTTACTTGCCGATCGCAGTGAGTGGCCTGCGGTGTTTGATCGTTTAGGTGAACTGGCGATTGTTAAGCGTCGCACTGGTGGCTATGACGGTCGCGGTCAATGGCGTTTACACGCCGATGAAACCGCACAGTTACCGACTGAATGCTACGGCGAATGTATTGTCGAGCAGGGCATTAACTTCACTGGTGAAGTATCGCTGGTTGGCGCGCGCGGCTTTGATGGCAGCACTGTGTTTTATCCGCTGACGCATAACCTGCATCAGGATGGTATTTTGCGCACCAGCGTCGCTTTCCCGCAGGCCAACGCACAGCAGCAGGCGCAGGCCGAAGAGATGCTGTCGGCGATTATGCAGGAGCTGGGCTATGTGGGCGTGATGGCGATGGAGTGTTTTGTCACGCCGCAAGGTCTGCTGATCAACGAACTGGCTCCGCGTGTACATAACAGTGGTCACTGGACGCAAAACGGTGCCAGCATCAGCCAGTTTGAGCTGCATCTGCGGGCAATTACCGATCTGCCGTTACCGCAACCGGTGGTCAATAGCCCGTCGGTGATGATCAACCTGATTGGTAGCGATGTGAATTATGACTGGCTGAAACTGCCGCTGGTGCATCTGCACTGGTACGACAAAGAAGTGCGTCCGGGCCGTAAAGTGGGGCATCTGAATTTGACCGACAGCGACACATCGCGTCTGACCGCGACGCTGGAAGCATTAATCCCGCTGCTGCCGCCAGAGTATGCCAGCGGCGTGATGTGGGCGCAGAGTAAGTTCAGTTAACCTGGTACTCATATTCCTGCCGGATGCGGCGTGAACGCCTTATCCGGCCTACTAATCCGGTACCCATTGTAGGCCTGATAAGACGCGTCAAGCGTCGCATCAGGCATGGTGCGCCGATTACCGGATGCGGCGTGAACGCCTTATCCGACTACCAATCCGGTACCCATTGTAGGCCTGATAAGACGCGTCAAGCGTCGCATCAGGCATGGTGTGCCATATGCTGGATGCTCCCATCACGACAGCGAAATACAGGTCCCCGCTTCGCCCGCCAGCGTCTCTTCAATCCGCGATAACGCCCCAATCCACGCAGGTTTACCACGGCTTCTGACATAGCCACTTACCGCCGTCACCTTCGGTCCCATCGCCCCATCGGCTTTGGCAAATGGCGCTAACTCATCCGGTGTGGCATGGCGAATGGCGCGTTGCTGCGGCGTTCCCCAGTTTTCATAAACCGCGTCAGCATCGGTGAGGATCACCAGTCCATCGGCATTAATCTGCTCGGCAAGCAGCGCCGCGGCGAGATCTTTATCAATCACCGCTTCACTCCCTGCTCCGTCATCCGTCACCGGAACACCGCCGCCGCCACTGCAAATCACCACATGCCCCTCTTTGAGCAACAACTCGATGGCTTCACTGTCGAGAATTTTACGCGGTTGCGGAGATGCCACCACCCGGCGTAAATATTTACCATCACGTTTCATCTGCCAGCCATAAGCCGCTTCCAGTACCTCTTGTTCTTCTGGCTGATAAACCGGACCGATAAACTTCTCTGGCTGCAAAAACGCCGGATCATCAGGCGAAACTTCAATGCGCGTCAGCACCGTCGTGACAGGCGGCATCTGCGGCTGTGCGCTCAAGCTCTGCGCCAGCATATAGCCAATCATGCCCTGGCTTTCCGCCACCAGCACATCCAGCGGATACGGTTCTACCTCTTTCCACGCCAGATTCTGTAACGCCAGCAGCCCCACCTGCGGCCCGTTGCCGTGAACAATCGCCAGCCGATAAGTACGCGCCAGGCGCGCCAGCGCGGGAACAGCACTGGCAATATTGCGATATTGATTTTCTGCCGTCAGCGCCTCACCGCGCTGGAGTAAGGCATTGCCCCCAAGAGCTACAACCAGTGTTTTCATGGTGTTCCTTGTAATAATTGTTGACCAAGCCAGAACCCCAGCAGCGTATCTGCCCCTGACGTATGCCCCAGCGCCAGCAGCGAATCAATCGCAACAGCGGTACGTTTCGGGCAACTCAGAGCATGAACAAAGTGCAGGAGTGGCGAGGCGAAATAGCCGTGCGCGGCGTAACGTAAATAATTAACGCTCACCGCCGTGGTAACGAGTTGAAGATTGTCGGAACAGGCAAAAAACGGGCGACCGGAGCGCGCATCTAAAGCGCCATAATACCAGGCTGCCAGCAGCATTCCGCTCAGCGTGTCATCATGACTCGGCGTTAATCCGGGGCCTTTACCCAGCCAGTGCCGCCAGTCGGTCTTAACGCCATTGAGCGCGGCCTGAAAACAGTGACGAAACTGGCGTAATTCAGCGGGAAGCGGATCACCTGCCGCCAACGCCAGCGGCCCGAAAAGCCCGGTTTCCTCCGCGCGTTGCATCCATGCCGCTGCAAGCGGTTGAGGATGCGCAGGCGGCGTAATACGCAGCAAACAATAACGCTGTGGCTGTTTAACCGTGAAACGCCCGAGGCGAATCCCTTGAGCCATAACCTGTGGTCGTTCATTGCCGCATAATCCACCGCATAACGCATCGAATTGCGCGCGGCGAAGCACCCATCCTCCGGGACCGAAACCACTTCCCTGACGATGCAGCGTTAACAATTCACCGCTTTCCGTCATCAGGTTAATCGCCCGCCGCCACACGCCCGCTAACCGCCAGGACTGGCGATAATTCGGTGCACTACGGCTGGCAAGCAGAGGATGGATGATCGTCATTGCGCGTTCCTCAACCAATCCCCATGCTTTCAGCCAGAGCTTCCAGCGCCTGTTCAAAGCACGCCAGCGGTGCCCGCACAGTGCCTGCACCAATCTGCCCGATCCCCGCCTCTTTATGGGCGATACCCGTATTGATGAGTGGTGTAATGCCGGTTTCTACCACGCGACGAATATCCAGCCCCAGACACGCGCCCTGGAAATCCCAGCCAGGGATCTGCAACTGCATATTGCGCTCAAGGAAGATTTCTGCCATCTCTTCAGATACAGCTCTGGCTGCTTCCATACCACCTGCACCGACAAAGCGTGTTACGCCAGGGGCGGCGATCATTGCCGCACCACCGATACCAAAGGTTTCGGTAATCGCGCTATCGCCCATATCCGGGTTCGCCTGCTCCTGCGAGAAGCCGGTGAAAAACAGACCTTGCGGAGTGTTAACTGGCGCAGTAAACCAGCGCTCGCCCAGCCCACTTACCCGAATCCCGAACATATTGCCGTTGCGGGTCATAGCCGTGACGATGCTGCCCGCGCGGATCATCGCGCCTGCATCCATCGCCGCCTTGCAATAGGCCATCGCGAGGTTGAGGAAGAACTGATGGTCACGCTGAGGAAATCCATCACTTCCGCAATGTGCTGTTTATCATGATCGAGGCGAGCAATTTGTGGGGCCAGCGCACGCATTAACAGTGCTGAGGAAGCAATATTGCGCTGATGGAATTCATCGCCCATCGTAATGCCCTGCGCCATCATCGCGGTGAGATCGATACCGCGCTCCATGCGCCCCAGCGCCGCGCTTAATACCGGCATTAACACATCACGCATCCAGCGATGGCGAGTCAGGACATCTTCGCCGTAAGCGCCAAAACGCATCACTTTACCGATACCTTCATTGAGGTTGCAGTACGCCCGGTTACCGTCGGTCACGTTCTCGACCACCAGCATCGGCATACTGGCAGAAGTAATTCCGCCCATTGGCCCGACGGCATTCACATGGTGACAAGGAATGAAGTTCACTTCCCCCTGCTCCAGCATCGCCAGTGCCTGCGCTTCATCTTTCGCCCAGCCTTCAAACAGACACGCACCCACGCACGCCCCTTTCATGGGGCCGGTCATCTCCTGCCAGCGCATCGGCGGCCCGGCGTGAAGCAGTGTTTTACCCTGATTTAATTCATTAATGAGTGAAGACGCCGGTTGCACATCCAGCCAGTGTGGACGAGCGCGACGAATTTGTTCGATAACCGCAGCATTGGCTTGCGCCACTGATGTAAACATGGGAACCCCTTATTGCAAACATTCTAATAAACGAGCCAGTTTTTTATTGCCGCCAGCGACTGGTGACCATTGGTAATGCACAACCGGTTTGCTGGCGCTTTGTAGTTCCAGCGCAAAGCTGCGTAATCCGATGTTAATCATGGCGACGTTTTCCAGTAATGACGGTGTGTGTGGCTGTGTGGCAGGCGAGTGCGGATGAATTAACGCCGCCGCCAGCAAGGTGGCTTCCGGCAGCGAACTCACTACCGCGATCCCTGCATCTTCCAGCGTGGCGATTTGCTGCGAGCGGCATTGCGGGTCACGTTCAGTGCCTGTCACTGTGGCAATGGCATACAGTGGTTGATTGTCTGAACGCGCGGCACAGGCTTTTTGCCAGGCGCTTACCAGCGAGGCTGCAGGATCGGTGGTCGCACCGAAGCCAATCACCACATCAAGCAGCAATACGCGCACTTGCGGTTTAGCGCCGAGATCGGCAATTAACTGGTTGCGTAAGGTTGGGTCGATCATCGGATGGGGACGCCCGACGGTGTAAAAATCATCGCCCAGGTCGAGGATCTGATGTCCGTCGGCGTCGAGCATCATGCCGTGATGATGGGCATCGTCGGCTACCACGCCAAGATGCCTGGCAAGTAATCCCGCCGCTTCGGCGGCTAACGTACCGCCGGTATACAAGCCGCAAATAAATCCGCTGCTGACAGGTGCTATCGCGTTACGTCGCGCCGTAACGCGTGAAAGCAGGCAAGCCAGGCGCGCAGCCTCATCCAGCGAGGAGGCAAACCAGACATTTTCTTCGCGGGCCACCGCTGGGGTATAACCTAAAAACAGCGCCACCGTCGGTTTGCCGGTTGCTTTCATGGCATTAACAATTTTCAGACGCACAGCTTCGGCAGGCGGTTTTGAAACAAACGCCAGCACTTCGCTTTTCGCATCGGTGCTTAACATTTCCAGCGCCGTTAGCGCACTGATGCCGCCCACTTCACGGCTGAGATCGCGCCCGCCAAGACCAATCGCGTGAGTAATTCCCTCACCTGCCAGCGCAATCTGTGAGCACAGCTCCTGAATCCCGGTACCGGAAGCGCCAATGACGCCAATGTTGCCTTCCGGCATCACGTTAGCAAAAGCCAGCGGCGTGGCGGCAATCATCGACGTACCGCAGTCTGGCCCCATCACCAGCAAGCCTTTTTCCCGTGCGCGGGTTTTAAGTTGGATTTCATCTTCCAGCGTGACGTTATCGGAGAACATCATCACGTTGAGGTTGCGATCCAGCGCCTGGTTCGCCAATTCCGCCGCATACTCGCCAGCCACTGAAATCAGCGCCAGATTGGCATCGGGTAATTTCTGACAGGCACTGTCCCAGCGACGCACCAGCGTCAACGCCTGGCTGCTGCCCGTTCCCTGCGCCAGTTGCTTTAGCGCCTCTTCAAGCTGCCGCATAATCGCCTGCGCGATCCCTGCATCCGCCGCTTCGCTACGAATCGCCACGCAAATATCGTTCGGCGTGGCGTTATTAAAATCGTCATGCCAGAAACCTGTAGTCTCTAATAACGCTTTATTGGCGGGCGTACCCATCATTACGGAAACATCATCAACATTTTCTGATTCGCTGAGTTTTCGTGAAATAATCATTAAACTGACCGAATCCTGAAAACACCCTTTTTTAATAAAGGCGTGGATCATAACAACTCCTTAAAAATTGCACCCATGGCAATTGCACGAGCAGTGTTAATGTGGCGATTACGGTATCGATGACAACGAGTAAATAAGGTGATGAATATCACACAGACATTATTAACAAAAGAATTCAAATAACCGCCAGACTATTACGCGTTATTTTTTAATAAGCATAGTTGTATTAAAAACCAGGTTAAAAGCGAGCGGATTATCAAATAAATTCTAACTATATTTTTTTGCATGTCTGGATCACATAATCCAGATATTTTCCCTGTATGTTAATTGCAGTCATGCTTCACACCGTCGTTAAAAAGGAAGACAGATGAAAATCAGTCGGGAAACACTCCACCAGCTAATCGAGAATAAACTCTGCCAGGCTGGGTTAAAACGTGAGCACGCTGCAACCGTGGCTGAAGTATTGGTTTACGCCGATGCCAGAGGGATCCACTCTCATGGCGCGGTGCGCGTTGAATACTACGCAGAGCGCATATCAAAAGGCGGCACCAACCGCGAACCAGAGTTTCGTCTTGAAGAAACCGGACCGTGCTCGGCAATTTTACATGCCGACAATGCCGCCGGACAGGTCGCGGCAAAAATGGGTATGGAACATGCCATCAAAACCGCCCAGCAAAAAGGCGTTGCGGTGGTCGGTATCAGCCGGATGGGTCACAGCGGCGCAATCTCTTATTTTGTGCAGCAGGCAGCCCGCGCCGGATTGATTGGCATTTCGATGTGCCAGTCCGATCCAATGGTGGTGCCGTTTGGCGGCGCGGAAATTTACTACGGCACTAACCCACTGGCCTTTGCCGCACCGGGAGAAGGCGACGAGATTCTTACTTTTGATATGGCGACTACCGTACAGGCATGGGGAAAAGTGCTCGACGCCCGCTCGCGCAATATGTCTATCCCGGATACCTGGGCGGTCGATAAAAACGGTGCACCAACAACCGATCCCTTCGCGGTTAACGCCCTGCTCCCGGCTGCCGGACCGAAAGGTTATGGCCTGATGATGATGATCGACGTCCTCTCAGGCGTCTTACTCGGCTTACCGTTCGGGCGTCAGGTCAGTTCGATGTATGACGATTTACACTCCGGACGTAATTTGGGGCAATTACATGTAGTTATTAACCCGAGCTTTTTCTCCTCCAGCGAATTATTCCGTCAACATCTTAGCCAGACCATGCGCGAATTAAATGCCATTACCCCCGCGCCCGGTTTTAACCAGGTTTATTATCCCGGACAGGATCAGGATATTAAGCAACGCAAAGCCGACGTCGAAGGCATCGAAATTGTTGATGATATTTACCAGTATTTAAATTCCGACGCGCTTTATAACACGTCATACGAAACGAAAAATCCCTTTGCGCAATAATTGTTGAGACAGGACTTTCTTATGATTACACATTTCCGTCAAGCCATAGAAGAAACGCTGCCCTGGCTTTCCTCTTTTGGCGCTGACCCAACGGGTGGAATGACCCGTTTACTTTATTCGCCGGAGTGGCTGGAAACCCAGCAGCAATTTAAAAAAAGAATGGCAGCAAGTGGGCTGGAAACACGTTTCGATGAAGTGGGGAATTTATACGGCCGCCTGAACGGCAGCGAATACCCTCAGGAAGTGATTCTGAGCGGTTCGCATATTGATACCGTGGTTAACGGCGGTAACCTCGACGGACAATTCGGCGCACTGGCGGCGTGGCTGGCGATTGACTGGCTGAAAACGCAATACGGCGCGCCGCTGCGAACGGTCGAAGTGGTGGCAATGGCGGAAGAAGAAGGCAGCCGCTTCCCGTATGTCTTCTGGGGCAGTAAAAATATCTTTGGGCTGGCGAATCCTGACGACGTGCGGAATATCTGTGATGCCAAAGGAAATAGTTTTGTCGATGCAATGAAGGCTTGCGGATTTACTCTGCCGAACGCCCCACTAACTCCGCGTCAGGATATTAAAGCCTTTGTCGAACTGCATATCGAACAGGGCTGTGTGCTGGAAAGTAATGGGCAGTCAATTGGCGTGGTGAATGCAATTGTCGGGCAACGTCGCTATACGGTGACGCTGAACGGCGAATCAAACCATGCAGGCACCACGCCGATGGGTTATCGTCGTGATACGGTTTACGCTTTCAGTCGCATTTGCCATCAGTCAGTTGAGAAAGCGAAAAAGATGGGCGATCCGCTGGTGCTGACCTTTGGCAAGGTGGAGCCGCGCCCGAATACGGTGAATGTAGTGCCGGGTAAAACCACGTTCACTATTGATTGTCGTCATACCGACACTGCCGTGTTGCGCGATTTTACCCAACAGTTAGAAAACGACATGCGGGCGATTTGCGATGAAATGGACATTGGTATTGATATCGATTTATGGATGGACGAAGAACCCGTGCCGATGAACAAGGAGCTTGTCGCCACCCTGACAGAATTGTGTGAAAGCGAAAAACTGAATTATCGGGTAATGCACAGTGGTGCCGGGCACGACGCACAAATTTTCGCGCCTCGCGTGCCGACCTGCATGATTTTCATTCCCAGCATCAACGGGATCAGCCATAACCCGGCGGAACGCACCAATATTACCGACCTTGCCGAAGGGGTCAAAACGTTGGCACTCATGCTTTATCAACTTGCCTGGCAGAAATAAGGAGTTATAAATGGGATATTTAAATAACGTCACCGGTTACCGCGATGATTTACTGGCTAACCGTGCGATTGTTAAACACGGTAATTTCGCGCTGCTAACCCCGGACGGTCTGGTAAAAAATATTATTCCGGGCTTTGAAAATTGTGACGCAACAATCCTCTCCACGCCAAAGCTGGGGGCCTCTTTTGTTGATTATCTGGTCACACTGCATCAAAACGGGGGTAATCAGCAGGGCTTCGGTGGCAAAGGAATTGAAACCTTCCTGTATGTGATTTCTGGAAATATCACTGCCGAAGCTGAAGGGAAAACATTTTCCTTAAGCGAAGGTGGTTATCTTTATTGCCCGCCAGGCTCCTTAATGACTTTTGTTAACGCCCAGGCCGAAGACAGCCAAATCTTTTTATATAAGCGTCGCTATGTTCCGGTAGAAGGTCATGCGCCGTGGCTGGTTTCTGGCAATGCCAGCGAACTGGAACGCATTCATTATGAAGGCATGGACGATGTTATTCTGCTGGATTTTCTGCCCAAAGAGTTAGGTTTTGATATGAACATGCATATCCTCTCTTTTGCGCCAGGTGCCAGCCACGGTTATATCGAAACTCACGTCCAGGAACACGGTGCCTATATTCTTTCCGGTCAGGGGGTTTATAACCTCGACAATAACTGGATCCCGGTGAAAAAAGGCGATTACATCTTTATGGGCGCTTATTCCTTACAGGCCGGTTATGGCGTAGGGCGTGGTGAAGCGTTCAGCTATATTTACTCGAAAGATTGCAACCGTGATGTTGAGATTTAAGTCATACCACTCGCCTGATTATTTTTAGCTATGTTGGATTTTGCCACGGTTTATACCGTGGCTTTTTTTGTAGTCAATTCAGGTAAAAAAAAGATGCGATATAAATCGCATCCGCTTTAAAGGTAAGAGTCAGTTTTTAATTCCCTGACCTATTTTAATGGCGCAGGCAATATTTCGCGCACAGTTGAAGAGATTGGTTTCACCGCTGGCGAGCACTTCGGCTAAAGGTGCCAGACGTGGCAAAATGCTGAATACCGCGTCAATGCCGTACTGGTGCACCACTTCCACACCATCACCCAATACACCAGCAATCCCAATCACCGGGACATTAAACTGCTTCGCCACCGATGCCACACCCAGCGGCGCTTTACCGCCTGCCGTTTGCGAGTCGATGCGCCCTTCCCCGGTGATCACCAGTGCTGCACCCTGCACCGCGTGCGCAAGATTGACCGCATTCAACACAATCTCAATACCCGGTTTAATATCCGCATTGAGGAATACCGCCGCCGCAATGCCCATACCGCCCGCCGCGCCGCCGCCCGCCATCTGGCAGACGTTGATTTCGGTTAGCTGTTGTAAAACACGGGCGTAATTTTGCAGCCCCTGTTCCAGCTCTTCGACCATTTCTGGCGTTGCCCCTTTTTGCGGGCCAAACACCGCCGCCGCGCCGCGTGCCCCTACCAACGGATTATCTACATCGCACGCTACTTCAATATGGCAGTTCGCCAGTCGCGGATCGCATTCCTCTATCTCAATGCTTGCCACGCGCGCTAAATTGCCGCCGTTAGCCGCCAGCACCTGACCGTCGGCATCGAGAAAATGCACACCGAGCGCCTGCGCCATGCCCATACCGCCGTCGACCGTCGCGCTACCACCAATGCCGAGAATAATATGGCGAATATCGTTATCCAGCGCATGGCGAATTAACTCCCCCGTACCAAAACTGGAGGCCAGCAACGGATTACGCTTCTCAGGCGCGACCAGCATCAGGCCACTTGCCGCCGCCATCTCAATCATCGCAGTTTTCCCGTCGCCGGTAAGGCCATAAAAAGCATTCACTTTTTCGCCCATCGGTCCACAGACTTCAAGTGTCACGATTTTGCCGCCCGTCGCTGCGACCATCGCCTCCACCGTCCCTTCGCCGCCATCCGCTATCGGCAAACAGATATAGTGCGCATCGGGAAATATGGTCGAAAACCCGGCTTTAATTGCCTGACAACATTTTTCTGCACTTAAGCTCTCTTTAAACGAGTCTGGCGCAATGACAATCTTCATTATCAATCCTTTTTCAACAAATTATTCGATGCGTTCCCACGGAATAAGATTATCCATAAGAACAGCCAGTAAAATTCCGACCAGTAAGCCGTTACTGAGCAGAGGACGAAGCGTTAATGGAAGGTCTTGCAGATACACAGGCGGTAATGCCATTAAAAATATGCCGACAAATAACGGCAATGCGAGTCGATAAATATTGCGAGCGGTAAACGTTATTTGCTGACTAAACACCAGCGCGGAAAAGAGTAAAGGCAGATAAGAAACCAGCATGACCGCGCTACTCACTGGTAAGGGGATACTGCAAAACAGTCGCGTGAGTGCCGGAACCAGTGCCACCAGCAGGCAAATAACGCTGCCATAAATAAACGAACGCCGCGTGTAATCGCCAGTCTGGGTTAATAAACCAATGGATGAAACAAACGGTGAAAATGGAATTACCGCCAGCGGCACGGTTATCAGCGTCATAAATCCGGTCGCCACAAAGCTGCGACGATAACGCGTATTCCCCGCGCCCTGTTGCGGATAAAAAACATCCGTGCCACGAATCGCACCGTAGGTATTGCTGATATTTACCAGACCTGTAATCACCGCCGTCAGAATAATCCCCGGCAACAAAGCACCGCCACTGCCAAGCGGGAACCACTGCCAGTGCAACTCACCGGAAAGCGAATGCGAAGAAGAAAAGCAAAAGTACCACAACAACCAGCCGGTTATCGTACCAACCAGTAAGCCGTAACGGGCAAAACGTTGCGGCAGAAAAATAATCATTGCCAGTACCAGGCACATCACCGCGACCGAGAGCGCGAACGGCGGTAACTGAATTTTAAAATTCGGGTCGGCTATGCCAAACGGCAGGCCGAGCATACCTTTGAAAAAGATAGTGGTCAGCTGCGCGCCCAGCATCAACATAAACAAGACCATCACCGACGGCGTAAATAACCGCGCCAGGCGATGACCTAATCCGCTAAAACCAATCAACATCGTCAGCACGCCAGAAATCGCAATCCCCACCGCCAGACTGGTAGCGATATCGTTGATCGGGGTCCCGCGCGATGCTTCGCCAAGGGTGATAGTAAGGATGGTTCCCCACCACAGGCCGCCCGGACCTTCCATAATAGCGCGACGATGACCGCAGAACGCCTGAGCGAAACAGGCCAGCGCGGTAGCAAGAAAAGCATATTGCGTGAGCGTAAGCAGGCTACTTTGCGGCAACTGAAAAGCCGAAAGTAGCGTAGGAGGAACCACAACCGTGTTGCAAAAAATAAAGAAAAACCACTGAAATCCTGATAACAGGCTTTCACGGCTCACTGCAAAATTGAACATAAACACACCTTAACCGGAGAATGCCCGCCGCAAGGACGGGCATTGCAGGGGCCAGATTACTGCTGATGTTTAAGGATAAATTGACCTTTCGGCGCAACAGGGAAGCCCTGTTCGATGTCGTAAATCACATCACCACGTAAGAGGGTTTTCGTGATACGCGCGCCAATGGTACGGCCAACATACGGGCTGACTTTGTGGCGATATTCCAGATCGTCATTGGTAAGAACGTAGCTGCTATTCGGCTGAATGAAGACGAAGTCGGCATCTTTTCCTGGGGCGATACGGCCTTTTTGCTGCAGACCGAAAATATCTGCTGCGTTAGTCGCCATTAATTTGCCGAACATCGGCAGAGACATACCGCGTTTCTGTACTGCTTCATCGAACATCACGTCCATGCAGCTTTGCAGACCGGCGATACCGCCCCATGCTTTCATGATGTTGCCTGCTTTCATTTCCGGCGGGCATGGAGAGTGGTCGGAAACCAGGCAGTCGATTTCACCGTTAAACAGTTTTTCCCACATGCCTTTCTGGTTTTCCAGATCGCGGATCGGTGGTGAACACTTCGCCAGAGTACCGATTTCTTCGAACTGATCGGTATCCAGTACAAAGTAATGCGGGCAGGATTCACAGGTAACGTCCTGGCCTTCCTGACGCGCACGAGTCACCTCTTCAACACCTTCCGGGCTGCTGATGTGGCAAACGTGCAGACGGCAACCGGCGACTTTCGCCAGGTACAGTACGCGGCGAATCGCTTCCACTTCGGTAAATACCGGACGCGAAGCCACATAGTCATGAGCGGTTACGCGACCTTCGCGCTTCGCTTCTTCCCCCAGTTCGTCACAGATCAGCGCGTTTTCGCAGTGCACCAGCACCGGCTGTCCCAGTTCGCCCAGCTTCTGCGCACCTTTGAAGAACTGCCAGTCATTGACGTCACGGAAGTCGTTGTCGATACCGCGATCGCCACAGGTCGCAACGAAGCATTTGAAGCCGACAACGCCCACTTCATCCAGCTCATGCAGACGGTCGATGTTGTAAGACACCAGGCCACCGAGTTGCGCCGCATCGATAGTCAGCTTGCCTTTAGCGGCATCAAATTTCAGTTCAATCGATGCGCGGTCAACCGTTGCAGGCAGCTGGTTGAGCGGCATTTCGATCATGGTGGTGATACCCCCTTTTGCCGCTGCGCGAGTACCCGTTTCATAACCTTCCCAGTGGCTACGACCCGGTTCAGAAATATGGGTGTGCGCATCAACCATGCCTGGCGAAACCACCAGACCAGACGCATCCATCACTTCTTTTGCATCGCCCAGATCCTGACCGATAGCGGCAATTTTTCCGCCTTTAACGGCGATATCTACAACGCGAGCTTCGTTTTCTAAAATAACGGTGCCGTTTTTAATGATTAAATCAAAAGACATAACAAACTCCTTGTAAAATACAGATTGGTTTTTTAACTCAATGTTCAATATCGGGATTAATTAACCTGTGACTTTTTGTTCTCCTGTTTTTTCTGCTGCAGTACGTTTCTTTAATAAGGCGTAGGCCGCAAAGGCGACGATGACGCCGACAAACCATGAAACGCGTGATAAAGGCTCCATGAACGGAATAAATTTACCACCGAGAGATAAAATAACGGCGACCAGAGTTACTGAGAACGCGGTGAGGTTAAAGCCGTTATCGTAATATTTATAATCGCCTGCTGCGGTGTACAGCTCATCAAGATTAATTTGCCCACGCATCACCACAAAATAATGCGCCATCATCACACCAATGACCGGACCAAGCATTCCGCCGATAATATCGAGGAACAGATAAATACTGTCCTGATTTTCCATTAACTTCCACGGGCAGATCAGCAGGCTGATAATACTGGCAATCAGTACGCCGTTTTTATAGGTCAGTTTCGTCGGTGCAATAGCGGCAATCTGATAACCAGCCGGAATAATATTACCGGTGGCGTTAGTGGAGATAGTCGTCATCAGAATAACCAGTACCGCAAAGAACGAGGCAAACAGGCTATCCCAACGCTGAACAATATCCAGCACGTTCCAGGTGTCAGCGCCGTAGTGAATACTGGCTCCGGCAATAATACATACCCCGGCGACCGCAAACAGAATATAGGCCACAACTAAACCCAGCGTTTGCCCCAGCGCCTGCTCACGAAACGAGTGGGCGTTTTGCGTAAAGTCGGATGCGCTCACCGCCGGTGCCGCCCAGACCGCAACCACCGCGTTGATCACCACCAAAAACAGGAAGCCACTGTTTTCTGCTTTCTGAATACCGCTCGGGATGTAGTCAAAGATGGGACCAATCCCGACGAGCGAAATCGCCCAAATTGCCATGCCGCCGAAAACGATATAGATACACGGATTAAGAATAGCGGTGAATTTATTTAAAACTTTGCCACCACCGAAACCGATTCCGACGTTCACCAGCCAGAAGAGTACGAAAGTGATTAAGCCCGGTAGAGAAAGCCCTAACAGGGTAAAATCACCACCGAGAGTTAAAAATCCCGGCCAGATTTTGCCAATCAGGATCAAGCAGGCCAGCGATCCGGCGTAACATTGCAGGCCAAACCACATAATGGCAGCAATCCCGCCTCTTAATAATCCGGGAAACAGTGCACCACGTACGCCGTAAGAAGCACGCAGGATCATGGCAAACGGTACGCCGTATTTACTGCCCGCAGCACCGTTTAATACCATTACCGCGGCAATGAAAAAGGCACTGAGGATAATTGCCAGCATAATACTAAAGGTAGACAAGCCGAGAATAAAAAAGCCGCCAACCATCACATAATTGGGAACGTTATGAACCGAACCCATCCATAAGGTAAAATAGTTAAATGTTTTCCAGGTCCGCTGGCTTTGCGTTTTCGGCAATAGATCTTCGCTATAGCCGCGTTGCTGGAATAGTTTTCTCTGATGTTCCATAAATCCCTCTTAATTTCACGTATCGAATAACGCTGTTTTTAATCTAGCTATGAGGAACAAATAAAAAACAAATATTATTTTAAATACTGAAGCAACATCTTTGGCTGCTTTCTTTTTTAATATTGCTGGCCGATTCATTTTCTGATATCGGCCATTTTTATTGCGGGTATCAGGCCAGTTTATGGTTAGCCATTAATTCCAGCGCCTGCACTAACGCAGAGTGATCCAACTGGCTGCCACCGTTTGCCGCACAGGTATTAAACAATTCCTGGCAGGTCGCGGTGTTTGGCAGGTTCAGCGCCAGTGCTTTCGCACTTTGCAGTGCCAGGTTGAGATCTTTCTGGTGCAGCGCAATTTTGAAACCTGGATTAAAGGTGCGTTTAATCATGCGCTCACCGTGAACTTCCAGAATACGTGAGGAAGCAAAGCCGCCCATCAGCGCCTGGCGCACACGTACCGGATCCGCTCCGGCTTTTGAAGCAAACAGCAGGGCTTCAGAAACCGCTTCAATATTGAGCGCCACGATAATCTGATTTGCCACTTTGCAGGTCTGGCCGTCGCCGTTACCGCCCACGAGGGTGATATTTTTACCGAGCAGTTCAAACAGCGGTTTAACACGTTCAAATACCGCTTCGTCGCCGCCAACCATAATCGACAACGTCCCTTCACGCGCGCCGATTTCACCGCCGGAGACGGGCGCATCGAGATAATCGCCGCCCAGTTCATTCACCTGACGAGCGAAACGCTTAGTTTCAATCGGGGAAATGGAGCTCATATCAACAATGGTTTTGCCCTTCAGCGAGGCTTTGGTACAACCATTTTCACCAAACAGAACTTCTTCAACCTGTGGCGTATCCGGCACCATAATAAAAATGATGTCCGATGCTTCCGTTACCTGGCGCGCAGTTTCAACACTGACGGCACCCAGTGACAGTAATTCATCAACAACCGGACCAATGGTTGTGACATGCAGTTGATGACCGGCACGCGCCAGATTAATGGCCATCGGTGTACCCATAATGCCTAAGCCAATAAATCCCAGTTTCATAATTAACCTCTTTTAAATTTCGCTTTTCCTGAATTCAGACAACACGATCCCCTGCCAACTTAGCGGCCTAAAAAAGCATTGCCTGAACAGCGTTACGTTTTAACGGTACGGATCCATCCAGTGTAAACCGGCTTCCGTGGTGGTTTGGGGTTTATATTCACACCCAACCCAACCGTTGTAGTCAGAATTTTCAATTACCGTAAAGAGATACTCATAATTAATTTCTCCGGTTCCCGGTTCGCCGCGATGCGGATTATCGGCAATTTGCAGGTGGCCAATTTTATCGGCCCATTGAGTCATAGTGTTGGTTAATTCACCTTCCATCCGCTGCATATGATAAATGTCATACTGAATTTTCAAATTGCAGCAACCAACATCATCAATCAATTTCAGCGCCTGTTGAGTTCCGGTGAGATAGAAACCAGGAATATCAAAATGGTTAATAGGTTCAATCAGTAATAAAATATCTTCTTTCATCAGCATATTCGCGGCATAACGCAGGTTTTCTACAAGCGTTGCGTGAATCTGTTCACTGCTGAAACCAGCCGGCGTTTTACCGACCAGACAGTTGATTTTTTTATTACCCAGCGCACGAGCATAACGAATCGCTGCTGCTACGCCATCCCGAAACTCTTCTTCACGGCCAGGAATACAAGCAATACCGCGCTCCCCCGCCGCCCAGTCACCCGCCGGTAAATTGTGCAGAGTATGTTCGAGTTTATTACTCGCCAGCACCTGTTTTAATTCTTCAATGTCGTAGTCATAAGGAAACATAAATTCAACGCCGCGAAAACCACACTGCGCTGCTTTCTCAAAACGGGCGAGAAAATCATATTCACCAAATAACATCGATAAATTCGCAGAGAAACGTAACATTATTTATCTCCCTTATTCATAGTGCATGAAGCAGGTTTCAGTCGGTGCATCCACTGCGTTATCGGCGATATCTTCAAATTCCATGACATTATCCAGTTCGCTGCCCATCGAAATATTGGTCACACGTTCGAGAATAACTTCCACAACTACCGGAACACGGTATTGATTCATTAATGCTTTCGCCTGTTCAAATGCCGGAGCAATATCTTCCGGTTTGAAAACACGAATCGCTTTACAACCTAAACCTTCCGCTACTTTTACGTGGTCTACGCCGTAACCGTTCACTTCGCTGGAGTTAATATTTTCGAATGCGAGCTGTACGCAGTAATCCATATCAAAGGCGCGTTGCGACTGACGAATCAGCCCCAGATAGGCGTTATTCACCAGCACATGGATGTACGGAATGTTGAACTGTGCGCCAACGGCTAATTCTTCAATCAGGAACTGGAAGTCGAAGTCACCGGAAATCGCCACCACATTGCGCTCTGGATCAGCGGCACACACGCCCAGCGCTGCCGGAATGGTCCAGCCCAACGGGCCTGCCTGCCCACAGTTGATCCAGTGGCGGTCTTTAAAGACATGCAGCATTTGTGCCGCAGCGATTTGTGACAGACCAATGGTGGTGACATAACAAACATCGCGACCAAAGGCTTTGTTCATCTCTTCATACACGCGCTGCGGTTTCACCGGCACATTGTCGAAGTGGGTTTTGCGCAGCAAAGTGCGTTTGCGCTGCTGGCAGTCGGCGACCCATTCTTTACGACACGGCAGACGACCCGCTTTTTGCATCTCCTGCGCCACTTCAACCAGTAAAGTCAGGGCAGCTTTAGCATCAGAGACAATCCCCAGATCCGGGCACAGCACGCGGCCAATTTGCGTCGGCTCAATATCGATATGGACGATTTTGCGCCCTTCGGTGTATTTCTCTACCGAACCGGTATGACGGTTGGCGAAACGGTTACCGATACCAAACACCATGTCGGACGCCAGCAACGTTGCGTTACCGTAACGATGCGCGGTTTGCAGACCCACCATCCCGGCCATCAGTTCGTGGTCGTCCGGGATACAGCCCCAGCCCATCAGCGTTGGGATCACCGGAACGCTGGTCAGTTCAGCGAACTGTTGTAACAGTGCAGCTGCGTCAGCATTGATGACCCCGCCCCCGGCAACAATCACCGGACGTTCAGCCTGGATTAACATTTCGACCGCTTTTTCAATCTGCATACGGCTGGCAGCAGGTTTATAGACCGGCAGCGGTTCGTACATGTCAGGATCAAACTCGATTTCCGCCACCTGAACGTCGAACGGTAAATCCACCAGTACCGGACCCGGACGACCAGAACGCATCAGGTGAAATGCCTGTTGCAGCACGCGAGGCACCAGCGCCGCTTCACGAACTGTAACCGCCATTTTGCTGACCGGTTTAGCGATAGCTTCGATATCTACGGCCTGAAAATCTTCTTTATGCAGACGGGCGCGCGGTGCCTGGCCGGTAATGCACAAAATAGGAATAGAATCAGCAGAAGCGGAATAGAGCGCGGTGATCATGTCCGTGCCCGCAGGACCGGAAGTCCCCAGACATACGCCGATATTCCCTGCCGTTGCGCGGGTATAACCTTCCGCCATGTGCGAAGCACCTTCCACATGACGCGCCAGAATGTGACGAATACCGCCGTGCTTACGCATCGCTGAGTAAAACGGATTGATTGCAGCTCCCGGAACGCCGAAGGCGGTGGTGATACCTTCTTTCTCCAGCACATACATTGCCGCGTCAACGGCTCTCATTTTTGCCATTTTATTCCTACCTCTATTAATTGGAAAAATTTTCCAACTTTCAAATTTTGTCAAAAAAACCCGCTCCGCAGAGCGGGATGCGACAGACACTATGGATGTGCTTTCAGTCCCAACGCCGTGCTGATATCGCGGGCGGTGTCTCTGACCAGCTCACCCTGACTGACAAAACGATCTTCTGTCAGTCTTGATGAAGGCCCGGAGATGGAGATAGCGGCAACAACGCTACCTACATCATCGTAAATTGCTGAAGCTATGCAATTCAGACCTACAACATGCTCTTCTTTATCTACGGTATAGCCCAGTTCACGCGCTTGTTCCAGGTCCTTCAGCAAGGTGGGCATATCCACAAGCGTAGTTGGCGTAAACTGCTGCAAACCGGTTTGCAGAATGATGCTCATCAACTCCTCTTCCGCCAGCGGATAAAGCAGCGCTTTGCCCGCACCGGAAGCATGCAACGGCAGACGACTGCCCAGCGGCGCACACATCCTGACCATCGATTTACATTCTAACTGACCAATTAATACTGCTTCATTGCCGTTACGAATCGCGACATTGACCGTTTCGCCGGAAAGTAACATCAAGCGGCGCATAAACGGCCCGGCGACGGAGAGGACATCGCGGTTATGGATGTACGCCGCACCGACGTTAAAGACACCTAATCCTATATGCCACCAGCCTAACTGACTGTCCTGATAGACAAAATCCGCTGCCTGTAAAACCTTCAGCAAGCGAAAGGTCGTGGAGAGCGGCAAATCCAGATTGAGAGAAATATCGCTAACCGACGAACTTCCCCCACTTTTTTCCAGATATTGCAGAATCGCAATTCCCCGCTCTAACGCCTGTGCGCCCTTTTGTGCCACAGGCTCCGCCTGTCCTGGCCTGCCGCGCCGTCTAACTTCCGTCATACCTACGTTAACTCCGACCTACAAGTGAGCATAAACAATGAACAATTAGTTTATCTTATGCAAGTCGGTTGCAGGCGTCACGCAAAACAGAGTTCCTGTTCAGGAATACTTTCAACATCACAGTTGTCACTGCCGCCGCGATCGATGGTCAGAAAATCGGTGACGCGCTGCCAGGCAAAAAGTGGGTGATGCCAGACGTTACGATGATAATTCACTCCCTGTTCACCGTTGGTGATAAACGCCCGCAGGGTTGACAGGTCTGGTTTGTCGTCACCTAACGCCACGACCACCACAAACACTTCCCCTTTCATCGGAATAAAGGCCTGAGTGCCCAGCGGATGACGTTCGAGTTCGTGAATGGTCAGCGGCAGATTCGCCGGTTGCGCGCGGTTAATGCTAATAAGCGTACGGTCTTGCTCAAGAATCTCAACCAGCGCCAAATCGTGGTAACGCTCCACCAGGCCATTGTTAATATGGAAAAAATCCCGTTGCTGCGTTTCGATTACGTCGCCATAAGCACTAAAGGCTTCCTGACTTAACGGTAATACCTGAAGTTTCATCTTTTTGTCCTTGTAACATAATTCCGTTCAACCACCGCCGACCGGTCAATGTGGTTCAATAACAGGCAATCTAAAACCTTAAGAGAACAACATCAATACAAAAGTTGGAATATTTTTCCAAAACTAGATTTAGTCCACAAATCACACAGGGTTATCATGTAAAAATACTGATAAATCAGAGGATAAGAAAATCACGCAACTTGCGGATTTAAAAGGGGATACCTGAAGATGTTCGATCCAGAAACCTTGCGGACTTTCATTGCGGTTGCTGAAACAGGAAGTTTTTCAAAAGCGGCAGAACGATTATGTAAAACCACGGCGACGATCAGTTATCGCATTAAACTTCTGGAAGAGAATACCGGAGTGGCGCTGTTTTTCCGCACGACTCGCAGCGTGACGTTGACAGCGGCTGGCGAGCATCTACTTTCTCAGGCCAGAGACTGGCTGAGCTGGCTGGAAAGTATGCCCAGCGAGCTGCAACAGGTGAATGATGGCGTGGAACGCCAGGTGAATATTGTCATCAACAACCTGCTCTACAACCCCCAGGCCGTCGCCCAGCTGCTGGCGTGGCTGAATGAACGTTACCCCTTTACCCAGTTTCACATCTCCCGACAAATCTATATGGGCGTCTGGGACTCGCTATTGTACGAAGGTTTTTCACTGGCTATCGGCGTCACGGGAACCGAGGCGCTGGCAAATACCTTTAGTCTTGATCCCTTAGGATCGGTGCAATGGCGCTTTGTCATGGCGGCGGATCATCCGCTGGCGAAAGTTGAAGAGCCGCTAACAGAAGCGCAGTTGCGGCGCTTTCCGGCGGTTAATATTGAAGACAGCGCCCGCACCTTAACCAAGCGCGTCGCCTGGCGTTTGCCGGGGCAAAAAGAGATTATTGTTCCCGATATGGAAACGAAAATCGCCGCCCATCTGGCGGGCGTTGGCATTGGTTTTTTGCCAAAATCACTTTGCCAGTCAATGATCGATAATCAACAATTGATCTGCCGGGTAATCCCAACGATGCGCCCTCCTTCGCCATTGAGTCTGGCATGGCGCAAATTTGGCAGTGGCAAAGCGGTAGAAGATATTGTGACCTTGTTTACTCAGCGCAGGCCGGAAATCAGCGGATTTTTAGAAATTTTCGGCAACCCACGCAGTTAAAAATCAAGTTTCCTTGCGCGTTGGCGCGTAAAATAGCGTGCAAGCTGATTTGAGGTTCACTTTTAACTATGCAAGAGAGACACACGGAACAGGACTATCGTGCCCTGCTGATTGCTGATACGCCCATTATTGATGTTCGCGCCCCTATCGAGTTTGAGCAAGGCGCAATGCCCGCCGCTATCAATCTGCCGTTAATGAATAACGATGAACGCGCCGCCGTTGGCACCTGCTATAAACAGCAAGGGTCAGACGCGGCGCTGGCGCTGGGGCATAAACTGGTGGCGGGTGAAATTCGTCAGCAGCGTATAGACGCCTGGCGGGCAGCATGCCTGCAAAATCCGCAAGGTATTCTCTGCTGCGCCCGTGGCGGTCAACGTTCGCACATTGTGCAACGCTGGCTGCATGAAGCGGGGATTGATTATCCACTGGTGGCAGGCGGTTATAAGGCGCTGCGCCAGGCCGCGATTCAGGCGACCATTGAACTGGCACAAAAACCGATAGTGCTGATTGGCGGTTGTACCGGCTGCGGTAAAACGCTGTTAGTGCAACAACAGCCGAACGGAGTTGATCTGGAAGGGCTGGCGCGTCATCGCGGTTCGGCGTTTGGTCGCACGTTGCAACCGCAACTTAGCCAGGCGAGTTTTGAAAATCTGCTGGCTGCCGAAATGCTAAAAACCGACGCCCGTCAGGATTTGCACCTGTGGGTGCTGGAAGATGAAAGCCGGATGATCGGTTCGAATCACCTGCCGGAATGCCTGCGCGAGCGAATGACTCAGGCGGCGATTGCGGTGGTAGAAGATCCGTTTGAGATCCGTCTTGAACGCCTGAACGAAGAGTATTTCTTGCGTATGCATCATGCTTTTACCCATGCGTACGGCGACGAACAGGGCTGGCAGGAGTATTGCGAATACCTGCATCACGGACTTTCGGCGATTAAGCGTCGGCTGGGGCTACAACGCTATAACGAACTGGCTGCAAGGCTGGATGCGGCGCTGACAACGCAACTTACCACCGGCAGCACCGACGGTCATCTGGCCTGGCTGGTGCCGTTACTTGAAGAATATTACGACCCGATGTATCGCTATCAGATTGAGAAAAAAGCGGAAAAAGTTGTCTTTCGCGGTGAGTGGGCGGAAGTGGCGGAATGGGTTAAGACGCGGTAATGAGGGACACGGTGCCTGTTTCATAAAGATCATTTATACCCGTCATACTTCAAGTTGCATATGCGTTGGCAAGTTATTCAGGGATAGCCGGATGAGTGACATCACCATCCGGCTTAAGATTCCATACTATAATAATTCGAGTTGCAGGACAAAACGCCAGTGGCGTTTTGAACAACGCTTGCGTTGACCCTGAAAGGGTGAGGCCTAAGGCCGAGTAACGCGACAGGCGAGTGACAAATTCGTCGGGAACGAATTTGACCAGCCTCTGGCTGGCCTTCGGTGAAAGGCATCCTGCCTTTCAGTCATCCCCAGTCACTTACTGGGGTGAGCGACAAATCCGCATGGAGCGGATTTGAACGCTGCTTGCAGCGGTCCCGTAAGGGGTGAGGCCCATGGATGGGCCGAATAACTCGCAGACGCAGCACATGCAACTTGAAGTATGATGGGTATATACACAATGAACTTCAAGACACTTGCTTCGGTATCTGGAAATTATCATTAATTCTAGATGCGACCAGCCTTGCTATATCTGGCAATGTTTCTTCAAAAACGTCGATATTGTATCCCAGAAATCTCACACACTGCTGAACCGGCATGTTCATTAATTATTTATCCAGGCCATTTGCAATCAGTACCATCACTATTATATGCCTCAATATTTTCTTCAAACTCAGTTATTTTTCCACTTTTCGATTTATAGTAAGAGCTATTAAATCTTGCACCCTGCGTAGCAACAACATACAATCCGTTGACTTTACATCCTATAACCTCACTCCATGTATATGTAAACTCTGAAGGTCTATCATCGAAAGTCACTTCCAATTTTTTCGTAAATGCAAGAGGTATGAAATTTGAGGATATTCCATAAACCACATAACCTAAAACAACATCACCAGAAGATACTTCAACAAATTTTAAATTTATCTTCCCGAAACTAAAACAGCCAACCGTAGTTTGATATTTAGCAAATAAGAAAAAGGGCATCAAACAAAAAATTAAAACAAATAATTTAACTTTCATATCATTTACTCCAATTCAGTTATTCGCCTCTGTACAAAAGCACACACAGATTTTGAATTAATGGCGTACAAAAACATAATCGGATGAAAATACCACACCGGAATATTACTGATATAGCGGGATCTTACTCATTCGCTAGACTGAAAATGCAATTGAACAGAAATTTCTTACTAGTGTTTTTATCAGATGATCGGAAAGGAAATCAACTCACTGGCAAGTATCATAAGCTCAAATTGGCATATTGTATATTCCCATAAATACTTTTATTTTTTGATTAACATACTCAATACTACACATCACTAATTGAGAGAAGATTAACTTCATCATCTTTGATTAGGTACGTTTTTTAATTTTCAATGACGCATCATAAAAAAGGGCTTACCAAGTTTAACACTAATAACAGGATATAAAGAAAACATATTGCTATATGAATCCTTTGGCGATGTTTTGGTTATGGTAATCTTTCCTTCTTTCAAGTGCTCTGCTATTATATGAAATTGAATCGGTCTTGTTGCATCACTTACCCGCAATGGATTACCAGCGTAAGCTTCATATCCTCCACCATTATTCATATGTAAAATAGTGTATTCGTCATTTAAAAATGACTGCTTACTATCGTAGACTTGGTAGTATATATTACTTATATCAAGATAAATTACTAGACTGGCCCCCTGAATCTCCAGACAACCAGTATCACTTAAATAAGTGATAGTCTTAATACTAGTTTTTAGACTAGTCATTGGAGAACAGATGATTGATGTCTTAGGGCCGGAGAAACGCAGACGGCGTACCACACAGGAAAAGATCGCAATTGTTCAGCAGAGCTTTGAACCGGGGATGACGGTCTCCCTCGTTGCCCGGCAACATGGTGTAGCAGCCAGCCAGTTATTTCTCTGGCGTAAGCAATACCAGGAAGGAAGTCTTACTGCTGTCGCCGCCGGAGAACAGGTTGTTCCTGCCTCTGAACTTGCTGCCGCCATGAAGCAGATTAAAGAACTCCAGCGCCTGCTCGGCAAGAAAACGATGGAAAATGAACTCCTCAAAGAAGCCGTTGAATATGGACGGGCAAAAAGTGGATAGCGCACGCGCCCTTATTGCCCGGGATGGGGGGGAGTAAGCTTAGTCAGCCGTTGTCTCCGGGTGTCGCGTGCGCAGTTGCACGTCATTCTCAGACGAACCGATGACTGGATGGATGGCCGCCGCAGTCGTCACACTGATGATACGGATGTGCTTCTCCGTATACACCATGTTATCGGAGAGCTGCCCACGTATGGTTATCGTCGGGTATGGGCGCTGCTTCGCAGACAGGCAGAACTTGATGGTATGCCTGCGATCAATGCCAAACGTGTTTACCGGATCATGCGCCAGAATGCGCTGTTGCTTGAGCGAAAACCTGCTGTACCGCCATCGAAACGGGCACATACAGGCAGAGTGGCCGTGAAAGAAAGCAATCAGCGATGGTGCTCTGACGGGTTCGAGTTCTGCTGTGATAACGGGAGAGACTGCGTGTCACGTTCGCGCTGGACTGCTGTGATCGTGAGGCACTGCACTGGGCGGTCACTACCGGCGGCTTCAACAGTGAAACAGTACAGGACGTCATGCTGGGAGCGGTGGAACGCCGCTTCGGCAACGATCTTCCGTCGTCTCCAGTGGGTGGCTGACGGATAATGGTTCATGCTACCGGGCTAATGAAACACGCCAGTTCGCCCGGATGTTGGGACTTGAACCGAAGAACACGGCGGTGCGGAGTCCGGAGAGTAACGGAATAGCAGAGAGCTTCGTGAAAACGATAAAGCGTGACTACATCAGTATCATGCCCAAACCAGACGGGTTAACGGCAGCAAAGAACCTTGCAGAGGCGTTCGAGCATTATAACGAATGGCATCCGCATAGTGCGCTGGGTTATCGCTCGCCACGGGAATATCTGCGGCAGCAGGCTTGTAATGGGTTAAGTGATAACAGATGTCTGGAAATATAGGGGCAAATCCAATTACTATAGAGATATACTTAATTTTTCATTTAGCATTAATGATGTATCCATGGAATCTATACATCTTTCAATATCAGTTATTTTTTCTTCTATATACGTAGCATAATTTTTTGGCACTGGCGTGTTTAGCCCTCATATACCCTCATTAACTAAGACACCATTTTGCTTGCTTTTTACATTGTAATAAAGACAATCAATATTGAATTTATTATTTTTATATTTCAGTGTTGTATATACAGTAAAATCATGCAGCGAACGCCCATCTAAAACAATTGCGAGCGTGTCAGAAAAAAGTCAAATGAATAAGATGGATTATTTTCATAATCAGTCATAAATTTCATCTTTCTTATTTCATGATCAACGATCGCATAGATCTCATGATTAGATTCATCATATCCATAAATGATTTCACCACCAGTACTGGCAGTAGCAGTAGCAGTAGCACTACTACAAATCAACATAATTACAAGTACATATCTAGTCAAGTTGAAAATCCTTAGGGGCAGATGATGTTTTTTCCAAGATGGATTGAAATTTTTCAACATAAGAATCCATTAATTGCTTCTGATATTTTTCATTAATTATTTTTCGCGTATTATTATATTAAATTTTATCACTGTTAATATATGTGGGGATTTTTACTCGTAAAAATCCCCGCCTCAATCCCAAATCATAATTGATACAGGACACAACTCTAGCAATGGTATCGTGAATAGTTTTCTTTAATAAGGCACGTCTCAATTCTTGAACATAAATTCGAATTATTTAGTAAAAAAACATCATCCACGGGAGTATTACCTATTTTTGTATAATGCTATATTTATAGTAAACAATTCACAAGAAAATATTATTACTAATATTTATATTCCTCCCACTGAGCACCGTATCGATGCTTTAACAGTTTAACTTTAATTTCATCATATGTTTTAACTTTACTACCATCAATCTTAAGGCGAATTTTATTCGAGGTGATATCAACATAATTTCTATTTTCCCCACCCGCAGGGAAAAAATCAAACATAAAATTAGACATGTTTTGTTCTTTTTTCATGAGAGCTCCATACTCACACATGTCATTTATATTTTGTATGTATGGAGTGCCCCCCTGACATGATGGATAATGAAAATCAATTATAGTAAAAAGCGATTTATTGACACTCCTCTGAAAGAACCACTTATTATTTACAATACGATAGGTTAAAGATTTAAATGTATACCAGTGACTTCCTGGAAGAAAAGAGTAAGCTTCATTAAGATTGACAGTAAATACCTTAGTTTCTCCAGAGGAAAGCTTTACCCATTCTGATTTTATATCACAATTATCGCCCATACCAAAATAAAGCTCATCATTGGCATCATCCTCAACAAAATCACATATATTGTTGCGGAAGGACGGAATTTCAGATAGAAACCACTTGTGGATATTAAAAAAGAATCCTCACATAAAGGAGAAAAAAAATAAGGCTCCGATGTGTGTGAGGAGATAGGTAATAATCGTCTATGAATGAAATTTTCGCTACCCCCCAAATTTGTAAAACTTATTTTTGCTAACACACGAGAGTCAATTTGCTTAACGGTTAATCTAACATCAACATCAAACATATTACGATTTGGCAATTTTTCCTCGACTCCGTCAGTGTAATGTGATAACTCAAGTATATTGTCCTCAAGAGTCATCGAATTTAATTTTTGTTCGGAAACATATTGTGCAATAACCTCATCATTGCAGTATCCATGAAATGAAATAAACATTAGCACTGCAATCTTAACTAATCTCAAAATACTTTTCAATATTGTATGCATTATTAAAAACCAGCGGGTCATGTTTTGATTTTAATTCTTTTGCATTGGCAATTTCTCTTTTTTTTCCCAAATCGTTACTGCTTAATCCACCATAATACTGTTCTCCATCCCAGATAATAAAAAGGTGAGATAACTCATGGCATAATGTGGAGACTCGAGAGTTTTCTCCCGTTGGATTTTTACATGTGAAATTTTGTAAGATATCTATAGATATTCTTTCTCGATACTCTAACTTTAAAAGTTCAGCCTTCGACTTATTTTTATACTCACTACTTTGGTATTGGGGCCGATTTAGATCTATATGAGTCGTCTGAGCAGCCGGTATACGGGCTGAACCATTGACTAAATTGGTATAATTTTTAAAATTGCCATATATTAGTTGTACATTATCTTGCGTTCGAGTTTCAATGATCAAGCTATCACAAATCATGATCATTCTGTAAACCCCCTCTTTTATAAAAGTATGTGCGTCAATATTCTTGGTTTGTGGAGTGAAGTTCCCATTATTATCTGACTTTTGACAAGGAGCATAGTGTTCCATTGTTATAATAGCATCACCTGGTAATCCAAATATATCTTCAAAATTTTTCTGATCTGCTGGTGTCCATGCTTCCAGATTTTTCGCTCTGATATTCAATACTCGCTTTGTTTCTTCCAAAGCAGGCGTTATCATGTTGTAAAATTGATCAGTAACCTTTGCTTCTTTTTTACATATATTGCCTTTTTGAGTTACCCCTTGTGAACTTCCTTTGTTATTATTCATAAACACCTCCCTCAATCATATCTATACTTTGATGCAATAGCCTGACTTTTATCGTCAGCTCACTGTCAGTGATAAATATTTCCGTATACCCATCCTTATCCGTTTCCCCTCGCGCTTGTGTGCCGTCCTCAAAAAAGGCAATGTAGCGTGTTTCTGAATACGGTATCCCGTCATCGTCTGTAAAATGAAACTGGAGGGTGTATTTCTCAGGTTCATCCTTATCTTCATTGTCGTTCCCAGAATCATTTCCATCGCCACCACCGACCCCGCCATTGCCTTGCCCGCCCTCTGCACCACCATCTTTATCACTACCTTCATCCGTCAGTGCCTCCAGCACGCCCGGTTGCAGTGTCGGTACCGGAGTCCCCGGACTACCCCCACCATTCAGATTTATCTTCGGCCCCCAGGGAAAGATTACGAAAGCCCGCTCCCCGCAAGGACTGACGCCAGATACTTTCTGTCCATGGCTGCTTTTCGCATCTTACGTCTTAACCCTGCCTTGAATACCTTATCATTCGTCAAAATATTAATAGCGATGTGCCGTATCCCTGAAAATAATTCTGCTGCATTTCCTCTTCTTATTTTGCAGTCGTCTTCATTCATTACCACGTCCAGACGCCAGTGCAGCTTATTCTCCACGTGCCCGTGGTTTCGGATTGCTGTGGCGAACTTCTCTGCGGTTAAATCAGCAGAACTGATATAATATCTGACCGTCATTTCTGGCTCTTTCTTTTGTTCTGCTATTATGGACCGAAAGGAGACTGCCACGCATAATTTCTTCAGCCCTTTCCATTCAAACGTGAAATCAATAAGTTCATCAGGGACATCGCAAACAATATGAAGACGGATTTCTTCTCTGCCGTGACTAAAATGCGAATTATTTAGTACAAAAAAAGCGGCGCACCTTGTTCTTTCCCAGATTCCTAATATGGCAACTTTAAGTTATCGCCGTCTATACTTATAGAAATTTCATCAGGGGTGACGTAAATAGAATTTTTTTCATCCTCAATTGCCCATAACTGATTAATAAAAAAGTGTTTTTTTTCATCTAATAACAAATTATCACATGTAGTAAAATTATTAATATCAAAAAGATCATCAGCACAATTAATTTTTAAATTTAAAAAATAAAGAAAAATATTATTGATTGATTTGAGTGTAAACCACTTGTCATTAACAAATTTATAGCCAGATGATTTTATAAAATAATAATTATCTCCTGGTATAAAGGCATACATATCATTTAAGGTTATACTCAACAAAAAACTACGACCTGGTTTAATAGTATTCCACCGTTCAGGATTCGTATTAATTTCAAAAGGACATGAACCACCTAAGTAGTCCAACGTGATATTCCCAGAGTTGATTCTGAATGGTTTTTTGCATATTGCATCATATTCATCTCCTTTTCCATCTTTTACTTTCATAGGTAGATAATATTTAGAAAAAAAATACGTGGTAGAGCTTTTGTTAGTAAAGGTTATGTTAGCAAAAATCCTGTTATTTTTTTTACTCATAGCTAATTGAGCATTGACATCCGCTATATAATTTATATGATTACATTTTTTCTTACACTCATCATAATTTTCGATAGGATAAATTAATGGCCTTCCTTTGATATCTCTCTCAAGCCCAAACCCGTATTTTTTTATTAAAACCATTTCATCTGCAGTCGATTGAAAGGAATAGAAAAATATAATATTTACGATTGTCATTATTATGATTTTTTTTATAGCTTGCAGCATTAATATATTTCTCGACTTATTAGTTAATGGAGAAGTGCTTTTTCTAATTCCGCTATTTTTTTCTTAACTAAATTGCTTAATATTTCATCATTAATCGAGTCTATCTCACTTTCAATTAATCTTATTTCAAAATATCTTTCTATGTTATATGCATTCTCAAATATTTGATCTTTTTGTTTAGAGATCAGTTTAGTTGCAATACGGATATGTTCGTCATATGAAACTTCATCCTCTTTGCACGTTGAATATTTATCAGTAGTTGTATAATCCTGTGACCACATACCACCTTTTTTATTATCCCTATAATACCACTGAATATGAGACATTTCATGACATAAAGTAGCAACATGAGAATCCTTTCCCGTTACTGGATTTTTTTGCCATCTCTATACTCAAATTTTGCGCCTATGTTAATTATATAGGGCATATCCTTACTTGGGCTGACGAATGCTGCAAATTCATTACAACCTGTATAATTTATAAAACTGCTCATTGTTAAATCATTAGCTATAATCATTAATCTTCTCACACCATCCATCATAAGAAATCTAGCATTCATGCGCCTGCCTGTATTATGTCCATATTTTCTTATATTAACTTCCTTATTTCCTTTAACACCAAAGATCTTACTGAAATCATATTCCTCCTGTGCTCCCCATCTCAAAAGATCATCTGCTCTTTTTATCAAAACCAACTTTTGTGCCTTACGAGCCTTATCAATCATTATTTTAAAATGATCAGTTATTTTTTGCTCTTTCACACATTCTTCTGGCTCTGGCTTTGGTTGTCCAGAAGTTTGATTATTATCGTCCATAGTGTCCTTCCATTGAGAGAAAATCATCATTCGCAAATAGCAACTTCACTTTAATTTCATGTTTGCTAGATACAAAAAAACGCTCTGTATACCCCTCTTCATCCGTTTCTCCGCGGGTCTGCGTGCCATCCTCAAAGAAGGCAATGTAGCGGGTTTCTGAATACGGTATCCCGTCATCGTCTGTAAAATGGAACTGGAGAGTATATTTTTCAGGTTCATCCTCATCGTCACCTCGATCATCACCACCACTTCCGGTCACGCAGTTCCCTCCAGAGTTTTCATTTTCTTCTCCGGAATCACTGCCATCACCACTCTTCTCATCCCCCAGTGTCTTCAGCACCGCCGGTTGCAGCGTCGGTACAGGCGTCCCCGGACTGCCTCCCCCGTTCAGATTTATCTTCGGCCCCACTATATCCACGCCCCCTGAATGGATGACCACAAACGAGCCACCCAACTTCAGGCTTATCCGGCTGCTGCTCTCCAGCACGATATCCCCGTCCACCTTTATCCCCAGCGCACCACTCACCTTCCTCGCCAGGTCCCCCTTCACCACCAGGCTGTGTTTCCCCTCCACCAGACTGATATGGTTCCCCGTCGTCTTATGCTCCTGCTTCCCTTCCACCGTCACTTTACGGTCGTTTCTGACGTACAGACCGTCATCGTGACTCACGCTCACCGTCCGGTCATTCGTCACCTTCAGAGTCTGGTCATTACGTACCGTGATACGCCGGTCGTTCGCCACCGTGATACTCTGGTCGTGGCCCCCCTCTTTTCTGGTACCGACCTGAACCGTCTGACCCTTCACCACCGTTATCTTCTGGTCGTTACCGATGGTTTCCGTATGGTCATGTTTCACATCCGTTGTCCGGTCGTTGAGCACCTCCGTATCCATGTTCTTCTGGGCGTGGATATACACCTGCTCACTGTCCGTCGCATCCTCGAAACGCAGTTCATTAAAGCCGCTTCCTTTATAGGTCTTCGAGCGGATGGTCATCTGCGTCCGCGTGCCCGGTAAATCCCCCGGTGAACGGTTGTCTTCATGGTAGGTCCGCCCCGTCACAATGGGCTGGTCCGGGTCGCCGTTCAGAAAGTCCACTATCACTTCCTGACCCACACGCGGTATCGCCAGGTTACCGAACCCCGGTCCCGCCCATGCCTGCGACACCCGTATCCAGCACGAACTCTCCTCCGTCATCCCGTGATAACGGTCCCAGTGAAACTTCACCCGTACCCGGCCATGCTCGTCGCAGAATATCTCCTCACCCTTCGGCCCGGTCACGATGGCACTCTGCGGGCCGTCCACCTTCGGCTTCGGCAGCGGCGCGTGACGCCACGTCCTGTCTGCCGGTATCACCTCAAACTGATTGCTCAGTGTCGTCCCTTCACCGTGACTCCCGTGCAGCGCCTGCGGCTGTTCTCCCCGCAGTGTGCTTCCCACAACCTGCCATTCCCGGTTCAGCGTCGCTGACGGATGGCCCGTCAGCCGGAACCGCGTTCCCGGCCACAGTCGCGCCGTGTTACACACCCCGCTCGCCGTCTCCGCCCCGTTCCGCCACCCTTCCGTCTGGTAACGCGCAAAATCCTGGCCATGCTGCTCATCCTTGAAACGCCCCGGATAATCAAATATCTCGTACTGCGTTCCCTGTCCGTTCAGGCTCTCCCCGTCATGGCTGTAGTACCCCGGCCACCCCGGCGTTTTGAACGTATAATCCTGCGTCTCCACCGACGCCACGCTTATCTGCGCACGGTAACGGAAGTCGCGGATGTACTCTGTCGTGCCTCCGGTCGTGGTATTCGGGTTAAACGCCAGCGCCCCCATTCCCGTCAGCCCCGCCACGTCATCACACACCGCCAGCTTCTGTTCCGGCCCGTCCTGACTGCAGCGTTCATAAAAGAAGATACCTTCCTCCGCCCACAGCCGGGTCAGGAATGTCAGGTCGCTCTCCCCGTACTGCACGCAGAACTCCCGCGCCGGGTGCGCCTCATAGAACAGCGGCATCCACGCCGTCACCCCGTTCTCTCTCAGAAGCTGTGCTGATATCGTCTGAATGTCCTGCTGCTGGAAGATACGGAAGTTCTGCCGTAACCCTGCCCGCCACAGCGGCGGGCTGATGCTCAGGGAATAACGCATCTGCCAGTCGTTGTTCTCACCGAGCTGCACCTCCGTCACGATACCGCTGACGTAACGCTGCGGGATATCACCCTGCCAGACCGTCAGCACCGCGCTCTTCTCCAGAAAATCCTCCGCCGTCAGGTCGGACAGCCCGCTGGCGATATCCACATCCAGGATGAACGGTGTGCAGTGGTGCTGGTACAGACGGAAGCTCACCACCGCCGTCGCCATCTCCACGATACCGTCCACCGACAGCGTGAAACGTAATCCTTCTGAGGACATATAAACCCCATAGCTACCGCACTCATGGTGCAAACCCTACAGAATTATAAGAAAGACTTAAGTGAGATATCCGTCAGATAGCAACTATTAGGAAAATATTTATATACATTTCATGAATACATTCATTAATACCGAGATGTTTTTGTCTATATAAACAGAGCAAGCTAACGTCCTCACTCCATGAAAGAAACTACGTAGGGGCCTTTCGGTCCATAACAACTTTTTCCCTGTTATATCCTGACGTTCTGGTCTACTGGTGTAGTCATGCATATTGCAACGTTCTACCCATGGAAAGATAAATAAAGCCAGCTCTCCGCAAGGACTGAAGCGAGGTGCTTTCTGTCCATAGCTGCTTTTCGCAACTTACTCCTTAACCCAACACTGAATTTCTTATGATTTGTCACAGTATGAACTTTTAATTTCATACATTGCTCTTTAGTCAATAGAAGAAAAATAAGGACCCTCTCCCAAACGACACAAATAACCTGCAAATGGGAAATGACTTATTACTTAGAAATTTGCAGAGATATAAATCACGAGATATATCCACCTTTTGAGTTAACAGTTACAGACGTTATAACATTATCTTTTATCCAGATATCAACAAAAAAGTCCTTACCACAATAAAGACATTCACAATATCCTTCAGAGATAAAGTTGTCCTTAAGTTTATTTCTGGTTATATTAATAAGTTTATCGCCAGGATTGTAATGTACTAAATTTCCAGATGGCACAAACATCTCAATTTCACACTGTCCTGACGTTCCACATCGAGGGCAAACGCACCATGCTTTCAATAAATCATAATTCGACATTATATTACCTTAATTTATTTCACATTAGCATCCCCCCTTGCAAACCACAACTAAACTATTCCCATAAAATACAACGAGATAATTTTACTGTTAAACATACATTCACAAAACTCAGGGGAAGAAAAATGACCATCAGTCAAAAATAAAGATAGTTTGCTTAGGGCGAAATCTATTGAATCAAGCGACAAGTATAATTTTATTACTAGTGAGTCCTGTATCAGGACATCATCTTCATTGGACGATTGTAAAAGTAGTAAATTTTTATACGCTACAGGTGATATGTTTTCCAGTCTGATAGGTTTGCTTGCTCCCGTCTCCAATAAACTATAAAGAGCACAAACCATCTCATGAGCATCATCTTTCTCAAAATGTAAATGAAACCCGCCCAGAGATTTATTAGCAATCATAATACGTTTCTAAAGTTGATTTGAAATTTTGCATTTCATGCTCATCAAAAAAATAAATATATTTTAACTACAAAGCAAACATCACAGCGCATAGCGGTTAATATTCTACCTTAACGACTTTCATTCCTCTTTCAATCATACCATTAATTAATTGATAATACTCTTTATCCCCTACATCTACTATTAGAACATGTCCGGTAAGTTCATTGATGAATAAATACTCAGGTTCCTCATCTGTACCAGCATTTGAAATAACCCAACCTGGATCAGTACCATCTATAAAAAACTCCCACTCTTTAAAATTAACACTCATTTAATCCTCCTTTTTATACTCGCAAGAAAAGGAGAGTATCGTTTCTAACTCTGAAATAAAAGTATGATAAAAGACAGGACCTGGCCTCATTGAATGTTATTTCTCAATTCTTGATAGTTTTTGCCGGATGCGGCTTGAACGCTTATCTGGCCTACACAATCTTGCAAAATCAATATATTGCACGCTCTTCGTAGACCAGATAAGCGTAGCGCATCAGGCAATCTAACACCTGTCATCACCCCGCAAACTGCCTGAACAGCGCCTTACCCTTAACCAGTCGCGCACCCAACCAGCCGCCGAAAAGCGACAGCAGCAGTGCACCGCTACAAGGCAGAACAATCCACAATCGCCAGTCTGGCTCCCACGGGAAATCAAACACTTTTGATTGCAGTACCGCCAGTGCCGTTTCCGCACCAATTGCGGCCACCAGGCCGGAGACAAACCCGAGCATGGCGAACTCACACCACAATGTCGTGCGCAGCAGTTTTTTGCCCGCACCGAGAGTGCGCCACACCACCAGCTCCTGATGACGCTGACGCATTCCCACCTGCACCTGTGCCAGCAACAGCAACATACCGCAGGCGGTGACCAGCACCACCATCACTTCCAGCGCCCGACTTACCTGCTCCAGCACCTGACCGACCTGTTTTAAAATCGCGCCAATGTCTAACAGGCTAATGGTCGGGAACTGGCGGTTGAGTTGCGTCAACATGCCGTTGCCATTCTCCCAGCGGAAACTGGTAAGCCAGCTCTGCGGTTGCCCGTCTAATGCCCCTTCCGGGAAAATAAAATAGAAATTAGGCCGCAGACTTTCCCAGTCCACTTTGCGCAGGCTGGTCACTTTAGCGCGGAACTCCTGGGTATCGCCCATAAAGGTGACGGTATCGCCGAGGGTAACATTTAAGCGTTTCGCCAGCCCCTCTTCCATCGATACTTCATCGGCTTTTGGCGGCCAGTTACCAGCGACAATCGGATTATGATCGGGCCGCGTATTTTGCCAGGTGAGATTGAGTTCGCGGTTGAGCGCCTCATCTTCATTGCCTTCTGTCGGCTTGCCGTTAATCGCCGTCAGCCGCGCCCGCACCACCGGATAAAACGATTCCGGGACTATCTGATGTTCCGCGAGGAACGCTTTTAGCGGAGTAACCTGTTCTGTGGCGATGTTGATTAAAAAGTAGTTCGGGCTTTCTGGCGGTAGCTGCTGCTGCCAGCGGTCGAGCAGATCGCCACGCAACACCAGCAGCAGTGCCAGCAGCATAAAGGAGAGCGAAAATGCCGAAAGCTGGCTTAACGTTGACCACGGCTGACGTAACAGGCGGCTAACCGCCAGGCGCAGAGGTAGCGATTTCAGCGTCATGCGGCGAAGTACATTCAGCAGCATCCAGCCCAGGACACCGCACAGCAAAGCCAGTGCTACCGCGCCCGCCAGCACCGCCCAGAGCAGCATACTGCCGCCCATCAGTCCGGCGAGCAGTAGCACAACCACCACACTGACAATCGGCAGATAAAACTTGAGCGGCCAGATGTTCGCTACCACATCATTTCGTAATACCCGTAAAGGCTGCGTTGCCAGCAACAGTCGGTATGGTCGCAGCCCTACCAGCAGCGAGATGACGGTCATGGTGCCGAGCGCCCACAGCCACGGCCAGAGGCTGGCAGGCGGTAGTGCGGCTGGCAGCACGGGTTTGAGCAGTACCATCAACACGTTTTCGAACAACAGACCTATAGCCCCGCCGGTAACGGCTGAAAGTACCAGCACCATCAACCACTGACCGACAATTAACTTACGCAATTGCGCTCGCCCTGCTCCCAGCGTTTTGAGGATCGCCACCAAGTCGTAGCGACTGCGACAGTAATGATTCATCGCCACCGCGACCGCCGCCACCGCCAGCAGCAAGGTCAGAAGCGCCGAAAGCAGCAGGAACTGTTGCGAGCGTTCCATTGAGCGCCCCAGCGCGCCTTCGTCCTGTTCCAGACCGTACCAGCGTTGTTCGGGTTTAAGCTGAGGTAACAACCATTTCTCATAGCCGTCGAGCTGGTTCTCGCTGCCGCCGAATTTATAGCGCCAGGTGACCCGACTCCCCGGCTGCACGGCTCCGGTTTTATCGACATCCGCCAGATTCATCATCAGACGCGGAGCCATCTGGAAGGGGTTAAAACCGGAATCCGGTTCCTGAATCACTTCTCCGGCAATCCGCAAGGTGGCATCGCCCACGTCAATGGTGTCGCCTGTTTTCAGGTTAAGCAGTGCCATCAGGCGTGGGGCCAGCAATACGCTGCCCGCCTGCGGTTTCAGGCCAGGGGGATTGGTTTGCAGATCGCCATACATCGGGTAGATATCATCCACCGCTTTAACATTCGCCAGCTGCGGCGTATCGCCCGCAAAAGTCATCGTGGCGAAAGTCAGCTGCTTGCCGACTTTCAGGCCGCGCTTTTGCGCTTCCTCCAGCCACGCTTGCGGCACTTCGCGTGAACTGCGCAACGCCCGATCGCCCGCCATAAACTCACGGCTTTGCTGGCTTAAGCCCTTCTCCATGCGATCGCTGATATTGCCCAGCGCCAGCACGCAGGCCACCGCCAGGCTTAGCGCCAGCCAGACAATTAATAGCGACGGCGAGCGCCATTCGCGCCAGAACCAACGTGCAATCATGCTTCCTCCTGCAACTGCCCGTTCACCAGCCGTAAGCAGCGGTCGCAACGTGCCGCCAGTTGAAGGTCGTGGGTCACCATAATCAACGTGGTGCCATGTTCACGGTTGAGAGAAAACAGCAGGTCGGCAATTTTATCGCCTGTCTGGCGGTCAAGGTTGCCGGTGGGTTCGTCGGCAAACAGCACATCAGGCCGACCGTTAAAGGCACGCGCCAGCGCCACTCGTTGCTGTTCGCCGCCGGAAAGCTGTGCCGGAAGATGATCAAGACGTTTACCCAGCCCTAACTGTTCGAGCAACGCTTTCGCCCCATTACGACTTTCCACGCTACTCTCACCGCGCAGCAGCGCCGGAAGCTCGACGTTTTCCAGCGCGTTAAGGGTAGGAATTAACATAAATGACTGAAAAACAAAGCCTACGTGCTTCGCGCGCAACTTTGCCCGCGCTTCTTCGTCCATATTATGTAGCGGTTGTCCCACCAGATTTACTTCGCCACTGCTGCCGTCATCCAGTCCGGCGAGGATCGCCAGCAACGTTGACTTACCCGATCCCGACTCGCCTACCAGCGCGATGGTCTCGCCACGTTTGACAACCAGCTCAACTCCGGTGAGGATGGAGAGTTCATGCTCCCCCTGACCGACGGACTTCTTAAGATGATGAACTTCAACAATGTTTTCCGCTGGCATTTGCCCTTCCTGTTCCTGGTCCTGTTAACCTTCCGTGCCGCCGCAGCGGACACGTTATTGATTCTGGGTGATAGCCTGAGCGCCGGGTATCGAATGTCTGCCAGCGCGGCCTGGCCTGCCTTGTTGAATGATAAGTGGCAGAGTAAAACGTCGGTAGTCAATGCCAGCATCAGCGGCGACACCTCGCAACAAGGGCTGGCGCGCCTTCCGGCTCTGCTGAAACAGCATCAGCCGCGCTGGGTGCTGGTAGAACTGGGCGGCAATGACGGTTTGCGTGGTTTTCAGCCACAGCAAACCGAGCAAACGCTGCGCCAGATTTTGCAGGATGTCAAAGCCGCCAACGCTGAACCATTGTTAATGCAAATACGTCTGCCTGCAAACTATGGTCGCCGTTATAATGAAGCCTTTAGCGCCATTTACCCCAAACTCGCCAAAGAGTTTGATGTTCCGCTGCTGCCCTTTTTTATGGAAGAGGTCTACCTCAAGCCACAATGGATGCAGGATGACGGTATTCATCCCAACCGCGACGCCCAGCCGTTTATTGCCGACTGGATGGCGAAGCAGTTGCAGCCTTTAGTAAATCATGACTCATAAAGCAACGGAGATCCTGACAGGTAAAGTTATGCAAAAATCGGTCTTAATTACCGGATGTTCCAGTGGTATTGGCCTGGAAAGCGCGCTCGAATTAAAACGCCAGGGTTTTCATGTGCTGGCAGGTTGCCGGAAACCGGATGATGTTGAGCGCATGAACAGCATGGGATTTACCGGCGTGTTGATCGATCTGGATTCGCCAGAAAATGTTGATCGCGCAGCCGACGAAGTGATCGCTCTGACCGATAATTGTCTGTATGGGATCTTTAACAATGCCGGATTCGGCATGTATGGCCCCCTTTCCACCATCAGCCGTGCGCAGATGGAACAGCAGTTTTCTGCCAACTTTTTCGGCGCACACCAGCTCACCATGCGCCTGTTACCCGCGATGTTGCCGCACGGTGAAGGGCGTATTGTGATGACCTCATCGGTGATGGGATTAATCTCCACGCCGGGTCGCGGCGCTTACGCAGCCAGTAAATATGCGCTGGAGGCGTGGTCGGATGCGCTGCGCATGGAGCTGCGCCACAGCGGAATTAAAGTTAGCCTGATCGAACCCGGTCCTATTCGCACTCGCTTCACCGACAACGTCAACCAGACGCAAAGCGATAAGCCGGTCGAAAACCCCGGCATCGCCGCCCGCTTTACGTTGGGGCCGGAAGCGGTGGTCGACAAAGTGCGCCATGCTTTTATTAGCGAGAAGCCGAAGATGCGCTATCCGGTGACGCTGGTGACCTGGGCGGTAATGGTGCTCAAACGCCTGCTGCCGGGGCGCTTGATGGACAAAATATTGCAGGGGTGAGTTGAAGCCCGCGCTTAAGCCCCCATGTCAAAGAAAATATCGACAACAGAGAGCGACTCCATGTCCGTAGAAAATATTGTCAACATTAACGAATCTAATCTGCAACAGGTTCTTGAACAGTCGATGACCACACCGGTGCTGTTCTATTTTTGGTCTGAACGTAGCCAGCACTGTTTGCAGTTAACCCCAATTCTGGAAAGCCTCGCGGCGCAGTACAACGGGCAATTTATTCTGGCGAAGCTGGACTGCGACGCGGAGCAGATGATTGCCGCCCAGTTTGGTCTGCGCGCGATTCCGACCGTGTATCTGTTCCAGAACGGGCAACCGGTAGACGGCTTCCAGGGGCCGCAACCGGAAGAGGCGATCCGCGCCCTGCTGGATAAAGTGCTGCCGCGCGAAGAAGAGCTGAAAGCGCAGCAGGCGATGCAACTGATGCAGGAAGGCAATTACACCGATGCCCTGCCATTGCTGAAAGACGCCTGGCAGCTGTCAAGTCAGAACGGGGAGATCGGCCTGCTGCTGGCAGAAACGCTGATTGCGCTGAACCGTTCTGAAGATGCAGAAGCCGTGCTGAAAACCATTCCTTTGCAGGATCAGGACACCCGCTACCAGGGGCTGGTGGCGCAAATTGAACTGCTGAAGCAGGCGGCTGATACGCCGGAAATTCAACAGTTGCAACAGCAGGTGGCAGAGAATCCAGAAGATGCCGCACTGGCGACGCAACTGGCACTGCAACTGCATCAGGTTGGGCGCAATGAAGAGGCACTGGAGTTGCTGTTTGGGCATCTGCGTAAAGATCTCACCGCAGCAGACGGTCAGACACGTAAAACGTTCCAGGAGATCCTTGCTGCGCTGGGTACGGGTGATGCACTGGCGTCGAAGTATCGCCGCCAGCTGTATGCGTTGTTGTATTGATTTTCCGTTGAAATGCGATGCTGTGCTGGTTTGTAGGCCTGATAAGACGCGCCAGCGTCGCATCAGGCATCCGCGCATAGCCGCCGGATGCGGCGTGAACGCCTTATCCGGCCTACCAAACCGTGCTAATTCAATATTTATTTCTTCGTCAATTGCGTCACCACCAACTGGTGGCGCGAATTATAAAACTTACGATAGGTTAAATAGCAGGCAATAATGGTCGACAAGCTGGCGGTTGAGAGCAGCATAAAGGTCACCATAATCTGATATTTAATCGCCTTCACCGGATCAATCCCGGCAAATATCAGCCCGGACATCATTCCCGGTAAACTCACTAAGCCTACCGTTTTTGCTGAATCGACCGTCGGAATTAAAGCCGCGCGAATACTGTCGCGAATCAATATCGCTGAAGCCTGTTTCGGCGTCGCGCCAAGACTCAGTTTCTCCTGAATCTGTTGTTGTTCGCTAATCACCCGTTGCCCTAAATTGTTGTAACACAGCCCTACCGCCACCATCGCGTTACCAGCAATCATCCCGGCAATAGGAATCACCTGCATCGGGATAAACTCAATCGACCCTGAGAGAATCAGCACCGCCAGGGTAATTCCTGCCCCGACCGTAATGGCAATAAACGATGAGATAAAAGCTTTAGCAATATATTTACTGCGTTTTTGCGCGTTCCACGCCGCATTAAAGCAGATAAATAACACCATCAATAATGTCAGGCTGGCATCATCCACGCTGAAAATATACTTCAGCACATAGCCGACAATAATCAGCTGAATTATCGCGCGCCCGACGCTCCAGAGAATATCTTTCTCCAGCGCCAGTTTTTCTTTATGGCTAATTAAGATTGCCACCACCACCAGCATCAATGCCAGTGCTAATGATTCATTAGTAATATTATGCGAGTTCATAGCGTGCTTCCTGCATTTCTCCGGCATGCGGTTGCAGTGTAATCACTTTATCCGCATGATTAATTTCGTCTTTATCGTGTGTCACCCACAGCACGGCAATATTTTGCTCGCGCACATAACGGTGGATCATCTCATTAACGTTATGTTTATTACTTTCATCCAGCGCACTGGTGATTTCGTCGAGCAATAAAACCTTCGGCATAAATTGCAGGTTACGAATCAATGAGATGCGTTGTTTTTCACCACCAGATAGCTCGGCGATATTCTTCGTCAAAATGCTGTCCGGTAAAGCGAAGCGTTCAAGAAAATCGAGAAAAATGGCCGGGTCAGGCTGCTGGTTACGGATCTGCCAGGGAAAAATCAGGTTATCGTATACCGTATCGCCAAACAGCGTCGGCGTCTGGGCGCAGTAAGATACTTGCTGGCGGTAGATTTCTGGCTTGAGTGTACTGACATCCTCACCTTCAAACAGCAACGTTCCGCTGGTTGGGCTGATTAATGAAGCAACAATTTTCAGCAGCGTACTTTTGCCACAACCGGAAGGGCCGGTAATTAACTTAAATTCGCCAGCACGTAGCGAAAAATTGATGTTATTAAGAATCTTCGTATCACCCGCCAGATATCCTACGTTTTGTAGCTGAAGCAAAGGACTATTTTCCTGCATCGCTGTTCCCTTTTTCTGATTTTTACTAAAAACAGTTTATCCTTCGCAGGAATAAGGGGGAACTCTCTTTCAGTAATCAGGTATAATTTGTTTAATCAAGCAGCAATTTTGCTGATTATGGACGGTACAACAGGAGGTTTTTCCGATGCTTATCTTTATCCCGATTCTCATTTTTGTCGCGCTGGTCATTGTCGGCGCGGGTGTTAAAATCGTGCCGCAGGGCTATCAATGGACGGTAGAACGCTTTGGTCGCTATACCAAAACGTTACAGCCGGGGCTCAGTCTGGTCGTGCCGTTTATGGATCGCATTGGTCGTAAGATCAATATGATGGAGCAAGTGCTCGATATCCCTTCTCAGGAAGTTATCTCGAAAGATAACGCCAACGTTACCATCGACGCCGTGTGCTTTATTCAGGTGATTGATGCCCCGCGCGCGGCTTATGAAGTCAGCAATCTGGAGCTGGCGATCATCAATCTGACCATGACTAACATCCGTACCGTACTGGGTTCAATGGAACTTGATGAAATGCTCTCTCAGCGCGACAGCATCAACTCACGCCTGCTGCGTATTGTCGATGAGGCCACCAACCCGTGGGGGATTAAAGTCACCCGTATTGAAATTCGCGACGTGCGCCCACCGGCAGAGCTTATCTCTTCGATGAACGCGCAGATGAAAGCGGAACGTACCAAACGCGCTTACATCCTTGAAGCGGAAGGGATCCGTCAGGCGGAAATCCTCAAAGCCGAAGGTGAAAAACAGTCGCAAATCCTGAAAGCGGAAGGTGAACGTCAGTCGGCATTCTTACAGGCCGAAGCGCGTGAACGTTCTGCCGAAGCGGAAGCCCGCGCCACCAAAATGGTGTCTGAAGCCATCGCCTCCGGTGATATTCAGGCGGTGAACTACTTCGTAGCGCAGAAATACACCGAAGCGTTACAGCAGATCGGTTCGTCCAGTAACAGCAAAGTGGTGATGATGCCATTAGAGGCCAGCAGCCTGATGGGGTCGATTGCCGGGATTGCTGAGCTGGTGAAAGACAGCGCCAACAAACGGACTCAACCATGATGGAGTTAATGGTCGTTCATCCACATATTTTCTGGCTAAGTCTCGGCGGTTTGCTGCTGGCAGCCGAGATGTTGGGCGGCAATGGTTATCTGTTGTGGAGCGGCGTGGCAGCGGTGATTACCGGCCTGGTGGTCTGGTTGCTGCCGCTGGGCTGGGAGTGGCAAGGGGTGATGTTTGCCATCCTGACGCTGCTCGCCGCCTGGCTGTGGTGGAAATGGTTGTCGCGACGGGTTCGCGAACAAAAGCACAGCGACAGTCATCTTAACCAGCGCGGGCAGCAGCTGATTGGCCGACGTTTTGTGCTGGAATCACCGCTGGTCAATGGGCGAGGTCATATGCGCGTCGGCGACAGTTCATGGCCTGTCAGCGCCAGCGAGGATTTATCCGCAGGTACGCATGTTGAGGTGATTGCGATAGAAGGGATAACGCTGATTATCCGTGCGGTCATCGCCTGACGCGTCTTATCATACCTGGAAATCTGTACCAAAACCCATGCCGGATAAGGCGCTCGCGCCGCATCCGGCATGTGGCCCTCGACATGGGGGTTAATTGAATTTTCGGCTAAGGAGTGGCCATGCTTTTTCCCTTTCGAAAACCTGAAGTACGTCTGCTGAAAAATACCGCTGCGGGCGTCATTTTTTCGGTGAAGTCAGGTAAAGGATTTCTGCGTCAATGTGTGAGTTACGATCCGCACCCTTATGGGCTTATCCGTTCGCTCTGCTGGCAGGATGTCCCGTTAATACGTTTCTGGTCCGAGACTGGCTGCCCCACCTGTGCGGAATTTGTCTACAGCGGTTTTGCGGATGATGAACAGGGAGCCGCCCGGTTTTTGTCTGCTCTCGAAAACTGGAATCGCCCGTGGTCTGGCATGACGGACGCTTTTGCCGCGCTGACACCGCTGTTCTCATGCATGGCTGATGGCTATTATCTGCTCGAAGATCGTGAACTTTACCCGACGGATGGCAACGGGCATTTCTTTTGGGCGGCAACGGACCATAGCGCCAGTAATCCGGCGACCGTTGCCGTCTGGGATCCTGAATATTGCTATTTCAGTGACACCGCCCCCTGTTTTCTTCTACCCGGCCAGCCGCCATCACATTTTAATCCTGAGCGTGCGACGTTTTATCGCGATAAACCGGACGCCCGCGCTCTGGCCTGGTATCGCCCTGATTCCTATCTCTGCGTTCTGCTCGACGGACACCATAAAGCAACAGCCGCCGCGCTGGAAGGGCGACCGCTCAAAACACTGGTACTCAGCACGGCAACCCGTTTTAATGATGAGCAACAAACCCTGGTATTTCCGGGCGGAGAATGTCTGCACAAAACAGAGCTACTGTGCCAGGTTCCCAAACTCACTGAGTGGAAAACATTACCGCCCGGCGCATGGGAGAGTTTCGGCCCTGATAAGCACATCAGCCCATCCGAAACCTGGTCAGAAGAGTTGCAGCAGAGCGTCAGTCGGTACCCTTCACTGGATCAAGCCTGGCAAATTGTTGAGGCCGGGAATTTGAGCGAAGCTCGTATTAAGCGCATGATCCAACAAGGTTTGGAGGGGGATGAAAAGGCTGATGTTATTTTGCAGGCACTGTTTTCCACATACTCGCCGCTTTTTGTTGACTTTGCTCGATTCGTTATCAGCCATCCGGCATACGCCATTTATCGCCCTCTCACCTTCCGGTTGATGGCGCAAAACCGAACGCCGCAAGCAGATGCTTTTTTTCTGGATTTTGCCATCAATGATGACGGCGAACGTCCGGAGTTGACGAAAATAATGGACGACTATTTTCGCAAGCCTTAATCACCCCGCCCGATGATGACAGCAGCCGGAGAGATTTTCGATAATTGGGCAGTCGGCGCTGTCATCACCGGGGCAGGCATTCGCCAGCGCCAGTAGCTGGTCGCGCATGGATTGCAGCTCCTCAATGTGCCGTTCGATCTCCGCTACCTTCTCCAGCGTACGACGTTTGACGTCGGCACTGTGACGCTGCGGATCGTTAAACAGATTCACCAGTTCGCCGCTCTCTTCCAGGTTAAAGCCCACCTGGCGCGCCTGGCGCAGTAAGGTCAGTTCGTTGAGATGCTGCTGCGTGTAGGTTCGATAACCATTTTCGCTGCGCATCGGCGGTGTCACCAGTCCCTTCTCTTCATAGAAGCGAATGGCTTTGCTGGTCAGGCCGGTAATTTTTGCTACATCGCTAATGTTCATCGTTCGCGCAACGCCTCCTGTGCTTTGTTAAAGGGTTTCAACAGATAATCCAGCACGCTTTTTTTGCCGGTGCGGATATCGACCGTCGCCACCATGCCGGGAAATATCGGAAACTGCTGTTTATGTTTATTTTCCAGATGGTTGCTGAAAGTGCGAATGTACACCCGATAGTAATAAACATCGCGTCGCACTTCATCCTGCACGGTGTCTGGTGAAATCACCGCCACTTCCCCCGGCAGGCCGCCGTAGATGGAGTAATCGTAAGCGGTTATTTTCACCAGCGATTTTTGCCCCGGATGGATAAATGCCACATCGCGTGGGGAGATTTTTGCCTCGATCAGCAGTTGCTCATCCAGCGGCACGATAGTCATAAGTTTACCACCAGGGGCGATGACGCCGCCAACCGTGGTGACGTCAATGTCCTGAACAATGCCTCGCACCGGCGCGGTAAAGTTGAGCCGGGTGAGAGAATCTTCCCGCCCGCGGATCACCGAACGCTGGGTTTCCACTTCCGCATTGGCTTTCGCTAACTCTTCGCGCGCCTGTACGTAGTATTGCGTACGCACGTCGCTAAGTTTGTTTTCCAGTTCATTGGCCTGGCGTTGCAGGCGCAGCACTTCAACGCTGCTCGCCGCCCCCTGTTTCACCAGCGGCTGGGTCATCGCCAGTTCGCGGTTGACCAGGCTAATCCCCTGCGTCAGCCCGGTGGTGGCTTTGTTCAACCCGTCGCGGCGAGTGTTATATAACGCCGTTTCCGACTCGATAAGTTCGGGGAATTTATTCAGTTCGTCAGGGAAGACCAGCGGTTTATTACTCACTTCCGCCCGCAGCCGCGCCGAGGTTGCCAGTGCCGCATACAGCCGCGACATCGCTTCCTGGACGTCGGATTCCGTTTTGGTGCGGTTAAGCTGCGCCAGCGGCTGCCCCTGTTCGACAATATCGCCAACCTTCACGTCGAGATGATACAAAATCCCGCCTTCCAGAGACTGCACCACCTGTTCGCGTCCAGAAGGTTCTACCGTGCCGCTGCCGGTGGTGACTTCATCAAGCTGGAAGTACCACGCCCAGCCGAGAAAACAGAGCAGCATCACAGCGGTAACGCGCACCGCCAGCGCCGAACGTGGCAGGCGGGGTTCAGTCAGGCCACGGTTGTATTGCAGTTGTCCGTTCATGCGGCAGACCCCTTATTCTTCTCCTGCAACACCACGCGTCGCGTCGTGGGTTCGCCCTGTTCACGCAAAATGGTCTCTTTCGCGCCGTCCATCACAATGCGCCCCTGATCCATCACAATTATCCTGTCCACCAGTTGCAGCATTGCCGTGCGGTGAGTAGCGATGACCAGCGTGCGATGCCCAATCCACTGTTTTAGTTGTTCAATTAAATACGCTTCCGCCATTTCATCCAGCGAGGCGCTGGGTTCATCAAGCAGGACGATATTGGGTTGAGAGATGAGGAGCCGCGCCAGCAGCAGCGTTTGCCGCTGGCCGCCAGAAAGACCAAATCCCCCTTCCTGAATCATGTAGTTAAGGCCGTTTTTCTGCTTCTGCACAAAGGGCAGCGCCCCGCTGAGGGTTAACGCGCGTTCGATATCTTCATCGCTGGCTTCCGGCATCCCCATGGTGAGGTTTTCCCGCAGCGAACCGAAGAACAGTCGCCCGGTCTGGCTGAGCAGCCCCATGTCGCGACGCAGATCTGCCGGATCAAGCTGCCCGATGCTGATGTTATCCAGCAGCACCTGCCCCTGCTGGGCGATACGCATTCCGGCGAGCATTTGCAGTAGCGTTGATTTACCCGCGCCGTTGCGCCCGAGAATGGCGATTTTCTCTCCGGCCTGAATGTTGAGTTTGCCGATCGCCACATCGGCAATCTTCTCTTCTTCGTCGTAATAAAACACCGCGTTGCTAAACTGATAATTACCGTGCAGTACCGCTTTATGCACCAGTTTGCCGTGCTCCGGCTGATCCACCGGGCGCTTCATCAGTTCATCAAGCCCGTTACGCGCCACTTTCGCCTGCTGCCAGCGCGAAAGCACGCCGGATATCTGCGACAGCGGCGCGATGGTGCGCGAAGCCAGAATCGTCGTCCCCACCAGCGCGCCGGTGGTCATGTCGCCGTTCATCACCATGAAGCATCCCACCAACAGCACCACCACATAGACGATGGATTGCACTTCCTGCGTCCAGGTGAGCAGTAGCCCGGTGAGAAAACGTTGCTTCATGCTGATAGATGACGCCACGTCGTTGGTGTGATTCCACTGATTCTGGAAACGCTGCTCAGCACGCAGCAGTTTAATGTCTTCAATCGACTGCACGGCCTCGACAAGCGTAGCGTTGCGCACTGCCGATTCGCGCATCCCTTCGTTCGCCAGCCGCGCCAGCGGGCGTTGTACCAGCAGACCGGGGATCACCAGCAAGGGCAGCGCCAGCAAAACCACCAGCACCAGCCAGCCGCCGATCATCCACAGAATAAAAACAAACAGCAGGAAGAACGGCAGATCCGCCACCGCGCCGATGGTGGTGGAGGTGATCAGCTCCCGCACCGATTCCAGTTCGCGGATCTGTGAGATAAACGATCCGGTGGATTTCGATCGCACGTTATTTTTCAGCCGTAATGCGTGACCAAACACGCGATCCGAAATACGCAGATCCGCCCGTTTGCCGATCACATCGGAAAGGTGTGTGCGCACCATGCGCATACAGAACTCAAACAGGATCGCCATCATCACCCCGGCGAACAGCACCCATAGCGTCGGGTAGGACTGCGCCGGAACAACGCGGTCGTAAACCTGCATCGAGAAAATCATCGCCGCCAGCGCAAGGACGTTCGCCACCAGCGAGGCCAGCATAATATCGCCGTAACGCCGCCAGTCTTTTAGCGAGAGATTCCAGAACCAGTTCGCCTGATACGGGCGAATGTAGTCATCTACCCGCATGTCAGGGATGGCGCTGAGCGGGCGCAGCAGCGCCAGTTCAACGATTTTATCCTCAACATCCGCGACGTTTAGCGTAGTTTCCAGCCCTTCGTCACCGCTGAACTGAACGCTGATATTGTCGTGGCTGTCGCGGCGGGTGATCACGCCAACCTGCTGATTATCAAACACCGCGATCAGCGGCAGCCGCCACGGGTTAAGCGAGTCGGCGGAAAATTCCACCAGTCGTAGCCCCATCCCTAACTGCCGCGCCATATCAGTGAGTAACTCTTCCCGTTTGCTGTCGCGCTCCCAGTTGACGGTCGCGCGCAAGTTCTCCTGGGAAAAATCGAGGCGGTAATAGCGCGCCACGGCGATCATCGCCTCCAGCCAGGCTTCCACGGACTGGGCATTTTTTTTCATTCTCTACACCACCATCAACTGATGATTCGCCAGTAAGGTGGCGAGGTCGGTATGCACGCCCGTCAGCGTGACCACGTTAGTTGTCGCAAAGCCGCCGCCCGTGCCGTCACGGTCGATCTGCACGATGGTGTCGCTGCCGCTCTGGGTGACTTTGACAAAATCACCGATGTTTCCGGCCTGGGCATCCAGCGTTGCCACACCGTTGACATAGCTGGCTTTGCCGTTTCCGGTGTAGCCGCTGCCCTGTAACAGTTCACGAATATCAATGCGATCGGTGTCGGCGGTGCCTTCCCAGGTGCCTACCGTAAAGCCATTCACCACGTCCGAACCGTTGCCCCCGGTGGCGTCACTGGCGTTAAGCAGTTTATAGAGCAAGGTATCGTGGCCGCCGTTGCCGATGTTGAGCGTGTCGTTACCACCGCGCCCTTCCAGTTGGTTATCGCCGCTGCTGCCGGTCAGAGTGTCATTAAAATTCGAGCCGGAAATCCCTTCGATATTGGTAAATGTCGAGGTATTAAAACCGGTGGCCTGTGCAGTGGTGACGCTTAAGTTAGCGGTGACGCCCACCGTTGAGAGACGGAAATCGACCACGTCCATGCCGCCGTTTGCCAGCCAGGTTCCTGTGCCGGAACTGTACACCCAGCCGCCGGAACCGTCGTAGGTGTCGGTGCCTGCGGTGGCGAAGAAGGTGTCGTTATAGCCAGTGCCGACAAACTTGCCGTTGTTGCTCGCCGTACCCGCTTCAGCACTGAGGTCGTAAGCGTGAGTAGCATCGGTGGCCTGTAAGCCGCCCCAGCTGGTATTCACCGTCTGGTCGATATTGCTGGCGGTAGTGCCGGTGGATTTGATCAGCACCGCGTTGTAGGTTTCTCCCGCGTTAAGTCCGTAGAAGTTGACCAGCGCCGAGGTGTCGTTAACGCCCATTCCCGACTGCGGGTTGATGATTTGTGTGGCAACCAGCACACCCGCCGAGTTGTACAGCTTCACGGTATTGCCGTAATAGACGTTAATACCGTTAGGATCGGTGATACGCAGGTGCAGCGAGGTGCCGTAGCTCACCGTGTTAGTGTTACGGATGAGGAACACGCTGCCCGACTGTTTGGTTACCAGCACATCCACCGCGCCGTCCCAGTCGTAGTCCATTGCCGCCACGCCGCTGGTGGTGCCGCTCTGGCTGCCGCCGAGTGCCGACTGTGTCCAGTTGCTGGCGTTGCTGACGTTGGTATAAAGATACGACTGCCCGGTCTGGGCGATACGGGCGATATCCATTAACCCGTCATGATCCCAGTCGACGGCCTGACTGAATTGACTGGCATAGGTGGTTGCCGTCGCGCCGACCGCCACCGGGCTACCCAGCACGCCGTTGGTGTTGAATAACAGCGAGCCGTAGTTAGCTCTTCCCTGGCTGGCGGGCAGGAAGAGGTCCATATCGCCGTCACCATCGAAATCGGCCCATGTCATGGAAACGGATGTCGAGTTCCCCCCCGAGCCGGGACTACTGAGGAAAGTATTGACGGTGTTTTGTCCCCAGACGAAGGTGCCATTGCCCTGACTTATCAACGATGAGAGGGTGAAGTTGTTGTTCAGGTTGAAAGTGTGCTGAACCAGGTCAATCCTGCCGTCATTATTAAGATCGACACCGGAACCTTCGTTGAGTGACAGATAACCTGTCACCGCCCCACCGACCGTAGCACTCCCCCCGTTATTAGCAGTGGTCGAGTTGCCTGTCAGGGTGCCGGCGTTGTTCCACAGGAAAGTGTTGGAGTCCGGCCCCCCGGCGTCGCCAATCCAGAAATCAAGATAACCGTCGCCCTCTTTATCAAACGCCACAATCGAGCCATACCACGTCAGGGTGCCAACGTTCACCTGGATGGCGCTGGAAAACGTACCATCGCCGTTATTAGTAAAGCCGTTGATATAACCCGTGCCGTAGTCATCACGGGTAATAAACAGATCGCCCGTACCGTTACGGTTGTAATCGGCGATGGAGCTGGTGGCATAGTTGTTGCCACTTTGCACCAGCGTCAGGGCGGTTTTCGACCAGGTGAGCGGATCGGTGGATTGCATAATTTGCTGGTTGGCCAGCACTGTCCACATCCCGTGTGTGTCGAGGCCGTAGGTCAGCCCCCATGCGGTGGATTTGCTGGCGGTGGTCCAGGTCGGTGTGTAATCAATCGCTGCGTTAACCGTTACCGTGCCAGTGCTGACGTTAGCGGTGTTACCGTTACCCGCCGAGCTTTTCACCTGCGCGGTGACGTTATAGGCGGTCGCAGACGCCGCCAGCGCGTCGGTATCCGGCAGTTGCACATACCAGGTGTTGTGCGCCGGATCGACCACCACCGCACCGCCTGGCTGCGAAGTGTAAGTTTTGCCGTTGATCACCACTTCAACATACTGTCCGCTGGCGAGTGCCGCGGTGAGTACGCCGCTGATAATCGGCGTGGTATCGCGCGTGGTTTGATTGGTGATTTGCGCCAGCGTCGTCGGAATTGAGGTATCGACCGTCAGAACAAAATCGCTGGAGGAGGTGATATTCCCTGCCAAATCCACCACTCGTGCGCTGTAGGTATAGGCACCGCTGACCAGACCACTGTCGCTGTAAGTCCAGTTCAGCGCGCCGACCATCGTTACCGCACCTAACAGCAGACCGTTACGGTAGAGGTAAACGACTTCACCGCTGGCCAGCGGGCCGGAGAGCACACCGTTCAGCAGCGGCGTGGTGTCGTCGGTGGCCTGCGAATTGCTAAACGTCCCCTGCCGCTGCCCGACATCATCGGTATACGACACAATGGTCGGCGTGGCGGTGGGGTTAATCGTATCGACCACCACCGTTTTCGATACCACCGGGCCTGTATTTCCCGCCAGATCCAGCACCCGTACCTGATAAACATAGCTGCCGTCGGTCAGCGTGCGGCTGTCAGTGTAAGTCCACTGCGTACCGTTGGTGGTGAGCGTGGTCCAGGTCGCGCCGCCATCGAGGCTAATCTGCGCCACTTCGCCGCTGGCAAGCCCCGCCCCCAGCGAACCGGTCAGCGTGAGCGTGGTATCGCTGGTGATAAAGTCGGTGGCCGAACTCCCCGTATCGGTGCTGATGCTGGCGATGGTGAGCACCTGCGCCGGGTTAACGGTGTCAATCTGCGCCGACTGGCTGCCGGTTGCGCCAACGTTGCCCGCTAAATCAACCACCCGCACCTGCCAGGTGGTGGTGCCGTTGGTCAGCGTACGCCCGTCCACATATGTCCAGTTCAGACCGTCTGCGGCAACGGTCACGTTCACCCAGGTTGAGCCGTTGTCGGTACTGATTTGCGCGAACTCATTAGCGCCGAGCGCCGCGCCCAGCACGCCGCGCACGGTAAGCGTGGTGTCGCTGGTAATAAAATCGCTGCTGCTGGCTCCGGTGTCATCGCTGATACCGGTAATAGTGATGCTTTTCGCCGCTTCCGGGATGATGGTGTCGACCACCACATTTTGCGTCGCGGTCTGCCCGACGTTCCCCGCCAGATCCACCACCCGCACCGTGTAGTTCCAGGTGCCGTCGGTCAGTGTGCGACCATCGGCATAGCTCCAGCTGGTGCCGATAACGGTTAACGTAGCCCAGGTAACGCCACCATCAAGGCTGATTTGCGCCCGTTCATCTGCCGCCAGCGCCGCGCCGAGCGTCCCGCGCACGGTCAGCGTAGTGTCACGGGTCACAAAATCGCTGCTGCTTAACCCGGTGTCATCGCTGATGCCCGCAATGACGATGGTTTTGCTCGCCAGCGGCGCGGTGGTATCCACGGTGACTATCTGGCTGGCGGTCGCGCCGATATTTCCGGCGGTGTCGATCACCCGTACCTGATAGTTGTAGTTACCGTCGGTCAGCGTGCGCCCGTCAAGATAAGTCCAGGTTAATCCATTTACCGCCAGATTCTGCCAGGTGGTGCCGCCATCGATACTGATTTGCGCGAACTCACCAGCAGAGAGCGCCGCGCCGAGCGTACCACTCACCGCAAGCGTCGTGTCGCTGGTGACAAAATCATTAGTAATCAGACCTGTATCGGTGGTGATCGCGCTAATGGCGATGGTTTTCACCGCGGGATCTGGCGCAGTAGTGTCGATCACCACATTCTGGCTATCAGTCGCCCCGACGTTGCCCGCCGCATCAATAACCCGCACCTGATAGAGATAGTTACCATCGGTCAGCGTGCGGCTGTCGTTATAGCGCCAGGTCGTGCCAGTAACGGTAAGCGTGCTCCAGGTTATACCGCCGTCGATACTGATTTGCGCCGTCTCGTTACTGGCAAGCGCGGCGGTGAGTGAGCCGTTGACCACCACCGGGCTGACGCTGGTGATAAAGTCGCTGGCGCTAAGGCCAGTGTCGGCTTGCAGGGAATCAATATTAATGCCCATCGCCGGGGCGCTGAGATCGACGGTAATGGTGTGATTGCTGCTACCGATGTTGCCAATGGCAATTGCTCACCGAAGCGTTAATCACATAGGCATTGCCGTCCGCCAGCGCGGTGACATCGGCGCTGCCGAGGGTGTAGCTCCAGCTACCGCCGGTCTGTACCGTGGTGGTGTAGGTTTTGCCATTTAAGGTCAGGGTTAGCGTCTGCCCGACCGGTGCGGTCGTGGTGCCGCTGATAACCAAAGACGCGCCGTGTTCCGCCGCGTTCACTACATCATCGCCCGCAAAGGTGTTGATGGTGACGGTGGGCACGTCGCCATTCAACGTCACGCCACGGCTGGCGCTACCGGGGTTTCCAGCCTGATCGCTGACCGTCGCGCTGATGGTGTAGCTGCCGTCGCTTAATCCGGCAAACTGCTGCGCCGGAATAAATACCGACCAGCTTCCGCCACTGCCGACCGTTGCGGTCCAGGTCTGTCCGTTAAAGGTGACGGTGACAGTCTGACCTACTTCGGCGGTGGTGGTGCCGCTGATAGTCTGCCCGGCAAGCTGTTCGGCGTTGTTGATAATATCGTCACCCGCAACGGTGGCGATGGTGACCGTCGGCGCAACGGTGTCAACAGTCAGGGCGTGCGTGGTTTGACCGGGGTTACCGGCGCGATCGTTCACGCTGGCGGTAATGGTCTGCGCGCCTTGCCCGAGTGCTGCCAGATCCGCCGCAGGCACGTTCAGCGCCCAGGTGCCATTGGCGGCAACCGTGGCGGTATAGGTTTTGCCGCCAAAGGTGACAGTGACCGTCTGCCCCACTTCCGCGCTGGTCGAGCCGTTAAGGGTTAACGGCTGCTGCTGTTCGGCGGCGTTGAGTCGGTCATCCGTCGAAACGGTATTAATGTTGATAACCGGTGCGGTGAGATCCACCGCCACGCTGCGCGAGGCCGTGGCGCTGTTTCCTGCGCTGTCCTGGGCGGAGGCGCTAACCGTGTAGCTGGTGCCATCCGCAAGTGCCGCGACGTCTGCCGCCGACACATTCACGCTCCAGCTCCCGTTGTTCTGAATGGTGGCGCTGTAGCCCTTGCCATTAAGCAACACGGTCACCACCGTGCCTGTCGCGAAATTAGTGCCAGTGCCGCTCAGGGTCAGCGCACTGCCTGCTTCGGCGGCGTTAATAATATTATCGCCACTGATGGTGCTGACTGAGAGCGACACCACCGCCGTATTGACCTGCACGTTGTGCGTCTGCGTGCTGCTGTTGCCTGCGCTGTCGGTGATGGTGGCGCTGATGGTCACCGTGCCGTCTGCAAGGCCGGAAACCACGCTGGCTGGCACGCCAACGCTCCAGTTGCCGCTGGCATCGGTGCTGGTGACATACTGCAGCCCGGCGATGGTCACCACCAGGCGGTCACCCGCCACCGCGCCCGTGGCGGTGCCGCTGATAATCTGCGCCTGAGAGTGTTCGACGTTGTTAATCACGTCATCGCCTGCCACGGTGTTGAAGCTGATGACGGGCGCGGTGGTATCGACGGTGACGCCTTTGCTGGCGCTGCCAGGGTTACCCGCCAGATCGCTGACCGTGGCGGTCAGGGTGTAGCCGTTATTAGCAAGTGCGGTTAAGTCACTGGCAGGCAGCGTTAAGCTCCAGCTGCCGTCTGCCTGCACCGTGGTCTGGTAGTTAGTGCCGTTTAGCGTGACGGTGAGCGTTTGCCCTGTTTCCGCGGTGCTGGTGCCGGACACCGTGACGCCCGCCGCCGCTTCGCTGGCGTTGATGATGTTATCGCTGGCAATGGTGTTGATGGTCACCGTTGGCGCAGCGCTATCGATGCTGTATTCATGCGTTGCCGTGGCGCTGTTGCCGTTGACGTTAGTCACCCGTACCTGGGCGCTGGCATCGCCGTCACGAAGAGCCGCCATATCCGCTGCCGGAACGGTGGTGCTCCAGCTACCGTTTGCCGCCACCGTGGTGGTGTAGGTTTTGCCGCCAAAGGTAATAGTAACGGTTTGCCCCGCTTCGACGCCGGACGTGCTGCCGGAAAGCGTTAGCGCCGCGCCTTTTTCGGCGGCGTTAATCACATCATCAGGGGTAATAGCGTTAATGCTGATGGCGACGGTAGTGAGATCAACGCTCACCGGATGGGTAATGCTGGTTTGCGTTCCGGCACTGTTCGCGCCGCTAACGGTAATATTCAGCATTCCCGCAGGCCAGTTACTGACATCCGCCGCCGGAACGCCGACGCTCCAGGTGCCGTTCGCCAACACCGTGGCGGCATAAGTTTGGTTATTTATCACCACGGTCAGCGCCGTGCCTGCCGTAAAGCCGGAGCTGCTCCCGGTAATCACCTGCGCCTGAGCGTGTTCGATGATATTGACCACATCATCTCCTGCGACGGTATCCACCCGCAGACCGGGCAGACTGGCATCGATGGTGATATCACGCATGCCGCTGCCGGTGTTGCCAACGGCGTTGGTCACCGAGGCATTAACGGTTAATTCACCGTTACCTAACGCCTGCCAGTCAGCGGCTGGTACGCTTACATTCCAGCTTAAATCAGCCTGGACGGTGGCGGTGTAAGTTTTACCACCCAGTTCAACGGTGACGGTGCTGCCCGCCGCCGCACCGGTTACCTGGCCGCTGATAGTTTGCGCACTGCCTGCTTCGGCGGCATTGATAATATCGTCCGTCGCCACCGGATTAATGGTGACGCCCGGCAGCGCGGTATTGACCTGCACGTTATGGCTGGCGGTGCTGCTGTTGCCCTGGGCGTTGGTGACGCTCGCCGTGACGCTATATGTCGCTTCGCCCAGCGCACTGACCGCCGAGGCAGGCACAGTGACGCTCCAGTTGCCGGAGGCATCGGTGGTGGCGCTGTAGTTTTGTCCATTCAGCGTGACGGTGATCGCCGTGCCCGCAGGCTGATCGCTGGTGCCGGAAAGCGCCAGATTCGATCCTTTTTCCGTCGCGTTGATCACGTCATCGCCCGCGATGGTGTTGATGCTAATCGCTGGCGCGGTGAGGTTAACGGTGACGGTTCGGCTGGCGTCGTCGCTGTTGCCCGCCCGATCGCTGACGCTGGCGGTGATGGTCTGTGCGCCTCTACTGAGTGCCGCAACATCCGCTGCTGGAACGCCAACGCTCCAGTTACCGGAGGCATCCAGCGTCGTGGTATACGTTTTGCCATTGAGCACAACGCTCACCACATCGCCCGCTTCCCCGCCTGTACTGGTACCGGAGATCACCAGCGCCTGGGCGTGTTCGGCGTCGTTAAGGATGTCATCGCCCGCCACGGTGTTAATGGTGAGAACCGGCGCGGTGGTGTCTATCGCCAGATTATGGCTGGCGCTGCCGGGGTTGCCCGCTTTGTCGTTGACCGTGGCGCTGACGGTGTAATTGCTTGCGGTGAGCGCGACCAGGGCTGAAGTGGGAACGCTGACGCTCCAGCTGCCGTCCGCCTGTACATTACCGGTGTAAGTTGCGCCGTTAAGGGTGACGGTGACCGTCTGCCCGGTTTCGGCGGTGCTGGTGCCGCTGATGGTGAGCGGGTTTCCCGCCTCCGTGGCGTTAAGGATGTCATCGCTGGCGATGGTGTTTATGGTAAGCGTCGGTGCGCTGGCATCGACGCTATACGCATGAGTTGCCGACGCGTTGTTGCCGCTCGCACTGCTGACACTGGCCTGCACGGTCGCCGCGCCGTCTGGCAAGGTTGCCAGATCTGCCGCTGGAACGTTCACGCTCCAGCTACCGTTGGCGGCGACGCTGGCGGTGTAGGTTTTGCCGCCAAAAGTGACGGTAACGGTTTGCCCACTTTCAATTCCGCTGGTGCTGCCAGAAAGGGTCAGGTCGGTGCCTTTTTCGGCGGCGTTAATTACGTCATCGCTGGCAACGGTGTTGATGCTGATTGCCACCGCCGTTAAATCGACGGTGAACGGATGGCTGACGCTGACCGGGTTTCCGGCGCTGCTCTGGCCTGTCACGTCAACGGTTAACGGCCCCGCAGGCCAGGCGCTGACGTTTGCCGCCGGAATGCCGACACTCCAGCTCCCGTCTGCCTGTACCGTGGCAGAATAAGCCACACTGTTGATGGTAACCGTCAGCACAGCACCTGCATTCAGGCCACTACTGCCACCAGTGATCACCAGTGCCTGACCATGCTCGATGCTGTTGACGATATCATCGCCCGCGACGGTATCCACGCGCAGACCTGGCAGGTTGGCGTCAATGGTGATATCCCGCGTACCGCTGCCAGTGTTGCCATTCGCGTTGGTGACTGAGGCGGTAATGGTCAGATCGCCATTGCCCAGCGCCTGGAGATCGGCTGCCGGAACGGTGACGCTCCAGCTTAAGTTGCCCTGTACCGTGGTGGTGTAAGTGTTGCCGCCCAGCGTCACAGTAACCGTATCGCCAGCGGCGGCGCGGGTCACCACCCCGCTGATGGTTTGAGCGGCACCTGCTTCGGCGGCGTTGATAATATCGTCGCCTGCCACGGGGTTGATGGTGACGCCCGGCAGGCCGCTGTCGACCAGTAAATTCGCCTGGCTGCTGGCGGTGTTGCCTGCCGTACTGGTGGCGCTGGCGCTGACGGTATAGTTAGCCTGGCCTAATGCCGCCAGATCGCTGACAGGCACGGTTAAGGTCCAGTTGCCTGCTGCGTCGGTGGTGGCGCTGTAATTGTGACCGTTGAGCGTGACGGTAACCTGTGCGCCTGTCGCCAGCCCCGTACTGCTACCGCTAATGGTCAACGGCTGGCCTTTTTCATCGGCGTTCAGGACGTTATCGCTGCTGATGGCGTTAAAGGTAATGGTCGGCAGCCCGGTATTGACCGTCACCTGATGGGTGGCGCTGCCGCTGTTTCCGGCGGCGTCAGTGACGCTGGCGTTAATGGTCACCGTGCCGTTTGTCAGTGCCGAAACAACGCTTGCCGGGACACCGACGCTCCAGTTGCCGCTGGCATCCAACACGGTGGTGAAGGTATTTGAGCCGATAGTCACCGTCACGGTGCTACCGGTTGCCGCACCAGTGGCGGAGCCGCTGATAATCTGCGCCTGGGCGTGTTCCGTCGCGTTGATCACATCATCACCCGCGACAGTGTTGATGGTGACGACCGGAACGGAAGTATCCACCGTCAGGTTGTGGTTAACCGAGGTCGGGTTTCCGGCCTTGTCGCTCACCGCCGCGCTGACGGTGTAGTTGCTGGCGGTCAGGGCGCTTAAGTCGGCTGGCGGTACGCTGATACTCCAGCTGCCGTCCGTTTGTACCGTGCCAGTATAGTTTGCGCCATTGAGCGTGACGGTCACCGTCTGCCCGGCTTCCGCCGTGCTGCTGCCAGTGATGGTCAGCGCCGCACCCGCTTCGGCGGCGTTAAGAATATCGTCGCCCGCAATGGTGTTAATGGTCACCGTTGGCGCGGTGGCATCGACGCTGTAAGCGTGGGTAGTGGTGGCACTGTTGCCGTTAACGTTGCTGACGCTGGCCTGTGCGCTGGCATCGCCATCACGCAGGGCCGCCATATCTGCCGCCGGAACCGTGGTGCTCCAGGAACCATTCGCCGCGACGCTTGCCGTGTAGGTTTTGCCGCCAAAGGTCACGGTGACCGTTTGTCCGGCTTCGACGCCGGAAGTGCTGCCGGAGAGCGTTAACGCCGCGCCTTTCTCAGCGGCGTTAATCACATCATCGGCGGTAATGGCGTTGATGCTGACCGCCACCGCCGAGAGATCGACAGTCACCGGATGGGTGACGCTGACCGGGTTTCCGGCAGTAGTGCTGCCGCTCGCCGTAATCGTCACCGCCCCCGCAGGCCAGGCGCTGACATCCACCGCCGGAACGCCGACGCTCCAGGTGCCATCCGCCAGCACTGCCGCAACATAGGTTTGCCCGTTAATGGTCAGCGTGACATTGCTGCCCACCGCCAGCCCAGAGCTGCTGCCGGTAATCACCAGCGCCTGACCGTGCTCGATAATGTTGACCACATCATCGCCCGCCACGGTATCGACCCGCAGACCGGGGAGATTCGCGTCTATGGTGATTTCGCGCGTGCCGTTACCGGTATTGCCTACGCTGTTCGTTACCGAAGCCGAAATGGTCAGCTCTCCGTTGCCCAACGCCTGTAACGCCGAAGCCGGAACATCGACACTCCAGCTTAAGTCTGCCTGTACCGTAGCGGTGTAAGTCGCCCCACCGAGCGTCACGGTCACCGTATCGCCCGCCGCGGCCCTCGTAACCTGCCCGCTGATAGTTTGAGTTGCCCCCGCTTCGGCGGCGTTAATAATATCGTCCGTTGCCACAACGTTAATGGTGACGCCCGGTAGCGCGGTATTAACCTGCACGTTATGGCTGGCGGAACCGCTATTGCCATCAACATCGGTTGCGGCGGCAGTCACCGTATAAGACGCTTCACCGAGCGTACCAACCGCAGACGCCGGAACGGTCACGCTCCAGTTCCCGGAAGCATCGGCAGTGGTGGTGTAATTTTGCCCGTTGAGCGTAACAGTTACCTGCGTGCCCGCAGGCTGGTTGCTGGTGCCGGAAATCGACAGATCCGCGCCTTTCTCCGTGGCGTTGATGATGTCATCGACGGCGATGGTGTTAATGGCGAGTATCGGTGCACCGAGCGCCACGCTGACAGTGTGCGAGGCCGTGCCGCTGTTGCCTGCGGAGTCGGTAACCGTGGCGGTAATGGTCACATCGCCCTGGGCCAGCGCGGAAATCACGCTGGCAGGCACACCGATGCTCCAGTTGCCGTTGGCGTCCAGCACGGTGGTGTAGGTGGTCGTGCCAATCATCACGGAAACCGTGTTACCCGTCGTCGCGCCCGTTGCCGAGCCGCTGATAATCTGCGCCTGAGCATGTTCCGTGGCGTTAATCACGTCATCGCCCGCTACCGTGTTAATGGTGACGACCGGAGCGGCAAGGTCTACCGTCAGGTTATGCGTTGCCGAGGCCGGATTTCCGGCTTTGTCGCTTACCGAGGCGTTGACGGTATACGAGCTGGCAGTGAGGTTGGCTAAATCGCCAGTTGGTACGCTGACGTTCCAGCTCCCGTCTGCCTGCACGTTGCCGCTGTAATTAACACCGTTTAGCGTCACGGTCACCGTCTGCCCGGCTTCCGCCGTGCTGGTGCCGCTGATGGTCAGCGCCGATCCCGCTTCGTCGGCATTAAGAATATCGTCGCTGGCGATTGTGTTGATGGTGACGGAGGGCGCGGTGGCATCGACGCTATAAACATGCGTTGCCTGGGCGTTGTTACCCGCGACGTTGCTGACGCTGGCCTGGATGTTTGCTGCGCCATCCGGCAAGGTTGCGAGATCGGCTGCTGGGATCGTCAGCCCCCAGGTATTATCCGCGGCAACCGTGGTGGTGTAGCTTTTGCCACCGAAAATAACGGTAATAGTCTGCCCCGCTTCCACATCTGAGGTGGTGCCGGAAAGCTGCAAATCAGTGCCTTTCTCGGCGGCGTTTATCACATCGTCAGTGGAAAGGGTGTTGATGGTAATCGCCACGGCCGCAAGATCGACGGTGACCGGATGAGTAATGCTGGTTGTGGTTCCTGCGGTATTGGTGCCAGAGACGGCAATATTGACCGTCCCCGCAGGCCAGTTAGCCACGTCCGCTGCCGGAACGCCGACGCTCCAGGTGCCATCGGCGAGTACCGTTGCGCCGTAGGTGACGTTGTTGATGACTACCGTCAACGCCGCGCCCGCCGCCAGTCCGGTACTACTGCCGGTGACCACCAGTGCCTGAGTGTGCTCAATGCTGTTAATCACATCATCGCCTGCCACGGTATCAACCCGCAGACCTGGCAAGTTGGCATCTATCACAATATCGTGCGTCGCGGTGCCGGTATTATTTGCGGAATTGGTCACCGAGGCGCTGATGGTCAGTTCACCGTTACCCAGCGCCTGCAAATCTGCCGCAGGCACGCTGACGCTCCAGCTTAAATCTGGCTGCACGGTGGCAATGTATTGATTACCGCCGAGCGTGACAGTGACCGAATCTCCTGCTGCTGCCGTCCCCGTAACCTGTCCGCTGAGGGTCTGGTTAACGGCGATTTCAGCGGCGTTGATAATGTCATCACCCGCCACAGTATTAATGATTACCCCTGGCAGGAGCGATTCGACATTCACCGTATGGGTAGTACTACCGCTGTTACCCGCGCTGTCGGTGGCGCTGGCGCTAATCTGGTACACCGCCTCGCCCAGCGCGCCGACCGCCGAAGCCGGCACGGTAACGCTCCAGTTGCCGGAGCCGTCGGTGGTGGCGCTGTACGCCAGGCCGTTCAACATCACGGTGACCGTAGTGCCTGCCGCCAGGCCGCTGGAGACGCCGCTGATGATCAGATCCTGGGTTTTCTCCGCATTATTAATAATGTCATCACCGGAGACAGTGTTAATGGTCAGCGTCGGGCCACTGAGATCAACGGTCACATCGTGAGTCGTGCTGTCGCTGTTGCCCGCGCGATCGCTCAGGCTGGCGGTGATGGTCTGGCTACCGGTTGCCAGCGCCGTGACATCCGCTGCCGGAATGCCGACGCTCCAGTTACCGGACGCGTCCAGCGTGGTGGTGTAGTTTTTACCGTTCAGCGTGACGGTCACCACATCGCCCGCCGCCGCGCCCGTACTGGTGCCGCTCACCACCAGCGCCTGACCATGTTCGATGGCGTTGATAATGTCATCGCCCGCGACGGTATTAATGGTGAGATCCGGCGCGGTGACATCCACCGCCAGCGCGTGGTCGGCGCTTGCCGGGTTACCCGCTTTGTCGCTCACCGTGGCGGTCACGGTGTAACTGCTGGCGGTTAATCCGCTTAAATCCGCTGCCGGAACGTTCACGCTCCATGTGCCATCCGCGAGAACAGTGGTCTGGTACGTGTTGTTATTGAGCGTGACAATCAGCGTCTGCCCGGCCTGCCCGTGGTGGTGCCGCTGATGGTTATCCCCGCGCCCGCTTCACTCACGTTGAGAATATCGTCGCTGGCGATGGTGTTGATGGTCACAAGCGGCGCGGTGGCATCGACGCTGTACGCGCGATCGGCCTGGGCGCTGTTGCCGTTAATGTTGCTGACGCTCGCCTGCACGTTGCCCGCGCCGTCCGGCAACGCAGCGAGATCGGCAGGCGGCACATTCACCGTCCAGCTACCGTTGGCTTCCACAGTGGTGGTGTAATTTTTGCCGCCAAAGGTGACGGTCACCGTCTGCCCGGCTTCTACACCGCTGGTACTGCCGCTCACCACCAGCGTTTCGCCTTTTTCGACGGCATTGATCACATCATCGCCGGAGAGAGTGTTAATGGTTATGGCGACCGCCGCCAGATCGACGGTAACCGGATGGGTAATGGTGGAGGTTGTTCCGGCGCTGTTGGTGCCGCTTACCGTGATATCCACCGTACCCGCAGGCCAGTTGCTGACGTCTGCCGCCGGAACGCCGAGGTTCCATGTACCGTCAGCTAACACCGTGGCAGCGTAAGTGACGTTGTTAATCACGACCGTTAATGCCGTTCCTGCCGTCAGCCCGGTGCTGCTACCTGTTATCACCAGCGCCTGATTGTGCTCAATGCTGTTAATAACATCATCGCCCGCTACGGTATCGACCCGCAAACCAGGCAGATTGGCGTCGATCGTGATATCCCGCGAGCCGCTGCCCGTGTTGCCAACGCCATTGGTGACCGAGGCGTTAACTGTCAGAGAACCGTTACCCAGCGCCTGAATATCCGCCGCCGGAACGTCCACACTCCAGCTTAAGTTGGCCTGGACGGTGGCGGTGTAAGTTTTACCGCCCAGTTCAACGGTTACGGTACTGCCCGCCGCTGCACCCGTGACCTGGCCGCTGATGGTCTGGGCGTTACCAGATTCAGCGGCGTTAATAATATCGTCAGTCGCCACTGCGTTAATGGTGACGGCAGGCAAGGCGCTGTTGACCAGCACATTATGGCTGGCGGAATTACTGTTGCCTGCCGTATCAGTGACGTTCGCGGTTACTGTGTAGTTAGCTTCACCCAACGCGCTAACCGCTGACGCTGGCACCGTGGCGCTCCAGTTGCCACTGCTATCGGTGGTAGCGGTGTAATTTTGTCCGTTCAGCGTCACTGTAATGGTGGTGCCTGCGGGCTGATTACTGGTGCCAGTAATTTGCAGATCCGCGCCTTTTTCTGTGGCGTTAATCACGTCATCGCTGGCGATAGTGTTGATGCCAATGGTTGGCGCGGTGAGATTTACGGTGACCGTGCGGCTGGCATCATCGCTGTTGCCTGCCGCATCGGTAATGGCCGCAGTGATGGTTTGCGGGCCGCTGCCCAGCGCAGTGACGTCTGCTGCCGGAACGCCGACGCTCCAGTTGCCGGAGGCGTCCAGCGTGGTAGTGTAGGTTTTACTGTTTAACGTGATGGTGATGACATCGCCCGCTTCGCCGCCAGTGCTGGAACCGGAGATCACCAGCGCCTGTCCGTGTTCGGCGGCGTTAATGATGTCATCGCCGGAGACGGTGTTAATGGTTAAAACTGGCACGGTGAGATCCACCGCCAGGCCGTGAGTGGCGGTCGCCGGGTTACCCGCTTTGTCGCTTACCGAGGCGCTGACCGTGTACGGGCTGGCGGTCAGATTGCTGAGATCTGTTGTCGGCACGCTGACGCTCCAGCTACCGCCCGCCTGAACGGTGCCGATGTAAGCCACACCATTAAGCGTGACGGTTACCGTTTGCCCCGCTTCGGCGGTGCTGGTGCCGCTGATGGTTAACGGATTTCCCGCCTCAGCGGCGTTAAGAATATCGTCGGTGGCGATGGTGTTAATGGCAAGCGTCGGGGCCGTGGCATCGACGCTATAGGCGTGGGTTGCCGAAGCCGTGTTGCCGTTAATATTGCTGACACTGGCCTGTACCGTGGCGTCGCCGTCACGTAACGCGCTGAGATCGGCGGTGGGTAGCGTAGTTGTCCAGCTACCATCGCCCGCTACGGTAGCGATATAGGTTTTGCCGCCAAAGGTGACGGTGACGGTTTGCCCCGCTTCCACGCCGGAAGTGCTGCCGGAAAGGGTTAAATCTGCCCCTTTTTCGGCGGCGTTAATCACATCATCGCCGGAAACGGTGTTAATGGAGATCGCCACCGCCGCCAGATCGACGGTGACCGGATGGGTGATGGTGGAGGTTGTTCCGGCAGTGTTAGTGCCGCTTACCGTGATATCCACCGTCCCCGCAGGCCAGTTGCCCACGTCTGCCGCCGGAACGCCAACGCTCCATGTGCCATCGGCTAATACTGTCGCGCCATAGGTGACGTTATTGATCACCACCGTCAGCGCCGCGCCCGCCGCCAGCCCGCTGCTGCTACCGGTTATCACCAGTGCCTGACCGTGCTCGATGCTGTTAACCACATCATCGCCCGCCACGGTATCAACGCGCAGACCTGGCAGATTGGCATCTATCACAATATCGCGCGCACCGCTGCCGGTATTACCAACGCCGTTGGTTACCGAGGCATTAACCGTCAGGTCGCCATTACCAATAGCCTGAATATCCGCCGCCGGAACGTCCACGCTCCAGCTTAAATTGCCCTGCACAGTAGCGGTGTAGGTTTTCCCGCCAAGCGTTACGGTGACGGTATCGCCCGCCGCCGCGCCCGTCACCTGGCCGCTGATGGTCTGCGCCACGCCCGATTCCGCCGCGTTAATAATATCGTCGGTCGCCACCGGATTAATGGTGACACCCGGCAGCGCGGTATTCACCTGCACGTTATGGCTGGCGGAATTGCTGTTGCCCGCGCTGTCGGTGACGTTCGCCGTCACCGTGTAACTGGCTTCGCCCAGCGCACCGACGGCAGAGGCTGGCACCGTGGTGCTCCAGTTGCCTGCGGCGTCCGTCGTGGCGGAGTAATTTTGCCCGTTCAGCGTCACCGTAATTGTGGTGCCTGATGGCTGATTGCTGGTGCCGGAGATTTGCAGATCCGCGCCTTTTTCCGTGGCATTAATCACGTCATCGCTGGCAATGGGGTTGATGCCAATGGTCGGCGCGGTAAGGTTAACGGTGACCGTGTGCGTCTCGTTGTCGCTGTTGCCAGCCACATCGGTAACGGTCGCCGTCACGGTTTGCGGGCCGCTGCCCAGCGCAGAGACATCCTCAGCCGGAACGCCGACGCTCCAGTTTCCGGAGGCGTCCAGCGTGGTAGTGTAGGTTTTATTGTTTAGCGTGACGGTGACGACATCGCCCGCCTCCCCGCCAGTGCTGGAACCGGAAATCACCAGCGCCTGCCCGTGTTCGGCGGCGTTAATAATATCATCGCCCGCAATGGTGTTAATGGTCAGTACCGGAACGGTGAGATCCACCGCCAGATTATGCGTGGTGCTCGCCGGGTTGCCCGCTTTGTCATTGACCGTCGCCGTCAGGGTATGGCTGCCATCGGTCAGAGCGGCAAGATCTGCCGCCGGAATAGTAATACTCCAGCTGCCGTCGGCCTGTACCGTTGCCTGATAGGTCTGCACAGTTGGGCTATTGAGCGTTACCGTAACAATCTGCCCCGCTTCAGCGGTGGTGCTGCCGCTCACCGTCACGCCCGTATCGGCTTCGCTGGCGTTAACGATATTGTCGCTGGCGACGGTATTGATAATGATGGTTGGCGCGCTGCTATCGACGCTGTAGTTATGCACCGCCGAGGCGCTATTGCCATTGATATTGCTGACGCTGGCCTGCGCGGAGGCGCTGCCCTCAGGTAATGCTGCCAGATCGGCGGCAGGAACGGTGGCAGTCCAGCTACCATCGCTCGCCACGCTGGCGGTGTAATTTTTCCCGCCAAAGTTGACGGTGACGGTTTGTCCTGGCTCTACATTAGTGGTGGTGCCGGAAAGAGTTAAATTAGCGCCTTTTTCTGCGGCGTTAATCACGTCGTCCGTGGCGATGGTGTTGATGGTGATCGCCGCCGGCGTGAGATCGACCGTTACCGGATGCGTAATGCTTATCGGATTTCCGGCGCTACTTTCCCCGGACACGGTAACTGTCACTGTTCCCGCAGGCCAGGCGCTAACCTGCGCCGCCGTGACGCCCACGCTCCAGCCACCATCGGCCTGCACCGCAGTGGTGTATTCCACATTGTTAATCGTAACGGTAAGCGGCGTGCCTTCAGCCAGCCCCGAGCTGCTGCCGGTGACCACCAGCGCCTGCCCGTGTTCGATGATATTGACCACATCATCGCCCGCTACTGTATCGACCCGCAGACCGGGCAGATTGGCGTCAATGGTGATATCCCGCGTGCCGCTGCCGGTGTTGCCGTTTTGATTGGTGACCGAGGCGCTCACCGTTAAATCGCCATTACCCAGCGCCTGAATATCTGCCGCCGGAACGCTCACGCTCCAGCTTAAACCGGCCTGCACGGTGGTGCTGTAAGTATTACCGCCCAGCGTAACGGTTACCGTGTCGCCAACGGCGGCTCCAGTCACCTGCCCGCTGATGGTTTGCGCAGCACCCGCTTCGGCGGCGTTAATAATATCGTCGGTTGCCACCGGGTTAATGGTCACGCCGGGCAGCGCGCTGTCTACCAGCACGTTATGGCTGGCGGTGTTGCTGTTGCCGATATTACTCGTCACCGCCGCCGTTACCGTATAGTTGGCCTGGCCCAGTGCGGTTACCGCCGATGCCGGAACGGTGACGCTCCAGTTGCCGGAGGTGTCGGTTGTAGTGGTGTAATTTTGCCCGTTCAGCGTCACGGTGATGGTGGTATTAACAGGCTGATCGCTGGTGCCGGTGATCTGGAGATCGGCTCCTTTTTCGCTGGCGTTGATCACATCATCGCCCGCGATAGTGTTAATGCCAATCACCGGCGCGGCGGTATCAACCGTGACGGTCAGTGACTGGCTACCCGTATTTCCGGCGCGATCAGTCACTGAAACGTTGATCGGATAACTGCCGTCCACCAGTCCGCTGACAACGGAGGCCGGAACGCCCAGACTCCAGTTGCCGGAAGCATCCACCACCGTGGTGTAATCCACATCATTCAGCGTAACGGTGACAATATCGCCCGCCTGCGCGCCGGTGACCGTGCCGCTGATGATTTGCGCCTGGGTATGTTCCGGCGTGTTAATGACGTTATCGGTTGCCACCGGATTAATGGTCACCACCGGCGGCGTGGCATCGACCAGCGCCACCCGTGAGACGCTGGTCAGGTTACCCGCGACATCGTTAACGCTGGCGGTCACCGTGGCGTTGCCGTCAGCCAGTGCGTCAACGTTGGCGGCGGGAACGGTCACGCTCCAGGTGCCATCTGACTGCACGAGCCCCTGATAGGTCTGCCCATTAAGCGTGACGGTCACCGTCTGCCCCGGCTGAGCGTCAGTGGTGCCCGTGATTTGCAGATCCTGCCCGCTTTCGGCGGCGTTGATGATGTTATCAGCCGTCAGCGAGTCGATGCTTAAGGCCGGGGCCTGGCTGTCGACGGTAATGGTGCGGGAGGTGTCGCCTGTGTTACCGCTGATATTAGTGACGGTCGCAGTGATTTCCGCCGCACCGTCTGCCAGGCTACTCACCGCGCTGGCGGGAACGGTCAGGCTCCAGCCGCCACCTGCCTGAACGGTAGTGGTAAAGGTCTGCCCGGCGAATTTCACTACCACTGTTTGCCCGGTTTCCACCAGCTGCGTGGTGCCGGTCAGCGTCAATGGCGCGCCTTTTTCTGCGGCATTAATAATGTCATCGCCGGAGACGGAATTGATGGTGATAAGCACCGTGCCCGGATTAACCTCCACGTTGCGATCGATAGTAACCGGGTTCCCGGCGGGGTCCGTTGCGCTGGCATTAACCACTATCGTACCTGGCGTCAGTGCCTGTAGATCTGCCGCAGGCACGCCTACCTGCCAGTTGCCGTTGCTGTCGGTCACCCCCTGGTAGGTGTTGCCGCCGAGCAAAACAGTGACCACTCTTCCGGCGGGCAAATTAGTACTGCTACCGGTAATAATCAGGTTTTGCTGCTGCTCAACGGCATTGATCACATCATCGCCCGCGATGGTGTCAATGCGCAGCCCCGGCAGCCCGGCACTGATGGTGATATCAAGCGCACTGCTGCCTGTGTTGCCATGCACGTTGGTAACCGAGGCGTTAATGGTTAACGCGCCATCGTCCAGCGCCTGTAAATCTGCCGCCGGAACGTTCACGCTCCAGGTGAGATTGCTGCCCACCGTCGCCGTGTAAGTATTGCCGCCCAGTTCAATAGTGACCGTATCGCCCTGCGCGGCGCCCACGACGACGCCACTCAGGGTTTGATCTGCTCCCGCTTCGGCGTTGTTGACAATGTTGTCGCCCGCAAAGGTGTTGATGATCACCTGCGGCAGCACCGTATCGACCAGCAAATTGCTCTGCGCGGTGCCAGTGTTGCCGGTCACATCGGTGGCGCTGGCAGTGACGGTGTAATTGGTGTTCGCAAGATTAACAACATCACTCACCGGAACGCTCAGCGACCAGACGCCGCCGCTGACCTGAGCGCTATACGTGACATTATTCAACGTCACGCTAACTGTACCGCCATCGGGCAAATTGCTGGTGCCGCTTAACGTTAGCGGCTGCTGAGACTCCAACGCATTCAGTACGTTATCTCCGCTGATCGCATCTATCGCGACTTGCGGCGCGACGCCCGCCAGGGTGATGTTATGAGTCGCTGTACCGGTATTTCCGGCGGCATCGGTCACCGTGACGATAATATCGTTAGGGCCACGCGCTAAAGTGCGAGTTACCGCCGGATCAAGCGCCACATTCCAGCTACCGTCTGCCTGCACCACGCCGGACAGAACTGTGGCGCCTAACTTGACGGTGACCGTGTCGCCAGGGGAAGCCCCACTGACCCGCCCGGAAATAATCTGTGCCACAATCTGTTCAGCGGTGTTAAGAATATCGTCGCCCGCCACGGTGTTAACGCTGACCACGGGTGCTGAGGTGTCTACCGTGAAATTCGCGCTGTTGCTGGTGGTGTTCCCTGCCCGATCGCTGACACTGGCATTGACAGCGTAGTTCCCCTCCGCCAGTGCCTGGACCTCCGTGGCAGGCAGCGTCACTTGCCAGGTTCCGTCGCTACCGACGGTTGCTGAATGGCTTTTCCCGTTAACGTTCAGTGTTACGGTTTGCCCGGCTTCTGCGTTCGAAGTGCCGCTCACTACCAGCGCGGCGTTATGTTCTGAGGCGCTGACAATGTTGTCCTGAGCGATGGTGTTGATAGCAAGTGTTGGCGGCTGGGTATCGACCGTTAGCAGCTGCGCTCCGGTGACCGTATTGCCCGTGGCATCTTTCCCACTGACCAGCACCGCCTGATTCCCTTCGCCTAACGCTTGCGCGTCGGCGGTCGGCACCTGCACGCTCCACGCGCCGTTAGCGCCTACGCTGGTGGTGTAGGTTTTACCATTTAGCGTGACGGTGAGTTCGGTTCCCTGCGCCAGGTTGCTCGTCGTGCCAGAAAGCGTAAACCCGGCGGCCTGTTCGCTGGCGTTAATGATGTTATCGCCTGCGGTGGTGGCAACCTGTACGACAGCCTGACTATTGTCGATGGTTAACGTTATCGACCCAGCGTTGGTAATGGTGCTGCCGACGATTTGCACCACTGACCAGGTATGTTCGCCCGCGCTTTGTGTGGGTAAATCGACGCTCCAGCGCCCGTTGCTGTCTACCTGAGTGCTGGCGATAGTATTGCCGTTACTGTCTTTGATCTGAATGGTCGCCCCCGCCTGACCGCTGCCGCTAAAGGTTGGCGTGGTGTCATCGGTGATATCGTTGGCGGAAAGAATACCGCGTTGATCGCCCTGATTATCGGTTACCAAAAACGATGGCGTGGCATTGCCGGGTTCGGCTGGCGGTGGGTTGTTAACCACTTCAGTTTTTGAGTCATCATCACCACCGCTTGCCAGTAAAGCGCCAAGCGCGCCACCACCTACCGCGGCACCCGCTAACCATCCCCACGGGAAGGCACTGGTCTGAGCGACGGTATCAAGATACGGCGCAATGCTTTCAATTGCGGTAGTCTGAGCGGTCAGCTCCACGGGCGCTAATCCACCCGCCGCGGTATCGGCAAAGGTGACATGAGTCAGCTGTTGACCATCGGCAAACACCAGTTGAGATTGTTCGCTGGTATTTGCCGCTTGCAGGAAATAACCGTTGCAGCGGATCACCGTGCCGTCTTGCATATAGATCAACAGGTCATTTCCGTCACGGACATAACGCGCAACGGCAGATGCCTGAGCATGAACCTGCACTACAGAGGGCTCATAAATGACAACCGTAACGTCGCCAGGATTAATCAGCGTTTGTTTGACGGATGTTTTTCGCGAAATAACATCAATAATCAGGCTCATAATGGCATTCCTGATAAATGGCGCACATCCTTAGCGAGTCCATTTATCTAAATAAGACAAAGGTAATCACTCAACAACGATGCATACCTGATATTAATAATGGCAGGATTATTTCAAGTCGGGTAAGTCGTTGTATAAGCCCTGCTTAATTCCCGCTAATGGAATAAGGTTATTCACCGCAGCGGCATAATTCACTGCGGCAACCCAGCCATCATAATTGGCATTTATTTCAGCTGATTGCGCCTGAAAGACATCTTGCTCGACGGTTAAGAGATCGTTCAGGCTGCGTTTACCCAATTTATATTCATTTTGGTACACATCTCGCGTTCTGTGCGCACTTTCGGATTGTGCTAAACCGGCTTCTTCGCGACCCCGTGCGCCGGTCCAGTTCGCATATGCCACAGACGCTCGTTGCAGCACATCCAGTTTTGCCTGTTCGACCTGCGAGGCAGAGATTTTTTGTTGCCCTTCAGCCTGTTGCACCTGGGCTGAAACTGCGCCGCCCTGATACAGCGGCGCGTTAACGTTCAGTTGTAACTGGTCGTCCCAATACGAGCGGTCGCTGGTCTGGTAGCGCGTTTTGCCCCCCTGAATACTCAGCGTTGGCCAGTATTGCGCTTTCGTTTTTTCCACACCGTACTGTGCTGACTGGCGTAAGTTTTCTGCCGCCAGCACCAGTGGGATGGACTGGTAATCAATATTTTTCAGCGATACCGGCTGCTCGGCTAATTCAGCAGGTGGCGCGGCTATCGCCTCCGGCTGTACGCCAGTAAGCACCGCCAGTTGCGCTTTGGCGCTCGCCATCTGCGCTTGATATTGCTCCAGGGTTGAGCGCATTCCGGCAATACGCGTCTGGGCCTGTAATTCATCCGACGATGAGTTCAGGCCAGCGTTAGCGCGCAGCGCCGCCATGTTGTAGACGTTTTCCAGCGAGTGGATATTGCGTTGAGCCGCATCGCACAACGCCTGATAACGACTGACCTCCATATAGGCAGTCGCCGTTTTTTCGGCAACATCGGTTAAAGTTGCCATCAATTTAAAGCGGTAGCTGTCACGAGCGGCGGTTTGCAGTTTGATATCGTTATCTGTTTTACCGAAGTCATACACCAGCTGTGTCAGGGTTATGCCATACGAAACGTTGTTATCAAGCCTGCCGCTGGAGTCCGTTTGCCGTGACGGCCCCGCGTTGCTGGTTAATCCAACGTGTGGATACCAGGCACTTTTGGCTTCATCAATTTGCGCTTCGCCAATACCTATCTGCGCCGCCTGTTGAGTGACGTCGGGATTTCGCGCAAAGGCGCGTAATATACTTTCCTGTAAAGATAATCGAGCAATTGGCGTTACCGCAGGGGCGTTCGCCCATTGTGGCAGCGGTGCAGCAATTGCTGCTTTTCCCATTACCATAAAACTTATTAAAAAAATAAGTCCATTATTTTTACGGTTTTTAAACTGGAATCGCGCCATAGATAAGTCACTTCCTTCCAGGTCATTATTTTAACTGGTTTTTATAACCAGTCTCATTTTATTAAGAAGGGTAATAACTTGTGCACCTCTTTTGTCGAACATTGAGATTGGAAAAGAAATGCAGTTAAAAAGCTTATACGTTATTTATTTAGAATACACTACGACTTTTAGATTACCATCATACGCATTAAGAATAATCCACAGCAATAAGTGATTAGCATCACAGATTTATCGCGTATATATCATTTTTTTGTGACTTATTTATTAAAGGAATAAGAAAGGAAATTTGAATTAAAGACAAAGGCGCAGTACAGAAAGTACTGCGCCCAGAGAGGTTTTATACGGCTTTATTGCGCTTCATGACCATTGCCACAATAAGGCTGAGTAAGAGTGCGCCAATAATCCATATCAACGCACGGCTGCCCTGGGACCACAGGCTGTAGATAAAGCCAACGATCACCAACAACATAACCAACGTACCAACGATAAGAATCGGCAACGAGGCGTGAATATCATGACGCAGGCGGATCGCCACCACAAACACCGCCAGATAGCAGATCAAAAAGGTGGCGCTGGCAACGCTGGCGAGTGAGCCTAAATTCAGCGCCGCCGTCATCAGCATAATCAACACCACGACGATGATGTTACCCCAGGTACTCTGCCGCCACAGAGGTTTATTCATTAGCTTCGGCAGTTCGCGTTCGCTTCCCATGTTGTCCATGATGTTAAACACGGCGAACAGGTTCGCGTTTATGGCTGAAGCCGTCGCCAGTAAAGCGCCGATGACGACGATCACATAACCCACATGCCCGAGCAGCGGAGAAGCTGCCTGCGCTACGGCGGTATCGGCATATTTTTCTAACTCTAATGCCGATACATCGCTAAGCAGTACCAGCGCCAGCGAGATATAAAGCAACGTGGTAACGCCAATCGCCACCAGAAACGCCCGTGGCATAATGACCGCCGGATCTTTCACTTTATCCGCCGCGTTCGCCATCATGCCAAAGCCCGCATAGGCAAGGAAGGTTATCCCGATACAGGAGAAGAACGCACCGGAGCTGGGAGGCGCAGAGACGGAAATATGCGCCGGTTGTAGCGACCAGACACCGGCAATAATCAGCAATAACAGGATCATCATTTTAATGCCGACGAGGATCACTTCCAGCCGTCCTACCGCATGGTTGCTTAAGGAGTTGAATAGCGTCATCACCGCAATGATCCCCAACGCGTAGAGCAGAATAAGGTGCTCCTCCTGGCTGCCTTCATGCAAAAACTGCACGGCATAAGCGCCAAAAGCACGGGCGACCATGGCGATGCTTACCGCCAGCGTCAACAGGTACAGTAACGAGAGCGCCAGCGAAAAGACGCCGTTGCCTAATCCGCGACGAAAGAAGTCGATAATACCGCCATTGCTGGGATAGCTCGCCCCCAGACGCGCATAGGCATAACCAGAAAACATCGCCACAATACCACCAAAAGCAAAGGCGACCCAGGTCGAGGCTTCCATTAGCAACGCAGCCTGCCCCAGCAGCGCGAAGATCCCCGCCCCCACCATTGCCCCAATGCCAATGGAAACGACGTTCCATAGACCGAGGGGTTTGTTACCGTTATTACCTTCCGTGTTCATCATGATCAGCCCTTAAACACGTTATAGCCGAGTTGCTTAGCGACCGATGCCACCATTTTTTGACCGCGAACACTATTGCCTTCTTCGTCCAGCGGTGGTGAGAACGCGGCAATTCCCATCACACCAGGAACGACCGCCAGAATACCGCCACCTACACCGCTTTTGCCCGGTAAACCAACGCGATATGCCCAGTCACCGGAGCGACCATACAGCCCTTCCATCATCATTTCGGCCAGAATGTACGGCACATTGTCGGCCTGAAGAACGCGTTTATGCGTCAGCGGATTCACTCCGCCCGCCGCCAGCGTCGCGCCAAGCGTTGCCAGTTCAATAGTATTGATGAGCGTGGAGCACTGACGGGTGTACACGTCACAGGCTTCCATTGCATCACAATAGAGATATCCGGCGGAGTACAGCAGCCAGGCAATGGCCCGGTTATGGAAGTTGGTTGTTTGTTCCGACTGGTTGACTTCATCAGAGAGCGCTACCTGCTCACCAGCCAGTTGTTGTTGGATATGTAAAATTCGCTGCCAGCGTTGTTCGGCATTTTCAGCGTTAATCAGGCTGGTGGTGGCAATAGCGCCAGCATTTACCAGTGGCGAAAGCGGTTTGCCGCCATGCAACTCTAAGGCGATAACCGAGTTAAAGGGCAATCCGGTCGGGTCAGCGCCAATTTTGTCCTGTACCGCCTGCGGGCCGACATCTTCTAACGCGAGGGCTAACGTACAGACTTTTGAGATGGATTCCAGCGCAAAGCGGTAATCACTGTCACCCGCGCTAAAGACTTTACCATCGCAGGTCACGATAGCCACTGCCGCCAGTTGACTGGGCACATTCGCCAGAAAGGGAATGTAATCGGCATTTTGTCCGCCGTTAAGTGAGTGAAATTGGGTGTAAGCCTGATCCACTGCCTGCTGTAATGTGTTTGCATCTAACATCTTTTGTTAACTCCTTTTTATAGATGCGGGAGGGGATTCCTCACCCCGGTGCCGATTTTCAGGCATCCTGATTTAACTTAGCACCCGCGACTTAACTACAGGAAAACAAAGAGATAAATATCTAATCCTGATGCAAATTGAGCCGATTTTTTAATCTTTACGGACTTTTACCCGCCTGGTTTATTAATTTCTTGACCTTCCCCTTGCTGGAAGGTTTAACCTTTAACACAGTCAGTCAACACTGTCTTAAAGGAGTACGTTATGTCACAAACTATCGACCTGACCCTGGACGGCCTGTCCTGCGGTCACTGCGTTAAACGCGTGAAAGAAAGTCTCGAACAGCGCCCGGATGTTGAGCAGGCGGATGTGTCTATCACTGAAGCGCACGTTACCGGTACTGCCAGTGCAGAACAGCTGATCGAAACCATCAAACAAGCGGGTTATGACGCATCTGTAAGCCACCCAAAGGCTAAACCGCTGGCGGAGTCATCAATCCCGTCGGAAGCACTGACAGCGGTTTCTGAGGCGCTTCCGGCAGCAAACGCCGATGACGATGACAGTCAGCAGTTGCTGCTGAGCGGCATGAGCTGCGCCAGCTGTGTTACCCGCGTACAAAATGCGCTGCAAAGCGTACCGGGCGTCACTCAGGCACGGGTAAACCTGGCGGAGCGTACTGCGCTGGTGATGGGCAGTGCCTCCCCACAAGATTTAGTGCAGGCGGTGGAAAAAGCGGGCTACGGCGCGGAAGCGATTGAAGATGACGCTAAACGCCGCGAGCGCCAGCAGGAAACCGCCGTCGCTACCATGAAGCGCTTCCGCTGGCAGGCAATTGTCGCTCTGGCGGTAGGTATCCCGGTGATGGTCTGGGGGATGATCGGCGATAACATGATGGTCACCGCCGACAACCGCAGTCTGTGGTTAGTTATCGGCCTGATAACGCTGGCGGTAATGGTTTTCGCCGGCGGGCATTTTTACCGTAGCGCATGGAAAAGCCTGCTGAACGGTGCGGCGACAATGGATACGCTGGTGGCGCTGGGTACTGGCGTGGCGTGGCTCTATTCAATGAGCGTCAACCTGTGGCCGCAGTGGTTCCCGATGGAAGCGCGACATCTTTATTACGAAGCCAGTGCGATGATTATCGGTCTGATTAATCTCGGTCATATGCTGGAAGCGCGCGCACGTCAGCGTTCTTCAAAGGCGCTGGAAAAGTTACTCGATTTAACCCCGCCGACGGCGCGCCTGGTCACTGACGAAGGTGAAAAAAGCGTGCCGCTGGCAGATGTTCAGCCTGGTATGTTACTACGCCTGACGACCGGCGATCGCGTACCGGTAGATGGTGAAATTACCCAGGGCGAAGCGTGGCTGGATGAAGCAATGCTGACGGGCGAACCTATCCCACAGCAAAAAGGCGAAGGCGATAGCGTTCATGCAGGTACCGTGGTGCAGGACGGTAGCGTGCTGTTTCGTGCCAGTGCGGTTGGCAGCCATACTACGCTGTCACGGATCATTCGTATGGTGCGCCAGGCCCAGAGCAGTAAACCGGAAATCGGCCAGTTGGCGGATAAAATCTCTGCCGTATTTGTGCCGGTAGTGGTGGTGATTGCGCTGGTCAGTGCGGCAATCTGGTACTTCTTTGGTCCGGCACCGCAAATTGTTTATACCCTGGTGATTGCCACCACGGTACTGATTATCGCCTGCCCGTGTGCGCTGGGGCTGGCAACGCCAATGTCGATTATTTCCGGCGTCGGGCGTGCGGCTGAATTTGGTGTGCTGGTGCGGGACGCCGACGCGCTGCAGCGCGCCAGTACGCTCGATACCGTAGTGTTCGATAAAACTGGGACACTGACGGAAGGGAAGCCGCAGGTTGTCGCAGTGAAAACATTTGCTGATGTTGACGAAGCGCAGGCGCTGCGTCTGGCGGCGGCACTGGAACAAGGTTCCAGCCATCCGCTGGCACGAGCGATCCTCGATAAAGCAGGCGATATGCAACTGCCGCAGGTCAACAGCTTCCGTACATTGCGTGGGCTGGGCGTGAGCGGTGAAGCAGAAGGTCATGCGTTATTGCTGGGTAATCAGGCGTTGTTAAATGACCAGCAAGTCGATACTAAAGCGATTGAAGCAGATATTTCAGCTCAGGCATCGCAAGGGGCAACGCCTGTGCTGCTGGCGATTGACGGGAAAGCGGTGGCCCTGCTGGCGGTGCGCGATCCGTTGCGTAACGATAGCGTGGCGGCACTGCAACGTCTGCATAAAGCGGGATATCGTCTGGTGATGCTAACCGGGGATAACCCGACCACCGCCAATGCGATCGCCAAAGAAGCAGGGATTGATGAGGTGATAGCCGGGGTGCTGCCAGACGGTAAAGCCGAAGCGATCAAACGTCTGCAAAGTGAAGGACGTCAGGTGGCAATGGTGGGTGACGGCATTAACGACGCGCCAGCACTGGCCCAGGCGGATGTCGGTATTGCGATGGGGGGCGGCAGCGATGTTGCCATTGAAACCGCGGCGATTACCCTGATGCGCCATAGCCTGATGGGTGTTGCGGATGCGCTCGCAATTTCCCGCGCAACGCTGCGCAACATGAAGCAGAACCTGCTCGGTGCGTTTATCTACAACAGCATTGGTATTCCGGTCGCCGCCGGTATTTTGTGGCCGTTCACTGGAACGCTGCTTAACCCGGTAGTAGCCGGGGCAGCAATGGCACTCTCGTCGATTACCGTAGTGAGTAACGCCAACCGGTTGCTGCGGTTTAAACCGAAAGAGTGATTGGTATTTACTTAATGCGTTTGTGAGATCCAGTTCTTGTTGCGCTCCTTTTATGAGTCATGCCATATAAAGTGACTGGCGCAAGGAGCGCGCAGGGGGCGGCCAATCGCCGCCGCCCCCTGCACCCCCGGGCTCTGGCGAACAAAATCGCCGCTGCGCGGTACCCTCGGCTTATCCCTTGCGGCTACCGGGTCGGGCGCGAGGTAACATCCCTGTAAAACGCGCCCTCAGCCCACATCCATGTGGGCTGCCCCGGCCTTCAGGGAACGCCTCGGCGATTTTGACGCCACCAACACCCGTGCAGTCTTTCGTTTCAAAGCAAAAACAATTTTTCGATCATATTTAAGCTACCACTGAACAAGCCTCATAACTCCATTTGCGCCATCCCTCACCGCGCGCTAGCATGATATTTCACAAAGGGAGGTCGTATGGATCTGTTGTACCGGGTAAAAACGCTTTGGGCCGCGCTGCGCGGCAATCATTACACCTGGCCTGCTATCGATATCTCTCTTCCCGACCATCGCCATTTTCATCTGATCGGCAGTATTCATATGGGTAGCCACGATATGGCTCCCCTGCCCACCCGTTTGCTCAAAAAGCTCAAAAACGCCGATGCGCTGATCGTCGAGGCGGATGTTTCTACCAGCGATACGCCTTTTGCCAATTTGCCTGCCTGCGAGGCGCTGGAAGAGCGCATTAGCGAGGAGCAACTCCAAAACCTGCAGCACATTAGCCAGGAGATGGGCATTTCTCCGTCGCTCTTTTCTACCCAACCACTATGGCAAATCGCGATGGTTCTTCAGGCAACGCAAGCGCAAAAACTGGGGCTGCGGGCAGAATATGGTATCGATTACCAGCTATTGCAGGTGGCGAAGCAACAACATAAACCCGTGATTGAACTGGAAGGGGCAGAAAACCAGATTGCCATGTTGCTCCAGCTCCCTGACAAAGGACTGGCGCTGCTGGACGATACGCTGACCCACTGGCACACCAACGCTCGTTTGCTGCAACAAATGATGAGTTGGTGGCTGAATGCACCACCGCAAAATAATGAAATAACGCTGCCTAATACGTTCAGTCAGTCGCTGTACGATGTGTTGATGCATCAGCGAAATCTCGCCTGGCGGGACAAATTACGCGCTATGCCGCCGGGACGCTATGTGGTCGCGGTCGGTGCACTACACCTGTATGGAGAAGGGAATTTGCCACAAATGTTGCGCTAAAAAAATGGCCAATATCGCTATTGGCCCGTCAAAGAGGAATTTCATTTTTTTATTATTATGCCGTCACTTTAAGCGACGGTGTAACTCGATTGTCGCTCAATCTCACCATCCTGCCAATACTCTTAGGCAAGATGACTCTTTTTTTTGGACCGCCATCAGGCGTATGCTTGCTTCGTTTTTTTGTTTAAGGCAGGAAAATTACCATGACACCCGCAGTTAAATTACTCGAAAAAAACAAGATTTCGTTTCAAATCCATACCTACGAGCACGATCCGGCTGAAACCAATTTTGGCGATGAAGTCGTCAAAAAATTAGGTTTGAATCCGGATCAGGTCTACAAAACGCTGCTGGTCGCAGTGAACGGTGATATGAAACATCTGGCAGTGGCCGTTACGCCGGTCGCCGGTCAACTGGATCTTAAAAAAGTAGCAAAGGCGTTGGGTGCCAAGAAAGTTGAGATGGCCGATCCGATGGTTGCGCAGCGTTCGACGGGGTATCTGGTTGGGGGGATTAGCCCACTGGGGCAGAAAAAACGCCTGCCGACGATTATCGACGCCCCCGCGCAAGAGTTTGCCACTATTTTTGTTTCTGGCGGCAAGCGCGGGCTGGACATCGAACTGGCGGCAAGCGACCTGGCGAAGATCCTCGATGCCAAATTTGCTGATATCGCCCGCCGCGATTAAGTGATGCACACGGAAGATGAGATGTGGAAAGGATTACAGAGACATTAAGTATCGCTTGTGCAGATGAGATACCGGATATCGCCTTACTTCGGCAAACATCGAGAGAGAAGGTATTACATCTGCATTTTGCCAGCGAAGCAGAGAGGTATCGTGAGGAATTCGGGCTGGTGCTGAAAGCACAGCTCGATGAATTTGTTGTTGGCATGCATTCTGCCGACCCGGTTATCAGGATCGCCAGATTAATATCGCTTGAAGAGATTAACCGCCATCAGGATTTTTTCGAACACTGCGCGAAAGAATATCGTAAGCTGGCGACAGAGCTTATATTTGCATTGGCTGAACAACTGAATGTTGAGATGGCGGAAAATAACCCGCTAGTTACCTTTGCCCCCTTCAAATGCAACCGTAAGCGAAAAGGCAAAATGGGAAAGTGGCAGTATTGTTTTCACGGTTTTCATTGTGCATTTGAGAATAAAAAAACAGAGCAAAATATTGAAGTTCCCCTCGCCTACGGCTTTGATTTCGGCGATCTGGACCCGTATTTTTTTTCCGGATTTATCAAATCGACCCCCGCCTGGCAGCCTCTGCCAGTGGCTATTTACGATGATTACCACGACGGTAGCAGGATCATTCAACAACTGCTGGCGCTGGGAAAGTTACAAAAAATCCCTTCACCGATCCCACAATACACGGGGGTTGCTGCGGTAGATCGGTCCAATGTCGACATCGCAAATTTTCGCTCAACACTGGAGAGTCGCCTGCACCGATGTAAATTACGCTGGCTTTTGAAGCGTGTAAAAAATTCACAAAGGAGCGAAAGATGAAATTTGACCATCTTGTTGATGTTAGCTTCCACAATTTTGTCTTTAACGGAAAATTCGATTTTGTCGAACCGGGGCAAACAATGGCATGGCTGGAACAAAACTTTGTTGAGCCGGACTCTAAAAATGATATGGGAAATGGTTTTTTATATCTGGCTATTTGGCAATGTTGAGTTTCATTTCGAAAACAACAAGCTATATATGATTTGGTGCGATTATCTGAGCCAAATCCATTTGGGCAAAGCGATCCGATTTGATAAAGGAATATTGAATAACGTCGCTGAGTTGAACGTTACGCGTGTATTTAACATGCTTGTTAACGAAGGCGCTGATCTGCAAATCCACCGTCAATCGCCCCATACACTATTAATCCACGTCAATCGCTCAGGCGTGACACTTTGGTTTGAAGCAGATGAAGAACAGTCTGGTGAACCGCAGAATTATATGCTGATGGCATTTGGTTTGACACATCGCGATTACGATGCAAGATTTCAATATTCATAAATGGCGGCGTCATATCATGACGCCGCGACAGGGTTCATTACTGCCAGCTCACCTCACCTTTCGGTTCATAGACACTCACATCCAGCGGCGAGTTTTTCTGGATATACGCTTTCAGCACTTCAGCATCAATAAAGCCGGTATTCACATAGCCCGGTTTGTTATCCAGACGCGGATAGCCATCACCGCCAGTGGCATTGAAGTTTAATGTCGCCATACGGTAAGTTTTCGCCGGATCGACCGGTTCGCCTTTGATTTTCAGGTCGTTCAGTTTGCCGTCTTTCGCCACAAAGCTAACGTTGGCAAATTGCGGATAGGCACCAGAATCAGGCTTCATTTGTGCGACGGCGGTCAGGTAATCAATCACCTCTTTACCGGTCATGTCGGCATACACCACCACATTGCCGAACGGCTGCACTTTCAGCACATTTTTATAGCTGATATCACCTGCTTCGATAGAATCACGAATTCCGCCTCCGCTCATCACCGCAAAGTCGGCACCAGTGCGATCCATTTGTGCTGCCAGAATCAACCGCCCCATATTAGTCTGTACAAAACGCACTTTGCTGCGGTCGCCTTCCAGACGACCATTGGTTTCGCCTATTTTCACTTCCAGCTGCGCTTTGCCTTTGTTCTGGAACGGTGATAACAGCGAAATCATTTGCTGGTTTTCGGCGATTTCAGGGGTGTAAAGCACACGCTCGCTTTTCCCGTCTTCCCAGGTCACTTTCTTCTTCAGGTTTACCGGAATCAACTGGTAGTTGACCATTTTCATTTCGCCGTTGCGAAACTCAAAGTCGGCCCGACCAACGTACTTGCCCCACTCATGCGCCTGTACAATCCAGATGCCATTTTGTTGATCCGGTTTGCATGGCGTACCAGGAACGTAATCGACCTGTTTTTTATTTTCTGCCGCCATACAGACTGGATCTTGCGAGTGACCTCCGACGATCATCGCCAGCGATCCGGCAGGCAGCGCGCGTGCCATCTCCACATCGCCCGGTGCATTAGAGCCGTGCTCACCGTTGTCGTAATGCCCCATATGGGTCGCCGCGATAATAATGTCTGGCTTTTCTGTCTGTTGCAGCTCCTGAATCACCAGCTTCGCTTCATCAGCGGGCTTACGAAATTCGATATCAGTGAAATATTCCGGATTACCAATTTTGGCTGTGTCATCGGTTGTCAGCCCAATAACGGCAATTTTCAGATCCTGACGCTTAAACAGCGCCCATGGTTTAAACAGGCGCTCACCAGTGCTTTTTTGGTAGATATTGGCGGAAAGCAACGGGAACTTAGCCCACTTTTCCTGCTGGCGTAATACGGTCAGCGGGTTATCAAATTCATGATTACCGATTGCCATCGCATCATAGCCCACCAGATTCATACCGCGAAAATCAGGTTCGGCATCCTGTAAGTCGGACTCGGGCACGCCAGTATTAATGTCGCCACCGGAAAGTAGCAGCACGCTACCGCCTTCAGCCGCAACCTCTTTGCGGATACCATCCACCAGCGTTTTTTGCGCCGCCAGACCATATTCGCCATATTCATTGCGCCAAAAATGCCCATGATGATCATTGGTATGCAGAACTGTAACTTTGTAGGTTTTATCCTGCTCATACGCCAGAGCAGTTTCACTCGCCAGTGTAAATGTGGTTAACAGTGCTAACGCCACGCCCCGCTGCAATAATTTCATACTTCTCTCCCTGATCAGATTTCAACGTGTTGAAAAATAGTATGACGCGACATCATAGACAAGTCTGCGTCCGGTGAAGATAAATCTGCATCCAGATTAGAAATTCTGTATTCAGCGTTGAGACTTCCTTCAGGCGGCGCATACAGGTATGTTAGTCGGGTAATAATCACAAATAAGATCATTCTTTACATCGCAACCCTGAAAAAGTGACTTTCCTATGGCAATGAGTGAACAAACCCAGCCAGTGGCTGGCGCTGCTGCGTCAACGACCAAGGCCCGAACATCGTTTGGTATTTTAGGTGCTATCAGCCTCTCACATCTGCTGAACGACATGATCCAATCGCTGATTCTGGCGATTTATCCCCTGCTTCAGTCAGAATTTTCTCTGACATTTATGCAAATTGGCATGATAACCCTCACCTTCCAGCTCGCCTCTTCACTATTGCAACCGGTGGTCGGCTACTGGACGGATAAATATCCGATGCCGTGGTCGTTGCCGATTGGCATGTGCTTTACCTTAAGCGGTCTGGTGCTGCTGGCGCTGGCGGGCAGTTTTGGCGCAGTTCTGCTGGCGGCGGCGTTGGTCGGCACTGGTTCGTCGGTCTTTCATCCGGAATCCTCACGCGTGGCCCGAATGGCGTCTGGTGGCCGTCATGGTCTGGCGCAATCTATCTTCCAGGTCGGCGGAAACTTTGGCAGTTCACTTGGTCCCTTGCTGGCGGCGGTAATTATCGCACCTTATGGCAAAGGTAACGTGGCGTGGTTTGTACTTGCAGCACTGCTGGCAATCGTGGTGTTGGCGCAAATCAGCCGTTGGTACTCTGCACAGCACCGAATGAATAAGGGCAAACCCAAAGCAACGATTATCAATCCACTGCCGCGCAACAAAGTGGTACTGGCGGTCAGCATTCTGTTAATCCTGATTTTCTCGAAATATTTCTATATGGCGAGCATCAGCAGCTATTACACCTTTTATCTGATGCAAAAATTCGGATTATCTATCCAGAATGCCCAACTTCATCTGTTTGCCTTCTTGTTTGCCGTTGCGGCAGGTACGGTGATTGGCGGGCCTGTGGGGGATAAAATTGGGCGGAAATATGTGATTTGGGGCTCTATCCTCGGCGTTGCGCCGTTTACGCTGATTTTACCCTACGCCACCCTGCACTGGACGGGGGTTTTGACGGTGATTATTGGATTTATCCTCGCTTCGGCGTTCTCTGCCATTCTGGTCTACGCTCAGGAGTTACTTCCAGGACGTATCGGTATGGTTTCTGGACTCTTTTTCGGTTTTGCTTTCGGCATGGGAGGTCTGGGAGCGGCAGTTCTGGGGCTTATCGCCGACCACACCAGCATTGAGTTAGTCTATAAAATCTGTGCTTTCCTGCCACTATTGGGGATGCTAACCATATTCCTGCCTGATAACCGGCCTAAAGACTGATTTCATCGCAGCCAAAGGCAAACTTTGGCTGCATCGTTTTACAGTCGCCATAAGCCTTTCCTCTGTTAAACCGCCTTCTGTTTTCCGATCCGTGCTTTTTTTGCCGCTAATTCCATTTTTCTGCAAAATTCAACAATTATTCATAAACATCATCAATGAAATTGTCATAAACTATTACCTGTAATTTTGGTTTTCCCGGCCAAAAATGGACAATAACCACCAGGAAAAGGAGACGGAATGCATCACGCCACCCCGCTTATCACCACCATTGTTGGCGGCCTTGTGCTCGCCTTTATCCTCGGCATGCTGGCCAATAAACTACGCATTTCTCCTCTGGTGGGATATCTGTTAGCGGGTGTGCTGGCGGGACCATTCACTCCTGGCTTTGTTGCCGATACCAAGCTCGCGCCGGAACTGGCGGAGCTGGGCGTTATTCTGCTGATGTTCGGCGTCGGTTTGCACTTTTCGCTGAAGGATTTGATGGCGGTAAAGGCCATCGCCATTCCCGGCGCGATCGCCCAGATAGCCGTGGCGACGCTGCTGGGTATGGCGCTCTCCGCCGTGCTGGGCTGGTCGTTAATGACTGGTATCGTGTTCGGCTTATGTCTTTCCACCGCCAGTACCGTGGTGTTACTGCGCGCACTTGAAGAACGGCAATTAATAGACAGCCAGCGTGGGCAAATCGCCATCGGTTGGTTGATTGTGGAAGACCTGGTCATGGTTCTGACGCTGGTGTTGCTGCCCGCAGTGGCAGGAATGATGGAACAGGGCGATGTGGGCTTTGCCACTCTTGCAGTCGATATGGGGATCACCATCGGCAAGGTGATCGCATTTATCGCCATTATGATGCTGGTAGGTCGCCGTCTGGTGCCGTGGATTATGGCACGCAGCGCGGCAACCGGTTCCCGCGAGCTGTTTACCCTGTCGGTGCTGGCGCTGGCGTTAGGGATTGCCTTTGGTGCGGTGGAGCTGTTTGATGTCTCCTTTGCACTCGGTGCGTTCTTTGCCGGGATGGTACTGAACGAGTCTGAACTGAGTCACCGTGCTGCCCACGATACGCTGCCATTGCGCGACGCGTTTGCGGTGCTGTTTTTTGTCTCCGTCGGAATGCTGTTTGATCCGTTAATTCTGATTCAGCAACCACTGGCGGTGCTAGCGACGCTGGCGATTATTCTGTTTGGTAAGTCATTAGCCGCGTTTTTCCTGGTGCGACTGTTTGGTCACTCTCAACGTACGGCATTAACTATCGCCGCCAGCCTGGCGCAAATTGGTGAGTTCGCTTTTATCCTGGCGGGGCTGGGGATGGCGCTGGATCTGCTGCCGCAGGCCGGGCAGAACCTGGTGCTGGCAGGGGCAATTCTGTCGATTATGCTTAACCCGGTGCTGTTCGCGCTGCTGGAGAAATATCTGGCGAAGACCGAAACGCTGGAAGAGCAGACGCTGGAAGAAGCTATCGAAGAGGAGAAGCAGATTCCGGTGGATATCTGCAACCATGCGCTGCTGGTAGGTTATGGTCGTGTGGGTAGCCTGCTGGGGGAGAAATTGCTCGCGTCTGATATTCCTTTAGTGGTGATTGAGACGTCACGTACTCGCGTCGATGAACTGCGCGAGCGCGGGGTCCGGGCGGTATTGGGCAACGCGGCGAATGAAGAAATTATGCAACTAGCGCATCTGGAATGCGCAAAATGGCTGATCCTGACGATTCCTAATGGTTACGAAGCAGGCGAGATTGTGGCGTCTGCTCGCGCGAAAAACCCGGATATTGAGATTATCGCCCGCGCCCATTATGACGACGAGGTAGCATATATTACCGAGCGCGGGGCGAATCAGGTGGTAATGGGCGAGCGTGAAATCGCCCGCACTATGCTGGAACTGCTGGAAACGCCACCGGCGGGTGAAGTGGTGACGGGGTAAGACATTGATTCCATTGCCGGATGCGATGCTGGCGCATCTTATCCGGCCTACAGGTGCCACCTTCCGAAGGTCGGATAAGGCGTTTATGCCGCATCCGACTGTCATTGCCGGATGCGATGTTGACACATCTTATCCAGCCTACAGGTGCCATCTTTCGTAGGTCGGATAAGGCGTTTATGCCGCATCCGACTGTCATCAGTCCGATAACTTAACGATCCCAGTAAGACTCTTCCAGACTGTCTTCACGCTCCGGTAAGCCGCGCGTTAAACGAGGTGAATGCTGGTTCAGTACCTGATAGCTCACACGGTTAGCATATTTACACACCTGCGCTAATGACGAATACGTTAACCAGGTGAATTTATGTTTGCTGGAGTTTGGTACGTTGCTACGGTGGTAGCTGTTGGCGGTAATGTCATGCAGCAATGCTGCCAGTGCGCCATCCCCCGCTCCGTTAGTGTTCATGATTTTTTCCGGCCCGCCCATGTACGGCGCAATGTGCGAATAGACACGCAACGGATTCTGACAATCCTTGTGGCGCATGGCGCGGCTAAACTCATACTGGTTAAATTCCGCGATAGCGCCCGGCAGCAGCGGATGCTGGGTTTTGCGTTTCGCTTCGTCTTCGGTAAAGCCCGCCATATACAAGCCGATTGGTCCGGCGGTACACAGCACCAGATCAACCCAGTCCAGCGCCTTGTCAGATGCCAACAACGGATCGCTTTCTCCGGTCAACGCTTCGGCCTCATCTTCGTTCATCGCAAGGATAGAGACGTGATCTTTGAGGAATTGCTGCCACCACTGCGGATTCTCGGCAATGACAAACTTGGTGCCCAGCGTCAGCACCACCGGTACGTTATATTTCTTCGCGTACTCAATGGCTTTCATGGTTGCTTCCGGCATGGGTTCACCCGGCTTGCAACGCACCAGATAAGAAGTGAGAACCAGCGCCGAGGCTCCGGCAATCACATCTTCCGGAATACTTTCAGCCCGCAGCTGGTTCATGTGGCCAGGGCTGATAGCAAAGGTACGTTCCCCGGACTCGCCAATCAGCGTAAAGCAACGACCAATCGGGCCATCCACGCCTTGTAGATAGTTAAGATCGGTACGGCTGGAGGTGTTACATAGGTAACGATAGGCATAGCTGCCAATTTCAATATTGCTGCACATGACGCCCAGCAGCACCGAACGGTCGTCCGCGAGCACCGAGTAGTTGTGCATGGTGTTACCAATAGTGCCACCCGCAAATTGATGGGTAATCAGGTTTTTCTGTTTCAGCTCCTGATAAAGTGCTTCGGCAACATCATCCTCAATCACCAGTGAATGCCCGGCGCTTAATCCATAACGCTCAATGAACTCATCATCCACTTTCGCTTCAATATCGACCAGCGTTTGATCGATACCCACTACCCAGGCAGCGCTGGTTTCGTTTTCTGGCTGGAATTGCTGAAGCAGCGGATCTCGTGCGTTTACGGGAAAATAATGTTTGGATTTACGTTTGCCGGGAAATTTCATGGTTGTTTTTACGGGTGGTTAACTGAGCGGCGAATGTTAACACAATCTGACGGGAGCGCGCGAGACGCAGCCAGTTTCAATATCAGCAGGCGGGATCGCATTTTCATGGCAGTGGTTCCTTACAATGACGTAATTTGAAAGGAGTTTTTGCATGAAGCCGGAAAACAAATTACCCGTTCTGGACCTTATTTCTGCTGAAATGAAGACCGTTGTGAATACTCTTCAGCCGGATTTACCGCCCTGGCCCGCAACGGGAACGATTGCAGAGCAACGTCAGTATTACACGCTTGAACGCCGATTCTGGAATGCTGGCGCTCCAGAAATGGCAACCAGCGCTTACATGGTTCCCACACCTTATGGTCAGGTCGAGACTCGCCTCTACTCACCCAAAAGTCACAGCCCGGCGACACTATTTTATCTGCATGGTGGTGGTTTTATTCTCGGCAATCTTGATACCCACGATCGGATTATGCGACTGCTGGCAAATTACACCCAATGTACAGTGGTTGGTATTGCTTACACTCTTTCGCCGGAAGCACGTTTTCCGCAGGCAATAGAGGAAATTGTGGCTGCCTGTTGCCACTTCCACCAGCAGGCAGAGGATTATCAAATCATTATGTCCCGCATTGGTTTTGCCGGTGATTCCGCAGGTGCCATGCTGGCGCTCGCCAGTGCGTTATGGTTACGTGATAAACAGATAGATTGCGGTGAAGTTGCGGGCGTTTTGCTGTGGTATGGGCTTTACGGATTACGGGATTCCGTGACTCGTCGTCTGTTGGGCGGTGTCTGGGATGGCTTAACGCAACAGGATTTACAGATGTATGAAGAGGCGTATTTAAGCCACGACGCTGACCGCGAGTCGCCGTATTACTGCCTGTTTAATAATGATCTCACTCGCGAAGTTCCGCCCTGTTTTATTGCCGGGGCGGAGTTCGATCCGCTGCTGGATGACAGCCGTCTGCTTTACCAGACGTTAGCGGCGCATCAGCAGCCCTGTGAGTTCAAACTCTACCCAGGCACGCTGCACGCCTTTTTGCATTATTCACGGATGATGAAAACCGCCGATGATGCTCTTCGCGACGGCGCTCAGTTCTTTACCGCTCAGCTTTAGCGATACGCAGCAACAAGATTAGCCATCATTTCGATATGTTCCGGTGTGGCATTAAGCGCCGGAATATATTCGTATTTTTTCCCGCCCGCACCGAGGAAGACCTCACGGTTTTGCTCGGCAATCTCTTCCAGCGTCTCCAGACAATCTGCAGCAAAGCCCGGGCACATCACCTGAATATGACCTACGCCTTTTTCTCCGAGCATTTTCAGCGTTTCGTCGGTATAAGGCATCAGCCAGGGTTCCCGCCCAAAGCGCGACTGAAAGGTCATCATCACTTTTTCCGGTGCCATCCCCAGTACGGAAGCCAGTTCTCGAGTCGTTGTGCGACAACGTTGCGGGTAATCATCGCCTTCATCGGCATAACGCTGGGGAATACCGTGATAAGAGAGCAGCAGTAGATCCGGTTCGCCATGTTTGGCAAAAGAAGCACGTACGCTGTTCGCCAGTGCATTAATGTAATCGTGGTTATCGGCGTAATCACGAATAAACGATATCCCCGGAATGCTACGTTTGCGCGCCAGAATGCGTGCCAGTTCATCCCATACCGCACCGACCGTTGAACAGGAGTATTGCGGATAAAGCGGCAGCACCACAATATGATCTACATGCTCTGCCAGGAGTTCATCTACGGCGCTTTCCAGTGATGGCGAGCCGTAGCTCATTCCCAGCACTACGGGCGTCTCCGGTAAACGTTGTGCCAGCGCCTGCTGTTGCTGGCGGCTGTAAACCATCAGTGGCGAGCCACCTTCCATCCAGACAGAGGCATACAACTTCGCCACACGCGGCGAGCGCAGCGGCAAAATCACGCCGCGCAGCAACGGCCACCACAACAGCCGTGAGGTATCAACCACGCGTCTGTCGCTTAAAAATTGTTTCAGGTAGCGTTTTACCGCTTCAGGAGTGGGGGCATCGGGTGTACCCAGGTTTGCCAGCAGAATACCGGTTTTAGTTTGACGCATTACCGCCTCTTATCGATTCAACTTGTTGATAATTGTAGCGGAAAAGTGAAGAAGAAGAACTAATTGCTGTGAGAGGTTTCGCCTGAGGAGAATGAGCAGACCTGCCCGAAAGCAGATCTGCTGCGGCTTGATTAGCCGAGGATTTTTTCCAGATCAGCGCGAACTTCAGCAACCGGTTTGGTGCCGTCAACTTTCGCGTATTTGGTGTTACCCGCTTCCGCTTCTTTGGAGTAGTAGCCGATCAGCGGCGCAGTCATCTGATGGTATTCAACCAGACGTTTACGCACGGTTTCTTCCTGATCGTCTTTACGGGTAGTCAGTTCTTCACCGGTAACGTCGTCTTTGCCTTCTACTTTCGGCGGATTGAATTTAACGTGATATACACGACCAGACGGCGCGTGAACGCGGCGGCCTACGATACGGTCAACAATCAGTTCGTCCGGTACGTCGAATTCCAGAACGTAATCAACGTTGATGCCCGCTTCTTTCATCGCGTCTGCCTGCGGAATGGTACGCGGGAAGCCATCCAACAGGAAACCATTACGGCAGTCTTCCTGAGCAATACGCTCTTTAACCAGCGCGATCACCAGCTCGTCGGTAACCAATTTGCCAGCATCCATAATGTCTTTTGCTTGTTTACCCAGCTCGGAGCCAGATTTGACCGCAGCACGCAGCATATCGCCAGTGGAGATTTGCGGAATACCATATTTCTCCATGATGAACTGAGCCTGAGTCCCTTTCCCCGCGCCCGGAGCGCCAAGCAGAATGATACGCATTGCGAAAATCCCCTTAAAATGTGTCGAATTTTTTGAAAAAGCGATAAACGATACCACCATCAGGCGATTGCCTCAAGAAAGGTACCTGAGGCTGAAACGGTTAATGGAGAGATAATTTGCGGAAAGTACAGATGATGAAAAGAAAAATGCCGGATGACACGAGGGTCATCCGGCATTACATCAGGAAACCAGCAGCTGGTTCATACGACGAATAAACAGGTTCGGATCTTCCAGCGTACCGCGCTCTGCCAGCAGCGCCTGATCCAGCAGCAGTTCTACCCACTCGCTGAACTTCGCTTCATCTTCAGTATCTGCCGCACGTTTCACCAGTACGTGATCCGGGTTCAGTTCGAAGATGTATTTCACTTCTGGTACTTTCTGGCCCGCCGCAGCGAACAGTTTCGCCATCTGGGTGCTCATTTCGTCCGCGTCGGTCGAAACGATCGCTGGCGTATCGGTCAGACGGTGAGTCAGACGGACATCTTTCACGCGCTCGCCGAGCAGGGCTTTCACACGGTCGATGAACGGAGTCAGTGCTTTCTCCGCTTCTTTCGCGCTCTCATCAACTTCGTCAGCCAGTTTTTCCAGCGACTCGTCAACTTTAGACACAGACTGGAACGGTTTACCGTCGAACTCAGTCAGATAGTTCATCATCCACTCATCAATGCGGTCGGAAAGCAGCAGAACTTCGATGCCTTTCTTACGCAGCAGCTCCAGGTGCGGGCTGCTCTTCGCTGCCGCGTAGCTGTCTGCGGTGATGTAGTAGATTTTCTCCTGCCCTTCTTTCATGCGGGAAACGTAGTCTTCCAGAGACACGGTCTGCGCAGAAGAGTCGGTATGTGTAGAAGCAAACCGCAGCAGTTTGGCGATCGCTTCCTGGTTAGCGAAATCTTCCGCCGGACCTTCTTTCAGCACCAGGCCAAACTGTTGCCAGAAGGTCTGATATTTTTCCGCGTCGTCTTTCGCCAGTTTTTCCAGCATTTGCAGCACACGCTTAGTCAGCGCATTGCGCAGGTTGCGCGTTACTGTGCTGTCCTGGAGGATTTCACGGGAAACATTCAGCGGCAGATCGCTGGAGTCAATCAGACCACGCACGAAGCGCAGATAGTTCGGCATGAACTGTTCTGCGTCGTCCATGATGAACACACGCTGGACGTACAGTTTCAGGCCGTGCTTATGATCGCGGTTCCACATATCCCACGGTGCCTGCGACGGGATGTACAGCAGGCTGGTGTACTCCTGCTTACCTTCGACACGGTTGTGGCTCCAGGTCAGCGGATCGTTAAAGTCGTGAGCGATGTGTTTGTAGAACTCTTTGTACTCTTCATCGGTAATTTCCGACTTGTTACGGGTCCACAGCGCCTGCGCTTTGTTGATTTTCTCCCAGGAGATAACGGTTTCGCCGTCTTTCTCTTCGCGTTTTTCGATCTCTACCGGCAGCGCGATATGGTCGGAGTATTTGCTGATGATGGAACGCACACGCCAGTCATCGAGGAACTCGTCTTCGCCTTCACGCAGATGCAGGGTGATTTCAGTACCACGATCTTCTTTGGTGATGTCGGCAACGGTATATTCACCTTCGCCAGCCGATTCCCAGAAGACGCCGTTTTCTGGTTTTTCGCCTGCCGCGCGAGTACGCACGGTCACTTTGTCGGCCACGATAAACGCAGAGTAGAAACCAACACCAAACTGACCGATCAGTTGGCTGTCTTTCGCCTGGTCAGAACCCAGGGATTCGAGGAATGATTTGGTGCCGGATTTAGCGATAGTCCCCAGATGGTCAATCACTTCGTCGCGGGTCATCCCCACGCCGTTATCGGAGATGGTCAGCGTACGCTTGTCTTTATCGAAAGAGACACGAACGCGCAGTTCGCCATCACCTTCGTACAGGTCCGGGTTAGAGAGCGCGCGGAAACGCAGCTTGTCCGCCGCATCGGAGGCGTTAGAGATAAGCTCACGCAGGAAGATTTCTTTATTGGAATAGAGAGAATGGATCATCAGGTGCAGAAGCTGTTTCACTTCTGACTGAAAACCACGAGTTTCTTGTCCTTTCATGTAGGTCTACCTCAATAATGCCATTTTAAGGTTAAAAACAGGATGAGGGAGAGATGGGGACAAGGGAGAATAATTTCAAGCGAGAGCAGGTGATCCTGCTCTCGTTTGCTTAAAAACGAATCTTATGACGCCCGGCAAGGGAGTGTGACAGCGTGGTGCCATCGACCATTTCCAGCTCGCCGCCAACCGGTACGCCATGAGCGATTCGGCTGGCTTCCACGTCATATTGCGCGCAAAGCTCGGCAATGTAGTTAGCGGTAGCTTCACCTTCAACCGTGGGGTTGGTGGCGAGGATCACTTCAGTGATTTTTTCCTCTGCCAGACGCTGTTCCAGACGATCAAGGCCGATATCATCCGGACCGATGCCGTCCAGCGGTGACAGATGCCCCATCAACACAAAATAACGACCTGAAAACTGCCCCGTCTGCTCAATGGCGTAAATGTCCGCCGGACTCTCCACCACGCAGATTTGACCGTTTTCCTGACGACGCGGATTCGAACAGATGTTACAGACTTCCTGTTCGGTGAAAGTGCGGCAATCGGCGCAGTGGCCGATTTCCGACATCGCCCGGGTGAGCGCCTGCGCCAGACGCATCCCGCCGCTACGATCGCGCTGAAGCAGCGTGAACGCCATACGCTGCGCCGACTTCGGGCCAACGCCCGGCAGACAGCGCAGTGCTTCCATAAGCTGTGTTAACAGCGGGCTGGTTTGCATCAGAACGGCATCTTAAAGCCAGGCGGCAGCTGCATTCCGGAGGATACAGAGGCCATTTTTTCTTTCTGCGTTTCTTCGATACGACGTGCCGCGTCGTTGAATGCTGCAGCCACCAGGTCTTCCAGCATCTCTTTGTCGTCTTCCAGCAGGCTCGGGTCGATCTCTACGCGACGGCAGTTGTGTGCACCGTTGATGGTCACTTTTACCAGACCTGCGCCAGATTCGCCGGTCACTTCCAGCTGCGCGATCTCTTCCTGCATTTTCTGCATTTTTTCTTGCATCTGCTGGGCTTGCTTCATCAGGTTACCCAGACCGCCTTTACCAAACATAGGTTTCTCTCTCAATCACGTTAAGGATGACGAACGTAAGCTGTGCTTACGATCAAATGGGGCGGATACTTTCTTCATCCAGCTCCGCATCGAAGAACCGACGCAGGGTCTGAATATTATTATCCGCAATAATGGACTCGCGCGCCTGCGCAAGTTTTTCTTCGTATATCGCCTGACGCCATTCCAGCGGCGTGCGCACCGCGGGATTATCATCTTCAACGATAGTCAGTTCAACCGTTGAACCTTTTAACGTGCTCAACGCTTCAGCCAGTTTTTGCTGTGCACCGCGGTTGTTTAAATGCCGCTGAGAGGAGCGCAAATGCAGACATACTGCGTTGTCGCTCTCCTCTTTCCAGGCATTTAACGCCACCTGTTCAACCAGTTTTGGTAGCGAAAGTTGGCTCACCTGTGCCGCCCAAGGATCGCGCTCAATGGCTTCTGCCGCCAGCTTTGCCGCCAGTTCCGGCGTTTTTTCATGTTCCAGCGCTTTTTTTAGCGCCTTCGGCGTGGCGACCACTTCTTTTTGCTGCATCACTGGAGTGGTAGCCTTCCAGCGATACGCTTCTTTTTTGGCTGGTGCTTTTTCCAGCGCCGATGGCACCGGACGCGCCTGAACGCGATCGGTGACCGAAGCCAGTCTTTCCAGCGCAGCGTTATTCACCGGCCGCGCGCGGGTAGCGGCTGCCGGTTCACTCTTTTTTGCTTTGGTTGCTCCCTGTGCGCGCTGCAGTTGTTGGCGCGCCGCCAGCACCTGGCTGGTGGTTTCTGAGAGCGGTACAGTCGGTGCCTGCTGCGGAGCTGATTGCGGTTGCGGCGGCACCTGGGTTGGCGTCATTACTGCCGTTGGCGCGACGGGCGCAAAAGACTGGCGTGGCACTTCTGGCTCAGGCAGCGGCATACGCGGATGAAACGCCAGTGCGCGCAACAGCGTCATCTCAACGCCCATGCGGCGGTCCGGCGCATACGGTAATTCTTTGCGACCAATCAACAGTGTTTGATAGTAAAGCTGAATATCCGTCGGCGGTATGGTGCGCGCCAGTTCACGCATCCGCAGCTCGATGGCGGCCATGTCGTTGCCCAGCGCAGCAGGGGAAAGTTGCACCATTGCAATGCGGTGCAACAGGCCGAGCATTTCTACCAGCAACGCTTCCCACTCAATACCACGAGCGGCGGCTTCATTAATCAGCGACATTACACGCTCGCCGTTGGCTTCAACCATCGCTTCAACCAGCGACAGCGCCTGATCGTCGTCAAGCGTACCCAGCATCGCACTGACCGCCTGGGTTGAAACCTGGCCGTCACCGCTGGCAATTGCCTGGTCGGTTAAACTTAGGGCATCTCGCAAGCTGCCTTCAGCGGCGCGCGCCAGCAGTTGCAGCGCCCGTGGCTCGTGAGCGATATGTTCTTCGTTGAGGATGTGCTCAAGCTGATGGCGAATTTGCTCGACATCCAGCGCCTTGAGATGAAATTGCAGGCAGCGTGACAAAATCGTCACCGGCAATTTCTGCGGATCGGTCGTCGCCAGCAGAAACTTGACGTGCTCCGGCGGTTCTTCAAGGGTTTTTAACAGTGCGTTAAAGCTGTGGCGCGACAGCATATGCACTTCGTCGATCAGATAAACTTTAAAACGACCACGCGCTGGCGCGTACTGGACGTTATCCAGCAGGTCGCGGGTATCTTCGACTTTGGTGCGCGAGGCGGCGTCGATTTCAATCAGATCGACAAAGCGCCCCTGCTCAATTTCACGACAGTTATCGCACACGCCGCACGGCGTCGCGGTAATGCCGGTTTCGCAGTTTAGCCCCTTCGCCAGCAGTCGGGCGATAGAGGTTTTTCCGACGCCACGGGTGCCGGAAAAAAGATAAGCATGATGAATACGCCCTAACGACAAGCCGTTCGCCAGTGCGGTCAGCACATGTTCCTGGCCGACGACGTCAGCAAAGGTTTGTGGGCGCCATTTTCGGGCTAAGACCTGATAACTCATTGGCAGGCTCTGAAACGCTGGAAGGTGGATTCACGAAGGGGTAATGCTAACACAGCCCCGTCAGAACGGCGAGGCTGAATGCACATCTTGTGCTGCCCGTAGCGTGAGCAGCGCAAGACTGACGATAATTAATGGCCCGGGAACGGAACAAGGCTGTAGCTGGTAATGCCCTGTTTTTCGAGACGCTGTTCGCCGCCGAGATCGAACAGGTTGATAATGAACGCAGCATCAGCCACTTCACCACCCAGACGACGGATCAGTTTAACGGTCGCTTCGATAGTGCCGCCGGTTGCCAGCAGGTCGTCCACCACCAGAACTTTGTCGCCCGGTTTGATGGCATCAACGTGGATTTCCAGCTGATCGGTGCCGTATTCCAGATCGTAAGTTTCACTGATGGTCTCACGCGGCAGTTTGCCCGGTTTACGGACCGGTACAAAGCCAACGCCCAGACCCAGAGCTACCGGAGCGCCAAACAAGAAGCCACGCGCTTCGGTGCCGACAACTTTGGTAATGCCCGCATTTTTGTAACGCTCAACCAGCAAGTCGATGCTGAGAGCGTAAGCTTTCGGGTCTTCCAGTAAGCTGGTGACATCACGGAAAAGAATGCCGGGTTTTGGGTAGTCCTGAATGCTTTTGATGCTATTTTTGAGATACTCAAGCTGCTGTGCAGTCGCGGTCATAAGTGTATGCCTGCTTGTTACGGTGGTACTCACGGCGCGTTTTAAACGTATCAAAAGTAACAGTTGTTTAACCTTTGACCGCCTGCGCCTGTGCTCGAAAACGCCAGAATGTACTGGCTGTACGCAATAATTGCAACTGCGATTGTTGTGCTTCAGTGCTTTTCTTGCTTTTCATCAATCACCGGAATTCGCCACATATAAAAAAGCAAACAGGCGAGAATTACCAGCAACATGATGCGCACCCATGGCATCTGGACGAACCACAGAGAAATGGCAAACGTGAGCAAAATAAGCAAAATCGCCCGCGGTTTGACGCCGCGCGGCATCGCATGATGTTTCTGCCAGAAACGTAGATAGCTACCAAACCATGAGCGGTACAGCAACCAGGCGTGAAAGCGCGGGGAAGAACGGGCAAAGCACCAGGCCGCCAGCAGGATAAACGGCGTCGTCGGTAATACCGGTAATACCACGCCCAGCGTACCCAGCACTACCGCCAGCCAGCCAATGATGATTAAAATGATTCGTTGCATATTGAGTGTTGTCAGCTTACAGAGTTGCTACTTTAGCATAACAATTATCATTTTCATTGAGGTCTTATCGTGAAAACCGCCCTGCTGCTGGAAAAACTGGAAGGACAGCTCGCCACGCTGCGTCAGCGTTGTGCCCCGGTAGCGCAATTTGCCACGCTAAGTGCCCGTTTTGACAGGCACCTTTTTCAGACCCGTGCGACAACACTACAGGCTTGTCTCGATGAGGCGGGCGATAATCTGGCTGCGCTTCGTCATGCGGTTGAGCAGCAACAGCTGCCGCAAGTGGCCTGGCTGGCGGAACATCTGGCTGCACAACTGGAAGCCATCGCGCGTGAAGCCTCCGCCTGGTCATTGCGCGAGTGGGACAGTGCGCCACCGAAAATTGCCCGCTGGCAGCGTAAACGTATTCAGCATCAGGATTTTGAGCGGCGGCTACGTGAGATGGTAGCCGAACGTCGAGCCCGCCTGGCGCGGGTGACCGATCTCGTGGAACAGCAAACGCTGCATCGTGAAGTGGAAGCCTATGAAGCGCGCCTGGCACGCTGCCGCCATGCGCTGGAAAAAATCGAAAACAGGTTAGCGCGTTTAACCCGCTAGCAATGGAGAGAGTATGTCACTGGAAAATGCCCCTGACGATGTCAAACTGGCTGTCGATTTGATTGTGCTGCTGGAAGAAAATCAGATCCCAGCGCGCACCGTGCTGCGCGCGCTGGATATTGTAAAACGCGATTATGAAAAGAAATTAACGCGCGATGATGAGGCGGAAAAGTGAGAAATAAATGGGGCCGCTAAATGTCCCCTAAGATTGCGGGCAAACGCAAAACTGCCTGATGCGCTACGCTTATCAGGCCTACACCGCTCCTGCAATATATTGAATTCTTGCGGTTTCGTAGGCCGGAGAAGGCGGTCACGCCGCATCCGGCATGAACAACGCGCACTTTGTCAGTAATCTCGGGGCAACTAAATGTCGCCCCCTTTGGTTATTACCCTACCGCTGGTGTTGGATCGTCGCCTTTGTAGTCGCGTTTCACTTCCGTCACTTCATCGCCCTTCTCGTTGTGCAGATGCACTTCAAGCTGGTTAAAGGCAATGTTGATGTCGTTTTCACGGCACAGCTGATCAATAGTACGGTTCAGCTCATCGACAGTACGACTGCGGTCACGCAGTTCACGCACGTAAAGGCGCAGCTCGTGATCCAACGTGCTGGCACCAAACGCCGTAAAGAAGACTTCCGGCATGGGTTCGTGCATCACCCTTGGGTGCTCAGTCGCCGCCTTCAGCAACACTTTACGCACTTTTTCCAGATCGGAGCCATAGGCCACGCCCAGGCGGATCACCAGACGCGTGGTGGTGTCGGTTAACGACCAGTTGATCAGACGCTCGGTAACAAACGCTTTGTTCGGGATGATCACTTCTTTGCGATCGAAATCGGTAATCGTTGTCGCACGAATACGGATCTTACTGACCGTCCCAGAGTAGGTACCAATGGTTACCGTGTCGCCAATGCGCACCGGACGTTCGAACAGGATAATCAAACCGGAGACGAAGTTACCGAAGATCTCTTGTAAACCAAAACCAAGACCTACGGATAATGCCGCCGCCAGCCACTGGAGTTTATCCCACGAGACACCCAGCGATCCGAACACCGTCATCGCACCAACGGCAATAATGATGTAGTTAAGGATGGTAGTAATGGCATACGACGCGCCCTGGCGCATATTCAGTCGCGAGAGCACCAATACTTCCAGCAAACCAGGCAGGTTGCGAATCAACGCCCAGGCTACCATTGAGGCGATAATCGCAAACAACAGACTGCCCATGGTGACGTTTTTCACCACCGCAGCGCCAGCTTCAGTGCCGTTGTAATGCCAGAGCGTGATGCTGTCGAGATAGCTGAAAACGGTGATCAAATCTGACCAAATTGCCCAGAACATGACACCGAACAGCGCAAACATCAGCAACATAGTAATACGCAGCGTCTGTTGGTTAACCTGCTCCAGTGCAATGGTAGGTTCTTCCGGCGGTTCGGCCCCTTCTGCGCCCTCTTTCACCAGATTCTGTCGACGCGCCAGCGCACGACGCCAGGCGATACGCCGCGCCGCTACGCTTAAGCCGCGCAATACCGTCTGGTACAGCAGGTTCCAGATAATCACCAGATACACGGTTTCAATCCAACGTCCGGAGAGGCGCAGTGTGGTGTAGAAATAACCCGTGGCGGTCAGCACCATCAACGCAATCGGGATTATCGACAGTATGGTAATGGTGACAAGTCGCATGGTGTGCGACTCTTTATCACGCCAGCTTTCGCGGCACATTGGCCATACCAGGAAGGCAATCAGCAGCAGGTTGAAGAAAATCATCGCCTGCCCCAGCACATCATCCATCAGATGCAGCGGGGAAAGTTCTGCCACCACAGACCAGAAATGGATAGGCAGCAACGCGAGACTGATGCGGACAATTTGCCGACGCCAGTGGCTGGTCTGCTGTTCCGGCATGCCGAAGTGACGCACGGCAACACCGTTTTTCTCCAGTACCTTCCAGCACAGGCCAAACACCAGCCAGAAAATCGCCAGTTTTTTACAGAACGACCACAGCAGTTCGCTGATGTTGAGTTGCATGGTCAACAGAATCAGACCAACCGCAAGAATAATCAGACATACTGGCAGTGCGCGAATCAGGTCGATAAGGATCGCTTTTGGTGTGTTGAGCTGGCTGTCGTTACGCAGGGAACCCACAGCGGAAGCCAGTTTTTGTTGATACGCTTTCAGCCATCCCAGACGCCAGTGGATCAGCCCGGCAATTAATAGCAGTGGTAAACCAGCGAGGAAAGCGATAAAGACGGCAGGCCAGGCTTTTTCCCAGTTTACCGTGATCTTCATCGACTTAAATTCATCTTTCAGCGTTTGTGGGAACGCTTTGATCCAGTCCCAGTCCATTGGACGGTTACTGTTCACCCAAAAGATTTGCTGAGTCAGGATGGATTTCAGGTTTTTCGACACACTCATTAACTGCTGCTGGTTGATTTGCAGGTTAATGGCCATCATCAATTGGTTACCCAACTGTTTGTTAAGCTGATCCAGCAATTCGCGACGCATATCAACCACTTGCAATAATGCATCGTGAACTTCGCTGTTGACTTCGTTGGTGTGACCTTCTTCCAGTTTGTTGACGAACGCATCGCTCTGGAAGAGTGCATCACGCTGCTGGTTAACTTCAAACTGTTCGAGACGCAAATCCGCGATGCGGTTGGTCATGTTTTCCAGTTCATCCGCCGAGGGCAGCGTTTGTTGTTGCTGGTAAAGGATACGAGACAACAGCAGGCTGCCCTTCAGGACGGCAATCTGCTCTTTAATATTTCGTTCCGATTGCAGCGCCCGCTCAAGCCAGTTTTTGACTTTAATGTTTTGCTGCATTAGCTGATTACCGTTTTCAGTCGCGGTAATCAGACGCTGACTCAACTGCTGGTTAATTTCCAGTTCCTGTTTCACCAGAGGATTAGCCTGAATACGTGCAGCTTCATCCGGAGAGACGGCTTCCTGCGCCGTTTTTTCGGTTAAGGTCAGGCGCTTACTGTTTACCGCTTCTTGCAACAGTTGCAACTGGTGTTCCAGACGAGCACTGTTCGCCGTCACGTAATCACGCTGCTTTTGCAAGGTATCCTGTAAGACGGTGTTCCCTTCCAGGCTTTTTCGTTGCTGGTCAATCTCAGCATTCAGCAAAACCTGCTGGGCCTGCATCAACACTTTCTGGCTGGGACGTAAGGCAGTATCGCCAACATCAGTGCCATCCAGGCGGCTGCGAATTTGTTGCAGCTGCTGCGAAGCGTTATACATCGCATTTTGCACGCGTTCGGGCTGCGTCTGTAACGAAACCAGCTGGCTGTTATAAGACGCCAGATCGTTTTGTGCGTTTTGCAAATCGTCCAGCGCCTGGGCAACGCGAGTTTCCAGCTGGCGCAACGAAAGCGTGCTCAGAATTTTGCGCGTTTCTTCGTCGTTATCGACATCGCTAAGTGCTGTTAACGCCGCGGTCGCCTGACGCATTTTTTCCGGCGCTTCAGCGACTTTTTGCCGTAGCTGAACTGTCTCTTCTTTTATGCGATCGATTTTATCGAGGGTGGCTAATGTATCTGTCAGATCCTGCTGCACCAGTTTGTCCTGAGCAGAAAGATCTTTTTGTTTATTCAGTGAGTCAAGTTGTGCCTGCAGGTCCGCTTTTGTCGGCAGATCACCATTCGATGGCGCCCGCGCAAACGCCGCATTCTGGCATAACAAGACCAAAACAAAAGCAATGAATGCTGAAAAAACAAAATGCCGTGATCGTTTGTAATACTGGAACATAGTCATGATGAATGAAGGTTTCTGAACCTGAAGAACGACCTGAAAAAGTCAAACCGTAAGAATATCACGACGCAATGAACCAGAATAGCAACGGCGAAAATGTCCAGGAAAAATCCTGGAGTCAGATTCAGGGTTATTCGTTAGTGGCAGGGTAACGAAGCGTGGGGCACAGGAGATACATCTCGAGTAAGATGGCGACGTAATCGCGAGCTTCTTTTTTAAGATCAAAAGATTGCGGGGCAAAGAGCCAGTTTTCCATCAGGCCGGAAATATAGCCACGCATAATAATTGCTGCGCGACGTGTCATTAAATCCGCAGGCAACATTTTTGCTTCAATACAATGTTTTAACGTTTGTTCTATACGGTCATAACTTTCCAGACAGAGATTACGTTGTGCCTGTTGCACAACAGCCATTTCTCCGACAAATTCGCATTTGTGGAATATAATCTCCATCAATAATCGACGCCGTTCTTCTGTCACCGTGGATTCAAGAACATGAATTAATATCTCTCTTAATACTGAGAGTGGATCGCCAGGGAATTTTGCCTGATACTCAAGCTCTAGTTCACCAATATTGGATTCTGACAGTTCCCAGATCTCACTGAACAAATCCGACTTGTCTTTAAAATGCCAGTAGATTGCACCGCGCGTAACGCCAGCTGCTTTTGCAATCTCGCCCAGCGAGGTGGATGATACCCCCTGCTGTGAGAAAAGACGAAGAGCCGCATCGAGGATGTGTTGGCGCGTTTCCTGCGCTTCTTGTTTGGTTTTTCGTGCCATATGTTCGTGAATTTACAGGCGTTAGATTTACATACATTTATAAATGTATGTACCATAGCACGACGATAATATAAACGCAGCAATGGGTTTATTAACTTTTGACCATTGACCAATTTGAAATCGGACACTCGAGGTTTACATATGAACAAAAACAGAGGGTTTACGCCTCTGGCGGTCGTTCTGATGCTCTCAGGCAGCTTAGCCCTAACAGGATGTGACGACAAACAGGCCCAACAAGGTGGCCAGCAGATGCCCGCCGTTGGCGTAGTTACAGTCAAAACTGAACCTCTGCAGATCACAACCGAGCTTCCGGGTCGCACCAGTGCCTACCGGATCGCAGAAGTTCGTCCTCAAGTTAGCGGGATTATCCTGAAGCGTAATTTCAAAGAAGGTAGCGACATTGAAGCAGGTGTCTCTCTCTATCAGATTGATCCTGCGACCTATCAGGCGACATACGACAGTGCGAAAGGCGATTTAGCGAAAGCCCAGGCTGCAGCCAATATCGCGCAATTGACGGTGAATCGTTATCAGAAATTGCTCGGTACGCAGTACATCAGTAAGCAAGAGTACGATCAGGCTCTGGCTGATGCGCAACAGGCGAATGCCGCGGTAACTGCGGCGAAAGCTGCCGTTGAAACTGCGCGTATCAATCTGGCTTACACCAAAGTCACCTCTCCAATTAGCGGCCGCATTGGTAAGTCAAACGTGACGGAAGGTGCCCTGGTGCAAAACGGTCAGGCGACTGCGCTGGCAACCGTGCAGCAACTTGATCCGATCTACGTTGATGTGACTCAGTCCAGCAACGATTTCCTGCGCCTGAAACAGGAACTGGCAAATGGCACGCTGAAACAAGAGAACGGCAAAGCCAAAGTGTCGCTGATCACCAGTGACGGCATTAAGTTCCCACAGGACGGTACGCTGGAGTTCTCTGACGTTACTGTCGATCAGACCACCGGGTCTATCACCCTACGCGCTATCTTCCCGAACCCGGATCACACTCTGCTGCCGGGTATGTTCGTGCGCGCACGTCTGGAAGAAGGGCTTAATCCAAACGCCATTTTAGTCCCGCAACAAGGTGTAACCCGTACGCCGCGTGGCGATGCTACCGTCCTGGTGGTAGGCGCGGATGACAAAGTGGAAACCCGTCCGATCGTTGCAAGCCAGGCTATTGGCGATAAGTGGCTGGTGACAGAAGGTCTGAAAGCAGGCGATCGCGTAGTAATAAGTGGGCTGCAGAAAGTGCGTCCTGGTGTCCAGGTAAAAGCACAAGAAGTTACCGCTGATAATAACCAGCAAGCCGCAAGCGGTACTCAGCCTGAACAGTCCAAGTCTTAACTTAAACAGGAGCCGTTAAGACATGCCTAATTTCTTTATCGATCGCCCGATTTTTGCGTGGGTGATCGCCATCATCATCATGTTGGCAGGGGGGCTGGCGATCCTCAAACTGCCGGTGGCGCAATATCCTACGATTGCTCCGCCGGCAGTAACGATCTCCGCCTCCTACCCCGGCGCTGATGCGAAAACAGTGCAGGACACGGTGACGCAGGTTATCGAACAGAATATGAATGGTATCGATAACCTGATGTACATGTCCTCTAACAGTGACTCCACGGGTACCGTGCAGATCACCCTGACCTTTGAGTCTGGTACTGATGCGGATATCGCGCAGGTTCAGGTGCAGAACAAACTGCAGCTGGCAATGCCGTTGCTGCCGCAAGAAGTACAGCAGCAAGGGGTGAGCGTTGAGAAATCGTCCAGTAGCTTCCTGATGGTTGTCGGCGTTATCAACACCGATGGCACCATGACGCAGGAGGATATCTCCGACTACGTGGCGGCGAATATGAAAGACGCCATCAGCCGTACGTCGGGCGTGGGTGACGTTCAGCTGTTCGGTTCTCAGTACGCGATGCGTATCTGGATGAATCCGAATGAACTGAACAAATACCAGCTAACGCCGGTTGATGTCATTACCGCCATCAAAGCGCAGAACGCCCAGGTTGCGGCGGGTCAGCTCGGTGGTACGCCGCCGGTGAAAGGCCAACAGCTTAACGCCTCTATTATTGCTCAGACGCGTCTGACCTCTACTGAAGAGTTCGGCAAAATCCTGCTGAAAGTGAATCAGGATGGTTCCCGCGTGCTGCTGCGTGATGTGGCGAAAATTGAGCTGGGTGGTGAGAACTACGACATCATCGCAGAGTTTAACGGCCAACCGGCTTCCGGTCTGGGGATCAAGCTGGCAACCGGCGCGAACGCGCTGGATACCGCTGCGGCAATCCGTGCTGAACTGGCGAAGATGGAACCGTTCTTCCCGTCAGGTCTGAAAATTGTTTACCCGTACGACACCACGCCGTTCGTGAAAATCTCTATTCACGAAGTGGTTAAAACGCTGGTCGAAGCGATCATCCTCGTTTTCCTGGTTATGTATCTGTTCTTGCAGAACTTCCGCGCGACGTTGATTCCGACCATTGCCGTACCGGTGGTATTGCTTGGGACCTTTGCCGTCCTTGCCGCCTTTGGCTTCTCGATAAACACGCTAACAATGTTCGGGATGGTGCTCGCCATCGGCCTGTTGGTGGATGACGCCATCGTTGTGGTAGAAAACGTTGAGCGTGTGATGGCGGAAGAAGGTTTACCGCCAAAAGAAGCCACCCGTAAGTCGATGGGGCAGATTCAGGGCGCTCTGGTCGGTATCGCGATGGTACTGTCGGCGGTATTCGTACCGATGGCCTTCTTTGGCGGTTCTACTGGTGCTATCTATCGTCAGTTCTCTATTACCATTGTTTCAGCAATGGCGCTGTCGGTACTGGTGGCGTTGATTCTGACTCCGGCTCTTTGTGCCACCATGCTGAAACCGATTGCCAAAGGCGATCACGGAGAAGGTAAAAAAGGCTTCTTCGGCTGGTTTAACCGCATGTTCGAGAAGAGCACGCACCACTACACCGACAGCGTAGGCGGTATTCTGCGCAGTACGGGGCGTTACCTGGTGCTGTATCTAATCATCGTGGTCGGCATGGCCTATCTGTTTGTGCGTCTGCCAAGCTCCTTCTTGCCAGATGAGGACCAGGGCGTATTTATGACCATGGTTCAGCTGCCAGCAGGTGCAACGCAGGAACGTACGCAGAAAGTGCTCAATGAGGTAACGCATTACTATCTGACCAAAGAAAAGAACAACGTTGAGTCGGTGTTCGCCGTTAACGGCTTCGGCTTTGCGGGACGTGGTCAGAATACCGGTATTGCGTTCGTTTCCTTGAAGGACTGGGCCGATCGTCCGGGCGAAGAAAACAAAGTTGAAGCGATTACCATGCGTGCAACACGCGCATTCTCGCAAATCAAAGATGCGATGGTGTTCGCCTTTAACCTGCCTGCAATCGTGGAACTGGGTACTGCAACCGGCTTTGACTTTGAGCTGATTGACCAGGCTGGCCTTGGTCACGAAAAACTGACTCAGGCGCGTAACCAGCTGCTTGCAGAAGCAGCGAAGCACCCTGATATGTTGACCAGCGTACGTCCAAACGGTCTGGAAGATACCCCGCAGTTCAAGATTGATATCGACCAGGAAAAAGCGCAGGCGCTGGGTGTTTCTATCAACGACATTAACACCACTCTGGGCGCTGCATGGGGCGGTAGCTATGTGAACGACTTTATCGACCGCGGTCGTGTGAAGAAAGTTTACGTCATGTCAGAAGCGAAATACCGTATGCTGCCGGATGATATCGGCGACTGGTATGTTCGTGCTGCTGATGGTCAGATGGTACCGTTCTCGGCGTTCTCCTCTTCTCGTTGGGAGTACGGCTCTCCGCGTCTGGAACGATACAACGGCCTGCCATCCATGGAAATCTTAGGCCAGGCGGCACCGGGTAAAAGTACCGGTGAAGCAATGGAGCTGATGGAACAACTGGCGAGTAAACTGCCTACCGGTGTTGGCTATGACTGGACGGGGATGTCCTATCAGGAACGTCTCTCCGGCAACCAGGCACCTTCACTGTACGCGATTTCGTTGATTGTCGTATTCCTGTGTCTGGCGGCGCTGTACGAGAGCTGGTCGATTCCGTTCTCCGTTATGCTGGTCGTTCCGCTGGGGGTTATCGGTGCCTTGCTGGCAGCCACCTTCCGTGGCCTGACCAATGACGTGTACTTCCAGGTAGGCCTGCTCACAACCATTGGGTTGTCGGCGAAGAACGCGATACTTATCGTCGAATTCGCCAAAGACTTGATGGATAAAGAAGGTAAAGGTCTGATTGAAGCGACGCTTGATGCGGTGCGGATGCGTTTACGTCCGATCCTGATGACCTCGCTGGCGTTTATCCTCGGCGTTATGCCGCTGGTTATCAGTACTGGTGCTGGTTCCGGCGCGCAGAACGCAGTAGGTACCGGTGTAATGGGAGGGATGGTGACCGCAACGGTACTGGCAATCTTCTTCGTTCCGGTATTCTTTGTGGTGGTTCGCCGCCGCTTTAGCCGCAAGAATGAAGATATCGAGCACAGCCATACTGTCGATCATCATTGATACAACGTGTAATCACTAAGGCCGCGCAAGCGGCCTTTTTTAGATGCATAACCTACGAGTTGAATGGGGAACTGAACAATCAACTCAGAATCTCATATGAAAACCAGTATTAACTTCGCATAAAATTCATAAAAAATACTGATTGTTAGTTAATTTATATTAAGTAGCGCTAATAGATTTAATAATCCATAATCATTTAGAGGCTTTTCTTAATTATTTGCGGTAATTCTTTATTCATTCATCGGTTATTACGACATATTCAGAGCATTCCTGGTATTAGTGTGACCAATTTCATCTGGCGATAATCTTGAAATGTTATGAACAGTTCGAGCAAACTGCTTTTACCTGCAGCGGGTTGGTGCTAGTATGAAAAAGTGAGTCCTATCCCGCTTCCTTCCTATTTGTAATTTTTCGTAATAATGCGATGAAAACCTGCAAAGAGTGGCTTATAGTTAAGCTAACAAACGAGAGGGCAAGTCCAGGTCAGTAAGTTTTTTCCATCCCGAAAGGTGTCCGTTAGTTCAACCGCTAAGAAGGGGACGCGTTATGGATGAATACTCACCCAAAAGACATGATATCGCACAGCTTAAGTTTCTCTGTGAAACCCTGTATCATGATTGCCTTGCAAACCTTGAAGAAAGCAACCATGGCTGGGTTAACGACCCAACCTCGGCGATCAACCTCCAGTTGAATGAACTGATTGAGCATATTGCGACCTTCGCACTTAATTACAAAATTAAGTATAATGAAGACAATAAGCTCATTGAGCAGATCGACGAATATCTGGATGACACCTTTATGTTGTTCAGTAGTTATGGTATTAATATGCAGGATCTTCAAAAATGGCGGAAGTCAGGTAATCGACTATTCCGTTGTTTTGTCAATGCGACGAAAGAGAATCCTGCGAGTTTATCTTGTTAGAATTATTACAACCATGGGTAGAAGTATGTCCGAAAAACCTTTAACGAAAACCGATTATTTAATGCGTTTGCGTCGTTGCCAGACAATTGACACGCTGGAGCGTGTTATCGAGAAAAATAAATACGAATTATCAGATAATGAACTGGCGGTATTTTACTCAGCTGCAGATCACCGCCTCGCCGAATTGACCATGAATAAACTGTACGACAAGATCCCCTCCTCAGTATGGAAATTTATTCGCTAATAAATAATTGGCTTTCGGAGCTATAACCAGCTGTTTATTAAGAATTTTATACTTTATCGCCATGAAGGCGCACCCTATGTGATCTTCATCACACAGACGTAATGGGAACGTTCTCTTCACTGACTTTTCGTCTTACTGTGTTGCCGCATTTTCAGCAACCGGAGGTCAGTAATGAGCACAGAAAAAGAAAAGATGATTGCTGGTGAGTTGTATCGCTCGGCAGATGAGACGTTATCTCGCGATCGCCTGCGCGCTCGTCAGCTTATTCACCGATACAATCATTCCCTGGCGGAAGAGCACACATTACGCCAGCAAATTCTCGCTGAATTATTCGGTCAGGTGACAGAGGCTTATATTGAGCCAACGTTTCGCTGTGACTATGGCTATAACATTTTTCTCGGCAATAATTTTTTCGCCAACTTCGATTGCGTGATGCTTGATGTCTGCCCTATTCGCATCGGTGATAACTGTATGTTAGCGCCAGGTGTTCATATCTACACGGCAACACATCCCATCGACCCTGTAGCACGTAATAGCGGTGTTGAACTGGGGAAACCCGTCACCATCGGTAATAACGTCTGGATTGGCGGACGCGCAGTCATTAACCCTGGTGTGACCATTGGTGATAACGTCGTGGTAGCCTCAGGTGCAGTTGTCACAAAAGATGTCCCGGACAATGTTGTCGTGGGCGGTAATCCAGCCAGAATCATTAAAAAATTGTAACCTGTTTTTCGCAACTGTTATGCAAAATCGTGGCAAATCTGTTACTTTCCCTCTACTATTCCCACGTTAAAATAGGGTGTTCCCTGGAAAGTTGCAGATACCACGAAGGCAAACGATGACCGAAATACAACGCCTGCTGACCGAAACGATTGAGTCTCTGAATACCCGCGAAAAACGCGACAACAAACCCCGCTTTAGTATCAGTTTTATCCGTAAACATCCGGGGCTGTTTATCGGTATGTACGTTGCTTTTTTTGCCACCCTGGCGGTGATGTTGCAGTCCGAAACGCTGTCAGGCTCTGTCTGGCTACTGGTTGTATTATTTATCCTGCTTAATGGTTTCTTCTTTTTCGATGTCTACCCACGCTACCGCTATGAAGATATCGACGTGCTGGATTTCCGCGTTTGCTATAACGGCGAATGGTACAACACGCGCTTTGTACCTGCCGCGCTGGTTGAAGCCATCTTGAACTCTCCGCGTGTCGCGGATGTTCATAAAGAACAACTGCAAAAAATGATCGTCCGTAAAGGTGAACTGTCTTTTTACGATATTTTTACCCTCGCTCGCGCCGAATCAACATCTTAAGTTAGGGTTACATACCAGGCGTAAAGCTCTACGCCTGGTCAAATGACAACGATCGTTTCCACCCATCGCTTCATGAAATACCAGCTCTACCTCCTTATCTCCTGCCTGCCTTTTTCCACAATCAGATATACTTTCCCTACACTGTGTTAATAAGGATATGCTGGTGAGAACACGACATCTGGTCAGCCTGATTTCGGGAGTACTGATTCTTTCAGTATTACTGCCTGTCGGCTTAAGCATCTGGCTGGCCCATCAGCAAGTACAAACATCGTTTATTGAAGAGCTGAATACTTATTCCTCCCGCGTCGCTATTCGGGCCAATAAGGTGGCGATACAAGGGAAAGATGCTCTGCAGGAGCTGGAAAGGTGGCAAGGTGCGGCCTGTAGCGCAGCCCATCTCATGAAAATGCGTCGGGTATCTTACAGTTATCGCTATATTCAGGAAGTGGTCTATATCGATAACAACGTTCCCCAGTGTTCGTCTCTGGAGCATGAAAGCCCACCCGATGCCTTCCCCGAGCCAGGTAAAATTTCGAAAGATGGTTATCGGGTCTGGTTAACATCGCATAACGATTTAGGCATTATCCGTTACATGGTCGCCATAGGAACGGCACATTATGTCGTCATGATCGACCCCGCTTCCTTTATTGATGTCATTCCCTATAGCTCATGGCAAATTGATGCCGCCATTATTGGCAATGCCCATAATGTTGTCATAACCAGCAGCGATGAAATTGCTCAGGGAATTATTACCAGGCTACAAAAAACACCCGGTGAGCATATCGAAAATAATGGAATTATTTACGATATCCAGCCCTTCCCGGAGATGAATATTTCGATCATCACCTGGGCTTCAACGAAAATGTTGCAGAAAGGCTGGCATCGGCAAGTCTTTATTTGGTTACCGCTCGGGTTGGTGATTGGCCTGCTGGCAGCGATGTTTGTACTGCGTATTTTGCGCCGTATCCAGTCACCGCATCATCGGCTGCAGGATGCTATCGAAAATCGTGATATTTGCGTGCACTATCAGCCGATTGTCTCCTTAGCCAATGGCAAAATTGTCGGTGCTGAGGCACTGGCGCGCTGGCCGCAGACAGACGGTAGTTGGTTGTCACCAGATAGTTTTATTCCGCTGGCACAGCAAACGGGGCTTTCTGAGCCGTTGACGCTACTGATTATAAAAAGTGTCTTTGAAGATATGGGCGACTGGCTGCGTCAGCATCCGCAGCAGCATATTTCGATCAATCTTGAATCCACCGTACTCACCTCGGAAAAAATCCCGCAATTGCTGCGTGAAATGATCAATCACTATCAGGTTAATCCCAGACAGATCGCGCTTGAACTCACTGAACGCGAGTTTGCCGATCCGAAAACCAGCGCCCCGATAATTTCTCGCTACCGGGAGGCGGGCCATGAAATTTATCTCGATGATTTTGGTACGGGGTATTCAAGTTTAAGCTATTTACAGGATCTGGATGTCGACATTCTGAAGATCGATAAATCTTTCGTTGATGCGCTGGAATATAAAAATGTCACGCCACATATCATCGAAATGGCAAAAACACTGAAACTGAAAATGGTAGCGGAGGGAATCGAAACCAGTAAACAAGAAGAGTGGCTACGCCAGCATGGCGTGCACTACGGCCAGGGCTGGCTCTACAGCAAGGCATTACCGAAAGAGGATTTCTTACGCTGGGCCGAGCAACATTTGTGAATTTTTGGGCTGACGGCACGCCGCACAGCCCGTCACGCTACCTATTCGTCGATGATTGACTCGAATCCGCCATAGATCATTCGCTTGCCATCAAACGGCATGGACTCGCCGAACTCCTTCATCCGTGGGTCCGACATCATCTTTTGATTAGCAGCGTCGCGGACCTCTTTTGAAGGGTATTCAATCCAGCTAAAGACAACCTCTTCATTCTCTTCCGCTTTCACCGCCATACGAAAATCGGTCACTTTGCCATCCGGTACATCGCTGGCCCAGCATTCGACAATACGAAGCGCGCCAAACTCTTTAAACAATGGCGCGGCCTTAGCGGCCATTTCCCGATAGGCATCCTTTTTATCGGCAGGAACGGCAACCACAAAACCATCAACATACTTCATCAGACATACCTCCGAAGCGTACTGCGCAGCCAGACAATTCTTGCGACGTCAGTTGTGGTTAAAGTTTAGCCATGTTGGGATTTTTTGACGAAACGGGGGGAGGCAGAAATGGGTGGGGGCCCTGCCAGCTACATCCCGGCACACGCGTCATCTGCCTTGGCTGCTTCCTTCCGGACCTGACCTGGTAAACAGAGTAGCGTTGCGGGAGAACCAACAGAGCCCCCATTGAGAGCGTTGAGAACCAACGCGCAGGCGCATTATCACTGCTGCCCCTGCTAATTGCAACCCATTGCGTGCCAGATGCTGGTTTCTTGCGCAATGCGGCTTCACTCGGGCGTTTTTCCAGATTATGCTGAAAAATTACCTCAGGAAGAAAAGATGGAAAAAGAAGATTCATTTCCCCAACGCGTCTGGCAAATCGTAGCCGCTATTCCCGAAGGCTATGTCACCACTTACGGTGATGTGGCGAAACTGGCGGGATCTCCCCGCGCCGCGCGCCAGGTGGGTGGTGTGTTAAAGCGTCTCCCGGAAGGCAGCACCTTGCCCTGGCATCGGGTGGTTAATCGCCACGGCACCATTTCGCTAACCGGACCGGATTTACAGCGTCAGCGGCAGGCATTACTGGCAGAAGGCGTGATGGTATCGGAAAGCGGACAAATCGACTTGCAGCGTTATCGCTGGAACTACTAACCCTCTCCGGGCGGAGAGGGTTAACTTCGTTTAATATTGCGTAGGAGCTGGAACTGCCGAAGACGGATTCACCTGGGTTGGTGAAGTTGATGGTACGGTAGTCGTTGCGCCACCGCTGGCCTGAACCGGCACGGCGGTTTGCTGCACCGGCACCAATGTCAGGTCAGCTTTAGTTCCGCCCTGGTTGATCACCGGCTGAACGGTATCGGTAATAAATACCAGTTTGTCATTCACGGTAATCGCCGCACTCAACAGAATACGCGCGTTCGGCTGAACGTCTGCCGGGTTAAATGGCAGAACAAAGCTGAATGGTGACTGTTTACCTTCAGTACGCACCGCTTTTTGAGCCAGCACTTTTGACGGTGCATCGGCTAATGATGCGTCAGAAAGTGTCACGGTCAGCACGGCATCAGGCGGCAGTGCGACTTTCTGACGGATCCAAACGGTACCGGAAACATTCGGTTGCTGGATAGCAGGTTGCTGTGTTGCTGAAATAGACGTATTTGCAGCCGGTGCTGGCGTCTGAATATCCGCGCTTTTATCTGCGCAAGCCGCCAACGCAATCGCAACCGCTAAACCACTGGCCATGTGCACGAGTTTCATTTACTTCTCCTTATTATCAATGCACCAGCGGGCTAACTTTCCTCGCCGGAAGAGTGGTTAACAAAATAGTAACGTCAACAAGTGTGGCACACATCACGCATTTCTGCCTGTAATTGGCTAGTAATTCAGACTATTGCACCCATCGGACCAGTGGCAAATTTGCGTTATACTCAACGCACTTTGGCTTGCTGCGGCAGCTTTGTTACTGGAGAGTTATATGAGTCAGGCGCTAAAAAATTTACTGACATTGTTAAATCTGGAAAAAATTGAGGAAGGACTCTTTCGCGGCCAGAGTGAAGATTTAGGTTTACGCCAGGTGTTTGGCGGCCAGGTCGTGGGTCAGGCCTTGTATGCTGCAAAAGAGACCGTCCCTGAAGAGCGGCTGGTACATTCGTTTCACAGCTACTTTCTTCGCCCAGGCGACAGTAAGAAGCCGATTATTTATGATGTCGAAACGTTGCGTGACGGTAACAGCTTCAGCGCCCGCCGGGTTGCTGCTATTCAAAACGGTAAACCGATTTTTTATATGACTGCCTCTTTCCAGGCACCAGAAGCGGGTTTCGAACATCAAAAAACAATGCCGTCCGCGCCAGCGCCTGATGGCCTGCCTTCGGAAACGCAAATCGCCCAATCGCTGGCGCACCTGCTGCCGCCAGTGCTGAAAGATAAATTCATCTGCGATCGTCCGCTGGAAGTCCGTCCGGTGGAGTTTCATAACCCACTGAAAGGGCATGTCGCAGAACCGCATCGTCAGGTATGGATCCGCGCAAATGGTAGCGTGCCGGATGATCTGCGCGTTCATCAGTATCTGCTCGGTTACGCTTCTGATCTTAACTTCCTGCCGGTAGCTTTACAGCCGCACGGCATCGGTTTTCTCGAACCGGGGATTCAGATTGCCACCATTGACCATTCCATGTGGTTCCATCGCCCTTTTAATTTGAATGAATGGCTGCTGTATAGCGTGGAGAGCACCTCGGCGTCCAGCGCACGCGGCTTTGTGCGCGGTGAGTTTTATACCCAGGACGGCGTGCTGATTGCCTCGACCGTTCAGGAAGGGGTAATGCGTAATCACAATTAAAAAAATAGCCGGAGGTGAAAACCGTCCGGCTGTTTTTTGCAGTGCTTATTACGCGTTATAGGCATTTTCGCCGTGGCTGTTGACGTCCAACCCTTCTCGCTCCTGTTCTTCCGGTACACGCAGACCAACCGTCAGATCCGCCAGTTTGTAGCCAATAAACGCCACCACACCGGACCAGACAATCGTAATGGCAATGCTTTCCAGCTGTACCAGCAACTGATGGCCCATCGTCACACCTTCAGCGAAGCCCACGCCGCCCAGCGAGCTGGCGGCAAAAATCCCGGTCATGATACAGCCGACAATGCCACAAACGCCGTGCACACCGAAGACATCGCAGGGATCATCCACCCGCAGCAAGCGTTTGAGCATGGTAACGCCCCACAAGCCCGCCAGACCAGCTACCACGCCGATAATCAACGCGCCGCCAACACCAATGTAGCCACAGGCTGGCGTCACGCCGACCAGACCGCCAATCGCGCCTGAACACGCTCCCAGCAGTGAAGGCTTACCACGCAGCGCCCATTCACCGAAGATCCAGCCAAGAATTGCCGCCGCCGTTGCGACCACAGTATTCACAAATGCCAGTGCTGCAATTTCATTCGCCGTGCCCGCTGATCCGGCGTTAAAGCCAAACCAACCGATATAGAGAATGGCAGTGCCGGTAAAGACCATCGGCAGGTTGTGCGGTTTAAACGCCTCTTTGCCGAAGCCCACGCGTTTACCAATCAGATACGCGCCCACCAGACCTGCAATAGCGGCGTTAATGTGCACCACCGTGCCACCCGCAAAATCCAGCGCACCGTGAGAAGCCAGCAAACCGCCGCCCCAGACCATATGCGCAATCGGAATGTAAGAAAGCGTCAGCCACACCACCACGAAAATCAGCACAGCTGAGAAGCGGATCCGTTCCGCCAGCGCCCCGACGATCAAGCCTACGGTAATGCAGGCAAACGATCCCTGAAACGCCACGTGGATATACTGATAAATGCTGCCCATCACCGCCGTCAGTTCGATGTTTTTCAGCATCAACCAGTTAATGTTGCCAAAGAAGTTGTTGCCCTCACCAAACGCCAGCGAGTAACCGTAAACCACCCAGAGAATACAGACCAGTGCAAACGTCACCGTCACCTGCGTCAGCATCGACAGCACGTTTTTGCCGCGAATTAACCCACCGTAAAACAGGGCAATCCCCGGAATAGTCATAAACAGCACCAGCGCAGTACAAATCATCATAAACGCATTGTCGGCTTTATCGGCCACCGCAGGTGCAGCCATTACCAGTCCCGGCAGCATCGCCAGTGAAGCAAGCCCAGTTTTTATCGTCGCTATCTTCATTTTTCGTTCCTGTTGCTGTGTGCCAGAGATTACAGCGCCGCTTCGTCGGCTTCGCCGGTACGAATACGAATGACGCGTTGCAATTCAGCGACGAAGATTTTGCCGTCGCCAATTTTTCCGGTGTAAGCCGCTTTGCTGACGATATCGATCACTTCATCGAGTTGGTCATCAGCAATCGCCACATCAATTTTTACTTTTGGCAGAAAGTTGACGCTGTATTCCGCCCCCCGGTACAGCTCGGCATGCCCTTTCTGACGCCCGAAACCTTTCACTTCGGTGACGGTCAGGCCCTGAATACCAATGGAAGATAACGCTTCACGAACGTCTTCCAGCTTGAATGGTTTGATTATCACGGTCACCAGCTTCATAGATCCCCTCCGGTCAGAATTCGGTAATGGTTCTGCTACACGAATAAGGTATTGCAAGCGGTGTGCCAGAAATGAAAAACGAGAAAGAGAGCAGGAAGTTAAGAAGATTGAAAACAAAAACGCACTATGACAGTGCACAGTGCGTTACATTTTTGCACCAACGATGAAATATTGCGCTATTCAGGCGCTCAATGATTCATCTTCACGCACGCTGGCTGCCAGCTCTTCGCCCACTAGTTGCAGTTGATACATCTGCCAGTAGCGCCCCTGGGCGGCCAGCAGTTGCTGGTGAGTCCCCTGTTCCACAGCCTGACCACGATGAAGCACCAGAATGGTGTCAGCATCAACAATGGTCGATAAGCGGTGAGCAATCACCACAAGCGTAGTGTGTTCACGCACCGCCGCCAGTGCGTGTTGAATCGCCTGTTCAGTACCGGAGTCAATGCTGGCGGTTGCCTCATCAAGGATCAGGATTTGCGGCGTCTCCACCAGCACGCGCGCCAGTGCCAGCAGTTGCTTTTGCCCGACGGAGAGATTATTCCCCTGCTCGCCCAGCGGCGTATAAATACCATCGCTCATGCTGCGCGCCAGCTCCGCCAGTTGCACGGTTTCCAGCGCCTGCCAGACACGTTCTTCGGAGATATCACGTCCCAGCGTCACGTTGGCGAGGAAGGTATCCGCCAGTACCACCGGATCTTGTTGCACCATCGCCACGCCCTGGCGCAGCACGCTGTGACTTAGCGAACTTAACGGACGACCATCAAGGCGAATCTCACCTTCCGTTAGCGGGTAATAGCCCATCAATAAACTGGCGAGGGTACTTTTACCACTGCCGGTATGCCCCACCAGCGCCACAAAGTTGCGCGAAGGCACCGAGAGATTAATGTTCTTCAGTACCAGATTGTCATCGCGATAAGCAAATGACACGTTATCGACTTCAATGTTGCCGCTCTGTAAGGGGCGATCATCATTGCCATATTGCTGGCGCGGTCCGTCCATCAGCTCAAACACGCGCTCACCAGCAACAACAGCCTGTTGCAGCATCGCCTGTTGCGTGGTCAGTTCGATTAAGGGTTCGTTAAGCCGCCCAAGATAGCTGATAAACGCATACAGTACGCCCACTTCAATGGTACCGCTGGCGGAGAAGCCAAACAGCATCAACAAGCCACAAAGAATGAGCGATGAAAACAGACTCAGCAGCGGACGCAGCAGAAAACCGTCGAGGCGCAGGGTTTGCATCCTCGCCATATAGTGTGAACGACTGGCCTCACCCATACGTTCGCCAAATCGCGCCTGCTGACGGAACTGCTGGATGACGCTCATGCCATTGATGATTTCGTTAAAGCCGTCGTTGATATCTGCCAGATAGGCGCGCACACGACGGACAATCGGCGTGCTGTAACGCTGGTATATCACCATTACCACCAGCACCACCGGGAAAATCATTATCGCTACCAGCGCCATTCGCCAGTCGAGACTAAACATCGCCACCAGCATCGCACCCACCAGGGCGGCGCTACGCAGGACCGTTGCCACTACGGTAACGTAGAGGTCGCGGATCACTTCAGTATCATTGGTAACGCGGGAAATCACCTGCCCGACAGGCTGGGTATCAAACTCGCTTAATGGCTGGCGCAACGCGGCATCCATCACGTCGGTACGCAACTGTTGCACTACACCTACTGCCGCCCGATTAAACAGCAGCGACTGCGCGTAATGTAGCCCGGCGGCAAACAGTTGTAGCCCAACATACGCCGCAGCCAGCCCGGCAACCACTTTCAACGGCAGGTTATTTTTCGCTACCATATTGTCGATAAAATAGCTGATAAGCAGCGGCCCACTGACTTCCGCCGCCGCCGCAACCCACATCATCAGGACCGCAATGCCCAGCGGTTTCCGCCACGGTGAACCGTACGCTAACAAGCGTTTGAGAGTTGGCCAGAGTTGGCTAAAACTACGCATCAACGGCCTCCTCGCGAATTTCCGGAGCGTCGTCGAGCGCCGCCTCCAGTTGTTGATAGCGATACATATCGCGATACCAGCCGCTTTGTTGTGCCAGCACATCATGATTGCCACGCTGGGCGATATGTCCGTGCTGCATCACAATAATTTCACTGGCTTCCGTCAGTGCCGAAAGGCGATGGGCACTGATGATTACCGTTCTTCCCTGCCCCCACTGACGCAGGTTATGCAGGATCTGGTGCTCTGTGCGTCCGTCCACCGCCGAAAGCGCATCATCAAGGATGAGGATTTCCGCGTTGACTAATAACGCACGAGCAATGGAGATACGCTGTTTTTGCCCACCAGAAAGCATCACGCCGCGCTCGCCCACCTCTGTATCGTAACCTTGCGGTAGACGCAAAATATCGTCATGTACGCTGGCTAACCGCGCGACATGCTCAATCTCTTGTTGGGTGGCATTCGGGCAACCCAGCGCGATGTTGTTCGCCACGGTGTCGGAAAAAAGGAATGGCGTCTGGCTGACCACCGCCAGGCGGCTACGCCAGCTATCGAGTTGTAACTTCGTCAGAGGAATATCATGAAAGCGAATATCCCCCTCGCTGACGTCGAAATGACGCTGAATGAGCGACAACAGGGTACTTTTGCCGGAACCAGTCGGCCCGCAGATACCCAGCATCTGACCGGGTTTCAGGGCTAAATTGACGTTTTCCAGCGCAGGATGGTCAGTCTGCGGATACATAAACTGGCGAATATTTACATCCAGTTCACCACGACCTTCTGGCACGGGTTCGCTACCATCGTTCACCACCGGCGCTTCCGCCAGCATCGCGCGAATACGGCTGTACGCAGCACTACCACGCTCCACTATGTTAAACATCCATGCCAGCGCCAGCATCGGCCAAATCATCAGACCTAAATACATCATAAAACTGGTGAGCTGGCCCAGCGTTAAACTGCCCTGCACCACCATCCAACTACCGCCGCCAATCGCCAGCAAGTTCGCCATACCAATCGCGATATAGATGGTCGGGTCGAAACGAGCATCAATACGCGCCACCCGCATGTTTTTTTTGCCGGTATCTTCGGCATCCGCGGCAAATAACGCCGACTGGCGATCTTCCAGACCAAAGGCTTTGATCATGCGGATACTGGTGAGGCTTTCCTGGGTGCGGTCATTAAGACTGGAAAACGCCGCCTGTGCCAGCTTAAAGCGTTCATGCAAGGCATCGCCGTTGCGCTTAATCATGATCGCCATCACTGGCATAGGTAACAGGGCAAATAAGGTCAACTGCCAGCTAATTTGCGTAGACATCATAATCAACACAGCGCAGCCCATCACCAGTGAATCCACCAGCGTCAGCACCCCTTCTCCGGCGGCAAACACGACCCGATCGACGTCATTGGTCGCACGAGCCATGAGGTCCCCCGTGCGATGACGCAGGTAAAACTCAGGATGCTGCCGGCTTAGCTGACGGTAATAATCTTCACGCAGTTCAACAGCCAGTTGATAAGACGCGCCAAACAGCAATACGCGCCAGACGTAACGCAGGAGATAAACCACAACAGCAATCAGCACCATGGTGGCGATCCACATCAGGATCTGCCCGGTAGTAAAGTGTTGTTCTGTCACGCCATCGACAACAATACCAACCACTTTCGGCGGAACCAGTTGCAGCATCGCGATAATGACAAGCAAGGCAACAGCCCCGAGATAGCGACGCCATTCCCGACGGAAATACCAGCTTAATTGAGCAAATAATCGCACGCGTAGTGTCCTGACCTGATTCTGGATATTTATTCGATGGGTAAAGAAGTGGTGTATTTAATCTGTTCCATCGCGAAGCTGGAAGTGACGTCCGACAGCCCCGGCACGCTGTTTACCAGACGCTTATAAAACTCGTCGTAGCGTTTCATATCGGCAACCTGGACGCGCATCAGATAATCGTATTCCCCGGCCATGCGCCAGAACCCCAGCACTTCTGGCATTTCAGTAACCACCGTCACAAAGCGGCAATACCATTCACTGCTGTGATGTTGCGTTTTTATCAGCACAAAGGCGGTCAGACCGAGGCCAATTTTTTCCGGGTCCAACAGGGCGACTTTGCCGATAAGGATACCGTCATCCTCCAACCGTTTCAGTCGCTTCCAGCAAGGCGTGGTTGTCAGATTAACGGCTTCAGCCAATGCCTGCAAAGAGAGGGTGCAATCCTGCTGTAGTAAGGCCAGCAGCTTACGGTCAATTTTATCTAACATAACCCTTCCACAGAGAAATTTTTTCTCTTTTAATTCTATTTTAAAGGTGAAATCGCGACAATTTATTCTGTGCGGTTTAAACACCACGGCACAAAATGACAAATTCAACGCAAAAAAAACCGGGCAATTGCCCGGTGCTGGAAGGGATCTCGTTATTCGGGGGAATAAGGTAGATGTGGATAGTCCAGCCAGTGCGTCAAATAGTGAGAGACCGCCTGATTTCGGCAATGTCCAATCACCGGTAAATGAGGGAGCTCCGCGCGCAGTTGCGGCATCGCATTGCCCATAATAAAGCCGCTACCGACGCTGCCTAACATTTCGCGATCGTTCATCGCATCACCAAAGGCCATGCAATCGCGCAACGATAAACCTAAATGTTGGGTCAGCACCGTCAATGCAGCGCCTTTATTGCAGTCCACCGGGAGCACTTCGAGGCAATCCGTCGCGGAAAAACACAAATGTGCACGCTCGCCTAATGATTCGTGTAGTAGGATCTGCAAGCGTGTAAGATCGTCGTGATCGCCACAGAAGCAGATCTTGGTGACGCGATCGAGTGGCATTTTTTTAACATCGATTATCTGATAACGAAAACCGCTATAGACAAATGCCTGCAACAACGCAGGGATCTCTTTTCCGGTAAACCAACCATCATCATTGAAAATATGCATGCTGGCTCGGGTATCCCATTGCTGATACAGCACCAGCTCTGCCACATCCGCAGGTAAATCATCACGATGTAAAAGTTCACCTTCCAGAGAATGCACGCGCGTTCCGTTGCCGGTAATCAAATACGCATCCAGCGATAGCGCCCCGAGAATATGCTGCATCTCCAGCGCATGACGACCTGTGGCGAAAGTGAGGGTAATGTCGCGTTCACGCAGTCGTGCCAAAGTAGAGAGTGTTTTCTCACCTAAATGATGGTCAGGCATCAATAAAGTGCCGTCCATATCAAATGCTGCCAGACGAGCCATTTCTTTCTCCACTCTGTGACACGGTTAATAGTGATTGAGTATCACCTGATATATACGGAAGTAATAGTGAATAGTTAAATAATATTGTTCCGGGTTTATATGCGACTGCTCAACCGTCTTAACCAGTATCAACGTCTGTGGCAACCTTCCGCCGGAAAGCCGCAAACCGTCACCGTCAGCGAACTGGCCGAACGCTGTTTTTGCAGCGAACGCCATGTTCGTACGCTGTTACGCCAGGCACAGGAGGCGGGATGGCTGGAGTGGCAGGCGCAGTCAGGACGCGGAAAGCGCGGTCAACTACGCTTTCTGGTCACGCCAGAATCGCTACGCAATGCGATGATGGAACAGGCGCTGGAAACCGGAAAGCAGCAAGATGTGCTGGAGCTGGCGCAACTGGCCCCAGGTGAGCTGCGCACTCTGTTACAGCCGTTTATGGGCGGACAATGGCAAAACGATACGCCCACGTTGCGTATTCCCTACTATCGCCCGCTCGAACCGCTACAACCGGGCTTTTTGCCCGGCCGTGCCGAGCAGCATCTCGCCGGACAGATATTTTCCGGCCTGACCCGCTTCGATAATAATACCCAGCGCCCGATTGGCGATTTAGCGCATCACTGGGAAACCTCTGCTGACGGGTTACGCTGGGACTTTTATCTTCGTTCAACCCTACACTGGCATAACGGCGATGCAGTAAAAGCCTCACACTTACACCAGCGGTTATTGATGTTGTTACAACTGCCAGCACTGGATCTATTATTTATTAGCGTGAAGCGTATTGAAGTCACCCATCCGCAGTGTCTGACCTTCTTTTTACATCGCCCCGATTACTGGCTTGCGCACCGGCTGGCGAGCTACTGCAGCCATCTGGCGCATCCGCAATTCCCCCTGATCGGCACTGGTCCTTTTCGCTTAACACAATTCACAGCGGAACTGGTGCGCCTGGAGAGCCATGATTATTACCATTTACGTCATCCGCTGCTTAAAGCGGTTGAGTACTGGATAACTCCGCCGCTTTTCGAAAAAGATTTGGGAACCAGTTGTCGGCATCCCGTGCAAATCACCATCGGCAAACCGGAGGAGCTGCAACGCGTCAGCCAGGTCAGTAGCGGCATCAGTTTAGGTTTTTGCTATTTAACGTTGCGCAAAAGTCCCCGACTGTCCCTCTGGCAGGCGCGAAAAGTGATCTCCATTATTCATCAATCCGGTTTATTACAAACGTTAGAAGTCGGAGAAAACCTGATCACCGCCAGTCATGCATTACTGCCTGGCTGGACTATTCCACAATGGCAAGTACCGGATGAAGTCAAACTACCGAAAACCTTGACGCTGGTTTATCACCTACCGATAGAACTTCATACCATGGCAGAACGCCTACAGGCGACACTGGCCGCGGAAGGCTGTGAACTTACAATTATTTTTCATAACGCAAAAAACTGGGACGACACGACCCTACTGGCACACGCAGACCTCATGATGGGCGACAGGTTAATTGGCGAAGCACCGGAATATACCCTGGAGCAATGGCTGCGTTGCGATCCACTGTGGCCACATGTTTTCGACGCTCCAGCATATGCACATTTGCAATCGACACTGGACGCGGTGCAAGTAATGCCTGATGAGGAAAACCGATTTAATGCCCTGAAAGCGGTTTTTAGCCAGTTAATGGCAGATGCGACGCTGACGCCGCTGTTCAACTATCACTATCGCATTAGCGCCCCTCCCGGCGTGAACGGTGTGCGACTGACACCGCGAGGCTGGTTTGAATTTACCGAAGCCTGGCTTCCCGCACCGTCACAATGAATAGCTGGTCCGGGTTAATCGCAGGCGTTACCATAACGCTTTTATTGTTCAAGCAGGATTATCTATGAAACGTGCTGTCGTTGTGTTCAGTGGAGGCCAGGATTCCTCCACCTGTCTGGTGCAGGCATTACAACAATATGATGAAGTCCATTGCGTGACGTTCGATTACGGTCAGCGACATCGCGCGGAAATCGACGTGGCACGCGAACTGGCGCTGAAACTGGGGGCACGCGCGCATAAGGTTCTTGATGTAACGCTGCTCAACGAGCTGGCGGTCAGCAGCCTGACGCGTGACAGCATTCCGGTGCCTGATTATGAACCTGAAGCTGATGGCATCCCGAATACGTTTGTCCCTGGACGTAATATTTTGTTCCTGACACTGGCGGCAATATATGCGTATCAGGTAAAAGCAGAAGCCGTAATTACCGGCGTCTGCGAAACGGATTTCTCCGGTTACCCGGATTGCCGCGATGAGTTTGTGAAAGCACTAAACCATGCCGTCAGTTTAGGCATGGCGAAAGATATTCGTTTTGAAACGCCGCTGATGTGGATTGATAAAGCGGAAACCTGGGCGCTGGCTGATTATTACGGCAAACTAGATTTAGTCCGTAACGAAACGTTGACCTGTTATAACGGCATTAAAGGCGACGGTTGCGGTCATTGTGCGGCGTGTAATTTACGCTCCAACGGTTTGCATCATTATCTGGCCGATAAACCGACGGTGATGGCAGCGATGAAGCAGAAAACCGGGTTGAAGTAATTATTCCGGGTGTCGCCGGATGCGGCTTGAGCATCCGGCACCACAAAACGTTTACTTAACCATCTGCTCCAGCTTTTCGCGCAATTCCCCTTCCAGAGCTAATGCTTTCTGCGTTTTAAGATCAATACAAACAAACGTAATAAGCGCATCCGCGACCACCTGCCCTTCCGGCTCCAGTGTAATGACCTGGCTTAAGATGCCGCTTTTACCGTTTAATTGCTGCAACTGACTGGTAATGGTTAACAGGTCGCTTAATACCGCCGGGCGACGATAATTAATATTGATATTGACCACGATGAAGGCAATGTTATGGGCGGTCATCCACTGGAAACTTTCGCTATTTTCTAGTCCATCCCAGCGGGCTTCTTCCAGAAATTCAAGGTAGCGGGCATTGTTAACGTGCTGGTAGACATCGAGATGATATCCACGAACTTTGATTTGTGTTTGCATAGCGCAATAACCTTACGTTGTTGTTATAAGAACTGTTATAAGTACAGAGGTCATAACTGGTATGACCTCTTCAGTCTGGCAAAAATTTGCCACTATGCAAATTAATTACAGGGTTAATACCGCCAGATTACGTTCCACCAGCGAATTGCCCATCCCCGGCACCTGCTTGAGATCCTCCACCGTTTTAAACGGACCGTACTCTTCGCGATAACTGACAATCGCCTGCGCCTTCTTCAGGCCAACGCCATTCATCGCGCGGGCTAACTCTTCCGCGCTGGCATTATTAATGCTGACCCGGGTACCTTCTTCGTCACTGGCTTTAGTCGGTACTGCTGCTTTACTTTGTGCTGCAGGAGCTTCCGCTTTGGTTTCTACCGTTGTCGGTTTCGCCGCAGGAGCTGCCGCCAGCGCGCTATGAGACATTCCGGCACAGGCCAGGGACAGGGTAATGAGCAGTGCTTTAATTCCGTGTTTCATACTGTTTTCTCCTTGTTTGTTAACAGTGGAATCACCTTAACGGCAGTGAAAACAGGAAACAAATGGCAATGTTCAGAAATGGAAAAGGCCGCGAAAGCGACCTTTTCTTGTTACAGCTGCAAAGCATTTTTTTGCGAGGCGGCTTCAGGATTATTGCTGTTCCAGCGCATCGCCAATTTTGATTTTCGCCTCTTTACGCAGGTTACTCATCAGAGCTTCAAAGACGATTTGTGCGTTGTTCTGGGTGATCCCCTGCACCATCGCTTTTTTCTGCTCTTCCGGCATTGAACCTTGTTTCACTTCATCCAGCGCCAGCAGAACCACATTACCTTGCATATCGGTCGCCATACCGTAGCTCGGTTTGTCTTTCGCTGGCAGTGGCAGTGCAAACGCCGCCTGGCTAATCGGGTCACGACCGGAACGGCTTAAGGTTTTCGGCTCGCCAAATTTCAGACCGGCGGCCTGCATAGCTTCTGCACCTTTGCCGGCTTTCAAATCAACCAGCAGTTTTTCAGCATCCACTTTCGCCTGTTGTTCAGCTTTGTTGTGCTGAACCAGTGCCTTAACTTGTTCCTGAACATCTGCCAACGGTTTCACCGCTTCCGGTTTGTGCTCGCTGATGCGCAGCACGAATGCGCGGTCGCCGTCTACGGTGATGATGTCAGAGTTGATGCCCGGTGCGCCGTTTTCACCTACCAGACCGCCGTTAAAGATAGCGTCTGCAACCGGCTTAAAGTTCAACTCTTCCGGCAGGTTATCTTTGCTGAACCAACCCGTCTGAGTGGCTTTTACGCCCGCAGCTTGCTCTGCACCGGCCAGAGACTCGGTATCATTGCTTGCTGCATCGCTCACTTTCTGCTGCAGTGCGTAGTACGCATCGAGGGCTTTTTCGTGTTTCACTTTCGCCACGACATCGTCACGCACTTCGTCTAACGACTTCACTTTCGCTGGCTGAATGTCGTCCAGACGTACAATCAGGAAACCGACCGAAGACTTGATGACACCAGAGAGTTGGCCTTTTTCTTTCAGACCAGCATTTTTCAGTTCGTCCGGGATAGTGGCATCTTCTAACCAACCCATATCGCCGCCGTTACGAGCAGAGATAATATCGGCAGATTTTTCTTTGGCTAACGCAGCAAAATCACCGCCTTTATTCAGCTCATCAAGTACCGCTTTCGCTTCATCTTCAGTTTTGGTCTGGATGATGCTGTAGCGGGTACGCTGCGGCTGGGTGAATTGATCCTGATGCTGATCGTAGTAGCTCTGGATATCCGCATCGCTAACCGGTTGCTGCATCGTTGCGGCATCCAGCTTGATGTAACTCACGCGGAATTGTTCCGGCGTCATGAAATTGTTTTTGTTTTGTTCGTAGTAGCTGGCAATTTCCTGTTCGGTCACAGGCTGCTTCGCCGCCAGCGCGTTAACATCGATAGTCGCTTCACGTACCACGCGTTGTTGAGCTACCAGTGCCGCCAGCTCGTCGGTTTCACCTTTCAGCATAAAATCGGTACCGGCAACGCCGTTAATCAGCTGTTGGGTAGTGAGCTGGTTACGTAGCGCCTGGGCGTACTGATCGGCGGTCATCCCCATCTGGTTGAGGATACCGTTATAGCGGCTGTTATCAAATTTGCCGTCAACCTGGAAGGCTGGGGTCGCGAAAATCGCCTGTTTAACCTGCTCATCACTGATACCCAGTTTCAGCTCACGAGCGTACTGATCCAGCAGCGCCTCGTCGATCAGACGATTCAGCACCTGTTGACGCAGGGTTTTCATATAGCCTTCGTTCGCTGCAAGTTCAGAGTATTGATCGCCCAGCTGTTGCTGCATGCGATTACGCTCGCTGTTGAAGGCGTTCTCGAACTGCCCACGGCTGATTTCCTGGTCATTCACTTTTGCGGCGTAGTTATTGCCTCCGCCAATCAGGTAACCACTCACGCCGGTCAATATGAACGACACGATAATGATACCGAAAATAATCTTGAGCACGAGACTGTTTGCAGCCGTGCGTAAGCTGTCCATCATGGTGTAACAACACTCCGCTGTAGATGACTGTGTACCTCACGCAACGTATCGATGCGCGCAAAGGCCTATTGTGACAAGAAACGGGGGCAATTGTCAGCCCACAAGACGCAGAAAGTCACCGAATACAAATAAAAAAGGCACATCAGTAGATGCGCCCTTGAACTTCGTCACATCCCCACTGGGGACAACGCTTAGTTTACCGCGTCTTTCAGTGCTTTACCTGCACGGAAGCTCGGTACTTTAGCGGCAGCGATGGTGATCTCTTTACCGGTCTGCGGGTTGCGGCCAGTACGGGCAGCACGCTCTTTAACGGCAAAAGTACCAAAACCTACCAGTGCTACATCATCCCCTTCTTTCAGAGATTCAGTTACGGAAGCAATAATAGCATCTAACGCACGGCCAGCCGCAGCTTTAGAGATATCAGCCCCTGCAGCAATCTTGTCGATCAATTGAGATTTATTCACTCTTCTCTTCCTCTTTATAATTTATATCGCACTTGAATCCTTCAAGGTACGAACGCGCAGCAGTTATATCAGGCCAGCCATCCCCTTACAACACCCCTTAATAAGGGCAAGCCCAATCCGCCATCTAACTTAGCGAGACAAAAAAAGGCTGGCAAGTCCGAATTAGCCTGCCAGCCCTGTTTTTATTAGTGCATTTTGCGCGAGGTCACTATTTTGCAGTCACAACCTGCATGCCAGACGGTTCATTTTGCAGCGCCAGAGTCAGAACTTCCTCAATGCGTTTCACAGGATGAATATCCAGATCGGCAATGACATTGTCAGGAATTTCTTCCAGATCACGTTTATTTTCGAACGGAATTAACACTGTTTTAATCCCGCCGCGATGCGCCGCTAACAGTTTTTCTTTCAAACCACCGATCGGCAGTACCTGACCACGCAGAGTGATCTCACCGGTCATTGCCACATCGGCACGAACCGGGTTACCGGTCAGGCAAGAAACCAGCGCGGTGCACATAGCAATACCGGCACTCGGACCATCTTTCGGCGTCGCACCTTCCGGTACGTGGACGTGGATGTCGCGTTTTTCGTAAAAATCAGGGTTGATCCCCAGTTTTTCCGCACGCGCACGAACCACCGTTAACGCCGCCTGAATGGACTCCTGCATCACTTCGCCGAGCGAACCGGTATAGGTCAGTTTGCCTTTACCCGGAACGCACGCGGTTTCAATGGTAAGTAAGTCACCGCCCACTTCCGTCCACGCCAGACCGGTTACCTGACCGACACGGTTTTCGTTATCCGCGCGTCCATAGTCGAAACGCTGAACACCGAGATAGTCATGCAGGTTATCGCCGTTAATTTCGATATGTTTTAATGACTTATCGAGCAGTAACTGCTTAACCGCTTTGCGACACAGTTTGGAGATTTCACGCTCCAGGCCACGCACGCCCGCCTCACGGGTGTAGTAACGTATAATGCCGATAATGGCGCTATCGTCGACGGTCAGTTCACCTTTTTTCAGTGCATTACGTTCAATCTGCTTCGGCAGCAGGTGACGTTTGGCGATGTTCAGTTTTTCATCTTCGGTATAACCGGAGAGGCGAATCACTTCCATACGATCCAGCAGCGGTGCCGGAATGTTCATGGAATTCGACGTCGCGACAAACATCACGTCGCTGAGATCGTAATCCACTTCCAGGTAGTGGTCGCTGAACGCTACGTTCTGCTCTGGATCCAGCACTTCAAGCAGTGCGGAAGCCGGATCGCCTCGCATGTCAGAAGACATTTTGTCGATCTCATCGAGCAGGAACAGCGGGTTTTTCACGCCCACTTTCGCCATTTTCTGGATCAGTTTACCCGGCATAGAACCGATGTAAGTACGGCGGTGACCACGGATTTCCGCTTCGTCACGCACGCCGCCCAGCGCCATACGAACATATTTACGTCCGGTAGCTTTGGCGATGGACTGACCCAGGGAGGTTTTACCTACCCCCGGCGGCCCTACCAGGCAGAGGATCGGTCCCTTGATTTTGTTGACACGGCTTTGAACCGCAAGATACTCAAGGATGCGATCTTTCACGCGCTCCAGACCATAATGGTCGGTATCAAGGATTTCCTGCGCCTGACGCAGGTCTTTTTTGACCTTGCTACGCGCATTCCACGGCACCTGCACCATCCAGTCGATATAACCACGCACCACGGTCGCTTCTGCCGACATCGGAGACATCATTTTCAGCTTCTGCAGTTCTGCTTCCGCTTTCTCTTTTGCCTCTTTCGGCATTTTCGCCGCGTCGATTTTGCGCTTCAGTGCTTCGTTTTCGTCCGGTGCATCGTCCATTTCGCCGAGTTCTTTCTGAATAGCTTTCATTTGCTCGTTCAGATAGTACTCACGCTGGGATTTTTCCATCTGCTTTTTAACGCGGTTGCGAATGCGTTTCTCAACCTGCAGCAGATCGATTTCCGATTCCATCATCGCCATCAGATATTCCAGACGTTCGTTGACGTCGGACATCTCCAGAACAGACTGTTTGTCAGCGAGTTTCAGCGGCATATGCGCAGCAATGGTATCCGCCAGACGCGCCGGATCGTCGATGCTGTTCAGCGACGTCAGCACTTCTGGTGGGATTTTTTTGTTCAGCTTGATATAACCTTCAAACTGGCTGATTGCGGTGCGCACCAGCACTTCCTGTTCCCGCTCATCAATGGTCGGCGACTCCAGATACTCCGCCTTCGCAGAAAAGTGTTCGCCATTGTCAGAGAGCGCAGAAATACGCGCGCGCTGTAACCCCTCGACCAGCACTTTGACGGTGCCGTCAGGCAGTTTCAGCATCTGCAATATAGAGGCCACGGTCCCGACGGTGAAAAGATCGTTTACACCCGGCTCATCCGTTGAAGCTTCTTTCTGCGCGACCAGCATAATTTTTTTATCATGGTCCATCGCCGCTTCCAGACAACGGATAGATTTTTCCCGCCCGACAAATAAGGGGATGACCATGTGCGGATAAACCACCACATCGCGCAGCGGCAATACGGGGATTTCAATGCGTTCAGAACGCTCAGGATTCATAGAGCTCTCTCTTAGTTTAATTTCCGCCAGGTAATCAGATGACACGACTGTGCTTCACGCCATCTATTAACATGTACGTCAGTATATGGGGATGTTTCCCCCACATTCAACGCCGAGAATAGAGGAAAAATTAAAGGGGAGATAAAATCCCCCCTTTTTGGTTAACTAATTGTATGGGAATGGTTAATTATTCACCAGATGCCTGTTGCGCTTCCGGCTTGCCATAAATCAGCAACGGTTTGCTTTGACCATCAATTACCGATTCGTCGATAACCACTTTTTCGACGTCTTCCATGGACGGCAGATCGTACATGGTATCGAGCAGTGCGGCTTCTACGATGGAACGCAGGCCACGGGCACCGGTTTTACGCGCCATCGCTTTCTTAGCGATAGCATCCAGCGCCTCGTCACGGAATTCCAGATCCACGCCTTCCAGATTAAACAGCGCCTGATACTGCTTGGTCAGGGCGTTTTTCGGCTCTTTGAGGATCTGAATCAGAGCTTCTTCGCTCAGTTCATTCAACGTTGCGACAACCGGCAGACGACCAATGAACTCAGGGATCAGACCAAACTTGATCAGATCTTCCGGTTCAACCTGCGCCAGCAGCTCGCCTTCACTTGCTTTGTCAGATTTCGCTTTTACCGTCGCGCCAAAACCAATGCCGGAGCCTGTTTCTACACGATGGGAAATCACTTTATCCAGACCGGCAAACGCACCGCCACAGATAAACAGGATCTTAGAGGTATCAACCTGCAAGAATTCCTGCTGCGGATGTTTACGCCCACCTTGCGGTGGAACAGCAGCTACCGTACCTTCGATCAGTTTCAACAGTGCCTGCTGTACGCCTTCACCGGAAACGTCTCGGGTAATGGACGGGTTGTCTGACTTACGAGAAATCTTGTCGATTTCATCGATGTAGACAATCCCGCGCTGCGCTTTCTGTACGTCGTAATCGCACTTTTGCAACAGCTTCTGAATGATGTTTTCAACGTCTTCGCCCACATAACCGGCTTCGGTCAGCGTGGTTGCATCGGCCATGGTGAACGGGACGTCCAGCAGGCGCGCCAGCGTTTCGGCCAGCAGCGTTTTACCGGAACCGGTCGGACCGATCAGCAGAATGTTACTTTTGCCCAACTCGACACCATTGCTGGTATCGCCGTTGCGCAGACGTTTGTAGTGGTTGTATACCGCGACCGCCAGCACTTTTTTCGCCTGTTCCTGACCGATAACGTAATCGTCCAGGTGGTTGCGAATTTCATGCGGCGTCGGTAGCGCACTGCGTTCACGATGCGGTGCAACTTCTTTAATCTCTTCGCGAATGATGTCGTTACATAAATCAACACATTCGTCGCAGATATACACGGATGGACCGGCAATCAGCTTGCGCACTTCATGCTGGCTTTTGCCGCAAAAAGAGCAATACAGCAATTTGCCTGAGCCATCTTTGCGTTTATCTGTCATGGGTCAAAACCTCTTCTTTGTTCTTTGTGCCGCACACGACGACGCAAATGCCATTCTCAGGCGCAAGCCGCTTTATAGCGTTGTGCCGCCCTGGATAAGTATAGCGGCACAGTTGCGCCTCTGGCATCAATTACGATGGGTCAGAATCGAATCGACCAGACCGTATTCCACCGCTTCAGGGGCGGAAAGGAAGCGATCGCGCTCGGTGTCACGTTCAATCTGTTCTAATGATTGACCCGTATGAAGCGCCATAAGTTCATTCATACGCCCTTTAACTTTCAGAATTTCACGGGCATGAATTTCGATATCGGTCGCCTGGCCCTGGTAGCCGCCCAACGGCTGGTGAATCATCACGCGCGAATTCGGCAGGCAGAAACGTTTACCTTTTGCCCCTGCAGTCAGCAAGAAAGCGCCCATCGAAGCCGCCTGGCCCATACAGATGGTGCTGACATCAGGCTTGATAAACTGCATGGTGTCATAGATAGACATCCCGGCAGTGATCACCCCGCCTGGGGAGTTAATGTACAGATAGATATCTTTTTCTGGGTTTTCTGCTTCCAGGAACAGCATCTGCGCCACAATCAGGTTAGCCATGTGGTCTTCAACCTGGCCAGTCAGAAAAATGACGCGTTCCTTAAGTAGACGAGAATAGATATCAAAAGAGCGCTCACCACGTGAGGTCTGTTCAATGACCATCGGCACCAGCGCCATATGGGGTGCAAAGTTATCTCGTTCGCCGCTGTATGACATTTCCGTCTCCTGGATAAAATTGAAAAAACCTGCTGTACCGATTGTAACCTTATGGACGGATTATCAGCTAGTCCCTGTGTTATGGGTACGGCATCACCATATTTCAAGCATAACAATCTTTTGTTGTTACGCTAACACCGAAAGAGGCTTTTCGCACGGTTCCATGCAAAATTCATGACAAAAAAAGGCCCACCACCTGGCGGTGATGGGCCTTTGTGCGAATTTAGCGCGTTATGCTGCGTAAATTACGCCTGCTGGTTCATCAGCTCGTTGAAAGTGGTTTCTTTTTCAGTCACTTTCGCTTTCGCCAGTACAGCTTCAACAGCCTGTTCTTCCAGAGCAACATTGCGCATGTTGTCCATCAGTTCTTTGTTTTTGCTGTAGAACTCGATAACTTCTTTCGGATCTTCGTACGCAGAAGCCATCTCTTCGATCAGGCCTTTAACGCGTTCTTCGTCAGCTTTCAGCTCGTTGGTGCGGATAACTTCGCCCAGCAGCAGGCCAACAACTACGCGGCGTTTAGCTTGTTCTTCGAACAGTTCGCGCGGCAGTTCCAGAGCCTGTTTTTCGTTACCGCCGAAACGCTGTGCAGCCTGGCGACGCAGAACGTCGATTTCGCTGTCGATCAGCGCAGCCGGTACGTCGATGTCGTTAGCTTTTACCAGACCTTCGATCGCCTGAGACTTAACGCGGTTACGGATGGCGCTCTTCAGCTCGCGCTCCATGTTTTTACGCACTTCAGCGCGCAGACCTTCTACGGAACCATCTTCAACGCCGAAACGTTTGATGAATTCTGCAGTCAGTTCCGGCAGTTCACGCTCTTCAACTTTCTTCAGGTTGATAGCGAATTTCGCTGCTTTACCTTTCAGGTTTTCTGCGTGGTACTCTTCCGGGAAGGTCACGTCGATGGTGAACTCTTCGCCCGCTTTGTGGCCTTTGATACCGTCTTCAAAGCCCGGGATCATACGACCCTGGCCCATCGCCAGTACGAAATCAGACGCTTTACCGCCTTCGAACTCTTCGCCGTCTACAGAACCGGTGAAGTCGATGGTTACGCGGTCTTCTGCTTCAACAGCGCCGTCTTTTTCTTTCCAGGTCGCCTGCTGTTTACGCAGAGTATCCAGCATGCCGTCAACGTCAGCGTCGGTCACTTCAACGATCGGTTTTTCAACTTCGATCGCTTCCAGACCCTGCAGTTCAACTTCCGGATAAACTTCAAACTCTACAGAGTAGGTGAAGTCTTCACCCAGCTTGTATTCGCCCGGAACATAAGTCGGTGCGCCAGCCGGATTGATTTTTTCTTTAATGATGGCGTCAATGAAGTTACGGCTCATCAGGTCACCCAGAACGTCCTGGCGTACAGACGCGCCATAACGCTGAGCAACGATATTCATTGGCACTTTGCCTTTGCGGAAGCCGTCAATACGTACTTTTTTCGCAACGTTGACCAGCTCGCTTTTAACAGCGGTCTCGATGCTGTCAGCAGCGATAGTAATCGTTACACGGCGGCCAAGGCCTTGAGTGGTTTCAACTGAAACTTGCATCTTGTTACCTCAAAAAATCACAGTGCTCGGTCAACTCTTACCCCGCAAGCACAGGTTGTTGGCTTCGCGGAACCGGGATGTTCTTATAATCAATCACATTCCCTGTTACCAGAATCATCCCGAAAGCATTCAAATAGGACGCGGCATTATAGCGGCATCACTTTTATGAGTCGAGAACGGTTATTGCGCGCTGTCGCGTATTTTTTCACAATTCCCGGGCAATTTTCGTCTGAATGCTGGGCAAAAAGCGCAAAATCCAGACAAAACAAAACGGCCCGCAGGCCGTTTTTCATAAAATCTTTAGCAACATACTGGAAAAGCGCCGACAGTTGCAAATGCGTTTTTACGCGATGCTTCCTGCTCCACGACAGGGAGGAGAGGCAAAGACGGTGTCCTGCAACCCTTCCCACTCCTTAATAGTGTAAGTATGCAGAGCCAGCGCATGAACGGTAGTAGAGAGTTCCTCCGCTAAAGTACTGTAAATCATTCGATGACGATTCAGAAAACGTTCACCCGTAAAACGATCGCTGACCAGCACAACTTTAAAATGGCTTTCAGAGCCGGCTGGGACATTGTGACGATAGCTTTCATCCACTACTTCGAGGAATACGGGTTGGAACGCCGCCCTTAATTTTTCTTCTATCCGCTCACGTATCATCATGAAATATCTCCTCCGACAACGCTGAGATGTCATCCATCCCTTTAAATACTAGCCGCTTTTACCGTTTCCATTGCAGCTTAACAACAAATATTTAGGTTTCGTCCTGGTTTTTCCGTCAAGCGTATGAAGTTTACTGATTTAAAGATTGAAACACAGGCCTCGCATCAGCGTTTCTTTTACCAGGGGCGATTATTTCGTCAACATGATGAATTTACATGCCTTACCCACTTCCCCTCGCCGTTGGCAATGTTATGATGGCGGGAATTTTTACCAAACACGCTTAAGAGTCTCTGAGAGCCCGAACATGTTCAAAAAAATCCTCTTCCCGTTAGTTGCTCTGTTTATGCTTGCAGGATGCGCAAAACCGCCAACAACTATTGAAGTTTCACCGACGATAACACTGCCACAGCAGGATCCAAGCCTGATGGGCGTCACCGTAAGCATTAATGGTGCCGATCAGCGTACCGATCAGGCGCTGGCAAAAGTCACCCGCGATAATCAAATCGTTACCCTGACCGCCTCCCGCGATCTGCGTTTCCTGCTGCAAGAAGTGCTGGAAAAACAGATGACCGCGCGTGGTTACATGGTTGGTCCGAATGGCCCGGTTAATCTGCAAATCATCGTTAGCCAACTGTATGCTGACGTGTCCCAGGGCAACGTGCGCTATAACATCGCCACCAAAGCGGATATCGCTATCATCGCTACCGCGCAGAATGGCAACAAAATGACCAAAAACTATCGTGCCAGCTACAACGTTGAAGGTGCGTTCCAGGCCTCCAACAAAAATATCGCCGATGCGGTTAACAGTGTGCTGACCGATACCATCGCTGATATGTCTCAGGACACCAGCATCCACGAATTCATCAAGCAGAACGCGCGTTAATTTCTGCCCTCTGGCCCGGTGCAAGCCGGGCCTGTAGACGCCCATGTCCAGTCAATATTTACGTATTTTTCAACAGCCACGTTCAGCCATATTGCTGATTCTGGGTTTTGCTTCCGGGCTACCGCTCGCCCTGACATCCGGCACCTTACAGGCCTGGATGACGGTCGAGAATATCGATCTTAAAACCATTGGTTTCTTCTCTCTGGTAGGCCAGGCTTACGTTTTTAAATTCCTCTGGTCACCGCTGATGGACCGCTACACGCCCCCATTTTTCGGGCGGCGGCGCGGTTGGTTGCTCGCCACACAAATCCTGTTATTAGTCGCTATTGCGGCGATGGGGTTTCTCGAACCTGGCACCCAACTCCGCTGGATGGCGGCGCTGGCAGTAGTGATTGCTTTTTGCTCTGCATCCCAGGATATCGTCTTCGATGCGTGGAAAACCGATGTGCTCCCGGCAGAAGAGCGTGGTGCGGGCGCGGCAATCAGCGTGCTGGGGTATCGTCTGGGGATGCTGGTTTCCGGCGGGTTAGCCCTGTGGCTGGCAGATAAATGGCTGGGCTGGCAGGGCATGTACTGGTTGATGGCGGCGCTGTTGATCCCCTGTATTATCGCGACGTTGCTTGCACCAGAACCAACCGACACCATTCCTGTGCCAAAAACGCTGGAACAAGCGGTTGTTGCACCTCTGCGCGATTTCTTTGGTCGCAATAATGCCTGGCTTATTTTGCTTCTTATCGTGCTGTATAAGCTGGGCGACGCATTCGCCATGAGCCTGACAACCACGTTTTTGATTCGCGGCGTCGGGTTTGATGCAGGTGAAGTAGGCGTGGTTAACAAAACGCTTGGCTTGCTGGCGACCATTGTTGGCGCGTTGTACGGTGGGATTTTGATGCAGCGCCTGTCACTGTTCCGGGCACTGCTGATTTTCGGCATTTTACAAGGTGCATCTAACGCCGGTTACTGGCTGCTGTCGGTTACTGATAAGCATCTCTACAGCATGGGCGCAGCCGTCTTTTTCGAAAACCTCTGTGGCGGGATGGGTACATCAGCCTTTGTCGCGCTGTTAATGACGCTGTGTAATAAGTCCTTTTCTGCGACGCAGTTTGCCTTGCTCTCAGCGCTTTCTGCTGTAGGGCGAGTTTATGTCGGCCCCGTGGCAGGTTGGTTTGTTGAATCACACGGTTGGTCGACGTTCTATCTTTTTTCCGTCGCCGCCGCCGTACCAGGGCTTATTTTATTGCTGGTTTGCCGCCAGACGCTTGAATATACACGGGTAAATGACAACTTTATCTCCCGCACCGAGTATCCGTCAGGTTATGCCTTTGCCATGTGGACACTGGCGGCGGGCGTCAGCCTGTTGACCGTGTGGTTACTGCTGTTGACGATGGACGCGCTGGATTTGACGCACTTCTCTTTTCTGCCTGCTCTGCTGGAAGTCGGGGTTTTAGTCGCCCTTTCTGGCGTCGTGCTTGGTGGTTTGCTGGATTATCTGGCGCTACGAAAAACGCATCTGACGTAATCTGTAAATATTATTTAGCTGTAGTAATCACTCGCCGTAATTATTACGGCTAAATAAACATCAGCATCGCTTATTAATATTTGTTCTTTTGTGCGGCTTAGTGTTTGGAAATTATTGACACCATTTATGAATTCTATTTTTTCTTACACGATTCAGCTAATGAGACTTTATTTCCCCACCACCCAATTGTCACCTTAATGATAATTATTTGTTAAATAAATGTTTTATTTAGCATTGGTTATACCAATTGCCCGCTCAGACTCCTTCTGCACTCCCCTTTCGTTATAACGCCCTTTTGCAACAGCTTCTTAAAATCAACTTGATATGTTTTGCAACATATGTGACCTGGCAGCCAAATCCAAGTAACAGGAATTTAATCATGTTTACAGTAATGTAACCTTCCCGTAAAATGCCCACACACTTTAAACGCCACCAGATCCCGTGGAATTGAGGTCGTTAAATGAGACTCAGGAAATACAATAAAAGTTTGGGATGGTTGTCATTATTTGCAGGCACTGTATTGCTCAGTGGCTGTAATTCTGCGCTGTTAGATCCCAAAGGACAGATTGGTCTGGAGCAACGTTCACTGATACTGACGGCATTTGGCCTGATGTTGATTGTCGTTATTCCCGCAATCTTGATGGCTGTTGGTTTCGCCTGGAAGTACCGTGCGAGCAATAAAGATGCTAAGTACAGCCCGAACTGGTCACACTCCAATAAAGTGGAAGCTGTGGTCTGGACGGTACCTATCTTAATCATCATCTTCCTTGCGGTACTGACCTGGAAAACCACTCACGCTCTTGAGCCTAGCAAGCCGCTGGCACACGACGAGAAGCCCATTACCATCGAAGTGGTTTCCATGGACTGGAAATGGTTCTTCATCTACCCGGAACAGGGCATTGCTACCGTGAATGAAATCGCTTTCCCGGCGAACACTCCGGTGTACTTCAAAGTGACCTCCAACTCCGTGATGAACTCCTTCTTCATTCCGCGTCTGGGTAGCCAGATTTATGCCATGGCCGGTATGCAGACTCGCCTGCATCTGATCGCCAACGAACCCGGCACTTATGACGGTATCTCCGCCAGCTACAGCGGCCCGGGCTTCTCAGGCATGAAGTTCAAAGCTATTGCAACACCGGATCGCGCCGAATTCGACCAGTGGGTCGCAAAAGCGAAACAGTCGCCGAACACCATGTCTGATATGGCAGCGTTCGAAAAACTGGCCGCGCCTAGCGAATACAACCAGGTGGAATATTTCTCCAACGTGAAACCAGATTTGTTTGCCGACGTGATTAACAAGTTTATGGCTCACGGTAAGAGCATGGACATGACCCAGCCAGAAGGTGAGCACAGCGCACACGAAGGTATGGAAGGCATGGACATGAGCCACGCGGAATCCGCCCATTAAAGGGGTTGAGGAAGAATAAAGATGTTCGGAAAATTATCACTTGATGCAGTCCCGTTCCATGAACCTATCGTCATGGTTACGATCGCTGGCATTATTTTGGGAGGTCTGGCGCTCGTTGGCCTGATCACTTACTTCGGTAAGTGGACCTACCTGTGGAAAGAGTGGCTGACCTCCGTTGACCATAAACGCCTCGGTATCATGTATATCATCGTGGCGATTGTGATGTTGCTGCGTGGTTTTGCTGACGCCATTATGATGCGTAGCCAGCAGGCCCTTGCCTCTGCGGGCGAAGCGGGCTTCCTGCCACCTCACCACTACGATCAGATCTTCACCGCGCACGGCGTGATTATGATCTTCTTCGTGGCGATGCCTTTCGTTATCGGTCTGATGAACCTGGTGGTTCCGCTGCAGATCGGCGCGCGTGACGTTGCGTTCCCGTTCCTCAACAACTTAAGCTTCTGGTTTACCGTTGTTGGTGTGATTCTGGTAAACGTTTCTCTCGGCGTGGGCGAATTTGCGCAGACCGGCTGGCTGGCGTATCCACCGCTATCGGGAATAGAGTACAGTCCGGGAGTCGGTGTCGATTACTGGATATGGAGTCTCCAGCTATCCGGTATAGGTACGACGCTTACCGGTATCAACTTCTTCGTTACCATTCTGAAGATGCGCGCACCGGGCATGACCATGTTCAAGATGCCAGTATTTACCTGGGCATCTCTGTGCGCGAACGTACTGATTATTGCTTCCTTCCCAATTCTGACGGTTACCGTCGCGTTGTTGACCCTGGATCGCTATCTGGGCACCCATTTCTTTACCAACGATATGGGTGGCAACATGATGATGTACATCAACCTGATTTGGGCCTGGGGCCACCCGGAAGTTTACATCCTGATCCTGCCTGTTTTCGGTGTGTTCTCCGAAATTGCGGCAACCTTCTCGCGTAAACGTCTGTTTGGTTATACCTCGCTGGTATGGGCAACCGTCTGTATCACCGTGCTGTCGTTCATCGTCTGGCTACACCACTTCTTTACGATGGGTGCAGGCGCGAACGTAAACGCCTTCTTTGGTATCACCACGATGATTATCGCCATCCCGACCGGGGTGAAGATCTTCAACTGGCTGTTCACCATGTATCAGGGCCGCATCGTGTTCCATTCTGCGATGCTGTGGACCATCGGTTTTATCGTCACCTTCTCGGTGGGCGGTATGACAGGCGTGCTGCTGGCAGTACCTGGCGCAGACTTCGTTCTGCATAACAGCCTGTTCCTGATTGCACACTTCCATAACGTTATCATCGGCGGCGTGGTCTTCGGCTGCTTCGCAGGGATGACCTACTGGTGGCCTAAAGCGTTCGGTTTCAAACTGAACGAAACCTGGGGTAAACGCGCGTTCTGGTTCTGGATCATCGGCTTCTTCGTTGCCTTTATGCCGCTGTATGCGCTGGGCTTCATGGGCATGACCCGTCGTTTGAGCCAGCAGATTGACCCGCAGTTCCACACCATGCTGATGATTGCAGCCAGCGGTGCTGTACTGATTGCGCTGGGTATTCTCTGCCTCGTTATTCAGATGTACGTTTCTATTCGCGACCGCGACCAGAACCGTGACCTGACCGGCGACCCGTGGGGTGGCCGTACGCTGGAGTGGGCAACCTCTTCCCCGCCTCCGTTCTATAACTTTGCCGTTGTGCCGCACGTTCACGAGCGTGATGCATTCTGGGAAATGAAAGAGAAAGGCGAAGCGTACAAAAAGCCCGACCACTATGAAGAAATTCATATGCCGAAAAACAGCGGTGCCGGTATCGTCATTGCGGCTTTCTCCACCATCTTCGGTTTCGCCATGATCTGGCATATCTGGTGGCTGGCGATTGTTGGCTTCGCAGGCATGATCATCACCTGGATCGTGAAAAGCTTCGACGAGGACGTGGATTACTACGTGCCGGTGGCAGAAATCGAAAAACTGGAAAACCAGCATTTCGATGAGATTACTAAGGCAGGGCTGACAAATGGCAACTGATACTTTGACGCACGCGACTGCCCACGCGCACGAACACGGGCACCACGATGCAGGCGGAAACAAAATCTTCGGATTTTGGATCTACCTGATGAGCGACTGCATTCTGTTCTCTATCTTGTTTGCTACCTATGCCGTTCTGGTGAACGGCACCGCAGGTGGCCCGACAGGTAAGGACATTTTCGAACTGCCGTTCGTTCTGGTTGAAACTTTCTTGCTGTTGTTCAGCTCCATCACCTACGGCATGGCGGCTATCGCCATGTACAAAAACAACAAAAGCCAGGTTATCTCCTGGCTGGCGTTGACCTGGTTGTTTGGTGCCGGATTTATCGGGATGGAAATCTATGAATTCCATCACCTGATTGTTAACGGCATGGGCCCGGATCGCAGCGGCTTCCTGTCAGCGTTCTTTGCGCTGGTCGGCACGCACGGTCTGCACGTCACTTCCGGTCTTATCTGGATGGCAGTGCTGATGGTGCAGATCGCCCGTCGCGGCCTGACCAGCACTAACCGTACCCGCATCATGTGCCTGAGCCTGTTCTGGCACTTCCTGGATGTGGTTTGGATCTGTGTGTTCACTGTTGTTTATCTGATGGGGGCGATGTAATGAGTCATTCTACCGATCACAGCGGCGCGTCCCATGGCAGCGTAAAAACCTACATGACAGGTTTTATCCTGTCGATCATTCTGACGGTGATTCCGTTCTGGATGGTGATGACAGGGGCTGCCTCTCCGGCCGTAATTCTGGGAACAATCCTGGCAATGGCAGTGGTACAGGTTCTGGTGCATCTGGTGTGCTTCCTGCACATGAATACCAAATCAGATGAAGGCTGGAACATGACGGCGTTTGTCTTCACCGTGCTAATCATCGCTATCCTGGTTGTCGGCTCCATCTGGATTATGTGGAACCTCAACTACAACATGATGATGCACTAAGAGCGGCGGTTATGATGTTTAAGCAATACCTGCAAGTAACGAAACCAGGCATCATCTTTGGCAACCTGATCTCGGTGATTGGGGGATTCTTGCTGGCCTCAAAGGGCAGCATTGATTATCCCCTGTTTATCTACACGCTGGTTGGGGTGTCACTGGTTGTGGCGTCGGGTTGTGTGTTTAACAACTACATCGACAGGGATATCGACAGAAAGATGGAAAGGACGAAGAATCGGGTGCTGGTTAAGGGCCTGATCTCTCCTGCTGTCTCGCTGGTGTACGCCACCTTGCTGGGTATTGCTGGCTTTATGCTGCTGTGGTTTGGCGCGAATCCGCTGGCCTGCTGGCTGGGGGTGATGGGCTTTGTGGTTTATGTCGGCGTTTACAGCCTGTACATGAAACGCCACTCGGTCTACGGCACGTTGATTGGTTCGCTCTCCGGCGCAGCGCCGCCGGTGATTGGCTACTGTGCAGTGACAGGCGAGTTCGATAGCGGCGCAGCAATCCTGTTGGCTATCTTCAGCCTGTGGCAGATGCCTCATTCTTATGCCATCGCCATTTTCCGCTTTAAGGATTATCAGGCGGCAAACATTCCGGTACTGCCGGTGGTGAAAGGCATTTCGGTAGCGAAAAACCACATCACGCTGTATATCATCGCCTTTGCTGTTGCCACGCTGATGCTCTCTCTTGGCGGTTACGCTGGATATAAATATCTGGTGGTCGCCGCGGCGGTTAGCGTCTGGTGGTTAGGTATGGCGCTGCGTGGTTATAAAGTTGCTGATGATCGAATCTGGGCGCGCAAGCTATTCGGCTTCTCGATCATCGCCATCACTGCCCTCTCGGTAATGATGTCCGTTGATTTTATGGTGCCGGACTCGCATACGCTGCTGGCTGCTGTGTGGTAACACAACCTCTCTATAAAAAAGGTGCTACGGCACCTTTTTTATTGTCTGAGAACAGAGATACGGCTAATAACCGTATCTCTTGACAGAGTGAGTATATGCACATAAATTAATCATACGGTTGATAGCCGTATTATGCATGAGATCGACTCCCTACGATTTCATTCAGTTAATCAAAGAGGTCATAATGCCTGGAAAAACAGTCGCTCTACCCGATATCGATAAAACGCTGAAAAATGCGCGGGTTGAACTCAAAACCAGTCCCGACGCCAAAAACAAACTTCGTGAAGCTGCGCAAGCCGTTGGGGTAGATTTAAGCGCTTTTATTTTGAGCGCAGCTATGGAACGCGCCGAAAGTGTGCTTGATAACCAACGTCGCCGTGAGCTTTCGAATCAAAGCTGGGAACTGATGAACCAACTCATCGCTGAACCTGCTCAACCGACGCTCGCCCTCAAGGCGTTAATGAAAAGGAAAAACAGCGATGGTCGACAAGCATGAAGAGATTACTCTGCCCATAGTCCTCTCCTGTAATTATCAGTCTGATATTACTTATCCTGGGCAAAAACAGTTTGATTGCGGTAACCCTGTTATCGATAAATTTGTACGCGCATCGCTAAAGAAAAGTGTGCGTAATAGCGACTGTGCTGCTAAAGCACTTATTGACAGACAAAGTGGTGAACTGATTGGCATCTGTACTTTTACGGCATATTCGCTGGAAAGACAACGCGTTTCTGGCGTCCTTCAGGGTTCACAACCTTCAGAGATTGGTGTTGTCAGATTAGTCATGTTAGGGGTAGCGCGGAAATATCAAAAGCGGGGCTTTGGTCAGGACCTACTATGTGATTTTTTTGAACATGTAAAAATAATTCACCGGGCATTACCAATTAAAGGGGTTTATCTTGATGCTGACCCTGCCGCCATTAACTTTTATACTCGTCTCGGCTTTGTTCAGCTTTCAGCGAGGCCCAATGTTTTCGGTGCTGTACCGATGTTTTTAGCGATTCAGCATATTCTCGCGGCTTAGATTATTATCGCCTCCGGCCATGGCAAGTTTTGCCTCAGCCGGGGACTGAGCAGCGTTACCACTTTTGTTCAATTGCCCCCGCTTTCATCAGGTCCACATCCTTGCCTTTAATGGTTGCCGTTGCGGCAACGATTGTGGTCCTTATTGCTGCACAAGATTTTCGTTCAAATTCCGGTTTATAAAGAATAAGCAACGAATTACTGGTAAATGAATCAAGCCGGTAATCTGTAAAGTTAATATCCAGTCGGTTTAAGCCGAAAGGTGCAAAGCCGACCGTTTGAATAGTTTCCTTACCTGACGGACTCTTGATGTTGTACGTAACACGAAGATTGGCCACTTCGCCTAATTTATTGGTTTTGGCAAAGAGGCTATCCATGCAGGAAAAACCTTTATCTAAAAAATTATCCCGCATTCCAGAACGGGTAATCGTGATCACAGGTAACGTATCGTCAACCGTTTTTCTGTCAATCATATCTTTTCGACAGGCGGCCATAAAGTCTTCCGGACCAGCATAAATGTGAACACCCTTATCAAGATATTCTTTCGCTTTACTACAATCCACCTCGACATACTGACCATTGGCGTACATCATGCCCAACCTGGACCATGCTAAATTCACACCGCGTTGCGTAGCCTGATTAAATAACGCATACGCTTTGGCGTAATCCACTCGCACCTGTTCACCTTCGTAGTAGATATCCCCCAGCGCTAACGGAGCTTCTTCATCACCTTGTTTAGCGGCTAACTCGAACCATTTAATGGCTTCCTGAACGTTGGGTTTGGTATCGTAGCGGGGCTGATAATATTCCCAGCCTAACAGGCTTTGCGCGTCGACATCCCCCGACTCAGCCATTTTATGCAGTGTCCTTATCACATCGGGGGCAGGCTTTTCACTGTATATGCTGTCATACAATTCATGCGCTTTCTCGCTTGCCAGTGAACCTTGTGAGGCAATTAATAAAATAGCCAATAAACTCTTTTCATTTAACATAAATAACCTTTATGCATCCATCACAATATTTTTCAATATACCTAACCACCATACATCCACTTCATGAATAAATACACAGCCATAACAACCCCAGGTAATAAGTAAACATTTAAGCTGAAGCAGAATAACCAGCACCTCCAACACCTCTATTTATTGCGATAAAATAACACCATCCTTTAATAAAAAATCACACGCTCATCAACAAATCCGAAAATAATATCATTCGTGGCAGGATAAAATCAGGTGAGCTTTTCATTTGTTATATTTAACACACAAAGTATTAATGGCAAGAATACGAGAGAAGCGCATGCCTGACGTAAAAATCACTCTCTTATGTAATATTTACTCATTAACACTCTGTTTACCCAACATGCGCTCCGCACTACACTATGTGGGCAATTTTTTAAGAGGTGGTAATGAACGATTATAAAATGACGCCAGGTGAGCGGCGCGCGACCTGGGGTTTAGGGACCGTATTTTCATTGCGCATGCTGGGCATGTTTATGGTACTGCCGGTTCTAACTACGTACGGTATGGCACTGCAAGGTGCCAGTGAAGCATTAATCGGTATTGCCATTGGTATTTATGGCCTGACTCAGGCCGTTTTTCAGATTCCGTTTGGCCTGCTCTCAGACCGTATTGGTCGCAAACCATTAATTGTCGGCGGGCTGGCGGTGTTTGCTGCCGGTAGTGTTATCGCTGCGCTTTCCGACTCAATCTGGGGAATTATTCTGGGCCGGGCGTTACAAGGTTCTGGAGCGATTGCCGCTGCCGTTATGGCGCTACTTTCTGATCTCACGCGCGAACAAAACCGCACCAAAGCGATGGCGTTTATCGGCGTGAGTTTTGGCATTACCTTCGCCATTGCGATGGTACTTGGCCCTATCATCACTCACAAACTTGGACTGCACGCGCTGTTCTGGATGATCGCTATTCTGGCAACGACCGGTATTGCGTTGACCATTTGGGTTGTGCCCAACAGCAGCACGCACGTACTTAATCGTGAGTCCGGAATGGTGAAAGGCAGTTTCAGCAAAGTGCTGGCAGAACCGCGACTGCTGAAACTCAACTTCGGCATTATGTGTCTGCACATGCTGCTGATGTCGACGTTTGTTGCCCTGCCCGGACAGTTGGCTGATGCGGGATTCCCGGCGGCTGAGCACTGGAAGGTCTATCTGGCGACGATGTTAATCGCCTTTGGCTCGGTTGTGCCTTTCATTATCTACGCGGAAGTTAAGCGCAAAATGAAGCAAGTCTTTGTCTTCTGCGTCGGGCTGATCGTCGTTGCGGAAATTGTGTTGTGGAACGCACAAACGCAGTTCTGGCAACTGGTGGTCGGCGTGCAGCTTTTCTTTGTGGCGTTTAATTTGATGGAAGCCCTCCTCCCCTCGCTTATCAGTAAAGAGTCGCCAGCCGGTTACAAAGGTACGGCGATGGGCGTTTACTCCACCAGCCAGTTTCTTGGCGTGGCCATTGGCGGTTCGCTGGGTGGCTGGATTGACGGCATGTTTGACGGTCAGGGCGTATTTCTCGCTGGCGCAATGCTGGCCGCAGTGTGGCTGGCAGTCGCCAGTACCATGAAAGAACCGCCGTATGTCAGCAGCTTGCGCATTGAAATCCCATCGGACATTGCCGCAAACGAGACGTTAAAAGTGCGTTTGATGGAAACTGCGGGTGTCAAAGAAGTGTTGATTGCAGAAGAAGAACATTCAGCTTATGTGAAAATCGACAGCAAAGTGACGAATCGCTTTGAGGTTGAACAGGCAATTCGTCAGGCATAAAAAACGAGGCGAATTGCCTGTTGCGCTACGCTTTTCAGGCCTACAAAGTTCCTGAGTGACAAATCTTTGTAGGCCGAATCAGACGTTCATGCCGCATCTGACATGAACAAAGCGCAGGTTGTCGCGATTAATCGCGGAAGTTTTTGAACTGGAACGGCTGACCCAGATCGCCACCACGTACCATCGCCATGACAGCCTGCAAATCATCACGAGATTTGCCCGTCACACGGATCTCATCGCCCTGAATTTGCGCCTGCACTTTCAGTTTGCTGTCTTTGATCATCTTGACGATTTTCTTCTGGGTCGCGCTTTCAATGCCCTGTTTCAGTTTCGCTTCCACAAACCAGGTTTTACCGCTATGAACGATATTTTCCGGTACATCCAGCGAACTGCCTTCAATGCCGCGCTTCAGCAGCTTGGCACGCAGAATATCCAGCAACTGATTGACCTGGAAGTCGGACTCGCTCAACACTTTGATGGTTTTGCTGGCGTCGTTCAGCTCAAATGAGGCTTCAACGTTACGGAAGTCAAAACGGGACTCCACTTCGCGGCTCGCGTTATCGACCGCGTTTCGTGCTTCCTGAAGATCAACTTCAGAGACAATATCGAAAGATGGCATCTTTTCCTCTCCCTTCATTTTTGATGCGAAGCATAATACCTGCAAAGTTAAATAACCGACAGTCCTGCACCAGGACGTATCCCTTAATTGTGCATAGTCGCAACAGCATGCACAATTAAGGGATAGCCTTATTGAACACCCGGAGTGGTTGCGGGTGAGGAGGAACAATGAAAATTACCGTATTGGGATGCGGTGCCTTAGGGCAATTATGGCTTACAGCACTTTGCAAACAGGGTCACGACGTTCAGGGCTGGCTGCGCGTACCGCAACCTTATTGTAGCGTGAATCTGGTTGAAACCGACGGTTCGATATTTAATGAGTCTCTGACCGCCAACGATCCCGATTTTCTCGCCACCAGCGATCTGCTCCTGGTGACGCTGAAAGCATGGCAGGTTTCCGATGCTGTCAAAAGCCTCGCGTCTACACTGCCTGTAACCACGCCAATACTGTTAATTCACAACGGCATGGGCACCATCGAAGAGTTGCAAAACATTCAGCAGCCGTTACTGATGGGCACCACCACTCATGCCGCCCGCCGAGACGGCAATGTCATTATTCATGTGGCAAATGGTATTACGCATATTGGCCCGGCACGGCAACAGGATGGCGATTACAGTTATCTGGCGGATATTTTGCAAACCGTATTACCTGATGTCGCATGGCATAACAATATCCGCGCCGAGCTGTGGCGTAAGCTGGCGGTCAACTGTGTGATTAATCCACTGACCGCTATCTGGAATTGCCCGAATGGTGAATTACGACATCATCCGCAAGACATTATGCAGATATGCGAAGAAGTCGCGGCGGTGATCGAACGCGAAGGGCATCATACTTCAGCGGAAGATTTGCGTGATTATGTTATGCAGGTGATTGATGCAACGGCGGAAAACATTTCGTCGATGTTGCAGGATATCCGCGCGCTGCGCCACACCGAAATCGACTATATCACTGGTTTTCTCTTACGCCGCGCTCGCGCGCATGGGATTGCCGTACCGGAAAACACCCGCCTGTTTGAAATGGTAAAAAGAAAGGAGAGTGAATATGAGCGCATCGGCACTGGTTTGCCTCGCCCCTGGTAGTGAAGAGACTGAAGCCGTCACCACTATCGATCTCTTGGTTCGCGGCGGTATCAACGTCACCACTGCCAGCGTCGCCAGCGATGGTAATCTTGCGATTACCTGCTCACGCGGCGTGAAGCTGCTGGCGGATGCGCCGCTGGTCGAAGTAGCTGATGGCGAATATGACGTGATCGTGCTGCCTGGTGGCATTAAAGGCGCGGAGTGTTTTCGTGATAGCACCCTGCTGGTTGAAACCGTTAAACAGTTCCACCGTTCCGGGCGTATCGTCGCGGCTATTTGCGCCGCGCCAGCCATCGTGCTGGTCCCGCACGATATCTTCCCGATTGGCAATATGACCGGCTTCCCGACGCTGAAAGACAAAATTCCCGCTGAACAATGGCAGGACAAGCGCGTCGTCTGGGATGCTCGGGTAAAATTGCTGACCAGTCAGGGGCCAGGTACCGCTATCGACTTTGGTCTGAAAATTATCGATCTGCTGGTTGGGCGTGAGAAGGCCCATGAGGTGGCATCACAACTGGTGATGGCGGCAGGGATTTATAATTATTACGAGTAGTGTCGGATGCGGCAAACGTCGCATCTGACCAGATGCGACGTAAAAACCACAAATTACGGACGATACACCTTCACATTGTTAAAGCCCTGCTCGCGTAGATAGAGCGCCTGCAGGCGGCTCATCACCCCGCGCTCACACCACAACAGCCAGGTTTTGTTCTGGTCGAGATCGCCAAATTTGGTGCTCAGTTTATAGAACGGCAGAGAAACCACGTCGATACCTTCAACTTTCAGCGGCTTATCTTCTTGTTCATCAACAGAACGGATATCGAGGATCACGTCGTTCGGGCCGAAGCCGTTGACGGTTTCCACTTCCACCACTTCCTGCTCGGTCTGCTGAGCGATTTCGCGGATATCAACGTTATTCGCTTCCTCAACCACTTTATCGAGAATGCTGAAGTCGAACTTCTCTTCTTCCGCTTCAATCTTCGACTTAACCGCTTTCACAGTTGGGCTTTTGGAGATCACGCCGCAGTATTCCGGCATGGTGCGGGCAAAATCTTCGGTGCCAATCTGGCGGGCCAGGTTGATGATGTGCTCTTTGTCGTAAGAGATCAGCGGACGCAGGATCAGCGTATCGGAGACGTTATCAATCAGGCGCAGGTTGGTTAGCGTCTGGCTGGACACCTGTCCCAGCGCTTCGCCGGTGACCAGCGCCTGTACGCCGTAACGTTCAGCCACTTTAGACGCGGCACGCACCATCATACGTTTGAGGATTACGCCCATCTGACCGTCGTCGACTTTCTCGAGAATTTCACCGACTACCGGCTCAAAGTTAATGGCGACAAAACGCACGCGGTGGGAGCTACCAAAACGGTTCCACAGATAATGCGCCACCTGACGAACACCAATTTCGTGTGCCGCGCCGCCGAGATTAAAGAAGCAGTAATGCACGCGGCAGCCGCGACGCATTAACATATAACTGGAAACACCGGAATCGAAGCCACCGGAAATGAGCGAAAGCACATCTTCCTGAGTGCCGATTGGGAATCCGCCAATACCTTCGTAACGACCTTTGATCAGCAGGAGACGATCGTCTTCAACTTCCAGATGGACAGTCACATCCGGATTGGTCAGCTTCACGCGCGCGGATTCAATATGCTGATTTAAACCGCCGCCGACGTAACGTTCCACATCAATCGAGCTAAACTCATGTTTACCACGGCGCTTCACGCGTACGCAGAAGGTTTTACCTTCCAGCTGATCGCGATACTGAACCAACGCTTTCTCAAAAATATCGTGCATGTCGGTAAACGGCACGTCTTCGACTTCGAGAATATGGTGGATACCCGGAATACGGGTCAGGGCGTCGCGAATAGCCAGACGCTGGTTTTCATCTTTTGCGCGAACTTCGATGTTATCCCAGTGGCGGACGACAGCGAGCGTCTCATCATAGTGCTTTAAAACGTTACGAATGTTCCCGGTAAGGATTTTTATAAAGCGCAAGCGCACAGATTGGCTTTTGATGGTGATTTCCGGGAACAATTTAATGATAAACTTCATGGCGGCAATGGTTCGTTGGCAAGTCTTAAGCGACTTGTATAGGGAAAAATACAGCAGCCCACACCTGCGGCTGCATCCAGGCGCGGAAGTATACCACTAACATCGCTTTGCTGCGCACATCACCTTACCATTGCGCGTTATTTGCTATTTGCCCTGAGTCCGTTACCATGACGGGGCGAAAAATATTGAGAGTCAGACATTCATTATGCCGAAGAAAAATGAGGCGCCCGCCAGCTTTGAAAAGGCGCTGAGCGAGCTGGAACAGATTGTAACCCGTCTGGAAAGTGGCGACCTGCCGCTGGAAGAGGCGCTGAACGAGTTCGAACGTGGCGTGCAGCTGGCACGTCAGGGGCAGGCCACATTACAACAAGCCGAACAGCGCGTACAAATTCTGCTGTCTGACAATGAAGACGCCTCTTTAACTCCTTTTACACCGGACAATGAGTAATGGACTTTCCGCAGCAACTCGAAGCCTGCGTTAAGCAGGCCAACCAGGCGCTGAGCCGTTTTATTGCCCCACTGCCCTTTCAGAACACTCCCGTGGTCGAAACCATGCAGTATGGCGCATTATTAGGTGGTAAGCGCCTGCGACCGTTCCTGGTTTATGCCACCGGCCATATGTTCGGCGTTAGCACAAACACGCTGGACGCACCCGCTGCCGCCGTGGAGTGTGTCCACGCGTATTCATTAATTCATGATGATTTACCGGCAATGGATGATGACGATCTGCGTCGCGGTTTGCCGACCTGCCATGTGAAGTTTGGCGAAGCAAACGCGATTCTCGCGGGCGACGCTTTACAAACGCTGGCGTTCTCGATTTTAAGTGATGCCGATATGCCGGAAGTGTCGGATCGCGACAGAATTTCGATGATTTCTGAACTGGCGAGCGCCAGCGGTATTGGCGGAATGTGCGGTGGTCAGGCATTAGATTTAGATGCGGAAGGCAAACACGTACCTCTGGACGCACTCGAGCGTATTCATCGCCATAAAACCGGCGCATTGATTCGCGCCGCCGTTCGTCTTGGTGCATTAAGCGCCGGAGATAAAGGACGTCGTGCTCTGCCAATTCTCGACAAGTACGCAGAGAGCATCGGCCTTGCCTTCCAGGTTCAGGATGACATCCTGGATGTGGTGGGAGATACTGCAACGTTGGGTAAACGCCAGGGTGCCGACCAGCAACTTGGTAAAAGTACCTACCCTGCACTTCTGGGTCTTGAGCAAGCCCGGAAGAAAGCCCAGGATCTGATCGACGATGCCCGCCAGTCGCTAAAACAACTGGCTGAACAGTCACTCGATACCTCGGCACTGGAAGCGCTAGCGGACTACATCATCCAGCGTAATAAATAAACAATAAGTATTAATAGGCCCCTGATGAGTTTTGATATTGCCAAATACCCGACCCTGGCACTGGTCGACTCCACCCAGGAGTTACGACTGTTGCCAAAAGAGAGTTTACCGAAACTCTGCGACGAACTGCGCCGCTATTTACTCGACAGCGTGAGCCGTTCCAGCGGGCACTTCGCCTCCGGGCTGGGCACGGTCGAGCTGACCGTAGCGCTGCACTACGTCTATAACACCCCGTTTGACCAACTGATTTGGGATGTGGGGCATCAGGCTTATCCGCATAAAATTTTGACCGGACGCCGCGACAAAATAGGCACCATCCGTCAAAAAGGCGGCCTGCACCCGTTCCCGTGGCGCGGCGAAAGTGAATATGACGTGTTAAGCGTCGGGCATTCATCAACCTCTATCAGTGCCGGAATTGGTATTGCGGTTGCTGCCGAGAAAGAAGGCAAAAATCGCCGCACCGTCTGTGTCATTGGCGATGGCGCGATTACCGCAGGCATGGCGTTTGAAGCGATGAACCACGCGGGCGATATCCGTCCCGATATGCTGGTGGTTCTCAACGATAATGAAATGTCGATTTCCGAAAATGTTGGCGCGCTCAACAACCATCTGGCGCAGCTGCTTTCCGGCAAGCTTTACTCTTCACTGCGCGAGGGCGGGAAAAAAGTATTCTCCGGCGTTCCGCCCATTAAAGAGCTGCTCAAACGTACTGAAGAACATATTAAAGGCATGGTAGTACCAGGCACGCTGTTTGAAGAGCTGGGCTTTAACTATATCGGCCCGGTTGACGGTCACGATGTGCTGGGGCTTATCACCACGCTTAAGAACATGCGCGACCTGAAAGGCCCGCAGTTCCTGCATATCATGACCAAAAAAGGTCGTGGTTACGAACCGGCAGAAAAAGATCCAATCACCTTCCACGCCGTGCCTAAATTTGACCCCTCCAGCGGTTGCCTGCCGAAAAGCAGCGGCGGCCTGCCGAGCTATTCAAAAATCTTTGGCGACTGGTTGTGCGAAACCGCAGCAAAAGACAACAAGCTGATGGCGATTACCCCGGCGATGCGTGAAGGCTCCGGCATGGTCGAGTTTTCACGTAAATTCCCGGATCGCTACTTCGACGTGGCAATCGCCGAGCAACACGCAGTGACCTTTGCTGCGGGTCTGGCGATTGGTGGCTACAAACCCATTGTCGCGATCTACTCCACTTTCCTGCAACGCGCCTATGATCAGGTGCTGCATGACGTGGCGATTCAAAAGCTCCCGGTTCTGTTCGCCATTGACCGTGCGGGTATTGTCGGTGCTGACGGTCAAACCCATCAGGGCGCTTTTGATCTCTCTTACCTACGCTGCATTCCGGAAATGGTCATTATGACCCCGAGCGATGAAAACGAATGTCGCCAGATGCTCTATACCGGCTATCACTATAACGATGGCCCATCAGCGGTGCGCTACCCTCGCGGCAACGCGGTAGGCGTAGAACTGACGCCGCTGGAAAAGCTCCCGATTGGCAAAGGCATTGTGAAGCGTCGTGGCGAGAAACTGGCGATCCTCAACTTTGGTACGCTGATGCCGGAAGCAGCGAAAGTCGCTGAGTCGCTGAACGCTACGCTGGTCGATATGCGTTTTGTGAAGCCGCTTGATGAAGCGTTAATTCTGGAAATGGCCGCCAGCCACGAGGCGCTGATCACCATTGAAGAAAACGCTATTATGGGCGGCGCAGGCAGCGGCGTGAACGAAGTGCTGATGGGCCATCGTAAACCAGTACCCGTGCTGAATATTGGCCTGCCGGACTTCTTTATTCCACAAGGAACGCAGGAAGAAATGCGCGCCGAACTCGGCCTCGATGCCGCCGGTATGGAAGCCAAAATCAAAGCCTGGCTGGCATAATCCCTACTCCACTCCTGCTATGCTTAAGAAATTATTCATAGACTCTAAATAATTCGAGTTGCAGGAAGGCGGCAAACGAGTGAAGCCCCAGGAGCTTACATAAGTAAGTGACTGGGGTGAACGAATGCAGCCGCAGCACATGCAACTTGAAGTATGACGAGTATGGCAGGAGTGGCAGCATGCAATACAACCCCTTAGGAAAAACCGACCTTCGCATTTCCCGACTTTGCCTCGGCTGTATGACCTTTGGTGAGCCGGATCGCGGTAATCACGCATGGACACTGCCCGAAGAGAGCAGCCGTCCCATCATTAAACGCGCGCTGGAAGGCGGCATAAATTTCTTTGATACCGCCAATAGTTATTCTGACGGCAGCAGCGAAGAGATCGTCGGTCGTGCACTGCGGGACTTTGCCCGTCGTGAAGACGTGGTCGTTGCAACTAAAGTGTTCCATCGCGTTGGTGATTTGCCGGAAGGATTATCCCGTGCGCAAATTTTGCGCTCTATTGACGACAGCTTGCGACGTCTCGGCATGGATTATGTCGATATCCTGCAAATTCATCGCTGGGATTACAACACGCCGATCGAAGAGACGCTGGAAGCCCTGAACGATGTGGTAAAAGCCGGGAAAGCGCGTTATATCGGCGCGTCATCCATGCACGCCTCGCAGTTTGCTCAGGCGCTGGAACTGCAAAAACAGCACGGCTGGGCGCAGTTTGTCAGTATGCAGGATCACTACAATCTGATTTATCGCGAAGAAGAGCGTGAAATGCTGCCGCTGTGTTATCAGGAAGGCGTAGCGGTGATTCCGTGGAGTCCGCTGGCGCGGGGACGTCTGACGCGTCCCTGGGGAGAAACCACCGCACGACTGGTTTCCGATGAAGTAGGAAAAAATCTCTACAATGAAAGCGACGAAAATGACGCGCAGATAGCAGAACGGTTAACTGGCGTCAGTGAAGAACTGGGGGCAACGCGAGCACAAGTCGCGCTGGCATGGTTGTTGAGCAAACCTGGCATTGCCGCGCCGATTATTGGTACTTCGCGGGAAGAACAACTTGATGAATTGCTGAACGCGGTGGATATCACCTTGAAGCCGGAACAGATTGCTGAACTGGAAACGCCGTATAAACCGCATCCGGTCGTAGGATTTAAGTAAATTTCGCTTTTCACCCATTTTATCTGCTGAATTCCCCATCGTCTGCGATGATGGGGACAACGTACCTCCCATCATCTTCTGTAACCATAATCCACCTCTGCAAGAGAAATTCTTGGTGAATGAGTTTGCAGCTATTCATCATCTTCATCCCTTTGAGCGATTTTTGATAGTTTCTCCAGGTAATATCCCCTAAAACTGTCTTATTTAGTCAATGTAAGAGGATTACAATCATGATGAAAACCATTTCCAGCCAACCTATCCGGTTTTCTGATGTACCGGTTGAAGATTTAATAAAATCAACGAAAAGAGATTACAATAAAAATTTTATTGAAAAACTATGGGACATAATTTGTGATTTTTTTCTATACACTGATAAACAAAAGGCATTTAAATCAATTAATAAATACATGAATACATTAAGTATTGGAAATGAACGTATAGAACCGGATCCCAACTTTAATATAGATGCAAACTCAGATTTAGACTCATATTTAAATCTGGATTTTAATCTCCTCTCGCCCAAACAGAAGCAGACCACGCTTTGTTGTTTCTGGAAGAAAATAGCCTCTACATTTCCAGAGCCATACAACACTACGTTCAAGCATGAGATTATATTTTCTGATAACCAAAATAGTTTGGTAGTCACTGGAACTATCTCTGTTATGAACGAGGTAGTAAATATATATTCTATCAAATTAGATAAGGATAATAATGGAGTTGTCGATTTCAGCGGCCTATATTTAGGACACAGTAATATTTCCAATATGAATATGGAAAACTGTATCTTCTCCAATGTCAACTTCGAACATACTTATTTTGATGACGTCAATTTTACAAAGGCGAATTGTACAAAAGCTAATTTTAACAGTTGTAGATTTATGAAATGCGATCTAACAAATATGAATTGCACTGGCGCAATTTTTGATAATGCGGTGATATATGGTAAAGAACCTGAGATGCAATATCCAGAAGGAGATCAAATAATACAAAGGATAACTTATCAAAAAACACATGGGAATGAAACGAAAGGGATGATTCTAACTAACTGCTCCTGTGTTAAAACCACTTTCAATTGGGCAGATTTATCAGAAAGTGATTGCCAAAAGGTGGACTTTAGCGAGGCTAATCTTTCAAACACTATTCTTCCTGACATCGTCAGGATGAAAGGCACGAAACTTTACCGTACCGACCTTTTTAACCCAATATTAAAAAAAGAAGCAGAATCAACAGAAGAAAAAGACATTAGCCCATTAGCAAAAATTATTCTTGACTATATTGAATCAGATAAAAACCCTGAGTCATTAAAATTTGATGAAAAATTAACAACCACTAAAATAACACAAGATATCGATAATTTTATTTTCTACAATCAGCATTTAAAAAACATATTCAATCGCGCAATGAATCGTGAAGGAAAAATAAGCAGGAAAAAGTATAATGAAATTTTTAAATATATAGAAGCACAAGCCAAACAAGATTTCACCGACCAGTATAAAATAACAAAAAATGATTATTTAAAGAAAATACCTTTAACTGCACAATTAATTGCAAAATACAAAATGGATGATCAATTAAATCAACTTTTGGTTACCCGTGAAATTCAAGATGAAATCAAATCAAAGATTCAAGACAAAATAGATGATCTTTCTAACAAATTATTCAACACTATTAATGAAACAATTAAGCATAATTTTGATGATACTTTTCGGCATCAGTCAGAGAATATGAGCAATTATTATGAGTTCGTCGACTGACGATATTTCAGTGTCATTGAATTATGAGTGACAAAGTTACACCTTGAAATATCGCCGCATAATATATTCGGTGATGTCGGATTTTACTTTAACAGAGTGCCCCAAAATTGGGGCTCTGTTCATTTATAAATCAAACCGGGTGGTCTGGAATCGACTACACCACCCGGTCAATGGCATCAAAGAATACCCAGCGGCCAATGATGACCGATAAAGTACAGGACGCCAGCGGAGATCACCCCGGCGACAATATCATCTATCATGATCCCCATGCCGCCATGCACATTGCGATCAAACCAGCGGATCGGCCACGGTTTCCACATATCCAGAATACGGAAAATCACAAACCCGGCGGCGACCCACTGCCAGTCATTGGTCGGCAGCGCCATGAGCGTGATCCACATACCAATAAATTCGTCCCAGACAATGCTGCCGTGATCGTGCACGCCCATATCTTTCGCCGTTTGATGACAAAGATAGACGCCGATACAGATCCCCAGCATGACTACCAGCGAATAGAGCTGCCAGGGCAAAAAGGTCATCAGATACCAGAACGGAATCGCCGCCAGCGATCCCATCGTGCCAGGAACGATTGGGCTTAATCCACTTCCGAATCCGACAGCAAGCAGATGCCACGGATTACTCATCTTCAGGCGACTTTTCGCGACATCTTTATGGCGTGGCAAAATGGTCATATCCTTTCCAGTCTAACGTGACAGGTTCGCCATCACGAATAAAACAAAGCCCTTCGATATCGGCGGTCATTTGCCCGATACAGGTAAACGGTACGCCCAGGTGTCCGAGAGCCACATCCAGCGCGCCACGGTTAAGCTCCGGCACCGTGAAACACAACTCGTAATCTTCACCGCCAGAGAGCGCCCAGCGCAGCGCCTGTTCCGGTTCAACATGGCGAGAAAGCGCATCAGAAAACGGCAGCAATGCCAGGTCAATACGTGCGCCGCAGTCGCTGGCTTTCACGATATGCCCGAGATCGGAAATCAGACCGTCTGAGAGATCGATGGCTGAATTTGCCAGATCGCGCAGCGCCTGCCCCTGTAAAATACGCGGCGACGGACGGAGATGACGTTTGATTAAGTAGTCCGCATCTTTAGCATCGGCAACCTGCAAACGATTTTGCAAAATCGCCAGCCCGGCGGCGCTATCGCCCGGTGTCCCGGTCACATAAATCCAGTCCCCCGGTTTCGCACCAGAACGCGTTAAGGCTCGCCCCATCGGGACAAAACCGTGGATACCCAACGTCATCGATAGCGGTCCACGTGTGGTATCGCCGCCAATGAGTTGCATATCGTAATAATTAAGTAGATCAAACAAACTGTCGCTGAAGGACTCAAGCCACGCTTCGTCGACGTCCGGTAAGGTTAATGCCAGCGTCAGCCAGGCCGGATCGGCGCCCATCGCGGCCAGATCGCTTAAATTCACTGCCAGAGCTTTATATGCCAGATCCGCAGGATCGATATCAGGGAGGAAATGGTTGCCCGCCACCAGCGTATCAGTGCTGATCGCCAGGGTCTGTTTCTCGGGGATATTGAGAAGTGCGCAATCGTCGCCAATGCCCAGTTCGACATCAAGACGAGAACTTCTTACACGGTCAAAATAACGGGCAATCAGGGAGAACTCGCCACATGCCATACGTTATGCCTCAGCAGGTAAAAAAGAAAAGGCCGGCGATCGCGGAACGGTCTTCCGTGAATCTACCGGCCTGGATATCACTTTTTGTTAGGGCGAATCACAGGTGCTGCTTTATCGAGTACGCCGTTGACGAACTTATGGCTGTCTTCTGCGCCGAACGATTTCGCCAGTTCGATCGCTTCGTTAATGGCCACTTTGTATGGCACATCGCTACGTTTAGACAGCTCGTACAGCGCAATGCGCAGTACTGCTTTTTCTACCTGGCCCAGTTCTTCCAGCAGACGGGACAGGTACGGCTTCATCAGTCCGTCGAGGTATGCGGTGTTAGTCGCCACCCCGGCCAGCAGCTCTCGGAAGTACAGGACGTCAACGTCTTTTACATCCTGTTCAGCCAGGAACTGGTATTCAACATCAGCGATGTCGTTCTGGGACAACTGCCAGGAGTAGAGCGCCTGGACGGCACACTCACGAGCGCGGCGACGAGCAGCAGGTTTCACGGATTTCCCCTTACTAATTTCAGGCCTTGATGGCTTTCAATACATTAATCATTTCAAGCGCGGTCAGTGCAGCTTCTGCACCTTTGTTGCCAGCTTTAGTGCCAGCACGTTCGATCGCTTGTTCAATGCTTTCAGTGGTCAGAACACCAAAAGCAACCGGAATTTCGCTGTCCTGGGCAACATGCGCCAGGCCGTTGCTTGCACCACCAGCGACATATTCAAAGTGGGCAGTGCCACCACGAATAACCGTACCCAGCGCAATCACCGCGTCATATTTACCGGTTTTAGCCAGTGCACCCGCCGCCAGCGGCAGCTCATAGGCACCAGGCACCCAAACAACGGTAATGTTTTCATCTTTTACCTGACCGATACGTTTCAGTGCGTCAATTGCACCTTCCAGCAGGCTGTCATTGATAAAGTTGTTGAAACGCGCAATGGTGATGGCGACGCGAGCGTCCGGGGTAGCAACGTTAGCTTCAATAATGTTCATTTTCTTCCTTCGGGTTCGAGTATGGCCCCGCAGGGGGGCGGATTTTAGCATAATATTTCGTGCGCTGCTTCCCTTTCGAGCCGGGAGATCATGCACCCACTAAATGCAGGCAAACATCCGGGCCTACATGACGTATCTCTTTGAATTTAAATTGGGGGACGTCGGCTAATTTCTCAAGCCCCGGCAACGTACATAATCCGCGGGCGTCACTGCCTAATAGTTTAGGTGCGATATAGACAATCAGCTCATCGACTAAGCCCGCCTGTAGCAATGCGCCAGCGAGCGTTGGCCCAGCTTCCACCCAGATGCTATTAATCTGCTGTTTACCCAGTTGCATCATCAATACAACCAGATCCAGATGACCTTTATGCTCTGGAATCAGCAAGGTTCGCACCGTTTCCGGCCACTCGCGAGAATCTTCCTGCGTACGCGCGAACCAGGTTTCGCCAGACTGCTGCACAATACGGTGTTCCGGCGTCACGCGATTTTGGCTATCAATCACAATACGTACTGGCTGGCGGAGATTTTGTTGCGGATAGAGCGCCTGAGTTTGTTCATCCAGTTCAGACCAACGCACCGTTAAGGCTGGATCGTCCGCCATGACTGTTGCGCTGCTGGTTAAAATGGCATGACTTTGCGCACGCAGACGTTGTACATCGCGTCGCGCCTGAGGAGACGTGATCCACTGGCTCTCACCGCTCGCCATCGCTGTGCGGCCATCTAGCGACGCGCCAAGTTTTAACTGGATATAAGGAAAGCCGGTGCGCATGCGCTTGAGAAAGCCTTTATTCAATTGCTCGGCTTCACTCATCATCAGGCCGTGGCTGACGTCAATGCCAGCCTGTTGCAAACGATAAAGTCCACGCCCAGCGACCTGCGGGTTAGGATCCTGCATCGCGGCAACCACGCGCGTGACCCCCGCAGCAATCAACGCATCGCAACATGGCGGCGTACGACCATGATGACTACAAGGTTCGAGTGTGACATACGCCGTGGCACCTTTGGCTTTTTCGCCAGCCATGCGCAACGCGTGTACCTCGGCATGCGGTTCACCCGCTCGCTGATGGTAACCTTCACCGACGATTTCGCCATCTTTTACAATGACGCACCCGACATTCGGGTTGGGATGAGTGGTAAAACGTCCTCGTTGCGCCAGCTTTAGCGCCCGCGCCATGTAATACTCGTCCTGCACGGCTTAGTCCTCCAGGCGCGCGATCTCTTCGCCAAATTCTTTGATATCTTCGAAACTGCGATAGACAGAGGCAAAACGGATATAGGCGACTTTATCGAGCTTTTTCAATTGCTCCATCACCAGATTGCCAATCATCTTGCTCGGCACTTCACGCTCACCGGTGGCGCGCAGCTGCGATTTAATATGATTGATTGCCATTTCGACGTCATCGGAACTCACCGGACGTTTTTCCAGCGCCCGCAGCATTCCGCTACGTAATTTCTCTTCATTAAACGGTTCACGCACGTCATTGCTTTTTACAACACGTGGCATAACCAGCTCCGCCACTTCAAAGGTGGTGAAACGTTCATTACACACCAGACACTGCCGACGGCGGCGTACGGATGAGCCCTCGCCTACGAGACGAGAGTCAATTACCTTAGTGTCCACGGCGAAACAGAATGGGCAATGCATACGGCGTCCTGACCAGGTGGTTAACAGAAATCTATTTTACCCTGAACTGACGATACAACAAAGGCGCAACGCTTTTGAGATAAAGGATCGATGCTTTCGCTGCTTTTACCCTCTACCATTAGGCAAATTGCGACGAGAAAGGGACGACCTATGAATACAAACGTTTTTCGACTGCTCCTGCTGGGAAGCCTGTTCAGCCTTAGCGCCTGTGTGCAGCAAAGCGAAGTGCGGCAGATGAAACACAGCGTCAGCACACTGAACCAGGAGATGACGCAACTCAATAAAGAAACGGTCAAAATCACTCAGCAAAACAGGCTGAATGCAAAATCCAGCAGTGGGGTTTACCTTCTGCCTGGAGCGAAAACACCAGCAAGACTGGAAAGCCAGATCGGTACTTTACGTATGTCGCTGGTGAATATTACGCCTGATACAGATGGCACCACCCTGACGCTACGTATTCAGGGCGAGTCGAATGATCCCTTGCCCGCATTCAGCGGAACTGTTGAATATGGGCAAATTCAGGGAACAATAGACAACTTTCAGGAAATCAATGTGCAGAATCAATTGATTAACGCCCCTGCCAGCGTCCTCGCCCCCAGCGATGTTGATATTCCGTTACAGTTAAAGGGTATTTCTGTGGATCAGTTAGGCTTTGTACGTATCCACGACATTCAACCTGTTATGCAGTAAACGTATCGCGGGGCGTTTTGTGCGTCCCGCAACATCTTTCCCCGTCATTTTGTTACTCTGCTTACATCACCCAGATTGATAGTAAAAGTTTGCAACAAGGGTGAAAGTCAGTACAATCCCCGCCCGAATGTGTGTAAACGTGAACGCAATCGATTACGTAAATGATAGAACTGTGAAACGAAACATATTTTTGTGAGCAATGATTTTTATAATAGGCTCCTCTGTATACGAAATATTTAGAAACGCAATTTGCGCCTTTTTCACTCCCGCAAGGGATTTTCAAACAGTGGCATACATATGAAAAAAACATTACTGGCAGCCGGTGCGGTACTGGCGCTCTCTTCGTCTTTTACTGTCAACGCAGCTGAAAACGACAAACCGCAGTATCTTTCCGACTGGTGGCACCAGAGCGTTAACGTTGTCGGAAGCTATCACACCCGTTTCGGACCGCAGATCCGCAACGATACCTACCTTGAGTACGAAGCATTCGCTAAAAAAGACTGGTTCGACTTCTATGGGTATGCGGATGCGCCGGTATTCTTCGGCGGTAACTCCGATGCAAAAGGTATCTGGAACCACGGTTCCCCGCTGTTTATGGAAATCGAACCACGTTTCTCCATCGACAAGCTGACCAATACTGACCTTAGCTTTGGTCCGTTCAAAGAGTGGTACTTCGCGAACAACTACATTTACGACATGGGTCGTAATAAAGATGGTCGCCAGAGCACCTGGTACATGGGTCTGGGTACCGATATCGATACTGGCCTGCCGATGAGCCTGTCCATGAACGTCTATGCAAAATACCAGTGGCAGAACTATGGCGCAGCGAATGAAAACGAGTGGGACGGTTACCGTTTCAAAATTAAATACTTTGTGCCGATTACCGATCTGTGGGGTGGTCAGCTGAGCTACATCGGCTTCACCAACTTCGACTGGGGTTCCGATTTAGGGGATGACAGCGGTAACGCAATCAACGGTATTAAGACCCGTACCAATAACTCCATCGCTTCCAGCCATATTCTGGCTCTGAACTACGATCACTGGCACTACTCTGTCGTAGCTCGTTACTGGCACGACGGTGGTCAGTGGAACGACGATGCAGAACTGAACTTCGGCAACGGCAACTTCAACGTTCGCTCTACCGGCTGGGGTGGTTACCTGGTAGTAGGTTACAACTTCTGATGAATGAAATGCCGGATCTTGTATCCGGCATTTCAGATTGTTAACAACGTGCGCTTTGTTCATGCCGGATGCGGCGTAAACGCCTTATTCAGCCTACAAAATCGTGCGAACTCAATACATTGCTCGATCCGCGTAGATACTGTTATGGCCTGCAAGTTTTTTTCTACCCCGGTTTCCCAGATTGCAGGCATGCCAGACACAGCGCCGTCAGGCGCTGTTTTTTTCATCCCTTCCGCGATTTTTACGCAGCTACCGGATTATGCCGTGACGCATCGAACGGGACCCCTGACTTCAGCACGCCATACGCCACCTGTGCCAGCTTGCGCATCATCGCGCCGAGAATCACCTTTCCTTTCTTGCCATTAGCCGCCAGACGGTCGCGGAACGCCCGTCCCCACTCAGTCTTACTGGTGGCTACCATTGCAGGCATATACAACGCCCTGCGAAGCGACACATGTCCGGCTTTACTCAACCGGCTTGCCCCTCTCACACTACTGCCTGATTCATAACGCCGTGGTGTCAGACCCGCAAAAGCGGCGAACTGTCTGGCATGGGCGAAGCGGTCCTTCAGACCGATATAAGCCAGTAATACCGCAGATGTTTTCTCTCCGATACCCGGGATACTTTCCAGCAGTTTCCTGCGGTGTTTCATATCCGGATCATCGTCTGTCAGGTCTTTTATCTGCTTCTCAAGACGCTTCAGCTCTGCTTCAAGCCACAGAAGGTGAGCATCAATGCTCGGTCTCTGGACTTCCCGCGCCGTTTCAGTGCGGTTCAGTTCCTGCGTGTGCATATCTGTCAGCGCCTGGTGGCGTACTACCAGGGCACGCAACGCGCGTTCAAGCGGGTGAGGCGCTTCCCAGGCTGCAGGGCGCTTCTGACGACAGAACTCTGCCAGCATGCGCGCATCCACGGTATCAGTCTTGTTACGCAGTCCTTCACTCTGAGCGAAAGCTTTACCCAACGCAGGATTAATGACTGACACTATGTAGCCTGCATCGTAAAGGCACTCTGCGACAGGTTCCATATAGGTGCCGGTCGCTTCGATGCAGATATGCGCATGGTCAATCTTGTGACCTTTCAGCCAGCTCACCAGCTCATCGTGCCCTTTAGTGGTGTTAGCGAATTTTTTGGTGCGATGACGACCATCAGGACGCAACACATCGACATCCAGTTTCTCTTTAGCGGTGTCGATACCGATATAATGAAGTTCATGTTCCATAGTGAAACCAACCTTGCAAATACGGATTACCGGGAAAACCGGTCCATGATACTGTCCGGTTTATCACTTTGGGAGAAAGGCAGTCCGCTGCATAAATCTACGCAACAGGTTGAAAACCTAAGGCCCGATACGGCATGCGGACTGCAGGCAGAGAAAACTGGCCGATTTTCTCTGCACAGGAGGGATAATACAAGGCCTGATAAGCGTAGCGCATCAGGCAATTTTGCGTTTGTCATAAAGCTCAAATAACGGATTTTGTATCCGTCATTTTTTTATCACTTCTTCTTATTCATCATCGCTTTTAAATCAGCGAATGGGTTGTACTTCGCTTCACCGACATCTTTCTGCGCATCTTCCCCTGCGATAACGGTCGTACCATACTGATCCGCTTCGGTATATTTCGAATGCTCATGATCATGGCAATAGAGACACAACAATTCCCAGTTACTGCCATCTTCCGGGTTATTGGTATGGTCGTGATCAATGTGGTGAACAGTAAGTTCACGCAGGTTGGAATAGACAAACTCGCGGGAACAGCGACCGCAGACCCACGGATAGAGTTTTAACGCTTTTTCGCGATAGCCGCTTTCTAACCGCGCATAATTTTTTGGGATGATAGCCATGAGAAGTTACCTGGATGAAATGTAGGGTTAGCCGCAGTTTCCCAAGATGCGAAGGTTTTCGCAATCACCTTACATCAAAAAAAATCCCGATCTTCTGACCGGGATTTTCAACATCAGCTGAAACTGGATTAAGGCAGAATTGACGGCTGATCCGCCCCTTCTTTCTCCACTTTCTGCTGTAACATGTGTTCGCGCTTCATACCCAATTTCAGGGCCAGCGCCGATGCTACGTAGATAGAAGATGCAGTACCGATAGTCACACCAATCAGCATAGTCAGCGAGAAGCCTTCCAGCACCGGACCACCGAAGAGGTACAGCATCAGGATAACCATCAAGGTAGTACCGGATGTGATCAAGGTACGGTGCAGCGTCTGGGTCAAGGACACGTTAAAGATTTCGTAAGGTGTACCGCGACGGATCTTGCGGAAGTTTTCACGAATACGGTCCGAAACCACGATACTGTCGTTAAGCGAGTAACCGATGACCGACATCAGTGATGCCACAATGGTCAGGTCAATCTCGATGTGGAATAACGACAAAATACCCAACGTAATGATCACGTCGTGCGCCAGCGCAATAACGACCCCTGCAGCCAGTCGCCACTCAAAGCGGAAACCTACATACACGAGGATAGACAGCAGCGCTGCCATCAGCGCCATCGCACCGGTTTGCGCAAGGTCTGCCCCCACGCTCGGACCGACGAACTCAATACGCTTCACTGCCGCATTCTGATTGGTGGATTCGTTAATCACCTTCAGAACCTGGCTGCCCAGCACTTGACCGCCGGTTTCGCCTTCAGCAGGCGGCATACGGACCATGATGTCGTGGCTGCTACCAAAGTTTTGCAGCATCGGCTCTTCAAAGCCCGCTTTCTGCAATGCATCACGCATCACATCGATTTCAGCCGGTTTTTCGAGCGTAATTTCGATAACCGTACCACCGGTGAAATCCAGCCCCCAGTTAAAGCCGCGCACGCCCATAATAACGATAGCGGCGATTAACAGCAGACCAGAGATGCCGAAAGCCCAGTAGTCCCAGCGCATAAAGTCATAGACTTTACGGCCGTGGTTTAGTTGTTCAACAGTATATTCCTGTGCCACATCGCACTCCTCAGATTGACAGCTTCTTGACGCGCTTGCCGCCATATAGCAGGTTTACGATGGCACGCGTACCGACAATCGCGGTAAACATCGACGTCGCCACACCGATACCGGTAGTAATCGCGAACCCTTTAATTGCCCCGGTACCCACTGCGTACAGGATGATGACTTTAATCAGCGTGGTGATGTTCGCATCGAAAATGGAACTGAATGCGCCACGATAACCTTCATCTATTGCCTGCTGAACAGTACGCCCGTTGCTCAACTCTTCTTTAATACGTTCGTTGATCAGTACGTTCGCATCGACCGCCACCGCAAGGGTTAAGACAATACCCGCGATACCCGGCATACTCAGCGTTGCACCTGGCAACAGCGACATAATGCCGACAATCAAGATCAAGTTCGCAATCAGAGCACTGGTCGCAATCAGACCAAATTTCTTATAGAAGATGATCATAAACAGAATAGAAACCAGCAGACCGGCAAGGCAAGCCTCCAGCCCCTGTTCAATGTTCTGCATACCCAGGGTTGGGCCAATGGTACGTTCTTCAACAATCTGAATTGGCGCGATCAACGCACCGGCACGCAGCAACAGCGAAAGCTGGCGCGCTTCGTTCGGGTTATTGATACCGGTGATACGGAAACTGTTACCCAGACGAGACTGAATATTAGCGATGTTAATCACCTCTTCCTGTTTCACCAGAACCGCACGACCGTTTGCATCTTTCTTACCGCTGTCTTTGTACTCCACAAATAGGGTCGCCATCGGTTTGCCGATGTTGTCCTTGGTGAAGTTAGACATGATGTTACCACCAGCGCTATCGAGCGAGATGTTAACCTGCGGTTGGTTGTATTCGTCCTGGCTGGAAGTGGAATCAGTGATGTGGTCACCGGTCAGAATTACGCGTTTGTACAGCACAACAGGCTGACCTTCGCGGGTCTGTTTCACTTCAGAGTCGCCCGGTACGCGTCCAGACGCAGCAGCGGCCTGGTCAACGTTGGTATTTACCAGACGGAATTCCAGCGTTGCCGTTGCACCCAGAATCTCTTTCGCTCGTGCGGTGTCCTGGATACCAGGCAGCTCAACAACGATACGGTCAGCACCCTGACGCTGAACCACCGGCTCCGCCACGCCAAGCTGGTTTACACGGTTACGCAGGATGTTGATGTTCTGTTGCACCGCGTATTCACGCGCTTCACTCAGACGCGCATCGCTCATTACCGCACGCAGCTGATTGCTGCCCTGGCTGCTAATCACCAGATCCGGATGACGCTTGCTCAGATACGCAATGGCTTCATCACGAGCTTTAGCATCGCGGAAAGTGATGCTCAGGCCGTAGTTGTTTTCTTTACGAACGGTGGTATACGGGATGCCCTTTTCGCGCAGGTCACTGCGCAAGCTATCGATATTTTGTTCCTGAAGTTTGCCAAGCGCGGTGTCCATATCCACTTCCATCAAGAAGTGAACGCCGCCACGCAGGTCAAGACCGAGCTTCATCGGCTCAGCATGAATAGCTGCCAGCCAGCGCGGCGTTGCCGGGGCAAGGTTAAGCGCCACGACGTATTTGTCACCCATAACGCCCATTAATGCTTCACGAGCGCGCAGTTGGGTGTCAGTGGAGTCGAAGCGCGCAAGAATAGCGCCCTCTTCCAGTGCCACAGACTTAGCAGTTATTTTTTCTTCTTGTAACGTTTTCTGGACCTGGATCAGCGTTTGCTCACTGGCGGCGACTCCGCGCGCGCCAGTGATCTGAACAGCCGGATCCTCACCAAACAGGTTGGGAAGTGCATACAGCAGACCGATGACAATCACCACGATCAGCATGACGTACTTCCACAAAGGATAACGGTTTAACACGGCAATTCCCTTAGGGAAAAATTTTAATTACAGCGCCTTCATGGTGCCTTTCGGCAGAACGGCAGCTACGAAGTCACGTTTAATAACTACTTCAGTGGTGTCATTCAGTGCGATAGCAATGTAGCCGTTTTCCGCTACTTTGGTTACGCGACCGACCAGGCCACCGTTCGTCAGAACTTCATCACCTTTGGCAATGGAGTCCATCAGCTTTTTGTGTTCTTTGGTGCGCTTCTGCTGTGGACGCAGGATCATGAAATAGAAAATCAGACCGAATACCACCAGCATCAAAATCAAAGACATCGGGCTACCTTGCGCCGGTGCACCCGTTGCCGCTACCGCATCAGAAATAAAAAAGCTCATTAAATTTCCCTCATTATTAATATTAATCAACGTTCAAAGGTGGTACTTCTCGCCCCTGACGCTGGTAAAAATCAGTTACGAAGCTCTCTAATTTACCCTCTTCAATAGCCTTGCGTAAACCCGCCATCAAACGCTGGTAGTAACGAAGGTTATGAATGGTATTGAGTCGCGCGCCTAATATTTCGTTGCAACGGTCGAGATGATGCAAGTAAGCGCGTGAATAATTGCGACAGGTGTAGCAATCACACTCAGGATCGAGTGGGCCAGTATCGCTCTTATACTTCGCATTGCGGATTTTCACCACGCCATCGGTCACGAACAGATGACCATTTCGGGCGTTGCGGGTTGGCATTACGCAGTCAAACATATCGATACCGCGACGTACGCCTTCAACCAGATCTTCCGGTTTACCAACGCCCATCAGGTAACGCGGTTTGTCTGCCGGAATTTGCGGACACACATGCTCCAGAATGCGGTGCATATCTGCTTTCGGCTCACCCACAGCCAGACCGCCGACAGCGTAGCCATCAAAACCGATATCTACCAGACCTTTAACAGAAATATCACGTAAATCTTCGTAAACGCTGCCCTGAATGATACCAAACAGCGCATTTTTGTTACCGAGACTATCAAAACGCTCACGGCTACGCTTCGCCCAACGCAGAGACATCTCCATCGAGCGTTTTGCGTAATCCCAGTCAGCAGGATACGGCGTACACTCATCAAAGATCATGACGATATCTGAACCAAGATCGTACTGAATCTCCATCGACTTTTCCGGGTCGAGGAAAATCGGATCGCCGTTGATCGGGTTACGGAAGTGAACGCCCTGTTCGGTGATTTTACGAATATCGCCAAGGCTGAAGACCTGGAAGCCGCCGGAGTCGGTAAGGATAGGTCCTTTCCACTGCATAAAATCGTGCAGATCGCCATGCAGTTTCATGATTTCCTGACCCGGGCGCAGCCACAGGTGGAAAGTGTTACCGAGAATAATTTGTGCGCCAGTGGCTTCAACTTCTTCCGGCGTCATCCCTTTTACGGTGCCGTAGGTGCCAACAGGCATAAAACAAGGCGTTTCCACTACGCCACGATCAAAGACCAGGCGGCCACGGCGTGCGCGACCGTCGGTAGTGTCCAGTTCAAATTTCATTTTTTCTCCACTACGTCAGAAAAACAGTCCAACGTTTAAACCAGCGCCGCGGAATTACTCCCCGACGCGCTCATTAATTGCCTGCGGATTGTACGTGATAAACATCGCATCACCGTAACTAAAAAAGCGATATTTCTCTTCTACCGCCGCTTTATAGGCATTCATGGTGTGTTGATAACCGGCAAAGGCCGAAACCAGCATAATCAGTGTCGACTCTGGCAAGTGGAAGTTCGTCACCAGCGCATCGACCACTTTGTACTGGAAGCCCGGATAGATAAAGATTTGGGTATCGTCAAAGAACGGTTCAATGAGATCGTTTTTCGCCGCCTGGGCCGCGCTTTCCAGCGAACGTACCGAGGTGGTGCCAACCGCAATCACCCGATTGCCGCGCGCTTTTGCTGCCAGTACCGCGTCTACCACATCCTGCGGCACTTCAGCGTATTCTGAGTGCATGATGTGATCTTCAATGGTGTCGACGCGCACCGGCTGGAAAGTACCCGCACCAACGTGCAGAGTTACGAACGCCATCTCCACGCCTTTGGCGCGCAATTTTTCCAGCAAAGGTTCGTCAAAATGCAGCCCGGCAGTCGGGGCCGCTACCGCGCCCGGTTTTTCACTATAAACTGTTTGATAAAGTTCGCGGTCTGCATCTTCGTCCGGACGGTCGATGTACGGCGGCAGTGGCATGTGGCCGATACTGTTGAGGATATCCAGTACAGAACGATCATCATTAAATTCGACTTCAAACAGTGCGCCGTAGCGAGCGGTCATTGTTGCGTTGATACTTTCGTCATCGCCCAGCAGCAGCTCTGCGCCCGGTTTTGGCGCTTTCGAGGCGCGAATATGCGCAAGAATGCGTTTGTCGTCGAGCATACGCTCGACCAGCACTTCAATCTTGCCGCCGCTGGCTTTACGCCCAAACAGGCGCGCCGGGATCACGCGGGTATTATTAAAAACCAGAAGATCGCCGGGGTTGAGCTTATCGAGTAAATCGGTGAAAGTACCGTGCGTCAGCGCGCCCGTCGGCCCGTCCAGCGACAGTAAACGACAGCTACTGCGTTCAGGCATTGGATAGTGGGCAATCAGGGATTCGGGTAATTCAAAGGAGAAATCGGTAACGCGCATGACACTGACTCAGACTAAAATAAGAGGCGGGTAGTCTAGTGCCGGGGCGCTCTCCCTGCAACCTTTACCCCCCTTTGGATAGAATATAATCGATGAATTTTTTAGCTCACCTGCATCTAGCCCATCTCGCGGAAAGCTCGCTTTCCGGCAATTTACTGGCTGATTTCGTACGCGGAAATCCTGAAGAAAATTTTCCTCCCGACGTCGTGGCTGGCATTCATATGCATCGCCGTATCGACGTACTGACCGATAATCTGCCGGAAGTCCGCGAAGCAAGGGAGTGGTTTCGTCGTGAAACCCGCCGCGTTGCGCCTATTACGCTGGATGTCATGTGGGATCACTTTCTTTCACGCCACTGGTCGCAGCTATCACCGGACTTTCCGCTACAGGAATTTACCTGTTATGCCCGGGAGCAAGTGATGACTATTCTTCCAGACTCACCGCCACGCTTTATCAATCTGAACAATTACTTATGGTCTGAGCAATGGCTGGTTCGCTATCGCGATATGGATTTCATCCAGAACGTGTTAAACGGCATGGCAAGCCGTCGCCCACGTCTGGATGCCCTGCGTGACTCCTGGTACGATTTAGACGCCCATTACGACGCTCTGGAAACCCGCTTCTGGCAGTTTTATCCGCGGATGATGGCGCAGGCGTCACGCAAGGCGCTCTGAAACTTCAAGCTCCAGCGTCACTATTTTTTAGCATTCGCATCCAGCGGGGCGGCATAACAGCTGTAAGAAAAACATTCGCTGGAATGATTGGCGATATCTTTAAAGTTGCTTTCAGCAACCCCCTCGAACATGAGTACCGTTCTGGACAAATCTCCGTTTTCATTTATATGTGGAAAATCAAATTGTGCACTGAATCGCCATACATCTGTCTTTTCTGGCTCGCTGTTCACAGAGATACGTCGATGGAAGACCCCTCCTGTAAACGTGCGCCAGAACAATTGTTGATCAAAATCTTGTAATATCTCAGAGTTGGATGCTATTTGATGTAGTAAACCTGCATACCGTGGACTGCCATCACGAGCAACATTATGCAAACCCTGACTAAAAGCATCAAATAAACAATACATGTGATCACTAGTGAAAAAAGGTCTTAATTTGTTTTGTTCTTCATCGCTGTAATCCAGGAGCATCTCATTGATTTCTTCCTGTGAGAATTTTAAGACAAAATTATCCTCAGGATTTGTTTCTTTCTTGTTTTTTTCGATATTCTTCTCCTCAATGGTCTTCGCATTTTGTTTCGCATTTTCTTCCTCAGTTTTTTTCTCAATTACTTCCGCAATTTTTTCCCGAGTTTTTGATTTTAGACTAACACCATCGATGTCAACCGGTGTTGTTTTCAGATCTCTCTGCGCGTCTTTCAAATTTGTCTTATAGAGATCGGGCACTTTATCGGCAGATAAGTATCCGGATGAAGAAATCTGGTGTGTACGCATGGGGGGCTGTTCACAAAGCATCGAGGCTATATCGTCTTTAAACTCTTTTACATTAAAGTTATCGGCATTAACCTTCCCTGTTATAAACCCCGCATCGGCAATTTTCTTCTCTAATTGTTTTGTACGTTTAGAATAATAAGCGTTGTTATCATAAAACTTTTCAAGAAGGGCCCACTCCTCAAGTTGCCTTATGTGATTTTTCAACTGTTGATGATCTATTTTATATTCATGTGTACTAGAATCATTTTGGTTGCAGGAGTTACAGATTTTTAAGCATAATTTTCCATCAGATTTATCATCTATGGTATCAGTGAAAATATAGGACACTTCAATACTCTGCCCGTACTTATCAGTCATCTCATATGACCATTGCCCCGTTCGTTTCGCATTCTTAATGACTTCGATGGACTCTGCAGGGCAACCATGAAGAATGGCCAGAATTTTATCAGGATGCTTAATTAGTAAAATTATTATATTTACAACGTTTGAAAAGAAACTTTTGCTATTTTTTATTTCATCGATTTTTTCCGCTGAAATGTTTACTAAGTTTTCATTTCCGGAAATGAAAAGCAATTTGCCATGGGGGCTTTTTTTAAATTGTTCTTCTGTTTTAGAAAAGACATCCTCTTTAAAAGGTGGCAACTCAGTACCAGTAATAAACGGTTTCAATAAATTCGAATTTGAAATTGTCATATCTTTGCTCCACTACAGGGTTATCCTGGAGCAGGTTGTACATAACCTCATGGGCAAAGAATACCAAAAATCGCTCATATCGATCGGGACAAATATTTAACAAACTCAGCCCTGACATTGTGCAGCTTTTTCGCTGCGTAGTGTCAGGGCTGATGACTAACGACGTAACAAATAAAACAGATGCTTTAGTTCATCCATACCGTAGCCGAAATGGCAGGCAAAGCCAGAATCCCGTCTGTCAGTTGCCCATGGCCTTCTTTGCGTTGCCATTGCGCAACATTAAGCAACGGTGACGCGGGTAGCACTACTTCACAGGCTTCTCCACGGTTGATTGCCACCAGCACACGCTGCTGATTCAGCACGCGGCCAAATACCACCACGTTATCTTCCGCATATAGCACCTGACAGCCGCCACGACACAGCGCCTGACTTTTCTTACGCAGCGCAATCATTCGCTGGTACAGCGCGAATAACGCCGTATCCTGCTTTTCCACCTGCCAGGGGAACGGTTTACGGCAAAACGGATCGTTTTTACCATCCAGTCCCACTTCATCACCGTAATAAATGCACGGTACACCAGGCCAGGTGAACAACCAGACCACCGCCAGCGGCAGGCGCGCAATATCCCGACCGAGCAGCGTTTTAAATCGCGCAGTATCGTGGCTATCGAGCTGATTAAACATACGTAATTGCTGTTGATGAGAAAGCCCTGCGCGGTAATTATCCATCCAGGCCATACAGGTTTGGGCGTCAATTTGCTGCGGATCATAAGAGATATCGGTGTTGGCGAGAAATCCCCACAACGGGAATGTGAAGCCGCGATAGTTCATGGCGGCATCTTCCACATCGGCCTGTAACCATTGCCGTGCATCGCCAAAATGCTCTCCGACAATATACGCTTCCGGCTGAGTTTCTTTCGCCGCTTCGGTGATCCCAGCAACGTGCTGCAAATTATTGCGCGCCCCACCCGCTTCCCCCAGCATATGCACCACATCCAGCCGCCAGCCGTCCATATTCCACGGCGCTTTCAGCCAGTGGCGGACAATGCTGTCTTCCCCGCGATAAATTTCATTCACCAGACTTTCCGATTGATAATCCAGCTTCGGCAGGCTGGCATAGCCCAGCCAGTCGAGCGCCGTGCCATCATCGCTAAATGAGTACCAGTCACGCCAGGGCGATTCGGGGTTGTGACAAGCGCCACCTGTCCCCCGATTATGTCGGTCAAACCAGGCATGGGAATCGCCACTGTGGTTAAACACACCGTCCAGCACCAGCCGCATTCCCATCTGCTGTGTATTGTGTCGTAAACGCAGCAACGCCCCATCGCCGCCAAACTGCGGATCGACATGGCGATAATCCTCGGTATCGTATTTGTGTACGCTGGGGGCTTTAAACACCGGATTAAGATACAGCGCCGTCACGCCGAGCTTTTTCAGATACGGCAGTTTTTCGCTGATACCGTCAAGATCGCCGCCATAGAACGTTGATCCACCCGCCTGCGCCGTGACCGGTTCATCCCAGTCACGCAATATGATCTCTTGTCCGGCTGCGTGATGGTAATAAACATGATCCTGTTCAGCTTCGCGAGGAAGACTACGGGCGAAACGATCAGGGAAGATCTGATAAAAAATCTGATCCGCAGCCCATTGTGGGCCGATATCCGGGACATCGACGGCAAACTGCTCCAGTCGTGCTGGCGGCATTCGGCTGAAGCCCTGCGGTGTAAACCAACGCTGGCGATCGTGCCACAATAATTTGAAGCTATAGCGCCGCCGGGGTTGCCCAATGGAAATATCGATGGCCGCCCGCCATGCCGTGACACCAGGCTGGGGCTGACTGCGCTGCTTATGCATCGGTACTGACGTTTCTTCGTTATCGTTTTCTGTACGTAGCATAATCCGCTGCGGTGGGTCTTCGCCTGTCAGCCACAGTGTAATGAGTAGTTGATCTTTGCTTTGTTTAACAAATGGGGGCACCGGCAGGTGCCATGCATTTAACATCATAATTCCCCTGTGATGAAAATCTGATCACCTTGCTATAGCCTAATGCAGGATCACTCATCATCTGAAGGATATTTGGGGGAGGAGGACGGGGGCGGATAACTTTCGGAATAGCCGGATCAGGGCTTGCCTTGATCCGGCTTACAGAACGCAGTGATTAGTGATTTTCAGCCAGCTGACGATCGTGGCGGCGTTTAAACATCCAACCAATCAACAGCAGAACAATCCACGCGAAACCAACGTACAGCGAGATACGTGTGTCCGGATGATAACCAATCAATCCGATAATAAAGAGCAGGAAAATCAAACCGCCGATGGTCGTTGCTACCCCACCTGGTACTTTAAATTTCAGTGCCTTCACTTCTTCTGGCGGCAAACGGCGACGGAAAGCAATTTGCGACAGCAGGATCATAATCCATACCCACACCGTGGCGAAGGTTGCCAGCGAAGCGATCACCAGGAAGACATTTTCCGGCATGATGTAGTTCAGATATACCGCAAACAATAGCGCGGTAGTCATCACCAGCACCGTGACCCACGGAATACCGCGACGCGAGGTTTTGCTGAAAATTTTCGGCGCGCTACCCTGCTCTGCCATGCCGTGAAGCATACGACCTACGCCAAATACGTCACTGTTAATTGCTGACAGCGAAGCGGTCAGCACAACAAAGTTAAGAATGCTGGCGGCAAAAGTAATGCCCATATGCTGGAACGTCAGCACAAACGGGCTACCGGCAGTGCCAACCTGATTCCACGGATAGATAGACATAATGACGAACAGCGTACCGACGTAGAACACCAGAATACGCATCGGCACGGAGTTAATCGCACGCGGAATCGATTTTTCCGGATCTTTCGCTTCCCCGGCGGTAATCCCGATAATTTCGATCCCACCGTAAGCAAACATTACCATTTGCAGCGACATCACCATGCCAAGCCAGCCGTTACTGAAGAAGCCGCCGTTGCTCCAAAGATTATGGATACCGGTCGGTTGCCCGCCGTTGCCAATCCCCCAGATGATGATGCCGAAACCGGCGACAATCATGATGATGATGGTGGCGACTTTAAAGAACGAGAACCAGAACTCAAGCTCACCAAATACCTTCACGCTCATCAGGTTTACGGCGCAGATAATCAGCACTACGCTCAGTACCCAAATCCAGTGCGGCACCGTCGGGAACCAGACGCCCATATAGATACCGAAAGCGGTCACATCGGCGATGGCGACAATAAGGATTTCAAAGCAGTAGGTCCAGCCAGTGATATAACCTGCCAGTGGACCGAGGTTTTCCTGCGCATAGCGCGAGAAAGAGCTGGCTGCCGGGTTATGTACCGACATTTCCCCCAGCGCACGCATAATGATATACGCCGCGATACCACCGATAATATAGGCCAACAACACGCTCGGACCGGCCATTTTGATGGCGTCTGCCGAACCGTAAAACAACCCGGTGCCAATTGCTGAACCCAGTGCCATAAAGCGTATGTGTCGGGTACTTAGCCCACGCTTTAGCTTGTTCTTACTTTCCATCAATTCCTAACCCATCAACAAAATAAAAAACCACGGGGCATCGCAGCCCCGTGGTTAAAACAAATATTCAGTGATTTAGTGAGCGCTGGAGGTCACCTGACGACCTGCCGCGCGATCCCAAATAATGGCCAGAACCACCATCACCACTGTTGGCATTAACCACGCAAGACCTTGTTCGGCCAGCGGTAAACGCTGCGCCCAGGACGGTAAGATATCGCTGAATGCAGATGCTTTGATCCCGTCGAGAATACCAAAAAGCAGGCTGATAAACATCGGCGGAGCAATCACGCGGGACGAATTATGCCACCATGAGCGTGTAAAACTTAATACAACCAGTGCGATACACGGCGGATAAATAGCGGTCAGCACCGGTACGGAGATCTGAATCAGCTGGCTCAAGCCGAGGTTAGACACCACCATCGAGAAGCCGCCGAGGATGAACACCAGCGTACGATAGGAGAGCGGTACGTACTGAGCAAAGAATTCTGCACAAGCACAGGTCAGGCCAACCGCCGTGACCAGGCAGGCGATAAAGATTAACGCCGCCAGCAGGAAGCTACCACCGCCGCCAAAGGTGTGCTGAACGTAAGCATGCAGAATAGCCGCACCGTTTGCAGACTGATCGACCAGCGACGCGCTGTCTGAACCCAGACGGAACAGCGCCAGGTACAGCAGAGTCAGACCGACACCCGCCATCAGGCCAGCCCAGACGGTATAACGGGTCAGCAGACGCGCTTCGGTAACGCCGCGAGAACGCGCCGCATTAACAATAACGATACCAAACACCATCGCGCCCAGCGTATCCATGGTCAGATAGCCATTAACGAAGCCGTTAGAAAACGCGGCGTTTTGATAAGCCTCAGTCGCCGTGCTGATAGAGCCCGCTGGCCAGACAATTGCCGCAACAGACAGGATGACCAGCGCGATAATTTTCAGCGGTGCCAGGAAGTTACCGACGGTATCCAGCAGTTTGCCCGGATAGAGCGAAACCAGAATAACGATAGCGAAATAGACCAGGCTGTAGATAAACAGCGGCAGCGCGGAGTCACCCGTCAGGGGCGCAATGCCCACTTCAAAGGAGACGGTGGCTGTACGCGGCGTGGCGAACAACGGCCCTACAGCCAGGTAGCAAACCGTTGCCAGCAGTACGCCAGCGACTTTACCAATTGGCGTGCTGAGGCTGTCAACACCACCGCCAACTTTCGCCAGCGCCACCACCGTTAATACCGGCAGGCCAACGGCAGTAATGAGGAAGCCGAATGCCGCAGTCCAGACGTGTTCGCCTGCCTGCAAGCCGACCATTGGAGGGAAAATGATGTTACCTGCGCCGACGAACAACGCAAATGTCATAAAGCCCAGAGCGATGATATCGCGCGATCTTAATTGATGGGTCATAAATCATACTGCCTGTGGATGTGGTGTTGTAACGTTAAATTTTTGTGCCAATCCCTGGGGATGATACAGCGGTATATTTAAACAATTTTAGCGGGAAATACTCCCAACCAGGCGCGGCGAAGAATAGTTTTTCGATTTACCGCGTGAATGCAGTCAGTATGACAGCACCTGAAGCGCAATTTAAACGCTTATAACGTTTTAAAGCAAGAAGGGATCTAAAAACCAGAGGTATATAGCGATAAGAAATCACCAACCAGTATAAAACACTATTTCCGTGAAAAAGACATGGCTAATCATGCGAACAAAAAATCACCAGCCGTTGTAAAATCTAACGCCCGTATTTTGACTGCAAAGAAAATAAGCCAGCATCAGCTGGCTTATGGCAATAAAAGATGACAAAGGCGGATTATTCGCTGTTTTTGGCAATTAAACGTTCCGGGATAACAAAACTGAAACGCGTACCTTTTCCCACCGTACTCTCAATATGCAGGCGACTTTCGTGATGATTCACCGCATGTTTCACGATCGCTAACCCTAATCCGCTACCGCCAGTTTGTCGGGAACGTGCTTTATCAACGCGATAAAAACGCTCGGTCAGGCGCGGAATATGCTCCGGTGCGATGCCCGGTCCATTATCTTCAACGCTAAATTCGGCACCGTGCGGCACTCGCTGCCAGCGTACGGTGATATGCGTACCTTCCGGCGTATGATTCACGGCGTTATAAACCAGGTTAGAAATCGCGCTGCGAAGTTGGTCTTCGTTGCCAGACACCTTGAGGTCGTTATCTATTTCAAAGGTAAATGTCTGTCTCTGCTGGCTCAGAGTCTGGGCCTCACGCTCAACGACCCGCAGCATCATCGGCACATCAACCTTTTCATTAAGCAACTGCGTTGGCGCGGCTTCTATTTTTGACAGCGTCAGTAACTGCTTCACCAGCCCTTCCATCCGCTGGGTCTGCTCGCGCATGGTGTGCAACGCTTTTTCACGTACCGCACCTTGCAGTGGTTGCTCATCCATCATCTCCAGGTAACCCTGTAACACTGTCAATGGCGTACGCAACTCATGGCTCACGTTGGCAAAAAAGTTACGCCGCGCCCCTTCCAGTTGATGCATTTGCGTGACATCACGCGCCACCATCAGCAACTGTTTGTGGGTATAAGGCATGACGCGAATTTCCAGATGCCGCCCGGTATTGAGCACCAGATTGAGCGGGCGAGAAAAATCACGCGTTTTCAGATATTGCGTAAACTCCGGATAACGCAGCAGATTAAGGATGTTCTGCCCATTATCTTCCGGCCAGCGCAAACCAAGAATTTGTTGCGCCAGACCATTACACCAGAAAATACCGCCCTCTTCCGTGGTCAGCACCACCGCATCAGGCAGCGACTCCGCGCCGCTACGAAAGCGTTTAATCAGATTGCCCAGTTCGCGGCGACGTTTTTTATTACGCAGCTGCATCTGGTGTAAGCCGTATAGCAGCGGTTCCCAGCTACCACGCCCCGGAGGCGGGGTCATACTGCGATCCACCCACAGCCACCATGAAAGGCGCAATAAATTCCAAAAATGCCAGATAAGCAGTCCTGTTACCGATGCCAGCAAAAACCAAGGCAGGTAACCAAAAAATGCACCCAGGATGAAAGCCGGGAGGCAGCAAAGTAGCAGCTCCAGCACCAGCCTTTTCCACGACAGCCGTTCCAGCACGTAAGATACTCCAGTTAAGAAATCATAAGCCCTGCTCTGCGTCCGATGAGCAAGGCGTTAAAAGCGGGTTGAAAAACGATATCCTGTACCGCGTACGGTCTGCACCATGCGGTCATGTCCGCCGGGCTCCAGTGCCTTACGCAGGCGACGAATGTGAACATCGACCGTGCGGTCTTCCACATATACGTTGGTTCCCCAGACGTGGTTTAACAGCTGCTCGCGGCTGTACACGCGCTCGGGATGTGTCATAAAAAAGTGCAGCAGTTTAAATTCTGTCGGCCCCATCTCCAGCGGTTCTTCGCCCGCCATCACCCGGTGAGATGTCGGGTCGAGACTGAGCCCCTGCATCTCGATCACCTCTTCCACCGCCATTGGCGAAATACGGCGCATTACCGCTTTGATTCGCGCCACCAGTTCCTTCGGCGAAAACGGCTTGGTGATATAGTCATCCGCACCGGTTTCAAGGCCGCGCACGCGATCTTCTTCTTCCCCTCTGGCGGTCAGCATCACCACTGGAATATCTCGGGTCATCGACTCGCGCTTGAGGTGTTTGATGAACTGGATACCGGAGCCGCCAGGTAACATCCAGTCAAGGAGAATTAAATCCGGCCAGGGTTCATTCAGTTGATTCACAGCACTGTCATAATCTTCCGCTTCGACCGGCTGAAAGCCATTTTGTTCGAGCACGAAGCAGACCATTTCGCGAATTGGAGCTTCATCTTCTACGACCAGAATACGTCTCGCCATGATTTGCCCTGTTGTAATAAATAGGTTGCGATCATTAATGCGACGTCATTATGCGTCAGATTTATGACAGATTTATGAAAAGCACGTCGCACATATCTTCAGGTAGTTGATTTCCGTGGCGCAGAAAAAAGCAAATGGCACATCTGTTTGGGTATAATCGCGCCCATGCTTTTTCGCCAGGGAATCGTTATGCGCATCCTTCACACCTCAGACTGGCATCTCGGCCAGAACTTCTACAGTAAAAGCCGCGAAGCTGAACACCAGGCCTTTCTTGACTGGCTGCTGGAAACAGTGCAAACCCATCAGGTGGATGCGATTATTGTTGCCGGTGATGTTTTCGATACCGGATCACCGCCCAGTTACGCCCGCACGTTATACAACCGTTTTGTTGTCAATTTACAGCAAACGGGCTGTCATCTGGTGGTACTGGCAGGAAACCATGACTCGGTCGCCACGCTGAATGAATCGCGCGATATCATGGCGTTCCTCAATACTACCGTGGTCGCCAGCGCCGGACATGCGCCGCAAATCTTGCCTCGTCGCGACGGGACGCCAGGCGCAGTGCTGTGCCCCATTCCTTTTTTACGCCCGCGTGACATTATTACCAGCCAGGCGGGGCTTAACGGTATTGAAAAACAACAACATTTGCTGGCGGCTATTACCGATTATTACCAACAACATTATGCCGATGCCTGCAAACTGCGCGGCGATCAGCCTCTGCCCATCATCGCCACGGGGCATTTAACGACCGTTGGTGCCAGCAAAAGTGACGCCGTGCGTGACATTTATATTGGCACGCTGGACGCCTTCCCGGCACAAAACTTTCCGCCAGCCGACTACATCGCGCTCGGGCATATTCACCGCGCACAGATTATTGGCGGCATGGAACATGTTCGCTATTGCGGTTCCCCCATTCCACTGAGTTTTGATGAATGCGAAAAAAGTAAATATGTCCATCTGGTGACATTTTCAAACGGCAAATTAGAGAGCGTGGAAAACCTGAGCGTGCCGATAACGCAACCGATGGCGGTACTGAAAGGCGATCTGGCGTCGATTACCGAACAGCTGGAACAGTGGCGCGATGTATCACAGGAACCACCTGTCTGGCTGGATATCGAAATCATTACTGATGAGTATCTGCATGATATTCAGCGCAAAATCCAGGCATTAACTGAATCACTGCCTGTCGAAGTATTGCTGGTACGCCGCAGCCGTGAACAGCGCGAGCGTGTGTTAGCCAGCCAACAGCGTGAAACCCTCAGCGAACTCAGCGTCGAAGAGGTGTTTAATCGTCGTCTCGCACTGGAAGAACTGGATGAATCACAGCAGCAACGTCTGCAACATCTTTTCACCACGACGCTGCAGACCCTCGCCGGAGAACACGAAGCATGAAAATTCTCAGCCTGCGCCTGAAAAACCTGAACTCGTTAAAAGGCGAATGGAAGATTGATTTCACCCGCGAGCCGTTCGCCAGCAATGGGCTGTTTGCGATTACCGGCCCAACCGGCGCGGGGAAAACCACCCTGCTGGATGCCATTTGCCTGGCGCTGTATCACGAAACTCCGCGCCTTTCTAACGTTTCACAATCGCAAAATGATCTAATGACCCGCGATACCGCCGAATGTCTGGCGGAAGTGGAGTTTGAAGTCAAAGGTGAAGCGTACCGTGCATTCTGGAGCCAGAATCGGGCGCGTAACCAGCCAGACGGTAATTTGCAGGTGCCGCGCGTAGAGCTGGCGCGCTGTACCGATGGCAAAATTCTCGCTGACAAAGTGAAAGATAAGCTGGAACTGACGGCGACGTTAACCGGACTGGATTACGGGCGTTTCACCCGTTCGATGCTGCTTTCGCAGGGGCAATTTGCTGCCTTCCTGAATGCCAAACCAAAAGAACGCGCGGAATTGCTCGAGGAATTAACCGGCACCGAAATCTACGGGCAAATCTCTGCGATGGTCTTTGAGCAGCACAAATCGGCCCGCACTGAGCTGGAGAAACTGCAAGCGCAGGCCAGCGGCGTCGCGTTATTAGCGCCAGAACAAGTGCAATCGCTGACAGAAAGTTTGCAGGTACTCACTGACGAAGAGAAACAGTTACTCGCCGCGCAGCAGCAAGAACAACAATCGTTAAACTGGTTAACGCGTCTGGACGAATTGCAGCAAGAAGCCAGCCGCCGTCAGCAGGCATTGCAACAGGCGTTAGCCGAAGAAGAAAAAGCGCAACCTCAACTGGCGGCGCTCAGTCTGGCACAACCGGCGCGAAATCTTCGTCCGCACTGGGAACGCATCGCAGAACACACTGCGGCACTGGCGCATACTCGCCAGCAGATTGAAGAAGTAAATACTCGCTTACAGCGCACAATGGCGCTTCGTGCGAGCATTCGCCACCACGCGGCGAAGCAGTCTGCAGAATTACAGCAGCAGCAACAAAGCCTGAATGCCTGGTTACAGGAACACGACCGCTTCCGTCAGTGGAACAACGAACTGGCGGGTTGGCGTGCGCAATTCTCTCAACAAACCAGCGAACGCGAGCATCTGCGGCAGTGGCAGCAACAGTTAACCCATGCAGAGCAAAAACTTAATTCACTTCCGGCGATCTCGTTGACGTTAAGCGCCGATGAAGTTGCTAGCGCCCTGGCGCAACATGCTGAGCAACGCACGCTGCGTCAGCGCCTGGTCGCGCTGCATGGGCAGATTGTTCCCCAACAAAAACGCCTGGCGCAATTACAGGTCGCTATCCAGAATGTCACGCAGGAACAGACGCAACGTAACGCCGCACTTAACGAAATGCGCCAGCGTTATAAAGAAAAAACGCAACAACTTGCCGATGTGAAAACCATTTGCGAGCAGGAAGCGCGCATCAAAACGCTGGAAGCTCAACGTGCGCAGTTACAGGCAGGTCAGCCTTGCCCACTTTGTGGTTCCACCAGCCACCCGGCGGTCGAGGCGTATCAGGCGCTGGAACCGGGCGTTAATCAGGCCCGGCTATTAACGCTGGAAAACGAAGTGAAAAAGCTCGGTGAAGAAGGTGCGGCGCTACGTGGGCAACTGGACGCCTTAACGAAGCAGCTTCAGCGTGATGAGAACGAAGCGCAAAGCCTCCGACAAGATGAGCAAGCACTTACTCAACAGTGGCGAGCTGTCACAGCCAGCCTCAATATCACCTTGCAGCCACAGGACGACATTCAACCGTGGCTGGATGCACAAGATGAACATGAACGCCAGTTGCGGTTACTCAGCCAACGACATGAATTACAAGGGCAGATTGCTGCGCATAATCAACAAATTATCCAGTATCAACAGCAAATTGAACAACGCCAGCTGCAACTCTCTGCGGCATTAGCGAGTAACGCGCTGGCATTGCCACAGGAAAATGAAGAAGAGAGCTGGTTAGCAACACGTCAGCAAGAAGCGCAGAGCTGGCAACAGCGTCAGAACGAATTAACCACGCTGCAAAACCGTATTCAGCAACTGACGCCGATTCTGGATACGTTACCGCAAGGTGATGAGTTACCGCACAGCGAAGAAACAGTGGCACTGGAAAACTGGCGGCAAATTCATGAACAATGTCTCGCGTTACAAAGCCAGCAGCAAACGTTGCAGCAGCAAGGCGTTCTGGCGACACAAAGTCTGCAAAAAGCCCAGGCGCAGTTTGACACCGCGCTACAGGCCAGCGTCTTTGACGATCAACAGGCGTTCCTTGCAGCACTGATGGATGAACAAACACTAACGCAACTGGAACAGCTCAAACAGAATCTGGAAAACCAGCGCCGTCAGGCGCAAACGTTGACCGCTCAGACAGCAGAAACGCTGGTACAGCATCAGCATCACCGACCTGACGGGTTAGATCTCACTATGACGATGGAACAGATTAAACAAGAGTTAGCGCAAACTCACCAAAAGTTGCGTGAAAACACCACGAGTCAGGGCGAGATTCGTCAACAGCTGAAACAGGATGCGGAAAACCGTCAGCAACAACAAACCTTAATGCAGCAAATTGCTCAAATGACGCAGCAGGTTGAGGACTGGGGATATCTGAATTCGCTAATAGGTTCCAAAGAGGGCGATAAATTCCGTAAGTTCGCCCAAGGGCTGACGCTGGATAATTTAGTCCATCTCGCTAATCAGCAACTGACTCGCCTGCATGGGCGCTATCTGTTACAGCGCAAAGCCAGCGAGGCGCTGGAAGTCGAGGTTGTCGATACCTGGCAGGCAGACGCGGTACGCGATACCCGTACGCTTTCTGGCGGCGAAAGTTTTCTCGTCAGTCTGGCGCTGGCCCTGGCACTTTCGGATCTGATCAGCCATAAAACGCGTATTGACTCGCTGTTCCTCGATGAAGGTTTCGGCACGCTGGATAGCGAAACGCTGGATACCGCCCTTGATGCGCTGGATGCCCTGAACGCCAGCGGCAAAACCATCGGTGTGATTAGCCACGTTGAAGCGATGAAAGAGCGTATTCCGGTGCAGATCAAAGTGAAAAAGATCAACGGCCTGGGATACAGCAAACTGGAAAGTGCGTTTGCAGTGAAATAACTATTCAGCAGGATAATGAATACAGAGGGGCGAATTATCTCTTGGCCTCGCTGGCCGTTATCCTGCAAGCTATCACTTTATTGGCTACGGTGATTGGTAGCCGTTCTGGTGGTTGTGATGGTGGTATGAAAAAAGTTATTTTATCTTTGGCTCTGGGCACGTTTGGTTTGGGAATGGCCGAATTTGGCATTATGGGCGTGCTTACGGAGCTGGCACATAACGTAGGTATTTCGATTCCTGCCGCCGGGCATATGATCTCGTATTATGCGCTGGGGGTGGTGGTCGGTGCACCAATCATCGCACTCTTTTCCAGCCGCTACTCGCTCAAACATATCTTGTTGTTTCTGGTGGCGTTGTGCGTTATTGGCAATGCCATGTTCACGCTCTCTTCGTCTTACCTGATGCTCGCCCTTGGTCGGCTGGTTTCCGGCTTTCCGCATGGCGCTTTTTTTGGCGTCGGGGCGATTGTGTTATCGAAAATTATCAAACCCGGCAAAGTCACCGCCGCCGTGGCGGGGATGGTTTCGGGGATGACAGTTGCCAATTTGCTGGGCATTCCGCTGGGGACGTATTTAAGTCAGGAGTTTATCTGGCGTTACACCTTTTTATTGATCTCTGTGTTTAATATCGCGGTGATGGCATCGGTCTATTTTTGGGTGCCGGATATTCGCGACGAGGCGAAAGGAAAGCTGCGCGAACAATTTCACTTTTTGCGCAGCCCGGCCCCGTGGTTAATTTTCGCTGCCACGATGTTTGGCAACGCGGGTGTATTTGCCTGGTTCAGCTACGTAAAGCCATACATGATGTTTATTTCCGGTTTTTCGGAAACGGCGATGACCTTTATTATGATGTTAGTTGGGCTGGGGATGGTGTTGGGGAATGTGCTAAGTGGCCGGATTTCAGGACGTTATTCACCACTACGCATTGCGGCAGTGACTGATTTCATTATTGTGCTGGCATTGCTGATGCTCTTTTTCTTCGGCGGCATGAAAACAACGTCGCTTATTTTTGCTTTTATTTGTTGCGCGGGATTATTTGCCCTTTCAGCACCACTGCAAATATTGTTACTGCAAAATGCCAAAGGTGGAGAATTATTAGGTGCCGCAGGTGGGCAAATAGCGTTTAACCTCGGTAGCGCGGTCGGCGCATATTGCGGAGGTATGATGCTGACGCTGGGGCTGACTTATAATTACGTGGCGCTGCCTGCCGCCCTGCTTTCGTTTGCTGCGATGTCGTCGTTGCTGCTGTATGGTCGCTATAAGCGCCAGCAAGCGGCGGATAGTCCGGTGCTGGCGAAACCAGTGGGATAGGTTGCAGTCACTGCTTGTTGTCGGATGCGGCGCGAGCGTCTTATCCGACCTACGCGAGCTGCTCATTTTGTAGGCCTGATAAGACGCGGCAAGCGTCGCATCAGGCATGATGCACCAATTGTCTACGTTTTTTATTCTTGTGACCATAACCATGCAGCGCCGCGTACGCCGCTGGAATCACCATGTTTCGCCTTACGCACCGGCGTTTCACATTCGCCGCCGAAGACAAATTGTTTAATCAACTGCGGAACCGTTTGATATAAACGATCTACATTGCTCATCCCGCCCCCCAACACAATCACATCCGGATCGAGAATATTCACTACGTGTGCCAGCGATTTTGCCAGCCGCAGCTCGTAACGACGCAATGCCAACTCCGCTACCGGATCGCTTTCTTCAACAAGGCGGATAATTTCACTACCTTTCAGCGCATGTCCGCTCAAACGATGATAATCCGTCGCAAATCCCGTACCCGAAATAAAGGTTTCAATACAACCTTGTTTACCGCAATAACAAGGGACTTCCTCGCGATAACGCAGTTCATCTTCGTCCATCCACGGTAGCGGATTGTGTCCCCACTCGCCTGCCGTGCCATTGCCGCCGATATGCGCTCGACCATTGAACGCTACGCCCGCGCCGCATCCCGTGCCGATAATCACGGCAAATACCGTCTGCGCTCCCGCTGCTGCGCCATCTACCGCTTCCGAGACCGCCAGACAGTTGGCGTCATTTGCCAACCGCACTTCCCGTTGCAACCGCGCGCTTAAATCTTTATCAAATGGCTGACCGTTAAGCCAGGTTGAATTGGCATTTTTCACCACGCCAGTGTAAGGCGAAATCGAGCCTGGAATGCCCATGCCTACCGTTCCGCGCTGCCCTGTCGCCTGCTCCGCCATATCAACCAACGTGGCGATCGTTTCGATGGTCTGATGGTAATCATCACGCGGCGTGGGCAGACGATGACGATACAACTGCTCCCCTGCATCGCCCAGTGCAATCACTTCAGTTTTAGTGCCGCCTAAATCGATACCTATACGCACGGTACTCTCCTTATTTTTTTCAATATCAATAGCGTAGAGACGGACAACCGGATTGGCAATGCAAGGCCGCCGACAATTCGTTATCATGCCCGCTAAATTTAACGACAAGGCCGTGGAAATTATCATGCTGTGGTTCAAAAATTTAATGGTTTACCGTCTTAGCCGCGAGATTTCGCTGCGTGCAGAAGAGATGGAAAAACAGCTAGCCTCGATGGCATTTACCCCATGCGGCAGCCAGGACATGGCGAAGATGGGCTGGGTTCCTCCGATGGGATCGCACAGCGATGCGTTAACGCACGTTGCCAATGGTCAAATTGTTATCTGCGCACGCAAAGAAGAAAAAATCCTCCCGTCTCCGGTGATTAAACAGGCGCTGGAAGCAAAAATCGCCAAGCTGGAAGCGGAACAGGCGCGCAAGCTGAAGAAAACCGAAAAAGATTCGCTGAAAGATGAAGTGCTGCACTCTCTTCTGCCGCGCGCTTTCAGCCGTTTCAGCCAAACCATGATGTGGATCGACACGGTAAACGGTTTGATTATGGTGGACTGCGCCAGTGCCAAAAAAGCAGAAGATACGCTGGCATTACTGCGTAAAAGCCTGGGGTCGTTACCGGTTGTACCATTGAGCATGGAAAACCCGATTGAACTGACGCAGACCGAATGGGTACGCTCTGGTAGTGCGGCACAAGGCTTCCAGCTGCTTGATGAAGCCGAACTGAAATCGTTGCTGGAAGATGGCGGCGTGATCCGCGCGAAGAAACAAGATTTGACCAGCGAAGAAATCACCAACCACATTGAAGCAGGAAAAGTGGTGACTAAACTGGCGCTCGACTGGCAGCAGCGCATTCAGTTTGTGATGTGCGACGATGGTTCACTCAAGCGTCTGAAGTTTTGCGACGAGCTGCGCGATCAAAACGAAGATATCGACCGTGAAGATTTTGCCCAACGTTTTGATGCCGATTTCATCCTGATGACCGGTGAACTAGCCGCATTAATCCAAAACCTGATCGAAGGATTAGGTGGCGAAGCACAACGTTAATTGCTGATTTGCCTTTAATGCCGGATGCGACGCCTGCGGCGTCTTATCCGGCGTACGAATCCACACCAGGCATATAATCATTCGCTACGGCGGGCAATAATTTTTAGCGCAGCAATATTATGCGTTTTACGCCGTAACTGATCCAACCGTCTCATCCCTATTCGCCTGTCAGCGGCACGCAGAATATTCACTAACCCCCATTTATCGCTGGTAAATTGTTTCGTTAACAGCTCCGCTTTTGGGGTATCAATATATTCACGCAATAAATCAGAAATTGAACAAATATCCGTCAGATAAGGATACCAGCAAGTTTCACCATGAAAATTACGCACTCCACCATTGCCTGCCATAAAGTCTTTTGGGTAATCCCAGATCACGTCTTTATCCAACGTGATCCAATAACGCGGTAAATCGGTGCTTCCACCATTTTGGCTGCGCATGGGATAACGGGTACAGTGAATTTGCAGGTTGATCGTTGGCGTCAGTAAGTCATAAATCTCCCGCTGTAACTTGCTCCAGGGGCGTTGTGTCATTGTTTTTCCTCAAGCCGGTTACGCGCTTCACTGCGAATTTGCCGCGTTGCCCCGGTTTTCACTAAATCACGTAACTGCGAAAGATCGGGCTGATCGACAAATAAGATTAATGATGGATCCTCTTTTAACCACGCCGTTTTCACATCGGCAGCCAACTGTGAATTATTAATAGCCAGCGCCCGATCCTGTGACTCAGTCAATGTCGTTAACAAAGAGGCTGGGGTATGTACATTGTGCAACGCCGTCTGCCGCAAATGATCATTGTGACTTTTCAGCAATCCGCACCACCATTCATCATCTGATTTATCTTTTATCGTATCCAGCTCCGCAAAAATATCGCTTTCCTCATGATTCCAGCGGAGTAATCCTCTTTCACTTTGTCTACGGGTGCTATTTTTCATACTGACAACAGACAACGCCCAGTCGGAGTTAAAACGATACTGTTGATCGAGTTTGTTGATAATTCCGGAGGGTAAATCTTTATTATCAAATAACTGGTTTCGCATCCGATAGCGGTATTCAGCAGGTAAATAAACCAGTAAATCGATAGCATTATTAAGCATCTCTTCGTCAATAATACAATTATCAATCAGCGCCAGCTGTACTTCGTAGGCTTGCTCTTGATCTTCTTGCCGTTTACTCATCATTAATTTTAAGGTGTGTTGCCATAATTGTTTCTTATACTCCAGAGGTAACAATTTATCGCGTGCCAGCTCATACCAAATGCTGGGAATGTCATGCTGATTCAGCAGATAACTAATCACTTCCTTCGAGGTCAGATAACGCATGCCGTCACGTAAATTGTGCACATCTTCTTTTGCCAAAGTCAGTTGACGCGACTCCGGCAAAGCGACCAATAACGCCTTCACGATATTTTTATTTTCTTTATTATCCAGATACATTTGTTCTGCGATACGTTCAACATCCTCTGTCCTCAGGGTCGCTGACAGTTGGGTGATTTTTAGTTCAGTAAGCGTCCGGGCTAATGCTTGACGAACTTTCAGCGATTTATCTTTACTCAACAACACCGCTTGTTGTGCGGTTAAATCGGCTCCGGTAATTCTTTCGCGTAACTCCGGATCTTCGCTATTTATCAATTCATCGACCACTGCAGTTGGAACCAGCCAGGCGTAATCGTAATGGCTGATTAATGTCTTGCGCACACTGAGAAAAGGGCTTTGACTTAACGACACAACAATATCAGGAGAAAGATTATCCTGTCTGGCCTGCTCCAGCTGTATGCTCTCGACGGGTACAGACATTAATTTTTTATTCACTTCGGCGGATATATTGCTGTTTTTAACCAGTCCTCTGGCAACAGCTTCATCTTTAATTATTTCGTCGGTAAGCAAATGCATCTGTTGAGCGGGCCAGGACTGCGCCATCGATTCACGCGTCTGGTCATCGGGGTGCTGTAACAGTTGCAGCATAACGGCGGTTGACAAACGCTCTATATGAGTCAGAAAACGTGCCACCAGTGGATCTTCATGCTTTATTTTATCCGCAAGGAAATTATCGAGTTTCCCCGTTTCAATCCATTTTAATTTCTCATTAATTTCAGGAGCAGCTTTATCTCGAAAAAGAGGTAAACCCTGAACGATATTGTCTACGACGCTATCATAGTCAGGATACGCATTGGAAATATTATCGGTTTCGATTTCACTATGATCATAAAGATTAGGCGTCACCAGTGAATAGGCTTTTTGAATATTCTCGTCCCAGTTATATTCTTCACCGCTTTCATCTTCATTGATATAAAACTCAGCTTTGATGACCTCAAATTGCGTTGCTTTATCGGAAACAATAATGCCTCGCGCGCTAATTCCTTTCATCACTTCAAAGTTGTGATCATTATAATCAGCATAAACCAAACCTTTCGCTGTCATCTGCCCTTTGACATACGCGAAATCATGATTAATAAAGTTGTCGACAATAACATTACCTAATACAATCAGATGACCATTACCTGACAGATAATCATCATAATCGCCGGAAATCGTTAAATTACCGTTCACCACCAGTTTATTTTGATTGCTGAAGTTAGCGGGTAATGATAGGTCACCATTATGATAATACCAACGGATATTATCTTTCAGCATATAAGCAGCTTCCATACTATCGTTGGTTGCCGCTTTAACCACGTTACGCTCGTCTGCCGTCATAAGATGAAAGTCAGAGGTGATAAGGTCCTCGCTACTGATCCACTCTGTGGCACATGCATTGCCAGTCATAAAAAACACGACCATACAGATGACCAATATATTAATTCCATTCATAATCTTCACTGATATTTATATCAACCTTGATGAATTATGAATATATCGGAAATCGAAAAAATCGCAGCAAAGGGAATATTATTATGGGTTAAAGAGAGGATATTTCAGAAAAATGCCCTCCCGTTCATGGGGAAGGCGAGGAATTACAGATAGCGGCACAGATAAGAGGTGGGTTCGGCAACTTGCAGATGAAACTCGCTGTGACCGGGAACATTAAACACCGAACCGGCTTCATACACTTGCCAGTCGGTCGCGTCAGGCAGTAACACATTCAGCGCACCACTGATTACCGTCATCTCTTCAGGCTCAGCGGTGCTGAAGGTGTATTCGCCTTCAACCATAACATCCACGCTGGCGCGACCAGTGCTGCTGCTGGAAAAGCCGATCGATTTCACTTTGCCGGAAAAGTACTCATTACTTTGAAGCATAAACTGGCCCTGTCTGGTAGTTGAACATCTACTTCACTATAGGGGCCAGAGGCGCTGGCTGTCACGCAAAATTACACCAGCAATTCCGCTGCCAGCCTTGCAATCAATACGTTAGAGAGCAAGACAGGAACATCGAGCTGTTTTTGCAGTAAATCGCGATGACGCTGGTTAAATCCCAAACAATCCAGCATGATGACATCTGCGCCTTTTGCCAGTAATTCTTTCCCGGCATCAATGATTTTTTGTTCCGAATCATGAATGGGGTTACCCAATGAAAATACTGGCGGTTTCTGCAAAATTTGCCATTTTTGCGCCTGAACGGTCAGTAGCTCTTCAACCGGTACGATAACCCCCACCTGATGATCTTCAACAATAGAGGAAACCAGCGGTGGCAATATTCGCGACGGCTCAAGAAAGATCGTATTACGCGCGGTCATACTACTAATGTTTGCCGTACTCATTAATATAATGACGTCGTAACCCTGATTATCGAGCACTTCAACCACACCTTGCAGGTCTCGCTCCACTTTGCGACGCGAAACATGGGCCAGCTGGTTGTCATTTAATAATGTGAGAATTGTGTCTTCGCCTGCTTCTGGCGCGTACTCCGCCATCACTTCTTCGCGGCTTAACTTCCCCAGCAGGCTATGATGGGAAATATTATCTTCGTCAATGTATTCTGTCAGGAGCGGCAAAACTTCCTGCATAGGTACAATGCCGATGGTCAGGATCGCCAACGACGCACTCATTGTTCTTCCACCTTACTTTTATTTCGTCGTTAATTACCGGGCAAGCGCTAAGCACCACTGCCGACACTTACCTGTGCTACAAATGACAAAAAGCGTAGCAGCAGACCTGCACGGCATAATGTAAAGATTCCAAATGATTCCAGTAATGGATTGTTATTGTTTAATATTCTAATTATTTGAAAAACATGAATTGTGAAAAATGTGACGCAGATCCCTTGTGGTGGCACTCAGAATCCCTTCCGAGCAGTCTGATGCGGTCACTCTTTGTCAGGGTCCTCATAGCGTTTTTTCGAATCCATCGCTTCCTGAGCGGTCGGATGTTCACTGATCAACGAGTCTGGTTTAGGATGATCGGCTCTGAGTTGGTACCAGGTTACCGTCTGTCCTGGCTTTCCTTTTTCAATCGTCACTATATATGCTTCACGAGGATAAGGCGGTTTCGTTGGCATCGTTCTTCCTTATTTCACGGGATGAACGTTAAGTATAGGCGCTCGAAAATCAACAATTGATCGTCTGTGCCAGGGCGCTGCGAATTTCAGAAATCACCTGGCTGGGTTCGTTTGTTGCGTCGATGATAATATGCGCAACTTCGCGATATAGCGCATCGCGTTCTTCCAGCACTTCCTGAACTTCTTCGCTCAGCGGTTTCCCCGTTAAGGTTGGCCGTAAATCTTCTTCCGGTGCAGCTTGCAGTCGGTTAACCAGGACTGATACTGGCGCACACAAATAAACCACGATCCCGTTATTTTGCATAAAGTGACGATTAAATTCCGTCAGGATAATGCCGCCGCCCGTGGCGATAACGGTGGATGGCGCAGTTACCGCTTCCAACGCCGCCGTTTCTCTGGCGCGGAATCCCGCCCACTCTTCCCTTTCGACGATCTCCGCGACCGTCATATTGAGCTGTGATTGCAACCACTGGTCGGTATCGACAAATCGACGGTTAAGCGAATCGGCAAGGGCCATTCCGACCGTTGTTTTACCACAGCCCCGAGGCCCGATCAGAAAAAGAGGTTGTGTCATCGTGGGTTTTCCCCAATAGGTCGCAATGCGGCGAAAGCCGGTGTCATGAGAATAGCGATCATACCATCAAACTAGTACAATTTCGATTGTAAAGAAAAAATTCCACTTAAAGTGAAAATTTTAATACATCCCTTACTATACCAATAAATTTTCAAGAATGAAGTGTAAATAATAAATTACATTCAGCCACGACTACGTTGCACTTCCAGCCACCACTTCTCCAGCTCCGCGGCAAAGGCCTGGCGGTCACGTTGTGAAAGGCTATCTGGTCCCCCGGTCTGGATCCCACTGGCGCGTAAGGTATCCATAAAATCGCGCATCGTCAGGCGCTCACGAATGGTCGCTGGTGTGTAACGTTCGCCGCGTGGATTAAGCGCCGCAGCGCCTTTCTCGATGGCTTCAGCAGCCAAAGGAATATCTGCGGTGATCACCAAATCGCCAGCTTCACACTGCCGGACAATTTCGTTATCGGCAACGTCGAAACCTGCCGCGACGCGCAGCGTTCGAATAAATCGCGAAGGCGGTACGCGTAAACTCTGGTTTGCTACCAGCACCAGCGGCATCTGCATACGTTCAGCCGCGCGATACAAAATCTCTTTAATTACATTGGGACACGCGTCGGCATCCACCCAAATTGTCATAAAGTCATCCTTTGTTGGGTAATTCTCTATTGTGTCGCGCTTTTGCCTTCCGGCATAGTTCTGTTTATGCTTCTGCCAGCGATTATCAAAACAATGAATTTCACGGCAGGAGTGAGGCAATGGAAAAGAAAATCGGTTTTATTGGCTGCGGCAATATGGGAAAAGCCATTCTCGGCGGTCTGATTGCCAGCGGTCAGGTGCTTCCAGGGCAAATCTGGGTATATACCCCCTCCCCGGATAAAGTCGCCGCCCTGCATGACCAGTTCGGCATCAACGCCGCAGAATCGGCGCAAGAAGTGGCGCAAATCGCCGACATCATTTTTGCCGCCGTTAAACCAGGCATCATGATTAAAGTGCTTAGCGAAATCACCTCCAGCCTGAATAAAGACTCTCTGGTCGTTTCTATTGCAGCAGGTGTCACGCTCGACCAGCTTGCCCGCGCGCTGGGCCATGACCGGAAAATTATCCGCGCCATGCCGAACACTCCCGCACTGGTTAATGCCGGGATGACCTCCGTAACGCCAAACGCGCTGGTAACCCCAGAAGATACCGCTGATGTGCTGAATATTTTCCGCTGCTTTGGCGAAGCGGAAGTAATTGCCGAGCCGATGATCCACCCGGTGGTCGGTGTGAGCGGTTCTTCGCCAGCCTACGTCTTTATGTTTATCGAAGCGATGGCCGACGCCGCCGTGCTGGGCGGGATGCCACGCGCCCAGGCGTATAAATTTGCCGCTCAGGCGGTAATGGGTTCCGCGAAAATGGTACTTGAAACGGGAGAACATCCGGGCGCACTGAAAGATATGGTCTGCTCACCAGGAGGCACTACTATTGAAGCGGTACGCGTACTGGAAGAGAAAGGCTTCCGTGCCGCAGTGATCGAAGCGATGACGAAGTGTATGGAAAAATCAGAAAAACTCAGCAAATCCTGATGACTTTCGCCGGACGTCAGGCCGCCACTTCGGTGCGGTTACGTCCGGCTTTCTTTGCTTTGTAGAGCGCCAAATCTGCCGATTTCAACCACTCCCGATAGTGACTCATTTGTGGATTCAGCGGCGCGACACCCACACTAATCCGTAACATCACCTGCGGTGTATTCGGCAAACGTAACGTATTTAGCCCTTCATGTACCCGTAACATGGCGGTAATGGCGCTCTCAGCTGGCGTACCGGACATGATCACCGCAAACTCATCGCCACCAAACCGACCAATCACATCGCTACCGCGCAGGGTAATTTGTAATTGTCGGGTAAGCGCCACAATCGCTTCATCGCCCACATCATGGCCCCAGGTATCGTTGATGCTCTTGAAATGGTCGATATCGATAATCAGTAATGTCGCATCGCGGTTATGCCGCCGACAGTTATCAAATTCATTGCGTAACATAGTTTCCCAATGACGTCGGTTATACACGCCCGTCATACCGTCGCGGGTACTCATGACCTGCAACCTGCGTTTATGTTCCGCCAGTTTAGTCGCCGTCTGGTAGCTGACCCAGCCAAACAGCAGAGGATAAATGACGATAATGGGAAGGGAGAGCCACCATTCCAGCGGCGCACTATTGAACAACACGGTGATACCCGTCAGTTCGAGGGTGACAAGGCAGGAAACCACCATCAACACCAGACCCGCGACAAACAGACGGGGGCCGCCTGCCCCCATCAAATTCAGACACATAATCATCAACATCGCGGTGGAAGGCAGCACGTTTACGCCCATTACGCCTACCCACATTCCCGCTAATACTGCATCGGTTTTTAAGTTATAAATTTCCCGGCTAAGCGGATCGACAGCCCTACTCGCAATCTGCCAGGCTAAATGCGGCCAGACGAACGCCCAGCCGACCAACACCAGCCACCACCAGCCCGGCGGTGGGTGCGAAACCAGCGTTGAAGCAATCGGTAAGAACATGCCAGCCAGGCCAACCGCGCGGGGTAGTCTAACGCGACGGGCGAAGCGCAGCCCGGACCGCTGATGTTCGTTTTGAGGAGTTAAAGGAGGTTCCTCCCCATGCGCCGCCGCTTTTTTGAAAAAGTTTTCATCATTCATTATTTTTGGGAACATTCAGAAACAATTTTCCCAAATTATAGAGACGGGGCTAAAGGCAGAAGTATGAAATTTCGGGTGAGCCATTTTCGTAGCTCACCCGTTAGCACTATCAGGTATCAGGCGGCTTTCTTGAGGCAGGCGCTCATAAACTTATTACGATCATCACCTTTCAGAGATTGTTGCGTTGCTTGATTATTACATTCGCGCATCTTTTGCTGCTGTGGCGTCAAACTTTTTTCACCAGGCGCAGACTTGCTGTTCTTCAGGCAATCACTCATGTAGGTCTTACGAGCATCCCCTTTCAACGCCTGCGCCGTCGCCTGCTGATTACAGGAGGTCATACGCTGTTGTTGCGGGGTTAAGGTTCTCTCGGCAGCGCCGACGGTGGTTAAAAAAACCAGTCCGAAAAGCAAGGTAACCAGTAATGTTATTTTCATAGCACCATCCCTCTTCATGTTTTAACCATGAGCGTTTGCGCCCGTGATCTGCCATTAAGTCTGGTTGCTAACCGCAAAAAAACCACCCGGCAGCGAAAATTCACCGCCGGGCGCGGTTTTATTTCAGCCCCAGGGCGGCTTTCATCGTGTAGAAGAGATCGGTCTGGTCAGTCAGTCCAACGACATTGGCGGCATGCGGGCCATAAGCCGCAATACGCAGCTGACTGCCGGTATGCTCTTGTGAATCCTCTTCGGAGTTCCCGTAGCTCATTACCATCACCGCGCCATCTTTGGTATTTAGCGCCTGGGTGAGGCCCGGCGCTTTGGTGTCCGGCGCGACAATCTGGCTGGCGTGGGCGTGATCAGCGGTGACTATGACCAGCGTGTTGCCATCCTTTTTAGCGAATTCCAGCGCCCGTTGTACGGCTTCGTCGAGATCGACCGTCTCGCCAATTTGCCCACAAGGATTCGCAGCGTGATCCTGTTTATCGATTGATGCACCTTCAACTTGCAGGAAAAAGCCTTTCTCATTTTTACTCAACAATTCAATGGCTTTATCAGTCATCTGCGCCAGGGTCGGTACGCTGTCATTACGTTGCGGATTAGGCGTACAGGTAACTGCGGGCTTGTCGATATTGCCGTGGTACGTTGCTTTCGGTCCTTGCCAGCGCACTGGCATATTGCCGTCAGCAAACAGTCCTAGCAGGGGTTTTTGCTGGTTCGCTTCCGTCACTGCGTTCAGCGAGGCAGCATCGTTCACTAACTGATAACCACGCACCTGCGCCTGTTCACGCAGCGTTTTTCCCTGCCATTCACCAGCGGTTGCCGTTTCCGCAAAGGTTTTTGCGCCGCCGCCAAGCGTAACATCGGCACGGGCGTTAAGCAGCTGTTCGGTAATCGATCCTTTTCCACCTTTTTCCAGCGCGTTACCCGGACATTTTTCACTGGTCGCGCTCGGACCGTAGCATTTGCGCGAAGTCACATGCGCCACCAACGCGGCGGGAGTGGCATCCTGCAACTCTGCGGTAGAAACGTTACCGGTCGCCAGCCCTGCGGCTTTTGCCATTTCCAGAATCGTTGGTTGATCTTTTTCATGAATATCGACACCCAATGCGCCATTATAGGTTTTGACACCGGTTGACCAGGCAGTTGCTGATGCAGCCGAGTCGGTAACGTAGTCCGGTTTGCCGGTTTTTTTATTCAGCGCATAGTGAGTGTATTGCCCGGTAAGCGGTAAGGCATCAATACCTTTAAAAAAGCCGCCCGCACCTTCGGCATAATTACGTGCGGCAGTAATTTCCGAATCCCCCATCCCATCGCCAATCAGCAAAATAATATTTTTTGCAGGCTTATCGCTAAGAGAATCACGCAGAGCGGCGCTCTGATCACCCGTTAAGCGGCGAGCACCGCCGGGTGCAGTAATATCGCCCTGAGCAGCCCGGTTTTCCAGAATAGGCATTTCTGGTGTCCGGGCTTTTGTCACAGGGGTAAACAGTAACGGTAAGAGTGCCAGTGCAATAGTGCTTTGTTTCACTTTATTTTCTCCATGTACAAATACATTAAAAAATAAAAACAAAGCGACTATAAGTCTCAGCCGTGACAGCTTTATGACAGCTGTTGAAAAGATTACCTTTTTACTGACGAGGATGCTTCAATAACTTCTTTACATAATCGCGCAGCAGCTCCGTATCGTCGTCAGGAATGCTGGCATCGGGCTTTACCTCGTAAAGCGCCCCCTCTACCTGATCAATCAACCGCTGTTGGTCATTTTGCGCCATATTACGAAGCATTGCAGTGACGATAATCTCCAGTGCTTCTACCTGCGCGCACAGTTCTTTCGACTCTTCTTCTTTTTGGGCAAGCTTAAATAACAACTCAGCAATGAGATTTTTCATGTCTGTATTTCCTTATCCAAAGTATGGAGAAGTTAACATTATGCTTCACAACTTCATAGTGTCTGGAGGTAGTATTTTTATGACGAATGAAATACTTTGCGCAAATATTTTTTCCATATTTATCAGCGAAACGTTTCTCTTATTTAAATAAGTAACCATACAAAGTATAGGTTTTTAATTATCAACCTTTATTATAAGTAAAAGTTATGAAATATATTCTCTTTGCTAACTTATAATTAAGAGAAAAAAACTCACTGCATGGCCATTTAAACCAGGAATAAATTAGCTTCCCGTTCATCATTTTTGTGATCTTGCGCACATCTTTGAGATAACGCACTTTCTTCACCAGTACGTTGCACACTTTGTCAGTAGAAGATTGCAACATTCTGTCAGAAGGCCGCGAATCCCCCGTTTTGTCGTGGTAATGTATGCACTTTGTGTTAGACGGGATAGGTTTTCAAGATGGAAAAACTGCGGGTAGGAATCGTTTTTGGTGGTAAATCAGCGGAACATGAAGTGTCTTTGCAATCGGCAAAAAACATTGTCGATGCCATTGATAAAAGTCGCTTCGACGTTGTGCTGCTGGGCATTGATAAACAAGGGCAATGGCACGTCAGCGATGCCAACAATTATCTGCTAAATGCAGACGATCCTGCCCATATTGCGTTGCGCCCTTCGGCGACCAGCCTTGCGCAGGTGCCAGGTAAACATGAGCATCAGCTTATCGACGCGCAAAACGGTCAGCCGTTGCCGACGGTGGATGTCATTTTCCCGATTGTCCACGGTACGCTGGGCGAAGATGGTTCCTTGCAGGGAATGCTGCGGGTCGCCAATTTACCATTTGTAGGTTCTGATGTTCTGGCTTCAGCAGCCTGTATGGATAAAGATGTCACCAAACGTCTGCTACGCGATGCCGGGCTGAACATTGCGCCATTTATTACCCTGACACGCACCAATCGTCAAAACATCAGTTTTGCCGAAGTGAAGTCAAAACTGGGGTTACCGCTGTTTGTAAAACCCGCTAACCAAGGCTCTTCTGTTGGTGTCAGCAAAGTAACCAGTGAAGAAGAGTACGCAATTGCCGTCGATCTGGCGTTCGAGTTCGATCATAAAGTGATCGTTGAGCAAGGGATCAAAGGTCGTGAGATCGAATGCGCGGTTCTGGGCAACGACAATCCGCAAGCCAGTACCTGTGGCGAGATCGTACTAACCAGCGATTTCTATGCCTACGACACCAAGTACATTGACGAAGATGGCGCGAAAGTGGTGGTTCCGGCAGCCATTACGCCTGAAATTAACGATAAGATCCGGGCAATTGCCGTTCAGGCTTATCAAACGTTGGGTTGCGCAGGCATGGCGCGTGTAGACGTGTTTTTAACCCCAGAGAACGAAGTGGTAATCAACGAGATCAACACACTGCCAGGCTTCACCAACATCAGTATGTATCCGAAGCTGTGGCAAGCCAGCGGTTTGGGTTACACCGACCTGATCACACGTCTGATCGAGTTGGCGCTGGAGCGTCACGCTGCGGATAACGCATTGAAAACCACAATGTAATTTTTAAATGCCCAATAACTGTTATTGGGCATTTAAGACTGTAAGATTGCCTGATGCGCTTTGCTTATCAGGCCTACAAGATAATTGCAATATACTGATTTTGTAGGCAGGATAAGGCGTTCGCGCCGCATCCGGCAAAAACAACGAGCACTTTGTCAGCCCCCAGAACGCCCAATCCTCTGTTATTAAGCGTTTTCAGTTTCTTCATCGCGACGACGAATAATCAGCCCCGCGAGCCAGAAACTAATCACCCACGTCACCAGACCAACGGCATAGGTCTGCCAACCTTTTGCTTCAAATCCCAGTAACCCCACCACGCCATTAAGAATGAATATCAGGCCAATGGCGAACGCATAGTAGTGCCAGTCACGGCGAATTTTTACAGGCAGACTCATGGCAGCTCCGTTAACGAAAAATAACATCTTCGCATAATCGATAACTTACGTCTGTGGGGTAGACAGCATTTCCCGTATCGTTAAAAAATTTAACTTAAAGTTACCGTTTTGTGACTCGTGACAAATATTCCCGCTTCGGGAATATTCCCAACATCAATTTACCATGATTCTGATATTGACAATCTTAATGACCTGTCAGACTTGCCATAAGCCGCTGGTATGACACCAGAAGAGAAGCAGATGACTTCCGGAGGTTTTTATGGCTGATTTCACCCTGTCAAAATCGCTGTTTAGCGGAAAATATCACAATGCCTCTTCTACGCCTGGCAACATTGCCTATGCGTTGTTTGTACTGTTTTGCTTTTGGGCTGGGGCGCAATTGCTGAACCTGTTAGTGCATGCGCCCGGCGTCTATGAGCGTTTAATGCAGGCTCAGGAAACAGGCCGCCCACGGGTGGAAATTGGTTTAGGTGTCGGTACCATTTTCGGGCTGATCCCATTTTTAATTGGCTGCTTCATTTTTGCAGTGGTGGCGCTATGGCTGCACTGGCGACATCGCCGCCAGTAAGAGTAGGTTGCCAGATGCGGCCTAAAATGCCTTATCTGGCCTGGCGTTCCCTTTTGCTTACTGTTTCATACAACGCGCCCGCCGTTCGTCTACGCGCTTCGCAAACCAGGCCGTAGTCAGATTGCGGGTAATTTTCGGGCTTTCCAGTTGGATGCCGGGCAACATTTCGCGGGGTAGTGATCTACCCGTTTTCGCTTCGGCAAGTTGATAAACTTTCTTGTACAGCGCCGTCTCCTCAAAAGAGAAGCTGTCCCCTTTCTCTAACTGACGTCGAATTTCGCTGTCGCTCATCCCCAGTTTGCCTGCCAGTTTGCGCGTTGCCAGCTCTGTTTTCCCAGGTTCTTTACTGTCGTAACGAATTAAATCACCGTCCAGCGCCAGCTTTATGCCAGTGGCCTTACTGACCGCGTTCTGAAAAGCGGCATTACGGCTGGCGTACCAGCCAGCGTTAAAATCGGCAAAACGGTATATCGGCGCGCTATAACTGGCGGGATAATTCAGTAAATGGTAAGTACCGAACCACAATCCGCCGCGGCGACTGAAGACTTCCTGACGGACTGTACCGTCCATTTTCCACGGATACCCTTTGGTATGCTGTTCGGCAAACGCAATGCTGACCTGCATCGGTCCACCGGTACGTACCGGATTAAGCGAACCAAACAGCGTCTGCCCCATTGGCACCATGCTGATCAAATCGTCAAAAATCGCGCTTAATTGCTTTTCTGTACGCACAGAATCTAACCGCTCACTATAACTTTTGCCGTTTGGCGATTTGATTTTTAGCGCGGTATGAACCAGAAAAGCAGGGATGTGCATCCGTTCGGCACGACGGTCAATCTCTTGCCATGCTATCTTGCTTAAGCCCGGAACGGGCGGATCTGCCTGATAATTTGACTCCTGCTGCGCCACCGCCAGCACCGAGCAGACATTTTCCAGCGTCGGTGCCAGCCCCTGACTTTCAAACGTGGTGGCAAGATCTTTCGCCCAGGCATCGCGGTCTTTCACGCTCGCGGGCATCTTCTGCCGCACGACGCTCGCCACATCTATCGCTTTTTCGCCCTTTTTCAACGGTTGCGGAGCCTGACTACTACATCCTGCTAAAACCAGAACCGCCAACAACGAAAGCGAAGATAGATGATTGACGCGCGACATTACTTCTCCTTTTTAACTCAAGGTATGGGTTACTTCCTGAATTTTGTCACCATCCAGCTCATGTTCAAAGCTGCGCAGACGTTTGTAGATAGACATCAACTCAACCAGCGTGGTCCATGAGTTAATCAGGTACTGAAAAGCACCGCGAACCTGACCAAAAACGTTGGTAATCTGCGTCATCAGGCCGAGCGTAATCGTACCGGCAACAATCGACGGAAACAGCAAGAACAAACCGAAAACGTTATCGACCTGCAAATAGAGAATGCGGGCGATGTTGAAATACATATAGTGAAAATAGAGGCGGAAATAGTTTTTCCGCACGGCGCTAAACAGCTCGCGTACCGTAGGCGGCGTCGCGCGCGATGCATCGTCTTCACCATAAACCAACTCTTTACGGTAGGCAGCCTCTACACGCTGATTTTTAAACTCCAGTCCCGGCAGTTTGATCCCTACCACTGCCAGCAATCCGGTCCCCATCAACGACCATACGATAGCAGCAATCACCAGACCATACGGAATATGCCCGACAATCGGCAGCTCTGGCACATGCGCAGAGAGCGTTACCAGTACCGGCAGGAAGGCGATCAACGTCATAATAGCGTTGATAAAACTGACGCCCATATTCTCAAGCGTTGAAGCAAAACGCATGGTGTCTTCCTGCACACGCTGGGCGGCACCTTCGATATGACGCAGTTGTTGCCAGTTCGCCATGTAATATTCGTTCATCGCCGTACGCCAGCGGAACACGTAGTGACTGACAAAGAAGTTGTTCAGCACACTGATCACCACCGCGATCAGCGCAATCCCCAGAAAGACGCCCACTTCGCGGTAAAATTGTTCGATAGTGACTTTATGCGGCGAACTTAGCGCAGTTTGAATCAGATCATAAAACGGCGCATACCAGGCGTTGACGGCAACTCCAACTTCCACCAAAAACCAGGTGACGAAGATAATCAACGCAGTACCGAGTATTGACCAGTATTGCCAACGATGCGGGCTATAAATAAACCAGAACAGTGCAAAAAGCCCTACGCAAACAATGTAGTAAGCGTAAAAAATCAGGAAATCTAACGACCAGAAACGCGCGGCGCTAATTGGGATCTGCCCGGAAGCGCCGGTGATGCGCGCCACCCAATCCCCCCCACCGGCTTGCCAGAAGATAACGGCAATCAATGCCCAAACAAAGGCCGAGAGAAAAAACGTTCCCGGCTTTGGGAAAAAAGACTTAAACATATGCACTCCTGCTAACTTCTTATCGTTTTAACAACCGCTGTGTATTAACCGCATGACCGCTACAAAGAATCAGCCAGATGAAACCGCCCATTGTGACCCATAGCAAGGCGCATAGTTCGCCAGCCTAACCATAAGAATTGTTTCGACGGATTTCACAAACCTAAGATTGTTTACATTAGCGGATTAACACGCGCAGGATCACAAATGCAGGCATTGGTGAGCAGGAAAAAGATCGTGTTTACGCGCCGTTACGTTTTTAACACTATTATTGCACTAATTCGCCCTTTGCAATCCATCAATGAGTAGTATAAATACGCTCAGTTACCTTCATTCAATCTATGGACACCACCGTTGAAACGTAGTCTGCTTTTTTCTGCCGTGCTTTGTGCGGCGTTATTGACCCCCGTCCATGCGGCGCAGCCGATCACTGAACCGGAGTTCGCCTCTGATATTGTCGATCGTTATGCCGATCATATTTTTTATGGCAGTGGTGCCACGGGGATGGCGCTGGTTGTTATCGACGGTAACCAGCGCGTCTTTCGCAGTTATGGCGAAACGCGCCCGGGTAATAACGTTCGCCCGCAGCTGGATTCGGTCGTGCGTATTGCTTCGCTCACCAAGCTAATGACCAGTGAGTTGCTGGTGAAATTGCTCGACCAGGGGACCGTGAAGTTAAACGATCCGCTAAGTAAATATGCTCCACCAGGCGCACGTGTGCCGACTTACAATGGCACGCCTATTACCCTGGTGAATCTGGCAACCCATACCAGTGCCTTGCCACGTGAACAGCCGGGAGGCGCGGCACATCGTCCAGTGTTTGTCTGGCCAACGCGCGAGCAACGCTGGAAATACCTTTCTACGGCGAAGCTGAAAGCCGCGCCAGGCAGTCAGGCGGCATACTCTAACCTTGCGTTCGACCTGCTGGCAGATGCACTGGCGAATGCTTCCGGCAAGCCTTATACCCAGTTGTTTGAAGAGCAGATTACCCGTCCATTGGGGATGAAAGACACCACCTACACTCCATCGCCGGATCAGTGCCGCCGTTTAATGGTTGCAGAGCGCGGTGCCAGTCCGTGCAATAACACGCTGGCGGCAATTGGCAGCGGCGGCGTCTATTCCACGCTTGGCGATATGATGCGCTGGATGCAGCAGTATTTGTCATCTGATTTTTATCAGCGCAGTAACCAGGCAGATCGCATGCAGACGTTGATTTATCAGCGAGCGCAGTTTACAAAAGTGATTGGCATGGATGTCCCCGGCAAAGCGGATGCGCTTGGTTTAGGCTGGGTATATATGGCCCCGAAAGAGGGTCGTCCAGGGATTATTCAGAAGACAGGTGGTGGTGGCGGTTTCATTACCTATATGGCGATGATCCCGCAGAAGAATATTGGCGCATTTGTGGTGGTCACTCGTTCGCCATTGACGCGCTTTAAAAATATGAGCGATGGCATCAATGACCTGGTGACCGAACTGAGCGGGAATAAACCGTTGGTCATCCCCGCGTCCTGATTAATACTCTGAAGGCAAACGGTTGATAGCGACCAGTTTGCCTTTATTCATTTCGATATAGCCGCCTTTACGTAAAGCAGCGAGAACTTCTGCGACGACAGAACGCGATATGCGTGTACGTTGATGGATATAATTCATCACGCCAATACGTGAGCGCAATTCTTCATTCCAGTCAATCATTGATAATAACGTGGCGCGGATTTGTTCGTAGGAATTATGTCCAATGAGCTGCACATCGCGTAATTCCAGAATTCTATTTTGCCAGGCTAACCAGTAAAAAGCGTCTCGCCAGAGTTGATTTTGTTCAATAAGCGTAATGGTTTGTTTGGCTGGCAGATGATATCCCGTACAATTTCCTTCTGATATTAATTTGTATGGTATATCGTTTTTCATCAATCCATCAGCCAGCCCCATAATAAAAGGTGCCAGGGTAATACCGATAAGTACGTTTTCTTCTCTACGCAGAGATATAATGCCTTCTAAAATAACGAAAGTATCTTCGCTATTGACATCACTTGAAAATATAACTTGCTTTTCATTATTAAACTCGAAGCGCGTGCCGTATCTGGACAAACATTTATCGAGCTTACCAAATTCCTGAAGAGGTTTAACTACAGATAACATTTGCGCGTCCTTTGCAGTAATGCCCGTCAAATCCTTGACGGGCATTATTTAGATTAAATTACCTATTTCTTCGGAGTGAAGAATATTACCAGGTATATTTAACACCCACATTCGCGGACCAGTCTTGATCTACGTCACCACCACCGAGGTAGTTAGCATCGGTATAGGCGCTGAAGTTCTTGGTGAAGCTGAACTGAGTACCCAGACCAACACGTACCGCAGACCCTTCAGTACCGTTATCGATGGAATCACCGTTCACATCGTTATCGTTGTTAGAGTCGTCGTAGACGTAAGCCAGTTTGAAGTACGGAGTCAGAGCCTGGTCTTCGCTGTAGGTGAAGGTATAACCTGCATCTACACCCAGTTCATAACGCATGCTGTCGTAAGACTGACCGTCAACTTTCATGTCGTTACTCAGCTGGTAGTCATCACCAGACTGGAACAGACCAGAAATGCTGCCGTAAGGAGTCACGTAACCAGCATCACCCAGTTTGAAGTCGTAACCGGCTTTCAAACCGAAGCCCCAAGCGTCAGAGTTGGTGCTACCGTCAACGTAAGTACCGTTGCTCATGGTTGCAGACAGGTCGTTGTTGAAGTGAGAGTAGCTCAAGCTACCATCAACAAAGACGTTGTTCGCGAAGTGAGCAGAAGAGTAGATGTAGGCAGTCTGGCTGTCTTGATCCACCTGACCAGAACGGTCATTCATATCACCTTTAGCGAAGCCTGCAGCCGCACCGACGATCCACTTAGCGTTGTTACCGTCAATTTTGGTATCAACACCGACCATGATGCCGTTAACATCCTGATCATAGTTGATGGTGCCGTTGTCGCCGTTGAAGTTACCACCGAAGTAGCTTACCCATGCGCCGCCGTTATCAGCCAGACCATGACGAGAGTTGGTCAGACGAGTACCAACGGTGTCTTGTTCCAGGTTCCAGATATTGGTGTTTGCAGACGGGATGCTCAGCGCCATGTTAGCGTAGTCGGTCAGCTCCATCTGTTGCAGAACAACGGTGTTACCGCGCTGCTCAGCCTGATAGGTGTATGCACCCAGGTCAGCTTTGTTAGCAGCAGAGAAGGTCGCGTTGGTATTAACGTCGTTTACATAGATAATTTCTTTATCTTTGTAATCAGCGATAGCGCCAGCGCCTGTTGCGTTGTCGATACGAACTTTATAGTTACCGGTTGCAGCAACAACGTTGTCTACAGAGCTGTTATCCAGTTCAGTACCATTGTCTACATCGCCGTTACCGTTGATAGTCAGGTGACCATCAGAGTTCATAGCAACAATACCGTAACCGTAGTTAGACTTGGTAGTATCCCAGGTACGGTCGTTCACAAGATCAGCGTTCAGAACATAATCGCTGCTGTTGATGTCGAACACACCAGCAACTACGTTGCCGTTGTGGTCAGCGATGTTGCCGCTAGTCAGTTCCAGTTTATCTGTACGGAAAGCTTCAGTATCGAACTGATCAACATTCACATCCAGCACACCACCGTTAGTTACGGTGATAGTATTGGTATACAGATTAGAATAATTATTCCAACCAGTAGATTCGGTTAAATTAACGGTACTGTAGCTATCAACAGTCAGGTGGTCTGTAGCAACCACGCCATTTGCACCAATATTCAGTGAAGAACCGTTGGTTAAACCAATGGTATCTGATACCAGAGAGGAATCAGTAACATTTACCTGAGAGCCATTATTTACAGCTAATGTATCAATTACTGAACTATTAACGGTATTCCATTCTGAACTATTGTTCAGTGCTACGTTAAATACGCCGCTCTGGAATACTTTGTTGTCAATAATACGGCCCCAATCATTAGCTTCGATGGTGGCACCAGGGGTCAGGCTGTTCGGCGCAACGTCATACATATCTGCCGGAGCAATTACTTCAGCACTCATGTTTGCTGAACCAACCCACTTACTACCGTTATTCAGAGTAATGTTCAGTTCGTCAACGTTCTGAGCGTCATCTACCCAACCGCCGTTGGTATCAAGGACGCCGTCGCCGTTGCTGTCATGACCGGTGGAATAGAAGAATACGCCATCGTTATTCCAGTGACTTGTAAATTCGACATCACCCAACAGAGTTGAATGGTCAAAGTTTACATTGTTTTTCATGGAATAATTTGAGCTAGCATTGTCAGTGAATGACAGTGCTACGTCATTCTGACCACCATCACCAGCGTAATCACTTGGTTCATCAGATTTACCAAAAAAGCCATTGCTTTCTTCCAGCGGAGTCTGTGATCCTGAAGTTACAGTGGAGTTAGACACATTAATGTTGTTGTCCCACTGATGATATTCGCTAGTATAAGTTGTGTTGCTTGTATTGCCTTCAGACAGCGCAATACCAGCAACACGGGAGTTGTTGGTAATATTGATATTGCTTTCAACATCAAGATTTACTGCAACACCCAGAGCGGTATAGAACGTTTCATTGGTTGACTTAGATTTATCACCATCAAGATATGTGTCAGTGAAGTAAAGCGCTTCATAGTCATCATCAATGGTGGAATTGGATACGTTCAGAGTGAATACATCACCATCGTACCAATTGTAGTCAAGGTCAGTAGTGGTTCCATTATGGAAAGTGTAGCCGTTATAAATCTGTGGTGATGTAACTTCACCTTTCTCATTAACTTTTTCAGGCGTAATGCTGTAATAACCAAATGGCAGTTCAGAGGTGATTGCCCCATGAATTACTGAATTGCTGATATCTACCTGGTTAACAGAACCGCTAGCGTAATCATGATTCAAGTAATAAGTAGAAATGGTACCGTTAACGGTATCGCCTTTAAAGACGGTATCGAAATCACCATTGGCATTGTTATAGTAAACAAAACCATTGTAAGTTACGTAGTTACCATCTGAACCCATCGGGTCCATACCGCCAACATCGGCAATTCCATCATTGTCAGTGTCATACGGCCAAACTAAATCGGTCGTGGTGTTGTCATGATACCCCCAGGTATCATAGTTTGCTGCATTAGCCTGAGAGGTGATAGCCAGAGTGCAAGCCAATGCTAATTGTGATACTACAAGTTTCTTTTTCCAGGAGTGCATTTGTCATCCCTCCTCAGGGACGTAATAAGTTGATCCATCAATTATCAATGCATAGAAAACATATTATGTTTCGCGTTTACGATTATGCGGCGTTATAGAGGAATGGTTCAATTATTCTTTCCCCTAAGTCCGATTGCGGACATATATAAAGCACGTGAACACACATAAAGAAACAAATAACAAAAATACATTATTTCAATAGGTTAATGAAAGCGCCAATTTTAAAACATAGACCATAAAAATATAAAACAACCAAACCAGACAAATAATGTATCAATAAGCAATGAACTTTACGCTATTCACTTTTTGAAAACGTCACCAAATCCCCAAAAACAATAATCTATAGCTATAAATAAAAATTAAAAATATTTTCAATGAATATAAATTTATTGCTATTTCTATTACAAAGATGTCCTGACCTCTCATTCATTCTCTTCTTGTCAACATCGCGACAACTTTCGTAAAACATCCCCACCCTGCTTCAGGTATACTATGCCCCTCGATTCCACAAACATCAGGCAGACCATGACAGATTTAATCCAACGCCCTCGTCGCCTGCGCAAATCTCCTGCGCTGCGCGCTATGTTTGAAGAGACAACACTTAGCCTTAACGACCTGGTGTTGCCGATCTTTGTTGAAGAAGAAATTGACGACTACAAAGCCGTTGAAGCCATGCCAGGCGTGATGCGCATTCCAGAGAAACATCTGGCACGCGAAATTGAACGCATCGCCAACGCCGGTATTCGTTCAGTGATGACTTTCGGCATCTCTCACCATACCGATGAAACCGGCAGCGATGCCTGGCGGGAAGATGGACTGGTGGCGCGTATGTCGCGCATCTGCAAGCAGACCGTGCCAGAAATGATCGTTATGTCAGACACCTGCTTCTGTGAATACACATCTCACGGTCACTGCGGTGTGCTGTGCGAGCATGGCGTCGACAACGACGCGACCCTGGAAAATTTAGGCAAGCAGGCCGTGGTTGCAGCTGCTGCAGGTGCAGACTTCATCGCCCCTTCCGCCGCAATGGATGGCCAGGTACAAGCGATTCGTCAGGCGCTGGACGCTGCGGGCTTTAAAGATACGGCGATCATGTCGTATTCGACCAAGTTCGCCTCTTCCTTTTATGGTCCGTTCCGTGAAGCGGCGGGAAGTGCATTAAAAGGCGATCGCAAAAGTTATCAGATGAACCCAATGAACCGTCGCGAGGCGATTCGTGAGTCACTGCTGGATGAAGCCCAGGGCGCAGACTGCCTGATGGTTAAACCAGCCGGAGCGTACCTCGACATCGTGCGTGAGCTGCGTGAGCGTACTGAATTGCCGATTGGTGCGTATCAGGTGAGCGGTGAGTACGCGATGATTAAGTTCGCCGCGCTGGCGGGTGCTATAGATGAAGAGAAAGTCGTGCTCGAAAGCTTAGGTTCAATTAAGCGTGCGGGTGCGGATCTGATTTTCAGCTACTTTGCGCTGGATTTGGCTGAGAAGAAGATTCTGCGTTAATGATCATTATGCCGGGTTATCCAACCCGGCATTTCCCCCTCACCCCGCCCGATAAAACGGAATATCCCCAAGAATCGTCGCCCGATGCATAATCCGCCGCTGTGGCAGGTAATCCGCATTGGCATAGTGCTGAGTCACGCGGTTATCCCAAATCGCGATATCATTTGGCTGCCAGCGCCAACGTACCTGAAACTCCGGTTTGGTGATATGGGCAAACAAAAAACCTAACAAGGCTTCGCTCTCTTTCTCGCTGACATCAACAATTCGCGTAGTAAAGCCTTCATTCACAAACAGCGCCTGTTTACCGCTCACCGGATGCGTTCGCACCACCGGATGGAGCAACGGCGGATTTTTCGCGACCGCCTCGCGCCAGCGTTGATGCTCCTCCTCCGTTTTGCGGTATTTGTATTCCGGGAACGATTTACGGAAATCATGCTCCGCACGCAGCCCGCTCAACAGCTGGCGGAAGGGAACAGAGAGCGCCTCATAGGCCGCAATGCCGCTGGTCCAGAGCGTATCGCCGCCAGTCGAGGGTAACTCTTTCGCCGCCAGAATCGCCCCTGCGGGTGGCGTTTCAATAAATGTCACATCGGTGTGCCAGTTATCGTTATCCGGCGGATTATCGTTATGAGTATCCAGTACGATGATCTCCTCAACCCCTTCGGCATGAGGGTAAACAGGATGAATATGCAGTTCGCCAAAACGCTGGGCCAGCGCGCGTTGCTGCTGCGGTGTAATGGCTTGTTCACGCACAAATACCACCTGATGGCGCAGTACCGCATGGTAAAGCTGTTCAAACTGGTTATCACTTAACGGGCGCGTCAGGTCGACACCCGAAATTTGTGCACCGATATACGGCCCCAGCGGGGTAATGCTCAGACGTTCACTCATTGTACTTCTCCATGCCAGGGCGTCAGGCGGCGCTGTAACGCGCGCAGACCCAGCTCTAAAAGAAAGGCGATAATCGCAATCACCGCGATCCCCGCCAGCACCACGTCAGTCGCGAGAAACTCACCCGCTGACTGAACCATAAATCCTAAACCGCGCGTTGCAGCAATCAGCTCCGCCGCTACCAGCGTAGACCAGCCCACACCCAGACCAATGCGTAATCCGGTGAGGATTTCCGGCAGCGCGCCGGGTAAAATAACAAACCACAGCACCTGCGCACGGCTGGCACCCAGCGACTGGGCGGCACGAATGCGAACCTGCTGCGCGCTTTTCACCCCCGCCAGCGCCGACATCGCCACCGGTGCAAAAATCGCCAAATAGATCAGTAAGATCTTCGAGGTTTCACCAATACCAAACCAGATCACCATCAGCGGCAAATAAGCCAGCGGCGGCACCGGACGATAAAGCTCGATTACCGGATCGAGAATGCCGCGCACCGTCGGACTTAGCCCCATGGCGATCCCGACCGGAATACCGATCAACACCGCCGCAATTAACGCCAGCACAATGCGCGTCAGGCTGGCGGCCAGATGCTGCCACAGGGTGGCGTCCATAAATCCCTGCGGCCCGGCAATGGTGAGCAGTTTTGCCAGTACCTGTTGCGGCGGTGGCAAAAACAGCGGGCTAATCAGGTGCAGCGCCGCTACCGCCCACCATACAGTGAGTAAAACAGCTAACGTGCCAATGCTTAAAGTGACCTGACGCGAGAGCGGCCAGCGCCATTTCAGCCGCCGCGAATGCAGTTTTTCATTAATAAGCACACTCATGAGAACGCCTCCCGTTGCTCAAATACGCGGCTTAAAACATATTCGCGCATGGCGATGAATTGTGGATCGGACTTGATGCTGCGGCTCGACTCTCCCGCAACAAAGCGGCGAGCAAAGTTGAGCGGCAGCCGCTCCAGCACGCGGCCAGGGCCGGGTGAAAGCAGAACCAGTTCAGTCGCCATAAACACCGCTTCTTCTATATCATGGGTAATCAACAACACCTGCTTGCCCGTCTCCTGCCAGAGTTTCAGCAGCAGGGTTTGCATCTGGTCGCGGGTGAAGGCGTCCAGCGCACCAAACGGTTCGTCGAGTAATAACAGCTGGGGATTTGCCGCCAGCGCGCGGGCAATCCCTACCCGCTGACGTTGACCGCCGGAAAGCTGCCAGATGTAGCGTTTTTCTGCGCCTTCCAGCCCCACTTTTTTCAGCATCTGGTGCGCGATTTCTAGTCGCTGCATTTTCTCAACACCTGCCAGTTGCAGGCCGAATGCCACGTTGTCCCGTACATTGCGCCACGGTAGCAGCCCTTCATTCTGAAAAACTACGCCACGCTCTGCTCCCGGTCCCTCAATGCCCTTACCCGCCAGTTGAATGCTGCCATGCTGATAAGGCACAAAACCGGCAATCAGATTCAGCAGGGTGGTTTTGCCGCAGCCGGACGGCCCCAGCACCACCAGTAGCTCGCCGCTTTCCAGCATCAGGTTGATATCTTCCAGCGCCGGTTTGCCGCCATAATCGGCATAGAGATGAGAGATTTGCAGCATCTGCGCCTCCTTTTATTGCACGAAGCGCGAGGTAACGTACTGGCTGTAATCATTCGCTACAGCCGGGACTTTGCCCTGCTCTTTCAAAAACTGCGCGGTGTCGATGATCGCTTTGTTCACCGGTCCGGTCAGTTCTGCCGTTTGTTGCTGCGGTGTCAGATAGGTATTCCCCTTCACCAGCCCCGGAACGTCACCTTCCGGCACGCCGCTTAAACGCGCCAGCTTGCTGATGTTTTCCGGCTGTTTCAGCCACGCGTCTGGGTTAGCAATGTACGGTTGCTGAGCATCGATGGCGCTTTTAGCGAACGCTTTCACGACTTCAGGATGTTTCTCGGCAAAATATTTGCGCACTACCCAGACGTCCAGTGTCGGCGCGCCCCACTGCCCGACCTGTTCAGAATCGGTCAGCACCTTGCCATCTTTTTCCAGGGCGTTAACCGCCGGTGCCCAGACATAAGCACCATCAATGTCTTCCCGCTGCCAGGCGGCGATAATCGCAGGCGGCTGCAGGTTCACAATCTCCACTTGCCCGGGTTTAATGCCCCAGTGTTTCAGCGCCGCCAGCAAGCTGTAATGCGTGGTGGAGATAAACGGTACGGCAATGCGTTTGCCAATCAGATCTTCCGGTTTGCTGATGGTTTTCTTCACCACCAGCGCTTCGGAGTTACCCAGTTTTGACGCCAGCAAGAAGACCTCAATCGGCACCTGTTGGCTGGCTGCAACCGCTAATGGGCTGGAACCGAGGTTGCCGATTTGCACATCGCCAGAAGCCAGTGCCCGCACGATGCTGGCCCCGCTGTCAAACTTACGCCAGTCCACGGTCGCCCCGCTCTCTTTAGCAAAGGTGTTATCAGCCTGAGCCACTTTCGCCGGTTCAGCGGAGGTTTGATAGGCCACAGTGACGTTCACCGCCTGTGCCTGAAAAGCGATGAATGCCAGTGCGGCAAGAAGTGTGTTACGCGATGAAATTGCCATGATTGTCTGCTCCCCTGTCTTGTTATGGGAGCAGTATTTCGTTGCTGGTCAGTTTGATAAAGGAATTAAAACGTCTTGTTAAGAACAAAGCGTTTTTAGAAAAAAACTGGCAATGGTTAGCGAGTTTACGCATTTTGCAGCTTGGGCGAATGTAGCATGCCGATTCACAAACCAGATCAGATGTTCGCTCTCCGGCAAATTATTGCCATTTTGTTACATCCATTCCATATCTGTCGCTGGTTGATTGCCAGCGACGCGCCGTGATGCATGATAGGAGAATGAGATAATAAGAGAAGAAAAGTATGATTAGGGTTGTGCTGGTGGATGACCATGTGGTGGTGCGCTCTGGCTTCGCACAGTTACTCTCTCTGGAAGACGATCTGGAGGTCATTGGTCAGTACAGTTGTGCCGCGCAGGCATGGTCGGCATTAACTCATAATGACGTTAATGTTGCCGTCATTGATATCGCCATGCCGGACGAAAATGGCCTCAGTCTGCTTAAGCGCCTGCGTGCACAAAAACCGCAATTTCGCGCCATTATTCTTAGCATTTATGACGCGCCCACCTTTGTGCAAAGCGCGCTGGATGCCGGTGCCAGCGGCTATTTGACCAAACGCTGTGGGCCGGAAGAGTTAGTACAGGCGGTGCGCTCGGTCGGGCTGGGCGGGCATTATCTCTGTGCCGATGCAATTCGGGCTTTACGCGGCGGCGGGCAACCTGCCCAGGCGCTGGAAATTCTCACCCCACGAGAACGTGAAGTGTTTGATTTACTGGTCAAAGGAGACAGCGTTAAAGAGATCGCCTTTAAACTCGAACTCAGTCATAAAACGGTACATGTGCATCGCGCCAATGTGCTGGGAAAACTGAACTGCCATAGCACCATTGAACTGGTACATTTTGCGCTCGACCACCATCTGCTGGCGGGGCATTAATGTCGCGTAACCTTCGTCATTGGGTGATTTCGCTGTTTATTGTGCTGGCCTGGGGAAGCGGCTGGCTGATGTTGTGGACGCTCAGCTTTTATCTGACCAATAACGGTCAACAGGCAGTGTTATTTCTGCCGCACGGAGTTTACCTCGCTCTTCTTATTTTGCTCTCTCGCCGTTACTGGCCTGCGTTGGTGCACCCCCCTTTGCTGATGATGTTCTGGCTGCACAGCGAGCAACTGTTGAACGGCTATCTCATGCTGGCAACGCCGGTTATTAGCCTGCTTCCTGCCATCCTTGCACAAAACGTCTGGCACCGTTTTCCACTTTACTGGCAGCGTCTGACGTTGCTGTTAGCCTCAGTAACAGCAGCTTCATTGCTGAATACAGCCATGCTAACCCCTTTTATGTCAGGCCCAATAATGCTGCCCGGTCTGACCTCATTTACCGGCGGCGTATTGTTGACGCCGTTTGTCTATCTCATCTTTGAGTTTCTGCGCCAGCAGCATCGCTATCAGCTTCTGAGACTCGATACGCATAATCCCCCCTTGCGAACCTCTTTAATCATCTGGTGTAGCCTATTTTTTATTATTGGTATCGGCACCCAGATGGTGTTGTCGCCTGAAATCGAACGCCTGCTGCTGATCGTGGTATTTCTACCCAATGTGGTCATGGCCTGGAAATTTGGCTGGCAAGGTGGCGTACTCTCGGGGCTTTTGGGCAGCATGATGATCACTATTGCCCGCCAGATTGGCGTGGGCTTTAGTAACCTGGTGGAACTGGAGATTTTTCTCGCAACCCAGGCATTGCTGGGAATTGGCCTGGGCATTGCCATCAGTCGCCAGCAACATCTGGCGCTAAACCTACATCATTACCGTCAGCGACTGGAGGCAGAACTGGCAGCACGGCGGGCATTGGCTGAAAAGCTGATCCACACCGAGGAAGACACGCGTAAAAGCCTGGCTCGCGAGCTGCACGACGAAATCGGTCAGAACATTACCGCCATTCAGATCCAGTCGCAACTGGTGACGCGGGCACGCGATCCGGCGCAAGTTCATTCCGCAGCTAGCCAAATCAACGAACTCGCCCGCCGCATTCATCTCTCCACCCGCCAGTTGCTGCGCCAGTTGCGGCCACCCGCGCTTGATGAACTGACATTCCGCGAAGCATTACTTCATCTGATTAATGAATTTGCCTTTAGTGAACGCGGCATTCATTGCCAGTTTACCTATCAACTAACCACCACGCCAGAAAACGAAACGGTTCGCTTTACACTGTATCGGTTATTGCAGGAGTTACTCAATAACGTCTGTAAACACGCCGAAGCCAGCGAAGTGACGATTATTCTGCGCCAGCAGGGAGAGATATTGCACCTGGAGGTCAGCGACAACGGTATAGGAATCGCCAGCGGGAAAATGACCGGATTTGGCATTCAGGGGATGCGTGAACGCGTCAGTGCCCTGGGCGGCGACTTAACGCTCGAAAAACATAACGGTACGCGGGTAATTGTTAACCTGCCCACATTTTTGCAACAAATCGCCGGATAACCAGGAAAAAGTCTTAGGCATCCCGGATTTTCTCTCATCCTCTTTCACTTTCATTTTCATATAGTCAGCAACATGGAGACGACCATGCACGCGCGTTCAGCGAGAGAGATTAATCAATGCTACCGGACATTACGTCCGCGATTGCTGATGTGCATGATTATTGGCTACGCCGCATTTTATCTGACGCGAAAAAGCGTGAATTACGTCCTTCCGGCGCTGCAAACCGACCTCGGACTGGATAAAGGCGACATTGGCCTGCTGGGTTCGCTGTTTTATCTCAGCTACGGATTGTCGAAATTTACCGCCGGACTGTGGCATGACAGCCACGGACAACGCGGTTTTATGGGCGTCGGCTTGTTCGCCACTGGGCTATTGAACATGGTGTTTGCCTTTGGCGAATCACTTACGCTTCTGCTTGTGGTCTGGACACTGAACGGATTTTTTCAAGGCTGGGGGTGGCCACCGTGTGCCCGCTTACTGACCCATTGGTACTCCCGTAATGAACGTGGTTTCTGGTGGGGCTGCTGGAATATGTCGATCAACATTGGCGGAGCGATTATTCCGCTGATTAGCGCCTTTGCCGCCCACTGGTGGGGCTGGCAGGCCGCGATGCTGACACCGGGGATTATCAGCATGGCATTAGGGATCTGGTTAACGCTACAGCTTAAAGGCACACCCCAGGAAGAGGGATTACCGACGGTGGGTCAGTGGTGTCACGATCCGCTGGAATTACGTCAGGAACAACAAAGTCCGCCGATGGGGCTGTGGCAAATGTTGCGCACCACAATGCTGCAAAATCCGATGATCTGGCTGCTGGGTGTCTCTTATGTACTGGTTTATGTGATCCGGATTGCGTTAAACGACTGGGGCAATATATGGCTGACGGAAAGCCACGGCGTCAACCTACTCAGCGCCAACGCCACGGTAATGCTGTTTGAAGTGGGCGGCTTACTCGGCGCGTTATTTGCCGGATGGGGTTCGGATTTGCTGTTTAGCGGGCAGCGAGCCCCCATGATTTTGCTGTTTACCCTGGGGTTGATGGTGTCGGTCGCTGCACTCTGGTTGGCACCGGTTCATCACTATGCCCTTCTGGCTGTGTGCTTTTTTACTGTGGGCTTTTTTGTCTTTGGCCCGCAAATGCTGATTGGACTTGCGGCAGTGGAATGTGGACACAAAGCTGCGGCGGGTTCAATCACCGGATTTCTCGGTCTGTTCGCCTATCTCGGTGCGGCGCTGGCAGGCTGGCCGTTGTCGCTGGTTATCGAACGCTACGGCTGGTCAGGAATGTTCAGTTTACTCTCGGTCGCCGCAGTACTTATGGGTTTACTGCTGATGCCGTTACTGATGGCGGGCATCACCACCACTCACGCTCGAAGGATAAAACAATGAAAATGCCCCTTACCTCTACTCTGATTGCTTCTGCCGTTGCGCTGGCAACCTTAACGGGTGCCGCACAAGCGAAAGGTCGACTGGTGGTCTATTGCAGCGCCACCAATGAAATGTGTGAGACCGAAACCAAAGCGTTTGGCGAGAAATATGATGTGAAAACCTCGTTTATCCGCAACGGCTCCGGTAGCACCCTGGCAAAAGTCGATGCTGAAAAGAAAAACCCACAGGCTGACGTCTGGTACGGCGGCACCTTAGACCCGCAGTCGCAGGCCGGCGAGATGGGTCTGTTACAGGCATATAAATCGCCTAACCTTGAACAGATCATGGAAAAATTCCGCGATCCGGCAAAAGTGAAAGGAAACCTTTCCTCCGCCGTTTATGTGGGGATCCTCGGGTTTGGCGTCAACACAGAGCGTCTGAAAGAGAAAAACCTGCCTGTGCCGAAGTGCTGGAAAGATCTCACCAAACCTGAATATAAAGGCGAAATTCAGATTGCCGATCCACAAAGTTCCGGTACCGCCTACACCGCGCTGGCTACCTTTGCGCAGCTGTGGGGGGAAGATCAGGCCTTTGATTATCTAAAACAACTTAACACCAACGTCTCCCAGTACACCAAATCAGGCATTGCCCCGGCACGTAACGCCGCCCGCGGCGAAACGGCGATTGGTATTGGTTTCCTGCATGACTACTCGCTGGAAAAAGAACAGGGCGCACCACTGGAGTTGATTTCCCCGTGTGAAGGTACGGGCTACGAAATTGGCGGCGTCAGCATTCTGAAAGGCGCGCGCAACCTCGACAACGCCAAACTGTTTGTGGACTGGGTATTATCAAAAGAAGCTCAGGAACTGGCGTGGAAGAAAGGGAAGTCTTATCAGATCCTGACCAATACCACCGCCGAAACGTCGCCAAATTCGCTGAAGCTCGACGACCTGAAATTAATCAACTACGACATGGATAAATACGGTTCCACGGATGTTCGTAAGGCATTGATTAATAAATGGGTCAGCGAAGTGAAGATGGGTAAATAAACCCGCATTGCGTGCATTTGCCGGGCGCAGCACAAACGCCTGCCCCGGCCAACCATACCGGAACTGCTATGTCACAGACACTTGCACTCCATCCCGTGAAAAAGCGGGATGCGATTTTCCTTTGGGTTTTGCTGGGCTGGCTGGCATTTATCCTGTTGCCGAGCTGGAGTCTCGATTATGGTCTGCTGGAGTCCACGAGTGATGAGATCCTCGAGGCGTACAGCTGGTCGCATTTTAATATCAGCTGGCTGTGGTATTTACTCCCGAGTTTGCTGCTGGTTCGCCCGTTTAATGAGGCCAAACGCGAGCAGCGTAGCCGTCATTATTTTGATGCCGGCTGGGCATTGCTTTGTTTAGCGTTTATGGTCATCAGTGCCACCATCGTTGGCCGCGGTCTAGGCTACGCCGCCATCGTGCTGTTTATCGAATTAAGCGCGATAATGACGCTGGCCTTAACCCGCCTCGAATGGCTGGGTGGCGACCGCTTTGTGATCGGCTCGCTGATTGCGATTGTGGCGCTGATTGGCATTTTTATCGTCTGGCCGAGCATCGCCATTTTTATCCCGATGTTCACCAACGACGCGGGAGGGTTCGCCCCACTGGCGTTTATGAATGTGCTCTCGCAGGCACATATTGTTCAGGTGATCGTCAACTCCATCGTCTTATCGATAGCGGTTGGTATTGGCTGTACTTTCTTCGGTCTGGTGCTGGCGATATATACCACGCGCATCGCTAAACGCAGCGCCGTAATCGGCCGCATCTTTTCCATTCTGCCAATTGTCACGCCACCGTTTGTGGTCGGCTTAGGCGTTACGCTCATGATGGGGCGCTCCGGCTACATAACGGAATTTATGGTGGAGTGGTTTGGGCTGACCAACACCAACTGGCTGTATGGTTTTACCGGGATCTGGCTGGCACAGGTCCTGGCATTCACGCCAATGGCTTTTATGATCCTTGATGGGGCCATTAAAACCATTCATCCCTCGCTGGAAGAGGCCTCCTACACCCTGCGTGCCAGCCGCTGGCAAACCTTTAACGGCGTGTTTGTGCCGTTGCTAAAGCCCGCGCTCGCCAATGCCTTTTTAATCGTCGTGGTACAGTCACTGGCTGATTTCAGTAACCCGCTGGTACTTGGCGGCAACTTCGACGTACTGGCGACGCAAATTTACTTCTACATTACCGGCTCGCAGCTGGATTATCAGGCCGCCAGCACCCTTGGCGCTTTCCTGCTGCTGTTCTCGCTACTGGTGTTCTGCGTCCAGTATATGTGGATTGGTAAACGCTCTTACGTCACGGTTTCCGGAAAGTCCTACCGCGGCGATGTCCAGCCACTACCGGTCACCCTGGTGTGGAGCGTGGTCGCCATACTTGCGATATGGATTGTCTTTAACGCCCTGCTCTATGGCAGCATTTTCTACGGCAGCTTCACCGTGAACTGGGGCGTAGACTACACCCTAACGCTGGATAACTTTATCAAGTTATTTGGTCAGGGGATGAGCGACGGCGCGTGGCCTTCACTGTTAGATACCTTGCTCTACGCCGGGATTGCCGCACCCATTACCGCTATCTTTGGCCTGCTCATCGCCTGGGTGGTGGTGCGCCAACAATTCAAAGGCAAAAAGACCATCGAGTTCACCACCATGTTGTGCTTTGCCGTACCGGGTACGGTGGCGGGCGTCTCGTATATTCTCGCCTTTAACAGCGCTCCGGTTTATCTCACCGGAACGGCGGCAATTGTGATTATCTCGATGGTGATGCGTAACGTTCCGGTGGGTATTCGCGCCGGGATTGCGGGTCTGGGGCAGATCGACAAATCGCTGGATGAAGCCTCACTTAGCCTGCGTGCGGGTTCCCTGCGAACCATTACGCACATTTTACTGCCGTTGTTACGCCCAGCTATTCTCTCGGCCCTGATTTACAGCTTTGTGCGGGCTATCACGACGGTCAGCGCCATCGTCTTTCTCGTCACGCCGGACACACGCGTGGCAACCGCCTACATCCTTAACCGCGTAGAAGACGGCGAATATGGCGTAGCCATCGCCTACGGTTCGATTCTGATCGTGGTGATGCTGGCGATTATTTTCCTCTTTGACTGGCTGATCGGTGAAGCACGTATTTCCCGTTCTAAAGCCAAAAACCAGGCGTAATGGAGCGCACTATGAGTCAGAAAAATTTTGTGGAACTGCGCAACGTCACTAAACGATTCGGCAGTAATACGGTTATCGACAATATCAATCTCACCATCCCACAAGGGCAAATGGTGACGCTGCTCGGTCCTTCCGGATGCGGCAAAACCACCATTCTGCGTCTGGTTGCCGGGCTGGAAAAACCGAGCGAAGGGCAAATTTTTATAGATGGCGAAGATGTCACGCATCGTTCCATTCAGCAACGCGATATCTGCATGGTGTTTCAGTCATACGCTCTGTTCCCACATATGTCGCTGGGCGAAAACGTTGGCTATGGGCTGAAAATGCTTGGCGTGTCGCGTAGTGAAGTGAAGCAGCGGGTGAAAGATGCGCTAGCAATGGTGGATCTGGAAGGATTCGAAGACCGCTATGTCGACCAGATTTCCGGTGGTCAGCAACAGCGTGTGGCTCTGGCCCGTGCGTTGATCCTTAAGCCTAAAGTGCTGCTGTTTGATGAGCCGTTAAGTAACCTCGATGCCAACCTGCGTCGCAGCATGCGCGATAAAATCCGCGAGCTGCAAAAGCAATTTAACATCACTTCGCTCTATGTGACTCACGATCAAAGTGAAGCTTTCGCGGTGTCCGACACCGTGTTGGTGATGAATAAAGGTCACATCATGCAGATTGGTTCACCGCAGGATCTCTATCGTCAGCCCGCCTCCCGCTTTATGGCAAGTTTTATGGGCGACGCCAACCTGTTCCCGGCGAACTTTAGCGAAGAGTATGTCGATATCTACGGTTATCGCCTGCCGCGCGCGGCGCATTTCCCGGCGCAAGGTAGCGGCACCGTCGGCGTTCGCCCGGAAGCCATCACCTTAAGCAATCACGGCGAAGAGAGTCAGCGTTGTGTTATTCGCCATGTCGCCTACATGGGGCCGCAGTACGAAGTGACCGTAGAATGGCATGGTCAGGAGATTTTATTGCAAGTCAACGCCACCCGTTTACAGCCCGATATTGGTGAGCACTATTACCTCGAAATCCATCCTTACGGGATGTTTGTTTTAGCGGATGCGGCATAAAAATAGCAGATAAACGGTCCCAACCTGTCTTGAGGGACCGTTCACCTGTTTAAACGTCGGACAACAATTATTCTCCGGCGTTATATACTATAGGGGGGTATGCATTGACATATAGCATACCCCCCTATAGTATATTGCGTGCAGATGATGAGGTGCGAAATGCCCAGTACTCCGGAAGAGAAGAAAAAGGTCCTTACTCGAGTTCGTCGTATTCGGGGGCAAATTGATGCTCTGGAACGGTCGCTGGAGGATGATGCCGAATGCCGTGCCATACTCCAACAGATCGCTGCCGTTCGGGGCGCGGCTAACGGGCTGATGGCAGAAGTGCTTGAAAGCCATATCCGGGAAACGTTTGACCGAAATGACTGCTACAGCCGCGAAGTCAGCCAATCCGTTGACGACACTATTGAACTGGTTCGTGCCTATCTTAAATAGCTGAATCTATTACCATATTGAGGAAGAGCGAGAGATGAAATCACGTGCTGCCGTTGCATTTGCTCCCGGTAAACCGCTGGAAATCGTTGAAATTGACGTTGCACCACCGAAAAAAGGTGAAGTGCTGATTAAAGTCACCCATACCGGCGTTTGCCATACCGACGCATTTACCCTCTCCGGCGATGACCCGGAAGGTGTATTCCCGGTAGTTCTCGGTCACGAAGGGGCCGGCGTTGTGGTTGAAGTCGGTGAAGGCGTAACCAGCGTCAAACCTGGCGACCATGTGATCCCGCTTTATACCGCAGAGTGCGGCGAGTGTGAGTTCTGTCGTTCCGGCAAAACTAACCTCTGCGTCGCAGTTCGCGAGACTCAGGGCAAAGGCCTGATGCCAGACGGCACCACCCGTTTTTCTTACAACGGGCAGCCGCTGTATCACTACATGGGATGCTCTACATTCAGTGAATACACCGTGGTTGCGGAAGTGTCTCTGGCCAAAATTAATCCAGAAGCAAACCATGAACACGTCTGCCTGCTGGGCTGTGGCGTGACCACTGGCATTGGCGCAGTGCACAACACCGCTAAAGTCCAGCCAGGTGATTCTGTTGCCGTGTTTGGTCTTGGCGCGATTGGTCTGGCAGTAGTTCAGGGGGCTCGTCAGGCGAAGGCGGGACGGATTATCGCTATCGACACTAACCCGAAGAAATTCGATCTGGCGCGTCGTTTCGGTGCTACCGACTGCATTAACCCGAATGACTACGACAAACCGATTAAAGATGTCCTGCTGGATATCAACAAATGGGGTATCGACCATACCTTTGAATGCATCGGTAACGTCAACGTGATGCGTGCGGCGCTGGAAAGTGCGCACCGCGGCTGGGGTCAGTCGGTGATCATCGGGGTCGCGGGTTCCGGTCAGGAAATCTCCACCCGTCCATTCCAGTTGGTCACCGGTCGCGTATGGAAAGGTTCCGCGTTTGGCGGCGTGAAAGGTCGTTCCCAGTTACCGGGTATGGTTGAAGATGCGATGAAAGGCGATATCGATCTGGAACCGTTTGTCACGCATACCATGAGCCTGGATGAAATTAATGACGCCTTCGACCTGATGCATGAAGGCAAATCCATTCGAACCGTAATTCGTTACTGATTTCCCGCTGATTTCGCCCCGTCCAGTTCAGACGGGGTTCTCAATACCGTCCCCGGGCAGCCGTCCGGGGATTAACCGTGAGATAATGACTGATGGAACTCATTGAAAAACATGCCAGCTTTGGCGGCTGGCAAAATGTGTATCGGCATTATTCCCAATCACTGAAATGTGAAATGAATGTCGGCGTCTATCTCCCACCAAAAGCCGGGAATGAAAAATTGCCGGTACTGTACTGGCTTTCGGGCCTGACCTGTAACGAGCAGAATTTCATTACTAAATCGGGGATGCAACGTTACGCGGCTGAGCACAACATTATTGTTGTTGCGCCAGACACCAGTCCGCGAGGCAGTCATGTCGCAGATGCCGACCGTTACGATCTCGGACAAGGTGCCGGGTTTTACCTGAACGCAACGCAAGCGCCGTGGAATGAACATTACAAAATGTATGATTATATCCACAACGAGCTGCCGGATTTAGTGATGCAACATTTTCCGGCAACGACCAGAAAGTCTATCTCAGGTCATTCTATGGGCGGGCTGGGCGCGCTGGTGCTGGCGTTACGTAACCCAGATGAATATGTCAGCGTCTCGGCGTTTTCGCCCATTGTCTCCCCATCGCAAGTACCGTGGGGACAGCAAGCCTTTGCCGCATATCTTGGTGAAAATAAAGATGCCTGGTTGGATTACGATCCGGTGAGCCTTATTTCACAAGGTCAACGCGTTGCGGAAATCATGGTTGATCAGGGATTGAGTGATGATTTTTACGCAGAACAGCTGCGGACTCCAAATCTTGAAAAGATCTGCCAGGAGATGAATATCAAAACGTTAATCCGTTATCACGAGGGTTATGATCACAGCTATTATTTTGTCTCCAGTTTTATTGGCGAGCATATTGCCTACCACGCCAATAAACTGAATATGCGTTGAGCATCCGCGCACGCCAGCCGGATGCGGCGTGAACGCCTTATCCGCCTACATTTCGCCCATAAACCGTAGGCATGATAAGACGCGCATAGCATCGCATCAGGCATCTGCGCACAACTGCCGGATGCGGCGTGAACGCCTTATCCGGCCTACATTTCGCCCATGAGCCGTAGGCATGATAAGACGCGTCAGCGTCGCATCAGGCATCTGTGCACGACTTATCTATGTTTACCACATCAAATCATCAGGCACTTTAAAGTCGGCATACGGATCGTCTTCATCCTGCTCTTCGGCGCTGAGCGCGCTGTGCAACACAATACTGCTGGCGTCACGCTGAGCAATTTTATCGGCAACGCTGGCGGGAATAATGGCGTATTCACCTTCGCTATTGTTATCGATCTGCAAACGTGCAATCGCCAGACGACCATTAATCAACTGCGTTTGTGTGAGCTTATCGACAAAAATCTTCTTAATCAGATTGCCATCGGTAAAGTTAAAACCGATATCGCCATTGGCAATGGTGATCCGGTTCATTTCAATAAGCTGCTTCACCTGAGCTTTATATTCTTTCGCCAGTGCCGCTTGTTTTTGCTGCTCGCTAAGCTGTTTATCACGCTCAAGCTGTGCCTTTTTATTTTCTTCTACCGCCGCCCGAGCCTCACGCGCCTGAACGCGCGATTTTTTCGCCGTTCTCTCGACCTTCGCCGCTTTTTTGCTGGTGACTAATCCTGCTTTGAGCAACTGCTCTTGTAAGGTAAGTTTTGCCATCTTTGTTTCCAAACCCGCTGAATAATTTTTAGCGAGTATACCTGTAAACGCCGTAGGTGTATTGGGGGCAAGTCCCTTTCGCCCCGGCTTAATAAGGCGCGTCAGGCATCAGCGCACGGCTGCATTCGTGATTTTCGACTCATCAAAATAAACACCGCTAATCCAGCAACAAGAATACCCGGCGCAGATGCAGCCATTACGCCAACCGTGCCAGTGCCTAATGCCAGCATTTTCCCTGCCAGCAACGGGCCGCTCATGGCACCCAGACGCCCAATCGCCACGGCGGTTCCCACGCCGGTTGCGCGGATCTGCGAACTGTAAAACAACGGAGCCAATGCATACAAAACGCTTTGCCCACCTGTTGCAAACAACCCTGCGACGAATCCCGCCAGCAACATACCGTTAAATGATGACACCGTTCCCAGCGCTAACAGCGAAGCTAACATACCGCTATAAATCAGTAGCGACATGGTCATTGGACGCAGTTTATCCATCAAGGCGCCCAATATTAACGTCCCGCTTGCCGCCCCCATTTGTAGTGCAAACATCACCCCTGCCGCCTGCGATGGCTGGAATCCTTGTTCCACCAAAAGCAGCGGTAGCCAGTTGATCAACATGTAGACCACCAGCAAAGTGAAGAAATAACACAACCACAGCAGCAGCGTTGCGGTTGCCGTTTCTGGCGCAAATAACGCACGCAGCGGCGGCGCGGCCTGTTTTTCGCCAGCGAACACCGCCGACTCCGGCAGCCAGCGCATTAATAGCGGCACCAGAATCAGCGGCACCACACCACCGACCCAAAACACCGTTTGCCAGGCTAAGTTTGCCCCCGCGAAACCCAGCGTCGCCGCCAGCGCTGCGCCAATGGGGACACCGCAATACATCAGGCTCACCGCCGTTCCACGAAAACGTGGCCCCGCCGCTTCAGACGTCAGGGCGATAAGATTCGGCAACGCCGCCCCCAGCCCGACACCGGTCATCAGCCGCGCAAAGACCAGTGAGGGGAAATCCCAGGCAATAGCCGTTGCCAGCGAGAACAAACCAAACAGCGCAACTGAACCAATCAAAATGCGTTTACGACCATAACGGTCCGCCAGCATTCCGCCAACCAGCGCGCCGGGTAGCAAACCGAGTATTCCGGCACTGAATATCCAGCCCATTTGCATTTTATCGAGTGCAAAAGCCTGGGCGATGCCACCCGCCGCAATGCCAGCCGCCTGAAGATCCAGTCCTTCCATCAGAGCGACTAAAAAACAAAGCCCGATGGTCAGCATCAGGCGGGATGAAGATGATGAAGGGGTACGAGTCGACATAAGATGAACCTCGTTGCGAATGCAGGTGAATCGCGGCTGATACATTGCCAGCCGCGTAATCAAAACCATTTAATGACTGCCTACGGACGAAAGTAGGCCGGATAAGGCGTTTATGCCGCATCCGGCTGTCGTGCGCCATTGCCTGATTCGACGCTGACGCGTCTTATCATGCCTACAAATTCCCGCGCCATCCGTAGGCCGGATAAGACGTTTACGCCGCATCCGGCAGTCGTGCACAGATGCCTGATGCGACGCTGACGCGTCTTATCATGCCTACAAATTCCCGCGCCATCCGTAGGCCGGATAAGGCGTTTATGCCGCATCCGGCAGTCGTGCGCCATTGCCTGATGCGACGCTGACGCGTCTTATCAGGCCTGGGATGGGTATACAAAATGCACGTTGCCAGCAGTCAACATGATTTGTTGTTGCGCAGATCCAGCGCCACGTCGACGATCATATCCTCCTGGCCACCGACCATCCGGCGTTTACCCAGCTCAACGAGAATATCCACCGCGCTTAAACCATAACGCGCCGCCGCCGTTTCACAGTGACGCAAAAAGCTTGAGTAAACACCAGCGTATCCCAGCGCCAGCGTTTCGCGGTCGACACGTACCGGACGATCCTGCAACGGACGCACCAGGTCGTCAGCGGCATCCATTAACGCATAGAGATCGGTCCCATGCTGCCAGCCCAGTTTATCCGCGGCGGCAATAAACACTTCCAGCGGTGCGTTACCTGCACCCGCGCCCATCCCCGCGAGGCTAGCGTCGATGCGGTCACAGCCCTCTTCCACCGCCGCGATAGAGTTCGCCACACCAAGACTCAGGTTATGGTGAGCATGCATGCCAGTTTGCGTTTCCGGTTTCAGCACCGCTTTCAGGGCGCGGAAACGGTCGCGGATATCGCTCATGTTCATCGCACCGCCAGAATCCACCACATAAATACAGGTCGCACCGTAGCCTTCCATCAGCTTTGCCTGTTTTGCGAGATTCTCTGGCGTGGTCATGTGGCTCATCATCAGAAAGCCAACGGTATCCATTCCGAGTTCGCGGGCATACTGAATATGCTGAGCGGAAACATCAGCTTCGGTGCAGTGCGTAGCCACACGAACCACCCGCGCGCCAGCCTGCCAGGCATTTTTCAGATCGTGAATAGTGCCAATTCCTGGCAGCAACAATGTCGCGATTTTGGCGTGCTTCACCACATCCGCCGCAGCTTCAATCCATTCAAGGTCGCTATGCGCACCGAAACCATAGTTAAAGCTGGAACCCTGCAAACCATCGCCATGGGCCACTTCAATCGAATCCACGCGGGCATCATCCAGTGCTTTGGCAATCTGGCGGACATTTTCAAGTGAATACTGATGACGAATGGCGTGCATACCGTCACGCAACGTGACGTCCGAGATATATAGTTTTTTACCGTTCATGCCGCTTCTCCTGCCTTGCGCGCCAGTGACTGGGCCATTTTTTCTGCTGTCGCCAGCGCACTGGAAGTCATAATGTCGAGGTTGCCTGCGTAGGCAGGCAGATAATGCGCTGCGCCTTCGACCTCCAGCCAGACCGCCGTTTTCAGCCCAGAGAACTGACCAATGCCCGGTAAATTAACCGGTTTATCCTGCGGGATAACTTCAAACTGCACGCGCTGTTTCAGGCGATATCCCGGTACGTAAGCCTGCACCGCCTCAGCCATTTCATTGATTGAGGCTTCGATATCATCTTGTGAAGCTTCATCGCTCAATACATACACCGTGTCGCGCATCATCAACGGCGGCTCTGCCGGATTAAGCACAATAATCGCCTTCCCTTTTGCCGCGCCGCCTACGACTTCAATGGCTCGCGAGGTGGTTTCCGTAAATTCATCGATATTGGCACGCGTGCCAGGGCCAGCAGATTTACTGGCGATAGAAGCGATGATTTCGGCGTAATGAACACGCGCCACGCGTGAAACCGCCGCTACCATCGGAATGGTGGCCTGGCCGCCGCAGGTGACCATGTTGACGTTCAATTGATCGACGTTTGCGTCGAGATTAACGACCGGCACGCAGTAAGGGCCGATGGCAGCTGGCGTCAGGTCGATTAAGCGAATATCCGGTTTCGCTTCGCGCAAAGCGGCATCGTTTTTCACATGTGCGCCCGCGCTGGTCGCATCAAACACTATATCGATATCAGCAAATTCAGGCATGTTCATCAGCCCAATCACCCCTTCATGGGTGGTAGCGACGCCCATGCGTCTGGCACGCGCCAGCCCGTCGGACTGAGGATCAATGCCGACCATCACCGCCATCTCCAGATGCTGACCGTGACGCAAAATTTTAATCATCAGGTCGGTGCCAATATTGCCAGAACCGATAATGGCGACTTTACGCTTACTCATGACAGACTTCCTTTTAGGGCTGCGTTTGAAAATGTCGCAGCAACTGAACCTATGCCTTCAATATGGGCTTCAAAACGATCGCCCGCATTCACCGCCACCATCGGACCTAATGCCCCGGTAAGAATGATATCTCCGGCGCGCAGCGGTTCACCCAGGCTGGCCATTTTGCGTGCCAGCCAGACGGCGGCATTAAGCGGATGTCCCAGGCATTCGCTGCCGCGCCCGCTGGAAACCTCTTCGTTATTACGCGTCATCTTCATGGCGCAGTTTTTCAGATCTAACCCTGCCGGACGTTGCGCCGGACCACCGATGACATACACCCCACAGGAGGCGTTATCTGCCACGGTATCGACAAACTGAATCGACCAGTCGCGAATGCGGCTGCCCACCACCTCCAGCGCCGGAAGCACCCATTCAATGGCGTTATACAGTTCGTCGAAGGTAATATCCGTTGCGGGTAAATCGCGGTTTAGCACCAGTGCGATCTCTGCTTCAATACGAGGTTGCAGAACACGGGAAAAAGGAATGGTTTCGTTATCGCCATAACACATGTCGGCAAATAATGTTCCGAAATCCGGTTGATCAACCCCCAGTTGTTGCTGCACTTTCGGATGCGTCAGTCCCACTTTACGCCCCACAACGCGACGCCCCAGCGCGACGTCATGTTGCACATTTATGTGCTGAATGGCGTAGGCCGCTTCAGCGTTATCGATACCAATCAGATCGCGTAGCGGTGCAATCGCTTCGCCCTGTTCTGCGGCGCGGCGTAAATCCGCCGCCAGTTGCTCAAGAGTATGCTTCGTCATGACCGTTCCTTAAGGACGTGCGAGGAAATTCAGTACCAGTTGATTGAAAGCGTCGGCATGTTCCCACTGCGCCCAGTGACCACAGTCGCGGAAGATATGCAGCTCAGAACCGGCGATGCCAGAAAGCAGACGCAGCCCTGCGTCCATCGGCACAAAACGGTCGTTACGCCCCCAGACAATCAGAGTTTGCGCTTTGATTTCCGCCAGACGTGGGCCAAAATCCGGGAACTGTTTCGGATTGGCTTCCAGGCTCTTAACGAAGTTTTCCAGGTGATCGCGACGCGACAGCATATTATTCAGGCGCGCTTCAAACAGGGCGTCAGTCAAATCGCTGGTATCGAAAACGAAGATATCCATCATCAGCTTCAGATTTTCGATAGTCGGCTGGCGATAAAGCTGATTCAGTCGCTTAATGCCTTCAGTTGGCATCGGCGTAAACAAACTCATGCCACCTGTACCGCCGCCCATCAGCACCAGTTTGCCGACGCGCTCCGGCCAGTTAAGGGTGAACGCCACAGAACTGTGGCCGCCCATCGAGTTGCCCAGCAGGTGGATTTTGGCGATATCCAGTTGATCCACCACGCTTTTCAGGATGCGCGCATTGAGATCCGATCGCGAACCACTGTTAACGATCGAATCGCTCTTACCCCAACCAGGACAATCCAGCAGGATCACCCGATAACCAGCTTCTACCAGCGGATCGATATTGCGGCTGAAGTTCGCCCAGCCCGTAGCCCCCGGGCCGGAGCCGTGCAGCAGGACAACGGTTTCGTCGCCTTGACCGCAGTCATTAAAATGGATGCGCAGCGTTTTACCCGCTTCTTCTACATTCAGAAAACAGCTGGTGGCGGCTTCGGTTTGTGGCTGATAACTCATCATCTTCTCCTGCATATTCAGTTCTCTGTTCTGGCGCTTAACGAGCCAAATCCGGCAATCCACTCCGGGATCGGGCGGTAATAACGCCCTTCGCTACGCCAGTTGCCAAACGCAGAAATAGCGGCAAAAGCAGCGACCCAGGTTTTGATTTCATGTGTCGACTTTCCTGCAATGGCGGAAAGCTCTTCGTTACTGACGGCATCCAGTTCCTGTATGCGTCCCTGCTCCAGCAAAGACATGAACTGGTTATCCCAAATCGGGTTGAGCGGATGCAGAGTTCTCTGATCCTCAACAAACCTCTCAGCGGCGCTAATCACCCGTTGCTGGCGCATTTCGCGCTCATTGGCGGGCAAATCTTTCCCGCTACCCAACAGACGATCGCGCATATGGGCATCCGCTTTCGCCAGTTCTGGCACTGGCGGCTGATGGGAAAGCCCACCGGAACCCAGGAACAGCACGCGCTTATTCAGCGTGCTGGTGAAACGTCCAATGGCTTCACCCAACATGCGGGTACGCTGAAAACCAGGTAGCGGCGTGGCGACACCGTTGATGAATACAGGCAGGACCGGCACCTTATCCAGCCCACCGAGCAAGAACTCCAGCGGCTGGGCGAACCCATGATCCACCTGCATACAGTAAGAAACGGCAAGATCAATCCCGCTCTTCATGACGGCATGCGCACAAGCCTCCGCCAACTCCACAGGCACAGGAAGCTCTCCTGCCGCACTGCCGAAATCGCCAATTGCCGTCGCCCCAACGCCTAAACAGAAGGGTGGCATCACGTCATAGAAAAAACCGTTGTAATGATCTGGCGCAAACAGCACCACCAGTTCAGGGGAGAAGGCCGCAATACGCTCGCGGGCGCTGGCAATCACGCCATTGACCTCATCGAGTATCTCTTGCGCCGGGTCGACATACCCTACCAGCGGCGAGTGGGAAAGACAGTGAAGATAAGCGTGCATATCAGGCTACCTTTTCGACAGAAACGTCGACATCAGGGCGGTTGAGTGTCATCACGGACGCCAGTTTATTCAGCGTATTACCCAGAGTTTGCGGAATGGCGATGGCGGCAACAAAGCGATCCGGGCGCATCACCACTAGCGAAGCATTATGTTGTGCGAACCAGCTACGCAGGCGACCTTGCGTATCGCCCACGCGCAGCACGCCGTCGTAGTTATCCTGCGCGGTATGAATTTGCACATCCGGCACCACCTGAATGAAGCGAGTACCCAGCGCGCGCCATTGCTGGATTTGCTCATCGCTCATCCCCCACAGTGGATTGCATCCCCAGCCAATTACCGCGAAGTTCGCGCCGATCGCGTTATCGAGCAGCGTCACGTCGCCGTTTTCCAGCGTGACTTTCGGCTGAATAAACATCTTGCCGACCGGAGAGTGCTTCGCTTCGCCTTCACGCACCAGCGCACCGGCGTAATATTGCGGCATCGGCTTGAAGCGCATTTCGAGAAAGTAGCGTTTTACTGGCGGTAGATAATTCAGCAGCCAGGAAACACCGTCACGTAACGTACCCTGCCAGCGTTTCGGCGGAGCCAGTACGTTGCCCGCCGTCACCGACAGATCAATCATCGCTTTGGCGTGATCGCGACGTTCTTGTTGATAGGTATCGAGCAGCGCATCGCGAGCTTTCCCCTGGATAACCAACGCCAGTTTCCAGGCGAGGTTAAAGGCGTCGCGCATACCACTGTTATAGCCCTGCCCCTGCCACACCGGCATGATATGTGCGGCATCGCCCGCCAGCAGTACGCGGTCAATACGAAAACGTTGTGCCAGTCGCGCGTTGTGGGTGTAGACACGCTGGCGAATCAACTCGACGTTGTCCGGATTAGGCAGCACTTTGCTTAACAGCTTGCGCATATTTTGCGGCTCGCGGAGCTGTTCTTCGGTTTCGCCCGGCATCACCATAAATTCAAAGCGACGTACCGCATGAGGCAGAGCCGCAGAAACATACGGGCGCACCGGATCGCAACACAAATAGATATGCGGCGTACTTAACGGATCGTTGGCGATATCCACCACAATCCACTGATTTGGTGCGGTTTTACCTTCAAACGGCACATTCAGGGTGCGCCGGACAAAACTTGCTCCACCGTCACAGGCTACCAGCCACTGGGCTTTGACCGTTTCCCGCTGCCCTTCTGCCGTTTTCAGATACAAGGTCACTTCGTCATCTTGCTGGCTAAAGGCCTCCAGCTCGCGGGAAAACAGGCAGCGCACATTCGGAAACCGCGATAACCCTTCCAGCATCACCGCATCGACCTGCGGCTGAATAAAGGCGTTACGACGCGGCCAGCCAAATTCATCGGTCATTGGCTGAATATCAGCAAAACAGCGGCCTTTTGGGGTAAGAAAACGCATCGCATGCCACGGCGTAGTGTGCGGCAGAACATTATCGACAAGGCCAACCGACTGCATGGTGCGCAGCGCCTCGTCATCAATTCCAATCGCGCGTGGATAGTCGATCAACTTATCGAGTTTCTCCACCACCAGCACGTCAATGCCCATCTGGCCGAGATAGTTCGCCATCATCAGCCCGACCGGACCGGCACCAGCGATCGCCACCTGAACGCAATGGTTAACAGCAGGCTGGATGTCAGGGTGTTGTATTGCCATTTCAGTACCTCACGACTCGGAAAAAATGCCGTTGCGCGCACAGTTCAACGCAACTTATTTTGTTAAAAACATGTGAATGATTTTTTATTGTGCGCTCAGTATAGGAAGGGTGTTTTCGGCTACAATCGAAACATGCCTGAGTGTGCACCAAGTGCACAACGTTGTTTTAACTATAGAAATGTCAATTAATATGCAGAAAGATGAGCAGACGGAATACAAAACCGTGCGCGGCTTAACCCGCGGTCTAATGTTATTAAATATGTTAAATAAACTCGATGGCGGTGCCAGCGTCGGGCTGCTGGCGGAGCTCAGCGGCCTGCATCGCACCACTGTGCGGCGACTGCTGGAAACGCTGCAGGAAGAGGGATATGTCCGGCGCAGTCCCTCCGATGACAGTTTTCGTCTGACCATCAAAGTGCGGCAATTAAGCGAAGGATTTCGTGACGAACAATGGATTTCTGCACTGGCAGCCCCGCTGCTGGGCGATCTGTTGCGCGAAGTGGTATGGCCGACAGATGTGTCCACGCTGGATGTTGATGCAATGGTGGTACGCGAAACCACCCACCGTTTCAGCCGTTTATCCTTTCACCGGGCAATGGTCGGGCGACGTTTACCGCTTCTGAAAACCGCCTCGGGCCTGACCTGGCTGGCCTTTTGCCCGGAACAAGAACGCAAGGAGTTAATCGAAATGTTAGCCGCCCGCTCCGGTGATGACTATCAGCTGGCACGGGAGCCGTTAAAGCTGGAAGCCATTCTGGCGCGCGCACGCAAAGAGGGTTACGGACAGAACTATCGTGGCTGGGATCAGGAAGAGAAGATCGCCTCCATTGCCGTGCCCCTACGCAGTGAACAACGGGTGATTGGCTGTCTGAATCTGGTGTATATGGCAAGCGCAATGACCATAGAACAGGCAGCGGAAAAGCATCTTCCGGCGCTACAACGGGTAGCAAAACAGATCGAAGAAGGGGTTGAATCGCAGGCTATTCTGGTGGCCGGACGGCGAAGCGGCGTGCATTTACGCTAGTTGCGCCAATGTGTAATTTGGCCCATTCTCATCGTTATTCGCCCATTTGCCCACATGCACAGTACGGGCTGCACGCTACGCTAATGCCATCAATACTGTGATGTGGAGCAAATCATGAAAATTACTCAAATTCGTAATGCCACCCAAATTATCCAATACGCTGGCAAAACATTTCTTATTGACCCGTTACTCGCGCCTAAAGGAAGTTATCCGGGTTTTGCCGGAACGGCACGCGCAGAAATCCGCAATCCAACGGTAGAATTACCGTGCGATTTAACAACGTTACTCAACGTTGACGCCCTAATAGTGACCCATTTGCATGAAGATCACTGGGACGAAACAGCCTCCCGCGTCGTCCCCAAAGATAAACTGATTTATGTGCAAAATGAGCAAGATGCTGAATCACTGCATAAACAAGGATTTACGCATCTTACCGTACTTGCCGACGAGACTAAATTTGGCGATATTACTCTGCATAAAACGACAGGGCAGCACGGCTCCGATCGCACCTATGCAGACCCGGCTATGGCGAAGCGTTTAGGCGCAGCCTGCGGCGTTGTTTTCCAGCACCCGACAGAGAAAACGCTCTATCTGGCTGGCGATACCCTCTGGCGTGATGACGTCGAGGCTACAATGCTAACTTTCCAACCAGAAGTGGTGGTGTTGAATGCCGGATTTGCGCATGTTCTGGGGCATGGCGCGATAATTATGGGAGCTGAAGATATTCTCAAAACACATTTTACCCTGCCAGAAGCGCAAATTGTCGCGACACATATGGAGGCCGTAAACCACTGTTTGCTGACGCGTGATGCGCTCAAGGAATACGCCAGAGATAATCAAATTATCGAATTTGTGAACGTACCAGAAGATGGTGAAACGTTGACATTCTAATTCGGAGATAAAGAGTGTTATGCGCCCGCTAACTGTTGCCATTATCGCCGTTGCCGGTTTTAGTCCTTTTCACCTTTCCGTACCGTTTATCGTGTTTAGCGAAAAAATGGCGGAGAAAAAACGCTTTCATGTAATTATCTGCGCTGAAAAGCCGGGAAATGTGGACTCTGCCGATGGATTTTCCGTAACCGCCACCCATGACTATACGGCAGTCATCCAGGCGGATATTGTGATAATTCCTTACTGGGGAACAATTACACAAAAACCGCCACAAAAACTGCTGGAAGCCTTAACGACCGCACGAGATAACGGGGCACAGATTGTCGGGCTTTGCCTGGGCACGTTTGTGCTCGGCTATGCAGGTTTACTGAACAATAAGCGTGCTGCCACGCACTGGGAGTTCGAGCGTGAATTTCAGGCACGTTTTCCACAAACACATCTGGATATTAACGCGTTGTATGTAGACGATGATGGCATTATTACCTCTGCCGGTACTGCCGCGGCGCTGGATTGCTGTTTGTATATTGTTCGGCAACATTTTGGCAGCGACTATGCTAACCATATTGCCCGACGGATGGTCGTACCGCCATATCGCACCGGCGGTCAGGCGCAGTTTATAGAGCAACCGGTGCCGAAAAATACCCATGATGAACGCATTAACCTCCTGCTGGATTACCTGCGGCAAAACATTGCGCAACAGCATGATCTCGACTCGCTGGCTCAGCGAGTAATGATGAGTCGCCGCACACTAACCCGTCATTTTATGAAAGCGACCGGTTCGAGTATCGCCGAATGGCTCATCACTGAACGCTTACGCCGTAGCCAGGAACTGTTGGGATCCAGTCAGTTGCCCGTTGAGCGGATAGCGGCTGAGGTGGGTTTTCTCTCACCTGTGACCTGGCGTCAGCATTTTAAATCTCACTTCGGCGTCAGCCCCGCAGAATGGCGCAAAACCTTTCGTGGTATGGCATGATAGCGCCCGGAAGAAAGTCAATTCAGGGTGGTGAATGTGAAACCAGTAACGCTATACGATGTCGCGGAGTATGCCGGTGTCTCTTATCAGACCGTTTCCCGCGTGGTGAATCAGGCCAGCCACGTTTCAGCGAAAACGCGGGAAAAAGTGGAAGCGGCGATGGCGGAGCTAAATTACATTCCCAACCGCGTAGCACAACAGTTAGCGGGCAAACAGTCGTTGCTGATTGGCGTTGCCACCTCCAGTCTGGCCCTGCACGCACCGTCGCAAATTGTCGCGGCGATTAAATCTCGCGCCGATCAACTGGGTGCCAGCGTGGTGGTGTCGATGGTAGAAAGAAGCGGTGTCGAAGCCTGTAAAGCGGCAGTACACAATCTTCTCGCGCAACGCGTAAGTGGTCTGATCATCAACTATCCGCTGGATGACCAGGATGCCATTGCTGTGGAGGCAGCCTGCGCTAATGTTCCGGCGCTATTTCTTGATGTCTCTGACCAGACTCCCATCAACAGTATTATTTTTTCCCATGAAGACGGTACGCGGCTGGGCGTAGAGCATTTGGTCGCATTGGGTCACCAGCAAATCGCGCTGTTAGCGGGCCCATTAAGTTCTGTCTCGGCGCGTCTGCGTCTGGCGGGCTGGCATAAATATCTTAAACACAATCAAATTCAACCGATAGCGGAACGGGAAGGCGACTGGAGCGCCATGTCCGGTTTTCATCAAACCATGCAGATGCTGAATGAGTGCATCATTCCTACCGCGATGCTGGTTGCCAACGATCAGATGGCGCTGGGTGCAATGCGCGCCATTACCGAGTTCGGGCTGCGCGTCGGCGCGGATATCTCGGTAGTGGGATACGACGATACCGAAGACAGCTCGTGTTATATCCCGCCATTAACGACCATCAAACAGGATTTTCGCCTGCTTGGGCAAACCAGCGTGGACCGCTTGCTGCAACTCTCTCAGGGGCAGGCAGTGAAGGGCAATCAGCTGTTGCCCGTCTCACTGGTGAAACGAAAAACCACCCTGCCACCCAATACGCAAACCGCTTCTCCCCAGGCGTTGGCTGATTCCTTAATGCAGCTGGCGCGACAAATTTCCCGACTGGAAAGCGAGCAGTGAGCGCAACGCAATTAATGTGAGTCAGCTCACTCATTAGGCACCCCAGGCTTTACACCTGATGTGTCCGACTCGTATGTTGTATGAAATTGTGAGCGGATAACAATTTCACACAGGATACAGCTATGACCATGATTACGGATTCACTGGCCGTCGTATTACAACGTCGTGACTGGGAAAACCCTGGCGTTACCCAACTCAACCGCCTTGCGGCGCATCCTCCTTTCGCCAGCTGGCGAAATAGTGAAGAGGCCCGCTATAATCGCCCTTCCCGGCAGTTACGCAGCCTGAATGGTGAGTGGCAATTTGCCTGGTTCCCGTCCCCAGAAGCGGTGCCGGAAAGTTGGCTGGAGCGCGATCTTCCTGACGCCGATACTGTCGTCGTCCCCTCAAACTGGCAGATGCTCGGTTACGATGCGCCTATCTACACCAATGTGACCTATCCCATTGCAGTCAATCCACCGTTTGTTCCCACGGAGAATCCGACAGGTTGTTACTCGCTCACATTTAATGTTGATGAAAGCTGGTTACAGGAAGGCCAGACGCGAATTATTTTTGATGGCATTAACTCGGCGTTTCATTTGTGGTGCAACGGGCGCTGGGTCGGTTACGGACAGGACAGCCGTTTGCCGTCTGAATTTGACCTCAGCGCATTTTTACGCGCCGGAGATAACCGCCTCGCGGTGATGGTGCTGCGCTGGAGTGACGGTAGCTATCTGGAAGATCAGGATATGTGGCGAATGAGCGGCATTTTCCGTGACGTCTCGTTGCTGCATAAACCGACCACACAAATCAGCGATTTCCATGTTGCCACTCACTTTAATGATGATTTCAGCCGCGCGGTACTGGAAGCAAACGTTCAGATGTGCGGTGAACTGCGCGATGCGCTGAGGGTGACGGTTTCTTTGTGGCTGGGTGAAACGCAGGTCGCCAGCGGTACGGCGCCTTTCGGCGGCGAAATTATCGATGAACGTGGTGGTTATGCCGATCGCGTCACGCTACGCCTGAACGTTGAAAACCCGGCGCTGTGGAGCGCCGAACTCCCGAATCTCTATCGTGCAGTTATTGAACTGCACACCGCCGACGGCACGCTGATTGAAGCAGAAGCCTGCGATGTCGGTTTCCGCGAGGTGCGGATTGAAAATGGTCTCCTGCTGCTGAACGGCAAGCCGTTGCTGATTCGCGGCGTTAACCGTCACGAGCATCATCCTCTGCATGGTCAGGTCATGGATGAGCAAACGATGGTGCAGGATATCCTGCTGATGAAGCAGAACAACTTTAACGCCGTGCGCTGTTCGCATTATCCGAACCACCCGCTGTGGTACACGCTGTGCGACCGCTACGGCCTGTATGTGGTGGATGAAGCCAATATTGAAACCCACGGCATGGTGCCAATGAATCGTCTGACCGATGATCCACGCTGGCTACCGGCCATGAGTGAACGCGTAACGCGGATGGTGCAGCGCGATCGAAATCACCCGAGCGTAATTATCTGGTCGCTGGGTAATGAATCGGGCCACGGTGCCAATCACGACGCACTCTATCGCTGGATTAAATCTGTCGATCCTTCCCGCCCGGTGCAGTATGAAGGCGGCGGAGCAGACACCACAGCCACCGATATTATTTGCCCGATGTACGCGCGCGTGGATGAAGACCAGCCCTTCCCGGCAGTGCCAAAATGGTCCATCAAAAAATGGCTTTCGCTGCCTGGAGAGACGCGCCCACTGATCCTTTGCGAATACGCCCACGCAATGGGTAACAGTCTTGGCGGCTTCGCGAAATACTGGCAGGCGTTTCGTCAGTACCCCCGTTTACAGGGTGGATTCGTCTGGGACTGGGTGGATCAGTCGCTGATTAAATATGATGAAAACGGCAACCCGTGGTCGGCTTACGGTGGTGACTTTGGCGATACGCCGAACGATCGCCAGTTCTGCATGAACGGTCTGGTCTTTGCCGACCGCACGCCACATCCGGCAATGACAGAAGCAAAACACCAACAGCAGTTTTTCCAGTTCCGTTTATCCGGGCGAACCATCGAAGTGACCAGCGAATACCTGTTTCGTTATAGCGATAACGAGCTCCTGCACTGGTCGGTGGCGCTGGATGGCAAGCCGCTGGCAAGCGGTGAAGTGCCTCTGACTGTCGCTCCACAAGGTAAACAGTTGATTGAACTGCCTGAACTGCCGCGGCCGGAGAGCGCCGGACAACTCTGGCTTACGGTACACGTAGTGCAACCGAACGCGACCGCCTGGTCAGAAGCCGGACACATCAGCGCCTGGCAACAATGGCGACTGGCGGAAAACCTCAGTGTGGCACTCCCCTCCACGTCCCACGCCATCCCGCAACTGGCCACCAGCGAAACGGATTTTTGTATCGAACTGGGTAATAAGCGTTGGCAATTTAACCGCCAGTCAGGCTTTCTTTCACAGATGTGGATTGGCGATGAAAAACAACTGCTGACGCCGCTGCGCGATCAGTTCACCCGTGCCCCGCTGGATAACGACATTGGCGTCAGTGAAGCGACCCGCATTGACCCGAATGCCTGGGTAGAACGCTGGAAGGCGGCGGGCCATTACCAGGCCGAAGCCGCGTTGTTGCAGTGCACGGCAGATACGCTTGCCGACGCGGTGCTGATTACCACTGTCCACGCCTGGCAGTATCAGGGGAAAACCTTATTTATCAGCCGGAAAACCTACCGTATCGATGGGCACGGTGAGATGGTCGTCAGTGTGGATGTTGAAGTAGCGAGCGACACACCGCATCCGGCGCGGATTGGCCTGACCTGCGAGCTCGCACATGTCGCAGAGCGGGTAAACTGGCTCGGATTAGGGCCGCAAGAAAACTATCCCGACCGTCTGACTGCGGCCTGTTTTGACCGCTGGGACTTGCCATTGTCAGACATGTATACCCCGTACGTCTTCCCGAGCGAAAACGGTCTGCGCTGCGGGACGCGCGAATTGAATTATGGACCACACCAGTGGCGCGGCGACTTCCAGTTCAACATCAGCCGCTACAGCCAACAACAACTGATGGAAACCAGCCATCGCCATCTGCTGCGCGCGGAAGAAGGCACATGGCTAAATATCGACGGTTTCCATATGGGAATTGGTGGCGACGACTCCTGGAGCCCGTCAGTGTCGGCGGAATTCCAGCTGAGCGCCGGTCGCTACCATTACCAGTTGGTCTGGTGTCAAAAATAATAATAACCGGGCAGGCCATGTCTGCCCGTATTTCGCGTAAGGAAATCCATTATGTACTATTTAAAAAACACAAACTTTTGGATGTTCGGTTTTTTCTTTTTCTTTTATTTTTTTATCATGGGAGCCTACTTCCCGTTTTTCCCCATTTGGCTACATGACATCAACCATATCAGCAAAAGTGATACGGGTATTATTTTTGCCGCTATTTCTCTGTTCTCGCTATTATTCCAACCGCTGTTTGGTCTGCTTTCTGACAAACTCGGGCTGCGCAAATACCTGCTGTGGATGATTACCGGCATGTTAGTAATGTTTGCACCGTTCTTTATTTTTATCTTCGGGCCACTATTACAATACAACATTTTAGTAGGGTCGATTGTTGGTGGTATTTATCTTGGTTTCTGTTTTAACGCCGGTGCGCCAGCAGTAGAGGCATTTATCGAGAAAGTCAGCCGTCGCAGTAATTTCGAATTTGGTCGCGCGCGGATGTTTGGCTGTGTTGGCTGGGCGCTGTGTGCCTCGATTGTCGGCATCATGTTCACCATCAATAATCAGTTTGTTTTCTGGCTGGGCTCTGGCTGTGCACTCATCCTCGCCGTTTTACTCTTTTTCGCCAAAACGGATGCGCCCTCTTCTGCCACGGTTGCCAATGCGGTAGGTGCCAACCATTCGGCATTTAGCCTTAAGCTGGCGCTGGAACTGTTCAGACAGCCAAAACTGTGGTTTTTGTCACTGTATGTTATTGGCGTTTCCTGCACCTACGATGTTTTTGACCAACAGTTTGCTAATTTCTTTACTTCGTTCTTTGCTACCGGTGAACAGGGTACGCGGGTATTTGGCTACGTAACGACAATGGGCGAATTACTTAACGCCTCGATTATGTTCTTTGCGCCACTGATCATTAATCGCATCGGTGGGAAAAACGCCCTGCTGCTGGCTGGCACTATTATGTCTGTACGTATTATTGGCTCATCATTCGCCACCTCAGCGCTGGAAGTGGTTATTCTGAAAACGCTGCATATGTTTGAAGTACCGTTCCTGCTGGTGGGCTGCTTTAAATATATTACCAGCCAGTTTGAAGTGCGTTTTTCAGCGACGATTTATCTGGTCTGTTTCTGCTTCTTTAAGCAACTGGCGATGATTTTTATGTCTGTACTGGCGGGCAATATGTATGAAAGCATCGGTTTCCAGGGCGCTTATCTGGTGCTGGGTCTGGTGGCGCTGGGCTTCACCTTAATTTCCGTGTTCACGCTTAGCGGCCCCGGCCCGCTTTCCCTGCTGCGTCGTCAGGTGAATGAAGTCGCTTAAGCAATCAATGTCGGATGCGGCGCGAGCGCCTTATCCGACCAACATATCAGGACGGAATGATCAAAATGAACATGTCCATGACAGAAAGAATAAAAGCAGGAAAGCTATTTACCGATATGTGCGAAGGCTTACCGGAAAAAAGACTTCGTGGGAAAACGTTAATGTATGAGTTTAATCACTCGCATCCATCAGAAGTTGAAAAAAGGGAAAGCCTGCTTAAAGAAATGTTTGCCACGGTAGGGGAAAACGCCTGGGTAGAACCACCCGTCTATTTCTCTTACGGTTCCAACATCCATATAGGCCGCAATTTTTACGCAAATTTCAATTTAACCATTGTCGATGACTACACGGTAACAATCGGTGATAACGTATTGATTGCACCCAATGTTACTCTTTCCGTTACGGGACACCCTGTACACCATGAATTAAGAAAAAACGGAGAGATGTACTCTTTTGCGATAACGATTGGTAATAACGTCTGGATCGGCAGCCATGTGGTCATTAATCCAGGCGTCACCATCGGGGATAATTCTGTTATTGGCGCGGGAAGTGTCGTCACAAAAGACATTCCACCAAACGTCGTAGCTGCTGGCATTCCTTGTCGGGTTATTCGCGAAATAAACGACCGGGATAAGCAATATTATTTCAAAGATTTTAAAGTTGAATCGCCAGTTTAAATAAGCAAAATTGCCTGATGCGCTCCGCTTATCAGGCCTATAAGTTCAGTGATCTACGTAGGCCGCATCCGGCGTAAACAAAGCGCAGGAACGAGCGTCGCATCATGCCTCTTTGACCCACAGCTGCGGAAAACGTGCTGGTGCAAAACGCAGGGTTATGATCATCAGCCCAACGACGCACAGCGCATGAAACGCCCAGTCCATCAGGTAATTGCCACTGATACTACGCAGCACACCAGAAAACCACGGAGCAAGCCCGGCAATGATAAAACCGATCCCCTGCATAAACGCCACCAGTTTGCCAGCAATAGCCGGTTGCGCAGAGTGATCGAGCGCCAGCAGCAAACAGAGCGGAAATGCGCCACCCAGACCTAACCCACACACCATTGCCCACAATACCGGCAATTGCAGCGGCAGCCAGATAAAGCCGCAGAAACCCACCAGTTGTAACACCAGCGCCAGCATTAACAGTTTGCGCCGATCCTGATGGCGAGCCATAACTGGCATCAGCAAAGCTCCTGCGGCTTGCCCAAGCGTCATCAATGCCAGCAAGGAACCGCTGTACTGCGCGCTGGCACCAATCTCAATATAGAAGGCGGGTAACCAGGCAATCAGACTGGCGTAACCGCCGTTAATCAGACCGAAGTAAACACCCAGCGTCCAGGCGCGGGGAGTGAAGACTACGCGAACCGGAGTGGTTGTTGTCTTGTGGGAAGATACGACCTCGCGGGAGCTTTGCCACCACCAGGCAAAGAGCGCAATAATGGCAGGCAGCGCCCACCAGGCGAGAGTCTGGAACCAAATCTCGCTGTGTTGAACTAACCAGGGCGTCAGGGCGGCACCAAGTCCACCGCCGCCCATCAGAGCCGCAGACCACAGCCCCATCACCAGTGGCGTGCGCTGCTGAAACCGCCGTTTAATCACCGAAGGCATCACCGCCTGAATGATGCCGATCCCCACTCCACCGAGCAGTGCGCTGCTAAGCAGCAGCACACTTTGAGGGTAAAGCTCTCGCATCAATGCGCCGACGGCTATCAGCAACAAACTGATGGCGACGCTGCGACGTTCGCTGACATGCTGATGAAGCCAGCTTCCGACCAGCGCCAGCCCGCCCATGGTGACCACCGGCAGAGCTGTCAACAGGGCAGCCACGCTAAAGCTCATTCCGCTCGCCTGGCGCAATTGCGGTAGCAGTGGCCCGACGGAGGTGAGCAGTGGTCGCATATTAAGACCAATCAGCACCAGAACCAGCAGCATCGTGAACGTCTTTTGATGGTCGCGCATGGCTGTCAGAACGGTTTGGTCGGCAGATATTTACCATCTAAAGTGATGACCGCACGTTCGCCACCTTCCGGGTCCGCCACTTTCTTGACGTCGAGTTTGAAGTTAATCGCACTGATAATGCCATCGCCAAACTTCTCATGAACCAACGCTTTTAGGGTCGTACCGTACACCTGCAACATTTCATAGAAACGGTACATCGTTGGGTCGGTTGGAACACGGTCATCAATGCAGCCACGCAGTGGAATCATCTGCAACAGTAAAATGGCGTCTTCGTCAAGCTCCAGCTTCGCCCCGACCAGGCGGGCAGCGTCGGCAGGAAGCGCCTGCTGCCCCAGCAAAGCCGCGGTCACAAAGGCTTCTGCCAGACCGGTGCCGTCGGCAATCTCGGCAAATGAGAGATCTTTTTTAGCTTTGCTGAGCAAAATGGCATCGGCAAGATCAAGACGAATATTGCGGTTAATTTGCGACTGAATCATGGTGAATCTCCTGATGGTTTAAAAATAAGGTTACGCTGCGGTCGGCTGGCGTAGCGGTATGGCACAAACGCGAGGATTAGCGGCCAGTGGCACAAACTGGCGGGTTGCGCCGTCAAAGGCTGCGATACTGCCGCTTTCAATGTCGTAAACCCAGCCGTGCAGGGCGATCCGCCCCTCTTCGAGCGCCAGGCGCACCGATGGATGAGTTTGCAAATTAGCCAACTGAGCAATGACGTTTTCACGTACCATCGCCGCAGCTTTTGACGCTAAATCGGAATGCGGGCGCGCCTCATTAACGACGCGGGCTGAATCGGCATAACGCAGCCAGTGGGAAACAGCAGGCATATGGTCCATGCACTGACAGCTGGCAATGGCGGTCATCGCGCCACAGTTGGAATGACCGCAAATCACAATGTCAGATACCCGAAGCGCAGCGACGGCATACTCCACCGAAGCAGAAACGCCACCAGGTTCCGGTCCGTAGGAAGGGACGATATTGCCCGCGTTGCGAATCACGAACAGATCGCCAGGTTCGCGTTGCGTCACCAGCTCAGGGACCAGACGGCTGTCGGAGCAGGAGATAAAAAGTGTGCGCGGGCTTTGCTTTGTCGCCAGCTGTTTAAACAAGGCTTCCCGCTCAGGAAATGCCTCGCGCTGGAATTTAAGGAATCCATCAATAATCTCTTTCACCGTTAACCTCTGTCTGTCTCTGGAATGAGAGGCAGACTACTCGCCGATTGCCATAAGGTAAAAGACTCATTTATGATGAGTTCTATTGGATTTGCTTATAGGTTGGCGAATGCTCTCTCGACATATCAATTACTTTCTTGCCGTGGCTGAACATGGCAGCTTCACCCGTGCCGCCAGTGCGTTGCATATCTCCCAACCTGCGCTTTCCCAGCAGATTCGCCAGTTAGAAGAGAGTTTGGGCGTACCGCTGTTTGACCGTAGCGGGCGAACGATTCGTCTCACCGATGCGGGAGAAGTCTGGCGACAGTACGCCAGCCGTGCGTTACAGGAACTGGGGGCGGGTAAACGGGCGATTCATGATGTTGCCGATTTGACGCGAGGATCGCTGCGCATCGCCGTCACCCCCACCTTCACGAGCTACTTTATCGGCCCTTTAATGGCGGATTTCTATGCGCGTTATCCCGGCATCACGCTCCAGCTACAGGAAATGTCACAGGAGAAAATCGAAGATCTGCTTTGCCGCGACGAGCTGGATGTTGGGATTGCCTTCGCGCCGGTGCATTCGCCGGAACTGGAGGCAATACCTTTACTGACAGAAAGTTTAGCGTTAGTCGTGGCGCAACATCATCCACTGGCAGACCATGAACAGGTGGCGTTGAGTCGCTTGCATGATGAAAAACTGGTACTGCTCAGCGCGGAATTTGCCACCAGAGAGCAAATTGACCACTACTGCGAGAAAGCGGGGCTACATCCACAGGTGGTGATAGAGGCGAACTCAATTAGCGCAGTTCTGGCGCTGATTCGCCGCACTTCCCTTTCCACATTGTTGCCAGCAGCGATTGCCACACAACATGACGGGCTTAAAGCTATATCCCTTGCCCCACCGTTACTGGAGAGAACGGCGGTTTTGTTGCGGCGGAAAAATAGCTGGCAGACAGCCGCCGCGAAGGCATTTTTGCAAATGGCGTTGGATAAATGCGCGGTTGTTGGCGGGAATGAATCGCGGTAGCCGCTGACACAGGTCAGCGGCTGGAATTGCCTGATGCGGACGCTTATCAGGCCTTGTATTATCCCTCCTGTGCAGAGAAAATCGGCCAGTTTTCTCTGCCTGCAGTCCGCATGCCGTATCGGGCCTTAGGTTTTCAACCTGTTGCGTAGATTTATGCAGCGGACTGCCTTTCTCCCAAAGTGATAAACCGGACAGTATCATGGACCGGTTTTCCCGGTAATCCGTATTTGCAAGGTTGGTTTCACGATGGAACATGAACTTCATTATATCGGTATCGACACCGCTAAAGAGAAACTGGATGTCGATGTGTTGCGTCCTGATGGTCGTCATCGCACCAAAAAATTCGCTAACACCACTAAAGGGCACGATGAGCTGGTGAGCTGGCTGAAGGGTCACAAGATTGACCATGCGCATATCTGCATCGAAGCGACCGGCACCTATATGGAACCTGTCGCAGAGTGCCTTTACGATGCAGGCTACATAGTGTCAGTCATTAATCCTGCGTTGGGTAAAGCTTTCGCTCAGAGTGAAGGACTGCGTAACAAGACTGATACCGTGGATGCGCGCATGCTGGCAGAGTTCTGTCGTCAGAAGCGCCCTGCAGCCTGGGAAGCGCCTCACCCGCTTGAACGCGCGTTGCGTGCCCTGGTAGTACGCCACCAGGCGCTGACAGATATGCACACGCAGGAACTGAACCGCACTGAAACGGCGCGGGAAGTCCAGAGACCGAGCATTGATGCTCACCTTCTGTGGCTTGAAGCAGAGCTGAAGCGTCTTGAGAAGCAGATAAAAGACCTGACAGACGATGATCCGGATATGAAACACCGCAGGAAACTGCTGGAAAGTATCCCGGGTATCGGAGAGAAAACATCTGCGGTATTACTGGCTTATATCGGTCTGAAGGACCGCTTCGCCCATGCCAGACAGTTCGCCGCTTTTGCGGGTCTGACACCACGGCGTTATGAATCAGGCAGTAGTGTGAGAGGGGCAAGCCGGTTGAGTAAAGCCGGACATGTGTCGCTTCGCAGGGCGTTGTATATGCCTGCAATGGTAGCCACCAGTAAGACTGAGTGGGGACGGGCGTTCCGCGACCGTCTGGCGGCTAATGGCAAGAAAGGAAAAGTGATTCTCGGCGCGATGATGCGCAAGCTGGCACAGGTGGCGTATGGAGTGCTGAAGTCAGGCGTACCGTTCGATGCGTCACGGCATAATCCGGTAGCTGCGTAAAAATCGCGGAAGGGATGAAAAAAACAGCGCCTGACGGCGCTGTGTCTGGCATGCCTGCAATCTGGGAAACCAGGGTAGAAAAAAACTTGCAGGCCATAACAGTATCTACGAGTTCAGTGCAAGGCGTTCACGCCGCATCCGACATAAACTACGCTCGCTGCAACCCAGCCGATTACCGTTTGTAATCGATGGCTTCTGGCTGCTCCAGATATACGGTGGTTTGTGCCGGTTGTGTGCTGGCAATCACCTTGCCGCCACGTACCGAATAACGTACCGGAACCTGACGGCGCAGCGCATCAAATCCATTTTCAGCCGGCAGGATAATCAGGTTGGCGCTGTTTCCGGCGGCAATGCCGTAATCCTGCAAATTCAACGTCCTGGCGCTGTGGTGGGTGATTAAATTCAGGCCATCGTTAATCTGCCCGTAGCCCATCAGCTGGCAAACATGCAGCCCCATATGCAGCACTTGCAGCATATTCGCCGTTCCCAGCGGATACCACGGATCGAAGACATCATCGTGACCAAAGCAGACGTTAATGCCGGACTCCAGCATCTCTTTAACGCGCGTAATACCGCGACGTTTTGGATACGTATCGAAACGCCCTTGTAGATGAATATTGACCAGCGGGTTGGCGACAAAGTTAATACCGGACATTTTCAGCAAACGGAACAGGCGCGAGGTATACGCCCCGTTATAGGAGTGCATTGCCGTGGTGTGGCTGGCGGTGACTCGCGCGCCCATGCCTTCACGGTGAGCCAGGGCGGCAACGGTTTCGACAAAGCGCGACTGTTCGTCATCGATCTCATCACAGTGAACATCAATGAGACGGTCGTATTTTTGCGCCAGGGCGAAGGTTTTATGCAGCGACTCCACGCCATATTCACGGGTAAATTCAAAATGCGGAATCGCCCCCACTACGTCAGCCCCTAAGCGTAACGCCTCTTCCAGCAACGCTTCACCGTTGGGATACGACAAAATCCCTTCCTGCGGGAAGGCGACGATTTGCAGATCAATCCACGGCGCGACTTCCTGCTTCACTTCCAGCATTGCTTTCAGCGCAGTCAGGGTTGCATCCGAAACATCGACATGGGTACGCACATGCTGAATGCCGTTGGCAATCTGCCATTTCAGCGTTTGCCAGGCGCGTTGTTTCACATCGTCATGGGTTAATAACGCTTTGCGCTCGGCCCAGCGTTCAATGCCTTCAAACAGCGTGCCAGACTGATTCCAGTTCGGTTGTCCGGCGGTTTGCGTGGTGTCCAGGTGAATATGTGGCTCCACAAACGGCGGTATAACTAAACCTTGTTCGGCATCCAGGCTGTTTTCAGTTATGGGCATCACGCCGGATTGCGCATCAATGGCGCTGATTTTTCCGTCCTGCAGATGAATCTGCCATAGCCCCTCTTTGCCGGGTAACCGGGCGTTAATAATTGTCTGTAAAGCGTTATTCGACACTGTTAGCCTCCACATGCGTCATTGCAGCTGTCGTTTTGCGATTCAAAATCGGGTTAAGGATCAGATAGCTCAGCGCACCACCTAATACCGCGTTGACCGGAACAATGCCCGGTAACCAGTGGCCTGCGGCAATCCCCAGCGCGACCGCCAGAATCGCCACCCAATTGACACTCATCATACGCGTGGTCGCAAAGTGCTCATAGCGGCGACGGTTCATCAGATAGTCGGCGATGATCACGCCACCCACCGGAGGAATAGCAGCCGAAAGGAAAGTCAGCCAGCCGACAAAATTGTTATACAGCCATAGTGCGCAGACCGTGCCGATAACACCGTTGATTACTGAAAGAGTTTTGCTCGACATACCGGTAATATTGGCGAAACCTAAACCCGACGCATAGAGCGCGTTATCGTTGGTGGTCCAGATATTCAACCCCAGCACCACAATCGCGGGCAGCAGCAAGCCCTGAGCAATCATCACATCAGAGATATCCGCCATCCCCAGTGCCGCAGCGCCTGCCGCACCGAAAATAAACATCAACGAGTTGCCGAGGAAAAAGGCCACCATCGCCACCAGCACCGCCAGTTTGGCATTGCGACCAAAGCGGACAAAGTCAGCGGTGAGCGTACCCGCACTGATAAATGACCCCACAACCAGCGCCAGCGCGACATTGAAATCTAGCGGTTGTGCGGGAACGACCGCTTTTAAGGCGTCCAAACCGCCCATGCCGTTAACGGCCAGCCATACGGAATAACCGCCAAGGCAGGCAATCGCCGGAACCGCAATCACCGAAAGTACCGTCAGCGCCGAAATGCCAAAGAAGACGGTGACGGTCATCAGTAAACCGGAAACGGCAATCAGCAAATTAATATCCAGCCCGGTTGCCTTGCCCACCGGAATAGCAAACATCGCCACGCCAACACCAAACCAGCCGACCTGAGTGCCGCCCAGCAGCAGTGAAGGCAGCCATGAGCCTTTAACACCAAACGAGAAGCGAGCAAGAAGATGGGTGGTCAGGCCGGTTTTTGCGCCAATGTAACCAAGAAATGAAGTGTAAATACCGAGGAGAAGATTACCGATGAGGACTGCGAGGAAGAAATCATGATAGCTAAGACCGGTTCCGAGAGTGCCGCCGGTCCACATACTGGCGGAAAAGAAGGTTAATCCCAGCATGACGAACGTCAATGCCAATACCCCTTTCCGCGCCGACTGCGGGACTGGCCCCTGGCTAAAGTTGTTATCTTGCGACACGAAATTCCCCCTTTTTGCTGTTTGAAACCCAAAAAATCCGCCGCATTCTATTCATCTGAAGATAAAAAGCAATCGTTTTCGTGGAGGGGATATATTTTTTATATGGATGAATGCGGAAAAGTGGATAAAAACTTATTTGAGAAAAAATGGGTACACATGATAAGACACGCCTGCGTCGCATCAGGCATCTGCGCACGGTGTCGGATGCGCCGCGTGCGCCTTATCCGACCTACGGTTCAGGCCTGTAGGCATGATAAGACGCGCCTGCGTCGCATCAGGCATCTGCGCACAGTGTCGGATGCGCCGCGTGCGCCTTATCCGACCTGCGGTTCAGACCTGCAGGCATGATAAGACGCGTCAGCGTCGCATCAGGCATTGGTGCACGGTGTCGGATGCGCCACACGACACATCCGACAACACCTTACTCTTCCATCGCCTGGCGGATCTGATCCAACGACGCAGGATCATCAATGGTCGTCAGATCTCCAGGATCGCGTCCTTCGCAAATCGCCTGGATCGTGCGGCGCAGCATTTTTCCGGATCGCGTTTTTGGCAATTGCGAGACAAACCAGACGTGCGCCGGGCGACCAAAGTTGCCAATCTGGCTGTCCACCAGCGCCATAATCGCCTTCTCTTGCGAGTGCGCCACCTCGCGATCTTCCAGGCTATCGCTCTCTTTCGGAATGACAAACGCCACCGCCACCTGCCCTTTCAGCGCATCTTTCACCCCAACCACCGCCACTTCAGCAACGCCCGGATGACTGGAGATACTCTCTTCAATCTCGCGTGTGCCAAGCCGATGCCCGGCAACATTAATTACATCGTCAGTACGCCCGAGAATAAAGTGATAACCGTCAGCATCGCGGATGCCCCAGTCAAAGGTGGCGTACACCGGACGGGAAAACAGCGACCAGTACGTCTTCACAAAGCGGTCGTCATCGCCCCAGATGGTTTGAATACACCCCGGCGGCAGCGGCCCTTCCACCACTACCATCCCTTTCTCGTTGACACCGCACGGTTCGCCGGTGACTTCATTGAGCAACTGCACGTTGTATCCATACATCGGCACGCCGGGGCTTCCCAGACGTGTCGGCCTGTCGTCCAGACCACGAGCAATCGCCATAATCGGCCAGCCGGATTCGGTCTGCCAGTAATTGTCGATGACCGGCACATCCAGCGTATTGCTCACCCAACTGGCAGTCGGCTCATCCAGCGGCTCCCCCGCCAGATAGAGCACTTCCAGCGACGAGAGATCGTGTTTGCGAATTTCAGCGGTAGGGAATTTTTTCAGCACGCGGATGGCGGTCGGCGCTGAGAACATCCGGCTAACCTGATATTTCTCGACGATTTTCCACCACACACCGCAGTCAGGATAAGTCGGCAATCCTTCGTAAACAATGGTCGCCATCCCCGCCAGCAGCGGCGCGTAGACGATATACGAATGCCCCACTACCCAGCCGATATCTGACGCACAGAAGAACACACCGCCCGCTTTGCCACCAAAAATGGTGTCCATTGAGGTCGCCAGCGCCACCGCATAACCGCCGACGTCACGCTGTACACCTTTTGGTTTGCCGGTCGTGCCGGAGGTGTAGAGAATGCAGGAGGTTTCGTTGGATTCCAGCCACGCCACCGGCACCCGCGCGCCGATGTGCTGATGGCGCAATGACGCGAAATCGACATCCCGTCCGGTAACGCGCGCCATTTTCGCCAGCCCGCGATCCACCAGCAAAACGTGGCGCGGCTGATGCTGCGCCTGACTTATCGCATCGTCGAGCAATTTTTTATAAGGAATGATTTTGCCACCGCGCGCTCCGGCATCTGCCGAGACAATCAGCACCGGTTTAGCGTCATCAATCCGCGCAGCCACGCTGTGCGAGGCAAATCCACCAAACACTACCGAGTGAATAGCGCCAATGCGCGCGCAGGCCAGCAGGGTAATATGCGCTTCGGCAATCATCGGCATATACACCAGCACCCGATCGCCACGCCGTACGCCCAGTGAGCGCAGCATTGACGCCACCGCGTTCACTTCGTCATGCAACTGGCGAAAGGTAAAAGTGCGCTCTTCTTCTGTTTCCGAAGAGACGGCAATTAATGCCAGCGCCTCTGGCTGTTTCTCCAGCCAGCGGTCGATGGCGTTGTGGCACAAATTGGTTCGGCCTTCACAAAACCAACGAGCAAACGGCGGATTGCTGTGATCGAGCGTTTGCGTAAAGGGCGTCTGCCAGTCAATACGCCGGGCCTGCTCGGCCCAGAATTGCTCCGGTTCGTTAATCGAACGCTGATAAAATTCGCTAAAAGACATAATGCTCTCCTGTTGAACTTACGCCTTACCGCCGTTTACTTAAATGACGTACAGATCGAGATACTCATTGACCGGCATCTGTTCCAGGCGAGCTCTGTCGAGAGAAACGTCCAGAATGCGCTGCTGCTGTCGAGTCGGGAACTGGCGCGCGAGGTTGATTTTGAATTTATCGACCAGTTTTGGAATACCGTCCTGACGGCGGCGAGCATGACCAATTGGGTACTCCACCACCACTTCTTCAAAGCGCGTGCCGTCGGTGAACTCAAGGGTAATGGCATTGGCGATGGCGCGTTTTTCCGGGTCGTGGTAGTCAGCGGTAAATGCCGGATCTTCAAAGCAATTGATCTTCTCGCGCAGGGCGTCGATGCGTTTATCTTGCGCAACGTTGTCTTCGTAATCTGCCGCCGTTAAGCGCCCGAATAGCAGCGGGATCGCCACCATGTACTGAATGCAGTGGTCGCGGTCAGCCGGGTTATTGAGCGGCCCTTTTTTGTCGATGATGCGAATACAGGCTTCGTGGGTGCGAATGGTCACTTTTTCGATATCTGCCGCCGTTTTGCCTGCTGCCTGCATCTGTTCATAGAGCGTCATCGCCGCTTCAACTGCCGTCTGGGAGTGGAACTCCGCCGGGAAGGAGATTTTGAACAGCACATTTTCCATGACGTAAGAACCGTACGGGCGCTGGAAGCGGAACGATTCACCTTTAAAGGAGACGTCGTAGAAGCCCCATACCGGCGCGGTCAGAGCTGACGGGTAACCCATTTCGCCCGTTTTCGCCATCAGCGCCAGACGTACCGCGCGGGATGTAGCATCGCCCGCCGCCCAGGATTTACGCGTACCGGTGTTCGGTGCATGACGATAAGTGCGCAGCGACTGTCCGTCTACCCATGCCAGCGAAACGGCGTTGAGGATTTCATCACGGGTCAGGCCAAGCATTTCGGCGACCACGGCGGTGGAAGCCACTTTCACTAACAGAACGTGGTCGAGGCCGACGCGATTAAAGGAGTTTTCCAGCGCGATGCAGCCCTGAATTTCATGGGCTTTAATCATTGCGGTCAGCACCTGTTTCATGGTCAACGGCGCTTTGCCGCTGGCGACAGCGTTGCGTGAAAGCCAGTCTGCCGTTGCCAGAATACCGCCGAGGTTGTCGGAAGGATGGCCCCACTCCGCCGCCAGCCAGGTATCGTTAAAATCGAGCCAGCGAATCATCGCGCCGATGTTAAATGCCGCCTGGACGGGATCGAGCTGGAACTGGGTTCCGGGGACGCGCACACCGTTAGGTACAACGGTGCCGGGGACAATTGGCCCCAACAGTTTTTTACAGGCCGGGTATTCGAGAGCTTCCAGACCGCAGCCGAGGGTGTCGAGCAGGCAGTAATGGGCGGTGTCATAGGCCACTCTGGAGCTGATTTCGTAGTTCATGACGTAATCGACAATATCAATAATTTCGCGGTCGAATTCCGGGCGGATGTTGTTGATTTGAGCTGACATTGGGTACGTTTCCTTCTTGTTATTCGTAGAGGTTTACTGGCGCTTATCCAGCGCGACAAACTGGCGGTCTTCAGGGCCAACATAATTGGCGGAAGGACGGATAATTTTGTTGTCCTGACGTTGTTCGATAATGTGCGCCGCCCAGCCGGTGACGCGGGCGATAACAAACAGTGGCGTGAACATCTCGGTGGGAACGCCCATCATGTTGTAGGAAACAGCGGAGAACCAGTCGAGATTGGGGAACATTTTTTTGCTCTCCCACATTACCGTTTCCAGGCGATCGGCGATGTTGTACATCTTCAGCGAGCCGCCTTCCTGCGAGAGCTGCTTCGCCACTCGTTTGATCACCTGATGACGCGGGTCGGCGATGGTATAAACCGGATGCCCAAAACCAATCACCACTTCTTTGTTTTCAACCCGCTTGCGGATATCAGCTTCGGCTTCGTCCGGCGTTTCATAGCGTTGCTGGATCTCCAGCGACACTTCATTCGCCCCGCCGTGTTTCGGCCCGCGCAGTGCGCCAATCGCGCCGATAATGGCTGAATACATGTCAGAGCCGGTGCCCGCAATCACCCGGCTGGTAAAGGTGGAGGCGTTAAACTCGTGTTCGGCGTACAGCACCAGCGAAATATGCATCGCCTTTTCCCAGCTTTGCGACGGCTTTTCGCCGTGCAGCAAATGCAGGAAGTGACCGCCGATGGAGTCGTCATCGGTTTCCGGCTGGATGCGTTCGCCGTTGTGGCTGTAGTGATACCAGTAGAGAAGAATCGAGCTAAGCGACGCTAATAATTTGTCGGCAATATCCCGCGCGCCGGAAACGGTATGCCCCTCTTTTTCTGGCAGCGTGCAGCCGAGCGCGGAAACCCCGGTGCGCATAACATCCATCGGGTGCGACGCCGCTGGTAAGGCTTCCAGCACGGTACGCACGTTAGCCGGTAAACCGCGCAGGGCTTTCAGTTTTGTTTTGTAAGCGGCGAGTTCGTCACGGGTCGGCAGTTTGCCATGGATCAGCAGATGCGCCACTTCTTCAAATTCGCAATGTTCCGCCAGATCAAGAATATCGTAGCCGCGGTAATGCAGGTCATTGCCGCTTTTACCCACCGTACACAGCGCCGTATTGCCCGCCGGAACGCCAGAAAGTGCCACAGATTTTTTCGGTTTAATGACATGGGTACTGTTTTGCAGGATCGTTGTGTCGCTCATGTTGTCCTCGTCATTGTTATCATTTGTAGGGTCGAGAATGTTGTCGGATGCGACGCTATGCGTCTTATCCGACCTACAGTTCAGTTCATCCCGTAGGCCTGATAAGCCGCGTCAGCGGCGCATCAGGCATCGGTTGTCGAATACAACCAACGGGCGTTTGTTTTATTTCGTCTGGCTACGGGCAAACAGGTCGTCGAGCTTTTCTTCGTACTGGTAGTAGTTAATGCTTTCATACAGCTCGTTGCGGGTCTGCATGGTGTCGATGACGCTTTTCTGCGTGCCTTCCTGGCGCAGGACGTTGTAGACATGTTCAGCGGCGCGGTTCATTGCGCGGAAAGCAGAAAGGGGATACAGCGCCATTGCGACATGGGCGCTGCGTAATTCGTCGGTGGTAAACAGCGGCGTGGCACCAAATTCAGTAATGTTGGCAAGGATCGGCACCTGCACCGCATCGGCAAACTGGCGGTACATGGCGAGTTCGGTAATTGCTTCCGGGAACAACATCTCGGCACCCGCTTCAACATAGGCCTGCGCACGCTCGAGCGCCGCATCCAGCCCTTCAACCGCCAGCGCATCGGTGCGCGCCATGATCACAAAATCAGGATCGGTTTTCGCATCCACCGCCGCGCGGATCCGATCCACCATTTCTTCTTTTGAAACGATCGCTTTGTTCGGACGATGTCCGCAGCGTTTTGCTCCAACCTGATCTTCAATATGTAAGCCCGCCGCACCGGCTTTAATCATCGATTTCACGGTGCGGGCAACGTTAAAGGCCGAAGAGCCAAAACCGATATCCGCATCCACCAGCAGCGGCAGCGAGCAGACGTCGGTGATACGACGAATATCAGTCAGCACATCATCAAGAGTAGAAATACCGAGATCCGGCAACCCCAGCGAACCTGCCGCCACACCACCGCCGGAGAGATAAATCGCCTGATATCCGGCACGCTGCGCCAGCAGCGCATGGTTGGCGTTAATGGTGCCGACAATCTGCAATGGATTTTCTTTAGACAGTGCAGCGCGAAACGCTTTACCTGGAGAGTGTAGAGACATAGCCCATCCTTTGTTATCAACTTGTTATTTACGTTGATAAACTCAGAGCAAGGGGTGTGCCACAATTACCTGGATGAAATTAAATGTTTTATTTCAATTTGTTATAGATAAAGCCATGAAGCAATCCGCAAATATGCGTTTCAGTTAACGTTTCAGGCAATGTTTCACTGCGTTTCATTGCAACAATTATGAAACAAGACTAAACCCATTATTCGGTTTCTTAACTTTGCGGTGCGCTATGGCACATCCACCACGGCTGAATGACGACAAACCGGTTATCTGGACGGTATCTGTAACGCGGCTGTTCGAGCTATTTCGCGATATCAGCCTCGAGTTTGATCACCTGGCAAACATTACTCCTATCCAGCTTGGCTTTGAAAAAGCAGTGACCTACATCCGCAAAAAACTGGCCAGCGAACGCTGCGACGCCATCATTGCCGCTGGCTCTAACGGTGCGTACCTGAAAAGCCGCCTGTCGGTACCGGTGATTCTGATAAAACCGAGTGGCTATGATGTGTTACAGGCACTGGCAAAAGCTGGAAAACTCACCTCTTCTATCGGCGTTGTCACCTATCAGGAAACCATTCCGGCACTGGTAGCGTTTCAAAAAACCTTTAATTTGCGCCTCGACCAACGTAGCTACATTACCGAAGAAGACGCACGTGGGCAGATTAACGAGCTAAAAGCCAACGGCACCGAAGCGGTGGTCGGCGCGGGGCTGATTACCGATCTGGCAGAAGAAGCCGGAATGACCGGAATTTTTATCTATTCTGCCGCCACCGTGCGCCAGGCATTTAGCGATGCGCTGGATATGACGCGCATGTCGTTACGCCATAATACTCACGATGCCACCCGCAACGCCCTGCGTACTCGTTACGTGCTGGGCGATATGCTCGGTCAATCACCACAGATGGAACAGGTACGGCAGACTATTTTGCTGTATGCCCGCTCCAGTGCGGCGGTGTTGATTGAAGGGGAAACGGGGACGGGCAAAGAGCTGGCGGCCCAGGCGATTCATCGGGAATATTTTGCCCGCCACGATGCGCGACAGGGCAAAAAGTCACATCCGTTTGTTGCCGTCAACTGCGGGGCGATTGCTGAATCTCTGCTGGAAGCGGAGCTGTTTGGCTATGAGGAAGGGGCGTTTACCGGCTCGCGACGCGGAGGACGCGCCGGGCTGTTTGAAATCGCCCACGGTGGCACGCTGTTTCTTGACGAGATAGGCGAAATGCCGCTGCCGTTGCAGACCCGGCTGCTGCGGGTGCTGGAAGAAAAAGAGGTCACCCGCGTCGGCGGGCATCAGCCTGTTCCGGTGGATGTGCGGGTTATTAGCGCCACTCACTGCAATCTCGAAGAGGATATGCAGCAAGGGCGTTTTCGCCGTGATCTGTTTTATCGACTGAGTATTTTGCGTCTGCAATTGCCGCCGCTACGCGAGCGGGTGGCGGATATTCTGCCGCTGGCGGAAAGCTTTTTGAAAGTGTCACTGGCGGCACTTACTGCGCCGTTTTCTTCCGCGTTACGTCAGGGATTACAGGCAAGTGAAACTGTGCTGTTGCGCTACAACTGGCCGGGAAATATTCGTGAACTGCGCAATATGATGGAACGACTGGCGCTATTTTTAAGTGTGGAACCGACGCCGGATTTAACGCCGCAATTTTTGCAGTTGCTACTGCCGGAACTGGCGCGCGAGTCGGCGGAAACTCCCGGTCCATGCTTACTGACGCCACAACAGGCACTGGAGAAATTTAATGGCGATAAAACAGCCGCGGCGAATTATTTAGGTATCAGCCGAACGACATTCTGGCGGCGGCTGAAAAACTGAAATGCCGAATCCAGCGCGAACGCCTTATCCGGCATAAATTTCAATAGATGATCACCGATAAACTTACGCATCGGGCATGTTTACATGGGGTGCAGAATTATTTCTTCTTATAAATATTTGCCGTGCCGTGGATCTTATTGTCAGTTTGACCAGAGGTCAGCACCAACACATCTGCCCCTTTTTCATCCGCTTTTTTGATCAGATCTTCTTTCGCATCTGCAGTCGACATTTCATTACTGGTTGAAATATCACCTATTTTTTCATATTGCGATGCAACTTTTTCAAATTCTGCTTTGGTCATTAATTCTGCGGCATAAACGTTGGTAACGGCAAACGCTAACGCACCGATTAACATTTTAGAGATTATTTTCATATTACGGCTCCAGAGTTGTTATCAAACTATCACCCACCCATATTATTGGGCTGATTAATAATTAGTTCAGTCAGGGCATAAACGCCAGTAACCGGAAATAAGACACTTTGTGATCTCTCTCGCATCCGATTACTTTTTGTAGAAATATGATGAAGTTACTTCACTTATTTATGGATGAAATCACATGGATCCCTTGCACGCCGTTTACCTGACCGTAGGACTGTTCGTGATGACTTTTTTTAATCCGGGAGCCAATCTTTTTGTGGTGGTACAAACCAGCCTGGCTTCCGGTCGACGCGCAGGAGTGCTGACCGGGTTGGGCGTGGCACTGGGCGATGCGTTTTATTCCGGGTTGGGTTTGTATGGTCTTGCGACACTCATTACGCAGTGTGAGGAGATTTTTTCGCTTATTAGAATCGTCGGCGGCGCTTATCTCTTATGGTTTGCGTGGTGCAGCATGCGCCGCCAGTCAACACCGCAAATAAGCACACTACAACAACCGATTAGCGCCCCCTGGTATGTCTTTTTTCGCCGTGGATTAATTACCGATCTCTCTAATCCACAGACCGTTTTATTTTTTATCAGTATTTTCTCAGTAACGTTAAATGCTGAAACACCAACTTGGGCACGTTTAATGGCCTGGGCGGGAATTGTGTTCGCATCAATTATCTGGCGAGTCTTTCTTAGTCAGGCGTTTTCTTTGCCCGCTGTGCGTCGTGCTTATGGGCGTATGCAACGCGTTGCCAGTCGGGTTATTGGTGCAATTATTGGTGTATTCGCGCTACGCCTGATTTACGAAGGAGTAACGCAGCGGTGAGCAGATAATTTACTCTCTACGTAATCAACCTGATTTGCCGAATCCCGCTCATCGGCGATGATATCCCCCGTAATGCGTGGTCCTTATTTCCGATAAGTTTACTTGAGTCTTTAGCTTCCCATTTCAGCCCACTCTCCCCTGTGTGGGCTTTTTTCATTTGTCTGCTTCAGTGAGTAGCTGGCAATGCTCCATCCACTCTGCAAGGATGATAATAAGAGGATCTGATTCAGAAGAGTTTTGAAAAATTGGACCGCCATCGAGGCCTCGAACCCCGTACCATACAACAATCCTGGTTGTCGTCTGCTCTTCCTGATGAGCTAATGGCGGTTTGTGATATGAGCCTTACAGCATATTGTCTGTCAGGCTTGAGTGCGATGCGTAAGATACAGAAAAGACCCCACACAAACATGATGGAATTATGAATTTTTTCATATGAATGTCAACCAACACATTCATAAAACATTCGCACAAGTTCACTTTTTAAGCAACATGACGCCGATCACAACAAAATATCGGCGAAAAAGGAGGGTAAATGCCATTTGACGTAGAGATAAGCAGATGAAATGATTACCCGCTTTGCGATTCACTCTCTGATGGAATAACAAATTGGAGAGGGAAAAGTTTCTAAACTAAAGAGTGTAGCGTATTTTAACGTGCTTATTTACAGGATAATATTTGTCACCTAATTCCTGCACTCTATTAGATACCCATTGATTTAATCGTGCATCATCTCTGTATGTTTTCACGTTCAGAACGGAGAGCAATAACATCACTAGCGATTCAGGAAAAACAGGGTAAAAATTTTTTAAGTGCAATAATAATTCATACGCAAGCGCCTGCTTAATAGGTGCGTCTGCGTCCGGAATGCGCGACATTTCGCGAAGCCATTTTTCTACATGCTCACATTCTTTCCCTTCACGGAAAAGTCTCAACAAAGGCATATGGTGCTCAAGAAGAATGCATTTGCAATCTGTTCGTACTGAATCGATAAACTGCACTAATTTCTTAAGTCCGGTGAAGCGTCCGGCATGGATATTCTCTTTAATATCAAGAAACACGTCATCCTGATCATATACCCAAACGGTCCCTTTTTGATTTTCAAGTATCCGAAAAACAAACTTAATCGGGTAATCAGGGTAATCCACCCAGTCATAAACTCCAGGGAAATCATTAAACTGCACATTTATGGTAAGCGCATTGTCGGCTGCCCACTCGCAATCTCGTACGGCAGCCATGAGATAAATGAGTTTATCATCATCGACTAAATCATCACGACAATCATAAGGATAATCATAGTATTGTTTAATCAAAACCTTGAATATATCGACACAAGAAACCAGTGTACTTCTGATATCTTCAGGTAACTGATTGTTTTTAACCGTATTGTGTACGCTTTGTTTCGTATATAGCAACAAATTATTGTGCGGCGCTTTTAATGATATCATTGCGATCTCTCTTAAATAAAAATAAACGTCGCAGATAATAAAGCCCTGATTAAACCAGGCACTATCAGAAATCGCTCATAACTAATATATGCAGCATTGTGTACTGGAGGGAATTAATTTAACAATTTGAATTTACGTTATAGATTTTACTGCTACTTAGATAGTATTTCGCCCTTCTTAACTAAAAAGTTAAGTGGAGGGCGAAATTAATATGTTAAATCATAGAGCATTTATTAATTTTTTCAGTCTGTTAGTGTGCGATTATCGATAACAAAACGATATTTCACATCACCACGTAGCATTCGCTCATAGGCTTCATTAATTTGATCGGCCCGAATCATCTCTATATCAGCCACGATGCCATGTTCGGCGCAAAAATCGAGCATCTCCTGTGTTTCTGGAATGCCGCCAATCATAGAGCCGGCTATCGCGCGGCGTTTCATGATCAGGTTGAAAACTTCCGGCGATTTATGCGGTGTCGCAGGCGCACCAACCAGCGTCATGGTGCCATCGCGCTTCAGCAAGGTGGTAAAATCGTCGAGATTATGTGGCGCAGCTACGGTATTCAAAATGAAATCGAAACTCTTCAGATGAGCCGCCATCTCATCGGCATTGCGTGAGTTAACAACTTCATCGGCCCCCAGGGCTTTTGCCGCTTCGCGTTTTGACTCAGAAGTGGTAAATGCCACCACATGTGCCCCCATCGCGTGGGCCAGCTTAATCCCCATATGTCCCAGACCGCCGATGCCAACCACGCCCACTTTTTTACCCGGCCCGGCCTGCCAGTGACGTAGCGGCGAGTATGTGGTGATCCCTGCACACAACAAAGGAGCCACCGCCGCCAGCTGCGCTTGCGGGTGACGAATACGCAGAACATATCGCTCATGAACGACGATCTGTTGTGAGTAGCCGCCCAGCGTATGGCCCGGTTCGTCCGGCGTCGGCGAGTTATAGGTGCCGGTCATGTGATCACAGTAGTTTTCCAGCCCATCTTCACACTCTTCGCAATGTTTACAACTGTCGACAATGCAGCCGACACCGACCAGATCGCCCGGCGCATATTTTTCTACCTGATCACCAACGGCTACCACGCGCCCTACAATTTCATGGCCCGGCACGCAGGGATAAACCGTCCCCGCCCACTCGGAACGCACCTGGTGGATATCGGAATGGCACACGCCACAGTAAGCGATTTCAATTTTGACATCATGCGGTCCCGGTTCACGCCGGGTGATATCCATCGGTTCAAGTGGTTGTTTAGCGGAATATGCACCAACAGCTTTGATCTTCATTGTGTTTACTCCTGATTAGCTATATGTATTTGGCGATGACTGAAATGCCATCGCAGCAAAACGCGTCCATTGAATATAGCCAATATTTAAACCACCCGATCCAGCCCCAACATGCCGCGAGCCTGAATGAAACAGAGCAGCAACGTTCCCCATAAGGCCATCGTCAGGTAGGGGCTTATCCCGAGAATATTGAAGCCGCTTTCAATAATTTGCAGAAGAAACAGCGCCAGCACCATACCAATTATCCGCCCGCTGCCGCCGTCCGGATTAACCCCGCCGAGTACTGCCGCGAGGATTGACACCAGCAAGTACGATTCGCCATAAGAGGCCTTAGCCGAGTTGAGTTTCGACATCATCAAAAATGCCGCTACCGCACAAAGCAAGGCGGAAATGACATACACCCATATCAGCACCCGACGCGTGTTAATACCGGAGTAAAGTGTTGCTCGTTCGTTAGAACCAATCAGATAAATGGATTTACCGAGCGGCGTTTTCTCCAGCAATATCCACAGCCCCAGCGCCACTGCGGTAAACAACCACATCGGTAGCGGAATACCGAACCACTGTGCATGATTCAACCACAGCACCCATGAGGGATAATTAGCAATGGCGCTACCGCCTGTCACCAGAATATTTACTCCTTTGAGCAACGTCATCATCCCAAGCGTTGCAAGAATTGGCGACACTCGAATACCGGCAATCAATACGCCATTACATAAACCAATTATCACCGCCGCGCCAGCGCCCGCCAGCAGCGTAGCGACAACCGTAGCAATACCCGGTGGATACTGAGTCGCCACCCACGCCATCACCAGTGAACAGGCGTTAGCAGTGGCAATAATTGACAAGTTAATGCCACCGCAAAGCATGGTCACCGCCATAGCCAACGCCAGAATGCCCAGCACGGGCATTTGCGAAGCGACGGACTGGAAATTACTTATCGACCAGAAAATCTCCGGCATAGTAATGCTGAAGGCGGCAACAGTTAGCACCAGCAGGCCGATCAAGTAAAACTCAACGTTATTACGCCACGATTTTTTCATAGCAGACTCCGGTTCTGATGCTGACTCCACGCCGTGGCGCTAATGCTGGCAACGATGATGATGCCTGTGATCAATGTTTGCCAGTAAGACGAGACTCCCAATAAATTTAGCCCGTTTTGCATCACTGCCAACAACACCACGCCGAGCAAAGTACCGGTTAACGTGCCGCGCCCGCCGAGCAAACTAGTGCCGCCAAGCACCACCGCAGCCAGTACTGTCAGCTCATAACCCAGAAGAGAATCGGGGGCGACAGTCATCACCGTCCACGACTGCACTACACCCGCAGCACCAGACATCAATCCCATATAGCCGTAAACGAAAAGTTGCAGTTTCAGCACGCTAAAGCCGATGCGACTGGCTGATTCACGGTTCCCACCAAGGGCATAGATTTTGCGCCCCACACTGGTGAAATTCATGATAAATGCTGTTAGCAGCACCACCGTAATCATGGCGATCAGCGGCAGACCAAGGCCATAGTCATAGCCGTCAACATCGGTGTACTTGAACAACATTACCCCCTGCTCAAACCACGGCGGAAAGTCGTACAGCCACACACCTTTACTCAACCATAACAGCAGGCCATAGAAAATATTCAGCGTCGAAATGGTGATGATGATAGAAGGCACCCGTAGGCGATTAACCAGTAAGGCGTTTATTAAGCCAAGTAAAATGCCGATGCCGCCCGCTAGGGCAAACGCGACAGCAAAGTTGCCACCCATTTTTTGTAGCAACAGCACCATGCCGTATTGCGCAATGATGGTCATTGCTGGAAACGAAATATCAATTCCACCGGAAATTAACACCACAAACAAACCACAGGCGAGAATAGTCAACATGGCATAGTTATTGGCGAGATCGTACAAATTACCGAATGTCAGAAACTCGTCGCTGCGCCAGGCAAGGCCGACAAACAGCCCCACAATCAGTAATGCCAGCCAGAATTCATGACGTTTTTTCAGTTCAGCCATTTACCACCTCCGCAATCCTGGCCTGAGAACTGCTGTCAGGCAGGAAGCTATGGGTGATCTGACCTTTTTGCATTACCAAAATCCGGTGGCTTTGATACCACGCTTCTTCAATTTCATCGCAGATCATCAATACCGCAATGCCATGAGCCGCCAGATCGCTGATAATGCCGTATATTCCTGCTTTGTTGGCGATATCAACACCGACAGTCGGGCTATCGAGAATCAACAGTCGTGGCCCAATCGCCAGCCATTTGGCGATCGATACTCGCTGCGCGTTACCCCCGGAAAGCGTATTCACCGGGAGATGTGGGTCAGAGACTTTGATGGTCAATGCCTTAATTAGCCTATCCACCAGGTCACGCACTTTAGCTTCACTCAGAAAGCCGAAGCGATCTTTTACCTTGTGAAAAACAGTGCTAATGATGTTGTCTTCAATAGATTGCGCCATCACCAAACCGCGCGACATGCGATCTTCCGAAACATAACCAATACCGTGGCGGATGGCGTCCTGGTTACTATGCAGTGTTACCGGCTGACCGTTGATGAGGATCTCACCAGCATCCGGTCGGGTCATACCAAACAGACTCAGACATAATTCCGTGCGCCCCGCACCAAGCAGGCCAACAATCGACACCACTTCGCCCGCTTCCACCCGCAAGTTAATATTTTGATATTCCCCATGACGACTTAAATTACGCACCTCCAGCACTGGGGTGCTGGATTTTCCCTGCCACAACTCTCGCACCTGATATTCAAACTCCTGGCCGGTCATCAGGAAACCGAGTTGTTTTGTGGTCATCTCTGCAGCCGGAAAGGTCCCGACCAGCTCACCATCTTTCAACACTGAAATACGGTCGGAAACTTCCATCACCTCTTCCAGACGATGACTGACGAAGACCACGCAAATCCCGCGTTCCCGCAATTGATGCACCACCTGTAATAACCCTTGCACTTCCTGATGGGTCAGCGAAGCGGTTGGTTCATCCATCACGATCAACCGTGCGTCCTGCGCCAGTGCACGGCAAATTGCCACCAGCTGACAGCGGGCAATTGAAAGCTCAGAAACGAGCGTATCCAGTGGCAATGTGACGTTAATACTGGTCATTGCCGCCTGCGCCACCTCACGCAGACGACGTCGGTTAACAAACAGACCGTGGTGATAGTGATTCACGGCGATATTCTCCCAGACACTCAGGTTAGGAAATAAAGAGAGGTCCTGATAAATCACCTGAATCCCCTGCGCCACCGAAGCGGCGGGTGTCAGCTTTGACCAGTTTTTCCCACCAAGCGTAATTTCCGCCCCCTCATCCGGGCGATAAACACCGGACATAATTTTAATCAACGTCGATTTACCACAGCCGTTTTGCCCGGCAAGGCAGTGCACCTCACCCGACATAAAGTCGAGAGAAACATCGCGCAGCGCTCGCGTGGCATGAAACGTTTTGTTGATATGACGAAGGGAAAGGAAGGTTTCCATAGCATCCCCTGGCAATAAGAATCGGGGCTTTCGCCCCGAAGAAATGGATTAATAAAGTGAGTCAATATTGTCTTTGTTGACCAGTAATACCTTATGGAAACGGATAATTCGCTTATCCATATCTACGTCGGCCTTACCGAGATTCTCCATTTCTAATCCAGGTTTGATCTCTTCACCCTTCAGCAACGTGCTGGCGACGGCCGCGAGTGCGTAACCTGCAGAGGCCGGATCGTAAGTAATCCCTTCGGTGATATCACCACTTTTAATCAGTGATGCCGCCTGTGAAGGGATCATCATGCCATAGACTGCGACTTTATTTTTCGCCCGTTTCTCTTTCACCGCACGTCCCGCGCCAATCGGACCGTTTGAACCAAAGGAGACAACCGCTTTCAAGTCAGGATAGGTTTTCATGAGGTCCAGTGTGGTACGACGTGAGTCATCCACACTCTCGGCAACCGGCATACGGCGAGTAACTTCATGCATATCCGGGTAATGCTCTTTCTGGTATTTCACCAGCAAGTCAGCCCACAAGTTATGCTGTGGCACGGTCAAACTACCCACGTAAATCACATAGCCGCCCTTGCCACCCATGCGTTTCGCCATATGTTCAACATATTCAGCGGCAAATTTTTCGTTATCAATGATTTCGATATCCCAGTTAGCACTTGGCTGACCGGGGGATTCGTTGGTCAGAACCACAATTCCGGCATCTCGCGCTTTTTTGAATACCGGTTCCAGCACGTTGGCATCGTTTGGCACAATTGTAATTGCATTAACCTTACGGGCGATTAAATCCTCAATGATTTTAACCTGTTGCGGTGCATCAGTACTTGAAGGCCCCACCTGTGACGCATTAACACCAAAGGCTTTACCCGCCTCGACCACACCTTCGCCCATGCGATTAAACCACGGCATACCATCGACTTTAGAGATATTCACCACGACTTTTTCCGCGGCCTGGAGCGGCGCAGAAATTAGCGCAGCGCCTAATAACAGCGAAGACACCATATTGATAACAAAACGTTTATTCATCATTTCAGCCTCATTGCAGGGTAGTCAGGAAGTGTTCGCCCAAATTAGCGCGCTGGAGAGAATAAGAATTTTCGAATATTTTTATGCAGAATAAACAGCCCTATTTCAGGCAGCTATTAAAAATTTGGTTGTAAATATGGACAAAACGGGCAGTAACAATAAGTGTGACAATCATCACGTAAAAAATAGCAAAATAAACAAAATTAGCGATACTTTATGTTTGTGAGCTTATTTCGCGTAGAAAAATAGTTATCTACACAACGTCAATAAGGGCATATTCTTCAAAGATAACGTCCATTTCGGGTGAATAGCATCCTTCTGCCTGGAAAAAACGACGGTGTTCATTACGCCAATATTCAAGACTGAGGTCACCTTCACCTTCCTTACGGGCAAGCTCCGCGGTGACATCAGAAAAGCGCAGTAAATGCAGGCCAATAACTCTGATAACACACACAGGCTCACCACGGCTATTTTCTACAATCTTATACTCGCCAATCATCGGAAATGCGTTGTCTTCAATACATCCCGCCAGCGAACCACAGGAAGCAGTTTTAACACCAGTTGCAATCAACGTTGCGAGGTAATCGGCCAACGCTGCTGAATCGCCAAAAGTACAAAAGGAAGCATGGGGATATTTTTGTGAGATTTTTTCTTTTATGGTCATGGCAATATTTTCGCGATAACAGAACAACAAATTACATCTTAATTACTGTCGATAACTATCAGCAAGAGGATCATTGGTTTTTCTATGTTTAATCTTTTTTATCCGAAGCAGGTCACATTTATGACTTGATAAATACCTTTGTTAAAACTCACTTTTGTGTATTTCTCTCAAATAATCCCCTGGAAATTATGCCGGGAGATTATAAAGTTCAGGATCATTCATTAACAAACCATTCCCGCCCCACTCCCTGGGGCTTAAATCTCTTACTATTCACCGTTGCAGGCGTTTCAAATTCGTATCAACCTGCCACACTCCCCCACACCAGTTGCCCTTTATGGAACGTTGCGGTTCTCGGCGAGATACGCGCCACCGCCTCGGCGGAACAGGAGGCGTCCACCAGCACAAAGCTGGCGTCATCCTGCGCTTTGGGCCAGACGCGCTCGCCTTTTTCGTTGAGCGGCAATACATCACCAGTGGCTAAAAACAGCGAGCGGGAGAGGTTCTGTTCGTTAGGACGAATATAGAGTTGCGCATACAGATTGGCTTTTTCCAGCATGTCACCCAGGCCGTAAGGCGACCAGTGGTCGATAACGCTGTCGGTGCCAGTCATGACTTTTACACCTTTGTCGTGCAGCTGTTTGAGTGGCATATGCAACGTGCCAATCGGTACCGTCGAGGCAATAGAAATTTGCTGCGCCGCCATCCGGTGCGCCAGTTCATCTACCTGTTGCTCATTGAGCGTTGCCAGCGCAAAGGCGTGGCTGATGGTCAGTTTGCCCTTCAGTTGCGGCGTTTTCTCCACCATTTCAACCATATAATTGATGGCCGCCACGCCTGCCGGAGTGGTTTCATGCAGATGAATATCGACGCCTTTGTCGTAGTCCAGCGCAATCTGGAACATGGTGTCGAGGGATTTTTCCATCGCGCCATCAACACTGGTCGGGTCCAGCCCGCCGACGTAATGCGCCCCTGCCTGCATCGCTTCACGCATCAAGGGTTCCGATTTCGACAGCAGCAAACCGTGCTGCGGGAAGGCGACGATTTCACACTCGAAGCCCGCCTGACGTCGCGCCAGCACCGCCTGCAAATTTTGCAGATTTTTCAGGCCGGAAACCGGTTCGATATTGCAGTGGCTGCGGGCAATGGTGGTGCCTTTCGACTGCAATAAATCGATCAGTTTTTCTGCCCGCTCCTGAGTGTAGGGTTGCAGTTCCGGCAGCATTTTCTGCTCAAGTTTGATCATGTCCTGGATAGTGGTGCCTGCAGGGCGATTGAGTGAGCGCCACGGTCCGCCGTAAAAGGTTTTGTCAAGATGAATATGCATGTCGCGAGTAGTGGGCAACATAAGCTTACCGCCAGCGTCATAGTGCGGTAGCGTGGCGTCCGGATGCTGCTTGTTCTCATGTAGCGCAACAATTTTACCGTCCTGAATCTCCACGGTCTGGCGCGCCGTGCGGGTCTGTACTGCCACACCGTTTTCGTAGTCAAAACCGGTTTCCAGCAGCACGTTGTCGAGATAGTAGTGCGGGTCAGTGATTTTCATTGTGTTATTCGCGTCGCAGTGGGTTGTGCCAGAGACCTCCGCATGGGCGAATGGCACAGAGGTACCAAACAGCGCGGCGGCGGTGACCATCTTACCGCTCTGGCTCAAAAACTCACGACGGCTATTGTTTTCTTTCATCTTACGTCCTTACGTTTTAATAATATGGGTGCCCGTCTCGCCACGCAGCGCCGCGGGCAGGCATTCCGGCGTGGTGATAATCACTTCTTTACCGCCCTGTTCCAGGAACGTCAGGCTGGCGATGATTTTTGGCAACATGCTGCCTGGCGGGAAATGCCCTTCCTGCATATAGCGGGTCATGGTGGCAATATCCACCCGATCCAGCGCCTGCTGCTGCGGTTTGCCAAAATGAATACACACTTTTTCGACGCCGGTGGTGATCACCAGAATGTCGGCGTGAATTTCGCGGGCCAGCAGCGCGGTGGAGAGATCTTTGTCGATAACCGCGTCCACGCTTTGGTAATCTCCCGCGTCAGTACGCACCACCGGAATTCCGCCACCGCCCGCACCAATCACCACAAACCCTTGTTGGATCAGCGCTTTAATGGCAGGTGCTTCAACAATACGTTTCGGTTCCGGCGAGGCGACCACGCGGCGATAGCCGCGTCCGGCATCTTCAACAAAACGCCAGTCAGGGTTTGCCTTTTGTAATTCGTTACGCTGGCTTTCACTGAAGAATGCGCCAATGGGCTTGGTGGGGTGAGCAAATCCCGGATCGTTTTTATCCACTTCCACCTGAGTCACCACGGTGACGGCTTTTTTCTCGCCGTGGCGCGCCAGCCGATTGTTCAGCGCCTGTTGGATCAAGTAGCCAATGCCGCCTTGCGTATCCGCCACACAGTTCGCCAGCGGCGTTAAGGGCAGCCCTTCGCGCTCGTGGGCAATCTCCGCACGGCGTAGATCCAGCCCAACCTGCGGCCCGTTGCCGTGGGTCAGCACAATGTCGTAATCGGAAGCCAGCATTTCCAGCACCGTATCGGCGACGGCCTTCACCGCCTCCGCCTGATGCTCAATCGACTGGCTGGCGTTATCTTTGATAATGCTGTTGCCACCAATGGCAACGACCACAAGTTCTTTCATGTTGTTATGTCCGCTACAGAGGGTGATGGGGTTATGACCAACGCCAAATTGCCTGATGCGCTACGCTTATCAGGCCTACAGATTCTTGAGCCATTCGTAGACCGGATAAGGCGTCCACGCCGCATCCGGCAATCGTGACAAATGCCTGATGCGCTACGCTTATCAGACCTACAGATTCTTGCGCCATTCGTAGACCGGATAAGGCGTTCACGCCGCAACCGGCAATGGTGACAAATGCCTGATGCGCTACGCTTATCAGGCCTACAGATTCTTGCGCCACTCGTAGGCCGGATAAGGCGTTCACGCCGCATCCGGCAATCGTGACAAATGCCTGATGCGCTACGCTTATCAGGCCTACAGATTCTTGCGCCACTCGTAGGCCGGATAAGGCGTTCACGCCGCATCCGGCAGAGACAACGCGCACTTTGCAGGTCAGACGCCGTAACGTTCGCACCAGCCAAGAATGGCTTTTTCGAAGCAGGCGAATGGTGGATGCACAATGCCCGCGCCAATCATGCCGACGCCCGCATCTTTATGGGCAATGGCGGTGTTGATCACCGGCAGAATGCCACTGCTACCCACGCGGGTGATGTCGATTGCCGTCGGCACACCCATAAAACCGAGCAGCGGAATGGTCACGTTGGGGTTTTCGCCGAGGGTGATTTCGCGCATCTGACGGGAGAAATCGATAGCCTCTTCCACCGTACCGCCCACCAGCGCGACGATTGCAGGCGCGGTCGCCATAGCAAATCCACCAATGCCGTAGGTTTCGGTGATGGCGCTGTCGCCAATATCCAACCCAGAATCTTCCGGCTTATAACCGGCAAACATCGGGCCGATGACCTGCTGCGCCGGGCCGGTAAACCACTGCCCCGGTAATCCGCTGACCCGCAGGCCGAACTCGACGCCGTTACGCGCCATCGTGGTCACCACGGTGCTGTATTCGATGCCGTGCGCCGCATCCATCGCTGCTTTACACATTGCCATCCACGTCGGGCCGGAGAAGTAATCGCTGCTGGCGACAAACTCAAACACTTCACGCTGTTGCTCGACAGAATAGCCCGCCTGAATAATCCCCGGCGTCAGCGCCTGAATCAGCAGCGTCGTCCCGGCGTTATTGCGGTTATGACACTCATCGCCCATATGCAGCGCCTGCGCCAGCATTAAGCGCAGATCAATCTCACCGAGAATCTTCATTGCGTCGCGCAGCATTGGCCCCTGCACATCGCGCATCCAGTTGAGGCGGTCAATCACGCTCTGATCGTTAGCGCCCATACGCAAAATCTTCGCCATCTGCTCGCTCATGTTGGTGTAAGCGATGTTGCCGTAGGTTTTGTTTTTCACGATGTGCATAAACATTGAGGCCGAGGTGACGCCCGCCATCGATCCCACACAGTCGTGTTCGTGGCACGGCGAGAAAGTGATCTCCCCGGAGGCCGCCAGTTCAGCCGCCTCGTCAAGATCTTTCGCCAGTCCTTCGAACACCAGCGCCCCGGTGACCGCGCCTTTCATCGCGCCGCACATTTTTTCCCAGGTCACTGGTGGCCCGGCGTGAAGAATGGTTTTCGGCGTCATACCCGGCACCACGTTAATCGCCTGATCAAAACCAATCAGCACCGGATGCGACTGGATAATGCGCTCCAGCGCCTGCTGGTTAGCGGCGGCGATTTTGTCTGCCAGCGGCGAATCGGCAATATTGTCCAGCGCCTGCACCACCTGCATATTGCCCTGCCCCGGCGGCGTCCAGTCGAGTTGGGTTACTTCTACATGCTGCTTTTTCAGATCATCGCTAAACATAGCGATGCCGACATTAATAACGTTCAACGGTTGGCTAAACAGTGACTGGCTCATCAGGCTTCCTCCCCTTTGCAAATAAATTCACGCGCCAGCAATCCGGTATTGGTGCTGCTGCTTGCCAGAATTACCCCGGCATCAAGCAGCATCTGGCTTTGTTGTTCTAATGATGGCGTATCGAGATCGGTGCCCAGTACATAGGCGAGAATGATCAACTCGCGTCCTTCGGCAGCGGCGATCGCTTTCGCTTCTTTGATTGCCTCGATGGTGGAACCGACCGGATCTTCATGCGATCCAAATCCGAGCACAAAATCCATCACGATCACCGCCACTTCTGGATCGCGCGCTTCTTCGATCAAGCGACTGATGCGGTTGGTGGGGTCAATCATTGGATGCGGCTTGCCGTTGGTGAAGTCGTCATCGCCAAAGTCGAGGAAGGTATGTTTGATGCTGCGGTTGATATCTTGCAGGCGGAATTCAGGATCGGGCTGGATATTGCTGTAGACATCGCCGTGTTTTTCCATCACCGCGAACATGGTTTCGTCACACAGCGTGCCGCCGCAGAACAGGCCACGAATGTATTTCTGCTGCGGTTGCAGGCGAGCGCGCACGTCAGCAATCAACGGCTGGTTCAGCGTATGCAGCTCGAGATGTTCCTGTTTCACGCCGGAGAGCATCACCGCTTTCAATGCCGCCTCTTTACTGCCGCGGGCAAACTGTAGCCCCTGCTCATCCACTGGCGTTTCGCCACGACCGAGGAAGCAGACTACCACCGGCTTGCGGCAGGCGCGTGCGCGTTCCAGCACTTTGCGGGCCACCGCAGGCGCAGGCGGTTTGGAGATAAGCACAATGATTTCAGTTTGCGGATCGTTTTCCAGCATCCCGATGGCGTCGAGCATCATCAGGCCGCCGATTTTCTCGCTCAGGTCGCGCCCGCCGGTGCCAATCAGTTGCGAAATGCCGCCACCAAATTCATGAATGCGGACGCTCAGCTCCTGGCTACCGGTGCCGGATGCGCCAACAATACCGATGTTGCCGCGACGCACAGCGTTACCAAAGCAGAGCGCCGCGCCGTTGATAATCGCCGTGCCGCAGTCTGGCCCCATCATCAGCAGCCCTTTTTCGTGGGCCAGTTGCTTGAGCGCCAGTTCATCTTCAACTGAGACATTATCGGAAAACAGCATCACGTTCAGATCGTTTTGCAGCGCCTGACGCGCTTCGCGAGCGGCAAACAGACCGTTGACCGAAATCACTGCCAGGTTACTTTCCGGGATATGCTTTTTGGCGCTGGCAATAGTGGCATAACGCGCCTCGTGCGAGCCGCTTTGCGCTTTGCTGTTGAACAGTTCTTCAATCTCCACCAGCAACTGCTCGTTGTCTGCGCCCGCTTTGCCGTTGATGACAATCATCAGGTCGCCGTTTTTCGCCTGCTCCAGCTCCGGCGTCAGCAGCCCTAAATTCTTCAGAACGCCTTTGTTCATTTCGGTCGCCATCGCCACAAATGCCTGCTCGACGCCGTCGAGTTTATTTGCACGCGTGGAGATAGACATCAGCGAGACAGAATCAAAATAGGTATTCGGTTTAATGACTATTTTAACTGACATAATTCCCTCCGTAGGTTTGGCTCAGCGCACAACCATCGGCCATGCCATACAGCATGTCGCAGCCGGAACTGGAGCCAATATGTTTAATTTTTTCTATTGCCTGAGTTGCGTTCCCAGGTATGTCATAAATAATGTTATGAATAAAACGATGAATATTTTCCCGGCAGCGTTGTTGTAATGCGGCTTCCAGCGTTATGGCACTTAATAACGTGGTATTATTTCTGCCGCGTTGCAGACCGAGATAAAATTCCTCTTTGTATTTTTCCGCCGGATGCCCGGGAATAAATAAAATAAGCGCCAGACCTGTTAAATAATCATCGGCTGATGGTGTAAGGCCAATCCCTAACCCCATCATACTGACGACCGCTGAGGCGATATTTTGTTTATCGTTTACGGCCTGAATAACTGCCCGTCGTTTAATATGTAATTCTTTTTTTAATGCCTGATAGAACGGGTTATCGCCACAATAATTAAACAGGGTTTCATTTTCCCCCAGGTGTTGATGAATAATGTCGTGCCACTGTTGCCAGGCGATAAGGTGAAAATTTTCAGCGGTCATTTGCAAAGCTGGGGACAGCCAACGCTGGCAATGACTCATCTCTATATGAAGATGTTGACCAACCGTAATACCTTGATCATCAAACTGAACCTTATCACCATGACGGAACAGACCATCAAAGTGAGTGAGTGCCAACCGACAACTGTTTGGCGCATTGTCGTACTCTTCACAAAGCAGTGTCAGCAACTGCTGGCGGGCCGGAAGTGCGATATTTACCGCTCTGGCAAAGACCTGTTCAACCTGTCCTTGCCCCCGCTGCGCCAGAAAATCAGCATCCGCAGTTAGCGCCCACACACACCGTCTTTCTGGTGTGTTGATAGCAAGCCTCCCGGTTTATGCACCTGCGGCAATCAGTAACTGCGCAATCTCTTCAAAGCCTCGTTCCCGCGCCAGTTCCAGCGGCGTTTTGCCATATTTATCCGTCATGTGCGGGCTGGCACCGTGTTCCAGCAATAACTGGACAATCGCCTGCTGTTTTATCCCGCCATCATTAAGCACAATTGCTTCCAGTAGCGGCGTCCAGCCAACATGGTTGGTCTGGTTAACGTTAATCTCCGTATGCGCCAAAAGCTCTTTTACAATACTTAAATGGCCTTTTTCACAGGCAGGCGTCAGGCCGACACCGCCAAAACGGGTGACGCAATTAAGATCGGGTTTAGCCGGTAAAATAATCCGTAACAGGGTTAAATCGCCGGTCAGGCAGCTCATTAAAAAAGGATTTAAACAGGTCTGGTCTTGTTTATTAATATCCGCACCGGCATCAATTAACGCCTGAACGCAAGCATATTGCTGATATAAACTTGCCAGCGTAATTGCCGTTTTCCCCTGCCGATCGCAGGTATTTATATCGACACCCAGCGCAAGGCAAGTTTTTACTTTATCGATATCACCCTGTTGTGCAGCCAATAAATAGTCGGCAGGTAGATTTTTTATACTCATTAACATTCCCCTGGTTTTTGTGGCTGTTTTCGATGAATTGAGAATAGCAACGATAATCTGATAAAAGAACCCGCTTAAATTTAATTCGCCGTATTTCGCCTTTTTGTTGAATGATGTTCAACAATCTTTTCGCAGTGTGCGGTAGTGCAATATTTATTTCTTTGACCCGATACCCTTTCACTCAATCAGGTTTTATTTCTCTATAGTCTGCACATGTAAGAGTAGCTTTCGTCCATGTCTAACCAGAGGGGAACAAGATGAACGGACTCACGGCAACGGGTATAACCGTCGGTATTTGTGCAGGGCTTTGGCAGTTAGTGTCTTCACATGTCGGGCTCTCTCAGGGATGGGAATTATTAGGAACCATTGGCTTCGTCGCCTTTTGCAGTTTTTATGCCGCAGGCGGCGGTAAATCGGGGTTTATCAGAAGCCTGGCGGTTAATTATTCCGGGATGGTGTGGGCGTTTTTCGCCGCGCTGGCTGCCGGTTGGCTGGCCTCGGTGAGTGGGATTTCCGGCTTCTGGGCGAGCGTGATTATGACTGTACCCTTCTCGGCGGTGGTGGTCTGGCAAGGACGTTTCGGTTTACTGTCTTTTATTCCCGGAGGCTTTCTCGGCATGACGCTATTTTTTGCCAGCGGGATGAACTGGACGGTGACATTACTGGGTTTTCTGGCGGGTAACTGCGTGGGGATAATTTCAGAATATGGCGGACAAAAATTAAGCGAAGCGACGACTAAACGCGACGGGTATTAAAAGTTATTCAAAAATGATTATCTATCTTTAACCGATACCTCTACAGTCATAGCTGGAGAAATTCATAGTAGATAATGGCGGGAATGGTTTAATGAACTCAATTTTTACCGAAGAGAATCTGTTGGCATTTACTACCGCTGCGCGTTTTGGCAGCTTCAGTAAAGCTGCAGAAGAGTTGGGTTTAACCACTTCCGCCATTAGCTACACCATCAAGCGAATGGAAACAGGGCTGGATGTGGTGCTGTTCACTCGCAGTACCCGCAGCATTGAGTTAACGGAGTCCGGGCGTTATTTTTTCCGCAAAGCTACCGACCTGCTGAATGATTTTCACGCCATCAAACGCAGCATCGATACTATTTCGCAGGGCATAGAAGCGCGTGTGCGTATTTGTATTAATCAGCTGCTTTATACGCCCAAACACACCGCACGCTTATTACAGGTACTGAAAAAGCAATTTCCAACCTGCCAGATTACCGTCACCACCGAAGTGTATAATGGCGTCTGGGATGCGATTATTAATAATCAGGCGAATATCGCTATCGGCGCACCCGACACGCTGCTGGACGGCGGCGGCATTGATTACACGGAGATTGGCGCGATTCGCTGGGCTTTTGCTATCGCCCCGGATCACCCGTTAGCCTTTGTGCCGGAACCCATCGCCGAAAGCCAACTACGTCTCTATCCTAATATCATGGTGGAAGACACCGCGCATACGATTAATAAAAAAGTGGGCTGGTTGCTGCATGGGCAGGAGTCGATTCTGGTGCCAGATTTCAACACCAAATGTCAGTGCCAGATTTTAGGCGAAGGAATTGGTTTTTTGCCGGATTACATGGTCCGTGAGGCGATGGCGCAATCCCTGCTGGTTACCCGACAAATCCATAATCCGCGCCAGGATTCACGCATGTTACTGGCGACCCAGCACTCTGCCACCGGTCAGGTGACGCAGTGGATTAAAAAACAATTTTCGCCAAATGGCATATTAACGGGGATCTATCAGGATTTACTGCATCGGGAGAATTAATCGCTGCCAACCTCCCGATGCGCTGTGAATAGCGGTTTACATCAACCACCTGCTTTCATTACCCATTCAGAGATAAATTTATTACCCGGTACTGGCGGAGAGTACAAATAGCCCTGCAAAAAGTGAACGCCTTTGCCGATCATTAAATCCGCCTGCTCCTGGGTTTCTACCCCTTCCGCCACAATACTCAGACCAGGCTTACGCGCCAGTTCGACAATATTGTCCACAATATGACCGGAAATTTCGTCGACACTCGCCATTTGCACAAACGACTTGTCAATTTTAATAAAATCGACCGGAAACGCCTGCAAATAACGATAGGTCGCATAACCCGTACCAAAGTCATCCAGCGCAAAGGTAATGTTGTGCTGATGAAGGCTGTCAAATATCGCTCTGGCTTCTGGCGTTACCGGAATGGGGTTGCGTTCCGTTAGCTCAAGAACCAGCTTGATTTTATCGTTACCTAATTTCTTGACCAGGTTCAGACACTCTTTTTCAAATCCTGCGGCCAAAAAACATCCTGCCGAGACGTTGATGCCAATATGGAAATTATCCGGCAGCAAATGTTTTACTGGCATCAGAATATCCGCAGTCTGTTTCATCAGCTGGCGAGTCATTATGACAATAAGACCGGATGACTCCGCCAGAGGAATAAACTGATCCGGTGGGATAATTCCCGTTTGCGGATGTTCCCAGCGAACAAGCACTTCACAGCCCGTCAGTACCCCTGTCTGCGCGCAGAAAACGGGCTGGATCCACGGTTTGAATTCGTGATTTTCCAACGCCAGACTGATGGCTTCAGGCGTGACGATATGGTGATAGTGATTATCATTAATATATTTGTGACTATTATTACCCGTGGCGGATATGATCTCCGGATTGTACTGAAAGAAAATATCCCGCCAGAAAGTAATATCGCTCTGAATCCCCAGTTTCTCAAAGAGCTGTTTCTTTTGATGTGAAATGGTCTTTGCACTGCGATTTCTGTACTGTGATATTTCTGTTACAGACATTCCCTGCATCAGCAGCTTGAGTAGCAGTCGTTCTTTCTCGGATACGCTACCAGGCAATGACAAATGAACCGTTGTACCGAACTCTTGCAGAAAAACACGAAAATCACATGAATTCATGAACACACCTTTTATCTTTTATCGCTGTTCAGTATGAGTGATTACCTGTGGATTCCTGAGCACACATAAGGGGTAACCATAAACATTAGCGATGCCATACGTATAACATCCCACATCACTATCAAGAAGATTATCTTTACCTCTGATGCTCGCTCAAAAACAGTTACGCTAAATACCTTAAAAAGGTAATCACAAGTCAAACTCAGGAGATAATCACGCAAGAATGCAATATTAAAATTCAGATACTCATTTTTGGTAATAAAGAAGTAGTTGGACTATTTCGATATTTATAATTTCCCACTACGTATTGACGCCCATTCATGAGTAAAGGCGCATTATATGAATTTAACAATCCAGATCAACTGAAAATACCTCAACCTCATAAACACATAGCGTCAACATTCAATGACATAATGAGTAAAGATGTTGGTTATGCATACACGTCATTACTCTATGCCAATCCCTTAACAACCTGCCTTTTAAGACTGAATCCATTCAGCAATAGATAGCCAACATTATAACAATGACAATAAAAACAATATTTAAAACAATCAATAAAATATCAGACACAGACAATTAAACCTTAAACAACAAACAGTTACATTGATTTTAGTTGATTTGCGCTACGCGTTCCCCATGAATAAAGCGTCATTTCAAATTAGCACCAATATTTACATTAAATAAGACTAAGCTTATTGAACATTCACAACAGTCCAAACGTAGTGTTTGGGCTTCAATAGTTCTTTTCTTTTTTATTATCTGTTGCCTGGCAATCATCAATCGATACTAAGGGCTTAACTGTACAGATATAACGTATCAAGAGGTAAGAGAAACCGCGCCATATGCAGACATGGCGCGGTTTTATGCAATAACAATCACGCGTCCGGGAACATCACGCTATGGCCCGGCGCTTCACGATGGAGATGGATAAAGTTAAGGTGCCGCTCGTACTGGTCGAGAATATCGGTGATCACCTGCTCTTTGCTGTAGTCCATCAGGTCGTTGCCCTGGCTGCCTTCTAACAGGAAGGTTTCCAGCCGGTAGTAGGTCGATTTACCGCTACGTGCGCGGTAGGTAAAGCCCGGCACCGAATATTGCTGCGGCCAAATCTGATAGACAAAGTTTTGCTCTTCGCCCATATGCACCAACAAATCCAGATGCCCCAACTGTTGTCCCTCTTCCGGCGGCAGGCTTTTTAGCTCCACGTACGCGCCGCGCAACCGCAGCTCCTGCGCCACTTCTTCCATTGCCGGGTAACAGACCGTCTCCATCATCTGTTTAGTGTAACGCGTGCCCGGATAATTCATCAGGCGCGAGAGACGCTTTTTCCAGCTCAGGCGATCCTGAAGCCCCAGCGGTCGCGGTGCGGTATCACGGTTGGCACTTTCACGGCGGTAATCTTCTACCTTCAGAGATTTATACAATCCCGCCATCACGAAGAAAATCACAAAGCTGAACGGCAGCCCCATGATTACCGTGGTGTTTTGCAGCGCGGATATCCCGTTGGTCATCAGCATGCCAAGCGTCAGCAGACCAATCGCCACCGACCAGAAGACGCGCAGCCAGCCGGGGGCGTCGCTGTTGATATCTTTAAGCTGCGAGGTGAAATTCCCCAGCACCAGCGCGCCGGAGTCCGCCGAGGTCACATAAAACAGCAGGCCAGTAATGGTGGCAACCGAGGCGCTAAAGGTAAACGCCGGATACTGCGCCAGCAGGCTGTAGAAGCCGCGCTCCGGATGGACCATCGCTTCCTCGGCAAATGCCGCGCCGCCGTGAATGATTTCATACAACGCGCTATTGCCGAACACCGAGAGCCATAACAGCGTGAAGGTAAACGGAATAATCAACGTGCCCAGCACGAACTGGCGAATGGTACGCCCACGCGAGATACGCGCCAGGAACAGGCCGACAAACGGCGACCATGCCACCCACCATGCCCAGAAGAAGAGCGTCCAGTTATTCATCCACTCAACCGGACGGTCGAAGGCAAAACTGTTGAGCGTCAAGCCCATAAAGCGATTCACATAGTCGCCAACGTTCAGCACCAGCGCATTAAGCAGGAACGAGGTGTCGCCCATAAACAGCACGAACAGAATCAGCCCCAGCGCCAGTGCGACATTGAGTTCAGACAATACGCGAATGCCTTTGTCGACACCGGATGTCACCGAGATAGTCGCGATGATCACCGACAGCGCGATCAGCGCCGCTTTCGCCGCCATTGAATCCGGAATATCAAACAGTACGCTCAGGCCATAGTTAAGCTGCACCACGCCAATGCCGAGCGTGGTGGCAATCCCGAAGATGGTGCCGATTACCGCTGCAATATCCACCGAATGACCAATCGGCCCGTTGATCCGTTTACCGAAAATCGGATACAGCGCCGAGCGGATCGTGAGCGGCAAATTATAACGATAGCTGAAGTATCCGAGCGCCATGCCCATCAGCGCATACATCGACCAGCCGGTTAAACCGTAGTGGAAGAGCGTCCAGACCATCGCCTGACGCGCCGCCTCCATCGTCTGCCCTGCCCCTTCCGGCGGCTGCATATACTGCGTGACCGGCTCAGCAACGGAGAAGAACATCAGATCAATACCAATCCCGGCGGCGAACAGCATCGCCGCCCAGCTCAGTAAACTGAACTCTGGCTTAGACTGCTCAGGCCCAAGTTTTACCGAACCAAAGCGCGAACAGGCAATGCAGACCACAAAGACAATATAGAGCGTTGCCGCTAACAGATAGTACCAACCAAAAGTTTTAGAAACCCAGTCCAGCGTGCGGCCAATCCACAAGGCCGAGAAGTCGCGAAACAGGATCGTTGTCAGGGAAAACAACAAAATCAGTCCGGCGGAAGTATAAAACACCACCGGATTGATTTTGTCCTTTTCCCTGCTGTGCGAAAGGTCTGTCATCCAGTATCCCCACTGTTATTGTTACCATTTAAAATCAAATTAGTAACAATTAAGACACATTTTATATTGAACGTCCAATCAATAACCGCTTTAATAGATTAACAACGCTGATGAATGGAGTGGCAAAAATGCCCAAATTGGGGATGCAGTCGATCCGGCGCAGACAACTGATCGACGCCACGCTGGAAGCAATAAATGAAGTAGGTATGCACGATGCGACGATCGCGCAGATCGCCCGCCGGGCGGGCGTTTCCACCGGGATCATTAGCCACTATTTCAAAGATAAAAATGGTCTGCTGGAAGCAACCATGCGTGATATCACCAGCCAGCTGCGTGACGCGGTCTTGAACCGCTTACACGCGCTACCGGATGGCAGCCCTGAGCAGCGATTACAGGCGATTGTTGACGGAAATTTCGATGAGACTCAGGTCAGTAATGCTGCGATGAAAGCCTGGCTGGCGTTTTGGGCCAGCAGTATGCATCAGCCGATGCTTTACCGTTTGCAGCAGGTGAGCAGCCGCCGCTTGTTGTCGAATCTGGTGAGCGAATTTCACCGCGAGTTACCGCGCAAAGAGGCACAGGAGGCAGGTTATGGCCTGGCCGCGCTGATTGACGGTTTATGGCTGCGCGCGGCATTGAGCGGTAAACCGCTGGATAAACCTCTCGCACACTCGCTGACCCGTCACTTTATTACTCAGCATTTACCCACCGATTAACCGAGGAGACGTGATGTCCCGAATGGCAGAACAGCAGCTTTATATACATGGTGGTTATACCTCCGCCACCAGCGGTCGCACCTTCGAGACCATTAACCCGGCCAACGGTAACGTGCTGGCAACCGTGCAGGCCGCCGGGCGCGAAGATGTCGATCGCGCCGTGAAGAGTGCCCAACAAGGGCAAAAAATCTGGGCGGCGATGACCGCCATGGAACGCTCGCGCATTCTGCGTCGGGCCGTTGATATTGTGCGCGAACGCAATGACGAACTCGCTAAACTGGAAACCCTCGACACCGGAAAAGCGTATTCAGAAACCTCAACCGTCGATATCGTTACCGGCGCGGACGTGCTCGAGTACTACGCCGGGCTGATCCCGTCGCTGGAAGGCAGCCAGATCCCGCTACGCGAGACGTCGTTTGTTTATACCCGCCGTGAACCGCTGGGCGTGGTCGCCGGAATTGGCGCATGGAATTACCCGATTCAGATTGCTTTGTGGAAATCCGCACCGGCGCTGGCCGCAGGCAACGCGATGATATTCAAACCGAGCGAAGTTACCCCGCTTACCGCGTTAAAGCTGGCTGAAATCTACAGCGAAGCGGGCCTGCCGGACGGCGTATTTAACGTGTTGCCGGGCGTAGGTGCGGAAACCGGGCAGTATCTGACCGAGCATCCGGGCATCGCCAAAGTGTCATTTACCGGCGGCGTCGCCAGCGGCAAAAAGGTGATGGCTAACGCGGCGGCTTCCTCCCTGAAAGAAGTGACCATGGAGCTGGGCGGTAAATCACCACTGATCGTTTTCGACGATGCGGATCTCGATCTCGCCGCTGATATCGCCATGATGGCGAACTTCTTCAGCTCCGGTCAGGTGTGTACCAACGGCACCCGTGTGTTTATTCCGGCGAAATGCAAAGCCGCGTTTGAGCAGAAAATACTGGCGCGCGTTGAACGCATTCGCGCGGGCGACGTTTTCGATCCGCAAACTAACTTCGGCCCGCTGGTCAGCTTCCCGCATCGCGATAACGTGCTGCGTTACATCGCCAAAGGCAAAGAGGAAGGCGCGCGCGTACTGTGCGGCGGCGATGTATTGAAAGGCGATGGCTTCGATAACGGCGCATGGGTTGCACCGACCGTGTTCACCGATTGCCGCGACGAAATGACTATCGTGCGCGAAGAGATCTTCGGCCCGGTGATGTCGCTCCTCACGTATGAGTCTGAAGACGAAGTGATTCGCCGCGCCAATGATACCGACTACGGTCTGGCGGCGGGTATCGTCACGGCGGATCTGAACCGCGCGCATCGCGTCATTCATCAGCTGGAAGCGGGTATTTGCTGGGTCAACACCTGGGGAGAATCCCCGGCGGAGATGCCCGTTGGCGGCTACAAACACTCCGGCATTGGTCGCGAGAACGGCGTGATGACGCTCCAGAGTTACACCCAGGTGAAGTCCATCCAGGTTGAGATGGCTAAATTCCAGTCCATATTCTAACCAGGAGGTTTATTTGCAATTTGACTACATCATTATTGGCGCCGGCTCTGCCGGCAACGTCCTCGCGACACGTCTGACTGAAGATCCGAACACTACCGTGCTGCTGCTTGAAGCGGGCGGCCCGGACTATCGCTTTGACTTCCGTACCCAAATGCCCGCTGCGCTGGCGTTCCCGCTACAGGGTAAACGCTATAACTGGGCCTATGAGACCGAGCCGGAACCGTTTATGAACAACCGTCGCATGGAGTGCGGACGCGGTAAGGGGCTTGGTGGATCATCACTGATCAACGGCATGTGTTACATCCGTGGTAACGCGCTGGATCTCGATAACTGGGCGAAAGAACCCGGTCTGGAGAACTGGAGCTACCTCGACTGCCTGCCCTACTACCGCAAGGCCGAGACGCGCGATGTGGGCGAGAACGACTACCACGGCGCTGATGGCCCGGTAAGCGTGACCACCTCAAAACCGGGTGTCAATCCGCTGTTTGAAGCGATGATTGAGGCGGGCGTGCAGGCGGGCTATCCGCGCACAGAAGACCTTAACGGTTATCAGCAGGAAGGTTTCGGCCCGATGGACCGCACCGTCACGCCGCAGGGCCGTCGCGCCAGCACCGCGCGGGGTTATCTCGATCAGGCCAAATCGCGCCCGAACCTGACTATTCGAACTCACGCCATGACCGATCACATTATCTTTGACGGCAAACGCGCGGTAGGCGTCGAGTGGCTGGAAGGCGACAGCACCATCCCAACCCGCGCAACGGCCAACAAAGAAGTGCTGTTATGTGCAGGCGCGATTGCCTCACCACAAATCCTGCAACGCTCCGGCGTCGGCAACGCTGAACTGCTGGCCGAATTTGATATTCCGCTGGTGCATGATTTGCCCGGCGTGGGCGAAAATCTTCAGGATCATCTGGAGATGTACCTGCAATACGAGTGCAAAGAACCGGTTTCCCTCTACCCTGCCCTGCAGTGGTGGAATCAGCCGAAAATCGGTGCGGAGTGGCTGTTTGGCGGCACCGGCGTTGGTGCCAGCAACCACTTTGAAGCAGGCGGATTTATTCGCAGCCGTGAGGAATTTGCGTGGCCGAATATTCAGTACCATTTCCTGCCAGTGGCGATTAACTATAACGGCTCGAACGCAGTGAAAGAGCACGGCTTCCAGTGCCATGTCGGATCGATGCGCTCGCCAAGCCGTGGGCATGTGCGGATTAAATCCCGCGACCCGCACCAGCATCCAGCGATTCTGTTTAACTACATGTCGCACGAACAGGACTGGCAGGAGTTCCGCGACGCGATTCGCATCACCCGCGAGATCATGCATCAACCGGCGCTGGATCAATACCGTGGCCGCGAAATCAGCCCCGGCGCGGAATGCCAGACAGATGAGCAGCTCGATGAGTTCGTGCGTAATCACGCCGAAACCGCCTTCCACCCATGCGGTACGTGCAAAATGGGGTACGATGAGATGTCCGTTGTGGATAGCGAAGGCCGCGTGCACGGGCTGGAAGGCCTGCGCGTGGTGGATGCGTCGATTATGCCGCAGATTATCACCGGCAATTTGAACGCCACGACGATTATGATTGGCGAGAAAATAGCGGATATGATTCGCGGGCAAGAAGCGTTGCCGAGGAGCACGGCAAGATATTTTGTGGCAAATGGGATGCCGGTGAGAGCGAAAAAAATGAGTCGTGATTTGAACTAACTCAGGAACCTATCAGATTGAGAGTTACCGTTCTACGATAAGGACCGAATCCTTATATAAAAAACATAGGTAACTCTCATGCTTCATATCCAGTATTCATGATGCTGGTTTTTTGCTGATGTTTTTACCAGAATATTCCTGATACAGACTATTAATTCAAGCTTATCTGCGACAGATTTCATTTTCTGGATATATTATGAGTGACAAATCAAACAGGATATCGATCTGATTGAAATTTTATTTTATCTGAAGAAAAAGATTCGTGTTATTCTGTTTATTATAGCTGTTTGTATGACAATGGTGCTATTATTTCTGTATATCAATAAAGACAATATAAAGCTGAGTTACAGCCTAAAAATAAACCACACAACATCAGGCATACTTGTAAGCTGTAATAGCAATAATAACTTTGCCTGTCAGACCACAATGACTGAAGATGTTATTCAGCGAATTACGAGTTTTTTAGACCAGTACTAATGCTAAAAATTGCCTTGTCAAAAAAATGGTAGATGAATACCAACAAAACTCTGGGCAGTAATAAACAGCATTCTGATAGAGAGTGCCTGTATATAGCTGAAGTGACAATGACCGGGAAGGGAACCCGTTTTCAGGAATGGATGCCTGTCTTTTTCACTGTAAATATCCTGGCATTACTAATGCCAGGATATTTACAGAAGAGGAGCATAACCATGACAGAACGGGGTTAAGTCAGGTTGTCCTTAGCGCTATTCGCAACCTCGTGCCGCCTTCAGGTTTATGTCCAGACTTCATATCTCTCTCAGCAATCCTCAATAATCAGATACACCGCTTTCACCGGACCATGAACCCCGACGACTTTGATAAGCTCAATGTCCGCCGTTGAACTGGGACCACTGATGATGTTAATACATGACGGCATTCGTTCACCGGCCTGCGCTTTCTGATGCAATTTTTCTGCGAGTTGCGCTACACGCGGCAGGATTGTGCTTTTACGCAGGATAAAAAGAGAAGATTCCGGGAGCAGGCTCAATGAACGCCCGCGCCCGGCGGCGGAAAAAAGAACCACGCCTCCCGATTCGGTTAAACCATATTCAGCATACTGAACCGCCCCGGAAATCCTGGAGACTAAACTCCCTGAGAAAGAGGTAAACAGGATGACTAAAAATACTCGTTTTTCCCCCGAAGTCCGTCAGCGGGCGATTCGTATGGTTCTGGAAAGTCAGGATGAATATGACTCACAGTGGGCGGCAATTTGTTCCATTGCCCCAAAGATTGGCTGTACGCCGGAGACTCTGCGTGTCTGGGTTCGCCAGCATGAGCGGGATACCGGGGGCGGTGATGGTGGGCTCACCAGCGCTGAACGTCAGCGTCTGAAAGAGCTGGAACGTGAAAATCGTGAACTGCGCCGCAGTAACGATATCCTTCGCCAGGCTTCCGCTTATTTTGCGAAGGCGGAGTTCGACCGCCTCTGGAAAAAATGATGCCACTGCTGGATAAGCTGCGTGAGCAGTACGGGGTCGGACCGGTATGCAGCGAACTGCATATTGCCCCGTCAACGTATTACCATTGTCAGCAACAGCGACATCATCCGGATAAACGCAGTGCCCGTGCGCAGCACGATGACTGGCTGAAGAGAGAGATACAGCGCGTATACGATGAAAATCATCAGGTGTACGGTGTGCGTAAAGTCTGGCGTCAGTTGTTACGGGAAGGAATCAGGGTGGCCAGATGTACAGTGGCGCGCCTCATGGCGGTTATGGGACTTGCCGGTGTTCTCCGGGGTAAAAAGGTCCGCACTACCGTCAGCCGGAAAACCGTTGCCACAGGTGACCGCGTAAACCGTCAGTTCGTGGCAGAACGTCCTGACCAGCTGTGGGTGGCTGATTTTACTTACGTCAGCACATGGCAGGGCTTCGTCTATGTGGCGTTTATCATTGATGTGTTTGCCGGATACATCGTGGGGTGGCGGGTCTCATCGTCTATGGAAACGACATTCGTGCTGGATGCGCTGGAGCAGGCGTTGTGGGCCCGTCGTCCGTCTGGCACCATCCATCACAGCGATAAAGGCTCTCAGTATGTGTCACTGGCCTATACGGAGCGACTAAAAGAAGCCGGATTACTGGCATCAACAGGGAGTACAGGCGACTCGTATGACAACGCGATGGCTGAGAGCATCAATGGTCTTTACAAAGCGGAGGTAATACACCGTAAGAGCTGGAAAAACCGTGCAGAAGTGGAACTGGCCACACTAACGTGGGTGGACTGGTATAACAATCGACGATTGCTGGGAAGGCTGGGCCATACTCCTCCGGCAGAAGCAGAAAAAGCTTATTATGCTTCCATCGGAAACAATGATCTGGCAGCCTGAGTTCACAGATAAAACACTCTCCAGGAAACCCGGGGCGGTTCATACACTACGCCAACTTTAGCCTGCTCTGCTTGTGATATGTTCTCAATACCTTTCGCCGGATCCCAAACAACGGCATTGCATTCCTGCTGCAAACGTTCGCTAATCCCCAATTCCTCCAGCCTCGTGTCACGGCTAATCACGACCGACTGCTCTCCCAGCTCTTTACACAGACATATTGCAGCTTCTGCGGCCTGCGCCTCGCTGGTCAGTTCACAGCGCGTCAACATAACATCGCTGGCAAACTGGATAAACGCGTCACAGCGCTGCTGTTGGTTAAGTTCGGTAAGCCGCTCGTTAGCATAGTTGTTAAGCGGCGCATCTTCTGCTTGCGGTTCAAGTCGCTGCGGGCGACCCAGTGCCTGAGCAACGTTATTCAAAAATTCGCTCCGATTATCCATTCTTTTTCTCCTGCGCCTGATGTTTCTTAAACCAACTACGGAAACTCTCTCCGTCAGCTTCAGGAAGATCGCGTGCTTCCATCCAGTCGCTAATCGCGCCAAATTTGAGTGGTGTTTTGCCGCCATTGATAAACCAGCTTGCCGCATGAGCACCAGCCATCATCCCGACTTTCCACAATCCTGGATGACTATTGGCATAAGCGAACATTTTTATCGCCCGTTGCTCTGCTTTTGCGGTGATCCCTTTTTCAGCCATCACCCGACGATGACGCAAAATCAGTTTTGACAGCGGAATACGCACCGGACACACGCTGTCACAAGCGGTGCATAAAGAGCAGGCGTAGGGTAAATCTTTAAAATCTTTATAGCCGCCAAGTAGCGGAGAAATCACCGCACCAATTGGCCCTGGATAAATAGAGCCATATCCATGACCGCCAATATGGCGATATGCCGGACAAGTATTCATACAAGCCCCGCAGCGAATACAGCGCAGCACATCCCGAAATTCAGAAGCCAGCACCTCAGAACGCCCGTTATCGACAATAACCAGATGAAACTCTTCAGGACCATCAACGTGCCCCGCTTCGCGCGGTCCTGTCAGCCAGGTGTTGTATCCCGTCAAACGTGCACCAACGGCACTGCGCGCCAGCATGGTGATCAATACATCTACCTCTGCAAACGTGGGGGCAATACGCTCCATTCCCATCACTGCAATATGCGTTTTAGGCAGCGTGGTACACATTCGCGCATTACCTTCATTGGTCACCAGGCATACCGAACCGGTCTCTGCCACCGCGAAATTACAGCCGGTAATACCTATTTCAGCACTGAGGAAATCTTCGCGGATTTTTTGCCGAATGAATAAGGTCATCGCTTCAGGCGTTTCCGGCCCCTCATAACCCAGACGTTCGTGTAGCACTCGACGGATCTGATGGCGATCTTTATGAATTGCCGGGACCACAACATGAGAGGGCGGATCTTGATCCAGCTGGAGAATGTATTCACCCAGATCGGTTTCAATCACCTGAATGCCTGCATCCTGCAACACATGATTGACACCAATCTCTTCGGTCACCATCGATTTAGACTTCACCACCTTCCGGGCATTTTTGCGCTGAGCGACTTGTAAAATATAACGAGTGGCGTCTTCTTTGGTTTTTGCAAAATAGACGTGACCGCCGTTCTGCGTCACTTTTTCTGAAAGCTGGTACAGATAAGCGTCGAGATTACTCAGAACATGATCACGTATCTGGGCGGCCCGGTCGCGCCACTCCTCCCAGTGCCCCAATTCATCGACCATTTTTTGCCGATTTGCCCCAATACGCTGCTGCGCGTTTGCCACAGCTTTGCGCATGATCGGATCTTCAATTTGCTGACGGATGCGTGTCTTAAAATCTGTATTACTGGTTTTGATCGACATCTTTATATCCTCAGCGGCTCATCAGCACTTCAGCAATATGCATCACTTTGACTTTCTGCCCTTCCCGTTGTAATCGTCCACTGATGTTCAGCAGGCAACTCACGTCAGCACCAATTAAATACTCAGGGCGGACTTCCATCAGGTGCGAAACCTTTTCTTTCACCATCTCGCCGGATATTTCGGCCATTTTGACCGAGAACGTGCCGCCAAATCCGCAGCAGGTATCCTGTTCAGCAAAGGTCAACAGCTCCAGTCCACGCACATTTTTCAGCAGCGTAAGTGGCTCGTCCTTCACCCCCAGCTTACGGGCCAGGCTACAAGATGGGTGATACACCGCTCTCCCTTGCAAACTGGCACCTACATCGACTACCCCTAATGTATTAACAATAAAAGAGGTGAGATCCTGCATACGCGCGGCAACCTTTTCGGCACGTGATGCCCATTCAGGCTCATCCGCCAGATACGTTGGGTAACTTTTTACGGCATAGGTACAGGAGCCAGCCGGTGAAATAATGGGATCGTCGTTATACTCCAGTGCGGCGATCAGATTTTTCATCCCTGGAATCGCTTCTTTGATATAACCACTATTGATCGCAGGCTGACCGCAGCATCCCTGTTTCTCCGGGAAATTTACGCGACAGCCGAGTTTTTCCAGTAGCAGCACGGAGTCTCGTGCCATTCTTGATTTCAGGGCGTCACCAATACAGGTGACAAAGAAATTGACATTCACAACTAATACTCCATTACTTCATGCCCATTTATGCCCGATGTTTCCCCCCACCAGGGGATCAATCATCAATAAATATGGCGTTCTTATTTAATTGGCTAGCAACATACCACCCCTCATTTGTATGACAAATGATAATCTTTCATCCAAACTTCAAATGCAATAACTAATTTTATTTCTTTCGGCATCGCTCACATTTTATAGGGAAATCGACGATCATTTTTGGCATAAGAAATTCATTTAAAAAGGCCACATCCCTTATACCTATTCAGAGCTACTTATTCAGGGGTTGTTGAGATATACAATGATGGTGTACTAACAAAATCACCGGCAATAATCAGGTATCAAGTAATAGTCGGCATTTATTTAATTAAAGCAATTTAGTTTGCGTTTTTATTTACATACTGGGCCAGCATTCTTCAAAAAAACATATAAAACACAGTTGGAAATAGAAATAGTTGAAAGGCTCACAACACCCGGAATGCTGATTATCTTTGCTCCGATTCCTGGCGGTTTTATTCAGGGTGCAAGCTGTCTGACTCTTTCCCGATATTCTCCCGGGGTACAACCAAACTCGCGGACAAACGCCTTGTGAAAAGATGATTCACTGGCATAGCCTACTGACTCAGCGATCACCACAACAGGGAGCGTTTCCCGGGAAAACATCTGGGCCGCTATTTGTAGACGCAACTTTGTTAATACAGACAGCGGCGTGGTTCCGGAAACATCACGGAAAAGCTGGGCAAAACTTGCCCGGGACATGTGGGCGATGCTGGCCAGCGATTCGACGGTCCAGGCGTGTCCTGGCATTTCCAGCATTTGCTGTATTACCGCACCAAGACGTGGATGCAGAAGCAAACTGAGAATGTTTTTCTCAGTATTAACCTGTGCAATCCACTCACGCACCGCGAGGGTAAAGAATGTAGCGCAGATCTGGCTACACAGTGCATCCACTCCCGGCATTGCCGATTTGGACTCCTGTTGTAAAAACGGGATCGCCTCCCTCAGCCAGTTATATTCCACGCTGTGGTTAACCGGTGCTACAAACAGCGTTTCCGGCAAAGACGTTAAAAAATAACGCGCCGAATGTTGCAGTCGAAGAGTGCCACAGACAATACAGGTCGATTCATTATCGACATGACTCAGGCGATGAGCTGAATTTTGTGGTAGCAGGACCACATTTCCCGGGCGTAATGTAAAAATCTCTCCCGTCGGCATTTCCAGCTTCGCCGCTCCTTGCGTTAACGCATGCCAACGAATAACCGACAATTCCCCGGCACCATGTGGAAGTTGCCAGTCACTTCCTAACACGCAATTCTTATCGATCGTTCCTTGTGGAGCGTTAAGCATCAACAAACGGCTAAGAGCATCCATACCAGACTCCTGAGTGGTTTTTGATTACAAACACCAACAATCTTAGACAATAATTAATCTAATACCATCAAATGGTTAATCATGATTTTTGTTTTGTGATTCTGATTAAGAAAAAGAAAATACCAGACGATAAGACAAAATATCAAGCGTTGTGAAGAAATGTTATTTGCTATTTTGCGTCTATAGTCATGATGTCAAATGAACGCGTTTCGACAGGAAATCATCATGAATAAATATCAGGCAGTTATTATTGGTTTTGGCAAGGCTGGAAAAACATTAGCCGTCACGCTGGCAAAAGCAGGTTGGCGTGTGGCTCTCATCGAACAATCAAATGCAATGTATGGCGGGACCTGTATTAATATCGGCTGTATCCCAACCAAAACATTGGTTCATGACGCACAGCAGCACACAGATTTTGTCCGTGCCATACAGCGTAAAAATGAAGTGGTTAATTTTTTACGTAATAAGAATTATCATAATCTTGCGGATATGCCCAATATCGACGTGATCGACGGCCAGGCGGAGTTTATCAATAATCATAGCCTGCGTGTTCATCGGCCTGGGGGAAATCTGGAGATTCATGGCGAGAAAATTTTTATTAATACCGGTGCACAAGCCGTGGTTCCGCCAATTCCTGGAATTACCACCACGCCTGGTGTATATGACAGCACCGGATTACTTAATCTAAAAGAATTGCCTGGGCATTTAGGTATTTTGGGCGGCGGATATATTGGCGTTGAGTTCGCCTCTATGTTCGCTAATTTTGGCAGCAAAGTAACCATTTTAGAGGCAGCTTCGCTGTTTTTGCCTCGGGAAGATCGGGATATTGCTGATAATATCGCGACGATTTTACGCGATCAGGGCGTCGATATGATCCTCAATGCCCATGTGGAGCGAATCAGTCACCATCAAAATCAAGTGCAAGTGCATAGCGAGCACGCCCAACTGGCGGTGGATGCACTGTTAATAGCTTCCGGTCGTCAACCGGCTACCGCTTCGTTACATCCAGAAAATGCCGGTATCGCAGTAAACGAGCGCGGGGCAATTGTCGTTGACAAGCGATTACATACCACCGCAGACAATATTTGGGCGATGGGAGATGTTACCGGCGGGCTGCAATTTACTTACATATCACTGGATGATTACCGCATTGTGCGTGATGAGTTGCTGGGAGAAGGCAGACGTAGTACTGATGATCGGAAAAATGTGCCTTATTCCGTATTCATGACACCGCCCCTGTCCAAGGTTGGTATGACAGAAGAGCAAGCCAGAGAGAATGGTGCTGATATTCAGGTGGTGACATTGCCTGTAGCTGCAATTCCGCGCGCCAGAGTGATGAACGATACCCGTGGGGTATTAAAAGCAATTGTTGATAATAAAACCCAACGTATATTAGGGGCATCACTGCTGTGTGTTGACTCCCACGAGATGATCAATATAGTGAAAATGGTGATGGATGCCGGGCTGCCTTATAGCATATTACGCGATCAGATATTTACTCATCCGTCGATGAGCGAATCACTCAATGATCTATTTTCATTAGTCAAATAAACTCAAAATCAGACGCCAGGACAAATATTCTGGCGTCTCAGAGAAAAGAATCTTATTAATTCCTTGTTATTATATAACTTCTTAATCACTTCATTGATGGTATTTTATATGTTTAAAAAACCTGTTTTATTTGCAACACTATTATCTGGCGTTATGGCATTTTCCACCAATGCAGATGATAAAATAATTCTGAAACATATCAGCGTCTCGTCAGTATCAGCATCACCGACAGTTCTGGAGGATGCCATTGCTGATATAGCCAGAAAATATAATGCTTCATCCTGGAAAGTCACATCGATGCGAATTGATAATAATTCAACCGCAACAGCAGTATTGTATAAATAAGGATGTTCACAATGGAAAAATACCTGCACCTGTTAAGTCGGGGAGATAAAATTGGCCTGACATTGATTCGCCTGAGTATTGCGATTGTTTTTATGTGGATTGGGTTATTAAAGTTTGTCCCTTACGAGGCAGACAGCATTACACCATTCGTCGCAAACAGTCCACTAATGTCGTTCTTTTATGAACACCCGGAAGACTATAAACAGTATCTGACTCACGAAGGCGAATACAAACCAGAAGCAAGGGCATGGCAATCGGCCAATAATACCTATGGTTTTTCCAACGGTCTTGGCGTCGTGGAGGTGATTATTGCTCTGCTGGTTTTGGCTAATCCTGTCAATCGCTGGTTAGGTTTATTGGGAGGGCTGATGGCATTTACCACACCGTTGGTAACACTCTCATTTTTAATCACCACCCCGGAGGCATGGGTACCCGCATTGGGTGACGCTCATCATGGTTTCCCTTATTTATCTGGTGCTGGTCGCCTGGTATTGAAAGATACTCTGATGCTGGCAGGTGCTGTCATGATAATGGCAGATTCGGCGCGGGATATTCTTAAACAACGCAGTAATGAATCCAGTTCAACGTTAAAAACTGAATATTGATAATCCGAACACTGTCTGTTGTTCACTTTTTCAGGCGTCAGGCTCCCTTTCTGATGATGAAGCCTGACGCCATATTACCGGAGATATGACAGAGTGAAGATCAATATCACTCCTCTGTTAAAAGATTCTTGTCGTCTCAGGTAAAATAAGTGATTAATATCAATCATGTATTTTTACAGCAAGACAACCACGAACAAACTCAGGATTAAAATGTTTTACCGATTCCCCAACATAACCCAAATCAAGCGAACTAATTTGCGCCATTTCTTTCTCTGTCAGTGAGAAATCCCAAATAGCAAAATTTTCTTCGATACGCTGTTGATGTGTCGATTTCGGAATAACGACCACTCCCCGTTGAATATTCCAACGCAGAATGACCTGAGAAATCGATTTTTGATGGGCATCTGCAATATTCTGAAGCAGACTATTTTCAAAGGGTTTATGTCTTCCACCGCCTAACGGAGCCCATGCTTCAGGCTGCACGTTATAATACTTCATGGTTGCCAGCGCCTCTGGTTGGGCAAAATAGGGATGCAACTCGACCTGGTTGACCATCGGTTTAACTCTTACCGTTTCACAAAAGTTTGCCAGAACATGAGGGTAGAAATTGGAAACCCCAATCGCTTTTAATTTGCCCTCTTCATAGGCATCTTCGAGTGCACGCCACGCACTAAAATAATCGCGCATGGCCTGGTGCAATAAATAGAGATCGAAGTATTCTAGTCCCGATTTTTTTAATGACGCTTCAATACCTGCTTTTGCCGTATCCTGATTCAACATATCCTGCACCCACAATTTAGACGTTATAAATAACTCATCTCGGGTACATAAACCTTCAGATATAGCTTCACGAACGGCTTCACCGACGGCATCTTCATTACCGTATACCGCTGCAGTGTCGATGAGTCGATAACCCGTGCGGATAGCGTTCAACACTGACTGTTTGCACACGTTTTTATCGGTAACCTGAAAAACACCAAATCCCATCATCGGCATTTTCAGATTGTTACTTAATACGGAAAATTCCACTGTCAGTCCCTCCATTAGGTATGAACAATGAGTCTACGTTAAAACGTAACTGGATTTGCCCCTATATTTCCAGACATCTGTTATCACTTAACCCATTACAAGCCTGCTGCCGCAGATATTCCCGTGGCGAGCGATAACCCAGCGCACTATGCGGATGCCATTCGTTATAATGCTCGAACGCCTCTGCAAGGTTCTTTGCTGCCGTTAACCCGTCTGGTTTGGGCATGATACTGATGTAGTCACGCTTTATCGTTTTCACGAAGCTCTCTGCTATTCCGTTACTCTCCGGACTCCGCACCGCCGTGTTCTTCGGTTCAAGTCCCAACATCCGGGCGAACTGGCGTGTTTCATTAGCCCGGTAGCATGAACCATTATCCGTCAGCCACTCCACTGGAGACGACGGAAGATCGTTGCCGAAGCGGCGTTCCACCGCTCCCAGCATGACGTCCTGTACTGTTTCACTGTTGAAGCCGCCGGTAGTGACCGCCCAGTGCAGTGCCTCACGATCACAGCAGTCCAGCGCGAACGTGACACGCAGTCTCTCTCCGTTATCACAGCAGAACTCGAACCCGTCAGAGCACCATCGCTGATTGCTTTCTTTCACGGCCACTCTGCCTGTATGTGCCCGTTTCGATGGCGGTACAGCAGGTTTTCGCTCAAGCAACAGCGCATTCTGGCGCATGATCCGGTAAACACGTTTGGCATTGATCGCAGGCATACCATCAAGTTCTGCCTGTCTGCGAAGCAGCGCCCATACCCGACGATAACCATACGTGGGCAGCTCTCCGATAACATGGTGTATACGGAGAAGCACATCCGTATCATCAGTGTGACGACTGCGGCGGCCATCCATCCAGTCATCGGTTCGTCTGAGAATGACGTGCAACTGCGCACGCGACACCCGGAGACAACGGCTGACTAAGCTTACTCCCCATCCCCGGGCAATAAGGGCGCGTGCGCTATCCACTTTTTTGCCCGTCCATATTCAACGGCTTCTTTGAGGAGTTCATTTTCCATCGTTTTCTTGCCGAGCAGGCGCTGGAGTTCTTTAATCTGCTTCATGGCGGCAGCAAGTTCAGAGGCAGGAACAACCTGTTCTCCGGCGGCGACAGCAGTAAGACTTCCTTCCTGGTATTGCTTACGCCAGAGAAATAACTGGCTGGCTGCTACACCATGTTGCCGGGCAACGAGGGAGACCGTCATCCCCGGTTCAAAGCTCTGCTGAACAATTGCGATCTTTTCCTGTGTGGTACGCCGTCTGCGTTTCTCCGGCCCTAAGACATCAATCATCTGTTCTCCAATGACTAGTCTAAAAACTAGTATTAAGACTATCACTTATTTAAGTGATACTGGTTGTCTGGAGATTCAGGGGGCCAGTCTAGTAACCTCAAATTAGTATGTGGATTTTGATATCACTTATGCAAAAAATTCATTAATAATGTAGGACTGAAACCTCTCTATTTTTGGGGCAATGAAGCAGACGCTATCAGTGCTTTTGCCTTGGGACTTGCTGTTTTTGATACACTTAGGGTCCAGGACATAACGAAAATGTGCGATATGACAAAGAATTAACGGAGAATGTGATGATCAGGCAGAAGATTCTACAGCAGCTCCTGGAGTGGATTGAGTGCAATCTCGAGCACCCTATTTCAATCGAAGATATCGCACAGAAATCTGGCTACAGCAGACGCAACATCCAGCTTCTGTTCCGAAATTTCATGCATGTGCCTTTGGGAGAATACATTCGCAAACGAAGGCTTTGTCGCGCCGCCATTCTTGTCCGGCTCACCGCGAAATCTATGCTTGATATTGCACTCTCTTTGCATTTTGATTCACAGCAGTCATTCAGCCGCGAATTTAAAAAGTTATTCGGCTGCTCTCCCCGTGAATACCGCCACCGTGATTATTGGGATCTCGAAAATATCTTCCCTTCTTTTTTAATACGTCAACAGCAAAAGACGGAGTGTAGATTAGTCAACTTTCCTGAGACACCTATTTTTGGCAATTCATTTAAATATGATATTGAAGTGTCGAATAAATCACCGGATGAAGAAGTCGAACTGCGACTTCATCATTTAGCCAGATGTATGAAGAATTTTAAGACGGATATCTATTTCGTCTCCACGTTTAAACCGTCAACAAAATCGGTCGATTTGCTGACAGTTGAAACTTTTGCCGGTACGGTATGTAAACAAACCGATTCAGAGATGCCGAAAGAGTGGATAATTAACCGAGGACTGTATGCCTCTTTCCGCTATGAAGGTGAGTGGGAGCACTACCCTGAATGGGCGCGAAACCTCTATCTGATGGAATTACCTGCCAGGGGGTTAGCCAGAGTGAACGGCAGTGATATTGAGCGATTTTATTACAATGAAGATTTCGTAGAAAAGGATAGCAATGATGTTGTTTGCGAAATATTTATCCCTGTTCGTCCGGTTTAGTTATCGCTATGTCTAAATGAATTTATAACAAGACTACTGTCAGGCAATTCAATAAATAATGGCGTTGAAGATGTCAACGCCATTATTGTTTATTAGAATGTTACTTTCATACTCTTAATATTATTTCATCGCCTCCTCGCCCGTTGCCGTATTGGCATCCACCGCGGTAATGGTCACCGTCACTGGCTTCATTTCGTACCCGCCATAAGTCAGGGCGTTAAATGTGAACGTATAGACACCAGGCTTGCTGGTACTAAATGTACGCGTGATTTTTCCGCTCACGAAATGGTCATTTTTCGACGGCAGGAACTGATAATCCTTCTCCGTCACCCCTTCCGGCGTCTGAATGTCAACCCACATATTCCCCCCAACAGGGTTGTTTGCCGACATCAGGGTAACCTTCAGCGTTGCGGTCGATTCCCCATCTGCCACCAGAGATTCCATATCAGATGTTGCGGTGAGTACCGCATTTTTATCATCCGCCACGAAACTGGATTCAGCCGTTTTCGTTGATACCTGACCGTTGTCCTGACTCACTTGCGCCGTAAGTGTATATTTCGCTGCAACAGTCGTGGTGGCGGTGAAAATAGCCTGCCCTTGCTCATTCGTTGTCGCTGTGCCATTCGGTTCCAGGTTTAAAGAAGCCGGGCTGGCGGTCAGCGTCACTTCGCTATCTTTCAACAAATTGTTATTGGCATCAGTCACCGTAACTTTATACGTCTGTTTGGCTTTGCCATCCGCCACTGCACGGTTGCCAATCACCTCAATACTGGAGATGGTCGCCGTAGTCTTATCCGCCACAAACGTAATGCTCTTCGCGTCTGAAGGCTGGTTATTTCCTGCTGAAGCCGTGATCTCATACGTTCCGGCAGTCACTGAAACCACCTGCAACTCTGCTTTCCCTTCATCGTTGGCTTTCACCCAGACATTATCACCTGTAAGTGGCTTGACGCCCCGAGGCAGATTAAAGGTCACCAGAGTTCCTGGAACAGGGTTACCGTTTTTATCCTCAACGGTCGCCGTCAGCGTAAAGGCATCTTTGCCGTTTGCCACTTTTTGAGCGGCAGTGTCAACCTGCAGGTTTGCCTGACCGGTGCTGGCGTCTGCGTTGAATTTCACCGTGACCGTCTTCTGAGCATTATTCACTGAGGCCGTGATACTGTGTTCCCCAGCAACGGTTGCTATCAACTCAATGTCCGCTTTACCTGCGGCATTGGTTGTTATTGTATTCCCCGTCTTGCTGGTCACACCCTGCGGTAAAGTCAGCGTAACTTCTTGCCCCTGCAACGGGTTACCATAGCTGTCCACGACGGTCAGGGTTACCTGGTTAGCAGACTGTCCATTTGCCAGTTGGTTATTCACCTTCACCGCCATATCACTGATCACTGCCCGGGAAGCGTCGCCTGCAACATTCAGCACCAATGGCTGAGCAACGGCATTTTGGCCGTTCACGCGTGGCATGACAGACAACTGACCTGCAGCCGATCCCAGCGTTAAGGTCGCCACGTAGACCCCATTACTTTGCTCTGTCCAGCTTCCAACTGAAGGTCGCTCTGATCCCGTGCTGGCGGCACCGCTAAACACTGGTGCATCTGGCTTCAGCCCGGTGACCGGGTTCCCGTACGCATCCTTCACGGTGAAGGTGAGTTCCGTCGTCGTTTTAACCGTTGGAGTCTTATTGTCCACAACAAGCGTAGAGTTCGCTGATGACATCTCCCCGGCGATGACCGTCAACTGCGCGGCTTCGGTGGCTGCTGGCTGGCCGTTGAAGAGCGGCATGACACGAAGCTCGCCCGTCTTTCCGCCTGTGGTCAACGTAGCAACATAGGAACCGTCACCTTTTTCGGTCCAACTGGAAATAGTCGCCCCTTCAGAGGCGGTCCCCGTCAAACTTGCCGACAACGAAAGACCACTGATAGCGTTGCCATGCGCATCTTTCGCCACCAGCGTCACGGTTGTGCTTTCGCCTGCTTTTACGCGATCTGCGGCTACAGACACTGTCGACTGGCCTGAAGATAACGCATCAGCCACCACGGTTACTTTTGCCGCGTTTGCTGCCGCATCCTGTCCATTTAGCTTCGGCATAACTTCTAATTCACCCGCCGTAGAGCCGAGAGTAATCTGCGCAGTCCACGTCCCATCACCATTATTTGTCCAGCCAGATGCCGTAGAACCAGCAGCTGCTGCGCCCGATAATGACGGTGCATCCGGATTGAGGCCAGTTACAGGGTTGTCATTAGCATCTTTTGCCGTCCAGATTGCCGTAAGCGTACCGCCGACCACCGGTTTATCAGGATTCAGGGTGATGGACGAATGTGCTGCATCAAGCGGCCCGGCAACAAACTTCAGCGTTTGTTGTAACGTGCCCAGCTGATACTGCTCGCTGAAGGCACGCACAACAACGTTTCCGGCACGGGTCGAAGAAACCGTGGCGCTGTAAACCCCTGGTTTTATTTCCGAAATGGCACCAACGGTTACACCATTAGTGTCTTGCGGAACAAGTCGCAGGCGGCTGGCTTCTCCCGTCACCGGATTACCCTCGGAGTCCACCGCTGTCAGTGTCAGCGTGTAGGCTTGCTGACCATCAGCAACCACATCACCTGACGGCTCGTTAGCGCTCAGGGTGGAGTTTGCCACATCCATCATCGTGGCCCGCAGTTCTGCAGTGACAGTTTTGCTCATGTCATCAACGCTAACAGTAATCGTTACCTCACCTGACTGCGTTCCGGTAGTAAAGACAGACTGATACACCCCTGCTTCAGTTTCGGTGAACTCACCCAGTGTGGGTTTTGCCTGTGATTTAGTGGCCTTCAGGGTACGAGTCACAATATTTCCAGCCGGTTTGAAGGTTAGTTCAGTCTTGATCTGATCTTTCATGCCCGTGACTGGCTGGCCCTCGGCGTCGCGCAGAGACAGCACCAGCGGCTTTTGCTCATTACCGTTAGCAAGCATTTGAATACTGCTCTGACCGTCAAGCGTTAACGCCGTACGATCGGCGCTCATACCAGCTCCGCTAATAACCACTTCTGTCTGCACACGTTTCGAGGCATTGCCTTTGTTATCGTAGGCAACTGCTGAAATCGCATAATAATTGTCTTTGCCTGGACGGTAAGCCGGGAGCGTTACTTGCCACTGACTACCCTGACCGGTAATTTTGCCACCTTCAGCCAGTAATGACGGCGCTTCCCACTGCACATTTTTCAGTCCGTGAGTTGCTTTGCTGACCACAAGCCCCAGGGAAACCGTCTGACCGCCCTTGCCTTCAATACGCTCAGGCAGAGCAATACGGATCACTTCAGATTTGCGGTACTCAAGAACGATGTTGTTATTACGCTCAACCAGGTCATAGCGGCTGCCTGCCAGCATTCGACGCTCGCGAATGCTGTCTGTATCGAGTTGTTTTTCCAGAGGTTCGCCAATTCGGTAGTTAACTTCCAGGCCAAAGCGAGTGTCATTCTCACCACTCTTGCCCTGCTTATGCCCGGCGCTCAGTGTCAGAAGAGGCACTGGTGTATAGGTTACCTCGGCAGAAATAGCATGCGGGTCTTTCTGGCGTTTATCTTTACCAAACAGCCCGACTTCATCGCCATAATACTGCTCATACATCAGGCTTGCGCCAAGCTGCGGCCAGGCAGGTAAATAGCCCTCAGCACGAATATCCCAGCCATTCGCCGGGCGTTCCTGATAATCCTCAACATCCGGTGATTTTTTCCAGCCAGAAGCCCGGATATAACCATTGGCGCTCAGTTTCAAATAATCACGCCAGTATTCCGCACCAACACCAATGCGGGTATGACTACGGGATAAATCATGATCGATAAAAGTATTCACCCCCGCCATCCAGTCATTTCCTGAAAAATGACGCCAGCCAAAACCAATATTTGACTGAGTACGATCGTCGGTACGATGTATTGCCCCCTGAGTGAACAACATATTTGTCGGCGTGTCATAAATCGGATAAAGCATTTCCAGCGAAGAGTCCTTCAGCGAGAAATCTTTATCAACATTCAGTTTGACGCGCGCAGTACCATATTTCCCGAGCCACTCCTGTATTTCCTGGTTAGCTTTAGCTGTGGCTATTCCGGTAATAAAATTACGTGTCGCATCGCTATCTGGCTGACTGCTTAAAAATGTCCCGGCATTTGCGGCAAACGATGCGACATTTTTCTCCACATTATTATCAGCAGCTACCGTGGTGTTTTCCATGCTCAACCGTGGCTGAACCGCATGCTGCGCGCGTGCTGCCATTACTGGGGTAAAGGTGACAGCGAGTGGGAAAAGAACCTGAACAGAGATATTTGCCCACGCCACGCAGCGGGCCAGAACTGAATAACGAAATCGTGGTTGTTTATGACCTGTTTTATAACGTGACATTGAGATAATTTCCTGATGAACGAATTAACGAACATAGGCAAACACAAATAATGGTGTCTGCTTGTCAGAAAAACCGGGGATTTCCCGGTTTCCTTTTCCACAGAAAAGGAAATACCTTTATGTAAGAAAGTGTACCGCCACCTAATATATCCAGTGTCTGTAGCCACTCATCAGGTGGTTGGGCGCGGGATTATATTTTCATTTATGGGTAAAAATTTAGCTTTTTGTGCAAGCCATTAAATAGATACCTAAGTCATATTTCTTACTCTGCGGACAGTGAATAATTCATTATTCAGAGTGAATAATAATGACCTGCTTTTAATTTACCACGATTGGAAATACGTCGAAGTAGGTATATACGCCAGGATAAACCGATATATTTTTTATGGATATTCATTTTCCTTCATCAGACTGTGAATTGCAGGGATATCGAACTTGCACGACTCATCGCAACACTCAAACAGATTTATGAATTTCGTTCATAACCCCTGACAAATCCTGCCGTCTAATCGAGCTTTTCCCTTTACGTTATGCTTCTCATGAACGATAACACAACTTGTTCCTGAATTAACCATTCCGGATAAACTATGGGATCAAATTCAGGCATCGAAAGGAACTGGCTGGTTTCCGTTAATGGATTAAATATCTATTACTCTCCCGAGAGTAAAACTATCAAACCAATGAGTAACCGATACAGCCTCGCAAATTCTTTCAGATAATTAACCCGTCACTGCGGCACGTTCTCTCATAAGGCGTGCCTGCTGTGTAATCCAGTATGTATCCGGCATACTTGACGGTTTAGTAGAACTCAATTCCTTTCCCAGGTTACCAACAACGATATCTTGTATAACACCCCAGGAGATACGACATTATGATGAGATGAGGTATGCTCCTCAGCGCCAATCAACGCCAGGGCTGGGCCAGTTTTGAGATCAGACTCATTCCCGGACTGACTTCAGGCGACATATATCAATGACTTTGGGGCAATAAAAGATAGCCGATGTAATACATCCATTCAAATTTGTGATACATGTCAAAAAATTGGTTGACCAAACTCGTTATTTATATAAGGGCACTTACGAAGTGCACTCTTTTTTAAAGCGAGGAAGTACCAATGAAAGAGAATAAAGTACAGCAAATCAGTCATAAACTGATTAATATCGTTGTTTTTGTCGCAATTGTAGAATACGCCTATTTATTTCTCCATTTCTATTAATAACGGCAATAAACTGTTCACTTCAGTGATATTTAAAATATGCATCCTCTCCCTTTTTTTTAAGTAATTATTATATCCGTGGGAGAGGAATACACGCTGTCAGGTAATCAATCAAACTGCGATAAATCATCGGCCAGTAAAGTGGAGATAGCCTCCATTCTCGAAAAATTCATACTCTCAGCGAAACCATCATCAATCACTCATCCAGGCGTTTATGGGAGCGTCGCCAATGGCTGCTAACAATGCCAGACTTCCCCGTTGCCGAAATTCCACATACCACAAATGGTCACAGGGATTGGGTGTTGAAATGATCCGGATGAGCATGTATCTTTGCGGTTATGTTATAACATAACATGTAAAAATGATGAAACCCAATATCCATCCTGAGTATCGTACTGTGGTGTTCCATGACACCAGTGTTGATGAGTACTTTAAAATCGGCTCGACTATCAAAACAGACCGTGAGATTGAGCTGGATGGCGTAACGTATCCGTACGTGACAATTGATGTCTCTTCGAAATCGCACCCGTTCTATACAGGGAAGCTGAGAACAGTGGCATCAGAAGGAAATGTTGCACGATTCACCCAACGTTTTGGTCGTTTTGTTAGCACGAAAAAGGGGGCGTGATGAAAGTCCTTAACTCTCTGCGTACCGCAAAAGAACGCCATCCAGACTGTCAGATTGTGAAGCGAAAAGGACGGCTGTATGTGATTTGTAAATCTAATCCACGTTTTAAGGCCGTTCAGGGGCGTAAGAAAAAGCGTTGATTCATAATTCGCCGAATTAACGATATTTGTCTGATTAATAATCAGACCGGATTAATGTTGGTGTGTTTATAACACCAACATTAATTTCCTGGGGATATATTCTTCCTGTTCATTTGAGGTCAACTGCCTGACGTTTCTCTCCGAATATTCCATTATCTTAATGTTGACTTGTTGACCAACTTCGCCCCTGTATGCTGGTATCAACTCTCTTTTAGACTGAACAAGCCACTCCGCCCCCTCCCTTTGCGGAGCAGCCTGCATTTACACTCAAACTGTTAAGATGATAAATGTGGTAAATCTGTTGGTACTAACATAAAAACGTTTACGCCACAGGAACAGCCTGATCCACCGGTAACCCCATCGCCGACGTTCGAGTGCCAGTTAGAGTAACGCGCACAGATGACTGCACGCAGTGCCCTGTCAAAGAGGCCATCGTTCCTGTGACAGCTGGCAGCCTTCGTTTAACTTCACTTAATTTGGCTCTTGGGGGGCTTACCGAACAGATGACGTAGTCACACCTATTCAATTTATCACCACTTATTGGAGTAAACACCCATAACCATCTTGTGCGGCATGTTAATCCATTAAAACACCTTATTGATTGTCAAATCTTCTTTAATGATGGCCAATAATAGTTTTATGCTCTATTTATTATCATTAAAAATTGTTTTTTTACTAGTCGAGCACAAAACGCATTAAGACTATTCCTAACACCTCAGGGCAAAGTTCCTGGCTAATATAAAATGCAAGTAAGAATTGAACGTTATATTGCCAATAACCTTATGAAACTGAATGTCTTTTTCTTCTTATCAAAAAGCAATATTTTCATTTTTAGTAAATATTGACTTAACCATGGAATTCCTTTTCTGTTCACATATTGACACTCATCAGGAAAAAAACATAAATTTAAGCCCAATCGAAAATAATTAAAACTTAATCTCGTTTAACCTATATTGATATGTGCTACGTATCTTATTTACTTCCGATTTACTAACAACACTGAATGTACCTGTAAAAATTACAGGTTTGGAAAGTAGTGACATGGCAAAATGATTACAGCAGGGACTATGAGGTTAAAAACCATATGGAATATCAAAACCGTTCTGATAAATACATCTGGTCTCCCCATGACGCCTACTTCTATAAAGGACTCTCTGAACTGATTGTGGATATCGACAGATTAATTTATCTATCGCTGGAGAAAATTAGAAAAGATTTCGTGTTTATCAATCTCAATACGGATTCTTTAACTGAGTTTATAAACCGTGATAACGAATGGTTATCCGCGGTAAAGGGGAAACAGGTCGTATTGATTGCGGCCAGAAAGTCAGAAGCCTTAGCAAATTATTGGTATTACAACAGCAATATTAGGGGCGTGGTATACGCTGGGCTGAGTCGTGATATTAGAAACGAATTGGCCTATGTGATTAATGGCAGGTTTCTCAAAAAAGATATTAAGAAAGATAAAATCACTGACCGGGAAATGGAAATTATCCGCATGACGGCCCAGGGAATGCTGCCTAAATCGATTGCCAGAATTGAAAATTGTAGTGTGAAGACAGTGTATACCCATCGGCGTAATGCTGAGGCCAAGCTGTACTCAAAAATATATAAGTTGGTTCCGTAAACTCCAGGCAAGTTAGTTTTAAAAAATGACTCACAGGGACATCATGTCCTCAATTTAACTCGGGAAGAAAAGCAATGAAAAAAAAGGTTCTGGCAATAGCTCTGGTAACGGTGTTTACCGGCATGGGTGTGGCGCAGGCTGCTGACGTAACAGCTCAGGCTGTAGCGACCTGGTCGGCAACAGCCAAAAAAGACACCACCAGTAAACTGGTTGTGACGCCACTCGGTAGCCTGGCGTTCCAGTATGCCGAAGGCATTAAAGGCTTTAACTCACAGAAAGGTCTATTTGACGTGGCTATTGAGGGTGACTCAACGGCTACCGCCTTTAAACTGACCTCACGTCTTATCACCAACACCTTAACCCAGTTGGATACCTCAGGTTCCACACTGAATGTGGGCGTGGATTATAACGGCGCGGCAGTCGAAAAAACTGGCGATACCGTGATGATCGATACCGCCAACGGCGTACTGGGCGGCAACCTTAGCCCGCTGGCTAACGATTACAATGCCAGCAATCGTACCACCGCACAGGATGGTTTCACCTTCTCCATCATCAGCGGTACCACCAATGGTACCACCGCAGTAACCGATTACAGCACTCTACCGGAAGGCATCTGGAGCGGCGACGTTAGCGTACAGTTCGACGCGACCTGGACCAGTTGATCTCTTTGATGTACCAGCAGGGGTAACCCCCTGCTTTATTCCTGGACGGAATTGTTATGAAAAAGCACCTTCTGCCTCTCGCTCTGCTGTTTGCCGGAATATCTCCGGCCCAGGCGCTGGATGTCGGCGATATATCATCGTTTATGAACAGTGACAGCAGCACGCTGAGCAAAACAATCAAAAACAGTACCGACAGTGGTCGCCTCATCAATATCCGTCTCGAACGGCTCTCTTCACCGCTTGACGACGGGCAGGTTATCGCAATGGACAAGCCGGATGAGTTGCTACTCACTCCCGCCAGCTTGCTGCTACCCGCCCAAGCCAGCGAAGTGATCCGCTTCTTCTATAAGGGACCAGTAGATGAAAAAGAGCGCTACTACCGCATTGTCTGGTTTGATCAGGCCCTCAGTGATGCGCAGCGCGATAATGCCAACCGCAGCGCTGTAGCCACTGCTTCCGCCCGCATCGGCACCATTCTGGTCGTCGCCCCCCGCCAGGCGAACTACCGCTTTCAGTACGCCAACGGCTCCCTGACAAATACAGGAAATGCGACGCTGCGGATCCTCGCCTACGGCCCCTGCCTGAAAGCCGCCAATGGTAAGGAGTGTAAAGAGAACTACTACCTGATGCCGGGCAAGTCGCGTCGTTTTACCCGCGTGGACACGGCGGATAACAAAGGACGGGTTGCACTTTGGCAGGGTGATAAGTTCATTCCCGTGAAATAGATAGCTGTGCAGATGGATAACGACAATGCCTTTACGACGGTTCTCCCCAGGACTGAAAGCCCAGTTTGCCTTCGGCATGGTCTTTTTGTTCGTTCAACCCGATGCCAGCGCTGCTGACATAAGCGCGCAGCAAATAGGTGGGGTGATTATTCCGCAGGCCTTCAGTCAGGCGCTTCAGGACGGCATGAGCGTCCCGCTCTATATTCATCTTGCCGGTAGCCAGGGTCGCCAGGACGATCAGCGAATCGGCAGCGCTTTTATCTGGTTGGATGATGGACAGTTACGCATCCGGAAAATACAGCTGGAAGAGAGTGAAGATAACGCCAGTGTCAGCGAACAAACTCGACAGCAGCTGATGGATCTGGCGAACACCCCGTTCAATGAGGCCCTTACCATCCCCCTGACTGACAACGCGCAGTTGGATCTCAGCTTGCGCCAACTGCTGCTGCAGCTGGTGGTCAAGCGCGAAGCACTGGGCACCGTACTACGCTCACGTAGCGAAGACATCGGGCAATCCAGTGTTAACACCCTCAGCAGTAACCTGAGCTATAACTTCGGCATCTATAACAACCAGTTGCGTAACGGCGGGAACAATACATCCAGCTATCTGTCGCTAAATAACGTGACAGCACTGCGCGAACATCATGTGGTACTCGACGGCTCGCTGTATGGGATCGGTAGCGGTCAACAGGACAGTGAATTATATAAAGCGATGTATGAACGCGATTTTGCTGGTCACCGATTTGCCGGTGGAATGCTCGACACCTGGAACTTGCAGTCCTTAGGGCCGATGACCGCCATTTCAGCAGGGAAGATTTACGGCCTTTCCTGGGGAAACCAGGCCAGCTCCACCATCTTCGACAGCAGCCAGTCGGCCACGCCAGTGATCGCCTTTTTACCTGCAGCGGGCGAAGTACATCTCACCCGTGATGGGCGGTTACTGAGTGTTCAGAACTTCACCATGGGCAATCATGAAGTGGATACCCGAGGTCTACCGTACGGTATTTACGATGTGGAAGTTGAGGTCATCGTTAACGGTCGCGTGATCAGCAAACGCACCCAGCGGGTCAATAAGCTGTTTAGCCGGGGGCGCGGTGTCGGTGCGCCGCTGGCGTGGCAGATATGGGGCGGCAGCTTTCATATGGATCGCTGGTCGGAAAACGGGAAAAAGACGCGACCAGCTAAAGAGAGTTGGCTAGCAGGAGCCTCGACCTCCGGCTCACTGAGTACGCTTAGTTGGGCGGCAACGGGATATGGGTACGATAATCAGGCAGTGGGTGAAACCCGTCTGACGCTGCCGCTTGGGGGAGCAATCAACGTTAACCTGCAAAACATGCTGGCCAGTGACAGCTCATGGAGCAATATCGGCAGCATCAGCGCCACACTACCGGGAGGCTTTAGTTCACTGTGGGTTAATCAGGAAAAAACCCGCATTGGCAATCAATTGCGACGTAGCGATGCCGACAACCGTGCAATCGGCGGCACACTTAACCTGAACTCACTGTGGTCGAAGCTGGGCACATTCAGCATCAGCTACAATGATGACCGCCGTTACAACAGCCATTATTACACGGCAGATTACTATCAAAATGTCTACAGCGGTACCTTTGGTTCGCTTGGCCTGCGGGCCGGTATTCAGCGCTATAACAACGGCGACAGCAGCGCCAATACAGGGAAATATATCGCTCTCGATCTCTCGCTACCACTGGGCAACTGGTTTAGCGCAGGGATGACCCATCAAAACGGCTACACCATGGCAAACCTGTCAGCACGCAAACAGTTTGATGAAGGAACCATTCGCACTTTTGGTGCCAATCTGTCACGAGCCATCTCCGGCGATACCGGTGATGACAAAACTCTCAGTGGTGGGGCGTATGCACAGTTCGACGCTCGTTACGCCAGCGGAACGCTGAACGTCAATAGCGCGGCGGACGGCTACGTCAATACCAACTTAACTGCCAATGGCAGCGTTGGCTGGCAGGGTAAAAACATTGCTGCCAGCGGGCGGACTGATGGCAACGCCGGGGTGATATTCAATACCGGGCTGGAGGACGACGGTCAGATCAGCGCCAAAATCAACGGACGGATTTTCCCGCTTAACGGCAAGCGCAACTACCTCCCGCTCTCTCCGTATGGGAGATATGAGGTGGAGTTGCAGAACAGCAAAAACTCACTCGACAGCTACGATATCGTCAGCGGCCGCAAAAGCCATCTGACCCTCTATCCAGGCAATGTCGCCGTCGTTGAGCCAGAGGTGAAGCAGATGGTTACCGTCTCCGGTCGTATCCGTGCAGAAGACGGCACAGTGCTGGCTAACGCACGGATTAACAACCATATCGGCCGAACCCGAACCGATGAAAACGGCGAGTTTGTCATGGACGTGGATAAGAAATACCCCACTATCGATTTTCGCTACAGTGGCAATAAAACCTGCGAAGTGGCACTGGAACTCAACCAGGCGCGCGGTGCCGTCTGGGTCGGTGATGTGGTCTGCAGCGGCCTCTCATCGTGGGCGGCGGTGACGCAGACAGGAGAAGAGAATGAGAGTTAACCTACTGATAGCAATGATAATCTTTGCGCTATTCTGGCCAGCAACCGCGCTCAGAGCGGCAGTGAGCAAAACAACCTGGGCGGATGCACCGGCACGCGAGTTTGTGTTTGTCGAAAACAACTCAGACGACAACTTTTTCGTCACTCCTGGCGGGGCGCTGGATCCGCGCCTGACCGGTGCCAACCGCTGGACCGGTTTAAAATACACTGGCTCAGGAACCATCTATCAACAAAGCCTCGGCTACATTGATAACGGTTACAACACCGGCCTTTATACCAACTGGAAGTTTGATATGTGGCTGGAAAATTCGCCGGTTTCATCTCCTTTAACTGGCTTGCGCTGCATCAACTGGTACACAGGGTGTAATATGACCACCAGTCTTATCCTGCCGCAAACCACCGACGCCAGTGGATTTTATGGCGCGACGGTGACCAGCGGCGGCTCGAAGTGGATGCACGGCATGTTGTCAGACGCGTTTTACCAGTATCTGCAACAAATGCCCGTTGGCAGCAGCTTTACGATGACCATCAATGCCTGCCAAACCTCAGTGAACTATGACGCCAGCAGCGGCGCGCGCTGTAAGGATCAGGCCTCCGGCAACTGGTATGTTCGCAACGTCACCCATACGAAAGCAGCAAATTTGCGGTTGATAAATACCCACTCGCTGGCGGAGGTATTTATCAACAGCGACGGAGTACCGACTCTGGGCGAAGGGAACGCCGACTGCCGGACGCAAACCATCGGCAGCCGTTCAGGATTAAGTTGTAAGATGGTTAACTATACCCTGCAAACAAACGGGCTCAGCAACACCTCAATCCATATATTCCCGGCGATCGCCAACTCGTCGTTAGCCTCGGCCGTCGGGGCGTACGATATGCAGTTCAGTCTGAATGGCAGTTCATGGAAACCGGTGAGCAATACCGCCTATTACTACACCTTCAACGAGATGAAGAGCGCAGACTCGATCTATGTTTTCTTCTCGAGCAACTTCTTTAAGCAGATGGTGAACCTGGGGATCAGCGATATCAACACCAAAGATCTATTCAACTTTCGCTTTCAGAACACCACATCACCGGAGTCTGGCTGGTATGAATTTTCTACCTCCAACACGCTGATTATCAAACCCCGTGATTTCAGCATCAGTATTATCTCCGATGAATATACTCAGACACCGTCGCGAGAGGGATATGTCGGCAGCGGCGAACCGGCACTCGATTTCGGCTATATCGTAACCACCAGCGGTAAAACAGCTGCCGACGAAGTGCTGATCAAGGTGACCGGACCCGCGCAGGTGATTGGCGGGCGCTCCTATTGTGTCTTCAGCTCCGATGACGGTAAGGCGAAAGTACCGTTCCCGGCGACGCTTTCCTTTATTACCCGCAACGGAGCTACAAAAACCTACGATGCCGGGTGCGATGATAGCTGGCGGGATATGACCGATGCGCTGTGGCTAACCACACCGTGGACTGATATCTCTGGCGAAGTGGGGCAGATGGATAAGACCACTGTCAAATTTTCAATTCCAATGGATAACGCCATTTCGCTGCGTACGGTAGATGATAACGGCTGGTTTGGCGAAGTCAGCGCTTCAGGAGAGATTCATGTTCAGGCGACGTGGCGTAACATTAACTAAGGCGCTGCTGACAGTGGTCTGTATGCTGGCGGCACCTTTGACACAGGCGATTTCGGTCGGCAATCTGACATTTTCGCTGCCGTCCGAGACTGACTTTGTCAGCAAACGTGTAGTGAATAACAACAAAAGCGCACGGATATACCGTATTGCCATCAGTGCCATCGATAGCCCAGGCAGCAGTGAATTGCGCACTCGACCGGTGGATGGTGAACTGCTTTTCGCTCCCCGCCAGCTGGCGTTGCAGGCTGGTGAGAGTGAGTATTTTAAATTTTACTATCATGGCCCCCAGGATAAACGCGAGCGCTACTACCGGGTCTCATTCCGCGAGGTCCCCACTCGCAACCAGACAAGACGTAGCCCAACCGGCGGCGAGGTCAGCACAGAGCCGGTGGTGGTGATGGATACCATTCTGGTAGTACGACCACGTCAGGTTCAGTTTAAATGGTCCTTCGACCAGGTGACAGGAACGGTAAGTAACACCGGCAACACGTGGTTTAAGCTACTGATTAAACCAGGATGTGATTCGACCGAAGAGGAAGGCGACGCCTGGTACCTACGTCCAGGGGACGTGGTTCATCAGCCTGCGTTACGTCAACCGGGGAATCATTATCTGGTCTATAACGACAAATTCATTAAGATTAGCGATTCCTGTCCGGCTAAGCCCCCTTCGGCGGACTAAGACTTATCCATCGGACGAGGGAAGAATTCCACCTCAGAGACTCAAATAATCGTTTAAATGATGTGGAAGCGATCGTCAATGTCACCTGTAATGATGGGCTTTCTCATATGTACACCATAGTGTTCAGGAGACACGGAAAGGTGCCAGGCAGCCTGCTAACGAGTGGTTTCTTCACGAATTAGTACGTAAAATCGGTAACGGCTGGAAATCATTCAATACTCACACTATCGAAAGTTCCCCAGCCAACCGCGGTACGTTCTTACATACGAGGTACCGCTGTTCTCTTTACGATTTATAGCTGTACTGGTGAATTATGAGCAATCTGAATCCATGCATGACGTGTGGTGCCTGTTGTGCATTTTTCCGCGTCTCTTTTTACTGGGCCGAAGCCGACGATGCTGGCGGTACCATTCCCGCCAGGCTCACTGAACAAATATCCCCTTTTCACCGATGCATGAGCGGTACCAATCAGAAAAACCCCCGATGTATTGCCCTTGCAGGAACACCGGGCAAAAATGCCTGCTGCACGATATATAAAAATCGATCGTCCACGTGCAGAGAATTCGCCATGTCTGGTGAGAACGGAGTCGTCAATGAGGCTTGCAATCGTGCAAGAGCTAAATACGGGCTGACACCGTTATAAATATGCAATAATTAATTGCACTGCCCCGCCAGCTATAATCGCGGGGCTTCGTTTTTCAGGGATAACAAAACCCGAGACTTCTTCCATCTGCCAGCAACAATGCCTCTTCCTCTACAGTGTTCTCCGGATCTACAGCATCCTGAAGTAGCGCGATGTACTCACTGGCTATCTGCATCAGAAAGTTAAAAACAATGTTTTTAACCTATAAAAATGGCGCTGTATTTGCGCCATTTTTATCATTCAATGCATTATCTGTTTGAGCCTAAAGGGATCTCAGGGTCTGGCTCATGAGTAATTCTGTTTCGTAAATCTCTGCGAATAATTTCAATGGACCAGAACCAGACTAAATGTCCAAAAATTTCAGAAACATTCTCATACCACGGGAGATCAAACAGAGGTGGCGTCAGTCCCATGAGAGGGAATGAAATCATATGAACAAAAAGTTGGGCTAAAGCACCTGCCAGTAAGCCCTGCCAGAGTTTAATTTTTGGAAATACTTCAGCGACCACACAATAACCGACAGCAAACACTATCGAAAAGATAATGTGCGTAACACCAACCCAGTTAAAGACATGCCCGGCAAAGGTATAAACAGCCGCATTGGGATCTGTCAGCCCCAGCCAGTCTCGAAGAAAAATATACGGAGGATTGAGAAAATTACGGGAGCAATCAATTTGCCCAGCAGCCCTGATTAATGATTCCGGGCCACACGCTGCATTAAACATATCCACCGGGCTACGTGGCGGCAATGGAACTTCTGCCCCCCACTTAACAAATGCGGAAACAACGCCAGCAATCAGCCCAATGAATGCAGCAAGACCATAACGTCTGCGGTTCGGTGGAGTTTGTTCAAATATATTCATATTTACCCTGTTTGTTTCATTATGTTGTACACCTCTTCAGGAGTATTCATAAAACAAGATAAATGTAAAGAACTGTATTGTTTTGTATAATGCAATGGTGACTAATCGCCAATTAATATAAGCACCATCATTTCTCCCTATTTTTATGTTAGAAGTGACAACGATTTGCAGGGTGATGCAGAGCTGACAATCACAGGTTTACTTATCGGTTTTTGCATCGCACAACTAAAGCAATAAACTAGCTCCCGTCATCGGCGAATATGAATTAATTAGCCGGGCTCATAGCTGCATTCGCGTTTTAAGAATAATCCTCCTGCTCTCACCGACTATGCTTAACGTTTAAAAAAGCATCAACACTCTCGCAACGCACTCTTATTTTCCCCTTTAGAATACCGGAGGCCTGGTATGAGCAACCAAGGCGAATACCCCGAAGATAATCGGGTTGGGAAGCACGAGCCGCACGATTTTAGTTTGACCCGCCGCGATCTGATTAAAGTGAGCGCCGCAACGGCGGCGACCGCCGTGGTTTATCCTCATTCTACGCTTGCGGCAAGCGTTCCGGCAGCTACACCCGCGCCAGAGATAATGCCCCTGACACTTAAGGTGAACGGCAAAACCGAGCAGCTTGAGGTGGATACCCGAACCACGCTACTGGACGCTTTGCGTGAAAATCTGCATCTGATCGGTACCAAGAAAGGTTGCGATCACGGACAGTGCGGAGCCTGTACCGTACTGGTCAATGGTCGCAGGCTTAATGCCTGCCTGACGCTGGCAGTCATGCATCAGGGGGCCGAGATCACCACCATTGAAGGCCTGGGTTCACCAGAGAATCTTCACCCCATGCAGGCGGCCTTTATCAAGCATGATGGCTTCCAGTGCGGCTACTGCACCTCCGGGCAAATTTGCTCATCAGTAGCGGTGCTAAAAGAGATTCAGGACGGCATTCCCAGTCACGTCACGGTCGATTTGGTTTCCCCTCCAGAAAGAACTGCCGATGAGATCCGTGAACGTATGAGCGGCAACATCTGTCGCTGTGGTGCATACGCTAACATCCTTGCCGCCATTGAAGACGCTGCGGGGGAGATAAAATCATGAAGGCGTTTACCTATGAACGTGTGAACACCCCTGCCGAGGCGGCACTTAGCGCTCAGCGCGTACCCGGCGCAAAATTTATCGCTGGCGGGACCAATCTGCTGGACCTGATGAAGCTGGAAATTGAAACGCCAACCCACCTTATCGATGTGAACGGGCTCGGGCTCGATAAGATTGAAGTGACCGACGCGGGTGGGCTGCGCATCGGCGCACTGGTACGGAACACCGACCTGGCGGCTCACGAGCGCGTGCGTCGTGATTACGCGGTACTCTCCCGCGCTCTGCTCGCTGGCGCGTCTGGTCAGTTACGTAATCAGGCAACCACCGCAGGTAATCTGCTCCAGCGCACGCGCTGCCCCTATTTTTACGACACCAATCAGCCCTGCAATAAGCGCCTGCCCGGGAGCGGCTGCGCGGCACTTGAAGGCTTTAGCCGTCAGCACGCGGTGGTAGGCGTAAGCGAAGCCTGCATTGCCACCCATCCGAGCGATATGGCGGTCGCAATGCGGTTGCTGGATGCGGTGGTGGAAACCATCACGCCGGAGGGAAAAACTCGCAGTATCACACTGGCTGATTTTTATCACCCACCGGGGAAAACGCCGCACATTGAAACCGCCCTGCTTCCCGGTGAGCTTATCGTTGCGGTGACGTTACCTCCGCCGCTCGGCGGAAAACATATCTACCGCAAGGTGCGCGATCGCGCCTCCTACGCCTTTGCCCTGGTATCGGTCGCGGCGATTATTCAGCCTGACGGCAGCGGGCGCGTCGCGCTGGGCGGAGTAGCACATAAGCCCTGGCGCATTGAGGCTGCGGATGCTCAGCTATCCCAGGGGGCGCAGGCCGTGTATGACGCGCTGTTCGCCAGCGCCCATCCCACCGCTGAAAATACCTTTAAACTCCTGTTGGCGAAGCGAACGCTTGCCTCCGTACTGGCTGAAGCGAGGGCACAGGCATGAAATTTGATAAACCCGCAGGGGAAAACCCGATCGATCAGCTGAAGGTTGTCGGTCGTCCCCATGACCGCATCGACGGACCGCTGAAAACTACCGGCACGGCACGCTACGCCTACGAATGGCATGAAGAAGCCCCCAACGCCGCCTATGGCTATATCGTCGGTTCCGCCATTGCCAAAGGGCGCCTCACCGCCCTTGATACGGACGCCGCGCAAAAAGCGCCGGGCGTACTGGCTGTCATTACCGCCAGTAACGCTGGGGCACTCGGCAAAGGCGACAAAAACACCGCCAGGCTGTTAGGCGGCCCCACTATTGAGCACTATCATCAGGCCATTGCGCTGGTAGTGGCCGAGACCTTCGAACAGGCGCGAGCGGCGGCCTCGCTGGTGCAGGCGCACTATCGCCGTAATAAAGGAGCTTACTCCCTGGCGGACGAGAAACAGGCCGTCAGTCAGCCGCCGGAAGACACGCCCGATAAAAACGTTGGTGACTTTGACGGGGCTTTCACCTCCGCTGCGGTGAAAATTGATGCTACATACACGACCCCGGACCAGAGCCATATGGCGATGGAGCCGCATGCCTCGATGGCCGTCTGGGATGGAAATAAGCTTACCCTCTGGACCTCAAATCAGATGATTGACTGGTGCCGCACCGATCTGGCAAAAACGCTGAAAGTGCCCGTGGAGAATGTGCGTATTATCTCCCCGTATATCGGCGGAGGGTTTGGCGGCAAGCTATTCCTGAGAAGCGATGCGCTGCTGGCGGCCCTCGCCGCCCGTGCGGTGAAACGTCCGGTTAAAGTGATGCTCCCCCGCCCCACTATTCCCAATAACACCACGCACCGCCCCGCCACCCTTCAGCACCTGCGTATCGGTGCCGACCAGAGCGGGAAAATCACCGCTATCTCACATGAAAGCTGGTCCGGAAACCTGCCCGGCGGCACGCCGGAAACGGCGGTACAGCAAAGCGAATTACTCTACGCAGGGGCAAACCGTCATACCGGCCTGCGGCTCGCCGCGCTTGATTTGCCGGAAGGGAACGCCATGCGTGCGCCCGGCGAAGCCCCCGGTCTGATGGCGCTCGAAATCGCGATCGACGAACTGGCGGAAAAAGCGGGCATCGATCCCGTCGAGTTTCGCATCCTGAATGACACTCAGGTTGACCCCGCCGACCCGACGCGCCGCTTCTCTCGCCGTCAGCTTATCGAGTGCTTGCGCACCGGAGCGGATAAATTTGGCTGGAAGCAGCGCAACGCCACACCCGGACAGGTGCGCGACGGGGAGTGGCTAGTCGGCCACGGTGTTGCGGCGGGCTTTCGCAATAATCTGCTGGAAAAATCGGGGGCTCGGGTTCACCTCGAACAAAACGGCACCGTTACCGTAGAAACGGACATGACCGACATTGGCACCGGCAGCTACACCATTCTAGCCCAGACGGCAGCGGAAATGCTTGGCGTACCGCTGGAGCAGGTTGCGGTTCACCTCGGCGATTCCAGTTTCCCGGTTTCTGCGGGTTCTGGTGGACAATGGGGCGCGAATACCTCCACCTCCGGCGTTTACGCCGCCTGTGTGAAACTTCGCGAAATGATTGCCTCGGCGGTCGGGTTTGATCCTGAGCAGTCGCAGTTTGCCGACGGCAAGATTACCAACGGTACCCGAAGCGCCACGCTACATGAGGCCACCGCAGGCGGCAGACTGACAGCGGAAGAGAGCATTGAGTTCGGCACTCTCAGCAAGGAGTACCAGCAATCGACCTTTGCCGGGCATTTTGTGGAGGTCGGCGTGCATAGCGCGACGGGAGAAGTTCGGGTCCGGCGTATGCTCGCCGTGTGCGCAGCAGGGCGCATTCTGAATCCGAAAACTGCACGCAGCCAGGTCATTGGCGCGATGACTATGGGCATGGGCGCGGCACTGATGGAGGAGCTGGCGGTAGATGACCGTTTGGGCTACTTCGTTAATCACGATATGGCGGGGTATGAGGTGCCGGTTCATGCGGATATCCCAAAACAGGAGGTGATTTTCCTGGATGATACCGACCCCATCTCCTCCCCGATGAAGGCCAAAGGTGTCGGTGAGCTGGGCCTGTGCGGCGTAAGCGCGGCTATCGCCAACGCGGTGTATAACGCCACCGGTATTCGGGTACGGGATTATCCCATCACTCTGGATAAGCTGCTCGATAAACTGCCGGATGTGGTTTAAGGAGGAACAATGTCATACTCGCTTTTTGACAAAGACGAGCACTGGCATAAGCCAGAGCAGGCGTTTCTCACCGATGACCACCGGACCATTCTGCGCTTCGCCGTAGAGGCGCTAATGTCCGGTAAAGGAGCGGTGCTGGTGACGCTGGTGGAGATACGCGGCGGCGCGGCGCGCCCGCTCGGAGCACAGATGGTGGTGCGCGAAGATGGTCGTTACTGCGGTTTTGTCTCTGGCGGCTGCGTGGAGGCCGCTGCCGCTTTTGAAGCGCTGGAGGTGATGGGCTCAGGCTGCGATCGCGAAATTCGCTATGGCGAAGGTTCGCCGTGGTTTGACATCGTTCTGCCCTGCGGCGGTGGGATCACGCTGACGCTCCATAAACTACGCTCGACACAGCCTCTGCTCGCCGTGCTGAACCGCCTGGAACAGAGAAAACCGGCGGGTCTGCGCTACGATCCGCAAGCTCAATCGCTGGTGTGCCTGCCCACACAAACCCGAACGGGCTGGAATCTCAATGGCTTTGAGGTGGGGTTCAGGCCATGCGTCAGGCTGATGATTTATGGACGTTCTCTTGAGGCGCAGGCAACCGCGAGTCTTGCAGCAGCCACAGGCTATGACAGCCATATCTTCGATCTTTTTCCGGCCTCAGCCAGCGCTCAGATCGATACCGATACGGCGGTCATTTTGCTGTGCCATGATCTCAACCGGGAGCTGCCAGTGTTGCAGGCCGCGCGAGAGGCAAAACCCTTTTATCTCGGCGCATTGGGCAGCTATCGAACCCACACGTTACGTCTGCAAAAGCTCCACGAGCTAGGATGGTCCAGGGAGGAGACAGCGCAAATCCGGGCACCCATCGGGATATTCCCCAAAGCCCGGGATGCGCATACTCTGGCACTCTCCGTGCTGGCAGAAGTCGCTTCTGTACGTCTCCATCAGGAGGAGGATTCATGCCTGCCCCCGTCGTCGTGATCCTTGCGGTCGGGCGTGGAGAGCGCTTTCTCTCCTCCGGGGGAAATACCATAAATTAAGAGAAAAATCTGCAGTAGCCGTTTTAGAAAATCACCTAAATCGTTTAAAAGAGCGCCCAACCCATAGTGGGCGCTCATCGCCTTGTGTAACTTATTCAGCAACGCGCGTCCTCGCCGGACTAAAGCGCACCGGCCTTCTGGCGTGCGGTAACAAAGGTCAGTACGCCAGCGCATAGGAGCAGCACGCTACTCATGGCAAACGTACTCTGCCAGCCGAGGTGGTCAAACACGATGCCTCCTGCCGTCGATCCAAGGGCGATTGAAAGCTGAATCACCGCGACCATTAGCCCGCCTCCGGCTTCCGCGTTGTCGGGCAACGTACGCGCAATCCATGTCCACCACCCGGTTGGCGCGGCGGTTGCCAGCATGCCCCAGAGGCCTAACAGCAGCGAGACCATCCAGACGTGATGCCCGGTAAGCATCAGGCCGATGGCAATGACGGCCATCAACCCAGGTATGGCCATCAGCGTAGGGTAGAATTTTCTGTTGAGGAATGTCGAAACAACCAGCGTGCCAATAAAACCGGCCACGCCGATAATCAGCAAAATCAACGACAAGCCTGAGGAATTAACCCGTGTCACCGACTCCAGAAACGGGCGCACATAGGTGAATAGCGCAAACTGCCCCATGAAAAACAGGCCACAAGCTATCATGCCGACCACAACCATGCGGCGGCTAAATAAGCGGAATACCGTGCCAAATGACGTGTGGCTTTTATTCGCATCCATACTGGGCAGGCTGATGCACTGCCAGATAAAGGCGACAACCGCCATGGGCACCAGGCACAAGAAAGCGCCTCGCCATCCGACCGTAGCCCCCAGATAGCTTCCCAGCGGTGCGGCCACGACCGTCGCCAGCGCATTACCGGCATTGAAAATCGCCAGCGCACGCGTGACCTGTTGCTGCGGCACCAGACGAATAGCCGTTGCCGCAGACATCGACCAGAATCCGCCAATGGCCACACCAATCATCGCACGACCAACCATATACATCAGATAACTGGAAGCCAGCGCAATAATAAGCCCCGATACGGCCATCAGAACCGTCATTCCCAGCAGCAGGAATTTACGATTCATCTTTCCAGCTAGCGTTGAAAGCGTCAGGCTTGTCAGAACCGCCAGCGCGCCGGAGATAGCAATCCCCTGCCCAGCCAACCCCTCCGTCACGCCTAAATCGCGGGCAATCGGCGTGAGCAGGCTGACGGGCATAAATTCAGAAGCAATCAGCACAAACACGCACAGGGTCATGGCAAAAATACCGCCCCAGTATGCGCGCTGATGATGAGGTGATGGTGTTTGGTTTAGCGTCGACATAGTGAAATTTCACGAAGGCCAGGATAAAAGCCACCAGCCTATGGCCGGTGGCTTTGCATCAATTCAGGAGAGGTTTTATTTCAGTTTGGTCTGGAAAAATTGTTCGAACTTCGCGAAAGGTATTTTTCCGGCCACGTTATCGTACAGGTCCACGTGATTTGCCCCTGGTACCACCACCAGCTCTTTATCTTTACTGCCAACCGCCTTGTAAGCATCTTCAGCAAAATAGCGTGAATGTGCTTTCTCACCGGTCACAATCAGCGTCGGAATGGTGATTTCACTGGCGTAACTCAACAGCGGCATATTCATAAATGACAGCGGCATCGTTGCCGTCCACGCCCCGGTAGAGTTAACGGAATGTTCGTGGAAGCCGCGTGGCATGCGATAGTAGTCAAAGAACTCTTTCAGTACCGAATGAGGATTTGCCGGCAGCGTTTCTGGCAGAATGCGCTCGCCCGCACTGACCTTGCCATTGCTATCGACATTAATATCATGACCACCGTGAGCGAACGTTCCGCTCTGCGCATCCTTCCAGCGCTGTTCATTCAGATATTGCAGAACAGCACGACGGTCGGCGGTAGAATAACGGTCTTCGCCATCCCCCACACCATGGCCCATCGCCCGGCTCATGTCATACATCACGCTGGTAGCAACCGCTTTAACGCGGGTATCCATCGCCACGTCGTTCAGCACCATGCCGCCCCAGCCACAAATACCGAGTAGCCCGATACGGTTGCGATCTACCTCTTTTTGCAGCCCTAAGAAATCCGCCGCCGCGCTGAAATCTTCAGTGTTTATATCCGGTGAGGCGACGTTTCGCGGATAGCCGCCGCTTTCCCCGGTGTAAGAAGGATCGAACGCCAGGGTAACAAACCCTCGTTCCGCCAGCGTCTGCGCATACAGGCCGCTGGATTGCTCTTTCACCGCGCCAAATGGCCCACTGACCGCAATCGCCGCCAGCTTGCGATCGCCACGGTCTTTAGGCAGGTAAAGATCGCCCACTAAGGTGATGCCATATCGGTTCGGGAACGAGACTTTACGGTGATCGACTTTCTGGCTCTCGGCGAACGTTTTATCCCATTTATCTGTCATGGACACAGGGGCATTAGGATTGGTTGAATCAGCATAACTCATTGTCGTGACTCCACTTAATGATGCGAAAAGCAGCATGGTCGGCATCGCGGTTTTTAGCGTTCGGGTGAAGGCTTTCATAAAAATCCCCATAAAAAACAACAGAGAGATACAGGTTTCCGACGGACAACACTGCGGTGCTTTACTTTGATGGGGTCATTATAGTGAGCAGAATTAGTGCTGATTAGGGGGCGATTAATGCTAAGATTAATACCATATTGTTATAAATTAATGCGGAGATTGCCGGCATGAAGGGGGGATGTTTCAATGGCGAAAAGGGAGAACTACAACGAGCTGTACCTGTTTATGCAGGTGGTGCGGGAAGGCAGCTTTACCGCAGCGGCTCAGCGGCTGGGTCTTGCTCAGTCAGGAGTCAGCCGTTCTGTTCGCGAGCTTGAAGAAAGGCTCGGCGTCCAGCTGCTGGTGCGCACCACGCGTAAACTGTCGCTGACGCAAGCAGGCGAGCAGCTCTACCAGAAGACGGCATCTGGATTTGAAATGTTAGATCTTGGGCTTGCCACACTGGCGCACTATCGAGAGACGCCCTCCGGCACGGTACGTATCAATGCCAGCCAGCACGCGATTGATAAATGCCTGCTGCCAAAGCTGGCGGTATTTAAACAGCGATATCCTGATATCCGGCTTGAACTGATAAATGAGAGCCGGTTCGTCGATATCATCGAGGAAAGATTCGATGCTGGTGTCCGCCTGGGGCCTGAAGTCGGCCAGGGTATGGTCGCGGTACGCATCACGCCCGATATGGAGATGGCAATTGTGGGGACTCCGGAACATTTTCGTCGCTATGGTTTTCCGCAAACCCCGGCGGATTTAAAGGCGCATCCCTGTATCGCCTATCAGTTTGCCGACGGTAGCGTATACCAGTGGGAACTCAATCAGGATGATAAAAAAATCACTCATCGACCTGAAGGGCAATGGGCCCTATCCGACAGCTATATGGAAGCAGAAGCCGCACGGCTGGGCCTCGGATTGGCCTATGTTCCTGTTGAACTGGTTGCGGATGATTTAGAACACGGTAAGCTTATCAGAGTGTTGCAGCGTTACAGCCTGCGAATGGAGGGATTGTTTCTCTATTACCCTCATCGCAACGTCTCCCCCGCTCTGCGGATGGTCATTGATACATTGAAAATCTGAACGTTAACAACGACCGACTCTTCACTGTGCAATATTGTGTCAGGTAGTCACTCTGCGTTCAATTCCAGGGGCCGCTTTGAGCGAGAAAGAGCGGTCTTATCTGTACAAGGGGACTATCCAGTAATGGAGATCACCCAAAAGAAAAAAGTACCTGGCTCCCTCGACAACCTTCATCCGGGAATTTAGCCTCAATCAACATTTTTATATCTGTCAGGTTACTTCATTATGAAAACCGATCAATATCGTTGTTTTTGTTGCAATAGTAGAATACACCTATTTATTCCTCCATTTCTATTAATAACGGCCATAAACCGTTCACTTCACTGATATTTAAAATATGCATCCTTTTCCTGCTTTTCAAGTTGTTCAGCGGCGTAAGAAAACGTATTAAATATGAATTCGACGATTTAACCATTTCTGTCTGATTGGTAATCATCTGTGATTAATGCTGGTCTATTGATTACGCCAGCACCCTCTCTAGCTTATTCACCGCCGCCACATACTTCGCCGGATTTTTATCTTTCAGCACCGCCAGATTACGTTGCTTCCAGCGAATAGCCGGAAAATGCTGAATTTCAGGATAGCGATACCGCGACCAGTCAGGGCTGTTTTGCTTAAAACTGAGCAAGAACTCGCGATCCCGATCCGTAAGATGTGACTTCAACGCCTGCGGCAGCAAAGTCGTTACTGACAGCAGCGATTCCAGCGACGTTTCCTGCTGAGTCATCCCCGAAAATTCCTGAGCATACAGCGTCGTGATTCGCTCTGTATCCCAGTTTGGGGCCAGCAACTCGGCAATGGGGCGGGGATGGCCTGCCAGATAACAAAGAAAACCGTCAAAGATCTCCCGCATCAGTCCCGGTTTCTCCAGCATATTCAGCACATCAAACAGATCGCGCGGGTGCTGACGATCAAGCGCTGCGCAGATTTTACCGCCATAAAGATCCGCCAGCGAAACGACACTCATAGTGGTGAAGCCATACTCCATTTCCACACGTTCGCACACCGACATTTCTGCCGGAGGCAACAACAGCCCACGCCAGACCGGACTAACCTCGATCTTAATCTGGGCATCAGCCGTATTCACAATGATGCGCTTTTCATCCGTTTTATTTTCCTGCCGAATCGCGGTAATCCCCGGTTTACTGTTCAGCGATGCAGTAATTCTCTTCAAAGCGTCGTTGATCGCCGTCAAATCGGTATCGCGATCCGCAAAAGTCTTATACGCCAGATCGATATCCACCGACAGACGGGGAAAATCCTGCACAAACAAATTGATTGCGGTGCCGCCTTTTAATGCGAAACAGGACTCCTTCGCCACATGCGGCAGAGCGGCCATCAACAGTTTGACCTGCCGGGTATAGCTATCACGCAGATCCATCTTCGACTCCTTCCGGTTTAAATTCGCGTGGAACAGTAATTTGATAATCCGGCTCCAGCCAGCCACCAGGTATGATTTGCCGCTTTCCCGTACCTATTTCTATACCGCTTTGATCAAGATACTGAAAATAAGGGTGTCCATTACGCCGGGCAAGGTAAAGCATCACCCGGTTGGTTTTAATCGAATGACTGGCGCGAAGCAGTGCCTGCAATTTGCGTGGGCTGAGAAGATTCAACCCCTGAAACAGAGCATCGGCATGTTCGAACGAGATCAACGAAGGAACGCCGCAGGCGATCTCATACGCGGCCAGTTCCGGAACACTGCCTGCTAACTGGCGGTCGCCAATTTTCAGTTCCGTAGTCAATGACGTTACATCTACGGTAAGCCCCGATGTATACAGCGTGATAAATGTTGCAGATTGTTCGAAGGCAGCAAACCATCCCGGCAGCTTAACGTAAGCCGGAAGCGCGAGCCAGACCTGCGGCTTACCCGGTTCGGTATAGTGCGCATGGCCCTGAAGCGCAAGGCTGGTTAGCCCCGCCACCCGAACAGGCTTTTCCCACTGTGTTTGAAGGCAGTAAACCGCGTCTACCCAATCCGGCTCACGGCCCGTCCGGCAGTACACACCGTGAGCGATGCGCCTGAGCCAGCCATTCTGAACATAGAGATAAGAAAGCTTACGATCTACGCCGTTGCGGGTAAGCCATGACTGGAGCAGCACCTGACCGGGTAGTGTATGCTGCATCAGCCAGTTTAGATAGTTTGGCAAATGTCGCCTCTGAATAGACATTAACAATAATATATAAACTAGTGTAGATTAAGGGATACGCCACAGCAAGAAATAGTTTACTTATTCCTCATTTTGTCTACTTAAACTCGACATTAAACAAAAAATTCAAACTTAATCACTTTCGGGAAAAATGTGACAAATATATGCTCGGACTGGTTGCGGGGAGCGTGTAACATGGATACAAATCAAAATTATTGCCAGCCTCACTGATGGATTACTGGTGTCAAGAGCACCTCCTTCGGGCATGAAACGGCTGGCTAATTCTGTACAGACTTTAATCTAAGGACGATAACGCATGACATATCAGGCAACTTTCACTGGCTGGGATGATCTGACGATTGAAGACCTTCTGGTCGCTTACCGGAAAGCAAAAGCCGATAGCTTCTTTGAGAATACATTTCCTGTTGCTATCAAATTTGCCGAGTATGAGCAGGAATTACTTGAAAACCTGCAAAAACTCTTAGATCTTTTACAGAGCGAAGATGGATTCAGTAGCAATAAGAAGTTGATTGGCAAATTTCGTTTGTTACCGAAAAAATTAACCATAAAGAAAAAACATGAATCCCAAAATGGACACGTCCACTTTTCTAATCCTAAACGAGCAGCCGACCATTTATTTAATAATTTTGATCTGATACCAGAGTTTCGTATTATTGGTGACTTCCCGGTTGATAGTCACATTATCTCTGCACTATGGATTAACATGGTCGGGCATAAATTTGATGCCAGCTTAGATAACTGTTGCTATGGCGCGCGGCTAAAGCGTATTCGTAATGATGAATTATTTAGCAATGAGCAGGATAATCCATTCCATATCAGTGCAGTGGGTTCTTTTAGCCCCTACTTCCAGCCCTACCAAAAATGGCGTGGTGATGGCTTAAAAGCTATACGTGACGAGTTGGAAAAAGATCGTGACATTATCGCCGCCTCACTGGATTTAAAAAGTTACTATCATTTTATTGATCCACTGGCTATAACCTCTGATGATCTCTATAACACACTAAACATAAAACTGACTGAGGATGAAAAAGCGTTTACTGCACAGTTAGCAGTATTCTTAAAGCACTGGTCTGACGGCGCAGCGGCATTTGGAAAGAAAATAGCGTACAAAACACCTGTTATTAATGGTGGTCTGGTCATTGGATTAACAGCCAGTCGGATCATTTCAAATATATTGCTACACCATTGGGATAAATTAGTCATTGAAAAACTATCACCAATTCACTACGGTCGTTATGTCGATGATATGTTCCTTGTAATACGCGATACAGGGAAAATTACTAATAATCACGAATTTATGTTATTGCTGCAAGATAGGCTTGGCAATGATTGCGTTTATTTGAAAAACGAGCAAAAACAAATATGGCAAATACAGCAGGGCGAGCATTTCCATGGTAAGACCACCATCCAGTTACAATCCGATAAGCAAAAACTTTTCGTGCTTCAAGGGAGGGCTGGAATAGACCTGCTCGACAGTATCGAAAAGGAGATCTACGAGCTTTCTAGTGAACACCGCTTGATGCCTTCACCGGATCAACTGGAACACTCAACCGCAGCTAAAGTCCTTTCCGCTGCCGGTAGTGTAGGTGAAAATGCCGATACTCTGCGCCGTGCAGATGGATTAACCATTCGTCGTTTGGGCTGGTCACTGCAATTACGCTACGTTGAAACACTGGCACGAGATCTGCCTCCAAGTGAATGGAAAGAACAGCGGGAAGAGTTTTATCAGTTTGCCTACAACCATATTCTTAGGGCTGATAATCTATTTGCACATTTTAGTTATCTGCCAAGGCTGCTTGGCTTTGCTATCAGTATGAATGAATGGCAGCACGCGGAAAAAATTGTACTTAAAGCTTACGAATCCATCAACCTGTTGGCATCGGTGATTACTTCAGGTAAGGAAGTGAATATAAATGGTTGCAAAACTCGAGCAGTAAATGATCTTTGGCGCTGTATAAAAGGCACATTAAGCTGGCTATTTGTTGATGCAGCGACACGATATTACAGTCCTGACAGATTATTTCTTGATAAACGTTCAAAGAAAGAAGAGTGCCTTGCGGATACATTTTTTAATCATATTTCACAAAGTCTGACGAATCTAAAGGATTTACTGGATCTTCGCTTTGATTCAGCAGATTTTTATTTAAAAGCGCCATTGGTAGCTCGAGCTGATTTAGCAAAGGAACCTTATAAACAGATCGTAAAGAGTCAGTCGGCAGAAAAACTTGTTAATCAGCGTGATAGTAAAAAAGAAGTTAAAATACTGAAATTAATGAGCGACTCATCGCTTATTGATATTGACGTTATTAAGCTATTTTTGAAATCAACCAAGAATACCCGACTGGAAAAAGTGGCTAAAGGAAATCGTAAGAACGAAAGTTACCTACCTTACATTTTCCCTACACGTCCTTTAACACCCGCTGAAATATCAGAACTGGCCCCCGAATGTGTTGGATTACCCTCCACATCCGACAAAAAACCAGATGAGAGACCGTCCACCATTTGGGCAAAATATACTCAAGCATTACGCGGAGTATGGATCAAACCGACGTTGCTAGCATCGGAGCAGGACTCAGATGAAGCGACAAAAAAAGCTCGGCCTAAGAAATTCATTCATATTGGCACAGACAGGAAACATAAAGTTGTCGTTGCGCTAACCAGCATTAAAACAGAGGAGGACGACTGGGCTAAAATGGCCTGCAATAAATCTAACTTGTCCCGTTCAAGGTACCAGCGGATTTCTGAACTGGTTAATGCAACATTGAAACTATCTCCTAAACCTGATTATGTTTTATTCCCTGAGCTTTCAATCCCGTTACGCTGGGTTAACAGTATTGCTGATCGTTTGAGTTCGGCGGGTATCAGTCTAATTGCGGGAACAGAATACCGCCACTTAGACGATAATCAACTGAAGAGTGAGGCCGTACTTGTCCTTTCAGATAACAGACTCGGCTATCCAGCGAGTGTCAAAATATGGCAACCCAAGCTGGAACCCGCCGTAGGTGAAGATGAGGCATTATTTTCAACTTATGGTAAGTCTTGGGACTCGACACTTAATGTTAAACAACGTAAGCCGGTATATATTCATCATGGCGTCAATTTTGGCGTTATGATTTGCTCTGAACTCCAGAATAGTAAAGCGAGGATCCGTTTTCAGGGCGCACTCGATGCATTAATGGTATTGAGCTGGAATAAAGATCTAGATACGTTTGCATCGTTGATTGAATCAGCAGCGCTGGATATTCATGCCTATACTATTTTAGTGAATAACCGAAAATACGGCGATAGTCGCGTACGTTCCCCGGCAAAAGAACCCTTTATGCGTGATATTGCTCGTGTGAAGGGCGGTGATAATGACTTTGTGGTCGCTGCAACGCTGGATATCGACTCGTTAAGGGCATTTCAGAGCAGGGCAAAACGCTGGCCTAAAGGCGGCGATAAATTCAAACCGTTACCTGAAGGATTCCAGTTGGCAAAGAACCGCAAAAAGCTACCGCCAAAATAAGAAACTGATTTTCGCTATTAATAATCAGGGTATTTTTGCGTGAGATGTCGGTAAACATGATGTAGCTCTTGCCACTCATGACCAATCGCAGTATCTTTCTCCCGCGCCTGCAAAATCAGGCGTCGGGATTAGCCTCCTGAAGAAATCTTATCGGCGACACATGACGCGCCAGCGTCTTTTTTTGTGTTGTTCGCACGGTTACACCTCAATGGTGGGCCGGGCGGGGGCGTCGCAAGACGCGCCAGTGTCCGATAAGGCTGGTAAGGCTAACCCTGCCCGGTTCCACCACCCGCGAGATTAGCCTCTCCGGTGGTGGCTTGAACACCCACTTATCGGAGGTTGCCCTATGGCTACAATCCTCACCACTGACAGCGATTTACTCGATCTATTGACCGTCCCCTTCAATGCCACCACGGATTTCACTGTCCTTGCTGACTACTGCGCCCGCTTTGCCGAAACCCTGATTGAAACCGACGATCCCGCGCTACGACTGGCGCTCTGCGGGCGGCTTCACGCGGCTCTTGCGCTATTGCAACCCACACTACACGACCCCATCCCACCGCATCTTACCGAAAGCCTGACCGTGGATACCCTTCCCGCCACACCAGAGCACTTTATTTCCGAACCTGATTCCTTGTGCGAATACTGCCTCGCACTACTCCAGCTTCTGCTGGAACGTCCGGCGGAACCAAAAATGGAGCAAACCCTGACCGGGCTGCTGTGTGAGCTGGTCTGGTATTTCACGGAAGGACTCAAAGCCCCGCGCTGGATGCGTACCGCCGACGGCGTAAAATTTATCAGCGAGGTGGCCGCATGATGCAACAGGACTGGCATTCCGCCGACATTATTGCGGTGCTGAAAAAGCGGGGAACGCCTCTGGCGGCACAGAGAAAAACTCATTGCGGAAGCGCTGTAAATATCGCCAGAAATCATCTGGTCCTCAAGGTACTTTGATAGCAAAGGCAAGCTGGCTGGTTCAGTCCGGAGTCTCTCTTCTTGCACTTAAAGAGATGGGAGGATGGGAAACTCTCAAAAAGGTTCAGAGATACGCTCACCTTTCAGCCGGGCATCTCACCGAGCACGCAAGCAAAATCGGCACGATCATAAGTCGCAATGGCACAAATACGGCACAGGAGGAAGCGTGGTGTATTTAAATATGGGGTAACTACTTGATTTAAATGGTGCCGATAATAGGAGTCGAACCTACGACCTTCGCATTACGAATGCGCTGCTCTACCAACTGAGCTATATCGGCCCTGAAAGGACATGTTCACGAACGTGAATCACGGTGGACAAGGTTAAAACTAACCGGGCGATGCGTCAATGGCCTTGTGAATCAAATGGCTACTTTTGCATCACCCGGTTTTATTTATGCACGAATGGTGTAATCACCAATGCCGATCCACTTGTAGGTGGTCAGAGCTTCCAGCCCCATTGGGCCGCGCGCGTGGAGTTTTTGTGTGCTTACCGCAACTTCCGCCCCCAGACCAAACTGGCCGCCGTCGGTAAACCGCGTAGAGGCGTTAACGTAAACAGCGGAGGAGTCCACTTCGTTGACAAAACGCTGGGCATTACGCATATCGCGGGTCAGGATCGCATCGGAGTGTTGCGTACCGTGTTCACGAATATGGGCGATGGCATCGTCAAGATCGCTGACGATTTTGACGTTCAAGTCTAATGACAGGAACTCATCGTCATACTCTTCGGCTTTAACAGCCACCACCTTCGCTGGGCCTGCCTGCAACTGCGCCAGCGCAGTTGCGTCAGCGTGTAATGTCACGCCGCTTTCCGCCATTTGCTTGCTTAATGCGGGCAGGAAGCTATCTGCGATGTTTTTATTTACCAGCAACGTTTCTACCGTATTACACGTGCTCGGGCGCTGAGTTTTCGCGTTGACAATCACTTTCAATGCTTCAGCGATCTCTGCACTTTCATCAACGTAAATATGGCATACGCCTATACCACCTGTGATTACCGGAATCGTCGACTGCTCGCGGCACAGTTTATGCAAACCAGCCCCGCCGCGTGGGATCAGCATGTCGATGTATTTATCCATACGCAGCATTTCACTGACCAGTGCACGGTCAGGATTATCAATCGCCTGCACGGCACCCGCCGGTAATCCGCAGGAATTCAGAGCATCCTGAATCACCGCTACCGTTGCAGCATTAGTGCGGCAGGTTTCTTTACCGCCACGCAGAATCACCGCGTTACCGGTTTTCAGGCACAGTGAAGCAACATCAACCGTCACGTTCGGGCGCGCTTCATAAATCACGCCAATCACCCCCAGCGGCACGCGACGGCGTTCCAGGCGCAGGCCACTGTCCAGCACGCCACCATCAATCACCTGCCCCACTGGATCGGCGAGGTTACACACCTGGCGCACATCATCGGCAATGCTTTTCAGCCGTGCGGGCGTCAGTGCCAGGCGGTCAAGCATCGCGTCACTAAGACCATTGGCACGCGCGTCAGCAACATCCTGGGCGTTAGCATTGAGGATGCTTTCGCTTTGTGCTTCCAGTTCATCGGCGATTTTTTCCAGCACGCGATTTTTTTCGCGGCTGGAGAGTTGCGCTAATTTATACGAGGCTTGCTTCGCGGCAATGCCCATTTTTTCCAGCATCGGCCTGCTCCTTAACGGGTAATCATGTCATCACGGTGAACGGCAACCGGGCCGTATTCATATCCCAGTATTGCATCAATTTCTTGCGAGTGGTGTCCGGCAATACGGCGTAATGCATCGCTGTTGTAACGACTGACGCCGTGGGCGATATCGCGACCTTCGAGGTTGCAAATGCGAATGACTTCACCACGCGAGAAGTTGCCGGTTACGCTTTTAATGCCTTTCGGCAACAGGGAGCTGCCGCGTTCAAGAATGGCGGCGGTTGCCCCTTCATCTACCGTGATTTCACCCGCAGGTGGCGCACCAAAAATCCAGCGTTTACGGTTTTCAAGCGGAGTTGCCTGGGCATGGAACAGCGTACCGACGGAAATGCCTTCCATCACATCACCAATGACGCCCGGCTTGCTGCCCGCGGCAATAATGGTGTCGATACCCGCGCGGCAAGCCACGTCAGCGGCCTGCAATTTGGTGCTCATGCCGCCGGTTCCAAGACCTGAAACGCTGTCACCGGCAATCGCGCGCAGTGCGTCATCAATGCCGTACACATCTTTAATCAGTTCTGCCTGCGGATTGCTACGCGGGTCAGCGGTATACAAACCTTTTTGATCGGTCAGCAACAACAGTTTATCGGCACCTGCCAGAATCGCCGCCAGCGCCGAAAGGTTATCGTTATCGCCGACTTTAATCTCTGCAGTAGCGACAGCATCGTTCTCATTAATTACCGGGACAATGTTGTTATCGAGCAGCGCACGAAGGGTATCCCGCGCGTTAAGGAAGCGTTCACGGTCTTCCATATCAGCACGAGTTAGCAGCATCTGCCCGACGTGAATGCCATAAATCGAAAACAGCTGTTCCCACAGTTGAATCAGTCGACTCTGCCCTACCGCCGCCAGAAGTTGTTTCGAGGCGATAGTCGCTGGCAGTTCCGGGTAACCCAGGTGCTCACGTCCGGCGGCAATCGCCCCCGACGTCACAATTACAATCCGATGCCCGGCGGCATGTAGCTGCGCGCACTGGCGAACAAGTTCAACGATATGGGCACGGTTCAGGCGGCGCGATCCGCCTGTTAGCACACTGGTGCCGAGTTTTACCACCAGCGTCTGGCTGTCACTCATGATTCTCTGCCATTCAATTTTAGGGAAAATGATATCAAACGAACGTTTTAGCAGGACTGTCGCCGGTTGCCAACCATCTGCAAGCAAAGCATGGCGTTTTGTTGCGCGGGATCAGCAAGCGTAGCGGCAGTTGTTTACGCTTTTATTACAGATTTAATAAATTACCACATTTTAAGAATATCATTAATCTGTAATATATCTTTAACAATCTCAGGTTAAAAACTTTCCTGTTTTCAACGGGACACTCCCGCTGAATATTCGCGCGTTAATTAAAATCAGGAATGAAAATGAAAAAGAGCACTCTGGCATTAGTGGTGATGGGCATTGTGGCATCGGCATCCGTACAGGCCGCAGAAATATATAACAAAGACGGTAATAAACTGGATATCTATGGCAAAGTTAAAGCCATGCATTATATGAGTGATAATGACAGTAAAGATGGCGACCAAAGTTATATCCGTTTTGGTTTTAAAGGCGAAACACAAATTAACGATCAACTGACCGGTTATGGTCGCTGGGAAGCCGAGTTTGCCGGAAATAAAGCAGAGAGTGATACTGCTCAGCAAAAAACGCGTCTTGCCTTTGCCGGGTTGAAATATAAAGATTTGGGTTCTTTCGACTATGGTCGTAACCTGGGGGCGCTGTATGACGTGGAAGCATGGACCGATATGTTCCCGGAATTCGGCGGCGATTCCTCCGCGCAGACCGACAACTTTATGACCAAACGCGCCAGCGGACTGGCAACGTATCGGAACACCGACTTCTTCGGCGTTATCGATGGTCTGAACTTAACCCTGCAATATCAAGGAAAAAACGAAAACCGCGACGTTAAAAAGCAAAACGGTGATGGCTTCGGCACGTCATTGACATATGACTTTGGCGGCAGCGATTTCGCCATTAGTGGGGCCTATACCAACTCCGATCGCACCAACGAGCAGAACCTGCAAAGCCGTGGCACGGGCAAGCGTGCAGAAGCATGGGCAACAGGCCTGAAATACGATGCCAATAATATTTACCTGGCAACTTTCTATTCTGAAACGCGTAAAATGACGCCAATCTCTGGCGGCTTTGCCAATAAGACGCAGAACTTTGAAGCAGTCGCTCAATACCAATTCGACTTTGGCCTGCGTCCATCGCTGGGTTATGTCTTATCGAAAGGGAAAGATATTGAGGGCATCGGTGATGAGGATCTGGTCAATTATATTGATGTCGGTGCTACATATTATTTCAACAAAAATATGTCAGCGTTTGTTGATTATAAAATCAACCAACTGGACAGCGATAACAAATTAAATATTAATAATGATGATATTGTCGCGGTTGGGATGACCTATCAGTTTTAATGGAGATTGCCGGATGCGGCGCATCCGGCACTTTTCACTCACGCGGTTAACTTCACCGGTTCATCACGAAAATCATCCGCCGGTTCCAGCTTCAGATTCAGTGTCGTCAGCAGTTCACGCAGCTTCTCATGAAACTCACGCAGGGTATGTTCCAGTCGCTCAACCACTTCGGCATCTTTTACCGGAACGTTCTTCCAGTCGCCTGCTTTATCGAACAGACCAAACTGGTAGCTGTAAGTAAAACGGGATTCCTGCGCTTCAAGCTCCATCCACCAACCCCAGAACTCACGCACTTCCGGCGCTGGTTTCACGTTGACGCATACAGCCAGACAATCGAAAAAGAATCGATTATCTTCGCACTTACCTTCACGAATATAGGGGCCTAGTGCGGTAAATTTTTTGATCAATCTGCTCTTCGGGTGTCCACTCGGTAACGTCATTGCGATCTCCTGTTGTGATGCACCTGTTTTACCAAACTGGTAAAATTTAGCAAATTTTTAACACAATCGTTTTTCGATCCAGCTCGTGATTTCCTGAAGACCTTTGTCAAAATTCCGATACACCGGATTAAATGGAATCTCTAACAATTTACCATCAGCAGATGATGAGGTGATTAAGCGTGAGTCCTCTTCCGGGCTGAACGGATCGTTCTTCCAGTAGCCTGATAACATTGGCGTTGGGCAGCGACGGCCCAGCAATCCTTGCACTTTTAATGAATAACGATTCAGTTCCACACGCAACGCTTCATCGGAAGCATCATGCATCCCCAAACGACTCGCCAGAACGTCAAGATACATTTCCGGCACCTGTTGCTGGCACTTAAAATCACTCAACAGGGTATGAACTACTGGACCAAGACAAGCAACCGCTTTCAGACGCGGCGATTCAAGATATGCCAGACGCACAGCAACGTTAGCGCCAAAACGGAAACCAAAGGCCGCGACACGGGTGTGATCCACCCACGGGACGTTAGGCAGCGCCTTTAAGACGTGCTGATGCAACAGGCTGGAGTCCTGAGTGAGCTTCCATTTTGAAGAAAAGCCCACCGACGGCATATCAATAGTCAGCATCGCAATGCCGCGCGGGGCAAAATAACGTTCATACAGACTGTAATAATCCGTCTGCATCGCATCCAGACCACCACACATTAATACCGTCGGGAACGGGCCATCGCCTTTCGGCATATGCAAAAAGCCGGTGATGGGCGCACCGCCTGGTACGGTAAACTCCATCTGCCGCATCGTGCCCGGCAGACGTTGGGCGGCCTCTTCATAGGCACGGTTTGACAAAGCCTGCGCTTGCTCGGCCAGGTCATCCCCTTTCAGATGAGGATAGGCGGCAATGTTGTACAACGTGGCCGCATGCAGCCAGTGACGACCACTGAGTTGTGGATCTTCTTCCGCACAAGCTTTTTGTTGCCACACCATCGCCTGGGTGGCCCATTCATAAATCCAGTTGCCGCCGCGGTAGCCAATCACCGTATCGTATAAATCATCGTCGGTACGTTCAGCATCGCTCATCACAATACGCGCCTGAACGTCGAGGATTTCACGTGGGTCAATGCCGCGCCAGATCCACATCAGACGGTTTATCATGCGATACCAGTGGGGGATGGTTTTACCATCAAGGGCCGACTGCACAGGCGGTTGTGCGCCGTGATTAAAGCGGCGGACTAGCGTCGAGGTTTCAGGATGTTTAAAGCGGGGTTTGAACAGGGTTTCGCTCAGGTTTGCCTGTGTCATGGATGCAGCCTCCAGAATACTTACTGGAAACTATTGTAACCTGCCTGAAGTTAAAAAGAACAACGCCCGGCAGTGCCAGGCGTTGAAAAGATTAGCGACCGGAGATTGGCGGGACGAATACGACGCCCATATCCCACGGTTGTTCAATCCAGGTATCTTGTGGGATATCAACAACATAATCATCAACCAGCGGACGACCTGCCGGTTTAGCGAAGATGGTGACAAAGTGCGCTTTTGGATACATTTCACGAATCGCAACCGCAGTACCGCCGGTATCCACCAGATCATCAATAACGATGAAGCCTTCGCCATCGCCTTCTGCGCGTTTCAGCACTTTAAGCTCGCGCTGGTTGTCGTGATCGTAGCTGGAAATACAAACGGTATCGACATGACGAATACCCAGTTCACGCGCCAGTAACGCACCCGGTACCAGACCGCCACGGCTTACGGCAATAATGCCTTTCCATTGTTCAGAAGGCATCAGTCGGCTTGCGAGTTTACGTGCATGGATCTGCAACATGTCCCAGGTGACGATGTATTTTTCGCTCATGTGAAGTGTCCCAGCCTGTTTATCTACGGCTTAAAAAGTGTTCGAGGGGAAAATAGGTTGCGCGAGATTATAGAGATCTGACGCACTAAAAACCAGTATTTCACATGAGTCCGCGTCTTTTTACGCACAGCCTCTCCCTGACGCGGGATAAAGTGGTATTCTCAAACATATCTCGCAAGCCTGTCTTGTGTTGACAACATTTTCTGCTAACCCTGTGACCTGCAATACTGTTTTGCGGGTGATCGACAAGGAGACTTAACGTGTCTGAACTGTCTCAATTATCTCCACAGCCGCTGTGGGATATTTTTGCCAAAATCTGTTCTATTCCTCACCCGTCCTATCATGAAGAGCAACTCGCTGAATACATTGTTGGTTGGGCAAAAGAGAAAGGTTTCCATGTCGAACGCGATCAGGTGGGTAATATCCTGATTCGTAAACCTGCTACCGCAGGTATGGAAAATCGTAAACCAGTCGTCTTGCAGGCCCACCTCGATATGGTGCCGCAGAAAAATAACGATACCGTGCACGATTTCACTAAAGATCCTATCCAGCCTTATATTGATGGCGAATGGGTTAAAGCGCGCGGTACCACGCTGGGCGCGGATAACGGCATTGGTATGGCCTCTGCACTGGCGGTTCTGGCTGACGAAAACGTGGTTCACGGCCCGCTGGAAGTGCTGCTAACCATGACCGAAGAAGCCGGTATGGACGGGGCGTTCGGCTTACAGAGCAACTGGTTGCAGGCTGACATTCTGATTAACACCGACTCCGAAGAAGAAGGTGAAATCTACATGGGTTGTGCTGGGGGGATCGACTTCACCTCCAACCTGCATTTAGATCGTGAAGCCGTTCCGGCTGGTTTTGAAACCTTCAAATTAACCTTAAAAGGTCTGAAAGGCGGTCACTCCGGCGGTGAAATCCACGTTGGCCTGGGTAACGCGAACAAACTGCTGGTGCGCTTCCTGGCGGGACATGCAGAAGAACTGGACCTGCGTCTTATCGATTTCAACGGCGGCACACTGCGTAACGCCATCCCGCGTGAAGCCTTTGCGACCATTGCTGTCGCAGCTGATAAAGTCGACGCGCTGAAAACGCTGGTGAATACCTATCAGGACATCCTGAAAAACGAGCTGGCAGAGAAAGAGAAAAATCTGGCCTTGTTGCTGGACTCTGTTGCGAACGATAAAGCTGCCCTGATTGCGAAATCTCGCGATACCTTTATTCGTCTGTTGAACGCCACCCCTAACGGTGTGATCCGCAACTCCGACGTAGCAAAAGGCGTGGTTGAAACCTCACTGAACGTCGGTGTCGTGACCATGACCGACAACAACGTAGAAATTCACTGCCTGATCCGTTCTCTGATCGACAGCGGTAAAGACTACGTGGTGAGCATGCTGGATTCGCTGGGTAAACTGGCAGGCGCGAAAACAGAAGCGAAAGGCGCATATCCTGGCTGGCAGCCGGACGCTAACTCCCCGGTGATGCATCTGGTACGCGAAACCTATCAGCGTCTGTTCAACAAGACGCCGAACATCCAGATTATCCACGCGGGTCTGGAATGTGGTCTGTTTAAAAAGCCGTATCCGGAAATGGACATGGTTTCTATCGGGCCAACCATTACCGGTCCACACTCTCCGGATGAGCAAGTTCACATCGAAAGCGTAGGCCATTACTGGACACTGCTGACTGAACTGCTGAAAGAAATTCCGGCGAAGTAATTACAATAATGTCCACGCCTGCGGGCGTGGACTACTGTTTGAAGCCAATGGCTATCTATATCGAAATAACAAAACATTATGAAACTCATGAAAAGGTCGCATATTTATATAGCTGCGACCATATTTCATGGGGAGAATTTCTGATCATCAAAGAAAGTTTTGCGCTGGAATCCGTGAAAGAACTTAAGGGTGAAAAGCAGAATTTTTATATGTTCAGAGCCTGGGGCAAAGTCAGGAAAACATACTTAGCCACGGGAGAATTTCCCCTGGAAACATGTTACGCCGCTTAAAGTCAGAATCATTTTTTCACGCGTTTTACATTTACCATTTTAGCATTACGCCTGCACCACATAGCAATGGCGGCAGCTACTAATGCCAGTTCCAGTAAAAAAGACCAGTGTAATAAAAAATTGAGCCACCACGGATGATGTACCGCTGTAATATGAAAGAATGCAAATGGCTGGTTAACGAAAGGCATCAACCACCAGATATCACCGACCAGCGTATCGAGTAATAAATGCGCGATACTATTCAGGCAAAACACCACGCCCAACCACGCCGGAAGTTTATTCTTCGCAATTGCGGCCCAGACTAATGTCGCCGCCAGCAGAGCAAACCATAATAATGGCCAATGAGACGGGTAAAGATGATGATGTCGTTGCCCGTTATCCACCAGATAACACCAGAAGAGATCAAAATCGGGTGCAACGGCCCCGACTAAGCCAATAACCATCGCCCACCGCGCATGACGAGAAATCAGCGGTAGGCGTTTCACTAAAGTACAAGTTATTAAATATCCAGCCGGAAGATGACCGATAAACATGACGAATCCTTTCATTTTTGCCCGCCGCTTTCACGAAGAAAACGGCGGGTGACATTCCTCAATTACACAGCGATAAAAGCCATCCCTGTAAACGTCCGTCGCGGGTTGCCACGTTCAATCTGGTGATGGAACATTCGCCGCTGCGATTTCAGCGCCGCGCTATTTTCCTGTCGCTGTTGTTCCAGCTTCCAGGCAATCAGTAATCGCGCCAGCCGTTTGTTAGCATGCTGACTGCGCTCTGACTGAACCTTCACCCTAATACCGGATGCCAGATGCGTGGCGCGCACAGCCGAGTCGGTTTTATTGACATGTTGACCGCCCGGCCCCGACGAACGCAGCGTCTCATAATGGATCGCATCGGATTGCTCCTGCTCATCTGCAGTAAAACGCCCAATGCCCAGAAACCAGTTTTTGCGCCCATGATGAGGGCGATACGGACTCGGACAAATCCACTGGATAGTGCCACACCAGCTTTCGCTTAGTGCCCATGCGTTGTCGCCATCAAGTGAAACCAGCGCCGAACGTAGTGTGTCAGAGTAGCGACCCGTTTCTGTTTCCAGCACCGTTACCGCGACGTCTTGTCGGGCAGCTTCTTTAATCAGCCTGTCCAGTGCCTTTTTCACTGCGAGACAACATTCTTCCGGTCCCTGAGCTGAGGAGAGTTGTAGCAAGATCATCCTTTTTTCCCTCCACTGTTTTTGAGCGTCAGCACCGGACGCAGTCGCGCGACAGGAATAATTAAACCGGCCTGCACCAGACATTGCACCACACTTTCAGCCGATTTATAGGCTTGTGGCGCTTCTTCAAAGATGAGTTGTTTATCGCGACAAATTACCCGGCTGCCAAGTTCAGTACGTGAGAGCTGCGTCGCTGTGTATTTCGCTGCCAGACGCCCTTTACACTCGGTGCGCCCCCATTTACGCCCTGCCCCATGCGCCAGCGAGTGGAGCGTTTTTTCGTTCGCAACAGGCTTAACCAGCCAGGAGTAATCACCGCGTGAACCGGGAATAATCACCAGACCGTTGTCATCCGGCGTAGCCCCTTTACGGTGTAACCATCCTTGTTGATCGCCGATTCGACATGCGCTAACAAAGTTATGCGCCACATCCAGAACCGAATTTCCGTTGGCCTTAACTTGTTGCATTATGCGCAAAGCGATCAGCTGGCGATTAATACGCGCAAACGCCAGCGCATCATCATGTTCCGCAATATAACTTAGCGCGTCGTCACTGCCTTCAGGCAAACCATGATGCGAAAACGAGGCAATATGCCGCTGTAAAATAGACTGCCCTAAACCACGCGAGCCGCTATGGACCAGCAGTTGCAGATGCTGCGCATCCAGACCTGACAGTGCAAACAGTTCAGCGTCGATAATTTGATCAACTTGTTGCAGTTCTGCGAAGTGGTTTCCGCCACCGATAGAGCCAAGCGCGCAGCGCCACGGATGCTGTGCAAACGCTGACGGCAGGTTTTCCTCCAGCCAGCTTTCTTCAGCAACGTCATCCAGCACAGATAATCGCTTTTCAAACTTATCGGCGTTGTATTTACGCGCGAGAATATCTGTTTGCCATAGCGCCATGCCGCAGCCGATATCATTGCCGACCAGTGCCGGGTAAAAACGGCCTACGGAGAAGAACGCTGCGCCAATCGGATAGCCGCGTCCGGGGTGTAAATCTGGCATCCCTACTACGCGTTGCATGTCGGGTAAATTTGCCGTGATGTGTAATTGTTGGATCGCTGAACTCTCGATCCACAGGTCATCAGATGCAATGGTAAATACCGCATCGGATAAGGGACGAATATATTTGCCCATGTATCATTCCATTTATACTCGTCATACTTCAAGTTGCATGTACTGCGACTGCGTTCGTTCACCCCAGTCACTTACTTTAGTAAGCTCCTGGGGATTCACTCGCTTGTCGCCTTCCTGCAACTCGAATTATTTAGAGTATATAAATATAAAAATCAGGAAATGGCAGACGAATCCAGGGCAAGAAAAAAAGAATTAATCCTGGAAAGGTCTGCAAAGAGTCATTGATAAAGGATTTTTCATGATTTACCTCCTTGCAGTTTGTGGAATAAGAAAACGCGCACATATTAGGCGGGCGTTATTTTCATTGCAAGCTGGATTTAGTGTTGCGGTTTATATCGCATATGAAAATTAGTAAACCACGCTCCCCGGCATTCAACGCGCTGCTGCTTAACTGTCTGAAAACCATAACGTTCAAAAAAGGGTTTTGCGGTTATGCTGGCGTCCACCGTAAGTTCGGATTCAGACTTAATCAAAGGTTTTAACAAAGCGCTGGCAACCCCACGGCGGGTATATTCAGGGTCAACAAATAACATATCGATATAATGTTCAATGCGGGAAATAAAACCAACCGGTTGTGCATTAATCACAGCAACCCGCACTTGTGATTTCGCGAGTTTCTCTTTCCATCGATGTTCATCAATCTGCGCCCAGGCGGCAATTTGTTGTGGTGAATAATGCTGACTGGCGGTCATCGTAACCGCTCTAATGAAAATAGCGCATAGTTGCTGAAAATCGCAAGGCTGATAGTTTCTTATTTGTATGTTATTCATAATCCCAACACCAGTTGTCTTTCCATTTGCGGATCCAGCAACGTCACATGCAGCCCCACCAGTCGCACACCGCGCCCGCCACGGCGTTCATCCCAGGTTTTACGCGCAGTGGCGATCAAGTCAGCTTTATTCAGCCGCGGCCAGACGTGTTCCTGGGTGGTTTGCTGAAAATCGTCGAACTTTAATTTCACCCCCTGGCGGGCAATCAGCAAATCAGGTTTTACCTTTGCCAGACGACGCTCCAGTTCAGGGTAAAGCCGCTCGATGATCGCTTCACATTCAGACCAGTGATGAATATCTTCCGCCATGGTGCGTTCTACACCGACGGATTTTCGCAACCTTTCGCTGTTAACGTCGCGCTCGTCAATCCCCTGACTACGCTCCCACAAAATGCGGCCAAATTTGCCAAAGCGTTTAAGCAACGTCACCAGATCACACTTTTGTACATCGCCACAGGTTCGTAGCCCCATCGCTTCCAGTTTTGCCGCCGAGACTTTGCCGACACCGGGAATTTTTGCCAGCGGTAAGGTTTGCAGAAATGCCGGGACGTCCGCCGGCGTAATCACAAACTGTCCGTTGGGTTTATTCATATCAGAGGCGATTTTGGCAAGAAACTTGACCGGCGCAATGCCCGCAGAGGCGGTAAGTTGCAGCTCGTTGAAAATCGTCTGACGGATTTCCTGAGCAATAAGGGTCGCAGAACCGTGGCAATGGACACTATCGGTGACGTCGAGATAGGCTTCATCCAGTGACAGCGGCTCAATACGCGATGTGTAGCGAGAGAAGATTTCGCGGATATGATTTGACGCTTCTTTGTAGGCGTCAAAGCGCCCTGGAAGCAAGGTGAGATGCGGACACAGTTTGAGCGCCATGCCGGTTGGCATTGCGCTACGCACGCCAAATTTACGCGCGGGATAATTGGCGGTGCTGATCACCCCCCGGCGTTCGCGGCTGCCGCCAATAGCAATAGGGATATCGCGCAGGGCGGGATTGTCGCGCATCTCCACCGCGGCGAAAAAGCAGTCCATATCCACATGAATGATTTTACGCATTGCTCACCTCTCAATACTGGTAAAGTATACAGTGATTTCAGAGTTTGAGAAATGCGTAAAGATTCAGCATTTAACGCGTTCGGTGCGAAAGCACCTGCTGCTTATCCAGCTTTTTCACCAGCGGCTGCACCACCTTATCCCCATGCTGACCAAAATATTGATACAACGTATCAGACGCGCTTTTGGTGAGCACCATAATCTCAATGCGCCGGTTACCCGCACTTTGCGGATTTTTCGTGTCCAGCAGCATCTGGTCCGCCATTGCGCTCACCTGCATCACTTTATCTTCCGGCATCCCGGCCTCTTCCAGCACCCGACGAGCCGAAAGCGCGCGGTCACCCGAAAGGTTCCAGTTGTTGTAGATATTGCTTTTATAGGCCATCGCATCGGTATGCCCGGTAATAATAATTTTGTTATCGAGCGAGTCGAATACCGGCGCGAGCTCCACCAGCAGCGTTTTAAAGAACGGCATAATCTTCGCGCTGCCGCGTTCAAACATATTGCGGTTCTGGTCATCTTTAATCAGCACGCGTAATCCCTGCGGGACAATCTCCATCTCCAGATTGGCTTCCATATGCGCATCGCGGGCGATGGTGTTGATACTGGTCGCCAGCTCGCCAAGCTCAGTAGCGGACTTCTTCTTCAGTAGCGCTGTTTTCTCATTCACATCGCGCACTTTTTTCTCCGTCTCTTCCGGCACCGCCACAGTGGCAGGTTTCGGCGGATGCGTAGGGCTGATTTTATTTAACGGCGATAGCCCGCCGCCGTTGAAAATCGACTGCCCGTGCAGCGCGGCGATAATGCTTTCACGCTCGGATTTACTCACGCTGTTGACAATCCACAGCGTCATGAATAGCGCCATCATCGCCAGGGTAAAGTCGGCGAACGCCACCTTCCACGCCCCGCCGTGATGCCCGGCATGATTCTTTTTGATCTGCCGCCGGACGATGGTGGTTTTTGCCCCTCGCTCGCGGCGGTTGCCCGTCTTCCTCATGCTTATTCTTGCTCCAGCATCGCATTCACCCACGCGTCGAGGTTGGCGAAAGTCGGTTTGGACGCCAGATGCAGCAGCTTACGCCCGGCATCCACCGCCAGCAGCGTCGGTTTGCCGCCCGCCTGCGCCACCAGCACGGTACGCACGCACTCCAGCAGGGAATGTTCCGCCCGCGCCTGCTGTTCCATGGCGTTGGCGAGCGGGTCCATCAGGCAGTAGCAGATAAACACGCCTAAAAAAGTCCCCACCAGCGCCGCCGCCACTTTCAGGCCAATCAGGGCGATAGAGCCATCAATCGACTGCATGGTGATGATGATGCCCAGCACTGCCGCGCAAATGCCAAACCCCGGCATCGCTTCGGCGGTACGTTGCAATGAGCGCGACGGCGTGAGCAGCGACTCTTCGGCGGTGTCCAGCTCCTGATCGAGAATACCTTCCAGTTCATGGGCGTCGATTTTGCCCATCGCCATCAGGCGAAAGTTATCGGCAATAAAAGTCACCAGCCGCTTCTGGGTTAATATCAGCGGGTATTTCTGGAAAATGGTGCTCTCTTCCGGCTGCTCGATATGCTGATCCAGCATGCGCAGACCGCCGTTTTGCACCATTTCGAGCAACTCATACAGGCACATTAAAAGCTGACGCTGAAACTCCGGCCCGAGCTGTTTTTTACTGATCACGCCTTTAATTTGATGGGCAATCTCTTTCAGCACATGTTTCGGGTTACCAATAATCATTGCCCCGAAACCTGCGCCTAAAATAATGATCATTTCCGCCGGTTGCCAGATAGCGACTAATTGTCCACCCGCTTCAAAATATCCGCCAAATACGCAGCCGAGCACCACCAGTAAACCTAATATTTTTTGCATGATTTCTTCACTTTAATTCGGATAGACAAAATCACGAATTTTCTGCGCGATCTGTTTATTCAGTTGACAAATTCGGGCCTCGGTTAGCCCTAATACCAGCGCAATTTCTTTGAGATTCATCTCATGCTGGTAATACATGGCGAGGATCAGTTGCTCTTTTTCACTTAATTGTGAGAGCGCCTGTTGCAGCATTTGCTGAGTAATAAACTGCTCTTCCAGTTCCCTGCCAGCAAGCGGAATGCCAGGCCCTTCGCCGTTCAGCAGTTCGTCAAGGCTGGCGAGCGTTTCCGCTCCTTCCAGTTGCTGATATTCGAGATAATCTTCATGCGAGATCCCTTCCACAGCCAGTTCTGACCACTCCGGTTCGTGCCCCAGTTTCTTACGCGTTTCGCGAATCAGGTCCTTCATCTGATGATATTTCTGCCGCAGCTGGCGCGGTCGCCAGTCGAGAGCGCGCAGCTCATCCAGAATCGCACCGCGAATACGGTGCACGGCATAGCCCGCAAAACCTTCATCCGGCAGCCCGTAGCGGCGAATGGCGTTAAGCAGCCCCATTAACGCCGTTTGTTCCATATCCTGACGGTCAATAATGCAGTTACATTGCGGGGCAAGTTGCCGCACCACTTTACGCACCAACGGTAAATAGGCCTGCAAATAGTGGCTCTCCTGCTGCGGGGTTAATACCGGCGCGGCAGCAAATTCTTCTGACTCGAATACATCCTGTAGCATGTTTATATCCGCCTGGTGATTACTGGAAGACCACTTTTTTCACCAGTAAATCCTTATACGGTGCGCTCATTTTGCGACGCTGAAGATCTTGCTTTAGCGCGTCAGAAATCAGTTTGCGGATGGCAGATATTTTCATGCCGCGCAAATCTTCAAATTTCATTTCCGTCAGGCATTCAACTGCAATACTTTGATACAGCGGCTCCTGATGTTTTATTTTTTCCGCTTCTTTATCATTGGCGACCACCATGACTAACTCCGCCGACAAATAATGATCCGCGCCATTTTTATCATGCAGCGTGACAATGGTTTCCGGTAAGGTCACAAATACGCTTTTGCTCTCATCCAGAGTTTCCACGGATTCCGTCTGCGCGGCGGCAGTCGGTTTTCCTTTTCCGGCATAATGATGCCAGACTCCCCATCCTGCTCCGGCCCCTACCACTAACGCCAGCACGGCGCTGACCACGCCCGCCACCACGATTTTCTTCATCTTGCCTTTACACTTTGATTAAAACGGATTCGTTCTGTGGAAATTGAGGCGCATCGTCAAGAAGTAAGGCGGCACTCACCTCTTCCTGCTGATGGCCCGACTGTTGTTGCTGTTGCTGCGACTGCCCTTCGGAGGAAACCTGTACGTTCACCTCCATAAAATTTTGCGCCGTCAGATGCTGGCGGAGATCGTCGCTAAACTGCTGTAACGCGCGACAAACCTCGCTTTGGTTCGCGCCGATGTGCACCGTCAGTTTGCCGTTGTCGAGTTGCACGGCGATCTCGAGCTTGCCAAGCGACGGCGGATCAAGACGTATCGTGGAGATCTGCTGTTGTTTGTTGAGCTGAAAATGGATCTGATCTTTCAGAAGCGTCGTCAGCTTTTCGCCCAGTTCGTCCATCGAAAGCGTGGCTGGTTTGGCGACAATCTCCTGATGATCGCTGACCAGCTCCGGCGTCTTAACCTGCAACACGGCCCGCGCAATAACCGGCTCGCTGTCTGCTACTTTTTCCGTTTTACGCTCGACCTGCGGGCGCGCGGTCACGCGGTTTGGCTCAGGTTTCGGACGAACGGGCTGTGCCGATACGCGCGACTGCATCGGCGCAATGGCATGTAAATCTTCACTGGCGTAAGTCGCCAGTCTGGCCTGCTGCTCCGGTTTCGCCTGTGGCAACTGGCCGACCAGCGCCTGCAACTGCGGCGGCAACGGCGTGGGCTCCTGCTGCTGCGCCGAGCGTTGCGACGCGTTTTGCGCCACCGCTTTCGTCAAGTGCTGGATAACCGGCGATGTTGCGACATTTCGCGGCTGCGGCGTGTCCTGATGCGGCGCGGCAGGTTGCGGAAGTAACAGTGCCAGTAGCGCCTGCATCGCCACCGGATCGTTCTCCTGCGGGTGCGTGGCTTGTTGCTGACTGGTTTTAGCGCTATGAACGCGCTCCGCCACTGCGGCCACTGCCATTTTCGGCAGGGTAAACGCGAGCGCGTTTTCACTGCTCACCGACGGTAAAATATCCGCCTTCAACGACGCGGTTTCCGCAAGTGTTCCGAGCGTGGCAAGCAATGCCGGATTCATGACTTCTCCGATAATAAATTAACAATTGAGTAGGCCAGCACGCCTTCCTGATGGCGCTGATGCTGTTCCATACGCGCCTTCAACACTTCTGCACGCTGCTCGCGCCGTTTAATCAGGGCATTAAACGCGCCGTACAATTGTGCTTTCACCGCACACAACTGCGCCGCATCGGTTTCCGCCGCCGCGTAATCGTGAAACTGGCGCATCAATTGCTGATGCAGTGCCGGAAGGCGTCGCCAGCGTTGTTTATCCAGTGCCTCATTCATCGCCTCAACCAGCGCGAAAAGTTGCCTGCATTGTTTTTCCATCGTCTTAACCCAGCTTGCCCGAAAGCCCTTCCCAGCCTTCGCGCAGGTTGCTTAAAATCAGCATCACTTCATCGATTTTCTCTGCCGACAGTTCGCCGCTGGCCTCATACAAGCGATACACACAGTGGTCATAGAGGCGTGAAAGGTTGACCACCAGCTCGCCGCCGGTTTCAAATTCCAGCGAACTGGTGAGCGCATTGAGAATGTCGATGCATTTATTGATGCTCTGGGCTTTCTTCTCGAAACGCCGCCCTTCAATATGACTTTTGGCGCGTTCCAGCTCGTCCATCAGGCCAGAAAACAGCACCAGCACCAGTTCCAGAGGCGATGCCGCCGCTGTACGCGCCGCGAGATCGATCTCTTTATATTGCGAATAGCCATCCTGTACTTGGTACATCTTTAGGGATATTCCTTCTGAGTTACGCGAATGCCGCCATGCTGGCTTTCATGGTGTACACCTCAACCAGCGTGTTGGTGTACTCCTCCAGATAACGGTCGTAGTTGGCGTTATAGGTATCGGTAAGCTGATCGCCTTCGTCCTGAATTTTGCTCATCTGATCGTCAATGTTCTGCTGGCGCAGGGTGATGATGCCGTTGCTGGAGTCCGTGTAGGTGTTAATCAGATCGTCCATCTGTGCCACCATGCTGTTGTCGCCAACGAAAATAGAGGTCAGACCGTCAGGATTTTTCGCCATTTCGTCGTTGAACTGGTCGGAGTCAATCTGTAAGTGGCCGTGAGAATCAAGCGTGATGCCATAGTCAACAATCGACACCCCGTTGTAGCTGGCATGGGCGATATCATCGAGCTGGTTCGCCAGTGAGCTGAGTCCGGCATCACCCGCAAATACCCCGGCGCTGGTACTGTCATCACCGTGGGTGGTCAATGAATCAACCGTATCAATCAAGGTGTTATAGGCATCAACAAAGGTCTGTACTTTCTCCTGGCTGGCGCTGGAATCTTCGCTGATGTTAAAGGTAGTGAGATCGCTGTCAGAATCGCTGACTTCGGTAAAAGTCATGGTGACGCCGGGGATCACATCATCAAAGGTGTTGCTGCTATTGGTGATGGCGGGCCCCGTGGCACTGCCGAGATGAATAATCGCGTCCTGAGCGGAGGAAACATCCGTAGCAACGGGCGCGCTGGCGCTGTCGTTGCTGGCATCATGCCCCGTTACGCTCACCGAAAACGCGCTCTGCGCCCCGGTGCTATCCGAGGTGAGCATAATGGTGGTGGTGCCATCGGTTTTTACCAGTGCCGCTGAAACGCCGGGGTTATCGTCAGAGTCGTTAATCGCATTCACCAGCTCGCTGGCGTCGATAAAACCGTCGCCGTCACCGTTCTGATCCGCCGCCGCCAGGTCGATATCCATGGTGCTGTCGCCCATCGTCAGCTCGAAGGTGCCGGTAGCGGAAAAGGCGTCGTCGCCCATACTGAACGTGGTCTGCTGCCCCTGCGCCAGTTGCTCAACGAAAAATGAGTAGCTTCCCGCCTGTGCCTGCGAGTTAGCGGAAACGGTCGCTGAGTCATTATTGCTGGTGGCGGCAAATGTTACCGGGCCGTCGGTATCGCTGTTCAGCGCATCGACGGCACTTTGAAAGTCGCTCAACGCCGAGCTGAGCGTATCCAGGCCGCTGCTTTCGGCATCCAGCTCCGTTTGCTTCTCCTGCAAATTTGCCGCCTGAGTGGCGACATCCGCATAAGCGATTTCCTGGGCAATAGTTCTTGGGTTAATCATTGATGACTCCGGTTAACGATGTCAGGTTATTGGCAAAAGGCGTGCCAATATTTTTTATGTTAATAATCAATAATTTGAAAAATGGGCGGAAAGCGTGTTTCCGGTTCGGCGGAAAAGTGCCTGCCGCAAAAAGCACAACACCGCCCGCAGGCGGTATTGAGACTGATGACAAACGCAACACTGCCTGATGCGCTGCGCTTATCAGGCCTACAAGGTTTCTGCAATATATTGAATTTGCAATATTTTGTAGGCCGGATAAGGCGTTCACGCCGCATCCGGCAATCCCGCACTACTGCAGCAGGCTGGAAACCATGCTGGACATGCTGTTGGACTGTTTCAGCATGGTGATACCGGTCTGCATCAGCACCTGCTGTTTGGTCATGTTGGACGCTTCCGTCGCGTAGTCGGTATCCATAATGTTGCCGATAGCGACTTCGGTGTTGTCCTGCATGCTGGTCAGGTTGTTGGCAGTGTCGTTCAGACGGTTAATAGACGCACCCAGCTTGGATTGGATCTGCGAAACATCATCCATCGCGGTAGAAATGCTGGTAATCATCTGGTTAGCTGAGCCAGACGCAGTCAGTTCAGTACCGCCAGACACGCCTGCGGTGCCCGTGGTGTCAGCCTGATCCGCACTAAAGGAGTTGCTGATAGCAGAAAGATCCGTCACCAGCGTGTTCAGTTGGCTTGAAATGTTCACGGTCATGGTATCGGAAGATTCCGCTCCCACCTGGAAAGTCACCGCGCTCTGGAACAGGCCGTCAGTACCGGTGTTGCTGGTGCCGGAAACACCGAACAGGTTGGTGCCGCCGTAAGTGGTGTTTTGCAGCATGTCAGACATCTGCTGGCCCAGTTCGTCGTATTCGTCCTGCATCGCCTGCAGGTCATCGTCGCTGTAGGTGCCGTTCGCTGCCTGAGTTGACAGGTCTTTCATACGACCCAGCACATCAGACATTTCGTCGAACATGCTGTCAGCGGTTTGCAGCATCGCCGTTGCATCATTAATGTTGCTCAGTGCCACCCCCATACCGCTGGACTGTGCAGTCAGACGGTTAGCAATCTGTTTGCCTGCGGCGTCATCGGCAGAAGAGTTAATCCGGTTACCTGTTGCCAGGCGTTCCATAGATGTAGACAAAGAAGAACTGCTTTTGCTGATTGCATTAACGGCGGCCATTGAGGCGTTATTGGTGTTAATAGATAACATGATACTGCTCCTTGGGATTAATCGTTTTCGTTTCGATACCCTGTAAAAACGACACCTCAGGCGCAAACTTAAAATCACTATGAAAAAAATTTCGCCACGTATTATCCGATGCCACTTTTAGCTAAAAAAAGCAGAGGTTAAATTCAGATAAAAAGATTATTAGCAATATCTGCCACATGGCCAGGTATCAAAATATGTCTTTATCAATTGCTTGATATAGTTAAGATTGTCATCAATTAACGCGTTTTCTTCACAATGTACTGATGCCAAAATTTACATTGCGTTGCAAATAGTACACATTTGGCTATTGTACCTGTCCTGTCATTTCGTTACATTCCCACGCCATATAGTGATTAAGAATAATCCTATTACCATAAAATATTAATTATCACGCAGAAAAATCATCTTCTCAGGGACGTATAAGACTGTGCTTTATGTAAAGCACTATCAGGAACCATTTATCCCTTGCTAAGGTAAACTCAACTATGAGTATTATTATCAACAACTGGCGGATGGACCCGTCACTCAATGCCTTAATACATTGCGAAACGGGTGAAACACGTCGTCTCGGCGAATACCATTTTATTTTGCTGGAAACATTAGCAAAAAATGCCGATGTGGTTTTATCGCGATCTTATTTATGTGCCGAAGTATGGAAGAACCGCATTGTCGGCGGTAACAGCCTGCCGACGGCGATCCATGCGTTGCGCGTTGCTATCGACGATGATGGCAAACAACAGAACATTATCAAAACCATCCCGAAAAAAGGTTACTTGTGCAATAAAGAGTATGTGTCTTTGCCGGAATCATCGCCTGCGGAAAAGCTGATGATTACCGACCAGGTACAGAAAACTGTGCCAGAAAAGATATCTTCGACAACACCGCCTTTACCTGGTAGAAAAAAATATAAAGAAATGATAGGGCTGGCGTTGAGCGCAGCTGTTATTTTTGTTGGCTCGACCGTGGGCTATTCACACTTGAAAAGTACACCTGACGCCCCGCAACTGGTAAAAGAGTCAATTAACAGTCCAAGAATAAAAATATTTCATTTAACTTCTGCTGGAGAAAATAATTCCGTACCGTTACTATCACAAACCCTCGCACCAGGAAAAGACAAACTCGATAATTTATTGTCAGCGCATAATATGACAATGACAACCTATTATAAATATGTTCGTAACCGACTGGAGAGTGATATTGTTCTGCGCAACCAGTGCAATGGTAGCTGGCAATTAACCTTTAATGTGGAAGGCTGGCAGAACAGTGATATTAATAGCACGATGTATCAGAATTTAGAGAAGTTGTTAAATACTGTGCAGAAGTGCTGATGAATACGAATATATGCCGGATGCGACGCTAAACGCGTCTTATCCGGCCTACCGATAATTACCCCAATAAATTCCTCACCGTCTGGCTGGAAATTCGCGCCTGACCGTTCACCGCCTGCAATAAAACCTGATAGTTATGATTGGCGCTGTCGAGCACACCGCCGAGATTTTCCGACGCCTGTACCGCACTTTCTGTCTGCGGGAAGCGGGACATGCCGTCGATCAACTGGCGGGCCTTTTCCTGCTGCACAGCCATCTTCGCGCGCTGCTGATTAATGTTTTCTAACGTCTGAGAAATCCCCGCCCCGCCCTGTTGCAGGCTTTGCGCTAACCGCTCAGCCTCAGAGGGTTCGGCAAAGGTTTTTAGTGGCATAAACGCTGATTTATCGCCATCGGTGCGCACGCTTAACGTGCGTTCAATGTCAGGCCACTGTTTTTCGGTGGTGGAGAAGCTGATGCCATCCGCTTGCTGATGCAGCTGCACGCCTACGCGGCGCAGGGCGTTGGTCAGCCGTGTCTGGTACTGCCCGGCGTTATCATCCTCAGACAGCATCACCGCCGAAAGCTGGGTCTGCCGCCCGTCAGAAACGCTGAACATCCGCGTTCCCGGTGTGGGGTTGTTGACGAGATTCGCCAAATCCGGCGAGTGAAAGGTCACCCGCGCTTCCCCCTGCAACACCGGCTGCAACTGGCGGTCCACCGCGCCGCCGGAAAGTGCGGTGCGTTTGTCCAGCATCTGCGTGAGCGCCGTACTCTGCGCCTGCCCGCCCTTACGCAGGCTGTGACGATAATCGAGCAACTGCTGTTCCAGTTGCCCGAGATAGTGATCCGCCTGCTGCAAGGTGGTGAGCTGGTCGTTAAGCTGCACGCTGTAACGCTGCGGGCGAGTGGTAATCAGCGGCGAGGCCGGATATTCACTCGCCGTCGCCGGGAGCTTTTGCCGCACCGCCTGAGTGGGCGCAACGGTTGACGACGATACCGCAGCGCTATGCGCACCGCCGGTGGCGAGTGATGAAGATGTAAGTCCGACCTGCATACTGTTCCTGAAAGAGTTAGAGAACGCTGAATAAATTCAACTCACTCACTTTCGAGTAAGTCTTGAGGGTAGCTTCCATTGCCACTTCCAGTCCGGTAAAGGTGATCGACGCAGGGCCGTAATCGAGATCCTGCAATGAACCAATCAACTCATCATTAGAGGTAGAGATATCGGTCTGCGCATCGCTCAGCATCGACATGGTGTTTTGTGTCTCGCCGAGCGACGCAATCGAGGCGTTGAGGTCGTCCGAGGCGGTGTCCACCACATTAACGGCGTTTTGAATATCGCTTTGTACCTGCGGATCTGCCGGGTCAACGTTAGGGTCTTGCAACTCCTGAGAGAGCGAATTGAGCGTGTTGAGCACATCTAAATTACTTCCGAAGAAATCGCTCACCGCCACGTTGGTATCCACTTCAACGCCGTTCGACACCGTCGTCTGGCGATGGTCGCTGTTACCCTGATAGCTGTAGCTATCGGTCACGCCATCACCGTCATCGTCCAACGCCACAATCGGCGGCTGATCGTTGATGGTGCCGCCAAAGACGTAATGCCCGTCTTCATCCTGATAGTTGAGCGCCGCCACCATCGATTCGGTGAGCGACTCAATATCCTGCCCAAGGCTTGCCAGCGAATCGGCGGTATTGGTGCCGTTCGCTGCTTCCAGCAGGTCGTCGCGCACCGCCAGCAGGCTGTTGTTGACGCCATCGAGAATCGACTCCTGCTGGCTTAACCCCGCCGACGCAGAGTCAATATTGCTTTGATACTGCTCAATCGCCGACTGCTGGCGGTTCAACTGAGTGATGCGTGTGGCGGCGATAGGATCATCCGATGGCTGCAAAATTTCCTTGCCGGTTGCCATCTGCTCGACCACGTGCGCCAGTTCGCCAGAAAGATTATTAAAACTTTGCGTCATCGAGACGTAGGTTTGTTGAGTGGTTACTCGCATTTTCGCGCTCCCGCTTAGCTGCACATTTCCAGCACCGAATCGAAAATCTCGGCCCCGGCGGAAATGACTTTCAGATTGGCTTCATAAATTTGTTGATAGGTGATCAGGTTCACCGCCTCTTCGTCCATGCTGACGCCGCTGACGCTGCTCTGCTGGTTTTGCGCCTCAGAATAGACATTGGACGCAGCGGTCACTTCGGTCTGGTTTTGCTGAGTGTAAATGCCGATATTGCTGATGATTGACGAGCACGCTTGCCCGACCGTCACGCTGCCGAGGTTGCCTATCTCCAACGGCTCAGTGGAGATGTTGATCAGCGCCTGCAGGTTGTCGCTGTTGCCGCTTTCATCCGGCGAACTGGAGAACGCCAGTTCATCGGCGGTGATATCCGGGTTAACGGTCAGCGGGCCATCGGCATTACTGGCATCGTAAATAAACAGCGGCTCGCCGGGGTTACCGTTGAGATCGTAGCCCTGCGCCAGCTGGTTGTTGACCGCATCGGCAAACTGCGACGCCATGCTGTTGATGGTGTCGGTCAGCGGCGTCAGCACGTCGTTTTGATAATCAAAAAGTGCGCCTAATGAACCGCCGGTGTCGGTGGTCATGGTCGAGGTCGTTCCGGCAAAGGTCAGTGTCATCGTTGGCGTGCCATCGGCGTTGGTTTCCAGCGCAATGGTCGAGCTTTGCTGCCCGCTCACCAGCGGCTGACCGTTTTGCAGGGTGACGTTGTAGTTGCCCTGGTCGTCGATATTGACCTGCACATCCATCATCCCGCTGAGTTCTTCCACCATCTGGTCGCGGGCATCGTACAGCGCAGAGGCGTTATCGCCGTTGGCTTCGGCCTGGGCGATTTGCTGGTTATAGCTGGCGATGCCGCTGGTGAGGGTGTTAATTTGCGACACCATCGCCTGCTGCTGGCTGATGATTTCCGTGCTTTGCGAGTCGATGTAATCGAGCGTGTTATCGATACGCAACGACAGCGCCCCGGCTTCGCTGATCACCTGCTCGCGCAGGGCAGAATCATCGGGGCTGGTGGTCGCTTCGTTGAGGGCCGCGAAAAAGTTATCGAACCCGCCGCTCAGGCTGCTGTTATCGTCGCTCAATACCGCTTCCAGTTGCGTGAGATACCCTTGCTGGGTGTTGTAATAGCCGTAATCGCTGGCGGCATACCACACCTGATTCACCTGATACTGGTTGGAGACGCGACGAATGCTGTCGACCTGCACACCGTTTCCGGCGCTGTTCGGCGAACCGCCGCTGGCACCGATGGTGCTGATCTCCGCCACCTGGCGGGTGTAGCCCGTGGTCATGGCGTTAGCGGTGTTTTGCGCCGTGACGTTCAGCTCCACCTGCGCCGTTGATGCGCCGCTGTAGCCGATGTTAATCATGTCCATGTTGGATCCTTACCGGTAAATCGTGCCGGATAAAAGCGGCGTGAAGTTGGGGATTCTTAAGTGGGAGGGGGTGCGCGCATTGCCCCCTCACCCTAACCCTCTCCCTGAGGGAGAGGGGACCGATCGAGCACGGTATTGAACAGGGTGCCGGTTTTCTCCCTCTCCCTGTGGGAGAGGGCCGGGGTGAGGGCATCAGCGCGCACCTCCCCTCACCTATGCTTCGGCGACAACTGCTTCACAATCATCGCCGCAATCCCTATCCCGTGCTGCTGCGCCAGGGCGTTACACAACTCATCGTCATAAAATCCCTGCATCATGCGCACCGAATCGCTGTTAAATGGGTTATCTTTCGAATCAAACAACTCGTTGGTTTTTCGCATCTCTTTGAGCATGTTGCGTAAAAAAATCGCCTCAAACTGTTCGGCGGCCTGCTTAATATCATTGGCCTGAACCTTCGGCCCCATTAACGCATCGCTGCCGTCAATCCCGCCGCTGGCGTTGACTTTCATCAGATCACCTCCAGGTCGGCATCCAGCGCGCCCGCTTCATGCAGCGCCTGCAAAATCGACATAATGTCGTCCGGCGTTGCGCCTAAACTGTTCAGCGCATTGACCAACGTTTTCAGGCTGCTCGATTCCGGCAAACTCACCACGCCCGGACGGGCATGATTCACCGCGATATTGCTCTGCGGCGTCACCGCCGTGCGCCCGCCAGCAAAGGCATTCGGCTGGCTGACGTTGCTGGTTTCGTTAATTGAGACGGTCAGGCTGCCGTGCGACACCGCCGCCGCGTGCAGCGCGATGCCATCGCCCATCACCACCGTACCGGTACGCGAGTTAAACACCACGCGGGCGCGGATTTTCTCCGCCTGTACCTGCACATCATCCAGTTGCGACATAAACGCCACCCGCGCGCCGGAGCTGGTGGGCGCACGCACGGTGACGTTGGTGGAACTCTGCGCCGTGGCAATGCCGCCAAACGAGGCGTTGATCGCCGCCGCAATGTTGTTGGCGTCTTTAAACGACGGACGTTTCAGGTTAAGCGTGATGGTGTCGCCCATCTGAAAATCGCTGGGAATTTCGCGCTCCACCGTCGCGCCATTGGGGATTAATCCGGCGGTCGGCGTATTAACCGTTACGCTCGAGCCGCTGGCCCCGGTGGCGTTCATCCCGCCCACCACCACGCTGCCCTGCGCCAGGGCATACACTTCGCCATCTGCGCCGTGCAACTGGGTCAGCAGCAAGGTGCCGCCGCGAATACTTTTGGCATCGCCAATCGACGAGACGGTGACATCAATGGTCTGCCCGCGCGAGTACATCGGCGGCAACGTGGCACTCACCGCCACCGCGGCGACGTTTTTCACCTTCGGGTCGATTTTATTTGGCAACTGCACGCCAAACTGGCGCAGCATATTGGTGATGGTCTGGTTGGTGAATTTGACCTGGTTTTTATCGCCCGTACCGTCGAGGCCGACCACCAGGCTGTAGCCGACCAGTTGGTTTTCACGCACGCCCTGTACGTTGACCAGCGACTCCAGCGATTGCGCCAGCGCCACACCGGGTAGCGCCAGGGTTACGGCTACCATCACCGTTTTTATCCAGTTTTGCATTGCACTCTCCGGCATTAAATCGGGAACAGAGGATGGTTAAACAGCCGGGTCAGCCAGCCTGCGGCGTTGGCGTCACTTAACGCGCCACGTCCGGCATAGGAGATGCGGGCGTCGGCGATCCGCTGGGAGGAGACCGAGTTGTCATTCTGGATATCGTCGGCGCGCACCAGGCCGCTTAAGCGGATGTACTCATCGCCCTGATTGAGGGTGAGCCATTTCTCGCCGCGAATTTCCAGGATGCCGTTAGGCTGCACCGCATGAACGGAAACGGTGATCTCCCCGCGCAGGCTGTTCTGCTGCTGGGACGTGGCGCTGCCGTCAAAGTCGCGGTTGGCGTCGATGGAGCCGGAAAGGTTATTTTTGGTGTGACCAAATACCGTTGGCGCGGTGATATCGACGCTGTTGCTTTTGCCAAAGTTGGTTTTCGCCTGTTTGCTCGACTGGGTCGATTCTTCGAGGATCACCGTCAGGATATCGCCCACGCGGTAAGCCCGCCGATCGGCGGTTAGCGACCAGTTGTAGCCCGTTTCAAACACGCCCCCGGCACGCCCGTCTGCCGGAGGCGGCGCTTCGGTTTTCGGTGGCGCAAAGTATGCGTCGTCTTTTTTGACCAGAATGGCCTGCGATTCACACCCGCTAAGCAGGGGAAGCAGCGCCACCAGCCAGAGATAATTTTTCACGTTCTGCCTGTTTTAAATACAGTGAGTTATGCGCTTTTGTAGGTCGGATAAGACGCGTCAGCGTCGCATCCGACATTTCGCCTTACAGCGTCTGACTGATGTACTGCAACATATCGTCCGCCGCCGAAACCATTTTGGCGTTCATCTCGTACGCGCGTTGCACCGTAATCATCGCCACCATTTCGTTGACGATATCCACGTTCGAGCCTTCGAGCGCATTGTCCTGCAAGGTGCCAAGCCCATCTTCGCCCGGTACGCCTTCGGTCGGCTGACCGCTGGCGGCGGTTTCCAGATAGAGGTTGTCGCCCTCGGCGGAAAGCCCCGCCGGGTTGGCGAAGTTCACCAGCGTCAGTTGCCCTAACTCGGTCACGTCGCTGTCGCCGGGTAAGATAGCCGTCACCGTACCGTCCTCACCAAACGCAACATTCGTCGCCCCCGCCGGAACGTCGATTTCCGGCTGCAATGGCAAGCCCTGCGAGTTGGTTAGCACGCCGTCGGCATTCACCTGCAAATTGCCGTCGCGGGTATAGGCGATATCGCCGTTGGCCTTTTGCACCTGCAAAAACCCCTGCCCCATAATGGCGACATTCATCGCGTTGTCGGTGGTTTCGACGTTGCCTTCGGTAAAGGTTTTCTGAGTGCCGACAATGCGCACGCCGCTACCGAATTGCAGCCCGGTCGGCATGATGTTGTTCTGGTCGAGCATCGCGCCCGGCGCTTCCTGGGTCTGGTAGAACAGATCCTGAAACATCACCCGGTCGCGCTTGAAGCCGGTGGTGTTAACGTTGGCGATGTTGTTGGCAATCGCGCTCATTTCAGCATCCTGCGCCGAGAGGCCGGTTTTGCTGATCCATAATGCTGCGTTCATGGTGCTTTATTCCCTGATGTCTGTTATCACGAGCCGCGCAATAAGCGGTTGCCCGCGTCGCTGATATCTTCGGCAGTTTTCATCATCTTGATCTGCGCTTCAAACTGGCGATTCATGGCGATGGACGACATCATTTCGCTCACCGCCGAGACGTTGCTGCCTTCGAGAAAACCGCCGCTGACTTTGATGTTTTCATCGCGCTGGGCCGGAATGCCGTCGCTAGTCACCAGCATCCCTTCAGGATTTTTCGCCAGGTTAGCGACAGGGATATCCACCAGCTTCAGGCGGTCGATATCCATCGTGGCGGTCACGTCGCCGTCATCGGGCGTCACCGAGAGCGTGCCGTCGCTGCCAAAAGAGGCGATGGCGTTCGGCGGCAGAATGATCGGGCCGTTATCCCCCAGCACCAGATTGCCGTCGATGGTCAGTTGCCCCTGATCGTTCTGCTGAATATTGCCGTTGCGGGTATAGACTTCGTTGCCGTTTTTATCCTGCACCGCAATGTAACCCGCCCCCTGAATCGCCACGTCCAGCGGGCGTTCGGTTTTCTCCGCCACACCCGTGCTGTCGTTCACGCCGCTGGCCCCTTCCTGCGCCATATAGCGCGTGTCGAAGCCGCCGCCTTTCACCTTGTCGTTGGTCGCCATCGCCATATCGGCGCGAAAACCGTTGGTGTTGACGTTCGCCAGGTTGTTGGCACTAATTTGCTGCTCGTACAACGTCTGAGAAGCCCCGCTCAGGGCGGTATAAATCAAGCGATCCATTACATTGCCTGGAACAGCGCGTCATCGAGCTGCGTGCTGGTGGCGATAACTTTGGTGTTGGCCTGATAGTTACGCTGGGCGGTCATCAGGTTAACCAGTTCGCTGGTGATATCGACGTTAGAGCTCTCAAGCGCTCCCGACGTGAGCGTGCCGCAGGTTCCGGAACCGGGAACACCAATCAGTGGCGTGCCGGATTCTCCGGTTTGTACCCACGCGGTGCCGCTTACGGCTTGCAGGCCGTCATCGTTAGGGAACGTCGCCAGCACCACCTGTCCCTGCAACATGCGTTCGCCGTTGCTGTAGGTGGCGTAAACTTTACCGTCGTCATCAACCTGCACACCGTTTTGCGTGGCGGAAGCGTAACCGTTGGCGGAGTTGGTGGTGACCGAAAATTCAGAGCCGTATTGCGTACAGGTGGAGTAATCGACGGTTAAGTCGATGGGCGCGGCGGCGTCGGTTTGAAATTCAATGGTCTGCGGCGTGGTTGGCGAGGTCAGTTTCCCGGTGTTCGGGTCGAAGGTTAATGTGGTCGCAGGAACGCCGGTCTGCTGCTGACCGTCGAAGGTGTACTGCACTTCCCAGGTGTTGTCGCTGGTTTTGGTGAAATACTGGCATACCGAGTGTTCGTTGCCTAATGAGTCATATACTGTGGTGGTGTAGCTGTCGGTATACGAGCTGCTGTTGGTCGCGTCGAACGGTACGGTTGTACGGTCTATAGCCGCATCGCTGGCATCGAAGTTGGCGGTAAAGGTCAGGCTGCTGCTGGCCTGCGCCGGGATATTGCCGGTTTTGATCTGGATATCGGTGACCGTACCGGTTTGCAGGGTGCCGCTGTCATCGACCGGATAGCCCTGTAAATAAGCGCCCGAGGCGTTAACGATATAGCCGTCTTTGTCCGTTTCAAACGATCCGGCGCGGGTATAAGAGATGTTGCCTGCGCTGTCGCACATCACAAAAAAGCCGTCGTCGTTAATCGCCAGATCCAGCGCATTACCGGTGGAGACCAGCGAACCGCCGCGCGAAATACTTTGCGCGGTGCCCGCCACGCTGACGCCCATTGCCTGGCTTCCGGCATACATGGCGGAAAACTGGGTGGTCATCGATTTATAGCCCACCGTTCCGGCGTTGGCGATGTTGTTACTGATCCCGTCCAGCTGTTCGTTAACGGCATTCAGCCCCGTTGCGGCAATTTCATAACTCATTGTGTCTTCCTGTTAATTGATTCTTACGCCACATCACTGTCGGCATCGGGTACGCCAAACTGGCTAATCATGGTGAACGGCACTTCACCTACACCGGCAACGTTAAGTACCGGGGAGCTGCCGTCGAGCGGGATGCGCACATCTTCCACTTCGCCGGAGACTTCAATCGGTACCTCTTCTTCCCCGGTGTTGGTCACCACCGAAACGTCGTAATCACCCGGCGGGATGCCGTAATCCGCCGGATTAATCGAGAAATCAACCTGGCCTGGTCCAACCGACGAACTCCCTTCCGGGATCAGCGAGACGGTGTAGTCATCGCCCGCGGCATCGGTAAAGTGGAGTTCGGCGGTGGTACAGGCGTCGTCCAGTGTGGCGCGACCGTTAATGGTCTGGTCACTCACCTGCAAGGCGGTGGTCTGCACCATAATGTCGTCGCCCACCAGGTTGCCGAGCGCCATCACCTGAATGTTGCTCATCAGCACCGCGTTGGTATTGGCCTGCACGCTCATCTCTTCCATCATCGCCACCTGCGCCATCGACGAAAGCTGGTCGATATATTCGGTGGCATCGGTCGGGTCCTGGTTTTGGATCTCGGCGACAAACAGCGTCAGAAAGGTATCAACGGGCGAGCTATCGCTGCTGCTTGTCGTGTCGCTGGCCGCCACAGTGTTGCTTTCCGCCGTGGCGGTCGGCTGCGGTGATTGCGCATTCAGCGCCAGGGTATTCATCAGGCTTCTCCCAGTTTCAGCAGGCTTTGCTGCATACTTTTCACGTTGTTGAGCACATCGACGTTAGTTTCAAAATCGCGCGAAGCCGACATCATGTCCGCCATCTGTTCCACCACGTTGACATCGGGATACCAGACATCACCGTTGGCATCCGCCAGCGGCGAATGCGGTTCATAGCGTTTCACCGCCCCGCCGGTTTGCAGCACGTCCTGCACCTGCACGCTGGCACCGTCAATGGCATGGCGATGCGTTCCCGCCAGCAAGCTGTGGTGATAGACCGCCGCAAACACCGGGCTGCGCGCTTTATACGCCTGCGCCTCGCTGCCAGCGGGCGCATTGGCATTTGCCAGGTTACTGGCAACGGTATTCAGACGTAGCGTTTGCGCCGTCATCGCCGAGCCGGAAATCTGATAGATATCAGTAAATGACATGCTTATTTCCCTTCAATGGCCTCTCTGATGCCGCTGATTTGCAGATTCAGAAAGGTCAGACTGCTTTGATAATCCATACTATTTTGTGAAAACCGCGCCTGTTCGCTGTTCAGTTCCACGGTGTTACCATCTTCCGATGGCTGCATCGGTACGCGATACTGGACATCCACCGCCGCGTTATTTGCCCGTTGCATCTCCCTGGCAAAATCAATATCTTTAGCCTTGAAATTTGGCGTATCGACATTCGCCAGATTCGCAGTCAGTAGCTCGGTCCTCTCAAGACGTAACTTCACTGCCTGCGGATGTACTCCCAATGCTTGTTGAAAACTGATCCCCATTTCTTGCGCCACTCCCGCTTCAATCCGCATACGCTAAGCAATCGCTGTGCCAATTTTTAAGTGACTGATGAGAAAGGGTTTATGAGGTTTCAATTTTGCAGGCGGAAGTTGTATTTCCTCCTGGCGCTGGCCTTACCGGGCTACGCCGCCGTCCATCCCGTGCAACATAGCGCGCGGGAACAAATCAACGCCCAGGTGCTGAATGCCGCGAGCCAGCAGATTGAATCGCTGGCGCAACAGCGGCAGTGGCATGACTATCGCTACACCTTTAAGGTCTACATTCCCTCGCAGATTGCGACCGCCGCGCCCTGCGCTACGGCCCCCGGCGTCACGCTGACGTCGCCTGCGGAAATCGCTCTCAACCGGATGAACTTCACCGTCAGTTGCCCGCAAAGCTGGCAGATGAACGTTGCGGTGCGCCCGGATGTTCTGGTGCCGGTGGTGATGGCGAAGTCACTGGTTGCCCGCGATACGCCGCTCACGGCAAATGATGTGGAGCTGAAGCCCTACAACGTCAGCGCCCAGCGGCGGGATGTGCTGATGGATCTCAATGAAGCGATTGGTTTAAGCAGCAAACATGCCCTGCAACCAGGCAGGCCGCTTACCAAAGAAGAACTGGTTTCGCCAGTGCTGATCGAGCGCGATCAGCCGGTGATGATTGTTTACCAGAGCGCGGGGATCACCGCCTCGATGCCCGGCGTGGCGCTGAAAAATGGTCGCAAAGGGGAAATGGTGAAAGTACGTAACGCCAGCAGCCAGCGGGTCATTAGCGCGAGGGTGGCGGAAAGCGGCGTGGTGACAACGGTAAGCGCGGAGTAATTTGCTTCGATACCGCGTAGCATATGTATGACTATCTCCCAATATTATGACTTTCTGACAAATTTCATCGTGTCTTTTGGATAATTATTGAGCACTCAATCACTACTGTTTAAATATCCAGATGGTAACTATTTCATCTGGGTCAAATGAGTGATACTGTATCACCAATAAGACCTATGGGGGATGCTATGTCTGAATTTGAATTACTCGTGAAAGATCTTCTTTTAAAATCAGAAGAAGACGAGAAAAAGCGACAAGAAAAAGATCGAGAATTAATTTCAAAGGTCCTTGAAATCTATGATCAAAAATATGTTGCAGAACTCTTACGAAAACTAGGAAAAAATGAATGGAGCAGAGAAACACTTAACCGTTGGATAAATGGTAAGTGCAATCCTAAGCAATTAACTTCTGCGGAGGAAACTTTACTCCGCAAGATGCTTCCAGCACCTCCTGAACATCATCCTAACTACACATTTCGTTTTATTGATTTATTCGCAGGGATTGGTGGTATTCGTAAAGGTTTCGAAAACATTGGTGGACAGTGTGTTTTTACCAGCGAATGGAATAAAGAAGCGGTAAGAACCTACAAAGCTAATTGGTTTAATGATGAACTAAATCATAAATTTAATCTTGATATACGAGAAGTCACTTTAAGTGATAGAGATGATGTTTCCGAAGTAGAAGCCTATAATCATATAGACAAAAATATTCCAGATCATGATGTCCTTCTGGCCGGTTTTCCATGTCAGCCCTTTAGTCTGGCTGGGGTAAGCAAGAAAAACTCTCTGGGGCGTGCACATGGTTTTGAATGTGAGGCACAAGGAACACTATTTTTTGATGTCGCTCGGATTATTAAATCAAAAAAACCAGCTATTTTTGTGCTTGAGAATGTGAAAAACCTTAAAAGTCATGATAAAGGTAAGACTTTTAAAGTCATCATGGAAACACTCGATGAATTAGGATATGAAGTCGCCGATGCTGGTGTTACTGGCTCAGATGATCCCAAAATTATAGATGGAAAACATTTTTTACCCCAACATCGTGAGCGTATAGTGTTGGTAGGATTTCGTAGAGATCTGAATATTCACAAGGATTTCACGTTACGAAACATTAACCGCTTTTACCCTCAAAACAGGCCAACATTTGGTGAATTATTAGATCATGATGTTGACGATAAATATATTTTGACTCCAAGGTTATGGGAATATCTTTACAATTATGCAAAAAAACATGCAGCAAAAGGCAATGGGTTTGGTTTTGGTTTAGTGGATCCTAAAAATCCAGATAGTATCGCAAGGACTCTGTCTGCTCGTTATCATAAAGATGGCTCTGAAATATTGATTGATCGTGGCTGGGATAAGGCTGTCGGTGAAATTGACTTTAGTAATCCAGCGAATCAAGAGCATCGTCCAAGAAGACTGACACCTCACGAATGTGCCAGGCTAATGGGTTTTGAAAAACCAAGGGGAAGACCTTTTAGAATACCTGTATCGGATACACAAGCCTATAGACAATTTGGGAACTCAGTTGTTGTTCCAGTATTTGAAGCTGTAGCAAGATTACTAGAACCATATATACAAAAGGCAGTCAATATGCATATTATTAACGATTAATAATAATTAATTTTCACTATTGTGAGGCCTTTTTATTAAAGGCCTCTAAATATATAATCATGAGTTTTTACAAGTATGTTTTTATATTATACAAAATCTTCATAAAGCGTTATTAACTGTGTAATAAAACCATCTAATGTTAATATTTCCTCCCTGATTTCCTCCGGGTATTTTTTATGAAGAGGGGAAGGTACAACCAAGGTGACACCTTCAGCTCTCATTTCGTTAAATTGAGCAACAGAGACACCCTCTTGCAAGGTAAACAAATATATCTTGTTGATTTTATTTGCTTCATTAAGCGCCTGTCGCCACCGATCCTTACATGTTGTTTTTACAGCAAGCATACGGAGTTTTTCTCTTGGAAAGTGATCATCATGGTAAGCTGCCGCTGATGGGAAAAGAAAATCGGGTTTCTTTTTTCCTTCAGTAATACATTGAGTAGCAAAATGATGCAGTCCATGCTCAATAAAAATTTGCTCAAGATGTAGCTCCAGTGATTTCCCGGCTCGAGATTTTCTTCTATTACTAACAGAGTTAGCCATAGCTATAAAATCATCTACAGAACCAAATCCTTGACGGATGATGTCCAGTACGTGAATTTCTTCAACCATTAGAAAGAGATCATATTCAATACGGCGGCGTTCTAAAAGTTGGTCATCTGGACTGGTTACGCCTGTTGGGTAATAACCTGCCGCATATTGGATAATATCTAAGCCAGAAGGAAAACTATGTTTCCAGCTTTCCGGAATAACATATTCCTTTTGAGAGATTTTTGGCCTTGATGCGAGTACACCAAGTATTTCACTGGCAGGCCCAAACATTAAAGTTCCTGGAATGATCTCCCCAACAGCTGATTCCAGTACATCCTCTTCTTCTGGGCTTACACAAACCCATACATCAACACTTTTGCTGTCTCTCCCAGGCTCATGTTCAAACGCAAGCACAGACAAAGCACCTGTATTTTCCGGATCTTGTAGGGGACTGCCAGCCCCCCACCGAGTGATACGTTTTTCATTTCTTGTTTGCCCGAAATACTTATTATTGTAGTAAATAGCGCGAACCTCACTGTCTACACATTCATGAGAGGAATAAGTTGCGCGCAATAAAACCGAAGGATTTTTTTCTGACGTATGATCTATAGATGGGAAAAGTTCACCGACGATACCGGAAGGGATATATACCCCCACTTGATGCCCTCCTGTTGCACCAGTGTCGTTTGCTGAAAGACGTTTGATATAGAGATAATTGTTACCACCGACCTTATCAAGCAGCCAATCTTGTAATCCTGACATAAGACATCCTTATTTTTGCATAGTATCCGATTCAGATTTTTCCACATATCCATCAGAACGACCAGAACCAACATATCTGAACAAAAAGTAAATATGCGATAACGATTAAAGTTTTGCCGCCTGTTAACCGCTTTACCGGAGTAACCACCCAATACCGAGACGAGGTTGCGATGAAAATCACCCCGACGATGCCAGGCAATCGCCCGACAGCCACAACGGCAGGCTCCAGCCAGCCGCGTAAAAGTACGGCGACCACCACCACGACGCTGAGTGCCGACGACATTACCCAGGCGGGATTGCAGTCTGCCCAGCAAACGCTGAACGACCAGCAAGAGAGCGATATCGACAGCGATAAAGTGGCGCAAATGCAGGCGATGCTGGCGTCCGGCAGCCTGCAAGTGGACACCGAACAGTTAGCCAGCGACATGCTGAGTTTTTTCCAGAACTAAGAGGCCGATGAAGTGAGTATCCGGTTACAACAGGTGAAGGCGTTGTTGCAGGGAATTCGTGACGACGACGCGCTGTATGATTCCCTGAGAGAACTTCTCCAGCGTCAGCGGATCTGCATGATTCGCCGCGCCAGCGAAGAGTTGCTGGCGGTAAACGACGAGATAACGCAGCACTATGAGCAGTTGCATGGGCATAGCCATCAGCGACACAGCCTGCTGCAACTGCTGGGTGTCAGCGTAAATCGTGACGGTCTGGCGCAGGTTTTCGCCTGGCTTCCGGCGGTACAAAAAGCGGCAGCACAACAGTTGTGGCAACGCCTGGAGCAAAAAGCGGAACGCTGCAAAGCCTATAACGATAAAAACGGCGAGCTGTTGATTCGCCAGTATGAATTTATTCAGTCGTTTTTAGGTAACGAAACAGATTTTCTGTACCAGGAATAACGCGAATACCTTCCCCATAGCGGAAATGGATTTTCCGCCTGATTTCCAATCCTTTGTTTTTAATTACAAAAAATCCCGGCACGCTTATTGCACATCCTGCACAGCATTAAAGACTGGAAGCCACCTATGAGTTTTATTGAATGTTACGAACCGGAATATGTGCGCAATTTTATGGCGCAATATCCCGATTCGCCTTTATACGTCCGCAAGGTGTGGAAGAATGAGATTCGCCAGAGCCTGGCATTGACCGATATTGCCAGTTGCAAAGCAGTGCTCAACAATGCCAGGGCCTTTGAATTACAGCTTACCTATCGCCCTGTGGAAGAAAATGCCGCAGCGCTCTCCGCGCGCGATGCGATAGTAAACCAGATAATTTTGAGCACCCTCACGCTCCCTGATTTAACCCCAGAGCTTTCACTGTATGCCGTCGGGATTTTGCTCTCCCGCGCCAGTAAAATGCCGGGCAGAGACGGCGACACTCTCGCCCGGCTGACAGCACTGCCGCAGGCGCTGGCCGATCACGCACAAAAAGGCACGTTACAGGCACAGTTCGCCCAGCTACCGCCCGTGCCACAGCTGGCGCGCCAACTGGTGACACTGCTCGGCAGTTGTGCCTTTGACTGGTCGATTCTGCCGGAAAGCCCGCGCAAAGCCTCACTGCCGTTGCAGGTAACCTTGCTAACGCTGCACGACGCCAACAGCGAAGCCCTGTTACAACAGCAGCTACAGACACAGTGGCAAACTACCTGGCAACAGCATTTTGCCACCGCGCCGTGGATGATGCGTAACTGGATAATTTACCGGGTTTATCACGACGCGATCGGGCAGGATGACGGGACGGATTATTGCCCGCTGGTGTGCGATTTTTACCTCATCCGCACGTTAATCAGTTTATGGACGCTGGATGATTCACCGCTGCGGCAGGAGGTTATTTTCGCCCTCTTCGCGGTGTTTGAACGCTGGCGAGTGAGTGAAAATGCCGTGCTGATTCGCCAGCAAATTCAGTCATTATGTGCCGCCGACCCGCTGCTTTCAGCGTTTTCGCTGCTTACATGAGTCGCTCTGTGCGCGCTGATGCCCCTCACCCCGGCCCTCTCCCACAGGGAGAGGGAGAAAACCTGCGCCCAATTCAGCACCACGCTCGATCGGTCCCCTCGCCCCTTCGGGGAGAGGGTTAGGGTGAGGGGCAAAGCGCGCACAGCCCCCCTTATCCATCACATTCACCCACTAACTCACCCAAACACCATGCCAACACCAAGCATCATCAAAACACTCGCCACCCACCGCGAAAAACCGTTCGTCAGCGTCGTCACGCCAACCTGGAACCGCGGCGCATTCCTCCCGTACCTGCTCTATATGTACCGCTATCAGGACTACCCGGCAGACCGCCGCGAACTGGTCATCCTTGACGACTCGCCGCAAAGCCATCAACACATCATCGACCGCCTGACCAATGGCACGCCGGAAGCCTTTAACATCCGCTACATCCATCACCCGGAAAAACTGCCGCTGGGAAAAAAACGCAATATGCTCAACGAACTGGCGAGCGGCGAATATATCCTCTGCATGGATGACGACGACTACTACCCGGCAGATAAAATCTCTTACACCATCGCCATGATGCAAAAACACCGGGCGCTGATCTCCGGTTCCGACCAGATCCCCATCTGGTACAGCCATATCAACCGCATCTTTCAAAGCCGCAGCTTTGGCCCGCGTAACATCCTCAACGGCACCTTTTGTTATCACCGTAACTACCTGAAAAAGCACCGTTACAATGACGATTGCAATTTAGGCGAAGAGAAAAGTTTCACCGACAATTTCAGCGTAAACCCGCTGCAACTGCCCGGCGAGCGCACGATTTTGTGTATTTCGCATAGCCACAACACCTTTGATAAAGACTTTATTCTCGGGGCCAGCACGCCAGTAAACGCGGCGCTTACGGATATCGTCACCGATCCGCTGCTCCGCAATGCTTATCTGAGTCTGCATAACGCCACTCATCACCAGGGGATCAACCATCAGGCGATCGATCAGATCGTTCTGCTGAATCTGGATAAACGCCCGGATCGTTTACGGCAGATCCGTGAAGAGCTGGCATTGCTGCATATTCCGCCTGAAAAAATTACCCGCCTTGCCGCCTGTGAAGATGAAAACGGTCAACGGGGCCGCCGCCTGTCGCACTTGCAGGCGCTACGCCTGGCGCAACAGCACAGCTGGCAAAATTACCTGCTGCTGGAAGATGACGCTCTTATTCTCAAGCAGGAGAAACATATTCAGATACTGAACACGCTGCTGGCGAGCCTGGCGAAAATTCCCTGGCAGGTGATGATCCTTGGTGGCGAAATTTCACAAGGAACAATGCTAAAAAGCCTGCCGGGGCTGGTGCACGCGCGGGACTGCCGCAAAGTGTGTGCTTATCTGGTGAACAGCCGCTACTACCCACAACTGGCGCAGCAGATGAGTAACGATGAGCACTCGCTGGAAGACGGCTGGCAGCCACTGCTGCGCGCCGACAAATGGCTGGCCTGTTACCCGAGCCTTAGTTATCAGCGACCGGGCTTTAGTGATATCGAGAAAAAAGCGACTGATAACATTAACCACTACTTCAATAAGTTACCCGTAGCCACCAAGCCATCCACATTACCCATCGCCGTCACCACCGGCTTTTTTATGGAAACCTCCTTCCACTACGCGCTCTATCGCCCAATCATCACCGCCCTACAGGCGCAGGGGCAGAGTTGCACACTGGTAATCAACGATCGCGTGTTTAAACCGTTTCTGGATGAAATACTGGAAACACTGAAAAGCATCGACGATCCACAGCTTAAAGGTATGCGCTTATCAGAAATGCAGGCGCACGGTCAGCGGGTGAAATGCCTGGTCAGCCCCTACCACACGCCCGCGCTCAATGGCATTTCACCCGTGAACGTTCGCGCCATGTACGGCTTAGCCAAAGAGACGTGGAACCACGCCGACTGGAACCGTTTTTATCAGCGCATTTTGTGTTACAGCCACTACAGCCAGCAAGCACTGAAACATTTCGGCAGCACAAAAGTGGTCGGCAACCCGCGCTTCGACGCCTGGCATAACGGCACGTTTGACCGCGCCCTGCCGGAAAATATCCAACCCGATTCCCGTAAACCTACGGTGCTCTATGCCCCCACGTTTGGCGCATTAAGCTCCCTGCCCCACTGGGCAGAAAAATTGGGGCGCTTAAGTGGCGATGTGAACCTGATTTGCAAACTGCACCACGGCACCTGCTCGCGCCCGGAAGAAGTTGCATCGCTGGCCCTGGCGCGCAGACACTTAAAACAGCGCACCGACTCCGCTCGGCACACGCTGGCGCTACTGGCAACGGCCGATTACGTGCTCACCGATAACAGCGGCTTTATTTTCGATGCTATCCACGTTGATAAGCGGGTAATCCTGCTCGACTTTCCGGGCATGAATAAACTGCTCGACGGCGAGAAAAGCTACTCCACACCGGATAGTGCCGACCAGCAAATCCGCGAAATATTGCCGGTGGCTCATGATATGGCAGAGCTGCGTTACTTGTTGTCAGAGGCGTTTGACTGGGGTGCGTTGCAGGCGCGGCTTACGGAAATTCGTCATCACTATTGCGACATGTTTATGGATGGTAAGGCGGGAGAACGGGCGGCGATGGTGATTGTGGAGGCGCTGGGTTAAACCGCAGAAGTGCCTGATGCGCTTCGCTTATCAGGCCTACTCGCCGCTGCAATAGTTTGAATCTGTGATGATTTGTAGGCCGGATAAGGCGTTTACGCCGCATCCGGCACGAACAGCGCACTTATCTACCCTTCGATTTTAAATACATCTCTTTATGGCTGGTGAATCGGTAAAGTCGTAGATTGTGGGGGAGCGATCTTTATGAATTCTGAAAAAACCCTGAATCTTGCTAAACATATTGCTTATCATAAATATAGGTTACACACTATAAAAATTACTGCGTAATTTAACATCTTGCCTAAAAATGATAGAGCGTAAACGATAATATGACTTCTGATAAAAAAGTAACTTCCGGTACGACAAGCCAGAAACAAAACAACATTGTCACTCAAAAAATATCACGCCAGAAGGAATTGTTTCTATTATTTTGGGTTGATGAGTCCGATGATAGCCGACGTTCTATTTTTGAAGAAGCATGTCTGACGCGTTATTTCAATATCCTTTATTCCCCCGAGTATAAAAAAGAAACACAGATAGTTTATCATTTATCAATTAACACATTTAATCAAATCAAAGAAATATTAGAAATCTTTATAAACAAGAATGGAGGTAAAACTAAAGCAAAGGTTAAAGAAGTCAGTTTATTCTCACATGGGGGGCCAATTCATGGTCCTACAACCTCAAACTCTATAAATACACCTTCCGTGCCTAAATACCCACAACAAATGGACATATCCGGAGGATGGGATTCAATTGATTTTAACTGGTCAAACAATGCTATGTTTGTTATGTATGGTTGTCGCACTAGTTATGCAAGTGATGATTCAGGACAAGGTTTTGCCAGTAAATTATCCCTATTAGATAATTTTAAGGACGTGAATGTCTGGGGTCAAACAGAAAGTACTTATCCATCTTATTTCCCAGATATCAGGACAACGTCGATTATGAGGTCAATAAATATAGGTTGGTCTTTTTCACCAACATATATGGTTGCCAATTCTGAAGGTCAAGGATGGGATGCATTATTCCCGGATAATCGAAATCCATTAAAAGCTCTCCCTATGCAGTGTTATAATAATGGGACATTGATTTTAACCTGCGATCAAAGCAATTTTAATGATCACCGGAAGAATAAATCAAATGATTAGCATTGTATTGAGAAGCTTTATTTTATTATTCATAATAATAGTGTATCCGGATTATAATAAAAACCCACCTGCCTTTGAAGTATATGGGGAAAATGACATACTTAAGGATATGGTTATTAATATGAAAACTTATAGATACCATAGTAAGGAAAACTCTTCCCCCACAGCTATAGTGCAAACCATCCTTTTTAAAGGAAATATACAGCAAGTTTTTGAAAGCAATGACATGGGTGGTGCGAGCTTCTTTTTTTCTTATAATAATAAGGTTGAAACGCTGGTAACAGACGCTTTCTTTTTAAATAAAAAATTAGACAAACTGCATGATGCAAATATTTTTGAGGTTATAAAGCATAAGGAAAACATCGTTATTAGATATTACAAGTGCAAAATTGAATATATGCAAAGAGAAAAATTTATCGAAATAGAGATATCAACAAACAAAAATAGTTATTTTAACAAGAATGGAATAAAACAAAAAGATACAAATAAATATAACACATATTTCTTCAATTACTTTGAGTCTCAAAAATAAATTTTATTTTGTCATGCGCGCCCTCCTAATCACCTCAATAATCCCCGTCGTCGACACCGACGGCGTGCGGGGGAAATAGACCACCTCACAAATATACGCGAAGCTATCAAACTTCCCTGCCCAGTCATCGCCCATCACTAAAATATCTGCACTGTACCCCCGCAAATACTCCGCTTTCTGCTCCAGCGATTCCTCCAGAAAAACGCCATCCACGCACGCCAGCCCAGCGATAATCGCCATGCGGTCATCCTGAGGGTAAACCGGTGCCCTGCCCTTTTTAGCAATGTTCAGGGCGTCAGACGACACGCCAACCAGCAGCCGTTCGCCCAGCGTTCGGGCGCGTTGTAAAAGGCGCAGATGACCGACATGAAACACATCGAAGGTGCCGAAGGTGATGACCGTTTTCATGGCTACTCCGCTAATTTTTGCCGCAGCCAGCACTGAACGGCGATGTCATCCACCGCTTTTTGCGCTTTCGCCGTGGCACTTTCTTGCTGCTCGCGGCGTTTGTCATCCAGCGTCAGGGCTACCACTTTCTCTTCGCACGCCGCCGCCGTCAGGTTTTTCTGCATTCGCGTAGCCTTGATGTTAGCCAGCGTTTTTTCCTGCTCCTGCCAGGCGATCACTTTGCGCAAGGTGCCTTTGTAGCCGCTGACGTTTTTCAGCGATTCCACCGACGCCGCCGCGCCCGCAGATGTTTTCTCCACCAGGTAGCCTAACGCTTTAATATTGTTGTCATAGCCCGCGCAAATCTGTTTTTGCTTTGCCAGCTCGACGGTTTTGTCTTTGACCGATTTATCCCGCAGGCGCTGCAATTGCGCGAGGGTGTCGATGATTTGTCGCATAGTTACTGTTCTGCCTTTTTGGCACCAGGAAAGAGGATTTGCAGGCGGCTTTGTACCAGTTCGAGGGAGGCGGGTTCGCGCATCTCCTGGCGTAAAAATCGCTCGATGGCCGGGAACATTTTCACCGCTTTGTCGACGCTGGCATCCGCGCCTGCCACGTAGCCACCGAGCGGGATCAGCGGTTTGATCTCCATATAGGCAGCGTAGTTTTGCTTTAACGCGCGAGCGGATTGCTGATGTTCCGGACAGGTGACCTGGTTCATGCAGCGGCTGATCGACTGGCCGATATCGATGGCCGGATAGTGCCCCGCTTCCGCCAGTTTGCGGGTTAATACGATATGCCCGTCCAGCACCGCGCGGGCGCAGTCGACAATCGGATCTTGCTGGTCGTCGCCTTCCGCCAGCACGGTATAGATGGCGGTCATCGATCCCGTGCTTTCGCTGTTGCCTGCGCTTTCGACCAGTTTGGGGATCATGCCAAATGCCGACGGCGGATAGCCTTTGGTAGCGGGCGGTTCGCCAAGCGAGAGCGCAATTTCACGCTGCGCCATCGCATAGCGGGTCAGGGAATCCACCAGCAGCAAAACGTGATGCCCGCGGTCGCGAAACCAGGCGGCGATGGAGTGGCACAGTTCGGTGGCTTTCAGGCGCATCAGCGGCGATTCATCGGCGGGCGCGACGACGACGATAGACTTCGCCAGCCCGTCCGCGCCCAGTGAATGGTCGATAAACTCTTTCACTTCGCGCCCGCGTTCGCCAATTAGCCCAACCACCACAATATCGGCTTTAGTCTGGCGGGTGATCATCCCCAGCAGCACGCTTTTCCCGACGCCGCTACCCGCCATCAGCCCGACGCGCTGGCCTTTGCCGATGGTCAGCAGGCCGTTGATCGCTTTCACGCCCACATCTAAGGGTTCGTCCACCGAACGGCGGGTTAAGGGATTGACCGAGGGCGGTAGCGGCGGCAGAAGGTCGTTGCCGTTCAGGCGGCCTTTACCATCCAGCGGTTCGCCGAGGCCATTCACCACGCGGCCTAACCAGCTTTCGCCTATCAGGATGTCGTGGGCTTTTTCTTCCGGGAAGACACGCGCCCCCGCCATCAGGCCAACTGGCTGTTTGAATGGCATTAAGTAGGTGATGTCACGATTGAAGCCCACGGCCTGCGCGTCAATTAGCGTGTGGTTAGCGCTTTCGATGCGGCACAACTGCCCGGTCATTAATGGGCAGCCGACGCTCTCCAGCAGAATGCCGTTCAGGCGCACCAGCCGTCCGGCGACGCGAGCCAGCGGGATCGACTCCAGCGAACGCAGGGCGTTATCGAAAGCAGAAAAATCACTCACTCTGCGTCTCCGGCGTCAGCGTCTCTTGCAGCGCGGTCATGCATTGTTCAAGGCGATGCTCGCAGCCGATGTCCAGTTCTGATTTATCGGTGATCACCCGGCATTCCCCCGGCGGCAAATCCGGCGAAGGCGTCAGCCCCCATTCGCTGACCTTTTCCGGCACCGCGTCGCGCAGGCGGTTAAACTCTTCCGTGCTCAGCATCACTTGCAGGGTTTCCGGCATCGCCGGGAAGGCCGCCAGCGCCTCTTCCACCAGCGCCAGTAACTGCGTCGGTTGCAGCGCCAGTTCGCAGCGGATCACCTGGCGGGTGACTTTCTCCACCAGTTGCAGCAAATCTTCCCGCTGTTTACGTTCGATATGGGCGAGGAAGTCATTCACTTGTCCAGTGATGGCTTCCAGCGGCTGCGCCGCCTCAATAAACTGCTTGCGCCCTTCCTGCTGCCCGGCGAGGCTCCCTTCGGTGTAGCCCTGACGCCGCCCCTCGGCAAAACCTTGCTGATGACCTTCGCTAAAGCCCTGCTCCTGACCCTCGGTCATGCCCTGAGCAAACCCTTTTTGCAGTCCTTCCTGAAAACCGTCCATCAACTGGCGTTGGTAATCGGCGGCGCTAATGCTGGCAGTGAGCGGTTCTCCGGTCACCGCACGCTGACGCGGCGGGAAACGGTGCAGGCGATAGCGCCCGCGCAGTGTTTCAATGGTCATGGGTTACTCCGCCGTCTGTTCCGCAAAGAGCTGTAGCTGAAGTTCGCCCGCCTCTTCCAGTTCACGGGCGATACCCATGATTTCGCGGCGGATTTGTTCGATACGGCTGACCGGCACCGGACCCAGGCGCGCGGTGATCGCTTCCAGTTGCTGCACCTGACGTTTTGGCATCACCGCATAAATGGAGCGACGTAACAGGGCTTCGGTGCCTTTCAGCGCCACCGCCCAGTCTTCCATTGGCACTTCGTCGAGCAGGCGACGGCGCACCTCTTCGTTCTGGCGGCTGAGAATAAAGAAGTCGTACATCTCATCCTGCAACTGCTCCAGCACGTCTTCGTCGCGCTCGCGCATCTGGTCGAGGATCACCTGCTGGTTTCCCTGGAAGCGGTTGACAATATCCGCCGCCTGTTTGATGCCTTTCACCTTCGAGCCGTGCTCTGAAAGCACCGACAGGCCGCGTTCGATCAGACGATCCAGTTCATCCACCACATCGCGGTTGACGTCGTTGAGTTTCGCTACCCGGTAAAGAATTTCGTTTTGCACCGATTCGTTGAGATAAGAGAGCACCGCCGCCGAGATTTCCGGCGTCAGAAACGCGAGGAATACCGCCTGCAATTGCAGATGTTCTTCGGAGATCAGCATCGCCAGCTGGCGCGGTTCCACCCATTGCAGGCGCGCCATCCGCGAGCGAATCTCATCGCCGTAGATGCCATTGATCACGCTGCTGGCGATCTCGGTGCCCAACGCCTTGTTAAGAATGCCCTGCAACATGGATCGCGACGCACCGTTGATCCCGCTCTGTTCGCGGAACTCATCAAAGAAGTTATTGATCACCTTGCGCGCCATGCTGGTTTTGACGCCGGAAAGCCGCGCCATGTTTTCGCTCAGTCGCACTACTTCTTCGCGGCTGAGTTTTTGCATCACCGTTGCCGCCGCTTCTTCGCCCAGACACAGCAGCAGAATCGCCGCCTGTTCGAGATAGCTGTTGCTCTTATTTATTGTCAATTCGCTCATTGCTGGTAATCCATTGTCTGAGAACTTCGGCAACGCGATCGGTGTCGCTCATGGCCAGTTTTTGCAGGAACTCGAGTTTCACTTCGAGGCCAGAACTCTGGGACGGCAGACTGTCATCACCAGGCAGCGACGGCAGGTCGACATTTTTACGCTCCTCTTCCGGCACGGCGATCCACGGTTCGCTGATGGCTTCCGGTTCTGGTGTGATAACCGGCGCACGTACCGCCGTCAGCCGTTTCATCAGCGGGCGCACCACAAAGAACAGCAGCAACAGCGCCAGCAGGCCGCAGCCAATCAGCCGCACCCACGCCAGCACGCTGTCATCTTTCCACAGTGGAATAACCGGTTCGACAGGCACCGCCTGCGGCACAAAGTTGAGCAGTGATAAGGTGAGATTGTCACCACGCTGGGCGTCGATCCCGGCGGCATTGTTCAGCAGCGCGGTAAGCTGTGTGGTCTGCTCCGGCTTCCAGTTTTTCAGCGCCGGGGCGTTTTGATTGAGCACCACCGCCACGTTGAGGCGTTTCACCGCAAAGCCGGGATGCTGAATATGCTGGACGCTGCGGTCGTAAGAGTAGTCGCGCTTACTTTCGCTGTGTTTGGAAAGCGCTTCCGGCGAGCGGTTTTCTTCCGCACCGTTGGTCATCTGATTCGCTGCAATCGGCGGACGGTTACTGAGTGAACCGGGCACGCCCATCGCCACCTGATTGGTGTCGCTGTCCAGCACGCTCTCTTCGCGGTTGATTTTCGGCGCGTCACCGTAGTGTTCCTGGGTTTCGTCGATGGTGCTGAGGTCGAGATCCGGCATCACACTGACGCGGTAATTCCCGCTGCCAACCAGCGAATCCAACACGTTCGCCACGCTTGCACGGGTTTTGTCCTGAATATCTTTGAGGATCTGATCGCGTTTACGGGTCGCGGCAGAAACCGCCTCGCCCGCGCCAATGCCGTCGGTCAGCAGATTTCCCGCCTGATCGACGACGCTGACTTTACTGGCCTGTAGCCCCGGAATACTGCCGGACACCAGATGCACAATGGCGTTCACCTGGTCCATATTCAGCTTCGCGCCGTAATGCAAGCGCACCACCACCGAGGCACTGTTTTGCGGCTCATCGCTGACCACAAACGAGCTTTCTTCGTTGAGCGCCAGATGCACCCGCGCGCTTTCCACCGCGTCCAGCGACATGATGCTTTGCGCCAGCTCCCCTTCGAGGCTGCGTTTATAGCGCACGTTCTGCACGAACTGACTGCTGCCGAGCACTTCGTCTTTGTCCATCAGCTCGTAGCCGCTGGGCAATATCGCCTGCACGCCTTTCGCGGCAAGGGTCATGCGCGTTTTCGACAGTTCGTCTTCCGGCACCAGTATCTGCCCGCTTTGCGGGTCGATGCGGTAGGTGAGCTTTTCGCCGTCCAGCACGGTGACAATCTGCGACACGGGCAGATTTTCCTGGCGTCCGTAGAGCGAGACGTAGCCGCGATTCCCCGTCCACAGCACGCTGACGATAATCGCCGTCGCCGCAACGGCAAGCCCCACACCCGCCATCAACGCCCAGCGTTTGTTATCTGCGAGCCGCAGTCGAAACGCCGGAAAGGCCTGGGTTAACTTCTTTATTTGTGCATTCATAGGGTTAGATCGACATACTCATCAGATCGTTAAATCCGGTGGCGATTTTGTTGCGCACCTGCACCAGCGCGGAGAAAGAAAGCGACGCCTGCTGGCTGGCGATCATCGCCCCGGCGAGGTCATCACTTTTGCCCGTGTCGACAGCCGTTTGCTGCTGCTCCGCCACCTGCTGGAACTGGTCAACGTGACCGAGCGCGCCGGACATAATGCGATTAAACGACACGTCCGGGTCGGTGGAACTGAAGGTCATGGCGGGTAGCACTGGCGCCTGGGCGTTGGCCTGCATCCGCTGCACGTCCTGCATAATTTGCGCCTGCATGGTGCTGTTGATTGTGGTAATGCTCATTTTTAACTTCCGGGTCAGGAGAAAACTTCGATACCGTGCTTGCGCATGGAGGCCAGTCGATAGCGCAGGGCGCGCGGGGTAATGCCTAACAGGTCAGCGATTTTGCTGCGGTTACCCTGATATTTACGCATCAGGTCGGCGATATATTGATACTGCGCGCTTCGTCCGTGCTGGCCTAAATCGCCGGTTTCGGCAATGTGGACGGCGGGCTGAACAGGCCATTGCAGTTCACTGTGGTCAGCAATATCGGTGTCCGGCAGGCCTAATGCATCCGGGTAAATTACGCCGTCGCGATTTAAAATCATTCCCCGCTGAATGGCGTTTTCCAGTTGGCGCACGTTACCGGGCCAGCGGTAATTAAGCAGCGCACGGCGGGTGGATTCGGACAGGGTGATATTTTTCACCAGTACCGTGGAGTATTTTTTAATAAATGACTCCGCCAGCGGAATAATATCGTTCGGGCGTTCACGCAGTGGCGGCATGGTAATAGGAATCACCGCCAGACGATAATAGAGATCTTCACGAAAACGCCCGGCGGCAACTTCCTGTTCAAGGTTTTTATTGGTGCAGGCAATCAGGCGAAAATTGAGTTTAATTTGTCGGTTGCTGCCTAATCGCTCAACCTGCTGTTCCTGCAATACGCGTAATATTTTGGCCTGTAGAGCCAGCGGCATTTCACCAATTTCATCGAGCAATAAGGTGCCGTTATTTGCCAGTTCCATTTTTCCTGGCACGCTGGCAATTGCGCCGGTAAATGCACCTTTGTCGTAGCCAAATAACGTCGATTCGAGCATATTTTCCGGGATCGCCGCGCAGTTCACGCCGATATAGGGCGCGTTATCATTTTCACCAAAGGCTACGGTGTGAATATATTTCGCCACACACTCTTTGCCCGCACCGGTTTCGCCCTGAATCAGGACCGGCACGTTAAAGGCGGCGACACGCTTTGCCAGAGTAAAAGCGTTAATGCTGGAGGCAGCAGTTGCAATAAGTTCAGACATAGGGTGAACAATATAAGTAGCGACAATAATCAGGATGTTCTGAAGCGTATCACCGACGGGATTAACAAGTTTGAATTAAACGATAATAAAAATATTATTTCATTTTAAACAATGAGTTAGAGTCGTAGGCCGGATAAGGCGTTTACGCCGCATCCGGCAATTGCGCACCGATGCCCGACATATCACCCTTTAATAATTTAATTATTTTTTCACCCTATTAATAATTTGCCCCTTTCATCCCCCCTCTATTTAATACCTCTCCTTGTGTCACTGCCGGAATTGCGTGCACAAAAACGCCCATACCATTACAGCAGAGAAAGTAAGCCATGCTGAAGTACAGTAAAACGCCAGGCATCTTTAAATTAGAAGGTAATCGGCTCGGACGCCCCTACCATCGCCTGCCGACCCTGTTTACGGGGAATTTTGACGTGATTGATTCGCATCTTGGCAGCTACTTTCTCAAAAAGCATCGCAGCAATATCACTTTAAAAAAGATTGGCTGCGAAATGGATATTATCAATAAAAACGCCGAACTGATGGTTTCCCAGGTCGGGCATCTGGCGTTTGATATTGATCGCTCCTTGCTGTTAATGCTGCTGGGCAATTTTTATGGTCTGGAGTCCTCTCTTGAAGAGGCAAAAGCCCATAATGGCCTGCCGACCAAAACCGAAACACGTTTAAAAAACCGCCTGGCGCTGGATATCTGCACGCTGATATTTAATCTGCAAACCTCCGGTATTGCGCTGAAATTAAAGCTGGACAGCAGCACGGTAATTACCCACTGGGCGTATCAATTAACCTTTACCCTCGCGGGCGATGAAGAGAGCCGTTTTCGTATTTTGCTCGACGATGCCCACACCGATTTTATTTTAAATCTGATCCGCCACAGTGAGCACAGTAAACCGCAGCAGGTGGCGAAATCCGTCAACAAGCCGGCACTGATTAAAGAGATCATCCGCTCCCTGCCGTTGACCCTGAACGTCAAAATCGCCGAGCTGTCGATGAATGTTGCCGATCTGGCGCAGGTAAAAGCCGGAGATATTTTACCCATCTCGCTGGGAGAAACGTTCCCGGTGGCGATTGGGCAATCTGAATTATTTAGCGCCCTGATAGTGGAAGACAAAGACAAACTGTTTTTGTCGGAGCTGGCGGGCAAAAATGAGAATAGCCATGAGTAAGCAAGAAGATATTTTAGCCGGGGATTTTGGCCTCACCGATGACGTTGCGCCTGTCACGAAATCCGCCGACGCCGAAACGCTGGTCACCCGCCTGGAGGACCGTTTTTCCGACTCGATGACGCTGCTGAAACGCATTCCGGTGACCTTAACGCTGGAAGTCTCCTCGGTGGAAATCATGTTAGCCGACCTGCTGAACATCGACGACGACACGGTGATTGAACTGGATAAGCTCGCCGGGGAGCCGCTGGATATTAAAGTGAACAATATCCTACTGGGCAAAGCGGAAGTGGTGGTGGTCAACGAGAAGTACGGCCTGCGCGTGCTGGAGTTTAACACCCGCGATATCAACGACCTGGCGCCATGAAACGCCGCGCTCAACTGACGCTGGGCCTGGCGCTGCTGGCGCTCGCGCCGCTGGCAATCGCCCAGGGCGGTGATATTGCGCTGCTTAACGTGGTCACTCATGGCAACACTCAGGAATACAGCGTCAAAATCCAGGTTCTGATTCTGATGACCCTCGTCGGTTTGTTGCCGACGATGGTGCTGATGATGACCTGCTTTACGCGCTTTATTATCGTGCTTTCACTACTGCGCCAGGCGCTGGGGCTGCAACAAACGCCGCCAAACCGCATTCTGATTGGCATTGCGCTCTCCCTCACCCTGCTGGTGATGCGCCCTGTCTGGCTGAATATTTACGACCACGCGGTGGTGCCGTTCGAAAACGATCAGATTACCCTGACCGATGCGCTAAGCACCGCCGCGACGCCGCTGAAACGCTTTATGCTGGCGCAGACCGACAAAAAAGCGATGGCGCAAATCATGACCATCGGTGGCGCGAAGGGCAATGCCGCCGACCAGGATCTCTCCATCGTGGTGCCCGCCTATGTGCTGAGCGAGCTGAAAACCGCTTTCCAGATTGGCTTTATGATTTACATCCCGTTTCTGGTTATCGACCTGATTGTCGCCAGCGTGCTGATGGCGATGGGGATGATGATGCTGTCGCCGCTGATTGTTTCGCTGCCGTTTAAACTGATGCTGTTTGTGCTGATCGACGGCTGGTCGCTGACCATCGGCACGCTTACCACCAGCATTCGCGGGCTGGGGCTGGGCTGATTATGCTGACCGTTGACGTAGCCGCCGACATTGTCGCCAGCGGCATAAAAGTAGTGATTTTACTGGTTTCGGTGCTGGTGGTGCCAAGCCTGCTCGTTGGCCTGCTGGTGAGCGTGTTCCAGGCAGTGACGCAGATTAATGAGCAGACACTTAGCTTTTTACCGAGGCTGATTGTCACGCTGGTGGTGCTGGGGATATGCGGCAAATGGATGATTATCCAGTTGCATGACCTGTGCATTCACCTGTTTAGCCAGGCCGCCCTGCTGGTGCATTAAGATGCGCACAAGCGACGTTACGCAACTGACGGATCTGGCGCTGGGGCTGTGGTTTCCCTTCGTGCGCATTATGGCGTTTCTGCGCTATGTGCCGGTGCTGGATAACAGCGCCCTGACCGTGCGCGTGCGGATTATTTTGTCGCTGGCGCTGGCAATCATCATCACGCCGTTGATCCCCCATCCTGTTCCCCACGACCTGCTTTCACTCAACAGCCTGATCCTGACGGTGGAGCAAATTTTATGGGGCATGTTATTCGGGCTGATGTTTCAGTTTCTGTTTCTCGCACTACAGCTGGCCGGGCAAATTCTCTCGTTCAATATGGGGATGAGCATGGCGGTGATGAACGACCCGAGTAGCGGCGCATCGACCACCGTGCTGGCGGAGCTAATCAACGTCTACGCGATCCTGCTGTTTTTTGCCATGGACGGGCATCTGCTGCTGGTGAGCGTGTTGTACAAGGGCTTCACCTACTGGCCGATTGGCAACGCGCTGCATCCGCAAACCCTGCGCACCATCGCGCTGGCCTTTAGCTGGGTGCTGGCGTCGGCATCGCTGCTGGCGCTGCCGACCACCTTCATCATGCTGATTGTGCAGGGCTGCTTTGGCCTGCTCAATCGCATTGCACCGCCGCTGAACCTTTTTTCGCTCGGCTTTCCCATCAACATGCTGGCGGGGCTGGTCTGCTTTGCCACCCTGCTCTACAACCTGCCGGATCACTATCTGCATCTGGCGAATTTTGTGTTGCAGCAACTCGACGCGCTGAAAGGCCACTATGGCGGATAGCAGCAGCGAAGAAAAAACAGAGAAACCCTCGGCGCAAAAGCTGCGTAAAGCGCGTGAAGAGGGACAACTGCCGCGCTCGAAGGATATGGGGCTGGCGGCGAGCCTGTTTGCGGCATTTGTGGTGATCTCCAGCAGCTTCCCTTGGTATGCCGATTTTGTGCGCGAGAGTTTTATCAGCGTGCATCAGTACGCGCAGGAGATTAATAACCCGGACGTTATCGGCCAGTTTCTGCGCCATCACCTGTTAATTCTCGGCAAGTTTATTCTCACCTTGCTACCGATGCCCGCCGCCGCACTGCTCTCCTCACTGGTGCCCGGCGGCTGGCTGTTTTTGCCGAAAAAAATCCTCCCGGATTTCAGCAAAATCAGCCCGTTAAAAGGCATTGGTCGCCTGTTCTCCAGTGAACATCTGGCGGAAACAGGCAAGATGACGGCGAAGTCGGTGGTGGTGCTGGTGATGCTGTGGATTAGCCTGCGCAATAACTTTGCCGCCTTTCTCGGCCTGCAGGCGCTGCCGTTCAAACTGGCGATGAATGAGGGTTTGTCGCTCTACGCCAGCGTGATGCGCAACTTTGTCATCCTGTTTATTTTCTTCGCGCTTATCGACGTGCCGCTGGCGAAAGCCCTGTTCACCAAAGGGCTGAAGATGACCAAACAGGAGCTGAAAGAAGAGTACAAAAATCAGGAAGGTAAGCCGGAAGTGAAGGCGCGTGTGCGGCGGCTGCAACGGCAGCTGGCGATGGGGCAAATTCGCAAAGTGGTGCCGAAAGCCAACGTGGTGATCACCAACCCGACCCACTACGCCGTAGCGTTGCAGTATGACCAGTCGCGCGCCGCTGCGCCGTTTGTGGTGGCGAAAGGCACCGATGAAATCGCCCTCTATATTCGCCAGGTCGCCACTGAAAATCAGGTGGAAGTGGTCGAGTTCCCGCGGCTGGCGCGCTCGGTTTACTACACCACCCAGGTGAACCAGCAAATTCCGTTTCAGCTTTACCGGGCCATCGCCCACGTTTTGACCTACGTCCTGCAAATGAAACACTGGCGCGAGGGCGCACAGCCGCGCCCGGCCCTGAACAGACATATTTCCATTCCCAAAGAGGTCCTTAAACTGGATGGCGAAAACAACTAAATCGTTCCTCGCGCTACTGCGCGGCGGTAATCTCGGCGTACCGCTGGTGATCCTGTGTATTCTGGCGATGGTTATTCTGCCGCTGCCACCTGCGCTGCTGGATATTCTGTTCACCTTCAACATTGTGCTGGCGGTGATGGTGCTGCTGGTGGCGGTGTCGGCGAAACGACCGCTGGAATTCAGCCTGTTCCCGACCATTTTGCTGATCACCACCTTAATGCGCCTGACGCTCAACGTTGCTTCTACGCGCGTGGTGCTGCTGCACGGGCATCTCGGCGCGGGCGCGGCGGGTAAGGTGATTGAGTCGTTTGGTCAGGTGGTGATTGGCGGCAACTTTGTCGTCGGTTTCGTGGTGTTTATCATCCTGATGATCATCAACTTTATCGTCGTCACCAAAGGGGCCGAGCGTATTTCCGAGGTTTCTGCCCGCTTTACCCTGGACGCGATGCCCGGCAAACAGATGGCGATTGACGCCGATCTTAACGCCGGATTGATCAACCAGGCGCAGGCGCAAACCCGGCGTAAAGATGTTGCCAGCGAGGCCGATTTCTACGGCGCAATGGACGGGGCATCGAAGTTTGTGCGCGGGGATGCCATCGCCGGGATGATGATTCTGGCGATCAACCTGATTGGCGGCGTTTGTATCGGGATCTTCAAATACAACCTGAGCGCCGATGCCGCCTTCCAGCAGTATGTGCTGATGACCATCGGTGACGGCCTGGTGGCGCAGATCCCTTCCCTGCTGCTCTCCACCGCGGCGGCGATTATCGTCACCCGCGTCAGCGACAACGGCGATATCGCCCATGATGTGCGCCACCAGCTGCTGGCAAGCCCGTCGGTGCTCTACACCACCACCGGGATTATGTTCGTGCTGGCGGTGGTGCCGGGAATGCCGCACTTCCCGTTCCTGATGTTCAGCGCCCTGCTTGGTTTTACCGGCTGGCGAATGAGCAAACGCCCGCAGGCGGCGGAGGCGGAAGAGAAAAGCCTCGAAACGCTGACCCGCACAATCACTGAAACCAGCGAGCAACAGGTCAGTTGGGAAACCATTCCGCTGATCGAGCCCATCAGTTTAAGCCTCGGTTACAAGCTGGTGGCGCTGGTGGACAAAGCGCAGGGCAACCCGCTCACCCAGCGGATTCGCGGCGTGCGGCAGGTGATTTCCGACGGCAACGGCGTGCTGCTGCCGGAAATCCGTATTCGCGAAAACTTCCGCCTCAAGCCCAGCCAGTACGCCATTTTCATCAACGGCATTAAGGCTGATGAAGCTGATATTCCGGCGGATAAACTGATGGCGTTGCCCTCCAGCGAAACCTACGGCGAGATAGACGGCGTGCTGGGGAACGACCCGGCGTACGGGATGCCGGTCACCTGGATTCAGCCCGCGCAGAAGGCGAAGGCGCTGAATATGGGGTATCAGGTGATCGACAGCGCCAGCGTGATTGCTACCCATGTTAATAAGATTGTGCGCAGCTATATTCCTGATTTGTTTAACTATGACGACATCACGCAGTTGCATAACCGTTTGTCGTCAATGGCACCGCGCCTGGCAGAGGATTTGAGTGCGGCGCTGAATTACAGCCAGTTGCTGAAAGTGTACCGGGCGCTACTGACCGAAGGCGTTTCCCTGCGCGATATCGTCACCATCGCCACCGTGCTGGTCGCCAGTAGCACCGTCACCAAAGATCATATTCTGCTGGCGGCCGATGTGCGCCTGGCATTGCGGCGGAGCATTACCCATCCGTTCGTTCGCAAGCAGGAGCTGACGGTGTATACGCTGAATAATGAGCTGGAAAACCTGCTGACCAACGTGGTGAATCAGGCGCAACAGGCTGGCAAAGTGATGCTCGACAGCGTGCCGGTTGACCCGAATATGCTCAACCAGTTCCAGAACACGATGCCGCAGGTGAAGGAGCAAATGAAAGCGGCGGGTAAAGACCCGGTGCTGCTGGTGCCGCCGCAGCTGCGCCCGTTGCTGGCGCGTTATGCGAAGTTGTTTGCGCCGGGGTTGCATGTGCTGTCGTATAACGAAGTGCCGGACGAGCTGGAGTTGAAGATTATGGGGGCGTTGAGTTGATTGAGGATTCTTTTCCATACTTTGCAGCACCTGACACCATTAATTGACGTCACACTGCAAAGAGACTACGATGACACCATACAATGACGTCATGGATTGATAGTATGATTAAGGTCAGCGCGCTAGGCTCTCGTCATAGAAAAACATTCGACGATGTAATGACGGAGCCGCCAAAATCTGGAATTAAATGGGATGATGTTGTTGCTCTCATTAAAGCGGTGGGTGGATCAATAAAAAATAACAACGGCTCCAGACGAAAATTTCAGATTGGAACGACCAAATTCAGCACACATGAGCCGCATCCAAAGAATGTGATGGATAAAGGCGCAGTAGCAGGTCTTAAGGAGTGGTTTGTTAACTGTGTAGGGGTAGATTATGAATAAAGCATCGAACATTATCACAATTAAAGGTCAACCAGCCGCAGTGACATTTGAAGCCGATATCAACGCATTTCGCGGCAAGTTCCTCAATGTAAACGGTTATTGTGACTTTGTAGCCACAAGTATTGAGGCATTATATCGTGAAGGCGAAAGCGCTCTGGATGAGTGGATGGCGGATTGTGAAGAGGACGGTATTGCCCCTTTTCGTGAAGAAGAAGAGCAAAAACGCCTGACGCTTCGTGTGCCGCATCACATCGATTCGCGGCTGACCATCGTCGCCAGACAACATTCCATTTCAAAAAACCAGCTCATTATTGATGTCTTAGAACGTGAGTTTTCAGCCCAGATGTAAACAGGTCGTCAATATTACCCATTTACAAAATCGTCTCTTCCGTCAAAATCCGCCGCGCGCCTAAAAAATGATCCTGCCAGAAAGGTTCAGCTAACCGACTTACCCGAATGGTTTCCCCGGTGCGCGGCGACTCGATAAACTGACCGTCTCCCAGATACACGCCCATATGGTCGGCAATCTCGCGGCTGTGAATATGGAAAAACAGCAAATCTCCCCGGCGCAGGTCGTTATTTGCCACAATGGTTGCCCGACGGTAGTGATACATCTCATTGGCCGTGCGCGGGAGTTTCGCCTCGAGGATCTTGTTGTAGGCATAAAAAACCAACCCGCTACAGTCGAAGCCTTGATCGGGTCGCGTGCCACCCCAGACGTATGGCTTGCCAAGCTGCTGCTCCAGACGGTGAATCGCCACTTCGGTGATATTATGCAGGTGGTTACTGCTAAGGAAATGATTGTTTTCCGCCAGCGCCTGCCAGCGTCTGTCACTCGCCTTGAGCGGCGCAGGAAACCATTCTGGATGCTGTTTTATCTGTTCGCGGTTGTGTTGCCGCAGTGCCCTTCTGCTTTCGGCATTGCCTTCCACAATATAGCTGACCTGCTTTTTCAGATGAATTTGGTACTGTTTTAATAAACGCGCACGGTTTTGCATCCGCTGGCGGGCGGCGTAGCTGAAAGAGATATGTGATGTGGTGGCGCTGGCGAGTAAAGGGAGCAAAACGCATAACGAAAACACGCCTGGATGCAGAAATCTGCCGAGCAAGAACGAAGACATGAAGGACATAAACCGGCTGAATGAAGGTGAGAATTTTAAAAGACCGGAGGAGTAAACGGGATTATTAATTGCTTATTTGCATATTACTATTGAGGTTTCATAATCTTAGGAAATAAATGATACATGCGCTTTTCGGACTAATGAAAACTGCCCTTGTGCTAAATTTGTAAACCCTGCGCCGACAGGCTTGCGTAAAACTCTTTTGGTGATAATGTGAGCCTTCCAAATCCAGACTATTCCGATTTGGGATCCATTTTGCCGTCCTGGCGTGTGTAACCGTTTTATCAAGGAATAAGCAGTATGCGTAAAATCGCATTAATTCTTGCGATGTTGTTGATCCCGTGCGTTTCGTTTGCCAGTTTGCTGGGCAGCAGTAGCTTGACCACGCCAGTGAGCAAAGAGTATAAGCAGCAGTTGATGGGATCCCCTGTCTACATCCAGATCTTCAAGGAAGAACGTACGCTCGATCTCTACGTCAAAATGGGCGAGCAATATCAACTGCTCGATAGTTATAAAATCTGTAAATATTCCGGCGGTTTAGGGCCAAAACAGCGTCAGGGCGATTTCAAAAGCCCGGAAGGGTTTTATAGCGTCCAGCGTAATCAGTTAAAACCAGACAGCCGTTACTACAAAGCGATTAATATTGGTTTCCCCAATGCCTATGACCGTGCGCATGGTTATGAAGGGAAATACCTGATGATCCACGGCGATTGTGTTTCCATCGGCTGCTACGCAATGACCAATCAAGGTATTGATGAGATCTTCCAGTTCGTTACTGGTGCGCTGGTGTTTGGTCAGCCGAGCGTGCAAGTGAGTATTTACCCGTTCCGCATGACCGACGCCAATATGAAGCGCCATAAATATTCCAACTTTAAGGACTTCTGGGAGCAACTGAAGCCGGGTTACGACTACTTTGAACAGACCCGTAAGCCACCGACCGTTTCTGTGGTCAATGGCCGTTACGTCGTCAGCAAGCCGTTAAGCCACGAAGTTGTGCAGCCACAACTGGCATCAAACTACACGCTCCCCGAGGCAAAATAAGCGCCATTCGCCTGGCATAATCTTTTGCCAGGTTTCATTGCCCGTCAGCGGCTGTGTTGCAATCACCGTGACCACATCATTCGGTGTGGTCTGCGAGCTGAAGTCGATTTCCACATCCTGATCCAGCAACGTTGCCACGCCAAACGGCGCGCGGCGGGTGATCCAGTGTAAATTAGTCGAGCAATACGCCATTACATAGCGCCCGTCCGAAAGCAGCATGTTGAAAACGCCCTTCTGCCGCAGTTCATCCGCCAGTGAGGCGATATATTTAAATACCGCCGCCATGTTGCCCGGTGTGCGCGGGTAACGCTGCGTTAATTTATGCAGGAGCCAGCAGAAGGCTTTTTCGCTGTCGGTTTCGCCTACCGGGCGGAAGTTGCCGGTTTCCAGTGATTTGTAGCCCGTCAGTTGTCCGTTATGGGCATAAGTCCAGTTACGCCCCCATAACTCGCGGGTAAATGGGTGAGTATTTTCCAGCGCCACCTCGCCCCGATTAGCCTGGCGAATATGAGCCACCACCGAACAGGATTTTATCGGGTAGTCCTGGACAAGTTTGGCGATGGGGGAATTAAAGCTGGGTTGTGGATCTTTAAATGTGCGACAGCCTTTACCTTCGTAAAAGGTAATGCCCCAGCCATCTTTATGTGGCCCGGTTCCACCACCACGCTGCACCAGACCGGTGAAACTAAAGCAGATATCGGTAGGGACGTTAGCGCTCATCCCGAGCAATTCGCACATGGGTAACCTCCACAACAGCGGGAGCGCATGGCCCCCGGCGAAGATTGATTTAAGAATTTTCAGGTCGGATGCGGCGTGAACGCATTATTCGGCCTACGGTTCGGGTACAGATTTGTAGGCATGATAAGACGCGTCAGCGTCGCATCAGGCATCAGCGCACAAGTGCCGGATGCGGCGTAAACGCCCTATCCGGCCTACGCCAGACTTACTTAACCATCTCTTTTTCAATTAACTGGATCAGGATATGGATCACTTTAATGTGGATCTCCTGAATGCGGTCGGCATAACCAAAGTGCGGAACGCGAATTTCGATATCCGCCGCGCCAGCCATTTTGCCGCCGTCTTTACCCGTCAGGGTGATCACTTTCATCCCCTTCTCACGCGCCGCCGAGATCGCTTTGATCACGTTTGCAGAGTTACCAGAGGTGGAGATCCCCAGCAGTACATCGCCTTCGCGACCTACCGCTTCAACGTAACGGGAGAAAATATCATTGAAACCGAAATCGTTACCGACGCAGGAAATATGACTAACGTCAGAAATGGCAATCGCCGGATAGCCCGGACGGTTTTCACGGTAGCGCCCCGTCAACTCTTCGGCAAAGTGCATGGCGTCGCAATGGGAACCACCATTACCGCAGGAAAGCACCTTACCACCGGCTTTAAAGCTATCTGCTAACAGGACCGCCGCGCGCTGAATGGCGTGAATATTGGCGTCATCTTTTAAAAAGTTAGCCAGCGTTTCCGCCGCTTCGTTCAGTTCGTTACGAATAAGATCCTGGTACATGAGGATATCCTTCAGCATAAATGTAATAGACAAAATGCAGTGTACCGGATACCGCCAAAAGCGAGAAGTACGGGCAGGTGCGATGACCAGGACTTTTTGACCTGAAGTGCGGATAAAAACAGCAACAATGTGAGCTTTGTTGTAATTATATTGTAAACACATTGCTAAATGTTTTTACATCCACTACAACCATATCATCACAAGTGGTCAGACCTCCTACAAGTAAGGGGCTTTTCGTTATGATGATTTTGAGTATTCTCGCTACGGTTGTCCTGCTCGGCGCGTTGTTCTATCACCGCGTGAGCTTATTTATCAGCAGTCTGATTTTGCTCGCCTGGACAGCCGCCCTCGGCGTCGCTGGTCTGTGGTCGGCGTGGGTACTGGTGCCTCTGGCCATTATCCTCGTACCGTTTAACTTTGCGCCTATGCGTAAGTCGATGATTTCTGCGCCGGTATTTCGTGGATTCCGTAAGGTGATGCCACCGATGTCACGCACTGAAAAAGAAGCGATTGATGCAGGCACTACCTGGTGGGAAGGCGACTTGTTCCAGGGTAAGCCGGACTGGAAAAAGCTGCATAACTATCCGCAGCCGCGCCTGACCGCAGAAGAGCAAGCGTTTCTCGACGGCCCGGTAGAAGAAGCCTGCCGGATGGCGAATGATTTCCAGATTACTCATGAGCTGGCTGATTTGCCGCCGGAGCTGTGGGCGTACCTTAAAGAGCATCGCTTCTTCGCGATGATCATCAAAAAAGAGTACGGCGGGCTGGAGTTCTCGGCTTATGCCCAATCTCGTGTGCTGCAAAAACTCTCCGGCGTGAGCGGGATCCTGGCGATTACCGTCGGCGTGCCGAACTCATTAGGCCCGGGCGAGCTGCTGCAACATTACGGCACTGACGAGCAGAAAAATCACTATCTGCCGCGTCTGGCGCGTGGTCAGGAGCTCCCTTGCTTTGCACTGACCAGCCCGGAAGCGGGTTCCGATGCGGGCGCGATTCCGGATACCGGGATTGTCTGCATGGGTGAATGGCAGGGCCAGCAGGTGCTGGGGATGCGACTGACCTGGAACAAACGCTACATTACGCTCGCGCCAATTGCGACCGTGCTTGGGCTGGCGTTTAAACTTTCCGACCCGGAAAAACTGCTGGGTGGCGCAGAAGATTTAGGCATTACCTGTGCACTTATCCCGACCACCACGCCAGGCGTGGAAATTGGTCGTCGCCACTTCCCGCTGAACGTACCGTTCCAGAACGGACCGACGCGCGGCAAAGATGTCTTCGTACCGATCGACTACATTATCGGCGGACCAAAAATGGCCGGGCAAGGCTGGCGGATGCTGGTGGAGTGTCTCTCCGTGGGCCGCGGCATCACCCTACCTTCCAACTCAACCGGCGGCGTGAAATCGGTAGCACTGGCAACGGGCGCGTATGCGCACATTCGCCGTCAGTTCAAAATCTCTATCGGTAAGATGGAAGGGATTGAAGAGCCGCTGGCGCGTATTGCCGGTAATGCCTACGTGATGGATGCTGCGGCATCGCTGATTACCTACGGCATTATGCTCGGTGAAAAACCTGCCGTGCTGTCGGCTATCGTTAAGTATCACTGTACCCACCGCGGGCAGCAGTCGATTATTGATGCGATGGATATCACCGGGGGCAAAGGCATTATGCTCGGGCAAAGCAACTTCCTGGCCCGTGCTTACCAGGGCGCACCGATTGCCATCACCGTTGAAGGGGCCAACATTCTGACCCGCAGCATGATGATCTTCGGTCAGGGAGCGATTCGTTGCCATCCGTACGTGCTGGAAGAGATGGAAGCGGCGAAGAACAATGACGTTAACGCATTCGATAAACTGCTATTCAAACATATCGGCCACGTCGGCAGTAACAAAGTTCGCAGCTTCTGGCTGGGCCTGACGCGCGGTTTAACCAGCAGCACACCAACCGGCGATGCCACTAAACGTTATTATCAGCACCTGAACCGCCTGAGTGCCAACCTCGCCCTGCTTTCTGATGTGTCGATGGCGGTGTTGGGCGGCAGCCTGAAACGTCGCGAACGCATCTCGGCACGTCTGGGGGATATTTTAAGCCAGCTTTACCTCGCCTCTGCCGTTCTGAAGCGTTATGACGACGAAGGCCGTAATGAAGCCGATCTGCCGCTGGTGCACTGGGGCGTACAGGATGCGCTGTATCAGGCTGAACAGGCGATGGATGATTTACTGCAAAACTTCCCGAACCGCGTGGTTGCCGGGCTGCTGAATGTGGTGATCTTCCCGACCGGACGCCATTATCTGGCACCGTCTGACAAGCTGGATCATAAGGTGGCGAAGATTTTACAAGTGCCTAACGCCACCCGTTCACGTATTGGTCGCGGTCAGTACCTGACGCCGAGCGAGCATAACCCGGTTGGTTTACTGGAAGAGGCGCTGGTGGATGTGATTGCCGCCGACCCAATTCATCAGCGGATCTGTAAAGATCTGGGTAAAAACCTGCCGTTTACCCGTCTGGATGAACTGGCGCATAACGCGCTGGCGAAGGGGCTGATTGATAAAGATGAAGCCGCTATTCTGGTGAAAGCTGAAGAGAGTCGTCTGCGCAGTATTAACGTTGATGACTTTGATCCGGAAGAGCTGGCGACGAAGCCGGTAAAGTTGCCGGAGAAAGTGCGGAAAGTTGAAGCCGCGTAATTGAATAACGGAGCCGAAAGGCTCCGTTTCTTTATCCGCTAATTATTTAAAATTAAAGCCATCCGGATGGTTTTCCAGGCTGCCGGTCAACGCCGCGAATAGCACCGTTTTACCATCAATCGAAAGCGCATCATTCACATTCAACCAGGTGAGTTTCTCTTGCGAGGTTTTCTCATCAATGGTCGAGAACAGCCCCGTCATCTGATTAGATTTCTCGGACCACATCACAGCGATACGTTGCGAGCCACAGTCATGCGGTTTGCACGCGCTCATCACCTGATACGTCTCATCTCCCAATGTCACGGTTTGTGCGGGGGTATAAGTACCGCCTTTCATCACCCAGGCAGGCAGCTTATGCCCTTGCACCATCTGACTAAACGCAGCTTTGGTGGTTTCGCCCTTTGCAAGGCTGCTAATGGTTAAATCATCCTGCGCCATTGCACTGGTGGCGATGACCAGTGCGGCGACTGTCGTTATTGCCTTAAACATCATTCCTCCCGAGCTTATCCTGCCCATGTTATTAACCTCCTAAAGCCTGGCGATAACACGATAATTTGCAAATCAGATATTTCCAATATCAGCATTTGTTATCAATTTATTCTGCGCCAAGGCAACTGCCTGATAAGGTGTTAAAGTTATAAAACCCTTCACATAAAGGAGTTGTACACCGTGCCTGGTTTGAAGATTACGCTTTTGCAGCAACCACTGGTGTGGATGGATGGTCTTGCCAACCTGCGCCATTTTGATCGTCAACTGGAAGGTATTACCGGGCGCGATGTGATCGTTCTACCGGAGATGTTTACCAGCGGCTTTGCCATGGAAGCGGCAGCTTCGTCGCTAGCACAAGATGACGTAGTGAACTGGATGACAGCTAAAGCGCAGCAGTGCAATGCGCTGATTGCAGGCAGTGTTGCATTACAAACGGAGTCTGGTTCGGTTAACCGCTTTTTGCTGGTTGAGCCGGGCGGCACGGTACATTTTTATGATAAGCGTCATCTGTTCCGAATGGCAGATGAGCATCTGCATTATAAAGCGGGCAATGCGCGAGTGATTGTGGAATGGCGCGGCTGGCGTATTTTGCCGCTGGTGTGCTACGACCTGCGTTTTCCGGTGTGGTCGCGCAATCTCAACGATTATGACCTCGCCATCTACGTCGCCAACTGGCCTGCCCCACGCTCTCTGCACTGGCAGGCATTGCTGACAGCCCGCGCGATTGAGAATCAGGCGTATGTGGCGGGATGCAATCGCGTCGGCAGCGATGGCAACGGCTGCCATTATCGCGGTGACAGCCGGGTGATTAATCCACAGGGCGAGATTATCGCTACTGCCGACGCGCATCAGGCAACGCACATTGATGCGGAGCTGTCGATGGCGGTGTTAAGGGAATATAGAGAGAAATTTCCGGCATGGCGGGATGCGGATGAGTTTAGGTTGTGGTGAGTGGGTGTTGTGTTTAGGGCCGGGGAGAGTCGGGGTAAGACTACGAAAGCCCGCTCTCCTGCGACCACTTTTATCATAGGAGTGTGGAAGCGCTTTTCCATCAATTGCGATGACGTCTTTATCATTTGATGAATGGCAATCTCGCATCCAGTTAATAAAGCATTCGTGAAATTATACTGAACGGATACAAGACATAACTCTAATTATGGTGCCGTGAACAGGATTACCATTTTCAAAATTACGATATTATCTGCAGTAATTATGTTATTAATCATTGTGATATTTCCATCTCTGTGATTAATACCGGATAAGTATTTAATTGCAGAGTTTGCACGAAATTATCGCAGATAACTGGCAATAACAATAACCCATCAGCCCGCTGCTGTAATACCTCCATTCGTTCTACTGATTCAACATTAACAACCAAACCAAGGGCATTTAGCGATTTAAGGATCTCCAGATGTTCACTCATCCAGCGCAGAGAAAAAGGATCATCACCAATTATAAAAACAGGCCCCCAGCCGGTTAATAACTGGCGTTTCATTACGGAACCAGGATGAAGTCGAGTACATATTACAGGAAATACCCCCTGTTGCGATGGTTCCGATGATGTGGATAATTCAGAAATATTTTCCATTGTTAGTGAAGAATTAACATCCATTAATAATGGTGAAACAACCTCACTTTCCTTGCTAGTAATGGCTGCACTAATCTGAGAGGAAAATAACAATATTATTACGTATAAACTCATTTTTAACATAACAAATTCAATCCGTTTATTCATGTTATAGAATAATGATGCTATAAATCATCATTAATGTTCAATTATTTAATCACACTGTTTAAAAAATCATTGACCAATGTGAATTGGCAATGTACCACTCAAGTTAAAATCACTGAATATTTTATCAATTTCTCTTGCAGTTTCTATATATTTAACCTCTTTCGTACTTGCATTATAAATAGCCCAAGCCTCGGGATGGGATGTTCCACCAAACCTTACAAAAAAACTTGATTTCATATTATTATATAAATTAACATCAGGAAAAGGATCTTCTCCAAAATTAGTAGTATTGAATAATGAAAGTTCGTATCGCTTAGAAAATTCTATTGGTAGGATAGCTTCACTGCCATCAATAGCATTCATCCAGAGTTTGTTACCATTATATTCCAACAATAATCTCTGTTTTGCATGTGTTTTATCTCGTTCTTTAACGACAGCGAATACCTTTTTAACAACCTGCTGTGCGGATGGTCCTATTGTATTACCAAAAGATGGCAACCCGATTTTGCCATAAACACTCTCCTGAATGAAATAAATATCCGTTTTATCGGCCTCGACAATATCTACCATTTATCCCTCCAAACAAGACCTGACTCCAGGACAAGAGCATAGTGTGTAGTAAACACTTCATGCTCTTGCCCTGACCATTGAAATAACAACTTTCGTTTGTTTACTGTACGCTGTCTAAATAGCTGCGTGGAATAAAGTTGCACTTTTTATCATCCCTTGCAGAGCAAGATTACGAAAGCCCGCCCCCGCAAGGGCTGACGCGAGGTAGTCTCTGTCCGCAGCTGCTTTTCACATCTTACATCTTGCCCCTGCCTTGAGTATCTTATCTTTCGTTAAAATATTAATAGCGATCTTCCGTATCCCTGAAAATAATTATGCTGCATTTCCTCTTCTTATTTTGAAGTCGTCTTTATTCATTACCACTTCCAGATGCCAGTGCAATTTATTCTCCACTTGCCAGTGATTTCGGTTCGCTGTGGCGAACTTCTCTGCGGTTAAATCAGCAGAAATGCTATAATATCTGACCGTCATTTCGGGATTTTTCTTTTGTTCTGCTATTATTGAGCGAAATGAGACTGCCATGCATAATTTCTTCAGCCCTTTCCATTCAAACGTAAAATCAATAAATTCATCAGAGACATGCAAACAATATGAAGACGGATTTTAATGACATAAGTTGCTCCCTTGTGACGAGTTTTATCATAAGAGTGCCGGAGCGTTTTTCCATCAATTGCAATGACGTCTTTATCATCTGAAGAATGACATTCACGCATCCGGTTAATAAAGCATTCGTGAAATTTTGCAGGACTGATACATGATACAACTCTGGCAATAGTATCGTGAACAGGAATACCATTTTCAAAATCACCATATTGCTTCAAAAAATCGAGATGAGTTTCCCCGAAATCCTCTATATCTTCCCAGCCTTCTGCACCCGAAATAACGGCGCAAATAGTCAACAGTAGAATATCCGATAATTTATGCTCCACTTTCCAGGCTTGTCTGTAATCGGGGATAATAGAAATATGTTCCATCAATTTTTTAAGTTCCATTTTGTTCTCCTTAATTATGTAAGGAGTATTTGATCATGTATAAGCAATAAAAAACAGCTTCAGGTAATGAGGAATATCTCAATTTTTAAACATAAAATGCGAATTATTTAGTACAAAAAAGCAGCGTTAAGTGAGTAGGCCACCGGAACCTCCCCGACAGCCTCTCGCAGAACCGTACGTGAAACTCTCGCTTCATACGGCTCCCGTCAGGCAAACGAGCTTCCTGGTCCTGCTTTCCAGTGGGCAAACAACTCCGGCTTCTCTTTTGACAGCCTTTCCATTAGCTGACACGCCTTCGTCTTTCTATACCGCAGGGTTTTATATTTCTTTCTCGCCCACGCAATCAGCGTCAGATTAATATATCTGCATACTTTCTTCATCGCTGATTTGTGGTATCTCGCGTAATAATTCAGCCACCCCGATATTATCGGATTCAGCCACTTCGCAATATCTTCGAGACTCATCTCCACCCTGCGTCTGATCCACAGTTTCCTGAGTTTTCCAATCATGCCTTTCTGCGCACGGTTACTCGCCGCCGGGCTGAAACTCGTAAAGAGGTTTCCCCGCCGGTGGTTACGTGCTCTTCGCGCTCTGAACGTATACCCCAGAAAATCAAACTGCACTGTTTCATGGTTCGCCTGTCGTTCGCTGTCTTTGCAGTAAACTATTTTCGTTTTCTCCGGATGTAATTCCAGTCCACATTCCTGAAAACGTTTTGCCAGCTTATTCAGTAATTCCTCTGCCTGTTGTTTACTGCCACAATGAATTAATCCATCATCTGCATAACGGCACCAGGGAATTTCCGGATAATGTAACGTCAGCCATTTATCAAACACATAGTGCAGAAATAAATTCGCCAGTACCGGGCTGATGACTCCACCCTGTGGCGTACCTTTATTTCTTTCCTTCAGTGTTCCATCCGGCATCTGCACCGGCGCTGTCAGCCACCGGCGAATAGACAGTCTTACCCATTTATCCGCACAATGTTTATCTACTGCCCTGAGTAATAAATCGTGGGGGATATTATCGAATAACCCTTTAATATCAAACTCAAGACACCAGTCGTATTGCCAGCAACGTTTTCTGGTGACTGCTATTGCATCCAGCGCTGATTTTCCATGCCGGTATCCGTATGAATCATTCAGGAAATAACGCTCCACTAATGGTTCAAACGTTACCAGCACCGTCATCTGCGCTATTCGATCGCTTACTGTCGGTATTCCTAAAAGTCTTTTGCTGCCATCCTTCTTCGGAATTTCCACCGCACGCACTGGCGGCGGCATCCAGCTTCCCGACGATAACCTGTTCCAGATTTTGTACAGATTTCCTTTCAGATCCCGCTCAAAATCTTTCAGCGTCTGGTTATCCACTCCGGCAGCTCCGGCATTCGCCTTTATCCGCCGGTACGCTTCCACCACATGCAATTTACTGACCTGAAACGGTTTTGTCTGTTCACACACAGCCTCCTCCTGCCTACAGTTGGGCTGTGATGCAGACTGCCCGACGCTGTCCCTTCGCTCCACGTTCATTACAAACGCTTCCTCACTACTACGAACAGCTCTGCCCCGGTTTCGCACATCGATACTCTCATACTCATAATTTCGGTTATTTGTATTTCTCTCTTGAAATTGCGACGACCGGTTCCCGTAGTTCCTGCAAAGAGCCTGATACAGCGTCATGCCTGCTATACACCGGACACCATTCACGCAGCATTCGGAATTCACCCGTAAATTAATCCCGGCGGTATCACGAAACCTCCGGTTTTGATGTCACTTAGGACTAACGACGTTTCAACACAGGTTCGGGTTTACTCATCTCACTGTATCTCACATAGGATCAGATCTCGTCTGATCGTTCCCCCTGCGCTCACTACCATGGCTCTTTACCACAGCAGCCGGGGTTGTTTGGGACCGACTTCCGACAGCAGATCCCGGTGGGCCTGCCACCATCTCTTCACAAGCTTATGCTTATTACATGCAAAACGTCCCGTTTTGCATCTTTGTGCCTACGGCACACGATGATCTTTCCCTGATTACTTGACCTTTCCCTGGGAGTACAGAGTGAAGTTTCCGGCATGGCGGGATGCGGATGGGTTTGAACTGGGGTGATTAGGCACTACATGTCTACATTTTCGTAAGCGACTCGTCAGAACCGTATTGATATTTACTGAGAGCTCAGATCAACTTTCCAGGGCAACAGATCGCGTACCCGGTTTGCCGGCCAGTCCTGGATATGTTCAATGACGTAACGCAGCCACTTTTCTGGCTCCACATTGTTCAGACGGCATGTGCCGATCAGCGAGTACAACACCGCCGCATGTTCACCACCGCTGTCGGAACCCGCGAACATCCAGTTTTTCCGGCCTACGGCCACTCCCCGTAAGGCGTTCTCTGCGATGTTGTTGTCGATTTCCACCCAGCCATTACTGCAGTACACGTTCAGTGCATCCCACTGTTTCAGCAGGTATGCGAACGCTTTTGCCGTATCTGAGTGACGCGACAGTGTTTTCATCTGTTGCTGTATCCAGTCATACAGTGACTGCATCAGTGGCGCGGCTCTGGCTTTTCTTGCCGCCAGACGCTGTTCTGCTGAACAGCCCCGGACCTCTGCCTCGATGGCATACAGTTCACCGATACGCTGCAGGGCTTCCGTGGTGATGTAGGTGGGCGCTCTTGCATGCACATCGTGGATTTTTCTCCGGGCATGAGCCATACACGCGGCTTCCGTTATTCTGCCGGATTCGTATAACGCCCGGTAACCACCGTAAGCATCGGCCTGAAGCACACCGCTGTAACCGGCCAGGTGATTTTGTGGATGGATACCTTTCCGGTCCGGACTGTACGCGAACCAGACCGCCGGGGGCATCTGTGAACCGGCGTTACGGTCATCACGGACGTAGACCCACAGCCGGGCTGTCCGGGTTTTACCGCTGCCCGGCTCCTGGACCGGGACGGGGATATCATCAGCATGGACTTTACCGGGCATCAGCACATACTGGCGCAGGACGTCATACAGCGGCTCCAGCAGTTCAGCAACAGCACCTGTCCAGCGCCCCAGTGTGGCACGGCTCAGCTCCACTCCCTGACGACGGTATATTTCTGACTGGCGGTATAACGGCAGATGGTCTGCATATTTCCCGGTGACAACATGGGCCAGAAGCCCCGCTCCGGCATAACTGCGTGCAATGGGTTTTGAAGGTACTGGTGCCTGCACGATATGGTCGCACCGGCAACAGGCCTGTTTCGGACGTTGTGTTTCGATAACCTTAAAGGCGCTGCTGATAAGCTCCAGTTGCTCTGACACATCACATCCCAGAGAACTGAGTTCACCACCACAGGCAGGACAGCATTCCTCTTCCGGCCGGATAACCCGGGTTTCACGGGGAAGTGAGGCCGGTAACGGTTTACGGGCTGAAGACTGGCGCAGGGCGGATGGCAGTACCGGGTCATATTGCTCACCCAGCGTTTCCGCCATTTCTTCCTGAAGTGCGCTGATTCGCTCCTGTGCTTCCTGTATCTGCCGTTCGGTTTTTGCACGAAGTTTTTCTGAGCTTTTACCGAACTGCATACGTTGCAGTTTCGCAACCAGCGCCTTCAGCCGGTTGATTTCGGAAGCATAAGCCGCCACCCGCTGTGAGAGCAGGCGGTTGTATTCAGCCATCTGGCGGATGGTGTCCTGTTGCGTCTGCAACAGTGCCCGCAGGCGGGCGTTCTCATGAGCAAGTGAGGTGTCCATATCCTCACTTTACAACGGGTTATATGCGGATTCCAGCGCGTTCCGTTCGTTTCGGGTGCTTCCAGTTGATACCTTCAAGAAGCATGGATAACTGAGCCGGAGTAAGGTGCACCTTGCCGTCACGGGTGACTGGCCAGACGAAGCGGCCCCGCTCCAGGCGTTTGGTGAAGAGGCACAGTCCGTCACTGTCAGCCCACAACACTTTTATCTGGTCACCCCGGCGTCCGCGGAAGATGAACAGGTGTCCGGAGAACGGGTCATCCTTCAGGACGTTCTGAACTTTTGATGCCAGGCCGTTAAAGCCATTTCGCATATCGGTGATACCTGCAACCAGCCAGATACGCGAACCTGCAGGGAGAGATATCATCAGTGGCTGCTCCCTTTTATTTCGCGGATAAGTGTCTGTAATAACGCCGGCGTCAGTTTACCTTTAAGCCTGAGAGTTCCGGCCGGCAGAACCAGCTCACAACACAGACTGTCGGACGGTGTATTTATCTGCTCTGGTTCCTGTGCGGGGGCCGGGATTTTATTATCCGGCTCCGGCGTTAACGTCACGGGAAGCAGTGCCGGCATATTTTTTCCGGAAGGCAGCAGGCCACCTTTCCGGTATTGATGGCGCCAGTTGAAGAGCAGGTTATCGTTGATTCCGTTTTCCCGGGCGATCTGCGCCACACAGGCTCCGGGCTGCAGTGACTTCTCCACTAAGGCGATTTTAAACTCATAAGGGAAGTTGGGCCGCCGGGGACGTTTTTTTACCACGGGGGCTTCGGATATAACGGTGCTTTCAGGACGTACGACTGGTACCGTGGAAAATTGTCCGTAAAGGCAGGCATCAAGTTCCTGCTCCGACATGCCTGCGGGCAAAGGCCACGAAAGGCCAGCTCTCCGAAAGCGCACGAACATACTACAAACTGTTGATTTTGGTACACCCAGGCGACGCCCGGCCACAACCCGGGGTAAATGTTCTTCAAAGTGAAGACGTAAAGCTTCAGTGATCCAGGTCCGGTGTTTCATACGATAGTGTCCATTAAAAATGATGGACATTATTTTTGTAGAGCCGGAGGAAACAGACCAGACGGTTTAAATGAGCCGGTTACACATTTTCCCGGTCTCCAACCCCTCAATCTTATAAACTTAACCTCGGCTCACCGTTTTCGATTCCATCCAATAAATGACCCGGTTGGATGTGGGCTGATCGCCAACAACTTTGCCATCTGCAGAGATTAGCTTCAGCTCTTTATTAGCCTCATCACCGAAGTAAATCATGCGGTAGCGAAAATAACCGCCCCAGGGTTCGCGTCCACCCAGCGAACTTTGCATAAACCAGGCGCGGGAGTCGTGAACCTGGTCATCATAGAGAGCCAGTAATTCAGCGCAGGGCTGAGTTCGCGTTCCCGTTCCCAGTGAATCAATAAAAAATTGTGGATAGAGTCCGTTTCCCATAGCCTTAATTTGTTGATATTCCTTTGCTTCATCATCGCCATTAATCAGATACACCGGATATTTAGGAATGACATCCACAAGAATCTGAATGGCTTTCTCCGTGACGCTGCCGTTAATATCGCGCGTCCATCCTTTATAATCGCTCTGAAATTCTCGGGCTGCCTCTCGCAATTGGTACTGAGCGTTCGTCGGGTCAAGGATAGGTATGCCCTGATTACTTTCATCAAGTGTGCCATTGCCTTTCTGCGTGTTCGCCCGCTCTTTTTCGATATTTTCCATTTGTTCTTCGCGCGCTTGGGCCTCTTTATCAAGTCCATCTTTATCCAGCTGTGGCGCCTTAATATAAAAAGGTTGCACAAGAAGGCTGTTGTTCGCATAGCGACCGATACGCCAGGCGGTGATCCAGCCGATCTGATCGCTAATTGCGCTTTCAAGAACCTGGGCAAGTTGATAGGGGTGATAACCTTCCCTCGTATCAATCATTTCTTCTGTACCCTGCAAGGTGGTGTTCAGCAGCGTTTGTCGCCAGATGTTGAAGCGTTTTGTTAATGAATTAGCAATCGTAAATTCCTTTACGCTAGAAGGACTCATAATTCGCAGAGGCGACACACCTTTTATTAATGGAGTAACAAATTTAGAATAAACAGCAAGTGGTGCTCCTGAATCAAATGCAGCAAGATACATATCATGCAGGGCTATCTGAGAAAGAATTTCGCCTGAGTCACCACAGGACTTCCCCTGATCGCGAACGGGATAGCCACCACCGACATCAGAGTGCATCCCCGGATAGATAACTTCCTCTGCATATAAAGGATAATTGCCTTCAGGACGACGGATTGAATCCAGCGGAAAGCACAACCGCTGTTCATGCGCAGCGACGAAGTGGCGGCAGCATTTAATCAGGCCGGGAAACTGCGTCTCATCAGGGAGTTGCTGAGTACTATCGGCCCATCCCATATGACCGGCAGCGCCGTGAACCGCCCCGGAAATCCTGGAGACTAAACTCCCTGAGAAAGAGGTAAACAGGATGACTAAAAATACTCGTTTTTCCCCCGAAGTCCGTCAGCGGGCGATTCGTATGGTTCTGGAAAGTCAGGATGAATATGACTCACAGTGGGCGGCAATTTGTTCCATTGCCCCAAAGATTGGCTGTACGCCGGAGACTCTGCGTGTCTGGGTTCGCCAGCATGAGCGGGATACCGGGGGCGGTGATGGTGGGCTCACCAGCGCTGAACGTCAGCGTCTGAAAGAGCTGGAACGTGAAAATCGTGAACTGCGCCGCAGTAACGATATCCTTCGCCAGGCTTCCGCTTATTTTGCGAAGGCGGAGTTCGACCGCCTCTGGAAAAAATGATGCCACTGCTGGATAAGCTGCGTGAGCAGTACGGGGTCGGACCGGTATGCAGCGAACTGCATATTGCCCCGTCAACGTATTACCATTGTCAGCAACAGCGACATCATCCGGATAAACGCAGTGCCCGTGCGCAGCACGATGACTGGCTGAAGAGAGAGATACAGCGCGTATACGATGAAAATCATCAGGTGTACGGTGTGCGTAAAGTCTGGCGTCAGTTGTTACGGGAAGGAATCAGGGTGGCCAGATGTACAGTGGCGCGCCTCATGGCGGTTATGGGACTTGCCGGTGTTCTCCGGGGTAAAAAGGTCCGCACTACCGTCAGCCGGAAAACCGTTGCCACAGGTGACCGCGTAAACCGTCAGTTCGTGGCAGAACGTCCTGACCAGCTGTGGGTGGCTGATTTTACTTACGTCAGCACATGGCAGGGCTTCGTCTATGTGGCGTTTATCATTGATGTGTTTGCCGGATACATCGTGGGGTGGCGGGTCTCATCGTCTATGGAAACGACATTCGTGCTGGATGCGCTGGAGCAGGCGTTGTGGGCCCGTCGTCCGTCTGGCACCATCCATCACAGCGATAAAGGCTCTCAGTATGTGTCACTGGCCTATACGGAGCGACTAAAAGAAGCCGGATTACTGGCATCAACAGGGAGTACAGGCGACTCGTATGACAACGCGATGGCTGAGAGCATCAATGGTCTTTACAAAGCGGAGGTAATACACCGTAAGAGCTGGAAAAACCGTGCAGAAGTGGAACTGGCCACACTAACGTGGGTGGACTGGTATAACAATCGACGATTGCTGGGAAGGCTGGGCCATACTCCTCCGGCAGAAGCAGAAAAAGCTTATTATGCTTCCATCGGAAACAATGATCTGGCAGCCTGAGTTCACAGATAAAACACTCTCCAGGAAACCCGGGGCGGTTCACCGGGTAAAACATGCGCCGCCCCCACAGAAGCTACGGTATCCAGCAGCCCCAAAAACTCAATACTGACAGCTAACCCGGCCAGCATCACCTGTTGCTCCTGCGGGCAAGCTAACTGAGTCAACCAGTTAACAAAAGTTCGTGCTTCCGCTGCGCCACGGGAAAATCCGTAGATAAATAGCTTTACGTTTAGCAGGCGCGGCTTGGCTTGCTCTAACTGCCCCTGTAATTTTTCCAGATAAGGGTTAATCACATTGCGACGATTAACTTCACCAGTCATCGGCCAGGGAGCGCGCATAAGAGGAATATGTCCTTTTGCCACCGTATCATTCAGTCCATTGTGGGCGGGGTCAATGGCATAGCTCAGGGCATCCACGAGGCGTAATAATGCCCAATTAATTCGGTCTTCACCACCGGTGGCAAATTCCAGTCCGCTGTTGCTGTAATCCATTTCCCCTATCTTGGGAAATGGCGTGCCTACTCCAGGCATGTAATAGGAAAAATACCCAGCATTACGGTCTTCAATACTTGTGTGGAATAATTTTGCAATATTGGTTGGGTGAGAGGCTTTTGTATCATTATATTCATTATTATTTGTACCATCAAAAAACAGACTAATATGCAGACTTTGACTACATGTAAAGCCAATTCTAAATCCAGCCTGTTTACTACAGTTGGTTTTGTGCTCTTCTGTTTTATTGATTTGTTTCAGGTAGTTCGCGTTTACCTGCGCTTCAGATAATATTAATCGCCCATCTTCAGGGAACACCGGGGGGGCATAACACGGAAAAGCCAGACCACTTATTTCGCTGGACATGTTGCAGGTTCCTTCATCTCGCGGGGTTCTTTGATAGGATAATTTGGTGTACCATATTTCTGGCAGACGGTTGTCACTTTTATCTGATTGCACGATAGAAAATGAACGGTCAGGCCACAAAGCTCAGCATCGTATTCCGGGATATCAACAATTACTTTATATTTTTGATAATTTTCAGCATGTTTAGCATACGCATCTTCTTCATAGCCAAAACCTTCTTTTTTCATTGCAATAGGTTCAAGGGGGTTCGGGTCTACTTCCCACTCAATCCGGGCCTTTAATCCCACACGCCACTTATCTGGCAGCATAACGCAACAATATCCTCCACCGTCCCCGAATGGAGAAATATTTGGCCCACCGTAACCATTGATGTGTAAATAATTTATAGCCTTATCCGTATGATTTATCCCATTAATATCCACAGCAGTGTAATCTCTGCTATTTTTTGCCATTGAACAGCCTGATACTGCAAATAAAATCATTAGAGAATAACATTTGAAAATCGCTCTCATACTGATACTTTTCCTTATTTCGCTGGACATGTTGCAGGTTCCTTCATCTCACGGGGTTCTTTGATGGGATAATTCGGTGTACCATACCCCTGGCAGACGGTTGTCACTTTTATCTGATTGCATGGCAGAAAATGAACGGTCATGCCACAACGCTCAGCACCGTATTCCGGGATGTCAACAATTACTTTATATTTTTGATAATTTGCAGCATGTTTAGCATAAGCATCTTCTTCATAGCCAAAACCTTCTTTTTTCATTGCAATAGGTTCAAGGGGGTTCGGGTCTACTTCCCACTCAATCCGGGCCATTAATCCCACACGCCACTTATCTGGCAGCATAATGCAACAATACCCCCCCCGCTCCCCGAACGGAACTATATTTGGCCCGCCATAGCCATTGATACTGAAATAATTAATAGCAACATCGGTATGGTTCATACCTTTAATATCTCCAGCAGTGTAATCACCGCTATTTTTCGCCATTGAACAGCCTGATAGCACAAATAAAATCATTAGAGAATAACATTTGAAAATCGCTCTCATACTTATACTTTTCCTTATTTTGATGGACATGTTGCTGGTTCCTTCATCTCGCGGGGTTCTTTGATGGGATAATTTGGTGTACCATATTTCTGGCAGACGGTTGTCACTTTAATCTGATTACACGTTAGAAAATGAATCGTCAGGCCACAAAGCTCAGCATCATATTCCGGGATATCAACAATTGTTGAATATTTTCTAAAACTGTTTAGCGCAACTTTCTTCCATGCTTCAAATTTCTCCCTGTCCTTATAGCCTGGAGGCAGAGGAGCTGTATTTGGATCAACCTCCCACTCAACCCGAGCTTTTAATCCAGAATGCCACTTATCTGGCAGCATAACGCAACAATATCCTCCACCGTCCCCGAATGGACCAATATTTGGTCCGCCGTAACCATTGATGTGTATATAATTTATAGCCTTATCCGTATGATTTATCCCGTTAATATCCACAGCAGTGTAATCACCGCTATTTTTCGCCATTGAACAGCCTGATACAACAAATAAAACAATTAGAGAATAACATTTGAAAATCGCTCTCATACTTATACTTTTCCTTATTTTGCTGGACATGTTGCTGGTTCTTTTACTTTGAGAGATTTTAATTGATGGGTGTTATTTCTACGACAACAAAGTTTTGACAAAGAAGCAAATAAAATGCATATCTTTTGATTGTCACACATTGGAATATCGACAGAGCATTGATGATATTACGCAAAATATATTGCAGCCAAGTGAACTGACATTACGATCGAACACAAATGCAACATGATGGATACTACCATTACATGTCGAGCTTGATTTTCCGCTTATTTTACGATTATCTCTTGATATTAACAGCTACGGACTTTTAAACAGATAAATCTCCCCGTACATCACTACAATATTATCCTTCGAAGTCCCGCAAAGCTCCAAAATATTTCGCGTCATTGGCCCTGAAAGCAATATCAAGACAGTGGGCAAAATAGCTTTCCTGACTGAGTTCACTGACTGCTTTTTCCTTCATCAGGGCTTCAGCGTCGCAGATACAGCCCATCAATCCCACCTGTACATCATCCACCCGATTCATCTCCGGGTTGTCAGTAAGCCTGCGTTCTGGTGAAAAACTTCCTGATTTCCAGTTAATCTCTCCATCACGGTCTAACCAGCTCCAGAACAACGCAATATCAGTAAATGTCGCCTGCTGCTCGTTGGTCAAAACATGTGTGAACAGTAAAGGGAACACCCGATTATCATAGTAACGCAGCAATCCGGTCTGTTCTTCCCACTGAACCTGTGACAATACCTGAAGATGCCGCCCCAGCAGGTCGAATGTAAGAGGGGATATCAACAAAGTAAGACGCGGCGTATCAGCAAATGACGCCATCAGTTGCGCCAGAAATTTGCGATGACTACTGAGCGCAAAGTACAGGCGTAACACTACAGGGGAATACTCCATCGTCTCAGCTTCAGGCGTTCCTTCAAACAGGGCATACCAGTGAATGGCTGGCGACAGATGAAGCATATCATTTTGCAAAGGTTGGTCTGTTCCAGCCTGGTCAACAAGCACATCTATGTAATCCAAACCAGCGGCAGAACAGAATGATTCAGCCTGCTTCAGCCAGATAATATATTTGTCTTGATCGCTAGCGTGTGGCGATACTGTTATCATTGTCATTCTCCCTTATCCACGAGGCGCAAAAGCGGCGGCGGCTTCTTGCGCCCTTTTCAGGCACTCCTTACACACCGATTTTTCTGGCGCTTCCTCACCCTCATCGTTGTTATCATTCTGATCGGACGATGCATTACTATCATTTTTCTCAGCCGCTAAACTTTTATCATCTGCCAGCGCTTTCAGAACCGCCGGTTGCAGCGCCGGCACCGGCGCTCCCGGACTACCGCCGCTATTGAGATTGATTTTCGGCCCGACGATGTCCACGCCCCCTGAATGGATGACCACAAACGAACCACCCACTTTCATGGTGATTTTACCGCCACTCTCCAGTACAATTTCATCCCGGACCTTCATTCCCAGCGCACCGCTAATCTTCCTCGCCAGGTCCCCCTTCACCACCAGGCTGTGCTTTCCCTCCACCAGGCTGACATGGTTCCCCGTCGTCTTATGCTCCTGCTTCCCTTCCACCGTCACTTTACGGTCGTTTCTGACATACAGGCCGTCATCGTGACTCACGCTCACCGTCCGGTCATTCGTCACCTTCAGCGTCTGGTCATTACGTACCGTTATGCGCCGGTCGTTCGCCACCGTGATACTCTGGTCGTGGCCCCCTTCTTTTCTGGTGCCGACCTCAACCGTCTGCCCCTTCACCACCCTTATCTTCTGGTCGTTACCGATGGTCTCCGTATGGTCATGCTTCACGTCCGTCGTCCGGTCGTTAAGCACCTCCGTGTCCATGTTCTTCTGCGCGTGGATATACACCTGCTCACTGTCCGTCGCATCCTCGAAACGCAGTTCATTAAAGCCGCTTCCTTTATAGGTCTTCGAGCGGATGGTCATCTGCGTCCGCGTGCCCGGTAAATCCCCCGGTGAACGGTTATCTTCATGGTAGGTCCGCCCCGTCACAATGGGCTGGTCCGGGTCGCCGTTCAGAAAGTCCACTATCACTTCCTGACCCACACGCGGTATCGCCAGATTGCCGAACCCCGGTCCCGCCCATGCCTGCGACACCCGTATCCAGCATGAACTCTCCTCCGTCATCCCGTGATAACGGTCCCAGTGAAACTTCACCCGTACCCGGCCATGCTCGTCGCAGAATATCTCCTCACCCTTCGGCCCGGTCACGATGGCACTCTGCGGGCCGTCCACCTTCGGCTTCGGCAGCGGCGCGTGACGCCACGTCCTGTCTGCCGGTATCACCTCAAACTGATTGCTCAGTGTCGTCCCTTCACCGTGACTCCCGTGCAGCGCCTGCGGCTGTTCTCCCCGCAGTGTGCTTCCCACAACCTGCCATTCCCGGTTCAGCGTCGCTGACGGATGGCCCGTCAGCCGGAACCGCGTTCCCGGCCACAGTCGCGCCGTGTTACACACCCCGCTCGCCGTCTCCGCCCCGTTCCGCCACCCTTCCGTCTGGTAACGCGCAAAATCCTGGCCATGCTGCTCATCCTTGAAACGCCCCGGATAATCAAATATCTCGTACTGCGTTCCCTGTCCGTTCAGGCTCTCCCCGTCATGGCTGTAGTACCCCGGCCACCCCGGCGTTTTGAACGTATAATCCTGCGTCTCCACCGACGCCACGCTTATCTGCGCACGGTAACGGAAGTCGCGGATGTACTCTGTCGTGCCTCCGGTCGTGGTATTCGGGTTAAACGCCAGCGCCCCCATTCCCGTCAGCCCCGCCACGTCATCACACACCGCCAGCTTCTGTTCCGGCCCGTCCTGACTGCAGCGTTCATAAAAGAAGATACCTTCCTCCGCCCACAGCCGGGTCAGGAATGTCAGGTCGCTCTCCCCGTACTGCACGCAGAACTCCCGCGCCGGGTGCGCCTCATAGAACAGCGGCATCCACGCCGTCACCCCGTTCTCTTCAAGAAGCTGCGCTGATATCGTCTGAATGTCCTGCTGCTGGAAGATACGGAAGTTCTGCCGTAACCCTGCCCGCCACAGCGGCGGGCTGATGCTCAGGGAATAACGCATCTGCCAGTCGTTGTTCTCACCGAGCTGCACCTCCGTCACGATACCGCTGACGTAACGCTGTGCAGTGTCGCCCTGCCAGACCGTCAGCAGCGCGCTTTTCTCCAGAAAATCCTCCGCCGTCAGGTCAGACAGTCCGCTGGCGATATCCACATCCAGGATGAACGGTGTGCAGTGGTGCTGGTACAGACGGAAGCTCACCACTGCCGTCGCCATCTCCACAATACCGTCCACCGACAGCGTGAAACGTAATCCTTCTGAGGACATATGACCTCCCTTGATTCACTTACAGAACACTGGTTGTCTACTGACCATGCAGCAGAGGGTGCCAGTACAGCGTTACGCTCATATTCAGGTACGCTACCGCCCGGGTTCCCGGCATCCACCATCTCCCTCATGAAAGCGTAACTCCTTACTGACACTCATTTTTTACACGTACAAAAACAACATCCTGCACTAAGGCAGGATGTTGTTGACTCAGATTTATGCTTCCAGCGGTGCACGCCAGTCATCGGCACCAGAAGTACCGGATTTGATGTGCTCCCACTCAACCTTACGGTAGGCCAGTGATACTGCGAGCAATTGCGTAAACTCACGCTGTGCAGGGTCCTGGCAGTGCGGCATATGCAGGTTCATGTCCACAATCGTCGCGTCAGTAAGACGTGTGGTGAAGTAGTGCTCCTGCTTGCCTTCAACAGAGGTACGCCACCAGTGCAGCTCCACTTTCGGCAGCATTTCACCGGAGGCCAGCGCGTTGTACAGCAGCGGAACGGCTTTGTTCAGCGCCACGGTGAAAATGAACGGTTTGTGAGCACGCTGCCCGGAAGGCTGACCAGACTGCGGATCGGTTGGAACAGTAACGTTATGCAGAAACTCCTGCACCAGCATTTCATCTTCGTGTCCCTGCACGTAGATATTGCCGACAGAATCTGCGGTGAAAGCACCGGCAGTGATGTTCCCCTGGGTCTGACCTGTAATTGAAATGTAACATGGGGTTGGCATTTATGAACTCCTTGTGAAATTATCAACTGCTGTTTTACGAACAACCCGTCGTTAATCCCCGACAGGTTAGAGTGTGATGTGGCTCACATCAGGAACCACACCCTTTTCTTTATTCGAGTTACAGGCACACGTAATTAGCACCTACCGAAAAACTCTTTTATGGTGTTTAAATATATTTTTAGTCAATTTCAGAACACGGTCACATAAGCTAAAAATATATCAACATCAACAGTAGAATTATCCATAACGTATCCTTACCCCCATAAAAACCTACAATTTCGTCAAAAATCAATTATTACAACACTTACTTCACCATCGTTCCGGCACGCAATTAAGATATTCCTTAAAGAAATTTCTTATGATGTATTGCTAGCAATTAATTAATTTATAAAACCATACATAAAAATTATTAATCAATTTAATAAACACATATAAATCAATATGTTATGGCACTTTACTGGCCGTAAAATTATATTCACCAAGTCTATAAATACCAAATTGATTTCACTATCATGTATTAATAATGAAGGATACATCTCTTTCAAAAATATAAATAGTTCTTTTAATATTTTATTTCACGAGTAGAATACCGATCACAACAGAAGGAAGGTTACATTATCTAACTGCCACTGAAACGGTATTGTCGGTATTTGTATGCAGTACGAAAATGCTGTGCTCATGGCCTGAACGGGAACATTTTTATGAGCAAAATGAACAACAATGGCGGCAGTGTCGCGCCGAAAGAAAGAATCAGCGTTCGGTATACACCAAAAGTTGATGGGGTGGCTGCTGATATCGAATTGCCGCTGAATTTATTGATCACCGGCAATCTGAAAGGGAAACCAGATAACACGCCGTTGGATGAGCGAACTGCCATTGCTATCAACCGCTATAACCTCAACGCAGTCATTTCAGAAGCTGACATTGAACGGGAGTTTGTTGTTCCGGCTGAACTCAGTGACGCACCCAATGAGCAAATGTACGTCAACCTGAAAGTCAAATCTATGGATGACCTTTCTCCTGACCATATTGCCAGCCAGGTACCAGAAATAAAACGTCTGCTCGAATTGCGTGAAGCCCTGGTCGCACTTAAGTCTCCACTAGGCAATATTCCGGCCTTCCGCGCACAACTTCAGGCGCTACTGGAAAACGAAGACAGCCGCGAGCAGCTGATCCAGGAACTGGGTATCGCCGTTCAGAAATAATTTTCACAGAAGGATATTCAGTATGTCAGTAAAGGAAGAAATTGCTCCCGTCAGCGCGTCTCAAACCGCCGCGCCCCCATCTCTGCTTGATGAAATCATGGCGCAAACCCGCGTCCAGCCTAAATCAGAAAGCTACGATATCACCCGCCAGGGCGTGAGCGCCTTTATTGCCGCCATGTTACAGGGCGACAGTAGCGCTGAACCTATCAATATCCTGGCCGTTGACGCCATGATTGCTGATATTGATGCCCGAACCAGCAGGCAGATGGATGCCATTATTCATGCCCCGGAGTTTCAGGAACTGGAATCCCTGCTGCGCTCGCTGAAGCTGCTGGTTGAACGCGCGGATACACGGGAAAACATCAAAGTCCATTTCCTGAATGTCACTCAGGAAGAACTGCTGGATGATTTCGAATTTGCACCTGAAATCACGCAGTCTGCGTATTACAAGCATGTATATTCAAGCGGTTACGGACAATTTGGCGGTGAGCCAGTGGCGGCGGTAATCGGCAACTTTGCCTTTAAGAACACCACGCCGAATATGAAGTTGCTGAAATATATCAGCCAGGTCAGTGCGATGGCGCACAGCCCGTTCCTCTCATCAGTATCATCCGAATTTTTCGGTCTGGACTCATGGACAGAGCTACCAGGGATCAAAGAACCAGGAGCCATCTTTGAAGGCCCGGCCTATTCCCGCTGGCGTGCCTTGCGTGAATCTGAAGATTCACGCTACCTGGGGCTGACTGCCCCCCGGTTCCTGCTGCGTCACCCTTACTCGCCAGATGAGAACCCAGCCAGGACCTTCCGTTACCATGAAGACGTCAGCCAGAGTCACGAGTCTTATTTGTGGGGGAACACCTCGTTTTTACTAGCTGCGAACCTGGCTGAAAGTTTTGCTAAATATCGCTGGTGTCCCAATATCATTGGCCCTTCCAGCGGCGGCGCAGTCAAAGACCTCCCGGTGCATCTGTATGAATCCATGGGGCAAATGCAGGCAAAAATTCCGACTGAAGTGTTGATCACTGACCGGAGAGAGTATGAGCTGGCGGAAGAAGGCTTTATCACACTGACCATGCGTAAAGGGTCTGATAATGCGTGCTTTTTCTCGGCCAACTCGGTGCAGAAACCCAAAAAATTCCCCAAAACCCCCGAAGGCAAGGCTGCGGAGACCAACTATAAACTCGGCACCCAGCTGCCATACTTGTTTGTTATCAGTAGGTTAGCGCATTACATCAAGGTAATTCAGCGCGAACAGCTTGGCTCATGGAAAGAACGCAGTGACCTGGAGCGTGAGCTGAACACCTGGATTCGCCAGTATGTTGCCGACCAGGAGAATCCGCCTGCCGAAGTCCGCAGCCACCGGCCATTGCGTCAGGCAAAGATCGAGGTACTGGATGTGGATGGTGAGCCAGGCTGGTACCAGGTCGCGATATCTGTCAGACCGCATTTTAAATACATGGGTGCCAGTTTCGACCTGAGCCTGGTCGGACGATTGGATAAGGAATAATCCGATGCAAAGACGGGATTCAGGACCAACCGGCAGTCTTTTTGAACGTATCCGTGAGGCGGCAAACCCACCTTCATACCAGAATCCAAAAGAAGCACTGATACGTTCCATCAGATGTAACCTGCGACAGGTCCTGAATACCCGCGCCGGCAGCTGTTATGGCTCACCAGAGCTGGGGATCGGCGATCTGGATAATGTGGCCTCCATCTCCATGAATCTCAGGGATTCAACTGCGCAGAAAATCAGGCACTGCATTCTGCGTTATGAACCCCGTATCACTGAAGTCACTGTTATCGTCGTCGCACAGGATGAAAATGCACCGTTAGAGTTGCGTTTTCGGATTGTGGCTTGTGTTGATTTCAGCGAGGCCAGAGATGTACTTGAGTTTGACATCGTGCTGGACAGCCACCAGCAATACCGAGTGGAGTAAACGTCATGCCCTTTGAGGAACGGTATTACCGCGAAGAGCTGGATTATCTGCGCCAGCTCGGCAAGCTGTTGTCCCAGGAAAAACCGCATCTGGCCCATTTTCTGGCCGAGAAAGAGGGCGATCCGGATGTGGAACGCCTGCTGGAAGCCTTTGCTTTTATGTCCGGCAGCCTGCGCCAGAAACTTGAAGATGAATTTCCAGAATTCACCCATGGGTTGATCCGTATGCTGTGGGCCAACTATTTACGCCCAGTTCCGGCCATGACGGTTATTGCTTATGAACCCAAAGCCAGTCAGTTAAAAGTTCCTGTTCAGGTCTGTCGTAATGAGCTGATAAGTTCAGATACAACCCGTACAACCGTTTCGGGTCGAAAACCCCTGCCAGACGACAAAGATAAATCAGAGTTACTCCCAGCCTGCCATTTCACGCTAGCAAGGGATATCTGGCTGCAACCGCTGCGTATTCTCGATACCCGCAACTCCAGCAGCCTGAAAGAAGGCGTCATCGATATCAGTTTCACCGCAGATAACAAAGTCTCCCCCGCCATGCTTGACCTGAACAAAATCACATTCTGGTTGGGTAATGAAGACGATTATACCCGACACCAGCTTTATCTGTGGTTTTGCGAATGCCTGATGGATGCGGAGCTGATTGCCGGAGAGCGCCACCTGCCGCTGCCGGATCTGTGGCTGGAAGCTGCGGGTTTTGACAACCAGGATGCCCTGCTGCCGTGGCCGAAAAATGTCCACAGCGGCTACCGGGTACTCCAGGAGTATTTCTGCTATCCCGAAGCCTTCTTCTTTTTTCATCTGCGCGATGTTGCGCCGCTACCGGACGATTTCCCGGTGAGTGCGTTTACGCTGCGCCTGCACTTTAACCGCCCGTTACCTGCTGACATTAAACTACGCCAGGATTCACTGCGTCTGCATTGTACGCCAGCCATTAACTTGTTTACGCATTACGCGGAACCCGTCAGGCCGGATGGTCGGATGGCGGAATACCCACTGCGCGCCAGCCATCGACACCCGGATGCTTATGACATTTTTCAGATAAGCACCGTCACCAGTAAAGCCAAAGTTTCAGGTACTGAATCCAGCCCTGGTAGCCAGGCGCGTGTCTGGCCCGAATTTGAAAGCTTCCAGCACCAGATGGAGTACAGCCGCCAGCGGGAAGTCGTCTACTGGCACCACCGGACTAAAACATCCCTGTTTCACCGCGGGCTTGAACATTCCATCGCCTTTGTCCATGCTGACGGCAGCATACCGGACCGTTCACTGTTTAACGATGATGTGATCACCACGTCATTACTCTGTACCAACCGGATGCTTCCGGCCCGGCTGCATACTGGCGATATCTGCGTGGCCGTCAACAAAAATCCGGCAGTGGCCTCATTTCGTAATGTCACGCGCCCGACACAGCCGCTCTGGCCAGTAACGGACGGCGACATGCACTGGTCGCTGATTTCCGCGATGAACCTGAACTACCTCTCGCTGCTGGACAGGGAGACACTGATCCAGATCCTGCGGACCTTCGACCTGCCAGGCGCTCACCATCCGCAACGGGCCAGACTGTCACGCCAGAAACTGGATGCCATAGAAAAACTCGAAACCAAACCTGTTGACAGGTTGTTTAAAGGCGTACCGGTTCGCGGGCTGGCGACCACGCTGTGGATACGTCCCGATCCGTTTATCTGCGAAGGTGAAATTTATCTTCTGGGTACCGTGCTCTCGCACTTTTTTGCCCTCTACGCCAGCATCAATTCGTATCACTGTCTGAAAATCATTAACACGGAAAGTCAGGAGTCCTGGGAATGGCAGGAGAAAATGGGCCAGCACGCCCTGATATAGCGGCAAAACCGCCGTTACCGGCGGATGTGCGCAACTGCAATTTCTATGTGCTAATGGAGGCGCTGTACCGTCGGTATGGCACGCCGGGCCAGGACATTTCCCTGCGTACCGAGCCTGCCCGGGAGATCGTGCGTTTCAGCTCTGACGCCAGTATCGGTTTTCCGGGTACGGACCTGAGTGCGCTTTCCCGTAGCCAGAACGGACAGTATGTACTGCAAACCCGGTTCCTGGGTTTTTCCGGCAGCCAGTCGCCGCTACCAGGCTATTATCTGGATCAGATGGCGCAGGAGTCCGCACAGAACGAAGACGGCCTGAAAGAATTTCTCGATCTATTCAGCCACCGCTGGACACAGTTTGCCTATCATGCCTGGCGCAAATACCGCTACTACATCTGCTTTCGTAACGGCGGTACTGACACCTTTTCACAGCGCATGTACGCACTGGTCGGGCTGGGTAATCAGAGCGTGCGTGACAGGCTTGCCATTAACCACAGCAAAATGCTGGCCTACGCCGGAATTCTGGCAACACCAGGCCGCGCGCCGGAGGTTATCTGTAATCTGGTGTCGCACTGTTTTGATTTGCCGGATGTCACCATTGAACGCTGGCAACTGCGTAAAGTCGCCATTGATCCGGCACACCAGAACCGGCTGGGTGTACGTAATCCGAAAGGAAAAACGGCTGGACATATTCCGGGACGCTCCATACTCGGCGTTAATTTTACCCTCGGCGCACGGGTGCCGGATCGCAGCGGAAAATTCCTGTTGCAGATTGGCGGCCTGTCGCAGGAGCGTTATCTCTCATTTTTACCCGATGGCGAAAATCACCTGCCGCTGACCATGTTCCTTTCTTTTATTCTGCGCGACCAGTTTGCCTGGGATTTACGGCTGTGCCTGGCACCACAGCAGGCTAAAGGGATGCGCCTTGGCGATTCGGCCAGCTCCCGCCTCGGCAGAACCAGCTTTATTGGTCAGCCGAAAGTACCGCCCGCCATCACAATCCGAATCAGGGAATAATTCTATGGAACCACATATGGCTGAGGAAAAACAGCAATCCCGCCAGGCCTCACTGACTTTACAGGTGATGAATGGCAACGAACTGGAAAGCGGACGTGCCGCAAAATGCCTGTTCAGCGAAAACGGCGGTGATATTGGCCATACGCCGGAATGTCACTGGCAGGTACAGGACCGGGCGGGAAGCATTGCTGCGCGTGCCTGTACCGTTATCCGGCACGACGGAGCCTATTGCCTGCGGTGCCTGACGCCGGGACTGATGATTAATCTGGCCCCGGTCTCTTCCGATGCGCTCATCCGCCTGCGCCAGGGGGATGAGATCCAGCTCGGCGCACTGGCGCTGAAAGTGTTTCTGCATGACGGTGCAGCTGTTACTTATGACGAGCGGATGGCGACCCCGGAAACGATTGTAATGAACCGCGACAGTCTGGCGGACACCCTGTTGACCACCGAGGGACAACCGGCGTATCCGGGAATGCCGTTCCAGCATCAGCTTGCCCCCACGGTGGCGCACGGTTTTTCCAGCGATCCGCTCCAGGCACTCCAGACGGAAAGCCTGATGGTGGCAGATGATCCGATCGCCCCACGCGTTTCCCGGCCCGTTGCCCCCGCCTCCGATCTGACAGGTGCAAACGGGATCAACACGCCGTTTATGGATCTGCCGCCCGGCAATGCCCGTCATGAGGACGGCGATGAATTTTCTGCCATGGCGCAGTACCACCTGGCCGTAACCCCGCTGCTGCGCGGTATGGAGTGTCCGCTGACGCTGCACAATTCTCAGGATGCGGATGAGTTTCTCGAAGAGGCCGGACGGGCGTTGCAGGCCGCCATTAAGGGATTGCTGAGTCTGCAACAACAACAGAACAGCCTGTCGGATAAACACCTGCGTCCACTGGAAGACAACCCGTTGCGCCTTGATATGGACTATGCCACCGCGCTGAACGTCATGTTCGCCGAGGGTAAAAGCCCGGTACATCTCGCCGCACCTGCGGCCATCGCCGAAAGCCTGCGCAACATCCGGCATCATGAAGAGGCCAACCGGGCGGCGATTGTGGAAGCGTTGCGTGTCATGCTGGACGCCTTCTCGCCGGGCAACCTGATGCGCCGCTTTGCGCAATACCGCCGCAGCCATGAGCTGCGCCAGAAAATGGACAACGCCTGGGCATGGCAGATGTACAGCAACTATTACGATGAACTGGCCTCCAGCCGACAGCAGGGATTTGAAATGCTGTTCAATGAAGTTTATGCCCAGGTCTATGACCGGGTGCTGCGCGAAAAACAGCGGGAGCCGGAAGCATGAACGGCAAAGCGTTTCTGGCCTGCGTTCTGATGAGCGTTGTGTTAACTGGCTGTGAAACAGCGAAAAAAATCAGCCAGGTGATCCGCAATCCGGATATTCAGGTCGGAAAGCTGATGGATCAGTCAACCGAGCTGACCGTCACGCTGCTGACCGAGCCGGACAGCAACCTGACGGCAGACGGTGAAGCCGCGCCGGTGGATGTGCAACTGGTTTATCTGAGTGATGACTCTAAATTCCAGGCCGCCGACTACGACCAGGTTGCCACCACCGCACTGCCCGACGTGCTGGGAAAAAACTATATCGATCATCAGGACTTCAACCTGTTGCCGGACACCGTAAAAACACTGCCGCCGATCAAGCTGGATGAGAAAACCGGTTATATCGGTGTCATTGCCTATTTTTCAGACGACCAGGCCACAGAATGGAAACAAATTGAGCCGGTAGAAAGTATCGGCCACCACTATCGCCTGCTCGTGCATATCCGCGCCAGTGCGATTGAGATGAAAAAAGAGGAAAACTGACGATGGCAACAATGAAAAACAAGGTGATCTGGCAGGAAGGGCTGTTTGCCCTGCCGCAGCATTTTCAGCAACAGCAGCGTCACTGCGAGTACCTGCTGACCCGTCGTCTGGATGCTCAGGGTGATTTTTTCTGGGGCTTTACGGAACTCTCCATCAATACCGAACTGCTTGCCCAGGGCAAAATCATGATTGACCGTGCGGCGGGCTGTATGCCTGACGGCACCGTATTCAGCATTCCCGACCAGGATCTGCTGCCGGAACCTTTCCAGCCGGGAACCCTTTCATCGAAAGAGAGCCACAATATTTATCTGGCGCTGCCTGTAATCAGCGACGTGATCAATGAAATCCAGGGGTTGCACAGCGCCGGTCAGGGTACGGAGCGTTACCGCCTCACCCATACCCGCGTCCGTGATTTTCACACTGACGAAGGCGACGAACAGCCGGTCGGTCTGGGGCAGTTGATCCCCAGGATAGTCAGCGGCGCAGATGATCTCAGCGCGATGGTGACCCTCCCCCTGTGCCGTATCCTCAATAAAAATGCTACCGGCGCACTGGTGCTGGACAACACCTTTATTCCCACCATTCAGGCCGTCCGTGTCAGCGGGTTGCTCGGGGCATTCTCCGGCGAGGTGCAGGGGCTACTTGCCACCCGCGCCGCCGACCTGGCCGGGCGCATCGGTTCGCCTGAACAGAGCGGGATCGCCGATGTGGCCGAATTTATGATGTTGCAGATGCTTAACCGCCATCAAATGCAGTTCACGCATCGTTCCCAACTGCACACGCTGCATCCGGAAGCCTTCTACCGGGATCTGGTGGGGCTGCTGGGAGAACTGATGACCTTCACCGAAGGTAATCGCCTGCCCTGCACCGTGGAGCCGTATAATCACCGGGATCTTACCGCGACCTTCACCAGAACAGTAATTCCGGAACTGCGGCGCGCACTCAATACCGTGCTGGTACCGCGTGCGCAGAATCTGCCGCTGTTCTTTTCAGAGGGGACCTGGATCGCCACCATCAGCGATCCCACACTGTTGCAGTCCTGCAAGCTGGTACTGGCAGTGCGCGCCAGGATGCCCTACGACCAGGTGCAGCGCCAGTTCATCCAGCAGTCGAAAGTGGCCGCTACCGACAAAATCCGCAGCGTGGTCAGCGTGCAGGTGCCGGGTATTCCGCTGCACACGCTTACCGCTGCGCCGCGTCAGTTGCCCTGGCATGAAGGTTATGTTTACTTCGAACTGGAAAAAGGCACCCCAGCCTGGCAGGACGTGATAAAAGCGGGCGCGCTGGCGCTGCATATCTCCGGCACCTTCCCCGATCTGAACCTTCAGCTCTGGGCGATAAGGGGATAAGTGAATGAGCGATATCAGCGATATGGGTGAACCGTCGGTTTTTCCCATGGAGCCGGAGAGCGGAACATCAGGACGTCAGTACCGTCTCGCCCTTCGCGGCAACAGCCTGAACCCAATGATTGACGCCGCCACGCCGTTGCTCGGCATGGTGATGCGTCTGTCCACCATGAACAGCCAGGCCATGCCGGAACACCTGTTTGCCCAGGTGGTAACCGATGTCCAGGCTGTGGAGCAACTACTCCAGGAGCAGGGTTACGAGCCGGGCGTCATTGTTTCGTTCCGCTACATTCTCTGCACATTTATAGACGAAGCGGCGCTAGGCAACGGCTGGTCCAACAAAAACGAATGGATTAAACAGTCACTGCTGGTTCATTTCCATAACGAAGCCTGGGGCGGTGAGAAAGTGTTTATCCTGCTCGAACGCCTGATCCGCGAGCCGGTACGTTACCAGGATCTGCTGGAGTTTTTATACATCTGTTTTTCGCTCGGCTTTCGCGGGCGCTACAAGGTTGCCATTCAGCAACAGGATGAATTTGAGCGGATCTACCAGCGCCTGCACCATGCCCTGCACAAACTGCGCGGTGACGCGCCATTTTCGCTGCTTCACCAGAAGAACAACATACAGGGCGGGCGTTATCAGTTAATCCGGCGGCTGACCATCAGGCATGTAATGTGCGGCGGTCTTGTTGTGCTGGCCGTATTTTATCTGTTTTATCTGCTGCGTCTGGACAGCCAGACACAGGATATTCTGCATCAGCTCAATAAATTACTCCGATAAGGACATCTTATGATCCAGATTGATTTAGCCACGCTGGTAAAGCGGCTTAACCCCTTTGCAAAACAGGCGCTGGAAATGGCTGCCTCGGAGTGTATGAGCCAGCAGGCCAGTGAGATCACCGTTGCCCATGTGCTGTTGCAGATGCTGGCTATCCCGCGCAACGACGTAAGGGTAATTACCGAACGCACAGGCATCAGTGCGGAGGAGCTACGCCAGGCGCTGACCGTGGAGAGTTATCCCAGCGGACGTTCCGCCGAAGGCTATCCCAGCTTCTCCCCGATGCTGGTCGAATGGCTCAAGGAGTCATGGCTGCTGGCCTCGGCCCAGATGCAGCACAGCGAACTACGCGGCGGCGTGCTGCTGCTGGCTCTGCTGCATTCACCGCTGCGCTATATTCCACCCGCTGCTGCCCGTCTGCTGACGGCCATAAACCGCGACCAGTTACAGCAGGATTTCGCGTCATGGACTAAAGAGTCCGCCGAATCCGTGAACCAGGTTGGCGGACAGGCACCCGGCACGCCTGAAACCGGCGACAGCGGGCTTGCCCGCTACGCCAAAAACATGACCGAAGATGCCCGTAACGGCAAACTTGACCCTGTACTGTGCCGTGACCATGAAATCGACCTGATGATCGACATTCTCTGCCGCCGTCGTAAAAACAATCCGGTGGTGGTGGGTGAAGCGGGTGTGGGTAAAAGTGCCTTAATCGAAGGGCTGGCGCTGCGTATTGTCTCAGGCCAGGTGCCGGACAAGCTGAAAAACACCGATATTATGACCCTTGACCTCGGCGCATTGCAGGCCGGGGCGTCAGTGAAGGGCGAGTTTGAAAAACGCTTTAAGGGACTAATGGCGGAAGTTAACTCGTCTCCTGTGCCGGTCATTCTGTTTATCGACGAAGCGCATACCCTGATTGGCGCGGGAAATCAGGCCGGAGGACTCGATGTTTCCGGGTTGCTGAAACCGGCGCTGGCGCGGGGTGAACTGAAAACCATCGCCGCCACCACCTGGAGCGAATACAAAAAATACTTCGAGAAAGATGCCGCGCTTTCGCGCCGCTTCCAGTTAGTGAAAGTCAGTGAACCTACCGCAGCAGAGGCCACCATTATTCTGCGTGGTCTGTCGGCGGTCTATGAACAGTCTCACGGCGTGCTGATTGATGATGACGCCTTGCAGGCCGCTGCGACATTAAGTGAGCGTTATCTCTCCGGGCGTCAATTGCCGGACAAAGCGATTGATGTGCTGGATACGGCCTGCGCCCGCGTGGCAATCAACCTGTCATCGCCACCAAAGCAAATCTCAGCGCTGACCACCCTGAGCCACCAGCAGGAGGCGGAAATTCGCCAGCTTGAGCGCGAGCTTCGCATCGGGCTGCGTACCGACACCTCGCGGATGACGGAGGTGCTGGTGCAGTATGATGAAACGCTGACGGCGCTGGATGAACTGGAAGCCGCCTGGCACCAGCAACAGGCGCTGGTACAGGAGATTATTACGCTACGCCAGCAGTTACTGGGCGTTGCAGAGGACACAGATGCCGTAGTGGATACGCCGTCAGAGTCAGAACAGGATAATACCGGTGCCGTACTGGCTGATGAAGCTGGCAGCGTACAGCCGGAAGAGACTGTTGAAACAGTTTCCCCGGTACAGCGTCTGGCACAGCTCACTGCCGAGCTGGACGCCCTGCATAACGACCGGTTGCTGGTTTCCCCGCACGTCGATAAAACGCAGATTGCGGCGGTAATCGCAGAATGGACCGGCGTACCGCTTAACCGCCTGTCGCAGAATGAAATGTCGGTCATCACCAACCTGCCCGTATGGCTTGGAGACACTATCAAAGGCCAGGACCTGGCGATTGCCAGCCTGCATAAACATCTGCTGACTGCACGCGCCGACCTGCGCCGTCCGGGACGTCCGCTTGGCGCGTTCCTGCTGGCTGGCCCCAGCGGCGTGGGTAAAACCGAAACCGTCCTGCAACTGGCGGAACTGCTCTACGGCGGTCGCCAGTATCTGACCACCATCAATATGTCCGAGTTTCAGGAAAAACACACCGTCTCGCGGCTGATTGGTTCCCCTCCGGGCTATGTCGGCTATGGCGAAGGTGGCGTCCTGACCGAAGCGATTCGCCAGAAACCCTACTCGGTGGTGCTGCTCGATGAAGTGGAAAAAGCGCACCCGGATGTACTCAACCTGTTCTACCAGGCGTTTGACAAGGGCGAGATGGCAGACGGTGAAGGCCGCCTGATTGACTGTAAAAATATCGTTTTCTTCCTGACCTCCAACCTTGGCTACCAGGTGATTGTCGAACACGCCGATGACCCGGAAACCATGCAGGAAGCCCTCTATCCGGTGCTGGCGGACTTCTTTAAACCTGCCCTGCTGGCGCGCATGGAAGTGGTGCCTTACATGCCGCTGTCGAAAGAGACGCTCGCTACCATTATTGCCGGGAAACTGGCCCGCCTGGATAACGTGCTGCGCAGCCGCTTTGGCGCGGACGTGATTATTGAGCCGGAAGTGACGGACGAAATCATGAGCCGTGTCACCCGCGCTGAAAACGGCGCAAGGATGCTCGAATCGGTCATCGACGGCGACATGCTGCCGCCGCTCTCGCTGCTGCTGTTGCAGAAGATGGCAGCCAACACGGCGATTGCCCGGATTCGTCTGTCGGCGGCAGACGGTGCATTCACAGCAGACGTGGAAGATGCTCAGGACGACGAGTCCGTCACAGAGGATGAAACGGTTTTATGAGCAGGTTGCGCGTTTTCCGGCAGACAGGATTGTTTATCGCGGGCCTGATGGCGGGCTTACCCGCCAGTGCCGCACCCGCAGAAACATCGTCAATGGCCGGTGTGGCGGTAGCTGTCGCCACAGCGACACCGCCGGATGCGACAGCCACGTTACAGGCCATGCAGTCCTGTCGCCAGGAGACGGCGGCGCTGGATCGGCTTGACTGTTATGACCGCATTCTTGCGCCGGAACAGGCTGGCTTTGGTGGTGCCGCACTGGTGAAAGCTCGTTACCAGGGTGAAGCCTGGACCCGTGCGACAGAACAGGAAAAACGCCGCCAGGGCAACACCACGGAGCTGCTGGTAACGCAAGTACCGGGTGAACGCCCGACGGTGGTGATAACCACCCCGGCTATCGGCCATGTTCCGCCGCGCCCGGTGCTGATGTTCAGTTGCGTGGACAATATCACCCGGATGCAGGTGGCGCTGATGCACCCTCTGGATGTCCATGATATCGCCGTCACCCTGAATGCCGACAGCCGGGCATTGCGCAGCCACTGGTTTGTGCGCGAGAACGGCACCCTGCTGGAGTCCAGCCGGGGGTTATCCGGTATCGATGAAATTAAGCAACTGTTCGGCGCAAAAACGCTGACGGTGGATACCGGCACAGACAACGCCGCCGGAAAGCTGACCTTTAACATTGACGGGCTGGCACGGGTTATTGCGCCGCTACGCGACGCCTGCCACTGGGCGGGAGAATAAGAATATGGCAATGGACTTACGTAATCCTGATGTATGGCTTGCACACCTGCTGGAAAACCTGCCGGAAGATAAGCGGTCCGCCGCGCTTGATGATGGCAATGCAGACTGGGAGTTTATCGACAGCGAAATCGTCAAGCTCGGCTCGCTGGCGCACAGCCAGCTCGATATCCCGGAACTTCAGCGCCGGGGCCTGATGCTTCTGGCCTCAGAAACCAAAGATTTTCGCCTGCTGGCCCACCTGCTGCGTACCCTGCAACATGCCGGTGATATTCTGCTGGCCACCAGGATGCTGGCACAATATACAGAACACTACTGGACATGCGCCGCACCGCAGAACATGGCCCACAAAAAACGCTTTGCCGCCCAGGTGATAAAACGCTTTGAGTCTGCCGTTCAGGACTTTGCCGGGAATGCTGCGACAATACAGCGCGATGCTTTGCTGGGAGAGCTGGCAAAACTGGCACAGTGCTGGCAGGCGCACAACGCGCCTGAGCTGGCTAAGGCGACAGACGATTTATTTGCCCTGTTTCAGCGCGCGTTTCGTGATGTAGCGCCTGAAATGCCATCATCTGCACGAACCGCCGCCATTGCGCCGCAGGCCACAGCCGGATCTGTACCGGATATGTCACCGCACACGGTTGCCGCTCAGCCTCCTGTTGCAGCCACTCCAATCCCGCAGGTCACTGTTGACAGCCACGACGATAAAGCATGGCGCGACACCCTGCTGAAGGTGGCCGCCATTCTCTGTGAGCGCCAGCCGGAGTCACCGCAGGGTTACCGACTGCGCCGCCATGCTCTGTGGCAGACCATCACCAGTCCCCCGCAGGCAGAAAGCGATGGCCGGACCCCACTGGCAGCCTTCCCTGTCGATATGATGGATGATTACCTGGCGCGGCTGAACAATGCCGACATGGCGCTGTGGCAGCAGGTGGAAAAAAGCCTGCTGCTGGCCCCGTACTGGCTGGACGGCCATTACCTCTCAGCACAGACCGCGTTGCGCCTTGGTTATATACAGGTGGCGGATGCTATCCGTGATGAAGTTACCAGTTTTCTTGCTCGCCTGCCCGCACTGCTCAACATGTTGTTTAACGACCGCACTCCGTTTGTGTCCGAACAGACGAAACAGTGGCTGGCATCATCGGGCTCAGGCAACCAAACCGCAGCAGCTGTACAGACCGATGAAGAATTACAGGCGGCCAGGGCGTGCTTCGATGAGAACGGGCTGGAAACCGCGCTGCGGTATCTGGAAAACCTGCCCGAAGGTGATCCCCGTAACCAGTTTCATCGCCAATTTTTCGGCGCGCAGTTACTGGAAGAAGCCGGTATGGTTCAGCTTGCACAACAGCAGTACCGGATGCTCTTCAGAACAGGATTACACATGATGCTGTCCGAATGGGAACCGTCCCTGCTGGAAGCTCTGGAACAAAAATTCACGGCATAACAGTAAAAGATAACAAGGAGTTACCGTGTTCAAATTTCCCACATCCCGACTGTTCAGCTCGTTGAGATCTGCGCTCAGGCCAGCGATGCCGCGATTCAGGGTATCCGCCGCCTGGCTGCTGGCGCTGGCATGGATTTTTCTGCTGGTGTGGATCTGGTGGCAGGCTCCAAAATGGACGCTCTATGAGCAGCACTGGCTGGCTCCGCTGGCAAACCGCTGGCTGGCGACCGCCGTCTGGGGGCTTATCGCTCTGGTCTGGCTCACCTGGCGGGTAATGAAGCGTCTGCAAAAGCTGGAAAAACAGCAGAAACAGCAGCGGGAGGAAGAAAAAGATCCGTTGACCGTGGAACTCCACCACCAGCAGCAATATCTGGATCACTGGCTGCTGCGCCTGCGCCGCCATCTGGATAACCGCCGTTATCTGTGGCAGTTGCCGTGGTATATGGTCATTGGTCCTGCGGGTAGCGGCAAAAGCACGCTGCTGCGCGAGGGCTTTCCGTCTGACATTATTTACATGCCGGAAAGCATCCGGGGGGTGGAATATCATCCGCTGATCACACCGCGAGTGGGCAACCAGGCAGTAATTTTCGATGTTGACGGCGTACTGACCTCCCCCGGCGGGGATGATCTGCTCCACCGCCGCCTGCGCGAACACTGGCTGGGCTGGCTGATGGAAACGCGCGCACGCCAGCCGCTCAATGGTCTGATCCTGACGCTCGATCTTCCCGAACTGCTGACGGCGGATAAACCCCGTCGCGAAGCACTGGTACAAAATCTGCGTCAGCAACTTCAGGAAATTCGCCAGTGCCTGCACTGCCGGTTGCCCGTTTATGTGGTGCTGACCCGACTGGATCTACTGACCGGCTTTGCCGCGCTGTTCCATTCACTGGATAAAAAAGACCGCGACGCGATCCTCGGCGTCACGTTTACCCGCCGCGCTCATGAAAACGATGACTGGCGCAGCGAGCTGAGCACCTTCTGGCAGACCTGGGGACAACAGATGAACCTGGCCCTGTCAGACCTGATGCTCGTGCAGACCGGCACTGCATTGCGCAGTGCCGTGTTCAGCTTCTCCCGTCAGATGCAGGGAACGGGAGAAATCGTCACCGCACTGCTCGCCGCATTGCTGGACGGTGAGAACATGGATGTGATGCTGCGCGGCGTCTGGCTCACATCATCGCTACAGCGTGGCCAGGTGGATGATATTTTCACGCAGTCTGCCGCCCGCCAGTACGGGCTGGGCAACAGTTCGCTGGCAACCTGGCCTCTGGTGGAGACAACGCCCTATTTCACCCGCCGCCTCTTCCCTGAAGTCCTGCTATCCGAGCCGAACCTGGCGGGTGAAAACAGCGTCTGGCTGAGCAGCTCCCGGCGCAGGCTGACCGCCTTTTCCGCCTGTGGCGCAGCGCTGGTGGCGTTGCTGGTCGGAAGCTGGCACCATTATTACAACCAGAACTGGCAGTCCGGCGTTAACGTACTGGCACAGGCTAAAGCCTTTATGGACGTACCACCACCGCAGGGAACGGATGAATTCGGCAATCTGCAACTACCGTTGCTTAACCCGGTACGCGATGCCACCCTGGCCTATGGCGATTACCGCGATCACGGTTTTCTGGCGGATATGGGATTGTACCAGGGCGTCCGCGTAGGGCCGTATGTGGAGCAAACCTACATTCAGCTTCTTGAGCAGCGTTATCTCCCCTCATTAATGAACGGCCTGATCCGGGATCTGAACAATGCCCCGCCAGAGAGCGAAGAAAAGCTCGCCGTGCTGCGCATACTGCGCATGATGGAAGACAAAAGTGGGCGCAACAACGAGGCGGTAAAACAGTACATGGCGCGGCGCTGGAGCAATGAATTTCACGGCCAGCGTGATATTCAGGCGCAACTGATGGCGCATCTGGAGTATGCGCTTGAGCACACGGACTGGCACGCGCAGCGCCAATCCGGTGATAGCGATGCTGTCAGCCGCTGGATACCCTATGATAAACCGGTCATTAATGCACAACATGAACTGAGCAAGCTGCCCATATACCAGCGTGTCTACCAGACACTACGCACCAAAGCATTAAGCGTGTTGCCCGCCGATTTGAATTTGCGCGACCAGGTTGGCCCCACCTTCGACAAAGTTTTCGTCGCTGGTAATGATGAAAAACTGGTGATCCCGCAGTTTCTCACCCGCTATGGCCTGCAAAGCTATTTTGTCAAACAGCGTGAGGGCCTCGTTGAACTGACCGCGCTGGATTCGTGGGTACTGAACCTGACGCAAAGCGTCGCCTACAGCGAGGCCGACCGTGAAGAGATCCAGCGTCATATTACCGAACAGTACATCAGTGATTACACCGCCACCTGGCGTGCCGGAATGGATAACCTCAACGTACGTGATTATGAGGCTATGCCGGAGCTGACCGACGCGCTGGAGCAGATTATCAGCGGCGACCAGCCGTTCCAGCGTGCACTGACAGCGCTGCGAGATAATACCCACGCGTTAACGCTCCCCGGTAAACTGGACGATAAGGCGAGAGAAGCGGCGATAAATGAGCTGGATTACCGCCTGCTATCCCGGCTGGGACATGAGTTCGCACCAGAAAACAGCGCACTGGAGGAGCAAAAGGACAAAGCGAGTACGCTCCAAGCCGTGTACCAGCAACTGACCGAGTTGCATCGTTACCTTCTGGCGATCCAGAACTCACCAGTGCCGGGGAAATCGGCACTAAAAGCAGTACAGCTACGGCTGGATCTAAACAGCAGCGATCCAATCTTCGCCACCCGTCAGATGGCAAAAACCCTGCCTGCGCCTCTTAACCGCTGGGTGGGCAAGCTGGCGGATCAGGCCTGGCATGTAGTGATGGTGGAAGCCGTTCATTACATGGAAGTGGACTGGCGCGACAATGTAGTGAATCCCTTCAACGAACAGCTTGCCGACAACTATCCATTTAATCCACGCGCCACACAGGATGCCTCACTGGATGCGTTTGAACGTTTCTTTAAACCGGATGGCATTCTGGACAATTTCTATAAGGATAACCTGCGACTGTTCCTTGAAAACGATCTGACCTTTGGCGACGACGGCAGAGTGCTGATCCGTGAAGATATCCGACAACAACTGGATACCGCGCAAAAAATCCGCGACATCTTCTTCAGCCAGCAGAACGGGCTGGGCACACAATTTGCCGTGGAAACGGTGTCGCTTTCCGGCAATAAACGGCGCAGCGTACTTAACCTGGACGGCCAGTTAGTGGACTACAGCCAGGGACGCAACTATACCGCCCATCTGGTCTGGCCAAACAACATGCGTGAAGGCAATGAAAGCAAGCTGACGCTGGTTGGCACCAGCGGTGGAGCACCGCGCAGTATCGCTTTCAGTGGACCGTGGGCGCAGTTCCGCCTGTTCGGCGCGGGCCAGTTGACCAACGTGACCAGTGACACCTTTAACGTGCGCTTTAACGTGGACGGCGGCGCGATGGTTTATCGGGTGCATGTGGATACCGAAGATAACCCGTTCACCGGTGGTCTGTTCAGCCAATTCCGTTTACCGGATACGTTGTATTAAGGGGGTTAGTGATGAGCAACAATGTACTGACACAAACTATCGTTACCGGCAGCGATCCGCGTACCCTGCCGGAGTTCAGCGCCATCCGCGAAGAAATTAACAAAGCTAACCACCCGTCACAGCCGGAGCTGAACTGGAAACTAGTGGAATCGCTGGCGCTGTCAATTTTTAAGGCCAACGGGGTGGATTTGCATACCGCCACCTACTATACGCTGGCACGTACACGTAATCAGGGACTGGCAGGGTTCTGTGAAGGCGCGGAACTGCTAGCTGCGATGATCACCCACGAATGGGATAAATTCTGGCCGCAAAGTGGCCCGGCGAGGACTGAGATGCTGGACTGGTTCAACACCCGCACCGGGAATATCCTGCGCCAGCAGGTTTCCTTTTCCGAAAATGATCTTTCGTTGCTCTACCGCACGGAACGGGCTTTGCAGCTTATCTGCGACAAACTCCAGCAGGTGGAACTGAAGCGCCAACCGCGCGTGGAAAATCTGCTTTATTTTGTGCAGAACACACGCAAGCGGTTTGAGCCGCAGCCCAGAAACCGTACTGCTACGGCGGCACAGACCATGGTCAGAACGCTGGTCTATGCGCCTGAAGGCACGGCTTCCGCCACAGCGGAAACCATGCCCCCCCTACCCGACCTGCCGGAAATGCGGGTGGAGGTGCGCGGAGTGGCAGATAACGCCGACAAAGCAAAACAGGGCGACACGGTAAAAGGTTTTGTTGCCGGTGCCGCCTGTACTGCCGTTATCGCTGCTGCACTCTGGTGGTGGCAGACGTACCCGATGCAGCGGCAGCTTACAAAGGTCAGGGATACCACACAGGGAGCAGCCACCGTCTGGCTGGCATCACCGGTACTGAAAGAATATGAACAGAACCTGCAACAGCTTCTGAATACCCCACCGCTACAGCCGCTGGAAACCGGAATGCAGATGATGCGCACCGCAGACACCCTCTGGCCGGAAAGCCTGCAACAGCAGGAAGCCAGCCGGATGTGGAGCACCACGCTGAGAAACCGGGCGCAAGCCAGTCCGCAGATGAAGGGCTGGCAACAGGCGCGGCAGAATTTGCGGGATTTTGCGGATCTGATGATGAAAAAGGAGACGGAGAAACAGGGTTTCACCCTCTCGTATATCAAAACGGTGACCTGGCAGGCCGAACGGTTACTGAATCAGGAAACTCCACTGGAGTACATGCTGACGCAGTACCAGGAGACCCGCACGCAGAATCAGGACACACAAGCGCTAGCAAAAGAGATCAACCAACGGCTGGATGGGCTGTTAAGCCGCTGGCTGTTGCTGAAAAATACCGGACAGGATATGGCAACGGACAACAGCACCGTGCCAGTCCCTCCGACCCATTGAGTTTAAGGAGAATAACAATGGCAAATCCCGTCTATCTGACACTGAACGGAGAACTTCAGGGGCTGATTTCATCCGGATGCTCGTCAATGCCGTCCATCGGTAACAAAGCCCAGATTGCACATCAGGATCAGATCATGGTGACGTCACTGTCCCATGGTCTGAGCCGGGCGCAGAATGTCAACCACCAGGAGCTGACCATCACGAAACCGGTGGACAAATCTTCCCCCCTGCTGGGCAAGGCCATTTCGGAGAATGAATGTCTGACCTGTGATTTTGTATTCTATCGCACCAACCGCTTTGGTGTTAATGAACCGTACTACAAGGTGAAACTGACTAACGCCCGGATCTCAAACATCGGCCTTACCGTTCCCCATACCATTAACGACAGCCCAGGACAGCCGGAAGAGTCTGTGTCATTTACCTATGAGAGTATCAACTGGGAGCACAGCGTCGCCGGAACCAGTGCGTACAGCCTTTGGAGTGAACGGATTTTCTAAGTTACCTGGGAGTTTTTCATCTGCATTATTGTTATATTTTAAAAAGGCAATTTAACATCATAAAATAAAATGATAAAGTACGGTTAATCACGAATAAAAATTCTTAATTAACCGTACCTGCTGTTGTATAGATGTGTATGATGTATTTTTGACAGTTCAACCGAAAACTCGAACTACAGCTTATATGTTGAGAGAACAATAAATAACTTTAGTAAAGTTTTTTACTACTCCTAAAAAAATATATATGTAAAATTAATTAGCAGACTTGAACCAGAGTATAAATAGAAAAGAAAATGCTGTTTCTTGCTAAGTACCATTAAAACGTCTGGTATAAAACCTTACTACTGATAGCGATTCACCAGATCTTTAACCACTGCTGCGTACGTTTTCTGCTTAAGTTGTGAAATCTGCTGTTCTGCCACATCAAGGCTGTCAGAATTTTTATTCCCTATCTGCGGAAAAATCACTTTCGATTCATAATTCACAGGCGACCAGGTAGCCCACTCACCTGTAGCCACATCCACCAGCGTGAATCGAACCAAATAACGCAGTGACATCGTGTCAGTCAATTTTTGATTTTTATAATCTGACCAAACTATTGATTTCAATCCAGAGTCATATTTTCCTGTCTGCAACGTATCCTGGAAAACAATAATCGCTTTCTGATGGCCTTTTGCCGCAACAAAACGTAATGCCTGCATCCAGTTCATATTTTCGGCATCTACAACATCCAGACTTTCATCTTTGTTTTTGTCTTTATTACAAGTTACAGGTTTTTGCCTGTCAGGAATGCCAGAAAATGTGGCAACTGTATAATATTTTCTCATCTCCTCCTGCATAATGGTTTCCGGTGCGCGACTGCCAGACTGAACAAGTATAACGGGAGAATTAAGAGGCACACGAAACTCATCTCCTTCAAGCGCAGCTTGAATATCCTCCTCGGATACAGCCAGTGTGGTTTCATTACCATATAAATCTTTGTCTGTTAGTTGCTGGGGAACGTTTTTATTAATAGAACTTTGTGCGGTTTGAGTTTTTTTCTTTTTTTCATCAATAGGAGATTCAGAGGCACATCCTGCAAGCAGCGAGAATAATACACATATACAACAACCCCTTCTTAAATTCATAATCGGACACTCCCTCGCCTGTCATAATCATGGTAATGTTTAGCTAACGATTTTTAATTATATACTCCACTTGAATCAGAACAAACAAAAATAACAGCAAATATAAATTCATTAAATCAATAGAAAAATGAAAATCATAACATGCAAATATATTTAAATTGAATGATTCGATAGTATGATTAAATATTAATGATATGGTCTACCATATGTGATTAACACATTTACAGCATAACAAAATCATAGACCGAAGAAATAGCGGGATTTAAATGCAAAAAAACCGCAAAATTAAAAATCTTGCGGTTCTCTGAACTCATTTTCATGAGTGAATTTGGCGGAACGGACGGGACTCGAACCCGCGACCCCCTGCGTGACAGGCAGGTATTCTAACCGACTGAACTACCGCTCCGCGTTGTGTTCCGTTGGGAACGAGGCGAATATTACGGATTGCCTCCCCCTTCGTCAATGGTTTTTCTCATCTTTTGAATCGTTTGCTGCAAAAATCGCCCAAGTCACTATTTTTATCGCCTTTCACAGATAATTAAGCCCGCCAGAGGCAGCTTCCACCCTTCTTCTGCACCAGATCAAGACGGGCTTCATGTGCTGCAAGCTCTTCATCTGTCGCAAAAACAACGCGTAACTTACTTGCCTGACGCACAATGCGCTGAATTGTTGCTTCACCTTGTTGCTGTTGTGTCTCTCCCTCCATCGCAAAAGCCATCGACGTTTGACCACCGGTCATCGCCAGATAAACTTCCGCAAGGATCTGGGCATCGAGTAATGCCCCGTGCAGCGTTCGTTTACTGTTATCTATTTCGTAGCGGGCACATAACGCATCGAGGCTGTTGCGCTTACCGGGAAACATTTTCCTCGCCACCGCAAGGCTATCGGTGACCTTACAGAAGGTATTGGTCTTCGGAATATCGCGCTTAAGCAACGAAAACTCGTAGTCCATAAAGCCGATATCGAACGCTGCGTTATGGATCACGAGCTCCGCGCCGCGGATATAGTTCATGAACTCATCGGCTACCTCGGCAAACGTGGGCTTATCGAGCAAAAATTCATCGGCAATACCATGTACGCCAAAGGCTTCCGGATCCACCAGCCGATCGGGTTTGAGATAAACATGGAAGTTATTGCCCGTCAGGCGACGGTTCACCACTTCAACGGCACCAATCTCAATGATCTTGTGGCCTTCATAGTGCGCACCAATCTGGTTCATACCGGTGGTTTCGGTATCGAGAACGATCTGGCGTGTAATTGCAGTGCTCATAGCGGTCATTTATGTCAGACTTGTCGTTTTACAGTTCGATTCAATTACAGGAAGTCTACCAGAGATGCTTAAACAGGTAGAAATTTTCACCGATGGTTCGTGTCTGGGTAATCCTGGACCCGGGGGTTACGGCGCTATTTTACGCTATCGCGGACGCGAGAAAACCTTTAGCGCTGGCTACACCCTCACCACCAACAACCGTATGGAGTTGATGGCCGCTATTGTCGCGCTGGAGGCGTTAAAAGAACATTGCGAAGTCATTTTGAGTACCGACAGCCAGTATGTCCGCCAGGGGATCACTCAGTGGATCCATAACTGGAAAAAACGTGGCTGGAAAACAGCAGACAAAAAACCAGTAAAAAATGTCGATCTCTGGCAACGTCTTGATGCTGCATTGGGGCAGCATCAAATCAAATGGGAATGGGTTAAAGGCCATGCCGGACACCCGGAAAACGAACGTTGCGATGAACTGGCTCGTGCCGCAGCGATGAATCCCACACTGGAAGATACGGGCTATCAAGTCGAAGTTTAAGCCTGTGGTTTACGACATTGCCGGGTGGCTCCAACCGCCTGGCGAATTCGTGGCTTGTTTTTACTCTGTTTCATCGGATTTAGCGTTAAAGGAATAGTCCGTTTCCGGGCGACAATAAGTTGTAAGCAACCAAGCGCAGGAATATGCGCATTCAATAGTTTTCCACCGTGTTTGTTCCACGGGAGAACGTGGAAACGGCTGGCGTGCAGCACTTCAAAATTCAACAAAGAGAGCCAGTCCAGTTGCCGCATCAGAGTAAACATCCGGCTGTTATAGGGCGATGTTTTTCGCAATACCGGCACAAGTTTGCGTAATCCCATTAAACTGATGGGATTGAAGCCGCTAATGACCAACCAGCCATCATCAATCAATACCCGATCGGCTTCACGTAATAATCGATGCGGATCGGTGCACCACGGCAATGTATGTGCCAGTAGACAAACATCAACGGATTTATCGGCAAAAGGAAGATGAAGTGGGTCCGCCTGCACCTGGACGGGCATTCCTTGCGCAGAAACATTCACTTGATGAGAAACCGCGCACGCATCGCAATTGATTTCTGCGCTTAAATTGCCAATCTTAAGCAGATGAAAACCATACATTTTAGTGAACCACGGGTTGAGCTGGCGCTCCAGCGCTTTGCGATAAAGCTCTCCCCAGGGCAAATCGCCCCAGCAATCAGGAGCCACGACAGTTTGAGGGACTCTTGCCGGTTTCATCACAACCTTCCGTTTCACACTGAGAGGTAATCTATGAATCTTAACAGTATTCCCGCCTTTGATGACAATTACATCTGGGTTTTGAATGATGAAGCAGGTCGCTGCCTGATTGTCGATCCCGGAGACGCAGAGCCAGTATTAAACGCCATTACCGCCAATAACTGGCAACCGGAGGCCATATTTCTCACTCACCATCACCACGATCACGTTGGCGGCGTAAAAGAACTGGTGGAAAAGTTTCCGCAAATTGTGGTGTATGGTCCACAAGAGACACAAGATAAGGGAACAACACAGGTAGTCAAAGATGGCGAAACTGCCTTCGTTTTGGGGCATGAATTTAGTGTAATTGCCACACCGGGTCACACTTTAGGACATATCTGTTACTTCAGTAAACCTTATCTATTTTGCGGCGACACGCTGTTTTCTGGTGGGTGTGGTCGGTTGTTTGAAGGGACACCATCACAAATGTATCAATCACTTAAAAAGTTAAGTGCGTTACCTGACGATACATTGGTATGTTGTGCTCATGAATATACGTTATCAAATATGAAGTTTGCTTTGAGTATTCTTCCGCACGATTTGTCCATAAATGATTATTATCGTAAAGTTAAGGAGTTACGGGCAAAAAATCAAATAACACTACCCGTAATTCTGAAAAATGAGCGGCAAATTAATGTTTTTTTAAGAACGGAAGATATTGATTTAATTAATGTAATTAATGAAGAAACATTATTGCAACAACCTGAAGAGCGTTTTGCATGGTTAAGGTCAAAGAAAGATAGGTTCTGATAAAACTTTCTTGTCATCGGCTCCGTTCGCCGTTATGATCGGTCGTCTTTTAAGCAACTATTGACACACACATGAAGGCAAAAGCGATATTACTCGCCTCTGTCCTGCTCGTGGGTTGCCAGAGTACCGGCAACGTTCAACAGCACGCACAGAGCCTTTCTGCAGCTGGTCAAGGGGAAGCAGCAAAGTTTACAAGTCAGGCACGATGGATGGACGATGGGACGTCTATCGCGCCAGATGGTGACTTGTGGGCTTTCATTGGCGACGAGCTAAAGATGGGAATTCCGGAAAATGACCGGATTCGCGAACAGAAACAGAAATATTTACGCAATAAGAGCTATCTCCACGATGTAACTTTACGGGCAGAGCCGTATATGTACTGGATAGCCGGGCAAGTTAAAAAACGTAACATGCCTATGGAACTGGTACTACTACCCATAGTGGAGAGCGCTTTTGATCCTCACGCGACGTCTGGCGCCAATGCCGCAGGCATCTGGCAGATCATTCCGAGCACGGGGCGCAATTATGGTTTGAAACAGACCCGCAATTATGACGCGCGTCGCGATGTTGTTGCTTCAACGACTGCCGCGCTGAACATGATGCAGCGTCTGAACAAGATGTTTGACGGCGACTGGCTTCTGACCGTAGCGGCTTATAACAGCGGCGAAGGTCGGGTCATGAAGGCAATTAAAACGAACAAAGCGCGTGGGAAATCCACGGACTTCTGGTCGTTACCGTTGCCGCAGGAAACGAAACAGTACGTGCCTAAAATGCTGGCATTGAGTGATATTCTCAAAAACAGCAAGCGTTATGGTGTACGTCTGCCAACGACTGATGAAAGCCGTGCTCTGGCGCGTGTGCACCTGAGCAGCCCGGTTGAAATGGCGAAGGTTGCAGATATGGCGGGGATTTCCGTCAGCAAGCTGAAGACATTCAACGCTGGCGTGAAAGGCTCCACGCTGGGCGCAAGTGGCCCGCAGTACGTGATGGTGCCAAAGAAGCATGCAGATCAACTGCGTGAATCTCTGGCTTCTGGCGAAATTGCTGCCGTACAGTCGACACTGGTTGCCGACAATACGCCGCTTAACAGCCGTGTTTACACCGTACGCTCTGGCGACACGCTTTCAAGCATCGCTTCACGTCTCGGCGTTAGCACCAAAGATTTGCAGCAGTGGAACAAACTGCGCGGATCTAAGCTGAAGCCAGGCCAAAGCTTGACGATTGGCGCAGGTAGTAGCGCACAGCGGTTGGCAAACAACAGCGATAGCATTACTTATCGTGTGCGCAAAGGCGATTCGCTTTCAAGCATTGCTAAACGCCACGGCGTGAACATCAAAGATGTGATGCGCTGGAACAGCGATACTGCGAATCTGCAACCAGGCGATAAGCTGACGTTGTTTGTGAAAAACAACAACATGCCAGATTCCTGACAAACCAGATAATAAAAGGCACCGATTCCCCCGGTGCCTTTTTTATTTATGCTGCTTTATGTGCTTCTACCATGATGATATCACTGGTGAAAGAGCCATCATTCTGCAAGGCAAAATACGTTTTCACCTCTGTCGATGCGCTCTGTTGGTAAATGCGAATAGCGTCTACTAACGCTTCTTGCGTACGCATTCTCGCGACCCATGAAGAAAATTCCAGCGGTAACTTATCTGTAATTAAATTATCAACTATCAGATTGGCTTCATTGATTAACGCCAACCACTCACCGCAGGCGTAATTACGCACATGTGATGTATCGCGTAACGCTTCTACCGTCTGTAACCAGATATCACGTACCGGATGTCCTGGCGACATGATGTCCATCACAATCAGCATACCGCCGGGCTTCAATACCCGATTCACTTCGCGCAGTGCTGCGCCGACATCATGCCAGTGATGGGCAGAATAACGGCTGATAACAATATCAAAGGCGTTATCGGCAAATGGCAGACTTTCGGCATATCCCTGGCGGGTGGTGATATTTTTCAGTTGCCGGGCTTCGGCAGCTTGTGCCACGACATCCAGCATTTGGGCAGATAAGTCATACGCCACCACCGCGCTCACGTTCTGCGCAGCGACAAAGCTGGCATGCCCTGCTCCGCAGCCCATATCAAGTACACTTGCATCAGGATAATCAGCCAGACGCTCCGCCAGGCGCTGTAAATCTCGTCCGGATGTATGTACGGTACTGGTCAGATATTCGCTGGCTTGAGAGCTAAACTGCTTTTCTACGTGGTCATGGTGGGATTGTGTTGTCATTGCGCTGTCCTTTTGTTATTTGAGTATAAAAGGGCAGCGCCAAACGTTGGTCTGCCCTGTGGCAGACCTGACATACCTTATTTATCAGGCTTGCCGGGACTGAATTCAACGAGTAGCGGATTGTGATCGGAAGCGCGCGTAACCAGTACAGAAGCTTCGCTGACGTTCAGACCACGGTAGAAAACAAAATCGAGCGGGCGACCAAACGCCCGACGGCGCTGATCATCGGTAAAACGCACCTGGCGCAGCGACATTTCCCGCGCAAAGCGATATAACGCGTTCATCCTTCTACGGCTCCAGGCATTGAAATCTCCTGCCATAATGACCGGGCCGCTGTGGTGAGCTATCTGATCACCAATAGGAAGTAACTGCTTACTATAGACATCCACGCCCAGACTGAAGTTGACGGCGTGTATATTAACCACCATCAACAGGCGGGTGTCAGGTAATGGATAGACCGTCACCAGTGCCGACTTCGCCAGACGCAAAATGGGTTCTCGTTCACGTAACGGGCAGCAATACACTGGATGCGCCGCCGAAAGGGTCATTACACCGGAAGGATGTTGTGGCAGCACGAAAGCGGGTACCTGATCGGCGGCAAGATAGTTAGCGGTCGCAAACTGTACTAACTCTGGCGTTGTCTGCGCTTCCTGCAATAACACCAGATGTGCATCTTTGCCGTAGTTCTTTAATACCGACAACCATTCAGCGCGTTGCTGTTTGTATATGTTCCACACCAGGATCCGAATACGCTCTTCGGTACTTAACGGTTCTCCAGGTGGTAATGCCTGGCCGATGCTCGCAAAAGACCCCGGCGGTAAGATCCTTTCCGCAGGTTGTCCGGCAACATAGCGCATGGCATAGGTGGTTTTTCGCACTTTTGACTTTGAAACCTCTATTACGTCAACCCTTCCGCACTCGGGAAGGTTCTACTGTTATAGGGATTTTAGCTCTCTCTTTCAACGAGCAATTGTATATTGTTATGTAAGCAAGTGCTTACACCGGTCAGAAATTTGCTCATTATTGAGAATATTAAATCGGATGACATATCACGTATCCTGATGGTTTAATGACAAATAAATTCAAAATATCTCATCTATTTTGCAACAGGAGCAAAAATGAAAGCCACGTCGGAAGAACTCGCCATTTTTGTTTCGGTCGTCGAAAGCGGCAGCTTTAGCCGGGCAGCGGAACAATTAGGGCAAGCAAACTCAGCGGTAAGCCGGGCGGTGAAAAAGCTGGAGATGAAACTTGGCGTTAACCTGCTTAATCGGACCACGCGGCAACTTAGCCTGACAGAAGAAGGCGAGCGTTATTTTCGCCGCGTACAGTCAATTTTGCAGGAGATGGCAGCGGCAGAATCAGAAATTATGGAGACGCGTAATACACCGCGTGGACTGTTACGGATCGATGCCGCAACTCCAGTGGTGCTGCACTTTCTGATGCCGTTAATTAAGCCTTTCCGTGAACGCTATCCGGAAGTTACTTTATCGCTAGTCTCCTCCGAAACGATTATTAATTTGATCGAAAGAAAAGTGGATGTCGCGATACGCGCTGGTACGTTAACGGATTCCAGCTTACGTGCCAGGCCATTGTTTAACAGTTATCGAAAAATTATCGCCTCCCCTGATTATATTGCCCGCTACGGCAAGCCAGAAACTATTGACGATTTAAAGCAACATGTTTGCCTGGGATTCACTGAACCCGCGTCTCTCAATACCTGGCCAATAGCCTGTAGTGATGGGCAATTACATGAAGTGCAGTACAGTTTGTCATCTAATAGTGGCGAAACGCTGAAACAGCTTTGCCTGAGTGGCAACGGGATTGCGTGTTTGTCCGACTATATGATCGACAGAGAAATCGCTCGCGGAGAATTGGTGGAGTTAATGGCAGACAAAGTGTTGCCAGTGGAAATGCCATTCAGTGCAGTCTATTACAGCGACCGTGCGGTAAGTACGCGCATCCGGGCTTTTATCGATTTCCTTAGCGAGCATGTAAAAACAGCTCCCAGAGGAGCTGTCAGAGAGGCTTAATCCCATTCAGGAGCCAGACCTTCCGGGCTAACCAGGCGGTCGTTGCAATCCAGTGCGGCGATCGCTTTTTTATCTTCGGCATCAAGCTGTAAATTTTGTGCCTTAAGATTACTCTCCAGGTTTTCACGTTTAGTAGAAGAAGGAATTACTGAGTAACCTTCCCCCATAGCCCACGCCAGAATCACTTGTGCCGGAGTCGCATTGTGTTTAGCTGCAATACGAGCAATAACCTCATCTTTCAGGGCATTCCCATATGCCAGCGTCATATAGGAAGTAATATGGATGCCGTGCTGTTTAGCCCAATCGACTACTTTACGGTTTTGCAGATAAGGAGAGAGTTCAATCTGGTTGGTAGCGATATTTTCAGCGCCAACAGCAGCAATCGCTTTTTCCATCAATGGGATCGTGAAGTTGGAAATACCGATCTCACACGTCAGACCTTGTTTTTTGGCTTCCAGCAGCGCCTGCATAAACTCTTCAACAGAGACTTCATCGTTTGGTGACGGCCAGTGGATTAGCGCCAGATCAACATAATCGGTACGCAATTTTTGCAGACTCTCTTTCAGACTCGGGATCAGTTTGTCTTTGCTGAGATTTTCAATCCAGATTTTAGTGGTGATATAGAGTTCATTACGAGGCACGCCACTTTCTGCAATCGCCTGACCTACTGCGGCTTCGTTATCATAGATTTGTGCGGTATCAATTGCGCGATAACCAAGTTCAAGCGCCGTTTTCACAGATGAAATAACAACGTCGTCTTTCAGACGAAAAGTACCTAAACCAAATGCAGGGATAGCCATAATATGCCTCTTTTGATGCTATGTTCGTTAACTGAGATGATTATGGACTTTAGACTGTTGCGGGAAAAGGGCGTAAAACGCAGAGGATTTTTGCGATTTTGGCAATAATAGAAATACAGACGAAAAAAAAACCTCGAGCTTTAACTCGAGGCTTCTTAATAAGTGGCGGAACGGACGGGACTCGAACCCGCGACCCCCTGCGTGACAGGCAGGTATTCTAACCGACTGAACTACCGCTCCACCGAATTCTTTTACAACCACCGGTTTTATGACCGGCTTACTGCTTAATTTGATGCCTGGCAGTTCCCTACTCTCGCATGGGGAGACCCCACACTACCATCGGCGCTACGGCGTTTCACTTCTGAGTTCGGCATGGGGTCAGGTGGGACCACCGCGCTAAGGCCGCCAGGCAAATTCTGTTTATCAACACGTCCTGTTCTGACCTGTTGATGTCATCTGTATCAAGCTTACTTGTCGATGTCTCTTCCGCCAAAACATCTTCGGCGTTGTAAGGTTAAGCCTCACGGTTCATTAGTACCGGTTAGCTCAACGCATCGCTGCGCTTACACACCCGGCCTATCAACGTCGTCGTCTTCAACGTTCCTTCAGGACCCTTAAAGGGTCAGGGAGAACTCATCTCGGGGCAAGTTTCGTGCTTAGATGCTTTCAGCACTTATCTCTTCCGCATTTAGCTACCGGGCAGTGCCATTGGCATGACAACCCGAACACCAGTGATGCGTCCACTCCGGTCCTCTCGTACTAGGAGCAGCCCCCCTCAGTTCTCCAGCGCCCACGGCAGATAGGGACCGAACTGTCTCACGACGTTCTAAACCCAGCTCGCGTACCACTTTAAATGGCGAACAGCCATACCCTTGGGACCTACTTCAGCCCCAGGATGTGATGAGCCGACATCGAGGTGCCAAACACCGCCGTCGATATGAACTCTTGGGCGGTATCAGCCTGTTATCCCCGGAGTACCTTTTATCCGTTGAGCGATGGCCCTTCCATTCAGAACCACCGGATCACTATGACCTGCTTTCGCACCTGCTCGCGCCGTCACGCTCGCAGTCAAGCTGGCTTATGCCATTGCACTAACCTCCTGATGTCCGACCAGGATTAGCCAACCTTCGTGCTCCTCCGTTACTCTTTAGGAGGAGACCGCCCCAGTCAAACTACCCACCAGACACTGTCCGCAACCCGGATTACGGGCCAACGTTAGAACATCAAACATTAAAGGGTGGTATTTCAAGGTCGGCTCCATGCAGACTGGCGTCCACACTTCAAAGCCTCCCACCTATCCTACACATCAAGGCTCAATGTTCAGTGTCAAGCTATAGTAAAGGTTCACGGGGTCTTTCCGTCTTGCCGCGGGTACACTGCATCTTCACAGCGAGTTCAATTTCACTGAGTCTCGGGTGGAGACAGCCTGGCCATCATTACGCCATTCGTGCAGGTCGGAACTTACCCGACAAGGAATTTCGCTACCTTAGGACCGTTATAGTTACGGCCGCCGTTTACCGGGGCTTCGATCAAGAGCTTCGCGTTACCGCTAACCCCATCAATTAACCTTCCGGCACCGGGCAGGCGTCACACCGTATACGTCCACTTTCGTGTTTGCACAGTGCTGTGTTTTTAATAAACAGTTGCAGCCAGCTGGTATCTTCGACTGATTTCAGCTCCACGAGCAAGTCGCTTCACCTACATATCAGCGTGCCTTCTCCCGAAGTTACGGCACCATTTTGCCTAGTTCCTTCACCCGAGTTCTCTCAAGCGCCTTGGTATTCTCTACCTGACCACCTGTGTCGGTTTGGGGTACGATTCGATGTTACCTGATGCTTAGAGGCTTTTCCTGGAAGCAGGGCATTTGTTGCTTCAGCACCGTAGTGCCTCGTCATCACGCCTCAGCCTTGATTTTCCGGATTTGCCTGGAAAACCAGCCTACACGCTTAAACCGGGACAACCGTCGCCCGGCCAACATAGCCTTCTCCGTCCCCCCTTCGCAGTAACACCAAGTACAGGAATATTAACCTGTTTCCCATCGACTACGCCTTTCGGCCTCGCCTTAGGGGTCGACTCACCCTGCCCCGATTAACGTTGGACAGGAACCCTTGGTCTTCCGGCGAGCGGGCTTTTCACCCGCTTTATCGTTACTTATGTCAGCATTCGCACTTCTGATACCTCCAGCATACCTCACAGTACACCTTCGCAGGCTTACAGAACGCTCCCCTACCCAACAACGCATAAGCGTCGCTGCCGCAGCTTCGGTGCATGGTTTAGCCCCGTTACATCTTCCGCGCAGGCCGACTCGACCAGTGAGCTATTACGCTTTCTTTAAATGATGGCTGCTTCTAAGCCAACATCCTGGCTGTCTGGGCCTTCCCACATCGTTTCCCACTTAACCATGACTTTGGGACCTTAGCTGGCGGTCTGGGTTGTTTCCCTCTTCACGACGGACGTTAGCACCCGCCGTGTGTCTCCCGTGATAACATTCTCCGGTATTCGCAGTTTGCATCGGGTTGGTAAGTCGGGATGACCCCCTTGCCGAAACAGTGCTCTACCCCCGGAGATGAATTCACGAGGCGCTACCTAAATAGCTTTCGGGGAGAACCAGCTATCTCCCGGTTTGATTGGCCTTTCACCCCCAGCCACAAGTCATCCGCTAATTTTTCAACATTAGTCGGTTCGGTCCTCCAGTTAGTGTTACCCAACCTTCAACCTGCCCATGGCTAGATCACCGGGTTTCGGGTCTATACCCTGCAACTTAACGCCCAGTTAAGACTCGGTTTCCCTTCGGCTCCCCTATTCGGTTAACCTTGCTACAGAATATAAGTCGCTGACCCATTATACAAAAGGTACGCAGTCACCCCATAAAGAGGCTCCCACTGCTTGTACGTACACGGTTTCAGGTTCTTTTTCACTCCCCTCGCCGGGGTTCTTTTCGCCTTTCCCTCACGGTACTGGTTCACTATCGGTCAGTCAGGAGTATTTAGCCTTGGAGGATGGTCCCCCCATATTCAGACAGGATACCACGTGTCCCGCCCTACTCATCGAGCTCACAATATGTGCATTTTTGTGTACGGGGCTGTCACCCTGTATCGCGCGCCTTTCCAGACGCTTCCACTAACACACACACTGATTCAGGCTCTGGGCTCCTCCCCGTTCGCTCGCCGCTACTGGGGGAATCTCGGTTGATTTCTTTTCCTCGGGGTACTTAGATGTTTCAGTTCCCCCGGTTCGCCTCATTAACCTATGGATTCAGTTAATGATAGTGTGACGAATCACACTGGGTTTCCCCATTCGGAAATCGCCGGTTATAACGGTTCATATCACCTTACCGACGCTTATCGCAGATTAGCACGTCCTTCATCGCCTCTGACTGCCAGGGCATCCACCGTGTACGCTTAGTCGCTTAACCTCACAACCCGAAGATGTTTCTTTCGATTCATCATCGTGTTGCGAAAATTTGAGAGACTCACGAACAACTCTCGTTGTTCAGTGTTTCAATTTTCAGCTTGATCCAGATTTTTAAAGAGCAAAACTTCGCAGTGAACCTTTGCAGGTACACTCTGAAGTATTTTTTATTTAATCACTACAGAGATGGTGGAGCTATGCGGGATCGAACCGCAGACCTCCTGCGTGCAAAGCAGGCGCTCTCCCAGCTGAGCTATAGCCCCATAACATGTAGTTAAAACCTCTTCAAATTTGCGGTGCAAATTTGGTAGGCCTGAGTGGACTTGAACCACCGACCTCACCCTTATCAGGGGTGCGCTCTAACCACCTGAGCTACAAGCCTGTAGAGATTTTACTGCTCATTTTCATCAGACAATCTGTGTGAGCACTGCAAAGTACAGTTCTTTAAGGTAAGGAGGTGATCCAACCGCAGGTTCCCCTACGGTTACCTTGTTACGACTTCACCCCAGTCATGAATCACAAAGTGGTAAGCGCCCTCCCGAAGGTTAAGCTACCTACTTCTTTTGCAACCCACTCCCATGGTGTGACGGGCGGTGTGTACAAGGCCCGGGAACGTATTCACCGTGGCATTCTGATCCACGATTACTAGCGATTCCGACTTCATGGAGTCGAGTTGCAGACTCCAATCCGGACTACGACGCACTTTATGAGGTCCGCTTGCTCTCGCGAGGTCGCTTCTCTTTGTATGCGCCATTGTAGCACGTGTGTAGCCCTGGTCGTAAGGGCCATGATGACTTGACGTCATCCCCACCTTCCTCCAGTTTATCACTGGCAGTCTCCTTTGAGTTCCCGGCCGGACCGCTGGCAACAAAGGATAAGGGTTGCGCTCGTTGCGGGACTTAACCCAACATTTCACAACACGAGCTGACGACAGCCATGCAGCACCTGTCTCACGGTTCCCGAAGGCACATTCTCATCTCTGAAAACTTCCGTGGATGTCAAGACCAGGTAAGGTTCTTCGCGTTGCATCGAATTAAACCACATGCTCCACCGCTTGTGCGGGCCCCCGTCAATTCATTTGAGTTTTAACCTTGCGGCCGTACTCCCCAGGCGGTCGACTTAACGCGTTAGCTCCGGAAGCCACGCCTCAAGGGCACAACCTCCAAGTCGACATCGTTTACGGCGTGGACTACCAGGGTATCTAATCCTGTTTGCTCCCCACGCTTTCGCACCTGAGCGTCAGTCTTCGTCCAGGGGGCCGCCTTCGCCACCGGTATTCCTCCAGATCTCTACGCATTTCACCGCTACACCTGGAATTCTACCCCCCTCTACGAGACTCAAGCTTGCCAGTATCAGATGCAGTTCCCAGGTTGAGCCCGGGGATTTCACATCTGACTTAACAAACCGCCTGCGTGCGCTTTACGCCCAGTAATTCCGATTAACGCTTGCACCCTCCGTATTACCGCGGCTGCTGGCACGGAGTTAGCCGGTGCTTCTTCTGCGGGTAACGTCAATGAGCAAAGGTATTAACTTTACTCCCTTCCTCCCCGCTGAAAGTACTTTACAACCCGAAGGCCTTCTTCATACACGCGGCATGGCTGCATCAGGCTTGCGCCCATTGTGCAATATTCCCCACTGCTGCCTCCCGTAGGAGTCTGGACCGTGTCTCAGTTCCAGTGTGGCTGGTCATCCTCTCAGACCAGCTAGGGATCGTCGCCTAGGTGAGCCGTTACCCCACCTACTAGCTAATCCCATCTGGGCACATCCGATGGCAAGAGGCCCGAAGGTCCCCCTCTTTGGTCTTGCGACGTTATGCGGTATTAGCTACCGTTTCCAGTAGTTATCCCCCTCCATCAGGCAGTTTCCCAGACATTACTCACCCGTCCGCCACTCGTCAGCGAAACAGCAAGCTGTTTCCTGTTACCGTTCGACTTGCATGTGTTAGGCCTGCCGCCAGCGTTCAATCTGAGCCATGATCAAACTCTTCAATTTAAAAGTTTGATGCTCAAAGAATTAAACTTCGTAATGAATTACGTGTTCACTCTTGAGACTTGGTATTCATTTTTCGTCTTGCGACGTTAAGAATCCGTATCTTCGAGTGCCCACACAGATTGTCTGATAAATTGTTAAAGAGCAGTTGCGACGCGGCTTTCAGCTCACTGTCGCGAGTTGGCGTATATTACGCTTTCCTCTTTCAGAGTCAACCCTGAATTTCAGGATTTTTCTCTTCAACCGAACCGGCTGTTTGTGTGAAGTGATTCACATCCGCCGTGTCGATGGAGGCGCATTATAGGGAGTCGTTTCAGGAAGACAAGCGGAAAAATGCATTTTTATTTCAACCGCTCATCTTTTAATCATTACGCCGGTTTTTGCTGCTTTTTTATCGCTTGCGGCAGGTCTGCCAGGCTATTTAACACCCAATCCGCCGCGTTTTCTGCTTCAGGCGTAATAGGTTTTCCCGTACGCACCAGCACTTTTGTTCCCACGTTCGCCGCAGCCGCTGCCTGCATATCTTCTAATTTATCGCCCACCATATAAGAAGCAGCCATATCAATATGTAAATAATCGCGTGCTGACAAAAGCATCCCCGGATGTGGTTTGCGGCAATCGCAGACCTGACGAAACTCTTCAACACTACCCTGCGGATGATGCGGGCAATAATAGATGCCATCCAGATCGACATCGCGGTCCGCCAGCGACCAGTCCATCCACTCGGTCAGCGTTTCAAACTGTGCTTCAGTAAATTTACCGCGAGCAATGCCAGACTGGTTGGTTACTACCACCAGCGCAAAGCCCATTTTTTTTAGCTCGCGCATGGCGTCAATAACACCGTCGATAAATTCAAAGTTGTCGATCTCATGGACATAGCCGTGATCGACATTAATGGTGCCATCACGGTCAAGAAAAATTGCGGGTACGCTCTTCGCCACCTTTTATAGCTCCTTAATAAGGCATGTGACGCTAGTATCGCATGTTTCGACCTGCAAGAAAGTGCTCTTCGCATAAACCTGATTGATTTAGACGTCTGGATGCCTTAACATCCATTTCATTGACGGCTTTGACCGTTTCAGGCATTCGAAATGCCACGACTAACTTAATGACGATAATAAATAATCAATGATAAAACTTTCGAATATCACCAAAGTGTTCCACCAGGGCACCCGCACCATCCAGGCGTTGAACAACGTCAGCCTGCATGTGCCAGCTGGACAAATTTATGGCGTTATCGGTGCCTCAGGCGCGGGTAAAAGTACGCTTATCCGTTGTGTAAACCTGCTGGAGCGCCCAACCGAGGGTAGCGTGCTGGTCGATGGTCAGGAACTGACCACGCTGTCAGAATCCGAGTTGACCAAAGCTCGCCGCCAGATTGGTATGATTTTCCAGCATTTTAACCTGCTCTCTTCGCGCACTGTTTTTGGCAACGTGGCACTGCCGCTGGAGCTGGACAACACGCCGAAAGACGAGATTAAACGTCGCGTGACAGAATTACTGTCATTGGTTGGTCTTGGCGATAAGCATGATAGTTACCCGTCTAACCTTTCCGGTGGGCAGAAACAACGTGTGGCGATTGCCCGTGCGTTAGCCAGCAATCCCAAAGTATTGCTGTGTGATGAGGCCACCAGCGCGCTGGACCCGGCAACAACACGTTCTATTCTCGAACTGCTGAAAGACATCAATCGTCGTCTGGGTTTGACGATTCTGTTGATCACCCACGAAATGGACGTTGTGAAGCGCATTTGTGATTGCGTGGCGGTGATCAGTAATGGCGAGTTGATCGAGCAGGACACGGTAAGTGAAGTGTTCTCGCATCCGAAAACGCCGCTAGCGCAGAAGTTTATTCAGTCGACCCTGCATCTGGATATCCCGGAAGACTATCAGGAACGACTGCAAGCGGAACCATTCGCTGACTGCGTGCCGATGCTGCGTCTGGAGTTTACCGGTCAATCGGTCGATGCCCCGCTTCTTTCTGAAACCGCGCGTCGTTTCAACGTCAATAACAACATTATTAGCGCGCAGATGGATTACGCCGGTGGCGTTAAGTTCGGCATCATGCTGACTGAAATGCACGGCACACAACAAGATACGCAAGCCGCCATTGCCTGGCTGCAGGAACACCATGTAAAAGTAGAGGTACTGGGTTATGTCTGAGCCGATGATGTGGCTGCTGGTTCGTGGCGTATGGGAAACGCTGGCAATGACCTTCGTATCCGGTTTTTTTGGTTTTGTGATTGGTCTGCCGGTTGGCGTCCTGCTTTATGTCACGCGTCCGGGGCAAATTATTGCTAACGCGAAGCTGTATCGTACCGTTTCTGCGATTGTGAACATTTTCCGATCCATCCCGTTCATTATCTTGCTGGTATGGATGATTCCGTTTACTCGCGTTATTGTCGGTACATCGATTGGTTTGCAGGCAGCGATTGTTCCGCTGACAGTTGGTGCAGCACCGTTTATTGCCCGTATGGTCGAGAACGCTCTGCTGGAGATCCCAACCGGGTTAATTGAAGCTTCCCGCGCAATGGGTGCTACGCCGATGCAGATCGTGCGCAAAGTGCTGTTACCGGAGGCGTTGCCAGGTCTGGTGAATGCAGCAACTATCACCCTGATTACTCTGGTCGGTTATTCCGCAATGGGTGGCGCAGTCGGTGCCGGTGGTTTAGGTCAGATTGGCTATCAGTATGGCTACATCGGCTACAACGCGACGGTGATGAATACGGTACTGGTATTGCTGGTCATTCTGGTTTATTTAATTCAGTTCGCAGGCGACCGCATCGTCCGGGCTGTCACTCGCAAGTAACGTTCAACACAACATAAATAATTGAAGAAGGAATAAGGTATGGCGTTCAAATTCAAAACCTTTGCGGCAGTGGGAGCCCTGATTGGATCACTGGCACTGGTAGGCTGCGGTCAGGATGAAAAAGATCCAAACCACATTAAAGTCGGCGTGATTGTTGGTGCCGAACAGCAGGTTGCAGAAGTCGCGCAGAAAGTCGCGAAAGACAAATATGGCCTGGACGTTGAGCTGGTAACCTTCAACGACTATGTTCTGCCAAACGAAGCATTGAGCAAAGGCGATATCGACGCCAACGCCTTCCAGCATAAACCGTACCTTGATCAGCAACTGAAAGATCGTGGCTACAAACTGGTCGCAGTAGGCAACACTTTTGTTTATCCGATTGCTGGTTACTCCAAGAAAATCAAATCACTGGATGAACTGCAGGATGGTTCGCAGGTTGCCGTGCCAAACGACCCAACTAACCTTGGTCGTTCACTGCTGCTGCTGCAAAAAGTGGGCTTGATCAAACTGAAAGATGGCGTTGGCCTGTTGCCAACAGTTCTTGATGTTGTTGAGAACCCAAAAAACCTGAAAATTGTTGAGCTGGAAGCACCGCAGCTGCCGCGCTCTCTGGACGATGCGCAAATCGCTCTGGCGGTTATCAACACCACCTATGCCAGCCAGATTGGCCTGACTCCGGCGAAAGACGGTATCTTTGTCGAAGATAAAGAGTCTCCGTACGTAAACCTGATCGTGACGCGTGAAGATAATAAAGACGCAGAGAACGTGAAGAAATTCGTCCAGGCTTATCAGTCTGACGAAGTTTACGAAGCAGCGAACAAAGTGTTTAACGGTGGCGCTGTTAAAGGCTGGTAATTTTTAGGCTGTTTCCACAATTTGTAATATCATTCAGGACGGGCGCTTGCCCGTCTTGTCATTTTTACAAGCTCCTGATTCAATATTGACGTTTTGATCATACATTGAGGAAATACTATGCGTGCTTTACCGATCTGTTTAGTAGCACTCATGCTAAGCGGCTGTTCCATGTTAAGCAGATCCCCTGTCGAACCCGTTCAAAGCACTGCACCCCAGCCGAAAGCGGAGCCTGCAAAACCGAAAGCACCGCGCGCCGCGCCGGTCCGAATTTATACCAATGCAGAAGAATTAGTCGGCAAACCATTCCGCGATCTCGGTGAAGTCAGTGGCGATTCTTGCCAGGCCTCTAATCAGGACTCTCCGCCGAGCATTCCAACCGCGCGTAAGCGGATGCAAATCAATGCCTCTAAAATGAAAGCCAATGCGGTATTACTGCATAGCTGCGAAGTTACCAGCGGTACGCCAGGCTGCTATCGTCAGGCTGTATGTATCGGTTCTGCGCTTAACATTACGGCGAAATGAGCAGTTTCCAGTTCGAGCAAATAGGCGTTATTCGCTCGCCCTATAAAGAAAAATTCGCCGTTCCGCGCCAGCCAGGTCTGGTAAAAAGCGCCAACGGTGAACTGCATCTCATTGCTCCCTACAACCAGGCCGACGCCGTACGCGGCCTGGAGGCGTTCAGCCATTTATGGATACTTTTCGTCTTTCATCAAACGATGGAAGGCGGCTGGCGCCCAACTGTGCGTCCGCCTCGTCTTGGTGGTAATGCCAGAATGGGCGTTTTCGCCACACGCTCTACTTTCCGTCCTAATCCGATTGGTATGTCGCTGGTAGAGCTGAAAGAGGTTGTTTGCCATAAAGACAGCGTGATTCTGAAGCTTGGCAGTCTGGATCTGGTCGATGGGACGCCAGTGGTGGATATCAAACCGTATCTCCCCTTTGCCGAATCGCTTCCCGATGCCAGCGCCAGCTATGCGCAAAGTGCACCAGCGGCAGAGATGGCGGTGAGTTTTACCTTAGAGGTCGAAAAGCAGCTTTTGACACTGGAGAAGCGATATCCGCAGTTAACGCTGTTTATCCGCGAAGTACTGGCGCAGGACCCGCGTCCAGCCTATCGTAAAGGTGAGGATACGGGCAAAACCTATGCCGTCTGGCTGCATAATTTTAACGTTCGCTGGCGCGTCACCGACGCTGGTTTTGAAGTCTTTGCGCTGGAACCGCGTTAAATTCGCGCCCTTCTCTTTTGACATTTCTTTTGCACTGGTAAACTAAATCACTTTTTTTGTCCCAGGCTCGCCTTGAGCCTGCTCTACCTTCCAACTGGAACCGTAACAACATGCGTACTAGCCAATACCTGCTCTCCACTCTTAAGGAGACACCTGCCGACGCCGAGGTGATCAGCCATCAGCTGATGTTGCGCGCCGGGATGATCCGCAAGCTGGCCTCCGGGTTATACACCTGGCTGCCGACCGGCGTGCGCGTTCTGAAAAAAGTCGAAAACATCGTGCGTGAAGAGATGAACAACGCCGGTGCGATCGAGGTGTTAATGCCGGTGGTTCAGCCATCTGAACTGTGGCAAGAGAGTGGTCGTTGGGAACAGTATGGCCCGGAATTGCTGCGTATTGCTGACCGTGGTGACCGTCCGTTCGTACTTGGCCCAACTCATGAAGAAGTGATTACCGACCTGATTCGTAACGAGCTGAGCTCTTACAAACAGCTGCCGCTGAACTTCTATCAGATCCAGACCAAGTTCCGTGATGAAGTGCGCCCGCGTTTCGGCGTCATGCGTTCCCGCGAATTCCTGATGAAAGATGCTTACTCTTTCCATACCTCTCAGGAATCCCTGCAGGAAACCTACGATGCAATGTATGCGGCCTACAGCAAAATCTTCAGCCGCATGGGGCTGGATTTCCGCGCCGTACAGGCCGATACCGGTTCTATCGGCGGCAGCGCCTCTCACGAATTCCAGGTGCTGGCGCAGAGCGGTGAAGACGATGTGGTCTTCTCCGACACCTCTGACTATGCAGCGAACATTGAGCTGGCAGAAGCTATCGCGCCGAAAGAACCGCGCGCTGCTGCTACCCAGGAAATGACGCTGGTTGATACGCCGAACGCGAAAACCATCGCTGAACTGGTAGAACAATTCAATCTGCCGATTGAAAAAACGGTTAAGACTCTGCTGGTTAAAGCCGTTGAAGGCAGTAGCTTCCCGCTGGTTGCGCTGCTGGTTCGCGGTGACCACGAGCTGAACGAAGTTAAAGCTGAGAAACTGCCGCAGGTTGCAAGCCCGCTGACTTTCGCGACTGAAGAAGAAATTCGTGCCGTGGTTAAAGCCGGTCCGGGTTCACTGGGTCCGGTAAACATGCCGATTCCGGTAGTAATTGACCGTACTGTTGCGGCGATGAGTGATTTTGCTGCTGGTGCTAACATCGATGGCAAACACTACTTCGGTATCAACTGGGATCGCGATGTCGCAACCCCGGTAGTTGCGGATATCCGTAACGTAGTGGCTGGCGATCCAAGCCCGGATGGACAGGGTACGCTGCTGATCAAACGTGGTATCGAAGTCGGTCACATCTTCCAGCTGGGTACTAAGTACTCCGAAGCACTTAAAGCCTCCGTTCAGGGTGAAGATGGCCGTAATCAGATCCTGACTATGGGTTGCTACGGTATCGGCGTAACGCGCGTAGTAGCTGCGGCAATTGAGCAGAACTACGACGAACGCGGCATCGTATGGCCTGACGCTATCGCACCTTTCCAGGTGGCGATTCTGCCGATGAACATGCACAAATCCTTCCGCGTACAGGAGCTGGCTGAGAAACTGTATAGCGAACTGCGCGCACAGGGTATCGAAGTGCTGCTGGATGACCGCAAAGAACGTCCGGGCGTGATGTTTGCTGATATGGAACTGATCGGTATTCCGCACACTATCGTGTTGGGCGACCGTAACCTCGACAACGACGATATCGAATACAAATACCGTCGTAACGGTGAGAAACAGTTAATTAAGACCGGTGACATCGTCGATTATCTGGTGAAACAGATTAAAGGCTGATGCCAGAAAGGGTCCTGAATTTCAGGACCCTTTTTTACATGGATTGTATAAAATGGATAAACCAAAGGCGCACTGGTGCCTGCTTCTCCCCTGCTTTCTTTCACTTTCGGCCTGTACCGTTGACATCAGCCAGCCAGACTCATCAGCCACAGCGGTAGATGCCGCGGCAAAAACATGGGCAGTCAAATTCCAGCATCAAAGCTCTTTCACCGAACAATCAATAAAAGAAATAACAGAACCTGATCTCAAACCCGGCGATTTACTGTTCTCCTCAAGCCTTGGGGTAACCTCATTTGGTATCCGCGTCTTCAGCACTTCCTCTGTGAGCCACGTTGCAATCTTTTTGGGAGATAATAACGTTGCAGAAGCGACAGGAGATGGCGTCCAGATTGTTTCCCTTAAAAAAGCGATGAAGCATAGTGATAAGCTTTTCGTCTTACGAGTTCCGGATCTTACCCCGCAACAAGCCACAGAAATTACCGCGTTTGCCAATAAAATCAAAGATAGCGGTTATAACTATCGCGGCATTGTCGAATTTATTCCATTTATGGTGACTCGCCAGATGTGCTCACTGAATCCGTTCTCCGAGGATTTTCGCCAACAGTGCGTCAGCGGCCTGGCGAAAGCGCAGTTAAGCAGTGTGAGCGAAGGAGACAAAAAGTCGTGGTTTTGTTCGGAATTTGTCACTGATGCATTTGCCAAAGCCGGACATCCGCTTACGCTGGCACAGTCTGGCTGGATTAGCCCTGCCGATCTGATGCATATGCGTACTGGCGATGTCTCTGCGTTTAAGCCAGAAACGCAGTTAGAGTATGTCGGGCACTTGAAGCCAGGGATTTATATTAAAGCGAGTCGCTTTGTTGGTCTGACTCGGTGATAAAAGCCGGAGAATGCTCCGGCATTCAATTACTGCCCCAAACTACTGCAATCCTGGTTTGGGTAAAATTTACCTGCCGTATCGGGCGCTAATACTTTGGTTGGCGCACCGTTATCCGGATTAGTCTCAAGCGTAAAGTGACCTTCTACTGACAGTAACACCGGTTTTTCACTGTTACCGCGCGCAGCCAGGTAGCTACGCTCCAGCTCTGCATTATTCGCTACCATGAAACGTTTTCCGGTCGCACAATCAGTAAAGGTTGCCGCATCAGCCATATAAAAATACATGCCGCGTAGAGTCATCGGCGTCACTGGCAGGCTGGATTTTGCCGGTTCCAGTGTATAGTTGAACTGCGATTCGATCGGATTGCCTTCACGATCGAGCATCTCCAACGCATCTCCTTTCGCCCGATAATATGACTTTTCACCTTTACTGTCGGTTAATACCAGTTTGTCAGCGGTTCGCGCCCATGTACCGTAGGAGGCGAAAGAGAAAGGTTCTTCACGAGCCCCCAGATAACGCTCATTCATCACCCAGGTTCCATCTTTTTCGAGGAACAGAGAGGTTTCGATACCTTCGCAATCAGCACACGGCAGCACGCCGCGCCAGCTTTGCGGCATCGGCTTCAGTTCAGCGGCCTGCGCCGGAGAAAGCGTATCGACTTCGGCTCGATTATTACATCCCATCAGAGTAAAGAGGCTGATTACAGCCATCGCTGTCACTATCGCTTTTTTCACCATCCATTCCTTCTTTTTATTCCCGACCGCCGCGCACTTTGCCGCGCAACGCCTTCACGCTTGATTTTTGTGCTTTCGATACCAGCCTGCGCTCTTTTGATGCGCGGGTAGGTCGTGTCGGTCGTCGGGCTTTTTGTTCTGTTGTTAATTCTTTAATCACTGCCACCAACCGTGCCAGCGCCGCTTCGCGGTTCAGTTCCTGGCTACGGTATTCCTGTGCCTTGATGACTATCACTCCATCGCTGCTAATCAGATGATGGCTGGCAGCGAGCAGGCGCTCTTTGTAATACTCTGGCAGGCTGGACGCTCGAATGTCAAAACGCAGATGAATAGCCGTTGAGGTCTTATTAACATGCTGTCCGCCCGCGCCCTGTGCACGAATAGCAGTGATCTCAAACTCGCCATTGGGGATAGCAACATGTCGGGAAATCACAATCATGAAGGTTGTTGCCAGACGGTTAAGTTCACTTCCAGATTATTCTTGTCATCCGATAACCAGATCACGCCATCCTGAATCGTTGCCTGCAGCGTCATGGTACGATCGGCAAAGGCGCTCACTTTTGCCAGTTGCTCGTCGTCCAGATACCAGACGGAAAGATTGGCAAACTGCGCACATTTACTCTGATTTTGCTGCCACCAGATTTGCGCCGCCCGACTATTATAGGCAAACAGCGCCACTTCTGCGGCCTGGGTGCAGGCTTTCTTAATCCGCCGCTCATCCGGCAATCCCAGTTCAATCCACAAATCAATGCCCAGATGATCATTACGCAGCCACGCTTCCGGCTCATCATCGGCACACAAACCTCGGGTAAATTGCAGACGTTCATCAGCATATTTCAGCCACGCCAGCAGGCGCAGCATCATGCGCTCCTGGGTTTCTGAAGGATGGCGCGCCAGCGTCAGAGAGGCATCGAGAAACTGGTTGCGGTCGAGATCGGCCACATTAACCGTCGCTTTATAAATTGTCGCTTTAAGCGCCATAAGAAAACTCCTTTCGAATCAGGAGGCCATTGTAACGGAATACGTGCAGTTGCGACGCTGATATTGCAGAAATGAGTGTGGTATAGTCACCTTGCGAAACAGAGTTTATCTTCGTAGGCTTAGACTTGCATCCACGGTTAAGTCAGAGTGCTGACAGGAGGGCATGTGGAAAAATATTGTGAGTTAATACGCAAGCGGTACGCGGAAATCGCCAGCGGAGACTTAGGATACGTTCCGGACGCGCTGGGCTGCGTTTTGAAAGTGCTGAATGAAATGGCTGCCGACGATGCCCTTTCTGAGGCTGTCAGGGAAAAAGCAGCATACGCTGCGGCAAACTTACTGGTGAGCGATTATGTCAATGAATGATACGTATCAACCAATCAATTGTGATGATTACGATAATCTTGAGCTCGCCTGCCAGCATCATTTAATGCTGACACTTGAGCTGAAAGATGGCGAAAAATTGCAGGCGAAGGCCAGCGATTTAGTCTCCCGCAAAAATGTGGAGTATCTGGTCGTCGAGGCCGCTGGTACAACCCGCGAACTGCGTCTGGATAAAATTACCAGCTTTAGCCACCCGGAAATCGGTACGGTGGTGGTGAGCGAGTCCTGATTGACTTTCACCGGATGCGACGTTTGATGCGTCTTATCCGGCTTTCACTTAACTAAGCGTTTCGCCGCCAGACAAAACTTACGCCATTCTCACCTTCAGCCACACCTTCTTGCGTCACAAATACCTCTGCCGCTGCAATCAGCGTTTCGCCATAAAACAGCAGTGGCGTGGTGTCACGCAACCACGGCGGTACGCCCAGTTCCTGCCAGATTTTCTTTAACTTACGCCCACCATTGCGCCCGACAATATGCAGCAATCCTGGCGCTTTGAAACGCACGCTGACCGCTTCGTCTGCACGCGGAGGGCGAATATCGCCTCCCGCAGTAAGCTGTACACTTCCCAGCGCCGCCGGTAATTCCAGCGGTTGTAACCACGTCTGCCACGGCACAATGGTTTCGCTTTGCCCAGTGACGGATTTAATCCACCACAGTTGCGATTGATAGCGGCGGATTTCAAACGCCCCCAAACGTAAACAGGGGGAAGCATCTTCTCGCGCCAGCGCCACTTCCTGCCAGATCCTCACCAACGCGTCGCGGGAAGGCATCGGTGCATTCTGCCCTGCAAGCCAGCGGCGAATAATCGCCGCGCGACGGGCATCACTCATCGCCAGCATTGGCGCAATCTGCAGCGTTCCCTGCGGCGTTTGACAGTGTGCTAAATCATCCACCAGCAGTTCATCCAACAGGCTCTCTTGCTCAGCACAAAGTGCGGCGCTGCGGGCCGTTGCTTCGGCAAAATGCGGCCAACGCTGCTGCAATAACGGCACAACGCGCAGGCGCAGGAAGTTACGATCGTATGAGTCGTCCTGATTACTTTCGTCTTCAATCCAACGTAAACCATGCGCCAACGCCCACTGCTCCAGTTCTCCCCGCGTGCGGGCGAGCAACGGGCGGATAAGCCGCGTTCCGGCAAACTCCGAGATTTCCGCCATAGCCGAAAGCCCTGCAGGACCGCTACCGCGTTTTAGCGCCAGCAGAAACGTTTCACATTGATCGTCGAGATGTTGCGCTGTAACCAGCACTTCACCAGGTAACAGGGTACGAGCAAATGCCTGATAACGTGCCTGCCGCGCCTGGGCCTCAATACCTAGCCCCTCTTGCGCAAGTTGCACACGCTCAACCACCAGCGGCACCTGCCACTGCTGGCAGATATTTTCACAATGTTTCACCCAAGCATCAGCGTTGGCACTTAAACCGTGATGCACATGAATAGCGCGCAGGATGACGCCCGGATTTTCCGTCCGCCACTGCACCAACTGATGCAGCAGAACGGTGGAGTCAAGCCCGCCGCTAAAGGCCACCAGAATCTGGCGTGAGATGAGAAGTTGTCTATTGAGAGTGAGTGTCATGATGGTGCGATTTTACAGTAGCAATGCCCGGCACGTTACCGGGCAAATATGGCGATGACAAGCCTTACTGCTCATACAGTTCCAACGGCAGTCCGTCCGGATCGTTAAAGAATGTGAAGCGCTTTTGCGTGTAGGGATCGACACGTATGGCTTCACATTTCACGTTATGGCTTTCAAGATGCGCCACTGCCGCATCGATATCATCAACGCTAAAAGCCAGATGACGCAGGCCGCAAGCTTCCGGTCGGCTGGGGCGCTCCGGCGGGAACGGAAATGAGAAAAGCTCAATCACATATTGCCCATTAAGCGCCAAATCCCCTTTCCACGAATCGCGCGCTTCGCGATAGACTTCGCTTTGCAGCGTGAAACCGAGAATATCGCAGTAGAAAGCTTTGCTCACCGCATAATCCGTCGCAATAATCGCAATATGATGAACTTGTTTTAAACCCAGCATAACGTCTCCTTTATTTGTTAACAGCACGTTACTCGCCCGGAAGCCGCTCTGGCAAGTTATCCCGCCATTTTTAGGACTCGTACGCGGTAAACGCCATCTTCGTCCTGTTTCGCGCCGTGAATATCCGTTTCAAAGCCGGGGTAGCGCTGGCCCACTGAACAGAGCATCAGCAGAAAATCGAGTACCGTGCGGCTCTTCTCGGTCAGCATTTCTCCTGGCATCAGTAGCGGTACGCCAGGCGGATAAGGCAGGATCATATTTGCCGATACTCTACCGACCAGTTGTTCCAGCGCAATGGTTTCTACTTCACCTTTAATCTGTCGTTGCCAGGCCTGATGTGGCGTCATGATCATCTCCGGCAAAGTATCAAATGCCCGCAACATCAAACCGGGAAGATCGTGTTTACGAATCAGCTTATGGATGCCTTGCGCCAGATCCTGAATACGCATATTGCGATAAAAATCGGGATCTTCTGCATAGAGATCGGGCAGCATATTTTTGATCCGCAGGTTGAGATCGTAAGAGCGCTTAAATTCCGTCAACCCACGCAATAATCCCATTGCTTTGGTTTTATCGATGCCAATACTAAAGAGAAACAGCAGGTTATAAGGGCCGGTTTTCTCTACTACGATCCCACGTTCGTCGAGGAATTTTGCCACCAGCGCCGCCGGGATCCCCTCATCGCTCATATTGCCCTGCTCGTCCATCCCCGGTGTCAAAATAGTGACTTTAACCGGATCGAGAAACATATGATCGGCATCCGCATCGTTAAAGCCGTGCCACTGTTCGCCAGGCGCAACGGGCCAGCATTCGGCTTCATCCACCTGCGGCGGTTGCCAGATATCGAAAAACCAGCCGTCAGACTCTTCCCGCAGCCGCTGGACCTCTTTGCGAAAATGCAGCGCTCGTTCTACTGAACGGTTAATCAGCCGTTTGCCCGGATTACCACGCAGCATCGCCGCCGCTGTCTCAACCGAAGCAACAATGGGATAACTGGGCGAGGTGGTGGTATGCATCATAAAGGCTTCATTAAACGCCTCTTCGTCGTACTCACCTTTAATGTGGATCAGTGATGCCTGCGACAACGCCGCCAGCATTTTGTGGGTCGATTGCGTTTCGAAGAAAACTTTTCCTGCCACCCGATCGCCACTCATACCACTTTTGCCCTGATAGATCGGATGAAAATGAGTATACGGGACCCAGGCGGAATCGAAGTGGATCGAGGGGACATCCAGCGTCTGTTTGATCCAGTCGGTGTTGTAGAGCAAGCCATCATAGGTTGAGTTGGTGATCACCGCATGAACCGGCCATTGTGCCTGCGTGGTAGCAGCGACTTTCTCTTCGATACTGTCGCGGGTAAATTCTCGTCGCGGGATCCCACCCAGAATCCCCAACGCATTACGTGTTGGTTTTAGCCAGACCGGCACTACATCGTTCATCATCAACAGATGCGCCAGCGATTTATGGCAGTTGCGGTCAATTAACAGCGTACTGCCGGATGGCGCGGCGTACATACCCACAATTTTGTTCGACGTCGATGTTCCGTTGGTGACGATATAACTCTGTTCCGCGCCGAAAGTCCGTGCGATGTACTCTTCCGCTTCCAGATGTGGCCCGGTGTGGTCGAGCAACGAACCAAGCTCGGTGACCGAAATAGAGACGTCCGCCTTGAGGGTATTCCCGCCGAAAAAATCATAAAACAGACAGCCTACCGGGCTTTTCTGATACGCGGTGCCGCCCATATGCCCCGGCGTACAAAAGGTGTACTTCCGCTCTTTGACATAAGTAAACAAGGCTTTAGTGAATGGCGGGGTAATGTTATCGAGATATTCGTTGGTGTACTGACGCATACGAATGGCGATATCTTCTGCCTGCCCCAGCGCATATTCAAAGAACCAGAGCGCCATCCGCATATCCTGCACGCTGACATCCATCGTCGAGTGAGTATTGATGAAGGCATAAAGCGGGAGATATTCATTAAGTTGATTGATATCGCTACATAAATCGAGACTGTATTCATCCCAGTCAAAAATCACGCCGCATATTCGTGGGTTGTGTTCGATAAATTTCAGCAAATCAACGCTGTTTTGTGGCCAGATAATCTGAAAACCTTGCGCCACCAGCGCCGACTCCAGTTCTTTGATGGGCTCATCTTTATAAAAGACGCCATGCGGTCCCATAATGGCAATGATATTCATGTGTTCCTCCTGGAAAATCCTTCCTTAATCATAGCCCGCTCAAACCATGGCGATAAAAAAGGGCCACCGAAGTGACCCTTTTCAGTACATTTGCTGTTTACGCGTAACCGTAGCTCATCAGGCGCTGATAACGACGATTTTTTAAATCTTCAGTACTTAACACGTCGAGATCGGCCAGATCCGCCAGCAGTTGCGCTTTCAGAGACGCCGCCATCGCTTCCGGGTTACGGTGAGCGCCGCCCAGCGGTTCCGGGATGATGGAGTCAATCAGTTTCAGTTCTTTCAAACGCGGAGCGATGATCCCCATCGCTTCAGCCGCCAGCGGTGCTTTGTCGGCGCTCTTCCACAGAATGGACGCGCAACCTTCCGGCGAAATAACGGAATAGGTGCTGTATTGCAGCATATTCACTTTATCGCCCACGCCAATCGCCAGTGCGCCGCCAGAACCACCTTCACCGATAACGGTGCAAATAGTCGGTACGCTAAGGCGAGACATTTCACGCAGGTTGCGTGCAATGGCTTCAGACTGACCGCGTTCTTCTGCGCCCACGCCCGGATAAGCCCCCGGGGTGTCGATAAAGGTGATGATTGGCATCTTAAAGCGTTCAGCCATTTGCATCAGACGCAGTGCTTTGCGGTAACCTTCTGGCGCTGGCATACCAAAGTTACGGCGAATTTTTTCTTTGGTTTCACGACCTTTTTGATGACCAATGATCATCACCGGACGACCATCGAGACGGGCGATACCACCGACGATAGCTTTATCGTCTGCATACGCGCGGTCGCCAGCCAGTTCGTCAAATTCATCAAAGGCCAGGCGAACGTAATCCAGGGTATAAGGACGCTGTGGATGGCGTGCCAGCTGCGCAATCTGCCATGCACCGAGATCGGCGAAGATTTTACGCGTCAGTTCTACGCTTTTTTCACGCAGCCGATGCACTTCTTCATCGATGTTAATATCCAGTTTCTCATCCTGGCGGCTAACCGCAGTCAGAGAATCGATTTTCGCTTCCAGCTCTGCAATCGGCTGTTCAAAATCAAGGAAATTCAGACTCATAGTATTCCTGTATTAGTCAAACTCCAGTTCCACCTGCTCCGAACCAATGAGGCCACGGAGATCGTTTAATAAACGATCGCTCGGAGAGACACGCCACGTCGCGCCAAAACGCAACCGCGCGCGTGCATCCGCCCTCTGATAGTAGAGATGTACTGGAATTGTCCCAGAGCGGTGGGGTTCCAGAGACTGACGGAGTCGGTTTAAAAGCTGGTCATCAATTTGCCTGTCCGTCAGCGAGATAGCAAGCCCGCGAGCATATTTTTCCCGGGCTTCGTCAATATCCATCACTTCGCGAGCGGTCATTTTAAGCCCACCGCTGAAGTCATCAAAGCTGACCTGTCCGCTGACGATAAGTATGCGGTCTTTTTCCAGCAATTGCTGGTATTTATCCAGGGCGTCAGTAAACAACATCACTTCCAGCCGCCCGGAACGGTCATCCAGCGTGCAGATACCGATACGATTGCCGCGCTTGGTGACCATAACCCGCGCAGCAACAACGAGCCCCGCAGCCGTGGTGACTTTACCACGTTCTGTCGGGTGCATGTCTTTCAGCCTTACGCCTCCGACATAACGCTCAATCTCTTTTAAATACTGGTTGATAGGGTGTCCCGTCAGATACAGACCTAACGTTTCACGCTCCCCATCTAACACCACCTGCTCCGGCCACGGTTGGCAACTGGCGTAGGATTGTTCAATTTGTTCCGGCTCTTCTGCCAGCACGCCGAACATATCGGCCTGACCGATGGCTTCTGCTTTCGCGTGTTGATCAGCCGCCTTTAACGCATCGCCCAGCGAGTTCATCAGCGCCGCACGGTGTGGCCCAAGACGGTCAAACGCCCCGGACATGATCAGTTTTTCCAGCACTCGCCGGTTTAACTTTTTGGTATCTGTACGGGCGCAGAGATCAAACAGTTCACGGAAATAGCCGCCTTTATTACGGGCTTCGATGATCGCCTCAATCGGACCTTCACCTACCCCTTTGATCGCGCCAATACCATACACGATTTCGCCGTCGTCGTTGACGTGGAAATGGTAAAGACCGGAGTTTATATCTGGTGGCAGGATTTTCAGCCCCATCCGCCAGCACTCATCCACCAGGCCTACCACCTTCTCGGTGTTGTCCATATCGGCGGTCATTACTGCCGCCATAAACTCCGCTGGATAGTGCGCTTTCAGCCATAACGTTTGATATGAAACCAAAGCATAGGCCGCAGAGTGCGATTTGTTAAATCCGTAACCGGCGAATTTCTCCACCAGGTCGAAGATTTTCATCGCCAGTTCGGCGTTGATCCCGTTCTTTTCTGCGCCTTCAGCAAATACAGAACGCTGCTTGGCCATCTCTTCCGGCTTTTTCTTACCCATCGCACGACGCAGCATATCCGCGCCACCGAGGGTATAACCAGAAAGCACCTGGGCAATCTGCATGACCTGTTCCTGATACAGGATGATGCCGTAGGTTGGCTCCAGTACCGGTTTCAGGCTTTCATGCTGCCACTGCACATCCGGATAGGAGATCTCTTCGCGACCATGTTTACGGTCGATAAAGTTATCCACCATCCCTGATTGCAACGGGCCGGGGCGGAACAGTGCCACCAGTGCGATCATATCTTCGAAGCAGTCAGGTTGCAGACGCTTGATCAGGTCCTTCATGCCGCGCGATTCAAGCTGGAACACCGCCGTGGTTTCCGAGCGTTGCAGCATGTCGAAACTTTTCTTGTCATCCAGCGGGATAGCGGCGATATCCAGCGGCGGCTCACCATTCTTCGCCCGCCGTTTGTTGATCATCTCCAGCGCCCAGTTGATGATGGTGAGCGTACGCAGACCGAGGAAGTCGAACTTCACCAGCCCGGCGTATTCAACGTCGCTTTTATCAAACTGGGTAACCGGATGTTTGCCCTCTTCATCGCAATAAAGCGGCGCAAAATCGGTAATTTTGGTCGGCGCGATAACCACCCCACCGGCGTGCTTACCAGCGTTACGGGTGACCCCTTCCAGTTTGCGCGCCATGTCGATCAGCGCCTTAACTTCTTCGTCCGCTTCGTAGATTTCCGGCAGTTGCGGCTCGGCTTCAAACGCTTTTGCCAGCGTCATCCCCGGATCGGGCGGGATCAGTTTCGAGATACGATCGACAAATCCGTACGGATGCCCCAGTACACGACCTACGTCGCGGATCACCGCTTTCGCCGCCATCGTACCGAAGGTGATGATCTGCGATACCGCATCACGGCCGTACATATCTGCCACGTGTTCGATAACCTGGTCGCGTTTTTCCATACAGAAGTCAACGTCGAAGTCAGGCATGGAGACACGTTCCGGGTTAAGGAAACGTTCGAACAGCAGGTCAAACTCCAGCGGATCGAGGTCGGTAATTTTCAGCGCGTAGGCCACCAGTGACCCTGCACCGGAACCACGGCCTGGCCCTACTGGTACGCCGTTATCTTTCGACCACTGGATAAATTCCATAACGATGAGGAAGTAACCCGGGAAGCCCATCTGGTTGATAACCTGAAGTTCAGTATCCAGACGCTCGTCATACTCCGGGCGACGCTTAAGACGTTCTTCCTCGTCAGGGAATAAAAATGCCAGACGCTCTTCCAGGCCTTCTTTTGCACGCTTGACCAGATAATCTTCGGTGCTCATGTCCCCGGTCGGGAACTGCGGCAGAAAGTATTCACCCAGACGCACAGTCACGTTACAGCGTTTGGCAATCTCAACAGTGTTGGCAAGGGCTTCGGGGATGTCGGCAAACAGCTCGCACATCTCCTCTTCGCTGCGCATATATTGCTGCGGCGAATAATTACGCGGGCGTTTGGGATCGTCGAGAGTAAAGCCGTCATGGATCGCGACACGGATTTCGTGCGCGTCAAAGTCGCTGCTGTCGATAAAGCGCACGTCATTGGTCGCCACGACGGGCAAACCGCGCGCTTCCGCCAGCTCCACTGCCGCGTGCAGATAACTTTCTTCGTCCGGCCTGCCGGTGCGGATCAGCTCGAGAAAATAGCGATCCGGGAAGTGCTCTTCATAAAACGCAACGCACTCATCTACCAGCGCGCTGTTACCACGCAAAAGACTGCGCCCGACGTCGCCCATGCGCCCGCCGGAAAGGAGGATCAGCCCTTCGTTTAATTCGATAAGCCAGTCGCGATCGATGATCGGCCCGGCGGCACCGTACCCGCGCTGATACGCTTTTGAGATCAGCAACGTCAGATTCTGATAGCCGATATTGTTCGCCGCCAGCACCGTCAGGTGGGTTAACTCATCACCCAGCAGGTCGCACTGGACATTAAAATCTGCCCCGACGATAGGCTTAATCCCTGCGCCATGTCCCGCTCCGTAGAACTTCACCAGACCGCAAAGGTTGGTGAAATCGGTGATCGCCAGTGCTGGCATACCCAACGCCGCCGCCTTTTTTACCAGCGGCGCGGTTTTGGCCAGGCCATCGATCATCGAGTAGTCGCTGTGCACCCGCAGGTGTACGAAACGTGGTTCAGACATCTTCAGATTCCGGTTTACTTAATCTCGACACAAGAATCAGGACGCAAGTCCCAGTGCGCGTTTGACAGGCCCAAAGCTGCGACGATGATGTTCAGTCGCGCCATATTCAGCCAGTTTTTCCAGATGAAAAGCGGTTGGATACCCTTTGTGCTGGGCAAAACCATATTGCGGGAAAACAATATCCAGCGCCGCCATTTCAGCGTCGCGCGTCACTTTCGCCAGGATAGACGCAGCACTGATTTCCGGTACGCGGCTATCGCCTTTCACCACTGCCATCGAAGGCATCGGTAATTTTGGGCAGCGGTTACCATCAATCAACACATATTCCGGCGCAATATGCAGCCCCGCGACGGCGCGCTGCATCGCCAGCATGGTCGCGTGTAAAATATTCAGTTCGTCGATTTCGTGGGGTTCCGCGCGGCCCAGACTCCAGCTTAACGCTTTCTCTTTGATCTCTTCACAGAGCGCCAGACGGCGTTTTTCGCTCAGCTTTTTGGAATCATTCAGCCCGGCAATCGGGCGCGTCGGGTCAAGGATTACAGCAGCGGTAACCACCGCGCCAACCAACGGCCCGCGTCCAACTTCATCCACACCCGCAACCAGCTGCGTGTGTGGATAAACAAATTCGATCATTGTGCTAACTCCAGAACGGCTTGTGCCGCCTGCTCATCGGCATTGCAGCGGATCTGCTGATGCAGTTCACGGAAGGTATCGTGCATCGCGTGACTGGTTTTCCCATTCGCCAACAGCGGTAACAGCGCCGCAGCCAGTTTTTGCGGCTCACACTCTTCCTGCAATAATTCTTTAACTAACTCTCTGCCCGCCAGCAGGTTTGGCAGCGAGACATAATCGGTTTTCACCAGCCGCTTCGCCAACCAGAAGGTAAAAGGCTTCATGCGATACCCCACCACCATCGGGCATTTTGCCAGCATGCACTCCAGTGCTGCCGTACCCGACGCCAGTAGCGCCGCATCACTGGCGACCATCGCCTCACGGCCCATTCCATCCAGCAGATGAACTGACAGGTCTGGCGCAACTTCAGCTTTGATACGCTCAAACTGCTCGCGGCGTTTGGCATTCACCAGCGGCACCACGATCTCGAGATCGGGATACGTCTGACGCAAAAGCTGGGCCGTTTTCAGGAAATCGGCACTCAGCATCTCCACTTCCGCACCACGACTTCCCGGCAGCAACGCAAGACAGTGAGCATCGTGAGGGATCCCCAGCACATCACGGGCGGCATTTTTATCTGGATCTAACGGCATGGCATCAGCCATGGTGTGACCGATAAAACGGCACGGCACGTTGTATTTGTCATAAAACGCTTTTTCGAAAGGCAGAAATGCGAGCACCAGATCGGTGGCTCTGCCTATTTTGAAAACGCGTTTCTGTCGCCACGCCCAGACGGACGGACTGACGTAATGAATAGTTTTGATACCCTGCTTTTTAAGATTACCTTCGAGGGTAATATTGAAGTCAGGCGCATCAATGCCGACAAAAACATCTGGCTTCAGTTCGCCAAAACGCTTTGTCAGATCGGCACGAATATGCAGTAAGCGACGCAGACGACCGAGCACTTCAACAATGCCCATCACCGCCAACTCTTCCATTTCGTACCAGGCTTCGCAGCCTTCGGCCTGCATTCGTGGCCCGGCAACGCCAACAAAGCGAGCGTTGGGCACACGTTCTTTCAGAGCACGGATTAAACCGGCCCCCAGGATATCGCCGGAGGTTTCTCCGGCGACCAGGGCAATCGTTAATGGACGCTGTTCAGTCATTAACGAATCAGACCGCGCGTTGAGCGTGCAAAGAAATCGGTAAACGCTTTTACTTCCGGATATGTTTCCGCCAGTTCAGCAATTTCCGGTTTCACTTCTTCGAGCGTTTTACCGCTGCGATAAATCAGCTTATACGCATTGCGGATAGCGGTAATCGCCTCACGGCTGAATCCGCGGCGCTTCAGCCCTTCGATGTTGACACCGAACGGCGTTGCGTGGTTACCCTGCGCAATGACATAAGGAGGGACGTCCTGCGCCACACCGGAACAGCCGCCAACCATCACGTGCGCACCAATGATGCAGAACTGATGGACTGCGGTCATGCCGCCGATGATCGCGAAGTCGTCTACCGATACATGACCCGCCAGCGTTGCGTTGTTGGCGAGGATGCAGCGGTTACCTACCGTACAATCGTGCGCAATGTGCGCGTTGATCATCAGTAAGTTGTCGCTGCCCACCTTCGTCAATCCACCGCCCTGGACTGTGCCACGATGAATGGTGACGCTTTCGCGAATGCGGTTACGATCGCCGATTTCCACACGGGTCGGTTCGCCAGCATATTTAAGATCCTGGTTGACTTCGCCGATGGAGGCGAACTGATAAATCTCATTGTCGCGGCCAATTTTAGTATGACCATTCACGACAACGTGAGATTTCAGTACGGTACCCTCACCAATTTCGACATGGGGTCCAACGATACAAAAAGGACCAATGTGAGCATTGGCGGCAATCGATGCGCCCTCTTCCACAATGGCGGTTGGATGCACAAAGGCGGATTTATCAATCACGTATCAGGCCTCCCGGCTACGAGCACACATCATCGTTGCTTCGCAAACTACTTTACCGTCGACCAGAGCAACCCCTTTAAAACGGGTCAGGCCGCGGCGCGTTTTTTCGAAAGTGACTTCCATGATCATTTGATCGCCTGGCACGACCGGGCGCTTGAAGCGCGCTTCGTCAATACCGGCGAAGTAGTACAGCTCGCCCGGTTCCAGTTTTCCTACGCTCTTAAACGCCAGAATACCTGTTGCCTGTGCCATTGCTTCCAGAATAAGCACACCCGGGAAAATCGGTTTTCCAGGAAAATGGCCCTGGAAGAATGGCTCATTGACAGAGACATTTTTTACTGCGCGCAGAAAACGACCTTCTTCAAAATCCAGCACGCGATCCACCAGTAAGAACGGGAAACGGTGCGGCAGAAGTTCTAAAATCTCTTCAATCTGCAGAGTATGAGTGTTAGTAGTCAAGATACTCTTCCTGTCAAAATATAAGAAACGACAATAATAACACGGCCTGCCGCAATCGTAAGAATGAGACAGGCCGTAAAGTTTGGCGAACAAAAGATGGAACGTTAGTCTTGTTGATTAACCTTGCGCTCAAGCGATTTTAAACGCTTGCTCATGTCATCAATGTTCATCACCAGTGCAGCGGTTTTGCGCCAGACTTTGTTGGGTTGCAGCGGAATGCCTGAGGAATAGACGCCTGGTTCAGTGATGGGACGCATCACCATACCCATGCCCGTAACCGTCACTTTGTCGCATATTTCCATATGCCCATTGATTACGCTGGCTCCGCCGATCATGCAGTAACGACCAATTTTCAGGCTTCCCGCCATAATGACGCCACCGGCAACCGCCGTATTGTCGCCAATCACGACGTTATGTGCAATCTGGCACTGGTTATCAATGATCACGCCATTGCCAATAACGGTGTCATCCAGCGCACCGCGATCGATAGTAGTACAGGCACCGATCTCCACGCGATCGCCAATAATTACGCGACCAATCTGTGGGATCTTCACCCAGTTACCCCGATCGTTGGCATAGCCAAAGCCGTCTGCGCCTACCACTGTTCCGGACTGGATCAGGCAATTCTGACCGATCTGGATCTCATGGTAAATGGTTACGTTCGCCCAGAGACGCGAACCTGCACCGATTTTGCTGTTTTTACCTACGAAGCAACCGGCACCGATAATCACGTTATCGCCCAGTTCAACGCCGGACTCAATCACCGCGTTAGCGCCAATCGATACGTTGTTACCCAGCTTCGCCGTCGCGTCAATCACTGCACTGGGTGCAATGTTCTGCGCAGGCTGCGGCGTGGTATCTAAAATTTGCGCCATGCGCGCGTAAGTCAGGTAGGGGTTCTTCACTACCAGCGCGGCACTTTTCGCGAAAGGAAGATCGTCCTGGGTCATGACAACCGCGGACGCCTGGCACAAGCCTAAATGCTCACGGTATTTTGGGTTAACCATGAACGTGATGTGACCTGTTTGTGCAGATTGCATGGACGCAACGCCGGTGATGACGATATCGCCATCACCGTGTAGTTCTGCATCCAACTGCTGCGCTAAATCAGCCAGTCGAATTGAAGGCATTACTTATTTAACCTGTTTCAGTACGTCAGCAGTGATGTCTTTTACATCGCTGCTGTTGTAAGCAACGGCGTTTGCATCAACAACCAGATCGATATCCTGGCTGTTGGCAACGGATTTCACAGCAGTCTGGATACGAGTAACCAGTTTGCCGCGTTCTTCGTTGGAACGACGAGCGCGATCCTGCTCAAAAGCCTGCGCTTTCTGAGCAAAAGTCTGGCGCTGAGCCATCACGTCTTTTTCCAGTTTGGTACGATCGCTGCCCGCTTTCATGGACTGCAGCTTTTTCATTTTAGCCTGCAGATCGGTTTCCATACGCTGCAGTTCGCTGGCACGGCCTTTGAACTCATTTTCCAGCGTGTTAGAAACACCGGTTTTCTGCGCTACCTGCTGGAACAGGCTGCCCATATTGACGATTGCAATTTTGTCAGCCGCCTGAGCAGAAGTTGCCAGTGCTAAACCGAGACCTGCAGCTAATAACCACTTTTTCACAATAAACTCCTTACCATCCCATTTGCACCGGAGGGTGCAGTTCTTTGCGTGGCCCGGCGATCTTATATTGATCGCCTAAAGTCATCGCTACACTACCACTACATTCCTTTGTGGAGAACACTTACCAGGTTTTACCGATGTTAAACTGGAACTGTTCTGCCTTGTCTCCATCGTACTTTTTGAACGGCTGGGCGTAGGAGAACACCAACGGCCCCAATGGGGACATCCATTGTAATGCGATACCCGCAGACATACGGATATTGCTTGGATCACTATAGTCCGGATATCCAGAATATTGGCTGGAATCCCAGTTTGTATCCCAAACGGTACCCATATCCCAGAAGAAGGAAGTACGAACCGAGTTAGCATACTTGTCGCTAATGAACGGCGTCGGGGTGATGAACTCGAGGCTGGCAACCGCCATAGCGTTACCGCCTACAGCATCATCCGATTTACACAGGTCTTTCGCGCCGTCCTGAGTCGCACATTCGTAATCATAGTCCGGATCATAATTACTAGCCTGATGCGGGAAGTAAACTGCTTTCGGACCAATGGTATTGGACTGGAAGCCACGCACGGTGCTGGAACCACCGGCATAGAAGTTCTCGTAGAACGGCATCTCTTTGCCGCCTAAACCATCACCATAACCCCAGCGGGTACGACCCAGAACAACCCATTTGTGATCGTCATCGATCGGCACATAAGTCGCCGTGTCTAACGTCACTTTGTAGTATTCGTTATCCGATCCCGGAATGGTCACTTTACCGGTCAGGTTGACACGTGAACCATCTGTCGGGAAGTAACCACGGTCAAGCTTGTTATAGGTCCAACCATAGTTGAACGTGAAGTCGTCCGTTTTGAAGCTGTTATCCTGATCAGAGGTACTCGGATGTTCACCCATAGAGTACAGATAACGCCACATCGCAACCTGAGGCTGCATGTTGGACAGGGAGTTATGTACATAACCCAGACCTGCACGCAGCGAGTTATATTCGTTGATCGGGAAGCCCAACGTCACGTCTGTACCATAACTCTTGTTGGTATAGTCGGACAGGTCGGCGTCATCTGCCTGGAAGTCATTATAGAAGAGACGACCACCGAGGCTTACGCCATCTACGGTGAAGTACGGGTTGGTTACCGACAGTTCAGCATAGGTCTGGTAATCGTTTTTGGTCCCGTTGATACCAACAGCATAACCCGTACCTAACCAGTTATCCTGTTGCACACCAGCCTGGAAGCTCACGCCACTTTCAGTACCGTAACCAATCCCGAAGTTGAAGCTACCGGTGTTACGTTCTTTCACCTTGTAGACTACATCAACCTGGTCCGGGCTACCCGGAACACGTTGGGTATCGGTATCGACAGTTTCAAAGAAGCCCAGACGATTCAGACGCTCCTTACCCTGATCGACCAGATCGCTCCCCAGCCATGCACCTTCCATCTGACGCATTTCGCGACGCAGAACGGCATCTTTCGAGGTATCGTTACCTTCAAAACGGATCTTACGCACGTAGAAACGGTTACCCGCATCAACGTTCACACGTAATTTAACGGTTTTGTCAGCATCGTTAATTTCAGGCATCGACTGTACGCGCGGATAGGCATAACCGTAGCGACCGAGAAGCTTTTTAATGTCATCTTCCATTTTGGTCACTTTGGTGCCGTTATACAGCTCACCCGGCTCGATCTTAGTCAACTGCTCAATTTCAGCGGAGTGCCCGGCAAGGTTACCGCTCACTTCAACGCCAGAAAGCTTGTATTGATCGCCTTCGGTGATGTTCACCGTGACGTAAATACCTTTTTTATCTGGCGTCAGACTGACCTGGGTAGAGTCAATGTTGAAACGAGCATAACCGCGATCCAGATAGTAGCTGCGCAGGGTTTCAAGGTCGCCTGCCAGTTTCTGTTTCTGGTATTTACGATCGCCTACTACGTTCCACCACGGCACTTCGTCACGCAATTGGAAATGAGAGATCAGTTCGTCGGTGGTGAAAGCATGGTTACCAACAATGTTAATTTGCTGGATTTCAGCTGACACACCTTCCTGGAACACCAGCTTGAGGTCAACACGGTTGCGCGGCAGCGGGGTCACGACAGCTTTAACGCTGGCGCTATATTTACCGACGCTGTAGTAGAAGTCTTCCAGACCTTTCTCGATATCGGCAATGGTGGTGCGATCGAGGGATTCGCCCACACGCACGCCAGAAGCCTCGAGGTTTTGCTTCAGCATGTCATCTTTCACCGATTTGTTACCGGAGAAAGTAATGCTGGCAATGGTCGGACGTTCTTTTACCTGAACCAGAAGGGTATCACCATCACGAAGGACGCGAACATCCTCAAAGTTGCCGGTAGCAAACAGAGCGCGAATGGTATTACTGATATCTTCATCATTAACCGTGTCGCCTGTGCGCACCGGCATACTGAGGAGGGCCGCACCAACGGCGACACGCTGAAGGCCTTCGAAATGAATATCTTTCACTACGAATCCTTCAGCACCGTATACGGTGGCGCTGCTAAACAGCAGCGACGCTATGAGCAACTTTTTCATCGCCATCGTTATTATGCGTTCTTCCTAACTAACTCTCATAACCGAGAGAAATCATTGAAAAGTGCAAGCCCCATTAACAGCACCAGCAAAATCGAGCCAATGCGATAACAAAAGTCTTGAACCCGCTCGGATACCGGTCCGCCCTTGATCTTTTCGATCGCAAGGAACAGCAGATGCCCCCCGTCAAGTACGGGCAACGGAAACAGGTTAATTATCCCTAAGTTCACGCTAATGAGCGCAAGAAACGGCAGGTAATAAACAACCCCGAGTTCCGCTGTCATCCCAGCCCCCTTGGCGATAGAGATCGGCCCACTGAGGTTGTTCAGTTTCACATCACCGGTGATCAATTTTCCCAGCATACTGACCGTCAGCTTCATCAGCTGCCACGTTTTGTCCGTGGCTTCGACGATAGCGTTGAACGGCCCATACTGGCGTACAACTTTATACTCATCTGGCAAAGGAATGACTTTCGGCTCAATACCGACAAAACCAATCGCTTTACCATTACCCGGTTTACTCTCCGGGATTAATGTCAAAGACAAGGGACTCCCCTGTCTTTCGATTTCTAACGCTAAGGATTTACCCGGGTTATCCCGGACAAGCATCACAAAGGTCACCCACTGCGTTAAGGGCTGACCATCGACTTTAACGATCCTGTCGCCTGCTTGCAAACCTGCCTTGCTTGCGGCCGAGTTTGGCTGCACATTTTCCAGTACAGGTTCAATTTGCGGGCCACGAGGACGAATCCCCAGCGAAGATACCGGATCTTCTTTATCAGGCTCAAACGCCCAGTGACGTAAATCGAGCTTTACATCCCGTCGTTGGTCGCTGCCAAATGGCGCTACCGTAATGGTGGTGCTTTCATCGCCAATTTTATCGACCAACTGCAAACGCACGGCATCCCAATCAGGCGTTTCGATACCATCTACGGCTTTTAGTTCCGTACATGGTGCAATTTGTGCTTCCGCAGCTATCGAATTGGCTGCTATTTCGCCAACCACCGGACGTACGCCAGGCACACCAATAATAAAAACCAGCCAGTAGGCAAAGATAGCAAAAATGAAGTTTGCAACCGGACCTGCGGCAATAATCGCCGCACGTTGGCCGACAGATTTATTATTGAAGGCATGGTGGCGGAGTTCCGGAACAACCGGTTCTGCGCGCTCATCCAGCATTTTGACATAACCGCCCAACGGGATCAGGGCGATGACATATTCGGTGCCTAGCTTATCAGTTCGGCGCCAAAGCGCCTTGCCAAAACCTATTGAGAAACGCTCAACGCGAACACCACAACGCCGGGCAACCCAGAAATGACCAAATTCATGCACGGTGATGAGCACACCCAGTGCAACGATGAACGAAGCCAAATCCCAGAGAAAACTCAGCATATTACCTTCCGTTAAAGCGTCCTGAATACCAGTAACAACAAGCAAGCAAAGACCGGTACCGCAGCCGTCAGACTATCAATACGATCTAAAATACCACCGTGTCCTGGAATTAAATGACCGCTGTCCTTAATTCCTGCTTCACGCTTAAACATACTCTCGGTCAGATCGCCGAGCACTGAGGCTAACGCTGCGACAATAGAGCAAATGAGTAAGGTGACGGGAGCGACGTCGAGATTCGCCCACATGCCATAACCCCATGAGATTACCGCTGCAGTCGCGAGTCCACCGATAAAGCCTTGCCAGGTTTTACCCGGAGAAACCTTCGGTGCCAGCTTATGTTTACCAAACAATTTGCCAAACATATATGCGCCAGAGTCAGCGCCCCATACCAAGATCATGACATAGAGCAGCCATATTGCGCCACTGTAATGATTCTCGTCGTAGTGCCAGGCCCGTAACGCCAGCATGCCCCAGAAGAAGGGAACAATGGTTAGCACGCCAAAAATAATGCGCAATGTTTTAGAGTTACGCCAGATTGCTGCGGAACCTGGGTAAAACAGCACCAGCAATAGCGCGACAATCCACCAACCCAGCGAAGCCCAAAGTGAGATTTCAACCAGCGGTTGATGAATATTTCGGTGATATTCCGGCAACAGAAAAAGCATCAGCGCCAACAATAACCCACATAACACCGCCAACCATACTCGCTGCGAGCGAGTGGTAAAACCGCTAAGCTGTCCCCATTCCCACGCTGCCAGCATACAGACCACCAGCGTTACAATGGCGAACCCCACCGGCGGCAACAGAAACAACGCCGCGATGACGACGGGTATTAACACAAAAGCAGATATCAGGCGATACTTCAGCAAAAGCGACCCCCATCAGGCTGTTTCATCACCGGGCTCGGTGCCGCCGAAACGACGCTCTCGATTAGCAAAGGCATTTAACGCCCCTTCAAAGTCTTGTTCATCGAAATCGGGCCAGAGAACATCTGTAAAGTAAAGTTCGGCATAGGCAATTTGCCAAAGCAAAAAGTTACTAATGCGATGCTCCCCCCCAGTCCTAATTACTAAATCTACAGGGGCCAGTTCATGCATACAGACATGCTGGTTTAGCATCTCTTCATCTATCTGATCTGGTTGCAGGTTTCCTTGCTGCACCTTTTCAGCCAGTTGCCTGACTCCCTGGACTATATCCCAACGTCCACCGTAGTTCGCCGCAATATTCAGCGTTAGACCGGTATTTCCGGCTGTTAGCGCCTCCGATTTACGAATACGTTCTTGCAAACGCGAGTTAAAGCGACTGGTATCGCCAATAATACGCAGACGTACGTTATGTCGGTGCAGGCTTTTTACTTCGCTATCGAGCGCCCAAACAAACAGTTCCATTAACGCACTGACTTCCTGCGCTGGTCGGTTCCAGTTTTCACTACTAAAGGCATACAGCGTTAACGCCTCAATACCGTTGTTGGCCGCAAAAGAGACAGCCCGGCGGACGGATTTTGCCCCGGCTTTATGCCCAAAGGCACGAATCTTCCCTTGCTTTTTTGCCCAGCGACCATTGCCGTCCATAATGATCGCAACATGACGACAGCCATGTACTGGCAATTTTTCGCTAAGTGGTTGAGTAGCAGACAACATCACGCGTTTCTTATTCCCTGACAGGGTTTACGGTACTCAGGAATACTGAAGCCTATACAAAAAAAAGCCGTGTAAAACCACGGCATACCTGACCTTATAAAGCCAACTACTTATGGTCAGATGGCGCAGACTATATCACTGAAGCCCTACGCTAACAAATAGCACGACTCTCTGTAGCCGGATTATCCTCAGCTTGCGAGACGCGTCACCTCTTTTCTGGCGACTTCACGCGCGTTCGTATCAACAGATAACACATCGTCCACGCATTGTGGTTCGCGCATATCCATTTTTTCCAGTACGGATAAATTCAACGCGGCGATATCCGTAAAGCGGATTTGTTGCGCAAGAAAGGCTGCAACGGTGATTTCGTTTGCGGCATTCAATGCAGTCGTCGCAGCCTGGCCTTGTTCGAACGCGTCCATTGCCAGTTTAAGGCATGGATAGCGATCATAATCCGGTGCGGCAAATGTCAACGCACTCAGTTTGCAAAAATCGAGCGGCTTCACACCAGAGTTCACGCGATTCGGCCAGGCCATGGTGTGGGCAATTGGCGTACGCATATCCGGTTCACCCAACTGCGCCAGAACACTGCCGTCCTGATAACGCACCATTGAGTGAATCACTGACTGCGGATGAATCAGCACTTCCATCTGGCTGGCACTGGCGTTAAACAACCAACGCGCTTCAATGTATTCCAGACCTTTGTTCATCATGGTAGCCGAATCGACAGAAATTTTACGCCCCATCGACCAGTTCGGATGACGGCAGGCTTGATCCGGCGTCATTGTTGCCAAATCGCGCAATGGCGTCTCACGGAAAGGGCCACCAGACCCGGTAAGCAAAATGGACACCACGCCATTTTGCTCAAGGTCAGCGTATCCCAGATTATGCTGGATAGGTTGCGGTAAACTCTGAAAAATGGCGTTATGTTCGCTATCGACTGGTAACAATTGCGCTTTGCTCTGCTTTACGGCGTCCATAAACAGACGTCCGCAAGTGACCAGTGATTCTTTATTGGCCAACAAAATGGTTTTACCCGCGCGGATTGCAGCAAGCGTAGGCAACAGGCCAGCTGCGCCAACAATAGCCGCCATCACCTGATTAACATCTTCAAGCGCTGCCATATCACAAGCTGCCTGCTGACCACTTAAGACTTCGGTGCGGCTACCCTGTTGCTGTAGCATCGTTTTAAGAAGTTTCGCACTCGCTTCATCATCCATTACGGCATAGCGGGGAGAGAATTCCAGGCACTGTTCTACCATGCGAGTGACATTTTTGCCTGCCACCAGCGCAACTACGCGGAAGTGTTCGGGATTATGGCGCACCACGTCCAGCGTGCTGCAACCAATCGAGCCGGTCGAGCCCAGAATGGTGAGTTGCTTCATGAAACATCCAGAGTTGAGACAGAATAAAAAGCAAAACGCCGCCAGCCGATCCGCAAGGATCTACTGAGCGGCGTTTTTTGTCGTTCAAGAAATCAGAACTGCATCAGTTCTGCTTCTTTGTCTGCCAGCGCCGCTTCAATTTTCTTGATTGCAGCATCAGTCAGTTTCTGTACATCGTCCTGAGAACGGCGATCGTCGTCTTCGCTGATCTCTTTATCTTTCAACAGTGCTTTCACTTTGTCGTTCGCGTCACGACGCACGTTACGTACTGCAACACGCGCTTGTTCTGCTTCACCACGAACGATTTTGGTCAGATCTTTACGACGTTCTTCCGTCAGCGGCGGCAGCGGAACACGGATGTCGCTACCCGCAGAGTTCGGGTTCAGGCCAAGATCGGACGCCATAATCGCTTTTTCAACGGCCGGAGACATTGAACGATCAAACACGTTGATTTTCAGAGTACGGGAATCTTCTACCGTTACGCTTGCCAGCTGACGCAGCGGCGTCGGCGTGCCGTAATATTCCACGACAATGCCATCCAGCAGGCTGGGAGAAGCACGACCCGTGCGTATTTTGCTGATTTGGGTTTTGAACGCTTCTACGCATTTATCCATGCGTACTTCAGCATCTTTTCTGATATCGCTAATCACGTTACGAATCCTTGAAAACTTGTCTCAGTCAGACCAGACAGTCACACACAGTGGAAGTGTGCTAAGTATAGCCCTGATTAAACATATTACGGGTAATCGTCTGGATTATTAGGCTATTTTATTTGCCATTTTGGCCCCGGGCAGTGCTCGCCATCCTCACGTACTTGTGTACGCTCCGGTTGCTGCGCGCTGGCCGTGACCAAACTGCCTGCAACAATAACGCCTTATAACCAGACTTACGCCCCCGCGATACTTACGCGGAATCTTACCCTTATTTATCCATCACGGGAATTATTCCGTGATTAAAGTCCCTTCTTTTTCACCCATTACCACACGGCGCAGCGCACCCGGTTTGTTCATGTTGAAAACACGAATCGGTAATTTATGGTCACGAGCCAGCGTGAAGGCCGCCAGGTCCATGACTTTCAGCTCTTTTTCCAGCACTTCGCTGTAAGTCAGTTGCTCGTACATGGTTGCGGTTGGATCTTTCGCCGGATCAGCGGTAAACACGCCGTCAACTTTGGTTGCTTTCAGCACCACATCAGCTTCAATTTCGATACCACGCAGGCAAGCTGCTGAGTCGGTGGTAAAGAACGGGTTACCTGTACCGGCGGAGAGGATCACCACACGGTTGTTGCGCAACAAGCTGATAGCTTCTGCCCAGCTGTAGCTGTCGCACACGCCATTCAATGGAATAGCGGACATCAGACGAGCGTTCACATAGGCGCGGTGCAGTGCATCACGCATTGCCAGGCCGTTCATTACGGTCGCCAGCATCCCCATGTGGTCGCCCACAACGCGGTTCATACCCGCTTTCGCCAGACCAGCGCCACGGAACAGGTTACCCCCACCAATCACCACACCAACCTGAATACCCAGTTCAACCAGTTCTTTGATTTCCTGAGCCATGCGATCCAGTATGCTTGCATCAATACCGAAGCCTTCCGTGCCCTGCAGAGCTTCGCCACTCAACTTAAGCAGAATGCGTTTATAGACGGGTTTTGCATTGGTAGCCATGTTTCTTTCCTGAGACTGTCAACGATTGAAATGAATTAATACCGGCGACATTGTACGTCGCTTTTCAGCGCAGCCCCATAAGGGTTAGCTGAATTTACAAGATGGGCGCAAAAAGAAGCCGCCCTCAGGCGGCTCCTTTTCGATAATTAAGACTGCTTGGACATCGCAGCAACTTCTGCTGCAAAGTCAGTCTCAACTTTCTCGATGCCTTCACCTACTTCGAAGCGGATGAAGCCAGTCACTTCAGCGTTATGCTCTTTCAGCAGCTGACCAACAGTTTTGCTTGGTTCCATAACGAACGGCTGACCGGTCAGAGAAACTTCGCCGGTGAATTTCTTCATGCGGCCTTCAACCATTTTCTCTGCGATTTCTTTCGGCTTACCAGACTGCATCGCGATATCCAGCTGTACCTGGTATTCTTTTTCTACCACTTCAGCGGATACATCTTCTGGTTTGATGAATTCTGGTTTGCTTGCAGCAACGTGCATAGCGATGTGTTTAACCAGCTCTTCGTCAGCGCCTTTAGCAGCAACCAGAACGCCGATACGCGCACCGTGCTGATAAGAACCCAGAACGTCGCCTTCCAGCGCAGCAACGCGGCGAATGTTGATGTTTTCACCGATTTTCGCTACCAGCGCAACACGTTCTTCTTCGAACTGTGCTTTCAGAACTTCAACGTCAGTGATTTTGCCAGCAACAGCTGCGTCCAGAACTTTGTCTGCGAACGCCTGGAAACCAGCGTCTTTTGCAACGAAGTCAGTCTGGCAGTTAACTTCCAGAATGATGCCGTAGTTGCCGTCGATTTTGGTTTTGATCACGCCGTCAGCAGCAACGTTGCCTGCTTTTTTCGCTGCTTTAATAGCACCGGACTTACGCATGTTTTCGATTGCCAGCTCGATGTCGCCGTTAGCTTCAGTCAGTGCTTTTTTGCAATCCATCATGCCTGCGCCAGTACGCTCACGCAGCTCTTTTACCAGGGATGCGGTAATTTCAGCCATTCTAAAATCCTCGGAGATGTGATCTGCCCGGCATTAAACCGCACAGATATAAAAGTGAAAAAGGGGGCCATATGCAGGCCCCCTAACCAAACGTGTACTACCTGGTCTATAAGGGCTCTCCCCCTTCATATTTCGCGCCGCAGATGCGTTGTCTTCGCTCGCTCATCCCGGTCACTTACTGATGTAAGCTCCCGGGAATTCTCGAGCTTGCCGCCTTTCTGCAACTCGAACTATTTTGGGGGAGTTATCAAGCCTTATTACTCAGCTTCTACGAAGCTTTCTTCCGCCTGGGAAGCCAGATCCTGAGAACGGCCTTCACGTACGGTTGCAGCAACAGCGCCCAGGTACAGGGTCACAGCACGGATTGCGTCGTCGTTACCCGGGATAACGAAGTCAACACCGTCCGGATCAGAGTTGGTATCAACGATAGCAAATACCGGAATACCCAGGTTGTTTGCTTCTTTGATAGCAATGTGTTCGTGGTCAGCATCGATTACAAACAGAGCGTCCGGCAGACCGCCCATGTCTTTGATACCGCCCAGGCTGTTTTCCAGTTTCTCCAGCTCACGAGTGCGCATCAGCGCTTCTTTCTTGGTCAGCTTGTCGAAAGTACCGTCCTGAGACTGAGTTTCCAGGTCTTTCAGACGTTTGATGGACTGACGAACGGTTTTCCAGTTAGTCAGCATACCGCCCAGCCAGCGATGGTTCACGAAGAACTGGTCGCAGCTCAGAGCAGCGTCTTTCACCGCTTCGCTTGCAGCGCGTTTAGTACCAACGAAAAGGATTTTACCTTTACGAGAAGCAATCTTGTTCAGTTCAGCCAGAGCTTCGTTGAACATCGGTACAGTTTTCTCAAGGTTGATGATGTGAACTTTGTTACGCGCACCGAAGATGAACGGCTTCATTTTCGGGTTCCAGTAACGGGTCTGGTGACCGAAGTGAACACCAGCCTTGAGCATGTCGCGCATGGAAACAGTTGCCATGATTAAAACCTCTATATAAAAGTTGGGGTTATGCCTCCACGTATCCCATATTACCGACCCTAAAGGGCACCCCGGAATATGTGCCGATACGTGTGTGTTGTTACACAAAGTGAGATTGTCGCTTCCGTCCAGTCTGTGTATACGAAATGGATCGGAAGTCCGGCGCGCTTTATACCACAAATACGTCGTGGACACCAATAATTGTTGGCGCTGTGTACAGCATCAGACGATGAATTTTCTATTATAGAAAACGTTCAGTGGCACGTTTGGCGAAATTCAGAATGATTCTCAATTTGCCCGGGTGTGATACCATTGACGACACTTACATATATATTGTCGGTATCACCGACGCTGATGGACAGAATTAATGGCTATCTCAATCAAGACCCCAGAAGATATCGAAAAAATGCGCGTCGCTGGCCGACTGGCTGCCGAAGTGCTGGAAATGATCGAACCGTATGTTAAACCGGGCGTCAGCACCGGCGAGCTGGATCGCATCTGTAATGATTACATTGTTAATGAACAACACGCGGTTTCTGCCTGCCTCGGCTATCACGGCTATCCGAAATCCGTTTGCATCTCTATTAATGAAGTGGTGTGCCACGGTATCCCGGACGACGCCAAGCTGCTGAAAGATGGCGATATCGTTAACATTGATGTCACCGTAATCAAAGATGGTTTCCACGGCGACACCTCGAAAATGTTTATCGTCGGTAAGCCGACCATCATGGGCGAACGTCTGTGCCGCGTAACGCAAGAGAGTCTTTACCTGGCGCTGCGCATGGTAAAACCGGGCATTAATCTGCGCGAAATCGGTGCGGCGATTCAGAAATTTGTCGAAGCAGAAGGCTTCTCCGTCGTTCGTGAATATTGCGGACACGGTATTGGTCGCGGCTTCCACGAAGAACCGCAGGTGCTGCACTATGACTCCCGTGAAACCAACGTCGTGCTGAAACCGGGGATGACCTTCACCATCGAGCCAATGGTCAACGCGGGCAAAAAAGAGATCCGCACCATGAAAGATGGCTGGACGGTAAAAACCAAAGATCGCAGCTTGTCTGCACAATATGAGCATACTATTGTGGTGACCGATAACGGCTGCGAAATTCTGACGCTACGCAAGGATGACACCATCCCGGCGATAATCTCGCACGAAGAATAAGATGAAGCCGGCGAATGCCGGCTTTTTTAATACGATAATTTAATCTTATGGGTGGCGCACAATGAATACCCTTCCAGAACAGTATGCAAACACCGCTCTCCCCACCCTGCCCGGTCAACCGCAAAATCCATGCGCCTGGCCCCGTGATGAATTAACCGTTTGTGGGATAAAAGCCCATATTGATACCTTCCAGCGTTGGCTGGGTGATGCCTTTGACAATGGGAACTCCGCAGAACAATTGATTGAGGCACGCACCGAGTTTATCGACCAACTCCTGCAACGGTTATGGATTGAAGCGGGATTCAGCCAGATTGCCGACCTGGCATTGGTCGCCGTCGGTGGCTACGGTCGTGGCGAGCTGCATCCACTTTCTGACATCGATTTACTGATTTTAAGCCGTAAAAAGCTCCCGGACGATCAGGCGCAAAAAGTGGGCGAGCTGTTAACGCTGCTCTGGGATGTAAAGCTGGAAGTGGGTCATAGCGTGCGCACGCTTGAAGAGTGCATGCTGGAAGGGTTATCGGATTTAACCGTCGCCACCAATTTAATCGAATCCCGCTTATTAATTGGCGATGTTGCGCTGTTCCTCGAACTGCAAAAACATATTTTTAGCGAAGGATTCTGGCCTTCCGACAAGTTCTACGCGGCGAAAGTTGAAGAACAGAACCAGCGCCATCATCGTTACCACGGCACCAGCTACAACCTTGAACCAGACATCAAAAGTAGCCCCGGCGGCTTGCGCGATATCCACACTCTGCAATGGGTTGCCCGCCGTCATTTTGGCGCAACATCGCTGGATGAGATGGTTGGATTTGGCTTCTTAACCTCAGCGGAACGGGCGGAATTAAACGAATGTCTGCATATATTGTGGCGTATTCGCTTTGCCCTGCATCTGGTCGTCAGCCGTTACGATAATCGCCTGCTGTTTGATCGCCAACTTAGCGTCGCCCAGCGTCTGAATTACAGTGGCGAAGGTAACGAACCCGTCGAGCAGATGATGAAGGATTACTTCCGCGTTACACGCCGCGTCAGCGAACTCAACCAGATGCTGCTGCAACTGTTCGATGAAGCCATCCTCGCCCTGCCCGCCGACGAAAAACCACGTCCAATCGACGATGAGTTTCAGCTACGCGGTACGCTAATCGACCTGCGCGATGAAACACTGTTTATGCGCCAGCCGGAAGCCATCTTGCGTATGTTCTACACCATGGTGCGCAACAGTGCGATCACCGGCATTTACTCCACCACGCTGCGCCAGTTGCGCCACGCCCGTCGCCACCTGCAACAACCTCTGTGTAATATTCCGGAAGCGCGAAAACTGTTTTTGAGCATTCTACGCCACCCCGGAGCGGTGCGACGCGGACTATTGCCAATGCATCGCCATAGCGTGCTCGGCGCGTATATGCCGCAATGGTCGCATATCGTCGGGCAGATGCAGTTTGACCTGTTCCACGCCTATACGGTGGATGAACATACTATCCGCGTGATGTTGAAACTGGAGAGTTTTGCCAGTGAAGAAACACGACAGCGCCATCCGTTGTGTGTGGACGTCTGGCCGCGCCTGCCGTCAACTGAGCTGATTTTCATCGCCGCGCTGTTTCACGATATCGCCAAAGGACGCGGCGGCGACCACTCCATTCTCGGTGCTCAGGATGTAGTGCATTTTGCCGAACTCCACGGGCTGAACTCACGCGAAACACAGCTGGTCGCCTGGCTGGTTCGCCAGCACTTGCTGATGTCGGTGACAGCTCAGCGCCGCGATATTCAGGATCCGGAAGTCATCAAGCAGTTTGCCGAAGAAGTGCAAACAGAAAATCGTCTGCGTTATCTGGTATGCCTGACAGTGGCAGACATTTGCGCCACCAACGAAACACTGTGGAACAGCTGGAAGCAAAGTCTGTTGCGTGAGCTCTACTTTGCCACCGAAAAGCAGCTACGGCGCGGAATGCAAAACACGCCGGATATGCGCGAACGCGTTCGCCATCACCAGCTACAGGCGCTGGCGCTACTGCGTATGGACAATATTGACGAAGAGGCACTGCACCATATCTGGTCACGCTGTCGCGCTAACTATTTTGTCCGCCATAGCCCAAATCAACTGGCCTGGCATGCGCGCCATTTATTACAGCATGATTTAAGCAAACCGCTGGTATTGCTTAGCCCGCAGGCTACGCGTGGTGGCACGGAGATTTTTATCTGGAGCCCGGACCGCCCATATCTGTTTGCCGCCGTGTGTGCCGAGTTAGACCACCGCAATTTAAGCGTTCACGACGCACAAATTTTCACCACTCGCGACGGTATGGCAATGGATACCTTTATAGTGCTGGAACCCGATGGCAGCCCGCTGTCCGCCGATCGTCATGAGGTTATTCGGTTTGGTCTGGAGCAAGTACTGACACAAAGTAGCTGGCAGCCACCGCAGCCGCGTCGCCAGCCTGCCAAATTGCGCCATTTTACTGTTGAAACCGAAGTGACGTTTTTGCCGACCCATACCGACCGAAAATCATTCCTCGAATTGATTGCCCTCGACCAACCTGGCTTGCTGGCGCGAGTCGGGAAAATTTTTGCCGATCTGGGAATTTCGCTTCATGGCGCCCGAATTACAACCATTGGCGAGCGAGTAGAAGATTTATTCATAATTGCCACCGCTGACCGGCGTGCGCTTAATAACGAGTTGCAGCAGGAAGTGCATCAGCGGTTGACAGAGGCCCTCAATCCAAACGATAAAGGGTGATGTGTTTACTGATATGAAAAGAGTTTAACAATGCAGCAGTTACAGAACATTATTGAAACCGCTTTTGAACGCCGTGCCGAGATCACCCCAGCCAATGCAGACACCGTTACCCGCGAAGCGGTAAATCAGGTGATCGCCCTGCTGGATTCCGGCGCACTGCGTGTTGCGGAAAAAATTGACGGTCAATGGGTGACGCATCAGTGGTTGAAAAAAGCGGTGCTGCTCTCTTTCCGTATTAATGATAATCAGGTGATCGAAGGGGCAGAAAGCCGCTACTTCGATAAAGTACCGATGAAATTCGCCGACTACGACGAAGCGCGTTTTCAGAAAGAAGGATTCCGCGTTGTACCACCAGCGGCAGTACGTCAAGGTGCGTTTATCGCCCGTAACACTGTGCTGATGCCGTCTTACGTCAACATCGGTGCATATGTTGATGAAGGCACAATGGTTGATACCTGGGCGACCGTCGGTTCCTGTGCGCAGATTGGTAAAAATGTCCACCTTTCCGGTGGCGTAGGTATCGGCGGCGTGCTGGAGCCGCTGCAGGCTAATCCGACCATCATTGAAGATAACTGCTTCATCGGCGCACGTTCAGAAGTCGTTGAAGGGGTGATTGTCGAAGAAGGTTCCGTCATTTCCATGGGCGTATACATCGGTCAGAGCACCCGTATTTACGATCGCGAAACTGGCGAAATTCACTACGGTCGCGTTCCGGCTGGTTCGGTGGTTGTTTCTGGCAACCTGCCGTCGAAAGATGGCAAATACAGCCTTTATTGTGCAGTTATCGTTAAGAAAGTTGACGCGAAAACTCGCGGCAAAGTCGGCATTAACGAACTGCTACGCACCATCGACTAAAAGTCAGTACACGGGCAGCATGAAGCTGCCCGTTTTTTTACAGGGATGAATGATGATTTCACGCCGCCGATTTTTGCAGGCTACTGCCGCGACGATAGCCACGGGCTCAGGTTTCGGTTATATGCATTACCTGGAACCCGGCTGGCTTGAATTAAGCCATCACCGCTTCGCCTTTTTTGAAGAAAAAGCCGCACCATTCAAAATTCTGTTTCTGGCCGATCTCCATTACTCTCGTTTTGTTCCTTTAAGCCTGATTTCTGACGCTATTGCCCTTGGCGTAGCGCAAAAACCTGATTTGATTTTGCTGGGTGGCGATTATGTTTTATTTGATATGCCGCTGAATTTTTCGGCGTTCAGTGACGTACTCTCTCCCCTTGCCAAATGTGCACCGACATTTGCCTGTTTTGGCAATCACGATCACCCCGTGGGTACAGAGAAAAATCGCTTAATTGGCGAGGCGTTAAAATCGGCGGGGATCACTGTGTTGTTTAACCAGGCAACGGTAATCGCCACATCAAAACGGCAATTTGAACTGGTTGGCACTGGTGATTTATGGGCCGGACAATGCAAACCACCTCCCGCCAGCGAAGCAAATCTGCCTCGTCTGGTGCTGGCACATAATCCCGACAGCAAAGAAGTCATACGTGATGAACTCTGGGATCTGATGCTGTGCGGCCATACTCATGGCGGGCAACTGCGCGTACCGTTGGTTGGTGAACCTTTTGCCCCTGTCGAAGATAAACGCTACGTCGCCGGATTAAATGCCTTTGGCGAACGACACATCTACACAACCCGCGGCGTGGGCAGTTTATATGGTTTGCGTCTGAACAGCCGCCCGGAAGTAACGATGCTGGAACTGGTGTAGAACGTGAATTTTATCGCCAGAATAAAGCAGGTAATTTTTTGATTTTTACGCCATGATAGAAGTCTGGAAGAAAAAGGCTTTCTGCGATCACAGTCGAGCCGGGCGGGCCAGGCCAAATGCTAAAATAAGCACAATTTACTGACTCATTTTGAGGTAACGCTATGTACGACAATCTGAAAAGTCTGGGTATTACCAATCCTGAAGAAATTGATCGTTACAGCCTCCGGCAGGAAGCCAACAACGATATTCTGAAAATCTATTTCCAGAAAGACAAAGGCGAGTTTTTCGCCAAGAGCGTGAAGTTTAAATATCCGCGTCAGCGTAAAACGGTCGTCGCTGATGGTGTGGGTCAGGGTTATAAAGAAGTCCAGGAAATCAGCCCGAATCTACGGTATATCATTGATGAGCTTGATCAAATCTGCCAGCGTGACCGCAGCGAAGTTGATCTTAAGCGTAAGATCCTCGACGACTTACGTCACCTGGAGTCAGTAGTAACCAATAAGATCAGCGAGATTGAAGCCGATCTGGAAAAACTGACGCGTAAATAATGTCATTCTGTGGGCCGGGTACAGTCTCACCCGGCTGTAATTTTGTAATCGACCTACCGCTCTTCATCCAGTTGTAACGCCACATACAGCAGCAACCTGTCATCAAAATTGCCCAAATCAAGCCCGGTCAGTTCCGATATACGATTAAGCCGATACTCAAGAGTATTACGATGAATAAACAACGCCTTTGACGTTGCCAGCGGTTGCACATTGTGGCGAAACCACGCCGCCAGCGTTCGCCGCAGCAAGCCGTTATTGTCCATCGCTTTCAGCCGCGCCAGCGGTCGCGCCAGTTCGTTGGCCTGCCAGTCGCCACGCAAACTGTCGAGCAACACAGGCAACATCAGATCCTGATAAAAATAGCAGCGACTTTCGGGCATCCGCTGTTTACCCACCACCATCGTCGTTTTCGCCGTACGATAAGAGCGGGCAATACTGCCTGGTCCGGTAAAATAGTTACCCAGCGAAACGCGAAAACGTAGCTGACCATACTCTTTCATGCGGGCAATCAGTTGTTCAACTCGCTTACGATGATCTTCTGCATCCCAGCGCCCAAACGAATTCAACGCCGGTTTCAACACCACCATTTCGGTCAGTGAAACAATCGCCACCAGATTATTACGCTCGGGTGTAGTCAGCGCGTTTTGCAGTTGCTGTAACTCCGCCATTGCGCTGTCCACGCCAAGTTGACCGCTATCGACCTCAACAATAGCCACCACTCGCGGTTGATTGAGATCGATCCCCAGCCGTTGCGCCCATTCAGTGAGTGCAGGAGTATTCTCCTCCGCCTGAATCAGGTTCATCACCAGTTCTTCCCGCAAACGGCTATCCTGCGCCAACAGATGCATCAACCGCGACTGTTCCAGCATCATTTCAGCCGTCATGCAGACCAGTTCGCCATATTTACGCAGATTCTCTGGTTCACCAGTCAGGCCGATTACGCCGACAATTTCACCTTCCAGCCGTAATGGTAGATTAATCCCCTGCCGCACACCGTGCAGATGACGTGCCACCGCGTCATCGATATCAACTACTCGTCCCTGTGAAAGTACCAGCAATGCACCTTCGTGCAATTCACCAATACGCTCACGATCGCCGCTGCCGATAATACGCCCGCGGGCATCCATTACGTTAATATTGGTATCAATGATGCGCATGGTGCGCGCCACGATATCCTGCGCCATTTTGGTATCAAGATGCCAGCCAGCCATAAGTCCTCCGTTATGCACGGCTTAGCATAAGGAAGTACGTAACGTACGGCATTGTGCAAATGCCCAAAGGATGAGGAAGATGTATGGAGTTGTGGTGAAGTTCACAGATTGTAAGGAGAACCCCTTCCCGTTTTCAGGAAGGGGTTGAGGAAGATTACTGCATTAACAGATAGATGGTGCTGTCGCCGCGCTGAATATTCAGTGCCAGCACAGACGGTTTGCTGTCGAGAACTTTACGCAGTTCAGCGATGTTTTTCACTGCCTGCTGGTTCGCACCAATAATCACATCACCTTTCTTCAGGCCGATCTGCGCAGCCGGAGTGCCCGTTTTCACGTTGTTCACCACCACGCCCTGATCTTTGCCTTTGTTGCTCATCTCAGCGCCTTCAATGCCGTTGAAGATGGTGCTGGAATCAACCTGATTCTGGCTGCTCTGCTGCAGTTCCAGGTTCACGTTAACCTGCTTCCCGTCGCGCAGTAAGCCCAGGGTCAGTTTGCTGCCTACCGGCATAGTGCCCACCTGAGCACGCAGTGCGGCAAAGCTGCTGATTGGCTTACCGTTCAGTGAGGTGATCACATCACCCGCTTTAATGCCCGCTTTCGCGGCGGAAGAGTTCGGCAGAACCTGGCTTACGAAAGCACCGCGCTGGGCGTCAACTTTCATCGCTTTCGCCAGATCGGAGTTCAGCTCAGTGCCCATAATACCCAGCTCACCACGTTTCACCTGGCCGTATTCCACCATCTGCGAGGTCAGGTTTTTCACCATGTTGCTCGGGATAGCAAAACCGATACCGATGTTTCCGCCGTCCGGTGCGAGGATCGCGGTGTTGATACCAATCAGTTCGCCGTTCAGGTTAACCAGCGCGCCACCAGAGTTACCCCGGTTGATCGCAGCATCGGTCTGGATGAAGTTTTCATAGTTTTCGGCATTCAGACCGCTACGCCCCAGCGCAGAGACAATCCCGGAAGTTACCGTCTCGCCCAGACCAAACGGGTTACCAATTGCTACGGTGTAATCACCCACGCGCAGTGCATCAGAATCCGCCATCTTAATTGCGGTCAGATTTTTCGGGTTCTGGATCTGGATCAGCGCGATATCAGAGCGCGGATCTTTGCCAACCATCTTCGCGTCGAACTTACGACCATCGCTCAGCTGGACTTTAATCACCGTCGCGTTATCAACAACGTGGTTGTTGGTGACGACATAGCCTTTATCGGCATCAATGATGACGCCGGAACCCAGCGCCATGAATTTCTGTTGTTGGCCGCCGCCATTACCGCCCTGGCCCCCCTGGCAGAACGGAGAGCTCTGGAACGGAGAACCTTCCTGGCAGAACGGAGAATCATCACCGAAGAACTGCTGGAAATTACGCGGCATACGCGGCGTATTAACGGTTGTGCTACCTTCTACGTTAATGCTGACCACTGAAGGCATCACCTTTTCGAGCATCGGTGCAAGGCTTGGCATCTGCTGGGCTGTCGTTGCTGAAGAAGTCTCAGCCGCCGTTGCAGAGAGCGGAGATAACGCCAAACCTAAACTCAGAGCCAGTGCACTCAGTGCTAATGTGGTTTTTTTCATGTATTTCAGTCTCGATTAACAGATAACGCAAAATTGCTGTGTTCTTCAGATTCGTTTTATAGCGCGAAGTTCCGAACTAAAGTTTCTGCAAAAGGTAAAAATTTATTGTTCGTCTTTACAAAAGCCTGGTTATTGTTCTACGGCCATCAGACGTCGGTATTCATCCCAGGCATAGAGGTCGGTCATACCGCTGATATAATCCTGCAGCAGGCGGCAACGGTAATAATATTCCCATAGCGGAAACTCAGGAGAATCTGACGGTAATTTACTGACAGCCTCGACATAGGCCAGCCGATGGCGCGTCGAGAGTTTGTGGAATAAGCGCGATTCAATAGGGAAACGTTTCACCCGTTCTTTTTCTACCAGTTCAGTAAAGTCTGATAACGACAGGCTTAATAAAGGGCGATAAATCTCTAATAATCCGCTAATGACCCGATAGCCCTGCAATTCAAGCTGCTCGACATCTGGATGGCTAAACACATGTTTTACAGCGACATTTTTATATAGCTTTAGAAGATCGCTGCATTCGCTGGCATCTTCCAATAATGCATGATTAAACGTTCCGGCGAAAATCGCAGGCAGATTATCAATAAATCGTTGTGCTGCGTAGGGTACCAGTTTATTTAGGGTGTTTACCCGTAAATACATAAAAAACTGATCTTCCGTACTGCGGCTTAAACTATTTGAGCGTGATTTTTCCCAGGCATTTTCAACCACCAGCGAAAAGAGCGAACCTTTCTCATGCTGGCCCCACGCTTCGTGCAAATGATGATAAAGCTGCTCAACGCTGAATATTCTTTTCTCTACCGCATCTTCAAGATCTGCCACACAATAGGAGATGTCGTCGGCAGCTTCCATAATCCACGTTAATGGAAAACGACTGTAAAGCGCCAAATTAAGTTCTTTACGCAACCGGGCAATATAAGCTTCTTCAGAAAGATAATAACCCGGCTTTTTCATTAAATAGTGATGTGTCTCAGGCGTTTCGCCACGCCACCACGCCGGACGGGTATATTTTAAAATACCGCCAACCTGTGCCCAGGTGAGATTCATCCGCATCAATGTATGCACCAGACGAATACCTTGTGCATTCCCCTCAAAATGGCATAAGTCCTGACGAATTTTGCGCCGCAGTTCGTTAAGCGGTTCTTCCCCTTCCCGTAAACGTAATGCCACCACGCAGCAGCGATCGTCAGTCAGAGGCTGGCTTTCGGCATCAGCCGGAAACAAACGCTGGCGAAACCAGTCATTTATCGCCGCTTCACCAAAATGGCCAAACGGCGGATTGCCGATATCGTGCATCAGGCATGACATCTCAACAATACTTTCAAAGGGGCCGGTCAGTTCATCCAGACCATACTCTTCCAGTAATTTAAGTTCTTTCAGACGGCTTAAAATTTCTTTGGCGATGTAGCGCCCCACCTGCTGGACTTCCATTGAATGGGTTAGACGCGTGCGCACGGCGGCATTTCGCTCCAGCGGAAAAACCTGGGTCTTTTGTTGCAGACGACGAATTGCCGGAGAGTTAATAATACGCCCGCGATCGCTCTCAAAGATTCGCAGGATCTCATGTTCGGTTTTAACGCCCTGTGGTGAACGGTAACGACGATGCCAGTTTATTTTTTTTCGGAAATCAATCTGTGCCATGTCCTCTCCCGCGTGAGAAATACGCTTCCCCGTAAGCGCATGGTAAACTATGCCTTCAAATCGGGCTTATCGCGAGTAAATCTATGAAAATCGGCATCATTGGTGCAATGGAAGAAGAAGTTACGCTGCTGCGTGACAAAATCGAAAACCGCCAAACTATCAGTCTGGGCGGTTGCGAAATCTATACCGGCCAACTGAATGGAACCGAAGTTGCGCTTCTGAAATCGGGCATCGGTAAAGTTGCTGCGGCACTGGGTGCAACTCTGCTGTTGGAACACTGCAAGCCAGATGTGATTATTAACACCGGTTCTGCTGGTGGCCTGGCGCCAACGCTGAAAGTGGGCGATATCGTTGTCTCGGACGAAGCACGTTATCACGACGCGGATGTCACGGCATTTGGTTACGAATACGGTCAGTTACCTGGCTGCCCGGCTGGCTTCAAAGCTGACGATAAACTGATCGCTGCCGCTGAGGCCTGCATTGCCGAACTGAATCTTAACGCTGTACGTGGCCTGATTGTCAGCGGCGACGCTTTCATCAACGGTTCTGTTGGCCTGGCGAAAATCCGCCACAACTTCCCGCAGGCCATTGCTGTAGAGATGGAAGCGACGGCAATCGCTCATGTCTGCCACAATTTTAACGTCCCGTTTGTTGTCGTACGCGCCATCTCCGACGTGGCCGATCAACAGTCTCATCTTAGCTTCGATGAGTTCCTGGCTGTTGCTGCTAAACAGTCCAGCCTGATGGTTGAGTCACTGGTGCAGAAACTGGCACATGGCTAAGTCACTGTTCAGGGCGCTGGTCGCCCTGTCTTTTCTCGCCCCTCTGTGGCTCAACGCCGCACCGCGCGTCATCACGCTTTCACCCACCAACACTGAACTTGCTTTTGCCGCCGGGATCACGCCGGTTGGGGTCAGCAGTTATTCCGACTACCCTCCACAAGCGCAAAAGATTGAGCAGGTTTCAACCTGGCAGGGGATGAATCTCGAACGCATTGTGGCCCTTAAACCCGATCTGGTGATTGCCTGGCGTGGAGGTAATGCCGAGCGGCAGGTTGACCAGTTAGCTTCGCTGGGAATAAAAGTGATGTGGGTCGATGCGACAAGCATTGAACAAATTGCCAATGCGTTACGTCAACTGGCCCCCTGGAGTCCACAACCAGACAAGGCCGAACAAGCCGCACAATCCCTGCTGGACCAGTACGCGCAATTGAAAGCGCAATATGCTGATAAACCTAAAAAACGTGTTTTTCTGCAATTCGGCATTAATCCGCTATTTACCAGTGGAAAAGAGTCGATTCAAAACCAGGTACTCGAAGTTTGTGGCGGAGAAAACATCTTTAAAGACAGCCGGGTTCCCTGGCCGCAAGTTAGCCGCGAACAGGTGTTAGCACGCGCGCCACAGGCGATTGTCATTACAGGCGGACCGGACCAAATTCCTAAAATCAAACAATACTGGGGTGAACAGCTCAAAATTCCCGTTATTCCTCTCACGAGTGACTGGTTTGAACGTGCAAGCCCACGTATTATCCTCGCTGCACAACAGCTCTGTAATGCGCTTTCACAGGTAGATTAGCGCCTGATCTTTTCAGGTGCTCAGTGGGGATAGAACAATGCTCGTCTATTGGCTGGATATAGTCGGCACAGCGGTATTTGCCATCTCCGGCGTTTTGTTAGCCGGAAAATTGCGTATGGACCCTTTTGGTGTCCTGGTATTAGGCGTGGTTACCGCAGTAGGCGGCGGGACAATTCGCGACATGGCGCTGGATCACGGCCCGGTCTTTTGGGTGAAAGATCCCACCGATCTGGTTGTTGCAATGGTGACCAGCATGCTGACGATCGTGCTGGTGCGCCAGCCAAGACGCTTACCGAAATGGATGTTGCCGGTGCTGGATGCCGTTGGTCTGGCGGTGTTTGTCGGCATTGGCGTGAATAAAGCCTTTAATGCGGAAGCCGGTCCGTTGATCGCGGTTTGTATGGGCGTCATTACTGGCGTTGGCGGCGGGATCATTCGTGATGTACTGGCCCGCGAAATCCCCATGATTTTACGCACAGAAATCTACGCAACGGCCTGTATTATCGGCGGTATTGTCCACGCTACGGCTTATTACACATTTTCCGTGCCCCTGGAAACAGCCAGTATGATGGGCATGGTCGTGACGCTATTGATTCGACTGGCGGCTATTCGTTGGCATCTTAAGCTACCGACGTTTGCGCTGGATGAGAATGGGCGTTGAAGAGAGAAGATGTGCCGGATAGTTTATCCGGCACATGAACAGCAGATTAGATACTAAAGGAAGAACCGCAACCGCAGGTGCTTTTCGCGTTCGGGTTGGTCACGATGAAACGAGAACCTTCCAAGCCTTCGGTATAGTCAACGGAACCGCCGACCAGATATTGCAAGCTCATCGGGTCAACCACCAGGCCTACGCCCTGTTTTTCGATGGTCATATCGCCTTCGTTCACCTGATCATCAAAGGTGAAACCATACTGGAAGCCGCTACAACCGCCACCGGTGATATACACGCGTAATTTCAGATTCGGGTTATCTTCGTCAGCGATCAGGCTTTTAACTTTGTTGGCTGCTGCGTCGGTAAACTCCAGCGGCAGTGCTACGTCATCACTCATATTTTGCTCCAAACGACATCGGCAATTGGGCAAATTCTAACCCAATAATAATCGCCATTATCTAATACCCTGGTATTTCGTTCAAGTATTCTCGCTGGCTGATGCGGCCTTGCTTCGCGCCAGTTGTTCCGCTTCCTGTTTTGCCAGCGTGCGCGCAAGAATCGCCGAGTATAGCGGTTTCCCGCCGGTAAATTGTGCTAATAGTGTTGCGCCAAGACCGGTAATAATCATTGGCAAAATGAGCTGATAGTTATCGGTCATCTCCAGAACCAGAATAATCCCCGTTAACGGCGCGCGAATAGAAGCCGCCAGTAACGCCCCCATTCCGGCAATAGCAAACGTCCCCGCCTCAAGGTGATATTGCGGAAACAGCTCAACGGCAACCATTCCGAAAGCAGTACCCAGCACAGTACCCAGCGCCAACATCGGGGCAAAAATACCGCCCGGCGCACCGGAAGAGAAGCAAAGTAAGGTAGTAATGACTCGCGCGACGAAGATAAACACCAGCATTCCCATGCTGAAGTTCCCCGCCGTGGCGATAGGAATCAGGTTAAAACCGCCGCCCGAAGTTGCTGGTGCCACAAACCCCAGCAATCCACACAGACCGCCAATCGCACCGCCCATCAGTACCCATTTGGTAATATTGCCGCCGTGCACACGGTGCAGCAAATCCTGCATCCCCAGCACCCATTTATTAAAAATAGGGCCGAAAATGCCAAAAATAATACCGAGGATCAGATAAAGCCACAGTGTATTAAGCGGCGCGTCAGAAAGTTTACCGACGTCAATCAACGCAACTTCATGATTAAAAATCCGGTACATAATGGTCGACATAATGACACCAATAAATACCGCTTTAATCGAAATTAACGTATAGCGAAACTGCGGACGCATCTCTTCGATAATAAACAATATACCCGCCAGCGGCGCGTTAAAGGCCGCCGCCAGCCCCGCAGCAGCACCGGTTGCCAGCAGCGTATGGCGAGCTTCGTCACCTTTCAGGCGGAAAATATCAAGTACCATGCGACCGATATTACCGCCGATCTGCACGGTTGGCCCTTCGCGCCCCAGCACCATGCCTCCGCCGAGTGTCCCCAGCCCGCCAAAGAATTTCACAGGCAACACACGCCACCAGCGAACGGGACGTTGATCTTCCAACGCCCCTTCAATTTCCGGGATCCCCGAGCCACCAGCTTCCGGCGCGTATTTGCGCACCAAAAAGTAGCCGAACATCGCCAGCACCGCCGAACAGAGAAAAGCGACGGTTAACAGTAGCGGATAATTATCGGCCGTATGGACCAGCGCCCCCATACGTTGGTTCTGCAACCAGGCGACGCCTTTGTCAAAAGCAACCGCTGCCAGCCCGACAAGCGTGCCGACGACTGCCGCCATAAACAAAATGGCTAACGGGGTTTTATCGCGCTCAAGAAGTTGGCGAATCAGTTGTCTGCGTCGCAGGCGCGCGGCCTGCGGTGTTTCTAAAGAGGGAGTATCAGTTTTCATCCAATGATCACTTATTGGTCATACAAATAAGATGACGGCATTTTACTCGCACGTTCCATGAAAATCCTTTGCAAAGCGTAATGTTTCAAATGCACAAAACTTTTATACTCTAAGAAATCAGGATTGTACCAGTACAAGCAACCTGACGTTTGACGAGTATTTAACTTGTTATGAATAACATAGAATAGCAGCCATTCACTTTTTCTACGAATCAGGAACCCTCCATGAGTAAGTCTGAAAATCTATACAGCGCAGCGCGCGAGCTGATCCCTGGCGGTGTGAACTCCCCTGTTCGCGCCTTTACCGGCGTGGGCGGCACTCCACTGTTTATCGAAAAAGCGGACGGCGCTTATCTGTACGATGTTGATGGCAAAGCCTATATCGATTATGTCGGTTCTTGGGGGCCGATGGTGCTGGGCCATAACCATCCGGCGATCCGCAATGCCGTGATTGAAGCCGCCGAACGCGGTCTGAGCTTTGGCGCACCGACCGAAATGGAAGTGAAAATGGCGCAACTGGTGACCGAACTGGTCCCGACCATGGATATGGTGCGCATGGTGAACTCCGGCACCGAAGCGACGATGAGCGCCATCCGCCTGGCCCGTGGTTTTACCGGTCGCGACAAAATCATTAAATTCGAAGGTTGCTACCACGGTCACGCTGACTGTCTGCTGGTAAAAGCCGGTTCTGGCGCACTCACTTTAGGCCAGCCAAACTCGCCGGGCGTTCCGGCAGATTTCGCCAAACATACATTAACCTGTACTTATAACGATCTGGCCTCGGTACGCGCCGCGTTTGAGCAATACCCGCAAGAGATTGCCTGTATTATTGTCGAGCCAGTAGCAGGCAACATGAACTGTGTTCCGCCGCTACCAGAGTTCCTACCGGGTCTGCGCGCACTGTGCGACGAATTTGGCGCATTGCTGATCATCGATGAAGTGATGACCGGTTTCCGCGTGGCGCTGGCTGGCGCGCAGGATTATTACGACGTGGTGCCAGACCTCACCTGCCTGGGCAAAATCATCGGCGGTGGAATGCCGGTAGGCGCATTCGGTGGTCGTCGTGATGTGATGGATGCGCTGGCCCCAACCGGTCCGGTCTATCAGGCGGGTACGCTTTCCGGTAACCCGATTGCGATGGCAGCCGGTTTCGCCTGTCTGAATGAAGTCGCGCAGCCGGGCGTTCACGAGACGCTGGATGAGCTGACAACACGTCTGGCAGAAGGTCTGCTGGAAGCGGCAGAAGAAGCGGGAATTCCATTGGTCGTTAACCACGTTGGCGGCATGTTCGGTATTTTCTTTACCGACGCCGAGTCCGTGACGTGCTATCAGGATGTGATGGCCTGTGACGTGGAACGCTTTAAGCGTTTCTTCCATATGATGCTGGACGAAGGTGTTTACCTGGCACCGTCAGCGTTTGAAGCGGGCTTTATGTCTGTGGCGCACAGCATGGAAGATATCAATAACACCATCGATGCTGCACGTCGGGTGTTTGCGAAGTTGTGATCCAGCATGGTTTGTCGGATGCGGCGTAAACGCCTTATCCGACCTACAGATCAGGACCGTTTGTAGGCCCGATAAGACGCCACAGCGTCGCATCGGGCATCCGTTGCCGCGTAAAAGCTTTATCCATCCAGGAGTTAAGGGCCGTTATATGGAAAAATTAACGGCTCTGCTTTCTCAACAAATAGATAAAATACGGCGCGCCGATAAAGGTCGACAGCAGCCCCGCTGGGATCTGGAATGGAAACAGCACCATCCGCCCACACCAGTCAGCGAACACCAGCAGTAAACCACCCACCAGCGCCGAAATCACAATATGCGGCATCGTCCGTCGAAAGCCCATCATCCGCGCGATATGCGGTGCCATCAGACCAACAAAACTCAACGGTCCAATGGTCATTGTCGCGGTCGCCGTCAGGCAAGCCGCCAGCAGCAGTAGCGCAATTCGCGTCGGCGTCAGCGCCATTCCCACTGCTCGTGCGGTATCACCGCCCAGCGGTAAAATGGTCAGCCAGCGGCGGCACAGCGGGGTAATCGCCAGCAAAATTACCATCACAATTCCCGTGCGCCAGACCTGCGCCTCGGTCGCGTTGTAGGTCGAACCGGAAATCCACGTCAGCACTTGCGCCATTCGCGGGTCACCACTTGCCTGCAACATCATCAAAAGCATGGTGAACGCGGTACTTAAGGCCATCCCCGCCAGTAACATGCGGTGTGGGGAAAATCCACCGCGTCCGGCAGCGATCATAATGATCAACAGCGTCACCGCCGCGCCGAGACTGCCCGCGGGTAACAGCCAGCCAAAGGCATTACCCGGCACCAAAAACAGCATCAATACCACACCAAACGCCGCGCCGGAACTAATCCCCAGCACTTCCGGGCTTGCCATCGGGTTTCCGGTCAGCCGCTGAATAATACAGCCCGCCACTGCCAGCATGATGCCCGCAAACAGTGCCGCCATAATTCGCGGCCAGCGCCAGGGCATTAAATCATCGAGCAGCGCCCCGCTCGCCCACGTCCAGCCGTGCGCATCACGACCAAACGACAGCGCCACCACCACAGCAATTATCAGCAGCACACCGCCAGCAAGGGCAAACGCCAGCACATGTTGGCGTTCAGTCGCGACACGATCGTTGGCCTTCATATCCGGCGCACTGATGCTGCGTAAACGCGGCAGCAGCCACAGTAACAGCGGCGCACCTATCAACGCCGTCACCGAACCGGTAGAAACTTCCATCCACACGCGAGTCAGCCAGAGGATGATTTGATCGGAAAGCCAGAGGATCAGCGCACCAATCAGTGACGCCAGCATCAATCGTGGCAACAAACGCCGCGCCCCCAGCATTTTTGCCAGCAGCGGCGCGAACAACCCGATAAAGCCGATAATCCCCACCGCGTTCACCAGCAGCGCACTGATGACTATCGCCAGCGACAGCGCCGCCAGACGCGCGAGCGACAAGGCCAGCCCGAGATTGCGCGCCACGCCATCATCAAGCCCCATCAGGGTTAACGGACGAAGTAGCAGTAACGTCAGCATCACGCCGCCCAGCAACTGCGGCCATAAACGCTCAACGCCGCCCCAGTCGGTTTGCGTCAGCGTTCCGGTGCTCCACAGGAACATGCTTTGTAGCTGGTCGTGATGGAAGATAACCAGTAACTGATTGATTGCCCCGCAATAAAGGCTCACCACAAGCCCCGCGAGGATCAGCGTTACCGGAGAAAGCCGTTTCCCCCACGCGACGCCAAAGACAATTAAGCCAACCACACAAGCCCCTGCCAATGCAGCAAACTGGCTCGCCATCGCACCAGGGATCGCCCAGAGCGTGGTAACGGTAATCCCCAGTTGCGCGCCTGTAGCAACGCCCAACGTCGTCGGTTCCGCCAGCGGGTTACGCAGCACTTGCTGAAACAGCACGCCCACCAGCCCCAGGCCCGCGCCCACCAGCAGCGAAATCGCCAGACGCGGTAACAAGCTGTAGTGAAAAATCATCTGCTCGATGACATCGATATCCGGCGACCAGGTGGCCTGCACCCACTGGCTACGCGGCAGCGCCTGCGAGAAGTTCATCCAGGTGAGCATCGCTGCGGCAATCACCAGCAGCGCCAACAATAACGCCGGGAAAAGCGCAATACGTTTACTCACGCTTTACCTCCAATGGCGTTATCCAGAATACGCACAAAGTGCATTGCCGAGAGCGTCGCACCATAAAACCAGACTGCAGGTACGCGCTGAAAGCGTCCGGCGCGGACAAACGGCATAGCCTGCCACAGCGGGGTTGCCATTAGGGTGTCCATGTCTTTGCTGTTGTCGTGATCAAAACAGAGCACATCAACGTCTTTATACGCTGCCAGACGATCGATACTGACGGCGGTACTGCCCCAGAAGTTGGTTTCCCCTTGCCAGGCATTTGGGATGCCGTACTCATCAAGAATTTCCTGGAACAAGCTGTTTGGACCGAAGACCAGCATATGGCGCGGATCGATAAGTGTCGTCAGCAATAACGGGCGCGCACCACGCTTCACAAAGCGGGGTTTCATGCTGCGGATAAAGTCTTCATAGTGCGCTAAATGCGTTTCCGCTGCGCTTTGCAGGTTAAGTAAATCTGCCATTTCCGTCAGTGACTTACGCGCCATCGCCAGCGGCTGTTTGCCGTCGCTGAAGTTAAATCCGCGCCCAGGCGCAATGCGTGCCAGCATTTCTGGTGAAGGGCCATACCCTGCCGACCAGACCATAAACGACGGTTTCATTTCGGTCAGCAGTTCAAGGTTAGGTTCTGTACGCAAACCAACGTCAATCACTGAATCCGGCAATGGTGGCTCGCTGACCCACAGGCGATAGTTGATGGTATCCGCCACGCCGTAAGGCACGATGCCGAGCGCCAGCAGTAATTCCACCGGCAACCACTCCAGCGCCACAATACGCTTTGGATCAATAGCCGCCGCGCGGGCGGTATTCATCTGCCATAACAACGGAGAAAGCGCCATCGCCGTTAACAGTCGACGGCGCGAAATAAGAGGTAAGCCGCTCATCAATAAACAAAACTCACAGGTGCAGCACCCGCCGGATGCGGCAAAATACCCATCGGGATGCCATAAATCATTTCGAGGGTTTCGCCGCGCATAATTTCCGCAGGCGTTCCCTGAGCAATCATTTCACCGCCGCGCAGGGCGACCAGATAATCACAGTAACGCGCAGCCATATTGATATCGTGCAGCACGGCAATGACCGTCAGGCCACGCTCCTGACTTAAACGGTGCACCAGCGCCAGCACATCAACCTGGTGGGCGATATCCAGCGCCGAGGTCGGTTCGTCCAGCAACAGACAACGGCTATCCTGCGCCACCAGCATGGCGATCCACGCCCGTTGACGTTCGCCGCCAGAGAGGCTATCGACCAGCCGATGCGCCAGCGGTTTTAAGCCAACCAGCGAGATAGCCTCTTCGACCTTTTCGCGATCTGCCGCGCCAAAGCGCCCCAGCGCGCCATGCCACGGGTAACGACCAATCGCCACCAGTTCACGCACCGTCATCCCTTCTGCCGGAGGAAGCTGCTGCGGCAAATAAGCCACTTTGCGAGCAAACGCTTTGCTGCTCCAGCTTTCCAGCGGCTGGGCATCAAGAAGAATCTCCCCTTCTGACGGTGGCTGATGGCGGCCCAACATTTTTAACAGCGTGGATTTACCAGAGCCGTTGTGACCAATCAGACCGGTCACTTTCCCGGCAGGAAAGGTTAACGACAGCGGATGCAAAAGCGTGCGCCCGGGCACACGAAAGGAGATATTACGCAGTGCAAAAGTGGTATCGGAATGATTCGTGTATTCCTGCATAACAGCCAACTTGTGAAACGGGCACGGAAATCCGTGCCCCAAAAGAGAAATTAGAAACGGAAGGTTGCGGTTGCAACGACCTGACGTTCTGCGCCCCAGAAGCAGCCATAGGTATTAAAGCAGCTGGCGACGTATTCACGATCGAACAGGTTGTTGACATGCAGCGCCACGTTGGAGCCCGCCATGCCGACTCGCGCCAGATCATAACGCACTAACGCATCCACGACCGTATAACTTCCCACTTTAAAGGAGTTAGCCGGATCACCATAGCTGGAGCCTGTAAAGCGACCGCCAGTACCGAGCGTCAGGCCGGAGAGCGGGCCTTCAAAGAAGGTGTAGTCAGCCCACAGAGAAGCCATGTGTTTTGGCACCTGCGCAGGCGTGTTGCCTTTGTAGGTAGTATCGGTGGTGTATTCTGCATCGGTGTAAGTATAAGAACCAACTACGTTAACACTCGCCGACAGCGCCGCTTTCGCTTCGATTTCTACGCCACGCGCGCGGATTTCACCACCTTCAACCGAGAAGAAGGAACCCTCAGGGTCCGCCATCAGGTTGTTGGTTTTAGTGAGATTATACACAGCACCAGTAACCACAATTGGGCGATCTTCCGGTACATATTTCACGCCGACCTCATACTGCTTACCTTTAGACGGCGCAAAAATATTACCATCCTTCCCAACTTGTGAAGAAGGTTCAAACGATTCGCTATAGCTGAAGTAAGGTGTTACACCATTATCAAACAGGTAGTTAACACCACCACGCCAGGTAAACTGTTTGTCATCACGTTTATCGGTCGTCCCTTCAACGCGGTTATGAGACTCTTGATCCGCCCAGTCATAACGACCGCCCAGGGTGACCAGCACTTTATCCCACTGCGCCTGATCCTGAACATAAACGCCCGTTTGTTTCTGCTTATTCAGAATGCGGTAAGGGCCGGAGTTTGCCGGATCTTTCGCATTAAAGTCGAAATCGGTATTCACCGGATTGTACAGATCGAGCAGCGGTACGGAGTCGTCGTAACCAAACCAGGCGTTGATGTCATTACGCATACGCATAAAGTCGACACCGGTCAGCAGAGTGTGGTCGATATCGCCAGTGGCAAACTTGCTCTGCAACTGGGTATCAACGGAGAAGTTTTGCAGCTTCTCATCATCAACGACGTATTTACGTGCCAGGTAGTGACCTTTATCGGCTGGCGCTAAAGCGGCACACTGTTTGCTGTAAGCATTCGCCGGATCGGAGCAGACGCCGTAACCATAAACGCTGTTTTGCGAGGTTTTGTTTTCAGCAAAGCGCAGGTTCTGACGCACCGTAAAGGTGTCGTTAAATTCGTGATCGAAGCTGTAGCCCACCATCTTCTCATTACGAGAATAGGTGTTGTTCTTCGCCCCTTCGTTAAAATCTGTCGGCAGACGCTTACCGTTCGGCAGCGGCTCAACGGTTCCCTCTTTCGGCAGCCAGCCGTAATAACCGGTTTCCGGCTCGTTCTGGAAGTAAGAAAGGAAGGTGAAATTGGTTTTATCATCCGGGCGCCAGGTGAACGCTGGAGCAATAGCATAACGCTGCTCTTCTGCCCCCTTCTGCTGAGCATTGGCTGAACGCGCAATACCAGTCAGACGATAAGAGTAAACGCCGTCATCATCCAGCGCATCACTGAAGTCAAAACCAGTCTGGAACAGGCTGTCAGTACCGGCTTTAAACTGAATTTCTTTCAGCGGTTCTGTAGTCGGGCGCTTGCTGACCATGTTCAACAGGCCGCCAGGACTGCTTTTACCGTAAAGCACTGAAACCGGACCACGCATAATTTCAGCGCGTTCCAGCATATACGGGTCAATAACTGCATCGTTATAGAAGTTGCCTTGCAACTTCAGACCGTTGAGATAGTTATTCTGGCTTTGGCCTTCTGCTGCAAAACCACGAATAATCAAATGATCATAAGTGTTTGATGCACCTCGCGTACCGACCGAAACGCCTGGCGTATAGCTAAGAGCTTCTTTTACCGACTTCGGCTGATGCAGCGCCATCTCTTCGGCGGTCACAACAGAAATAGACTGTGGCACTTTTTGAATCGGTGTATCGGTTTTGGTGCCGGTAGCGGACTGTCGCGCCGCAATAGTTGCAGCTGGCCCCCATGCGCTTTCTTGCGGCGCTGGTGCAGCGGTAACGGTGATAGTGTCTTCTTTCGGTTCAACCGCTGCCTGTGCGTAAACAGACATGCCGCTAACCGCTGTGGCTACTACAACTGCGATTTTACGCAGTGAGTGTTTTGGCTGAGCAGTTTTGGAACGCGCCATTGGTATATCTCTGATGTAAAGTGAATGATAACGTAAACGAGAATGATTATTATAAAGATAAGATAATATTCGAAACGCTGGCGGGTTCGCAAGCGGTACGCAATCTGAGCGTTCCTGAAGGGTTAATAAACAACCAGATGAAAAGAAAGGGTTAATACTTTAGGTGGGATGTTATTTTACCGGATGGCAACTCGCCATCCGGTATGTCACGCTTAGACGTTAATTACTACCAAACATATCCTTGATCCAACCTGCTACGCCGTCACTGTCTTTCTGCTCTTGCTGAGCAGGTTGCTGTTGCGGCTGTTGCTGCGGCTGAGAAGACTGATCAAACGGATTGCCTGACGGTTGCTGCTGCATCTCACTCTGCTGGCACAGCGATTGCGGATCGCTGGTCCAGACCGGTAAGACACGCATGCCCCCGCTGCAGACAAAGTTGCCGTCGTAGTCCACGCCCATATCAGCAATGTCTTCTGGCGGAACAAGATTCAGCGGTGTTGGTGTCTGGTTAGCCAGATAACGCTGATAAATCGACATTGCCCCACTGGCACCATACAGTTTGGTCGGCTGGTTGTTATCACGGCCTACCCAGGTGATGGTCACCGTGCTGCCGTCAATGCCCGCAAACCAGGTATCCACGTTGTTGTTGGTAGTCCCGGTTTTGCCCGCCAGATGCAGGTTCGGGTATTTCGCCCCAAGCTGACGACCCGTACCGCGTTGTACCACCTGCTGCATGGTCCATAGTGTCAGATACGCCGCCTGCGCCGGAACCGCGCGTTCCGCCTGCGGGAAGCTCTGATACAACACCTTGCCATCTTCCGCGATTACCGAACGCAGCGCAGAAAGCGGTGCTCGGTTACCACCACTAGCGATGGTCTGGAACGCCTGCGCCACTTCAATTGGCGTTAAGTTCAACGCCCCCAGCAGCATTGCCGGAACCGGATGCAGCTGATCTTTCGGTACGCCCAGTTTAATCCAGGTATCCGTAACCGCAGGCAGACCCAGCGCCATCCCCAGATTCACCGTCGGCACGTTCATCGAACGTGTCAACGCATCCACCAGCATCACTCTGCCACTTTCGCTATAACGACGATCATCGTTCTGCGGTGACCAGACCTGGCCATTCGGCTGACGAAGCGCGATTGGCGCATCGGCAATCCACGTGTTCAGGCGATAGATTTTCGGCTGGCTTAAGGCCGTCAGATAAGTCGCTGGTTTTGCAAGGGAACCAATCGAACGACGCGCCTGCATCGCACGGTTGTAACCTGCAAACTGCGGCTCAGAACCACCAACCATCGCGCGAACTTCACCGCTAAAGCGGTCGACAACCACAATTGCCGTTTCCAGATCGCTCAGCTTTCGCTGTTTCTTCAGCGCCGGAATACCTTCCACGGCGGCTTTTTCTGCCGCGTCCTGGGCCACCGAGTCAAAGGTAGTGAAGATCTTCACGCCGGAGAGATCTTTCACTTTATCGCCCAGTTTCGCCTGTAGCTCCTGACGCACCAGTTGCATAAAGGCTGGCTGTGGAGAGATTACCCCGCCGCGCGGCTGAACCCCCAGCGGACGTGCACTCAACATGTCATAGAGCTCTTGATCAATAATCTGCTGTTGTTGCAGCAGACGCAGCACCAGGTTACGTCGCTCCAGCGCCAGTTTCGGGTTACGCCACGGGTTGTAGATGGACGCTCCTTTCACCATACCCACCAACAGCGCCTGCTGATCGAGGCTCAATTCTTCTACCGGGCGACCAAAGTAATACAAGCTCGCCAGCGGGAAACCGCGGATTTCGTTGTCGCCGCTCTGACCGAGATACACCTCGTTCATATACAGCTCAAGAATGCGGTCTTTGCTGTAACGCGCATCCATGATCAGCGCCATGTAGGCTTCGTTCGCTTTACGCCAGTAAGAACGTTCGCTGGAGAGGAACAGGTTTTTCACCAACTGTTGCGTCAGCGTACTCGCTCCCTGCACCGTGCGTCCGGCGGTCAGGTTTGCCAGCACCGCACGTCCGATGGAGTAGAGACTGATCCCATCATGCTCGTAGAAATGACGGTCTTCTGTCGCCAGCAAAGTATCCACCAGCAAATCCGGGAAACCACTGCGCGGCACAAACAGACGTTGCTCACCGTTTGGTGAAGAGATCATAGTGATCAGGCGCGGATCAAGACGGAAGAAACCGAACTGACGGTTGTTCTCCATATTGACGATCGTCGCCAGATGATCGCCATCAAAGGTCAGACGCGCACGCACCTGTCCTTCTTTGCTGTCCGGGAAATCAAACGGACGACGGATCATCTCAATGCTGTTGGCCTGCACGGTAAATTCGCCAGGGCGCGTCATTTTCGACACCTGACGATACTGGGTCGCCTCCAGCAGCTTCACCATCTCGTTTTTGCTGATGGTCATGTCTGGCTCAAGGTTGACCATTCGGCCATAAACAGCCGCAGGCAATTGCCAAACTTTGCCATCAATACGGCTACGAATTTTTTGATCGAGATAAACACCGTAAATGGCGATCAGCACGGCAAAAACGATAGCCAGTTTTAGCAGCAGCCATAGCCAGCCGCGTTTGCCACGAGGCTTACGCCCTTTGCCTTTGCCCTTACCTTTGCGCGGCATCGGTTCTTCATCCTCATAGTCATCATAATCGTCGTAATCATCGTCATCTTCGTAACGACGACGGCTTACCTTTTGTTTGACCGGACGCGTCGGTTTCCCTTTGCGTCCAATTGGCTCGCGGTCATTCCCGGCCATGCTTTTTCTCCGCAATATTCAGGCGCAAAAGCCCGATTTTCTGTTCTTCTGTAACAAGACAGAAGAAGATATCTCTCAAATTTACCTTGGTCTTCATGAATACTTTTTCGTCCGTCGCGTCGGTGCGGTATTTGCCGGATCATCCGGCCAGACGTGTTTGGGATAACGCCCTTTCATCTCTTTTTGCACCTCGCGATACGCTCCTTTCCAGAAGGCACTCAAATCTCGCGTTATTTGCAGAGGCCTTTGGGCAGGAGAAAGCAACTCCAGCACCAGCGGCACGCGCCCCTGGGCGATCGTCGGATTGGTGGCCTCGCCAAACATCTCCTGCATTCTCACCGCCAGCGCGGGCGGGTTATCTTCATGGTAACGAATGGCGATCCGGCTTCCCGTCGGCACAGTGTAATGCGCAGGCAATTCACTATCCAGACGTTGCTGCATCCCCCAATCAAGTAATCCGCGTAGCGCCTGATAAATATCGAGTGATTTCAGGCCGCGTAGCGAATGTACGCCTGTCATATGCGGCAGTAACCACGTTTCCAGCGTCGCCAATAAACTTTCATCATCAACCGCTGGCCAGTCATATTCTGGCAACCACCTGGCGGCGCATAACAAACGCAAGCGTAGCTGTTCCGCTTCCGCCGTCCAGTTGAGCACGCTTAAGCCTTTATCACGAACGCCGTTAAGCATCGCCTGATGCAGCTCGTCTTCTGAAGGCTTCGCCAGCGGCTGCACTTTTACTGTCAGTTGGCCAATTTGCAGCCGACGCCAGGCTTTCAGCGTACCTTGCGCATCATCCCACTCCACAGTGTCAGACTGCTGTACCAACTGCGGACAGCGTTGTACTAATTCATCGATATCGACCGGTAGCGCCAGTAAAATCCGCGCATCCGGCGAGGCGCTACCCTGCAATAATAACGGTGCGATCAACCATTCGTGGCGGCTGAGCGCATCATCGGCATCGAGCATTGCCCCCATGCCGTTTGCCAGTTGATAGCGTCCATCTTGCCCACGGCGACGAGCGATGCGATCGGCAAACGCTCCGGCAAGTAACGGTGCGATAAGCGAACTGTCTGCCTCACCGCCGCGTACGTTTAAGCGCTTTAACAGTTGCTGGCTACGTTGCTGCCAGGCAGGTTGATTGCGCGAAAACGCCACGCCCAGATCGATATTGCCCATCCGTGGTGGCTCTTCGAGAATAGCGGCAATTTTTGCAGCGGTAGCAGCCTCGTCGTCGCTCTTTGCGCTCACCAGCATTGCCGCTAAACGCGGATCGTTACCCAGCGTCGCCATTTTCTGCCCTTTCGTGCTTAGCCGTTCACCGTCCATCGCCCCCAGCATCCGTAACAGGCGTTTCGCGGCCTGTAAATTCACGGCTGGCGGTTGATCCAGCCAGCTCATCTGCGTCGGATCGCTGCATCCCCATTGCAGTAATTCCATCAGCAAACCGGAGAGATCGCTTTGTAATATTTCTGGTTCACTTTGCGCGGAGGCGCGTTCTGCTTGTTCTTTGGCGATTAAATGTAAACAGATCCCCGGCTCCAGACGTCCGGCACGCCCCGCACGCTGCGTCATAGATGCCTGACTAACGCGTTGAGTAATCAGCCGCGTAAGCCCCGTGCGCGGATCAAAGCGCGCCACACGTTCCTGAGCACAATCCACCACCAGACGAATACCTTCGATGGTTAAACTGGTTTAAGCAATATTGGTTGCCAGCACCACTTTGCGCATCCCTTCTGGTGCCGGAAGGATCGCTTTTCGCTGATCGTTCAGCGACAACGCGCCATACAGCGGGCAGAGCAACACATCACTACCGATGCGCGAAGCCAGTTGTTCCTGAACGCGATGAATTTCTCCGACACCAGGTAAAAATAACAGTAATGATCCGCGTTCCTGACGCAGCAATTCGGCGGTGGCAACCGCCACGGCTTCATCAAAACGCTGATGAGCGGGCAGCGATAAATAACGGCGTTCAACCGGAAACGAGCGCCCTTCTGAGATGACGACGGGCGCTTCTGGCAGCATCTGCTGCAAGCGGTCATTGTCCAGCGTAGCCGACATAATCAGTAGTTTAAGGTCATCACGCAGACCTTGTTGCACATCGAGTAACAGCGCCAACGCCAGATCCGCCTGCAAGCTGCGCTCATGAAACTCATCGAGGATCACCAATCCAACGCCGCTCAGTTCAGGGTCACGCTGGATCATGCGCGTCAACACGCCTTCGGTAACTACTTCCAGGCGAGTATTTGGCCCGACACAGTTTTGCGCGCGCATCCGGTAGCCTACCGTATCACCTGTTTTTTCGTTAAGCAGTTCCGCCAGTCGTTGCGCAACGTTACGCGCCGCCAGGCGACGCGGCTCCAGTAGGATAATTTTTCCGTTAATGCCGGGATGCGTCAGCAGTTGCAGCGGCAGCCAGGTTGATTTCCCGGCCCCGGTCGGCGCACTTAATAACACCTGCGGTGCACCATCGAGGGCAGCAAGTAACTCAGGTAAGACGGCAGCAACGGGCAACGACGACACAAAACGCTCCAGAGGGTTAACATTCTTCGCGCCACATTGTAGCATCGCGGTAATGCATAACCGAGTACCTCACATGTCTGAACCGCAACGGCTGTTCTTTGCTATCGACTTACCTGCAGAAATCCGCGAACAGATTATCCACTGGCGCGCCGCACAGTTCCCACCAGACGCGGGACGTCCGGTCGCCGCCGATAATTTACATCTGACACTGGCATTTTTAGGCGAAGTGAGCGCAGAGAAAGAGAAGGCGCTTTCTCTTTTAGCCGGACGGATTCGTCAGCCCGGTTTCACACTCACGCTTGATGACGCCGGTCAGTGGCTGCGTTCGCGTGTGGTATGGTTAGGGATGCGTCAGCCGCCACGCGGCTTAATCCAGTTGGCGAATATGCTTCGTTCACAAGCTGCACGCAGCGGTTGTTTTCAAAGCAATCGACCGTTTCATCCACATATCACCTTATTGCGCGACGCCAGCGAGGCGGTGACAATCCCGCCGCCAGGCTTTAACTGGTCGTATACGGTGACGGAGTTCACCCTTTACGCCTCCTCGTTTGCCCGTGGGCGCACACGCTACACGCCGCTAAAACGCTGGGCGCTAACGCAATAACAAGGATTGTCGCAATGGAATTTTCTCCCCCTCTACAGCGCGCAACGCTAATTCAACGTTACAAACGCTTTTTAGCCAATGTGATCACACCCGATGGTTGCGAATTAACGCTACACTGCCCGAATACGGGTGCGATGACCGGATGTGCAACGCCTGGCGATACCGTCTGGTATTCAACTTCAGACAACACAAAACGGAAATACCCACACACCTGGGAGTTAACCCAAAGCCAAAGCGGCGCATTTATTTGCGTCAATACACTTTGGGCTAACAGGTTGACGAAAGAGGCTATCCTTAATGAATCCATTTCAGAACTGTCAGGATATAGCTCTCTGAAAAGCGAAGTAAAATACGGCGCCGAACGCAGCCGTATTGACTTCATGTTGCAGGCGGATTCGCGTCCAGACTGCTATATTGAAGTGAAATCGGTTACGTTAGCGGAGAACGAACAGGGATATTTTCCCGATGCGGTCACTGAACGAGGTCAGAAACACCTTCGGGAGTTAATGAGCGTAGCGGCTGAAGGCCAGCGTGCGGTTATCTTTTTCGCCGTGCTGCATTCAGCCATTACACGGTTTTCACCCGCGCGCCACATCGATGAGAAATACGCGCAACTATTGTCAGAAGCTCAACAGAGGGGGGTAGAAATTCTGGCTTACAAAGCAGAACTTTCTTCTGAAGGCATGGCTCTTAAAAAATCACTGCCGGTTACATTGTAGTAGAGTAAGTAACTGGTTAATTTACATTCTGGTCGCGTGCGCAAATACGCTTTTCCTCACACAGTTGTCAAGTGTTACGTTTAGATAATTGCTATCCGGAAAAGCTTCTGCTATTTATAGCGGCCTCATTTTTCCCCCGAACATGGGGATCGATAGTGCGTGTTAAGGAGAAGCAACATGCAAGAAGGGCAAAACCGTAAAACATCGTCCCTGAGTATTCTCGCCATCGCTGGGGTGGAGCCATATCAGGAGAAGCCGGGCGAAGAGTATATGAACGAAGCCCAGCTGGCGCACTTCCGTCGTATTCTGGAAGCATGGCGTAATCAACTCAGGGATGAAGTCGATCGCACCGTTACACATATGCAGGATGAAGCAGCCAACTTCCCGGATCCGGTAGACCGTGCAGCCCAGGAAGAAGAGTTCAGCCTCGAACTGCGTAACCGCGATCGCGAGCGTAAGCTGATCAAAAAGATCGAGAAAACGCTGAAAAAAGTGGAAGACGAAGATTTCGGCTACTGCGAATCTTGCGGCGTTGAAATTGGTATTCGTCGTCTGGAAGCGCGCCCGACAGCCGATCTGTGCATCGACTGCAAAACGCTGGCTGAAATTCGCGAAAAACAGATGGCTGGCTAATTACAGCCGTTCCATCACGTTTACCACAGGCGGGAAATGCTCCCGCCTTATTTTTTGTTCAACGAGATGACAGACACACACTATATTGGTCGCTTCGCCCCCTCTCCTTCTGGCGAGCTTCATTTTGGCTCTCTGATTGCCGCGCTTGGAAGCTTTCTACAGGCTCGCGCCCGGCAAGGTCGCTGGCTTGTTCGCATTGAAGATATCGATCCGCCTCGTGAAGTTCCCGGTGCCGCAGAGACCATCCTGCGCCAGCTGGAACATTACGGTCTACACTGGGACGGCGATGTTCTCTGGCAATCGCAACGTCACGACGCCTATCGCGAAGCACTCGCATGGTTACATGAGCAAGGGTTAAGTTATTACTGCACCTGCACGCGCGCACGTATTCAAAGCATTGGCGGTATTTACGACGGTCATTGCCGGGAGTTGCATCATGGGCCAGAAAACGCTGCTGTACGTATTCGCCAGCAGCATCCGGTCACCCAGTTTACTGACCAGCTGCGCGGCATTATTCATGCCGACCAAAAACTGGCGCGGGAAGATTTTATTATTCATCGCCGTGATGGTTTATTTGCCTATAACCTGGCGGTGGTCGTTGACGATCACTACCAGGGCGTGACAGAAATTGTCCGTGGCGCGGATTTGATCGAACCCACGGTGCGCCAAATCTCGCTGTACCAGCTTTTTGGCTGGCAGGTGCCAGATTACATTCATTTGCCACTGGCACTTAATCCACAAGGCGCTAAACTTTCCAAGCAGAATCATGCGCCTGCGTTGCCAAAAGGCGATCCTCGGCCGGTGTTAATCGCGGCACTTCAATTTCTGGGCCAGCAGGCAGAAACACACTGGCAGGATTTCAGCGTCGAGCAAATTCTCCAGTCAGCCGTCACAAACTGGACGCTGACTACCATTCCTGACTCGGCAATTGTAAATTCAACATTCTCAAATGCGTCATGCTGAGCTATGATTAGCCGCTATTTTTTTGTCCTGAATGATGTTTGACACTACCGAGGTGTACTATTTTTACCCGAGTCGCTAATTTTTGCCGCAAGGTGCTAAGCCGCGAGGAAAGCGAGGCTGAACAGGCAGTCGCCCGTCCACAGGTGACGGTGATCCCGCGTGAGCAGCATGCTATTTCCCGCAAAGATATCAGTGAAAATGCCCTGAAGGTAATGTACAGGCTCAATAAAGCGGGATACGAAGCCTGGCTGGTTGGCGGCGGCGTACGCGACCTGTTACTTGGCAAAAAGCCGAAAGATTTTGACGTGACCACCAACGCCACGCCTGAGCAGGTGCGCAAACTGTTCCGTAACTGCCGCCTGGTGGGTCGCCGTTTCCGTCTTGCTCATGTCATGTTTGGCCCGGAGATTATCGAAGTTGCGACCTTCCGTGGACATCACGAAGGTAACGTCAGCGACCGCACGACCTCCCAACGCGGGCAAAACGGCATGTTGCTGCGCGACAACATTTTCGGCTCCATCGAAGAAGACGCCCAGCGCCGCGATTTCACTATCAACAGCCTGTATTACAGCGTGGCAGATTTTACCGTCCGCGATTACGTTGGTGGCATGAAGGATCTGAAAGACGGCGTTATCCGTCTGATTGGTAACCCAGAAACGCGCTACCGTGAAGATCCGGTACGTATGCTGCGCGCGGTTCGTTTTGCCGCCAAATTGGGCATGCGCATCAGCCCGGAAACCGCAGAACCGATCCCACGTCTGGCAACCTTGCTAAACGATATTCCTCCGGCGCGTTTGTTTGAAGAATCTCTGAAACTGTTGCAAGCGGGCTACGGTTACGAAACCTATAAACTGCTGTGTGAATACCATCTGTTCCAGCCGCTGTTCCCGACCATTACCCGCTACTTTACGGAAAATGGTGACAGTCCAATGGAGCGGATCATTGAGCAGGTGCTGAAGAATACTGACACGCGTATTCATAACGATATGCGCGTCAACCCGGCGTTCCTGTTTGCCGCCATGTTCTGGTATCCCCTGCTGGAAACAGCACAGAAAATTGCCCAAGAGAGCGGCCTGACTTATCACGACGCTTTCGCGCTGGCAATGAACGATGTGTTAGACGAAGCCTGCCGTTCACTGGCGATCCCGAAACGGCTAACCACTTTAACCCGTGATATCTGGCAATTACAGTTGCGCATGTCCCGCCGTCAGGGTAAACGCGCATGGAAATTACTCGAACATCCGAAGTTCCGCGCCGCTTATGACCTGCTGGCACTGCGTGCTGAAGTAGAACGCAACGCCGAGCTACAACGACTGGCGAAATGGTGGGGTGAGTTCCAGGTTTCAGCGCCGCCAGACCAAAAAGGGATGCTTAACGAACTGGATGAAGAACCGTCACCACGTCGTCGTACTCGTCGCCCGCGCAGACGTGCGCCGCGCCGTGAGGGCACCGCATGACAGTGGCGTATATTGCCATCGGCAGCAATCTGGCCTCTCCGCTGGAGCAGGTCAATGCTGCCCTGAAGGCAATAGATGACATTCCTGAAAGCCGCATTCTTGCCGTTTCTTCGTTTTACCGCACCCCACCGCTGGGGCCGCAAGATCAACCCGATTACTTAAACGCAGCCGTGGCGCTGGAAACCTCTCTTACAGCAGAAGAGCTCCTCAACCACACACAGCGTATTGAGCTGCAACAGGGTCGTGTCCGCAAAGCTGAACGCTGGGGACCGCGCACGCTCGATCTTGATATCATGTTGTTTGGTAATCAGGTCATAAACACTGAGCGCCTGACCGTTCCGCACTATGATATGAAGAATCGTGGATTTATGTTGTGGCCGCTGTTTGAGATCGCGCCGGAACTCGTGTTTCCTGATGGTGAAACGTTGCAAGCAAGACTCACTACTTTCCCTCCCAGCCCACAGCACTGGTAAACCACATTCCTGGAAAAACGTATTGGGTAATGCAATGTTGTATAATATTATTTTATAGTTTCAATGAATTAATTCTCTCTCCCCCATCATAAAAATCACAAAAAAACAGCATTAAAAATATAATTACGGCAAATATATTTTCATTACCTATATTAACTTTTCTCTTTATAAGAGGTTTTAATGATAATTAACCAATTTATTCTGAGTACTATGCCTCACTCCCGGTATTAGCACTGGATAGCACTTAATTGGATTCTGTCAGGCTGGGACGGGGGCAACAAGTGCATACAACGACCTGTCCTTAACGCGTAATTATTAATTTCTACAGCGTATTATCATATTATTTAAACCTGCCCAACCTCACCAAATACATTCATAAAATGCATAATTATAATAAATCATAAAAATCCATTCACCGAAGATATTTTTCTTTAAAGAGTGTGGCATTTATAATAAGTTTTGGTGAGAAAATTCACCACCATTAATTTTAATAAGGATATTTCTATGTTAAATAAAAGTGCTATTGCTGCGGCATTAGTCATGTTCACCAGTTCAGCCTTCGCGCTTGATGGCGGTCAATTAGATTTCTCAGGTTTGGTCAGTGACAATACCTGCGCCCTGCACGTCAACGGTGGCGCGCAGGACGGTCAAATTACTCTGCAAACCGCTACAACCGCTGAAGTTAATGGCGCAGGTGTCGTAAAGACTGCCGACGTTGGCGCAAAACCGGAAGCCTTTTCTATTGCGATAGATTGCTCGGGCGATCCAAAAAATAACGCCAGTCTGAGCATGGGTTCTGTGTTCTTCAGTAACAGCCAGGGCACTCTGAACAACGATCTCTCTATCAGCCAGGCGGCAACCGGGGTCGCAATTGCCATTCACTACCTTACCAATGCCACCACCTACCAACAGGTGAAAGTTAACGACAGCACCGATGTTAAAAACCTTGTGTTTACCAACGGCAAAGCGGTTTACAACTTTAAAGCGTCGTATGTTAAACAGGCAGCAACAGTTGACGCAACGGCAGGTTATGTCAAAAGCAATGCCACTTATACAGTGACTTATCAGTAAATCTCTGCATCACCCGACAGCCCACTGCTGTCGGGTAACTCAATAAGGATGGTGTTATGACCAGGATGTGTCAGTTTGTTGTTTCCGTTGTTTTCATCGTATCGACAGCCGTTTTCAGCCTCACCGCGCAAGCAGATATCGTGCTTTCCGGTACGCGCATTATTTACAATGCAGACCAGAAAGACGTTACATTGCGCATGGAAAACAAAGGCGCCCGCCCATTATTAGTCCAGACCTGGATTGATACCGGCAGCGAGAATGCCGACCCCAGCACATTGAAAGTGCCTTTTACCGTGACGCCACCGGTTTCCCGCGTTGATGGTAAAAAAGGCCAAACGGTTAAAATTGCGTGGAACGCCAGCCAGACCCTTCCAGCCGATCGCGAAAGCATTTATTGGTTCAATGCGCTGGAAGTTCCCCCCAAGATGAGCGATGCCGATGCCAAAGGAAAAAACATTCTGCAACTGGCTTTCCGCACCCGTATCAAGCTGTTCTATCGCCCAACCGGTCTGGCGGGTAACCCGGCTGATGCACCAAAACAGTTAACCTGGCGTCTCCAGTCTTCAGCCGGAAAAGTGGTGCTGCAGGCGACAAACCCTACGCCTTATCACGTCTCATTCAGCAGCATTACCCTTGGCTCAGGCGGTAATAAATATACCGTGGAGACCAGTATGGTCGCGCCCATGAGCAGTGCGGAAATGGTGGTAAAAGGCGCTCCCCGTTCTGTGTCTGGTGCAACAGTTGATTACTCCGCCATTAATGATTTTGGCGGTGGCATTGACGGCCAAGTCAAACTTTGATGCCCACAAATTATATCGGCTGAGATCGTACAATGAAGATCCCCTACGATGGCAAAAAAATTCAACGATCGCCGCTCGCTTGCCTGATTGCGTGCAGCCTGCTGCCCTGTACTCAAAATGTGTGGGGGGCAGACGAGACCGTTGAGTTTGATAACACGTTCCTGATGGGCGCAGGCGCCAGGGATATTGATGTCAATCGTTACAGCAAAGGTAACGCAACATTACCTGGACGCTATGACGTCAGCGTGTTTATTAATAACCAGGCCAGCGCCAATCTGAAAATCGAGTTTATTGAATTAGACCCAAAACACGCTGCTCAACCCTGCATCTCCGCGAACACGTTATTACAGCTGCATATTCGCCAGCCAGAAAAGCTAACGGATAACGCAATTTTGCAAAAACGCGAAAATGCTGCGCAGGATTGCCTCAACCTAGAGGTTGCTATTCCGCAATCAAGCGTCGCTTACAACAGCAATGATCAGCGGCTTGATATCAGCATGCCGCAAATCTGGCTGCAAAGAACCTATGCCAACTATGTCGACGCCTCACTCTGGGATGAAGGCATCAATGCCGCAATGCTCTCTTACACCCTTAACGGCTGGCGCAGTGAATCCCCCGATCAAACCACAGAAACCAGCTACGCCGGACTAATGGGCGGTATCAATTTATGGGGATGGCATTTTCGCTCACATGGTAACTATTCGTGGGACAAAGAAGACGGCGGCAGTTTTGAATTTCAGGATAAATACCTGCAACGCGATATCGCCGCGCTTCGCTCTCAACTGGTGATGGGTGAAACCAATACCACAGGAGAAACCTTCGACTCGGTGCCTATTCGCGGGCTGCGACTCTATAGCGAAAGCCGCATGTTGCCACCCACGCTGGCATCGTATGCGCCCATTATCCGTGGCGTGGCAAACTCTAACGCGAAAGTCACGATCACCCAAAACGGCTATAAAATTTATGAAACGACCGTGCCACCAGGGCCATTCGCGATTGACGATCTCACCCCGGCAGGGTTCGGTGCCGACCTCGAAGTGACCATCACCGAATCGGACGGCTCAAAGCGTACGTTTAGTCAGGCCTATTCATCGGTGATCCAGATGATGCGTCCCGGCGTAGGCAAATGGGATATCAGCGGCGGTGAGGTCAATAAAGAGGAACTTCAGGATAAACCGAACCTGCTGCAAGGGACCTACTATTACGGATTGAGCAACACCTTCACCGGCTACACTGGTCTGCAAATGACCGATAACGGCTACTGGGCCGGTTTACTGGGGGTGGGGATGAATACATCGCTGGGCGCATTCTCCTTCGATGTTACTCAGTCTCATGCCGAAATCCCTGACGATAAAACTTATAGTGGGCAGAGCTACCGTATTTCATGGAATAAATATTTCGCCCCGACCGAAACGTCACTCAACATTGCCGCCTATCGCTACTCCACTGAAAACTATCTGGGGCTAAACGACGCGTTAACGCTGATTAATTCAGCCAATCATCCTGATGAAGAGGACTACTCGGGTATTGTCAGTTATGCGCGCATGAAAAATCAGTTCAGCGTTAGCATTAACCAAACGTTAAAAAGTGATGAACGTGACTATGGATCTTTCTATGTGAATGGCACATGGACAGATTACTGGGTAACCAACGAATCACAGAGCAGTTTTTCCTTTGGCTACAGTAATTCCTTTAACTGGGCGAGCTACAGCGTCAGCCTGCAACGCACATACGATGAAGACAATAAGAAGGATGATTCAGTTTACCTGAGCGTGACCATTCCGCTTGATAAACTGCTGGGTCGTGATAGCCGCCAGGGTGGCTTCAAAACGCTGAACACCAGCGTTAACAGCGATATGAAAGGGAGTTCGCAATATAACGCCATTGCCTCGGGCTACAGCCAGGATAATCGCTGGAGTTACAGCGTGAATACCGCCTATAACGCGCATAAAAACAGTGACAGCCTGAAAAGTATCAGCGGTTATACCAGCTATGAATCGCCGTGGGGAACATTTTCAGGCTCAGCCTCCACCAGTAGCGATCACTCACGTCAGTATGGGCTCAGCACCGATGGCGGTTTTGTACTCCACCGGCACGGTCTGACCTTCAGTAACGACAGTTTTACCGACTCTGACACGTTGGCGCTGATCAACGCCCCCGGTGCAAAGGGCGCGCGCATTAACTTTGGTAACAGCACCATCGATCGCTTTGGCTACGGCGTGAGCAGTTCACTGTCACCGTATCGGGAAAATACTGTCGTGCTCGATGTTAACGATCTGGATAACGACGTGGAGCTCAAAAACACCAGTAGCATCGCCATTCCGCGCCAGGGTTCCGTCATTTTCAGCCATTTTGACACCGACACCGGGCGTTCTGCCATTCTCAATTTACTGCGCAGCAACAATCAGCCCGTGCCGTTTGCTTCTGATATTACCGACGAAAAAGGGACCTCTATCGGGACCGTCGGACAGAGTAGTCAGGCATTTGTACGTGGTATTGCCGACAGCGGTGAATTGACGGTCACCTGGTATGAGAAAAATAGTCGCCAGCAGTGCCGTATTCATTATCAGATACCGTCATCACCCACCATGACCGGTAAAACCATCGTACTCAACGGCGTGCCATGCACCCAGCAATAATGTTCCAGGAGAGGAAATGAGAACTTTTTTACTACCGCCCCTGCTGCTGCTGACGTCGCTTTGTCTCCGCCCTGCACTGGCAACCGATCTTTCGGTCAACTTTACCGCAACAATCAAAGAGACGACCTGTGCCATGACGCTCAATGCATTGAATGGGGCCAATATCAGCGGTGATGCCGCAGCGAATAACTATTATCTGGATCTGCCTGACATGGGCGTTTCGGACATTGTGAATAAATCGTCAATGTCGGAGGCTAATTTTAAAATCCTTCCCAGCAATTGTAATAACTATATTTCCAGCATGTCGATGACCCTTAATGGCGCAGTCAGCAGCTATACAGATTCGTTAATCTCTAATGACCAGACAGTTTCGGGGCATACCAACTTTGTTGGTCTTGGTATTAAGCATATGAACGCAAATGAAAATCTCCGTTTTAAACTCAACGGTAGCCAGCGAGTCACCTGGACGAGTGATGAAATAAGTAATGGATTGGATCTCACTGCCATGCTTCGTCAGACCACCACAGCGAATCCGATCACCACTGGACAATTCCAGGCCAAAGTGACTTTTGTCTTTACCTACGAATAGCAGGTTTGTTTATGAATTATCAAAATATAACCTTTGTATTGCTGCTGTGCTTTGGATATATCACCATCGGCCACGCCGCCAGTAGCTCTATGGACGTTACGGTACGCGCTAAGGTCATTGCCAGTACCTGCACGGCGGAATTGCGCAATGCGCAGGATCAGCAAGCCACCACCATCGCAATTGGCGATGTCTATCTCAACGAGCTTTCCGCTAAATCGAAATACCAGAACTTCAGCCTGGTGTTTTCAAACTGCGAAGGGTTAGCAAAGGATCAGGCCAAAGTTGTGCTTTCTGCACAGACGGGCTGCGATGGCGCTTCCAGTTCCGGTGGCGGATATCGTAATGAACTGACGACGGCGGACGATGATGCGGCAACCGGTGTCGCAGTTGAAGTGTGGACGACGAATCAGCCAGAAGGTCAGGGCAGCATTCAGCTTAATTGTAAAACCAAACCGACCAGCATTGTCGATTTAACCGCGGCAACAGGCTCGAATATTGTCCACTGGCCGCTCAGTGCCCGAATTGTCATTGCATCGGATAATACCATCGCGGATGTTCGTGCAGGTCAATTCTCCACCAACGCTATATTTTTTGTAACCTATGAGTAGATGATGATGAAAACATTTATCTACATATTCGCACTGTGGTTTTCATACAATGCCATTGCCGCCAGCACCAATATTAATATGACCGCCAATATTGTCAGCACCAGCTGTAAAGTCACGTTCGACAATAGTGGGAGTATTGATTTAGGAACGGTGGATTACAACTACCTGAACAATAATACTTCCGTCGATCGCGTTTATACCGGTGGTCACTCGTTCTACATTTCTGTCAGCGACTGTGCGCAGGTTGCAGGAAAGAACCCTGCTCGTCTTACAGTGAGTTTTACGCCCGTCGCTGGTACGCTCGGTGCAACAAACCAACAGGTTTTCGCTAATCAGACGACTAATGGCGCTAAAAATGTCGGCATCGTGATCTTATCCACTCAGGATGCGCAAAATATTTTCAATGTACTGGATACCCACGGTCAACCGCAGAGCATTTATCCTGTGAGTGCCGATCAGTTAGCTAATGCTACTTATCATTTTCATGCGAGGATGCAGAAGGTCGACCTGACGCAAGCCGCGACAGCCGGCTTAGTACGAGCCAGTGTGTTTGTGGGTGTTTATTATGAGTAATGTTTTTCGTTTTCAAGGATGATGAAATGAACCGTTTACAGCTAACAACGTGGGGCAACATTTTATTGCTATTATTGCCCCTATATTCAGGCTGCCTCCAGGCCGCAGACACACTTGTTGTCGGAAGTAAAGATACCGCTGACGGCGGCACTCAATTTCAAAACGCTGGTCCGGCTGGTGATGGTTATTCCACTACCATCTATACTACGGGTAGCAGCCAGGTCGTGATTGGGCGTGCCACAGCACTGCAATACAGCAATGTTAAAATCAAGCTAAATCTCGATACCGCTGCCACTCCTAATACAGGGGTTATTTACTGCTCCCCTGACGGTACGGGCGGACCGATTTCACTGGAGAACCATTTTCTTAAAAGTCCGTACATCTACGATGGTCACCAACTTTTTAAAACCAATATTCAAGGGCTGTATTTTACCGCACGCATGTATGGTCTTGAGTCGTATGGTGTAGACTCACTAGACAACTTTTATATCGGTGATACAAATCCACAACCACTGAATCTTCACACATCAACGTGCCCGGACGCTTCTGGATGGTATCTGACCCTTGGTGGCTTAGTCTCTAAAATCGACATCGACTTATATAACGACGCTACCTTTGACCCCGATGCCAGCGGCAGCATTGCCCTGCTGAGTGACGCACCCTATCACTACTCTCTGAAAAATCAGTCCCCTGGCGGAAATCTCAATTCCCGTACAATTTTTCAGACGTTTAATATGGGAAATGTCACGTTAACCTCTCCTACCTGTTTGTCGGCAGTCCTCACTGGCAGCAGTGTCAGTCAGGGTGACACGGTAGGTTTGGGCGAATACAGTCCAAAAGAAGTTATTGACGGTGCGAATGGTGTGCCTTTTTCGATCACACTAAAAGGATGTTACCGGGTAACAAACATCGAAGTAAAATTGACGACAGGAGCTCCTGCGCTATCAGCGTCGCTATTGGGCAACTCGCTTACAGCAAATGCGGCAAGCGGTGTAGGTGTGGAGATCAAAGGTAAGCCCAACTCACATTATCCAGAAGTGACGCTGATGCCCAACGACGCCTCCTCAATCTATAAAGCGTATGGCGATAACCCGGATAACTCAAACGGTATTATTGGCAGTAACTCTTCGGGTTCTCCTGCCGACCAAACGCTGAATTTCACCGCGACTCTTAAGCAGGATGACAATCAGCAGATCCGGGCCGGAGATTTTAAAGCGACTGGCATCTTCTCAATCACCTACCCCTGAGCCCCGCTACCGGCAGGTCCCCCTGCCGGTTTTGACCACAAAGGGCTAACACTCATCACTGACATCCCCTACAATGCGCCAATCCTATCGATAACACTTATGACTAACAGGGGTTATGATGAAACCGACCACCATCTCCTTACTGAATAAATACAAACAAGAAAAAAAACGCTTCGCCACCATTACCGCTTACGACTACAGCTTCGCCAAACTGTTTGCTGATGAAGGGCTGAACGTGATGCTGGTTGGCGATTCTCTGGGTATGACTGTTCAGGGGCACGACTCCACACTCCCGGTAACCGTTGAAGATATCGCTTATCACACCGCCGCCGTGCGTCGTGGCGCACCAAATTGCCTGCTGCTGGCTGACCTGCCGTTTATGGCTTACGCCACCCCGGAACAGGCCTTTGAAAATGCCGCCACAGTAATGCGTGCCGGAGCCAATATGGTCAAAATTGAAGGCGGCGCATGGTTGGTTGAGACGGTACAAATGCTGACTGAACGCGCAGTTCCGGTGTGTGGTCATTTAGGTTTAACCCCACAGTCAGTTAATATATTTGGCGGCTACAAAGTACAAGGGCGTGGCGATGAAGCGAGCGATCAACTGCTCAGCGATGCGTTAGCCTTAGAAGCCGCTGGTGCACAGTTGCTGGTGCTGGAATGCGTACCGGTTGAACTGGCGAAACGCATTACCGAAGCGCTGGCGATTCCGGTCATCGGTATCGGGGCGGGCAACGTCACCGACGGGCAGATTCTGGTGATGCACGATGCGTTTGGCATTACCGGCGGCCATATCCCTAAATTTGCCAAAAATTTCCTCGCCGAAACGGGCGACATCCGCGCAGCGGTGCGTCAGTATATGGCTGAAGTCGAGTCCGGCGTTTATCCGGGCGAAGAACACAGTTTCCATTAAGGAGTCACGTTGTGTTAATTATCGAAACCCTGCCGCTGCTGCGTCAGCATATCCGCCGTCTGCGTATGGAAGGCAAGCGCGTGGCGCTGGTGCCTACTATGGGCAATTTACATGATGGTCATATGAAGCTGGTTGATGAAGCGAAAGCGCGGGCCGATGTGGTCGTGGTCAGTATTTTCGTTAACCCGATGCAGTTTGACCGCCCGGAAGATCTGGCGCGCTATCCGCGCACCTTGCAGGAAGATAGCGAGAAGCTGAACAAGCGCAAAGTGGATCTGGTTTTCGCTCCCTCGGTAAAAGAGATCTACCCGAACGGTACAGAAACCCACACCTATGTCGATGTTCCAGGCCTTTCCACCATGCTGGAAGGTGCCAGTCGTCCAGGACATTTTCGCGGCGTATCGACCATCGTCAGCAAACTGTTCAACCTGGTCCAGCCGGACATCGCCTGCTTCGGGGAAAAGGATTTTCAGCAACTGGCACTGATCCGCAAAATGGTTGCCGATATGGGCTTCGATATTGAGATTGTCGGAGTGCCGATTATGCGCGCGAAAGACGGTCTGGCGCTCAGTTCCCGTAACGGCTATCTGACAGCGGAACAACGTAAAATTGCGCCGGGTCTGTACAAGGTCTTAAGTTCAATTGCCGACAAATTGCAGGCTGGCGAACGGGATCTCGATGAAATTATTGCTATTGCCGGGCAAGAACTGAATGAAAAAGGTTTCCGTTCCGATGATATTCAGATTCGCGATGCCGACACCTTGCTGGAAATCGCTGAAAACAGCAAACGAGCTGTGATTCTGGTAGCCGCCTGGCTTGGCGATGCTCGCCTGATCGACAACAAAATCGTCGAACTGGCGTAATACTTATACTCTAAATAATTCAAGTTGCAGGAAGGCGGCAAGCGAGTGAATCCCCAGGAGCTTACATAAGTAAGTGACTGGGGTGAGCGAACGCAGACGCAGCACATGCAACTTGAAGTATGACGAGTATAACTGGCGCTACGGCTGATGGCGCCAATTATTAATTTGCCCCACGTCATGGCGATGACGTCTGTAAGCGGTTATTCATATCGCAGGCAATTTAGTTAATCAGCTTATCAAGCTCAGCAAGAGGTAAATTTGCCATCTCTGCAACGTCTTCCCGAGACATTCCTTTACTCAGAAGACGCAGGGCGAATTCTTGCCTTTCCTCCTGTCTTCCCAGCTGAATCCCCTTCTCAATCCCCTTCTCAATTCCCTTCTCTTCAAACCACTGCGCCAGCGTCATCATAGACTCCCCTCCCGTTTCCCTGTCTCTCACCACACCATAAAACAAATCCGCTTGTTCAGTATGACCACGTTGCAGCATATAGTTTTGCATGGCAACTAACTGACTTCCGCTAGTGTACCCTTCGTCAATCAGCGTGACCAGTTGCTCCAGCAATAACATTAAGTCGCGCTGGCGAATATGTTTTTGCAGCAGTTCGAGAATCGCAATCCGCCGATGTTGCATGATTTCGTCATCCGGTGTGATAGTGATATCCACCAGCGGGAAAGGACTGTTATAGACGCGTCGCGCCAGCTCCGGCGAGTAAAACATATCAAACCAGCACATTGAGAGCGGATAAGGTGTGGCCTCGCCCTGATAAAACAGAATCGGCACCACCAGCGGCAGCTTATCGTGATCTGCCTCCAGATGCCGGTGCATGGCAGCAATAGAATAACGCATCATGCGAAACGCCATTTTTTTATCCGGCTTGCTTTGGTGTTCAATCACAACATGTAGATAGCCCGTATTACCCTGCATTTGCACGGAATAGAGCACGTCAGTGCTGTGCCCTTTCAGGCTTTCTTCAATAAAACTCCCCGACTCAAGATGCAGCGTGTCGAGATCACACAGTTCGCGTAGCTCCGCTGGCAAATGGATATCCAGAAAGTCGCGAGCCGTTTCCGCGTGCATTAAAAATTGTTTAAACACCGCATCATGCGGTGTGGTACTCGGTGCTTCCATCTTCCCTGCCTTCCGTGTTGTCTTGCGTGAAGGCAGTATCCAGTCAAGGCGCGCCGTCGTCAGCCGCCTCTTTAGTGTTTACCGAGCAGCGTTCAGAGAAATTTCAATTGGTTACAGGTGTTACATGGCTCGCCTCGGCACGGTACGCAAACTGCTGATGCAAATGCCGTCAGATGAGTAGACACTAAACAAAAATCGGGCAATACTGCGTGAGAATTTCCTCAAAGCAGGCACCGCCTGCTTCGTTAACGACAGGGTAGAAAGGTAGAAGTTATGATTCGCACGATGCTGCAGGGCAAACTCCACCGCGTGAAAGTGACTCATGCGGACCTGCACTATGAAGGTTCTTGCGCCATTGACCAGGATTTTCTTGACGCAGCCGGTATTCTCGAAAACGAAGCCATTGATATCTGGAATGTCACAAACGGCAAGCGTTTCTCCACCTATGCCATCGCAGCAGAACGCGGTTCGAGAATTATTTCTGTTAACGGTGCGGCAGCCCACTGCGCCAGCGTCGGCGATATTGTCATCATCGCCAGCTTCGTCACCATGCCGGATGAAGAAGCTCGCACCTGGCGGCCCAACGTTGCCTACTTTGAAGGCGACAATGAAATGAAACGTACCGCGAAAGCGATTCCAGTTCAGGTGGCCTGATAATCACCCCTGCGGCTGGTTACTCACCAGCCGCGACATCGTCTCAAGCGAATCCGTTCTTAAGATATAAAGCCGTTTTAGTAACAACGGATTATCCCCCGGTTTTACTTTGCCTTTCATGGTGGTCACTGCCAGATGAAATCCGGCTTCACGTGCCGCCTTCACCGCTTTGTCATTAAAACCGCCAAACGGATAAGAAAGATACAAGACATGTGGATTAAACTGCGCCAGCGCCCGACGCGATCGCGCAAAATCAAACAGAATATTGTGCTCACTACGGCTCAGTAATATGGGGCGGCGATAGCCATCTATCCGATGCAAAAAATGAGTATGTGACTGGAAATCAAATACATCACGAATTTCGTTAAGCTCAGAAATGCTCATAAATTGCAGCGATTTTGGATCCCATTTCTGCGGGTGACGTTTGATGCGCGAGGTAACAATAAATGCCGTCGTCTTCATACCATAGTGTTTCAACACAGGATACGCATAGCGGCTCACCGACTTGAGACCATCATCAAAGGTAATCACCACGGCACGTGCCGGGAGATTAATTTTATTCTGCACGTAACCTTCCAACTGCGTCATGCTCAGTGTCGCGTACCCCCTGTCGCGCAGCCAGGCCATCTGGTTATTGAAGGCGCGTACCGAGGTGGTCGTCGAAGTATGGCGAAAACGGGTATTTTCTTCGTCGCGCAGAATATGATGATAGGTTAGCACCGGCAGGCCATTGTCGGGTTGGGCATCCAGCGCGCTGATATAGGCCAGTCGATCGCCAATACGGATCTGATACCAGGTTTGGTTTAACCTGTCTTTCAGTTTATGCAAAATCGGATAACGCAAATTGTCCGCCAGTACCCCAAATGGCGCACTGCCCACACTCGGCGCGTTATAAACCGGCGTATCTTTCCAGGTTATTAAGTTCTGATTACTCAGCGGCTTGTTGAGGTCACCCAAACCGTCTTCAACTTTTTGTCGCCCCTGAACCGGCTCGAGATGACCTTTATCGATAAACCCTTTGCCAAAGCCAAAATTAAATGCGTAATAACTTGCGGCAGTGGGCTCCACGGCAATGATTTGTCCGGCCCGAATATTCCCTACCGTCACCATTTTGTCGCCAATTTGCGCCCAGACCGCAGCATTTTCGATGGTTTGCATATAACGGGCAGGTAATGCGGCACTGACGCTTGTGGTAAACAGCATCAGCAGGAGAATAACAGCTTGTTTATACATGAAAAAATAACCAAGGATGAAACAACGCTTTTATTGTAGCAAAAGCGTCATCAGGATCGCGGGTTAATACTCATACAAATTATGTTTGAGGACGAAAGGCGGATTTTTTTGTTGTTGGTGCCAAAGACTACTGACCTCCGGCGCACCCAGTTCGACAATTCGCTCGCGAAACTCAGCGCTGGATAATGTTTCACGGTAGGCCAGCATCTGTTCAACTAACGGTAACGTTACCCCAGAAATCACTTCACAGCGGGAGTGTTTGTGGCTTAATAGCGAAGCCACGCGGTACGGCGGCGCTCCGGCAATATCAGTTAAAAAGATCACCCCATCGCCAGAGTCTGCTTCATGCAGAGCATCGCACATCATACGGCTGAGCATATTAGAACTTAATCCGCGCCAGAAATTCACGGCCCGGCACTGAAGAAGCGCCCCGTGTTTTTTCTCCAGCGCATCCAGTATCTCTTGCGCCCGATCATCGTGACAGGTAATAACCCAACCTAGCATCGCCTTCCTCCTTAGCCGAAAATCAGTCTACCCTGACCATTGTTGATAAAGGGTGATAGCCGTCAAAACTCCTCTCCCCCGAATCCAGAGGAGAGGAAATAGCCTTAGCTACGTAGACCACGCCCACGTTGGATCAGCGACCAGCAAATCAAATAAAACGCCACAATAAAGACCACCAGTACGCCAAAGGTAGTGACCAGCGGCACATCATTGATTCCGAGGAAGCCGTAGCGGAAACCACTGATCATATAAACGATCGGGTTCAGGTGCGACAGTCCCTGCCAGAACGGCGGCAGCAAAGTCAGGGAGTAAAAGACCCCGCCCAAATACGTGAGTGGCGTTAACACAAAGGTTGGCACCAGGCTGATGTCATCGAACGTTTTGGCAAACACGCCGTTCAGCAATCCAGCAAGGGAGAATAACACCGCCGTGAGCACCAGCGTTAAAGCGACAAATACCCACGAATGTACCTGAAAAGGCACAAAAAACAGTGAAATTGCCGTCACCAGAATGCCAACAAACAGTCCGCGCGCCACGCCACCGCCAACATATCCGGCAATAATCACGTGAGTCGGTACGGGTGCAACCAGCAGCTCTTCAATATTACGCTGGAACTTGGCACCAAAAAATGATGAAGCGACGTTGGCGTAGGCATTGGTGATTACCGACATCATGATCAGCCCCGGCACGATGAACTGCATATAGCTGAAGCCATGCATATCGCCGATGCGCGAACCAATCAGGTTACCGAAGATAATAAAATAAAGGGTCATGGTGATGACCGGTGGCACCAGCGTCTGCACCCAGATACGCATAAAGCGATGGATCTCTTTCGCCCAGATGCTTTTTAGTGCCACCCAGTAAAGATGCATCATGCGCGATCTCCTTGTTTTTCATTAACCAGTGAAACAAACAGCTCTTCCAGACGGTTAGCTTTGTTACGCATACTTAATACCTGAATACCCTGCTCACTTAACTGCGTGAACACGCTGTTAATCCCCTGCTCACGCAGCACTTCAACTTCCAGCGTAGCGGTATCGACCAGTCGATACTGATAGCCATCGAGCTTCGGTAATGGGCTTTTCGGCGCGAGATCGAGAATAAAAGTTTCCGATTTCAGCTTCGCCAGCAGCGCCTTCATCGAGGTATTTTCCACCAGCTCACCATGTTGAATAATGCCGATATTGCGGCACAGCATTTCTGCTTCTTCCAGGTAGTGCGTGGTAAGAATGATGGTGGTGCCTTTGTCGTTTAAATCCTTCAAAAATCCCCACATTGAGCGGCGAAGTTCGATATCCACGCCTGCGGTCGGTTCGTCAAGAATCAGCAGTTTAGGTTCATGCATTAACGCACGAGCAATCATTAAACGGCGCTTCATCCCACCCGATAACATACGCGCACGTTCGTTACGCTTTCCCCATAAATCGAGCTGTTTAAGATACTTTTCGCTGCGGATGTACGCTTCTTTGCGCTCTACACCGTAGTACCCCGCCTGGTTCACCACAATTTGTTGCACGGTTTCAAACGGGTTGAAGTTAAATTCCTGCGGCACCAGTCCCAACTGACGTTTAGCGTTCACGACATCCTTCTCGAGATCGTAACCAAATACGCTGACCCGCCCGGAGGTTTTATTTACCAGAGAGCTGATAATACCGATAGTGGTTGATTTCCCGGCCCCGTTCGGCCCGAGAAGCGCATAAAAATCACCCGCTTCGACCTGCAAATCGATTCCACGAAGCGCCTGAACGCCGCCTGGATAGGTTTTTTTAAGCTGTTGAAGTTCCAGTGCAATGGTCATAAATTTTTACTTACCTTACGTTCTTACACTTTATCTGTGGTTTAAATCGTCCCGGAGTTGCCCTATATTAGCCAAACGTAATTATTTGGTTACAGGTCGTTAACCTCCATGAAAGACATAGATACACTCATCAGCAACAATGCACTATGGTCAAAAATGCTGGTGGAAGAGGATCCCGGGTTTTTTGAGAAACTGGCGCAAGCGCAAAAACCGCGCTTTCTATGGATTGGATGTTCCGACAGTCGCGTTCCTGCAGAACGTTTAACCGGTCTTGAGCCGGGCGAACTCTTTGTTCACCGTAATGTTGCTAACCTGGTCATTCACACCGACCTGAACTGCCTTTCCGTGGTTCAGTATGCAGTGGATGTTCTCGAAGTTGAACACATTATTATCTGTGGCCACTACGGTTGCGGCGGCGTACAGGCCGCAGTTGAAAACCCGGAACTGGGGCTTATCAACAACTGGCTGCTACACATTCGCGATATCTGGTTCAAACATAGCTCATTGCTTGGCGAAATGCCGCAAGAGCGCCGTCTGGATACCTTGTGCGAACTGAACGTCATGGAGCAGGTATATAACCTGGGCCACTCCACCATTATGCAATCAGCGTGGAAACGCGGGCAGAAAGTCACCATTCACGGCTGGGCCTACGGCATTCACGACGGTTTGCTGCGTGATCTGGATGTTACCGCCACCAACCGCGAAACCCTTGAACAACGTTACCGTCACGGGATTTCCAATCTCAAGCTGAAACACGCCAACCACAAATAATAACACCATGCCGGATGCAACACATCCGGCACATCCGCACTTACTCGTCCAGCAGCACTACTTTGCCGATGTACGGCAGATGGCGGTAACGCTGAGCGTAATCAATGCCGTAACCCACCACAAACTCATCCGGGATCGAGAAACCGATAAATTCTACCGGGACGTTCACTTCACGACGGGACGGTTTATCCAGCAGCGTACAAATCGCCAGCGACTTCGGTTCGCGCAGGCTTAAGATTTCACGCACTTTCGACAGTGTATTACCCGAGTCGATGATATCTTCAACAATCAGCACGTCCTTGCCACGGATATCTTCATCCAGATCTTTGAGGATTTTCACATCGCGGGTGGTGGACATGCCGCTACCGTAGCTGGAGGCGGTCATAAAATCGACTTCATGAGATACCTGAACTTCACGGCACAGGTCCGCCATAAACATAAATGAGCCACGCAGCAGGCCTACCAGCACCATATCGCTGCCGCTGTCTTTGTAACGCTCAGTAATCTGACGACCCAGTTCGGCGATACGCGCTTTAATCTCCGCTTCGGGGATCATTACTTCTACAGTATGTTTCATATCTCTAACCATATGATTTAAAAACAAATCACTTCGCACGGGCAGGTTTTGGCACCGCAACAAAGCGCAAGACACGCAGTATACCAGTAAAACTATTCATTGGCGGAATCTGTTAATAAAGCTCGAATTGTGATGACGATCACACATGTTAAAACCTATAATTAATTGCTACTAAAATATTAATGAATTGAAATGGTGTCTCTTTATGGCAATTAACAATACCGGCTCGCGACGATTACTCGTCACGCTAACAGCCCTATTTGCAGCGCTTTGCGGGCTGTATCTTCTCATTGGCGGAGGCTGGTTGGTCGCGATCGGCGGCTCCTGGTACTACCCTATCGCTGGCCTTATGATGCTCGGCGTCGCCTGGATGCTGTGGCGCAGCAAACGCGCCGCACTTTGGCTTTACGCGGCATTGCTGCTTGGCACCATGATTTGGGGCGTCTGGGAAGTGGGTTTCGATTTCTGGGCGCTGACGCCGCGTAGCGACATTCTGGTCTTCTTTGGTATCTGGCTGATCCTGCCGTTTGTCTGGCGTCGCCTGGTCATTCCTGCCAGCGGCGCAGTTGCCGCGTTGGTGGTCGCGCTGTTGATTAGCGGTGGTATCCTCACCTGGGCCGGATTTAACGATCCACAGGAAATCAACGGCACCTTAAGCGCTGATGCTACACCTGCCGAAGCTATCTCCCCCGTTGCCGATCAAGACTGGCCTGCCTATGGTCGCAATCAGGAAGGTCAACGCTTTTCACCACTGAAACAAATTAACGCTGATAACGTCCACAAGCTGAAAGAAGCTTGGGTGTTCCGTACAGGCGATGTGAAACAGCCGAACGATCCGGGCGAAATCACCAATGAAGTGACGCCGATTAAAGTAGGCGACATGCTTTACCTGTGTACCGCTCACCAGCGTTTGTTTGCGCTCGATGCCGCCAGCGGCAAAGAGAAATGGCATTACGATCCTGAGCTGAAAACCAACGAGTCTTTCCAGCATGTAACCTGCCGTGGTGTCTCTTATCATGAAGCCAAAGCAGAAACTGCCTCGCCGGAAGTGATGGCGGATTGCCCGCGTCGTATCATTCTTCCGGTCAATGATGGCCGCCTGATTGCACTCAACGCCGAAAATGGCAAGCTGTGTGAAACCTTCGCTAATAAAGGCGTGCTCAACCTGCAAAGCAACATGCCGGACACCAAACCGGGCCTGTATGAGCCGACTTCGCCACCGATTATCACCGATAAAACCATCGTGATGGCGGGTTCCGTCACTGATAACTTCTCAACCCGCGAAACGTCTGGCGTGATCCGTGGTTTTGATGTCAACACCGGGGAGCTGCTGTGGGCTTTTGATCCGGGCGCGAAAGATCCGAACGCGATCCCGTCTGACGAACACACCTTTACCTTTAACTCGCCAAACTCGTGGGCACCTGCGGCCTATGACGCGAAGCTGGATCTGGTGTATCTGCCGATGGGCGTTACCACGCCAGATATCTGGGGCGGTAACCGCACCCCAGAACAGGAACGTTATGCCAGCTCAATTCTGGCGCTGAATGCCACTACCGGGAAACTGGCGTGGAGCTATCAGACCGTTCACCACGACCTGTGGGATATGGATCTTCCGGCACAGCCAACGCTGGCAGATATCACCGTTAATGGTCAAAAAGTTCCGGTTATTTACGCTCCAGCGAAAACCGGCAACATTTTTGTGCTTGATCGCCGCAATGGTGAACTGGTGGTTCCGGCCCCGGAAAAACCGGTGCCGCAAGGCGCAGCGAAAGGTGATTACGTTACACCTACTCAACCGTTTTCTGAACTGAGCTTCCGCCCGACGAAAGATTTAAGCGGTGCGGATATGTGGGGCGCCACCATGTTTGACCAACTGGTGTGCCGCGTGATGTTCCACCAGATGCGCTATGAAGGCATTTTCACCCCGCCATCTGAACAGGGTACGCTGGTCTTCCCGGGTAATCTGGGGATGTTCGAATGGGGCGGGATTTCCATTGATCCGAATCGTGAAGTGGCAATTGCCAACCCAATGGCGCTGCCGTTCGTTTCGAAACTGATCCCTCGCGGTCCAGGCAACCCGATGGAACAACCGAAAGATGCCAAAGGCACGGGTACGGAATCCGGCATTCAGCCGCAGTACGGCGTACCGTATGGCGTTACGCTCAACCCGTTCCTTTCGCCGTTTGGTCTGCCGTGTAAACAGCCAGCATGGGGCTATATCTCGGCGTTGGATCTGAAAACCAACGAAGTGGTGTGGAAGAAACGCATTGGTACGCCGCAGGACAGCATGCCGTTCCCGATGCCCATTCCGGTGCCGTTCAATATGGGTATGCCGATGCTTGGCGGGCCAATCTCCACAGCGGGTAACGTGCTGTTTATCGCCGCTACGGCAGATAACTACCTGCGCGCTTACAACATGAGCAACGGTGAAAAACTGTGGCAGGGCCGTTTACCGGCGGGTGGTCAGGCAACACCGATGACCTATGAAGTGAATGGCAAGCAGTATGTGGTGATCTCCGCAGGCGGTCACGGTTCATTTGGTACGAAGATGGGCGACTATATTGTGGCTTATGCGTTGCCGGATGATGTGAATTAAGATTGACTCATATTGCTGACAAAGTGCGCTTTGTTCATGCCGGATGCGGCGAAAACGCCTTATCCGGCCTACTAAAACTCGCAAATTCAATAAATTGCAGAGTTCACGTAGATACTGTTATGGCCTGCAAGTTTTTTTCTACCCTGGTTTCCCAGATTGCAGGCATGCCAGACACAGCGCCGTCAGGCGCTGTTTTTTTCATCCCTTCCGCGATTTTTACGCAGCTACCGGATTATGCCGTGACGCATCGAACGGTACGCCTGACTTCAGCACTCCATACGCCACCTGTGCCAGCTTGCGCATCATCGCGCCGAGAATCACTTTTCCTTTCTTGCCATTAGCCGCCAGACGGTCGCGGAACGCCCGTCCCCACTCAGTCTTACTGGTGGCTACCATTGCAGGCATATACAACGCCCTGCGAAGCGACACATGTCCGGCTTTACTCAACCGGCTTGCCCCTCTCACACTACTGCCTGATTCATAACGCCGTGGTGTCAGACCCGCAAAAGCGGCGAACTGTCTGGCATGGGCGAAGCGGTCCTTCAGACCGATATAAGCCAGTAATACCGCAGATGTTTTCTCTCCGATACCCGGGATACTTTCCAGCAGTTTCCTGCGGTGTTTCATATCCGGATCATCGTCTGTCAGGTCTTTTATCTGCTTCTCAAGACGCTTCAGCTCTGCTTCAAGCCACAGAAGGTGAGCATCAATGCTCGGTCTCTGGACTTCCCGCGCCGTTTCAGTGCGGTTCAGTTCCTGCGTGTGCATATCTGTCAGCGCCTGGTGGCGTACTACCAGGGCACGCAACGCGCGTTCAAGCGGGTGAGGCGCTTCCCAGGCTGCAGGGCGCTTCTGACGACAGAACTCTGCCAGCATGCGCGCATCCACGGTATCAGTCTTGTTACGCAGTCCTTCACTCTGAGCGAAAGCTTTACCCAACGCAGGATTAATGACTGACACTATGTAGCCTGCATCGTAAAGGCACTCTGCGACAGGTTCCATATAGGTGCCGGTCGCTTCGATGCAGATATGCGCATGGTCAATCTTGTGACCCTTCAGCCAGCTCACCAGCTCATCGTGCCCTTTAGTGGTGTTAGCGAATTTTTTGGTGCGATGACGACCATCAGGACGCAACACATCGACATCCAGTTTCTCTTTAGCGGTGTCGATACCGATATAATGAAGTTCATGTTCCATCGTGAAACCAACCTTGCAAATACGGATTACCGGGAAAACCGGTCCATGATACTGTCCGGTTTATCACTTTGGGAGAAAGGCAGTCCGCTGCATAAATCTACGCAACAGGTTGAAAACCTAAGGCCCGATACGGCATGCGGACTGCAGGCAGAGAAAACTGGCCGATTTTCTCTGCACAGGAGGGATAATACAAGGCCTGATAAGCGTAGCGCATCAGGCAGTTTTGCGTTTGTCAGCAGAATAATGCCCGGAGAGATCCGGGCATATTTCCGAATACGGTCTTTTTATACCGTAAACCCTAACATCATCCCCGTATCTTCATGCTCCAGCAGATGGCAGTGCGCCATATATGCATGTTCTTTCGGTGCGTCGTGATTAAACTTCACCAGGACTTCGCTGACATTACCTTCTACCTTAACAGTATCTTTCCAGCCTGCGCGATGCGTCGCTGGCGGTTTGCCATTTTCTGACAAGATACGGAACTGCGTACCGTGGATATGGAACGGATGCAGCATCATGTCGCCCACGCCAGAGATAACCCAACGTTCGTATTGCCCTTTCGCCGCCGCAAACATCGGCTTGTTCATATCAAACGCCTGACCGTTGATTTTATTGGCATGGTGGAAATCGAACTTCCCGCCGTGGTTCATATGATTCATATTGCCGTGCCCCATATGGCCCATCATCTGGCTGTGATCCATCCCGGCCATCGCCTGATCGCCATATTTCTCCATCAGCATCTGCATACCCATCATATCGAGCATCGGGTCCATAGAGAGTTGCAGCTTGCGTACCGTCAGCCCTTCCAGCGAAGGTAATGCTGGCAGGCTACTTAACGCGTCAGGTAAGGCACCTGAAGCACTAATGGAAATCGGCTGGATCCGCATTACCGGATGCGGCTTGTCAAACGGTGCAATTGCCATTCCCATCTGGCTGACCGGTAGCGTCACCAGATCAAAGGGTTTGTTGTCGTTAACCTCCACCAGCACTTCGAAACGCTCGCCCATCAGCACCGGCAGCTCGCTCACCTTCACTGGTTCAGGTAGCAGACCACCGTCGCTGGCAATCACATATAGCGGGCGATTGTCACTGGTAGCGAAATTGAGCGAGCGGGCGTTACAGCCATTGAGCAAACGCAGGCGCAGCCAGCCGCGCGGGGCGGCGTGTTGCGGGTAGATAGCACCATTGGTCAGCAGCGTATCGCCAAACCAACCCACGGCAGCGGTCATCATATCCAGTTGATAATCAATCTGCCCGTCAGCGTTAAATTTTTTATCCTGCACGATCACCGGGACATCATCGATACCCCACTGTTTTGGCAGCATTAATTTTAGAATCTCGTCATCTTCAATCACTACCAGCCCCGCCAGCCCCATCGCCACCTGTCGCCCGGTTTTGCCATGTTGATGCGGATGGAACCAGCAGGTAGCGGCAGGTTGATCAACGTTCAACGTCACCGTACGCTTGCCACCTGGCGGAATAATTCCCTGCGGGCCGCCGTCGACTTCACCCGGTACTTCCAGCCCGTGCCAGTGCAACGTCGTCTCTTCCGTCAGTTGGTTGTAGATATCAACCGTTACCGCTTTGCCGCGCTGTAATTTCACCGCTGGCCCCAGCAGATTGCCGTTATAGCCCCAGGTGGTTGCGGTTTTCCCGCCAAAGGTGGATTGGCCTACGCCAATAGTTAACTGAATGCGATTACGGGCATCGGTCGTGAGCAAATCAGGGATCGGTAACGTTGGGCGTTCCGCCGCAAATACTGCGCGGCTCCACAGCGGTAAGGCTGAAGCCACGCCCAGCGCGACGGAATATTTTAAGAAATCACGACGTTGCATAGTTATTTCCTTATTCTTAAGCAGGCGAAACAAAATCAAACGTTGAGCATAGTCCTTCCCCTTACGGGAAGGTCAAGCCGCAGACACAATTTAATCGACAATAATGGTCGTCGCCTCGCTCGCAGTGTGCTAACGTTTATCTTCTTTAAGCCCCTGGTAGAAGCAATGAAGACGTTTTTCAGAACAGTGTTATTCGGCAGCCTGATGGCCGTCTGCGCAAACAGTTACGCGCTCAGCGAGTCTGAAGCCGAAGATATGGCCGATTTAACGGCAGTTTTTGTCTTTCTGAAGAACGATTGTGGTTACCAGAACTTACCTAACGGGCAAATTCGTCGCGCACTGGTCTTTTTTGCCCAGCAAAACCAGTGGGATCTCAGTAATTACGACACCTTCGACATGAAAGCCCTCGGTGAAGACAGCTACCGCGATCTCAGCGGCATCGGCATTCCCGTCGCTAAAAAATGCAAAGCCCTGGCTCGCGATTCCTTAAGCCTGCTTGCCTACGTCAAATAATCCCTGATACCTTTTTGTAGAAATATTGACCGTGCATCCGCGGTCAATGTTAGCTATTATGTTGCGCCCTTTTTTTACGGGTGTTAACAAAGGAGGTATCAACCCATGGCCGAAAAAAAACAGTGGCATGAAACGCTACACGACCAGTTTGGGCAGTACTTTGCTGTAGATAACGTTCTGTATCATGAAAAGACCGATCACCAGGATCTGATCATTTTTGAGAACGCCGCATTTGGTCGCGTAATGGCGCTGGATGGCGTAGTACAAACCACCGAGCGCGACGAGTTTATCTATCATGAGATGATGACCCACGTTCCGCTATTAGCCCACGGTCACGCGAAACATGTGCTGATTATCGGCGGCGGCGACGGTGCCATGCTGCGTGAAGTGACCCGACATAAAAACGTTGAGTCAATCACGATGGTGGAAATCGATGCGGGTGTCGTGTCGTTCTGCCGTCAGTATCTGCCCAACCATAACGCCGGTAGCTACGACGATCCGCGCTTTAAACTGGTGATCGACGATGGCGTCAATTTCGTTAATCAAACCAGCCAGACCTTTGATGTCATTATCTCCGACTGCACCGATCCTATCGGTCCCGGCGAAAGTCTTTTCACCTCAGCATTTTATGAAGGCTGCAAACGTTGCCTGAATCCTGGCGGTATTTTTGTCGCACAGAACGGCGTCTGCTTTTTACAGCAGGAAGAGGCCATTGACAGCTATCGTAAACTCAGCCATTACTTCAGCGATGTTGGCTTTTATCAGGCGGCAATCCCGACCTATTACGGCGGCATCATGACCTTTGCATGGGCGACAGATAACGACGCCTTACGCCATCTCTCAAGCGAAATTATTCAGGCGCGTTTTCTCGCCTCTGGCCTGAAATGCCGTTATTACAATCCGGCAGTCCATACGGCAGCTTTTGCCTTACCTCAGTATCTGCAAGACGCACTGGCCTCACAGCCGTCCTAAGGAGAAGATAAGAAATTGAAAAAACTGAAACTGCATGGCTTTAATAATCTGACCAAAAGTCTGAGTTTTTGTATTTACGATATCTGCTATGCCAAAACTGCCGAAGAGCGCGACGGTTATATCGCTTATATCGATGAACTCTATAATGCCAACCGCCTGACCGAAATTCTGTCAGAAACCTGTTCCATTATCGGAGCCAATATTCTTAACATCGCCCGCCAGGATTACGAACCACAGGGTGCCAGCGTCACTATTCTGGTGAGTGAAGAACCGGTCGACCCGAAACTTATCGACAAAACAGAACACCCTGGACCACTGCCAGAAACGGTCGTTGCCCATCTCGATAAAAGTCATATTTGCGTACATACCTATCCGGAAAGCCATCCTGAAGGCGGTTTATGTACCTTCCGCGCTGATATTGAAGTCTCGACCTGCGGCGTGATTTCTCCGTTGAAGGCACTGAATTACCTGATCCACCAGCTTGAATCCGATATCGTGACCATTGATTATCGCGTGCGCGGTTTTACCCGCGACATTAACGGTATGAAGCACTTTATCGACCATGAGATTAATTCGATTCAGAACTTTATGTCCGAGGATATGAAGGCGCTGTATGACATGGTGGATGTGAACGTCTATCAGGAAAATATCTTCCATACAAAAATGTTGCTTAAAGAGTTCGACCTTAAGCACTACATGTTCCACACCAAACCGGAAGATTTAACCGACAGCGAGCGCCAGGAAATTACCGCTGCGCTGTGGAAAGAAATGCGCGAGATTTATTACGGGCGCAATATGCCAGCTGTTTAACGGCTCTGGCGGAGCTCGCAGGCTCCGCCAGATTTATCTACTTCTGCTGCACAAAATCGCGATAAGCCGCCACTACCTGCAAGAAGTCCTCAACGCCGCACAGCGACAGGCTTTCCTCGTCGTAGTAGTTCATCCCCTCTTCCATTTCATCGCCAGCGAATTCCAGTTGATTGGCGCGAACCATTACCTCTTCACCGTCCATCCACAGGGTGTATTCATGCCCTGCCCGTTGCCAGGAACGTTCGCTGCCTTTGAGCGTGCGCGCGGCGTCTTCCACTTCATCAAGCAAGGCCAGGTTTTCTTTTACCTCTTCATTAAACCAGTGCCCGACCACTTCATGCCCCATGGACATGCGCACCTTTACCACTCCGGTTACATCGCGCAGAAATTCATAATCCATAGTGTGTTCCTCTGCTCCCGGCAATGCGCCGAAATCGCATTGCGCCATTGATTTAATTATCGCAGCCTTATCGGAGAAAAACAGCGGAACGGCGATGGTTTAGAAATAAAAAATGCCCGGGAATCTCATTCACCGGGCATTGTCTCGTTTATGCGCAGCGGGTGCGCTTACTTATTAAACCGCAGTCTGGAAAATCACCCCATCCGCTTTTTCGGTGTACTGAGAAAGCTGGTTGAAGTTCAGATAACGGTAAGTATCAACGGCTGTTTTATCTACCTGCGCCACGTAGGTCTGGTACTCTTCCGGCGTCGGCAGTTTGCCAATCAGCGCCGCAACAGCAGCCAGTTCCGCAGAAGCCAGGAAGACGTTCGCGCCAGTCCCCAGACGGTTCGGGAAGTTACGGGTAGAGGTGGAAACCACCGTCGCACCGTCTGCTACACGCGCCTGGTTACCCATACACAGGGAACAGCCAGGGATCTCGATACGCGCACCACTCTTACCGAAGACGCTGTAGTAGCCTTCTTCGGTCAACTGCGCGGCGTCCATACGCGTTGGCGGAGCCACCCACAGACGGGTCGGCAGCTGACCTTTATGCGCATCCAGCAGTTTACCGGCGGCACGGAAGTGACCGATGTTGGTCATGCAAGAACCGATAAACACTTCGTCGATCTTCTCGCCCTGTACCGCAGACAGCGGACGTGCGTCGTCCGGGTCGTTCGGTGCACAGAGGATTGGCTCTTTGATATCAGCCAGATCGATGTCGATTACTGCTGCGTATTCTGCATCAGCATCGGCTTCCAGCAGCTCAGGATTCGCCAGCCATTTTTCCATGCCCTGAATACGGCGTTCCAGGGTACGACGATCGCCGTAACCTTCCGCGATCATCCACTTCAGCAGGACGATGTTAGAGTTCAGGTATTCAATGATCGGCTCTTTGTTCAGCTTGATGGTACAACCGGCAGCAGAACGCTCGGCGGACGCATCGGTCAGCTCAAAGGCCTGCTCAACTTTCAGATCCGGCAGACCTTCAATTTCCAGAATGCGACCAGAGAAGATGTTTTTCTTGCCTTTCTTCTCAACAGTCAGCAGACCTTGTTTGATCGCATACAGCGGAATGGCGTGTACCAGATCGCGCAGGGTGATGCCCGGCTGCATTTTGCCTTTGAAGCGAACCAGAACGGATTCCGGCATATCCAGCGGCATTACGCCTGTTGCAGCTGCAAATGCCACCAGACCAGAGCCCGCCGGGAAAGAGATACCGATCGGGAAACGGGTATGGGAGTCACCGCCCGTACCGACGGTATCCGGCAGCAGCATACGGTTCAGCCAGGAGTGGATTACGCCGTCACCCGGACGCAGCGACACACCGCCACGGTTCATGATGAAGTCCGGCAGCGTGTGGTGCGTGTTAACGTCAACTGGTTTCGGATAAGCCGCTGTGTGACAGAAAGACTGCATCACCAGATCAGCCGAGAAGCCCAGGCACGCCAGGTCTTTCAGTTCATCACGGGTCATTGGGCCGGTGGTGTCCTGAGAACCGACAGAGGTCATTTTCGGTTCGCAGTACGCACCCGGACGAATGCCTTTCACGCCGCAGGCACGACCGACCATTTTCTGCGCCAGCGAGAAGCCGCGATCGCTCTCAGCGACATCTTTCGCCTGACGGAACACATCGCTCTGCGGCAGGCCGAGTGCTTCACGCGCTTTGGTGGTCAGGCCACGCCCGATAATCAGCGGAATACGGCCACCTGCTCGCACTTCATCAATCAGCACGTCGGTTTTCAGTTCGAAGGTCGCCAGCAGTTCGCCGGTTTCGTGGTTACGCACTTCACCTTTGTACGGGTAAACGTCAATCACGTCGCCCATGTTTAGGTTAGAGACGTCGACTTCGATTGGCAGTGCACCCGCGTCTTCCATCGTATTAAAGAAGATTGGTGCAATTTTACCACCGAGGCACAAACCACCGCCGCGTTTGTTCGGTACATGAGGAATATCTTCACCCATAAACCACAGCACGGAGTTAGTCGCAGATTTACGTGAGGAACCGGTACCCACAACGTCACCCACATAGGCCAGCGGGAAACCTTTCTGTTGCAGAGCTTCGATTTGCTTGATCGGACCAACAACACCCGGCTGATCTGGCTCAATACCTTCACGCGCGTTTTTCAGCATCGCCAGCGCGTGCAGTGGGATATCCGGGCGCGACCACGCATCCGGTGCCGGAGAGAGGTCATCGGTGTTGGTTTCGCCAGTTACTTTGAAGACGGTAACGGTCAGTTTTTCAGCCAGCGCCGGGCGATTCAGGAACCATTCGGCATCCGCCCAGGACTGCATTACCTGCTTCGCATATTCGTTACCTGCTTTCGCTTTCTCTTCTACGTCATAGAAGTTATCGAACATCAGCAGCGTGTGAGAAAGTGCTTTGGCAGCGATCGGTGCCAGTTTGGCATCATCCAGCGCGTCGATCAGCGGATGAATATTATAACCACCCTGCATGGTGCCCAGCAGTTCGATGGCTTTTTCCGGAGTCAGCAGTGGGGATTTAGCTTCGCCTTTGGCGACAGCAGCCAGGAAGCCTGCTTTGACATAGGCGGCTTCATCGACGCCAGGGGGAACACGGTTGGTTAACAGATCTAACAGGAATTCTTCTTCGCCCGCGGGCGGGTTTTTCAGCAGCTCTACAAGTGCGGCCATTTGGTTTGCATCCAGGGGTTTGGGCGCAATCCCCTCAGCGGCACGCTCAGCTACGTGCTTACGGTATTCTTCTAGCACGACGGTTCTCCTCGCTCTCATTGTCATAGTGCGGCAGGCGATTCTCTTCACGCTCCTGTGAGACAGCAGTTTGTAGGGTAAATGCCCAGTACCGCAACGGGCAGAATAGCAGGATTTTGACGATGTGTTAATCTGTTTACAAAAAAGCAACATAAAAAAGTGGCTGAATCGTTAAGGATAGTCTAGAGATTGTTTCCCTCCGTAAAAACCTCGTTAATTCGCATGGTGATAATCACCTTTCTCAACAAAACCCAAGATTAGTCAAAATTTAAACTACCGCCTCTTTATACTCGGATTCACAGCACCTGCGGGTGGCAGTTCGCCGACCATTGCGATTTCCTTGAGATCCGAATTATGAAAATGACTTTGCCGTTTAAACCCCATGTGCTGGCGCTAATTTGCAGTGCCGGGCTTTGTGCCGCCTCTGCCGGGCTATATATAAAAAGCCGCACAGTGGAAGCGCCTGTGGAAGCGCAATCGACACAACTGGCTGCGCCTGACATCACCGCAGTTACGCTTCCTGCAACGGTTTCCGCACCGCCCGTAACGCCCGCCGTCGTTAAAACCGCATTCAGCACTGCGCAAATAGATCAATGGGTTGCACCTGTCGCGCTGTACCCCGACTCTTTGCTTTCACAAGTGTTAATGGCATCAACCTATCCGGCAAACGTTGCGCAAGCAGTGCAATGGTCGCACGATAATCCACTTAAACAAGGCGATGCTGCTATTCAGGCGGTATCTGACCAGCCGTGGGACGCCAGCGTCAAATCACTGGTAGCCTTTCCACAGTTGATGGCGTTGATGGGCGAAAACCCGCAATGGGTGCAAAACCTGGGCGATGCTTTTCTGGCGCAGCCGCAGGACGTGATGGACTCGGTACAGCGGTTGCGGCAACTGGCGCAACAAACCGGCTCGCTGAAGTCATCAACCGAACAGAAAGTTATTACCACAACGAAGAAAGCTATACCGGTAAAACAGACAGTCACGGCTCCCGTCATACCATCCAATACCGTTACAACTGCCAACCCTGTCATTACAGAGCCTGCAACAACCGTCATTTCCATTGAGCCCGCCACCCCTGATGTGGTCTATATTCCCAACTACAACCCAACCGTGGTTTACGGGAACTGGGCCAATACTGCGTATCCGCCGGTTTATCTGCCACCACCAGCCGGAGAACCGTTTGTTGACAGCTTTGTGCGCGGATTCGGCTATAGCATGGGCGTTGCTACTACATACGCACTATTCAGCAGCATCGACTGGGATGACGACGATCATGACCATCATCATGACGATGATGATTATCACCACCACGATGGCAGTCATCGTGACGGTAATGGCAGGCAACACAACGGCGACAACATCAATATCAACGTCAACAATTTCAACCGTATCACCGGTGAGCATCTTACTGATAAGAATATGGCATGGCGGCACAATCCAAACTACCGTAATGGTGTGCCCTATCATGATCAGGATATGGCAAAGCGGTTTCACCAAACCGATGTCAACGGCGGCATGAGCGCCACGCAGTTACCTGCTCCAACACTCGACAGCCAGCGTCAGGCGGCAGCAAGTCAGTTTCAGCAACGAACACACGCCACACCCGTCATTACGCGAGATACCCAAAGTCAGGCAGCGGCACAGCGGTTTAATGAAGCTGAACACTATGGGAGCTATGACGACTTCCGCGACTTCAGCCGTCGCCAACCACTGACCCAGCAACAAAAGGACGCCGCTCGTCAGCGTTATCAGTCGGCCTCTCCTGAGCAGCGCCAGGCAGTCCGCGAGAGAATGCAGACTAACCCACAGAACCAGCAGCGAAGAGAGGCAGCGCGTGAGCGTATTCAGTCTGCCTCGCCTGAGCAGCGTCAGGCGGTTCGCGAGAAAATGCAGACTAACCCACAGAACCAGCAGCGAAGAGAGGCAGCGCGTGAGCGTATTCAGTCTGCCTCGCCTGAGCAGCGCCAGGTATTTAAGGAAAAAGTACAGCAGCGCCCACAGAACCAACAGCAACGTGATAACGCCCGCCAGCGTGTTCAATCAGCATCACCTGAACAACGTCAGGTTTTTCGGGAGAAAGTTCAGGAGAGCCGCCCACAACGTCTAAACGACAGTAACCATACTGCCAGGCTGAATAACGAGCAACGGTCAGCAGTACGCGAACGGCTGTCTGAGCGTGGAGCAAGAAGACTGGAAAGGTAAATTGCAGACGTAAAAAAGCGGCGTGGTTAGCCGCTTTTTTAATTGCCGGATGTTCCGGCAAACGAAAAATTACTTCTTCTTCGCTTTCGGGTTCGGCAGGTCGGTAATGCTACCTTCGAACACTTCTGCCGCCAGGCCCACAGACTCGTGCAGAGTCGGGTGCGCATGGATGGTCAGTGCGATGTCTTCAGCATCACAACCCATTTCGATTGCAAGGCCGATTTCACCCAGCAGTTCGCCGCCGTTAGTACCGACAATCGCACCACCGATCACACGGTGAGATTCTTTGTCGAAAATCAGCTTGGTCATACCGTCTGCGCAGTCGGAAGCGATAGCACGACCAGAAGCAGCCCACGGGAAGGTGGCGGTTTCATAGCTGATGCCTTTCTCTTTCGCTTCTTTCTCGGTCAGACCCACCCATGCAACTTCTGGTTCGGTATAGGCGATAGACGGGATAACTTTCGGATCGAAGTAGTGTTTCTTACCGGCAATAACTTCAGCGGCAACGTGACCTTCGTGAACACCTTTGTGTGCCAGCATCGGCTGACCGACGATATCGCCGATAGCAAAGATGTGCGGTACGTTGGTACGCAGCTGTTTATCAACGCGGATGAAACCACGGTCGTCCACTTCCACGCCTGCTTTGCCTGCGTCGAGGTTTTTACCGTTCGGGACACGACCAATCGCTACCAGTACGGCGTCGTAACGCTGCGGTTCAGCCGGTGCTTTTTTACCTTCCATCGTCACATAGATACCGTCTTCTTTCGCTTCAACGGCGGTAACTTTGGTTTCCAGCATCAGGTTGAATTTCTTGCTGATACGCTTGGTGAAGACTTTAACGATGTCTTTGTCAGCTGCCGGGATAACCTGGTCGAACATTTCAACCACGTCAATCTGTGAACCCAGCGCGTGGTATACGGTCCCCATTTCCAGACCGATGATACCACCACCCATTACCAGCAGGCGTTCTGGTACTTCTTTCAGTTCCAGCGCGTCAGTGGAGTCCCAGATACGCGGATCTTCATGCGGAATAAACGGTAGTTGGATCGGGCGAGAACCCGCTGCAATGATCGCGTTGTCGAAGTTGATCACGGTTTTGCCGTTCTCACCTTCCACTTCCAGGGTGTTAGCCCCGGTGAATTTACCCAGACCGTTGACCACTTTGACTTTGCGGCCTTTCGCCATACCAGCCAGACCACCGGTCAGCTGATTGATCACTTTCTCTTTCCAGGTACGAATCTTGTCGATATCGGTTTTCGGTTCGCCGAAGACGATACCGTGTTCAGCCAGCGCTTTGGCTTCTTCGATAACTTTTGCTACGTGCAGCAGTGCTTTAGAAGGGATACAGCCGACGTTCAGGCAAACACCGCCGAGGGTGTTGTAGCGTTCTACGATTACGGTTTCCAGACCTAAATCAGCGCAACGGAAGGCAGCGGAGTAACCTGCGGGGCCTGCCCCAAGTACCACGACCTGAGTTTTGATTTCAGTACTCATCATGACCTCTATATATTTATCTCCGGCGGTCATACCCGTCGTCTTTCAGGCCGCAGCGGCGTTAGCTTCACGCCCTCACCCCAGTCACTTACTTATGTAAGCTCCTGGGGATTCTGGCGCTTGCTACCTTGCTGCACCCAGAAATCCATAGGGTATGTGAAGTAATACCCTAACCACCACCGGGTCGTTCTATCCGTCGGTATTTTACAAAATTGTTAACAATTTTTAAACAACAAACGGCAACCGATTTGTCTATTCGCTAATAACCTCAATACATTCATGAGATTACCAGAAAAAAGCCGGCCGTTGGGCCGGCTCTTTTACTTACATCACCAGACGGCGAATGTCAGACAGCGTGTTGTTAATGATGGTAATGAAACGGGCACCATCAGCACCGTCGATCACGCGGTGGTCGAAGGAGAGAGAAATCGGCAGCATCAGACGCGGCACGAACTCTTTACCATTCCACACCGGCTCCATCGCGGACTTGGAAACGCCTAGGATAGCCACTTCCGGCGCGTTCACAATCGGCGCGAAGTGGGTAGTACCCAGGCCGCCGATGCTGGAGATGGTGAAGCAACCGCCCTGCATTTCGCCCGCAGTCAGCTTACCGTCACGCGCTTTCTTAGAAATAGTCATCAGCTCGCGAGACAGCTCGATGATGCCTTTCTTGTTGACGTCTTTGAATACCGGAACAACCAGGCCGTTCGGGGTATCCACCGCCACACCGATGTTGATGTATTTCTTCAGGGTCAGACGCTGACCGTCTTCCGACAGAGAACTGTTGAAGCGAGGCATCTGCTCAAGTGCCGCAGCAACGGCTTTCATGATGAAGACAACTGGGGTTATCTTCACATCCAGCTTACGTTTCGCTGCTTCTTCGTTCTGCTGTTTACGGAACGCTTCCAGCTCAGTGATATCGGTTTTGTCGAAGTGAGTAACATGCGGGATCATCACCCAGTTACGGCTCAGGTTCGCACCAGAGATTTTCTGGATGCGGCCCAGTTCCACTTCTTCGATTTCACCAAACTTGCTGAAGTCCACCTTCGGCCACGGCAGCATGCCAGGGATACCGCCGCCAGTTGCCGCCGGAGCCGCTTCTGCACGTTTGATCGCTTCTTTCACGTAAGCCTGAACGTCTTCGCGCAGGATACGACCTTTACGGCCAGTGCCCTTCACTTTCGCCAGGTTAACGCCAAATTCGCGTGCCAGACGGCGGATCAGCGGAGTCGCGTGAACGTAAGCGTCGTTTTCAGCAAACTCAGATTTGCCTTCTGCTTTCGCAGCCGGTGCTGCTGCCGGAGTTTCAGCTTTTGCTGCCGGAGCCGGCGCTGCCGCTTCCTGTTTCGCAGGAGCTGCCGCAGGTGCTGCGCCTTCAACTTCGAAGATCATAATCAGCGAGCCAGTTTTCACTTTGTCGCCAACGTTGACTTTCAGTTCCTTCACGACGCCTGCAAACGGAGCCGGAACTTCCATAGAAGCTTTATCGCCTTCTACGGTGATCAGTGACTGTTCAGCGGCAACTTTGTCGCCCACTTTCACCATCACTTCGGTCACTTCAACTTCGTCACCGCCGATATCCGGAACGTTAACTTCTTTCACGCCAGCCGCTGGTGCAGGGGCCGCTGCCGGAGCCGCTTCCTGTTTAGCCGCCGGAGCTGCCGCGCCTGCTTCACCCGCGACTTCGAAGACCATAATCAGCGAGCCGGTAGACACTTTGTCACCCACGGTCACTTTGATCTCTTTCACGGTGCCTGCAAACGGAGCCGGAACTTCCATAGAAGCCTTGTCGCCTTCTACGGTGATCAGCGACTGTTCAGCTTCAACTTTGTCGCCCACTTTCACCAGGATTTCGGTCACTTCGACTTCATCGCTGCCGATATCCGGAACATTTACGTCTTTTGCCGCCGCAGCCGCGGGTGCTGCTGCCGGAGCTGCTTCTTTCTTCTCTTCTGCCTGAGCAGGTGCAGCGTCAGCTGCACCGTCGGCGGAATCGAAAATCATAATCAGTGCGCCGGTCTGGGTTTTATCGCCAACAGAGACTTTGATCTCTTTAACGATACCCGCCTGCGGAGACGGTACTTCCATAGAGGCTTTGTCGCCTTCTACGGTGATCAGCGACTGTTCGGCTTCAACTTTGTCGCCCACTTTGACCAGGATCTCGGTGATTTCAACTTCATCAGCCCCGATGTCCGGTACTTTGATTTCGATAGCCATTATTCTTTTACCTCTTACGCCAGACGCGGGTTAACTTTTTCTGCATCGATGTTGAATTTGGCGATTGCGTCAGCAACCACTTTCTTATCGATTTCGCCACGTTTAGCCAGTTCGCCCAGCGCCGCAACCACGACATAAGAAGCATCAACTTCGAAGTGGTGACGCAGGTTCTCACGGCTGTCGGAACGACCGAAGCCATCAGTACCCAGTACGCGGTAGTCGTCAGCCGGTACGTAAGTACGGACTTGCTCAGCGAACAGTTTCATATAGTCGGTAGATGCCACTGCCGGAGCGTCGTTCATCACCTGAGCGATATACGGAACGCGCGGAGTTTCCAGCGGGTGCAGCATGTTCCAGCGCTCACAATCCTGACCATCACGCGCCAGTTCGGTGAAGGATGTCACGCTATATACGTCAGAACCTACGCCGTAATCTTTCGCCAGGATCTCTGCCGCTTCACGGACGTGACGCAGGATAGAACCGGAGCCGAGCAGCTGAACTTTACCTTTGCTACCTTCAATGGTTTCGAGTTTGTAGATACCTTTACGGATACCTTCCTCAGCACCTTCCGGCATTGCCGGCATGTGGTAGTTTTCGTTCAGCGTAGTGATGTAGTAGTAAACGTTCTCTTGTTTCTCACCGTACATACGCTCCAGACCATCATGCATGATGACAGCAACTTCGTAAGCGTAAGCCGGGTCGTAAGAAATACAGTTCGGGATAGTCAGCGACTGAATGTGGCTGTGACCATCTTCGTGCTGCAGACCTTCGCCGTTCAGGGTGGTACGACCGGAAGTACCGCCGATCAGGAAGCCACGTGCCTGCTGGTCGCCAGCAGCCCAGCACAGATCGCCGATACGCTGGAAGCCGAACATCGAGTAATAGATGTAGAACGGAATCATCGGCAGATTGTTGGTGCTGTAAGAGGTCGCCGCTGCCAGCCAGGAGCAACCTGCGCCCAGCTCGTTGATCCCTTCTTGCAGAATCTGACCTTTCTCGTCTTCTTTATAGTAAGCAACCTGCTCGCGGTCCTGCGGGGTGTACTGCTGACCGTTCGGGCTGTAAATACCAATCTGACGGAACAGACCTTCCATACCGAAAGTACGCGCTTCGTCGGCGATGATCGGCACCAGACGATCTTTGATCGACTTGTTCTTCAGCATCACGTTCAGGGCACGAACGAAAGCGATAGTGGTAGAGATCTCTTTGCTCTGCTCTTCCAGCAGCGCGCCGAAGTCTTGCAGGCTCGGCAGCTCCAGCTTCTCGGTGAAGTTCGGCTGGCGGCTTGGCAGATAACCGTGCAATTTCTGACGCTGAGCGTGCAGATAGGTATGCTCTTCAGAACCTTCCGGGAAGGTGATGTACGGCAGTTTTTCGATATCAGCATCAGACACCGGCACATTGAAACGGTCGCGGATATGACGCACGCCGTCCATGTTCATTTTCTTAACCTGGTGCGCGATGTTTTTACCTTCAGCTGCGTCGCCCATGCCGTAACCTTTAATGGTATGAGCAAGGATTACTGTCGCTTTGCCTTTGGTTTCCTGCGCTTTCTTGAATGCAGCGTAGATTTTCTTCGGATCGTGACCACCACGGTTCAGCGCCCAGATCTGCTCATCAGTCCAGTCTGCAACCAGAGCTGCGGTTTCCGGATATTTACCGAAGAAGTGTTCACGAACGTACGCACCATCTTTCGATTTGAAGGTCTGGTAGTCGCCGTCAACGGTTTCGTTCATCAGCTGGATCAGTTTACCGCTGGTATCTTTACGCAGCAGCTCATCCCAACGGCTACCCCACATCACTTTGATCACGTTCCAGCCAGCACCTTCGAAGATGCCTTCCAGTTCGTTGATGATCTTGCCGTTACCGGTGACCGGGCCGTCAAGACGCTGCAGGTTACAGTTGATAACGAAGACCAGGTTATCCAGTTTTTCACGGGTAGCGATGGTGATCGCACCTTTGGATTCTGGTTCGTCCATCTCGCCGTCGCCGAGGAAGGCGTAAACGGTCTGTTTAGAAGTATCTTTCAGGCCACGGTGTTCCAGATATTTCAGGAATTTAGCCTGGTAAATAGCACCAATCGGACCCAGACCCATAGATACGGTCGGGAACTGCCAGAATTCCGGCATCAGTTTCGGGTGCGGATAGGAAGAGAGGCCATTGCCGTGAACTTCCTGACGGAAGTTATCCAGCTGCTCTTGAGTCAGACGACCTTCCAGGAAAGCACGTGCGTAAACGCCCGGGGAGATGTGGCCCTGGAAGTAAACCAGGTCGCCGCCATCCTGCTCGTTGCGCGCACGGAAGAAGTGGTTAAAGCACACATCATAAATGGTTGCGGACGACTGGAAGGACGCCATGTGGCCGCCCAGTTCGAGGTCTTTTTTCGACGCACGCAGAACCGTCATGATGGCGTTCCAGCGGATAGCTGAACGAATACGGCGTTCCAGTTCCAGATTACCCGGATACTCCGGTTGTTCTTCAACGGGGATGGTGTTGATGTAGTTGCTGATACCGGTGCCTGCGGCTACGTTGACACCGCCTTTGCGGGCTTCAGCAAGCAGTTGGTCGATCAGATACTGAGCACGCTCAACACCTTCTTCACGGATGACCGATTCGATCGCCTGGAGCCAGTCGCGAGTTTCGATCGGATCCACGTCATTTGGGAAACGTTCTGACATGGGTTATTCCTTATCTATCTAATAACGTTGAGTTTTCTGGAACCTGTCCCATTGAACTCTCGCAGGAAAGCTCAATAAGACAGGTTCTACGTTTAGTTGCCGCGCTTTTATATGCGCTTGATTTACAACATCTTCTGGATAATTTTTACCAGAAAAATCACTAATTCTTTCGTTGTTCCAGACGACGCAGAGAACGCTCACGGCGGCTCTCTTCACGGCTTCTGTCGAGCAAAATTTCTTCGATAAAGGCCAGATGGCGATGCGATGCTTCGCGCGCTTCTTCCGGCTTACCGGCCATAATCGCTTCGAATATGCGAGTGCGGTGACTACTCACCAGCGGCAGCATCTCGCGACGCGAATAGAGCAATTCGAAGTTCTGACGGACATTCTGAGCCAACATCGGCTCCATACACCTTAGCAGATGAAGCAGAACTACATTGTGGGCTGCTTCGGTGACGGCAATCTGATACTGGAGGACGGCGTTTGATTCCGCGTCCAGATCGCCAGACTGCTGCGCCAGCTCTATGGCGTGGTGGAGTTCACGGATGCGTTCCTTGTCTTCATCGGTACTACGCAGCGCGGCGTAATAGGCGGCGATACCTTCCAGGGCGTGTCGTGTTTCGAGCAAGTCATACTGTGATTCAGGATGGTCGGAGAGCAGCTCCACCAGCGGATCGCTGAAACTTTGCCAGAGGCTGCTCTGAACAAAAGTGCCGCCACCCTGGCGACGAAGCAACAAGCCCTTTGCTTCGAGACGTTGAATCGCCTCACGCAAGGAGGGACGGGAGACGTCGAACTGTTTCGCCAGTTCGCGTTCCGGTGGGAGTTTTTCGCCCGGGCGGAGTGTGCCTTCGAGGATCAAAAACTCCAGTTGCTGCTCAATCACATCGGAGAGTTTTGGTTGGCGGATTTTGCTGTAGGCCATGAGTTCCTGTCTTAAGCCACTTGCCGAAGTCAATTGGTCTTACCAATTTCATGTCTGTGACGCTAAAGTAACAAAGTATTCACCTCATGTCCATACAGGTTTTGATTGAAATCATGAAACTGTGCACATTTTAACAAGTTGACATATATAACGTTTCAAAGTTGTAACTATGCACAAATGTAGACTTTACGTAGGAAAGGTTTTTTTTAACGATTATTAAACTATAAAAAATCCAAATTGAACCGATTCACTTACCAATTTTTCGGTTTTTAATTCAATAAAATTGAATTTATATTCATTTTGTATGTTGAGGGGTTTTTAGGCTGCCATTTACAAACGGTTCCTTTTTAAGCAACTCATCTTCAACCATGCATAAAGCGGGTGCATTCGCAGGCGCATACCATTATTCTTGATCTGACGGAAGTCTTTTTGTAACAATTCAAACAACTTTGATGTAAACAAATTAATACAACAAACGGAATTGCAAACTTACACACGCATCACTGCGTAGATCAAAAAAACAATCACCGCACGAGGTTTCATGATGGAAGGTCAACAGCACGGCGAGCAGCTAAAGCGCGGCCTTAAAAACCGCCATATTCAGCTTATCGCGCTGGGTGGCGCGATAGGGACCGGGCTATTTCTGGGTAGCGCCTCCGTAATACAGTCCGCAGGGCCAGGGATTATCCTGGGTTACGCCATTGCTGGTTTTATCGCCTTTCTGATCATGCGTCAGCTAGGTGAAATGGTGGTCGAAGAACCTGTCGCAGGCTCCTTTAGCCACTTTGCTTATAAATACTGGGGTAGCTTTGCCGGTTTCGCTTCTGGCTGGAACTACTGGGTACTGTACGTTTTAGTTGCCATGGCAGAGCTGACTGCCGTGGGTAAATACATTCAGTTCTGGTATCCGGAAATCCCCACCTGGGTTTCTGCCGCCGTGTTCTTTGTGGTGATCAACGCCATCAACCTGACAAACGTAAAAGTGTTTGGCGAGATGGAGTTCTGGTTTGCCATTATCAAAGTTATCGCAGTGGTGGCGATGATCATCTTCGGCGGCTGGCTGCTATTCAGCGGCAACGGCGGACCGCAGGCGAGTGTTAGCAACCTGTGGGATCAGGGTGGTTTCCTGCCGCACGGCTTTACCGGACTGGTGATGATGATGGCGATTATCATGTTCTCTTTCGGCGGTCTGGAACTGGTGGGGATCACCGCAGCAGAAGCTGATAACCCGGAGCAAAGCATTCCAAAAGCGACTAACCAGGTTATCTACCGCATCCTGATTTTCTACATTGGTTCATTAGCCGTCCTGCTCTCCCTGATGCCATGGACCCGCGTTACCGCTGATACCAGTCCGTTTGTACTGATCTTCCACGAATTGGGCGATACCTTTGTGGCGAATGCGCTAAACATCGTAGTACTGACTGCTGCGCTCTCCGTGTACAACAGCTGCGTATATTGCAACAGCCGTATGCTGTTTGGTCTGGCACAACAGGGCAACGCGCCAAAAGCGCTGGCGTCTGTCGACAAACGCGGTGTACCGGTTAACACTATTCTGGTGTCTGCGCTGGTTACGGCATTGTGCGTGCTGATTAACTACCTTGCACCGGAATCCGCATTCGGACTGTTAATGGCGCTGGTAGTATCTGCTCTCGTGATCAACTGGGCGATGATCAGCCTGGCGCATATGAAATTCCGTCGCGCCAAGCAGGAACAAGGCGTGGTAACTCGCTTCCCTGCTCTGCTTTATCCGCTGGGTAACTGGATCTGCCTGCTGTTTATGGCGGCGGTACTGGTGATTATGCTGATGACCCCAGGAATGGCGATTTCGGTATACCTGATCCCGGTATGGCTGATCGTGTTAGGTATCGGCTATCTGTTTAAAGAGAAAACCGCCAAAGCCGTAAAAGCGCATTAATCTCTCTATGCCCTCACCCGTGCAGGGTGAGGGCAATAATCTTTACACCAACGCTCCGTAAATCGTCAGTAGCGCAATTACCACCACGACCACGAACGAGGTTTTCTTCGCCATTGAAACCGCTGCCTTTGGCGTCTCCACCTTATCGACATGCGGTTCACGCGCCAGAGAGAACTGTGCCAGACGCGTTAATACCTGATATTGCGAAGTATGGAAATCACCCAGCGAAGCAAACCAGGCCGGTAACGCTTTCTCACCATGACCGATCAAGGCATATACCACACCCGCAAGACGAACCGGCACCCAATCCAGTACATGAAGCACGGCATCAATGCCGGACTGTAAACGATGATGCGGCGTCTGGTAACGCGCCAGCCAGTATTGCCATGCACGCAAAAACGCATACCCCATCAGCGTAACGGGTCCCCAGGTTCCCCCCACAATCAGCCAGAACAACGGAGCAAGATAAAAACGAAAGTTAATCCACAGCAATGCATTTTGCAGCTCACGCAAATACTCACGTTCATCGCAGCCTGCCGGGACGCCGTGAATCATGGTGAGTTCGCCAGCCATCGTGGCACGGGCATGGCTATCATTACGTGAAGCAGCTGTCAGATAAGCATGATAATGAAGACGAACTTTACCTGCGCCAATACACAGCAAACCAATCAGCAGCCACACCAGCAGCGTGGGAACGTTGAACAATACTCCCTGCAATGCGCGTAACAGTAAAAAAGTCACGCCCATCGCAATAATGGTCATGCCTAATGTGCGCCCGAGAGAAAAATGTTTCACCCGCCGAAAGAACGCTTCAAGACGATGATCAAGCTGCCAGTGCTCGCCCAACTTAAACAGGCGCTCGAAAATTAACACCAGTAAGGTTGTAAATAGCGTCATGTTGTCTCCTTGCTGACCAGCGCACGAAACCGTGCCCAATCAAATGCAGGACCGGGATCGGTTTTCCGATCCGGCGCAATATCACAATGGCCCGTCATGTTATTAGCGATATCCGGATAGCAATCAATCAACACCCGCGTAACCGCTGCCAGTTGTTGATACTGCTCATCGGTATACGCCAGCGTATCGGTGCCTTCCAGCTCAATCCCAATAGAAAAATCATTGCAGCGTTCGCGCCCCTGATACTGAGAGACTCCGGCATGCCAGGCACGTTTATCGAAAGGAACATACTGGACTATTTCACCATCGCGGCGAATCAAACAGTGAGCGGAGACGCGCAAATGGGCGATCTCAGCAAAGAAAGGATGTGCCTGCGGATCAATAGTTCCAGTGAATAATGCGTCGATCCACGGACCGCCAAACTCGCCTGGCGGCAGGCTAATATTGTGCACCACCAGCAGGGTGGGTGTTTCGTCATCCGGGCGGCAATCGTAATGTGGTGAGGGAACGCGGCGCGCGCCAACCAGCCACCCCTGTTCTAACAACATGCAGGATCTCCTTATATGTGGTGCTAATACCCGGTTCAGAGTAGCATGTTTCTACCTTATGATTCGTTAGCTATCTGGAGTTTTAACATGCCGCCTCGCCGCTATAACCCTGACACCCGACGTGACGAGCTGCTGGAACGCATTAATCTCGATATCCCCGGCGCGGTGGCCCAGGCGCTGCGGGAAGATTTAGGCGGAACAGTCGATGCCAACAATGACATTACGGCAAAACTTTTACCGGAAAACTCTCGCTCTCATGCCACAGTGATCACACGCGAGAATGGCGTATTTTGCGGCAAACGCTGGGTTGAAGAGGTGTTTATTCAACTGGCAGGCGACGATGTCACCATAATCTGGCATGTGGATGACGGCGATGTCATCAACGCCAATGAACCCTTGTTCGAACTTGAAGGCCCATCCCGCGTGCTGTTAACGGGCGAACGCACTGCACTTAATTTTGTGCAAACCCTTTCAGGGGTTGCCAGTAAGGTACGCCACTATGTCGAATTACTGGAGGGCACCAACACGCAGTTGTTGGATACGCGCAAAACCTTACCCGGCCTGCGTTCAGCTCTGAAATACGCGGTACTTTGCGGCGGCGGAGCGAATCACCGCCTGGGGCTTTCTGATGCCTTCCTGATCAAAGAAAACCATATTATTGCCTCCGGCTCAGTGCGCCAGGCGGTCGAAAAAGCGTCCTGGCTGCACCCAGATGCGCCAGTAGAAGTCGAAGTAGAGAATCTGGAAGAACTTGATGAAGCCCTGAAAGCAGGTGCCGATATCATCATGCTGGATAACTTCGAAACAGAACAGATGCGCGAAGCCGTCAAACGCACCAACGGCAAGGCGCTACTGGAAGTGTCTGGCAACGTCACTGACAAAACACTGCGCGAATTTGCCGAAACGGGCGTGGACTTTATCTCCGTCGGTGCGCTAACTAAACACGTACAGGCACTCGACCTTTCAATGCGTTTTCGCTGATTGCTGACAGATTTATCCGCTCCATCGCGGGCGGATAATCTCCCCTTTCCCAACTATCTTCGTAACGCCTCGCAAATTTCTTGTCTTTCGCTGCAACGTAATAAAAAACTCCGGAAGCTGCTTTCCCGTTTCGTTTTTTGCCCCTCGCTTGTGCTGATGGCGTTTGCCAAAGTAGCGCCAACCAAATCAAGGAGCGAAACAAATGGACAAGCAACGCGGTTTTACACTTATCGAACTGATGGTGGTTATTGGCATCATTGCCATTTTAAGCGCCATTGGTATCCCCGCTTATCAAAACTACCTGCGCAAAGCCGCACTCACCGACATGCTACAAACCTTTGTGCCTTACCGTACCGCCGTAGAGTTGTGCGCGCTGGAACATGGTGGATTAGATACCTGCGACGGTGGCAGCAATGGCATTCCCTCGCCTACCACCACCCGCTATGTTTCAGCCATGAGTGTGGCAAAGGGCGTGGTGTCGCTGACCGGGCAAGAAAGTCTCAATGGGCTAAGCGTCGTCATGACACCGGGTTGGGATAACGCAAACGGCGTCACCGGCTGGACGCGCAACTGCAATATTCAAAGTGACAGCGCATTGCAGCAAGCCTGCGAAGATGTCTTTCGCTTTGATGACGCCAACTAAGGAGCGGCAATGAATATTCCACAGCTCACCGCCCTGTGTCTGCGTTATCAGGGAGTCTTGCTGGATGCCAGCGAAGAGGTGGTTCATGTTGCGGTGGTCGATGCCCCTTCGCATGAGCTACTGGACGCATTGCATTTCGCTACCACCAAACGTATTGAGATCACCTGCTGGACGCGCCAACAAATGGAAGGTCACGCCAGTCGCACCCAACAGACATTGCCCGTAGCTATTCATGAGAAGCATCAGCCCAAAGCAGAGTTGCTGACTCGAACGTTACAATCTGCGCTGGAACAACGCGCGTCTGATATTCATATCGAACCAGCGGACAATGCCTACCGCATCCGCTTGCGTATCGACGGTGTATTGCATCCTTTACCGGATATTTTACCGGATGCCGGAGTCGCATTAACCGCCAGATTAAAAGTGCTGGGCAACCTGGATATTGCGGAACATCGCCTGCCGCAGGACGGGCAATTCACTGTCGAACTGGCAGGAAACGCCGTCTCATTTCGTATTGCGACCTTACCATGCCAGGGTGGTGAAAAGGTGGTATTAAGGTTGTTACAGCAGGTGAGCCAGGCACTGGATATCAACACGCTGGGGATGCAGCCGTTACAACTGGCGGACTTTGCTCATGCCTTGCAACAACCACAGGGACTGGTGCTGGTAACTGGCCCTACAGGCAGCGGCAAAACGGTCACGCTTTATAGTGCCCTGCAAACGCTGAATACCGCTGACATTAATATTTGTAGCGTCGAAGATCCGGTTGAGATCCCCATAGCCGGACTAAACCAGACGCAAATCCATCCGCGTGCCGGTCTTACCTTTCAGGGCGTTTTGCGTGCGTTATTGCGCCAGGACCCTGACGTCATCATGATCGGAGAGATCCGCGATGGCGAAACAGCAGAGATCGCTATTAAAGCGGCGCAAACCGGTCACCTGGTGTTGTCTACCCTACACACCAATTCCACCACTGAAACGCTGGTACGTTTACAGCAAATGGGAGTCGCCCGCTGGATGCTCTCATCGGCGCTTACGCTGGTAATAGCCCAGCGTCTGGTACGTAAACTTTGCCCACATTGTCGCCTGCAGCAAGGGGAGCCCATCCATATTCCAGACAATGTATGGCCGTCGCCGCTGCCCCGCTGGCAAGCACCCGGTTGTGTACATTGCTACCACGGTTTTTATGGTCGCACGGCCTTATTTGAAGTTCTGCCCATAACACCGGTCATACGTCAGCTTATTTCCGCTAATACCGACGTTGAATCGCTGGAAACGCACGCCCGACAGGCGGGTATGCGAACGCTTTTTGAAAACGGCTGCCTGGCCGTGGAGCAAGGCTTAACCACCTTTGAAGAGTTAATCCGCGTATTGGGAATGCCATATGGCGAGTAAGCAACTCTGGCGCTGGCGTGGCATAACCAGCGACGGCAATGCACAAGATGGGATGCTATGGGCAGAGAGCCGTGCTTTGCTGCTCATAGCACTACAGCAACAGATGGTTACCCCACTTAGCCTGAAGCGAATCGCCATCAATTCTGCGCAGTGGCGAGGAGATAAAAGCGCGGAAGTCATTCATCAACTGGCGACGCTACTCAAAGCCGGGTTAACGCTTTCTGAAGGGCTGGCACTGCTGGCGGAACAGCATCCCAGTAAGCAATGGCAAGCGTTGCTGCAATCGCTGGCGCACGATCTCGAACAGGGCATTGCTTTTTCCAATGCCTTATTACCCTGGTCAGAGGTATTTCCGCCGCTCTATCAGGCAATGATCCGCACGGGGGAATTGACTGGTAAGTTAGATGAATGTTGCTTTGAACTTGCTCGACAGCAAAAAGCCCAACGTCAGTTAGCCGATAAAGTGAAATCAGCGTTGCGTTATCCCATCATCATTTTAGCGATGGCAATCATGGTGGTTGTGGCAATGCTGCATTTTGTACTGCCGGAGTTTGCTGCTATCTACAAGACCTTTAACACCCCATTACCGGCGCTAACGCAGGGGATCATGACGCTGGCAGACTTTAGTGGCGAATGGGGCTGGCTGCTGCTGTTGTTCGGCTTACTGCTGGCAATAGCCAATAAGTTGCTGGTGCGCCGCCCGACCTGGCTCATCGTGAGGCAAAAATCACTGTTACGCATCCCAATTATGGGTTCACTGATGCGAGGACAAAAACTCACGCAGATCTTTACGATCCTGGCGCTGACACAAAGTGCAGGCATTACTTTTTTACAGGGCTTAGAGAGCGTCAGAGCAACAATGCGCTGTCCGTATTGGGAGCAACTTCTGACACAAATCCAGCACGATATCAGTAACGGTCATCCCATCTGGCTGGCGCTAAAAAATGCCGGTGAGTTTAGCCCGCTCTGTTTGCAATTAGTGAGAACAGGAGAGGCATCCGGTTCGCTGGATCTCATGTTAGGCAACCTCGCCCGTCATCATCGGGATAATACCATAGCGCTGGCGGATAACCTTGCAGCCTTGCTCGAACCGGTGTTGCTGGTCATAACGGGAGGAATTATCGGTACGCTAGTGGTGGCAATGTATTTGCCAATTTTCCATTTAGGCGATGCGATGAGTGGGATGGGATAACGCTGGCGTGTTACTCCACGCCAGCATTGGGAGATTACAGATTGTTGAAGATGCGGTTTTCTTGTTCCTGTACACGGATAAACGTGGTGCGCTTGGTCAGCTCTTTCAGACGTGAAGCCCCAACGTATGTACAAGCTGAACGCAGGCCGCCCAAAATATCACGCGCGGTATTTTCAACCGGGCCTCGCAGCGGCAGCTTAACGGTTTTACCTTCTGCTGCGCGATATTCCGCAACGCCGCCAACGTGACGTTTCATCGCAGACTCGGAGCTCATGCCGTAGAACAGCATAAATTTCTCGCCGTTCTCCTCAACGATGCGACCGCCGCTCTCTTCGTGGCCCGCCAGCATGCCGCCAAGCATGACGAAATCGGCACCGCCGCCAAAGGCTTTCGCGACATCGCCCGGCGTGGTGCAGCCACCGTCGCTGACGATCATTCCGCCCAGACCATGCGCAGCATCGGCACATTCGATCACCGCAGAAAGTTGCGGATAACCGACGCCTGTTTTGACGCGAGTTGTACAAACAGAACCTGGGCCAATGCCAACTTTAACGATATCAGCACCGGAGAGGATAAGCTCCTCACACATTTCACCTGTCACGACGTTGCCAGCACAAATGGTTTTGGTCGGCCACGCTTCACGCGCTTTCGCAACGAACTGCACGAAGTGTTCAGAATAACCATTCGCCACATCAATACAAACGAAGTTTAATGCCGGGTTCAGGTCGAGAATCTGTTTAGTTTTTTCGAAATCCGCATCAGACGTACCGGTAGAAACCATCACATGTTTCAGCACATCAGCGGAAGAATTGTTGATAAACGCTTGCCACTCTTCGACAGAATAGTGTTTATGCACAGCAGTCAGAATATCAAAAGAAGCCAGCGCAGAGGCCATAGAAAATGTGCCTACGGTGTCCATATTTGCGGCGATAATCGGCACGCCGGACCAGCTCTGACCTGAATGTTTGAAGGTGAATTGACGTTCCAGTTCAACATCGGAACGGCTTTTAAGAGTGGAGCGTTTAGGGCGGATGAGAACGTCTTTAAAACCTAACTTCAGATCTTCTTCAATACGCATGTGCGGATTCCTGGGGTTAATGGCTATAAGGGTAAGAGCGCAACTCCAGTGACGCTATCATACGCACTAATCAATGCGGCGCAAGACTGCGAAATTGTCTTTTTTTACGCTACAATCCCATAAATTTACCTGGTAAATAGTGAGCAAACGTTTCATCAATTTCGCTTTCGTGCGCTCATTTTTAACGTTTTGATAATCATGATGAATTCCCGGGAATATAAATTATGAGGTATATAGTTGCCTTAACGGGAGGCATTGGCAGTGGCAAGAGTACCGTTGCCAATGCGTTTGCTGATCTCGGAATTAACGTCATTGATGCCGATATTATTGCGCGTCAGGTGGTTGAACCAGGTGCACCTGCGCTACATGCCATTGCTGATCACTTTGGCGCTAACATGATTGCTGCTGATGGAACATTGCAGCGCCGGGCCTTGCGCGAGCGGATTTTCGCCAACCCGGAAGAGAAAAACTGGCTTAACGCCCTGCTGCATCCGCTGATTCAGCAAGAGACGCAACACCAGATCCAGCAAGCAACTTCCCCCTATGTACTGTGGGTTGTGCCATTGCTGGTAGAAAACTCACTGTATAAAAAAGCGAATCGAGTGCTGGTGGTGGATGTCAGCCCAGAAACGCAACTTAAGCGCACCATGCAGCGCGATGATGTCACTCGCGAGCATGTCGAACAAATCCTTGCTGCTCAGGCACCGCGCGAAGCTCGCCTTGCCGTGGCAGATGACGTCATTGATAATAACGGCGCACCGGATGCTATCGCATCGGATGTTGCCCGCCTGCACGCACACTATTTGCAGCTTGCGTCGCAGTTTGTCTCACAGGAAAAAACGTAATGCAGACCCAGGTCCTTTTTGAACATCCACTAAATGAAAAAATGCGTACATGGCTGCGCATTGAGTTTTTAATTCAACAACTCACCGTAAATTTGCCCGTCGTTGACTACGCTGGCGCGCTGCATTTGTTCCGCAATGTCAGTGAATTACTGGATGTTTTCGAGCGCGGCGAAGTCCGTACTGAGCTGTTGAAAGAACTTGACCGCCAGCAGCGCAAACTCCAGACCTGGATTGGCGTGCCTGGCGTTGACCAGAGCCGCATTGAAGCATTAATTCAGCAGTTAAAAGCGGCGGGTAGCGTGTTAATATCCGCGCCGCGTATCGGGCAATTTCTGCGTGAAGATCGTTTGATTGCCCTGGTGCGTCAGCGACTGAGCATCCCAGGCGGCTGTTGTAGCTTTGATTTACCTACATTGCACATTTGGCTGCATCTACCCCAGGCGCAGCGCGACAGCCAGGTAGAAACCTGGATTGCCAGCCTGAACCCGCTCACCCAGGCACTTACCATGGTGCTGGATTTAATTCGCCAGTCGGCCCCCTTCCGTAAACAAACCAGCCTGAATGGTTTTTATCAGGATAACGGTGGCGATGCCGACTTGCTGCGCCTGAATCTGTCACTCGATTCACAGCTTTATCCGCAAATTTCCGGTCATAAGAGCCGTTTTGCCATTCGTTTTATGCCGCTGGACAGTGAAAACGGACAGGTACCGGAACGTCTGGATTTCGAACTGGCCTGTTGCTAAGGAGTAAAAATGTCAGAAACTATTACGGTGAATTGCCCAACCTGCGGGAAAACGGTGGTGTGGGGTGAAATCAGCCCGTTTCGGCCATTTTGTTCCAAACGTTGCCAGCTGATCGACCTCGGAGAATGGGCTGCTGAAGAAAAACGAATCCCCAGCAGTGGCGATCTTTCCGAAAGCGATGACTGGAGCGAAGAGCCAAAGCAGTGACATTTTATCTGATGCGACGCTGGCCTGATAAGACGCGGGCAGCGTCGCATCAGGCATCGTGTGCAAATGTCGGATGCGGCGGGAACGCCTTATCCGACCTACAAGACCTTACATATCAACGTGTTAAAATTGTAGATGCTGATAAGACGCGCCAGCGTCGCATCGGGCATCTTGTGCAAATGTTGGATGCGGCATAAACGCCTATCCGACATACACACGCTTAAGCTTCGCAAGTACCGGTTCATTGGCTGGCGGAAAATCATCGGCATTCAGACCAACCAGCGACATCCACTCACCGGGTTGCCCTTCTTTACCCCACGGCTCCCCTTCCCAGCTTTCGACCAGCCAGAACCACAGAGTTATATGCCTGTCCGGGAATTCATATTCCAGTTTTTCAAATAGCGAATAATGTTGTGGGGTAATCCCGACTTCTTCCTGAAGTTCACGCACCACCGCCTGTTCCGGCGTTTCGCCCATTTCAATTTTACCGCCAGGAAACTCCAGTTTATTCGCCATGTGCGCATCTGCGGCGCGACGGGTTATAAAGATTTCATTGTTCTCGTTGCGAATAATACCTACCGCAATTTGCAGCTTTTTCATTGTCTTAAACCTATAAAAAAGGCGCAGAATCCTGCGCCTTTTACTTCAACTGTTAGCTTTATTGCAGGCGACCGTGGCACTGCTTGTATTTTTTACCAGAACCGCACGGGCAAGGATCATTACGTCCAACTTTGCGTTCACCGGTTTGTGCCGCCAGTGCAGCTGCGGCTGCAGAGTCGTCATCCTGATGGCTAAGCTGCTGCATTTGCGCTAAACGCTCGGCTTCCATACGACGCTGTTGTTCCAGCTCCTCAACCTCTTCAGGCATACGTACCTGAACTTTGCTCAGCGTGCTGATAACTTCATATTTCAACGACTCCAGCATCGCTGCAAACATGGAGAACGATTCACGTTTGTATTCCTGCTTCGGATCTTTCTGTGCATAGCCACGCAGGTGGATACCTTGACGCAGATAATCCATCGCCGCCAGGTGCTCTTTCCACAGGGAGTCAAGCGTTTGCAGCATGACGCCTTTCTCGAAGTGACGCATCATCTCAGCGCCAACCACTTCTTCTTTACGCTGATACACTTCGATGGACTGCGCCAGAATACGCTCACGCAGCGTCTCTTCATGCAGTTCTGGCTCTTTGTCCAGCCACTCGGCAATCGGCAAATCGAGGTCGAAATCGTTCTTCAGACGTTCCTGCAGCCCCGGAATATCCCACATTTCTTCCAGCGACTGCGGCGGAATGTAGGCATCAATGGTCGCTTTGAACACATCTTCACGAATGCTGTTGATGGTTTCACTCACATCGCTGACATCCAGCAGTTCGTTACGCTGGGAGTAAATGGCGCGACGCTGATCGTTAGCCACGTCATCATATTCCAGCAGTTGCTTACGAATGTCGAAGTTACGGCTTTCAACTTTACGCTGGGCGTTGGCAATCGCTTTGGTCACCCACGGGTGTTCAATGGCTTCGCCTGGCTTCATACCCAGTTTACGCATCATGCCGGATACTCGGTCGGAAGCAAAAATACGCATCAGCGCATCTTCCATCGACAGATAGAAACGGGAAGAACCAGCATCCCCCTGACGACCAGAGCGACCGCGCAACTGGTTATCGATACGACGAGATTCGTGACGTTCTGTACCGATGATATGCAGACCACCTGCAGCCAGTACCGCATCGTGACGCACCTGCCAGTCGGCTTTGATTTTTTCAATTTGCTCTGCGGTCGGATTTTCCAGCGCGGCAACTTCTGCCTGCCAGCTACCACCGAGCACAATATCTGTACCACGACCCGCCATGTTAGTCGCGATAGTCACCGCCGCCGGATAACCCGCTTGTGCAACAATCGCTGCTTCGTTAGCGTGGAATTTGGCGTTCAGAACGTTGTGTTTGATACCGGCTTTGGTCAGCTCGTTTGACACCAATTCCGATTTTTCGATGGAGATAGTACCCACCAGCACTGGCTGGCCCTTCGCAGTACGCTCTTTGATATCTTCGATGATCGCCTGGATTTTTTCCGCTTCAGTCATATAGACCAGATCTGGCAGATCTTTACGAATCATCGGACGGTTGGTTGGAACAACAACGGTATCCAGTTTGTAGATTGAGCTAAATTCGAAAGCTTCGGTATCTGCAGTACCGGTCATGCCCGCCAGTTTTTCATACAAACGGAAGTAGTTCTGGAAGGTGATCGACGCCAGCGTCTGGTTTTCGTTCTGGATCTGTACACCTTCTTTCGCTTCCACTGCCTGATGCAGGCCATCGGACCAACGACGTCCCTGCATGGTACGACCGGTGTGTTCATCAACGATGATAACTTCACCATCTTTAACGATGTAGTCGACGTCTCGGGTAAACAGCGCATGAGCGCGCAGCGCCGCCGTTACGTGGTGCATCAGCATGATGTTGGCCGGAGAGTACAGAGACTCCCCTTCATCCATGATGCCTTCTTTCACCAGCAGTTCTTCAATCAGCACCAGACCACGTTCGGTCAGGTTCACCTGGCGAGATTTTTCGTCCACCGAGAAGTGGCCTTCGCCCTGGAAGGTTTCGGAGTCTTCTTTTTCCTGACGGATCAGGTGCGGAATAATTTTATTCACGCGTTTATACATTTCCGAGCTGTCTTCAGCCGGGCCGGAAATGATCAGCGGTGTACGCGCTTCATCGATGAGGATGGAGTCCACTTCGTCCACCAGCGCATAGTGCAGTTTACGTTGTACACGTTCTTCAGGGCTGAATGCCATGTTGTCGCGCAGGTAGTCAAAGCCGTATTCGTTGTTTGTACCGTAAGTGATGTCAGCTGCGTAAGCTTCGCGCTTTGCCGGTGCTGGCATGCCCGGCAGGTTAATGCCGACTGTCAGGCCGAGGAATTCAAACAACGGACGGTTGTTTTCGGCGTCACGTTGCGCCAGGTAATCGTTGACGGTAACAACGTGTACCCCCTTACCGGTTAATGCGTTCAGGTAAGCAGGCAGCGTTGCGGTTAGGGTTTTACCTTCCCCGGTACGCATTTCTGCGATGCAACGTTCATTAAGAACCATACCACCGAGCAACTGAACGTCGAAGTGACGCATGCCAAAGACGCGCTTACTTGCTTCACGCACCACGGCAAAAGCTTCCGGAATCAGATTTTCCAGCACCTCACCTTTTTCCAGACGTGCACGAAACTCTGCAGTTTTCCCTTTAAGTTCTTCGTCGGAGAGTTTTTCCATCTCCGGTTCCATGGCATTGATAATGTTGACGACTTTGCGCATCCGGCGCAGGGTGCGATCGTTACGACTACCGAAAACTTTAGTTAATAATTTGATTAGCATAATAAAATCTCAAACGCCCCGTGTTGCGGAGTCAATAAAATGAAATAAAAGTTTATTGTTGTTAGCTGAGGCGTTGAGGGCCAGCACGGATACCTTGCGCCTGGCTTATCCAGACGGGCGTGCTGAATTTTGCTTGCGGGGTAAAATGCGCATAATCAATGCGATAACCCTTTTCAGACGGCGTGCCTTCCTGGGTCAACAGCGCGCTGAGCGTATCCAGTAATGCAAGATGTTGCGCCTGAAGAGGCAAAGATTCTTCAGCAACGGGCAGCGTTTGCGGTGCCATTGCGAAGGAAAGATGACGGATTACCGTGCGAATGGCATGTTGATGCCAGTAATCAACGGAATAGTTCGAATTCGGGCGGCGCGTGTTCGCTTCCAGCAAGGCCAATTGACCAAAGTTAACTTTGGCTGAAGGCTCGTGGTTGCGGGTTGTCGCTTTTGCGGGCGCGTTTGGTTCGGCGGCGTTGCTGAGCGCAGGCAAACCTAAACTCGCCGCGACCATCCCTAATAAGAGATGCGGCCAGAAGTAGCGTTTACCAAACTGTCGCCAGCGCGTCAGTATTCCACTCACGTTATTGCCATCCCGATCGTATTCAAACGTATTTAGCGCACAAATCTTATCATTAAAGCCTGAAGTCCACAGCACGAATGAAGATAAGTTGTGCGTAAAAGTGCTTAAGAAAACAGCGTTCGCACCGTTTTTTATCGTTCTTATAAAATTCAAAAAAAAACGACCGGTTCACCTGGCCGGAGAGAGTGCCAGATTTGCCAGTCGAATTTTATACGACAGTATAAATGTCGTTATGCCAGTACGGCTGAAGGCGCTTTGAAGGCCAACGGCAGTTCTGCGTCGTCCTGGAAGGTCACATATTCCCAGGCTTCCTGTTTTGCAAGGACAGCCTGCAGCAGTTTGTTATTCAGTGCATGACCAGATTTATAAGCGGTAAATGCACCAATAATATTGTGACCACACATGAACAAGTCACCGATCGCATCGAGCATTTTGTGACGCACAAATTCGTCTTCAAAACGCAGGCCGTCTTCGTTCAGTACGCGATAATCGTCAACAACGATGGCACAATCGAAGCTGCCGCCCAGGCACAAACCACGGGACTGCAGATATTCGATATCACGCATGAAACCGAACGTACGCGCACGGCTGATCTGGCGCATAAACGCATCAGCGGAGAAGTTCATCGCATAGCGCTGGTTGCTGGAATCAATAGCCGGATGGTTAAAATCGATGGTGAAATCCAGCGAAAAACCATTGTACGGCTTAAATTCAGCCCACTTATCGCCATCTTCGACACGAACAGTCTCTTTGATGCGAACAAATTTCTTGGCGCAGTTCAACTCGTCGATACCGGCGTCAAGCAGCAGGTATACAAACGGAGCGGCGCTGCCGTCCATGATCGGGATTTCCGGCGCGTTAACTTCGATAACAATGTTATCGATGCCCAGGCCCGCGAGAGCAGCATTGAGGTGCTCTACGGTTGAAATCCGTACATCATGCTCGTTGACCAGACACGTACAGAGCATGGTATCACGCACAGATTTGGCATCGGCCGGGAAATCTACCGGTGGATTCAAGTCGGTGCGACGATAGATGACCCCGGTGTTGGCCGGCGCAGGGCGTAACGTCAGGGTGACTTTCTTGCCGGTATGTAAACCGACACCCGTCGCCTGAACGATACGTTTAAGTGTCCTTTGTTTGATCATCGTATTATCTCGCCAAATTACCTATCCAACCGAAGTGTACTATACATTCGGCGGGCCAGTTTAGCACAAAGAGCCTCGAAACCCAAATTCCAGTCAATTCTTAATCAGCTTGCTTACGCAGGAATGCTGGGATATCCAGATAATCCGGCTCTTTCGCAGTTTGCGGTGCGTTGTCATTCACGACTTTAGCAACCGGTTTCTGCTCCTGAGTCAGCGGTGCCATCCCGTGCTGCTGGTAGCGATCCATCACTGGCTGCTGAACCTGCTTATTGGTCACCAGGGTGATTTCAGGACGTTTGTCCATACCGATACCTGTCGCAACAACGGTTACGCGCAGCTCGTCATTCATATCCGGGTCAAGAGAAGTACCGATAACCACAGTTGCGTTGTCGGATGCAAATGCACGGATGGTGTTACCTACCGTTTCGAACTCATCCAGACGCAGGTCGAAGCCCGCCGTGATGTTAACCAGCACGCCGCGTGCGCCAGACAGGTCGATATCTTCCAGCAGCGGAGAGGAGATAGCCATTTCAGCAGCTTCTTCCGCACGGTCTTCGCCGCTCGCCACACCAGACCCCATCATTGCGTAGCCCATTTCAGACATTACGGTACGTACGTCTGCAAAGTCCACGTTCATCAGGCCTGGACGAGTAATCAGTTCAGCGATACCTTGCACAGCACCTTTCAGTACATCGTTCGCTGCGCCAAATGCATCCAGCAGGGAGATACCGCGGCCCAAGACTTTCAGCAGTTTGTCGTTAGGGATAGTGATCAGAGAGTCCACATGCTTGGACAGTTCAGTGATCCCCTGCTCAGCGAATGCCATACGCTTCTTGCCTTCAAAGTTGAAAGGCTTAGTCACGACAGCAACGGTCAGGATCCCCAAATCTTTTGCCACTTCAGCGACAACTGGTGCTGCACCAGTACCGGTACCACCACCCATACCCGCAGCAATAAAGACCATGTCTGCACCTTCCAGCGCCGCACGCAGTGCATCGCGATCCTCATCAGCCGCATTACGGCCAACTTCTGGATTTGCGCCAGCTCCCAGTCCTTTGGTGATACCGCTACCGATTTGAATCGTCTGTCCAACCGCTGTTTTACGCAGCGCTTGTGCATCGGTATTTACCGCGAAGAATTCAACACCTTCAATGCGCTCGCGCACCATGTGTTCAACAGCATTACCGCCGCCGCCGCCGACGCCGATGACTTTAATCACCGCGTCATTGGTAAGTTCCATTGGTTCAAACATAGTTTCTCTCCGATTTGTGCCTGTCGCCTGAGGCCGTAATTATCGTCGACCTCATAAAAATTAAAACTCTTTTCGCAGCCAACTATTGAGTCGCTTGATCCACGAGCCAACTGATGCTGTAACACGTTTTTCTACTTCAGCTTCACCGTTAAGATGTGACTCTTTCCCATAGTGAAGCAATCCCACCGCCGTCGAATAATACGGCTCCTGAGCATAATCCGTTAAACCGGTAATGTTCAGCGGCGCGCCGATACGCACTTGCGTATGAAACACGCGCTGAGCACAGGCTGCAAGACCTTCGATCTGCGCTGCGCCACCAGTTAAAACAATGCCTGCCGCCAGGTGATGTTTAACCCCTTGTTGGCGAAGCTTTTCCTGCAACTGCAATATCTCTTCGTTGACCAGGTTGAGCAGCTCGGTATAGCGCGGCTCGATCACCTCTGCCAGGGTCTGACGTTGCAGACTCCGCGGTGGACGACCGCCTACGCTCGGCACTTCCACGCTCTCATCTTTTCCAACGATGGAACCCAGCGCACAACCGTGGCGAACTTTAATCGCTTCGGCGTCGCTTGGCGGCGTGCCAAAGGCGTAAGCGATATCACTGGTCACGACATTGCCAGCATAAGGAATTACCTTAGTGTGGCGCAATGCCCCACCGGTATAAACGGCGATATCCATTGTACCACCACCGATATCGACGACGCAGACACCCAGTTCACGTTCATCTTCCGTCAATACCGAATAACTTGATGCCAGTCCGGCAAATATCAGTTGGTCAACTTTCAGCCCACAACGTTCAACCGCTTTGACGATGTTTTTCGCCATATCGTTGTGACATGTGATCAGATGCACTTTTGCCTGCATCCGCACGCCCGAAAGTCCTACCGGATTCTTGATCCCTTCCTGATAGTCAATCGCATACTCTTGCGGGATCACATGCAGCACACGATGCTCATCGCGCACACGCACTGATTTCGCGGTATGGACGACGTTTTCCACATCTTCTTGCGTCACTTCTTCTTCAGAAATAGGCACCATACCAATTTCATTCTGGCAGCTGATGTGCTTACCAGAAAGCGCCAGATATACCGAAGAGATCTGACAATCTGCCATCAATTCTGCCTGGTCAATGGCGCGTTGTACGCACTTGACCACGGATTCGAGGTCGTTTACCCCGCCTTTATCCATACCACGCGACGGGCAGCTGCCCACGCCAATGATATTGACCATACCGTCGGGCAGAACTTCCCCTACTAAAGCGGCAACCTTCGCGGTACCAATCTCCAGTCCTACTACCAGTTTTCTGTCCGTCGCCTTGATCATTGTTGTTCTGCCTGTGCCTGATTTTGTTGCTGAGTAGATTCCTCTGGCGGCAAAGGCGCCCAGCCTACTGCCGCTCCAGAGTCATAACGCAAATCAACGTAGCTAATCCGTTTGCCATCGGTTTGCGCCTGCTGCTGTAAAACCGGATAAAGTTCTACAAAGCGAGCCAAACGTTTCATCGTATCGCCCCGGCCAAGATTGAGCTTAATATCGTTATTCAGCGTCAACTGCCAGGAACGCCGCGCGGTCATCGCCGCTTCCTTCAGAGTAAATCTGTCCTTTGCCAGCATCTGCCCCATTTCGCGATAGCCCTGCAACACTTCATTGGCGCTGCCTTCTGGGCCATACAGCATTGGAAGCACCTGCTTGCTGGTGCGATCTGGCGGCACGCTGAAAGTGTTTCCTTCCGCGTCTACCATATGTTGATCATTCCACCGCGCAATCGGCACATATTCAACCAGATGAATCTTCAATTCATCAGGCCACTGCTTTCTGACGCTCACCTGCTTAATCCACGGCAGGCGTTGTTCTATTTGCGTCTGGATGATGTTGACATCCTGGGTCATAAAGGTACCTGGCTCACCCAATGCCAGGATCGACTGTCGGATATCGTCATTACGCGTGTAATGGCGTTCACCGGTCAACACCAGCTTTGAGAGCGGCAGGCGTTGCGCATCTTCCATCCAGCCCAACACGACCCAGCCGCTCACCAACACTGTCGTTAAAACGGTCAGCAGGAAAAGGATCCCCGCCAGACGCGTTCCATTATTGCGGCGAGAAGAAACCTCTTCTTCGCTGTTTCGCGTGTTCAGAGCAGCCTGCGACATATTAGTCCGCCAGTTCCAGAATTCGTACTACCAACTGCGAGAAGCTCATACCTGCCTGACGTGCCGCCATTGGCACCAGGCTGTGACTGGTCATACCCGGTGAGGTATTGGCTTCCAGCAGATAAAACTGTCCATCGCTGTCCAGCATAACGTCAATACGTCCCCATCCTTTGCAACCTAACGTCGTCCATGCTTTCAGCACTAATGCCTGCAAATTGGCCTCTTGTGACGCATCCAGCCCTGCGGGGCAGAAATACTGTGTCTCATCAGAGAGATACTTCGCCTCATAATCATAGAAGGTTCCGGCCGGTTGAATACGTATTGACGGTAAAATTTCTTCACCAAGTATCGCAACCGTGAACTCCGGCCCACTTAGCCATTTTTCAATCAATACTTCTTCATCGTGCTGAAATGCCAATCTTAATGCATCTTGTAGAGCATTTTCTGCTACTACTTTTGACATTCCCACGCTGGAACCTTCGCGACTCGGCTTAACGATAACCGGCAAACCTAAGGCAGAAATTTCTGCTAACTGCTTATCGCTCAGGCCTTTTTCAAACTCTGCGCGGGTTAATGCTACCCACGGCGCTACCGGTAAACCAGCGCCCTGCCAAAGCAATTTGCTGCGTAGTTTATCCATTGAAAGCGCAGATGCCATCACTCCGCTGCCGGTATAAGGCAAGCCCATCAGCTCGAGCATACCCTGCAGCGTGCCATCTTCACCGCCGCGACCATGTAGCGCGATAAACACTTTCTGAAAGCCCATCGACTTCAGTTGCGTCACGTCGACTTCTTTCGGGTCGACAGGATACGCGTCAATACCGCCTTCACGCAGCCCGGCTAACACCGCTGCACCAGAATTCAGAGAAACTTCCCGCTCAGCGGAGGTCCCGCCCAACAGGACCGCGATTTTATCAGTCATGTTGTTCTTCCTCCGGAGTTTGCGGCTTCAGTTTGATTTCAGCTAAAGAACGAGCAATTTTTCCGATATTACCGGCCCCCTGAACGAGAATCAGGTCGTTACCGGTTAATACCGGTGCCAGCATCTCGGCTACCTGCGCCGGGTCCGGCACCAGAATGGGATCAATTTTCCCACGTCCACGAATTGTGCGACACAGCGAACGGCTGTCCGCTCCCGGAATTGGCGCTTCGCCAGCCGGATACACTTCCAGCATCAACAGGGTATCAACCTGCGTCAGCACATTGGCGAAATCATCATACAGGTCGCGCGTACGGGTAAAACGGTGCGGCTGAAACAGCATTACCAGGTTTTTATCCGGCCAGCCAGCACGCGCCGCTTTAATGGTGGCATCCACTTCGGTCGGATGGTGACCGTAGTCATCAACCAGCATTGCCGTACCGCTTTTACCATTCACTGGCTCCAGCGGGAATTCACCGAGGAAATCAAAACGACGGCCTGTCCCCTGGAAACTCTCCAGCGCACGCAAAATAGCCTCGTCGTCAATCCCCTCTTCCGTGGCAACAGCGACCGCAGCTGCGGCATTCAGCGCGTTATGACGGCCTGGCGCATTCAGGGTAACGCGCATCGGCTCTTTGTCCTGGCGCAGCAGCGTAAAGTGCCCCTGCGGACCAATCTGCTGATAATCTTCTACACGCACGTCGGCATCTTCGCTGAATCCGTAAGTCGTGGTCTGACGCCCCACACGCGGTAACAATTCGCGGATCACCGGATCATCTACACACATCACCGCACGACCGTAAAACGGCAGGTTGTGCAGAAAATTAATAAAGGTCTGTTTTAAATTCTCAAAGTCGCCCTGGTAGGTATCCATGTGGTCGGCTTCGATATTGGTGACAATCGCCACCATCGGTTGCAAATGGAGGAACGATGCATCGCTCTCATCCGCTTCGGCAATCAGGTATCGACCATGCCCCAAACGCGCATGAACACCCGCCGCTTTTACCAGCCCGCCGTTAACGAAGGTTGGGTCGAGCCCCGCTTCTGCGTAGATGCTGGAAACCATCGCGGTGGTTGTCGTTTTGCCGTGCGTTCCGGCAATGGCGATGCCATGACGAAAACGCATTAACTCAGCCAGCATTTCGGCACGACGGATCACCGGAATACGCGCTTCATGAGCTGCGACAATTTCCGGGTTATCGGCAGAAATCGCGCTGGAAACAACGACCACACTGGCATCACGTACGTTTTCCGGGCGATGGTTGAAATAAATCGTCGCTCCCAGATTCATTAACTGTTGCGTGACCGGATTTGGCGCTAAATCGGAACCACTGATCTGATAACCTTCATTGGCCAGAACTTCGGCAATACCGCCCATACCGGCACCACCGATGCCGACAAAATGTATGTGCCGAACGCGACGCATTTCGGGCACGATGGAACGCAGTTTTGCCAATTGTTGTGTATTCATTCTTTACGCCATTAACTTCTTACATTCATACGATGCAAAAGGCATCGCTACAATTACGCCCGGGCAGCCCGGCTCACTTCATTTGCCACTCGCTCGGTGGCATCCGGAATGGATGCAGCACGGGCGCGTTCTGCCATGGTTAATAAGGTTTCTCGCGACCACCCGGCCAGGGTGTTGGCGACAGCATCCACAGTAAGCTGTGGCTGCTCGATAATTTTGGCTGCGCCCGCTTTTTCCAGCGGTAGCGCATTCCAGTATTGCTGGCGGTCTTTATGTTGAAACGGCACAAACAATGCCGGTAGCCCCGCTGCGGCAATTTCACTCACCGTTAACGCACCGGAGCGGCAAACAACGACATCTGCCCACGCATACGCCGCCGCCATATCATCAATAAATTCCGTCACTTTATGCTGCGGTTGCCCCGCTTCCGCATACGCCTGTTCAACGGATTGTTGCGAACCTTTGCCGCTCTGATGCCAGATAGTGACTGAATCACCCAGTTTCGCAGCAACCTGCGGCATTGTCTGGTTAAGAATGCGTGCGCCCTGGGAACCCCCCACTACCAACACACGAACCGGACCTTCACGACCAGCCAAACGTTGCTGCGGCAGTGGCAACGCCAGCACATCGGTACGCACCGGGTTACCCACCACTTCCGCATTAGGGAAAGCGCCTGGAAACGCCTGCATCACTTTGGTGGCAATCTTCGCCAGCCATTTATTGGTTAAGCCCGCAATACCGTTTTGTTCATGAAGTACAACCGGAATGCCTAACGACCACGCTGCCAGTCCACCTGGACCTGATACGTAGCCGCCCATACCGAGCACCACATCAGGTTTGAACGCTTTCATAATCGCCCGTGCCTGACGCCAGGCGTTAAAAATACGCAGAGGTGCAGCTAACAGTGCTTTTATACCTTTACCACGCAGACCAGAGATACGAATGAAATCAATTTCGATGCCATGTTTTGGCACTAAGTCCGCTTCCATACGGTCGGCAGTCCCCAGCCAGCGAACTTGCCAACCCTGAGCCATTAGATGGTGCGCAACCGCCAGTCCCGGGAACACATGTCCACCGGTTCCGCCGGCCATCACCATTAATCGCTTTCCTTGACCACTCATCGTGAACCTCGTACAAACGCCTGCGCTTTCTCCAGACGCGTTTCATAATCAATACGCAACAGCATCATGATGGCTGTCGACATAATCAGTAAGCTCGAACCACCGTAACTGATCAGCGGCAATGTCAGACCTTTGGTCGGTAACATCCCCGCTGCCGCGCCTACGTTAACCAGCGCCTGGAAACTAAACCAGATGCCAATGGAACAGGCGAGAAAACCGGAAAAACGATGGTCAATTTCTAATGCTTTACGGCCAATCGACATCGCACGAAAAGCGACGAAGAATACCATTAAAAGTGCCAGCACCACACCGACATACCCCAGTTCTTCGCCGATAATGGCGAAAATAAAGTCAGTGTGTGCTTCCGGCAGATACTCCAGTTTTTGAACCGAGTTACCTAAACCTTGCCCCCACAGTTCGCCGCGACCAAACGCCATCAGCGATTGCGTTAACTGATAGCCGCTGCCAAAGGGATCTTCCCACGGATTCCAGAATGCGGTAACACGGCGGATACGGTACGGTTCGGCGAGGATCAGTAACACAACCGCTGAAATCCCCATGCCGATAATGGCAATGAACTGCCACAATTTCGCCCCCGCCAGGAACAACATCGCCAGCGTGGTCACAAACAGCACCACCACCGTACCAAGGTCTGGCTGTGCCAGCAGTAACACTGCCAACACCAAAATCACGCCCATCGGTTTCAAGAAGCCGCGCAGGTTATTACGCACTTCGTCGCCTTTACGCACCAGATAGTTGGCGATATAGCAAAACAGCGACAGTTTTGTCAGCTCCGCAGGCTGGATACGCAGCAAGCCGAGATCGATCCAACGCGATGCCCCTTTAACAGAGCTACCCACTACCAGAACGATCATCAACAGGATGATTGAACCGAGTAGCATCGTAGCGCTGTAACGTTGCCAGAACTCCATCGGCAGACGCAGCGTAATGATCGCCAGAATGAACGCCAGGATCAGGTAGACGCCATCACGCTTAGCGAAGAAAAAGGGATCGTTAGTCAAGCGTTGTCCGATAGGCATTGATGCGGACGTCACCATGATAAAGCCGATCGCCGCGAGGCCGAAGGTCAGCCACAGTAAGGTGCGATCGTACATGATCAGGCTGTCGGTATCTTTTTCCCGCGAGCCCATCACCCAGCCCTTTAGCGCCGTGGAGATCCAGACCAGAATACTGAATCCTGGCAGGCGCGGCATTTTCAGGCGAGGGAGAGATAAACGCATCAACCTAACTCCTTCGCCAGACGGGCAAACTCATTGCCTCGTTGTTCAAAGTTCTTGAATTGATCAAGGCTGGCACAGGCCGGGGAGAGCAGAACCATATCTCCTGGTTGAACACGCGGAGCCAGCAAGCGCATCGCCTGTTCCATGGTTTCGGTTTGTTCTGCCACTTCCGGGCGCAGTGCCGCCAGCTGTGCGCCGTCACGACCGAAACAATACAAACGTACGTTATCGCCATTCAGGTAACGTGCCAGCGGACTAAAGTCCGCCGATTTACCATCGCCGCCCAGCAACAAATGCAGCGTGCCATCTACGTGCAGGCCATTGAGCGCCGCTTCCGTACTGCCGACATTGGTCGCTTTCGAGTCGTTAATCCAGCGCACACCGTTATGTTCCAGCACCACTTCAAAGCGATGCGGCAAACCAGTGAACGTAGTTAACGCTTTCAGGCTACTGGCGCGTGGCAAACCAGCTGCGTCTGCCAGCGCCAGTGCCGCCAGCGCATTGGTGTAGTTATGCTGACCGGAAAGTTTCATCTCTTTCACGTTCAACACTTTCTCGCCTTTCACCCGCAGCCAGGTTTCACCCTGCTGATGATTCAGGTGATAGTCGCCCATATTGATACCAAAGCTAACGCAGCGTTCATCCGCACCACGAATCGGCATTGTTAAGGCATCATCAGCATTAACCACGCAAACTTTCGCATTTTCATAAATGCGCAGTTTTGCCGCACGATACTGCTGTAAACCAAATGGATAGCGATCCATATGATCTTCAGTCACGTTCAGAATGGTCGCTGCTACCGCCTGTAAGCTGGAGGTGGTTTCAAGCTGGAAGCTCGACAGCTCGAGCACGTACAGTTCGCACTCATCATCCAGCAGCATCAACGCAGGCAGGCCAATATTGCCACCCACACCAACGTTAACCCCCGCCGCTTTCGCCATTTCACCCACTAGCGTGGTGACCGTGCTTTTGCCGTTAGAACCGGTGATCGCCACAATCGGTGCTTGTGCTTCGCGGCAGAATAGCTCGATATCGCCAACGATTTCGATTCCGGCATCAGCGGCAGCGCTTAAGGATGGATGCGCCAGTGCAATACCGGGACTGGCGACAATCAGATCGGCCGCCATCAGCCATTCATCATTCAGACCGCCCGTGTGGCGTTCTACGGCTTCGGGTAATTTATCCAGGCCAGGCGGTGTCATACGCGTATCCATAACGCGCGGCGTCACACCGCGAGCGAGGAAAAAGTCCACGCAAGAAAGCCCGGTGAGGCCCAGGCCGATAATGACGACATTTTTACCCTGGTAATCAGCCATGATTAACGTACCTTCAGCGTTGCCAGACCAATCAGGACCAGCATCAGCGAAATAATCCAGAAACGTACAATGACGCGCGGTTCCGGCCAGCCTTTCAGTTCATAGTGGTGATGAATCGGTGCCATGCGGAAAATACGTTGTCCGCGCAGTTTAAAGGAGCCGACCTGCAGGATGACGGAAAGTGTTTCTACCACGAACACGCCCCCCATAATCACCAGCAGGAATTCCTGACGCAGCAGTACGGCGATAATGCCTAACGCACCACCTAACGCCAGCGAACCGACATCGCCCATAAAGACCTGCGCCGGATAGGTGTTAAACCACAGGAAGCCCAGCCCTGCCCCGACTATCGCGGTACAGACAATGACCAGTTCCCCGGCGTGTCGTAGATACGGTATGTGTAAATAGCTGGCAAAGTTCATGTTGCCGGTTGCCCATGCCACCAGCGCAAAACCACCGGCGACGAATACAGTCGGCATAATCGCCAGGCCATCAAGACCATCGGTCAGGTTTACCGCGTTGCCAGTACCCACAATGACGAAGTAAGCCAGCAGAATGTAGAACAGCCCCAGTTGCGGCATCACATCTTTAAAGAACGGAACCACCAGCTGCGTTGCGGGCGTGTCTTTGCCGGCAAGGTACAGCGCGAAGGCAACACCCAGCGCAATGACCGACATCCAGAAATACTTCCAACGAGCGATCAACCCTTTGGTGTCTTTACGCACCACTTTGCGATAGTCATCAACAAAGCCAATGATGCCGTAACCTACCAGCACCACCAGTACGCACCAGACGTACGGATTGGATGGATAAGCCCACAGCAGCACGGAGATCACAATCGCCGTCAGGATCATAATCCCGCCCATGGTCGGCGTACCGCGCTTGCTGAAGTGTGATTCAGGACCGTCGTTACGCACCACCTGACCAAAGGAGAGTTTTTGTAAATGAGCAATCATGCGCGGGCCCATCCACAATGAGATGAACAGCGCAGTCAGCAGGCTGACGATGGCGCGAAACGTCAGATAGGAAAAGACGTTAAAGCCGGAATAATATTTGACCAAATGTTCGGCCAGCCAAACTAACATGTCCCATTCTCCTGTAAAGCGCGTACTACCTCTTCCATGGCAGCACTACGTGAACCCTTAACTAAAATCGTAATTACCTGTTGCTCAGCAATCAGTGATTTAAGACGTGTGATAAGCGCAGTTTTATCGGAAAAATGTTCGCCAACGCCGCTGGCGGTGCTGATAGCATGGCTTTGTTTACCCACACTTAACACGCGGTCAATACCCGCCGCCTTCGCCGCTTCGCCCACCTGTACATGGCAGGCCTCGCTTTCAGCGCCCAGTTCCGCCATATCGCCCACCACCAGCACACGGTAGCCCGGCATTTCAGCCAGTACCTGAACAGCGGCGGTCATGGAGCCGACGTTAGCGTTGTAGGAGTCGTCGAGCAGCAACTGATTTTCCGCCAGTTGAATGGGGAACAGACGGCCAGGAACAGCTTTCAGATTTGCCAGCCCCGCTTTAATAGCATCAAGCGTTGCGCCCACGGACATGGAGAGCGCAGCGGCTGCCAGCGCATTCGCAATATTGTGACGCCCCGGCAACGGCAGCAGAACATCGACGCTACCCGTTGGGGTTTGCAGCGTAAATTCCGTACCGTGCGAGGTCACGTGGATATTGGTGGCGGTGAAATCGCTGTTGTTAGCATTCGGTGAGAAGCGCCACACTTTGCGTGAGCCAATCACACTCTGCCAGTTCAGCCAGTCGTTGTTGTCGGCATTCATAATGGCGATACCGTTTTCCGGCAGGCCGCTAAAGATTTCACCTTTCGCTTTCGCGACACCCGCAAGCGAGCCAAAACCTTCCAGATGCGCCGCTGCCAGGTTGTTGACCAGCGCCGCTTCCGGGCGAGTCAGACTCACAGTCCAGGCAATTTCGCCCTGATGGTTCGCGCCAAGTTCAATTACTGCGTAATCGTACTCTGGCGTTAAGCGCAACAGCGTCATCGGTACACCGATATCGTTGTTGAGATTGCCTGCCGTATAAAGCGTGTTGCCACACTGGCTTAAAATCGCTGCCGTCATCTCTTTAACGGAGGTTTTGCCGGAGGAACCGGTCAGAGCAACCACGCGCGCCGGAACTTGCTGGCGAACCCATGCAGCCAGTTCACCAAACGCCAGACGCGTATCCTTGACGATTAACTGCGGCAGATCGATATCCAGCGGACGGCTAACCAGCAGTGCACCCGCACCGCCAGCTTTCGCCTGGTCAGCAAAATCATGGGCATCGAAACGTTCGCCTTTCAGGGCAACAAACAGGCAACCCGGCGTCAATTTACGGGTGTCAGTGGTTACAGCATCAAGGGTAATATCTGCCCCTTTTAGTTCACCGTTGAGAATATCGGTAAGTTGGCTAAGGGTTACGCTAATCATGCAATCACCCCCAGTAGACGCGCTACCGTGACGCGATCGGAGTAGTCCAGACGCTGGTTGCCAACAATCTGATAATCCTCATGGCCTTTGCCCGCGATCAGCACCACATCATTCTCTTTAGCCTGCATAACAGCGCAAGTCACCGCTTCAGCGCGGCCTTCCATCACTTTGGCATGTCCGGCGTCCAGCATTCCCGCCAGAATATCGTTGATGATAGCGCGCGGTTCTTCGGTACGCGGGTTATCGTCCGTTACCACCGCCACGTCAGCAAACTCTTCAGCAATTGCTCCCATCAGTGGACGCTTACCTTTATCGCGATCGCCACCACAGCCAAAGACGCACCACAGCTTGCCTGCACAGTGAAGACGTGCAGCCTGCAAGGCTTTTTCCAATGCATCCGGCGTATGCGCGTAATCCACCACCACCGTCGGTTTGCCCGGTGCAGTGAACACTTCCATACGTCCGCAAACCGGTTGCAGACGCGCGGCGGTTTTTAACAGATCAGCCAGCGGGTAGCCAAGTGCCAGCAGCGTCGCCAGCGCGAGCAGCAGGTTGCTGACGTTAAAAGCGCCCATCAGATGGCTTTCAATTTCGCCATCACCCCAGCTTGAGCTAAAGCGAATAGTCGCACCGCTGTCGTGATAGTTCACTTCAGTCGCTTTCAACCAGCGTCCGTGACAGTTCGGATTGATATGATCTTCCATTGATACCGCAACCGCGTCCGGCAGTTTTGCCAGCCAGCGGCGGCCCACTTCATCGTCGGCGTTAATAATCGCCTGACCGCAATGATGCTCAGAATAAAGCAGCCATTTCGCGGCTTCGTAGTGTTCCATATCACCATGATAATCAAGGTGATCGCGGCTTAAGTTGGTAAAGACCGACGCCGCAAATTTCAATGCCGCCACACGGTGCTGTACCAGTCCGTGGGAGGAAACTTCCATTGCGCAAAAAGTCGCGCCCTGATCCACCAGCCCCGCCAGCTCATGCTGAACATCGACTGCCGAACCGGTGGTATTTTCTGTCGGGATCACTTTTCCCAGCAGGCCGTTACCAACGGTGCCCATTACCGCGCTGGTTTCGCCAAGCAGTTGGCTCCACTGCGCCAGCAGCTGGGTAGTCGTGGTTTTGCCGTTGGTGCCCGTTACGCCTACAAGACGTAAATTGTCAGAGGGTTCATGGTAAAAGCGGCCCGCCAGTGCAGATAAACGCTCGTTGAGCTGGCTGAGATAGATGACTGGTACGCCGTGCATTTCACGGATTTCACCGTCGGTCGCCTCATCTTTCGCCTCTGCAATAATGGCAGCCACACCTTGCGCTATCGCCTGCGGGATATATCGACGCCCGTCCGCCTGATGACCTACTACAGCTACAAAGAGATCGCCCGCCGCAGCCACACGGCTGTCGAGTGTCATCTCTCGCAGTGCTCGCGAAGGTGCGTCTGGCACCCACGGAGCAAGAAGGTCGCGCAAATTACGATCTGCCACCTGTCCCCTCGCCTTGATTAATCACAAATTCATTTTTATCGCCCGTTGTCAGCGCATCCGGCTCGATGTTCATGGTACGCAATACGCCGCCCATGATGGCACCAAAGACCGGCGCGGAAACGGCGCCGCCGTAGTATTTACCCGCCTGCGGATCGTTGATAACAACAACCAGCGCGAAGCGCGGCTGACTCGCAGGCGCAACGCCTGCGGTATAAGCAATATATTTATTGATGTAGCGACCGTCCGGCCCGACCTTTTTCGCGGTACCGGTTTTAATGGCGATACGATAGCCTTTAATCGCCGCCTTCACGCCGCCACCGCCCGGTAGCGCCACGCTTTCCATCATATGCACCACGGTGCGAACAATGGACTCCGGGAAGACACGTTCACCGGGAACCGGGGGATCAACTTTGGTAATCGACAGCGGGCGATAAATGCCATAGCTGCCGATAGTTGCGTAGACTCGCGCTAACTGTAACGGTGTTACCATTAGCCCATAGCCGAAAGAGAAGGTGGCCCTCTCTATGTCAGACCACCGTTGTTTTTGAGGATATAAGCCACTGCGTTCTCCGACCAACCCCAAATTGGTCGCTTTTCCCAGTCCAAAACGTGAGTAAGTATCTACTAACGCTGAGGACGGCATCGCTAACGCCAGTTTGGAAACACCGACGTTACTCGACTTCTGTAATACCCCGGTCAGGGTTAATTCGCTGTAGCGTGCCACGTCTTTGATTTCGTGGCCGTTAATTCGATAAGGAACGGTATTCAGTACCGAGTTTTCTCGCACCACGCCACGTTGCAACGCGGTCATCACCACCATCGGTTTGACCGTTGAGCCAGGTTCAAACACGTCGGTGATGGTACGGTTACGCATCGCCTCTTTCGGCGTGCCACTCAGATTGTTTGGGTTGTATGACGGGCTGTTAGCCATCGCCAGCACTTCACCGGTGTTGACATCCACCAGCACGGCACTACCAGATTCAGCCTTGTTAAAGGCCACCGCGTTATTCAGTTCGCGATAAACCAGCGCCTGCAGGCGTTCATCAATACTCAGCGCCAGGTTGTGTGCCGCCTGACTGTCGGTGGAAGAGATATCTTCAATTACGCGACCATAGCGGTCTTTACGCACAATGCGCTCGCCAGGCTGCCCGGTAAGCCATTTATCGAAACTCTTCTCGACGCCCTCAATCCCCTGACTATCGACGTTAGTAAAGCCGATGAGGTGAGCGGTCACTTCGCCAGACGGATAGTAACGGCGAGATTCTTCACGTAGATGAATCCCCGGCAGCTTCAGTTTTTTGATGTACTCAGCCATGTCAGGGTTAACCTGACGCGCCAGATAGATAAAGCGCCCTTTCGGGTTGGCATTAATGCGGGCGGAAAGTTGATCCAGCGGAATATTGAGCGCGTTAGCCAGCGCCTTCCAGCGGTCACCGACGCTGATGCCGCCAGCTTCATGCACTTCTTTCGGGTCGGCCCAGATCGCTTTTACTGGCACACTCACTGCTAACGGGCGACCAGAACGGTCGGTAATCATGCCGCGGGAGGTGGAAACTTGCTGAACGCGAAGAGAACGCATGTCGCCCTCTTTTACCAGCATATCCGGGGAGATAACTTGTAACCACGCTACGCGTCCGAGCAGAAAAGCCAGCGCCAGGAGAATACAGCCGCATAACAACGCAAAACGCCAACTGATAAAGTTGGCATGTTCTTCCTGACGTTTTGGTTTCTGCGTTTTCGCCGCTGCTTTCATGCGTCGCGTTTATCCTTATTTTTGCACTACGATATTTTCTTGTGACGGATCAACATGCTGCATTTGCAGCTTTTCCGTGGCGATCCTTTCCACCCGGCTATGGTCGCCGAGCGCATTCTCTTCAAGGATCAGGTTGCGCCATTCAATGTCTAAAGCATCTCGCTCCAGCACCAGTTGTTCGCGCTGAGCGGTCAGTAAACGGGTATGGTGCGCCGTGGTTACCACGGTCACCGCCGTCAAAATAATGCAAATGAACAGGCAGAGTGGCAGCTTCCCAAATCGCAAAAGATCGTCACCGATAACACCAGGCAATGCATGGCGCTCGTGGCTTCCCATCGATCCTTTAACTTTGCTTAGAGCTTCTGTCACTCTGCTGATCATGCGTTCGTCCTCTCTGCAATACGCAGAACTGAACTACGGGCACGAGGGTTCTCAGCCACCTCTTCTTCGCCCGGCATTAACTTGCCTAGTGCTCGCAGCTGACGGCCACCCAGTTTTTTGAGTTGCTCTTCAGTCATCGGTAACCCTGCCGGAACTTGCGGACCACGGCTGTTTTCACGCATAAAGCGTTTCACAATGCGGTCTTCCAGCGAGTGGAAGCTGATGATCGAGAGCCGCCCCCCCGGGGCCAGCACGTTGAGCGAGCTTTTTAGCGCCTGCTCTATCTCCTCCAGTTCACTGTTTACCCAAATGCGCACCGCCTGGAAGGTACGGGTCGCGGGATGTTTAAACTTATCTTTCACCGGCGTTGCGGCAGCCACGACTTCCGCCAGTTCTTTGGTGCGGGTCATCGGCTGTTCGCGGTTTCGCTCGACAATGGCGCGGGCAATGCGTTTGGCAAAACGCTCTTCACCATAGGTTTTCAATACCCAGGCGATATCGGCTTCTTCTGCGGTTTGTAGCCATTCAGCGGCTGACTGCCCACGGGTTGGGTCCATACGCATGTCCAGCGGACCATCGCGCATAAAGGAAAAGCCGCGTTCAGCATCATCAAGTTGCGGTGAAGAGACGCCAAGATCGAGGAGAATGCCGTCGATCTTGCCGATAAGATCGCGCTCGGCAACATATTCGCCCAGCGCGGAGAAAGGTCCGTGGATGATGGAGAAGCGCGGATCATCAATAGTCTTCGCAACGGCGATAGCCTGCGGGTCGCGATCGATCGCCAGCAAACGCCCCTCTTCGCCAAGCTGCGAGAGGATCAGACGTGAGTGACCACCGCGACCAAAAGTCCCATCAATGTAGATGCCATCAGGACGGATATTGAGGCCATTAACGGCTTCATCCAGCAGCACCGTAGTATGTTTATAGTTTTCCATCATTTTATAGAGACAAGTCCTGCAGTCGTTCCGATAAGTCTCCGGTAGCCAACTGCTCTGCGTCGATATCTTCCTTGACCTGTTGATGCCAGGTTGTTTCATCCCACAGCTCAAACTTGTTGAACTGTCCAACCAGCATCACTTCTTTTGTCAGCCCGGCATGTTGCCGCAGTACTGGCGCGATTAACAATCGACCGGCGCCATCCATCTGACATTCGCTGGCATGACCTAACAGAAGGCGCTGCACACGGCGCTCAACCGGGTTCATGCTCGACAGACGCGATAATTTTTGCTCGATAATTTCCCATTCAGGCAGGGGGTAAAGCAGCAGGCACGGGTGATGAATGTCAATGGTGCAAACCATTTGACCGGCAGCGTTCTCAAGCAGCTGTTCCCGATAACGGGTAGGCACTGATAAGCGCCCTTTGCTGTCGAGATTGACTAACGTTGCTCCCCGGAACATGCCAGCCTCACCCCTTATTCCCACTTTGCCCCACAATTTCCCACTGAAAGGAGTTTACGGAGCGGAGGAAAAGCTTGTCAAGCCAGTCACAAGGCATACCGAGGTAAAAAACCCGATGTTTACGGCTAATATCAGCGTTGTTTATTTTACGTCCAACGTGCGAAGCAAATTAACGTTATGAATAGCTGTAAGAAAAAATCCCTCATCGTCATCACCGTTTTAAAATGACTAACTACTTTCCACAGCAAATATAAAGTGTCAGTTTGCGACGCGAGCGGCATTTTAGGACATATCTTCCCCGGTTAACAGTCCCTGTTGCGTCTGTGTGGCGCTTGATGCCAGCAGGTTTGTGCAAAAGCAAAGAAAAGTGTTTGTTAAATCGGCAATTCATCTCTGCATGTAACAAAATAATGCAAAAACGCTCTGTCAATATTGCTTAATTATTGTGAATTTCAGCAGGTGAGTTAATTAATGGGCGGGTTTAAAAGCATTTATCAATAATAGCCAGGAATAGTCTTATTTACTTTAAGGATATTGATGTCCATTCCCGTACTCGACGCGCCAATGAGAAATTCACTGGCGCGTATTTTTGTTCGCGGCTTAGTTACGGCTGAGCACGCCGCGGCGATAGAGATTACGTTTAATGCGCGTTAACCCAGGTTTTGGCTTACGCGGTTCGTCCAGGCTTGCCAGGACAATTTCCAGCACACGCTCTGCGACATCGCGGTGACGTTGAGCCACTGCCAGCACCGGGCACTGTAAGAAGTCGAGCAGTTCGTTATCGCCAAAGGTGGCAATTGCCAGGTCAGAAGGCAGTTTGCCATCGCGACGCAGCGTGACATCCATCACCCCTTGCAACAACGCAAACGACGTTGTGAACAGCGCCTGCGGCATCGGATGCGTTTCCAGCCATTTTTCGAATAACTGGGCAGCCGCCTCCCGCTCATAACTGTTGGCATAAAGGAAATGCACTTCGCGCGGATCATCTTTCCAGGCAGTACGGAAACCTTGCTCACGCAAGAAGCTCACAGAAAGCTCCGGCAGCGCGCCAAGATAAAGCACCGTCTCGGCGGGAAACTTACGTAACTCTTCCGCCAGCATTTCGGCATCATCCTGATCGGCACCAACCACGCTGGTGAAGTGTTCACGATCGAGGGCGCGGTCCAGCGCGACAATCGGGAACGGGTCGTTAGCCCAGCGTTGATAAAAAGGATGCTCTGGTGGCAACGACGTCGAAACAATAATGGCATCAACCTGACGCTGTAGAAGATGCTCAATACAACGCATTTCGTTGTCTGGCTGATCTTCTGAGCAAGCAATCAGCAGTTGATAACCCCGTTGCCGCGCCTGACGTTCAAGATAATTAGCGATGCGGGTATAGCTGGTGTTCTCCAGATCGGGGATCACAAGACCAATAGAACGTGTGCGTCCAGCACGAAGCCCAGCTGCCACGGCGTTCGGGTGGTAATTGTGCTCACGCACCACAGCCATGACTTTTTCAACGGTTTTGTCGCTCACACGGTATTGCTTCGCTTTGCCGTTAATAACATAGCTTGCAGTGGTCCGCGACACTCCCGCTAGCCGAGCGATTTCATCCAGTTTCACAATTGCCCCTTGCGTAAAATGTAAAAACCATAGCCATTGTACTGGTATGGGTTAAATTCATTAACATCTAAGCGCAGAAAATTAACTGCGGCAACTGCTTTTATTCCAGGTTCCCACTGAATTCGCAAAAAAAGCCCAACGTGACATGTTGGGCTGCAAATTGCGCATTGAGATCATTCTCAACGCATTATTTTATCGCCGCGCGAAAGTCCAACTACACCAGAGCGAGCAACTTCCACAATTTTCGCCACATCGCGAATCGATGCTAAAAATGCATCAAGCTTATCGCTGGTGCCTGCCAGTTGGACGGTGTAAAGCGATGGCGTGACATCGATGATTTGCCCACGAAATATTTCCGTATTGCGCTTCACTTCGTCACGTCCGTAGCCGCTGGCCTGAATTTTCACCAGCATGATTTCCCGCTCGACGTGCGCCCCCTGCCCCAGCTCGCTCACGCGCAAGACATCGACCAGTTTGTGTAATTGCTTTTCGATCTGCTCAAGCACTTTTTCATCGCCCACGGTCTGGATGGTCATACGCGATAATGTCGGATCATCGGTGGGCGCAACGGTCAGGCTTTCAATGTTGTAGCCACGTTGGGAAAAAAGGCCAATCACGCGGGATAACGCGCCTGATTCATTTTCGAGTAAGACTGATAATATCCGGCGCATAATCAGGTTCTCTCCGTTTTGCTTAACCACATTTCATCCATTCCGCCCCCGCGAATCTGCATCGGGTAGACGTGCTCACTGCCATCGACGGTAACATCAACAAAGACCAGACGATTATTGCGCACCTGTTCCAGCGCCTCGCTAAGTTTGCTTTCCAGCTCTTGCGGATGAGAAATCTGAATCCCGACATGCCCATAGGCTTCCGCCAGACGGACGAAATCGGGTAGCGATTGCATATAAGATTGTGAATGACGGCCGGAATAGATCATGTCCTGCCACTGCTTCACCATCCCCAGATAGCGATTATTGAGATTCACCACCAGTACGGGCAACTCGTATTGCAACGCGGTAGACAGTTCCTGAATGTTCATCTGAATACTGCCGTCGCCAGTGACGCAAACCACGGTTTCTTCTGGCAACGCCATTTTGACGCCCAGTGCCGCAGGTAAACCAAACCCCATCGTGCCGAGGCCACCAGAGTTAATCCAGCGACGCGGTTTGTCGAAAGGATAATAAAGTGCGGCGAACATCTGGTGCTGCCCGACATCGGACGTCACGTAAGCGTCCCCCTTCGTCAGCCGCCAAAGAGTCTCGATAACCGCCTGCGGTTTAATCTTTTCACTGTGAATATCGTATTTCAGGCACTGACGAGCACGCCACTGTTCAATCTGCTGCCACCAGTCGCGGATCTCATCCAGCGGTTGATGGGCGGATTCTTGCGACAGGAGTTCAAGCATTTGTTCGAGGACCTGGCGGGCATCCCCAACAATCGGGATATCAGCAGTCACAGTTTTAGAAATGGAGGTAGGATCAATATCGATATGCAAAACAGTGGCATTTGGGCAGTACTTTGCCAGATTGTTCGTCGTTCGATCATCAAAACGTACCCCGACGGCAAAAATCACATCCGCGTTATGCATCGTCATATTGGCTTCGTAGGTGCCGTGCATTCCCAGCATGCCCAGTGCCTGACGATGCGTTGCCGGAAACGCCCCCAGCCCCATTAATGAGGAAACAACAGGCAGATTTAACGCCTCCACCGTGTCTTTCAACTGCTGATGGCAGCCCGCCGTGATTGCCCCACCGCCTACATACACAACCGGTTTTTTTGCCGCCACCAGCGTTTGCAGAGCGCGCTTAATTTGCCCTTTATGTCCGGAGGTCGTGGGATTGTAAGACCGCATACTGACCGACTCCGGCCAGACGTAGGGTAATTTGTTCGCAGGATTAAGAATATCTTTCGGTAAATCAACGACCACTGGTCCAGGGCGACCACTTGCCGCCAGCCAAAAAGCCTTTTTCAGCACCTGCGGAATGTCTTCCGTTTGCTTAACCAGAAAACTGTGCTTCACCACCGGGCGGGAAATTCCCACCATGTCGCACTCCTGAAAGGCATCGTAGCCTATCAACGAGGTCGCTACCTGCCCGGAAAGGACAACTAATGGAATGGAATCCATATAAGCGGTGGCAATGCCAGTAATCGCATTGGTCGCCCCTGGACCCGACGTTACCAGCACGACGCCGACTTCCCCGGTCGCGCGCGCCAGACCATCGGCCATATGCACCGCCGCCTGCTCATGACGAACTAAAACATGATCGATACCACCCACGGTATGCAATGCATCGTAAATATCAAGGACCGCGCCTCCGGGATAACCGAATACTTGTTTAACGCCCTGATCGATAAGCGATCGGACGACCATCTCGGCTCCAGACAACATCTCCATGGCCTGCCTCACTGTTTAACGGAAAAATGTGTAAAACACATTAACCGTCCGATCTTGCTTAAGCAATTGGTAGCCAGAGACATAAACACGAGGTAATAAGAATAAACAGGAGGAAAGGTGAAAAGAAACGATAAAATCCTCCATTACGGAGGATTAAATTGATAATAAATCGGCTAAATCCCACAACTTACAGCAATTTCTCTATTTTTTTAATTAATCCTAAAATAGCGAGCTCTCACATTTAGAATAAAATTCTATATTAAATAAAAAATACAGAATAAACCAGACATCAATGCCTGACCTATTCTGCATCCAGTTAGCGTTTGCAAATTGAGACTAATTGCTCTTCCATCCACTGATGGCCTTTGTCGCGTCCGGCAGCTTCATGCCAGGAGAGATAACAGGTTCTGCTGTTGTGTTTTAATGGCAGCGGTAATACCTGTAACTCTAAAGATTCAGCGAACTCTTCAGCCAGCCAACGCGGCGCAATAGCGACCAGATGCGTTTGCGATACCACGCTCAGTACGCTCATCATTGCCATGCCCTGATACGCGATACTGGCTTGCTTGTCTACCGTGTCATACCACGGTTGACTAAATGACGCGAAACGATCGAGCGAAACTGCCGCATGTTGTTCGTTATAAACATCATGTTTCAGTAACGGGCCTTTAATTGTTGGATGATTTTTGCTGGCTACCAGCACCATTTCATCTTTAAATAATGGCACACTGGTAAATTCAGGACGATGGAAGTCTTCATAACTAATCACAAACTCCGTTTCCTGATAACGCAGCTGATGTTCAGTGTTCTGATTTAATGAAGACTTGAACATAACATGTATATTTGGCGCAGTTTGCTCAATGTGATTATATATCTGCGAGGTCAGAATGCTGTCTAACGGGCTGCAAACACAAAGATGAAATACACGTTCACTGCTCGCGGGTTCAAAACCTGAACCTGGCAATTCATTTTGCACTAATTGCAATGCCTGACGAACTGAACCAAAAAGTTGAAATGCGCGAGCAGTCGGTTGAATGCCACGGCCATAACGAACAAAAAGCTCGTCATTAAACATCACCTTCAGGCGTGCAACCGCGTTACTGACCGCAGGTTGCGACATCCCCAGAACATGAGCGGCACGGGTGATGTTTTGCTCCTGCATCACGGCATCGAAAACGGTTAATAAGTTGAGATCGACCATGCGTAGCTGTGGTTTGCTTAACTCCGCCGTCTCTGGTTGATCTGTTTGTACCTCTGGCATACTTAACTCCACTGTCACACTTAACTCCCTTTCCCTTATTGGAATGCAGAGAAATAATCCTCGAGAATATGATTTATCATGCATATAAAATAAGAAAAAGGAAAATGAGAAAAATTAGGAAAACATAAAGATACGGGTTCTTATAAAAACAGAACCCATTGCCAAGTAAAGAGTCATTTACCGCAGCATAATAATCCATAATGTTTTTGTTGCGAAAACAATCTAATCATAACTACCGCGAATACTCAATCATCCACAAAATGGATTAAATGTGCTTTTTTAATAATTAATTTATATGTTTAATGCATTAATTCTTAACATTAATCGAACAATAATATTCACCAAATGAATATCAAAAAATTAGCAAAATATATAATTCAATACAAATCATCAAGATAGGTTTTGTACGCGTGCATTTTATCCCCCTTTTCCTCGTTGATGAGATGCAAAAATTTATTCTGAAATATGTCAACCGATGAAAAGCGTCGGTGGTTAAGCAGAAATTAATATCGCTTGTTTTAACCACCGCAGCACAATTAGCTAATTTGACGAATGCAGAACTCACTCTGGCGGAATGTTTTTATTGCGTCAGGGTTGACATCCGTTTTGGTATCCAGTAACTCTAAAAGCATATCGTATTCATCTGGAGCTGATTTAATGACTCACATCGTTCGCTTTATCGGTCTACTACTACTAAACGCATCTTCTTTGCGCGGTAGACGAGTGAGCGGCATTCAGCATTAAGCCAGCACGCAGTCAAACAAAAAACCCGCGCCATTGCGCGGGTTTTTTTATGCCCGAAGCGAGGCGCTCAAAAAGAGACAAGGACCCAAACCATGAGCCAGCAAGTCATTATTTTCGATACCACATTGCGCGACGGTGAACAGGCGTTACAGGCAAGCTTGAGTGTGAAAGAAAAACTGCAAATTGCGCTGGCCCTTGAGCGTATGGGTGTTGACGTGATGGAAGTCGGTTTCCCCGTCTCTTCGCCGGGCGATTTCGAATCGGTGCAGACCATCGCCCGCCAGGTCAAAAACAGCCGCGTATGTGCGTTAGCTCGCTGCGTGGAAAAGGATATCGACGTGGCAGCTGAATCTCTGAAAGTTGCCGAAGCCTTCCGTATCCATACCTTTATTGCCACTTCGCCAATGCACATCGCCACCAAGCTGCGCAGCACGCTGGACGAAGTGATTGAACGCGCTATCTATATGGTGAAACGCGCCCGTAATTACACCGATGATGTTGAATTTTCTTGCGAAGATGCCGGACGCACACCCATTGCCGATCTGGCGCGCGTGGTTGAAGCGGCGATTAACGCCGGTGCCACCACCATCAACATTCCGGACACCGTGGGCTACACCATGCCGTTTGAGTTCGCCGGAATCATCAGCGGCCTGTATGAACGCGTGCCTAACATCGACAAAGCCATTATCTCCGTACATACCCACGACGATTTAGGCCTGGCAGTTGGCAACTCACTGGCGGCGGTACATGCCGGAGCGCGCCAGGTGGAAGGTGCAATGAATGGGATCGGCGAGCGAGCCGGTAACTGTTCGCTGGAAGAAGTGATCATGGCGATCAAAGTTCGTAAGGATATTCTCAACGTTCATACCGCCATTAATCACCAGGAAATATGGCGCACCAGCCAGTTAGTTAGCCAGATTTGTAATATGCCGATCCCGGCAAACAAAGCCATTGTTGGCAGCGGCGCATTCGCACACTCCTCCGGTATCCACCAGGATGGCGTGCTGAAAAACCGCGAAAACTACGAAATCATGACACCAGAATCTATTGGTCTGAACCAAATCCAGCTGAATCTGACCTCTCGTTCCGGTCGTGCGGCAGTAAAACACCGCATGGATGAGATGGGGTATAAAGAAAGTGAATATAATTTAGACAATTTGTACGATGCCTTCCTGAAGCTGGCGGACAAAAAAGGTCAGGTGTTTGATTACGATCTGGAGGCGCTGGCCTTCATCGGTAAGCAGCAAGAAGAGCCGGAGCATTTCCGTCTGGATTACTTCAGCGTGCAGTCTGGTTCTAACGATATTGCCACTGCCGCCGTCAAACTTGCCTGTGGCGAGGAAGTTAAAGCGGAAGCTGCCAACGGTAATGGTCCGGTCGATGCCGTCTATCAGGCGATTAACCGCATCACTGACTATAACGTCGAACTGGTGAAATACAGCCTGACCGCCAAAGGCCACGGTAAAGATGCGCTGGGTCAGGTGGATATCGTCGCTAACTACAACGGTCGCCGCTTCCACGGCGTCGGCCTGGCCACCGATATTGTCGAGTCCTCCGCCAAAGCCATGGTGCACGTACTGAACAATATCTGGCGCGCCGCAGAAGTCGAAAAAGAGTTGCAACGCAAAGCTCAACACAACGAAAACAACAAGGAAACCGTGTGATGTCGAAGAATTACCATATTGCCGTTTTACCCGGAGATGGGATCGGGCCGGAAGTGATGACCCAGGCACTGAAAGTGCTGGATGCCGTGCGTAACCGCTTTGCGATGCGTATCACCACCAGCCATTACGATGTAGGCGGCGCAGCCATTGATAACCACGGGCAGCCGCTGCCGCCTGCGACGGTTGAAGGTTGTGAGCAAGCCGATGCCGTGCTGTTTGGCTCGGTGGGCGGCCCGAAATGGGAACATTTGCCGCCAGACCAGCAACCAGAACGCGGCGCGCTGTTGCCTTTGCGTAAGCACTTCAAATTATTCAGCAACCTGCGTCCGGCAAAACTGTATCAGGGGCTGGAAGCATTCTGTCCGCTACGTGCTGACATTGCCGCTAACGGCTTCGACATCCTGTGTGTGCGCGAACTGACCGGCGGCATCTATTTCGGTCAACCAAAAGGCCGCGAAGGTAGTGGACAATATGAAAAAGCGTTTGATACCGAGGTGTATCACCGTTTTGAGATCGAGCGCATTGCCCGTATCGCGTTTGAATCTGCCCGCAAGCGTCGTCGCAAAGTCACCTCAATCGACAAAGCCAATGTGCTGCAATCCTCTATTTTATGGCGGGAGATTGTTAACGAGATCGCCACGGAGTATCCGGATGTCGAACTGGCGCATATGTACATCGACAACGCTACCATGCAGCTGATTAAAGATCCGTCGCAGTTTGACGTACTGCTGTGCTCCAACCTGTTTGGCGACATTCTGTCTGATGAATGCGCGATGATCACAGGCTCGATGGGCATGTTGCCTTCCGCCAGCCTGAACGAGCAAGGTTTTGGTCTGTATGAACCGGCGGGCGGCTCGGCACCCGATATCGCAGGCAAAAACATCGCCAACCCGATTGCACAAATTCTGTCGCTGGCGCTGCTGCTGCGTTACAGCCTGGATGCCGATGATGCGGCTTCCGCCATTGAACGCGCCATTAACCGCGCGTTAGAAGAAGGCATTCGCACCGGGGATTTAGCCCGTGGCGCTGCCGCCGTTAGTACCGATGAAATGGGCGATATCATTGCCCGCTATGTGGCAGAAGGGGTGTAATCATGGCTAAGACGTTATACGAAAAATTATTCGACGCTCACGTAGTGTACGAAGCCGAAAACGAAACCCCGCTGTTATATATCGACCGTCATCTGGTACATGAAGTGACCTCACCGCAGGCGTTCGATGGTCTGCGCGCCCACGGTCGCCCGGTACGTCAGCCGGGCAAAACCTTCGCCACCATGGATCACAACGTCTCGACTCAGACTAAAGACATTAATGCCTGCGGTGAAATGGCGCGCATCCAGATGCAGGAGCTGATCAAAAACTGCAAAGAGTTTGGCGTCGAGCTGTATGACCTGAATCACCCGTATCAGGGGATTGTCCACGTAATGGGGCCGGAACAGGGCGTCACCTTACCAGGAATGACCATTGTCTGCGGCGACTCACATACCGCCACCCACGGGGCGTTTGGTGCACTGGCCTTTGGTATCGGTACATCCGAGGTCGAACACGTACTGGCAACGCAGACCCTGAAACAGGGGCGCGCGAAAACCATGAAAATTGAAGTCCAGGGCAAAGCTGCGCCGGGCATTACCGCGAAAGATATTGTGCTGGCGATTATCGGTAAAACCGGCAGCGCTGGCGGTACCGGGCATGTGGTGGAGTTTTGCGGCGAAGCAATCCGTGATTTAAGCATGGAAGGTCGTATGACCCTGTGCAACATGGCAATCGAAATGGGCGCAAAAGCCGGTCTGGTTGCGCCGGACGAAACCACCTTTAACTATGTTAAAGGCCGTCTGCATGCGCCGAAAGGTAAAGATTTCGACGACGCCGTTGCCTACTGGAAAACTCTGCAAACCGACGAAGGCGCAACTTTCGATACCGTTGTCACTCTGCAAGCAGAAGAGATCGCCCCGCAGGTAACATGGGGAACTAACCCCGGTCAGGTGATCTCCGTGAACGATAACATTCCCGATCCGGCTTCGTTTGCCGATCCGGTTGAACGCGCGTCGGCAGAAAAAGCGCTGGCCTATATGGGGCTGAAACCGGGTATTCCGCTGACCGAAGTGGCTATCGACAAAGTGTTTATCGGTTCCTGCACCAACTCGCGCATTGAAGATTTACGCGCGGCGGCTGAAATCGCCAAAGGCCGGAAAGTCGCACCGGGCGTGCAGGCACTGGTGGTTCCCGGCTCTGGCCCGGTAAAAGCACAGGCGGAAGCGGAAGGTCTGGACAAAATCTTTATTGAAGCTGGTTTTGAATGGCGTTTACCCGGTTGCTCAATGTGTCTGGCGATGAACAACGACCGCCTGAATCCGGGTGAGCGTTGTGCCTCCACCAGCAACCGTAACTTTGAAGGCCGCCAGGGGCGTGGCGGGCGCACGCATCTGGTCAGCCCGGCAATGGCTGCCGCTGCTGCTGTGACCGGACATTTCGCCGACATTCGCAACATTAAATAAGGAGCACACCATGGCAGAGAAATTTATCAAACATACAGGCCTGGTGGTTCCACTGGATGCCGCCAATGTCGATACCGATGCAATCATCCCGAAACAGTTTTTGCAGAAAGTGACCCGTACAGGTTTTGGCGCGCATCTGTTTAACGACTGGCGTTTTCTGGATGAAAAAGGCCAACAGCCAAACCCGGACTTCGTGCTGAACTTCCCGCAATATCAGGGCGCTTCCATTTTGCTGGCACGAGAAAACTTCGGCTGCGGTTCCTCGCGTGAGCATGCGCCGTGGGCATTGACCGATTACGGTTTTAAGGTGGTGATTGCGCCGAGTTTTGCTGACATCTTCTACGGCAATAGCTTTAACAACCAGCTGCTGCCGGTGAAATTAAGCGATGCAGAAGTGGATGAGCTGTTTGCGCTGGTGAAAGCCAATCCGGGGATTCATTTTGATGTAGACCTGGAAGCGCAAGAGGTGAAAGCGGGTGAGAAAACTTATCGCTTTGCCATTGATGCCTTCCGCCGCCACTGCATGATGAACGGTCTGGACAGCATCGGCCTGACCCTGCAGCACGACGACGCTATTGCGTCTTATGAAGAGAAGCAACCGGCATTTATGCGTTAGTTTGTAAACCGTCCGGCACTCAATCGCCAAAAAGAAAAAAGCCAGCAGATAATCACTGCTGGCGTGGCGATTAACACCAATACTCAGTCACACATGATGTCCGCAAATCAGTAGTCAGAATGACTCCCCTCCCACTGCATCAGCTCTTCAAGCATGGTTAATCGTTGTGGGACGCTTAACCAACGCAACCAGCACAACTTCGCTGTCGCGGTAAAATAGTGCTGATAAAACTGACGCATGGGGCACCTCCTTGCTTCATCGTTAGGAATTATTGACTTAATATAGGGAAAATAAAATTGCTGTCTTTTGCGCAGGAGTTCCCCTTTTATGCCATCCGCTCGTCTGCAACAACAGTTCATCCGCCTGTGGCAATGCTGCGAGGGTAAATCGCAGGACACAACGCTCAACGAACTAGCGGAGTTATTGAGCTGCTCCCGTCGTCATATGCGCACCCTGCTCAATACCATGCAGGATCGCGGCTGGCTGACGTGGGAAGCGGAGGTCGGGCGCGGTAAACGCTCACGTTTAACATTCCTCTATACCGGGCTGGCGCTTCAGCAACAGCGGGCGGAAGACTTACTGGAGCAGGATCGTATCGATCAGTTGGTGCAACTGGTTGGCGACAAAGCGGCTGTGCGGCAAATGCTGGTTTCTCATCTGGGGCGTACCTTCCGTCAGGGGCGGCACATCCTGCGCGTGCTCTACTATCGTCCGTTGCGCAATCTGCTGCCCGGCAGTGCATTGCGCCGTTCCGAAACCCATATCGCCCGGCAAATCTTCAGTTCGCTAACGCGCATAAATGAGGAAAATGGGGAACTGGAAGCAGACATCGCCCACCACTGGCAGCAAATATCACCGCTTCACTGGCGCTTCTTTTTGCGTCCAGGAGTCCATTTTCATCATGGTCGTGAACTGGAAATGGACGATGTGATCGCCTCTTTAAAACGAATCAATACGCTGCCGCTCTATTCGCATATTGCGGACATTGTGTCGCCGACGCCCTGGACGCTGGATATCCATCTCACGCAACCGGACCGCTGGTTACCGTTACTGCTGGGGCAAGTTCCGGCGATGATCCTGCCACGAGAATGGGAAACCCTCAGTAACTTTGCCAGCCATCCCATCGGCACCGGTCCGTATGCGGTGATCCGCAACAGCACCAATCAACTGAAAATTCAGGCATTCGATGACTTCTTCGGTTACCGGGCATTAATCGACGAAGTTAACGTCTGGGTTCTGCCGGAAATTGCCGACGAGCCAGCCGGAGGGCTGATGCTAAAAGGGCCGCAAGGCGAGGAAAAAGAGATTGAAAGTCGGCTGGAGGAAGGTTGCTACTATTTACTGTTCGACAGCCGCACCCACCGTGGGGCGAATCAGCAAGTCAGGGACTGGGTAAGTTATGTGCTTTCTCCAACTAATCTGGTCTATTTCGCCGAGGAACAATACCAGCAACTCTGGTTTCCGGCTTATGGACTGCTCCCCCGCTGGCATCATGCCCACCCGGCGCAGTGCGAAAAACCTGCCGGGCTGGAAAGCCTCACCCTGACCTTTTATCAGGATCATATTGAGCATCGGGTGATTGCCAGGATCATGCAGCAGATTCTGGCAAGTCATCAGGTCACACTTGAAATTAAAGAGATCAGCTATGATCAGTGGCACGAAGGAGAGATCGAGAGCGATATCTGGCTTAACAGCGCCAACTTTACGCTGCCGCTGGATTTTTCGCTGTTCGCACATTTGTGCGAAGTGCCGCTGCTACAATACTGTATTCCGATCGACTGGCAAGCCGACGCCGCCCGCTGGCGCAATGGCGAAATGAACCTGGCGAACTGGTGCCAGCAACTGGTCGCCAGTAAAGCAATGGTGCCACTTATCCACCACTGGCTGATCATTCAGGGGCAACGCAGTATGCGCGGTCTGCGTATGAACACCCTTGGCTGGTTCGATTTTAAATCCGCGTGGTTTGCGCCGCCGGATCCATGATTGCTGGTTGATAACAAAATCACTACACTAACGCCGTTCTCAACGGGGTGCCACGCTGCCGCGTGCGCTGAGAAAATACCCGTCGAACCTGATCCGGATAACGCCGGCGAAGGGATTTGAGGCTCCTTCTCAAGTCCTTTGCCACTCTTCTTTGAGGTGCAAAGTGTTAAATAAATATCTTCCCCTGCTGTTGCTCTGTACAGCACCAGCTTTCGCTAAACCCGTTCTGACTGTTTATACCTACGACTCCTTCGCCGCCGACTGGGGGCCAGGTCCGGTGGTGAAAAAAGCCTTTGAAGCCGACTGTAATTGCGAACTGAAACTGGTGGCGCTGGAAGATGGCGTTTCGCTTCTCAACCGTCTGCGGATGGAAGGCAAAAACAGTAAAGCCGATGTGGTGCTGGGGCTGGATAACAATCTGTTAGATGCCGCCAGCAAAACCGGGCTGTTTGCTAAAAGCGGTGTGGCAGCGGATGCCGTTAACGTTCCCGGCGGCTGGAATAATGACACTTTCGTCCCGTTTGATTACGGCTATTTCGCCTTCGTCTATGACAAGAACAAACTGAAAAATCCGCCGCAAAGCCTGAAAGAATTGGTTGAAAGCGATCAAAACTGGCGGGTGATTTATCAGGATCCGCGCACCAGCACGCCGGGGCTGGGTCTGCTGTTGTGGATGCAAAAAGTCTATGGCGATGACGCCCCACAAGCCTGGCAGAAACTGGCGAAGAAAACGGTCACGGTCACCAAAGGCTGGAGCGAAGCCTACGGCCTGTTTTTAAAAGGCGAAAGCGATCTGGTACTGAGTTACACCACTTCTCCGGCTTATCACATTCTCGAAGAGAAGAAAGATAACTACGCCGCCGCGAACTTCAGCGAAGGTCACTATTTGCAAGTGGAAGTCGCCGCCCGCACCGCTGCCAGTAAACAGCCGGAGCTGGCGCAAAAATTCCTCCAGTTTATGGTTTCTCCGGCTTTTCAGAATGCGATCCCAACCGGCAACTGGATGTATCCGGTGGCAAACGTCACGCTGCCTGCCGGTTTTGAAAAATTGACCAAACCGGCAACCACGCTGGAGTTCACGCCAGCCGAGGTGGCGGCACAACGTCAGGCATGGATTAGCGAATGGCAACGCGCCGTCAGCCGTTAATTCCCGGCTGGTTAATTCCAGGCGTAAGCGCCGCTACGCTTGTGGTGGCGGTTGCACTGGCGGCATTTCTCGCCCTGTGGTGGAACGCGCCGCAGGGTGACTGGATGGCAATCTGGCAGGACAGCTACCTGTGGCATGTGGTGCGCTTCTCCTTCTGGCAGGCGTTTCTCTCGGCGCTGCTCTCTGTCGTACCCGCGATATTCCTCGCCCGCGCGCTCTATCGCAGGCGCTTTCCGGGTCGGCTGGCGCTGTTGCGTCTGTGCGCAATGACCTTGATCCTCCCGGTGCTGGTTGCTGTTTTCGGCATTCTTAGCGTCTATGGTCGCCAGGGCTGGCTGGCATCACTCTGCCAATCGCTCGGTCTGGAGTGGACCTTTTCGCCCTACGGCCTGCAAGGTATTTTGCTGGCGCACGTATTTTTTAATCTGCCGATGGCGAGCCGCTTATTACTCCAGGCACTGGAAAACATTCCCGGCGAACAACGTCAGCTTGCCGCCCAGCTTGGGATGCGCGGCTGGCATTTTTTCCGCTTCGTCGAATGGCCGTGGTTACGGCGTCAAATCCCGCCGGTTGCCGCGCTTATCTTTATGCTCTGTTTCGCCAGCTTCGCCACCGTGCTATCGCTGGGCGGCGGTCCGCAGGCGACCACTATCGAGCTGGCAATCTATCAGGCGCTGAGTTACGACTACGATCCCGCCCGCGCGGCGATGCTGGCGCTGATCCAGATGGTGTGTTGCCTTGGGCTGGTGCTGTTGAGTCAGCGACTAAGTAAGGCCATTGCGCCCGGCACCACGCTGCTGCAAGGCTGGCGCGACCCGGACGATCGTCTGCATAGCCGCATTTGCGACACGGTGTTAATTGTGCTGGCGCTGTTGCTGTTGCTGCCACCGTTACTGGCGGTGATTGTCGATGGGGTAAATCGCCAGTTGCCGGAAGTGCTGGCGCAGCCGGTGCTGTGGCAGGCGCTGTGGACCTCGTTGCGTATTGCGCTGGCGGCAGGCGTATTATGCGTGGTGCTGACCATGATGCTGCTATGGAGCAGTCGCGAATTGCGGGCACGGCAAAAAATGCTGGCGGGTCAGGCGCTGGAGATGAGCGGAATGCTGATCCTCGCCATGCCGGGGATTGTGCTGGCAACGGGCTTCTTTTTACTGCTCAACAACACCATCGGCCTGCCACAATCTGCTTACGGCATCGTGATTTTCACCAATGCGTTAATGGCCATCCCTTATGCGCTGAAAGTGCTGGAAAACCCGATGCGCGATATCACTGCCCGCTATAGCATGCTTTGTCAGTCGCTGGGCATTGAAGGCTGGTCGCGCTTAAAAGTGGTGGAGCTGCGCGCCCTGAAACGTCCGCTGGCGCAGGCGCTGGCCTTTGCGTGTGTGCTGTCGATTGGTGATTTTGGCGTGGTGGCGTTGTTCGGTAACGATGATTTCCGCACCCTGCCGTTTTATCTCTACCAGCAAATTGGCTCCTATCGCAGCCAGGACGGCGCGGTGACCGCGTTAATTCTGCTGCTACTCTGTTTTCTGCTGTTTACTGTGATTGAAAAACTACCGGGGCGAAATGTTAAAACTGACTGATATCACCTGGCTTTATCACCATTTGCCGATGCGTTTTAGCTTAACGGTGGAACGCGGCGAGCAGGTGGCGATCCTCGGGCCAAGCGGCGCGGGTAAAAGTACCCTGCTGAATTTGATCGCCGGTTTTCTGACGCCAGCCAGCGGTTCGCTGACTATCGATGGTATTGATCACACCACTACGCCGCCGTCACGCCGTCCGGTATCGATGCTGTTTCAGGAGAACAACCTGTTCAGTCACCTGACGGTCGCGCAGAACATCGGGCTGGGGCTAAATCCGGGCTTGAAACTGAACGCGGCGCAGCAGGAGAAAATGCATGCTATCGCCCGCCAGATGGGGATTGATAATTTAATGGCGCGATTACCGGGCGAGCTTTCTGGCGGTCAGCGACAGCGCGTGGCGTTAGCGCGTTGTCTGGTGCGCGAACAGCCGATTTTATTGCTCGATGAACCGTTCTCTGCGCTCGATCCGGCGTTACGTCAGGAGATGCTGACGCTGGTGAGCACGAGCTGCCAGCAGCAAAAAATGACGCTATTGATGGTGTCGCACAGTGTGGAAGATGCGGCGCGGATCGCCACACGCTCGGTGGTGGTCGCTGACGGGCGCATCGCCTGGCAGGGTAAGACTGAAGAATTGTTGAGCGGTAAGGCGAGTGCTTCGGCAATATTGGGGATTACGGGTTAGTATGCACTGTCGGATGCGGCGTGAACGCCTTATCCGACCTACGGACAGTGCGTTTTGTAGGCCTGATAAGACGCGGCAAGCGTCGCATCAGGCAACCCGCACAGACTATCCCCTAAACCCCAACCACTTTCCGCAAAATATCGATATATACCGGCATCAACGGGTGGCGAATTAACACTACCAGCGCCACTACACCGACGGCAGAAATCAACGGTGTCAACCACAACAAATGACCGCGCGACAAATAATGACTTAAACGATCAGTTACCTTGCCGCTGCGCCATAACCGCCAACACAGCCAGCCGCCAACCCACAAAAACACCGCTGTTGCCAGCAGCAACCACTTAAATTCACCGCTCTGCATCCCGGCAGGAATATCAATCGCCGCGCCTGCCAGAATCCCCGGCAGGAAGTAAAACGGAGGCCATAACAGGCAGCCGATAATATTTGGCGTAATAAATTTCGCCACCGGGAGATCCAACATTCCCGCCACCATTGGCACCAGCGGACGCGTCGGGCCGACAAAACGACCGACCAGAATGGTAAACATGCTGTGTTGATGCAACGCATGTTCAGTTTTATCGAGTAATGCTTTGTTCTTCTTCAGAAATGACCAGCGATGCAACGGCTTTTTAAAACGCCAGCCCAGCCAGAAGGAGATCCAGTCGCCCAGCAGGCAACCGACGATCCCTGCCAGCCAGGCGTGCCAGAAACTTAACTCGCCACTGCCAATCAGCGCCCCCAGTCCCGCCATTAGCACCGTACCGGGTAAAATCAAACCGACCAGCGCCAGCGACTCCAGAAAGGCCACCAACACCACCGCCATCAATGAATACACGGTGGATTGGGTAATAAAGTGTTCCAGCAATGCTTGCATAATGTGCCTGTCAAATGGACGAAGCAGGGATTCTGCAAACCCTATGCTACTCCGTCAAGCCGTCAATTGTCTGATTCGTTACCAATTATGACAACTTGACGGCTACATCATTCACTTTTTCTTCACAACCGGCACGGAACTCGCTCGGACTGGCCCCGGTGCATTTTTTAAATACCCGCGAGAAATAGAGTTGATCGTCAAAGCCAACATTGCGACCGACAGTGGCGATAGGCATCCGTGTGGTGCTCAAAAGCAGCTTCGCCTGGCTGATGCGTTGGTCCTCGCGCCAGCTTAAGACGCTAATTCCTAACTGCTGGCGGAACAGATGTGACAGACGCGACGGCGACAGGCAAACATGCTGTGCGACGCTGGCGATATCAAAATTGCTGTCTGCCAGGTGATCGCTGATGTACTGACAAGCCTCGCGTACCCGATTATCCATCGGTGGATGGAGCGACTCGTTAATTGCTTCCATGCGCCGCAGTAACAATTGCTCAAGCAGATTTATCGCCAGCAGCTCCGAATAGCGCCCTTCCCCTTGCCCGGCGTTAATGATTTGCCCAAACAGGTCGCTGAAATGCGGCTGGTGCGCTTCATCCGGGCGAAAGAAACCGGTATTGGCAAATATCGACGGCCAGTTAAGCCATTCATGCCAGTAGGCGCGCGGACGAAAGTAAACCCACTGGTGATACCATTCGCGAGCCTCCGGATGACGACCGTAGTGATGAATCTCTCCTGGCGGGAACAGCAAAATATCACCCGGTCGGCAGACAAATTCTCGTCCCTGATTTTTCACCACCCCCTGGCCGCGTATGGTGAGATTGAGAATATAACCCTTCATTCCCAGTGGTCGGTCGATAAAAAAATCGAGATATCCGTTGGCCTCAATCGGCGTTAAACCCGCCACCAGATGGGCGTTAAACGAGTATCCCGGCAGCAGGGGATCATTTTGCGCTTCAGCCATACTTTTCATACTCCCGCCATTCAGAGAAGAAACCAATTGTCCATATTGCATTAGACATTGCCGTCACTGCGTCTTTTACTGGCTCTTCTCGCTAATCCAACCGGTAACCCCGCTTATTAAAAGCATTCTGTAACAAAGCGGGACCAAAGCCATGACAAAAACGCGTAACAAAAGTGTCTATAATCACGGCAGAAAAGTCCACATTGATTATTTGCACGGCGTCACACTTTGCTATGCCATAGCATTTTTATCCATAAGATTAGCGGATCCTACCTGACGCTTTTTTTCGCAACTCTCTACTGTTTCTCCATACCCGTTTTTTTGGATGGAGTGAAACGATGGCGATTGCAATTGGCCTCGATTTTGGCAGTGATTCTGTGCGAGCTTTGGCGGTGGACTGCGCCACCGGTGAAGAGATCGCCACCAGCGTAGAGTGGTATCCCCGTTGGCAGAAAGGGCAATTTTGTGATGCCCCAAATAACCAGTTCCGTCATCATCCGCGTGACTACATTGAGTCAATGGAAGCGGCGCTGAAAACCGTGCTGGCAGCGCTTAGTGCCGAACAGCGCGCAACCGTGGTCGGGATTGGCGTAGACACAACCGGCTCAACGCCCGCACCGATTGATGCCGACGGTAATGTACTGGCGCTGCGCCCGGAGTTTGCCGAAAACCCGAACGCGATGTTCGTATTGTGGAAAGACCACACCGCGGTTGAAGAAGCGGAAGAGATCACCCGTTTGTGTCACGCGCCGGGCAAAGTTGACTACTCCCGCTATATTGGCGGTATTTATTCCAGCGAATGGTTCTGGGCAAAAATACTGCATGTGACTCGCCAGGACAGCGCCGTGGCGCAATCTGCCGCATCGTGGATTGAGCTGTGCGACTGGGTGCCAGCTCTGCTTTCCGGTACCACGCGCCCGCAGGATATTCGTCGCGGACGTTGCAGCGCCGGGCATAAGTCGCTATGGCACGAAAGCTGGGGCGGCCTGCCGCCAGCCAGTTTCTTTGATGAGCTGGACCCAATCCTCAATCGCCATTTGCCTTCCCCGCTGTTCACTGACACCTGGACTGCCGATATTCCGGTGGGCACGTTATGCCCGGAATGGGCACAGCGTCTCGGCCTGCCTGAAAGCGTGGTGATTTCCGGCGGCGCGTTTGACTGCCATATGGGCGCAGTCGGCGCGGGCGCACAGCCTAACGCGTTAGTAAAAGTTATTGGTACTTCGACCTGCGACATTCTGATTGCCGACAAACAGAGCGTTGGTGAGCGGGCAGTGAAAGGTATTTGCGGTCAGGTTGATGGCAGCGTGGTGCCTGGATTTATCGGTCTGGAAGCAGGTCAGTCGGCGTTTGGTGATATCTACGCCTGGTTCGGTCGCGTACTCGGCTGGCCGCTGGAACAGCTTGCCGCCCAGCATCCGGAACTGAAAGAGCAAATCAACGCCAGCCAGAAACAACTGCTTCCGGCGCTGACCGAAGCATGGGCCAAAAATCCGTCTCTGGATCACCTGCCGGTGGTGCTCGACTGGTTTAACGGCCGCCGCACACCGAACGCTAACCAACGCCTGAAAGGGGTGATTACCGATCTGAACCTCGCTACCGACGCTCCGCTGCTGTTCGGCGGTTTGATTGCTGCCACCGCCTTTGGCGCACGCGCAATCATGGAGTGCTTTACCGATCAGGGGATCGCCGTTAATAACGTGATGGCGCTGGGCGGCATCGCGCGGAAAAACCAGGTCATTATGCAGGCCTGCTGCGACGTGCTGAATCGCCCGCTGCAAATTGTTGCCTCTGACCAGTGCTGTGCGCTCGGTGCGGCGATTTTCGCTGCCGTCGCCGCGAAAGTGCACGCAGACATCCCATCAGCCCAGCAAAAAATGGCCAGTGCGGTAGAGAAAACCCTGCAACCGCGCAGCGAACAGGCACAACGCTTTGAACAGCTTTATCGCCGCTATCAGCAATGGGCGATGAGCGCCGAACAACACTATCTTCCAACTTCCGCCCCGGCACAGGCTGCCCAGGCCGTTCCGACTCTATAAGGACACGACAATGACGATTTTTGATAATTATGAAGTGTGGTTTGTAATTGGCAGCCAGCATCTGTATGGCCCGGAAACCCTGCGTCAGGTCACCCAACATGCCGAGCACGTCGTTAATGCGCTGAATACGGAAGCGAAACTGCCCTGCAAACTGGTGCTGAAACCGCTGGGCACCACGCCGGATGAAATCACCGCTATTTGCCGCGACGCGAATTACGACGATCGTTGTGCAGGTCTGGTGGTATGGCTGCACACCTTCTCTCCAGCCAAAATGTGGATTAACGGCCTGACCATGCTCAACAAACCGTTGCTGCAATTCCACACCCAGTTCAACGCGGCGCTGCCGTGGGATAGCATCGATATGGACTTTATGAACCTGAACCAGACTGCACATGGCGGTCGCGAGTTCGGCTTTATTGGCGCGCGTATGCGTCAGCAACATGCTGTCGTTACCGGTCACTGGCAGGATAAACAGGCACATGAGCGTATCGGCTCATGGATGCGTCAGGCGGTCTCTAAACAGGATACCCGTCATCTGAAAGTTTGCCGCTTTGGCGATAACATGCGTGAAGTAGCGGTTACCGATGGCGATAAAGTTGCCGCACAAATCAAATTCGGTTTCTCCGTCAATACCTGGGCGGTTGGCGATCTGGTGCAGGTGGTGAACTCCATCAGCGATGGCGATGTTAACGCGCTGGTCGATGAGTACGAAAGCTGCTACACCATGACGCCTGCGACACAAATCCACGGCGAAAAACGGCAGAACGTGCTGGAAGCTGCGCGTATTGAGCTGGGGATGAAGCGTTTCCTGGAACAAGGTGGCTTCCATGCGTTCACCACCACCTTTGAAGATTTGCACGGTCTGAAGCAGCTTCCAGGCCTGGCCGTGCAGCGTCTGATGCAGCAGGGCTACGGCTTTGCGGGCGAAGGCGACTGGAAAACTGCCGCCCTGCTTCGCATCATGAAGGTGATGTCAACCGGTCTGCAGGGCGGCACCTCTTTTATGGAGGACTATACCTACCACTTCGAGAAAGGTAATGACCTGGTGCTCGGCTCCCACATGCTGGAAGTCTGCCCGTCGATCGCCGCAGAAGAGAAACCGATCCTCGACGTTCAGCACCTCGGTATTGGTGGTAAAGACGACCCGGCCCGCCTAATCTTCAACACCCAAACCGGTCCGGCCATTGTCGCCAGCCTGATTGATCTCGGCGATCGTTACCGTCTGCTGGTTAACTGCATCGACACGGTGAAAACGCCGCACACCCTGCCGAAACTGCCGGTGGCGAATGCGCTGTGGAAAGCGCAGCCGGATCTACCAACCGCTTCCGAAGCGTGGATCCTTGCTGGTGGCGCGCACCACACCGTCTTCAGCCATGCGTTGAACCTCAACGATATGCGCCAGTTTGCCGAGATGCACGACATTGAAATCACGGTGATTGATAACGACACCCGCCTGCCAGCGTTTAAAGATGCACTGCGCTGGAACGAAGTGTATTACGGATTTCGTCGCTAAGTAGCCGCATCAGGTATGTAACGCCTGATGCGACGCTGACGCGTCTTATCTGGCCTACACGTTCCGATTTTGTAGGCCGGATAAGCAAAGCGCATCCGGCACGAAGGAGTCAACATGTTAGAAGATCTCAAACGTCAGGTTTTAGAAGCCAACCTGGCGCTGCCAAAACACAACCTGGTCACGCTGACCTGGGGCAACGTCAGCGCCGTTGATCGCGAGCGCGGCGTCTTTGTAATCAAACCTTCCGGCGTCGATTACAGCATCATGACCGCTGACGATATGGTCGTGGTCAGCATCGAAACCGGTGAAGTGGTAGAAGGTACGAAAAAGCCCTCCTCCGACACGCCAACTCACCGGCTGCTCTATCAGGCATTCCCGTCCATTGGCGGCATTGTGCATACGCACTCGCGCCACGCCACCATCTGGGCGCAGGCGGGCCAGTCAATTCCGGCAACCGGCACCACCCACGCCGACTATTTCTACGGCACCATTCCCTGCACTCGCAAAATGACCGACGCAGAAATCAACGGCGAATATGAGTGGGAAACCGGTAACGTCATCGTTGAAACTTTCGAAAAACAGGGTATCGACGCAGCGCAAATGCCTGGCGTTCTGGTCCATTCTCACGGCCCGTTTGCATGGGGTAAAAACGCTGAAGACGCAGTGCATAACGCCATCGTGCTGGAAGAAGTCGCTTATATGGGGATTTTCTGCCGCCAGCTTGCTCCGCAGTTACCGGATATGCAGCAAACATTGCTGGATAAACACTATCTGCGTAAGCATGGTGCGAAGGCATATTACGGGCAGTAATGACTGTATAAAACCACAGCCAATCAAACGAAACCAGGCTATAATCAAGCCTGGTTTTTTATTGGAATTTAAGCGTGGCGCAGGCAGGTTTTATCTTAACCCGACACTGGCGGGACACCCCGCAAGGGACAGAGGTCTCCTTCTGGCTGGCGACGGACAACGGGCCGTTGCAGGTTACGCTTGCACCGCAAGAGTCCGTGGCGTTTATTCCCGCCGATCAGGTTCCCCGCGCCCAGCATATTTTGCAGGGTGAACAAGGCTTTCGCCTGACGCCGCTGGCGTTAAAGGATTTTCATCGCCAGCCGGTGTATGGCCTTTACTGTCGCGCCCATCGCCAGTTAATGAATTACGAAAAGCGCCTGCGTGAAGGTGGCGTTACCGTCTACGAGGCCGATGTGCGCCCGCCGGAACGCTATCTGATGGAGCGGTTTATCACCTCTCCGGTGTGGGTCGAGGGTGATGTGCGCAATGGCGCTATCGTTAATGCCCGTCTGAAACCGCATCCCGACTACCGCCCGCCGCTCAAGTGGGTTTCTATTGATATTGAAACCACCCGCCACGGTGAACTGTACTGCATCGGTCTGGAAGGCTGCGGGCAGCGCATCGTTTATATGCTGGGGCCGGAGAATGGCGATGTCTCCGCGCTTGATTTCGAACTGGAGTACGTCGCCAGTCGTCCGCAGCTGCTGGAAAAACTCAACGCCTGGTTTGCTAACCACGATCCTGATGTGATCATCGGCTGGAACGTGGTGCAGTTCGATCTGCGAATGCTGCAAAAACATGCCGAGCGCTACCGTATTCCACTGCGTCTGGGGCGCGATAACAGTGAGCTGGAGTGGCGCGAGCATGGCTTTAAAAACGGTGTGTTTTTTGCCCAGGCTAAAGGTCGGCTAATTATCGACGGTATCGAGGCGCTGAAATCTGCATTCTGGAATTTCTCTTCATTCTCGCTGGAAACCGTCGCTCAGGAGTTATTAGGCGAAGGAAAATCTATCGATAACCCGTGGGATCGGATGGACGAAATTGACCGCCGTTTCGCCGAAGATAAACCTGCCCTGGCGACTTATAACCTGAAAGATTGCGAGCTGGTGACGCAGATCTTCCACAAAACTGAAATCATGCCGTTTCTACTCGAACGGGCGACGGTGAACGGCCTCCCAGTAGATCGGCACGGGGGATCGGTGGCGGCGTTTGGTCATCTCTATTTTCCGCGAATGCATCGTGCTGGTTATGTCGCGCCTAACTTCGGTGAAGTGCCGCCGCACGCCAGCCCTGGCGGCTATGTGATGGATTCGCGGCCTGGGCTTTATGATTCGGTGCTGGTGCTGGACTATAAAAGCCTGTACCCGTCGATCATCCGCACCTTTCTGATTGATCCCGTCGGACTGGTAGAAGGTATGGCGCAGCCTGATCCAGAGCACAGTACCGAAGGATTTATCGATGCCTGGTTCTCGCGGGAGAAACATTGCCTGCCGGAGATTGTGACTAACATCTGGCACGGGCGCGATGAAGCCAAACGCCAGGGCAATAAGCCACTGTCGCAGGCGCTGAAGATCATCATGAATGTCTTTTATGGCGTGCTCGGGACTACCGCCTGTCGCTTCTTCGATCCCCGCCTGGCGTCGTCAATCACTATGCGTGGTCATCAGATCATGCGGCAAACCAAAGCGTTGATTGAAGCGCAGGGCTATGACGTAATCTACGGCGATACTGACTCAACGTTTGTCTGGCTGAAAGGCGCGCACTCCGAAGAAGAAGCGGCGAAAATCGGTCGTGCACTGGTGCAGCACGTTAACGCCTGGTGGGCAGAAACGTTGCAACAGCAACGGCTGACCAGCGCATTAGAACTGGAGTATGAAACCCATTTCTGCCGTTTTCTGATGCCAACCATTCGCGGAGCCGATACCGGCAGTAAAAAACGGTATGCCGGGCTGATTCAGGAGGGCGATAAGCAGCGGATGGTGTTTAAAGGGCTGGAAACCGTGCGCACCGACTGGACACCGCTGGCCCAGCAGTTTCAGCAGGAGCTATATCTACGTATCTTCCGCAACGAGCCATATCAGGAATACGTTCGCGAAACCATCGACAAACTGATGGCGGGTGAACTGGATGCGCGGCTGGTTTACCGTAAACGCCTTCGCCGTCCACTGAGCGAATACCAGCGTAATGTGCCGCCTCATGTACGCGCCGCACGTCTTGCGGATGAAGAAAACCAAAAGCGTGGTCGCCCCTTGCAATATCAGAACCGCGGCACCATTAAGTACGTCTGGACCACCAACGGCCCGGAGCCGCTGGACTACCAACGTTCACCGCTGGATTACGAACACTATCTGACCCGCCAGCTACAACCCGTGGCGGAGGGAATACTCCCTTTTATTGAGGATAATTTTGCTACACTTATGACCGGGCAACTTGGACTATTTTGAGCAAAAAAAGAGTTCGCCAGATACCATTTTGATGCGTGACGAATGCTTTGCCATCCAGTACCATAGCGCCCTTTCCATTCCTGGACCTGAATAACACCACTACCTCATAAGCACGGTAGCGGGTGGTTATTGCCTGCAATTAAAGATATAGAGCCGAACACATATGCCTTTTACACTTGGTCAACGCTGGATCAGCGATACAGAAAGCGAATTGGGACTTGGAACCGTTGTCGCGGTGGATGCGCGAACTGTCACTTTACTTTTCCCATCTACTGGTGAAAACCGTCTGTACGCACGCAGTGATTCCCCCGTGACCCGCGTGATGTTCAACCCTGGTGATACTATTACCAGCCACGACGGCTGGCAGATGCAAGTCGAAGAAGTAAAAGAAGAAAATGGCTTGCTGACCTATATCGGTACTCGCCTGGATACTGAAGAGTCCGGCGTAGCCCTGCGTGAAGTTTTCCTTGATAGCAAACTGGTGTTCAGCAAACCGCAGGACCGTCTGTTTGCCGGGCAGATTGACCGTATGGACCGCTTTGCGCTGCGTTATCGCGCACGTAAATATTCCAGCGAACAGTTCCGTATGCCGTACAGCGGCCTGCGCGGTCAGCGTACCAGTCTGATCCCGCATCAGCTCAACATCGCTCATGATGTTGGGCGCCGCCATGCGCCGCGCGTCCTGCTGGCTGACGAAGTGGGTTTAGGGAAAACCATTGAAGCCGGGATGATCCTGCATCAGCAGTTGCTCTCTGGCGCTGCTGAACGTGTACTGATTATCGTCCCGGAAACCTTACAGCATCAGTGGCTGGTAGAAATGCTGCGCCGTTTCAACCTGCGCTTTGCGCTGTTTGATGATGAGCGTTATGCCGAAGCTCAGCACGATGCTTACAACCCGTTCGACACCGAACAGCTGGTCATTTGCTCGCTGGATTTTGCCCGTCGTAGCAAACAGCGTCTGGAACATCTCTGTGAAGCCGAATGGGACCTGCTGGTGGTCGATGAAGCGCATCACCTGGTGTGGAGCGAAGATGCGCCGAGCCGTGAATATCAGGCCATTGAACAACTGGCAGAGCATGTGCCCGGCGTTCTGCTGCTGACTGCGACCCCGGAACAACTGGGGATGGAAAGCCACTTCGCCCGTCTGCGTCTGCTGGACCCGAACCGTTTCCACGATTTCGCGCAGTTCGTTGAAGAGCAGAAAAATTATCGTCCGGTAGCAGATGCCGTTGCCATGCTGCTGGCAGGTAACAAACTGAGCAATGATGAACTGAACATGCTTGGCGAGATGATCGGCGAGCAGGATATCGAGCCGTTGCTGCAGGCGGCAAACAGCGACAGCGAAGATGCCCAGAGCGCCCGTCAGGAACTGGTTTCGATGCTGATGGATCGCCACGGCACCAGCCGCGTGCTGTTCCGTAACACGCGTAACGGCGTTAAAGGCTTCCCGAAACGCGAGCTACACACTATTAAACTGCCGCTGCCGACGCAGTATCAGACGGCGATTAAAGTGTCCGGCATTATGGGCGCACGTAAAAGTGCGGAAGATCGCGCTCGCGATATGCTCTACCCGGAGCGTATTTATCAGGAATTTGAAGGCGATAACGCCACCTGGTGGAACTTCGATCCGCGCGTTGAGTGGCTGATGGGCTACCTGACCAGCCATCGCTCTCAGAAAGTGCTGGTGATCTGCGCTAAAGCCGCTACCGCGCTGCAACTGGAGCAGGTACTGCGTGAGCGTGAAGGTATCCGCGCCGCGGTGTTCCACGAAGGCATGTCGATTATTGAGCGTGACCGCGCTGCGGCATGGTTTGCCGAAGAAGACACCGGCGCGCAGGTGCTGCTGTGTTCGGAAATCGGTTCTGAAGGGCGTAACTTCCAGTTCGCCAGCCACATGGTAATGTTCGATCTGCCGTTCAACCCGGATCTGCTGGAGCAGCGTATTGGTCGTCTGGATCGTATCGGTCAGGCACACGATATTCAGATCCATGTGCCTTATCTGGAAAAAACCGCTCAGTCGGTACTGGTGCGCTGGTATCACGAAGGTCTGGATGCATTCGAGCACACCTGCCCGACCGGACGCACTATCTACGATAGCGTGTATAACGATCTGATTAACTACCTGGCCTCACCGGATCAAACCGAAGGCTTTGACGATCTGATCAAAAACTGCCGCGAGCAGCACGAGGCGTTGAAGGCACAGCTGGAACAGGGTCGTGACCGCCTGCTGGAGATCCACTCCAACGGTGGCGAAAAAGCCCAGGCACTGGCAGAAAGCATTGAAGAGCAGGATGACGATACCAATCTGATCGCCTTCGCCATGAACCTGTTCGATATTATCGGTATCAATCAGGACGATCGCGGCGACAACATGATCGTGCTGACGCCGTCCGATCATATGCTGGTGCCGGACTTCCCGGGCCTGTCGGAAGATGGCATCACCATCACCTTCGACCGTGAGGTAGCGCTGGCGCGTGAAGATGCGCAGTTTATTACCTGGGAGCATCCGCTGATCCGCAACGGTCTGGATCTGATCCTCTCTGGCGATACCGGTAGCAGCACGATTTCACTGTTGAAAAACAAAGCGTTGCCGGTAGGTACGCTGTTGGTGGAATTGATTTATGTCGTTGAAGCCCAGGCTCCGAAGCAGTTGCAGCTCAACCGCTTCCTGCCGCCGACGCCGGTACGTATGCTGCTGGATAAAAATGGCAACAACCTGGCGGCGCAGGTGGAGTTTGAAACCTTTAACCGTCAGCTTAACGCGGTTAACCGCCACACTGGCAGCAAGCTGGTTAATGCCGTGCAGCAAGATGTTCACGCTATCCTTCAGCTGGGTGAAGCGCAGATCGAGAAATCTGCCCGTGCATTGATTGATGCAGCACGTAACGAAGCCGACGAAAAACTGTCTGCCGAGCTGTCTCGTCTGGAAGCGCTGCGCGCAGTGAACCCGAACATTCGTGACGACGAACTGACCGCTATTGAGAGCAACCGTCAGCAGGTAATGGAAAGTCTGGATCAGGCAGGCTGGCGTCTGGATGCCCTGCGTTTGATCGTTGTGACGCATCAGTAACGGAGCCGAAAATGGGGATGGAAAACTACAATCCACCGCAGGAACCCTGGTTGGTTATCCTGTATCAGGATGACCATATTATGGTGGTCAACAAGCCGAGCGGTTTGTTGTCTGTGCCGGGTCGTCTGGAAGAGCACAAAGACAGCGTGATGACACGCATTCAGCGTGATTATCCGCAGGCGGAATCGGTGCATCGTCTGGATATGGCTACCAGTGGCGTGATTGTAGTGGCGCTGACCAAAGCCGCGGAGCGGGAGTTAAAACGCCAGTTCCGCGAGCGCGAGCCGAAAAAGCAGTATGTGGCCCGCGTCTGGGGGCATCCATCCCCTGCAGAAGGTCTGGTAGATCTGCCGCTGATTTGCGACTGGCCAAACCGCCCAAAACAGAAAGTCTGTTACGAAACGGGCAAGCCTGCGCAGACGGAATATGAAGTGGTGGAGTATGCAGCGGATAACACGGCAAGAGTGGTGTTAAAACCGATTACCGGGCGTTCGCATCAGCTGCGTGTGCATATGTTGGCGCTGGGTCATCCGATTCTCGGCGATCGTTTTTATGCATCACCAGAAGCGAGAGCTATGGCACCGCGTTTGTTACTACATGCAGAGATGCTGACGATTACCCATCCGGCGTATGGCAATAGTATGACGTTTAAAGCGCCAGCGGATTTTTAATAGTCTCGCTAGCGCGATTAGGTAGGCAGGAGAAGGCGTTCACGCCGCATCCGGCAATTTGTGCCGCCGGATGCGGCGCGGGCCGCGTCTTATCCGGCCTACAATTTGAAACTTATTTAAACCCTTTCTGCTGCTTTATCAGCTCATAGGCCTGCTGAATTTCCTGCGCTTTCTGCTTCGCCATCTCCATCATCTCAGGCGGCAAACCTTTCGCCACCAGCTTATCGGGATGGTGTTCACTCATCAGCTTACGGTAGGCACGTTTGATGGTGGTCGCATCATCCGTCGGCTTCACACCCAGCACATTACAGGCATCTTCCAGCGTCGGGCCACGCTGCGCTTGCTGCCAGTTACCACCGCCAGATTGCTGCTGATAACCGCCGCCAAACTGTGCACCGCCCTGCATCATGCGCAAAAACTGGTCAAACTGGGCACGGGAGATCCCTAATTCTTCAGCAATGACATACAGCACCGCCCGTTCATTCGGATGCAGCGAACCATCAGCAAACGCCGCCTGAATCTGGATCTCCAGAAACATACGAATTAAGTCAAAACGACCAAAGCAGACACTGCGAAACTGGCGCATCTTTTCGCGCAGTGGGTAATTGTCTGATTTTCCAACCCGGAACGCATTTTGCGCCGCAGTACGGGAAGCGCCATGAAGGTTCATTCGGTCCATCAACTGGCTGGCGATATGAATATCAGCCTCCGTGACGCGACCTTTGGATTTGGTTAAATGCCCCATCACTTCAAAAGTGGTGGCAAAAAACAGCGCCTGACGCTCACGCTGGTTGGCGAACCACGCCATTTTACGGCTACGGGCTTTATCAAACATATGGCCAATTAACAGGCCTAACACTACGCCCCAAAAGCCGCCGCCCATCAGTAAGGCCACGGCCACGCCAATGATTTTTCCCCAATACTGCATATATTCCCCAAATCGACACACGGATATCAGGGCTATCTCCCACAATATAAAGGTGCTTTTACCGTTTTCCGGCTGCGGTCAATTGTGGGACATCGCCTATAATTTGCATTATCATACCTGTCATTCAATGCCGTGCCTAACACCACTGACGCTATTCGGACAGGATTAACACTAGCGTAGAGATGACGAGTACGTTAGTCTCTGACCGTTTGTCACGCGCAACGTTACCGATGATGGAACAATAAAATCAACGTATGAAAAAACGTATCCCCACTCTCCTGGCCACCATGATTGCCACCGCCCTTTATAGTCAACAGGGACTGGCAGCCGACCTCGCCTCACAGTGCATGTTGGGCGTGCCAAGCTATGACCGTCCTCTGGTACAGGGCGATACCAATGACTTACCCGTGACTATCAATGCTGACCACGCGAAAGGGGACTACCCGGATGACGCCGTGTTTACTGGCAGCGTGGATATCATGCAGGGTAACAGCCGTCTGCAGGCCGACGAAGTGCAGCTCCATCAAAAAGAGGCACCAGGACAACCGGAGCCGGTACGTACCGTTGATGCGCTCGGTAATGTCCATTACGACGATAACCAGGTCATCCTCAAAGGGCCGAAAGGCTGGGCGAACCTGAACACCAAAGATACCAACGTCTGGGAAGGTGATTACCAGATGGTGGGTCGCCAGGGTCGCGGTAAAGCGGACCTGATGAAACAACGTGGTGAAAACCGCTATACCATTCTGGATAACGGTAGCTTTACCTCCTGTCTGCCGGGTTCCGACACCTGGAGCGTAGTAGGTAGCGAAATTATTCATGACCGCGAAGAACAAGTTGCGGAAATCTGGAACGCCCGCTTTAAGGTGGGTCCGGTACCGATCTTTTATAGCCCATATTTGCAGTTGCCGGTGGGTGACAAACGTCGCTCTGGTTTCTTGATCCCGAACGCCAAGTACACCACCACCAACTACTTTGAGTTCTACCTTCCATATTACTGGAACATCGCGCCAAATATGGATGCCACCATCACGCCGCATTATATGCATCGTCGTGGCAATATCATGTGGGAGAACGAATTCCGCTACCTCTCCCAGGCGGGCGCTGGCTTGATGGAACTGGACTATCTGCCTTCAGATAAAGTCTATGAAGATGAACACCCGAACGATGACAGTTCACGTCGTTGGTTGTTCTACTGGCAACACTCCGGGGTTATGGATCAGGTGTGGCGTTTCAACGTCGACTACACCAAGGTGAGCGATCCTAGCTACTTCAATGATTTTGATAACAAGTACGGTTCCAGTACTGACGGCTACGCAACGCAAAAATTCAGCGTTGGCTATGCGGTGCAAAACTTCAATGCCACCGTTTCAACCAAGCAGTTCCAGGTCTTCAGCGAACAGAACACCAGTAGCTACTCGGCAGAACCGCAGTTAGACGTTAACTACTACCAGAATGATGTTGGTCCGTTTGATACACGCATTTACGGCCAGGCAGTACACTTTGTTAACACCAGAGACGACATGCCTGAAGCAACCCGTGTTCACCTGGAACCGACCATCAATTTGCCGCTCTCTAATAACTGGGGCAGCATCAATACCGAAGCGAAGTTGCTGGCAACCCATTATCAGCAAACTAATCTTGACTGGTATAACTCCAGAAACACAACCAAGCTGGACGAATCCGTTAACCGCGTAATGCCGCAATTCAAAGTTGACGGCAAAATGGTCTTTGAACGCGATATGGAAATGCTGGCACCGGGTTATACCCAAACGCTGGAACCGCGCGCGCAGTATTTATACGTGCCGTATCGCGATCAGAGCGACATCTATAACTACGACTCGTCTCTGCTGCAATCTGACTATTCTGGTCTGTTCCGGGACCGGACTTACGGCGGTCTTGACCGTATTGCCTCCGCTAACCAGGTGACGACCGGTGTCACATCTCGCATATATGATGATGCTGCCGTTGAACGTTTTAATATTTCCGTTGGTCAAATCTACTATTTCACGGAGTCTCGCACTGGCGATGACAACATAACATGGGAGAATGACGACAAAACGGGCTCACTGGTATGGGCAGGCGATACCTACTGGCGTATCTCCGAGCGCTGGGGGTTGCGTGGCGGGATTCAGTACGACACGCGCCTGGATAACGTAGCCACCAGTAACTCTAGCATTGAATACCGTCGGGATGAAGACCGTCTGGTGCAGTTGAACTACCGTTACGCCAGCCCGGAATATATTCAGGCTACGCTGCCTAAGTACTATTCCACGGCAGAGCAGTATAAGAATGGTATTTCGCAGGTAGGTGCCGTCGCCAGCTGGCCAATTGCCGATCGTTGGTCAATTGTCGGGGCCTACTACTACGACACCAATGCGAACAAGCAAGCCGACTCTATGTTAGGTGTGCAATATAGCTCCTGCTGCTATGCGATTCGCGTCGGTTACGAGCGGAAGCTGAACGGTTGGGATAACGATAAACAACATGCGGTATATGACAACGCAATCGGCTTTAACATCGAACTTCGCGGCCTGAGCTCCAACTATGGTCTGGGTACGCAAGAGATGCTGCGTTCGAACATTCTGCCGTATCAAAACACTTTGTGATTTGTTGATTTACCACGTAATCCGCAGTGCGGTTAATTGAAATGGAAAAAGTATGAAGAACTGGAAAACGCTGCTTCTCGGTATCGCCATGATCGCGAATACCAGTTTCGCTGCCCCCCAGGTAGTCGATAAAGTCGCAGCCGTCGTCAATAACGGCGTCGTGCTGGAAAGCGACGTTGATGGATTAATGCAGTCGGTAAAACTAAACGCTGCCCAGGCAAGGCAGCAACTTCCTGATGACGCGACGCTGCGCCACCAAATCATGGAACGTTTGATCATGGATCAAATCATCCTGCAGATGGGGCAGAAAATGGGAGTGAAAATCTCCGATGAGCAGCTCGATCAGGCGATTGCTAACATCGCGAAGCAAAACAACATGACGCTGGATCAGATGCGCAGCCGTCTGGCTTACGATGGGCTGAACTACAACACCTATCGTAACCAGATCCGCAAAGAGATGATTATCTCTGAAGTGCGTAACAACGAAGTGCGTCGTCGCATCACTATCCTGCCGCAGGAAGTTGAATCCCTGGCGCAGCAGGTGGGTAACCAAAACGATGCCAGCACTGAGCTGAACCTGAGCCACATCCTGATTCCGCTGCCAGAAAACCCGACCTCTGATCAGGTGAACGAAGCGGAAAGCCAGGCGCGTGCCATTGTCGATCAGGCGCGTAATGGCGCTGATTTCGGTAAACTGGCGATTGCTCACTCTGCCGACCAGCAGGCGCTGAACGGCGGCCAGATGGGCTGGGGTCGCATTCAGGAGCTGCCGGGGATCTTCGCCCAGGCATTAAGCACCGCGAAGAAAGGCGACATTGTTGGCCCGATTCGTTCCGGCGTTGGCTTCCATATTCTGAAAGTTAACGACCTGCGCGGTGAAAGCAAAAACATCTCGGTGACCGAAGTTCATGCTCGCCATATTCTGCTGAAACCGTCGCCGATCATGACCGACGAACAGGCCCGCGTGAAACTGGAGCAAATTGCTGCCGATATCAAGAGTGGTAAAACGACTTTTGCCGCTGCAGCGAAAGAGTTTTCTCAGGATCCAGGCTCTGCTAACCAGGGCGGCGATCTCGGCTGGGCTACACCAGATATTTTCGATCCAGCCTTCCGTGATGCGCTGACCCGCCTGAACAAAGGTCAAATGAGTGTACCGGTTCACTCTTCATTCGGCTGGCATTTAATCGAGCTGCTGGATACCCGTAATGTCGATAAAACCGACGCTGCGCAGAAAGATCGTGCGTACCGCATGCTGATGAACCGTAAGTTCTCGGAAGAAGCAGCAAGCTGGATGCAGGAACAACGTGCCAGCGCCTACGTTAAAATCCTGAGCAACTAATGGTTAAAACCCAACGTGTTGTGATCACTCCCGGCGAACCCGCCGGGATTGGCCCGGACTTAGTTGTCCAGCTTGCACAGCGTGAGTGGCCGGTCGAACTGGTTGTTTGTGCCGATGCCACTCTTCTTACCGACCGGGCAGCGATGCTCGGTTTGCCGCTCACCCTCCGCCCTTATACCCCCAACTCCCCTGCACAACCGCAAACTGCGGGCACATTAACGCTACTTCCTGTCGCGCTACGTGAATCTGTCACTGCGGGGCAGTTAGCGGTTGAAAATGGGCATTATGTGGTGGAGACGCTGGCGCGAGCGTGTGATGGCTGTCTGAACGGTGAATTTGCTGCGCTGATCACAGGCCCCGTGCATAAAGGCGTCATTAACGACGCTGGCATTCCATTTACCGGTCATACCGAGTTTTTCGAAGAGCGCTCGCAGGCAAAAAAAGTGGTGATGATGCTGGCAACCGAAGAACTTCGCGTGGCGCTGGCAACGACGCATTTACCGCTGCGCGATATTGCGGACGCCATCACCCCTGCGCTTTTGCACGAAGTCATTGCTATTTTGCATCACGATTTGCGGACCAAATTTGGTATTGCCGAACCGCGCATTCTGGTCTGCGGGCTGAATCCGCACGCGGGCGAAGGCGGTCATATGGGTACGGAAGAGATAGACACTATCATTCCGGTGCTCGACGAGTTACGGGGGCAGGGGATGAAACTTAACGGGCCGCTGCCTGCCGATACCCTGTTTCAGCCGAAATATCTCGATAACGCCGACGCCGTGCTGGCGATGTACCACGATCAGGGTCTTCCCGTGCTAAAATACCAGGGCTTCGGGCGCGGTGTGAACATTACGCTGGGCCTGCCCTTTATTCGCACATCAGTGGACCACGGCACCGCGCTTGAACTGGCGGGACGTGGCAAAGCCGATGTCGGCAGTTTTATTACGGCGCTTAATCTCGCCATCAAAATGATTGTTAACACCCAATGAATAATCGAGTCCACCAGGGCCACTTAGCCCGTAAACGCTTCGGGCAAAACTTTCTTAACGATCAGTTCGTGATCGACAGCATTGTTTCTGCCATTAACCCGCAGAAGGGCCAGGCGATGGTCGAAATCGGCCCCGGTCTGGCGGCATTGACCGAACCGGTCGGCGAACGCCTGGACCAGCTGACGGTCATCGAACTTGACCGCGATCTGGCGGCACGTCTGCAAACGCATCCATTCTTAGGCCCGAAACTGACTATTTATCAGCAGGATGCGATGACCTTTAACTTTGGCGAACTGGCTACGAAAATGGGACAGCCGCTGCGTGTTTTCGGCAACCTGCCTTATAACATCTCCACGCCGTTGATGTTCCATCTGTTTAGCTATACTGATGCCATTGCCGACATGCACTTTATGTTGCAAAAAGAGGTGGTGAATCGTCTGGTTGCAGGACCGAACAGCAAGGCGTATGGTCGATTAAGCGTCATGGCGCAATACTATTGCAACGTGATCCCGGTGCTGGAAGTTCCGCCGTCAGCCTTTACACCACCACCCAAAGTGGATTCCGCCGTCGTGCGCCTGGTTCCTCATGCAACGATGCCTCACCCGGTCAAAGATGTTCGCGTGTTGAGCCGCATCACCACCGAAGCCTTTAACCAGCGTCGTAAAACCATTCGTAACAGCCTCGGCAACCTGTTTAGCGTCGAGGTGTTAACGGGAATGGGGATCGACCCGGCGATGCGAGCGGAAAATATCTCTGTCGCGCAATATTGCCAGATGGCGAACTATCTGGCGGAGAACGCGCCTTTGCAGGAGAGTTAACGATGATCAATTCGCCCCGAGTGTGTATTCAGGTTCAAAGCGTCTACATTGAGGCACAATCTTCACCTGATAATGAACGTTACGTTTTTGCTTATACCGTAACCATACGCAATCTGGGGCGAGCGCCAGTTCAGTTGTTGGGGCGTTACTGGCTGATCACCAATGGCAATGGCCGTGAAACCGAAGTCCAGGGCGAAGGAGTGGTTGGCGTTCAGCCACTTATCGCGCCTGGCGAAGAGTACCAGTACACCAGCGGTGCAATCATTGAAACCCCGCTGGGCACCATGCAGGGTCACTACGAAATGATCGATGAAAATGGCGTCCCTTTCAGCATCGACATTCCCGTATTCCGACTCGCCGTTCCCACACTCATTCATTAAAAGAATATGGCGACATACCTTATTGGCGACGTTCATGGTTGTTACGATGAACTGATCGCATTGCTGCATAAAGTAGAATTTACCCCTGGGAAAGATACCCTCTGGCTAACAGGCGATCTGGTTGCGCGCGGCCCAGGTTCGCTGGATGTTCTGCGCTATGTGAAATCCTTAGGCGACAGCGTACGTCTGGTGCTGGGCAATCACGATCTGCATCTGCTGGCGGTATTTGCCGGGATCAGCCGCAATAAACCGAAAGATCGCCTGACAGCGCTGCTGGAAGCGCCTGACGCCGACGAGCTGCTTAACTGGCTGCGTCGCCAGCCTTTGCTGCAAATCGACGAAGAGAAAAAGCTGGTGATGGCCCACGCAGGGATCACGCCGCAGTGGGATCTGCAGACCGCCAAAGAGTGCGCGCGCGATGTAGAAGCGGTGCTGTCGAGTGACTCCTATCCCTTCTTTCTTGATGCCATGTACGGCGATATGCCAAATAACTGGTCACCGGAATTGCGGGGGCTGGGAAGACTGCGGTTTATCACCAACGCCTTTACCCGTATGCGTTTTTGCTTCCCGAACGGTCAACTGGATATGTACAGTAAAGAATCGCCGGAAGAGGCCCCTGCCCCACTGAAACCGTGGTTTGCGATTCCTGGCCCTGTCGCTGAAGAATACAGCATCGCCTTTGGTCACTGGGCATCGCTGGAAGGCAAAGGTACGCCGGAAGGTATTTACGCGCTGGATACTGGCTGCTGCTGGGGTGGTACATTAACCTGCCTGCGCTGGGAAGATAAACAGTATTTTGTCCAGCCGTCGAACCGGCATAAAGATATGGGTGAGGGAGAGGCGGCCGCGTCTTAAATCCCGTCGAGCATAAAATCTAATGCTCCTTTAATCAACGTTCGGTGCGCGCTGGCATCGCAAAATTTCGTTCCCAGCGCGTTAACTGGAACAGTTGCAGTCTCATGCGTCATGAGCACATATTCTTTGCCATATACCAGTAAAAGGATTGGGTTAAGCCGTTCTGGTGGGCGAATATGGCTAAATCGTTCAATAGGTGTTCATGGAATAACGATACGGCGATTAATCTCACCAATAATGTCGCTGGTAACATCGATAACAAAGGGCAACGCGGCGTTCCTGCCGCGACTGCGGTATACCGTAAATTGCATCGCTAGAAGCTCCGGTACTCATCAGAGAAACATCCGGTTTCATCAGCCAATTGATTTAACGCAGCGATAGCTTCTGCGTTCTCTTCACGCCAACGTGTTGCTGCATGTTTTTTAAGTTCAGCATTGAGCGCAACCGTAAGGGTGGCGCTCATATTTAAGCCTGCATCACGAGCGCGATTGACTAACTCACGGTCGACGGTGACGGTCACACTTTGTGTGGTACGTTTTGCAGTCATGATATCGTGCTCCTGTACAATTTATACGTCTAGTATGCACGGATATCTGCACGTATCAGTGATGCCGGAATTCTAATATACAAACTTACCGCCGCTCCAGAATCTCAAAGCAATAGCTGTGAGAGTTCTGCGCATCAGCGTCGTGGAATTCGCTGAATACCGATTCCCAGTCATCCGGCTCGTAATCCGGGAAATGGGTGTCGCCTTCCACTTCTGCGTCGATATGCGTCAGATACAGTTTTTGCGCTTTTGGCAGGAACTGCTCATAAACGCGACCACCGCCAATCACCATGATTTCTGGTACGTCACCACACGCCGCGATGGCTTCATCCACCGACTTCACCCACGTTACGCGATCATCCGTACCCGGTTGACTGCTGAGGATAATATTTTTGCGTCCTGGCAGCGGACGACCGATGGATTCCCAGGTATGGCGGCCCATAATCACGGGTTTATTTAAGGTGTTGCGTTTAAACCAGGCGAGATCGGCAGGCAGGTTCCACGGCATGGCGTTTTCCATGCCGATAACGCGATCTACCGCTAACGCCGCAATCAGACTAATCATTGATTTATCCTGGATATAAAAAATTGTCGCCACTATACGTAAAGCGTAAACCTTCGTCGACTGGCGCAAGGATGATGTTGAGGAAAATTTTACGTTCTGCTGGCGAGTCCACGCTCTCTTCGTGGACTCGCTGCATTACAATGAAACAAAAACAATCAGTTAGCTGTAAAGTGTGATTTACGTCACTCTTTATTAGGATGAGGGTTTCGTTTCCGGTTCATCCGCTATGTTGCCGGTATGTTTACCTTCTTCGGTGCCCTGCCAGCCATGTCGTTGAATTAATGACAGATGTTCGCGGTCTTCGGTAATGATCTCACTTAACATCGCACTGGTGCGTTTATAGACCGCTGCGCGGGCTTTGGTGTCGTTCTCAACTACTGCCATCTCTTCCACCATCTGAATATTAAAGCGGCGGAATACATCTGCACGCTCCCGCGCTTCATACGGCCCCAGACCTAAACTTTCCAGCGCCAGACGCCCGGTTTTCAGTGCCCCTTCAAAGGTTTCACGCTCTGGCTTTTCAACGCCTGCCTGACGCAAACGAATGTAGTGATCGACATCGCGGGCGCGGGCAATAATCTGCAGATGCGGGAAATGTTCTTTCACCATCTCCGTCAGTTGCAGGTTGGTTTGAGGATCGTCAATGGCGTTAATCAGCACTTCCGCTTTCGCCGCTCCGGCAGATTCCAGTAAATCCATCCGCGTGGCATCGCCGTAAAACACTTTCATGCCGAATTTTCGCAGCGTTTCGATATGGTCCGGATCGTGATCGAGTACCACCATTTTCACCCCGCTGGAGAGCAGTAAACGTCCGGTGATCTGCCCAAAACGACCGAATCCGGCAATGATTACCCGCGGCTGTTCTTCGTCGATCTCATCGGCTTCACGCGCCTCTTCAGTAGAAGATTGCTCAAGGCGATTGAGGATCACCAGCAGAATCGGCGTTGCTGCCATCGACAGCGCCACCGCCAGGGTCAGCGATTTCGCCCACTCCGGCTCCAGCACATTCGCCATCTGCGCCGCACCAAATACTACAAAGGCAAACTCACTGCCCTGTCCTAATAACACCGCAAACCAGCGACGCTGTTTATTTGGCACCTGCAACGGTCGGGCAATCAGCCACAGCATGGCGATTTTGATGATGAGGAAACCGAGCAGCAAAATGACAATGCGCAATGGGTTTTCAATCAGCGTGCCAAAGTCTATCGACATGCCAACACCGATGAAAAACAGCCCCAACAGCAAACCTTTAAATGGCTCGATATCGCTTTCCAACGCATGGCGGTATTCCGAGCTTGCCAGCAGTACGCCCGCCAGAAACGCCCCCATCGCCATCGACAAGCCGACCTCTTCCAGCAGCAAACCAAAGCCAAACACGAGGAATAACGCCACGGCACTAAACACTTCCCGCAAGCCAGAGCGGGCAACAAAACGCAGCGCCGGACGCGTGACATAGCGCCCCAGCAGTACCACCAGCACCAGTGCACCCGCCACTTTTAACGCCGAGAGAGCAAATGCGCCCATCGTCGTCGAGGCACTGCTCGCCGCCAGTAGCGGGATCATCGCTACCAGCGGGATCGCGGCGATATCCTGGAACAGCAGCACCGCAAAGGCGCTACGGCCCATTTGTGTCACCATCAGGTTGCGTTCATTCATCGCCTGCATGGCAATTGCCGTTGATGAGAGCGCCAGTGTCATGCCGATCAGTTCCGCTACCTGCCAGCGCAGACCAAGGAACATGCAGAACAGCCCCAGCAGGCCGCCGCAAACCACCATCTGTAATGCACCACCACCAAACACTGCCGCACGCAACTTCCACAGCCTTTGTGGATCGAGTTCGAGGCCGATAATAAACAGCATCAGCACCACGCCGATCTCGGCAAAGTGCAGAATAGATTCGGCATCGGTCACCAGTCGCAGCCCCCACGGGCCAATAATGCAGCCGGCGATCAGGTAGCCAAGTACCGATCCCAGACCAAGACGTACCGCAATGGGTACAATCAGCGCCGCCGAACCGAGATAAATCAGCGCCTGAATCAGCGTATGGCTATCCATGATGTGCCTCCTGCCATTCCAGCAGACGTTGCTTATAGTGACGCGCCTGCCCTTCGAGGGTTTCGTCGTCACAAATAAAGGTACAGTGCATGGCAAACGGTGGCAGCCAGTTCAGCCCGCAGTAGATTGCCGTCGCCTGTAGCGGCTGCGACAGCACATCAAAGCCCGGATGTGCACCAATCTCAAAATGGCTTTCCCCGCCGCCGGTCGTCACCGCCCACAGCAAATGTTTATCATGCAGTGCCGTGCCGCCGTGACCGTAAGCCCAGCCGTGCGAGAAGACTTTATCGATCCAAAGTTTAAGGAGCGGAGGAATGCTGTACCACTGCATCGGGTGCTGCCAGACGATCAGGTCGGCGCGAGACAACGCCTCCTGCTCGGCAGCAATATCGATATTGAAGTCAGGATAGAGTTGATAAAGAGAGCGAACTTCGACGCCTTCCAGCGTCCTTGCCTGTTCAAGCATCCGTTTATTCGCATGAGAATGATGCGGATACGGATGCGCATAAATTATGAGGATCATAGTTAACTCGCGTGTTTACGCCTTTGTTTTCCCACAAAGTGTAGTCACATATTCACGCAGCTAATAGTCAATAATATTGATTCAAAAAAGGCAGAAATCTGAATAAATTACCCCATTCGTTGCCTGCGAATCGTCATATTGCTGGTCTGGGCCAGCGACATCCCCCGTGTCTCTGGCGCAAACGCAATGGAAATCAACAAACCAAACAGCGAGATACCTGCTCCCATCAGCATCGTGTTACTGATGCCGTAATTATTGATAAAGATCGGCAGCGCCCAGGTTGAAACAATGGTGCCAATACGGCTTAAGGACATAATAACGCCCACAGCAGAGGCGCGGATATCCGTCGGGAAGAGTTCATTAGGATAGAGCCACTGCAAATTACCTGGCCCGCCAGAGAAAAAGGCATACACCGCAAATGCCATCACTACCAGCCAGATCCCCATATCCGGGATCAGCCCCAAAACCGCCAACGCCAGCGTCATCATGGCAAAGCTGCCAATCAACAACGGACGCCGTCCGGCAGTGTTTAGCCACAGCATCGGCGGAATACAGCCGAGCATAAAGAACAGGCTAATCACCACGTTCCCCAGTGCCGCGTTTTTGCCAACGCCCAATCCCAGCAGACCAACTATTTGCGGGCCAAAGGTGTAAATAGCGAACATCGGGATCACCTGGCAGGTCCAGATGGCGGCAACAAACAGAACAAAAGGAAAATGGCGGCGATTAAACAGATCGCGAAAACGGGTTTGCTGCGGCGGCTCTTCGTCGAAAGCCACCGGCTCACCAAACAGTTTGATCATCATCTCTTCGCACTCTTTCACTCGCCCTTTGCGTAATAACCAGCGGGGAGATTCTGGCAGTTCGAATCGACCAATCAAAATCAACAAACAGGGGATCGCCGCGCTACCCAGCATCCAGCGCCAGCCGCCTTCCACATCATAAAGCCAATAGCCGACCAAATCGGCGCAGGTCGCGCCGACATACCACATAGCGGCGATAAAGCTGATTGAAAACGCCCGCTGTCGGGTGCTGGAGAACTCGGTGATCATCGAAGTCGCGATGGGATAATCCGCACCGATGACAATGCCGATGAGTACCCGCATCACCAGTAGTTCGATGGGGGATGAGACAAACATCGTTGCTACCGATATCACACCAATGGCGATGATATCAATGAGGAACATTTTGCGCCGTCCGACTTTATCGGAGATATAGCCAAACAGCGATGTACCGACAAACAGCCCGGCGAGCGTTCCCGCCCCCAGCAAGCCAATCCAGTCTGCGTCCAGCTTTAGCGCAGGAGTCAGTTGCTCCAGCGCCACGCCAATCATTACCAGTACATAACCATCCAGAAACGGGCCACCGCTTCCCCACAGCAAAATGCGGCGGTGAATTGAGGAGAATTTGAGATCGTCAAAGTTTCTGGACGGTTGCATGGGTTATTCCTGTTTTTTTACAATGAGAGTCAGTACGGCGTTACGTATCAAACCAACATCAGCCGTAACGAAACTCCACACCAAAGGTGCCGCGCGGGTATTCCCACTGTTCCAGCGCCGACCCCAGCCCCAGAATTCGGCAGGTGCCACACTCCAGACATCCGGCGTAATCGAAACGCACGCTGCCGTCATCCTGCTTCTTATACAGACCTGCGGGGCACGCTTTCACCAGCAGCTCCAGCGCCTGTTTATCCGCATCGGCCTTTACAACAATGTGCGGATGCTCTTCATCGACATTGAATTTATTGACGCCCAGTTTGACGTCCACATTGACGGGAGAAGTCATAAAACGGTCACTCCTTTCATGCCATCCTTGATCAGATTGATGAAGCCCACTTTCTTGCCGTGGCGGAGGATTTTCTTGCGCATCAGTTCCGGCACGCTGCCGTCAATGGTGAACAGGTCACGCGCCACGCCCACCGCCAGTTCCGGGTAGCCGCTAAACATGCGTGGGTTATCAAGGAACGTCGGTAGTTTCTGGTACATGCGCATATCGCGCAGTGGGCCACTCTCCAGATGCTGACGATATTCCGTCAGTTTTTGCTTACTGAAATCGTCGCTTTTCATCGCTGAAAGCACGGTTTTTGCAGCAGCTTCCCCGGCGGCAATCGCCAGATCCATACCGCGAATAGTAAAACCGAGGTTCATACACATTCCGGCGGCATCACCGGCAATCAACACGCCGTCACCGACCAGCTCCGGCAGCATGTTGATGCCTGCTTCCGGCACTACGTGAGCGGAATATTCCACCAGCTTGCCACCCGCAATCAGCGGTGCAACTGCCGGATGTTGTTTGAAATCTTCCAGCATTTGCGGCACCGATTTTTTTGCGTCATGCAGATGATGCAGACCGCAAACCAGCCCCAGCGACAGGGTATTTTCATTGGTATAAAGGAAGCCGCCGCCCATCAGGCCATCAGTAGGTGATCCCGCAAATAAGCAAGCCGCCCCCTGATTACCCTGCAACTGAAAACGGTCTTCGATAACCGACTTCGGTAACTCGATCAGTTCCTTCACGCCAACCGCCACATCCGTCGGTTTGACGCGTTTTGCCATCCCCAGCTTTTCGGCAAGGATCGAATTCACTCCGTCAGCAAGGATCACCGTTTTCGCTTCAATCACATCGCCATCGGCTTCTACGCCGACAACTTTGCCATCGCGCTGTACGAGGTTATCGACACGAATCCCGGTAATTAACTGCGCGCCCGCCTCTTCGGCCTGCTCCATCAACCAGGCATCAAATTTACTGCGCAAAACGGAGTAAGAACGCTGGGATGGCGAGGTTTCGTCGCCATTGCAGTAGTCCATAGTCATCGCTGACTTTTCCGTCATAAACGCGAGTTTTTCATGGGTGATCAGGCGTTCTACGGGGGCGGATTCGGCGAAACCAGGAATAATGTGTTCCAGACTGTGGGCATAGAGACGCCCGCCGGTGACGTTCTTGGCACCTGCGGAATTGCCACGCTCGATAACTAACACTTGCGCACCTTCGCGGGCGAGCACCAGTGCGGCAACCGAACCGGCAAGCCCTGCACCTACGATGATGGCGTCAAAGATATCTTCGGACATAAGAGCTCCCTGTCAGCGGCAGGGCCGAAATGCAGCCCTGCCAGAGTGGATCAACGCGCTAAAGCGGCGGTCAGCGCCGGAAGGATCTTCACGGCGTCACCAACAATGCCGTAATCCGCGAACTGGAAGATCGGCGCATTTTTATCTCTGTTGATGGCGAAAATAGTTTGCGACGCGTTAGCGCCAACCATGTGCTGGATCTGCCCGGAGATCCCCACCGCCAGGTACAATTCAGGTTTCAGCATCAGGTTGGAGATACCGACATAGCGTTCGTGCTCCATCCATTTTTCGTTTTCCGCCACCGGACGAGAACAGGCCAGCTCCGCACCTATCGCCTTGCAAAGCTGTTCTGCCAGCGCAATGTTCTCTTTGCTGCCAATGCCGCGACCGACGCTGACCACCAGACGGGCTTTGTCGAGATCGACGCTGTTGCTCTGGCGCGCCTGCGTTGCCGTGCGGGTAATCGCCACCGCCGGAGCCTGCCACGCCACGGTGTGTGTTTCGCCAGTACGTGACGCGTCTGGCTGAGCCGCATCGAACGTGCCGCTGCTGATGGTCAGTACCGCATACGGCGTGGCAATGCGTTCTTCGCCAATCGCCAGACCGCCGTAAACCATGTGTTTCACTGTCGCTTTACCGTCCTGCACGCTAACGGCGCTGGCATCGTTCGAAACCGCCGCTTTAAGGCGGTAACCCAGTTTTGCCGCCAGTAATTTGCCGCGACGGGTATTCGGCAACAGCACCAGACCGTCTGCGCCGTGCTGGCGAATAGTGTCAGCCATGACACCGGCGTAATCTTCGATCATCCGATCGTCCGGTTTGCCGCTTAATGTCCAGACATGATTAGCGCCAAGCTGGATTGCCAGTGCGCCGTCGGCATCATTGAGGACAAAGGTGTTGATTTGATTAGCTAAAGCCTGCGCACCGTTCATCAGTTCCGGCAGACGAGAAGGGGTATCGCTGAATACCCAGACTTGAGAAAACGTGTTCATAGCATCCCCTGTAATTAAATGACTTTGCGAAGATTTTCAGCAAATGCGGCGATCTGTTCTTCGCCGTCGCCTTCAATCACAATGCGCTGACGCTCGCGCTGTTTCGGTGCGGCAACCTGTTGTTCAGACCAGGCTTCCACGGCGTTAAAGCCAATGTCCGCCGCCGACCATACCTGGACTGGCTTTTTCGCCGCGCCGAGAATGGCTTTCATCGAAGGAATTTGTGGGGAATTGATATCAGTGGAAACAGCAACAACCGCAGGCAGCGGAATGCTTAAGGTTTCTGTTTCATCTTCCAGTTCGCGCTCAACGGTGAGGGTATCTGCCGTCAGGGAGATAATTTTGCTGACGCCGTTAACTGCCGGAATATTGAGGATTTCGCCCACCAGCAAACCAACCTGCTGGGCATAAAGGTCGGAAGAACCATCGCCACAAAGGATCAAATCAAAGCCTGCTTTCTGGGCGGCAGCAGCCAGTGCGGTCGCCGTTTGTTGCGGCAGTGCCTGCTCGAACTGGTCATCAATCACCACAATCAGTTCATCCGGACCGCGTGATAGCACATCTTTACGCCCTTTGGCGTTGGTCAGGGCTTTACCGCCCACACTTAAGGCCGTCACCTGCGCCTCTGCTGCCTGTTGCTTTAGCTGGCAAGCCGCTTCAATAGCGTTGAGATCGTATTGGCTTATTTTGGCATCGGCTTTACTGAAGTCTAACGAACCATCAGCATTATTGACCGCAATATCCTGTTCATCAGGCACGCACTTATAGCAAGTAATAATCTTCATTGCATCTCCAGAAATCATGAAGGAAACGTCGTTCATATCGGTGGTGTTAATTACAGATATCACGCCCTTTAATTTGGAAATAAAACTTTAATCACCAATATTGAAAATGTCACACGCAGATAAATCCAACTTTCAATATTGTTAAGTTCCTCACCAATATTGAAAACACGGCGTAGCAAAAAGAAATTTTCAATATTGTTTTATGGATCACCAATATTGAAAGTCAGATGCTATTTTTTTACTCATATCAGAACATAACACACTGATTAATAATCAAAATTAACACAAAAATACCCTCTATTCACCCGAAACAAAAATGTGATAACAATCACAGAATGCAGCTTGTTGAATACCCATTATGAGTTAGCCATTAACGCGTCCACGAGGTTAATAATAATTATATTAAATGTTAACAAAAATAAAACAAACGGGAACGCAAAATAAATATTCGTTTTCACAGTGGAATTAACTCATGAAGAATGAAAAGAGAAAAACGGGAATAGAACCGAAGGTTTTCTTTCCGCCGTTAATAGTCGTCGGCATACTTTGTTGGCTTACAGTCAGAGATCTGGATGCGGCGAATGTCGTTATTAATGCTGTATTCAGTTACGTCACCAATGTCTGGGGATGGGCATTTGAATGGTATATGGTGGTGATGCTTTTCGGTTGGTTCTGGCTGGTGTTTGGCCCGTATGCCAAAAAGCGTTTAGGTAACGAACCGCCCGAGTTCAGTACCGCCAGTTGGATCTTTATGATGTTCGCCTCCTGCACGTCTGCTGCCGTACTGTTCTGGGGATCGATTGAGATCTACTACTACATCTCTACCCCGCCGTTTGGCTTAGAACCGAACTCGACGGGTGCGAAAGAGCTGGGGCTGGCTTACAGCTTGTTCCACTGGGGACCGTTGCCGTGGGCCACTTACAGCTTCCTCTCCGTCGCCTTCGCTTACTTCTTCTTTGTCCGCAAAATGGAAGTGATTCGCCCCAGCTCCACCCTGGTGCCGCTGGTAGGTGAAAAACACGCCAAAGGGTTGTTCGGTACCATCGTCGACAACTTCTATCTCGTCGCCTTGATCTTCGCCATGGGCACCAGCCTGGGCCTTGCTACGCCGCTGGTGACCGAGTGTATGCAGTGGTTGTTTGGTATTCCGCATACCCTGCAACTGGACGCTATCATCATTACCTGCTGGATTATCCTCAACGCCATTTGCGTCGCCTGTGGTCTGCAAAAAGGGGTACGTATCGCCAGTGACGTGCGTAGTTACCTGAGCTTCCTGATGCTGGGTTGGGTGTTCATCGTCAGCGGTGCCAGCTTCATCATGAACTACTTCACCGATTCGGTGGGAATGTTGCTGATGTATCTGCCGCGTATGTTGTTCTATACCGATCCCATCGCCAAAGGCGGCTTCCCGCAGGGTTGGACCGTATTCTACTGGGCATGGTGGGTAATTTACGCTATCCAGATGAGTATCTTCCTTGCCCGCATCTCCCGTGGTCGTACGGTGCGTGAACTGTGCTTCGGCATGGTACTGGGTCTGACCGCATCCACCTGGATCCTGTGGACTGTACTCGGTAGTAACACTCTGCTGTTGATGGATAAAAACATCATCAACATTCCGCATCTGATCGAACAGTACGGTGTCGCGCGCGCCATCATCGAAACCTGGGCTGCTCTACCGTTCAGCACCGCCACCATGTGGGGCTTCTTCATCCTCTGCTTTATCGCCACCGTTACCCTGGTTAACGCCTGCTCTTATACCCTGGCGATGTCCACCTGCCGCGAAGTACGCGATGGCGAAGAGCCACCGCTGCTGGTGCGTATCGGCTGGTCAATTCTGGTTGGCATTATCGGTATTGTTCTGCTGGCGCTCGGCGGCCTGAAACCGATTCAAACCGCCATTATTGCCGGAGGATGCCCGCTGTTCTTCGTCAACATTATGGTGACGCTCTCCTTTATTAAAGACGCGAAACAGAACTGGAAAGATTAATTAACCCACAAAATATCAAGAGGTTGAAAGATGGATTTTAATTTAAATGATGAGCAGGAACTGTTTGTCGCCGGTATCCGCGAACTGATGGCCAGCGAAAACTGGGAGGCCTATTTTGCCGAGTGCGACCGTGACAGCGTCTACCCGGAACGTTTTGTCAAAGCACTGGCAGATATGGGTATCGACAGCCTGCTTATCCCGGAAGAGCACGGCGGGCTGGACGCAGGTTTTGTCACCCTCGCCGCCGTGTGGATGGAATTGGGTCGTTTGGGGGCACCAACCTACGTGCTGTACCAGTTGCCGGGTGGATTCAACACCTTCCTGCGCGAAGGCACACAAGAGCAGATCGACAAGATTATGGCGTTTCGTGGTACTGGTAAGCAGATGTGGAACTCAGCGATTACCGAACCAGGGGCTGGCTCTGACGTGGGTAGCCTGAAAACGACTTATACCCGTAGAAATGGTAAGATTTATCTTAATGGTAGTAAGTGTTTTATTACCAGCAGCGCCTACACCCCGTACATCGTGGTGATGGCGCGTGACGGGGCTTCTCCGGACAAACCTGTCTACACCGAATGGTTTGTTGATATGAGCAAACCGGGCATCAAAGTGACCAAACTAGAGAAGCTCGGTCTGCGTATGGATAGCTGCTGTGAAATCACCTTTGACGATGTGGAACTGGACGAGAAAGACATGTTCGGTCGGGAAGGTAACGGCTTTAACCGCGTCAAAGAAGAGTTCGATCATGAACGTTTCCTGGTAGCTCTCACCAACTACGGTACGGCGATGTGCGCCTTTGAAGATGCGGCGCGATACGCCAACCAACGCGTACAGTTTGGCGAGGCTATTGGTCGTTTCCAGTTGATTCAGGAAAAATTCGCCCACATGGCGATCAAATTAAACTCCATGAAAAACATGCTGTATGAAGCAGCGTGGAAAGCAGACAACGGCACCATCACCTCTGGCGATGCAGCGATGTGCAAATACTTCTGCGCCAATGCGGCATTTGAAGTGGTGGATAGCGCAATGCAGGTGCTGGGCGGTGTCGGGATTGCGGGCAACCACCGCATCAGCCGCTTCTGGCGTGACCTGCGTGTAGACCGCGTTTCCGGAGGATCTGACGAAATGCAGATCCTGACGCTGGGTCGCGCGGTGCTGAAGCAATACCGCTAAGTCCGTGCGCTGCCTGATGCGACGCTGACGCGTCTTATCAGGCCTACGGGAGCACGAATGTCGGCCGGATAAAGCGTTTACGCCGCATCCGGCAGTCATGCGCTACATAAATTTTTCAGGAGCTAATAATGGATCATCTACCCATGCCGAAATTCGGGCCGCTGGCCGGATTGCGCGTTGTCTTCTCCGGTATCGAAATCGCCGGACCGTTTGCCGGACAAATGTTCGCAGAATGGGGCGCGGAAGTTATTTGGATCGAGAACGTCGCCTGGGCCGACACCATTCGCGTTCAACCGAACTACCCGCAGCTCTCCCGCCGTAATTTGCACGCGCTGTCGTTAAATATTTTCAAAGATGAAGGCCGCGAAGCGTTTCTGAAATTAATGGAAACCACCGATATCTTCATCGAAGCCAGTAAAGGTCCGGCCTTTGCCCGTCGTGGCATTACCGATGAAGTCCTGTGGCAGCACAACCCGAAACTGGTTATCGCTCACCTGTCCGGTTTTGGTCAGTACGGCACCGAGGAGTACACCAATCTTCCGGCCTATAACACCATCGCCCAGGCCTTCAGTGGTTACCTGATTCAGAACGGTGATGTTGACCAGCCAATGCCTGCCTTCCCGTATACCGCCGATTACTTTTCTGGCCTGACCGCAACCACTGCGGCGCTGGCAGCACTGCATAAAGTGCGTGAAACCGGTAAAGGCGAAAGTATCGACATCGCCATGTATGAGGTGATGCTGCGTATGGGCCAGTACTTCATGATGGATTACTTCAACGGCGGCGAAATGTGCCCGCGCATGACCAAAGGTAAAGATCCCTACTATGCAGGTTGCGGTCTGTACAAATGCGCCGACGGCTACATCGTAATGGAACTGGTAGGCATTACTCAGATTGCAGAATGTTTTAAAGATATTGGCCTCGCACATCTGCTCGGTACGCCGGAAATCCCGGAAGGCACTCAGCTTATCCACCGTATCGAATGCCCTTACGGCTCACTGGTAGAAGAGAAACTCGATGCCTGGCTGGCGGCACATACCATCGCGGAAGTAAAAGAACGCTTTGCTGAACTGAATATCGCCTGCGCCAAAGTGCTGACCGTACCGGAACTGGAAAGTAATCCACAGTATGTGGCCCGTGAATCGATCACCCAGTGGCAAACAATGGATGGTCGCACCTGCAAAGGGCCAAACGTGATGCCGAAATTCAAAAATAACCCCGGTCAAATCTGGCGCGGAATGCCATCACATGGCATGGACACAGCCGCCATTTTGAAAAATATCGGCTACAGCGAAAACGACATTCAGGAGTTGGTCAGCAAAGGTCTGGCCAAAGTTGAGGACTAAACGCGTGGCGTCAGTCAGCTTGCCTGACTAGCGCCCGCCCAATAACAAACGACTAAAATGGATAGAGGTGCAATGGATATCATTGGCGGACAACATCTACGTCAAATGTGGGACGATCTGGCGGACATTTACGGTCATAAAACGGCGCTGATTTGTGAATCCAGCGGCGGAGTCGTTAACCGGTACAGTTATCTTGAGTTAAATCAGGAGATTAACCGCACGGCAAACCTGTTTCATACGCTGGGGATTCGCAAAGGCGACAAGGTTGCTCTACATCTCGACAACTGCCCGGAATTTATCTTTTGCTGGTTCGGGTTGGCAAAAATTGGCGCGATTATGGTGCCGATTAACGCCCGCCTGTTGCGCGAAGAAAGCACGTGGATCCTGCAAAATAGCCAGGCGTGCCTGCTGGTGACCAGTGCGCAGTTCTATCCCATGTATCAACAGATTCAGCAGGAAGATGCCACTCAGTTGCGGCACATTTGCCTGACAGATGTGGCACTTCCCGCTGATGATGGCGTGAGTTCGTTTACTCAACTGAAAAATCAACAACCTGCCACCTTGTGCTATGCACCGCCGCTATCGACTGACGATACGGCGGAAATTCTCTTTACCTCCGGTACCACTTCCCGGCCGAAAGGGGTGGTGATTACCCATTACAACCTGCGCTTCGCCGGATATTACTCCGCCTGGCAGTGCGCACTACGTGACGATGACGTCTACCTGACGGTAATGCCTGCATTTCATATCGATTGCCAGTGTACTGCGGCGATGGCGGCGTTTTCTGCCGGAGCCACCTTTGTGCTGGTCGAGAAATACAGCGCCCGCGCCTTCTGGGGACAGGTACAAAAGTACCGCGCCACCGTTACCGAATGCATTCCGATGATGATCCGTACCTTGATGGTGCAGCCGCCTTCTGTGAACGATCGGCAACACCATCTGCGGGAAGTGATGTTTTATCTCAACCTGTCGGAGCAGGAAAAGGACGCATTTTGTGAACGCTTTGGCGTCCGCTTGCTGACGTCTTATGGGATGACGGAAACCATTGTTGGCATTATCGGCGATCGCCCCGGCGATAAACGACGCTGGCCGTCAATTGGCCGTGCAGGATTTTGCTACGAAGCGGAGATCCGCGACGATCACAATCGTCCGCTCCCGGCTGGTGAAATCGGTGAAATCTGCATTAAAGGCGTACCAGGGAAAACCATCTTCAAAGAATATTTTCTTAACCCGCAAGCCACTGCCAGAGTCCTGGAAGCCGATGGCTGGCTGCACACTGGCGATACCGGATACCGCGACGAAGAGGGCTTTTTTTATTTCGTCGATCGCCGCTGCAATATGATTAAACGCGGTGGCGAGAATGTCTCCTGCGTGGAGCTGGAAAATATTATCGCCGCACATCCGAAAATTCAGGACATCGTAGTTGTTGGTATTAAAGATTCGATTCGTGATGAAGCTATCAAAGCATTTGTGGTGCTGAATGAAGGTGAAATATTGAGCGAAGAGGAATTTTTCCGCTTCTGCGAACAAAATATGGCGAAATTTAAAGTGCCCTCTTATCTGGAGATCAGAAAAGATCTGCCACGTAATTGCTCGGGGAAAATAATTAGAAAGAATCTGAAATAAATGAAACGGCAGGGAACTACCCTGCCCGCTAATAATAACGCTCTAAAACAATATGCATTTTTTGCAGGGATGTTGTCGTCCCTGAAAAAGCAAAAATGGAGAAAAGGAATGAGTGAATCATTACATCTGACCCGCAATGGATCAATTCTGGAAATTACCCTTGATCGCCCAAAAGCGAATGCTATTGATGCAAAAACCAGCTTTGAAATGGGCGAAGTCTTTCTAAATTTCCGTGACGATCCGCAATTACGCGTCGCCATTATTACCGGTGCCGGAGAGAAATTCTTTTCCGCGGGCTGGGATTTAAAAGCGGCAGCAGAAGGCGAAGCACCTGATGCTGACTTTGGCCCGGGTGGTTTTGCGGGATTAACCGAAATTTTCAATCTCGACAAACCGGTTATCGCAGCTGTGAACGGCTACGCCTTTGGCGGCGGCTTTGAACTGGCACTGGCGGCAGATTTTATTGTCTGTGCAGATAACGCCAGCTTCGCCCTGCCGGAAGCCAAACTGGGCATCGTTCCTGACAGCGGCGGTGTGCTGCGTCTGCCGAAGATCCTGCCGCCTGCTATCGTCAATGAAATGGTGATGACCGGCAGAAGAATGAGCGCAGAAGAGGCGCTGCGTTGGGGGGTAGTCAACCGCGTGGTTAGCCAGGCGGAACTGATGGATAACGCCCGCGAACTGGCGCAACAACTGGTTGACAGCGCCCCGCTGGCGATTGCGGCGCTGAAAGAGATCTACCGCACCACCAGCGAAATGCCGGTAGAAGAAGCGTATCGCTATATTCGCAGCGGCGTGTTGAAACACTATCCATCGGTTCTGCATTCGGAAGATGCCATTGAAGGGCCGCTGGCGTTTGCCGAAAAGCGCGATCCGGTGTGGAAAGGACGTTAACAACCGTGAGTTATTACGCCTTTGAGGGGTTAATTCCAGTGGTTCACCCGACGGCGTTTGTCCATCCCAGTGCGGTCTTGATTGGCGATGTGATTGTGGGAGCCGGTGTCTACATCGGCCCACTCGCCTCACTGCGTGGTGACTACGGGCGGTTGATCGTGCAAGCGGGAGCCAATATTCAGGATGGTTGCATTATGCATGGCTACTGCGACACTGACACCATCGTTGGGGAAAACGGCCATATCGGGCACGGAGCAATCCTGCATGGTTGTGTGATTGGTCGCGATGCATTGGTCGGGATGAACAGCGTGATTATGGATGGCGCGGTCATTGGCGAAGAGAGCATTGTTGCCGCCATGAGCTTTGTCAAAGCAGGCTTTAGCGGCGAGAAACGTCAGTTGTTGATGGGTACGCCTGCCCGCGCTGTACGCAGTGTTAGTGACGACGAGTTACACTGGAAGCAGTTGAATACCAAAGAGTATCAGGATCTTGTCGGCCGCTGCCATGTAGCGTTACATGAAACGCAGCCGTTGAGACAAATGGAGGAAAATCGCCCCCGTTTGCAGGGGACGACGGATGTGACGCCGAAACGGTGATCTTGCCGGATGCGGCGCAAACGCCTTATCCGACCTGGCTGGAGAGCAACCGTAGGCCGGATAAGATGCCAGCATCGCATCCGGCAACCAGACCGCACGGTATCAACGAAATTAAATTAACGACGCATACTCTTCGACAACATCATTTGCCACTTCTGCTCGCGGTTAAGTTCCGTGAGTGGAACGGCAGGAATACGCGGTGTCTTTCTTACGCCGACTAATTTTTCCCGACTGTTATTGCGCAGGCGCGCGTAAATTTGCTCATCGATATCGACCACTTTAACCAGTCGCTGACACTGGCATCCCCGCCCTTCCAGCTTATTAGGGATCATCTTAACTTCGCAGCTTATTTCTGTGACTTCCGACAGAATATAAGTGAGGGTATTAACCGCCTTGCTGTGTTCAATATCGAAATGAATAGAGATCTCTCTTGCTATCACCCACCGATTTTCAGCCATCATCCATTCGGCGATTAACAAGTAGAGTGGTTTTTCAACATATCCTTCACACATACGAACTCCAGTTTCACAAATTAAAAGTCTGGCTATGACTCGTTTTGAAGCAATTAAACAAGGCCATATTAAAATTGTGGATATATCGATAGTATGCAACTTCACCGTCGATAAGTGTGAGCTAAATCCTGCTTATGTCATCAAAAATATCGATTCCCCAAAAGATTTACTTAATGGGCAAAAAAAAACGGTCCTCATCAGAGAACCGTATTAGTTATTCGATCAAATTAGCGGATGAAAAATATCCGCCATGACACGCTATTATTTGATCTGCGCGTGCATTTCCTGCACCGAAATTACTTTTTCAGTCGCATCGGCATTCAGCGCCATCGCGGTAGCGAAACCACCGTTCAGGGTGGTGTCATAATGCACTTTATATTGCAGCGCACTGCGACGAATCACGCGGGAGTCCTCAATCGCACGACGGCCTGACGTGGTGTTGATGATGTAGGTATATTCGCCATTCTTGATACGGTCCTGAATGTGCGGACGACCTTCATGCACCTTGTTCACCAAACGCGGGTTAATACCTGCTTCGCCCAGCACAATCGCTGTGCCGTGGGTCGCATCCAGCTCGAATCCCTGTTTCAGCAGTTTTGCCGCCAGGTCAACCACGCGTTCTTTATCGCCTTCACGCACGGAGAGCAACGCACGACCGTGTTTCTTCATCGTGGAGTTACTGCCCAGCTGCGCTTTGGCAAACGCTTCAGCGAAGGTGCGGCCCACGCCCATCACTTCCCCGGTAGAGCGCATTTCTGGCCCTAACAGCGGGTCAACGCCGGGGAATTTGTTGAACGGCAGCACCACTTCTTTCACCGAGTAATACGGCGGGATAACTTCTTTAGTTACGCCCTGCTCAGCCAGCGATTTGCCAGCCATCACACGCGCCGCCACTTTCGCCAGCGGTACGCCGGTGGCTTTGGAGACGAACGGAACAGTACGCGCCGCACGCGGGTTAACTTCAATCAGGTAGACTTCGTTGTTTTTCACCGCAAACTGCACGTTCATCAGTCCGCGCACCTGCAATTCGAAGGCCAGTTTCTGCACCTGTTGGCGCATCACATCCTGAATTTCCTGACTTAAAGTGTAGGCTGGCAGAGAACATGCGGAGTCACCGGAGTGCACGCCCGCCTGCTCAATATGCTCCATGATGCCGCCAATCAGCACCATTTCACCGTCGCAGATGGCGTCCACATCCACTTCTACCGCGTCATCGAGGAAGTGGTCCAGCAATACTGGTGCATCGTTAGACACGCTCACCGCCGTCTGGAAGTAGCGACGCAGGTCAGCTTCGTCATAGACGATTTCCATCGCCCGACCGCCGAGAACGTAAGACGGACGCACCACCAGCGGGTAACCAATCTCTTTTGCCTTCTCAACCGCCATTTCAATAGCGGTAACGGTGGCGTTCGCCGGTTGTTTCAGTTTCAGACGGTCAACCGCATGCTGGAAGCGTTCACGGTCTTCCGCACGGTCGATAGCATCCGGGCTGGTGCCGATAACCGGTACGCCAGCGGCTTCCAGTGCGCGCGCCAGTTTCAGCGGGGTCTGACCGCCGTACTGAACGATAACGCCTTTCGGCTTCTCAATACGCACGATTTCCAGCACATCTTCCAGAGTTACCGGCTCGAAGTAGAGGCGATCGGAAGTGTCGTAGTCAGTGGAGACGGTTTCCGGGTTACAGTTAACCATAATGGTTTCGTAACCGTCTTCGCGCAGCGCCAGTGAGGCGTGTACGCAGCAGTAGTCGAATTCGATACCCTGACCGATACGGTTCGGGCCGCCGCCGAGGACCATGATTTTGTCACGGTCAGATGGGTTGGATTCGCACTCTTCTTCATAAGTGGAGTACATATAAGCGGTGTCGGTAGCGAACTCTGCCGCACAGGTATCCACGCGCTTGTAAACCGGGTGCAGGTCATACTGGTCACGCAGCTTACGGATTTCTGCTTCACGCACGCCCGCCAGTTTTGCCAGACGCGCATCGGCAAAGCCTTTGCGTTTCAGCTGGCGCAGGAAGTCAGCGTTCAGGCCAGTGATGCCCACTTCCGCTACTTTCTCTTCCAGGCGCACCAGCTCTTCAATTTGTACCAGGAACCAGCGGTCAATGTTGGTCAGATTGAAGACGCCGTCTACGGACAGGCCCGCACGGAACGCATCGGCGATATACCAGATACGCTCTGCGCCTGCGTCTTTCAGCTCGCGGCGAATTTTGGTCAGCGCTTCCGGGTCGTCGAGACTCACTTTCGGGTCGAATCCAGTCGCACCGACTTCCAGGCCGCGCAGCGCTTTTTGCAGGGATTCCTGCTGCGTGCGACCAATCGCCATCACTTCACCAACCGATTTCATCTGAGTGGTCAGACGGTCGTTAGCACCAGCGAATTTCTCGAAGTTGAAGCGAGGAATTTTGGTCACCACGTAGTCGATAGACGGCTCGAAGGACGCCGGAGTACGCCCGCCGGTGATGTCGTTCATCAGCTCATCGAGGGTGTAACCTACCGCCAGTTTCGCCGCCACTTTGGCAATCGGGAAACCGGTGGCTTTCGACGCCAGCGCCGAAGAACGGGACACGCGCGGGTTCATTTCGATAACAATCAGGCGACCATTTTTCGGGTTCACCGCAAACTGGACGTTGGAACCACCGGTTTCAACGCCGATTTCACGCAGCACCGCCATCGAGGCGTTACGCATGATTTGATATTCTTTGTCGGTCAGCGTTTGGGCTGGCGCGACAGTGATGGAGTCACCGGTATGGATGCCCATCGCATCGAAGTTTTCGATAGAGCAGACGATGATGCAGTTGTCGTTTTTATCACGCACCACTTCCATCTCGTACTCTTTCCAGCCGATCAGCGACTCATCAATCAGCAGTTCTTTGGTCGGAGAGAGATCCAGACCGCGGGCGCAAATTTCTTCAAACTCTTCGCGGTTATAAGCGATACCACCACCGCTACCACCCATGGTAAAGGATGGGCGAATAATGCACGGGAAGCCCACTTCAGCGGCAACTGCCAGCGCTTCTTCCATGGTGTGTGCGATACCAGAACGCGCAGTTTCCAGACCGATTTTCTTCATCGCCACGTCGAAACGGCGGCGGTCTTCGGCTTTATCAATCGCATCGGCGGTGGCACCAATCATGGTGACGCCGAACTCTTCCAGCACGCCCTGACGCTCCAGCTCCAGCGCACAGTTCAGCGCTGTCTGACCGCCCATCGTTGGCAGCACCGCGTCCGGACGCTCTTTTTCAATAATCTTGCGTACCACTTCCCAGTGAATCGGCTCGATGTAGGTCGCATCGGCCATTTCCGGGTCGGTCATGATGGTCGCAGGGTTGGAGTTCACCAGAATGACGCGGTAACCCTCTTCGCGCAGGGCTTTACATGCTTGCGCGCCAGAGTAGTCAAACTCACACGCCTGACCGATAACAATCGGGCCCGCACCCAGAATCAGGATACTTTTTATATCTGTACGTTTTGGCATGGCTCTTTTACTCCTGATTACTTAGCGGTTTTACGGTACTGCTCAATTAACTCGATAAAGTGGTCGAACAACGGCGCGGCGTCGTGTGGACCCGGACTGGCTTCAGGGTGGCCCTGGAAGCTGAATGCCGGTTTATCGGTGCGATGAATGCCCTGTAACGTACCGTCGAACAGGGATTTATGCGTAACACGCAGGTGTGCAGGTAATGTTGCTTCATCCACCGCAAAACCGTGGTTCTGGGCGGTGATCATCACCACGTTTTTTTCAACATCTTTAACCGGATGGTTGCCGCCGTGGTGTCCAAATTTCATTTTGACAGTCTTCGCACCGCTCGCCAGCGCCAGCAACTGATGGCCGAGGCAGATGCCGAATACCGGGATGTCGGTTTCGAGGAATTTCTGGATGGCAGTAATAGCGTAATCACACGGTGCCGGGTCGCCAGGACCGTTGGAGAGGAAGATACCGTCTGGATTCATTTTCAGTACATCTTCGGCAGATGTTTGCGCCGGAACGATGGTCAGGCGGCAGCCGCGGTCAACCAACATGCGCAGGATGTTGCGTTTGGCGCCGAAATCATAAGCCACGACGTGGAACGGCAACTCGTCTTCTTTTTTTGCTTCTGGCAAGCCGCCAGTCAACGTCCAGCTCCCTTGTGTCCAGCTATAGGCTTCTGCGGTAGTCACTTCTTTTGCCAGATCCATGCCGTTCAGACCTGGGAACGCGCGGGCTTTTTCTAACGCCAGCGCCGCATCCGGGTTATCGCCTGCGATAATGCAGCCATTCTGTGCGCCTTTCTCACGCAGTAAACGCGTCAGCTTACGGGTATCGATATCAGCAATCGCCACGATGTTATGGCGTTTAAGGTAAGAAGAGAGGTCTTCGGTATTACGGAAGTTGCTGGCAATCAGCGGCAGGTCGCGAATCACCAGACCTTGTGCATGTACCTGAGAAGATTCTTCATCGGCGTCATTAGTGCCGACATTGCCAATATGGGGATAAGTAAGAGTAACGATTTGACGAGAATAGGAAGGATCAGTGAGGATTTCTTGATAACCGGTCATTGAAGTATTGAAAACGACTTCCCCAACCGCCGAACCTGTTGCCCCTATGGCCCGACCGTGAAACTGGGTTCCGTCTTCCAGAACCAATAGCGCTGACTTAATCAAAACACCCTCCAGAGAATATTCACTCACTTTATTTGCATATTAATTCACAATGATGACGTAAATCAATGCAAATCTGCTTACCGACGAATTTCTGGCAAACGGCGGCATTCTGGAGAGATGAGAGCTAAAAGTCAACTTAATGGTGGTATTTTTTATATTATTTTGTGGCTCATGCATGTTTTGCAGGCATTAAGCGACAAAAAGATCATATAACCCGTTCTGGAAAACGCTTGCGCAGCAAGAAGATTGTATAAAATCAAAACGCGTAGAAAAAAGTGGACCAAATGGTCAAAACTTACATTAAAACAACAAAAACAGAAGAGAAAACATGTTATTTTTAGCACGCTATACGCTTTTATAAATAAAAAACTCAAAATAAAAGGGCTAAAAATTAAAGCCCTTTATAATCAATAAATTAAATACGTTATTTTTGCACCATCACAAATGTTTTGTGGTTACAAATTATTGAGATCAAGCACATCTCGCATATCAAAAAGACCACTTTCCTTACCACTCAACCACAATGCCGATCTTACCGCACCGTTAGCAAATGTCATGCGGCTGGAAGCCTTATGGGTGATCTCCAGACGCTCGCCGATATCGGCAAACATGGCGGTATGTTCACCAACGATGTCACCTGCACGCACGGTGGCAAAACCAATGGTGCCAGGCACACGTTCACCGGTATGGCCTTCACGACTGTAGACCGCGCAATCTTTCAGATCTTTATCCAGGGCGTGGGCGATCGCCTCTCCCATTGCCAGTGCGGTGCCTGAAGGCGCATCAACTTTATGTCTATGATGTGCTTCAATAATTTCGATATCGGTGTAGTCACCCATCACTTTGGCTGCTTTCTCCAGCAGCTTAAGCATGACGTTAACGCCAACGCTAAAATTGGCGGCAAAGACAATCGCAATATCGGCGGCGGCGTCACGAATCGCCTGTTTACCGGCTTCGTCAAACCCCGTAGTGCCGATCACCATCCCTTTGCCATGCTGGCGACAAAAAGCGAGATGGTTCAGCGTACCTTCCGGACGGGTAAAATCGATAAACACATCAAAATCATCTTTTATCGCATCAAGGCTGCTTTGCACAGTAACGCCTGTTTTTCCTGCACCCGCCAGCTCACCGGCGTCGCTGCCCAGTAAAGAAGATCCTTCGCGCTCCAGCGCCGCGCCCAGCTGCACGCCTTCTAATGCCAGCGCCGCCTGAATCAACTGGCGGCCCATACGCCCCCCGGCTCCCGCGATGGCAACGCGGATGTTTGCATCATGCATAGCTATTCTCTTTTGTTAATTTGCATAGACCGTTTTCAGAGTAACCAGCGCATCGCTACGCCGCCAGCCAAAAACGCTGATAATTAGAAATTAATGATAAACAGGGAGGGATATCAGTGAAAGGCATGAGTCGATGAATGACTGCATGCCGATAACATGTGACAGGTTACGACGCCAGAGCCAGCACCTCAGCCACCCACTGCTGGAAACCTTTCACATCCAGATCCAGCGCCACCTGCACGTTTGCAGGTTTACTCAGGCAACCATCAATATCAACAACCGTAGTACCTGAGGTAAATTCACCCTGAGTTTCCACCGCCACAAAACACGGTTTGAGAGTGAACAAGTCTGGGCGCACCAGCCAGACGATGGCGCAGAGATCGTGCATACGCAGACCGCTTTGCATACTGCCGCTACGGTAGTGGCTAAACAGGGCGTGCAACATTTTCCCGGTACGATTCAACTCCGGCAAAGTAGCGAGATAGTCAGGAGTTAATATTGCCTGATTGGTGACATCCAAACCGCACATAACGATTTCGATGCCGCTACGGAAGACACAGGCTGCTGCTTCTGGATCGGCAGCGATATTAAACTCGGCGTTTGGTGTGCAGTTGCCGCGACCGGCAGAACCGCCCATGATCACCAGACGGCGAATATGCGGTTTGCATTCCGGGCATTGTGAAAGTAACAGCGCAATATTGGTTAACGGGCCGATGGCTACCAGCGTAACAGGCTCAGGCGCACGCAGCAGGGCATCACGAATCGCCAGAAATGCGGGTTTGTCCAGTGGGCTTCTGTTGTGCTCGACAAAGTCGTAGCCAGCCATTCCCGATTCACCGTGCACAGATGCTGCATTACGCGGTGCGCGTACCAGCGGCACAGCGGCTCCCTGGGCGAGCGGAATATCCGCATTCCAGAAATGCAGCAGTTGCAGGGCGTTGCGGGTAGTTTTCTCAACCGAAACATTACCCGCGACGGTGGTCATCAGTTGCAGGTCGAGTTCGGGGGCAAAAATCGCGGCGGCAATGGCGACCGCATCGTCAATACCGGGGTCTGTATCGAGGAAGATAGGTAAACGCATGTTTTCTCCATAAAAAATGCCGGTAACAGGACCGGCATTTTCGCATAACTTAGGCTGCTAATGACTTAATCGACTTCACGAATATCGACACGCAGCTCTTTCGGCACTTCGAAAACAATGTTTTCTTCACGGCCTTCCAGCGGGATGGCTTCACCACCGCCCAGCTGCTGCAAACGTGCCACCACATTCTGCACCAGAATATCCGGAGCCGATGCGCCCGCAGTCACGCCGACGCATTTAAACTCTTTCACCCACTCTTCCTGGATATCTTTCGCATCGTCAATCAAAAACGCGCGTTTGCCCATACGCTGGGCCAGTTCCGCCAGACGGTTGGAGTTGGAAGAGTTTTTTGAACCAACCACCAGTACTACTTCCGCCTGTTCTGCCAGAGCGCGTACCGCTTCCTGACGGTTAGTGGTGGCGTAGCAAATGTCATCTTTGCGCGGCCCGACAATTTTCGGAAAGCGTTTACGCAACGCATCGATCACATCAGACGTGTCATCCACCGACAGCGTAGTTTGGGTCATAAAGGAGAGTTTCTCTTCGTTTTTGACCGTCAGTTTCCACACATCGTCCGGCGATTCGACCAGATACATTCCCCCTTCCGGGTTGCTGTACTGACCCATCGTCCCTTCCACTTCCGGGTGACCGGCGTGACCGATAAGAATAGACTCTTCACCACGGCGGCTGGCACGGGCGACTTCCATATGCACTTTGGTCACCAGCGGACAGGTGGCATCAAACACCGTCAAATCACGGCTTTTCGCTTCGTTACGTACCGCCTGAGAAACACCGTGTGCGGAGAAAATCAGGATCGCGCCGTCCGGGACTTCGCTAATCTGCTCAATAAAGATAGCCCCACGCTCGCGCAGGCTATCGACCACGTAGCGGTTATGCACCACTTCGTGACGGACATATATCGGTGCGCCGTAAATGGCCAGCGCGTTTTCAACAATGCTGATAGCGCGGTCTACCCCGGCACAAAAACCACGCGGGTTGGCCAACAGGATCTGCATGTTACGCCTCCAGTGCCGGATCGATTTCCAGCACTTCAATATCAAAATGAACGGTCTGCCCGGCCAGCGGATGATTGAAATCAACGGTAATGGAGTCGCCGTTAATTTCGCGGATCACGCCAGGCATCTCACTGCCATCCATTGCGGTAAAAAGCATGATTGCACCAATTTCTGGCTCGCCTGCATCCATAAACTCACGGCGGGAGAAGTACTGAATCAGGTCCGGTGACGGCACGCCAAACGCCGCATCTGGCTCCAGCGAGAAGGTGGTTTTATCACCCACTTTCAGCCCCAGCAGGTGTTGCTCCAGACCTTCGGAGAGAGAAGCATCGCCCAGGCGGAACAGCGCCGGTTTACCGTTGTTGCGGGTAGACTCGGCGGTGGTGCCATCGTCGAGTTTTAGCGTGAAGTGCACCAGGACGGCGCTATTGCTCTGTACAGATTCAGACATGCAGGTTTGCTCTTATATTTTGAGGATTTTTGCCGGATGCGGCCTACGATTTCACAGCAATCTGTAGGCCGGATAAGATGCGTCAGCATCGCATCCGGCAGGGTTTATTATTGTTTTTTCGCTTTCGAAGGTAAAAAACCTTCCAGCACAATCAGTGCCGCACCGACACAGATAGCAGTATCGGCGAGGTTGAAGGTGGCGAAGTGCCAGTCGCCGACGTAGAAGTCGATCATATCGACAACGAAGCCGTGCCACAGGCGGTCGAACAGGTTGCCCAGCGCGCCGCCAATAATCAGCGCGTAAGCGATATTGTTCAGCTTCTGCGTGGCCTTCGAGCGATACATCATCACTACCAGAATCACGCTAATACCAATCGCAATACCGGCAAAGAACCAACGCTGCCAGCCGCCGCTATCGGCAAGGAAACTAAACGCCGCGCCATAGTTACGCGCATAATGCAGATTAAGCGACGGGAACAGCGGGACCGTATCCCCCAGAGCAAAGTTCTGGAGGATCAGGTATTTGCTGCCCAGATCGATAATCAGCACGACTACCACCAGCCACAGCCAGCGTAGCCCTGTTGAACAGATCGATTGACTCATCAGGCAAACTTACGTTTTTCACCGTCACCGGCGACGTTGCTGACACAGCGGCCGCAGATTTCTGCGTGTTCCGCCACCTTGCCGACATCCTGGGTGTAGTGCCAGCAGCGTGGGCACTTCTCACCTTCGGCTTTACTCAACGCGACTTTCAGCCCTTTGAGTACTTCGCTCTGCTGAGCATCAGCAGGGGCGTCGTTATAGTCTGCAACGGTAGCGCCGGAGGTCAACAGGACAAATCGTAATTCATCGCCCAGCGCGGTCAGTTTCGCCGCCAGTTCCGGTTCTGCATACAAGGTTACTGCCGCTTCCAGCGAGCCACCCACTTTCTTGTCGGCACGTGCTTGCTCAATGACTTTGTTCACTTCGCCACGCACTTTCAGCAGCTCGTCCCAGAACGCATCGTTCATCGCTTCGCTGTCTGCCAGACCAAACAGGCCTTCGTACCACTCGCCGGTGAAGACGTATTTTTCACGTTCGCCCGGCAGATAGCCCCACACTTCATCAGCGGTGAAGGAGAGGATTGGTGCCATCCAGCGAACCAGCGCTTCTGCGATGTGATACAGCGCAGTCTGGCAGCTACGACGCGCCACGCTGTCCGCTTTCGCGGTGTACTGGCGGTCCTTAATGATGTCGAGGTAGAAAGAGCCCATCTCAACGGAGCAGAAGCGCATCAGACGCTGTACCACTTCGTGGAAATCGTATGCTTCGTACGCCTTGAGGATGTCTTCCTGCGCCGCTTTCGCACAACCTACGGCCCAGCGATCCAGTACCACCATCTCTTCCGGTTTCACCATATCTTTTGCCGGATCGAAACCGTTCAGGTTTGCCAGCAGGAAACGTGCAGTGTTACGGATACGACGATAGCTGTCGGCTGCACGTTTCAGGATCTCGTCAGAAACGGCCATTTCACCGGTGTAGTCCGTTGATGCCACCCACAGACGCAGAATATCCGCGCCCAGTTTGTTCATCACATCCTGCGGCGAAACGGTGTTGCCGATGGATTTAGACATCTTGCGACCCTGACCATCCACGGTAAAGCCGTGGGTCAGTACCTGACGATACGGCGCTTTGCCTTTCATCGCGGTGGAGATCATCAGGGAAGACATGAACCAGCCACGGTGCTGGTCAGAACCTTCCAGATACATGTCCGCTGCGTGACCAGCAAATTCCGGACGCACGTCAACAACAGAAGAGTGGGTAGATCCGGAGTCAAACCATACGTCCAGCGTATCCGGCACTTTCACGTACTGATCAGCTTCGTCGCCGAGGATCTCTTTCGCATCAAGATCCCACCATGCCTGAATGCCATCAACTTCAACGCGTTTTGCCACTTCTTCCATCAGTTCGAGGGTACGCGGATGCAGCTCTTCCGTGTCTTTGTGCACGAACAGTGACATCGGTACGCCCCAGGTGCGCTGACGGGAGATACACCAGTCAGGACGGTTAGCGACCATCGACTCGATACGCGCCTGGCCCCAGTCAGGGATCCACTGCACGCCTTTGATCTCTTTCAGTGACTGCGCACGCAGACCTTTCTGATCCATGCTGACGAACCACTGCGGCGTAGCGCGGAAGATGATCGGCGTTTTGTGACGCCAGCAGCACGGATAGCTGTGCTGCATTTTCTCAACGTGCAGCAGCGCGCCTTTTTCCTGTAGCAGCGCAACGACGATGTCGTTCGCTTTGAAGACGTTAACACCATCCAGCGTCGGGTAAGTACCCGGCAGATAAGTACCGTCCGGGCCAACCGGGTTAGCGGTTTCCAGACCATATTTCTGACCGATCACATAGTCGTCCGGACCGTGGCCTGGCGCGGTGTGAACGGCACCGGTACCGGCATCCAGCGTAACGTGATCGCCAAGAATTGCCGGAACGTCGAAGCCCATAAACGGATGGGTAAAGCGCAGCAGCTCCAGCTCCGCACCTTTTACCGTGCCGAGAATGGTGTAATCGGTCACGCCGATACGCTGCATTACGCTTTCAACCAGATCTTTCGCCAGAATCACGGCCTGACCGTCGATCTGCACCAGCGCATAGTCGAAATCCGGTGCAATGGAGATTGCGCGGTTGGCAGGCAAAGTCCACGGTGTAGTGGTCCAGATCACCAGCGAGATTGGACCGTTAACGTTGCTTACGCCAAATTTTGCTTTCAGTGCATCCTGATCGACTGCCTGGAAAGCGACGTCGATGGACGGAGAAGTTTTGTCGTAATACTCAACTTCCGCTTCTGCCAGTGCAGAACGGCAGTCAACGCACCAGTGCACCGGCTTCGCGCCTTTGTGCAGGTGACCGTTGCCGATGATTTTGCCCAGCGCGCGGATGATGTTGGCTTCAGTTTTGAAGTCCATAGTCAGGTACGGGTGCGACCAGTCGCCCAGCACGCCCAGACGGATAAAGTCTTTGCGCTGACCGTCAACCTGGGTCGCAGCGTATTCACGGCACTTGGCGCGGAACTCGGCAGCGGTGAATTTCTCACCCGGCTTACCGTATTCTTGCTCTACTTTCAGCTCGATCGGCAGACCGTGGCAGTCCCAGCCAGGCACATACGGCGAGTCATAACCGGAAAGCCCTTTGGACTTCACGATAATGTCTTTCAGAATCTTGTTAACCGAGTGACCAATATGAATGCTGCCATTCGCATAAGGAGGGCCATCATGCAGAATGAAGGTTTTTTTGCCTTTTTTAGCCGCACGGATGATGCCGTACAGATCATCATCAGTCCAACGCGCCAGCATTCCCGGTTCACGCTTGGCGAGATCGCCACGCATCGGGAACCCTGTTTCCGGCAAATTCAGGGTTGATTTATAGTCACTCATCAGATTCTCGGTTCCGTATTTCGGTTTGATTACATAACAGGCTTAAGCCGGTTTTGTTAGCCCAAAAAATTCGCGGGCGGTTAATTCATCACGCGCAATCTGCGCTTTCAGTTCGTCCAGCGACGCAAATCGCTGCTCATTGCGTATTTTTTTACGCAGCACTACTTGTATATGGCGACCATACAGGTCCATTGCAACATCTAACAAATGCACTTCCAGCTGCTGGCGAATACCGGCAACCGTTGGGCGTGTTCCGATGTTTGCCACGCCGGGTAACGGCTTTTCACCGAGGCCCAGCACTTCTACCGCATAAACCCCTTTCACCGGGGAAACCTGACGGCGCAGCGGTACATTCGCCGTCGGGAAACCTATAGTGCGCCCTAATTCATCACCGTGGACCACACGCCCGGAGATGGCAAACGGGTGCCCCAGTAAACTTTCTGCCAGAGCCAGATTGTCATCCGCCAGCGCCTGACGTACAGCGGTACTGCTGATGCGCACGCCACCTTCGCAAAAAGTTTGCGTACTGGTGATATCGAAGCCGTATTCCGCGCCAGCTTTCTGTAATAACAAGAAATCGCCTTCACGACCAGCGCCAAAGCGGAAATCATCACCTACGGCAAGAAATTTTACCCGCAAATGCTTCACCAGAAGGTCACTGATGAAATTTTGCGCGGTTAACGCCGCGAAACGCCTGTCGAAACGCACGCACAGCACGTAATCAACGCCACACTCTGCAAGGTAACGCAGTTTTTCCCGCAGTCGGGTCAGCCGTGCCGGGGCTTTATCGGTAGCAAACAGTTCCAGTGGTTGAGGTTCAAAAAGCATCACCATCACCGGTAAGTTGCGCTTGCGCCCTTCTTCCTGCAAGCCCTGTAACAGCGCGCGATGACCGCGATGCACGCCGTCGAAATTACCAATAGTCAGCACACACCCTTCTTGCGGGGCCTGGCTGAGATTATGTATGCCGCGTATCAGCTTCATGTCTGGCTCAAAACAGTGAAAATCGTCCGAGTATACCTTGTACAGCGGTCAAGGTTAACCGGCGATTGAGTACCGAAATCAGAAAGAAGTGGCTTTTCATTGCCATGCCGCAAATTACGGGAAGAAACAGACCGCCTGCTGCAATTTTTATCGCGGAAAAGCTGTATTCGCACCACGCAAGCTGGTAGAATCCTGCGCCATCACTACGTAACGAGTGCCGGCACATTAACGGCGCTTATTTGCACAAATCCATTGACAAAAGAAGGCTAAAAGGGCATATTCCTCGGCCTTTGAATTGTCCATATAGAACACATTTGGGAGTTGGACCTTGGCTAATATCAAATCAGCTAAGAAGCGCGCCATTCAGTCTGAAAAGGCTCGTAAGCACAACGCAAGCCGTCGCTCTATGATGCGTACTTTCATCAAGAAAGTATACGCAGCTATCGAAGCTGGCGACAAAGCTGCTGCACAGAAAGCATTTAACGAAATGCAACCGATCGTGGACCGTCAGGCTGCTAAAGGTCTGATCCACAAAAACAAAGCTGCACGTCATAAGGCTAACCTGACTGCACAGATCAACAAACTGGCTTAATCGCCAATTTGCTGAAGCTTTGTGAAAAAGCCCGCGCAAGCGGGTTTTTTTATGTCTGCGGCTTTTGTGATGCCTGAGAGAACACAATGGCGATTGCCAGAGAGTCAAAAGTTGCAGGTGCTTGCAGACATGCCGTTACACTCTCTGGACTCTTCGTGGCTTAAAAATCGCAGAACCATCGGCTGATACATTCTGAATAAGAATATCTACTCAATCTCCAGACTCCCCTACATAGAATGTGGAGATCGTGATACATATTGAGGTCTTAAACTTAAGATCACTCTATTTTTGAATTAAATTCCTATACTCTTTAACCATCCATAAATATCACTTTATTAAATCTAATAAATTATTAACCACAATCAATACAGGTCAAATACTTATTTATAATGTACTTATTAAAAACTAATGAGCGATTTTTGATAGTAATCACATATACTTTAAAATAAATTAATAAAAAACTCATCAAATTCAAGGACTGATAATGAAAGATGGTATATATACTTTGCCACATTATCTTTATAAATCAAATATAGCAGATAATGAAACAATAAAGGAAACAAGAAAAGACAATTCATTAAAAATATTATGCGAGTATAAAACAGAGTTAATTATTTTATTTGATGATTTTTTAGAAGCCAACAGTTACCTAAAATATCTCCAGCACTTCATTTTTTATTTCAACAGACTAATTTGATAGATGCGCATTTTTATAGATGTAAAGTCCAAGAACACACAATCCAACTTTCTTTTTTAAAAGACAAAAACATCACATTACTTAGATTGGATGTTTTTGATGACGTCACAAGTGAATATATTACTGAAGATATTAAGATATCAGAAGATTGCCATGTCAAATTCCTTAAATTTTTAAAGACAAACTTCGATCAGGAAATATACGATCAGTTATATACTCCTGAAATATTTTATGAAGCCTGCAAAAAAGTTCAGTCATTTTATGATCATCAGGATACCTTGCTAAACAGAAAATACAGAGAAATAGACAAGAAAAAAGGTTATCTTAGCAAGGAACTCAAAAAGCTAATTAAAATGAATACATACCCTGAGTTATACAATGGGCAATATCAAAAAATCCCTTACTTATCCATCGATGTTAACCAAGATATAACATGGCAGAATTTTAAAACTAGCAACACAGCATATTCACAGCTTTGTGAAAAATTATCATCTTTTAAAATTACGACTAATCAATTAATACAAAAAACAGCTTGCTGCACAACTGAAAAAACGACCACCAATAAATTTAATGTTGTCTTTTCTTACGACGGATATTATATAAAGGAATTCATACTTTTATTACCCTATAATAAATCCATGGAGATTTATGAACTTAACAAGCAAAAATCCAGTACTTGACTGCTCCAAATATTAACATACATAAAATATTGCTATCAAACTTAACGATAGAAAAGAGCAACCTGACATATGGTTATTATTCCACTTGTATATTATCAAATATATCATGCTTTGAAAGTGACTTATCAAACACAACCTTTTTCAATGGAGAAATAAATAATCTTTTCTTAAAAAAATGTAATATATTTGGAGTATTCTTCATTAAAACAAAAATAAAAAACCTTCTCTGTGAAGATATTATGCCTGTTCGATGGACCACTCAACTTGTCAATAAGTACTTAGGTAACATATATACAGGAGTATTCAAAACACTGGGAAGTATTGATGACAAAGCGTCTCGTTTCGAAATTTTGATTCCATTGGTTCAAACATTAGTTCGCGACAATGTAACGCTAAATAATGATGTGTATCAAGAATTGACTAAGTATATGCACGATTACGACAAAACATCTCCGGAAATGAGTAAATACCTTCAGAGCATCAATGAAAGTATGTTCCTTATGACAAACATCCCTCATCAGGATCCCCCCCCAAAGAAAGATGTTATTCAGAATAAAATTACATCTGATGCATATTAATTCACTGTAGAGAAATAAAAAAACCTGAAACATGCACTCAAATATCCTACTCTTCACTCTAATGAGTGAACCCCAGAACTTTTATAAAGAAGCGAGCAACGAAGAATATTAAACTTTCAACATTTCATCAACTTCACATCAAAAATTTAAAAACTTAAACATTAATATAAATAGTAACAACCTGATCACATAATCAGGTTTGAAAATGAGCAACCTTCCATACTAGTCAATTAAGAATGATTTATGAAAAAGTATATTATTCCGTTCGTGGCGACAACGTTGATATTCAGCGTAACAACCTTCGCCAAGGATATCGATCAAGGAACACTAACCGTTAGAGGAGAAGTTGTTGATACAACGTGTTACTTTGTTAATGGTGATTCAACAACCGATATTGTTGTCGAAGATGTTGTAACCAGTGCAATGAATCAACTTATTAATAATGAAATCTATACTTTAAAAACCGGTTCAACCGCTCATGACTTAGAAATTCAGTGTGATGGCAATACAGCACCAAATATCGAAGTATTAGCCTCAGAGTTTGATGCTAATAACTTTACGTTGAATAAAGGAACTGCTGAAAACGTTGGCTTTGCCTTTTTCCTCGGTGATGGAAATATGACAAGAATATTGCCAGGTGTAAAAACACCGCTGAAAGATAATGGTTCTGGACAATATTTTCTTAATTTAAATGCACAATATGAGCGTACAAGTACCGATCCTGTAACAAAAGGCTCCGTGGAGTCAACCGTGACGATTAAAATCAGTGCAGATTAAAATTTTTATGCCGGTAGCTCTGCTACCGGTATTATTTACGGAGTGATTACGTGAGAATTATAACAGCATTGCTGATGTCATTTTTTATTTTACCTGTTCATGCGGGTGTGGTCATCTATGGTACGCGTATTATCTATCCAGAAAAAAACAGAGAAGTTCTCGTACAGTTAATGAATCAAAGCAAAAATGCCTCTTTGATTCAGGCATGGATCGATGATGGAAACACAACTATCGCGCCAGAAAAAATTCAGGTCCCATTTATTCTCACTCCGCCAGTAAGTCGTGTAGCAGGAGGTTCTGGCCAACAACTAAAAATAAAAAAATGCCAAACAATTTACCTCACAATAAAGAAAGTTTATTTTATCTAAATGTTATAGACATCCCTCCAAACAACCCACAAAATGCTGGAAAAAACAAAATTAAACTTGCATTACAAAACCGTATAAAGTTATTTTGGCGTCCCGAAGGCGTAGCGCCGGTAGATAAAAAAAGCCTGTCTCAATTAAATATCAAAAAGAAAGATAATGCCATCTCAATAAACAATGAAACAGCGAACTGGATAACGATTACAACTATCAAAGCCCAAAATGTGAAAGTTAATAATGAAAGTATATTACTACCTCAATTTTCTAATAACGACATTACATTAAAAAATAACAACGCCTCAGAGTATGAACTAACGGTAGTTGATGATTACGGGAATAATATCAATAGTAAAATCGCTGCAAAATAACAGATAAAAGTCATGTTAAGGACGACACGATGGGTCGCTGCAATTATTATTTTGTATTCTTTTCCAGGTTATGCTGAAGAAACTTTTGATACACACTTTATGATCGGCGGCATGAGAGGAGAAAAAGTTTCCGAATATCGCTTCGATAATAAATAACCTCTTCCGGGAAACTACGAACTTGATGTTTATGTAAACCACCAGTGACGTGGAAAACAAGATATCATGATCCCAGAGTCACCAAACAAACCATGTCTGCCTGAGGAGCTGTTCACCACACTGGAGGTAAAGACCGATAATCTCAATACAGAAGATAATTGTATTTTACTGGATGAAGCGGTTCATGGTGGTCAATATCAGTGAACACCGACTAAATTTAACGATCCCACAGGCGTATATCATTGAACTTGAAAGAGGCTACGTTCCCCCAGAAAGTTGGGATCGCGGCATTGATGCTTTTTATACCTCCTATAATTTAAGTCAGTATCGCTCTTATGACAGCAATAATAACAGTAATACAGCCAGTTATGGTCGTTTTAACAGCGGATTAAATTTATTTAGTTGGCAATTACACTCTGATGCCAGCTATAGCAAGCCTGATGATATGAAAGGCACATGGCAAAGTAATACTCTTTACCTGGAACGTGGCTGGTCGCAAATATTAAGCACAGTTCAGATAGGAGAAAATTACACATCCTCACTCATATTCGACTCTCTGCGATTTAGCGGAATACGCTTATTTCGCGATATGCAAATGTTACCTGATTCCATGCAGAGCTTTACACCTTTAGTACAAGGTATTGCGCAAAGTAATGCATTGATAACGGTTTCGCAAAATGGCTACATCATTTACCAAAAAGAGGTTCCCCCGGGTCCATTTACTATCGCAGATTTGCAACTTTCGGGCAGCGGCTCTGATCTCGATGTCAGCATAAAAGAAGCAGATGGTAGTGTTCGTTCCTTTTTGGTGCCCTACTCTTCCGTGCCCAACATGCTGCAACCAGGTGTTTCAAATTTCGATTTTATCCCCGGACGCAGTAAGATATATGGTGTAAACAATCAGGAGGACTTTCTTGAGGCAAATTATTTATATGGCCTCAACAATCTTGTGACACTGTATGGCGGTACGATTTTAACCGATAACTATAATGCAATAACGTTAGGAAATGGTTGGAATACACCGCTGGGTGCTATTTCTTTTGACGCTACCCGATCGAGTAGTAAGTTATATAATGATAAAATACACGAAGGTACAAGCTATCAGGTCGCCTATAATAAATATCTAGTGCAAACGGCTACTCGCTTTAGCGTGGCCGCCTGGCGTTATGCTTCGCAGGATTATAGGACATTCAGCGACCATCTTTACGAAAATGATAAACACAATCATCATAGTGAATATGATGATTTTTATGATATTGGCAGAAAAAATAGCCTTTCTGTCAATATTATGCAACCTTTATCCACCGGCATAAAAATTGCTCTCAACGATGAACAGAACTTATTTTGTACCATTCCTTTTAAAAACGTTATCGATGAAAATAAAACATATATATGTCAGTAAAAGGAGTTTACTATGAAGTGGCTTTTATTGCTCTCCTTGAGTCTATATTCTTTTATTGTGCAAAGTGCTCCCTGTACACTGACCAATGTCGGTGAACAACGTGGAACTTACACTCTAAAACCACTTAATATGAAAGGTAATCTCGCTGTTGAAAAAATTGAAAACACTGGAAATATCGTTGAGTGTGCGGATTTGCAAGATACGACCAACGCCATTAAAGTTCATTTTTTAACACTGAACGCCTTAAGGTTTAAAGTGGGGGGGGCGTCATTATATTATTAATTTTCCTTTTGAATCTAACGGTAAAAAAAATAGAACCACCCGGTAAATCATCTTATAATTTAGAAGAAATCTTATCTGCAATAAATTTCACGATTCCATATTCTATTACTTCGTTACCAGATAATTCTAACATCTCAGATGTTTTTCCCGGGGCACCTTTTCCTTTGTTGTTTGAAATTAAAGTGAGCTCATGCATAGGGAGTAATACTAATTGTAACAGCGTCCGCTTTAACTTTAATTTAAATACCATTTTACAGCTTAACTTAATGACTTGTGGTTTTGAAGACCAATCTATCGACACTGTACGATTTGTACTGTCTCGTATCAATAGTGAAAATTATCAGTTTCATCATATAAGATTTGACTGCATCCAGGGCGAGCAAGGTGAATTAGTTTTTGAACCCAGCGAAGTTGAATATTACTTTGAACCAGTGACGATACAGGAGTCAGGGAGCAGTATATTAAAAAATGAGTTAGAAAATAGTGAGGAAGGTGCTGGTCAAGTAGGCTTTCAACTCTCGAATGATGGTACGAATGAAATCCTGTATGGCAAAAGCAATAGCTATGCTTTTCAGCATCCCCATGAAGGAAGTAATCAGATTCCTCTTTTTATTCGCCCGCGTACATATGGAAACAATGTCTCAAGCGGGCAAATAATGAGCCGAGTCAAGATTGTGGTTATATACAACTAATCTATCTCCCCCGCCTTAACTTTGGGGGAGTTGCCGATTAACGCGCCGCTGGACTAAAAAGCGCAGAATAATCCGTATTGCAGATTCGCTGTACCGCTGGATGCTGAATCATCCGCTCAGCAAAAATGGCATGGTACTCTTCCATTACATTTTCTACGCGACCAATTTCCACGACAGTTTTATCGGCATAAAAGTCATATGCATAAAGCGTTGGAGCAACGAAGATTGCATTGTGCATCGCACCAAAAGCTTTCATTAATGCGGCATCATCAAACTCGCCAAGGATTTCTACGTTTAATCCCTGGGAGTTAAACCAGTTAAGCAATTTGCGTCCTAACATTGAACGCCGTCCAGGAATCAAAAGCCGCCGTTCTTCCAGACAAGCCGGGAATGGTTTTTCCGGTGGTGGATTTGTACACCAGAAGCTCACGCCACATTCGCCAATTCTCACGGAGAACAGGCCTTCCTGCTGCGTAGAATCTATCGGGCAATCGGAAATGATCATATCCAGTTTATGCTGACTTAATTGCTCCAGCAGCATTTCGTGGGTGGATTCGAAGCAGCGAAGATGAATCGGCTCACCTTCTACCACTGCGGCGTTCAGTACGCTACTGACCAGGCGTTTGGAAAGTGCATCAGCCACGCCAACGTCAAACAATAAATTGGATTCTTTGCGATAGTTCACAATATCCAGCATTTCCTGGCTTAAGGTGAACATTTTATCGGCATAGCGATAGACCAGCTCTCCCAGCTCGCTGGGTTCGAGACCACGTCCCTTGCGTTTAAATAATTTGCCTTGCAGGCGCTCTTCCAGCGCTCGAATCTGTCCGGTAATGGTTTGTGGTGTTAAATAAAGCGCCTCCGCTGCGCCAACCACGGAACCTTCTTTATAGACATGCCAGAAGTAATACAAGTGGTTGTAATTGATATGAGACATGCTCATTTCTCTCCCTGATAATAATGAAAAGGGAGCCGTTTATGGCTCCCCGGTAAACCGTCCTGTCAAACTGATGGACGTAAACGAACGCGTAACCAGCTGTATCCAATTACCGCCGAAGAGATAGAACCGACCAGGATACCGAGTTTCGCCCAGTTAATCAGTTCTGGATCTACGCTACCAAAGGCCAGGCTTGCAATAAAGATAGACATAGTAAAACCGATACCGCACAGGATCCCCACCGCCATAATTTGCTGATAAGTCGTTCCCTCAGGCAGATGCGCCAGTTTCAAACGCAGCGCCAACCAGCAGAACAGACTAATCCCCAGCGGTTTGCCAATCAGCAAGCCAGCGATAATCCCCAATGGCAGAATGGAGGTCAAGCCATCCAGCGTGACGCCTTGCAGTGAAACGCCAGCATTAGCAAATGCAAACAGCGGCAAAATCAGATATGCCACCCACGGGTGCAACACATGCTCCAGTCGCTTCGCTGGAGAACGCCCATGCTTCTCTTTCAAAGGAATAAAGAAGCCGACAATTACCCCCGCCAGGGTTGCGTGAACCCCCGATTTCAACACCGCAGTCCACAACACCACGCCAACCAGAATATAAACGCCCGTGCGGCGTACACCACACAGATTCAGTACCGCGAGTACGGCAATTGCAACGGCCGCGACGCCAAGAGAGGCCATCGATAAGTCATTAGTGTAGAACAATGCGATGATAATGATGGCCCCAAGATCGTCGATAATAGCCAGAGCCATCAAAAAGATCTTCAGCGCTAACGGAACACGACTTCCCAACAGCGCCAGCACACCAAGTGCAAAGGCAATGTCAGTAGCCGCCGGGATCGCCCACCCTTCGCGGGTAATCGGATCGGCATAGTTAAAGGCCAGATAGAGCAATGCTGGCACAATCATCCCACCAATAGCGGCGATAACTGGAAATGCGGCCTGGCGTAAGCTGGCTAGCGATCCTTGCATCAGTTCACGTTTAACTTCCAAACCAACTAACAGGAAAAATACCGCCATCAGCGCGTCATTTATCCATAACAGCATGTTTTTGTTGATTTCGAGTGAACCAACCCGGAGCTGAACCGGCGTCTCCAGAAAGTCGTGATACCATCCACTGGTTGCGCCGCTATTGGCCATAATCATCGCCAGGATAGCGGCAATGATAAGAATAATGCCTCCCGAGGCATCACTGCTAAAGAATCGATGCAGATGTTTCACTTTTTATTTCTCTTTCAGGTGAATAGATCGTTTTTACTATTTTATCCCGCACAAATCATCGTTAAAATCAGATTATAGTGTAGGAATAGTTCGTTTTTTACGATCTATTAAAAGAATTGCGCCATCAGCGAGAGATGAGTTTTTGATGCCCGAAAGCGGCGGCTGATGACCTTAACCCCCATTAATCATAGTCTAAGGCCAAGATTTCTGAAGAAATTATTCGGAAAAGTAATAATTAAATTGTTCCATGCTCTAGTTTTTTATTCCACAGATGTTTGAGGATATCTAATGTAGAAACGACATTCGCAGGAGACATTCGGTTCAATGATATAAGGAAAGGATGGTTCTCCACAAAGTGGATAAAACGCGTCGCACTGTTCAATGTTGCATGCCGCATCTCGCGGACTTTCTTACTGCCAGTGAGATTGCATACAGCCATTGAATAATTGCGGTTAGAAAATGCACGCCAGACATTATTTCGTACCCCACCACTAAGGAATAATCGCGGTGGAAAATCAATGGTGGCGGGTGCCACACCGCGCTCTTTGACAAAGGAAATATGGCAGCGGCCTTGATGAATGTGCTGTAAGTTAGCCATCAGACAACCGCCTAATATAAAGCACTCGTGATCAAGGTAGTGTTGAATATTTATAGAATATGCTTCAGTCAGTGCTCTAACCAGTTCGAAATGGCGATATGCCGGAAGAACCGGTTTCACCAGCATCCCCGGATCGTTTTGATGTAAAACTGCCGGGCCGTAATCAATATCAAACAAGGTATCCCGCCGCATAGTGAGTAACTCTTTGCGTTGGACATGATGTGCCAGCGTCCCTGGAGACATACGCTCTTCATAGTTCGATGTGTATTGATAATGTTGCTCTACGGCAGATGGGGAGTAATTGGTTGAGATGGCAACCACCCTGCCGCTTTGTTCTTCTGCGGTAACAAGAGCATAAAGAGAGTTATTGCTACCATTATACTTGACGCGAAAAGCGCGGGTAGCGAGAGAAATATCAGAAGCAGAAGAGTACTGGCAACTTTCTTTATAGTTTACTTCCCGGGCTAGTTTCATCAACTCACGGTTAAGCCCTGTGCTATTAAGAAGTAATAATTTACGGATATCTGCAAGTGAGGCCCCTTGCTCAATCATCAATGCTAAATGTGTTCTTCGCGGCGTTGTATTTACATGATCCAGAGTGATAAAAGTTCTGGAACAATGATGACAATACATTCTCCTCTGCCCCTGAGCTGAATAGCCATACTTTTTCAGAGATGTGCTTCCGCAAGCTGAACATTGTGGAACCAACCCTCTCCATGAATGATTAACACGATTACGATAAATATTAAGAGATCGTTCAGATATCACAGGAAACAAGTAACCGCATTCCCGACATAAAATATTTTTGCCTTGTGCAATATAATCCTGGCTATTCAACAATCCCAGGTTTTTGCATCCTGGTGTTTTGCAACAATCAACATTTACGTTGGTAAACATATCCACTCCCTGCGAATAGCCGTATCTTGATATTGTTCAACGCGAAAAGAACCTGATTCAATGCGTAGCACTGAATCAGGCGGGCATAGCCCTAAATGGCATACATTACATTTATTATGATTATCAGGTTAGCCCCAGGTCACCGCTTCTGGTTTATCACCTCTGGCTTTCATTAGAGAATCATTATCAATATCAGTTTTATATTTTAAAAACTTACCATACATCTGTTTTTCAATATCTGGTTTTTTACCGATCAGATTAAGTGTTTCAAAACGATCAGATTTCAGATTGTAGAGATATTTCGGTTTATTATTGCGATCGATAATCATCTTCCAGTCACCATCACGGATCGCCCATTCATCGGTTGGATTATCCTGGAATGGCATATCAATCCCGAAAATTAATGGCTTTTCGCGTTTCAATGCTTTTTGCTCAAGAACAGGAACCAGCGATTCACCATCGAAAGTACGGTCTGTAGGTAATTTGAAGTTCATCATTTTCGCTAAAGTAGGCATCCAGTCCAGACCATAAACGGGAGTATCTGAAACCATTCCCTTTGGAAGATGCTTTCCGTATTTAATAATCGCCGGAACACGGATGCCGCCTTCCCAAAGATTATCCTTGCGACCACGTAATCCATCAGTTTCCCCTGCCAAATTCAGTTCATAAACTTTACGTGCTTCACGGGTTACTGGGCCGTTATCACTGGTAAAAATAACGATGGTGTTATCTTCTTCACCCATCGCTTTGATTTTATCCAGTACTTTTCCAACCTGAGCATCCAGATAACTGATGTTGGCATAATATTCTCCTGTACCACGCCAGGGTTTATCCGCCCAGTCGCCATAAAATAAATCAGGATGCTGCTTCTGATAGTCGCTCATATAATGTGAGTACATGTCGAGGTATTTTTTGGGCGAAGCCAGGGGACTGTGCACTTCGGTAAAAGCGACATAAAGGAAGAAAGGCTTACTATCCTTTTTGTTATCCAACCAGTTAACGACTTCCGAACTGACATACTCACCGCTCATTTTATCGGCTCGTGGAGTGGGTTGCCCGTTACGTAGCCAGCCTGTCGGGTAAACTATGCCATAACGCGGGCGTTCTTTAGCGTTATCTAGCGTGGCGTCGGTAACAAAGCCCGCCGTATTAACCAGTGAGTAATCAAAGCCCATATCTTTTGCCTGAGGCTGATCGGTACGATCGCCGCCTGCATTCAGATGCAGCTTACCCATCATTGCCGTGTCGTACCCTTGCGCTTTGAGTAGATTAGCAATCGTGAGTTCGTTACGCCCTAAGGCAACATCTTTGCCTGAAGGAATCCATGAGCGAATTCCAGTACGAAATGGCATCCGGCCGGTTAATAGCCCAGCGCGTGAAGGTGAACTTAAAGGGGCGGGGGCATAGTAGTCAGTAAATTTGACCCCTTCCTGGGCAAGCCTGTCGATATTAGGTGTTTTAACGATCTGATGACCATATGTTGCTAAATCGCCATAACCTAAATCATCCGCCATAATAATGACTAAATTAGGTTGTTTAGCCTCTGCGGCTAAGGCAGGACTAAAAGCATTCCCTGTGCAAACTGCAAGGCCGATCAAACTGGCCATTAACGTTTTCTGCATAATTATTCCCTGATAAAAAATTAGAAATCATAACCAAGCATATAAATCATTTGATCGCCAAAGCCATCGTAGCCCAGCTTATTATCGAAATAACGCCACGTCACACTGGCTTTCCAGCGAGGATAGAACTTCCAGGCAATAGTTAAACCGCCATTTAATCCGTTCCGGCCAAATTGCTGCTCCGTGTAAGCATCGTTCCTGTCCAGTTCTATTTCATTCCAGTTAGATAAAACAAATTTTTCGTCAAATAACATAAATGGCAATACTGCTGTCCAGCCAACAACATAACCATTCCAACCATTCGTTTGACCATATTTAGCTGATACGTAGTCACCAGATTGATTATGTAATCCAATATACGGTTTAAAAAAGCCCCACTCGCCGTTCCAGCCGAGGTAACCGAATCCATAAAACATGTCCAGATCGTCACCCCATGAGTTATCCCATTGGCCATAAATTTTGCCAAAGAATGTCATATCAGAGTCAAAGAGTCTGACATGCGTCATTGCTGAAACCGTATGATTTCTCCCTGCTACAGCATGATTGAGTACATTACTTTCATAAAATGAGTAAAATTCTGCTTCTTTAAAATTTACCCCAAAATCCGCAGTCACTTTCCATACTTCACCACGGTGAGTGTTTACAAATCCACTATTCCAGTCTGCATAACCCGCATTTATTGAACCAAAGGTTCCTTTATATTCTAATGAAGAATATGCAGGAAAATGATAGATAGCTGTTATCAGGGTACACGCAATAAGAAGTCGTCTTTTGGCAGACATATAATATGCTCTCCATTCATTGTTTTTATGGTTCCATAGAAATCAATACATCAGATAATTCATTTTTATTAAGAATGACCAGGCCAGTATATTTAAAGATGACTATCGAAGCGTGATGAAGATCGCAGATTACTTTTGCGAACGGGCGGAGAGATATCGTGTTTCAGAAAATGTGTCTATTTTAAATATCACCCTTTGATTTATAGGCATTTTTCATGATGAACTTAGCATTGACTGCTGAACGTATTTCTTTGTCTCTCTATAGTATTACACTAACATTTAATAATTAATTTCCTTTAACTATTCACTTTTGATAGAGGAAAACACTTTTTTTTGTGAATCCCTGGATATATTTAAGTTAAATAAATTGATGTATTGAAATATTATTCCGTAAAAATGCGAGGCGTCTTCAGAAAAAGAATTGATAAAACAGAAGTGAATTAAAAGCGCAGTATAATAGCGGCGGGTGCTTGAGGCTGTCTGTCTCAGGCATTAGCTGAACGGCAGATAGAGAAAAGCCCCGAGTGATATTTTACCATCAACCCGAGGCCCCCTATATGCAGAACACATGTAGAGTGCCTCTTACTGACCGTAAGGTCAAGGAGAAGAGAGCAATGAAGCAGCATAAGGCGATGATTGTCGCCCTGATCGTCATCTGTATCACCGCCGTAGTGGCGGCGCTGGTAACGAGAAAAGACCTCTGTGAGGTTCACATCCGAACTGGCCAGACGGAGGTTGCTGTTTTCACGGCTTACGAATCCGAGTAAGAGCAACGGCGGGGAGTGATCCCCGCCACTTTACAGGTGCTCGCATATCTTCAACGCACCCTATTTTTACCCAAGCCTGCCCACAGGCAGGCTTTTGGGGAGGTTAGCGAGTCAGGTCGTCAAAAAACTTCTTCACACCATCAAAGAAGCTCTTTGAACGCGGGCTGTTGTGCTCACCGGTTGGGCCACCGAAGCTTTCCTGCAGCTCTTGCAGCAGCTGTTTCTGCTTCTCGTTCAGACCTACCGGTGTTTCGACGACAACGCGGCACAGCAAGTCACCTTGCGCACCGCCGCGAACAGACTTGACGCCTTTACCGCGCATACGGAACAGCTTACCGGTCTGGGTTTCGCCAGGCACTTTCAGTTTGACGCGACCATCAAGGGTCGGTACTTCGATTTCGCCCCCCAGCGCCGCCATAGCGAAGTTGATCGGGACTTCGCAATACAGGTTGTTGCCTTCACGCTCGAAAATCGGGTGCTGTTTAACCTGAACCTGAACGTACAGATCGCCTGCCGGTGCGCCATGCTCGCCCGCTTCACCTTCGCCCGCAAGACGGATGCGGTCTCCAGTGTCCACCCCTGCCGGAATTTTAACGGACAGCGTTTTGCTGCGCTCAACACGCCCATGACCATGACATTTGTTGCACGGATCTTTGATCAGCGTACCGCGGCCCTGACAGTGTGGACAGGTCTGCTGCACAGCAAAGAAGCCCTGGCGCATCTGCACCTGACCAGAGCCATGACAGGTCGGACAGGTCTGCGGCTGTGTACCTGGTTTTGCACCGCTACCGTGGCAAACGTCACACTCTTCCAGAGTCGGAATGCGGATCTCTTTGGTCACGCCACGTACAGCTTCTTCGAGGGTGAGCTCCATGTTATAGCGTAAATCAGCACCGCGCGCCGCACGTTGACGACCACGTCCGCCGCCAAAAATATCGCCGAAAACGTCACCAAAAATATCGCTGAAGTCTGCGCCGCCGCCAAAACCGCCGCCGCCCATGCCGCCTTGCTCAAACGCAGCATGACCATACTGATCGTATGCCGCACGTTTTTGCGAGTCGGTCAGAACTTCATAAGCTTCCTTGATCTCTTTAAATTTCGCCTCGGCCTCTTTGTCACCCTGGTTACGGTCCGGGTGGTATTTCATGGCCAGGCGTTTGTAGGCCTTTTTGATTTCACGCTCTTCCGCTGTTTTGGAAACGCCTAAAATCTCGTAATAATCTTGCTTAGCCATCTTTTTTGATTTGCCCCTAGATGAATGCACGGGCGGAGAGGAAATTCCCCTTCGCCCGTGTCAGTATAATTACCCGTTTATAGGGCGATTATTTTTTGTCTTTGACTTCTTCAAATTCAGCGTCGACAACATCGTCATCTTTCGCGTTGTTTGCAGAAGCATCAGCACCGGCAGTCTGCTGCTGGGCATGTTGCTGCTGGGCGATTTCCATCAGTTTCTGGGAAACCTGTGCCAGTTCCTGCATTTTTGCTTCGATAGCGGCTTTGTCTTCACCTTTCAGAGCAGTTTCCAGTGCAGTCAGCGCAGACTCGATAGCAGTTTTGTCGTCAGCTGGCAGTTTATCGCCTGCTTCTTCAACCTGCTTACGGGTGCTGTGCAGCAGATGGTCGCCCTGGTTGCGAGTCTGTACCAGCTCTTCAAACTTACGGTCAGCTTCGGCGTTCGCTTCTGCGTCGCGTACCATTTTCTGGATTTCATCTTCGTTCAGACCAGAAGAAGCCTTGATGGTGATCTTCTGCTCTTTACCGCTGTTTTTATCTTTCGCGGAAACGTGCAGGATACCGTCAGCATCGATATCGAAGGTAACTTCGATCTGCGGCATACCGCGCGGTGCCGGGTTGATGCCATCCAGGTTGAACTGACCCAGAGATTTGTTATCAGCCGCACGTTTACGTTCACCCTGCAGCACATGGATGGTTACCGCAGACTGGTTGTCTTCAGCGGTAGAGAACACCTGGCTGTGCTTGGTCGGGATAGTGGTGTTTTTCGCGATCAGCGTCGTCATCACACCGCCCATGGTTTCGATACCCAGAGACAGCGGGGTAACGTCCAGCAGCAGTACGTCTTTTACGTCACCAGTCAGAACACCACCCTGAACAGCAGCACCGATGGCTACAGCTTCGTCCGGGTTAACGTCTTTACGCGGCTCTTTACCAAAGAATTCAGCAACTTTCTTCTGAACCATTGGCATACGAGTCTGACCACCAACGAGGATAACGTCGTCGATATCAGATACGGACAGGCCAGCGTCCTGCAGTGCAACTTTCAGCGGCTCAATGGAACGGTTTACCAGATCTTCAACCAGGCTTTCCAGTTTCGCACGAGTCACTTTGATGTTCATGTGTTTCGGACCGGTCGCGTCTGCAGTGATGTACGGCAGGTTAACGTCGGTCTGCTGAGCGGAAGACAGCTCGATTTTCGCTTTTTCTGCCGCTTCTTTCAGGCGCTGCATTGCCAGCGGATCGTTGCGCAGGTCAATGCCCTGATCTTTCTTGAATTCTTCAACCAGATAGTTAATCAGACGGCTGTCGAAGTCTTCACCACCCAGGTGGGTATCACCGTTGGTTGCCAGAACTTCGAAGGTTTTTTCGCCGTCAACTTCGTCGATTTCGATAATAGAAATATCGAAAGTACCACCACCCAGGTCATAAACCGCGATAGTACGGTTGCCAGTACCTTTGTCCAGACCATAAGCCAGCGCAGCTGCGGTCGGTTCGTTGATGATACGTTTTACTTCCAGACCAGCGATACGGCCTGCGTCTTTGGTTGCCTGACGCTGAGCATCGTTAAAGTATGCCGGTACGGTAATAACAGCTTCAGTTACCGGTTCGCCCAGGTAATCTTCCGCGGTTTTCTTCATTTTTTTCAGCACTTCAGCAGAAATCTGCGGCGGTGCCATTTTCTGGCCTTTAACTTCGACCCAAGCGTCGCCGTTATCAGCAGCAATAATTTTGAACGGCATGATGGAAACATCACGCTGTACTTCTTCGTCCTGGAAGCGGCGGCCAATCAGGCGTTTAATCGCAAACAGGGTGTTTTGCGGGTTTGTCACTGCCTGACGTTTAGCCGGCTGACCAACCAGAGTTTCACCATCCTGGGTATAGGCAATGATAGAAGGCGTGGTGCGATCGCCTTCGGCGTTCTCCAGCACTCGCGGAGTGGTGCCATCCATAATCGCTACACAAGAGTTGGTAGTACCCAGGTCGATACCAATTATTTTACCCATCTAAACGTCTCCACTATATATTCGGTCATCATGTGGTTGTGAGTCTGTAATAGGGGCGAAACGTCTGGTTTCAACTGCCCAATTTCATTTTTTTGCAGACTCACTCACTGCGGTTGACTACTAAATGGGGTCGTAACCCACGTCATCAAGGGGGAGATGCAAAAATTTTTTATGCTTTTGCGCAGAAATTTCGCGATATGCCAGAACAAGACACGAAACTGACAGCAATTTTATTCATATAAAGAATGAATGGCAGCCAAGACATTCATAGAAAAATTGTAATAAAAAGAAAATATTACGTACCTGAATCTTCTCTTTATCAGCAGTAAACTAGTGGGTATTCATCCCCTACCTCTCCCCACTAAGAGAATACTTATGAAATCCGTTTTTACGCTTTCCGCCAGCCTGGCGATTAGCCTGCTGCTGTGCTGCACGGCGCAGGCAAACAACCATAAAATCCTCGGCGTCATTGCGATGCCGCGTAACGAAACCAACGATCTGGCGCTGAAACTTCCTGTTTGTCGCATTGTTAAACGCATTCAACTCACTGCCGACCATGGCGATTTACAGTTAAGTGGTGCATCGGTTTATTTCAAAGCCGCCCGTAGCGCCAGTCAGAGCCTGAATATTCCTTCAGAAATAAAAGAAGGGCAAACCACTGACTGGATCAACATTAACAGCGATAACGACAATAAACGCTGCGTCTCAAAAATCACCTTTTCCGGCCATACGGTGAACTCATCGGATATGGCCACGCTGAAAATTATCGGCGACGACTAACGCCAGAATATAGAAGCCACAAAAAATGAATGTTAATTACCTGAATGATTCAGATCTGGATTTTCTCGAGCATTGTAGTGAGGAACAATTGGCAAATTTCGCCCGGCTGCTCACCCATAATGAAAAAGGCAAAACTCGCCTCTCCAGCGTACTGATGCGCAACGAACTGTTTAAATCGATGGAAGGGCATCCCGAGCAACACCGCCGCAATTGGCAACTGATTGCCGGAGAATTGCAACATTTTGGCGGTGATAGCATCGCGAATAAATTACGCGGACACGGCAAACTGTACCGGGCCATTTTGCTCGACGTCTCAAAACGATTGAAACTGAAAGCCGATAAAGAGATGTCTACGTTTGAAATTGAGCAACAATTACTGGAACAATTTCTGCGTAATACCTGGAAGAAAATGGACGAGGAACATAAGCAGGAGTTTCTGCACGCGGTCGATGCCAGGGTGAATGAGCTGGAAGAGCTGCTGCCGCTGCTGATGAAAGACAAATTATTGGCAAAAGGCGTGTCGCATTTGCTTTCCAGCCAATTGACCCGCATTTTACGCACCCACGCAGCAATGAGCGTACTTGGGCATGGTTTGCTGCGCGGCGCGGGGCTGGGAGGCCCTGTAGGCGCGGCACTAAATGGGGTTAAAGCGGTCAGCGGCAGCGCCTATCGCGTGACGATTCCAGCCGTACTGCAAATCGCCTGCCTGCGCCGGATGGTTAGTGCCACTCAGGTCTGATACCGGAAACCGGGGAAAATTTTCATTTTCCCTTCAAAAGATCGTAGACACTGCCCCACTGGCTGATTATTATGCCGCGCCCTGAAAACACTACAGTTATTCAGGGAAATTATTTCACCATTCATTCGATGATGATTTTTGAGGAATTATGGGCAACACTAAGTTGGCTAATCCGGCACCGCTGGGCCTGATGGGCTTCGGCATGACCACCATTCTGCTTAACCTGCACAACGTGGGTTATTTCGCTCTTGACGGTATTATTCTTGCAATGGGCATTTTCTACGGCGGCATCGCGCAAATTTTTGCTGGTCTGCTGGAGTACAAAAAAGGCAACACTTTCGGTTTAACCGCATTCACCTCTTACGGTTCTTTCTGGCTGACGCTGGTTGCGATTCTGCTGATGCCGAAACTGGGTCTGACCGATGCGCCAAATGCACAGTTCCTTGGTGTCTACCTTGGTCTGTGGGGCGTATTTACGCTGTTTATGTTCTTCGGCACGCTGAAAGGCGCACGCGTTCTGCAATTCGTTTTCTTTAGCCTGACCGTGCTGTTTGCCCTGCTGGCGATCGGTAACATTGTCGGTAATGCCGCGATCATCCACTTTGCCGGCTGGATTGGTCTGATCTGCGGTGCCAGCGCAATCTATCTGGCGATGGGTGAAGTACTGAACGAGCAGTTTGGTCGCACCGTTCTGCCGATTGGTGAATCCCACTAATTGTTTTGAGATCCCCCCGCTCGGGGGGATTTTTTTATTCGCTAACTTCGCGTCTTGCACTCTTCGGTCTGAATGCTGCAACTACTTCCGGTGCCGTTTCAACGTATGGCCCTTCCAGCAATTGAATGCAGTACGGTACGCTGGCAAAAATACCGTGTACCACAACGTTACCCTCAGCATCCTTCACCCCTTCCAGCGTCTCTTTAATAGACTTCGGCTGACCGGGTAAGTTAAGGATTAGTGCTTGTTTGCGAATCACGCCCACCTGGCGCGAAAGGATCGCGGTTGGAACAAAATGCAGGCTAATTTGGCGCATCTGTTCACCAAAGCCCGGCATCTCGCGGTCCGCTACAGCCAGCGTCGCATCGGGCGTGACGTCACGACGCGCCGGACCAGTTCCGCCCGTGGTGAGCACCAGATGGCAACTCATTTCATCCACCAGCTCACACAACGTTTGCTCGATGATCGCCTGCTCGTCGGGGATTAAGCGGGTTTCCAGTTCAAACGGCGTGGTTAGCGCCGATGTCAGCCATTCTTCCAGCGCTGGGATGCCTTTATCCTGATAAACGCCGCTGGATGCGCGATCAGAGATGGAAACTAAGCCAATACGTAAATTATTCATTAAGATTTTTCCGTTTAAACAGTCTCGTTAAACAGAATGATACACTGCGAAGGGAGTGACAGACAGGCTTCAGAAGAGGTAGCGTGACCGACTTCCCGGTCACGCTAAGAATGATTACAGCAGATCGCCGATCATTTTTTCCAGTTTTTCCTGGTCAACAGCAAACTTACGGATACCTTCCGCCAGTTTATCTACTGCCATTGGATCCTGGTTGTGCTGCCACAGGAACTCGGACTCAGTGATACGCGCCGGACGCGCTTTCACTTCGCCGGTGTAAGACAGTTTACGCTCGACAGCCCCTTCGCTCTCAGCCAGCTCTTTCAGCAGTGCCGGTGCGATGGTCAGACGGTCGCAACCTGCCAGTTCCAGAATTTCGCCGATGTTACGGAAGCTTGCGCCCATCACCACGGTTTCATAACCGTGCTCTTTGTAGTACTGGTAGATTTCAGATACAGAAACCACGCCCGGATCTTCTGCCGGAGCGTACTCTTTCTTATCGGTATTCGCTTTGTACCAGTCAAGAATACGGCCAACAAACGGCGAGATCAGGAACACGCCCGCTTCCGCACAAGCACGAGCCTGAGCGAAGGAGAACAACAGGGTCAGGTTACAGTTGATACCTTCTTTTTCCAGCTGTTCTGCAGCACGGATACCCTGCCAGGTAGAAGCCAGTTTGATCAGAATACGATCGTTGCTAATACCTGCATCGTTGTAGAGCTTGATCAGGCGTTTTGCTTTCGCAATTGACGCTTCGGTGTCATAGGAAAGACGCGCATCAACTTCAGTTGATATACGGCCCGGAACCAGTTTCAGGATTTCCAGACCAATATTTACTGCCAGTTTGTCGGTCGCGTCCACGATCTGCTGCGCGCGATCGTTGCTCTGCTGTTTCGCCCAGGCGACAGCATCATCAATCAACTTACGATATTCCGGAATCTGCGCTGCGTTAAGAATGAGAGAAGGGTTAGTTGTGGCATCCTGCGGTTGATACAGCTTCATTGCCGCGATGTCCCCAGTGTCGGCCACTACGGTGGTGTACTGACGAAGGGAGGTCAATTTGTCCGTCATGATAGTATTTCTCTTTAAACAGCTTGTTAGGGGGATGTAACCGGTCTGCCCTGATGATATCACGACGCAACGTCAGCGCAACCGCCGACAAGACGGTTATCGCCTGGCAAGACTGTTTCGGATTTCTGACACTGCGTTGATATCGCCCGCCATTTTTATACAAAACCTCATGTATGCTACGCAGAAGTTATCAACTACCTCGTAGCGTATATACTTCTTAAACAATTGGTAACGTTTACACAGGAAAGTCATCGCGACCGGCAATAAGAGGGATATGCATGCCAGATTTTTTTTCCTTTATTAACAGCGTCCTCTGGGGCTCGGTAATGATTTACCTGCTCTTCGGCGCAGGTTGTTGGTTCACTTTTCGCACCGGTTTTGTGCAGTTTCGCTACATCCGCCAGTTTGGCAAAAGTCTTAAAAATAGCATTCATCCACAGCCAGGCGGTTTAACCTCATTTCAGTCATTGTGTACCAGTCTTGCGGCGCGCGTGGGTAGCGGCAACCTGGCTGGCGTTGCGCTGGCTATTACCGCCGGTGGACCAGGTGCCGTCTTCTGGATGTGGGTTGCCGCGTTTATCGGCATGGCGACCTCGTTTGCCGAATGTTCCCTTGCACAACTTTATAAAGAACGTGACGTTAATGGGCAGTTTCGTGGCGGACCGGCATGGTATATGGCGCGCGGGCTGGGGATGCGCTGGATGGGCGTTCTGTTCGCCCTCTTTTTGCTCATCGCCTACGGCATAATTTTCAGCGGAGTTCAGGCGAACGCCGTTGCCCGCGCTCTGAGTTTTTCTTTTGATTTTCCCCCGCTGGTGACAGGCATTATTCTTGCTGTCTTTGCTCTGCTGGCAATCACTCGCGGTCTTCATGGCGTCGCCCGGCTCATGCAGGGGTTTGTCCCGTTGATGGCGATAATCTGGGTACTGACCAGCCTGGTAATTTGCGTAATGAATATCGGGCAACTTCCCCACGTCATTTGGTCTATTTTTGAGAGTGCGTTTGGCTGGCAGGAAGCGGCAGGCGGCGCGGCGGGATATACCTTAAGCCAGGCGATTACTAACGGTTTTCAGCGCAGTATGTTTTCCAATGAGGCGGGAATGGGGTCGACGCCAAACGCGGCAGCGGCAGCTGCGTCCTGGCCTCCGCATCCCGCAGCGCAAGGGATTGTCCAGATGATTGGCATTTTTATCGACACCCTGGTCATCTGTACGGCAAGCGCCATGCTGATATTACTGGCGGGTAACGGCACAACCTACATGCCGCTGGAAGGTATTCAGCTTATCCAGAAGGCGATGCGGGTGCTAATGGGCTCCTGGGGTGCGGAGTTTGTTACCCTCGTGGTTATTCTGTTTGCCTTCAGCTCTATCGTTGCCAACTACATTTATGCTGAAAACAATCTCTTCTTTTTACGCCTGAATAACCCTAAGGCAATCTGGTGTCTGCGGATCTGCACCTTCGCAACGGTCATCGGTGGCACCTTGCTAAGTCTTCCGCTGATGTGGCAATTGGCAGATATCATAATGGCCTGCATGGCTATTACCAATTTGACCGCCATTTTACTGCTCTCGCCTGTGGTTCATACCATTGCCAGTGATTATCTGCGCCAGCGTAAACTCGGCGTACGCCCGGTGTTTGATCCGTTGCGTTATCCGGATATTGGCCGCCAGCTTTCTCCGGACGCGTGGGATGATGTTTCGCAGGAGTAATCACAACTATCGATCAACTCATTCTCTTTTTTTGCTAAAGTCGGCATAAATTTCCTGCAAGGACTGGATATGCTGATTCTTATTTCACCTGCGAAAACGCTCGATTACCAAAGCCCGTTGCCCACCACGCGCTATACGCTGCCGGAGCTGTTAGACAACTCCCAGCAGTTGATCCATGAAGCGCGGAAACTGACGCCTCCGCAGATTAGCACGCTGATGCGCATCAGCGACAAACTGGCGGGTATCAACGCCGCTCGCTTTCATGACTGGCAGCCAGATTTCACGCCAGAGAATGCCCGACAAGCGATTCTGGCATTTAAAGGTGATGTCTATACTGGCTTGCAGGCCGAAACCTTCAGCGAAGACAATTTTGATTTTGCCCAACAGCATTTGCGAATGCTTTCCGGATTGTATGGCGTACTGCGCCCGCTCGATTTAATGCAGCCTTATCGTCTGGAAATGGGGATCCGTCTTGAGAATGCCCGAGGGAAAGATCTGTATCAATTCTGGGGAGATATCATCACCAACAAACTGAACGAGGCGCTCGCAGCACAAGGCGATAATGTGGTGATTAATCTGGCGTCAGATGAGTATTTTAAATCGGTGAAGCCGAATAAATTGAATGCCGAGATTATCAAGCCAGTGTTCCTCGATGAGAAGAACGGCAAATTTAAGATAATCAGCTTCTACGCTAAGAAAGCACGCGGTCTGATGAGTCGTTTCATTATTGAAAATCGGCTGACCAAACCAGAGCAACTGACTGGTTTTAATAGCGAAGGTTACTTCTTTGATGAAGCTTCCTCCAGCAACGGCGAACTGGTGTTTAAACGCTACGAGCAGCGTTAAGTTTGCAGTAAATGCCGGATGCGGCATGAACGCCTTATCCGGCCTACAAAAGCATGCAGATTCAATATATTGCAGAATTAACGTAGATACTGTTATGGCCTGCAAGTTTTTTTCTACCCTGGTTTCCCAGATTGCAGGCATGCCAGACACAGCGCCGTCAGGCGCTGTTTTTTTCATCCCTTCCGCGATTTTTACGCAGCTACCGGATTATGCCGTGACGCATCGAACGGTACGCCTGACTTCAGCACTCCATACGCCACCTGTGCCAGCTTGCGCATCATCGCGCCGAGAATCACTTTTCCTTTCTTGCCATTAGCCGCCAGACGGTCGCGGAACGCCCGTCCCCACTCAGTCTTACTGGTGGCTACCATTGCAGGCATATACAACGCCCTGCGAAGCGACACATGTCCGGCTTTACTCAACCGGCTTGCCCCTCTCACACTACTGCCTGATTCATAACGCCGTGGTGTCAGACCCGCAAAAGCGGCGAACTGTCTGGCATGGGCGAAGCGGTCCTTCAGACCGATATAAGCCAGTAATACCGCAGATGTTTTCTCTCCGATACCCGGGATACTTTCCAGCAGTTTCCTGCGGTGTTTCATATCCGGATCATCGTCTGTCAGGTCTTTTATCTGCTTCTCAAGACGCTTCAGCTCTGCTTCAAGCCACAGAAGGTGAGCATCAATGCTCGGTCTCTGGACTTCCCGCGCCGTTTCAGTGCGGTTCAGTTCCTGCGTGTGCATATCTGTCAGCGCCTGGTGGCGTACTACCAGGGCACGCAACGCGCGTTCAAGCGGGTGAGGCGCTTCCCAGGCTGCAGGGCGCTTCTGACGACAGAACTCTGCCAGCATGCGCGCATCCACGGTATCAGTCTTGTTACGCAGTCCTTCACTCTGAGCGAAAGCTTTACCCAACGCAGGATTAATGACTGACACTATGTAGCCTGCATCGTAAAGGCACTCTGCGACAGGTTCCATATAGGTGCCGGTCGCTTCGATGCAGATATGCGCATGGTCAATCTTGTGACCCTTCAGCCAGCTCACCAGCTCATCGTGCCCTTTAGTGGTGTTAGCGAATTTTTTGGTGCGATGACGACCATCAGGACGCAACACATCGACATCCAGTTTCTCTTTAGCGGTGTCGATACCGATATAATGAAGTTCATGTTCCATCGTGAAACCAACCTTGCAAATACGGATTACCGGGAAAACCGGTCCATGATACTGTCCGGTTTATCACTTTGGGAGAAAGGCAGTCCGCTGCATAAATCTACGCAACAGGTTGAAAACCTAAGGCCCGATACGGCATGCGGACTGCAGGCAGAGAAAACTGGCCGATTTTCTCTGCACAGGAGGGATAATACAAGGCCTGATAAGACGCGCCAGCGTCGCATCAGGCGCTGAATGCCGGATTGTTACCCGGCATTTGTCATTTAGCGGTGATGTTTGCCTGGACCATGACCGCCGTGATGATCATGAGGAGCTTTCTTATGGTGGCGCGGCGGTGGCGGTGGTCCGTGTGGGTGCCAGCGATTGCCTCGCCATTCATAATGTTGTTTCCACCAGCCGTGGTCGCGCCAGTGACCGCCATCCCAGTAATAGCCACGATTATCACGATCGCCTATCTGTAATTTTACTGACGGGACTAACGTAATTTCCGCAGCCTGTGCTGCCATGGGAGCGACCAGAACCAGGGAAAGTGCGAGTACGATAGATTGCATCTTTTTCACAGGTTACTCCTTTTATCATTGCCCGTTATGGGTCGATATCCGGAGATTACGCGATGAGAACGGCGGTTGTTATTCTCCGCAATCCTAATCTCTAAGTTACCGCATTTATTGAGAATTCCTCCTTTTTTCCTGTCGTTTTTCTCCATATTTTCTTCATAAAAAAGCCGGGCTGTATAAAAGCAAACCCGGCCTGATTGAGATAATGAATAGATGTTACTGATGATTCATCATCAATTTACGCAACGCAGCAAAATCGGCGGGCAGATTATGCGAAAGCAAGGGTAAATCAGCACGTTCTGCCAGCTCTTTTGGCAGATCCAATGTTTCACCGAGAATCGCCTCCACGCTCTCTTTAAATTTCGCCGGATGCGCGGTGCCGAGGAACAGGCCATATTCGCCTGGATGCAACTGGTCGCGCAGCGCACGATAAGCTACGGCAGCGTGCGGCTCCGAGGTATAGCCCAGCGCTTTTAACTCACGCATTGTCTGTTGCGTGGTTTCATCATCCACGGCTGCATAGCCCAGCTCTTTCAGTTGCCAGATTTTGCGGCGGAATAACTCCTCCACACGCGGCCAGTTGTTCGGCTGACTCACGTCCATCGCATTGGATAATGTCGCCTGAGTCGCTTTAGGGGACCACTGCCCGTCGTGCAAGAAACGCGGCACGGTATCGTTCACGTTAGTGGCAGCGATAAAACGCTTCACCGGCAGGCCAAGAGATTTCGCCAGCAGGCCCGCAGTCAAATCGCCGAAGTTACCGCTCGGCACCGAGACAACCAGCTGGTTGCGCGCTTCCTGCGGCAGCTGCGCAACAGCTTCAAAGTAGTAGCAAATCTGCGCCAGTAAACGACTGATGTTAATGGAGTTAGCAGAGTTCAGCCCCAAAGCCACTTTCAGTTCTTCATCATCAAACGCCTGCTTTACCAGCGCCTGACAGGCATCAAAATCGCCGTCAATGGCAATAGTTTCAATATTGCCACCCAACGTACAGAACAGTTTTTCTTGCAGTGGACTGATTTTGCCTCGTGGATAGAGGATAACCACTTTCACATTCGGTAAACCGTAGAAAGCATGAGCCACTGCCGCTCCAGTATCACCGGAGGTTGCGGTCAGAATGGTCACTGGCTTATCGCCCGCAATATGGGTCAGCATTTGTGCCATAAAGCGACCGCCGAAATCTTTAAATGCCAGTGTTGGCCCGTGAAACAATTCCAGACAACCGACATCGCTTTCAACATTGGCGACCGGAGCCGGGAAGGCAAACGCCGCGCGTACGCGCTCTTCCAGTATTTCCTGCGGGATCTCATCACCAATAAACGCCGAGAGAATCTTCGCACTGCGGGTGACAAAATCCAGTTTCAGCATCTCATCAATTTCAGTCAGGCTGAATTCCGGTAGGTCGTGCGGAAAAAACAGCCCCTGATTTTTGCCCAACCCCTGAGTTACGGCTTGCGCAAAGCTGACCTGTTCGTTGTGATCTTTCAGATTGTAGAGTTTCATTTAGTTTTCCAGTACTCGTGCGCCCGCCGTATCCAGCCGGCAAATATGAACAAAACCTTCCTGATTTTGCAGGTAGTTCTTACCCAACCAGTCGGCAACGCGCTGGGCGGTATCCGGCTTGTCACACAGAGCGAACAAGGTCGGCCCGGATCCGGAGATACCGCTCGCTACCGCGCCGATTTCCGCGACCGCCTGCCGCGCCTGCTTGAAGCCAGGCAGTAAACGTTCACGGTAAGGTTCAGCGATAACATCTTTCATCAACTTCGCGGCAAGCTCAGGTTGACGGGAATAGCAGGCGTGAATGAAGCCTGCCAGATGTCGCCCGTGCGCAATGCAATCCTGGCGACGATACTGTGCCGGTAAAATAGCCCGGGCTTCTGCCGTCGAGACTTTAATCCCCGGATATGCCAGCACCCACAGCCACTCATCAAACCCCGGCACTTGCTGGCTGATGATGTCGTTTTCTTCGATCATCAACTGCATACCACCAAGAAAACACGGTGCCACGTTGTCGTAATGAATGCTGCCGGAGATACGCCCTTCCAGCTCGCCCATCAAAGCCAGCAAACGGGTGTCATTAAGCGGCTTGCCGCAATGTTCATTCATCGCCATCAGCGCCGCCACCACCGAACAAGCGCTGGAGCCTAAACCCGAACCGATCGGCATATTCTTTTCCAGCGTCATTGCCACTGGAATTTGCTTGCCCAGCTCCTGGCAAAAACGCTCCCAGCACTGATAAACGATATTTTCCCGTGGTTCTGACGGCAGCTTATCGGCAAAACGTCCGAGATTGTTGAGACTGAATGTCTCTGCCGCCTCAACCGTGACTACATCTCCGAGCAATGCACCATCAACAGGTGTCACCGCCGCCCCGAGCACATCAAACCCGACGCTCATATTGGCACTGGAAGCCGGGGCATAAACTTTAACCATGTCAGACTCCTAACTTCCATGAGAGGGTACGTAGCAGATCGGCAAAGACACCAGCAGCTGTAACGTCATTGCCCGCGCCATATCCGCGCAGAACCAACGGCAGCGGCTGATAATAGTGGCTATAGAAGGCCAGGGCGTTTTCGCCATTTTTCACTTTGAACAGCGGATCATTGCCATCCACTTCGGCAATCTTCACGCGGCAGATGCCATCTTCATCAATATTGCCAACATAGCGCAAAACTTTGCCCTCATCACGAGCCTTCGCCACGCGTGCGGCAAAGAGATCGTCGAGCTGTGACAGATTCGCCATAAAAGCTGCAACATCACCCTCTGCGTTAAACTCTGCGGGCAGCACAGGTTCAATTTCAATATCCGCCAGTTCCAGTTCACGTCCCGTTTCACGGGCGAGAATCAATAGCTTACGCGCCACATCCATACCAGAAAGATCATCTCGCGGGTCCGGTTCGGTATAACCCATTTCCCGCGCCAGCGTGGTCGCCTCGGAGAAACTCATGCCTTCGTCTAACTTGCCGAAGATATAAGAAAGCGAACCGGAAAGAATGCCGGAGAACTTCATTAATTCATCACCTGCGTTGAGCAGATTTTGCAGGTTCTCAATAACCGGTAATCCAGCCCCAACGTTAGTGTCATAGAGGAATTTACGCCGCGATTTTTCCGCCGCATAACGCAACTGATGGTAGTAATCCATCGACGAGGTGTTGGCCTTTTTGTTTGGCGTAACCACGTGGAAACCTTCGCGCAGGAAGTCAGCATACTGATCCGCCACCGCCTGGCTGGAGGTACAGTCGACAATCACCGGATTCAGCAAATGATATTCTTTCACCAGGCGAATTAAGCGCCCGAGGTTAAACGGCTCTTTGGCTTGCGCCAGTTCTTCCTGCCAGTTCTCCAGATTAAGGCCATGCACATTGGTGAGCAGAGCCTTTGAGTTGGCAACGCCGCAGACACGTAAGTCGATATGTTTATTCTTCAGCCAGCTTTGCTGGCGCTTCAGTTGCTCCAGCAGCGCACCGCCAACACCACCGACGCCAATCACAAACACTTCGATAACCTGATCGGTATTGAACAGCATCTGGTGGGTAACGCGCACGCCAGTGGTCGCATCATCGTTATTTACCACGACAGAGATTGAGCGTTCAGAAGATCCCTGAGCAATGGCGACAATGTTGATATTGGCGCGGGCCAGCGCGGCAAAGAATTTCGCCGAGATCCCACGCAAGGTGCGCATACCATCACCTACCACCGAGATAATGGCTAGCCGTTCCGTCACCGCCAGCGGCTCCAGCAAGCCTTCCTTCAGTTCAAGATAGAACTCTTCCTGCATCGCCCGTTCAGCTCGCACACAGTCGCTTTGTGGAACGCAGAAACTGATACTGTATTCGGAAGATGATTGCGTAATCAGCACCACGGAAATACGGGCGCGTGACATCGCTGCAAAGACGCGCGCCGCCATGCCGACCATTCCTTTCATCCCCGGGCCGGAAACACTGAACATTGCCATATTATTCAGATTGGAAATGCCCTTGACCGGTAATTCGTCTTCATCACGGCTGGCGCCAATGAGCGTACCTGGTGCTTGAGGATTTCCGGTGTTTTTAATCAGGCAAGGGATCTGGAACTGAGCGATGGGGGTAATGGTGCGGGGGTGAAGAACTTTAGCGCCGAAGTAGGAAAGCTCCATCGCTTCCTGATAGGACATCGACTTCAACAACCTCGCATCGGGCACCTGACGCGGGTCGCAGGTATAGACCCCGTCAACGTCCGTCCAGATCTCGCAACAATCGGCGCGTAAACAGGCAGCCAGTACCGCGGCGGAGTAGTCGGAACCGTTACGTCCAAGCACCACCAGTTCGCCTTTTTCATTACCCGCAGTGAAACCTGCCATCAGCACCATGTGGTCAGCCGGAATGCGGCTTGCCGCAATACGGCGGGTGGACTCAGCAATATCGACGGTAGATTCGAGGTAATGACCGACTGCCAGCAGTTTTTCGACCGGATCGATTACGGTAACGTTGTGACCACGCGCTTCTAAAACTCCGGCCATAATGGCGATCGACATTTTCTCGCCACGGCAAATCAGTGCCGCGTTGATGCTATCCGGGCACTGCCCTAACAAACTAATACCATGCAGGACATGTTTAATTTGGGCAAATTCCTGGTCGACGAAAGTTTTCAGCTGCGCCAGCGGGAATCCCGGCTGAGCGGCGGCGAGTCCCGTCAGAAGTTCGGCAAAAATACGTTCGGCATCGCTGATATTGGGTAAAGCATCCTGGCCGCTAATGGTTTTTTCAATCATCGCCACCAGGTGGTTGGTGATTTTGGCGGGGGCAGAGAGGACGGTGGCCACCTGCCCCTGCCTGGCATTGCTTTCCAGAATATCGGCAACCCGCAGAAAACGTTCTGCATTTGCCACTGATGTACCGCCGAACTTCAACACTCGCATGGTTGTTACCTCGTTACCTTTGGTCGAAAAAAAAGCCCGCACTGTCAGGTGCGGGCTTTTTTCTGTGTTTCCTGTACGCGTCAGCCCGCACCGTTACCTGTGGTAATGGTGATGGTGGTGGTAATGGTGGTGCTAATGCGTTTCATGGATGTTGTGTACTCTGTAATTTTTATCTGTCTGTGCGCTATGCCTATATTGGTTAAAGTATTTAGTGACCTAAGTCAATAAAATTTTAATTTACTCACGGTAGGTAACCAGTTCAGAAGCTGCTGTCAGAGACTCTTTTTTTAATCCACACAGAGACATATTGCCCGTTGCAGTCAGAATGAAAAGCT